>NZ_CABVQK010000007.1 GCF_902499335.1 Burkholderia lata | reverse complement strand
CACTGCAAGACCTGCGACATCAAGGACCCGACGCAGAACATCGTGTGGGTCACGCCGGAAGGCGGCGGCGGGCCGAACTACCCGAACATGTAATCGCCGGAACGCGCCGCCACGAGCGGCGCGTTTTTTGGCTGCCGCAAACGAAACGGGGCGCTGCCTGAAGCAGCGCCCCGTTTTGCATTCTCCGCGCAACTGCCGGGCGAGACGCGCTGCGCCCCGCCTGCTTGCGTCAGGTCGCGCTGCCCGCGATCTTCGGCGTCGGCGTCTCGACGTCGCCGCACTGCGCGCGATGGCGCAGCGCATGATCGATCAGCACCAGCGCGAGCATCGACTCGGCGATCGGCGTCGCACGAATGCCGACGCACGGATCGTGACGGCCGAACGTTTCCACCGTCGCCTCCTCGCCGGCCTTCGTGATCGACCGGCGCGGCGTGCGGATGCTCGACGTCGGCTTGATCGCGATCGACACGGTGATGTCCTGCCCCGTCGAAATCCCGCCGAGCACGCCGCCCGCATGGTTGCCGACGAAACCGCCCGGCGTCAGCTCGTCGCCATGCACCGAGCCGCGCTGCGCGACGCTTTCAAAGCCGGCACCGATCTCGACGCCCTTCACCGCGTTGATGCTCATCATCGCCTTCGCGATGTCCGCATCGAGGCGGTCGAACACCGGCTCGCCCCAGCCGACCGGCACGCCCAACGCAACGACGTCGATGCGCGCGCCGATCGAATCGCCGTCCTTGCGCAGCGCATCCATGTACGCCTCGAGCTCCGGCACGACCGCCGCATTCGGCGAGAAGAACGGATTCTCGTGCACGTGCGACCAGTCGACGAACGGCACGTCGATCTCGCCGAGGCCGCTCATGTAGCCGCGCACCTCGACGCCGAAGCGCTCGCGCAGCCACTTCTTCGCGACCGCACCCGCGCCGACGATCGGCGCGGTCAGGCGCGCGGACGAACGGCCGCCGCCGCGGTAGTCGCGGATGCCGTATTTCTGCCAGTAGGTGTAGTCGGCGTGACCGGGACGGAACGTCTCGACGATGTTGCCGTAGTCCTTGCTGCGCTGGTCGGTGTTGCGGATCAGCAGCGCGATCGGCGTACCGGTCGTCACGCCTTCGAACACGCCCGACAGGATCTCGACCTCGTCGGCCTCCTGCCGTTGCGTCACGTGGCGCGACGTGCCGGGCTTGCGGCGATCGAGCTCGATCTGGATGTCGGCTTCGGTCAGCCCCATTCCCGGCGGGCAGCCGTCGATCACGCAGCCGATCGCGGGACCGTGCGATTCGCCGAAGGTCGTGACAGTGAAAAGCGTGCCGAGGGTATTGCCGGACATGATGGAACCGCCCAAAGAGAAATGGGCAAACCGATGCGCTGCCCAGGCCGCAGGCAGGTCGATCGTTTGCCGGTCGAGAAAAAGAAGTAAGCCGCTATTATGCCAGCCGTCCCGGGCACGCGGGCCGCATGAAACGCAGCCCGGACGCACGGGACGTCCGCGCGCGGCCCGGCTGGCGCGGCAGAAGCCCGTTCCGGCCAGGTTGTAGCCGAATGCCTGCCGCCAGGCGCGCGCCTACTTCCGCGCGCCGCGCAGTTCGGTCACGGCGGCCTGCAGCGCCTCGGGCGTCGCGACCGACGCCGGGATCGGCTCGCCGACCGCCAGCGTCAACCGGCTCATCACGCCGCGCTTGATGGGCCGCGGCATCCGCGCATCGGAATGCCGCGAGAAATAGCTGCCCCACAGCCCGCGCAGCGCCATCGGAATCACGGGTGCCGGCGTGCGGTTCAGGATCTCCGTGATGCCGTGGTGGAACGTGTTGATGTCGCCCGTCTTCGTCAGCTTGCCCTCGGGGAAGATGCACACGAGTTCGCCGTCCTTCAGCGCGGCCTCGCAGGTGTCGTACGCGCGCGCGAGCATCGCGGGATCCTCGTGACGCGGCGCGATCGGGATCGCCTTCGCATGCCGGAACACCCAGCCCGCGAAGCGCGTCTTGAAGATCCGGTGGTCCATCACGAAACGGATCGGGCGCGGGCTCGCGGCGGCCAGCACGAGTGCGTCGACGTAGCTGACGTGGTTGCACACGAGCACGGCCGCCCCTTCGACCGGAATCCGCTCCGCGTGCACGAGGCGAATCCGGTAGAAGGTATGCACGAGTACCCACGCGACGAAGCGCAGCAGGAACTCGGGCACGAGCAGGTAGATATACGCGGCGACGATCACGTTCAGCAGCGCGGTGACGAGGAACAGCCCCGGGATGTCGACGCCGGCCTTGGTCAGCCCCATCGCCATCAGGGCCGACAGGATCATGAACAGCGCGTTCAGGATGTTGTTCGCCGCGATGATCCGCGCGCGGTGCGTGGGTGCGCTGCGGCTCTGGATCAGCGCGTACAGCGGCACGCTGTAGA
This sequence comes from Burkholderia lata, assembly GCF_902499335.1. Taxonomy (GTDB): domain Bacteria; phylum Pseudomonadota; class Gammaproteobacteria; order Burkholderiales; family Burkholderiaceae; genus Burkholderia; species Burkholderia lata_B. The sequence goes on along the minus strand of NZ_CABVQK010000007.1, from coordinate 476,880 downwards.
AGCCGCCGAACATCGCGAGCAGGAACAGGTCGGCCAGGATGCGCCAGTGGCGCGCGCCGGCCAGGAACTCGCCGACCGACAGCAGATGGCCGGGCGACGGCAGCGCGTGGCTCGCGAAATACAGCTCGATCGCGAACACGCTGATGCCGATCGAGCCGAGCGGCACGAGGCCGATCTCGACGCGCCGCTGCGACAGCCGTTCGCACAGCAACGAGCCGAGGCCGATGCCGACCGAGAACGTCGCGAGCAGGATCGTGACGACGTCGGGGCTCGCGGACAGCACGTCCTTCGCGAAATTGAAGAACGACGTGAGGAACGTCGCGCCGACGAACCACAGCCACGAGATGCCGAGCAGGCTCAGGAACACGGTGCGGTTCTGGCGTGCGAGCCCGAGGTTGCGCCAGGTCTCGCTGACCGGATTCCAGTTGATCACGAGATCGGGTTGCGGTGCCGGCGTGGATGGCACGCGCTGCGCGACGAACCGCCCCGCGATCGCGATGACGACGACACTCACCGCGAGCACGCGCTCGCCGCTGCCCTCGATGCCCGCCGCCGCGCCGCCGATGATCGTGCCGATCAGGATCGCGATGAACGTACCCATCTCGACGAGGCCGTTGCCGCCAACCAGCTCATGTTCACCGAGATGCTGCGGCAGGTACGAATACTTGACGGGCCCGAACAGCGTCGAGTGCATCCCCATCATGAACGTGCACAGATACAGCAGCGGCGCGCTGTGCGTGACGAAGCCGGCCGCACCGACCAGCATCAGCACGATCTCGAAAGTCTTCACGAAGCGCGTGAGGGTCGCCTTGTCGTACTTGTCGGCGATCTGGCCGGACGTCGCCGAGAACAGCACGAACGGCAGGATGAAGATCGCGGAAATCAGGAAGGCCGCCGTCTTCGCATCGACGCCGGAGAACCGCGCAGTGTGATAAGTGACGAGCGACGTGAAGCCGATCTTGAAGACGTTGTCGTTCAGCGCGCCGAGGAACTGGGTCGTGAAGAACGGCGCGAAACGGCGCTCGCGCAGCAGGTCGAACTGCGACGCGTGCGCGTGCCGTTCGTCACGCCGCCCGGAAGTGGCTTGCGTTTGATCGCTCATGCGGAATACGCGCGCGTTGTCTGGGCAGCGCTGCGCGGGCCTCGTGTGGTCATTGAAAAAACGGCGGCGCAGGACAAACCTGCGCCGCCGCGCGCCGGGTGGCGGCGCCCGCGCATGACGGCGACGGGCGCGGCGTGGTTCACGACTTGTGCGCTTCGGCTTCCGATTCCGGCCAGTCGCGGATGTACGCCTTCAGCATCCGGTTCTCGAAGCTCTGCGCCTCGACGACCGTCTTCGCGACGTCGTAGAACGAAATGACGCCCATCAGCACCTTCTTGTCGAGCACCGGCATGTAGCGCGCATGGCGCTCGAGCATCATCCGGCGCACTTCGTTGACGTCCGTTTCCGGCGTGCACGTGAGCGGCTCGTCCATCACCTTGCGCACCTGCACGTCGCCGATCGCGCCGCCGTTCACGTGCAGACGCAGGATGATCTCGCGGAACGTCAGCATCCCGACGAGATCGCCGTACTCCATCACGACAAGCGAACCGATGTCGTGCTCGGCCATCGTATCGACCGCTTCGCGCAGCGGCTTATCGGGCGTCACCGTAAACAGCGTGTTGCCCTTCACTTTCAGAATATCGCTGACGCGCATCGTAGTCCCCTCATGCTTGAATGCAAAACCTCTTTCGATCCTATCGGAAAGCCTGTCAAAAGGAAAGCTCGGGCCCGCGCGGCGGGCCGCCCCCCGCTTGCCGAAGCGGGCCGCCGGCAGCACAATGGCCCTATGAACAGCGGCCCGAGGAGACGGCCATGGCCCATACGCATTCGGAGCAATTCGCCAGCTTCGCTGATTTCTACCCGTATTACCTGAACGAACACCAGAACCTGACGTCACGGCGGCTGCACTTCATCGGCTCCCTCGGCGTGATCGGCTGCGTCGCGATGGCGATCGCGACCGGCGACTGGCTGTGGCTGCCGGCAGCGATCGTCTGCGGCTACGGGTTCGCGTGGGTCGGACACTTCTTCTTCGAGAAGAATCGCCCGGCCACGTTCCGGCACCCGATCTACAGCCTGATGGGCGACTGGGTGATGTTCAAGGACATCTGCACCGGCAAGATCCCGCTGTAACGGCCGGGCGCCCCGCTCACGCGGGCCGCGGCGGCCGTGCATGCGGGTCGGACACGCCGCTCGGCGCCTGCCCCGGGGCGCCCGCCTGCTGTGCGCCGGCAACCCGGTGCGCGGCGATCAGCGACGCGAGCGACACGCCGAACCGGTCGCTCGACAGCACCGCGAGCAGCGCGGCGCCATCGACATGGCTGCGGCGCCGCTGCAGCTGGTAGGTCAGTTCCGTGCGGTCGATCACCAGCACGTCGAACAGCTGCGCGAGCGTCAGTTGCTCCGGGTTCGCGAGCAGGATGTAGCGCGGCGTGGTCTCGCCGCCGCCGTCGAGCCGCGCAATCCACTCCCGCTCCTCCATCGTCGTCAGCAGGCGCTGGGCGGTTTCCATGTCGCAGCGCAGCATGGTCGCGAGCCGCATCGCCGTGTAGCCGCGCTTGCCGGCCGTGCGCGCTTCCGCCAGCCGCGCGAGCATTTCCAGCGCGTCGAGCAGGTCGCTGCCCGGATAGTGGATACGGTGGAACTGGCCGACGCGGATCGCCGGCAGCGCGGAGGCCACCATCGCGCCGAGCAGCGCGATGAACCAGCTCAGGTAAACCCATAACAGGAACACGGGCAGCGCCGCGAACGCGCCATAGACCGCCGTATAGGTCGGAATGCGCCGCACGTAGTAGCCGAAGCCGCGCTTCGCGAGCTCGAACGCGACGGCCGCGAACAGCCCGCCGATCACCGCGTCGCGCCATGCGACCGTGCAGTTCGGCAGGTACACGTACAGCAGCGTGAACGCGAGCACCGTCAGCGGCAGCGACACCAGCGCGAGCAGCCACTCGACGATCGACGTCGACGGTGCTGCGCCGGTAAATGCAAGCGACTGCGTGAACAGGTACGACGAGATCGACAGGCTCACGCCGAACAGCAGCGGGCCGAGCGTGATCAGCGCCCAGTACGCGAGCACGCGCTGCGCGAACGGCCGCGGCTTGCGCACCCGCCAGATCAGGTTGAAGGCCGATTCGATCGTCATCATCGTCATCACCGACGTGACGACGAGCACGATCAGGCCGGCCGTCGTCAGCCCCTTCGCCTTCGACGCGAACTGGTTCAGGTACTTGAAGATCTGGATGTTGAACTGCGCGGGCATCAGGTGATCCGCGAGGAACCCCTGCAGCGAGATCTGGAACGACGCGAACATCGGGAACGCGGTGAACAGCGCGAACGCGACCGTCACGAGCGGCACGAGCGCCAGCATCGTCGTGAACGTGAGACTGCCCGCCACTTGCGGGATGCGATCCTCGGCGCTGCGCCGGGCCGCGAACTGCGCCAGGCGCTTGAGGGTGTCGAGATCGACGCTCAACTTCGGCAAACGGCTTCTCCTTCTTGATACCGCGCGCCCGACGGCGCGCCGCCGCCGCGCTGCGCGACGGCTTCAGCCCCTATAATAGCCGCTCGATTCCAGCAGGGGCCGACTGCACCGGGCACGCGCGCGGCCGCACGCGGCTCCGTCGCCCATGAAAGACATCCTCGTTCTCTATTACAGCCGCCACGGCGCCACGCGCGATCTCGCGCTCGCGATCGCGAACGGCATCGACAGCGTGCCGGGCATGCAGGCCCGCATCCGCACCGTGCCGCCCGTGTCGGCCGTCTGCGAAGCCACCGCCCCCGACATCCCCGCCGACGGCCCGCCGTACGCGGAACTCCGCGATCTCGAGGAATGCGCGGGCCTCGCGCTCGGCTCGCCGACCCGCTTCGGCAACATGGCCGCCTCGCTCAAGTATTTCCTCGACGGCACCACACCGCAATGGCTGTCGGGCGCACTGACCGGCAAGCCGGCCAGCGTATTCACGTCGACGGGCAGCCTGCACGGCGGCCAGGAATCGACGTTGCTGTCGATGATGCTGCCGCTGCTCCATCACGGAATGATGATCGTCGGGATCCCGTATACGGAATCCGCGCTCACCACGACCCGCACCGGCGGCACGCCGTACGGCGCGTCGCACGTCGCGCAGCACGATCGCTCGGCAGCCGCCGGGCTGTCGGCGGACGAAAAGGCGCTCGCGGCCGCGCTCGGCGTGCGGCTTGCACGCGCGGCGGCCGCCCTCTCCAGCGCCCAGGCCGCCGAGGCCGCATGAACGCCCCCGCCCGCCCCGCCGTCGCGGCCCGGCCGCGCTACGCGCTGGTCGCCACCGCGTGCCTCGTCGCGCTGATCGCGCTGTCGCTCGCGTGGGAGCTGTGGCTCGCGCCGCTGCGTCCGGGCGGCTCCGCGCTGATGCTCAAGGCCATCCCGCTCGCGCTCGCGCTACCCGGCGTGTGGCGGCGTAACATCTATACGATGCAGTGGGCGAGCATGCTGATACTCGTCTATTTCGCCGAAGGCGTCGTGCGCGGCATGTCCGATCGCGGGCTGTCCGCGACGCTCGGCTGGTGCGAGACCGCGCTTGCCGTCGCCTTCTTCGTGGCGGCGCTGGCGTACGTCGCGCCGTTCAAGCGCGCGGCGAAAAAGTCGCGCGCCGCGTCCTGACCCTTACGCGACAAGGTAATGATGTCTTCCGAAGCTTTCGTTTCCGCGTGCCGCGACGCGATCGGCGCCGATCATGTGCTGACCGACCCGCACGATACCGAGCCGTTCCTGACCGACTGGCGCCGCCGCTACAAGGGTGCCGCGTGCGCGGTGCTGAAACCCGCGAACACGGCCGAAGTCGCCGCGCTCGTCAAACTGGCCAACGCACACGGCATCGCGCTCGTGCCTCAGGGCGGCAACACGGGCCTGGCCGGCGGCGCCACGCCCGACGCGAGCGGCAGCCAGGCCGTCCTGAGCGTCGCGCGCCTGAACCGCGTGCGTGCGCTCGATCCGCACAACAACACGATCACCGTCGAAGCCGGCGTGATCCTCGCCGACGTGCAGGCGCGCGCCCGCGAAGGCGGCCGGCTGTTCGCGCTGAGCCTTGCGGCGGAAGGCAGCTGCACGATCGGCGGCAACCTGTCGACCAATGCCGGCGGCACCGCGGTGCTGCGCTACGGCAACGCGCGCGAGCTGTGTCTCGGGCTCGAGGTCGTCACGCCGCAGGGTGAAATCTGGGACGGCCTGCGCGGACTGCGCAAGGACAACACGGGCTACGACCTGCGCGACCTGTTCATCGGCGCGGAAGGCACGCTCGGGATCATCACGGCAGCCGTGATGAAGCTGCATCCGCTGCCGGCCGCGCAGGTCACGGCACTCGCCGCGCTCGAGTCGCCGCACGCGGCGCTCGATTTCCTCGCGCTCGCGCAGCGCGCGGCCGGGCCGCTGCTGACCGGCTTCGAGCTGATGTCGGACTTCTGCATGCAGCTCGTCGGCAAGCACTACCCGCAACTGCGCTACCCGTTCGCGCAGACGCATGCGCAGACGGTGCTGCTCGAGCTGTCCGACAACGAAAGCGAAGCGCATGCGCGCGCGCTCTTCGAGAAACTGATGGAAGAAGCGTTCGAGGCCGGGCTCGTGGTCGACGCGGTGGTCGCCGAGAATCTCGCGCAGTCGCGCGCGTTCTGGGACCTGCGCGAGCACATCCCGCTCGCACAGGCCGACGAGGGGCTCAACATCAAGCACGACATCGCGGTGCCGATTTCGTCGATCGCGCGCTTCATCGACGAGACCGACGCGGCGATCCAGCAGGCCGCGCCGGGCGCACGGATGGTCACGTTCGGCCATCTCGGCGACGGCAATCTCCACTACAACGTGCAGATGCCCGAAGGCGGCGACCCGAAAGCGTTCCTGGCCGCGTTCCAGGCGCCGATCAACCGGATCGTCTACGACAACGTGCACCGCCACCACGGCACGATCAGCGCGGAGCACGGCATCGGCCAGTTGAAGATCGACGACGCGCAACGCTACAAGTCGCCGGTCGAAACGACGCTGATGCGCACGCTGAAGACCGCGCTCGACCCGCGCGGCCTGATGAACCCCGGCAAGGTCCTGCGCTGAAGCCGCCCACTCCGGAGCCACGCCCGTGAAAATCCGCGTCCTGTCCGACCTGCATCTCGAAAGCAACCTGCCCGACGCGATCCCGCATGCCGACGCGGATCTCGTCGTGCTGGCCGGCGACATCCACAATCACGCGGAAGGGTTGCGCTGGGCCGCCGAAACGTTCGATCCCGAGGTGCCGGTGATCTACGTGCCGGGCAACCACGAGTACTACGACGGGGAATTCGGCGCGCTGGAGACGGCGATGCGCGATGCGGCACAGGCGCTCGACAACGTGCACTACCTGAACAACGACGTCTACGTCGATCCCGCGCAGCGCTTTCGCGTGCTAGGAACTACGCTCTGGGCCGATTTTTCGCTGTTCGGCGCCGACGAAGCCAGCCTTGCCAGCTCGATCGAGGCCGGGCTGCGCGTAATGCTCGATTTCAAGGGATTGATCCAGGTGACCTGGCCGCATGACGCGGCACTGCATGCGGCGCCGGGCACGCCGGAACGGGATTTCTCGCCGGCCGACGCGATCGCGCTGCATCGACGCAGCCGCGCGTGGCTCGAAGCGCAGCTCGCGACGCCGTTCGCGGGCCAAACGATCGTCGTTACCCACCACGCGCCGCACCGGCGTTCGCTGGCGGAGCGCTATGCGGAAGATCTTGCGTCGGCGGGATTCGTTACGGACATGGCGGAACTCGTGCAGCCGCCGGTCAATCTGTGGCTCCACGGCCACACGCATACGTCATTCGACTATGTGGCGGACGGCGGCACACGCGTGGTGTGCAATCCGCGCGGCTACATCCACCGGCGCACCGGCGAACTGGAAAATACCGCGTTCGCGTGGGACAAGGTCGTCGAGCTCGGCTGAACGCCGGCCCGCCCGGCCGCGTTGCGCGGCCATTTTCGACCCAGAGCGCGACCGCGGGATCAGCGGCCGGGGCGGCGTTGCTCGCGCACGCGCACCGGAACCGGCTTCATCTGCGCCTTCGCCTTCATCGCACGCAGCAGGTCGCGGGTCGCCGCGGCGGCCGCGGCCGCGCCCAGCAGGACTCCAAGGCCGATCATCAGGTGCGTATCCATTGCTGCTCCGGGGTTGCGTATCTCGTTAATTCCCACAGTATCAAACTGTCCGACACACGTTCGTAAAAAAATGTTGCGTGAAGGACAAATCTCGTCAGATTGCGGTCAACCGCGCTGTCATGTCGCACGCGTGTACTGCTCGAGCGCGGCTTCGTCGGCTGCGAGCGTGGCCGGCAGTTCGTCGCGCAGGAAATCGACCCAGGTGCGAATTTTCGCGTCGAGGTACTGGCGCGACGGATACAGCGCGTAGATGTTCATCACGTGCGACCGGTATTCGGGCATCACGCGCACGATGTGCCCGCTGCGCAGCCAGCCGATCGCCGAATAGAGCGGCAGCCCGCCGACCCCCATCCCCTCACGCACCGCCACTGCAAGCGCCTCGGCGACGTTCACGCGAAACGGCGGCGCCGTGATCGGGACGACCTCGTCACCGTTCGGCCCCGCCAGCGCCCATTCGTCGAACTGAAAGCCCGGCGCGACCATCCCGAGACAGATGTGCTGCGCGAGATCGGCCGGCCGCTGCGGCACGCCGTGCGCCTCGACATAGGCGGGCGATGCGCATACGACGCTGTAGCTCTCGCCGAGCCGCTGCGATACGAGCCCCGAATCCGGCAGGTCGCGGCCGACGACGATCGCAACGTCATACCCCTCGTCGAGCAGGTCGGGCATCCGCTGCGCGAGCGTCAGCTCGACGTGCACGTCCGGATAGCGCTCGCGATAGCGCGCGATGGCCGGCACCAGGTAGTGCTGGCCGAGGCTCGTGAAGCAATGAACCTTCAGCTTGCCCGACGGGCGTGCATGCGCATCGCCCGCCTCGGCTTCAGCCTGGTCGACATACGCGAGGATCTGCTCGCAGCGCTGCAGATAGCGCTCGCCGGCTTCGGTCAGCGCGATCCGGCGCGTCGTGCGATTCAGGAGGCGCGTGCGCAGGTGCGCCTCGAGATCCGAGACCGCGCGTGACGCGTAGGCGGTGGTCGAATTCATCTGCTGGGCGGCCGCGGTAAAGCTTCCCGCGTCGACCACGCGGACGAATACCCGCATGTTTTGTAGCGTATCCATCCCATTACCCGTGTGAATCCGGACGGATTGTTGCACAGACGCGAACAAGTATTGTCTCAGGATTCGTAAAAATGACTTTCACCCTTGTCCATTTATTCAGGAATCGCTGAAAAATATAATCGCATCCGACTCATCTATATCCGAAAGGGAGAAAATCGTGCAGTCTCCGGCAAAAAAAGGGACGATCGCACTGGCGGTTCTTGCAGTCTCATTAATAATGGCCGGATGCGCGAGCATGGGCGACAACAAGCCGCAGTCGGCCCGCATCGAGGCGAACGCGCTCGACGCCGGCGCCGCGATCCGTGCGGCCGACCGTGACGCGGGCTGGCCAGCAGCCGACTGGTGGCGCGCCTACCGTGATCCGCAACTCGACGCCTGGATCGCCAACGCCCAGGCCGGCAACCCGACGCTCGCGGCCGCCGAGGCCCGGGTGCGCGAAGCGCAAGCGATGGCACGCGTGGCCCGCTCGGCCGAATTGCCGCAGATCAACGGCAACCTCTCGCTGATGCGCGAACACTGGCCGGACAACGTGTACTACGGCCCGGGTCCGCTCGCGAATGCCGATACCTGGAACAATACCGGCACGCTCGGCCTGTCGTACCACCTCGACCTGTGGGGCAAGGACAAGAACGCGACCGAACGCGCGCTCGACACCGCGCATGCGACCGCCGCCGACGCGCGCGCGGCGAAGCTCGAACTCGAAGTCAACGTCGTGCGCGCGTATGTCGGCATGTCGATGAACTACGCGCTGCTCGATCTCGCGCACGAAACGTTCGAACGCCAGCGCTCGCTCGCCGATCTCGCACGCAAGCGGCTGCAGGCCGGCCTCGGCACGCAGCTCGAAGTGAGCCAGGCGGAATCGACGCTGCCCGATTATGAGCGCCAGATCGACAGCTACGAGGAAGCGATCCAGCTCGCGCGGCACCAGCTTGCCGCGCTGGCCGGCAAGGGTCCGGGCGCCGGCGATGCGATCAAGCGGCCGCAGCTGTCGCTCGACGCGCATGCCGGCCTGCCGTCGGCTATGCCGGCCGACCTGCTCGGCCGCCGCCCCGACGTCGTCGCGGCGCGCTGGACGGTCGACGCGCAGGCGCGCGGCATCGATGTCGCGAAGGCGTCGTTCTACCCGAACATCGACCTGCTCGCGACGGTCGGCGGCTTCGGCGTGACCGCGCCATTCACCGACTTCCTGCGCGCGATGAACGGCGGCTGGACGGCCGGCCCCGCGCTGTCGCTGCCGATCTTCGAAGGCGGCCGGCTGCGCGCGCAGCTCGGCGCGGCGAATGCCGGCTACGACCAGGCGGTCGAGCGCTACAACCAGACGATCGTCGGTGCGCTCAAGGACATCGCCGACCAGGTCGTGCGGATCCGCTCGCTCGATACGCAGAAGAAGGACGCCGCACGCTCGGTGGCCGCCAACGACCGCAGCTACCAGCTGTCGCGCGAAGGCTTCCGCCGCGGGCTGACCGACTACGTGAACGTGCTGGTCGCGCAGCAGCAGTTGCTGCGCGCGCAGGAGACGGCCGCCCGCATCGATGCGGAACGCCTCGCCGCGCACGCGCAGCTGATGGCCGCGCTCGGTGGTGGTGTCGAGACGGGTACGGATATACCGGGCGGCGATCCGTCGGGCGGCGATCCGTCGCACGGCAAATCCTCCGCGGGCGCAGCCGCGCCTGCCGCCGCGTCGGTCGCGAAGCCCGTGGCAGCAGTCGCCCGGCCCGCGCAGGTCGCCGCCGCCGGTGCGTCCGGCGTGCCGGCCGCACGATAACGCGGAGCGACGCCATGTCTGCCTCTTCCCCCGCTTCCACGCCCGCCGGCGGTCCGTTCGCGGCCTGGACCGCCGCGTTCGGCGACTGGGCCCGCACCGACGGCGCCGCGTGGCTCTACCTGTTCAAGGCGCTGCTCGCCGCGTTCATCGCAACCGGCGTGTCGATGCGGCTCGACCTGCCGGCGCCGAAGACCGCAATGACCACCGTGTTCATCGTGATGCAGCCGCAAAGCGGCGCCGTGCTCGCGAAAAGCTTCTACCGGGTCGCCGGCACGATCTTCGGGCTCATCGCGACGCTCACGTTCGTCGGGCTGTTCCCGCAGCAGCCGCAGCTGTTCCTGCTGGCCGTCGCCCTGTGGATCGCGCTGTGCACCGCCGGCGCCGCGCGCAACCGTAACTTCCGCAGCTACGGCTTCCTGCTCGCCGGCTATACGACCGCGCTGATCGGCCTGCCCGCGTCGCAGCATCCCGACGGTGCATTCATGAGCGCGATGACGCGCGTCTCGGAAGTCATCATCGGGATCGTGTCGGCCGGCGTCGTCAGTGCGCTCGTGTTTCCGCAGTACACGGGCGAGCAGATGCGCACGACGGTACGCAAGCGCTTCGGCAGCTTCGTCGACTATGTCGCGTCGGCGCTGTCGGGTCAGCTCGACCGCGCGCACATCGAGACCATCCACACGCGCTTCGTCGCCGACGTGGTCGGCTTCGAGGCCGCGCGCAGCATGGCCGTGTTCGAGGACCCGGACACGCGCATGCGCAGCGGCCGCCTCGCGCGGCTGAACAGCGAGTTCATGAGCGCGTCGAGCCGCTTCCACGCCCTGCACCAGTTGATGAACCGGCTGCACGCAGTCGGCGCGCAGGCCGCGATCGATGCGATCGAGCCGTATTTCCGCGAGATCGCGCCGTTGCTGACGACGCCCGCCGGCGAGCCCGTGCGTACGTCGACCGACGCGGGGCTCGCTGCCGGGCAATTGCTTGCATGGCGCGACGCACTGCCGCGCCGCATCCGCGCGACACGTGCGGTACTCGAGACGCAGCCGGACTTTCCGCTGCTCGACTTCGATACGGCCGCCGAGCTGTTGTACCGCTTCATCACCGACCTGCACGAGTACGCGGCGACCTACGCATCGCTGTCGACCGCGACGCACGAACGCGAGCGCTGGATCGAGCGCTACGAGCCGCGCACCAACGCGACGGCAATGGTGATCGCGGCGATCCGCACCGCGACCGTGATTCTCCTGCTCGGCTGGTTCTGGATCGAGACCGCGTGGCCGAGCGGCGTGACGCTCACGCTGACGGCCGCGGCCACCTGCGCGCTCGCGTCGTCGACGCCGCGCCCGACCGCGATGTCCGCGCAGATGGGCATCGGTACGGCGCTCGCCGTCTGCACCGGCTTCCTGCTGATGTTCGGCATCTATCCGCATATCGACGGGTTCCCGCTGCTGTGCGTCGCACTCGCGCCGCTGCTCGCGATCGGCATCTACATGACGCTGAAGCCGAAGCTCGCGGGCTACGGAATGGGCTACCTGATCTTCTTCTGCTTCCTCGCCGGCCCCGACAGCATCACGCACTACGACCCCATGAGCTTCATGAACGACGCGCTTGCGCTCGTGCTGTCGATGCTCGTATCGGCGATCGCATTCGCGGTGCTGTTCCCGCCGACCGCGCCGTGGCTCAAGAAGCGGCTGTTCGCCGACCTGCGCCACCAGGCCGTCGCGGCCGGCCACGCGCGGCTCGCCGGCTTGCGCACGCGGTTCGAGAGCGGTGCGCGCGACCTGATGTACCAGGCGCACGCGCTGTCCGCCGATCAGCCGGACGTGCAGCGCGACGCGCTGCGCTGGATGTTCGCCGTGCTCGAAACCGGCAACGCGACGATCGACCTGCGCCACGAGCTGGCGGCACTGCCAACCGACCCGCGCTATGCGCCGGCAATGCCGTGGCGCCGCGCGATCGAGACGATGCGCACCGCGCTGTCGACGCTGTTCTCGAAGCCGAACGTTGCACGCTTCGACGCAACGCTCGCCGCGACCAATGCGGCGATCGATGCGACTCGGCAGACGCTCGACGCGTTCGAGCTGTCGCGCGAGGAGCGCCACCGGCTGCAGCGCATCCTGAGCCACCTGCATTTCGTGCGCACGGCCCTGCTCGATCCTGAATCGCCGCTCGCCGCGCTCAACCGCAACCGCCCCGTGCGTCCCCAACCAGGAGCCTCGTCATGATGCCGCGTGAAATCGCCATTCTCGATGCCTACATGCCCACGGTGGTGCTGATGTTCGTCCTCGGCGCGCTCGCGACCTGGGCCGTCGACCGCCTGCTCGCCTATACGGGCCTCTACCGTCTCGTCTGGCACCCGTCGCTGTTCCGGGCCTGCCTTCTTGTCTGCATTTGCGGCGGACTGAGTCTTGCCGTTTACCGTTGATTCCGAACCATCATGATTCTCAGAAAACTCTTCGGCTTCGTCGCGACCGCCGTCATTCTTCTCGTCGCGATCCTGATCGGGCGCTCGCTGTGGGTGCACTACATGGACGATCCGTGGACGCGCGACGGGCGCGTGCGCGCCGAGATCGTCAACGTCGCGCCGGACGTGTCGGGCGCGATCGTCGAATTGCCCGTGCATGACAACCAGCTCGTGAAAAAGGGCGACCTGATCATGCAGATCGATCCGTCGCACTATCAGATCGCAGTCGAGCAGGCGCAGGCAGCCGTCGCCGCCCGCCGCGCGGAACTGCAGATGCGCCGTGACGACGCGGCCCGCCGCGCGGATCTCGATGCGCTCGTCGTGTCGAAGGAAAACCGCGAGAACGCCGCGCACAGCGCATCGAGCGCCGATGCGCAGTACCAGCAGGCGATCGCCGCGCTCGACGCCGCGAAGCTCAACCTCGAGCGCACGCGCGTCGTCGCGCCGGTCGACGGCTACATCACGAACCTGCAGACGTTCAAGGGCAACTACGCGGTGGCCGGCCAGGCGAAGCTCGCGATCGTCGACAGCCACTCGTTCTGGGTCTACGGCTACTTCGAGGAAACCAAGCTGCCGCGCGTGAAGATCGGCGCGCCGGCCGAGATGCGGCTGATGAGCGGCGGCGTGATGAAGGGCCACGTCGAAAGCATTTCGCGCGGCATCTACGATCGCGACAACCCGCAAAGCCGCGATCTCGTCGCGGACGTGAACCCGACCTTCAACTGGGTGCGCCTCGCGCAGCGCGTGCCGGTACGCATCAAGATCGACGACGTGCCGGCCGACGTGGTGCTGTCGGCGGGCACGACCTGCACGGTCATCATCGATCCCGACAAGCAGAAGAAGTCGTAATGGCTGAACGGCCGGGCGCGCTCAGGCCGCGATGCGAAAGCGCCCGACCAGCGACTTCAACGCCTGCGCCTGCTCGTCGAGCGCGTTCGCCGCGGCGGCAGCCTGCTCGACGAGTGCCGCGTTCTGCTGGGTGCCGGAGTCCATCTGCGTGACCGCGCGGCCGATCTCGTCGATCCCGGCGCTCTGCTCGTCCGATGCGGCAGAAATTTCACCGATGATGTCGGTCACGCGCTTGACCGCTCGCACGACGTCACCCATCGTGCGGCCCGCATCGTGCGCGAGCGCCGCACCGTTGGCGACGCGCTCGACCGACGCGCCGATCAGCGCGCGGATCTCCTTCGCCGCGGTCGCCGCGCGCTGCGCGAGCAGGCGGACCTCGCCTGCGACCACCGAGAAGCCGCGCCCCTGCTCGCCGGCGCGCGCGGCCTCGACCGCCGCGTTCAACGCGAGAATGTTGGTCTGAAACGCGATCCCCTCGATCGTGCCGATGATGTCGCGGATGTTCTTCGCGCTGTCGTCGATCTCGCTCATCGTCGCCACCACACGCCCGACGACTTCCCCACCCGTCTCCGCCACGGCCGACGCATTGGCCGCGAGCGCGCTCGCCTGCCGCGCGTTCTCGGCGTTCTGCCGTACGGTCGACGTGAGCTGCTCCATGCTGGCCGCGGTACGCTCGAGCGCGACGGCCTGCTGCTCGGTGCGTTTCGACAGATCGAGATTGCCGGTGGAGATTTCGCCGGAAGCGGCCGCGATCGCCTCGGCGCTGACGGCGATCTCGCCGACGGTCGCCGCGAGCCCCGTCTGCATCTCGGCCAGCGCACGCACCATGCTGTCGCGGTCGTGCCGGCCCAGCTTGATCGGTTGCGTCAGGTCGCCACGCGCGATGTCGGCGGCGATCGCCTTCGCGTGCGCGGGCTCGCCACCGAGCTGCGACGCGAGACGGCGTACGACGCGCTCGGCGATGACGATCGCGAGCACGATCAGTGCAACCGTCATCGCCGCGATCATCGCGAACGACGACGAGAAAATGGTGGCGGACGCATCGAGTGTCGCCTTCGACTTCGCGCCGCGCGTCTTCACGAGCTCGGCGACGAGTTTCTCGAGCTTGCCGGTTTCGACCAGCAGCGACACATCCTGCGTGCCGACCTGCCAGTTCATCTGCGACAGGTCGAGCGGCTGCGCGCGCACGAGCTCGACGAAATCGCGCAGGTGCGCGCTCCACGTGCCGACCGCCGTCGAGAATGCGCGCAGCCGCGCCGAGTCGTCGACGTCGGCCGGATCCGCGTAGCGCTGCAGCGTGCCGAGCGCGTGGCCGATCGACGCGAGCCCCGCGCCCACTTCCGCGCCCAGTTCGTCGCGCTCCTTCGCGGTGGTCGCAGTCAGCAGCATCTTCTGGGCACGGCTCGCGCGCAGCACTTCGGCCCGAACCTCCTCGGCCGCGCGGCTCGCGACGTGGCCCTGCTCGTAGACTGACGCGATCGACGCGTTCAGCCGGCTGATCTGCCACAACGAAAACATGCCGATCGCCAGTGTGCCGACGAGCAGGATCGCGAATGCGGCGCGCAACGTCGCCTTGACGGTCCACGGCCGGCGCTCGCGACGCGCCGCTCGCAGGCGCCGGGCGGCGCGGCCTGCGGCAACGTCGGGTGCGGCGGCCGCCGCACCTGGCTGTGGATGCAAAGATGCTGCTTTCATCGAACTATCCCCGTATTGATCACGCGGCCGGAAAGGTCGGTCCCGGCATTCCCGCGATGGCTGGCCATGCCGCGCGTCCTGCGCCCGCACGGCGGGTAGCCGGTGCCGGGCGCGGCGCGCCTGTTGTCTTGTCATTGGGTCGTTCTACGGCCGCCACCGCCGTTTCTTGAGTCCGGGAAACCACGCACCGGCCCCGGCGCGGCTCCCGCTGACAGGCGGGAGCGCCGCCAGCGGTTATACCTGGCCAAAAAAACGGGCACCGGCCGATCCGTCAGATGAATGTCCGATTCACGATAAAACTTGTCCGGACATTCTTGATACGCCACATTACACTTCTTTGACGCAGCAACGATTCAAGACGCGCCAATCCCCAGCAGAGCGCGCCCGCCACCTCAACTCGTTCAGCTCTCACATGGAAACCAGCCTCGACAACGGCTCCGCCCGCGCGGCCGCCGCCCAGCCGCCCGCGCCCCCCGTTGCCCGTACCGTCTACCCGGTGCTCGGCGCGATCAGCTTCTCGCACATGCTCAACGACATGATCCAGTCGTTGATCCTCGCGATCTATCCGATGCTCAAGAGCCAGTTCGCGCTGTCGTTCGCGCAGATCGGCCTGATCACGCTCACCTACCAGATCACCGCATCGCTGCTGCAGCCGCTCATCGGCCTCTACACCGACAAGCGTCCGAAGCCGTATTCGCTGCCAGTCGGCATGGGCTTCACGCTCGCTGGGCTGCTGCTGATGTCGGTCGCGCCCAATTTCCCGATGCTGCTGGTCGCCGCTGCGCTCGTCGGCTGCGGCTCGTCGGTGTTCCACCCCGAATCGTCGCGTGTCGCGCGGATGGCGTCGGGCGGCCAGCACGGGCTCGCACAGTCGGTGTTCCAGGTCGGCGGCAATGCGGGCTCCGCGCTCGGGCCGCTGCTTGCCGCGCTCGTGATCATTCCGCACGGCCAGCACAGCATCGCGTGGTTCTCGGCGGCCGCGCTCGTCGCGATGATCGTGCTCACGCAGATCGGCCACTGGTACAAGAAGCATCCGTCGATGAAGAAGAAGGCAGCGGCAACCGGCCACCCGACGCTGTCGCGCGGCCGCGTGATGGGCGCGATCGGCGTACTGGTGCTGCTCGTGTTCTCGAAGTACTTCTACCTCGCGAGCATCAACAGCTATTTCACGTTCTACCTGATCGACAAGTTCCACCTGTCGGTGCAGGCCGCGCAGATCCACCTGTTCGTGTTCCTCGCGGCCGTGGCGGCCGGCACGCTGATCGGCGGGCCGGTGGGCGACCGGATCGGCCGCAAGTACGTGATCTGGGTGTCGATCCTCGGTGTCGCGCCGTTCACGCTGCTGCTGCCGTACGCGAACCTGTTCTGGACCAGCGTGCTGACCGTGATCATCGGCATCGTGCTGGCGTCCGCGTTCGCCGCGATCCTCGTCTACGCGACGGAGCTGATGCCCGGCAAGGTCGGGATGGTGGCGGGCCTGTTCTTCGGCTTCGCATTCGGCCTCGGCGGGGTCGGCGCGGCCGTGCTCGGCCAGCTCGCCGACGCGACGAGCATCACGTTCGTCTACAAGGTGTGCTCGTTCCTGCCGCTGATCGGTGTGCTGACGGTGTTCCTGCCGAACCTCGAAAGCAGCCGGCGCAAGAAGGCGTGACGAACCGGCCGCGGCGTGCGCGCCGCGGCCGGTCGAACGGCTCGAATGAAGAGATGAAGAAAACGACGGCGGCTTCAGGCCGCCGTCGTCGCATGCAACGTCAGGAAACGCTTGAGGATGCCGGACGAATAGCTGCTCGCGATCGCCGACAGGAAATGCGAGAACGACTGCGTCGCGTGATCGTCGGCCGTATCGGAAATCGTGCGCACGAGCGCGAACGGCACGTCGTGCTCCGCGCACACCTGCGCGATCGCGGCCCCTTCCATTTCGACCGCGAGCGCATCCGGCAACGCATCACGCAGCGCGACGACCTCGCGCTCGCTCGACACGAAGCGGTCGCCGCTAATGATCAGCCCCGCGTGCAGCGTCGCCCCGGCCAGGCCGAAGCGTGCGGCGAACTGTGCGCCCTCTTCCGCGACGAATTCCGTACACGCGGCCCGCAAGCGTGCCGTCAGCGCCGCGTCGGTCGCGAAACGCGTGATGCCGAGCAGCGGCACCTCGTAGCGCGGAAAAAGCGGCGACGCGTCGAGATCGTGCTGCAGCAGCGTATCGGCGACGACGACGTCGCCGACGCGCACCGTGCGCGACACGCCGCCCGCGACACCGGTGAACACGACGCCCGCCACGCCGAACACGTGGATCAGCGCGCTGACCGTCGCGGCGGCCGCGACCTTGCCGACCCGTGCGAGCGTCACGACGCAGGCCGCGCCGTGCACGGTGCCGACGTGATAATCGCGGCGGCCGAGCGTGACCGTCTTCATCGCGCCGTCGGCACGCATCGCGGCGATCAGGTCGCCGAGTTCCTCGGGCAGTGCAGCCAGGATGCCGAGCGGACGGGGTGAAACCGTACCCACCATGTCGATGCCCATCATTCCACCGCCTGCAGTTTCGCGACCGCGAGCGCGAGCCACTTCTCGCCGTGCCGCTTGAATTTCACCTGCGCCTTCGCGTCGGTGCCGTTGCCTTCGAGCGCGGTGACCGTGCCTTCGCCGAACTTGGTATGGAACACCTGCTGGCCAACCCGGAAGCCGGCATCGGCCGCGCGCTGCTTGTTCGCGAACGAGGGCAACGGCGCGGACACGGCCGGGTCGACGATCTGCTCGCGGCTGCCGCCGCCCGGCCGCGCGAACCAGTCGCGCCCGTACCCGGCGTTGTCCGACCGGCCGCCCCAGCGCGAACCGGCCTCGACCTTCGGCGTCAGCCACTTGAGCACGTGCTCGGGCAGTTCGTCGAAGAAGCGCGAGCGCACGTTGTAACGCGTCTGGCCATGCAGCATCCGGCTCTGTGCGAACGACAGGTAGAGCCGCTCCTTCGCACGCGTGATCGCGACGTACATCAGCCGGCGCTCTTCCTCGAGTCCGTCCGATTCGAGCACGCTGTTCTCGTGCGGGAACAGCCCTTCCTCGAGGCCCGTGATGAACACGGCCGAGAATTCGAGCCCCTTCGCCGCGTGCACCGTCATCAGCTGCACGGCGTCCTGCCCGGCCTGCGCCTGGTTGTCGCCGGCCTCCAGCGACGCATGCGACAGGAAGCCGGCGAGCGGCGTCATCGTGTCGGGGTTCTGCGCCGGGTCGGCGGGCGATACCGGATCGAGCACGTCGACCGCCGGATCGTCCGTCGCGGTGCCGAGCTCGGGCGCCGCGATCGCGCCCGCGCGCAGCGGGATCGAACGGGCCGGCGTGTCGAGCCCGTAGCCTTCCTCCGCGATGAACGCGGTGGCCGCGTTCACGAGTTCCTGCAAGTTCTCGAGACGGTCCTGGCCTTCGCGCTCGCCCTGGTAGAAATCGGCGAGACCGCTGGCGCGCACGATGTGCTCGACGGTGTCGGGCAGGTTCATGTGCTGCGTATCGGCGCGCATCTTCGCGACCAGGTTCGCGAACCCGCCGAGGCTCGTGCCGGCCTTGCCCGTCACGTACGGAATCGCGGCGGCCATCGAACAGCCGTACAGGCGCGCGGCGTCGGCCAGCTGCTCGATCGAGCGCGCGCCGATGCCGCGGGTCGGGAAGTTCACGACGCGCACGAACGCGGTGTCGTCGTTCGGGTTGTCGATTAGGCGCAGGTACGCGAGCGCGTGCTTCACTTCCTGGCGTTCGAAGAAGCGCAGGCCGCCGTACACGCGGTACGGGATGCCCGACGACATCAGCGTGTGCTCGATCGAGCGCGACTGCGCGTTGCTGCGGTACAGGACGGCCACTTCGCTGCGCGCCATCCCCGTGTTGATCAGCGAGCGGATCTCCTCGACGATCCAGCCGGCTTCCTGCGAATCGGTGCTCGCCTCGTACACGCGCACGGGCTCGCCGTGGCCCGCGTCGGTGCGCAGGTTCTTGCCGAGGCGGTGCGCGTTGTTCGAGATCAGCTGGTTCGCCGCGTCGAGGATGTTGCCGTGCGACCGGTAGTTCTGCTCAAGCTTGATCAGGTTGCGCACGCGGAATTCGTCTTCGAAGTCGCGCATGTTGCCGACGTTCGCGCCGCGGAACGCGTAGATCGACTGGTCGTCGTCGCCGACCGCGAAGATCGCGTTCTCGCCACCGGCGAGCATCTTGAGCCACGCGTACTGCAGCTTGTTGGTGTCCTGGAACTCGTCGACGAGGATGTGCCGGAAGCGCGCCTGGTAATGCGCGCGCAGCGGCGCGTTGTACGCGAGCAATTCGTAGCAGCGCAGCAGCAGCTCGGGGAAATCGACGACGCCCTCGCGCTGGCACTGCTGGTCGTACGCCTGGTACAGCTCGACGAACTTGCGGTTGAAATTGTCGGACGCATCGACCTTGTCGGGACGCAGCCCCTGCTCCTTCGCGTTGTTGATGAAGTACTGCACGTTCTTCGGCGGGTACTTCTCGTCGTCGACGTTCGCCGCCTTCATCAGCCGCTTGATCGCGGACAGCTGGTCGGCGGTATCGAGGATCTGGAAGGTCTGCGGCAGGCCGGCGTCGCGCCAGTGCGTGCGCAGCATCCGGTTGCACAGGCCGTGGAACGTGCCGATCCACATCCCGCGCGTGTCGATCGGCATCATCGCCGACAGGCGCGCCATCATCTCGCGCGCGGCCTTGTTCGTGAAGGTCACGGCGAGCACGGTGGGCGGCGACGCGTAGCCCTGCTGGATCAGCCACGCGATGCGGGTGATCAGCACGCGGGTCTTGCCGCTGCCCGCCCCTGCGAGGATCAGCGCCGGTTCGTTCGGCAACGTGACGGCGGCGAGTTGTTCGGGGTTCAGATTGGCGAGCAGATCGGGCATGGAGCGGCAGCGAACGGGCGAGAAAAATGCGGACCCGACATTATAAGTCGGCCGCGCGATGCTGTTCCCGATCCGTTCGACGGCACGTCACAAGCGCGTTGCGGCCGCGTCGCGACAGGCCCGCGCCGGCAAGGCGATGGCTGGTCGATGTGCATCCATTTATAATTGTCGGATTCGGCATCCAATTCACGCATTTTTCGGCAGATTTCCAACATGAGCGACAACACGCTTGCGAAGAGTTTCGAACCCCACACTATCGAGTCCCAATGGGGGCCGGAGTGGGAAAAACGCGGCTATGCGGCCCCGGCATTCGACCCGGCCCACCCCGATTTCGCGATCCAGTTGCCGCCGCCGAACGTGACGGGCACGCTGCATATGGGCCACGCGTTCAACCAGACGATCATGGACGGCCTCGCCCGCTACCACCGGATGCTCGGCGAGAACACGCTGTGGGTGCCCGGCACCGACCACGCGGGGATCGCGACCCAGATCGTCGTCGAGCGCCAGCTTGACGCGCAGGGCGTGTCGCGCCACGACCTCGGCCGCGAGAAGTTCGTCGAGCGCGTGTGGGAATGGAAGGAAAAATCCGGCTCGACGATCACCGGCCAGGTGCGCCGCCTCGGTGCGTCGACCGACTGGTCGCGCGAATATTTCACGATGGACGACAAGATGTCGGCCGCCGTGCGCGACGTGTTCGTCACGCTCCATGAACAGGGCCTGATCTACCGCGGCAAGCGCCTCGTGAACTGGGATCCGGTGCTGCTGACCGCCGTGTCGGACCTCGAAGTGGTGAGCGAAGAGGAAAACGGCCACCTGTGGCACATCCGCTACCCGCTCGTCGACGGCTCGGGCTCGCTGACCGTTGCCACGACGCGTCCGGAAACGATGCTCGGCGACGTCGCGCTGATGGTCCACCCGGAAGACGAACGCTATGCGCACCTCATCGGCAAGCTCGTCACGCTGCCGCTGACGGGCCGCGAGATCCCGGTGATCGCCGACGACTACGTCGACCGCGAGTTCGGCACGGGCGTCGTGAAGGTCACGCCCGCGCACGACTTCAACGACTACCAGGTCGGCCTGCGCCACAAGCTCGCGCCGATCGAGATCCTGACGCTCGACGCGAAGATCAACGACAACGGCCCCGAACAGTATCGCGGCCTCGACCGCTTCGACGCGCGCAAGGCGATCGTCGCCGACCTCGACGCGGAGGGCTTCCTCGACTCCGTGAAGCCGCACAAGCTGATGGTGCCGCGCGGCGACCGCACGGGCGTCGTGATCGAGCCGCTGCTGACCGACCAATGGTTCGTCGCGATGACCAAGCCGGCGCCGGAAGGCACGTTCCATCCGGGCAAGTCGATCACCGAGGTATCGCTCGACGTCGTGCGCGACGGCCAGATCAAGTTCGTGCCGGAAAACTGGACGACCACCTACTACCAGTGGCTCGAGAACATCCAGGACTGGTGCATCTCGCGCCAGCTGTGGTGGGGCCACCAGATTCCCGCGTGGTACGGCGAGAATGGCGAGGTTTTCGTCGCGCGCAGCGAGGAAGACGCCCGTGCGAAAGCCGACGCGCAAGGCTATACGGGCGCACTCAAGCGTGACGAAGACGTGCTCGACACGTGGTTCTCGTCGGCGCTCGTGCCGTTCTCGTCGCTCGGCTGGCCGAACGAAACGC
This sequence comes from Burkholderia lata, assembly GCF_902499335.1. GTDB lineage: Bacteria > Pseudomonadota > Gammaproteobacteria > Burkholderiales > Burkholderiaceae > Burkholderia > Burkholderia lata_B. The sequence goes on along the minus strand of NZ_CABVQK010000007.1, from coordinate 455,312 downwards.
CCGAACTGAAACACTTCCTGCCGTCGTCGGTGCTCGTCACCGGCTTCGACATCATCTTCTTCTGGGTCGCCCGGATGGTGATGATGACCACGCACTTCACGGGCAAGGTGCCGTTCCACACGGTGTACATGCACGGCCTCGTGCGCGATGCCGAAGGCCAGAAGATGTCGAAGAGCAAGGGCAATACGCTCGACCCGATCGACATCGTCGACGGTGTCGACCTCGAGACGCTGGTCGCGAAGCGCACCACCGGCCTGATGAACCCGAAGCAGGCGGCGACGATCGAGAAGAAGACGCGCAAGGAATTCCCGGACGGCATTCCCGCGTTCGGCGCCGACGCGCTGCGCTTCACGATGGCGTCGATGGCGACGCTCGGCCGCAACGTGAACTTCGACCTCGCGCGCTGCGAAGGCTATCGCAACTTCTGCAACAAGCTGTGGAACGCCACGCGCTTCGTGCTGATGAACTGCGAAGGCCACGACTGCGGCACCGACAAGCCGGAAGTCTGCGGCGCGGGCGATTGCGGCCCGGGCGGCTACCTCGACTTCTCGGCGGCCGACCGCTGGATCGTGTCGCTGCTGCAGCGCACCGAGGCCGACATCGCGAAGGGTTTCGCCGATTACCGCTTCGACAACATCGCGACCAGCATCTACAAGTTCGTGTGGGACGAGTACTGCGACTGGTATCTCGAACTCGCGAAGGTGCAGATCCAGAACGGCACGCCGGAACAGCAGCGCGCGACGCGCCGCACGCTGCTGCGCGTGCTCGAGACGGTGCTGCGCCTTGCGCACCCGGTCATCCCGTTCATCACTGAAGCGCTCTGGCAGAAGGTGGCGCCGCTCGCGGGCCGCTATCCGCAAGGCAAGGCCGAAGGCGAAGCGTCGCTGATGACGCAGGCGTACCCGGTCGCGAACCTGCAGAAGATCGACGAGGCGTCCGAACAGTGGGCGGCCGACCTGAAGGCGATCGTCGACGCGTGCCGCAACCTGCGCGGCGAGATGAACCTGTCGCCGGCAACCAAGGTGCCGCTGCTTGCAGCCGGCGACGCCGAGCGCCTGCGCTCGTTCGCGCCGTACGTTCAGGCCCTCGCGCGCCTGTCGGAAGTGCAGATCCTCGCTGACGAAGCGGCGCTCGACAAGGAAGCGCACGGCGCGCCGATCGCGATCGTCGGGCCGAACAAACTGGTGCTGAAGGTCGAGATCGACGTCGCGGCCGAACGCGAGCGCCTGTCGAAGGAAATCACGCGCCTGACGGGCGAGATCACGAAGTGCAATGCGAAGCTCGGCAACGAGGCATTCGTCGCGAAAGCGCCGCCGGCCGTGGTCGAACAGGAGCAGAAGCGCGTCGCGGAATTCCAGAGCACGCTCGAAAAACTGCGCGCGCAGCTCGATCGGTTGCCTGCGTAACAAAGGGTAAGGTCGTTTGCGTTCACTATAATGCGGACGTGAACATAGACCGTCTGACAAGTCGATTACAGGAATAAAGGTTCGATCATGTTGAAAGTTACCAAGGCAGTGTTCCCCGTGGCCGGTCTCGGCACGCGGTTCCTTCCGGCGACGAAAGCAAGCCCGAAGGAAATGCTGCCGGTCGTCGACAAGCCGCTGATCCAGTACGCAGTCGAGGAAGCGATCGCCGCCGGCATTACCGAGATGATCTTCGTCACCGGGCGCAGCAAACGCGCGATCGAGGATCACTTCGACAAGTCGTACGAAGTCGAGGCCGAACTCGAGGCGCGCGGCAAGGAAAAACTGCTCGAACTCGTGCGCAGCATCAAGCCGAGCCATGTCGACTGCTTCTACGTGCGCCAGCCGGAAGCGCTCGGCCTCGGCCATGCGGTGCTGTGCGCGGAGAAGCTGGTCGCGGACAACCCGTTCGCGGTGATCCTCGCCGACGACCTGCTCGACGGCAACCCGCCCGTGATGAAGCAGATGGTCGACGTGTTCGACCACTATCACAGCTCGGTGATCGGCGTGGAAGAGATCCCGCCGTCGGAGACGAAGTCGTACGGGATCGTCGACGGCAAGGAGTGGGAGGAGTCGATCGTCAAGATGTCGGCGATCGTCGAGAAGCCGGCGCCGGAAGTCGCGCCGTCGAACCTCGGCGTGGTCGGCCGCTACATCCTGAAGCCGCGGATCTTCGAGCACCTGCGCGCGCTGAAGCCCGGCGCGGGCGGCGAGCTGCAGCTCACCGACGCGATCCAGGCGCTGCTCGCCGATGAGCAAGTGCTGGCCTACAAGTACCAGGGCACGCGCTACGACTGCGGCAGCAAGCTCGGCTACCTGAAGGCGACGGTCGAATTCGCGCTGCGCCACGCGGAAGTCGGCGCGGAATTCGACGCCTACCTGCGCACGCGCGGCGGCGCACACACGGCCGACTGAACGCGGCAAGGGCACAAGGGCTCACTCCGGCGAGCCCGCCCTCACCTCACCGGCCGACGCTCAGCGCGCTTCGGCCGGCTTCACCGAGACGACGCCCGGCATCCCGCCCGCGTCGTCTTTTTTCGTCTTGACGAGCCAGCCGCCGCCGTCGCCGAACGGCACCTTCGCGAGCGCGCTCTTCACGAGCGCCGGCACGGCCTGCTGCGTGCCGGGGTCGCGATCGCGCAGCGCGGCCGACACGCGGTAAACGTCGGCGCCCGATTTCGCGTCGACGAAACGCAGCGTCAGCACGTGGCGATACACGCGGCCCATGAACGGCAGCGCGAACGGCGCCGGCCCGTCGACCGTCACGCATGCGCTGCTCGCGGCGCCGCACCCGTCGGCGCTCGCCGCAACCGTGGCCGGCTGCGTCGCATACGCAATCGACAGCCGGTAACGCGCGGCCGCGAGCGGCTTCGCCTCGAAGCCGCGGTGCGCGAGTTCGTCGCGCACGAGCGTCTCGATCTGCCGGTATTCGGCATCGTCGGCCTGCGCGGCCGTCCGCACGAAGTCGTAGCCGTGCGCGTCGGATGCGAACGCGTTCGGCTGCCCGAGCGCACTCACGCCGCTCGTCACGCCGGCGCACCCCGTCAACAGCGACGCCGCCAGCGCGGTCGCTGCCCATTCCTTTCTCATGGCTTTCCCCAAATGCCTGCCGTCGTGCCCGGCCCTGTCAGGCGGACGGCTCGTCGATCGCGGGTAGCGACACCGTCACCGCGGTGCCGACACCCACCTCGCTGTCGACCGACACGCTGCCCCCATGGCGCGTGACGACCGTCTTCACGAATGCCATGCCGAGCCCGGAACCCGAGATTTCGGGCCGCTCGCCGGCATGGAACCGCTTGAAACGCTCGAACAGATGCCGCTGATGTTCCGGCGCAATGCCGTATCCCTGATCGCGAATCGTACAGAACATCCGTTTCGACGCGTGCTCGACCGCCAGCGTACACGTGATCACGGTATCGGACGGACTGTATTTGACTGCATTGTTCAACAGGTTCACGAACGCGCGCGTGATCAGCGAACGGTCCGCGCGCACCCAGCACATGTCGGTGCCGACGTCGGTGTCGACGCGAATGTGCTTCGCCTGCGCCTGTGGCCACACCTCGTCGCTCGCATCGATCAGCACGTCGACGAGGCTCGTCACCTCGAGCTGGTACACCTGCGACTCCGCGCGCGCCAGCTGCACGAACTCGTCGGCCAGCGACAGCGCGCGGTGCGCGTAGCGCTCGATCCGCGCCAGCAGCCCGCGCATCGCGTCGGTCTCGGCGCGGTCGCGCTCGATCTCGACGAGCGCGAGAATCGACGACTGCGGCGAGCGCATGTCGTGCGACAGCAGGTGCAGCGCTTCCTCGCGCTGCCGCTCGGCCGCGTGCAGCTCGGTCACGTCGACGAGGCCGGCGATCCAGCCCGTCACGCGGCCCTGCGCGTTCGTGCAGGCCGCGTAGCGTAGCAGATGGTCGAGCCCGTCGCGATCGCGCACCTCGATGCCGCGCGCCATCGCGTCATGTTCGGCCTCGAGCGTCGGGTCGAGCGCGGCCGGCCAGTGCTCGCGGATCGCCACGTCGTGTTCGGCATTGCCGTCGACGGTCTTCATGAAGGTCAGCTCGCCGAGCGCGATGCGCAGCGGCCGCCCTTCCGGCAGCGGCAGCGACAGGCGCGACCCGTAGCGCTTGGCCGCATGGTTCGCGATCAGCACGGTGCCGGCCAGGTCGGTCACGAAGATCGGCTCGGGCATGCTGTCGAGGCTGTCCCACACGAAACGCTTCATGTCCTGCACGCGCTGCGCGGCTTGCGCCATCAGCGCCATCTGCCGCTCCAGCACGTCGCCGCCGACGCTGCGCGTGCGCGGCGCCTCGGGCAGCAGGTGCGGCTCGTCGGCAAGCCGCTGCAGCTCGCGGCGCAGGTACGACATCGTCATTTCCAGGCGCCGCCAGTTCCAGATCGGGTAGACGGCGACCAGTCCGAAGATCGCGGGCGCCGGTGACAGCCAGATGCGCGCTTCGAACAGCAGCACCAGGCTCGCGACGACGGCGAGCACGGCAAGGCTCAGCGTCAGCAGCAGCGCGCGCCACGGCGACAGCATCAGGAAGCCGCCCAGCAGCACGGCGAGCGGCAGCAGCGACGCGATGAACAGCCCGGCGCGCGACGCGGGCGAGATCGCGCTGCCGGTCGCCAGCATGTCGAGCACGTTGGCATGGATATACACGCCGGCGAGCGGCCCGAACTCGCCGGACACGGGTGTCGCGAAGCGGTCGTACAACCCCGACGCCGTCACGCCGACGACGACGATCTTGCCGCGCAGCGCGTCGGGCTTCACACGCCCTTCGAGCACGTCGTCGAACGAAAGCGTCGGATACGCGGGCGTGTTGCGACTGAACGGGATCAGGTAGCGGCCCTCGCCGGCCGCGTCGCGCGACAGGTCGTGAGCATGCGCGCCGGGCGCGCCGCCGACCGGATGGAGCCGGCCGCCCTGGATCGCGCGATACACGGGCACCATCAGCTGCGGCCAGCGCACGCGCCCGTCGCTTTCGTACAGCGCCACGCTGCGTACGATGCCGTCGCGGTCGACTTCGAGGTTGATGTGGCCGAGCCCGACCGCACGCGCCGCGAGCGCAGCCACCGGCGGATCGACCGCGCGCGTGCCGTCGGCCTGCTCGGGGCTCAGCAGCACGGGCAGGAAGGTCGGTACGCGGCTCATCGCGTCCGCGAACGCGCGATCTTCCGGCGACGGTTCGGTAAACAGCACGTCGTAGACGACGGCGGCCGGTTGCGCGCGCGCCAGCGTGTCGAGCAGCCGCGCATGCTCGTCGCGCGACCACGGCCAGCGGCCGAGCGCGGATACGCTCTGGTTGTCGATGTCGACGACGACCACGTCGGGCGACAGCGGCAGGCTGCGCAGCATCAGCAGCCGGTCGTAGATCAGGCCGTCGACGCTCGACGACAGGCGGCCGAGCGCGCACGCGAGGATCACCGCGATCCCGAGGCAGCCGATCGCGATCCATTCGATCAGGAAGCGGCGGCCGAGGCGCCGCCGCGGGGAAACGGAGTCGGGTTTCATGCGCCGCGGATCAGCGCGACAGCGTGAACGCGCTGACCGGACTGGTCTTCTCGTAGAACTTGCCGCCTTCGAACTCCTCGACGGTCACGGCCCAGAAATAGTCGCCCGGCGGCAGGTGCGCGACGGTGATCTGACGCGCATGCAGGCCGACCTGGTCGACGACCGGTGCGCTCAGGTCCTTCGAGCGCGACAGCACGAACCGGTAGCGCGCATCCTTGCCCGAACCGTTCGGCGACCAGCGGAACTCGTAGCCGCCGGCACCCGGCGACGCGCTCGCGTCGAGCCCCATCACGCGGCGTTCGAACGCGTACGTGCGCGGCCGGCCCTCGAGGCCATTCGCATCGATCGCGGCGACCCGCACGAAGTAGTTCCCGTTCGGCACGTCGCGGAAGACTGCGCGCGGCGAATCGGTGCGCGTTTCGCGGAACAGGTCGAGCAGCCCGGCGTCGTGCGCGAGCTGCACGCGGTATGCCTGTGCCTGCGCGAGCGGCGCGACGTCGAATGCGACGTCGGGCTCGTCCTGCACCTTGTCGGGATGCGCGAGCGCCGGTGCGGGCAGCAGCTCGACGGGCGCGCCGACCGCGCCGGAGGCGGTCGCGACGCTGCCGAAATTCGCATGCACGAGCGTCGGGTCGGCCGGCTTCTGGCCGCCCGCGACGCCGACGGTGCCGTCGAGCACCTCGACACGCGTCGACGCATTGCCGCCCGCGTCGTAATTCACGCGGAAGTGCGTGCCGCGCACGCCGGCCACGACCGACGGCGAACGGATCTGGAAGCGGTCGTCGCGTTTCTTCAGATGAGTGACCTCGCTGTCGACCGAGCCGCGCGTGAGCTCGAACTCACGATCGAGCGTGCCGGTCAGCACCGTGCGGCGCAGCGCCTTCAGGTCGAGCTGGCTGTCGGGCGGCAGGCTCATGTGCGTGCCGTCGGCGAGCTCGAGCGTCACGAAGCCGTTCGGCCCCGTGCGCACGCGATCGCCCTCGGCGAGCGTCGCATCGTTCGCGAGCGGCGAGTACGCGTCGCCGGACGCGCGTTCGGCCGTACCCTGCACCGCGATGACGCGCGCGGTCAGCTTTTCCTTGCGCAGACGCGCGACCGGCAGCTTCAGCGCGATGCCGGGCTGCAGGTGCTTCGGTGCGGGCACGCCGTTGATCTGCTGAAGCAGTTGCCAGTCGTCCGCGCCCTGCAGGTAGCGCGCGGCGACGTCGTACAGCGTGTCGCCCGCCTGCGTGCGGTAGACGACCATCTTGCCCGCGGCAGCGGGCGGCTGCGCGGCCGCATGCTGCGCGGCGAACGCCAACGCAACCGCGCAGGACACGCGCAGCGCCGCCGTGCGCAGGTTCGCCGTGCGCCGCGTGATTCCCGTGGTCACTCCGGTTCTCCCTGGCCGACCCGCTCGAGCCGGTAGCCGTAGCCGTAGATCGGCGCGAGGCGATAGCCGTTTTCGGGCCGCAGGCCGAGCTTGGTGCGCAGCATCGAGATGTGCGTATCCATCGTGCGCGACGGGATGTCGGTCGCCTGCTTCCACACGAGATCGAGAATGTGCGCGCGCGACAGCGGCCGGTCGAGGTGCTGGAACAGCAGCAGCGCGAGCTCGAATTCCTTCTGCGTGAGGCTCACGGCCTTGTCGCCGACGTAGGCCTGCTTCAGGTTCACGTCGAAACGGAACTGATCGAATTCGCGAACGGTGGCCTCGGCGTTGACCGGATACGCGCGGCGCAGCAGCGAGCCGATGCGCGCGCGCAGGATCGGGCCCGACACGGGCTTGACCACGTAATCGTCGGCACCGGCGTTGAGGATCTGCGTGATCCCTGCCTCGTCGTCGCGGCTCGTCATGAAGATGATCGGCAGGCTGTGCTCGGTCTGATTGGCACGCACCCACTTCAGCACTTCCTCGCCGGACATGTCGGGCACGTTCCAGTCGAGCACCAGCAGATCGAACGTCTCGCGCTGCAGACGCTTCTTCAGGGCCTTGCCTTCCTTGAACGCATAGCACGTATGGCCAACGGCCGTCAGCGTTTGACTGACGAAATCCGTCTGGGCCGGATCGTCATCCAGTACAGCAATTCTCATAGCACCCCGCAAATCGAAATCGATTCGTCCAGTTCAGCTCCCCGCCCTCACCCTGCCGCGCAACACGCGCGCGGCGTCCGGATACCGGCCGGCGAGCCGTCGTTCGCCGCTCGCGCCTCCTGCGCAAACCGGCGACCCCGGCTTAATATCTCAAAAACGGGGCACGGACGAACCGGCGATTTCATCATAGTAGTATGAAATTCGCCAATAAATTGCGCGGACTACCGTCTTTTCTTCGAATAATCCTTCCTGCCACGCAACCGAACGCCTAGTCGACGCCCGCGATACCCGCCACCGGCTCGGCCACCTCGTCGGCCGGCATGCGCGGCGACGGCGGTTCCGGACGCACCGGTTGTACAAGCATCCGCTGCAGCTGGCCGCGCACGCGCTCCCACGCGGTGGCCGCGTAATCCGGCTGGCTCGCCGCCCACGCCTGCGCCAGGTCGAACACGCGCTCGATCGTCGCGCCGCAGTAGGTCAGGCCCGAGCCGTCGTCCTGCGCGGCATCGCGCAGCCGTTCGTCTAGCCACTCGGCCAGCCACGGCATCTCGGCCGCGGCCGAATCCGCGTAGGCCTCCAGCGCGGCACGCGCGTGGCGATCCTGTTGCGGGTCGAGCTCGATACGGCTCAGCCCCGATACGCTGCGTTGCGCTCCGGACGGACTTCGAAGGGTCCCTGGTCTAAAGGACATGTCCTCTCCCCGTTTGTACGACGGTAGCGTCAGGCATGGCCCCCGTGCCCGCCATATGACGTACCGTGGCCGGCGCATCCGCTGGGAGCGGACGACCGGCCGGGTCAGTATACGCAGCCGATCACGAAGCGAGGTTTAAGAATTGTCAGAGAGACGGGGCCGGCGAGGTGTGGCCGGCGAGGTGCAGCCGGCCGGCGCCAGGCGGTGCCGGCACCGTGATGCGGGCCGTCAGCGGCGGCGCATCAGGAACACGAAGGTCTTGTCCTGCGTCGTCGATTCGACGATCTCGTTGCCCGTCTGCTTCGCGAACGCGGCGAAATCGCGCTGCGAGCCCGGATCGGTCGCGAGCACCTTGAGGATCTGCCCGCTTTCCATATCGGCGAGCGCTTTCTTGGCACGCAGGATCGGCAACGGGCAATTGAGCCCGCGCGCGTCCACTTCCTTGTGAATCTGCATCGGCTGTCGACCTTCGAATGACGCGCCATTCAAGGCGCGGAGAGAAGCCGGGATTTTACCGCAGCGCCGCGGTGCCTGCCCGGGCCGCCTGCGGCCCGGCGCCCGCGGACACCCGGCTCAGGTGCCCGAAAAGCCGCCCGCGAGCCGTTCGCGCAGGTGCCGCACGAGCGCGCGCACCGCGCTCGGCACGACCGGGCTGTACGGGCGGATCGCGAAAATGTGGTCGCCGAACGCGCCCGACGGCCGCCAGCCGTCGAGCAGCGCGACGAGCCGGCCGGCGTCGAGATCGCGCTGCGCGCTGAAATCCGGCAGCAGCGCAATGCCGAGCCCGCCGAGCGCGGCTTCGCGCATCGCCTCGCTGTTGTTCGCCGCAAAGCTGCCGCGCACCGGCACGCTCACACGCTCACGCCGCCGGCCATGCGGCTCGAAGCTCCAGGCGGCCGGCTCGTTGTCGCGCAGGTAGCACAGGCAGCTGTGCTCGACGAGCTCGCTCGGGTGCCGCGGCGCGCCGCGCGCGTCGAGGTAGTCGCGGCTCGCGACGAGCAGCGAGCGCGTGTCGCACAGCTTCCATGCGACGTGGGTCTGCGGCGCGGTGGTCGTATGGCGGATCGCGAGGTCGAAACCTTCCTGCGTCAGCGAATGCAGCCGGTCCGACAGGTCGAGCTCGATCTGCACGCCCGGATGCTGCCGCAGGAAATCGGGCAGGTGCGGCACGACCTGCTGGCGACCGAGCGCGACCGGCACCGTCAGGCGCAGCAGGCCGCGCGGCTCGCCGGCCAGGTCCTTCACGCGCGCGAAGTGCTGCCCGATCGACTCGAACGCGTCGCGCGTGCTGTCGACGAGCGTCTGGCCCGCATCGGTGAGCCGCACGCTGCGCGTCGTGCGACGCACGAGCGGCACGCCGGCCGCCTTTTCGAGATCGGCGATGCGCTGGCTCATCGCGGCCTTGCTGATGCCGAGCCGCTGCGCGGCGGCCGTGAAACTGCCCGCCGCGGCCAGCACCGTCAGCGAATGGATATGCGGCCAGAGCGCCTGGACATTTTGCTGATTCATCCATTGATTATTCAGAATTCTGAACAGTGAATCAAGCTGCGCGGCCTTCTCCCGCCCGGCGCGTTTGCCTAGACTTGGTGCTGTCCACCCCACCCGATCCCCAGGAGACACGATGAATCCGGTTCCCGCGTACACCTCCGACGCCGACGTCGGCCACTATGTCGACGGCGCGCCCGTCGCCGGCCGCAGCGGCCGCTTCCAGGACGTTCTCAATCCCGCGCTCGGCCGCGCGGTGCGCCGCGTGGCGCTCGCCGACGACAGCGAAGTGCAGCAGGCCGTCGCATCGGCCCATGCCGCGTTCCCGGCCTGGGCCGCGACGCCGCCGATCCGCCGCGCACGCGTGCTGCACCGCTTCCTGCAACTGATGAACGAGCACCGCGACGCCCTCGCGGCGATCATCACGGCCGAGCACGGCAAGGTGTTTTCCGACGCGCAGGGCGAAGTCGCGCGCGGCATCGACATCATCGAATTCGCATGCGGCGTGCCGCAGCTGCTGAAGGGCGACTTCACCGACCAGGTCAGCACCGGCATCGACAACTGGACGATGCGCCAGCCGCTCGGCGTCGTCGCTGGCATCACGCCGTTCAACTTCCCGTGCATGGTGCCGTGCTGGATGTTCCCGGTCGCGATCGCGACGGGCAACACGTTCGTGCTGAAGCCGAGCGAGCGCGACCCGTCGGCGGCCTTGTTCATCGCCGACCTGCTCACGCAGGCCGGGCTGCCGGCCGGCGTGTTCAACGTCGTGCAGGGCGACAAGGGCGCGGTCGACGCGCTGCTCGACCACCCGGACGTGCAGGCCGTCAGCTTCGTCGGTTCCACGCCGATCGCGGCCTACGTGCAGCAGCGCGCCGTGCAATCGGGCAAGCGCGTGCAGGCGCTCGGCGGCGCGAAGAACCACCTCGTCGTGATGCCCGATGCGAACCTCGAGCAGGCCGTCGACGCGCTGATCGGCGCCGCGTACGGCTCGGCCGGCGAACGCTGCATGGCGATCAGCGTCGCGGTGCTGGTGGGCGACGTCGCGGACCAGATCGTGCCGCTGGTGGCCGAGCGCGCGCGCAAGCTGGTGATCGGCGACGGCATGTCGCCGGAAGTCGAGATGGGCCCGATCGTCACCGGCGATGCATTGAAGCGCATCGAAGGCTATATCGAGCAAGGCGTGAACGAAGGCGCGCAACTGGTGGTCGACGGCCGCGGGCTGCGCGTGCCGGGCCGCGAGGCAGGCTTCTTCACCGGCGGCACGCTGTTCGACCACGTGACGCCCGACATGCGGATCTACAAGGAAGAAATCTTCGGGCCCGTGCTCGGTTGCGTGCGCGTGAAGGATTTCGGCGAAGCGGTCGACCTGATCAACGCGCATGAATTCGGCAACGGCGTGTCGTGCTTCACGAGCGACGGCGGCATCGCGCGCGAATTCGCGCGGCGCATCCAGGTCGGCATGGTCGGCATCAACGTGCCGATTCCGGTGCCGATGGCATGGCACGGCTTCGGCGGCTGGAAGAAGAGCCTGTTCGGCGACATGCATGCATACGGCGAAGAAGGCGTGCGCTTCTACACGCGCCAGAAGTCGGTGATGCAGCGCTGGTCGTCGAGCATCGGCAAGGGTGCCGAATTCGCGATGCCGACCGCGAAGTAACCGCCCGACGGCACGCCGCCCGCCGATCAGTTAAGCGGGCGGTGCGCCGGCCGGATGCGTCAGCCGGCCTGCGTGCCGTGCGCGCCGTCGGCGGTCGGCAGGTACGACAGTTCGAGCCGGTACGCGAGCGCGACGAACAGGCTCTGCGCGAGGCCCATCGTGGCCGTCAGCGCACGGAAACCGAACGTCGCGCTGTCCTGCACCATCAGCGTCACCTCGGCCTCCCGCGCCAGCGGGCTCATCCGGCTGTCGGTGATCGCGATCAGCCGCGCGCCGCGCTGCACGGCCTGCTGCGCGACCTGCACGGTTTCCTCCGCATACGGCATGAACGAGATGACGATCATCACGTCGCCCTCGCGCACCGAGCGGATCTGCCCGAGATGCATGCTGCCGAGCGCGCTGAACAGCCCGATGCGCTTGTCGGTGTGCTGCAGCGCATAGTCGAGGTACACGGCAATCGGAAACGCGCGCCGCGAGCCGGCGATCCAGATCGCCTGCGTGTCGGCGAGCAGGTCGACGGCCTGCGCGAGCGCCTGCGAATCGAGCGTCTGCCGCAGCTGCTGCATCCCCGCAATGCTGCCCTTGATGAATTCGTCGGCGATCTGCTCGGGCTGCAGGCTCGACGAGCCCGATTCGATCACGTCGCGCAGCCGCAGGTTGTACGCGCGGCCCGGCGCGATCTGCTGCGCGATCCCTTCGCGGAACAGCCGCTGCATCTCGGAGAAGCCGGAGAAGCCGAAATGCTTCGCGAAGCGCACGACGGCTGACGGCTGGACACCGCACGCTTCCGCGAGCGACTGGATGCCTTCCAGGCCAAGCTGGTCCCGATGCGTTTCCACGTGGCGCGCAATCACCTTCAGGCGATTGCTGAGGCCGTCGTACTCCTGCGTCAGATGCTGCAGGAACTGCTCGACGGTGGCGGGAGGTTTCTCGGATGAACTCATCGGATAGCGCGAAGTTGACGGCCCCGGCATGCGCGCGATGTTGACTGACGCGGCCCGGGGCTCACCTGGATACATGCATGAAGGGCGAATTTAATCACGTTTGCGGCGCGGCCCGCGCCGCGTGCTCGCTCCCACGCGCTCGATCATCACTTGCCTACGCTCCACGGCGATACTGGAAGCGATTGTCCAACGCTCTCGCGGCGTCGTAAAGATTAGGGCGTCTACCAAGCCGGCCATCGGCGGGAAGCGGCGCTAAACCGCCCGCCCTGCGCCCCGGCCGGCCCGTGCCGCCGGTTCAACGATAGTCGACCCACACGCCGCCCGCATCGGCGGAGCGCACGCAGTTCTCGACCCAGCGCACGCCTTCCACGCCCGCATGGACATCCGGATAGCGGATGTTCTTCAATGCCTCGGCGTCGCCGCGATCGGCCGCATCCATTGCGAGCGCGAAGCGCGCATAGAGATTCGACCAGGCCTCGAACAGCCCTTCCGGATGCCCGGCGCCGATGCGATCTTCGCGCAATGCGTGCGGATGCAGATAACCCATCCCGCGATCGAGCACCTGCGCCGGCTGCCCCTGCACTTCGTAGCGCAACTGGTTCGGGTGCTCGTCCCACCACTCGACGCTCGCCTTCGAGCCGATCACGCGCACCTTCTGACTGTGCATCGAGCCCGCGTTCACCGCGCTCGACCACACGTAGCCGACCGCGCCCGTGTCGTATTCCATGATCGTGAACGCGTTGTCTTCCAGCGGCGCGCGGCTCTTCACGAAGCTCTGCCGCGAACACATCAGCCGACGGATCTTCAGCTCGGGCGCCATCACTTCGGAGATGTACAGCGGATGCGTGCCGATGTCGCCGAGCACATAGCTCGGGCCCGCGAACTTCGGGTCGACGCGCCAGCGCGCGGCCGCGCTCGCGGCCTCGACGCCCTCGCTGTGGAACCCGTGTGCAAACTGCATCTGCACGATGCGGATCTCGCCGAGATCGCCGCGCGCGATCATTTCGCGCGCCTGTTCGATCATCTGGTGTCCGGAATAGCCGTACGCGACGCCGACGATCAGGTTCTTCTCGACCGACAGCCGCTGCAGCGTCTCGGCCTCGTCGGTCGTGAAGCACAGCGGCTTCTCGCAGACCACGTGCAGCCCCGCGTTCAGCGCGGCGCGGCAGATCTCGAAGTGCGTGTTGTTCGGCGTCGCGATCGACACCGCGCGAATGCCGTCCGGACGGCGGGCCTCGGCATCGAACATCGTCGTGTAGTCGGGATAGCAGCGTTCCGCTGCAACGCCGAGCTTCACGCCGAACTGGCGACCGCGTTCGGGATCGATGTCGAACGCGCCGGCGACCAGCTGGAAGCTGCCGTCGCGCAGCGCGGCCGACCGGTGGCTGTAGCCGATCTGGCTGCCGAGCCCGCCGCCGACCATGCCCCAGCGAATCGAATGTCCAAGCAGAATCTGTCCGTCAATCATGATGGTGGTGTTCCTGGTCCGTGTTCAGGGTGTGCGTGGCGCGGTGGATCATGCGAAGCCGGCCGACGCGAGAAACGCGCGGCTCGCGGCGACGTCGCGCAGGCTCGTGCCGGCGTTGCGCGGGTCGCGCTCCTGCTCGATCGTGATGTAGCCCGCGTAGCCGATGTCGTCGAGCGCGTGCCGGATCGCCCGGTAGTCGAGCACGCCGGTGCCGATCGGGCACATCACGCCGCGCGCGCACGCGGCGAAGAACGCGATGTGCTCGCCCATCACCGCGTCGTACACGGCCGCGTCGATGTCCTTGAAATGCACGTAGTCGAGGCGCGCCGCGTGGCGGCGCAACCACACTTCCGGATCCATGCCCGAGTAGTACAGGTGGCCCGTGTCGAGACAGAGGCCGGCCGTGTCGGCCGGAATATCGGCGACGATCCGGTCGATCTCGTCCGCGAACTCGATGTAGCCGCCCGCATGCGGATGGATCACCGTGCGCACGCCGAACTCGTCGCGCGCGATCGTCGCGATCTGCCGGATATGCTCGACCATCGTCGACCAGCTTTCGTCCGACAGCCGCGGCGCGCGATCGCCATGGCCCGCCGCGTAGTCGCGTTCCTCGTGGCCCCAGTCCATCACGACGAGGTACGGCGCCGCATGACGCTGGCCGTCCTGCGTCGGCAGCTTAGGCAGCCGCGTGACCAGCGCGCAGATGTCGCGCGTCTGGCGCAGCAGGTTCGGCAGGTTCTCCGGCGCTACGAGATCGTCGAAGATCGTGCCGGCGGTGATGCTCAGGCGCTGCCGCTCGAGCTCCGCGCTCACCACGTCGAGCTCGAGCGGGATGTAGCCGTACGGCCCGAGCTCGATGCCCGAGTAGCCGGCCTCGGCCGCCTCGGCGAGCACCTGCCGCCACGGCGGCAGGTGCGGGTTCTTCACGTCGTCGACACCCCAGCAGCACGGTGCGCAACCCATCTTCATCGTCATGTCGGTCAGTCCGGCAGATAAGCGGTTGCGGTTCAGCCGCGATAGAACGCAGGGCGTTCGGCCATCGCGATCGGCTCGACCGCCCCGCTCTTTTGCGCACGCACGCAGGCGTCGGCCGCGACCGCCGCCGCGTAGCCGTCCCATGCGGACGGCCCGGTGAGCGCGTTCGCGCGCACGCCGTCGATGAACGCCTGCAGCTCGACGTCGTACGACGCGATGAAGCGCTCCTTCCAGTCGGTCATGATCTCGACCGACTGCCGCGCCGCATGCTTGAGCCCCACGGCCGGCGGATCGGGCAGCTTCGCGATGCCCTGCTCGCCCACCACCTCGCACTGGATGTCATAGCCGTACTGGCAGTTCACGAAGATCTCGACGTCGATGCGCACGCCGCTCGCGGTTTCCAGCAGCACGATCTGCGGATCGGCGAGATGCGAGGACGCATGGCGCGTCTTCTTCGGATAGACGACCTGGGTGCTCACGTAGTCCTCGCCGAGCAGCCAGCGCAGCACGTCGAGCTCGTGGATCAGCGTGTCGGTGATCGCCATGTCGGTCGTGTAGCGCTCGCCGACCGACTGGTTGCGGTGCGCGCAATGCAGCATCAGCGGCGCGCCGATCTCGCCGCTGTCGATCACACGCTTCAGCGCGCGATAGCCTTCATCGTACGGACGCATGAAGCCGACCTGCACGAGCCGCTTGCCGTGCGCGACTTCGGCCTCGACGATCCGCATGCAGCCTTCGGCCGTGACCGCGAGCGGCTTCTCGCAGAACACGGGCTTGCCGTGCGCGATCGCATCGAGCACGAAGGCTTCGTGCGTCGGCCCCCACGACGTGACGAGCACGGCCTGCACGTCGGCGGCCGCGACCACCTCGTGGCCGTCGCCGTAGATCTCGGCGTCGAGCCCGTACTTCGTCACCGCGTCGCGCGCCTGCTGCGGATCGATGTCGTTGACGGCCACGACACGCGCGCCGGACAGCGTGCGGGTCAGTCTGCGAATATGGTCCTGGCCGATCGCACCGCAGCCGATCACGCCGATTTGCAAGGTCATCTAAGAGTCTCCAGTCGTTCATTGGCGGTGCGGCACGCGCCGCACCGGTCAGCCATCCGTCAGCGCGCCGTGCGATCGAAATGACGATCGACGTAGCGTTGGATCGTGTCGCGCATGTAGCGCGACGACGCTTCCGCACGGTCCTCCCACGCAAACACGCACGACGACATCACGCCGTCGAAGCCTGCCGCGCCGAGCGCGCGAAAGAACACGTCCCAGTCGATCTCGCCCTGCCCGATGTCGAGATGCTGGTGCACGCGGATCTGGTTCGAACCCGGCGGGTTCACGATGTAGCGCAGCTGGCTGCTCTTGCGGTGGTCGAAGGTGTCGGCCACGCGCACGTGTGCGAGGATCGGCGCGGCCTGCGCGATCATCGCGGCCATGTCGTCGCCGTAGTAGAACGTGTGCGGCGCGATGTACGACAGCTTCAGCGACGGCGAGCCGATATTCGTGACGATGTCGATCGCGGGCTGCAGCTGCTCGATCCAGTCCTCCGGATGCGGCTCGACCGACAGCACGATGCGTTCGCGCTCGAGGATCGGCAGCAGCTCGTCCATCGACCGGAACCACGCGGCTTCGCATAGCTCCTTCGGGTTCGCGCCCGGCCGTTCGCCAACCGAGCGCTCGGGCGACGCGCCGCGCCCGAACTCCGACACCATCAGCGCGCACTCCATCTCGACCGCCACCTCGATCGCCTTCTTCCAGCAACGCACCGCCCATTGCCGCTCGTCCTCGAACGGGCTCGCCCAGCGGTACATCGGCTGCAGCGACGCGAGGCCGACGCCGCTCGCGCGCATGGCCTGACGGAACGCGGCCATCCGCTCGCGCGTCGCGCGGGGCATCACCCACCAGTCGAGAAAGTCGCTGCGCGGCGACAGCTCGATCTGGTCGTAGCCGAGCTCGGCCACCGCGTGCGGCAGGCGGTCGAGCGGCAGGTGGCGAATCATGTAGGGGTCCAGCGCGATCTTCATCGAATGTCCTCGACGGTGGCGGGTTCCGGTCGAAGGCGGCGGCACGTGCCGCCCTCGTCCGGCGATGCTTCTTGGGTCAGCGGCGCTTCTTCTTGTTGCGGTACTGGTCGGCGATCACCGCCGCGACGATGATCGCGCCCTTGACCATCTCCTGGTAATACGCGTCGATGCGGATGAACGTGAAGCCCGACGTCATCACGCCGAGGATCAGCACGCCGATCACGGTGCCCGTCACGCGGCCGAGGCCACCCGACAGCGACGTGCCGCCGATCACGACCGCCGCGATCGCATCGAGCTCGTACATCACGCCCATGCCCGACTGGCCCGAGATCGCCCGCGCGGCCGTCACGGTGCCGGCGATCCCGCTCAGGAGGCCCGCGATCGCGTAGACGAAGATCAGGTGGCGCGTGACGTTGATGCCCGACACGACGGCCGCATGACGGTTCGCGCCGATCGCATACGTGTACTTGCCGAAGCGCGTGTAGCGCAGCACGACGTGGAAGATCGCGGCGATCACGAGAAAGATGATCACCGGATTGGCGCCCGCGCCGATGGCCGCGAACGGGTCGGTCAGCATCGACACCGGCATCCCGTTCGTGAACCACTTCGCGAAGCCGCGCGCGGCCACCATCGTGCCGAGCGTCGCGATGAACGGCGGAATGCCCGTCATCGCGATCAGCGAGCCGTTCAGCAGGCCGACCAGCAGCCCGACGCACACGCCGGCCAGCACGGGCCAGATGATCGGCAGGTCGGTCAGGTGCGGAAACACCGCGCGCGGGAAGTCGGACACCTGCGCGAGACTGGCCGAGACGACCGCCGCGGCGGCCACGACCGAGCCTGACGACAGGTCGATCCCGCTGGTGATGATCACGAGGTTCACACCGACCGCGATGATGCCGATCACGGCCATCTGCAGCACGATGATCTCGAGCCGCTCGGTGTTGAACAGGAAGCTCTGGCCGACGACGATCCAGCCGACGATCTCGAAGAACAGGCTGATGCCGACGAGCACGAGGAAGATGCTCAGCTCGGGCGGCCACTTCGTGTGCCGCGTCTTGAGGGTCATGGTCTGCGCATCCGCGACCGGGTTCATGTTGCCCATTTCCTTGTCTCCAATCTTGTTTCGGCTCAGCGCGACGCGAGATCCATGATGCGGACCTGGTCGGCGTCCTTGCGATCGACGATGCCGGTCATGCGCCCTTCGTGCATCACCATCACGCGATCGCTCATTCCCAGCACTTCCGGCATTTCCGACGAGATCATCAGCACCGCGACGCCCTTGCCGGCGAGCGCGCTGACGAGCCGGTGAATCTCGGCCTTCGCGCCGACGTCGATGCCGCGCGTCGGTTCGTCGAGGATCAGGATGCGCGGCTGCGTGAGCAGCCAGCGGCCGATCAGCACCTTCTGCTGGTTGCCGCCCGACAGGTTCTGGATCTCCTCGTGCAGCCCGGGCGACTTCACGCGCAGCATCCGGCTCATTTCCTCGCAGTCGCGCTTCAGCTGCGCCTGCCGCACGAAATTGAACTTCACATAGCGGTTGCTGAGCACCGCGGCTTCCATGTTCGCCAGCAGGTCGAGATTCAGGAAGCAGCCGGTGTCCTTGCGGTCCTCGGTGAGGAAGGCCATCCCGTACTTCATCGCCTGCGCGGGCGTCGTGATGCGCACCGGCTTGCCGTCGATCCGGATCTCGCCCGACGTGGCCGGCACGACGCCGAACAGCGCCTCGGCAACGTTCGAACGCCCCGAGCCGACGAGGCCGGCCACGCCGAGGATCTCGCCCGCGCGCAGTTCGAAACTCACGTCGCGGAACACGCCGTCGACGCCGAGGTTCTTCACCGACAGCACGACGTCGCCGATCGGCACCTCTTCCTTCGGGAACATCTGCGTGATCTCGCGCCCGACCATCATGCGGATGATGTCGTCGCGCGTGACGTCGCTCGATGCATGCGTGCCGATGTACTTGCCGTCGCGGAACACCGAGAACTCGTCGGCGATCTCGAACAGCTCGTTCATCTTGTGCGTGATGTAGACGATGCCCTTGCCCTGCTCGCGCAACTGGCGAATGATCCGGAACAGGTGCGTGACTTCCTTGTCGGTCAGCGCCGAGGTCGGCTCGTCCATGATCAGCACGTCGGAGTCGAACGACACGGCCTTCGCGATCTCGACCATCTGGCGGCTCGCGACCGTCAGCGTGCGCACGTCGGTTTCCGGATCGATGTCGATCGACAGCCGCTCGAACAGCTCGGCCGTCTGGCGGCGCAGCGCCGCGTGATCGATCAGGCCGAAACGGTTCTTCGGTTCGCGGCGGATCCAGATGTTCTCCGCGACCGTCATGTACGGCATCAGGTTGAGTTCCTGGTGGATCATCGCGATGCCGCGGTCGAGCGCATCGAGCGGGCCGTTCAGCACGACGGGCTCGCCATTGATCAGGATCTCGCCCTGGTCGGGCGTGTAGACGCCGGCGATGATCTTCATCAGCGTCGACTTGCCCGCGCCGTTCTCGCCCATCAGTGCATGGACGGTGCCGCGACGCACGCGGAACTGCACGCCGTCGAGCGCAACGACGCCGGGAAAGGACTTGCCGACGCCGCGCACCTCGAGCACGCAGTCGGCCGCGGAAGAAGCCGGCGGGGCCGACGAGCCGGTCGAGCCGGACGAAGCGGCCGGCGCATCGCCGCCGGCCATCGGGCGCGCGACTCTGGCTGTAAACATGGACGTTCCTCGACAAGTCGCGCGCGAGCCCGGCCATGCCGGGCCCGCGCAGTTCAACGGATCACCGGTCAATGCTTCGCGTACTGGTTCATGTTCTCGGGCGTCACGAGCTCGAACGGCACGTTCACGTAGCGGTCGACGGGCTGTTTCTTCGCGAGCTTGAGTGCGGCCGCGACGGCCTGCTGCCCCTGCCCGGCCGCGTTCTGGTACACCGACACCTTCAGCTCGCCGCTCTTCATCGATGCGAGGCCGTCAGGCGTCGCGTCGATGCCGGCGACGATCGTCTTCGGCGTCAGCTTGCGCGCCGCCTTCAGCGCGTTGATCGCGCCGATCGCCATCTCGTCGTTGTTCGACACGATCGCGTCGAACTTCGTACCGGAGCTCAGCCAGTTCATCGTGATGTCCTGGCCCTGCGTGCGGCTCCACTTGCCTTCGCGCTTGTCGACGATCTTCATGCCCGCGCAATCCTTCGTCGCGATCACGTCCTCGATGTCCTTGGTGCGGGCGCGCGCCGATTCGTTGGACAGCTCGCCCATCAGCACGAGCAGGTCGCCCTTGCCGCCGAGCAGCTTGCACACCTGGCGCGCCTGCAGCGTGCCCGACTGCTTTTCGTCGGACGCGACGACCGCGACGCCGGTTGGCAGCTTGTCGAAATCGACCGGCTTGCGGTTCACGTAAACAAGCGGAATCTTGGCCGCCGTCACCATCTTGGTGATCTTCGGCGTCGCGTCGGTATCGACCGCGTTCACGATGATCGCGTCGACCTTCTGCGCGATCATGTTCTGGACCTGGCTCAACTGCTTGCCGACATCGTTGCCGCCGTCCTCGATCTGTACCGTCGCGCCGTCCTTCTTCGCCGAATCGGCGATGCTGTTGCGCAGGATGGTCAGGAACGTGTCGTCGAACGACGCCATCGTCACGCCGATCTTCTCGGCATGCGCGAGCGGCGCAGCCAGGATCGCGGCGGCCGCGACGGCCATCAGCTTGGTCTTCATGATCAATCTGTCTCCTCATCTCCGGGGGGCGGAAGACGGCGCGTTGCGCGCCGCCGGGCCGAGTCCGATACGGACTGAAGCATCCGGATGAAACTGTAGATCACTTCCTCGAAAATTTGGAAATTTATTTCTACGTGATTTCACCTAGGGAACTGGATTTCCAAAAAGTCTAGACTCCGTTCCGTAGCCCGATTCCTTGCGGCAGGCAGTCCCGCGTCGTGCAGCACACGTTGCGGATCGCCACCGATGGATCGGTCCCCTAATCTGCCGGCATCGCCGAACGCCGGCCGCGAGCGTGACACGTGATATGAGCCTGCTGAACTTTCCGAGTGACCGCCCCATCGATCTCGCCTGCCTCGGCCGCGTGGCCGTGGATCTCTATGCGCAGCAGTACGGCAGCCGCCTGGAGGACGCGCGCAGCTTCCAGATGTATCTCGGCGGCTCGTCCGGCAACGTCGCGTTCGGCGTGGCCCGGCTCGGGCTGAAGACCGCGATGATCTCGCGCGTCGGCGACGAGCAGATGGGCCGCTTCCTGCGTGAAACGCTCGAGCGCGAAGGCTGCGACACGAGCCAGCTGCAGACCGACCGCGAGCGCCTCACCGCGCTGGTGCTGCTCGGGCTGAAGGATCGCGACACGTTCCCGCTGCTGTTCGTGCGCGAGAACTGTGCGGACATGGCCGTGCGCGCCGACGAGATCAGCGAAGACTTCATCGCGGGCTGCCGCGCGCTGGCGATCACCGGCACGCACCTGTCGACGCCGGGCACGCGCGAGGCGTCGCTGACCGCGCTCGGTTATGCACGCCGCCATGGCGTCGTGCGGATCCTCGACATCGACTACCGGCCCGTGCTGTGGGGACTGACCGCGCGCGGCGCGGGCGAAAACCGCTACGTGCCGGACGCGCAGGTGACGCGGCAACTGCAGCAGGTGCTCGGCGAATTCGACCTGCTGGTCGGCACCGAGGAGGAATTCCTGATCGCGGGCGGCGTGCCGCACGACGTGATCGGTTCGTTGCAGGCGGTGCGCAAGATCACGAATGCGACGCTGGTCGTCAAGCGCGGCGCGCTCGGCTGCTGCGTGATCGAAGGCGACATTCCCGCCCGCATCGACGATGCACCGACCTACCTCGGCGAACGCGTCGAGGTGCTCAACGTGCTCGGCGCGGGCGACGCGTTCCTGTCGGGCCTGCTGTCGGGGCTGCTGCGCGGCCGCGACTGGGCCGAGTCGACGCGCATCGCGAACGCGTGCGGCGCGATCGTCGTGTCGCGTCACGCGTGCTCGGCCGCGATGCCGACGCCGGCCGAACTCGCGCACTGGTTCGACGGCAGCCGCAATCCGGTGGTCGACGCCGACCGCACGCTCGCGCACCTGCATCGCGTGACGGTGCCGCGCCGCGAATGGAACGAGCTGTGCGTGATGGCGTTCGACCATCGCAGCCAGTTCTACGAACTCGCGGTGCAGGCAGGCGCGGACGAAGCGCGGATCAAGACGCTGAAGCGCCTGCTCGTGCGCGCGGTCGAACAGGTCGAGCGCGATCGCCATCTCGAAGGCCACGTCGGCGTGCTGATCGACGGTGGCGGCTACGGCAGCGACGCGCTTGCGTCGGCCACCGGACGCGGCTGGTGGGTCGGCCGCCCGGTCGAGCTGCCGGGCTCGCGGCCGCTGCGTTTCGACGAAACGCGCTCGGTGGGCTCGTCGCTCACGCACTGGCCGACCGAACAGGTCGTGAAGTGCCTCGTTCACTATCACCCCGACGACCAGGTCGACCTGCGCGTCGAACAGGAGCAGCGCGTGCTGGAACTGTGGGAAGCCACGCGCGCCAGCGGCAACGAGCTGCTGCTGGAAATGATTCCGCCGCGCGCGGTCACGCCGGCCGGCACCGAGGACGATGCGGTGCTGCGCACGATCGCGCGCTTCTACAACCTCGGCGTGATGCCCGAATGGTGGAAGCTCACGCCGCTGAGCGCCGACGGCTGGGCGCGGCTCGCCGCGCTGATCGCCGAGCGCGACCCGCACTGCCGTGGCGCGGTGATCCTCGGGCTGAACCAGCCGCTGCAATACCTCGTCGACAGCTTCCGCTCGGCGACCAACCCGATCGTCAAGGGCTTCATGGTCGGGCGCACGCTGTGGGCCGATGCATCGCTGAACTGGTTCGCCGGCCGGATCGACGACCAGGCGCTGATCGACGAAGTCGCCGGCAACTTCGCGCAGCTGGTCGACGCGTGGCTCGGCCGACGTGCCGCGGCCGCCCGCGCCGCCGCGGCCTGACGCGACGCCCGCGATGACCCATTCCTCTTCATCGACCGACATGACCTCTACCGTAAGACTGACCGTCAGCCAGGCGCTCGTGCGCTACCTGGCCGCCCTGCGCGCCGAAGTCGTCCAGCCCGACGGCCGCACCGAGATCCTGCCGTACTGCGGCGGCGTGTTCGCGATCTTCGGTCACGGCAACGTGGCCGGGCTCGGCGAGGCGCTGCACGCGGAAAAGGACCGGCTGCCGACCTTCCGCGCCCACAACGAGCAAGGGATGGCCAATGCGGCCGTCGCGTTCGCGAAAGCGAATTTCCGCCAGCGGATGATGGCCGCGACGTCGAGCATCGGCCCCGGCGCGACCAACATGCTGACGTCGGCCGCGCTCGCGCACGTCGGCCGGCTGCCGCTGCTGCTGTTGCCCGGCGATGTGTTCGTGTCGCGCCTGCCCGACCCCGTGCTGCAGCAGGTCGAGGATTTCGAGCAAGGCGACGTCAGCGCGAACGACTGCTTCCGGCCGGTGACGCGCTACTTCGACCGGATCACGTCGCCCGAGCAGCTGCTCGTCGCGCTGCCGCGCGCGATCCAGGTGATGACCGATCCCGCGCAGTGCGGCCCGGTGTGCCTCGCGCTGCCGCAGGACGTGCAGACCTTCGCGTACGACTGGCCCGAGGATTTCTTCGCGCCGCCGGTGATCCGGATGCGCCGGCCGCCGGCCGACGCGCTCGAGCTCGCCGATGCGCTCGACGTGCTGAAGGCCGCGAAGAAGCCGCTGATCGTCGCGGGCGGCGGCGTGCTGTACAGCCAGGCGTGGGACGCGCTGCGCGCGTTCGCCGATACGCATGGCGTGCCGGTCGCCGAATCGCAGGCCGGCAAGGGCAGCCTCGCGTGGGACCATCCGCTGAATCTCGGGTCGATCGGCGTGACGGGCTCGCCCGCCGCGAACCACGCGGCCGCGCAGGCCGACGTGGTGTTCGCGGTCGGCACGCGGCTGCAGGACTTCACGACCGGCTCGCACGCGCTCTATGGCAATGCCACGCTATTGAGCCTGAACGTGCAGCCGTTCGACGCGGGCAAGAAACGCGGCCATCAACTGGTGGCCGATGCGCGCACGGGCCTCGGCCAGCTGTCGGCCGCGCTGGCCGGCTGGCATGCCGATCCGGCCTGGACCGCAGGCAGCCGCGACCAGGCCGCCGCTTGGAGTGCACGCGTGACCGAACTCACGACGCGCGTGCCGAAAGACACGCTCCCGTACGACGCGGAAGTGATCGGCGCGGTGCGCGATTCCGCAACCGACGCGGGACTCGACAGCGCGCGCGACGACCTCGTCGTGTGCGCGGCCGGCACGCTGCCGGCCGAGTTGCACAAGCTGTGGCGCAGCGGCGTGCCGGGCAACTACCACATGGACTATGCGTATTCGTGCATGGGCTACGAGGTCGCGGGCGGCCTCGGCGCGAAGCTCGCGCGGCCCGAGCGCGAAGTGATCGTGATCGTCGGCGACGGCTCGTACATGATGCTCAACGCGGAACTCGCGACGTCGGTGATGCTCGGTCGCAAGATCATCGTCGTGATCCTCGACAACCGCGGCTACGGCTGCATCGAGCGGCTGCAACTGAACTGCGGCGGCGCGAGCTTCAACAACATGCTCGACGACTGCGTGCCGGAAGGCGGCGAGCGCTCGACGATCGATTTCGCGATGCATGCGCGCGCGATGGGTGCCGAAGCCGTGCACGTGCGCGACATCGGCGAGCTGCGCAGCGAGATGAAGCGCGCCCGCGCCGCGAAGAAGAGCCAGGTGCTCGTGATCGATACCACGCACCGGCGCACGACCGACGACGGCGGCGCATGGTGGGAAGTCGCGGTGCCGCAGGTGTCCGAACGCACCGGCGTCGACGCAGCGCACCGCGCGTATCTCGATGCGAAGACCCGGCAGCGGCGCTGATGGCGCGCACTGCCCACGAACCCTCCCCGCGAAAAACACATTCGAACCAAGGAAGCACGCCATGAGCTGGAACGTCCGCATCGGTATCAATCCCCTGTCGTGGATGAACGACGACCTGCCGTCGCTCGGCGGCGAGACGCCGCTCGAAACGGCATTGAAGGAAGGCGCCGAGATCGGCTACGCGGGCTTCGAGCTCGGCAACAAGTTTCCGAAGACGGGCCCCGAGCTGAAGGCGAAGCTCGCCGAGTTCGGGCTCGTGTGCGTGTCGGGCTGGTATTCGGGTTTCCTCGCCGAGGTCGAGCCGGGCATGAGCGACGCCGAGGCGGTCGCCTCGGAAGTCGAGCGCTGCCGCGCGCACATGACGAAGCTGCAGTACAACGACGTGAAGGTGGTGGTCTACGGTGAATGCGCGGGCACGATCCAGGGCAACATCGACACGCCGGTCGCGAAGCGGCCGCGCTTCGTCGACGACGACGCCTGGCGGCGCTACGCGGCACGCCTCGACGCGTTCGGCGCGCACCTGCTCGACACGTACGGCATCAAGCTCGCCTACCATCATCACATGGGCGCGTACGTCGAGTCGCCCGACGACGTCGACCGGCTGATGGCGCTGACCGACCCGGCGAAAGTCTTCCTGCTGTTCGATACCGGCCACGCGTATTTCGGTGGCGCGGCCAACCCGGTGACACTGCTGAAGAAGCATGTGTCGCGCGTGGCCCACGTGCATTGCAAGGACGTGCGGCCGCAGGTCGTCACGCAGGCGCGCAACGACGGCTGGAGCTTCCTGAACGGCGTGATCAACGGCACCTTCACGGTGCCGGGCGACGGCGCGCTCGACTACGAGGCGACACTGCACACGCTGAAGGACGCCGGCTACGAAGGCTGGCTCGTCGTCGAGGCCGAGCAGGATCCGGCCGTCGCGCCGAGCTATGCGTATGCGAAGAAAGGCTACGAATCGCTGCGCGCGATCGTCGACCGGTTGAGCGCGTAAGCGCGTGAACGCATGAGCCCTACCCTGTTGCGGAGCCCCACCCCATGACGATTTCTCCCCTGCTGGTCAAAGCCTCTGCCGACCGCGAAATCTGCAACGTCACGCCCGAGTCGGCCGGCTGGAAGCACGTCGGTTTCCGTGCGCTGCGCCTGAAGGCCGGCGACACCGAAACGCTCGACACCGGCGCGCGCGAGCTGTGCGTCGTCGTGCTCACGGGCACGGTGCGCGCGGACATCGACGGCACAACCTACGATGCGCTCGGCAAGCGCGACAGCGTCTTCGAGGACGTGTCGCCGGACGCGCTATACGTGCCGGGCGACAAGACGGTCACGCTGGTCGCGACGCGCGATGCGGAAATCGCGCTGTGCACCGCGCCGTACGCGAGCGGCGACAAGCCCGTGCAACGCCTCGACGGCGAACGGATGCGCCGCTCGGTACGCGGGCAAGGCACCAATACGCGCTACGTGTGCGACATCCTGATGGGCGACAACCCGGCGGCCGACCGGCTGCTCGTGGTCGAGGTCGTCACGCCGGCCAGCCATTCGAGCAGCTATCCGCCGCACAAGCACGACCGCGACGCGGCGCCTGAAGAAACGTCGCTCGAGGAAACCTATTACCACCGGATCGATCCGCCGCAGGGTTTCGCGTTCCAGCGCGTGTACACGGACGACCGCAGCCTCGACGAAGCATGCGCGGTCGAGGACCACGACGTCGTGATGGTGCCGCGCGGCTACCATCCGGTCGTCGCGCCGCACGGCTACAACCTGTACTACCTGAACGTGATGGCCGGGCCGAGCCGCGCGTGGGCGTTCAAGAACGATCCCGCGCACGAGTGGATGCTCGACGCGCCGAAGCGCTGATGGAAAGACGGGCCCGCGCGCGGCCCGTGACGATGCGACGCCCGGCACGCGCACCCAGAGCCGGCGACGCCACGGAGCCGCCATGGTGACGACCCTCTTTCGCCTCGAACCCCATCCCTTCGACGACGACGCGTCGAATCCGGCACTGCCGCGCTTCGATGCGGCCGTCGCTCGCCGGCTGGGTGAAATCGCTGTCAACCTTGCCTCGCGCCGCGGGCTGCCGATCGCGGTGAGCATCGTCGGCGAGCAGACACCGCTGTTCTACTGCGCACTCGACGGCAGCGACGCAGGCGACAGCGACGCGATCCGCCGGCGGCAGAACACGGTATTGCGCTTCGGCCTCAGTTCGCTCGCGGTCGGCGAGCGCTTTCGCCGCGCCGGCTGGTCGCTGCAGTCGCAGGGGCTGTCGGATGACGACTATGCGCTCGACGGCGGTGGCGTGCCGTTGCGGATCGCCGGGGCGGGCATCGTCGGCGCGATGACGATCGCGGGGCTCGACTCCGCCCACAATCACGCGCTCGTCGTCGAGAGCCTGCAGTGGCACGTCGGCCGTTACGCGCTCGCAATGCACGCGTAACGATACGGGCGGCGCGACCGGCGCGGGCGCGCCGATGCACCGCCCTGCACGATCAGTTCAACCCGCCGCTCACGACGAGATGCTCGCCGGTCATCCAGCGTGCATCGTCCGATGCGAGGAACACCGCAACCGACGCGATGTCGTCCGGCTCGCCGAGGCGGCCGAGCGGCGTCTCGCTGCGCACCTGCTTGTCGAGATCGGAACCGATGATGCCCGCGCTGTGCGTGCCCTCGGTCACGATCATCCCCGGGTTGATCGCGTTCACGCGAATCTTGCGCGGGCCGAGTTCGAGCGCGAGCACGCCGGTGATCGCGTCGACCGCACCCTTGGTGCCGCTGTACACGGCGCTCGCGGGCGGCGTGATGCTGGTCACCACCGAGCTGATGTTGATGATGCTCGCGCCTTCGCCGAGATGCTTGACCGCGGCTTGCGTGGTCAGCAGCACGCCGAACACGTTCGTGTCGAACTGCCGGCGATAGTGCTCTTCGGTGATCGCTTCGATGGCCCCGAATTCGTACACGCCGGAATTGTTGACGAGCACATCGAGACGGCCGTACGACTCGATCGCCGTATCGACGATGCGCTGCGCGTCGGCTGCCTTCGACACGTCGCCGCCCACCGCGACCGCGCGGCCGCCGGCTTCGACGATCGCGCTGACGACCGCATCGGCGCCCGCCTTGCTGCTCGCGTAGTTGACGACGACCGACGCGCCTTCCGCGGCCAGTGCCTTCGCGATCGCCGCGCCGATGCCCTTCGATCCGCCCGTGACGATCGCTACCTTGTTTGCCAGCTTGCTCATGATCTCATTCCTCAGTCAGAAGACTCTCGATGGATGGTGCCG
This sequence comes from Burkholderia lata, assembly GCF_902499335.1. Classification (GTDB taxonomy): domain Bacteria; phylum Pseudomonadota; class Gammaproteobacteria; order Burkholderiales; family Burkholderiaceae; genus Burkholderia; species Burkholderia lata_B. Next base: position 427,358 of record NZ_CABVQK010000007.1, on the reverse strand, counting down.
GCTGCCGCGTTGTTACGTCGATGTGCAACCGGTATGGCTGGCAATTTACTGTGCGGTGCGGCGGCGATAAAGCGGCTCGACACGAATTGACTGGCGGAGTTTTACGAACAATCGCTCGCGCGCCGTCAGCCGGCGCTCAGCCATGCGTTCGCGACCTCGCCGCCCAGCCCGTCGAGCGCGCCGTCGTAGACGATCCGTCCGCGCCCCATGACCGCGACGCGCCGCGCGAGCCGCGGCGCGAACTGCAGCCGCTGCTCGATCAGCACGATCGCGACACCGTCGGCCTGCAGCGCGGCGAGGCACGCGCCGACTTCGTCGACCGCGAGCGGCGCGAGCCCTTCCGCCGGTTCGTCGACGATCAGCACGCGCGGGCGGGCGGCCAGCGCACGCACCAGCGCGAGCACCTGCTGCTCGCCGCCCGACAGCCGCCCCGCCTTCACGTCCGCGCGCGCGGCCAGCAACGGAAAACGGTCGAACAGCCGGTCGAGCGCCGCGCGTTCGGCCGCACCGCCGGCGCCGCGCAGCCCGAGCCGCAGGTTGTCGCGTACCGTCAGCAGCGGGAACACGTCGCGGCTTTCGGCGACGTAAGCGACGCCGCGCCGCGCGATCTCAAACGTGCGTGCCCCCACGCATTCGGCGCCGGCGATGCGCACCGAGCCGGTCGTGCGCACGAGCCCCATCACGGCCTTCGCGAGCGTCGAGCGGCCCGAGCCGTTGCGGCCGAGCAGCGCGAGCGTCTCCCCTGGAGCCAGCGCGAGGTCGACACCGTCGAGCACGGGTTGCAGCCCGTACCATGCGCGCAGGTCGCGGATGTCGAGCAACGCGCTCACCGGCTGCCCTCCCCCAGATAGGCCGCACGCACGGCCGGATCGGTGCGGATCGCATCGGGCGCGCCGGTCGCGACCACCGTGCCGCGCACGAGCACCGTGATGCGTTCGGCGAAGCCGAACACCGCATCCATGTCGTGTTCGATCAGCAGTACCGTGCGCCCCTGCGTCGTCGCACGAATCAGCGCGATCATCCGCGCCGCCTGCGCCCGGCTCATGCCGGCGGTCGGCTCGTCGAGCAGCAGCGTGCGTGCGCCGCTCGCGAGCGCGATGCCGAGATCGAGCGCGCGCTGTTCCGCATAGCTCAGCGCAGCGGCCGGCGTGTCGCGATGCGCATCGAGGCCGACGTCGTGCAGCACGCGCTCGGTCGCGAGATCGACCGACGCCGAATCGCGCAGCCGGTTCCACCAGCGCCGCCGTTCGGCCGGCGCATGCAGCGCCGCGCAGCGCAGGTTGTCGAACACGGTCAACCGTGCGAATGCGCTCGTCTGCTGGAAACTGCGGCCGATGCCGAGCCGGCTCGCGATCACCGGCCCGCGCCCGCGCAGCTCGACGCCATGCAGCACGACGCGCCCGCGCGTCGGCCGCACCGCACCGGCGATCACACCGAACAGCGTCGACTTGCCCGCGCCGTTCGGCCCGATCAGCGCATGACGCTCGCCGGCCGCGATGCTCAGCTCGACGCCGTCGAGCACCGTCTGCGCGCCGAAGCGCTGCACGACGCCATGAAGCGCGATCGCGTTGCCGTTCATCGTCCGTCCTCCCGCTTGCCGTCCTGCCCGCCCGACACGAGCCGCGCGCGCCAGCCCCACAGCAGCGCGCCGATGCCGGCTGCCGAGCACGCGACGGCCCAGCCGATCGGCGTATCCGCGTCGATGCTCCAGGCGCCGAATGCGAAGTCCGGGCCGTCGTCCTGCGCGAAGCGCCACGCATAGCCAAGCTCGGCTGCGCAGACGATCGCGATGCCCCAGAACATGCACGCACCGGCCGCGCACACCATCCGCCACCGCTCGGCCGCCGGCGCGCCGCGCCGCAACGCATGCGCGAGCGCTTGCACGATCCCGGCGATGCCGCGCGGCGCGGCCACGACGATCACGACGAACAGCACGCCGAGATACAGCGCCCACGCACGCGACACGCCCGCGACGACGATGCTCAGTACCGTGAGCACGGCCGCACCGGCCGCCGGCCCGAAGAACGCGCCGGTGCCACCGATCACCGCGGCGATCAGCACGGTCGCCGAGCGCGCCATCGATACGCTGTCGGGCGTCGCGATTTCGACGTCGATCAGCGTCAACGTGCCCGCGACGCCGGCGAAGAACGACGCGCAGGTGACCATCGCAAGCCGCACGCGGCGCGGATCGGTGCCGAGCGCGGCGACGCGCACGGGGTTGTCGCGCACCGCATTCGCGAGCCGCGCGAACGGCGTGCGCGTCAGCGCGTGCATTGCCCACGCCGACGCGACGCACCACGCGGCGATCACCGCATAAGCCTGGACGGGTGCGCCGAAATGCCAGCCGCCCCACGGCGTGCCGCTCGCGCGGTCGATCGGCACGCCGCCGATCCCGCCGAACCAGGCCGGCACGCTCCACGCGGCGGCCGCGACGCATTCGCCGAGCCCGAGCGTGATCATCGCGAACGCGGTGCCCGAACGACGCGTTGCGAGCAGCCCGGCGACGAAGCCGAAAGCGGCACCGGCGACGCCGCCGACGAGCGGCAGTAGCGGCAGCGGGCCGCCAAAATGGTTGAACCAGTGCGCGGCCGCGAACGCGCCGAGGCCGGCGAACGCCGCGTGTCCGAACGACAGCAGCCCGGTCGTGCCGAGCTGCAGGTTGTACGACAGTGCGAGCACGACGAGCGCGGCCGTCTGCGCGAGATAGCCGAGCACCGCGCCATGCGGCCACAGCCACGCGGGCAGCGCGACGCATGCGGCGAACAGGGACCAGCGCGCGACGCCGGCGAGCATACGGTTACGCATCGGCACGCTCGCCGAACAGCCCGCGCGGCCGCGCGACCAGCACCGCGACGAGCAGCAGGTACGGCACCAGCGGCGCAAGCTGGGCGATCGACACCGCGGCCACGCTGTCGGGCAGCGCGATGCCGGCCCATTCCGTGAGGTCGCGCAGCGACGTATCGCTCGCGGCCGCGAAGGTCTGCGCGAAGCCGACCGCGAGCGACGCCGCGAACGCGCCGCCGAGCGAGCCGAGCCCGCCGATCACGACGACCGCGAACACGACCGACCCGACGGTTTCGGCCAGCGCGGGTTCGATCACCGCGAGCGGCGCGCCGATCACGCCGGCCAGCGCCGCGAGCGCGGTGCCCGCGCCGAACAGCGCCGTCATCAGGCGCGGCACGTCGTAGCCGAGCGCCTCGACGGCCGCACGGTGCGTCAGCGCCGCGCGCACGACGAGCCCGATACGCGACGCGCGCAGCAACGCGCCGAGCGCGACCAGCATCGCGGTGGACATCCCCATCATGAACAGCCGGTAGCGCGGCAACGCGAGGCCGAATACGGTCACGGGCGCACCGTCGAACAACGCCGGCACGGGCGCCGGCAGCGGCGCGAGGCCCCACACGAGTTTCGCGCCCTCGCCGATCAGGTACGCGAGGCCGAAGGTCAGCAGCAGTTCGCTCGTATGGCCGCGCGCCTGCACGCGGCGCAGCAGCATGCGTTCGCAGCCGGCGCCGAGCAGCCCGACCGCGAGCGGCGCGAGCACCAGCGCGGGCCAGAAGCCCGCGCTGGCCGCGATGCTGTAGCCGACATACGCGCCGAGCATGTAGAAGCTCGCATGCGCGAAGTTGAGCACGCCCTGCACGCTGAAGATCAGCGTGAGTCCGGCCGACAGCATGAACAGCAGCAAGCCGTAGCTGAGGCCGTTGAAGGCCTGGAGCGCGAACGCGTGCAAAGCGAAATCAGGCCGCGAGCGGCTCAAGCGCGGCGCGCAGCGCGTCGGGCAGCGGCACCGGCCGGCGCGTGCCGCGATCGACATACACGTGCACGAAATGCCCCTGTGCGGCGGGCGCCGCTTCGCCCTGCGCGAACAGCCCGACCTCGTAGCGCACGCTCGACGTGCCGAGCTTCACGACCCGCAGCCCCGCGTCGACCGACTGCGGAAACACGAGCGGCGCGAAGTAGTTGCACTGCGTCTCGACCACGAGGCCGATCGTCTGCCCGTGCTCGACGTCGAGCACGCCCGCACGGATCAGGTATTCGTTCACGACCGTGTCGAAGTAGCTGTAGTAGACGACGTTGTTCACGTGCCCGTAGACGTCGTTGTCCATCCAGCGGGTCGTGATCGGCAGGAAGTGGCGATAGGCGTCGCGCGGACGCGGTTGCGGCTTGTCGGACATGGCGATGGCGGTCAGGACGATGGAAGCGATGAGGACGATGCGCGGCGGCCGCATGACGGCGCGCGCCGGCAAGAAGCGGCGCGCCGTACCGCGATCGCTCGCGACACGGCGGATGCAACCTTGCTGACAGGCCGGCCCGTCACTGCCCCGGCCGGTCGACGAACTCGAAATCGAGGCCGCGCGCACGCATCCAGTCGGCGAGCGCGACACCCGTGCCGGCGCGCCACGGGCGCAGCAGCGGCGGATCGACGAGTTTGTATTCGAGCAGTTCCGGCGACAGCGCGACCGTGCCCGATGCACGCACGTGATACGCGATGATCAGCTCGTTCTTGCGGATGAATTCGTAGACGCCGACGAGCGACACGTGCTCGGCCTTCAGCGCCGTTTCCTCGAACACCTCGCGCGCGATGCCGTCCTCGGGCGTCTCGCCGTTCTCGAGGAAGCCGGTGATCAGCGCGAACATCCCTTCGGGCCAGGCCGCGTTGCGCGCGAGCAGGATCTTGCCGTCGAGCTCGACGATCGCGGCGACGACGGGCAGCGGGTTGTTCCAGTGCACATAGCCGCAGCTGTCGTCGGGGCACGCCTGGCGAATGCGGCCGCCTTCATGGTCGGGATCGGCGCGCTCGGTGAGCGGGCTCGCGCAGCGCGGGCAAAAGCGGTAATCGGCGGTGGTCATCGATGGGGATCTGGCAGGCGCCGGACGGCCGCCAGCCGGCTGCCCGCGCACCCGCTCGACGCGGGAAAGGCTTCATTCTAGCGAGTTTGCCCGTGCCGCAGACGATCCGTCCCCGCCGATATCACGGTTGCAGGCGCGCTCGCGCGGCGGTCGCCGCGAAGCCGGCCGCGCCGAGCAGCAGCGCGGCCACCGCGACCCACAGCGCGGGGGAAAACGACCCGAAGCGGGCGGCCAGCGGCGCCGCGACGAGCGGGCCGAGAATCTGCCCGACCCCGTACGACGCGGTCGCATAGCCCATCAGCCCGGCTGCCCGCTCGCCGTGCAAACGCCGCGCCTCGCGCATCGCGAACAGCGTGATCGCGGTGAACGGCAGCCCGAGCAGCGCGCTGCCGACCGAGAAGCCGGCCGCGTTCGGCCACACGATCCCGGCGGCAATGCCGAGCGCCTGCGTCGCGCAACCGGCGGCCAGCAGCAGCCGGTTGTCCCAGTGCCCGGGCAGCCGCGCGGCGGTGATCGCGCCGACGATCAGCGCCGCGCCGAACATCGGCCAGAACAGGTCGGGCCATGGCGAGCCGGCCGGCAGCGCGGCGCGCGCGATCACGGGCAGGAACGTCGCGGTGATGATGTAGCCGAAGCCCGGCATGCCGTACAGCACGACGAGCCATGCGGCGTCCGCGCGATGACGGCGCGTCTGGGCCTGCAGGGTCGCCGTTGCAGCGGCGGCGTGCGGCGCGGCGCCGCCCGCCGCCCCGGCTTGCGCCGGGGAAACGGCAAACGTGCGCCAGATCGCGACCGACAACACCGCCGACAACGCCGCGAAACCGAGCCAGCCCGACGCCGCACGCTGGCCGGCCAGCGCGCTGCCGATCAGCCCCGTCACCACGATGCCGACGCCGGGCCCCGCGTAGATCACCCCGCTCCACTCCGGTGCGTACAGTTCAGCCAGGCGCCGCAGCCCCCATTGCGACATGAACACGAACGTCCACGCGCTGACGACGCCCGCGACGAAGCGCACCGCGAGCCATACGGGCAGCAGGTGGCCGACGCCCATCGCGGCGGTCAACAACACGGTCGCCACGAGCCCGAAGCGCACCATTCGCGCGGGCGCGACCCGCAGCGCCGCGCAACTGACCGCGCCGACGAAATAGCCCGCGTAGTTCGCCGAGGCGAGCCAGCCGCCGGCCTTCAGACCGATCGAGCCGTCGGCGAGCATCAGCGGCAATAAGGGCGTGAACGCGAAGCGGCCAACGCCGAGCACGACCGCGAGGCCGACCATGCAGGCCAGCGCGGCCATGCGGGCGCGGCGGTCGGCATCGTCGACGGGAGGCGCGCCGGCGGCGGCGGTCGGGGCATTCGAGCGGGACATGGCGGCATGGGCCGGCGTTCAACGCGCCGGCCGGATCGGAATGCTTCCATCGTAGCTTGACCAAACGTTCTCGAAAAATGAATAATTAAGAATCCACTCATCGCTAGGAGAGAATCATGGATTTGGCGGCGCTGGCGATTTTCCGGGCCGTGGTGCGCGAGAACGGCGTGACGCGCGCGGCGGCCAAGCTCAATCGCGTGCAGTCGAACGTCACGACGCGCATCAAGCAGCTCGAGGAAGAACTCGGCGCGGCGCTGTTCGTGCGCGACGGCCGCCGGCTCGTGCTGACGCCGGCCGGGCACACGCTGCTGCCGTATGCGGAGCGCCTGCTCGCGCTCGCCGACGAGGCGCGCGACGCGGTGCGCGAGGACACGCCGCGCGGGCGACTGCGGCTCGGCACGATGGAGAGCACGGCCGCGAGCCGCCTGCCGACCGTGCTCGCGCGCTATCACCATGCGTGGCCGGACGTGTCGCTCGAGCTGCTGACGGGCACGACGGGCTGGCTGATCGACCGCGTACGCGACTTCGAGATCGACGCCGCGCTGTTCGCGCGCCCGCCCGCGCCGGACACGCTGCCCGACACGTTCGAGACGGTGCCGATCTTCCGCGAGGATCTGGTGTTGCTGACACCACGCGGCCATCCGCCGGTGCGCACGCCGCGCGACGTGATCCTGCCGACGCTGATCGCGTTCGAGCGCGGCTGCACGTATCGCAAGTACGTCGAACAGTGGTACGCGGCGCACGGCGTCAAGCCGGCGCGCGTGCTCGAACTCGGGTCGTATCACGCGATCGTCGCGTGCGTCGCGGCAGGTGCCGGCATCGCGGTCGCGCCGCGTTCGGTGCTCGACCTGCAGCCCGAGACCGGCAACATCACCGCGCACGTGATCCCCGAACTGGAAGGCATCGATACGCTGCTCGCGTGGCGGCACGGTTATGCGTCGGCGGCGCTGGCCGCGTTGCGCGATGCGCTCACCGAAGCCGCACGGCAGCCGGACGGTGCGGCGAAGCCGCCGGTTACCGTGCCGGCCTGAAGCGTCGGGCGGCCGGCGCGCATTGTTCCGGCATACCAACAAAAAGACCCGATCGGCATGCGCCGGTCGGGTCTTTTTCATTTCACGCGATGCCGTAACGAAACGGCATCGCATCGGTCGTGACGATCAGAGCCGCTCTTCGACCCAGCCCTTCACGCCGGCCAGCGCGCCCGGCAGGTTCGCCGGCTCGGTGCCGCCTGCTTGCGCCATGTCCGGACGGCCACCGCCCTTGCCGCCGACCTGCTGCGCGACGAAGTTCACGAGCTCGCCGGCCTTGACCTTCTTGCTTGCGTCAGGCGTGACACCCGCGATCAGGCTGACCTTGCCGCCTTCGACGGCTGCCAGCACGATCGCCGCGCTCTTCAGCTTGTCCTTCAGCTTGTCGACCGTTTCGCGCAACGTCTTCGCGTCGGCGCCGTCGAGCGTCGCGGCCAGCACGAATACGCCGCCGATTTCGACGGCCTGCTGCGCGAGCTCGTCGCCCTGGCTCGATGCGAGCTTCGACTTCAGCGCGCCCAGTTCCTTCTCGAGCGACTTCACCTGGTCCTGCACCTGCGCGATACGCTGCGTGAGTTCCGACGGCTGCGCCTTCAGCGCGGCCGCGGCTTCGTTCACGCGGGCGTCGAGTTCCTGTACGTAGCGCACCGCGTTGTCGCCGGTGATCGCCTCGACGCGGCGGATGCCGGCCGCGACACCGCCTTCGACGACGATCTTGAAGAAGCCAATGTCGCCGCTGCGGCTCACGTGCGTGCCGCCGCACAGTTCGCGCGAGAAGCCGAGGTCGAGCACACGCACTTCATCGCCGTACTTCTCGCCGAACAGCGCCATCGCGCCGCCCTTCACCGCTTCGTCGTACGGCATCACGCGCACGATGCCCGGCGCGTTCGCGAGGATTTCGTTGTTGACGATCTGCTCGACGCGACGGACTTCGTCGTCGGTCATCGGCGCGTTGTGCGCGAAGTCGAAGCGGGTCTTTTCCGCGTCGACCAGCGAACCCTTCTGCTGCACGTGCGCGCCGAGCACTTCGCGCAGCGCCTTGTGCATCAGGTGGGTGGCCGAGTGGTTGCGCTGCGTGCGTGCGCGGCGATGCGCGTCGATTTCCGCGCGCAGCACGTCGCCGACCTTCAGCGTGCCCTGCTCCAGCGTGCCGTGGTGGCCGATCACGTCGGCCTGCACCTTCAGCGTATCGGCCACCGAGAAGCGCGTCGCCGCGTTCGCGAGCACGCCCTGGTCGCCGACCTGGCCGCCCGACTCCGCGTAGAACGGCGTGTGATCGAGCACGACGACCGCGTCCTGGCCCGTCTTCACTTCGTTGACCGACGAACCGTCGACGTACAGCGCGACGATCTTCGCATCGTCGAATGCGATTTCCTCATAGCCGTGGAACGTGGTCTTCGCGCCCGTGTATTCGAGGCCCTGCGCGGCCTTGAACTTGCCGGCCGCGCGCGCCTGCTCGCGCTGGCGCGCCATCGCGTCGTCGAACGCCGGCTCGTCGACCGTCATCCCGCGCTCGCGGCACACATCGGCCGTGAGGTCGAGCGGGAAGCCGTAGGTGTCGTGCAGCTTGAATGCGAGTTCGCCGTCGAGCACCTTGCCGCCCTTCGCTTCGACGTCGGCCAGCGCGGCTTCGAGGATCGACATGCCGTGCTCGATCGTCTCGAAGAAGCGCTCTTCTTCCTGGCGCAGCACGTCGGTCACGCGCTGTTCGGCTTCCTTCAGCTCCGGATACGCGACGCCCATCTCGGCGACGAGGTCGGCCACCAGCTTGTGGAAGAACGAGCCCTTGCGGCCGAGCTTGTAGCCGTGGCGGATCGCGCGGCGCACGATCCGGCGCAGCACGTAGCCGCGGCCTTCGTTGCCGGGAATCACGCCGTCGACGATCAGGAACGAGCACGCGCGGATGTGATCGGCGATCACCTTCAGCGAGTTGTTCGTGAGGTCGCTGATTTCGGTCACGCGCGCGGCGGCCTTGATCAGGTTCTGGAACAGGTCGATCTCGTAGTTGCTGTGCACGTGCTGCAGCACCGCGGCAAGACGCTCGAGGCCCATGCCGGTGTCGACCGACTGCTTCGGCAGGCGCGTCATGTTGCCCTGCGCGTCGCGGTTGAACTGCATGAACACGAGATTCCAGATCTCGATGTAGCGGTCACCGTCTTCCTCGGCCGACCCCGGCGGGCCGCCCCACACGTCCGGGCCGTGGTCGTAGAAGATTTCGGTACACGGGCCGCACGGGCCGGTGTCGCCCATCGTCCAGAAGTTGTCCGACGCGTAGCGCGCGCCCTTGTTGTCGCCGATCCGGATGATGCGCTCGGTCGGCACGCCGACTTCCTTCGCCCAGATGTCGTATGCCTCGTCGTCTTCCTGATAGACCGTGACCCACAGCTTGTCCTTCGGCAGCTGGTAGACCGTGGTCAGCAGCTCCCACGCGAACTTGATCGCGTCGTGCTTGAAGTAGTCGCCGAACGAGAAGTTGCCGAGCATCTCGAAGAACGTGTGGTGGCGCGCCGTGTAGCCAACGTTCTCGAGGTCGTTGTGCTTGCCGCCCGCGCGCACGCTGCGCTGCGCCGTCGTGGCACGCGAGTACGGACGCGGATCCGTGCCGAGGAATACGTCCTTGAACTGGACCATGCCCGAGTTCGTGAACATCAGCGTGGGGTCGTTTCCGGGCACGAGGCTCGACGAGCGGACGATCGTGTGGCCCTTCGATTCGAAGAATTTGAGGAATTTCTCGCGGATTTCGGCAGCTTTCATGGCGTGCGGGGAATGTCTGGCTGAGACGGCTTCAAACGCCGGCCGTCCTGGCGGACGCACGGCGGCAGTTATCGTAAACGCTCGATTATACGATACAGACTGACGCCCCAGCCGGTGCGGCCGCGCGGGCGGCCCGCCTCCGCGGACGAGTGCGCCGGGCCACTGCCGCGGCCGATTCGCCTTAATATGCTCGGCATGCCAACCGGCCTTGCCCGACAAGGCCAGCCATGAAAGGAGACGATTCGACGATGGGTGCCCTGAGCCATATCCGCGTGCTGGACCTCACCCGCGTGCTCGCGGGCCCGTGGTGCGCGCAGACGCTTGCCGATTTCGGCGCGGACGTGATCAAGGTCGAGCGCCCGGGCGCCGGCGACGACACGCGCCACTGGGGGCCGCCGTACCTGAAGGACGCGGACGGCACGGATACCGCCGAGGCCGCGTACTACCTCGCGGCGAACCGCAACAAGCGCTCGGTGACGATCGACATCGCGACGCCCGAGGGCCAGCAGATCGTGCGCGAGCTTGCCGCACAGAGCGACGTCGTGCTCGAGAACTACAAGGTCGGCCAGTTGAAGAAATACGGGCTCGATTACGAATCGCTGCGTGCGGTGAAGCCCGACCTCGTCTACTGCTCGGTTACCGGCTTCGGCCAGACCGGCCCGTACGCGCACCGCGCGGGCTACGACTTCATCATCCAGGGGATCGGCGGCTTCATGAGCATCACCGGCGAGCGCGACGGCGAGCCGGGCGGCGGCCCGCAAAAAGCCGGTGTCGCGATCGCCGACCTCGCGACCGGCCTCTACTCGACGATCGCGGTGCTCGCCGCGCTCGCGCACCGCGACCGGACGGGCGAAGGCCAGTACATCGACATGGCGCTGCTCGACGTGCAGGTCGCGCTGCTCGCGAACATGAACACCAACTTCCTTGCGAGCGGCAAGCCGCCGGTGCGCTGGGGCAATGCGCATCCGAACATCGTGCCGTACCAGACGTTCCAGACGCGCGACGGCTGGATCATCGTCGCGGTCGGCAACGACGGGCAGTTCCGCAAGTTCGTGGAGGCCGGCGGCCAGCCCGAGCTGGCGGACGACGAGCGTTTCGCGACGAATCCGTCGCGCGTACGCCACCGCGACACGCTGGTGCCGATCCTCGCCGAGATGGTGAAGACGCGCGACAAGGCAGACTGGATCGGTGCGCTCGAAGCGGCCGGCGTGCCGTGCGGCCCGATCAACGATCTCGACGAGGTGTTCGACAACGAGCAAGTCGTCGCGCGCGGGATGCAGGTATCGCTGCCGCACCCGTGCGGCGCGGACGCGAAGCTCGTGCGCAACCCGATCCGGATGAGCGCGACGCCGCCCGAAGCACGCACGGCCCCGCCGCTGCTCGGCGCACAGACCGACGACGTGCTGCGCGACATGCTCGGCTACGACGACGCGAAGATCGCCGCGCTGCGGGCGAAACAGGCGATCTGAACTCGGCGGCAGGCACGGGTGCGGACGGGCCAGCGGTGGCAGCGGCCCCAACCACCGCCCCACGCCGCGCCGTCAATCGCGACGGGCGAGCGCGTCGAGCCAGCCGCGTGCATCGGGCCAGTCGCCGAGCCCGCTGTCCGCGTTGATGTGGCCACGCGGGCCGATATCGTGGAATGCGCTGCCCCATGCGTTCGCGCAGGTGCGGGCGAACGCGAGCGAGCCATACGGATCGTCGCTGCTGGCGACGACGCAGGTCGGAAACGGCAGCCGTTCGTACGGCACGGGCCCGAAGCCGTGCGCATCGACCGGAAACGCGGGACCGTCGGGATCAGGCAGCGCGACCAGTAACGCGCCGCGCACCTTCGCGAGCGCGGCCGGGCGCGCATAGCGCGTCGCCCACCACGCGGTGGTGAGCGTGCCGAGGCTGTGACCGGCAATCAGCACCGGCCCGCGCGCGGCTTCGACCGCGCGATCGAGTGCGAGACACCAGCCGTTGCGGAACGCCCGGTCCCAGTCCGGCATCGCGACGCGCGAGAAACGTGCATCGGCACGCTCCCAGCGGCTCTGCCAGTGAAGCGGGCCCGAATTGGCGTAGCCCGGCAGGACGAGAACGGGGAATGGGCTCATGGAAAGTGCGTCGACGAGTGAAATCGTTATGGTGCGTCGGCGCAGTGTCGCACACCCGTTCCTCCCTGATGCTGCCTGTCTGAAACCGGAAGGATGTGCGTGGGGTCGGGACGCGTCGAGCGCAGCGTCGCGACCGGACGGCAAGCCGCCTGGCAGGCGGCTCGCGTCATGTCATCGGTCAGCGCACGTTCGCGCCGACGATACCGCCTGCCGCGGCGCCCGCGACCGTGCCGAGCGGGCCGCCCGTCACCAGGTAGCCGAGCGCGCCGCCAGCGGCCGCGCCGATACCGGCATTGCGCTGCGTATGCGTCATCGCGCATGCGCCAAGTTGCGACAGGGCCGCGACGATCACGGCGGTACGAACGATAAACGTGGTCTTCTTCATCATCATTTTTGTTTCCTCCGGCCGCGCGGCAACCCGAACGGCGGCATTGAATCGGTGAAGCCATCATAGGCAACGCCAAACGGCCCGGGCAATCCGATTTACGTCGTGTTACAGCCGACACAATATCGAGATAATCGGTCGAAACCCGCCCCCGCCATGCCGCCAGCCGCGCGGGACGGACCCCGGTCAGGTAGAATCACGGGATTAAACCGGCGCGACGCGCCGACACAACCTGACGCCATCCGCATGAGCACCGAACGCAACGACGCCCCCGCGGCTTCCAATTTCATCCGCAACATCATCGACGACGACAACCGCACCGGCAAATGGAGCGGCCGCGTCGAGACGCGCTTTCCGCCCGAGCCGAACGGCTATCTGCACATCGGCCATGCCAAGAGCATCTGCCTGAACTTCAGCGTCGCGCGCGACTACGGCGGCGTGTGCCACCTGCGCTTCGACGACACGAACCCGGAAAAGGAAAGCGTCGAGTACGTCGACTCGATCGTCGACGCGGTGCGCTGGCTCGGCTTCGACTGGCGCAAGGACGCGGTCGATCACCAGTACTTCGCGAGCGACTACTACGACAAGCTGTACGAGTTCGCCGAGCTGCTGATCCAGCGCGGCAAGGCGTACGTCGACAGCCAGAGCGCCGATGAAATGCGCGCGAACCGCGGCTCGCTGACGGAAGGCGGCAAGCCGTCGCCGTTCCGCGAGCGCACGCCCGAAGAAAACCTCGACCTGTTCCGCCGCATGAAGGCCGGCGAGTTCAAGGAAGGCGAACACGTGCTGCGCGCGAAGATCGACATGGCTTCGCCGAACATGAACATGCGCGACCCGGTGATCTACCGGATCCGCTACGCGCACCACTATCGCACCGGCGACGCATGGTGCGTGTACCCGATGTACGACTACACGCACTGCATCTCGGATGCGCTCGAAGGCATCACGCATTCGCTGTGCACGCTCGAATTCGAGGATCACCGCCCGCTGTACGACTGGGTGCTGAACGAACTCGCGGAAGCCGGCAAGTTCACGCGCCCGCTGCCGCAACAGATCGAATTCTCGCGGCTGAACCTCACGTACGCGATCACCAGCAAGCGCAAGCTGCTGCAGCTCGTCACCGAAGGCCACGTCGACGGCTGGGACGACCCGCGGATGCCGACGATCGTCGGCGTGCGCCGCCGCGGCTTCACGCCGGAGAGCATCCACCTGTTCTGCGAGCGGATCGGCGTGACGAAGATCGATTCGTGGATCGACATGAGCATCTTCGAAGGCGCGCTGCGCGACGACCTCGACGACAAGGCCGCGCGCACGGTCGCCGTGCTCGATCCGCTGAAGCTCGTGATCGACAACTACCCGGAAGACCTCGAGGAAGCGTGCACGGCGCCCGTGCATCCGCACCACCCGGATCGCGGCGTGCGCACGTTCCCGATCTCGCGCGAGCTGTGGATCGAGCGCGAAGACTTCGTCGAGAACCCGCCGAAGGGCTATTTCCGCCTGTTCCCGGGCAACAAGGTGCGCCTGCGCTACGGCTACGTGATCGAGTGCACGGGCTTCGACAAGGACGCCGACGGCAACGTGACGGCCGTGCACTGCAACTACTTCCCGGACAGCAAGTCGGGCACCGAAGGCGCGAACACGTACAAGGTCAAGGGCAACATCCACTGGGTCAGCGCGAAGCATGCGCAGCCGGCCGAAGTGCGAATCTACGACCGCCTGTTCAAGGAGCCGCATCCGGACGCGGGCGGCGCGAACTTCCTCGAGGCGCTGAACCCCGATTCGAAGAAGATCGTCCAGGCGTACGTCGAGCCGGGCAATGCCGACATCGCACCGGAAACGCGCCTGCAGTTCGAGCGTCACGGCTACTTCGTCGCCGATCGTGTCGACTCGAAGCCGGGCAAGCCCGTGTTCAACCGGATCGTCGGGCTGCGCGACAGCTGGGGCAAGCCAGCGTAACGGCGTGCTTCGCGCGCGACGCGCGGCTTCGCAAGCCGCTGTCGCGTGACCATAAAAAACCGGCTCCAGGGCCGGTTTTTTGTTGCGTGCTTCGAAGCGAAGCCAGGTCACGGGGCAGCGGAAGCCGCCGCGCTCATTCACCCGCCCGTCAACCGCCGATGCAAATCCGCGAGCGGCAGCTTCGTGCGAAACAGCCGCGCGAGGCTGCGGCTCACATACGTATCGATGTCGCCGGGCATGGTCCAGCGGTACGCATCCATCTCGGGAATCATCGAGCCGTCGCGACGGCTCGGAAACATCGACGTGCACGTGCAGTGCGCGGGATCGATCTCGCCCTCGGCCACCTGCACCGCGAACAGGTGCAGATCCTTGTCGTGCCGGTACGCGAAGCGCCCGAGATCGAGCAACCGGGCCGGCGCGAACGCGATGCCGGTTTCCTCGAGCAGTTCGCGCAGCGCCGCGTCGGCCGGCGACTCGCCGGGCTCGCCCTGCCCCTTCGGGATGTCCCAGTGCGTGGTATCCGTCGCGTGCGCGAGGAACACGCGGCCGGCCGCATCGAGGATCACGACGCCGCACGACACCGTGCGCGGCGCGCCGCCCCGCTTCATCACGCGCGTGCTCAGCGTTTCTGCAGCTGCCACTTGCCCGCGCCGGTCTTGCAATAGACGGGCTTGAGCGTCATCGTCTGGCCCTTCGCGGTGATGTCGGTGGCGATTTCACGGCAGGTCTTGCCGTCCGTCTCGGTCGTGGTCGGCGTCAGCTTCGCATCGATCTGCGTGCCGCGGCCGCTGCTTTGCCACGTCGTGGTCTCGCCGTCCTTGCCTTCGTCGCGCACCTGCACGACAGCCTTGGAGAGCGACGCACGGTCGGTCTTGCTGAAGTAGCTGAGCGGCGTGTCGTTCAGGAAGTTCAGGTTGTTCTGCGCATGGGCGGGCAGCATCGCGGCAGCGCACGCGGCGCCGGCCAGCACGCGCGTGACGACGGAAAGGGATGCACGCATCGACATGTTGTTCTCCTTGGATGTTCGATCGAACGGCGCAGTGCATGCCGGCGAACCGGCACGCACACTGCGCCTGTCAGCGAGCGAGGATAGCATGCGTGCCGTCGGCGCCGCCTTCTAGTGGCCGGCCGGCGCGGCCGTTGGCTGATATCCGTCAGTCAGCGTACCCAGGAACGCGATCACGTCCTTGATCTCGGCCGCGTTCAGCGCGGGCTGTTCGCCGCGCTTGCGATCGAACGGCGCCTCGCGGTTGATGTTCGGCCAGTAGCGCTTGGGCAGGTCGTCATAGATCTGCACCTTGCCGTGCACGACCGGATAGAACTTCTCCGGATGGATGTCGCGCTCGACGTAGAAGCGCATCACGTCCTCCAGCGTGTGATACACGCCGTTGTGGAAGAACGTCTTGCGCAGCGCGACGTTGCGCAGCGACGGCGTGCGGAACAGCCCGCAGAATTCGTCGCGGCCCTTCAGGTCGGTGCGCTCGGGGCCGCACGCGCCGAGATCGTAAAAGCGCGGGTCGCGATTGACGGGCAGCGCGCGATTGCGCGGCACCGCGATCGCGATCAGCCCGAAATCGCTGAACTGCGGCGGCGTGCCGTCGAGTGCGCGCTGGCTGATGTGGCAGCTCGCGCAATTGCCCTTCTTCTCGTCGTTGAACAACTGCAGGCCGCGCAATTCGGCCGGCGTGAGCTGCGCATGGCCGGCGAGATACGCGTCGTACTTGCTCGTGTACGGCGAGAACAGTTCGGGCGTCTGCTCGAACGTCTCGAGCGCGCGCAGCACGGCCTTGAACGTGGCCGCATCGTCGTCGAGCACCTTCACGCCGAACACCGCGCGGAACTCGTCCGCATACGGCGCGGCCTTCACGGCCTGCGCCACCTTCGCAGGCGAGCTGTTCATCTCGAACGGCGACGTAAGCGGAATGCGCGCCTGCTCGGCGCCCGTGTCGACCCGGCCGTCCCACGTGAGGCCGCCCGTCGGGCCCGCATCGACGCTCTCGTCGCCTTCGTCGTCGGAATCGTGGAAGTGCTCGGTGAACTGCGGCACGCCCTGCAGGTACTTGAGCGACGGCACCGCACGAAAACCGGGGCGCTTCATGTCGTCGCCGCCGAACTGCACGGCCAGCGCGTTGGGTGGGCCGAATGCGTGATCGGGGCTGTGGCACGACGCGCATGCGAGCTTGCCGGAACCTGACAGCGTAGGGTCGAAGAAAAGTTGCTTGCCGAGCGCCGTCATCCGGCGCACGCCTTCGTAAACTTGTGCCCGCGTCTGCGGCTGGTTCGTCTCGACCACCGCGCCGCTGGCGGCAACCGTTGCGGACGCAACCACATTGGCGGCGCCCGGCGCACTCGCGGCACTCGCGGACTGCCCGGGCGGCGCCCCCGCCCCCGGCTGTCCGTCACAGCCGGCAAGGGTTACAAGCGTGGTGGCCAGCGCGAGCGCGCCGGTCAGGTGCAGCCACGAACGCGCGAACGCGCCGGCTGTCGGTTGGCGAGGCTTCATCGATTCGTCGGAAAGTGGGTTCAGGAGCGGCCGGAGTTTATGTCAGCCGCATGACCGTTACATGACGCCTCGTCGACAGGTAATCGAAAGGACGCCTACACCCGCCTGTCAAATCGCACCCTCAAAATGCTTTCGGCCGGACATGCCACGGTCACCTCGCGAACCGGCGGTACAAGAATGCGCCGGTTCCCCACGCGACAAGAGAGAAATAGAGAGTACAACGGATGAAAAACCACGCCTGGATTCGCTTTACACCGATCGCCGTTGCCGCGGCCGCCGCCCTCACCGCCTGTGGCGGCGACGACGTGCAGCAGCAAGGCCTGTCGACGGTGAAGAACGTCGTCGTGATCTACGCGGAAAACCGCAGCTTCGACAACCTGTACGGCAACTTCCCGGGCGCGAACGGCCTGCAGAACGTGACTGCGGCCAGCGCGCAGCAGAAGGACCGCAACGGCCAGCCGCTCGCGACGCTGCCGAAGGTCTGGGGCGGCCTGACCGCGAAGGGCGTCACGCCGGCCGTGACCGAGGCGATGACGGCGAACCTGCCGAACGCACCGTTCGCGATCGACGACCCGAACGGCTTCAACACGTCGATGAGCGTGACGACGCGCGACCTGTATCACCGCTTCTACGAGAACCAGATGCAGATCAACGGCGGCAAGAACGACATGTTCGCCGCGTGGGCCGACTCGGGCGGCCTCGTGATGGGCCACTACACGGCCGACGCGACGAAACTGCCGCTGTGGAAGATCGCGCAGCAGTTCACGCTCGCCGACAACTTCTTCATGGGCGCGTTCGGCGGCTCGTTCCTGAACCACCAGTACCTGATCTGCGCGTGCGCGCCGTTCTACGCGAACGCGGACAAGAGCCCGGCAGCCGGTTCGATCTCGGCCGTCGCGGCCGACGGCAAGTCGCTGCAGCTCGCGAGCAACTCGCCGGCATCCGCACTCGACGGCATTCCGAAGTTCGTGAACTCGGGCAACCTGACGCCGGACTTCTACGCGATCAACACGATGCAGCCGCCGTACCAGCCGAGCGGCAACAAGGCGGCATCGGGCGGCGACCCGAACCTCGCCGATCCGTCGGCCGCATCGACGCTGCCGCCGCAATCGCAACAGAACATCGGCGACCTGCTGACCGGCGCGGGCGTGTCGTGGGCATGGTACGGCGGCGCGTGGAACCAAGCGCTGCAAGCCGCACAGAGCGGCACGGCGAACGTGATCTACGGCCCGAACATGACGGCGCCGAACTTCCAGCCGCACCACCAGCCGTTCAATTACTACGCGAACCAGGCACCGGGCAGCGCGAGCCGCGCGCAGCACTTGCTCGACGGCGGCACCGACGGCAGCGAGTTCATCAAGGCGATCGACGCGGGCACGCTGCCGCAGGTCTCGTTCTACAAGCCGCAGGGCAACCTGAACGAACACGCGGGCTACACCGACGTCGCGAGCGGCGACCAGCACATCGCGAACCTGCTCGCCCACCTGCAGGCGAGCCCGCAGTGGAAGAACATGGTCGTGGTCGTCACGTACGACGAAAACGGCGGCTTCTGGGATCACGTGTCGCCGCCGAAGGGCGATCGCTGGGGCCCGGGCACGCGGATTCCGGCACTCATCGTGTCGCCGTTCTCGAAGAAGGGTTTCGTCGACCACACGCAGTACGACACCGCGTCGATCCTGCGCTTCATCACGCGCCGCTTCTCGCTGCCGCGTCTGACGGGCCTGCAACAGCGCGACGACGCGCTCAAGGCGAACGGCGGCCAGCCGATGGGCGACCTGACGAACGCGCTCGCACTGTCGCCGAACCTGTAACGGCAGAGCAATGCACCGGCCGGCGCGACGCCGGCCGCATGCGACAAAGGGCGGCTTCGGCCGCCCTTTGTCATTGCACACACGCGAACGCAAGCACGTACGCGCCGCGTCACCCGCCGTACTTCAGCCCGGCGCCATCGAGTGCGATGGCCAGAATCATCGCGCGTGCATTCGGCGGCGTCGGCCGACCACTCGGGCGGAACACGTCGTCCCCGCACGCGATCCGCGCGCCCGACAGCACGCAGACACCGGCCTGCCGTGCGCGCCCGGGTTTCCAGTGCTGCTCGCCGAAGTGCGCACGCCCCGGTTCGACCCAGCGTACGACCAGCAACTGCGCCGAACGCTCGAGCACCTGTACGTGCGGGCGGACCGTCGACGCACGCGGACGGCCGAGCGCCGCCGCCAGGATCATCGCATTCGGTTCGAACGGCGCCCGCCCGCGCGGGCTGAAGACGGCGTCGCCGCAGACGATCTTCTCGCCGGACAGCGCGCAGTGGCCCGAGCGGAGCGCGCGCCCGGGTGTCCAGCGCTGTTCCACACCGCCCGGCCGAAGCCAGCGCACGATCAGCATCTCGTCCGAAAAAGCGAGCACCTGCACGCGCGCATTCATTCGACACCACGCATCGAGCATCCATTCGCCGGCGGACGCGCCGCGGCACGCGTGCTACCACCCATACTTCAGCTCGACCCCGACATAGTCGGCGTTGTGCCCGCCCGCCTGGCGGATCGCATCGCCGACCTGGAAATGCACGGCCTCGATCGCACCGATCAGGTTCGCCGCGATCGTCCAGTCCGCCCGCAGTTGCACGTACATCCCCGTCCACAATCCGCCCTTGCCCGCCGTGCCCGGCACCACCGCGTTGCCCTGCTGGTAGACCGCATCGCCGGTCGTCTCGCGCCACTGGAACCCGAGCGCACCGAGCAGCGACAGGTTCGGCGACGGCTTCAGCGTCACCGACGGCTTCACGTGGATCAGGTTCGAATACCCGGTGAAGCCGGCGAGCGTGAAGTAATAGCCGTTCGGAAACAGCGGGTTGAAGGTTCCGACACGCCCGTCGTGCGGATGCCGGTCGCCCGACGCCGCGTCGACCTGCAGCGCGACGCGCGGCGACCACGGCGCGTCGAGCCGGTAGCCGGCGATCGAGCCGACCGCCCACGCGCGGATCGTGCTGCTGCCGACCGTCCCCGTCTGCAGCATCGTTTCGAGATCCCAGTCGAAGCGGCCGTGCGTACCGGTATAACGCAGGTCCCACACGTCGCGACGCTCCGCGCCGCTCGCATCGAGAAAGCGCGCGTTGCTGCGGTTGTAGCGCGACCAGTAGCCCGACAGGTCGCCGGGCCCCACCGACTGCCGTTCGAAGCGCACACCGCTGAACGTGAGGTCGCGGTTCGACACGTCGTCGAACGTGGACGCGGCGCGGTTCTGCACCGGCTGCGTCGCATACGCGATGAAGCGCCACTTCCCGTATTCGTAGTCGGCCCACACCGCATCGAACGCCTGCCGCACGTTCGGGCCGTCGCGCGCGGCGATGAAGCGCTGCAGGTCGAACGCCATCTCCTGCCGGCCGACGCGGAACTTGAACGTGCCGCCGCCGAGCGCACCCGTGTAGGTCGCGAATGCCTGCTCGAGATCGAGCGGATTCTTGTCGACCGGCGAGATCGTGTTCTTGCCGAATGCGCGGTCGTCCTGCAACTGCACGAAGAACTGCCAGTGCTGGCCGAGATGCGCATCGGCATGCACTTCGACGCGCTGGATCAGGTACGTGTCCGATTGCGCGGAACCGATGCCGAACAGCGGCGCGTCGTTGGTCTCGAGACGCTCGCGCAGGTTCACGCCGAGCGACAGATAGGATGCCGGATCGTTGCCGAGCGGAATGTACTTCAAGCCGTCGAGCGGTGCGCGTGGCACGCACGGATTCGCGAGCTCCGACCAGTCTTCCTGCCAGCGGTTGAACAGCACGGCCGGCCGCTTGGCCGTGCACGTCGATGCGGTGCCGTCCGCGGCCGGCGACGAGGCCGGCAACGTTTCGGCGAACGCGGCGCCGCGCCCGGCGAACAGCAGCCCGGCGACGACGGACGCGCGCGCGGCACGATCGAAGCAGCGGCTGCGATGCGTCCGTTCCCGCTGCCGGCTCATGCGCGCTCCTTCGCCACGGCACCCGCGGATTGCGCCGCGCACAGCGCGAGCACCGCAAGCGCGCAAACCGGCGCGAGCAACGCCAGGAAACCGACGGACCGGAACCCGAGTGCCCCGCACGCCGCGCCGAGCGCGAACGCGACGATCGCCGGCAGCATCTTCGCGAAACGCGCGCGCGCCGCCGTGCGCACGCTGTCGGCCGTGCCGGCGGACAGCATGTCGACGACGTCGAGGATCGCCTGCGTGACGTTGCCGGTCATCACCGTGTTCGGCACACCCGCACGCGGAATCACGCGCGGATGCGCGTTCTGCACGCCCATCGCGAACGTGCCGACGATGCCGGCCACGAGCGCCGGCAAGCTGTCGGGATGCGTGACGGGCGTCGCCCACACGCCGGCCGCGCAGAAGCCGAGCAGCAGCACGGCCTGCACCGTATGCAGCGCGCGCGTGCCCTGCCACGCCGGCCGCCCCGACATCGACCGTGCGATCAGGCTGCTCGCGATCACGCCGCACACGAATGCGGGAAACACGCTGAGCTTCAGCACGACACCCTGGCCGAAGCCCGCGATGCCCGCGCCGATCAGCACGAAGTTGCCCGTCACGTGCGCGGTGAACAGCCCGAACAGCGCGACGAAGCTCAGCGTATCGACGAAGCCGGCCACCGCCGCAAGGATCGTATCCTCGTGCTTCATCGCGCCGCGCTCGCGTGGATCTCGGCGACGTAGCCGCCCGGGAACTGCACGAGCGCCGCGTCGCGGCCGTCCGACGTGAACGGCGGTACGAGCACGGTCACACCCGCGGCCTGCGCCTTCTTCAGCGTCGCGGCGAGATCGGGCACTTCGTAGCCGGTCATTTCATGCCCGTACGGATACGGCAGGTGGCCGTCGGTCACGAGCACGGTCATCTTTCCGAAGCCCGATTCGATGCGGATGCGGCGGTACGTCTCGTTCGGCCGGCCGATCTCGATGCCCGGCGCCTTGAGGGTGTCGGACACCACCTTGCCGTTCGAGAACTTCACGAAATCGTGCACCAGCTTGCGCACGCTTT
This sequence comes from Burkholderia lata, assembly GCF_902499335.1. GTDB lineage: Bacteria > Pseudomonadota > Gammaproteobacteria > Burkholderiales > Burkholderiaceae > Burkholderia > Burkholderia lata_B. Next base: position 405,421 of record NZ_CABVQK010000007.1, on the reverse strand, counting down.
CCGGCGACACGTACACGCGGTTCTCCGGCACCGTCTCCAGCGCGTCGTAGTGCGGCGCTTCGGTATGCCAGTAGAGCTGCATGTTCAGCCCGCCGGCCCAGCGGATGACCGCGTCGCGGCCGATCGGATCGGGGAACGTGTCGACGATCACGTCCGCGCCGTGCGCGCGTGCCGTCTTCATCGCGACGTCCATGTCGGTGACGAGATAGCCGGTACGCTCCGAGCAGAACGGATACGGGATCGGCGTCTTGAAGCCGAACACCGAGACCGTGCCGACCGGCGTGAGCACGAGCTGCGACATCGTCTGGCTCGGCGTCGGCGTGACCTGGAACACGCCCTGCTTCGACTTCTTGCCGCCGAAGGTCGCGACGAAGCTGTCGGTGAAGCGGTCGAAGTCTTCCGGCGCCACGCACACGTGCGTCGTGTCGTACTGCGGCCCGACGGCCAGTACCGGCACCGGCGCGGTCGGGACCGGCGGTTTCGCGAACGACACCGGCGCCGCGACGCAGCCGGCCGCGATCGTCAGCGCGCACAGTGCGGAACGAATGGTTTTCATGATCAGGTTTCCTTGTTGTGTCATCGAATGGTGCAACCGGTCACGCGCGGCTGTCGTCGTCCACGCGCTTCGCATCGGCGAGCAGGGTCGCGAGCACGAGTGCGGCGATCAGCCCGAGATGCTCGAAAAAGCTGTTGAGCGCCATGAAATGCTCGGCGCCCGTGCGGTTCCAGAAATCGTTGGCCACGGCCATCGCGACCAGCGTCAGCATGCCGAGGCTGCCGGCGCCGAGCCACGTGAAGCGGCCCAGTACGATGCACAGCGAGCCGGCGATCTCGACCGCGATCGCCAGCACCGCCCAAAGCGCGGCCGGCTCCAGCCCGAAATGCGACTGCTCCGCGATCGCGCCGTTGAAATCCAGCGCCTTCGCGACACCGCCGATCAGGTACGCGGACACCAGCGCCAGGCGCGCGAGCGGCAGGACCCACGGCTGCGCGAGCAGCGCGCGGACCCACGCCGGGTTACCGGCGCCGCGGCGAGTGGTCGGGGTCGCCATGTCAGACCGCCCAGCACGAACAGCCGAACGCGCCCCAGAAGCCCTTTGCATCCGATGTCGGCAACGCGCGGCCCCACGCGTTCGCGTGTGCATGGCCGTGCAGGCCGCACGCACTTGCGCAACCGCATTGCGCGGCGGCCGCCGCGGCCCGCTGCAGCGGCGCGCCGTTGCGCTGCGTCGCGCCCCAGCCGCCGTAACCGCCGTACTCGCGTACCGGCGACCAATCGGGCATCGCCGGCGGAATCGGCGCATCATGCGACGCGAACGGCCCCGCCCCCCACACGATCCGGCCGCCGACCACCGTCAGCAATGCGGTCGTATCGACGATATCGTCCTCCGCGCACGTGAAGAAATCGCGATCCGGGACCATCAGGTCGGCGAGCTGACCGACCGCGATACGCCCTTTCTTCCCTTCCTCGTTCGAGAACCACGTCACGTACTCGGTCCACATGCGCAGCGCGGTCTCGCGATCGAGCAGGTTGCGCTGCGGATACATCCGCAGGCCGCCGACCGTCTTGCCCGACACGAGCCACGCGAGCGACACCCACGGGTTGTACGACGCCACCCGCGTCGCGTCGGTGCCGGCAGAGACCTTGATCCCCTTGTCGAGCATCTTCGCGACCGGCGGTGTCGCCTCGGCCGCCTGCGCGCCGTAGCGCTCGACGAAGTACTCGCCCTGGTACGCCATCCGGTGCTGCACCGCGATACCGCCACCGAGCGCCGCGATCCGGTCCATCGATTTCTCGGAGACCGTTTCCGCGTGATCGAAGAACCAGTTCAGCCCTTCAAGCGGGATATCTGCGTTGACCTTCTCGAACACGTCGAGCGCGCGGCTGATCGTTTCGTCGTAGGTCGCATGCATGCGCCACGGCCAGCGGTTCTGCGCGAGCACGCGCACGACGCCTTCGAGATCGTCTTCCATCTGCGCCGGCAGGTCCGGGCGCGCGACGCGGAAATCCTCGAAATCGGCCGCCGAAAACACCAGCATCTCGCCGGCACCGTTGTGGCGGAAATAGTCGGTGCCGTCGTGATACTTGACGCTCTTCGTCCAGTTCACGAAGTCTTCCTTCTCTGCATTCGGCTTCTGCGTGAACAGGTTGTACGCGATGCGGATCGTCATCTCGCCCGAGTCGTGCAGCTTGCGGATCACCTCGTAATCGTCGGGGTAATTCTGCGAGCCGCCGCCTGCGTCGATCACGCCTGTCACGCCAAGACGATTGAGTTCGCGCATGAAGTGGCGCGTCGAGTTGTACTGATACTCGAACGGCAGCTTCGGGCCTTTTGCGAGCGTCGCGTAGAGGATCGTCGCGTTCGGGTTCGCGAGCAGCAGGCCGGTCGGGTTGCCCGCGGCGTCGCGCAGGATCGTGCCGCCCGGCGGCTCGGGCGTGTCCTTCGTGTAGCCCACCACCCGCAGCGCGGCCGCGTTCAGCAGCGCGCGGTCGTACAGGTGCAGGATGAACACGGGCGTATCGGGTGCGGCCGCATTGAGTTCGTCGATCGTCGGCAGACGCTTCTCGACGAACTGGTGTTCGGTGAAGCCTCCGACCACGCGCACCCATTGCGGCGCAGGCGTGATCGCGACCTGGTGCTTCAGCATCTCCATCGCGACCGCGAGCGAACGCACGCCATCCCAGCGCAGCTCGAGGTTGTAGTTCAGGCCGCCGCGAATCACGTGCGTGTGGTTGTCGATCAGGCCCGGCAGCACGGTGCGGCAGTCGAGATCGACGACCTTCGTCGCGCGGCCCGCGAGCGGCACGATGTCCGCGTCGGCGCCGACCGCGACGAAGCGGCCGCCCTTGATCGCCACGGCGGTGGCAACAGGGTTCGCACGATCGAGCGTCGTGATGCGCCCGTTGTGCAGGATGAGATCGGGTTGAGTAGCGGTTGCGCTCATGAAGTGTCCTCGATGCGGTCAGAAGCCGAGCCAGTGACGGACCGGCGCGATGGCCTGGGCGCCGATCAGCATGCCGGCCAGGCCGACCAGCGCGATCAGCGGCGGTGCCGGCGAACGCACCTTGATCACGCTGTACACGACGCCGATCAACACGCCGGCGCCCAACGAAAGTAGATAAGATTCCATAACGATTTTTCTCCCGGCCGGATTAGAATCACCTGCATCGCACGCCCGCCTTCGCGGTGCGCCGCATCCGTTTCGCTTCCCTGCCATTCATCCCGACCATGCAACACCTTCCTGATCTCGAAGCCTGGGCCATCTTCGCGCGCGTCGCGGAGACCGGTTCGTTCGCGAAAGCCGCCGACCTGCTCGGCGTAACGCAGCCGACCGTGTCGAAGGCCATCGCGCGCCTCGAAAAGCGCCTCGGCGCGATGCTGCTGTACCGCACGTCGCGCAAGCTGTCGCTCACGCCGACCGGCGAACTGCTGCGCGACCGCGCGATCCGCCTGCTCGCCGATGCCGAACTGATCGAGAGCGAAGCGTCCGCGCAGGCGCTCGAGCCGCACGGCCTCGTGCGCGTGAATGCGCCGATGTCGTTCGGGCTGCGCCATCTGTCGCCGGTGCTGCCCGCGTTTCTCGAACGCTATCCGCGCGTCGACATCGACCTCGTGCTCACCGATCACATCGTCGACATCGTGTCCGGCGGCTTCGACGTCGCGATCCGCATTGCCGAGCTCAGCGATTCGTCGCTGCGCTCGCGCCGGCTCTGCGCGGTGCGCCGGCCGCTCGTCGCGTCGCCCGCGTACCTCGACCGGCGCGGCCGCCCCACGCACCCGCGCGACATCGAACAGCACGTGTGCCTCACCTACACGAACCTGCCGACGCCCGAACACTGGCGCTTCCGCCATCCGGCATCGGGCGACGAAGTCGGCGTATCCGTGCACGGCCGCATCCGCACCAACAACGCGGACGTGATCGTCCCCGCGCTCATCGCCGGTCACGGCCTCGCCCTTCAGCCCGAGTTCCTGGTGTGGGAAGCGATGCAGAGCGGCGAGCTCGAGGAAGTGATGTCCGACTGGAAGATCGCCGACATCAACGTCAACCTCGTCACGCCGCCCGGCATGCTGCGCGCCGCGCGCGTGACGGTGCTGCTCGATTTCCTCGCGGAACACTTCTCTCACGCGCCGTGGGCGCTGCCCGTGGCCTGAACCCGCAACGGCCGGCGACAGCGGATCGCCGCGGCCGGCCGTTGCCGCGATCGCAGCCGGTGTCCGTTACTTCGCCGGTACCGCCGCGAGCGCCTCGTGCGGCGTTGCGGTGCGCTGTGCAGCCTTGTGAACCATCGTGTACGCGTAGTCGACGCCCATCCCGTATGCGCCCGAGTGCTCGCGCACGATCCCCATCACCGCTTCGTACGTATCGCGGCGCGCCCAGTCGCGCTGCCACTCGAGCACGACCTGCTGCCACGTGACGGGCACCGCGCCGGCCTGCACCATCCGCTGCATCGCGAAGTCGTGCGCGTCCTTCGACGTGCCGCCCGACGCATCGGCCACCATGTAGATCTCGTATTCGCCTTCGAGCATCGCGCACAGTGCGAACGTCGTATTGCAGACCTCGGTCCACAGGCCCGACACGATCACCTTCTTGCGGCCGTTCGCGGCCAGCGCATCGCGCACCTTCTGGTCGTCCCACGAGTTCATCGACGTGCGTTCCAGCAGCGGCTGGTTCGGGAACACGTCGAGCAGTTCGGGGAACGTGTGGCCCGAGAAGCTTTCGGTCTCGACCGTCGTGATCGTGGTCGGCACGTTGAATGCCTTCGCTGCCTTCGCGAGCCCGACGACGTTGTTCTTCAGCGTCTGGCGATCGATCGACTGCACGCCGAACGCCATTTGCGGCTGCTGGTCGATGAAGATCAGCTGGCTGTTCTGCGGAGTCAGTACTTCAAGTTTCGGATTGCTCATGGCGCAAGGTGTCCTGTGAACGAAAAAAGGGGGGCCTGCCTCGACCGTGAAAACGGGAGGAGCCGGAGGTACGTCGGCGCCGGATCGTCATCCGGGCCGAAATATTTAAGCCGCAAACGCGCGGCGCGAACACCCAAGAAACGGAATCGATCCGATTCCTGAATCGATGCCTGTTCGGGGCTCCCCGCCCTTTTTTTCTTCACGCAAACCCGATACGCTTTCGAAATCTTGACGGCGCGCACCGCGCCATTCGTCTGCCATCACGGGGCCCGCCATGAAACCGTATTTCCTGTCGCTGTTCGCCGGCATCCTCGCCGGTGTCATCTACGGCGCGCTCGGCGTGAACTCGCCGGCCCCGCCGATCATCGCGCTCACCGGCCTGCTCGGCATGCTGGCCGGCGAGCAGATCCTGCCCGTTGCGCGCCGGATGCTTTCCGGACACCGGCTGAACACCGCATGGCGCGATGCACAATGCAGCCAGCACATGTTCGGCGCGCTGCCCGGCGGCACCACGAACGATCGCAAGCCGTCGTGACGCAATCGTTCATCACCGGCCACGCATGACCAACGTCGAACTGTTTCATTACCTGCTGCTATTGATCTGCGGGGCGGGCGCGCTCACGTGGCTCGCCGAACGGATCTCGATTCCGCCGGCCGTCGTGCTGCTGCTCGGCGGCTGCGTGGTCGCGGTCGCCGGCAAGCGCGTGCCCGACATGGACCCGGCGCTGCTGCTCGCGGCCGTGCTGCCGCCGCTGCTGATGTCGAGCGGGTTCTACACGGCGTGGAAGGAATTCCGGCAGGAGCTTGCATCGATCGCGTCGCTCGCGCTCGGCGCGGTGGTGTTCACGACCGTCGCGGTCGCGCTCGCCGTGCATGCCATGAACCCGGCGCTGCCGTGGGCCGCCTGCTTCACGCTCGGCGCGATCGTGTCGCCGCCCGACGCGGTTGCCGCGAAGGCGATCCTGCAGCGCCACCCGCTGCCCGCGCGGCTCGTCGCGGTGCTTGAAGGTGAGAGCCTCGTCAACGATGCGTCGGGCCTGCTGCTTTACCAGATGGCGGTATCGGCCGCGCTCGCCGTGTCGATCACGGCCGCGAGCGCCACCGGCCTGTTCTTCTCGCTCACGCTGATCGGCATCGCGGTCGGCCTCGCGTGCGGCCATGCGATGAGCTGGGTGCTGCCGCGCCTGCGCGACCCGATGCTCGGCATCGTCGTGACCTTTGCGATGGCATGGGGCAGCTACGGGATCGCCGAAGCCGTCGACGGCTCGGGCGTGCTGTCGGTCGTCACCTGCGGCCTCGTGCTCGGCGTGCGCCAGCATCGCGTGTTCGACGCCGACATGCGGATCAAGGCGAAGGCGACGTGGGAAGCAATCGTGTTCGTGCTCGACGCACTCGTGTTCATCCTGATCGGTCTCGCGCTGCACGCGATCCTCGCGCGCGTGAACCACGAAGGCGCGGTGCTGATGGCCGGCCTGCGCGTCGCGCTGCCCGCCACCGCCGCTGCGATCGCCGCGCGCATCGTGTGGGTGTTCGTCGCGATGTGGCTGCCGGGCCGCCTGCGCGCGCCGCGCGCCGGCCACGCACCGTGGTCGTGGCGCGAGGCCGTCGTGCTCGGCTGGTCGGGCATGCGCGGCGTCGTGAGCCTCGCGGCCGCGATCGCGCTGCCCGCCAGCTTCCCTGGCCGCGACCTGATCCTGTTCAGCACGTTCCTGCTGATCATCGCCACGCTCGTCGTGCAGGGCGGCACGCTCGCGCCGCTGATCCGCGTGCTGAGGCTGCGCCCGGCCGCGCGGCACACGATGTCCGAGCATGCGGTGCGCGCGCATGCGTTCGGCGCGGCGCTCGCGGAGCTCGACGCGCTCGAACAGCGCGGATCGACCCTCGAGCGGCCGTCGCTCGACCGCCTGCTCGCCGAATACCGGAACCGCGTCACCTCCAACGAGCGCGCGCATCGCCAGGGCGCCGAACCGGCCAACGTGCGCTCGCGCATGCTGCGCGTCGAACTCGAACTCGTCGGTGTGTCGCGCAGTGCACTGCTCGACCTGCATCGCGACGGCAAGGTCGACGACGCCGTGCTGCACCGGATCGAATCGGAACTCGATTTCGAGGAACTGCGGCTGCAGCGGCTGCTCGAACCGTAACGCCCGGCCCGGCCGCCGGCCTCCCCCCTTTTTTTCATGGAACTGCAATGAGCGAACTGTCCGTCGAAGCGAGCATCGGCTCCGTCGATTACCTCGTCCACTTCAGCGATGGCGTCCACCAGTGGCGCGCCGACGAACCGGCGTCGCTCGGCGGCGGCGATGCGGCGCCCGCGCCCGTCACGCTGCTGCTGTCGAGCCTCGGCGCGTGCACCGCGATCACGCTGAAGATGTACGCACAACGCAAGGGCTGGCCGCTCACCGAAGTACACGTGAAGCTCGCGCACGAATCGGGCAGCGCGGGCAGCACGATCGTGCGCCGCATCACGCTGGAAGGCGACCTGTCCGGCGAACAGCGCGAGCGCCTGCTGCAGATCGCGAACGCGTGCCCGGTGCACAAGATCCTCACGCATCCGATCACCATCGACACGGCGATCGCCTGACACGCGCCGCATCGACCACGAGATTCCCACCATGTCCGCCTCGATCAAGACCCTGCTCACGCCGCGCGAAAGCGACATCGGCAACCTCGTCGTGCGCCGCGTGCTGCCCGCGCGAGCCGCACGCCTCGTCGGCCCGTTCATCTTCTTCGACGAGATGGGGCCGGCCGTGCTGCCGGCCGGCCGCGGCATCGACGTGCTGCCGCATCCGCATATCGGCCTCGCAACCGTCACCTACCTGTTCGACGGCTCGCTGATGCATCACGACAGCCTCGGCTTCCGGCAGAAGATCGTGCCGGGCGACGTGAACTGGATGACGGCCGGCCGCGGCATCGTGCATTCGGAGCGCTCACCCGACGAAGACCGGCCGCACGATCAGCCGGTCCACGGGATCCAGACCTGGGTCGCGCTGCCGGTCGAGCATGAAGACACCACGCCCGCGTTCGTCCATCATGCGGCCGACACGCTGCCGTCGTTCACGCGTGACGGTGCAAGCGTGCGCGTGATCGCGGGCACCGCGTTCGGGCTCACGTCGCCGGTCGCCGTGTTCTCGCCGACGCTCTATGCGTATGCGGAATTCGCCGCAGGCGGCACGCTGGCGCTCGATGCCGAACACGACGAACGCGGCGTGTACCTGGTCGACGGCGACCTCGCGATCGACGGCACGCCGCTCGCCCCCGCGACGATGGCCGTGCTCGAACCCGGCGCGACCGCGGCGCTCGCCAGCGCGAACGGCGCCCGCGTGATGCTGCTGGGCGGTGCGCACCTGCCGGGTGAGCGGTTCATCGAATGGAATTTCGTGTCGAGCGAGCGCGCGAAGATCGACGCGGCCCGCGCGGCGTGGGCCGATCAGTCGTTCGGCAAGGTGCCGGGCGAAGAAAACGAGTGGACGCGCCAGCCGGAACGCAAGGCGCAATAAGGTGCGACAGGCGGGTTCGCCCGCAAGCAAGCAACGGCCGGCTCCCATGCCGGCCGTTGTGCGTTTACGTCTTCAATCCCATCAGCTTCGCGAGCGTCGGCCAGCGGTCGAGCGAGTCGATGAACGCACGGCGCGCCTGCTCGTCGACATACCGCTCGGGATCGAGCGCGGGCAGGTGCCGCGCGAGGCCGAGCACGTCGTTCGGTTGCGACAGGCGATCATCGTCGCTGTCGGCGGGGAGAATTACTGTTCGTCGATCCATACGCCATCCGGAGTTTTCACCGAGTAGCCCGCGGCCGTCTGCATCGCCACCGTACCTTCGTTCTCGCCGACCATCCGCGTGCGCGGCAGATCGGCCGCGTACTGCGCGAGCGTCGTGCCCGGTTTGAACGGGCTGTTCGACACGAGGTTCGACAGCAGCTGCGCGAGCGCGAGGAAGCTGGTCGGCTGATCGATCACGGTCGTCGCACCGTGGTTGCCGGTAAAGCCCACGAGCCTCACGCCCACCGGCCCGTGCACGATGCGCGGCGTCGGGATCTCGCGCAGGCCCGCGACCTGGTACTTGTCGCCGCGCAGCGCGGCGCCGTGCTCGGGCACGAACACGATCACCGCACGGCGGCCAGATTGTGCGATCAGGTCGGCCAGATGATCGAAGTCGTCCATCAGTTTCGTCACGCGCTGCGGATACGAGTCGATGCTCGTCAGCGAGCTGCCGACGATGCGGTTGCCGTCGTGCAGGCTGATCGTGTTGTAGTACAGCGCGACCGGGCCCGGCACCGACGCGCGCTGCGCGTACCAGTTCGCGAGCGTCGCGTAGTCGCTCTTGATCTCCGAGCCGTCGAACGCGTGCATCGCGACGGGCGCGGCCGCGTTCGACACCGGCGGTGCGTCGGGCACCCCGATGTTGTCGTGGATCACCTGCAGGAAGTTGTCGAAGTGGCCGTCGTGGTTCAGCAGCGACTGCACCTTGTAGCCCGCGCTCGCCAGTTGCGAGAACAGGTAGCACTGCTGCGGCGCGGGCTTGTACAGGTCCGCGTGAGCCTCCTGCCCGCAGCTCGCGCGCAGCACACGGATCGCCGCCGGGCCGCTGTAGCTCGCGGCCGTGCTGAAGTTATTGAACAGGTAGTCGAAGTGACTCAGCATCGGGTGGTTGCGCACCTTCGCGGCATCGAGGTCGTCCCACGACAGCGAGCAGATGTGCAGCACGATCACGTCGAACTGTGCGGACGGATCGTTGCCGAGATGGCCGAACGCGACCTGCCGCTGCGATTCCTGCGTGCGGAACGTCGCGAGCGCGGCGTTGTGATCCTCCGGCTGGCCGGCAATCGTCGTGCCCGTCGCGTTCGCCTGCTGCGGAAGCGGTGCGACGACGCGCGCCATCAGCCCGCTGCCGGCCTGCCACAGCGGCATCACGATCAGCACGGCCAGCACGAACGTCGCGACGCGCAGCCAGCGGTTGACGATGAAGTAGACGATCAGCGCGCCGGCCACCGTCAGCAGCAGCACCGGCGGCAACAGGCGCGGCAGCAGCTCCATCCAGTAGTCGAAGCGGAACGTGCTCACTTCGCGTGCGGCCTCGACGAGCCGGTCGAGCGGCGGCGCATGCATCTCGCGTGCGAGCAGCGGCACCGCGATCGCGATCGCGACGAGCTGCCGGACGAGGCGCCACGCGCGCTGCCGGATCGGTGCGCTCGCGGCGAGCGCCACCGCGAACGCGAGGTTCGCGAGCCAGAACGGCTGCAGGTGCCCGGTCGCGAACAGTGCGAACTTCAGGATGAAATACAGATTCCAGAACGTCATCTAACCCACTCCATGATGAGCGCCGCGTCAGTCGCGCGCCCGATCGAGTTTCGGCGCCAGCATGGCCAGCAGGCCGCGCGCCGCACCCTTCCACATCCGTACGTTGCCGTCCAGGCCGATACGCAACACTTCCTTCAGCCCGCCGAGCGGCGTGTCGAGGCGCTCGCCTTCGTGCCAGTCGAGCCACGCATCCGCGCGGCCGAACGTGCATTGCACGAGCTGGCGCTCCTGTTCGAGCGTCAGTTCCTCGAAGCTCACGCCGACATGAGTCGGCGTCACGCGGCTCACGCGCACCGGGAACGGGAACGGCCGGTCGCCGCGCGTCACGCACACCGTCAGCGTGTCGCCGACGGCGACCGACAGCCCCGGCACCGCTTCGAGGCCGAGGCCGCCGGTCGAGTAGTCGCTCGTGAAGCACGCCGCCGTCGAGCCGTCGGCGAGCAGCAGCGTGGCCGGCACGCGCATCGCGATCCGGTGCGTGACGCGCACCTGCTTGGTCTCGCGCGCCACGGCCAGCGCCGCGCCGAGCATCGCGAGGTTGTACACGGTCCAGCCGAGCGTGATCAGGATCGTCGACGCCTCGTCGCCCTGGTCGGCCGCGAGCCGCCACAGGCCGGCGAGGATCGCGAGCACGTTCAGCCCGAACAGCACCAGGTACGGCTTCGACGTCGACCAGTCGACGTAGCCTTCGTCGATCTTGCCGCCCTTGTCGGTCACGTTGAACTTGCCGTGCTTCGGACTGAAGAACGCGACGGTGGTCGGCAGCGCGATGTACCACGCGAGCACCGACTCGTAGACCTCGGCCCAGAACGAATGGCGGTAGCGCCCCTGCATCCGCGAGTTCGCGACGTTCGCAAGCACGAGATATGGGATCACGTAGCTCGCGAGCGCGAGCGCCGACGCGTTGATGAAGTACAGGTGGAAGAACAGGTAAGCGAGCGGGATCGTCAGGAACACCAGCCGCGGAATCCCGTAGAAGAAGTGCAGCATCGCGTTGCCGTAGCAGATCCGCTGGATGAAGCCGAGCCCGCGCCCGAGGAACGGGTTGTCGATACGGAAGATCTGCGCCATCCCGCGCGCCCAGCGCGTGCGCTGCTTCACGTGGCCCGCGAGGCTTTCGGTCGCGAGGCCGGCCGCCTGCACGGTCGGCAGGTACGCCGACGTATAGCCGCGCCGGTGCAGTTTGAGCGCCGTGTGCGCGTCCTCGGTCACGGTCTCGACCGCGACGCCGCCTACCTCTTCCAGCGCGGTGCGCTTGAGGACCGCGCACGAGCCGCAGAAGAACGTCGCGTTCCACAGATCGTTGCCCGACTGCACGAGGCCGTAGAACAGGTTGCCCTCGTTCGGGATCTCGCGGAACGTGCCGAGGTTGCGCTCGAACGGATCGGGCGAGAAGAAATGGTGCGGCGTCTGCACCAGCGCGCACTTCGGGTCGCGCAGGAACACGCCCATCGTCGTCTGCAGGAACGAGCGCGTCGGCACGTGATCGCAGTCGAAGATCGCGATGTATTCGCCGTGCGTCTTCGGCAGCGCGCGGTTGATGTTGCCAGCCTTCGCGTGGCGGTTGTCGTCGCGCGTCAGGTAGTCGATGCCGGCCTCGCGCGCGAATGCCGCGAACTCGGGACGCTTGCCGTCGTCGAGCAGGTACACGCGCAGCTTGGCGCTCGGCCAGTCGATGCTCTGCGCGGCGAACACGGTCGGCTTCACGACCGACAGCGGCTCGTTGTAGGTCGGGATGTAGATGTCGACGGTCGGCCAGCTATCGGGATCGTCGGGCAGCGGCACGATCGGCCGGTCGAGCGGCCATGCGGTCTGCACGAAGCCGAGCAGCAGGATCATCCACGTATAGGCTTCCGCGCCGTACAGCAGGTAGCCGGCAACCGCCTCGACCGGGCCGCGGAAGTCGAGCGTCTGCGTGGTGCGCCACCACACGTAGCGCACCGTCGCGAGCAGTGCGAGCGACGCGAGCGCGAGCGTCGGCAGATGGCCCGGCAGGCGGCGCAGCGCGAGCGCCAGCACCGCGACGATCGCGAAGAACGCGAACTGCGCACCGGGCATCAGCGGCGACATCCCGGCCGCCGCCCACAGCAGCGCGCCGGCCACGAGCAGCAGCGGCGCGAGCCAGCGGCGCCGGCCGACGCCGTTCGCGCGCGCATCGACCCAGCCGCCCCAGCGCACCCACGGCAGGCGCGCGAGCATCGCGTCGATGCGCCTGCCGACCGCGCGCCCGGCCACGTAGACGGGCACGACATAGGTATCGAACCACGCGAGCGGATCGCGCGCGGGCCGGCCGTCGGCCGCGCGCGGCGCACGCACGATCGCGCGCCACAGCCATTCGCGCGGGCTGAGCGGTTGCAGCACGCCCCACTCTTGCGCAAGCCGACGAAACGCGACGCGCACCCAGCGGCGCACATGATCGGGCCGGCCCGGCGGCGGCGCGTGGAAGAACAGCCGCACGAGCCAGTCGGCCAGCGTGCGTTGCGCCGGCAACCCGATGCCGCGTGCGAACCAGTCGACCGCGCGGCGGCCGAACGCACGCAGGCGCAGCACGAGGCCCGCGTTCATCGCGCAGCTCCGCGGCGACCGGCGGCGCCCGCCGCCAGCCACGTATCGACCCAGTTCGCGACGCCGTTCAGGTCGTGCGACGCCTGCGAATACGGCGCGTCGTCGAAGATCCAGCTGCCGCGCGCGAGCGCTTCGGGCAAGGCCGCATCGACGTGGATCCGCTGCTCGAGCATCGATGCCGGCCCCGCGACCGCGCGCAGCATGCCAAGCGCATCACGCTGCATGTCGCGCGCCGGATTCAGCCGGTTCACGACGATCTGCAGTTCGCCGCCGCCGGCACGCAGCGCACCGAGCCGCGCGGCCGTCGTCGCGCAGGCGGCCGGCTCGGGCGGCACGACGACGAGCGTCAGGTCCGCGCGGCGAACCGCCTGCTCGGCCTGCGTCGACGGATAGCGTGCGGTGTCGATCAGCACGACGCCGTCGGCCGGCAACGCAATTTCGTCGAGCGCGCGCGACAGCCACGCGGGATCGGCCGCGAGCCGCGCATCGCATGCGGCGGCGCCGGCTGCGTCGACCTGCCCGTACGGCACGAACAGCACGCCGTCGGCGCTGCGCCACGTATGTGCGTGCCACGGCTCGGCGCCGCCGAGCACGCTCTGCGCGAGGCCGTGCTCGGCCAGCGTGTCGAGGCCGAGCGTCGCGCCCATCAGGTTCTGCGCATCGAATTCGACGGCGACGACCGGCCGGCCGCGGCGCGCGAGCAGCACCGCGAGCGCGGCCGCGAGCGTCGTGCGGCCCGCGCCGCCCGTCGTCGACGTAATGGCGATCGTCTTCATCGGGCCGCCTCGCCACCACGGTCGTCGCGCTCGGCGTCGGGCAGCAACCGCCCGCGCAGCGCAACCGGTACGAGTTCGCAGGGCACCGCGTCGCGCCGGTCGATGCCGCGCGGCGCATGAAAGCCACGGCCGATGCCGAGGTGCTGCGCGACGATCCACACCGGCACCGCGATCGCAATGCCGACGATGAAACCGATAACGAGTTCGGCGATCATGCGACCCCCTCCTTGCGCAGCGGCATCGCGCTGCGGACGGCGCTGCGCTTGCGCGCGGCGGGAATGACGGGTTCCGGCGCGGATGCGTCGACAGCCTCGGCCGGCGGCGCCGGAGCGATCGCCTCGAGCGCGACGATCGTATCGATCGCATCGATCGCCCTGCTCACTTCGTTCGCATCGGGCAACGCCGCGCCGGGTTCGGCGCGCGCGGGCGATTGGCGCGTCGCGCCCGCCGGCTGCGTGACCGCGAACAAATCGCTGTAGTCGGCAATCGGCGCGCGCCGGTTCTCGGCCTTCAGCGCGTTGAGTTCGGTGTCGATGCTGCCGTGCCCGAGGCATACGACGCGGTCGGACAGCGTGTCGACCGGCACGTCGAAGATGCGCGCGAGCGCATCCTCCGCATCGACCGGTTCGCACGCGAACAGGAATACGTACAGGTGCGCGGCATCGGCCGTCACGACGTCGCCGGCGCGGCGCGGCCGGCAATGCCGCAGCGCGTCGACATGCGACACGCCCGGCAGCAGCGCGATCTTCGCGAGCGTGTGCGGCAGCGCGAGCACGGCACCGCGATCGAGCACCGCGCGAATCCGCAGGCAGAATGCGCCGACCGGCAGGTAGCCGAGCACCGAATCGCCGAGCGCGGCCGCGAGCGCCGCACGATAGTCGGCAGCAACCGGGCGCGCATAGAGCTGGCCGCGCAGCGCGTGCACGGCGGCCTGCATCCGCGATACCGGCAGGTCGCGCGCGACGACGCGGCTCGCGCCGACGCTCAGCACGAGCATCTCGAACTGCTGGCGCAGCACTTCGCCGCGCTCGACGACCGCGATCTTCAGCGCGCCGCCGCACTGCCGGCGCAGCGCGTGCACGTCCGCGCACAGCGCTTCGAGCTGCGCATGCGAGCGGAACACGAGCACCGCGGTCGCGGCCTGGGCATGCGCGCACGCAGCGACGACGGCCGCGTTGTCTTCGACGATTTCCCAGCCGTCCGGCACGCGGTTCGTGCCGTCGAGCACAGCGCGGCTGACGACGACGCGATCCTCGTCGCTCGCGAGCTTCATCCGGTGCGCGGGCTCGGTCGCGCCGCCATCGACGCTCGCCGACAGCCGGCCGCCCGGCGCAAAGCGCAGCGGCCGGACCTCGCCGGCCGCGAGCGTGTCGCCCGCCCGCCAGAAATCGACGATCCACAACAGCTCGCCATGGGTGCGCTGCAACTGTGCGACGCCCGAGCAGATCCCGTGGAAACCGCTGCGCGGCGTGCGATCCGCGTCGCGCACGAGCGGCGCATCGTCGGTACGCGATTCGTCGCCCGCACGCGGCGTCTCGGGATCGAGCAGCAGCACGAGCGCGATCCGGCGCGTACGGCACCAGTCGGCCAGCGCGTGCGCCTCGTCGGCGAGCGCGATCGGGTCGTCCCAGCTGAACCAGCGCTGCGCGCCTTCGACGAAATACAACGAGCGCGCGCGAAAGCCGTAGCGCTTCATCGCGCGCAGGCCGCCGGTCAGCCGTGCGAACGGGCCCGGTGCCGTGCGGCGCGGCGCGTCGGCCGTTGCGCCGGCACCGTCGGCCGGCTCGGCCGCCGGCGGCATGGCCAGCACGTTCAGGTTGCGCGGCCAGCCGGCCGGCTGCGCGCCGCCCGCGAAGCCACGCGCCTGCATCTGTTCGGCGACGTGCGTCGCGTCGCGCGCGAGCACGACCGTCACGTCGCGCGTACGCGCCTGTCGCGCGCTCTCCCACACGAGTGCATCACAGGCCGGCGTACCGCCGGCCGCGTAGATCGCGTACAGGCCGCCGGCTTCCAGTTGCGTCCACGCATCGGGCAAGCCGTCGATCGCGAGCCGGCTCACCGTGCCGACGCGGCCACCGGCCGGCCCCGTGCCGAGCAGCGCACGCAAGCGGCCCAGCAGGCCGGCGGCGCCGAGCACGGGACGGGTGGCATCGATTTCCGTATTCACGGCGTTCCCCTAGTAATCCGAATAAAGCCGCACCGGCGTCGGCGTGACGAGCCAGCTGCGTTGCGCGCGCGCGTCGAACGCATAGCGCAGGTACACGAGCGCCGAACTCGGCGCATAGTCGTGCGACCGGTCGACGTGCAGCTGCGCGCCGACGCTCAGGTGCGGGTTCACGCGGTACTCGACGATCCCGTTGACGCCGTACGAGAACGACACGCCGCGCGTCGAGCTGCCCGCGTACACGAACCCGGCCGCCACTTGCGCGGCCCGCTGGTCCGAGGACATCGGGTAATACAGCGAATCCTTCTCGTAGCTGTTCGAAATCCCGCCCGTGACGGTCAGGTCCCACGACAGCGCATCGTGCCGCCCCGCCCATTCGATCGGCACGCCGAGCGACAGGTAGCGCTGCGGGCTGTAGTAACCGCCCTGCCCGTACGTGTAGTAGCGCAGGTTCTGCGCGTAGTGCCACGCGTTGCCGACGAGCCCGGTGCTGACCCTCATCGTCGCGCGCTCGTACACGGGCACCGTGAAGCCGGTGCGCAGCGTGACTTCCGCGTTGCGTTCGACGTTGCGGCCGGACAGCACGCCCGCGCCGAGTTCCGCGAACAGGTTCGTGCGGCCGACGTCGACCGACGCGCGCAGGTTCACGCCGTCGCGGCGCACGCCGCCCCAGACCGCGCCCGTCCACGGGTCGCGCATCCCCGAGTACGACAGCACGCTGCTCGTTTCCGGCCGCCGCGACGCGTTCACCGAGAAACTGGCCGGGCCCGCGTCGAAGCGATAGCGCACGCCGCCGACGAGGTAATGCACCGGAAAGCCGAGCGGCGACGTACCGACGTCGAAGCGCCATGCGTCCGTCAGATAGCCGGCGCCGAGCGCGACGCCCGTGGCCGTCTGGTGCAGCGAGCCCGGCGGATTCGCGATCGCGGCGGGCGTCAGCGCGTTCTGCGCCTTGAGCGCCGCGTAGCTGCCGAACGTACTGAGCGAATACGCGTTCGGGTTGCTCGTGTCGAGCGTGCCCGGATCCAGATGCACGGTGTCGATCTGCGCAAACACGTGTCCGTCGTAACGGATCGGCATCTGCATGTAGATCGGCACCTGCTGCGCACGGTACGACGAGATGCCTTCGTCGCCCGACTTGTACGCGGGCGTCCAGCCGGTCTCGATCTCGGGATTGCGCCGCTGCTCGAGATCCGCGAACGCGGCCTGCGCGGGTGTGAGCCCGTCGCGGCCCGGGCTCACACCCGTCGCGCGTTCCTGCGACTGCGACAACCGGTACAGCGACGCCGCGTCGTCATAGCGGCCCTGCGCCTCGGCCACGCGCCCGGCCGCGACCGTCACGTCGGCGCGCGCCGGATACGCGGCATGCAGCCGGTCGGTCACCTGCACGGCTTCGTCCGGGCGGCGCAACGCATTCAGGCGACGCACCGCCGACAGTTGCGTATCGACGTCGTCGTCCGGCGTGCGCGCGAGCACCGCCTGCACACGCGCGAGCGCGGCCGCGCGGTTGCCGCTGTCTTCGTCGATGCGGGCCAGCGCAAGCTGCGTATCGGCATCGTCCGGCGTGCGCGCGACGACCGGCGCAAGCGCGGCGCGCGCCGCGTCGTAATGGCCCTGCGCGCGTTCGAGATCGGCCAGTTCGAGCGCATAGCGCTTGTCCGCGCGGCCGGCCGGGCTCGCACGATCGAGCCGCTTGCGCGCTTCCACGTAATCCTGCTGCGCGATCGCCTCGTCCGTCCGCCGCAACACGAGCCGCAGCGACTGGTCCTCGATCCTCGCCGTCTGCGCGGGCGTCAGCGACGGTTCCCGGCGCAGCGTGTCGAGCCACGCGACGAGCGCGTCGTCGCGCTCCGCACTGCCGAGCAGGTCGCCATAGCGCAGCCGCACGTCCGCATCGGCTTCGCGCGGGTGCGCGGCGATCCAGTCGTGCAACGGCGCGAGGCCGCGGTCCGGTTCGCCCGCGTCGATCCACTGCGCGCCGATCGCGGCGAGCATGTCGGGATCGTCCGGCGCACTCGCCTGCGCCTGCGCGAGTGAAGCGGCAAACGCGGTGCGGTCGCCGCGCGCGAGCGCGCCGCGTGCATCGGCCAGCGCGCGTTCCGCGTCGAGCTTGCGCGCGAGTGCGCGCATCCCGTCCGAACGGTGCGCGTCGTCGACCGGCGCGAGCGCGGCCTGCGCACCCGCCACATCGTCGAGCGAATTGCGGTACAGCGCGGTCGCATAACGCATCTCGGGCGTCGCGCCCTGCGCGATGCCGTCGTCCATCACCGTGCGGCCGAGCTGCGGCAGCCCCATGTCGCGATAGAGGCGCGCGAGCGCGAAGCGCGTCCACGCCGCGTCGGGCGCCGCGCGCACGGCCGCCTCGTAGCGCTGCGCGGCGGGCCCGCGTTCGCCCTTGTCCGCCAGCGCGCGCGCCTGGTCCGCAAGCAGGTCGGCACGCAGGCCATCGAGTGCGCGCCGATCGTCACGGCCCGTCACACGGCCTTGCAGCGCGTCGAGCAGCGGGCCGATCCTGTCCGCGCGGCCGGTGTTCTCATACAGCGTGGCCGTACCGCGCACAGCCGCGAGGCTCGGCGGACGCGCGGCCAGCAGCTCGCGCAGCAACGGCTCCGCGCGCGCCCAGTCGCGCTGCGCGAGCAACGCATCGGCGAGCTGCAGCTTCGCGTCCGGGCTGTCCGGCTGCATCGCGAGTGCCGCACGGGCTGCGCGCTCCGCGTCCTGCGGACGTCCCGCGGCCGCCGCCGCGCGGCCTTGCGCGAGCAGCCCCCAAAACTGTGCGGTGCGCGCGAGGCTCTGCCATTTGCCGCGCTGGTCGGTCGCAAGCGCCGCCGCGCGCGTGAACAGCGCGCGCGCTTCGTCGTGCCGCCCTTCACGCAGGCGCAGCAGGCCGAGCCCGCCGACCGCGTCGGCGTCGTCCGCGCGCGCTCGCGCGGCACGCGCAAGCAGCGGATCGGCGCCGGCCAGGTCGCCGCGCGCGAGCGCCTGCAGGCCGCGCTGCTGCGCGATGTAGTCGGGATTGCGTTCGAGCTGGCGCTGCGCGTCGCGCTGGCGATCCAGTGCCGCGACACGGTCGACGAATTCGGTATCGTCCGGCACGAGCGCGAGATACGCATGCAACGCGTCGAGATACGCGGGATCGTTGCCGGCCGACTGCAGCACGCGCCGCCACAGCGCCATTGCCTCCGTATGGTCGGCGTCGGCGCGCTTCGCGAGCGCCCAGGCGATCCGGTTTGCCTCCGGCCGCGTGTCGGCGCGCTGGTTCAAGAGCCGTGCGAGCGCCATCGTCGCGCTCGTGTCCTGCGGGTCGGCCGCGACCGCGCGGCGCAGTGCGACGATCGCCGGCTCGCGCCCGCCCGGCGCATTCGACACGATCTGGTAATACTCGGCGCCGAGCGCGCCCTCCGGCGCGCCGTTCGGAAACAGCGCGACGATCCGCCGGGCCGCCTCGTCCGAGCGGCCGCTGCGCGCGAGCAAACGAATCTGCGCCATCTCGCCGCGCCCGCTCGTCGCGACGCGGTACTCGTCAGCCACCCGCCGCGTGGCGGGTGCATTCGGCGATTGCGCCTGCAGGCGCGCGAGCGACGCCTGCGCGCCTTTCGCGTCACCGAGCCGCAGCAGCACGCGCACCTGTTCGGCCAGCAGGTCGGGATCGCCCGGCGCGATCAGCAGCCCCTTGCGCAGCGCGTCGCGCGCGAGGTCGTCGCGATGCTTGACGCCCCACATCCGCGCGGTGTCGAGCTGACGCTGCGCATCGGCGGACGCAGAGGTCGCCGAGGTCGCCAAGGTCGCAGCGTTTGCCACCGTCGCGTCCGATGCGGTGCCCGGCGCCGCCGCGCACACCGACGACGCGAGCCACGCGAATCCCGCGACGTGCGGCGCGGCGCGCTTCAGCGGGCGGCGCACGAGCGGCCTCCCCAGCGGGCGTCGAGCGTGCCGTCCGCACCGAACCGGTAGCGGCCGTCGCGCCAGCCGAGCCCGAACAACGTCAGCACGCTCGTGTAGTAACCGGGCGCCGACTGGCGCGCGAGCGTATCGACGCGGGCCGCCTGCGCATCCGCGAGCGCGCGCTGGCCGCGCGCGTCGAGGAACGGCACGGCCGCCGCCGAGAAGCCGCCGTTGCCGTCGTTCGGCCCCGCGACGCCCGTCGTCGTATCGACCTTCTCCGGCGGCGCGCCATGCGCGGCGATGTAGTCGGCGAAAGGTGCAAACCGCGCGAGCAACGGCGCGGCGAGCGGATCGGCGCGGTCGAGCATGCCGGCCCACAGATACACGCGAATCGCGTTGTACGCGCTCTCCGCATGCGTGTCGCGATCGGGCCCGAAACCGGTGCCGGCGCGATACAGCGCCCAGTCGGGCGAGAAGCCTTTCGGTGCGGTGTCGAGCAGCACGCGACCGGTGCTGGCGACGAGCGCGGCCCAGCGCTGGTCGTCGGGCAGGCGCGCGCCGAGCGCGCGGATCACCTGCGGCGGCGAATAGCTCGGATTCACGCGCCACTGGCCGTCGGCCAGCTTGAACCCCGTCGGCCCGGGCAGCAGCGTGAGGCCCAGGCCGGGCACGGTCGCCGTCTCGGTGTCGAGCACGCGCTTCGCGAGTAGCGCGCCGCGTGCCGTATAGCTGCGCTCGTGCCACAGCCGCCCGGCCTCGACGAGCGCATACGCGATCCACAGGTCGGCATCCGACGCCGCGTTCGCGTCGAGCACGCGCCACGCGCCGTCGGGCGCACGGCCCCACAGCCACGCCGGCAGATGCGCGCTCAGGTCGCCCTGCGCGAGATTGTTCTCGGTCCATGCGAGGATCGTGTCGAACATGCGCCGGTCGTTCGCGACCAGCGCGAAGAAAAGTCCATACGCCTGCCCCTCCGACACCGTGCGCGAATCGGCCGAGCCGACGTCGATCACGCGGCCGTCGGCCGAGATGAAATCGCGCTTGAACGCATCCCAGCGCGGCCACGCCGCGCCGCATCCCGCGTCGGCCGCGTCGGCCCCAGCGGTTCCCGCGGCCTGCGCGCGCGTGGCCATGCCGGCCGCCGCGCACGTCACCGCAACCGCCAGCGCGAGTGCCGCGCCGACGCGCCGCGCCGGCCGCGTGGTCCGTCGCTTCGCCATTGCCCGCGCCATCCGTTACATCCCCCGTCGACGCGCGGCGATTCTCTGCAGCACGCTGAACACGCCGAGCGCGAGCAGCAGCCCCGCGACGACGCCGACCGCGCCGAGCACGACCGGGTGCCGCGCCGCTTGCGTCCAGACGCGCGCATACCACGGCACGAAACCGACCACATACGGCTCGCCGACGCGCAGGCTGTCGACCTGCCCCGGCCGCACCAGCGCAAGGTCGCCCTGCAGCTGCGACACGAGCCCGGCGTTCTCGAACACGTTGAGCAGATCGCCGAGGCGCGGCTGGTCCGTCGCCGTCAGCGCGACGACGCTGCGCCCCCGGCTGCCCGGCAGCTCGAACCCGGCGAGCGCCGCGAGCGAGCCCGTCTGCTCGATATGCGCGCCGCCTTCGGTCAGGCCGACGCCGTTGCGCCAGCGCTCCTTCACCGAGAACGCGACGCGCGCGGCGCCTTCGCCTCCCGCGCCGCCCTGCTCGCCGATCACGAGCGGCAGCGCCGAGCGCCAGTGCGCGAGCAGCGGCGACGCGGGCGAGCCGTCGATCACGAGCAGATCCTTGCTGCCCGACAGCGCGGCGACGTCGCCGGGCCGTGCGACCTGCACGCGCAGCGCCGGGAAGCCGGTCCATTCGCCCATGTGGCCGAGCATCGTCAGGTAGGCCTCGAGCTCCTGCGGCGACGGCCGGTCAGGCATCACGACGGCCGTCTGCGACAGGTCGGCGAAGCGCGTGAACGGGAAGCCGCTGTTCGCGAAGAACGCGAGGTTCGGCAATTGCGCGTAATGGACGAAGTGCGAGAAGTCGATGGTCGAATCGGGATCGATCGCCGCACGCTGCGGCTCGGTCGCCGTGCTCGAGCACAGGCCCGTCTTCTGCGAGTCGAGCGTGAAGCGGAACTGCAACTGGTTGCCGCTGCCGACCCGGAACGCCGGGATGTCGACGTCGCTCGTCACGCGCCCTTCGGGCACCGACAGCAACGGCAGCTGCATCCGGCCGTGCGCATCCTCGGCTTGAGCCGGCCCGAGGCGGTACGACTTCACGAGCTGTTCGTTGATCTCGACGGCGAGCGTCGAGTTGTCCTGCACCGTCGGCGCCGTGTAGCGGTAGCGCAGCGTGATCGGCACGCCTGCGCCGTTCCACGAATGCAGATCGGCCGGCACGCGCAGGTTCAGGCGGATCGCGTCGGGCGTCGTGCCGCGCACTTCCAGATCGCGCGTATCGGACACGAGCTCGCGGAACGCGATCGGCCGGTTCACGGGCAGCCAGCGCGGCGCGTCGTACGGCTTGCGCGGCGCGCCGAGATCGACGTGCGCGACCGTCGCCGCCGGCCCCGACAGCGCCACGCGGCCGAGCACGAGCGTCGCGACCGCATCGTCGACCTCGGCCGCCGTGCGGCCCGTGACGACGAGCAGCTTGCGCCCCGGCGCCGCCGGGTTGTCGGCCACCGCGAGCAGCGGGCCGTTGATCGACGGCAGCGCGAGTCCGGCCGGCAGCGTCGCGGCCGTGCCGATCACGACCGCC
Organism: Burkholderia lata; assembly: GCF_902499335.1. Classification (GTDB taxonomy): domain Bacteria; phylum Pseudomonadota; class Gammaproteobacteria; order Burkholderiales; family Burkholderiaceae; genus Burkholderia; species Burkholderia lata_B. The sequence continues at coordinate 383,082 of NZ_CABVQK010000007.1, read as the reverse complement.
TGGTCGTCGGCCGGCAGCCCGGTCGACACCGGGAACCGCGCATGCCGGTAGTCGGCCAGCGCGCCGAACCACGATGCGAGCACGCCCGCGCTGCGCAGCGTCGCCGAATCGGGCGACGCCGGCAGCACGAACGGCAGCCGCACGCGGCCGTTGTCGCGCCGGTCAAAGAATGGCGCGGGCAGCAGCGCGAGATCGTTCGGCAGGCGCACCGGCGATTCGTCGAGGATCAGCTCGCTCTTCGGGCTCACGTCGGCCCACAGCGCCGAGTTCGACGGATCCTCGCAATGGTCGAGCGTGTAATGCGCGATCAGGCGCAGGCCGATCTGGTTGAAATCCGAGAAGTAGCGCGGATCGATCGGGATTTCCTGCGTGACCGTGCGGCCCGCCTGTGCGGCGTCGAACGGGACGGTCGCGATCACCTCGCCGTTCACCGACACCTTCAGGTGCGACATCGGGAACACCAGCGACGGCGAATACGCGTAGGTCAGGCGCAGCCGCGCGCCGGTGACCACGCGGTCGAGCCGCACGCCCGCATTGATCGTGCGCGCGTCGTCGGCGCCGCGCAGGCGCAGCGGATCGAACGCACCGAGCGACGCGAACGGCAGGTGCACCGTCGTTGCCGGCAGGCCGGCTGCGGCCGCGCTGGCCGCCGCAGGCGCGGCCGCGGGCACCGGCACCGGCGCAGCGCCGGACGCCGCCGCAGCGGCCGGCACGGCCGGCATCGGCGCGGCCGACAGTACGGCTGCATGAAAAGCGCCGGCCATCGCGGCCGACAGGACGAGCAGCGACACGGCCGGCTTCATGCGCCGCTCCGTTTCGTCAGGATCATCCGGTCATCTGTCGCATCGAAGCCGATGCGCGCAAAGCAGCTATGCCCGTGAGTGAACATCCCCACTGCTTCCCCTCATATAAATCGAACTGGCCTGACTCATTTATCGAAACAATGCGGCGATTTCTTTAATCGCGCGTCATCGTGCTACGCGCGCCTGGCACTGGCGCACGCCCATTCGTCACACTATCTCAAAAACAGGACAAAACTTACCCCGATTCGCGACGATGAGACGAAAAAAAACTCAATCCGGTCGGAAATGCTGCGCGAGAGGGATGAATGGTAAGAATTGCGCCGTTGTCGCCCGGCAGGCCGAACGGCATACTGCCGGCGCGGCACGGTCGGCCGGCGGCGGTCCGTTGCAGACCGCCCCGCCGGAACGCGCTGCCGCGAGGCGGCGCGTATGCTACCGCAATCCCGCCTCGCCGGACGTGCTTTCTTTCACGGAAAACTGACTTGAATCAAATCGTCGACACTGCCACTCCGTCCCCCGATACGCTGCTGCGCATCATCGCCGCGCAGACCGAGATCGCGAAACTCGGCCTCGACCTGGGCAGCGTGATGGCCTATGTGGCTGAACAGGTGCCGCAGCTCACCGGCGCGAGCGCCGCCGCGGTCGAATTCGCCGAGGGCGACGACATGGTGTACCGCGCCGCATCGGGCACGGCCGCCGGGATGCTGGGCCTGCGGCTGCGGCGCTCGGGCAGCCTGTCGGGCCTGTGCGTGCAGCAAGGCGAGCTGCTGCACTGCACCGACTCGGAAACCGACTCGCGCGTCGATCGCGACGCATGCCGGCGGGTCGGCCTGCGCTCGATGCTCGTGATGCCGCTCACCCATGCCGACACCACGGTCGGCGTGCTGAAGGTGATGTCGCCGGAAGTCGACGGCTTTTCGCAAGCCGACGCCGGCACGCTGCGGCTGACGGCCGACCTGATCGCCGCCGCAATGTTTCACGCGGCGCGCAACGAGGCGAACGAACTGTACCTGCGCGCGACGCACGACGCGCTCACGGGCCTGCCGAACCGCGCGCTGTTCTACGACCGCCTGCGGCAGTCGATGCACACGACGCTGCGCGCGAACGGCCGGCTCGGCATTCTCAACATCGACATGGACGGGCTGAAGCCGATCAACGACGGGTTCGGCCATCGTGCGGGCGACGCGGCGCTGCGCGAGATCGCCACGCGGATGCAGGGGGCGGTACGGCGCTCGGACACGGTTGCGCGCATCGGCGGCGACGAATTCGCGGTGATCCTGCCGAACATCGGCAACCGCGACGATGCGCATGCGCAAAGCACGCGGCTCGCGCGCCAGGTCAGTGAACCGTTCGAATTCGAGGGGCGCCCGATGCAGCTCGGCGTCAGCGTCGGGATCGCGCTGCTGCCCGACGACGGCACCGACATGAACGCGCTGATCGAGCATGCGGACCAGGCGATGTATGAAGTGAAGCGCACGCGCTCGCAGCGGATAGCGCACGCGTAACGCGTACTCGAAGGCAGTTTCCTTGACGGACCGACGGGTGGAATGCCCCGCTCAACCGCCCGCGGCCGGCTTGACCAGGTGCTAGCCGATCTGCGGAACGGCGATCGCGAGCCCGACCACGAGCCATTGCACGATCGCGACGAGCACACCGGCCCGGCACAACCCGACCGCGCCGCGCACGCGCGCGTCGAGCGCGCGTCCGGCCTTCGATGCGTCGATCCAGCCGAGATCGGCGAGTGCGCGGTCAAGCGCCGCGAGCCCGTCGTCGACCGATGCGTCGCCTGCCGCCGCGCGCGCGAGCGCGGCGAACAGCCGGCGATCGATCTCGATCCGCACCGCATACCATAGCGCCGCGATCCCCGACCCGGTACTGACGACGGCCAGCAGCACGCGGGCGATCGTCGCCGGCGCCCAGCCCGACGCAATCCACCAGCCCGCGCCGGCCGCGGCCAGCGCGGCCGCGATCGCCCACGCGCCCGCATCGAGCGCGCCACGCGCGGCGGCGATCCTGAACGGCGCGGACGGGTCGCGCATCACTCGCCTCCCGCGCCGCGACGGCGATCGATCCAGTGCTGCAGCACGGCCACACCGTCGTCCGACCACACCGCATGCGGCCGCACCGCGCGCACCGCGGCCAGCGCGTCGCGCGCATCGCCGAGCCCGCGTCGCACCGCGAGCCACGCGGCCGCGCACATCACGCTGCGCCCGTAGCCGAGCGCGCAGCAGACCAGCACGTCGCGCCCTTCCCCGTGCAGGCGTTCAAGCGCCGCGACGGCTTGTGCGAGCTGCGCGGCCGTCGGCGCGACGAGGTCGAGCTGCGGCACCGCCACATAGGCGAGCGACGCATCGGCCGACGCCCAGCGCGGCATTTCGGCGGTCAGGTCGACCAGCGCCGTGAAACCGTGGCGGCGCACGTCGCGTGTGGTCGGCGTGCGGCCGAGCGACACGCGTTCGTCGATCCGCACCGGCGCCGGTTGCCGGAACGTCCACAGCCGCGAATTGACGAACGCGCCGGCAATCGTCGGCGCGAGCAGCCAGCGGATGACGACCGGGAACCGCCCGTGCGCATCCTTCTGGAACGCGCCGGGCGCGCCGCGCCGGTAGATCCACGCGACACATGCGAGCGCCAGCGCGACCCACCCGGCCGCCAGCGCCCAGCCGGGCGCGCGCGGCACGCACCCGAGCGCCACGAGCGCGACCGCCGCCGCGCCGAGCGCATAGCGGCGCGCGAGCGCGCGGCCGGCCGCACCCGGAGACGCATCGGCGCCCGGCAGCCGGCCCGCGGCATCGCGCAGCGGAAACAGGAACAACGCGAGACAGCCGACGGCCGCGCCGGTCGGCACGTCGATCGCGTGATGCTGGTAGGTCGTCAGCACCGACACGCCGATCGCCGCGAACCACAGATGCAGCACGACGCGCGCGAGCGTGCCGCGCAGGTGCTGTGCATAGACGGCCCACAGCACGACGAGCAGCCCGATGTGCAGCGACGGCGCCTGGTTGAACGGCTTGTCGAACCCCATCAGCAGTGTGAACAGCGCCCCGGCCACGCCGCCCGCGTCGGGCCGCTCGAACCCGAAGCGCAGCGGCCACGCGATGAAGCACGCGACCGAAATCAGTTGCACCGTCAACAGCCGCTTCACGTGATCGAGCAGGTCGGCGCGGCGCGTCCAGAAGAAGAACGACAGCGCATACAACAGGTCGATCGACCAGTACGGCACGATCGTCCACGGCACGAACGGGATCGCGTGCTCCCAGCCGAACGCGAAGGTCGGCACCGCCGCGCGGCGCGCGGCGAGCCAGTTCGCGAAGCCGTAGGTCGAGAAGAACACTGCGCCCATCACCACGAGCCAGCCGAAACGCAGCGCGAACGACGCGTCGCGCGCGCCGGCCGCCGAGGCCGGCTCGGCGAGGCCGCTCGCGCCGCCGTCGAGCGCGCTCATGACGCGTCGACCCGCTGCGCGAGGCTGACCGTGAAGATGCCCATTTCGTCGATCCGCTGGTCGAGCTTGCGGAAGCCCGCGCGTGCGACGAGTTCGTCCATCTCGGCCTGCGAGCGGCGGCGCATCACCCAGGTCGCCTCGCCGCGGTGATTGTTCAGCGCGCGCGCGATGAATTCGAGCTGCGGATGCCACGGCTGCCCCGTATAGACGAGATAGCCGCCCGGCGGCACGGCCTGCGCGAGCCCGCGCAGCGAACGCTCGATTAGCGCGTTCTCGCCGAACAGCTCGTAGAGGCCCGACACGATCGCGAGCGTCGGACGCGGCTCGAGCGTCGCGAGCGACGCTTCGTCGAACGCGTCGCCGCGCTCGAAGCGCGCGATCGGCTCGAGGCCGCGCTGCGCGATCAGCACGCGCCCGGCCTCGACGTTCGGCGGGCTGTAGTCGCGCAGCGTGATGTCGTCGGGCGCCGCGCCGTCGCGCTCGGCGGCCGACGCGATCGCGTCGAGCACGTAACGCCCGTGCCCGGCCGCGATGTCGACGATCCGCACCGGCGCGCCGTGGCCGCGCAGGCGGCCGATCGCCGCGCCGATCAGTTCCTGCAGATGCACCTTGCGCTGGCGGATGCCGATCCAGCCCGGCGAATCGAGATACGTGCGGTCGATCAGCGCGCCGACGCCGAGCCGCCCCTGCGCGCGGTTGCGGTACACGTAGTCGAGCGTCGAGCCCGAATCGAAGCCGAGCCGCAGCCCGAGTGCGATGCCGTCCGACAGCGCGCCGCCCGCCTTCAGGCCGGCACGCGTGAGCGCCCAGTACGCACGCGCGAACGCATTCGCGGGCGGCCGGCCGAGCGCCGCGTATTCGTCGTGGAACGCACCACGCCGGTCGGCGTCGGCGAGCGACACGCGCGGGCTCGGCGCATCGAATTCGCGCAGCACGAATGCACGCAGCGGTGCGAGCGCCTGTGCGCGATCGCGTTCGCCGAGCGTGTCGTGATAGAAGCCCGGCAGCACGATGCGCTCCTTGCGTGCGGAGCCGAGCCGCTCGAAGAAGCGGTCCTGCGGGCCGCGATGCACGACCCAGTCGGCGCCCGAGATCAGCAGTTGCGTCGGCACGGTGATCGCCGCCGCATCGGCGACGATCCGCTGCGCGGTGTCGTGCAGGTCGAGCAGCATGTTGACCGCGATCGGCCGCGTGATCAGCGGATCGGACGCATAGCTCGCGATCCGCTCGGGATCGTGCGTAAGGAATTTCGGCTTCACGTAGCTGTTCACGTAGAACAGCCCGCGCAGCTTGTGCATCAGCCGCAGGCCCGGCCGCGCGAACGGCACGTAGAGCTTGATGTGGAACGCCGGCGATGCGACGACGAGCGCGCGGATCGGCGGTGCGTAGTCGTGCGCCCAGGTGGCCGCGAGCACTGCGCCGACGCTCTGGCCGACCACGGCCATGTCCTCGATCGCGATGCCGTGCGTGTCGCGGATATGTTCGACGAAGGTCTGCAGGTCCCGCACCGACGCGGCCGCGCTCGGGCTGTAGCCGCGTGCGCCGGGCGAGCGGCCGTGGCCGCGCGCGTCCCACGCGAAGAACGCGAAATCGGGCAAATCGAGCTCGTCGACGAGGTGCGCGACGCGCGCCGAGTGTTCGTGGCCGCGATGCAGCAACACGATTGCGCCGCGGCAGCGCGCGCCCGTGGCGGGCCAGTGACGATAGAACAGCGTTTCGCCGTCGTGTGTGATGAAGTCGGCCTCGCGGGCCATGCGTGCGCTCATGCGATCTCTCTCGTTTCGTTATTCGAATCTTGGTGCGCCGCCCTCCGGCGCCCGGTACCGCAACTGCGTCGACTACTTTTTCAACCACCCTTTTCCGCGATGCCGGCCTGCACGCGCCGCACCACGGTCACGATCGACAGCACGATCAGCAGGCGCCACAGCCACGCGGCGACCCCGCCGACCGGAAACCCGAGCCCGATCCACAGCGCGAACGCGCCGAGGGCGAGCGCGCGGTCGCTCTTGCCGAACGGGCCGTCGTAGCGGCGGCTCACGCCGACCAGCGGGCCGATCAGCCCCGCGCATTCGACGATCACCGCCGTCAGCGCGAACAGCCAGACGTCTGCCGGAGCGAACACGGGAATCGCGAGAAACGGCAGCACCAGTGCGATATCGGACACGACGTCGCCGAGTTCGTTCAGGTAGGCGCCGAGCGTGCTCTTCTGGTTGTGCTCGCGCGCGAGCATCCCGTCGATCGCGTTGAGCGCCATCCGCGCGAACAGCCATAGCGGGATCAGCAGGAACAGCGCGCGGGCAAACACGCCGAGCCCGGCGAGCGCGCCGACGACGATCGAGCCGCCGGCCGCGAACAGCGTGACCTGGTTGGCCGTGACGCCGCGCTCCGCGAGCGAGTTCGCGAACGGGCGCAGACGGTTCTGGAATTTGGGTTTGAGTGCGTAGAGGCTCATCGTTTTATTTGCGCGGCACAGTCGGATACGTTTCCCGCCGCCATGCCCCGGGCGGCGAAACGGCCTTGGACAGCCTTCCATGGACGGCCCTAATCGTCGCCGAGCGGCCCCGATGCGTCAAGCATGCGCCCGGCCCGCACGCGTGGCGCCAATCTGGCGTTTTTGACGGAAACTCGCGATAATCCGCTGGCCCGATCGCAGCGAGATCCATTCGAACTGCAAACGGGCACTCGTGCAACAGCCGATTATCACGCCGCCGACCGGCACATTCGCCGCGACGCAACAGCGTGAAGCGGCGAATCGTCCGATTATCGCGGACCTGCGACAGGCAGCCACGAATTTGAAAAAATTTAAACAAGGGCCGTCCGGCGCGCATCCTGCCGCGCCGGCATTCCGGGGTCCCGCCCGCCGCACATCCGCCGCGGGCCATGCATGCAGGCAGGAGGCGCAGCGCCGATGAACATTCTCAACGTCTGGCAGCGCGATTTCCTGCTGTCCATCGTGCGGCTCGTCGCCGGCGCGTATCCGGTCTGGCATCAGGCGCCGCCGTCCCCGACGCAGAAGATCTACTTCTCGAACCACACGAGCCACATCGACACGCTCGCGATCCTCGCCGCGCTGCCGCGCAACGTGCGCGCGGTCGTAAGGCCGGTCGCCGCGCGCGACTACTGGGACAGCAGCGACATGAAGCGCCACATCGCGCAGAAGCTGCTGAACGTCGTGCTGATCGACCGCCACCGCGAATCCGGCGGCGATCCGCTCGACCCCGTGCGCGACGCGCTCAAGCAGGGCCATTCGATCATCATCTTCCCCGAAGGCACGCGCGGCGCCGAAATCCTGCCGCAGCCGTTCAAGAGCGGGCTGTTCCACCTCGCGACCGAGTTTCCGGGCGTCGCGCTCGCGCCCGTCTATCTCGAGAACCTGCAACGGATCATGCCGAAGGGCGCGATCTGGCCGGTGCCGCTGATCTGCAAGGTGCACTTCGGTGCGAACGATGCGCTCGGCGCCCAGGAAGACAAGCCGACGTTCCTCGCCCGCATGCGCGACGCGGTCGTCGCGCTCGCGCCGCCGCAGCGGCCGGCCGGCTGAACGCGCTCCCCTTCTCTCCCTTTTCCGGATAACCCCATGCGAACTCTCTTCTGGGAACTGGTCGCGGGCGTCACGGGCGTGCTCGTCATCGCCTCCGTGATCGGCGCAATCCTCGGCGCACGCAGCGGCGGCACGAGCGCGACCATCGTCAACCTGAACCAGCGCATCCGTGCGTGGTGGGCGATGATCGCGATCATGGTCATCGCGATCAGCCTCGGCAACAACGTCACGTATCTCGTGTTCGCGGTGCTGTCGTACCTGACGCTGCGCGAATTCATCACGCTCACACCGACCACCGCGAGCGACCACACGACGCTGTTCATCGCGTTCTTCGTCGCGATCCCCGTGCAGTACCTGCTGCTCGGCATCAACTGGTACGGGATGTATTCGATCTTCGTGCCGGTGCACCTGTTCTTCGCGATGTCGCTGGTATCGGCGCTCACGCAGGACACGCGCGAATTCCTGAGCCGCAACGCGAAGATCAACTGGGCGCTGATGGTGTGCGTGTACGGGCTGAGCCACGCGCCGGCCGTGCTGATCCTCGACATTCCGCACTACACGGGGCAGACCCCGCTGCTGCTGTTCTTCTTCCTGTTCGTCGTGCAGATCAGCGACGTGCTGCAGTATGTGGTCGGCAAGCTGTTCGGGAAGCGCAAGATCGCGCCGCAGCTGTCGCCGTCCAAGACGATCGAGGGCTTCGTCGGCGGCGGCCTGCTCGCGACGCTGTGCGGTGCGGCGCTGTATCGCGTGACGCCGTTCAGCTTCTGGTCGGCGTTCGGCATCTCCCTCGCGATCGTGATCGCAGGCTTCGTCGGCGGGCTCGTGCTGTCGGCCGTCAAGCGCTCGCTCGGCACCAAGGACTGGGGTTCGATGATCGCGGGCCACGGCGGGATGCTCGATCGCGTCGACTCGATCTGCTTCGCCGCGCCGGTGTTCTTCCACCTCGTACGGTATCTGTACGTGTAGTGCGCGGGCGCGCCGGCCAGTTCCGGCCAGTTCCGGCCAGTTCCGGCCCGGTGCGCCCGCATGTGCCGGCCGCGCATTGCACGCCGCCGGCGCCCCTTACCCGCGCGACGCGGCGCGGCGCGCGGCAGTCTTCCGGTCAGGCAGGCCCCGACCGGAAGACCCGGCGGATCAACGCTTGACGTACTGCTCGATCTCGCCCGCGTTGGCCACCTGCCCGTTCACCTTCACGACGCCGCCACTGCTGACCCGTGCGCTGGTCAGGTTATCGAGTCCGCCGTTGATCCCGATCCGGTCGTCACCGCGTAGCGTCCCGGCATTGAACACGCCACCGTTCACGCTGATCGTCGCCGCATGCGTCTCGGCGTGATTCCGCAGCCCGCCGTTGATCGCCAGACGCGTATCCGCGGTCAGCGTACCCCGATTCGTCGCACCGCCGTTCACGCTGATCGATTCGGCTTCGACCGTGCCGCCGTTCGTCAGGCCGCCGTTGACGGCGAGCCGGTCGAGCGCCGTCAAGGTGCCCTTGTTGGTCACGCCGCCGTTTACGCTGACCGCCTTGGCCCAGACTTCGAGGCCGTTCTCCAGTCCACCGTTGATCGACAGCGTGCCGTCCGTGACGAGGTGGCCCGTGTTCGTCGTGCGGCCATTCAGGATCAGGGCGTCGCTGGCGAACAGCCGCTTCGAGTTCGACGTGTCACCGTTGACGTTCACCGTCGCCGCCTCGATCGTGCCGTCGTTCGTCAGCCCGCCATTGACGCCGAGCCTGCCTTCCACTCCAAGCGTGCCGGTGTTCGATGCGCCGCCGTTCACGCTGGCGAACGTGGCCGTGAGCGTGCCGTCGTTTCTGAGCCCGCCGTTGGTGGCGAACCGGCCGTGTGCGATCAGTTTGCCCGCATTGATCGTTCCGCCGTTCACGCTGACCGACGCCGCCGTGACCGTGCCGCCGTTCTTCAGGCCGCCCAGCGCGCTCAATGCGTCGCGCGCGGTCACGCTGCCAGCGCTGCCCACGTCAGTACCGCCCAGCAATTGAATCGATTCGCCGTCGACCGTCCCGCCGATGCGCGAACCACCGGCAATCGTCACGTTGCCGTCAAGACCCGTGCCAGAAGCGAGCGTCGACCGGATCGCGCCGTCGATGTTCACGCCGGTATCCGAGCCGTTGCCGGTCAGCGTGATGTCGTGGGCGTCGATGCTGCCGCGCTTCGACACATCGATCGCGACCTCAGGCCGGTTCGGCGACTGCGCGAGACGGAATGCAGAATTGTCGCCGTCGTAGGTCACCGTGCCATCACCCGCGAGGGCGGCCAGTTTCAGCGCATGCAGCGCCGCATCGATACGCAACGTCCGTGCAATCAGGTCGATCCGGTTCGCATCGCGCGCATCGAGTCCGCCGCCTTCGACGACGATTTCGCCTTTCGTGTCGAAGCGGTTCGCGTTGCCGTTCGCGTCGAGCGACGGCGTGCCGGCCACCAGTTTCACCTGCGACGCATTGATGAAGCGCGCGCCATTGGCGGCGATCCCGTTCGGGTTCGCGATCACCAGCAGCGCCGACTCCCCGGCGATCTCCGTCGGCCCTTTCAGCATCGACTTCCCGCTGCCGGTCACCTCGTTCAGGATCACGCGGGCCGCCCGGCCGCCGAGCCGCGCGTTGCCGCCGATCTGGCCGGCGAGTTCGGTGTCGACAGGCTTCGTGCTGTTGTTCAGGACCAGCCCGTCCGGGCCGACGTTGTACTCCGTGAAGCGGTTGTGCGACAGGCCCGAGCCGTTCGGCTTCGCGATGTCGACGACGGGTACGCCGTCCTTCACGTCGATCCGGGGCGAGTTCGCGTCGCTCGTGTCAGCGACGAGGCCCGGGACCGACGATTCGGGATTGCCGGTGCCGGGGTTGCCGCCTTCCTGGTTGCCACCGCCCGCGTTGCCACCTCCCGCGTTGCCACCTCCCGAGTTACCGCCCTCCTGACCGTCCCCTCCCTGATTGCCGCCGCCTTCAGGGTTGCCGCCAGGAAACATCGCGTTTTGCTCAACTTTCCCGTCGTTTCGATACGTCCCCCCGACGACGTCCACCGCTCCGCCGGAACTGACCAGCCCGCCCGCCTCGTTGACGAATGCGTTGCCGGTGAGCGATACCGACCGATCACCGCGCAGCGTGCCGCTGTTGTGCACGCTGCCGATCACCCGCACCGCCCCGGCCCGCACGAACCCGTCGTTCGTCAACGTCGTGCCGGCCGAATTCGAACCGACCGCGAGCAACGCGTCGCTCGCCGTCACGATGCCGCGCTTGCCGATCTTCGTCTCGCCGAGCATCGTCAGCACGCTTCCCGCAATCGTGCCATCGATATTCGCATCGCCAACCAGCCGGACATCGCCATTCGCACCGGCGTCCTTCACCGTGCCGGTCGACCCCATCAGCACGATGCCGCCGCCCGACACGATGCCGCGCGTCTTCGGCACGACAGGGTCGCCGGCGATCGCCTCGATCCGGCCCGCGACGTTGACGCCGACGCTCGAACCCTTGCCGATCAGCGTGATCGCATTCGCATGAATGCTGCCGAGCTGCGACACGTCGATCGCAATCTCCGGACGGTTCGTGCCTTGTGCGAGTGCATAGGTCAGCTTGTCGCCGTCGATCTTCACGTTGCCGTCGATCGCGGTTGCCACGAGCTGCTGCGCCTGCAGGGCCGCGTTGACGCGCAGTGTGCGGGCGATCAGGTCGGTACGTGCCGCGCTTCGAGCATCGAGGCCGCTGCCTTCGATCTCGATCCCGCCTTTCGTATCGAACGCACCCGCATTGCCGTTCGCATCGAACACCGGAGTGCCCGCGACCAGTTTCACCTGCGGCGCATTGATGAAACTCGCGCCGTCCGCGGTGATCCCGTTCGGGTTCGCAATGATCAGCTGCGCCGACTGGCCGGCGATTTCCGTCGGCCCGAGCAGCTTCGTCCGTTCACCGCCGATGACTTCGTTCAGGATCACCTTCGCGGATTGTCCGCCGAGCCTCGCGTTGCCGTCGATCCGGCCCGCCAGCTGGGTATCGGACGCCGTGCTGCCGTTGTTCAGGATCAACCCGTTCGACCCGACGTTGTAGTTGATGAACTGGTTGTGCGATACGCCTGCCTCGTTCGGCTTGACGATCTCGACGATGACGTTCTTGTTCTTGAAGCTGATGCCAGGCACGTGGGGGTTGTCGGAGCCGCCCGTGGAAATCTGCGCATGGGCGGCCGGCGCGGACAACGCCGGCAACGCGACGGCCAGCAACTGCACGAGCCGCTTCGGGGTCAGGGGCGCGTGACGGTGCGCCGCACGCTTTCGAGTCATTTTCATGGTGGTCCTCGCTTGGGTGGATGACGGGCGGGACAATCCCGCACCGGACCGTTCAACGGGAGCGCGATGTCGTCGCGACAGCACGCCCCGCTGCACGGGATGAAGCAATCAGGCGCCGTCAGAACCGCGCGGCAATCTGAACGTCGAGCGTCGGGCTTGCGCTGTGCAGCGTGGAGGGTTTCAGCAGCGGCATGCCGAGCGCGACGTCGAAGCTCACGCGCTTGTAGCCGCCGCGCAGGCCGAGCGCGCCGCCAACCAGCGTGCGGCCGCCCGGCGTATCCGCGTCGGCCGTCACGCCGCCCGCGTCGAGCGCGGCATAGGCGTCGATGCCCGCCACCGCGCGGGTCGACAGCTCGTTGCGCAGCACCCAGCCGCTGCGTGCGGCCAGCGTTTCGTTGCCGTCGAAACCGCGTACCGTGTAGCGTCCGCCGATCTGCAGGAATTCCGTCGACGGCACGGAGGACGGCGCACGCTGCACGACGAAAGTGCCGCGGTAGTTCGCCCGGCGCGCGCCGACCGTGAACGGCGCGTCGACCGCCACGTTCGCCGTCGCGATCCCGTAGCGGCCATTCCAGTCACTGCGGTCCTGCACGTAGCCGGGAAACGCGCTCAGCCCGCGCAGGCTGCCGCGCCACGATGCGCCGGCCTCCACCGAGGCGCGCGTGAACCGCTGCAGGTGGCTGGCCGAGAATGTGTAGCTCGTGATGACGTGCTTCTGGACGCGCAGTTCGAACGCGTCGAACCACGCGCGGTCTTCCCGTCGCGCCAGCGTCAGGCCGACGCGGGTGCGCCCAGTACCCGACCGGTACGGCACATAGCTGATGCCGGCTTCGATCCGCCGTGTGCGGCGCGCGTACACGAACGTGGTATCGCCGACGGGAATCGCCTGCCGGGTCGCCCACTCGCTCGCGGCGAGCGAAAACGACGCATAGCCGACCGGTACGTCCCAGCTGGCGCTGAGGGAACGCGATCCGCGCGTCGAGCGCCGTGGATACGCATCATTGCCGGCGGTCAGCAGCAGTTGGTCATACAGGCCGAGCGGCGAATCGACCGCGACGATCGCGGCCACCTGGTTGCGCCCCGTTGCGTCCTGACCGCTGTTGTCCGCGGTGAGTACTCCGCGGATGCGGCGCGCACCGGCCGGGCGCCCGACGCGGATATCGCTGTCGCCGAATGCCGCGCCGGGCGCGATCGCGAAGGTCGCGGCCGACTGCCCCGGCAGGCGGCGCATGTTTTCGAGCGCCTGGTCGAGATCGCGCACGTTCAGCAGCGCGCCCGGTCCGTGCGGAAATACGCCCCGAGCCGTACCGATGCCGCCCGGCGCGTCGTCGATCGCACCGATCCGGCCGGGCAGCACCTCGACGATCACCCGTCCGTCCGCGTAGTCCTGGTCCGGAATCGCGGCAAGCGACGTGATGTAGCCACGCGCCACCAGCTGATCGGTGACCCAGCTGCGAATCGCCGCGAGCCCGCGCGTGCCGGCACACTGCCCGACGCCCGGTGCCTGTTTCGACAGCCAGGGGAAATCGGCCGCGCCGTGCCATTCGATCGAACGGATCGGCACGCACGGCGTTTCGTGCGGCAGCATGAGTGTGTCGCCACGTGCGCCCGCCTCCGGCGTCAGCACATCGGCGGACTGAAGGGCCTGCCGACGCACGGCGTCGAGCTGCTGTTCCTGATGCCGCTGCGGATCGGACGTCGACAACGGCGCCGCCGCTGTCCCTGCCGAAAGCGACAGCAGGCTCGACGCCATCGCGGCGCCCACCATGCCGGATACCTTCATATTGATTCGGACTACCTATATTACGGGTGAATCCGGCAGGCGATGTGAGGTTCGATCCTCGCGTGTCGCGCGTCGCCGGACATCCCGGCGAGGCGGCACCGAACCGGCCCGCCACGCGCGACAGCACTCGCATGCGTGCCGTCTCGTGAAAGGTCGGAGATTACCCGGCAGCGTGCGGGAAGATTGTCAAGCGAATGTGAAAGTCGCGGCTTCACGACACTTTCGCGCAAATCTGACTTGTCCTATTGCGCGCGTGACTGGCCGTGTTGAAGCAGGTGCGGGACCTGCGGGGAATCGTGTTCCGGTTCGTCGAGCGTGCCGCGTCAGTATCCTTCGCGCAGCACCTTCGGCACGACGTAGCGGCCGCGTGCTGCGTCGAACTTCACCGTATAGCGCGCATGGATGGTCTTGTCGCCGCGCGTGCCCGTTTCCGTGACCGTCAGCGGATAGACGTCGCCGGTGCCGCCGGTCAGGTCCGGCGCGATCTCGAAGCGGCGTTCCTCGCAGCGCGCCTGGGCGTTCGCACATTCGGTCGAGTCCGCGTTGTCGAGCGCCTCGTCGATGCGCGCCGCCGCCAGCACCAGCGCATTGCCGTATGGCAGCCAGATCGAGCGGAAGCTTTGCGTATAGCCTTGCCGCATGTCACTTTCGCCGATGACGAACCCGAACAGGTGCGGCCCGAGCCGCTCGATGCGCACCGTGCCCGGCTCGCCGCGCTTGCCCGACGCGATCTCCGTTTTCTTCACGATCGGCTCGAGCGTCGTGCCGTTGGCCGCGGGTTTCAGCACGTACAGGTCGATCGTCCCGGTCGTCGCGTCCGAATCCATCCCCGGCATCCCGTTTTGCGCGGCAGCCTCGGTCTCGCCGCACATCGCGAGCAGCGTGCGCGGGCCATCCGCGGTCGCGACTCGCAGCGCACCGCACGGCGCATAAATGAAATCGTCCCCGTCCGCCTGCCAGCCCTTGCGATCCGTGCGCCAGTTGCCGTAAGTATCGTGAATGAAGGTTTTCAACAGACGGTCGGGCTGAACCGGCTCGGCCGCATGAACGGGCGACAACGCGGAGAGCGCGGTCAGTACCGCGAGTGCGCCAAGCGCAGCGAGCGAAGCCGCGAGCGGCTTCAGACGTATGTTCCGGTGCGGGACAGTCATGACGTGGTTCGTTCTGCTCGAAAGGATGCGTGGCGGATGATTGCGGGCACACACGATCACGGTTGCCGTGGCGCGATGCCGGTGCCGTCCGGTTTCAACCGCGCGGTCGGCACCCACCCTTCGGCGATGCCGCGCGTGCGCGGATTCAGATAGACGACCGACGTGAAACGGCCGTAGCCGGTCCGCGCATCGACATGGTCGTGCTCGACGATGAACAGCCCGTCGATCCGGCATGCGTCGTCCGGCGCGGAATAGAACGGCAGGCGCCCTTGGCCGGTGACGACACGCCCGGCGTCGCTGCCCGTCACGTAGTCGCCCTGCGCCTGCGCGCGGCGGTTCAGTGCATCGCAATCGACGGCGTTGCGCACGGGCGCGGCCGGTGCCGCCGGCGCAACACACGTCGACACGAAACGCGCCAGCGCGCGCCGGTCGATCTTCAGCACGTCCGGCCGGTCGGGATCGCGCGTGACGTCGAGCGCACGCTTCGCCTGCATATCGAGCGTCACCCAGCCGATCGTCGCCTCGCGATTCGGCGTGCCCGGGTGGTCCGGCATCGTGAACAGCCTGATGCGGTAGACGTTGCCGTCACGCTCGTCCACGTCGGCGCGGATGCCGCGCCGGTTCATCGCGGTCTGCCGCAGTGCCGGCACGATCAACCGCGTCAGCTGGTCTTCGCACGACGCCTGCGGCGCGGCGGCGGCCGGCTGCGCGGCCATCGCGCCCAGACACGCCAGCGCGGCACGCACGGCGACGGCCGCGAACCGGCGGCGGCGCACGGCCTCGCCATTCGCGCCGGCCGGCGTTACGATCTCGTTCTTCACCCCAGGCTCCGTTCGATGCACGCGGAAACCTGCCCGCGAGCCCGTAGCGTACACGCAAGGCGCGGCACCGCAAGCGCGCATCGCATTGCCCGACTTGGACCTACGCATGAACCTCACGTTGCAGGATGTCGCATGGCACCGGTCGGTCGGGCGGCTCATCGAGTCGCTCGACCAGCCCGGCTTCTGGCTCGCACTGATCCGGCTGATCGAGGAATACGTCGCGGTCGACAGCTGGGTCGCGCTGACGTTCGGCGACGGCCGCCCGCAGGTGTTCGCCGAATGCCCGTACGAAGGCGGCGGCCCCGACCCGCTGTTCCACGACTACGTGAAGGGCCTGTACCAGCTCGACCCGTTCTACATCGCCAACCGCGACGCGCCGAAGAGCGGCCTGTTCCGGCTGTCCGACGTCGCGCCCGAGTGCTTTCGCGATACCGAGTACTACATGCGCTATTTCACGCACAACGTCGTCGAGGACGAGGTGCAGTTCAACGTCGTGCTCGACGATGCGCGCACGCTGTGCCTGTCGCTCGGCAGCAAGCGGCGCTTCAGCCCCGAGCAGGTGGCGCTGCTCGACCTGATCCGGCCGTGGGTGGCCGGGCTGATGCGGCAGCGGCTCGCGTTCGAGCCTGCCTCCGCGGAACATCCGCCGTCGCGCCTGCCCGGTGCACACGACGGCTTCGAGCAGGCGATGGCGCGGCTCGGCACGCCGCTTACCGCACGCGAGCTCGACGTGATCCGGCTGATCCTGAGCGGGCGCTCGAACAAGGAAGTCGCGAACAAGCTGTCGATTTCCGCCGAAACGGTCAAGGTGCATCGCCGCAACATCTACGGAAAACTCGCCATCAACTCGCAATCGGAGCTGTTCTCGCTGTTCCTGAACGCGCAGACCGGCGGATAACGCGCGGCCCGCGCACCGCCCATTCAACCGCGCCGCTCCCGCTGCGGCGCGAGCCGGTTCACGCCGGCGCCGTATCGGCCGCGTGCGTGCGCGCAAGCTTGAATTCGCCGACCGTCTGCGCGAGCTGCGCCGCCTGCTCGCGCAGCAGCGCCGCCGCCGCCGCGGACTCCTCGACGAGCGCCGCGTTCTGCTGCGTCGAATGATCGAGTTGCGACACCGCCTGGTTCACCTGAGCGATCCCGGTGCTCTGCTCGTTCGCGGCGACCGTCATTTCCGCGATCACGCTCGAAATGCCGCGCACGCCCTCGACGATCTCGTCCATCGTCGCGCCGGCCGTCTGCACGAGCCCCGATCCGCCCTCGATCTTGTCGACCGACGCCTGGATCAGCTGCTTGATTTCCTTCGCAGCCTGCGCGCTGCGCTGCGCGAGCGTGCGCACCTCGCCCGCGACGACCGCGAAGCCCCGCCCGTGCTCGTTCGCGCGCGCCGCCTCGACGGCCGCGTTCAACGCGAGGATGTTGGTCTGGAACGCAATGCCGTCGATCACGCCGATGATGTTCGAGATTTCGTTCGACGCTGCCGTGATCTCGCCCATCGTCGCGACCACCTGGCTCACCACCTCGCCGCCACGCATCGCCACGCTCGACGCCGATTCCGCGAGCCGGTTCACCTGCGTCGCCGAATCGGCCGAGTTGCGTGCGGTGCCGGCGATCTCCTCGAGCGCCGCCGCGGTCTCCTGCAGGCTCGACGCGGCATGCTCGGTGCGGCTCGACAGATCCTGGTTGCCCTGCGCGATCTCCGCGCTCGCCACGCTCACGGATTCGCTGAAACCGCGGATCTGCAGCAGGATCGACCCGATCTTCTCCGCAAACAGGTTGAACGCGCGCGCGATCTGCGCAGCCTCGTCGTTGCCGTCCGCGGGCAGTCGCTTCGTCAGGTCGCCGCTTCCGCTCGCGACGTCGGTCAGCGCGTCGCGCACCAGCAGCACGCGCTTGAATGCCGCGTTCGTCAGCGCACCGACGAGCGCGGCCGCGATACAGGCCACGATGAGGATCGCCACGAGCGTCGTCGTCGCCACGGCCCGCATGCCGGCCGTCACGTCGGACCGGTCGAGCGCCATCACGAGCGACCAGTCGGTGCCGGCGATCGCCTGGGCGCGGAGCAGCTTGGTCACGCCGTCCACCGCGATCGCCACCGGTTCGGTCGCGGTCTGCAGGCCGGCGAGACGCTCGGGCGTCAGCTCCGGCGACAGCTCGGCCGCCGGCTTCATGATCAGGTCGGTCTTCGCGCCGGCAATGAGGCGCCCGCTTCGGTCGACCAGGAACGCGAAACTCGACGGCGTCGGGTGCATCGACGCGACGATCGCGCTCGCGCGCTCCATGTAGAGACTCGCCGCCAGCACGCCTTTCAGCGTGCCGCCGCGCACGATCGGCACCGCGAATGCGAACGCGGGCTTGCCGGTCGTGGCATCGCGATACAACGCGGTGACGACGAGCCGGCCGGCGTCGACCGCCTGCTTGTACCACGGGCGAGCGGTCGGGTCGTACCCGGGCGCGAGCGGGATGTTCGAGAACGCCGTGCGGTCCGGCAGGCCGAGCGTCAGCACCTGGAAGCCGCCCGACTTGCCGAGCAGCGTCAGCGCCGGCAGCGGATCGCCTTCGCCGACGGCGAGCGTATCCGCGAGCGCCTGGGTCTGCTGCCCGCGGCTCGCGACCCACTCGTCGAGCGCCAGCGCATGGCCGGCCAGCACCGACTGCAGGTTCTGATCGATGGTTTCGTCGTTGTGGCGCTTGACGACTCCGTACACGAGGCCACCCGTGACGGCGAGCGCCGTGACGACGATGGCGACGCAAGTTGCCAGAATCCGAGCGCGAATTGATGACAGCATGATGACGGCGATCTCCGGTTGCGCGTTGTTATCGAATGGTCAAACGAGTACGCAAACGGATTTAACGACCCGCCACCTCGCAACTTGAGGTTCGACTGGTCAGACCAATCAAAAAAACATGCGCCGGCAACCGCCGCGGAGATCAATACCCCCGACGGGTTAACGCACCGGCGGGATGGGAAATCCGCCGCTTCGGCGCATACTGGGCCTCCTTATCCACCCTTCCGGCGCCCCCGGCGACGGGCCCTTGCCACCGAAACCGCCCATGAAACTGAAGCTCGACATCGTCCAGCTCGCCGGCCGCGACGGCGACACGCACTACAACCTGCAGCGCACGCTCGAAGCGATCGCAACCTGCGCACCGGGCACCGACATCGTGATGTTCCCGGAAGCGCAGCTCACCGGCTTCCTCGATCCGTCGAATCTTGCCGAATGCGCCGAGCCGCTCGACGGCCCGAGCGTCGGCGCGGTCATCGCCGCCGCACGTGCGCGCAACGTTGCCGTCGTGGTCGGGCTGATCGAAAACGACGGCGGCCGCTTCTACAACACCACCGTGTTCGTCACGCCGGACGGCATCGCGCTGCGCTATCGCAAGACCCACCTGTGGGTGAGCGAGCACGGCGTCGTGCTGCCCGGCGACCGTTACGCGACGATCGAATGGCACGGCGTGCGGATCGGCCTGCTGATCTGCTACGACAACGAATTCCCCGAAACCGGCCGCGCGCTCGCCGCGCTCGGCGCCGAGCTGATCCTCATCACCGACGGCAACATGGAGCCGTACCGCGCCGTCCACCGCACGTCGGCCACGGCACGCGCGATGGAGAACCAGGTGTTCACGGTGGTCGCCAACCGCGTCGGCGGCAGCACGCACGACGTCGTATTCGCGGGCGGCAGCCTCGCGGCCGATCCGTTCGGCAACCTGATCTTCGAGGCCGGCAATACCGAATCGCGTCATGCGGTCGAACTCGATTTCGAGCAGCTCGCCGCGTCGCGCGCGGTCTACGACTATCGCCGTGATCAACGTCTGCACATCGGCGGCGAACGCATCGAGCACGCCGACGGCCTTCGCGAACTGCTGATTCCGTAAGCGCGGGCCCGTTCCGGCTGCGACATCCGTCACGCCGGGGCGGGCACCTCGATCGCCAGCAGCGCCGAACTGACCGACTTGCCGTGCGCATCGAGCGCGAGCGAGCGCGTGACGCCGCCGCCGAGCGCATCGCGCAACACGAAATTGAATGCACCGAGCGCCGGCAGTTCGTAACGCACGACGTCGCCATGCACGATGCCCGCGAGCCATGCCTTCACTGCATCGGCATCCAGATGCGTGCGCAGATGATCGTAATGGCGCGGATCGCGGCAGATGACCGAAACGTTCAGCGTATTGCCCTTGTCGCCGGTGCGCGCATGCGCGAGTTCACGCAGTTGCATCATGCCTCCACGAATGAAAACGACGGCGCCACGTCCGCACGCGGCAGCAGCACCGACTGAACGGCGATCACCTCACGCGTCGACTTGAACGCACCGCCGCCGCCGGCGGGCCCGTTCGTATAGAGCGTCTCGACTTCGTTGCCGATGCGCGCCGCTTCGGCGGCGCTCGCCGCACGGCCGGCCACCCGCACGCGCACCTCGGCCGGCTCGCCGCGCACGGCGGGCGTCGCGTCGCCATACAGCGCATCGACGCCGATCAGGTCGAAGCGCAACTCGGTCGCTGCAACGCCGGTCAATGCCAGCCGCTCGCGGACGATCCCGAGCGCGAGGCGCGCACGTTCGAGCGCGCCCGGGCCACCGTACGAGATCTGGCCTTCGCCGATGTAACCGTCGACGTAAGCCACCGACACCTTCAGCGTATCGGGCCGCGCGGTGCCGCGCCCGCCCGTCACGCGCACGCGGTCCGGCGCCTCGCCGGCCACCACGACGCGCGTGAAATCCGCGACGACATCGGGCTGCAGATACCGCGCCGGATCGTGAATCTCATAGAGCAGTTGTTCCTTGCAGGTCGCCGTGCTCACGCGGCCGCCCGCGTGCGGCACCTTGGTGATCACGACCGAGCCGTCGGCCGCGACTTCGCCGATCGGAAACCCGAGCCGCGCAAGGTTCGGCACGTCCTTGTAGCCGGGGTCGGCGAAATAGCCGCCCGTCACCTGTCCCGCGCATTCGAGCAGGTGGCCGACGACCGTCGCTTGCCCGAGCACGTCCCAGTCATCCATCTGCCAGCCGAACGCGTGGATCAGCGGCGCGGCGAACAGCGACGGATCGGCGACGCGCCCGGTCAGCACGACGTCCGCGCCGGCCGCGAGCGCATCGACGATCGGCGCGGCGCCGAGGTACGCGTTCGCGGACACGATGCGGTCGCGATAATCGGCGACGTCATCGCCCGATTCCTCGAAGCGGAACGCGCCGCGCAGCACCACGTCGAGCACGTCGTCGCCTTCGACCGCCGCGACCTTCAGGCCCGCGATGCCGAGCGATCGCGCGATCTGCGCGGTGCGCCGTGCGGCCGCACGCGGATTCGCCGCGCCCATGTTCGACACGATGCGCACGCCCTTCGGCGCGGCGACCGGCAGCACCGCATGCATCCGCGCATCGAGCAGCGGGTCGTAGCCGAGTGCCGGATCCTTGCGCCGCGCCTGCTGCGCGATCGCGATCGTGCGCTCGGCCAGGCATTCGAAGACGAGATAGTCGAGCTGCCCGTGTTCGGCCAGTTCGACCGCGGGCTCGATCCGGTCGCCCGAGTAGCCGGCGCCCGCGCCGATGCGCACGCGCCGTTCAGGTTGCTTTGCTGTCATGTCCGTACCGTCGTCCGGCGGGTTTCACCGCCGGGAAAGATCAAAAGATGCCCAGCACGACGCACGCGATCGTCATCACGATCGAGGCGCCGAACAGCAGCGGGAACGTGAATTTCTGGTGCTCGGCCAGCTCGATGCCACAGAGGCCGACGACGAGGAAGGTCGCGGGCGTCAGCGGGCTGACCGGGAACCCGGTCGTCATCTGGCCAAGCAGCGCCGCCTGCCCGACCTGTACGGCCGGCACGCCGAGCTGGCCGGCCACCTCCGCGATCACGGGCAGCACGCCGAAGTAGAACGAATCGGGATCGAACAGCATGCTGAGCGGCATCGACGCGAGGCCGAGCACCACCGGAATGTGGCCGGCCATCGACGGCGGCACGAAGCCGACCGCCGCCTGCGCCATCGCCTTCAGCATCCCGCTGCCCTGCATGATCCCCGTGAACACGCCGGCCGCGAGCAGGATGCCGGCCATCATCAGCGCGGCGCGCGCATGCGCGTCGATGCGCTTTCTCTGCATGTCGACGTCCGGGTAGTTCACCATCAGCGCGATGCACAGCCCGACCATGAACATGATCGCGGGCGGGATCTTCTCGCCCATCACGACCATCGTGCCGAGCACGACGAGCGTCAGCACGAGGTTGAACCAGAACAGGTGCGGCCGGCGCAGCGCCTGCTCGTCCGGCGTCAGTTCGCGCGTCGGCAGCGGAATCGACGCGTCGTCGCGCGACAGGCCGAGCCGCTTCTCCTCGCGCCGCCCGAGCCAGTACGCGACGCCGAACACGAACACGAGCCCGATCGCCTGCACCGGAATCAGCGGATTGAACAGCGCCGACACCGGCAGGTGCAGCGACGCCGACGCGCGGATCATCGGCCCCGTCCACGGCAGGAAGTTGATACCCGCGGCCATCGACACCGCGGCGGCCAGCACGCGCCGGTCCATCTTCAGCCGGTCGTACAGCGGCAGCACGGCCGGAATCGTCACGAGAAAGCAGACGGCACCCGAACCGTCGAGGTGGATCAGCAGCGCGAGCAGCGTCGTGCCCATCACGATGCGCGTCGGCCGCGTGCCGACCGCACGCAGGATGCGGTCGATGATCGGGTCGAGCGTGCCGGCGTCGGTGATCGTCCCGAAGTACAGGATCGCGAACACGAACATCCCGACGACGGGGGCGAGCCCCTTCAGCCCGTCGACGACGAACTTGCTGGTGTGCAGCCCGAAGCCGCCGATCAGCGATGCGGCGATCGGCACGATGATCAGCGCGACGAGCGGCGACATCCGCTTCGACAGAATCGCGGCCAGCAGCACGACGATCGTGCCAAGCCCGAGTAACGGCAGCATCCGTGTCTCCTACCTTGTCTTTTGTTGGAGACGAGCGTAAGGTCGGCGCAGCGATAGCACAATTGAAATGATTTGATCGCAGCAATCACGAACCGTTATGAATCTGAATCTTCGCGACATTCGCGCGTTCGTCACCGTCGCGCAGGCCGGCAACTTCACGCGTGCGGCCGCGCGCCTGCACCTGTCGCAGCCGGCACTGACCGTGCAGATCCGCCGGCTCGAGGAAATCGTCGGCGCGCGCCTGTTCGACCGCAACAGCCGCAGCGTCGCGCTCACGCAGACCGGGCGCGAGCTGCTGCCGCTGCTGCAGCGCTCGCTCGACGACATGGAGCGCGTGCTGCGCGATGCGCGCGCGCTCGGCGAAGGCACGAGCGGCACGGTGCGGCTCGCGTGCCTGCCGACCTTCGCGTCCAGCATGCTGCCGGAGCTGATCCAGTCGTTCCGGCGCGACGTGCCGCGCGCGGGCTTCGAGATCCGCGACGGCGTCGCGAGCCTCGTCACCGCGCTCGTGCGCAATGAGGAAGCCGATCTCGGATTGACGGGCGGCGACACGTTCGATGCATCGCTGGAGGTGCTGTATGCAGGCGCCGACCGGCTCGTCGCCGTGTGCCCAAAAGATCATCCGCTCGCGCGCAAGCGCCACGTGAGCACCGCCGACGTCGCGGCCGTGCCGCTCGTGCTCACTGCGCAGGGCACGAGCGTGCGCAGCGTCGTCGACGCCGCGCTGGACGCGGCCGGCTGCACGCCCGACATCGCGTGCGAGCCGACCTACATGATGACGGCCGTCGCGATGGTGCGCGGTGGCCTCGGCGTGACGATCCTGCCGGCGACCGCGCGCGAGGTGCGCGCCGAGCCCGAGCTGGTCGCGAAGCCGATCGACGACCCCGCGTTCGTGCGGCCGATCGCACTCGTCACCAAGCGCGGCCGCACGCTGCCGCGCGTCGCGCAGGCGTTCGCCGAAACCATGCTGACGGAATTGAAGAAGCGCGCGTGAACCGCGCGCCCGGATCGACGCTTACTTCGCGTCCGGATCGACGTGCAGCGATTCGCCGATCGCATAGAAATTGCCACCCGCGATGTAGTGCAGGCTGCGCAGCGCCGGATCGGCCGATTCGAAATACCAGTGGCCGTCGCGGAACACGCGCGTGTCGGACCACGCCGCGACCACCTCGCCGATGAACAGGTCGTAGGTCTGCTGGTTGTGCGGCTCCGGAACCAGCCTGCACGCGAGCCAGCCCGAACAGCCGGCGACGAACGGCAGGTCGTGGCCCTCGACGTCGAACAGCGTCACGCCTGCTTCGCGCAGCTTGTCCGGCCGCTCCGCGAGACTGTGGTTGCCGACCGCATGCGTGAGCCGAATCTGTGCGGCCGTCGGCACCTGGATCACGAACGTGCCGCTGCGCTCGACGAGCTCGCGCGTCTTCGCGGATTTGTCGAGCACGACCGTCAGCTTCGGCGGCAGGAAGTCCAGCGCGCACGCCCAGGCGGCGGCCATCACGTTGTCGACACCGTCGTGACGGGCCGACACGAGCACGGTCGGGCCGTGGTTGAGGAGACGGTAGGCCTTCTTCAGCTCCACCGGAGCGATGTGACTGTCCATACGGGTTCCTTGGAGAACGGCACGCACGGACGGATGCCGTGCGGCGCGGCGCCGGCCGGTGCGCATGCGCGCAGCCGGGCCGCAGGCCGCATTCTCGCACCCAATTTCAATCGGCGCTGACGGCGCCGCCGGTCACTTCGCGAACAACTGGCCGATGTCGCGGAACGCCTTGAATTCGAGCGCATTGCCGCACGGGTCGAACAGGAACATCGTCGCCTGTTCGCCCACCTGCCCCTGGAACCGCACATACGGCTCGATCACGAAGGTCACGCCGAACGATCGCAGCCGCTCGGCCAGCGCTTCCCAGCTCGGCCAGTCGAGCACGATCCCGAAATGCGGCACCGGTACGTCGTGACCGTCCACCGCGTTCGTATGCGCGCCTTCCTGCGAAGCGGTCTTCGGATGCTCGTGGATCACGAGCTGATGCCCGTAGAAGTCGAAGTCGACCCACTGCGCGCTCGAGCGCCCCTCTTCCAGCCCGAACACACGGCCGTAGAAATCGCGCGCGGCAGGCAGGTCGTAGACCGGGATCGCCAGGTGAAACGGGGAAAGACTCATGATTGCCTCGTGATGGAACGCTCGCGTGGCGCGAGGACGACACCATGGTAGTCAAGGTCAAGCAAAAATTAAATCAATATATAGTTGCATCATTCACAAACAGAATTGATGAATGATCCGCGAACTGAAAACCCTCGTCGCCGTCGCCCGGGAAGGCACGTTCGCCGCGGCCGGCAACCGTATCGGGCTCACGCAGGCGGCCGTGAGCGCGCAGATGCAGCGTCTCGAAGCCGAGCTCGGCTTCGCGCTGTTCGACCGGCAAGGCCGGTCGGCCCGGCTCAACGAAATGGGGCATCACGTGCTCGACCAGGCGCAGGCGCTGATCGGCCTGTACGAGAACCTGAGCTCGACGGCGCCCGGTTCGCCGGCCAGCGTGCGCGTGACGATCGGCGCGATCGCGTCGGTACAGAGCGCGCTGCTGCCGGCCGCGCTCGCCGATTTCCATCGCCGGCATCCCGCGTGCCGCACGCGCGTGATACCGGGGCTATCGATCGAACTGGTCAACCGGGTGGATGCGGGCGAAATCGACATGGCCGCGATCATCCGGCCGCCGTTTTCGCTGCAGAGCGACCTGCACTGGACGACGCTCGTGCAGGAACCGTTCCGGCTGATCGTGCCGCGCGGCGCGAAGGGCAAGGACTGGGCCGAGCTGCTCGCGAGCGAGCCGTTCGTGCGCTACGACCGCGCGTCGTTCGGCGGCCGCCAGGTCGATCGCTTTCTGAGGAAGATGCACATCGCGGTGCGCGACACGTGCGAGCTCGACGAGCTCGACGCGATCGTCAAGCTGGTCGAGAACGGCGTCGGCGTCGCGATCGTCCCGCAGACGGCCGTGTATCGCCGCTGGCCGGCCGGCGTGCGCGCGATCGACCTCGGGCATCACACGTTCCACCGCGACATCGGGCTCGTGCATCGCGCGCGGCGGACGATGTCGGAGCCGGCGCAGATGCTCGCGCAACTGATCGAAGCGGCGGCACGGCAGGCGGCCTAGGGCCGATGTTGCCGATCAGCGCCGCCCGGCCGCCCAGTCGACGGCCGCATCGAACAGCGCGACCCCGGCTGGCGACAGGTTCACGAACGTGTCGTTGTCGAGGAAGAACATCACGCGACGCGCCGGCGCGAGCGCTTCGTAGTCCATCGTCGCGCCCTTCTCGTACGCGAAGATCGCGGCCTTGTCGGGTTGGCCGTACACGGTCGCGATCGTGATCGCGCCGAGCCCCGGCTTGCCCCAGCTCATCGGCGCCTGCTTGCCGTACACGTTCGTCGCGCCGGCCGGCAGCCCGGCCGCGATCGGGTGCGGCGCATTGACGAGCCACAGGTAGCGCTCCTTGCCCGTTTCGCCGAAGTCGACGTCATGACGCTTGCCGGTCATCGCGAGATCGTCGAGCAGATCGTTTTCCCAGGTCACGAGCGGCTTGTCGAGCGTGCGCCAGCCGGGCCGCACGTTCTTCGACGACACCGTCGACGAGATCACGACGAGGTCGGCATCGCGCGCCGCATCGGGCGTCGACGATTCGTCGATCAGGCGCACCGCGTAACCACGTTCGCCGAGATGCTGGCCGATGCGTTCGTCGACCTTCAGGTTCGGGCCGCGCAGCTGCACGAGCATCGCGACACGCGTGACGGCCTGCGGTGCATCGGCCGCCAACGCAGGCGTGGCTGCCCCTGCGCCGAGGCCGAGGCCCGCGCCGATCGCGAGCACCGAGCCCGCGATCGCGCGCAGTGCGCGACGCCGCGCACCGGCGGCAACGGCGCGCACGGCGCCGGTCTTCATGTTCCGGTTCATCTGGATCTTCTCCGAAGCCGCGCGCCGGCATGACGGCCGCGCGGCGATTGCGTGGTCAGAACTGCAGCGTGGTGAGCAGCGACACCTGTCGCGCATCGCCGATCGCGACGAAGTAACGGTTCGCGCTCGACGGGTAGTAGGTGCGATTGAAGAGGTTCTTCACATTGAGCTGGAACGACAGCTTCTGCTTGCCGATCCGCGTGTCGTACGTGGCGAACGCATCGGCAAGCACGTACGACGGCAGCGTGAAGCTGTTCGCCGAATCGCCGGGCCGCGCGCCGACGTAGCGCATGTCTGCACCGATGCGCAGGTCGTCGCCGCCGACCACCGTGCCGAAGTCGTAGACCGCCGCGAGCGACGCGGTGTGGCGCGCGACATTCCACAGCTGGTTGCCCGTGTACAGCGGATCCTCGGTCGTCTTCGCGTCGATGTACGCATAGCTCGCGATCACGTTCACGCGCTCGCCGATCTTGCCCGACACGTCGAGCTCGATACCGCGCGAGCGTGCCTTGCCCGACGTGCGCCAGTCGGTCAGCTTCGTCGCGTCGTTGTACTGCGACACGAGCACGTTCTTCTTGTCGATGTTGAAGAACGCGAGCGTGCCGGTCATCCCGCCCGGCAAGTCGAGCTTGCCGCCCACTTCCCACGCGGTCGCTTCCTCGGGCGGCGTCGCGCCGTCGATGATGTAACCCGTCATCGGCGCGATCGACGATGACGGCTTCAGCGACTGCGAATAGCTGCCGTACAGCGAGAACGTATCGGTCCACTTGTAGACGACGCCCGCGCGCGGCAGCCACTTCGAGCCGCTCAGATCGGTGTTCGCGACGAACGGCCGGCCGCGCCCTGCGACCTGGTTGTAGGTGATGTAGCGCAACCCGCCCGACACGATCCACTTGTCGGTCAAGTGGATCGTGTCCTGCACGAACGCCGACGCATCGTGCAGCGTGTCGGTCTGGTCGCTGTCGCTTGCGGACACCGTGCTCGACGGCGGCAGCAGCCCGTAGACGGGATTGATGTAGCTGAACGGCGTCTTCACGGCCTGCCGCAGCATGTCCTTGCGGTAGATGCGGCGGTATTCGGTGTCGAAGCCGACCTGCACGTCGTGCTGCATCCCGCCCAGCATCAGCTTGCCGTTCACGTAGCCGATGCCGTAGCTGTCGGTGCTGAGCGAGCCGTGCGTCGCGTCGTTGCTGCGCGTCATCGTGCCCTTCACCGGATCGACGCCCGTCGTGCGCAACTGGTTCGCGTCGTAGGTCTCGCGGTTGTAGCTGTAGCCGAAATGCGCGCTCCAGTCCGCGTTGAACTGATGATCGACGCTCAGTTGCGCGAGGTGCGATTCGCCGTCCATGTTGTTGAACGGCTCGTCGATGCGCCGCCGCGCGGGAATGTCGAGCGGCGCGTTGGTGCGCGGGTCGAGCGCCGTGCCGCGGTCGAACGGCGAATGGAATTTCCGGTACTGGTAAGACACCGCGACCTGCGTATCGCGGCCATACCATGCGAGCGACGGCGCGACGAAGGTCTGCCGGTATTCGCCGAAGTTGCGCCAGTACTGCTCGTTCGACTGGTCGACGATCAGCCGGTACGCAAGCCGCGAATCGCCGACCGGACCGGTCGAATCGAAGGTCGCGCTGCCGCCGTTCTTGCCGTGCCCGAACGTCGACGCGCCGAGCGAGATCGCGTTGTAGCGCTTGAGCTGCGGCTGCTTGGTGACGACGTTGACCACGCCGCCCGGGTCCATCAGCCCGTACAGCAGCGACGTCGGCCCCTTCAGCACCTCGACGCTGTCGACCGCCGCGTTGAACGCGCGCCCCTGCACGAGCGGCATCCCGTTCTGCATGATCGAGCCGTCACGGTTGCCGCCGAAGCCGCGCTTCATGATCGTGTCCTGCGTGCCCGCGAGCGTATTGCCCTGCGTGATGCCGCTGACGTTGCCGAGCGCGTCGTCCAGATTGCGCGGACGCTGGTCGCGCAGCACCTGTGCCGGCACGATGTTGACGGCCTGCGCGGTGTCGAGCAGCGGGATGTCGGAACGCAGCACGCCCGCCTCCTTCGGCGCGCGATAGCTTTCGGCGCGCAGCGCGCTGGTGCGCACATTGATCGCGGGCAACTCGGCGCCCGCAGCGACGCCGGCCGCCATGGGCCGTGCAACCGAACCGTCCGCGCGCTTCAGCGTGTAACCGCCGCCCGGCTGGCGCAGCGCGACGAGCCCCGTGCCCGCGAGCAGGCGGTCGAGCGCACCATCGACGTCGAAGCGGCCCTGCACGCCGCCGCTCGTCAGGCCGGCCGTCATCTCGGCCGGAAATGCGAGCAGGATGCCCGCGTCGCGGCCGAACCGGTTCAGCGCCGCCTCGAGCGGCCCGGCCGGAATGTCGAACGCACGGCGCGCCGCGCGCTGCGCGGCCGGCGCCGCATCGGTGTCGGTGTCGGCCAGCGCGGGCAGCGGCAGTAGCGCCGACACCAGGACGGCGCCGGCCAGCCGGCGCGCGAGGCGGCCCGGCGCGGCAGGTGCTGCCGGGCGCGACTCGCGCGGCAGATGTCGGGCAGGCGCCGGACGGCGCCGATACGTGAAACGGATGGAAACCATGATCGGGAGGTCGGTGGACGATGGGCCAGTGCTGCTTTCATTACCCATGTCACGCGAACATCGAGAAACAGCTCAGGTCGGCAGAAATTTTTTTTAAAACACTCACGAACGAGCCGGCACGACCGTCGCCCAGTAGCGCGTCAGGTAGTGAACGTCGATCGGCAATGTCGCCTTCAGCGTGTCGAGCACGCGCGCGGGATCGTCGAGCGGATAGGTGCCCGACACGCGCAGGTCGGCCACGGCCGCGTCGCAGCGCAGGCTGCCGCGGCGATAGCGGTCGAGCTCGGCGACGAGGTCGGCCAGCCGCATGCGCGACGCGACGAGCATGCCGCCCGTCCACGCGGACGCATACGCATCGAGCGGTGCCGGCTCGCCGATCGCGTCGCGCGTGAAATCCGCGCCCTCGCCGGCCGCGATCACGCGCGCGCCGGCCGCCGCATCGTCGGGCTGCACGCGCACGGCGCCGGCGAACACCTCGACGCGCGTCGCGCCGTCGCGCTGCCGCACCGCGAAGCGTGTGCCGAGCGGCCGCAGCTCGCCCTGCGCGGTCGCGACGACGAGCGGTCGTGCCGGCACGCGATCGTCGTGGCCGCTCGTCACCATGATCGTGCCGCGCAGCAGGCGCAGGTGGCGCGCCGCATCGTCGAAGCGCACGTCAAGCGCCGTGTCGGTATCGAGGACGACGACGGTGCGATCCGCGAGCGTCACCGTGCGCCGCTCGCCGACCGCCGTGCGCAGGTCCGCCGGCCAGATCGCCGCCCGCCGCGCGGGCTCGGCCATCCATGCGGCGCCGCCCGCGAACAGCAGCACGGCCAGCGTCTTCACGGCCGCCCGGCGGCGGCCCGCACGCGGTGGCAGCAGCGCCGCGTGCGCGGCCTGCGGGTCGAGCCCGGCCGCCAGCCCGCCGAACCTGCGCTGCATCGTTTCGATATGGCGCCATGCCGCGTCGTGCATCGGATCTTCCGCGCGCCAGCGCGCGAGCGCGGCATCGAACGCTTCATCGGTACGGCCGGCCTGCCGGTCGACCCACCATTCGACCGCGCGCCGCGCAACCTGCGGCGGCACCGCCGGCGCTCCCGGGGTGGCCATCGGTCAGGCCGCCATCGCGAAGAAGCACTGCGTGCCGGCCTTCACGAGATAGCGTTTCACCGTTGCAAGCGACACGCCGAGTTCGCGCGCGATCTCGGCCTGCGTGAGCCCGTCGAGCTGCGCGAGCAGGAACGCCCGCTTCGCCGCGAGCGGCAGGCCGTCGAGCAGCCGGTCGATTTCGAGCAGCGTCTCGATCACGACGGCCCGCTCCTCCGGCGACGACGCGTACGCTTCAGGGCGCTGCGCGAGCGCATCGAGATATGCGCGCTCGATCTGCTCGCGCCGCCAGTGGTTGCTCAGCACGCGCTGCGCGACCGTCGTCAGGAACGCGCGCGGCTCGTCGGCGCCGATCGGCTCGTCGCGCGCGAGCAGGCGCATGAACGTGTCGTGCGCGAGATCGGCCGCGCGGTGCGCGCAGCCGAGCTTCCGGCTCAACCAGCCGCGCAGCCACGCGTGGTGGCCGGTGTAGAGGGCGTCGATTTCTCGATGGAGAGACAGCTTGTCAGCAGACATGGCCGGGTTCCGGGGTACGCAGGCGTCAACAATTTTGTAAATGAGAATGATTATTATATACAAAACCGGACCGGCGACCGAGGTTCCGGTGCGCGGTGGCCGCTGCCGCGCTCCGGCGCGCGGCGCACCGATGGCGGTCACGCCCTGGCGCGGCACACGCTCCGCGTTCCCCGCACACAGTGATCATGAAACAGGAATGGGTGGCCGATCCGTGACGACACCGCCAGGCACGCGCGGCGCGCCGATAACACATTCATTACACCCCGGCCAATTCGATTCATTAAATAATTATTTGACGGATCGATAACAATATCCTGGTCACCGTGATTCCTCCCCGAATTGCCCGAAATTATCGCGAGATATGCAAGCCGCAATGGCGAAATCGCGAAATGACAATCAATTGATACGCAATTTTCAACAATTCAAATCCCTCGATTGCAGCGATCGGAGGACATCCCTGTCTGCGTCAGGCCACAAAAGAGAATTTCATTTTTGCCGTTTTAATCGGGCTCGGTAGTCTCCTGCCATTCCGGATCACGAACACAATCCAATGCGCAAGGAGATGACATGAAACGCACGACCCTCTCGCTGATTTCCATCGCGTCATTCGCGGCGATACCCGTCGCGCATGCGCAGTCGAGCGTCACGCTCTATGGCGTGATCGACACGTCGATCACCTACGTGAACCATGCGCAGGGCAAGGACAACGCGTGGATGCTCGGCAACAGCAGCGCGGGCAACCTGGCCGGCAGCCGCTGGGGCGTGAAAGGCACCGAGGATCTCGGCGGCGGGCTGAAGGCGCTGTTCCAGCTCGAGAACGGCTTCGACCCGAGCAACGGCCGGATGGGCCAGGGCGGCCGCATGTTCGGCCGGCAGGCGTTCGTCGGCCTGACGAGCGACCGCTACGGCACGCTCACGTTCGGCCGCCAGTACGATCCGCTCATCGACCTCGTGCAGGGCATCACCGCCGACAACTATCTCGGCAGCGTGTTCGCGACGGCGGGCGACGTCGACAACTACGACAACAGCTTCCGCGTCGACAACGCGGTGAAGTACACGTCGGCCGTCTATTCGGGCCTGCAGTTTTCGGCGATGTACTCGTTCGGCGGCATTGCCGGCAGCACCGGCGCCGCGAATTCGTATTCGGCCGCCGTGTCGTACAACAACGGGCCGTTCAGCGTCGCGGGCGGCTACTTCCATACGACCAACAGCCCCGCGTCGAACACCCAGCGCAGCGGCTGGACCAGCTCGTCGGACGGCACGTTCGACGGTCCGGTCAACAGCGGCTATGCGAGCGCGCATTCGATCGGCATCGCGCGCATCGCGGGCCAGTACGTGGCCGGCCCGTTCACGTTCGGCCTCGGCTACAGCAACGCGCAGTACCGCCGCGATGGAAGCTCGGTGTTCGGCTCGAACGAGCACTACAACACGGGGCAAGGCTTCGTGAACTACCAGGCGACCAATGCGCTGCTGGTCGGCGTCGGCTACAGCTACACACGCTCGGGCGGCGACACGTCGGCCACCTATCACCAGGTATCGGCCGGCGCGGACTACAACCTGTCGAAGCGCACCGACGTCTACCTGACCGCCGCGTACCAGCACGCAAGCGGCCAGACCGGCGACGGCAAGGGCGGCTCGATGGCCGCGCAGGCGTCGATCGGTTCGTACGGCTACGCGGGCACGAGTTCGCAGACGATGGTCAACCTCGGCCTGCGTCACCGCTTCTGATGCAAAACGGCCGGCTGCGCACCGCGCGGCCGGCCGAATCCGCATTCACCGATAAGGCGGCTTCGGCCGCCGATGTTTCCGGATCGCCTTTTCATCGCCCTTTTCAACCCGGATATCGACTGCCGCGCGATTTCCATCCGGTTTGATTCAGCACCGATTTCCCCAAGCGAATGACGCGATACGTCAGTATTCCGGCGCCGCCGCTGCCCCCGCATTCGCGCAAAAATCCGGCCATTTTTACCGATAATGCTTCGCCGCATCGTGTGATCGGACGCGATAAAAATGCGTGGCGAACGCACGGGCAAATGCAAAGGAAAGTTTGACGCGAGCCATTTGCCTGCTCGCTATGGCACACTTCGCGTCTGCGTAATTTCCTTGCACCGGGCGGTCGGATTCCGCCCCATCCTGCCATGCCGCGTCAGACAACCCGTTCGATCAGCCGAGAAACGCTGAAAATCGCCTCGACAATTGCGATGTCGTGCGCGCTGCACGGTGTCGCGCGGGCCGATTGCCTCGACGACGCGGCCACGTTCCAGCACGTGAGCGTCAGCCTGATGCGCGGCATCGCGCAGGTCGAGTCGGGCATGAATCCGAGCGCCGTCAACACCAATACGAACGGCACGGTCGACATCGGCCTGATGCAGATCAACAGCACCTGGCTGCCGACGCTCGCGCGCGAAGGCATCACGCGGGAAAGCCTGTTCGATGCATGCACGAACGCGTATGTCGGCGCGTGGATCCTGTCGCAGAACATCCGCCAGCTCGGCCCCAACTGGAACGCGATCGGCGCGTACAACTCCGCCTCGCCCGACAAGCGCCTCGCGTATGCGCGCAAGGTCTATGATGCAATCCGGACCATGCCGGATTCGCCGGATACTCCCATGCCTATCCTTCCACCGTCCTTTACGCCGCCGCAACAGGCCCAGGCGTACAACCCGTTCGCGAGCCTGAGCGCGCCCGCCGCGCAGCAGGTCACACGTCCGCGCACGATTTCGTCGGCCCCGCCGCCTCCGCCGCAGGGTGGCCCCGCCGGCCCGGCCGGCTCGTACAACTTCGGATGGACGGTCACGGGTGCGGACCAGGCGAAGCCGACCCAGGTCTTCGACGACGGCGCGCGGATCTACGTGCAGTTCAGCGACATGAAGCACGTGCCGGCGATCTTCACCGAGACGTCGTCCGGGCGCGTGCTGATGTCGTGGGAGCTGCAGTTTCCGTATGCCGTCCTGACACGTCCCGCGCAAACGTTAATCTTCCAGCTCGGGCCGTTCGAGGCGCGCGCGCAGCGGAGCGCGGGCAATGGCGCCGGCATGACGGCGCAGGCCGGGACGGGCACGGCGGCGACGGCGGCGGCTGGCTCGAAAAAGTCGGCGAACACGGCGACGAACACGGCAGCCAGTCCGGCGGCAACGCCGGCAAAACGCACGGCGTCGGCCGATGCGCTGTGGTACGTGAATACGCCTTCGACGTCGGGAACCACGGCGGCCTCGCCGTCGACCGCGAACATTCCGGCCACGCTGCCGACGGCCATCACGTCGAACACGCCGCCGCCCGCGCCGGCTCAAGTGCCGGCTGCGGCCGCTCAGCCCTCGCGCGCCAGCGCGGATGCGCTGTGGTACATCTCGAAGTAACGCACCGCCGATCGCACGCGTCGCGCGGCGATCATTGCTCGACGGTCGGCGGCAGTTCGGGTGCGTTCATGTCGTCCACCCATTGCAGTTCGGCCGTGCCGTTCTTCCTGAAATACACGCGCAGATAGCGCGACGTCGACGATTCCGGCTGCGGAATCGCCACGTCGATCGTCTTGTGCTCCGCCTGGACGCCACGCTGGATCTCGTCCAGCGGTTGCGCGAACACCCACGCGAGCTTCACTGTTTGCCCCGGCGTGACCTTGCAGCCGCAGGCGAACCCGCCGCCACCGCCGAAGGATTCGCCGGCTTCCCGCGCGGACGGATTGCCGAAGCATCCCGACTTGTGTTCGTTGTCGAGCCAGAACTCGTGAAGCTTGCGGGTGTATTCGTTATAGCCGGTGATGCAAACGGTGCGAGGCGCTGCCGATGCTGCGCCGTCATGTTGTTCGCATCCGGCCAGCACACCGAGCACGCCCAGCGCCGCCAGTGTCAGCACGCGGGCCGCTGCCCGCGGCACCATCGACAATCTCTCGACCGCGGCAATGCCGGGCACGACATGCATGCCGACGCCACGCGCTCGCGTACCCGTGGGCACGCCACCGGCACCACCCCTCACCCGCGCCGCACCCAGATCACCTTGCCGTCGCGAATGCCGAGATTGCGGCGTTCCTCCCGGTAATCCATCGTGCCCGGCAATGACTTGCCGTCGCGCTCGAGCACGCGCCACAGGCAGCCGTCCAGTTGCGCCGCCGCATCGGCTTCGGCCTTGCCGACCAGCGCGTCGTCCGGCCCCGCGTCCGCCTTGCAGGCCTGCGGCGTGCGTGCCGGCTCGCCATTCATCACCATGCCGCCTGCGGTCGCATTCCGCGTCTTCATGTCCGTGCATCCCGCAAACGTTGCGCCCGCAACCAGCGCCATCATCATCGCGATCGTCTTCTTCATCGGATTCTCCCTGTTGCACCCGGCGGAACCTGTGCGGCGTTCCCGGCCGGCCGGGCGTTGCATGCATGATCGGTTCCGCGCGCATGGGTCACGCCGATTCTGCGTGCCCCAAGCCGCGGATTCGGCCTGCCGCCGAAGCCGTCTGCATGTTACCGCACGCTGCGCGGCGTGACGGCACGTGCATGCCGGCTGCGCCACACGATGCGTGCCGCGACGATCCGCTCAGAACTTGTAGGTCGCGCCCGCAATGGCGTAGTAGTTGCTGCGCGACTGGACGATCGGGCTGTCGCCGTAGCGGCCGAGCAGCCGCGTCACGCCGCCGGTCGCGAGTACCGACCAGTGCTGCGACAGGGTCCAGTTCCACGCGACCGCCATCGACGCGCTGTCGATCCCGCCGCTCGTCGAATACGGCCGGAACCGGCTCGTCATCGACTGCGCATCGGTCACGCCATAGAACGTCTGCGTGTAGCGCCCCGAGCCCGCATGCACGGTGCCCGTCACGATGATCTCGTGCTGCGCGGCCTTGAACACGGGCACCGCGAGATCCATGTGCCCCGACACGCCGCGCGACGTGTGCGTCACGGGGGTATCGATCGTGACACTCAGTTCCGCCGCGTTGAACAGCGTCACGCCCGCGCGCACGCCGACCAGCACCGAGCCCGGAATCCTGCCCATGCCCTTCAGGTAGTCGGAGCCCGGCATGTCGACGCGGTTCCGGTCAGTGCGGCCCGCGTCGTAGCTCACGGCCGCCGACACGAACGCGCCGTGCGGCAAGTCCATCCGGTAGCCGGCACCCTGGGTGCTGTCGATGAAGAAGCCGTTGCCGAACTTCGCGGAAAAACCCGGCGCAACGACGCCGCGAGACTGGTTGCTGCCCTGGTAGCGCGGCGCGAAACCGCCACCCAGCGACAGCGAATACTGGTTTTCCGCGTGGGCGACGGCGGCGAGGGTCAGGCCGGCGAGCGGCATGCAATAGCGGTAGCGGCGGAGTATTGGGCGCACAATATTGAGATAAAAGTGACGGAGCCCGCAGTCTAGGTGCCGCCCTCTGCCGAGACTGTCCTGAATCTTCGGAGAATCTGTGCTCAATTGTGTTCGATTGTTCGAGATTGTCGTCCCGCTTCCCCGGCCTTCGGTACGCCGGATAGAATTCGCGTGCCGCGCCGCACACCGGCTCGCCCGGGCGTGAGATGGCGCGTGCATCCTGAGGAGACCATGAACGAAGATCCGCTCAAATACCGTGTACTGCTGATCGAGGACGACGACCGCCTTGCACAGCTCGTCCGCGAATACCTCGATGGCTATGAATTCGCGGTGACGGTCGTGCGCCGCGGCGACCTCGCCGTCGCGGCGGTGCGCGAGCACCAGCCGGCCCTCGTGATACTCGACCTGATGCTGCCGAACCTCGACGGGATGGAAGTCTGCCGGCGTATCCGCGCGTTCACCAACGTCCCCGTGCTGATCCTGACCGCGCGCCTGGACGTCTACGACCAGGTCGCGGGCCTCGAGACGGGTGCCGACGACTACGTGACGAAGCCGATCGAGCCGCGCGTACTGGTCGCACGCGCCCGCGCGCTGCTGCGCCGTGCGCAGCCGGCCGCCGCCGAAGCGCCCGTGGCCGCGCCCGAAGCGCTCGTGTTCGGCGAGCTGGCGATCTCGCCGCCGAACCGCACCGTCACGTGGCGAGGCGAGCCGGTCGACCTGAAGACCGCCGAATTCAACCTGCTGCTGATCCTCGCGCGCGCGGCCGGCACCGTGCTGAGCCGCGACGACATCCTCAAGCAGCTGCGCGGGATCGAGTTCGACGGACTCGACCGCTCGGTCGATTCCGGCATCTCGAAGCTGCGACGCCGCTTCGAGGATGCATCGTCGGAGCCGCACAAGATCAAGACGATCTGGGGCCGCGGCTACCTGTTCAGCCCTTCTGCGTGGGACGAATAAATGCTGCGCCCGTTGATCAGGCTGTACCTCGTCGTAATCCTGTTCGTCGCCTCGTCGATCCTGTTCATCCAGCTGTCGTTCGACCGGATCTTCTACGACCGCAGCGCGCAGGCGCAGCGCGACTCGTTGACCACCTATGCGTTCGTGCTCAACGACTACCTCGAGCGCCATCCGGGCGGGCAGCGCGAACTCGCGCTACGCGAGCTCGCGAAACACGGCAACGAAGGATTCGGCTTCCTGTCGATGGCCGCAGCCCGAGCGCAATTGAGCGGCGTGCCGCTGCGTGATCTCGATGCCGGCCGGATCGCGATCAGCTACAACGGCAAGGATTACTACATGCCGCTCGCGGACGGTACGGTCCTGCATGCGCGGCCGATCGAAGCCTCCGATCTCGACATCAAGATCTATGCGTACCTGCTGCTCGCGCTCAGCACGCTGTTCGCGGTGGTGCTGTGGATTCATTATCACTGGCGCGACCTGCGCAGGCTGCAGGAAGCCGCACACGCATTCGGCGCCGGTACGCTGTCGACGCGCGTGAAGCTGTCCGGCAAGTCGAACATCTACGAGTTGTCGCAGCAGTTCAACGACATGGCCGAGCGCATCGAGGCGTCGATCAAGCAGCAGCGCGAAATGATGCACGGCATCTCGCACGAACTGAAGACGCCGCTCGCGCGGCTCGAATTCGGGCTCGCGCTGCTCGCGGAGCCTGACGAAACGGGACGGATGCGCGAACGCCGCGACGCGCTGCGGCGCGACGTGCGCGAACTCGACGAGCTCGTCACCGAGCTGCTGACGATCGGCCGGCTCGAACAGGGCGCGAGCCAGCTCGCGCCGATGGAAGTCGTCGTCGATGCGCTGATCGACAGCGTCGCCGGCAACGTCGCGAACGACATCGCCGATCGCGGCATCACGCTCGACGTGTCGACGCTCGGTGCACCCGCGGCCCACGTGTGCGACCCGAAGCTGGTCGCCCGCGCGTTGCTGAACCTGATCCGCAACGGCGCACGCTATGCGTCGCGCACGGTGCTGCTCGCCGCCGAGGGCGACGCGTCCGGCGCGCTCGTGCTGAGCGTCGACGACGATGGCCCCGGCATTCCGGCCGCCGAGCGCGCCCGCGTGTTCGAACCGTTCCAGCGGCTCGACTCCAGCCGCGACCGGCAGACCGGCGGCTTCGGGCTCGGGCTCGCGATCGTGCGGCGCGTCGCGCAGGTGCATGGCGGCGACGTGCGCCTCGAGGATTCACCGCTCGGCGGCGCACGCTTCGTGATCACGCTGCCCGCGCGAACGCTGCCGGACAACCTGTTCGACATGCCGGATGCCCACGCGCATGCCAATGCATTCGGCGGCAGCACCGGCATGGCCATCCCCCGGCAATGAAGCACGCGGCAGGCTTCCCGGCCGGCCTCGCCTGACCGTCTGCCGCCGATGCGTCCGCGCCGCTCAGCGGCGGCGCAGCAGCGCGACGAAGAACAGGCTGCCGAACATCGCGGTCACGATCCCGATCGGCAGATCCTCCGGTGCCGCGAGCGTGCGGGCGGCCACATCGGCCCATACGAGCAGGATCGCGCCCGTCAGCGCGGCCACCGGTAGCAGCCTGCCGTGCTCGGCGCCGACGACGCGGCGGCACAGATGCGGCGTCACGAGCCCGACGAAGCCGATCGCCCCGCTCACCGCCACCATCGCGCCCGTCGCGAACGACGCGACGACGAACACCTCGCGCCGCATCCGCGCGCTCGGCACACCGAGCGACGCCGCGGCGACATCGCCCGACATCAACGCATTCAGTTCGCGCCGGCGCGCGTACAACGCGCCACCGGCGAGCACCGCGCACACGGCCGGCACCGGCAGCAGATCCCAGCGCGCGAGCCCGACGCCGCCGAGCATCCAGAACAGCACCGACGACGCGGCGCGCTGATCGCCGAGATACAGCAGCAGGTTGCCGAACGCGGCCATCATGAACGACACCGATACGCCCGCGAGCAGCAGCCGGTCCGATTCGAGCCGGCCGCGCCGGTAAGCGAGCGCGACGACGCAGGCGGTTGCCGCGAGCGCGCCCGCGAACGCGGCGGCCGACAGCGTGAACGGGCCGAATGCCGCGCCGGCCATCACCGTAACCGCAACGGCGCCGAGCATTGCGCCTGCGCTCACGCCGAGCAGGTGCGGATCGGCCAGGCGGTTCGCGGTCGCGGCCTGCAGCGCCACGCCGACCGCTGCCAGCGTCGCGCCGACGATCGCGGCCAACAGTGCGCGCGGCATCCGGATCAGCCACACGATGCTGTCGTCGCCCGCCCCCGCCGCGAACGCACCGCCCTCGCCGAACGCCGACACGATGTGCGTGGCGACGATCCGCACCGCAGCCGGCATCGCGATCGGCGCCGGCCCGAACGCGGCCGATGCGACGATAGACACGATCAGCAGCAGCGCCAGCACCGGCAGCACCGTGCGCATGCCGGGCCGCGCCCCACGCACGTGCACGCTCATCGCGCCGGCCCCGCGAACGCGGCCGGATACAGCGCGCGCGCCAGCGTCTCGACCGCCGCGACGTTCTCGGGGCCCGGCGTCGCCGCATCGTACGGAATCACGATGAAGCGCCGGTCGCGGATCGCGGCCACGCGCGCGAGCGACGGCTGGCTCTGCAGGAACTGCTGCTTCTGCGCAGCCGTCACGGCCGAATAGTCGACGATCACGATCACCTGCGGATCGCGCGCGACCACGCTTTCCCAGCTCACCTGCGTCCAGCTGCGCGGCAGGTCGGCCATCACGTTGCGCGCGCCGGCCGCCGCCAGCAGCGCAGTCGGCATCGCGAGCCCGCCGGCCGTCATCGGCTTGTCGGTGCCGCTGTCGTAGACGAACACGCGCAGCGGCTCCGGATGCCCGATCGCACGCGACACCGCCGCGAGACGCGTGCGCATCGACGCGACGACCTGCGCGGCGCGCGCGTCGACGCCGAAGATCCGGCCGAGATTGTTCAGGTCGCGGAACACGTCGTCGAACGACGCGGCCGCCTGCTTCATCACGTGCGAGCACGATTCGGTCAGCTCGTACGTACGAATGCCGAACGGCGCGAGCGTTGCGGGCGTCACCGCGCCGCCGACATGCATCCCGTAGTTCCAGCCCGCGAGATAGAAGTCGGCGCGCGCGGCCGCCAGCACCTCGAGCGACGGATACTGGCTCGCCAGTTCGGGCACGCCGCGCAGCGCGTCGCGCACGCGCGCGGTGCCCGTCTTCCAGCCGCCGATGCCGGTGTAGCCGACGAGCCGGTCCTTCAGGCCGAGCACGAGCATCATCTCGGTCAGGTTCACGTCGTTGCTCACGGCACGGGTCGGCGCGCGCTCGAAGGTCACGTCGCGATCGCAACTGCGCACGGTAACGGGATAGGCCCCCGCATGAGCGGCCGCGCAGCCGAGCACGGTCGCGGCAACCAGCCGGCGGGATATGGATGGCAACGCGGACGACAAAGCGAAGGACAAGACGGGAAACGGCATGGCGGTCATTCCGGATGAAGCGGCGTAATGCGCGGGCGGCCCGTGACGGGATGGCGATCGACGAGCGCGACGACGCCGAACACGTCGCGCAGCAGCGCTTCGGTCAGCACGTCGGCCGGCGTGCCCGATGCGACGATCCTGCCGTGCGCGAGCACGTGGAGCCGGTCGCAATAGGCGGCCGCGAGATTGAGGTCGTGAATCGTGGCGAGCGTCGCGATGCCGAGGCGCCGCACGCGCGCGAGCAGTTCGAGCTGATGGCGCAGGTCGAGATGGTTGGTCGGTTCGTCGAGCAGCAGCAGTTCAGGCTGCTGCACGAGCGCGCGGGCCAGCAGCGCACGCTGCTTCTCGCCGCCCGACAGCGACGCGAAACGTTGCGCACGGCGCTCGACGAGGCCGACGTCGTGCAGTGCGGATTCGACGATCCGGCGATCGTCCGCCGTCTCCGCATCGAACGGCCGCTTGTGCGGCGTGCGCCCCATGCCGACCAGTTCGTCGACCGTCAGCCCGAAATCATCCGGCGTCTCCTGCTGCAGCACCGCGATGCGATGCGCGACCGCGCGCGGCCGCATGCGCCATACATCCTCCGCATCGAGCGCGACACGGCCCGCATCGGGCCGCGCGTAACGGAACACGCAGCGCAGCAGGCTCGTCTTGCCGCTGCCGTTCGGGCCGACCAGCCCGACGAACTCGCCTTCGGCCACGCTCAGCGTGACCGAATCGAGCACGGCGATCGCGCCGCCGGGAGACCAGCTCACGCGTTCGATGTCGAGCATGTGCGTCACCGGAGGCTCGCCGCGCCGCATTAGAAGCGCATCGTCGCGACAAGCTCCGCCGAGCGCGACGGGCCGAGCAGCCATTGCTCGCCGCCGTTCGACGTCGTCACCGCATACGTACGGTTCGCGAGATTGCGCAGGTACAGCGCGAGCTCGGTGCGCGACGTCGGCTGCCAGCGCAGCGACGCATCGAACACCGTGTACGACGGCACCTGCACGCGGTTCGCGTCGTCGCCGTACGTCGCGCCGACGTAACGCACGCCCGCATTCGCCTGCCAGCGCTCGGCAAACGCCCAACCGAGCCACAGGTTCGCCGTCTGCTGCGGCACGTTGGCCGGTGCATTGCCGGCGCGCGACACCGTCGTGCTGCCGACCTTCTGGTTGAACTCGTCGTAACGCGCGCGCAGCAGCGCGACGTTCGCATCGATCGTCCAGCCGTGCGGCAGCCGCGCGCCGCCCGTCAGCTCGATGCCGCGCGACGATTGCCGGCCGACCTGCTGGCGCAGCGCGGGATTGAGCGGATCGGTGCTGAGCAGGTTGCGCTTCGTGATGTCGTACACGGCGAACGTCCAGTACGCGCGGCCGTCGAGCAGCGTCTGCTTGACGCCGGCTTCCCACTGCTCGCCGGTCGCGAGCCGGTAGTTCGCCTGCGACGCGGACAGCGTCACGAGCGAGCCGAGGCCCTCCGCGCCCGTCGTGTACTGCGCATACGCGCTGAGCGTCGGCGCGACTTCGAACACGAAGCCCGTGCGCCAGCCGACGTTCGCGAAGCGCTTGTCGAAGCCCGCGCCGGTCGCGGCCTGCTCGCGGCTGAACGCAATGTGGTCGTAGCGCAGGCCGCTCACCCACGCGAGCCGCGGCAGCACTTCGAGCCGGTTCTCGGCGAACACCGCGGCCTGCCGCGCCCGCGTGCTGAACTGCGGCACCGTCGGGTCGGGACTCGTGAACACGCCGGGATCGAAGCCGTGCGCGGGCACCGTCGAATCGCCGCCGTACGGCGAATTGTTGGTACCGCTGAACGTGATCTGGCTGAATTCCGTGCCAACGACGAAGCGGTTCGCGCGGCCGAACAGCGCGCCGTCGAAGCGTGCGCTCAGCCGACCGCCGATCTGCCGCTGGTGGTGGCCGATGTCGAGATAGTCGCCGCGCGTGACGAGACCCGTCGCGGCGTCGAGCGAATACGACTCGGCATTGCGCCAGTGGCGGTTCGACGTCAGGTAGTAGAGCTGGTTGTCGATCGTCACGCCGGCCGTCGGCCGGTAGCTGGCCAACAGGCGCGTCCACTGGTCGTAGTAGGACATCGTCGCATCGGCGACGTTGTAATTGAGCTTGCGCAGCGACGGATCGAGCACGCCGTTCGGTGCCGGCACGCCATAGTAGGTCGCCGGCATCTGGCGGCCGTAGTCGAAGTCGAGCGTCAGCGTGAGCTTCGGGCTCACGTCGAATTTCAACGCGCCGCCGACAGCCGTCGTATGCGTATCGGCCCGCTCGGCGAGACCGTTCGCACGCGCATCGCTCGCATAGAAGCGATACGACAGCTGCGAGCCGAGCGCACCCGTCGTATCGAACGCGGCGCGCTTCGCGCCGTCGGGGCCGACACCGACCTGCAGCGTCGTCTCGCGCGTGCGCTGCGGCCGCTTCGGCACCACGTTCACGACACCGCCGATCGCCCCTTCTCCGTACAGCACCGATGCCGGACCGCGCAGCACCTCGATGCGCTCGACCGACCACGTATCGAACGGGAACGTGATCGTGCCGGCGGCCGGCATCAGCCGCACGCCGTCGAGCAATGTCATCACCGATTCCTGCCCGCTGAAGCCGCGCACGCTCAATGCGGTGCCGCCCGTGCCGGGCGCCATCGCGCTCGAGAAACCCGCGGTGCGCGTCACCGCGTCGAGCACCGTGCGATCGCCGCGCGCGTCGATCGTGCCGGCCGTGACCGTCTCGACGCTCGCGGGCGTGTCAAGGCTCGCGAGCCCGAGCCGCGAGCCCGTTTCGAGCGGTTGCGTCAGCGGGTCGGCCGGCGCGGATTGCGCGCTGACGTTGATCGCCGGCAGCGCATGCCGCTCATCCGGTGCGGGTGCGGCCGCTTCGGCGGCCAACGCGCCGGAGGTCGCCATCGCGCAACCCAGCAGGGCCGTGCAGCCGCGTGCCGCGCGAACGCGCCAGGCGTCGGCGTTCCGGCGCGACGCGGCGTGATGCCGCTCCCCGCGCGCCGGGGTGTGTCTGGTTTTCGTCACGTCGTATCGATCTTCGGATGGTGGTGCCGCACGCGGCCGTGCCGGGCAGCCCGGCGCCGCCGGTGGCGCAAACATCCGATGATACAATATATCACCTTGATTAGTCAGGATTTTGTCAGGTTGCCCCGGCCGGGGTGCGCGGCCGGGGCCGTACGCCGCGTCTACAACGGGAAACTGAACTGCACCCAGAGCTTGTCGCCCTGCGGCCGGTTGCGCACCGCGAACTCGTGCTGGTATTTCACGACCACGCCCGACGCCGGCCCCCACATGTAACGCAGTTGCGGGCCGATCGCGACCGACTGCCCGCGAAAGCCGTCCGACGCGACCTGGATGCCGTCCTGCGTATCGTCGGTGAACTGCTTCAGGAACGTGCCCTGCACGCCGAGTTGCACGCGCCGGTCAATCGAATAGCCGACCAGGTAGTCGAGCACGGCGACCGCACCCGAGTGGTATCGCGTCGCATGGTTCGGCGAATTCAGCTCCAGCAGCGTGGTCGTCGAGATCTCCCAATCGCGGCCCGGAAACCAGGTCGTGCTGACGTACGGCAGGAACGCATACGTGTTCAG
Source organism: Burkholderia lata (assembly GCF_902499335.1). Classification (GTDB taxonomy): domain Bacteria; phylum Pseudomonadota; class Gammaproteobacteria; order Burkholderiales; family Burkholderiaceae; genus Burkholderia; species Burkholderia lata_B. The sequence continues at coordinate 338,910 of NZ_CABVQK010000007.1, read as the reverse complement.
CCCCGTGTTCGCGATCCGGTTCACCGCATACGCGCCGGTCGGCACCGCGAACGACGGCGAGAAGAACGCGAAGAAGGTCTTCGATGCGTTCGCGTAGTTGATCATGAGCGGCTCGAGGATCACGTCGCCGAGCGACGTGCGGTTTCCGGTACCGCCCGGCGTCGACAGATGCAGGTGCACGATCGGTACGATCGCGCTGCTCGACAGCGAAAACGGCCCGAAGGTCGCGCCCCAGGTGTGGACCACGCGCGGTGTTTCCGCGACCACGCTCAGATGGAACCCCGGCACCGCGCTGCCGCCATCCGGCCCGGCAAACCGGTTCGACGCCGAGTACAGCGCGTAGTTGAAGTACTGCGTGTTGCCGGGCGGCGGAAGCATCCCGTTCAGCACCGTATTGACGCCGAACGGATAGCTGATCTGCCCGTTCTCCGTGGCCGACGCCGGAACCTGAATGGCCCCGGCGATCAGGAGTGCCAACGGCACCCGTCGCATTGCGAAATTCATGTCGTCTCCAGACCGGATTGTTTTCGTGTAATCGCGAGCCGGGCATCGCAGGCCCGGGGAGACGCAATGTAAAGCGCACGACAGCGGCGAAAAAGACGACGTTCGGGAGAACAGTTCTCCGTCACACGGAGAAATGCGCGACGGCGCAGCACCGGCCTGCGTTCAGCGGCCCACCTCCTTCCATTTGCGCGCGAGCCCGAGGCGTTCGAACCGCTCGATCAGGAATTCGGTGAACACGCGGATCTTCGCCGGCTGGTGGCGGCGGCTCTGGTATGCGATGTTGACGGTGAGTGCCGGCAGTTGCCAGTCGGTGAGCACCGGCACCAGCTTCCCCGCGACGATATCGTCGTGGATGATGTAGAGCGGCTGGATCAGGATGCCGAGCCCGGCAAGCGCCGCGGCGCGGATCACCTGCCCTTCGTTCGCATCGAGCACGCTCTTGATCGTGACCGACTGCTTCTTCGCACCGTGGCGGAAGTGCAGGACGTACGGATCGTTCGCGAGGTTGTAGACCAGCAGCCGGTGGTCGCACAGCGCATCGGGCGTCGCCGGTGCGCCGTGCTTCGCCAGATACCCGGGCGACGCGGCCAGCACGCGCCGCGTCTCGGCGAGCTTGCGCACGGTGATGCCCGAATCCGCTTCATGTTCGCGCGTGCGGATCGCCACGTCGATGCCGGCCTCGATGAAATCCGGGTAGCGGTTCGCCGCGATGATCTGCACGTTCAGGTTCGGGTAGCGCCGGTGAAACTCCGGCAATGCGGGTGCGATATAGATCGACGCGAACGATACCGACGCGGTCACGCGCAACGTGCCGGCCGGATTGACGCTCGCTTCGTTGACCGCCGCGTCGGCCTCCGACAGCTCCATCAGGATCGCGACGCAGCGCCGGTGGTACTCGTGCCCGGCGTCGGTCAGCCACAGGCGCCGCGTGGTGCGCTCGACGAGCCGCGCCCCCAGCCGTTCCTCCAGCGCGTTCAGGCAGCGGCTCGCCGCCGCGCTCGACATCCCGAGCCGCTCGGCGGCCTTCGACAGGCTGCCCAGCTCGGCGACCTGCACGAAAAATTCGATCTGCGTCCACTTGTCCATGCGTCCGATTCTTCCACCTGGCGGAGAACAAAACTCCTCCAAACCATCTTTTTTACGATCCAAGGAGGAATTAATGTTACGTCAACGCGCCGTCCAACGACATCAGGAGACAACCCCAATGCGCAATCTCAACGAAGACACCATCACGCAGGCCGTGATCGCGTCGCTCGCCGGCTGTCGCGACGAGCGGTTGCGCACGGTCATGACCAGTCTCGTCCAGCACCTGCATTCGTTTGCGCGGGAGACCCGGCTCACCGAGGCCGAATGGCAAACCGCGATCGGCTTCCTGACCGCCGTCGGCCACATCACCGACGACAAGCGCCAGGAATTCATCCTGCTGTCCGACGTGCTCGGGCTGTCGACCCTCGTCACCGCGCAGAACCATGCGAAGCCGGCCGGCTGCACGGAGGCGACCGTATTCGGCCCGTTCTACGTCGAAGGCAGCCACGACTTCGGGATGTTCGACGACATCGCGAACGGCGCATGCGGCGAGCCCTGCTTCGTGTCGGGCCACGTGCGCGGCATCGACGGCATGCCGATCGCGCACGCATCGCTGGAAGTCTGGCAAGCCGACGAGGACGGCCACTACGACGTGCAGCTACCGGCCGACGACGGCTCGGTCACGCACCGCGCGCGCGGCCGGCTGCGCACCGGCGCCGACGGCCGCTACGCGTTCCGCTCGATCCTTGCCGAGCCGTATCCGATTCCGCACGACGGCCCCGTCGGCGCGATGCTCGACGCGCTCGGCCGTCATCCGTGGCGCCCCGCGCACCTGCACTTCATGATCGAGGCGCGCGGCTACGAAACGCTGATCACGCACGTGTTCCGCGACGGCGACCGCTATCTCGACTCCGATGCGGTGTTCGGCGTACGGTCGACCCTCGTCGCCGACTGGGTCCGGCACGCGCCCGGTATCGCGCCGGACGGATCGCGCATGGACACGCCGTTCTACACGCTCGATTACGACTTCGTGCTCAATCCCGCGGAGCGCGCCGCATGATCCGCCACGTCGTGATGTGGAACGTCGCAGGCGCGACCGAACCCGAGCGCGCGATCGCACGCACCACCGTCAAGACCGCCTTCGAAAGCCTGCGCGGCCGGATTCCGGGCATGACGCACCTCGAGGTCGGCGCGGATTTCAGCGCGGCCGATTACGCATGCGACCTGATTCTCGTTGCGGAATTCGAGTCGCGCGAAGCACTCGACGGATATGCAACGCATCCTGAACACGCTCGCGTACGCGACGCACTGACGGGCCTGCGCATTTCGCGCCATCAGGTCGACTACGCAACGGAGTAACGACGCCATGAACTTCATCTACCAGGCACGCCCCGCACGCGTGATCTTCGGCGCGGGCAGCCTCGAGCATCTCGAACGCGAAGTGCTGGAACTGGGCGCCCAACGCGCGATCGTGCTCTGCACGCCGGAGCAGCGCGATCTCGCGCAACGCATCGTCGAGCGGCTCGGTGCGCGCGCGGCCGGACTCTACGATCGCGCGACGATGCACGTGCCGATCGAGATCGCCCGCGATGCGCAGGCGTTCGCCAGGTCGTGCGACGCGGATTGCGCGATCGCGATCGGCGGCGGCTCGACGATCGGCCTCGGCAAGGCGATCGCGCTCGAAAGCAGCCTGCCGATCCTCGCGATACCGACGACGTACGCCGGCAGCGAAATGACGCCGATCTACGGCCTGACCGAAGGCGGCATCAAGCGCACGGGCTCCGATGCGCGCGTATTGCCGAAGACGGTGATCTACGATCCCGCGCTCACCGTCACGCTCCCCGTCGAGCTGTCCGTGACGAGCGGCCTCAATGCGATCGCGCACGCGGCAGAGGGCCTCTACGCGAACAACGCGAATCCGGTGATGAGCCTCGTTGCCGAAGAAGGCATTCGCGCGCTGGCACGCGGCCTGCCCGGCGTACGGCGCAACCCCGCCGATCTCGGCGCACGCAGCGACGCGCTCTATGGCGCGTGGCTATGCGGGATGGTACTCGGCAACGTCGGCATGGCGCTGCACCACAAGCTCTGTCACACGCTCGGCGGCAGCTTCAACCTGCCGCACGCGCCGACCCACACGGTCGTGCTTCCGCATGCGCTCGCGTACAACGCCGCGCACGCGCCGGACGCGATGCAGCGGATCGCCCGCGCGATCGGCACGAACGACGCCGTGCGCGGCCTCTACGCCCTGGCGCTCGACAACGGCGCGCCGGTTTCGTTGAAGGCGATCGGCATGCAGGAAGCCGACCTCGATCGCGCAGCCGATCTCGCGGCCGCCAATCCGTACTGGAACCCGCGCCCGATCGAACGCGACGGCCTGCGCGCGCTGCTGCAGGACGCCTTCGACGGCAACCTGCCCGGCTCGACCGCGCGCTGATCCGAATACACGACACACCAACAAACGACACCGTCATGGAGACACCCCGCATGAATACCGAATCGAGCGCGCACGGCGACAGCACCGTCGAACACTGTGACGTCGCCATCGTCGGCTACGGCCCGACCGGCCTCGTCGCCGCATCGATGCTGGGCCGGGCCGGCCATCGCGTGATCGTCCTCGAACGCTGGCCGACGCCCTACGGCCTGCCGCGCCTCACGCATATCGACGGCGAAACCGCGCGCATCGTGCAGGCCAGCGCCGACGTCGATCACGCGCTGCGCCACGCGAAGGCCGTCGATACCTACCACTACCGCGATGCGAACGGCGACCTGCTGCTCGAACTGAACTGGACCGGCCGCGCATGCGGCTATCCCGCGCACATCTCGATCTACCAGCCCGACATCGAGGACGCGATCGACGCGCGCGCCAGTACCTTCAAGAACGTGACGATCCTGCGCGGCTGGGAAGTCGACACGCTGCTGCAGGACGACGACGGCGTGACGCTGACCGCGCATCCGTCACGCGGCAGCCAGGACGCGCAATGGACCGGCAAACCGCGCGCCATTCGCGCCCGCTACGTGATCGGCGCCGACGGCGCGAACAGCTTCGTCCGCCGCACGCTCGGCATCGAACGATCCGATTTCGGCTACAACGAGCGCTGGCTCAATCTCGATTCGGAGAACAAGCGCGATCTCGGCGAAGGCTGCGCGCGCACGACGATCTACTGCGATCCGGCGCGCGCGTACATGCACATGCCGATCGGCACGAAGCGCACGCGTTTCGAGCTGCGCGTGCTGCCGGACGAATCGACCGCCGAATGGGAAACGGAAGAAGCCGGATGGAAGTGGCTCAACGACCACTACGGCTACGGCCCGGACGACCTGAAGCTGCTGCGCCACGTCGTCTACACGTTCGAGACGCGCATGGCCGAGCGCTGGCGCGCCGGCCGCGTGCTGCTCGCGGGCGATGCGGCACACACGATGATGCCGTACATGGGACAAGGTGCGTGCTCCGGCATGCGCGACGGCATCAACCTCGCGTGGAAGCTCGACCTGGTGCTGACCGGGCGCGCATCCGCCGACCTGCTCGACACGTTTGAAGCGGAGCGTCGCCCGCACGTGACCGCGATCACGCAAATGTCGCTGTTTCTCGGGCAGGTCGTCAACGAGGACGATCCGCGCAAGGTCGCCGAGCGCGACGCGGCGTTCCGCTCGGGCAACATGCCGCCGATGCCGCCGTTCCCGAAGATCGATCACGGCATCGTGCACGACGAAGCCGACGGCACGCGCCTGCCCGCGACCGGCACGCCCGCGCCGCAGGGACGCGTTCGCCGTGGCGCAGCCGAGGGCCGTTTCGACGACGTGGTCGGCCGGGGATTCCAGCTCGTTGCGCGCGAACACCCTTCCCGCTACCTCGACGACGCGCAGCGTGCGTTCCTCGCTCGGCTCGGCTGTCACGTGGCCGTGCTGTCCGACGACGTGAGCGCACCGGATGCCGTGGTCGATCTCGACGGCGAGCAACAGGCGTTCATGCATGCGCACGGGATCGGCGCGTATATCGCGCGGCCCGACTTCATCGTGTTCGGGTCGGTCGCCGATCTGCGCGACCTCGGCACGCTCGTCGATGCCCTCCGCGACAAACTGCACTGGTCCGCCGCGTCGACCGAGCCGCCCGCGGCTTCGGCGGCCGTCACCCACGCATCGTGAAGGAGACACACGCATGACGACCGAACTGTCACCGTTCGCGCTGTCCCTGCAACGCGCGATGCCTGTCACGCGCTTGCTCGACTGCGGGATGGACTATGCCGATGCAATGGCGCTGCACGCGCGCACCTCCGCAGGCGAACCGTGGGACGTCGCCGCCGAAGCGCTGGCCGACGCGCAACTCTCGCGCGCCGCGCAGGCGGCGGACGCCGGCCACCTGGTCACGGCCGCCGACGCGCAGGCGATGGCCATCGCGAACCTGCTGTTCGCGCAGATGGCGTTCAACCACGACGTGCCGCGCAAGCGCGCGCTCTATGCGCGGCTCGTCGACGCGTCGCACGGCCTCGCGCGCTGGTCCGACAAGCGCATCGAACGCGTCGAAGTGCCGTTCGGCGATGCGCGCCTGATCGGCTGGCTGGTCCGGCCGCCGGCCGAACGCGTACGCGGCACCGTCATACTCTTCGGCGGCCAGAGCGGCTGGGGCTTCGCGTACTGGCCGATCGCGCGCGCGCTCGCGGCGCGCGGCCTCGCCACGCTGCTCGCCGAAGGGCCGGGCCAGGGCGAGACGCGGCTCGAACAACTGATCTTCGTCGACGTCGACATGAGTGCCGCGTACCGGCGCTTCGTCGATGCTGTCGCCGACCGCGCGCCCGGGCCGATCGGCATCTGGGGAAACAGCATCGGCGGGTTGTGGGCCGCTTCGACCGCTGCGAGCGACCGACGGATCGCCGCCTGCTGCGTGAACGGCGCACTCGCGGCGCCGACGCTGCTGCCGTTCCGCACGTTCGTCGAACAGGCTGCGGCCATGCTCGGCAACGACGATCCCGATGCGGTCGCGGCGAACTTCGCGCGGATGAGCTTCTCGTCCGAACGCGACCGCATCGCGTGTCCGCTGCTGGTGCTGCACGGCGGCGAAGACCCGCTGATCCGGCTCGACGACCAGCAGCCGTTTCTCGATGCGGCGACGTCCGGCGATGCGACGCTCAGGGTCTGGCCGGATGGCGAGCACACGATCTACAACCACGCGTCCGAGCGAACCGCGTTCGTCTGCGACTGGTTCGTCGAGCGCTTCGCGCAGGCTGCGGCTGCATGATCACGCACGCGGTGTCGACCGTGCGGATGGTCGACACCGCGTGCGGCATTACGACTTCGCGCCGCCGTTCTCCACCACGCCGTCGATTTCCGCGCGCGTGAAGCCGTACTTCGCCATCCGCTCGCGATGATCGGCCGAGCCGAGATACGCGCGCAGCTTCGCGTTCACGGCCTGCACGAGCGCATCGCTGTTCCGGCTGAACGAAAATCCGCCAACGGGCGCGGCCACACCCGCACCCCGCTCATGCGAGACGGCCTCCAGCCTCTCGTCCGTGTCAGCGACCGCGCGGGCGCCGATCGCGGTGCTCGCGAACGCGTCGACCTGCCCTGCAAGCAACGCAGCCACTGCGTCGGGCTGATCCTTGAAAATGACGATCTGGCCGTCGCGCACACCGGCCGCCTTGGCCGAATCGATCTGCACCTGGTCGGTCACGCACGCCAGCCGCGCGTCGCTGCGAGCCGCGATGGCCGCATAGCTCGTCAACTGCATCGGATTGCCGGCCTGCAGCACGAATCCGTCGCCGATCGCCCATACCGGAACGCTGAACGTCACGTGCCGCGCGCGTTCGGCCGTCACGAAGATCGGCACGTTCATGTCCCAGCGCCCGGCCTGTACGCCCGGCAGCAGCGCCTCGAACGACGTCGGGTGATATTCGATTTCCGTCACGCCGATCGCGCGCAGCACCACCTCGGCCACCTCGATATCCGCGCCGGTCACGGTACCGTCTTCTGACGTCCAGTAGAACGGCGGCTCCTCGATGTACGCAATCCTCACCTTCATGGTGTCACTCCTGACGTTCAATGATGTTCGTCGCGCCCAGACGCCGGGCACCCGATTCATGCAACCGCTGCATCCATCGCCCGGGACAGCGCCATCAATGCAGGCGGCAGTCGCTCCAGCGGAAGATAACCGAACCCGAGCCTGAAAACGCGGCTGCTTTCGCCGAACCACGTGCCTGATGCGAGCTGCACGTCGTGATCCGGCAACTTCTGCCAGAAGCGCGACACGGCCTGATCGTCGAAAGCATCCTGACGCAACCGCACGCAGCACAGTGCGCCCGCGTCTGGCCGCACCCACTCGACCCGTTCACGCTCACGTCCGCACCAGCCCGACACGATATCGAGCGCGCCCGCCAGCAGCCGGCGCCGGGGCGCAAGCACGTGCTCGCGATGGCGCAGCACGGTCGCCGCCAGCGTCTCGTCGAGCACCGAGCCCGAGATGACGGTATTCAGCTTCGCGACGAGCAGGCGCGCCCGAAGCCCCGCGTCGGCGACCGTGAGCCACCCTGTCCGCAGCCCGGGTGCACCCAGCGCTTTCGACACCGACGAGCCCGTGACGATGCGTGGATCGGCACCCGCGAAACTGGCTGCCACGGCGGCATCGCCATAGGTCGCTTCACGATAGGTCTCGTCGATGAACAGTATCGCGTCCGGGCACCGTTGCGCCATCAACGCCAGCAATGCATCGATCTCGGCGCGCGATGCCTGCACGCCGCCCGGATTCTGCGGGGACGCGATGCTGACCAGCCGCGTCTTCGACGACAGGCTCGCGTCGAACTGCGCGAGGTCCAGCCGGTAGCCGTTTTCGAACGACAGCCGCACTTCACGCACCGTTGCGCCGGCGCCGACCAGACAGTCGCGGCTCGGCGGAAAGCACGGCGTCGCGAGCACGGCCTCGTCGCCGGGCCGGCACACTTCATAGGCCAGCAGAAACAACCCGAGCGCGGTGCCTTGCGTCGTCACGATCTGCTCGGCCGGCACATCGCAGGTGTCGGCAATCGCATCGCGCAGCACGGCAGCACCTGCCGACTGGCTGTAGCCGAGTTTCAGGTGACGGACCGCTTCGACGCCGGCCAGATCCAGCAGCTCGCCGACCGTCAGGTCCTGCGACGTACTCTCCGCCAGGTTGAAGGTCCGGTTGACATCGAGCAGCGAGATGATTTCGTTGTACGGAAACCGTCCGCGCCACTCGCCGGAATGCGCGTGTGTCGTGTGCATGGGCAAGCCTCGCTTGGGCCGATCGATGGATCGGAACAGCGCCATCGTAGCGCTCGCACAAAAACCATAACAGCCACAATTTTCCATCGAACGGACCGACACAATTATGCGTGGCGAGATCGTGTCGTACGGTCGATAATCGGGCACTCCCCTGCCGCTGGTGCCCCATGGAAACGCAGACGTCATTCCGCTACAGGCAACTGGCCGACCTCATCGTCGGCATGATCGAGAACGGTACGCTGGCGCCGGGCACCCGGCTGCCGTCCGTACGTACCATCAGCGAGCAGCAGCGCATCAGCGTCTCCACCGCGCTGCAGGCATACCGTCAGCTGGAAGATCGCGGCGTGCTCGTCTCGCGACCGCAGTCGGGCTTCTATGTCGCGGCCGCTCGCGGCGGCACGCTTGCATTGCCGAGCGCATCGCGCTCGCGCGCAAAAGCATCGACAGTGTCGATCAGTGGCGCGGTCGCCGCGATGCTCGAACATGCTGCCAACTCGGCGCTCGTGCCGCTCGGATGTGCGGTGCCCGATCCGGCGCTGCTGCAATCGAAGCGGCTCGACCTTGCCCTCGCGCGTGCGGCCCGCCAGCACGGCACGCGCTACAACGTCTATTGCGCGCCCTACGGCGAGCCTGCTCTGCGCCGCGAAATCGCGCGGCGGGCCATGCGCTTCGGGCACCCGCTGTCCGCCGACGACATCCTCGTCACGAACGGCTGCACCGAGGCGTTGACGCTCGCGCTGAATGCCGTGGCAACGCGCGGCGATACGATCGCGGTGGAATCGCCGACCTACTTCGGTCTGCTTCACACGCTGGAGGCACTGGGACTGAAGGCGCTGGAGTTGCCGACCGACCCGCTGCGCGGCGTCGACGTCGGCATGCTCGAGCGGCGTCTCGAATCGGAATCGATCGCTGCGTGCGTGCTGTCGTCGAGCTTCGGCAATCCGCTCGGCTGCGCGATGACCGAGAATGACAAACGGGCGCTGCTTGCGCTGCTCGCGCGCCATCGGGTGCCGCTGATCGAAGACGACGTCTACGGCGACATCCATTTCGGTCGGGATCGGCCGAGGCCGTTCAGCGCACTCGGCAGCGGTGCCGACACGATCTACTGCAGTTCGTTCTCGAAGAGCCTCGCCCCGGGATACCGGATCGGCTGGATCGCGGCGGGTGCGCGCACTCAGCAGGTGATGGAACGCAAGCTTGCGCTCAGCCTGTGCGGCCCCGTGTTGCTGCAGGTCGCACTGGCCGACTTCCTCGCAAGCGGTGCATACGATGCGCATTTGCGCCGCATCCGGCGCGTGTTCGAGGACAACCTGGCGCGGATGGCGCGCACGATCGAGGCCAGCTTTCCGGCCGACACGAAAGTGAGCCGGCCAGCCGGCGGTTTCGTGCTCTGGCTCGAACTGCCGAAGCGATTCGATTCACGCGCGCTGTTCGATGCCGCGCTCGAACAGGGCGTCTGCTTCGCGCCGGGCGACATCTTTTCCGCCAGCCGGCGCTTTCGCCATTGCCTGCGCCTGAGCGCAGGACACGTGTGGAACAAGAACATCGAGGACGGCGTCCGGTGCCTGGGCCAGCTCGCGCGGGCACAACTCGCGCGCTGAGTGCGCAGCGACCACCGCCCCACGATCGCCGTGCTCAGCCGCCGATCTTGAACGCGGGCAACTGCTGCGCGAGCCGCGCGCCCATTTCCGCGCCGAGCGCCTGCAGCGCATTGAACGGCCGGATCATGACCTCGAATTCGACGATCCGCCCTTCGTCGTCGAAGCGAATCATGTCGATCCCCTTTAGCGCCTTGTCGCCGACGGCCGCGCTGAATTCCAGCACCACGCTCTTGCCATCGTCGGTGACGAACTGGCGGTAATAGGTGAACTTCTCGAGGATCGTAATCACCGTGCGCAACGCCAGCAACAGCGCGGGCGCGGGCCCGTAGGGGTTGAACGCCATCGGCGAACGGAACACGGCGTCCGGATGGACGATCGATTCCAGTGCGCCAAAATCCTTGCGCTCGATCATCGCATGCCACTTATCGAGCGATTGCGCGACAGCGGGTTGAAGATGCAGCGGTGCGTTCGTCATCGAAGACTCCTGTATCGTCGGGCGGAAAAGAAACGAATCGGTCTCAAAGCTCAAAGGGTGGCGGCAAGCGTCGTGCCCTGGTGAATCGCGCGCTTCGCATCGAGTTCGGCGGCCTCGTACGCGCCACCGATCACGTGCACCTTGCGCCCGGCGGCCTCCAGTTGCTCCGCCAGTTCGCGCAACGGCTCCTGCCCCGCGCAGATCACGACGTTGTCCACCGGCAGCGTCTGTTCGACACCGTCGATCGTCACGTGGAAGCCGTCGTCGTCGATACGCCGGTAGGTCACCGACGACGACATCCCGACGCCGCGCGCCTTGAGCCCCGTGCGATGGATCCATCCGGTGGTCTTGCCGAGCCCGTCGCCGACCTTCGACGCCTTGCGCTGCAGCAGCTGGATTTGCCGCGCCGCCGGCTCCGGCCGCGCATGGCGCAGGCCGCCAGCATTCGCATATGACGGGTCGACGCCCCACTCGGCGAAGAAGCGGTCTGAGTCGACATGCTCGCAGCCCGCGCGATGAACGAGATATTCCGCGACGTCGAAACCGATGCCGCCGGCGCCGACGATCGCAACGCTGCGGCCCACGGCCTTGTCGTCGCGCAATACGTCGAGATAACCGAGCGTCTTCGCATGCGCGACGCCGTCGATCGGCGGCGTGCGCGGCACGATGCCCGTCGCGATCACGACTTCGTCGAATTCGCCTTGCAGCAGCATCTCGGCGCTCGCACGCGTATTGAGGTGGAGCGTCACACCGCGCAGTTCGATCTGCCGGCGGAAATAGCGCAGCGTCTCGTTGAATTCTTCCTTGCCGGGCACCTTCTTCGCGATGTTGAACTGGCCGCCGATCTCGGCGCCGGCTTCGTACAGCGTCACCGCATGACCGCGCTCGGCGGCCGTGACCGCGAAGCCGAGGCCCGCCGGCCCGGCGCCGACCACGGCGATCCGCTTGCGCTGCTGCGCGGGGCGAATCACGAGCTCGGTTTCATGGCACGCGCGCGGATTCACGAGACACGACGTGATCCTGCCGCTGAACGTATGGTCGAGGCACGCCTGGTTGCAGCCGATGCACGTGTTAATTTCGTCCGCACGCCCTTCCCGCGCCTTGCGGACGAACTCGGCATCGGCGAGGAACGGCCGCGCCATCGACACCATGTCGCAATAGCCGTCGGCGAGCAGTTGCTCGGCGACTTCCGGCGTATTGATCCGGTTGGTCGCGACGAGCGGGATGCCGACCTTGCCCATCAACTGCCGCGTGACCCATGCATACGCGGCACGCGGCACCTTCGTCGCGATGGTCGGAATGCGCGCCTCGTGCCAGCCGATGCCCGTATTGATGATCGTCGCACCGGCCGCCTCGATCGCCTGCGCGAGCCGGATCACCTCGTCGAGCGTCGAGCCGCCTTCGACGAGATCGAGCATCGACAGCCGGTAGATCACGATGAAGTTCGTGCCGACCTGCTCGCGCACGCGCCGCACGATCTCGACCGGGAAACGGATGCGGTTCTCGTAAGCGCCGCCCCATGCGTCGTCGCGATGGTTCGTGCGCGCGGCGATGAATTCGTTGATCAGGTAGCCCTCCGACCCCATGATCTCGACCCCGTCGTAGCCCGCATGCTGCGCGAGCGCCGCGCATCGCACGAAATCGGCGATCGTCTCGTCGACCTCATCGCCGCTCAGCGCATGCGGCGTGAACGGGTTGATCGGCGCTTTCAGTGCGCTCGGCGCAGCGAGCGCCGGATGATACGCGTAGCGCCCGAAATGCAGGATCTGCAGCGCGATCTTGCCGCCCTCCGCGTGCACCGCACGCGTCACGACACGATGACGCTCGGCTTCCGCTTCGGTCGTCAGCATCGCACCGCCCGGCGCCGGACGGCCGCGCTCGTTCGGTGCGAATCCGCCGGTGACGATCAGGCCGGCCTCGCCTCGCGCACGCTCCGCATAGAACGCCGCCATCCGCTCGAAGCCGTTCGGCGCTTCCTCGAGGCCCACGTGCATCGACCCCATCAGCACACGGTTCCTGAGCGACGTGAAGCCGAGCTCGAGCGGGGTCGTCAGATGCGGATAACGCGATGTCATGGGAAGTCTCCATTTTTATGCAACAAGTTGCGCAGATATTAGTCCACCACTTTCGTTTATGCAACCCGTTGCATAAACGCATCCCTCATCTTGTACTGCGGCCCCGATATGGCAAGATGCGGTTCATTCCGCGGCCTCCTCGATCCGACATGTCCCTGCCCCACGCACTCCTCACCGCGCTCGCCGAACGCCCCGGTTCGGGCTCCGAGCTCGCCGACCGCTTCGATCGCTCGATCGGCTATTTCTGGCAGGCGACGCATCAGCAGATCTATCGCGAGCTGGGGCGTCTCGAGGAAACGGGCTGGATCGAATCGCTGCCGGCCGAATCGGGGCGCGGCCGCAAGCGCGCGTACCGGATCCTGCCGGCCGGCAAGAAGGAGTTGCGGCGCTGGATCGCCGAACAGGAAGATCCGACGCCGCTGCGCGAAGCGTTGATGGTGCGCCTGCGCGCGGAAGCGGTGCTCGGTCCGGCCGGCCTCGAGGACGAAATCAGGCGGCGCATCGCGCTGCACCAGGAGAAGCTCGACCTGTATCTGCAGATCGAGGCGCGCGATTTTTCGGAAGACGTCGATTCGCGCACGAAGCGCCTTCAGCACCTGGTACTGCAGGCCGGCATCGCGAACGAGCGGTTCTGGGTCGAATATTCGCAGCAGGCGCTCGACGTGCTGCGCTTGCCGAAAGACTGAACGACTGACGGAGGAAATGACGATGACGCAGAAAACCGTGCTCTGCTACGGCGATTCGAACACGCATGGCACACGCCCGATGACGCGTGCCGGCGTACTGGAACGGTTTGCACACGAAGAACGCTGGACCGGCGTGCTGGCGCAAACGCTCGGCGCGAGCTGGCGGGTCATCGAGGAAGGGTTGCCCGCGCGCACGACCGTGCACGACGATCCGATCGAAGGCCGGCACAAGAACGGTTTGTCGTATCTGCGCGCGTGCATCGAAAGTCACTTGCCCGTCGATTTCGTCGTGCTGATGCTCGGGACGAACGATCTGAAGACCCGCTTCTCGGTCACACCCGCCGACATCGCGACCTCGGTCGGCGTGCTGCTTGCCGAGATCGCTGCATGCCGCGGCGGCCCCTCCGGTGCGTCACCGAAGCTCGTGCTGATGGCGCCTGCCCCGATCGTCGAGGTCGGCTTCCTCGGCGAGATCTTCGCGGGCGGCGCAGCGAAGTCGCGGCAGCTCGCGAAGCGGTACGAACAGGTGGCAGGCGATGCTGGTGCGCATTTTCTCGATGCCGGCGCGATCATCGAGGTGAGCCCGGTGGACGGCGTCCACTTCGCGGCCGATCAGCATCGCGCGCTCGGGCAGCGGGTCGCGGCCCTTCTGCAGCAGATCGCGTAACGCGCCCGAGCGCCGAAGCGCAGCCGCGCGGCGTATGCCGGAACGCGGCGCGCCACGCACGGAAAGCCGCTCAGGCGTCCGGCAGGATCACCACCTTCCCCTTCACCTGCCGGTTCGCCATCCGCGCGATCGCATCGGCCGCGCCGGCGAGCGACACGCGCTCGGTGATCGCGGGTCGCACCTTGCCGGCCGCGAACCATTCGGCAAGCAGGCGCATGTTCGCGACATGCTGCTTCGGATCGCGGCGCACCGCATCGCCCCAGAACACGCCGAGAATGTCGCGCTCCTTGAGCAGCGCCAGGTTCAGCGCGATCTTCGGGATCTCTCCGGCCGCGAAACCGACCACGAGGAACCGGCCATGCCACGCGGTCGCGCGCAGCGCCGCCTCGCTGTACGCGCCGCCCACCGGATCGTAGACGACGTCCGCACCGCGCCCGCCCGTCAATTCGTCCACACGGCGGCGCAGGTCTTCGGTCGCATAGTCGATCGTCTCGTCGGCGCCCGCTTCGCGACACAGTGCCAGCTTGTCCGCACTCGATGCCGCCGCGATCACGCGCGCGCCGAGCGCCTTCGCGATCTCGATCGCGGCGAGCCCGACGCCGCCCGCCGCGCCCAGCACGAGCAACGTCTCGCCCTGTTGCAGCCGCGCACGCTGCTGCAATGCGTGCAGCGACGTGCCGTACGCGAGCACGAGCGCCGCGCCCTGCTCGAATGTCATGCCCGGCGGCAGCGCGGCAATCTGGTGCACGTCGGCCACGCACTGCTGCGCGAACCCGCCGTGCCCGGTAAACGCGACCACCGAATCGCCCGGCCGCCACGCGGTCACGCCCTCGCCCACCGCGTCGATCACGCCGGCAAATTCCGCGCCCGGCGAAAACGGCAGTGCCGGCTTCACCTGGTACAACCCCTGGACGATCAGCGCGTCGGGGAAATTGAGCGACGCGGCCTTCACCTGAACCCGGACCTGGCCCGCGGCCGGTTCGGGAATCGCCACGTCCTCGATGCGCAAACTGTCGATCGGGCCGAATGCGGTACACAACAGTGCTTTCATGTTCGTCTCTCTCCTTGTGCGGCGTGGCCGCGCATCGAGTCATCCTGCGGGGCACGCCCGCACGGCCGGTTCACGACGAATACGCAACAGCCGACGGCATCGGCCTCCGCGGCATCGTCTGCGTTCCGGAATGTCGGTGAAGCAATGATCAGAACCACGCGTCGCGCATGTCGAGCGTCGTCGTGTCGACGCTCGCGAGCAGATCGAGCTGCGCATCCACTTTCGGCAATTCCCAGTTGAAAAAATAGCGGGCCGCCGCACGCTTGCCGTCGTGGAAATCATCAGCTTTCCCGTGCGCGGCTAGCGTCACGTCGAGCCACAGCCACGCAACAACGAGATGGCCGAACGCTTCCAGATAGACGCTCGCGTTCGCGAGCCGCGCCTGCGTATCGCCGATCGCGCCGAGTTGCCGTGTGACCTCGACCAGCCGCGCCCAGCGCTGCGCCAGCGCATCGGCGTGCTCGCGCAGGCCGGCATCGAGCGTCCGCGCACGTTCAACGGTCGAGCCGATTCGTGCGTCCAGTGCGCGCAGCGATGCGCCATCGTCCTGTGCGACCTTGCGGCCCAGCAGGTCGAGCGCCTGAATCCCGTGCGTGCCTTCATGAATCGGATTGAGCCGATTGTCGCGATAGAGCCGCTCGACCGCGTAATCGCGCGTATAGCCATAGCCGCCGTGCACCTGGATCGCGAGGTCGTTCGCAGCGAGACACCACTGCGACGGCCAGCTTTTCGCGATCGGCGTCAGGATGTCGAGCAGGCGCGCGGCATCGGCGCGCACCTCCGCGTCGTCGTTCGCGCGCGCTTCGTCGACCCGCTTCGCGCAGTACAGGATCAGCGCGAGACCGCCTTCAACATAGGCCTTCTGTGCGAGCAGCATGCGCCGCACGTCCGGATGCGCGACGATCGGCGCCTGCGGTGCGGCGGCATCCTTGCCGGCCGGCCCGAGCGGGCGCCCTTGCGGCCGGTTCCGCGCGTAATCGAGCGCGTGCAGGTAACCCGTGTAGCCGAGCGCCACCGCGCCCGCGCCGACACCGATGCGCGCCTCGTTCATCATGTGGAACATGTATGCGAGGCCGTGGTTCGGCTGGCCCACCAGATAGCCGATCGCGCCTGCCCGCCCTTCCGGGCGGTAGCGCGTGCCTTCGCCGAAGTTCAGCAGGCAGTTGGTGGTGCCGCGGTAGCCCATCTTGTGGTTCAGCCCGGCGAGCACCACGTCGTTGTGCTCGCCCTGCACCGTGCCGTCGTTGCCTTGCAAGTACTTCGGCACGATGAACAGCGAGATGCCGCGCGTGCCGGGCAGCAACCGGCCGTGTTCGTCGGGAATCTTCGCGAGCACCAGGTGGACGATGTTCTCCGTCAGCTCGTGTTCGCCGCCCGAGATCCACATCTTGTTGCCGGTTAGCCGGTAGCGCGGGCCAAGCGGCGAGTCGCCCTCGAAATCCGCACGCGTCACGATGTCCGACAGTGACGAACCGGCTTGCGGCTCGGACAGGCACATGGTGCCGAGGTAGCGCCCTTCCAGTTCCGGGCGAACGAACGCGTCGATCTGCGCGGGGCTGCCGTGCGCGACGAGCAGGTTCGCGTTGGCGACGGTCAGGAACGGATAGGCGGCCGTTGCGATGTTCGCGGCCTGGAAGAACAGGAACGACGCGGCTTCGACCAGCTTCGGCAAGCGCATGCCGCCGAGCGCTTCGTCGTGGCCCGCAGCGATCAGCCCGGCGTCCGCGAAGGCGCGCACGGCCGGTTCGACTTCCGGGATCAGCGTCACGCGCTCGCCGTCGAACTGCGGCTCCTCGCGATCGCCACGCGCCGCATGCGGCGCGAACAGGTCTTCCGCAATCCGCTCGCTGGTGTCGAGCACCGCGTCGAACGTCTCGCGACTGTGCTCGGCGTAACGCGGCAGCGCGACGAGCGCTTCCGCGTCGAGCCAGTCATACAGCAGGAACGCGAGATCGCGTCGCGACATCAACAAGCTCATCGTGCTGCCTCCCAGGTGCCGGCTTCGTCAGCCGAATAAAGGGTTCCGTGACTGCGCGTGCTGGCAGGAATTTAGCACGGTCGTTCGCAAACGACAACGACGGATACGCTAGCTAGTCCGCGTAACCGGGATTGCGCCGATCGAGCCGGCGCAGCAAACCGGGCCAGACGAGCGCGCCGGCGCCCATCCCGCGCGTCACCGCGGCGATCTGCTGCTTGATGCCGTCGAGAATCGGTTGCGCGATCGGCAGCAGCGCCGAGCCGCCGGCCTGCGCGCGGACCTGGATCATGCAGGCCGCTTCGAAGAAGTACATCGCGACGAACGCGTCTGCCGGCGTCGCGCCGACGGTCAGCAGGCCGTGGTTGCGCAGCATCAGGTTCGTGTTGGCGCCGAGGTCGCGCACGAGGCGCGCCTTCTCGCCCTCGTTGAGCGCAATGCCCTCGTAGTCGTGATAGCCGAGCGACGCCAGCACGCCGAGCGACTGCTGCGACAGCGGCAGCAAGCCCCCTTCCTGCGCCGATACGGCGACACCGTTGATCGAATGCGTATGCATCACGCACAGTGCGTCGTCGCGTGCCGCATGCACCGCGCTGTGGATCGTGAAGCCGGCCGGATTGATCTCGTACGGCGATTCGGACACCTTGCGTCCGTCGAGATCCACCTTCACCAGCGACGATGCCGTGATCTCGTCAAACATCATCCCGTACGGGTTGATCAGGAAATGATGCTCCGGGCCGGGCACGCGCGCGGAAATATGGGTGAACACGAGATCGTCCCAGCCGAACAGCGCGGTGAGGCGATAGGCCGCCGCGAGATTGACTCGCGCTTCCCATTCGGCGGGGGAAACCGACTGCTTCACACTGACTTCGGATGAGGTCACGTCACGCTCCTTGCTCAGGGGTCGATATGTACCGGGCCGCATGATGCGGCCCGGCGTGGGGGATATTGTGCGTCAACCGGCGTGCGGCTTCGCGAGCTGATCGGCAACCGGCAGGCTGCGGATGCGCGTGCCGGTCGCCGCGAAGATCGCGTTGGTCAGTGCCGGCGCGACGGGCGGCAGGCCCGGCTCGCCCACGCCGCCGAGCGGCGTCGCAAAATCGTCCGGCGCAACGAGATGCACGCGGATTTCGCGCGGCGCTTCGTTCATTCTCAGCACCTGGAAGCCGTTGAAGTTGCTCTGCTCCGGATGGCCGTCCTTGAACGTGATCTCGCCGTGCAGCGCGATGCCGAGCCCCATCACCACCGCGCCCTCGAGCTGCGAACGCACGCGCTCCGGATTGACCTGCGGCCCGCAGTCGATCGCGATATCGACTCGCGGCACCGTGATCTTGCCGTCGGCATCGACCTGTACCTCGCACACCGCCGCCGTGTACGACACGAAGCTGCGATGCGCGGCGATTCCGAGCCCGTGCCACTTCGGCAGCTTGCGCCCCCAGCCGGCTTCGCGCGCAACCGTCTCGACCACGCGCCGCAGCCGCCCGGTATCGACCGGATACAGCGCCGGATCCTCGCCGTAGTTCACGTTCTTCACCGTGATGTGCGGCTCGAACCGCCGCGCGGGCCCGATCAGTTCGAGCAGGAAATCCTTCGGGTCGCGACCGGCCGCGTGCGCCAGCTCCGACACGAAGCTCTGGATGCCGAACGCATGCGGGATGTTGTAGACCGAGCGGAACCAGCCGATCCGCGTATGCGCTTGCGCGGCCGGATTCTCGATCCGCACGTTCGGAATCGCGAACGGCAGGTCGGCGATCCCCTGCGCGAGTTCGCCCGGCTGCTCATGCACGACACCGGCCCTGAACGTCGACTGGATCGACGGCGCGACCGTGCGATGCTGCCACGCGACCACTTTCCCCGACGCATCGATTCCGCCGTCGAACGCTTCGAGCGACACCGCGTGGAAATAGTCGTGCGCGATGTCGTCCTCGCGCGTGAACGTCAGCTTGACGGGCGCGCCGACCGCCTTCGACAGCAGCGCCGCCTCCACCACGTAGTCCGGCTTCGACTTGCGGCCGAAACCACCGCCGAGCAGCGTCACGTTGACCGTCACGCGCTCCGCCGGCAAGCCAAGCGCCTTCGCGACCTCGTCGCGTGTAGTCTGCGGCGCCTGCGTGCAGGTCCACACTTCGCAGCGACCGTCCGCCACGCGCGCGACGGCTGCGGGCGGCTCCATCGTCGCGTGCGCGAGATGCGGAATGTAGTACGTCGCCCGCACGCGTTTCGCGGCACCGGCCAGCGCCGCCGCCGCATCGCCGTCTTGGCGGATCACGTCGCCCGGTTGCGCGGCAGCCGCCTCGAGCGTCTTGCGATACGCAGCCGAGTCGTAGTTCGCATTGGACCCGCGCTTCCAGTCGATCTTCAGTTGCGCGCGTGCCTGGATCGCTGTCCACGTATCGCGCGCGACGACGGCCACGCCGCCCAGCGGCTGGAAACCGGACGGCAGCGGTGCTGACGCGAGCTGCACGACCTTGACGACGCCCGGCAGTTTCTCCGCGGTCGATGCGTCGAACGACGCGACCGTGTCCCCGTAGGCCGGCGGGCGCGCGACGACCGCATACAGCATCCCGTCGAGCCGCGTGTCGATTCCGTAATGCGCGCGGCCGCCGACGATGTCGCGTCCGTCGATCAGCGCCGTTTCGCCCTTGCCGATATAGCGGAATTCGGCCGGCGCTTTCAGCGCCACCGTTGCGGGATCCGGCGCCGGCAGCGTAGCGGCTTTCGCCGCCAGTTCGCCGAACCCGAGCTTGCGCCCGCTTTTCGTGTCGACGACCTCGTGCACCGTCGCCTTGACCTGACGCGCATCGACGCCCCACGCCGCGGCGGCGGCCTGTTCGAGCATCGTGCGCGCGGCCGCGCCCGCGCGGCGCAACGCGGCAAAGCTCTGGCGCAGGCTGCGCGACCCGTCGGTGTTCTGGTTGCCGTAGCGCGGCTCGTCGCCAACGGCCTGCGCAACCTTCACGCGCGCCCAGTCCGCGCCCAGCTCATCCGCCACCACGAGCGCGACGCTCGTGCGCACGCCCTGCCCCATCTCGGAACGGATGCAGGTCACAGTGACGGTGCCATCCGGCGCGATTGCGACGAACAGGTGCGGATCGTCGCGCAACCCGTGCGGCATCCCCGCGCCGCCATACTGCGGATTCGCGCTGACGGGCGGCTGCACCGGCACGGCCGCGCGCACGAGCGACGGCACGCCGAACGCGAGCAGCAGCCCGCCGGATGCGAAGCCGAGCAGCAGCGCGCGGCGGCTTTCGTTCTGGACGGAGAGCTCGGGCGCGCTCATGCGGCACCTCCGCGGCGCACGGCCAGGCGGATCGCCGCGCGAATGCGCGTGTAGGTGCCGCAGCGGCAGATGTTGCCGGACATCGCATCGTCGATGTCGGCGTCGGTCGGATGCGGATTCGTCTTCAGCAGCGACGCGGCCTGCATGATCTGCCCGGACTGGCAGTAGCCGCACTGCGCGACGTTCAGTTCCTGCCAGGCCTGCTGCAGCGGATGGGTCAGGTCGGTCGACAGTCCCTCGATCGTCGTCACGCGCTTACCGGAAGCGGCCGCGACCGGGGTGATGCACGACCGGATCGCGACGCCGTCGAGGTGCACGGTGCACGCGCCACACAGCGCCATGCCGCAGCCGAACTTGGTGCCGGTGTGGCCGAGGACATCGCGCAGATACCAGAGCAACGGCATGTCGGGATTGCCGTCGAAGTGCTGCTCGCTACCGTTGACGGTCAGCGTGATCATCGTTCACCTCCTGGTCGAGGCGCCCGCATCGCACCACGGGTGCCGGGTGGGGATTCGAACGGTAGCGGGTGCGTTCTGCCGCGCCGGCCCGGTGCCGTCTTGTGGACTGCTCCGCCGGCAGAACCGGCGGTCGATGCGTTGTTATTGGTGCGGCTGGCTGAGGATGGCTATCGGGTATGCGATACGGATGGATAGCGGACACGCGCCAGCCCGGATTCTGCCCCATGCAAACCGTCACTCAGGCAACGCGACCATGTCGGGACTGCCAGAAACGGCGCCCCGGATCGCGGCACCTGCGTGCCAGGTTCGGCCCCGGCGGCATCGACATCGCGCCGGGGAGCCAGAATCGTATGCAGAATGGCCCGGGCTCCAACTCTAACTGATGTGCGGCAGTTTTGCGCCGTAGGCACGTGTCGGTACGGACGTGGCAAACCGGGGGAAATGTCGAACGGGAATCGACGACGCATGACGAGCGTCATGCGGACGGAACCAACTGACGAGCCGGTCCCGGCGAGCGGCGCGATGGCGACGCGAGGCAGCCGCTCCATCCGCGGAGGACGTTGTGCGTGCCCAAGCGATTCGAGCGACACGTCCGGACGGAGCGTCCCGCGAATCAAGGTGCTGCCGGTTAGTGGCAGTGCTTCGTTACATCCGGACTACGTCCGCTACAACCTTCTTGCGGTTCCTGAAGCAATAGATCGCGATCGCGGCATTCTTCAGGGCGCCGCGAGCATCGAACGCAATCCTCCCGGTCGCACGGTCATACTGCGTGGCCTCGATCCGCACTCAAGCGATCGCCGGGCATCCCGCTCGCCCGGCACGCGGCTGCCCCATCACGCTCACCTCGACCTCAACGCCTGCAACCCCAGCGTGAGCGGATTGAACGGCATCTCCGACGCCCCCATCGAAAAGCTCGTCGCCTTCGACGGCACCCCCGGATTGCGCATCAGCGCGTGAACGATCCGCTCGCTCGCATGACCGTCGCCATACGGATTGCTCGCGCGCGCCATTTCCCCGTAAGCGCTCTCGCTGTCGAACAGCCGTGACGCCTCCCACACGATCCGCTCCTGATCGGTGCCGACGAGCCGCGCGGTGCCCGCCTGGATCGCCTCGGGCCGCTCCGTCGTCTCGCGCGTGACCAGGACCGGCTTGCCCAGTGCCGGCCCTTCTTCCTGAATGCCGCCCGAATCGGTGATGATGAAATGCGCGCGCGACATCAGGAATACGAACGACAGATACTCCTGCGGCTCGATCAGGTAGATGTTCGACAGGTGGCCGAGCCGTGCCCGCGCCGGCTCCCGGACGTTCGGATTCATGTGCAGCGGATAGACGAACTGCGCGTCGGGATAGCGGTTCGCGAGCGTGCACAGTGCGTCGCAGAAATTCTGGAACGGCTCGCCGAAACTTTCTCTTCGATGCCCGGTGATCAGCACGACACGACGCGACGGGTCGAGAAACGGAAACTGTCCGGCGACCTTTTCCGTCAGTTCGGTGGTGCAGTCCAGCATGCGCTTGACCTCGTGCAGCGCATCGATCACGGTGTTGCCCGTCAGCACGACCGCCCCGCCCGGTACGCCCTCGCTGAGCAGGTTGTCGCGTGCCTGCCCGGTCGGCGCGAAATGCCACGACGACACTGCGTCGGTCACGCGGCGGTTCAACTCCTCCGGCCACGGCGACCAGATGTCGCCGCTGCGCAAGCCGGCCTCGACGTGCCCGACAGGTAAATAGCGGTAGAACGCCGCAAGACTGACCGCGAGCGTGGTCGTCGTATCGCCGTGGACAAGCACGACGTCCGGACGCAATTCGTCGAAGACGATGCCGACTGCCTGCAGAATGCCGGTCGTCACGTCGGTCAGCGTCTGACTTTGCCGCATCACGTTGAGATCGTAGTCGGGCTTGATGTCGAACAGCGTCAGCACCTGATCGAGCATTTCGCGGTGCTGCGCAGTCACGCATACCCTGGCGTCGACACCCGCTTGTGCTTTCAATGCACGCACCAGCGGTGCCATCTTGATGGCCTCAGGCCGAGTACCGAACACAAGCAAAATCTTTTTCATCGTTATCCTCGTTGAGCCATTTCGCGCTGAATGACCCTGCTCGTGGCGCGAAGCATGTATTCAGGCGGCACTTCCCGTACGCGCACGCAGTCGACACGTTGCGGTGTCGTGGAGCGAGCGCGCCGCCCTGTCCGCGCGGTCTACGCCACGCGAATCGTCGTACTACCGGCGTCCCGTTGCACTTGATCAGTCACGTCATGAGTCGTTCCTCGCCTGGCCACGCGTCACGTCTGTTCGTCACGTCCCTTCCTCTACAGCAAAATTCAAACCAGCCGCCCTGCGGCCGTGTCCGATTCACGCTGCATGCGCCGCGCCCATGCGTCGCGCGAAGGAATGTTTCACAACTGCTACGCGTGTCGCATCGCCGGTCAAGCGCGATACAGGCAAACATCCGGGCTGTCGCACGGTTCCTCGGCGGCGTCGTCCGACGAATCGCGCGCTCATGTCGAGCGTCGATTGCGCAGCGGATCTCACGCATCTGGCGAAGCGCGTTGCGTTTCCTCGATCCACCACTTTTGTCTGTGCAGCAGGCGGCGCAGTCGACCGCACGGCCGCGGTCGTGCCCGAGGGATTTACCCGACACGCAACGTCGTTCACGTCGCACGAATCGCGCGGGTCGGAAATGTTGCGAATGTGTAACGCAGATCCGGAACGGGGCCGTTACATCGGGATCCGGTTCATGCAACGCATCGAACGCATGGAACGCGCCGGCATCCCGGCCGATGCACACGCAACGAACGGCTTGAGGCGCACCACCGCGTCGAGTCGTGCTACCAAGGCCGCACAGGTTCGGCAGACAATTCGCTCGCCGCATCACGCGTGCGGGCCGAAACACCGGTCGCGCGCGGGCATTCGGCCTGCGCGCACGCTGATTCTTCGATGAATCAAAATCCGCCGCCTTCGTTTGCGCCACGCCGCCGGCCTCCGCCCCCGTCCCTTGCTGCGCGCGGCATCGCAGACGATGGCTCACGCCTTGCTTAATGACGATCAGGTGTGCCCCGAAGCACTCGCCAGACAGCGGACGGACGGGGACACCCAAGCAGCGAAGCCGGGAGGAAACGCGACACGTCCTGCCTGGAGCGAAAGACGAGCGCTCCTGCGCGTCGCACGTGCCGACGTGTCCTGTCGAAGCACGCGCGATCCGCGAGCCTGGCTCCGGCTCCGATGTAGTGAGCCCGCTCGTGAACGCAAATATCGGTACCAGCCTCGGGTTCACCCGCGCCACGGTGAACCGAGCCACAAAGTCGACACGCTCGCCGGGCGCGACGCGGCCAACGCCGCACCCGGCGACGATTACACAGGACTACCGCGCAGGAGCCCAAGATCATGAAACGGCCCGCGCTTTGCCCGACCGCACGCTCGCGCGCAGCGGCCACCGTTGCGCTCGTCGCCTGCTGTATCGCCGCGTGCGGCTTTGCGCTGCACACGAGCGCCGCCGAACTCCGGCTCAACGGGCTGTACCAGCGCGCCGACGGTGCGATCACCGTGCGCCTGAACGGCATCGGCATCGATCCGTATTTCGCGGCGAAGGCGCTGCTCGCCGCGTCCGACGCGCAACTCGACGCCCGTCAGGCTGCACTCGCGTGGATCGCATGGTTGCTGCCGCGCCAGCGCCCGGATGGCGGCTTCGATCGCTACTGCGTGAAGAACGGCCGCTACCGTGCATGTGCCGACGCGGAAACCGACGACGCGATGATGGCGACCTGGATCGAATTGCTCGCCCGCTTCGCGCCGGCCGATGGCTTGCCCGCCGCGTGGGAACTCAGCCTCAACCGCGCCGGCACGCATCTGGACACGCTGCTCGACAAGCCCTCCGGCGTCTACCAGATCTCGTCGTCGCTGCACGTCGCGCTGCTGATGGACAACGTCGAGGTACACAGCGCGTTCCAGGCCCTCGCAGCGCACTACGTCCGGCGCGCCGACTACACGCATGCGGGCCCGTGGAGCCAGCGTGCCGACCGGCTTGCATCCGCGATCCTGAAGGTGTTCTGGCGCGGCACGGGATCCGGCTTTCGCGCCAGCACGCAGCAGGTCAGCGATTCGAGTTTCTATCCGGCGAAGATCGCGCAGATCCTCCCGCTCCTGTCCAGTATTCAGGTACCCGAACAATCTGGCGAGACGATCTATACGCAATGGATACGGAAGTACGCCAAGAGCTGGCAGCAACTCGCCAATACCGACTATCCATGGGGCTTGATCGCGCTGGTCGCGGTCAAGATGAACGATTGGGGCACGGTCGCCTGCTGGCAAGCGCGATCGGGGCCATACCGGCACGGCGCACACTGGAACGTACTAGAGGAGTCGCTTTATCTGGCATTCGAAAGCCGGATGGCCGCCCCCGTCATACCCGCTCGATGCGGATTCACGACGGCGGCGGCAACGGCAACGGTAACCGCATCGCGCTGATGCAACGGTGCACGCGGTTCATGATGGCTAAAAGGGAAGGAGACGTGTCATGTGTGGCATCGTCGGCGCGGTCGCGCAACGGGACATCGTCCCGATTCTGATTGAAGGTTTGCGTCGCCTCGAATATCGCGGCTACGATTCATGCGGCGTGGCGACGGTCGTCGACGGCCAGGCGCGTCGCGAGCGCAGTGTGTCGCGCGTCGCCGATCTCGACGCGCACGTGCGCACCGCCGGCCTGACCGGCAGCACCGGCATCGCGCACACGCGCTGGGCAACGCACGGCGCACCGGCAACCTGCAACGCGCATCCGATCTTCTCGCGCGACGAAATCGCGCTCGTGCACAATGGCATCATCGAGAACCACGAAACGTTGCGCAAGCAACTTTCAGACGAACACTACGAATTCGATGGTCAGACCGACACCGAGGTCGTCGCGCACCTGATCCACAGCAAGTATCGCGGCGACCTGCTCGCCGCCGTGCGCTCGGCAACGTCGCAGCTTCACGGTGCCTACGCGATCGCGGTGTTCAGCAAGCACGAGCCGCAGCGGCTGATCGGCGCGCGGGTCGGCTCGCCGCTCGTCGTCGGTATAAAAGACGGCGAATGCTTTCTTGCCTCCGACGCGCTCGCACTTGCCGGCATCACCGACCGCTTCATCTTCCTCGAGGAAGGTGACATCGTCGAGTTGACGCCGGGCGGTGTGCGCGTGCTCGATCGCGGCGGCGCACCGGTCGAGCGCGCGGTACAAACCATTTCCTCCGCCGAGGCCGCGGTCGAACTCGGGCCGTACCGGCATTTCATGCAGAAGGAGATTTTCGAGCAGCCGCAGGCCGTGGCCGCGACCATCCCGGATGCGGGGCTGTTCGACCCGGCCGTGTTCGGCCCCGACGCCGCGCGGGCGTTCGAGCAGATCGACAACGTGCTGATTCTCGCGTGCGGCACGAGTCACTATTCCGGCCTGACCGCGCGCCGCTGGCTCGAAACGATCGCGCGCGTGCCGGCGCAGGTCGAGATCGCGAGCGAATACCGTTACAGCGACGCGCTCGCGACGCCGAATACGTTGGTGGTGAGCGTGTCGCAATCCGGCGAGACCGCCGACACGCTCGCCGCGCTCAAGTACGCGCAAGCGCTCGGCCATATCGACACGCTGGCGATCTGCAACGTGCCGACCAGCGCGATGATGCGGCAGACCGGCTTGCGCTTCCTGACGCGGGCCGGCCCGGAAATCGGCGTCGCGTCGACCAAGGCGTTCACGACGCAGCTCGTCGCGCTGTTCATTCTCGCCGTCACGCTCGGCCGGCTGCGCGGCTACGTCGACGATGCGCAGCTCGCGCGCTACACGATGCAGTTGCGGCGCCTACCCTACGCGCTCGAGGATGTGCTTGGGCTCGAGCCGCAGATCGAGCGCTGGGCGGCGGAATTCTCGCAGCACGAGAATGCGCTGTTTCTCGGGCGCGGGCTGCACTACCCGATCGCGCTCGAAGGTGCGCTGAAGCTGAAGGAGATTTCGTATATCCACGCGGAGGCGTATCCCGCGGGCGAGTTGAAGCACGGGCCGCTCGCGCTCGTGACCCACACGATGCCCGTCGCGACGATCGCGCCGAACGACGCTCTGCTCGAGAAGCTGAAGTCGAACATGCAGGAAGTGCGGGCGCGCGGCGGGCAGCTTTACGTGTTCGCCGATGCCGATACGCGGATCGACAACAGCGAAGGTGTGTCGGTACTGCGGATGCCCGATTACTACGGGTTGTTGTCGCCGATCCTGCACGTCGTGCCTCTGCAGTTGCTCGCGTATCACGCGGCGTGTTTGCGCGGTGCGGATATCGACAAGCCGAGGAATCTGGCGAAATCGGTGACGGTGGAGTGAGGGGGTTGGGTAACCCGGGGCGGACTGGTGAAGGTCTTTGAAGGATGTAGCTGGCCCGCCCTACACGATTCAAACGTGTGACCTACGTTTTGGAAGGCCGTTGCTCGTGTAGCGCCGCGCCTTGCTGGGTGCAGCTTGTATCCAACTCGCCAGGGCGGCGTCGCTACAGCCGTGCTACCGGCCCGCAGGGACGCCGGGTATGCGTGCCCTTCGCAGTCGCTTAGACTACCCTTACGCGAGCTTTCCGCCGTGCAGTGCGGCGAGCGCGGAAAATGCGCAAGTCCACATGTCGAATGCTGGAACGCCCGGTCGATCCGCGATGGCTCGCCGACGTCCGACAGCGGGCGTAAGAAACGTCAATCGAATTTCAGGAGCGCCATCAATGCGGCGGTAGCAGCACCGTCGCCCCCGAAGCTCTCCAGATACTGGCGCTGTCCCGGCTTCACTCGAACCTTATCGGTGTAGCGATATGGGCCGGGACCGTCAGGCACGATGACGTACACGGTGTCTCCGCCTACGATCAGATTGGCAACATCGTGATAGGCCATCGCCTTGCCCGCATCCAATCCGATATTTCCGTCCTTGTCCTTGCTGAGCTGATGCACCTTTGCCTCGGCCACTTCGCCCACCGTCGCATCTAGCTTGACCATCGAAATTCCGTAGTAGCTCATCGCCGCTCCCGAACGGTTTAGGACCAAGGCTACTCGCCCGCTGATGACGAGGATGGACAATCGGCAGATCAAGCGCGACCGATCTCTTGACGTGCACACCAAATAAATCAGCGCTGCGCACCTTCACCGGTCCACCAGCCCATCGCCATCGCTGAGTTGTCCAGCGCACATCAGCTCCGCAGTCCCGCGCAGAAATCTCTATCGAATTTTGGCCCGGAGCGGGCGACCAACTATGAGCGCGGCGTCACAACGCAGGCAACACTGGTCGATTGTTCGGAAGGTACCGAAATACATGCGAATGCTCCGCCGTGGTTGAATGCTGAAACCGGCTGCCCTATGGACGCGTCGGCATCGCCCCTCATAAGGCTTAGAGACGCGAGGAAGTCCGTATTCGCTTTTTTATCCGAGCCCGGGTTCAGCATGTTATTGACTATGCCCACGGCACCGACAAAGTGCATAAGATTGACGGGATCGGATCGGTCTCCTACCACGCCAATCCTTGTAATCTTGTCAGCACTGTTGACGTAAAGGTGAATTCCAAGCTGGCTCTCAAAATGCCCATTCGCCAAATCGAGCTTCTTCAGTTCAGCTATCCCTCGTTGAAAACGTTCGTCATTAAGCGTTACTTCGATTCCATCCTTTTTCTTGCTCATTCGTCGGATCGTGTCTTCCCCGTCGGCCGTTGCCAGCTCGTCATACTGCTTTCGGAATGTTTCCGGTTTAAGGTCGACCCAAATGTCTACTGACTACGGCTGCGCGCTAACAGCCGAAACTGCTGGCGCATTAGGGCTAGACGCTGGCGATACCGTAGACGATTGGTCCGATTCACTGCACGCAGTCAGAGCAATCACAGCCGAACACACCCAAATCAACGCTTTCATAATTCCCCGTGTTGTGATTTCAAATTATCTGCTCACATTCTGACTCAATTGCGAAACATACTGCAACTTCCAATTCAAGTCCGGGAGAAATGATGGCGGACGGCAATGCAGCATTGATCGCATTCGTTAGTGTGCTCGCTGGTGGCTATGTCAACAATTTCTTGGCAAAGGACTATCGCCGGTTTCGTGACGGCACTGCACTAGCCGGGGAATTAGCCTCACACACGGCGGCATTTCCCATGCTGCGGGACATGTTGAATGGCATGATCGCGGCGATTGAGCAGGGACAGCGCCTTAGACTTCGGCGCTTCGCCCCTCCCAACGACCCGGTTTATGAAAGTAACGTCGGCTAGCTCGGTTTGCTCCCAAGCAAAGCGGCAGAAGACACCGCATTTGCATACCAACAAATCCGGGCGTTCCGCTTGAACTTCGCCATAGTGCTTTCCGACCACGAGCAAATGAGCAATGACGAAATTGAGGCGCGGCTTACAGGATGCCTTGACACGGTCAACAGGGAAGACCAACGCCTTCAGGAACTGATCGCCAACCTTAAGGCATTGCCCAACCAGCGGTACTTGGATACCAGAACAAATCGGCTGCGCGCAATGTCCTCGTCAATAGGCTAACTTCGGTCTGCAATTGGTACGCAACATCGCGAGCAAGCTAGTACGCGAGCTCACTCTGAGCACCGTGAGCGCAGTTCCGCGTGCTGATCGGAGTGCGCTCGACTCGCAACTCGTTGATCTTTCGGGAAGACTTGGCCCGCCCTACACGATTCGAACGTGTGACCTACGGCTTAGAAGGCCGAAAGACTAGGCATTTACGGGTGTTGATGAACGTCGCCAAAAACCCTCTAAATCCTTACCTGATAAGGCTTTCAAAAAAATCCCGACTCACCAGCCCGTTGACATGTGTTGATCAAAATTGCCAAAATCGGGTTCCGGATTGGTTCCGGAATCTACCCTAAGTGAGGGCGGCGACGATGGCAAAGGTCAATTTCACGGCGGGCAAGGTAGCGGCACACACCTGCCCCAAGGGCAAATCCGAAGCCTTCCTGTGGGACAGCGGCGCGCCCGGTCTTGGTCTTCGCGCAAACGCGGGCGGCACAAAACGGTATGTGCTCCAAGCGAAATTGCGCGGCTCACTTGTGCGCATCTCGATTGGCGACCCATCCGTTTGGAGCATCGAGAAGGCACGCGTTGAAGCACGCCGCCTGAAAACGCTTCTCGACAGTGGTGTAGACCCGCGCGAACAGGCAGCAGAACACGCCGCCGCCCACGAAGCGCGGAAAGCCGAAGCCAAGCGACAAGATGCGACCGTGCACGAAGCTTGGGCGGCTTATCTTGACGCAAACCGGTCGCGATGGAGCGAGCGCCATCTATTCGACCATGAGAATCTGGCACACGCTGGCGGCGAGCCGAGAAAGCGCGGGAAAGGTGTGACGGTCGCGGGACCGCTCGCCGCGCTCATGCCGTTGAAGCTGTCGACCTTAACCGCCGACGTGGTCGCCGCGTGGCTCGCATCCGAATCGCTAACGCGCCCGACAAATGCCGAGCAGAGTTATCGGAAGCTGCGCGCCTTCATCCGCTGGTGTAACGACCGGCCGGAATACGGCGGCATCATTGCACCAAACGCATACAACGCGCGCGCCGTCAGAAGCGCCGTACCGCGCACCAAGGCGAAAGATGATTGCCTGCAACGGGAACAGTTATCGGCTTGGTTCGACGCCGTCCGCAAGCTCGGCAATCCGGTCATTGCGGCTTATCTGCAAGCGTTGCTCATCACAGGCGCGCGCCGCGAGGAAATGGCGGCACTCCGATGGACCGACGTCGATTTTCAATGGCGCTCGCTGTCCATCGCCGACAAGGTCGAAGGTTCGCGCGCCATCCCGCTCACACCGTACCTAGCCAGTGTCCTGCGGGAACTCAAGCGCTTGAATGACACGCCGCCGAACATCCGTCAAATACGGGACTTGACTGCCAAAGGCGAATCATGGTCGCCCTCCCCTTGGGTTTTCGCGAGCAAAAAATCGGCGGACGGAAAAATCGCCGAGCCGCGCATCGCGCATAACCAAGCGCTCGCGGTAGCCGGCCTTCCTCATCTGAGCCTGCACGGCCTCCGGCGTTCGTTCGGGACGCTCGCAGAATGGGTCGAGGTTCCGGTCGGTGTCATCGCTCAAATTCAAGGTCACAAGCCGTCCGCCATCGCGGAAAAACACTACCGCCGCCGTCCGCTCGACCTGCTGCGCAAGTGGCACGACAACATCGAAGCATGGATGTTAGAACAGGCCGGCATCGAATTCGATGCGAAGGTCGAGCCGCAAGGCTTGCGCATCGCTCAGTGACTAAGCATTAGAATCGAACGAAGCGGCGGGGAACGATGTTCGTGCATCGGACCCCGCCTAACCACGAACGGCCTTCAGGGAGGCTCGCATCATGGCTACGTTCGATTTTACAAGCGGCACGCGTGCACTTGATAAGGTGTTGCGTTGGAATACGTTGGACGAAGCCGCATCGTTGCTTTCGGAAATCACGAATGAGGCGTGGACGCCGCGCCGCATCCTGAGCAACGTGTTAGACATGTATCGCGCTCCACAAAGCAAAATCCCGCCGCCGACTTGCCTGCGGTGCGCGCCGCCACGCGGCACAAAATTCGCCCGGTACAAATGGGATGCCGAGAACGGGACGCCTAGCAATCCATTCGTGTATGTGTGCGCCGCGTCGT
Source organism: Burkholderia lata (assembly GCF_902499335.1). GTDB lineage: Bacteria > Pseudomonadota > Gammaproteobacteria > Burkholderiales > Burkholderiaceae > Burkholderia > Burkholderia lata_B. The sequence continues at coordinate 307,276 of NZ_CABVQK010000007.1, read as the reverse complement.
ATCAAACCGTGGCGCTCTATTCGGCTCAGGTAGACGACCTGCTGAAGACGGGCGAAGCCGCTATTTCGGTAGCGCAACGCCCCGAAGACGATTACGGACGGCCGGACGAATATGTGTTCGTCGAACCGCCAGAGCAAGCGCTAACCGTCGCTTTGTCGTCGGTCGGTATGAGCGCGGCCGGCCTGCAAGAGTTCGCCGCGCGTGTTATTGCCGAGCGCCCCGAAGTGACGAGCGCTACGCCACCGTCCGACTCCCCCGCCGACGTGGAGGATGCGACGCCCGCCGCCGTCGAGAAGCCGACCGTTACGAAGCACTCCATCAAAGCGCGCCGCAACGTGCTCGACCGGTTGATCGACCGGGCGATAGCGAGCGTCGGAAGCGAAGATACTCAGGCCGTGTTTCTAGTGCTCAAAGAGGCTGCGTTGGCCGCCGAGACGCCGTTTACTGGCGAAGTAAAGGGCGGGAAACTGTTCTACACGACCGTTGCTGATCAACTCGACTATCTGAACTCGGAAAGGCTGCGTCACCGGCTCAAGCCCCGTAAGCGGGCGGCAACGGGCGGCAACGGGCAATAACGGGCGGTTGCGGGCGCATCTATCGGTCAACTCGGAAACCTGCAAAAAAATCTGTATCGCCTTAACTCAAGCCGAACGGCAAGGTGATAAAGATGACGATGCAGCAATTTTCGGCGACTCAAGCCCACCGCCCGATGACTACCGAGGAGTTGGCGGAACTCCTCTCGCTTCGCCCGCAGTCCATCCGCAAGCGCTATTGCCAAACGGGTGCGTACTTCACGCTCCGCCCCGTCAAGCTGCCGAATGGTCGCCTCATGTGGCCGGCCGATGCCCTCGAAAAGCTCGCGGAGGGCATCTAAGATGAGCAAAAAAAATCGCCCGACCAATAACAATCAGCCGAGCGCGAACCAACGCCGCAAGTTTACCGGAACGAAAAATCCCCGTCATCTGCGCGCGCTGACCGCGCTGCAACGCCGCCCGATGCCGCGTGAAGAACTCGACCATTTCGCCGGCTGCTCGAATTCCCCCGCTCTCATCGCAAGCCTGCGCGCAAAGGGCCTCGCGTTGCCGTGTGTGCGCATCCCGTACATCGACCGCGACGGCCGCGAAGTGCGTCGCGGCGTGTATCGCCTCACGACCACCGACCGCCGCAAGGTCGCCCGCTGGATCAAAGTGCGGGAGGCGTAATGGACGACGTTCAAGCAATCAAAACCCGCATTAACCACATGATTGCGGTCGAACGCGACCGTTGCCGCCGCAAGATGGGCGCTGCGGCGTGGGCGCAGCACGAGGCATGGGTTACGGCACACATCGTCGCATCGGCGAAGGAATGGGTTGCGGTTCAATTGAAGGAGGGCCACCTCTAATGGATACCGACTTCATCGGCAATGCCGTGACCGACGAGGCACTTCAGCGTTCGCGCGATGTGGCCCAGTGCAAGAAAGCGCGTGAGGATTTTTTTGCACAACAAACCGTGCCAGCCGAAGTGCAGCCGATGCGCTATCGCCTGCAAACGGCGGATGACCTGTTGAATGCGCCGCCGCAACGTTGGCTCGTGCGTGGCGTCATCCCATCCGATGGGATGATTTCGATGTACGGACCGAGCGGGTCGGGAAAATCGTTCCTCGCCCTCGACCTTTGCGCTGCCATCGCGGGCGACGAAGAATGGTTTGGCTACCGCGTCACGGCTGTGCCCGTCGTCTATGTCGCACTCGAAGGTGAGGCTGGCTTGAGCAAACGCGCGCAGGCATGGACCGCTCACAACCGTCGCCCCTTGCCGGAAGGCTTGCGGTTCATCACGCAGTCGCTCGACCTCCGCAATCTGTCCGACGTGTCCGACCTCGTAGACGCCGTGAAGGCCGCTGGCGGCGCGGGGCTGCTCGTAATCGACACCTTGAATCGCGCTGCGCCTGGCGCTGACGAGAATAGCTCGAAGGATATGGGCCAAATCATCGCGAACCTCAAGGTCCTGCAAGAGAGCATCGGCGGTGCGGTGCTCGTTGTACATCACACGGGCAAAGATGTAAGCAAGGGTCTGCGCGGGCATTCGTCGCTGTTCGCGGCGCTCGATGCCGTTATCGAAGTGAAACGTGACGGCGGCCGTGAATGGTCGGTCGCAAAGAGCAAGGATGACGCGGACGGCGAGAAGCGCGCCTTCACGCTTCAGATTGTCGATGTGAGCAACGACGAGGACGGCGAACCGGTGTCGTCCTGTGTTGTCGCACCCGATGAGGCTGCGGCGGAAGTGTCGCGCGTGAAGCTGCCACAAGGTAAACACCAGCGCATCGTAATGGATGTTTTGGCAAAACCGTTCCGCGAATCGCGTAATTTCGGTAAGGGCGACGCGCCGTTCGGTCGCCCCTGCATCGAACTCGATGCTGCGATTTCGATTGCGGCCGCGCACATCCCATGCGAGGAGAAGCGCAGGAATGAGCGCGCAAAAGCCGCTATTACCGGCCTCGTCGCAAACGGCATCTACGGTGCAAAGGACGGTTGGCTCTGGGTGAAGTAATCCACCTTTCCCGTTCTCGAAGTCCTTCCCGAACCGTTTCCCCCTAATAGGGGGAACGGGAAATTTCGGGAAAGTAGGACCTCCCGAGAATTCCCGTTTCGGGAAAAAACGGGAAATTTCGGGAAAGGCGGAAATTGACGATTGGAGGCTCATGATGATTGATGGCTTGGTCAGCGGGAAGCTGTATGGCAAGCCGGCGGAACGCGCGGGCGCGAGCGGTAGGCCGTTCGTGACGGCAAAGGTTCGCGCTGCCGTTAGCGACGGTGAAGCGCTGTTCGTGAACGTGATTGCATTCTTGGACGACGCGAAGGAAGCTCTGTTGGCGCTCGATGACGGAGATTCCGTTGCGCTGGCCGGTACGCTGACCCCGAAGGTTTGGACCGACCGAAACGGCGACGCTAAACCGGTGCTCGGCATGGTCGCGCACGCGGTGCTGACCGCTTACCACGTGAAGCGCAAGCGGGCCGCTATGCAAGGTTCGAACGACGGCGACGAACGCCGGAGCGGACGCCCGGCTATGGACGCTTCCCGACAAGCAGCGGCGTTCTACAGCGACGACATGTCGGACATGCAGGACGGTTTGTAGACGCGGGGCAGCCCGCACTGTGAAGGTGTTTTCCTTCAATAAATAGGAGTGCAAAATCATGATGAAACGCCCCCTTTCCGAGCGCATGGAAATCCTCGATGCGCTCGTCGCCGATACCGGCCTCGCCGACGAACTCGCGGCGAAACAACGAGCGAAGCTGGATGCGCGTCGCGCCGAACTGGCGCACGAACTCAAGTCGTTGCCCGACCGGAAACGGGAACGGTCCGCGTTGACCAATGAGGCCGAACGCGCGGCGGCTGCCTTCGCTGCCGCGAAAGCGGCATGCTACGAAGCTGAAAAGTCGATGCTCGAAACGCGCGGTCGCCTCGTGGTTTGGACGATGGCCGATAACGGCGCGCGCGAACGCATCCTGACCGAACTCGAACGTACCGCGCCGCCCGAACTCTGCGAGGCGTTGGACGACTTGTCGGACGCGGACGACCTGTTGCGTGCCGCAGTTCGGACCGACGTATTCACGGAGAAAAACTGGCTCGGCGTTCGCGTCGGCAACGTTACGACGAACATGCCCCAAATCAAGGCGGCTCGCGCGAAAATCGCCGAAGCTCAACGGAACATTCGCGCGCTTGTCCACGACGGCTCGATTTCGAGCGGCGAACTGGTATCGCGTGTGCGCGCGTGCGTGGATGAGGCACTTCAGCCGATGTTCGAATTCGTGCCGCGCGAGAAATGGGAGCGTCGCCACTCCCGTCCGCGTGCGGACCTCGTGGCAGAAGTTGGCGGCTGCCAGAGCTAAGCGCTGTTTGGCGGCGCATCGTAGATGCACCGCTAAACTTCGCCCACGACAGAGCGTGTATCGTTCGCTTAAGCGAATGAGTCAGGTTATATCAATGCTCAATTGGCGGAGCAGTTTTGTATTTTATAAACCACCCTCAGATCAGGAACCGTCCAGCGCCTTAGATAATTTCCCCAGCGCAACATCGACAGCACCCAAAACGGTAAGAAATCGATTGGCCCAGTCGAGATTCTTCTCGTCTTCGGCTCGAGCCACGAGCCTCGCTTGAACATCCGATTTATTATTATCTTTTATTTTAAAAGGTTCGAGTTGCCCCGATGCGTCGATAGCATACACGTCGAACCATGAAGGATGGCTTTCGTGTATATCTTTGATCCAGTCATCCGGGAATAGTCCCTCAATCGCAAATCGCGATCTAACCAATACAAAGTGCCTATTCGCCTCGAAAGGTATTTGATGCCCTCCGAAATATTGCTGCAAATCGCGCCACTCCCGCTCACCCGCCTGATCGCCGTCGAATACGGTAACGCAAGCCTTCTCTTTGCGAATGAATTGGTATGTTGCGCGAAGGAATCCGGCAAGATGCTTCACTCCACCGAAGTCCTCAAATTTGGCTTGCCTAAGGTATTCAAACGATTTTTCTTCCGCAGAAATCTTTCCAAGTGCCCATGTAAGTAACGATCGATCTGACGGCCCTTCGACAAAAACATTGTATCTATCAAGATTGTAATAATCGCCAAATCTAATTCCCAGTGCCGATCTGATAGCAGATACGGCTTCGCTAAATGTCTTGTAGCGGAAAATTTCCGTTCGACCCTTTGCGTTTAGTGCGGTTCCGCATACATAGTTTGGATCCTGTGGCACAAAAGCCATCGAATGAGTGGTTTTAACTACGGTCGCATCTTTCGCAAGATTTTCCAGTATTCGATTGCAATTGCTGGCAAGGTGAGGATGTAGGTACGACTCTGGTTCTTCGAGCAACCATAGCGCGGTCCGCCCTTCGTCCACCTCTTGCTTTGTAATCCATCGAAAGGCGGCAAGTAATGCCGTCGTCTGGACGCCCATGCCCTTATCGTGGATTGGAGTTTTTTGCGGATCGGCAATCATGAAGTCGAACCGTGAAACCAATTCCTCGATTGATTTTCCCGGCAACGAAAAGCTGGCACTAAATTCTGACAGGTGTGCTGCTTTCAATTCTTCATTTAAGGCGCTGGCCGCCTCATTTAGGCTCATTTCGATATCTAAAATATGGGGCTCAATTACCTTTGAAACCTTTCTCCTGAGGAACGGCGTGATCAAATCATCGTATATCTGATTTATGCTCTTTGCAGACGGCACGTAGTGCAAGCTAAATCTGCCGAGGAGTTTATTTATTAGAGAGATGTGCGCCCTCGAATATTGGGCGGCTTTTGCATTCGCCTTGGGTCGCTTTATGTTTGGAAAAAAGCTGTAGACAGGGGTATTCGTGTCCGTGAAGTAAAGCGTGAGCGAAATTTGGCTTCCGCTTCTGGTCGTTCCCTGAAGGCCGTGCAGTTCATCTATGCCATCGTAAATATCTTGTTCTAGAGTGGGGTCGCCATCAAATGTGGCGGTTATGCTTGTTCTTGCCTTGCCGACGCCAAAAGTAAGGTCTGTGTCGCGGGCGTATCCGTACGAGTTGCTAATACCCGTGAAAAATACTTGAATGGCGCGCAATATGTTGGTTTTCCCAGAGTTGTTTGGCCCTACAAGGGTCACACTTCCGGGGATCGGGATATGTTGTTCTACCTCGATAGACCTGAAATTGCGAACTCTAATTTCTGTAATTTTCACGGTTGTTATTTTGGCTGGTTGGTCTTTATGGGTTATAAGCCGCCTATCGGATTAGCGTGCGCGGCAATGTGGGCGAATTGATTATGCGCCTGCCGCCGAGTTTAGATCAAGACTACTTCCGCCTCACGCGGCGTAGTCGTTGGCAAACGGTAAGGATGACGGCGAGGTGACTGGCCGGAAACCGTTGCGTCTATGCCCGCAATTGTCACGAAGCACGAGGTTGGGATGGGGGCTGCAATCTGTGGCGCGCGATGTCGCGTGACCGTCAGCAGGACTCGAAATTTTCGAAGCCACTGGCGGAACATTTTTTTGGGGTAGTCATGCCGAGAAAAACAAATGTAGCGAAAGCACTTTCCGGGACTTTGCGTACGGATAGGCTCAAGGGGATTGCGTCCAAACATTTGACCGTAGCGCCGCCGCCGGCAGGTATGTCATCGCGTGCAGCTACGGAATGGGTCCGCGTCGCGCCGCTCGTCGTGAGTTTGGGTCTTCTTAGCGGGTCCGACCTGCGCGCGCTTGAACTGCTCGCCGAAACATTGGCAACGGAGGCGCAGTTGCGCGAGACGCTGGACCGTGAAGGGTTGACGATTGCAACCGGGACCGGCGGAAGCAAGGCGCATCCGGCACTGCGCGCGCTGAGCGATGCGCGCGCCCAAGCGGCCCGGCTACTGGATGCGTTCGGCCTGAGTCCGCGCGGACGGCAAGCTATCGACGCGCCGCCGCCATTGCCGGCTGAAAATCCCTATGCCGCGTTCGTGAAATCGGTTCGACCGCAACGTTGAGCGAACTAGGTTCCGGATTGGTTCCGGCCATCCGCAGAAGCAAAAAGCCCGGTCACAAAAACCGGGCTAACTCATTGATTCTATTGGCCCGCCCTACACGATTCGAACGTGTGACCTACGGCTTAGAAGGCCGTTGCTCTATCCAACTGAGCTAAGGGCGGTCGGGGAGAAAAGACACGGCCGGCACGGGCCGCATTTGACGCAAGGCTTCGATCGACAGCAGAACCACCGAACTCGAAGCCCAGAAGCAAAACGGGCCCGGCATGAAGCCGAGCCCGAAATTATACCCGATCATCGCGTCACATCACGCGAGACGGGCCACCGCAGCATCAAACCGGCTGCGGATGCATCATGAACCAGCCGAGGCAGAACACACCGGCGATCACGCAATACACGCCGAACGAAGCCAGCCGGCCACGCCCTTCGAAATAGCGCATCAGGAACCGCACGCTCAGGTACGCGGCGATCGCCGTCAACACGCCGCCGAGCAGCGCATCGGCGAGCTGGTCACGCGCATGGAACAGCTTCGGCAGCTCAAGCACACCCGCCGCGAAAATGATCGGCGTCCCGAGCAGGAACGAGAATTCCGCGGCCTTCTCCGCCGTCAGCCCCGCCGCATTGCCGGCGATCATCGTCAGCCCGCTGCGCGAGAAGCCCGGAATCAGCGCGCCGATCTGCGCGAGGCCCACGAAGAACGCCTGCTTGAACGTCATCTTCTCCGGCGCCTGATGCGCGCGGCTGCGCTGGATGCGATCGCCGAGCCACAGCAGCACGCCGTTCACGATCAGCGCGATCGCGACGATCCGCAGGTCGTGGAACACGCGCTCGATGCGCTTCTCGAGGAGCAGCCCGACGATGCCGGTCGGGATCGTACCGATGATCAGCGCCCACATCAGGTGCCCGTCGTCGTTCTTGCGGCCGCCGAGCTGCGCGAAGAAGCCGCTGATCAGCGCGATCCAGCGCGCGCGGAAGTACCACAGCAGCGCCAGCGCGGTGCCGAGGTGCAGCGCGACGAGGAACGGCAGCAGTTGCGGTGCGTGCTTGTCGATGTGCATGCCGAACAGCGCCGGCACGAGCAGCGTATGGCCAAGGCTGCTGACGGGGAAGAGTTCGGTGACGCCCTGCAGGACGCTCAGGAATACCAGAAACCAGAGACTCACGCGTCGGTCCTTATAGTGAAGATTGAGCGGGAAGAAAAGCGGACAACGCGATGCGCGTCCGAAAAAACGCGCCCCGATTATGCCGAGCCCGGATTACTGCGCCAAGGCATTTGGCTGGATATTGCGGCAATGCACACAAACGCTTGCAATTTGTAAGCACTCAGAAAGCAAAAAGCCCGCCATTTGCATGGCGGGCCTTTCGACTTCGGCAGGAATTGCCGTCAGCGGCCGAGCTGATAGAAAAATAATACCGTGCTGCCGGTAAACATGCCGAACAGTGCGATACCCATTGCCATTGCCAGATCCATGGCCCCCTCCACGAAGTGTCATGACCCGGCAACATCACCGGTTTAGAGGCATTATCCCGACCGTTGACAGTCTTAAAAACTCGCGATTTCCCGAGAAGGGTTTTCCCCGAGCCGCCACGGCCCGATAATGGAGCGCGCCGTTCCCGTCCACCCGCCCAACCCGATTCGCCATGCCGACCTTCCAGCAACACGACATTCACGAACTTCACGCCGGCCCGTCGCTCGTCCGGGTCGCTCCGCAATTCGGCGGACGCCTGCTGTCATGGCATGTCGACGGCGAGCCGGTAATCTTCTGGCCGGAAACGGCCGACTGGAGCAACCTCGCGCGCGTGCGCGGCGGCAACCCGCTGCTGTTCCCGTTCCTTGGACGTCACCGCGTCGACGGCGAACTCGGCCGCTGGCGCGACGCCGCCGGCGTGGTGCGCGACCTGCCGATGCACGGCTTCGCGCGCGACCTGCCGTTCGCCGCGCAACCGTCGGCCGATGGCACCGCGCTGTCGATGACGCTCGACGCGACCGATGCGCTGCGCGCGAGCTACCCGTTCGACTTCCGGTTCGAAACGACCTATCGGCTGGCCGACTCGCACACGCTCGAAGTCGCGCTGACGACGACCAATCGCGGCGACACGCCGCTGCCCTATTACGCCGGCCACCATTTCTATTTCGCGCTGCCGCACGGCGAACGCGCCGAAACCACGCTCGAACTGCCGCCGACGCATCGTTGCGCGCAGCAGGCGGACGGTTCGATCAGCACGCCCGAACCGGGTGAAGCCCGCTATCAGCTCGACAACCCGGACATCCTCGACCGCTTCCACTGCCTCGACGGCGTGCCAGGCACGCCGGTGCGCATCGTGATGCCGGGCCGCCGCCGCACGATCGAGATCGCGCTCGACGTGCCGGGCTCGATCCCGTGGTACGCGGTCACGACCTGGACCGAAAAACCGGATTCGGACTTCTATTGCGTCGAACCGTGGCTCGGCCTGCCGGATGCTATCCACAACGGCCTCGGGCTGCGCACGCTCGCGCCGGGCGCGACCGAAACCGCCACGCTGCGGATTCGCGTCCTCCCGCTCGCCGGCTGATACGCCCGGCCGACACGTCAATTCGCGGCGCGCCGAACCGGCGCGCGACGGCCCCGGCAACGGCCCAAACTGCGGTGTGCGGGTCGAACCCGTTAAAATCGGACGTTTTGTGTTACCTGCCGCGTCATGAGCGGCAGGGTTTTGCGAGGTTCAATGTTCGGAACAACAACGAAGCGACTCTTCGCAGCCGCCTGCGCCGCCCTGCTGGTCGCGTGCGGCTCCGCGCCTGTCGGCCCCGGGTTCTATCGCGTCGAGCGCGGCGATACGCTCTACAAGATCGCGCGCGACAACCGCACGTCGGTATCGAACGTCGTGCGCTGGAACCAGATGACGAACCCCGATGCGATCGAAGTCGGCCAGGTACTGCGCGTCGCGCCGCCGCCCGGCACGACCACCGCATCGACGCCGTCGACGACCGGCACCGGCAGTGCCGGCCGGGCGCGCCCCGCGCCTTCCGCACCGGTTGAATCGGCCGTCAAGCCGGCGACGAGCATCGCGCTGATCTGGCCGGCAGCGGGCAACGTGGTCCGCACGTTCGACGGCTCGAAATCGAAGGGCGTCGACATCGCGAACTCGCCGGGCACGCCGGTGGTCGCGGCCGCGCCGGGGGTGGTGGTTTATGCGGGTAACGGGCTGCGCGGCTACGGCAACCTGATCATCCTCAAGCACAACGCCGATTACCTGACCGCCTACGCGCACAACCGCGCGCTGCTGGTGAAGGAAGGCCAGTCGGTCACGCAGGGGCAGTCGATCGCCGAGATGGGCAACAGCGACAGCGATCGCGTCGCGCTGCATTTCGAGTTGCGCTACGGCGGCCGGTCGATCGACCCATCACGCTACCTGCCGGCGCGCTGAGCGCCCGATGGGCGACACGCGATGCCGGCGCGCATCGCGTGCCGTCGCGGTGAAAATCGGGAAAGGTGATGTCAGCGCTTGCGCAGACGTCCGGTGAAACGGCCGGACAACGGATCGATGTGACGGGCAAACGCTACCAGTACACCGATTCCGATCAGGCTGAACCCCGCAGCTATCAAAAGCAAATCCATGGTCACACACTGATTTTTTCGTGATCTTATGCGTCATTGTGGAATCGTGCACTGAGCCGAGGCGATTGGACGAGTACGAAGATTCCCTACCCTCAGACGCCATTGTGGATTCGTCTGCGTGAAATCCTGATGTAAGCCGTTCGTCCGACACCACGTTCGTCCCCAGGAGACACCTCGATGCTGCCCGCCGCCGACCGCTACGACGACCTGCTCTCCCGCTTCGCGTGGGACGTTCCGGCGCGCTACAACATCGGCGTGGATGCCTGCGACAAATGGGCCGACGGCAGCGGACGCCTCGCGCTGATCCACGAAACGGCGCAAGGCGACGTTTTTCGGATCACGTTCGACGACCTGAGGAATGCTTCTAACCGGCTCGCGAACAGCTTCGTGCGCGCCGGCCTGCAGCGCGGCGACCGCATCGGCATCTTTCTCGCCCAGGGCCCCGAAACGGCCGTCGCGCACCTCGCCGCCTACAAGCTCGGCGCGATCGCGGTGCCGCTCTTCACGTTGTTCGGTGTCGATGCGCTCGAATACCGGCTCGCGAACAGCGAAGCGGCTGCGCTCGTCACCGACGCGGCCGGCTACGCGAAAATCGCACCGCTGCGCGCGCGGCTGCCGGCACTGCAAACCGTCTACTGCATCGGCGACGATGCCCCTGACACGCCGGGCGTGCTGCGCTACGACGCGGCGCTCGCCGCCGAAATACCCGACTTCGTGCCGGCCGATACGGCCGCCGACGATCCCGCGGTCATCATCTATACGTCCGGCACGACGGGCAAACCGAAAGGCGCACTGCACGCGCATCGCGTGCTGCTCGGCCACCTGCCGGGCGTCGAGATGTCGCAGCAGTGCTTCCCGCGCGACGCACGCCTGTTCTGGACGCCCGCCGACTGGGCATGGATCGGCGGCCTGCTCGACGTGCTGCTGCCGTCATGGCATCACGGCGTGCCCGTGCTCGCCCGCCGCTTCGAGAAATTCGACGGCGATGCGGCGTTCGCGCTGATGGCCCGCCACGGCGTCACCCACGCGTTCCTGCCGCCCACCGCGCTGAAGCTGATGCGCACCGTCCCGGCACCGCGCGAACGCTATGCGCTTTCGCTGAAATCCGTCGCGAGCGGCGGAGAATCGCTCGGCACCGAACTGACGGCCTGGGGGCGCGACGCGCTCGGCGTGACGATCAACGAGTTCTACGGGCAGACCGAGTGCAACATGGTGCTGTCGTCGTGCGCGGCACTGTTCGATGCGCAGCCCGGCGCAATCGGCAAGGCGGTGCCCGGCCATGCGGTCGCGATCGTCGATGCGGACGGCACGCCGCTGCCGCCCGGCGTCGAAGGGCGCATCGCGGTGCGCCGCCCCGACCCGGTGATGTTCCTCGAATACTGGCGCAATGCCGACGCGACGCGCGACAAGTTCGCGGGCGACTACCTGCTCACCGGCGATACGGGCACGATCGACGCCGACGGCTTCGTGCGCTTCGTCGGCCGCGACGACGACGTGATCACGAGCGCCGGCTACCGGATCGGCCCGGGCCCGATCGAGGACTGCCTGCTCACGCATCCGGCGGTGCGGATGGCGGCCGTCGTCGGCGTGCCCGATGCAACGCGCACCGAGATCGTCAAGGCGTTCGTCGTGCTGAATCCCGGCCACACCGGCGACGATGCGCTCGTGCAGGCGCTACAGGCGCACGTGCGCACGCGCCTCGCGGCGCACGAGTATCCGCGCGCGATCGCGTTCGTCGACAGCCTGCCGATGACCGCGACCGGCAAGATCGTGCGCCGCGCGCTGCGCGACGCGTAGGCCGGCGCCACCCGCGCCGCCCGCCCGGCCGGATGGTTTATAGTGGCGCCACCACGCAGTCTTTCCAAGAAAACGATGTCCTCTGATCACCACTCCGACGCGAGCGCGTCGCATAGCCCGCTCTACGCCAAACTCCTCGGCGAAACCGCCAAGATCGACTGGTGCGATCTCGAACGCTTCTTCGCGCAGGGCAAGCTGCTGTCCGTCGCGCGCGACCTCGATCTCGTCAGCGTCGCGGAAGCGGTTGCCGGCGACGATGCCGAGCAGGTCACGCGCTGGCTGTCGGCTGGCCTCGTCGCACGCATGCCGGCCGAAACCGCCGCCGATTATGCGGCGCGCAACCCGGAGCTGTGGGCGGTCGTCGTATCGCCGTGGGTCTGTGTGCAGGAACGCGCCTGACGCGTCCGCCATGTCCGAATCCGCGTTACCGCACGGGGCCGGCACGGCCGCCGTCACGCATCGGCGCGTCCTCGCACTCGCATTCCCGATCGTCCTCGCAAACCTGACCCAGCCGATCCTCGGCGCCGTCGACACGGCCGTTGCCGGCCACCTCGACGGCGCGCAGTATCTCGGCGGCGTCGCGCTCGGCGGACTGTTCTTCAATTTCGTGTTCTGGGGGTTCGGTTTCCTGCGGATGGGGACGACCGGCCTCGTCGCGCAGGCGCACGGTGCCGGCGACGCCGCCGGGATCCGCCTGAACCTGCTGCGCGCGTTGATCGTCGCGTTCGCGCTCGGCGCCGCGGTGCTGGCGCTGCAGGTGCCGCTCCTGTCATTTGCGCTGTCCGCGCTCGGCGGCAGCGATGCCGTCCGCGCAACAGCGCTTGCCTACAGTCACGCGCGGATCTGGAGCGCGCCGTTCGCGCTCGCGAACTACGTCGTGCTCGGCTACCTGCTCGGTATGCAGCGCGTGCGGCTCGCACTCGTGGCGCAGGTGTTCATCAATGCGGTGAACATCGGTGCCGTGCTGCTTTATGTGTATGGCTTCGGCTGGGGCATTGCCGGCATCGGCGCCGCGACGGCCACCGCAGACGCATGCGGTTTCGCGCTCGGCGCATGGATGCTGTGGCGGCTGCGGCCGCAGGGCCTTGCGCCGATCGCGGTACGTGCGCTCGCCGATCGCGTCGCGCTCAAGCGGCTGATCGTGCTCAACCGCGACATCTTCCTGCGCACGCTGTGCCTGCTCGGCGCATTCGGCTGGTTCGCGCACCTCGGTGCGAAACAGGGCGATGCGACGCTCGCGGCAAACGCGCTGCTGCTGAATTTCCAGACCTTCATGGCATACGGCCTCGACGGCTTCGCGCATGCGGCCGAAGCGCTCGTCGGCGCGGCGGCCGGCGCGCGCGACCGCCGCGCGTTCCGGCAGGCCGTGCGCGTCACGCTGTTCTGGTCGGCGCTCGGCGCGCTGCTGTTCGCGCTCGTGTACTGGGCCGCCGGCGGCTGGATCGTCGCGCGGCTGACCGACCAGGCCGAAATCCGCGAAGTGGCGCTGCGCTACCTGCCGTGGGCCGCGATTTCGCCGATCGTATCGGTCTGGGGCTTCCTGCTCGACGGCGTTTTCATCGGCGCCACGCAGACGCAATCGCTGATGCGTGCGATGGTCGCGTCGCTCTCGATCTTCGTCGTGGCCACGCTCGCCGCCGTCGGCACGTTCGGCAATCACGGCCTCTGGTTCGCGCTGCTGCTGTTCATGGCCGCGCGCGGCGCGACGCTGGCGCGCTATCTGCCGGGGCTGTTGCGGCGCATCGGCACCGACGCGCCCGCGGCCCGCGCCTGACGGCGGGCCGTAGCGGCCGTTACTGCGCGGGTTTCGGCGGCGGCGCGTCGAGCATCGACGGCGGCGTCATGTCGGTCGGCACGCCGTGATAGTCGGCCGGATCTTCCGGCGGGTGGCCGCGACGGGCCTGATGCGGATCGCTGGTACAGCCGGCGAGGAAAGATGCGGCCAGCACGGCCAGCATGAAACGGTTCATCGGGTATGGCTCCGGAAATCGGCGCGCCCATCGCACGCCCGAACCGCGCCGAGTCTAGCGGAAATCCCGTTTCAGAGTCGCACCGCGCATGTCCTACTATGTACGCATGGCGCTGTGCCGTGGAAAGGAGGCTGCCATGTCGTCTGAAGAAATTGCCGGCCTGATCGGCCTGTTCATCGGTCTGATGGTGCTCGTCGCCCTGTCGTTCTTCGAGTCGCGCGAATACAAGCGCAGCCATGGCGGCGAAGGGATGATCCATCACTGGATGGCCGAACACCACCTGCTCGACTGGCGGCGCAAGCACTAAGCGCGCCGCTGCCGTCCGGCCCTCCTCCGGGCCGTTCACGAACGTACCGTCCCGCGGCACGCCGGTGATCGCGTATCGCCGAAATTAACAGGGCCAAATTCACACACGCTGGTCAGAAGGACGAACGCCGTCGCGCGGCGCATGCCACGCGACGGCGTCCGCTTGCGCGCGCCCGGACGGGCGCACGCGGTTCAGACGGCTCAGCCCAGAAAGTGGCGGGCGTAGCGCGCGTTGATATCGGACAGGCGGAACAGCGTCAGGAAATCCGCGCAGTTGAAGTCGGGATCCCAGGCCGGCGCACCGCAGATCTTCGCGCCGAGGCGCAGGTAACCCTTGATCAGCGGCGGCGGCGCCACGACGGTGCCCGTCTGCAGTTCGTCGACCGGCAGGGCCGTGTGCGGGAACGCGCGATATTCGGGCGCCGTCAGCGAGCCTGCCGACAGCGACTGGTACAGGTTCGCCGCATAGTGGCCGCCGTCGGCCATCGACACGCTCGCGCAGCCGAGCATCGTCTCGTAGCCGTTCTGCATCATGTAAGCGCCAAGGCCGCCCCACAGCGCCATGATGACGGCGCCGCTGCGGTAGTCGCTGTGCACGCACGAGCGGCCAACCTCGACCATCTTGCCGCGCAGGTGCGTGAGGCGCGACAGGTCGAATTCGCCTTCGGCGTAAAGGCGGCCAACACGCGCCGCCTGGTGCGGCGGCAGCACGCGGTACGTGCCGACGACCTTCAGGGTGTCGAGATCGCGCACCAGCAGGTGGTCGCAGTACGCGTCGAACGGATCGACGTCGAGACCGGAGGGGCCGCTGACCTGCGCGCCCATCTCTTCGGCGAACACGCTGTAACGCAGGCGCTGGGCTTCGCGCAATTCGTCTTCCGTACGCGCCCACGCGGCGCGCAGGCGATACTCCGATGTGACGGTTTCAGCAGCACGCGGCAGGTGGCGCCGCGACGTGTCGAGGGGCAGCGAGGCAAAAGGGAGCGTAGGCGTCGGCAGTTCTCGCATTAGGCTTTCCTGGTCGTAAGGAATAGGACGACATGCCCGCCAATGTAGTAATCGGCCGTGACCGTTATGTGGCACGACCGTGTCCTTTCAATGACGTGTCGCCGAATTGACTTTAGCAGAAAGCTTGCGGAACCGTATGATGAATCCCTTCAAAGCCCTTCTGGCGGGCCTCACAGCAGGTCGGGCGTCAGTACCGCCCGCAGCACGGCCTGCCGGCTGCCGTCACGCGTGCGGCTCGCGAGCCACACGATTCCCCCCTTCTTGACGCTCCAGCTGTCATCGCCGCCGGCGATCAGCTGGGCGGCGACGCTGCCGAGCGTCGGCTGGTGCCCGACGATCACGACCGTCGGCGCAATGCCTTCCGGCCAGCCGGCCGCCGCCAGCACGTCGTCGACGCTGCCGCCCGGCGCCAGCGCGTCGACCGTCCGGTACTGGTCGGTCAGCGCCTCGACGGTCTGCACGGTGCGGGCCGCCGGGCTCGCGAGGATCACGGCGTTCGTCTCGAGGCGGCCACGCAGCCATTTGGCCATCGCCTGCGCGTCCTTGCGGCCCCGCACTGTCAACTGGCGCGCGAGATCGCTCGTCGCGTAGTCTTCGGCTTCGGCGTGGCGCCACAGGATCAGGTTCATCATGATGTTCTCCTTGCTTCGGCGAGCGCCCCGCGCCCATGCGTCCGGGCCCGCCGATTACGGTGCGAATTGTCGCAAATGCGGACGGTTCAACGCCGCGGCATTTGCCCGCATATAGGGATTGACCGGATCGGATATTCAACGATACAATCTTTGGCTCGTCGGAGCGTAGCGCAGCCTGGTAGCGCATCTGATTTGGGATCAGAGGGTCGTAGGTTCGAATCCTATCGCTCCGACCAAAGGAATCAAGGGGTTACGGTTAAACACCGTAGTCCCTTTTCCGTTTCTGGGCCCGTTGAGTGTCGGCCGGGATTCCCGGCTCGCAGCGCCTAAGTTCATTGTAGGGATCAATTGGGGCAGCGACGCTACAACGATCCACGCAGCTCCCCGGCGGCCATTTTTCGACGGTAAGCACAAAGCAAACGGCTGATGGCCTTTCGCTTTCAGTGCAGGAAAGACTGGCTGGAAATGATTGAGCGGCCGCCTGGCCGGCCCGTCGGGTTGTCGATGGATGCGGAGCCACGCGCCACCCGCGGCCCGCATACGGCACTTGCAGGAACACGCGATAATGCGCGTGGACAACCTGCATCCGCGCATGAAAAACAACATTCTCAAAACCGCCCTGTGCGCATCGGTGCTCGCGCTGGCGACTGCCGGCACCGCGTCGGCCAAAGCGCTCGACGACGCACTCGACTGCCACTCGACCGGCCACAAATTCGTCGCACCGCTGCTCGCCGCCGGCGACATCCAGTCGGAACCGATGCACGTCGAATCGAACTCGGTCAACGCATTCCGCACGAGCCACGCGCTGACGGCGTACGGCTTCGGCGTGTATGTCGTACTCGGATACCAGGCGAACGACCCGATCTTCCGCCCTGGCGACGGCACGCCGATCGGCGACTGGGCCTACGGCGTCGTGGTACGCGGCACGAAGAGTTCGGTGGAGGAAGCCGTGCGCAAGGCCGGCAGCGACGCGACCGTCAAGCAGGCGTTTCCGTTCCTGACAGCGATCGTCTGTTCGTCGGACTGAGGGGCCGTCAGGACGATCACGCGGCATTCATGAGGGGCACCCCAAGCCATCCTGCTGCCCGGCCCCTCCCAGCCCCGCCATCAACCTTTTACGCGCCGGTATACACCACGCGATACGGGATACCGACCTTCTCCCACTCGGCCGCCTCCTGGCTGAGGCTGTAGTCGGTCAGCGGGTTCTGCTCGACCCACGCGCTCGGCAGGCGCACTTCATACCCGCCCTTCTTCATCTGCGAAACGGAAATATCGGGCAGCCCGGCATCGGTCCGGCGCCGGCACAGCAGCGCCGCGAGCCGCAGGCAGAACAGCAGCGGCCACTCGACCTCGCGCGCCTGCGACAGCTTCCCGAGCTTGCCCGCGTGACCGAGCACGAGCGCCGCGAGGCGTGCCTGGTCGGTGCGTGAAAAACCGGGCATGTCCGCGTTGCTCGCGATATAGGCCGAATGCTTGTGATACGCGCTGTGCGAGATCGACAGACCGATCTCGTGCAACGCGGCCGCCCATCCGAGGAACATCCGCCCCTCCTCGCGCGCTTCTTCGTCGGCCTCTTCGAGTTCGTCGTAGAAACGACCCGCCAGCGCGCCGATCCGCTCGGCCTGCGCACGATCGACACCGTAGCGGCGCGTGAAGCCCTCGACGGTCACCGCGCGCATGTCCTCGTGCTGCGTCCGACCCAGCAGGTCGTACAGCACACCAAGGCGCAACGCGCCGTCGGTCGTATCGACGTAGTCGACACCAAGCTCCTCGAACACCGCGAGCATGATCGCGAGGCCGCCCGCGAGCACCGGCACGCGGTCAGGCTTCAGCGCGATCAGCTTCAGCCGGTTGACGTTCTCCGACTTGATCAGCGCACGCTTCAAGCGCTCGAGGCCGCCGCGCGAAATGCCGTGCGTGATGCCCGGATCGTTGAAGCCGTTCGCCTCGACGAGCTCCGCGAGCGCACGTGCGGTGCCGGACGAACCGATCGCCTGGTCCCACCCGGCCTTCTTGTACTCGCTCGAAATGATCTGGATCTCGCGCTTGGCCGCGAGTTCGGCCTGCCGCATCGTGTATTCGTCGACGTTGCCGGCCGGGAAGAAGGTGCGGCTGTGGCTCACGCAACCGATATAGAGGCTCTCCATCACGATCGGCGTGTAGTGCGAGCCGATGATGAATTCGGTGGAGCCGCCGCCGATGTCGACGACGAGCCGCTTGCCAGCGCTCGCCGGCACCGAGTGCGCGGCGCCCGCGTAGATCAGACGCGCCTCTTCACGGCCTGCAATCACTTCGATCGGGAATCCGAGCGCCGCTTCGGCCTCGCCGAGAAATTCGCCCGCGTTCTTCGCGACACGCAGCGTGTTGGTCGCTACCGCGCGCACATGATCGGGATGGAAATCGCGCAGGCGCTCGCCGAACCGCTTGAGCGCCTCCCAGCCACGCTCCTGCGACGCGCGATCGAGCATCTTGTCGCTCGACAGGCCCGCGGCCAGCCGGACGGGCTCGCGCAGCGCGTCGACGGGATAGATCTGGCTGCCCGCCGGCGTTTCCTCGACACGCCCGACGATCAGCCGGAAGCTGTTCGAGCCGAGATCCACGGCAGCCAGCAAGTGGGGGGTTGTAACCATCAGAAGGGGGCTCCGTGCGCGTTCGCCCGCGGCGGCCGGTGCGACAGCCGTGGGTGATCAATCAAAGGCGACATTTTAAGCGTGGAACGCTTGCCATTGCCACGCTTCACGGGCATGCACTCCGCTCGTTTGCATATCGTCGAAACATTTATGAGACGAAACGGTTACAGCGTAGAATTTCCCGATATAAATACACTACTGTCATCAGCACGTCATCGTACCGTGAGAGTTTCCGAGCGTCCTTTCGAATCATCGCCCGAATCACCCCCTACCCTGCCGATGTCCGTCCGTTATCCGCTTCTCAATCGTGAACTCGGCATCCTCGGTTTCAACGAGCGCGTGCTGGCCCAGGCAGCCGATCCTCAAGTCCCGTTGCTCGAGCGCCTCCGCTTCATCTGCATCACCAGCAGCAATCTCGACGAATTCTTCGAAGTCCGGATGGCCGGCCTGCAGGAGCAGATCCGCGACAACCCCGGCGCACTGACGCCCGACGGCATGTCGTTACAGCATGCTTACGACCTCGTCGTCGAACGCGCGCAGCGGCTCGTCCATCGACAGTACACGATGCTGCACGAAACCGTGCTGCCCGCGCTCGAACAGGAAGGCATCTACTTCCACGCGAGCGACACGTGGAACGACGAGCAGCTCGAATGGGCGCGGAACTACTTCCTCGACGAGCTGCTGCCCGTGCTGACGCCGATCGGCCTCGATCCCGCCCACCCGTTCCCGCGCGTGCTGAACAAGAGCCTGAACTTCGTCGTCGAGCTCGAAGGCCGCGACGCATTCGGCCGCCTGGCCGTGATGGGCATCGTGCAGGCGCCGCGCGCGCTGCCGCGCGTCGTGCGCATGCCGCACGCGCTGTCGGGCTTCGAGCACGGCTTCGTGCTGCTGAGCTCGTTCATGCAGCGCTTCGTCGGCGAACTCTTCCCGCAACTCGTCGTGAAGAGCTGCAATCAGTTCCGCATCACGCGCAACAGCGAGCTGTTTGTCGACGAGGACGAAATCACGAACCTGCGCGTCGCGCTGCAGGGCGAACTGCCCGCGCGCCACCTCGGCAATGCGGTGCGCCTCGAAGTGTCGGCCGACACGCCGCCGCACATCGTGCGCCGCCTGCTCGAGGAAAGCGAACTCGGCGAGAAGGACTGCTATCGCGTGGCCGGATCGGTGAACCTCGTGCGGCTGATGCAGATTCCCGATCTCGTCGACCGCCCCGACCTGAAGTTCACGCCGTTCACCGCGTCGACCCCGGCCGCGATCACGAACGCGCCGACGATGTTCGACGCGATCGACAACGGCGACATCCTGCTGCACCACCCGTACGAGAGCTTCCAGCCGGTGCTCGAACTGCTGCAGCAGGCCGCGAAGGATCCGAGCGTCGTCGCGATCAAGCAGACGATCTACCGCACGGGCACCGATTCGCCGCTGATGGACGCGCTGATGGAAGCCGCGCGCAACGGCAAGGAAGTGACCGTCGTCGTCGAACTGCTCGCGCGCTTCGACGAGGAAACCAACATCAACTGGGCGTCGCAGCTCGAAGCAGTCGGCGCGCATGTCGTGTACGGCGTGGTCGGCCACAAATGCCACGCGAAGATGATGCTGATCGTGCGGCGCGTCGTACAGGCCGGCAAGGCTTCGCTGCGCCGCTACGTGCACCTCGGCACCGGCAACTATCACCCGCGCACCGCGCGCCTCTACACCGACTTCGGGCTGATGACGGCCGACCAGAAGATCTGCGAGGACGTCCATCACGTGTTCCAGCAACTGACCGGCATCGGCGGCGAACTCACGCTGCACGAGCTGTGGCAGTCGCCCTTCACGCTGCATCCGCGCATCATCGACGCGATCCGCGCGGAGATCGACAACGCGCGCGCCGGCAAGCGCGCGCGCGTCGTCGCGAAGATGAACGCGCTGCTGGAGCCGACGGTGATCGCCGCGCTGTACGAAGCGTCGCAGGCCGGCGTCAAGGTCGACCTGATCGTGCGCGGTGTCTGCGCGCTGAAGCCCGGCGTGCCGGGGCTGTCGGAAAACATCACCGTGCGCTCGATCGTCGGCCGCTTCCTCGAGCACCACCGGATCTACTATTTCCACGCGAACGGCGCCGAGGACGTCTATCTGTCCAGCGCCGACTGGATGGACCGCAACCTGTTCCGCCGCGTCGAAGTCGCGTTCCCGATCCGCGATCGCAAGCTCAAGCGGCGCGTGATCGCCGAAGGCCTGTCGGTGTGCCTCGGCGACAACCAGTCGGCATGGCAGATGCACAGCGACGGCCACTACCGTCGGCGCCGCGCCGGCAAGACGATCCGCAACGCGCAACTCGGGTTGCTCGCGAAGTTCTGCTCCTGAACCGGCAGCGCGGCGCCAACAAAAAAGCGCAGCCCGCGGGCTGCGCTTTTTTGTTGCGGATCCGGCATCCGCCACTCGTCGAACGAGCGACGGATGCCGCTACGCGATCATGCCTCGTACGCAGCCGGCCGAATCGCGATGATGCGCGAGCCCGGGAACCGTGCGGTGAACGTGCTGCCGCGCCCTTCCTCGCTCTGCACGTACAGGTGCGCGTCGTGCCGCTGCAGCACGTGCTTGACGATCGCAAGCCCGAGCCCCGTGCCGCCCGTATCGCGCGAACGGCTGCGGTCGACGCGATAGAAACGTTCGGTGAGCCGCGGCAGGTCGGCGGCCGGAATCCCGAAGCCGCTGTCCGTGACGGAAAACACACCCTGCGCGCCTTCACGCCGCCACGTCACGACGATCTTGCCGCCTTCCGGCGTATAGCGGATCGCGTTGGTGACCAGATTCGCGAACGCGCTGAACAGTTCCGTCTGCGCACCGGTGACACCGAGCGTCTCGTCGATCGTGAACGCGATGTCGTGATGCCCGTTCGACAGCGTCTGCGCGTCCTCCTTCAGATGGTCGAACACGGCGCGCATGTCGATCGCGCGATCGAGCGGCGGCTTGCTCTCGCCCTCCAGCTTCGCGAGCACCAGCAGGTCGGTCACGATGTGCCGCATCCGCGATGCCTGCTGCTCCATCATCTCGAGATAGCGCGCGCGGTCTTCCTCGTTCAGCGGCAGCTCGCGCATCGTCTCGAGGAAACCCGACAGCACGGTGAGCGGCGTCTTCAATTCGTGCGACACGTTCGCGACGAAGTCACGTCGCATCGCATCGGTCCGCTCGAGCTCGGTGATGTCCTGCGTGAGCAGCAGCTTGCGATTCTCGCCGTACGGAAACACCTGCACTTCCAGCACGTTCTGCCGCGAGTCGCCCATCCCGCGCATCACGAGTGTCTCGTCGTAATGCTGCGCGTTCAGGTAGCGAACGAACTCGGGATGGCGAACCAGGTTCGTGATGTGCTGGCGCAGGTCGCGCTTCGCGTCGAGGCCGAAATGGACCTCGGCGATCGCATTGCACCACTCGATCTGGTCGTGGTCGTCGAGCATCGCGACGCCGTTCGGCGACGCCTGGATCGCCTGGATGAAACGCGAATGCTGCTGCTCGACCTGCCGCACCTGCGCGTGCCACTGCTTTGCAAGCTTGTGCAGACGGTAATAGATCTCGCCCCAGATGCCCGGCGCACTCGGCACCTCGCCATAGACCGGTGCATCGAGCAGCCGCCACAGACGCTGCGTATGAAAGGTGCTGAAAAAGCCCTGCGCGACCAGCATCACGACCACGAACACGAGGCCCGCGGTCGGGCCGGCGAAGACGCCGACCAATACGCCGATCAGCACGAGCAGCACGAGCGACACCAGAAAGCGCGCCCAGATGATGTTCATGATTCAGCGTCCGAAAGAATGAACAGCATGCCGTGGCACACGGCATGCGTGGATACGTTACGCGTGCTTGGCGAGCCGGTAGCCGCTGCCGCGCACGGTCTCGATCATCGCATCGCAGCCGGCCGGTTTCAAGGCCGCGCGCAATCGTTTGATGTGCACGTCGACGGTGCGCTCCTCGACGAATACATGGTCGCCCCACACCTGGTCGAGCAGTTGCGTGCGGCTATGCACGCGCTCCGGATGCGTCATGAAGAAGTGCAGCAGGCGGAACTCGGTCGGGCCGAGATCGAGCTTGATCTCGCTGCCTTCCGCATGCGCGGCGACGCGATGCGTGGCCGGGTCGAGGCGCAGCCCGTTGATCGACACGACGTCCTCGGTCAACTGCGGTGCGCGACGGCGCAGCACGGCCTTGATCCGCGCCATCAGCTCCTTCGGCGAGAACGGCTTCGTCACGTAGTCGTCCGCGCCGATTTCGAGGCCGAGCACCTTGTCCTGCTCGTCGCCGCGTGCAGTCAGCATGATGATCGGGATGTGCTTGGTCCGTTCGTTGTTGCGCAGGTCGCGCGCGAACGCAATACCGGACTTGCCCGGCAGCATCCAGTCGAGCAGCACGAGATCGGGCAGCACGTCGCTGATCAGGTTTTGCGCCTGTTCGGCGTTGTACGCCCGAATCGGGCAGTGACCGGCGTGCTGGAGATTCACCGAGATCAGTTCGGAAATCGCGGGCTCATCTTCAACGACGAGAATGTTGCTGGGCATCGGCACCTCTATTCTTCCTGTACGGAGTCGATTAACTGTTGGCTTCGCGATCGAGCGTGTCGCGCGGCTGGTGCCGCACGTCGGTGCCCTTCACGATGTAGATGATGAATTCGGCGATGTTCTTCGCGTGGTCGCCGATCCGCTCGATCGCCTTCGCGATGAACAGGTATTCGAGGCCGACCGAGATCGTGCGCGGATCTTCCTGCATGTACGACACGAGCTTGCGCACGAATGCACGGAATTCCAGGTCGATTTCCTTGTCGTCCTTGACGATCTGCGCGGCGGCCACCGTATCGAGGCGCGCAAACGCGTCGAGCGCGCGGCGCAGGATCGTCACGGCCATCTCGCCCGACACCTTGATCTCGGCGATGTTGACCGTGCGCGCAGCCGGCTCGTCGACCAGGCGGCGTACACGCTTCGCGATCTTCTCGGCCTCGTCGCCTGCGCGCTCGAGGTTCGTAATCGTTTTCGAAATCGACATCAAAAGGCGCAGGTCACGCGCGGCAGGCTGCCTCCGCGCGATGATGTTGCCGCACTCCTGGTCGATGTCGACTTCCATCGCGTTCAGCGTTTCCTCGGCCGCGATGACCTTCTCGGCCGTATCGCGATCGAATTCGTTCAGCGCGTGCATCGCACCGACGATCTGCGACTCGACGAGCCCGCCCATTTCCAGCACTTTCGACGACACGGCATTCAGGTCCGCGTCGAACTGGCTCGACAGATGTTTATCCGACATGGCTGTTGTTCTCCGTCATCAGCCGAAACGGCCGGTGATGTAGTCTTCCGTTTCCTTGCGCACCGGCTTGATGAAGATCTTTTCGGTCTCGCCGAATTCGATCAGCTCGCCCAGGTACATGTAGGCCGTGAAATCCGAGCAGCGTGCGGCCTGCTGCATGTTGTGCGTGACGATCACGACCGTGTAGTCGCTCTTCAGCTCCGCGATCAGCTCTTCGATGCGGCCCGTCGAGATCGGGTCGAGTGCCGAGCACGGTTCGTCGAGCAGCAGCACTTCCGGACGGATCGCAATGCCGCGCGCGATGCACAGACGCTGCTGCTGGCCGCCCGAGAGGCCGTAGCCGCTCTGGTTCAGCTTGTCCTTCACTTCGTTCCACAGCGCCGCCTTCGTGAGCGCCCACTCGACGCGGTCGTCCATTTCCGAGCGCGTGAGCTTTTCGAACATCTTCACGCCGAACGCGATGTTGTCGTAGATCGACATCGGGAACGGGGTCGGCTTCTGGAACACCATGCCGATACGCGCGCGCAGCAGCGAGATGTCGCGCTTCGTCGTCAGCAGGTTCTCGCCGTCCATCAGGATTTCGCCTTCGGCGCGCTGCTCCGGATAGAGCGCGAACATCTTGTTGAACGTGCGCAGCAGCGTCGACTTGCCGCAACCCGACGGGCCGATGAACGCCGTCACCTTCCCTTCGGGAATGCTCAGGTTGATGTTCTTCAGCGCATGGAACTTGTTGTAGAAGAAGTTGAGGTTGTTGACCTCGATCTTCGCGTTCAGCGGCTCCAGCGGACGGCCGTGCGCCGCATCTTGCGTGCCGGCGGGCGCTGCAGTGCGCTCGACGGGATTCAGGTGGCTTTCTGCCATATTCATCGGATTGCTCCGCCGTTACTTTTTCGAGAAGATCGAGCGCGCCAGGATGTTGAGTCCGAGCACCCCGAGCGTAATCAGGAACACGCCCGCCCATGCGAGCGACTGCCATTCCGCGAACGGGCTCATCGCGAACTTGTAGATCGTGACGGGCAGGTTCGCCATCGGCTGGCTCATGTCCCACGAGAAGAACTGGTTCGACAGCGCGGTGAACAGCAGCGGCGCCGTTTCGCCGGCGATCCGCGCGATGGCGAGCAGCACGCCCGTCACGATCCCGCCGACCGATGCGCGCAGCGTGATCTTCAGCACCATGCGCCACTTCGGCGTACCGAGCGCGAAGGCCGCTTCACGCAGCGCGTTCGGCACGAGCTTCAGCATGTTCTCGGTCGTGCGGATCACGATCGGAATCTGCAGCAGGGCGAGCGCGATCACGCCCGCCCAGCCCGAGAAGCGCCCCGACTTCGCGACGACGATCGCATACACGAACAGGCCGATGACGATCGACGGCGCGGACAGCAGGATGTCGTTGATGAAACGGATCGTGCTCGCCAGCAGGTTCTTCTGGCCGTATTCGGCGAGATAGACGCCCGCGAGGATGCCGATCGGCGTGCCGACCAGCGTGCCGAAACCGCACAGCAGCAGGCTGCCGACGATCGCGTTCGCGAGACCGCCGCCTTCCGTGTTCGGTGCCGGCGTCGATTCCGTGAACAGTTGCAGCGACAGGCCGCTCACGCCGAGATGCACCGTCGTGTAGAGAATCCACACGAGCCACAGCAGGCCGAAGGCCATCGCGCCGAGCGACGCGGCCAGCGCGATCGCGTTGACGGCCTTGCGCTTGCGCTGCAGGCGATTGCGCATCGCGTCGAGCACGGCGCCGTCCGGACCCGGGAAATTCATGATGGGCTCGCTCATTTCTTGCCCTCTCCCTTCTCGAGACGAAGCAGCAGCAGTTTGGAGATGGACAGCACGATGAACGTGATCACGAACAGGATCAGGCCGAGTTCCATCAGCGCGGACGTATGCAGGCCCGGTTGCGCTTCCGCGAATTCGTTTGCCAGCGCCGACGTGATGCTGTTGCCCGGTGCGAACAGCGACACGCTGTCGAGCAGGTTCGTATTGCCGATCACGAAGGTCACGGCCATCGTCTCGCCGAGCGCGCGGCCGAGGCCGAGCATCACGCCGCCGATCACGCCGGTCTTCGTATAGGGCAGCACGACCCTCCACATCACTTCCCAGGTCGTGCAGCCGATGCCGTACGCCGATTCCTTCAGCAGCACGGGCGTGACTTCGAACACGTCACGCATCACCGATGCGATGTACGGGATGATCATGATCGCGAGAATCACACCGGCTGCCAGGATGCCGATACCGATCGGCGGGCCGGCGGTAAGCGGGCCGAGAATCCACACGTCCTTGAACAGGTGGCCGAGCGGCTTCTGGAAATATTCCGCGAAGATCGGCGCGAACACGAGCAGGCCCCACATGCCGTACACGATCGACGGAATCGCGGCGAGTAGTTCGATCGCGATCCCGAGCGGGCGGCGCAGCCAGACGGGCGACAGCTCGGTGAGGAACAGCGCGATGCCGAAGCTGACCGGCACGGCGATGACGAGCGCGATGATCGACGTCACGATCGTGCCGTAGATCGGCACGAGCGCGCCATAGATGTCCGAGTTGGGATCCCACTCGGATTGCCACAGGAAGCCGAGGCCGAACTTCTGGATAGTCGGCATCGACGCGATGATCAGGGAAACGATGATCCCGCCGAGCAGCAGCAGGGTCACGATGGCGGCAAGCCGTGCAAGACCGCCGAATACGACATCCCCGACGCGGCTCGGCGCGCGTTGCTGCGCAACGTCGGCGGACCGTGAGGACGTATAGGAAATATCAGACATGGGTGCCTGCTTTTGATTGCCGGGCGCCGTAACGCCCGGCTTTACCGCACACACTGCCCGACCGGCACGGCCGGGCAGCGAACCGCTGCAATACTTACTCGGCGGCGACCGACTTGCCCGAAGCGTCCGTCACCTTCGCCTTCCACTGCTTGCGGATTTCCACTTCGACTGCCGGCGGCAGCGAAATGTAGTCGAGGCTGTCAGCAGCCTTCTCGCCGTTCTTGAACGCCCAGCTGAAGAACTTCAGCGTTTCCGCGCCCTGCTCCGGCTTTTCCTGCTTCGCGTGCAGCAGCACGAACGTCGCGCCGACAACCGGCCATGCTTCCTTGCCCGGCTGGTTCGTCAGGATCTGGTAGAACGACTTCGACCAGTTCGCGCCAGCAGCGGCTGCCTTGAACGTCTCCGTCTTCGGCTCGACCACCGTGCCCGTCGAATTCTTCAGGGCCGTGTAGACCATGTTGTTCTTCTTCGCGTACGCCCATTCGACGTAGCCGACTGCGCCCGGCAGACGCTGCACGAAGGCCGCGACGCCATCGTTGCCCTTGCCGCCCGTGCCCGTCGGCCAGTTGACCGTCGTGCCTTCGCCGACCTTCGACTTCCACTCGTCGTTGACCTTCGACAGGTAGTTCGTCCAGATGAAGCTCGTGCCCGAACCGTCAGCGCGGCGAACCACGGCGATGTCCGTGTCCGGCAGCTTGACCTTCGGGTTCAGCGCGGCGATCGCCGGGTCGTTCCACTTCTTGATCTTGCCGAGGTAGATGTCGCCGAGCACCGGGCCCGACAGCGTCAGTTCACCGGCCTTCACGCCCGGCACGTTGATGACCGGCACCACGCCGCCGACCACCGTCGGGAACTGGAACAGGCCTTCCTTCGCAAGCTCGTCATCCTTCAGCGGAGCGTCCGAACCGGCAAAATCGACCGTCTTCGCGACGATCTGCTTCAGGCCGCCCGACGAACCGATACCTTGGTAGTTGACCTTCGCGCCGCCGGTCTGCTGGTAGTCAGCAGCCCATTTCGTATAGATCGGCATCGCGAACGTGCTGCCTGCGCCCGTGATGTCGGCAGCGTGAGCGGCGACGGCGAAAAGCGCGCCAGCCAGGCCGGCAATCGCGGTTTGCATCAATTTCATGAGACCTCCAGTGTGTGAGCGGATGACTACGGCACCGCGAAGGTTAGGGGCTCCTCATGACGGTAATGTGACAATCGATGAAACTGGCGTGACAGTAACATGACTGGTTGAAAGGGAGTATCGGGTGCGGCGCACGCGGCACCCGGACGGCGCCGGAACGGCGATGGCGGCAAGAATTGCCTGCCTGGAAGATGGCGTTGCGCAACGTGCAACGACGGGGCAGCTACCCGTTTCACGTGTGTGCGAGCGGATCGTAGCGCAGTGTCGGCGGCACGAAAAGCCTCGGCTCGCGGCTGGCTCGACATCAGGGGTCTGACGATTTTTCGACCCTGGAATGCGGTGGTCGACGAACCCTTCTTATAGATAACGCAAACCTTTGCGTCTGACGAAATCGCGGCGCCCCGAAGGCGCCGCATGCCGGCTCAGCGGAAAGCCGGCGCGCGGGCGTTTGACCGCTCCGCGCCGGGTCTGCGCGTCAGGTCGTCGCCGCGCGTACCGCGTCGGCGATCGTCTCCGCATGGCGGACCGCGTCGGCCGCCTGCTGCGCTTCGACCATCACCCGCAACACAGGCTCCGTGCCCGATGCGCGGATCAGCACGCGGCCGCTGCCGGCGAGCGCGGCTTCGGCGGCGTCGATCGCGGCGCGAATCGACGTGCTGCCCTTCCAGTCGGCGCCCGGCTTCATCCGCACGTTGATCAGCTTCTGCGGGAACAGCGTGACGCCGTCGAGCATCTGCGCGAGGGTCTGGCCGCCGCGCTTCAGCGCAGCCAGCACGAGCAGCGCCGACACGATGCCGTCGCCGGTCGAGTGGCGATCGAGCGACAGGATGTGGCCCGAACCTTCCGCGCCGAGCTGCCAGCCGTGCTCGCGCAACTGTTCGAGCACGTAGCGATCGCCAACCGCCGCACGGACGAACTTCACGCCCTCGCGCTGCAGCGCGACTTCGACCGCGAGGTTCGTCATCAGCGTGCCGACCGCGCCTTCGACCTTGCCGTCGGTCGCGATCCGGTCCTTCACGAGCACGTAGAGCAGCTCGTCACCGTTGTACAGGCGACCGGTTGCGTCAACGACCTGCAGGCGGTCCGCATCGCCGTCGAGCGCGATGCCGAGATCGGCGTGGTTCGCGCGCACCGCGCGCACCAGCGCGTCCGGCGCGGTCGCACCGACGCCGTCGTTGATGTTGAAGCCGTTCGGCGCGACGCCGATCGGGATCACGTCCGCGCCGAGTTCGTGGAACACATGCGGCGCGATCTGGTACGCGGCGCCATGCGCGCAGTCGATCACGAGCTTCAGCCCGCGCAGGTTGAACGCGGCCGGAAACGTGCTCTTGCAGAATTCGATGTAGCGGCCGGCCGCATCGTCAAGGCGGCGGGCCTTGCCGAGACCGTCGGACGACGCGCATTCGAGCGGCTTGTCGAGCCACGCTTCGATCGCGGCTTCGGTGTCGTCCGGCAGCTTGTTGCCGTCAGCGGAGAAAAACTTGATCCCGTTGTCGTGATACGGGTTGTGCGATGCGCTGATCACGACGCCCGCCGACAAGCGCAGCGCGCGCGTCAGGTACGCGACGCCCGGCGTCGGCATCGGGCCGGCCAGCATCACGTCGACGCCGGCCGCCGAGAACCCGGCCTCGAGCGCGGCTTCGAGCATGTAGCCCGACACACGGGTGTCCTTGCCGATCAGCACGGTCGGACGCGAGCCTGCCGCGACCTCGGCCGAACTGGCCAGTACCTTGCCGGCCGCGTAGCCGAGACGCAACACGAAATCCGGCGTGATGGGTGCGTCGCCCACCGTGCCGCGAATGCCGTCCGTGCCGAAATATCGACGTCCCATGGGGTCCTTCCTCCTTCGTTTTCTGACTTATCGTTGCCGTGCGGCTTCGCGCACGGTATTCCAGATTTTCAGCGCATCGACCGTCGCCGCGACGTCGTGCACGCGCACGATCGCCGCCCCGCGCTCGACCGCGCACAATGCAGCCGCCACGCTCGCCGCGACGCGCTCCATCGGCGGCTTGCCGCCGATCACGGCGCCGAGCATCGACTTGCGCGACATGCCCGCGAGTATCGGATACGCGCGCCCGTCGGGCCGCGCGGGTGCCGTGTCCGGCAACGCGGCCAGCAGCGCGTAGTTGTCGTCGACGACCGCCTTGCCGAACCCGAAACCGGGATCGACGCAGATCCGTTCCGGCGCAATCCCGGCCTCGCGCAGCGCCTGCGCGCGCTCGGCGAGAAAATCGCGCACGTCGGTCACGACGTTGCCGTAGTCGGGTTCGCCGACCTGCATCGTCTGCGGCTCACCGAGCATGTGCATCGCACACAGCCCGCAGTTGCCGTCGCGCACCGCGTCGATCGCGCCCGACTGGCGGAACCCCCAGATGTCGTTGATCAGGTCGGCGCCTGCAGCGAGCGCCGCGCGCATCACGGCCGGCTTGTAGGTATCGATCGACAGCGGCACGTTCAGCGGCTGCAGCGCTTCGACGAGCGGGATCACGCGCGCGAGTTCCTCGTCCAGCGGCACGGGCGGTGCGCCGGGGCGCGTCGATTCGCCGCCGATATCGAGGAGATCGACGCCTTCGGCAATCATCCGCTCGGCCTGGCGCAGCGCATCGTCGCGCGCGAGGAAGCGGCCGCCGTCGGAGAACGAATCGGGCGTGGCGTTGAGGATGCCCATCACCAGCGGGCGCTCGAACGTCAGTTCGAAACGGCCGCACTGGAGCGGCGCGGGAATGAATGGGGAAACAGCGGAATCGGACACGAGCAACTGGCGTGAATGAATGCAAAACGGGCCGGTGTGAAGCCACACCAGCCCGTGAACGGCGCTAAAGCGCTAGAGCGGAGATTATGCCGCCGGCGAAGCAGGTGCCGGCGCGTTGCCGGGCTTCACCTCGGCGCTGCTGCCACCACCGGACGAATCGCCGCCGACAGCCGGCGAACTCTTCGGCGAGCGCGGCGGACGGCCTTCCATGATGTCGTTGATCTGGTCGGCGTCGATCGTCTCCCACTCCATCAGCGCGGCGGTCATCGCTTCGACCTTGTCGCGATTCTCGTCGAGCAGGCGGCGCGCAAGGCCGTACTGTTCGTCGAGCACGCGGCGGATTTCCGAATCGACCTTCTGCTGCGTCGCTTCCGAGATCGTGCGCGTGAAGCCACGGCCGAACGGCGATGCATCGTTCTCGTCGTCGACGTAGACCATCGGCCCGAGCGCGTCGGTCATGCCGAAACGGGCCACCATCGCGCGTGCCGTCTGCGTTGCCTTGTTGAAGTCGTCCGATGCGCCGGTGCTGACGAGGTTCATGAACAGCTCTTCCGCCACCCGGCCACCGAACAGGATCGCGAGGCGATCCATCAGGTAGTCCTTCGAGTACGTTTCGTTGTCATGCTCCGGCAACTGCCACGTGACACCCAGCGCACGACCGCGCGGAATGATCGTGACCTTGTGCACGGGGTCGGCCTTCGGCAACAGCTTCGCGATCACCGCGTGGCCCGACTCGTGATACGCGGTCGCGCGCTTCGCTTCCTCGCGGATCACGGCCGACTTGCGCTCCGGACCCATGAAGATCTTGTCCTTCGCGTCCTCGAAATCCTGCATCTCGACGATGCGCTTGCCGCGGCGTGCCGCAAACAGCGCAGCCTCGTTCACGAGGTTCGCGAGATCGGCGCCCGAGAAGCCCGGCGTGCCGCGTGCAATGACTGCCGCATCGACGTCGTTCGAGATCGGCACCTTGCGCAGGTGCACGCGCATGATCTGCTCGCGGCCGCGGATGTCCGGCAGGCCGACATAGACCTGACGGTCGAAACGGCCCGGACGCAGCAGCGCCTTGTCGAGCACGTCCGAACGGTTGGTTGCGGCAATCACGATCACGCCCGAGTTCGCCTCGAAGCCGTCCATCTCGACGAGCATCTGGTTCAGCGTCTGTTCGCGCTCGTCGTTACCGCCGCCCATGCCGGCGCCGCGATGACGGCCGACCGCGTCGATTTCGTCGATGAACACGATGCACGGTGCATGCTTCTTCGCCTGCTCGAACATGTCGCGCACACGAGCCGCGCCAACGCCGACGAACATTTCGACGAAGTCCGAACCGGAGATGCTGAAGAACGGTACCTTCGCTTCACCCGCGATTGCGCGGGCCAGCAGCGTCTTGCCGGTACCCGGAGGGCCGACGAGCAGCACGCCGCGCGGAATGCGACCGCCCAGCTTCTGGAATTTCTGCGGATCGCGCAGGAAGTCGACGAGCTCGGACACTTCTTCCTTCGCTTCGTCGCAGCCCGCGACGTCGGAGAAGTTCACCGCGTTGTTGTTCTCGTCGATCAGCCGCGCTCGCGATTTGCCGAACGAGAACGCGCCGCCTTTGCCGCCCCCCTGCATCTGCCGCATCATGTAGAACCAGAACACGATGATCAGGATCGTCGGCCCGAGGTAGTACAGCGCGGACATCAGCGCGTTCGGCTCGTCATCGGCCTTGCCGCTGACCTGCACGCCGTACTTCATCAGATCGCCAACCATCCAGATGTCGCCGGGCGACACGATCTGGTATTTCTGGCCATCAGCCGGAGTGACGGTGAGGTTGCGCCCCTGAACGATGACGTTCTTGACCTTGCCGTTCTTGGCGTCGTCCATGAACTGCGAATAGGACACGCCTTCCTGGACGCGGGGCTTGTCGAACTGCTTGAACACCGTAAACAGCACCAGTGCGATCACCAGCCACACCGCTGCCTTCGAAAACATATTGTTGTTCAAAGCACCACTCCTTCACTCGTAGACGAGCGCCTACATTTTCCTTGCGGCGCCCCTCGGTCATTCTAATCCAGTCCGACCACCCTCGCCATAAGCATTGACAACCGCCGCGATAGCGCTTCGCTTGTCTGGCAAGGGCCGGAGCCCGTTTGCGGCACCCCGCCGCGCATCAGCGCGGACGTTTCAGATGCCGACCCAAAATGAACGTTTCGGACGATTTGTCGCGGGACGCCTTCGGCTTGCGCGGCGCGACGATCTTAAACTGCTGTTTGAATTTCTCGACGATCTGGCTGT
Organism: Burkholderia lata; assembly: GCF_902499335.1. Classification (GTDB taxonomy): domain Bacteria; phylum Pseudomonadota; class Gammaproteobacteria; order Burkholderiales; family Burkholderiaceae; genus Burkholderia; species Burkholderia lata_B. The sequence continues at coordinate 274,698 of NZ_CABVQK010000007.1, read as the reverse complement.
AGCCGCTGCCGTGAAAACATTTCACGAGCAGCGCACCGTCCGGCGTCAGATGATTCTGCGCGAATTCGAGCGCCAGATCGCACAGATGCTCGATGCGCGCCGCGTCCGCCGAGGCCACGCCGGAGAGGTTGGGGGCCATGTCGGAAATAACAAGGTCTACCGCGCGCCCTTCGAGCAATTCCTCGAGCTGGTGAAGGACTTCATCCTCGCGGAAGTCGCCCTGGAGGAAGTGGACATCGGCGATCGGCTCCATCGGCAGGATGTCGAGCGCCACGATCGTGCCGTCGATGCCGCCTTCGCGTTCAGCGTCACGCTTCTTGCCCTGCGCGAGCTTGTTGCGGGCATACTGGCTCCAGCTGCCCGGCGTCGCGCCGAGGTCGACGATCACCTGGCCCGGACGGATCAGCTTGTCCTGCTCGTCGATTTCCTTCAGCTTGTACGCGGCGCGCGCGCGATAGCCCTCCCGCTGCGCCATTTTGACGTACGGGTCGTTGATGTGGTCGTGCAGCCAGTGCTGGTTGAAGCGGTTTTTTGCCATTCGAGAGAGAGATTGCTGCCAATTGCTTCGTGAAGCCGCGCTTTTAGCGGATAATACGCGTCTTATTCGCGCGGCTGCGGCCCCTTTTCAGGCCCAAGCCGCGATTTTACGTGGTTTCGGCGCACGACTGACGCGGTAACTTCCCGCAATCGCTATTCAGTCAGCGCGCCCTTATTTAGATTTCGACATTTCCATGCCCGCCCTTTCGCTTTCTCCCGCCGAGCGCTCCGCGCTGCGCTCCCAGGCCCATGCGCTCAAGCCCGTCGTGCTGATCGGCGCCGAAGGGCTGACCGACGCCGTGCTGAAGGAAATCAAGGTGCACCTCGGCGCGCACCAACTGATCAAGATCCGCGTGTTCGGCGACGAGCGCGACGAGCGCATCGCGATCTACGACGAGATCTGCGATCGCCTGAGCGCGGCGCCGATCCAGCACATCGGCAAGCTGCTGGTGATCTGGAAGCCCGAAGCCGCCGCAGCGGCTCCGGCCCGCGGCCGTCGTGCCGGCACGCTGCCGAGCGCGGCCGAAGTCGCCGACGACAAGAAAGGCCGTGCACCGCGCACCGTCAAGGTCGTCAAGGTGTCGCCGAACGCGAGCCCCGTGCGTCGCCCGAAGCCGACGAAGGTCGTCGTGCGCGGCAACGAGCGCGTGACGGCAGGCGGTAACGTGAAGCGCGCCAAGAAGCGCCAGGCCAGCACGAAGCGTCCGTTCCAGGACAAGTAAGCATCGGGGCGGCGCGGGTGCTCCGTGCCGCCGCCCTGCCCGCGGGCCCGGCATCCACCGGGCCTGCGCGGTACTCGCCTCAGGCGTCGCGCGCCGGCAGACGCCAGATCAGCATCAGCCCCAGCACGCTCTCGACGAGATAGAACACGCTCGAGACGCCGTGCAGCATCCCGAAGCGGCTCGCATACGGCGAGTTCGCGATATCGGTGCCCGCGTCCATCGCAGCCACCCGCAGCGCGTTCATGAACGGCTGCAGCGCGAAATACCCGACCAGCACGCATACGACCATCGCGGCGACGACCCAGCGCACGCGGCGATATTCGCTGCTGCCGCGCCGCACCTGCTGGTTCGACAACGCGAGCAGCAGCACGCCGCACACGACACCGAGGATCGCCTCGATACGGAACAGCTGGGCGGCGACCGAGCCGGCCGTCATCCGCTCCAGCGACTTGAACAGCACGGGCGCGACCGCATACCCGATCGTCAGCAGGCTGCCGACCCACACGGCCGACAGCAGACGGAACACGCGATGCGGCATCACGTCGCCCCGCTTCAGATGTAGCTGACCGAGATGATTTCGTACTCGCGCACGCCGCTCGGCGCCTGCACGGCCGCGACGTCGCCTTCGGACTTGCCGATCAGCGCGCGCGCGATCGGCGAGCTGACCGAGATCAGGCCGTGATCGATATCGGCTTCGTCGTCACCGACGATCTGGTACTTGACGGTGTCGCCCGACTCGAGATCCTCGAGTTCGACAGTCGATGCGAAAACCACACGGCCTTCGGCATCGAGCACGGTGGGATCGATGACCTGCGCGGCCGACAGCTTCGATTCGAGTTCCGCGATACGACCCTCGATGAAGCCCTGCTTTTCCTTCGCGGCATCATATTCGGCGTTTTCGGACAGGTCGCCCTGTGCGCGGGCCTCCGAGATCGCGTTGATCACGGCCGGCCGCTCAACGGACTTGAGGCGCTGCAATTCATCGCGCAGGAGTTCCGCGCCACGCTTTGTCAACGGAATGGTGCTCATAAACGGCTCAATCGCTAAAAACGGCTATAAAAAAAATCACCGCGATTAAGCGCGTTTCCGATGCACTGGAAACACCGCCTAATCGCGGCACGTGATGCTTCGACAGGTAACTGACTGCTTAGTTTAGGCGAGCGTGAAGACCTTGTAAATCATAGACTTCCAGATCCTTCAGGTAGCGCAAACCTTCGACCGCCGCGCGCGCGCCCGACATCGTCGTGTAGTACGTGACCTTGTGCGCCTGCGCGCTCATGCGGATCGAACGCGAATCGGCGATCGCCTGGCGCGTTTCGTCGACCGTCGTGAACACGAGTGCGATCTCGCCGTTCTTGATCATGTCGACGATGTGCGGACGGCCGTCCTTCACCTTGTTCACGACCTTCACCGGCACGCCGGCCGCTTCGATCGCGGCAGCCGTGCCCTTCGTTGCGACGATCGGGTAGCCGAGGTCGTGCAGCATGCGCGCGACTTCGACCGCCTTCGGCTTGTCGGCGTCCATCACGGTCAGCAGCACCGTGCCCGACTCCGGCAGGCGCGAACCGGCCGCGAGCTGCGACTTGAACAGCGCTTCGCCGAACGTCTGGCCGACACCCATCACTTCGCCGGTCGAACGCATTTCAGGCCCGAGGACCGGATCGACGCTCGGGAACTTGACGAACGGGAACACCGCTTCCTTCACGCTGAAGTACGGCGGCTCGACTTCCTTCGTCACGCCCTGCTGCGCGAGCTTCTGGCCGACCATCGCACGCGCCGCGATCTTCGCGAGCGGCAGGCTGGTCGCCTTCGACACGTACGGCACCGTGCGCGATGCGCGCGGGTTCACTTCCAGCACGTAGATGATGTCCTGCTTCGAACCGTCCGCCTGCGGCACCTGCTGGATCGCGAACTGCACGTTCATCAGGCCGACCACGTTCAGCGCCTTCGCCATCGCGCCCGTCTGGCGCTTCAGCTCGGCAACGGTTTCCTTCGACAGCGAGTACGGCGGCAGCGAGCATGCCGAGTCGCCCGAGTGGACGCCTGCCTGCTCGATGTGCTCCATCACGCCGCCGATGAACACGGCTTCGCCGTCGCAGATGCAGTCGACGTCGCACTCGATCGCGTCGTTCAGGAAACGGTCGAGCAGCACCGGCGAATCGTTCGACACCTTCACGGCTTCGCGCATGTAGCGCTCGAGGTCGCGCGGCTCGTGGACGATTTCCATCGCGCGGCCGCCCAGCACGTACGACGGGCGCACGACCAGCGGATAGCCGATTTCAGCGGCCAGCGCGAGCGCTTCGTCTTCGGCGCGCGCGGTGCGGTTCGGCGGCTGGCGCAGGCCGAGGTCCTGCAGCAGCTTCTGGAAGCGTTCGCGGTCTTCGGCCGCGTCGATCATGTCCGGCGACGTGCCGACGATCGGCACACCGTGCGCCTCGAGGTCGAGCGCGAGCTTCAGCGGCGTCTGGCCGCCGTACTGGACGATCACGCCGACCGGCTTTTCCTTGTCGACGATCTCGAGGACGTCTTCGAGCGTCAGCGGCTCGAAGTACAGGCGGTCGGACGTGTCATAGTCGGTCGACACCGTTTCCGGGTTGCAGTTAACCATGATCGTTTCGTAGCCGTCCTCGCGCATCGCGAGTGCCGCGTGCACGCAGCAGTAGTCGAACTCGATGCCCTGGCCGATCCGGTTCGGGCCGCCGCCCAGCACCATGATCTTCTTGTTGGTGGTCGGCTGCGCCTCGCACTCTTCCTCATAGGTCGAGTACATGTACGCGGTCTTCGTCGCGAACTCGGCCGCGCAGGTGTCGACGCGCTTGTAGACCGGGCGCACGTTGAGTTCGACGCGGCGCTTGCGGACGTCTTCCGGGCTCGCGCCGAGCAGCTTCGCGAGGCGGCGGTCGGAGAAGCCGCTCTGCTTCAGATAGCGCAGCTCGTCGAACGACAGCGACGCGAGCGTGCGGCCGCCCAGCGCCTTTTCCTTCAGGATGATCTGCTCGATCTGCTCGAGGAACCACGGATCGATCGCGGTTTCCGCGTAGATTTCCTGGGCCGTCATGCCGATGCGGAATGCATCGCCGACATACCAGATGCGGTCCGGGCCCGGCTCGTGGATCTCGATCGCGATCTCGTCGCGGTTGGTCGACTTCTCGTCGAGACCATCGACACCGACTTCGAGGCCGCGCAGCGCCTTCTGGAACGATTCCTGGAACGTGCGGCCGATCGCCATCACTTCGCCGACCGACTTCATCTGCGTCGTCAGGCGCGAATCGGCTTCGCGGAATTTCTCGAATGCGAAGCGCGGGATCTTCGTGACGACGTAGTCGATCGTCGGCTCGAACGACGCCGGGGTCTGGCCGCCGGTGATTTCGTTCTTCAGCTCGTCGAGCGTGTAGCCGACTGCCAGCTTCGCCGCGACCTTCGCGATCGGGAAGCCCGTTGCCTTCGATGCGAGCGCCGACGAACGCGACACGCGCGGGTTCATTTCGATGACGACCATGCGGCCGTCCTTCGGGTTGATCGAGAACTGCACGTTCGAGCCGCCCGTGTCGACGCCGATCTCGCGCAGCACCGCGAGCGATGCGTTACGCAGGATCTGGTATTCCTTGTCGGTGAGCGTCTGCGCCGGCGCGACCGTGATCGAGTCGCCGGTGTGCACGCCCATCGGGTCGAGGTTCTCGATCGAGCAGACGATGATGCAGTTGTCGGCGCGGTCGCGCACGACTTCCATCTCGTATTCCTTCCAGCCGAGCAGCGATTCTTCGATCAGCAGCTCGCGCGTGGGCGAGAGATCCAGGCCGCGCCTGCAGATCTCTTCGAACTCTTCGCGGTTGTAGGCAATGCCGCCGCCCGAGCCGCCGAGCGTGAACGACGGACGGATCACGACCGGGTAGCCGCTGCCGCCGGTGAGCGCCATGATCTCGGCGTGCACCTGGGTCGCTTCTTCCATCGAGTGCGCGACGCCCGACTTCGCGGAACCGAGACCGATCTTGGTCATCGCGTCCTTGAACTTCTGGCGGTCTTCCGCCTTGTCGATCGCTTCCGGCGACGCGCCGATCAGCTCGACGCCGAACTTCTCGAGCACGCCGTGGTGGTGCAGGTCGAGCGCGCAGTTCAGCGCGGTCTGGCCGCCCATCGTCGGCAGGATCGCGTCCGGGCGCTCCTTCTCGATGATGCGCGCGACGACTTCCCACGTGATCGGCTCGATGTAGGTCACGTCGGCCGTATTCGGGTCGGTCATGATCGTCGCCGGGTTGCTGTTGACGAGAACGACCTTGTAGCCCTCCTCACGCAACGCCTTGCAAGCCTGCGCGCCCGAATAGTCGAACTCGCACGCCTGGCCGATGATGATCGGGCCGGCGCCGATGATGAGGATGCTCTTGATGTCTGTGCGTTTTGGCATGGCTGTGAATTCAATAAGTAATCGTTGTCGTGGGTCGGCCGGCTGCGCTCAGCTCATCGTGGCGAGCGCGAGCTTCACCGAGAATCCGATGAACAGGCCGCCCACGCTGCTCGCCGCGCCTGCTGCAAGCTTGCGGCGGCGGCGGAAGTGCTCGGCAAGCCGCGCACCCGCGAAGATCAGCGTGCTCAGGTACAGGAAGCTCGCGCATTGCGCGATCGCCCCGAGCACGACGAACGACAGCGCGGGATGCGGGAATGCCGGGTCGACGAACTGGATGAAGAACGAGATGAAGAACAGGATCGCCTTCGGATTCAGCAGGCTCACGATCAGCGCCTTGCGGAACGGCCGCTCGCCGTCGACCGCGGGCGGCGCATCGGCCGGCGCGTGGGCCGGCGCGCGAAGCTTCTGCCACGCGCTGCGCAGCATGCCGGTGCCGATGTAGAGCAGATACGCGGCGCCGCCGTACTTGACGACGGAGAACAGCAGCGGATTCGCCTTCAGCAGCGACGCGACGCCGGCGGCGGACAGCACCATCAGCACCGTATCGCCGACGAACACGCCGCACGCCGCGCGATAGCCGGCCTTCACGCCGCGCTGCGCCGCGAGCGACAGCACGTACATCGAGTTCGGCCCCGGCAGCAGGATGATGAAGATCACGCCGAACACGTAGGTCCAGATATCCGTGATGCCGAGTGCGTGGCCGAACATGATGCGAATCTCCCGTCCTTCGGTTGCGTCGTTGACGTTAAGCGTTGCGCTGCTTCGCCGCGTCCATCAGCGCGGTGAAACGGTCGAACAGGTAGCCGATGTCGTGCGGGCCGGGCGACGCTTCCGGGTGGCCCTGGAAGCAGAATGCCGGCTTGTCGGTCAGCTCGAAGCCCTGCAGCGTGCCGTCGAACAGCGACACGTGCGTCACGCGCGCGTTGGCCGGCAGCGAATCCGCATCGACCGCGAAGCCGTGGTTCTGCGACGTGATCACCACGCGACCGTCGCCGAGATCCTTCACCGGGTGGTTCGCGCCGTGGTGGCCCGTCTTCATCTTCAGCGTCTTCGCACCGACCGCGAGGCCCATGATCTGGTGGCCGAGGCAGATGCCGAAGGTCGGCACGCCACGCTCGATGAATTGCTTCGTGGCCGCGATCGCGTAATCGCACGGTTCCGGATCGCCGGGGCCGTTCGACAGGAACACGCCGTCCGGATTCAGCGCGAGCGCATCTTCCGCGCTCGCCTGTGCCGGCAGCACCGTCACGTGGCAGCCGCGCTCCGCGAGCATGCGCAGGATGTTGTACTTGACGCCGAAATCGTACGCGACGACACGGTACTTCGGCGCTTCCTGCATGCCGTAGCCGCCTTCGAGGCGCCATTCGGTCTGCTTCCACTCGAACGGCTTCGTGGTCGACACGACCTTCGCGAGATCCATGCCCGCGAGACCCTGGAACGAGCGCGCGAGCTCGATCGCCTTCGCTTCGTCGTCCGAGCCCGTCAGGATGCAGCCGCTCTGCGCGCCCTTGTCGCGCAGGATACGGGTGAGCTTGCGGGTGTCGATGCCGGCGATCGCGACGACGCCTTCGTCGCGCAGGTAGTCGCCGAGCGTGCGATCCATGCGGAAGTTCGATGCGAGCGACGGCAGATCACGGATGATCAGGCCGGCGGCATGGACTTTCGTGGCTTCGACGTCTTCGGCGTTGACGCCGACGTTGCCGATATGCGGATAGGTGAGCGTGACGATCTGGCGCGAGTAGCTCGGATCAGTCAGGATTTCCTGATAGCCGGTGATCGCGGTATTGAACACGACTTCGCCGATCGTGTGGCCTTCGGCCCCGATCGAATAACCACGAAAGACCGTGCCGTCGGCGAGTGCAAGCAAGGCGGGAGTAAAAGACGGCAACACGGGAGGCTCCTTGGGGAACACCCTGCTGCCGACCTGTTTACCCTGCCGCGCGAGCGCCGCGCTGCGTGGGCGCGCGCGGTCGCTTGCTGGACGCGGCCTGCGTTGTCGAAACGCGAACCCGGCGCGTGGCGCACGAGGCTTCGCGGCATCGCCCGGCAGGCGGCGTGCGGCGGATGAACGGGATGAATGAGGTAGGCGCTAGGGTGCGAGGTTGATCAGCACAAACTTTCAAATTATAGCCTGAAAATGGCCTTATCTTCAATCGATATGGCCGTCCGATCGTGCATGCGCGACGCCCTGCGGCGCGCAGCAACGCGCTGCGGCCCCTTTTGCGCGGCCGCCCTACCCCCAGCGTACCGCCGGATCAGTGCGCTTGACCAGCGCCGCGCGCGGGCCAGACGTACCACACCGCGCTCGCGAGCTGCAGCGCGAGCAGCACGCCCCACGCGGTGAAGTGCGCGGCGGCCGGATAGTGGCCGTCGACCGCGGGCCAGTGCGACAGCACCGCGCCGACACCGATCTGGAACGCAAAGATCAGCAGGAAGATCACAAGCGTGAGCGTCGTGTTCGCGCGGCCGATCAGGTGAGCGGGAAAATGCCCGGCCATCACCGCATAGGTCAGGATGCCGACGCCGCCGAACATACCGTATGCGGCCCACAGCACGGCCGGCTGCAACGGCACGCGCGCGACGATCGCCGCCTGCGTCGCGACGAACAGCGCCATGCCGACGCCGCAGAACGCATACACGGATACGCCGCGCCGCTCGAGCACGCGCGCCGCGGCGCCAAAGCCGACGCAGCCGGCCATCATCGCGAAGCCAAGCACCGACACGAGGCGCGCGGCATGCGATGCATCGAACCCCGCGACGTCGCGCAGGTACGGCCCGACCCACAGCGACTGCATCGCGTAGAACACGCCCTGCGTGACGACGGAGAACGACGAGATCTTCCAGAACGCGCGACTGCTCAGGATGTGCCATGTGCCCTTGAACTGGCTGACGAGCCCGCCCTGGTGGCGCACCTGCTTCGCTTCCGGCGCGCCCAGGCCGATCGATGCCGCGACGATCACCGTCAGCACCGCGAGGCCGAAACAGATCGCGCGCCAGCTGGTCCAGCCGAGCAGCCAGGTCAGCGGCGAGCCGACCATCACGCCGCCGAGGCCGCCCACGGCCATCACGAGGCCGTTGACGAGCGGCAGGCGGCCGACCGGAAAATGCTGCGCGAGCGCCTTGAACGCCGCGCCGAGGCACACCGATACGCCGACGCCGATCAGCAGCCGGCCGACCATCATCGTCCCGAGGCTGTGCGCGGCGCCGAACACGGCCGCACCGGCGGCCGCGAACAGCAGCATGCCGGCCGTCACGCGGCGCGGGCCGAAGTGGTCGAGCATCACGCCGGCCGGGATCTGCGCGCCCGCGAAGCCGAGGAAATAAAGACTGGTGAGCAGGCCGAGATCGGCGGCCGACAACCCGAGCTCGTGCGTGACGAACGGTGCGAAGCCCAGATTGACGCCGCGAAACACATACGACACGAAATACCCGACCGAAAACAGCGCGAGCACCCTCACCTGCACCGACGACATCGCTTCCCCTAGTTATATGAAGACATTCGAAGCAGCGCCCCCGCGCCGCGCACAAACAAAAACGCCGTCACCTGGGTGACGGCGTTTCGTCGCATTTCGTCGGATGATAGCGCAATCGCGCGAACCGGGCCGGCCGCACGATGCGTTCGCGACTGCGTTACTTCTTCTTGCCCTTGTGCGCAGCGGCCTTGGCCGGTGCCGCCTTCGTCGATTTGGCTGCCGGCTTCGCCGCGCCGCGCTTGGCGCCGTGCGACTTACCGCCCACCGCCAGGCTCGCGCGCTCGATGTGCGCACCACCGGCCGACGTCGCGATCCGCTCCGGACCGGGCTCCGCCGGCACCGAACGGCCGACCGGCACGTGCAGCACGAGCGCCTGGCCCGGCATCGCGAGATCGCGGTGCGTGCGGTTCCACGCCTTGAGCTGGCCGACCGACACGCCGTAACGGCCGGCGATCGCCGCCATCGACTGCTTGCGGCGCACACGGATTAGCATCTTGCGCGTGTCGGGGACATCGGGTTCCATCGCGAGCGCGCCGTTTTCGGCGACGTCGGCGCTGATGTCCTCGTCGTCGTCATCGCCGCGCGGCACGACGATCGTCGAGCCCGGCTTCAGGCGCATGCCGGCCGGAATCTTGTTGATCGACATCAGCGTATCGGCGTCCACGCCGATCTTCTCGGCGATCGCGGCCGGCCGCGCACGCTCGCTGACCGTATAAGTGGTCCACGACGAGAGCTGGCCGTTGTATGCCTTCAGGTTCTTCTCGAACGCCGACGCGTTGTCGAACGGCAGCAGGATCTGCGGCTCCGTCGCGCCGAGGATCACCGGCTTCGCGAACGACGGGTTCAGCGAGCGGAATTCGTCGAGCGACAGGTTCGCGAGCTTCGCGGCCACCGCCACGTCGATGTCGCGCGACGTCGTGACCGTCACGAAATACGGGTGGTTCGGGATGTCCGGCAGCGCGAGGCCGTACTGCTGCGGATTCGCGATGATGTTCTTCACCGCCTGCAGCTTCGGCACGTAGTTGCGCGTCTCGTTCGGCATCCGCAGGCTCAGGTAGTCGGTCGGCAGGCCGGCCGCCTGGTTGCGCGCGATCGCGCGCTGTACGTTGCCCTCGCCCCAGTTGTACGCGGCCAGCGCGAGATACCAGTCGCCGAACATGTCATGCAGGCGCGACAGGTAGTCGAGCGCGGCGCTCGTCGACGCGAGCACGTCGCGACGCTCGTCCTGCCACATGTTGCGCTTCAGGTTGTACGTGCGGCCCGTGCCGGGCATGAACTGCCACATGCCGGCCGCCTTCGCGACCGACAGCGCCTGCGGGTTGTACGCGGACTCGATGAACGGCAGCAGCGCGAGCTCGGTCGGCATGTGACGCGCCTCGAGCTCCTCGACGATGTGGTACAGGTACTTCTGCGAGCGCTCGGTCATGCGCTGCACGTAATCCGGGCGCTGCGTGTACCACGTGGTCTGCATGTCGACGAGGTCGGTCTGCAGGTCGGGCATCTGGAAACCGCGGCGGATGCGACCCCAGAGATCGGAGTCTGCACTGGTCAGGTCGCCGACGGATTGCTTGTCGACATCGACAGTCTCTTTGGCGGTGGCTGATTTACGGAGGTAGTTGGACGTCGCCTGCGAATCGGCGGCGTTGTTGGCGACAGGGGCCTGGCTCGCACAAGCGGCGAGCAGCAGAACCACCATCGCACTCAATATAAGTCGCATGAAAATCTCTGCTTCCGACGGCTGGAAATTGCAGGCGATACTACGGAAGTGCGTGCTTCACGTCAATAAAAACACCGAAAACTCAGCGAAATCCTACATTTGGAGCAATTTTTACAGACACCGCTTGAGGTTTGGAGTCCTCCGGAAATCATCATCGGAACCGGTTTTTCCACTCGCGCATCAGCGTGAACGCCGTCAGACGATCCGGCACTGTTTCGTGCAGTTCGGCCTCGAGCGTCGCGCGGATCGCATCGCTGTCCGCTCGCATGAACGGGTTAACGGCACGCTCATGCGCGATCGTAGTGGGCAACGTCGGCACGCCGCGCGCGCGCAGCGCCTGCGCGTCGTCGCGCCACGCGGCGAGTGCCGCATTGCCGGGCTCGCACGCGAGCGCGAAGCGGATGTTGGACAGCGTGTATTCGTGTGCACAATGCACGTGCGTGTCGCCCGGCAGCGCCGCGAGCGCGTCGAGCGACGCGAGCATCTGCGCGGGCGTGCCTTCGAACAGACGGCCGCAGCCGCACGAGAATAACGTGTCGCCGCAGAACACGTGCGGCGCCGCGTTGCCCTGCCCGGCCGCCTGGAAATAGGCGATGTGGCCGCGCGTATGGCCCGGCACGTCGAGCACGTCGAACGTGACGGCCGGCGCGTCGAGCGTCACGCTCGCACCGCCCGAAAGCGGCCGCGTGACCACGCCGATCGCCTCGGCCGCGGGGCCGTAAACGGTGAGCGGAACATCGTCCGGTTGGCTATCGCGCAGTGCCGCGACACCGCCGACGTGGTCGGCGTGGTGGTGCGTGAGTAAAATAGCGGTCAACCGCCAGCCTCGTTCGGCTAGAACCCGGCGCACCGGCGCGGCTTCACCCGGATCGACGGCGATTGCATCGCGGCCGTCCGAGACGAGCCAGATATAGTTGTCATCGAATGCCGGAACCGGCACGTATTCCAGCTCGTTCATGGGCGCGCAATCATCGTTATGTCTGACCGTCAAATTATAGACTGGCCCGCCTGGACCGACTCACCACCCGGCCGCTACGTGCTGGACTGGGAGCAGGCGCAGCTCGACCGGATCGTGTCCGACGTCTTCGGGTTCCACGCGCTGCAGCTCGGCCTGCCGCAGCTCGACGCGCTGCGCGAGAACCGCATGCCGTATCGCGGCCTCGTGCTCGATCCGGCGAGCGGCGCGAGCGCGCCCTACCAGTATCCGTGGGCGCGCGAGGCGCATGCGCCCGAGCACGCGCCCGACGGCCGCAGCACGACCTGGTGCGACCTGCTCGACCTGCCGTTCGAGTCGCAGAGCGTCGACCTGATCGTGATGCCGCACACGCTGGAATTCACGTCCGACCCGCACCGCCTGCTGCGCGAGGCCGAGCGCGTGCTGATGCCGGAAGGCCAGCTCGTGATCACCGGCTTCAATTCGCTCAGCCTGTGGGGCATGCGGCAATCGTTCGGGCGCATGGCGAACCGTCCGTTCGTGCCGGCCACGCGCGACCAGATCGCGTTCATCCGGCTCAAGGACTGGATCAAGCTGCTCGGCTTCGATCTCGAACGCGGCCGTTTCGGCTGCTACCGGCCACCGCTCGTCACCGACAAGTGGCTGTCCCGCTACGGCTTCATGGAAGCCGCCGGCGACCGCTGGTGGCCGATCTTCGGCGCCGTCTACATGGTGACGGCCGTCAAGCGCGTGCGCGGCATGCGCCTCGTCGGCCAGATCCGCATGAAGAAGCCCGTGCTCGCACCGGGCCTGACGCCGGCGGCCTCCCCGACCACTCATCAAGAACATTCATGACTACCGATACCATCGACATCTATACCGACGGCGCCTGCAAGGGCAACCCCGGCCCCGGCGGCTGGGGCGCCCTGATGCGCTACGGCGACAAGGAGAAGGAGCTGTTCGGCGGCGAGCCGAACACGACCAACAACCGCATGGAGCTGATGGGCGTGATCGCCGCGCTCGAAGCGCTGAAGCGGCCGTGCCAGGTGATCGTGCATACCGACTCGCAATACGTGCAGAAAGGCATCAGCGAGTGGATCCACGGCTGGAAGAAGAAGGGCTGGATCACCGCGGCAAAGACGCCCGTGAAGAACGCCGACCTGTGGAAGCGGCTCGACGCGCTCGTCGCGCAGCACGAGGTCGAGTGGCGTTGGGTCAAGGGCCACGCGGGCCATCCCGAAAACGAGCGCGCGGACGCACTCGCGAATCGCGGCGTCGAATCGCTCACGGCCTGACCGCCAGCCGCCCCCTGTTTCTTTTGTTTTTCCCGACATGCGCCAGATCATTCTCGATACCGAAACCACCGGCCTGAACGCCCGCACGGGCGACCGCCTCATCGAAATCGGCTGCGTCGAGCTGCTGAACCGGCGGCTCACCGGCAACAACCTGCACTTCTACGTGAACCCCGAGCGCGACAGCGATCCGGGCGCACTGGCGGTGCACGGGCTCACGACCGAATTCCTCAGCGACAAGCCGAAATTCGCGGAAGTCGCCAACCAGATTCGCGACTTCGTGAAGGACGCCGAGCTGATCATCCACAACGCGCCGTTCGACCTTGGCTTCCTCGACGCCGAATTCGCGCGGCTCGACCTGCCGCCGTTCAGCGAGCATTGCGGCGGCGTGATCGACACGCTGGTGCAGGCCAAGCAGATGTTCCCGGGCAAGCGCAACTCGCTCGACGCGCTGTGCGACCGCTTCGGCATCAGCAACGCGCACCGTACGCTGCACGGCGCACTGCTCGACTCGGAGCTGCTCGCCGAGGTGTATCTCGCGATGACACGCGGCCAGGACAGCCTCGTGATCGACATGCTCGACGACGCGGGTGCCGACGGCGGCTCAGCGAACGGCCAGCGCGTGTCGCTCGCCGCGCTCGACCTGGCCGTGGTGGCCGCGAGCGACGACGAACTCGCCGCACATCAGGCGCAGCTCGACGAACTCGACAAGTCGGTCAAGGGCACCTGCGTGTGGCGCAAGTCCGCCGACGAGGGCGCCGCCGAAACGGCTTGAAGCACGCGGCACGCGCCGCGGCCGCGCTCACACGCGCGGCTGCAGCGCGATGACCGCCATTCCGCCGAGCGCGAGCGCCGCGCCGGCCACGTCCCAGCGGGTCAGCGCGACGCCGTCGACCACCCGCAGCCAGACCAGCGCCACCGCGATATACACGCCACCGTACGCGGCATAGGTGCGCCCCGCCGCACTCGGGTGCAGCGTCAGCAGCCACGCGAACAGCGCGAGCGACAGCGCGGCCGGTACCAGCAACCACACCGGCCGGCCCTCCTTCAGCACGAGCCAAGGCAGGTAACAGCCAACGATTTCGGCCAGCGCGGTGGCGGCGAACAGCGCCGCGATCCTCATCAGTTCGGTCATCCGGTTCCTCGTGAATTCGGCCCCGTCGCCGGGGGCCGCACGGCCCCGCCGCGCGCCGCCGATCATACCCGAGCCGCCCCCGCCGGACGCCCCGCCAGACGGGCGACTCCCGGCAATTTGCACGATCATCCGTCATCGTGCTATCATGTCGCCTGTTTCAACATTCAATCTCTGTCTATTCGATTTCGAGAGAAGTCCATCCGCGCATTGCGTGCCGGCCCTTCGACCGAAATTGCATCCACAGGAAAGCCCGCCCGACAGGCCCGCTTTTCTCGTTTCGTTGCCCCTCCGGGGCGCTTGCCGGAACGCCGGACATCGTCCGCACCGGCATCTGCCGCCTGCATCACGCGGCCCATTCTTCATGAGCGCACTGTCGCGACGGCCCATCCGGCCCGCGTCGAAGCAGCCCCTTACGGCCCTTTACCGCCCGTAGTGCAGTAAGTGCTTAATGGCCTGCCCCGACGCGCCGCACTCGACACCGCGCTCGCCGGCAAACCGTGTCGGACGGCCCGCCCGTTCGGCGCAGTCAAAGGAGTGCATGACCTTGACCGCAACACACGTCAGCCCGACCGCTGCTTCTTCCTCCGCTTCGTCGTCCGGCGAAGCCCCGCTCGTCGCGGACGACATAACCGTCGTCGACCAGAGCCTCCTCAAGCGCGCCGTCAGCGCCATGGCCATCGGCAATGCGATGGAATGGTTCGACTTCGGCGTCTACAGCTACATCGCCGTCACGCTCGGCAAGGTGTTCTTCCCGTCCAGCAGCCCGTCCGCGCAGCTGCTCGCGACCTTCGGCACGTTCGCGGCCGCGTTCCTCGTACGCCCGCTCGGCGGCATGGTGTTCGGCCCGCTCGGCGACCGCATCGGCCGCCAGCGCGTGCTCGCCGCCACGATGATCATGATGGCCGTCGGCACCTTCGCGATCGGCCTGATCCCCAGCTACGCATCGATCGGCATCATGGCGCCCGTGCTGCTGCTCGTCGCCCGCCTCGTGCAGGGCTTCTCGACCGGCGGCGAATACGGCGGCGCAGCCACCTTCATCGCCGAATTCTCGACCGACAAGCGCCGCGGCTTCATGGGCAGCTTCCTCGAGTTCGGCACGCTGATCGGTTACGTGATGGGCGCCGGCGTCGTCGCGCTGCTCACCGCGTCGCTGTCGCAGGAAGCGCTGCTGTCGTGGGGCTGGCGCGTGCCGTTCCTGATCGCCGGCCCGCTCGGCCTGATCGGTCTCTACATCCGGATGAAGCTCGAGGAAACGCCCGCGTTCAAGCGCCAGGCCGAAGAGCGCGAAGCGCAGGACAAGGCCGTGCCGAAGGTACGCTTCCGCGAAACGCTGATGCGCAACTGGCGTGCCCTGCTGCTGTGCGTCGGCCTCGTGCTGATCTTCAACGTGACCGACTACATGGTGCTGTCGTACCTGCCGAGCTTCATGTCGTCGACGTTGCACTTCGACGAATCGCACAGCCTCGTGCTCGTGCTGATCGTGATGGTGCTGATGATGCCGCTGACGCTCGCCGCCGGCCGCCTGTCCGACCGGATCGGCCGCAAGCCCGTGATGCTCGCCGGCTGCGTCGGCCTGCTCGCGCTGTCGATCCCGTCGATGATGCTGATCCATGCGGGCACCACGGCGTCGGTGTTCGGCGGCCTGCTGATCCTCGGCGTGCTGCTGTCGTGCTTTACCGGCGTGATGCCGTCGGCACTGCCGGCGCTGTTCCCGACCGAGATCCGCTACGGCGCGCTCGCGATCGGCTTCAACGTGTCGGTATCGCTGTTCGGCGGCACGACGCCGCTCGTGACCGCGTGGCTCGTCGACGTCACGCACAACCTGATGATGCCCGCGTACTACATGATGGGCGCCGCCGTGATCGGCATCGTGTCGGTCGTCGCGCTCGCCGAAACCGCGCGCCAGCCGCTCAAGGGCTCGCCGCCGGCCGTCGCGACGCGCCGCGAAGCCCATCAGCTCGTGCGCCAGATGCGCGAGGACGACGAATCGGAGATGTACGGCGTCGTGTCGCCGGCACGCGCCTGAGCGTCGCCCATGAAAAAGCCCCGGCCGAAGCCGGGGCCCGATCGAACCCGATCCGCCCGACCGGCTTGCGCCGGCCGGGCTTTTTTTCATGCATGCGATGCGCGCGCCCTCATGCCTGCGCTTCGCAGTGGCGGCAGAAAATCAATGCACGCGAGCGCGACACGGCTGCCTGCGCCCCGCGCGCCGCGACGATCAGCCCGACCTGACCGAGATTGAAATCGCGCTCGACCATCAACTGCGTCAGCGCGGCAAGCGGCAACACGAGGGACGGGTGGTACAGGCTCGATTCGATCAGGGCTTTCATCATCGGCTCCATCAGGCAACGCGTAATTCGATGGAGTGGATTCTAGGGACCGGCCGCTTCCGGATAAACAGCACGAATGCGAAGTCACTTGTCAGCCGTCGCGAACAATCAGCAAAGGCTTGCCTGGCAAGGCCGAGCGGGCGGCGGGAAACGGCACGGGGCCGCGTCGCGCGCCGCCGCGACACCTAGACGAGCGGCGTTTCGACGAACGCCGGCAGCGCTTCCGCCCGCGCCGAATGCGCGGCCAGCGCCGGATAACGGACCGGATCGATCCGCGCGAGCACCGGGTAGTCGGCCGCCATGAACTGCGTGAAACGCCATGCAACCGCGACCGTCACGTCGGACTGCAGCAGGCGCGCGCCGCCGAACCAGCCGTTCGCCGCCGCGACGAGCGGCTCCAGTGCGCCGTATGCGCCCTCGATCTGGCTCAGCACGCGCTCGATCCACGGCGCGTGCTGCTTGTCGGTCGGACGCAGCGCCTGCTCGTAGACGACCTGCACAGTCTTCTCGGCGGCCGCCAACGCGAAGCCGACCGGCACGAGCACGCGCAGCCGTTGATCGGCAGCATCCGGCAGCAGGCGCCGCTCGGGCGCGGCCAGGTGATCGAGATAGTCGACGATCAGCGACGAATCGAGCAGCGTCGCGCCGTCGCCGGTCACGAGCGTCGGCGCCTTGACGACCGGGTTGATCGCCCTGAACTGCTCGAAATGACGGAACACCGAGATCGACTCGTGTTCGAACGGGAGGTCGAGCAGCTTCGCCGAAATGGCGACCCGACGCACGAACGGGGAATCCAGCATGCCGATCAGCTTCATCGCAAACGCTCCGCTTGAGGGGAATGGGATCGACGACTGTAGCAGCGTCGCGCGGCATCGCCTAGGACCCGTTCGCGCCGGCAACGGGCTGGCGCCGGCTCCACGAACGAGCTTGCCGAACGGGTGGAACGTGCTCGGCCTGCCCTTGCGCCCCTGCGCTTGATGCGCGTCAGCCGGACGCGCGCGGGACTCACGTTGTCCGGCCACAGTGACCATAATGCAAGTTCACGCCCCTTCCGCCCCAAGGTTCGCCATGTGGTATGCCCTCGTCGAGCAGCAGCGGGAATGGATGCGCGCCTGGCGCGCGGCGACGCGGCACGCGTTCGACGCGTGGCCCTCGGCCACGCTGCCGCACGCCGCGTCGTCATGCTACGACGACCTGTTCGAGCCGCTGCTCGGGCCGACGGCCGGCCCCCCGCGCTTCGACATCGGGTGGCCGGCCGTCGGCGAGCGCGTCGTCGCGCACACGCCGTTCTGCGACCTGCGGCGCTTCACGCGCGCCGATGCGCGGCGCACGGTGCTGCTGTGCGCGCCGCTCGCCGGGCATGCGGCCGTGATGATGCGGGAAACCGTCGAGACGCTGCTCGCGGACGGCGACGTCTGCGTGACCGACTGGCGCAATGCGCGCGACGTGCCGCTCGCGTCCGGCCGCTTCGGGCTCGACGAGTATGTCGCGACGCTCGACGGCTTCGTCGACGGGCTCGCGCACGACGACCGGCCGCTGCATGTGGTCGCCGTGTGCCAGGCGACCGTGCCAGTGCTCGGCGCGCTCGCGCTACGGGCGGCGCGCGGTCTCCCGTCGCCCGCGAGCGTCACGCTGATCGGTGGCCCGCTCGACGCGCGCCGCAATCCGAGTGCGCTCGGCACCGCCGCCGCGGCCCATTCGCTCGGCTGGTGCCGACGCCACCTGATCGACGTCGTGCCACCCGGCTTCGACGGACACGGCCGCCACGTGTTTCCGACCTATCTGCAGCAGGGCGAGATCGCGCTCGTGTACCCGCAGCGCTTCCTGTCGCTGATCGAAGCGTACGCGCTGGCCGCGTCGCGCTTCGACATGGCCGGGCTCGCCGGTGCGCGGCGCGCGCTGCTCGAATACACGGCGCTGCTCGACATGCCGGCCGAGTATTTCCTCGATACGGTCGACATCGTGTTCCAGCGCATGAGCCTCGCGCTCGGCACGTGGGACGTGGGCGGCCGGCGTGTCGAGCCGGCGGCTTTGCGCGGCATCGCGCTGCTGACCGTCGAAGGCGCATGCGACAAGGTCACGGGTGCCGGCCAGACGCATGCGGCGCTCGACCTGTGCAGCGGCCTCGCCGACGACGAGCGCTACCGCATCGACATTGACGACTGCGATCACTACGGGCTGTTTACGGGGGCGCGCTGGCACGGGGATGTGCATCCGATGCTGCAGCGCGTGTTCGCGTGGGCCGAAACCCGCCGCCCTCGCCCGCGCCGCATCAGGCGGACGTGATGCCGCGTCAGCGCCGCGCCGCATCGAGCAAAGACCGTACCTCGTCGTCGCTCGTCTGCTCGAAGCGCCCGTAGAACTGACTGATACCGAAGAACGGCAGCGGCAGCGACACGGTGACGAACGCGTCGGCCAGATCGTCGAACGTATGCCGCGCGCCCGCCGGCGCGACCGGAGCCGCCGCCACGATCCGCGCCGGATGACGCTCGCGCAACGCCTGCAGCGCGACGCGCATCGACGCGCCGGTCGCGACGCCGTCGTCGACGACGATCGCGATGCGCCCTTCGACCGGCAGCGGCGGCGCCGCACCGCGATACAACGCTTCGCGCCGATGCAGTTCGGCCGTCTCGCGCGCGATCACGTCGGCGAGCTGTTCGCCGGACACGTTCATCGAGCGGAGCACCGAACGCTGCAGATGAATCGCACCGCCTGTCGCGATTGCCCCCATCGCGAGCTCGGGATCGTACGGCACGCCGAGCTTGCGCACGACCAGCACGTCGAGCGGCGCGTGCAGCGCGCAAGCGACCGGATACGCGACGGGCACACCGCCACGCGGCAAGGCGAGCACGACGACATCGCCACGCCCCGCGTAATCGCGCAATGCGCCGGCCAGTTGGCAGCCCGCGTCGGCGCGATCGGCAAAACACTCGAACACGATCGGCTCCCTGCCGTTGCGCCGGATGCGCGAAACGCGCGTCGGCGCCTGTCAACGAGCATGGTTCATCGGCAGCGCCGATGCAAGCAGGGTCACACCGGCGCGCGTGGCGCCAAGGGAAAGGGTCAGAGGCCGCCGGCCTGCCGGTACAGCCGCCAGAACGATTGCGCATAGGATTGCGCAAGCTCGGGCGCGCGCTGGAACACGTTCACCGTCTCCGCATGCGCGGTCGCGCCCTCCGACAGGGTCGTCAGCGCGACGCTGTCGTCGACGATCACGAAGCGCGGTGCAGGATCGCCATGCCGCGAATCGATCGCCACGTCGATACCCGACGATTTCAGATAGCCGACGCCGCTGTACCTGCCCGCGCGCGGCGAACGCACGAGCACGACACGCACCTCGATCCCGCGCGAGCGGGCCGCGCGCAGTGCGCTCGCGACCGCCGGCGGCACGTGCGTATAGCCGGCCAGCAGCACGCGGTGCTGCGCCTGCCCGATCAGGTCGACGGTCGCGTCGGCCGCCGCATTGTCATACGAAAAGTATGTGCCGACCGATGCGGCGTCGGACGGAATCTGGGCGGCGTGGGCACTCGCCGCGCAGCAAAGCGCGGCGAGAAGGAAGGCGGCTGGTCTCATGGCGGGCGCCATTGTAGCGACGCCAATTCGCGTGGCAAGCACCGGCTGCGATGCTGCTGCGCCGGCGCAACACACAGCGCAAAACCGGTGCCCGGCGCACGGGTTACAGCCCGCTTTTCGCGCCGTCGATCAGCCGGCCGCGACGCGCGCGAGCCAGCTCGCCACGCCGTCGACGGAACGAAAATCCGCGAGGCTGCGCGCCGGCAGCGCCGGATATGCGCCGCCGGCCATCTCGGCCAGCGCGCGGCCGGGGCCGAGCTCGAGGAACGCGGTCGCACCGGCCTCCACGCAGGCGGCGAGACACGCCGCCCACTCGACCGGCTCGGCGATCTGTCGCGCAAGCTTGTCGAGGCCCGCGTCGACGTCGAGCACCGATGCGCCGTCAATCCCCGAAAACAGCCGCGTGCCGGGCAGCGGCCGCCGCACGGGCGTCGCGGCGAGCGACGCGCGAAACACCGGCACGGCCGCGGCGAGCCGTCGCGTGTGCGACGCGATCCGCACGCAGACGGGCGCGACGCGCAGCGCGCCGTCGCGCGACGCGTCGTCGGCCACCGCATCGACATCGGCCTGCCGCCCCGCGACCACGAACGCGTCGCCGGGGTTCGCGATCGCGATCGCCGCGTCGCGGCCGTCGCACAACCGCGCGAGCTGCGCGCGCGTCAGGCCGCGCACGAACACCATGCGCTCGTCGCCGCCGCTCGCGGCATCCATCGCACGCGCCCGCGCATCGGCCAGGTCGAGCGCGGCGTCCGGCTCGATCACCCCCGCGACGCTCCACGACGCGACTTCGCCGACGCTGTAGCCGGCGACGCAGCGCCGGCGCGGCCACACCGTATCAAGCAGCGCGGCGGCCGCGAGCGCCTGAACGGTGCAGAGGATCTGCGCGGCACGGTTTTCGCGCAGCGCGTCCGGGCCCGCCTGCCGGACCCACGTGCGCGGGTCGTCGCCGAGCAGGCGGCCGGCGTGCGCGAACAGCGCGTCGGCCTGCGGTGCGGTGCCGGTCAGGTCGAACATGTCGGCGCGCTGCGCGCCCTGTCCCGAGCAGAGGATGGCCAGCGTCATCGTGCGTCCCCGTCGGTTTCGAGCGCATCGACGAAGACGCTCATCGCGAGCAGGTCGGCCGCGCCGCCCGGGCTCAACCGCCGCGCCACGAAAGCACGATGCGCGGCAGCCGCCCGCATCCGCCAGTCGTGCGCACGCACGCCGCCACGTGCCACGAACGCGCGTGCGGTCGCCCGCGCGAAGTCGAGACCGGCCTGCCCGCCCCGGTGCAGCAGGTTCGTATCGTCGAGCGCGGCGATCAGCGCGAAGCACGCATCGACGCGCGCGGCTTCCCGGTCGCCCGGCAGGTCACGCTGCGCACGGCGCAGCGCGGGCAGCCCGACCGCGTAGACGGTCGTGAAACCGTCGGCCGCCTCGCGACGCGCGCCGCCGACGCCGTAGCGGCGGCTCGCACGCTCGCCGTGACTGCCGGGCAAGCGCGGGCCGCCGAGGATATCGGCACCCCAGCGGCGAGAGACGAACGCGCCGAGCGTCATCCCGCCCGGCACGGTTCCCGGCATCGCACGCCGGCCCGCCGCCGCACACAGCAACCCGAGCCCGAAGATCGCGCCGCGATGCGTATTGACGCCGCCGGTCGCGGCGAGCATCGCGTGCTCGGCGCGCAGGCCGATCTTGCGCAGCACGGCCATGTCCGCATCGCGTGCGCCCGCGTCGGCCAGCTCGGCGAAGTACGGCCGCAGCACGGCGGCGCTGCGGGCGAACGTCGCGGCATCCATGTCGGTGTGACTGCCGGTGTCGACGTGACTGACGAGCCCCGGCTTCGGATAGGTCTCGATTTCGAGCACGAGGCTGCGCTCGGCCAGGTCGGCGATGCGTTCGGCTTCGGATGGCGCCGGTACGCGGCAGGCAGCCCATGCGCTCATCGCTCGCCTCCGATGAATGCGCTCACCGGCATCAGTTCGACGGCGATCGCGGTCTTGACCGCGACTTCAGGCTGCCGCGCATGCAGTTCGCGCCAGTTGACGCCCGCGCCGTCGTCACGCAGCAGTTCGCCGTCGATCCGCATCGGCGCATGCGCGTCGATCGCCGCGAGGCCGTCGAGCAGCGACGCGATCGATACGGCATCCGGCAGCGGGAACACGATGTCGAGATCGGACGACGCCCCCAGGTAGGGCTCGCCCGTCAGCGCCTGCCATGCGAGGCTGCCGAACACGCGGCCCTGCACGCCGCAACGCGCGCCGAGCGCATCGAGTTCGCGCAACGCCGTGCGCCATGTGTCGGGCGCGGCGGCGAGCACGTCGGCCAACGCGGGCAGCGGGCCGACTGTCGCGAGCGCGTCAGCGGCCGCGTTCAATGCGATGCGCCGCTTGCCCGCGGAAGGCGGCAGCGGCAGGCCGAGCGGCACGCGGCCGGCATCGGCCTCGTCGGGCGACGCGCGGCGCACGATCAACGGCCAGCCGCGTTCGGACCACGCGCGCACGAGCGGATCGGCCGCGAGCGCGGGATCCCGCGCGAATGCCGCGCCCCACCCCGCCGCCGTCAGCGTGACGAGCGTGTGGCGGCGCAGCGGCAGTTCAGCGTGCGGCACGCGCGAGTGCCTCGACGCGCTGCGCGACATCGGCGGCAACCGGCCGGCCGCGTGATGCGCGCCGGTCGACGCGGTCGGCCGGCTTGCCGAGCCATTCGCCGACCTGCGCGTCGAGCGCGCGAACCGGATCGAGCACGGCGTCGACGGCGCCCATCTTCACGAGGTTGTCGAGGCCAGGCGCGAACACCGGCGTCGAGCGCGACATCTCCTTCAGCACGTCGATCGACAGCTTGGTCACGCGCGACATCGACGGCAGGTCCATCACCTCCGGCTCCGCGCCCGGCACCGCGAGCAGCGTGCGCGTCGCGAGCGCGGTTGCGATGAACGCGCCGGCGGCCGTGTGGCCGTACAGCACGCCGATCGTCCGGTGCCCGGCGAGATCCGCGTGCATCAGGCACTTCGCGAGATGCGACAGCCCTTCGTTCAGGCCGAGGAGTTCGTCGCGCTTGCTCATCCGCTGGCTGTCGCTGTCGACGAGCACGAGGATCGGCGTGTCGCCGCCGCGCTCAATCGTGTCGAGCACGCGCGCCGCGAGCGTCACGGCCTCGTCAATGCCGAACGGCAAACGGTCGGCAACGCCGATCACGTCGACGCGCGTGCCGGCCAGTTCCGCGTGGCCCGTCAGCAGGCCGCCGGTGCGTGCGATCGAATGGCCTTTCGGAAACAGCGAGGTCAGGACTTCATCGAGCGTCATGCTGGGGCTCCTGCAATTGGTCGGCGAGCGTGGCGAACGCATCGTCAGGCATTCCTGGAATCACTTCCGGCGCATCCGCACCGAGCGCACGCCACACGTCGAGCGCATCCTTGCACGCGCCGAACCGTTCGACGCGCGCTTCGAGTCGCGCCTGCTCAGCGCGCAGCATCGCCGCATCGAACTTCGGCGCGCGGCCGATCAGGTCGAGCGCCGCCGCACGGAACGCATCGGGCGTGTCGGCCACGTAGCGATCCGCGCCGCCGATCAGCCGGCGATGCTTGCCGCCCATCGTGCGCCAGATCAGCGCGCGGTCCTTCGCATCGAATTCCTCGACACCGCGATTGGTCTCGATCACTTCGGGGCCCGACACACTGATGCGGCCCTGCTCCGACACCGCGAGCGCCGAGCAGCACGCGGCGAGCAACCCGCCGCCGCCGTAGCCGCCCGCGCGCCCGCCGATCAGCCCGATCACCGGCACGCCGGCCGTGCGCGCTTCGACGAGCGCACGCATGATCTCGGCGATCGCGAGTTCGCCCGCGTTCGCTTCCTGCAGCCGCACGCCGCCCGTATCGAACAGGATCAGCACCGGCTTGCCGGTTTCGCGCGCGGCACGCAGCAGCCCGGTGAGCTTCGCGCCGTGCACTTCGCCGAACGCGCCGCCCATGAAGCGGCCCTCCTGCGCGGCGACGAACACCGGCTGGCCGTCGAGCCGGCCGTGGCCGACCACCATCCCGTCGTCGAACTGCTGCGGCAGGTCGAACAGCGGCAGGTGCGGGCTCGTCACGCGCTCGGCCGGACCGAGGAATTCGCTGAAACTGCCCGCGTCGAGCAGCCCGTCGATGCGCTGCCGCGCCGACGCTTCGTACCAGCTCGCGGCGTTCGCGACGAACGCGGGCGTATCGTGGATCGCGTCGTTCGGCGCCTCCTGACGGGCCGCGCCTGGGGAGGCGCCCGCCCCCTCGGCGGGCAGCGAATGGATGTGAGCGTGGGGGTTGTTCATTGGGCGTCTCCCTCGATCGCGCGCACGGCCTGCGCGAGCCGCAGCGACACCATGTCGGGCCGCGCGCCGCCGTCGTTGATCGACAGCTTCAAGCCGCCCGGCGTGCGCCGCTCGACGAAATCCGTGACGACGGCCTGCCATACCGCGCCGAAACCGACCGCCGCGGTGCGGATGTCGATCTCGCATTCGTTGCCCGGCAGCACGCGCTCGACGAGCACTTCGAGATTGCCGGATGCCACCACGCCGACGAGCGCCGCGGCCTGCTCGCCCTTCGCGCGCTCGCGGGCGGTGAAGCGATAGTTCAACTGTTCCATGCCCTTGTCCTTACCAGTTGCGGAACCGGGCCGGCGGCGCATACAGGCCACCCGACCAGTGCACGAGATCCTTGATCGAACGCGCGGCAAGCCAGCGGCGATCGGCGTCGAGCGGATCGATGCCGAGATCCTCCGGGCGACGGATCACGCCGCGCTCGCGCAGCCGCTCGACCATCTTCCGGTCGCGGCCGCGGCCGATCTCGGTATAGCCGGCGACGCCGCGGATCGCGTGCTCGCGTTCGTCCTTGTCGCGGCACATCAGCAGGTTCGCGATCCCTTCCTCGGTGACGATGTGCGTGACGTCGTCGCCGTAGACCATGATCGGCGCGAGGTCGAGCTGCAGCTTGTCGGCAAGCTTCAGCGCATCGAGCTTCTCGACGAACATCGGCACGTTCTTGTCACCGAACGTCTCGCCGATCTGCACGACGAGCTTGCGGCCGCGCCTGAGCGCCGCCGGCGTGTCGGGGTCGGCTTCCGCGCCGGCCTTCAGCCACGGCTCGCTCGGATGACGCCGGCCGCGCGCGTCGCTGCCCATGTTCGGCGCGCCGCCGAAACCGGCAATGCGCTCGGCCGTGACCGTCGACGAATGGCCGGACAGGTCGATCTGCAGCGTCGAGCCGATGAACATGTCGCACGCATAGAGGCCGGCCGTCTGGCAGAACGCGCGGTTCGAGCGCAGCGACCCGTCGGAGCCCGTGAACCATATGTCGGAACGCGCACGGATGTAGTCGTCCATCCCGACTTCCGAGCCGAAGCAGTGGATCTGCTCGACCCAGCCCGACTCGATCGCGGGAATCAGCGTCGGGTGCGGATTGAGCGCCCAGTGCGAGCAGACCTTGCCCTTCAGCCCGAGCTTCTCGCCGTAGGTCGGCAGCAGCAGCTCGATCGCGGCCGTGTTGAAGCCGATCCCGTGGTTCAGGCGCTTGACGCCGTACGGCTCGTAGATGCCCTTGATCGCGAGCATCGCGGTGAGGATCTGCGTTTCGGTGATCGCCGCCGGATCGCGCGTGAACAGCGGCTCGACGTAGAACGGCCGGCCGGCCTCGACGACGAAATGCACGCGGTCGCCCGGAATGTCGACGCGCGGCACCTTGTCGACGATGCGGTCGACCTGCGCGATCACGATGCCGTCCTTGAACGCGGTGGCCTCGACGACCGTCGGCGTATCTTCGGTGTTCGGGCCGGTGTACAGGTTGCCGTCGCGATCGGCGCTGACCGCGGCGATCAGCGCGACCTGCGGCGTGAGGTCGATGAAGTAGCGAGCGAACAGCTCGAGATAGGTGTGCACCGCGCCGAGCGCGATCTTGCCGCCGAACAGCAGCTTCGCGATCCGCTGCGACTGCGGGCCCGAGTAGGCGAAGTCGAGACGCTTCGCGATGCCGCGCTCGAACACGTCGAGATGCTCGGGCAGCACGACGCCCGACTGCACCATGTGCAGGTCGTGGATCTTCGCGCTGTCGACGTCGGCGAGCGCCGTCGCGAGCAGGTCGGCCTGCTTCTGGTTGTCGCCTTCGAGGCAGACGCGGTCGCCGGGCCGCAGCACCGCTTCAAGCAACGCGACGGTGTCGCGCGCATCGACCCGCTTGCCCTGCGCGAAACGCGCACCGGCCGCGAGGCGTGCATCGCGCGCCTGCCGCGCGTGATTCCATCCCGTCATGAACAGTTCTCCCGCTTCGATGGTTCAGCGGCATTCTAAGCCTGGCGCCGCCGCCGATTGATGATGTTGACGAATGCGACTCAGAGGACGCGGCGATGGATGCGGCCCGCGCACGAGCCGCCCATCGGACGGGCCTACGCGCCGACCAGCGCGCGCGTCGTGAAGTACAGCACCGACGGGCCGAGCAGGCAGCCGACGCCCGTATGGAACGTCGCGACCAGCGCGCCGTACGGGACGAGCCGGCGGTCGGTCGCGGCGAGCCCCGCGCTCACGCCGCTGACAGTGCCGGCCAGGCCGCCGAAGATCATCGCGGAACGCGGCGTCTTCAGGCCCATGAAGTTGGCCGCGACCGGCGTGCCGACCATCACGATGATCGCCTTCACGAGCCCCGTCGCGATGCTGAGCGCGATCACGTCGGAGCTTGCGCCGATCGCCGCGCCCGTCACGGGGCCGACGATGTAGGTGACGGCGCCCGCGCCGATGGTCGTCATGCTGACCGCGTCGGTATAGCCGAACACACGCGCAATGCACGCACCGACGATGAACGGCAGCACGGTGCCGAGCAGCAGCGACACGACGCCGACGAGCCCGGCCTTGCGTGCCTCGGTCGGCTGCACTTCGAACGCGGTCGCGACGATCGCGAAATCGCGCAGCATCGCGCCGCCCATCAGGCCGACGCCCGCGAACAGCGGCACGTCGGCAATCCCCTTCTCGCCGCCGGTGAAGGCGCCGCCGACGTAAGCCAGCGCGAGACCGATCACGATCGCGATCGCGGAGCCGTGCACGCGGCCGAACGTGAGCTTGCGCGACGCGATCGACGACAGCCACATGATCAGGCCGACCAGCGCGAACGACGCGACGAGCCCGTTGTGGGCAACAGTTTTTTCGAGCATCTGCAGCATGGCGGCCTCCGTCACTGTTCTTCGAATTGCGGCACGCCCGCGAAGGCCGTGTCGTCGCGCCCGGTGCGCACGAGTACCGCGATGCAGCATGCGCAGATCGCGACCGCGCCCACGGCGGCCAGCAGCGCGACGGGGCCGCCCTTCAGCGCGGCCACGACGTTCTGGTTCGCGGCCATCGCGACGACGACGGGGATGTACATCGCGCCCCAGAAACCGACGCCGGCCTCGGTCTCCTTCGGCAGCCAGCCGCGGCGGTGCAGCCACAGGCGCAGGCAGATCAGCAGCAGCATCGCGATACCGACGCCGCCGACGTTGGTCTTCACGCCGATCGCACTGCCGAGCAGGTCGCCGAGGAACAGTCCGGCCAGGTGGCAGAACGCCAGCAGCGCGGTTCCGTAGATGATCATGAGTCGTCTCCAGTCTCTTCGTGACGGGCGCCGGACGCATGCAGGCGCCGGCCCCGCACGCCGATCCCGTGCGCGGACTCGTCTCCTGCGGCGGTGCGCCGCGGCCCGGCGGCCCGTCTTGCGGGCACGTTCTCGGGCGGTCGATGGGATGATGCGGTTTCGGGCCGGACGCCGGATGCCGTAGACTGAATGAAGCAGCCGCCGGCACGACGCGGGCTACGCGTCCGGTGCGCCCCGTTGCGGGCCGCACCGGGGCGTGATCCGATACTAGCGCCGCAATATCCGGCCATTTATGAAGTTGTCGAAACCGATTCAGTGGATTTAGCAATGCGTCCGTTACCGCCCGAGCTGCTGCGCAGCTTCGTCGCCGTCGCCCAATCCGGCAGCTTCACCGCCGCGTCCGAGCGCGTGAACCTGTCGCAGTCGACCGTCAGCCAGCATATCCGCCGCCTCGAGGAGCTGCTCGACCGGCCGCTGTTCGAACGCGACACGCGCAACGTGCACCTGTCGCAGCACGGCGACGCGCTGTTCCGCTACGCGGTGCGCATCCTCGAACTGATGGACGAAGCCGTCACGTCGGTGTGCGGGCCGCCGCTGTCGGGCAAGGTGCGGCTCGCGATGTCGGAGGATTTCGCGTCGGCGCACCTGACGGCCGCGCTCGCGAGCTTCGTGCAGCGCAATCCGGAAGTCGAGCTCGCGATCTCGACCGGGCTGTCGGGCGACCTGTTCGACGCGCTCGACGAAGGCCGGCACGATCTCGTGTTCGCGAAGCGCATCGCCGGCAGCCGGCGCGGCCGCGTGATCCGCAGCGAGCCGCTGTACTGGTGCACGGGCCCCGATTCGCGGATCACCGGCCACGAGGCCGTGCTGCCGCTCGCGATGCATCCGGAGCCGAGCGTGTCGCGCCGCCGCGTGCTCGAATCGCTCGAGGCAGTCGGGCGGCCGTACCGGATCGCGGTCGTGAGCAGCAGCGTCGCGGTGTTGCGCGCCGCTGCGAGCGCGGGGCTCGGCGTCAGCGCGTTCGCCGGTTACGTGATCCCGGCCGGGCTCGCGCGGCTCGACGCCGGGCTGCCCGAACTCGGCGAGCTCGAATACGTGATCGACCGGCCGGCGGCCGCGTCGCGTTCGACGCTCGCACTCGAGGCGACGCTGATCGCGGCGGCGTCGGAGTTGTAACCGCACCGGCGCGACACACGCACGCGAGATCGCACCCGGCGCCCGCGCCCGGTGCCCGTGCCCGCACCTGACAGCTTTGCCCGGAACGCGTCATCGTCCGCGCAGCACCCGCTCGCGACAATGGGACCCATCGGAACGCACGGCCAGCCGCCGCGCGCGTCCGGTGTCCCGTCCCCTTGATCGGAGCACGCCATGAATGTCTTGCGATTCGCTGTCGCGACCGCCGCAGCCGCCCTGCTGTCCCCCGCCTTTGCCCAGACGACCGATATCGCGGCGCCCGAGCAGGGGCTGACCCGCGCGGAAGTCGTCGCGCAACTCAAGCAGGCCTATCTCGACGGCGAACTGCCGACGAACGACGGCAACTACCCGCCGAACGCCGCGACCCGCGCGCGCAACCGCGAACTCGTGCAGGCCACGAGCCCGGCGTGGCTCGCGCAGACGCCGCAGGCGTCGCAAACCGCCGCACAGCAGTAGCCGGCCGCAGCCCGTACGCGACGCCGCGGCACGGTTACGGCAGGAAGCTGCGGCGCCGCGCGTCAATCAGCTCGACGAGCAAGCGGTCGCGTTCGACTGCCAGTTCCTGCATCGAACGCTCGCCCTGGATCGCGCGCAATTCGTCGTTCAGCTTGCGATCGACGTCCGGATTGAATGAAGGCGTGCCGAGGTCGTCCCACCAGCTCGTGATCGGCCCCGACAGGTGTTCGAGGAAGTGCGCGATACCGCCCGCGCCGCCGCCGAGGTGATACGTCAGGCACTGTCCCATCAGCCCCCAGCGCAGGCCGGGGCCCCATGCGACAGCCTTGTCCGCATCGGCAACGCTCACGACGCCTTCGCCGACGAGGTGATACACCTCGCGGAACAGCGCGGCCGCGAGCCGGTTCGCGACGTGGCCGGTCATCTCCTTGTTGAGGACGATCGTCTGCTTGCCGAGCGCATCATAGAAATCCTTCACGCGAGCGATCACGTCCTGGCTGGTGGCATCGCCGCCGACCAGCTCGACGAGCGGAATCAGGTGCGGCGGATTGAACGGGTGCGCGATCAGGCAGCGTTCCGGATGCTTGTCGCACGCAGTCTGGATGTCGGACATTTTCAGGCCCGACGAACTCGACGCGATCGGCACGTGCGCGGGCAGCACGTCGTCCATCTGCCGGTACAACGCGCGCTTCAGGTCGAGCCGTTCCGGGCCGTTCTCCTGCACGAAATCGACACCGTCGAGCGCGCGCACGAGATCGGCGTCGAACGACAGCCGCGCGGAAAGTTCGGCGGCCCGGTCGCCGAGAAATGCGGCCAGCGCGTCGCGCAGCCGCGCGTCGGCTTGCGGCGCCGGATCGGTCGCGACGACGTCGAAGCCCTGCGTCAGATAGAAGGCGGCCCAGCTCGCGCCGATCACGCCGGCGCCGACGATCGCGATGCGTCGAATGTCCATGATTGTCCCGTGTCGTTGGTCTGCAAATAGATCGCGGCGATTGTCGCATCGAATCGCACGGGCCTGCATTGATGCAGATTTCAGATTCCCTCTTGAAATGCGCTTCGGCTGCCACTAATTACACGTCGTCGGGCAGTGCATCATGCAACGCACTGCCCCCGTTTCGACCCAGTGGAGTTCCCACGTCGCGCCCGCCGCAGGCGTCGCGCCGTCACGTCTCCCGCGTTCCCTGTTCAGGAGGACCAACATGAGCGGTATCCATTTCGGCAGCGACCTGTTCGACGAATTCGCCCGCGTGCAGCGGCAGTTGGCGAACCTGCTGGGCGAACGTCCGTCCGGTATTCGTGCGGTGCGGCCCGGCGCCTTCCCCGCGCTCAACGTCGGCGCCACCGACGGTGCCATCGAGATCGTCGCGTTCGCACCCGGCATGGCCGCAGCCGACTTCGACGTATCGATCGACAAGGACCTGCTGACGATCAGCGGCGAACGCAAGCCGGCACCACGCAGCGAAGACGACGATCTGCGCACCTATGCGCAGGAACGCTTTCACGGCGCATTCCGCCGCGTCGTCGAGCTGCCGCGAGATGCAGACCCCGAGCAGGTCAGCGCCCGCTACGAAAACGGCTGCCTGCTGATTCGCGTCGGCCGGCGCGAGGCATCGAAGCCGCGCGCGATCACCGTTCAATAATATTCAGGATACCGACATGAATGCGAACCCGACCCTGGCCGAGCGTCAGACGAACACCGTTCACCCCGCTGCCGCCGAAGCGACCCGCCGGCCCGCGATCACGCCGGCCGTCGACATCGTCGAGAACCATCTCGGCGTCACGCTGCGGGCCGACTTGCCCGGCGTGCCGCGCGAGAACCTCGACGTGAAGGTGCATGACAACACGCTGACGATCGAGGCCGACACGCACCTCGACACGCCGGCCGACCTGCGCGTGCGGCATGCAGAGATCCGCGCGACGCGCTATGCGCGCAGCTTCGTGCTGAGCCCCGACCTCGACACATCGAGGATCGACGCGAACCTGCGCGACGGCGTGCTGACGCTGACGATTCCGCGCCGCGAGGAAACGCGTCCGCGCCGTATCGACGTGACGGCCGGCAACGCGTAAGCATCGGTGCGTGCCGTTATCCCGCACGCATGAAAAAGCCCCGCCGGGTACACGCCCGGCGGGGCTTTTTTTACGACGTGCGGTGCAATTACGATCAGTCGAAGTCGAACAGGTCGAACACCGATTTCCGGCGACGCTGGCCGTCGTGCTTGTAGCGATCGTCGTGTGAGCGGCCGTCGCGTCTGTCACGGTCGTCGTGCAAGCGGCCGTCGCGCCCCCACCCGCCGTCGTGGCCGCGCGCCGCTTGCGCGTCGTGCCGTACGGACGTCTCGTCGCGACGCACCGGCGCGTCGCCGGTTTCGCGCGCGATCAGCTTGTCGAGTTCGCCGCGATCGAGCCACACACCGCGGCAGGTGGGACAGTAGTCGATCTCGATCGACTGGCGCTCGGCCATCAGCAGGTCGGGCGTCTTGCAGACAGGGCATTTCATCGCGCTTCTCCTTTCCGTGCGAATTTCTTCTGGATTCCGTATGAGGCGCGTGACGCCGGCCGCCGCAGCGGCCCGCGTCACGCGCGGTGGCTCAGTGGCCGTCCGTCGGTGCCGGGCGCTTCGCCTTCGCGCGCCGCGCCAGCATGTTCATGCCTTCGACGAAAGCCGAGAACGCCATTGCCGCGTAGATGTAACCCTTCGGCACATGCGAACCGAAACCTTCCGCGATCAGCGTCATGCCGATCACGACCAGGAACGACAGCGCGAGCATCACGATGGTCGGGTTGCGGTCGATGAAGCGTGCGAGCGGCTGTGCCGCGAACAGCATCACGGCGACGGCGACGATCACCGCGACGAACATGATCGGCACGTGTTCGGTCATGCCGATCGCGGTCACGATGCTGTCGATCGAGAACACGATGTCGAGCATCACGATCTGGCTGATCGCGGCCCACATCGTCAGGCCGACCGCGCCGCCGGCACCGCCCGCGCCTTCACCGTCGCGCGACACGTGGTGATGGATCTCGGTGGTCGCCTTCCAGACGAGGAACAGGCCGCCCGACAGCAGGATCATGTCGCGCCACGAGAACGCATGGTCGAACAGCGTGAACACCGGTTCGGTCAGGCTCGCGATCCACGCGACGCTGCCGAGCAGCGCGAGGCGCATCACCAGCGCGAGCGCGATGCCGAGGCGCTGCGTGCGGGCGCGCTGCGCTTCGGGCAGCTTGTTGCTGAGGATCGAGATGAAGATCAGGTTGTCGATGCCGAGCACGACTTCCATCACGACGAGCGTCAGAAGCGCAGCCCAGACGGCGGGGTCAACGGCAAGCGTCAGCAGGTAGTCCATGAAATGGGCCGATACGAAAGTGGAAAGCCCGATGATATGCCGCCCCGAACTTCGGAAAAATCAGAGAGAATCTGATTTTTGGTTCGGTTTTTCCGAAATTTCGATCCGATGCTCAATTTCCGACATCTGTACTACTTCTGGGTCGTCGTGAAGGAAGGCGGCTTCGCGCGCGCGGCCGGGCGGCTCGACATGGCCGTGCAGACGATCAGCGCGCAGGTGCGCGAGCTCGAAAAAGCGCTCGGGCACCAGTTGCTGCGCCCTGCCGGGCGTGGCGTCACGATGACCGACGCCGGCCAGGCCGCGTTTGCGCGCGCGGAAGTGATCTTCGAAATGGGGCGGCTGATTCCCGATGAAGTGCGCGCGGCGGCCAGCCAGCCGACCGTGCGCCTCGCGGTCGGCCTCGCTGACGGCATCTCCAAGCTCGCCGCGCACGCGATCCTCGCGCCCGTGCTGGATACGCCCACGCTGCGGCTGCTGTGCCACGAAGGCGAGCACGACGCGCTGCTCGCGGAGCTGGCGCTGCATCATCTCGATCTGGTGCTGGCCGGCCAGGGCGCGCCGTCCGGTTCGAACCTGCGCGTGACGAGCGAGCGGCTCGTCGCGTCGCCGGTCGACTGGTATGGCCCCGCGGCGCTCGTCACGCCGGCCGCGCGGCAGCATTTTCCGCAATGCCTCGCCGACCTGCCCGTGCTGCTGCCGACCGCGCATTCGGCGCTGCGCGCGCGCCTCGACCTGTGGCTGGAGGGTGAACGGATCGTGCCGCGTGTGGCCGGGGAATTCGAGGACAGCGCGCTGATGGCCGTGTTCGCGGCGCGCGGCCTCGGCGTGTTTCCGCTGAGCGAGCTCGGCGCGAACGACGCGTCGCTGCTGCGCGGGTTGCGGCGGCTCGGGCGCGCGGGCGACGTGACCGAGGAGATCCACGCGATCCGCTCGCGGCGCGGCGAGCACCATCCGCTGACGGCGCAATTGCTGGCCGCCGCACGCGGCGCACCGGCCGACTGAAGCGAGCGCGACATCAAACGAAACTATAATGACGCCCCGGCCTTACGAGATTGCCGCGCGCTTCATCCAGGCACCGCCCGTTGCGCGACCTCTCGCCAAGCCTTCTGAAAGACGCCATGCACAACCGATTTCGCCTGTTTTCCGTTTCGTGCGCGCTCGCGGCCGCGACCGTGCTGGCGGCGTGCTCGACGCCGCCCAAGCCGATCTACCAGCAGGAACAGTTCGACGCGACGAGCAGCCCGTATGCGCATACGTTCCACTCGAAATCCGACGCGGCCTGCGAGGCCGCGCGGCGCGCGCTGCTGAGCCAGGGCTATGTGGTGTCGTCGTCGCGCAACGACGCGGTCGACGGAAGCAAGAATTTCCAGCCGAACAACGACATGCACGTCGTGATCGAGTTTCACGTCGTGTGTGCGGACGCGAACGCGGACGGCTCGTCGAGCATCGCGTACGTGAACGCGGTGCAGGATCGCTATACGCTGAAGAAGTCGAATACGTCGGCCAGCGTCGGCCTCAGCGTGTTCGGCTCGCTGTCGCTGCCGATCGGGTCGAGCGACGATGCGCTCGTCAAGACCGCCAGCGAGAC
Organism: Burkholderia lata; assembly: GCF_902499335.1. Taxonomy (GTDB): domain Bacteria; phylum Pseudomonadota; class Gammaproteobacteria; order Burkholderiales; family Burkholderiaceae; genus Burkholderia; species Burkholderia lata_B. The sequence continues at coordinate 240,437 of NZ_CABVQK010000007.1, read as the reverse complement.
GATTCCCGCCGGCGTGTTCTATGAGCGCTTCTTCAATCTCGTCGAGCATTTCCTGAAGATCGACCCGGCCCGGCGCGACCGCGCGACCGTCAAGGCCGCCGAGAAGGAACCCGTCACGCCGCTGCCCGAACCCGCGCCGACGCCGCAGGGCGAGCCGATGAAGATGACGACGCCGGTCGTGCCGACGCCGCCCGCGGCGCCGGTGCCGCTTTCGCTGCCGGTCGTGGCGCCGGAGTCGGGCGCGAACGCCGTGCCGGCCGCCGCATCGGCCGTGGCCGTGCCGGCGGCGATGCGCGCTGCCGCGCCGGTGGCGGCATCCGGTTCGGGGTCGGTACCGGCTTCGGGTGCGGCATCTGCGTCGGCCGCCTCGTCGACGCCCTCGCCGGCTATCGCTCCTGCACCGGCGTCAGGATCAGCATCCACGCCGGCTTCGGCTCACGGGCCGGTTTCCGCGCCTGCATCCGCTTCCGGCCCGGCATCGCAACCTGCCGCAGCAGCATCGGCGGCACCGGCCGCGCCTGCGCCCGCGTCCGCCGCATCGGCCCCCGTATCGGCATCGGCACCGTCGGGCACATCACCCGCGCCGGCCGCCGCCAACCCCGTCGCGTCGTCCGCACCGTCCGGCGCGAGCGCCCCGGCCGCAAACTGACCGGTCGCCCGTATCGTCGCGCCCGGCCGCACCCGGCGCAGCGCGACGATACGCAACCTTCCCCGTCATTCCTCACGGGAATTTCCGCGCCGCGGGCTGCCCGCCCGTCGTGTCGCCGACATTGCGTCGACGCTTCGCAACGGGCATGTGTAGCCGATGTCCATGTTCGCCGGGATCGACAGCTGTCCGGCGATTACCCGACAGGCCGGCTTGTGCCGACCGCCCCGCCTACCGCAACGTCGCGTGCAGCTTCTGCAACGGCCCGACTGTCGTCGTCACGCCGTTGCAGACGATCACGGTGATATCCGTCGTCGACGGCCGTCCAGCCGTCACCCGACAGGCCAACTTGCGCCGTCCGCTCCGCCTACCGCAACGTCGCGCTCAGCGTCTGCATCTGCTCGACAGTCGCCGTCACGCCACCGCAGACGATCACGGCGATATCCTTCGCCGACGCAAGCACGGGCACCGGCCGCTCGAGCGCGGCCAGCGCCGCACCGCACGCAGGCTCGACAACGATCCGGTGTTCGTCGATGAATCGCAGCGACGCCGCCACCGCGTCGGCGTCGGACACGACGACCGGATGAATCTCGTGCCGTGTCGCCCATTCGACGGCCGCATCGCACGGCCGCTTCGCGCCGAGCGACGTCGCGATGCTCGTGATCGCCGGTAATTCGACCGGGCGCCCCTGAGCGAGCGAACGCGCATAGCAGTCGGCGCCTTCCGTTTCGGCTGCGACCACCGGCACGTCATGCCAGCCGTTGCGCGCCAGCCCTTCGAGCACGCCACACAGCAGCCCGCCGCCGCCGACCGCGAGCACGATCGCGTCGGGCTTCGGGCCGACCGCCGCCATCTCGTCGATCATCGTCGCGTGGCCCTGCCACAGCACGCGGTCGTCGAACGGATGCACGAACGCATCGTGCTCGCCGAGCGCCGACTGCGCGAACGCGTTCGCCTCGGCCCAGCTCGCGCCGTGCACGACGAGTTCCGCACCCTCGACGCGGATCAGTTCGCGTGCGCGGGCCGACGCGCTTTCCGGCACGACGACGAGCACCGGCACGCCGAGTTCGCGGCCGCAATACGCGACCGCGATGCCCGCGTTACCGCCCGACGACGACACGAAGCGCCGCGCGCCGGCCGCATGACGCGCTTCGCAGACGGCACCGATGCCGCGCAGCTTGAACGAGCCCGACGGCTGCAGCGCATCGAGCTTCAGCCGGACGGTCCTGCCGAGCCGGCGGGACGCGATTTGCGAGCGGATATAAGGAGTCGGTATATGGAGCGGCATGGGACGGAACCAAAGGGAACGGAGGAAACACGCGCGACCCGCGAATGCGAGCGGCAATGACGGTCATCGTACGGCACGCCTCTCATACTTTCCAATACCATCGAATGGCATTTGCTATGCTCTACAGGTATATCATCGAACCGGGACGGATGCCGCATGCGCCAGATTGAATTACGTCACCTGCGCTACTTCGTGGCCGTCGCACAAGCAGGCAGCGTGATGGCCGGCGCGCGCGCGGCCGGCATCGTCCAGCCCGCGCTGTCGCGACAGATCCGCGAACTCGAGGACGCGGTCGGCACGCCACTGCTGGTCCGCCGCGCAACGGGCGTCACGCTCACGGCGGCCGGCGCAAGCTTCCTGCAGGACGCGACCGGCCTGCTCGCGACGCTGCAGGACAGCCGCGAGCGCGCATTGCGCAGCGCGGCCGGCCAACTGGGCGAACTGCGGCTCGGCGCATTGCCGAACTGCCTGCCGCTGCCCGTCTTTGCAAACGTCCTCAAGGCGTTTCGTGACGCGTGCCCGGACGTGAAGCTGTCGATCGCGCCAATGCTGTCGGCCGAACAGGCAAGCGCGCTGGTGCGCGGCCAGCTCGACGGCGGGATCATGGCGTGGCGTCGGGACGAAGCGCCGCACCTGTCGGGCGTGCGGCTGCTGAGCGACCGCTTCGTGCTCGCGATGCCCGCGCCGCCCGGCGGACACTTCACCGCGCCGCGCACGCTGGCCGACGTCGCGAACGAGCCGTTCGTCTGGTTCGACGCGCAGCGCTCCGCCGCGCACCACCGGTTCCTGATGGCGCAGTGCCTGCAGGCCGGCTTCACGCCGCGCATCGCGCAGGTCGGCAGCGACATTCCGACGCTGATCGGCCTCGTCGCGGCCGGAATGGGCTGTGCGTTCGTGCCGGAAAGCGCATCGCCAACCTGCCCGCACACGGTCCGGCTCGTCGCGCTCGACGAGCTCGCGAGCCGCTTCGACATCGAGTTCGTGTTCGACGGTGCGGCAATGCCACCGTCGCCGGTCGTCGCGCGGTTTCTCGAGGCCGTGCGCGATGCGGCCGGCGAAGCGAGCTGACCGGGCAGCGGATACCGGATGGCGGAGGATCTCCGGCAATCAGGCAGCACGATTCGGAGTGCGGCTGACGCGCGGAATCACCCTCCGCCAAACCGTCGCTTTGGCCGCCTAAACAGGCAAATCAAATACACCTTACCCGCGAAAATGCTTTCGACGTGACGATGCCGGACGCCGCAGCGCCGGTGTTTTTAAATTGACACCAAAAACGGCCGTTTAACGCCGGTTCGAATTGCCGTGCGCCGAAATATACTGCGCGCGCATCCAACCCTCGTGCCAAAGAGAGGATGCGTTTCCGCCCCGGTCACGGTCCCCCTGTGGTCGGGGCTTTTTTTGCCCGTGTGCCATGTCTGCAAAGGGTTTCCGGCGATGATGCGATGCTCGCGCGGGATGATGCCCGTCACCTGACGGGCCTGCCCGATCCGCGCGGCTGCGCGTCGCCGGACGGTCAGCGGGCGAATTCCGGATCACTGGGCCGGTCGGCCATCAGTCCGGCTCGAAGCGCCGATGGATCGCGATCTCCCGGTCTAGCGCCGCACCTTTTTCATGACAAACCACTTTTGCAAAGGACGCTCGTTCGCCCGTGCCGCACACGGGCTTCGCACGCACGCTGCATTGTTGAGATGAAATCAACATAATTTCGTCCGTACACGGCTTTTTCGGCAAAAGTCATCCAGGCACACTTCGTCCTGTCCTCAACGGCCCGTGCCTTTGTCCCTCGACTACAGGAGCTCATCGCGTGAACCCCACGACTTCCTCTCCTTCCCGCCCGGGCGGCAGCGCCGCGCTGCCGCTGCTGGCACTCGCCGCCGGTGCGTTCGGCATCGGCACGACCGAGTTCTCGCCGATGGGCCTGCTGCCCGTGATCGCCGACGGCGTGCACGTATCGATTCCGCAAGCCGGCATGCTGATCAGCGCCTATGCGATCGGCGTGATGGTCGGCGCGCCGCTGATGACGCTGCTGCTCGCGCGCTGGTCGCGCCGCTCGGCGCTGATCGCGCTGATGTCGATCTTCACGATCGGCAACCTGCTGTCGGCGTTCGCGCCGGGCTACACGACGCTGCTGCTCGCCCGTCTCGTGACGAGCCTCAACCACGGCGCATTCTTCGGGCTCGGCTCGGTGGTCGCGGCCAGCCTCGTGCCGCGCGAAAAGCAGGCCAGCGCGGTCGCGACGATGTTCATGGGCCTCACGATCGCGAACGTCGGCGGCGTGCCGGCCGCGACCTGGCTCGGCCAGATCATCGGCTGGCGCATGTCGTTCGCGGCGACCGCGGGCCTCGGGCTGGTTGCGATCGCCGGGCTGTTCGCCGCGTTGCCGAAGGGCGAAGCCGGCAAGATGCCCGACCTCCGCGCCGAACTCTCGGTGCTGACGCGCCCCGTCGTGCTCGGTGCACTCGGGACGACCGTGCTCGGCGCCGGCGCGATGTTCACGCTCTACACGTATGTCGCACCGACGCTCGAGCACGTGACCGGTGCGACACCCGGCTTCGTGACCGCGATGCTGGTGCTGATCGGCGTCGGCTTCTCGATCGGCAACATCGCGGGCGGTCGCCTGACCGACCGCTCGCTCGACGGCACGCTGATCGGTTTCCTGCTGTTGCTGATCGCCACGATGGCCGCGTTCCCGGTGCTCGCCAGCACGCACGCCGGCGCCGCCGTCACGCTGCTCGTGTGGGGAATCGCGACGTTCGCGGTCGTGCCGCCGCTGCAGATGCGCGTGATGCGGGCGGCCCACGAAGCGCCGGGCCTCGCGTCGGCCGTCAACATCGGCGCGTTCAACCTCGGCAACGCGCTCGGCGCGGCCGCAGGCGGCGCGGCGATCTCGGCGGGTTTCGGTTATGCGGCCGTGCCGATCGTCGGCGGGCTGATCGCCGCGGCCGGACTCGCGCTCGTCTTCCTGCAGATCGCGCAGCAGCGCCGCGCACCGGCCGCCGCGAATTCGTAATCGCGACACGTCGCGCGCCGGCGATGCATGCCGGAGCCCCGATCCATATCGACTCACGCTCACGGCCGCGCAATGCGGCCATTTTCGTTTTCAGCGATCAATTCCGATTCAACACCCCTTCAATCTTGATAAATCAAAAATAATCACCAATCCCGCAGCACCCCGGATTCAATTAATTTACGGAATACCGAAATCGATTCAATCCGTTCGAATGATTCATTCCCTGCCCCTTCCATTTCATTCGGCGAATTAATTACCCATTCCCCATGGGCCGATTCAACTCGCCAAGTCAGCCGAAAAATTGTATCGAACCCCGCATTAATTACTCACCATTGCTGCACCGCGGGATAATATGTCATTCAAAGCGCTCACGAAAAAATCGGAAATCGCAACGCTCCTCGGCTTTATTCAATCGATACCCCGATCAAATGTAACAAAATGAAACAGCGCAAATTTAAAGATTGAAAGACTTGCCGATTCGTATCAGCATCAGCGATACCGTGGCATGCGAAGCGCGGCATAAATCCAATGAAAAAAACAATCGATGAGGGATCAGTGTGAAAGTCGCCATCGCTTCCATGACATTGTCGCTCGCGCTGTCAATCGGCCTTTCGATTCCCGCCGCCGACGCCGCCACCTATTCGAACGGCACCGCAACCGCCACCTTCAACGTCACGCTGACGCTGCAGCCGAACTGCACGATCGCCGCGAACCCGCTCGCCTTCGGCACCAGCGGGGTGCTGGCCACCGCGATCAACCAGCAGACGACCGTGAGCGTCACCTGTACCAACACGACGCCGTACAACGTCGGTCTCGACGCGGGCACGGTCACGGGGTCGACCGTCTCAAGCCGGCTGATGGCCGGCACGGCGACCGGCAACACGTCGACGACCGTCGGCTTCCAGCTCTACCAGGATGCCGGGCGCACGACGATCTGGGGCAACACGCAAGGCACCGACACCGTGGCCGGCACCGGCACGGGCTCCGCGCAGTCAATTACCGTCTACGGCCAGGTGCCCACGCAGGCGACGCCGAAGCCGGACACCTATCAGACGACCGTCACCGCAACCGTCTACTTCTGACCGGCGCCGCTTCGCATGCTCGCATTCCGTCGAACGCTCGCCGTATTGCTGTGTGCTGCCAGCGCCGCGCACGCCGCGTCGCTGCAGATTTCCCCGGTCACGATCGAATTCAGCACCGACGACACGGCCACCGGCATCACGCTGCGCAATCCGGGCGAGCGCCCCGTGTACGGGCAGGTGCGCGTGTTCCGCTGGGACCAGGCCGACGGCCAGGACACGCTGACGCCCACCCAGGATCTGATGGCCAGCCCGCCGCTCATCCAAGTCGGCACGCAGTCCGAACAACTGATCCGCGTCGTGCGCGCATCGCGCACGCCTGCCGACGCCGAGCAGACCTACCGGCTGCTGATCGACGAGCTGCCGCAGCCCGGCGAAACACCGGCCAACGGCGTGGCGATCCGGCTACGCTATTCGATTCCGGTGTTCGTCGAGCCGGCGACCAACGGCGCGCCGCAGCTCGACTGGGCGCTGCTGCGCGGCAACGGCGGCTGGGTGCTGCGGGTGCGCAACGGCGGCACGCGGCGCGCGCAACTGGCATCGGTCGAACTCGTGACCGGCGACGGCCGCACGTATCCGCTCACGCACGGCCTGCTCGGCTATGCGCTCGCGGGGCGCACGGGCCAGTGGAGCGTGCCGCTGCCGGCCGGCGTCACGCTCGGCGGCAAGGTCACGGTGCGAGCGGCCGTCAATTCGCAGCCGGCCAGTGCGGTCGTCACGGTGGAGCCGCCGGGCTAGACCGCCGGTGCGCCGCCCGGCCTCTCCCCCTTCGCCACGCGCCGGCACGCGTCCGGCCAACGGACGCAGGACGCCGTTCCGTTCGCCGCGCGCCGTGCTCGCGGCCGTCGTGGCCGGCGGCCTGCTCGCGCTCGGCTGCGCACGCGCGGATGAACCCACGGCACTCGTGATGACCGACAGCACGCACGACGTGATCCTCGAAGTCAGCGTCAACGGCGAGAACACGACGCTGCTCGCGCACTTCCGCGAACGCGACGGCCGCCTGTCGGCAAGCGGCGCCGACCTGCACACGATCGGCGTCGCGACCGACCGGCTCGGCATCGCCGACGCGACGACGGTCGACCTCGACACGATTCCCGGCCTGCGCTACCGCTACGACGCGGCGCACCAGAGCGTCGACCTGCAGATGCCCGACACGCTGCGCCGGCCGTACGCGGTCGACAGCCGCGCGTTGCGGCCCACGCAGGCGGCCAGCGCGTCGCGCGGCGTCGCGATCAACTACGAGGCGTACGCGCAGACGCTCGGCGACCGGCAGTACTCGCTCTACACCGACGTGCGCTACTTCGATCCGGGCGGCGTGTTCGACACCACGGGCGTCGCGACCTTCTATAACGGACGCCGGCGCTACACGCGCTTCGATACGTCATGGAGCCGCTCGGACCCGGCACGGCCGAGCACGACACAGATCGGCGACACGATCTCGGGATCGCTCGCGTGGACGCGCTCGGTGCGCCTCGGCGGCCTCCAGTGGCGCAGCAACTTCGCGCTGCGGCCCGATCTCGTGACGTTCCCGATCCCGTCGCTCGCGGGCTCCGCCGCCGTACCGTCGGCGGTCGACCTGTACATCAACAACGTGCGCCAGTACACCGGCAACGTGCCGAGCGGCCCGTTCATCATCCACGACGTGCCGGGCATCACGGGCGCCGGCCAGGCGACCGTCATCACGCGCGACGCGCTCGGGCGCACCGTCGCGACGTCCGTGCCGCTCTACGTCGATACGCGCATGCTGTCCGCCGGGCTGTCGAGCTATTCGTTCGAAGCCGGCTTCCTGCGCCGCAACTACGGGCTGCAGTCGTTCGACTACGACGCGCGGCCGGCCGTCAGCGGCTCGATGCGGCGCGGCGTGACCGATGCGCTGACCGTCGAGGGGCACGCGGAAGCGACCGGCCGCGTGCTCAACACCGGCGTCGGCGCGCTGCTGCGGCTCGGCAACGCGGGCGTCGTGAGCGGCGCGGTCGCAGGCAGCGCCGGCCGCTATCCGGGTACGCAGGTGAGCGTCGGCTACCAGTTGATCGCACCGCGCTTCTCGATCAACGCGCAGACGATCCGCGCGTTCGGCCGCTACGGCGATCTCGCCTCGCGCGACGGCGCGACGGTGCCCGCGGCGACCGACCAGGCAACGCTCGCGCTGCCGTTCATGCACCGCCAGACGCTGTCGCTCAGCTATATCGGCTTCCGGCTGCCGCAAGGCCCGAGCACGCGCATCGGCACGGTGTCGTACACGCTGAGCTTCGGCGATCTCGCGTCGCTGAGCGTGAGCGCGTACCGCGACTTCGCGCAGCAGGGCACGAACGGCGCGTTCTTGTCGCTGAACATCGGGCTCGGGCGCAACACGTCGATCAATACGACCGTCGGGCGCCAGCGCGGCCAGTCGAACTACACCGTCGACGCGAGCCGTCCGCCCGACTACGGCGGCGGTTGGGGCTGGGGCGTGCAGACGGGCGGCACGGGCGCGGTGCCCTACCGGCAGGCACAAGTCCGCTATCTCGGTCATGCGGGCGAAGTCATCGCGGCCGCGCAGAACATCGACCGCCAGACCGGCGCATCGCTCGACGTCAGCGGCGCGCTGGTGTTCATGGACAGCAGCGTGCAGTTGTCGCGTCGCATCTACGACGGTTTCGCGCTGGTATCGACCGATGGCGTCCCGGGCATTCCGGTGCTGCACGAAAACCGCGTGATCGGCACGACCGATCGCGCGGGGCACCTGCTCGTGCCCGACCTGAACGCGTACCAGAACAACCAGATCGCGATCGACTCGATGAAGCTGCCCGCCGATGCGCGGATCACCCGCACGTCGATGACGGTCGTGCCGCAGGCGCAATCGGGCGTCGTCGCGCAGTTCGGCGTGTCGCGCTATCGCGCGGCGTCGGTGATCCTGCGCGACGCCACGGGCCGCCCGCTGCCGGCCGGTGCGCGCGTGCATCACGCCGAAAGCGGCGCGGATACGATCGTCGGCTACGGCGGGCTCACGTTCATCGACGGACTGAAGGAGGACAACCACCTCGTGATCGACTACGGCACGCAACGCTGCGTCGCGGACTTTGCGTTCACCGCGCCCGGCAACGGCACACTGCCGACCATCGGGCCCCTCACCTGCCGGGCCGCGCCATGAGGCTCGCGCTGCTGGTCCTCGTTGCCTTCGTCGCGTGGTTCGGCTCGCCCCGTCACGCACAGGCCGAAAGCTGCACGGCCACCGCATCGGACGTGAGCTTCGGCTCGGTCAGCCCGATCTCGAACGCGCCGGTCGCCGTGACCGGCACGGTCGGCATCACCTGCACGTGGTCGACCGTCTCGCTGACGCCGAACGTGGTCGTATGCCTGAATCTCGGCGGCACGAGCCCGCGCAGCCTCGTCAACGGCAGCAACGCAATGCAGTACGACCTCTATCTCGACGGCGGGCATTCGGTCGCGTGGGGCTCCGTGTATTCCGGCACGACGCCGGCGTCCGTCACGCTCGTCAAACCGGCGCTCGGCACGAGCGCGTCCGCGACGGTCACCGTGTACGGACAGATCACCGGGAACCAGCCGACCGTGCCGACGACCGGCAACAGCACGACGACCTACTCGCAGACGTTCGGCGGCACCACGACATCGATCAACGCCGGGTTCTACCTGCTCGGTGCGCCAACCTGCGCGTCGCTGACGACATCGAACGGAACCTTCCCGTTCAGCGCGACCGCCAACGTCATCAACAATTGCAACATCAACGCGACCAACGTCAGCTTCGGCACCGCGAGCCTGCTGTCGGGCACACTCGCGGCAACGGGTACGATCACCGCGCAGTGCACCAACGGCGACGCGTGGAAAATCGCGCTGAGCGGCGGCAACAGCGGCAACGTGACGGCGCGTCAGATGCAGCGCAGCAGCGGTGGCGGCACGATCGGCTACGGGCTTTACACGGACGCCACGCACTCGGTCGCATGGGGCGACGGCACGGGCGGCAGCGCGACGGTCACGGGTGTCGGCACCGGCACGTCGCAGGTCGTGACCGTGTACGGCGCGGTGCCGGCCCAGACCACGCCCGCGCCCGGCAACTACAGCGACATGATCACTGCGACGATCAGTTTCTAGCGTTCAGCGGCATGAGCGAGCGCACGCGCCGCGCGCGCCGTTCAGAACGTGACGGTCCATGCGGGCGGTGCGCCCGCGCCGACGCTGCGCGGCGCCGATCGCACATCGGGCAGCGGCGCGTGGCTGAGCACGAACGGCGTGCCGTGCACGCAACTGACGCGCGGCATGCCGGCATCGGCGGCGCCCTGCGACTCGCCGGTGCCGATCGTGCAGGTTTCCGGAATGGTGAGACTGACGCGCAGCGGAATCGAGGGCTCCGTCGCGTTCGCGAGCGACCCGACGCCCGGCGCGGCGAGCGCGAGCGCGATCGCACCGCGTCTGATTTGGTCTGCTGTCATCGTGCGGCTCTCCTTCGTGCATTCATTCAGCATAGGCACGAATTATCGGCGTGCGTGCGGAAAACCTGCAACCGCACGCACGCGGTCGCACCCTGCCGCGCCGGTCAGCGCGCGGCGGCGAACCCGCCGAAAAACGCACGCGCATTCGCGTCGAGGCTGTCGAGGTGATAGCCGCCTTCCTGCACGATCACCGTCGGCAACCCGAGTGCGCCGATCGCGCCGCCGAGCCGCCCGAAACCCTCGGTCGTGACGGTCACCTTCGATTGCGGATCGTCCTTGTAGATATCGAAGCCGAGCGCGAGTACGAGCGCATCGGGCTGGAACCGCGCGAGCGCGCGCAGCGCATCGTCGAGCCGCTCGAAGAACGCCGACTCCGGTGCGCCGTGCGGCATCGGCAGGTTGAGGTTGAAACCGTCACCGGCCCCCGTACCCGTCTCCTCCTCATAGCCCGCGACGACCGGGTAGAAGTTGGTCGGGTCGCCGTGGATCGACACGTACAGCACGTCGTCGCGGCCGTAGAAAATCTCCTGCACGCCCTGCCCGTGATGCATGTCGGTGTCGAGGATCGCCACCCGGCGATGGCGGCCGAGCAGCGACTGCGCGGCGATCGCGGCATTGTTCAGGTAGCAGAAGCCGCCGGCCGCGTCGCGGCGTGCGTGATGGCCGGGTGGCCGGCACAGCGCGTACGCCTCGCGCGCGCCGTCGTTGACGTCGGCCGCAGCCGCCAGCGCGCCCTGCGCGGACCAGTACGCGGCGCGCCACGTGTTCGCACCGACCGGGCAACTGCCGTCGGCGAGGTAGCGCGCGGCTTTCGCGAGCACGCCGCGCAGCGGGTTCGGGTCGCGCACGAACACGTTCGACATCACTTCGTCGCCCCAGTCGTCGGGCATCTGCTTCCAGTCGCGATGCGCTTCTTCCAGGAAGCGCAGGTAGTTCATGTCGTGCACGGCCGCGATTGGTGCAGTGCCTCGGTCGGCCGGCTCGCGCACGTCGAAGTCGAGCGACCGGACGGCCGCGACGAGCCGCGCCGCGCGCTCGGGCACTTCCTGCGGTTCACGCATCTGGCCGCGCGACAGGTAGCTGCGCGGATGGTGCAGCAACTGCTCGGGATGGAAATAGGTTTTCATCGTTCGACCTCGTCGGTTTTTCGATTTATCGGTTCGCCGCGTCACGCATCCTGCATGGTGGTCGCCACAGCAACGCCCGCTTCGACATCCGCGTCAACGCCGGCGCGCGCGAGCACCGCATGAAGCAGCACGTTCGTGCCGCGCGTCACGTCGTCGGGCAGCGCATCCTCGGCTTCGTTGTGCGACAGGCCATCGACGCACGGAATGAACACCATCGCGGTCGGAACGCTACGCGCGAGCAGGATCGCGTCGTGCCCGGCGCCGCTGACGATCCGCTCGTTCGTATAGCCGAACGCGGCGGCGGCCTGCGCGACCTGCTCGACGCAGTCGCGATCGAACGGCGTCGCCGGGCTGCGCCAGCAGGTTTCAACCGCGACCTGCACGCCACGCGCGGCGGCGACACGTGCGCACGCATCGCGCAATTCACGCTCCATCGCATCGACTTGCGCGTCGTCGTGATGGCGAAGGTCGACCGTGAACGTCACATCGCCGGCAATGGTGTTGCGCGATGCGTTGCGGATGCCGAGTTGCCCGATCGTCGCAAGCCCACGCGGCGCATAACCGGCGACGATCCGTTCGAGTTCGAGCGCCATCTGCGCGCTCGCGAAATACGCGTCCTTGCGATACGGCATCGGTGTCGTGCCGGCGTGCGCGGCCACGCCCGTCACCGTCACGTCGAGCCAGCGGATCGCCTGCCCGCCCGTGACGATGCCGATCGTCGTGCCGTTCGCTTCGAGCACGGGGCCCTGTTCGATATGCGCTTCGAAGTACGCATCGACCGCACCGCCCGTCGCACGCGTGCCGCGATAGCCGCATGCATCGAGGGCCGCGCCGAGCGTGACGCCATCGGCGTCCTGCTTCGCGAGCGCATCGTCGAGCGGCAATGCGCCCGTGAACACGGCCGAGCCGAGCATCGCCGGTGCGAAGCGCGCGCCCTCCTCGTTGGTCCACGACACGATCTCGAGCGGCTTGCCGGTCGCGATGCCTGCGTCGTTCAGCGTGCGCACGAGTTCGAGCGCGGCGAGCACGCCATAGACGCCGTCGAAGCGGCCGCCTTCGGGCTGCGTGTCGAGATGGCTGCCGATCAGCACCGGCGCAGCCTGCGCATCGGTGCCGTCGCGCCGCGCGAACAGGTTGCCGACCGCGTCGACGCTCACCGTCATCCCCGCGTCGCGGCACCACTGCGCGAACAGGTCGCGCCCGCGACGGTCGTCTTCGGTGAGCGCGAGGCGCCGCACACCGCCGCGCGGCGTCGCGCCGACGCGCGCCATGTCCGCCAGGCTCTGCCACAAACGGGCGCCGTCGATTTCCAGCAGGTCTTTCATGTGCACTCCGGATGAATTCGTTCGTTGAGGTTCACTGCGAGCCGAGCGCTTCGGCGGCGGCCGGCCGTGCCGCGCGGCGCGCGTCGAGCGCGACGATGCAAAGCAGTGAGATGCCGGCAAGACACGTGTAGAACACCGCGAGCGGCCACCACTGGCCCGCGAAGCGATGCGCGAGCCACGTGCCGACGAGCGGCGTCAGCCCGCCCGCGATCGCGCCGCAGATCTGGTAGGCGAGCGAGATCGCCGAATAGCGCACGTGCGCGGGAAACACATCGCTGACGAAACCCGCGATCACCGAATAGAAACCGGCCATGCAGACCACCGCGAGCGCGATACCGGCGATCAGCGACGCGGACGTGCCGCCCTGCACGAGCATGAACATCGGATACGGCGACAGCATCGCGAGCAGCGCCGCGAGCTTCAGGAAGCGCGCGCCGCCGATGCGCTCGGCGGTCCACGCGGCGATCGGCTGCGCGACGAACTGGATGATCGCGACCACGAACAGGCTGTCGAGAATGAGCGATCGCGAGACACCGACGTACTGCGTCGTGTACGCGATCATGAACGTGTTCGTGAAATAGACGCCCGCGATGCCGATCGTGTTCGCGCCGATGCAGAGCGCCACGAGCCCCGATGCGGAGCGGAACACTTCCGCGACCGGCAGCTTCACCGTGCGGTTGGTTTCCTTCACGCGTGCGAATTCCGGCGACTCGTTCACGCCGAGGCGGATCAGGATGCCGACCACGAGCAGCACCGAACTCGCGAGAAACGGCAGGCGCCAGCCCCACGCGAGGAAGTCGGCCTTGTCCATCGACGTGACCGCGCGAAACGCGATCAGCGACAGGATCAGCCCCGCCGGACTGCCGAGCTGCGCGAACGACGCGAAGAACGTGCGGCGCCCCTGCGGCGCATGCTCGCCCGCCATCAGCACCGCGCCGCCCCATTCGCCGCCGACCGCGATCCCCTGCACCACGCGCAGTGCGACGAGCAGCACCGGCGCGAGCATGCCGACCTTCGAATAATCGGGCAGCAGCCCGACGCAGACGGTCGCGACGCCCATCATCATCAGCGTCGTCATCAGCGCCTTCTTGCGGCCGATGCGATCGCCGAGGTGGCCGAAGATCACGCCGCCGAGCGGCCGCGCGAAGAAGCCGACCGCGAACGTCGCGAACGACGCCATCGTGCTGACGAAGCGGTCATGCGACGGGAAATAGAGTTCGCCGAACACGAGCGCGGCGGCGGTCGCGTAGATGTAGAAGTCGTACCACTCGATCATCGTGCCGATGAACGCGGCCGTCGCGGCGCGTCCCGGCTGGCGGGCGGAAGGAAGGGACTGGGTCATGCGGGCTCCTGACGCGCGCCGCTGCGGAGCGACGCGCAATATCGTGTGACGGCCGTCTGTCGCGGCCTTGCGCCGCACGCTGCGGCACCCCTCCTTTATCGGCGACCGCAAATCATTAGTCAAATTTCAAGTTATTATTCACCGTATAAATTCAACTAATGTCAGCCTTGACGCCTCGCCCGGAGACCCGATGCGCCCCGACCTCGCCCCGTTCCTGAACGACCGCCTCGACTGGAACCTGTTGCGCACGTATCTGGTGATCATCCAGGAGCGCAGCGTGAGCCGCGCGGCCGCGCGCCTGCACGTCACGCAGCCGGCCGTGAGCCAGGCATTGCGGCGGCTCGAGGACACGCTCGAGCGCAAGCTGATCGAGCGGCGCGGCACGCACTTCGCGCCGACGCCGGCCGGCGAAGCCGTCTACCGGATCGCGAGCGACATCTACGGCGGCATCTCGCGCCTAGAAACCGAAATCGACGACAGCACGGCCGACCTGACCGGTTCGATCCGGCTCCTGACGGTGAGCCGCATCGAGTCGCCCGTCTACGATGAATTCCTTGCGGAATTCCATCGCGCGTATCCGCGCATCGACCTGCAGATCGAAGTGATGCGCTCGTCGGACATTCTGTCCTCACTGCTGCAGAAGACGGCCACGGCGGGGCTCGGCCTGTGCCGCACGCCGCACGACAAGCTGGAGATGCGCTGCTTCCTGCGCCAGCGCTATGCGATCTACTGCGGCCGCCATCACCGGCTGTTCGGGCAGACGCAGCTGCGGATGGACGATCTGCTCGCGGAGAATTTCGTGTCGTTCACGAGCGACCAGATCGGCGACAGCCTGTCGCCGCTCACCGTGTTTCGCGACCAGAAGGGCTTCACGGGGCGCATCGTCGCGTCGTCGCCGAGCCTCGAGGAAGTGCGGCGGCTGATCTTCGCCGGCTACGGAATCGGCTGCCTGCCCGAGCACATCGTGCGCGACGACATCGCGCAGCAGCGGCTGTGGCGGCTGCCGCCCGACGACGGGCTCGTCGATGTCGACGTGTTCCTGCTGTGGCATCGCGACCGCAAGATGAACGCGGCCGAGCACGCGTTTCTCGACGCGATGGAGCGCTGCATGCAGCGCTATTCGCTCGCGAAGCGGCTGGGGAAGTAGCGGCGCGAACGCGCCCGTGAAATGCGCCGGGCGCGCACGGCCCGGCGCGTCGGCCTCGTCAGAACCGATGCACGATGCCGAGCTGCACGCCGCGTGCATTCGCACCCGGATACGCGAGCGGCAGGCCGGGGTTCGCCGCACCGGCGAGCGTATAGCCGGCCTGGTTGCGGTTGCGCAGGTACGACAGCGCGCCGTAGAAGCTCGTGCGCTTCGACAGGTCGTACTCGTACATCAGCCCGAGCTGGTCCGCATTGTTGCCTTGCGACGACTGGTCGTGCAGGTACGCGTAGCCGAGCGCCAAGTAGTTCGCGGGATTGAACTGGTATTTGACCGACAGCCCGTACACGCGCGAATCGATGCCGAAATCGGCCCACTTCACCGAGGAGAAGCCGCCGTACACGGTTGCCTTGCCGATCTCGTACGACGCGCCGGCCATGATCGTGCGATCGGTCGTGGCCGCCGTCGCGTTCTTCAGCCACTGGCCCGCGACGAACGCGCCGAACGGCCCGTGTTCGTAGGTCAGGTCGAACTGCTGGCTGGAGCCTGCCGAGCGCACGCCGCCCGCATCGCCGAACCCGAAGTACAGCCCGCCCTGGAAGCCCGCGATCTCCGGGCTCTGGTACGACAGCGTATTGCTGGTGCGGTACGCGAACACGGTCAGGTTGTCCATGCCGGACGCCTGCGTGACGCCGCCGAACGCATCCTGCCCGCCCTGGTCGTTGAACAGCGGCGAATTCTGGCGGCCCGCGCGCACCTTGCCCCACTGCCCCGCGATGCCGACCCACGCCTGCCGGTTGAACATGCTGCCGGAACTCGCCAGCGAGCCGTCGTTCGGGTTGAAGCCGTTCTCCAGCGCGAACTCGATCTTCTGCCCGCCGCCGATATCCTCGCCGCCCTTCAGCCCGAACCGGCTGCCCCACTGGCCGCCCGAATTGATCGCCGCCGTGTAGCCGTTGCCCGTATTCACGTACTGCGCGAACTCGTCGATCACGCCGTACAGCGTGACGCCGTCCTGCGCGAACGCGGCGCCCGGTCCGGCGACGCACGCCACCGCGACCGTCACGCGAAAACCGGCGTGCACCATCCGCGCCCGGGAATCGCTTCCGCGGGCTGTCATTTGTTTAGTCATACTATTCAATAGTCAGAGAATGAAACGACACCGCATGCGGCAGTCGCGCCGCACCGGTATCGCGGGAAAGGAAACGTGGGGAGAAGCCCGGCGCAGGCAGCGCCCGGCTCGCGCGACAGTCAGGCCGGCAGCCCGCCGGCCCGATGCGCGTGACGTGTCGTCAGTGGTGAACTTCGCCGCGTTCGAGCGGCAGGATCAGGCGTTCGGGAATGCTGCGGCGCGACGCGCGCGCACCGATGTAATACAGCACGGCCGGCACGACGAGGCCGAGAATCCACGAGATGTCGGTGCCGCCGAGCGCGTCGACGAGCGGCCCCGTGTAGATGTGCGTCGACATGAACGGCAACTGCACGAGGATGCCGACCACGTAGATCGTGATCGCCATCACGTTCCAGCGGCCGTAGCGGCCGTCCGGATTGGACAGCGCCGGCACGTCGTAGCGCGAGCGCGTGAAGCAGTAGTAGTCGACCAGGTTGATCGCGCTCCACGGCGTGAAGAACGCAAGCAGGAACAGGATGAACGCGGTGAACTCCTTCAGGAACGAATGGCGGCCCGCGAGCGCGATGAGCGTCGATACGCAGATCATCCCGAAGATGTAGACGAGGCGGCTCCTCGACGACACGGCGTGCTTGCCGCGAAAGCCGCTGACGATCGTCGCCATCGACATGAAGCTGCCGTACGCGTTGAGCGCCGTCACCGTCACCTTGCCGAACGCGATGCTGAAGTACAGCAGCGCGGCCACGGCGCCCGTCGAGCCGAGACCGACGATATACGACACTTCGTGGTGCGCGAACTGGCTGCCGGCAAGTGCTGCCGCGAACACGCCGAACACCATCGCCGCCTGCGCGCCGATCACCGAGCCCAGGCCGACCGCAAAGAACGTCGCGACCGACGACGTGGAACGCGGCAGGTAGCGCGAATAGTCGGCGACGTACGGGCCGAACGCGATCTGCCACGACGCGGACAGCGACATCGACAGCAGGAAGCTTGCGAGCGAGAAATGCTTGTTCGCGAGCAGCGCACCGATGTCGTGGTTCGCGAACAGCTGCGTGAACATGTAGACGAACGCGGCGATGCCGACCACGCTCGCGATCCGGCCGACGGCGTGAATCGCGCGATAGCCGAACACGGTCAGCACGACGATCACGGCCGCGAACAGCAGGATGCCGGCCGCATCGTCGATATGCAGCAGTTGCGCGACGGCCTGCCCGGCCAGCACCGAACCGCTTGCGGAAAAGCCGATGTACATCAGGCACACGAGCACGATCGGGATCATCGCGCCGTACACGCCGAACTGCACGCGGCTCGAGATCATCTGCGGCAGCCCGAGCTGCGGCCCCTGCGCACCGTGCAACGCCATCACGCCGCCGCCGATGAACTGGCCGAGCAGCAGCGCGACCAGCGACCAGAACACGTCGCCGCCCAGCACGACGGCGAGTGCGCCCGTGACGATGGCCGTGATCTGCATGTTGGCCGACAGCCACAGCGTGAACTGGCTCATCAAGCCGCCGTGGCGCTCGGCGTCGGGAATGAAGTCGATCGAACGTACTTCGATCAGGCCGCCGGCTTTTCCACTGGGATTCGTTGACACGGGGAAATCTCCAAAATACTCAGGATCACAAATGGTTTGAACGAGACAGGAAGCTGCGAGCCGCCCTTTCGGCTCGGCGGGTGCGGGGCGCCGTGGATCGCCGGCATGCGCCACGCACGCACGGTCTGCGCACTGGCGCGCAAGCGGCACGACGTGTGCCGACATTGCCAGCGGATGATCTTGTATATACAACTTGTGAGGTATCGGTGATTACCCGGTATCGGCTGATTGTCGAAATTGTCCGAATAATGGGGATACGTTCGACCCGTTCAGTCGAAAGTTGGATGTCGGAATAATGAAAGGTCAGGTGCGCGCGGGCGATGCCTGATCGGGCTCGGCCGTCATGTCGGCGGCGGGGAGCAGGTTCAGCATGCGCCGCGCCGCCTCGATGTCGCGCACGTGCAGCCATTCGTCGTAATCGTCGCGACGCAGGATCACGACGCCCCGCTTCTCTTCGCCGGGCCGATGCATCCGCGCGAACAGCGGGTGCGTGTCGGCGTTGACCGTGAGCATCGCCATGCCCACGCGTTCGCCGCCATCGCCGCCTTCGTAGCGCCGCCAGATGCCGGCGACGCAGCACGGCTGCCAGCCGTCGACGCCGATCCTGTGCCACACGTTGCGACCGGTTTCGTAACAGGGCTCGAAGATCCAGCGCACCGGAATCAGGCAGCGCTGGCCGTTGCGCCACGCGTTGCCGTAGAGCCGCGACGAGCCGACCGTTTCCGCCCGCGCGTTCACCGTATCGAGTTTCTTTTTCTTACGGCCGTTCTCGTCGAGCCGCTCGGGCTGCATGAATTTCGGCCAGAAGCCGAACACGGCCGCGACGACCTCGAGGCCATCGCCATCGGCGCACGCGACCGGCGCCGCGTAGTCGGGATACACGTCGGGTGCCCACGGGTCGCGACGATACAGATCGCCGATGCCGATCTTCAGCTCGCTGATGCCCGGGTCTTCGTCGGGGGCGCGGTAATGGGTGCACACGGCGGGGTGGACGACGAAGGCAATGTTTCCATCGTAGGTCAGCGCGGGTGGCATGGTCGCGCTATCGCTTGGTATGACGAAACAGTTTTACGCATCGACGATGCGCCGGGCTCCGCCCGACGCGTGCCGTCACACGTGCTGCCCGATCCGCAGCGTCAGGATTTCGTCGCCCGCTTCGTCGAACCTCCCCGTCGGCGTCCAGCCCAGATGCCGGTAGAAGCCGTGCGAGCGCGACGCGGGATCGGTCGAACATCCCAGGAACAGCGACGCGAAACCGTTCGCCGCGAACTCGTCGATCACCTGCCGCAGCAGCCGCTTGCCGATCCCCGCCCCTTCATACTCGGGCAGGATCGCGAGCACGACGATCTCGCCCGAATCGGTATCGCCGAAGCAGTAGCCGACCATGCGCCCGTTCGCGCAGCAGATGTGGCCCGAGAACAGGCCGTCGCGGATCCCGTCGCCCCAGCTTTCGACGGTGATGCCGAGGCCGCGCAACTGCGCCTCGGTGAATGCGTTCTCGCGCGTCTTGCCGCGCAGTGCGATGCACGCGGCCGCATCGTCGGGAGCAGCCTTGCGCCAGGTGAGTTCAGTCATCGTGCGATTTTTCCATGGTCCGCCGCCGGCGCGATGCATACAGGCAGATCAGCTCCAGTGCGATCGTCGCGCCGGCCAGCGACGTGATTTCCGCATGATCATACGGCGGCGACACTTCGACCACATCCATGCCGACCAGGTTGATGCCTTCCAGGTGCCGCAGGATCTCGAACGCCTGATGGCTCGACAGCCCGCCCGAGACCGGCGTGCCCGTGCCCGGCGCGAACGCCGGATCGAGGCAGTCGATGTCGAACGTCAGGTACACGGGATGTTCGCCGACCCGTTCGCGAATGCGTGCGGCCACCTCGGCGGGCGTCGATGCGTGCACGCGGCGCGCATCCTGGATATCGAAGCCCATCGGCTCGTCGTTGGTCGTCCGGATACCGACCTGCACCGATCGTTCGGGGACGACCCACCCTTCCCGCGCCGCGTGATAGAACATCGTGCCGTGATCGATGCGCTTCACGTCGCGGTCGGGCCACGTGTCGGTATGCGCATCGAAATGCACGAGCGACAGCGGGCCGTGCACCTTCGCATGCGCCTTCAGCAGCGGATACGTGATGAAGTGATCGCCGCCGAGCGTCAGCATCGCGCAGCCGCGCGCTAGGATCGCGTCGGCATGCCGCTCGATCGCGCCCGGCACCGATTCGGGCTGCCCGAGATCGAATGCGCAATCGCCGTAGTCGACCGCGGCCAGCACGTCGAACGGATCGAACGACCACGGCCACGGGCGCTCCCACGCGATGCCCGTCGATGCGATCCGCAACCCGCGCGGGCCAAAGCGCGTGCCGGGCCGGTGCGATGCGGCGGAATCGAACGGCACGCCGGTGATCGCGAGGTCGACGCCGTCGAGATCGCGACTGAAACGCCGGCGCATGAAGCTCGTCGCGCCCGCGAAGGTCGGTTCGGCCTGCGTGCCGTAGAGGCTGTCGCGCGTGAAAGCGAAATCGTTCTGGCTCATCGTCGGATTCCTGTATGTGGGGGAAGCGGCCGCGCGGCTGGCGACCTCGTGCCCGATTCTGCCGTCACGGCATCCGACGAAAAATATGAACTAACATAAGCCGACTTCACGAAACGCGACGTATCGCCATGCTGACCCGATTGAGAGACATGGATGTGCAGTTGCTGCGGCTCTTTCTGACGATCGTCGAAAGCGGCGGCTTCAGCGCCGCGCAGGGCACGCTCGGAATGGCGCCTTCGACGATCAGCACGCACATGGCCAAGCTCGAGACGCGTCTCGGGTTCCGGCTGTGCGATCGCGGCAAGAGCGGTTTCCGGCTGACGCCGAAGGGCGAACGCGTGCTGCAGTCGACGCGGCGGCTCCTGCACGCGATGGACGTGTTCACGCGCGATACGCAGCACGTGTCGGGCACGTTGCTCGGCGAACTGCGCATCGGGCTGTCCGAGCGGCTCGCACCGGACATCGTCGAATCGATCGCGGCAGGCGTCGGCCGTTTCCGCGAACGGGCGCCGGACGTGCTGATCGAGATGATCGCGGTACCGCCCGACGAGCTGGAACGCAGGCTGCTGAAAGGCGAACTGCAGCTCGCGATCGGCTACTTTTCCGGCCACCAGGCCGGCCTGCACTACGCACCGCTGTTCGTCGAACACCAGTCGCTGCACTGCGGCGCCCGGCATCCGCTGTTTGCGAAAAAGACCGTGTCGGCCAACGACATCGCGACCGCGAGCAACGTCGCGCGGCTCTACAAGACGAACACGTCGGGTGCGGCGCTGCGCAACGCGCAGCCGACCGCGTTCTCCGAAAACGTCGACGCCGACGTGATCTTCATTCTCTCCGGCGCGCATGTCGGCTTCCTGCCCGACCATGTCGCCGCGCCATGGGTCGCCGCGGGCAAGATGCGCCGGCTGCTCGCGAGCAAGTTGAGCCATACGGTCGAATTCCAGCTCGCGACACCGCGGAACTGCGACGGCAGCGAAGCGTTGGACGCGTTCACTGCGGCGCTCGCCGAACAGTTCGGCGGGCTCGACGGCTTCGCGGGCCAGTGACCGGCGCGTGCCGCCCGTTCCGCGTCAGGCGAGCCGATCCGACGCGATGACCTGCACACCCGGCCGCGCGTCGATCGCCGCGTCGAGCATCGCGCGCGCGATCCGCGACGCAGGATTCACGCGCCACTTCGCCGGCAACACGGGGCCGGCCACGTTCAACGCGAACACCAGCAGCCGCTCGCCGAACCTGAATTCGTCGCGGCTGCCGCCGATCAGGCCGGGCCGCACATAAGTGAGCGACGCGAACCCGACGCCGGCAAGCGCCTGCTCGACCTCGCCCTTCACGCGGTTGTAGAAGATGCGCGACGCCGGATCCGCGCCGAGTGCGGAATTCAGCACGTAAGCCGGTGTGCCGGAGCGATGCGCGAGCCGCGCGACCGCGAGCGGATAGTCATGGTCGACGCGCCGGAATGCCGCCTGAGAGCCTGCGACCCGCATCGTGGTGCCGAGCGTACAGATCACGGCATCGGCATGCCACCAGTCGGCCACGTCGGGCAGATGATCGAAATCGACCTCGATCGCGCGCATCTTCGGGTGCGGCGACAACGGGCGGCGCGCGAGGACGATCACCTGATCGACCCGCGCATCGGCAAGCGCGACTTCGAGGACGTGACGCCCGACGAGTCCGGTCGCGCCGACGAGCAGCAATTTCATGTCCGGTTCTTCCGTGTGGAGCCTGCGTTGGCGGGCCGGGAACGGCCCGGTTTCCGGCTTCTCACATGATCGTCGGCCGACTCGGCGCAGACAACCACCCAACATCTCAAAAAATTACAGGGCGCGCTTGCTTCACCAGGGGTGCGCTACGAACCCGCCGCCGCCTGCCGCGACACGCTCGGCGCGACGCCCGTCCAGCGCTTGTACGCCTGCGAGAACGACGACATGTCGCTGAATCCCAGTTCCTGCGCGATTTCCTTGATCGACAGCCGTCCTTCCGCGATCAGCGCCTGCGCGCGGGTCTTGCGCACCGCGCTCGAAATGTCCCGAAAGCATGCGCCCTCGTCCTGCAACCGGCGCTTCAACGTGCGCTCGCTGGTGTTGAGCAGCGTCGCGATGTCCTTCAGCTGCGGCGGCCGGTCGAACGGGCGCGTGGCCAGGTATTCGTTCAGGAACGATACGAGGTCGACGCGCGTGCGCCTGCGCGTGACCAGCTCGGCGCACATGCGCTCGCACATCGCCGCGGTCGCGGCATTCGCCTGCGGCAACGGCCGCTCGAGATGCGCATGCTCGAACGTGAGCGTGCTGGCCGGCTGGCCGTGCCGGATCTTCGCGCCGAGCACCGGCTGCTTCGCGTCGGCGCCGGGGCCGGGGCCGAGGCCGAGGTCGGCGCCATACGCGAGGTCGAACGTCGCGAGTTCGAACGCGCTGCCGATCACGTCGCGCAGCACGCGGCACGTCGCCCCCATCGCGCGTTCGACGAAGAAGCGCTGCACGTTCGCGGCGAGCTCCGGCGACGCGTCGAACTGAATCACGTCGTGCTGCCCGGCCCGGCGGAACGTCATCCCGACGAACGTATAGGTCAGCGCCAGGTAGCGGCCGGCGAGCGCAACCGCGTCCATGCCGGTCGCGCTGCTCAGCAGCCCGTACCCGAGCAGGCCGTACGCCGAAAGCTGGTACGACAGGCCAACCTTGAGGCCGACGCCGGTCTCGCCGGCGGTCAGGTCGAGCAGGTTCGACGCCACCGCCAGCTCCTGCGCCGCCAGCACCGTGAAATCCGGGTCGGCGAGCTGCTTCAGCGTGAGCTGCGAACCCTTGAGCAACGCCTGCGGCGCGATCTTGCGATCGCGACCGAAGTCGATCATCAGCAGGACGGAAGCCGGGCTGCGGGCAAAGTTCCAGACATTCATCAGACGCCTCGCGACGTGGGTTGGCCTAGATTCTAAAGCGGTTGGCCTGCCCCAGCATGGATCGCGCGAGCCCGCGCGCCGATGATGATCGACATCGCAACCCGCACGGCGTCGATCACCATGAAGCTCTCTTCGCTCTTTCGTCCGGCCTGCACGCTACTGCTGGCCGCCCGCCTGTCTGCCGCGGCGCTCGCGCCGGCACTGGC
This sequence comes from Burkholderia lata, assembly GCF_902499335.1. Lineage (GTDB taxonomy): Bacteria > Pseudomonadota > Gammaproteobacteria > Burkholderiales > Burkholderiaceae > Burkholderia > Burkholderia lata_B. Next base: position 216,694 of record NZ_CABVQK010000007.1, on the reverse strand, counting down.
CGACGATGCCGTTTCGCCCAATCCCCCGGAGTCCGCCACCATGCCCAAGACCTACGCAGACCAGCCCGCCTGGCGCGACATGCAGAAATTCCTTCCGACCGACTTCCAGTGGAAGGACGGACGGCAACCGACGGAAGAATGGTGGTCCTGGCACGGCCATCGCCTGCATCTCGACACGTACCGCAACCCGCAAGCGCGGGTGAAGGTGATCCTGTTCCATGGTGTGGGCACCAACGGCCGGCAGATGTCGATGATCCTCGGCGAGCAGCTGGCGCGCCGCGGCTACGAAACGATCGCGGTCGACATGCCCGAATACGGGATGACCGAGGTCGCCAGGGGCGCGCTGGTCCGCTACGACGACTGGGTGCGCGCGGGCAGCGACCTGATCGACGCGGAGCGTGCGAAGGACGACCGGCCGATCGTGCTCTACGGGCTGAGCGCGGGCGGCATGCTCACGTATCACGTGGCCGCGCTGAACGGCAAGGTCAAGGGCATCGTCGGCATGACCTTCCTCGACCAGCGCCTTCAACAGGTGCGCGACGAAACCGCGCGCAACGTGTTCATGAGCCGCGTCGGCGGCCCGATGATGCATCTCTCCGCGATGACCCCGCTGAAATCGATGCGGGTGCCGATGACGCTCGCCAGCAAGATGTCCGCACTCGTCAACGACCGGGATGCGCTGAAGGTGTGGCTGTCCGATCGCACCTCCGCCGGCAACGCGATGACGATCGCGTTTCTCGATTCCTACATGTCGTACCGGCCGGCGGTCGAGCCGGAGGATTTCGCCGTGTGCCCGATCCTGCTCACGCAACCGGCCGCGGACCGCTGGACGCCGCTGCACCTGAGCGAACCGTTCCTGCAGCGCGTGCGGAAGGTACCGGTGAAGGTCGTCATGCTGGACAACGCGGGCCACTATCCGCTCGAACAGCCGGGGCTGTCGCAGATGGTCGATTCGATCGATGCGTTCTATCGCGAGGTGACGGCGCAACGCGCCGACCTCCGCGCGCCGTCCTGACGAACCGTGCACGCGCCGGTGCAAGAACCGGCTCGGCAAACGGAAAGCCGCCGATGCGCACGTCGCGCATCGGCGGCTTCTTGCCGCGCGTGGTACGCGTCAGACGTGCAACGCGTGCCCGAGCGCGCGCAGCGCGGCTTCCTGCAGCGCTTCGCCGAGCGTCGGGTGCGCATGGATCGTGCCACCGATGTCCTCCAGCCGCGCGCCCATCTCCAGCGACTGCGAGAACGCGGCAGCCAGCTCCGACACGCCGCGCCCGACCGCCTGCCAGCCGACGATCAGGTGGTTGTCGCGCCGCGCGACGACGCGCACGAAGCCGTCGGTCGCCTGCAGCGTCATCGCGCGCCCGTTCGCCGCGAACGGGAACGATGCGCTCACGCAATCGACATCGGCCGCACGCGCGTCGTCCGGCGACCAGCCGGCCGTGACGATCTCCGGATCGGTGAAGCACACGGCCGGGATCGACGCAGGCATGAACTTGCGGCGCTTGCCGGCGATCAGCTCGGCCACCATCTCGCCCTGCGCCATCGCGCGATGCGCGAGCATCGGCTCGCCGGCAACGTCGCCAATCGCCCAGACGTTGCGCATCGACGTCCGGCACTCGTCGTCAATCCACAGCGCGCGGCCATTGCGATCGAGCGGCAGCGACTCGAGCCCGAAGCCGTCGACGCGCGGCCGGCGCCCGACCGCAACCAGCACGCGGTCGGCCTGCAGCGTCTGCTCCGCGCCGTCGGCGGCCTGCACGCGCACCGCACCGTGCTCCGCGAGCCCGAGCACCTTGTGGCCGAGCAGCAGCCGCACGCCCAGCCGCGCGAGCGAATCGGCAACCGGCCGCGCGAGTTCGGCATCGTATGCGGGCAACACGCGCTCCGCCGCTTCGACAACGCTCACGTCGACGCCGAGCTTGCGATAGACGATCCCGAGTTCGAGCCCGATATACCCGGCCCCGACGACGACCAGCCGCTTCGGCAGCGTCGTGGGCGACAGCGCTTCGGTGGACGACACGACATGCCCGCCGAACGGCATCGACGGCAGCGCGACCGGTTCGGAGCCGGTCGCGAGCAACAGGTGCTCGCAGCTGATGCGCGTCGCATGCCCGCCGGCGACGACGTCGACGGTCTTGCCGTCGACCACCTGCGCGTCGCCGTGCAGCACGCGCACGCCGTTCTTCTTGAGCAGCGCGCCGACGCCGCGCGTCAGCCGGTCGACGATGCCGTCCTTCCATGCAACGCTTTTCGCGATGTCGATCTCGGGCGTGCGCACGCGAATCCCGAGCGCGCCCTCGCCCGCGTGGCCGCGGGCCTGTTCGAATGCGTCGGCCACGTGGATCAGCGCCTTCGACGGAATGCAGCCGATGTTCAGGCACGTGCCGCCCAGCCGGTCGCGCTCGACGAGCACGGTCGGAATGCCGAGCTGGCCGGCGCGAATCGCGGCGACGTAGCCGCCCGGGCCGCCGCCGATCACGAGCAGCGTGGTGTGTTCGTTCTTCATCGCGCTCACTCCACGAACAGCAGTGCCGGGCGCTCGAGCACCGCACGCACGGCCTGGATGAATTCGGCCGCGTCCGCACCGTCGACGACGCGATGGTCGAACGACGACGACAGGTTCATCATCTTGCGCGCGACAACCGCGCCGTCGCGGATCATCGGCCGCTCGACAATCCGGTTCACGCCGACGATGCCGACCTCGGGATGATTGATGACCGGCGTCGACACGATGCCGCCGAGGGCGCCGAGGCTCGAGATCGTGATCGTCGAGCCGCTCAGCTCGTCGCGCTGCGCGCGGTTCGCGCGCACCGCATCGGCGAGCCGCGCGATTTCGGCGGAAATCGACCACACGTCGCGCGCTTCGGCGTGGCGCAGCACGGGTACCGTGAGGCCGCCGTCCGTCTGCGTCGCGACGCCCATGTGCACCGCGCCGTAGCGCGTGACGACACCCGCTTCGTCGTCGAAACGCGCGTTGATCTGCGGGAAATCGCGCAACGCGATCACCATCGCGCGGATCAGCAGCGGCAGCGGCGTGAGCTTGCCGCGCGTGTCGCCGTAGCGGCGGTTCAGATCCGTACGCAGCGATTCGAGCTCGGTGACGTCGATTTCCTCGACGTAGCTGAAGTGCGGAATGCGGCGCTTCGCTTCCTGCATCTTGCGCGCGATCGCACGCCGCAAGCCGATCACCGGCACGTCGGTTTCGTCGTTGCGTTCGTCGTAGCCATGCGCTTGCGAACCGCGCGATCCGCGCGCCGCACCGCTGCCGGTGCGCGCATACGCATCGAGATCCGCGTGCTGGATCCGCCCTGCTTCACCGGTACCGCGCACATAGCGCAGCTCGATGCCCATGTCCCACGCACGCTGGCGTACCGCCGGCGACGCGAGCGGCCGTTCGCCCGGCGCGAGCGCCGCGCGCGGCGGCTCTGCGTGCTCCGTGTGCCCGGCGTGCTTCGCACGACGCGGCTCCGCGGGGGCGTGCCTTGCTGCAGGCTTTGCCTGCGATTCCGCCTGCGCCTCGGCCGCCGCCTTCGACGGCGCCGCCGCGACCGGTGCGGTTTCTACCTTTGATTCTCGCACCGGTGCGCCGGCCTTCAGGTTGCCGTCGCCTTCGACCTCGAGGCGAATCAGCTCGCTGCCGACCGCCATCATCTCGCCGATCCGGCCGCCGAGCTCGATCACCTTGCCCGTCACGGGCGACGGAATCTCGACCGCCGCCTTGTCGGTCATCACATCCGCGAGCGGCTGGTCTTCCTTGATCGTCTGCCCGACTTCCACGTGCCAGGCCACCAGCTCGACCTCGGCAATCCCTTCGCCGATATCCGGCATCTTGATGACATGAATCCCCATCTCACGCCTCCATCACGCGTCGCAACGCTTCACCGACCCGGGCCGGGCCCGGAAAGTACGCCCATTCCTGCGCATGCGGATATGGCGTATCCCAGCCCGTCGTGCGCTCGACCGGCGCTTCGAGGTGGTAGAAGCAATGTTCCTGGACCAGCGACACCAGTTCCGCACCGTAGCCGCAGGTGCGCGTCGCCTCGTGCACCACGACGCAGCGCCCGGTCTTGCGCACCGACGCGACGATCGTGTCGAGGTCGAGCGGCCACAGCGTGCGCAGGTCGATCACCTCCGCATCGATGCCCGTCTCCTCGGCCGCGGCGAGCGACACGTGCACCGTCGTGCCGTAGGTCAGCACCGTCACGTCGTTGCCGGGCCGCACCACGGCGGCCGTATCGAGCGGCACCGTGTAGTAGCCCTCGGGCACCGCGCTTGCCGGATGCTTGAGCCACGACGTGACCGGCCGGTCGTGATGGCCGTCGAACGGCCCGTTGTACAGCCGTTTCGGCTCGAGGAAGATCACCGGATCGTCGTTCTCGATCGATGCGATCAAGAGCCCTTTCGCGTCGTACGGATTCGACGGCATCACCGTGCGCAGCCCGCACACCTGCGTGAACATCGCCTCCGGGCTCTGGCTGTGCGTCTGGCCACCGTAGATGCCGCCGCCGCAGGGCATGCGGATCGTCATCGGCGCGATGAACTGGCCCGCCGAGCGATAGCGCAGTCGCGCGCCTTCCGACACGATCTGGTCGGATGCCGGGTAGAAATAATCGGCGAACTGGATCTCGCACACCGGGCGCAGCCCGTATGCGCCCATCCCCACCGCCGCGCCGACGATCCCGCTTTCGGAGATCGGCGCATCGAACACGCGCGACTTGCCGTATTTGTTCTGCAGTCCTTCCGTACAACGGAACACGCCGCCGAAATAGCCGACGTCCTGCCCGAACACGACCACGTCGCTGTCGCGCCCGAGCATCACGTCCATCGCCGAGCGCAGCGCCTGGATCATCGTCATCGGCTGCGTTGCCGTGCCTGTCTCTTGTTGCGCCATGATCACGCTCCCAGTTCCTGGCGCTGACGGCGCAGGTGCGCGGGCAGCTCCTTGTACACGTCGTCGAACATCGAAGCCGGCGACGGAATCCGGTCGTCGGCCAGCGTGCCGTATTTCTCCGCTTCCTTCTGCGCGGCGATCACCTCGGCCTCGAGCTCGGCCGTCAACGCTTCGTGCGCGCTGTCCGACCAGATGCCCTTGACGATCAGGTGGCGCTTGAAGCGCTCGATCGGATCGCCGAGCGGGAAATGGGACCAGTCGTCGCTCGGCCGGTACTTGGTCGGATCGTCCGACGTCGAATGCGCGCCCGCACGGTAGGTCACCCACTCGATCAACGTCGGGCCGAGGTTGCGGCGCGCGCGTTCGGCGGCCCAGCTCGACGCCGCGTAGATCGCGAGGAAGTCGTTGCCGTCGACGCGCAGCGACGCGATCCCGCAGCCGACGCCGCGCCCGGCGAAGGTCGTGCCTTCGCCGCCCGCGATCGCCTGGAACGTCGAGATCGCCCACTGGTTGTTGACGACGTTCAGCACGACCGGCGCGCGGTACACGTGCGCGAACGTGAGCGCGGTGTGGAAGTCGGATTCCGCCGTCGCGCCGTCGCCGATCCACGCGGACGAGATCTTCGTGTCGCCCTTGATCGCCGACGCCATCGCCCAGCCGACCGCCTGGATGAACTGGGTCGCGAGGTTGCCGGAGATGGAGAAGAAGCCCGCGTCGCGGTCCGAGTACATCACGGGAAGCTGGCGGCCTTTCAGCGGGTCGCCTTCGTTCGACATCAGCTGGCAGATCATCCGTTCGAGCGGCACGTCGCGCGCGATCAGGATGCTCTGCTGGCGGTAGGTCGGGAAGCACATGTCGCCATCGCGCAGCGCCATCGCATGCGCGGTGCCGATCGCCTCTTCGCCGAGGCTCAACATGTAGAAGGAGATCTTCTTCTGGCGCTGCGCGATCATCATGCGCGCGTCGAAAATGCGGGTCTTGAGCATCGCGCGCAGGCCGGCGATCAGCCGCGCATCGTCGAGATCCGGTGCCCACGGACCGACGGCCTTGCCGCTGTCGTCGAGCACGCGCACGAGGCTGCGGGCGAGATCGGCGGTGTCCGCCGCGGCTACGTCGATCGGCGGGCGGCGAACGGCGCCGGCCGGCGATAGATGCAGATAGGAAAAGTCCGTCTTGCAGCCCGGGCGCCCGGTGGGCTCCGGCACATGCAGACGCAATGGCTCTGACAGGCTCATCGTGTCGTCTCCACGCTCGATTGTGTCTCACGCTGATTAGGAACGCGCGGCCGGTTGCCGGCCTGCGCGCGGGCTGGCGTGCGGATAGGCACGTCAACCTTGGAAATTTATGCCCTATAGCGGCGAACGTCGATGACCAACCCGCTCGACCACGGTGAGCAGATTTGCCATGTCTGGTGCGGGAGGGCCGCCAGGCGGGCAGCGGCCGGCATCCGGGGATTACCGGGCCGGGGCCTGGCGGGAAATCGCGGATGACGCCACGACCGATGCCGGGCGAGGCCGGCATGTCGCACCTGAACGGGCGGCCGTCGATATCAGGGGAAGGTCGATCGCGGACGACGACCGCCGATCGATGTGACCGATTCGATCACCATGCAGGCACGGAGCATGGCGAGCCGGCCACGCCTGCTTGCCGGGAGATACGTCCCCGCATCTCCCGGCACCCTTGAGCGTCAGTGGCTTTGTGCAGGCGTGAAGACGCCGCGAAAGCGCATCTTCCCGGACGCGAGGCGGTCATAGGCTTCCGTCGCCTGGTCCAGCGAGAACGTCTCGACGATCGGCTTGACCTTGCCTCTGGCGGCGAGATCCAGCACTTCGCTCAGGTAGCGCAAGCCACCATGCGTGGAGCCGATGACCTGCTGGCGCATCATGTGGAACGGCTTGCGCTGCGACGCGATCGAGAACGGCTTGCTGAAGTCGAGCCCGCAGAGGATCACCCGGCCGTCGACCCGCACGCCCGTCATCGCTTCCTCTGCAGTACTGAACTCGTTGGTCGTGACCAGCAGGACATCCGCGCCGCCCAGGTCGCGAAGCTCCGCGCCGTTTTCGACGACCCGGTCCGCGCCCAGGCCGATCGCGAGGTCGCGCTTGTCGGCCGAATGCGTGATCGCGATGGTCTCGAAGCCGCACGCGCGCGACAGTTGCAGCGCCACGTGCCCCAATCCGCCGATGCCGAGCACGGCCACCTTCTCGTGTGGTTGCGGCGCCGCATCGCGCAAGCCGCTCCATGTCGTGTAGCCCGCGCACATCATCGGCGCGGCATCGACATACGCCAGAGCGTCGGGCAGCAGCACCGTGCCCTCGGCCGCGACGGCGATGTACTCCGCATGCCCGCCCTGCGATGCGAACCCGGTGGTCCGCGGCGCATCGCAGTTCACGGCCGTCTGGCCGGATAGCGGACGATGCTCGCGACAGTACGGGCAGCGCCCGCATGCGGACTGCACCCACGTCGTGCCGATCCGGTCGCCCACCCGGCGCGCATGCACGCCCGCGCCCACTTCGACGATTTCGCCGACCACCTCGTGGCCCGGTGTCTGCGGGTAGATGTCCCCGCCGTAGCCCTGGGTGGCCCACACGTCCGTGTAGCACATCCCGGACGCGTGCACCTTCACCAGCACCTGCCCCGGACCGGCTTCCGGCACCGGCACTTCCCGCACTTCCCAGGGCCGGTTGGCCCCCGTCATCACGATCGCCTTCATCTTCATTGCCTGCTCCTTGTTCAACCGAACGCAGGGCCTAGTCTAGAAAAGGCGCATTATCATGACAATCTCGCCAATCTTTACGTCACGATGAAATCAGCTCATCAATTGAAAAGCGGCGATCTCTTCTCGCTCAACGTGTTCCTCGCCGCGGCGACGCATCTCAGCTTCCGCACGGCATCGGTCGAGCTCGACGTCACGCCGTCGGCGATCAGTCATTCGATCAAGAGTCTCGAGCAGCGCCTGGGGGTACGCCTGTTCAATCGCACCACGCGCAGCGTGTCGCTGACGGACGCCGGCGAACGGCTCGTCGACAAGCTCCGCCCGGCGATCTCGTCGGTGGCGGAAGCGATGCTCGCGGTCGACGGGATGCGCGACACACCCAGCGGCACCGTGCGCATCAACGCCAGCGAAGGGGCGATCCACCTCGTGCTGAAACCGGTGCTCGCGCGCTTCCTGCGCGACTACCCGCAAGTCCACCTCGATATCGTGACGGACGGCAAGCTCGGCGACATCGTTGCCGGCGGATTCGACGCGGGAATCCGCCTGGCCGAAGCGGTGCCGCAGAACATGATCGCGGTGCGCGTGTCCGATCCGGTGCGATTCGCCGCCGTCGCGTCGCCGGCCTATTTCGCCGCGCGCGGCCGACCCGACGCGCCGCAGGATCTGGACCGACACGACTGCATCCGCTTCCGCTTCGACAGCGGTGCGATCTACCGCTGGGAGTTCGAGCGCCGCGGTGTCGTCGAAACGGTGAACGTCAGCGGCCCGCTCACGCTGACCGACCAGCCGTTGATGGTCGACGCCGCGATCGACGGGATCGGGATCGCATTCGTGCCCGACCATCTCGTCCGCGATGCGCTGGCCGACGGGCGTCTCGAACGCGTGTTGGCCGACTGGTGTCCGGTCATGCCGGGGCTGTGCCTGTATTACCCCGGTCATCGCCACGTTTCGGGCGGGCTGCGGGCGCTGATCGACATGGTGCGGATTCAATCGCCCGATGCCAATCGAGCGGCATCGCAGCCAGCGCAACGCCGCAAAAGCAGGAAGCCCGCGAGCGACTGATTTTCTGCGGGTTTTCGATCGTCGCCGAATCGCACGGCAGTCCATCCGGGCAGCGCGCGGATTCGGTGCAGCATCGCATGCCAACGAACGGCTGCGCTGAACAGAACGCATACCTAACGATGACCGACATCGAGCATGTAGCCTTCCCCGCGAATCGTGCGAATCAGGCGCGGCTCCTTGATGTCCTCACGCAACTTGTGACGCAGGCGTGATATCTGCACGTCGATGCTGCGATCGAACGTGTCGATCGACTTGCCGCGCGCGGTATCCATCAAGTATTCGCGGCTCAACACTCGCCCCGGCGCGGCGAGGAACGCATTGAGCAGGCGAAATTCCGCGTTCGACAACGGAATGACCGTGTTGTCGGCGGCAATCAGGTGGCGGCCGATCTGGTGAAGCCGCCATCCGGCGAAGCGGCTTTCCTCCTGCGCCCTCGTGCGGCCTTGCGTTTGCGCACGCACGCGACGCAGGATCGTCTGGATGCGCGCGACCAGTTCACGCGGCTCGAACGGCTTGACGATATAGTCGTCGGCGCCCAGTTCCAGCCCGACGATCCGGTCGGTCATCTCGCCGCGCGCGGTCAGGATGATCAATGGGATCTCCGACGTCGCGCGAATCTCGCGGCAGAGATTGAGGCCGTCGTCGTCCGGCAGCATCAGGTCGAGCACCACGAGATCGAAGCCGCCCTCCCCGAGCGCGAGATGCATTTCCGCGCCTGTGCCGGCTTGCGCGGTCGTCATGCCGAAGTCTGCAAGGCAGTCGCACAACAGGCTGCGAATCTGCGAGTCGTCGTCGACGACGAGAATACGAATCGCTTTGTTCACGGCGTCTTGTCTCCGATGTTGCGGCGGTGTGATGTGCCCCACACTCATTATTGCCCGCCAATATAAGGGCTTTTTGCACGAATTATTGCAGCCTTGAAATAATTGCCCCCGCACCTTGCCCCGCAAGGTCATCCGAAGAAATCGGGACGCCTGATGAGCATTCGCATCATGGATAACCCGCCCGGTGTTTTCCCGAAGAGACGTCGCTGAACATCGTCCGCCTTCGCCGCCCCGCCTCGCTTCGCGCCTCCTGCCGCAACCTTGCCCAACCGGAAAGCCTTTGTGTCAGCGCGGATACAAAGCCGATATGAAACAGAAATGCCCGGGTCTTAACGTGGCTCCCAGGTCATATCGAGGCAGGAGACACGCGGGACATGAACTACGCACAACCCAAGCCACCTGTCCGGCGCATTGGCGGCATCGCCTTCGTGGTCGGATTGCACGCGGCGATCGTCTACGCATTGCTCACCGGTCTCGCGACGAAAGTCGTGGACGTGATTCGTCAGCCGATCGAGACGCGAATCATCGAAGAGATCAAGCCGCCGCCCCCTCCACCACCACCGCCGAAGCAGATCGCACCGCCGCCGCCGAAGCACGTCGCGCCACCGCCGCCGTTCGTGCCGCCCCCGGAAGTGCGCGTCGCGGCGCCCCCGTCGCAGAACGCGATCACCACGCAGTCGACTACGCCCGCGCCGTCGGCCCCCGTCGCGCCGCCGGCACCGCCCGCCGCTGCCGCGCCGGTGTCGACGAGCGTCGGCGTGGTGTGTCCCAACTCGACGCAGGTCCGCGCCGCCATTCGCTATCCGCGTGAAGCGCTCAAGGACAACCTGACCGGCGACGTCGTCGTGACGTTCGTGGTCGGCACCGACGGCAACGTCAAGGACCTGAGCGTGACCCAGTCAGCCGCGCCCGTTCTCGACAGGGCCGCGGAAAACGCAGTGCGGCAGTTCCACTGCGTCGCCCAGGGCGAGGAAGTCCGCGTGCAAGTGCCCTTCTCTTTCAAGCTCGATTGAGGCTGCGCTCGACAGCCGTTCTTTTTCTACCTGCCAACGCATTTCAGGAGACGTTCATGATCAACCGTACCCGCAAGGCCGCTCTGGTGACGGCTCTGTTCCTCGCGGCCAGCGCCGCCCACGCCGCCACCGATACGGTGACGAATCCCTATGGCCTCGATGCGCTCTGGAAAGGCGGCGATTTCATCGCACGAGGCACGCTGCTCATTCTGGTCGTCATGTCCATGGGCAGCTGGTACATCATCGTTGCGAAACTGCTCGAGCAAGCGCGTGTGCTGCGCCGCGCGAAGGCGGCAGAGACGGGTTTCTGGAAAGCGGGCAGTCTCGGCGAAGGCACGAAGAAACTGGACGCCGGCAGTCCGTTCCGCTTCATCGCCGAAGCAGGTCTCGCGGCATTCGATCATCACGAAGGCGCGCTGGTCGAACAGGTCGACCTCCACGATTGGGTGGCGGCGGCCATCGAGCGGGCGACCACGTCCGTCTCGAGCCGCCTGCAGGACGGCCTCGCGTTTCTCGGCACCGTCGGGTCGACCGCGCCGTTCATTGGCCTGTTCGGCACGGTGTGGGGCATCTATCACGCGCTGACGGCCATCGGCATCGCAGGCCAGGCCTCCATCGACAAGGTCGCGGGGCCGGTCGGCGAAGCGCTGATCATGACCGCGATCGGCCTGGCTGTCGCGGTGCCCGCAGTGCTCGGCTACAACTGGCTCGTGCGCCGCAACAAGGCGGTGATGGAGCGCGTGCGCGGGTTTTCGACGGAATTGCACATCGTCATCCTGACCGGTACGACCACGGCCATGACCGTAGGCCCCCGCGACGGCGCCGAGCACGACGAGACCATGTCGTCCATCAACACGACGCCACTGGTCGACGTGATGCTGGTGTTGCTGATCATCTTCCTCATCACGATTCCGGTGGTATCGCACACCGTGCCGGTCACGCTGCCCAAGGAGGCCGTGCAGCCGCTGCAAACGACCCCGCAGAACGTGATTCTCGCCGTGACGAAAGAAGGCGACGTGTTCTGGGACGAACGGCGCGTACCCGACGCGGCAACGCTCGTCGAGAAGCTCAAGGCGGTCGCGGTGCAGTCGCCGCAACCCGAAGTCCACATCCGCGGCGATCTCGACGCGCGCTACGCCGCCATCGGCCGCGTCGTGTTTGCCTGCCAGCGGGCGGGCATCGTCAAGGTCGACTTCATCACCGAACCGCCGCCGCGCCAATGATCCCTCCATACCGACAAGGAGACCCGAGATGGCTATGACGATGCCCACCGGCAACGCCGACGAAGCCGACGTGATGATCGAGATCAACACCACACCGCTCATCGACGTGATGCTGGTCCTGCTCATCATGCTGATCCTCACCATTCCCATCCAGACGAACGCGGTCAAGCTGGACATGCCGACCGGCACGCCGCCGTCGCAACCGCAGACACCGCCGGTGGTGCAGATCGATATCGCAGCCGACGGCACCATCGCATGGAATGGCGAGACGCTGGGTTCGCGCGAGCAACTGGAAACGCGCTTGCACGACGTCGCCGCCAACCCCGCGCCGACGGAACTGCATTTGCGGCCCGACAAGGCGGCGCCTTACCGCGCCGTCGCCATGGTCATGGCGTCCGCGCAGCGGCTCGGCGCGAACCGCATCGGGCTCGTGGGCAACGAGCAATTCATGCAGTAATCGCCTTCTCATCACGGAGCCCTCATGTTCGACTCCAACCCCGATTTGCTCGCCCCCGTGGCGGCCCCAAGCCCGCCATCGGATTCACCCGCCGGACCACTCGCGTGGTTCGGCCTGGCGATTCTCGTGATCGTGGCGTTCTTCGCCTTCGTCGACCGTCAGATGCTGATCCTGCTGACGGAGCCCATCCGCCACGATTTCGGGCTGACCGACACGCAGATCGGCCTGATGCAAGGCGCAGGCATCGCGCTGTTCGCGGGCGTGGCCTCGTTGCCGATCGGCTGGGTCGCCGACCGCGTGGATCGCCGTGTGGTGCTGGTCGCGTGTGTCCTCGTCTGGAGCGCTGCCACTGCGATCTGCGGCGTGACCACCCACTTCTGGCAGTTGTTCATCGCCACCGTCGGGCTGGGGATCGGCGAAGCCGGACTGGTGCCGGTGATCTACGGCCTGATTCCCGACCTCTTCCCTGCCCGCCAGCGCGTGCTCGCCAATGCGATCTTCGCGCTCGCCAACCTGCTGGGCGCAGGTGCGGGAATGGCGCTCGGCGGCGCACTGATGCACGGCATCGCCGAGGTGCACGGCGCGTTGCCGGCCGGACTCGCCGATCTGGCGCCGTGGCGGCTCGCGTTCTTTGCCGTTGCGCTGCCTGCCCCCGTGCTGGCCGTGCTGGTGCTGCTCATCCGACCCGGAAAGCACGGCGACACGGAAGCATCCGCAGCGCGTCACCGGACTTCCGCGCCGCTGCCGTCCGCACCGGTCTACTTCCGGCGCGAAGCCGTCACGATGGCCAAGTTCTTCGGTGCCATCGGACTGGTCAACTTGTCGTTCGGCGGTGTCGCGACATGGATGCCGGTCGTGGCGGTGCGAACCTTCGGCGCTACGCCGGCTGAAGCCGGCGGCGGCATGGGCGTGGCGGCGATGGCCGGTGGTATCGCGGGTTGCGTGCTCAGCGGACTCGTTGCCGGCCGCATGAGAGCGCGCTTCGGCGTGCTCGCGCCGCTGCGTGTCTGTGAATGTGGCGCGCTGGTCGCCGGTGGCCTATCGTTCCTCTATCTGGCCGTGGGTTCGCTTACGCCGGTCTACGCGCTCTTCGGCGCACAGCTCGCCTGCATGGTCGCAGGCATGGTTCTGTTTCCCACCATCATGCAGAACATCTGCCCTGCCCACTTGCGCTCGCGCGTGGCGGCGATTGGCGCCCTGACGTCGATCGTCGTGCAGTCCGGCAGCCCCGTGTTCATCGGTTTCATGTCGGATCGTCTGCACGCGTTCAGCCAGGGCTTGCTGTGGTCGATCGTCTGCGTGGCGGCGTTCGGCTTCTTTGCGGCCTGCATGTTGATGCGTGCGGCGGGCCGTGGTGTCCGCGAGGCAATCGAACGCTATGCGTAATTCCCTTCTTCCTCCCTCTCCCATGTCACCTCGCACGCTCTCACTCTCACTGCGTATCGAACGCTGGCCGTTGGCCACTCCGTTCCATATCACCGGCCACGTCATCGACGCCGCTCGCGTCGTGAGTGTTACCGTCGACGACGGACAAAACGCCGGCCACGGCGAAGCATCCGGGGTCTTTTACCTGGGTGAAACACCCGAATCCATCGCCGCGCAAATCGAAAGCGTCCGGGCGTCGATGGAAGCGGGGATCACGCGCGCGCAGTTGCTCGACATCTTGCCGCCCGGCGGCGCGCGCAATGCGGTCGATGCTGCATTGTGGGCGCTTGAATCACAACAGCAAGCCATGCCTGTCTGGCGCATCGCGGGCCTCTCCGCACCGCGCCCGTTGCGGACCACGATGACGATCGGCGTGGATACGCCGCATGCAATGACTGAAGCCGCGCAGAGACTGCCCCACGCCAGGGCGCTGAAGGTCAAGCTGGACGGCAGCGCCGCCGACGCCGCGCGCCTCTCCGCAATCCGTGAGATCCGCCCGGACATACCGCTCGCCGTCGACGCGAATCAGGGCTGGTCGCGCGCGCACTTCGACGCGATGATCCCCGTGCTGCAACAGCTTGACGTCTACATGCTCGAACAGCCGTTTGCGATCGGTGCGGACGCCTGTCTCGAAGATATCGATTGTCCGATCCCCCTCGCGGCCGACGAATCGTTTCAGGACCTCGGCGACCTGCCCGCCGTCGCGCGCCGCTACGACATCGTCAACCTCAAGCTCGACAAATGCGGCGGCCTGACACGCGCGCTCGACCTCGCCGCGCGTGTGCGCGAAGCCGGCTTGTCCGTGATGGTCGGTTGCATGGCAGGCACTTCGCTGGCGGTCGCCCCCGCATTTCTGCTCGGGCAACTGTGCGATCACGTCGATCTCGACGGACCGATCTTCCTCGCCCGCGATCGTGAGCCGGGCGTCACCTACATCGACGGCCTGCTGCACTGCCCGCCCCAGGTCTGGGGCTACGCGGGTGTCACCGCATCCTCTCGCTGAGCTATCACCATGACATCGGATTCATCCGCCACAACGACGCAGCTCGACGCGCTGTTCATGCCTTATCGCAGCGCCAATGCCCCCGGACTGATCGCCGGCATCGTCCATCGCGGCCAGCTGCTGTATCGGCGCGGTTTCGGCATGGCCAGCCTCGAACACGGCCTCGCCAACACGGCGGCCACACGGATGCGCATCGGCTCGGTCAGCAAGCATGTCACGTGCCTCGCCGTGCTGCTCCTGTGCGAACGCGGCGCGCTCGATGCCGACGCCCCCATCGGCGCATATCTGCCGGAGCTGCCGCCGGCCGCGGGCCGACCGACGTTGCGTCAGTTGATGTCGCATCGCGGCGGGCAGCGATGCGCACTGGACCTTGCCCTCCTGACGCAGGGCCTCGCCATGTCGCCGCAGGGCGCGTTCCTGGCTTCACAGCAACGTCAACGCGACGAAAACTTTCCGCCGGGCGAACGCATGATGTATTCGAACGGCGGCTATCACCTGCTTTCGCTCGCTGTCGAACGTGCGAGCGGGATGCCGTTCGGCGCATTCCTCGCGACCCATATCTTCGCTCCCCTGCTCATGCACGACACCGCGTGCGTACCCGACGACATGACAATCGAGCGCGGCATCGCGACGATGCATGTTCCTGACAGCACCGGCGAATACCGGCGCGGGATCTTTCCGACGTGGGAACTGCTGGGTGAAGGCTCGATCGTCTCGACCGTCGACGACATGCTGCGATGGACCGCACACCTGCGATGCCGCGACAAGATCGTCGGCAACGACGACACCTGGCGCCAGATGCTGGCTTTGCCCGTATTCTCCAGCGGTCAGCGCAGCCAATACTCGCTCGGTCTCACGCAGCGTACCTATCGAGGTGTCGAGCTGATCCACCATTCCGGTGGCGTCGTCGGTGGGACTTGCCAGATGCTGGTGTCGGTGGCACACGGGCTCGATGTCGTATTGCTCAGCAACGGCGCGCTCGGCTCACCGCTCGAACTGTCGAAGCGTGTCGTCGACATCGTGCTGGCGGGCGAGCTCGGCAGCGATAGCCCACCTGTCGCGACACGCGCCGCCGACCATACGGCGCGCCTCGGCAGCTACCGGTCGGCCAGCACCGGCGCCGTGTATGCACTGGAGGATCACGAAGGCGTGCTGGTGTTGACGGGACCGCTTTGCCCCAGGCCGCCGATGACGCTCTACGACAGCGCGGACGACCTGAACGACGTGCAGGTCGAAGCGGGCGGCGACGGGCCGCTGGCGTTGCGATGGGGGTCGTCTCGCACACCGAACGATCCGTCCAGCCTGCGCATCGTGCATTGCGGCCACGTCGATACGTTCGCACGCCTCGGCGAAGCGCCCGCGATGACGGCGCAACTCGTCGCCGCGATGTCCGGCACATTCGCAAGCCACGACGCCCATGCCCGCGCGATCATTCGACTCGACAACGAAACACTCGTTCTTCGCATGCACGGCGCGACGGGCCATTGCGACTACCGCCTCACGCCGCTGGCCCACGATGCGTTCGGTCTGGCGCCGGTCGATCCAGTGGACGTCATGACCGGCATCGTCACGTTGATGCGCGATGCAACGCGCGACAACGTCACCGGCTTTCGCGTCGATACCCCGCGTACCAGGCACCTCGCCTTCACACGAGTGCACGCCGAAGCCTGATACGTGCCGGCGTCGAACGACGCCGGCACGTGTTCACATCGCCGATGCAAACGGATTCGACACGCGCGGCCAGTAGTTGAGATCACGATGCCGATAATCCAGCTCGGCGAAGTTCATCGTGAGCGCACCTGGCGCAGCGATATGCAAGATGGCCTTCGAGCGCGACGCGAATTCGGTTTGAAAATGCTGCGTCGATTTCACGACCACCAGTTTCTTGCCGGGAAAGTCGATGCCGAGGCCGGTGAATACGTCCACGCCGAGCACCTGGGTGCGAACCGATATCAGCGCGATGTCGAGCCCGTTGTCCGATTCTACCCACACCGCCCGGCCAAGCGGTTGCTCGAGACCCATGATGCTTTGCGTATGCCGCTCCACCACGCTGCGTACCGTGACGCGCAGGTCCACCGGGTCCCCTGAGTACACACTGCATTTACCGCCAATGCGCAAATTCAGCGTGGCCCCGACACCTGCGTCCTTGCAGATCTGGATGGCGCCGAGATCCCAGAAGCACCCGATCGCAACATTGGCAATCCGTCGCTCGACCACGCGACGCAAAATGAACGTGCTGTCGCACGGCGCGCCACCGCCGGGATTGTCCGCGACATCCGCCAGCACGACCGGGCCGCCGTCGACCGCGAGCGCACGATCCAGGCCGGAATCGATATCGAGCCATGCGGGGCGTGTCGCGTCGCGCAGTTCCCAGAACTCGCGCGCCAGTTGCGCCGCCAGCGCGTCGGCCTTGGCGAGATCGTTGTCCGTCACGACCCAGAGTTTCGCGCCGGCTTCCGGCACGTCGCCCCATGGGAACCCGTGCCCGAGCGACACCGACAGCACGCCGTCGCGCCCTTCGAACGACTGCATGCGCCGAACGAACCCCGCCATCGGTTCGCTGGTGGTGTGCCACGCACCGACCATCCGGCAGTCGAACAAGCCGGTCGTCGGACGGATGCGTCCGGCCGCCATATCGAGCGCCAGCCGATAGGCGTCGCGCGCCCGATCGATGGCGTCGACATGCGGATACTCCTTGTAAGCGATCAGGACATCGGCCGATGCCTTCATCAATTGCGTGAAATGACAGTGCGGGTCGAGCGTGACCGAGATGGGAACATCCGGGCCGACAATAGCGCGAACGCCGGCGAGCAGATCGCCTTCACAATCGTCGTAACCCTCTGCCACCATCGCGCCGTGCAGCAGCAGAATCACGGCGTCCAGCGGCAAGGCGGCCTTCACGCCACCGAGGATCTCGTCTCTCAGGGACTCGTAGACCGCACGAATCGTGCGGCCGGACGGCTGGGCTTCGGCACACAGACCTTCAACGATGTCGTGACCGTCACCCTCCGCGAGGCGCCGCACTTCCGCGAGCACATGCCCCACGCCATCGGGCTCGCGCACACTCGCGTCGCCATGAAAGATGGTGAACTCCTCGAAGCCGCCCCATCCGGTCGGGCACGGAGCGAACGTATTGGTTTCGGTCGAAAGCTGAGCCGTATATATCTTCATGACGAGGTCTGCCGAAAGGGATTGAAGGGGGTGGAACGACTATAAGCACGCGCTATTTCCGCTTTGTGAGCAATCTGTATCAAGCGTGAAACAGAGCAGTGCCAACGGTTGCTCCGAGCCCCTCCTATCGACGCGGCAACGTGACCTGTGCCACCAGCCCGCCTTCCGGACCGTTGCGCAACACCAGTTCCCCGCCGTGACGCTTCACGACGTCGTTCGCGATGGCGAGGCCAAGCCCAGTCCCGCCCGTGTTCCTGTTGCGCGAACTTTCCACCCGGTAGAACGGCTCCAGCGCCCGCTCCAGTTGCGACTCCGGTATGCCCGGGCCGTGATCGACGATCTGGATACGCACGCACGACGGTGCGTCGATCAGGCGGATGTGTGCGTCTTCACCGTATCGAATCGCGTTGGCAACCAGGTTTGTCAGGCAGCGTTTGAGGCCAAGCGGTTGTGCCGAGATCGGGGGCACCTCACCGCTGATCGTCACCTTCTGACCGTGTTCGGCCGCATCTTCCGCGATGGCATCCACCAGTGCATTGATATCGACCGGACTGAAATCCTCGACCACCTCTTCATTGCGCAGAAACGACAGGGTCGCCTCCAGAAGCTGTGTCATCTCGTCGATATCGTCTCTGAGACGGTCGCTCAATTCGACATCCTGAGCAGATCGAAGGCGCAGCTTCATGCGCGTCAGCGGCGTGCGCAGATCGTGCGACACGGCGGCGAGAAAGCGGTTGCGCTCGCTCATTTGCCGCCGCAGCGACGCCTGCATCGTGTTGAACACGCTGGCAGCCTGACGTGCCTCGACAGGGCCGATTTCCTTGATGGGCGGCGCATCGATATTCCTCGACAGTTCAGCCGCACCGACGGTCAGCGTGCGGAACGGGGCGGCCAGCATGCGCGCGCCGATCCAGGACGAGATCAGCGCCGGCAGCACCTGGATCATCACGGCGGCGCCCCACTGCAGCGACGCACTCATCCCCGGAGGCGGCTTGAAAGGAGCGGTGCTGTAGAGCTTGAAGAGCAGCAGGCCGGCACTGATCTGCATCACGAGGATGATCGAGATCATCACGAAGAACAGGCGATAGAAAGCGGAATCGAAGCGGGGTTTGTGCATGGTCATGGCCGACGGCGAGCGATGGCGTCGATTATCGCCCGTGAATGTAGGGGCCATGTGAGCCGTTTATTGCAAACCCGAAACATGTCTTCGCCCCGGTTGCGCCTCGTCGGCCGTCCTGGCCGCCCTTCCCCCTCACCGATCGTTTGTATCAGCACCGATACAAACGCCACATGAACCAGAAATAACCGGCACTTACCGTTCACCCTGAGTCGCGCTACACGGCATCGCGTTCAGTCGATCGCAAAATCAGGAGGAGACAATGGTGAAGATGAAAAACCGGACGAAGCACGCGGCGGGTTCGGCAACGTTACCGCTGCGACACGGCAGGCGTTACGCCCCGCTCTTCGTCGGACCGGTATTCGGGTTGGCATCGTTGGGCGTGCATGCGCAGGAACAGGCGAAAACGCCCGTGCAGACTCAGCAGGTCGCCGCGCCGGATGCGGCGTCCGCTGCGACGCCTGCCGCCGCATCCGGCACCACGGTGCCGAATGCCCCTCCGGCTGAGGTGACGAAGGCGCAAGGCAAGGGCGGCGCGACGCTCAATACCGTGGTGGTGACCGCGACACGCCGACGTGAACCGGCTCGCGAAGTCCCCATGCAGGTCAACGTCCTGTCGGCCGACGAGTTGCAGAAGAGCGGCGCGAAGACGATGTCCGATTTTCTCTCTTCGGAGCCGGGTGTCGACCTGAACGCCAGCGGCGGCAGCGGGTCGGGGCAGGTCAGCATCCGCGGCGTGACAACGGGTGTGCAGACAGGGCCGACGGTCGGCATGTATGTCGACGACGTCGCGTTCGGCGGCAGCACCGTGTTCTCCCAAAGCGCAACGTTCGCGCTCGACATGAGCCTGCTCGACCTCAATCACGTCGAAATCCTGCGAGGTCCGCAGGGCACGTTGTATGGCGCGGGTGCAATGGGCGGCTTGCTGAAAAACGTGACCAACGAACCGGACTCCAGTCAATTTTCCGGGCAAGTCGGCACCGGCGTGTCGGGAACGGCGCATGGCGGCGTAAGCGGGACGGCCAACGCCGCGTTGAATATCCCGCTGAAGACCGACGTTGCCGCGCTGCGCGTCTCCGTGTTCGGCCAGCACGATGGCGGTTATGTCGACGCAGTGGGCCCCAAGGCGGACTCCCACATCGATCGCGGCGACACCTACGGTGCCCGCGCGTCGTTGCTGCTGACGCCGACCCGGGATTTGACGGTCCGGCTGACCGCGCTCTCGCAAAACATCAATCGCAACGATCCGAACTACGTCGAATACGGCGCCGACGGCAAGCCGGTCTGGGGTGACCTGACCACGCGACAGTTTGCCCAGCAGCCCTTTCATCAAAACATCCAGCTCTATTCTGCCGGGATCGAATACGAACTCGGCTGGGCGCGCCTGAACTCGATCACGTCGTATCAAAGGATCAACACGAGCGCGCCGCAAGACCTGACCGGCGTCTATGGGCCGCTATTTGCAGCCCAGGGGCTGGACCTGGGTTCGGTAGTCGCCAAGGACGTGGCCACCACGAACAAGGTGACCCAGGAGTTTCGCCTGACCTCGCCGGGCAACCAGCGACTCGAGTGGCTGGCCGGCCTCTTCTATACGCACGAGCGCAGCAACTCGAGCGAAGGATTCCTGACGACGTTGCCCGACGGCACACCCGGCCCGAACCTGTCGGAGCTCCAGGCGCCCAGCACGTACAACGAGTACGCGGCATATGGCGACCTGACGTATCACCTCACGCCGCGCCTTTCGCTGACGGGCGGCGTCCGGATCGCCCACAACACCCAGACCTATGAACAGACGACCTCCGGTACGCTCGCCGGCCCGACACAGACCATCTCTGCACCGTCGTCGGACACCAGCAAGACCTACATGTTCACCGCGCGCTATGCGCTGACGTCCAACAGCAATGCGTATGTCCGCATCGCCAGCGGATACCGGCCCGGTGGCCCGAATGCGCTGCTGATCGACCCACTCACCGGCATGCGCGCAGCCGGTAGCCCGACCTTCTCGCCCGACACGCTGTGGAGCTATGAGGCGGGCTACAAGGCCGACCTGCTCGACAAGCGGCTGTCGCTGGAGACGTCGGTCTACGACATCGAGTGGAAGAACATCCAGCAGCTCGGCACGGTCGATGGCGTCAACCAGGTCATCAACGCCGGCAACGCGCGAATCAAGGGCCTGGAGTTCTCCGGCACGCTCCGCCCCACCCCGCATTGGAACTTCAGTGCGAACCTGTCGCTCATCGACGCCAGCCTGACGAGCGGCAACGCTAGCGCGGGTACGACAGCGGGCCAGCCATTGCCGAACTCGGCCAAGTTCGCCGCTACGCTCTCGGGCACCTATCTGTTCACCGCGCAAGGGTATCCGTCGTATGCGGGCATTACCCAACGATTTGTCGGCCGACGTCATAGCGGGTTCGACGCCAGCTCGGGCCGGCCGGATTACCCGTTGCCGGGCTACGCGATCACGGATCTGCAAGCGGGCGTGGATTTCAAGAAGTTCAGCCTGGCCTTCTATGTTCGCAACCTGTTCGACCGTCGCGCGTTGATCGCGGCCGGTACTTCGCTGATTCCGATGGGCGGCCCGGCGCTCGTCAGCGTGATTCAGCCGCGCACGATCGGCGCGGCGCTTACCGTTCCGTTCTAAATCATATGGATAACTGAAAATGACACAAGAATCGCACGATATCGTCGAGCAACTGGATTCCCTGTTCGAACGCTTCAACAAAAGCGATGAACCCGGCCTCGTCGTGGCCATGGCGCATCGAGGCGAAGTCCTCTACCGGCGAGGCTTCGGCATGGCAAGCCTGGAACACGGCGTAGCCAATACGCCGGCCACACGCTTGCGCATCGGCTCGACGAGCAAACACTTCACCTGCCTCGCCGCGCTCCTGCTCGCCGAAGACGGCAAGCTCGACATCGACGCCGGGATTCGCACGTACCTGCCTGAACTGCCGCTGCTGGCAGGCGACCCCAGCTTGCGCCAGCTGATGACGCATACAGGAGGCTACCGCTGCTATCTCGACCTCACGCTGCTCGCGCAAGGCGTCGCGACGCTGCCGCGCGGCGGCACGCTGGCGGCCGAAATCCGGCAACGCGACGTCAATTTCCCGCCGGGCGAGCGGATGATCTATTGCAACGGCGGATATCACCTGCTGTCGCTCGCGATCGAGCGGGTCAGCGGCATCCCCTTCGAGACCTTTCTGAAGGATCGCATCTTCGATGTGATGGGCATGGTCGACACGGAGTCGGTCGCCGACGACATGCGCATCCGCCCGCGCATGGCGACCCAGCATGTGCCGGATGGAAAAGGCGGATTCACGCGCGGCCTCTTTCCGTCGTGGGAAGTGCTCGGTGAAGGCGGGATCGTGTCGACGGTCGACGACATGCTGCGCTGGCTCGCGCATCTGCGCGGCCCCAAGCGTGTCGGCAGCGAAGCAAGCTGGCGCCAGATGCTGACGAAGCCGCACTATTCGAGCGGCGCGGAAGGCGTCTACACCCTCGGGTTGATGCTCACACCCCACCGCGACGTGGAGGTGCTGCACCATGCCGGCGGTGTGTTCGGTGGCAGCTGTCAGATGTTGACCGTGGCCAAGCACGCACTGGACGTCATCATTCTCACCAACGGCGCGGCAGCCAATGTGGTTGAACTGGCTACGCAGATCGTCGATATCGTGCTGGGCGATGCCATCCTCGGCGCGAAGCCTGCCGCGCCCCTGCAAACTGCCGGGCACGAAACCTTGCTCGGCAAGTACCACTCGCGTGCGTCCGGGACGTATTGCGTGATCGGCGATCACGACGGGAAAATCAACGCGAGCTTTCATAACGTCCAACAGATGCCCCTGACGCTCATCGAGACGGAAGCCGGATTGCGGGTCGACGAAGGGACAGGCGGAACGCTGCTGATCAAACCTTGCGCGTCGACGGCAGCGGCACGCGTAACGGCGATCGAGCTGGTGGACTGCGGTCACGCGGAGACGCTCGAGCGCCTGCCCGATCACGCACCGTCGCTCTCCGATGCGTCGGCAGGTCTGGCGGGCACGTATCACGGTCACGATGCCGCGGCACGTGCGACGATCGCCGTGACGAACGGTGAACTCACCCTGACCATGCACGGCGTCGCAGGCAGCGTCGGCTACCGGCTGGAGCCCGTAGCCGACGACATTTTCACGTTCGACCCTGCCGGTCAGCTGGCCGTCATGCGCGGCGTCTTGACGGTGGAACGCTCGGGTAACGAGGTGACGCGCTTTCGCATCGACACGTCGCGCACGCGCAACCTGACCTTCATGCGCGAGAGGTGTGATTCATAGACATCGCGCCACTTCCTGGTGCGACGTTTTCGTTGCGCGGTGGGGTTCGCCGAGGGTGCTGTCGACGCGCCATTCGCAGTGCCGAATCCACTCCCTCGTTTCGTCGTTTGCAATAGTCCGACCACCCGCATCGTACCGATGCGGGTGGAGCAGGATCACTTCGCCTGCGACTGCCTGATCAGGTCGGCTGCCTTTTCGCCGATCATGATGGCCGGCGCATTGGTATTCCCGGACACGACGTCCGGCATGATGGACGCGTCGGCCACGCGAAGACCGGTCAAACCTCGAACGCGCAGCTCCGGATCGACGACGGCATCGGCACCCACGCCCATCTTGCATGTGCCGGCCATGTGGTGATACGTCACACATGCACGACGCACGTACTCGCGCAGCGCGGCAGGATCGTCCCCGGCCGGGCCCGGCAACACCTCGCGCGCACGCCATTCGTCAAATGCGGGCCGGTTGCCGATGTCACGGCAGATCTGAACCGCTTTCGCGAGACGCTCCAGGTCCGACTGCTCCGAAAGATAGCGAGGATCGAGAAGGGGCGCCGCAGCAGGATCGCCGGATGCGAGACGAATCTCGCCGCGGCTCGCCGGACGAACCAGGCCCGCGCACAGCGTCCACGCATTTGCCGGGCCGTCGAAACCCGGCGCATAGTACGGGATGTGCATGAACAGCGGCTGCAGGTCCGGACCGATGCGGCGCGCGTCACTGCGACAGAACAACTGCGACTCGAGCAGGTTGTTCCGCGGTGCCGGGATCGGCCTGGACGCCTCGAAGATCACGCCGCAAAGAAGGTGATCCTGAAGGTTCTTCCCGACACCGGGCAGGTGATGCGTTGCACGGATTCCGACGCGCGCGAGTTCGTCCGCCGGACCGATACCCGACAGCAGCAGAAGCTGCGGGCTGGCGATTGCGCCGCCACTGACGATCACCTCGCTGTCGGCCATCGCATCGATGACCGACGCCCCGTCGTAGTAGCGAACGCCGACGCAGCGGTCGCCCATGAGAATCAGCTTTTCGACGCGTGCGCCGGTTTTGACCGTCAGGTTCGCACGATCGCGAGCGGGCGACAGAAACGCCCGCGCGGTCGATTGGCGTACGCCGTCCTTGATCGTGAGATGGCAATAGCCTGCGCCGTCGATTGCCTCTCCGTTGCAGTCGTCGTTGCGCGCGAATCCCGCCTGTACCGCAGCTTCGATCGCGGCTTCGCAAATCGGATTGGGATCGCGATTTCGCGATACGTGCAACGGGCCGCCCACGCCGTGATACCGGTCTTCGCCGCCTTCATGATCTTCCGACATGCGGAAATACGGCAACACGGACTCATAGTCCCAGCCGAGGCAGCCCTGATACGCCCAGGCGTCGTAGTCGCTGCGGTGTCCGCGCACGTAGATCATGCCGTTGATCGCACTGGAGCCGCCGAGCGTACGGCCTCGCGGCCAGTAATGCGATCGCCCGGCGGTATGCGCTTGCGGCACCGTGTAGTAAGCGTAGTCCACCGGAGTATTCCACAGGGACGGCCAACCGCCCGGCGCCGCGATATTGGGATCTTCATCCCGCGGCCCGGCCTCCAGCAGCAGCACGCGGACTCGCGAATCCTCGCTCAATCGCGCTGCAATCACACAACCGGAGGAACCCGCGCCAACAACGATGTAGTCGTATGCATTCATGGTTTCGTACCCTTGACCGAAGGTCTGGACAATCGGCGTGCAATCGCACGATCAGAAGAAATGCGCAACCCGGACATTGAAGCGTTGCGTCTCGAGCGGGCCGTTCTCGGTTGAGGTCTGGCGGCCGTAGAGCGCGATGATTTGCCAGGTTTTCGTGGGAAACCATGCTGCCCCCACGAGAAAGCTGGGTGTCGATTGCCGGTTGGCCTGGGACACGCCGGCAATGGTCTGATTGCCGCCGAAGACGTATGAACCGCCGACCCGCAGATCGACGCTGCTCGTGAGCTGGTACCGCAACCAGCCCTGCGCCTGAAACAGGGGCGACTCCGTCATCGTCGCACCGGTCGCGCCGAAATTGTGGTTCGGCGTGAATGCGGTGGCGTCCGCTGCAAGGTCGAGGATCACCTTGGGCGCGACGGGCGTGATGAAGCCGGCCTGCAGCGCGAACTTCCACCGGTTTTCGCCGAGATTGATGCCTCGATTGCGGTCATAGCTGCCGGTCGGTGCGTAGATGAACGGCGTGATGCCCAGGAACGTGTTCGACTCGGGACGGTTGACGACCCAGACCGTAGCGGCAAAGATCGCATCGCCGAGGCCGGTATTGTTCCCGAGGGCGGACATCTGGTTCGTCCCGCCGACGTGGCCGAACGGAATCAGCACCTGCGGATCAATGGTGAATCCGCCGACCGACATGAAGTGGATGAAACGCGCGATGCCGATGTCCTGGGTAATGTTGCCTCCGGCGACCCGCGAACCGTTGGCATAGATCCGCGTATCCTCCGCGTGCTGATAGTACAGCGCACCGATATTCGCGCCGGCGGGCAAAGCCGTATAGTCCCCTGCATCGATATTGATCGCCGAGGCCAACGTCGGGAAGGTAGCCGCCATCGCAAGCGCAGCCAGCTTCCGCGCACGTGGATTGCCGGACAAGCGCGCAAGGCGAGGCGCTCGAATACCTGCCTGGTTTTTCTTCAAGATCGTCTCCTGGATAAGCGTCGGCCATATGATTTGGCCGTCCAGCCCAGTCTAGGATTCCTGATCATTCTCTTTCGGCGTTCAGTGCAGACGTTGCATCAATGCGTGCAAATTCGTCCCCACACCACGCCCTTTTCACGTTGTGCCTGTAACGGACGTGCCGCGTTACCCGGGTTCCGGTGCATTTCGACATGTCATCCGGTAGACGCCGGGGCTGCATCCGAATCGCGCCTTGAACAACCGCCCGAAGTGCGTCATGTCCGAAAAGCCGCACATCACCGCCAGCTCGAGCAGATTGCGGTTCGTGTCGGCCGGATCCGAGAGCGCCCGCCTGCTCGCTTGCAGCCGATATTCCTGAATCAACCCCTGGGGTGTCTGGCTGGTCGCGGCCAGTGCGCCGTAGAGCGTACGTCTCGACACGTTCAGTGCACTGGCAAGTCGGTCCGGCGTCAGGTCGGGGTCGCTGTAGTGGTGCGCGAGATAGATTTCGGCGTTCATGCGCAGGGATGCACTTCGCGCGCCGGCCCGGTTGAGCGCGTCGCCGGCCTCGCGGCGCATGACGGAATCGAGCAGCATCAACGTCGACTGCTCGAAACCGAACAGGCTTTCCGGATCGTCGGGTACCTGCCCGTCCATCAGATACCGGATGGACTGCAACGCAAGATGTGCATTGCCGACGGTCCGGCGTACCTGCGTATCCGCACGATCGACGAACCACCGCCACATCGTGCTGCTCCTCGGCGGCGCAAGCGCGGCAACGAACCTCGACGCATCCGCGCACTCGATCGAGTACGCCTGCGTCGCATCGTAGACAACCCACTCTCCCGGATTGACGGTCGATGTCCTGTTTCTTTGCGTCACGCGACTTTGCCCGGCGATCTGAAACAGGATCTTGTAACAGTCGCTCTCGGCGCGCGCCGCAAGCGCCCGGTCGCGTTCCACCCGGATCGACGAGGTATCGACTTCCGCCACGCGGATCCCGCCCGCCACGGCAATACGCACCGACATCCGGAAAAGCGGGCCTGTATCTCGAAGCGCCAGCGGCAGGAAACTGTCCGAGATCAGATCTCGCAGATTTGCGCCGCTGCTGCTCTCGCCAACAACGATTTCGTGTGCCATTGCAGGGTGAATAGAGTCTACGAAAACCTTGACCGACGCGTGGATCCGCATGAGTCGTGAAACCGCGCGCGAAGGCGCCCGCATATCGGGAACGCTGCCGGCTCTTCGAAGCCGCCCTGCGGCAACGTCGTCGAGTGCGGGAACGCGTAGCGAATGACCGGCGGATGAAGTGCACAACGAAACAGCGCATCTCCGTCATCGACATTGCCAACGGTACGTTTTGAATTCGGGGTGAAAACGGGAAAAACATCCGGTGCGCGCCGTCTCGGGCTGCACGGACGCCCTTTCGCCACATCGACCGGATGCAGTGCATTTTTTTGATGACCGACCGGCCGGTCAATGATGGTTTGTACCGAGACATTCGCGACGATCTTCCCCGCATCGGCAACGATGCCGCGAAGCATGCGTTGCTCGTCGCCACGATGTGCACGCTGAAGCCAAAAGTGTGCACGCAACGTCGATTCGGGTTCGACGCACGTACCTAGAATCGAAGTGCGGTCGACCCGGCACCCGCCTCATGTCGAGGCCCTGCTCCGTGGCGCATTCCCGGCCAGTCGAACCGCAAGCGCCGGCTCAAAAACCATAGCGAACCATCCAGAATCAGCAAGGAGATACCCACCGAAGATCGGGACGGCAAGCGTGCGCGCAACCGGACGGAGCCGACGGATGCCGCTTGCACGATCGTGGGCAAAAACGATGTCCGATAAAACTTTCGATTACGTCATCATTGGCGCCGGTTCGGCCGGCTGCACCATTGCAACCAACCTCGTCGAGCGCCGCAAGGGAACCGTCTTGCTGATCGAGGCAGGCGGTCACGACAAAGACCTGTTCATTCACATGCCCGGCGGCCTCGGCAAGGCCATCCCCCGCTATACGTGGCCCTACGCCGCCGAACCGTCGCAGGACGTGAATGGTCGATCCATCGCGGTTCCGCAGGGCCGCGTGCTCGGCGGATCCAGTTCCGTCAACGGCATGCTCTACGTGCGCGGACACCGGAACGACTACGACCGGTGGGAGACGGAATTCGGCTGCAAGGGCTGGGGCGCCGATGAAATGCTGCGTTACTTCGCCAAGGCGGAGAACAACGAATCGCTGACCGTTCCGCACCATGGAAACGACGGACACCTGAAAGTCACCGAGATTCGCTATCGGCATCCGCTCTCGCAGGCGTTCGTGCGAGCCGGTCAACAGATGGGACTCGAATACCTGACCGACTACAACGGCGACCGACAGGAAGGTGTCGGGTTCTATCAGGCCACCATCTTCAATGGCGAGCGCGGCTCCACCGCAGCGACCTATCTCAAGGCAATCAGAAACCACGCCGGGTTCAAGCTTGAAGTCGATGCGCTGGTCGAGCGCATCGAAATCGAAGGCGGCCGCGCGACCGGCGTGACCTATCGTCAAGGCAACCGGCAGGTGACCGTGCATGCTCGTGCTGAGGTGATCGTGACCGCGGGCGCGATCGGTTCGCCGAAGATCCTGCAGCTGTCCGGCATCGGACCGCGCCGTGACCTCGAAAATGCGGGGGTTCGAGTCAAGCACGTGCTGCCGGTCGGCGAGAATTTTCACGACCACATGCACACGTCGGTCAATGCGACCATCAAGACGCCGATCTCGCTCTATGGCCAGGACCGGGGGCTGCGGGCACTCAAGCATGGTCTCCAATGGATGCTGTTCCGTTCCGGACTCCTCACCTCTCCGGTACTCGAAGGATTCGCATTCGTCGACACGTGCAACCAGGGGCAGCCGGACGTCCAGTTTCACTTCCTGCCGGTCATCGATGCGTTCGACGATCCATTCGGCGTGACCAAGGGCCGGACCCACGGCATCACCATCAAGACGGGGCACCTTCAACCACATTCCCGCGGCCGCGTGACGATCAGGTCGTCGAACCCGGCGGATCTTCCGCGGATCGACGGGCGTTACCTGTCCGATCGCCGGGACGTCGACGGCCAGGTTCGCGCCACGAAACTGGCACTCAGGATGCTTCAGCAGCCGGCGCTCGCAGCGCATGTCGACGAAGTCTTCTCGCCGACCTGCATTCCCGACGACACCGCAGCGATCGAAGACTGGGTGCGTGGCGCCGCCAAGACGGTCTATCACCCCGTCGGCACATGCCGAATGGGGATGGAACCCGCGTCTTCCGTAGTCGATACGCAGCTGCGCGTACACGGTATCGCAGGGCTTCGCGTGGCCGACAGCTCGACGATGCCCAGTATCCCGAGCGGTAATACGAACGCACCGACGATCGCACTGGCCGAGAAGGCATCCGACCTGATCTCGAATGCGTCGCGTTAACGCTTGCCGATCAAATTGCTCCCGGAGGTGAACAGATGGCGCTGGTCCAGATGCTTGATGAAGTCAAACGATTCCTTGCACGCGAACATGGGCACTACATCGGTGGCCAGCCCGTCGCGGGACAAGGCAGTGAACGTATCGAAGTCCGGTGCCCGGCCACGCTTGCCGTGGTCGGCTCCGTCGCGCAGGCCTCGGACGACGATATCGAGGCCGCCATTGCGTCGTCCCATGAAGCGTTCAGGGAGGGCTGGGCCCGCTTCTCCCCTGCTGAACGAGAGCGCGTCCTGCTGCGATTCGCGGATCTGATCGAAGCGCATGGCGGGGAAATCGCGCAGATCGAAACGGCACAGTCGGGCAAGCTCATCACGTTGTCCCGAATCATCGAGGTAGGCTGGTCCGCTCGCTGGCTGCGGTACTACGCGGGTTGGGCCACGAAAATTGCCGGCGAAACGATTACGCCGTCCTATCCGAGCATGAACGGCGAGCGCTATACGTCTTTCACGCGGCGGGAGCCGCTGGGCGTTGTCTTCGGCATCATCCCGTGGAATTTCCCGGTCATGATTCCGGTGTGGAAATTCGGTGCGGCGCTCGCGACCGGCAACACGGTGATCATCAAGTCTTCGGAATTTTCGCCGCTGACGATGCTGCGCATCGCGGAACTCGGCACCGAGGCGGGGCTGCCACCCGGCACGCTCAACGTCATCAACGGCACGGGCCGAATCGGCGCAAAAGTCATTTCGGACCCTCGCGTCGCCAAGGTCTCGTTCACGGGCTCGGTTCCGACCGGACGCGTCATCGGCGAAGAGGCCGTCAAGGCCAACTTCACCCGCTTTACGCTCGAGCTCGGCGGCAAGAACGCCGCGGCGTTCCTTCCGGATACGCCGGTCGACAAGATTCTCGATGGAGTCTTCGAGGCGGGGTTTCTGCACAGCGGCCAAGTCTGTGCTTCGGCGGAACGTTTCTTCGTCCATCGCTCGCAATTCGACGAGGTCATCGAGAAGCTCGGTGCGCGCATGGATGGCATCGGGCCGTCCGATCCGATGGACGATGCGGGATTGATCGGGCCGGTATGCAACGAGCCGCACTTCAGGAAGTGCCTTGCCGCGTTCGAACGGGCAAAGGCCGAGGGCGACGACATCGTCACGGGCGGCGATGCATACCGGCGCGACGGACTCTACATCAAGCCGACGGTCATCTTGCCGAAGTCCCTGCAGTCGAGCTCATACCGTCAGGAGATTTTCGGCCCGGTCGGCACGTTCGTGCCGTTCGATGACGACGACGAACTGATCGCGATGATGAACGACTCGGCTTTCGGCCTGACCGCGAGCCTCTGGACGAATGATCTGGCGAAAGCCCTTCGATACGTTCCTCGTATCGAGGCGGGCACCGTGTGGGTCAACATGCACACGCTGGTCGATCCTGCCGTGCCGTTCGGCGGCGCAAAGGGATCCGGCGTCGGTCGCGAGTACGGTTCGTCGTTCATCGACGCCTACACCGAACTGAAGTCCGTCACCATTCGCCTCTGATCGCCGGGCGCCGTCTGTGCGATTCGACGACATGTCGTCCGGCGCCGCTCCCGGACGACAAACGCATCCGATGCCACGCCGCAAAAACAAAAAACCCGCGAGTGCTGGGCTTCTCGCGGGCTTTCGTGCCTTCATCGAATCGCGCTGAAAGCGATCGTGGTGCCGGGGACCGGACTTGAACCGGCAAGCCAATTAAGGCGGCGGATTTTCGTCACACTGCTTCTTTCAAAGCCGGCGTCGCGTGCGCGATGCCGTTCGTGCGCTGGACTATGCCTTCGCCGTCGCGCGCGGGCGTACTTGCTGCCCGTGCGCCTTAGGCGCCCCCCGTCTAGTCTCTACACCTTCCTCGCGGATACCGCGAGGCTTGGCTCGGCGTTGCCTCGATGCGCGCATCAGGGGTTTCGCCGAATTTGAAGGGTTCTGCACCGACCGTTTCCGGGCGGGCACTCAATCGTTTAAGTCCGCTATGTTTACCAATTTCATCACCCCGGCAAGAGGGCGGACGCGATTCTACCATTGCTTGCGCATGCGTTCCCTTATTCTGCGGCACCGCATCGCGACACCCCCCACCGCTGCCCGGCATCATCATTCGTCATCGACGCCGGCACACCGCCGCCAACGATTTCCTCCCGCGCCGCAACATCCCCGATACAATCGAGTCCGCGTCGTCCGACGGATCTATCCGTCAGACGTTTGTGTCGTGCTTTTTGCGAAACAAGCGTCGCTTGCGTCATCGCGAAGTCACAAACGTTTTCGATAATTTTCCGGCCGAAAACGTTTACATCGCATGACTTCATGACCTCGACCATCAAGGACGTCGCTGCCCTCGCGGGCTTCTCGATCGCCACCGTCTCGCGCGCGATCAATGCACCGCATACCGTCAGCCCCGCCACGCTGCAAACCATCCGCACCGCGATCGACACGCTGCAGTTTCGCCCGAGCCCGCTCGGCCGGCAATTGCGCGGCGAGCGCACGCGCCTCGTCGGTGTCGTCGTGCCGACGTTGTCGAACCCCGTGTTCGCCGACTGCCTGCTAGGCATCGACGAGCTCGCGACCGCGGCCGGCTTCAAGCTGATCCTGATGACGACCGAATACGACGCGGCGCGCGAGCGTCACGCGATCGAGACGCTGCGCGAGCAGCGCGTCGAAGGGCTGATCCTCACTGTTGCCGACGCGGACACGCACCCGCTGCTCGACATGCTCGATCGCGACGGCCCGCACTACGTGCTGATGCACAACGACACGCAGCGCCGCCCGTCGGTGTCGGTCGACAACCGCCGCGCCGCCTACGACGGCGTGCGGCTGCTGACCGCGCGCGGTCACCGCCGCGTGCTGATGCTGGCCGGCTCGCTCGCCGCGTCGGATCGCGCACGGCAGCGTCATCTCGGTTATGCGCAGGCACTCGAGGAAAGCGGCGTCGCCACGCTGCCGCCGGTCGAAGTCGACTTCAACGCACCCGAGCTGCCCGATGCGGTGCTCGCGCATCTCACCGCGCACGCAACGCGCCCGACCGCCCTCTTCTGCAGCAACGACCTGCTCGCGATGGTCGTGATGCGCGGCCTGCGCCGCGCGGGCTTCTCGATCCCGGACGACCTGTCGGTGCTCGGCTTCGACGGGATCGCGATCGGCGAACTGCTCGCGCCGCCGCTGGCGAGCGTCGCGACGCCGAACCGTGACATCGGCCGCCACGCATGGCAGCGTCTCGTCGAATGCATCGGCGGCGCAGCGATCGAACGCACGTCGCTGATCCTGCCGCACGTGGTGCGCGACGGCGCGACGGTCGCCCCGCCGGCCACCGACCTGCAATTGCGCAAGGCCTGAACACGCGCGCCGCGCCACCAAACACGCACACAACCACACCACCCCAGCGCCTCACCCTCGCCCGGAGACCTACCGTGTCCTTTCGCCTGACCTCGCTGCTGCGCGCGCTTGCCGCGCCGCTCGCTTGCGCCGCGCTCATCGCCGGCGCGCCCGCCGCCCACGCCGACGAAACGGCGATCTGCTACAACTGCCCGCCCGAATGGGCCGACTGGGCCGCGCAGATCGCGGCGATCAAGCAGAAGACCGGCATCCGCGTGCCGTTCGACAACAAGAACTCGGGCCAGTCGATCGCGCAGCTGATCGCCGAGCAGAAGAGCCCGGTCGCCGACGTCGTCTACCTCGGCGTGTCGTCGGCGTTCCAGGCGAAGGACAAGGGCGTGATCGCGCCGTACAAGCCCGCGCACTGGAACGACATCCCCGCGAACCTGAAGGACCCGCAAGGCTACTGGTTCGCGATCCACTCGGGCACGCTCGGCTTCTTCGTGAACAAGGACGCGCTCGACGGCAAGCCGGTGCCGCGCTCGTGGGCCGATCTGCTGAAGCCGGAATACAAGGGCATGGTCGGCTATCTCGATCCGTCGAGTGCGTTCGTCGGCTATGCGGGCGCGGTCGCCGTGAACCAGGCGCTCGGCGGCAGCCTCGACAACTTCAAGCCGGCACTCGACTGGTTCAGGAAGCTGAAGTCGAACGCACCGATCGTGCCGAAGCAAACCGCGTATGCGCGCGTGCTGTCGGGTGAGATTCCGATCCTGCTCGACTACGACTTCGACGCGTATCGCGCGAAGTACAAGGACAACGCGAACGTCGAGTTCGTGATTCCGAAGGAGGGCACGATCGCGGTGCCGTACGTGATGAGTCTCGTGAAGGGCGCGCCGCACGACGCGAACGGCAAGAAGGTGCTCGACTTCGTGCTGTCCGACGAAGGCCAGAAGCTGTGGGCCAACGCGTACCTGCGCCCGGTACGCGCACAGACGCTCGGCGCCGACATCGCGTCGAAGTTCCTGCCGGCGAGCGAATACGCACGCGCGAAATCGGTCGACTTCGGCAAGATGGCGGCCGGTCAGCAGGCATTCGGCCAGCAATACCTGCAGGTGATGCAGTAAGCAGGACGCAACCGATGCTCGACCTGACTTTTCCGCTGCGCTGGCGCGTCGCGCTCGTCGCGCCGGCGCTCGCGGTATTCGCCGCCTTCTGGCTGCTGCCGATGGCGGCACTCGTGCAGGTGTCCGCCGACGGCGCGTTCTTCTCGCACTACGCGGCGCTGCTCGGCAATGCGCGCTACATGAAGAGCCTCGGCGAGACCGTCGCGCTGTCCGCGGGCGTCACGCTCGCGACGCTCGCGCTGTCGACGATCTCGGGCCTCCTGCTCGCGCGCCGCGAATTCGCGGGCAAGCGCGTGCTGCTCGCGCTGCTCACGTTCCCGCTCGCGTTCCCGGGCGTCGTCGTCGGCTTCATGGTGATCATGCTTGCCGGCCGCCAGGGCCTGATCGGCATGCTGTCCGCGAAGCTCACCGGCGACAAGTGGGTATTCGCGTACTCGGTCGCCGGGCTGTTCATCGGCTACCTGTACTTCTCGATTCCGCGCGTGATCGTCACCGTGATCGCGGCCGCGTCGAAGCTCGACGCATCGCTCGAGGAAGCCGCGCGTTCGCTCGGCGCATCGCCGTGGCGCATCTTCGTCGACATCGTGCTGCCCGCGCTCACTCCGGGCCTGATCGCGGCCGGCGCGATCTGCTTCGCGACCGCGATGGGCGCGTTCGGCACCGCGTTCACGCTCGCCACCGACCTGAACGTGCTGCCGATGACGATCTATACCGAGTTCACGCTGAACGCGAACATCGCGACGGCGGCCGGCCTGTCGATCGTGCTCGGCATCGTCACCTGGGCCGTGCTCGCGCTCGCGCGCCGCTTCACCGGCCACACCGCCGCCGCCGCGGCCTGAGGATTCCTGCATGCAATCGCTTTCCGGCTCTTCCGCGCCGTCGCCGGCCCCCGCTCCCGCGCAGGCGAACGGCGTCGCCCGCCGCGCGCCGCGTGTCACCGGCGCGCGCGCGATCGCCGCGCTGCAATGGGGCGTCACGCTGCTGCTGTGCGCGTTCCTGATCGTGCCCGTCGTGATGTCGGTGCTCGCGGGCCTCACCGTCAACTATTTCCGCGGCCTGTCGAGCGGCCTCACGCTGCGCTGGCTCGAACAGGTGTGGCAGCAGTATCACGGCTCGATCGCACTGTCGCTTTACGTCGCGTTCGCGACGCTCGCAATCGTGCTCGTCGTCGGCGTGCCGGCCGGCTATGCGCTCGCGCGCAGCAAGAGCCGTGTCGCGCGTGCGATCGAGGAGGCGCTGGTGCTGCCCGTCGCGCTGCCCGGCCTCGCGTCGGCGCTCGCGCTGCTGGTCGTCTACGGCGGCTTCACCGCGTTCCGGATGAGCTTGTGGTTCATCGTCGTCGGCCACGTCGTGTTCACGCTGCCGTTCATGGTGCGCGCGGTCGCGGCCGTCGCGGCCGGCGCCGACCTGCGCACGCTCGAGGAAGGCGCGGCCAGCCTCGGTGCGTCGTTCGTCACGCGCTTCGTCACGATCGTGCTGCCGAACCTGCGCCCCGGCATCGTCGCGGGCGCGCTCGCGGTGCTCACGCTGTCGATCGGCGAATTCAACCTCACGTGGATGCTGCATACGCCCGACACCAAGACGCTGCCCGTCGGGCTCGCCGATACGTATGCGTCGCTGCGCCTCGAAGTCGGCAGCGCGTACACGATCCTGTTCCTGCTGATGACGCTGCCGCTGCTGGTCGCGATGCAGTGGCTCGGCGTCGATCCGTCCGGCACGCGCGCGCTCAAGAAGCGTCCGCGCTGAATTTCTCGCAGACATGAAACTCGATTCCACCCCCATCACCCTGACCCGCTGTGCGAAAACGTTCCGCGGCACCCGCGTGCTCGAACCGCTCGACCTGTCGATCGGCGCGGGCGAAACGCTCGTGCTGCTCGGGCCGTCGGGCTGCGGCAAGACTACGACGCTGCGCCTGATCGCGGGCCTCGATACGCCGGACGCCGGCGGCACGATCGCGTTCGGCAATGACGACGTGACCGCGCTGCCGATCGAGCGCCGGCAGGTCGGCATGGTGTTCCAGAACTACGCGCTGTTTCCTAACCTGACGGTGCGCGGCAACGTCGGCTACGGGCTGAAGATCCGCAAGACCGAGCCGCGCGCGCTGCGCGAGCGTGTCGACGAGCTGCTCGCGATGATGCGGCTCGACGCGCATGCGGACAAGCCGATCGACCAGTTGTCGGGCGGCCAGCGCCAGCGCGTCGCGCTGGCCCGCGCGCTGGCGGTGCGGCCTCGCGTGCTGTTGCTCGACGAGCCGCTGACCGCGCTCGACGCGAAGCTGCGCGACACGCTGCGTCGCGAGATGAATACGCTGCTGCGCGAACTCGGCGTGACGACGGTCTACGTGACGCACGACCAGGCCGAAGCGATGGAGCTCGGCGACCGGATCGTCGTGATGGGCGCGGGCCGCATCGAGCAGATCGGCACGCCGCGCGACATCTACTACCACCCGGCGAACCGCACGGTCGCGCAGTTCATCGGCACGCTGAACCGGCTCGCCGGGCAATGGCGCGACGGCACGCTGGTAACCACGGGCGGCGCGATCGCGACGCCGCATGCGGCCGACGAGTGGTTCTTCCGCCCCGAGGATGCGCAACTCGCCGATCCCGCGCATGCGCCGTTGCGCGGCGCGGTCAGTGCGTGCGCGTTCCTCGGCGAGCGCACGCGGCTCACGATCGAGCACGCGGCCCCCGACGCGCTCGTGATCGACGTGCCGGGCCGGATCGCGCTCGCGCGCGGGACGGCGGTCGGCCTCGCGATCGCATCGGAAGGGCTGATCGCGCTCGGCGCGTAATCCGTCATTCCGGCATTATTCATGCAGCACCCCACCGCGGCGCACGACGCCGCGACAACAATCAGACAATTCCGAGGAACGACGATGCTGCTTGCTCAAATCAGCGATCTCCACATCAAGCGTCCGGGACAGCTCGCGTACCGGCGCGTCGACACCGCGGCCGCGCTCACGCGCTGCATCGAAAAACTGAACGCACTCGTGCCGCGCCCCGACGCGGTGCTCGTCACCGGCGACCTGACCGACTTCGGCCACGATGAAGAGTACGGCAACCTGCGCGGGCTGCTCGCAGCGCTCGAGATTCCGTACTACCTGATGATCGGCAATCACGACGACCGCGCCGGGTTGCGCCGCGCGTTCGCCGACCGCGCGGAGCTGCAGGAGGGTGAATTCGTGCAGTACGCGCTCGACGTCGGCGCGGTGCGCGTGCTGGCGCTCGATTCGCAGGTACCCGGTGCCAGCTACGGTGACCTGTGCGATGCACGGCTCGCGTGGCTCGCCGCGCAGCTCGACGCCGCGCGCGACCGGCCCGTGATCGTCGCGCTGCATCACCCGCCGTTCGCGGCGGGCATCGGCCACATGGACAAGCTGCGCCTCACGCCCGCCGCTTCCGCGAAACTCGATGCGCTGCTGCGCGGCCATCCGAACGTCGAGCGCGTGCTGTGCGGTCACGTGCATCGCACGATGTTCACGCGCTTCGGCGGCACGCTCGCAGCCGCGGTGCCGTCGCCCGCGCATCAGGTCGCATTCGACCTGCGGACCGATGCACCCTCCGCATTCCGGCTCGAACCGCCGGCGTTCGCGGTGCATCGCTATGTGCCCGATGAGGGGATGACGTCGCATCACGTGTATATCGATGAAGGTGCCGGGCCTTATCCGTTTTATGAACCGACGGGCGAACTGGTCGACTGACGGGTTGAAGCACGCACGATGACGGGCAGCGGCCGGCCGGTTATGCCGGTTTGGCCGATTTGCCCCCGTCCGGCAGGATTCACGTCGCTCCGGTATGATCGGCAGCCTCGACCGGCACCCCGCCCGCCTGCGCACCCGATGCGTGCGCCGCGCGCCGCGCCGCCCCACTTCCGTCCGCGCAGCCATGTCCACCGCCTCCACCGACCGTCCGACCGACGCCGCCTCGCCTCACTATTCGCGCAGCCTGCTGTTGCTGCTCGCGACGATCGCGGGCGTGTCCGTCGCGAACATCTATTACAACCAGCCGCTGCTCGACAGCTTCCGCTCGGCGTTTCCCGACGGCGCTTCGTGGATCGGCGCGGTACCGACCGCGACGCAGCTCGGCTATGCGGCCGGCATGTTCCTGCTCGCGCCGCTCGGCGACCGCTTCGACCGCCGCGGGCTGATCCTGATGCAGATCGCCGGCCTGTCGGTCGCGCTGATCGTCGCGGCCACCGCGCCGTCGCTGGCCGTGCTCGCCGTCGCGAGCCTCGCGATCGGCGTACTCGCGACCATCGCGCAACAGGCCGTGCCGTTCGCCGCCGAGATCGCGCCGCCGGCCGAACGCGGGCATGCGGTCGGCACCGTGATGAGCGGCCTGCTGCTCGGCATCCTGCTCGCGCGAACGGCCGCCGGCTTCGTCGCCGAGTATTTCGGCTGGCGCGCGGTGTTCGCCGCGTCGGTCGCGGCGCTCGTCGCGCTCGCCGCCGTGATCGTGCTGCGGCTGCCGCGCAGTTCGCCGACGTCGACGCTGTCATACGGCAAGCTGCTCGGCTCGATGTGGCATCTGGCGGTCGAATTGCGCGGGCTGCGCGAGGCATCGCTGACGGGCGCCGCGCTGTTCGCGGCATTCAGCGCGTTCTGGCCCGTGCTCACGCTGCTGCTCGCCGGCGCGCCGTTCCATCTCGGCCCGCAGGCGGCCGGCCTGTTCGGGATCGTCGGTGCGGCGGGCGCGCTCGCGGCACCGTATGCGGGCCGCTTCGCGGACAAGCGCGGCCCGCGCGCGATCATCTCGCTCGCGATTGCGCTGCTCGCGCTGTCGTTCGTGATCTTCGCGCTGTCGGGCTCGAGCCTCGTCGGGCTCGTGATCGGCGTGATCGTGCTGGACGTCGGCGTGCAGGCCGCGCAGATCTCGAACCAGTCGCGCATCTATGCGCTGAAACCCGAGGCACGCAGCCGCGTCAACACGGTGTACATGGTGTGCTATTTCATCGGCGGCGCACTCGGCTCGTCGGCCGGCGTCGCCGCATGGCACGCGTTCGGCTGGATCGGGATGTGCGCAACCGGGCTGGTGTTCACCGCGCTCGGGGCCTGGTTCCACCATCGCGGCGGCCGGCGCAACTGAGCGCGACCGGCCACGGCCGCGTCACGTTTCGGCGCGGGGCGCGGCCGGTCCGGCGACGGGTGGCGGGGCAAACGCGGGGGCCGGTTCAACGATGGGCGGCGTAGCGAACGCGGGTGCCGGTTCAGCGATGGGCGGCATGGCGAACGCCGGCGCCGGATCAACGACCGCGGCAGGATCCATCACGGCAGCCGGCGTCGGCACCGCCAGCGGAACGGCGGAAGGCGCGAGGATCGGCGCCGCATCCGGCATCTCGATCTGCTCGGGGGTCGATACAGCCTCCGCCGTCGACGCGGCTGCCGCGGCCGCCGAACTGGCGGCTGCCGCACGCGCCGCGGGCCGGCGCGCCGGATCGAACACGAACGACAGCCCGACGCTGCCGAGGATCGCGACGGTCGCGACCACGGTCGCCATCGTCACCGGCTCGCCGAGCAGCAGCGCACCGAGCGCGACCGCGACGATCGGGTTCACGTACATGCAGCTGCTCGCGATGATCGGGCTCGTGTGGCGGATCAGGTAGCCGTACGCGACGTACGCGGCCATCGTGCAGAACACCATCAGGTACAGGAACGCGAACACCGGCCCCACCATCACGTGCTCGATGCGCTCGCCGATCAGCCAGGCAACGAGCGTCGAGATCATGCCGCCGAGGCCGATCTGCAGCGACGTGGACAGGAACAGGTCGGACGGCAGCTTGAGCCGCGTCGCGAGATGCGCGCCGCCGGCCCAGAACAGTGCGCCGGCCAGCACGCAGATCGTGCCGAGCGCCGAATTCTGCGCGGCCGCGCCGCCCGAGTTCAGCACGACGATGCCGACCATCCCGAGCGCGACGGCGCCCCACTCGCCTTTCGTGACCGGCCGCCCGGCGACCGCCGCGATCACGGTCGCGAACAGCGGCACCGTGGCCACCATCACCGCGGCCGAGCCGCTGCTGACCGAGCTGATCCCGAGCGCGATCGTGCCGGACGACAGCGCGACGAGCATCGTGCCGACGATCCCCGCATTGCGGATTTCGAGCAGCGTCGGCCATTCGGGCTTGCGCCGCAGCGCGAAGATGAACAGGCCGATCCCGCCGAGCAGGTTGCGCAACCCCGACAGCAGCAGCGGCGGGAACGACTGCAGCGCGAAGTGCAGGCCGCTGTAGGTCGAACCCCAGACGAAATAGATGAAGACGAGCGCCAGCGCCACGCGGCCGCCGCGGCTTTGCGGCAGGCGGATCCGGAACGAGAAGCGGGCGAAGAAATCGAGGAGACGGTCGAGCGGCGTCATTGCGCAGCCTGCCCGCACGTCACGCCGCGTGCTCCGCTGAAAGACGCCGGCGATGCCGGCAAACGGCCCTGGCGGGACCGGGAAGGCAGAGCGAACGTGCGGAACGACATGGCAGTGCGAACGGCGACGAAAGAGAACCGGCAAGCGGCGGCAGAGGGGCAAAAAAAACGCGCGCAACCGTTTCGGCTGCGCACGCTCGGCATTATGGCATCAAGGATTCGAAAGCATCGTCAGACCTGTCTGAAAGGATCACGAATGATGTTTCCGCGCGACATTTTCCGGCCGGCGGGCGCGTGAAATCGGGGGCCGGATACGCCGCGCGCCTGCGTTGACGGCGCCGGCTCCGCCCGCCATCCACGGCAATCCGTCGCGATCGAACCAGGCATCGGCCGAACGGCCAGTCCTGCACGCCGGCCAGCGCTCCCCCCTTATCGTGACGGTTCGCTCACGCATCTCCTGCCCTGCGTGACCTTCCTTCGACATCCGCACTTTCCATACAAAATTTTGTATAATCCAACCATTCTTTCGCCGAAGCCCGTTGTTTTCGTCGGCAGCGCGCTGGACGATCTTCGCAGCTTCCCGCTGCCCGCGCGACGCGAAGCCGGCCACCAGATCGACCAGGTGCAACGCGGCCTGGCACCCGACGACTGGAAGCCGATGCGCACCGTCGGCGTCGGCGTGCGGGAAATTCGCCTGCGCGATGCGAGCGGTGCGTTCCGGATCATTTACGTCGCGACATTCGCCGACGCCGTCTACGTGCTGCACTGCTTCCGGAAGCAATCGGCGCGCACGACCAGGGCCGATATCGAACTGGCCGCCCGGCGCTATCGCGCGCTGACGATGGAGAGGAAACGATGACCAACGAACGTTATTCAAGCGTCTGGGACGCAATCGAGGGCCAGCCGGCCGAAGCCGAGAACATGAAGCTGCGATCCGAACTGATGATCGCGCTCAAGCAGCGCATCGCGCAGCTCGAACTCAGCCAGGCCCAGGCCGCAAAACAGCTGGGGGTCACGCAGCCGCGCGTCTCCGACCTGATGCGGGGCAAGATCAACCTGTTCGGGCTCGACGCGCTCGTGAACATGGCGGCGGCCGTCGGCCTGCGCGTCGATCTCCAGGTACGCGAATCCGCGTGATGCGTCACCCGCGATAGCCGGCGCATCGCGGCACGCGCATGCGCCGCCACCGCATGCCACGCACCGCTACCGCTCACGATCCGCCGAACCAGTTGTACCCCTGGTCGACCCAGTAGCCACCCGGAAACGTATCGGTCACGAAGATCTCCATGATGTGCTTCGGGTTCTTGTAGCCGAGCTTGGTCGGCATCCGCAGCTTCATCGGGAAGCCGAATTCCGGCGGCAACCGATGGCCGTCGTAGTCGAACGCGAGCAGCGTCTGCGGATGCAGCGCGGTCGGCATGTCGATGCTCTCGTAGTAATCGTCCGCGCACTTGAAGCCGACGTATTTCGCCCGTGTATCGGCACCGGCGCGTGCGAGAAACGCGCCGAACGGCGTGCCGCCCCAGCGGCCGATCGCGCTCCACCCTTCCACGCAGATATGCCGCGTGATCTGTTCCGCATGCGGCAGCGCATACAGTTCATCGAGCGTCCACACGCGCTTGCCCGTCACGCGGCCGGACAGCACGAGCCGATACGTCGACGCATCGACGTGCGGCACGTCGTCGATCCCGTAGTACGCGTTGAACGGGAACGGTCGCGTGATGTCGGCTTCGGTGTAGGTCGGC
Organism: Burkholderia lata; assembly: GCF_902499335.1. Classification (GTDB taxonomy): domain Bacteria; phylum Pseudomonadota; class Gammaproteobacteria; order Burkholderiales; family Burkholderiaceae; genus Burkholderia; species Burkholderia lata_B. The sequence goes on along the minus strand of NZ_CABVQK010000007.1, from coordinate 174,876 downwards.
GCGAGCCGCTCGCCGCTGAACAGCCACGCCTGCACGCGGTCGTTCATGCGCGACACTGTCTCGAGGAACGTGTTGACCGACGCGTCGTCCTTCAGCGTGCAGCCGGTCAGCATCGTCAGGCCGCCGAGCGTCAGCACGCGCCGGTTGAACAGCCGCCGCGACGGCATCTCGAGCTCGCGGCGCACGTCGAGTTCGAGCGACTTCCGGTCGAGCGTCCAGCGCGAACCGTCGCGCTTGTATTCGGATTCCGACATGATGATTTCCTTCACCCGAAGTTGACGGGTCAGCGCCCGCGCAGCATCGCGAGCAGCGAGCGCGGCACCAGCAGCGCCATCGCGACGTGAACGACGACGAATGCGACGAGCAGCGACATCGCCCAAAAGTGCACGACACGCGCGTTGTCGTAGCCGCCGAACAATTCGCGCAGCAGCGGGAATTGCACGGATTTCCAGATCGTGAGCCCCGACAGCACCAGCACGACGAGATCGACGATCGCGGTCAGGTACGCGGCACGCTGCACCGCGTTGTAGACGCTCAGGTCGTCGTGCGACAGCCGCCCGCCCAGTGCGGCACGGATGTCGCGCCAGATCGACGCCGGCGTGACGGGCAGCATCTTGCGCGCGAGGCGCCCCGTCGCGATCGACATCGCGAGGTAGAACAGCCCGTTGCCGACCAGCAGCCACATTGCCGCGAAATGCCATTGCAGCGCGCCGCCGAGCCAGCCGCCCAGCGTGATGCCGTGCGGAAACACGAACGGCGGATAGATTGGCGACGCGTCGTAGATGCGCCAGCCGGACAGCACCATCAGGATCGCCGCGAGTGCGTTGAGCCAATGGCTCGCACGCACCCACAACGGATGGATCGGGCGCGCGGGCGGCGTGGCGGCCGCGCGCCCGGTAGCGGGAACGGTTTGCATGATGAAGACTCCCGGAATGAGTCGATGGGACCCGATGCGGGCGGGCGGCCGTCGTGCGACGCACGTGCCGGCCGCGCCGCGCCTGCCTTCCGTCAGTTCGACGGCGCCATCTTGTCGCCCGACGACGGTTTGCCCATCGCGTCGTGCCCCATCGCGTCCTTCTTCATCGCGTCCTTCTTCATCGCGTCCTTCTTCATCGCGTCTTTCTTCATCGCATGCTTCTTCATGCCGTCCTTCTTCATCGCGTCATGGCCCATCGCATCCTTGGCCATCGCGTCGTGGCCCATCGCGTCCTTCGACATCGACGAACCTGGCTGCGACATCGCGTCGTTCTGCGCATACGCGCCCGTGGCGATCGTGGCAAAAGCGGCGACGCAGGCGGCAATCAGTACTTTTTTCATGACATCTCTCCAAAACATGGGTTTAAGGAGCCGAATAGACGGACGACGTCGCGGGAAATGACAGCCGCTGCGAAATATTTTTTTGAAGTTGCGCGAAAGCGCGTCATGCTGCACCGCTCCGCCGCTGCCGGCCAAGCCGTGGGGCCATGCGGCGGCGACACGCGCTGCCATTTCGACGGGCCATCGCACCGCCCGCCATGCTGCGGCCGCACCGGGGCAGCCGATCCTCTCCCGGTTGAAACCGCCGCCAAGCCAGTGTATCGTGTGCGCTGCTAACGCGGGGGTCCTGCAATGCGCTCGGTCAAACAACCGGCATTGCGGGTGAGAAATACCCTTTGAACCTGATCTGGATAATGCCAGCGCAGGGAAGCGTACGGATTTCGCCGCCATCCTTCTGACGAAATCCGCCGCCTCACCAAGCCTCGTCTCCTGCTTAGCTCGAGCCCCACATACGTCAAGGGCTCCGGGCAAGCGCCGAAGCGCCTGTCCGGCGCTCACACAGGAGATTGCATGAACGCCAATCCGAAGTTTCTGTCCGCCGACGCTCATGTCGATGCCGCGGCCGTCGCCCCGCTGCCGAATTCCCGCAAGGTTTATGTAACCGGCTCACAGCCCGACATCCGCGTGCCGATGCGTGAAATCACGCAGGCCGACACGCCGACCGGCTTCGGCGGCGAAAAGAACCCGCCGATCTACGTGTACGACACGTCGGGCCCCTACACCGATCCGGAAGCGAAGATCGACATCCGCGCAGGCCTGGCCGCGCTGCGTCAGGGCTGGATCGAGGCACGCGCCGACACCGAAGTCCTCGGCGGCCTGTCGAGCCAGTACGGCCTCGAGCGCGCGGCCGATCCGGCCACCGCCGACCTGCGGTTCCCGGGCCTGCACCGCAACCCGCGCCGCGCGCAGGCCGGCAAGAACGTCACGCAGATGCACTACGCGCGTCAGGGCATCATCACGCCGGAAATGGAATACATCGCGATCCGCGAGAACCAGCGCCGTGCCGAGTACCTCGAGAGCCTGAAGGCAAGCGGCCCGAACGGCGCGAAGCTCGCCGCGATGATGGGCCGCCAGCACCCGGGCCAGGCGTTCGGCGCAGCAGCCTTCGGCGCGAACGCGCCGGCCGAGATCACGCCGGAATTCGTGCGCTCGGAAGTGGCGTGCGGCCGCGCGATCATCCCCGCGAACATCAACCACCCGGAATCCGAGCCGATGATCATCGGCCGCAACTTCCTCGTGAAGATCAACGCGAACATCGGCAACTCGGCCGTCACGTCGTCGATCGGCGAGGAAGTCGACAAGATGACGTGGGCGATCCGCTGGGGCGGCGACACGGTGATGGACCTGTCGACCGGCAAGCACATCCATGAAACGCGCGAGTGGATCATCCGCAACAGCCCGGTGCCGATCGGCACGGTGCCGATCTATCAGGCGCTCGAGAAGGTCAACGGCAAGGCTGAAGACCTGACCTGGGAAATCTTCCGCGACACGCTGATCGAACAGGCCGAGCAAGGCGTCGACTACTTCACGATCCACGCGGGCGTGCGCCTGCAGTACGTGCCGCTCACCGCGAACCGGATGACCGGCATCGTGTCGCGCGGCGGCTCGATCATGGCGAAGTGGTGCCTCGCGCATCACAAGGAAAGCTTCCTGTACGAACACTTCGAAGAGATCTGCGAGATCATGAAGGCGTACGACGTGAGCTTCTCGCTCGGCGACGGCCTGCGCCCCGGCTCGATCTACGACGCGAACGACGAAGCGCAGCTCGGCGAACTGAAGACGCTCGGCGAGCTCACGCAGATCGCATGGAAGCACGACGTGCAGGTGATGATCGAAGGCCCCGGCCACGTGCCGATGCAGCTGATCAAGGAGAACATGGATCTCCAGCTCGACTGGTGCAAGGAAGCGCCGTTCTACACGCTCGGGCCGCTGACCACCGACATCGCACCGGGCTACGACCACATCACGTCGGGCATCGGCGCCGCGATGATCGGCTGGTTCGGCACCGCGATGCTGTGCTACGTGACGCCGAAGGAGCACCTCGGCCTGCCGAACAAGGACGACGTGAAGGAAGGCATCATCACGTACAAGCTCGCCGCGCACGCCGCCGACCTCGCAAAGGGTCACCCGGGCGCGCAGGTGCGCGACAACGCGCTGTCGAAGGCGCGCTTCGAGTTCCGCTGGGAAGACCAGTTCAACATCGGTCTCGATCCGGACAAGGCGCGCGAATTCCACGACGAAACGCTGCCGAAGGATTCCGCAAAGGTCGCGCACTTCTGCTCGATGTGCGGCCCGCACTTCTGCTCGATGAAGATCACGCAGGACGTGCGTGAGTTCGCGGCGCAGCAGGGCGTGTCGGAAACCGAAGCGCTGAAGAAGGGGATGGAAGTGAAGGCGGTCGAGTTCGTCAAGACCGGCGCCGAAATCTATCACCGTCAATAAGCGAACACGCGATCCGGTGATCCGCACCGGATCACCTCGCGATGCACGAAGCCCGCTTTCGAGCGGGCTTTTTTGCGCATGTCGCGTGCCTGCCGGTGCACGGGTAAACCACCGGAAACAATTCATTACGAAACCGCGAGAGCCTTAACAAGTCCTTACAGCAGCGCCGGGGGACGGCGCGTAGATTGGGTTCATGCGCGGCCGCCGGCCGGTCGCGTGTCCTCCGTTCACAACCGCAAGGACAACGATCATGAATTCGATACGGCGTATTGGGATATGCGCGCTGCTCGTCGCGACCGTGGCCAGCCTGTCGGCCTGTGACTCGATGACGAGACGCCAGCGCGACACGGCAATCGGTGCGGGTGTCGGCGGCGTCGCCGGCGCGGCAATCGGCGGCAGTGCGCTGTCGACGCTGGGCGGCGCAGCGGCCGGCGGCATCATCGGTAACCAGGTCGGCAAGTAAGCGGCGCAGCGCGCCGCGATGGTCAGCCAGACGGCGTTTCCGCGGTGCGGAAGCGCCGTTTTCGCATGCGGCGCCGCAACGTGGCCGGCAGCCGGTGCGGAAATGATCCGTTACCGTTTTGCACACCGTGTCATCGGCGCGCGGCCTAAGCTTAAGCATCTGCCGATTGCCGGCTCCGCCGGAGAGACATCATGAACAGGACCCTCGTCGCCGCGGCGCTCGCCTGCGTGACGCTCGCCGGCTGCTACTACCCGTACGGCTACTATCCTGGCGGCTATTACACGGCAGCCCCGGTGCAGCCTGCCCCCGTCTACGTCGATCCCGGCCCCGCCTATTACTATCCGGCACCTGCCTATGCGCCCGCGTGGGGCGGCTATTGGGGACCGGCGGTTTCGCTCAATTTCGGCTTCGGAGGACGCGGCGGCTGGCACCATCACTGATCGGGCACGACCGCCGGCAGGCGGCCGCACCGCGCCGGCCACCGGCGACATTCCCGTTTCTTGCCATTTCATCGAAACGTGAAACGACGGCGTGGTACCGGGGTGTAAGATTCTCTGCATCCCGTCCCCGCCCTTCACGATCGATGTCGCCCAAAAACGCCCTTCTGCTGACCGTGCTCGCTGCCCTGTGGGGTGCGTCGTTCCTGTTTATCCGGATCGGCGTCGTCGATCTGGGCGTCGCGCCGCTAATGGCGTTGCGGGTAGGCATCGGCGCGCTGTTTCTCGCCGGCTTCGCGCTCACGCGCTTCAAACCCGCCGATCTCGGCGCCCGGCTGCGCCGTCATGCGTGGCCGCTGTTTGTCGTCGGCGCGCTGAACTCGGGCATCCCGTTCTGCCTGTTCGCGTTCGCCGAACTGACGCTGTCGGCCGGCGTGACGTCGGTGATCAACGCGACGACGCCGCTCTGGGGCGCGCTCGTGGCCTACCTGTGGCTGAAGGACAAGCTGTCGCTGCCGCGCGCGCTCGGCCTCGTGATCGGTTTCGCCGGCGTGCTCACGCTCGTGTGGAACCAGATCGCGAATGCGCACGGCGAAACGGGCGCCACCGCGACCGCGCTCGCCGCCGCCGCGGCGCTCGGCGCGACGCTGCTGTACGGCATCGCGGCCAATTACACGAAGCGCAAGTTGACCGGCGTCGATCCGCTCGTCAACGCGACCGGCAGCATGATCGGCTCGACCATCCTGCTGCTGCCGTTCGCGATCGCCACCTGGCCAGCCGCGCCGGTCAGCGCGCACGCGTGGGGCTCGGTGCTCGCACTCGGCGTCGCCTGCACGGGCATCGCCTATTTCATCTACTTCTACCTGATCGCGCACGTCGGCCCCGCCCGCGCGATTACCGTGACGTTCGTGATCCCCGTGTTCGGCCTGCTGTGGGGCGCGCTGTTCCTCGGCGAACACGTGTCGGCCGTGATGATCGAAGGCTGCGCGATCGTGCTCGTCGGCACCGCGCTCGCGACCGGCGTGATCAAGCGGATTCCCGGGATCCGGCCGCGCAGCGGCGAAGCGACCTGACGATACATTCGGGTGCACGCGTCGCCATCGGTCGCGCCGTGATGCGTGACGACCGGGCGCCGACTGTTCACCGCCCCACCGCGGGCGCTGCCGCAGCACGGCCGGCGTTCCTCTGACGGCGATCTTCACTCGCGGCGGTGGCGGCCGCCGGGATTTCCCGCCTCACCACGCATGCCCCACGCATGCCATGCCGCCGGATTGTCATGTTCGGCGGCGCGCTTCGCTGCGCGGCGGCCATGCGCGACGCGCCGGCCGCAGCCGCATACCCGCGTGCGTCTGGAGTTTCCCTGATACGCGAGCGGCCCCATTCCCGTTACACTCCGAACACTTACCCGCAGAAGGCGGTCTCGATGTCCCACGTTCTTTCGCGTCCGCCCGCGCGTGCGACTGCTTCAGCGTGGTGGCGCGCTGCTGCCCCGCAGCTCGCCCTCGGGCACCGTTGACATGAAGCCCGCCCGCGACCTCTCGCTCGACTCCCTGCTCGAACGTCTCACGCCGACGCCCGGCGGCTGGGTCGCCACCTATCGCACCACGACATTGCGCAGCGTGTTCCAGCCCGTGCTGTCGATCACACACAAGCGCGTCGTCGGTTACGAGGCGCTGCTGCGCGTCGTCGATTCGAACGGCGCACTGATCTCGCCCGTCGCCCTGTTCGACAAGACGCGCGCCGACGCCGACGCGTTGCTGCTCGACCGGCTCGCGCGCTGCCTGCACACGGCCAACTTCGTCGCGCAGGGCATCGGCGACGGCTGGCTGTTCCTGAACGTCACGCCGCGCGTGCTCGATTCGGGCCTCGTGCAGCGCGAATTCGTCGAGGCGCTGTGCCGGCATTTCGCACTGCCGCCGAACCGCATCGTGCTGGAAGTGGTCGAACAGCCGTCGCGCGACGAAGCCGCGCTCGCCCGCACGATCGACATGATCCAGCATCGCGACTTCCTGATCGCGATCGACGATTTCGGCACGGGATTCTCGAACTTCGACCGCGTGTGGCGCGCGCGACCCGACATCGTCAAGCTCGATCGCTCGCTCGTCGAACGCTCGACCGGTTCGGCCGACGATCGCCGCATCATGCATCACCTCGTATCGATGCTGCATCAGGCCGGCGCGATGGTGCTCGCCGAGGGCGTCGAGAGCGACGACGCGCTGCAGGCGCTGATGGAAGCCGACATCGATTTCGTACAGGGCTTCCAGTTCGGCCAGCCCGATGCATCGATCGCACATGCCAGCGCGGCAGCGCCCGCGATGCTCGACGCCGCGTGGCAGCGCTTCATTGCCCACCGGCACACGCCGGTCGTGGCCGAGCAGCCGGGCTTCGACGCGATCGAGCGGCTCGTGCTGACCGGCGCGGCCGCGTTTTCCGCGAGCGGCAACCTGCAGGACGCCGCACAGCGAGTATTCGCGGTGCCGGCCGCGCGCCGCGTGTTCGTCACCGACGAGATCGGCGAGCAGTTCCTGCCGTCGATCGGCGCGCGCCCCGACGATGGCCAGCCGGGTGTCACCCGCCTCTCACCGCTCTTCCCCGAAACCCACAGCAACTGGTCGCGGCGCCCGTATTTCCAGCGCGCGATCGCCGCGCCCGGACGCGTTGCACTGATGGGCCCGCACTTCTCGCTGACGGAAGGACGCGACTGCTATACGGCCGCCGTCGCGATCCGCGCGCAAAGCCGGCTCGTCGTGTTCTGCGTCGACTTCGTGCTCGACAGCGCAGGAACCGTGATGCGATAACCGGCGCGGCGGCGGGCGAATGACGCTCGCGCCCGTCGTTGGTCCGCCCGTCCATTCGTCAGTCGATCACCTTCCCTCTTCCCGACTTCACCACGCTGCGGCGCGACTTGTGCTCGAGCCGCCGCTCCTTCGACGCGCGCGTCGGCCGCGTGGCGACCCGCGCGCGCGGCGTGAACGCGACGCCGCTGATCAACGCATCGAGGCGCGCCAGCGCGGCTTCGCGGTTCTTCTCCTGGGTGCGATATTCCTGCGACTTGATCACGACGATGCCGTCGCGCGTGATGCGCTGGTCGGACAGCGCGAGAAGCCGCTCCTTGATGACGGGCGGCAACGACGACGCGCGGATGTCGAAGCGCAGGTGGATCGCGCTCGACACCTTGTTCACGTTCTGCCCGCCCGCGCCCTGCGCGCGCACGGCCGTCCATTCGACTTCGGCCGGGTCGAGCGTATAGCGGATCATCATCGCGACGCCTCCATGCGGCGCCGTGCGAGCGCCTCGTCGACGCGTGCCGCGAGCCCCGAATCGCGCTGCGTGCGCGTCGCGACCGCCTGCGCCAGCACGCGCCTCGGCCCGATCACCTGCACGCGCGTGCGGGCACGCGTGACGGCCGTGTAGACGAGTTCGCGCGTGAGCACGCGGCCGAACGATGCCGGCAGCACGAGCGCGGCTTCGTCGAATTCCGAGCCCTGCGATTTGTGGACCGTCAGCGCGAACGCGGTTTCGTGCGGCGGCAGCGCGGCCGGCGACACCGCGCGCGCGGTGCCGTCCGCCCGCCTGAACCACACGCGCAGCACGCCGTGCGCGTCGGGTAGCGCAATGCCGATATCGCCGTTGAACAGCCCGAGCGCATAATCGTTGCGCGTCACCATGATCGGCCGCCCCGTGAACCAGTGCGCGCCGACCGCGAGCGGCACGCGCGCCGCGTGGCGCACGTGCGCGGCCACGAGCGCATTGACGTGCTCCGCGCCGCGCAAGCCGCTGCGGGTCGCGCACAGGATCCGGAACCGGTTGAGCGCATCGAACAGCGGCAGCGGATCGGGCACCGGCGCGGCCAGCGCGTCGCGCAATGCGTCGAGGTAGGCACCGAACCGCCGCGCAAGCCGCTCGACCGTCGACGACGCGAGCGACTCGCCCGCATCGTCATGGAACGACGCGGCGGCCGAATCGTCGGCGGGCAGCGCATCGAGCGCGGCCTGCACGTCGCCGCTGCGGATCGCGAGCGAGAGCCGCCCGATCGGCGAATCGAGACCGAAGCGGTAATTGCGTTCGAGCCAGACCACGCAGTCGGCGAGCGGTGCCGGTACGGGCATGGCGGACGCGGCGGCGGGTTCGCCTGGCAGTATCGATGTGGCCGATTCAAGCGCCACGTCGCCTGCGCCCAACGGCGGCAGTTCGACGGCGTCGAGCCACGCGAGTTCGTCGGCCTCGATCCACGCGGGGGCCTCGCCTGCCTCGCCAGCCTCGCCGGTTTCGGTCAGCACCGGACCTGCGGCCGGCGGCTGCGCGTCGTTGATCGGTGAAACCTCGTCATCCTGCGGTTCGTCGTCGAAGAGCGATGCCTGTCGCTCATCGACTTTCCGTCGCGACGCCGGTTTGCGTGGAGCGGCCGCGGCAAGCGCCGACGGCGGTGCCGAGGCCCGAGCCGCGGCGGAAACCGGATGCGCAGCGGGAACGGCTGCGGTCGCGGCTTCGTCCTGCACCGGCAACGCCGCGACGAATGCCGCCTCGTCGATGCCGAGCGCCTGAGCGATGCGCGTGCGCGCCGCGGCGGTAAACGCCGGGCGCGCGCTCAGCTCCGCGAATACGGCACCCGCCTCGACCGCGGCGAGTTGGTCCTTGTCGCCGAGCAGCACGAGCCGCGCGCCCGGCGCCAGCGCATCGAGCAGATGCGCGGCGAGCGCGACGTCGATCATCGACGCCTCGTCGACGACGATCAGGTCGTACGGCAGCGGATTGTCGCGATGATGCCGGAAGCCGGCCGCCCCGCCGCCGCCCAGCAGCCGGTGCAGCGTGTACGACGTATCGGGCAGGCGCGCCGCGAGTTCGGGTGGCAGGTCGCCGGCCCGCGCGTGCAGCGCTTCCTGCATCCGCTGCGCGGCCTTGCCGGTCGGCGCGGCAAGCGCGACGCGCAACCCCGGGTGCATATCGAGCAGACAGGCCAGCACGCCGACGACGGTCGTCGTCTTGCCCGTGCCCGGGCCGCCGCTGACGATCGTCACGCGGCCCGTCAGCGCGACGATCGCCGCGACGCGCTGCCAGTCGACTTCGCCGGTTGCCGGCGCGAAGTAACGCGCGAGGCTGTCGCGCAACCGGCCGGGTGCAAGACTTTCGTCCGGCGCGGCCACACCGGCCTGCGCGACGAGCGCATCGGCAAGCCGCCTTTCGTAGTCGAAATAGCGCGACAGATACAGGTGATCGTGACGGTCGACGATCAGCGGCCGCTCGTCGCCGCGCGAGAGCGTGCCGAACGCAACCACGCCGCTCGCGGCAAGCGCCGCGCGGACTTCGTCGAGCGGTGCTTCGTAACGCTGCGCGAGCGCGCCGAGCGCGACGCACACGTGGCCGCCCGCGGTCGCGCGGCTCGTCGCGAACGCGGCGCGCGCGGCCCAGCGTGCGGCCGCGGCCGGCGCGCCGGCGCGGCGAGAGAGGTCGCCGATGCGGCGCGCGAAGCCTTCTGCGAGCGCGATGCCGAAATCGGCCGGTTCGGGCAGCCGCGCGACGAGGCCTCCGGTGAATTCGAGCGTATCGTCCTGCGCGTTCATGTTCATGCGCGGCCCCCTTCCATCATCCGGTCGAGTGCGTCGACGAGCGCGCGCCCGGGCCGCCGCGCATGCACGCCGGCCGGCTCGCCGCCGCTGCGCCAGTCAGGCCGCACACCGCGCACGAACAGGTACAGGTAACCCGCGATATGCGTGTCGTAGTCGTAGTCGGGCAGCCGCCCGCGCAGGTAGCGATGCAGTGCGACCGTATAGAGCAGCGCCTGCAGGTGATACGCGTGATCGGCCATCGCGACATCGAGCGCGCGCGGGCCGTAGGCGTCCGGCGTCGTGCCGAGATGGTTCGACTTCCAGTCGACGATCCAGAAGCGGCCGTCGTGTTCGACGATCATGTCGATGAAACCCTTGATGAAACCGGCGAGCGTGCCCGCCTCCAGTGCAACGTCCGGGTAGCCGTGCGCGACCAGCAGGCGGCGCAGCGCCATCAGGTCGAGCGCGGGCGCCGGGAACAGGAAACCCATTTCGTCGAGCCGCTTCGCGGGATCGAGATCGGCGAGCCGCATGCCCGGCACGAGCTCGGTGCGCACGACATCGTCGACCAGCTGCACCATCATCGCCGGCAGGCGTGTGGCGAGTTCGGGCTCGGCCTCGACCGGCCGGTCGTGCAGCGCGCCGAGCGCGGCCCTGGGCCACGACTCGGGCTCCGTGAAGCGGCTGAGTTCGAACAGGCGGTGCAGGCACTCGCCGGCCGCCGCCCCGCGCGGGAACACGAGGATGTCGTCGTCCGGAGGTTCGGGCGCGACTGTTTCGGCCAACAGCCACTCGCCATCCGGCGCCACCGCGGCAAGCGCATCGTGATCGGGCCGCAGTTCGTCATCGGGCACGGCCGCGACGCCGGCCTCTTCGCGCGCCATCGACGCAGTCAGCGAACTGAAGCTGGCCATCCGCCACGCATCGCGCAGCATGCGCGTCGCATGGCGCGCCGCGAGTGTCTGCGACGCGTCGTGCCCGGCCGCGAGACGCTCGGGTCGCGCCGGCGCCGGCAATGGCGCCACGCTTACGGGGCCACCCGCGAGCGCGTGCCACGCCGTATCGAGCGCGGCTTCGTCGGGCGGCTCGTCGAGCCACGCATCGAACGCCTGGCCGGCGCCCGCAACGAGCCAGTTGAGCACGCTGCGCCGCGCTTCGCGTGTCGAGCGCGACGACAGGTACGGCCCGGCGACGACGTAGCAGCGATAGACGGCGCGCGTGAGCGCCACATAGACGAGCCGCGCGCGCTCCGCGGCCTGCTCGCGCAGCGCCTGCCGCGCCGCATGGGCGGCCGCCTCGTCGTCGCACCCGTAATGCAGCACCGCGTCGCCCGCATCGTCGTGATATTCGCGCGCATCGGGCAGCGCGGACGCGGGCGGCTCGCGCAACCCGCCGTCGTTCAGGAACGGACAGAACACGATCGCGTATTCGAGGCCTTTCGACTTGTGCACGGTGACGATCTGCACGAGGTTGCGATCGGATTCGAGCCGCAACTGCGCTTCCTCGCCGCCGCCGTCGAGCCGTTGCGCGGCCAGCCAGCGCAGCGTCGGCGCGATGCCCGGCTGCGCGGACGCGCGTGCCTGCGTCAGTTCGGCCAGATGGTTGATGTCGGTCACGCGGCGCTCGCCGTCCGCGCCGGCCATCAGCCGCTCGGCAATCCGCAGCTCGCGCGTGAACGTACGCCACATCACCGCGAAGCCGCGTTCGCGCCACAGTAGCCGGTACCGCGAGAAGCGCTCGACCCAGCTCATCGCGTCGGCGCTATCCACCGCTGATGCGTCACGTTGCGCATCGCCGTCGCCTTGTTCCATCCGCCACAACGCGCCGGCATCGAGGCCGAACCAGTCCGATGCGAGCGCCGCGCGCAAGCGCCGCAGGTCGCCCGGCGCATCGATCGCCGCCAGCACGCGTTCGAGCTGCTCGGCGTCGCCGGTCGAGAACACCGAGGCCTGCGCCAGTTCGACGCTGCCGATGCCCCACGTGGCCAGCACGCGCTTCACGAGACTGCCCTGCCGGTGTGTCTGCACGAGCACCGCGATATCGCCCGGCGACAGCGGCGTATCGCCGAGCCGCACGCGCCCTTCGCGCGCGCCGCGCATCAACCGCGCAATCTCGGCCGCGCAGGCCTGGGCAGCCTGCGCCTGTGCATCGCGCTTGAGCAGCGTGCCTTCGCCGCCCGGCAACGCCCAGACCCGGAAATCGCCTGCCGGGCCCGGATCGGTCTCATCGACGAACGGCGCGCGCACGCGCGTGCCGGCGCGCACCGCGTAATAGTCGAGCCCGTCGAGCACGAACGCACGCGGATTCGACATGAAGAAGCGGTTGCACGCATCGACGATCGAGGGCGTCGAACGCTGGTTGACCGCGAGCGTGTAGCACGCGCTCGCCCGTTCACGCGCGGCAAGATAGGTATGCAGATCGGCCGCGCGGAAGCTGTAGATCGCCTGCTTCGGATCGCCGACGAGAAACAGCGGGCCGCCCGGCGCGAAGATCCGGTCGAAGATCGCGAACTGCAGCGGGTCGGTATCCTGGAACTCGTCGATCAGCGCGGCCGGATAGCGCGCGCGCAGCGTCTCGGCGAGCCACGGATGCGCATGCAGCGCGTGGTACAGGTTCGCGAGCAGGTCGTCGAACGAGACGATACGCCGCGTGCGCTTGCGCTCGGCCAGCTCTCCCGGCGCCATGTCGAGCCATTCGGCGATCAGCGCGAGCCAGCGCGCGCGCTGCGCGGCCTCGGCCGCGGCCACCGCCGCTTCGAGCGCGTCGGCCACGTCGAAGAATGCGTGTTCGGGCGTCGCGCCGCCTTTTTTCGTCGCCTTCACGAGCGCGGTACGCGTGAGCTTCAGCGCGGCCTTCGGCAGCGCAGCTGTCGCGTCGCCCTGCGCGAAATGCGCGGCCCATGCGGCAAGCGCATCGGCAACCGCTTCGGGTTTGTGCGAGCGCTGGTTGAGCGCGGGTTGCGCGGTGCGCAGCAACGCATCGATCGCGTCGCGCTCGTCCGCCCACATCCGCGCGGCCTCGGCGAAGCATTCGGCCGCGGCGGCCTCGGCCGATTCATCCGGCTCGGTCACGCCGTCCCAGCGCAGCGCGGCGAGCGGCTTCTTCAGCCGGCGCGCAAGCTGCGCATCGAGCGCGGCCGGGCCGGCGCCCGATTCGACGAGCCAGGTCGCAAAGCCCGGCCAGCGCGCAGCCGCCGGTTCGACGCGCGTGCGCCAGAAATCCGCTGCCAGTTCGAAACGAAGCGACGCGTCGTCGGCCTCCATGTCGAACGCGAACGGCATCGCGGCCGCGAACGGCGCTTCCTGCAGCGCGCGCTGGCAGAACGCGTGGATCGTATGGATCGCGGCCTGATCGAACGCGCGCAGCGCACGCCGGATCCGCTTCGCGGCCGTTTCGGGATCGAGCTCGCCGCTTTCGCCGAGCGTGGTCTCGAGCAGGCGCTCGATGAACGGATCGCCGCCGTCGTCGCCCGTGTCGAGCGCATGCGCAAGCTGCGCGAGCCGGCCGCGAATCCGCTCGTGGAGCTCGGCGGTCGCCGCCTTCGTGAAGGTCACGACGAGGATTTCATCCGCGCCGAGATCCTTTTCCAGCAACAGGCGCACATACAGCGCGCAGATGTTCCAGGTCTTGCCGGTGCCGGCCGACGCCTCGATCTGGTTGACGCCGTCGAGCGGGCACGCGAACACGTCGAGTTCGAGCGCCTGCTGCGGCTGCGACACGGCACTCATGCGACCTCCTTCAGATGCTCGACAAGCGGATCGAACACGAGCCGCGCGAGTGTGCCGAACGGCTCGTCGAGCGATGCATGCGCACCGCGCCACGCGATCGCGATGGCCGGATCATCGGCTTCGCTCACGACGCGCTCGTTGATCCAGACACTCGCGGCCTTGGCTTCGCCGTCGGACACCCTCGCCCATGCGCTGCGCGGGAAAAACCGCAGCGGCATGCGCCGCCCCGCGCGAAACAGCGCGGCCAGCGGCGCGAGCCGCTCGAGCGGCGCCGCGACAGGCGTCAGCTCGAATGCACCGCCGCTGCCGAACCACAGCGTGCGGCGCGGGCCGCCCGGCTCGATCGCGCAGTAGACGAGGTGCGCGAGCCACGCGGACAGGTAGTCGCGCGCACTCGGCCGCGCATAGCGGTAGATGATCTGCCCGGCCGGCGTGAGCCGGTTCAGCGTGCCGTGCAGTTCGAGCGGCGCGCTCACCGCGTCGCCCGACAGCAGCGCGTCGTCGGCGCCGAACAGCGCCTGTTCGGTGTCCGGCCAGGCCGGTACGACGGTGAGCGTGAACGGCCGCCGCTCCATCCCGTCGGCCAGCGCCCGGCGCACGTTCGACGCGAGTTGCGTCATCGAGCCAAGCGCCTGGTCGCGCCACACGGCGCCCGTCGCGCCGCCCGGCAGTTCGGGGCTCGCATCCGCAATGCGCAGCGCGTGATCGTGCACGCCGCCCTCGTCCGACTCGATCAGCAACGGGAGCACGCGCTCGGCGAGCGCGTCGCTGCCGGCGAAATCGAGCGCGAACGGCTCGGTATCGAGCAGTTCGGCCTGCGCGTCGGCGAGCACGATGCCGAGCCGCGCGCGCAGCAGCGCACGCGCGGGATGGCGCCAGAAGCGTTCGAATTCGCTGAATGCGACAGGCTCGACCGGTTCGGCCGGCAGCGGCTGCGCGAAGAACGGCAGCTCGCGCGGCCCGTCGCGCGACGCCTCGGCGGCCAGCAGCGTCGCGAGCGTCGCACGCTCGGCATCGTAGGAAGCGAGTTCGCTGCCGGGCTGGAAATACGCGGCCGCGAACGGTTGCAGCGGATGCTCGACGACGAAGGCGCGCCGCGCGGCATCGACCGCGTCCGGCGCCGCGTCGGGCCCCGCCGTGACGAGCGCGAGGTGGTCGAGCAGTTCGTCGACGAGTGCCGCGGGCGGCAACGGCGCGTTGTCGCGAATGCTGCGGCCGGTGTACGCGATCAGCAACCGGTCGCGCGCGGCGAGCAGCAGGTCGAGAAACAGGTTGCGCTCGTCGTCGCGGCGCTGGCGGTCGCCGAGCTTCGGCAATACGGCCATCAGGTCGAATTCGTCCGCGCGCGCGAGACTCGGCAGCACGCCGTCGTCCATCCCGAGCAGGCAGACGACGCGATACGGCAAGCCGCGCAGGCTCGTCAGCGACGAGAACGTGACGCCGCCCCACGGCACCCCGCCGCGCGCCGGATCGTCGAGCGCGGCGGCCAGCCCGGCCCGGACGACGGCTGCCGGCAACGCTTCGTCGGGCGCACCCTCCGTCATCGCGGCGAGCATCGCGTCGAGCGAATCGCGCACGCCCGCGAGCGCGTCCGCATACGCGGCGCCCGAATCGAAGAAACGTGCGAGCGTGTCGGCGAACAGTTCGCTCCAGCCTTGCGGCGTATGCGATTCGGCCAGCCGCCGCGCGAAGCCGTCGAGATCGTCGGTGAAGCGCGCGAGCCGGCCGAGCAGTTCGGCCTCGCTGCCGGTGGCCGCCTCGATCGGCAGCCACGCGCCGACCGGCGCCGCGCCTTCCGGCATCGCATAGCCGAGAAAGAGCCGCGCGAGCGCATCGGAGAACGTATGGCGCGGCGACGGCACGGCCGCGTCGTCGCTCGCGAGCGGCGACAGCCCGCGCCGCGCGCCGGCGGCCGCGAGCCAGGTCTGCACCGTCTCCAGCGCGGCCGCATCGATGCCGTAGCGCGCCGCCACCGCGTCGACGCGCAGCCATTCGACCAGCTCGGGCGCGCCGACCTGCCGCTCCGGCAACGCGAGCCAGTCGAGCAGCACGCGGGCGACCGGGTTCGCCTGCGACGGCGGCAGGCCGGTGATCCGGTAAGGCACGCGCGCACCGCCGGTGCCGGCCGTGCCGAACACGGCGTCGATCAGCGGCCCGGCCGCCGCGAGATCGGCCACCGCGACGAGCACGTCGGACGGCTGCAGGCTCGCGTCGGCGTCGAACCACGCGAGCAGCCGGTCGTGCAGCACCTCGAGCTGACGCGCGAGGCTGTGGCACACGTGCACCTCGATCCCGCGCTCGGCCGGTGCGTCGCCGGTTTCGGCCTCCGGCTGCAGTTCGAGGATCGCGTTCTGCACGCGCGCGAGCCACGTCGGCGCGGGATTCTCGACGAAACGCGACGCGTCGCCCGACGCGGCGCTTTCAGTCAGTTCGTGCAGCATGTGCAGCTGCGCCTGGGTCTGCCTGCCCCATTCGGCGAGCAGCGGATGGCCGACTTCCTGGTAGTCGAGCCGCCCGGCCGCATCGAGCGCCTCGGCATGCGCGGCGGTCACGATGTCGAACCAGAATTCACGGCACGGGTTCAGCGCATAGACGCGCACGTCGATCCAGCGCGACAGCTCGCGCAGCAATGCGACATGCAGCGGCGGCATCGTCGGCAGCGCGAACACGCTGACCGATTCCGGCCAGTCCGCGCGCGCGATGGTTTCAGCATCGAGATGGCGCGCCTCGACGAGGAAACGGTGCGCCGGCGGCGTGCCGCTGTCGCTCAGCTCGGCGAGCAGCGCGCGCCACAGCGCCGCCTGCCAGCGCTCGTCGTCGCGCGCGGCGTCGCTGATCCCGCGCGGCGCCCCATCGCCCGCGAGCACGGATTCGCCGGCCTGCCATGCGGCGAGCCATTCGGGACGATAGGTCAGGTAGTGATCGAGCACGGCAGCCACGCGGTGCGCGAGCTCGTAGCGCATTGCATCGTCGGACGCGGACAGATACGCGGCCAGCCGCGGCGACGCGAGCCACGGCGCCCCGTCGGACGCCTGCGCGAACAGCCGGTAGCAGCGCCACACGAGGCGGTCGGGTGCGAACGGCGAACGCGCGGGCACCGTCAGCACGCGGCCGATCTGCGCCCACAGCCATTGCGCGAGATAGGTGAACTCGACGTTCGCGCACACGCCGTTGCGCGCGGCGATGTCGAGCTCGAGACGGCGGCGCAGCGCCGCGCTCGGCACGATGACCTGTTGCGGCGCCCACGGGCCGTTGCGGGCCGGGAACGCGGCCAGATCCTCGAGCAGCGCGTCGGCCAGCGTTTCGTGACGGTTCGAATAGAAGAGATGGAGCATGAAGCAGGCGTCGGAACCTCGCGCCGGCCGGGCCGGGCGAACAGGATCACCAAGGATAGCAAATGGACCGCCGTCGCGGACCTCGTCCGGAAAGCCAGGTTTTGCGGACCGCGAAATACGATAGACTCGTCGCCAGTCAAGATGCCGCCCCCGGGCGTCTTCGTCTGCTATTCAGCCCATCGATGCGCTATTCGGTCGAAATCAGAAAGTTTTTCTACAGCCAGTACTTTTTCGGCGGCCTGCGGATCGCGGTCGGTGTCTCGCTGCCGGCCGTGCTGTGCCTGATCGTGTTTCACAACCGGGAGCTCGGCTTCACGATCTCGACGGGCGCGCTCGGCGCATGCGTCGTCGACATGCCGGGCCCGCTCAAGTACAAGCACAACGAAATGCTCGCTTGCAGCGTGATCGGTTTTCTGGCCGCGCTCGCAACCGGCCTTGCGACACCGAACATCTTCGTGCTGTGGCTCGCCATCGTGCCGCTCACCTTCGTGCTGTCGCTGATCGTCGTCTACGGCAACCGCTGGCCGCAGATCAGCTTCGCGACGCTGTTCATGATGGTGATGACGCTCGAGGAGAAGTTCACGCCGCTGCAGGCGTTCATCAACGCCGGCTGGATTCTCGCGGGCGGCCTCTGGTACACGTACTGGGCCACGCTCGTGTCGCAATGGCAGGCGCGCCGGATCGAGCAGCAGGCACTCGCAGAGAGCCTGTTCGCCTGCGCCGACTACCTGCTCGCGCGTGCGCAGTTCTACGATCTCGATGCCGATCTCGACGAGTGCTATCGCAATCTCGTCGCCAAGCAGATCACGGCGGTCGAAACCCAGGAAACCGCGCGTGACATCGTGCTGCGCAACCTGCCGAAGCTGCGCCGCGGCAAGCTCGATCCCGGCCGCACGACGATGTACAACCTGTTCATCAACAGCGTCGACCTGCACGAGCTGTTCGTCGGCGCGCACACCGATTACCCGCTGGTGCGCAATACGTTCGGCGGCTCCGATCTCATCATTTTCTACCGCGACCTGATCTGCAAGGCGGCCGCCGATCTCGAGGAGATCGGCCTCGCGGTGCTCGAAAACCGCGCACCGCATTCACGGATCAGCGTGAAGGCCGAACTGCGCGCGATCGAGTACGAGATCGAGCTGATGCGCAAGAAGAACTTCCCGGCCACCAACGCGGAAGCGTATGCGGCCGTGCTGGCCACGTTCCGGCGCATCTGGAGCGCGACGCGCCTGATCGACCGGATGCGCCGCAACCTGTCGGGCCATGCCGATCCGCAGCAAACCGAACTGAAGATCGACAAGGCGCTCACGCGCTTCCTGCAGCGCCGCCGGATGTCGCCGCTGCTGATCTTCTCGAACCTGAACATGCGCTCGCCGAGCTTCCGCCACGCGCTGCGCGTGACGATCGGGGTGGCGGTCGCGTTCTGGCTCGGCCGGCTGCTGCCGCTCACGAACGCGTACTGGATCGTGATGACGACCATCATCATCCTGAAACCCGGCTACTCGCTCACCAAGCAGCGCAACGCGCAGCGGATCATCGGCACGCTGATCGGCTGCGCGGCGAGCATCGCGCTGATCTACACGGTGAAGGAGCCGCACCTGCTGATCGCGATCATGTTCGCGTCGATGGTGATGAGCTACAGCCTGCTGCTGTTCAACTACGCGGCGAGCGTCGTGTTCACGTCGTCGTACGTGCTGCTGATGTTCCACCTGCTCGCGCCGGGCAGCATGCGGATCATCGGCGAGCGCGCGATCGACACCGTGGTCGGCTGCATGATCGCGATCGCCGCGAGCCGGCTGTTCCCGTACTGGGAATACCGGCTGATGGGCAAGCAGGTCGCCGACATGCTCACCGCCACCCGCAAGTATTTCGAGGCTGTGTGGCGCGCCGGGCGCGGCGTGTCGCCGCCGCCGGTGCCGGTCGCCGACGGTGCGGCCGTCGTGCCGGTCGTCGCGGCGGCGATCGAGACGCCGACCACGACCCTCGACGACGACTACCGCTACCGCCTCGCGCGCAAGGACGTGCACATCGCGTTCGCGAATCTCGGGCAGGCGTTCCAGCGGATGATGATCGAGCCGAAGGCGCACCAGCGCTTCGTGCCCGAACTGAACGACCTGCTCGTGCAGACGCACGTGCTCGGCGCGCAGATCACGGCCGCCGCGCCGCTGATCCGCACGGCCTGCGCGGCCGACGGCAGCATCCTCCACGACGACGCGCTGCATCGCGGCCTCGCCGCGGTGCTCGACAATCTCGAGAAGGCCGAGGCCGGCGAGCCGCCGCCCGCCGACCAGCTCGACGCGTCGAAGCAGATCACGCGCGACCTCGACGCGATGGTCGTGTCCGCGGAGAAATCCGATGCGGTGGGTGCCGAGCTCACGCACGACCTGAAGGTGCTCGCGCACCAGTGCAAGCAGATGCTCGCGTCGTCGCTGCTGATCCGCAAGGATGCGAGCGTGATCCGCCTGCCCGCCTGAGCGCGGCTTTACCCCGCCGGTGGCCGGCCCGCGCATGCCGCGGATCGGCCGCGGCGCTCCCCGATTCAACGATCCCCGAAGCATGACCCGCCCGTTCCACGCGGCCTGCGCCCTCGTTGCGCAACCGCCCGGCCCCCTATTGCGCCCGTCGCGCCAGTCAGGGAATACCCGATTCCGGTCACCCGGCCTGGCTTGTTATCATTCGTTCACATTTAAGTTGTATATACAACTTGAGCCAATCGGACCGGCCCCGCTCGCCCGGTCCGTCGCATAACGATATCGGAGACACGATGAAAAACTTGCAGCGCCACCTGAGCGCGCGGCACATCCGCTTTCTCGCGCTGGGTTCGGCGATCGGCACGGGCCTGTTCTACGGTTCGGCGTCCGCGATCCAGCTCGCGGGCCCGGCCGTGATCCTGGCGTACATCCTGGGCGGCGCGGCCGTCTACATGGTGATGCGCGCGCTCGGCGAGATGGCCGTGCGCGAACCCGTCGCCGGCTCGTTCGGCCACTACGCGACCGAGAACCTCGGCCCGTTCGCCGGATTCGTCACCGGCTGGACCTACACGCTCGAAATGGTGATCGTCGCGATCGCCGACATCACCGCGTTCGGCATCTACATGGGTTTCTGGTTTCCGGATGTCCCGCAGTGGATCTGGGTGCTCGGCGTCGTCGCGATCATCTGCGGGCTGAACCTGTGCCATGTGAAGGTGTTCGGCGAGCTGGAGTTCTGGCTGTCGATCATCAAGGTCGGCGCGATCGTCGCGATGATCGGCGGCGGCGTCGCGATCCTGCTGACCGGCATGCACTTTGGTCACTCGGCCGACGTGCCGACGTTCGCGAACCTGTGGAACCATGGCGGCTTCCTGCCGAACGGCATCGGCGGGCTGATCGCGTCGCTGTCGGTCGTGATCTTCGCGTACGGCGGAATCGAGGTGATCGGCATGAGCGCCGGCGAGGCAAAGGATCCGGAGCGCGTGATTCCGCGCGCGATCAACGCGGTGCCCGCGCGTATCCTGCTGTTCTACGTGCTGACGATGGTCGTACTGATGTCGATCAGCCCGTGGACCGGTGTCGGCGGCGACGGCAGCCCGTTCGTGCAGATCTTCTCGGCGCTCGGCGTGAAGTCGGCCGCGACGATCCTCAACCTGGTGGTGATCAGCGCGGCGATCTCCGCGATCAACAGCGACATCTTCGGCGCGGGCCGGATGATGTTCGGGATGGCGCGCCAGGGCCAGGCGCCGCGCGTGCTGATGACCACGTCGCGCCACGGCGTGCCGTGGGTCACGGTGCTCGTGATGGCGCTCGCGCTGCTCGTCGGCGTGCTGCTCAACTACCTGATGCCGAAGGACGTATTCCTGATGGTCGCGGCGATCGCGACGTTCGCCACCGTGTGGGTGTGGCTGATGATCCTGCTGTCGCAGGTCGCGATGCGCCGCCGGCTGTCGAACGCCGAAGTCGCGGCGCTGAAGTTCAAGGTGCCGTTGTGGCCGGTCGCGCCGGCACTGACGATCGCGTTCATGGGTTTCGTGATCGTGATGCTCGGCTGGTTCGAGGACACGCGCGTCGCGCTGTATGTCGGCGCGGCCTGGCTCGCGCTGCTGGCGCTCGTGTTCTACGCACGGATCCGCCCGAAGTTCGCCCCTGCGTCACGTTGACGCACGGCTGACCCGCGTACGCGGCGCGCCAGTTCAGGCGCCCGCTTCTTCCCCTGCACCGCGTGGCATTTGCCTCGCCGACAGCCGGGGACTCATCTCCTTCACATCCACCCCACGTGCGTGGCCCGCCGGGCCGCGCACCGGCACGTCAGTGCGACGCCGCGCTCGCGGCCTCGGCCGGATGGGCCTCGTCGTACGCGTGCTTCTGCGAAATCGCGTTGTACAGGATCGTCCCGATCACGAGCAGCACGGCCACGACGATCAGGATGCTCACGTTGCGGACAGGGTTCTTCTTGCGCTGATCGTTCATGGTCGGGGCGACTCCGTCAAATTCGTCGAAGCGGGCATTCTACGCGCTTGCGCCCCCGCTGCGACGCCCCGTTTCCGATCCTCTTTCCCCTCCTCCCCCCGCCCGCCGCAAGCTTTCATTTGATAACCGTTCCCATTTCGATCTAGAATCTCGAGTCTTTCATTTTGTAATGTTTCGGGTCGCTCGGGCGGCAGGCGCGCCCCGGAACGCTCCCTTCGTCCACCTGCCCCTTCCGGAGTCTTCATGTCGAATCCGCGCACCCGCCTGCTGCCGCTTGCCGGCGCCCTCGCCCTTGCCGCCGCCGCATTCGCGCCGCTGGCCCACGCGGCCGAGGAAGTGAGCCTGTACACCACCCGCGAACCGAAGCTGATCCAGCCGCTCATCGACGCGTTCACGAAGCAGAGCGGCGTCAAGGTCAACACGGTGTTCGTGAAGGACGGCCTGCTCGAACGCGTGAAGGCGGAAGGCGCGCAGTCGCCGGCCGACGTGCTGATGACGGTCGACGTCGGCAACCTGCTCGACCTCGTCGACGGCGGGCTCACGCAGCCGGTGCGCTCGAAGGCGCTCGACGACGCGATTCCCGCGAACCTGCGCGGCGCGAACGGCGACTGGTACGCGCTGTCGCTGCGCGACCGCGTGCTGTACGTCGAGAAGGACCTGAAGGTCGACGCGTTCCGTTACGAGGATCTCGCCGATCCGAAATGGAAGGGCAAGGTCTGCATCCGCTCGGGCCAGCATCCGTACAACACGGCGCTCGTCGCGGCGATGATCGCGCACGACGGCGAAGCGGCCACCGAGAAGTGGCTGCGCGGCGTGAAGGCGAACCTCGCACGCAAGGCGACGGGCGGCGACCGCGACGTCGCGCGCGACATCCTCGGCGGCATCTGCGACGTCGGCCTCGCAAATGCCTACTACGTCGGTCACATGAAGAATGCGGAACCCGGCAGCGATGCGCGCAAGTGGGGGGACGCGATCAAGGTCGTGCGGCCGACGTTCGCTAACGCGAAGAGCGGCGGCACGCACGTGAACATCAGCGGCGCGACGGTCGCGAAGCACGCGCCGCACAAGGCCAACGCGGTGAAACTGCTCGAATACCTCGTGTCGCCGGAAGCGCAGGCGCTGTATGCGCAGGCGAACTACGAATACCCGGTGCGCGCGAACGTGAAGCTCGACCCGGTGATCGCCAGCTTCGGCACGCTGAAGATCGACCCGCTGCCGCTGGCGGACATCGCGAAGCATCGCAAGCAGGCGAGCCAGCTCGTCGACAAGGTCGGTTTTGACAACTGACGCAACAACCGCCGGCACGCGCCGGCCGCCGTGCCGGCCGCGCCTGCGGCCGCGCGCGGGCAGCCTGTGGCTGATCGCCGCGCTGGCGATCGCGGCGGCGGTCGCGGCGCCGCTCGCGGTGCTCGTGGCCGCCGCGTTCGATGCCGATCTCGCGCACTGGCGGCATCTCGCCGAATTCGTGCTGCCGCAGGCGCTCGTCAATACGCTGCTGCTGCTCGCGGGCGTCGGCGCGATCGTGTCGATCGTCGGCACCGGCTGCGCGTGGCTCGTCACCGCGTACGACTTCCCGGGCCGCCGGATCCTGACGTGGGCGCTGCTGCTGCCGCTCGCCGTGCCCACCTACATCGTCGCGTTCGCATATCTCGACCTGCTGCACCCGATCGGCCCCGTCCAGGGCGCGATCCGCTGGCTGCTCGGCTTCGACAGCCCGCGCCAGTTCCGCCTGCCCGACCTGCGCTCGCTGCCCGGCGCAATCTTCGTGCTCGGCTTCGTGCTGTATCCGTATGTTTACCTGAGCACACGCGCGATGTTCGTCATGCAGTCCGCGAGCCTGCTCGAAGCCGCGCGTACGCTCGGTGCAGGACGCGTCGCGACGTTCTGGCGCGTCGTCGTGCCGCTTGCGCGGCCCGCGATCGCGGTCGGCGTGAGCCTCGCGCTGCTCGAAACACTGAACGACATCGGCGCGTCGGAATTCCTCGGCGTGCAGACGCTGACCGTATCCGTCTATACGACGTGGATCACACGCTCCGATCTTGCCGGCGCCGCGCAGATCGCGCTGGCAATGCTCGCGATCGTCGTCGGCATGATCGTGCTCGAACGCTACGGGCGCCGCCGCCAGCGCTACGCGCATGGCCGGCGCATGCGGCCGATCGCGCCGCGCCGCCTCACCGGCGTATCCGCGTTCGGCGCCGCCGTACTCTGCTGGCTGCCCGTGGTGCTAGGCTTCGGCGCGCCGGCCGCATATCTCGCGGTCGAAACGGCCAAGCGGCTGCATCTGGTCGGCGGTGTATCCGAACAATTGATGACGGGGCTCGCGAACACGCTGACGATCGCCACCGCCGCCACCGTCGCGACACTCTTGTGCGGGCTCGTCGTCGCATGGGCCGCGCGCGCGCAACGCGACAGCGCCCGCGCGGGCCCCGCCCGCGTGTGCGCGAGAATCGCGAGCCTCGGCTATGCGGTACCGGGCACCGTGCTCGCAATCGGCCTGCTGATCCCGTTCGCCGCGGCCGACCGGCTGTTCGGCGCGGTGCTCGGCCGCGACGGGCTGCTGCTGATGGGCTCGGCAGCCGCGCTCGTGATCGCCTATACCGTGCGCTTTCTCGCGATCCCGGCCGGCAGCATCGAGGCCGGTCTCGCGCGCATTCCGCCGTCGCTGGAACAGGCCGCGCGCTCGCTCGGCGAGACGGCCGGCGGCACGCTGCGCCGCGTGCACCTGCCGCTGCTGCGGCCCGCGCTCACGACGAGCGCACTGCTGGTGTTCGTCGACGCGATGAAGGAATTGCCGGCGACGCTGCTGCTGCGCCCGCTGAACTTCGACACGCTCGCGACCTGGCTGTATGCGGAAGCCGCGCGCGGCACCTACGAGGAAGGCGCGGTCGCCGCGCTCGCGATCGTGCTGGCCGGGCTCGTGCCCGTGATCCTGCTCGCCCGCACCCGCCACAAGATCGGAGCCTGACACCGTGAACCTGCTCGAACTCGATGACCTCTGCCTCGCCTACGACACGCCGCACGGTCGCCGCACCGTGGTCGACGGGCTGAGCCTCGCACTGCCGCGCGGCGAGATCGGCTGCCTGCTCGGCGCGTCGGGCTGCGGCAAGACCACCGTGCTGCGCGCGATCGCCGGCTTCGAACCGGTGCGCATGGGACGCATCGTGCTGGACGGCGCGCCCGTCGCGGCGCCGTCGCTCGATGTGCCGCCCGAGCGGCGCCGCATCGGCATGATGTTCCAGGATTACGCGCTGTTCCCGCACCTGAGCGCGGCGGACAACGTCGCGTTCGGCCTGCGGCGGATGCCAAAGGCCGAACGGCGCCTGCGCGTCGCGGAGATGCTCGACCTTGTTGGCCTCGCCGATTCCGGCGGCGCGTATCCGCACGAACTGTCGGGCGGCCAGCAGCAGCGCGTCGCACTCGCGCGGGCGCTCGCGCCGTCTCCCGAACTGCTGCTGCTCGACGAGCCGTTCTCGAATCTCGATGTCGATACACGCGAGCGGCTCGCGTTCGAACTGCGCGACATCCTGAAACGCACGGGCCACACCGCGATCCTCGTCACGCACAACCAGGCCGAAGCGTTCGCGATCGCCGACCGGATCGGCGTGATGAAGGGCGGCCAGCTCGCGCAATGGGATACGCCGTACGCACTGCATCACCATCCGGCCAGCCCGTTCGTCGCGGATTTCGTACGCCGCGATGCGCTGGCCGACGAACGCGCGCGCGCACTGGCGCGCGGCCGCTGAACCCGCGGGCGCGATGCGCGCCCGCGTCGTTGCATGGCCGCGTTACATTGCGTCGTTATGCCGGCTCGGCAAGATCGCGCACGGGCAGCGCGGTCGAATACTTGATCTGCTCCATCGCGAACGACGAACTGACGTCGAACAGCGGCACCGCGCGAATCAGCTGCTTGTAGACGCGGTCGTAATCGTCGATGCCGGCCACCACGACGCGCAGCAGGTAATCGGTCTCGCCGCTCATCCGGTACACCTCGACCACTTCCGGCATGTCGCGCACGGCCTGCGTGAAACGCTGCGCCCATTCCTCGGTGTGCTGGTTCGTGCGGATCGCGACGAACACGGTCGTGCCGACCCCGAGCTTGCGCGGATCGCACAGCGCAACCTGTGCGCGAATCGCGCCGGTTTCCTTGAGCCGCTGCACGCGCTTCCAGCACGGCGTCTGCGACAGGTTCACGCGCTGTGCCAGTTCGGCGATCGGCAGCGTGGCATCCGCCTGCAACAGCTCCAGCAGCTTGCGATCGATGGCGTCCATTTCTCCAGTCCCTCGTAGATAGAAATTTATTCTATTCATCCTGCACAACGGGGAACAATATGAAAACGGCTACGCCGCGTCGACCGGTATAAATACCGATCCGGTACGCGCGCGGAACGAGCGATTCCGCCGGCACGCGCCAAATGAAACAGGCGATCCCGCCCGTCAGGGTGGAATCGCCTGAATTCCTGCACGTCGCGGCCGGCCCGGCGCCTGCGCGCCACCGGCCGGCGCACCGCTCAATACGCGACCGTCGCGATCTCGTGCACGAAGCTGCCTTGCTCGAGCGCGTCGACGAACGCGATCGCATAGTCTTCCGCCGAGATCTTGCTGTTGCCCTGCGCGTCCGCGATCAGCTTGCCGACGCCCGTGCGGAACGTCCCCGTCCGCTCGCCCGGCGCGATCAGCGCGGCCGGCGCGAAGAACGTCCAGTCGAGATCGCCGACCGTCTTCAGGTAGTCGAGCGCGTCGCGGTGCGCGAGTGCGACCGCCTTGTACGCTTCCGGGAAACCTTCGCTGTCGACCAGTTGCTTGCCGGGCGCGACTTCGAGCGAACCGGCACCGCCCACCACCACGAGGCGCTTCAGCCCTGCCTGGCGCGTGCCGGCGACCAGCGCCTTCGCAGCCGCGACGACCTTCGCCGCATCGTCCTGCTTCGGACCGTACGCGCTTGCGACGACGTCATGGCCCGGCAGCGCGGCCGCGATGCTGGCCGCGTCGAACAGGTCGGCCGCCTTCGCGGTGATGCCGTCGCCGGCCGCCCCCGGATTGCGCGACAGCGCGGTCACGCGATGGCCGCGTCGTGCGGCTTCCGCGGCGATACGCGAGCCGATCGTGCCGGTGGCGCCGAACAGCGCGATATTCAAAGTACGTTGCGTCATATCGATTCTCCAGTAAGAAAAATATGTAACACAGTTAATTACACATAAGACCGAAAAAAAACGGGGCAAAGCCCCCGTTGCGCCGGTCGCCGCGTCTGTCGCGCCGTCCGGCTTCCTGCCCTGCTGCCGGTCACCCGCCGGCGCGCGCCGCCTGCTGCGTGCGCTGCTCCAGACCCAGCATGTCGGCCGTGACGTCTGCCAGCGTGCGCGTGGCAAGCGATGCTTCCATCGCACGCTGCGCGTCGCCGATGTATTCGATCAGCGCACCCTGGATGTGCCGCCCGACGAGACACGCGGGATTCGGCGCCTCGCGATGCAGCGCGAACAGTTGCGCATCGTCGACCGCGCGATACACGTCGAGCAGCGTGATCGCGCCGGGCTCGCGCGCCAGCAGCGCACCGCCGCCCGCGCCCAGTTGCGACGTGGTCAGCCCTGCGGCCGCCAGCATCGACAGTAACCGGCGGATCAGCGCCGGATTCGTGTTCACGCTGCCCGCGATGATGTCGGACGACAACGGCACGCCCTCCTGCATCGACAGCAAGGCAAGCACGTGGACGGCAAACGCGAACCGGCTGCTGGTATTCATTCCTGACTCACTTGACGACGCCGGCCCATCCCGCGGCCGGCGACATGTGTAACTATCATAATTACATTTCGCGGATCATGCAAGCCCGCGTCACTCTCCGCTCGCGGGCTTGGCGCCCGACGCGTTCTGCTGGCTCCACTGCTGGAGCTTCTTGCCGGCTTCCGCGATCTTCGCGCCGGCTTCGGACGCCGCATGCGCGACGACCGCGGACGCGGCCGCGTCGATCTGCGCCTGCGCGGCGGAGGCGAGGCCGCTCGCGGACAGCGGCGGCACGGCCGACGCCGCGGACGCGATGCCGGCCTTCGCGGCGTTGATCTGCTGATTGACGGTGCTCGCCACCTGATCGAGCGCCTTGGCCGCATTGTTCGCGGCATCGGCGGCCGCGCTCGCGGCCGTATCGGGTTGCGTGACCGGCGCGCCGGACTTCTCGCAGCCCGCGAGCAACAGCAGCGCACCGGCGGCCACGGCCGCCAGTACGGACCCGGGCACGCGACGCGCCCGCGATGTCTTCATGTTCATCAGCAATCTCCGGCCGTGCGTCGCACGGCCTCGTGGTTAGACCGACGTCGATGATACCGCCTGTGGAACCGGGCCAATCACGCTCGGTCATTAAAAATGGCTTTCAATTTCGGACTCGTCTGATTCAATCGCACACGCGAGAACACTAAAGTGGGCACGCTTCAATCCGCTTCGGACGTGCCCCCTTTTTCTCATGAATTTCCTCGTCGACTGGCTCATCGCCCTGGCCGCAGTGCTCGCCGCCACCCTGTTCCTGTGCCTGCGCCCGCCGTCGGCGCGCCGCCTGGCCGAATCCGGGCGCCCGCGTCGCGTCGCGTCCGCGCGCCTGCTCACGCAGGCCGTGATCGGCTTCTGGACGGCCGCGCTGATCGTCGCGGAAGGCATCCTCGGCCCCACCGCCGACGGCCAGTCGCTTGTGGGCTTCGCGGCGCTTGCGTTTGCCGCGCTCGGGCTGACGACCATCGCCGCATACTGGTCGGCGTGCGCGCTGCGGCTGCGCCGGCCGTCCCTGCTGTTCCGGCGCGCCTGACGCGCCGGAACGGTGCGCAGCAACGCACCATCGCGCACCACACCGCACCAATCGGCACGTCACACGCACCAGTTCCGCACGTGCCGCACCACACGCGTGCACCCGGCGTCACACCACGCTTGGGCCCGCTGCGCCCCCTTCCCGTGCACGGATTCACCGGAATGCCGCACCGCGCGGCGTTGGGGCACCAACTCCACGCAGCCGTTCACCAAGTTGGCTCGATACTTGCGTTCCTTGCCCGTTTTTTGCGCAAGGAAGCCACGGCATGGTTGGTCTGAAATCCGGCGTCGACACACTGTTCCTGTTGATCGGCGCCGTCATGGTGCTCGCGATGCACGCGGGCTTTGCATTTCTCGAACTCGGCACGGTCCGCAAGAAGAACCAGGTCAACGCGCTCGTGAAGATCCTGGTCGACTTCTCGGTGTCGACGCTCGCGTATTTCTTCATCGGCTACACGATCGCGTACGGCGTCGAGTTCTTCGACGACATCGGCACGCTGTCGCAGCACAACGGCTACGCGCTCGTGCGCTTCTTCTTCCTGCTGACCTTCGCGGCGGCGATCCCCGCGATCGTGTCCGGCGGCATCGCCGAGCGCGCGAAGTTCAATCCGCAGCTCGTCGCGACACTGATCATCGTCGGCTTCGTCTATCCGTTCTTCGAAGGGATCGCATGGAACGAACGCTTCGGCGTGCAGGCCTGGCTCACGCACGCGTTCGGTGCGCCGTTCCATGATTTCGCGGGCTCCGTCGTCGTACATGCGTTCGGCGGCTGGGTCGCGCTGCCGGCCGTGTTGCTGCTCGGCGCGCGCCACGGCCGCTATGCGAAGGACGGCCGGATCGCCGCGCATCCGCCGTCGAACATCCCGTTCCTCGCGCTCGGCGCGTGGGTGCTCGCGGTCGGCTGGTTCGGATTCAACGTGATGAGCGCACAGACGCTCGACAAGATCAGCGGCCTCGTCGCCGTGAACTCGCTGATGGCGATGGTCGGCGGCACGCTCGCTGCATGGATGGCCGGCCGCAACGACCCGGGCTTCACGTACAACGGGCCGCTCGCGGGCCTCGTCGCGGTGTGCGCGGGCTCCGACGTGATGCACCCGATCGGCGCGCTCGTCACGGGCGCCGCGGCCGGTGCGCTGTTCGTCGCGATGTTCACCTGCGTGCAGAACAAGTGGCGCATCGACGACGTGCTCGGCGTGTGGCCGCTGCACGGCATGTGCGGCGCGCTCGGCGGCCTCGCGGCCGGCGTGTTCGGCCTGCCCGCGCTCGGCGGTCTCGGCGGCGTGTCGTTCATGTCGCAGCTCGTCGGCACGCTCGGCGGCATCGCGATCGCGACCGCGGGCGGCACGCTCGTCTACGGCGCGCTGAAAGCGACTGTCGGGCTGCGCCTCGACCGCGAAGCCGAGTTCGACGGCGCGGACCTGTCGATCCACCGCATCTCGGCGACGCCCGAGCGCGATTGAGCACCTGACGAACGCCCGACGCATCATTACGTTTTCAATTCAAAAAACTTTCATCGAGCGTCCTTACACTTCCGTCCAGTTTTCAATTTGCCTTCGCGAAGCTTGCCGACCGCCTGCTTCGCGAAGGCCATTCTTCCAACAACTGAAACTGGACTCCACATGCCCGCGTTGCCCAATGCTTCCCGTCGTCAGGCCCTGAAGATCCTCGCCGGCGCGCCGATGCTTCCCCTTTCCGGCCTCGCGCTGCCGGCCCTGCTGACGGGTTGCGGCGGCGACGACAATCCTGCGTCGACGCCGGCCCCGGTCGCCGCCGCGTACACGTCGGCGACCTTCTCGGCGATGGCCGCACCCACGCTCGACAACGCGGCCGCAATGGCTACGACGACGGTCGGCTCGACGCTGTCGGTGTCGTTCTCGGACGGCTCGGCGCGCAACTTCAAGCTCGCGTACCGGCCGTTCTTCGTGACGGGCGACCTGGTGCCGGACGGCAAGGGCGGCACGACGCTCGCAGGCGGCTATTACGACATCAACAACCAGCCGATCATCGACCGCTCGGTTGCCGGCAAGGAGCGCCAGTTCTATTCCGACTGCCCGGACGGCAGCTCGCTGCTGACGCTGAAGAACGCGAACGTGCCCGGCGTGAAGGGCAACACGGTGTTCGCCGTCGTGCAGTTCGAATACACGACGCGCGACCAGGCCAGCGCATCGCAGTACGGCCAGCTGCCATCGCCGATCGCGGTGCTGACGCTCGACCAGGATCCGGCCAACGGCGCGCTGAAGGTCGTCAAGTACCACAACGTCGACACGTCGAAGGCGCACGGCCTGTGGATCACGTGCGGCGCGAGCCTGTCGCCGTGGGGCACGCACCTGTCGAGCGAAGAGTACGAGCCGGACGCGACGAAGGTCGCGACCGACGCGCAGTTCAAGGCGTTCAGCAAGAACACGTTCGGCGACGAGACGAAGGCGAACCCCTACCACTACGGCCACCTGCCCGAGATCACCGTGAATCCGGACGGCACGGGCACCGTGAAGAAGCACTACTGCCTCGGCCGCATCTCGCACGAGCTGATCCAGGTGATGCCGGACCAGCGCACCGTGATGATGGGTGACGACGCCACCAACGGCGGCCTGTTCATGTTCGTCGCCGACAAGGCGGCCGACCTGTCGGCCGGCACGCTGTACGTCGCGAAGTGGACGCAGACGTCGTCCGTCGGCGCAGGCACCGCGACGCTCACGTGGATCAAGATCGGCCATGCAACGAGCAGCGAGATCGAAGCGCTCGCGAACACGCTGAAGGCGTCGGACATCATGGACCTGACGACCACCGACCCGAACGATGCGAGCTACACGAAGATCCACTTCGGCGGCAAGTTCAACTGGATGCGCGTGAAGCCGGGGATGGAAAAGGCGGCCGCGTTCCTCGAGACGCACCGCTACGCGGCGCTGCTCGGCGGCAGCATGGGCTTCACGAAGCTCGAAGGCACGACCGTGAACGCGAAGGACAAGATCGTCTACACGGCGATGTCGCGGATCGAGACGTCGATGGTCAAGGGCAATGCAGTGTCGCGCGACGTCGCGGTCGACAAGAAGATCGCCGCGGGCGCCGTCTATGCGCTGAACCTGAAGGCCAGCCAGCGCGACACGACGGGCAGCGCGATCGACAGCGAATGGGTACCGGTCGACATGGGCGCGCCGGCCGCGCTCGTCGGCGAGGATCTCGCCGCGGCCGACGGCCTCGGCAACCTCGCGAACCCGGACAAGATCGCGAACCCGGACAACCTGAAGTTCTCCGAAAAGCTGCGCACGCTCTTCATCGGCGAAGACTCGGGCATGCACGTGAACAACTTCCTGTGGGCCTACAACGTCGACACGAAGTCGCTCGTGCGCGTGCTGTCGTGCCCGGCCGGCGCCGAATCGACGGGCCTGCATGCGGTCGACGAGATCAACGGCTGGACGTACATCATGAGCAACTTCCAGCACGCGGGCGACTGGGAATCGCCGCTGCACGACAAGGTCAAGCCGACGCTCGATCCGCTCGTGCGCGCGAACTTCAAGGACCGCTTCGGCGCCAGCGTCGGCTACCTGACGGCCGAGCAG
This sequence comes from Burkholderia lata, assembly GCF_902499335.1. Lineage (GTDB taxonomy): Bacteria > Pseudomonadota > Gammaproteobacteria > Burkholderiales > Burkholderiaceae > Burkholderia > Burkholderia lata_B. The sequence continues at coordinate 142,826 of NZ_CABVQK010000007.1, read as the reverse complement.
ACCAGCATCAAGCTCGCGAAGGCCTGAGGGGGCCACGCGAGGAGGGCCTGCCCCCTTGGGAGTCCCTGGCCGGGCGCCCCTGGCCGGGCCCTTCTTCATCACCGTTCATTCGTCGGCGCTCCACGCCGTTTCATGCGCGATGCCCAGTGCGGGCATCGCGCTTTTTTTTGCGCATGCGAATCACGCAAAGCGCGCGTGCAAACAGATACCGCCTGCGTTCAAACAGAGGGTTTTGACGATCGGGGGATAATACGGGCCTGACGCGTCCGGGCGGACGAGCAGAAAGACGGGCAAAAAAAAGCGCCACGGAGACCGTGGCGCTAAAAAAGTTCTAGCCATTCCGAGGGCCGTGCTAGAACCTGAGAGACTGCGCGAAACATCGTTGCCGGTTAAACTCTTGAAACGATGTTTCGAAAACGTGAGACATTCTTTCCGTTTCCGCCCGACAAGTCAAGCGGTATTTGCACCGGTTCATGCACTTTCTGGCAACGCTCAATTGAGCGTTTTCCTAATAAACCAAGGGTGAACCCGTAAAATCTCATCCAATGACCGGTTCGCCCGCGGAACATGCATCCTTTGACAATAGTCCTACAATACCAACAAAATTGAAATCGAGTTTCGGAATTAGAGAGAATCCCTCGTGTCGACAACTGTAACCTCTCCCGCGTTGCGGGACCGTGAATCGTCACCCGACGAGATCACCGCCCTCGCCCGCGGCCTCGCCGTGCTGCGTCGCATCGCGGCGGCCGACGCGCCCGTCAGCAACCGCGAACTGACCGAACTGACCGGCATCCCGAAGCCGACCGTCTCGCGCATCACCGCAACGCTCGTCAGCGCCGGCTTCCTGTTCCAGTTGCCCGACAGCGAGCGCTTCGTCCTCACCGCATCGGTGCTCGAACTGAGCCACGGCTTCCTGCGCAACTTCGACATCCGCGCGCGTTCGCGGCCGTTCATGATCGAGCTGGCCGAACGCACGTCGCTGTCCGTGCACCTCGCGGTGCGAGACCGGCTCGACATGGTCGCGATCGACGTGATCCGGCCGCGCTCGGCCGTACTCGTCACGCGCCTCGAGATCGGCTCGCGGATGGACATCGCGCGCACCGCGGTAGGCCGCGCGTATCTTGCCGCACTCGAGGACGACGAACGCCGCCAATTGCTCGAGTCGCTGCGCACGACGGCCGGCGACGACTGGCCGCATGTGTCCGCGCGCCTGAACCCCGCGCTGGACGACGCGATGCGCGACGGCCACGCGATCGCGATCGGCGAATGGCGCGAAGGCCTGAATGCCGTCGCGGCCGGTTTCGTCGGCCCGTCGGGCCAGCGCTATTCGGTGAATTGCGGTGGCGCGTCGCACCAGTGCCCGCCGGAATGGCTGCACGAACACGTGGTGCCCGCGCTGCACGAATGCATCGCGAAAATCACGCGCGAAATCGGCGGCGCACCGGCCCGGCGCATCAGCGTGTAATCGTTTCGTCATCGCCCAGTCGCGTTCTGTAACGACCGTAACCCGTTGAAAGATAGACCACTGGACTGTAACGGGGACGGGACGTAGGATCATGCCCATCGTCGCGCCGCACTCGCGGTGCGCACCGCTCTTTTCCCGCGCAGACCGGCGGGGGCCCGGACCGAGCCGGGCGCCCCCTCCCGGCACCGCTCGCCCACGCGCAGCCCAGCAGTCCGATTTCCGGCCCGCCGCGCCGTCTTCCTGACAGATCACGATGGATAACGAACAAAAGCCCACGCCTCCTTCGAAAGACCCCGCGTCCCCCGCCGCGCGGCGCCCGCGCCGCACGCTGATGGCCGGCGCGCTCGCGGTCGTCGTCATCGGCGGCCTGCTGTGGTGGCACCCGTGGAACCGCACGCCGGCAACCGGCAGCGGTGCGAACGGCGCGGGCGCCAGCGCCGCCGGTGGTGCCGGCGGCCACCGCGGCCGCGGCGGCCCCGCCGCGATGGCGAACGTTCCGCAGCCCGTGCAGGTCGCGACCGCGACGCAGGGCGAAATGCCGATCGTGCTGTCCGCGCTCGGCACCGTCACGCCGCTCGCGAACGTGACGGTCAAGACGCAGTTGTCGGGCTACCTGCAGTCGGTCTCGTTCCAGGAAGGCCAGATCGTCAAGAAGGGCGACGTGCTCGCGCAGATCGACCCGCGCCCGTACCAGGTGTCGCTCGAGAACGCCGAAGGCACGCACGCGCGCGACTCCGCGCTGCTCGCAACGGCCCGCCTCGACCTGAAGCGCTACCAGACGCTGCTGTCGCAGGACTCGATCGCGTCGCAGACCGTCGATACGCAGGCGTCGCTCGTCAAGCAATACGAAGGCGCGGTGAAGACCGACCAGGCCGCGATCGATTCCGCGAAGCTCAACCTCACGTATGCGCGCATCACCGCGCCGGTGTCGGGCCGCGTCGGCCTGCGTCAGGTCGACCCCGGCAACTACGTGACGCCGGGCGATACCAGCGGCCTCGTCGTGATCACGCAGTTGCAGCCGATGAGCGTGATCTTCACGACGTCGGAAGACAACCTGCCGCAGATCCTCAAGCAGGTGAACGCGGGCCAGAAGCTGTCGGTCACCGCGTACAACCGCAACAACACGGTGCCGCTCGAGACGGGCGCGCTCGCGACGCTCGACAACCAGATCGACACGAGCACGGGCACGGTCAAGCTGCGCGCGAACTTCGATAACAAGGAAGGCATGCTGTTCCCGAATCAGTTCGTGAACACGCGCCTGCTCGTCGACGTGCTGCGCAATGCGACGATCGTGCCGACGTCCGCGGTGCTGACCGGCTCGATCGGCCAGTTCGTCTACATCGTGAAACCCGACAACACGGTGACGGTACGCAAGGTCACGATCGGCCCGGTCGACGGCGAACGCACGAGCATCGTCAGCGGCGTCTCACTCGGCGAGCGCGTGGTGACCGACGGCTCCGACCGCCTGCGCGAAGGCGCGAAGATCTCGATCCCGGCCGACAAGCCGAAAGGCGCATCGGGCGCGCGCGGCGCCGGTACGGCGTCGGGGGCATCGGGTGCCGGCGGCCATCGCGGTGGACACAAGCACGGCGCGTCGCAGGCAGCGGCCCCCGCGGCCCAGTAACGCGCGGGCCGCTCGATGAATCCATCCCGCCTCTTCATTCTCCGGCCGGTCGGCACCGCCCTCCTGATGGCGGCGATCATGCTGGCCGGTCTCGTCGCACTGCGCTTCCTGCCGCTCGCCGCGCTGCCGGAAGTCGACTATCCGACGATCCAGGTCCAGACCTTCTATCCGGGCGCCAGCCCGGAGGTGATGACCTCGTCGGTCACCGCGCCGCTCGAGCGGCAGTTCGGGCAGATGCCGTCGCTGAACCAGATGTCGTCGCAAAGCTCGGCCGGCTCGTCCGTGATCACGCTGCAGTTCTCGCTCGACCTGCCGCTCGACATCGCCGAACAGGAAGTGCAGGCCGCGATCAACGCGGCCGGCAACCTGCTGCCGTCCGACCTCCCTGCCCCGCCGATCTACGCGAAGGTCAACCCGGCCGACGCGCCGGTGCTGACGCTCGCCGTCAAGTCGAAGACGCTGCCGCTCACGCAGGTGCAGGATCTCGCCGACACGCGCCTCGCGATGAAGATCTCGCAGGTCGCGGGCGTCGGTCTCGTCAGCCTGTCGGGCGGCAACCGCCCGGCCGTGCGGATCCAGGCGAACCCGACCGCGCTCGCGCAGTACGGGATGAACCTCGACGACCTGCGCACGACGATCTCGAACCTGAACGTGAACACGCCGAAGGGCAACTTCGACGGCCCGACGCGCGCATACACGATCAACGCGAACGACCAGCTCACGAGCGCCGACCAGTACAACAGCGCGGTCGTCGCCTACAAGAACGGCCGCCCGGTGATGCTCACCGACGTCGCGACGGTCGTCGCCGGCTCGGAGAACACCAAGCTCGGCGCGTGGGTGAATTCCGACCCCGCGATCATCCTGAACGTGCAGCGCCAGCCTGGCGCGAACGTGATCCAGACGGTCGACGCGATCAAGGCGCAATTGCCGAAGCTGCAGGAAACGCTGCCGGCCGCGCTCGACGTGGAGATCGTCACCGACCGCACGACGATGATCCGCGCCGCCGTGCGCGACGTGCAGTTCGAGCTGCTGCTCGCGGTCGGGCTGGTCGTGCTGGTGATGTACCTGTTCCTCGCGAACATCTACGCGACGATCATCCCGAGCCTGTCGGTGCCGCTGTCGCTGATCGGCACGCTCGCGGTGATGTACCTGGCCGGCTTCTCGCTGAACAACCTGTCGCTGATGGCGCTCACCATCGCGACCGGCTTCGTGGTCGACGATGCGATCGTGATGATCGAGAACATCGCGCGCTACGTCGAGGAAGGCGAAACAGGGCTCGAGGCCGCGCTGAAGGGCTCGAAGCAGATCGGCTTCACGATCATCTCGCTGACGGTATCGCTGATCGCGGTGCTGATCCCGCTGCTGTTCATGGGCGACGTGGTCGGGCGCCTGTTCCATGAATTCGCGATCACGCTCGCGGTGACGATCGTGATCTCGGCGATCGTGTCGCTCACGCTCGTGCCGATGATGTGCGCGAAGCTGCTGCGCCATTCGCCGCCGCCCGAGAGCCATCGCTTCGAGGCACGCGTGCACCAGGCAATCGACTGGGTGATCGCGCGCTACGCGGTCGCGCTCGAATGGGTGCTGAACCGCCAGCGCTCGACGCTCGTCGTCGCGCTGCTGACGCTCGCGCTGACGGGCCTGCTGTACGTCTACGTGCCGAAGGGCTTCTTCCCGGCGCAGGATACCGGCGTGATCCAGGCGATCACGCAGGCGCCGCAGTCGATCTCGTACGGCGCGATGGCCGAGCGCCAGCAGGCGCTCGCGGCCGAGATCCTGAAGGATCCGAACGTCGAGAGCCTCACGTCTTTCATCGGCGTCGACGGCAGCAACATCACGCTGAACAGCGGCCGGATGCTGATCAACCTGAAGGCGCGCGACGAACGCTCCGAGACGGCCGCGCAGATCATCCGCGACCTGCAGCACCGCGTCGCGAACATCACCGGCATCTCGCTCTTCATGCAGTCGGTGCAGGACCTGACGATCGACTCGACCGTCAGCCCGACGCAGTACCAGTTCATGCTGACGAGCCCGAACTCGGAAGAATTCGCGACCTGGGTGCCGAAGCTCGTCGCGCGGCTGCAGCAGGAGCCGTCGCTCGCCGACGTCGCGACCGACCTGCAGAGCAACGGCCAGTCCGTCTACATCGAGATCGACCGTCCGAGCGCCGCGCGCTTCGGCATCACGCCTGCGACCGTCGACAACGCGCTGTACGACGCGTTCGGCCAGCGCATCGTGTCGACGATCTTCACGCAGTCGAACCAGTACCGCGTGATTCTCGAGTCCGAGCCGAAGGAGCAGCACTACGCGCAATCGCTGAACGACATCTACCTGCCGTCGGCGGGCGGCGGCCAGGTGCCGCTGTCGTCGATCGCGTCGTTCCACGAACGGCCGTCGCCGCTCCTGGTCGCGCACCTGTCGCAGTTCCCGTCGACCACCATCTCGTTCAACCTCGCGGCCGGCGCGTCGCTCGGCGAGGCGGTCAAGGCGATCGACACCGCCGAGAAGGACATCGGGCTGCCCGCGTCGTTCCAGACGCGCTTCCAGGGCGCGGCGCTCGCGTTCCAGGCGTCGCTGTCGAACCAGCTGTTCCTGATCCTCGCCGCGGTCATCACGATGTACATCGTGCTCGGCGTGCTGTACGAGAGCTACATCCACCCGATCACGATCCTGTCGACGCTGCCGTCGGCCGGCGTCGGCGCGCTGCTCGCGTTGATGATCACCGGGCACGACCTCGACATCATCGGGATCATCGGCATCGTGCTGCTGATCGGCATCGTGAAGAAGAACGCGATCATGATGATCGACTTCGCGCTCGAGGCCGAGCGCGTCGAAGGCAAGCCGCCGCGCGAGGCGATCTACCAGGCGTGCCTGCTACGCTTCCGGCCGATCCTGATGACGACGCTCGCCGCACTGCTCGGCGCGGTGCCGCTGATCGTCGGCTCCGGCGCCGGCTCCGAGCTGCGCCAGCCGCTCGGGATCGCGATCGCCGGTGGCCTGATCGTGTCGCAGGTGCTGACGCTGTTCACGACGCCCGTGATCTATCTCGGCTTCGACTCGCTCGCGCGCCGCGTGCGCGGCTGGTTCGAACGCCACGGCCCGCAAGCCGGCACGCGCACGGATGCGTAAGCGATGAACCTGTCGCGCCCCTTCATCACCCGCCCCGTCGCGACGACGCTGCTCGCGATCGGCGTCGCGCTCGCGGGCCTGTTCGCGTTCATCAAGCTGCCGGTGTCGCCGCTGCCGCAGGTCGACTTCCCGACGATCTCGGTACAGGCGTCGCTGCCCGGCGCAAGCCCCGAGACCGTCGCGACCAGCGTGACGAGCCCGCTCGAACGGCACCTCGGCTCGATCGCCGACGTCTCGGAAATGACGTCGACGAGCACGGTCGGCAATGCGCGGATCACGCTGCAGTTCGGCCTGAACCGCGACATCGACGGCGCCGCCCGCGACGTGCAGGCCGCGATCAACGCGGCACGCGCCGACCTGCCCGCCGCGCTGAAGAGCAACCCGACCTACCGCAAGGTCAACCCGGCCGACTCGCCGATCATGATCGTGTCGCTGACGTCGGAGACCTCGTCGCCCGCGAAGCTGTACGACTCCGCGTCGACGGTGCTGCAGCAGTCGCTGTCTCAGATCGACGGGATCGGCCAGGTCTCGGTGAGCGGCTCCGCGAACCCGGCCGTGCGCGTCGAGCTCGAGCCGCAAGCGCTGTTCCACTACGGGATCGGCCTCGAGGACGTGCGCGCGGCGCTCGCCTCCGCGAACGCCAACGCGCCGAAGGGCGCGATCGAGTTCGGCCCGCAGCACTACCAGCTGTATACGAACGACCAGGCATCCCAGGCGTCGCAATACCGCGATCTCGTCGTCGCGTATCGCAACGGCGCGGCCGTGCGGCTGTCCGACCTGTCCAACGTCGTCGATTCGGTCGAGGATCTCCGCAACCTCGGCCTGTCCAACGGCAAGCGCGCGGTGCTCGTGATCCTCTACCGCTCGCCCGGCGCGAACATCATCGACACGATCGATCGCGTGCGCGCGGCACTGCCGCAGCTCACCGCGTCGCTGCCCGCCGACATCACGGTCACGCCGGTGCTCGACCGCTCGACCACCATTCGCGCGTCGCTGAAGGACACCGAGCACACGCTGCTGATCGCGGTCAGCCTCGTGGTGATGGTCGTGTTCCTGTTCCTGCGCAACTGGCGCGCGACGCTGATCCCGAGCGTCGCGGTGCCGATCTCGATCATCGGCACGTTCGGCGCGATGTACCTGCTCGGCTTCTCGATCGACAACCTGTCGCTGATGGCGCTGATCGTCGCGACCGGCTTCGTCGTCGACGATGCGATCGTCGTGCTCGAGAACATCTCGCGGCACATCGAGAACGGCAAGTCGCGGATGCAGGCCGCGTTCGACGGCGCGCGCGAGGTCGGCTTCACGGTGCTGTCGATGAGTATTTCGCTCGTCGCGGTGTTCCTGCCGATCCTGCTGATGGGCGGCATCGTCGGGCGCCTGTTCCGCGAGTTCGCGCTGACGCTGTCGCTCGCGATCGCCGTCTCGCTCGCGGTGTCGCTCACGGTCACGCCGATGATGTGCGCGCGCCTGCTGCCCGAGTCGCACGAACCGCAGAGCGAAGGCCGCTTCGCGCGATTCCTGGAACGCTGTTTCAGCCGCATGCAGCGCGGCTACGAGCGCTCGCTGTCGTGGGCGCTGCGCCGGCCGTTGCTGATCCTGCTGACCCTGTTCGCGACGATCGGGCTGAACGTCTACCTGTACATCGTCGTGCCGAAGGGCTTCTTCCCGCAGCAGGACACCGGGCTGATGATCGGCGGCATCCAGGCCGACCAGTCGACGTCGTTCCAGGCGATGAAGCTGAAGTTCTCCGAGATGATGCGGATCGTGCAGAGCAACCCGAACGTGAAGAGCGTCGCGGGCTTCACCGGCGGCACGCAGACCAACTCGGGCTTCATGTTCGTCACGCTGAAGGATCGCACCGAGCGCAAGCTGTCGGCCGACCAGGTGATCCAGCAGTTGCGCCCGCCGCTGGCGGACGTCGCGGGCGCACGCACGTTCCTGCAGGCGGCGCAGGACATCCGCGTCGGCGGCCGGCAGAGCAACGCGCAGTACCAGTTCACGCTGCTCGGCGATTCGAGCGCCGACCTGTACAAGTGGGGGCCGATCCTGACCGAGGCGCTGCAGAAGCTGCCCGAGCTGACCGACGTGAACTCGGACCAGCAGCAAGGCGGCCTCGAGGCGATGGTGACGATCGACCGCGCGACGGCCGCGCGCTTCGGCATCAAGCCCGCGCAGATCGACAACACGCTGTACGACGCGTTCGGCCAGCGCCAGGTCTCGACGATCTACAACCCGCTGAACCAGTACCACGTCGTGATGGAAGTCGCGCCGAAGTACTGGCAGAGCCCCGAGATGCTGAACCAGGTGTGGGTCAGCACGTCGGGCGGCAGCGCGAATGGCTCGCAGACCACCAACGCGGCCGCCGGCACCTACGCCGCAACCTCCGCCGGCACATCGAGCGCCGGCACGGCCACGCAGAGCGCCGCGGCGATCGCGTCCGACTCCGCGCGCAACCAGGCGCTCAACTCGATCGCGGCGAGCGGCAAGTCGAGCGCGTCGTCGGGTGCGTCGGTGTCGACGTCGAAATCGACGATGATCCCGCTGTCGGCGATCGCGACGTTCGGGCCGAGCACGACGCCGCTGTCGGTCAACCACCAGGGGCTGTTCGTCGCGACGACGATCTCGTTCAACCTGCCGCCCGGCGTGTCGCTGTCGCAAGCGACGCAGGTGATCTACCAGACGATGGCGCAGGTCGGCGTCCCGCCGACCATCGTTGGCAGCTTCCAGGGCACCGCGCAGGCGTTCCAGCAGTCGATGAACGACCAGCCGATCCTGATCCTCGCGGCGCTGCTGGCCGTCTACATCGTGCTCGGGATCCTGTACGAGAGCTACATCCACCCGATCACGATCCTGTCGACGCTGCCGTCGGCCGGTGTCGGCGCGCTGCTCGCGCTGCTGCTGTTCAAGACCGAGTTCAGCATCATCGCGCTGATCGGCGTGATCCTGCTGATCGGTATCGTGAAGAAGAACGCGATCATGATGGTCGACTTCGCGATCGACCAGACGCGCAACAACCAGAAGTCGTCGTTCGACGCGATCCACGAGGCGTGCCTGCTGCGCTTCCGCCCGATCATGATGACGACGATGGCCGCGCTGCTGGGCGCGCTGCCGCTCGCGTTCGGCAGCGGCGACGGCGCCGAACTGCGCGCGCCGCTCGGGATCGCGATCGCCGGCGGCCTGATCGTGTCGCAAGTGCTGACGCTCTATACGACGCCGGTCGTCTACCTGTACATGGACCGCTTCCGCGTGTGGGGCGAGAAACGCCGCAACCGCCGCGGGAATACCGGCGGGCCGGCCGTCGCCGGGGAGTGATGAAAGCGGCCGCCCGGTGGGCGGCCGTTTTTTTTGCGCTTGAACAGCCGCGACGATCGGCTATCGTGAGTCCATGCCCATCGCGGGGCCCTGCACGGGGACACACCATGAACGTCCAGCTCAACCATACGATCGTCTGGTGCCGCGACAAGCGCGCGTCGAGCCGTTTCCTCACCGAGCTTCTGGAATTGCCGCCGCCGACGCCGTTCGGCGCGATGCTGGTCGTCCCGCTCGGCAACGGCGTGTCGCTCGATTTTTACGAACAGGCGGGAGAGATCGCGTCGCAGCATTACGCGTTCCTGCTCGACGAAGCCGGCTTCGATCGTGTGCTGGCGCGCATCCGCGAGCGGGGGCTGGCACACTGGGCCGATCCGGCGAAGCGGCAACCGGATGACATCTACCGCCACAACGGCGGGCGTGGCGTGTACTTCGACGATCCGGACGGCCACTTCCTCGAAGTGATGACGCAGCCCTATGTGCTGAACGGCTAGTTCCGCTGGCAGGCCGGCATTGCGCCGGCCGGTATTGCGCGGGCTGGGTGTCGGCCTGTTGCGGACGACACCCGAGGCCGGCGGCGGCCGTTACTCGGCCGCTGGTGCCGTCTTGCGCGGACGCCGCGCGCGCGGTGCCGCCTTGCGGGCCGGTTTCTTCGGCTTGGCTTCGGCAGGCGCGTCGACCGCCGCCTCGGCAGGCGCGGCAGCCGCCTCACCGCCGACCTCGCCGGCCGCCGGCTCGGCGTGCGTCACTGCGGCGTGGCGCTCGTCGCCCTGCTCCGCATCGCGATGCGTATCGCCCGCATGCTTGCCGTGCGCGTGCTTGTCACCACCATGCTTCGCCGCGCCATGCCCGGCGTCGTCCGGCTTCCCGGCCGCCTGACGGCTTGCGCTCTTCGCGGCGGCGCCCTTCTTCGCGCCGGTCTTCTTCGCCGCGCTCTTGCGCGCACGCTTGCGGCCATCCTTCGGGTCGCCGTGCATCTCGGCCACTTCCAACGCTTCGGTCGCTTCAGCCGGCACGACTGCCACTGCTTCGGCAGGTTCGGCAATCGCGGCCTCTTCTGCCTCGACCTGCACGGTTTCGTGCACAAACGCTTCCGCCCGCTGCCCGCGACGCCGCGGCTCGCGCCCGGCCCGTGCCGGCTCCGCCGCGCGCGCGCCGTGGTGTGCGGCGCCACCGTCGCCGGCCTGCGCAGCCTGCTCCGCGGCCACCGACTGGCGTGCCCGCGACACGAACGCGCCCGACTTGTCGTCACGCCCCACTTCGAGCAGCCCGCGCGCCTGCGCCTCGTCGAGCAGGTTGCCGAACGCACGGAACCCGTAGTACGACTCGTTGAAGTCCGGCTTGCGACGCTTGATCGCGCTCTTGAGCACCGACGCCCAGATCTTGCCGACGTCGTCCCGCTCCGACGCGAGTGCATCGAACGTCTCGACCGCCAGCGCGATCGCCTCGGCCTTGCGCGTGTCCAGGTCGTGCTTGCGCGACGGCTCGTCCGGCCGCTTCGCGCCGCCGTTGCCCGCGCGCTGCTGCTGTTCGCGCTTCGCGAGCGCGCGCTGCTGCTCGCGCACCAGGTCGTCGTAGAAAATGAATTCGTCGCAGTTCGCGACCAGCAGGTCCGACGTCGATTTCTTCACGCCGACGCCGATCACCTTCTTCGCGTTCTCGCGCAGCTTCGACACCAGCGGCGAAAAATCCGAGTCGCCGCTGATGATCACGAACGTATCGACGTGCGACTTCGTGTAGCAGAGGTCGAGCGCGTCGACCACGAGCCGGATGTCGGCCGAGTTCTTGCCCGACTGGCGCACGTGCGGAATCTCGATCAGTTCGAAGCTCGCCTCGTGCATCGACGCCTTGAAGCCCTTGTAGCGATCCCAGTCGCAATAAGCCTTCTTCACGACGATGCTGCCCTTCAGCAGCAGGCGCTCCAGCACGGGCTTGATGTCGAACTTCTCGTACTTCGCGTCGCGCACGCCGAGCGCGACGTTCTCGAAGTCGCAGAACACGGCCATGCTGACGTTGTCCAGGGGTAATGCCATGTGTACTCCAACCAGTGGGCCGATGCGTTGTATGACGTAGCGGCGAAAAATGCATCGCGCACATGATAGCCGGTCGGCGCGTCATTCCCGCATCCGTGTGAGTGAATGACAGCTGGAATGTCGGTGGTGGTCGCGCCGCTGCGGATCGCGTGCCCGCGCCGGGCAGCCCCGGCTGGCGCCCGATGTCGGTACGCCCGATGCCGGTACGCCCGCTGCCGGTACGCCCCTTAATACGCACCCGCCGCAGGGGCAAATCGACATTACACTTGAGTTATCGGTCGTCCGTCCCTATCTGGATAGGATGACGCATCGAGCAAGGAGCGGTTTCATGACGACGAAGGTACTGCTGATTGGCGCGACCGGCCGAACGGGCCAGGCCTGCGCGGATCTGCTGCTCAAGCAGCCGGAGTTCGAGGTCACGGCGCTTGTGCGCCGGCACGGCTATGCGCTGGCGGGCGCACGGGTGGTCGAGGCCGATCTGACGAACGATTTCTCGCACGCATTCCAGGGCATCTCGCACGTGATCTACGCGGCCGGCTCGGCTGAAACGGAAGGCGCGGCCGAAGAGGAGCAGGTCGACCGCGACGCGGTTGCCCGCGCGGCCGAATACGCGCTGGCTTACAACGCGCAGAAGCTCGTGGTGATCAGTTCGCTGTCCGCCTACCAGCCCGAGCTCGGCCCGGACGCGCTGCACCATTATTCGCAGATGAAGCGCGAAGGCGACGATCGCGTGATCGCGTCGGGCGTCGATTACGCGATCCTGCGGCCCGGCCCGCTCACGGACGTTCCGGGCGTCGGCAAGATCGCGCTGACCGATGCGTGGTTCGAAGGCGCCCCGCCCGTGTCGCGCCAGGATGTGGCCTGGGCCGCGATCGAGGCGATCAAGCTCGGGATCTCGCGCAAGGTCGTCGGCTTCGTCGGCGGCAGCGTGCCGATCGAGCAGGCGTTGCGCGCCTAGCAGCCCCGCACGCGCCGCCGCTCGGCGGCGCGTCGTTCCGTACCGGCGGCCCGCACGACGGGCCGCTCTGGCGCGCGCGGCGCCGCGCTTACTGCTTCGGATGCGCGTCGGCCCACGCCTTCACGGCGGCGAGCGTGTTCTCGACGTGCTTGTCGGGCGACATGCTCGTGTATTCGTAGAGAACCTTCCCTTCCGGCGAGATCACGTAGGACACGCGGTTCGCGCGGTCGATCGCCGGCAGCTTCGCATCGTATTCCCGGATGATCTTCGCGTCCGGATCGGCCGCGACCGGGAACTTGCTCCGGCACTCGCTCACCGAGAACTTCGTCAGCGTGTCGATCTTGTCAGCCGATACGCCGATCACCGTCGCGCCGTAAGCCTTGTAACGGTCGACCGCATCCGCGAACGCGTGCGCCTCGATCGTGCAGCCCTTCGTGAACGCGGCCGGGTAGAAATACAGCACGACCGGCCCCTGCTTCAGCGCGTCCGCGAGCGAGTACGTGTAAGTCTTGCCGCCCAGCGACGCCTGCGTCGTGAAATCGGGCGCCGCGGCACCCGGCTTCAATTCCGCCTGCGCCATCAGTGCATGGCCGCCCACCAGCGCCGCCACGGCGGCGCCCAGCAACAGTTTTCGCTTCATCTGCGTCCTCATTTCTTATAAAGTCAGCCTCGATGTAGGCCATGCCAGCGTTCGCCTGTCGAACACCCGCGTGACCGATCCGGTCCAGCGGCAACGCCATCCGCGGCCGGTCCGTTAAAGATTCCGCACAGTCTGCCGTTATTCCTTCCGGACAACCGGTTCCAGCCCTTCACGTCAGCGAGAAACATGGAAGCCAACAGGAAACAGACGTCACGCAAGGGCTCCTGGCGCAGCGCCTTGCATACGCTGCGCCGCTTCGCCTGGTCGGGCGGCGCGCTGATGCCCGCGCGCGCCGGCGCGCCGCGCCGCGACGACTCCGTGCGCAACTGGCTGGAACAGACGGTCGGCACGGTGGATTTCCTCGCCCATGTCGACCGCGAGCTGCGCTTTCTGTACGTGTCCGACGCAAGCCTGCGCTTCATCGGCTACCACCGCGACTACCTGCACACGCTGACGCTGCGCGACCTGATCGCCGAACAGGATACCGCGGCGCTCGAAGGCCTGCTTGCACGCGCCGCACGCTCCGGCCAGGTCGAGAAGGCGACGATGTGCATCGTCAAGTCGCTCACCTACCCGCTGGACGTCGAGATCCGCGCGTTCAAGAGCCGCCACCACGGGGTCGACGGGTTCGCGATCGCGGCGTTCGACGTGTCGTCGTGGCGTGCGCTCGAGGCGCGCCTGACCTACGAAATGCACCATGACCCGATGACGGGGCTCGACAACCTGTCCGCGCTCGTGCCCGCGCTGATGCGCGCGCAGCAGGCCGCCGACGAGGACGGCACCTGCGCGGCGCTGCTGCTGCTCGACCTCGACGACTACCAGCGGATCAACCGCGCGCTCGGCTACGACGCGGGCGACATGCTGCTGCGCGAGACCGCGCAGCGGCTGAAGGCGCTCGTCACGCCGAACGAGCAGCTCGCGCGCGTCGCGAGCGACAAGTTCGCGGTCGTGCTCGGCGCGCCGGACCGCACGCAGGCGAGCAATGCCGCCGACGCGCTCGCGCGCCGGCTGCAGGCTGCGGTGCGCGAGCCCTACGTGTTCCAGGGACAGACCGTGCACCTGTCCGCGAGCATCGGCATCGCGCTCTACCCTGACGAGCGCGCGGTGCCGCATCGCGCGCAGCACCACAGCCCGCTGCTGCGCCGCGCCGACCACGCGCTCGCGCAAGCGAAGGCATCGGGCGGCAACGCGCTCGCGTTCCACGCGCCCGTCGACGATCCGGCCGACGCCGAACGGCTGAAGCTCGAAGCCGACCTGTACGACGGCGTGCGCAACGGCGAGTTTTCGCTCCATTTCCAACCGATCACACGCAGCCAGTCGGGTGCGGTGGTCGGCGTCGAGGCACTGATCCGCTGGCGCCATCCGGTCCATGGCCTCGTGCCGCCGGCGACCTTCATTCCGCTCGCCGAATCGATCGGCCTGATCAACTATCTCGGCAACTGGGTGCTCAAGGCCGCGTGCATGCAACTCGTCGCCTGGGACCGCCAGGGGCTTGCGCTGCAGTACGTGGCGGTCAACGTGTCGCCGCAGCAGTTTCGCGACCCGCGCTTCACGCAGAGCGTGCGCGAGGCGATCGCGTTGACGGGCATCGACCCGCGCCGCATCGTGCTCGAGATCACCGAAAGCCTGCTGATGCACGATCCTGCACAGGCGAAGGGGCTGCTCGAGGAGCTGACCGATCTCGGCATCCGCTTCGCGATCGACGATTTCGGCACCGGCTATTCGAGCCTCGCCTATCTGCAGCGCTTCCCGCTCGCAAAGCTGAAGATCGACCGCAGTTTCGTCGAGAACCTGCTGACCTCGCGCAACGACCGCGCGATCGTGTCGGCCGTGGTCGGCCTCGCGCAGACGCTCGATCTCGAGCTCGTCGCGGAAGGCGTCGAGACCGAGGCGCAGCGCGAATTGCTGACGGAGATGGGCTGCAACCATATCCAGGGCTGGCTCGTCTGCCAGGCGCTGCCGTCCGAGGAGCTCGCGCGGCGCTTCGAGGCGCAGCAGCTGCACCTGCACGCCGCCGCCTGACGCGCGCGGCGAACCGGACAGATCCGTATGTCAACCACCGAATACCTGCCCCGCACCGCATTGCTCGACAAGCTGTGGGCCCGGATGAACGAACGGGGCGATTTCCCGCTGCTGTCGGAATCGCTGCGCGCGACGATGGCCGCGATGAAGAACGACGATCTCGACTTCACCGCGCTCGTGCGCGTCGTGCTGTCGGACTTCGCGCTCACGCAGAAAGTGCTTCGGCTTGCGAACTCCGCGATGTACATGGCGTTCGGCGGCAACATCACGACCGTGACCCGCGCACTGATGGTGCTCGGCATGGACGCCGTCGGCCATCTGGTCGTCGGGCTCAAGCTCGTCGACCATTTCCACCACAGTACGCCGCGGCGCATCGACGCGAAGCTCGAACTGAACCGCGCGCTGCTGTCCGGCTGTGTCGCGCGCAAGCTCACCGAACGCGCCGAGTTGCGCGCAGGCGAGGAAGCCGTCGTCTGCACGCTGATGCGCCAGGTCGGCAAGCTGCTCGTGGTCTGCTATCTGGACAGCGAATGGGACCGGATCCGCCGCCGCGCGGCCGAACTGAACGGCGACGAAGCAGCCGCCTGCATCGATGTGCTCGGCGTCGGCTTCGACGAGATCGGGCTCGAGGCGGCCGCACGCTGGCGCTTGCCCGACGTGATCCGCGCGGGGATGGCCGACCACGACCACGTGGTGCGCACCGACGCGTTCGGCAACGAAGAGGACGACCGCGACGCGGACCACACAACCGATGACGGCCCGGCCGACCGCGTCCGCTGGCTGCGCGCGATCAGCCGCTGCTCGACCGACGTCGCGGGCGCGCTCGTGATGCCCGCGAGCCCGCAACGCGACGCGCGCATCGCGGCGCTCGCACAGCACTACGGCGCGGAACTCGACATGGAATCCGACGCGCTCGTCGAGATCGCCGAGCGGCTCGCCCGCGAGGAAGCGAGCGACACCATGATGCGCGAGATCGTCGAGCTGCGCGCGAACGCCGATGCGATCGCGCGCGCGCAGGCCGAGCCCGAGGCGTGCCTCGAAGCCGGCCTCGCGGACCTGCGCGCGCTGCCGTCCGAGCACGTGCTCACGCCCGTGCTCGCGCTCGCGTCGGAAAGCCTGCTGGCCGGCCTCGCGTTCACGCGCACCGTGATGTTCGTGCGTCACGACGACGGCATGTTCGCCGCGCGCCTCGGCTTCGGCCCCGGCGTCGATACGACGCTCGACCGGCTGCGCTTCGACGAGCGCTTCGAGCCGGACGTGTTTCATCTCGCGATCTCGAACTCGGTCGGCATCTTCATCGAGCAGGCGCAGGAGCCGAAGATGCTCAAGCGCCTGCCCGCGTGGTATCTCGATGCATTCGACGACACGCGCGCATTCGTGCTGCTGCCCGTGCGCGTCGGCACGACGACCGTCGCGCTGCTGTACGGCGACTGGGCCGGCGCGCAGCCTGCGCGCAAGATCACGCAGCAGGAGATGGCCGTGCTCAACGAGCTCGCGCGCGAACTGGGCCGGTTCTTTCCGGCCTGACGCGGCCCCCGGCCGCTGTCCACGCCGCTTTCCCGCCTCCAAAAACAAACCGGCCGCATCAGCGGCCGGTTTGCTTGCATCGTGCGATCGAACGCTACGCTTACTTGAGCGTCACGGGCACGCTGAAGTACTTCTTCGCGAGGTTGTCGATCGTGCCGTCGGCCTTCAGTTCCTTCAGCGCCTGGTCGAGCGCGGTCTTCAGCGCCGCGTCGTTCTTGCGCAGGCCGAAGCCGACGCCCGAGCCGAGGATCTCGGCATCGCTCACGGTACCGCCCGCGAACGCGAAGCCCTGGCCTTGCGGCTTCGACAGGAAGCCCTTCGAACCCGCTTCCGCGTCCTGGAACGTCGCGTCGAGACGGCCCGACTTCAGGTCGGCATAGGCCAGGTCCTGCGTCTGGTACGGCACGACTTCGACGCCTGCCGGCGCCCACTTCTTCTTCGCGTACGCTTCCTGGATCGTGCCCTGCAGCACGCCGACGCGCTTGCCCTTCAGCGATTGCGGGGTCGGCAGCAGGCCCGTGCCCTGCTTCGCGATCAGTTGGTTCGGAATCGTGTAGATCGGATCGGTGAACGCGATCGCATGCTTGCGCTGGTCGGTGATCGTCATGTCCGAGTTGATCGCGTCGAACTTGCGCGCCTGCAGCGCCGGGATCAGGCCGTCGAAGTCGTTCTCGACCCACACGCACTTCGTCTTCAGCTTCGCGCACACCGCGTTGCCGATGTCGATGTCGAAGCCGGTCAGCTTGCCGTCGGGCGTCTTGTATTCGAACGGCGCGTACGAGGCTTCGACGCCGAAACGGATCTCTTTCAGATCCGCTGCCATCGCGCTGCCTGCCGCCACGGCCGACGCCGCCACCACCGCATGCGCGGCCACTTTACGCCAATCCAACTTCATCAGGTGTTCTCCTCGATACTCGAATGTTCCGGAACTACGGGCGCATGCATCATTGCAGGGTCGGATGACCACGGCAATGCCGCCGCCGCGCCGTGATGCGGCGCAACAGCCGCAAGGCCGCGATTGTACCAATCCGCGCGGCCCGATATGGCAAAGCAGCCGCCGGCACGTGATGCTGCACTGCGTGCGCCGACGTCAGCCGGGCTACTCATCGAACTTGCAAGACGATGTCGCAAATACGCAAGCGCACCGCGCGGGCCTTCTGCGCGGCATGCGGACTTAATCTCAAAAATGGAATGGTTGCCGGGCGATGCGCGGGCCGCGGATCGCCGCGGCCACGCGCAATCGGTCACCGTCAGACGAGCGCCGCGACCGTCTCGCGGGTCGTGTCGATGACGAGCAGGCCCGCGCGCAAACCCGGCTTCACCGTCGGATTCGGGAACACGATGCGCTCCTCGTCGTGCTTCACCGTGTAGCGGTAGTCGCCGTCCTGCGCGAGCACCGTGCCGCGTGCGAACGCGGTGAAGTTCGCGACGTCGGCCGCGACGAACAGCTCGAGCGCGTCGCTCTGCTTCGTGATCTGGTCGATCACCGTGAAGACACGCGGCAACGACGGATGGCCGCCCCGAGCGTCAGCATCACGAGCGGCGCCCGACACGAGCTTGCGCACCCCGCGGTCGGCCGGCGCGAAGCGCGTCAGGTCGTTCTGGCCGAACGGGCGCACCTTGCCGAGTTCCAGCGTGCACGCGAGCGCGCCGCAGTGCTCGGCCGTGAAATGCGAATACGTGTTGCCCTTCGCGGTATGCAGCAGCACGGCCGCGATCTGCGCGTCGCCGAGCCATTCGAACATCGTGCGCGTCGGCGGCATGCCCGTGTGCGGCAACAGCGCGAACTGCTCGAACACCGATGCGCGAATCGCCGTATGCATGTCGATGTGCCAGCGCGCGGCGCCGGCCGGCGCGGCCGCGAAGAACGCGGCGGCGGCCGCTTCGAGCTGCGTGGCACGCGGCGCTTCGCGGCTGTCGGGCACCTGCGCGTGACGGCCGCTGAACAGGCGATTCAGGTCGTCGTCCAGATAGCGCTCGCCGGCGCGCATCGCCGGCACGTTGCCGAGCACGACGAGCAGCCGGCACGCGAGCGGCAGCGCGCCCGATGCGAGGTCGCGCACGAGCATCGACAGCAGCTCGATCGGCGCCGTCTCGTCGCCGTGCACGCCGGCCGACACGAGCACGCTCGCGCGCGCCGTGCCGGCGGCCTCGGCCGCGACCGGTTCGAGCGCGAGCAGCCCGTCGCCGAGCCATCGCCAGCGCACGGCGCCGGCGGCGCAGGTGCCGTCTGTCGCAGACGGCGCGCCACCGGTCAGCGTGAACGCGAGGAAGTCGTCGAGCAGCGCGGCGACCATACGGGAATCAACGCTGGAAGTCATACAGCGAACCGACACGCAGGATCTGCGTGAGCTCGTCGAGCGCCGTGCGCGATTCTTCGAGCAGCGCCGGATCGGCGAGGTCTTCCGGTGCGAGGCGATCGCGATAGTGCCGGTCGATCCACGTGTCGAGCGACGCGAACAGCGTGTCGTTGATCCACACGTTCGACGTGACGGCCGCGCGTTCCACGTCGTTCAGCACGACGCGCAGGCGCAGGCAGGCCGGGCCGCCGCCGTTCTTCATGCTTTCGCGCAGGTCGAACACGAGCACGTCGTGAATCGGGCCGTTGCCGGCCGCGAGTTCGTCGAGATAGGCCGCGACGTTCCCGTTTTCGCGGCATTCCTGCGGCACGACGAGCACCTGCGAGCCATCGGCGCGCGACAGCAGCTGGCTGTTGAACAGATACGACGTCACCGCGTCGTTCACGCTCACGGCTGCCTCCGGTACCTCGATCACGTTCAGGCGCGCACCGCGTGCGTCGAGCGCGGCGGTCAGCGTGTCGTAGATCGCCTGCTTGTTGACGAACGCGCGCTCGTGCGTGAACAGCGTGTCGCGGTTGCCGACCGAGATCACGTCGTTGTGGAACACGCCCGCGTCGATCACGTCCGGATCCTGCTGCGCATAGACCGTCGCTTCTTCGGCCAGCCCGTGACGATGCGCGACCGCGCGGCTCGCCTCGAAGGTCTGGCGTGCCGGGAAGCGCTTCGGCTCGGGGCCGCGGCGGTATTCCGCGCGGCCGTACACGAAGAACTCGATGCCCGGCTTGCCGTATTCGGCGCAGAAGCGCGTGTGGTTCGCCGCGCCCTCGTCGCCGAGTGCCGGCGTGCCGGTCAGCGCTTCGTGCACCGCGAAATGCGCGGGATCGGCAAACAGCGTCGACAGTGTGCGGCGCGTTGCTTCGTGTTCGATCGCGCGATGCAGCTTGCTGCACAGGTTCGCCGGCGTGAAGTGCACACGGCCGTCGCTCGTGTCGGCCGACGGGCTGACGGTGGCCGCGTTCGCGGTCCACATCGCCGACGCCGAGCTCGCCGCGGCGAGCAGTTCGGGCGCCTGCTTCGCGGCCTTCGCGATCACGTCCGCGTCCTTGCCCGAGAAGCCGAGCTCGCGCAGCAAGCGCAGCGACGGCCGCTCCTGCGGCGGCAGCACGCCTTGCGCGAAGCCGAGATCCGCGAGCTGCTTCATCTTGCGCAGCCCCTGCTTCGCGGCGGCCTTCGGGTTCGCGGCCGATTTTTCGTTGTTGAGCGACGCCACGTTGCCGAACGACAGCCCGGCGTAGTTGTGGGTCGGGCCGACGAGCCCGTCGAAATTGGCTTCTTGTGCGTTCATCGTCGTTCCCTCGATCAGAAATGCAGGCCCGGCGACAGGCTCGCGGGCAAGGTCAGTTGCGTGCTTTCCACCGACGCCATCGGATACGCGCAATAGTCGGCCGCGTAGTACGCGCTCGGACGGTGGTTGCCCGAGCGGCCGGTGCCGCCGAACGGCGCGGCGGAAGACGCGCCGTTGGTCGGCCGGTTCCAGTTGACGATCCCGGCGCGAATCGTGCGGCGGAAGTGTTCCCACACCTTCGCGTCGTCGGCGAGCAGGCCGGCGGACAGGCCGAACGCCGTATCGTTCGCGCGCTCGATCGCTTCGTCGAACGTCGCGTAGCGGACGATCTGCGCGAGCGGGCCGAAGTGTTCTTCATCGGGCAGGTTCGCGACGCCCGTCACGTCGACGATCGACGCGTTCACGAAGCCGAGGCGTGGATCGCGCTGCGTCATCGCGACGATCGGCTTCGCGCCCTGCTCGATCAGGCGCGACTGCGCGTCGACGAGCTTCGCCGCTGCGCGTGCCGAGATCACCGCGCCCATGAACGGCTGCGGATCGGCGTCGAACACGTCGGCCGTGATCTTCGACGTGACATCGGCGAAGCGCGCAAGGAAGCGGTCGCCGAATGCGCCCTGCGGCACGAAGATGCGGCGCGCGCACGTGCAGCGCTGGCCGGCCGACAGGAACGCCGACTGGATCGTGTGATGCACGGCCGCGTCGATATCCTCGACTTCGCCGATCACGAGCGGGTTGTTGCCGCCCATCTCGAGCGCGAGCACGATTTCCGGACGGCCGCCGAACTGCTTGTGCAGCAGCGTGCCGGTATCCGAGCTGCCGGTGAAGAACAGCCCGTCGATCTGCCGATGGTTCGCGAGCGCGATGCCGGTGTCCTTCTCGCCCTGCACGAGGTTCAGCACGCCGTCCGGCAGCCCGGCTTCCTTCCACACTTCGACCGTCGCGCGCGCGACGCCCGGTGCAAGCTCCGACGGCTTGAACACGACCGCATTGCCGGCGATCAGCGCGGGCACGATATGGCCGTTCGGCAAGTGGCCGGGGAAGTTGTACGGGCCGAACACCGCGACGACACCGTGCGGGCGGTGACGCAGCACCGCGACGCCGTCGGCCATGTCCTGGCGCTTCTCGCCGGTGCGTTCCTGGTAGGCCTGGATCGAGATACCGACCTTCGCGGCCATCGACGCGACTTCGGTGCGTGCTTCCCACAGCGGCTTGCCCGTCTCGCGGCCGATCGCGGTCGCGATCGCTTCCTTGCGTTCGTTGAGCAACGCGGCGAAACGCTTGACGATCGCGCAGCGCGATTCGAAGTCGAGCGCCGACCAGCCGGCGAATGCGCGGCGCGCGCTTGCGACCGCGCGGTCGACGTCGGCCGCCGACGCGCTTTCACCCTGCCATGCGATCTCGTCGGTGCCGGGGTTGCGCGAAGCGAACACGGGGCCCGAGCCTGCGACCCAGGCGCCGTCGATGAAGAGTTCCGTCATGATTCGTTTATCCCTGTTTGACTTTGAGCGGCAGCACGCGCACCGGATCGCCGGCCTTCACGTCGAGCGCGACGGCATCGTCGGCCGACAACACGAACGAGCCGTTCGCGACCACGCCCGGCGCAACGCCGACTCGGAAGTCGGTGAGCGACGTATTCGACACGAGCGACTTCGGCGGATGGCCGTCCCGCGCGTCATCCCGCGCATCCGGCACGCCGATCGCGACCGGCACGACGACGCTCTCGCGCACCGTGCGCAGGTCGTTGACGTGGCATTCGAGCACGGGGCCCGCGTCGAAGATGTCGACGTGATTCTGGTAACGCAACCCTTCCGCCTCGAGCATCTTGCGGGCCGGCAGCGTGTCGCGGTGCGTGAGGCCGACCGCGTCCTGCGCGTCCTGCGGCAGCAGGTCGACATACACCGGGTAGCGCGGCATCAGTTCCGCGAGGAACGACTTGCGGCCGTGCGAGCTGAGGTAATCGGCCGCGTTGAAATCGATCTGGTAGAAGTGCGAACCGACTGCGCGCCAGAACGGCGACGTGCCGTCTTCGTCGAAGTGGCCGCGCAATTCCGCGCAGATGCGTTCCGGAAAGCGCTCGCGGAACTGCGCGATGAACATGAAGCGCGAGCGCGACAGCAGGCCGCCCACGCCGCCCGTGCGATAGCGCGGGCTCAGGAACAGCGAGCACACTTCCGCATAGCCCGTCAGGTCGTGCGAGATGTTCAGCGCGGACATCCGCGTCCACACGCCGAGCTCCTGGCTCGCGTGCACGACCGTGCTCACGCGGTAGTTGTAGAACGGTTGTTCCAGGCCGACCTGCGTTTCGATCCCGCACACGCCCGCGATGTCGCCCGTCTTCGATTCTTCCATCACGAAGAAGTAGCCGGCCTCGCCGGCCGCGGCCTCGCCCGCGAGCGTGCGGCGCGTGCGCTCGATGCGCGCGGCGAGCGCGTCGCGGTCGGGCTTGAACGTGGTCAGGCCCGGCCCGGTTTCCTTCGCGAGCGACACGAGCGAATCGACGTCGCCCGTTTGTACGACCCGAACGACGATCATGCTGCGTCTCCCTTCAAATCTTCATCGTCGCGGCGGTGCAGCGGCACGCAGCGCACGACATCGCCATCCTTCACATCGAGCGCCGCGCGCACGTCGCCGGCCAGGGGCGCGTCGCCCACATCGCCCGGCAGGTCGGCCAGTACGCAGCGGAACGATTCGCCGCTGCCCGTCGACACCATGTAGGCCACGTCGCCCTGCTGGTGCGCGGCCTCGCGCACGACACGCTCCATGCCGTGCTTCACGCACGCGGTGCGGTCGACTTGCGCGGTCAGCACCGGGCCCGCGTCGAAGATGTCGACGAAGCGGTCGGGCTCGAAGCCTTCCTCGAGATGGATGTCGTATGCGAGCAGCGCCGATTCGTTCGGCTCGCCGAGCACGCGCTGCGCGGCTTCCGGCAGCAGCGGCACGTAGAGCGGATACGCCGGCATCACTTCCGCGATGAAGGTACGGCTGCGGCCGCCCGACGCGATGTCGACGTCGGTGAAGTCGCGGCCGAAGAACTTGCGGCCCACCGCTTCCCAGAACGGCGATGCGCCGTTGCCGTCGCTCACGCCGAGCAGCAGCGTGAACACTTCGGGCGTGAAGCGGCGGCGATTCGCGGCGATGTACATCATCCGTGCGCGCGAGATCAGGTGCGCGGCCGCGTCGCCGCGCAGCGACGGATCGACGTAGAAGCCCGCCAGCCGGCTCTTGCCGGTCAGCTCGTGCGACATCGTGAGCGCGTGGATCTTGCGGTTCACGTGCAGCTCGCGCGACGCGTGAATCAGTGCGTCGTTGCGGAACGCGTAGAACGGTTCCGAGTAGCCGGCCGCGGCCACGATGCTCGCCGTGCCGAGCAGCTTGCCCGTCGACGAATCCTCGAGCACGAAGAGGTAGAACTCCTCGCCGGCGAAGTCGACGTCCGCGCGAAACGAATCCTCGGAGAGCGCCACGCGCGCTTCGAGCGCCGCGCGGTCGTGCGGCAGCGAGTGCAGGACCGGCTGCGCGGTGCGCGCCATGTGCGCGAGCGCATCGAGATCCGTGAGTTTGCCGGGGCGAACAAATAGCATCGTCGTTCCTGTCTGCGATGGGCGCGCCGATCAGCGCGCGGTGGCTTCCTGAGCGGCGAGCACTTGTTCGACTGCCTTCTCGAAGCGCTTCATGCCTTCGTCGAGCAGGTCGAACGGGATCACCAGCGACGGGACGAAGCGCAGCACGTTCGGGCCGGCGATCAGCATGATCAGGCCGTTCTCTGCTGCTGCGGTGACGAAGTCCTTCGCGCGGCCGTCGAATGCCGCGGTGAGTTCGGCGCCGACGAGCAGGCCTTTGCCGCGCACGTCCTTGAAGATGCCGAAGCGCGCGTTGATGCGTTCCAGCGCGCCCTTCAGGCGCACGCTGCGTTCACGCACGCCTTCGAGCAGTGCCGGGTCGCCGATCAGTTCGACGACCTTGTCGGCGATCGCCGATGCGAGCGGGTTGCCGCCGTACGTCGTGCCGTGCACGCCGACCTTGAAATGCGCGGCCAGTTCGTTCGTCGTCAGCATCGCGCCGATCGGGAAGCCGTTGCCGAGCGCCTTGGCGGTCGTCAGGATGTCCGGCGTGACGCCGGTATCCATGTAAGCGTAGAACTGGCCCGTGCGGCCGACGCCCGTTTGCACTTCGTCGAAAATCAGCAGCGCGCCGTGTGCGTCGCACGCTTCGCGCAGTGCCTTCAGGAACGCCGGATCGGCCGGGATCACGCCGCCTTCGCCTTGCACGGGCTCGACGATCACCGCGCAGGTTTGCGGGCCGATTGCGGCCTTGGCGGCTTCGATGTCGTTGTACGGCAGGTGCTTGATGCCGGCCGGCACGGGGCCGAAGCCTTCCGAGTACTTCGGCTGGCCGCCGACGCTGACCGTGAAGAACGTGCGGCCGTGGAACGACTGCACGAACGAGATGATTTCTGCCTTGTCGGCGCCGTGGCGATCGAACGCGACGCGGCGGGCGAGCTTCAGTGCAGCTTCGTTCGCTTCCGCGCCCGAGTTCGCGAAGAATGCGCGGTCGGCGAAGGTCAGCGATTCGAGCCGCTTCGCGAGGCGCAGCACCGGCTCGTTCGTGTAGCCGTTACCGATGTGCCAGAGCTTGCGGCTTTGTTCGTCCAGGACCTTCAGCAGTTCCGGGTGGCCGTGGCCGAGCGACGTCACGGCGATACCGCACGCGAAATCGATGTACTCGCGGCCGGCCGTGTCCCACACGCGGGAGCCCTCTGCGCGATCCGGCACGAACGGCGCGGGGGAAAATACCGGCACCATCACTTCATCGAATGTCTGGCGGTTCACGGTCGAGGTCGTCATGGTCGTTCCTTTCGGTTTCGTAAGAGGGTTCAACAGGATCAAGTTTAGGTAAGGGCGACGCAAGCGTCTTGCGGAATTGCGACGGGTTCTATCGGAAGCGGATAGTGCGCTTTGTTTTTGCCCTCTCGGGCGGGTGGTTCTTGGTTGGGTGTCGGTATTTTGGGGCTTTTTTGAGGTTCGCTTGCGTTTGGCGTGAAGCACCCGTGGTCTTGTCGGTCTATTAGCGTCGCCCCTGCGCGGGGCAGCGGTTACTTTTCTTTGTCTTGCCAAAGAAAAGTAACCAAAAGAAAGGCGCCCGGATAACGCATGACCTCCCGGTGCCATGGTCGTCAGAGTGGTTCGCACCTAAGTGTCCGCGCCAGTCAGGAACGCGGAGTGGTTCGAGCAATGGTTCTGACACCCCCCACTACCCACCAGAGCGGTATACCGCCCGCTAGCTCCGCCCTCGCTTCGCTCGGCCGACAGGGACACCCCCTCCAGTAACACTTGCGGTCAATCAGTTCGAGAAATCACGGGCAAGCACCCCGAATTCTGAAAATCAAGGCGTGCCCTCATTCCCAACGAAAAAGGGCCGCAGCACTCACGCACTCACGACGTTATCAAGCACTCACCGATGGCAAGCAGTCCGATAGGTACGAATGGTGTGAGTAAAGAGGGTTGCGTGGTTTGCTGATGCGGCGCCGCCAGAAGCACGTGAGCGCATGCGATGCGAAGTGAAGTACCTTGCAGCCGAGCGTAGCGAGGATGGAGCTGGCGGGCGGTATACCGCTCTGTTGGGTAGTGGGAGGTGTCAGAACCATTGCTCGAACCACTCCGTGTTCGTGACTGGCGCGGACACTTAGGTGCGAACCACTCTGACGACCATGGCACCGGGAGGTCATGCGTTATCCGGGCGCCTTTCTTTTGGTTACTTTTCTTTGGCAAGACAAAGAAAAGTAACCGCTGCCCCGCGCAGGGGCGACGCTAATAGACCGACAAGATCACGGGTGCTTCACGCCAAACGCGAGCGAACCACCCAAAAACAAAACCAAAACCAAAATCAATCCTTAGCACCGCGCTCAACAAGCGCGCCCCCCCGAGGCTCCCCGCCGCCGCCAGTCTGCTTCTCGAGCCAGGCTCGCCGATCCTCCCGAGGCGTCACCCCAAACCTTTCGCGGTACGCATTAGAAAAATGCGCGGCAGAAGAAAACCCACAGGCGAGACTGACTTGAACAACCGACTTGCTGGTCCGCTGCAACTGAGTGCGAGCCTTGAGCAACCGGAGATTGAGGTAATACTTGGAGGGCATCGCCCCGAGATACTGTCGAAAGAGCCGCTCCAGTTGCCGGCGTGAAACGCCAACGAGCTCGGCGATCTCATCGGTGGTCAACGGATCCTCGACATTCGCTTCCATCAACAGCAAAGCATCATTCAACCGAGGATGCCGCTCGCCCGGCGCAGTAACGAAAGGAATCCGCTGCCGTTCCTCGCCACTCCGCAACGTCCCGGCCCCAAGCGCATCGGCGATCCTCTCCGCGAGGTCAGGCCCATGTTCCCGGCCAATCATGGCCAGCATGAAGTCAACAGTAGCCTGCCCACCCGCACAGGTAGCCCGATCCCGATCGATCTCGAAGATCTGCTGCGTGACGATCGACCGCTCGAACTGTTCGGCGAACTGCTGATACGTCTCCCAGTTCACGCTCACGCGATACCCGGAAAGCTGCCCGGCCATCGCGAGCCACCACACGCCGTGGTGAATGCCCGTGACGATCGGCGTCCGCTGCCCCACCCTCGCGAGACTCGCGAGAAACAACCGATAGTCGGCAAACTGCTGAAACCGCTCGGACACGACGATCACCCAGTCACACGCGATCGCATCGTTGAACGCCGCATCGGCATGCCAGTGCGCGCCGCCGGCGAGCGGCACGGGCCGCCCGTCCCACGAACACACCTGCCAGCGATACAGCAGCCGCCCGTCGATTTCGTTCGCGAGATTCAGCGCATCGACGATCGGACCCACGCCCGACATCGACACGGGCGGCAATGCAACGATCGCCACCTGCGTCGTGCGGGTGGCGCCTGCGGGACGAGACACCGGTACCACGGTTGAAACCTGTCCTGTCGCGTTACTTGAGACTGCCCGACAGGAACTGCTTCAGCCGCTCGCTCTGCGGACGTACCAGCACTTCCTTCGGATCGCCCTCTTCCTCGGTCCGCCCCTGATGCAGGAACATCACGTGGTTCGACACGTTACGGGCAAAACCCATTTCGTGCGTGACGACGATCATCGTGCGACCTTCCTCGGCCAGCTTCTGCATCACCTTCAGCACTTCGCCCACCAGCTCCGGGTCGAGCGCCGACGTCGGCTCGTCGAACAGCATCACGTCCGGATGCATCGCCAGCGCGCGTGCAATCGCCACGCGCTGCTGCTGGCCGCCCGACAGGTGCGACGGATACTGCTTCTCGACGCGCGGCGCGAGGCCGACCTTCTCCAGGTATTCGCGCGCACGCTCCTCGGCTTCCTTCTTCGAAATGCCGAGCACGTGCAACGGCGCTTCCATCACGTTCTCGAGCACGTTCATGTGCGCCCAGAGGTTGAAGTGCTGGAACACCATCGCAAGCTTCGTGCGGATGCGCTGCAGCTGCTTGTGATCGGCAACTTCAAGCGCACCGGCACGGTCGGTCTTCGTGCGCACGGCCTCGCCGTCGACGACGATCTGCCCCGCATTCGGCCGCTCGAGAAAATTGATGCAGCGCAGGAACGTGCTCTTGCCCGAGCCGCTCGCACCGATGATGCTGATGACGTCGCCGGCCTTCGCGTTCAGCGATACGCCCTTGAGCACTTCGTTGTCACCGTAGCGCTTGTGGATGTCGAGCGCCGCAAGCTTGGCGGCTGCGCTCGTTTGAGTGATCTCGGCCAACTGGCTCTCCTCGAAGTGATTCAATGACGGGCGGCCGCGAGATACGCAAGCCAGTGGCGCTCCGCGCGGCGAAACGCCGCGACGAGTGCGAACGATACCGCAAGATAGATCAGCGCGGCGATTCCGAACGACTGGAACGCCATGTAGGTCGCGGAATTCGCGTCGCGCGCGACCTTCAAGATGTCCGGCACGGTCGCCGTGAATGCGACGGTCGTCGCGTGCAGCATCAGGATCACCTCGTTGCTGTACAGCGGCAGCGCGCGGCGCAGCGCCGACGGCAGGATCACGCGGCGGTACATCGTGAACGGCGACATCCCGTACGCCCGCGCAGCCTCCACTTCACCGTGCGGAATCGCGCGGATCGCACCCGCGAAGATCTCGGTCGTGTACGCGCAGGTGTTCAGCGCGAACGCGAGAATCGCGCAGTTGAAACCGCTACGGAAGAACGCGTCGAGCAGCGAATGCGAACGCACGAACTCGAGGCTGTACATGCCCGTGTACAGCAGCAGCAACTGCACGTAGAGCGGCGTGCCGCGGAACACGTACGTGTAGAACCGCACCGGTGTCGACACCCACTTGTTCTTCGATACGCGCGCAACTGCGAGCGGCACCGCGCACACGAAGCCGAGCGAAATCGACGCGACGAGCAGCCACAACGTCACCGCGAGGCCGGAGAGGCGCTGGCCGTCCCAGTAAAGGAACGCCTGGCCGAATTCCTGGAGAATTTCGATCATAGATCTGCGTGCCGCACGCCCATGGAATAACGCTTCTCGAGCTGGATCAGCACGAGGTTGGAAACGGTCGTGATCGCGAGATAGATCAGCGCCGCGACGAGGATGAAGAAGAACATGTTGAACGTGCTCTTGCCGGCGTCCTGCGCGGCCTTCACGACGTCCGCGAGGCCGATGATCGATACCAGCGCGGTGGCCTTCACGAGCACCTGCCAGTTGTTCCCGATCCCGGGCAGCGCAAAGCGCATCATCTGCGGAAACATGATCCGGACGAACACGCGCATCCCGCTCATCCCGTAAGCCGCGCCGGCCTCGAGCTGGCCGCGCGGCACCGACAGGAACGCACCGCGGAACGTCTCGGTGAAGTACGCGCCGTAGATGAAGCCGAGCGTCAGCACGCCGGCCACGAACGGGTCGATGTCGATCTGGTCCCAGCCGACGAAGTCGGTGAACTGGTTCAGCCAGATCTGGATGCTGTAGAACAGCAGCAGCATCAGGACGAGATCGGGCACCGAGCGGATCAGCGTCGTATAACCGGTCGCGATCGCTCGCAGCACCCGGTTGTGCGACAGCTTCGCCACCGCGCCGATCAGCCCCAGCGCCACCGCAGTGGCGAGCGACAGCACCGACAGCTCGATGGTCTGCACGGTGCCGGCCCAGAGGACAGGACCAAAGCCGTAAAGGAACACGCGCGTCTCCAGAGTTGGAATGGATGCCGACGCGTATGCCTGTCCCGCGCCGGGCTGACGCGGATAGTCGCAAGCGAAATTGATTGTCTCAAATCACCTTGCCCGTGATTGCTGCGTCGCAGCAATCCGTTTCGCCATTTGCAACTATGGCCTACATCGCTGTTTCAAAAGGAAAAAAGCCGCTCCCTGACAACCGGATAACCGGCAGGGAAGCGGACTTTTTGCAATTTTCCGGTCGCTTTTTCGATATAGCGCCGAAGACGGTTGCGGCTGTGCTTACCGCCCCTTCAGGATGTCGGAGCGCGAAGTCGTATAGACAAGCCCGTCCGGGCCGAAATGGACGTTGAAGAACGCGTCGGTGTTGACGCCGTCCTCGAGCCAGCGCCAGCTCCAGACTATCTCGGGCTTGAGCGGATACTGCGCGATGTCGCCGGGCTTGCCGAGCAGGCGCCGCACCTCGTCCTCGTTCATCCCCGGGCGCACCTTCGCGAAATTCTCGGCGGTCAGCACCTGCGTCGCGCCCGTGTAGCGGCCGTTCGCATCGAGATCGACGAACCACGTCTGGTTGCCCATCGGGCCGCGCGGGTATTCGAGCCGCTTCGAACCGTCGGTGAAGTCGCGCTCGGTCTCGGGCTTGCCCATCGTGCCGCGCACGTCGGCCTCGGTCGATTCGCCGACCTTCAGCCCCTTCAGCAGCAGCGGCGCGGGCTTGATCGCGTTGAAGAAGTCCCTGATACGTTGCACGTCGAGGTTGCCTTGCTTGTCGTCGCAGCCGGTCAGCGCCAGCGCGGCGGCCAGCATCGTCACGGGAAGCAGCCGGAAACGGAAATTCATCGGAAGAAATGCGCGTCGAGAAAACACGCGGCAAGGATACCCGTGCGACGCCAAAAGCGCGAGACGGGCGCGCGGCCCGTCTCGTATTCAATGCATCGTTTCGGTTTCAGTGTCGGCCACGCGGCTCGCCGCTTGCGGCGCGCGCGGCACGGCCGGCGGCGCACCGATGCGCCGCCGCGTGCGCACGAGTTCGGCCAGCTGCCACGAACCGAGCGCCAGGCAGCCGAACAGCACCTCGCGGCCACGCTTGACCAGCGCGAGCGACAGCGCCGTCTCGCGATCGACGCCGAACATCTGCGCGAGCAGCACGACGGTCGCCTCCTGCACGCCGAGGCCGCCCGGCACCATGAACGCCGCATGGCGCACGGCCTGCGCCATCGCCTCGATCGCGATCGCACCACCGATCGACACCGGATGGCCGAGCAGCGCGAGCGCCCAGTAGATCTCGAGCGCACCGAGCACATAGCCGGCCAGCTGCCAGAAGAACGCGCTGAACAGCAGGCCCGTGCGCGACATCAGCCCATCGATGTCGGCATCGAGCCGCTTGCCGTCGACGCCCTGCAGCAGCCGGTGCGAATCGCCGAGCAGGCGGCCCGCGAAACGCTCGATCGCATGGAAGATCCCGCCGCGGCGCATCAGCACGACGCCGAGCACCGGCAGCGGCAGCGTGAGCAGCAGCGCGAGACCGATCGTGCCGCCGCCCATGCTGTCCGTCGTCGCAAGCAGCAGCACGAGGCCGAGCGCGGCGAACGCATACTGAACGACGATCGTCACGAGCAACTCGACGATCACCGATGCTGTCACGCCGCTCGCGTCGGGCACCTGCCAGCGCGCGAGGCGGATGCCGACGATCTCGCCGCCGATCCCGACCACCGGCAGCAGCCGGTTCACGGCCTCGCGCACGGTCGCGATCCACCACAGGAATGGCAACGACGAGCGCTTGTCGAGCAGCAGGTGCCACGCGTACGCGTCGAGCAGCAGCGGCAGCGCATGGAACGGCACGAGCCACAGCAGCGCATAGCCGGCGCGCGCGAGCATCTGCGTCACGTCGCCGACGCCCTCGTGCAGCCCCAGCGCGAGCAGGATGCCGATGCCGAGCGGCCAGCCGAGCCACTTGATCCACTTCATCATGATGGCTGCGCTCCCGGTGCGCGCGACGCGTGCGCGCCGCGCCGTGCCGCGGGCTGGCCGAACACGTCGGCAAACCCGCCGGTCGCGACGTCCGCGGCCTTCAGCGCGGCCGCGACGCGCGGCGACAGCAGCGCATCGAGTTCGTCGACCGGACGGTAGCCGGCCATCGTCGGCGTGATCGGGCCGTCACCGGCCTCGGCCGGATGGCAGTAGATCTCGCCGACGCCCGACGGCAACTTCGCAATTGCGTCGAGCAACACGGCCTCGTCCATCGCGCCCGTATGCTCGATCCCGACCACGTAGTCGTTGTGCGCGAGCCCCGCGCGGTCGAGCCGCGCGCGCACGAGCGCGATCCACGGCTTGAGCAGTGCGGGCGCGCTCGTCTCGTACGGCAGCCGCACCGCGCGCAGCCCGTAGTCGCGGCCGATCTCGATGATCATCGACAGCACGGTCGGATGCAGGTGGAAATGCTTGTGCGCGTTCACGTGGTCGAGCGGCAGGCCGCTCGCCGCGAACGCGTCGAACTGCGCGCGAATCTCACGGCGCAGCTGCGCCCGCACGTGCGGCAGGAAGAAGAAGCGGCAGCCGTCCTTCGCCATCGCATCGCCGAAGCGCCCGTCGGGGCCGACGAGCGCGGGAATCTCATGCGCGGGCAGCGTGGCCGGCCCGTCCGCGAGGACGAGATGCAGGCCGACCGCGAGCGACGGCAGCCGCCGCGCGCGCTCGATCGCATCCTGCGCGGCGCTCGCGCCGACCATCAGGCTGGCGGCGTTCAGCACGCCGTCGCGGTGTGCGCGCTCGACCGCCGCGTTGACGCGCGGGTGCAGCCCGAAGTCGTCCGCGGTGAAGATCAGCGCCCGCGCCGCCCGCTGCGTCGCCACGAATCAGGCCTCGTGGGCGCGCAGGAAGCGGAAGAACTCGACGCCTTCGCGCAGGCGGCGCTTCATCATGTCCCAGCTCGTCAGCATCTCGCGCACGATCTCCCAGATCTTCGACGGACGGAAGTAGAACTGGCGATAGAACTGCTCGAGATGGTGATAGATCTCGTCGCGCGACAGGTGCGCATAGCCGATCGCCGCGAGCTGCACGCCTTCCTTGCTCACCAGGTTGATGGTCTTGTTCTCTTCCATCCAGCCGTTTTCCACGGCCTGCTTGTAGAGCGTCGTGCCCGGATACGGCGCGGCGAGCGACACCTGGATCGTGTGCGGATTGATTTCCTTCGCGTACTCGATCGTCTTCTTGATGGTCTCCTGCGTCTCGCCCGGCAGGCCGAGGATGAAGGTGCCGTGGATCTTGATGCCGAGCTTCTTGCAGTCCGCGCTGAAGCGGCGCGCGAAATCGGTGCGCACGCCCTTCTTGATGTTCACGAGGATCTGGTCGTCGCCGGATTCGAAGCCGACCAGCAGCAGGCGCAGGCCGTTTTCCTTCAGGACCTTGAGCGTCTTGTACGGCACGTTTGCCTTCGCGTTGCACGACCACGTCATGCCGAGCTTGCCCAGGCCGATGGCGATGGCTTCAGCGCGCGGCAGGTCGTCGGTGAAGGTGTCGTCGTCGAACATCAGTTCCTTCACTTCCGGCATGTTGTCGCGGATCCACTTCGCTTCCGCGATCACGTTCTCGACCGAGCGCGTGCGGTAGCGATGGCCGCTGACCGTCTGCGGCCACAGGCAGAACGTGCAGCGCGACTTGCAGCCGCGGCCCGTGTAGATCGATACGTACGGATAGTTGAGGTAGCCGATGAAGTAGTTGTCGATCTTCAGGTCGCGCTTGTAGACGGGCGCGACGAACGGCAGTTCGTCCATGTTCTCGAGGATCGGACGCGCTTCGTTGTGCTCGATCGAGCCGTCCTTCGCGCGCCAGCTCAAGCCCTTGATCTCCGGGAACGGCTTGCCTTCGGCGATTTCCTTGCAGGTGTAGTCGAATTCCTCGCGGCACACGAAGTCGATTGCCTCGCTCGCCGTGAGCGAGTTGTGCGGATCGACCATCACCTTCGCGCCCACCATGCCGACCAGCATCGACGGCTTCATCTTCTTCAGGTCCTGCGCGAACATCGCATCGGTCGGGAACGACGGCGTGCTCGTGTGGATGATCACG
Organism: Burkholderia lata; assembly: GCF_902499335.1. GTDB lineage: Bacteria > Pseudomonadota > Gammaproteobacteria > Burkholderiales > Burkholderiaceae > Burkholderia > Burkholderia lata_B. Next base: position 109,251 of record NZ_CABVQK010000007.1, on the reverse strand, counting down.
AGATCGTAGTCGTTGGCGATCTTCAGCGTTTCCTCGACCGACAGGCCGTCGGCCGGCGCGTCGACGACGCGGCTGCCCGGCACGAGCGCTGCCGGCTGCGCGAGCCACGTCGGATACCAGAAGGAACGGATTTCGCGCTTCGCCTGATAGCGCGAGCCGGCTCCGCCGTCGAAGCCGTCATACGAAGGGGCCTGCAAGAACAGCGTTTTCATGAATGCTCCGGTAGCCTGCATAGTTCGATTCGTCACAACGATTCAGTCAAAAAACCGCGGGCCGCCCTGCCGGCGCCCGCCTCTCTGTCATGTCGCGCCGCGCGGCCTCGCCGCGCAGCGCGTCTCGGCCCTCGGGCCGGGTACGGTCGGAACGGCCCTAGCGGCCGTCCACTGCTTCCACTGCCGCCGTCGCGCGTTCGCCGCCGACGACCGTCATCCTCGCGCCGCGCCACACGACGTGCGTGCCGAACACCGCTGCGAGCCACTCGAGCGCGAGCAGCGTGTCGCGCACCGCGACGAGCGGCAAGTCGCGCCAGAACGCACGCCAGCCGTCCTCGCCGCGCGCGTGCAGCACGAGCCGCCCGAACGCGCCCACCACGGCCGCCCAGCCCGCCAGCGAGCCGGCGAAGGTTCCGTCGAGCCGCAGCGCGAGCGCCGCGCCGATCGCGAGCCACGGCACGGTAAACGTAATGAACAGGAACGCGAAGCCGGCCGGGTTCAGCGAACGGATCGTGCGCAGCCAGCGCGTCTCGCGGTGCCACAGCGGCCCGAACGACGGCTCGATCACGTCGGTCGCGACCTCGACCTCCGACAGCACGGTGCGTCGCCCGAGGCGGCGCGGCAGCTCGGCCAGCCAGAAATCGTCGGCCAGTTCGTCCTTCAGCGCCGGAAAGCCGCCGATCCGGTCGAGCGTGTCGCGCGTCAGCGCGAGCGTCGCGCCGAAGCCGAAGCGGCTCGAGCGGCCGAGGTGCGTGATCCGGACCGACGGCGCGAACCATGCGTCGACGAACTGCGCGCCGATCCGTGTCCAGAACCCGCCGACGCTGCGCGCATGATACAGGCACGTGACGACACCCACCGACACGTCGGCGAGCGGCGCCGTCACGCGCTCCAGATAGTCGGGCTTCACCGCGATGTCGCTGTCCGCGATCACGATGCGGCCGTACTTCGCGCGCTCGGCGAGGTTGATCAGGTTGGCGACCTTCAGGTTCTTGCCGTGCACGCGCGCGTCGACCACGAGCGTGATGTCGCACTCGGGATAATCGGCGCGCAGCCGCTCGACCACGGCGATGGCCGGATCGGCCGCCGACGCGACGCCGAACAGCACTTCATAACGCGGATGGCGCTGCTCGCAGAACGTCGCGAGGTTTTCGTACAGGTGCGGCTCCGCGCCGCACAGCGGCTTGAGCACGCTGACCGGCTCGAAGCCGTCGCGCATGGCCGTGCGCGGCGTACGCGGCCGCGGCGCGAACGCGGCGACGACCGCATAGCCGGCCGCGGCCAGCGTGAAGACGATCAGGAGCCAGTCGAGCATCGTTGCGGTTGCCGTCATGCGCGACGCCTCCCGGCGACCTGAACGCCATGGAGAACGCGTGAGCGTGATTGAGCATGATTCGGTATTCCGACAACGACGAACGCGGGCACGACCCGACTCCTTGTTCCAGCAGCGTCTGTGTATGAGGGAGGCTCGACCCATTCTTCGGGTATGGCCATGCCCGGCTTCGCGTGGTGCATCTCCGCGCGACGCCCGGACGGGATACGGGAAGACTCGTATGGCTACCTTCGGCACAACATGGGCAGGCGCCGGATTTTAGCAGCCTGCGGCACCCCGCGCTCGGCACTACGAGAAACGGACTGGTGCAATTTCGGCAAAGCTGCGCAGTCGGCAAACCATTTGGGCACACCGGCGTTTACGTTAGCGTAAGCGGTTTGCAGGCGTATTGCAGTCTTGAAAATCAAACGTTTCGTGCAAATTTGTATGTCGATGCGGATTCACGCCCAATCGCCGTAAAGATTGGTAATTAATCGGCGATTAGATCGATTTTTGCAACGACCCATGAATTCGACCCGGCATCCCTGAAAGGCGCATGGTTATCGGGCCGCCCCCAGCACGTTCCGGAACCCTTTGGCAAAATCCTTGGCATTTGTTGCGTAAGTGCATCACCCCGCTCCCCCGTTCGAAGGCCAACCGATGACTCCGTTTTCCGTACTCGATCTCGCCCCCATTCCGGCCGGCGCCGACGCCTCCCAGGCATTCCGCAATACCGTCGATCTCGCACAACATGCGGAACGCTGGGGTTACCAGCGCTACTGGCTCGCCGAGCATCACAACATGCCCGGCATCGCGAGCGCGGCAACGGCCGTCGTGATCGGCCATGTCGCGGGCGCCACGCGGACGATCCGGGTCGGCTCGGGCGGCATCATGCTGCCGAACCACGCACCGCTCGTGATCGCCGAGCAGTTCGGCACGCTCGCGTCGCTGTATCCGGGGCGCATCGACCTCGGCCTCGGCCGTGCGCCCGGCACCGACCAGACCACGTCGCGCGCGCTGCGCCGCGACCTGATCGGCAGCGCCGACTCGTTTCCGGATGATGTCGCCGAGCTGCAGCGCTACTTCGCGGAGCCGGTGCCCGGCCAGCGCGTGCGCGCGGTACCCGGCGCAGGGCTCGACGTGCCCGTGTGGCTGCTCGGCTCGAGCCTGTTCAGCGCCCAGCTCGCCGCGATGCTCGGGCTGCCGTTCGCGTTCGCGTCGCACTTCGCGCCGGATTACCTGATGCGCGCGCTCGAGATCTATCGTGCGCAGTACCGGCCGTCGGCCGCATGGCCGAAGCCGCATGCGATGGTCGGCGTCAACGTGTTCGTCGCCGATACCGACGACGAGGCGCGGCGCCTGTTCACGTCGCTGCAGCAGCAGTTCATCAATCTGCGGCGCGGCACGCCGGGCAAGCTGCCCCCGCCCGTCGACGTGCTCGAGGCGAACGAGCTCGAACTCGCGACCGTTGCGCATTCGCTGTCGTTCGCGGCGGTCGGCTCGCGCGACACGGTGCGCGACAAGCTGCGCGACCGCATCGCGCAGACGGGAGCCGACGAGCTGATCGTCACCGCACAGATCTACGACCACGCGGCACGGCTGCGCTCGTTCGAATTGACCGCGCAGATCCGCGACGAACTCGCGAGCGAAACGCGCTGACGGCGCGCGCCCGGGCCGCCTGCGGCCGGCCCCGCATCACTGCGGGTGCACGGCCTCCAGCCCGTCGAGCAGCGCCTTGTGGAACGCGTCCGGATCCTGGATCTGCGGCGCGTGCCCGAGCGCCGGGAATTCGACGAGCTGCGCACCGGGAATCGCGGCCTGCGTGCGCTTCGCGAGTTCCGGGTAGCGTCCGAGCTTCGCATGCACGTCGGGCGGCGAGACGTCCTTGCCGATCGCGGTCGTGTCCTTGTCGCCGATCATCAGCAGCGTCGGCACGCGGATCGCGCCGAGTTCATAGACCACCGGCTGCGTGAGGATCATGTCGTAGATCAGCGCGGAGTTCCACGCGACCGCGTCGCGACCGGCGCCACGGTACATCCCGGCCAGCATCTGCACCCAGCGCTCGTACGACGGCGACCACTTGCCCGCGTAGTACGTGCCCTGCTCGTAGCGGCGGATGCCGTCGGCCGTGGTCTTCAGTTCGCGCGCATACCAGTAGTCGACCGGCAGCGGCGGCACGCCGAGCGCCTTCCAGTCCTCGAGGCCGATCGGGTTCACGAGCACGAGCTGGTCGGTCGCCTTCGGGTACATCAGCGCGTAGCGCATCGCGAGCATCCCGCCCGTCGAGTGGCCGACGATCGTCGCCGACTTCACCCCCACCGATTCGAGCAGTGCGTGCGTGTTGCGCGCCAGCTGCTGGAAGCTGTACTGGTAGCGATCGGGCTTCGACGACTTGCAGAAACCGATCTGGTCCGGCGCGATCACGCGGAAGCCCGCGCGGCTCAGCACGCCGATCGTGTCCTCCCAGGTCGCCGCGCAGAAGTTCTTCCCGTGCAGCAGCACGACGGTGCGGCCGTTCGGGTGCGCGGGCTGCACGTCGAGGTAGGCCATCTCGAGCGTTTCGCGCTGCGACACGAACGTGTACAGATGCACGGGCGCCGGATAGTTGAACCCTTCCAGGCGCGGGCCATACACGGGCCCGTCGTTGCCGGCGGGCGACGCGGCGGCGGCCACGGCAGGCATGGCGCACGCGGCGGCAACACCCGCGCCGAGCACGACGGCGCGCGCGGCAAACAACATCTTGCGAATCGAAAGCATGGCGATCACGGTAATTGGAGATGCACGCGGGCAGCCGGGCCGCCTCGCGCCCCGCGATTCTACGCGGTCGCGCTGACGACGGCGCGCAACACTCCGGGGCCGCGCGACTTCCGCGCGCGTGACGAACTCGGGTATCGTGTGACGTGACCCTGAAACGCGTGCAGGCGATTCCCATGAAAAACGTCCTCAGCATTCAGTCGCACGTCATCTACGGCCATGCCGGCAACAGTGCGGCCGTGTTCCCGATGCAGCGCCTCGGCGTCAACGTCTGGCCGCTCAATACCGTCCAGTTGTCGAATCACATGCAGTACGGGAACTGGGCCGGCAGCGCGATCGATGCCGCGAAGATGGAGCAGCTCGTCGACGGCATCGCCGCGATCGGCGCACTCAAGCGCTGCGACGCCGTGCTGTCCGGCTTCCTCGGCTCGCCGCCGCAGGCGCGTGCAGCCGTCGAGATCGTCCGCTCGGTGAAGGCGATGAACCCGAACGCGTGGTACTTCTGCGATCCGGCGATGGGCCAGACAGGCGGTATCCGGCCCGAACCCGGCGTCGAGGAATTCATGGTCCAGGAGATGCCGGCGCTCGCGGACGGCATGTCGCCGAACCACACCGAACTGCAGAAGCTCGCCGGGCGGCGCATCGAAACCGTCGCCGAAGCCGTCGAAGCCTGCCGCTCGCTGATCCGCCGCGGCCCGCAGATCATCCTCGTCAAGCACCTGCACGACCGCAACAGCCCCGCCGATCGTTTCAACATGCTCGCCGTCACCGAAACCGAAGCGTGGATCGGCCAGCGCCCGCTGTATGCATTTCCACGCCATCCGGTCGGCGTCGGCGACCTGACCAGCGCGATCTTCGTCGCATGCCGCCTGCGCGGCGACTCCGTGCGCGCCGCGTTCGAGCACACGCTCGCGGCCGTGCATGCGGTCGTGAAGGCCACCTATGATGCGCGCCGCTACGAGCTCGAACTCGTCGCCGCGCAAGACGAAATCGCGCGCCCGAGCGAATGGTTCGGCGCGTGGGTCACGGACGCCTGACATACCGGCGTCGCCCTTCGCTTCACCGGCGCGCATCCGGCGCCGTACCGCGTTCCCGCCTCATCCCCGCCGCACCGCGACCGCTGGCGACATGTACCCCGACGCTGCCTCGATACGGCTTCGATGCAGATGCAAACGTTTCCGGACTTCACATGAATGACACCGATTCCTCGCTATGCTCGCGGCGGCACGACCCGGCGCAGCCGCATCCTGCGACCCGGGCGCGCCCTTCCAGCAGGTCCCGCCAATCGGCTCCCCCCTTTACCGCACGATAACGACCATGACCCGATCGAACCGTCGTGACTTCCTGCGCGTCGCTGCCGGCACCGCCGGCGCCGCCGCGCTGAACCTGTTCCCGCCCGTGATTCGCGATGCGCTTGCGATTCCCGCGAACCGCCGCACCGGCACCCTCCGCGATATCGAACACATCGTGATCCTGATGCAGGAGAACCGCTCGTTCGACCACTACTTCGGCACGATGCGCGGTGTCCGCGGCTTTGGTGACCCGCGCCCGCTGCGCCTCGCGAACGGCAAGTCGGTGTTCCACCAGCCGGTCGGCCCGGCCGAGCTGCTGCCGTTCCATCCGGGCGCGGACAAGCTCGGCCTGCAGTTCCTGCAGGACCTGCCGCACGGCTGGCAGGACATGCACGCCGCATGGAACAAGGGCCGCTACGACCAGTGGGTGCCGAACAAGGGCACCACGACGATGGCGTACCTGAAGCGCGACGACATCCCGTTCCACTACCAGCTCGCCGATGCGTTCACGATCTGCGACGCGTACCACTGCGCGATCCCGAGCTCGACCGACCCGAACCGCTACTACATGTGGACGGGCTACGTCGGCAACGACGGCACGGGTGGCGGCCCGGTGCTCGGCAACGAGGAAACGGGCTACGGCTGGACGACCTATCCGGAAGTGCTGGAGAACGCCGGCGTGTCGTGGAAGATCTACCAGGACATCGGCACCGGCCTGAACGCCGCCGGGTCGTGGGGCTGGACGCAGAACCCGTACATCGGCAACTACGGCGACAACTCGCTGCTCTACTTCAACCAGTACCGCACCGCACTGCCCGGCACGCCGCTGTACGACAAGGCGCGCACCGGCACCAACATCAGCGCGGGCGGCACGCTGTTCGACGTACTGCAGCAGGACGTGAAGAACGGCACGCTGCCGCAGGTGTCGTGGATCTGCGCGCCGGAAGCGTATTCCGAGCACCCGAACTGGCCGGCGAACTACGGCGCGTGGTACATCGAGGAGGTGCTGAAGGCGCTCGTGTCGAATCCGGAGGTGTGGAGCAAGACCGCGCTGTTCATCACGTACGACGAAAACGACGGTTTCTTCGACCACGTGCAGCCGCCGTTCGCGCCGCAGTCGCGCGACAACGGGCTGTCGTCGGTCGCGACGACCAACGAGGTGTTCCCGGGCGACGCATCGCACATGGCCGGCCCGTACGGGCTCGGGCCGCGCGTGCCGATGCTCGTCGTGTCGCCGTGGACCAAGGGCGGCTGGGTCTGCTCGCAGACCTTCGATCACACGTCGCTGCTGCAATTCATCGAAGCGCGCTTCGGTGCGCGGTATCCGGTCAAGGCAGGCAACATCTCGCCGTGGCGTCGCACGGTGTGCGGCGACCTGACCGCCGCGTTCGATTTCGCGACGGCCGACGCCGGCTGGCCGACGCTGCCGGATACGAGCGGCTATGCGCCGCCCGACCGCCTGCGCCACCCCGACTACATCCCCGTGCCGCCGGTGCTGCAGAAGCTGCCGAAGCAGGAGGCCGGGCTGCGGCCGGCGCGCGCGCTGCCGTACGAGCTGTTCGTGCACGGCCGCGTCGAATCGGTGAACGGCCTGTTCCGGCTGACCTTCGCGAACACGGGCCGGGCGGGCGCCGCATTCCAGGTGCAGTCGCGCAATCGCCTCGACGGCCCGTGGGCGTACACGGTCGAAGCCGGCAAGCGGATCGCCGACACGTGGAGCGCCGCGGCGTCGCTCGGCCTGTACGACCTCGACGTGTACGGCCCGAACGGCTTCTACTGCCATTTCCGCGGCCCGTTCGCGACCGGCGTCGGCAGTGCGAACGTGAACCCCGAGGTGGTCTACGGCTACGACGTCGCGAACGGCAACATCACGCTGCGCCTGATGAACCGCGGCCACAAGGCCGTGCGGCTCAAGGTCACGAACGCGTACGGCCACGGCCACGCGCGCACGTTCGACCTCGCGCCGGGCCAGCAGATCGACGACTACTGGGATCTGCGCGGCAGCCACGGCTGGTACGACCTGACCGTCAGCGACGGCCGGCTGCTCGGCTTCCTGCGCCGCTTCGCAGGCCACGTCGAGACGGGCCGCCCGAGCACCAGCGATCCGCTGATCCGCACGCACGCATCGCACGACGATGCCGAAGCCGCATCGGACGCACTGTCCGACTGACGGTGTCCCGTGCGCGGCGCGGCCCCGGCGGGCCGCGCCGCCTCCCTGCCCCTCCGTCGCTCCCCCTCCTCTGCGCCCGCTCCGTTCGCGACGGGAAACTCCCGATACCGGCTGCCGCCGCCCGCGCGGAAGCTATGCGCAAATCCGCACCGAATGCGCGGCAAATTGCCAAGACCCGGGCATATCGGCGACCTATATATCGAGGCGATCGGGGCTCTTCGCGGAGCCTGACGGGAGATTCTTCCGAGGATCACGATGCCGACCTCCCCGCCCGATTCCGAGAAGCGGTCGAACCGCCCGCCCGTCGCACATGTCCGGCCAGTCTGGGCATGTGCGGTACTCACTCGCAGGTATCGAACAAGAGGAACAACATGAAATTCCGTCATTCCCTGCTGTCGGTGTCGGTTGCATCCGCGCTTGCCCTCCTCTCGCAACAGGCGGCCCAGGCCGCCGATACGACCGATGTGAAGGTCGGTTTCGCCGCGCCGCTCACGGGCGTGAACGCCGGCTACGGCAAGGACCTGCAGAACGGCGTGCAGCTCGCGCTCGACGACGCTGCCGCGCAGAAGGTGCAGATCGCCGGCAAGCCCGCGCACTTCAACCTCGTCGTGCAGGACGACCAGGCCGACCCGCGCATCGGCGTGCAGGCCGCGCAGGCGCTCGTCGACCAGAACGTGTCGGTCGTGGTCGGCCACTTCAACTCGGGAACGACGATTCCGGCCTCGGTCGTCTACGACAAGGCCGGCATCCCGGTGATCGATCCGGCCGCGACCAACCCGACGCTCACCGCGCGCGGGCTCGCGAACATGTTCATGGTGATCGCGACCGACGGCCAGAACGCCGGCAACGCGGGCAAGTACGCGGTCGACGTGACGAAGGCCAAGCGCATCGCGATCATCGACGACCGCACTGCGTTCGGCCAGGGTGAGGCCGACGAGTTCGAGAAGGCCGTGAAGGCCGCGGGCGGCAATCTCATCGGCCGCGAGTTCACCAGCAACCAGGCGGTCGACTTCCGCGCGCAGATCACGAGCCTGAAGGCCAAGAATCCCGACCTGATCTTCTTCGGCGGCCTCGACTCGCTCGCCGCGAACTTCATCAAGCAGATGCGCCAGCTCGGGCTGAACGCGCAGTTCGTCGGCGGCGGCGGCGTGAAGGACAATGAGTTCATCAAGATCGCGGGCCCGGCCGCCGAAGGCGCGATGGCGTGGGAATACGGCCGGCCGCTCGACGAGTTGCCGCAAGGGAAGGATTTCGAACAGCGCTTCAAGAAGCGCTTCGGCGTCGACGTGCTGTCGTACGCGCAGTTCGGCTACGACGCGGCGTGGGCGGCGATCAAGGCGATGCAGACGGCCGGCTCGATCGATCCGAAGGTCTATCGCCCGGCGCTGAAGAAGGTCGACTTCGAAGGCGTCACCGGCCGCATCTCGTTCGCGAACGACGGCTCGCTGAAGAGCGGGATGTCGACGCTGTACCAGGTGAAGAGCGGCACGTGGAAGACGATCACGACGAAGGGAGGCTGATCGGCGGTGCCGGAGGCCGGCGGCGGAGACGCCGCCCGGCCCCGGTGATCGATGAAGGGATATCGATCTCGTATGACGACTGATGTTGGCGCGATGCGAGCGGGCAAGCGGCAACTCGGGCCGCGCCGCTCGGCGCGTCAGCTGGCCTGCGTGTCGCGCTCGGCCTCGGCCGCCTCGTGCGCGCGGCGCAGCCGTTCGCGGCTGTTGGTGAGGTGCGTGCGCATCGCGGCGCGTGCGGCCTCCGGGTCGTGGCGCGCGATCGCCTCGTAGATATCCTCGTGCTCGTGGTTCAGCCGGCCGACGTACCGCTCGAGATCGTCGCCGGCAAAGCGGGCCGAATTCACGCGCGTGCGCGGGATGATCGACGTGCCGAGCTGCGTCATGATGTCGACGAAATAACGGTTGCCGGTGGATTGCGCGATCTGCAGGTGGAACTGGAAGTCGAGCTGCGCGGTGTCGCGGCCGCCGCCCGCCCCCGTGGCGATCGCGTCGAGCGCGCGCCGCAGCGCGGCCAGGTCGGTATCGTTCGCGCGTTGCGCGGCGAGGCTCGCGCATTCGCTTTCGAGGCTGATGCGCAGTTCCAGCACCGCGAGCACGTCGCGCAGCGTCGTGATCGTCGCCGGGTCGATGCCGAGCGTCTGGCGGCGCGACGGCTCCAGCACGAAGCTGCCGATGCCGTGGCGCGTCTCGACGAGACCGCTCGCCTGCATCCGCGAGATCGCTTCGCGCACGACCGTGCGGCTCACGCCCTGCGCCGCCATGACTTCGGTTTCGGTCGGCAGCTTGTCGCCGGGACGCAGCGTGCCGTTTTCGATCTGCGCGGTCAGCGCGTCGACGACATCTTGTGCGAGGCTGCGTGCGCGACGGCGCGGCGCTGCGGGAAGCGTAGGCACGGACATGAGGCCGGTTCCTTTTTGAATGATCGTAATGTGAGCCGAGGGTTTACGCGGGGTTTGAGCGAAAGCCGATGATTCATTATACTGCGTCACAAGTCATCCGACGACTGATGATCGAAACACGGATCTCCTGTCGACTCAAGCGAGCATTCCAGCGGCGCCTGGTCCCATGCCTTACGATCAGCCAGCGTTCGCGTTCTGCGCTTCGCTGGTCAGGTTGTCGCTCCCACCCCGTTTCGGGTTGCGTCGACCTGCGGGGCTTGCGCGCCGCGCATGTCGGTTGTCGAATGATCGCACCTCCCGCCGCGCGCGGCAAAGCTTTTGCCGCACGGCATTGCCCACTCTTTCGCCATCGCCGCCCATGAACGCCGTCACTGCCTCGCCCTCCCACGACACGCCGCGCATCGTCGATCTGCAAGCGATTCCGGTCGCCGGCCACGACAGCATGCTGCTCAACCTGAGCGGCGCACACGGCCCGTTCTTCACCCGCAACCTCGTGATCCTGAAGGACAGCGCGGGCCGGACCGGCGTCGGCGAAGTACCCGGCGGCGAAAGCATCCGCCGCACGCTCGACGATGCACGCGCGCTCGTCGTCGGCCAGCCGGTCGGCAATTACCACGCGGTGCTCAACGACGTGCGGCGCACCTTTGCCGACCGCGACGCGAGCGGCCGCGGGCTGCAGACCTTCGACCTGCGCACGACGATCCACGCGGTCACCGCGCTCGAAGCCGCGCTGCTTGACCTGCTCGGCCAGCATCTCGGCGTGCCGGTCGCCGCGCTGCTCGGCGAGGGCCAGCAGCGCGAGCGCGTCGAAATGCTCGGCTACCTGTTCTACGTCGGCGACCGCACGAAGACCGCGCTCGCCTATCGCGACGGCAGCGGCGCGACCGACGACTGGACGCGCGTGCGCGACGAAGCCGCGCTGACGCCCGAGGCCGTCGTGCGGCTCGCCGAAGCGGCGCATGCGCGCTACGGCTTCAACGACTTCAAGCTGAAGGGCGGCGTGTTCGAAGGCGCGAGCGAGATCGAGGCCGTGACGGCGCTCGCCGAGCGCTTCCCCGACGCACGCGTGACGCTCGACCCGAACGGCGCATGGTCGCTCGACGAGGCCGTGCGCCTGTGCCGCGACCAGCATCACGTGCTCGCCTACGCGGAAGATCCATGCGGCGCGGAGAATGGCTACTCGGGCCGCGAGGTGATGGCCGAATTCCGTCGCTCGACGGGGCTGCCGACGGCCACCAACATGATTGCGACCGACTGGCGGCAAATGGGTCACGCGGTGCAGTTGCAGGCCGTCGACATCCCGCTCGCCGATCCGCACTTCTGGACGATGCAGGGCTCGGTGCGCGTCGCGCAGATGTGTCGCGACTGGGGCCTCACGTGGGGCTCGCACTCGAACAATCACTTCGACGTGTCGCTCGCGATGTTCACGCATGTCGCGGCCGCCGCGCCGGGCCAGGTCACCGCGATCGATACGCACTGGATCTGGCAGGACGGCGAGCGTCTGACGCGCGAGCCGCTGAAGATCGAGAACGGGCTGGTGGAGGTGCCGAAGCGGCCGGGGCTCGGCATCGACATCGACATGGATGCCGTCGCGGTCGCGCACGAGCTGTACAAACAGCACGGGCTCGGTGCCCGCGACGACGCGGCGGCGATGCAGTACCTGATTCCGGGGTGGACCTTCAACAACAAGCGCCCCTGCCTCGTGCGCTGAGCGCGCGACGAACCGGGCGGCAGGATCGCCCGGTTGGGCCGGAATCGAGAGAAGCGAGCGGCCTGCGGCCCGTCTGAGGGATGCCAGGAGGAAGACGCTGCGCGCGTCGAACGGGATCCGGATGATGGTGGCGGTAGCGATGGCGGGCTTGGCCGGCCTCGCCCAGGCCGAATCTCTCAGGCCGCGCCTGCCCGACCAGGCCTAGCTGGCCGCACCTACCCGGCCATGCCTAGCCGGCCGCACCTACCTGGCCAGACCTAGCCGGCTGCACCTACCCGGCCAGACCTAGCCGGCCGCACCTACCCGGCCAGCCCAATCCCCCGCGCCATCCCAGACGCGGCGAACACGATGACGATCACCAGCACCGCCTGCCAATGGCCGATCCGCACATAGGTGCGCGCACGGCCGAGATCGGGCATCTGCTGCTGCCGCGCGGCGACGCGCCACCGGATCAGCCCGAGCATCGGCACGACCTCGAGCAGCAGGATCAGCACGAGCGCGGTCATCTTCAGGTGAAAGAGCGGTTCGTGCAGGTAGTACGCGGAGCCTTTCTCGAAACCGCCGAACGCGCGCATCAGGCCCGTCACGATCAGCACGAGCGCCGACAGCCCCCACGCCGCATCAGCCTTGAATACCCCTGGCAAATCGGCCGCCTGCGCCGAAGCAATGAGCCGGCGCAACGCGCGGTTACGCCCCGCGATCGCGGCAAACGCGACGCCGAACGCACTCAGGTGAATGGCAGCCAGCAACCAGCGGACGATCATCACGCCTCCTTGTCGCCCGCATGCCGTGCGCGGGACTTGTCAGACGATCTGTTTGAGCGCGGCGTCGAGCGCGAGCACCGCGACGCGGTCGCCTTCGGTCGCGAGCGGTGCGCGCATGACGATCTGCCGGTTATGGCCGACGGCCGCCGGCGAATCCCACAGCAGTTCGACCTTCGGTCGGTTGAACAGGCTGCCGCGGCGCGGCGGCACGACGGCCGGCTGCGCGTCCGCCGCCCCCTCGCCTGCGGCGGGCGCCGCCCGGCCGGGCCAGCGCACCGACAGTTCGCGCGCATCGTACTGGCCGACCTTGCGGCTTTCCATCCAGACGATCGTGGTGCGCGTCAGCACGTCGAGCGAAATCGCATACCGGCCGACCGCGAAGCGGCGCGCGGCCACGTTGGTCCGCCACAGCGGCCGCGGGCGGCAGATCCACACGATCGCCGCATAAAGCGCCGGTGCGGCAACGAGCCAGCCGTTGGTTGCCGTCACCGCATGCAGCGCGAGGCGCCAGCCGTCCGCCCATACGAACATGCCGATCGACCAGACCGCGAACAGCAAACCGATCAGCGCGAAGACCCGCAGCGCCTGGCGCAGCCACTGCGGCAGCGGATGAAACGGCCGTTCGGCGCGCGCGACGGCGCCCGGCAGCGCGAGCAGCAGGAAGATCAGCAGGAGGTAGACGAACGCCCAGGGCGACGACACCATCGCCGACAGCGACGAGCGATAACCCATCTGGGACATCGAGAACAGCCAGCGCGCGAGCAGCACGAGACCGATCGCACGCAACGCGAAGATCACACCGGCGCCGGGGGCCGGCGCTGCGCGCGTGGATTTCGTTCTCGCCAAGACTGCTCTCCTCTGGATATTCGTGCGGGGCCGGATTTCACGGCACGGCCATTATAGGGACATTACCGTCTGGACAGACGGACGGATGCCCTGCCGGGCCGCTTCGGGGGCCGTTCGCGACGTCGGGCGCGGCGAGAATACAACAGATCCGCGCCGCGGATGTGACAACGCCCCGCCGGGAACCCGGACGGGGCGTCGATGGCAAGCCGCGCGCCGCAGCGCGGCGGCGGCCCGCAATCAGCTTGCGTTGACTTCGCGAAGCACCGTGCGACGCTTCTGGCGCAGCAGTTCCTCGTAGCCCTTCACATAGTTCTGCGCCATCACCTTCGACGAGAAGCGGGCTTCGAACGCAGCGCGGACCTTCTCGCGCGGCAGCGTATCGAGGCGCTTGAGCGCGGCAACGGCCGACAGTTCGTCTTCGACGACGAAGCCCGACACGCCGTTGTCGATCACTTCCGGCACCGAGCCGCGCTTGAACGCGATCACCGGCGTGCCGCAAGCCATCGCCTCGATCATCACCAGGCCGAAGGGCTCCGGCCAGTCGATCGGGAACAGCAGCGCATGCGCGTTGCCGAGGAATTCGGTCTTTTCGGACTCGCTGATTTCGCCGATGTACTCGACGTGCGGCAGCGCGAACAGCGGCTTGATCTTCTCTTCGTAGTACGCGCGGTCAGCCTTGTCGAGCTTCGCGGCGATCTTGATCGGCAGGCCGGCCTGCTCGGCGATGCGGATCGCCGTGTCGACGCGCTTCTCCGGCGAGATGCGGCCCAGGAACGCGAGGTAGCTCGGCTTGACGTTCGGGATCGGCGTCAGCAGGTTTTCCGGCAGGCCGTGGTAGACGGTCGACAGCCAGTTCGCCTGCGGCAGCGGGATGCGCTGGTTGTCGGAGATCGACACGACCGGCACGTCGCTGAATGCGTTGAAGATCGGTTGCAGTTCCGGCAGGTCGAGACGGCCGTGCATCGTCGTCAGATGCGGGACCGGCTGGCGCGAGAACAGCGAGAACGGGTAGTAGTCGATGTGGCAGTGCAGGACATCGAACTCTTCCGCGCGGCGGCGCACCTGCTCGAGGAGCAGCATGTGCGGAGCCATCACGTCGCGGATCGTCGGGTCGAGGCGCAGCGCCTGCGGCCAGCAGGCTTCGAGCTTCGCGGAGGTTTGCGAATCGCCGCTCGCGAAGAGCGTGACGTCATGCCCCATCTCGACAAGTGCTTCGGTGAGGTAGGACACCACTCGCTCGGTACCACCGTACAGTTTCGGGGGCACCGCTTCGTGCAACGGAGCGATTTGGGCGATTCGCATGCGTAACTCCTAAAAAATCGGCTAAAAACCAGGTATGGGTCGGCAACCTGCCGGCGGTCCGGGCTGGATGCATTTCGTCCGAAGATCGGACGAATCAGCCTGCCGGGGGCGTCAAACCCGCGCTGCTCAAGGAGCGTCGGCGACGCGACAGGCATAGAACGTTTGAAACGAAGACCCGTTGACAGGGGTTCGTAAAAAACCTGGAATCGAACCCGGAGCCGATTATCTAGGGTTAATCCTGATACGGCGCACAACATTTCAAACACTTTACTTTGTTACAAAGGCGCAACACTTTGCAACCCGCGGACTTGGGTGTCCGTTCTAGAGTGGAAGGCCCTTTTGGCATTCCTTGCACCCGTGACTGCCGGCAGCGTGATTCCGGCACATGAGGCAGGACGGGATGCCGGATTTTATCTCAAAATCGATCGCGAGCCCCTGGCCAAGGCAAGATTCGCGCAGCGCGACACGCGGCCTTGTTTACAATGCCGGATTATTCAGTCCGGGCGAACGCCGGCCTGCGATCCAGCCGCCACGCTCAATCACCGAATCACCGCACGCATATTTTGGAATCTCTCACCCCTGCCCAGCGCAACGCCCACAACGCGAAGCTGTCGAGCTACGCGCACCGGCCGATCGCGTTCCTGTTCCGCTACATCCGCCTTCATCCCGTCGCCCACCTGGTCGTGCTCTGCAGCGTGCTGGCCGCCGTCGGCTGTGCGCTCGGTTCGCAATACGCGATCAAGCACCTGATCGACGTGCTGGCGACCGGGCGCCATCACCCCGGCCCGCTGTGGAGCGCATTCGCGCTGCTCGTCGGGCTGATCGCCGCCGACAACCTGCTGTGGCGTGTCGGCGGCTGGTTCGCCGCGCACACGTTCGTCGCGGTCACCGGCGACCTGCGACGCGACCTGTTCCAGTACCTGATCGGCCATTCGCCCACCTACTACGCCGAGAAGCAGCCGGGCACGCTCGCGAGCCGCATCACGGCAACGTCGAACGCCGTCTACACGTCGGAGAACACGATGGCGTGGAACGTGCTGCCGCCGTGCATCGCGGTGATGGGCGCGATCCTGATGATCATCGTCGTCAATCCGATGATGGCCGCCGGCCTGCTCGGCTGCTCCGCGGTGCTCTCCGTCGTGCTGTTCAAGCTCGCCGGGCGCGGCTCGGCCCGCCACCACACGTTCGCGGCGAAGGCTGCGGCAGTCGACGGCGAGCTGGTCGACGTGATCGGCAACATGGGCCTCGTGCGTGCGTTCGGGATGACGCTGCGCGAACAGAAGCGCTTCGGCGCAACGGTCAAGGCCGAGATGGATGCGCGCCAGCAGAGCCTGCTCTATCTCGAGAAGCTGCGCCTGCTGCACGCGGTGATCACCGCGATGCTGTCCGCCGGCCTGCTCGGCTGGGCGCTGTGGCTGTGGGACCAGGGCCGCGCGACGTCGGGCGACATCGTGCTCGTCAGCTCGCTCGGCTTCACGATCCTGCACGGCACGCGCGATCTCGCGGTCGCGCTCGTCGACGTCACGCAGCACATCGCGCGCCTGTCCGAAGCCGTCAAGACGCTGCTCGAACCGCACGGGATGCCGGACCGCTCCGACGCGCAGCCGCTGTCGGCCAAGGGCGGCCGCGTCAACTTCGAGCGCGTGACGTTCGCGTATCCGCACCGCCGCGCGATCCTCGACCATTTCGACCTCCAAATCGAGCCGGGCCAGCGCGTCGGCCTGATCGGCAAGTCGGGCGCCGGCAAGTCGACCGTGCTCGCGCTGCTGCAGCGCTTCTACGACACGCAGGACGGCGCCGTGCAGGTCGATGGCCAGGACGTGAAGACGATCACGCAGGACAGCCTGCGCCACGCGATCGCGCTCGTGCCGCAGGACATCTCGCTGCTGCACCGGACGATCTACGACAACATCGCGTACGGCCGCCCCGAAGCGACCCGCGACGAAGTGCTCGCCGCCGCGCGCGACGCACGCTGCGCGGAGTTCATCGAAGCAATGCCGGAAGGCTATGACACGATCGTCGGCGACCGCGGCGTCAAGCTGTCGGGCGGCCAGCGCCAGCGCATCGCGATCGCGCGCGCGATCCTGAAGGATGCGCCGATCCTGCTGCTCGACGAAGCGACGTCCGCGCTCGACAGCGCATCCGAGGAAGCGATCCAGAGCGCGCTCGACCGCCTGATGGTCGGCCGCACGGTGATCGCGATCGCCCACCGCCTGTCGACGCTGCGCAACTTCGACCGGATCATCGTGATGAGCAACGGCAAGGTCATCGACGACGGCCCGCCCGACGTGCTGCGCAACCGCCCCGGCCTGTACCGCGACCTGCTCGCGAAACAGCACGGCCGCCATCACCCGGCCCCCGACGGCAGCACGCCGACCGGCGAACGCGCGGCCTGACGCGCCGGCCCGCAGTCGACAAAAAAAGCCGCAGTGCTCCTCGCACTGCGGCTTTTTTATTGCACGGAAAACCGCTGGTTACGCGTGCTGCAGATCGCGCAGGAAGTTGTCGCGCCACACCGACACGTTGTTCTCGCGAAGCTGCGCGATCATGTCCGTATAGCGCGCCCGCCGCTCGGCGAGCGGCATCGTCAGCGCCTGCGACAGCGCATCGGCCATCCCGTCGATATCGATCGGATTGACGATCAGCGCCCCCGTCAGCTCGCGTGCGGCGCCCGCGAAGCGCGACAGCACGAGCACGCCCGGATCGTCCGGATTCTGCGCGGACACGTACTCCTTCGCGACAAGGTTCATCCCGTCGCGCAGCGGCGTCACGTAGCCGACCCGCGCGAGCCGGTACAGCGCAGCGAGCAGTTGGCGGTCGTACTGGCGATGGATATAGAGGATCGGCGCCCAGTCGAGCTCGGCGAAGCGTCCGTTGATGCGCCCCGACTCTCCCTCGAGCTGCAGGCGGATGTCCTGGTACGCGCGCAGCTCCGCGCGAGTCGACGGCGCGATCTGCAGGAACGACACGCGATTGCGATGCGACGGCTCGTGCTCGAGCAGCTTCTCGAACGCGCGGAAGCGCTCGACGAGCCCTTTCGAGTAATCGAGCCGGTCAACGCTCATGATCAGCTTGCGGCCGCGCAGCGACGTCGCGAGCGTGCGCACCGCCTTGCCGTGCTCGCCGGCCTGCGCGAGCGACGCGATCTCGTCCGGATGCACGCCGATCGGATACGCGGCAGCGCGCAACGTCCGGCCGAATGCACGCACCGTCGCCAGGTGGCCGTCGCGCTCGATCACGCCGTCCGCTTCGGATTCGACGTAGTCGCAGAACGCGCGCAGGTCGGGTTCGGTCTGGAAGCCGAGCAGGTCGAACGCGCACAGCGACTCGACGAGATCGCGATGCGGCGGCACGTTGACGAGCACCTGCGCAGCCGGAAACGGGATGTGCAGGAAGAAGCCGATGCGGTTCTTCACGCCGGCCGCGCGCAGTGCGCGCGCGAACGGGATCAGGTGATAGTCGTGCACCCAGATCACGTCGTCGTCCTGCAGCAGCGGCACGAGCTGCTGGGCGAGCCACACGTTCACGCGGCTGTAGCCTTCGAACTCGTGACGGTCGTACTGGATCAGGTCGGTGCGGTAGTGAAACGCGGGCCACAGCGTCGCGTTCGAGAAGCCGCGGTAATACTGGTCGTAGTCGCGCCGCGACAGGCCGATGGTCGCGAACGTGACCGGCCCGTGCTCCTCGACGCGGATCTGCGGCGAGCCGGACGCGACGACCTCGCCGCTCCAGCCGAACCACATGCCGCCCGTTTCCTTCAGCGCATCGTAGACGCCGATCGCGAGACCGCCCGCCGCCGGTTCGCCTTCCGAAATCGGCGCGACGCGGTTTGAAACGATGATGAGGCGACTCATGCGTCAGGCTGCCCCGCACCGAGCCAGCACGCGATCTGCTCGTGCAGCGCGTCGACCGAATCGAGCCGCGTGCGGGCGGACGTCTCGCCCGCGCCAACCTTGATCGACAGGCCGCCGCGCGCGTTGACCACCGCGAAGCCCTTCTCGTCGGTCAGGTCGTCGCCCGCGAACACCGGCACGCGGCCGGCAAACGGCGGTTCATCGAGGAACGCGGCGAGCGCGCGCCCCTTGTCGACGCCCTTCGGCTTGATCTCGAACACCATCTTGCCGGGCTGCAGCACATACGCATCGGCATAGTCGGCGACGAGGCGCTCGGTTGCCGCGCGCGCCGCCGCCTCGCGCTCGGGCGCGTTGCGGTAGTGCAGCGCGACGGCCGCGCCCTTGATTTCGAGCAGCATGCCGGGATGACGGTCGACAACGGCCGCCAGCTCGCGCTCGATGCGCAGCAGGCGTTCGTCGTTGAAGCCGATGCGCTGCGTGTCGCCGTTCGCATCGCGGCGCTCCGCACCGTGCAGGCCTGCCATCGGCAAGCCGGGCATCTTCAGGAACGTGTCGAGGTTGTCGATACCGCGCCCGGACACGATCGCAACCGCGCCGTGCGAGCGGCGCTGCAACTCGTCGAGCAGCGTCAGCAGCGACGGCGGAACATGAATGCTGTCGGGCGTCGGCGCCAGTTCGACGAGCGTGCCGTCGAAGTCGAAGAAGAACGCGGTATCGGTCAGGGACAGGGAAGCCGGAACGGATTGCATCGATTCGATAGTGTGAGGGTCGGCCGGCAAGCGCCGGGCGGCCGCTGCGCGAATGGAATTGTGCGCATCTTACCGCGCCTGCGCATCGAGATGGGCGAAACAGGCGCAGCGCCGGCATCGCGCGGCCGCCCGCGCCAACTGCGACATATTGCCCCGCTCGCCCGCCCCGTACGGGTTTCAAGGACGCGGGCGCGCGAATTGCGCTACAGTCGCAACCGCCTGCCGCGCGACGCATGGCGCCGCGCCGCCGGCCACCATTCCGTCCGATCGAGCCCCAGGATGTCGTCTGCCCGCACCGCGCCGCACCGGCGCTTCTCCCGCCTCATCCGCACGGCTGCGGCCCTCGCCGCCGCCGTGGCGCTCACCGCGTGCACGCACGACGAGCCGCGCTGGAACCTCACCAACGTTACCGGCCACCTGCCCGACCTGTCGTTCACGCTGACGGGCGGCGACGGCCATCCCGTCGACGCCGATGCGTTCCACGGCCAAATCGCGCTCGTCTACTTCGGCTACACGCATTGCCCCGACGTCTGCCCCGAAACGATGGCGCGGCTGATGGAAGTGCTGGCGAAGCTCGGCCCGCAGGCAAGCAACGTGCGCATCCTGTTCGTGTCGGTCGACCCTGCGCGCGACACGCCGCAGGCAATGCAATCGTATGTCGCCGCGTTCGACGCCGCGCATGCGCGCGGCCTGACCGGCACCGACCGCCAGATCGAATCGCTCGCGAAGCGCTATCGCGTCGCGTACCAGATGGAAAAGCGCGATCCGTCCGGCGGCTACGAAGTCACGCACAGCTCGGCCGTCTACATCTTCGACGCGACCGGCCGCGCCCGTCTGCTCGCGACCGACCGCGACTCGCCCGACGCCATCGCCGCCGATGTGCGCCGGATCATCGACACCGCCTCCACTACCTGAATTCATCCCCACATGAAAACGAAGACGACACTCAAGACGCTCGCCCTCCTCGCCGTGCTGTGCGCCGGCGCCCACGCGTATGCCGCCGGCGCGATCACCGCGCAGAACGCATGGGTGCGCTGGCTGCCGAACAAGCTGCCCGCCGGCGGCTACGTGACGCTCGTGAACACGGGCGACAAGCCGGTCGATCTCGTCGACGTCGACAGCCCCGACTACGGGATGGCGATGCTGCACCAGACCGTCTCGAACGGCTCGACGCAGAAGATGGAAATGGTCGACAAGCTGACGATCCCCGCGCGCGGCAAGGTCGACATCGCACCGGGCGGCTACCACTTCATGCTCGAGGAGCCGAAGCACGCGATCAAGCCGGGCGACACCGTGCACCTGCGCCTGAAGTTCTCCGACGGCGAAACGGTCGATGCGCCGTTCGCCGTGAAGTCGCCGGCCCAGGCGAAGTGATGCGCGCGCGATGAACCTCCTGTACTGGCTCGATCCGTGGGAGCCGTCGCCCACCGTGGTGATCGCGGTGCTGACCGCCGCCGTGCTGTTCGCACGCGGCGTGAAGAAGGCGAAGGTGTCGCCGCTGCGGCAGTTCTCGTTCTGGTTCGGGCTGACGGCGCTCTACATCGCGCTGCATACGCGGCTCGACTATTTCTTCGAGCACGAGTTCTTCCTGCATCGCGCGCAGCACCTCGTGCTGCACCACCTCGGGCCGTTCTTCATCGCGCTGTCCTATCCGGGCGCGGCGATTCGCGCGGGCATCCCGTTTCGCTGGCGGCAGCGTTTCGTGCGCCCCACGCTCGCGTGGGCGCCCGTGCGCGCGACGCTCGACGTGGTGTTCCATCCCGTCGTCGCGGTCGTGCTGTTCGTCGGGCTGATCTATTTCTGGCTGCTGTCGCCGATCCACTTCATCGCGATGCTCGACTGGCGTCTCTATCGCGTGATGAACTGGAGCATGGTGATCGACGGACTGCTGTTCTGGTGGCTCGTCGTCGATCCGCGTCCCGCGCCGCCCGCCCGGCTGTCACCGGGCCGCCGGATCCTGATCGTCGTCGCGGCGATCCCGCCGCAGATCGCGCTCGGCGCGCTGATCTTCTTCACGCCGCACGAGCTGTATCCGATCTATTCGATCTGCGGCCGTGCGTTCACGTGGCTGAGCCCGCTGCGCGACCAGCAGATCGGCGGCCTGCTGCTGTGGATTCCCGGCTCGATGATGAGCGTGATCGGCGCGCTGATCGCGCTGCGGCACTGGCTGCGGCTGTCCGCGCGCGGCCGCCTGATCGATGAACGGGCCGCGCAGCGCGCGGACCCGCCGTCGGTGGTGCACGCCGCGCATTGACCGCCGCGCGGCGCATCGCGCATTACGCGCGTGCGCTGCTCATCCACACGTGCGGGATGCCATCCTCGTCGTGCACGTCCGAACTCGGCGCGAAGCCGAATGCCCCGTAGAAACGCTGCAAGTGGGCCTGCGCATGCAGGCTCACCGGCGTATCCGGCCACTGCGCGCGGATATGCTCGAGCGCGCGCGACAGCAGCCCGTTGCCGAGGCCCGCGCCGCGAAACGCGGCGGTCGTCAGCACGCGGCCGATGCGCACGTCGGTGTTCTGCGCGTCCGGCAGCAGCACACGAAGATAGCCGGCCACGCGGCCCGCCGAATCGAAAGCGGCCAGGTGCCATGCGGCCTGGTCCGCGTCGTCGATGTCGCGATACACGCAATTCTGTTCGACGACGAACACCGCGCTGCGTGCTTCGAGGATCGAATAGACTTCGCGCGCCGTCAGCGCGTCGAAGGATTTCCAGCGCCAGTCGAGATCGACGGCGCTCGGGGATGCAGCGGATGCGTTCATGGTCGGTCCTGATTCGGGCGCGCCGGCCGGCGCGCGGCAATCGTCGATTATGCCTCGAAGCGCACTCGCCGCGCGACCGCCTGCCCGCGCGCAAAAAAAGGCCCCGCATTGCGCGGGGCCTGTCCGTCATGCCGGCATCTGGCCGAAGTGGCCGCTGTTGAAGTCCTCGATCGCGGTGCGGATCTCCGCTTGCGAGTTCATCACGAACGGCCCGTAACCGACGACGGGTTCGTCGATCGGTTCGCCGCTCAGGATCAGCAGCTTCGCGTCGCCGTTCGCTTCGATCTCGACATCACTGCCGTCGCGGCCGAGTTGCACGAACTGCGCTTCGCGGGCGACCGTCTCGCCGTTCACCTGCACGGTACCGCTCAGCACGACCACCGCGAGCGTGCGCCCTTCGGCGACCGGGAACCGAGCATGGCCGCCGGCCACGAGCCGCACGTCCCACACGTCGATCGGCGTATGCGTGCGGGCCGGGCCGCGCCGCCCGTCGAGTTCACCCGCGATGATCCGCGCACGCCCCGCGCCGTCCGGCAGCTCGACCACGGGGATGTCGGCGTTCAGCAGCGTCTGGTAGCCGGGCGCACCCATCTTGTCCGCGGCGGGCAGGTTCACCCACAGCTGCACCATCTCGAGCGGGCCGCCACGCTTCGTGAACCCTTCCGAGTGAAATTCCTCGTGCAGGATCCCGCTCGCGGCCGTCATCCACTGCACGTCGCCCGGGCCGATCACGCCGCCCGCGCCGGTCGAGTCGCGGTGCGCGACCTCGCCGTCATAGACGATCGTCACCGTCTCGAACCCGCGGTGCGGATGCTGGCCGACACCGCGCGGCGACGAGGCCGAGCCCGGCTCGAACGTGGTCGGGCCGGCGTAATCGAGCAGCAGGAACGGGCTCAGGTGCGCACCGTGAGACTGGTAGCTGAACATCGAACGCACCGGGAAACCGTCGCCGACCCAATGGCCGCGCGGCGCACTGTACACACCCTGGATCTTCTTCATTGCCTTCTCCGAATTGCGGCGAAACACGTGTTTCGCATCCTGGGTAGAAATATAGTGGTGGAACGATCGATCCGGTAGACTGCCAAAATCGCACTCAGCGTTCCATTTCATGAACGATAAAGCGCGGGATCTGAACGATCTCTATTACTTCGTGCAGGTCGTCGAACACGGCGGCTTCGCACCGGCTGGGCGAGCGCTGGACATGCCGAAATCGAAGCTGAGCCGCCGCATCGCGCTGCTCGAGGCGCGGCTCGGGATGCGGCTGATCCAGCGCTCGACGCGCCGCTTCACGGTCACCGACGTCGGCCAGACCTATTACGCGCATTGCCGCGCGATGCTCGTCGAGGCCGATGCCGCCGACGAGGCGATCGCGCTGCTGCACGAGGAGCCGCGCGGCATCGTGCGCGTCAGTTGCCCGATCGTGCTGCTCGATTCGCTGGTCGGCACGATGATCGCCGCGTTCATGGCGGCGTGCCCGCGCGTCGAAATTCATCTGGAAGCCACCAACCGGCGCGTCGACGTGGTCGGAGAAGGAATCGACGTCGCGATCCGCGTGCGCCCGCCGCCGCTCGAAGACAGCGATCTCGCGCTGCGCGTGCTGGCCGAGCGCGGCCAGTGCCTCGTTGCGAGCCCCGCGCTGCTGCGCGAGCATGGCACACCAGCCGTTCCCGCCGATCTCGCGCGGCTGCCGAGCCTCGATCACGGCGCCCCGCAGTCCGCGCACGTGTGGCGGTTGCGCGGGCCCGACGGCGCTCACGCGGAAATTCATCACCAGCCGCGCTTCGTGACGGGCGGCATGCTCGCGCTGCGCGCGGCAGCCATCGCGGGCGTCGGCATCGTGCAGTTGCCGACGATGATGGTGCGCGATGAGGTCGCGCGCGGCGAGTTGGCAACCTTGCTGCCCGACTGGGCGCCGCGCCGCGAGATCGTGCATGCGGTGTTCGCGTCGCGCCGGGGGTTGCTGCCCGCGGTGCGCGCGCTGCTGGATTTTCTGGCGGAGCGGTTTGCCGAACTAGAACCCGATTGAGCGCGCCGCGTCACGCATGACCGGGCGCTGCAAACCATGCGCGCGTGCCGTAGACTGCGGTACGCGCATCGCGCATTCCACAACCCTGATCGCTTTCCCGCCATGTTCACGCTGTCCAACGACCCCAACGCCTCCAAGGCCGCTCAATACGCGACGCTCGTCGAGCAGGCACGCGCGCTCGTCGAGTCCGAACGCGACCTGACCGCGAACGCGGCCAATTTCTCCGCGCTGGTCTACCACTCGCTCGACCGTCTCAACTGGGCCGGCTTCTACTTCTTTGACGGGACGGAACTCGTGGTCGGGCCGTTCCAGGGCAAGCCCGCCTGCGTGCGGATCGCGCTCGGCATGGGCGTGTGCGGCACGGCCGCGCAAACGCGCGAAACGCAGGTCGTGCGCGACGTGCATGACTTCCCCGGGCATATCGCGTGCGACGCGGCATCGGAATCGGAAATCGTCGTGCCGCTGGTGGCCGCCGACGGCACGCTGATCGGCGTGTGGGACGTCGACAGCCCGGTCGCCGCGCGCTTCGACGAAGAAGACCGCATGGGGATGGAAGCGCTGTGCCGCGTGTTCGTCGAATCTGCATGGCAGAAAGCCCGCGGTTGAGCGGCGGCCAGGTAGCGTTCGTCCATCGGGCAACCAGTCACCGCGCTCGCGTGTGAATCACTCCGCACGAGCGCGAACCAAAAGGAAACGGGCCCCGCAAAGGGGCCCGCTTCACTGTGCCGCCGCATCGCCCTTCGCGGCGCACGGCAGGAATCAGGCGGCGTGCGTGCCGGACAGCGCCGGGAACGCCTGCGGCTTCGCATCCTCGGTCAGCACCTCGAAGCCCGTTTCCGTCACCACGACCATGTGCTCCCATTGCGCCGACAGCGAATGGTCCTTCGTGACGACCGTCCAGCCGTCCGCCAGCATGCGCGTATCGCGCTTGCCCGCGTTGAGCATCGGCTCGATCGTGAAGATCATCCCCGGCCGGAGCGGCACGCCGGTACCCGGGCGACCGTAGTGAAGCACCTGCGGCTCGTCGTGATAGACATCGCCGATGCCGTGCCCGCAGTACTCGCGAACCACGCTGAATCCTTCGCGATGTGCGACTTGCTGGATCGCATAGCCGACGTCGCCGAGCGTTGCGCCCGGACGCACCGCGCGGATGCCGGCGTGCATCGCCTCGTAGGTCGTCGCGACGAGGCGCCGCGCGAGCTCGTTCGGTTCGCCGACGAAATACATGCGGCTCGTGTCGCCGAACCAGCCGTCCTTGATCACCGCGATGTCGAGGTTCACGATGTCGCCGTCGCGCAGCGGCCGCGACGACGGGATGCCGTGGCACACGACGTGGTTGACCGACGCGCACACGGTTTTCGGATAGCCGTGATAGCCGATGTTGGCCGGGATCGCGCCGAGCACGTCGACGATGTAGTTGCGGCACAGCGCGTCGAGATCGTCGGTCGTGACGCCCGGCTTCACATGCTCGGTGAGCATCGTCAGCACCTGCGACGCGAGCTTCGCGGCTTCGCGCGACTTGGCGATTTCCGCGACGCCGCGGATCGGGATTTCTCGCTTTGCCATTACGCCACCTGCTCGATGCCGTGCTCGACCGGTTCCGCCGGCCCCGCCTCGCCGCCCCGCGCCTCGGCCTCGATCAGCATCCGGCAGATGTCGCCGTACGACAGCGCCGGATTGAGTTCCGAGAGCATCCCGACGCGCAGCCAGTGTTCAGCCTGCGCGTTGATCGAGCGGCTCAGCGCCGTGCTGGTCGAGCGCAGCCGCTCGTGCATGTGCTCGGAAATCTTGATGATGCCCATATATCCCCAATTAAACGAAACGTAGTCGATTCGTATATTACGCTGCGCACGACCGCCGGGCAAGCCATTCGGATTCCGTCGAGTCGTCGGTCGGCCGCCATCAATGTCGTTGACATCGAATTCCAGTTTGCTGGAAAATAAATCCACCATGAAAGAATCAGCCACAGCCGTTGCCGACGACACCGGTATCAACGAACGCATCGCCCGGCGCGTACGCGACCTGCGCACCGTGCGAGGCTACACGCTCGATGCGCTGGCTGCGCGTTCCGGCGTCAGCCGTTCGATGATCTCGCTCATCGAACGCGCATCGGCCAGCCCGACGGCCGTCGTGCTCGACAAGCTCGCGGCCGGGCTCGGCGTGTCGCTGGCCGGGCTGTTCGGCGGCGACCAGGACGACACGCCCGCGCAGCCGCTGGCCCGCCGTGCGCAGCAGGCCGAATGGCGGGATCCGGCGTCCGGTTATGTGCGCCGCAACCTCTCCCCGGCCGGCTGGCCATCGCCGATTCAGCTCGTCGAGGTGGATTTCCCGCCCGGTGCGCGTGTCGCGTACGACAGTGGCGGACGCGAAAGCGCGCTGCATCAGCAGGTGTGGATCATCAGCGGCCGCGTCGACGTCACGTTCGGCGCCGCGCTTCACGAACTTCACGAAGGCGACTGCCTGGCCATGCGGCTCGACCAGCCGCTGATTTTCAGCAATCCGTCGCCGCATGCCGCGCGCTATGTCGTCGCGATCTGCGATGCGTCCGCCGCCGGCGTGCGGAACCTCTGATGAGCGCGTCGTCGCAGCAGCCGTGCGCGCGCCCTACTTACTGCCCACAGGAGCCCGTATGAATTCCCCGAAACAGCGCGACGACGTGCGCCTGATCGATTGCAGCGAGGCCGAGCATGCGCCGGCCATCCTCGAGATCCTGAACGACGCGATCGCGAACTCGACGGCGCTGTACGACTACAAGCCGCGTCCGCCGGAAGCGATGATCGCGTGGTTCGCGGCGAAGCGCGCGGGCGGCTTCCCGGTCATCGGCGCGGTCGATGCGTCGGGCACGCTGCTGGGCTTCGCGAGCTGGGGCACGTTCCGCGCGTTTCCCGCCTACAAGTACACGGTCGAACACAGCGTGTACGTGCATCGCGATCAGCGCGGCCGAGGGCTTGGCGAGGTGCTGCTGCGCGAGGTGGTCCGGCGCGCGCGCGAAGCGCAGGTGCACGTGGTGGTCGGCTGCATCGATGCGACCAATGCGGGAAGCATCGCACTGCATACGAAGCTCGGTTTCGTGCACTCCGGCACGATCACGCAGGCGGGATTCAAGTTCGGCCGGTGGCTCGACGCGGCGTTCTATCAGTTGACGCTCGAGACGCCGGCGCAGCCGGTGGATGGTTGAGCGAATCGCGCGACGAACGAGCGACATCGCGTAACCTGAGCACGCTCGAGAATCCCGCATCATCCGCTGCAAACAAAAAAGCCCGCTCACAGCGGGCTTTTGTTTTCGGACACGCGCTACGGATGCATTTTCCTGGAGAGCCGCAGCCCGTCGCGCGCGAAACCGTGATGCGCATAAAAGCGGTGAGCGTCCGGGCGTTGATCGCCACTCGTCACCTCCAGCTTCACACATCGGCCGCTCTCGAACCAACGCATGGCGGCCGCCATCAGCGT
This sequence comes from Burkholderia lata, assembly GCF_902499335.1. Lineage (GTDB taxonomy): Bacteria > Pseudomonadota > Gammaproteobacteria > Burkholderiales > Burkholderiaceae > Burkholderia > Burkholderia lata_B. The sequence goes on along the minus strand of NZ_CABVQK010000007.1, from coordinate 81,628 downwards.
ACCGCCAATACCGCATCCCCTGTGACGCTCGTCAACGACCATGCTCGTGATGCGCCCGAGATTTCCGGCTGCATGAAAGAGGGGCAGGATGTGCAGGCTGATACTGCCGACGACCTCGCCACCCAATGTTGCTACGCAAACCCGGTCATCCGGCTTGTCGGCCAGGGACTGCAACTTTTCATGAATCAGCGCGGGCGTCGCCTCATATCCGAGCTGGTGCAGCAGCCTCGCGATTGCGGCGCAATCGGATGGCCGCGCTTCCCTCGTTTCGAGCCCCGGGGTGTTCAATTCGCTTCGCCTGGTTTCGCCATCGATAGCCTCGACGCCTGATGATCGCGCCATGCTACCGCACCCGCCCCGTCCACCCCACGCCCCACCTCCGCGCCGGCACGCGGAGAAATGAAAAGCCCCGCCAAAGCGGGGCTTTATCTGGAGGCGCATGCCGGAGTCGAACCGGACTCGCCGGATGACAAACTCATCTCTTGTGAAGAGCTTACCGAGTCAGGTTTCAAACCGGCCCCGCGTGAAGGCTTACTTGAAATTCCCTGCTTGTCGAGCAGCCGCGCAAGTTGCAAATGCATGACTCCCTACCCGGTCATTGGACCCAACGACCACGTAATAAGGAAGCGTGCTGCCATTTGCCGAGACAATATAATCCCAGCATTCCCCATCGCTGCCTCTGGTAATTTTTCTGGGACTTTCGACACGACGCACATCTTTACCAAACGCGCCATTCTCATTACTCGCTGCTCGCACAACAGGGCTGCCCGCGACATGGATACGCGCCATACCGTCAGCACATCCCATCAAAACAACCGAGCTCAAGATCAAAGCAGAAGAGAAAACGTATTTCATGGCGAGACTATTATAAAAACAAACGAATTGCGCTATTGCGAAATGAGGCAGTCGTGCCCGGCCCACGCAACTGCCGCTCGGCACTGACTTGGCGTTAGCTTGATACTGAATGGGTCCTGTCGGCGGAGCAGAAGTCGCTCGGCGAGCGGCCGTGTTTGTAGATCGACAGCCTGGGCGGAACGGAAGCAGCCAGCCATCGAGCAAGATGGGATAAGACCTATGCCCGCAAGACTGCGCAGCAGACAGTTGGATCACGTAATCGATACTCACGCGCAGTAGCCGGGAAACCATTACCGGCCGACAGCGGCCCACCTGACAAAATCCTGACACCCATTCTAACGAAATCGACCTTCTTCAAATATGAACAAATGCAAAACGCAATCGCATCACATTATTTGCGGCGTCTCCATGTACCGCGGCGTATACGGAGCTGACACCTACTAATTTTTCTGCATCAATAAATTCATGCAATTTTTTTAAATTCCTCATCGACGCCGTCAGAAATGACGGACTGAGAGACGTCATTCGAGATGTATCTGGAACATTGATGTGAAGCACTTGGGCATAACGATCGCGAATCCGGATCGAGGAGCGATTGCCAAGGGCCAACGCTGCCAATTCGACGCAAGCGCGTCGAGCCGTTGGCGGCGCATCTGAAACCGGAACGTGTAAGCGCGCCTCGAATGGAGCCACGATCCCGCGCGGCGCAGCCGGACTTGACGACTCAGTCGAAGCAGCGTGCAAGCGAACCGACATTGCGTCGAATCGCAGACGGCGACAGGTGACGCTCGCGCTTCATGCCTACCCCACTCCCAGTCGCTCAGCCCAGTCATCGTCAACGGTCGCAAACACTTTCGACGGCACTCGACCCGACAACGCGTTCAGCACCTGGGCGTCGGTCCGACACGGACATGCGACGCAAATACGCGCGAATCGCAGTGTGCTGAGTGGCTAGAGGCGACTTTGCACCACGCCAGGCGGCGGTCTTACATGGATGAATCGGCGCAGAAAAAAGAAAAGCCCCGCCGAAGCGGGGCTTTTTCTCTTTCTACTTGGAGGCGCGAGCCGGAGTCGAACCGGCCTAAACGGCTTTGCAGGCCGCTGCATAACCGCTTTGCTATCGCGCCAAAAGCGGACTGTCCGGATGCCGTGAGGCAAGCGACAGATTTTTATTCGAGGACCCTAAGTCCATCAAATAAAAAGGGAAGCTTGGCTTCCCCATTACTTGGAGCGGGAGACGAGTCTCGAACTCGCGACCTCAACCTTGGCAAGGTTGCGCTCTACCAACTGAGCTACTCCCGCATTGTCCTGAACCTGCAGCGCTTCGCCGTACAACACGCTGCCAGAAAAAATCTGGAGCGGGAGACGAGTCTCGAACTCGCGACCTCAACCTTGGCAAGGTTGCGCTCTACCAACTGAGCTACTCCCGCGTATTGCTGCGCTACTGCTTCCCCGTCACACACTTACTTCGTCGTGCAGCGGAGAAGCGAGATTATGTCGAAGGCACATTCGTGTGTCAAGGGCTTTTCCAGCCCTTTTTCCAAAAACCTGCTCGACCGGACGCATCACGCGCCGCCGCGCTCCCGAATTTGCGGCCACGCGAGCTTCATGTAGTACAGCATCGACCAGATCGTCAGCACCGCGGCGAGATACATCAGCCATTCGCCCCACACACGCGTGTCGATCGTCACGACGCCGAGCGGCAGCGGCCCGTAGAACAGCAGCATCGGAATCGCGACCATCTGGCATGCGGTCTTGAACTTGCCGAGCTGGTTCACCGCGACGCTCTTCGACGCGCCGATCTGTGCCATCCACTCGCGCAGCGCCGAAATCGCGATCTCGCGGCCGACGATCACGAGTGCGATCGCCGCGTCGACCCGCGAAATCTGCACGAGGATCAGCAGCGCGGCCGTCACCATCAGCTTGTCCGCCACCGGATCGAGAAATGCGCCGAACGACGACGTCTGGTTCCACTTGCGTGCGAGATAGCCGTCGAACCAGTCGGTCAGCGCCGCGAGTATGAAGATCGCCGCCGCCGCGAGATTGCGGTGTGCGCCGCCCATCACCGTGTCCGGCAGATAGAACACGCCGACGACGAGCGGAATCAGCACGATCCGTACCCACGTCAGGAAAATCGGGAAATTGAACGGCATGGCATGCGGGACAGTAAAGGATTCGCAATTGTGCCGTGTCGACCGGCCTGCCACAAGAACGCTGGCAAGGCAGCCGGCCGCACGGCCACGTCAGTGAAGCTGCTTGTAGATCTGCTCGGCGAGCGCGTGCGAGATGCCCTCGACGCTCGCGAGTTCCTCGACACTCGCGGCAACGACGCCGCGCAACCCGCCGAACCGCGCGAGCAGCCGCTGCCGGCGCTTCGCGCCGACGCCCTCGAGCTCCTCGAGCCGCGACGTCTGGCGCGCCTTCGCCCGCTTCGCGCGCATGCCGGTGATCGCAAAACGGTGCGCCTCGTCGCGGATCTGCGCGACGAGCATCAGCGCCGCGCTCTCCTTGCCGAGTTCGAGCGGCGAGCGGCCGTCGGCGAACACGAGCGTCTCGAGGCCGACCTTGCGCCCCTCGCCTTTCGCGACGCCGACCAGCATCGACGTGTCGAGCCCGAGCTCGGTGAACACCTGGCGCGCGATTTCGACCTGACCCTTGCCGCCGTCGATCAGCACGATGTTCGGCAACAGGCTCGACGCCTCGGCCTGGCGCGTCGACTCGCCGTCGATGCCGGCCGCATCGTCGGCGGCAGCCGCCTGCGCGGCCTGCTCGACCATCTTCTCGTAGCGGCGCGTGAGCACCTGCCGCATCGCCGCGTAGTCGTCGCCCGGCGTGATCCCGGTGATGTTGTAGCGGCGGTATTCGCCCGACTGCATCTTGTGATGGTGGTAGACCACGCACGACGCCTGCGTCGCCTCGCCCATCGTATGGCTGATGTCGAAGCATTCGATCCGCAGCGTCGCGAGATCGTCGCATTCGTAGCTGAGCGTTTCCGCGAGCGCACGCGTGCGCGCCTGCTGCGAGCCCTGCTCGGACAGCAACCGCATGAGCGCGATCTGCGCATTCTGTTCGGCCATCGACAGCCACGCGCGCCGCTGCCCCTGCGGCTGCCGCACCAGCGACACCTTGTGGCCGGCCTGCTCGGACAGCAGCTCGAGCAGGTCGCGGCTCGCGGGCGCATGGCTCACGACCAGCACGGGCGGCACACGGTTACCGAGATAGTGCTGCGCAATGAACGCGTCGAGCACCTCGGCCTCGACCGACGCCGCCGCTTCGCCGCGCGTGCGGCCGGTTTCTTCCGCGGGCAGGTCGGGCGATGCGCCGGCGGCCGCATCGGCCGCCTCCACCTGCTCGGACTCGTCGCCGATACCGCCCTCCGCGAGCGTCAGCGCGCTTTCGACGTGCGTCGGGAAATACGCCTTGTCGCCGAGATGCCGGCCGCCACGCACCATCGCGAGGTTCACGCACACGCGCCCGCCCTGCGCGACGACGGCCAGGATGTCGACGTCGCTGTCGCTGCCGACCTCGATCGCCTGCTGGTGCAGCACCGTCGCGAGCGAGCTCATCTGGTTGCGCACGGCCGCCGCCTGCTCGAATTTCAGCTCGGCCGCGAACGCGTGCATCTTCTGCTCGAGCTCCTTCATCACTTCGGACTGCCGGCCGAGCAGGAAACGCGCGGCGTTCGATACGTCGATCGCGTAATCCTCGTCGGAGATCGCGCCGACGCACGGCGCCGTGCAGCGCCCGATCTGGTGCAGCAGGCACGGCCGCGTGCGGTTGTTGAAGACCGAATCCTCGCAGGTGCGCAACTGGAACACGCGCTGCAGGATCTGGATGCTCTCGCGCACGGCCCAAGCGCTCGGGAACGGCCCGAAATACTGGTTCTGCTTGTCGACCGAGCCGCGGTAGTAGGCCATCCGCGGAAACCGGTGCGCGGTGAGTTTCAGGTACGGATACGACTTGTCGTCGCGAAACAGGATGTTGTAGCGCGGCGCGAGCGCCTTGATCAGGTTGTTCTCGAGCAGCAGCGCCTCTGCCTCGGAACGCGTGACGGTCGTCTCGATGCGCGCGATGCGCGTGACCATCATCGCGATGCGCGGCGACAGTTGCGTCTTCGTGAAATAGCTCGATACGCGCTTCTTCAGATCGCGCGCCTTGCCGACATAGAGCACGGCGCCCGCCGTGTCGTAATAGCGATAGACGCCCGGCATGTGCGGCAACTGCGCAAGGATCTTCTTCGGTTCGAACGGGGTATCGGAAGCTTCAGGGGATGTCATGCGTGATCCGGGCGCCTTGTAACGCGGAACGGGTCTATTAGAATCGCCAGTTTAGAGCATTCACCGGCCCGCTTCGATGCCACGCACCACCGCTGCCCCCCTGCCCGCCGCGCCGCTCGCGCCGGGCGAACCGATCGCCTGCGACCTCTTCTGTACGGTGGTCGACAATTTCGGCGACATCGGCGTCTGCTGGCGCGTCGCGCGCCAGCTCGCGCACGAGCACGGCTGGCAGGTTCGCCTGTTCGTCGACGACCTGCGTACGTTCGCGCGCCTGCTGCCCGGGGTCGATCCCGACGCGGGGCGGCAAACGGTCGACGGCATCGTGGTCGAGCACTGGCATGCGGAAGTCGGCGACGCGCTGGAGATCGCCGACGTGGTGATCGAAGCGTTCGCGTGCGAGCTGCCCGGCGCGTATCTCGCGGCGATGGCGCGCCGCGAGCGTCGCCCCGTGTGGATCAACCTCGAATACCTGAGCGCCGAGGACTGGGTCGCCGATTTCCATCTGCGGCCGTCGCCGCATCCGCGCTACCCGCTGCTGAAGACGTTTTTCTTCCCCGGCCTGTCGGCCGGCACCGGCGGCGTCCTGAAGGAGCACGACCTCGATGCGCGCCGCACGGCCTTCGAAGCCGACGCGGCGGCGCGCGACGCATGGTGGCGGCGCGCGACCGGCGGCCCGTCGCCGGCCCCCGGCACGACGGTCGTCAGCCTGTTCGCGTACGAGAATCCGGCCGTCGACGCGCTGCTCGCGCAATGGCGCGACGGCCCGACACCGGTCGTCGCACTCGTGCCGGCCGGCCGCGTATCGCCTGCCGTCGCGCGCTTTTTCGGGGTCGAGTCGTTCGGCGCGGGCACGCATGCTCGCAGCGGCAACCTGGCGGCACACGGGCTCGCGTTCGTCCCCCAGGCCGACTACGATCCGTTGCTGTGGGTGGCCGACCTCAATTTCGTGCGCGGCGAGGATTCGTTCGTCCGGGCGCAGTGGGCCCGCAAGCCGTTCGTGTGGCACATCTACCCGCAGGCCGACGACGTGCACCTGCCGAAGCTCGACGCGGCGCTCGCGCACCTGTCGGCCCGCCTCGCCGACGCGCCGCGCGCGGCGCTCGAGCGGTTCTGGCACGCATGGAACGGCATCGGCACGCCCGACTGGGCCGATTTCTGGCAACACCGCGCCGCACTGGACGCCAACGCGTCCCGCTGGGCCGACGCGCTCGCGGCCGTCGGCGATCTCGCCGGAAAGCTGGCGGAATACGCAAAATCTCAGTTAAAATAAGCGGTTATCCGACGGCTGACCAGGCAAGCGCTCGCTTTTGGCGTCCACCGGAACGCACGCTTGCACCGTCAGCCGTTGCGCAACGCTCAGGCACCTATTTATTTGATTTGATCAGGACAGTTTTTTATGAAAACCGCACAGGAACTCCGCGTAGGCAACGTCGTGCAGATCGGCAGCGACGCATGGGTCATCGCCAAGGCCGAATACAACAAGTCGGGCCGTAACTCCGCCGTCGTCAAGATGAAGATGAAGAACCTGCTGACGAACGCAGGCCAGGAATCGGTCTACAAGGCTGACGACAAGTTCGACGTCGTCGTGCTCGACCGCAAGGAAGTGACGTACTCGTACTTCGCCGATCCGATGTACGTGTTCATGGACGCCGACTACAACCAGTTCGAAGTCGAAGCGGAAATGATGGGCGAAGCGCTGAACTACCTCGAAGACGGCATGGCTTGCGAAGTCGTGTTCTACAACGAGAAGGCAATCTCGGTCGAACTGCCGACGGTTCTCGTTCGCGAGATCACCTACACGGAGCCGGCAGTCAAGGGCGACACGTCGTCGGGCAAGGTGCTGAAGAACGCGAAGCTCGCAACGGGCTTCGAGCTGCAAGTGCCGCTGTTCTGCAACACCGGCGACAAGATCGAAATCGATACGCGTACGAACGAATACCGCAGCCGCGCGTAATCGCCAGCGATACCCGCATCGAACAAAGCGCCCTTCGGGGCGCTTTTTGTTTGTCCGGCGCCAACAAGCGAGCCTCCGTCAGGCTCATGTAAAGCACAAAATCCACCGGTAAAGATATTCAATTTGTATCATCGGTAACTGTTTTATAGCGCTGGAGAAATAATGCTCGTTACGCGTTCAGCGGGGCATAAAATCAGTTTTTAATCTGACATGCGGCTGCGGCCCCGTTGGCCGACAGCCCGCCTCTCTTGACTCGACTCGCGTCCACCATGCCACACGCCCTGATTGTCGAAGACGATCCCAACAGTCTGTCCGGCCTCACCGCGCTGCTTGCCGCGGACGGCTTCTCGGTCGACACGGCCACGTCGCTCGCCGAAGCACGCACGGCGCTCGGCCGCTCGATTCCCGACGTCGTTCTGGTCGACCTGAACCTGCCGGACGGCAGCGGGTTCGACCTGCTCCAGCACCTGCCGCAGCAACAGCCGAACGGCTCGCTGCCCGTCATCGTGCTGACGGGCAACGCGACGGTCGAGAGCGCCATCGAGGGCCTGCGTCACGGTATCTGGGACTACCTGCTGAAGCCGATCAACATTCCGCGCCTGCGCAGCCTGCTCGCGCGGATCCCCCGTCCGTACGAGCTGATCGACGAAGTGCAGTCGTTGCGCGCCTCGCTGCGCCATCTCGGCCGCTTCGGCGCGCTGATCGGCCGCAGCGACGCGATGCAGCACGTGTACGACATGATCGAGCACAACGCGCGCACCGAAACCGCCGTCCTGTTCTCGGGCGAAGCCGGTACCGGCAAGAAGCTGGCCGCGCGCACGCTGCATGACCTGAGCCGGCGCCGCAAGGGGCCGTTCGTATCGTTCGACTGCCGGACGATCGCGCAGGCCGGCCGGCACGGCACATCGCTCGACAGCGTGCTGTTCGGTCATGAGCGCGGCGCATTCGACGGCGCCGAGCGCCGCGAATCGGGCCTGTTCGAACAGGCCGGCGGCGGCACGCTGTTCCTCGACGAAATCACCGCGCTGCCGCTCGTGCTGCAGGAAGCGCTGCTGCATGCGCTCGATTCGCAGAACTTCATGCGGATCGGCGGCACGAGCTCGATCACGAGCGATTTCCGGCTGATCGCGACCACCCGCCGCCCGGCGCGCGAAGCGGTCGCGAACGGCACGCTGCGCGAGGATCTCTGGTTGCGCCTCGATGCGGCGTCGATCACGATGCCGCCGCTGCGTGAGCGCGACGGCGACGCACTCGCGATCGCGGATGCACTGATCGACGAACTGAACCGCGAAGCGCGCGCAACCGGCCGCAGCACGACCGACAAGCGCGCGGCGCCGGGCTTCGTGCGCGAATCCCTGTCCTACGAATGGCCGGGCAACGTGCGCGAGCTGCAGGAGCGCGTGCGCTTCGCGTACGACGCATCGGGCGATTTCATCGAAACGCTGCGCGCGGGCGAGCCGAGCTTCTCGGCCGGTGCCGCGCTGAACGGCAGCAGCGTGCAGATCAAGGTCGGCACGCCGCTGTCCGACGTCGAGGATCTGCTGATCCGCGCGACGCTTGATGCAGTCGGCGGCACGCGCCACCGTGCGGCGACGCTGCTCGGCATCAGCCCGAAGACGCTGTACAACAAGCTGCAGCGGATGAAGGTGAACTGAGCGGGCGATGATACCTGAAGGCACTGGCAGGGCTTGACCGTTAGTTGCGTTAAAGCCCGCTTCGCCGACCCGCATGACTCTTGAAGCTGCTTGGTTCGCGCCTGCAGCAACCCATGAAAAAGCCGCGCAACAGCGCGGCTTTTTGTTTCGGCAACCTGAATGGCGCACCTAGCGCCATCCCCTCCCCGCTCAGGCCAGTGCGCTGCTCAACAGCGCCTGCGCCTGCAGATACTCGGGTTGCGCGATCAGCTTGTCCCACTTGAGCGCCTTGCCGCGTGCGCGCATCCGCTTGATGCGCCGCACCGACTCGTCCGTTGCCCGCGCTTTCAGCCCGTTCAGTACGACCTCGGCCGCATCCGGCTGGTTGCAGACGAGCACCATGTCGCAACCGGCAGCGAGCGCGGCGTCGGCCGCCTGCGTAAGCGTGCCGCCTTCGCGCGCGGCTTCCATCGACAGGTCGTCGCTGAAGATCGCGCCCGTGAAGCCGAGCCGCCCGCGCAGGATGTCCTGCAGCCACACACGCGAGAAACCGGCCGGCCGCTTGTCGACCTGCGTGTAGATCACGTGCGCGGGAATCACCGCGGACAGCGACAGGCCGAGCCAGTCGTACGGCGCGACATCCTGCTTGAGGATCGCATCGAGCGTGCGGTCATCGGTCGGCAGTGCGACGTGCGAGTCGGCCTCCGCGAAGCCGTGCCCCGGGAAATGCTTGCCGCAGTTCGCCATCCCGGCGAGCGACAGCCCGTGGTTCAGGCTTTTCGCGAGCAGCGTGACGACGCGCGGATCGCGATGGAACGCGCGATCGCCGATCACTTTCGAGTGCCCGTAGTCGAGATCGAGCACGGGCGTGAAGCTCATGTCGATCCCGCATGCACGCAGCTCGGCAGCCAGGATGTAGCCGACGGCCGTGGCGACCTTCGTCGCGAGCAGCACGTCGCGATCCCACAGCTCGCCGAGGCGGCGCATCGCGGGCAGCACCGTGAAGCCGTCGGTACGGAAACGCTGCACGCGCCCGCCTTCGTGATCGACGGCGATCAGGATGTCTTCGCGCACCGCGCGGATCGAGTCGGTCAGCGCGGTCAGTTGCGCGCGGTTCTGGAAGTGCCGCGCGAACAGGATCACGCCGCCGGTATTCGGATGCGCGAGGCGCCGCGCATCGTCGCGCGACAGGGCCGTGCCGACGACGTCGAGCATGACCGGGCCGGGAGTCGTTTTCATCGAATCAAAAATTCCGTCAGGAGGAGGTTCGGGAAACAGGTGCAGGCGCGGCGTCCGTCTCTGCGACCACGAACGACACCGCGTAGTCGCGTTCGTCGCTGACCGTCACGCGCGCCGTGATACCACGGGCGGCCAGCCAGTCGGCCAGCTCGCCCGACGCGACCACGTACGGCTCGCCGCTCGGATGGTTGAGAGTCTGCAGCGCACGCCACGTCATCGGCCAGTGCATGCCGAGCCCGATCGCCTTCGAGAATGCTTCCTTCGCGGAAAAGCGCGTCGCGAGGAACGCGATGCCGCGTACCTCGGAACGGGCGCGGCGCGCATGGAACACGCGCAGCTCGTCGGGGCCCAGCACCTTCTCGGCAAACCGGCCGCCCGTGCGTTCGAGCACGGCCGCGATGCGGCTCACCTGGGCGATGTCGGTACCGATACCGTAGATCGCCATGTCAGTACGCGCCGGTGCGACCCGGCAGGGCCGGGTCAGGCATGACACGCGACGCGCGGGGGCACTGCATCTTCAGCGCGCGCCGCCGTGCAGCGCGGCAACGCGTGCGGCGACCATGATCGCCTTCATTTCGCGCACCGCGTTGTCCCAGCCCGCGAAAATCGCGTGCGCGACGATCGCGTGGCCGATGTTCAGCTCGACGATGCCGTCGATCGCGGCGATCTGCTGCACGTTCGTGTAATGCAGGCCATGACCGGCATTGACCTTCAGGCCGAGTTGCGCGCCGGCCTGAACGCCCGCGACGATGCGCTCGTATTCGCGCTGCTGTTCGGCTTCGTCGTGCGCTTCGGCGTAACGGCCCGTATGCAGTTCGATCACCGGCGCGCCCGCTTCGTGCGCGGCACGGATCTGCGTCTCGTCCGGATCGATGAACAGCGACACGCGCACACCCACGTCGGCAAGCTGCTTGCATGCCGCACGCACGGCCTCGAAGTGGCCGGCGACATCGAGACCGCCTTCCGTCGTCAGCTCCTCGCGCTTCTCGGGCACGAGGCACGCGTCGTGCGGGCGCACTTCGCATGCGATATCGAGCATCTCGGCCGTCACCGCGCATTCGAGGTTCATGCGCGTCTTCAGCAGCGGGCGCAGCTTGCGCACATCGGCATCGACGATGTGGCGGCGATCCTCGCGCAGGTGCAGCGTGATCGCATCCGCACCGGCTTCTTCGGCGGCGAGCGCCGCGCGGATCGGATCGGGATAGGTCGTGCCGCGCGCATTGCGCAGCGTCGCGACGTGGTCGATGTTCACGCCGAGGTCGATGGCGGTGGGCGTTGTCAGGAAGAAGCTCATAGGTTTTGCAGGTCGATCAGGATCTGACGCGTGGCAAGCGGCGTACCGCCGAGATAGGTGTTCAGCAGGAAGCGCATCAGCGTCTTGCTTTGCGCAACCGTCTGGGCTCGATGGTAATCGTCCTGCTCCATGTCGAGCAACGTCTGTCCGGAAATGACCGGCCAGTGCGACGGCACGTCGTCGTCCGCATTGCGCACGCCGCGCTCGGGATCGAACACGTAGCGGCGTTCAGGCTCGACCGCGCGGCGCGCGACCGTGCGGTTCAGCGCCATCGCGTAGCCGGTCTCGCGCAATAGCACGCGCTCGAACGAACGCAGCACCTGCACGGCGGGCTCGCCGTGGGCGAGGCGCGTGAGGGTCAACACGTAATGATTGAAGAGCGGTGGCTGGGGATCTTCGCGCGCACAGAATTTCACGAGCAGTTCGTTCGCGTAGAAGCCGCACAGCAGCCCGTCGCCGCCGAGCGGCAGCATCCCGCCGACCCACTCGGCGCCGGTGAGCGTACGTACTTCGGATTTGCCGGACCAGGACAGCAGCAGCGGCTGGAAGGTCTGCAACACGCCGCGCAGCGCGGAGTGCGGGCGCTTCGCGCCCTTCGCGACGAGCGCGAGCCGGCCATGATCGCGCGTCAGCACGTCGATGATCAGGCTCGTTTCCCGATACGGATAACTGTGCAGCACGTACGCCGGCTGCTCGGCGACGCGGAAATCGGACGTGCGAGACGTCGCGCGCCGCGCCTTGCGCGGCGGTTCGGGCGGTGCCGGCAGCGGCGCGTCGTTCGCGCCGGCCGTCACCGAGTCTTCGGTCGACGTCAGCGCGTCATTCGTACCCATAGGCGCGCAGCCCCGCCTCGTTGTCGGCCCAGCCGCTCTTCACCTTCACGAAGGTCTCGAGGTACACGGGGCCGTCGAACAGCTTCTCCATGTCCATCCGCGCTTCGGTGCTGATCTGCTTGAGCTTCTCGCCCTTCTTGCCGATCACCATCGCCTTGTGCGTATCGCGCTCGACGAGGATCGTCGCGAAGATGCGCTTCAGGCGCCCTTCCTCCTCGAACTTGTCGATCAGCACGGTGCTCGTGTACGGCAGTTCATCGCCGGTCCAGCGGAACACCTTCTCGCGCAGGATTTCGGCTGCGAGAAAACGCGAGCTGCGGTCGGTCAGCTCGTCCTCGCCGTAGATCGGCGCGCCTTCCGGCAGGTACGGCTTGATCGTCTCGAGCAGGCGCTTGATGTCTTCCGGCCGCTGCGCCGACAGCGGTACGAGTTCGGCGAATTCGCGCAACTCGCTCATCTTCTGCATGAACGGGAACAGCGACGCCTTGTCGGTCACGCGGTCGATCTTGTTCGTGATCAGCAGCGTCGGCATGCCCGGCGGAATCAGGTCGAGCACCTTCTGGTCGTCGGGCCCGAAGCGGCCGGCCTCGATCACGAACAGGATCAGGTCGACCGACGTGAGCGTGGACGTGACCGCGCGGTTCAGCGAACGGTTCAGCGCGGTGCTGTGACGGGTCTGGAAGCCCGGCGTATCGACGAACACGAATTGCGCGTCGTCGAACGTATTGATGCCGGTGATGCGATGGCGGGTCGTCTGCGCCTTGCGCGACGTGATGCTGATCTTCTGGCCGACGAGTGCGTTCATCAACGTCGACTTGCCGACGTTCGGGCGGCCCACGATCGCGATCATGCCGCAACGGAAACCGGTAGGAGCGGGAGTGTTCATATCGTTTGGGAGACTGGTTCGGAAACGGCCGCGCGGCGCGCGGCACGATCGATGGGCAATTCAGTGGTCGGCATCGGCCACGCGCGCCTGCGCGGCAGCGAGGCTCGCGCCGCCCGGCGGCGTATCGGAATCCGGTGCCGCGGCATCGCGTGCGCGCGCAGCCGCACGCGAAGCGGGGTCGGTACCGGCGGAAGACTTGTCGGCGGACGCGGGCGCGGATGCCGGATCGGCTGACTGGCCAGCCGGCTTGTCGGCTGCGCGTGCGGCAGGCACGGCTTCCGCGGGCTTCTCCACGGCTTTGTCGGCTCGCTCGGCCGGCTTGTCGGTAGCCGGCTTCGCCGCCCGTTCGCCCTTTTCCGCAGCCGCGTCGACATGCGCCGCGCGAATCGCGGCCATCGGCGCCGCGGCCGGCTCGGTACCGGTCGCAGCTGCCGCCGCAGGCGCCACACCGGCCGCCCTCGCCTCGCGCGCCGCCGCGCGTTCCTTCCGCTCCGGCGAGCGCAGGTCGAGCGCTTCCTGCACGCCCTTCACGCCCGGCACGATTTCGGGTTCGACATGCTTCGACCCGCGCGCGTTTTTCGAGCGCTTCGGCTTCGCGGCCAGCATCGGCGCGGCCGCCATCACCTCATCGAGCGCCTTCTTCGCGGCGGCCTGCTCGGCCGCGCGCCGGCTCGCACCGGAGCCCGACACCTTCACGTCGAGCTTCGGCACCGTGCATTCGACTTCGAATTGCTGATTGTGCGCCGCACCATGCGTCGCAACCACCGTGTAGGTCGGCAGCGCAATCTTGTGGCCCTGCAGGTATTCCTGCAGCAGCGTCTTCGCGTCCTTGCCGAGCGTGCGCGGATCGATGTGGTCGAGAATCGGGATATAGAGGCGCTTGATGACCCCTTGGGCGGCTTCGAAGCCGCCATCGAGGAACACGGCCCCGATGATGGCTTCGAACGCGTCCGCGAGGATCGACGGGCGCCGGAACCCGCCACTGCGCAGTTCGCCCTCGCCGAGCCTCAGCCCGTCCGAGATATTCAGGGCCTGAGCAATTTCGTACAGCGACTGCTGTTTGACGAGGTTGGCGCGTACGCGCGACAGATCGCCTTCGTCCAGCTTGCTGAAACGCTGGAACAAAAGGGCAGCCACCGCGCAATTCAGAACGGAATCGCCGAGAAACTCGAGCCGTTCGTTGTGCGTGGCACTGTGACTACGATGGGTCAAAGCCTGGCGCAACAATTCCGCATTGCGAAATTCGTAGCGCAGCCGGCTTTCCAACTGGGATAGGGGCATGTGCAGGAGTATAACGCGGGCGCCGGTCGGGCCGAAACGGCACGGCCGGACGCGAAAGGCGTGACGAGGCGGTGTTACCGCCGGTTCTTAAAGTAGTTCGGCAATACGCGACGCGGCCCGTGCGTCGCGCATTGCGAGTGAGTCGGTTGCGATCAGTTGAAGGAACCGATGCGCTTCAGGTCGCTGAAGTTCATCCAGATGAAGAACGCGCGGCCGACGATGTTCTGGTCCGGCACGAAACCCCAGTAGCGGCTGTCCGCACTGTTGTCGCGGTTGTCGCCCATCATGAAGTAGTGACCGGGCGGCACCTTGCAGATCACGCCGCGGCTGTTGTACGTGCAGTTGTCGCGATACGGATAGTCGTATGCGCCCATCACGAACGGCGGCACCGCCGGGTTGTTGAGGATCGCGTTCTTCTTGTTGCCGATCGTTTCTTCGAACTGCTTCGCGTAGTTCTGGCGCTCGTCGTCGAAGAAATCCGGCAGCGGCGTTTCGGGCACCGGCTGGCCGTTGATCGTGAGCTGCTTGTCCTGGTACGCGACGGTATCGCCCGGCAGGCCGATCACACGCTTGATGTAGTCGACCGACTCATCCTTCGGATAACGGAACACGACGACGTCGCCGCGCGACAGCGGGCTGCCCTGCGTGATCTTCGTGTTCGTGACCGGCAGACGCAGCCCGTATTCGAACTTGTTGACGAGGATGAAGTCGCCGACGAGCAGCGTCGGCACCATCGAGCCCGACGGAATCTTGAACGGCTCGACGACGAACGAACGCACGACGAACACTGCCAGGATCACCGGAAAAAAGCTCGCCGTGTACTCGAGCCACCACGGCTGGCGCAGCTTTTCGTCACGCAGCTTCGAACGCGTCTGCACGGCGTTTTCATCCGCGAAGCGCTTGTCGATGCGCGACTGCTGGCGATCGAACTCCTCGATCGCCGAGTCGGCCGCCTTGCGCCGCTGCGGCAGGAACACCAGTTTGTCCAGCACCCACGCTACGCCCGTCAAGACGACGAGCACAAAAAGAATCAGCGCAAAATTCATAAAAGGATCAGTCCTGTTATTTGTCTTCGACGCGCAAGATCGCAAGGAACGCTTCCTGCGGGATCTCGACCGAACCCACCTGCTTCATTCGTTTCTTACCCGCTTTCTGCTTTTCGAGCAGTTTCTTCTTTCGCGAGATGTCGCCGCCATAGCACTTCGCGAGCACGTTCTTGCGCAGCGCCTTGATGTTCTCGCGGGCAATGATGTGCGCGCCGATCGTAGCCTGGATCGCCACGTCGTACATCTGGCGTGGAATGATCTCGCGCATCTTCGCGGCCACTTCGCGGCCGCGGTACTGCGACTGCGAACGGTGCACGATGACCGACAACGCATCGACCTTGTCGCCGTTGATCAGCATGTCGACCTTCACGACGTCGGCCGCGCGGTATTCCTTGAACTCGTAGTCCATCGACGCGTAGCCGCGCGACACCGACTTCAGGCGATCGAAGAAATCGAGCACGATCTCGGCCATCGGGATCTCGTAGGTCAGTTGCACCTGACGGCCGTGATATTGCATGTTGATCTGCGATCCGCGCTTCTGCTCGCACAGCGTGATCACGGAGCCGACGTAGTCCTGCGGCATGTACAGGTTCACCGTGACGATCGGCTCGCGAATCTCCTCGATCCTCGGCGGCTCCGGCATCTTCGCCGGATTCTCGACCTTGACGATCGCGCCGTCGCTCATCATGACCTCGTAGACAACCGTCGGCGCGGTCGTGATGAGGTCCATGTCGAACTCGCGCTCGAGCCGCTCCTGCACGATTTCCATGTGCAGCAGGCCAAGGAAGCCGCAGCGGAAACCGAAGCCGAGCGCCTGCGACACTTCCGGCTCGTACTGCAGCGACGCATCGTTCAACTTCAGCTTCTCGAGCGATTCGCGCAGTGCGTCATACTGGTTAGCCTCGACCGGATACAGCCCCGCGAACACCTGCGGCTTCACTTCCTTGAAGCCCGGCAGCGGCTCGACGGCCGCCTTGGTCACGTGCGTGACGGTGTCGCCGACCTTCGCTGCCGTCAGTTCCTTGATGCCGGCGATGATGAAACCCACCTGCCCGGCCGACAGCGTTTCGAGATTGCGCGACTTCGGCGTGAACACGCCGATGTGCTCGACCGGATACTGCGCGCCGGTCGCCATCAGCTTGATCTTGTCCTTCGGGCGCAGCGTGCCGTTGACGATGCGTACGAGCATCACGACGCCGACGTAGTTGTCGAACCACGAATCGATGATGAGCGCCTGCAGCGGCGCGGCCGGATCGCCCTTCGGCGGCGGCACCTTCGCGATCAGCGATTCGAGCACGTCCTCGACGCCCAGACCCGTCTTCGCGCTGCAACGCGTCGCGTCGGTCGCGTCGATGCCGATCACGTCCTCGATCTCCTCGATCGCGTTCTCGGGGTTCGCGGCGGGCAGGTCGATCTTGTTCAGCACGGGAACGACCTCGACGCCGAGCTCGATCGCCGTGTAGCAGTTCGCGACCGTCTGCGCCTCGACGCCCTGGCTCGCATCGACGACCAGCAGCGCGCCTTCGCATGCGGACAACGAGCGGCTGACTTCGTACGAGAAGTCGACGTGCCCCGGCGTGTCGATCAGGTTCAGGTTGTAGACCTTGCCGTCGCGCGCGCGATAGGACAGCGCGGCAGTCTGCGCCTTGATCGTGATGCCGCGCTCGCGCTCGATATCCATCGAGTCGAGCACCTGCGCTTCCATTTCACGGTCGGCGAGGCCGCCGCATACCTGGATGATGCGATCCGCGAGCGTCGACTTGCCATGGTCGATGTGCGCGATGATCGAGAAATTGCGAATATGATCCATTCAGTGCCGATCAAGCGAAAAAGGCGCGCTCGACGACTGCAGAGCACGCCTTGTGTAAGTCGGTGAAAAAACAGCTTATTTTAGCCGAAAAGGCCTTTGCCGGGCGGTATTTCGGGGAGCCGTGCTCCGCAGTGCCCGGCCGCCCGGGAAAGTCCCGCGCGAAGCGACGCCGACCGGCGACATGCCAGGCCGCTCACCGCCGGGCCGCGAGCACGTCGCGCACCCGCGCCTCGTCGAACCGGTGACGGCACACTTCCGTACCGTCCAGCAGCAGCACCGGTACGTCCTCGTCGTAACGAGTGACGAGCGCTTCATCGGTGTCGATGTCGACGTAATCGACCGCGACACCGAATTCGGCCGCCACCGGCGCCAGAGCGTCGCACATGTCGTCGCACAGGTGGCACCAGCCGCGACCGTAGAGCGTGAACATCGGCGCGTTACTTCTGGCGCGGCCGCACGGGCACGAACTGCGTGTTGTCGCCACGCCGCACGAGCACCGCGACCGCCTTCTGCGGATCGAGCTGCGCGGTCACTTCGGCGAACTGCTTCGCGTTCGTGATGTCGGTGTCGCCGACGCGCAGCACGATGTCGCCGCGCTGCAGGCCCGCACGGGCGGCCGGGCCGTCGACGCCGTCGATCTGCACGCCGCTCTTCAGCTTCAACGTCTTCATCTGCTCGGCCGTCAGGTCGCTGACCGTCAGACCGAGCGAATTGGTCTGGCGCGGCTTCTGCGGCGCGTTCTTGCGCTGCTCGGCCTTCGCCGTCGTTTCGGCCGGCGTTTCCGCGATCGTAATCGGCAGATCACGTGCCTGACCCTTGCGCCACACGCTGACCGTCGCCTTCGTGCCGGGCTTCGTGTCGCCAACCATGCGCGGCAGGTCCGACGCCGCATCGACCGAGCGGCCATTGAACTTCAGGATGATGTCGCCCGGCTGGATGCCCGCCTTGTCGGCCGGACCGCCCGGCTCGACGCCGCTGACGAGCGCGCCCTCGGCCTTCGGCAGCCCGAGCGAATCGGCCACGTCCTTCGTCACCTCGCCGATCGCGACCGCAATCCGGCCGCGCGTGACCTTGCCCGTCGCCTTCAACTGGTCGGCCACGCGCATCGCCTCGTCGATCGGAATCGCGAACGAGATGCCCATGAAGCCGCCGGTACGGCTGTAGATCTGCGAGTTGATGCCGATCACCTCGCCCTGCATGTTGATCAGCGGGCCGCCCGAGTTGCCGGGGTTCACGGCGACGTCGGTCTGGATGAACGGCAGGTAGTCGCCCGTGTTGCGGCTCTTCGAGCTGACGATGCCGGCCGTCACCGTGTTGTCGAGGCCGAACGGCGAACCGATCGCGACGACCCACTCCCCGACGCGTACCTTGTTCGAATCGCCGATCGCGACGACCGGCAGGTTCGACGCCTGGATCTTGACGACCGCAACGTCCGTACGATCGTCGACGCCGATCAGCTTCGCCTTGAATTCGCGCTTGTCGGTCAGCGTCACGTAGATGGTGTCCGCATCGTCGACGACGTGCGCATTGGTCATCACGTAACCGTCGGCCGACACGATGAAACCCGAGCCGACGCCGCGATTCTGTTCGGTGTCGGGCGAATTGTCCGGCGTCGGCGCGTTCTTCGGGTTGCCGCCACCATTGCCGCTACCGTTGCCGGGCGCCTGCGGCAGCGGAATGCCGAAGAAGCGCCGGAAGAATTCCGACATGTCCCCGTTGTCGAAGCCCGGCGGGAGCATCCCGCGCGGGCCGCTGCTCGTCGGCACGTTGGCGGTGGTCCGGATGTTCACGACGGCCGGCCCGACCTTTTCGACCAGGTCGGCGAAGTCGGGCAGGCTGGCAGCGGGAGCCGTCACCGCGAACGCGGTATGCGGCACGAGCGGCAGGCAGGCAGACAGCGCCGCCGCCGCGAGCCATTTGCGCAGCGTGAGTTTCATCATGTCGGATGCCGTAGCGTTACTTGGAAGCCTTGTATTCTATGGCAGACGCGAACTGCTGCAACGTAGCCGGCGGCACTTCGCCGAGCACGGTGATCCAGTAGTCGCCGCGGCGCTTCACGAGAACGTTCGTTGCACCGGTGCTGCCCGCGCCTTCCTTGCGCGTATTCTTTTCGGCCGGCTCGATGAAAACCGAGATCGTCGCGAGGCCATCGGTGAAGACGGCCTGATCGACCGGGATCGGCGGCTCGCCCGCGTCGCGCGCGGCCATCGGCCGGCGCACTTCACGAATCTTCTGGAAACCGGCCACGCTCGGGGCGAGTTGCCAGCCCTGTGCTTCCATGTCGACCGTCGCGACCGGCGGGCGTACGACCGTCCAGCCGTTCAGGTTGCGCATGCCGGCCGCGATCGCGGCCTTGTCGCCGCTTGCGCCGCCGGTCTGCAATTGCGAGAACGCGATCTGCTCGAGCACGTGATCGTTCGCATCGAGCGTCTGCGAGCGCAGCAGCAGCCCCGTGCGCGCGTCGGCCCACAGCTTGTACGTGAAACGGTACGCATCCTTCGGCACGAGTTCGACGACCTGCGCATCGATTCCCGCCACGCGGTCCTTGCCGAGCGACTTCGCGTCGTAGACGGACATCACGTGCTCGCCGCTCGCGCCGAGCAGCGCGGGGAACGAATCGCGCGTCTGACGGCGCTCGACCACGCACAGCTTGCGCTCCGGCACGAACGTGTACAGCTCGTCGTTATGCCGCAGCAGCTTGCGCGGCTTGCCGTCGAGCGTCTCGATGCGCTCGAACTCGCCGTCGCGGGACGCGACGTGCGCGATGCGCGATGACTGCACATACCCGCCGCGCTGGTAGACGAACGTGCCTTCGTAGCTCTGCTGCTGCGCCGCCTGCTGGACCCGGTCGAGCCAGTCGGCGGCACCCTTGCGGGTCGCGACGGGATCGTCCGGTTGCTGGGCGCTGGCGGGAAGGGATTGAACGGACAACAGGGCGGCCGCGCAAAGCAGGAGGGCCGGCAGCCGCTTCCATCCGGAGATGGCGTGATTCAACTGCAATGTCCGCATCGGGTTTATTGGCCTGGCGTGGTGGTCACGGCAGCGCGGATCAGCGGCATCGAACCCGTGACGACGGGCTGCTGCGCGAATTGCTGATGCGCTTCAAGGTATTGGTCGAGGCTGGCGTCGCGAATGATGTTGACGTCTTGCAGGCCCGGCTGGGCCGATGCCTGCGCAACCGTCACGCGCTGCAGGTTGCCGCCTTGCGGCGCACCGGCCGACGCGACCTGGACGGCGCCCGGGGCACCGGCCGTCTGCATTTGCGGGACGACGATCCACGTCAGCGTGGCCGCCGCGGCAGCGACCGCGAACGCGGGCACGACGCGCCGGCGCAGCGACAGCAGCTTGCGCGCGACGGGGGCGGCTGCCGGCGCGAGCAGGTGCGGCTCGCTTTCGAGCGCGGCCGACATGCGCGCGGTGAAAGCGACGCTCAGCGCGGGCGACAGCGCGAGCTCGTCCGAGCGCAGCGCATCGCCGATCAGGTGGTAATCGGCCCACGCAGCGCGATCCGCGCGGTTGAGCTCAGCCAGAAACTGCCCGTTCTCCGGGCCATCGAACATTTCGCCGTCGACCAGCGCGGAAAGGCGCTCGCCGCGCGAGCACGCTTGTGACTGCGTATTGACCGACCCCATGATGCTCCCCATCTTGCACACCCCGTCGTGACTTCACGACTCTATCCGTAACTAGACCCCGACCCGCGTCGCTCCGCCTGTCGCGCTTACCAGCGCTTGCCTTCGGGCGTATCGAGCAGCGGACGCAATTTGGCAGCGATTGCCTCGCGTGCGCGGAAGATTCGCGACCGGACCGTCCCGATCGGACAGCCCATCATTTCCGCGATCTCTTCGTAGCTCAGGCCCTCGATCTCGCGCAGCGTAATTGCCTGGCGCAGTTCTTCGGGCAGCAGAGCCATTGCAGCGTTGACCGTCTCGGCAATCTGCTTGCTCATCAACATCGATTCAGGCGTGTTGATATCCCTTAGTTGGTCTGCGTCGGAGAAAGTTTCCGCTTCCTCCGCATCGGCCTCGGTCGAAGTCGGCGCCCGGCGGCCTTGCGTCGCAAGGTAGTTCTTCGCCGTGTTGACGGCAATTCGGTACAACCACGTATAGAACGCCGATTCGCCGCGAAATTGCGGCAGCGCACGATACGCCTTGATGAACGCGTCCTGGGCCACATCCTCGACCTCGGCGGGATCCCGCACGAGGCGCGAGATCAGCCGAATGATCTTGCGGTGGTATTTGGAGACCAGGAGTTCGAACGCTGCCTTGTCGCCCTTCTGTACGCGCTCGACCAGAGCCTGATCGATTTCTTTTTCACTCACCTGACAAATCCGTTAACTAGGGATGCAACGCGGAGCGTTATTGTAGCGTTCCCGCGCCGGGCGCTGGTTACGGTCCGTAACCGCGCCGCCGTCATGGCCGCCCCGCCGCGCCCGCCGTTCTCGCCAGCACGGATAGCGCGCTGAACGATGCGGCGTCGAGCGCATCGGCCGGAATCAGCAGCGGCCGGGCCCGCCGGGCACCTTGCCCGACCGACAGCACCAGCAGCAAGCTGCTCCAGTGCGCATGGCCCGTCACGCGGCCGCGGGCCAGCAGGCGCCCGGTGCGGCCAAACGCCGCGATTTCCCCGAACGCATCGATCCGCAGTTCGGCCGGCAGCCGGCGGGCACAGGCCCGCACAGCGCACACGGCCAGCAGCGCAGCCGTCACGGCCGACACGCATGCGCCGGCGGCAGCGCCCGCGCGCGGCGCCCAGAACAGGTAGGCCGACGCGGCAGCAGACGCGACGAACGCGGCCAGCACGACATACGACACGGCCGAGGCCCGCAACGCAAAGCGCTGCGGACGCCCGGCCGGAGCATCGAATGGACTCGTCAAGCGATTGCCGCGTCAGACGCGCTTGAACACCAGCGTGCCGTTGGTACCGCCGAAGCCGAAGTTGTTCTTCACGGCGACGTCGATCTTCATGTCACGCGCGGTGTTCGCGCAGTAATCGAGATCGCACTCCGGGTCCTGGTTGAAGATGTTGATGGTCGGCGGCGACACGTTGTTGTGCAGCGCCAGCACCGTGAACACCGATTCGAGGCCGCCCGCGCCACCCAGCAGGTGGCCCGTCATCGACTTCGTCGAGTTCACGACGATCTTGTACGCATGCTCGCCGAAGGCCGCCTTCACCGCGTCGGACTCGTTCTTGTCGCCCAGCGGCGTCGACGTGCCGTGCGCGTTCAGGTACTGGACCTCGTCGGCGTTCAAGCCGGCGTCGCGCAGTGCCGCGACCATGCAGCGGCGCGGGCCGTCCATGTTCGGCGCGGTCAT
The DNA here is from genome assembly GCF_902499335.1 of Burkholderia lata. Lineage (GTDB taxonomy): Bacteria > Pseudomonadota > Gammaproteobacteria > Burkholderiales > Burkholderiaceae > Burkholderia > Burkholderia lata_B. Next base: position 59,207 of record NZ_CABVQK010000007.1, on the reverse strand, counting down.
GTGGTACGCGTCGCCCGTCATGCCGAAGCCCGAGACTTCCGCGTAGATCTTCGCACCGCGTGCCTTCGCCGCTTCGTACTCTTCGAGCACCATCACGCCGGCACCCTCGCCCAGCACGAAGCCGTCGCGGTCCTTGTCCCACGGACGGGACGCGCTGGCCGGATCGTCGTTGCGGGTCGACAGCGCACGCGCTGCCGCGAAGCCGCCGATGCCGAGCGGCGACACCGTCGATTCGGCGCCGCCTGCAACCATCACGTCGGCATCGCCGGCCTGGATCAGGCGCGCTGCGAGGCCGATGCTGTGCAGGCCGGTCGTGCAGGCCGTGACGGCCGCGAGATTCGGGCCCTTCAGGCCGAACATGATGCTCAGGTGACCCGAGATCATGTTGATGATCGAACCCGGCACGAAGAACGGCGAAATCCGGCGTGGGCCACGATCGACGTAGGTCTGGTGCGTATCTTCGATCATCGGCAGGCCGCCGATGCCGGAACCGACCATCACGCCGATGCGTTCCGCATTGGCTTCGTTCACTTCCAGCCCGCTGTCCTTGACGGCCTGGATGCCGGCGGCGATGCCGTAATGGATGAACGTATCCATGCTCCGGGCTTCCTTCGCCGGGATGTACTCCTCGGCGCTGAAACCCTTCACTTCGCCCGCGAAGTGGACGGCGAGGTTCGACGGATCGAACTTCGTGACGGTGGCAATACCGGACTTGCCGGCGACGAGATTGGCCCAGCCGTCGGCAACATTATTGCCAACAGGCGAAATCAGCCCAAGGCCTGTAACAACAACACGACGGCGGCTCACGGTAACCTCTTTTCCATTATTGGATGACAAAAACAAAAGCCACAGTGGCCACAGGAACCAGCCCTGCAAGCCCTGTGGCTGTTAGTCCATCCGGCGCGAAGCCGGCAGGATGGCGCGTCAATCGCGAAGATCGCGGCGACGTGGCGGACAAGCGCGAAAGGCGCTCGTTACGCCTTGACGTTTGCGCGAGCGTAGTCGATCGCTTGCTGAACGGTCGTGATCTTCTCTGCTTCTTCGTCCGGGATTTCCATGCCGAACTCGTCTTCCAGAGCCATCACCAGTTCGACCGTGTCGAGCGAGTCGGCGCCCAGGTCGTTCACGAACGAAGCTTCGTTCTTGATCTCGGCTTCCGCGACGCCCAGTTGTTCAGCGACGATCTTCTTGACACGTTGTTCGATGTTGTCCATTACCCCTCCGAGGGAAAGTTCAGATTTACAAGTGCGCGCATTTTATCAGGTTTGCTGACGCCAAAACGCGCGTTGGCTTGACGGTCTATCAAGCGCCTATCCGCCTGAAAAACGGGATACGGCGCGGATGGTAAACGAAAATCGTTACGACATGTACATGCCGCCGTTCACATGCAGCGTCGTACCGGTGATGTAACCGGCCTGCGGCGATGCGAGGAACGCGACGGCATGGGCGATGTCTTCCGGGCTGCCGAGGCGGCCGAGCGGAATCTGGGTCTTGAGCGCGGCCTGCTGTTCTTCCGGCAGCGTCTTCGTCATGTCGGTGTCGATGAAGCCCGGCGCCACGCAGTTCACGGTGATGCCGCGGCTGCCGATTTCACGCGCGAGTGCACGCGTCATGCCCGCCACGCCGGCCTTTGCGGCCGCGTAGTTGACCTGACCCGGGTTGCCGGCCGAGCCGACCACCGACGTGATGTTGATGATGCGGCCGCCACGTGCCTTCATCATCGGGCGCAGCACCGCGCGCGACAGGCGGAACACCGACTTCAGGTTGGTGTCGATCACCGCGTCCCAGTCCTCGTCCTTCATCCGCATCGCGAGCTGGTCCTGCGTGATGCCCGCGTTGTTGACGAGCACGTTCAGCGCGCCGAACTCCTTCACCGTCGCGTCGATCAGCGCCTCGGCGGCTGCCGCGTCGTTGACGTTCAGCACCGCGCCGCGGCCCGTGACGCCCGCTTCCGCGAACGCCGCCGTGATCGCAGCGGCGCCCGATTCGCTCGTTGCCGTGCCGATCACCGTCGCGCCCAGGCGCGCGAGTTCGAGCGCGATCGAACGGCCGATGCCGCGCGATGCGCCGGTGACGATCGCAACCTGTTTATCGAGAGTCTTGTCCATGAATCGAATATCCGTCTCTTGAGAAAAGGCGCCGCGTCAGGCGGTCACCAGCTTGAGCGCTTCGTCGAGCGACGCCGGATCGAACACCGACGCACCCGTCAGGTTGCCGTCGATGCGCTTCGTCAGGCCGGCGAGCACCTTGCCCGGACCACATTCGATCACGTGCGTGACGCCCGTGCCGGCGATGTGCTGCACGCACTCGACCCAGCGCACCGGGCCCGCGGCCTGGCGCACCAGCGCATCCTTGATCGCAGCCGGATCGCTGACCACGGCGACGTCGATGTTGTTGACGACCGGAATCAGCGGCGCCTTGACGTCGACGTTCACGAGATAGTCGCGCAGCTGGTCCGACGCCGGCTTGAGCAGCGACGAATGGAACGGCGCCGACACCGGCAGCGGCAGTGCGCGCTTCGCGCCCTTCGCCTTCGCGATCTCGCAGGCCTTTTCGACCGCGGCCTTGTTGCCTGCGATAACGACCTGTGCGGGTGCATTGAAGTTCACCGCTTCGACGACGCCCGCTTCCGCGGCTTCGGCGCAGACCGCACGCACCGTGTCGTCGTCGAGGCCCAGGATCGCGGCCATGCCGCCCTGGCCGACCGGCACGGCCGTCTGCATCGCCTGCGCGCGGAAGCGCACGAGCGGCACCGCGTCCTTGAACGCGAGCGCGCCGGCAGCGACGAGCGCCGTGTATTCACCGAGGCTGTGGCCGGCGACGATCGCAGGCGCCAGGCCGCCTGCCTGCTGCCACGCGCGATAGCACGCATAGGCCGCGGTCAGCATCACGGGCTGCGTGTTGGTGGTGAGGTTCAGCTCTTCGGCCGGGCCTTCGGCGATCAGCTTGCCGAGATCCTGATTGAGTGCATCGGACGCTTCCTGGAGCGTCTCGCGCACAACGGCCAGATCGGCGAATGCGTTGAGCATGCCGACCGCCTGCGAGCCCTGCCCCGGAAATACGAATGCAAATTTCATATCGTCCCCAATTGAATCGATTCGGACGGCGCGCGCGAATGGCGCGCCGATGGGATCCGCGCGCAGCAGTCGCGCGCCGCGGATCAGTAGCGGAAGACCGACGCGCCCCAGGTGAAGCCGCCGCCGACGCCTTCGATCAGCACGTGCTGGCCGCGCTGGATGCGACCGTCGCGCACCGCGGTGTCGAATGCCAGCGGGATCGACGCGGCCGACGTGTTGCCGTGCTGGTCGACCGTCACGACCATGCGCTCCTGCGGCAGGCCGAGCTTGCGGCAGGTGCTGGTCATGATGCGGATGTTGGCCTGGTGCGGAATCAGCCAGTCGATCTGCTCGGGCGCGAGATTCGCCTTCGCGAGCGCCTCGATCGCGACCTTCTCGAGCACGTTGACCGCGAGCTTGAACACGGCCTGCCCGTCCATGTACAGGAACGCGCTGCCTTCGATCACGCCGCGGTTGACGTTGCCCGGCGTGCAGAGGATATGCGAATAGCTGCCGTCCGCGTGCAGCGCGCTGCCGAGCACGCCCGGCTCTTCCGACGCGGACAGGATCACCGCGCCCGCGCCGTCGCCGAACAGCACGCAGGTCGTGCGGTCCTTGAAGTCGAGAATGCGCGAGAACGTCTCCGCACCGACCACGAGCGCCGTGCGGTGCTGGCCACTGCGGATGAAGCTGTCGGCCGTCGCCATCGCGTACGCGAAGCCCGAACACACGGCCTGCACGTCGAATGCCGCGCCGCCGTTCTTGATGCCGAGCTTGTTCTGCAGCAGGCACGCGGTGCTCGGGAACACGAAATCGGGGGTCGAAGTCGCGACGATGATCAGGTCGATCGACTGCGGATCGATGCCGGCGGCTTCGATCGCGCGACGCGATGCCTCGAGCGCGAGGTCGCTGGTCGTGACGTCCGGTGCGGCGAAATGGCGCGCATGGATACCCGTGCGCGCAACGATCCATTCATCGCTCGTCTCGATGCCTTCCTTCGCAAGACGATCGGTCAACTGCTGGTTCGTGACGCGGTCAGGCGGCAGGTAGCTGCCCGTGCCGAGCACGCGGGAATAGAGAGTCGATTGGGCCATTTATGCTTTAGAGGATTGCGCAGCGGAAGGTTCGGCGTGATGGCCTGCGGCAGGGCTTGCACGGCCCGCGCCGCCCGCGTCGTGTTCGCCTTCGCCGAGCGACACTGAATTATCCGCCATCGCACGCGTGAGGCGCTCCAGCACGCCGTTTTTGACGGCATCATACCCGCGTTTGACCGCCCACTCAAACGCGTAGGCATCGGCCGAACCGTGGCTTTTGATCACGAGACTCTTCAGCCCCAGCAGCGCCGCGCCGTTGTACTGGCGGTGGTCGACGCGCTTCTTGAAACGCATCAGGACAGGCAGTGCGAGCAGCGCCATCAGCTTCGACATCAACGAACGGCCGAACTCCTCGCGGATGATGTCCGACAGCATCTGCGCGAGCCCCTCGGACGTCTTCAGCGCGACGTTGCCGACGAAGCCGTCGCACACGATCACGTCGACCGTGCCCTTGTAGATGTCGTTGCCTTCGACGTTGCCGCGGAAATTGAGCGTGCTGGCGCGCAGCAGTTCGCCTGCGCGCTTGATCGTCTCGTTGCCCTTGATCACCTCTTCGCCGATGTTCAGCAGGCCGATCGTCGGACGCTCCTTGCCTTCGAGCGCGGCCACGAGTGCGTGCCCCATTTCCGCGAACTGCAGCAGATGCTGCGGTTCGCAGTCGACGTTCGCGCCGAGGTCCAGCATCATCGTGTAGCCGGTCGGGTTCGGCAGCGCGAACGCGATCGCGGGCCGCTCGATGCCGGGCAGCGTCTTGAGTACGTAACGGGAAACGGCCATCAGCGCGCCGGTATTGCCGGCGGAGATGCAGGCCTGCGCCGCGCCTTCCTTGACGTGGTTGAGTGCCACGCGCATCGAAGAATCCTTCTTCTTGCGCAGCGCCACTTCGACAGGGTCGTCCATCGCCACGACTTCGGTGGCGGGAACGATGGTCAGCGCGGGATCGTCGAGGGCTTTCAGCTTTTTCAGCTGAGCGCGGATCGCGCTTTCGATGCCGACGAGCATCAGGTGCGCATCGGGATGCGCGCGGACGAACTTGACTGCCGCGGGAACGGTCACGGACGGGCCGTGGTCGCCTCCCATGCAATCGATTGTGAGCTTTACGGTCATGGAATGCGACGAATTTCAGGCACAAAAAAGCGGCAGTTGAATGCCGCCTTTTTGTTGAGCCAGGAAAGTGTCAAGCGAACCAGTTGTCACGCGAACGGCAAGCGTAGCGCGCAACGCGTGACTTGACGCTTAGTCGTTCTTCGTCTTGACGACTTTCTTGCCGCGATAGTAGCCGTTCGGGCTGACGTGGTGACGCAGATGCACTTCACCCGTGCTCGGCTCGACTGCCAGCGGCGCTGCCGTCAGGAAATCGTGCGAACGATGCATGCCGCGCTTCGACGGCGACTTCTTGTTTTGCTGGACTGCCATGACTAACTCCTAAATAATTTTCCGGATTCTAACACAGCCCGATCCGGCGCTTAACTACCCTGGCCCAAAGCCTTTACGCCTTCCCGCGCCACAACTGCTTAGTGTTTCTTGGTGCCGTCACCGTCCTTCTTCAGCGCTTCCAGCGCTGCGAACGGATTCGGCCGTTTGCCTTCGTCCCCGGCTTCTTCGGACTCCTCGTCCGTCTCTTCCGCGGGACCGCTCGCACCCGACACGAGGCTTTCGTGAACTGCCGGGCAAACCTCGTGCTTGGGCACGAGCGGCAACGAAAGCAGCAATTCCTCTTCGATCAAGTCGACGAGATCGAACTGGCGTGAGCCCACGATCACATCGGCTTCATCGTCGTCGAGCGGAAATTCTTCAGCTTCTTCTTCGGTCGCAACGACCCGGTACGTCATGTCGACACCGAACGCCTGGTCGTACGGGGTCATGCAGCGCTGGCACGTGAGCCACGCATCGCCGTGCACCGCAAGGCGCAGATACGGCTGCTGCCCGTCGGCGCCGTCGTCCTGCAATTCCTTCTGGGTGAACCCTTCCGCCTGCCATGTGAAGGCCGTGTCGCGATCTGGCGCGTCCGCAGGCACTTCGTTTAACATGCGCGGCAGTTGCGAGAGGCGCACCGCGCCTGCTGCCTGCCGCCCGCTGCGGGCGAACTCGAACAGGTCGATCGCGTGCGGATCAAGGGCCGCCGCAGGTTTGCCAGAAGAAGTGTTCATGTGCGCTCCTGCCTACAGGCTGACTTGCGGATCCGGCTTGGCACCGCTCGCGTACGGCTCATCCACGGATGACGTACTTTACTTCCGAAGACCCGGCAGGCACCACCACGGAAGCCTGCCGACGAAAAGCGGGAAAGCATACCTGTTTTACCTTTTGCGGTCAATCACTTAAGCTTGCGTCCGCGCAACACTGCACCACACCCGACGACTTACCGATCCAACCAACCATGCCGGATACCGTTTGCCGCCCGCCGCGGCTGATTCTTGCCTCCAGTTCACGCTACCGCCGCGCGCTCCTCGAGCGCCTCGGCATCCCCTTCGACGTCGTGTCGCCCGACCTCGACGAAACCCCGCACGACGGCGAAACGCCGGCCGCGACCGCCCTGCGCCTCGCCGAGGCGAAAGCGCGTGCCGTCGCTGCCACGATCGACGCGCCGGACGGCGTGCTCGTGATCGGGTCGGACCAGGTCGCGACCTTCGACGGGCTCCAGATCGGCAAGCCCGGCACGCATGAGCGCGCGCTCGCGCAGCTCGTGTCGATGCAGGGCCGTGAAGTCGAATTCCACAGCGCGCTCTGCCTGTACGACAGCCGCACGGGCGAAGCGCAGGTCGAGGACCTCGTCACGTGCGTGCGCTTCCGCTCGCTGCCCGAGGCCGAACTCGACGCGTACCTGCGTGCGGAAACGCCGTACGACGTCGCCGGCAGCGCCAAGTCCGAAGGGCTCGGCATCGCGCTGCTCGATGCGATCGACTCGAACGACCCGACCGCCCTCGTCGGCCTGCCGCTGATCGCGCTCACGCGCATGCTGCGCGTCGCCGAATATCCGTTGTTTGCAACCACCCGTGGAGACCGCGCATGACCGCCGGCACGCTTTACCTCGTCCCGAACACGCTTGGCGAAGGCGACGAATCGATGCTCGCGGCCGTGCTGCCCGCGACCGTGCAGGCGCGCGCCGGCACGCTCGGCTATTACATCGGCGAGAACGCGAAGACGACGCGTGCATTTCTGAAGAAGATCGGCACGACGCGCCCGATCCAGGAAATCGAGATCAGCGAACTGAACGTCAATACGCCGGCCGGCGCCATCGACCGGCTGCTCGCGCCCATACTGGCCGGCGCGGACGCCGGCCTCGTGTCGGAGGCCGGCTGCCCGGCCGTCGCCGATCCCGGCGCATTGCTGGTGCGCCGCGCGCACGAGCGCGGCGTGAAGGTCGTGCCGCTCGTCGGGCCGAGTTCGATCCTGCTCGCGCTGATGGCGTCAGGCCTGAACGGCCAGAGCTTCGCGTTCAACGGCTACCTGCCGGTCGACGCGGCCGCGCGCGCGAAACGCCTGCGCGAACTCGAGCAACTGTCGCGCAAGGCGCGCCAGACGCAGATCTTCATCGAAACGCCGTACCGGAATCAGGCGATGCTCGACACGCTCGTCGCGACCTGCGCACCGTCGACGCAGATCTGTGTCGCGGCCGACCTGACCCTCGCGACCGAGACGATCGCGAGCCGCACCGCAGCAGACTGGAAAAAGGCGCCCGCGCCGAATCTGCACAAGCGCCCGGCGATCTTCCTGCTGCTGGCGAACTGACGCCGCAGCGGGCGAACCGCCAAGCGACCGGCGGGCCATCGCGGCCCGCCCGCTTCCGGTCAGCGCAAGCTGACCGACGCGCCGCCGGCCGTCAGCGCCTTCATCGCGGCGCCGCCGACGGCCGCGCCGAACTTGCGCGCGACACGGTTCGTCAGGCTTTCCTTCACCGTATAGTCGACGAGATCCGGCGCCTTCAGCACGTCCCGCGCGACCGTATCGGTCGTGCCGTAGCCGTCGGCGAGCCCGAGCTCGACGCTCTTCTCGCCGGTCCAGAACAGGCCCGAGAACATGTCGGGCGTCTCGTGCAGCCGCTTGCCCCGGCCATCCTTCACGGCCTTGATGAACTGCGCATGCACCTGGTCGAGCAACGCCTGCGCATGCGCGTCCATCTTCGGCGTTTCCGGCGAGAACGGGTCGTAGAAGCCCTTGTTTTCGCCCGACGTATGCAGGCGCCGCTCGACGCCGAGCTTGCCCATCAGCCCAGTAAAGCCGAACCCGTCCATCAGCACGCCGATCGACCCGACGATGCTCGCCTTGTCGACGAAGATCTTGTCGGCCGCAGACGCGATGTAATAGCCGCCCGATGCGCACATGTCGGTCACGACGACGTACAGCGGCTTGTCCGGATACTTCGCACGCAGCCGGCGGATTTCGTCGTAGACCATCCCGGCCTGCACCGGGCTGCCGCCCGGGCTGTTGATCCGCAGCACGACCCCGGCCGTGCCGTCGTCGTCGAACGCAGCGTCGAGCGCCGTGTTGATGTCGTCGGCATTTGCGTTGACGCCGGCCGCGATCTCGCCGTCGATCGTCACGAGTGCCGTATGCCGCCCGCTCGAAGAAAACTTCGAATCGCTCGAGAAATCGATCAGCGCGAACGCGAACAGCACGAATACGGCGAGGAACGCGAAGCGGAAGAAGATCTTCCAGCGTCGCGCCGCGCGCTGCTCCTTGACGGCCGCGAGCGCGATCCGCTCGAGCGCCGCACGCTCCCAGTTCGGTTCACGGCTGTCGGGACGGGCGGAGGAATCCGGGGAATTCGGTTGGTCGGCCATGCAGTGTTGTCGTTAGTCGGTCGTGGCGGGAACGGCGGGACGCAGGTCGGCGTCGGGCACCCAGAATACCGCACGCCCGTCGGACGTGTCGCGCTCGTCGACCTCGACCGGCCGCAGGCGGCCGCCGCGGCACGGGCCGCCGACGCACTTGCCGGTGTTCGGCTCGTAGATCGCGCCGTGCGTCGCGCACATCAGGTAAAGGCCCGACGATTCGAAGAACTGCCCTTCCGCCCAGTCGAGCTCCATCGGCACATGCGCACAACGGTTCAGGTAACCGTATGCCTGGCCCTCGTAGCGCACGAAGAACACGACGGCCTGCTCGCCGCGCAGCGTCGCGTCAACGCGCACGCCGGCTCCGCCGTCGGCCAGCGCATCCGATGCGCACACGCGCACGGCGTCCGGCGCCGCGCTCATGCGTGCTCCCGCAGCCACGCGGCCAGCGCGTCGACGTCCGGCGCGACGAAGCGCGGCGTGAGCGCAGCCAGCGCGTCGGCCGTGTGCGCGCCGTACGCAACGCCGACGCCAGCCGCTCCGGCGCTCGCCGCCATCTGCAGGTCGTGCGTCGTGTCGCCGATCATCACGGTGCGCGACAGGTCCTGCCCCAATTCCCGGGACAGTTCATGCAGCATCGCCGGATGGGGCTTCGAGAAGGTTTCATCCGCGCAGCGCGTCGCATCGAACAGGCTCGTCAGCTTCGACTGGTCGAGCACGCGATTCAACCCGACCCGACCCTTGCCGGTTGCAACGGCGAGCAGATAGCCCGTGTCGCGCAGCTCGGCGAGCAGTTCGCGCACGCCGGCAAACAGCTCGATGCGCTGGTCGTCGAGCAGATAGTGATAGCGGTAGCGCTCGGCGAGCCGCGAATAGTCGGACGGATCAAGGGTCGGAGCCGTAATCTGCAGCGCATCGCGCAACCCGAGGCCGATCACGTAACGCGACGCCTCGTCGGACGGCGTGGGCAGGCCGAGATCGCGGCATGCGGCCTGGATGCTGTGCGCGATGTGCGCAGTCGAATCCATCAGCGTGCCGTCCCAGTCGAAGACGATCAGGTCAAATTGCTGTCGAGCCATGCGGTTCAGGCGGTATCGCGCAGTGCGCTGAGTTGATCGAGGAAGCGCCGGCATTCGTCCGGCAGCGGCGCATCGAACTGCAGTGCCTCGCCGGTCAGCGGGTGGGCAAGCCGCAGCCGGTACGCATGCAGGAACATCCGTTTCAACGACGGCTGCGCATTCGCGCGCGCCAGCGCCTTGTTCAGTGCGAAATCGCCATATTTGGCATCGCCGGCGATCGGCAGGCCGAGATGCGCGAGGTGCACACGGATCTGATGGGTCCGCCCCGTCTTGAGTTCCGCTTCGACGAGCGCGTACTCCGGCCAGCGGTCGACGAGGTTGAACACCGTATGCGACGGCAGCCCGTCGTCCTGCACGCGCACGCGACGCTCCCCTTCCGGGGTCGAATACTTGAACAGCGGCGCCTTCACCGCGCGGCGGCGACCCCAGTCGGGCTGCCATTCGCCGTGGACGCACGCAAAGTAGCGCTTGTCCATCTTGTTCTCGCGAATCTGTTCGTGCAGCCCCACCAACGCCGTGCGCTTCTTCGCGAGCATCAGGACCCCGGACGTCTCGCGGTCGAGCCGGTGCACGAGCTCGAGGAATTTCGCGCGCGGGCGCGCCTGGCGCATCTGCTCGATCACGCCGAACGCGACGCCGCTGCCGCCGTGGACGGCGACCCCGGCCGGCTTGTCGATGACGAGCATCGCGTCGTCCTCGTACAGCACGTTGAAATTCGCGGGCGGCACGACGGGCGTGTCGGCGCGCGCGAGGTCCGCCGCGGCCACGCGCACGGGCGGCACACGGACGACGTCGCCATGGGCAAGCCGATACTGCGCATCGACCCGACCCTTGTTTACGCGGACTTCGCCGCTGCGGAGGATCCGGTAAATATGGCTTTTCGGCACGCCTTTACAGACGCGCAACAGGAAGTTGTCGATTCGCTGACCGGCCGAGTTTTCGTCGATCTCGATCATCGATACCTGGCCGCTTGCGACCGAATTCTGGGATATTTTGCCTAACTCGTTCATACTGAATATAATTTTGCCCAGCCTGACGTTGCGGGCGGCCTCACCGGCCGGCCCGGACCAACCGGGCAAGGCGCAAGCGCAAACCGTTATTTTACTTGCGCCGGGGGTCTGCTGCTCACCCCTAATCAAAGAGATGCAGCAAGTTGCACGCACGGCGCCGCCCGTCGGCAAGGATCGCGCCCACAGGCGGATTCGGTCGGCAAGGCGCCGCGGTAACGGAAAGTTGGTTGAAAAGAATTTGATCGGCAGCCCGACGGCGCGAAGTGCGTCCGCGCAGGCTGCCGGTTGCGAAAATTACGGCGTTGCGCCCGATTTGGCTCCGCGAAGCGTGCGGGGCCTGGCGACGTCAAACCAGGGAAGTACACCCCAGGCGGGAAAGTCGGGCTGGATTCGATACTCCCCGCTGCGGCCCAAGCCGCAGCATCTGCCGCCCGTTGGCACGCGCGACGCATGACGTCGCGCCCCGCGGCAGTGCCCGGCCTCAGGCTTAGCGCGCTCTGACAGCGTGCGGTGTGTGGACGCCGTGCTTTGAAGCCGTGTTCGCAGGTGCCCTATGGCCGCCGGCCCCGTCTTTCGGGCCCAAGCGCCTCTTCAGGCAATTCTCCCCGCCATCGTTCCCGCTCCAGCGTGCTTGTGACAACACAACAAGGCGCGGCCTGCCGTCGTTCCCGCCCTCGCGACTGACAACCGCGAGGCGCCGCCAGCAGAGCCGCCTGGAGTCGTTCATGAAACGCATGCTGTTCAATGCGACGCAGCAGGAGGAGCTGCGCGTCGCCATCGTCGATGGGCAAAAGCTCATCGACATCGACATCGAGACAGCCGGGCGCGAACAGCGCAAAGGCAATATCTACAAAGGTGTCATCACCCGTATCGAGCCGTCGCTCGAAGCGTGCTTCGTCAACTACGGCGAAGACCGCCACGGCTTCCTGCCGTTCAAGGAAGTCGCCCGCCAGTACTTCAAGGAAGGCATCGACATGCGCTCCGCGCGCATCCAGGATGCCCTGCGCGAAGGCCAGGAACTGATCGTCCAGGTCGAGAAGGAAGAGCGCGGCAACAAGGGCGCTGCCCTCACCACGTTCATCTCGCTCGCCGGCCGCTATCTGGTGCTGATGCCGAACAACCCGCGCGGCGGCGGTGTGTCGCGCCGGATCGAAGGCGACGAGCGCCAGGAACTGCGCGAGACGATGGCGCAACTGCAGATCCCGGACGGCATGAGCATGATCGCCCGTACCGCGGGCATCGGCCGCAGCGCCGAGGAACTGCAGTGGGACCTGAACTACCTGCTGCAACTGTGGCGCGCGATCGAAGCGGCGTCGCAAAGCGGCAACGCCGGCCAGCCGATGCTGATCTACCTGGAATCGAGCCTCGTGATCCGCGCGATCCGGGACTATTTCCAGCCCGATATCGGCGAAATCCTGATCGATACGAACGAAATTCACGATCAGGCCCGCGCATTCATGGACATCGTGATGCCGGACAACGTCGCGAAGGTGAAGCGCTACCACGACGACGTGCCGCTGTTCTCCCGCTTCCAGATCGAGCACCAGATCGAGACCGCGTACTCGCGCACGGTGCCGCTGCCGTCGGGCGGCGCGATCGTGATCGACCACACCGAAGCGCTCGTCGCGATCGACGTGAACTCGGCGCGCGCGACCAAGGGTGCGGACATCGAGGAAACGGCCACCCGCACGAACCTCGAAGCAGCCGACGAAGTCGCCCGCCAGCTCCGCCTGCGCGACCTCGGCGGCCTGATCGTGATCGATTTCATCGACATGGAATCGGCGAAGAGCCAGCGCGAAGTCGAGCAGCGCCTGAAAGACGCGCTCAAGCACGACCGCGCGCGCGTCCAGATGGGCAAGATCTCCCGTTTCGGCCTGATGGAACTGTCGCGTCAGCGCCTGCGTCCGGCCCTGTCGGAAGGCAGCCACGTGACCTGCCCGCGTTGTAACGGCACCGGTCACATCCGCGACACCGAATCGTCCGCGCTGCAGGTCCTGCGGATCATTCAGGAAGAAGCAATGAAGGAAAACACCGCGGCGATCCACTGCCAGGTGCCGGTCGAGGTGACCGCCTTCCTGCTCAACGAAAAGCGTCAGGAAATCAACAAGATCGAGTCACGCTTCAAGGTCGGCATCGTGCTGATCCCGAACAAGCACCTCGATACGCCGCACTACAAGCTCGAGCGCCTGCGTCACGACGACGCGCGCCTTGACGATCCGCGCGCGTCCTGGAAGATGGCCGAGGAAGCAGCACGCGAACTCGAGTCGGAAACCGGCTACAGCAAGCGCACGGCGGAAGTGAAGCCGAAGCAGGAAGCCGCGGTCAAGGGCATCACGCCCGAGCGTCCGGCCCCGACCCCGGCGCCGCAGCGTCCGGTCGAGCCCGTTCCGGCACCCGCGCCTGTCGCCGCGGCAAGCGGCGGCTTCATCGGCTGGCTGAAGGGCCTGTTCGGCGTGTCGCCGGCTCCGGCGCCCGCACCGGTTGCTCCGGCACCGGCGAAGGAGCAGGCAGCCCGTCCGGCTCGCGGCGAACGCACCGAGAAGTCCGAGCAACGCGGCGAACGCGGCGGCGATCGCAACCGCAACCGTCGCGGCGGCGCCCAGCAGGCGCAAGGCGGCCGCGACCAGGCTGCAGCAGGCCGTGGCCAGCCGCAACGCCAGGAACGCGAAGGCAAGGAAGCACGCGAACCGCGTGAAGCACGTGAGCCGCGTGAAGGCCGCGAACCGCGCGAGGCTCGTGAACCGCGTGAAGGTCGCGAGAACCGCGAAGGCCGTGAGGGTCGCGAGGGCCGTGCCCCGCGCGAAGGTCGCGAGCCGCGTGAAAGCCGCGAGCCGCGCGAACCGCGTGAGAACCGCGAGCCGCGCGAGCGTGCCGAGCAGCCGGAAGGCGTCGACGCAGCCGGTCGTGGCGAGCGCCAGGAACGCGGTGAACGTCGCGAGCGCGGCGAGCGCCGCAAGCCGACCCAGCATGCGGCTACGCTCGAAACCGTCACCCGTGGCGAAACGCATCCGGAACCGGAAACCGACGAGGCCCTCGCAGAAGCACTGCCCGGCGCCGAGCTGGCAGCCGACGCGGAAGCCGTCGCGCGTGATGGCGAGGAACGCCGCCGTCGCCGTCGCGGCCGCCGTGGCGGCCGTCGCGAGCGCGAGGAAGACGGCGCAGTCGTCGACCACGCCGAGCAAGGCGCAGAGGGCGAAGCCACCGTGCAAGCGGTGACGCCGGAAGCACCGGCTGCTGCCGAACCGGCCCACACGGCCGCACCGGCAGTCGTCGTGGCAGCCGCCGCGGCAAGCGCCGTCGTCGCCGAAGCCGTGGTCGAGCGCCATGCCGAACCGGCAGCACCGGCCGCTGTCGAGCCGCAGCCGGCACCGGTACACGTCGAAGCAGCGCCTGTTGAAGCAGCCGTTGTCGCCCAGGCAGCAGAACCGGCACCGGTCGCGCCGGCCGTCGATACGGAAGCCGGTCCGGCTCCGGTCGCGGTTTCGCCGACCGACGCGTTCGAAGTGCCGGCAGCGCCTGCCGCTGTCGAGGCGCCGCAGCCGGCGCCCGTCGAGCAAGCCGCACCGGCCGTGACGACGGAAGCCGCTCCGGTGGCTGCCGAGCCGGCCCATGTCGAAGCAGCGCCGGTCGAGGCCGTCGCCGCGCCGGCACCGGCTCCGGCTCCCGCCCAACCGGCAGCCGCGCCCGCTTCGGCGAGCCTGGATGTCGTGCTGGAGCAGGCCGGTCTCGTCTGGGTGAACACGGACGCCGGCAAGTTCGCCGCTGCACAGGAAGCCGCGTCGCACCTCCCGCGCCCGGCTCGCGTGCCGCGCGAACGCAAGGCGCTGCCGCCGGCCGATACGGCCCCGATGCAGCAGGTCGAAACGACGCATCACTGATCGACGCATCGTCCGACCAGGAAAAGCCCGCCTCCGGCGGGCTTTTTCACGTCCGCGCTGCGGGTTTCCGCCCACCGGACCCGCCCGCCGCTTGCGGCTAAAATAGAGATCTGGTTCGCACTTCTTTCAACATGTCCCGACGCATCATTCCTCTCGCCGACGTCAGCGGGATGCCGGACGTCTCCGGCGTCGCGCATGCCCCGGACGGTACGCTGGCCGACACGTTCGCCAGGCCGCTGCGCGACCTGCGCATTTCGGTGACGGATCGCTGCAACTTTCGCTGCGTGTACTGCATGCCGCGCGCCGTCTTCGACAAGGACTACCCGTTCCTGCCGCACAGCGCACTGCTCACGCACGAGGAGATCGAACGCGTGGCGCGACTCTTTGTCGCACACGGCGTCGAGAAGATCCGCATCACGGGCGGTGAGCCGCTGCTGCGCAAGAATCTCGAATTCCTGATCGAGCGCCTCGCCCGTCTGACCACCCATGACGGCCGCCCGCTCGACCTGACGCTCACGACCAACGGTTCGCTGCTCGCGCGCAAGGCGCGCGCGCTGAAGGACGCCGGGCTCACGCGCGTGACGGTCAGCCTCGACGCGCTCGACGATACGTTGTTCAAGCGCATGAACGATGCCGAGTTCGCGAGCGCCGACGTGCTCGACGGCATCTTCGCCGCCCAGGCCGTGGGCCTCGCGCCGGTCAAGGTCAACATGGTCGTGAAGCGCGGCACCAACGACAGCGAGATCCTGCCGATGGCCGAGCGTTTCCGCGGCACCGGCGTGATCCTGCGCTTCATCGAATACATGGACGTCGGCACGTCGAACGGCTGGAACATGACCGAGGTGCTGCCGTCGGCGGACGTCATCGCACGGCTCGCCGAACACTTCCCGCTCGTGCCGCTCGAGCCGCACACGGCGGCCGAAACCGCGCAGCGCTGGGGCTATGCGGACGGCAGCGGCGAGATCGGCGTGATTTCGAGCGTCACGCAGGCCTTCTGCGGCGACTGCACGCGCGCACGGCTGTCGACCGAAGGCAAGCTGTACCTGTGCCTGTTCGCATCGACGGGCCACGACCTGCGCGCGCTCGTGCGCGGCGGCGCGAGCGACGCCGAGATCGCGACCGCGATCGCCCGCATCTGGCAGGCCCGCACCGACCGTTATTCGCAACTGCGCGGCAGCGCGTCCGCCGAGGCTCTGCCCGACGGCGCCGGCAAGCGGGTCGAGATGTCGTATATCGGCGGCTGACGCACGCTGCCCCTCCCGCCTTCTCACGATGCCCGCTTCCGCCTCCCCCTCGATCGCCGGCCTGCTGCTCGCAGGCGGGCGCGCCACGCGCATGGACGGCGTCGACAAGGGCCTGCAGTTGCTCGACGGCACGCCGCTCGCGCTGCACGTGCTGCGCCGGCTCTCGCCGCAGGTCGACGAGACGCTGATCAGCGCGAATCGCCATGCCGATCGCTATGCCGAACTCGGTGCGCCGTTCGACGCGCGCATCGTCGCGGACGAAACGCCGGACTTCCCCGGCCCGCTCGCGGGCCTGCTCGCCGGCATGCGGGCGGCGCGCGCGCCGCTCGTCGCGTGCTCGCCATGCGACACGCCCTATCTGCCCGCCGACCTCGTCGCACGGCTGCAGGCGGCGCTCGACGCGCAGCAGGCCGACATCGCGATGGCGGTGACCGTTGACGCACAGCAGGCGCGCTCGCCGCAGCCGACGTTCGCGCTGCTGCGCACGTCGCTGGCCGACGATCTCGCCGCCCGGCTCACGGCCGGCGACCGCAAGGTGCGTGCGTGGTACGCACGCCACAAGACGGTCGAAGTCGAGTTTCACGACGAGCGTGCGTTTTACAATGCCAACTCCTGGCAGGAACTCGCCGCGCTGGCCCGCCGCTGACGGCACCCGTGCGGTTCCCGCCCGGCGCCCGCCGCACGCGAAACCCGCGCCCAGGCACCCTCCTCGCGCCACCGGCCACGAACCCGATACGCCTTGCGGCGCAGTCCGACTGATGATCACGCAATCCTCGCCCGCCTCCCGAACCGCACCCGATTCCGATGCCCCGCTGTCGCTCGCCGACGCGCAGGCACTCGCGTGCCGCTTCGCGGTGCCCGTCGACGCGTGTGACACGGTGACGCTGCGCGACGCGCTCGACCGCGTGCTCGCGGCCGACGTGAACGCGCCGTTCGACATTCCCGCGTACGACAACTCGGCGATGGACGGCTATGCGTTCGACGGCAGCGCCGGCACGCACGCGTCGGCGCAGGGAGACGTCGCGCTGACAGTCGCCGGCACCGCGCTCGCCGGTCATCCGTTCGACGGCGCCGTGGCGGCCGGATCATGCGTGCGCATCATGACGGGCGCGCCAATGCCGGCCGGCTGCGACACGGTGATTCCACAGGAACGCGTGCGCGTCGACGGCGACACGATCCACTTCGCCGCGCACGACGTCGCGCGCGGCGCGAACTGCCGCAAGGCCGGCGAAGATCTCGCGCGCGGTGCCTGTGCACTCGCAGCAGGCCGCATCCTTCGGCCGTCCGATCTCGGCTTAGTCGCGTCGTTCGGTATCACCGAGGTCACGGTGCGCCGGCGCGTGCGCGTCGCCGTGTTCTCCACCGGCGACGAACTGCGCGAGCCCGGCGAGCCGCTCGGCCCCGGCGCACTGTACGACAGCAATCGCGGGATGCTGATCGCGATGCTCGAAAGGCTGCATGTCGACGCGGTCGATCTCGGGATCGTCCGCGACGATCCGGCCGCGCTCGAAGCCGCATTGCACGACGCCGTCGCCGCGCAGGCCGACGCCGTCATCACGTCCGGCGGCGTATCGGTCGGCGAAGCCGACTTCACCCGCGACGTCATGGCGCAGCTCGGTGACGTGACGTTCGCCAGCCTCGCGCTGCGTCCCGGCCGTCCGCTCGCATGCGGCACGCTCGCACGCACGGCCGATGGCGCCGGTCACACGCTGTTCTTCGGGCTGCCCGGCAATCCGGTCGCGTCTGCCGTGACGTTCTACGCGATCGTGCGCCCCGCGCTGCTGACGCTGGCCGGCGCGCAGGCCCAGCCGCCGGCGATGCATACGGCACTCAGCACGCAAGCACTGAAGACGCGCCCGGGCCGCACCGATTACCTGCGCGGCATCGCGACGCGCGCCGCCGACGGCCGCTGGCACGTCGCACCGGCCGGCTCGCAGAGTTCCGCGTCGCTGAGCGGCCTCTCGGCCGCCAACTGTTTCATCGTCCTGGGCCACGATACCGCGGCAGTCGACGCGGGCACCCCGGTCGACATCCTGCCGCTCGACGGCCTGATCTGAATTCCACTATCGGTATATCTCTACGGGGGCAATCCGCACATGAAGAAACAAATTTCGTCGATCGCCGCGGGGCAGACCGCCAAGGCACTGATCCTCGTCTACCTGACGTTCAGCGTGCCGATCGTGCTGCTCGGCATTCTCGTCGCGTACATCCGCTACGGGATGGTCGAACTGAGCACGATCCTGAGCGCGCTGCTGCTGAACGCAATCCTCGGCTTCGTGCTGCTGTGGATCGCATGCCATGCGTACAACTGGGTCGCATCGCGCTTCGGCGGCATCGAGATCGTGCTGTCCGATCCGCCGGAGGAAGCGTGAGCGGCACGCCGCTGATCCGCGCGGCAGAGGCACGCGACGTCGGCGCGATCCTCGCGCTGATGCGCGAGCTGGCCGAGTTCGAGAAGCTGACGCACCTGTTCGTCGCGACCGAGGCCGATCTCGCCGACGCGCTGTTCGGCGAGCAGCCTGCCGCCGAGGCGCGCGTGGCCGAACACGACGGCGCGATCGTCGCGTATGCGCTGTTCTTCCACAATTATTCGACGTTCCTCGGCCGTCGCGGCCTCTATCTCGAGGATCTGTACGTGCAGCCGTCGCAGCGCGGCACCGGCCTCGGCACCGCGATGCTGCGCCATCTCGCGGCATTGGCCGTCGAACGCCGTTGCGCTCGCTTCGAATGGTCGGTTCTCGACTGGAACCAGCCTGCGATCGATTTCTACGAAAAGATGGGCGCGACCGTGCTGCCCGACTGGCGCATCGTTCGCGTCACGGGTGACGCGCTGGACACGCTCGCCGGGCATTGACCGCGGGCCGGCCACACCGGCACGCACTGCAAAAGAAAACGGGCGCCGCGGCGCCCGTTTTTGCTTTCCGGCCGATGTCGGCCATGTGCATCATGCGTCGTCCGCGTCGGCACCATCGGTACCTTCCGCGCCGAGCAGCCCGGCCGCCGTGTCGCCCGGCAACGCTTCGACCTGCTTCAGCTTGCGGTTCATCACACGCGTGCGCTGCTCGGCCGCCTCGATCGAGCGCGTGACCGTTTCGAGCTGCGACTTCGTGCGCGCAAGTACGTCGCCGAACTTGCCGAACTCCGTCTTCACCGCGCCGAGCACCTGCCACACCTCGCTCGACCGTTGCTCGATCGCGAGCGTGCGGAAGCCCATCTGCAGGCTGTTCAACAGTGCGGTGAGCGTCGTCGGGCCGGCGACCGTCACGCGATAGTCGCGCTGCAGCAGGTCGGTCAGCCCCGGGCGACGCAGGATCTCCGCATAGAGCCCTTCGGTCGGCAGGAACAGCAGCGCGAAATCGGTCGTATGCGGCGGCGCGACGTATTTCTCGGCAATCGTGCGCGCCTCCATCCGCACGCGTGCTTCGAGCGCGCGGGCCGCTTCCTCGACGGCCACCGCATCGGCGCGCTCCTGCGCGTCGATCAGGCGCTCGTAGTCCTCGCGCGGGAATTTCGCGTCGATCGGCAACCACACGGGCGGCGCGTCACGCGTGCCGGCCTCGCGCCCCGGCAGCCGGATCGCGAACTCGACGCGCTCGCTGCTCTTCGGCACCGTCGCGACGTTCTTCGCGTACTGCTCGGGCGTCAGCATCTGCTCGAGCAGCGCCTCGAGCTGCACTTCGCCCCAGGTGCCGCGCGTCTTCACGTTGGTCAGCACTTTCTTCAAGTCGCCGACGCCCGCCGCGAGCGTCTGCATCTCGCCGAGCCCGCGATGCACCTGCTCGAGCCGGTCCGACACGAGCTTGAACGATTCGCCGAGCCGATGCTCGAGCGTCGCGTGCAGCTTCTCGTCGACGGTGCGGCGCATCTCCTCGAGCTTCGCCGCGTTGTTCGTCTCGATTTCCTTCAACCGCTGTTCGAGCGTCGCGCGTACCTCGCCGATCCGGCGGTCGTTCGCCTCGGTCAGTTGCGTGAGCTGCCGGTTCAGCGTGTCGCCGAACAGCCTGAGCGCGCCCGTCTGCTCCTCGCGCGCCTGCTGCGCCTGGCGCTGCAGGCTCTCGCGCATCGCGTCGAACTGCTGCGCATTGCCGGCGACGAGCTTGCCGAGCTGCTGTGCGAAACCCTCGATCTGGTTGTTCTGCACGGTCGCCACGCTCGTCAGTTGCGCGGCGAGCGTCTGCTGAAGCTGCGCGAAGCTACCGGCCAGCTCGGTGCGCGAGCCGCGCGCGTTCTCGACGATCTCGCCGCGCAATTCGCGTTCGAGCCGCTCGACCGCACGCGCCTGCGCATGCGCGGCGTCCTCGATCTGGTCGCCCAGTACCGCCGCATCGTCGTGGCGGCCACCGCCACGCACGAGCGCGACGATCGCCACCGCAAGCGCGACGGCCAGCACGACGACCGCCGCAAGCAACAACGTCATCGTCATGCGCGCGGCTTCCCGATCACGTCAGGGTTGATCGGATTCGGCGGCTGCCCCGCGCGCGGCCCCTCGCCCAGCGCGGCGATCAGGTTGTCGGCGGCGAGGTTCGCCATCGCGCGGCGCGTTTTTTCGGTCGCGCTCGCGATATGCGGCGTCAGCACGACGTTCGGCACCTCGAGCAGCGCCGGATGGACCGTCGGCTCGCCTTCGTACACATCGAGGCCGGCGGCGGCGATCGTGCCGTCGCGCAGCGCGACGGCCAGCGCCGCGTCGTCGACGATCCCGCCACGCGCGATGTTGGTCAGCGTCGCGGTGGGCTTCATCTTCGCGAGCTCGGCCGCGCCGATCGTGTGATGGTTCTCCTTCGTGTACGGCAGCACGAGCACGACGTGATCGGCACGGGCGAGCAGCGCATCCTTCGACACGTATTCGGCATTCAGCTCGGCCTCGATCTCGGGCGCGACCCGCGACCGGTTGTGATAGATCACCTGCATCCCGAAGCCGCGCGCGCGGCGTGCAAGCGCCTGGCCGATGCGCCCCATCCCGATGACGCCGAGCGTCGAACCGTAAATGTCGCTGCCGAGGAAGCCGTCGTACGCCCACTTCTGCCAGTGGCCGGCCCGCAGCCAGTGTTCGGATTCGGCGATCCGGCGTGCTGCGGCCATCATCAGCGCCCAGCCGAAATCGGCGGTCGACTCGTTCAGCACGTCGGGCGTGTTGGTGCCGAGCACGTTCGCCGCATTAAACGCGGCCATATCGAAATTGTTGTAGCCGACCGCCATGTTCGCCACGGCGCGCAGGCGCGGCGCCGCCGCGAGCGCCGCCGCGCCGACCGGATCACCGGCCGTCAGCGCGCCGTCCTTGTCGGCCAGACGCGCGGCGAGCGCGTCGGGCGCGAGCGCGTCGCCGTTGTTCCAGTCGACCTCGAAATACTGCTTGAGCCGCTCGATCACGTCCGGAAAGATCGGACGCGCGACCAGGATCTTCTGCATCGCCATCTCCGCATGCCGCGGACGGATCGCAGCGCGCCGTGCGCCGCCGTGACCGCCCGCTCTAGGTTGAAAATCGTCAGCTTACGCCGTGAAGAAGATCCACGACGTCAGCAGGAATACCGGTATCAGCACGACCAGCGCCCAGCCGAGATACGCGAAGAAGCTCGGCATCTTCACGCCGCGCGATTCGGCGATCGCCTTCACCATGAAGTTCGGCGCGTTGCCGATATAGCTGTTCGCGCCCATGAACACCGCGCCCGCGGAAATCGCGGCGAGCGTCGACGCGCCGGTCGTCATCAGCGACTGCGCATCGCCGCCCGCGAGGTTGAAGAACACGAGATAGGTCGGCGCGTTGTCGAGGAACGACGACAGGATGCCGGTCGCCCAGAAGTACATCGCGTCGATCGGCTTGCCGTCCGGCCCCGTGACGAGATGGACGATCTGCGCGAACGCACCGTCGGCACCGGCACGCAGGATCACGATCACCGGTGCGATCGTCACGAAGATCCCCGCGAACAGCTTCGCGACTTCCTCGATCGGCGCCCAGTTGAACGCGTTGCCCTCGCGCGCGGAGCGCGGCGTCAGTGCGAGCGACGCGAGCGTCACGCCCACGAGTGCGACGTCGCGCACGAGGTTCTGCAATGCGACGTGCGTGCCCCATACGTCGAACGTGATGCCCGGCTTCCAGATGCCGCTCATCAGCACCAGGCCGATCACGGCCGCGAGCAGCACGAAATTGATCTTGCCGTCGATCGACAGCCGGGCGCTGTCGGGCGTCGGGTCGAGCACGGCCGGCCGCTCCTCGCCGCCCTTCCGGTAGAAGTACGTATCGAGCACGAAGAACAGCGTCAGCAGCACCGCGCAGATGAACAGCATCGGCAGCGCGAGGTGTGTGGTCGTCCAGAAGAAGCTCACGCCATTCAGGAAACCGAGGAACAGCGGCGGATCGCCGAGCGGCGACAGCGATCCGCCCGCGTTCGCGACGAGGAAGATGAAGAAGATCACGACATGCACGACATGCTTGCGGTTGTCGTTCGCGCGCAGCAGCGGCCGGATCAGCAGCATCGCGGCGCCCGTCGTGCCCATCACGCTCGCGAGCAGCGTGCCGAGCGCGAGGATCGCGGTGTTCAGCTTCGGCGTGCCGTGCAGGTTGCCGTTTACGCAGATGCCGCCCGCGACCGTATAGAGCGCGGTGAGCAGCACGATGAACGGAATGTATTCCTCGAGCAGCGCATGAACGAGCGTGCCGAACGCGGTGCCCGCGCCGAACGCGACCCCGAACGGGATCAGGAACACGATTGCCCACCCGGCCGCAATCTTGCCGAAGTGGTGATGCCAGAACACGGGGGCGACGAGCGGGAACAGTGCGATGGACAGCAGGATCCCGGCGAACGGGATGCCCCAGAGGGCAGACAGCGTGGCACCGTCGAGCGTTGCGGCCGATGCAAGCGCGGGAACGGCGCCAAGCGCGATCCCCGACGCCATGCCCGCCCAGGCGGCATGTCGTTTCATGCAGAACTTCCTTGTTCGAGTGGTAGTGGATGCGGCGGGCGCGTCATGCGCCCCGTACGACGATCACGTGAACGCGGTACGGGCCGTGCGCGCCCAGTACGATGGTCTGCTCGATATCGCCCGTGCGCGACGGGCCCGACACGAAATTGACCGCGCGCGGCAATTCGCCGCGCTCCGAGCGGATCAGTGCAAACGCGTCTTCATGACCGGCGACGATCCGCGACGCGGGAACGATCGCGATGTGTGTTTCCGGCAGCAGGCCGGCCGACGCATAGGTGTCGGGGCCGGACAACAGCACCAGCGAGCCCGTTTCGGCAGTCGCGCAAAAACAGCCCGTGAGGCCGACCAGATCGCCGTCGCGCGGCTTGCGGCATTCGACCGACAAGCCTGCGCCCGCCCAGTCGAAATCGGCAAGCGTGCGCCACGCGACGGCCTGCGTCGGCAGGCCGTGAGCGGAAAGGTAGCGGGCCGCGGCGGCCGGTACCTCGGCCAGCGTCGCGACTTCGTCGACCGTCGTCGACAGGCGTGCCGCTTCGTCGACGAATGCCGCGACGAGATCGGCCGGCGCCGGCGGGCGCGGACCCTCCGGATGACGGGCGAGATAGTCGGCAACGCCGTCGCGCTCGGCCGCATCGGGTTCGGCCGCACGCCCCTGCGCCGCGCGAATGCGCGCGAGGATCTGGCGACGGGCAGCGGAAGTGTCCATGAACGGTCCTCGTGACGTTGGCGGCGATACCGTCGGATTATACCGGCCGACCTCGCCGCCACGCAGTTTTGGCCGTTCGGCCGACGCCTACTTCGACGCGTCTTCCTCGACCGGCTGCGCGATGCCGAACACCTGGCGCAGGTACGCGAGATACGCCTTGTCGTCGCACATGCTCTTGCCCGGCGAATCCGACAGCTTCGCGACCGGCTGGCCGTTGCAGCGGACCATCTTGATCACGATCTGCAACGGCACGTAGCCGAGATCGTTGGTGAGGTTCGTGCCGACACCGAACGCAAGCTTGCTGCGGCCGCGGAACCGTTCGTACAACTGCATGACCTTCGGGATGTCGAGCGCGTCCGAGAACACGAGCACCTTGGTACGCGGGTCGCAACGGTTCGACTCGTAATGGCGGATCATCCGCTCGCCCCATTCGAACGGATCGCCCGAATCGTGGCGCGCACCGTCGAACAGCTTGCAGAAGTACATGTCGAAATCGTTCAGGAATGCGTCCATCCCGTAAACATCCGACAACGCGATCCCGAGATCGCCGCGGTATTCCTTCGCCCACATCTCGAAGCCGTAGGTCTGCGAATCGCGCAGCCGCGGGCCGAGCGCCTGGCATGCCTGCAGGTACTCGTGCGCCATCGTGCCGAGCGGCGTGATGCCGTGCTTCATCGCGTAAAGCACGTTGCTCGTGCCCGCGAACTGCGGGCCGAGGCCGTCGCGCAGCGTGAGCGCGACTTCCTCGTGCCAGACCTTCGAGAAGCGCCGGCGCGTACCGTAGTCGGCGATCTTGCAGTCGGCGAACTCGGGCTTCGCACCGAGCAGCTTGATCTTCTCGCACAGCCGCTCGCGGCCTTCGCGATAGTCGGGCTCGCGCTGCGTGTTGCGGAAATACACTTCGTTGACGATCGCGAGCACCGGGATCTCGAACAGGATCGTGTGCAGCCACGGCCCCGTGATCTCGATGTCGATTTCACCGTTGCCCTTCGGCGACGGCGTGATCGAGATGTACTTCTCGTTCAGGTGGAACAGCGCGAGGAAATCGACGAAATCGCTCTTGATGAAGCGCATCCGCCGCAGGTAGTCGAGTTCGACGTCGGAAAAACGCAGCGCGCACAGGCCGCGCACCTCGTCGCGGATCTCGTCGATGTACGGCACGAGATCGACGCCGGGCGTGCGGCACCGGAACCGGTATTCGACGCTTGCAGCGGGGAAGTGATGCAGGACGACCTGCATCATCGTGAACTTGTAGAGATCCGTGTCGAGCAGCGAAGTGATGATCATGATTACGGCACCGCCAATATCGTGACAGGGCCTCGGCGCACCGCGCGCCGCCCGGTCTGTCGGCCATGTTACCCGAATGCGGGCCCGACCATCGTGAAACCGCCTGCGGCCCTGCTCCGGTCGCACCGCCCTGCCGGCACACGGCACACGCGCCCCCGCTGGTGCGTCCCTTCGCCGGCCCCTTGGCGGGGCCCCATAAACTAATCACGAAACGATATAAGCCGGATAGCCGACCACGCCATGCGGGTTTTGCGCTTCAGTTACAATGCCGGTTTTGGCGCAATCGCCACCCCATATATACCGCCAAGCAGGAGCGTTTTAATGACTCACGTTGTGACCGAAGGCTGCATCAAGTGCAAATACACGGACTGCGTGGATGTGTGCCCGGTGGATTGCTTCCGTGAAGGTCCCAACTTTCTCGCCATCGATCCGGACGAGTGCATCGACTGCGCCGTGTGCGTCGCCGAGTGCCCGACCAATGCGATCTATGCCGAAGAAGACGTTCCGGGCGACCAGCAGCAGTTCACCGCGCTGAACGCCGAGCTGGCGAAGGACTGGCCGTCGATCACGAAGACCAAGCCGGCACCGGCCGACGCGGACGAGTGGAAGGACGTGCAGGAGAAGCTGCACCTGCTCGAACGCTGATCGCGCGGCGGCCGCAAAAATTTTTTGTGCGCCGCGGCTCAAAAGTATTGACGACCTGATCAACGCTCCATATAATCTCGTTTCTCTGCTGTTGTTGTTTGTTCCCCGATAGCTCAGTCGGTAGAGCGCCGGACTGTTAATCCGTAGGTCCCTGGTTCGAGCCCAGGTCGGGGAGCCAAAAACGCAAAGGCCCGTTGAAAGTGGACGGGCTTTTTGCTGGTAGACAAACAAGCATGCAGATGTACCGATTTATTCCCCGATAGCTCAGTCGGTAGAGCGCCGGACTGTTAATCCGTAGGTCCCTGGTTCGAGCCCAGGTCGGGGAGCCAAATAGCGAAAGGCCCGTCATTCGACGGGCCTTTTGTTTTTCCGGCCCGCCTTTCATCGCCCGGTCGCGCGCATGCTAGAGTCTCTGTCCCGCATTCGCATCCGGTTCCGTCGATGAAGCACCGCATCCTCCGCTCAGCCCCCTTCGCCCTCCTGCTTTCCGCATTCGCCGCGGCACCGCTCGCGCACGCGGAGGAAGTCGGCAGCGTCAACACCCATTTCCGTGTCACGGGCTCCGATCGCGTGGTCGTCGAGGCGTATGACGATCCGGTCGTAAACGGCGTGACCTGCTACGTGTCGCGCGCCCGCACCGGCGGGATCAAGGGCACGCTCGGCGTCGCCGAGGATCCCAGCGAAGCGTCGATCGCATGCCGGCAGGTCGGCCCGATCAGCTTCAAGGAGCCGCTCAAGCAGCAGACCGACGTGTTCAGCGAGCGCATGTCGTTCATCTTCAAGACCCTGCACGTCGTGCGCGTGGTCGACGCCAAGCGCAACACGATCGTCTACCTGACCTACAGCGACCGCATCGTCAGCGGCAGCCCGAAAAACGCCGTCACCGCGGTGCCGATGCCGGCCGGCACGACGATTCCGGTCAAGTAAAGCCCGCGCCTGCCGGGTGCGCGAGCGATACACTGTCGATTCGACCGCTCCCGCGCCCGATCATGTCCGCCACCCGCCTTCCCGACTCCGCACGCTACTGGCGCACGCCGCTGCTGCCGGATGCGGATCTCGTCACGGCCACCTATCGCGACCACACGTTCGCGCCCCACTGGCACGACGCGTACACGATCCCGTGATTCTCGAAGGCGCGGAACGCTTCACCTATCGCGGCAGCGGCTACGTCGCCGAAACCGGCTCTGTGCCCGTGATCAATCCCGGCGAGGTGCATACGGGTTCGCGCGCAGCCGACGAGGGCTGGTGCTATCGCGTCAGCTACATGCCGGTCGAATTCATTCGCGAACTCACCCGTGCGATCACCGGCCGCCCGCAGGACGCGCCGTGGTTTGCGCCCGACGTGATTCGCGACGCCGATCTTGCCGCCCGGCTCACGCTGGCGCACCGGATGATGGAGGCCGGCAGCGAGCGCGCACTGCCGTCGCAGGCACACGGGCTGCCGGCTGCCGGCGATCCGGTGACCGGCGTACCGCGCGTCTACGATCCGCTCGCTGCCGAAACGGCAATGCTCGATGCGTTGTCGACGCTGATCGTGCGCCATGCCGACGCACTGCCGCGACCGGCACCGCTCGCGGCGGACGAACCGCGCGTCGACGCGATGCGCGAGCGGCTCGCCGCCGATCTCATGTGCGCGGTGACACTCGACGAAGTCGCTCAGGCGGCCGGCCTGTCGCCGTTCCACGCGGCGCGCCTGTTCACCCGCACGACCGGCATGCCGCCGCATGCCTGGCGCAACCAGTTGCGCCTGCAGCGCGCGCTGGCGCCGCTGCGCGCGGGCGTACCCGTCGCCGACGTCGCGGCGGCCAGCGGCTTCGTCGACCAGAGCCACTTCACACGGCATTTCAAGCGCATGTTCGGCGTGCCGCCCGGGCGCTGGCAGGCAAGCTGACGCGTAGCGTCCGGCCCACCACCGCACCGCCACCGGCGCCGGCGCGCGGGAAAGCCTCCGCCCCCATCCCGCGAGCGCAAGAACATACAAGCCGGCACACCACCAGCCCGCTATCCTCCAGTTCATGGAGGAGCACCCCTTGAACCCGACACCCGCATCGCCCGCTCGCCGCCCATTGAACGAATGGCTCGACGGCGCGCGCGACACGATTCCGATGATGATTGGCGCCGCCCCGTTCGGCGTGATTTTCGGCACGCTCGTTGGCGGCGGCCCGCTCGCCGCGTGGCATGGTGCGCTGATGTCGCTCGCCGTGTTCGCGGGCTCCGCGCAGTTCATCGCGCTCGGCCTGATCGCGGGCAGCGCGAGCTTCGTCGTCGTGCTCGCGACCACGCTGATCGTGAACTTGCGTCACCTGCTGTACAGCGCAACGCTCGCGCCCTATGTCGCGCACCTGCCGCTGCGCTGGCGCGCGACGCTCGGCGCGCTGATGACCGACGAGGTATTCGCGGTCGCCTATGCGCACTACCGGCATTTCCCGCCCGGTGCGATCGGCCCCCACTACTTCTTCGGATCCGGGCTCGCGATGTACCTGAACTGGCAGGTCTGGACGCTCGCCGGCATCGGCTTCGGCGCGGCGTTCCCGGGCCTGCAGTCGCTCGGCCTCGATTTCGCGATGGCGGCGACCTTCATTGCGATCGTCGTCCCGCAGCTCGGCACGCTGCGCTATTTCGCGGCGGCCGTGACGGCCGGCACGCTGGCGTACTTCTGGCAGGGCTGGCCGTACAAGCTCGGGCTGCTCGGCGCGGTCGCCGCCGGCGTCGCGATCGGCGTCGCGCTCACGCTGCTGCACGAACGCACACGTGCCGGCTCGCGTACGGAGGCCGCATCGTGAACTACGCGCTGCTGATTCTCGGGATGGCCGTCATCACGTACGCGATCCGCTCGACGCTGTTCCTGTTCGGCGAACGGCTGACCTTCCCGCCGCTCGTGCGGACCGCACTCGGCTTCGTGCCCGTCACCGTGCTGACCGCGATCATCGTGCCGATGACCGTCTCGCCGCATGGCGGCACGGCCGAGTTGACCTGGCGCAATCCGCAGCTCGTCGGTGCGCTGGCGGCCGTGCTCGTGTCGGCGGCAACCCGCCGCCCGCTCGTGACGATCGCGGCGGGGCTTGCGGTGTTCTTTTTCTGGCAAGGGGTCGTGCTGCCTCACTGGCTGCCCGCCTGAGCACACGCTCGGTCGCGCGCGCTCAAGTTTCCGCCCGGCAGGCCGATATAGGGGATGAAGACCCGCCACCGGCCTCGGCGCGCACCGGTCAGTCGACGCTGCGCCCGCCCCGGTGCGCCGTGCCGGCCGTCGGCTTGCGCGGGCCGCCATCGAGACGATTCATGGGCCAGATCACCCTTTCCCTCAAGGACGACACGCTAGAGTCCCTGCGCAAGGACTACGACGCGTTCGTCCGCGTGTCGCTGAAACTCGACCCGCAGTTCGCGACGCCGTCGTTCGAGGATTTCCTGCGCGCCAAACTGCTCGACAACATGGTGCCGCTGACCGAGCACGCGGTGCAGCGGATGCTGCAGGGCGGCCAGTACGCGTGGGCAAAACGCACGCTCGACAAGGAATTTCCGGACGTCGTCGCGATCCTGATGCGACAGGCCGGCGAATTCGGTTTCGGCTTCGCATCGCGTTCCGAATGGACCCCCGATGAGCTCGCGAAGGCTTGCCGCGACTGGGCGAAAGCGATCGTCGCCGAAGCCCAGGGCGACCCGTCGCTGATCGACCCGCTCGCCTCGCAGATCAAAGGGGCCGCGCAAGACATCCAGACGCTCGAGGAACTGATGCAGACGCCTGCATGGCGGCTCGCGGAATCGCTGCGACAACGGGTCTACGAGGCCAAGCTCGCGTGCGAGATGAGCGTCGGCAG
The DNA here is from genome assembly GCF_902499335.1 of Burkholderia lata. GTDB lineage: Bacteria > Pseudomonadota > Gammaproteobacteria > Burkholderiales > Burkholderiaceae > Burkholderia > Burkholderia lata_B. Next base: position 29,700 of record NZ_CABVQK010000007.1, on the reverse strand, counting down.
CACCGCGCGCGACAAGCTCGGCGAACTGCGCGGGCTGCTGCGGCTCGGGCTCGCGCACGGCTCGTTCCAGAAGCAGGAAGCGCAGCAGATCATGGAATACCTGCGGCTGCTGAAGCCGGAGATCTTCGTCGAGGAACCGTACGACGTCTTCGCCCGGCTCGCCGCATGGCTGCGTAGCGTATTCACCCCGGCTGCCGCGCGGCCGGCGCAGGGCCAGGGACAAGGGCAAGGACAGCGCCGGCCGTAACGGCACGCTGATGCGCATCGACAGATGAATATGGCCCGGTTCGCGCAATGCGAACCGGGCCGTCGGATGGCCACCGTCGCGATGCACCGTCCGGGACGAGCGTCGCGCGGCACCAGGCACCGCTTACTGCGTGGCGCCCTGAGCCGATGCACCGCCCTCCGCGCCGACCGACGCGCCGCCTTCGGTCGCTTCGCCGGCCTTCGCCTTGGCCGAGCCGACATGGCTCTTGGCCGACTTCGCGGCATGCTTCGTGTGCTTCTTGGCCGAGTGAACGGCCGACGACGCCGTATCTTTCGCGCCATCGGCTGCCGCGCCGACTGCATCGGTTGCACCGCCGACTGCATTGCCCGACGCGTTCGCGCCCGCACTGCCCTGCATGCCGGCACCGGCACCGGCACCCGCCGCCGGCGTCTGCGCCTGTACGCCGGCACCGGCTGCACCCTGCACCGCCGTGCCCGTCTGGGCAAATGCGGCCGACGTGGCGAACGCCGTCAGCGCGGCACCGATCAGCATCGTACGAATCTTGGACATGGCAATTCTCCTCAGGAAGTTGTGCGCCCGAACCGCAGCGATGCAGTCCGGTGCGTCCCCCGCCACAACACGCGGCAGGTACGACAAAAGACCCGCGGCCCGCACGGCCGGTTCTCGAATCTCTCAGACTGTTACCCACCGTTTCATTTGCTGACGAATGGCTCACACTCCCTAACAACTGCATGCAGCGGCCGGCCGCGCTCGCGCGCCGGCCCGCGGTGCCGTATGATGCGAGGCGATTCCTCCCGCGCATTGCGCCCCTTCTTCGTCATGCCCAACCTGGATTTCACGCTGACCGGCGAATACGTCGAGCTGCACAACCTTCTCAAGATCACCGGCCTCGCGGACAGCGGCGGCACCGCGAAGCTGATCGTCGCGTCCGGCGCGGTGAAAGTCGACGGCGCGGTCGAACTGCGCAAGACCTGCAAGATCCGCGCGGGCCAGGTCGTCCTGCTCGGCGACACGCGCATTGCCGTGCGCGAAGCCTAGGGATCTGTTCCCCCTGCCTGCGACATGGCCATCGGCGCGCGCGTTCGACACGGTTCGAATAAAGCCGTAAGCTAGCCGTCTCTCAAAATAAATACATATAGCGCGGGCCCGCACCCGCGCGAGCGCCCATTCCATGTCGCATTCCGGTCTTACGCGGACGGCCGCCGCGCCGCCGTCCCTGTCCAGTCACGCCGCCGATACCGCGCGCCTCGCCGCGCCGCTCGCGATCGCACAGCTCTCGCAGATGGCGATGAGCGTCACCGACACGGTACTGCTCGGCTCGCTCGGCCCCGATTCGCTTGCCGCGGGCGGACTCGGCGCGAACTTCTTCTTCGTCATCGTCACGATCCTGCAAGGCGTGCTGTCGTCGGTCAGCGTCAGCGTCGCGCATGCGCGCGGCGCCAAGGCCGATGAGCGCGTACCGCACATCTACTGGACCGGCTTCGCGCTGTCCGTGCTGCTGGCGATTCCGGCGATCATCGCGCTGTCGCTGTCCGAACCGATCCTGCTGATGTTCCACGAGCCGCCATTGCTCGCGCATCACGTCGGCGAATACACCGGCATCCTGCGCTTCGCGGCGCTCGGCAGCCTGATCGGCGTCGGGCTGATGCGCGCATTCCTGCCGGCGATCGGCGCGGCGCGCCGGCTGCTGTGGGTGTCGATCGGCGGCGTCGGCGTCAACGGCGTGCTGAACTACGGGCTGATCCACGGCGCGTTCGGGCTGCCGCGCCTCGGCTTCCTTGGCTCGGCGGTCGCGACGACGATCACGATCTGGCTCACCGCGCTCGCACTGATCTGGCTGCTGCACGGCCGGCAGCGCTTTCGTCATTTCGTCACCGCCGCGCGCCCGAAGCTGCCGATGATGGGCGAACTGATCGGCATCGGCTGGCCCGTCGCGATCACGTACGGGGTCGAGTCGACGCTGTTCCTCGCGACCGGCCTGACGATCGGCGTGCTCGGCGCGACGTCGCTGGCCGCGCACCAGATCGCACTGAACGTCGCGTCGGTGGCGTTCATGGTGCCGCTCGCGATCGGCCAGGCCGCCAACGTGCGGGTCGGTTACTGGGTCGGCGCAGGGGCACCCGTCGCCGCGCGGCATGCGGGCTTCGTCGCACTCGGCCTCGGTGTCGCGTTCATGACGCTGTCGGGCATCGTGCTGGTCGTCGCGCCGCATGCGATCGTCGGCCTGTACCTGAACCTCGACGATCCGGCCAACGCGGCCACCGTGTCGCTCGCCGCATCGCTGCTCGGCATCGCCGCGGTGTTCCAGATCGTCGACGGCGCGCAGACCGTCGCGTCGGGTGCGCTGCGCGGCCTGAAGGACACGCGCATCCCGATGCTCGCGGCGACCCTCGGCTACTGGGGCATCGGCTTTCCGACCGGCTACTGGTTCGCGTTCCACGTGGGGCTCGGTGCGCGAGGCCTCTGGTGGGGCCTCGCCGCCGGCCTCGCAAGCGTGGCCGTGCTGATGGCGTGGCGCTTTCATCTGAAGAGCGGGTCGCTCGTGACGTCGCCGCACTGAGCGCGACACGACGCGAAATCCGAGCCGGCGCTATGCTTGCCGGTTGAAGATCTCAAGACGCCGCGCGAGCGGCGCGACTGCCTCAAGATACGTCTGATTACGTCTGATGCCGCGCGACGACGCGCGGCCTTTCCCCTTTCCTGGAGGAGTGGATCATGAACGAAGCAGTTCGGATGGAACGCGATACGTTCGGCGAGATCGCCGTGCCGGCCGACCGGCTCTGGGGCGCACAGACCGAGCGCTCGCTGCAGAATTTCCGGATCTCGACCGAGAAGCAGTCGCCCGAGCTGATCCACGCGCTCGCGATCGTCAAGCGCGCCGCAGCGGCCGTGAACCAGTCGCTCGGCGTGCTGGCCGACGACAAGGCGCGCGCGATCATCGACGCGGCCGACGAGATCATCGCCGGCAAGCATCCGCGCGAATTCCCGCTCGCCGTGTGGCAGACGGGCTCCGGCACACAGACCAACATGAATCTCAACGAGGTGATCGCGAATCGCGCGAGCGAACTGATGGGCGGCGAGCGCGGCGAAGCGCGCAAGGTTCATCCGAACGACGACGTGAACCGCGGCCAGTCGTCGAACGATGTGTTCCCGACCGCGATGCACGTCGCGGCCGCGTACGCGATCGTCAATCACCTGCTGCCGGCGCTGCGCACGCTGCGCACGACGCTCGACGCGAAGTCGAAGGCGTTCGCCGATATCGTGAAGATCGGCCGCACGCACCTGCAGGACGCGACGCCGCTCACGCTCGGCCAGGAGTTTTCCGGCTACGTCGCGCAGCTCGACCAGGGCATCCGTCACGTCGAATCGGCGCTACCGCACCTGTACGAACTCGCGCTCGGCGGCACCGCGGTCGGCACGGGGCTGAACGCGCATCCGGAGTTCGCGGTGCGCGTCGCCGATGAAATCGGCCGGCTCGCGAAGCTGCCGTTCGTGACGGCACCGAGCAAGTTCGAGGTGATGGCGGCCGCCGATGCGCTGGTGTTCGCGCACGGCGCGCTGAAGACGGTCGCGGCCGGCCTGATGAAGATCGCGAACGACGTCCGCTGGCTCGCAAGCGGGCCGCGCTGCGGGCTCGGCGAGCTGTCGATTCCCGAGAACGAGCCGGGCAGCTCGATCATGCCGGGCAAGGTGAACCCGACGCAGTCGGAAGCCGTGACGATGCTGTGCTGCCAGGTGTTCGGCAACGACGTCGCGGTCAACGTCGGTGGCGCGAGCGGCAATTTCGAGCTGAACGTGTTCCGGCCGATGATTGCGCACAACGTGCTGCAATCGGTGCGGCTGCTCGCCGACGGCGCGCAGAGCTTCAACGACCACTGCGCGGTGGGCATCGAGCCGAACCGCTCGCGGATCGACCTGCTGCTGAATGAATCGCTGATGCTCGTGACGGCGCTCAATCCGCACATCGGCTACGACAAGTCGGCGCAGATCGCGAAGAAGGCGCACAAGGAAGGCACGACGCTGAAGGCGGCCGCGCTCGCGCTCGGTTACCTGACCGAGGCGGAATTCGATGCGTGGGTGCGCCCCGAGCAGATGATCGGGCAGTAACGGCAGGAAAACGGGCGCGGCGCGATGCGCGGCGCCCGCAGCGGTCAGACCGCGCCCTTCGCGACCTCTTCCGGTTTCATCTCGACGATCTTGTCGAGCGCGGCCCGCACGTCGGCCGCGTATTTCGCGAGCACCTTCTGCTCGTCCGTCTCGGGCACGAACGGCGGCACCGGCACCGGGTTGCCGTTCTCGTCGACCGCGACGAACACGACGAGGCAATCGGTCGTCTGGCGCAGCACGCCGCCCTTCGGGTCGCCGGCATGCACGGACACATGGATGTGCATGCTGGTGCGGCCCGTCGCGACGACGCGCGCCTTCAGCTCGACCAGATTGCCGACCAGGATCGGACGCTGGAAGCGGATATTGCCGACGCTGACCGTCACGCAATAGCGGCTCGACCAGACGGCCGCGCACGCATACGCGACCTCGTCGATCCACTTCATCAGCGCGCCGCCATGCACCTTTCCGCCGAAGTTCACGGACGACGGCTCGGCGAGGAAGCGGAATACGGTTTCGGTGCGGTCGAGGGCCGCCGGTACGGGGGAGGATTGGGGCATCTTGTTGGCTCCAGGCGGCAGGGGCGCTGTAATCGGGCCATTATACGTTGCACTGCGGCAACGCGTCGCGGGGCGCCCCGTGTGGCGCGGCTGCCGGGGCCCTGCCCGGCGCACACGCGGCCGGCACCGGTCAGCGGCGCACCGTGATGCCCTGATCGATCGTTCCGTACATCTCGAGGCTGCCGCCGCGCTCGCCGGTCGCGCCACCGCCCTGCGCACAGGCCGTGCAGACGAGCGCGGCCGCCAGCAAACAGAAAATCGTCTTCATCGTTGCATCGTGTCACGTGCGGCAGCCCGCTGCTGCCGCTTTCGGCCATTCTACGCGCGCGCCGCAAGCGGCCGCAGCCTAGTTCCGCCGCATCGACCGCGCGCGCGCCACTGCATCCGACATTTCAGCCAAAAGCGAAACATCGAATGCGCACGCCCACTACACTGAGGATCATCCCGCCTGACGAGACACGACGATGACCGACCAAGACGACCACCACTTTCCGGGCCTGAGCCGCATCGGCTCGCTGATTGCCGACCCCGGGCGCGCCGCGATGCTGTGGGTGCTGATGGACGGCAGTGCACGGCCGGCTGGCGAACTGACGATGATCGCGGGGTTGTCGCCGTCCGCCGCAAGCGCCCACCTCGCGCGCTTGACCGAAGGCGGCCTGCTCGCGCTCGACGTGCGCGGCCGGCACCGCTACTACCGGATCGCATCGGCCGACATCGCGGCATCGCTCGAGGCGCTCGCGAACGTCGCCCGCGCGGCCGCACCGCATCGCCCGGTTCCGGCGCCGTCCCGCACGGTCCCGGCCGAACTGCGCTATGCGCGCACCTGCTACGACCACATGGCCGGCGAACTTGCGGTGCGCATCTTCGACGGGCTCACCGCGCGCGGCTGGCTGCTTGCCGACGGCGACGCGATCGAGACCACCGAACTCGGCACCCAGGCGCTCGCACAATGGGGCATCGACGTCGCGCAGCAGCGCACGCGCCGGCGCCGCTTCGCGTGCGGCTGCCTCGACTGGAGCGAGCGGCGCTCGCATCTCGGCGGCGCACTCGGTGCGGCGCTGCTCGAGAGCTTCTGCGCGCACGGCTGGATCGAGCGCTCCGCACGGCCGCGCGTGCTGCGCGTCACCGTGCCCGGACAGCAGGTTTTCGACGGGTGGCTTACGTCCGCTTGACGCCTGCATTGCGTCTGCACGACAACGGCGCGCGATCGACAGGTTTTGTTACATCGCGTGCCAATCGACTTACAAAACACAGAGCATTGAAACAGGCCGAGCGGATATTGTGAACTCAACGGCACGAATCGACGCGCCGCGACAATGACGAAGACGCTCATCATGGCCACCCTGTTCACGCTCAAGCGAACCGCCCGCTGCACGCTGCTCGCGTTCGTCGCGCTTGCGGCACTGCCCCCCGCATTCGCGCAATCGGCCGGTGCCCCGCCCTATGCGGCCGCGGCACGGCAACCGGGCGGCGATCCGCCCAGCCGTGTCGCACGACTCAATTACCTGTCGGGCGCCGTGACGACCGAACCGGCCGGCACCGATACGTGGTCGTATGCCGCCGTGAACCGGCCGCTGACGACCGGCGACCAGCTCTGGAACGACGCCGGTGCGCGCTCGGAACTGCACGTCGGCTCGACCGCGGTGCGGCTCGGCGAGTCGACCAGCCTGTCGGTGCTGAACCTCGACGACACGACGACCCAGCTGAAAGTGGGGCTCGGCACCGTGTCGACGCACGTGCGCGATCTGCCGGCCGGCGGATCGTACGAAATCGACACGCCTAACCTCGCGCTCGGCATCACGGGCCCCGGCGACTATCGCGTCGACGTCGCGCCGGACGGCGCGAGCACGACGGTCACGATGCGCAGCGGCAGTGCGACCGTCTACGGGAGCAACGGGCAGTACCCGCTGTCGCCCGGGCAGCAGGTCGTGTTCACGGGCACCGACCTGCAGGTCGCGCAGCAATCCGCCTCCCCGGGGCCCGATGCGCTCGACCAGTGGGCCGCCAGCCGCGACGCGGCCGAGGAGCGCTCGGTGTCGGCCCGCTATGTGTCCCGCGACATTCCCGGCTACCAGGATCTCGACGCGAACGGCACGTGGCGCGAAACCCCGAATTACGGTCAGGTCTGGGTGCCGAACGACACGCCGGCCGACTGGGCGCCGTATCACGACGGCCACTGGATCTGGCAGGCCCCGTGGGGCTGGACGTGGGTCGACGACGCGCCGTGGGGTTTCGCGCCGTATCACTATGGCCGCTGGGCGTACGTGGACGATAGCTGGGCCTGGGTACCGGGCCCGCTGGTCGTCAGCCAGCCGCCGGTCTATGCGCCGGCACTCGTCGCGTTCGTGGGCGGTGGCGGCGGCCCCGACTGGAGCGTCGCGCTCACGGTGGGCGGCGTCGCCGCCGCCGGCTGCGCATGGTTCGCGCTCGGCCCGGGCGAACCGTGGCATCCGGGCTGGGGCGGCTGGAGCCCGCACTACTACGACCGCCTGAACCGCAACATCGTGGTGAACAACGTCAACGTGAACAAGACCGTGAACGTGACGAACATCACCAATATCACCAACATCAACAAGACGTACGTGAACTTCCGCGCGCCGCATGCGATCACGGCCGTGCCGGCGTCCGCATTCGTGCACGGCCAGCCTGTCGCGCACTTCTCGCAGCATGTCGATCCGCAGCAATGGCGCAATGCGCACGTCACGCCGGGTACGCCGGGCATTGCGCCGGTGCGCCAGAGCTTCACGGGCGGACTGCGCAATGCGAGCTATCGTCCGCCGGCGGCGATCGCTCAGCACCCGTACGTCGCAACGCGCAATCCCGCCGTGCCGGCCGCGTATCACGACCAGGCCGCGGCTCACCTCGCACAGCAAGGCGGGCGCGTGCCGGGTGCCGGCGCGCCCGTCGTGAAGACCAACGTGCCGGCCGACTACACGGCTCGTCCGGTCCGCGTTCCGGGCAAGCCGGGCGGCGGCGCATGGGCGATGCACAACGTGCAGCTCGTGAATCCGCACGGCCCCGTCGTGCAGCCGGCTCGTGCGCCTCGCGAAGGCCAGCCGGCCGCCGTGCAGGCCGGGCGGCCGGAGGCACCGATGCCGGGCATGCCGAATGTCGCGCGGCCGGCGAACGGCGAAAACCCCAACGCACCGCGTTTCGCCAACGGCGGCATGCCGCAGGCACCCGGCAACCCGATGCCGCATCAGGCATTCGGGCCCGGCAACGGCGTCCCGCATCCGCCGGTCGCGACCAACAGTCCGTCGGGCATCGGCAATGCGCACGCCGCCGAGGCGCCGTCGCCCGCGTGGATGCAGCCGCACACGCCGATGGAACGTCAACGCCCTGCTCCGCCGACCGCGCTGCATGCCGCAGGACAGAATGCGCTGCCGCCGGTGCGCAGCGCAGCGATCCCGCATCCGGACGGCATGCCGACTGCGCAGGGCGCGCAGCCCGGCAGCCGGAACGAAACGCCGCGTGCACTGCCGCAACCGCGGCTCGACAACACGGCGCAGATTCCGCAGCCGCGTCCGCGCCCCGATTTGCCGACGCCGGCCCAGCATGGGCAACCCCAACCGGAACGGGCGGCTCCTGCGCCACAACCGCGCCCCGAATTCGCGCAACCGTCGCCACACCGCGAAGTCGCTCCGCCACATGTGAACGAGTACCGTCCGCCGGCCCCCGCCGTACATGACATGCCGCGCCCGCAACCGCAGGCGCCGCGCATGGATCCACGGCCGCAACCCGCTCCGCGTATGGAGCCGAGACCGCAACCGGCGCCACGCATGGAGCCGCGCCCGTCGATGCCTGCCCCGCACATGGAACCGCGGCCGCAACCGGCGCCGCGCGTCGAGGCGCCGCACCCGAGTAACCCGCCGCCGCAAGGCGGTCACGAAGAGCGGCATCGCCAGTAAGTGCCGCAAACGTGAAACAAAAAGGCCCGACCGGTATCAGCCGGTCGGGCCTTTTTCCTGCGGGGCGCGGATCGATGCATCCGCGCGGCCCGTCGTGCGCGATCAGACCGCCATCGGCGCGGTCAGCGGCTCGTGGTGGCGGTAGCCGACCAGCGAGAAATCGGACGGCTCGATCTGCTCCAGCCACTCGGGTGCGTAGACGCCCGTCTTCGCGTATTCCGGCACGCGCTCGGCAATCTCGAGCCGCGGGCTGTCGTAAGGCTCGCGCGTAAGCTGGCGCTGCAGCATGTCGAGCTGGTTCTCGTAGATGTGCGCGTCGCCGATGAAGTACGTGAACCAGCGCGGCGTGTAGCCCGTCAGCCGGCCGACGAGCGACAGCAGCGCGGCCCCTTCCGTCAGGTTGAACGGCGTGCCGAGGCCGACGTCATTGCTGCGGATGTACAGGCACAGCGAGATTTCGCGCTTCGTCGCATTCGGCAGGAACTGGTACAGCAGATGGCACGCGGGCAGCGCGATCTCGTCGAGCACGGCCGGATTCCACGCGTGAAACAGGATCCGGCGATCGGACGGGTTCTCCATGATCGTGTCCAGGCACTGGCGCAACTGGTCGATCGCCTTGTACAGCAGCACCTTCGGCGCGCCGTCTTCGTCGAAACGCGTGACGATCCGGAAGCCTCGGCGCGTCGCGTCGGCGATCTGTGCGTCGGCGCCCGCGTCGAGCACCTTGTATCCCGGCCACTGGCGCCATTGCACGCCATACACGTCGCCGAGATCGTCGACGCCCTGGCGATACGGGTTCGCGAGCCACTGCGCGTTCTCGTTCGCGTTCGCGTCCCACACCTTGCAGCCGAGCGCGCGGAAATCGGCCGCGCTGCGCGATGCGCGCAGGAAGCCGACCAGTTCGCCGATCGCGGACTTGAACGCGAGCTTCTTGGTCGTCACGGCCGGGAAGCCTTGCTGCAGGTCGAAGCGCAACATCGCGCCCGGCATGCTGATGGTGCGGATCCCCGTGCGGTTCTCCTGCCAGGTGCCGGTATCGAGAATGGTACGAACGAGATCGAGATACTGTTTCATGCGGGTTCCTTCGGCCGCGAGGGCGGCCGTACCCGCCAATTTTAGCAAGCGTGCTGCGGAAGGCCCGACAACGGCGCCGAAAACCCTGCCAGCGTGTCGCCGCGATCGCGCATGCCGTGCGCGCACATCAGCCGGTAGAGCGTGACGCGCGACACGCCAAGTTCGCGCGCGGCATCCGCGAAACGGCCGCGATGGCGCAACAACGCCTGCTCGATCACCTGCCGTTCGGCCGCCTCACGCGCCTCCAGCAGCGACACGGGCGCGAGCGTCGCAAAGTCGTTCAGCTCGAGATCGGCCGCGGTGATCATCCGGCCCTCCGACATGACGATCGCGCGGCGCACGCGGTTGATCAGTTCGCGCACGTTGCCCGGCCACGAGTAGCCGTACAGCGACGCGACCGCGTCAGGGGAAAAACCGCGCAGGCGACGATGCGCATCGCCCTTGAAACGCTCGAGCATGTGGCGCGCGAGTACCTCGATGTCCTTGCCGCGCGCGCGCAGCGGCGGCTCCTCGATCTTCAGCACGCACAGGCGATGGAACAGGTCCTCGCGGAACCGCCCTTCGCGCAGCGCCGCCTCCATGTCCACGTGCGTCGCGCAGATCACGCGCACGTCGACGGGCACCGACACATGGGCACCCAACCGCTCGATCTTGCCTTCCTGCAGGAAGCGCAACAGGCTTGCCTGGCTTTCGAGCGGCAAGTCGCCGATCTCGTCGAGAAACAGCGTGCCGCCGTTGGCGGCCTCGACGCGACCGATCTTGCGTTGGTTCGCGCCGGTGAACGCGCCGCGCTCATAGCCGAACAGCTCGGCCTGCAGCAGCGTCGACGGAATCGCGCCGCAGTTGATCGCGATGAACGGCGCCTGCGCGCGCGACGAGCGTTCGTGAATCGCGACCGCCGTCAACTCCTTGCCGGTACCCGATTCGCCGGAGATGAACACCGGCGCGTCGGTCGCCGCGACACGGCGTATCGTCCTGAAGAGACCGAGCATCGCATCGCAGGTCCCGACCATTTCGCCTTCGCTGCGTCCCGCGCCGACAGGCGGCGCAACGGGCTCGGTCAGCGCGATCATGCCGTGCGCATGACCGACGGTCTCGACGATCCGCGCCGTCTCGTACGGCATCGTCACGTAGTCGAAACAGTAGTCGCGAATGAGATGGCGCAGCGTGGCGTCCTGCAACTGGCCACGGCGCGTCGCAGCGATCCAGCCGATGTGCTGAATGCTCAGACAAGATTCGAGTTCGCGCAGGTCCGAGGGCTTGAAGCCCGGCGAAAAATCGAGCAGCCCGGCCGTTGCAACGCCATGCTGTACGACGCGTCGTACGTCCCGCACGGTTTCCGCGAGATCGACACGCCAACCGCATTCGTCGAAATGGCCGCGCAACGCGTCGTTCGGTTCGCGCGAATAGTAGATCACGTGCCGCTGATCGGCGCCCATATGCTCACCCCGTTCATCAACCGTCTAACGATTGCCGTGCACGCCAGGTCACGTGCGAAAGGATCGAATCGGGTCAGCCGAAGGCGGCTCGATTCGCCATGCCGATGCGCGGCGACGACAAGGCCTCGCATGATGGCGCTTATCTCGCGTCCAGTTATTTTGATCAAGACAGCTTAGTTATAGGCACTGAATACGACAATCCGATTTCAGCGCAGTGAGCGATACGGCCGAATCGCTCAGGAGGTCGATGCATGTCAATCGTCTGCACATAGCACCTGCGCAGCGATATGTTCTCTCATCAACACGTGCGACGATTTTCGTCCTTGAAGCGTAACGAATGAATCCGCAGAATTCCCGAGCCCCCTCGTTTCACGTCTGAAACATTTTCAGCCGTTTTTAGACACAATTCGCAACGCTTGCGCACGAATCGCAGTCTCTACAACGGTCCCGGCGCGATGGCATGCATTTCGCTGAATACGGAAACCGTCGGAGACAGCGACCATGCGAAAACATCTTTTACTTTCTTTCGTGCCGATGGCCATTGCGGTCGCGGCCGCCGGCCCGCCCACACCCGCACGCGCGGACGAAGGCACGAATCCGGATCGCGCCACGCTCCTTGCCGCAAACGCGCCGAGCATGCAGCACGGCAACGGGTTCGGCATCGTGACCGTGTCGTCACCGAAACCGCTGCAGGCCGGCAAGACTTCGGTGACGCTGTGGGACGAGATCCCGCCGCCCCAATTGCCGCTGCCCATACCGCTCCCGTTGCCGCAGCCGGGCGACGTGCAGCACGCGATGGAAGGCACCGCGCAAGGCAGTACGCATCAGTGATGCCCGAGCCGATCCATTTGATAAGGATCACGTATTGATTTGAGCGGGCCGGACAGCATCGATCAGAGGCCGGTATCGGCGATCTCGCAACACGAAACGGTTTTGTGCTCCGTCCCCCGGCGGGCACTCTTTTTATTCATTCCGTCGCCGCGACGCATTGCCTCGAGCGTCGCGGCGCGCAGCACGGAAAGGCGGATGCGCACACCAGGAACCGGCGCGCGCCGCCGTTCCGGTAGAATCGGCGCCATTCCGGTTTTCCTCTCCCACGACCTTCATGACGACGTTGACCCTGATCGTCGCGCGTGCCCGCAACGGCATCATCGGCCGCGACAACCAGTTGCCCTGGAAACTTCCCGAAGATCTCGCCTTCTTCAAGCGCACGACGATGGGTGCACCGATCGTGATGGGCCGCAAGACCCACGAGTCGATCGGCCGGCCGCTGCCGGGCCGCCGCAATATCGTCGTCACGCGCGACGCGACGCGACGCTTCGACGGCTGCGACACCGTCACGTCGCTCGCCGACGCGCTGGCGCTCGCCGCGCGCGACGGGGTGCCCGAAGCGTTCCTGATCGGCGGCGCCCAACTCTACACGGAAGGCCTCGCACTCGCCGACAAGCTGGTCGTCACCGAGATCGATGCCGACTTCGACGGTGACGCGTCGTTTCCGGCGCCCGACGCCGCGCAGTGGCAGGAAGTGTCGCGCGATGCGCACCAGGCGGCCGCGCCGAACACGTTCGGCTATGCGTTCGTCGTCTACGCGCGCAAGCGCGGCTGACGCGTCGCGCGCCATGAAAAAAGCCCGACCGGCTTACGCCGGTCGGGCTTTTTCGTTTGATGGCGGCCGATGCCGCGCGCCGCTTACTGCCCGGCGATCGTCATCTGCTCGATCAGCACCGAGCCCGTTTCCTTCGTGCCGCGCACGATCGAATCGGCGCCGATCGCGACGATATGCCGGAACATTTCCTGCAGCGTGCTCGCGACGGTGATTTCCTCGACCGGATACTGGATCACGCCGTTCTCGACCCAGAAGCCCGCCGCGCCGCGCGAATAGTCGCCCGTCACGTAGTTGACGCCCTGCCCCATCAGCTCGGTCAGCAGCAGGCCCGTGCCGAGCTTCTTCAGCATCGCGTCGAAATCGTCGCCCGGCTGCGTGCTCGAGCTGCGCAGCGCGAGGTTGTGCGAGCCGCCCGCGTTGCCGGTGGTCTGCGTGCCGAGCTTGCGCGCCGAATAGGTCGACAGGAAGTAGCCTTCGACGACGCCATCCGTGACGACGCTGCGCGCACGCGTGCGCACGCCTTCCTCGTCGAACGGCGCGCTGCCCATCGCACGCGGCACGTGCGGATCCTCGACGACCTGGATGTGCGGCGCGAACACCGGCTTGCCGAGGCTGTCGACGAGGAACGACGTCTTGCGGTACAACGCACCGCCGCTCACCGCCTGCACGAACGCGCCGAGCAGGCCGGCCGCGAGCGGCGCCTCGAACAACACGGGCACCTTGCGGGTGTCGAGACGGCGCGCGCCCATCCGTGCGAGCGCACGCTCGGCCGCGTAACGGCCCACCGCTTCGGGCGCCGCGAGATCGATCGCGCTGCGCTTCGACGAATACCAATCGTCGCGCTGCATGTGACGGCCGCTGCCCGCGATCGGCGCGCATGCGATGTAGTGGCGCGAATACGGGTAGCCGGACAGGAAGCCGCGCGACGTCGCGAGCACGAACTGCGAATGCTGGGCCGACACGCTCGCGCCTTCCGAATTGCGGATCTGCGGGCTGACCGCGAATGCGGCGTCTTCCGCGCGGCGGGCAAGCTCGACAGCCTCGTCGGCCGTCAGCGCCCACGGGTGGTACAGATCGAGGTCGCGCGGGTCGGTTTCAAGCAGCTCGGCCTCGGCCAGGCCGGCCGCCTCGTCCTCGGCCGTGAAGCGCGCGATGTTGTATGCAGCGGCAACAGTATCCTTGATCGCGCCCGGCGAGAAATCCGACGTGCTCGCGTTGCCGCGCTTCTTGCCGATGAACACGGTCACACCGACCATCTTGTCGCGGTTGTGCTCGATCGTTTCGACTTCGCCGCGGCGCACCGACACCGACAGGCCGTCGCCCTCGGAGATTTCGGTCGCGGCATCCGTCGCGCCGAGCGCCTTCGCATGGCGAAGGATGTCGGAGGCGATTTCTTTGAGCTGGTCCTGCGTGTGCGGGAAATAGCGCGCTTGTACGTCGAGATTGGCTGCCATCGTCTGGATATCCGGTGGCGGGCGGGCGCCCGCATGTTCAAAATGTTGCGTATCCCGCGATCATAGCAAGGTCCGGGGCCGGACACCGACAAGCTTGGGGTGTCCGCGGCGCGATACAATGCCGTCCATGACACGCAAAACCCGAATCCAGCCGATCGAGCATGCCGCCGAAGACGACGACAATGGCTACGATCGCCCCAGCAAATCCCAGTTGAAGCGCGAGATGCACGAGTTGCAGGTGCTCGGCCAGGCGCTCGTCGATCTGCCGAAGGACGCCCTCAAGCGCATGCCGATGCCCGAAAGTCTCGCGGACGCCGTTCGCGAGGCACGCCGGATCACCGATCACGAAGGCAAGCGCCGCCAGCTCCAGTACGTCGGCCGCGTGATGCGCTCGCTGACGGACGACGAAACGGCCGCGCTGCGCACTGCACTCGACGCACAACGCGGCGTGAACAAGGCTGCAACGGCCCGCCTGCACTGGATCGAGCGCACGCGCGACCAGTTGCTCGCCAACGACGACGCGCTGACCGAATTCCTGCGCCAGCACCCGGAAGCGGATATCCAGGAAGGCCGCACGCTGATCCGCAATGCACGCAAGGAAGCGCAGCAAGGCAAGCCGCCGCGCTATTTCCGCGAGCTGTTCCAGTGGATCAAGACCGCCAGCGGCACGCCCGATGCGGGTGACGATGCGCCGGACGACACTGAAGACGACCATGACGACGAAGCGTAACCACCCGGACGAGCTCGTCGTCGGCCTCGTGTCGATCAGCGACCGCGCGAGCACGGGCGTCTACGAGGACAAAGGCATTCCGGCACTGCAGGAGTGGCTCGCCGGTGCGCTCACGTCGCCGTGGCGCGCCGAAACGCGCCTGATCCAGGACGATGCGCCCACGATCTCCGCCACGCTCGCCGAGCTGGTCGACGTCGCGGGGTGCGATCTCGTGCTGACGACGGGCGGCACGGGCCCCGCGCGCCGCGACGTGACGCCCGAGGCCACGCTGGCCGTGGCGACGAAGGAAATGCCGGGATTCGGCGAACAGATGCGGCAGATCAGCCTGAATTTCGTGCCGACCGCGATCCTGTCGCGACAGGTCGCGGTGATCCGCGAGACAGCCGACCATGCGGCGCTGATCATCAACCTGCCCGGCCAGCCGAAGTCGATCCGGGAAACGCTCGAAGGGCTGCGCGATGCCGACGGCCAGTCGACCGTGCCCGGCATTTTCGCCGCGGTGCCCTACTGCATCGACCTGATCGGCGGCCCGTACATCGAGACCGACGCCGCGGTGGTCGCGGCGTTCCGGCCGAAAAGCGCTCGGCGCTGAGCCCGGCGCGGAGCCTTTACCCAGCGCTGAGCGCGTGCCGGCCCGCTCAGGCGGCCGGCGCGGATTCGTCTGCCGAAGCCGATGCGGCCGGAATCAGGAAATGCTCACGGTAGTACTTCAGCTCGTCGATCGACTCGTGGATGTCCGCGAGCGCCGTGTGCATCGCGCGCTTCTGGAAGCCCTTGTAGATCGCGGGCTGCCAGCGGCGGCACAGCTCCTTGAGCGTGCTGACGTCGAGGTTGCGGTAGTGGAAGAACCGCTCGAATTCGGGCATCCAGCGCGCCATGAAGCGGCGGTCCTGGCAGATCGAGTTGCCGCACATCGGCGACTTGCCGGGCGACACGTACTGCGCGAGGAATGCCTGCAGTTGCTCGGCGGCTTCCGCCTCGGTCACGGTCGACGCGCGCACGCGGTCAATCAGGCCCGAGCGGCCGTGCGTCGACTTGTTCCAGTCGTCCATCTTCGCGAGCGTTTCGTCACTCTGGTGGATCGCGAACACGGGGCCTTCGACGGCGATGTCGAGCGTGGAATTGGTCACGACGACCGCGATCTCGATGATGCGGTCGTTATCCGGGTCGAGGCCCGTCATCTCCATATCGAGCCAGACGAGGTTCAACTCGTTGCGCACGAGCGCGGGCTGGCTGGTGGAAGCGGCGGTATCGGTCATGAGTCATCCTGGAAAATGGCGGACGGCGCGCGGCGCCGCCCGGGCGGCCGGCATCGCATCAGCGGGCCCGGTCCGCAAGAACATATAATTCTCGCATAGAACCCTTTGGCGCCTTCGATGTCACCCTTTTCGTTCACCCTGCTGTTCGCGCTCGCCGTGCTCGCGATGGTCGTCACCAAGCTGTGGCTCGCGTCGCGGCAGATCCGCTTCGTCGCGGCGCACCGCAACGGCGTCCCCGCGCAATTCAGCGCAACTATCCCGCTGACCGCCCACCAGCGCGCGGCCGACTATACGGTCGAGCGCACCCGGCTGACGATGCTCGAGATCGTCGTCAGCGCGGCCGTGCTGGTCGGCCTCACGCTGCTCGGCGGCGTCGGCGCGCTCGACACGCTGCTCACCGGCTGGCTCGGCCGCGGCTACGGGCAGCAGGTCGCGCTCGTCGCTGCGGTGCTCGTGATCACGAGCGTCATCGACATCCCGTTCGAGTACTACCGCCAGTTCGGAATCGAACAGCGCTTCGGCTTCAACCGGATGACGAAGCGGCTGTTCTTCACCGACATGTTGAAAAACTCGCTGCTCGGCGCCGCGCTCGGCCTGCCGCTGCTGTTCGTCGTGCTGTGGCTGATGAACCAGGCCGGCAGCCTGTGGTGGCTGTGGACCTGGATCGTCTGGGTCGCGTTCCAGATGCTCGTGCTGCTGATCTACCCCACCTTCATCGCACCGATCTTCAACAAGTTCGAGCCGCTGAAGGACGACGCGCTGCGCGCGCGCATCGAGTCGCTGATGAAGCGCTGCGGCTTTGCGGCGAAGGGGCTGTTCGTGATGGACGGCAGCCGCCGCTCCGCGCACGGCAACGCGTACTTCACGGGCTTCGGCGCGTCGAAGCGGATCGTGTTCTTCGACACGCTGCTCGCGCGCCTGTCCGGCCAGGAAATCGAGGCCGTGCTCGCGCACGAACTCGGCCACTTCAAGCGCCGCCACGTGATGAAGCGCATGCTCGTGTCGTTCGTGCTGAGCCTCGTGCTGCTCGCGCTGCTCGGCTGGCTGGCGCAACGCACGTGGTTCTATACGGGGCTCGGCGTCACGCCGTCGCTCGACACGAGCAACGCGGGTGCCGCGCTCGTGCTGTTCTTCCTCGCGATTCCCGTGTTCCTGTTCTTCGCGACGCCGTTCGGCAGCCTCACGTCGCGCAAGCACGAATTCGAGGCCGACGCGTTCGCGGCCAGCCAGACCGATGCGCAGGATCTCGTCAGCGCACTCGTCAAGCTCTATGAGGACAACGCGTCGACGCTGACGCCCGACCCCGTCTACACGGCCTTCTACTACTCGCATCCGCCTGCGTCGCAGCGGATCGACCGCTTGCTGCAGCACGCATGAGCCGCCCGACCTCCCGCAAGCCGGCCCCGCGTGCGTCGAACGCGCAACGGGTCGAAGGCCGCGTGATCGCGGCGCACGGGCGCCACTACATCGTCGCACCCGACGACGGCGGCCCGATGCTGCAGTGCTTCCCGCGCGGCAAGAAGAGCGATATCGCTGTCGGCGACCGTGTCGCGTACGAACTCGCATCGGCCGACCAGGGCGTCATCGTCGAGATCGGCGAGCGGCGCAACCTGCTGTACCGTTCGGACCAGTTCAAGTCGAAGCTGTTCGCGGCCAACCTCGACCAGCTGCTGATCGTGCTCGCGACCGAGCCCTACTTCAGCGAGGACCTGCTCGGCCGCGCGCTGATCGCCGCCGAGGCGAACGAGCTGAAGCCGCTCGTCGTGCTGAACAAGATCGACGTCGAAGCCGCGCTGCCGGTCGCGCGCGAGCGCCTCGCGCCGTACCGCGCACTCGGCTACGACGTGCTCGAGCTGTCGGTGAAGGGCTCGCCCGACGATGCGCGCGCACAACTGATGCCGCACCTTACCGGGCATTCGACGATCCTGCTCGGCCAGTCCGGGATGGGCAAGTCGACGCTCGTGAACCTGCTCGTTCCCGATGCCGAAGCCGCCACGCGCGAGATTTCGGCCGCGCTCAACAGCGGCCGTCACACGACGACGTTCACGCGCCTCTACCCATTGCAGGGCGGCGGCGCGCTGATCGATTCGCCGGGCTTCCAGGAATTCGGCCTCTACCACCTCACGGAAGGCCGTCTCGAGCGCGCATTTCCGGAGTTCCGGCCGCTGCTCGCCGACTGCCGTTTCTATAATTGCCATCATCTGCACGAACCTGGCTGCGCGATTCTGGAAGCCGTCACCGACGGCCGCATCGCACCGTCGCGGCATGCGCTGTACGCGCAGCTCGTGCACGAGGCGAGCCAGATCGTCCGCTGATCGCGCGGCACGCGCGCGACGGCCAGCCGGTGCCATGCGGGCCGGCTTTCACCGACAGGAGCCGCGATGCGTTTCAAGGCACCCAATCTCGCGACGGCGCAGCATTGGGCCAACGTGCTTCAGGTGGCCGGCATCGGTTGCGAGCTGCACAACTGCTACGCGACCGGCGCGCTCGGCGGCCTGCCCGCCGACGCGTGCACGCCGGAGCTGTGGCTCGACGACGAACGCGACGACGCGCTCGCGCGCCGGCTCCTCGATGCCGCGTCGCACGGCCCGTCGGCCGGCGCCGCGCCGTGGCGCTGCCGGCAGTGCGGCGAGGCGCTCGAAGCCCAGTTCACCGCGTGCTGGCAATGCGGCGCCATACGCGACCCGCTCGACGACTGATCCACAGCAAAAAGGCCGGCTTCAAGCCGGCCTTTTGCCTTTCATCGGGTACCGCACTGCCCCGTCACGACACCCAGACGGCGAGCGTCAGCATCAGCAGCAGAATCATCCACAGGATCACCGCGCGCCAGACGAGGCCAACCGCGGATTGCAGCGTGCGCGGCGTGCAATCGTCACCGACTGTCAGCGGACCGCTGTCGCCGACTGCCAGCGCATCGAGGCTCGACGGTTCCGCGAGCGGCCCCGCGAGGCGTGCGCCGAGCGCTCCGCTGCCGGCTGCCAGCAGGACGCCATCGTTCGGATCGGGCCACTGGCGCGTGTGGTTGCGCCACGCGTAGATCGCGTCCTCGAAATTGCCGACGATCGCGAAGCCGAGCGCGGTCAATCGCGAGGGAATCCAGTCGATCACGAAGAACGCGCGCTGCGCGAACGTCGAGAAAGCCGCCGTGCGGTCGTCGCCCGGCGTCGACCAGCTGCGCGCGAGGTACTCGGAAATCCGGTACAGCACGGCGCCGGCCGGGCCGATCGGCAGCACATACCAGAAGAACACGCCGAACACGTGGCGATGCGATGCGACAACGGCGTGAATCAGCGTATGGCGGACGATTTCGCCGACCGGCATGTCGACCGTGTCGATGCCCGTCCACTCGTGCAGGATTTCGCGCGCACGCGGCACGTCGTCGTTGTTGAGCGCGAGGTGGATATCGGTGAAGTAGTGGCTGAACTGGCGGAAGCCGAGCGTGAAATACACGACGACGACGTTCCAGATGAATGCGAGCACGAAGCTCACCTTGTACAGCAGGAAATAGATCAGCGCGACGATCAGCACCCACGGCAGCACGACCGCGAGCCAGGCAAGGATGCCGTGCTTCTGCTTGCCTGCGTCGAGACCATGCGCGACGGTTTCCGCATGAAACTGGAACAGCGCGAACACCGGATTGTTCGGCGACAACGCGCGGACCTGTTCGATGATGAGGGCGAGGAGAACCGAAAAGAAAGTCATGCGTGGCGCCGTCTTCGGAGTTATGTCATTTTTTGCATAACGATAGCACAGCGTAAGCACCGGATGGCTGCCGGTGCGGTCGCCCGGCGGCCTGCCGCGCGCCCTGGACGCCGTGCGCGCCTAGCCGGCGGCCAAGAAGCGGTACAGATTGCGCAACATGCCGGCAGTTGCGCCCCAGATGAAGTAATGCCCGCCGGGTTCGCCGTTCGGATAGGGCATCGCAAAAAAACGACGCTCGCCGCCTTCCCAGCGGAACACCCGGACCTGATGGTTCGCGGGATTCATCAGGAACGCGAGCGGCACCTCGAAAATCTCGGCGACTTCGAACGTGTCGGCCTGCACGGTGAACGGCGGATGCACGAGGCCGACCACCGGCGTCACGCAAAAGCCGGTGCCGGTCAGGTAGTCGGGTAGCGCACCGAGGATCTCGACACGCTCGTCTGCCAGTCCGATCTCTTCCTTCGCCTCGCGCAACGCGGTTGCCGTTGCATCGTGATCGAACGGCTCGCGACGACCGCCGGGGAAGCTGATCTGTCCGGCGTGGTCGTTCAGGTGGTCGGCGCGCTGGGTCAGCAACATGGTGAGGCCGGACTCGCGGACGACAAGCGGCACGAGGACGGCCGCGCTACGCGGATCGATGCCCTCCTGCAGCCTCGCTTCGCCCGGCTCGACGCTCCATTCGAGCGTGCGCGCGAAACGGCCGCGCAGCCCGGACGGCGTCATCAGGCTGGAGTCGATGGCCGGCAGGCCGGCGCTGGTGCCTTCAACCGGCAATACTTCGGGATCGATGATGGGGCGGCGATTCAATGGGACTCTCGAGTTCGTGTCGTATCGAGCATATTGTCGCGCCAGAATGAAAAAAGCACCCGGGTGGGTGCTTTTTCCTTACAGCTCTTACTCTTGGGAAGCTGCTGCGGCGCGATCCTTCGACACCAGCTTTTCCTTGATACGAGCCGACTTGCCCGAACGCTCGCGCAGGTAGTACAGCTTCGCACGACGCACATCACCGCGGCGCTTCACGACGATGCTTGCCAGCAGCGGCGAGTACGTCTGGAACGTACGCTCGACGCCTTCGCCCGACGAGATCTTGCGAACGATGAAGTTCGAGTTCAGGCCACGGCTGCGAATCGCGATCACGACGCCTTCGTAAGCCTGAACGCGCTTGCGGGTACCTTCAACCACGTTCACGTTCACGATCACCGTGTCGCCCGGGGCGAATTCGGGGATCGTCTTGCCGGCGAGCGCGCGCTCGATTTCTTCCTGCTCAAGTTTTTCGATCAGATTCATTACTGACTCCTTATGCCATCGTGTCGGCGTTGGCACCCGCCTGCTTCCAGGCCTGGCCCCGATAGAGGATGGATTCACATCAGGCACCGCGCACGCATGCGCGGCACCGCCAATTCCCGCCCGCGACGCCGCCTCAGGAGGCGTTCTTCGCTTCGCGTGCGAGGTTCGCAAGCCATGCCTCGTCGGCACGACTCAACAACTTCTCGCGGCGCGCCCGGACGATCAGGTCCGGCCGCTTCCGCAACGTATTCCGCAATGCTTCCTGCCGCCGCCACCGCTCGATCTCGGCATGATGCCCGCCGAGCAGCACGTCCGGCACGCGCACGCCGTCGTATTCCTCAGGGCGCGTGTAGTGCGGACAATCGAGCAGGCCGTCAGCGAAACTGTCCTGCACGGCCGACAGCGAATCGTTCAGCACACCGGGCAGCAACCGCACGACGGCATCCATCATCGCCATCGCCGGCAATTCTCCGCCGGACAGGACGAAATCGCCGAGGCTGATTTCCTCGTCGACGCAACGATCGAGCAGGCGCTGGTCGATCGCTTCATAGCGGCCGCACAGCACGACGACACCGGGTTCCTGCGCCATCCGCACCGCACGATCGTGCGTGAGCGGCGCACCCTGCGGCGACATCATCACCACACGCGTGCTTGCGATACCCTGTTCCGCCTGTGCCGCTTTCGCGGCATCGATCGCGGCTTCGAGCGGCCTGGCCAGCATCACCATGCCCGGACCGCCGCCGTACGGACGATCGTCGACCGTGCGGTAGTTGTCCGTCGTGAAATCACGCGGGTTCCAGGTGCGCAGCCCGAAGCGCCCTTGCTTGACGGCCCGGCTGGTGATCCCCCAGTCGGTCAGTGCACGGAACATCTCGGGAAAGAGCGTGACGACGTCGAACTGCACCGCGCTCTCGTTAACCTGGTTCATTTCAGTAATCGGCTTCCCAGTCGACGACGATGCGACGCGCCGCCTGATCCACCGTTTTGACGTATACGCCGACGAACGGAATCAACCGCTCGTCGGTAGTCGGCTGACCGTCTTTGCCGGTCGCCGGATACTCGACACGCATGATCGAATGCACGCCATTGTCGATCATCCCGCTCACCTTCCCGAGTGCCACCGATTGCTCGTTGACGACGTCGAGACCGATCAGGTCGACCCAATAGAATTCGTCCGCGGTCAATGCCGGGAAATCTTCCCGGCGCACGAACACGCGAAAGCCGCGCATGGCGAGCGCGGCATCGCGGTCGCTGACGCCCGCGGTTTGCGCAACGACGGTGTCGCTGTGCGTCTTCGACTGCATGACGCGGACGGAAAGCCGCTCCGCACCACGTTCCAGCCACCAGCGGCGCGCGTTGAGCAGCGCATCGCCACCGCGACCGGCGTCGGCATGCGCCGCCACCTTGACCCAGCCCTTCAGGCCATAGGCGTCGACCACCGCCCCGACCTCGACGGCATCGTCGGGCCAGGCTTGCGCCACTTCGAGACTACCCTGCTCGGCAGCCTGACCGGCGTTCGCGACAGCGTCGCGCTCGACCGGCTTGCGGACGAATGCGCCAAACGACGCACGCCCGCGCCTTGCATTACCGGAATCGTGACCCGCCATCTAATGCACCTCACAGCCGGCACGACCGGCACACCGTGCCATGTTAGGCAGCCGGTTGCGCCTTTTGCGCTTCCTTCACGAGACGCTGGACGGTCGGCGACAGTTGCGCGCCAACGCCTTGCCAGTACGTCAGGCGATCCTGAGCGATACGCAGCGATTCGCCCTTCGTGGCGACCGGGTTGTAGAAGCCGACGCGCTCGATGAAGCGGCCGTCACGACGGTTGCGCGAATCGGTAGCAACGATGTTGTAGAACGGGCGCTTCTTCGAGCCGCCACGAGCCAGACGGATGATAACCATATGATGTCCTTCGGGAAAACCGGGTTCGAAACTACTGAAACACGCGATTATAGCCGGAAACCAGAGGTACAACAAACACTTACGCGTAAAAAATCCACGGGCGGCCTGTCCGCCGGGCATACAATCGTCGTGTCCGGGACGTTCCACACAGTCATGCCGCCCCTTCGCGCCGCCTCGACGCGCCGTGCTCAGCCCCGTTTCGCGGCGCTGCTTGCCGGCCTTGCCTGCCTCGCGTCCGCACCGGCGATTGCCGCGCCGTTGCCGGTGGGCGAACTCGTCGTGCCGTCCGGCTTCCACGTCGAAGTGCTGACCGACGCGGTACCGACCGCCCGCGAAATGGCGTGGTCGCCGCGCGGCATCCTGTATGTCGGCACGCGGGAAGGCCGCGTGCATGCGCTCGTGATGCACGAGGGCCGGATCAGCGCGCGCTACGTGATCGCGTCCGGGCTCGACATGCCGGTCGGGGTCGCCTACCGTGACGGCGCACTCTATATATCAGCCGTATCGCGCATCCTGCGTCTCGATCATATCGACGACCGGCTCGCCACGCCGCCCGCACCTGCCGTCGTCACCGACGCGCTGCCGACCGAACACCATCACGGCTGGAAATTCATCGCGTTCGGCCCCGACGGCAAGCTGTACGTGCCGACCGGTGCGCCGTGCAACGTCTGTCTCGCCAACCGCAGCCGCTACGCGATCATCGCACGCATGAAAACAGACGGCAGCGGGAGTGAGGTGGTCGCCCGCGGCGTACGCAATACGGTCGGCTTCGCGTGGCACCCCGATTCGGGCGAACTGTGGTTTACCGACAATGGGCGCGACATGATGGGCGACGACGTGCCCGACGACAAGTTGAACCGCGCACCGCGCGCCGGCCTCGACTTCGGTTTCCCGTACTGCCATGGCGGCGACACGCCCGACCCCGAATTCGGCGGCGCCGACGTATGCCGCCGCTATGTGCCGCCCGTGCTGAAATTGGGCGCGCATGTCGCGGCACTCGGCATGCGCTTCTATACGGGGCCGATGTTTCCGGCGTCGTATCGCAATAACGTGTTCATCGCCGAACATGGCTCGTGGAACCGCAGCACGAAGGTCGGCTACCGCGTGATGCGCGTGGTCGTCTCGGCGGACGGCAGCCAGGCGCGCCAGACCCCATTCGTCACGGGCTGGCTACGCCCCGACGGCACGGTATGGGGCCGCCCCGCCGACGTGCTGCCGCTGCCGGATGGCTCGCTGCTCGTCAGCGACGACTACGCGGGGGCGATCTACCGCGTGACCTATGCGGCACCTTGACGCAGTACAGGGGTGACCGGGCCCGACCGGGCATCGTAGAATGCGTGCCGGGCCGCGCGCCCGCGCCGGCCCGCCGGCCACCCATGCCAACGACAATACGCCGCCATCCATGTCCAGCAGCACCGCACCGTCCCGCCGCTTTCGCTCCAAGACGCTCACCGCCGCCCTCGCGTTCCTGCTCGGATCGCTCGGCGCGCACCGCTTCTATCTGTATGGCTTGCGCGACGTGTACGGCTGGGCACACCTGCTGGCGACGATCGTCGGCATCCCGGGCTTCCTCTTGCTCGCCGCGACCCAGCGCAGCGCCGGCCTCGGCTGGTGGCTCGCGGTACCCGGCGCAATCTCGTTGCTGGCAGCATTCCTCGCCGCGCTCGTCTACGGGCTGCGTCCCGACGAAAAATGGGACGCGCAATTCAACGCGGAAACGGGCAAGCACAGCAAGTCGGGCTGGACCGTGATCTTCGTGGTGATCTTCTCGCTGCTGATCGGCGCGTTCCTGCTGATGACCGCACTCGCGCTGTCGTTCCAGACGTATTTCGAGTCGCAGGTCGAAGCGGCCAAGCAGATTTCGCAGTAAGCGTAACGACCGCGACGAACCGGCACCCTGCACCGTTTCAACACGCCAGTCAGAACAGGTTCAATTGCATGTCGTCACGCGACTGCGTCGACCGCGCGCCAACTGAACGAACGGCAACGCGCGGCGCCGGCGCCGCGGCGGCCGGCGCACCGCGAAACTGCGACAGATCGAGAATGCCGTTCGTGCGCTCGTTCAGCCCGAGCCGCTTGACGGCCTGGCGAAAGCGCTGCCGCAGCAGGTCGGCCCAGATCCCCTCGCCTTTCATCCGTTTCGAGAAATCCGAGTCGTAGTCTTTGCCGCCGCGCATGTCGCGCACACGGTTCATCACGCGTTCCGCCCGGTCGGGAAAATGCGCGGCAAGCCAGTTCTTGAACAGCGGCGCGACTTCCCACGGCAGCCTCAGGATGATGTAGCTCGCGTACGTTGCGCCGGCTTCCGCGCACGCCTCGAGTACGCGCTCCATATCGGGCTCCGTGACGAACGGAATCATCGGCGCAATGCTCACGCCGACCGGCACGCCCGCCTCGCTCAGCGCACGAATCGTACGCAACCGTCGCGCCGGTGTTGCCGCGCGCGGCTCGAGCGTGCGCGCGAGATCGGCATCGAGCGTCGTGATCGTGACCGCCGCCATCACCTGCCCGCGTTCGGCCATCGGCGCGAGCAGGTCGAGATCGCGCTCGATCAGCGACGACTTCGTGATCGCGGCGAACGGTAACCCGCGATCGTGCATCACCTGGATCACGCTGCGCGTGATGCGCAGGTCGCGCTCGACCGGCTGATAGGCGTCGGTATTGACGCCGAGCGCGATCGGCTCCGGTACGTAGCGCTTGCGCGAAATCTCGCGCTCGAGCAGTTCGGCCGCATTGACCTTCGCATAGATGCGGCTTTCGAAATCGAGCCCAGGCGACAGGCCGAGATAACTGTGCGTCGGCCGTGCGAAGCAGTAGATGCAACCATGCTCGCAGCCTCGATACGGATTGAGCGATACGCTGAATGGAATGTCGGGCGACTGATTGTGCGTCAGGATGCTCTTCGCACGCTCCTCGAATACTTGCGTGCGCAGCGGCGCGGGGAAATCGGCATCGTCCGACTCGTGCGTCCAGCCATCATCGACCGCTTCACGCTGCGCGATCTCGTATCGCCCCTGCAGGTTGTCGACCGCACCGCGCCCCTTGCGGGGCACGGGCGGCGCTACCGGAAATTCGTTGTCGGATCGATCGTCCACGTGCCCACCCATTCGCCTGCGCCCAATACTGTACATTTATACAGTATTGGGCGCAGCATGCCAAGGGCGGGATAAAGGGCCCGACGTCCTCCTGCGGCCGCGTCAGTCACCCACTGCGATCGTCAGCGTTTCCTTGATTTCTTCCATCACGACATAGCTCTTCGACTGCACGGCGCCGGGCAACTGCAGCAGGATGTCGCCGAGCAGCTTCCGGTAGTCGGCCATCTCGCCAATCCGCGCCTTGATCAGGTAGTCGAAATCACCAGACACCAGATGGCATTCGAGCACCTCGTCGATCTTCATCACTTCCCGGCGGAATTGCTCGAACATGTTGCCGCCCTTGTGGCCGAGCGTGATCTCGACGAACACCAGCAGCGCGGCATCCAGCTGGTGCGGATCGACCCGCGCGTGATAGCCGGTGATCACGCCATCCCGCTCCATGCGCCGGACACGCTCGATACACGGCGTGACGGTCAGTCCGACCTGTTCCGCGAGGTCTTTCATCGCCATCCGGCCGTCGTCCTGGAGCAGTTTCAGGATGCGCCGGTCGAGCTTGTCGAGCGAGCGTACTGGCTGACGTTGCGTTCTCATTTGTTTATTCTGAAAACCTGAAAAATACGATAACAAAACCTACACATTCGACAATACCATAGCGCAAAAAACTAGATCAGCTAGAGGTTACACGGAGCCGCAGGTGCGCCCGGCCTCGATCTGGTCCCTTCCATCTGGAGCAGCTATGCGAGTCGTCATTCTGGGCAGCGGTGTGGTGGGCGTGGCAAGCGCGTATTACCTCGCGCGCGCCGGTCATGAAGTCACGGTGATCGACCGGGAAGCCGGCCCGGCGCTCGAGACGAGCTTCGCGAACGCAGGCCAGATCTCCCCTGGCTATGCCGCACCGTGGGCCGCGCCCGGCGTGCCGCTGAAGGCCGTCAAGTGGATGTTCGAAAAACACGCGCCGCTCGCGATCCGCCTCGACGGCACGCGCTTCCAGCTCCAGTGGATGTACCAGATGCTGCGCAACTGCACGGCCGAGCGCTATGCAGTCAACAAGGGCCGCATGGTCCGCCTCGCCGAATACAGCCGTGACTGCCTGCAAGCGCTGCGCGCCGATACCGGCATCGAGTACGAAGGCCGCACGGGCGGCACGCTGCAGCTGTTCCGCACGCAGCAGCAACTCGATGGTGCAGCGAAGGACATCGCCGTCCTGCAGGAAGCGAACGTGCCGTTCGAACTGCTGTCGCCGGCCGACCTGAAGAAAGCCGAACCGGCACTCGCCGCCGTCTCGCACAAGCTGACGGGCGGCCTGCGCCTGCCGGGCGACGAAACGGGCGACTGCCAGCTGTTCACGACGCGCCTTGCGGCGCTCGCCGAATCGCTCGGCGTGAAGTTCCGCTACAACACGCCGATCGATGCGCTCGCGATCGCGGGCGGCAAGATCGCCGGCGTGCAGTGCGGCAGCGAGACGGTGCGCGCGGACGCGTACGTCGTCGCACTCGGCTCGTACACGACCAGCTTCATCTCGAACCTGATGAAGATCCCCGTCTATCCGCTGAAGGGCTATTCGATCACCGCACCGATCGTCAACGAAGCGGCCGCCCCCGTGTCGACCGTGCTCGACGAGACCTACAAGATCGCGATCACGCGTTTCGACCAGCGCATCCGCGTCGGCGGCATGGCGGAAATCGTCGGCTTCGACAAGAAGCTGCGCGCCGCGCGCCGCGAAACGCTCGAAATGTGTGTGAACGACCTGTTCCCGGGCGGCGGTGACACGTCGAAGGCAACGTTCTGGACGGGCCTGCGCCCGATGACGCCGGACGGCACGCCGATCGTCGGCCGCACGCCTGTGTCGAACCTGTTCCTGAACACCGGCCACGGCACGCTCGGCTGGACGATGTCGTGCGGCTCGGGCCAGCTGCTCGCAGACCTGATCTCGGGCAAGATGCCCGCGATCCAGGCCGACGACCTGTCGGTGCATCGTTACCTGAAGGACGTGGCCGGCCAGACGCGCCCGGCATACGCATAAGCCGATGACGCCCGCGGCCATACGGGCCGCGACAGGCATCAAAAAGAAAGGCGCCCCGAGGGGCGCCTTTTTCATTTCACCGAATCGTCAGCCGGTCAGAACTGGTCTTCCGTCAACGCGAGCACGCCCTCGTTGCCCTTCGTGCCGACGATCGACGCTTCGAATGCGCCTGCCTGCACCAGCACGTGCTCCGCATAGCATTGCGCGATCGCGATCTTCGCATCGAAGAACGCCGGGTCGCTTGCGCGGTTCGCCTGCGCGGCCACCAGCGCGCGGCCCATCTGCCACCCGCACAGCACCACGCCCGCCAGCTTCAGGTACGGCACGCTGCCCGCGAACACCGCGTTCGGGTCCTGCTTCACGTTCGCCACCACGTAATCGACCACCGACGACAGCGCCTTCGCACCCTTCTCCAGCTGCGCCTTCACCGATGCGGCCGCCGCGCCGTCCAGCTTGCCCAGCGCCGCCACCGTCTCGCCGATCTCCACGATCAGCGCCTTCGCCACCGCGCCGCCGTCGCGCATCGTCTTGCGGCCCACCAGATCGTTCGCCTGGATCGCCGTCGTGCCTTCGTAGATCGCCAGGATACGTGCATCGCGGTAATACTGCGCCGCGCCCGTCTCCTCGATGAAGCCCATCCCGCCGTGCACCTGTACGCCCAGGCTCGCCACGTCGTTCACCATCTCCGTGCTCCAGCCCTTCACCACCGGCACCAGATACTCGTAGATTGCCTGATGACGTGCCCGCGTCGCCTCGTCCGAATGGCGGTGGGCAATGTCGCTGTGCGCGGCGGCCACGTAGGCCAGCGCCCGCGCGCCTTCCGTCAGCGCGCGCATCGTGCCGAGCATGCGGCGCACGTCCGGGTGATGGATGATCGTCACCGACTGCTTGGCCGAGCCGTCCACCGGGCGGCTCTGCACGCGTTCCTTCGCGAATTCCGCGGCCTTCTGGT
This sequence comes from Burkholderia lata, assembly GCF_902499335.1. Taxonomy (GTDB): domain Bacteria; phylum Pseudomonadota; class Gammaproteobacteria; order Burkholderiales; family Burkholderiaceae; genus Burkholderia; species Burkholderia lata_B. Next base: position 373 of record NZ_CABVQK010000007.1, on the reverse strand, counting down.
ATGCGCGGTCGGCCACGCCGATCCCCTGCATCCCGACGCCGAAGCGCGCCGCGTTCATCATGATGAACATGTATTCGAGGCCGCGGTTTTCCTCGCCGACCAGGTAGCCGATCGCGCCGCCGTGGTCGCCGTACTGCAGCACCGCCGTCGGGCTCGCCTTGATCCCGAGCTTGTGCTCGATCGACACGCAGTGCACGTCGTTGCGTGCACCCAGCGAGCCGTCGTCATTGACCATGAACTTCGGCACGATGAACAGCGAGATGCCCTTCACGCCTTCCGGCGCGTTCGGCGTGCGCGCCAGCACCAGGTGGACGATGTTGTCCGCCATGTCGTGCTCGCCCCACGTGATGAAGATCTTCGTGCCGAACACCTT
>NZ_CABVQK010000006.1 GCF_902499335.1 Burkholderia lata | reverse complement strand
CAGCCGTTCAGCCGTTCAGCCGTTCAGCCGTTCAGCCGTTCAGCCGTTCAGCCGTTCAGCCGTTCAGCCGTTCAGCCGTTCAGCCACTCAGCCACTCAGCCACTCAGCCACTCAGCCACTCAGCCACTCAGCCACTCAGCCACTCAGCCACTCAGCCGCGGCGGCCGTTACGCCGCCGGCCGCGCCGCCGCATGCGCGGCTTCCAAACACGACTGAAACAGCAACGCGGCCCGCGACGGCCGCGGCGAGCGCCGCAGCAGGCTCACGAACCGGCACCGGTAATTGAACCGGTGCGGCGCGATCGGCTGCATCAACCCCTTGTTTTCAAAACTTTCCGCGTAATGGTCGGGCAGGAAGCCGAGATAGCGGCCGGACAGGATCAGCGTCGCGATCGACTCCTGGTCCGACGCGGTCGCGCTGCGCGTGAGCTTCGCGCGATGGCTCAGCTCCATGTTCGGCGAATGGAAGCCGAGGCCCGCGAATGCATGGTTGCGGATCGTCGTCCACGTGAGCTTGCCGTGCGGCGCATCGTAGAGCGGATGCTGGCGGCCGCAGTAGAGCAGCATCCGTTCGTCGAACAGTTCCGAATACACGAGGCTGCCCGAATTGCGGTGCGCGGGAATGATCCCGACCTGATAGCTGCCGTCGATGATCCCGCGCTCGACTTCGTTGATCGACGCGACATGCAGGTTCAACGCGACGTCGGGCGCTTCGTCGGCGAACTGGCGGATCGCGTCGCCGAGCCGCGCGTTCGCGTTGGTGGCCGTCTTGTCGAAAACCGCGATGTGCAGTTCGCCGCCCATCCGGTCGTGAATGCCGTCGATCCTGCTGCGAAATGCTTCCATCGACGCGAGCAGTCGCAGCGTTTCCTCGTACACCGTCTGGCCCTCGGGCGTCAGCGTGAAGCCCGCGCGGCCGCGCCGGCACAGCACGAGGCCGAGGCGCGTTTCCAGATCCTTCACGTGCCGGCTGATCGTCGAGATGCCGATATTCAGTTCCAGTTCGGCCGCCGCCATCCCGCCGCACTGCACGACGCCCTTGAAGACCCGCAGCAGGCGGAGATCCATGTCGCTGAGCTGCCCGAGCAGCGCGCGACTCTTCGGTTTCTTTGCTTGCATAGATGCGCAAGTGAACATTGATATTGCGATATTCAAAAGACTAATTGGCCTCCCGACAATGCGCAATATCAACATAAGGAGGAGGGGCGCCGCGCGCCGACCGACATGACCGACATCACCACCGCCCAGCAGAACGAAACCAACCTCCGTACCGACGCCGCGTGGCTCGACGCGCACTGGATGCCGTTCACGGCCAACCGCCAGTTCAAGGCCGATCCGCGCATGATCGTGTCGGGCAAGGGCGCGTATTACACGGACGGCGAAGGCCGCAAGATCTTCGACGGCCTGTCGGGCCTGTGGTGTACGGGCCTCGGTCACGGCCGCACGGAAATCGTCGAGGCCGTGAGCCGCCAGGTCGCGCAGCTCGACTACGCGCCGGCGTTCCAGTTCGGCCATCCGAAATCGTTCGAGCTCGCCAACAAGATCAAGGACCTGACGCCGGCCGGCCTCGACTACGTGTTCTTCACGGGTTCGGGCTCGGAAGCGGCCGATACCTCGCTGAAGCTGGCCCGCGCCTACTGGCGCGCGAAGGGCAAGGGCACGAAGACGCGCCTGATCGGCCGCGAGAAGGGCTATCACGGCGTGAACTTCGGCGGCATCTCGGTCGGCGGGATCGGGCCGAATCGCAAGCTGTTCGGCCAGGGCCTCGACGCCGACTTCCTGCCGCACACGCAACTCGCCGAGAACAAGTTCTCGCGCGGGATGCCCGAGCACGGTGCCGAACTGGCCGACCGCCTGCTCGAGCTGATCGCGCTGCACGACGCATCGAACATCGCGGCCGTGATCGTCGAGCCGTTCTCCGGTTCGGCGGGCGTGGTCGTGCCGCCGAAGGGCTACCTGAAGCGCCTGCGCGACATCTGTACCGCGCACGACATCCTGCTGATTTTCGACGAAGTCATCACGGGCTTCGGCCGTGCCGGCGCGATGACGGGTGCCGATGCGTTCGGCGTGGTGCCGGACATCATGAACTTCGCGAAGCAGGTGACGAACGGCGTGCAGCCGCTCGGCGGCGTGATCGCGACGAAGGAAATCTACGACACGTTCATGGCCGCGGGCGGCCCCGAGTACATGCTCGAGTTCCCGCACGGCTACACGTATTCGGCGCATCCGGTCGCGTGCGCGGCCGGCGTCGCGGCGCTCGACCTGCTGGTGAAGGAAGACGCGGTGGCCCGCGTGCGCGATCTCGCGCCGCATTTCGAGGCCGCGGTGCACGGGCTGAAGGGCCAGCGCCACATCACTGACATCCGCAACTACGGGCTGGCAGCCGGCCTGACGATCGCGGCGCTGCCGGGCGAGCCGGCACGGCGCCCGTACGAGATCGCGATGCGCTGCTGGGCGAAGGGTTTCTACGTGCGCTACGGCGGCGACACGATCCAGCTGGCGCCCCCGTTCATCTCGGAGAAGCGCGAGATCGACAACCTGGTCAACGCGCTGTCCGACGCACTGAACGAAGTGGACTGAGCCGCGGCCTGCCCTGAGCGATAACCGAATTCAAGAAAGAGCCTGAACGATGAAACACGACAGCAATGTGACCTCCACCGTCGGCCACCTGATCGACGGCAAGCGCGTCGACGGCGGCAGCCGCGTCCAGCCGGTGTTCGACCCGGCCACCGGCGAATCGCACAAGAGCGTCGCGCTCGCCGACAAGCTGACCGTCGAAGCCGCGATCGCGTCCGCGCAGGCCGCGTTCCCGGCCTGGCGCAACACGCCGCCGCTGAAGCGCGCCCGCGTGATGAGCCGCTTCAAGACGCTGCTCGAGGAGCACGCCGACGAGCTGTGCGCGCTGATCACGGCCGAGCACGGCAAGGTGCTCGCCGATGCGATGGGCGAACTGCAGCGCGGGATCGAGAACGTCGAATACGCGACCTACGTGCCCGAGCTGCTGAAGGGCGAGCACAGCAAGAACGTCGGCCCCGCGATCGATTCGTGGAGCGAGTTCCAGGCGCTCGGCGTCGCGGCCGGCATCACGCCGTTCAACTTCCCGGTGATGGTGCCGCTGTGGATGTGGCCGATGGCCGTCGCGTGCGGCAACACGTTCGTGCTGAAGCCGTCGGAGCGCACGCCGTCGTCTACGTTGCGCATGGCCGAGCTCGCGCTCGAAGCCGGCCTGCCGCCGGGCGTGCTGAACGTCGTGAATGGCGACAAGGAAGCGGTCGACACGCTGCTGACCGACCCGCGCGTGAAGGCGGTGAGCTTCGTCGGCTCGACGCCGATCGCCGAATACATCTACTCGACCGGCTGCGCGCACGGCAAGCGCGTGCAGGCGCTCGGCGGCGCGAAGAACTTCGCGGTCGTGATGCCGGACGCCGACATCGGCAACGCGGTGAACGCGCTGATGGGCGCCGCGTACGGCTCGTGCGGCGAGCGCTGCATGGCGATTCCGCTGGTCGTCGCGATCGGCGATGAGACGGGCGACAAGGTCGTCGCGGGCCTGAAGGCCGAGATCGAAAAGATGAAGGTCGGCCCGGGCAACGGCGCGGGCGTCGACATGGGCCCGCTCGTCACGAAGCAGCATTTCGAGAAGGTGACGGGCTTCGTCGAAGCGGGCGTGGAAGCGGGCGCGACGCTCGTCGTCGACGGCCGCAGCGTGAAGGTCGACGGCCACGACGGCGGCTATTACCTCGGCCCGTGCCTGTTCGACAACGTGAAGCCCGGCATGCCGATCTACCAGCACGAGATCTTCGGGCCCGTGCTCGGTGTGATCCGGCTGAAGTCGCTCGACGAGGCGATGGCGCTGATCGACGCGCACGAGTACGGCAACGGCACGTGCCTGTTCACGCGCGACGGCGAGGCCGCGCGCTACTTCGGCGACAACATCCAGATCGGCATGGTCGGCATCAACGTGCCGCTGCCGGTGCCGGTTGCGTACCACTCGTTCGGCGGCTGGAAGCGTTCGCTGTTCGGCGACCTGCACGCGTACGGCCCGGACGCCGTGCGCTTCTACACGAAGCGCAAGACGATCACGCAGCGCTGGCCGTCGGCCGGTGTGCGCGAAGGGACGGTGTTCAGCTTCCCGTCGAACCGCTGAAGCGCGCTACCCGGCTGCATGCGCCGTTCGTCCGCCTGACGGCGGGCAGCGTCAGGCAGCCGGCGTGATCGCCGGAAGGCCCGCCCGGATCGGCGATCCGCGCGGGCTTTTTCACGTCCGCGCAGCGTGCGCGGAAGATGCCGGAATGACGCTTACGGCGCGACCACGTGCCACATGTCCTTGAAGTTGTCGCCGTTGCGGTCGCCCTGTTTCATGTCCTTCGAGAAGAAGTACAGCGGCTTGCCCTTGTATGCCCATTGCGGGCTGCCGTCTTCGCGCTTGACGATCGTGTAGGGTCCGACCGGAGCGTCGGTCGCGCTGGCCTTGTAGGGCGGCCAGAAGGATTCGCACTGGCCCGTGCAGGCGCTGGTGCCGGCGTTGGCCTTGTCCTTGTCGAACGTATAGACGGTCATCCCGTTCGCAGCGACGAGCGAACCGTTTTCGACTTTCGTGATCGAGCCTTGAGCCGACGCCGAAGCGGATGCAATGGCGAGCAGGGCGGAGCTGACGAGCAGCGCGGCTTTCATGGGGGCCTCCTGTAATCCGGTGGGCGGCCGCGATCGTGCACGGGCGAGCGTGCGCCAGGATCGCGATGAATGGTGCCGGAACGCGGTGCCGTCGCCGCCGGTGCGAGCGACGCAGGGTCGAATGGCGGCAAACGGGGCGCTCCATTCACGATAGGCGGTTTTTAGCGGGGCTGCGAGAACATCGGGGGCGTATCGGCCGCGCGCGGGTGTCGCACAACGGCATCGCGATTGCCGTCATGTCATGCTCGGACTCCGGTATTTGACATCCGTCCCCTTAGGCGCGAGGTGCGCACGCCAATGTGTCACCGCCTCGCGCGATTGGTCAGCGCGACGCCCGCGATCACGAGCGCACCGCCGACCAGCATCGACGGCGACAACGGCTCGCCGAGCAGCGCGACCGACAGCAGCACGCCGAATACGGGCACCAGGTTGGTGAACACGGCCGCACGGGCCGGCCCGAGTTCGCGGATCCCTTGCGAATACCAGACGAACGCGACCACCGTGCCGATTGCACCGAGGTAGAGCATCGACGCGACGGCCTGCCACGTCAGCGGCGTGCCGCTGCCGGCGGGCGAGCCGAACAGGTGCGCGACGATCAGCAACGCGAGGCCCCACAGCGCCGCATACGTCGTGGCTGCCAGCGGCGACAATCCGTCGAGCGCGCGCCGGCCGATCACGGTATAGGCGGCCCAGCTCAGCACCGCGCAGAGCATGTACCGTTCGCCTGCGCCGAACGTGCTGCCGAGATCGGTCAGCACCCGCAGCAATTCGCCGCGGCTGATCACGACCAGCGCGCCGAACAGCGCGACGGCGATGCCGGCCCAGCGCGACAGCGACAGACGTTCGCCGCGCACGACGATCGACAGCAGCACGGCGGTGGCCACCGGATTCAGCGCGACGAACAGCGCGGTGCGCCCCGCCGGCATCCGCGCGAGTGCCGCGAAAAAGCACACGTTGTACAGGAAGATGCCGGTTGCGCCGAGCCCGAAGGTCGTCATGACCTGGCGGACGTTCAGCTTCGGCAGCCCGCCTTCGATCTTCCACGTCAGCACGACCAGCAGCAGCGCGGCGATCGCGAAGCGGCCGGTGGCCGCGGCGGTCGCGGACATCGACGCGGCCAGGATCCGGCCCGCGATGAACGTCCCGCCCCAGAACAGCGCGACGAGCGTGAGCTTCACGTAGAGGGGTGCGTTCGGCCGGGTGGCGACCAGGGCGGCGGGCGGGGCGGGAGCGTTCATGTGACGGGTTTCTCGGTGAGCGCCTGCGGCAACACGTGAGCGACCGCGCGCGGCCGACGATGCCGAATCGCGCAATGGCCGGCCGGCAGGCTGGATTCAGGGGAGTGGAGGCGGACGCTGCGTCGTCAGCGAAACACGGGCGCCGACGCGAGCGCGGTCAGCACGACGGGCATCGCGAGTGCCGCGGCGATCGTCTGGAACGCGGTGATGCCGGCCATCAGCGGCGCGTCGCCGCCGAGCTGGCGCGCCATGATGTACGACGCGGACGACGTCGGCAGCGCCTGAAACAGCAGTGCGACCGTCAGCGCCGCATCGCCGAGCCCGAACAGGCGGCCGGCGGCGAGCGTGATGAGCGGCATCGCCATGAACTTGAACGCTGACGCGACGCAGACCGGCTGCAGCCACGCACGCGCCGCATCGAATCTCAGTGCCGCGCCCACGCACAGCAGGCCGAGCGGCATCGACGCGACGCCGAGCGCGCGCACGGCCGGCGCGACGGCCGCGGGGAACGTGACGCCGCCGGCCTGCATCGCGATTCCGAGCGCGCACGCGACGACGAGCGGATTCGACAGGATCTGGCGCGCGAGCGCCGCCGCGCCGAGCCGCGTGTCGCCGTAGCGCGCGAATACGAGCACGCACATCAGGTTGACGGTCGGGACGATCGCCGCGACGCACACGGCCGCGAGCGCGATGCCTTTTGCGCCGAACAGCCCGGCCGCCAGCGCGGTGCCGACATAGTTGTTGAAGCGCACGGCGCCCTGGAACACCGACGTGAAGCCGGCGCCGTCGACCCGCACGAACCGGCGGACCAGCAGGAGAAGCGCCGCGGCGAGTGCGGTCGAACCGACCAGCGCTGCCGCGAGCGGTAAAACGGGCAGTGATTGCAGCCGTGCGTTCGCGAGACCGTCCGCGAACAGCGCGGGCAGCAGCACGTAGTAGCACAGCCGCTCGGCCTGCGGCCAGAACGCGTCGGCGATGAAGCCCGTGCGCCGCAGGCCGTGGCCGAACGCGACCAGCAGCGCGACCGGTGCCAGCGCGAGCAGGATCGGGCCGATCATCGGCACGCCTTCACGCGAGCCGTGCCGGCGGTGCGGGCCGCGGCGAGCGGCTGGCACGCAAAGCGGCGGAACGAGGCGGGAATCCATCCGGCGGGCAACATGGCGACACGCAATCGAAAGAATGACGATGCCGCCAAGTTAACACGCGCAAGCAACAGGAATAATTGTTAATTATCGGGTGTTCAATGAGAAATTCTCATCGATGAAGCGGTGACTTCGGCCGCCAGCGCACGCGCGAAACGTTCGGCCGGATGCGACTGGTGTTCGAGCAGGACGACCGCGCGCCCCATCTGCGGCTGGCCGAACGGCAAGCGCGTGACGGGCGGCAGGCGCGCGAGCGTCGAATCGGGGAGCGCGACGATGGCCGCGCCGAGCCCTCTCGCGACCATGCGCGCGATCGTTTCCGCGCTGTCCAGCACCATCTCCTCGCGCACGCGCACGCCGATGCGGCGCAGCTCGGCGGCGATCATGCGGCCGGCCCATGCCTGCGCATCGAAGCGGATGAACGGCAGTGCGTCGAGCAGCGTGACTGCGTCGCGTTCCGCATGGTCCGGCGGCGCGAGCAGCCAGAAGCGATCCTCGTACAGCGTGGTCCACGTCAGTTCCGCCGGATGCGGGCGCACGGGGCGCGTCGTGATCGCCGCATCGAGTTCGCCGGCCGCGACGCGGTTCGCCAGTTCGGCCGACATCCCGGCCGACACGTGCACGCGCAGCCCCGGGTGCGCCGCGCGCAGCGCGAGCAGCGCGTCGGGCAGCGGGCCGGACAGCGCGGTCTGGATCGCGCCGATCCGCAGGCGCCCGACCAGCTTCTTCTCGTCGCTGAGCGCATCGGGAATCCGGTCGACCATCGCGAGCACCTGCTCGGCCTGCGCCAGCAGGATGTTGCCGGCCTCGGTGAGTACCGGCTGCCGGCGCGAGCGATCGAACAACTGCACGTTGTATTCGCTTTCCAGCGTCTTGATCTGCAGGCTCACAGCCGATTGCGTGAGACCGATGGCTTCGCCGGCGCGCGCGAACGTCCGGTATCGGGCGATGGCGACCAGCGTTCTGAAGGCGCGTAATGACATGAGCGGACGGAGGTGGGCAGAGGCAGCCGTGTACGAAGCGGATCCCGGGCGGCGCGATCTACGGCGCGTTGAAGTGAGTGGTTCGCAGGGCCGCCGCCAGGGTTCGCGACATCATGCCCGCGCGTCTCGAATCGGGCAACCGGCCGGCATGCGGCGCGCCGCGTGTCGCCGACGAGCAGGGATGGTTCGGGCGTTATCTAAAATGATATAGTTCTATTTTTAGAATGTTTAAGCCGGGCAAGCGTGCTGTCTGAAACGCAGTGGCGCGGGTTCCGGCGTGTCGAGACCGAAGAGAACAGAGGAGCAAGGGCATGACGAAGGTGGCACTTCCGGGTTTGTCGTCGCAGCGGCTGAAGGCGCTCGACACGCGGCTGTACGAACGGTACGTGGCGTCCGGGCGCCTGCCGGGGGCGGTGACGATGATCCATCGCCGTGGCGAGCTGGCGCACGTGAACATCGTCGGATCGATGGACGTCGAGCGGGCCAAGCCGATGCGCGACGACGCGATTTTCCGCATCTATTCGATGACCAAGCCGATCACGAGCGTCGCGTTCATGACGCTGGTCGAGCAGGGGCTGGTGGCGCTCGACGATCCCGTGTCGAGCGTGATTCCGGCATGGAAGGATCTGGGCGTTGCGGTGGCCGGCGCACGGAGCCTCGGCGGGTTCCAGACCCGGCCGGTCGCGCGCGAAATGCTGATGGTGGATCTGCTGCGCCATACGGCCGGGTTGTCGTATTTCTTCCAGGCCCGGACGAACGTCGATGCCGCGTACCGCGAACTCGCGCTCGGCGAACCGGGCAACCCGGGCGGTCTCGACGGCATGATCGCGGATCTGGCGCGGCTGCCGCTCGACTACTCGCCGGGCGAAGAGTGGAACTATTCGGTCGCGACGCACGTGCTCGGCTATCTCGTCGAGAAGATTTCCGGGCAGCCGTTCGCCGATTACCTGAAGCATGCGCTGTTCGACCCGATCGGCATGCCCGACACGGGCTTCTTCGTGCCCGACGAGCAGGCCGAGCGCCTGTGCGCGTGCTATCGCCCGGGGGCCGATGGCGGCCTCGTGCTGCAGGACGACCCGGCGGCCAGCGCGTTTCGCCGGCCGCCGGCGCTGGCGTCGGGCGGCAGCGGGCTCGTGTCGACGGCGGGCGATTACCTGCGCTTCTGCAGGATGCTGCTGAACCGCGGTTCGATCGACGGGCACCGGATCCTGAGCCCGAAGACCGTCGAACTGATGACGATCAACCATCTGCCGGGCGGCCAGACGCTCGACCGGATGTCGCGCTCCACGTTCAGCGAGGCCGTGTATCCGGGGCTCGGTTTCGGGCTCGGCTTCGCGGTGACGCAGGACCTGGCCGCGACGATGCAGCCGGGCAGCGTCGGCGATTACTTCTGGGGCGGCGGCGCCAGCACGGCCTTCTGGATCGATCCGGCCGAGGACCTGATCGTCGTGTTCATGACGCAACTGCTGCCGTCGACGACGTACCGGATCCGCCGCGACCTGCGGCATTGGGTCTACGGCGCGATGGGCGACGACGATGGCGGCGCGCCGGCGTGACGCGGCGAGCGGGTCAGGCCGCCGGCTTGCGCGCGCTTTTCCGGGTGCCGGTGCGCGGCGACGGGATCAGGTCGGCACTGCGATCGTCGCCGTCGAGATCGTGCGTGATATCGAGCACGAAGCGGTCGGCGCGGTAGAGATAGAGCCCGGCGTGGACGATGCAGCCGTCGCCGTCGGTCCACCAGCGGCGCATGCGAATCAGCATGTCGGCCATGCTGCAGTCGGCGCCGTCCGACGCGAGCAGGTCGGCCGTTTCCTGGTCCGCATAGGCGGCCGTGATTTCCTGGCGGGCCTTCGCGAGCGGAAGACGGTTGTATTGACGGACGAGATAGCCGACCTTGTGCCGCGCGTCGCCGCCTTTCGGAAACCGGTCGTAGGTTTCGCGCGCGACGTAGCTGTCCATCACGCCGTAAGGCGTGCCGTCGTGCAGATGAAGCGTGCGGATCCGCATGTAGGCGGCGCGTATGGGCTGGCCCGTCTGCAACGCGACGGGTAATTCGGTCACGGCTTCGCGCAGCAGCACGCGCAGGGTCTGGCCGGGCGCGAGTTGCAGCGGATCGTTGATCGCGGCGCGCAGTGCCGGGTTATCCGCCGGTGAGACGACCTCGGCCGTGACGAAGGTGCCACGGCCGCGGGCGCTGCTCACGAGCCCTTCGGCGCTCAGTTCGGCCAGCGCCTGGCGCACGGTGATCGTGCCCGCCTGATAGAGCGCGCACAGCTCGGGAATCGGCGGCAACTGGTCGCCGCGCTTCCATTCGCCCTGGTGGATTCGTCCGCGCAGCAGGCTGGCAATCCGCGCATAAAGGGCAACCCCTTTGCGCTCGGGCGACGACGACGGGTTCAATCACGGGCTCCTGGAATGATGCGGGTGGGGGCGCGGTTCGGCGCAATGCCTAACATTCTACTATTGGAATGAATGCGCGCTCGCGCTTCAGGCAGGGCCGGCAAGCGACGCCGCACGCCGGCGCAATGCGCGGTACGCGCTGCGTCACACCCACAGCCGATACATCCAGAACGATTCGTCCTCGATGAAGCGTTGCGTGAATTCGCTCGGCGAGAAACCGGTGATGCGCTTGACCTCGCGGCTCAGGTGCGCCTGGTCGGCGAACCCTTCGTCCAGCGCCAGCGTGGCCCAGTTGAACGCGGCGCCCGCTTCGAACCGGTCGCGCGCCGCGAAGAACGCGCTTTCCGTCCTGACGAGCGCCTGCCATTCGCGCAGCGATCGGCCGCTGTAGGTCTTGATGCGCCGTTCGACCTGGCGCGGGCTGTGCGTATGGCGCCATTCGCGCGCCTGCAGTGCGAGACGCTCGACCCAGCTGCGCCCCGCGTTGCGGAGCGACGACAGCGGTGTCGCGGGCCGAAGCGCCTGCCAGCGCGGCGCGAGATGACGTTCGATGGCCGCCAGCACGTCGGCATCGCGGTCCGCGCCGAGCAGGCCATCGAGCAGCGGGTGCCAGTCGTGGCCGAGGCACGCGTGCGCGTCGAGCACGCGGTCGTGGATGTCCGACAGCGCGATGCCGAACAGCGCCCGCGCCGCGTCGGCCGTGAAGCAGATCATGCCGATCCTTCCACCCGTCGGCGCCCAGGCCACGGTGGGCACCGAATGGCTGCCCGACAGCGTTGCCGCGGCACCGAAGGGGCGCCATCGGGGCCCGTCGGCCGTGGGCTCGACGAAGCCCACGTCGAGATCCCGATACCACGACACGCACACCAGCGGCGTGGCCGGAAAATGCGAGAGCCGCTGCGCGTCGCTCAACGCGAACCCGCGCGTGTCGTGCAACACGATCGCGACCACCGCGCCCTGCAGGGCAGCCGGCGCGGGGAAAAGCCGCCCGTGCGGCGACCGCCCGCCACTCAGCACGCGGGGGGCGCGTGCCAGCGGATCGGGGCACGATGGCGAGATCGATGACGGGTCGGAGAACATGACGCCGGAGTATAGGGACGGGCCAGACGCGTGTCGATGTCGTTTGCGTTCAAGACCGCCGGCACGCCGATGCGGACAATCCGGCCCATGAACACGCGAACCACTTCCCAATGTCCATTCCATGCGGGCGCTTCGGCTTCGGCGCCCGTGCTTCACCCGCCCGGCGTATGGCCGCCGGGGCCGCGTGTCGGCCTGACGGGTTGGGGGCTGTTGCGCACGATGTCGCGCGACCTGCTCGGCACGCTGGCCGGCTGGCAGCGCGAATACGGTGATGTCGTGCACTTGCGCGTGTGGCCCGAGCATGCGGTGGTCGTGACCGATCCCGCGCTCGTGCGCGAACTCCTGGTTACGCATCACGATGCGCTCGGGCGCTGGGAGCGCGCCGTCCGGGTGTTTGCGGAGGTTCACGGCCATAGCGTGCTGATCGCCGAAGGCGACGCGTGGCGCGACAAGCGGCAGGCGTTGCAGCCGAATTTCATGCCGAAGCCGGTTCAGGCGTTCGTGCCGTCGATCGCGGCGACGGCCGGACATGCGCTCGCGCAATGGCCCGCACGCGATCCGGACTGGCCGATCGAAAGTGCACTGACGTCGCTGGCGATGGACGTGATCATGCGCACGATGTTCTCCGATGCGATCGGCGACGATGCGCGTGCGGCCGAGGAAGCCGTGCGCGCGGTGAGCGCGGCGGCCAACGCCGATTTCTACTGGCCGGCAAGCACGCCGGACTGGATGCCGTGGAAGCGCGGCAAGGCGCGCGCGATGGCCGTGCTGAACGAGTTGATCGACCGGCAACTGCATGCGCGTCTCGACCTGCCGACGCACGCGTGGCCCGACGATCTGCTGTCGCGCCTGTTGCGGCTGCATCGGGACGACGCACGGCGATGGCCGCTGCAGGCCGTGCACGACGAATGCATGACGGCGTTCCTCGCGGGCCATGAGACGACGGCCGGGGCACTGACCTGGTGGGCCTGGTGCATGGCGGCGAATCCGGCGGCGCAGGCCGCCGCACGCGACGAGGTGGCGCGCGTGCTGGGCGGTCGCGCGCCGTCCGCCGAAACGCGATCGTCGTTGCGCTACCTGACGCACACGCTCGAGGAAACGCTGCGCCTGTATCCGTCCGCGCCGATCCTGATCAGCCGCCGGGCGTCCCGGCCGATCGCGCTGGGGCCGTGGCAGTTTCCCGCGCGGACGCTGTTCATGCTGCCGCTGCAACTCATGCAGCGCGATGCGCGATGGTTTGCGGAGCCCGACGTGTTTCGTCCCGAGCGTTTTGCGGACGACGCGCCGGCCGCGCCGCGCGGAAGCTACATGCCGTTCGGCACGGGCCCGCGCGTGTGTCTCGGGCAGCATCTGGCGATGACGGAAATGACGGTCGTCGCCGCGATGATCCTGCAGCGCTACGTATTGTCTGCGCCGCCCGGCATGAAGCCGCCGCGGCCGGTGCTGAACGTGACGCTGCGGCCGGAGCGGCCGCTGCATCTCGCGATCGCGCCCGCCGCTACCGAGTGATGCGTGCGGCGCGGCCGGGCGAGCGGGGCGCCGATTAGACGGGGCATCGTACGCGACGACATGCTCGCAGGACGCGCGTGTCGTGAACGACTACCGGTCGCGCAATGCGGTGTCAGCGAATCGTCGGAATGTGAATGCGTGCCGGCTGCCGCTTTCGGCGCGCACTGGCGCGGCATCGCGCAGCACCTATGCTTGAAGGGCCCAGGCCGGGCGGAGCCCAAGGAGGATGGTCATGCGCATGCTTCTCAACATACGAATCCCACACGAGCCGTTCAACACGCTGGTGCGCGACGGCAGCGTCGGCGACGTGATCGGGCGAATACTCGAAGCGGTCAAGCCGGAGGCCGTGTATTTCACGGAGCAGAACGGCGGGCGAGGGGCGGTGGTGATCGTCGACGTGAGTGAACCGTCGCAGATCCCGGCGCTCGCGGAGCCGTGGTTCCTGATGCTGAATGCAGACTGCGAGTTCCGCGTGGTGATGTTGCCGGACGATCTCCGGAACGCCGGGCTCGCGCAACTCGGCGCGAAGTGGAAGTAGCGGGAAGCTGCACATGACCGTGCTCCTGCTCGAGAACCGGGCAGGTGGCATGGCGCGGTGTTCGCGTGCCGACTATTGCGTAGATTGCGACGGTGCGGGGTTCGCCGCTTGCCTGTCTTTCGGCCGCAACAGCAACAGCAGGCCGCTCAGTGCGGCCGCTGCGATGAACACGAAAAAGAACCGTTCATTCCATTGGCGCAGGCCGTCGGACGCCGTGCCTCCATGATTCCCGGCCGTGGCGCCGGCTTCCAGCAGGAACGTGAAGACCGCCGGCACCGGCGCGGACCCCAGATAGGCCAGGAACGCGAACTGCAGCCGGCCGCGGGTCAGGATCGACCAGACGTCTTTCCCCATCAGGCACGCGACCAGCACCACGGGCGGCGCGATCACGAGCGACGCGGCGCTGATCGCGCACAGAAACAGCCAGCCAAGTCCCACGATCGGAATGAGCGACATGAATCGGGATTCCTGTTTTCGGGCAATCTTGTTGTCGGCGGCGCATCCGTATCGGCGTGACCGGATGACCAACGCATGCGGCGCTTCCCGGAGTGTGCCCGATTCCGCGCCGGTTGCCATCCGTCCGGATCGAGGCGGTCATCCGGCCGCGTCTTCCCCCAGCGCCTGGATGAAGCGCGAGAACAGCTCGGGCTGCGACGAAATCCCGAGCTTCGTGTACAGGTGGCGCCGGTGCACCTTCACCGTTTCGGGTGATATCGTCAGCCGCTCGGCAATCGCCTTCGACGAATTGCCGCGCAGCACCATTCTCGCGATCGACATCTCGCGATCGGTCAGCACGCCCGCGCCGAAGCGGGCGAGCGCCTGCTCGACCCGCGCGCCGAGATCGGCATCGGGCGTCGCGCGTGCCGCGTCGCCCACCAGCCGCCAGTGCTGCCGGATCGCCGCGAGCACCCACGGCATCGCGGCCGTCAGCTTGCCGAGCGGTTCGACGTCGAAACGCGTGCCCGCACCGAGCGACAGCGACAGCAGCATGTCGGCGTTCGGCCGCACGAGGATCTGGATCTCGTCGTCGCCCACTGCATCGCGGAAGTAGCTCAGGAAATATTCGCTCTGCCGGAACAGGTCGGGCGCGACTTCCTCGAGCCGGTAGCAGCCGTCGGCAAGCCCGTCGTGCGCGGCCTGCAGGAACGGGTCGAGCAGATACACGCCGTTCAGGTAGAGCGGCACGGGCGAGGCGGCATCGGTGCCGCCTTTGTCGTATTCGTCGAGCACGAGCGGCACGCCGTCGGGGCCGATCGCGGTCGCGAGCGCGTTGTCGAACGGCACCATTTCATTGAGCAGCAGCACCAGGAACCGCCAGAAACGCGGCTGGCCGAGATGATCGATTGCGCGGCCGAGCGCCTGGTGCATCGCGATTTCGGAAAAGAGACGATCCATACCACCACCGGAAGGGCGTAACACGAAGGGGGAATAGCGGTCCTGAAATTGGCTTCCTAGACTGCCACGCAATCAATCGGGCCCGAGTATGGGCGTTCAAAAAAGAGTGGCAAAGGGTTGGCCCAAGCACAGGAGAACGAAATGGCGATGATGTCGGAATCGACGGGCACGCTGCAAGCGGCGCCTGCAACGGAAGACGCGCCGCGCGCGCTGTCGCAGACGCTCAGCGTGCGCGATGCGGTGATGATCACCGTGTCGGGCGTGACGCCCGCGAGCTCGATCTTCGTGATCGCGCCGTTCGCGATCCAGCAGGCCGGTAGCGGTGCCGTGCTGTCGTTCCTGCTCGGCGGCGTGCTCGCGCTGGCGTTCGCGCTCTGCTACGCGGAGCTCAGCGCCGCGCACCGCAGCGCGGGCGGCGAGTACGTGATGGCCAAGCGCGTGTTCGGCACGCTGCCCGGCTACCTGACCTTCATCACGGTGCTGTCCGTCAGCGTGTTCATCCCGGCCGTGCTCGCGAGCGGCGCCGCGCCGTACCTGAACAACGCGCTCGGCACGCACTTCAGCAACCAGTCGGTCGCGCTGACGATCGTGCTGCTCAGTTACCTGCTCGGCATGCTGAACATCAAGACGAACGCGTGGATCACGGGCGCGTTTCTCGTCGTCGAGATCGGCGTGCTGATGCTGATCGCGGGCCTCGGCTTCGGTTCGCCGCATCGTGGCGCCGACGCGCTGATCGCGCCGGTCGTCGCGAGCGGCAACGCGCTCGTGCCGGCGACGCTTGCCGCCATCGTCCCGGCGATCGGCACGGCGATCTTCTGCTACAACGGCTTCGGCTCGGCCGCGTATCTCGCGGAAGACCTGCGCGGCGGCAACCGCAACGTCGCGAAGGCGGTGATCTACTCGCTGCTCGTGATCCTCGTCGTCGAACTGATTCCGCTCACCGCGATCGTGCTTGGCGCACCGTCCCTGACGGAGCTGACGAAGAGCGCCGACCCGATCGGCTACGTCGTGCGTTCGCTGAGCAACCCGGCCGTGTCGCGCGTGGTCAGCGGCGGGATCTTCCTGTCCGTGTTCAACGCGATCATCGCGATCGTGATCACGATGGGCCGGCTGCTGTACAGCAGCGGCCGGCATGCGCTCTGGTCGCGCACGTGCAACCGGGCATTCTCGACGATTCATCCGCGCCTCGAATCGCCGTGGCTCGCCACCATCGCGCTCGCGGTACCGTCGGCGGGGCTCGTGTTCGTGTCGAGCCTCGACGAGCTGACCGCGTTCACGGTCGACCTGCTGCTGCTGATCTACCTGGTTGTCGGGCTGGCCGCGCTCGCGAGCCGCTTCGTGCGCCGTGACGTCGAGCATCATTACCGGATGCCGTTGTGGCCGGTGACGCCGCTCGTCGCGGTGGCGGGCGCCGCCTACACGCTCTACACGACGCTCGCAACGGCCACGAAACCGACCGACCTGATCATCATCGCGGGGCTGCTGGTCGCCGCGCTCGTGATGTATATGGTCTGGGCGCGCCACAGCGAAGCCTTCCGCGCGCTCTGAGCGCCGGATCGTTACCCTGCAACACCGAAACATCGAACCATTGAAAGACTGGAGGAATTGCATCATGCGCACGAGGGATCTCGGCATCCGCATCGGACTGGGCACACCGGGCCGTTTCAACGCGATCACGGACGTTCCGGGCGTGCGGGTCGGACATTGCACGCTGAACGTCGAGAACGGCGACGCATCGATCCGCACCGGCGTCACCGTCATCGAGCCGCGCACGGGCGCCGCGCACGATTCACCGTGTTTCGCGGGCGTGCACGTGCTGAACGGCAACGGCGACGCGACGGGGCTCGAATGGATCCGCGAGGCCGGCCTGCTGACCACGCCGATCGCCTATACGAACACGCACAGCGTCGGCGCGGTGCGCGATGCGCTCGTCGCGAACGAGCGCGAAGCGGCGGCCGGCCGCGTGTACTGGTGCATGCCGGTCGTGATGGAAACCTACGACGGGCTGCTGAACGACATCTGGGGGCAGCACGTGAGCGCCGCACACGTGCAGCGCGCGCTGGCCGCCGCGCAGTCGGGGCCGGTTGCCGAAGGCGGCGTGGGCGGCGGCACGGGGATGATCTGCCACGAGTTCAAGGGCGGCATCGGCACCGCGTCGCGCGTGCTCGCGGCCGATGCGGGCGGCTGGACCGTCGGCGCGCTCGTGCAGGCGAACTACGGCGTGCGCGAAATGCTGCGCGTGGCCGGCTACCCGGTCGGCGAAGTGCTCCGGCACGTGCCTTCGCCGTTCCGCGCGCCGGACGCGCAAGGCGAGGCCGGGATGGGCTCGATCGTCGTGACGATCGCGACCGACGCGCCGCTGCTGCCGCACCAATGCACGCGCCTCGCGCAGCGTGCGAGCGTCGGGCTCGCGCGCGTGGGCGGCGGCACCGAGGATTCGAGCGGCGACATCTTCCTGGCGTTCGCAACGGGCAACGACGGCCTGCCGGCGGCGAACTACGGCAGCAAGGGTGCACCGACCACCGGCGTGAAGATGGTCAACAACGACCATATTTCCGCGCTGTTCGTCGCGGCGGCGGAAGCGGTGGAGGAAGCGATCGTGAATGCGCTCGTCGCGGGCGGCGACGTCGAGTCGCGCGGTGCGCGGGTCGAAGGGCTGGGGCAGGCGCGCTTGCTGGATGCGTTGCGCGAGGTGGGCTGGCGGCCGGGGCGCGGCGCCTGAAACGGCATGCGCCGCTTCAATCGAAGCGGCGTGGGGTGGAGCGGTGGTGCGGCGATCGGCCGGGCCGCCGCTCGCCCGCGCATGCAAGGCGGGCGGTGCGGGCCTGGCCGTGACGACGCGGCGTCATGCTCAGCTGCCGAAGTAGATGTTGCAGAAGCTGACGGGGCCGACACAGGCGTTCGGGTCTTCCTGCTTCGATTGCGAACGATCGACGCGGCCTGCGGTTGCGACGGCTTCAGCGCGGTTCGCCTGTTGCGGTGCGACGTCTGCCGGTGCCGGCTGTGCGTGAGCAACAGCAGCGGTGAGCGACAGGGCAACGAGGGCGAGGTGCAGCGGCTTCATTTTGGTTTCTCCTGGGTGAGTGCCAGTCTCGCTGGCAGTGAGGAAACTATAGGCTCGCACTGCTTAAAGATTAATCACCGCGGCTGTAGAGCTTATTTCCATCCGGAACAAGGATCCCGTTGCGCGCGCACCGATCGTCAATGACGATGGCGGTTGAACGGCGCGTCCTTGTCCAGCAGCGCGCTGCGCATGAAGTGCAGGCAGCCGACGATGCGCTGCATCCGGTGGCGCTCGTTGGGCACCGCATACCACGCCTGCAGCGTGTGCTGCGCCGCGCGGATCGCGAGATTCACCGATTTCAGCGTGCGCGCGTGATGGCCGGGCGTCGGATCGTCGAAGAAGCGCGGCAGCTCGTGCAGCACCGCGTCGATCGAGCCGGTCCAGCGCAGCGTTTGCGGCGGTTTCGATGCGCAGAACGCGTTCAGTTCGTCGCGCAGGTCGATCACCGCGTGGCCGACCTCGAGCGTCGACAGCATCCAGCGCATTGCGTCGCGATGCTGTCGCGTGCGCCGCACGAGCAATGTGCGCAGTTGGGCCATCAGGTCGTGCGTACTCGACTGAAAACGCTGCGCGAGGCCGTCCGGTGCGCCTTCGCACGCCAGCGTGACCTGGCGGCGCAGGTCGTGCGCGATGCGGCCCGTGAGCCACGGCATGTGAGTCGGGAACACGACCGCGAACACGAGCGAGCACGCGAGCATCGCGATGACGATCGCCAGCCCGTTGTTGATCAGCACCTCGGGCGTATACGCGATCACGTTGTCGGGCCCCGCGAGCAGGCAGAAAAACACCGCGAAGCCGATCCCGTAGCCGGACAATCCCGGCCGCATCGCGAGAAACGCGCCGAGGCCGAGCACCGGCGCGAGCGTGGCGCACAGCAGCGGGAAGCCGTCGATGTTCGGATACACGTAGCACAGGAACAGATAGCCGACGGCGGTCGCGAACGCCGCGCCGACGCTCATCTGCGCGACGAACTTCGGCGCGCGCGGCGACGTCGAGCTGAGCGCGCACGCGATCGCGGTGGCGATCACGGCGAGCGGGCCGCTCGGCCATTCGGACGCAAGCCAGAACGCGCTCATCGCGCCGACGGCGACGATCGTGCGCAGGAACGCGAACCCGACGAAGAACGAATTGGTCTTCACCGCGTAATGCGTGACCGAGCGCTCGAATGCGTGATCGTCCTGGTCGAGCGACGCATAGGTGTCGGCGTAGCCGAGATATTCGCCGATGAAGCGGTACAGCAGCTCGATTGCGGTATCGAAGTCGAGCAGGCCGCCGGCCGCATGCGCTTCGATGTCTCGACGCGACGCACGTGCGGCTTTCGGCAACGCGCTGTGGAAGCGGCGCAGTTCGAGCAGTGCGCCGGTGGTCGGCGAGACGCCGCGCTGCCGCTCGTCGCGCAGCGCGGCGAAGCGTTGCGCGAGCGCGTCGACGTGGGGCGCCAGCGCATCGAGCACCGCGTCCGAGCCATTGGCGCGCAGCCGCTTGACGAGCTGGTGCAGCGCATGCAGCCGCGTGCACGCGTTCATGAACTCGCTGTTCAGCCGCGCGAGGCGGCGGCTGCGCGCGCGAATGTGCGGATCCTCGAATGACGCGAAGGCGCGATTGGCCTCGAAGCCGACGATGTCGTCGACGAAATCGGCGAAGCGCCGCTCGAAATCGCCGCGCGCGACGTCGCCCGCGAGCGCGCCGGCCGTGAACGCCGCGAACGTCGCATGGCGCGTGCCCAGCGAGCGCATCAGCGCTTTCGCGGAGCTGAGCGGCAGGATCAGCGCGCTGACCGCGCCCGAGCATGCGATGCCGAGCGCGACTTCCGCGGCACGGGTGAGCGCGGACTGGAACAGCGTCTGCGGGGTCATCACGGCCGGCAGGCCGATCAGCGCGGCCGTGTAGCCGGCGAGCACGAAGCCGTACCAGCGGAAGTGGCGGTTGCGCACCGCGAGCGCGATGCAGGTGCCGATCCACAGCGTGATGCCGGCCATGTACAGCTCGGGCTGCTGCGCGAACAGC
This sequence comes from Burkholderia lata, assembly GCF_902499335.1. Taxonomy (GTDB): domain Bacteria; phylum Pseudomonadota; class Gammaproteobacteria; order Burkholderiales; family Burkholderiaceae; genus Burkholderia; species Burkholderia lata_B. Next base: position 493,949 of record NZ_CABVQK010000006.1, on the reverse strand, counting down.
CCGCCGAGCGCGAGCGCGGCGACGAGGCCGGCCGCCGTGCCGAGCACGCGGTAGAAACTCTTCGCGAACACCATCCCCGACAGCGGCTGCATCAGCACGAACACGGTCGTCATCGCCGTGCGCGGCTGCGACATTTCCAGGCGCATCGCGATGCCCATCGCGAGGAGTGCCGCGAACACGGTTTTCGCGAGGTGCAGCCAGATCAGCCCGTCGCTCGCGGCCCAGTCGCGTGCCGCATCGCCGAGTGGATCGAGCCATGTCCTCCATCGTGCCGGTTCGATGGAAGGTCGCTCGATCGCAGGTTGTGGCTTCATGAAAAGAGGGGGCCGGTACGGGGCCGGGCGAGATGCGCGGCGCGTCCGAACGGGTCCGTTCGACTGTTGAGGCGCCGATTGTAGGAGTGCGGCGCCCGCGCATTAACGCAGCTGCGGGGAAACGATAGTTGCAGCCGGAGTAACAATCTGTCGCATCCAGTGGAGGAAAATAGCGGCTCCGCTACAGGTTGCTCACAGGAATGGATACCCTACAAAACATGCGGGTGTTTTCGCGCGTCGTCGAGACGGGCAGTTTCACCGCCGCCGCGCAATCGCTGAATTCGACGACGGGCGCCATGTCGCGCGCGGTGTCGGAGCTCGAGGCGCGCCTGCGCACCCGTCTGATGAATCGGTCGACGCGCCGTCTCGCGCTCACGTCGGCCGGCGAAAGCTATCTGCGGCGCTGCCGCCAGATCCTCGCCGACGTCGACCGCGCGGAAGAAGAGGCGAGCTGCGCGCACGAACGCCCGGCCGGCGTGCTGCGCATGCACAGCTTCGCGAGCGTCGGTCATCACTATGTGTTGCCCGCGCTGACGCGCTATCACGCGCAATACCCGGACGTGTCGATCGAGCTGTCGCTGTCACAGCGCATGCCCGACCTGTTCGACGGCACGAGCGACATGGCCGTCGTGACCGCGTCGTCGCTGCCCGATTCGGAACTCGTGTCGCACCTGCTCGGCTCGACCTTCAGCATCCTGTGCGCGTCGCCCGACTACGTGAAACGCCACGGCGCGCCGGCCCGTCCGCAGGATCTCGCCGCGCACGCGTGCCTGACGCTGTGCACGCCGGCGTTTCCGACGCACGAATGGGTGCTCGAAGGGCCCGAAGGCGTCGAGCAGATCCACGTCGCGGGGCCGGTGCAGACCAATACGGCCGAATCGCTCGCCCTCGCGATTCGCGACGGCATCGGGATCGGCATGCTGCCGCTGTACTCGGCGATCGATGCGCTGCGCGACGGCACGCTCGTCCGCGTGTTGCCCGCGCATATCCTGCAGAAGATGAACGTGTACGCGCTGTATCCGTCGCGCCGCTTCGTCGATGCGAAGGTGCGGACCTGGGTCGAGATGCTGCGTGCCCAGGTGCCGGCGATGATCGCGCGCGACGTCGAGATGCTGAACGCGATCGATCGCGAACCGCAGGCGGCCTGAGCGGCCGACGCACATCGGCACATCGGCACATCGGCGCGTTGCCGCACGGCCGGCTTCTTCTCTTCAAGCAGGCCCGGCGAACGCGATTCGCGCCGCGCCCGCGGTACATCGTTCACGCGGCGCGGTGCTTCGTCGTGCCGTTACAGCGCGGGCTTGGCCGCCGCGCCCGATTCCGTCGTCGGTTCGCCGGCGTGGCCGTATGCGGCCTGCGCAGCCTTCTGTTCCGCGAGACGCTTTTCGTGGAGTCGTTCCTGCGCCGCCATGATGTCGTCCGGATAGTTGTTGACTTCGCCGCGCGCCGGGTTGTAGCCGACCGACTCGAGATCGATCAGTTCCTGCAGCACTTGCGCACGCGTGACGGGCGACTTTGCCGACTGGGCGAAAGACAGGGCCGGTGCGGCAAGCAGGACGGCAGCGGCGGCGGTAACGACGAGCGATTTCACGGGGTTCTCCTGGGTACGGGGTGGGCGGCCGGTTCGACGCGCGATGCGTGACCCTGACCTTTGCTGGCAGTCTACGCAGCACCCGCACGCGTAAAAACCCCGATTCCAGGCAGGCTGCCTTCCAGATGGAACAACATTGGTGCAAGCCGCCCGCGGCCAGCGAACCCGCATGCGAACGCAGGTTCGTGGCCGACGGGCGGCGATGCATCGCGCCGGTCAGAAGCGCGTGCGCATGCCGATCGTGCCGACGATCTGGTTCGCCGTGCTCGATGCGCCGCCCGAGCCGTTGATGAACGCCTGGTAGCCGCGGCCCGCTGCGTGCTGATACATCGCTTCCGCGTAGACGTCCGTGCGGCGCGACAGCTTGTAGACGGCCTGCAGGTCGACCTGGTGCCACTTCGGATCGGTGCCGTGCTTGCTGTCGGGGTTCGACACGCTGGCGTCCGTGTACACGTAGGCCGCGCCGAGGCTGACGGCCGGCGTCACCGCATAGCGCACGTTCACGTCGTAGTTGTTGAACGCGACCTGGCCGGTCGAGCCGAACGAGCCCGTGTTGTCGTATTGCGAGCGCGTATAGACGAAGCCGACGGTGGCCGGGCCGAACCCGTAGCTGATGCCGCCGCCGTACGAACGCATGCGGTCCGAGCCGATCGACCAGCCGCCCTGGTTCAGGCTCTTCGCTTCGGCCGCGTCGGTCGCGCCGGGGCTCGCGCTCGTCGAGCCCTTCGTGCCGTTCATCTGCAGGTACGCGCCGGCCAGCTTCAGCGGGCCGTTCGTGTAGCTCGCCGCGACGCTGTACGCGCGGTTCGCGCCGAAGTTCGTCGCGTTCGAGAACGCATACATCGCACCGACCTTGAAGCCCGCATAGGTCTCGCTCGTGTACTTGACCGCGTTGTTGATGCGCAGCGAGTGGTTCAGGTTGTCGTTGTCGAACGGATGCGCGAAACTCGCGTCGCCGAAATCACCGGCCGTGGCCGACAGCGGCGCGACGAAGTCGACCATCGTGTCGTACTGGCGGCCGAGCGTCAGCGTGCCATAGCCGTTCTGGCTCAAGCCGACGTATGCATGGCGGCCGAACAGCTTGCCGTCCTGCCCGAGCCCGCCGTTGTTCACGTTGAAGCCGTTCTCGAGCACGAACAGCGCCTTCAGGCCGCCACCGAGATCCTCGGTGCCGCGAAACCCGATGCGGCTGCCGTTGACGGTGCCGCTGTTCAGGCGCCACAGCGACGCACCGTTGGCGTTGTTGGTGTAGACGATGCCGGCGTCGATCAGCCCGTACAGCGTGACCGAACTCTGTGCGTGAGCGAGCGGGGCGAACAGCGCGGCGGTACATGCGCCGGCGATGAGGGTTTTTTTCAAGTCAAGGCTCCTGCGTGTGGGACTGGGAACGAAAGTTCGGCGCAAGTATAGGAACGCATCGCGCGCGCAAGGCCGCCGAGGGTTGCGAGCGCACCTTTCCGGATCCCGCAAGAGTCCTTCACAAAACTGACACGACGCGCCGCGTACGCCTGACGCCGGCGGTTTTTGCGTGATCACGCGCGGGTGGCGTCGGGTCCTCGCGGGCCGGTTGTCGCGCGGTTGCAACATGCGCGGAGCGCGGCACGGCGGTTGATCGGTGCGACCGGCGCACGGAGAATGGGGCGTTCGCGCAGACACCCGCGACCGGCGTCACACGCATTCGAAGGCGGGCGCGTGCGCGCATCGACGCGTTTCATCCATACTCGTCAACTGGATCGCACGGCCGCCGGCGCAAAGCGCGCGGCCGTTCTCATGGAAGCTACGGGGAGACTCCACATGAATCTGTTCAACGTACGCCTGCGCGGCCGCGACGGCCTGTTCACGATCGGCATCGACGGCGGCACGATCGCGCGGGTTGACGCACAGTCGGCGTCGGTTGCGCCCACGGGCGCCGGCGATGTCGACGCGGGAGGCCGCCTGGCGATCCCGCCGCTCGTCGAGCCGCATATCCACCTCGACGCGGTGCTGACGGCCGGCGAGCCCGCGTGGAACATGAGCGGCACGCTGTTCGAGGGCATCGAGCGCTGGGCCGAACGCAAGGCGACGATCACGCACGAGGACACGAAGACGCGCGCGCATACGGCGATCGGCATGCTGCGCGATCACGGGATCCAGCACGTGCGCACGCACGTCGACGTCACGGATCCGACGCTTGCCGCGCTGAAGGCGATGCTGGAAGTGAAGGACGAAGCACGCGGGCTGATCGACCTGCAGATCGTCGCGTTTCCGCAGGAAGGCATCGAATCGTTCGATGGCGGCCGAGCGCTGATGGAGCAGGCGATCGAACTGGGCGCGGACGTCGTCGGCGGGATTCCGCATTTCGAGAACACGCGCGAGCAGGGCGTCAGCTCGATCCGCTTCCTGATGGATCTTGCGGAGCGCACCGGTTGCCTCGTCGACGTGCATTGCGACGAAACCGACGATCCGCATTCGCGCTTCCTCGAAGTGCTCGCGGAAGAGACGCGTGTGCGCGGGATGGGCGCGCGCGTGACCGCGAGCCACACGACCGCGATGGGCTCGTACGACAACGCGTACTGCTCGAAGCTGTTCCGCTTGCTGAAGCGCGCGGGCCTGAACTTCATCTCGTGCCCGACCGAAAGCATCCACCTGCAGGGGCGCTTCGACACGTTTCCGAAACGGCGCGGCGTCACGCGCGTCGCGGAACTCGATCGCGCCGGCATCAACGTGTGCTTCGGGCAGGATTCGATCAAGGACCCGTGGTATCCGCTCGGCAACGGTAACATCCTGCGCGTGCTCGATGCGGGTCTCCATATCTGCCACATGATGGGTTACCAGGACCTGCAGCGCTGCCTCGACTTCGTGACCGACCACAGCGCGACGACGATGCATCTCGGCGACGGCTACGGCATCGCGGTCGGGCGTCCGGCGAATCTTGTCGTGCTCGACGCGGACAGCGATTACGAGGCGGTGCGCCGGCAGGCCAAGGCCACGCTGTCGATCCGCCACGGGAAGGTGATCCTGCGGCGCGAACCGGAGCGCGTCACGTATCCGGATTGACGCGGACTCGACGCGGGCGGCGGGCCGTCACTGCCCGCCGGTCTTCATGTATTCATGAAATGCATGAGTCGATTCGAAAAATACGTTTGTCTCATGATGGGCGCCGGCCTACGATTCGGACCTGACGACGGCGCGCGTGTTGCGCGCCGTCTTTTCGATTCCATTCGCCGACCCCATGCGCCTCGATCTCCCGTCCGCCCCCGCATCCTCTTCGCCGGCCGCCAGCCCGTTCGCACGCGTGGCCGTCGTCACGATCCTGACCGGCGTCGGCGCGGGCCTCGGCGGCATGCTGCTCGCGCTTCTGCTGCATGCGATCCAGCACGTTGCGTACGGCTACAGCGTCGCGCACGTGATCGGCACTGAGAGCTTCCTCACCGGCGTGACCGGTGCCGATCCGCTGCGCCGGCTCGCGGTGCTGATCGTCTGCGGGATCGTCGCCGGCGGCGGCTGGTGGGCGCTGTACCGGTATGGCCGGCCGCTCGTCAGCATCCGCCGCGCGGTGCGCGCGGCCGATCCGCGGATGCCGTTCGTCAGCACGATAGTTCACGCGCTGCTGCAGATCGTCACCGTCGCGCTCGGCTCGCCGCTCGGCCGCGAAGTCGCGCCGCGCGAGATCGGTTCGCTGCTTGCCGGGCGGCTGGCGCATGCGGCGGGGCTCACGCCCGACGATTGCCGGCTGATGGTCGCGTGTGGCGCCGGCGCGGGCCTGGCGGCCGTCTATAACGTGCCGCTCGGCGGCGCGATCTTCGTGCTCGAAGTGCTGCTCGGCACGTTCGAACTGCGTGCGCTGGTCATCGCGGTCGCGACGTCGGCAATCGCCGCGGCCGTTGCGTGGATCGGCCTCGGCAACGAACACCAGTACACGGTGCCGCCGTTCGTGTTGAGCACGCCGCTGGTAGCGTGGTCGATCGTCTGCGGCCCGCTGTTCGGCTTCGCTGCGTACGGCTTCGTGCGGCTCACGACGCGTGCGCGCACGAACGCGCCGAAAGATTGGCGGCTGCCGGTGCTCGCGCTGGTCAATTTCACGGTAATCGGCGTGCTCGCGATGCGGTTTCCGCAATTGCTCGGCAATGGCAAGGGGCCGGCTTCGCTGGGCTTCGACGGCACGCTGACGATCGGCCTCGCCGCGGCGCTGCTCGTGCTGAAGGTGCTGATCGAGGCCGGCAGCCTGCGGGCCGGCGCGGAAGGCGGCCTGCTGACGCCGGGCCTCGCGAACGGCGCGCTGCTCGGCGTCGTGCTCGGCGGGCTGTGGAGCTTCGTGTGGCCGGGCGCGTCGATCGGCGGGTGCGCGCTCGTCGGTGCGACCGCGTTTCTCGCCGCGTCGATGCAGATGCCGATCACGGCGGTGGTGCTGCTGGCCGAGTTCACGCGCGCGGATCACGATAGCCTCGTGCCGATGCTGCTTGCCGTGGCCGGCTCGCTTGTCGCATACCGGTTCGCGCAGCGGCTGGCCGAGCGGCGGGTGAATGCGGTTGCGATGACGAGCGAGCGCACCGCGGCTACGCACTGATGTGGCAGCGATCAAGAAGCGGACGGCATTCGTTGGTGCATGTTCCGCCAGCGTGCCGCTCGAAATTAACGATTTGTATTCGTTTTGATGCATGCCGGTGCTGTCGGGGGCTCGTGCGGAACCACGACGCTATAGCGATCCGACATGCACGCCAAAAGGCGATGCAGATGCAACCCACGGGATCGATCCATTGCTCCAGGATGCGTTCCTGTCGCAGCGGCCGATCGGGTCAGTCGTTGTCCTCCCCGCGTCACTCACGATAGTCTTGCCTGCTTGTTCAAGTTATCGGCGCGTTCGTCGGGCGCGCGATTCCCGGCGTCGGTTGGGTAATCCTGGCGACGGATGTATCGCTGATCATTTATCGCACGATCGGCACCTACAACAGCATGGTGAAACACGAGGATCGCCTGTATGGCTGACGCATGGGAGCGTCTCGAAGCGTTTTTCTTGGCCGATATCGACGGGCTTCCGGTCGCTGGAATCGAAATGACGCGAAACACGGACCTCTATCACGATCTCGACCTGGAGCCGAACGACATCGACAAGCTCGTCAGACGATGGGCGTCGACGTTTGGCGTCGACCTGTCCGAATTCGACATCCACTATTACTACCCATCCGCGAAGCTCGGCATCGGTTCGTTTCTCGTGGCGGTTGCCAAGTCCCCATTCAGCAATGAGGCGCGCGAAACTTTGGGCGGCCGGTCATTGACGCTCGGATTGATGGAAGAGGCTATGGAGCGTGGGCGCTGGGAGCCGTGAGCGGTCCATGCTGGAACGCGATGAACCTATCCGTCGAGATTCGTCGCACATGTGATGAATAGACGATCGCACGTAGATCGGATCGCCTCATGAAACACCGAACGCCCGCCTGGGTCGCATTCAGGCGGGCTTTTTTGCGTTCGCGCCATCCGCCACGACGCCGGCTCGCAGCGCCTTTCGTTGGGCCTCGTCGATCGGCCTTCGGTGTCAGGACTTGCCGGCGGGCACAATGCACGTTCGATAACCTGAAATCGTTCGGCGCCGGCGCTGGCCAGGGCATCAAAGCAAACTGCGTGGTTCTGTGCAAGAATCCGCGCGTTTCCGCGCCTCAACCAACAACGACACGCGCGGACGTCCCTATCAGGAAACGAGGAGCTCAAGTTGATTCAGCGCATTTCCCGCTTTTTCACGCAGGTGGTCCACCGCGTGTTGCCCGACCCGTTGATTTTCGCGATCCTGCTGACGATCGTCACGTTCGGGCTCGCGTTCGGCCTCACGCCGAATACGCCCGCGCAGCTCACGACGATGTGGGGTTCGGGTTTCTGGAACCTGCTCGCGTTCTCGATGCAAATGGTGATGATCCTCGTCACCGGCCACGCACTCGCGAGTTCGCCGCCCGTGAAGCGCATGCTCGTCGCGCTCGCGAGCACCGCGCGCACGCCGGGGCAGGGCGTGATGCTCGTCGCGTTCGTCGGCGCGCTCGCGTGCGCGATCAACTGGGGCTTCGGCCTCGTGCTCGGCGCGATGCTCGCGCGTGAAGTGGCGCGTCGAGTCGCCGGCAGCGATTACCGGCTGCTCGTCGCGTCCGCGTACATGGGCTTCCTGAGCTGGCACGGCGGATTGTCGGGTTCGGTTCCGCTCGTCGCGGCCACAAAGGGCAATCCGATGGAGAAGACCATCGGGCTGATTCCCGTGTCTGAGACGATCTTCACCGGCTACAACGCGTTCATCACGATCGGCCTGATCGTGATGCTGCCGTTCCTCGCGCGCATGATGATGCCGAAGCCCGGCGACGTGGTCAGCGTCGATCCGGCGCTGCTGGCCGAACCGCCGAGCGTCGAGCGCCAGCTCGGGCCCGACGCGACGTTCGCGGAGCGGATGGAGGAGAGCCGCGCGCTGTCGGTCCTCGTCGCGGCGCTGTGTGCGGCGTTCCTCGTGCTGAAGTTCGTGCAGAAGGGCTTCGCGCTCGACATCGACACCGTCAACCTTGCGTTCCTCGCGGCCGGCATCCTGCTGCATCGTACGCCGATGGCCTATGCACGTGCGGTGGCCGGTGCGGCGCGCGGCGCGTCGGGGATCATGATTCAGTTCCCGTTCTACGCGGGCATCCAGGCGCTGATGGATCACTCGGGGCTCGCGGGCGTGATCACGAAGTGGTTCGTCGATATCGCGAACGTGCACACGTTCCCGCTGCTCGCGTTCCTGAGCTCGGCCGTGATCAATTTCGCGGTGCCGTCCGGCGGCGGCCACTGGGTCGTGCAGGGCCCGTTCGTGATGCCGGCAGCGCAAGCGCTCGGCGCCGATCTCGGCAAGGCCGCGATGGCGATCGCGTACGGCGAGGCCTGGACCAACATGGCGCAGCCGTTCTGGGCGCTGCCTGCGCTGGCGATCGCCGGGCTCGGCGTACGCGACATCATGGGGTATTGCGTGACGACGCTGCTGTTCTCGGGCGTCGTGTTTGTCGCGGGGATGTATCTGTTCTGACGATGTAGCGCGCGATGCGGGCCGGGTTCGGCGCCCGCATCGTGCCGGCTTGAATGGTGCGGGCCGTCAACCGGGCGACCGCGCATTGGAACGCTCGTGTCCATGACGCAGCGCGAGGCTTGCGAACGCCGCGATGACGAGCGCGGCCGCAAGCAGCGTCAGCCCGTTCCTTGCATTGCCGGTTGCCTGTTCGATCGCACCGACGACGGTCGGCCCGACGAACCCACCGAGCAGCCCGCACGTATTCACGAGCCCCAGCCCGCCGGCCAGCGCGCTACCGGCGAGCCGCGACGCGGGGAACGTGAACACGATCGATTGCACGACGAAGAACATCGACGCGGCCACGCACACGCAAGCGAGCCCGGCGACAGGCGACACATGCGCGGCGCCGGCCATCCCGGCCGCCATCACGACCAGCCCCGCGAACAGCATCCTTCGCGAATGACGCGACTCGCGTGCAAAGCGCGGCAACGTCCCGGCCCCGATCGCTGCGGCGAGCCAGGGCAGCGCGGTCAACAGCCCGACCGCGAACGGCGAGAAGCGCCCTGACGCGCCGATGATGCCCGGCAGGAAGAAGATCACCGTATAAATCGTCAGCTGGTGACAGAAATAGACGAAGATCGCGAGCCAGATCTGCGGATCGCGCAATGCCGCACCGAACGCGTGACCGCCGTGTGCGACGACGCCCGCGTCCTGTTCCGCAGCCAGCGTACGCTCGAGTGCACGGCCGGTTTCCGGAGAGAGCCACGGCGCGGCGCTCGGTCGATCCGGCAACCGTGTCCACACGACGAACGCGAGCAGGATTGCCGGAATGCCTTCGACGACGAACAACCATTGCCAGCCGTGGAGTCCCAGCGTGCCGTCGAGCTCGATCAGTGCGCCGGCCAGCGGCCCGCCAACGATATTGGCGATGCATACACCGAGCAGGAAGTAGCCGGTTGCGCGCGCACGTTCCTCGCGGCAGAACCAGTACGTCAGGTACAGCATCACACCGGGAAACAGGCCGGCTTCGGCGGCCCCGAGCAGCAGGCGCATCACGTAGAAGGACGTCTCGCCGCTGACGAACGCCATCGCGACCGACAGCGCGCCCCAGGTGATCATGATCCGCGTGATCCAGAAGCGCGCACCGACGCGATGCATGATCAGGTTGCTCGGGATCTCGAAGAGCGCATAGGTCAGGAAGAACAGCCCCGCGCCGAGTCCGTATGCGGCCGATGAAATACCGAGGTCGACACCCATCGAATGTTTGGCGAATGCGATGTTGGTGCGGTCGAGAAAGCTGATTACGTACGCGGCGATCAGCAGGGGCATCAGTTTGCGGAACAGCAGCCGGTTGAGTGACGCGCTTGCGTCGCCAGCGGCGGGAGACAGGGCCTGGGCGTGATGAGTGGACATGCGGACGACTCCGGTAAGGGCGAACCGGCGCGCACGGCAAGCACGGCGCGCCGCGTTCGGCAGATACCGCTGCGACATGCGCAGCGGATGGGCAGACGACGGAGCCGCGCCGGCGGCGCTCGAAGAGAGCGGGGCGATGAAGGGCGTCCTGGCGCCGGCCGGCTCGGGCCGGTGCCTTGTCACTGCGCTTGCGGATCCTGGTGTTGGGGGCTACCCGGCGATCAGAAATTCACCGCGTCACCGCCCTTGAGTGCGAGCATCGCGCGCGCCTCGGCCGGCGTCGCGATTTCCAGCGACAGGCCTTCGAGCACCTGCCGCACCTTCAGTACCTGCGCGGCGCTCGATTCAGCGAGCTTGCCCGGCGCGATCCACAGCGAATCCTCGAGCCCGACGCGCACGTTCGCGCCTTGCGCAGCGCCGATCGTCGCGAGCGGAATCTGGTTTCGGCCGGCGCCGAGGATCGACCACACGTAATCGCTGCCGAACAGGCGGTCGGCCGTGCGGCGCATGTGCATCAGGTCCTCCGGATGGGCGCCGATGCCCCCCAGCAGGCCGAACACGCTTTGCACGAAGAACGGCGGCTTCGCGAGTCCGCGGTCGATGAAATGAGCGAGGTTGTACAGGTGCGAGATGTCGTAGCACTCGAATTCGAAACGCGTGCCGTTCGCGCCGCAGCGCGTGAGGATCGTCTCGATGTCGGCGAAGGTGTTCTTGAACACGAGGTCGCGGCTCTTCTCGAGATGTTCGCGTTCCCACGGATGCTTGAACTCGCGGAAGCGCTCGAGCATCGGGTACAGCCCGAAGTTCATCGAGCCCATGTTCAGCGACGCGACCTCGGGCTGGAAATGCAGTGCGGGCTGCAGCCGTTCGTCGACCGTCATGTGCGGGCTGCCGCCCGACGTGAGGTTGATCACCGCGTCGGTCTGCGCCTTGATGCGTGGCAGGAATTCGGCGAACACGGCCGGATCCTGCGTCGGCTTGCCGTCGGACGGATTGCGTGCGTGCAGGTGCAGGATTGCTGCGCCGGCCTGCGCGGCCGCGACGGCGGCGGTCTCGATTTCGTGCGGCGTCACGGGCAGATACGGCGACATCGAAGGCGTGTGGATCGCGCCGGTGGGCGCACAGGTGATGATGACTTTGCGAGCGTTTGCCACGGGTGGGTTCCTCTCGGGGAGCGATAAGGGAGGCGTCAGAGCACTTCGACATTGCCGCAGACGGAGATCGCCTGCCCGGTGATCCCGTGCCCGCCCGGCGAGCACAGGAATAGCGCGGTTGCGGCGATCTCGGCCGGGTCGGTCATGCGCCGCAGCGAAATCTTCTCGAGGTAGCGCTTCTCCATCTCGTCGTAACCGACGCCGAGCTGCTGCGCACGCGCGTCGATCACGCGGCGCATCCGCGGGCCGCGCACGATGCCGGGCTGGATCGCGTTCACGCGGATGCCGAGCGGCCCAAGTTCGATCGCGAGGCTCTTCACGAGGCCGACCACGGCCCACTTGGTCGCCGCGTAGGGCGTGCGGAACGCATATCCGAGCCGGCCCGCCACCGATGACATCGCAATGATCGCGCCGCCGTGTTTCGAGTCGCGCAGCAGCGGCACCGCGCGGCGCGCGAACTGGAATTGCGCGTTCAGGTTGATCGCGACGGTTTGCTCCCACTGCACGGGGTCGATTTCATCGATGCCGCCGGTGGGGCCGGCGATGCCCGCGTTGTTGACCAGCACGTCGAGGCCGCCGAGCCTGGACGTTACGTCGGCGAACACCTGTTCGACGGCGGCCGGGTCGGATACGTCGGCCAGCGTCGCGCTGATCGCGACGGCCTTGGCGCGTGGTGGCCGGTCCGCGAGCGCCGCAATCGCGGCTTGCGATGCATCGCAGACATGCACACGCGCGCCGCATTCGGCGAAGGCGTCGGCGATTTCGAGGCCGATGCCCGATGCACCTCCGGTCACGAGAACGCGCAGGCCGTCATAGGGTTTCAGCAGGTCGGAAGCTGTCATGCCGGGTTGTCTCCATTGTTGGTATCGGGATGGCGGCCGCACGTGATCGGGCGCCCGCGGCAAGCGGTCGCTACGGCTTGGCGTTCACGGTTCGCGGCGTCTGTTCGGCCCGCAGCGTCTCCGCAAGATCGTGCGCGGCTCCGCCGATGTCGAGCGCGATGCCGGCCCGCACGCCCGCGCAGTCGCGTCGCTGGAGCGCGTCGACGATTGCGCGGTGCGCATCCATCGAGCGCCGCATGTGCGGGATGTCGAGTGCGACCATGTTGAGGAACGGCCCGACGCGCATCCACAGGTTCTCGACGATCGCGAGGGTGCTTTCGCTTGCGCCGTGCGCGTAGATCGCGCTGTGGAACGCGAAATTACTTTGCAGGTAAGCGCGCGAGCGGCCGGCCTCGACGTGCGCCTGCATCGTTTCGCAGGTCTTGCGCACGGCGGCAATCTGCGCGCCGGTCATTCGAGCGCAGGCGCGTTCGGCAATGCAGCCTTCGAGTGCGATCCGCACGTCGCGCAGCTCGTCGAGCATGTCGAGCGTCATCGGGGGCACGACGAGCGCACGGTTCGGGCCATCGACCAACGCGCGCTCGGCGCGCAGCCGCGTGAGTGCGGCGCGCACGGGCATCGTCGACGAGCCGACGGCCTCCGCGACGCTGCGCAGGCTCAACGCCTGGCCGGGCGCGAAACGGCCGCTCATCAGCGCTTCGCGCAGTTGCTGGTAGACCTTGTCGGCCATCGTTTCCTGTTCGATGGCTTTCAGTGCGGGCGGAACGATACGAGGTGCCAAAACCGGGTTCTCCTGGGTTTGATCTGCGATCTGTGATCACACTGTGGATGTGCGAAGTGTTGACGATCGAGGGAGTCGAGTCAAGTCGAACGGGATTGGGGAAAACGAGAGGGAGGCGATGCGAAACGGCTCGCAGACAGGTGCCAGGAAAGGCGCAATACATTACTAAATACTTTCGATTCATGCATGATGACGTGCTGGTTCGAGGGTCTCGGGGGAATTCCAAAACGTCGTGCAGTTGCGATTTTTCCGATGCGTCTCCTCCAGCCGAATTGATTTCAACAACAAGGAGTCAGGGTGAAACGACCGTCATTTGCCGTTGCATGGGCGGCATCTCAGCGAATTTACGATCCGGCGAACTCCGGTGCGCGCGTTGCAAAAGTGATAGGCGGATATGTCGAGAAGAACGTCAACAATCCAAGTTCGACAGAGCGATGGAGTAACACGTGTGCGGTGAGAATGAGCTATATCCTCGGCGAAGCCGGTATGGTGATGCCGCGAATCCCCGGGCAAACGGTATCGGGCGGAGACAGTCGGCAATACTTCTTTCGTGTCCGGGACTTGATTCGCTTTCTCGAGCAACGGTGGGGGAAGGCGGAGGGTGTCAAGTACCCGCCGTCGAACGGAGGGGCAGTGGCGGGCCGACAAGGCGTCATCCTGTTCGAGGTGTCGGGGTGGAGCGATGCGCAGGGCCACGCCACGCTGTTCAACGGGCGTACGTGTTATGACCATTGCTATTTCAACGAACCGGGCGCGCGGTATCGTACCGATCGCGCAAATTTCTGGAGTCTGTCATGAGGAGAGCCTGGATCGCTGTCATGTCGGCGTGCGTCGCGCTTCAATCTGCGATCGTGTGGGCAAAGGATGCAGCGCAAGTGTCGCCCGAAGCCGGCTCACGGACTTACATCCAGAACTTCAAGGATATGGTGCTGGCTGAGTGCCTGGCTACCGCTTACAAGCAGGAGCCCGGCGCGAGCAAGGATATCGGCAGCAGCATCAGTGCGTTGCGCGACTGGACCTACTACAACATGGAGCGTGCGCCTGACGCCGTTCACGCGCTGGTGGCGAAGTATCTTGCGCGCGATTACCGCAATCCGGTTGTCGAAACGGAGGTCGGGGATGTGAAGTTCGACTTCCTGAAATGCGTTGACCTTTACCACGGCAAGGAACTGGACGCAGTAGCAAGGAAACTCGTGTTGCGCCCGAACAACACGTATCGGGCGGAGAATTCGCTGATGCGACAGTAGTGATGTCCGGCGTCGAGGCCTGGCGGTGACCGCCACCGACATCCCGAGCGTGGTGGACGACGGAGGTAGGCGGCTCAACCGGTTCATCGAACCGAAGCCGCCAGCAAGGGATGAAGACCGCGCCGGAACGGCTCCACGCGGAGCCGCCGTCTTTCGCTTGCATCCGCGCGCGCCGCTGACAAGACGCGGCGCGGCGCTCAACCGGCACTCAGTGCCGCACCGGCTCGTCGTTCAGCGTGCCGAGGAACGCTTCGATATCCTTGATATCCTGCGCCGTCATCGCGGGCTTGTCGCCCGGCTTGCGATCGAAGGGCGCATCGGTCACGTCGACGTTCGCACGATATTTCGGCGGGATGTCGTCGTACTCGTCGACCTTGCCGTCCGCGCCGCGCGAATAGAACTTCTGCGGCGAGATGCTGCGCTCGTTATAGAACGCCATCACCTGGTCGAGCGTGTGGAACACGCCGTTGTGGAAGAACACCCGGCGCGTGGCCGAGTTGCGCAGCGTCGGCGTCAGGAACATCGCGCAATACTGCGTCTGGTCCTTCAGGTCGTCGCGGAACGGCCCGCACACGCCGAGATCGTAGAACGCCGGGTTGCGGTTCTGCACCAGTTCCTTGTTGCGCGGCGCGCCGAGCGCCTCGTACTGGTAATCGGTAAACATCGGCGGCAGCCCGTCCTTGCCGGGTTTCGACAGGTGGCAGCCCGCGCAATTCGCCTTGTCCGGATCGTTGAACAGGCGCAGCCCGCGCAACTCGGCCTGCGTGAGGCGCGCACGGCCTTCGAGCCAGCGGTCGTACTTGCTGTTGTACGGGTGGAACGACGGATCCTCCACCTGATAGCGCGCGATCGCGAACATTGCCTCCGACACAGCGAGCTGCGGGCTGTCGAACACACGCGCACCGAACAGCTGCTCGAGCTGCGCGCGGTGCGATGACTGCGCGAGCTTGCGCGCGACGTCGTCGATGCTCGCGTTCGCCATCTCGACCGGGTTCAGCAGCGGGCCGAACGCCTGCTGCTGCAGCGTATCGGCACGGCCGTCCCAGAACATCCCGCCCTGCGGCACGAGCTGCGGCGCGGCCGACGTGCCGGCCACCTTCTGCGCCTTCACGACACCGGCCGCCGACGCGGCCTGTTGCGCGACGCTCGGTGCGGCGTCGTTTTCACCGGCATCGGGGCCGATGCTGAAGTTCGGCTGGCGATACAGGTACATCAGCGACGGCGGCGGGCGATAGCCTTGTTGCGTCATCGCGAGGCCGCCCGGCTGCACGTCGAGCGCGTTCGGCGGGCCGTACGCATGATCGGGGCTGTGGCACGACGCGCACGACTGCTTGCCCGACGCGGACAGCGACGGATCGGCGAACAGCGCACGCCCGAGCTGCGCGACCGCTGACAGCGGCTGCGCGGCGGGCCGCTGCAGCACGACCGGATGCGGATTCGCGCCCGTCCAGTCGGCGACGACGGTGCCGATCGCCGCGGGCACATGCGCGGGGAACGCGATCGCGTACGCGCCATAGCCGAGCACGGCGGCGCCGATCACGAACGCCGCGCGGCGCAGGAGGCGGGATGGCGTGCGCGGCGCGCGGTTGCCGGTGGTGTCGGGAGACGGGAACGCGGGGCGAGCTGTCATGCTGTCGGTCGAAAATCGGGCGCTGCACGAAGCGGCGCGTTAAACGGAAACGGCCGGCGCGTGATGCGCCGGCCATGCGGTCATGCAATACCGGTCAGATCGCCGGTGCCGCGCTCAATGCCGTGCCGAGCGTCGGGTCGAGATACAGCGGCGTCGTGTTCGGCTTCGACGTGAAGTCGAACAGCGCGCGCAGGTCGCCCGCCGTCGCATCGAACGAACCGCCGCCGATGCGCTGGCCGCCGAGCCAGTTGTCCTCGATGAAGCGCACGACGGACGACTGGTCGATCATCGTGTGGTCGACGTAGTTCTGCTTCGCGTACGGCGAGATCACGATCAGCGGAATACGCACGCCCGGGCCGCAGCGGCCGTTCACGGTCGCGCCGTTCACGCCGGTGGTGCCGCCCGTGCCGCACTTGCCGCTGCCGTTGACCTGGTCGACCGGGTCCGACGACGCGCGGGTCGGCGCCGTGTACACGTGGTCGTACCAGCCGTCCGAGTCGTCATAGGTGACGATCACGGCCGTGTTCTGCCAGTCCGGCTGCTGCTGCAGGAAGTTGACGACCTTCGTCACGAACGCCTGCTCGTCGAGCGGATCCGAATAGCCGGCGTGCGCGTCCTGTGCGGCCGGGGCCTTCAGGTAGCTGACCGACGGGAAATTGCCGGCCTTCACGGCCGCGAAGAAGTCGTCCGTGTCGTACTGGTGGTTCGCCGGTTCGGTGGTCTTGCCGTCCGTCTGGAGGCTCGAGCCGATCGCCGCGACCGAGCTCGGGCGCGTGTGCTGCGGGTTCGCGGTCGACGCGTAGTACTGGAACCAGTTGTGGTGCGGGATGTAGTCCGACGTCGCGGCGTTCACGGCGGTGGCGACCGTGCTGCGGCTGCAGCCCGTCGTGCCGTTGCCGTTCGTCGTCGACAGGTTGAAGCCGCCCATGAAGCCGCCCCACGTGATCTTCGCGCCGTTCAACAGGTCGCCGATGTTCTTGCCCGACATCATCGCCTGGTCGGTCGTGCTCGAGCACACGTCGAAGCCCGGGTCGACGTCGTTGATCATCGTGAAGCCGCCCTGGCCGTCATTGATGTAGTACGAGCTCTTCGCGAGCGTCGACGGTTGTGCCGACGTCTTGACGATCTGCATCCCGTTGGTCTGCCCCGAGATGACGTTCAGCGCGCCCGGCGTCGACGGGCCATACGACGTCGTGTACATGTTGTCGCTCATCGCGAAGCGCTGCGCGTAGTTCCACAGCGCGGTCACGGTGTTGCCGTCGAAGTAGCCCATCACCTGGCCCTTCGTGCCGAACGCGCCGGCGCCGCCGGACGAGCCCTTGCCGGTGTATTTCGGGAACAGGTCGGCGAGGCCGTTGTCCTCGGCCTGCTGCTCGGCCGTGTACGCGTGGTTCTGGTCGGCGGTCGCGGCCTGCGTGCGGTCGAGGCGGAACGGGTTCGCCGCGTCGGTGCCGTTGGCCGTGTTCGTGAAGTTCGGGTTCGCGGTGAGCAGCGTGCCCGTCAGGCCGTTGGGCGTCGGCGTGCCGGACTTGGCGGTGAACGCCGGTTCGCCCGACGGGTTCGTCGCGTTCGGGTAGGTGCCGAAGTAGTGGTCGAACGAGATGTTTTCACCGTAGATCACGACGACGTGCTTGATCGGCGTGGCGGTCTGCAGCGCATCCTGCGACGACACGGCAGGCGTCGACGTGGGGTCGTCGCTGCCGCCGCAGGCGAACAGCGCCAGCGCTGCGGCTGCGCAGGCGGTGACGAGCAAGGCTTGACGGAACATCGGGAAACTCCAGGTAAGGTCTTCGATGGTGGAGAGCGGCCCCGTCGCCGTGTCGGTTCGGCGCGGAGCTCGTGAGAGAGCACGCGCATTGAAACAGTCGCGTATGAAGATATGGGGACGGAGTGATTTCGCGATGGTTGCGCTGCGGTATCGATTTCATTACGGCGGAATGCCGGGCGAAAGAGAACGGAAAGGGGCAGACCGCCCGCCACTTTTGCGTCACATACGGCTGCGCGCGGGGCCGCTGCCGCGGATCCCGCGCGGGGCGGGCGAAAGGGCGGGGTCGGCTGGTTTGCGCGCGGTGCTGCGCTGCGCCAGCTTTTTGACAATCGGATGACGGATTCATACGATGAACGCCCTGCGGCGACGATTCCGCGTGGCCGACCGTCAGTGAGTATTCAACGTGCCGATTCCCGTTCTGTTTGCGGTTCTGTGTGCGGCGTTCCTGCATGCGTCATGGAACGCGCTCGTCCGCAGCAGCGGCGACCGGCTGCGGTCGGCCACGGTGCTGCAGATCGCGATCGGGCTGTTCGCGCTGCTGTTCCTGCCGGCAGCGGCGCCGATCACGCCTGCGAGCTGGCTCTATGTCGTCGCGTCGGCTGTACTGCACGTCGTCTATACGCTGCTGCTGGTGCGCGCATACGAGCACGGCGACCTGACCGTCGCGTACCCGGTCGCGCGCGGCACCGCGCCGCTGCTCGTCACGCTCGGCGCGGCGGCGTTCGCGGGCGAGCACCTGAATGCCGGCGCGCAATGCGGGCTCGTGCTGATTTGCGCGGGCATCCTGGCGATCGGCCTGGAACGCGGGCGCGGCGCGAAGCACCGGATGATGCAGGTGCTGCCCACCGCGTTCGCGACCGGCGTGTCGATCGCAGCCTACAGCGTGGTCGACGGGATCGGTGTGCGGGAAAGCGGCAACACGGTCGGCTATACCGCGTGGATGTTCGTGCTGACGGGCGCGATGATGGCCGCGTACTACCGGCTGCGGGCGGGGCCGCTGCGGCTGACGCAGGATGTCGGCGAAACCGCGAAGGCGGCGTGCGGCGGCGTATTCGCGGCGCTCGCGTACGGCATCGTGATCTGGGCGATGGATCGCGCGCCGATGGGGCCGGTATCGGCGCTGCGCGAAACGAGCGTGGTGTTCGCGGCGCTGATCGCACGCGTGTATCTCGGCGAGCGGCTGACGCCGCGCCGGGCGGCCGGTTGCGCGGTGATCGCGGCAGGGGCGTTGTTGATCAGTGCGTTTGAAGCGGTGCGGTGAGCGGGCCGGCCGGGTGGGTCGGGCGCCCGGCCCGCCACCTCAGGCCTCAACCGGCATCGCACTCGTGCACTTGATCTCGTCGAGGCACACGCTCGAATGCACGCCGCTCACGCCGGGAATGCGCATCAGCGTCTCGAGCAGGAATCGCGACAAGCCTTTCAGGTCGTGCGCGACGACCTTCAGTACATAGTCGATGTCGCCCGTCACCGAGAAGCACTCCTGGATCTGCGCGAGATCGGACACCAGTTTCTGGAACTTCGACAGGTCGCGGATATGCCCGCGCTCCATCGTCACGTGCACGAAAGCGGTGACGCCGAAACCGAGCGTGTCGGGGCACAACCGGGTTTCGTAGCGACGGATCGCGCCGATCTCCTCCAGCCGCCGGTGGCGGCGCAGCGTCTGCGCGGGCGACAGGCCGACGGCCTTCGCCAGATCGAGGTTCGACGCGCGGCCGTTCTCCTGCAGGATCGATAGCAGATGGCGATCGAGGCGATCCAGAACCGGTTCATGCATTTTTGTTTCCTCGTTTGTCTCCTGGATGCAATCTTATCTCATAATGTAGGGTTTGCATGAACGGGTTACGAAACCCGATTTCGCCGTCGCGACGCTAAACTGACGCCGGATTTTCGTGTGCGAACGCAGCAATGCGGCGCGGCGACAGTCGGCAGCCGGTCTGGCGGGCACGCCGACGCGAATCGGGCGCCGCCACGCGAAGATTGCAGTCCCCAACCCGGCGGCTCCACGAACGGCCCCGGCACAGCAAAACAGCGCCCGGCACACCGAGGCGCGCCGCACCGCTTCAGGCGGAGGCGGACAGAGTGGAGAAGACATGGTTTCTGGAAACGAGAGCGACGGCCTGAAGCGCGGGCTGAAGAACCGGCACATCCAGCTGATTGCGCTCGGCGGCGCGCTCGGCACGGGGCTGTTCCTCGGCATCGCGCAGACGATCAAGATGGCCGGCCCGTCCGTGCTGCTCGGCTATGGGGTGGCCGGCATCGTCGCGTTCTTCATCATGCGCCAGCTCGGCGAGATGGTCGTCGACGAGCCCGTCGCCGGCTCGTTCAGCTACTTCGCCAACAAGTACGTCGGCCACTTCACCGGCTTCCTGTCGGGCTGGAACTACTGGGTGCTGTACATCCTCGTCAGCATGGCCGAGCTGTCGGCCGTCGGGATCTACGTGCAGTACTGGTGGCCCGGCGTGCCGACCTGGGTGTCGGCACTGGTGTTCTTCGTCGCGATCAACCTGCTCAACCTGGCAAGCGTGAAGTCGTACGGCGAGACGGAATTCTGGTTCTCGATCATCAAGGTCGCCGCGATCGTCGGGATGATCGGCTTCGGCGGCTGGCTGCTCGCGAGCGGCCATGCGGGGCCGGAGGCGAGTGTCCGGAACCTGTGGCAGCACGGCGGCTTCTTCCCGAACGGCGTGTCGGGGCTCGTGATGTCGATGGCCGCGATCATGTTCTCGTTCGGCGGGCTGGAGCTGATCGGCATCACCGCGGCCGAGGCCGACGATCCGAAGCGCAGCATTCCGCGCGCGACCAACCAGGTGATCTACCGCATCCTGATTTTCTACATCGGCGCGCTCGCCGTGCTGCTGTCGCTGTATCCGTGGGAAAAGGTCGTCACCGGCGGCAGCCCGTTCGTGCTGATCTTCCACGCGATGAGCAGCAACCTGGTGGCCAACGTGCTGAACGTGGTCGTGCTGACGGCCGCGCTGTCGGTCTACAACAGCGGCGTGTACAGCAACAGCCGGATGCTGTTCGGCCTCGCGAAGCAGGGCAACGCGCCGAAGGTGCTGTGCTCGGTGAACAAGCGCGGCATTCCGCTCGCCGCGCTCGGCGCGTCGGCGCTCGCGACCGGCGTGTGCGTGCTGGTCAACTACTTCATGCCGGGCAAGGCGTTCGAGGTGCTGATGGGCCTCGTCGTGTCGGCGCTGATCATCAACTGGGCGATGATCACGCTGATCCACCTGAAGTTCCGCCAGGCCAAGCGTGCAGCCGGGGAGGAGACTTCCTTCCGCAGTCTGGGCTATCCTTTCACGAATTACCTGTGCCTGGCATTCATGGCCGGCATTCTCGTCGTGATGTACCTGACGCCGGATCTCCGCCTGTCGGTGTACCTGATCCCGGTATGGCTCGCGGTGCTCGCGGTCGGGTATCGCTTCCGTCAGAAGAATGCAGGCTACGCGGTGCACGACGGCGCATCCGCACGCTGACGCAGGCCAAGACCGATCATTCTTCCAAACGAGACCGACATAGCCATGTTCGAACACATCGACGCGTACCCGGGCGACCCGATCCTGACGCTCAACGAGAACTTCCAGAAAGATCCGCGCGACCAGAAGGTCAACCTGAGCATCGGCATCTACTTCGACGCCGAAGGCCGGATTCCGGTGATGGGTGCCGTGCGCGAAGCCGAAACCGCGCTGCAGCGCGACAGCAGCGCGAAGCCGTACCTGCCGATGGTCGGCCTGGCCGCGTATCGCGACGCCGTGCAGGCGCTCGTGTTCGGCGCCGATCACCCGGCCCGCGCGGCCGGCCGCATCGCGACGCTGCAAACGCTCGGCGGTTCCGGCGCGCTGAAGGTGGGCGCCGATTTCCTGAAGCGTTACTTCCCGGAATCGCAGGTATGGCTCAGCGACCCGAGCTGGGAAAACCACCGCTTCATCTTCGAGCGCGCCGGCTTCACGGTGAACACGTACCCGTACTACGACGAGGCGACGGGCGGCCTGAAGTTCGACGCGATGCTCGCGGCGATCGACGCGCTGCCGGCGCGCAGCATCGTGCTGCTGCACGCGTGCTGCCACAACCCGACCGGTGTCGACCTCGACGAAGGCCAGTGGGAGAAGCTGATCGACGTGATCGAGGCGCGCGGGCTGCTGCCGTTCGTCGACATGGCCTACCAGGGCTTCGGCGCGGGCCTTGACGCGGACGCATTCGCGGTGCGCGAACTGGCCCGTCGCGGCGTGCCGGCGCTGGTCGCGAACTCGTTCTCGAAGAACTTCTCGCTGTACGGCGAGCGCGTGGGCGGCCTGAGCGTCGTCTGCGAGGACGCCGCCGCGGCCGACCGCGTGCTCGGCCAGCTGGCCGGCGCCGTGCGCTCGAACTACAGCAACCCGCAAACCTACGGCGCGAAGGTCGTGGCGGCCGTGCTCGGCACCCCTGCGCTGCGCAAGCAGTGGGAAGAGGAACTGTCGGCGATGTGCCGCCGCATCGCGCGGATGCGCCAGTCGATCCATGACGGCCTGCGCGACCACGTCAGCGGCGAGGCATTGACGCGCTACGTGAAGCAGCGCGGGATGTTCACGTACACGGGCCTGACCGAATCGCAGGTCGACGCGTTGCGCGAAGTGCACGGCGTGTACATCCTGCGTTCGGGCCGGATGTGCGTCGCGGGCCTGAACGACTCGAACGTCGCCATCGTCGCGGACGCAATCGGCAAGGTGCTGAAGAGCGGCGTCTGATCGCGGCGCGCCCCGCGCGCAACGCGACTGGCCGAACCGGCTGTCTCCCGCAAGGGAGCAGCCGGTTTTTTATTATGCGGCGCAATGTGCGCCACCCGGCTGACGCGGGGGCAGGCGCGGGGGTACGATCACAGAATCTGACGCAACTCGGAAGGAGCGACATGGGCATCCGGATCATCCAGCTCGGCACGCCGCGCGCGGCCGGCGAAGGCCTGCGGATCGGAACGGTACGGCGGCCGCCGCGCGGTGTGCCGAAGGCGGAATTCGCGTCGCGCAACTACTATGATGTATGGTTGCCGACGCTGTCGCCGAGCCCCGAACTCGTTGCGCGGGCGCAGGCCGCCGAAACCGATGCGGAATGGAACGCGTTCAAGCGCCACTTCCGCGCGGAGATGGCGCATGGCGACGCGCCGAAGGTGCTGGACCTGCTGGCGGCGCTGTCGGCGACCACCGCGTTCTCGATCGGCTGTTACTGCGAAGACGAGCGTCATTGCCACCGCAGCGTGCTGCGCGAGCTGCTCGCGGAGCGCGGCGCGGCGATCGAGCCCGACGCGGGCTGAAAGCGGGCCGACGCGGCGTCGTACAGCCGCGCCGGCATGCTGCCGCGCCGTGATCGTGCGGCGCAGCGAACCGGTTGACGTGGGTCAAGCGTGCGGGCGCGCGCGCCACTATGCTCTTGTCATGGAGCGATCACGACGATGACAGGCGGACAGATGCAGATTGCCTTCCCGCCGGAACCACCCGA
Organism: Burkholderia lata; assembly: GCF_902499335.1. Classification (GTDB taxonomy): domain Bacteria; phylum Pseudomonadota; class Gammaproteobacteria; order Burkholderiales; family Burkholderiaceae; genus Burkholderia; species Burkholderia lata_B. The sequence goes on along the minus strand of NZ_CABVQK010000006.1, from coordinate 470,749 downwards.
ATATTGCGCACGCGACCTGGTCGTGGCGTTTTCGGCACTGGTCGACGGGCGTTGCGTACAGTGCGCGGTCACGGCCGAGGCGCTGGAAGATCATTTCGGCGCGCCGTCGCTGCTCGAACGCGACCTGCTGGCTGCGTTCGAGGCGCACAGGTCGGCGATCGAGGCGATGGCGCGACGGATGCTCGAGGAAATCGGCGGCCGGCCGGTGCTGCTGCACAGCGGCCACTTCCGGCTCGGAGACTGATACCCCAGCCCCAGGAGGGTGCATGACACTGCAGGGCAACATTCACGAACGCGACTGGTCCGTCGAAGTCGAGACGCGCCCGTGCGAATCGGGCGAATTCCGCTGCCGTGTGTCGGTCGAGCATGGCAGTGGTGCCGCGCGTTTTCATCACACGTTCGAGCACAGCCATGCGTATCCAACCGAGCGCGAGGCGATGATCGAAGGGCTGCGGGCCGGCATGACGTGGATCGAGATGAAGACGTCGCAGACCTTCAACGTATGAACGATCCCGCGCCGACGAAGGCGCGGGCAGACTATCGGCCGGGCAGCGATCGAAGAAATCGCGCCGTGCCACGGGTAACACGTGCCGCCGCCTTTCGGTGCGGGCGGCACATGCAAGGCGGTCGACGAGCGGGCGGCCCCGTCAGGAGACACGACATGGGCGTGGGCATGCAGATCGCCTGCCTTGGATTCGCGGGTTCCGCCGCGGTCGAAGCCGAAGCCGGCGCGCAGCTGGTGCGGCTCGAACGGTTTCGCACGCTGATTGCCGGCTGCCACCTCGCGATCGAATCGCGAGCCGCAGCCGATGGCGCACGCGAGTACGACGTGCGGCTCGACCTCGTGATGCACGACACCGCACTCTGGCCGCTGCCGCCGTGCGTCGGCAACGATGTGGACGATGTGCTGTGCCGCGCGTTCAGGCAGGCCGAACAGGCGCTGATCGCGTGCCAGGCGGGCGGTGCAAGGGTGGGGCTGCGCGACGCGGCGACCGGCGGCGCGGTGCGATGATGCATCGCGCGCGGGGCCGGGGCCGCGCACGCCGCCAGACGTAGTCCTGGCCTTGTTCCGTCAGACCCGTGCGAGCGCTTGCGAGTCGATGATGCGCACGCGCTTGCCGCGCGTTTCGACCAGCGCTTCGCGATGGAACCGCGAGAACATCCGGCTGACGGTTTCGAGCTTCATCCCGAGAAAGCAGCCGATTTCCTCGCGCGTCATCCGCAGGTTGAATTCCGTCGCCGAATAGCCGCGCGCCTCGAAGCGCGACGACAGGTTCAGCAGGAAATGCGCGACGCGCTGCTCGGCCGACATCGTGCCGAGCAGCAGCATCTGGCTCGATTCGCGGACGATCTCGCTGCTCAGCATCTGGTAGAGGAAGTGCTGCATCGGCTTGATCTCGCGGCAGGCTGCTTCGAGCGCGCCGAACGGGATGATGCACACGACGCTGTCTTCGAGCGCGATCGCGTCGCAGCAGTGCTGGCCGCCGCCGATGCCGTCCATCCCGAGCGTTTCACCGGCAATCTGGAAGCCCGTCACGTGCTCGCGGCCGTCGCGATGCATCATCACCGTCTTGAACGAACCCGCGCGTACCGCATAGATGCTCTGGAACGGATCGTCGGTGCGGAACAGCGCGTCGCCCTGGCGCACCTGCCGGGTCGTGCAGATGATCGCGTCGAGGCGGCCGTATTCGGCCGCGGTCAGGTGCGGCGGCAGGCACATCGAGCGCATTGCGCACACCGAGCAGCGCGCGGCGGGATGTTTGGCGGCGTCGGCACGCGTGACCGCGCGAAGCGGAATCGTCGGCCGAGGCGTGATGGATACGTCGGCGGCGCAGGTGGTGGCTGTGGACATGAGTCACTCCGGCTCGTCAGGGGCGGTGCGCGCGAGCGTGCACCAGGGATTCGATGACACGGCATGCGGCGTCGAATTCGACAGTCTTGTCGAAGAAGTAATCGGCTCCGGCCGACGCGCATGCCTCTCGGAATGCCGGCGCCGAGTGATTCGTCAGCACGATCGTGACGATGCGCGGCGCGGCCTTCGACAGCGTCCCGATCAGGTCGAGACCGCTGCCGTCCGCCAGCCGCAGGTCGACGATCACCACATCCGCATGGCTGCTGCGGATATGCGTCCACGCGTCCTGGCCGTCTTCCGCTTCGCCCACGACGGCGACGCCGCGGATCGCGCCGACAAGCAGCGCGATCCGCTGCCTGACGGCGACGGCGTGATCGACGAGAAACACCCGGAGCGCGGCGGGTAACTGGCTGGCATTCATGCGGGCAGTATCGTGTTGCGCCGCCGAAAATGAAATCGGCCGAATTGGAAGTTGATGTAGGCCGGTGCGACGCGTTGTAGGGCGATTCCTACAACGCGTACGGGAAACCGCCGGAGCGGCTTCGAGGTGATGGTGCCGCGAGCGCGGCTGAAGGGGGGCTGCCGGGTCAGCCGGCCCGGCGCGCGGCCAGTGCATTGCGCGCCGTGCGGCACGCGGCGAGATCCCATGCCGCACAGCCGACGCTCTTGAACAGCAGCGGCCCGTTGCGGTCGAATGCGCCGCCCAGCACGTCGGCGAGCGACGCGACGTGCTGCCAGTCGACCTGCGCGACGATCAAGTCGCCCGCTTCGTGGCGCGCGCCGGCCGGATCGTCGACGACCAGCCGGCTGGCGCGCACCGTGTTCGCGTCGATCTCGGCCGCGTCCGCGGTGAACGCGCCGACGCCGACCACGAGCCGGCCTTCGCGCGCGGCTTCGCGATAGACGGGCGTGCGGCTCGTCGTCAGCGTCACGACGACATCGATCACATCGGGAATCGCGTCGCCGTCGAGCGGGACGAGACGCGGCGCTTGCGCGCGGTGTGCGGCACAGAAGGCGGCCACGCTGTCGGCGTTCGTGCCGCGCACGTGGAGGCGTGCTTCGGGAAAGATCGCGGCGAGCGCTTCCGCGTGATTGGCCGCCTGCTTGCCGGTGCCGATCAGCAGGATGTCGTGCGGGGCGGCGCCGTGCAGCGCCTGGATGCCGAGCGCGGTGATGGCCGCCGTGCGGCGTCCGGTGACCGTCGGGCCGTCGAGCGCGAAGCGCATCTCGCCGGTGGTCGCGTCGTATGCGGTCACCTGGCCGAGGATCGTCGGCAGCCCGCGCGCGCCGTTGCCGGGGCACACGTTGACGAGCTTGTGGGTCGCGAGATCGCGCGCGCTCGACGGCATCGACAGCATCACGCCGCCGGCCTGCAGCGGCACGACCAGGCGTTCGGGGCTGACGATCTCGCCCGCCGCATAGTCGGCGACGGCCTGCCTGAGCGTGGCGAGCAGCGCCGGGTAGTCGAGCAGCGCGGCCGTGTCGGCCGCATCGAAAACGGGAATCGGGGAAAGAGCGGTCATCGTGTACGTCGCATGCGTCGGTGAGCGTGGACGACGGGCGCATGCCGCGCCCGCCACAGGGCTGCCGGATACCGTGACACAAGGCAGTGTGGATCGAATCTATACCACTTGCTGGCCCACCCGCAACCCAGAAAATAAAGCGCCTCGCCATTTTTGGTTCTAATATCTGTCCAGAAGGGGCGCCATGGCCTCGATGCCGGCGCGCTCCGGTATAGTGCGAACCCATTCCAGATTCACGCCCGCGACCGGGCAGGAGCCATACGATGATGTCCGCGCGTCCCGACACACTCGAAGGCGGTTTCAGGCCGCTGCAGATCTACGAGCAGGTGGCCGAGAAGATCCGCGACGAGATCCGCGCCGGGCGCTATGCCGCCGAGTCGCGGCTGCCGTCCGAGCGCGAACTCGCGGGGTTGTTCCAGGTCGGCCGGCCGGCCGTGCGCGAAGCGCTCGGCGCGCTGCAGAACGAAGGGCTCGTGTTCACGAAGCGCAATTCGGGCACCTACGTCGTCGCGTCGCCGCTCGACGTGCTCGCGCATCGCGGCGACACGCACCGCGCATCCGAACCCGATTTCAGCCCGACGTCGACGCTCGACGTGCGGCTGATCCTGGAGCCCGCGATCGCACGCCTCGCGGCCGCGCACGGCCGTGCCGACCCGGGCGCCGAACGCTATCTGGCCCAGATGGAAACCATTACCGACGTCGACGATCCGCATCAGCGCGCGTTGTGGAACGAGAGCGACCGGCTGTTCCACCGGCAGCTCGCGCTGATGACCGGCGACGCGCTGATCGTGAAGATCGCGGACGAAGTCGCGAAGACGATGGACCAGCCGCTGTGGAAGCGGCTGAAGGACGACGGCATCTACGACTCGGGCCGGATCCGGCTCTACGTGTCCGAACACCGGCTGATCTACGAGGCGATCGTGTCGGGCGACGCTGACGCGGCGGCGTTCTATGTCGAGCAGCACATCCGCCGCGTGCGGCGCGACATCACGCCGAAGTGACAACGTCAGGCTCGTTCTGGTCTGAAAAATGACCAGAATCGAAGTTTTTATTTTGAAATTGCTTGCATGGTGACCACGCGTGTCCTACATTGGTTTCACACAAAACCAATCAGGAGACATCATGCGACACCTCGTTACCGCGCTCTCGGTGGCCATCGCCGCCGGCGCGCTGACTTCCGCGCACGCGCAGGAAGTCGTGATGATCGGCCATTCGGCGCCGCTGACCGGCCCGCAGGCCGCGAACGGCAAGGACAATGAAAACGGCGCGCGCCTGGCCGTCGACGAACTCAACAAGGCCGGCATCAAGGTCGCCGGCAAGACCGTCACCTTCAAACTGGTTTCCGACGACGACCAGGCCGACCCGAAGGCCGGCGTGCAGGTTGCCCAGAATCTCGTCGACAAGGGCGTCGTCGCGGTGCTTGGCCCGTACAACTCGGGCGTCGCGATTCCGGCATCGCGCGTGTACTCGACTGCCGGCGTGCCGATGCTGCCGGTTGCGTCGAACCCGGCGCTGACCAAGCAGGGCTTCAAGAACATCTTCCGGATCGGCGCGAGCGACGAACAGCTCGGCGGCACGATGGCCACCTTCGCCGCGAAGACGCTGAACGCGAAAACCGCCGCCGTGATCGACGATCGCACCGCGTACGGGCAGGGCGTTGCCGAGCAGTTCATGAACGTCGCGAAGGCGAACGGGATCAAGATCGTCGACCAGGAATTCACGAATTCGTCGGCCACCGACTTCCTCGGCATTCTCACCAAGATCAAGGCCAGCAACCCGGACGTGATCTTCCTCGGCGGCTATGCGGCACAAGGCGCGCCGATGGCCAAGCAGATGAAGCAGCGCGGTCTGCGCGCGAAGCTGCTCGGCGGCGACGGCATCTGCTCGGCCGACATGGGCAAGGTCGCGGGCGACGCGGCGTCGATCGTCTACTGCGCGCAGGGCGGCGTCGCGCTCGAGAAGACGGCGGCCGGCCGGGAATTCCTGAAGAAGTACCACGACACGTATCACACCGATACGCAGGTCTACGGCGTGAACTACTACGACGGGATGAAGCTGCTCGCCGATGCGATGGTCAAGGCCGGTACGACCACCGACAAGGCGAAGCTGATCGCGCAGTTGGCGAAGTCGAACTATGCGGGCGTCGCGGGCACCTATTCGTTCGACGCGAACGGCGACCTGAAGGGCGCGCCGACCAGCGTCTACGTGATCCGCAACGGCCTGCCGGAACCGTACGCGAAGTAACCGGCCGGCCTGCCATCGGACGGCGGCGCGGCCGCCGTTCTTCGTTTAACCCCTTCGCTCGACCATGAAAATTTCCCGATCCCTTTCCACCGTCGAAGTCCACACGGGTGGCGAAGCGTTCCGCATCGTCACGAGCGGGCTGCCGCGCGCGGCCGGCGCCACGATCGTCCAGCGCCGCGCGTGGCTCAAGGAAAACGCCGACGAGATCCGCCGCGCGCTGATGTTCGAACCGCGCGGCCACGCCGACATGTACGGCGGTTACCTGACCGAGCCCGTGTCGCCGAATGCCGATTTCGGCGTGATCTTCGTGCACAACGAAGGCTACAGCGACCATTGCGGGCACGGCGTGATCGCACTGTCGACCGCGGCCGTCGAGCTCGGCTGGGTGCAGCGCACGGTGCCGGAAACGCGGGTCGGCATCGACGCGCCGTGCGGCTTCATCGAGGCGTTCGTCAAGTGGGACGGCGAGCATGCGGGGCCCGTGCGCTTCGTCAACGTGCCGTCGTTCATCTGGCAGCGCGACGTGTCGGTCGAGACGCCGTCGTTCGGCACGGTGACGGGCGACATCGCGTACGGCGGTGCGTTCTATTTCTACGTCGACGGCGCGCCGTTCGACCTGCCGGTGCGCGAAGCGGCGGTGGAAAAGCTGATTCGCTTCGGCGCGGAAGTGAAGGCCGCCGCGAACGCGAAGTACCCGGTCGTGCATCCGGAGATTCCGGAAATCAACCACATCTACGGCACGATCATCGCGAACGCGCCGCGCCACCCGGGCTCGACGCAGGCGAACTGCTGCGTGTTCGCGGATCGCGAGGTCGACCGCTCGCCCACGGGTTCCGGCACCGGCGGCCGGGTCGCACAGCTCTACCAGCGCGGGCTGCTTGCGGCCGGCGACACGCTCGTCAACGAATCGATCGTCGGCACGGTCTTCAAGGGGCGCGTGCTGCGCGAAACGACGGTCGGCGACATCCCGGCCGTGATTCCGGAGGTGGAGGGCAGCGCGCATATCTGCGGGTTCGCGAACTGGATCGTCGACGAACGCGATCCGCTGACCTACGGTTTTCTCGTGCGCTGAGTTACTGCGCCGATCGGCTGCGCGTGGCGCGGCCTCCCGTTTGTAGTACCAGGCTTGGCGCGTCGTTCCCGTTGCGGGGCGCGCGCCTTTTTTGCGTGTGAACCGCCGCGCGGCCGCGCCGTGTGTGCCGCCGCCACGCCATCGCAGTCCGGCGGGCCGCGCGAGTTTGGTACGATGCACCCTTTTCAGCCGAGCTCCACCCGCGTGAATCGCCGAAACGTGTCGTCAGTGCGTGACTTCTGTGCCAGATGGGTCGCGCGCGCCCAACCCGTCGCGGCTGCCGCCGTCGCGCGGGTCAAGCCTCTCGCCGCCACCGCGTGGCACCATGTCCGTCACCCGACGCGCCGCGGCGTGCTGCTTGCCGGCGCCGCCGTGCCGGCGCTGTTCGTGGTCTACGTGGTCGTGCTCATCCCGTTCACGCCGGGCATCGGCGACATCCGCAAGGCGCGCGTCGACCAGCCCGCGCAGGTGCTGTCCGCCGACGGCAAGCTGCTGGCCGAATTCAAGCCGTCGAACCGCGAGTGGGTGCCGCTCAAGCAGATCTCGCCGCACATGGTCGACGCGCTGATCGCGACCGAGGATCACCGTTTCTACGAGCACCACGGCCTCGACTGGAAGCGCACGGCGTCGGCCGCGCTCCATACGTTCTCGGGCAGCCGCCAGGGCGGCTCGACGATCACGCAGCAGCTCGCGCGCAACCTGTATCCGGACGAGATCGGCCGTGCGCCGACGCTCACGCGCAAGGTGAAGGAGGCGATCACCGCGCTGAAGATCGAGGCCGTCTACAGCAAGGACCAGATCCTCGAGACCTACCTGAACACGGTGCCGTTCCTGTACAACGCGTACGGCGTCGAGATGGCCGCGCGCACCTATTTCGACAAGTCGGCCGATGAGCTCGACGTGCTCGACAGCGCGACGCTCGTCGGCATGCTGAAGGGCAACAGCTACTACAACCCGGTGCTGAATCCCGAGCGTGCGCTGCAGCGGCGCAACACGGTGCTCGGCCAGATGGTGAAGTACGGCAAGCTGTCGCCCGCGCAGTTCGCGCAGTTGCAGCGCCGGCCGCTGCGGATCGACTTCGAGCGCCAGAAGGAACCGCCGGGGCCCGCGCCGCATTTCGCGCAGCAGCTGCGCAAATGGCTGATCGCGTGGGCCGACCGCAACGACTACAACATCTACTCGGACGGGCTGATCGTGCGCACGACGATCGACTCGCGGCTGCAGCAGATGGCGACGCAGGCGCTCACGCTGCAGGGCAACCAGCTGCAGGGCATCGCGAATAACGCGTGGAGCGGCCGCGACGGCTGCGGCACCGACAACGAGGTGTTCCGCACCTTCATGCGCGAGTCGCCCGAATACAAGGCCGCGCAGGACGCCGGCAAGGACGACGCGGCCGCGATGAAGCTGCTCGCGGCCGACCGTGGTTTCTTGCGCGCGCTGTGCAAGACGAAGACCGACGTGCAGGCCGGCTTCCTCGCGATCGATCCGCGTGACGGGCAGATCCGCGCGTGGGTCGGCAGCCGCGACTTCACCAACGAGCCGTTCGACCACGTCGCGCAGGCGCGGCGCCAGCCGGGCTCGACGTTCAAGCCGTTCGTCTATGGCGTGGCGTTCGCGAACGGGATGACGCCGGACGACACATTCATCGACCAAGCGGTCGAGATCCCGTTGAAGGGCGGCGAGATCTGGCGGCCGAACGACGACGTGCCGCCGACCGGCAAGCCGATGACGCTGCGCGACGCGGTCGCGCTGTCGCGTAACCGGATCACCGCGCAGGTGATGGAGAAGGTCGGGCCGGCTTCCGTGGCAAGGCTCGCACGTGACATGGGCGTGCGCGAAAGCCCGCTCGAACGCGTGCCGTCGCTCGCGCTCGGCACGAGCCCGGTCACGCTGAAGGAGATGGTCGCGTCGTACGCGACCATCGCGAACGGCGGGCTGTATGTCGAGCCGCAGATGGTGACGCGCATCGAGAACCGCCAGGGCGACGTGCTCGCCGAATACGCGCCGGCGCCGCCCGAGCGCGCGCTCGACGCTGAAACCGACAAGACGCTGCTCAGCGTGATGCGCGATGTCGTGACGCGCGGCACGGGCGGCAGCATCCGCACGCGCTTCGGGATCCGTGGCGACGTGGCCGGCAAGACGGGCACGACGCAGGACAATGCGGACGGCTGGTTCATCCTGATGCAGCCCGGCCTCGTTGCCGGTGCGTGGGTCGGTTTCGACGATGGCCGCGTGACGCTGCGCAGCGATTACTGGGGGCAGGGCGCGCACAGTGCGCTGCCGATCGTCGGCGATTTCTTCCAGCGTGCGCAGCGCGCCCGGATCGTCGACACGAAGATGAAATTCGATACCGAGCCGTCGCCGGGCTGGTTCGCGTCGCTGCGCGAACGCGTGACGGATCTGTTCGACACGTGGTTCCCGCCCGAGTCGAAGAAGGCGCCCGTGCCGGTCAGGACCCAGCGGGTGGAACGTGCACCCGAGGCCGACGCAGGCGTGGCCTCGGCCGCGTCGGCGGCATCGGCGCCCGAAGCGGCATCGGGCGGTATCGTCGAGGAATGGGTGCCGGCGTCAGAAGTGGCCGCGTCGGCCGCCGCGCTGTCGGCGGGTGCGTCGCAACCGCAGCCCGCGCAGCCGCCAGCGGGGGCGAGCGCGGCGGGCGGAAGCAGCGCGGGATTTGGCGCCGCACCGGCTGCCGCCCCTTCGGCCGCACCGTCCCAGGCGCCCGTGCCGGCCGCGCCCGACGCAACCGGCACTTCGCAGTAACGGAGCCGTTCAGATTTCGCGCGAAGCTGCCGTAATCATGTTGTCATGACAGCTCGCGCGGTCGCTCCGCGCCTTCCGATGAGGCTATCTACCGACTACGTCCCGCTCGCGCGCGACGATCTTGCCGCCGGCGTCCCGTTCGGCTTCGATCTCTACGATGCCGACGGCGCCGCGCTGCTGCCGGCGGGCACGACGCTGCGCGATGCCGCGCAGCATGCCTTCCTGTTCGACCATTTCCGGCCGGTACGCCGGCGCGACGACGCCGAAGCCGAAGCGGAGCCTCGCGTGCCTGACGCGGTGCCTCACGCGCCGCGGATGGGGTTGTCGGCGGGCGCCTCGATCGGCATCCGTCGCCGGGTCGGCACGACCCGCGGGCTGCAGCGCTACCGCCTGATTGGCATCGCCGCATCGGGCGCGCTGTTCGTCGAGCCGCAGCCGGCGGCCGCGTTCGACTTCGCGCGCGGCGACGACATCGAGGCAGTCGCGATCGGCCGAGCCGCGGTGTCGCGTTTCGGCGCGACGGTCGAGTCGGTGCAGGCAGCGGGTGCCGCGCGGTTCCTGGTGCTGTCGCCGCCCGGCTTCGTCGACCGGCTGCGCACACGCGCGGAGCCGCGCGTGCCGGTGCGGATCGCCGCCTGCTGCGCGGGCGGAGCGGAGGGCGCGGAAGGCATCGGGATGGTGCACGACATCAGCGTGAGCGGGCTGTCGATTGCCGTCGACCGGCCGATTGCCGCAATCGGCGAACCGTTGCGCGTGCAGCTTCCGTACACGACGGGCGACCGGGTCGAGCTGCTGGCGCTCGACGGTACGGTGCGGGCCGTCCATGCCGATCCGGTGGCGCCCGCGCTGACGCTTCATCACGCGGCGTTCGGCGAGACCGGCGCGGACGACCTGATCCGCCTCAAGGCGCTGCTGTTCGACCGGCTGATGGCGTCATCGGATAACGGCCGGCGGCGCTGAGCCGTGGACAGGCGCACCGGGTGCCGCGTCGCGGTATTCAGTGCGTGAATGCCTACAATCATCTGATGATTTAATGGATTCCACGGCGATTGTATGTTTTCCGTCAACAGTGAATTCGCGATTTAAGTATTTACCCTGATAGCGTGGCCTCCTAGACTTCTACTCATGCGCAACGACCCCGAGTCCGAAGCGCCTGACAAAACAATTCTGGAGGTAACGCACCATGAAATCGCTGATCAAGGCAGTTGCACTGGCCGCCCTGGTGGCCGCACCGGTCGTCTCGTTCGCCCAATCGAACCAGCAGCCGCTGACGCGCGCGCAAGTGCGCGCCGAGCTGGTCCAGCTCGAAAAGGCCGGCTACAACCCGAACGACTGGATGAACTACCCGGAAAACATCCAGGCCGCGCAGGCCAAGATCGCCGCCGCGCAGAACACCGGCGCGCAAGCTGATGCAACGGGCTACGGTGCGAACGCTGCCGCGACGTCGCAGTCGGGTCAGCACGTGGTCGCGCCGGCCGCAACCGACCGTTCGTCGGTGTTCTTCGGCCACTAAGCCAGGCAGCGCCCGCAAGGGCGCCCGGTTTGCCGTCTGTTCTGAAACCCGTACACGGTATCCGTGTGCGGGTTTTGCATTTTGGCGGCCTCTGAATGGGCGGGGGCCACGCGAATGCGCTGCGTCCGATGCGCATCACCTTTTGTTGCCCGCCTGCCGAGCCCGCGTCGCGAGCACGGCCGCGACCCCGCCGAGGATCGCGGCCGATGCGAGCGCGAGCCGCCATGTCGGCTGTTCCGACAGGAACAGCACGGCGCCAGCCGCAGCGATCGGCGGGACGGAGAGCTGAACCGCCGCGGCGCGCATCGCCGTGAGGTGGCGCAGCGCGGCATACCAGACCACGTACCCGAGGCCCGACGTCAGCGCGCCGGAAAGCGCGGCGAGCGCGGCGCCGGCCGGCGTGACGTGGAAGCGGGTGGCGAGCGCGACGCTCAGCGCGAGCGCCAGCGGCGCGGCACGCAGGAAATTGCCGGCGGTTGCCGCGACCGGATCGACGGGCCGGCGGCCCCGTATCGAATAGATTCCCCATGCAATGCCGGCAGCCGTCATCAGCGCTGCGCCGCGCGGCGTCGGCGCGGCGAGCCCGGGCGACACGAGATAGACCAGCCCGCCGAGCGCTGCCCCGAACCCGGCCCAGCCGGTCGCGGCAAACCGTTCGCCCGCGTGCCATCCCGCCGCGAACATCGTCAGTTGCACCGCGCCAAACAGGATCAGCGCGCCGGTGGCCGCGCTGACGGTCAGATACGCAAACGAAAAACACGAGACGTACACGAACAGCATCGCCGCAGCCGGCCAGTCGGCAGGCGGGGCGGGCCGTCGCGCACCCGCACGCGCGACGACCGCGAGTATCAGCGCACCGGATACGAGGCGCAGGCTGCCGAAGCTGGCCGCGTCGATCCGTCCGGCCTGCAGCGCGAGTCGGCACAGCAGCGAATTCGACGCGAACGCGAGCATCGCGATCGACGTCAGCGCGACGACGCGCACGCCCGGCCGGACGTGCAGCGCGAAGGCGGGGGCGGGCGGTCGCATCGGGGCCTCACGCGTGGCTGGCGACGATCAGCACGGCCGCGCCGAACAACGCGACGCCGAGCGGCGCGGTGAGCGCCTGCCCCCACGACGCATTCTTCTCGAGGGCCATCAACGCGGCGAGCAACAGCATCCAGCCGAGACTGCCGGCGCCGACGACGAACATCAGCAGCATCAGCGCCCAGCAGCAGCCGACACAGAAGAGCCCGTGGCTCACGCCCAGCGCAAACGCGTGACGCATCGGCGTGCGGCCGCGCCAGCGGCTGATCACGAAACTGAAGGGCGTGCGGCAACGGTCGAGACAGTGCGTCTTCAGTCCGCTGAACTGGAACGCGCCGGCGAGCGCGAATACGGCCGCGCCGATCAGCCAGCCGCGCCACGCGAGCGCCGGTACATGCGCGACACCCGTCAGCAGCAGCCCGTGCAGGCCATGCGCGACGAGGCCGAAGCCGCTCCACGTGGCGACGTAGCCGATGCCGACGAGCGCGAGCAGGCGCGTCTGGTCCGGGCGGCTCGCGACGACGCGGGCGAACGCATCGAACAACGACAGCGTCGTCGGCAACATCATGGCAAGGATCATCAGCGTCCAGCCGGCCGCGTCGAACGCTGCCGGCAGCCACAGCGTGCCGCCCGGCAGCGCGCGGCAAAGCGCACTGAACGGTTCGGGCAACCCGCTGTCGCCGTGGTCGAGGTAGCGCCCGTACGGACTGCGCGTCCACGCCCACAGAGTGAGCCACGCGAACGCGACGAGACTCGCGAGCACGAGCGGAAACAGGCGCCGATGCAGCGACGCAGCCATGACCGTCGGCGTGCGATCGCGCTTCACGCGTCGAACAGGAACGTGCTCTGCAGCGCGTTGTGATTCTTCAGATCGACGTCGATGCCGATCGCCGCATTCTTCGACCGGTAGACGGGCGCCTTGCCGACGAACACCGGTGCGCCGGGCACCGTCGAGAACACGGTGTCGGTCAGCGTCGTCTGTGCGCCGCTCGGGCCGAGGTACGGTTCGAGTTCCGCGTGGTAGTCGGTGCCGATCGACAGCGTGCCGCGTGCCCCTTGGACATTGAAGGTGATGGGCGCGCGTTCGATCGACACGACCGTGCCGATCAGTTTCGCGAGTTCGGCGATCGGGCCGCCCGCCTGGCCCGTGTAAACCTTGAGCAGCGCCTGCTCCTGCGCTTCGGACGCCGTGTCGCTGACGTAGATCGCAGCCGTCCAGTTACCTTGCAGGATGTTGCCCGGCACGCGGCACACCGCGGCGATCGTGTTGCCGCCCACGTCGACGCCGTCGACGGTGCCCTTGTCGACATGCCAGGCGACGATGGTGTCGCAGACGCCGAAATCCGGATCCTCGCCGATCCAGCACGGGCAAAGTACGCGACAGTTACAGACCTCGAGCAGACGGCCTTCAAGGTGATAGCTCATGATTCCCTCCAGGGGGCGACGGCGAATGCACGTTGGGCTGGGGGGAGGAAGCTGACTGACGAATCGTCACCCCGCTCGGCGATGCGAACGCGAAATGCGCTGAGGAATGCGCGGAAGCGGAGACGGGATGGATGCGATAGCGCGGGCCTGAAGCGGCGTATCGATTTTCAAGTGTAGGTGGGGAGGGCCGATATGCAAGCCGCCGCATGCTGCGACACCGGCTGACAAGCCGGCGCGCGTGCGCTAGCATCGCGATCGGTGTCGCCGCGCGACGGCGGCCGATGCGCGACAGCGCGGCAAGCCCGGCACCGGGTTCCACGACTTCAACGAACAACAAGGAGCATCCATGCGTGTCTTGACCGGTCTGCTGTGCTCGCTGGCGCTGGTGGCGAACGTCGCCCATGCGCAGGCGAATTGTGCCGACGCGACGGATCAGGCGGCGATGACGGCATGTGCCGATCGCGCGTACAAGAAATCCGACGGGGAACTGAACCGGACCTACCAGGCCGTCACCGCGCGCCTGCGCGATGCGCGGCCGCTCGCCGACAAACTCGTGAATGCGCAGCGTGCGTGGATCGCGTATCGCGATGCCGAATGCAGCTTCTCCAGCGCAAACGCCGAGGGCGGCAGCGCGTATCCGATGGTCGTGTCGACCTGCCTCGACGATCTGACGAAAGCGCGTACCGAGACGCTGAAGGGCTATCTGGCCTGCGAGGAAGGCGATCTCGCGTGCCCGGTGCCGGCCAGGTAAGCGTGGTGCGCCGCCCGGGCTAACGCGTTCGGGGCGGCCGGGCGGCACACGCCATCCGCGGCTGGACGTCGTCCGTTACACGTCGTCCGTTTCGTCGAGCAGCTTGTGCCGCATCGCGTAACGCACCAGCGCCGCTTCGTGCGGCATCTGCATCTTTTCCAGGATCCGCGTCTTGTACGTGCTGACCGTCTTCGCGCTCACGCACAGCGCGTTGGCGATCTCGGTCAGCGTCTGGCCGGCGGCGATCCGCCGGAACACGTCGAATTCGCGGTCGGACAGCCGCTGGTGCGGTAGCGTCTCCGCCGGTTCGTTCAGGCTCTGCGCGAACTGCTCGGCCATCGCGAGGCTCACGTAGACGCCGCCCGACGCTACCTTCGTGACCGCGCCGACGAGCTCGGCGCTCGCGCTTTCCTTCGTCAGATAACCCGACGCGCCGGCGCGGAACGCGCGCACCGCGTATTGCTGCTCCGCGTGCATGGTCAGCACGAGGACGCGCAGCGCGGGCTTCTCGTCCTTGATCTGCTTGATCAGCTCGACGCCGTTGCGGCCCGGCATCGACAGGTCGAGCACGAGCACCTGCGCGGGCGTGGCGCGCACGAGCGCGATCGTCGACGGGCCGTCGCAGGCTTCGCCGGCCACCTCGAATCCGGTGGCGTTCTGGAGGATGTGCCGCAGACCGTCGCGTACGAGCGTATGGTCGTCGGCGATGAGCACCTTGATCATGTGATGAGCGTTTCCTGTTGGACGGTACTGAGCGGGAATGCGACGGTGATCGAGAAGCCGCGCGCGAGCGCGGTGTCGATCGTCACGGTGCCGCCCAGCATGTGGGCGCGTTCGCGAATGCCGATCAGGCCGAACGATTTGTCTTCGTGGGCCGGGCCGCCGGGTGTCGAGCCGCGGCCGTTGTCCGCGACGCGCAGCACGCAGAAGCCGTCCTCGACGTCGAGCTGCAGCGCGACGCGCGTGGCATCCGCGTGGCGCGCGACATTCGTCAGTGCTTCCTGGACGATCCGGAACAACGTGGTCGCGCCCGCGCTGGTGAACGTGAGGCCGCCGGTTTCGATGTGCCGCTCGACATCGATTCCGTAGCGGTTCGTGAAATCGTTCGCGAGCCATTCGATCGCCGGCACGAGGCCGAGATCGTCGAGCATCACGGGCCGCAGGTCGGCTGCGATGCGCCGCACCGACGCGACCGTCGCGTCGATCAGCCGCCGCATGCCCTGCAGGTGCGACTGCACGTCCTCGTCGGGTTGTGTGCGGCCAGGCACGCGCAGTTGCTGCTCGACCACCGACAGATCCATCTTCAGCGCGGTGAGCTGCTGGCCGAGGTCGTCGTGCAGTTCGCGCGCAATGCGGGTCTTTTCCTCTTCGCGCACGTTCTGCAGGTTCGCCGACAGTTCGCGCAATTCTTCACGCGATTGCTTCAGTGCGTTCTCGGCACGCAGCCGCTCGGTGATGTCGCGCAGCATCACCGTATACAGCTTGCCCGACGCGTCGCGGATCTGCGAGATCGAGGCCTCGATCGGGAACTCGTCGCCGTTGGCACGCAGCCCGAACAGCACCCGCTGGCGGCCCATCTGCCGCTCGGACACGCCCGTCACGCCGAACTGGTCGACGTGCTTCGCGTGCGCCGCGCGGAACCGCTCGGGGATGAAGCGCGACAGCGGCGCGCCGATCGCCTCCATCGCGGACACGCCGAACACCTGCTCGGCCATCGGATTGAAGATCACGACCGTCTGCTTTTCGTCGATCGTGATGATCGCTTCCATCGACGAACGGATGATGCCCATCATCCGCGCCTCGTTGAGGATGCCGCGGCTGCTCGCGCCGGAATCGGCGGCGCCGGCGCGGCCGCGCAGCAGCGCATGAATCAGCACCGCGAACGCGATCGACGCGATCAGCCCCGCGGCGAGCACGGTGCCGGCCGCGCGTTGCGCGCCGGTCGCGCTCGGGCGGCCGTCCGCGGAATAGGCGAGCGTCAGCACGGTGCCGCCGAAACTCAGCTCGTCGGTGCGCCGCATCAGGTCGGGCGATGCCGAGGCCTCGTCGGTCGTCGTTTCGACGCTGACGATCGCGCGCCGATCGCCGCCGGCGGTCATCCACACGTCGATCCCGCGTTCCGCGTCGAGCGCGCGCTCGATCAGGCGCCGCGGGCTCACCGCCGCGAACAGCACCCCGTCGGCACCGGCTTCGCGCGTGCCGGACGGCGTGGCGGCCGCATGCGGCGATGCCGTCACCGGCAGGAACAGCGTCAGGGTGCGTGCGTCGCGGGACGTGTCGTCGTCGGCCGGGTGGACGCCGAGCGCGATGTCGCCGGTCTGCAGCGCGCGCGAGAGCGGCGCCGCGTCGGACGCGCCGAAGCGCACGACCGGCGAATTCGACGCCGGTGCGCTGAGCGCCGCGGTCGCGAGCGTGCCGGCCGGCAGCGGTTTCGCGCCGGCGAGGGCGGTGCGCGTCGCGGGCGTCAGCGGCACATAGCCGAGCTGGCGGACCGGCGATCGGCCACTGTCGAGATCGAGCGTATCCGCATAGCGGCGCCACTGCTCGGGCGTCATGCCCGGGACGAGACTGAACGCGCCGCGCGCGCCTTCGAGCACGGCCACGCTGGATTGCAGCTCGTGGCGGAGCATCGCGGTCACGTGCGACGTGCGGCGTTCGAAACGCGTATGGACGGCGCCTTGCCACTGCTCGCGCACAAGCAGCGCGACGCCGAGCGACAGCACGGCGCCGGCGCACAGCGCAACGACGCCGGCCGCGAGCGGCTGGCGTAACATGGTCTGGAAGCGCGTGGGCCCTCGGGCGTCACGCGGCGGGGTTCCACTGGCGGTCATTCAATGGCCATTCTGTTGTCGGGGGCCACTCCGTGGCACCCGGAGCAGCGCAGCAAAACCGGGCAAAACTCGCACCGGCTGCATGCAACGTCTATTTTCAAGATGAAATTGTGCGCGATTTACACGGTTTTTGTAATGGGGTCACTAGAAATTGCGGCAACCGGCGTGAAGCAGCGGGTGCGCCGGCCGCACTTGACGCGCATCAACGGGCGCGTCGGCACGTGGGGCAGACTGTTCGGCAGGCCACCCGGCATCGGGCCGGGTGGCGATAACGGGCCGTCGTCGCGCGACGCGCGATGCGTGCCCGGTCGGAGGGACGGACCATGTACAAGCGGATTTTCGTCGGGCTCGACGGCAGCCCGAGCGCGCGTCTCGCGCTGAGCGAGGCGATCCGGATCGCGGCGGCGTCCGGCGGTGAAGTCACCTGCGCGTATGTCGTCGAGCACCGGCCGCAGCTCGTCGACGTCGATGCGGGCTTCGCGGCCGCGCGCGATGGCGATGCGGCCGCGGCCGATGCCGTGACGCCGGTGCTCGACGATGCCAAGGCGGTGCTTGCGCAGGAGCATGTGCGAGGCACCGTGCGCGCGCTCGACGCATATGGCGAGGATGTCGCCACCGTGCTGATGCGCACGGCGGCCGAAGCCGACGCCGACCTGATCGTGATGGGCACGAGCGGGCGCCACGGCCTGCGTCGGCTGCTGCTCGGCAGCGTCGCCGAATCGCTGCTGCGCGCGGCCGACCGGCCCGTGCTGCTGGTGCGGCACAGCGAGCCTGGTGCACCGGCGTCTGCGTGAAGCAAGCGGCGTGGCACTGACGCAAGGGCGGGCGCGGGCGGCGACTGTCTCGTGCATTCGCCGGATGAAGGCTGATGAAACGAAAACGCACGACGCACGTTGTGTGAGTGCGGCTGTCGCTTCTGTCACATCGGCCGGGCGAGGGCGGCAGGCCTGATGCACCCCGTGGGCGTAATCGCGTGCCGCGGTTGCATCCCGACACGCAGTTCTGGCAGCATCGACCGGTGTCCGCTTGTTCGCCGCGCGCATGGCCGCGGCGATCGACGCAGCAGCATCCGGCGGCATGCGGTCGCGTTCGCGATGAGCGAAGCGAGGCCGTGCGCCGGGTGTCCGGTTCCTGACCTTACCGATGTCATCCGCCATGCCGATTTCCGCTACCGACCTGATTCGCCAGTTCGATCTTCAGCCGCATCCCGAAGGCGGCTATTTCCGCGAAACCTACCGTGCGACCGATTCGGTCGTGCGTCCGGCCGACGGCGCGCCACGCGCCGCGTCGACGGCGATCTACTACCTGTTGTGTGACGGCGCGTATTCGTCGTGGCACCGGATCCGTTCCGACGAGGTCTGGCATTTCTACGCGGGCGACCCGATCGAGGTGTGGGTACTCGACGCGCGCGACGGGTTGACGATCCACCGGCTCGGCAACCCGCTCACGCATCCGGGTACCGTGTTCCAGTCGGTCGTGCGGGCCGGGAGCTGGTTCGGCGCGCGCTGCGCGGCGCCGGAGCACGTCGCGCTCGTCGGCTGCACGGTGGCGCCGGGCTTCGAGTTCGCGGAATTCGAACTGGCCGACGCGGCCGAGCTGGCCGCCACGTTTCCCGACTACGCGGAACACGTCGCCAAGCTCGCGCAGCGCACGGACATGTGACTGTCACGGCGGTGCAACCCTTGACGCGAAGCCCGCGCCGATGGCGCGTGTTCCGCGCGAGCGCGGCCAAACCCGTTTAGAATGCCGTGATGCATCAGGTCGGCTGCGGACGTGCCGCGGCGGCCGTTGCCCAGCCGTACCGACAGCCCCCGTCGCGCGGCCGCATGTCTTCCAGGAGCGCCGCCGTGTGGCACTTTCCCATCGCTATTCCATCGTCGCTCGGCCCATGGGCCGTGTTCGCGAGCGTGTTGATCACGCAGCTCGGCGTGCCGGTGCCGGCCGTGCCGATGCTGATTCTCGGCGGCACGATGGCGGCAATGGGGCAGGCGTCCTGGGTCAGCATGTTCGCGGCGGCGATCGGCGCGACGATGCTGGCCGATTCGCTGTGGTTCTTCATGGGCCGCACGCGCGGCCGGCGCCTGCTGAACGGCCTCGTGCGCTTCTCGCTGTCGCTCGACACGACGCTGCGTTTCGCGCGTAACGTATTCGAAAGATACGGCGCGCCGCTGCTCGTGCTGTCGAAGTTCCTGCCGGGGCTCGGCCTCGTGTCGGCGCCGCTGCTCGGCACGACCGCGATCGGCGTCGGTGTGTTCCTGTTCTGGGATCTGGCCGGTGCGTCGCTGTGGGCCGCGTTCTGGCTGATCGGCGGTGCCGCCATTCACGACCAGATCGTCCAGTTCGTGCTGTGGGTGCGCGCGAGCGGCGGCACGATCCTCGATGCGTTCCTCGCGATCTTCATCACGTTCCTGCTGTACCGCTGGGTGCGTCGCGTGCAGTTCCGCCGCTACCTTGCACAGGTTCGCATCTCGCCGCCGCAACTGGTCGAGATGATGACGTCGGACGAGCCGCCGCTGATCTTCGACGCGCGGCCGAAAGCGATTCGCGAGCGCGAACCGTACCGGATCGCCGGCGCGGTGCCGGTCGATCTCGATTCGCCGGATCTGCTCGACCCGGAAATGCTGAAACGGCCGATCGTCGTCTATTGCGTGTGCCCGAACGAGGCCACCGCGAAGCGCCTGATCGCGAAGATGCAGCGCAAGAAGATGCTCCACAACATCCGGGCGCTGAAAGGCGGCCTCGATGCATGGGAGAAGCACGGCTATCCGGTTGAGCCGATGCCGGCCGATCTCGATGCGTCGCGTTATTTCGTGCGTCCTGAACACGGTGCGCTCGAAGGCGAATATACGGTGCGTGCGACGTTGTCGAAGTAAGGCACCAGAAAGCCTAGCCAGTTGAGAACTCTCCCAAATGAGGGAGTCGCGGACGCTGCTTGGTCGCAATGCACCCCAAAAATTTTTTCCGTAACACAACAGCTCACCAGTGTGGGTATTCGCAAAACGGTTTTCTCTAGTTCCGATGGCGGGCCGTCACATTCGCGAAAGTAAAATCAGTTTTCAATCAAGCGAATTTATTAGGGAGAGCTGGTTCATTGGGTGGCGGACTGTTAAATTTTAAAAGTAATCGATTCGCTCCATTGACAACAAAGAAAGTAAATTGTAATGTGCGCTTCGGATGATCCGCCGATTTTCTTTCCATGGCATCCGGGTTACGTCGTCTGTCTGTCCGTGTGACCACAACGCTGTTCCGATATCGAGCCATCAGCTGTTCATTTGTCGCGCAAATCAGCAAGAATCACTACAACGCCTACGCCGAATCATTAGCGTTTATTGTGTCGCACTTCGTCATGTTCGGGCCCTGCGCAGCACGTTTCTGTGCTGCATGTTTCTGTTATTTCCATTTCTGTTCCACGGGGTAGTCAATAGCATCGCAAGGCAGGAGTGATCGCCGTAACCTGAGAGAGTATCAACAATAATGAATCCAACCGAACTTGTCCGTACTGTCTCGGCGCAGTTCCCGAACTTTGAGCGACTGCTATCCGGCTTTACGCAATCACGTCGCTTGTTGCAAGTGACGTTTACGCATTCGATGGGCCTGCCGGATGACGCAGTCTTGCCGCATCAACTCATTGCGAGCGAGGGTGTTTGCGAGCCGCTTAGGTTCACCCTGCAGGCGCTATCGAGCGATGTGTCGATGCCGTTAAAAGCATTCATCGGTGCGCCGGTGGCGTTTCAGGTGGGCGACATTGCGGGTGCCGAGCGAACTATTTGTGCAATCGTTTGCGAGGCGCGGCAACTTGCTGCCGATGGTGGCTTTGTGCTGTACGAGTTCGTTTGCACGGACGCACTTTCGTTGCTTGATCGACGTGTGACGTGGCGAGTCTTCCGCGATGCGTCCGTCGTGGATATTTCACACACGATCATTCAAGAGCACACCACTGGCAATCAAATCATCGGTGCCGCGTTTCGGCTCGATACAAGCGCGCTGGGCGCTTATCCAAGCCGTGGGTTCACGATGCAGGCGAAGGAAAGCGACTTCGCATTCATGACCCGCATGTGGCGTCGCGAAGGTATTAGCTGGTACTTCACGCATGCGATCGAGAACGGTGAGCCGATTCATACTCTGCACCTTGTCGATAACGCTGACGCATGGCGGGCGAACCCTGCCGGGCTTGTCCGTTTCAATCGTGCGGATGCGACGGAACCGAACGACACGATTTTCGCGTGGGAAGCGTATAGGGAACTTGCCCCTGGAGGAGTGGTTGCTGCATCGCACGACTATCAGACCGGTGGTGTTGAGCAATTGGACGCCGCGACATCGCAAGATCAGGGCGAACACGGCAAGGCGCTTGCGGCAACGCTCACACAGTATTGGTATGACTCACCACACGTCGCGGAGAATTCCGGACACTATGAGCAGGTCATGCAGCGGCGCCAGCTCGCGCTTACACAGGGAGCCAAGCACTTTGCGGGACAAAGCGTCGTTCGTGCATTCGTGGGTGGGGCTGGCACGACGTTTTCGCTGTCGGGGCATCCTGAAATTGACAGGCATTCGACAGAAGACCGCCGATTTGTGTTGACGCACATAGAGACGCGCGCGCGGAATAGTCTTCTTCTCAACTCACCAGCAAAAGGTGCGTTTTCAATCGAAGACGACGCACCGATTCTGAACCGCTTCGAATGTGTTAGGGCATCTACGCAGATCGTGCCGACGTGGAATGCATCTTGCGTGCCTTCAGTCGGACCGATTAGCGCCCGTGTCGTCGGTAACGGTGAAGTCGATGTGGACGAGCAAGGACGCATATGCGTGCAGTTCTTGTTTGCGCGACGCGATGACCATCCCGATAGTGGCGCAAGCGGATCGTTACGTGATTCGGCCCGCGTGCGCGTCGCGCAACCGTGGGCGGATGCACAGTCGGGTACCGCATTCTGGCCGCGTGTCGGGTCTGAAGTGCTCGTTCTGTTCATGCAGAACGACCCGGATAAGCCGATCGTCGTCGCCAATATGTTCGATGCTCGCCATGCGCCCGTGCAATTCGCCAGTGCTGGCAATCTTCCTGACAACGCACCGTTATACGGTATTCGCTCAAAGGAAATTGGCGGCCTTGGGTATGGAGAACTGCAGTTCGATGACACCACCGGGCAGACGAAAACCAAGCTATCGTCCGAACACGGCAAGACTCAACTCAACCAAGGCTGGATTGGGCACCCTCGCGATAAGGGAGCGTCAGAGAAACGCGGCGAAGGCTTCGAACTGCGCACCGATTTAGCGGGCACCATCCGCGCAGCACGCGGCATGTTGCTTACAACTGATGGCCGCAACAACGCGAATGGTCGCGTGCTGGATCGTGCGGAACTGATTGGCCAATTGGAACTCGCGTTGTCCATTGCAAAACGGCTGGGAGAATTGTCTGCGACGCACGACGCTTATGAAACCGATACCGATCCGCAAGAGAAGTTGACGAAGGGGATTCGCGATTGGTCGGACGATGGTGGAGCTGCAGCAATCGGCATTACCGCGCCTGACGGTATTGCGATGTCCAGCCCCGCGAACGTTGTTTCGGCTGCGGGCGGGCACGTCGAATCAATAGCGGCACAGGATGCAAACATAAGCGCGGGGCGGCGCATTCTGTTACGCGCGGCTCAGGGGCTGTCCGCGTTCGCGAAGGCCGGTATGAAACTGATGGTGGGGTCGGGTGACCTGACCATACAGGCGCATCAGGGGAAGGGAGAGATCGGCACGTCTGAGCGCCTTCATATCTATTCGTTGGAAAAGTTGGTTCTAGAGGCACCGGAACTTGAATTACGCACAAACGGCGCGGTCATCAAACTTGAAAATGGGAAGATCGTCTCGTCCTCGAGTAGCGAGCATCGGATCGAGTCGAGTAGTTTTCAGGCGATCACGGGTGGTGGAGGATCGACCGACCTAGCGCCCATGCCGACCTCATCGATGAGGACCGACGAACGGTTCAAGATTGTCGGTCCTGATGGCAAGCCACATGTCGGTCTTTCGCATAACGTGACCGATGATACTGGCGGCATTCGCGACCAAGGAAAGCTTGCTGCCGACGGTACGCATTCGCTGACCGTAAACGATAGTGAAATTCGTCCGGTTACGTTCCGTCCGGTTGATTGAAAGCACACAAGAAAGATCAAAAAATGGCTAATGCTGAAACTACAAACGGTAATTCGGAATGTGAAGTGAAGCAAGCGTACCGTCGCGTACCACTTCAGTTTGACGTCAACGGAAACCCGCATTTCGGTAGCGTCACAAGCCCTGAATCGTTCAAGGTATGCGCTCTGGGTCGGCTTCCGCCGCGTCACGTCGTTCCGGTCATCTTCGTTCCCGGCATCATGGGAACGAATCTGTGCGGCAACAAGAATGCGACGAAGGCCGGTGAACCAGCTTGGCGTCCACCTAATGGCAAGATGGCGGGACTAGGCGAGTGGTTCCGGCGACTGCATCAAAGCCCCGCAGCAAGACAGATGCAGATCGGACCTGAGCGTGTCGAGGTGGATAAGAGCGGGAAGGTCAGTATCCCGCGGTATTTGTTCTCGTTGACGAACGATGAGGCAAAGCGGCGGGGATGGGGGGAAATCCATTTCGATAGCTATGGGGGGATTCTTGCCGAACTTGAATTTGCTCTGAACGAACCGTTCGTCGAGCCGGAACTGCCTAACGATCGGCAAAAGCCGAAGGATGTCTGGCAAGTGGCACAGACACTAGAGCGAATCGTGAAGAATCAGAAGGTCGATGTTCTCAAAGAGTGGAATCCGCAAGGTGTGACGATCGAGCCACTTGCGTCGGATGAATTCTCACGGTTGTCCCAGTACTACTATCCAGTGTGGGCGTGCGGTTACAACTGGCTTGCATCGAATGATATGTCTGCGGATCAACTCATCGCTCGCATCAACGAGGCCATTGAGTATTACAAAAAGGGTTCCTATTGGATTTCTACTGGCAAAGTCATCATTGTTACTCACTCGATGGGTGGCCTCGTTGCGCGCCGCGCGGCACAAAAATTGAGCGGTAGTGCAAGCCCGACTTCAGGGAGTGGTGGCGGCGGTAATGGCGGGAGAGTCGGAGGCCCGGAGCAATCGGACGACGCAAATGAAACTCAAATGAACCCGCGGGACTCCGGGGGCACTACAGACGCCTCGGCTAGCGTTCCAGCAGGTGCCGCCGGGCCGGATTCGGTGCTGGGTATCGTTCACGGCGTGCAGCCTGTCGGTGGCGCTCCGGTTGTGTATCGACGTTTTCGCGCAGGAACTGAAGTGAACGGGTCATTCAATGTTGAAGGTGCGTTGGTGGCGGAGATTATGGGGTGGAGTGCGGCCGATATTGTTTGTGTGATGGGGAATTCCCCAGGCCCGCTTGAGCTATTGCCGACAAAGCACTTTTCGCCGGGGTGGCTAAAATTCGTTCGGCATGCACATGGAAAGAAAAGCGAGGCAATGCCATCGCTGCCATTATCTAATCCGTACTCTGAAATATATTCCACTACAGTAGGAGATGTGTGGTGGGGAATGGTGAATGAGAAGTTAATAAATCCCGCCGAATTGGATAATGACGTCGGGAAGAAAGATATTAATCGCTATAGTAAAGCAATCGGGGCGGCGGAGCATTTTCATGACGTCTTGCAGTTGTACTGCCATCCTGTCACTTACGCGTACTACGGTGCAGATAAAAAACAGGTGTCGTTTGGAAATATTACCTGGTCAACGAAGGACGACGTTGGCGCCGATTTTGAATGGAAATTGCCTTCATTGAAGACGGATGATTTTGATTTATTCGGAAAATCAGTCTTGAGGGTCGATAGACAAAAGGCGACATTTAAATTAGAGAATGCGCCGCCACCACCTAAAGAAGGGCAGGTGGGCGATATAGAGTTTTCCGGGGACGGAACGGTGCCGTTTGATTCCGGAAATATGATCACGGAGGGTGGGTCGAAACCTGTTACCTTCCGTATGACTGGATTTGACCATCAAATGTCATACAACAATGATCCGGTGCGCGAGTGTGTGCTATGGTGTATCGCGAAGATCGTACAACTCGCGCCGCCAGTCCACCAATCTGGCGGAACTACACAGGGAAGCGCATGAAGGTGCAACGACTAGTAATATTTATTCTCGCTTTTTTTTCTGTAACTTGTGTGGCTGGCGAACCGAGCATGAATGAATCGAAGACATACTGTGTTGGTCGATACCTTGTCGATGTTCCGGCAAACATGGAACCATATGCACAGATGGGCGAATATATGTTTGGCCCCGTCCAAACGAATACAAAGTACCCAAATGCAACTGCATTCAAAAATAGAATGAAGGAGCGGGAGTTTGGTTTAAAGAATCAAGAGGGGAAAAATGAACTCGCATTTGATCGTGCAATTGATTTGCATGACAATGGGATGATATTTCTTAAGTCTACGACCCTCTACGGGAGAAGGATAGAGGGATTTGAGGCGTACAAGTGGATAAATGGTCGAACGTTTTTTATTGATGCTGATGGATTTGATCCAGCCAAATATGCAGCATTGACTGAAAAGCTGCAGAGTAGATTCTTGCCAAGTCTTCGCGCGCGTACCTCAAATGAAATTCCGGCGCAGGCAGGTTTTTGCCTCAAAGATGGATTCTTTGCTGATGATGGGAAAACGCCGCAGCACGAAATTGCATCGATCACGTTCAAGCTGCCAAGCGTGCCGGGTTTGCTCATACATGTAACGACGATAACGGCGAAGCCGGATGCGAAGTCGCTGCTGCAACGGGTCGATAGTGGAGTCGTGCCAGGTCCACTTCAATCGCTCGTTTCGGGCATTCGCACATTACAGCGTGGCGAGCATGACGTGAACGGGCGCAAGGGTGAGGAGGGTTTGTGGTCGCTGCCAACCGATGCTGGTTTCCGCGCCTATCAGTTTCATTGGGAAGCACTGGGGGAGCACTTGCAGCCCTTGAAGCCTACACTTTCGGTTGAACTGACGACGCGCGACGATCAGCGACCCGGCTTGACCGAAGAGCAAGCAACCAAGCTGTTCGAATCGATCGTGAACTCTGTACGCCTGCGCCAGGCACCCGGAGGGGCGCAGGTAGGCGACGCCAGTACTCCGCCCGTTCCGCTTAATAGCATCGTGCGGACTGGGGAGGCTTGTCCGCGCAGCGGGTGGTGGACATGTCCGGAAGCGAACGGGCTTTCCGTCGTCGGTGGTAGTCGGCAGTACATCGAACTCGGCGCGGTCATGCCCTCGGTTGATGTATTGACTCAGCCGGGCGTTCTGGATCGAGTGTTCGGTCGAGAGTCGAAACACAGCGTCCCTACTACGTGGACGCTAGTTGCGGTCCACGATGTTGCACCGCCCGATGCGGCGGACGGTGCCGACAACACCCCGACGGTGTGATAAGGAATGTTGACCGATGCGTAACGTTATTCGAATAGGTGATGCGACCGATCACGGCGGGCAAGTTGTAGGCGGTGCGTCGAACTTCCAAGTTGACGGGGTTGCGGTTGCGCGCAAAGGCGATCCTTGTACATGTCCGGTCCAGGGGCATCAAGTGTGCATGATTGCAGAGGGGGACCCGAATTTTGTCGTCGAAGGTCGCCCGGTTGCGCTCGACGGACACAAGACGACGTGTGGTGCGACACTCGTTTCCAGCATGTCGGGATTCGGAACTGCTTAACTTTTAATAGCGCCGCTGCGAGTGTCCCGAATCCGGGTCACGCAGAGGGAGTATATGACGTACGCGCTACCACGCCCATCCGAATTCCACTACCGGTTTCACGCCCCGCGATTTTACGAAAATCGTCTGGCGTGAAACCGCTGATCCTCCATATAATCCCGCCTGCATATTGCGTGCGCCTGATCGCGCACATTCGACGCGTGTTCGTTCGCGCCGAAAGCGATTGATCCCGTCGTCGTCCGTCACGCACACAGCCGCGTCACACGGGCCGCACGGGCGTATTCCGTGAAAGGCCCGATCCGTTTTCCGGATTGTTCCGGAAAATACGGATAATCCGCGGCGATTCCAATCGGATTGACGCAGTATCCGTGTCGTTTCTTATTTAGAAAACGACGGCGGAGATTATTTCGTTTTCGGCATGCCGTGATCGGCATGAACGGTCGCGCATTGCATCGACAATGACGGCGGCCCGTTCGCGGCTGCCAGGAGACGGACTTGAAACAACCAGAAGACCAGTTGCATCGCGGGCTGGAAGAGCGGCACATCAACCTGATGGCGCTTGGCGCGACGATCGGCGTCGGCCTGTTCCTCGGCTCGGCCACCGCGATCCGCGTCGCCGGCCCGGCCATCCTGCTGACCTACCTGCTCGGCGGCATCGCGATTTTCCTGATCATGCGCGCACTCGGCGAGATGGCGATCGCCAATCCGGTTGCCGGCGCGTTCAGCCGCTACGCACGCGATTACCTCGGCCCGCTGGCCGGCTACCTGACCGGCTGGACCTACTGGTTCGTGTGGATCGTCACCTGCATGGCGGAAATCACGGCGGTCGGCGTCTACATGCACATGTGGTTCCCCGGCGTGCCGAACTGGATCTGGGCACTCGCGGCGCTCCTTGCGATGGGTTCGGTGAACTTCATCGCGGTCAAGCTGTACGGTGAATTCGAGTTCTGGTTCGCGCTGATCAAGATCGTCACGATCGTGCTGATGATCATCGGCGGCGGGTTGATGATCGCGTTCGGCATCGGCAACGGCGGTGTCGCGATCGGCCTGTCGAACCTGTGGGCGCACGGCGGTTTCATGCCGAACGGCATCAACGGCGTGATCGCCGCGTTGCCGATCGTGATGTTCGCGTATCTCGGCGTCGAGATGCTCGGCCTCACCGCCGGCGAGGCGCGCAACCCGGAGAAGTCGCTGACGAAGGCCGTGAACTCGGTGTTCTGGCGCGTGCTGATTTTCTACATCGGCGCGCTGTTCGTGATCATGTCGCTCTATCCGTGGGACCAGATCGGCACGCAGGGCAGCCCGTTCGTGATGACGTTCTCGCGGCTCGGCATCCCGGCCGCCGCCGGCATCATCAACTTCGTCGTGCTGACCGCGGCGCTGTCGTCGTGCAACAGCGGCCTGTTCAGCACCGCGCGGATGCTCTACAACCTCGCGCAGCAGGGCCAGGCGCCGAGCAAGCTCGGCAAGGTCAACCGCAACGGCGTGCCGGTGTACGGCGTGATCGTGTCGGTCGCGCTGCTGCTGATCGGCGTGCTGCTCAACTATCTGGCGCCGCAGCACGTGTTCACGTGGCTCACGTCGGTGTCGACGTTCGGTGCGATCTGGACGTGGTGCGTGATCCTGATCGCGCAGATGCGCTTTCGCCGCACGCTGTCGGCCGACAGGATCGCGCGCCTGCCGATCCGCGTGCCGTTCTATCCGCTCGGTTCGTTCGTCGCGCTCGGGTTTCTCGTGCTGGTCGTCGTGCTGATGGCGTTCACGCCCGATACGCGCGTCGCGCTCGTGATCGGCCCGGTATGGATCGTGCTGCTCGGCATTTCGTATGCGCTGTTCTACGCGAACCGTCCGGCGGCATCGGTGCCGACGAAGTCGTAAGCAGCACGGGCAGGGGCCCGCGCGACCCTTGATCGCGATCATGCGCGCGCGGGCCGGACGATCTATGCTGAACGAATCGATTGTCCGCGCTTCGCGTGGCAATTCACCGATCCCCGCGACCGCGGCGGCTGTCCGGCCGCCGCGCGCCGCTTCCGCGCGAAGCTCCCGTCGTCGTTCCGCGACGACGCGCACGCACGGAGACCTTCGCCATGCAGCCTGCCCAGCCCACCCCGACGCTTGCGCGGATCGCGCTGGCCGTCGATCCGACGCCCGAATCGCTGTCCGCCGCGCGCTACGCGCGCACGCTGCTGCGCCCCGGCATGCGATTGCGCATCGTCTGCGCAATCGACAACCCGCGCCTCGTCTTGCCCGACATCCCGCGCATCGACGCGCTGCTGACGTCCGCGCGCGAGGACCTGATGCGCGAAGCGCAAGCCATCAACGAACGGATCGCGGCGCTGTTCGCCGATAGCGGCATCGAGGTCGAGCAGGCCGTCATCGATACGTCGGTAACCGGCGGCTCGGTGGCCGATGCATTGGTGAGCGATACGTCGGCATGGAACGCGGATGTGCTGATGGTCGGCGCGAATCCGCATCACGGACTGCTGCGGCTCGTCGAAGGCGCGATGTCGGACACGCTGACGTCGCGCGCGCGCTGCGCGCTGCTGATCGTGCCGGCCGCCTATGCGCGGCCGGCGGACGGCGGCCTGCAGCGGCTGATGTTCGCGGTCGACGGCAGCGAGCCGTCGCTGAACGCGGTGCGCGTCGGGCTCGGCTTCGCGGCGCCGACGACGTTGCTGTACGCGGCCTACGTGATCGATCGCGCGGTTCGTCTGACGGATATCGTGCCGGTGCGCGCGCTGGAGGATGCCTATCGCGCGGAGGGCGAGGAGGCACTCGCGAAGATCGGCCCGCTATTCCATGCGACCGGAAACCCGACCAAGCGCGGTGTCGTCGAAACCCGCCCGACCAGCGACGACGTGGCCCATGCGCTGATGCGCGACGCCGTGCACTGGCGTGCCGAATTGCTGGTGGTCGGTACACACGGCCGGCGCGGTATCGCCGCCTGGCTGATCGGCAGCGTCGCGCGCCGCGTTGCGCATCTCGCACAGGTGCCGGTGCTGCTCGTGCGCGGTACCGAATAAATCGCGCGGTGTCGCGATCGAAGCAGGCTTGGCTTGACCTGCATCAGAAACGGCGCGAATCGTGCGTGAGACATTGACGGAACGTCCGGCAACGCGGCCTGTCTGTCGTGCATGTACCTCGCAGCCACGCAGCAATGCGAGTGTCAAAGGCTGCGATCGACGGTGCATTCATAGCCGTCACATCAATTTCCGGAGCCGCAACGTGCAATGCACGGCGCGTCATCCGACCGAGAACTCTCTGGCACGAGGGTAGGCAGCCAACGGCTGCCTTGGAGGACGGGCGGGGTGCAAGTCACCCCGTCCGCTTTCCTCGTTCGTGTTGTAGTTGGCCCCGTCTGGATTGCTTTCCCCGCAGGAATCGTTGTCATTGCGGCCGTGTGGAACGGCGCGTCATGATGCGTGATGGCGCGCGGTGGCGCCGATGCGGATCGGCGATGGTCTCGGCATGCGCTCCGCTGCCGTACAGGCACGGCGTTGCGGCATGCGCTGCCGACGTCGCGCGGTGCGCAGTCGTTGCATGGCCCCGTGCCGTGCAACGTCTGCTTGAACGCTCAGGTGATGCGAAGCATCGACCGCAAGTCGTGCCGTCGGCCCGCGCCGCGGCGCACCCGAGGGTGCTGTCGCGCGACATGCAGCGGCGCGCACGCGCTGCACGTGCGGTTGCGCAGGCGGTTGGCATGCGGCCAGCCGGGGCGCGCCTTTCGGCGTGGCTCGGCAACGGCCGGCACGTCGGGTGCGGCCCGCGCGCACAGTGCCGCGGCGAACCGTTGCAACGCGAGAACCGAGCCCGCGACGCTCTGGTATTTTTCGCGGCCGATCTGCCCGTCGAGCGTGACGAGCAACCCGGCTTCGCGAGCGAGCGCAAGCAAGGTGTCGATATTGTCAGACGGACGGTTGCCGTCCGACACGGCCTTGGCCGGCAGGGCGCGCGCGTTGCCCGACGCGCGCCGCTGGCCGTCCCGGCCCGGTAAGTTGCGAAGTGCCATGATTGGTCTCCTGCGCCAGGCCCCGCATGCCGGCTCGACGGCCGGCTGAGCGATGACCTGTATGAACGTTTCGTCCATGTCACCAGTATCGTGTCGCGCCAGTGCGCTGCCAAGCAGCGCGCGCTGAAGTCGCTGTCAGGTATTGCGCGGCCCGTATCGGAATCCGCTGACACGCATCGCGACCGATCGGCCGTTCCGGCGACGATCCGGCCCGTTCGTTCCGACGAATGGGTAGCGGGTGGGGGACGTCGCTTGACGCATGATTTCGGCCGGTCTAAGTTGCCCTTTGCATCGGCGCCGGGCAGCGTTCCATCGTTCGCCCGTCAGCCGGTGCCGCGCCCCGGGGTGGCGTGGCAGGGCTTCCAGTCTCGTTCGCGGGCAGTTTGCGCCGCGGATATTGCGCGGCCGGTTCGGGGACGGATCGGCACGGCGGCACGCAACGTGCCGTTGATCGCGCGCAAACACGCGCCGGCGCATCGCACGCCGCGCGACCGTTCAGTCATTAAGCTTCCGGTACCTTCTTCTTTTCGTTCCTCGACCGTCAGGAGTCCGTCGATGTCCAAGGACAATTTGCTCGATTCACTCAAGGAAGCCGCCAAACAGCGCGCGATCGGTTCGGATCAGTTGCGTGCGATGCTCGACGACGAAGTGCGCGTGTTGTCGTCCGACGCGCGAGTGCACGACTACATCCACGTGTTCGCGATCCGGCATCTGCGCGAACGGATGCGCCAGCAGGACGATCTCGACAGCGACACGCGGGCCGATGCGCCGTCCGCGGAAGCCGATCCGCGTCCGAGTCATCGCCTGTGACGGACGAGCGCCGCGGCTGACGCCGCGGACGTGACACGATCCGTCGCGGGCCAGGGCCGGATCCTGATCGACAAGGATGCATTCGTCGACAGCGAGCCGGCCCGTTCCAACTCCCTTTTGATCGCCGTTCCCAGGATCGCCGGTAGCGTCGTTGCGTCCGGCGGCGACATGCGCGGCTATCCTGACGATCCCCTGACAACCGGGGTTGTCTTTTGTCATACGTTTCACTGAATTGTCACAGCGGCCTCAAGTAAGCGGCGCGATTGCCGTTTACCCGGTGAATTCGTCCACCGGGCGTTCGCGCTCCCTTACCGAGTCGTTGCCATGTTCTCGTCCATCCGCGCCCGCATCCTCGCCGCGTGCGTTGCCATCGTCGTATTCGCGCTCGTCGCCACCACGCTCATCAACTACTTCATCGCGCGCTCGTACAACGACGATGCGATCGACCGCAACCTGACCTCGGTCGCCAGCGGCCACGTGGTCGGGATCGCCGACTGGGTCGCCACACGGAGCCGGATGATCGCGTCGCTGCAGGATGCCGCGCTGGCGCCCGATCCGCTGCCGGTGTTCAAGCAGATGGCCACGGCCGGCGGTTTCACGAACGTCTACGCGGGCTACGCCGACAAGGCGTTCCACTTCTCCGACCCGACCGGTATTCCGCCCGACTACGATCCGACCGGCCGCCCGTGGTACAAGCAGGCCGCGCAGGCCGGCAAGCCGGTCGTCACGCCGCCTTACGTCGACGCCGGCACGGGCAACCTCGTCGTCACGTTCGCGGTGCCGATTGTGCGCGACGGCGCGGTGAAGGGCGTCGTCGCAGCGGACGTCTCGATGGATACCGTGATCGCTAACGTGAAGACGATCCACCCGACACCCGCGAGCTTCGGGATGTTGATCGACAGCAGCGGCCACGTGGTTGCACACCCGGACGCGAAGCTCACGCTGAAGCCGGTCACCGACGTATCGCCCGAACTCGGTGCGACGAACGGCGCGACGATCGCGGCCGCGACCGCGCCCGTCGAGGTGAGTGTCGGCGGCGACGCCAAGCTGGTGCGCGCGCGCCCCGTGCCGGGCACCGACTGGTACGCACTGGTGCTGCTCGACAAGAACGAGGCGACGGCCGGGATGCGCTCGCTGCTGACCGCTTCGCTGATCACGCTGCTCGTGATCGTCGGTGTTGCATCGCTGATCATCGGCGCGATCACCGCGACCGCGTTCCGCCGCCTGTCGCAAGTGCGCCAGGCCATGGCCGCGATCGGCTCGGGCGCCGGCGACCTGACGCAGCGCCTGCCGGCCGACGGCAGTGACGAAGTGGCCGACATCGCCCGCTCGTTCAACAGCTTCGTCGACAAGCTGAACGACGTGATGCGTCAGATCCGCGATGCGAGCGAATCGGTGCGCACGGCCGCGAACGAGATCGCGGCGGGCAACCAGGACCTGTCGTCGCGCACCGAATCGGCGGCGGCGAGCCTCGAGGAAACGGCTGCATCGATGGAAGAGATCACCGCGACGGTCGGCCAGTCGGCGGCGGCGGCCGGCCAGGCCGACGAACGTGCGGCAGCTGCATCGCGGATCGCGTCGCATGGCGGCGTGGTCGTGTCGGACGTCGTCGCGACGATGGAGAAGATCGAGGAAGCATCGGGCCGGATCGGCGACATCATCGGCGTGATCGACGGGATCGCGTTCCAGACCAACATCCTCGCGCTGAACGCGGCCGTCGAAGCGGCGCGCGCGGGCGAGCAGGGCCGCGGTTTCGCGGTCGTCGCGCAGGAAGTGCGCAGCCTCGCGCAACGCAGCGCGCAGGCCGCGCGCGAAGTGAAGGTGCTGGTCGAATCGACGGTCGCGAGCGTGTCGGCCGGGTCCGGGCAGGTGCGTCAGGCCGGCGACACGATGCGCGAGATCGTCTCCAACGTGTCGAACGTGACGACCATCATCTCCGAGATCACGCACGCGGCGAACGAGCAGACGCGCGGCATCCAGGAAGTGAATCGCGCGGTCACGCAGCTCGACGAAATGGTGCAGCAGAACGCCGCGCTCGTCGAACAGTCGACCGCCGCCGCGACCGCGCTGCAGTCGCAGGCGAACGCACTGGCGACCACGGTCGGGCGGTTCAAGGTCGCATGACGCGGCTTGCGGGAAATACGGCCGCGCCGCTCAGGAGCGGCCGTCGTCGCGCATCAGCGCGAGCCGGTTGTAGAGCGTTTTCAGGCTGATCCCGAGCGCTTTCGCCGCGCGCGGCTTGTTGCCGTCGAAGTGGTGCAGCGTCGCCGCGATGAAGCGCTGCTGCGCATGGTGCAAGGTCGCGCCGAGCGGCAGCGCCATCGCCATCGTGTTCTCCGACAGTCGCTCGGGCCGCACCGCCGGCTTCGGCAGCGTGACGTCGATACCCTCGTCCGCCAGGATGTAGGCGCGCTCGATCGTGTTGTGCAGCTCGCGTACATTGCCGGGCCACGAATACGCGCGCAGCGCGGTGATCGCCGCGTCGGTCAGCCGCTTGTGCGCATGGTGCCGCGCGTTGAGCGCGTCGACGAACTCCAGCGCGATCGTCTCGATGTCGCTGTCGCGCTGGCGCAGCGGCGGCACGTACAGCGCAAACGCGGCGAGGCGGTAAAACAGGTCCTCGCGCAGCCGGCCGTCGCGCACGGCATCAGCCGGGTTGTGGCGCGTGGCCGACACGATCCGCACGTCGAGCGGAATCGGCTCGGTGCCGCCCACCCGCACGATCAAATTCGATTCGATCGCCCGCAGCAGCTTCACCTGCAGCGGCGCGGGCATTTCCGCGATCTCGTCCAGCAGCAGCGTGCCGCCGCGTGCGGCTTCGAAGAAGCCTTCCCGCTGCGCGATCGCGCCGGTGAAGCTGCCTTTCTCGTGCCCGAACAATTGCGATTCCGCGATATCGGGCGGAATCGCACCGCAGTTCACGGGGACGAACGGGCCATCCCGCCGGGCACTGAGATCGTGCAGCCGGCGCGCGACGATATCCTTGCCGACCCCGCTTTCGCCTGCAATCATCACGCTGGCGTGGGTCGGCGCAATTTTCTCGATGCGGCCGAGCAGCATGCGCATCGCGGAGGACCGGCCGGACAACCGGCGGCTGTCTGCACGTTGCTTCGACCGGTTTGCAGTTTCTCCCATCGATATTGATCGGCGTTAGCGAGCCGTTTTGAAAATCGGCATCGCGCGTTCCGTTGATTGCAATATTTATCATCGACAGCGAAACGACCGTGAAGGTGCCGCAAAATAGAAAATTCCAATGTTTGCGGCGGGGGCAGAAGAAGCAGCCCATCGATTCCTGACACGAATCGCGGCATTTCTGAGCCATCCAGGGTCGTATCGGTGCTTTTTTACATCATTCCGATGAAAAAGCCGGTTGCGGCCATGGTGCGCTGATGGAGCCTGCGTCACCCGCCGGTGCCCGACCGGCCGTGACGCGGCGGGCAGCCGGCGGACGCACCATCCGGCCGGCCACTGTCCACATCGGGCATGTCGTTTGCTGATCCCACCACACTCGCCCGGCACGCTCGACGGCAGGCCGGAGGGTCGACCAGCGGCATGACGCCGTGCGACCAGAGCCGGCGCGAAGCAAGGATGCAATGAGGACCCTGACCCGTGAGCTGTTACGGCAGGGTGCATGGATCGTGCTGGCCGTCGGGCTGGCGTCCGCGCTGCAGGCGTGGGCGGTTCGCATCGTCGGCGAGCACGCGCCATTTGCGCCGCTGCCTTTCTATGCAGGCGTTGCGGCTGCCGCATGGCTGACGTCGTTCGGCGGCGGTCTCGTTGCTGCCGCCTTGAGCGTGGCCGTCATCGGTGCGCTCTGGTGGCGCGATGCGCCGCTGGCCACGCTGCTCGCGCAGGCCGGCGCATTCGTCGCGATCGGCTTCGTCGAGTGCGTGATCGTGATG
Source organism: Burkholderia lata (assembly GCF_902499335.1). Taxonomy (GTDB): domain Bacteria; phylum Pseudomonadota; class Gammaproteobacteria; order Burkholderiales; family Burkholderiaceae; genus Burkholderia; species Burkholderia lata_B. Next base: position 435,360 of record NZ_CABVQK010000006.1, on the reverse strand, counting down.
GCCGTGAAGCCGCTGCTCGCGAACGATCGTCTGCGCGAAACCGATGACGACGGCGATGATGCCGTTCGCCCGGCGCATCGCGAGCCGGCACCTGACCCACATCTGCCTGACCGAGACGACGTCCTGCTGCGCCGTGTGGTCGACGCTTCGCCCGATGCGATCGTCGGTGTCGACACCGCACGCCGGATCACGAGCTGGAACCCGGCCGCGCGACGGATCTTCGGCATCGACGCGGCGCAGGCCGCCGGCTGCGACGTCGCCGCGATGATCGCGCCGCGCTGGTTGCGGCGGCATCCGTTGCCGGCGTCGTTCGCGGAGCTGCGCGCGCCCGTCGGTCCGCTCGACGTGCTGTGCGTGCGGCGCGATGGCAGCCGTTTTCGTGCGACCTTCGCCGCGTCGCCGATCGTCGATGCGCAGGGCAACTGCACAGGCCTGTCGATGACGCTGCGCGACGCGCACGAACGGCGCCGCGGCGAGCGGCGCAACATGCGCTCGCTGCGCGGCGCGCGCGACGCACGTGCCCAGGCGGACACGTCGAACCGGCTGAAGGACGAGCTGCTGGCCACGGTGTCGCACGAACTGCGCACGCCGCTGAACGTGATCTACGGCTGGGTCGAGGTGCTGCGCAACGCGGACGGTCAGGGGCTCGCCCAACAGGCGGTCGACGCGATCGATCGCAGCGCGCGGTCGCTGTCGCACATGGTCGCCGACCTGCTCGACGCATCGGCGCTTGCGACGGGCCGGTTGCGTCTCGAACGGGTGCCGGTCGATCTCGTGCGGGTCGTGCGCGATGCCACGCGTGAACTCGAAGCGACGGCGCAGGCGCACGGGCTCGAACTGTCGACCGCGTACGAGATGCCGACCTGCGTGATTCCTGCGGACCGCGAGCGCGTGCGCCAGGTCCTGTCGAACCTGTTGTCGAATGCGATCAAGTTCACGCCACCGGGCGGCCGCATCGTCGTGTCGCTGGCCCGTGCGGGCGAGCGCGTGCGGCTGTCGGTCGCCGATACCGGGCAGGGCATTGCGCCGGAATACCTGCCGCACCTGTTCGAGACGTTCAGCCGGCCCGAACGCGCATTCACGTCGCCGAAGCGCGGCCTTGGGCTCGGCCTGTCGATCGTGCGAAACATCGCGCAACTGCATGGCGGCGATGTCGTCGCGACGAGCGCCGGCACCGGACGCGGGATGACCGTCACGGTCACGCTGCCGGCTGGCTGGGACGTCGACGATCCAGCCGAGAGCCTGCTGCACGCGGCGGGCGCGGCCGACACGGTGGCGCTCGACGGCCAGCGCGTGCTCGTCGTCGACGACGACGTGACATCGCGCGCGAGCCTCGCCGCGGCACTCAAAACGATGGGCGCGCAGGTGTCGACCGCGCAATCGGGGCACGACGCGCTCGACGTGCTGGAACGGCAGGCGCCGAGCGTCGTGCTGTCGGATCTCGCGATGCCGGACGGCGACGGCTTCTGGCTGCTCGATCGCATCCGCCATTTGCCGGGCGGCAGTGCGCATCTGCCCGTCGTCGCAGTCACGGCACACGCCGGCAACGCCGACCGGCACCGTGTGATGGCCGCGGGCTTCGACGCGTATCTACGCAAGCCGGTGGACATGCCGACGCTGGCGAGCGTGATCGCCGACGTCGCGCCGGACGCTGCGCACGATCGGAAACCACGCGGCCGGTAGGCGCCGGCGCGGCTGCTCGCCCGGTCATCCACGAGGCAAGGAGACGCGACGGATGCGATGGAATGCACAACAGCACGAGCGGCAGGCACGCTTGCCTGATGCGCATGCCGTCGGTCGTGTCGACCGCGATCCGCGGCGTGCACTACAGGCTGCAGATCCGCCGCAAGTAGCGTGATGCACGGGCAGGCACCGGCCCGTTCCGTCGCGACACACGGAGGTCCGGATGAAAACGAACCGAACCCGCCGGCCGGCGGCAATCGTGCTCGCCGCGACCGTCGGCGCATTCGCCGCCGCGCTCCCGCATTCACAGGCGGCACCCGCTTCGTCAGCGCAGGTCGCGCCGGGCGTCATCCGCCCCGGCACGACCGCCGACGAGGCCGGCATGACGCAGCGGCCGACCGGTATCGATGTCGAGTTCGTCGACAAGGCCGGCATGATCAGCAAGGTGGAGCGGCAGGCCAGTCAGCTCGCGCTCGACCGCTCGTCGAACCCGAATGTGACGGTGTTCGCGCGCCGGATGGTCGACGATCACGGACGGATCGCCGGCGAATTGCGCCAGCTCGGCGCGGCGAAGGGCGTACCGGTCCAGTCGCGGATGCTCGTCGATCCGGCCGTGACCGCGTTGCGAACCAAAGAAGGCCATGCGTTCGACACGGCCTATGTCGAGGTGGCCGGCCCGCGCGCGCACGAAGCGGCGATCCGGCTTTACGAAGCCGAGGCGCGGAACGGCCGCGATCCGCAGCTTCGCGCGTTCGCGGCCAACGCGTTGCCGATGCTGAACGCGCATCTGGCCGCCGCCCGGCAACTCGCGCAGACGGTGGCGGCCGCGCACTGAGTGAGCGGGGCTCACGTGACGGAGAAATTTGCCAGCCCGCTTGTACATCTTCCATGGCGGCAGCGGCGAACGGGCGGGGCAGGACGTCAGTGGCCGATGCCCGTCATCGCGACGATCGCGAGCACCACCGCGCTTTCGATTGCAGCCAGCGCGGCGACGCCGGCGGCGCCGCTGATTTCATGCCATCTGCGTTCAAGGCGTTTCATCAGATCAACTCCGGATTGCTCCGGCGCGCCGCTGCGCCGCCGCGCTGCGCGAGCCGGTTGCCGCCGTCAGCCGTGATCGCGGGGCGGGGAAGGGACGTGCGGCGAGCGGCGTTCGTGCTCGCCGGACGGCTTGGCAGGATCGATACGGGTCGCGCCGCCAACGGCGGGCGGGTCGCTGGCCGGAAACGTCTCCTCGAGTCCCTCGTCGATGCGCTCCTCCGTCTTGTCTTTCGACGGCGGGCGCGACGTGGCGAGCCAGAGCAGTCCGGCAGCCGGTGACACGGCGTCGTGGCGGCCGGTGGCGTGAACGGTCATGGTCGAACCTCCTTGGTCATGGATGTGGGCGCAAGCGCCATGCCTGCGCGCTCGCGACGGCGCGACGCTTGCACGTCGGCGAAACCGCACGGGGCGCGGCTCGGCATCGCGCGCCGTCGGCGTGGACGAGAGGACATCGTGATGAATGCTTCCAGAGAAAGGATACGTTACGACGCGAACCTATGCGGCGGCGATTTCTCCCATATGCGCGAGCGTTTCGACACGTGGAAGCGCGAATCACGCGGCTATCGGCCCGAGCGGCGCCTGTTCGACGGCAAGGACGACGTACGCGAACTGAACGACACCGTCTACGACGGCCCCGAGCGCGCAGCAGGCGCTCGTCGCGGAATGCGCGCCGTCCGACCGGTTCGCGCTCGCGGTACGGCTGGCCGCGGAGGGGCGCACGATGTGGCTGGGGATGGCCGCCTACGACGACTGAGCACACGGCAGCGTCCGACCAGAGTCGACAACACGGCGGCCCGGCGGCGGGCACGCCGCTTGCGCACGGTTGCAGCGCCATCGAGATGCGCGCGCCGTCGCGCAGGAGACACATGAAGACGCCATTCACGCTGCACCGCCCCGAGCCGACGACACCCGACGTCGACCCGGATCCGACGCCACCCGGGCACGACGGTCCCGTCGATCCGCCCGTACCCGACGGGCTGCCGCACGGCGACCCGCCGTCGCACCCGCAGCCGATCCGGATGCCGGCAGGAAGCGGTGCACACAACCGTCCGCGCGAACACTGAAAAGGAGGACCTTCATGGACATTCACGTGCAATCGCCCGACAAGCGCGCGATCGCTCAGGTGCTGGGCCGCTATTTCGAATCGCGCTCGTTGCGCTATCACATCGAGGAATTGCCGGGCGGCGTGCTGCAGATCGGCTTTCGCGCGAGCGGCCGCCCGGTTGCCGTCACCGTGTCGTTCGACGATGCCGCGTACGACACCTATACGCACTGGGACGCGAGCCAGAAGCAGCTCGCGCTCGGACGGCTCGCCGACGGCTTCTCGCGGATGATGTCGACGCGCAGCCCGGCCGCACTGGCCGGCGACTATCACGTCGAGCGATTCTGATTCCACCACGCTTCACCGGTCGATGCCGGCGTACGGCAAAGTGCCCGCGCGCAGCGGGCGCTTTGCGTCCGAGCACGCGTCGCGTAGGATGTCCGTTAATTCAGCGCATGCTACGTTCGCGCCGCAGGCTGCCAGCCGCTGCAGCCGAAGAAGCGCAATGCGCTTTCCTTCGGGTTCGTTTCGCGCAACCGACGGGGACTGCCTTTATGACTGCTGCTCGCCCTTTGCTGTCACCCGGCGCACGCCGGTTCGTTTCCGGTGTGTCGGCCTGCGCTGCGCTCGCCACGGCCGGCGCCCGCGACGCAGCGGCCCAGACGCCTTCGCCGCTCGGCGAGTGGCAATACTCGGCGGGTGTGCCGCTCGAAAAACTGTACGAGCCGAACGTCTCCACCTGGGATATCAGCATGGGCGCCGCGATGACGCTGCAGCCGCGCTATGCGGGCTCCGATCGCTATCGCGTGATGGGCGGCCCGACTATCGATATCCGCTATCGCGACCTGTTCTTCCTGTCGACGGGCGAAGGGCTCGGCGCGAACGTGCTGCGCGGGCCGAACTGGCGCGTGAGCCTGTCCGTCGGTTACGACCTCGGGCGCCGCTCGGCCGACGATATCCAGCACCTGAACGGCCTCGACAACATCAACGCGGCCCCGGTGATGAAACTGGCGGCCGATTACGTGATCTCGAAGGAGTTTCCGCTCGTCCTGCGCGCGGACATCCGGCGCAGCCTCGGCGGCTCGAACGGCTGGGTCGGCGATTTCTCCGCGTACATGCCGCTGCCGGGCAGCAACGAGCATTTCTTCTGGTTCGCGGGGCCGACCGTGTCGTTCGCCGATTCGCGCTACATGAACAGCTGGTTCGGCGTGAGCCAGGGCGCCGCCGCGCGCTCGGGGCTGCCGGCGTATTCGTCGGGGGCCGGGCTCAAGTCGTTCGGCGCGGGCGTAACGATGGCCTGGTTCTTGAACAAGCACTGGTTCGTCACGATCGACGGTGCGATCGAGCAGCTCGTCGGCCGCGCCGCGCGCAGCCCGATCACGCAGCAGTCGACCAACGGCGTATTCGACATGTCGGTGAATTACCAGTTCTGACCGCCGCCGGACAGCCGATGACCGATGGGGCGTGCGGCATCCGCCGCCACATTTGATATGATTTCGACCTGTACAAATGTACAGTGATCGATCACCGTGACGCCTGCTTCGCCGACGCCCCCGGCGTTTTACTACCTGACCAATTTCGAACGCGCGCTAGCCTGGCTCGGCGCGCGTTACGACGACCTGTTCGACGCGCACGAGCACGCGTTCGTCCGGCAGTTCGCCACGCTGCCGCAGGCGTCGCGCGCGCTGCTCGTGCGGATGCTGATGCGCAACGGGTCCGACTTCCGCGCCAGCAAGCTCGTGTACGACGAAATCGGCTGCGCGCTCGACGCGGCCGCGCCGCTCGTCGAACTCGGCTGGGTCGATCCGGCGCCCGCGCTGACGCTCGACGAACTGTTCGCACTGTCGACCAAGGCCGATCTGCTGCGCATGTTTCCGGCACTCGCCGCGCATACGGGCGAGCGCAAGCCCGAATGGCTCGAACGGCTGCGTCCCGCGCACGACGTCGCGCAACCGCTCGACGCGTGGTGCGCGCAGGCCGGCGACTGCGTGCTGCGCGTGACGGTCGGCGCGCTGTGCGACCGGCTGCGCCTGATGTTTTTCGGCAATCTCCATCAAGACTGGAGCGAGTTCGTGCTCGCCGATCTCGGCGTGTTCCAGTACGAAAGCGTGCCGATCGCACCATCGTCGCGCGCGTTCCAGCAGCGCGGCGACGTTGATGCCTATCTCGCGCTGCAGATGTGCCGCGATGCGCTCGACGCATGGCCCGACGATCTGCCGTTCGACGACCTGATGCGCGCGATCGACGCGGTCGGCTGCGCGCAGCCATGGCTCGCGACGCGTCGTGCGAAGCTGCTGTTCGCGCTCGGGCAGACCTGCGAGCGCCGCGCCGACTGGGCCGCCGCGCTCGACGCGTATGCGCGCAGCGCATGGCCCGGCAGCCGCCACCGGCGCATCCGCGTGCTCGAACGCTGCGGGCGCGACGACGATGCGCTCGTGCTGGCGCTCGATGCGCGCGGCGGCTTCGAGAGCGACGAGGAGCGCCAGCGTGTCGAGCGCATGCTGCCGCGCCTGCAGCGCCGGCTCGGTCAGCGCGTCGAACGTGCGGCCGCAGCGGCGGACGTGCCGCGCGAAACGCTCGTGATCGCGCGCCCCGATGCATTCGTCAGTGTCGAATTCGCGGTGCGCGACCATCTCGCGCAACCGGCTTCACCAGTCCATTACGTCGAAAACACGCTGATCAATTCGCTGTTCGGGCTGCTGTGCTGGGAGCCCGTGTTTGCCGCAGTGCCCGGTGCGTTCTTCCACCCGTTCCAGCGCGGCCCGGCCGATCTGCACGCGCCCGATTTCGTCGCGCGCCGTGCGGACGCGTTCGCCGCGTGCTTCGCGCAACTCGATTCGGGTGCGTATCGCGACACGATCCGCCGGCATTTCGCGACGAAGGCGGGGCTGCAATCGCCGTTCGTGTTCTGGGGCGTACTGAGTGACGAACTGCTCGACGAGGCGCTCGCGTGCCTGCCGCCCGAGCACTTGCGGCTGTGGTTCACGCGCCTGCTCGCGGATATCCGCCGCAACCGGTCGGGGCTGCCCGATCTCGTCCGCTTCTGGCCCGGCGAGCGCCGCTACGAACTCATCGAGGTGAAAGGCCCCGGCGACCGCCTGCAGGACAACCAGACACGCTGGCTCGCGTACTGCGTCGCGCACGGCATTCCGGTGCGCGTGATCGACGTCGAGTGGGCCGGCGAGGGCATCGCACACGCCGAAGCGGCGGGACTGTCCGCATGAGCTACGTCGTCGCGGTGCGGGCGATGTGCGAGTTCACCGCGCGGCGCGGCGATCTCGACCTGCGCTTCACGCCCGCGCCCACCGCGCTCGAAGGCATCGCCGGCCATGGTGCGGTCACGTCGAATCGCGGCGCACGCTACGAAACCGAGATCGCGCTGACGGGCACGTGGGGCATGCTCACCGTGCGCGGCCGCGCGGACGGCTACGATCCGGTCGCGAACCGCCTCGAGGAGATCAAGACCTATCGCGGCAGCCTCGATGCGATGCCGGCCAACCATCGCGCACTGCACTGGGCGCAGGCGAAGGTCTACGCGCACCTGATGTGCGATGCGCGCGGCCTCCAGGACATCGACGTCGCCCTCGTCTATTTCGACATCGTGTCGGAGCGCGAGACGGTGCTGACGCAAACGCTGGCAGCGGCCGAGCTCGCGACGTTCTTCGCCGAGCAGTGCGCGTGCTTCGTCGGCTGGGCCGAGCGCGAGACGGCCCATCGCGCGGCGCGCGATGCGGCACTGCGCGCGCTGGCGTTTCCGCACGGGCAGTTCCGTAGCGGCCAGCGCGAACTGGCGGTGGCCGTCTATCGCGCGGCACGCGACGAGCGTTGCCTGATGGCGCAAGCGCCGACCGGCATCGGCAAGACGCTCGGCACCGTGTTTCCGCTGCTGAAAGCCTGCGGCGAGGGCGAACTCGACCATGTGTTCTTCCTGACCGCGAAAACGCCCGGCCGCGCGCTCGCGCTCGAAGCGGCGACGACGCTCGGTGCCGGCACACCCGCGCTGCCGCTGCGCGTGCTGGAACTCGTCGCGCGCGACAAGGCGTGCGAGCATCCGGACAGCGCATGCCACGGCGAATCGTGCCCGCTCGCGAAAGGTTTCTACGACCGGCTGCCGGCCGCACGCGATGCGGCGATCGAGACAGGGCTGCTCGATCGAGACACGGTGCGCACGGCCGCGCTCGCGCACGACGTGTGCCCGTACTACCTGTCGCAAGAGCTCGTGCGCTGGTCCGACATGCTGATCGGCGACTACAACTACTACTACGACGGCAGCGCGATGCTGCACACGCTCGCGCAGCAGAACCAGTGGCGCGTCGGCGTGCTCGTCGACGAAGCGCACAACCTGCTCGATCGCGCGCGCAAGATGTACAGCGCGTCGCTCGATCCGTTCGCGTTCGCGGCTGCGCGCGAGGCCGCGCCCGCGGCGCTGCGCAAGGCTTTCGACCGGCTCGCCCGCGCATGGGGCACGGTCAATCGCGCGCAGGCCGAGCGCTATGCCGCGTATCCCGAGATACCGGGCCCGATCGTGTCGGCGGTACAAAATCTCGTCGCTGCGATCGGCGAACATCTGGCTGACGCGCCGCGCGCGAACGGCGACGCGCTGCTGCGCTTTCATTTCGAGGCGATCCAGTTCGGCGTGCTTGCCGACGCCTTCGACAGCGCGTCGATCTTCGACGCGACGCTGCATGGCGAACCGATGCCGCGCCAGCCGGCGCTCGACGGCGTTGGGTCGGCCGGCCGCCGGCGCCGCGTCCAGTCGACGCTCTGCGTGCGCAACGTGATTCCGGCCGGCTTTCTCGCGCCGCGCTACGAAGCCGCGTGCGCGACCGTGCTGTTCTCGGGCACGCTGAGCCCGTTTCACTTCTACCGCGACACCCTCGGGTTGCCTGGCGACACCGGTTGGCTCGACGTCGACGGGCCGTTCCGGGCCGAGCAACTGACGGTGCGCGTCGCGAGCCACGTGTCGACGCGCTGGCGCGACCGCGACCGTTCGCTCGAACCGATCGTCGACCTGATCGCCGCGCAATACGCGACGCGGCCAGGCAACTATCTCGGCTTCCTGAGCAGCTTCGACTACCTGGGGCGCGTGGTCGCGCTGATGCAGACACGGCATCCGGATGTGCCCGTCTGGGCGCAGGCGCCCGGCATGGCCGAAAGCGAGCGCGACGCGTTTCTCGCGCGCTTCGACGCGGGCGGGCGCGGCGTCGGTTTCGCGGTGCTGGGCGGGGCGTTCTCGGAAGGCGTGGACCTGGTCGGCGAGCGGCTGATCGGCGCGTTCATCGCGACGCTCGGGCTGCCGCAAGTCAACGACGTCAACGAGCAGATGCGGCGCGCGATGGACGCGCGCTTCGGCAACGGCTACGACTACATGTACCTGTACCCGGGCTTGCAGAAGGTCGTGCAGGCGGCCGGGCGCGTGATCCGCACCGAGCACGACGAAGGTGTCGTGCACCTGATCGACGACCGTTACCGGCGGCGGGAGGTGCGCGATCTGCTGCCGCGCTGGTGGCGGATCGGGTAAGGCAAGGGCCGCCTGACCGTCGTGTACGCGAACCTGCCGGTGCCCGTTGCCGCGCAACGTCCGCGTGATCGATCGCGTGCGTTTCCGCCCGAGCCGCTTCGTGGATCAAAAAGTTCGAAGCGGTCGCATGGCGTTAGATCTGATGCGGCTCGAAATCACGCGTAAAGGATTGCCTCGTAAAGGCATCGACGTAGTCCATCATCGTATCGGCCGCGAGTCCGGCTTCCCGCTCGTCGCCGTCGGCGATCGCGCGTGAGACACGGGCGTGCTGCTGGCTGACCTTCAGCAGATCGTTCAGGTGCGTGTGATGGATGAAATAGAAACGCCGGGACAGCGCATGCAACGGCGCGACGGCCTCCGCCGCGAACCGGTTGCGCGCGAGCTGCGCCGTGAGCCGATTGGCGACATACAAGCTTCGCAGGTACGCGAGCACGTCGCGTGACTCGCCGGCCACCTCGAGCTTCGCGGCGACTTCCCGCATCTGGCTCCGCTCGTCAGGCAGCGCACGCCGTGCCGCGCGCTGGGCAATGAGGCGCTCCAGTTCGCGGCGTGTTTCGAGCACCAGCAACTGATCATGGATATTGGGTACCGTGATCATGATGCCGTGACGCGGCACGATCTCCAGCAGGTGCGCCGCGGCCAATCGTTGCGCCGCTTCGCGAACCGGTGTGCGCCCGGTATTCAACTTCTCCGCTAGCGACACCTCCGACCATACGCTGCCGGGCGCCAGCTTCAGTGTCACGATGAGTTCTTCCAGTTGCTGATGGGCCTGATCGGCAAGCGATCCGTTGGTCTGTTCGGTCTGGTACATGGGTCGTCGGCTCAAAAATGTCACTAACATATTAGCGCGACTCGCGCCGCACATCCAACCCCTGCATGCCGGCCAGCCTGCGTAGTTGCACGGGTATACCCGCTTTGACGATCGAGTTTCTGATTAATATTCTACTAACATATCAACGATATCCGAATGATATGTGACTTGGCGTAGGAATCGAATCGTAAGGAAACCGTATGAAACCGAGAGTCGATTACCGGTGGATCATTGCCACCGTGCTGTTCTTGGCTTACAGCATCCAGTTCCTGGATCGCGTGAAAACCAATCTGCTCAACCCGCTGATTGCGGCCGACATCGGGATGAGCGCTGCCGATATCGGTACCGGCACATTCCTGATGCTCATCTTCTACGGGCCTTCGCAATACGTGTCCGGTGTGCTGACCGACAAGTACGGTGCGAAGAAGATGCTGATCTTCTCGGTGATCTCGTGGTCGTTGATGACCGCGTGGATGGGTTTCCTGCACAGCCGGAACGAGTACTTCATCCGGATGGCGCTGTTCGGGATACTGGTCGGCACGGAGTACGTTCCGTCGGCCCGCGTGCTGATGCGGTGGTTCAACAAGGAAGGGCGGGCGCGGGCGCAGGCACTGCTGTCGTGGGCGTGGATCCTGACGCCGGCATGGGCCAGCATCTTCGCGACGCAACTGGCCGCGCACACGGGTAGCTGGCGTCTGGTGTTCTTCATCTCCGGCGCGCTTGGCGTGATCCCGCTGGCCCTGATCGCGTATTTCGTCTACGACCGTCCCGAACACTATCCCCGCATCACCCGCGCAGAGCTCGAATACAGCTACAAGGACGAGATCGAGGCGGGCGTTCTGGACGGCAAGAACTTCACCGACGTGCAACGCCGGATCCTGACGGTCAAGCATTTTTCGTTCCTCGACCTGTTCAAGCATCCTGCCTATATCGCGGTCGTCGTGGTCGACGTCGTGATGCAGGTGACCTATTGGGGCGCATCGATCTGGATTCCGCTTTATCTCGCGGACAAGTTCGGTTTCAAGATCCAGACGATGGGCTTGTGGGCCGGCCTCTATTTCGTGGCGGGCGCGATCGGCAGCTTCGTGTCTTCCTACCTGTCGGACAAGGTGTTTCGCGGCAACCGCCGCGTCATGATCGCGACCTGCTTCGCGGGGCTGATCCCGTTCCTGCTGGTGATCGCGACACTGCGAGACGGCAACCAGCAACTCCTCGCGTTAGCGCTCTGCGGGATGGGCTTTTTCGCAAATATGGCGTGGGGGCCGTTCCTTACCGTGCCGGCCGAAATCTTCACCCCGGAGGTGTACGGCAAGGCCATGGGATTCGTGAATGGCGTCGGCTACGTCGTCGCGGCCTTCAGCGCGAAGATTTTCGCGAGCCTCATCGTCACCACTTCGGCGGGCAAGGACTATTCGAACGGCTGGATCTTCCTTGCCGGGTGTGTCCTCGTCGGCATCCTGGCTTCCTGGTTCATTCGTATCGAGCGAAACGACTCGGCGCGCACTTCAGCCAATGAACCGGCTACGACCTGAGCACATTCGGAGGGTATTTCATGTTACTGAACGAGCATCAAGAAGCGGTCAACATCCTGACCATCGATCGCCCGAGGCGTCGTAACGCGCTGGGCACCGAACTGATCTACGGCTTGAAAACCGCATTGCGCGACGCCGAGGCGAACGACGACGTCCGCGCGATCGTCCTCACCGGTACCGAACCGGGCTTTTGCGCCGGGAGCGACCTCAAGGAACTCGGCAACATGAGCATGGCCGAGATGCGCGAGCACGAAGCAGTGACGGCCGCGCTGGCGCGGAGCATCTCGATGCTTCGCAAGCCGGTTCTGTGCGCCGTGTCGGGCTTTGCGCTGGGCGGCGGGGTGGCGCTTGCCGCGGCATGCGATCTCGTCGTGACGACCGCGACGTGCCGATGGCACATGCCAGAAGTGAAGATCGGGTGGATTCCGCCGTGGGGCCTGGAATTCCTGCTGGGCCGATGCACGCCGGCAACCGCGCGGCGCCTCGCGTGGGGCGTCGAAGTCATCGACGGCGCCGAGGCGCAGCGCCTTGGCCTCGCCGATTACGTGACACAGGATGCGAACGCGCTGCCGATGGCGCTGGAAATCGCGAACACGCTCGCGAGCTATCCGTTGCCCGCCGTCGTCGCCACCAAACGCTATTTCCGCGACAGCTTCGCCGCCCACGGCGAGATTCGCGATGCGGAAGCCAATCTGTTGTTCGCCGAGAACTGCGAACATCCGGTCGCGAAGGCGACCCTCAATGCCTTCGGAGTCAAAGCATGACCAAGATTTGCTCAGCGCAGGAAGCCGTTTCGAAGATTCCCGATGGCTGCGAGGTGGCGAGTGTCGGCGTGATCGGATGGATTACGCCGGATCGCATCCTGCGGGCCATTCGTGAGCGCCACGATCAGGTCGGTTCACCCGCGAACCTCTCGTTTTATTTTCCCTGCGGCACCGGCGACTCGATGGGGATCAAGGGCATGGACTGGGTCGCCAAGCCGGGGCTGATGAAACGCATCGTATCGGGCTCGTACGTCAATCCGGTCGATCCGCGCACCGGCAAACGGCCGGAACTGATGCGGCTGATTCGCGAGAATGCGATCGAAGCCTATAGCTGGCCCATTGGCGCGAGCATGCACTGGCTGCGCGAGGTTGCGCGGCGAGGGCCCGGCTACCTCACGCGGATCGGGTTGGGAACCTATGTCGATCCGCGCCAGCATGGCGGCAAGCTGACCGGGCGCAGCGAGGAGGATCTCATCAGGCTCGTCGAGTTCAACGGCGAAGAGTTCCTGTTTTACCCGACGCGCAAACTCGATGTCGGCATCATTCGCGCATCCAGCGCGGACGAGTTCGGCAACCTGTCGTTCGAAAGCGAGGCGCTCATGTCGTCGTCGCTCGCGATCGCGCTTGCCGTCAAGGCATGCGGCGGCCGCGTGATTGCGCAGGTCCAGCGCATCACCGAACGGCGTACGCGCGCCGTCCAGGACGTCAAGATTCCCGGGGTGCTGGTCGATCATGTCGTGGTCGACGCCGAGCAACTGATGGTGACGGATACGCCGTTCGACGCAGCCTATCTGGGCGGCCAGCCGCCAGCCTTCAACGACCTCGCGCCGCTGCCGCTGTCGATCGACAAGATTGTCGCGCGACGCGCCGCCCGCGAAGTGCCTCGCGAGACGGTCAGCATCTTCGGATTCGGCGCATCGTCCGATGCTCCGCTGACGATGTGGGAGGACGGCCTGTTCGAAGGCGACCGGATCAACGACTACTGGATGACGACCGAGCATGGCACCTTCGGCGGCCTCGTGATGAGCGGCTGGCAGTTTTCCGCGAACCTGTATCCCGAGGCGTTGCTCGACGGCCTGAACCAGTTCGATTTCATCAATGGCGGGAACTGCCGGTTCGCGGCACTCGCGTTTGCGCAATTCGATGCCGCGGGCAACGTCAACGTCAGCCGTTTCGGTGCGTTCAACCCCGGTGCGGGCGGATTCATCGACATCGCGTACAACGCACGGGACCTGATCTTCACCGGCACCTTTACGACGGCCGGGCTCGAGGCCGAGATTGGGGCCGGCGGCCTCAGCATCGCGCGTGAAGGGCGGGTCAGGAAATTCGTGTCCCAGGCGGAGCAGATCACCTATCCGGTGATGAAGAACGTCAGGGAGCGCGGGCAGACGGCCAAACTCATCACCGAGCGCGCGGTGTTCGAAGTGGAACCGGACGGTCTCGTTCTTACCGAGGTGGCAAAGGGGATCGACGTGCAGCGGGATGTGCTCGAGCAGATGGAGTTCCGCCCGAAACGGATCGCCGAGAAGCTCAAGCTGATGGAAGCCGAGCTGTTTGCGAATTGACGATGGCGCTTGCGGCCACGATTCGCGACGGCCGCGGGCGCCCAACGAGGAGATCATTCGATGGCGATCCAATACGCGGTTCATTGCTCGGACGAGCGCCCCGCACAGGTCCTGCATGCCGATGTCCTGGTGGCGGGCGGCGGGGCAACCGGCCTGGCTGCCGCCGTCACGGCCGCTCGCCAGGGGTGCAAGGTGATTCTGGTCGAACGGTACGGCTTTTGCGGCGGCGGCGCGGTCGCCGGATTGTCCGGCACGATCTGCGGCCTGTACGAGGCGAGCGATGGCGACGCGCCGCCGCGGCAGCTGGTGCATGGCTTCGTCGACGAGTTCATTGCACAGATGGAGCGTCGTGACGGGCTGAGCGCGCCGCTCAAGTACGGCAAGACCTATACGCGCGTTCACGAGCCGCTGGCCTGGCGTGAGAGCGCCGATGCCTTGCTCGCCGAAGCAGGCGTGACGACGATCTATCACGCGATCGTCACGGAGGTCCTGATGGAGGGCGACCGTGTCGCGGGCGCTCAGCTGTACACGAAGCAGGGCAAGGTACAGGTCAGGGCCAAGGTCACGATCGATGCGACCGGCGACGCGGATCTGGTTGCGATGACCGGATTGCCGACCTTCATGGGTGACAACGGGCACGTGCAGAATCCGACGATGATCTTCCGGTTGATGGGCGTCGACGTCGAGCGATTCGTGTCGGCCTATGGACGCGACACGATCATGCCCGCCGAGGTGATGGCGCATATCGCGCACGCGAATACCGCTGGCTACCGGCTCCCGCGCACCAAGATATGGCTGTTTCCGACCACGCGGCCGGGCGAATTGCTGTGCAACTGTACGCGTGTCACGGGGAGCGATGGCCGCGAACTGAATGCGGTGCTCTATCGCGATTTCTCGGATGCCGAAGTCGAAGGGCGTATCCAGGCGCGCGAGTACGCACGGTTTTTCCGCGAATACCTCGCCGGTTGCGAGGCGAGCTGGGTGAACGACACGGCCGTCCAGGTGGGTGTCCGGCAGACCCGGCAGGCGCAAGGCGTCGCGACGCTGCGCAATGCGGATATTCTCGGCGGCGCGAAATTCGCCGACGGCATTGCGCGGTCGCCATGGCCGATCGAGCTGCATTCCGGAAACCGGCCGCGCGTCGAATGGTTGCTCAACGATTTCTACGAAGTGCCGTTTGGCTGCTTCGTCCCTGCCTCCGGCGAATCGCTGCTGTTTGCCGGGCGCTGCCTGTCTGCCGAGCACGAAGCCGTCGCGTCGGCCCGTGTCACCGCGCAATGCTTTTCCTACGGTCATGCGGTAGGGCATGCGGCGGCGCTTTCCGTCAACGAGCATCTTGAAACGAGACGGATCGCCGGGCAGGACATTCGCCTGTTGCTCAATCGCGATGGCGCGGATCTCGATTGAAGGTTGGTTGAAAGTCGTCTGGTTCGAGCGGGAGGATCGATGCCACGAGCCGGGGGCGAGGTTCGGCGCGCGGCTCGTTCTGCGGGGCAGCGCGCTGATGTGCTCGTGCTGCGTCGGATCATGCGCAGCGGTGGCCTCGATCTGGAATCGCCGCCATTACGCTGCTGCGCAATGCATTGCGGTGTAGCGGCGATGGCCTTTTGATGCACTTGCCATGACGCGTCGCGAGCGGCGTGCTCCTCTTATCCGATCAATGACGGTATCGAGGTCGTCCGTGATTTGCGGAATCGAGCAGACGGGCGACGGGGCAATCGGCGAACTTTCCTAGAGTACGTTCAGCATCGCGAGCGCGGCTTCCTGCAGATGCGGCAGCACGCGCCGCACGGCCGCGTCGGTCGTCTCCGCGCCGATCGGCATGTTCGTGCTCAACGCGGCGACCACTTCACCGTGACGGTTCTTCAGCGGCACCGCGATCCCGCGCACGCCGACCTGCAATTGCTGTTCGATCGCGGCGAACCCCGCGTCGCGTGCCTGGTCGACCTGCTCGAGCAGGCGCGCCTTGTTGGTGATCGTGTGCGGCGTGAACGGCGGCAGTTCGGTGTCGTCGAGCCACGCGCGCACGGCTTCGCGATCGGGATGATGGGCGAGCAGCACGACGCCCGGCGACGTGAGCGGCGCCGGCACGCGCGCGCCGAGCACGAAGCCGGTCGTCATCACGCGCGACACGCCGTTGCGCGCGATGAACACGAGTTCCCAGCCGTCGAGCACGCTCACGTACGCCGACTCGTTCAGCGACGCGCTCAATTGCTGCAGATAGGGCTGGACCGTGCGCGGCAGGCGCGCCGAATCGAAGTACGACCAGCCGACCCGCAGCACGCGCGGCGTGAGGCCGTACAGCTTGCCGTCGGTGTACACGTAGCCGAGCGACTCGAGCGTCAGCAGGTAGCGCCGCGCGGCCGTGCGCGTGAGACCGGTGCGCGCGGCGGCCTGGGTGGGCGTCATGCGCGCATGCTGGCTGTCGAACGCCTCGAGGATCGCCAGGCCCTTTTCGAGGCCCGCAATCCAGTCGCGTCGGTCGAGTTCGGGCTTTTTCATCGTCGGAAAGTGGCGTCTGGGTGCGCGGTAATCGCGCGTGAATGGGCGATTATCGCGCAGATCGGCGCAGCCGCGACGCGTGACCGGGGCTTGCATGATTCGACGCCGGATGCGTGCCCCACGCGTGGAACATGAGCGTCGAAGACAACCGGCGACACGCCGGGCTGCCGGACCAGCCTGACGTGCGCGACCGGGAGACATGCCGAAAGCCTTGCTGGCTAAGGCGCGCTAGAATCGCCGCCTCGACTGGAACAGAACAATGAAAATTCGCGAATCCATCTTGGCCGTGCTCGTCGCGGCCGTGCCGTTGCTTGCCGCGGCGAACCCTTCGTCCGGCACACCGCTCCCGAAGCCGACCGTCGACGTGCGTGCGTGGCCGCGCACGACGTCGCCGAAATTCGGCTGCTACGTCGAAACGACCTTCGGCTACCGTGACAAGCGCTTCAATTGCGCGCTGAAGAAGTACCGGAACACCGGCGATGCGTGCAAGAACACGAAGGCCTACTACGAAGGCCCGGTGTTCCCCGACCGGCTTGCGGCCGGCGTGCATCCGCTCGCGACGAAGGTCGAGCTGGACTGGGAGCACGGCGACCTGCAGATGGTCACCATCACGCTGAAGGGGACGTGGAACGAAGCGGACGTGCGCAAGGCGTTCGGGTTGCCGCGTGCGGAAGGGCGCAAGCTGACCGAAGCGGAGTTGCGGTCAGTGCCTGACAACCTGATGGACACGAGTGTCCAGTATCCGTCGGCCCCACTCGACGAAAGCCTGGCGAAACGTCCGAGTAACGCTGCGCGCGGCACGACGGCCGTGATGCTCTACGGGTTCGACCACATGGGCGCCGGCGATGTCGATTGCGGGGGCGGGGAGTAACGCGTGGCGGATTGTGCGGCCGGCCGGAGCTGGTCGACGGGGGAAGTGTCGATGACTGCCGGGCGGCCCTGTCGACGCAGACATGAAAGGACCGGGGGAAGGAGGCGGCGCCGCTGTCACACGTGCCGCCTCCGGCGCAGCCTTACTCGCTGCTCGTCCATTCGACGTTCGCGCCGACCGAGCGCAGGTTCTCGACGAAGTGCGGGTGCGCGCGGCGGATCGGCAGCGCGTTCATGATTTCCGAGCGGCCTTCGATGCTCGCGGCCACCATCAGCAGCGCGATCGCGACGCGGATGATGTACGGGCTCTCGACGCGTGCCGGCGTCAGTTGCAGCCCGCCGAACGTGATCAGGCGGTGCGGATCGGACAGCAGCACGTGCGCACCGAACTTCGACAGCTCGCCGGACCAGCCGAGCGCACCGTCGTAGACCTTGTTCCAGAACATCGCGCTGCCTTCCGCGCGCACGCCGAGCGCGATGAAGATCGGCAGCAGGTCGACCGGCAGGTACGGCCACGGCGCGGCTTCGACCTTGGTGAGGATGTTCTGCGTGAACGGCCGGCGCACGCGCAGCGGGCCGTCGCGTTCCGCGCGCGACCAGCCGTCGCGGTGCGTGACGTTGACGCCGAACTTCGCGAACGTGCGGTCGATCAGCGGGAAGTGTTCGGGCGACGAGTTGCGCACCGTGATGTCGCCGCCCGTGATCGCGCCGAGCGCGAGGAACGTCGCGATCTCGTGGAAATCCTCGGCGAAACGGAACTCGCCGCCACCGAGCTTGCCGCCGCCCGTCACGCAGAGCCGCGACGTGCCGATACCCTCGATCGCGACGCCGATCATCGCGAGGAACTGGCAGAACTCCTGCACGTGCGGCTCGGACGCCGCGTTCATCAGCGTCGACGTGCCGTTCGCGGTCGTCGCGCACAGCGCGAAGTTTTCGGTGGTCGTGACCGACGCGTAGTCGAGCCAGTGATCGTTGGCCGTCAGCGGGCCGTCGGTGCGGACGATCAGCGAATCGGGCGTGCGCTCGATGTGCGCGCCGAAGCGCTCGAATACCTCGACGTGCGGATCGATCTCGCGCACGCCGAGCGTGCAGCCCTTCACGTCGTTCTCGAGGCGCGCGACGCCGAAGCGCGCCAGCAGCGGCGGGATCAGCATGATCGACGAGCGCATCGCTTCCGGCAGCCGGTGGACGGCCGGATCGAATTTCGTGTTGCGATGGTGGAGTTCGAGCAGGCCCGTCGTGAAGTCGACCGACACGTCGCTGCCGAGCGTGCGGAAGATGTCGAGGATCTTGCGCACGTCGGTGATATCCGGCACGCCGATGAGGCGCAGCGGCTGATCGGTCAACAGGGTGGCGCACAGAATCGGCAGGACGGCGTTCTTGTTCGCGGACGGCTTGATGTCCCCGCGCAGCGGAGTGCCGCCGTGGACGATGAGATTCGACATGATATGGGGGCGTATCGGTGACTGACGTAGGCCCATATGATGCCATTGGTAGGCGGGCGGCGTGGAATGTTCGGAGGGGAAAACGGGGAATCGACGCGTGTAACTGACAGTGTTTGACGTCGTGCACGCGAGGAGCGGGGTGTTGCCGGTCGACGTCGAGCGATGTGTGATGGCCGGCCGCGGATCGGGCCGGCCATCTGGTCGGGGCGTTACTGCGCCGCCCGCATCCGCGCGGCGACCACCAGCGAGATCAGGCAGCCCACCGCGAGATAACCGGCGACGAGGTGCCACGAACCACCGGCCACGCTGACGAGGCCGACCGCGATGAACGGCGTGAACCCGCCGCCGACCACGCTCGCGAACTGGTAGCCGACGCCCGCGCCGCTATAGCGGTATTCGGCGCCGAACAGCTCGGTGAACAGCGGCTGCTGGACGCTCACGACCATGTCGTGCGCGGCATTCGCAAGTAGGATCGAGAAGATCACGATCCACGCGATCGACCGCGCCTCCAGCGCGACGAAGAACGGCACCGCCGACGCGACGCCGATCAGCGCGCCGATCAGGTAGATGCGGCGCAGGCCGTAGCGATCGGCCAGCCATGCGAAGCACGGGATCGTCACGCAGCTCACCGCGCCCACCAGCAGGCCGATGTTCAGGAACAGGTCGCGCGACATGCCGAGGTTCGTCGTTGAATAGCTGAGCGCGAACGCGGTGACGATATACATCGTGAACAGTTCGGCGAGCCGCAGCGCGATGATCAGCAGGAACGCTTTCGGATGGCGCGTGAGCGCTTCCAGCACCGGCAGGCGCAGCTTGCGGTTGCCGTGTTCGACCTTCTCGACGAACTCCTGCGATTCGTCCATGTTCTTGCGCACCCACAGCCCGATCAGCACGAGCACGATGCTGAACACGAACGGCAGGCGCCAGCCCCACGACTTGAATGCCGCCTCGCCGAGCGTGTGGCTCAGGATCGACACGATGCCCGTGGCCAGCACGAGGCCGACGCCGTAGCCGACCTGCACGCCGCTGCTGTAGAACGCCTTCTTTTGCTTCGGCGCGCTTTCGACGGCCATCAGCGCCGCGCCGCCCCATTCGCCGCCGACCGCGAACCCCTGGACCGCGCGCATCAGCACCAGCAGCACGGGCGCCCACCAGCCGATCGTCGAAAACGCCGGCAGCAGGCCGATCGCGACCGTCGACAGCCCCATCATCATCACGGTCAGCACCAGCATCCGCTTGCGGCCGAGCCGGTCGCCGTAGTGGCCGAACACGACGCCGCCGAGGGGCCGGAACAGGAAGCCGACGCCGAAGGTCGCGAACGCCGCGAGCGTGCCCATCGTCGGGCTGACTTTCGGGAAGAACTCGGAATTGAATACCAGCGCGGCGACGATCCCGTACAGCAGGAAGTCGTACCAGTCGACGACGGCGCCGACGAAGCTGCCGATCGCGGCCTTGCGGGCCTGGCTGCGTATGCGGGCACTGGCGGCGGCGTCGAGGGTGTCGAAGGTTGGGGTCATGGCGGTGTCTCCTGGCACGGCGCATCGAGGAATCGTGGCGGCGCCGCGTCCGATGCTGCATTGAAGTCGATGGGTGAACGGAGAATAGGGCGCGCGCCGCATGGCGGCAATTGGCCAATCGGACAGAGTGCGCGATTATCGTTCAAGTCCGTGCGATTATCGAACGCTTTCCGGGTTTGCACTAGGCGGCGCGGCGATATCCCGTTTGGCCAGGGTGTGCCGCCGTGAACGATCTGGTTAAAATCGGCAGCATAGAAAACTCGCCCGTTCGGGGCGGATGCGCGGTCGCCACCCTGGCCGCGCATGCCGCACGCGACGGGCGCCATCCCCATCGACCGCATGTCCCCGGAGACTGGAATGCCCGGCAATTCCCACCCCCTGTCCAGCGATACGCCGCCCGTTAGCGATCCGGCTGCCAATCCGCTCGGGATGGCCGGCCTCGAATTCGTCGAATTCGCGGCGCCCGTGCCGGAAGCGCTCGCGCAGCGCTTCGAGCAGTTCGGGTTCAAGGCGATCGCGCGGCATGTCAGCAAGAACGTCACGCTCTACCGGCAAGGGCAGATGCATTTCCTGATCAACGCCGAGCCCGATTCGTTCGCCGCACGCTACGCGGAGGAATACGGGATGGGCGTCTGCGCGATCGGGCTGCGCGTGGCCAGCGCCCGGCGCGCGTTCGAGCGGGCGATCGAACTCGGCGCGTGGGCGTTCGAGGGCGAGAAGGTTGGCGTCGGCGAGCTGAAGATCCCGGCGATCCAGGGCATCGGCGATTCGCACCTCTATTTCGTCGACCGCTGGCGCGGGCGCGACGGCCAGCGGGGCGGCGTCGGCGACATCTCGATCTTCGACATCGATTTCCGGCCGATCGACATCGCGACCGCGCATACCGATCTCGACTGCGTGGGAGTCGGGCTGCAGCAGGTCGATCATTTCACGCAGACCGTCGGCGCGGGGCGCATGCAGGAGTGGCTGGATTTCTACCACGACCTGCTGCATTTTCGCGAGATCCACGAAATCGACGCGCACTGGCATGTGTCGGAGGAATCGCGTGTGATGGTGTCGCCGTGCGGCGCGGTGCGGATTCCGGTGTACGAGGAAGGCACGCGGCGCACCGAGCTGATGCATGCGTATCTGCCTGACCATCCGGGCGAGGGCGTGCAGCACGTCGCACTGGCCACCGACGACATCCTGTCCTGCGTCGATGCGCTGCGCGCGAACGGCGTCGAATTCATCGAGCCGCCGACCCGCTATTACGACGACGTCGACGCGCGGTTGCCGGGGCACGGCGTCGATCTCGACGCGCTGCGCCGCCGCGCGGTGCTGGTCGACGGCGAGATCGGCAGCGACGGCATACCGCGCCTGTTCTTCCAGACCTTCGTCAAGCGCCGGCCCGGCGAGATCTTCTTCGAAATCGTGCAGCGCAAGGGGCACCACGGATTCGGCGAAGGGAATCTCGCGGCGCTCGCCCGCGCACGCGACGCCGGCTGAGCGGCACCGGCGCCCGCATCCGGCGTCACGCGTCGCGCGTCACATGCCGAGCCTCACGCGCCGGCGGCCGGCACGCGGTTCGGCGCGGGGTCGTTCGGCTCGCGCAGCGCGCACGCGGTGCCGCCCGGCGTGTACATCGACACGACACAGCGGTTGCACGACGTGCAGCCCGACTGCGCGAGCCGGCCGTCGCGCAGCCCGTTGACGAAACCCGGCTCGAACACGAGCGCGCGTGCGAGCGCCACCGCATCGAACCCTTCACGCATCGCCAGCTCGACGTTCTCGCGCGAACGTACGCCTCCGAGGTAAGCGAGCGGCATCCTGACAGCCGCGCGCACCTTCTTCGAGTGCTCGAGAAAATACATCTCGCGAAACGCGCCCATCTTCGGCTCGGTGAGCTTCTGCAGCGCCATTGCGGCGCGCACGATCGCATTGTCGGCATTCGCACGCGCGTCGCCGGGCAACGGGCTGCCGAACAGCTGCCACACCGATTCGACGTTCATCCCGCCGCTGAGCACGAGCAGGTGAGCGCCTTCGGCTTCGAGCCGCCGCGCGATTTCGCAAGCGTCGTCGGCCGTTCCGCCGCCGCGCACGCCCTCGGTCACGCCGATCTTGCAGACGACGGCGAGATCGCGGCCCACCGCATCGAGCACGCGGCGCAGCACCTCGACAGGGAACGTGGCGCGTCGTGCCGCGTCGCCGCCGTACGCATCCCGGCGGCGGTTGTACAGCGGCGACAGGAACTGGCTGAGCAGATAGCCGTGCCCCATATGGATCTCGACCGCATCGAAGCCGGCGTCGCGCGCATGGCGTGCGGCCTGCGCGAATTCGTCGGCGACGGCCGACATCTGGTCGCGCGTCATTGCCTGCTTCAGAAAGCGGCCGCTCATCAGGCCGACCTTGTTGAAGCCGCCCGATGCGCTCAACGGCCGTTGGGTCGACAGCGACGGCAGGAACGTGAAGCAGCCGCCGTGCGTGATCTGCGCGGATGCGGCGGCACCGTGGCGATGGACGGCGTCGGTCAGCGCGCGGAACTGGCGGACCGTCGGCCCGTCGAGCCGCGCCTGGTCGACGAACGTACGGCCGTCGTCGCTGATCGCGCAATACGCGACGGTCGTCAGCGCGGCACCGCCTTCGGCGATGCGTTCGTGAAAGCGGACGAGCGCGCGCGAAGGCACGCCGCTCGGCGTCATGCCCTCGTTGGTGGCGGACTTGATCAGACGGTTGCGCAGCGTCAGCGGGCCGACCTGCAGCGGGCTGAACGCGGTGGACAGTTCGGTGGGTTCCATGTCGGGCAGACGTCGGGAATGGGCTTGGCGATCATTGTGCGCAATCCGCACCGGTGCACATCGTCCAGGTGGATGGCCCGTCCGACCGTATGAAGCATGAGACGGCGGCTCCTTGCGTTCGGGCGTAGGCGATGCTGCCGGTTTGCAGGAATGCATCGATCGATGGCATCGTGACGATGCGGCATGCCGCACACGACGAGAACATCCGGAGATCCGCATGAGCAGCCAGTCGCAGCCCAAGCAGAAGCGCCTGCCGAAACCCGCCGGGCGCCAGGCGATCCTGACCGAGCAGCGCCGCCGCAAGATGGCGCGTTCGCCTCACGCGTATGTGCGCGGCAATACGGCCCGGTTCTACGAATGGCTCGTCGAAACCAACGGCAGCGCACTGCCGCACGGCCCGTCGATCTGGATCTGCGGCGATTGTCATACCGGTAACCTCGGGCCGGTCGCGAACCGCGAAGGGAAGGTCGACGTGCAGATCCGGGATCTCGACCAGACGGTCGTCGGCAATCCCGTTCACGACCTGATCCGCCTGGGGCTTTCGCTCGCGACGGCCGCGCGCGGATCCGCACTGGCGGGCCTCACGATCGTGCACATGATGGAGGCGATGACGGCCGGTTATGCGTCGGCATTCGGCAGCCGCAACGCGAAGCTGCCCGGGCGCCCCGAACCGGTCCACCTCGTGATGAAGCAGGCCATGCGCCGCTCCTGGCGGCAACTCGCCGTCGAACGGATCGAAGGGCTCGCGCCGACGATTCCGCTTGGCCGCCGCTTCTGGCCGCTGAGCGCGAAGGAATCCCGTGCGATCGGCAAGCTTTTCGGCGACGACGCGATCGCGGCGCTCGCCACGAGCCTCAAGGGCCGCAACGACGCGGGCAAGGTCGACGTGCTCGACGCGGCGTACTGGGTGAAGGGTTGCAGTTCGCTTGGACGGCTGCGCTACGCGGTGCTGCTCGACATCGACGGCGACGTGAGCGACGGCGACGACCTGTGCCTGATGGACATCAAGGAAGGCGTGACGGCCGCCGCACCGCGCGACGAAACGGCCGCGATGCCGCGCGACAACGCCGAGCGCGTCGTGGAAGGCGCGCGACATCTGTCGCCGGCCCTCGGCGAGCGGATGCAGGCCGCGCGCCTGCTCGATCGCGCGGTCGTGATCCGGGAACTGCTGCCGCAGGACCTGAAGCTCGACATCGATCTGCTCGCCGAGGACGATGCGCGTGAAGTCGCGCGCTATCTCGGCGCGGTGGTCGGTGCCGCCCACGCGCGCCAGATGGACAAGCCGACACGCGCGGCGTGGCGCACCGAGCTCGGTCGCAACCGCGCGAAGACGATCGATGCGCCGATGTGGCTGTGGAACAGCATCGTCCAGCTCGTGAGCAGCCACGAAGCGGGGTATCTGGAGCATTGCCGGCGCTTCGCCGCAGGAGAGTAGCGTGCGCCGCGAGAGGCGGCCGAGGCTACTCGGCCGCGCGTAGCTTGAGTCTCTGCCGGCGCATGCCGTCGAAGATCGCGTCCGCCACGTCCGCGGGAAAATCTGCCGGGATCTGCGCGGCGGCTTCGGCGATCGCGGGCTCCGTGCGTGCAACGACGGCCGCCATCGCGGCGCGCACGTCGTCTTCGGTCAGGCCGACACGCCGGCCCTGCGCGATCCAGTGCCGCGGCTGGATCTCGCCGATCACGTAGTGCCGGTTCTTCCCGCACACGGCCATCGCGAGCCGGGCGCGGCGCGGTGGAAGCTGGTTGCGGCGCGTGCCGATGATCGGATGCGCAGACAGCACGTCGTACAGCGGCGTGCTGCGGTACGTGTTGCCGGGCAGGTGCGCGATGCTGAAGTTCTTCGCGTGGCCGTCGATCGCCGCCAGCACCCAGAACACGAGTTGCGCGACGAAGAAATTCATTCGGTCGTGCGCGGCGTCGGCCGAATTCGCGAGGATGCCCATGATCGTCTCGATGCCCGGGCCCCCGTCGGATTCGTACTTCGCGGCGGACGGCGTGCCGGTCGCCTGGCACATGTCCTCCTGCGGCAACCGCAGGATCCACGTGCCGTCGCGCGACGCACGCCGGTCGAAGCGCTCGACGATCAGCGCCTTCTGGTCGTCGAACCGGCCGATCGCGCAGGGCGCGACCGGCAGGCCGTACGCGGCGACGAGCTTCGAGCACAGCCATTCGTTTTCGACGGACGTCCGCATGTCGGCCTGCATGTTCCCGACGCGCCCGAGCGGCAGTTTGAAGATGTGTGTCGTCGGCGTGCTGCCCGATGGCCGCAGCCAGCGGTTTCCCAGGCGCAGCAACGCGGTCTTTTCCTGCGCGCCGGCAATCGACAGGCGCAGGTCGCCTTCCGGCTCCGCGCGGCCGGGCAGCGGCGTGGCGGTCGCGTGGCGCAGCACGTCGGCAACGGCCGCGTCGTCGAGCGTCACGCCGTCGATCGCCTCGAGATCGACGGGCGTTTCACCGGGCGGCAGCATCTGGATCGCGCCGACGCAATCGCGGCCGATCGACGCGAGCAGTTCGAACGGCGCCGTCGATCGAAGCCGGTAACGCTGGGCGATGCGACGGCGGATCGGCTCGCTGTCCGGTAGCAGGTTGTCGAAGTAATCGGCGACGATCGCGCCCTGGTGCGGCTGGTTGCCGGGCGTGAAGGGCAGCGACAGCGACAGCGGCCGCCCCTGTGGATCGTCGAGCCACGCCGGCAGATAGACGAGACGCTCGACACCGCGCCGAACTTCCCAGTAGCCGACCGGAATGCCGTTCATCCACAGGTCGAGACGGTCGTGGCGGGCACGCGTGGCCATCGTCACCAGTCCTCCCGCTTCGAAACCCGCGGCTTGCCGGGTGTTGCGGTCGCGGACCGCTTGCGCGCGGCGCCGGTTGCGGGTTGGGCCGGTTTTTCGGCGGGCGTGGTGCGGCGCACCGCATTCTGCTTGCGTTTGCTCGCGGCCGGTTTGCGAACCGCCGGCGCGGCATCGGGCGCGGGAACAGGATCGGCCGATGCCGCCGACATGTCCTGCTTGCCAAGGTCGAGCGTCATGTGAACGCCGAGCGCGTTCAGCACTTTGAAGAGCCGCTCGATGCTGACCGCCGACGGGTTGGCCTCGAGCTGCGCGTAGGATTGCTGCGTGACGCCCAGACGGGCCGCCAATTGCGCCTGCGTGAGGCCCGCGGCTTTCCGGAAGCCGACGAGTATCGGACGCAGCTGGGTCAGGGTCTGGACAGGAAAGGCCATCGGGCGCTCCGCAGGATGACAGGCGATCGTTTGTAATCGGAAAATACAGTCTATGGTATGTATTGTCAAAATACAAACCAAAGGCTGTATCCGAAAAAAACAAACGATAGCCTGTCAAACGAGAACCCCGCCCGCCATCCTGCGTCAACGCCTCACGCCGCCCGCAGCGGGTTCGCGTGCGTCCCCCGTGCGCTTTCCGGATCGTCGTCGCCGAGCGGAATGAACGCCATGATCTCCAGGTCGTGCCCCGACAGCGCGGGCAGCCGGAACGGGCTCGACAGCACGTTCAGACGCCGCACGCCGAGCTCGCGCAGGATTTGCGAACCGATCCCCGTCACGCGTCCGTCGCGGCGCGCAGGGCCGGCCGGCACCCGCATCGCGTCGCCGCGCATGTCGCAGTCGAGCAGCACCGCCACCCCGCAGCCGGCCGCGTCGATCCGTTGCAGCGCGGCGTGCAGCGGCCACGAATGCGCGGAGGGCTCCGCATCGAGCAGGTCGAGCAGCGAGTGGCATTCGTGCACGCGCGTCAGCACCGGCGTCGACGGATCGGGCTCGCCGCGCACGAGCGCGAGATGCGGCGCGCCGTGCACGGTGTCGCGATACTCGATCGCGCGGAACCGGCCCCACGGTGTATGCAGCGGCCGTTCGCCGACGCGTTCGACGAGCGATTCGTGTTCGCGTCGGTAATGGATCAGATCGGCGATCGTGCCGATCTTCAGCCCGTGATGCGCGGCGAACGCCTTCAGCTCGGGCAACCGCGCCATCGTGCCGTCGTCGTTCATCACCTCGCAGATCACCGATGCGGGCGTGAGCCCGGCGAGCGCCGCGAGATCGCAGCCGGCCTCGGTGTGCCCCGCGCGCACGAGCACGCCGCCCGGGCGCGCGGCGATCGGGAACACGTGGCCGGGCTGGACGAGATCGTCCGGGCGGGCGCCGGCCCGCACCGCCGCACGGATCGTGTGTGCGCGATCGGCAGCCGAAATGCCGGTCGTCACGCCTTCGGCCGCCTCGATGCTGACGGTGAACGCGGTGCCGAACGGCGTGCCGTTGTGATCGGCCATCGGCGGCAGCTTCAACTGCTCGCATCGCTCGGCGGTCAGCGTCAGGCAGATCAGCCCGCGCCCGAAGCGCGCCATGAAATTGATCGCGTCGGGTGTCACGTGATCGGCCGCGATCACGAGATCGCCTTCGTTCTCGCGATCCTCTTCGTCGACGAGCAGCACCATCCGGCCCGCGCGCAGCTCGTCGACGATCTCCAGGGTGCCGGCGAGTGTCATGGTGCCTCCGTCGCGTCGAACGCACGGCGCAGCGCATCGGCGCCGAAGGTCAGCACGCGGTCGGCCGCATCGATCGCGCCGAGCATGCTCGCGAAACCGTGAAGCTGGCCCGGCCAGCGCACGAGCGTCACCGGCGTGCCGGCCTGCGCGAGACGCAGCGCATACGCTTCGGCCTCGTCGCGCAGCGGGTCGAATTCGGCGCTGACGATCGTCGCCGGCGCCGCGCCTTCGAGGGACGGTGCCGCGAGCGGGCTGGCAAGCGGCGACGCGCGATCGGCGCCGTCGTCGAAATAATGGTGCTTGAACCAGCGCATCATGTCCGCCGTCAGGAAATAGCCGTTGCCGAGCGTTTCGTACGACGGATGCTCGGTCGCGCAATCGACGACCGGATACAGCAGCAACTGGTGCGCGATCGCGATGCCCGAGCCACGCAACTGCAGTGCGGCGACCGCCGCCAGATTGCCGCCCGCGCTATCGCCGGCCACGGCCACCGCGCCGGCGCGTGCGCCGAGATCGCGCGCACTGGCGGCGGCCCAGCGCACGGCGTCGCATGCGTCATGCGCGGCGGCCGGGAAGCGCGCCTCGGGCGCGAGCCGGTAGTCGACCGACAGCACGAGCGTGCGCGCACGGGCCGCGACGCTGCGGCACAGGTTCGCGTGCGAATCGATCCCGCACGACACGAAGCCGCCGCCGTGGAAGAACACGGTCAGCGGCAACGGCCCGTCGGCGGCAGGCCGATACAGCCGTGCGGACAACTGACGGCCCGACGCGGGAATCTGCCAGTCCTCTTCGGCGGCAACGGCATCGCCCGGGGCGAACGCGCCGCCGGCGGCAAGACTCGCGCGATACGCGGGAACGGTGAGCTGCGCGAAATCGATCGCGGGTGCCTGGGCGAACGCTGCGAGCAGCGCCTGCGCCTGTGGGTCGAGCGGCATGGGGACTCCTGTCTGAATCGGATGCGGTTTGAATCAGGTAAACCCGTGTCGCGGTTTTCCCTGAGTCCGCGCCGGACGCTTGCCGGCACGGCCTGACGGGCATTCCAGCGCAGCAGGCTGGGCGCCACATCATCCGATCGGACGATGGTTCGTTCGCACGGATGGCCAATTCTCACCATTCAGTGAATCTCCCGATGACGCCGGAATTTAGACGCGTCTTAATTCATTGCGGCGCGGTTGGTTCGCGCCGGAAACATGTCGTATGGAGGATGGAGCGTGCTGATGGAGACGAGATGGGCTCCGCAAGAGAGCCAGGCAACCAGTGACGAGGCCGACATCGGCGTCGCGGATTTCAGCGAGTTGATGGCGCGCATCTACCAGGGGCCGCTGGAGACGCCGCCGTGGGCCGGTGCGCTCGAACTGGTCCGGCGCTGGCTGCAGGCCAACTACGTGACGCTGATCCTGCGCGCGGCCGCGAGCGACCGCCGCGCGCCGCTGTCCGTGCACGCGTCGGAATTCGGCCCGGTGGTGCCGGGCGACGGCGAGGCGTCGTACAACAACTACTACTATTCGCTCGACCCGTTCGTCGGCCTGCCAGCCGATCGCGTGGTCACGGTCGACGACGTGTTCGGCGACACGGGCTGGCTGTCGAGCGAGCTGTACAAGCAGTTCCTGAAGCCGCAGGACGTGCGCTATATCCTCGGTGCCGACCTGCGCACGTCGTCGGGCGTGGAGTGCCGCTTCCGCGTGTGCCGCAACCATGCATCGAAGCAGTTCTCCGCGCGCGACAAGGCGATCTGTGCGCTGCTGCTGCCGCACCTGAAGCGCGCGGTCGAGCTGCACTCGCGGCTCGACACGGCCGAGGTCGAACGCTCGATCTATGCGAACGCGATCAACCGGATGCAGATCGGCACGATCACGCTCGACGAGAACGGCACGATCATCGACCTGAACAGCGTCGCCGACGAGATCCTCAAGCAGAACAACGGTCTGACGATTGCACGCGGCACGATCGAGGCAACCGACGCGCAGGAGAACCGCACGCTGAAGCGGCTGATCCGCCATGCGGTGATGGGGCACCACGGCACGGCCGCGGCGACCGTCGAGGCGATGCCGATCACGCGCAGCTTCGACAAGCCGCGCCTCGGGCTGCTGGTGCGCACGGTACTGCTGTCCGACTGGTCGGAGGACAACAAGCGTCGGCCGGCCGTCACGCTGTTCCTGCGCGATCCCGATCGCAAACCGCAGGGCGCGCAGGAAATCATCCGCAAGCTGTTCGACCTGACGCCCGCCGAGACGTCGCTCGCGCTGCTGCTGACGAACGGGCTGACGCTCGAGGAAGCGGCGGAGGAGTCGGGGATCAGCAAGAACACGGCGCGCACGCATCTGCGCGCGATCTTCTCGAAGACGGGCGTCACGCGCCAGGCGACGCTCGTGCGGATTCTGCTCGGGAGCGTGGTGCCGCTCGGGTAAGCGACAGCCGACGCCGATCCATCGGAACCGGCCGCATTCGTCCGGGGATACATCGACGCTGGTCAACGGGTCGCGTGCGGCACGACGGCGGCGACATCATGCAAAAGAGGCTCGCCTGGTGCGAGCCTCTGCTTCGTTCAGCGCAGCCGCTTGCGGAGAGCGGATGTGCGACGCACGGCGATGCCGCTCGCGTTCACGACCCGCGCGTGGAACGACCCGCCCACGACGCCAGGGCTGGCCATTGCGCGCAACCGCGCCGAATGAAACCGGCGCCGGTACGGATCACGAGTGCGCCGATCGCGAGCGTGGCCAGATCGTCGAGACGACCGAAACCGACCAGTGCCGCGCTCATCGCGAGCGCCGCCAGCAGCGACGACAGCGCATCGGTCCGCACATGCCAGCCGCTCGCCTCGAGCAGCGCGGAACCCGTCTCGCGCGCCTTGCGCAGCATCCAGTGCGACAGCGCGCCCTTGCCGGCGAGCGTGACCGCGACGAGCGCGAGCGTCGCAGCGCCAGGCTGCACGACGGGCGGCGTGGCGAATCGGTTCATCGCGTGCCAGATCATCTGCGCGCCGGTCGCGACGAGCAACGCGCCGAGGCCCGCGAGCGCAAGCGGTTCGTAGGTGGGGCGCTGCTCCGGCGGCAGGCGCGCGTCGAGCCGGCAAGCAATGAGGATCAGCGCATCGGCTGCGAGATCGATCGCTGCGTGCGCGACGTCCGCGAGCAGCCCCGACGAATGCGCGGACCATGCCGCAACCGTCTCGACGGCGAGCAGCAGCAGGTTGATCGCGAGGCTGACGGCAAGGGCGCGGGACGTGGCCGCATATACGTGGGGCGAGGCGCGCGACGTGCGCTGCATGGCGGATTCGTCTGTCGATAGCGTGGGTCAGACCCGAACGCTACCGGTCGACGGTGGCAGATCGGTGACACGGAAGGAATCGCCGAATCGGTGCGGGATGCGTCCGCAAGCGCCCGGGCCGCCCCCGCTGACATGGCGAGGCGCCGCCGCGAAAGTGGCCGGCTGCATCGTGTCTCGGGAAACCTGCGCGGCTGACCTCATCGCCCGCGGCTTTTCCCTTTCGTCGATGCGCCGGCGTCAGCTTCAACTCAAAGCGTCTCGATCGCCAGCGCGATACCCTGGCCGCCGCCGATGCACAGCGTGACGACGCCGCGCTTGATGCCGTCGCGCCGCATCGAATGGATCAGGCGCGTCGTCAGCACCGCGCCCGTCGCGCCGATCGCATGACCGTGCGCGATCGCGCCGCCTTCGACGTTGACGATGTCCTCGGCGATACCGAGCTGGCCCGCGACCGCGATCGGCACGACCGCGAACGCTTCGTTGATCTCGAAACGCTCGACATCGGCCAGCGCCCAGCCCGCACGCTCCAGCGCGATCTTCACGGCCGGCACCGGGCCGAGCCCGAACATGCCGGGCTCGACGGCAGCCACGCCGAATGCAACCAGCCGGGCGCTCGGCGCAATCCCGTGCGCGTCGGCGAATGCGCGATCCGCAACCAGCATGGCCGACGCGCCGCTGTTCAGGCCCGGCGCATTGCCCGCGGTAATCGTGCCGTCCGGGCGGAACGCGGGCTTCAGTTTCGCGAGCGCTTCGAGCGTCGTGTCGGGGCGGGGCGTCTCGTCACGCGCAAACGCGACGCGCGCCTTGCGCTGCAGGACCTCGACCGGTACGAGTTCGGCGTCGAACTTGCCGTCGGCCAGCGCGGTGGAAAAGCGCTGCTGCGAGCGGAGCGCCCACCGATCCTGGCGGTCGCGCGAGATGTCGAGCTGGCTCGCGAGATCCTCGGTATGCCAGCCCGAATGCTGGTCGGAAAACGCATCGACGAGGCCGTCGCGCAGCATGCTGTCGCCGATCGATGCGTCGCCCATCCGGTAACCCCAGCGTGCGCCGTCGAGCAGGTATGGCGCGCGCTCCATGCTTTCCATGCCGCCGGCGACCGCCGCGTTCGCGTAACCCAGCAGGATCTCCTGCGCGGCATTGACGACCGCCTGCGCACCGGAGCCGCACACGCGGTTGACCGTCAGAGCGGGCACCTTGACCGGCAGGCCGGCGCCGATGGCGGCCTGCCGGGCCGGGTTCATCTTGTTGCCGGCCTGGATCACGTTGCCCAGCACGACCGAGTCGATCGCCGCGCCGTCGAGGCCGCTGCGCCGCAAGGTTTCGCGCACGGCGATGGCCCCGAGTTCGGTGGCCGGGGTGTCCTTCAGCGACCCGTTGAACGTGCCGATCGGGGTCCGGACGGGATGGCAGATGACGACTTCGCGTGTACTCATGATGCGTTCCTGGATCGCGTTGCAAGCTGCGCGGACGAGTCGGTTGCGAACGGGGCACGCCGCGCAAATCGCGTCGCCGGTTCGATTGCGCCGTGACGCCGGCTGGACCGCCGACGCCGCGCAACGCGGCTGTATCCGATACCCGGATCGCACGCCGCTACGTGAGGGAACGGTATCTATGCATATGCATACTGTCAACGGGGGCATTTTGCACGGGATAGGGGGACAGGGCGTGTGGAAGGGGGAGCGACGCGTCCGGTTTTTGCCGCCGGGGGACTGCGAGAGCGCAACGACAGGCGCAGGAGGCGGCGCGACCAGGTCGGTGCGCGCGCAAACGTCTATCCGCATCCCTTTGTACAGCAGGGTGGGCTGATCGCCGTGCCGCGCCAGGGCGGTGCCCCCGACCCGGATGACGTACTGGCGACGATCGTCGCATCGCTTCCGGTGGTCGGAAATGCGGTGTCTCCAGCGACCTGCAGCCATCACATGCCGCTGCTCTGGCGGACAGCTACAAATGCTGCCGCCAGTTGCCCATCAGACGAGCCATCTTCGAGCAAGAGTCCTTGCCACGATTTTGATCGGACGATGTGCCGTTAAGCCTTACCGAGCAGGGTTCGGTGCGGATTTTAGACGCTGCGGGAGGAGGGGCAGTTACGAGTTTCCGCAAAGAGCGGCTCCGACATTGTGCAAACAGACGCTCGGCGCATTCGCACCCGATGTACAGATCCTCAATCTCGACATTATAGAAATAATGTCAAATTCAGAAGCGTGAAGAATTGGATATTTAACGGTTTACGTTATATTATTTACTAAATCATCGACCAAACCCCGTCATGTCCGATCTCGCTGCCGACGAATCCCGCCTGACCGCCGAAATCGAGCGCCTCAAGGCCGACTTCCCGAAAACGCGCGAGCTGTATCGCGAAGCCTGCGCGCTGCTGTTCTTCCGCTTCGGCATCACGCCCACCGCGAACCGCCTGTACCAGCTCGTCCGCAAGGGCAGCATGAGCACGCCGACGGCCGTCCTCGGTGAGTTCTGGGCCGAGCTCAGGAAAAAGAGTCGTGTCCGCATCGAGCATCCCGACCTGCCGGTCGATCTGCAGGCAGCCGCCGGTGAACTGGTTGCGGCGCTATGGAATCGGTCGAGCGCCGACGCATCTGCCGCGCTCGACGCCCTGCGCGCAGAGGTCGAAGCCGAGCGGGAGACAGCGAAGGCAGAAGTGGCGGCGCTGCAGGCCGAACTGGCCCGCACGGAAACCGCGCTGGAGCAACGCACGGCCGCGCTGCTGGCTGCGCAGGTGCGCATTCAGGAAATGGAACAGGCGAGGGCGGCGGACGACGCATCGCGGCAAGCGCTGCAAGCGGATATCGAACGCCTCACGGCCGACAACGCGGAAGGCGACCGCGCACTCGCGCAGGCACGCGCGGATTTCACCACCCAGCTCGACCGGCTGCGCGACGACGCCGGCCGGGCCGAGGAACGCCTGCGCGCGTCGGAGAAGCGGGCGCTTCAGGAGATCGATCGCGAGCGGCTCGCAGCCGCGCGCCTGCAGAAGGAGCTCGATGCAGCGGCATCGCGCACGGAGCAACGCGATGCGCAGCAGCGGAAGGATGTGGCCGCGCTGCAGGCGCAACTCGGCGACGCGCTGCATCGATGCGGCGTGCTTCAGGGGCAGCTCGACGGCGCGCAGGCGACTGAAGCGGCGCGCGGCAAGGAACTCGATGCGTTGCGGCGCGACATGACGGTGCTCGCGCGCCGGGCGCCGCTGCGCGGCGCCAAGGCGGCGCCGGCCACGCAACGCGACGAGCGGCGGGCGCGCACACGGAAGCGCGCCGACGAAGCGCCGCGCTGATGGCAAAACCGCAAGCGTGCGTCAGCCGATGATGACGCACGCCTGAAGCCCTCAAGCGGGCAGGCGGGCAAGCAACCGAGCCCGCTCCCCCGCCGATTGCCCACCCGCCAATACAAATCAACTCGACACATACCGAGAAGGCAACGCCGGCGCGTCCGCCGGAATCGTGACGAGCGACGTGTTCAGCCAGCCCTGCGGCGAGCCGTTCGACTGCGCATACGCCCCGACGTACGGCATCATCCGTGTCGTCTGATAGACCTGCGGCGTCCACCCGGCGGGCGCGAGGAAGATCGACGTCGCGCGCTTCTCGCTATACGCGGAGGCACCATACGTCGAGATGTTCCACAGCGTCTGCTGATACGTCGCGTAGTCGGCGTTGTGCCGCGACCCGCCGGCCTGCCAGCCTTCGAGCTGGATGAACGTGTTGTACGTGCCGGCACCCGCGAGCAGGTTGTTCACCGTGCGCCCGTACAGGAACGACAGGATCAGCCCGCAGTTCGCCGGCGCGAAATCGCTGCCGACGCTCAGGTAATAGCGGCCCGTCGTGTTCAGTACCGACGCGTAGTGCGAGTTGCCGATATCCGTCGACGTCGTCAGCCCGCTCGCACCCATGAAGCTGTCGAACGCCTGCATCGTGACGCCCGCCGGCAGGTCGCTCGTCGCGCTGATCGCGACGATATGCGAGCCGGCCGCCAGCAGCGTCAGGAACGCGGACAGCGTGCCTGCGTTCCAGTTGCCCTGCGCATCGCCGAACGGAAACGCGCGATAGCCCGTCAGCGCGAACACCGCCGGATCGGATCCGGCCTGCCACGCGATCTGCGGCACCCACATCGTCAGCGGGCCGGCGTTCGATGCGCCGGACACGTACTGCTTCAACGCGTCGATCAGTTGCGCATCGGCAGCGGGCAGCACGCCATAGGCCGCGCCGTTCTGCCAGCGCTGTACCCATTGCGCGACGAAGCCCGCCAACTGGCCGCCGGTAAAGTCGGCGGGCGGCACGTAGCCGAGCGGGCCCGTGCTTTGGTACGCGGACTGGATTGCCGCGGCCGTGCGCACGTTGCTGCCGAACATGCTGTTCGCGAAATCCTGGCAGTTGTTGGCCGGCGGCGTCGCGAGCTGCGACAGCGGAACGACCCACGCGCCGTTCGCGGTCGCGACGCCGCGATACAGCGTGAGATTCGCGACCGAGTCGTGACCGGGAAACGTGGCGGCGTCGGCGCCCGACACGTAGCCGGCCGACGGCGTGACGCTGACGGTGGTCGGTTGCGATCCGAACGGATGCGTGTACGCAATCGCAAACGATGCGTCGCCACCGGCAAGGCTGAACGATCCCGTGCAATCGCCCCAGCTGTTCGACGCGCTGACGGCGGTCGATTGCCCGGTCGCGACCTGCGCTTGCGATGCCTGCGGCAGCGAGCCGCTCTGGCTGGCCGCGTTGCCGTACGCGAGCGTCGTCGACGGAATCGCATTGACGACGTTGATCGTGATCGAGCGGTCGGCGATGCCGTAGCTGCGTGCAGACGCATCCGCGGCGCCTGCGGCGGCGAACGACGATGCGGACGTCGGGTTGCCGTCGCCGCCACAGGCGGCCAGCGTGCCGACGAGCGGCGACAGGGTCAGCGCGGCGCCGCGCTGGATGAAGCGCCGGCGGTTCGGCGCGGACGGGCGTTCGGGTTTCGAAGCGGTCATGGGCGTTCCTGGTCACGGGTTCGAGAGTCGTCAACGACGATCCGGCGCATTGCACACGTGTGCAATGCCGGCCGAAACTTCCCGATCGCCGGCACATGCGCCGCGCGTATTTATGCGTGAGATCGATGAAACGCCCGCGACGAAACCGAGTCGTGCGTGTGACGCGACGCACGCGGCGGGGCGGGAGAGGGGCGCGGAATGCCGGCGCGACGTTTGGGCGCCCGCCGGGGATCGGGTAAAGTGCCGCTCAACATGCCGGTTCGACGTTACTAGACGACCGGTCTAATCGTTGCTAACATACGCCATCATGAATGCATCTTCAGGCGCGGAAGTCCGCCAGCACATCCTGAATATCGCCAAGCCGATCATGCTCCACAAGGGGTTTTCGGCGGTCGGTCTGAACGAGATTCTCGCTGCGGCGGGCATCCCGAAGGGCTCGTTCTACCATTACTTCGGCTCGAAAGAGGCATTCGGCGAAGCCTTGCTCGAATCGTATTTCGAAGGCTACCTCGAGCATCTCGACAACCTGCTCAAGCACCAGGCCGGCACGGGCGCCGAGCGCCTGATGACTTACTGGAGCAACTGGCTGCACACGCAATGCGCGGACGATCCGGAAGGCAAGTGCCTCGCGGTGAAGCTCGGCGCGGAAGTGTCGGACTTGTCGGAGGCGATGCGCACGGTGCTGCGGCACGGCACGGGCCAGATCATCGAGCGGCTCGCGGGCGGCATCGAGGCCGGGCTGGCCGACGGTTCGCTGAGCGGAGTCGCCGATCCGTCGCATACGGCCGCGATCCTCTACGAACTGTGGCTGGGCGCGACGCTGCTGGAAAAGATTCACCGCAACCGCAAACCGCTCGAAAGGGCGATGGTCGAAACGCGGCGCATGCTGAACCTGCCGCCGCTCGAGCCGAGTGGAGTGCAGTCGTAACCCGGGCGCGCATCGGCGCGCCTTGTTTTTACCCTGATTCTAGACGACTGGTCTACTCAAACCCGCATGACGAACGTGCCACGCCGCGTTACGCTGTCCCGATTGATTCAACCGCATGCACGCAGCCGCGACGGCCTGTCCGCCGATGCAGCCGCCCGCGTGCGTCTCCCGCTGGTCCATCCCTGATCCGATCGTGCCCACGAAGCACGTCCATTCCTGTTGACGGAGGCTCACATGCCGCAAAGCAAGACCGCTAATCGCCAGATCATCCTGAATTCGCGCCCGGTCGGCACGCCGACGCCGGGTAACTTCCGCACCGAATCCGCCGAGGTGCCGACGCCCGGCGCCGGCCAGGTGCTGCTGCGCACGGTCTGGTTGTCGCTCGACCCGTACATGCGCGGCCGGATGAGCGACGCACCGTCCTATGCACCGCCGGCCGAACTCGGCCAGCCGATGGTCGGCGGCACCGTCAGCCAGGTCGTCGCGTCGAACCTGCCCGCATTCCGCGAAGGCGATCTCGTCGTTGCCGGCGCCGGCTGGCAGGATTATGCGTTGTCCGACGGACGCGATCTGATTCCGCTCGGCCGCAATTTCGCCCATCCGTCGTACGCGCTCGGCGTGCTCGGCATGCCGGGCTTCACTGCCTATACGGGGCTGCTGAAAATCGGCGAGCCGAAGGCCGGCGAAACCGTGGTGGTCGCGGCGGCGAGCGGTGCGGTCGGCGCGGTGGTCGGCCAGATCGCCAAGCTGAAGGGCTGCCGCGTGGTCGGCGTCGCAGGCGGCGCCGACAAGTGCGCGTACGTGACCGATACGCTCGGTTTCGACGCGTGCGTCGACCACCGCGATCCGGCGTTTGCCGCGAAGCTGAAGGACGCTTGCCCGAACGGCATCGACGTCTATTTCGAGAACGTCGGTGGAGCCGTGTTCGACGCGGTGTGGCCGCTGCTGAACGACCATGCGCGCGTGCCCGTGTGCGGGATCATCTCGCATTACAACGACACCGCGCTGCCGACCGGCCAGGACCGCCTGGCGGCGCTGGTCGGCACGATCCTGCGCAAGCGCATCCGGATGCAGGGTTTCATCATCCTGGATCACTATGCAACCGGCTATGCGGCGTTCATGAAGGAAATGAGCGAATGGGTCGCGCAGGGCAAGGTGAAGACGCTCGAGGACGTCGTCCCCGATCTCGCCGATGCACCGGAAGCGCTGATCGGCTTGCTCGCCGGCAAGAATTTCGGCAAGGTCGTCGTGCGCGTGGGCCCGGACGAACTGGCCTGACACGGTACCGGCTTGCAGCAAGCAATAAACAGCCACCCGCCGGCGTCGCACGACGCAGGCGGGCGGCTTTCCCGATTCCGTTTCGATAGGAGTGACAAGATGGCGCTTCACGTGATTGCTTCCCTGTTTGTGAAACCCGAACATGCGGAGGCTGCCGAAGCCGAACTCCGCAGCATGGTCGCAAAGACGCGTACCGAACCGGGCAACCGGCGCTACGACCTGTTCCGCGAGCAGGACGGCTCGCCGAACCTGCACCTGTACGAGATTTACGACGACCAGGCCGCCTTCGACGCGCACCTCGCGAGCCCGTATTTCGGTGAATTCCGCACGAAATCGGCCGACTGGTTCACCGCGCCGCCGGTCATCAAGGTGCTGTCGGGCATCGACGTCGCCGAGTAAGCACGCAGCACCACCGTCGCGGCCCGCTCCCACCCGGGCCGCACGGCACCCGCCGCACAGTGCGCGGCGGCGATGACGACACCACGCGGCGCACCATTCGCGCCGCCTCCACAATACACCGGCCCCGGAGGCTGAATGATCACCCTCAACATCAACGGCGAAACCCGCTCGGTCGACGCCCCAGACGACATGCCCTTGCTCTGGGTGCTGCGCGACGTCGTCGGCCTCACCGGCACGAAGTTCGGCTGCGGGATCGCGCAATGCGGCGCGTGCACCGTGCATCTCGACGGTGTCGCCGCGCGTTCGTGCGTGCTGCCGGTCGCGGCGGTCGCGGGCCGCAAGATCACGACGATTGAAGCCGTCGGCGCGACACCGGCCGGCCACAAGGTCCAGCAGGCGTGGCGCGAGCTCGACGTCGTCCAGTGCGGCTACTGCCAGTCGGGGCAGGTGATGGCCGCCACCGCGCTGATCGCGTCGAACCCGAACCCGAGCGACGCCGACATCGACGCGGCGATGGCCGGCAACATCTGCCGCTGCGGCACGTACAACCGCATTCGCGCGGCCGTGAAGCAAGCCGCGAAGGAGGTGTGACATGTCGCGAGGACTGATCGAAGCCGGCCGGGCCGGCACAGGCGTGTCGCGCCGTTCGTTCCTCAAGCTCGGCATGTCGCTGGGCGCGGCGGCGGGCGGCGGATTGCTGCTCGGCTTCAGCCTGCCGGCCACGGGCGCAGATGCGCGCCGTTCGGTGATCGGCGGCGACGGCGATGAAACCGCGCGCTCAGGCGTGTTCGCGCCGAACGCGTTCGTGCAGATCGACCGCGCCGGCAAGGTCACGCTGGTGATGCCGAAGGTCGAGATGGGGCAAGGCGTCTATACGGCGCTGCCGATGCTGATCGCGGAAGAGCTCGAAGTGCCGCTGTCGAGCGTGACGCTCGACCATGCGCCGCCGAACGAGAAGCTGTTCCTCGATCCGCTGCTCGGCGGCCAGCTTACCGGCGGCTCGACGTCGGTGCGCTATGCGTGGGAACCGCTGCGCCGTGCTGGCGCGACCGCACGTACGCTGCTGGTCGCGGCGGCCGCCAAACAATGGAATGTCGATCCGGCATCCTGCCGCGCCGCGAACGGCGAAGTGCAGCATCCGCCGAGCGGCCGGCGCGCGTCGTACGGTCAGCTCGCCGACGCCGCCGCAAAGCTGCCGGTGCCGAAGGACGTCGCGCTGAAGAAGCCGGCGGATTTCAAGCTGATCGGCACGCCCGCGAAGCGGCTCGATTCGCCGGAAAAAGTCGACGGCACCGCCCAGTTCG
The DNA here is from genome assembly GCF_902499335.1 of Burkholderia lata. Taxonomy (GTDB): domain Bacteria; phylum Pseudomonadota; class Gammaproteobacteria; order Burkholderiales; family Burkholderiaceae; genus Burkholderia; species Burkholderia lata_B. The sequence continues at coordinate 395,639 of NZ_CABVQK010000006.1, read as the reverse complement.
GGCTCGACGTGCGCCTGCCCGGCATGCTGTACGCCGTGATCGTGAACAGCCCGGTGTTCGGCGGCACGGTCGCGAGCGTCGACGAGTCGGCCGCGAAGAAGATCCCCGGCGTGCGCCAGGTCGTGCGCGTCGACAACGCGGTGGCGGTGGTCGGCGATCACACGTGGGCCGCGAAGCGCGGCGCGTCGGCGCTGGTCGTGAAGTGGAATGAAGGCGCGGACGCGAAGGTGTCGATGAAGGACATCGTCGCGGATCTCGCGCAGGCCGCGGCGAACGGCAAGGGCGCGGTCGCGCGCAAGGATGGCGACGTCGGCAAGGCGTTCGCGAATGCGAAGACGCGCATCGACGCCGTCTACGAACAGCCGTTCCTCGCGCACGCGACGATGGAACCGGTGAACTGCACGGTGCACGTGCGCGGCGACGGCTGCGAGATCTGGGTCGGCACGCAGGTGCCGACGCGGGCGCGTGATACCGTGCAGCAGCTCACGGGCCTCGCGCCCGAGAAGATCGTCGTGCACAACCACCTGCTCGGCGGCGGCTTCGGCCGGCGGCTCGAGACGGACATGATCGGCCAGGCCGTGAAGGTCGGCAAGCAGGTCAATGCGCCGGTGAAGGTCGTCTGGACGCGCGAGGAAGACATCCAGCACGACATGTACCGCCCGTACTACTACGACCGGATCTCGGCCGGGCTCGACGCGAACGGCAAGCCGATCGCGTGGCAGCACCGGATCGTCGGCTCGTCGATCATGGCGCGCTTCGCGCCGCCGGCGTTCCAGCACGGCGTCGATCCCGATGCGGTCGAGGTCGCCGCCGAGCTGCCGTATGACCTGCCGAACCAGCTGGTTGACTACGTGCGCCAGGAGCCGCGCCACATCCCGACCGCGTTCTGGCGCGGCGTCGGCCCGACGCGCGGCACGTTCGTGGTCGAGAGCTTCATTGACGAACTGGCCGCGCAGACCAAGACCGACCCTGTGCAATACCGCCGCGCGCTGCTCGGCAAGGCACCGCGCGCGCTCAACGTGCTCGACGTCGCGACGAAGGCGGCCGGCTGGGGCGGCCCGGCGCTGCCGACGGGGCAAGGGCGCGGGGTCTCGGTGATGCACGCGTTCGGCAGCTTCTTCTCGATCGTCGTCGATGTCGCGGTGGATAACGGCGAGGTACAGGTGAAGCGCGTCGTATGCGCGGTCGACTGCGGCATGGTCGTGAACCCGAACACGATCGAGGCGCAGGTGCAGGGCGGCATCATCTTCGGGATCACGGGCGCGCTATATGGCGAGATCACGATCGAGGAGGGCCGCGTCGTGCAGAGCAACTTCACCGACTACCGGATGCTGCGGATCAACGAGACGCCGCCGATCGAGGTCCATCTCGTGAAAAGCGGCGAAGCGCCGGGCGGGATCGGCGAGCCCGGTACGGCCGCGACGGCCGCGGCGCTGTCGAACGCGATCTTCGCGGCGACCGGCAAGCGGCTGCGCAAGCTGCCGGTCGGTGACCAGCTGAAGACGGCTTGAGGGGAGGCGACGATCATGCAAAACCTCACCCTGAAGATGCTCGGCACGTCGTTGCTCGCCGTGTCTGCGCTGCTGGCCAGCACGGCCGCGCATGCTGAGACGGCACCGGCCGACAGCGCGCTCGTCGCGCGCGGCGCGTATCTCGCGAAAGCGGGCGACTGCGTCGCGTGCCACACCGCGCCGCGCGGCACGCCGTTCGCCGGCGGCCTGAAAATGGTCACGCCGATGGGCGCGATCTACACGACCAACATCACGCCCGATCCGGAGACGGGCATCGGCGGCTACACGGAAGCCGAATTCGCCGGCGCGCTGCGCAAGGGCGTCGCGAAGGACGGTCACAACCTGTATCCGGCGATGCCGTATCCGTCGTACGCGAAGCTGAAGGACGACGACGTGAAGGCGCTGTACGCATACTTCATGCACGGCGTCGAACCGGTGAAGCAGGCGAACCGGCCGTCCGACATCCCGTGGCCGCTCAACATGCGCTGGCCGCTCGCGTTGTGGAACATGGTGTTCCTCGATACGACGCCTTATGCCGACAAGCCGGCCAAGGACGTGGTGTGGAATCGCGGTGCGTATCTCGTACAGGGGCTCGGGCACTGCGGGTCGTGCCACACGCCGCGCGGCGTCGGCTTCCAGGAGAAGGCGCTGGACGAAGGCGGCGCGGCGTTCCTGTCGGGCGCGCCGATCGACAACTGGTTCGCGTCGAACCTGACCGGCGAGCCCAACACGGGGCTCGGGCGCTGGAACGAGGCCGAGGTCGCGCAGTTCCTGAAGACCGGCGCGAACCGCCATGCGACCGCGTTCGGCTCGATGGTCAGCGTGATCAACCACAGCACGCAGGCGCTCTCCGACGACGATCTGGCGGCGATTTCCCGCTACCTGAAATCGCTGCCGGCGGCGGGCGGCACGGGCGCGCCGCCGTACAGCTATGATCCGAAGGCGACGCAGGTCGTGCTGGGCCGGCCGGCAGCCGATCCGGGCGCGAAGGTGTATAACGCTTACTGCCTGCATTGCCACGGCGCGGACGGGCGCGGCTACGCGCCGCTGCTTGCGCCGCTCGCCGGCAATCCGAACGTGCTCGAAGCCGATGCCGCGTCGCTGATCAACGTGACGCTGAACGGCAGCGAGACGCTCGTGATCGATGGCGTGCCGTCCGCGTATCCGATGCCGGCGTTCTCGAACCAGTTGAACGACCGGCAGATCGCCGACGTGCTGACGTTCATGCGCGCCGGCTGGAACAACGGCGCGCCGGCCGTGCAGGCGGCGGACGTCGCGAAACTCCGCAAGGCGACGGCGGCCGCGCGCTGAGCGCGGCCCCATGCGGAACGATGGCGGGCCGGCGTGCCCGCTGTCGATGCCGCCGGGTGCGTGCCTGCACCGGCGGCCTGGCTTTTTCTGTCAACCGGCGCGCGGCCGTTTGCGGCAGCGCGCGTTTTTCGACGCAATGTAGGGGTGTCTGGATGGCTAACGTGACTTATACGGATACGCAACTGCTGATCGACGGCGAGTGGGTCGACGCCGCGAGCGGCAAGACGATCGACGTCGTGAACCCGGCGACCGGCAAGCCGATCGGCAAGGTGGCCCACGCGGGCATCGCCGATCTCGACCGTGCGCTCGCCGCCGCGCAACGCGGCTTCGAAGCATGGCGCAAGGTGCCCGCGCACGAGCGCGCGGCGACGATGCGCAAGGCCGCCGCGCTGGTGCGCGAACGCGCCGACGCGATCGCGCAGCTGATGACGCAGGAGCAGGGCAAGCCGCTCACCGAAGCGCGCGTCGAAGTGCTGTCGGCGGCGGACATCATCGAATGGTTCGCGGACGAAGGCCGCCGCGTGTACGGCCGGATCGTGCCGCCGCGCAACCTCGCCGCGCAGCAGACGGTCGTGAAAGAGCCGGTCGGCCCGGTCGCCGCCTTCACGCCGTGGAATTTCCCGGTCAACCAGGTCGTGCGCAAGCTGAGCGCCGCACTGGCAACCGGCTGCTCGTTCCTCGTGAAGGCACCGGAAGAAACCCCGGCATCGCCGGCAGCGCTGCTGCGCGCCTTCGTCGACGCGGGCGTGCCGGCCGGCGTGATCGGCCTCGTGTATGGCGATCCGGCGGAAATCTCGTCGTACCTGATCCCGCACCCGGTGATCCGCAAGGTCACGTTCACGGGTTCGACGCCGGTCGGCAAGCAGCTCGCCGCGATGGCCGGCCTGCACATGAAGCGCGCGACGATGGAACTGGGCGGGCACGCGCCGGTGATCGTGGCCGAGGACGCCGACGTCGCGCTCGCGGTGAAGGCCGCCGGCGGCGCGAAGTTCCGCAATGCGGGGCAGGTCTGCATTTCGCCGACGCGCTTTCTCGTGCACAACAGCATCCGCGACGAATTCACGCGTGCGCTGGTCAAGCATGCCGAAGGGCTGAAGGTCGGCAATGGCCTCGAGGAAGGCACGACGCTCGGCGCGCTCGCGAACCCGCGCCGGCTGACCGCGATGGCGTCGGTCGTCGACAACGCGCGCAAGGTCGGCGCGAGCATCGAAACCGGCGGCGAGCGGATCGGCTCGGAGGGCAACTTCTTCGCGCCGACCGTGATCGCGAACGTGCCGCTCGAAGCGGACGTGTTCAACAACGAGCCGTTCGGCCCGGTCGCGGCGATCCGCGGTTTCGACAAGCTCGAAGACGCGATCGCGGAAGCGAACCGTCTGCCGTTCGGTCTCGCCGGCTACGCGTTCACGCGTTCGTTCGCGAACGTGCACCTGCTCACGCAGCGCCTCGAAGTCGGGATGCTGTGGATCAACCAGCCGGCAACGCCGTGGCCGGAAATGCCGTTCGGCGGCGTGAAGGACTCGGGCTACGGGTCGGAAGGCGGGCCGGAAGCGCTCGAGCCGTACCTCGTCACGAAGTCGGTGACGGTGATGGCCGTCTGACGGTCGTCGATCGATCGCGCGCGGCGCCATGGGCGTCGCGCGCGATCGGCGTGGGCCGGGCGGCACGCCCGGTCTCCCGCCAGTTTTCCTGCCAGCCGGGCATTCGAACGGCTACCGGCCGACCATTTCAATTCGCGCATCACTACGGTTGAATTGTTTCAATTCCGTCATCGGCACGGACATCCGCCACACCATGCTCCTCGGTGAATGAGCGTCGGCACCCTGTGCCGGCTCGACCGGAACACGACCCGCTCGACACCGCTCTACTCACGTCGTCAGCAACCTGACAAGTACGGACTGCACCTCGTACCCTGATGCCGCACTTTTTGGTATAGGTTTATTCAGAACAAACCATAACAACCGGTGCGTCAGCGTCGGCCCAACCTGAGAGGAAACGGATGCATTCGCGGTCGGCAGCGCCGTACTACGTTGTGCTGGCGGGGACCTTGATAGCGTGCGCGCTGATGGGCCTCTGCGTGTTGCAGCTGTTTCAGAGCCGTCACGATGCGCTCGATCGCGCGCGCGACACGTCGCGGAATCTGGCGCTCGTCGCCGAGCGCGACATCGAACGCAATATCGAGCTTTACGGCTTGTCACTGGAGGCGGTGATTCAGGGCCTCCAGCGGCCGGACGTCATGGCGGCCACACCGGCCTTGCGGCGCAGCGTCCTGTTCGATCACGCGATGACGGCGCAATTTCTCGGCTCGATGCTCGTGCTGGATTCGGCCGGCAACATCATCCTGGATTCGGCGAACGACATGCCGCGACAGGGCAATTTCGGCGACCGCAAGTACTTTACGGTTCACCGGGACAATCCGAATGCCGGACTCTACATCAGCGATCCATTTGCCTCCCGCCTGCGCGGCGGCTCGCTCAGCGTCGCGCTGACGCGCCGCGTGTCGAATCCGGACGGCTCGTTTGGCGGCATTGCGCTGATCGCGGTCAATCTCGAGTATTTCCACACGCTGTTCGCCGGCCTCGCGCTCGGCTCGCACGGCGCAATTTCGCTGGTCGGCACGGACGGCATCATGTTCATGCGCCAGCCTTACGACGTGCGCACCATCGGTCGCGATATCAGCAAGGCGGCGACATTCCGCCACTTCCTGACGGCGCCGGAAGGCTCGTTCATCGAGACCTCGACGATCGACGGCGTGCGCCGCCTGTACTACTTCAAGACGCTGCCGCACCTGCCGCTGATCATCATGGTTGCCGAGGCGGAGCAGGACATCTACGCGGCATGGCGGCGCCGGGCAATCACGATCGGCGCGCTGGTGGTGGCCTTCGGCGCGGCATTCATCGTGCTGTCCTTCTTGCTGGGCACGCAACTGCGGCGCAGGATGCGCGCCGAATCCGAGCTGGTCATGCTCGCGCGCACCGACGGCCTCACCGGGCTCAACAATCGCCGCTCGTTCGGGGAAGTGCTGGACCTCGAATGGCGCCGCGCACGCCGTGCCCGTTCGGTGTTTTCGCTGCTGTTCGTCGATGTCGACCGCTTCAAGGCCTACAACGACACGTATGGTCACCAGGCCGGCGACGATGCGCTGGCCGCGGTTGCACGGTGCATCGGCGACAACATCCGGCGCCCCGCGGACACCGCGGCCCGTTATGGCGGCGAGGAATTCGTCGTGATCCTGCCCGATACGCCGGCGACGGGCGCGACCGAGATCGCCGAACGGATTCGCGCGGCCATCGACGGGCTGGCGATCGAGCATGCGGAAAGCGAATTCGGGCGCGTTACCGCGAGCATCGGCGTGGCAAGCTGGGCGCCCGAACAGGAAGGGGAGGTCGAGTCGGTGATCAAGGCGGCCGACGAGGCGTTGTACCACGCGAAGGAAACCGGTCGAAACAAGGTCGCCTCGCGTGATGCGGACACCTGACGCCACCGCCGGCACGCATCGCCCGCTGCCGGTGGCGGGCGTGCCGTTCGGCACTCAATGCCGGCCGCTGCCGCGATAGCTTTCCACTTCCGCGTCGTACGCCGCCAGAAACGCCTTGCCGAAAACCGACGCGAAATCGTCCTCGATCGCGAACACCGTGTCGCGATGGGTCGCCGCGTAGCGATCCCACATCCTCGCCTTGTACAGCGCGGGCACGCGCTTCTCGTACCAGCGAATCGCGTCGTCCCGCTCGCGCAGCCGTTGCGGCGAAAAGCGCGTCAGCAGGTCCATCAACGCGGCGCGCATGCCGGCGACCATCCCGATCTGGTGTGCATGCAGATCCTGGAACGCGTCGCTGACCGCGCTCTGCGGCGACATGAAGCCCGGCAGCGGCAGCCCGAACATCTGCCGCAGCACGGCGCCGCCGTCCGGCAGCAGCTTCAGCGGGTTGTTCTCGCGATCGAGCAGCATCGTCATGTGCGCCTTCACCTCGCGCTTCAGGATGCTGCGCGACGACAGCAGTTCGACCGTGCCGTTCGCGAACAGCGCCAGCAACTGGCCCGCGATGTACAGCTGTTCGGCCGACCACTGATGCGATTCGGCGGCCGTATCGAGCCCCGCGCCTTCGAAGAACGCGCTCAGCAGTTCATCGGGCGTCGGCGCGCGCGCCGCATGCGGCGCCGGTTCGTCGGCAGGCTGCGGATCGGCGGCGCGCGCGGCGGCTGGCCGTACACGCACGTGTTGCGTCCACTCGGGCGCATGGTCGGCCTGTGTCGCGGACGACGCTTCGCGATTCGCGTTGCCGGGATCGACTTGCTGCGCCGTGCGCGATGTGCCGGGGTCGCCCGACGACTGCATGAACAGGTCGAGCGGATCGGTCGACAGCTGGTGCAGGTCGCGTTGCGAAGCGGCGGGCGGTACCGCCTGCGCCGCGCGGTTCGCCGACTGCGCGGCATCCGCCCGTGCAGGGCCGCCTGGCCGTGCACCGGCGTCCGCCGCCTTGCCGCGCGGGGCGAGACGATCCTGCAGGAGCGCCCACAGCCGATTGCCGGCGCCTTTCGTATCGACACGCGAAGACGATGCTTGCGCGGGCGTAGCTGAAGCATGCGCCTGCGCGTGCGTATCGACGTGCCCACCGGTACCGGTCGCCATGTCGATGACCGGTGCACCGTCGCCGTCGCTGCCATCGTCACGTTCTGCGCGCAGCACGTACGGTCCGATGCGGATGATGTCGCCGGTGTTGAGCGGGCGCTCCTGCGCATAGCCGACCGGCTCTCGGTTCACCTCGATCGTCGACACGCTGCTCAGGTTCTTCAGCAGGCATTCGTCGTCGCCGACCTGCAGCAGCGCCTGCAGCCGTGAGATCTGCCGCGTGTCGTCGCGCAACACGAGATGGTTGTCGCTGGCCCGGCCGATGGTGCCGCCGGGCGGATGAAACACGACGGCGTCGTAGGAGTCGTTTCCGACCGGCTCGCCGGCATGTTCGATCACGATCAGTTGCATGTCATACGTCGCTCGGTGAAGCGCTCGCGTGGAAGCCGGTTCGTTCAGGATGACGACGCATGCCTGCGGCGCGCGAATTCGAACGCGGGCCCCCAGATCGGATGCCCCTTCTCGGCAGGGGACAAGTCGAAGCGCGGGTTGAGGTCGAGAATCTTCGAGAACTCGGCGCGGCACGGCGTGATGCGGTTCGTCACGCAATAGCTGAACGCGAGGAGCTTGTGCGCGGCGACCTGCGTGTCGGTGTCGGCGCCGTCGATCTCCTTCGCATGGCTCAGCAGCGCGATCGTGCGCCCGTAGTCGCCGCTGTCGTACGCGACGCGCGCGCTGTCGACGGTCGTGCGTGCAGCCGACTGTATCGGGGACGTACTGCACCCGCCGGCCCCCAGCAACCATGCGCCGAGGAAAAGAACGAGCGATGAACGACCTTTCATTATTGAAATTAAAAATTGGCGTAATTGGAAGGTGGCACACAAGCGCTGTTGGATTCTAGTGCGAATCATCGGCACCGAACCGGCTGTTACGTTTTGTTTCATTTAGCCGATCTTTTACCACCCGAATACATAATCGACTACGAATTTCAGTGCTTGTTAATCCGGTAAAACGGCCTATAGTTCGCTGTGTTTTTCGGATTCGTCAGTTGTTTGGTCTGCGCACGTCAATGCACGAAAACCGGACCGTCCGTTCGTGCGAAACGAATAGCGTGGCACACCACCAGCGTCGCGAGCGCCCCTTGCCCGGCGGCCGGCCGGCTTGCGCCCCGCGCCCATCCGACAGGTGTCCATGTCATAGAACCGGGCCGCCCAGGCGCACCGGTCGGATTAAATTTTGCCATTAATTTACAAACACCAATTCAATTGGCCGCCATTTACAAAAATCGACTTTCAAATACCCTGAATGATGCGACCCGGCTTTTTGCAAGAATAATTTGCCGACACGGATTTCAATGGATGGATATGCAGGCTACACAATTACCGATCTTTTAATTGTCCCTTTTTAAATCAGATCATCCGGTTTCGAAATCGAAAACCGGCGCGTGGCTATTGGGTGGCGAGGGTGGAATATGCAATGGCGGTCGAGCAGTTTCATCGTATGGGGATGCGTGATGCTGTTGCCGGGATGCGGTGCGACCGAGCACGCCGCGGCGGTGCCGTATGCGATCACGGTTGACGTTGCCCCCGACGTCAACCCTGACATGAACCGCAAGCCTTCGCCGATCGTGCTGAAGGTGTTCCAGCTCCGCGCGGCATCGTCGTTCGACAGCGCGGATTTCTTCTCGCTGCAGGACAAGCCGGAGAACGTGCTCGGCGCGGACCTGCTCGGCACCGATCGCGTGATCCTGCGGCCGGGCGAGTCGCGCACGCTGCACTATCGCGGCAACGTCGAGGCCGGCGCGATCGGCGTGGTCGCCGAATACCGGATGCTCGAAAAGAACCGCTGGCGGCTGACGGTGCCGCTGCCGCGCGCGAAGCAGCTCAATCTCTACAAGTTCTGGCAGACATCGCCGGGCGAACTGAAGCTGTCGATCGCCGTCCGCAATGGCGGCGTCGCGCTGAACGATGCGAAGGGGCGCCCATGACCGAACCGACGATGTCCGCGACGCCGGTCGCGGCGCTCCGCCAGCGGGTGGTGTGGACCGAGGGGATGTTCCTGCGGCCGCAGCATTTCCAGCAGCTCGAACGGCACTGGGAGCGCTACGTCGCGCTGCGCTGCTTGCCGCTGCAAGGCTTCTACTGGGGCTTCGACACGCTGGAACTCGATCGCGAGCAACTGGCGCTCGGCAAGGTCGCGCTGCGCACCGCGTCGGGCGTGATGCGCGACGGCACGCCGTTCGACCTGGCCCATCCGGACGATCTCCCCGAGCCGCTCGACGTGCCGGCCGATGCGAAGGACCAGCTCGTCGTGCTCGCGCTGCCGCTGTGGCGCGGCGGCGGCGAGGAGGTGTCGTTCGGTGCGGGTGTCGGCGCAGGTGGCGGCCATGCCTCGAACGGCGCGAACGGCAGTGCCGATGTAGCGCGCTACGTCGTGCGTGAATACGAAGTGGCCGACGCGAACGCGGTCGCGCTCGGCCCCGCGCTGCTCCAGACGGGGCGCCTGAACGTGCGGCTGATGCTCGAAGCCGAGCTGACCGGCGACTGGCACGCACTCGGCGTTGCGCGCATCGTCGAGCGGCGCACCGATGCGCGGCTGCTCGTCGACGACGGCTACATTCCGCCCCGCCTCGTCGCGCAGCACGACGCCGTGCTGCTGGCCTATGCGCGCGAGCTGCACGGGCTGCTCACGCAACGCAGCGAAGCGCTCGCGGAACGGCTGTCGGAGCCCGGGCGCGGCGGCGTGTCGGAAGTCGCGGATTTCCTGCTGCTGCAGCTCGTGAACCGCTATCTCGCGCTGACCTGGCATGCGCAGCAGCACGTGTCGACGCATCCGGAGGCGCTGTTCTGCGACTGGCTGAAGCTCGCGTGCGACCTGAGCACGTTCACGGCGGCCGGCCGGCGCCCGCAGTCGCTCGCGGTCTATGTGCACGACGACCTGCGCACGAGCTTCGTGGAGCTGATGACCGAGCTGCGCCGGTCGCTGTCGACTGTGCTCGAACAAAACGCGATCCAGATCGAGCTGCGCGATGCGGGCAATGGCATCCGCGTCGCGACGCTGGCCGACCCGGCGCTGCGCGACACGGCCGGCTTCGTGCTCGCGGTGCGTGCAGACTTGCCGGCCGACAGCCTGCGCACGCGTTTTCCGGCGCAGGCGAAGCTCGGGCCGGTCGAACGGATCCGCGATCTCGTGCAACTGCAGCTGCCGGGCATCACGATGCGCCAGTTGCCGGTCGCGCCGCGACAGATCCCGTATCACGCGGGCCATACGTACTTCGAGATCGACAAGGGCAGCGACCTGTGGAAGCAGCTGGCGCGCTCCGGCGGTCTCGCTTTCCATTTCGCCGGCGAATTCCCTGGGCTCTCGATGGAGTTCTGGGCGATACGTGGGTAAGGGCGGGGCGACGCGATGAATTCCTCCTCCGATTCGATCTCCCCTGGCGCAGGCGGATTCGTGCCGCCGAATCCGGGCGGCATGCATCCGGCCGCGGCGGGTGCGGCCGGCCCGACCGCGACGCAGCCGCGCCCCGGGCGCTGGGCCGCGAGCGGCACGAACCCGCTCGTCGCGGCGGCGAATCCGTTGCTGAACCTGGTGCCGCAGATCCGTTCGACCGTTCATCACCCGAATCCGGCGTGGCTGCGCGAGCATCTGGTGGTCGAGATCCGGCAGTTCGAGGCACGCGCGCAGGAGGCCGGCGTGCCGTCGGAAGCGATCATCGGCGCGCGCTACTGCCTGTGCACGGCGCTCGACGAGGCGGCCGCACTGACGCCGTGGGGCGGCAGCGTGTGGTCGTCGCACAGCCTGCTCGTGTCGTTCCACAACGAGACCTGGGGCGGCGAGAAATTCTTCCATCTGCTCGAACGGCTGTCGCAGCAGCCGCGCCAGCATCTCGACCTGCTCGAGCTGCTGTATTTCTGTCTCGCGCTCGGCTTCGAGGGCCGCTATCGCGTGCTCGACAACGGCCACGCGCAGCTCGACGCGCTACGCCACCAGCTCGCGCTGACGATCCGCTCGGTGCGCGGCGAGTTCGAACCGGCGCTGTCGCCGCACTGGCGCGACGTCGTCACGCGCGACGTTGCGCGCCGTTTCGTCGTGCCGTTGTGGGTGTGCGTGGCGCTCGCGCTGCTGATCGGCTTCGGCGTGTTCGTCGGGCTGCGCATCGCGCTCGCCGGGCATTCGGATCGGCTGTTCGCGTCGATCGACGCGCTGCACGTGCCGAAGCTGCAGCCCGCGCAGGCGCCGCCGCGCCCGGCGCCGGCGCCGCGCATCGCGAAGTTCCTGGAGCCGGAGATAGCGGCCGGCCTCGTGTCGGTGCGCGACGACGCCGATCGCAGCGTGATCGTGCTGCGCGGCGACGGGTTGTTCAAGTCCGGTTCGACGTCGGTGATCGACCGCTACGTGCCGGTGCTCGCGCGCGTGGCCGATGCGCTGAACAAGGTGCCCGGCAATGTACGCGTGACCGGCTATACCGACGATACGCCCGTGCATACGGCGCGCTTCGCGTCGAACTGGGACCTGTCGCGCGAACGCGCGGAAGCCGTGCGCGGCATGATCGCCGCGCGACTCGACCGTCCGGAGCGGCTCGCCGCGGAAGGGCGCGGCACGCTCGACCCGGTCGCGCCGAACGATTCGCCGGCGAACCGCGCGCTGAATCGGCGCGTCGAGATCACGCTGCTGCCGGCGCCCGGCGGTGCCGCCGCCGGCGCGAGCGCGACGCAGGGGGCCAACTGACCATGAACCAGGCAGTCGCGCGTTTCGTCCGGCCGTTGCCGTCGCGGGAGATCTGGACCTTCGCCGGTCTCGTCGTGCTCGCGTGCTTCGTGTGGCTCGCGGGCCCGCTGTTCGCGTTCGCCGAGGTCCGGCCACTCGAAAGCGGCTGGGCGCGCGGGCTCACGATCGCGGTGCTGTTCATCGCGTGGGGCGCGCGCGTCGCATGGCGCAGCTGGCGCGCCGGCCGCCTCAACGCGCAGTTGCTGAACCAGTTGCGCGAGGCCGCGCCGGGGCCGGCCACCGCCGACGATCCGGCCAAAGCGCAGCTCGACGAGTTGCGCAGCCGCTTCGACGAAGCCGCGACGCTGCTGAAGAAAGTCCGCTTCGGGCAGGCCGACACCGTGCGCAAGGGCTTGCCGCGCTGGTTCGACCGGGTGTCGCGCCAGTATCTGTACCAGCTGCCGTGGTACGTGTTCATCGGCGCGCCGGGCTCGGGCAAGACCACTGCGCTCGTGAATTCCGGGCTCAGCTTTCCGCTCGCCGAGCAGTTCGGCCGCGCGGCGATTCGCGGCGTGGGCGGCACGCGGCATTGCGACTGGTGGTTCACGAACGACGCGGTGCTGATCGACACGGCCGGCCGCTATACGACACACGAGGGCAACCGCGCGCTCGACGAGGCAGAGTGGAAGGGCTTCGTCGACCTGCTGAAGAAATACCGCACGCGCCAGCCGCTGAACGGCGCGATGCTGACGATCAGTGTGGCCGACCTGCTCGGTGCGTCGGAGGCCGAGCGCACGCAGCACGCGATGGTGCTGCGCAAGCGGCTGCTCGAACTGCGCACGCAGCTCGGCATTCGCTTTCCCGTGTACCTGCTCGTGACGAAGGCCGACCTGCTCGCGGGATTCGCCGAGTATTTCAGCAGCTACGGCCGCACGGAATGCGCGCAGGTGTGGGGTTTCACGTTTCCGCTCGCGCAAAGCGAGGCGCCGGGCTTCGACCTGCGCGCGGCCTTCGACCGCGAATACCGGCTGCTGCACCAGCGGCTGAACGACGGGCTGCCCGAACTGCTCGCCGCGCAGACCGATGCGCGCCAGCGCGAGATGACGTACCTGCTGCCACAGCAGATCGCCGACCTTCAGGACATGCTCGGCCAGTTCGTCGCCGAGGTGTTTTCCGTGTCGAGCTACGAGCCGATGCCGATGCTGCGCGGCGTCTACCTGACGAGCGGCACGCAGGAGGGCACCGCATTCGATCGCGTGATGAGCGGCATCAAGCGCTTCCTGAAGATCGAGGGCGTGCCGCCGGTCGCGCAGGTCGGCTCGACCGGGCGCAGCTTCTTCCTGAAGTCGCTGCTGCAGGAACACATCTTCCGCGAAGCCGCGCTTGCCGGCAGCGACCTGCGCTGGCACCAGAAGCGGCGCGTGCTGCAGATTGCCGGCTACGTGCTGCTCGCGCTGGTGTGCGTGGCCATGCTGGTCGCGTGGCTGCGCAGCTATTCGAACAATCGCGCGTATCTCGACCAGATCGCCACGCGCGTGCCGGCCGTCGATGCGCAGATCGCCGGGGCGAAATTCTCCGAGGCGGCCGACGTCGCCCGCCTGCTGCCCGTGCTCGACGCGCTCGGCAACCTCGCGAATGCGGGCGGCGTCGACCTGCAGCATCCGCCGCTCGCGTATCGGTGGGGGCTGTTCCAGGGCGAGAAGATCGATGAAGCCGTCGACGCCGTGTACCGGCGCGCGCTCGAAGACGTGCTGCTGCCGATCGCCGCGAGCCGCATGGAAGCCGCGCTGCGCGACGCGCGGCCCGACGAGACCGAATACGCGTATGCGGCGCTGAAGGCATACCTGATGCTGTACGACAGCGCGCACTACGATCCCGCGTTCGTGCAGGCCGTCGTCGACCTCGAAATGGAACGCGCGCTGCCGCCCGATTTCTCGCCGGCCGAACGCACCGCGCTGCGTGCGCATCTCGCCGCGCTGTTCGGCAACCGTGTCGCGGTGTCGCCGTATCCGATGAACGAGCGGCTCGTGGCCGACGTGCGCGACCGGCTGCGGCAGGTACCGTTCTCGCAGCGGCTGTACCGCCAGCTCACGCTCACGCTGCGGCCGGCAACCTCCGCGTTCGACTTCAGCGTTGCACGGGCGGTCGGCCCAGATGCCTCGCTGGTGTTCCGCCGCCAGAGCGGCAAGCCGCTGTCGGAAGGCGTGCCGGGGCTCTATACGCGCAACGGTTATCGCAACGTGTTCGCGCCACACCTGGCCGGCGAGGTCGAAGCCTACGGTCGCGAGGAAGTGTGGGTGCTGAACCTCGGGCTGTCCGAGATTCCCGGGCCGAACGACGCGGCCGCATGGGCACGCGATATCCGTCAGTTGTACCTGAACGACTACCTGAAGATCTGGGACGACTATCTCGCCGACATCAAGCTGCAGCGCACCGCAACGCTCGCGCAGAGCATCCAGGTGGCGCGCGCGTTGTCGTCCGCCGATTCGCCGCTCACGCGGCTGATGGTCGCGCTCGCACGCGACACGGCGCTCGGCGATGCGCCGGGCGGGGCGCGCAATCTCGCCGCGCGCGCGCAGGACAAGGTCGACGAGGCGCGCAGCTCGCTGTCGCAGATCTTCGCGGGCCAGGGAAGCAATTCGAGTGCGTCCGCGGCGGCGCCCGCGAGCGCCGAGCAGATCGTCGACAGCCACTTCGCCGGGCTGCGCGCGTTCGCGCCGGGCAGCGGCGACCAGGCGCAGGCGTTCAACGAAGTGTTGAAGTCGATCGACGCGCTGTACACGTACCTGACGGCCACCGACGACGCGTTGAGGAGCGGTGCGCAACCGCCGCCGTCCGACGCGCCCGCCAGGCTGCGCGCCCAGGCCGGCCGCCTGCCGACACCGTTCCGCGAAGTGCTCGACGATCTGTCGAACGTCGCGAACGGCAGCGTCGCGACCGTCGAGCAGCGCAGCGTCGCGACGCGGGCCGGCGCGAACGTCGGCGACTTCTGCCGGCAGGCGATCGCGGGCCGCTATCCGTTCGCGCGTGGCTCGTCGCGTGACGTAGCTCCGGCGGATTTCGCACAGATGTTCGCGCCCGGCGGCCTGATGGACGACTTCTTCCAGAAGAACCTGCAGTCGATCGTCGATACGACGTCGCACCCGTGGCGCTTCGCGAACCGCAACGCGGACGCCGATCCGTCGGCCGCCGCGATGCTTGCGTCGTTCGAGAAGGCGGCGGTGATCCGCGACGTCTATTTCGGCGGCGGTGCGCGCACCGCGCAGCTGAAGGTACAGATCCAGCCGCTCGAAATGGACCCGTCGATCACGGAGATGGTGCTCGACGTCGACGGGCAGATCGTCCGCTATGCGCACGGCCCGCTCGTGCAGAGCGCGGTGGACTGGCCGGGCCCGCGCGGCAGCAACCAGGTGCGGCTGCAGGTGTCCGGGCAGGCCGGTGCGACCGACGGTTTCTCGACCGACGGGCCGTGGGCGCTGCACCGGCTGTTCGACCGCGCGGGGGTATCCGCCGGGCGCGGTTCCGACCAGATGATTGCGCGCTTCACGGTCGACGGCAAACCGATCGTGCTGCAAGTGAATGCGGGCAGTGTCCGCAACCCGTTCAGGCTGCCCCAGATGGAGTCCTTTACATGCCCTCCGAAGCCATGAGTCCGACACCGCCGTTCACGCGTACCGACGGCGATACGCCGGCCTGGTACGGGAAGATTCCCGGCGCCGGCGACTTCGTGAACAGCCGGTTGCCGCATGCGCTCGCGCTGTGGTGGGAGCGCTGGCTCCAGCAGGGGATGGCCGCGATGCGCCAGCGCGGCGCGGACGAGATCGAGCGCCACTACACGGTCGCGCCGGTCTGGAATTTCCTGATTCCGGCGGGCGCCGGTGCGTCGTGCATTCAGCCGGGCTGCCTCGCGCCGAGCTGTGACCGCGTGGGGCGCTACTACCCGGTGATCGTCACGCTGCCGATGCGCGCGGCCGACTACTGGAACGGGTTGCCCGATGCGGCCGACGCGTTCTACTGGCAGGTCGGCCAGGCGCTGCTCGACGCGATCCGCCATGCGCGCGCGCCGGGCGATCTCGAGCAGATGCTGGAGTGCGTGCGGCTCGCACCGGGCGACGACACGTACGCGGACATCGTCGACGGCATGCCGGCGCCGGCCGCGTGGCCGGGGCTGTCCGGATACTTCGATCCGCATGGCGGCACCAGCTTCTGGTGGACCAACCGCGCGGACGGCTCGCCGCTGCGCACGCATGCGCATACGGGCACGCCCGACAACGCGCTGTTCCTGACGTTGTTCGGCGGCGGCTAGCGGCCCGGCCGAAGGTGGGCGGGCCGCCGGGCGCGGCGGGCGGAAAGGACGCGGTTTCGAGAGGTGGTGGAGATGAAGGGCGCTGAATCGAGAGACAACGAGCACGACACGGCGACACGCGGCGACGCATCCGAATTCACGGTGCGGCCGCTGCCGCTCGGCCATCGCCTGGGCGAACTGCAGCTCGACGAGGTGCTGGGCATCGGCGGCTTCGGGATCGTCTATCGCGCATTCGACCGCACGCTGCGGCGCGCGGTCGCGATCAAGGAGTACATGCCGTCGATGCTGGCCACGCGCGGCGGCGACTATACGGTGTCGCTGCGCTCCGAGCGGTTCGCACAGGCGTTCGACGCCGGGCGCGGCGCGTTCCTCAACGAGGCTCGCCTGCTCGCGCAATTCGACCATCCGGGCCTCGTCAAGGTCCTGCATTTCTGGGAAAGCCACGGCACCGCGTACATGGTGATGCCGTTCTACGAAGGGCGCACGCTCAAGCAGTTGCTCGACGGCGGGATGCGGATCAGCGAGACGCAGTTGCGCAACATCGTCGGCGCGCTGCTCGGTGCGCTCGACACGCTGCATCGCGCGCAGTGCTTCCATCGCGACGTCGCGCTCGACAACGTGCTGATCCGCCCGAACGGCAGCGCGATCCTGCTCGACTTCGGCGCGGCGCGCAAACGGATCGGCGATCTGGTCGACGACGGCGCGATGATGATCAAGCCCGGCTACGCGCCGATCGAGCAGTACACCGACGATCCCGCATTCAGCCAGGGGCCGTGGACCGATCTCTATGCGCTCGGCGCGGTGATGCACGCGATGATCACCGGCGAACTGCCGCCGGCTGCCGTCGTGCGCAGCATCAAGGACACATACCGGCCGCTTGCGTCGCGCGAACTGCCGGCCGGCGAGGTGTACAGCCCGGCGTTTCTCGCAGCGGTCGATCATGCGCTGCAGTTGCGGATTCCGGATCGGCCGGAATCGGTCGCGGCGTTTGCGACGGAGCTCGGGTTGCGGGACTTCGGGACGGGTGGCGGGTATGGCGCGGCGGTCGTGCCGCCGGTGAGTGAGGCGGGCAGGAGCGGGGAAGGGAAAGGTGAGGTTTCTGCCGGGGCCGGTACTGCATCCGCTGCTGCCGCGACTTCGATCGGCACTGGCGGGACCGCTTCGGGCAACGTTGCGCCGGATGGGCGGCCGTCGACGTCCGCCGGTGCGGATCATGTGTCTGCGTCCACGAACACGGCATCCGCATCGTCTGGCGTTTCCGGCGCAAAGCCGCAGGCCGATGATGCGCGTTCGACGTCCAAAGCGGTCGCGCAAGGTGCCGCGATCGCGGCTGCGGGTACGCTCGCAGCGTCCGAATCGCATGCGACTGAGAACCCTGCTGACAAACCCGTTGATTCCGGCGCACCGCAAGGAAACGTCGAACGCGCGAAAGAATCGCCCGCTGCAAGAGCTGACGCACAGGGCGAAGCCGGTACGCGATCCACAAGCACCGACACGGACATCGGTGCGCGTGGTGCAGCAGGTTCCGGGAATGCGAACGCGTCGGCCGCTGCCGGCGCCGCCGGTGCGACCGCACCGCATCCCGCCGCATCAGCCTCGTCATCAGGCGGCGCTTCGGTGCCCACCGGCACCCAACGCGGCCAGGCTCCCGCTGGATCGCGCAACCGCCACCTGCCGGTCTACGTCGGCAGCGCGCTCGTCGCGCTGATCGCCGTGGGGCTAGCCGCGACCTATCTGTCACGTCCCGCCCGCGTCGCTGACGAGCCCACGCCGGTCGCGAACCCGCCGCAGGCCGGTACGCCACCGCCCGCGAGCACGCCGGCCGCCACGCTGGCCCAGCAGGGGCCGACACCGACGGTCGTGCCGCCGTCCAGCCTGCCGGCCGGATCGTCCGCACTGGTTCCGCCGCCACCCGTCGCCGCCGAGCCGGCCGCCTCGCCGGCCGTTGAAGCCGCCACGCCTGCGCCGCAGGTCGCGACCACCGTGACGAACCCGGCGCCAGCGCCGGCCGGTTCCAGCTCGACCATCGCGCCCGCCGGCAGCCTCGACGCGTCGGAGCGCATCGTCAACGTGCCGCGGTCGGAAGCGGCCGCCGCACCGACGGCCAGGCCCACCCCAGTGCCGAAACCACCGCCGGAAACCGACGCGGTCATCGCCGCCGTGAACGTGCTGCCCGCCGAACAGCAACCGCGTTCGCCGAAGGCGCAGGAAACCGTGCAGGTGCGTTTCAACGTGCGGCCATGGGGCGACGTGTACGTGAACGGCGCGCGGCGCGGCGCGAGCCCGCCGCTGCGCTCCGTATCGCTGACGCCGGGCGTCTACGTGATCGAGATCCGCAACGGCTCGCTGCCGTCGTTGCACCGCACCGTGGCGATCGACTTCGGCAGCAAACCGGTCAACATCGACTATGCATTCGAATGACGTCAGCCAGGCGGCGCTGGCCGCCGCATTGTCCACGGTGCCGCCCGGCATGCCGGCGACGCCGCGCGCGGACCTGATCGGCCAGCTGCTCGCGGATGTCGCGCCCGATGCGCCGTGCGGCGCGAACCTCGAGTACGACGCCGAGTTCCTGCAGTTGCAGGAGCGCGCGACGCCGCGCGCCGAGCAGCAGTACGGCGACACCGTGATCCCGGCCGAAGCGCCCGACTGGCGCGCGGTCGAGCGGCTCGCGCTGGCGCTGTCCGCGCGAACGAAGGACCTGCGCGTCATTGCCTGTCTTGCGCGAAGCTGGACCGAGCAACACGGCATTCCCGGCTATGCGGATGCGCTCACGCTCGTCGCGAACCTGCTCGAGCGCCGCTGGGACGACCTGCATCCGCGGCTCGACGCGGACGGCGAACACGACCCGACGCCGCGGATGAACGCGCTCGCCGAGGTAGCCGGCGCGCACGACTGCGCACGCGCGGCACGCCGCCAGCCGCTGTTCGACGGCGGGCCGAGCGTGCGCGACGCCGAACGGCTGCTCGACGGCCGCGACGACACCGGCAGCCCCGTGGCCGGCAGCCGCGAAAGCCTGCTGGCCGCGCTGTCGGCCACGCGCGGCGACGGCACGACGCCGCTCGACGCGGCGCGTGCGGCACTGCACGCGCTGGATGCGATCCGCGTGTGCGTGACGGACAGGCTGGGCCGCGAATGGGCGCCCGACGAAGGCGATGCGGAGAAGGCGCTGCAGCGGATCGTGCGCGACGTGCCGCTGACCGAGCCGCAACCGGTCTCACCCGACGTGCAGCAGGCCGCGCCCGGCGACGTGTCGCAGGCCAGACCCTCAGCAACCACAGCGGCAGCGATGCCGAACGCCCACGCGTGGCGCGATGCCGAGATCACGAGCCGCGACGACGTGCGCATCGGCCTCGACAAGATGTGCCGCTATTTCGAGCAGCACGAGCCGAGCCATCCCGCGCCGTTGCTGCTGCGGCGCGCCCAGCGGCTGCTCACGCTCGACTTCTACGAAATCATCCGCGATCTCGCGCCGGAGAGCCTGCCGAAGCTGGACCTGCTGAGCGGCGAGCGAAGCGAATGAAACGAACGAAAGGCGCCGCCATGCGGGCGGCGGCGACGGACTGCGCAACCTGATCGATGTGAAGGAGTGGACGATGACGGACAGAACCAAGGCGGCGGGCAGCGGACAGAAGTTCATCGCGCGCAATCGGGCCCCGCGCGTGCAGATCGAGTACGACGTCGAGACCTACGGCGCCGAACGCAAGGTGCAATTGCCGTTCGTGATGGGCGTGATTTCGGACCTGGCGGGCAAGCGTGCCGAGCCGCTTCCCGACCTGCCGGAGCGCAAGTTTCTCGAGATCGACGTCGACAACTTCGACGAGCGGATGAAATCGGTCGCGCCGCGCGTCGCGTTCCAGGTGCCGAACACGCTAACGGGCGAGGGGATGCTCAACGTCGACATGACGTTCGAGCAGATCGACGATTTCTCGCCGGCCGCGATCGCGCGCAACGTCGACGCGCTGCGCCGGCTGCTGGAAGCGCGCACCGAGCTGTCGAACCTGCTGTCGTACATGGACGGCAAGCACGGCGCCGAGCAACTGATCGAGCGCGCGATCAACGATCCCGACCTGCTGAAGACCCTCGTGCGCAACCCGCACGAGCCCGCGCAGGGCGGCGACGCGACCCAACCGGAGGCCCGCGATGAATGATCCCGTCCAATCCCGCGTCGACGCGCGCGAGGCCGCGCAACCTGCGTTTGCGCACGACGAATTCGCCGCGCTGCTGCAGAAGGAGTTCAAGCCGAAGACGGCCGAGGCGCGCGAATCGGTCGAGCGCGCGGTGCGCACGCTCGCGCAGCAGGCGCTCGAACATACGGTCGGCATGACGACCGATGCGTACGGCAGCGTGAAGCAGATCATCGCGGAGATCGACCGCAAGCTGTCCGAGCAGATCAACCAGATCCTCCATCACAACGAGTTCCAGACGCTCGAAGGCGCGTGGCGCGGGCTGCATTACCTCGTCACGCACACCGAGACCGACGAGCTGCTGAAGATCAAGGCGCTGCCGGCGTCGCGCAACGAGGTCGCGCGGATGCTGAAGCGCTACAAGGGCGTCGCGTGGGACCAGAGCCCGCTGTTCCGCAAGATCTACGAAGAGGAATACGGACAGTTCGGCGGCGAGCCGTTCGGCTGCCTGGTCGGCGACTTCCATTTCAACCACAGCCCGCCCGACGTCGAGATGCTCGGCGAGCTGTCGAAGATTGCGGCGGCCGCGCACGCGCCGTTCATTGCCGGCGCGTCGCCGGAGCTGATGCAGATGGATTCGTGGCAGGAACTGTCGAACCCGCGCGACCTGACGAAGATCTTCCAGAACACCGAATACGCGGCGTGGCGCAGCCTGCGGCAGTCGGAGGATTCGCGCTACGTCGGCCTCGCGATGCCGCGCTTTCTCGCGCGGCTGCCGTACGGCGCACGCACCAACCCGGTCGACGAATTCGACTTCGAGGAAGACACCGACGCCGCGAACCACGACCGCTACACGTGGGCGAACTCGGCATACGCGATGGCCGCGAACATCAACCGCTCGTTCAAGCAGTTCGGCTGGTGTTCGTCGATCCGCGGCGTCGAATCGGGCGGGGCGGTCGAAGGGCTGCCGAGCCACACGTTCCCGACCGACGACGGCGGCGTCGACCAGAAATGCCCGACCGAGATCGCGATCAGCGACCGCCGCGAGGCCGAGCTCGCGAAGAACGGCTTCATGCCGTTCGTGCACCGGAAGAACTCGGATTTCGCGGCGTTCATCGGCGCGCAGTCGCTGTACCAGCCGGCCGAGTACCACGATCCCGACGCGACCGCGAACGCACGGCTGTCCGGCCGCCTGCCGTACCTGTTCGCGTGCTGCCGCTTCGCGCATTACCTGAAGTGCATCGTGCGCGACAAGATCGGCTCGTTCCGCGAACGCGACGACATGGAGCGCTGGCTGAACGACTGGATCATGAACTACGTCGACGGCGACCCCATCAATTCGTCGCAGGAAACCAAGGCGCGCAAGCCGCTCGCGGCGGCGCAGGTGGTCGTCGACGAGGTCGAGGACAACCCCGGCTATTACACGTCGAAATTCTTCCTGCGGCCGCACTACCAGCTCGAAGGGCTCACGGTGTCGCTGCGGCTCATCTCGCGGCTGCCGACCGCGAAGGCGGCCAACGAGTGAGCGGCGGAGCAGGCAACGATCGGCATTCAACGCGGCATTCATCCTGACATCGCACTGAAACGGAGACGGCAATGGGCGTGGCAATGTTTATGAAGGTGGACGGCGTGACCGGCGAATCGGCGGACGCCCAGCACAAGGGCTGGACCGACATCCAGTCGTTCACGTGGGGCGCGAGCCAGCCGGGCGCGATGGCGAGCGGCAGCGGCGGCAACGCGGGCAAGGCGAGCTTCAACGATCTCGTCGTCGCCGCGTACATGGACAAGGGCGCGCCCGCGATCATCAAGAACTGTGCGAACGGCAAGCACCTTTCGACGGTCGAGATATCCGCCTGCAAGACGGGCGGCACGCAGGTCGAGTTCATGCGCGTGACGCTGCAGGAAGTGCTCGTCACGTCCGCGCAGGTCGCGGGCATCGATCCGGGCGACGTCGCCGACCGCCTGATGATGCACTACGGCTTCCAGGCCGCGAAGGTGAAGAAGCAGTACTGGCAGCAGAACGACAACGGCGGCAAGGGCGCGGAGGTGACCGTCGGCTGGAACATCAAGGAAAACACCGAGATGTGACGGCGCGGAGACGACCATGGACGACCCGCGAACCCGCGACGGCCGGGAGCGTAGCCTGCGCGACCGGCTCCAGCCCGCGCTGCTCGACCGGCTCACCGACGACACGCCGCAGCGCGCGACCGAAGCGCCCGGCGCGCAGTGGATCGGCACCGAACGCCTGCGCGCGGCCGTGCTGCGCGATCTCGCGTGGCTGCTCAACACGCGCAACGCCGAGGACGGCTTCGTCGACTGGTCGGCGTTCCCGCGCGCGCAGGCGTCGGTGCTCAACTACGGGATGCGGCCGCTCGTCGGCAAGCCGATGTCGGGCGTCGAGCGGATGTCGGTCGAGGCATCGATCCGTGACGCGATCATCCGCTTCGAGCCGCGCATCGCGCCCGACAGCGTCGACGTCCGCAGCGTGATCGACGCACCCGGCGGCCGCGCCGGCGAGCGGCGCCACAACGTGCTGCTGTTCGAGATTCGCGGCACGCTGTGGTCGATCCCGCATCCGCTCGAATTCGTGCTGCGCTCCGACCTCGATCTCGAAACGGGCGCGATGTCGCTGCAATCGGTGACGGGGGCCTGACGCGATGGATACGCGCCTGCTCGACTACTACAACCGCGAACTCGCGTACCTGCGCGAGCTCGGCGGCGAATTCGCGCAGCAGTTCCCGAAGGTCGCCGCGCGGCTGCGGCTCAATGAATCGGGGCCGCCCGATCCGTACGTCGAGCGGCTGCTCGAAGGCTTCAGCTTCCTCACCGCGCGCGTGCAGCTCAAGATGGACGCCGAGTTTCCGCGCTTCACGCAGGCGCTGCTCGATGCGGTGTATCCCGGCTATATCGCGCCGCTGCCGTCGATGGCGATCGTGCGGTTCGCGCCGATGCTGAACGAAGGCAGCCTCGCGCAAGGCTGGCGGCTGCCGGCCGGCACCGCGCTGCGCGCGCGTCCAGCAGCGTCCGAGCAGACCGCATGCGAATTCCGCACCGCGCATGACCTGACGCTGTGGCCGCTCGAACTGACCGATGCGACCGTCACCGGTGCGCCGTCGTGGCTGCCGCGTGGCGCCTTCGCCGCGCGGCAGGACGTGCGCGGCGCACTACGCATCCGGCTGAAGGCGCGCGGTGGCGCCAAACTTGCCCAGTTGCCGCTCGACCGGCTGACGTTCCATCTCGCGGGCCCCGAGCGCGACGCGCTGCACCTGCTCGAACTGATCGCCGCGCATGCGCTCGGCGTCGTGTGCCACGATCCGTCGCAGCCGCCGCGCTGGCTGCATACGCTCGACGCGGACGAGATCGTCCACGAAGGCTTCGATCCCGCGCAGGCGATCCTGCCCGACGACGGCCGCAGCTTCCACGGCTACCGGCTGCTGCGCGAGTATTTCGCGTTCCCGGCGCGCTTCCTGTTCTTCAGCATCGGCGGGCTGCGTGCCGCGCTCGCGCGCGCGACCGGCGACGAATTCGAGCTGACCGTGCTGTTCGACCGCCACGACGCGGCGCTCGAAGCGGCCGTCAGCGCGAAACACCTCGCGCTCAACTGCACGCCGGCCGTGAACCTGTTCGCGCGCCGCGCCGACCGCATTCCGCTGCAACCGGGCGCGCGTGAGCACCATGTCGTCGTCGATCGCAGCCGGCCGCTCGACTACGAGGTCTATGCGGTGCAGCGGCTCGCGAGCGAGCAGCGCGACGACGGCCGGTCGCGCGAATTCCGGCCGTTTCATGCGTCGTTCGCGAGCGACGACGGTAACCATGGCGCGTACTACACGGTGCGGCGCGAACCGAGGCTCGTCTCCTCACAGGCGCGCGCGAGCGGCACGCGCACCGGCTACGTCGGCAGCGAAACCTACGTGTCGCTCGTCGACAGCCAGTGCGCGCCGTACGACGAGACGATGCGCTACCTGGCGGCCGATACGCTGTGCACGAACCGCGATCTCGTGCTGCTGCAGCCGCCCGGCGACGCGAACACGTTCACGCTGCGCGTGTCGGCCCCCGTCGAAAGCATCGTCGCGATCCGCGGCCCGTCGCGGCCGCGCCCGCCGATCGCCGACGCGCAAACCGCGTGGCGGCTGATCCGCCATCTCGGGCTCGCACGCCACACGCTGACCGATCTCGACGACGACGAAGGCGCGCATGCGCTACGCGAACTGCTCGGTCTGCACGCCGACCCGGCCGACGCCGCAATGCGCCGGCAGATCGACGGCGTGTTGCGCGTGGCGTTCTCGCCGGTATTCCGCCGGCTGCCGGCGTCCGGCCCTCTGATGTTCGGGCGCGGTGTGCAGGTCGACGTGACCGTCGACGACCATGCGTTCTCCGGTGACAGCCCGTTCCTGCTCGGCGCGGTGCTCGAACAGTTCTTCGCGCGCCACGTGTCGATCAACGCGTTTGCCGAATGCGTGCTGACCAGCGCGCAGCGCGGCACGCTCGCGCACTGGCCGGCGCGCATCGGCAGGCGGCCCGCGATATGAAGCGCGACATGACACCGGGTGCCGGGCCCGCCGCCGAAGCCGCACGCCGCGACGCGTGGTGGGCCCGCCTGCGCTCCGCGCCGCACGGTTACGACCTGTTCCAGGCGCTGCGCTGGCTCGATGCGCTGTCGCCCGGCCGCGCGCCGCTGGGCCATGCCACGCGGCCGCGCGATGAACCCGTGCGGCTCGGGCAGCAGCCGTCGCTCGCATTCGCGGCGTCGATGCTGGCCGGCGTGAGCGACGAGGCCAGCGGCATGCCGCCACGCATCGCGATCCACGGGTTCGGGCTGTTCGGCCCGAACGGGCCGCTGCCGACGCACCTGACCGAATACGCGCACGAACGCGCGGCGCAGCACGACGACCCGACGTTCGCCGCATTCGCCGACCTGTTCCATCACCGGCTGATCCTGCTGTTCTACCGCGCGTGGGCCGACGCGCAGCCGACCGTGAGCCTCGATCGCCCGGAGCGCGCACGGTTCGACGGCTATGTCGCGAGCCTGATCGGGCGGGCGGCGAATGGTGACAAGCCGGCCGCGAAAGCGGACACCGACGCCGACGCCGACACGCTCGCACCGCATGCGCGCTATTTCCATGCGGGCCATCTCGTACGGCACACGCGCAACCCGGAAGGGCTCGTGCAGATTCTGCGCCGGCATTTTGGTGTCGAGGCCCGCATCGTCGAGCACGTGCCGCAGTGGGTCGCGATCGAACCTTCGCAGCGCTGCACGATCCGCGCGACGCGGCCGACGTTGCGGGTCGGCGCCGTCGCGCTCGGTGTTGCCGTGCGCGATGCGCAATCTCGCTTCCGGATCGTGCTCGGCCCGCTGTCGCTTGACGCTTACCGCCGCTTCCTGCCGGGCGGCCCGCATGCCCGGCAGCTCGCGCAATGGGTGCGCGAATACGTCGGCATCGAGTTCGACTGGGACGTGCAGCTCGAACTGGCGGCCGACGCGGTGCCTGCGATCGCGCTCGGCGCGCGGCAGGGCGTCGGCCGGACCACATGGCTCGGGCAGCGGCTCCAGCCGGGCCCCGCACGTGACCTCGTCGTCCGCTACGACGTGCGGAGCGGCGGCGCCCCCCTTCATCGCGAAACCACCTAAACGGGAATCGCCATGTCCGATATCGGTCGCGCCAACCTGTTCGGAAAACTGAATCCGTTTCTCTACGAGTCGCTCGAGCAGGCAACCGGCTTCTGCCGGCTGCGCGGCAATCCGTACGTCGAGCTCGCGCACTGGTTCAAGCAGATGCTGCAGCGGCCCGACGGCGACCTGCAGCGCGTGCTGCGCCACTTCGGGATCGATGACGCCGCGCTCGACCGCGGGCTGGTTGCCGCGCTCGACAAGCTGCCGCGTGGCGCGGGCTCGGTGTCGGATCTGTCCGTGCATATCGACGACGCCGTCGAGCGCGCATGGGTGTACGCGACGCTGAAGTACGACGCGACGCGCATTCGCGGCGCGGTGCTGCTGCTCGCGATCCTGAAAACGCCGCAGTTGCGCAACGTGCTGGTGGCGATCACGCGCGAATTCGAGCGCGTCGTGCCGGACGTGCTCGCCGACGCGCTCGAATCGATCGTCGAAGGCTCGCCGGAGGCGCCACCGGCCGGGCAGACGGTGCCGGGCGGCGATATGGCGATGCGCGGCGCGACCGCCGCCGCCACCGACGGTTCTGCACTTGCGCGTTTCGCCGTCGACCTGACTGCCCGCGCGCGGGCCGGCGAGATCGATCCAGTGATCGGGCGCGATCCGGAGATTCGCCAGATCGTCGACATCCTGCTGCGGCGCCGGCAGAACAACCCGCTGCTGGTCGGCGAGGCAGGCGTCGGCAAGACGGCCGTCGCGGAAGGCTTCGCGCTGCGGATCGCCTCCGGCGACGTGCCGCCGTCGCTGCGCGACGTAGCGCTGTATCTGCTCGACATCGGGCTGCTGCAGGCCGGCGCGAGCGTGAAGGGCGAGTTCGAGAGCCGGTTGCGCGGCGTGATCGACGAGGCGATGTCGTCCGAGCGGCCCGCGATCCTGTTCATCGATGAAGTCCACACGCTCGTCGGCGCGGGCGGGGCCGCCGGCACCGGCGACGCCGCGAACCTGCTGAAGCCCGCGCTCGCCCGTGGCCTGCTGCGCACGATCGGTGCGACCACCTGGTCCGAGTACAAGCAGTACATCGAGAAGGACCCGGCGCTCACGCGGCGTTTCCAGCTCGTGCACGTGCACGAACCGGAAGAAGCGGCCGCGCTGACGATGCTGCGAGGCCTCGCCGGAAAGCTCGAGGCCCACCACCGCGTGCTCGTGCTCGACGACGCGCTGCAAGCAGCCGTCACGCTGTCGCACCGTTACATTCCGGCGCGCCAGCTGCCGGACAAGGCGATCAGCCTGCTCGATACGGCCTGTGCGCGTGTCGCCGTCAGCCAGCACGCGGTGCCCGCGCCGATCGAGGATGCGCGCCGCCAGATCGACAGCCTGCGCGTCGAACAGGAGCGGATCGGACGCGAATGCGCGCTCGGCACCGGCGATATCGCGCGGCGCGACGCGATCGATCACGACATTGCCGCCGCCCGAGCCGAACTCGACCGGCTCGACACGCGCTGGCAGACCGAACGCGACGCATTGACCGCGATCGTCGACGCCCGCGCATTGCTGCTCGACGACGATCCGTCGCATGCGCTCGACGCCGACGCGCGCACCGCGGCACAAACCCGTCTGTCGGCCGCGCAGCAGGCGCTGGCCGACTTGCAGGGCGACGCGCCGCTCGTGCTGCCCGCCGTCGACACGCACGCGGTGGCCGCCGTCGTGGCCGACTGGACCGGCATTCCGCTCGGCCGCATGGTGCGCGACGAAACGCAGGCCGTGCTGAAGCTCGCCGATACGCTCGGCGAACGCGTCGTCGGCCAGAAGCACGCGGTCGAACTGATCGCCGAGCGCATCCAGACCGCGCGCGCCAGGCTGGACGATCCGAAGAAACCGCATGGCGTGTTCCTGCTGTGCGGGCCGTCCGGCGTCGGCAAGACCGAGACCGCGCTCGCGCTGGCCGACACGCTGTACGGCGGCGAACACAACGCGATCACCATCAACATGAGCGAGTTCCAGGAAGCACATACCGTATCGACGCTGAAGGGCGCGCCGCCCGGCTACGTGGGCTACGGGCAGGGCGGAGTGCTCACCGAAGCCGTGCGCCGCCGCCCGTACAGCGTCGTGCTGCTCGACGAGATCGAGAAGGCACACCGCGATGTGCACGAGATTTTCTTCCAGGTATTCGACAAGGGCTGGATGGAGGACGGCGAAGGGCGCGACATCGATTTCCGGCATACGGTGATCCTGCTGACCTCGAACGTCGGCGCCGATCGCGTGATGCAGCTGTGCCGCGATCCCGAGCGCCTGCCCGACGTGCAGACGCTCGCCGATGCGCTTCGCGCGCCGCTGCTCGACGTGTTTCCCGCCGCGCTGCTCGGCCGGTTGACCGTCGTGCCGTACTACCCGCTCACCGACGCGACACTCGCGCGGATCGTCGCATTGCAGTTGCGGCGGATCGAGCAGCGGATCGACGCGCATCACGGCATCCGGCTGCGCTGCACCGACGCGGCGACCGCGCTGGTCGTCGAGCGTTGCCGGACGATCGAATCCGGCGGCCGGATGGTCGACGCGATCCTCACGCACACCGTGATGCCGCGCATCGGCCGCGCGATCCTGCAGGCCACGCTCGAGGGCCGCACACTGTCGTCGATCGAGCTGAGCGCAGACGACGGCGAATTCGCATACCGGTTCGACGAGGAGGAAACGACTTGAATCGCGTATTCACACTCGACAGCCCGCACGGCGACGACCTCAAGTTTCATACGCTCGACGGCAGCGACGAACTCGGCCGCCTGTTCGAATTCCGGATCGAGGCGCTTGCCGACAGTCACAGCCTGTCGCTGAAGGACATGCTCGGCAAGCCCGTGACGGTCAGGATCGAACAGCAGGACCTGTCGCCCCGCTACCTGAACGGGATCGTTGCGCGCGCATCGCTCGCCGGGCGACGCGCCGAGCGGTACTACGGCTACGAGCTGATCGTGCGCCCGTGGCTGTGGCTCGCGACGCGCCGCTCCGATTGCCGGATCTTCCAGAACAAGACGGTGCCCGAGATCGTGCAGGAGGTGCTGTCGACGTACGGCTTTCCGATCGAGAACCACCTCGCCGAATCGTATGTGCCACGCGACTATTGCGTGCAGTACAACGAGACCGATGCCGCGTTCGTGTCGCGGCTGATGGAGTTCGAGGGGATCTACTTCTGGTTCCGGCACGCGGAGGATACGCATACGCTGATGCTCGGCGACGCGATGTCGTCGCACACCGTGCTGCCCGGCTACGAGACGATTCCGTACATCGCACGCGACCGCACCGCAATCGCCGACGAGGAGCACATCGACGGCTGGCTGCCCGCGCAGGAGGTGAGCGTCGGCCGGCACCAGACCACCGACTACGACTATACGAAGCCGCGCGCCGATCTTTCGTCGCAGAAGGTCGATCCGCGTGGGCATGATCACGACAGCTTTGCTTCGTTCGAATGGCCGGGCGGTTATCGCGACGATGCGCCCGGTGCGCATTACAGCCGTGTGCGGCTCGAGGAACAGCAGGCCGAACATGAACGGGCGAGCGCCGATACCGACGTGCGGGGTGCCTCGCCCGGTTATTTGTTCACGCTCGAACACTGCCCGCGCGCGGACCAGAACCGCGAGTACCTGATCGTGAGGTGCCAGTACCGTTTTCAGGAGAACGCGTATGCGAGCGATCCGGGCGCGGAGGCGGTCGTGCATCAGACGATGATGCTCGTGCAGCCGTCGAGCCTGCCTTACCGGTCGCCGCGCGATACGCCGCGGCCGCGTACCAACGGGCCGCAGACCGCCACTGTGGTCGGGCCGCCGGGGGAAGAAATCTGGACCGACCAGTATGGGCGCGTGAAGCTGCAGTTCCGCTGGGATCGGTATGGGCAGAGCAACCAGGATTCATCGTGCTGGGTGCGGGTGTCAAGTCCCTGGGCTGGGGGTGGATTCGGGGGTGTGCAGATTCCGCGGGTGGGCGATGAGGTGGTGGTCGATTTTCTCAATGGCGATCCGGATGAGCCGATCGTCACCGGGCGGGTTTTCAACGGCGAGAGGATGCCGCCGTGGGGGCTGCCGGGTAGTGCGACGCAGAGCGGCTTGCTGTCGCGTTCGTCACCGGGCGGGACGACCGACCATGCAAATGCGTTCCGGTTCGAAGACAAGAAGGGCGCCGAGCAGCTGTGGATGCACGCGGAAAGGAATTTCGATGCGGAGACGGAAGCCGATCACACGCTGTCGGTCGGGAACAACCATACGCATACGGTCGGGAACGACGAAACGATGCAGGTGAAGAACAACCGGCAACGGAGCGTGGGCCAGAACGAGACGGTGAATATCGGGCAGAACCGGGTTGCGCAGATTGGGATAGATGAGACGCATGGGGTGGGGGGAAATCGGACGCGGACGGTCGGGAAGAACGAAACCGTGACCATCTCCGCGAATCGTGATGCGACCATCGGTGGCGTGCATACCGAGACGGTCGCGAAAGGCAAGACCGAAACGATCGGCGAAGCCAAGACGCTGAACGTCGGACAGATGTATCAGACGACGTCGCAGGACATGAAAACGCTGGTTGCGTCCGCGCATACCGAAGAGATCGGCACGCGAACGTCGACGATCGCGAACGCGCATACGCACACGGTCGGCGGCGAACACACGGTCAACGTCGGTGCGAACCATACGACGAATGTGCAGCATCAGGTGTTCGTCAACGCCGGCGATCAGCTTTCGCTCGTCTGCGGGATGTCCAGCATCGTGATGAAGAGCGACGGCACGATCACGATCCAGGGTGTCAACGTCGCATCGACCGGCACGAATACGCACAGTGTGAACGGCAAGACGGTGACGTCGTCGGCGACCGCGGAGCACACGGTCGAAGGCGCCGTCCTGAAACTGAATCCGTGACGGAGATCCGCGCGAATGCAGAACTGGCAGCCGACTAATCCGGTGGAGCGCAGGTTCATGGACGCGCACACGGACTGGATGAGTTTCGCGAAAGAGCAGGACGCGCGCTTGATGATCTGGCAGACCGACGAGACGGATGCGGAACTCGTGCGGCTGTATTTCCAGGTTCAGGATGAAACGTCGTGCGCGGTCAGGACGATGCGGGCGTCGTTCGTCAACGAATCGGGTTATGCGACGGCGCTGACGGAAGAACTGATTGCGTTCTACAACAGCCGGCGTGAGGCGTCCCATGCGCAGGGCATACGTGCGGATTGGCAGGCGCCGTACGACGACGGCAAGAATCCCGTGCTGTATCTGTTCGCAGTGACCAACAGCCTGATGCAGCACCATCCGGATATTTTCCCGGCGATGGTGTTCGTGCTGGAACCGGTGAAAGTGCGGGATGACACGGCATGGGTGCGATGGATGGACGATTTGCTGTCGATCATTGCGGTCGCGCCGCAGCTGGCCGAGCGTGTGCGCTTTGTCGTACCTCGTATCGATATCGCGCCGTTTGCTGCGTTGATGCAACGGCATCGCGCGGCGGTGCGCGTCGTGCACGGCAAGTATTCGATGGCGAGCGTGCCGCGCGAACTGCTGGCGGAATCGGGCGAGCGCGGGCCGAGCGGTGAGTTCCGACGGCACTTCGTGATGCTGACCGAGATGATCGAAGGCGGTAATCCTTCCCGTCTGGAGGAACTGCGTGCGGCGGCGCTGAAGGTGGCTGAGCGCGAGCAGTGGTTCGATCAATGTGTCGTCGTGCATCTGATTGCAGGGGCCGCCTATCTGAAGTGGCGGGATCGGGAGCGGGCGATCGGCGCTTACCAGAGCGCCGCCAGCAGCGGCATGCGCGCGGTTGAAGCCGGGCATCCGGCTGGGCACAAGCTGGTTGCGAACGGGTTGTTCGGCGAGGCGAGCGTGCATCTGACGCACAAGGACTATGCGCACTCGGCTTATTGCTACGAGCGTGCGGCGGCGTCGACTGCGGCGGCGAAGGACGGGCTGATGACGGTCGAGGCCTGGCGGATGAGTGCCGTGTGCTGGGAACGGGCAGGGGAGCGCGAACATGCGCTGGAGGCCGGGTTCAATGCGCTCGATGCGGGGTTGATGATCGACGAGCCGATGCGGGCGAACAGCAATCTGCCGATGGTTGTCGAGTGGATGGTGTCGCAACTGGGTGCGATGGACCGACGACGCAACGCGTTGAGCGAGAAGGTCGCTGCGTTGCGTGGTGGGTGCTGAACGGGGAGGGCTGAGTGGGATTGCTCGCGGTCAAGCATCTGGATCCCGTTGTCGGTGTCGACGTTCACTCGGTATTGGTCACGCCGGGTACGCCGCCGGTGTTCCTGCCGCATCCTCACGTCGGATTCATGCTCGATCTGCGCGAGTACATCCAGGCGGCAAAGGCCGTGGTCGGCTGCATTGCCATGATGATCGTGCAGGAGAAGGTAACCGAGTACATCGAAGATCACCCTGAAGATGTGACGAAGCTGGAACACCTCGCCGATGAAGCGAGCCAGCAGGTCAATGAACTGATCGGTGGCGGCAAACTACCAGATCTCATGGACGACCCCACTGTCGTCGAGGGAATGAAACTGGCGAAAGAGGCCAACAAGCTCAAGAACCGCATCAGCGACGATCTTGGCTCGAACGTCGGGTCAGGTGGCAGCAGCGGCAGGCCGATTTTTGTGAACGGGATGATGCGGGCCACGGCGGGGACGCATGCGTATCACGTTCCGGGGTTGCATTTCCCGCTCGGGGAATCGTTTGCGCCGCCGCCCGAGGAAGTTGAACCGTCGAACGACGGGGAATCGTTCATGGGCAGCAAGACGGTGCTCGCCAACAACGATCCGATGTCGTACATGGCGCTGGAGGCGTTGAGTTGCTGGTCGGTCGGCATGGAGCCGCCTCCGCA
Source organism: Burkholderia lata (assembly GCF_902499335.1). GTDB lineage: Bacteria > Pseudomonadota > Gammaproteobacteria > Burkholderiales > Burkholderiaceae > Burkholderia > Burkholderia lata_B. Next base: position 362,650 of record NZ_CABVQK010000006.1, on the reverse strand, counting down.
TAACAGCGCGCATACGGATCGAACCTATCCGTCTATGCCGAGTTCGGTAATGTTGCCGATTCCGGCGGGAAGGCCTGTTTTTGTGGGCGGGCCGCCGATCGTGAACATGGCCGCCCTTGCGGTGGGGCTGTTCAAGGCGTTTCGTGGTTCCGATTGGGCGAAAAATCTTGCGGACAAGCTGCACCTAAAGCCCGGATTTCTGCGCTGCAATGTCCTGGGAGCCGATCCGGTGGACATGATCACCGGCGAAGTGGTGGTACAGCAGCACGATTTCACGGTGTCGGGGCGCTTGCCGCTCGTCTGGGCCCGGTATTACGCCAGCCACGACACTTATGCCGGCGCAATTGGCGTGGGTTGGCAGACGCCCGCCGACGTCCGACTCGAACTGATGAGGAACGACGACGGGATCGGCGTATCTGCACATTTCCCGGACCACGCGACGGCTTTCGACGCGATGCCTCCGGAGAGCGGTTGGACGGGCCGTGTGTATGACTGGCAGCATGGGCACGCGCTGTACCGGCGCGACGATCGGCTCGTGCTGCGCACACGCGCCGACATTGAGTACGAGTTCAGGTTGCTGGCACAGTGGCAGCGCACCGTCGACGTTTTTCCGGAAGATGCCACGCTGCCATTACTTGTCGATCGCATGGCCGACCTCAACGGTAACGCATGGGCGTTCGAGCGCCAGCTCGATCAACGCCTCAAGCGTCTGGTCGAATGGAAGGGCGATGTCACGACAGGGCGCGTGATCGAATGCACGAGCGGCAGCGACATTCCTTCGGACCTGCTTGCCGCATTGACGCTGATCGACACCCACGGTCGAGCGCATCCGCTCGTCGGCTATGAACATGACCAAGCGCGGAACCTGACCGCTGCCGTCGATGCGATGATGCGACCTCACCAATTTGACTATGCTGACGCTCACCGGATGATACGCCACACCAGTGCCCGAGGGGTGTCGTTCTACTACAGCTACCAGCGGCACGATGATGGCACTTGGCGCGTCGACCGTGCGTGGGGCGACAACGGTCTTGCCGATTATCGCGTTGTCTACGACCTTGAGCATCACGAAACACGCATCACCAATTCCCTGGGGCACACAACGCTCCTGCAATTCAACAAACGTGGCATGCCGGTCGCCCAGATCGATCCGCTTGGCGGTGCAACGACTTACCGGTACGACGCGCAGGGGCGCACGAGCGCGGAAACGGATCCCATCGGCTGTACCACCACTTGGGAATACGACACCTATGGCAATCTACTCATGCAGAGCATGCCAGGTGGTGGCGCACTGCGCGCGCAGTACAACACCGACCACAAGCCGGTGTGCGTGACAGAACCCGCAGGCGGGCAACGGCACTATGCGTGGGACGAACGGGGCAACCTGCTCTCGCAGACGACGCCATTGCAGGACAGCGATCATTACGTGTACGACGAGAACGGCCAGATCATCGCGCATACGGGGCCACGCGGCGCGGTTACCAGGTTCGAGTACGATCACGATGGCCATCTGGCGGTGCTGACCGATGCGCTTGGCCATCGCACGCAGTACATGCACGATGCGCTCGGAAACCTGAGTCAGGTCATTAATGCGCTCGGTCAGGTAAGCCGTTACGAATATGACCGCAGCAGCAATCTGATTCGTGCTATCGAGCCGGGCGGGCGCGAGGTCCACTGTACCTACGATGCCGAAGGCAATCTGGTGCGCTACCGGGATCCGGCCGGCAACTTGACACAAATGGCGTATTCGGCACTAGGGCAGGTCAGCAAAAGGCAGACGCCGGACGGAAACGTCGTCGAATACCGCTACGACACCGAGGAACAACTGGTCGGTGTTGTCAACGAGCGCGGCGAGCTCTACCAGCTCAAGCGCGACGGCTTGGGCCGGATTGTGGAAGAGGTTGATTACCAGGGCCAACCTCGCCGCTACGAGTACGGCCCGCTGGGTGAACTGCACCGCAGTATCGATCCACTGGGACAGGCAATTGTTTATCAGGCTGACACGCTCGGGCGCATCGTGCAGATGCAGGTGCCGGACCCTCGGCAAGCCGACGGCATCCGCACCGAAACGTTCTCATACGATCGCAGTGGCCAATTGATCGTCGCGGCAAATCCGGACAGCCGGGTCGAATTGAGCTACGACGCCGCCGGTCGTCTCATTGAAGAACGGCAAGGCGACGACTTCGTGATCGCCTGGCGGTATGACGCGACTGGTCGGTGTATCGAACGCCGCACGCAGCTCACGACGGGCGGCGCAACGGTCGCCCACACCGTGCGCTACAACTACGACACGCTCGGCGCGATCGTTTCGATCCAGATTGACGATGCCGTGCCAATCAGGCTCGAACGCGACGTGCTCGGGCGGGTTTGCGTCGAACACTTGGGCGAGGCATTGCGACGCGAGCTCGCGTATACGCCGGATGGACAATTGTCCCGGCAAACGGTGGCGGGTGGTACGGGACAGTTGTTTGCCACGGAATACGCCTACGACGCCAACGGCGACATGACCGAGAAGCGCGATTCCCGACTCGGCATCGAGCGCTTTGACTACGACCCGGTGGGCAAGCTGACGGGCCACCTCGACCCGACCGGTAAGCTGCACCGTTTCCTGTACGACCCGGCGGGCGATTTGTTGGAGATGCGGGTTCGTCAAGGCAATCGGACCGGCGTGTTCGGCCAACAGCCCGAAACCGACACGTGGATGCGTTTGGGCGAGCACGATGGCCGCCACTACACGTTCGACCGTACGGGCAACGTGTTGCGTAAGTTGGACGCTGAACAGGATCTGCTGATACGCTGGGACGGTGACGGGCTGCTGATCGAAACGCTGACGGTGCGCCCGGCGGCCGGACCGACAACCAGCACCTTGCGCATCCATACCCGCTACGCGTATGACGTGTTCCACCGGCGCACCCGAAAGATCACGCAGATCCAGCGCGAGTCTGGCGCGGGGACCGGCTCAGCCTCCGGTTGGACCACCGGGTCGCACACCTGCTGTTTTTTCTGGGAAGGTGATGCGTTGGTGGGGGAATTCACGCACGGCGATGAGAGCGTCGTCAGGCTATTGGCGGACGCGACTGCCGACCTGCATCCAGTTCGCGAGAATGGACTCGTTGGCATGTCGTCAGGGCCGCCGGATGAATACGTCGAGGCGCGCGAGTGGGTCTTCTATCCAGGAACGTTTCGTCCATTGGCGTCGATGCGATGCGTGTATCGGCAAAGCGATCGGCCTATAGCTGACGGAGAAGAGCAGCAAGCGGCAACGCCGTTGCCGGTTCTGGCGCCTGCTTTCGCGACGCAGTATGTTTTCCATCTCGATCCCAACGGCGCGCCGGTGCGACTTACCGACCTTTCTGGTGCGATCGTGTGGGAGGGCCGTTATGGGGCGTGGGGTAATGTCAGTCCCGTCGGGATGAAGGCTGCTTTCGATCAACCGCTGCGGTTTCAAGGGCAGTATTACGACGCTGAATCGGGCCTGCACTATAACCGCTACCGTTACTACGATTCCACCATCGGCCAGTTTCTGAGCCCCGATCCGATCCGGCTGCTGGGTGGCGTGGACCTCTACGCGTATGCGCCGAACGGATTGGGCTGGTCCGATCCGTTGGGGCTCTCAGGAATTCCGATCGAGCCGAATCCCCATTACTTCGGTCACTACGATCCGACGGTCGAGCAGAACGTGCGGGCCGAGGTGAAAAAGTACTTGGCGAAACACCCTGAGCTCAAAAACGGCGGCAAGAATCTCGCTGCCGTCCTGCTGCACGACGGCAGTTACTACGTTTTACATGGCGGAGACTCGGAGGGCCATCCTGACCGACGGCTGCTAGAGGAATATGGGGACAAGGTGAGGTTTCTGTGGACAGAATACTGGCCGTGCACCTGGAAAGACTGGGAGCGGGCGGCGGCTCAGGCGGCGGCGAAAAAGAGGAAGAATAAGAACGCGAAGACGAGGAGTATGGCGCCCGTAGTGCCCTGCCGCACCCACATCGAGAATCTGGAATGGCAAGATGACGAGCACAAGGGACTCAAGGAGGTATGGTGGTTCACTCGTCTCGGAGAGGCGGGCAACGCGGCCATGATAAAAGCTTATCGTCGCAATCCGAAGATGTGGGACTCGGTATCGCTTAAGCAATACCGTTATCCTTGGAAAGATTAGCGCAGACCAACGGGCAACGTGCCGCCGCGATCATGAGCTTGATCCGTTCGGCGCAGCTTAACGGGCATGATCCGGACGTCTACCTGAAAGATGTGCTTACGCGATTGCCTACTCATCGCGCCGACGACATCTCGCAACTACTTTCGCATCGTTGGGTGCCCGCCCTTGGTTAAGGGGCGGTGCCGACAACCCACACGCGGGCAAGAAACTATCGGCGCACCTCAACGACCTTAAGGCCGAGGGAGTCTGCCAGCGCTGTTGCCTCCTCCGGTGTCTCACAGCAATCAACCCAGAAGGCGGTACCGGCAACGGCGATTGCGTAGGGCGGGACATCGCTGCCGCATTCGTTCTGCTTGTAGATCACCACATCGGCACCAGCCTCGAGGAAGTCGGTCATCTCAGGACGACACTTCGGAAAAACCTTGGCAACGTGGTTAGCTTGGCCAACTGTAAGACGTATGGGGAAATCACTCACTGGAAACTGACGACGCGAGAAACGAACTTGGTGATGCCGATACGCTATCACATCGCATCCGCTTGGCAAGCTAAGACGGTGCCACGATCACGCCGTCAACATCAGCTTGCGTGAACTCGCGCTGCTTCTTCGTGCCGTCCAGACGTTCAGGCTTCCGAACTTCGAGGCCCTGATTCGTGCGTGACGGCGAACCGGAAGCGCGTCGGTTATCGCGCTGCGCCTGAAGCGCCTGCGCAACCTGCAGCACGTGGCTCAGGCGTTTGTGTTCGACGACGGCACCTTGATCAATCTCGGCCAACCGGTCGTACTACCGACATGGCAGCACGCAGCCGTCGGCGCGTATCTCAATCCGTCCGGTTACTCCCAGACGTCGATGTAACGGTGAATCAGCTTCCGGTTCGCCAGCGTTTCGTCCAGCAGATACATCACCCGGTCGTACTGCACCGTCAGCGACTTCGTGACCCGGCGCGTCTCGCGCCAGGTCATCAGCCGAGCCAGATCCTCCTCGTCCCGCAACGATCGGTGCGCATCGAAGTCGCTCCTCGGTGGCTTTGCGAAGCGTGCGTCCGTGCGTCGTAGGAAGCGATGAAGGAGGGCGGTGCCGCGGAACACGCTCGCCTTGTCGCTGTAGAACGCCACCGGCTTCAGTATCAACGCTAGCCGTGTTCAGTAACGTTGCTAGCACGTTGCACGTGTTCTTTAATACGGCTAGCGCATGTGTCGCGTGGATGAGCAGGAGGCCGTATGGCTTCGATCGAAGAGCGGGCCGCTCGAGCGGCGAAGGTTGCGTCCGTGCTTCGACCGCTGGGCAACGGCGTGCTTTCCCGCAAGCAGGCCGAACGAGCAGCACTGCTATTCGGCGTTCACTGCACAACCGTAGATCGCCTGCGCCGTCGTTTTCTCGCAAATCCGGTCGCCAGTGCACTACAGCCAAGGCAGCCGGATAGGGCGATCGGGAGCAGACTGGACGTCGCCGTCGAATGCGTCATCGACGGGGCCGTGCACCAATGGCTTCCCGATCAGCGACAACTTGCGCATCCCGCAATTGATCTTGTACTTGAGGGGAAACGTCGCTGTAGCGTTGCAGGTCTGTCGTTGTCGTCTCCAAGCAGGTCGACGATAGCTCGACGGTGGCTCTCATATCGCGAGCAGGATGCTTTCGGGCTGCCCTCCCGAACGCTGCAATCGCCCCTGGCACGTTCCAGGTCCGGCATCCCTTAGATATCGTGCAGATTGATCACACGCAGGCGGACATCCTGCTCGTTAACGAGCAGGATGGACAGATTGCCGCGCGCCTGGACGGTCGACACTAATTTCGCGAGACAGATGCCGGTTGGTGGACAGCGCGCGTTGACGTCCGTCGTTTGATGCACATCAACGAGGCACAGCCGTTGCCACGGAAGTTGGATGCACAAATGCATGACCGGCAAGCGCGACCCCAAGTTGTAACGTCGGCACGCCCGATGACCAAGGTTCGTGTCACTCGTTGCGGCACGTCCGGCCACCACAACCCTGCAACGGGGTATGCGCGGGGGCATTTCCAGATCAGGGCCGGCGCCACGGAAAAGGGCGAATGATGGGGCGACGTCGCTCAGTCGATATGGACGGACTGGATGCCGACGTAATCCCAAGGCCACGCTGGCCCCCAACCAAGCGCCACCGAAGACCTCCATCTCCGAATCGTGATTGCCAAGGCACCGGTCGGGCTGGATGCCGCAATGACAATGAGAACGAGTCGTGCACGTCCATTTAGCCAAAGTGAATAAAAATGAAATGATCAAGCAAGCTTTCTTTAAACTTGCTACGATCATGCGCGCGTCGATTGGGGGCAGGTAATTCGGTTCGCGCACTGCACGACACTAGCGCGTGATTCACGCAGAGACGGCGCGAAAATCAGCGCACAAAGCTGGACCGGAACGGTAACCGAGAGGCCGTCCGGCCCGGGCAGACAATATTTGAACAACAAGGACGTCAACAATATGAGGACCACACGCCAGAAGGTCGCTGCGACGTTGGTCGCCGTCGCGCTTGCCACAGGTTCCGCCACGCCGATCGCCTTTGCAAAGAGCTCCGGCTTCAGTTCGAGCCGCTCGTCGTCCAGCTCGAGTTCCAGCGGCTCGTCGTCCGGCTCAAGCTCCAGTCGCTACTCATCCGGTTCGAGTTCCAGCAGTTCGTCATCCAGCTCGGGTTATGGCCGCTCTTACGGTTCGTCGAGCTCGAAAAGTGCCTCCTACGACTCATCGGCTCGTTCGTCGACGAGTCCATCCAGCTCGGGTTCCGGCCGCTCATACAGCTCGTCGAGCTCGAAAGGCTCGTCGTACGACTCATCGGCCCGTTCGTCGACGAGTCCATCCAGCTCGGGTTTCGGCCACTCATACGGCTCGTCGAGCTCGAAAGGCTCGTCTTACGACTCATCCGCTCGGTCGTCGGCAAGTTCATCCAGCTCCGGTTACGGCCGATCATACGGCTCGTCGAGCTCGAACAACGCTTCCGATGACTCATCGGCTCGTTCGTCGGCGAGTCCATCCAGCACATCCTCGAAGTCGGGGTTCAGCAGCTCCGGTTCCAGGAAAGTGATCGCCGCGACCGCGCTCGGCGGCGCACTGTATGCGGCTCAGTCAAGCCGCGATGCGGCTGCAACGCTGAATTCGAACCAGCCGTCGCATGGCAGCGATAGCGCCGGTAGCAGCAGTTCGCTCAGCCACGGCGCGTCCGGAGATACATCGTCATACGGGACGCAAAGCACCGCGTCGACATCCAGCGCACCCGCTCATGGCGCAGCGCCGCCGGTGGCTGGACAGCAATCCAGCAGCAATGACAGGTTCCTGCTGGGCTACTTGCTCGGACGTAGCAGCTCGCCGCGCGAAACCGTCGTGGTCCAGCAACCGATGGCGCGTCCGGTCGACTCGACCTCAGCACCAAGATATCGAAATACATCCGGCGACGATGCCGCGCCGGACGCCGCATCCGACGCCCGGGCGGAAACACTCGCCCAGTCGCCGGCAACGACGGAAAAACAACCGGCAGGGGAAAGCAAGCATCCGATCATGGATGCATTCCTGTTGGGCGGAATGTTCTTTATCTCTGCTTGTCTCGTCGTTGGGATGTTCCAGCGTGCGCGCCGCGCGTGGCTACTCAGAAAGGCGCGCTATGCATCCCACACCAACTATCGCCTCTGAGAACGAACATGGGAATCCTTGAACTCGCTCGCCGCATCGGTGAAAAGCGCCTCGACGACTTCGCGCGAGCGCGCACCGCTCAACCGGAGCGGGTCGACACCGGACTACCGCTCGGCGCATGCATCGGCGGCATGATCAAGCTTGTGCTGGCCGACTTCGCTCTACTGGAGGGCGCGCTCCTCGTCGTGCCGCCGGACGCACAGATGCCGATCGTTGCGGTCAGCCGCCTGCATATCGACGCCGACGCGGATCTGTCGATTTTCCGGATGTACACGAACACGGGACCTGACAGGAACGGGCAGGGCGCGTTCCTGCAGGTCATGACGGGCAGGGATGATCCCCAGGATATTCGGGAAGTCGCCTACTACCAGTTCCTGTACCGCGAATATCCGGTGACGGCCGAGGAGCAGGATGCATTCCTCGGCAACGGCTACGGGCTCGGGCAGGACCGTTACGACATGGATCGCGATGAGCTTGACCAGATCGCCCATCTCGCCAGGAATCCGGCGCGCGTCGATGCGCTGCTCGGCGGCAACGATGCGATCGGGTTCGAGCGTGACGCGCCCGGTGGCGACTACATCAGGCCGTGGACTGCTCGGGAACGTCGTCTGGACGATAGCGTCGGCGAGAAGGGCGTCGAGAAGACGCATTCGTTCATGCAGTACGTGCGGCGCCTGCCGGCCGGCCCGGCGCAGGAAAGCGGCCCGATCGAGCGCCTATGGATCGATTTCGAGCACGTCGAGACGATGGACGGGCATCCGGCGCCGGCCGTCTGGGTCGACTATTTCGCCGGCCTTGCCCTCGATCCGCTGCGCGTCAAGATTTTCTGAGGCGCTAAGCCGCCTCGATCCATCCGCAATACAAGGTTCACCAAGGAGAACACCATGTCTGGCTGGAAACTCGTTTCGTCACTGCTTGCGAAACACGTGGGAACCGTCGGCGATCGTCTGGCGCAACAGATCGCCGCATTCGATCCCGAAACGGCTACGCAAGTCGACCGCGACAACCTGCAGGCGAAACTGCATGAAGTGGCGGTAAAGCTTGCCGAGGCCAAGCAGAAAAGCAACAAGGCGCAAACCGCGGCGGCAGAACTGAAGGCAAGCATCGACGGGGACGTTAAAGCGTCGATCGTGCTGATCGACAAGTTCGAAAAGCAGGAGATCAACGAAGCAACGCTGACGCAGTTCACCGACGATCTCGAGCGCCGCAAGCGGGATCTGCCGCAGCGTGAGGCCGAAGCCGATAGCGCACGGCAACTTGTCGAGACGCTTCAGGAAATCCTGGGGACCGTCGAAACCCAGTTGAACGAATTCGATGCGAAAGCACGTGCCGCAATGGCGGACCTCGCGCAGGCACAGGCTGATCGCGAGCGGGCTCAATTGATGCAACAGCAGCAGGACGAACTGAACCGCTTGCGCGCGAGCACCGGCTCCGCTTCAACCGGACTTGGCGCGTTGCAGGCTGCCGCCACCCAGGCGCGTGTCTCGGCCGACGCCGCGCAGACCGTGGCCTCCATCGGGCAAAAACCGCTCGATCAACAGGCTGCGGTCGAAGAAGCGCGTCGCATCGCTGCGGGTGGCGCTCCCGCGGGCTCGGAATCGGTGATTGATCGCTTGCGCCGAATCTCGCAGTCGTAATCGGGTGGGCCGCGCGCCGGGGACGACGGCGCGCGGCAAACAGAGGCGAATCTGGGCGGTTAACATCACGTCAATTTAATTTGACATAACGTGAAGAAGGGTCGCTAACTTTAGCTGGCGTTACACCTGCGGGACCAAGGCCCTACAAGCGTTAGCGGGTAGCGCCAGCCGGCGAAAACCCTGTAGGCCCTTGGAAAAAACTTCCAGAGCATGCACCCAAATTGCCTTCGTGCGATCGTCGCGCGAGCTTTCGGCGTGCGCAGCGGCGATCACCTCGAACGGATCGACGCCGAGAATTTCCGCGACACGGATCGCCGTTTTCTCATCAAACACGGATTGCTGGTTGCGGTACTTGCTGACCGCGCCACGCGTCACGCCCAGCACTTTCGCTGCGGCATAGTCGGAGGGAAGGTCGAGGCGGGCTTTCACCGCGTCGAGCCAATCGACTGTCGTTTTCATTGACAAACCCCTTGTGAATCAAATCAACCCGGCGTCAAAGGTACTGCGACGCTTCATCAGATGCAACTGTCTCTGTCGCTGAGACGTATCATCTATTGACACGTTTCATTCGATGAGACTATTCTCCATCCCGTCGACCCGGCCCCGGTTTCCAACCCCGCCGGTGACGGACTAGCTATCCGTCTGCCGGGCGACTTCCACGCTGTATCCGTTCAAGGGGTTGAACAAGGGGAAGTCAAATGCACGTTTCGCTGCAACAAACGCTTACACCTTCGGCGCTCTCGCGCCAATCCGTCGCACCGCAATTTCGTGCACTTATGGATGCAATGGTTGCTTTAGTCCAAAAGTGGATTTCGATTCCGGGCGTGCAAACGGCAGGGTGGGCGGCATGAAAACCGTGTCACTTTTTTCGACTGAAAATCGCGTCGCATCCGCGAACGGTCCCGCCATCAGGGCCGATCTCGTCGGCGAATCCGTGATCAAAGAACCATTGGAGCGTATCGAGCCAAAGGTTCATGCCTTCCAAGCGGATGCCTCGGTAAAGCTCTCCGGCGTCGTTGCGAATGCCGATCTGCATCCGGTAGTCGCGCGTGAATTTCGGGACTGTTTTGAGGTTGAGCCCGTCGACAATCTCGGAATCGAACGAGGCGAGTTCGACGTTCGCTACAAGGCGACTTTCCATGCGTTGCTCCATCTGATCAGGGACCGGGAATTATGGAGCATCGCGGCGCGTGCGCCGCGTCGCACATTCGGCTACGCCAAAAAGTACGCGGCGAAAACCGCGCCCACACTCGATCAATCACGGGGCCTCGCATGAAAAACATCGACACCGAACTGCGCGACGAACTGCGGGCTGCGCACGTGATCATCCGCACGGTGCTCACCGTGTTGACGTTCGACCAGAAAATCCAGTGGTCGAACGCGAACGAGTGCGACAACGTGATCGGCGAGGGGATGACTCGCGCCGACGAGCGGAAGGACGCGATTGAACGTGGTGGCATCGACGCGCTGTATCGCGAATTGAAGTGCGCCGATCGGATCATCGCGAATGCTCGCGCGCTGCTGACGCATCACCAGTGCGAACTGTGGGCCGATGCAATCCGCCTTGCCGGTGTCGTGTCGAGGAACGCAACGCGGGACGACGTGCGCGAAAAAGCGCTGCGACGTGCGGCGCAGGAACTATCTGGTTCATGGTTCGGCTTCGATCCGGCTGGCCCGGCCGGAAGTGTCACGATCGTGATGCTTCCGACGGACGCCGTGTCTGCGGAACACGCGGCGTTCTTGCGCGGGCTTGAGCGATTGGGCGCGTTGGTGTTCTCAATGCCGCGCCCGGCAGATCAGCGCGCCGGGGCAGGGGCGATGTGTGCAGCCTGAAACGAACGCCGGGGACCGCGTAACCGCGGTCATCCTCGACGGTAGCAATTCCTTTCGATAGTACGAACATACATAGCGGGGTGATTCAGTGGCTCTTGTCTATAGCATTCCTAATCAGCGCGACGCGGAAACGCTCGCAATTCGCAGGGTGATCCGCGCGAGCAACGCGGAACACATCGCACGTCGCCGCGCGAGCGATGCAGCCGAGCGACAGGCGGCGACGCTTCGCCGCGTCGAGCGAGCATTCACCATCGTGGGGTCCGCATGACGCTCGCAGACCTTCAAGCCGCTGCACCGCGCCAGATCGAGCCCGGCATTGTCGAAACCGGCCCGTTCTATGAGCGCGGTTCGCGCGGCGGGTACTTCACGGCGAACGGCTCGGCGGTCCACTGGTACGAAGAAGGCGGCATTGCCCCCGATTGCTGCATGTCGCGCGATATGGCGTTACTCGTGGCACGTGACTGCCTTCGTCCGATTCTCGCGGAGGCAGCGTGACGCGGGCGGCAACGGGAACAGGCGTCACGGCGCCGCTTCTCAGCTTCATGGGTAGCAAGTTTCGCGTCGCATCGTGGGTGCTGTCGCACCTGCCCGAGCACGATATCTACGTCGAGCCGTTCGGCGGCTCGGCCGCTGTTCTTCTCCAGAAGCCGCGAAGCCGCGTCGAGATTTACAACGATCTGGATGGCGAAATCGTCAACCTTTTCCGTGTGGTGCGCGACGACGCGTCGCGCGCACGCCTGATCGACGCACTCGAACTGACGCCATACGCGCGGACGGAGTTCGACGCCGCATGGTCCGCTACCGACGAACCGATCGAGCGCGCACGACGCCTGTGTGTGCGCGCGCAAATGGGTTTCGGCTCGATGGGTGCGACACGGCCGCTGAATGACCCGATTGGATTCGCTGGCGACGTGTGGTCGGATGGACCGGGGCAGTGGAAGCGGTATCCGGGCAGGCTTGGCCCGATCAGTGCGCGCCTGCGTGGAACCATGATCGAGAACATGCCCGCCGTTGAACTGATAGCGCGATACGACGCGCCGGGCGTGCTGTTCTACGTCGACCCGCCGTATCTGCCGGAAGTGCGCAACAGCGTCTCGCGTGGCATCGGCCGCGACTACCGTTGCGAAATGTCCACGTTTGAGCATGCCGATTTGCTGGCGATGCTCGCGAACCTTAGCGGCATGGCCGTGGTGAGTGGTTACGCGTCGGACATGTACGAGCGGGCGCTTACCGGGTGGGGGCGATTCACGCGCAAGACGCGAGCAAACAGCCAGGCGGGAACCGTGGCGCGCGAAGAGGTGATCTGGATATCACCGTCGGCGTGTGCGGCGGCAGGGATCGAGCCGCGCGAGGTCGAGCGGTTCGACGTGATCGATGACTTGCCGCTGTTCGCGGTCGCGGGCGTTCGGGGCTGACATGGATCAGTCGAGTGCCGATTGCACGATGACGACGCGCGAACTGCTGATCGAGGATCTAGCGGATTTCGGCATCGGTGCGGGCGTGCTCGCTGCTCCCCCCGAACTGACGAGCCCGGCGCGCACTGCGGAATCCGATTTGGCCGAAGCCGCCGCAATGCACGTTCTCCGACCGCTCCTGCGCAACCTGTCAAAGCGACGTTTTCAATTCCGGTAATCAAGAGGACACCCCCATGAAGCAAACGCCCGAGAAAAAGCCGCTCCCGCTGTGGGCGATTTGGCTGCTCACTATCGTGTTCGCGCTCGCATGGTGCGGCACGCATCCCGAAGATGGCACCGAGCCCGCATGGCCCGTTAAATCGACGCAACCCGCCTAACGTTCCTCTCTCGAGTCTCGGCTGTCTCTATGTGGATTTACGCGCGCGACGCTGAAAGCAGCGTCCCGAAACTACCCGAAGCGAACAAGGCAAAGAAACGCCTTCCCGTGAAGTGGATGCGCCGCGCGCTTGAACAGGCGCGTGACGCCGGGCGTGACAGCGCGCGCACGTACCGCCAGCGAACCGGCTTCAACGCCGCGCATATGTTCGATCTGGCAGCAGCGGCGAACACGCTGCGCGACTTTCTGGAAGTCCACGCGCCCGACGGCATGCCGGTATCGCCCGATGCGACCGATCACGAAATCTGCATGAAGGCCCGCCGCATTGCGTCCGACGTGACGATGCGCGCATATGGGCTCGAACTGGCCGATGCGCTCGTCGTCGCGCGCGCTACGTGCGGCGCATACGGAATCGACATGCCGAATTTCGAGCATCCGGCCGATCAGGTCGCGCGCGTGAAGTGTGAACTGTGGTGGCGGCGTCAGTTGCGCAAGATGCACATTCGGGGACTGGAGCACTCGAATATTCGGCTGCACTTCGTCCACCTGAAAGCGGAGCCGTATGCGAGCGATGAGGCCGTGCGGCGTCGCATTGCACAGAATCGGCGCAACGCTCGCACGCTCGAAGCGGTCACGATGGAGAACGAGGACGGCCAGCGCTTCACGCTCGCCGAACTGGCGTCGAAGGGCATTTCGAACAAGGCATTGAAGCGCGGCGAACTGTTCACGCGCCTGCGCGGACTGGAAGAATTGGCCGATGGCGCGTCGTATCGCGGCGTCATGTTCACGCTGACGTGTCCGAGCCGATTCCATGCAGTCCGGCAGACCGGTAGCTGGTTCAAGCCGAACCCGAACTATGCAGGCGTGACGCCGCGCGACGGGCAGGCGTACTTGCGGAAGGTATGGCAACGCATCCGCGCGGAACTGAGCCGAGAGGGTGTGGCGTACTTCGGCATGCGCGTTGCGGAGCCGCATCACGACGGCTCGCCGCATTGGCACGGGCTGGTGTTCTCGAACGATATCAAGCGGTTCTGCGAAATCATGCGCAAGCACGGGCTGCGCGACTCCGGTAACGAACCCGGCGCGCGCGAGCACCGCGTGCGCTTCGAACTGATCGACAAGGCGAAGGGTTCGGCCGTCGGGTACATCGCCAAATACATCTCGAAGAACATCGACGGACATGCGGTCGGCGAGCACAAGACGAACGAGGGCTACGTGGTGCAGTCGGATTTTTGGGACGACGACGAAATCACGCCGTCTGCTCGCGTTGAAACGTGGGCCGCGCTGTGGGGCATCCGACAGTTCCAGCAATTCGGCGGTGCGCCGGTCGGCGTGTGGCGCGAGCTGCGCCGCGTCAAAGAGGACGATCTACCGGCCATCGAAGAATCGGCGTGCATCGTCGCCGCTTGGACGGCCGCGCAGAAGCGCGACGACAAGCCCGCCGATTGGGCGGCGTACTCGCGTGCAATGGGCGGAATCGCGGGCGAGGCCCGCATGGTCTACATCCGACACACGATCGAGCACCGCGAGGGGCGGTATGGCATCGCCCCCGTGCGCGTGCCGCACGGCGTCGAAGCAATCGGCATTGCGAGCATCGTTGACGGGCTTTGCTCGTACACCCGCGAAACGGAAATCTTCGTTCCGTCGACGCGTCACGTGTGGCGAGTGGTTCGGCGCGGCGGCGAAGCCGCCCGCCCTTGGACTGGTGTCAATAACTGTACGCAGCAGCCCAAGCACGTCGAAGCGGCTGAAACGCCGGTCGACGCATGGCTTGAATACGCGGAATCGTTCCGCATTGATCCGCCCGCCGATTCGCGAGGATCGAGCCGCAACACCGCTCACGCGCATGCCGCGCACGACGTATCCGACTGGCTGGCCGACTACGAACAGGCCGCCACGCTGAACACGCAACCTAACCAATCGGGAGCCGTATGAACGCCAGCTATCGCGATCCGCACGACATGACGATCGAGTGTCCCGCGTGCGACGGGCATATCGAGGCGCGTCACTCTGAGCCGATGAGCGACACCATGCGCCGCCTGTACTTCTATTGCCCGGATTGCGGATTTCGTGCGCCTGCGTCGCTCGAAATCCTGTACTCGCTTTCGCCGTCGGCGTCGCCGCGCGATGGGCTCGATCTGCCGATCGTTCGCGCTGATCCGCTTCGCGGCGCGGTGAATTCGCGGACGGCAAAGCGGGCCGGGTTGTGACATGCGGTGGACCATGCCATGCCCGCATTGCAAGGCGCGGGGTATCGCGCGCGTGATGCTGCGCACGTCGGACCTGTGTTGGAACGTGGATTTCCAGTGCGACAACGTGCTGTGCGGTCACACGTACCGAACCGCGCTCACGATGACGCCAGAGGGGCCGGTGCAGCGCACCGAGCGGCGGGCTTCGCTTTCGCTTTTCGATGACTCGCCGGATAGCGGGTCTGTTTCTGATGATGGCGACACATCGTCGCCGGGGTACTTGAAAGGGGATTGAACGATGGATGCAGCAACGAACATGCAGGCCGAAATGGAGTTGGTGCCGGGCAATGTGAAACAGATCATGAAGCAGTTCCGGCAGGGGAGCGCGGATATCTACATGGTGTCGCTCGATGCGATTCGTGTACGGCCGGGCTTCAATGCCCCTCGTCTCGCCGACCCGGACTATCCGGCGGCGGTGCGCGAGTACGCGGATTCGATGAAGGTCAACGGCTTCTTTCGCCACAAGCCTCTCAAGGTGTGCGCTGCTGTGGACGGCTTTCTGTACCTGTCCGATGGCCATACGCGATGGGATGCTGTCCAGCTTGCGAACAGCGAGGGCGCTGGCATCGAAGCGGTGCCGGTCGTCAACGAGGAACGCGGTACGACGGAAGAAGATCGCTTGTTCGGCAAGTATCAGGACAACAACGGCCGCAAGCTGACGCCGCTCGGCGAGGCGATATTGTTCAAAGATATGCTCGGCCGCGGAATCTCCGAAGAAACGATTGCTCGACGCTTGCCGTGTTCGATCACGAAGGTTCGCAACGCGCTCACGCTGCTGTCTGCGCCGACGGCGATCCGCGAAGCGGTGCAGGCTGGCGAGGTGTCGGCCACCGCTGCGCGGAAGCTGGTGAAGGAATCAGGGCCGGGCGCGGTGGGGCAATTACAGGCCGCGAAGGAGATAGCGAAGGCATCGGGAAAGACGAAGGTAACGCCGAAGGCTCTTGAAGCAGTCAGCGGCGCAAAACAACCAGCCAGGCCAACCGATGCGGGTCTGCTGGACTGGCTTGCGGCCCAAGGCAACGTCACGATCAACAAAATGCACGTGGTGGGGGAACAGCCAGTGTTTCGCGTGAGCGTGCTCGATCTACTCGAAAATGCCGTGGTCGGGGAAGGTGCCGACCTGCGAAAGGCGATCCAAGCAGCGGTCACGCACCGTCAATAAGTTTGGGGCAGGGCAAGAGCGTTGGTTCCGCTCTTGCCCGCGCAAGTGAAATTAATCTTTCTTAGATGGAATCGCAGACTGGAGAAGCCGCTCAATTATCGAGGTCAAGTTCTTATTTGAATCACTTTGGATTCTATTCTTTTCAATTTCCACCGTTGTCTGTCCCTTTTTTAGAACATTATTTCGCTCTGTCTTTGAAAATTCGGCTATGACGGAAGTGATGGCATCCTGATTGCCTGACTCTAGTGCGCACATCAACGAAATTCGGCGACTCGAAATGTTTGTAAGCTCGTTGTGGTAGTAGCGCGTTTCGTTAATATTTCCCTTGTACAGATTCAGAAAGAAATAAGAAAAAAGCTCAACAATCAATACCAGTGACAAGCGCGGGAAGTACGCTCGCGCGAAATCCCATGCGGAATCACCATGAAGCGGAACAGACAGAGTTTGCCAAAGAATCGCAACGCCAACACCGGTTAATATGATACCGAATACAAGGTTAAGGTTCGCACGAGTCTGTAAATTTCTGATGGCAGTCTGCAATCTTGTCATCGTGTCAAAATGCTCAGATTGAACCTTTTCGAGGAACCGGATCTTCTTTTTGGCCTCAATATTCTCTGCGGCAAGAGTGTTTAGCGTTGAGTCAACAGCGGACTTGTGAATCTCATCTTTGATTCCTGCGATGATCTCATTCTTGGTCTCATCTGAGACAAAGAACTGCCCCAATTCTTTTTTAACAAAAGCAGGTTGCGCCTTCAGCAGTATTTCAAGATCTTCGACTTTGTCTTTTAACTTGCTGAGACTGGTTGCAGGGCCGCTATCGCGAAGGTAGAAAAGCATCGCCCCGGCTGCGACAACGACACCTATAATCACAAATGGCCATGATGGAATCGCAGTCGAAGGGGTGGATATATTTATCTCGAAAAAGCCCTTCTTGAACGCAGAAAAAATAATGACAGATCCGACAAATATAATCGCAACTGGGTTGAGCAGCGAAATAACCCGCTCGAATCGTTTCAATTTTTCCCGTTGATCCAAGAGTTGTTGGTAGCTTCGTTCGCCGGCATCCTGCTCTGACTTTATCCGCCTCTTTATTTTTCTTTCGATTTCATCAAAATCAGATCCCATATTTATTCCCCGGGTAAATTACTTTATTGATTCGTGCGGTTGATCTAAAATCGCTGCAATTTGTGAAGTGAAACGCGAGGTGTCGCGGTAGCTATTTATCGGCCTACCTGATCAAATATGTGCGGCGCGCTCCAATACCTCGCGAGCCGCGCGCCCCAATACTTCCTCTGACCATTGATTGATGCTTTCGTCCGACAGAGCGGCAGCGATACCGACACGTGCATGCACAGCCGGATCGATCCGTAGCATCAGCTTTCCGGATGCAGGCTTTTGCGGCTCGCGCCCGGCGCGCTTGCAGTCGTCAAGATAGTGATCGACGGCCGCATGAAAGTCTCGTAACAGTTCGTCCACCGTTTCGCCGTGGAAGCTGATCTTGTCGTCCACGCCGAGCACGTGGCCGACGAAAATGTTATCGCGCCCGTCGAAATCGATCCGGGCGAAATATCCCTTGTAAGTCATGGCGTTGTTCATGGCTTGATTCCCATTTCGATAAACCAGTCGCGCAAGTCCTCCACCTGATACCGCTTCGCCTCTTTGCCCGGATGCGGGCGGTGGTGATAGCGGCGCGTGCCGTTCAGTTCGAAGGCGATGCGCGACCCTGCGCCTTCGTGGATTTCGCCGCCGAGTGCGGCGACGAGCGATTCAATATCGGAAAACACGATCCCGCCCAATGTGGGCTTGGTGAAGATCGCGGCGAGGGTGCGGGCGTGTTTCGATTTCATGCCCAAATGATAGCAGAAAATGCTATCATCATGCAATCAAAAAGTGATATCACGTCGAAGAATCGCGACCATGCGTCCGGCAGATTCTCCGGGCTTCTGCGCGGTTCTCGTGCATGTTGTGGTCGCGCGTCGGGCGCGGCAGCGGCAGGCCCGTGGCGGGCTCGATACGGGCTCGGGCGCGCCGTCGCGCGCGGGCGGTAGGTGGGGGCGGATCACACTTCCGCCCCGGAATATCGCAGTCCCCTCCGCGCCTGCGGGCTAAAAAGAAACAGCGATTCCAGACGCAACCCGTGCGACCGGCCGAGCCCCGCACGGGGCGGGGTTCGGCGGTTTTCGGGTGGATTTTCCAGACGCAAACGGTCGCGTAACGCGTGATTCCAGACGCAGCACCGAAAAGTGCCAGATTGGGCACTTCGCGCGGTCAGGCAGCGACCGGCAGCACGTAGTCGTTGAACCGCACGATTTCCTCGCCCGCCCACTCGTTGATTTTCAGGAACTGCTGTTGAAGCGGCACCACTTCGTTCCGGGCGAACACCCGCGCCATCGGTTCGACCGCGCCGAATCCGCCCGTGTTGCTCGGCACGATGCCGATAAGCTGCGGCGGGATGCGGTGCGCCGCAAGCGAGTCGTCGCGTGTCACGTTCTTGATGTCAAAGAACTGGTCCTTCGCGGCGACTTCCGAAATCGGGATCAGTTGGACTGCGCCTTTCTCACCACTGCCGCCTCGTGCCGCTGAATGCAGAAACAGGTTCCGGAAATTGCCGATGCCCTTCGAATCGCGCAGCGCTTTCCGGATCGCGTCCACGTCCTCCGGGTCCATGTTCGGGTCGTTCACGTACAGGATGAACCCGGCATGCGAGCCGTTCGCGTAGTAGCGGCGCCGGAACAGCGTCGCCGACTCGTTCAGCCACGCGGACTGTAGAGAGGCGATGTATTCGGGCATGCCATAGACTTCCTGATTTACGTCGGGCTCCATCAGTTGAAAGATGGAGCCGGTTTCGAACTGGTGGCGGTTCAGCCAACCGTCGATGAACACGAAATTTTGCAGATCCGTTTTGCGCCGCGTGTACTTCGCCGGGGAAGGGCGGTAGCTGCGCACTCCGCCCGCGCGGTTGCGCTCACGTTCAAGGTAGGCATCGCCGAAAACCATAAAATCAAGCGCGAGACGACGAAACGCGTCACGTGAAAACTTCGGGTGCTCGATGAACGTCGACGCGAGCACGTTTCGTTTGAAGTACAGCGCGGACGCATGGTGTGTACCGGCGCGCATCGACTTCGCGAGGGCTTCGCGACTGATGGGCGGTTCGAAATAATCATCGACGGCCCACAGCTCGGCGTAGTCGAGAATATCGCCTCCGTCCATAGCGGAAACGGTGTCGCCGAACGTGAACGATTCGACCGACGATAGCGGTGCGCGCGTGGCGATATCGTGTGCGGTGGGTACGAGGTCGGAAGTCATTAGCAAATCTCCACGGTGCTGCGCGCGCGGCTCGCACCTTCGAGGGGTTCATTGTCGAGCGCGTGAAGGCAGGCCCATGCAAGGTCTGCATGGCCGATTTCTTCGTTACGCGCGGCGGTGTAGGTCATCTTTGCGCCGCTCGGCGTCATCGATCGCCGGATGGATAGGAAAGATTGCGCGAGGTCTGTCATGCCCGCGTCGAATTCCAGGCGCTTTTTCCCGATCACCGACATGCCTTTCAGGACAAGGCGATTTTTCAGTTCGGGCGAGTAATTCAACCCGACAACGCGCGGGAAGAACTGGCGCACAAGCTGATGGACGCCGTGACCAATGCCGGTGGTGTCGATCGCGATATACGCGACGTTGTAGCGCTGCGTCAGTTCGCGAATCTTGTCTGCCTGCGTTTCGAAGTCGATGCCCTTCCAGCGATGGCGCTCGAGAACGCGGAATTTCCCGTTCGGCTCGTCGGGCGGTGCGATGACGACGCACCCGGCCGAGTCACCCGTAAGCGCGGGGTCGTAGCCGATCCAGACCGGGCGGTAGCCGAACGGACGATCAAGCAGCGGCTTCACGTCGGTCCATACGTCCCATGAGTCAACCATGCACGCCTGCACGAGCCGGAACGAGAACACCGAAGCGGTGTCGTCTACGAACTGGCACATGTACAGGTTTTCGAAGTCGGCCGGACTGTTCGAGCGGCGCAAGTCCTCCAAATCGAGTTTCGTGAACCCGGATGCAATCGCATCCTCGGCCGTCACGATCTGCCGCCATTGCCCGTCACCACATGCGAGCCCGCGCGCGAGCGACGTATGCGATACGTCGATTTCAACCCGCTCGTCGTCCGGTCGATCGCGATTGAAGTGCGCGCCGGTCCAGAAGGGATAGCCTTCGTGTGTGGTGGTGGACGGCGTGGAAAAGTGCGTCATCCGCAAATGCGAATGCGTCGCCATCCCCATCGCAACCTTGTTGAGCGTTGCGAAATTGCTGGTCCAGAAATATTCGTCGAAGTACAGATCGCCGTTGTAGCTCTGTGCCGTGCGCGAACTGGTGCCGAGATAGATCAGGCCCGCGCCGTTCGGGAGCCACATCGGATCACCGGTCAGTTCGACCTGCGCTGCATCCCATGCGAATTTCTGGATATACGCGCGGAACACGTGCGCCTGTGCGCGGCTCGCGGACAGAAAAATCTGGTTGTATCCGGTTTCGAGTGCGCGCCCGAACGCTTCGTGCGAGAAATAGAACGTCGCGCCGATCTGTCGGGATTTCAGGATGTTCCGACGGCGCAAATGACGGTTCTCATACCACGTGTGCTGATGCCCGATCAGTGAATCGCGGATCGCGTCGAGGATGCGTTGTTGCTGCTCCGGGGTGATCGCGTTGCGTGTGGTCTTTCGCCCCGATGAGCGCGACGATGCGCGCGGCGTGCTACCGCTCGCGGTGCTCGTCTCAGTCGCGCCGGACTCGATTCGCTCGGCGCGAGCCTGCATGCGCTGTTGCCGCTCCATCTCGCGGCCGAGTAGATCGAGCTCTTTGAAATCGCGCGGTTCCTTCGGGTCTTTCGCAATCAACACACGCATTCGTTGCACGAGCGCGTCGGCCACCTTGTCCGTAGACGTTGCCTTGTCCCACCCCTCGCGCTGCTTCCATGTTTCGACGGTCGAGCGCGGTTCACCGATGTATTCGGCAATCGATCGGATTTTCCATCCGCCCCAAAACAGATCACGTGCGACGCGTCGCGTCGCGAGGCTCGTCACATTCGTTTCGGTCTTGTCATTTGCAGCCGGGAAATCGGCGAAAGGGTTTGCAGGTTTTTCCATGCGTCGAGCGTATGCGCGCGCGCGGGCGAAATCGACCGCATGAATTTGTACCCGGCCGCACGCGCAGCGCACCGCGTTGATAGGGCAACGGCGCACGCGCACGATGACGGAACCGCTTAATCAGCGCACAGGAACCAACAGGGAGAAAACACGATGAAGTTTGTGCGGGTGGCAACGGAGGGCGCGACGACGGACGGTCGCGCCATCACGCGACAGCAGATTCAAGAAATGGCGGACACATACAACCCGGCGACGTATGGCGCGCGCGTGTTTCTCGAACACATTCGCGGCGTCCTTCCGGATGGTCAGTTCCGCGCATATGGCGACGTGCGCGCGGCCGAGGCTCGCACGGTCGAAGAGGGCAAGTTGGCGCTGTTCGCGCAGCTCGATCCGACCGACGACCTGAAGGCAATGACCAAGGCGCGTCAGAAGGTCTACACGAGCATCGAAATCGCGCCGAATTTCGCCGAGTCCGGAAAATCGTATCTGGTCGGCATTGGTGTGACCGACAGTCCGGCGAGCCTCGGAACCGAAATTCTCTCGTTCTCGCAGCAGCATCCCGACCACTTCCGGACGCGCAAGCATGCCCCGGAAAACCTGTTTTCGGTCGGCGTCGAGGTCGACGCGGCGCTGTTCAACGACGAGCCCACTGCGGCCCCAGCCATGACCCCCGCATCGTTTACCACGCTCGTCACATCGAAGCTGGCCGAACTGTTCGGCATCGGCGGCAGTGGTGCCGCACCGGCATCGGCGCAAAGCGCCGGGGCAGCCCCGGCCGCGGATTCGAATGGCGGCGCAATTCCGTCGGATATCGCTTCGCGTCTGTCGTACCACAGCGCATCGCAACTGGTACTGATCGAGGGCATGCGGCGTGAAATCGATGCGCTGAAAACGGAGGGCGCGAAGGATCGCGCCGCGTTCAACGAACTGAGCCAGCGACTCGAACGCGAGCCGAGCGGCACGCAACGGCCGACCGCTACGGGCGGCGAATGGGACGCGACGGACTGCTAATCGCGGTCGGTGCATCTAGGCGAAACATCGATTCATCGGAGAAAACATGCTGGAAAAAACTCAGCGCGCCGTTGAGCGCTACATGGACAACATCGCACGCCTGAACGGCATCAGCGACGTATCGAAGAAATTTTCGGTCGTGCCGAGCGTGCAGCAGAAGGTCGAAAAACGCATTCAGGAATCGGCCGCGCTCCTGAAACTCATCAACGTTCAAGGTGTGACGGCACAGGAGGGTGAAAAGCTCGGTCTGCTGGTCGGCGCACCGATCGCGAGCACGACGGACACCAAGGAAAAGGAACGCGAAACGGTCGATCTGACTGATCTCGATCCGAACCGATATTTCTGTTCGCAGACGAATTTCGACACGCACCTGCGTTACAACAAGCTGGATGCGTGGGCGACGACGCCGAATTTCCAAACGATGGTGCGCGACGCGAACGCGCAGCAGCAGGCGCTCGATCGCATCCGCGTCGGCTTCAACGGTGTTAGCCGGGCCAATACGTCGAACCGTGCGAAGAACCCGAATCTGGAGGACGTAAACAAGGGCTGGCTCCAGAAGTACCGCGAGCAAGCGCCGAGTCGCGTTGTCGCCGAAGGAAAGGCGAAGGGCAAGATCGTGATCGGCGGCACTGGTTCCGACTACGCGAATATCGACGCGCTCGTGTACGAGGCGATCAATTCGCTGATCGAGCCGTGGTATGCGGACAATCCCGACCTCGTGGTTCTGTGTGGCCGGGACACGATGCTGGACAAGTATTTCCCCATCGTGAACCGGGACAATCCGCCGACCGAATCGATTGCCGCAAGTCTCATCATCAGCCAGAAGCGCATGGGCAACGTGAGCGCGATGCAGGTTCCGTTCATGCCGCGCGGCAAGATGCTGGTCACGATGCTGTCGAACCTGTCGATCTACTGGGAAATCAGCGGCCGTCGCCGCGCGATCATCGACAACCCGAAGCGCGATCAGCTCGAATTCTTCGAGTCGAGCAACGAAGCGTATGTGATCGAGGACTTCGGTGCGGGCTGTCTGCTCGAAAACATCGTGTTCGCGGGTGCGCCGGGCGCTGACGTTCCGGCTGCGCCGGGCGCTGGCCAGTAAGGGGCGGGCATGGTGAGGCATACCCCGATCACCCGACACCTGATGCGCGTCGCCGCGTCGGTGGCCGGGAGCGAGCCTGACGAGCCGATCGCGGCGAGCGTGCAGCGCGGCCAAGACAGGGCGTCCGACATGATGCGCGCCAAGCTCGCGACTGATCAGCGACGGTTGAAAGAGACGCAATCCGTCGCGCGCAAGGTCGCGATCAAGCGCGAAATCCTGCCGGACTACGTGCCATACGTCGGCGAAGCGCTGAACCGCGACGCAGGCGGTCAGGACGACGTGCTGGTCACGATCATGCTGTGGCGGCTCGATGCGGGCGACATGGGCGGTGCTTTCGATATCGCACGCTACGCGATCCGCCACGGGCTCACCATGCCTGCGCAGTTCGAACGCACGCTACCCGCTACCGTGGCCGAAGAGTTCGCGGACGCGGCCGACGTGCCGCCGTACATGCTGGCCGAAGTGATCGATCTGACCGAGCCGTTCGATATGGTCGATCAGATTCGGGCGAAGCTGTTCAAGGCGTATGGGCTCGCGACTGCCGCGAACGAACCGGCGGTGGCACTCGCCGCGTTTCGGCGTGCGTTTGACCTGAACGACAGGATCGGCGTCAAGCGCGATATCGCGCGGCTCGAAGCGACGTTGTCAGGCGATGAATCTGCATCCATGCCCGACGGTGAGGGCGTGGATGCGTAACGTGTCCCTCGCGACGTGGCGGCACGCGTGCCGGGCGGTAGGCGGAAAGCCTCACCAAACGGCACGCGTCCACCGCCACACCTACATCGCGGCGGTGCCGACATGAGCGATTTGATTTCCACTGCTCCGGTGCCTGCCGCCAGTGCGCCCGCACCCGACGATCCGTCGGTCACGCCGGTCATTCGGGTGGATAGCTGGTATCCACCGATCGACATGCGCAATGCGCGTGCCGTGCTGCGGCTGGTCGACGGCACGATCACGGACGCCCGGTTACGTGAGGCGCTGATCGAAGGCATCGCACACACGTGCGATGTGCTGGCCGACTGGCGCGCCGAAAGCGAGCGCGCCGGGGCGCTCGATCTGTCGGCAACGTCGCCGCTCGAAATCGACGGGGAGAACGTCCAGATACAGCGCTTCCGGCGCGCCGTGTATGGGTGGGCTCGGGCGCAGTTGGCCGAGCGCTACCGGGATTACGACACGTCGAAAGACGGCGCACGTCGTGCTGACGCGCTCGATTGCGTGCCGGACGACGCCCGGCGTGATGCGTATTGGGCGATGTCCGACATGATGCGGCGCGGTCGCGTCACGGTGGACCTGATCTGATGAAAGCGCACGCACTCCAAAACGAAACAGTCGACGCGCTCTGCTGGCGTGTGCTCGGCCGAACCGATGGCGTCGTGGAGGCGGTATTGGAGGCGAACCCCGGCATCGCCGACGTGGGGCTGTTCCTGCCGATCGGACATGAGGTGGAGATTCCCGACCCGGCCACGGTGTCCGGTACTGCCCCGTTGATTCAAATTTTTGACTGAGGTGGACATGCAAAGGCTCACCAACACCCATGATCGCCGCGCGCTGTCCACGGTGGTGAGAATCGCCTACATGGTGGCGGTACTGGCGACCGCACCGCGCAGCGGCATCACGCAGTATCCGCTTGCGCTGATGATGCTCGGGCACGGCGGACTGCTGGTCTACGCGCCGTTTTACGCGATGCTCGGCGTCGCATCCATGCAAGCGGCGGACGTGCTCACGAATGTGATTCTTCGGGGCCGGTTCGTGTGTATTTGGCTCGCCGACATGCGGCGGGGTTTGTACGTGTACGCGGCGTTCTGTTATCTCGTTCCGCCGTTCGTGCTCGCGCCTGTCCTTGGCGATGCGTGGGGCGCTTACGTGGTGTCCGTCGCTATGGCCGTCGTCTCGTTGGCGATGGCATTTCACGATCTATTCGAAAAACGTCATCGGAGGGCTGTGTGCAAAACCTGATTCGCTACCACTGGCTTTGGATGCTGATGGTATGGCCGCTGTCGGCGTGGGCCGCGTCGATCACGTTCGGCGACGATCTGGCGCACATTCCGGCCGCCGCGTTTGCGGTGTGCCTGCTGCTGTCGTTTATCGGCGGGCTCGCGAGCACGTTGCAGAAGCTGGCCGCTGACGATCCACCGGTTCGCTCGGTTGCGTTGGAAATCGCGAAAGACACGGTTGTGTCGCTGGTCGCCGGGCTGGTCGCGTTTTTCGTGTCGGAATGGCTCGACTTGCAATCCGTGCTGGAGGCGGGCGTTATCACGCTATCCGGCTACGGTGGTTCGCGGGTGCTCGATCGGATGCTCGGCCGGGCGCTGCGCGAGGTTGATCGCGGCGTCGACGCGAGCCGATAGATTTTTCACGACTGGATTCAGGGAGAACACATGCAGTTGACGGACCATTTCTCGCTCGCCGAACTGATCGCGAGCACCGAAGCACGCAAACGCGGCATCGACAACATGCCGTCGGCCGAAACGGTCGACAACCTGCGTCGCCTCGCTCAGACACTCGAACAGGCACGCGTGCTGCTCGGCGGAAAACCGATTCTGATTTCGTCGGGCTACCGGTGTCCGGCGCTGAATCGCGCGGTCGGCGGCGTATCGGACAGCGCGCACCTTCACGGGCTCGCGGCCGATTTCGTCTGCCCCGCGTTCGGCTCGCCGCTCGACGTGGTGCGCAAGCTCGCGGCGTCGAATCTGCCGTTCGATCAGGTCATTCACGAGGGCGGTCGGTGGGTGCATATCGGGCTCGCCGCTGACGGCAAGAAACCCCGCCGACAGGTGTTGACCGCGAGTTTCAGCGGTGAGCACACGACTTACACGGTCGGCGCATGAACCCGCTCGTCGTGCGGCTGCTCGCCGTCGCGGTTGCTGCGCTCGCAGCATGGAGCGCGGTGCGCTACGTCAAAGACCTGCGCGGCGATCTGCGGGCCGCTCAGGACGACGCGTCCAAGGCACGCGAAACCGTGACGGCACGCGACAACACGATTGCCGCGTTACTCGCGACGGCGCAGGAGAACGCCAAGCTGCAACAGCGGCTCGGTGTCACGCAATCGAAGATCGACAACGCGCAGAAGCGGATCGAGGACGCAACCCGGAGGATCATCAATGAAACGCCCGAATCTCGTGCATGGGCTGATACTGTCCTGCCTGCTGGCATTGCCCGCTTGCACGCAAGCCCCGCCATCACCGGGGCCTGCGATTACGTTCAACACGTGCCCGACGGTGACACGCTGCACGATGTCTGCAACGGCGCCAGAAACGAACGGTGACATGAGCACGACGCTTACGGCAGTGAAAGCGGCGTGGGCGCGTTGCGCGGCAGTCGTGGACATGATTTTTGACTGTCAGGCGCGGGCCGATGCCGGCGACTCGACGGCGACGGCGGGCGCGAAGTGAAGAAATCGGATTCGCTTCGGGCCGCGATCACGGCGGCGGTGCCGGGGCTTCCTGAAAATCCCGACCGACTGTTGATGTTCGTTGAGGGCGGGCACATCGCCGCATCGCCAGGACAAACCGCATCGTTCGAATACCGCTATTTCGCGCGGCTCGTGATGCTGGAATTCGGTGGGTCGACGGATGCGGTCATGGGCGCGATTGTGCTTTGGGCGCAGGCGAACCAACCCGATCTGTTCCAGAATCGCGACAATGCAGCGCACGGGATCGAGTTCGAGGCCGACGTGCTGAACAACAACGCGGTCGACCTGTCGATTCGCGTCAAGCTCACTGAAAGCGTTGTCGCACGAATGGGCGATGACGGTCGACGCTCGTTCACGCACGTGGATGACAGCATGCCCGCGAGCACCGATTGGGATTCGGCCGCGTGGGTCGAAGGGCGTGATCTGGTGGCCGGGGCGTGGCCGAAGAAATGACCGACGATCTGCACGCGCTCGAAATGCTGGCAATCCAACTGCTCGCACGACTCTCTCCGTCACAGCGGCGGGTGGCGTTGATGGGCGTCGCGCGCGAGATGCGGCGGCATCAGTCCGACCGCATCGCACAGCAGTTGAACCCGGACGGCACGCCATACGAGCCCCGCAAGCGCGCAAGCGCGCGATCACGTAAGGGCCGCATCCGTCGACAGGTGATGTTCCAGAAGCTGCGCACCGCTCGATGGTTGAAGGTCGAAGCCAGCCCCGACGAAGCGGCGGTAGGCTTCGCGGGCCGCATCGCCCGTATCGCGGCGGTCCACCAATATGGCGAGCGCGCGCCAGTCGCGCCGCACGGCCCCGAATACCAGTACCCGCGCCGAGCGCTCGTCGGGGTCGCCGCGCACGATCGCGATTCGATCCGCGCTCGCCTGATTGCGCATCTCGACGGCCGAATTTCACGCGGCTGATTCTCAGGCAACCCCCCACATTTCCGCGCCTTTTGTACCCGGCACGAGCACTGCCGCATGTGCTCGCCGGGCGTTCGCGCGCGCGCCATGATGTTCACGTGATATTCGGGAGCATCGACAGTGGAGCAAGCGGCAGCAAATGAAGCGCGACGAGTCGCACGCAATAGCGTGCTGCTCGGCCGCGTGATCGCGATCGACGCATCGGACGCAGAAAACCCGGTGTGCCGCGTCGCGATCGGCGATGAGGAATCGGACGGACAAGGGCTCCAATCCGGCTGGCTTCGCTGGACTACGGCGCGCGCTGGCTCGTTGCGCACGTGGAGCGCGCCGACGCTCGGCGAACAGGTCAAGATCGATTGCCCGATGGGCGACCTTGCGCAAGGCATCGTCTCCGGTGCGCTGTATTCCGAAGATCGGCCCGCGCCGAGCACGAGCATTGCCGAACACGTGATGCAGTTCGATGACGGCGCACGCATCTCGTATGACGAGGAATGGCACGCGCTGACGGTCGATCTGCCTGCGGGTGCAACGATTCGCATGGTCGCGCCTGCGTCCGTCGTCGTGCAAACGAAGGACGCGACGGTGAAGGCTGAAACGATCACGCTCGACGCCAAACAGACGACGTGCAAGGGCAAGCTCACCGTCGAAGGTCCGTTCGTGTTCCTGTCGGGCGCAGACGGGCAGGCAGGCGAGGGCGGTTCCGGTCCTGTCATGCGGATCAACGGGCCTGCCGCGTTCACTGGTGTTGTGACCGCCGCCGACCATCAGGCGGGCGGTATCAGCCTGATCCGCCATCCGCACCGAGCACAGGGCGAGTTCGCGATCACGTCCACCGCACTTACGGCGGGCGCATGAGCGGCATGAACGCACAAACCGGCGAGTTCATCGACGGCGACGAGCACCTGTCTCAATCGCTCGCGATCATCATGTCAACGCCGCTCGCCTCGCGTGTGAAGCGTCGCACGTTCGGCTCCGAACTGCCGGACCTGATCGACGGCCCGGCGAACCGCGCATTGCTCGTGCGCGTCTACGCAGCGGTCGCGACCGCGATCATGCGGTGGGAGCCGCGCCTTACGCTCACCAAAGTGGCATTCGATGCCGCTGTGCTGGCCGCTGGCGATTTCCGGAACGGCCGCGTGCCGATTCTGATCGAGGGATACAAAACCGTGAACGGGCGGCAGGTTCCGGTCAGCGTGAAATCGTCCGTCGACGTGTCGGGGGTCCGGGCATGAGCCAGAGCGTTATCGACCTGTCGCGTCTGCCCGCGCCGAACGTAGTCGAAGAAATCGACTTCGAATCGCTCTTTGCCGAGCGCAAGGCCGGTTTCCTCGCGCTCGTGCCTGACGAGATTCGCGCGGCGGTTGCGGCGAAGCTCGAACTGCAATCCGAGCCGATCACGATCTTGTTGCAGGAAAGCGTTTATCGCGAAATGTACCTGCGCCAGCGTGTGAACGATGCAGCGCGTGCACTGATGCTCGCGTTTGCGATGGACGGCGATCTGGATCAGCTCGCGGCGCTGCTTGGCGTTGAGCGTCTGGTGGTCACGCCCGGCGATCCAGATACCGGCACCGACCCGGTGATGGAGTCGAACGACGATCTGCGCGACCGCACACAGCTTGCGCCGCAAGGCTATTCCGTTGCAGGGCCGGAAGGCGCGTATCGCTCGCACGCACGCGCGGCGCACGGTTCGGTGCTCGATGCGTCAGCGACGAGCCCGAATCCGGGCGAAGTGCTTGTGTCAGTGCTCGTGCGTGAAGGCGACGGTACGGCACCGCAAGCCGTGATTGATGCAGTCGCGGCGGCGTTGAGCGCTGACGACGTTCGCCCGCTGACGGACAAGGTGACGGTCAGAAGCGCCGAAATCGTGAAGTACGGTATCGACGCAATCATCTACACATACGCGGGGCCTGATTCGGGCGTGGTTATCACGGAGGCGCAGACGCGCGCGCAGAAGTTCGCCGACAACTCGCGCCGCAATGGCCGGGAAATCCCGCTGTCCGGGATCTATGCCGCGCTGCATGCCGAAGGCGTCGAACGCGTCGTGCTCATTTCGCCCGCGAAGGATATTGCGATCACGTCAACGCAAGCGTCGTTCTGCTCGTCGTTGAAGGTGAAACATGGGGGTGTGTATGGCGGATGACCTGTTGCCGCCGAACGCATCGCCGCTCATGCGGGCAGCAGCGCGCGCCAATGCGCCGCTCGGCGACGTACCCGTTCCCCTGCGTGACCTGATGAACCCGGAACGGATTCCCCTTGATCTGCTCCCGTGGCTCGCGTGGCATCTGGGCGTCGTCACGTGGAAAAACGAATGGCCGGAACAGGTGCGCCGCGCACGTGTGAAAGCGGCGATCCCGATCGCACGCAAGAACGGCACGGCGGCAGCGGTGCGCGACGTAGTCGAAAGCTTCGGCGGAAACATCGTCCTTCGGGAATGGTTTGAACAAACGCCGCCCGCTGCGCCGTACACGTTCGAACTTTTCATGACTGTGGCCGCTCGTGACGGCAACCCGCCGACCGCGGACTACATCGCCGACATTCTGCGCGAAGTCGATCGCGCGAAGCCCGTGCGCGCTCACTACACCTTCACGCAGGGGTTTTCGCTTAGTGGCTCGATCGGGGTCGGGGCTGGTGGACAGGCCGCGCTCTATCGTCGTCTGACGTTGACGGAACAATGAACATGGCAGGAAATTTCATTCAGGTAACCGATGCCGGGCGCGCCGCGTTGGTAGCGCAAGGCAATACGGGGACAAACGAACACCGCGTGACCGAAATCGGTCTTTGCACGGGTGCGTTCGCATTCAAGCCGGACATGCTGGCCATGCCGAACGAACGCAAGCGCGTGACCACGTTCGGCGGGAAGAACGTCGCAAAGGACACCATCCACGTGACGATTCAGGACACGACCGACGATCAGTATTCGTTGTTCGGCTACGGCTTGTATCTGGAGAATGGCGTGCTCGCAGCGGTGTACGTGCAGGCCACGCCGATCATGGAAAAGTCGCCTGCCGCCTACCTGATGCTGTCCGCTGACATGCAGTTTGTGTCGATCGATGCGGCAAAACTCGTTTTCGGTGAATCGTCGTTCCTGAATCCGCCCGCGTCGGAGACGGTACAAGGCGTGATCGAGATTGCAACGCAAGAGGAGGTAAACGAGGGCAAGGACGCGGTGCGCGCGCTCACCCCTAAGACTGCCGCTGCTCGCTATGCGCCGCTGGTGCGCCCGCAACTCACCGGGCCGGTGAGCGTCACGTCGACGCCGACGGATCAGGATGCACAGCTTGTGGTCGCGGCAACGTCGGGTGCATTGAATCGCGGCGCGAAGATGCGCTTTCACGGGACGTTTGCGGCTGGCACCGCCGACACCAATGCACGACTCATCGCGTCGCTGCGTGCGGGCTTCGATGCTGGAACATGGGGCCGCGAATACCTGGACTTCTATATCAACCGAACGCCGAACGATTCGAACAGCGATGCGAATCAGATTCGAGCGATGCGGATCACACACGGCGGCAGGCTCATCGTCGGCAATATGGACGATAACGGGGCGACCGCGCTTCAGGTCGGCGGCACCGGTCTGTACTCGGGCGGCGTAGCCTCGGCGGGGCTCGATAGCGGCGGCGCAAACTTCCGGCTGATGAACGGCCGCGATGTGATTCTGCGCAACGACGGCTCGAATTTCTATCTGCTGCTGTCCGACGGGAGCGGAATCGGTGCGTCGTGGAACAGCCTGCGACCGCTCACGATCGACGCCAAGACCGGCGCTGTAACTCTGGACGGTACGGGCTCGGGAAGTACCTACGTTGGCGGTCAGTTGAACGTCAAGGGCATGGTCAACATCAGCAATGGCCCGAGCGAAGCGCGAATGCTCATCGGGCCGAGCGGCGGGTACTTCTTCGGGACCAACATTGCAGCCGGGTTTTACCTTCCGTCGACGGGGGCAATGTTCGCATTCGACTTCGCGAAAAAGAATCTGACCGTCGTCGGAAACGAGGTGTGGAACACGGGCAACCTGCCAAGCCCGGCGCAAACGACCGGTATCACCATGTCCGGGCAGATTCTAGCCGCCGAAGGCACTGTGACCCGGCCCGGCTATTCGTTCGTGAACGACGGCGCACCGGACACGGGCTTTTTCCACATCGCCGATGGCGTGTTTGCGGTTACGAACAACGGGCGAGAAACCATGCGGTTTCTTGCCGTCGATGGAAGCTACCAGAACAATCGCGTGCTCATCGGGCAACCGGCCGACGACGGCAGTATGTTGCAGGTAGCGGGTAACGCGACTACGCGCGGTCTGCATCGGTTCGGCGAGGGCAAAACTACTGCGTGGGCGAACAGCGGCGGTGATTGGGGCTACTTTCGCTCGAACGGCCATGTCTCGGTCGGCAGTGAAGGCGCGGCCGGTGTGCTTCAACTTATCGCGGGAAACTCAGAAGTCGCTCGACTCTTTCCGGGCGGTCGGATGACGCTGGGCGGACTCGGGGACGACGGTTCTACCTTGCTGCGCGGGGCAGGCAATGCACGCTTCACGGGTGAATTCCAGTCAACGAGCCCGAACGGGCTTCGTATCGCATATGGCGACTTCGGCGTGTTTCTGCGAGCCGACGGGGCCAATGCGTTCCTCATGCAGACGGCCGCGAAGGATCAGTACGGAGCGGGCAACGCCTTTCGTCCGTTCCAGTGGGGTCTAAACGATGGCGTGGTGGCGATCGATGGAACCGGTGCGGGCGCGAATTTCGGCGGCGCTGTCAACGTTGCCAAGGGGCTGTCGGCGGGTGGCTCGGTCAAAGGGGGGAGTGGCGTCGGGGCACTCGTTGCTTCCAATGGTGGCGGTACGGGGCAGACGTCGATCATCCTGCGTCGTGAAGGTGGCACGGCCGATCAGAAGCAATGGGAATTGCTGCAGGGCGGTGACGGGACGTTTGCACTTCGCACGGTCAACGACGCCTACTCGGCGGCCATGAACGCTTTGTGGATCACGCGCGGCAATGGTTCAGCCGTCGGGAACATGGTGCTGATGCAGAGCGGCGGGCGCGTGCTGATCGGTGGTGCGACCGACGACGGCTCGATTCTAAACGCCGAAGGGCTCATTCGCGGGCGCGGCTATGCAGTGGACGGCGGTTCGTCGTGGGCCACCATGTATTTCAAGAACGGTAATGCTACGCGGTTCACGCTCGGCAAATCCGATACCGACGATTTCGCACTTAGCGCGTTCGAGAATGACGGCACGACGCAACGCCGAGTGCTGGACATTCCGCGATTGACGCAGCAGGTCAATTTCGTGAAGCGCCCGACGTGGGCCGGTGCGACCCCGTGGGACACGATGAACGTCACGCCGCTCGACAAGAACGTCGGCGGCACGATGGGCGCGCCGCTCTATCTGCAATCCAGAGGCGGGGCGAACGGGTTCGAGGACGGCACTGGCGACAATGCGAGCTACAGCACTTACAACTTCGCGTTGAAGGGCTGGTATGGCATGGGGATGCGTGCATACGACGGGAGCGTGAACGGGTATTACGACTTCCGCGCGGGCAAGTGGGACGTGAAGGGCGGCTTCTATGTGAACGGCGCACGCGTGTGGGATCAGGGTAGTTTCGATCCGAACACGAAGGTGAACAGGGCGGGCGACACCATGACCGGTGACATTCGCGTCAAGCAGCCGAACAACACGGACGCGCGCGGCTTGGTGCTCGCTCGTGCCGATGGCACCGCGCAGGCGTGGTTCCACGGCACGATGAACGGCAGCTATTCCGCGTGGGCGACCATGAAGGCGGATGGTTCGTGGCAGTCGAACGTGATCGTCGTCTACAACGCAGACAACCGCGTCCAGTTCAACACCGATATCCACGTCACGGCGCTTTCGCGCTTCTACAACCGCCCGACCCTGAATCGTGACGGTTGGCAGGCCGACATCGGCCTGCGGAACAACCGGCCGGGTTTCGACTCGTGGACGTACCTTCGTGCGCGTGACGGCGGCGGATTTGAATTCATCAACAGCGCATACAACGCGATGACGCTCGGCGTGGACGATTGGGGAACCGTGCACTTACGTGGCCAGGAAACGCTCAGGACAGATGGGAACCTGCGCCTTGGATGGCGCGGTCGCTGGCTCGGCGAGGAAATCGACGACATTTGGGGAAACATCAACGCACGAGCCGGTGCCGGTGCGCGCGTGCAATGGGACTCTGGTGTGAACAACTTCGGCACCGTCGATCGGCTCGGCGGCGCACTGCCTGCGCCATGGGTTGTGTGTGGGCTGAGTGGCCCCGGCAACGGGACCGCCAATGCGATCGTGGTCTACGGCGTACTACTGAGAAACCAATGACGAACAAATTCATGCTCCACGTCGAGCAAGCGGCTTTCATCCTGTCGAAGAAATTCCCGCAGCTAGTGCGCTGCAAGGATTACTGGGTTGCACACCCGGTCGATGAGAAGTCGCTCGAACAAACGAAATCGGCATGGGTGCCGATTTGGGAGCCGCGCGACATTCCGCAACCGACACCCGCAGATCTGTTGAATTGGTGGCCGGAATTTCAGGCGGAATTCGCGTTGGTCGACGCGGCCGCACGTGTGCGCAGTGAGCGCGATGCGCTGCTGTTGCAGGTCGACCCGTTGGTCGAGCGGGCGGCAGATTCCGGCCGCGCTGATCTGGAATCCGCCCTTCGAAAGTACCGCGCCGAGTTGCGCGACGTTCCGCAGCAAGCCGGGTTTCCGCTGAATGTTGTATGGCCGACTGCACCTATCTGAGCCGAGCGATCGGCGACGTATCTACTGAACCTTGATTGGAGATTTGAGCAATGACCCTGAAAAAAACCATCACCGTTGAACAAACGGGCGCACCCGCAAGCACGCACCGCATCGACTCGGTGACGATCAGCTACACGACCAACACCACGTCGGTGCAAATGTCCAGCTTCTACGACGACGCGGCGAAGAAGGCGAATCTAGCGCCGCTCGCAAATTCGATGCTCAGCGTAGAGGGCGTGCCGAAAAGCGGGAAAGACCCGAAAGCGTATGTCGAATCCGTGCTGGTGGCTCCGGTTCCGGAGGGCGAGAACGGCGACGCGATGTTGCGCCAGTACGGGACGAATCGGTACGCATTCGCGGGTGCCGATATCGTCGCCGACTGACGCGCGAGAACCTGAAACGCGGTCCTGATCTGGGCCGCGCCAAACCAATATCACAGGAGTGAATCAACCATGCCGCAGGACTATCACCACGGCGTAACCGTAGTGGAGGACCGCTCCGGGGTCCGTCCCATCACGACGATTTCGACGGCGATTATCGGCGTCGTCTGCACGGCGTCCGATGCTGACGCCGCCGCGTTCCCCATGAACAAGCCCGTGCTCATCACGAACGTGGTTGAAGCGCTTGGCAAGGCGGGGCGCAAGGGGACGCTGTACAAGACGCTCGACGCGATTTCGAAGCAGGCGCGCCCGTTCGTCGTCGTCGTGCGTGTCGCGGAAGGGAAGGACGCAGACGAAACGACGTCGAACGTCATCGGCTCGGTGAATGCGGACGGCACGAAAACCGGCATCAAGGCGCTCGAATCTGCGCCGGGCGTCGTGCAGGTCAAGCCGCGAATTCTCGCCGCGCCGGGGCTCGATACGCAGCCTGTCGCGAACGCGCTGGCGACGACCGCGCAAATGCTGCGCGGGTTCGCGTACATCGCCGCGCGTGGCGTCGACGGCGAACTGGTCGCGACCAAAGAGGACGCTGTGGCTTACCGGAAGATGTTCGGTCAACGCGAAGTCATGGTGATCTGGCCGGACTTCATCGCATGGGACGACGTTGCGTCGCAAGCGGCCGTCGTGCCCGCCGTGGCCTATGCGGTCGGCATGCGCGCCAAAATCGATCAGCTCGTCGGCTGGCACAAAACGCTGTCGAACGTTGCAGTGAACGGTGTGCAGGGCATCAGCAAGCCGGTTTCATGGGATTTGCAAAACCCGGCGACGGATGCGGGTTTCCTCAACGAGAATCAGGTGACGACGCTCATCAGCCGCGATGGCTTTCGCTTTTGGGGTTCGCGCACCGCTTCGGCCGATACCGATTTCGAGTTCGAGAACTACACGCGCACCGGGCAGGTGCTCGCGGACACGATCGCGGAGGCGCAGTTTCCGTCGATCGACGGCGCGATGGTGCCGAAGCTGCCGCGCGACATTATCGAAAGCATCAGCGCGAAGCTGCGTTCGATGACGACGAACGGCTATCTGATCGGCGCGTCGGCCAGTTATGACATGGACCGCAACGGCGTCGCCGAACTGCGCGACGGCAAGCTGGTGGTCGATTACGACTACACGCCGGTTCCGCCGCTCGAAAACCTCACGCTGCGTCAGACGATCACCGATTCGTATCTGGTCGACTTCGCATCGCAGGTCAACAGCTAACACGTCGCGCGGCGACGGCCGCGCACGATTGAAGGGAGGAAATGAACATGGGGATGCCCAACAAGCTGAAACACTTCAATGTGTTTCTCAACGGTACGTCGTACCTGCACAAGACGCCTGAACTGACGCTGCCGAAGCTGTCGCGCAAGATGGAGGAGTATCGCGGCGGCGGCATGCCGGGGCCGATTCAGATCGATTTAGGTCAGGAGGCGATGGAAATCGAATGGACGCTCGGTGGCATCGAGCGCGACATGCTGCGCCAGTACGGAAAAAGCACGGCCGATGGTGTGATGCTGCGCTTCGCTGGCGCGTATCAGGACGAAACGTCCGAACAGTGGATGGCCGTCGAAATCGTCGTGCGTGGCCGCTTCAAAGAACTGGATTTCGGCACCGCGAAGCCCGGCGACGACACGACGGTGAAGGTCACGATGCCGCTGGCGTACTACAAGCTGTCGATCAACGGGAGCACCGAAATCGAAATCGACGTGCTCAACTCGATCCTGAACATCGGCGGTATCGATTCGCTCGCCGACGTGCGCAAGATCATCGGCATCTAATTCCACTCGGCCCGACTGATCCGGGCCGCTCAACCTATTCTCGAAGGAACGAACGAAATGAAAGCGAAGGCAACCGACAACACGATCACTCTCGATCAACCGATTCAGCGCGGCGACACCGAAATCACGGCCGTGACGCTGCGTAAGCCGATGGCTGGTGAACTGCGCGGCGTGTCGCTCACGGAACTGGTGAATCTCGACGTGACCGCGCTGCAGAAGGTGATTCCCCGCATCACAACCCCGACGCTGAACGAAATCGAAGTGGCACAGCTCGACCCGGCCGACCTGCTGCAAATCGGGGGCGTTATGAGCGGTTTTTTTCTGACGAAGGCTATGCGGGAAAGCATGGATTCCCGCCTGTAATCGAGGACGCCATGGCGGACGTGGCGCTGGTGTTTCACTGGCCGCCGTCCGTCATGGACAGCATGTCCGTTTCTGAACTGATGGATTGGCGCGAGCGCGCGCGCGAACGATACG
The DNA here is from genome assembly GCF_902499335.1 of Burkholderia lata. Classification (GTDB taxonomy): domain Bacteria; phylum Pseudomonadota; class Gammaproteobacteria; order Burkholderiales; family Burkholderiaceae; genus Burkholderia; species Burkholderia lata_B. The sequence continues at coordinate 325,185 of NZ_CABVQK010000006.1, read as the reverse complement.
AAAAGCAATGAACAACGAACTGAAACTGCGTGTCGTATTCGGCATGGTGGAGAAAATCACCGCGCCGCTGAAGAAGATCATCGGCGGTAGCCGGGCCGCGTCGAAGGAGTTGGGCACTCTCCAACAGAAGCTGTCGCAACTCCAGAATCAGAAGCGGACGGTCGATGCGGTGAAGTCCCTGCGCGCGGAAATGGGGCGCACCGCAACGAAGCTGAAAGAAGCGCGCGCGGGTGTCGCTGACCTGACCGCCAAAATCCGGGATACCAAAGAACCGACGGTCCGCATGCAGAATTCATTGCGGCGCGCGTCGGCGGCAGTCGTGTCGCTGACGGCGCAGCAGGCCCGCCAGCGCGACCGCCTGGGCGAATTGAACAGCCGGATGCAGCAAGCCGGGAGGGGAACGCAGACGCTCACAGAATACGAGCGCGCGCTGCATGCGAGCATCGCGCGCACGAACGGTGCTCTTTCGGATCAAGGCCGCAAGCTGCAATCAGTGCAAGCTCGTAAAGCAGCGCTCGCGCCCGCGCGTGAACAGTTGCAGAAAACACAGACGTTCGCGGCCGGGATGGCTGTCGCCGGATACGCGACGCGCACGGTTGGCGGTCGGGTGCTCGGCGGCATGGGTCACGCGCTGAACGAGGCCAAGGAATACGAACAGCAGGTGTCGCAGTTTCGCGCGCTCGGCGTCGGAGAAACGAAACTCGGTGAGGCAACCAAGTTCGCGGACGGCATCGACGTGAAGGGTTTGAGCAAGCTCGACAAGCTCAAACTGCTCAAAGAGACGTACACCATCACGCGGGACATGCACCACGCGGAAGAAATGGCCCCGCTGCTCGCCAAGATGAAAGTTGGCATCGAATCCGTGATGGCCCGGCGCGGGTATGGCGAGGGGCACGGCGAGGTCGCCGAAAACATGCTGATGGACCTCGTCAAGACGACGGAATTGCGTGGGTCGCTCAAGAGCCCGGAGGCGTTCAAGCAGGCCGTAGACAACGCGACGAAAGCCTATGTTGCGTCGGGCGGCACGGTGAAGCCAGAAGATTTCTTGAACGCGATCAAGACGGGCGGCATCGCCGCCAAACAGTTGGGCGACAACGCGTTCTATTTCGGCCTGCTGCACACGATGCAGGAAATGGGCGGGTTCCGTGCCGGTACGGGCCTGATGAGTGCCTATACGAACTGGGCGCAAGGTCGCACGACGCAGCAGTCGGGCGAAGAGCTGGTGAAGGCCGGACTGATCAATAAGAAGTCGGTCAAATACGGGAAAACGGGGCACGTCACGAAGATTCTGCCCGAAGCACTCAACCAGATCGAGCTATACAAGACCGATCCGTTCGAATACCTGATGAAGGAAATCATCCCGAAGATTAACCCGAAGGGAAATCTGACGGATATGCAGGTCGTGTCGAAAATCGGCCATCTTTTTTCGTCGCGCAAGGGTGGCGACTTTTTCGCATCGCTGTTTCTCGAGCGCGCGAACATCATGAAGCACCGCGAGAACGCGCCGAAGGCGTTCGGGGTCGACGCGCTTTACAACGAAGGCACGAACATCGCCTACGGCAAGGAAATGGACGCGCTCGCGAAGCGCGCGACGCTCGAAGCCGAGTTGGGCGAAAAAATCCTGCCGCTGTACAACCGGGGGCTCGAACTGACTTCCAAGCTGCTGTCGCGGGTGACGGAGTTCACGCGCCAGCACGGCGAAGCGACCCGCATTGCGCTCGTCGCGCTGGCGGCGCTCGGCGTAATTCTCGGTGTCGGCGGAACGCTCATGATCGGGCTTGCGGCGATCATTGGCCCCCTCGCAATGGTGCGATTCGGCCTGCGCATGCTCGGCGTCGAAAGCAAGGCAGCGGTCGGCGGGATTAACGTCGGCTCGGGCGCGCTCGGGCGGTTCTCGAAGGTCACGAAGGTGTTCAGTTCCGCAGGCGGAGCCGCGACCAAAACGGCGTCGCGTTTGCGATTCGCGCTGTCGGCCGCATGGGACGCATCATCGCCGCGCAACTTCGCGCGTACCGTGTCCACGCGTATCCCGGCCGCTTACCGTGCTGCACGTGACGCGTCGAAGAAGTGGGGCGTGGATGCGGTCGCGAGCGTGAAGCGTGGCACGAGCGCAACGCGTGAATACATTGCCGAGTTGGGGCGTGCCGCCGCTGCGAAGCGGGCCGCGATCACCTCGCGCGTTGTGAGCGCGGGCCGGTACGTCGCAAGCCGCGGAGTGCGGGGCGTCGCCGGCGACGCCGTGCGCGGTGGCTTCAGCCTCGTGAAGGGTGGGGCGCGCGGGGCGATCGCTGGCGTAGCCGGTGCGCTCGCTGGACTCGGCCAGACGCTGCTGTTCGTTGGTCGGCTGGCGCTTACGAACCCGATCGGGATCGCGATCACGGCTATCGCGCTCGCGGCGCTGCTGATCGTTCGATATTGGGAGCCGATCAAGGCGTTTTTCTCGGGATTCTGGGAAGGTCTGAAAGAGGGGTTAGCGCCGTTGAGCGGCATTTTCTCCGGGCTGTTTGCGTCGCTCGGGGAACTGTTCGCACCGTTGAAGCCGGTGTGGGATTGGCTGCTGGAAAAAGTGCAGGTTGCGTGGGACTGGTTCAAGAAACTTTTCGGGCCGGTGGATACGACGAAAGAAAGTCTCGATAAGGCGTCGTCGAGCGGGAAGGAGTTCGGCAAGTGGCTCGGCGGGTTGATCGTGACGGCAGCGGAAGCGTCGAAGCAGTTCGTAGACTTCGGCGCGAACATGATGCAAGGCTTGGTCAATGGCATCACGAACGGGCTGAAATCGGTCAAGGATGCGATCACGAACGTTGCGAGTTCGACGGTCGCGTGGTTCAAGGAAAAGCTTGGCATTCACAGCCCTAGCCGCGTATTCGGTGAGCTGGGCGGGTTCATCGGGCAGGGGGCCGCGAACGGGATCGACGGTGAGCGGGTGCGTGTTGCATCGTCGGCCGCGCGACTCGCAGGCGTCGCCGCTGTCACGTTCGGCGCAGCGACTGGCACGGGGGCTGCACTGGCCGCGTCTATGGAGCCCATGCAGAGCCCGGTTCGGGCCGAGCAATATCGACCGCTGATCGATCAGCGCGGGCCGCTCGCAGCGTCGACAGCGTCGGCCGGGAGCGGTCGTCAAGGTGGCGGGAGCGAGCCTAGCGTGCATCACTACACGTTCAACATCACCGCACCGTCTGGTAACGCCGACGATATCAAGGCGGCGGTGCGTCAAGCGCTGCAGGACGCCGAGCGTGAACGCCGTCGACGCGGTGGGTCGAGTCTTTCGGATATCGGGTGAGGGTGCGCAATGTTGGTTTCTTACGGGCAGTTCGTTTTCAGTACGGAAATCGCACCGTTCCATCAGTTTCAGCGTCAGCGAACGTGGAAACACGCGAGCAATTCACGTGTCGGTGCGCGCGATAGCACTCAATACGTCGGGCAGGGTGAGGACACGATCAGGATTGAGGGAATGATTGCGACCGGCGAAATCGGCACGCCGCTTTCGCTCGATATTCTCGAATCGATGGCAGACGTGGGTGACGCGAATGTGTTGGTCGATGGCACGGGGCGCATCTACGGTGCGTTCACCGTGGAGGAATTGAACGAAACACACTCGTACTTCAACGTCCTTGGCGTCGCGTTGAAAATCGAATTCGAGTTGACGTTGAAGGTCGCCGACAACAACGCGTTGGGCGCGACCGTCGACGGTGGATCGCAGAACGAGAAAGCGGCACCAGCGAACGGGAAGGTCGACAACGCGCCAATGTCGGAAGCGCCGCCGTACATCAAGACGGGCAAAGCGAAGCGTGCGAAGAAGGGGAAATAATGTCGACAAGACCGACACGCGAGAAATCGGCGGATGCGGGCCGCATCGTGCCGCAATGCGATTACTGGATTACGCTGGATGGGCGCGACATTTCCCGCAGCATCGCCCCGTATCTGATCTATCTGACGCTGAGTGAATCCCGCGCGGACGAGGCCGATAGACTCGATCTCGTGCTGGACGACACGCGCGGCGATCTGGCGATACCAAAGCGCGGCGTCACGATAAAACTGATGCTCGGGTGGGTCGGTCAACCGTTGGTCGACAAGGGCAGTTTTACGGTCGATGAAGTCGAATTCCACGGCGCGCCGGATCAGATCACGATAAGCGCGCGATCGGCATCCATGACGGGAGCCATGCACGAACGCCGGGATAAAAGTTGGCACGCGCAGACCATCAGCGCGATTGTGAAGGCGGTCGCGGTGCGCCACAAAATGACGCCGGTTGTCGGCGAAGCGCTCGGTAAAATCAAGATCGATCACATCGACCAAACGGGCGAAAGCGACCTGTCATTTTTGACACGCCTCGCGAAGCGGTACGACGCCGTTATGACCGTGAAGGACGGGCGGCTGTTGTTCCTGCCGATCGGTGCGGGTGCGACCGCGAGCGGTAAGCCGTTGCCGACGATTCAGATTCGGCGATCGAGCGGCGATTCGTATCGCTATCACGTGTCGCAGCGCGAAAGCTATTCGTCCGTTCGCGCGCGCTGGCACTCATCGAAGAAGGGGCGTGCGCAGTCGGTCACGGTCGGCGGCGACAACGGCAGCAGCGTGAAGCTATTGCCAGAAACCTACGCGACGCAGGCGGAAGCAACGGCCGCCGCGAAAGCGGAGTACACGCGCACGCAGCGCGGGCAGGCGACGTTCGACATTTCGCTGGCACTCGGCCGTGCCGATGTATACCCGGAAATGCCCGCAACCGCGAAGGGGTTCAAGCCCGACATAGACGAGACGCCGTGGCTCGTGAAGCGGGTAACGTCCCGCCTGGACGGAAATGGCGGGTTCACTACGTCGCTTGAAATGGAGATGCGCGACGATCCGACGACGAGTCGGCACCGGACACACTTTCGGAAGGGAGGGAAATCGCAGTAGGTACAACCTGTCCGGATTGACGGCAGCGCCGCCGGATTCGGCTAGCACGTTTGCAAACGAGGCACAACAGCAATTATCAATCCCGCTGCACTGAAAGTTGCGAAATTTCCCCATATAGTGCATTGACCGCTGACGGAACCCCACATACAGTATTAGCACCTCTGCACGAGAGGGATAATCGATCCGCAGCAGCCCCCACAAAAGGAGACACTGCGCGGCGCTAAATTCAGATCGCTGGTAGCGGAGACATGACTTGATGGAGCACAGCTCTTGGGAGCGGTGTCTCTCCGATTTCGTGTCGCCGCTCGATAACAAGACCTAGCATCTGCACCGGGGTTCCACATGTCTATCGTCAAGAGCTTTTCCGTTGGAAACGGCGACATGTTCTACATCAAGCACAACAGCGATAACTTTACAATTATCGACTGCAATCTCACTGATGAGAACAAGGACGCAATTATCGCCGAGCTGAAACAAGAGTCGGCCAGCAAGGGCATAACTCGCTTCATTTGTACCCATCCAGATCAGGATCACTTTGGGGGTATAGAAATGCTCGATGATGAAATGGCCATCGCGAATTTCTATGTCGTCAAGAATCAGGCCACAAAAGATACGGATTCGGACTCCTTTATACGCTATTGCGAGCTTCGAGACGATACCAATAAGGCGTTCTACATCTATAAAGGCTGCAAGCGAAAATGGATGAACGATGACGACGATACGCGCGGCTCGTCTGGTATCAGTGTTCTTTGGCCGGATATTAATAATTCTGATTTTAAAGAAGCGCTGGAAAACTGCGAAGCAGGCGAGTCATATAACAATACGTCGGCCGTCATTCGATACTCGCTTGAAAACGGAGTAAAAGTGATGTGGCTGGGTGACCTCGAAACGGAATTCATGAAAAAGATCGAGAATCACATCAAACTGGAAAAAACCACAATCGTTTTCGCTTCACATCATGGTCGTGATTCAGGGAAAATTCCTGACTCGTGGCTTGAGAAGCTGGATCCGCAGATCATCGTGATCGGTGAAGCCCCGTCACGGTATTTGCACTACTACACGGGCTACCAGACAATCACCCAGAACAGTGCCGGCGACATCACCATGGAATGCGTGGAAGGTAAAGTGCACTTTTACGTTTCCAATCCGAAATACAGTGGGCCGAGCAACCTCAATGACGAATCGATGGCCAGCTTTTCCAACTACATCGGTAGTCTCGACGTAGAAACGGAATACACGCTCGACTCTTAAGTTAGATGTAATGCTCGCCGGGGTAGCGTATGAACAGTAGTCGCCTCACGCCCGATCAACTTGAAATCGCGTTGGCACTATCAGGTGGGGGCGCGCGCGCAATGGCGTTCCATCTCGGTGTGCTGCGGTACTTGGCAGAGCAGGGTGTGTTGGAGCGCGTTTCGCGAGTTTCGACTGTCTCCGGCGGCAGCTTGCTCGTGGGCCTCATATTTAGCCAGTGCAACATGAATTGGCCGTCGTCCGCAGGCTTCATTGAACAGGTGTACGAGCCGCTTCGTATGCAGATGAGTCGACGTAGCCTCGCCTTCGACGCGATATGCAAACTGGTGATTCCGCACAACTGGCGCTATATATTGTCTCGTGCGAACCTGATCGCCAAATCCCTACGAGGCTGGGGCGTCACACATTGCCTCAAAGACTTACCAATGCGTCCGGAGTGGTCGATCAACGGGACTACAGCGGAGACTGGGCGACGGTTTCGGTTTAAGCGCGACTCCATCGGAGATTGGAAATCCGGGTACGCTTACGGCGGAGAATTCGCACTAGCGAATGCTATGGCGGTGTCGGCAGCTTTTCCAGGATTGATCGGTCCGCTCTCCCTCAAGACTAGAGCATTCTCATGGATGCGTCGTAAGGAATGGGATGCCAGCAAACCACCTGAACCTGTCACGTTGCCCTTTAGGAACCTTCATCTTTATGATGGAGGCGTCTACGACAATCTGGGGCTAGAGCCGTATTTCGATGTCGGCAAACAGCAGCCAAAAATCGCTGGAACCGTCATTTACGTTTCAGATGCAGGAGCCCCACTTGCCGATGGGCGAGCATCCTTCTTTAGCTTGTTTCGGGCGAAGCGCCTCGCCGACATCATGTCGGAGCAGTCGCGGACATTGCGGGTGCGTTCGTTTGTTAACTACCTCGAACGATCAAGCAACGCTGGCGCCTACACCTACATTGCGAGGAAGATTCAAGGTGGAGACCAAGAAAATGCAAAACTCGCACGCGGTTTCCCGACGAATCTCTCACGAATGAAGGTTGAGATTTTTGATGCGATTGCGGGCCACGGATACGCTCTTGCGCAGGACATCGAACGCCAATATGGATTACTCACAAGTTTGAAGAGCCCTGATTGTGCGACGCCAACGGTATCGGCAAGCGATATCGACCGGAATTTATAACGAACCTAGAAAAATACCCGCATGCGCGGGCTTTTCTGTTGAAGTGCATCGCATCAGTTCAGCCCTTAGAAAATGCGACTTCGGCGCGCAGCGCGTCAGCCTCTGTCAGTATTGTTCGGATGATTCGATGGGGATTTCTACCAATGCCGATCAGCAGGGGGCCGTAACAGCCACGTGTAGCATCGCCCGGCCCGGTCGGCCTCGACTTGTGCCGCGTACCACATGGAAAGCAGGACGACGGCGCACGGAAACGTCACGGCGGTTCCGGTGCTGTCGTTCCACCCGAATTCGCTGTTCCAGTAGCACGAGAAATAGCCGCCCGTCGGCATGGCGATACCGCGTGGCTCGAAGTAAAGGCGCGTGCGGACCATCGCGCGAAAATCAGCATCGTGTCGCGATAGCCCGCCGTCGAACGTCATGATCGCGGCGCGCTCATCGAAGAATTCCCACACGTTCGCGTCGTCGTCGAGCTGCATGATCGTCAAAATATCTGTATGTTTGTACAGTATTTGAGTCGCATAAGCCGAAGTCAACGAGCGGCGAAACGATGGAAGGAGGTGGATGCGACGGGTTACAGGCGATGGAAAGCGCGCCGCATGTGCAGCGTCCCCGGAATGGTCATGTTATTTCCCTATTTTTCAGTAGATTGCGTGGCGACGGATCGCACTGCGATGCGCGAATGCGATCCGGTCACTTTTTTTCGTATGCTGGCGGGCCGATCCCGGCCCACATCGGGCCGGACCGCCACATGCGCGGGAGTTCGACGGCCAGCAAGCGCCAGCGCGCCAGCACGGCGGCAAACGTACCTTCGGACTTCGCGCGCCGTACCTTGTCGATAACGTTCCAGCCACGCACGTAATGCGTGAGGCTTCGCTTGCTGGACAGGTGATGTGGCGAATGAACGCCGACCCACGCAAGCATGTCGTCGGGCGTTACGTCCGGGGCGGCCGGATCGGGATCGAGTGTGGCAACGACGGGAGTTTCATCAGCGGCTGACGCCCGACCGATATCCCCAAGCGCTTCGAGCGCAAGCAGGCGTAGCATTTCAATGCGGTGCCACGGGATCGGGGCGCGCCCGGCAAGATAATTGCGCACAGTGCGTGTGCAGCAGCGCAATCGGCGGGCGATTTCGGCTGTCGCTAGACCGTCGATCAGGTCGAGAAACTCCCGCAGCGTGCCGTGGCGTGTTTGGTCAGACACGATGTATTGTGTGGGGCTGCGGAAAGGCGGGCGTAAACTATCGTAAACCCGCGATCTTTGCTCAGACGAAAGCAGCGCCGCAGCCTATGCGAACCATCGGAAAGATAGCGACCTGACTTTACATAACGTGAATTATCGATAGTTTGTGTGTCAGGGCTTTTTAGTAATGTCTGGTTTGGGCTCGTTAGAAATGTCTGATTCCTGCAGTGGGCGAACCTAAAGTTGCTACCTTTTTGGCCCGAAGCCCCACGCTTCCCAATTTTGGTGCGGAAAAATGTCGGGTAGCGTGTTTTGCTTCCACAACCGATGAGCGGTACCAGAGATAGTATTTTTCCGTACACTTTGAGCACGCGCCTGGGGTTCTTCCGGCGCCTGTATGGTGGAGAACCACGGGATGCCTTTGCACCTCTTCGTCGATACTGTGACCTGCCCCCGGTTTTAGTCCGGACTGCAGTTAGAGTCCAAGGTTAAAAACTGCTGCTTTGCATCGTGCGCCAAGGCGAACTGCACCGGCGTCAGATAGCCGAGTGAGCTATGAGGCCGCTCGGTGTTGTACTCGATACGCCATTCCTCAATCAGCCGCTTGGCGTGGCGCATTGAGACGAACCAGTGCTCGTTCAGACATTCGTCACGGAATCGCCCGTTGAAGCTCTCGATATAGGCATTCTCCACCGGCTTGCCAGGCCGAATGAACGACAGCGTGACACCGGCTTCGTAGGCCCATGCATCCAGCACCTTACCAGCGAACTCCGGCCCATTGTCGACCGTGATGGATGCGGGTAAGCCTCGCATCTCCTTGAGCCGCTCAAGCACTTGCTGCACGCGTAGGCCCGGCAATGAAGTATCGACCTCGATGGCCAGGCACTCGCGCGTATAGTCGTCGACCACGTTCAGGCATCGAAACCGCCGACCATAGGCCAGCCCGTCAGAAACGAAGTCCATCGACCAGCTCTGATTCGGGCCTGTTGGTAACGGCAGCGGCGTGCGCTCGACAGCCGCAATACGCTTGCGTCGTCGCTTGCGCACGCTCAGCCCCGCCTTGCTGTACAGGCGCCAGATGCGCTTGTGGTTGGCGAAGCAGCCATCCCGCTGCAACAACACGTGAATCCGGCGATAGCCGTAACGGCGCTTCTGCGCGGCGATCGCCATCATCCGGCCAGTCAGCGCTTCGTCGTCAACTCGGCGGCGTGATTCGTAGTGGAACAGCGAGCGCGAAATCCCTACCAGCCCGCAGGCCCGGGTAACACCCATGGCGCGTTCGGTCATCAAGGTTCGGACCGCTTCGCGCTTGGCCTGCGGGCTTGCTACTTTCGGGCCAACAGGTCCGAGATGCCGTACTTGCGGCACAGCTCCGCCGGCTTCAGGCCAGCCTCGGCTTCCTTCAAGATGCTGATGATTTGCTCTTCGGTGAATCGCTTTTTCATTGCCGTTCCTCTCTGGAACGGACTCTACACCGTCACCGTACTAAACGCGGGGAGCAGGTCAAGCCCAAACCGCCCCCCCAAGATCGATCTGTATTTTTGAGCCAATTGCGTAGGTTTGCTCTCCATTCGATTGATAATTTAAATTTCCATCGGCATCTTTCGGAGTATACAACCCAATCGGACCAGCAGTCTTGGCATCAACCTCCGCTTGATACTGATTTAGATACTGAACCATCAATGGACTGGAGTTGATGTAGTTCAGCGCTTTCGCGGAGATTGTTTGACCGCCCCACATTGTCGCAGCTGCAGAAATTGGGGTTAAATTAACGTCACTCATTCACTTATCCCTTAAATGCTTGATTGACGTTCACCCTTGAGGCACACATCTTTCTTGAAGACGAAAACAAAAAATCGACGGATATATTTTTGCCGGGCAACTTCTCCGCCAAAACCGTCCAAGCAGTCCCCAAGGCGGTAGACGTCACAGACGGGAATCTCCGCAGGATATCCTCTTGCTTAATACATACGCGATCAGAATCGAGGTTGAGTTGAATTCCAGCAGACCGCACCTTTTCACCGTCCATTCGTTCGATTAGATCCGCAAAGCAAGGGGACTTCCCGGCTTTTGACGAATCAACAAACCACGGCATCGACTCAAAAGCATATCTCCTCGCCTTGAATACCGGCTCCGGAGGCATAGTTAAACCGCAAACATTAAAAGATAGCGGAGCGTTAACTATCACCCCTTCCGTAAACGACACTCCAAGTGCATGAGCGTAGAAGGCACGATCCGACAAATCCCCATGATTAATGAGATCACTTATTGCCGCCAAAATTTCATCGGAGGTTTGAGGGGCGACAAAAACTTGGCTCGACGCAACATTTTCCGCACTGGGTACATCTACACTACACCCGGACAAAGAACCAGTCGATACAACTAAAACCATTAGAGAAAAAAACACTCTAAACTTCACAATTACCTCTCGATATCTTGAACACGGCCAGCTACGGCCGTTCCGCCGATGCAATCCCACATCGGTGCATTTCGTTCAGGAGACTTCTTGAATTCCTCCCTCTATACCACCGTGCTGATCGCCCTGGCACTCCTGCTCATCGCGATGTTCGCGTTTGGCTTCTATTGGCTCGCAACCAAAGACCGTCCGGCTCTCCCCAAAACTCCCCCTCCTTCATCCTCGTCGCTCAATACAATAGACGACCATGATGAATGGGAAGCGCTGGCACCGTATCCCGATCATGCGCGGGATGCGCTACATGACTCGGGTTCTGCAACGCAAAACCCTGTCCATCATCCGCAATCGTCGTTCGCGCCACCCAAGCTCCACGAGGTTCCCGTCGACGACGCACCAGCCTTCTCCGAGACGCACCGTCCGTTGCCGTCCTCTGACCACTTCTCCTACGCACCGCAACGGGCGCCCCGCGCCGCACCCAGCCCATCCAACGCCCCCGGCTGTCCGCACTGCGGGTCGACGCGGATCGATACGCTCAATATTGGCCGACGCGCCGGCAGCACGCTCGGCAGCGCGGCCGGTGCAACCAGTGGTGTCGCCATGGCGTTATTCGGCGCAGAAGCCGGGGCAGCAGTGGGTGCGGTCGGCGGACCGGTCGGCGCTGTGTTCGGCGGACTGGCGGGCGCCGTCATTGCCGGACTGCTTGGCGGCGCGGCAGGCTCAGCCGCCGGGTCCGCTGTCGGGAGCGTGCTCGACGACAACGTATTCGACAACTATCGGTGTCTGACGTGTGGTCATACCTTCGGCTCGACGTTCCATTGAATCCAGTCCATGTCGGCTGTTCCTCTCGGCAAGCGCCCTCATCGACTCTCAGGAAGCCAACCATGCTCTCCCCCTTTCCCCTCGACTACCTCGCCGCGTTCGCGCTCGCGTTCATCGGCGGCGCGCTGGTCGCCGCGTGCCACTGCAAGTACGTCGGCAAGATCCGCAGGGAGGTTCCAGCTCATGCGTGACCCTCTGCCGTTCGACGATGAAGAGGAACCCTGGTCCGCCCACGCATCGCAGCCCAGTAACGCTGAAGCGACTCATTACCGTCCCGGCACTGATCCGCTTTGTCCGTGTCCGTATTGCCAGTCTCCACGGACAGAACCACGTCATACCGCGAGACGCATCGGCGGTGCGATCGGCGCCGCGGCGGGCACAACAAGCGCCGTTGCGATTACGTTGTCTGGCGCGGAGGCCGGTGCAACAGCCGGTTTGATCGGGGGCCCATTCGGAGCTGCGTGCGGTGGCATCGCTGGTGCCGTCCTGGCCGGACTCGTCGCCGGTGCGGCCGGATGCGCGACCGGTACCGCATGTGGCGAAGCCATCGATCAGAAAGTGCTCGACAACTGGCGCTGTCTCGCCTGCGGCCGAACCTTCAGCGCTCACCCGCGCTAGCCCTCCCTCGCCTTCCCCCTTTATTGCTTTCATTCCGCTCGGCCTCGGCCGGGCTTTATGCACTGTGATTTTCCAATAGGAGTGTTCTCTCATGCATCTCGTCCAAACCATGGCCTACGTCGGTGCCGAACCTTGGCACGGTCTCGGCAACAAACTCGCTCCCAAACAACCGCTCGAAGTCTGGGCACAAGCTGCCGGGATGGACTGGCGCATTGAAGAAGCTGAAGTACGCTTCGTCGCCGCGGGCGGCCGTAGTCTCGGTTCGATCCACGCGTTTCCGGAACAGAAGGTACTCTACCGCAGCGATACGAAGATGCCCCTGTCCGTCGTATCTTCCCGCTATCAGGTCGTGCAGCCTGAAGAGATTCTGGAGTTTTATCGCGACCTGACGGAGATCGGCGGGTTCCAGCTCGAGACAGCCGGTGAGGAACGCACGGACACTGCGCAAGTCGTCCGCGTTCAGGTAGACGAGCAGCTGCTTACCGATGAGCCCTGTGCTGCAAGCCAGAACGGGGCTCGAATACCGCACACCGTAGCGGGTACCCTGATTCAGATACGCGTGGACACGACAGCGCTTCGCCGACTGCATCAGGCAAAGCGTGCGACGGCGGGGCTCCGACAACCAGTTCACGAGCGTGTGTCGGCCACGGACGAACAATTCCATCGCCTCGAGCGGTGAGACGTTGTTGAGTCCGGTGTGCGGCGTGCCGTTGTAGCTCGCAATTGCGTATTCGACCAACTCTTCGAGCTCGTCGAAGGATACGAACAAGCGCAGATTGCCGTTTGGGTCCGACAATGCGCGATGCAAATCGCGAGGGTGGCTGCCGGTGTAGCCCGGCAAGCGCGAGGACAACCGAGTGGCGATCGTGCCAAAGAACCGCTCGATGTAAGGACGCTCATCCGGACTGTGCTTCGGTCCGGCGCGACCTGACAGCCAACGAACTCGCATAAAGCGGCCAGCGTCTCGGTGGCGAGATTCGCCTTCGCGTTGTCGAGCTTGATGCGCTCCCACGTCACGTACGCCAGCTCCGGCATGCGTTGAGACGGGTGCGCGTAGGAGCGAAAACGCAACCAACCCGCGCGCCGCGACCAGGCAGGGCAGCATGTGCCGCCAGTTATCGATCCAGGCGCGCGCGACCGCGAGGTCGATTGATGTCACCGACCGAACGGGAACGCCATCCAATTCATACTTGGGACGAGCAGCACGGAGCCGCATGTCCGCGAGCGAATCAGAAAGGATGGCCACCTCTTCGCGGTCGGCATAGCGGACCCAAAAATCGGCGAGGTAGCGCTGTCCGTTGAGCGGCACGTAACCCGGCCGCTCACAAAATGATTGGACAGCGGGATCCGTTTCGATGAGCAGCCACAGTTCGGGCGCGCCACGTTGAAACAGCGTCAGTCGGCGATCGAGTTTGAGGCTGAAGGCGTCCAGCCGGGGTGCGCCGCGCGGGCGGCATCGCAACCGGCCGCATCGCGTGCCGGGAATCGTCCATAAGATCAAGGCCTTACGGTCGGGCTTCGAAGCCTATGATGCGAGTTGACAAATTTAATCCGGACATATGCGAATTGACGACATTATTTTGGTAAGAATGTCAATAAAGTCGTCAACTCAGGGGCCGGATGCCTAGATCGGCGGGGATTCTGGAGTGACAGATTTAATTTGCTCTACGTGACGCCGCTTGCGAATCAGTGTGAGCAGATCGGCACACGTAGCGACGTCGGCGGCCGTGAGCCGCGCAATGAGTTGGGGTCGAGCCAGCCCTCGAGCGCGTGCTCGGGCTGCGAGGTCTCAACGAGACTCGCAGCTCTCCGCGCCCTGCTTCCGGTATGGAGGGCGATGCCAGCGCGGATCTCGCGCAGGGCCCCGCCGTGGACATTGTTACGCATTTAAATGCATATCCGTGCCGATGTTCAAGAATACGATGCGCTTCAACAGCGTATTCAGGTTGACTTAACAGTTATCACATTGTCATCGCCAGATTTTTCGGGAAATCGACTAAACGACGCCGAATAGATTTACGCAAGCCAACAACGACATCGAAATCAGTCTTGCAAAAAAGGGGGTGACCATAGATTTTCTGAAGCGCCCCGAAATTCTCCTTGCATTTCCCAAATCCTGGTCAATACTGATACCAATTTAATACCAAATACATACCAAAATAAACCAGGCTTCATCACCGGCATCCGCCGTAAAGCAAAGGAGAATGTAATGCAACGTTCGATTCACCGCCTGTGCCTGCCCCTGATCGGCGCGAGCAGCCTCATCGTGGCCAGCTCTGCGGCCTATGCCCTGCCCAGCTGCAGCGCCTGGCAATCCAGCCAGATCTATAACGCGGGCGATTACGCCTTGTACAACGGCCAAACCTGGCAAGCGCAATGGTGGACGCGAGGGGAAACGCCTACAGCCAGCCAAGGGGCCGTTTGGCAGCAGCGCGCCGCCAACTCATGCGCGCCTATCAGCGGTGGCGGCTCAGGCAGCGGCGTGCCGCCGGAACCCACGCCCACCGTGGGCTACAACGTGGGCTCTTATTTCACCCAATGGGGCATTTATCAGCGCCAGTATTTTGTGAAAAACCTGATGGCCAGCGGAGGCGATAAAAAACTCACCGTGCTCAACTACGCTTTTGGCAATGTCTACGCCAACGGCCAGTGCGGCATGGTTACGGTGGCGGAAAGCGGCAATGGCGATGGCGGCGACGCCTGGGCGGATTACCAGCGCGCCGTCTCCGCGGCGGAGTCCGTGGATGGCCAGGCAGACAGCTGGGACACCCCACTACGCGGCAACTTCAACCAACTGCGTAAGCTGAAACTGAAAAATCCGCAGCTCAAGGTGCTGATCGCCCTGGGCGGCTGGACCTGGTCCAAGAATTTCTCCACCGTAGCCGCCAGCGACGCCAGCCGCCAGGCGCTGGTTTCCTCCTGCATCAACCTCTACATCAAGGGCAACCTGCCGCAACAAGAAAACGCTGGGGGACAGGGTGTGGCGCTGGGCGTGTTTGACGGCTTTGACATCGACTGGGAATACCCGGTGGCCGGTGGCCTGCCCACCAATCATTACAGCGCGGCGGACAAGCAAAACTTCACCCTGCTGCTGGCGGAGTTCCGCCGTCAGCTGGATGCGCTGGGCCAGCAGAACAAGCGTCGCTATTACCTTTCCGCCGCGCTGGGCGCCGGAGTGGACAAAATCCGCAATACCGAACCGAGCAACTACGGCGCTTACCTGGACTGGGCCAATGTGATGTCTTATGACTTCCATGGCGGCTGGGAAGCGCAAGGCCCCACCAACTTCCACTCCAACCTCTACCCGGATCCGGCCAATCCGGCCCAGAACGACGCCAAGTTCTATGATATCGACGACGCGGTGAATGCCCTGGTCAGCGCTGGCCTGGCCCGCAACCGCATCAATGTGGGCATCCCCTTCTATGGCCGCGGCTGGACCGGCGTGGCCGCCGGCCCTAATGGCAATGGCCTGTATCAAAGCGCCACCGGCCCCGCGCCCGGCACTTACGAGGCGGGTTACGAGGACTATCGTGTGCTGGGGGGCCGCGCAGGCGCGCGTTATGTGCATCCCGTCACCAAGCAGCTGTGGAGCTATGACGGCACGCAGTTCTGGAGTTATGACACACCGGATGTGATCCGCACCAAGCTGGGCTATGTCAAAGCCCAGCAGCTGGGCGGCGTGTTCAGCTGGTCATTGGATGGCGACGATATACAAGGCTCACTGCTGTCCACCATGGGCGAGTTGCGCAGCGCCACCGCCGCCACCAAGCCCACCGGGGTGACGCCGAACCGTTAATGCTAGCAAAGCATTTTTAGCTGGAGTCCAGCATGCCGGTCCGCGTGCCCAATCCCTCGCTCAAGGTACGCGGTCTTTTAACGACGCACCGGCATTGTCACGTTGGCGTAGGATAGACACCCGAAGGACGACTCGGTGATCATCCTAGACGCTTTGCTTCGTCAACCCTTCGCATGAAGTGCGGCGCGTGCTCCTGAAGCAACATATATCCGAAAACCTGCGGAAGCATCATGCGCAAGTGAACCCAGTCATCGGTCATCACCGGTGCGAAGGGAGCGTCCCCGAAGCGGCTCCCCGGATGGATGGTCTGGATTCTCTGTTCGTAGAATTCTTCGAAATATTTGAGGCCTTGTCCCGCGGAGAGGCCAAGGGGTTCATCGAAGGTCTTGTATAACCAGTCACCGGCTTCGCGGGAACCTGGATTCTTTAATATGGGCTTGAAGCCCGGCCGTGCAGCCGAACGGCTGGGGCTGACAGTGCGGCAGATCGAACGCCTAGTGACCCGCTATAGGGAATCCGGCGCAGCTGGACTAGCTTCGCGTAAGCGTGGCGGTCCCGGCAACCGTCGCCTGGACCCAGGGGCCGCCGACCGGGCTCTGTCGATCATCCGCGATCGCTACGCCGATTTCGGGCCGACGCTGGCCTGCGAGAAGCTCCGGGAGTGTCACGGCATTCGGCTAGCCAAGGAAACGGTCAGGAAGCTGATGACGGACGCTGGCTTGTGGATTCCGCGCCGACAACGACCGCCGAAGGTCTACCAGCCGCGAGCGCGGCGCTCTTGCCTCGGTGAACTGATCCAGATCGACGGCAGCGATCATCGGTGGTTCGAGGAACGGGCGCCGGCCTGCACGCTGCTGGTGTATGTGGACGACGCGACGAGCCGCCTGATGATGCTGCACTTCACGCAGACCGAATCGACCTTCAGCAACTTCGAGGCAACGCGGGCGTACATCGAACGCCATGGCAAGCCGGGAGCGTTCTACAGCGACAAGGCCAGCGTGTTTCACAACGTGAAGCCGGGCAAGAATGGCAATCGCGTGACGCCGTTTGGTCGGGCGATGTACGAGCTGAACATCGACACGTTCTGTGCGAACAGCAGCTCGACCAAGGGGCGAGTCGAACGAGCACACCTGACGCTGCAGGATCGATTGGTCAAGAAAATGCGATTGCGCGGGATCAATACGGTAGCCAATACCAACGCGTATGCGCCCTCCTTCATCGCCATGTATAACGCTCGGTTCGCGAAGCCGCCGTGATGCGCATCGACCGTTGCGAGACGACGAGAATCTGGACAAGCTGGCGGAGATTGATCAAGGCGCGATCATCGAACACAAACGCCTAAGCCACGTGCTGCAGGTTGCGCAGGCGCTTCAGGCGCAGCGCGATAACCGACGCGCTTCCGGTTCGCCGTCACGCACGAATCAGAGCCTCGAAGTTCGGAAGCCTGAACGTTTCGGCGTTGCGCCAAAACTTCCTGCCGGCATATGGCTGTGTCTTGAGAGTTATGACGTCCGGGCGGCTCTGCCTTCATGCAGATTGGAGTCTTGACGCAGTGTGTTACCGGTTGCCCCTGCGATTGGAAGCCATGCGTAACAGCGCTGCATTGGCAGCACGCAGATCGTGTGCCCGGGGGGCGTGAACAGGTGACCGAGGTTCGTGCGATCGAGCGTAGTTGCAGCTCAAGTCCCTCGCCATCGCATTATGCGGGTTCACTGCAATATCAAGTTCGCGCCGCCACGAACCATACTCATATCCTCGGGTAGCATCGAAACCGGAGGAATGCCATGCCGACCTACCAATACCGTTGCGAGAAGTGCGGCAAAACGTTCGAGAGCGTCGAGCATCTCGCCGAACATGCATCGGCTCATCCGCCCTGCCCTCATTGCGGAAGCAAACACGTTCAACACGTACCGACGCCATTTGTCGCGAAGACGTCAAGAAAGAGCTGATCCAGCCTGTCGACTCTATTTTCCCGTTCGCCAGGTGCTAACGCCGAAATCGCTTACGAGGCAGCGCGTCTGGTTCAACGAAGATTTTGAGGGGCTTGCATCGGCTATGCCAGCGTGGCTTACCAAAAATCTGGATTGTCAGTGACAGCCCCGTCGTGATACAAGGTAGCCGCTGTCTGGCACTGGCCAGTCGCATCATTTACAACCGATTTCCTTGGAGCGTTCAGAGTATGGCAACGGGTACCGTCAAATGGTTTAACGATACGAAGGGGTTCGGATTCATCACGCCGGATGACGGCGGCGAAGACCTGTTTGCGCACTTCTCCGAGGTTCAGGGAAGTGGCTTCAAATCGCTTCAGGAGGGCCAGAAGGTCAGCTTCGAGATCAAGCAAGGCCCCAAGGGGAAGCAGGCCGCCAGCATCAAGCCGCTGTAAGTTTTCCCCGCGGCGAACACGCCCGGTCAGGACAGCGATCAGGCCGACGCGTGATCGCCGCAAGTCTGGAGCCGGGCGTCGAAGGGATACCACGCCCGGCTTGCCTCAGCGCTCTAGAAAGGGCCTGAGCTTGTCTGCACGGCTGGGATGCATCAGCTTGCGCATCGCCTTGCTCTCAATCTGACGGATCCGCTCGCGGGTCACGTCGAACTGCCTGCCGACCTCTTCAAGCGTGTGATCGGAGTTTGTGTCGAGCCCGAATCGCATCCGCAGAACCTTGGCCTCGCGCGGCGACAACCCGTTGAGTGCCTCGTCGATCGCCGCACGCATGTTCGCGTGAATCGCGGCCTCAGCCGGCGAACTCGCGGAAACATCCTCGATCATGTCGCCGAGCGTTGCATCGGCGTCGTCACCCACCGGGGTTTCGAGCGAGACAGGTTGCTTGGCGATCTTGAGGATACTGAGCACTTTCTCCTCGGACATCTCCATGCGCTTTGCGAGCACTGCGGGATGCGCTTCCTGCCCAGTCTGTTGCAAGATTTCGCGCGATATCCGGTTCAGCTTGTTGATCGTCTCGATCATGTGGACCGGCACGCGAATGGTCCGCGCCTGATCGGCGAGCGCACGCGTGACAGCCTGCCGGACCCACCAAGTCGCGTAGGTCGAGAACTTCCAGCCGCGCCGGTATTCGAACTTGTCCACCGCCTTCATCAGGCCGATATTGCCCTCCTGGATCAAATCCAGGAACTGCATGCCGCGGTTCACGTATTTCTTGGCGATTGAAATGACAAGACGAAGGTTCGCCTCGATCATCTCGCGCTTGGCCTGCCGCATTTTCAGTTCCGCGGCGCTCATCTGGCGGTTGATCTGCTTGAGCTGCTGGAGCGGCAACGAGACCCGGGACTCGATGTCGACGAGTTTCTGCTGCGCCGCCTGAATCGCCGGCTGATGTCGCTCGAGCGCCGCGCCAAACTGCTGCGAGGTCGCTGCCGTGCGGCTCGTCCATTCGAGGTCGGTCTCGTGGCCCGGGAACGACTCGACAAACGCGTCGCGTGGCATGCCGCAACGGTCGACAGCAATCGCCAGGATGCTGCGCTCGATCGCGCGAACCTCGGTCACTTGCCCATGCACAATGGCGCACAGGCGGTCGATGGTCTTGGCCGTAAAGCGGATCGGCGCGAGTTCATGCTGGATCGCCGTGCGCACTTGCGCGGCGGCTGCGGAACGGGCATCGCCAGTAACAGGCACATCCGGCAACTGCTCGAACAGTGCACGCACGCGCGCGAAAATCACAAGACTGTCGTTCGTGAGTTCTTCGAGGCGTGCCGCGTTCACCTTCTCCGAATCCCCCGCGTCCGTTTCGACGTCGTCTTCGTCCGAATCATCGTCGGCGGCGAGTGCTTCCGCATCCTCTTCCTGGGAGTCCGGCGTCATTTCGCTCTCGTCGGCGTCGACACTGATGCCATCGACCAGTTCGTCGATGCGCAGTTCTCCTGCAACGATGCGGTCGACATCGGCAAGAATCGTGGACACGATCGACGGACACGCGGCAATCGCTTGAATCATGTCCTGCAGACCATCTTCGATCCGCTTCGCGACCTCGATTTCACCGGCGCGGGTCAGCAGTTCGCTAGCCCCCATCTCACGCATGTACATCCGAACCGGATCCGTGGTGCGGCCGAATTCGGAGTCGACGGTCGATAACGCAGCTTCCGCCTCCTCGTCCGCCTGATCGTCGGATGCCACGGCCGGCGCAGCGTCGGTCAACAGGAGCGCTTCGGCGTCCGGCGCTTGTTCGTACACGGCCACGCCCATGTCGCTGAACGTGCTGACGATGGTGTCCATCGCCGCCGTTTGGGCAAAGTTGTCGGGCAGGTGATCGTTGATGTCCGCGTGGGTGAGATAGCCGCGCTCGCGACCGAGCGCGATCAACGCGCGCATCTGGTGCTGGCGCTCCTCATTCTGGCGTGCCAGTGACGCGGTGTCCGCCGGTGTCAGGGCCTGGGGCTTTCCCTTCGACACACGGCGGCCGGCTTTTGCCGTGGCCGTGATTTCAGGGGATGTGGAATCGTTCCGATCAGAAATTGCCAATACATGCTCCTCGACGGATGAGCCGACGATCGTCGCGAGCATGACGCCAGAATGGGTTGCCTGCCGGGATGCGAACGGAATCGTGTACGCACAGATAGTCGAGGGCGGGACGCCTCGCGCGAAATCCGTGTGCGCAGCTTGTGGGGGGCGTGAATGATACCGGAATATATTGTGCGGCGCAATACGGGGGCTTGGATTTCCATCCCCTTTGCCCGCGCTAGCTGCGCCAAGGGTGTTAGCAGTCGGCCCCATAAAACGCGCGGTCCCTCACCGCCCTCCTTTCCGCTTTTTCCGGTGTCGCTCGCGCGGACCACTCGCTCGATCGCATCCATCAACGTCACAAGATCCCGACCATCAATATTTCCCGCCTAACACGATCGCAGCGGCCGCGGTCGGCTAAAATCCCGGCGCTTGCAAAGCGCAGGCGAATGCGGGTCCGATGACGGCAGCATCGCGCTATCCAGCGCGGCACTGTCGTCGATCGTGGCTGAAACACGAGCAGACTCCGCATCTACACAACGCGGGTCCAAGGTAGCCGTATGGCAAAGGTGCTGTTGCTCGACGACGAGGTCGAGTTGCGCGAGGAAATCGCCGCGTTCCTGGAACGACGCGGCTGGGCGGTCGATCAGGCCGGCACGGTCGCGGAATTCCAGGAACGGGCGTCGGATCTCGCATTCGCGATCATCGACGTGATGCTGCCGGACGGCAGCGGCTTCGATGCGGCCGCGTGGCTCAGGGCTCGCCATCGTGACTGCGGCATCGTCATGCTGACTGCCCGCGGGGACACGCAGGACAAGATCGACGGCCTGATTGGCGGCGCCGATCACTATCTCGTCAAGCCGGTGAAACTGCTCGAACTCGACGCCATTCTCCAGGCACTCGGCCGCCGGGTGGCAAACGACTGGCGGCTCGACTGTCAGGCACGCGTGCTGACCGCGCCGGCCGGTGGCCGGCTCGATCTGTCGGCAAGCGAGATCGCCCTGCTCGCCCTCCTCGCACGGCATCCATCCAAGGCAGTCAGCCGGCGGCAGATCGCGGAGGATTTCGGTTTCAACTGGGTCGACTACGACGAGCGCAGGCTGGAGACGATGGTCAGCCGTCTGCGGCAGCGCTGGCGAAGCGAGGCGGGTTCGGAACTACCGTTGAAGACCGTCCATCGCACCGGTTACACGTTCGCCGCGCCGCTGATGCTCGCCTGACCGGCAACGGCCGCCCTGTCCGCGTTCGCGGGCAGAAAGACCGTAGCCCGGCAGCCGTGCCCTGCCTCACTGACCAGGTTCAACGTACCGCCCTGCATCTCGACCATCCGGCGCGCCAGCGGGAGACCGAGGCCCGTACCCGGCTTGCGCCCCACGTTGCGGCCGCGATAGAAGCGGTCGAACACGTACGGCAGGTCCGCCGGCGGAATGCCGGTGCCGTCGTCCTCTACTTCCAGCGCCACGCCGCCCGGCACACGCCGGCCGCGCAGCACGATCCGGGTGCCGGCGGGCGTGTATTTGACGGCGTTGTCGGCAAGCGTGCGCAGCACGAGGCGCGTCAGGCTCGCGTCACACGCGAAGGTGTCCGGCAGGTCTTTCGCGTCGATCTCGAGGCGGTGGCCATCGGACAGCGCACTGGCTGCGGTCGCCGCATCGTCGAGCAGCGCCGCCAGCCGGGTGTCGCCGATGCGGGTTCCGCGTCGCAGCAGCTCGAACCCGTCCTCGTGCAGCGAGTCATTGATCAGCACCGTCAAACGCTGCGTCGCGCGCAGGATCTTCTGATAGCGCGACGAGGTCAGCGGATCGGCGCGGGAGTCGTCGAGGTCGAGGTTTTGAGCGGTGGCGTCGATGACTGCCAGCGGCGTCCGCAGCTCGTGCGACACGGTTGCCAGAAGCTGGCGCTGCTCGTCCTGTGCACGCTTTTCCATCGCCAGCGACGCTTCCACTTGTTCCATCGCCTCCCGAAGCGCCTGGGTGCGCAACGCGACCTTTGCTTCCAGATCGCGCTCGGCCTGGCGCGCGACGCGCAACGCGTCGGCCTGTGCCGCTTCCATCGCATTGCGCATCGCGTTGTAACGCGAGCTGATCGCCGAATTCATGATCAGCATGAACGCGAGCATCCCCAGATATCCGGCGTTGTCGGCGAGCAGGCCCGGCGGGATCCAGCCGACGTTGCGTGCGACACGTAGCGCACTGCCGCCAAGCAACAGCAGCAGCACGAGCACGACCACGCGCGCATGCCGGTGTCCGCGAGCAGTCAGCCAGAGCGCAACGCCCATCGTGACGAGGATGACCGCGATCTGCCAGAACAGGTAGAGCGGGCGCACCCACCAGACATTGACCACCAGCATCAGGGGCGCGGCAGCCAGCGCGACGACGATCGTCAGTGCGGAAAAAGCGATCGTCGGACGCCGCCAGCGCCCGTTGAACAGGCCGAGGTAGTGCGCGGTGAACAGCGTGCCGGCGGGCGTGCCGAGCAGCCAGCTGAGCAGGTAGACCGCATTGCTCGCGACCGGAAAGTCCGGCAGCAGGTATTGATAGATGTAGCCTTCGGCGCCGAGCGCGGTGAGCAGGTTCACGATGACGCTCAGCCCGTAGAGCCCGAACGACGCATCGCGCGTCACCCGGAAAAGCCACAGGCTCGAGACGAGCAGCACGAGATGCGCGGCGTCCAGCAGGCCGAACAGCAAGGATTCCTTGCTCGTTGCGGAGATGAACGCGTCCGGCGACCACAGCGCCATCGAGAAACTCATGGTGCTGGTGCTGCGGATTCGGAGATAGAGCGTGACCGGTTGGCCCGCCGGAAGGTCCAGGCGAAAGACGGGGTTGCGGTACGCGATGTCGCGCTGCTCCACCGGCTTGCGATCACCTGCGACGTGGCGCTGGTACCCGCCGCCCGGCTGCGGCACGTACAGCGTGACGTCGTTCAGCAGCGACGACCGCAATTCCAGCAGCCACATCGGCGGTGCGCTCGCCGGGCGGGTCACGGTCAGGCGCAGCCACGCTGCGCCGTTGACATAGCCGAGCGCGGGCTCCGACGTCTGGCCGATGAACGCGCGCGCGATCTCGGGCTGCGACATGTGCTCGACCGCGAGCGTGTTGCCCGGATCGCGCAACAGATCCCAGCCGTTCCGGATGCCGACCTGCCCTCCGTCCGGCAACGTAATCGGCGTTGACGCGAAGGCCCCCGAGGCCCAGGTAATCAAGATGAGGAAGATGAGCCGTAACATCACGCGATTCGTGCTGGTGTCTGCGATCGGCCGACACTATAACCGAACGCGCGACACCCTCCGGCCGCCCGATACCGCCCGCGCCCGGATGTCAGAACTTGTCAGCTTTCGCCACATACGCTCATTTAAGATTCACGCCAATCGAGGAGACCCGGGCGCTGTTCACCGACAGCGAATGCCCGAAACCCTTGACCAGCGGCGCCACCCCAGGCATCACCCTGCACGATAACGGCGCATCGACCGGTCATGCGACCACTGTGATCGACGCCGAAAACAACAATACGGCCGGGCGGGCGGCGGCATTTCGACGAGCATTCAAACAAAAAACAGGCACGAGGCGCTCGTTGGACAGCAATGCCGTCGCCGTCGACGGAGGTCGGCAGGGTTTTGCGGGCTTTTGTGGTGTTGCGCGCGAAGATGGCGGGCAGTGGTTCGCCCTTCTCCAGCCTCGCCTGGCCCAATGGGGCCGGGCGAGGCCGGACGCGCGGCGCTGTTCGACGTCGGCGCGGCCGGGGCGGACGGCACGTCGCTCGCCCGCTTCGATCGCGGGCACGCGTTACTCACGTATCCCCTCCAGATCGCAGATCAGCAGCGTGAACTTGCGCGCGGTCTCATCGTTCCCGGCTACCCGCGCGGCGCCCGCGCGCTTACGAAACCGAAGCCGGTTCGACGCTGTCTTGCGACGACAACGCGCTTGCGCTTCGTACCTCCCCGTGAACACACACCCTGTTGCGCCCCGAACGCTTTGCTTCGTATAACGCGGCGTCCGCTTTCGTACTCAGGTGGTCCAGGGTTTCGCCCGGTCGCCAGCCGGCCAGGCCGCCGCTGATGCTGTACGAGCACGGCCCGGTCGCCGTTGTCACGGGCTGCGCGAAGACTGCATTGCGCAGCCGTTCCGCGAAGCGCCGTGCGTCGTCCAGCTCCGTCGCCGGTAGCAGCACGGCAAACTCCTCACCGCCCATGCGCCCGAGCACATCGCCGCGCCTCAGCTGCAATTGCGTGACGCGGACGAACTCGCGCAGCACCGCGTCGCCGCCGGCATGACCGAGCGTATCGTTGATGGACTTGAAGTGATCGAGGTCGGCGATCAGAAGGGAGGCAGGCAAACCCCGCCTGCCCGCTTCGGCCAGTTGCGCGCGCGCAACCGCTTCAAAGCCCTTGCGCGAAAGCGCCCCGGTGAGGAAATCCCGGTTCGCCGCCTCGCGCGCATCGGCGAGAAGGACGTCGTGCACCATCATCATCGCGGACATCGACAGCGTGGGCATGATAGCCGCACCGGCGACCAGCAACATCACGCTGCCCGTGGAGGCGAACATCAGCGGGCTCGACACAACGTCGAGCGTCATGAAATAGATCCCTCGTGCAAACTGGCATGCGGCAAAGAGGAATGCCATCACGGCGGTAACCCGATAGGGATACGCCGGCCGGCCGGACGGGCGATACCGGAGAACCAGAAGTGCGATCGCGATGCAGAACGCGGCAGTGAACAGCGTCGTGGCGAGTACGCGCAGCGGAATGCTGTCGATCGCGTAACGCCAGTAGACAAGCGCGATTCCAAGCGGCAGCAGCGAACCGGTCAGCACGACCCAGCGAACCGGGCGCCCCAGAAAACGGGCGCAACCGGCGTAGTACGTGACGGCTGCCAATGCCATCAGCATGTTCGCAACAATGACGGACAGGGAATCCGGAATCCTGCCCCTCAACAGGATCAGCGGCAATCCCGCTGCCACCCCGGCATTGGCGGCAAACCATTCGAGCACGCCGGGTATCCCCGATCGAAGCAGGGACCCGAGCAGCACCAGCAGTACCGTGCTCATGAGTGCGGACGTGGCGATAGCTACTGCGGGATCTAGCATGTGAGTGAGCGTGCCCGGAAGGAGTCGACTGGCCGGGAGCGAGTCCAACAGTTACGGTGGCCACTCCGCCTGCTGCTGCGTCGCTTCATGCCGGAAAGATCTCCGGCCGATTCACGATCATGAGGCTACTTATCGGCGATCGTCGACGAGATTGTCGACGATCCGAGCACCAATGTCGAACGTCTGACGCTGGCCTTACACCGCCGGACGATAGCGCCGGTATCCACACGCAACGCCGGTATTCCGGAACCGCCGGGCAGGACTGGCGCCCCGGCCACCTGTCGACGCCGCTGTCAGGCCTCGCGTATCGCGGTTTCTGGCACGCTCAATGCCGCCTCCGGCCAGCAGGCGCGCGCAGGCTGCGCGCACGAGCACGAGTTCGCTGTCGAAGTCGAGGATCCGAAACACGGTTTCGAAATCGAAGCGCCGCCCCCTCCCCAACCTGACGCTTTCGTCCCTCGCCACGGTTACCCGGTTCAGACTCGCCGACCGCCGCCCTCACGAACCGATGGCCGGTATCACACGGGTAACGCTTCGTGCGCGAAGGTCAGCGGCATCTCGTGTCGCCAATCGGATCAAACAACGACACGTGCCAACCGACTGCGAATGATCTCCGTCGCCTCGCTCACGATGCGATCGACGAGTTCCTTCACGGTCGGGATATCGCGGATCAACCCGACGACCAGGCCGCACGACCATGCGCCCGCGTCGAGCGCACCTTCCTTCATGATGCGCGGATACACGCCGGCGACCTCTTCGACGATATCGTCGAACCGGATGCTCGCGCCGAGCTGGCTTTCCTTTTCGAGGATGCGATCGACCGCGGCATTGCGCAGGACGCGCTCGGTATTGCGCAACGGGCGCATGACCAGGCGCGTGTCCAGTTCGGTGGCCGCGACCAGTGCCTGCTTCACGTTCTCGTGCACCGGCGCCTCGCGGGTGGCGATAAATCGCGTCCCCATGTTGATGCCCTCCGCGCCCAGCGAAAGTGCCGCAACCAGCGACCGGCCATCGGCCATGCCGCCGGAAGCCACGAACGGAATCTTGAGCTCGTCGGCCGCGCGCGGCAGGAGAATGAAGTTCGGAATGTCGTCCTCGCCGGGATGACCACCGCATTCGAATCCATCGACGCTGACCGCATCGCAGCCGATCGACTCGGCCTTCAGCGCGTGACGAACCGACGTGCACTTGTGGATCACCTTGACATGCGCCTCCTTGAGCGCGGCCAGATAGGGCTGCGGGTTGTTGCCGGCCGTTTCGACGATCTTGACCCCGCCTTCGACAATGGCCCGGATATAGCCGGGATAGTCGGGCGAAGTGACCGTCGGCAGGAACGTGAGATTCACGCCGAACGGCTTGTCGGTCATCTCGCGGCAACGCCGGATTTCGGCAGCGAGATCGGCCGGCGTTCGCTGGGTCAGGCCGGTGATGATGCCGAGGCCACCGGCGTTGGAGACGGCTGCCGCCAGCTCCGCATACCCGACGTGGTGCATGCCGCCCTGGATGATCGGATATTCGATGCCGAAGAGTTCTGTGATCCTGGTTTTCATGATGTTTTCGGTTCAGGTTGAGACGAAAGCGCCTTCGCATGCGGGAAACGCGTTGGGACTACGCGCCGGCGCCAAGTAGACACCGACAGTTTCCTCGCAGTTCGAATTGCCGTACATTGGCTAAACTGACACATCGAATGCGATATCCGACACACGATGCCCCGCGCCGCCATCCTTGCGTATGACGATTGCTACGCCTCCAGCTTGGGCGGGTTCGCCGACATCCTTCAGATCGCGAACGCGCACTTGCGGCGACAAGGAGGCGATGGAAATACGCAGTTCGAATGGCGGTTCGTTTCTCCGACGGGGGAGCCCGTCATGGCGAGCAACGGGCTGCAACTGAACACGGAGCCGATCCGGCCGCACGAGACGTTCGACCTGGTGTTCATTCCCAGTGCGCACTACGCGAGCGGCAAGGCCTTCGACCAGTTGCTGGCACGACAGTCTGCCGCATGCGGCTGGCTGGTTTCGCAATGGAACGCGGGGGCCTACCTTGCGGCCAACTGCACCGGCACGTTCGTGCTGGCCAAAACCGGCCTTCTGGACGAACGGCCCGCGACGACCACATGGTGGCTGGCTGACCAGTTTCGCAGCCGGTTTCCCCGTGTCGACCTTCAGCTGGAACCCGTCGTCACCGAGGCTGACCGCCTGATCTGCGCCGGCGCGTCAGCGTCCTACCTGCTGCAGACCATCCATGTCATCGAACGCTTCTCCGGGGCGGTCATCGCCGCGCAGTGCGCCAAAGCCATGCTGATCGACGTCAGCCAGACGAAGCAATTGCCGTATCTTCCGTTGCTGACCGACAAGGCGCACGCCGATTCGCTGGTTCACCGCGCGCAGCATTGGCTGCAGAAGCACATGACGAAGGACGTGAAGATGTCGGAGATGGCGCATGACCTCGGCGTGAGCGAACGCACGATCATCCGCCGATTCCAGGCAGCGCTGAACCAGCCGCCCTTGCGGTATTTGCAGAGCCTGCGCATCGAAGCCGCGCGCGGTTTGCTGGAGGCCGGCGATCTCAGCCTCGAGCGAATTACGGCCCAGGTGGGATACAGCGATACGAGCTCATTCTGCCGGCTGTTCAAGGACAAGGTCGGCCTCAGCCCCGGCGCATATCGGGATCGCTTTCGGCCCACGGGGGAATCGCAACAATGACCGGTTGATTGCGGACGGCTGCCCACCCGCCAGGCCCCCGCCTCCCCGTCACCACCCTCGCCCCCGCCACGCAATTCGTCTATAGAATCAGCCTGTTCGCCGCTCACGACACCGTAAAACGCATGATCCTCAACCACCACCCCGGCGGAGCCCTGCGATCCTTCATCGACTCGGTCCGGGCGTCGTACCCGCCATTTCCGAGTCAGGCGCGGCGGCAAGTTATATTCAAGACCAGGCCTGCGAGGCCCGACAGGATCGAGCGACACCCCCACCGCCCACCGGAGGGCATCATGGCGATTCACGAAGTCTTTCCCTATTTGCGCGCCAGGCACGCGGACGAAGCCATCGCGTTCTATACGAAAGCGTTCGGCGCGCAGGAGAAATTCCGTCTCGTCGAACCGTCGGGGCGCATCGGCCACGCGGAATTGCAGCTCGGGCCGTGTACGCTGATGATCTCGGACGAGTTCCCCGAATACGATCTCCTTGCCCTCGACCCGGACGGCAAGGCGCCGATGGCGCTTCACCTGCATGTCGACGACGCCGATGCGACAATCGCCGCCGCGGTCGCGGCCGGCGCGCAACTGACGCGCGCGATTCGGGACGAGTTCTACGGCGAGCGTTCCGGCCGGATTCGCGACCCGTTCGGTTACGATTGGATGATCGGGCACACGATCGAAGCGATCGACCCCGATGAAATGCAGCGGCGTTATACGGCCCTGCTGTCCGGCGACCAGCAGCCAACCTGAACGGTATGCTGCGCGCCGGTCGATCACCCCGACATTCGCGATGCACTATCACCCCGACGATCTCCACCGGCTCTACCGGAGCGTACCGACGCTGCTGCTGAACCGCCCGGCACCGGCCGAACGGTTTCTCGCCGCCGCCGTCGAGACCGGCGCGGAACTCGGGCACGTGCTGCGCGACTACCCGCAGGTCCGCTACCAGCCGCTCGACTTCCACTACCTGTGCCAGCAAAGCCTGTCCGTGCTGGACGACGCGCTGCTGGCCGACCTCACGCGCGACATGCCCGTTGGATGGCGCGGCGCGCAGTGGGCCGCGCTGTTGATCGCGTTATCGGGCGACGCGCGCCATCTGTCGCATCTCGACGAAGTCAGGCGCCACCGCGGTGTCGAGTGGACGGCCGGGCTTGCCGACGCCGCCGTCCGCCCGGAAGCCTCGTCCGCCGGTTTTCGCTGCTGCCGGCTGATCGTCGACCTCCGGCATCAGCTCGCATCGCTGCCGCGCGTCGCCGTGCGCCTGCGGAAGTCCCCGCCGCCGGAAATCGTCGCGGCCACGGCAGCGGCCGTCCGGGCCGCGTATCGCCGCGGCGATGTCGCGACGGCGCTGGCGTTCGCGCGCGACTAGACGCGTGGCGACCGTCCGGCCGCTTGCTTCACCGCTTACTCGACGTTGTCCGACACATCCGTCATGCGGATCATGTGCGGCCTCACGCCGTCGTCCATCGCTACCGCCTCCTTCGGATGGATCAGCGCCTCGAGCCGCGCCTTCGTCGCGATGAACTCGGGCGTATTGACCTGCGAATAGTCCCGCGGCCGTGGCACGGGCACCTCGATCAGTTCCTGCACCCCGCCCGGATTCGCCTTCAGCACGAGAATCCGGTCCGCCAGAAAGATCGCCTCGTCGAGATCGTGCGTGATGAACAGGATCGTCACGTCGATGTTGCGCCAGATGTCGAGCAGATGTGTCTGCATCCGCGCCCGCGTCTGCGCGTCGAGCGCGCCGAACGGCTCGTCCATCAGCAGGATGCGCGGGCGGTTCGCGAGCGCGCGGGCGATCGCCACGCGCTGCTTCATCCCGCCCGACAGCTGGTGCGGATACACATCCGCGAAACGCGTCAGCCCGACGAGATCGAGCCACTGCAGCGCTTCGCGCTCGGCTGCGCCGCTGCTGCTGCCGTTCATCCGGAGGCCGAACATCACGTTCTTCTTCACGGTGAGCCACGGAAACAGCGTATAGCCCTGGAACACCATCCCGCGATCGGCGCCCGGCCCCTGCACGGGCTTGCCGTCGAGCAGCACGTCGCCGCTCGTCTGCGCGTCGAGCCCCGCCAGGATGCGGATCAGCGTCGACTTGCCGCAGCCGGACGGGCCGATCACGCACACGAATTCACGCCGGTACGTACGGAAACTGATGTCGTCGAGTGCGACGCACTCGCCCTGTGGTGTCGTGAAACGCTTGCCGACGTGACGCACGTCGAGTATCACGTCGCGGGTTTTCAAGCGCGCGAAGCGCTCGCGCACCGCGTCGGACTGCATCAGGTAATCGGGAACGGCTTGCGGGTTCTGCATGATGGCCTCTGCGGA
Organism: Burkholderia lata; assembly: GCF_902499335.1. GTDB lineage: Bacteria > Pseudomonadota > Gammaproteobacteria > Burkholderiales > Burkholderiaceae > Burkholderia > Burkholderia lata_B. The sequence goes on along the minus strand of NZ_CABVQK010000006.1, from coordinate 294,468 downwards.
AATCGGTCGATGGGTGGGCGTCAACGGGTGTCACGCTTTCAGCGTGCGATCCCACGGAAACAGCCTGCGGCCGAGCAGCCCGAGCACGATGTCGGTGCCGAGGCCGATGATCCCGATCATCAGGATCGCCGCATACACGTTGTCGAAATGCTGGTAGCGCGCCTGCTGGCTGATGTACCACGTGATGCCGGAGCTCGTGCCGACGAGTTCGGCGACGATCAGGTAGGTCCAGGCCCAGCCGAGCAGGATGCGCTGGTCGCGATACAGGTCGGGCAGCACGCCGGGGATCACGACGTGCGTGAGCAGCTTCAGCTTCTTCGTGCCGAGTGTCATCGCGGCCTCGAACAGTCCGTATTCGAGCTTGCGCGTCGTGTTCGCGATGATCAGTACCTGCTGGAAGAGCGTCCCGATCACGATGATCGCGACCTTCGGCGCATCGTAGATGCCGAGGACCGCGACCATCAGCGCGCCGAACGCGGGCGCCGGCAGGTAGCGGAAGAACTCCAGGAACGGCTCCTGCAGCCGCGCGAGCGCACTGAAGGTGCCGCAGACGATGCCGAGCGGCACGCCGATCGCGGACGAGATCACGAAGCCCCAGAAAATGATCCGGATGCTGTGCCACAGGCTCTCGTGCAGCCAGACGCCGTCGCGGGATGCCGGCGGTGTCGTGAACGCCGTGTAGAACGCGCGCAGCACCTGATGCGGCGCGGGCAGGTAGACCGGGTTCGCACGCACGCCTTCGGGCACGGCCGCGTGCGTCGCACGCGCATGCGCGAGTTCGTCGTCGAACACGTCGCGGTCGATCTGCATGCCCGGCTGGAAGTAGTCGACGCTTCCCGGATTCGTGATGCGCATTTGCGGATGCCAGATGAACGGCACATAGCTGATCAGGCACCAGGCGGCGAACGGCAGCAGGAAGGACGCCACGCCGAGCGTCCATTTGCCGCGTGTCGTCAGCTCGCGGCGCACGGCAAGCCATCCGGTCGTGTTGCGGGTCATTGGCATGAAAATCTCCGTATCGTTTCAGGTGCCGGTCGCGCGAATGCCGGGGCGCCGCGCGACCGGACGTTCATTGCAATGCGTGGCTCGCGGCGCTCGCGCGGTAAGCGCGCCAGCCGCCGAAGTGCGTGATGTCCCGCGCGCCGTCGAGCGCCGCGCTTTCACACAGGAAACCCTGCACCCGAGAGCCGTCCGCGAGCGTCAGCGTGCCGATGCCGAGCGGATCGGCAATGCCGGCGACGAAGCTGCCGTAAGCGTCGACCGGCATCTCCCAGATCTCGACCGCGATCGACGCGCCGCCGTCCGGCACGCGCACGAGGCCCGGCTTGGCAACGCCGCCGGATGCCGCCGCGGACAGCACGTAGAGACGATAGGCGGGCGCCGTCGTCGTCGCGGCAACAAAACGTCCGCCTCGCTGCGTGAGCTGCCCGTTCAACGGTTCACCGCGCAGATGCGCGCCGACGACCGCCACGCGCACGACGCCGTCGGACACGCCGGGCGCAGGTGCCGTCGTTGCACACGCGTCGCCGGCGACACCCGCCTGCAAATCGCCCCCCTCGCCCGCGCCTCCGCCGCGTTCACCCATTTCAGTCCACGCCTGTGCAAGATCGAGCAGCCGCGCGTCATCGTGCGCGCGCCCGACGAACGTGATGCCGAACGGCAACCCTGCATGCGGCCCGGTTTCGCAGCGGCCGGCGGGCACCGCGATCGCCGACAGGTCGAGCAGGTTGACGAAGTTCGTGTAGTAACCAAATCGCGAATTGATGCCGATCGGGTCGGCTTCGAGTGCGTCGACGGTCGCCGTCGTGGCCGAAGTCGGCATGACGATCGCGTCCAGTCCGTCCCATGCGCGACCGGCCTCGACGCGCAACGTCGCGAGCATGTCGAACGCGGCGAACGCATCGGCCGCGCTGAAGCGTGACGCGCCGCCGACGATTTCGCGGATCACCGGATGCAGCGCATCGGGCTCCCGCGCGGCGAAGGCGCCAATCGCGGCGAGCCGTTCGGCGACCCACGGGCCTTCGTAAAGCAGCCTCGCGGCAGCCAGGAACGCGCTGAAATCGATCTCGACGATCCGCGCCCCGGTCGCTCGCAGGTGCTCGAGCGCGGCGCGCCATGCGGCACGATACGATTCGTCGCCGAAGAATTGAAGCTGATCGGCGCGCGGCGTACCGAAGCGCAACTGCCCGAACGGTCGCGCCGGTTGCGCGCGGAGCCCGTCCGCGCCCAGCAGCGGCTGCCACGCGCGTCCGTACGGATCGCCGTCGGTCACGCCGTGCGCGGCGGCGAACACCGCCCGCGCGTCGGCCGCCGAATGCGCGAACACCGACACGCAATCGAGCGACCGGCAGGCCGGCACGACGCCGAGCGTGCTCAGCACGCCCTTGGTCGGCTTGAGCCCGACGAGCCCGTGGAACGCCGCCGGCACGCGCCCGGAGCCGGCCGTGTCGGTGCCCAGCGAGAACGACGCGACGCCAAGCGCCACGGCCACCGCCGACCCGGAGCTCGAGCCGCCCGACGCATAACGCGGATCGAGCGCATTGCGGCACGCGCCATAAGGCGAGCGCTGGCCCGACAACCCGGTCGCGAACTGGTCGAGGTTGGTCTTGCCGATCGGAATCGCGCCGGCCGCGATCAGCCGCTCGACGACGGGCGCGCTGCGCGCCGGCGTGTATGCGTAGGCCGGGCAGGCTGCCGTCGTCGGTATGCCGGCGAGGTCGATGTTGTCCTTGATCGCGAACGGCACGCCGTACAGCGGCAATGACGCGATGTCGCGCCCGGCCAGCGCGTCGGCATACACCGTCATCTCGGCGTGCGTCAGCGGCCGGATCCACGCGTGATGCGGATCGCCCGCGGCGAAATGCGCGGCGATCGCGCCGACGAGCGCTTGCGGCGTCAGGTCGCCCGCCGCATAACGCGCACGCAGCGCCGCGATCGAGCGGACGCCTGGCAAGATCGAACGTTCCGTCGTGCTCATGCAACCTCCTCGGCGGCGCCCGCCTTCATCACCATCAGCCGCTGGCCGGCCACCACCGCCGCGCCCGGCGCGCAATCGACCGTCTCGATCGTGCCGTCTTCCGTCGCCGTCACCGCGACCTCCATCTTCATCGACTCGACGATCGCGACGACCTGCCCTTCGGTCACGCGCTCTCCGGCTTCGACCAGCACCTTCCACACGCTGCCCGAAACGTCCGCGGCAATCGCACGTTGCGTATCGGCGAGCGCGCCGGCTTCCCGCGCGGCGTCCGCATCGCCCTGCGCCGCGTCGCCAACGTATTCGGCGTGCCCGGCCACCCGCCACCGTTCGCGCTCCGCTTCGAACGCCGTCTGCTGCGAGGTCTTGAACGCGGCGATCGAATCCGCCTCGTCGCGCAGGAAGCGGTTGTATTCGCCAAGATCGAACACCGATTCCTCGATCTTCAGCCCGGCGCGCCCCGCGACGAAATCCGCGCGCAGTTCCGCCAGCTCGGCCTCGCTGACTTCGTAGAAGCGAATCTCGTCAAAGAAGCGCAGCAGCCACGGCTTGCCGGCTTCGAACTCGCGCGTGGTGCGGTGGCGGTTCCACATCTGGACGGTGCGGCCGACGAACTGATAGCCGCCGGGCCCTTCCATCCCGTACACGCACAGATACGCGCCGCCGATCCCGACCGCGTTTTCCGGCGTCCAGGTACGCGCGGGGTTGTACTTCGTGGTGACGAGCCGGTGGCGCGGATCGATCGGCGTCGCGACCGGCGCACCGAGGTACACGTCGCCGAGGCCCATCACGAGATAGCGGGCGTCGAACACGACGCGCTTCACGTCGTCGATGCTGGCCAGTCCGTTCATCCGCCGGATGAACTCGATATTGCTCGGGCACCACGGCGCATCGGGCCGCACCGACTGCATGTAGCGCTCGATCGCGATGCGCGTCGACGGATCGTCCCACGACAACGGCAGATGCACGATGCGGTTCGGCACGCGCATGTCGGCGACTTCGGGCAACTCGCGCTCGGCCACCTGCAGATGCGCGAGCAGCGTGTCGAGCGGCAGGGTCCGCGCGTCGAACTGCACCTGCAGCGAACGGATCCCCGGCGTCAGGTCGAGCATGCCGGGCAGACGGTGCGCGTCGAGCCAGCACATCAGCGCATGCACGCGAAAGCGCAGGTTCAGGTCGAGCACGAGCGGCCCGTATTCGACCAGCACGTTCCGGTCGCCCGAGCGCCGGTAGACCACGCCGATGCCGCCGCCGGCCGACGGGTCGCGATGCAGCACGCAATCGCCCGGCGCGCCGGTGGGTGCCCGACGCCCAACCGCGTCGGCAGCGGGCTCGGTTGACACGCGGGCGCGCAGGAACTGCACGGTATCGCCCGGCCGCAGTTGCCCGAGCTTCCACAACTCGTCGTGCACGACCGTCACCGGGCAGACGAAGCCGCCGAGGCTCGGGCCGTCCGGGCCCAGGATCACCGGCATGTCGCCGGTGAAATCGACTGCGCCGATCGCATACGCGTTGTCGTGGATGTTCGACGGATGCAGGCCGGCTTCGCCGCCGTCCGCGCGTGCCCATTGCGGCTTCGGGCCGATCAGCCGGATGCCGGTCCGGCTCGAGTTGTAATGGACCGTCCACTGCGTGCCGTACAGCATCGCGATGTCGTCCGGCGTAAAGAAATCCGGCGCACCATGCGGGCCGTCGAGCACGCCGAGCGTCCACGCGTGCGTCAGCGCGGGGATGTCCGCCGCGGCCAGCGTTGCGCCCGCGTCACCGCGCCCGGCTTCCGCGTCCAGGTGCAGCACGTCGCCCTTGCGCAGCGCACGCCCTGCGTGGCCGCCGAACTGGCCGAGCGTGAAGGTCGCCTTGCTGCCGAGATAGTCGGGCAGCTGCAGGCCGCCTTTCACGGCCAGGCAGGCGCGCACGCCGGCGCCCGTCACGCCGCCCAGCTTCAGCACCGCGCCGGGCCGCGCACGCAGCACCCGCCAGAACGGTGCGGGTTCGCCATCGAGCGATGCCGCGAGCGGCGCGCCGCCGAGCACGAAGAGCGTCTCGGCGTTGAAGCGCAACATCGCGCCGACCATCGTGAATTCCAGCCCGGCCGCGTCGCGTGCATTGTCGAGCAGCGCATTCGCGAGCGCGAACGCGCGATCGTCCATCGGACCGGACGGCGGCACGCCGACGTTCCAGTAGCCGACTCGCCCGGGCGCCTGCTGCACGGTGGTCTGCACGCCGCCGTCGAGCACGTCGATCGTGTGCGGCGCGAACGCGAAGCGCGACAGGAAGGCGGTCGTCGATGCGCCACGCGCGAACGTGTCCGAACCGGCAATCGCGCGCAGATAGTCGAGGTTGGTTTCGATACCGTACAGCTCCGTGCGCGACAGTGCGCCCCGCAGCGCGGCCAGCGCGTCGCGGCGCGTAGCGCCATGCACGATCAGCTTCGCAAGCAACGGATCGTAGTGCGCGCTGATCTCGGTGCCCGCCTCGATCCATCCGTCGACGCGCACGTCGTCCGGAAACGCGACATGCGTCAGCAGCCCCGCGCTCGGCAGGAACTGCTTGTGCGGATCCTCCGCATAGAGCCGCACCTGGATGCTCGCGCCGCGCGGCGCGACGGCGAGCGTGGCGAGCGGCGGCAGGTCGCCCTCCGCCTGGAGGATCATCCATTCCACGAGATCGATGCCCGTCACCGCTTCGGTCACGCAATGCTCGACCTGCAACCGCGTGTTCACCTCGAGGAAATAGAACCGGCGCGTGTTCGCGTCGAACACGAATTCGACCGTGCCGGCCGACGCATAGCCGACCGCGCGGGCAAGCCGCACCGCACTCGCGTGCAACGCGGCGCGCTCTTCATCGGTCAGGCCCGGCGCGGGCGTTTCCTCGATCACTTTCTGGTTGCGGCGCTGCACCGAGCAATCGCGTTCGCCGAGCGCGATCGCATCGCCACGGCCGTCGCCGAAGATCTGCACTTCGATGTGCCGCGCGTGCTCGACGAACTTCTCGAGATACACGCCCGCATGCGCGAAGTTCGTGGCGCCGAGCCGCACGACGGAATCGAACGCCGCTTCGAGCTGCGCGGCGTCGCGGCACAGGGACATGCCGATCCCGCCGCCGCCCGCGGTGCTTTTCAGCATCACCGGATAGCCGATCGCGTCGGCTTCGGCGAGCGCCGTCCGTGCATCGTCGAGCAGGCCCGTGCCCGGGAGCAGCGCGACGCCCTGCGCAGCGGCGAGCTCGCGCGCGGTGTGCTTGAGGCCGAACGCGCGCATCTGGTCGCCACGCGGCCCGATGAAGCGCAGGCCCGCGGCTTCGCATGCGTCGGCGAAGCCGGCGTGCTCGGACAGGAAGCCGTAGCCCGGATGCACGGCCTGTGCGCCGGTCTCGCGCGCGGCGGCGAGGATCGCCGCGACATTCAGGTAGCTCTCCGCCGCCGGTGCGGGGCCGACCCGCACGGCTTCGTCGGCGAGCGCCACGTGGCGCGCATCGCGGTCGGCGTCGGAGTAGATCGCGACCGACGCGATCCCGAGCCGCTTCAGCGTGCGGATCACGCGGCACGCGATTTCGCCGCGGTTCGCGACGAGGACTTTCGTGAATCTCATTCAGCCTCCCAGACCGTGAGGCGCACCGGCGTCGGGTTGTACCCGTTGCACGGATTGTTGAGCTGCGGACAGTTCGAGATCAGCACCGTGACGTCCATCTCCGCGCGCATCTCGACGTACTTGCCCGGTGCGGAAATGCCGTCCTCGAAGGTCAGCCCGCCGAGCGGCGTGACGGGCACGTTCATGAAGAAGTTGACGTTGCCGACGAGGTCGCGCTTGGTGAGCCGCGCGCCCGCGCCGCACGTGCAGTGCGCGATCGCGTTGAGGAAGCTGTCGCGGCAGTTGTGCATGTGCCGCTTGTCGAGCGCATAGCGCACGGTGTTGCTCTCGGCCGCGCAGGCGCCGCCGAGCGTGTCGTGACGGCCGCAGGTATCGGCGACGATCGTCACCATCGGGTTGCCCCGGCTCGACAGCAGCACGCTGCCCGCGCTCAGGTACAGGTTGCGCTGTGCGCGGATGGTGTCCTGCGCGCTGTAACGCTCTTCGGGCTCGTCGGAGCGGTAGAACAGCGTGTCGACGGCCTGGTTGCCCTCCAGGTCGAGGATGCGGAAGACTTGTCCGCGCTTCAGCTCGTGCAGCCACGGTTCGCCCGCGTTCAGCGTGGTGTCGTGGATCGCGTCGCGTGGGTCGAGACGGCTTTCGATGATCGGCATGGCTCGGCTCCTTACGCAAACAGGCGATCGGTGTTGGTGAAGCCGCGCGTGTTCTCGGCGCAGGCGCGGCGGCACGGGTCGTCTTCCGGTGCCGCGCCATCCGCCGGATACGCGCGGTACGCGATCAGCTTCACGGCCTTCGGCGCATAGTCCGGGCGCGGATCGAGCGGATGCGGCGCCGTCGAGAACGCCGCCAGCGTGTTCATCTCGAAGCGCAGGTCGACGGCGCTGCCGGCCGGCGAATGTCCGGCGACGAAATCGAGCGCGCCGTCGTCGCGTGTGTCGAGCTTGCTGAAGAAATTGACGTTCGCGACGAGGTCGCGTGCCGACAGCCCGTATTTCGCAAGTTCGAGCACGAGGCTGTCGCGGCCGTTGCGGATCATCGCGTTGCGATCGGCCTGGTACGACGTCGTGCCGTACTTGTGCGCGAACAGCCGCGCATCGCCGACGCCGCCGAGCGGGTCGTGCCAGCCGAGCGTATCGGCCGTGATCGATGCGATCACGCGCCCCATGTCCGTGTACAGCGCATGGCCGCGCGTGAGGTGCGCGGTGTGCTGCGCCTTCAGCGTGTCGGCCATGTTGTAGCGTTCGAGCAGGTCTTCCTGGCGATGAAACACGGCGGACAGGTTCGCGCCGCCGTCGATATCGACGATGCGCAGCGCGAGACCGCGGCGCAGGATGCCGGACCAGTGGGTTCCGGCGGGAATGAGCGCTTCCCACACGACGTGTGGCGGCGGGGCAAGGACGGCTTGGGGGCTCGGCGACATGGCGGCTCCGTGGTCGGTTGGACAAAAGGCGTGAGAGGGCGACCGAACGACATCGCGACCTCCCGGGCTTTTATCCCTCCGTGGAGCCTCGCCGTTTCCTCGAATCGAGGAGAAGACAAGACCGGATTGCTCTCGGACCAGCCATCGCGCGGCGCGAACGCCGCACGACCGGAACCCTAGCGATCCTGAAGATGATGCAAATTGCTTCGCACCTCTCGGGCAACGACTAAGCGAGTTGCGTGCCAGCGTGTGCGGAATCGCCACGCCACGCGGCTTCCCGGCATGCGCGCGTTGACGCTCACCGCACCGGATTCGGATGGCTGCCCTCGCGGCGGGCGTGCCGCGCACCATGCAAACGCGCTCCCGCACCGGCGCAGTGCGCGCCGCGCCCGCCTGCACGACACGATCGGCGATGGCATGGGCATTGCTCGATGCATGCACCTTCACTCGTTACGCGACACCTCATGAACAAGCTCGACCTGCTCCGGCGCGCGCTGAGCGCGCTCTTCTCCGCCCGCTTCATCGAACTGCAGCGCACGTCGCGCCGCCGCTGAGTCCACCCGCCGCGCGCCGTTGGCACGCTTCTCGCTCGGCATGACGCCGAGAGGTGCGGCGGCGTCGCATCTTAGGGGTGCTAGGGTTCCGGTTCATCGAACGTCTGGTCCGAGAGCAGCCCGGCGCGGGTTCGTCCGATCGCGAGACCGGACACGCACGCGCTACACGGCGGGACAAAAGCCCGGGAGATTGGCGATGGCAACGGCCGTCGCGCCTCTCCGTGGCCGCTTCATTCGTTCCGCATCCGCAGGAACCGGCCACGCGGCCGGACCGTGCATCGGCATGGTCCGTATCGACGATCCCGATCCCGGTCTCCTGGAGAAAACGATGACCCGCCCCGCCCTGGCGCTCCGCCGCCTGCTGTCCCGCCGTTCCGTCCGTCACGCATTGGGGGCCGCTGCCACGGCCGCCACGCTACTCATGGCACCCGCCGCGCACGCGGCAGCGCCGCTCAAGATCGGCTACAGCGACTGGCCCGGCTGGGTCGCGTTCCAGGTCGCGCTCGACAAGGGCTGGTTCAAGGAGGCCGGCGTCGATGTCGATTTCGAATGGTTCGATTACTCGGCATCGCTCGACGCGTTTTCCGCGGGCAAGCTCGACGCGGTCGCGGCAACGAACGGCGATGCGCTCGTGACGGGCGCGGCGGGCGCGAAGAACGTGATGATCCTGCTCACCGATTATTCCGCCGGCAACGACATGATCGTCGCCAAGCCGCCGCTGCGCAGCGTCGAGGCGCTGAAGGGCAAGAAGGTCGGCGTCGAACTCGGTCTCGTCGATCACCTGCTGCTCGAAACCGCGCTGCAACAGCACGGGCTGAAGGACGGCGACGTGACGCTCGTAAACGCCAAAACCAACGAACTGCCGCAGGTGCTCGGTTCATCGACCGACATTGCCGCGGTGGCCGCGTGGCAGCCGAACGCCGGCGAGGCGTTGAAGCGCGCCCCGGGCGCACGCGCGATCTTCACGTCGGCGGATGCGCCAGGGCTGATCTACGACGCGATCACGGTCGCGCCGGCGAGCCTCGCCGCGCGCCGTGCCGACTGGGCCAAGGTGATCAAGGTCTGGTATCGCTGCGTCGCCTACATCAACGATCCGAAGACGCAGGCCGACGCGGTCAGGATCATGTCCGCACGCGTCGGGCTCGCGCCGGAGCAATACCTCCCGCTGCTGAAAGGCACGCACCTGCTCGACGAGGCTGCCGCGAAGCGCGCGTTCCGCAAGGGTGACGGGCTCGACTCGATCTACGGCTCGACGCGCAACGCGAATGCGTTCAACGTGCGCAACGCCGTGTACAAGCAGTCGCAGGACATCGACGCGTATATCGACCCGCGCCTGGTTGCACCGCATTGACGAACGCGGGGCCGGGCTTCGTGCGCCGGCCCCGCACGCGGTCGCACACGCACATCCTCCTGTTGCCGCCGCGCCGCGATTCTGCGCGATTTCGCAGAGGACCTTTCCTGTGCAACGCCTTAATCGACCGCCACACGATCTCCAATAATGGCCGCTCGATCCGCCGGCCACCGGGCCGGGAAAACGATAAAAACTCCTATGCATTCCTACACGATGAACAAGCACGCCAGCACTCGACTCGCGGGGACCGCCATCGCCACCTGCCTGACCGCCCTCGCGTCGGGCGGTGTACACGCACAGAGCAGCGTGACGCTGTACGGCCTGATCGACACGTCGATCACCTACGCGACCAACCAGCGCACGCACGGCGCCGGCTCGCCGGGCAGCGGCACCGTCGCGATGACGAGCGGCGCACTGAACGCGTCGCGCTGGGGGCTGCGCGGCCGCGAGGATCTCGGCGGCGGGACGGCCGCGGTCTTCACGCTCGAAAACGGCTTCTCGGGCACCACCGGCGCGCTGTCGCAGAAAGGCGTCGACATGTTCGGCCGCCAGGCATGGATCGGCCTGAGCTCGCAGACGGCCGGCACGCTCACGTTCGGCCGCCAGTACGACCTGATCCTCGATTTCGTGACGCCGCTCGGCGCGTCCGGCCCCGGCTGGGGCGGCAACCTCGCGGTGCATCCGTACGACAACGACGATTCGAACCGCAACCTCCGCATCAACCAGGCGGTGAAGTACACGAGCCCGACGTACCGCGGGCTGACGTTCGGCGCGATGTACGGGTTCTCGAATACGGCCGGCCAGTTCTCCAACAACGCGGCGTGGAGCGCGGGCGTGTCGTATGCGAACGGGCCGCTGAAGCTCGGCGCCGGCTACCTGAAGATCAGCCGCGACCGCAATGCCCCTAACCCGAACGGCGCGCTGAGCACGGTCGACGGCTCGGCGACGATCACGGGCGGCAACCAGCAGATCTGGGCCGCGGCCGGCCGGTATGCGTTCGGGCCGCATTCGGTCGGCGCCGCATGGTCGCACTCGACCACCGACGGCGTGACGGGCGTGCTCCAGGGCGGCAGCATCGCGCCGCTGAAGGGGGAATCGCTGGTGTTCGACAACTTCACGGTCGACGGGCGCTTCTTCGTCACGCGTGCGTTGAGCCTCTCGGCCGCGTACACGTACACGATGGGCCGCTTCGACACGCGCACCGGCCAGACCCGCCCGAAATGGAACCAGGTCGTCGCACAAGCCGACTATGCGCTGTCGAAGCGCACCGATGCGTATCTCGAAGGCGTCTACCAGAGCGTGAGCGGCGGCAACGGCAATCCCGCGTTCAACGCGACCGTCTGGACGCTGACGCCGTCGGCAAACAGCAACCAGGTCGTCGTCGCACTGGGGCTGCGGCACAAGTTCTGACGGTGCAACACGGGGCGGCGCAGCGCAACGCTGCTGCACCGACCGTGTCGGGCACGCATTTCCAGCACCGCTCGAACGTCATGCCCCGAGCCGGAAAGGCCGCGCCCGTGCGCGGCCTTTTTCGCTGTGGCATCGCCCCGCGCGACGGCAGGAATGCCGGCCTATCTGTCTCGTCCGCGCAAATAAATGCGGAGAAACTGGTCACGCTGTGACATTTTTCCTAATCTGTTTGCAGCGACGCCGAGATTTGGCGTTCCGGTCGCAACACTCTTTCATATGGCGCACCACCGGCTTACGAACATGATTCGCGTCGTGGATGCCGGACCTTTCGCGCCATTGCGGCCGGATACGGACGTGCCGATCGCACGTCCCACGCGTTCAACGCAGTCAACCGCTGGAGGCGAACGATGAGCAAAACGAACCGATTTGCGGTCCTGGCAACCGTGGTACTGCTGGCCGGTTGCCACCATGCGGCGAAGACGCCCGAGAATGCCGGCACCGCGCCGACGCCCTCCAGCGAAGCCGTCGCAACGGTGACGGCCGACGATCTCGACAATCCGAACAGCCCGCTCGCGAAGCGCAGCATCTACTTCGATTTCGACCAGTACTCCGTCAAGCCCGAATACCAGTCGCTGCTGCAGGCGCACGCCGACTACCTGCGCAGCCACCCGGCGCGGCACGTGCTGATCCAGGGCAACACCGACGAACGCGGCACGTCCGAATACAACCTCGCACTCGGCCAACGCCGTTCGCAAGCCGTGATGAGCGGGCTCGAAACGCTCGGCGTGCCGGCTACGCAACTCGAGGCGGTCAGCCTCGGCAAGGAAAAGCCGGTCGCGCTCGGCCACGACGAGGATTCGTGGGCACAGAACCGCCGCGCCGATCTCGTCTATCGTTGATCGCGGGCCGCCGTGACGGCGGCATCCGCAACCAGTGAAGCATGACAGCGCGCGGGCCGCCGTTGCGGTCACGGGTACCGTTCGGTTCGTCCCGTTCATACGGGTCGCCGCTCACGCACGCGACCTCACCCCGCGTCGCGCTCAACGCCGGCGTTCGAGCCGCCGATGGAGCCAGCTCGACAACACCGCCGACGTCACGATCGCATCGATCGTGGCGATCGCGTTGATGTCGCCAACCTTGTCGGCGTTGATCAGCCAGGTCTGGAACAGCACGTAGCCGATCATCGTGGCGGTGCCCACAACCATCCCCAGCAGTACGTACCAGCGCCGCCGGATCCGCGTGCCGATTGCGCCCATGATGCCGCCCGCGACCGTCGCGGGCAGGAAATAGCCGAATACGAACGACGCGATAAAAATCATCGGCACCATGCCGGCACTGACTTTCAGGACGTCCCACGACGGGCCGTCGATCAACGACCATGCAATCAGCATCACGCCGGGCCAGACGAGCGCCGCGACCAGCGGGCCGCCGACGGCGAACGACATGCAGCCGAGCACGACGGGATGGGACGGACGCGATGGCGGACGTTCGGAGGTAGCACTCATGTTTTTTGTAGTCGGAATCGGAATGGCGGCGTGCCGGAGTGTACCAAGGCACGGTGCGATGGCTCCGGTCCGGCCCCTTTGCGTTCGACGATCCGCAATCAAAACACATGGAATAAACAGCCTGCCCGAAACGTTTCGTCAGCGTGCAGACGCGCGGTTCACGCGAACCGGGGTTTCCCGCGGCCTGCGCGTGGCAAGGAGGCGGAAAATGAAATCGTCAACGTTGGCCGCGGCGCTGATCGCGGCGCTGGTGCTCGTGCTGTCGGCGGGATGTACGTCGTCGGATCGCGGCGTATCGCAAGGACCGGGCATGAGCCGGTACGGCGGCGGTGGCGCGGGAGGTAGCGGAGGGGGTGGCGGAGGAGGCGGCGGCTACTGAAGAACCGCCGCAAAAAATCGGGCGACGCGTCGCGCGCGAGCACCGGAAACCGGCTGAATCGCGCGCGACGCCCCGCCCTGCGGCACGACTTAACGCATGGCCTTCACGTCGGCCGGCGTGACGCTCGCGGGCTGGCCGCCCCACGTCGCACGCAGGTAGTTCGCGAGCTGTGCGAGTTCGTCGTCGCTCAGCGTGTGCGCGAAACCGGGCATCGGCTGCAGGTTCTCGAACCCGGCAAACTTCTGCTCGCCGATGCCGTCGAGCATCGCGACCAGCAGGTTGCGCGGGTCGCCCTGACGCACCGTCGAATTGCCGTTCATCGGCACCGCCACGTGCGGCTTGCCTTCACCGTCGAAACCGTGACAGCCCGCACAGACCGCGAGATACACCGAGCGGCCGGCCGCAAGTTGCGCGGCGTCGGCCGACACCGGCTTCACCGGTTGCGGCGCGGGCGGCGTATCGCCCAGCAGGTACACCGACAGCGCGCGCAGGTCGTCCTTCGTCATGTACTGCGTGCTCAGGTGCACGACCGGGTACATTTCGCCGAATGCCGAGCCTTGCGGCGCGATGCCGACGCCGAAGAACGTCTGCAGGTCGGCGCCCGTCCAGCCGCGCGCGGCGAGGCCCGCCGGCGTGATGTCGGGCGCGGCCACGCGGCCGAGCGCGGCGCCTGCAAGCGGCTTCGCGCTGTCGAGCTGGCCCGTGAACGCGCGCGGCGTATGGCATTCCGCGCAGTGGCCGAGCGCGCCCGCCAGATAGCGGCCGCGCTGCCAGTCGGCGGACTGGCCCGTCGATGCATCGGGCAGGCTGTCCTTCAGAAACACCATGTCCCAGAAGACCATCCCGAAACGCAGGTTGTACGGGAACTTCAGCTCGTGCTCGCGGTTTTCCAGTGCGACCGGCTTGACGGTCTTCAAGTACGCGTACATCGCGTCGGAATCGGCACGCGTGAGCTGACGGTACGACGTGTACGGCATCGACGGATACAGGCGCTTGCCCGGCGCCTTGCCGTCATGCAGCGCGGCGTAGAAATCGTCCGCGCTCCAGCTGCCGATCCCGTGATCCTTGTCCGGCGTGATGTTCGAGCCGTAGAACGTGCCGAACGGCGATTCGAGGGGCGCGCCGCCGGCGAACGGCGCGCCGTCCTTCGCGGTGTGACACGCCGCGCAGTCGGCGGCCTTGACGAGATAGCGGCCGCGCGCGATCTGGTCGGCACCGGGCGCACCGGACGCCGCGTTCGAGACCGGTGCGTCATGGCCGCCGCACGCGGCGAGCAGCAACGCGCTGGCCACGGCCAACACGGGGAGGCCCGCGGCCCGCGCGACACGATGAGCGAATGTGCGTTTCATGCGGCGTCCTTCACGAGTCCCGGCGTCGTCAGCACCACGTCCTTGACGGCTTCGTAGTAGCGGACATAGCCCGTGCAGCGGCAGAGGTGCGCATCGAGCGCCTCGGTGATCGTGCGTTCGACGTCGGCCTTCGCAATCGGCTCGCGCTTCAGGCGTTCGATCAGCACGGTCGCCGCGTTGACGAAGCCCGGTGTGCAATAGCCGCACTGGAAGCTGAAGTGCTCGAGGAACTTCTGCTGGATCGGCGACAGCTCGACCACTTCGCCCGCTTCGTTGCGCTTCGCGTGACCTTCGATCGTGCGGATCGAGCGGCCGTGGAAGAAATGCGCGCCGGTGATGCAGGTACGCATTTCCTCGCTCGTGCCGTCCGGCTTGTCGACGATCACGACGCACGCGTGGCAGATGCCCTGCCCGCAGCCGAGCCGCGAACCGGTGAGGCCCGCGTACTCGTGCAGGAACTCGATCATCATCAGCCCTTCCGGCACCTGCATCGGGCCGACGGACTTGCCGTTGATATTGATCGACAGCGGTTTCGACTGGAACCGGACGAGCGGACGCTCGACGGCGGCCGGCGCAGATGCCGATGCCGGCACGGCCGGGACCGATGCCGGTGCGGCCGAAGCCGCGCTCGGCGCGGAAGCGCCGGTCGCAGCGGCGCTGGCGCTCGCGGCCGAAGCCGCGGTTTGGGCGGTCGTCATGCGAGCACCTCCTGAATCTTTTGCGGGGTCACCGGCAGGTCGGTGAAACGATGGCCGATCGCGTGCGCGATCCCGTTCACGATCGCGCCGACGACGGGGATCATCACCACTTCGGCGACACCCTTCGGCGGATCGGTCTCGGACAGCGGCGGCAGCACGTCGCCCGTCTGCGTCCAGACGGCGACGTCGGACGCGCGCGGCAGCTGGTAACGGTTGAAGTTCCACGTGCCGTTGCCGGGGCCGTCTTCATACAGCGGCAGGTATTCGTGCAACGCGTGGCCGATACCCATCGCAAGGCCGCCCTGCAACTGGCCCGACACGAGCTGCGGCGAAATCTGGTTGCCGCACTCCATGATCGAGTGATGCGTGAGCAACTCGACCTTGCCGGTCGCTTCGTGCACGGCCAGCTCGACGAGCGTGCCGACCGCCGTGTAGTACGTGACGGCCGCGTTGTTGCGGCTCGTCGGCGGGATGAACACGCGCTTGCGGTCCAGCACGCGGTAGCCGTTCGCGGTCGGCGCCAGCGTGCCGCGCATCGCGGTCGCGCCGGCCGGCGCGGCGGTGCCGGGCACCGGGCCGTTGTCGCCCGTCTTCGGCGCGCCGACGCGCAGCGACAGCCCGTCGATCGGCAAACGCTCGACCGTGCCGCCCACTTCGAACTCGGCGTCGGTCCACTGCCAGCGGTTGAACACGTGCACGACGGCGCCGGTCGGCAGGCCGAGTGCATAGGCCTGCTTCGCGAGCTGTTCGAACGACAGCGGCTCGAGGCCGTCGGCGGTCAGCTTGCCGTCGACCCAGCGCGCGTCCTCGATGCGGATCGCATACGGCGCGGCCTGGCCGCCGCCGAGGCCGCGGGTCCAGATCGACATCGCCGCCGGCCACAGGCCGTAGCGGAACACGGCGCGCGCGGCTTCGCGCGTGCTGTGCGTGAAGTAGTACGCGGAGTTCGTCGCGCTCGACGGCGACGCATAGCTCGGCGACCAGCGCGGGTTCGCGCTCAGGCGATCCTGGTCGGCCTGCGACATGAGGTACGGATCGCCGCTGGTCTCGACCGGCAGGTCCGGCCATTCGGTCACGGCCACGCGCACTTCCGTCGCCGGGCGGCCCAGCCATTTCGCGACCGCGACGGCCTGCGACGTCGACATCCCGGTGCCGATCTCGGCCGCCGTGTGCTGCAGCGACACCTTGCCGTTCTCGTCGAATTCGACCTTCGCGAACGACGCTTCCGCGCCCGTACCGAAATCCTTCTGCACGCATGCGAAGCCGACGCCGTAGCGCTTGCCCGGATTCGCGGCCTCGAATTCGGCCTTGCGCGCGGCGCGGCGTGTCCACAGCGGATGCTGCTTCGAGCGCTCGAGTACCTCGTCGACGCGCAGCGCGCCGGCGGGAATCGCCCCTTGCGTGTTCTTCATCCCCGAACGCAGCGCGTTGCGCAGGCGGAAATCGATCGGGTCGATGTTCAGCTGCGCGGCGATCTCGTCGACCGCCATCTCGGTCGCCGCCATGCTCTGCAGCGTGCCGTAGCCGCGCGCGGAGCCGGCATCGATCGCGCGCGACGCGATCGCGACCGCGGCCAGGTCGCTCTTCGGGAAGTAGTAGATCGATTGCGCGGCCGTTGCGCCGACCATCGCGACCGACGGCGAGAAATTCGAGCGCCCGCCGCCGTTCGCCTCGAAGTCGCCCTTGAACGACTGCAGCAGGCCCGTGTTGCGGTCCACCGCGATCCGGTAGTGCATCTTGAACGCGTGACGCTTCAGCGACGTCTGGAACTGCTCGTAGCGGTCGTTCGCGAAACGCACGGGGCGGCCGTCCGCGTACAGCGCGCAGACGAGGCCGTAGAACGGCACGTTGAAGTGATCCTTGGAACCGTAGCCGACCGTGTAGCACGGATGCACGAACAGCTTCTTCACCGGGAAGCGGCACTTCGCGACCATCGCGGCCGCGTTCTCCGCCACTTCGAGCGGCGACTGGGTCGGCACGACGAGGTGCAGCGACTGCGTCGCGGCGTCGTACCAGCAGTTCGCGTTGTCCGGCTCGAGCGCGGACGTATCGACCGACTGCGTGTTGTACTCGCGGTCGAACACGAGCCAGTCGGCCGACGGATGGTCGAGTTCGCTGGCGATCTGCCCGGCCAGGAACATGCCCTGCTCGTCGAGCTTGCCGTGCTCCTTGCCGTCCGGCCACACCGGCAGGTGCTTGCGCATCATGCTCGGGAAGATCGGCGCATCCTTCAGGCTCGAATAGACGTCGTCGTCATAGGCCGTCTTGCCGCCCACCCGCACGTAGCGGAAGGTGCCCCACGGATCGCGCTCGAGCGGGCCCGTGACCGCACCGTAGCGGATCACGTCGTCGCGGAACTTGAGCGTGTTCTTCGCGAAGCGGAAGCGCGCGAAGTCGTGGTAAATGAGGATTGCGACCGCATGACCGAGATACGCGGGTGTCTTGCCGGCGGGCAGCAACATGTCGTCGCCGTAGAACGTCGGGAACGCAACGCCGTCGCGCGCGAGATCGTCGGCCGTGACCACGCGGTCCGGCTTCAGCTCGTCGCCGAGCAGCGAAAGGTCGAAGCCTTCGTACGTGCGGTCGGCCTGCGTGACGCGCAGGATCAGCGCATGCGACTGCTGCTGCGGCCAGTGCGGCATGTCGGCTGCGCGCACGTCACGGGCGAACACTTTCGAGCCCGTGACCTTCGCGATGCCGTCGATGCGGAATTGGGGGATGCCGGTGACGCTATCCCATTTGACGGGGGTGAGGAGTTTTTCTTCGAAGAGCGCCGCGAATGCGCGGCTGCCCAGGGGCGCGACATACACCGCGACGCCCGCCAGCACGCTGGCTTTCAGAAAACCCCGCCGTGACAGGCCGTGGTTTTTCATTGGGGGGAACCTCCTGATGCGGCTCGGACGGCGATCGGGTGTCGCGACGTTCGGAGCGGCGCGCATTCTGGCATTGTTTTAGATATATCGCCTATAGTATTTCTCGCATGAAATACTTATTGAATTTCTTATAACGGTATTCAGCCGGGCTGCGGCAGCCGGTCGCGGGCGGCAACTCGACCGCGTCGCGTACCCGGTTGCAGCGGCTTCGATCATGCCGGCCGCGCCGGGCGCGCACGCGCACCGTGCGTGGCGACCGGTCTCCTGCCGGTCGCCGGGCCGCATTCGTTCGCAACGATGCTGCCCCCGCCCCGGTGAATGCGCAAGGCTTTCGCGGGCGTGGTTTACGACTAGTGGCGCCGCTCTGCCGGGCAACCCGCGCCGCCCGCGTTTCATGGTAATGTCGTGCGCATCCGGCCTGGCCGGGCTTCCGCCATGTGCCGTGCGGGCGCCGCCAGGCATCGCGACATCACGCGACACCGTGTCGAGGTCAAAAACCATGGCAGTCAGGACATCTCTCCTGCACTCCGTTCTCGCCACTCCTCCCTCCGGCAACCACCGTGTGACGGCCGCGCTGCGCCCGTCGATGCTCGTTACCCTGTTCGAAGACGTCCGCCCGATGGCGCTCTCCGGGCTCGCGAGCGGCTTCGTCGCGGCCGTCGCGCTGATCCGGCTGCAGCAGCTCTGGTGTCTCGCGTGGCTGATCGTCGACGCCGGCCTGCTCATCGCGCGGCTCTCGATCGCGCGTGCATACACGGTTCAGCGCGACGCCGGTGACGACCGCGCCGAATACTGGGCGATGCGTTACGCGCCCGTGTCGCTCGTCGCATGCTTCGTGCTCGGCCTCGGCGTGATGGGCTGCGTGCAGGCCGTCGACGTCGAGCTCGGCACGCTGTCGGTGATGGTCGCAGGCGGCGTGTTCGGCGGGATCGCGTCACGCAATTCGGCGTTGCCGCGGCTTGCGATGATGCAGGTCACGCTCGGCGTGCTGCCGATCGGCGTCGGTGCGCTCCTGGCCCACCGGTCGGGCGCGTGGCTGCTGCTGCCGCCGCTCGCGATCTATCTCGCCGCGATGCGCACGGTCGTCCAGCGTCACTATCGCGTGCTCGTCGCGCTGATCGCCGCGCGCCAGCGCAACGCCGAACTCGTCGCGCGCTTCGACGCCGCGCTCACCTACATGCCGCACGGCCTGTGCATGATCGACGGCGAACGGCGCGTGATCGTCGCGAACCGGCGCACCGCGCAACTGTTCGGCTCGCCGCGCGAGATCATGCTCGATACGCCCCTGCCTGCCGTCGTCGCGGTGCTCGGCGCGAACGACGCGACCGATCCGGGCGGCGCCAGTCTCGCCGCGCAGTGCGAGCTCTGGCTGACCTGCGACGAACCCGCGCCGCTCGACGTCGTGCTCGCCGACGGCCGCCAGCTCGAACTGACGCGCCACCGCGTGCCGGACGGCAACGCGGTGATCATCGTCGAGGATGTCACCGCGCGCCGCCAGACCGAGCAGCACATCCGGCATCTCGCGCGGCACGATGCGCTGACGGGTTTGCCGAACCGTCACGAACTGCATGCCCAGCTCAAGCGGATGCTCGCGCGCCGGCCGCGCATGCCGGGCCCCGCGCTCGCCGTCATGTATCTCGACCTCGACGGCTTCAAGGCGATCAACGACCGGTTCGGCCACCAGGCCGGCGACGACGTGCTGACCCAGGTCGCCGAGCGGCTCGGCAAGACACTGCCGCCCGGCGAGCTGGCGGCGCGCATCGGCGGCGACGAGTTCGTCGTCGCGATCGACGACACGACGATGCACGCGTGTTCGATCCTCGCCGCACGCATCATTCGGCAGATCTCGGCGCCGTACACCCTGTCGATCGGCGAGACCGTGAGCCTGGGTATCAGCATCGGCATCGCGCTCGACGACGGACATGGCTCCCCCGATGAACTGATCCGGCAGGCCGACAGCGCGCTGTACGACGCGAAGTCGGCCGGCAAGGGAATCTACCGCTTCTATTCGAGCGGCAGCAGCCGGGTCACGCCGGCCACCGCGACCTGATCCGGCTGCGCAGCCGGCTTTCACCCTTCTCCGCCTCCTCCCGACGATTCAATTCCGAAACGCTTTGCGTGGTCGCACGTGGCGCCGCGCGTTCGCGTGTCACGTGACGTGTTCCGTAACATCGCCGCTCGCCACCCGTCACATTGGCTGCAGAAGCCGGCACGATCGAAGCAGCGCAAGGCTTTTCGAGCCTGGCACTCTTATTGCTCCTTGTCATGGAAACAGGTTGTCAGGGAGACCCAACATGAATACCGTCGAAGTCCTCAGCCGCAGCGAAACCATCGACGAACTGGATGTGATCGACGGCGCCTCGCTGATCCGCCGGCTCGTTTCCGAACGCCGCATGCCGGCCGCGCGCGAAGCCCGATGCGTCGACAATCCGCCGCTGACGCTGTACGGCGCATTCCGCCAGGGCGTCGCCGATCACGGCGCGCACCGCGCGAATCCGTATCGCGCCGGCAGCCGTTTCTGGGCACTGTGGGAAGAAGGACGTCTCGAAGCTGAAACATCGGGCCGGTAAGCCGGTTGCGCGCGCCGGCCCTGCCGCGGCAAGGGGCCGGCGCGAAACATCACACCCGAATGCGGCCGGCCGGCGTGCCGGCATGTGTTCACCGCTGCAACATCGCACGGGGTCTCGCGTATCGGCTTTGCAACTCGCCCGTACGCATCCATGCGTTTGCCGCTTGATGGCGTTCGGCGTTGCGCTCGCCCGGCGCGCCGCGCGGCGGTCGTTTCCCGATAAGATGGCAGATTCCGTTCATCGAACGATGCCGCCATGACCGCCTCTTCCTCACATCGCAATCCCATCCACTGCGAAATCGATCTTGACGCACCAGGCAAGCACGCGGGTTACCTGCGGCTGCCGCATTCGGTACACCGCTCGGCATACGGCTGGCTGCCGATCCCGATCGTGTCGATCCGCAACGGCGACGGCCCGGTCGCGCTCGTGATGGCCGGCAACCACGGCGACGAGTACGAAGGCCAGATCATCGTGTCGCAGCTGATGCGCGAGATCGAACCCGAGATGGTCAGCGGGCAATTGATCCTGCTGCCGATGGCGAATTTCCCGGCGGCGGATGCGGGCCTGCGCGTGTCACCGCTCGACGGAGGCAACCTGAACCGCAGCTTCCCCGGTGATCCGACCGGCACGCCGACGCAGATGATCGCGCATTACATTGAGCATGTGCTGCTGTCTCGCGCGCAGTATCTGGTCGACCTGCACTCGGGCGGCAGCTCGCTGCTGTACCAGGGCGGCAACATGCTCGCGATCGATCCGCTCGACGCCGACGAAGCCGTGAAGCTCAACGGGCTGCTGGTCGCGTTCGGGTTGCACAATGGGCTGCTGCACGCGCCGAATCCCGTTCATTCGGCATCGGCCGCGCGCCGGCAGGGCGCGATCTCGATCGTGACCGAACTCGGCGGTGCGGGCATGGCCGATCCTTCGCTGATCCGGATGGGCCGCCACGGGCTACTGCACTACCTCGGCCATATCGGCCTGCTGCACGGCGCGCTCGTGCCCGATGCACCGCCGACCACTACGCGCTTCATGCGTGTCGACGGCGACCGCCATTTCGTCTACGCGTACGAGCGCGGGCTGTACGAGCCGCTCGTCGAACTCGGCGACCAGGTGAAGGCTGGGCAGCCGGCCGCGTGGGTGCATTTCCCCGATACGCCGCTGCGCGAGCCGGTGCTGCACCGCTTCAAGGGTGACGGCGAAGTGGTGTGCAAGCGCGTGCCCGCGCAAGTACAGCGCGGCGATTGCCTGTTCCAGCTGGCGGAGCTGTCGGCGCCCCCGAGCATCGGCCAGACGGCCTGAATCCGGACCCATCTCTGTTCCTTGCTGTCTGCCAGTCATGGCGGACGGCATGCGCTCGCCATTAACCAACTTGACAAATTAACTTACTTGGTTAGTATCGCAGATGGAAAAGAGAACGCCTCATTGCAAGCTGCCCCGCGTCAAGGCGCTCGTCGAATCCGGCAAGGTCCGGTTGACCGCGAGTGCGGTGCTCGGCGCCCGACTATTGGGTTTCACGGAAAAGGAGGCGCTCGATGTCGTGCTATCGCTGACCGACCTCGACTTCCACAAGAGCATGACGACGTACGCCGACCACACGATCTGGCAGGACGTCTACCGGCCTTTCACGGTGCGTGGCGACGTGCACCTGAAACTGACCGTGATCGACGATGTGCTGATCGTGTCATTCAAGGAGCGATGAAAATGAAATGCCCTGCATGCGGCGCCGCCAAGCTGGTCCGCGACACACGCGATATCCCCTATACCTACAAGGGTCAGTCGACTGTCGTCCGCGACATCACCGGCGACTTCTGCCCGGCCTGCGGAGAGTCGGTACTGGAGCTCGACGAGGCCACCCGTCTCGGCGAAGCGATCACCGAGTTCAACAAGCAGGTGAACGCCACCATCGTCGACCCGAAGTACATCGCGAAGGTGCGCAAGAAGCTGAGGCTGGATCAGCGCGAGGCTGCCGAGCTGTTCGGCGGCGGCGTCAACGCGTTCTCCCGTTACGAGACAGGCAAGACGAATCCGCCGCTTGCCCTCGTGAAATTGCTGAAGATCCTGGATCGTCACCCCGATCTGCTCGCCGAAGTTCGAGCGGCATAGGCGCTCGCAAGGCGGCACGCGCATGCGTCGAGCACCGGCTTCGACGCATGCGCACTCCCCCCGCCACACTCACCCCACTCCCGCTGCAAGCCTTCTGACGCCCGCCGCGAAATCCTTATCGAAATTGCTTCGTTCGCCTTTGCCGGCCGCGCCGCTAACGTGTTCAAAACGGCGGCGGCCCGCCATCTGTATCGCAGCAGGATTCGCACCGGCCGCCGCCATCACGACAACCGCGTCGCGATAACGGAACAGACCGGACGGGCCGCGTGCCCGCACCCCGCCAGGAACGTCCGCATCGCGCGCCCTTCGCGATGCCCATGGCCACGACCGACCGCATCATCGACACGACGCCGCTCGACGTCCGCGCGCAACCGCTGATCGACGCGCTGATCGACGAATATTCGACCCGTTACAACGCGTACCGCCCCGACAGCCACGCGTCCGCGCGCGATGAGCTCGCACGCTACCCGGCCGAACTGTTCGCGCCGCCCGAAGGCGCGTTCGTGCTGCTGCTGCGCGACGGCGAGACGATCGGCGGCGGCGCATTCAAGCGCTACGACGCACAGACCGCCGAGCTCAAACGCATCTGGACCCGCACGGACCTGCGCCGCCAGGGCCTCGCCCGCGTCATCGTCGAGGCGCTCGAACTGCGCGCCGCGCAGCAAGGCTATCGCCGCGTCTACCTGACCACCGGTTTTCGCCAGCCCGAGGCATGGGCGCTGTACGACCGCACCGGCTATACGCGGCTGTTCGATTCGTCGATCGACCCGGAAGCGTATTTCCACCTGCGGTTCGGCAAGGATCTCGCCGATCCGTCGCGCACGTCGACGCTGGCCGACCTGTGGGCGCCCGTGCCCGAACCCGTGCTGCCGCGCTGACCGCGCCCGCCCCCTCTTTCCCTCCGATCTCCGCTTGCCACCACAGGACGCTTTCATGCAACGAGCCGTACCGCTTTCCTCCCGTGCCGCGCGCACGCTGGCCGCCGCGCTGATCGGCCTGACCGCGTTCGCCGCAGCCGCGGCCGCCGCGACGTTCGACCTGAGCCCCGAACAGCGCGGCCGCCCGCGCGGCATAGCCGATGCGGCAGTCGAGCGCGCGGTGCCCGCGTCGTTCAAGTTCGCGGAACCCGGCACGCTGACGATCGGCGTTGCGCCGAGCCTGCCACCGATCAGCTCGTATGCGACCGACGCGCGCACGGTGATCGGCTTCGACGCCGACGTCGGCCAGCTCGTGTCCGACAGCCTCGGCCGCAAGCTGAAGATCGTCGCACTCGCATGGGCCGACTGGCCGCTCGCGCTCGAATCGGGGAAAGTCGACGCGGTGATCTCGAACGTCACCGTCACCGAGGAGCGCAAGCAGAAGTTCGATTTCTCGACCTACCGCAAGGACCAGGTCGGCTTCTACGTGCGCAACGACAGCAAGATCCAGGCGATCCGCGAGCCGAAGGACGTCGCCGGGCTGCGCGTCGTGACCGACGCCGGCACCAACCAGGAAAAGATCCTGCTCGCGTGGGATCGCGAGAACGTGGCTCACGGGCTGAAACCCGTGCAGATCCAGTACTACGACGACCAGGCGATGCGCATCGTCGCCGTGCAGTCGGGCCGCGCCGATGCCGTGTTCAGCGTGAACTCGGTGCTCGCGTACCAGAGCGCGCAGCAAGGCAAGACGCGCCTCGTCGGCGCAATCAGCGGCGGCTGGCCGCGCACGGCCGACATCGCGATCGCGACGCGCCGCGGCAGCGGGCTCGCCGATCCGCTCACCGTCGCGCTGAACGGGCTGATCAAGAACGGCCGCTACCAGCAGGTACTCGACCGCTGGAACCTCGCGTCCGAAGCGATCGACCAGTCGCGTACGAATCCGCCCGGGCTGCCGAAGAGCTGAACGCCGCGCACGCTCACCGTCCATTCCCGCTCACTTCACGCTCACGCAGGAACGCCGCCCACCATGTCTTATTCGCTTTCGTTGCTGGACAAGAGTCCGATCGCCGACGGCGCGAACGCCGCCGATGCGCTGCGCTTCACCACGACGCTCGCGCAACGCGCCGAACAGCTCGGCTACGAGCGTTTCTGGGTCGCCGAACATCACGGCACGCCGGCCTTTGCAAGCTCGGCGCCGGAGATCGTCGTCGCGCATCTGCTCGCACATACGTCGCGCATCCGCGTCGGCTCGGGCGGCGTGATGCTGCAGCACTACAGCCCGTTCAAGGTTGCCGAGACCTTCAAGGTACTCGCCGCGCTCGCGCCGGGCCGCGTCGATCTCGGCGTCGGCAAGGCACCCGGCGGGTTGCCGCTGACCACCCGCGCGTTGCAGTGGTTCCACGACAAGGCGCGCAAGCCGGACTTCGCGGGCCTGTTGGCGGAACTCGATGCGTTTCTCGGCTGGGGCGTCGCCGAGGATCACCCGCTCGCCGGTGCCGTCGCACTGCCCGTGCCGCCGCAGCCGCCCGAACGCATCCTGCTCGGCGGCTCGCCGGACAGCGGCGCACTCGCCGCGCGCAACGGCTGGCGCTTCTGCTACGCGGGGCATTTCAACGGCGACGACGCGAACCTCGAACGCTCGCTGGACGCGTACCGCAGCGCGGGCGGCACCCGGCCGCTGGTCGCGCTGTACGCGGTGGCCGCGCCGACGCGCGACGAGGCCGAGCAACTGATCGGGCCGCTGAAGATCTTCAAGCTGCAATTCGCGGGCGGCCAGAGCTTCAATCTCGCCAGCGCGCAGGCAGCCGCCGAGTTCGCGCGGCAGAGCGGCGCGTCCGACTACCGGATCGACGAGCTGCGCCCGACGGTGCTGGCCGATACGCCCGAGCGTGTGCACCGCGCACTCGATGCTCTGAGCCGGCGGCTCGACGTCGATGCGTTCGTGATCGATTCGCCGGTGACCGACTACGCGGCGCGGCTCGCATCGGCCGAATGGCTCGGCGGCGCGCTGTCGGCTACACCGTTGCAGGCGGCCCTCGCGGCCGACGGCTCCCTCTCCCCTGACCAGAACGCGTAACGCTCCCATGACGACCCGACGATCGATCCCCTTCGGCCTGATGCTGCAAGGCGCAGGCAGCCACATGAACGCATGGCGGCACCCGAGCAACCCGCCGGACGCGAGCATCAACCTCGATTTCGCGATCGGCATCGCGCGCAAGGCGGAAGCCGCCGGCATCGCGTTCGCGTTCGTCGCGGACGGCCTCTACATCAACGAGAAGTCGATCCCGCACTTCCTGAACCGCTTCGAGCCGCTGACCGTGCTGTCGGCGCTCGCGGTCGCGACGAAGAAGATCGGGCTCGCGGGCACGATCTCGACGTCGTACAGCGAGCCGTTCACGGTCGCCCGCCAGCTCGCGTCGCTCGATGCGATCAGCGGCGGGCGCGCGGGCTGGAACGTCGTGACGACGCCGCTCGAAGGCACCGCGAAGAACTTCGGCAAGGCGCATCCCGATCACGAACTGCGCTACGAGATCGCCGACGAATACCTCGACGTCGTGCAGGGCCTGTGGGACAGCTGGGACGACGACGCCTTCGTGCGCGACCGCGCGTCCGGCCGCTTCTTCGATCGCGACAAGCTCCATACGCTCGACCACCACGGCCGCTTCTTCCAGGTCGCGGGCCCGCTCAACATCCAGCGCTCGCCGCAGGGGCAGCCGGTGATCTTCCAGGCGGGTTCGTCCGACACCGGCATCGGGCTCGCGGGCAAGTATGCGGATGCCGTGTTCACGCATTCGCCGTCGCTCGACGAAACGGCCGCGTTCACGCGGCGCGTGAAGCAGAGCGCGATCGAGCACGGCCGGCAAGGCAGCGATGTGAAGATCTTCCCCGGCATCGGGCCGATCGTCGGCCGCACGGCGGCCGAGGCCGAGGACAAATACCAGGCGATCCGCAACCTGCTGACGATCGACGAGGCGCTCGCGTATCTGGGCCGCTATTTCGATCACCACGATTTCACGCAGTACGCGCTCGATGCACCGTTCCCGGAACTCGGCGAGCTCGGCCGCAACAGCTTCCGCTCGACCACCGACCGGATCAAGGCCGACGCGAAACAGCAAGGCCTGTCGCTGCGCGAGACGGCGCTCGCGGTCGCCACGCCGCGCCCGAACTTCATCGGCACGGCCGAGCACGTCGCCGACGAGCTGATCCGCTGGCACGACGCCGGTGCCGGCGACGGCTTCATCCTCGGCTTTGCGGTGCAGGCGCAGGGGGTCGAGGATTTCGTCGAACTCGTGATCCCGGCGCTCGAGGCGCGCGGCCGCTACAGCCGCGATCTGCCCGGCGCGACGCTGCGCGACCACCTCGGCCTGCCGCGCAAGGCCAGCCGCCATGCGGTGCCTGGCGCGTCGCACGAAACCGCGGCCGAAGCGCACGCCTGACACCCGCCGCCGCGCCGCCCGTGCGCGGCGCGCCCGCCCGACCGATTCGAGGATCTCCACCGACATGAGCGACACGACCCACCTCGGCGGCGCGCTGCCGCCGCTCTCTTCCCCCGGCGCGCGCGACGCCGGCACGCGTTTCCGGATCGTGCCCGCGCGCCACCGGTCGCGCACGGTCGGCACCGTGCTCGCCGTCGCGCTGATCGCGATCGTCCTGCATTCGATTCTCGGCAACCCGCAATGGGGCTGGCCGGTGTTCGCCGAATGGTTCCTGTCGCCGCCGGTGCTGTCGGGGCTCGCGCGCACGCTGGTGCTGACGCTGCTCGGCGCGGTATTCGGCCTCGTGCTCGGCGCGTTCGTCGCGCTGGCCCGGCTGTCGCGTTCGCGGCTGCTGTCGGCGAGCGCGTGGACCTTCGTGTGGCTGTTCCGCTCGATTCCGCTGATCGTGCTGCTGCTGATTCTGAACAACCTCGGCTACCTGTACGAGCATGTCCGGCTCGGCGTGCCGTTCACCGACATCGTGTGGTTCGACACGCCGACGACCGACCTGATCAGCCCGTTCCTCGCGGCCGTGCTCGGCCTCACGCTGCACCACGCGGCGTTTTCCGCGGAGGTGATCCGCGGCGGCATTCTCGCGGTCGACCAGGGCCAGCTCGAAGCGGCCTCCGCGCTCGGGCTGCCGCGCGGCCGCCAGACTACGCGAATCGTGCTGCCGCAGGCGATGCGCGCGATCCTGCCGACCGCGTTCAACGACCTGATCATGCTCGCGAAAGGCACGTCGATGGTCTACGTGCTCGCGATGCCGGAGCTGTTCTATACGGTGCAGGTGATCTATCGCCGCAATCTCGAAGTGATTCCGCTGCTGATGGTCGCCACCGTCTGGTACCTGATCATCCTGACCGTGCTGTCGGCCATCCAGGTGCAGGTCGAGCGGCACTATGCGCGCGGGGCGCTGCGCAACCCGCCTCCGTCCGTCATCACGTTCGCGCTTGCGCGCCTCGGCGTGCTGTGGCGGCGTGTCGCGTCCCGTCACGCGGCATCGGTCGCGCGGCCCCAGGACGAGAAAGACGCCGCGACCGTCGTAGCTCCACGCGCCGGCGGCGAAGTGGCCGTGCATGGCGTATCGAAGCAGTTCGGCATGCAGCGCGTGCTCGACAACGTGTCGTTCGTCGCGCCGCGCGGCAGCGTGACCGTGATCGTCGGGCCGTCAGGCTCGGGCAAGTCGACGCTGCTGCGCACGATCAACCATCTCGAGCGCGTCGACGACGGCTTCATCGACATCGACGGCGAACTGATCGGCTATCGCCGCGACGGTGACGTGCTCTACGAACTGAAGGAACGCGACGTGCTGACGCGGCGCACGGCCGTCGGGATGGTGTTCCAGAACTTCAACCTGTTCCCGCACCTGACCGTGCTCGAAAACCTGGTCGAGGCGCCGGTCGTCGTCGGCGGCGTCACGCGCGACGCGGCCGAACGCATCGCCCGCTCGCTGCTCGCGCGCGTCGGTCTCGCGGATAAGGCCGATGCGTATCCGCGCCAGTTGTCCGGCGGCCAGCAGCAGCGCGTCGCGATCGCGCGGGCGCTCGCGCTGCGCCCGAAGGTGCTGCTGTTCGACGAGCCGACGTCGGCGCTCGATCCCGAGCTCGTCAACGAGGTGCTCGACGTGATCAAGGAGCTGGCGCGCTCGGGCACGACGCTCGTGATCGTCACGCACGAGATCGGTTTCGCGCGCGAAGTCGCGGACAACGTTCTGTTCATGGAGCGCGGGCGCATCGTCGAGGCCGGGCCGCCGGCCGTCGTACTCGACGCACCGACGCATCCGCGTACGCGTGCGTTCCTGTCGCGGGTGCTGTGATGCACGCCGCTCCCGACCTGCGAGGTGCCGCACGATGACCGACCGACGCCAGTTCATGACCGCCGCGCTGGTCGCGGCAGCGGGTAGCCTTCCATGGCACGCGGTGCATGCAGCCGCCGCGACCGCGGATCTCGATCCGCGCCAGGCCGGCCGCATTCGCGCAACACGCGATGACGCCGCCGTTCGTGAGGCGGCCGGCTACCGCTGGGTACGCGACGGCGCGTTCACGGTCGCGATTTCACCGCATGCGCCCCCCGTGTCGACCTACGCGACCGATGCGCGCACCGTGGTCGGCGCCGATCCCGACTATGCGCAACTGGTCGCCGACGCGCTCGGCCGCACGCTCGTGCTGCTGCCGATCGCGTGGGCCGACTGGCCGCTCGGGCTGACGTCCGGCAAGTACGACGCGGTGATCTCGAACGTCGGCGTGACCGAAAAGCGCAAGGAGAAATACGATTTCACGACCTACCGGCTCGGGCTGCACGGTTTCTACGTGCGCACCGGCAGCCCGATCGAGAAGATCGCCGAGCCGAAGGACATTGCCGGCCTGCGCGTCATCACGGGCGCGGGGACGAGCCAGGAGCGCATCCTGCTCGAATGGAACAAGCGCAACGCGGCACAGGGGTTGAAGCCGGCCGAGCTGCTCTATTTCGACGACGATGCGGCGTCGCGCGTCGCGTTGCTGTCGGGCCGCGCCGATGCGGAGTTGAACCCGAACGCGTCGCTCGCGTACGAGGCCGCGCGCACCGGCAAGATCCGCCGCGTCGGCGTCGTCAATGCAGGCTGGCCGGCCAACGCCGACGTGGCGATCGCGACGCGGCGCGGCAGCGGGCTCGCGCCCGCGCTGACGCTCGCGACGAACGCGTTGATCGGCAACGGCCGCTACGGGCAGGCGCTCGCGCGCTGGGGCTTGCAGAGCGAAGCCATTGCACGCGCGGAAACCAATCCGCCGGGGTTGCCGTCGTTCTGACCGCGTCGAAACGTCGGCGACCAAAAATGACATCGCCCCGGCATCCCGTAACGGAAATGCCCGGGCGAATCACGGAGGCCGCGTACGTCGTTGCGCCGCGATGCGTCTACGCCAGCACCGCCGCGTGATACCGGTCGAGTTCCGCGACCTGCGCATGAATCGCCGGAATCAGGTCGCGCCCGTAATCGAGTGCATCGTCGAGCGGATCGAACCCGCGAATCAGGAACGTCGATACACCGAGCCGGTAATACGCGCCGAGCGCCCGCGCGACCTGTTCGGGCGTGCCGACCAGCGCGGTCGAATTCCAGCGCGCGCCGGTCAGGTTCGCGACGCCCATCCACAGCCGCTCGTCGAGCACGTCGCCCTGCGCGGCGGCCGCCATCAGCCGCTGCGAGCCGGCATTCTGCGGCGCATGGCCGGCGATCGGCTGGCCATTTGCGAGCCGTGCCGCGCGCACGCGCTCGCGGATCGCCTCGGCCTTCTCCCATGCGGCAGCCTCGGTGTCGGCAACGATCGGCCGGAACGACACGCTGATGCGCGGCGCACGCCCGAACGGCGCGGCGGCAGCCCGCACCCGCGCGATCTGCTCGCGCACCGACGCGAGCGGCTCGCCCCACGTCATGTAGACATCGGCATGCTCGCCCGCGACCGCCAGCGCGGCCGGCGACGAACCACCGAAATAGATCGGCACGTGCGGCCGTTGCGCGCCCTTCACGAGCGGCGACGCGCCACGCAGCCGGTAAAACGCGCCGTCGTGGTCGACCGGCACATCGGCCAGCCAGATCCGTTTCAGCACGTCGAGATATTCGCCGGTGCGGCGGTAGCGCGCATCGTGCGACACGAAATCGCCGTCGCGCTGCAGGTCCGCATCGTCGCCGCCGGACACGACATTCAGCGCGAGCCGGCCGCCGCTGAACACGTCGAGCGTCGCGATCTGCCGCGCGGCGGCCGACGGCACGATCACGCCCGGCCGGTGCGCGAGCAGGATGCGGATGCGTTCGGTCGCGGCGGCCGCGAACGACGCGACGATGAAGCCGTCCGCCGCGTTGCTGAAATGGCCGACCAGGATCTGGTCGAAGCCGGCGGCCTCGTGCGCCTGTGCGAAGCGGCGCACGTAGTCGGGCTGGACGGCCTCGCCGCCCGGTACGTCGACCTCCGCGCCGGGCGTCGCGGTGATCATGCCGATGATGTCGACTGGCATGTCGGATTGTCCTTGTGGTTCTCGATCGAAAATCGCGGCCGGGATGGCCCGCTTACTGCGCGGCGGCCGTCTTCTGCACGGGCGCGGCGAACGCGCCCGCATACGAGCGGTCGAGCAGCTTCGACGTGTCGTATGCGGCCGGGATCACACCGGCCTTGTGCAGGAAATCGGCCGTGTTCTGCGCGTCCTTCGCTGCCGCCTCGTCGACCGGGCCGACGCGCTGCTTCGCGTTGTTGAGCCAACGGTACGCGACGTCGGGTTCGAGCTTCGCGCGCTTTGCCCACAAGTCCGCGTATTCACGCGGATGGCTGTCGACCCACTGGCGCGCGACAACGACGCGCCGCAGGAAATCGGTGATCTCGGCGCGCTTGCCCGAGGCGGCCTGCTCGTTCGCCGCAACGAAACTCAGCGCCGGCATCAGCCCCTGCGCGGTCGTCACGGGCCGCGCACCCTGCCGCAATGCGAGCGTACTGACGAACGGCTCCCACAGCGACACGGCGTCGACCGAGCCGTTCGCGAGCGCGTTGGTCGCATCGATCGGCATCAGGTACGCGTACTTGACCGAATCGGCGCGCAGCCCCGCGTGTTCGAGCGCACGCAGCACGAGCTGCTGGCTCCATGCGCCGCGCCACACAGCGATGGTCTTGCCCTGCAGGTCAGCCACGGTGCGCACCGGCGAATTCTTCGGGACGAGGATCGCGACGCCGTCGAGGCTCTGCCGCGACACGGCGACGACCTTCACCGGCGCTCCGCGCGCGGCCAGCGTGAGCAGCGCGGAATCGCCGAGGAAACCGACGTCGATCGCATTGCCGTTCAGCGATTCGGCAACGGGCGCGGCGGCCTGGAAATGCTTCCACTCGATCGTGTAAGGCAGGTCCTTCAGCACACCGGACGCCTCCATCGACGCCTGGATGTTGAAGTAGTTCTGTTCACCGACGCGCAGCGTGACGGTGTCTTTGGCCATACCCGGCTGCGCGGCAAGCGCCAGCAAGAGTGCCGTGACGATTCGGCTCAGCAACGTGATCTCCCGTAGGGTTGGCGGGCGGCCGCGCGATGGCGGCGCCTCGTGTTCCGCCTTGCACGACGGCCGGCGGAACGGATGGAACCGGTGAAGATACGTCGATCCGCTTCATGAAACAAACGCAATATTATTCTATGCAAAGATGCAAATATTTTATGAAGTGACCGGTATCGCCTGATGCCGCCTGCCGCCCTCCCGGGAACCCGGTTCGAATGAATCCTCGACAGATATTTCGCGCGCGAAATAAATCACGGACTATATTTCGCATACGAAATAACTACCCGTGACGAGGATGGCCATGACCTCCCAACCCATCGAGTTTTCCGCCGCCGACGGCTACGCGCTGCACGGCACGCTGTGGTCGCCGGACGCGCCGCCGCGTGCGCTGGTGCTGATCCATCCGGCGACGGCCGTGCCGGAGCGGCTGTATGCGGGCTTCGCGCGCTTCCTGACCGAACGCGGCTTCGCGGCGCTCACCTACAACTATCGCGGCATCGGCGCGTCGCGGCCCGCGCGCCTGGGCGCGCTGCAGGCCCGCATGCGCGACTGGATGGAACTCGACGTGGGCGCCGCGACCGCGTGGGCACGGCAGGCGTATGAAGGGTTGCCGCTGCTGGCCGTCGGCCATAGCGTCGGCGGGCATGCGATCGGGCTGTCCGCCGCTACGCCGCACCTGCGCGCGGCGGTGCTCGTCGCCGCGCATGCGGGCAGCACGCGGCTGATCACGCAGGCGGCCGAGCGCCTGAAGGTGAGGCTCATCCTGCGTGTACTCGGCCCGCTGATGTCCGCGCTGCTCGGCTACGTGCCCGGCAAGCGGCTCGGGCTCGGCGAGGACATGCCGGCCGGCGTGTTCCGCGAATGGAGCCGCTGGACGACGCTGCCGCACTATTTCTTCGACGATCCGACACTCGGTGCGGCCGAGCGTTACGCGAAACAGCAGTTGCCGATCCTCGCGCTCGGCTTTGACGACGACCCGTGGGCGAACCCGACCGCCATCGGGCTGCTGGTAAGCTATCTGACCCGCGCGGCGGTCGAACGCCGCCAGATCGATCCGCACGCGGCGGGCAGCGGCCCGGTCGGGCACATGGGCTTCTTTCGCAGCCGCCCCGGCACCGTGCTGTGGCCCGACGTGGCCGACTGGCTCGCGCAGGCGCTGGACACGCCGCGAGCCGCGGGCCGTCCCTCCCTTTCCATTGCAGCCGGGAACCCAGCTTGAGCGAAGACCGACGACTGTTTTTCATGTTGAACATCGGCCAGCGGCGCGTGCAGCGCTGGATCGACCGCAAGGCGGAGACCGAGACCCGCGCGAGCGCCGCGCAGGCCGGCGCACTGTTCTGTCTCGCGAAACAGGATGGCGCGCTGATCGGCGAGATCGGCGCCGCACTGCAGCTTGCGCCATCCGCGATGACGGGGCTTGCCGACCGGATGGCGAAAGCCGGCCTCATTACGCGTCATGCCGATTCGGACGACGGCCGCGCGACACGGTTGTACCTGACCGACGACGGCCACGCGGCGCTCAAGCGTGCACGTGTGCTGCTGCGCGAGCTGAACGGCAAGCTGTGCGACGGGTTTTCCGACGACGAACTCGATGTCGTCGCACGCTGGCTGCATGCGTTGCAGGACCGGTTTCCGGCGGAACGCTGAGCGCGCGACGCGGGATTCGCACCAGCCGGCCCCGCCTCGCGCGTGCCACGCTCAGTTCGCCGGCAGCCGATCCTCGAAGAACTGCCGGTACCAGTCTCGCAACTGGAACAGCGGACCGTCGCCGTCGCACAACAGCGGTGCCGCACGATAGATCTTCCGGCGCCACAACACGACATCCTGATCGAACGCATCGTGCGCGTAGCGCGCGTATTCCTGCGCGATCGCATCGGTGTCGGGCAGCGCGGGATCGCGCTGGATCTTGATGCCGTAGCAAACGTCCACGTGCTCGGTATCGATCGGCGTATGGATGTTCACCTGCTTGCTCGCGTAGGTTCCCTCCATCGTCACGTGCATCACGGCCGGGCCGTAATAGGTTGCTTCGGTCGTGAGCTGCTTGCCGAGCGTCGGATGCCCGCCGATCGTCGAGCGTTGCGACGCGACGTGACCATCGAAATGCACCGAGATGTCCTCGATCGGCGAGCCGTGCACGTAGGTGAAATGCGGCGCATCGACGAGGTTCTCGATGATTTCCTTGCCCTGCGTGCGCACACGCCACCGCTTGAAATACCACCGCGTCCAGCCGTCGGCGCCGTTCATCGCGGAATCGACCGGCAGTTCCCATGTCGGCGACCCGCCGGCCGGATCGAACCACATGTGAACGATCTGGTTGACCTCGCGCACCGGATGCGCGGCCAGCGCGCCCTCCTTCGCCTTGATCGGAATGCGCTTCGCGTAGGGCACGTCCACGCACGCGCCGGTTTGCGAGAAACGCCATTCGTGGAACGGACAAACGATCGTGTCGCCCTGACACCGACCGTCGCCCAGATGCGCGCCGAGATGCGGGCAGAACGCATCGAGGATCGATACCTGTCCGCTCTCGCCGCGAAACGCGACGTATTCCCGGCCGAAATAGCTCAACGACTTGATTTCGCCCGGTTTGATCTCATCAGAAAATAGGACTGCGAACCAGCCTTTCGGGTATTTTCCGGAGAAATAATCCGATGTCATACATGTCTCCTGTTTTATTTACTTGCCAGACGTTGCCGCTTCCTGCTGCACCTTCGCCGCCCCTCGCACTTCGTCGAACGAGCGAACGATCCGGACGGGATCCTGGCGGTCGAGATCGAAGCCGTGCTCTTCCATCACCCACTGGCGCGTGTCCTCGCGACGACGGGTCACGTAGACGTGCTTGTCGGCGATCGACGGCGGAATGTCGCCCCGGTCGACATAAAACTGCTGATACCAGTCGCGCAGCTGATAGACGGGGCCGTCGCCGTCGCAGAGGATGGGATTGTCGACCCGCGTCTTCTGATCCCAGATGCGCAGATCCTGAAAGAAGGTTTCCTGCCCGTTCGCGATGTACGCGGCGATCAGTTTCTGGTTCTCGGAAAACGAGAGTTCCGGAACCGCCCGGACCTTCATCCCGAAATGCATCATGAACTTGTCCTGATGAATCGGCACGCTGCCGATCATCATGATGCATTCGAGGCGATGCCCCCACATTTCCGCGTCCATGTCGGCGATGACATACGACGGGCCGTAGTAGTAAGCGATGCTGCGCAGACTGTCGCCGGTTCCGATCAGCTGATTGCCGCCCGTCAGCATCTGGCAATACGTATGCCCTTCGGCAACGTTGATGAAGCTGCTCACGGGAGAGCCGTGAACCGGTTCGAAATGGTAGACGTCCGACAGATTGTCGATCAGCTCGCGACAATTGGTATTCGCCGGCCGGCTGATGACGACCCAGTCCGACCAGCCGGCCTCATTGCAGCACCGATGCGGCGGAATCCGTTGTTCGTCGATGGACGGCCTTTCTTCGTGATCGTGCCAGACGAACAGCAATTCGTTTTCGATCATCGTTTCCCATTCGCGAATACGCGCCTTCATCGGAATGCGCGACGCATAGGGAATATGCTCGCAGTGGCCGCCGTCGCCCCACTGCCAGGAATGAAACGGACACTCGAGGTTGTTCCCCTTGACCGTCCCGAGTGCGAGATTGGCGCCCATGTGCGGGCACACGCCGTCGAACACCCGAATTTTTCCGTCTTCGCCGCGATACGCCACCAGCTTCGTGCCGAATGCTTCGAGACTGGCGATTTCGCCGGTGCGAATATCGCGCTCCAGTCCGAAGCAGTGCCAACCACGTGCGTATCGAGTCGGTGTCCAGGAAATGATTTTTGCATAATGCGGCATTCAAGGCTCCTGCATGTTGATTGAACGGTTCAGTAACTATCTGGTCGCATAGTTC
Organism: Burkholderia lata; assembly: GCF_902499335.1. Classification (GTDB taxonomy): domain Bacteria; phylum Pseudomonadota; class Gammaproteobacteria; order Burkholderiales; family Burkholderiaceae; genus Burkholderia; species Burkholderia lata_B. The sequence goes on along the minus strand of NZ_CABVQK010000006.1, from coordinate 258,402 downwards.
GATACACTTTGGCCAAGTGTAGAGAACGCCGAACAACCAGAAAATGAGTTTATTTGCACCCCCGCCATGCAAAAACACACACATACCGCAGTCAAGTGGGATGACCTTCGGTATTTCCTCGCCGTCGCGAAATCAGGCTCCTATCTTGCTGCCGGAAAGGTGCTAGGCGTCGACCGGACCACCGTCAGCCGGCGCGTGGACGTGCTGGAAAAATCAGTGGGATCGCAGCTGTTCGTGCTCGACGACGGCGGTTTTCAGTTGACGGTCGCCGGGCGCACAGTGCTGTCGGTCGCCTCACGCATGGAGGAGGAAGCGAACCTGCTGTCCACGCTCCGGCAACGGACCCACGGCGGGATCGATGGCACGGTGCGGCTCGCCGTTTCCGCATCGCTCGGCGATGCATTCATTGCCGACATCGTCGCGTTTCATCAACGCAACCCGTTCGTCAATCTCGAGGTGAGCAATGTCGGCGATCCGCTTGCGGTCGTGACGGAACGAAGCGCCGATCTCGGCATCTGCGTTTCGCACGAAGCCCCTGCACGACTCGACAGCGTGGCACTCGGCGAAGTTGAAGTTGCAGTCTACGGCCCTGCCGGATGTCGCGAGCCGGAGATAACCGGAACCTGGGTCGGCTGGAGCGGCGACATCCCGAAGCCGTTCGCTGACTGGCTGCGCGAATACGCGCCTCACGACGCGCGCGTCAGCACCAAGGTCAATTCATGGGATGCGCTCAAGAGCGCGGTCCTGTCCGGCGGAGGCGTCGCGCCGCTGTGGTGCATGCTCGCGGATCGCGAGCCGGGCCTCGTCCGCGTGTTTCCCGACGCGAAAAAGCACTATCTGACGCTCTGGCTGGTATCGCATGAAAGTGCCAAGCGCAATGTGGCCCAGCAGGCGGCGTGGCTATTTCTCACTGAACAGCTCCGACGGGCGTTGCGCACTGACGATCGGCCCGCGAGCAGTCCATGACGGACATCGCTGTTGGGCTCACCTCGCCCGATGTTTTTTCGCGGCGCGCCTGAAACCTGAAAGACCGGTCGCATCGTCACGACCGGACGCGCACACGACGCGTCCATTGACGCGCCCGGCAGCTCATCACGCCACCATCAAGCCAGCGCCGATCGCGTCATCCTCCATTTCGATCCCCCGACGGAAATCTTGCGACTGGTCTCGATGTTGCTTGGATTATGTAATGATATAACATATCATTTCGCGTGCTCGTCCGCCTGACGCCGTTCCACTTTGGGTGGTCGAGCCTCGCCGAGCCATATTCCAACGGGTCACTGCGCGTCGCATACGCAACAATATATCGTATCCAGCCGTGATCCGCATCGCTCGTTATCCGATCCGATTCCAACCGATTCACCGACCATGCGCGACCTCCCTCGTCTACCGCTTCGCCCGCTCTCGTCCCTGTCGCTGATGCTGTTCGCCGCCGTCGCGCACGCGCAGACCGATACGCCGCCGACCACCTCGCTCGCCCCGATCTTCGTGACCGCGAACCCGCTCGGCGACAACGAACTGATCGCGCCGACCGTCCAGCTTTCCGGCGATGCGCTGACGCGCCGCCAGGCCGATTCGCTCGGCGAAACGCTCAACGGGCTGCCCGGCGTGTCGACCACCACCTACGGGCCGATGGTCGGCCGCCCGATCATCCGCGGGATGGACGGCGACCGGATCCGGCTGCTGCAGAACGGCGTCGCGGCCTACGATGCGTCGTCGCTGTCGTACGACCATGCGGTGCCGCAGGATCCGCTGTCGATCGAACGCGTCGAGATCGTGCGCGGCCCGGCCGCGCTGCTGTACGGCGGCAACGCGGTGGGCGGCGTCGTCAACGCGATCGACAACCGGATTCCGCGCGAAGCGATCCAGGGCGTGACGGGGGCGCTCGACGCGCGCTACGGCGGGGCGAACTCGGTACGCGCGGGCGCCGCGCAGGTCGAAGGCGGCAACGGCCGCTTCGCGTTCCATGTCGACGCATTCGACCGCGAAACGAGCAAGCTGCGGATTCCCGGCTACGCGCGCAGCGGCGCGCAACGCGCGATCGACGGCCCCGACACGCCGCAGCCGGAAGGCAACGTGCCGAACAGCGACGGCCGCGTGCACGGCGGCGCGGTCGGCGCGTCGTACACGTGGGCGGACGGCTTCGCGGGGCTGTCCTACAGCGGCTACGAATCGAACTACGGCTCCGTCGCGGAAAGCGACGTGCGGCTGCGGATGCGCCAGGAACGCCTCGCGCTCGCGTCCGAGGTGCGCAACCTGAGCGGGCCGCTCACGAAGCTGAAATTCGACTTCGCGTACACCGACTACCGCCACAAGGAAGTCGACAACGGTGAAACCGCGACCACCTTCCGCAATCGCGGCTACGAGGCGCGCATCGAGGCAACCCATCGCAAGATCGGCCCGTTCGAAGGCGCGATCGGCGTGCAGTTCGGCCAGAACACGTTCTCCGCGCTGGGTGACGAGATGCTCGTGCCGTCCACGCGCACGAACAGCGTCGCGCTGTTCGGCCTCGAGGAATGGCAGGTCGTCCCGGCGCTCAAGCTGAGCCTCGGCGGCCGTTTCGAGCACGTGAAGGTCGATCCCGATCCGGCCGGCGTCGAGAAATTCGCGGGGGCTCAGCCACGCGAATTCAACGCGGGCAGCCTGTCGGCCGGCGCGCTGTTCTCGCTGACGCCCGTGTGGTCGGTGGCGGCCAACGTCGCGTACACCGAACGCGCGCCGACCTTCTACGAGCTGTATTCGAACGGCCCGCACGATGCGACCGGCCAGTTCCTGATCGGCAACCCGAACGCGTCGAAGGAAAAGGCCGTGTCGACCGACCTTTCGCTGCGCTATGCGAGCGGCCCGAATCGCGGCAGCGTCGGCGTGTTCTACAACCGCTTCTCGAACTACCTGGCCGAGTACAACACGGGCCGCGTGGTGAACGACGACGGCGAACCGGTCGCGCCCGGTACCGATGGCTCGCTGAACGAGGCGATCTACCGCGGCGTGCGCGCCGAGTTCTACGGCATCGAGCTGGACGGCAAGTGGCGCGCCTTCGCGCGGCGCGGCCATACGGTCGACCTGGAACTGACGGCCGACTACACGCATGCACGCAACGTCGACACGGGCCAGCCGCTGCCGCGCATCGCGCCGCTGCGCGCGACGCTCGCGGCCGACTACGGTTACGGCCCGTTCGGCGCGCGCGCGCAGCTCACGCATGCGTGGTCGCAGCATCGCGTGCCCGACAACGACTTTTCGACGGACGGCTACACGTCGCTCGGCGTGATGCTGACCTACAAGTTCCGCGTCGGCCCGACGCACTGGCTCACCTACCTGCGCGGCGACAACCTGACGAATCAGGAAATCCGCTATTCGACCTCGGTCGTGCGCGGCTTCGCGCCTGCGGGCGGCCGCAGCGTGATGGCCGGGCTGCGCACCACGTTCTGACCCTCTCATGGTCCGCGGCGCCCGCCGCGGGCCGCTTTCCGGCGCCTCTTTCCGCCGCGATTTTCCGTTAATCGGTTATCACCGCCAATTGCGCGGCACACGCCGACAACGCGTATCGGTTCCCTCCCCAATTAGGCCGAAACGAAATTCCCTTATTTACCCATAAATCGAAACAAATTCATCAGACAATTATTATCAAAAAGCCTGTTTTTGTTTCACCCAAGAAAACCGGTTTCAAATTCCACGTATAAACCTTTGAATCACGGGCGCTCCGCCGAATCTTGATCAAAATCAGGAACGCCCACCTGGCAACGATTCCAGCGCTAAAAAAACTAATATCAGGGTTTTCGAAGGGTAAAGAATCATCCCGTATACCCGTTAATGCCGGCACGAGCCCGTATCTGGTCGAACAATAAATTCAATTCGTCAACCACACGCACAGAGGCACACTGTGAAAATCGCCAGAATGAGCATCAAGACCAAACTCCTTGGCGGCTTCGGCCTGCTCGCCGCGGTCGTCGTGATCGTGTCGGGCATGGCACTCAAGGCGCTATCCGATACGAACGCCGAATTTTCCCGCTACATGAACGGCGTCAGCGCGCGGGCCAACCTGTCCGCGCAGATCCGTACGGCAGTCGACCGGCGCGCGATCGCCGCGCGCAACCTCGTGCTCGTGACCAAACCGTCCGACCTCGAGCTCGAACTGGCCGAAGTGAACCAGGCGCACAAGGACGTGCAGGAACGTCTCGCGAAGCTCAAGGACATGATGGCGAACGCGACCGACACCTCCGATCGCGCGCGCGAACTGGTGGCCGACATCGTGCGCATCGAAGGCAACTACGGGCCCGTCGCGCTGCGCATCGTCGGGCTCGCGCAGGCCGGCAAGAAAGACGAGGCGACCGCCGACATCGACGACAACTGCCGCCCGCTGCTCGCGCAGCTGGTGCGCGCGACCGACGCCTACGCAACCTACACGCATGAACGCGAACTCGCGATCGCGCAGCAATTCGCCGATCGCTATGCGATGGAGCGCAACCTGCTGGCCGGCATCTGCCTGGTCGCCGTCGCGGTCGCGGTCTGCGGCGGCCTGTGGCTGACGCGCAAGATCACGGTGCCGATCGGCTCGGCCGTGGACGTCGCGCGCACGGTCGCGAACGGCGATCTCGGCAGCCGCATCGACGTGAGCGGCAACGACGAGACGCGCGATCTGCTCGACGCGCTGCGGACGATGAACGAGCGGTTGATCGGCATCGTCGGCCGCGTGCGCGATTCGTCGAACAGCATCGCGCATGCGGTGGGCGAGATCGCGTCGGGCAACCTCGACCTGAGCCAGCGCACCGAGGAACAAGCCGCATCGCTGCAGGAAACCGCCGCGACGATGGAGGAATTCACGTCGACGGTGCGGCTGAATGCCGAGAACGCGCAACAGGCGAGCACGCTCGCCGCGAACGCATCGGATGTCGCGCATCGCGGCAGCTCGGTGGTCGGCCGCGTGGTCGACACGATGACGGAGATCGGCCACAGCTCGTCGAAGATCGCCGACATCACCGGCATCATCGAAGGCATCGCGTTCCAGACCAACATCCTTGCGCTGAACGCGGCCGTCGAAGCCGCGCGTGCGGGCGAACAGGGCCGCGGTTTCGCGGTCGTCGCGAGCGAGGTGCGCAGTCTCGCGCAGCGTTCGTCGACGGCTGCGAAGGAGATCAAGGAACTGATCTCCGCGTCGGTGCAGACGATCCGCGACGGCTCGGCACTCGCCGGCGAGGCCGGCAAGACGATGTCGGACGTCACGCAGGCCGTTGCGCGCGTGACGGACATCATGGGCGAGATCGCGGCCGCATCGGCCGAGCAGAGCCGCGGCATCGACCAGGTGAACCTGACGATCACGCAGATGGACGAGACGACGCAGCAGAACGCCGCGCTCGTCGAGCAGGCCGCGGCCGCATCGAAGTCGCTCGAGGCGCAAGGCCGCGAGCTGTCCGAAACGGTTGCCGCGTTCCGGATGCCGTCCGGTTCGCACCTGACGTCGCCGAACGCGCACGCGCAAGCACCCGCCGCACATCACTGGCAACCGGCCACCGCGTAACGGATACCGCAAGGAGACGACGATGCGCACATGGTTCCGCCGCCCCGCCTGCGTCACGCTTGCGCGCACCGCGCGAAGCGCGGCCGCACGCGGCACGCGGCACGCGGTGCGGCCGTGCATCGTCGCCGTCCGGCGCGGCCGGTTCGCACGCGCGACGTCGCGCTTCGCCGATTCGCGCCGCACGCTCGCGGCACGCGTACATGTAGCTCGCACATCGGCATCGCTGCATCGTCGCCGGTCGTTTCTACCGACCGGCACGACATCGTGCGTGTGTCCGGAAAGGCGCATTGTCACGACCGATCTCGCGCGATGCGTTCTCCTCCTCCGCATCGCATGACGCATGCTGCGTTTGCAGCGTGGCGCAAGTTTCGATCCCGCGTGTGTCTCTCGCGTTGCCACACCGGCGACATGGAGATCGCGCTGCATTCGCACGCGCATCGCTTGCCGATGCAGACTTTTAAATCGAACGAATGACGAGTATGCTTAAAAAAGCACTCCCCGTTCGGACGGCGAATCGCGTGCCCTGACTCCCGTCCGATCGTATTGCGGCCCCATCGCTTCGCGCACCGCGTGTCGATGGCGGCGTCTGCTTCTCGCGCCACGGCCGCACGAACCTTTCCCCCAACAATCGTCAGGAGAGCTGGTGAGCCGACTCGTCGTCGTATCCAATCGCATTGCAGATCCCCGTAAAGCCGCGGCCGGCGGGCTCGCCGTCGCCGTAAAAGACAGCCTGCAGGAATCCGGCGGTGTCTGGTTCGGCTGGAGCGGGAGGCTGCGCGGCGGCGACGATCAGCCCACGCATGGCGACGAGGTGCAGATCCAGAACGTCGGCGGCATCCAGCTCGCGACGATCGATCTCGACCCGCAGGATTACGACGCCTACTACCTCGGTTATTCGAACAACGTGCTGTGGCCGGTGTTTCACTACCGGCTCGATCTCGCGCAGTTCGACCGCCGCTTCGCGGACGGCTACCGGCGCGTCAACCAGCTGTTCGCGCGCAAGCTGCGCACGCTGCTGCGGCCCGACGACACCATCTGGGTCCACGACTACCAGTTGATTCCGCTCGCCGCCGAACTGCGCGCGATGGGTTGTACGAATCCGATCGGCTTCTTCCTGCACATCCCGATGCCGCCGCCGCCGATCATGGCCGCGATCCCGGAACACGAATGGCTGATGCGCTCGCTGTTCGCGTACGATCTCGTCGGCTTCCAGACCGAGTCGGATCTGCTCCACTTCGAGCACTATGTCGAAGCGGAAGCCGGTGCCGCGCGACTGCCCGACGGCCGCCTGCGCGCATTCGGCCGCACGCTGTCGGCCGGCGCCTTCCCGATCGGCATCAACGTCGACGAGTTCGAATCGCTCGCACGCGATCGCGACGGCATCGACATGTTCGAGCGGATGCGCGACGAATACTCACGCCGCCAGCTGCTGGTCGGCGTCGACCGGCTCGACTACACGAAGGGGCTGCCGCAGCGCGTGAATGCATTCCGCCAGCTGCTCGAACAGTATCCGGAGAACCGCAACCGCGCGACGCTGATCCAGATCGCCGCGCCGAGCCGCGAGGATCTCGGCGCATACGACGACCTGCGGCGCGAGATGGACAGCCTGTGCGGTGCAATCAACGGCGACTACGGCGAACTCGAATGGATGCCGATGCGCTACATTCACCGCACCGTCGCGCGCAAGCGCTTGCCAGGCCTCTATCGTGCGAGCCGCGTCGCGCTCGTCACGCCGCTGCGCGACGGGATGAACCTCGTCGCGAAAGAGTTTCTGGCCGCGCAGGACGCGGCCGATCCGGGCGTGCTCGTGCTGTCGCGTTTCGCCGGCGCGGCCGAGCAGTTGAAGTCGGCGCTGCTCGTCAATCCGTACGACACGCAAGGCACCGCGCAGGCGATCCAGCGCGCGCTCGCGATGCCGCTCGAAGAACGCCGCCAGCGTCACGCGGCGCTGATGGCGATCGTGCGCAAGACCGACGTGCACTGGTGGCGCACGCGCTTTCTCGACGCACTCGCCGAAGCGGCCGAAATCGCGGCCGCGACCGAATCCTGACGCGCTCACACGCCGGTCGTCTCGCGGTCGAGCACCGCTCCATTCACGTCCTGCACCGTCACCGAGATCGGAATGCCTTCGCGCATGCTCTCGGTCACCACGCAATACGCATCGAACCGGTGAAGCATGCGTGTCGCCGCCGCGAGATCGGCCCACGCCTTGCCGACCGACAGCGTCACGGCCATCGCGCCGACCCGCACCCTCCCCGCGTCGTTCTGTTCCATGTCGACGTCGATATGCGCGGCCACCGGCTGCGGATCGACGCGCTGTTTCTCGAGCGCGAACAGCAGGCTCGCCGCGAGACAGCTGGCGACTGCCGCGGCCAGCAGCCGGACGGGGTTCGGGCCGCGGCCGGCGCCGAGCGGCGGCGGCTCGTCGGTCAGCACCGGCGAAAGATCGGTACCGGCAAACGTGACCTCGAAACTGAAACGCGCGTGCTGCGCGGCATCGACCGATACGTGCGCCTCGCTCATGGCGACTCCGTGACTGAAAAGAGGAAATGGATGGCCGGCGCAGTGCCGCGCCGACGCGCGTGAGTGGCAGCCCGGCGCGACGCGGTCATGGCCGCCCGCCGGCTGCGCGCGAGACCCGGACTTCAGCGCTCGGGTTCGCGTGGCGGCCCGTACGCGACGAAATCGCGCTCGACCGCTGACGCGTGCTCCGTTTCGATCGCGCCGCCGCGTGCGCCGGCTTCGTCGTCCGGCGCCGCCGACGACGCCGTGGCGGACGACGGCTCGACACGCCCGTCGATCAGCGCCTGCAGCGTGTCGCGTTCGAGCACCTCGCGCGCAAGCAACCGCTGCGCGATCCGCTCGAGTGCGTCGCGACGTTCGCCGAGCGTTGCCGCGACGCGCGCATGCGCGTCGGTCAGCAACGTATGCACCTCGTCGTCGATCAGCCGCGCGGTGTGCTCGCTGCAGCGGCCGTCTCCCGCATGCCATACGCCCGGTATGCCGGTACGCGTGTCGCCGTCGTCGAAGGTCACGAGCCCGATCTTCTCGCTCATCCCGTACTGCATGACCATGTGACGCGCCATCGCGGTCGCGCGTTCGAGATCGTTCTGCGCGCCCGTCGACACGTCGCCGAACACGAGCTCTTCGGCCACCCGCCCGCCGAGCAGCGCATCGATCCGGTCGAGCAGTTCGCTCCTGCGCAACACGTAGCGATCCTCGGTCGGCACCTGCTGCGTATAGCCGAGCGCCGCGACGCCGCGCGGAATGATCGACACCTTCTTCACCGGATCGCAATGCGCGCGGCTTTCCGCGACGAGCGCGTGGCCGGCTTCGTGATACGCGATGGTCAGCTTCTCCTGTGCGTTCATCACGCGGCTCTTGCGCTCGAGGCCCGTCAACGCGCGGTCGATCGCCTCGTCGAAGTCGGCCATCCCGATCGCCGGCTTGCCGAGTTCGGCCGCATGCAGCGCGGCCTCGTTGACGACGTTCGCGAGATCCGCACCGACGAAGCCCGGCGTACGCGACGCGAGCTCGCCGAGATCGACGTCGGCCGCGAGCTTCACGCGCTTCACGTGCACGCCGAGGATCTGCCGGCGGCCGTTCACGTCGGGCCGGTCGATCGCGATGTGGCGATCGAAGCGGCCGGGCCGCAACAGTGCGGGATCGAGGATCTCGGGGCGGTTCGTTGCAGCCATGATGATCACGCCGGAGCCGGCCTGGAAGCCGTCCATCTCGACAAGTAGCTGATTGAGCGTCTGCTCGCGTTCGTCGTTGCCCGACATCGGGCCGACGCCGCGTACCTTGCCGAGCGCATCGAGCTCGTCGACGAACACGATGCACGGCGCCTTCTGCTGCGCCTGCTCGAACAGGTCGCGCACGCGCGCCGCGCCGACACCGACGAACATCTCGACGAATGCCGAGCCGCTGATCGAGAAGAACGGCACGGCCGCCTCGCCGGCCACCGCGCGCGCGAGCAGCGTCTTGCCGGTGCCCGGCGCGCCGACCACGAGCACACCCTTCGGGATCTTGCCGCCGAGCCGCTGGTAGCGGTCGGGGTTGCGCAGGAACGCGACGAGCTGCTGCAACTCGGCCTTCGCTTCGTCGATGCCCGCGATATCGTCGAACGTGATGCCGGTTTCCTGCTGCACGTACACGCGCGCGCGGCTCTTGCCCATCCCGGTGAAATCCTGCAGCCCGCCGCGCCTGCGCAGCATCATGTTCCAGATGAACACGAACAGCACGAGCGGCAGCAGCCACGACGCAAGCGATGCGATCCAGCTTGTATCGGGCGCACCGTGATAGCGGATACCGGCGGCGGTCAGTGTGTCGGTCAGGTGCTCGTCGGTCACGCGGTTGGTCGTGAAGCGCCACGGCGCGCCGGCCTGCTGCACGGCCGTGACTTCGGACGCCGGCAGCATCGTGCCGGCCTGCGGCATCTTCAGCGTGCCCGAGATCGACACGGGGCCGACTTCGAGATCATCGACGAGCCGTGCGGCGACGAGCCGGTGGAAATCGCTGTACGCGATCGGCGCCGACGACGGGCGCAGCATCAGCAACTGCGCGGCGAACAGCACGAAGAAGCCCGCCGCGATCAGCAATCCCGGGTAGTCGAATTTCCTGTCCATGGCATCGGGCCGGACGTGCGCGCTACGCTACGCTGCGCGACACGGCGGACGTGTGCGGACACGCGCGCAACCGGCGCGCGCCATCGGCGGCCATGCGGAAGCGGCAGTCAAGCGCGCCATCGTCGCCTCGCTTCATCGCCTCGTTCGTCGCATCAATGGCGCCACGGCGACGCCATCGGCCGGCGCCGCCGGGCAATCCTCGCCCGGGCGGCACGCCGCGACGCGCCGCCCCTGAATCCAGTCTAGCTCGCGCACGGGCGTCGCGCATCGCCCGAGGCGCGACTCGAATCGTCCGACAAACACCTTTCATCTGCCCCCGTTGCCGCGTTATAGTCGCGTTCGTGACATTTTTGTGACAGATGCATCGCGCCTGCCCATACGCAACACGGGCCGTTGCTTTCCGTCCCGCGGCGCGGCAGCCTGTGCAACGCCGCCGCGCATCACGCCCCCGTCCACCCGCCCATTCGAGGAACCCACGACGTGAACGACACCCCCGATCGCCCCGACGACCTTCCCGCCGATCCCGACCGCCGCCGAGTGCTCGGCGGCCTCGCCGCGCTCGGTGCGGGTGTCGCGCTCAGCGGCTGTGAAACCACGGCAGGCAGCGCGCCCCGTTCCGCCGCCGACCTGCGCATCGACGAGGCGTTGCGCCAGCGCGTGCGCCACATCGTCGTGATCTACGCGGAAAACCGCAGCTTCGCGAACCTGTACGGCGATTTCCCGGGCGTGCGCCATCCGCTGAGCGAGGTGCGGCCCGAGCACGCGCAGCAGCTCGATCGCGACGGCAAGACGCCGCTGCCCGTGCTGCCGAAAATCTGGGGCGGGCTCGTGCCGCAGGCGCAGGAAGTGGACGGCAAGCGCTACGCGATCGCCGAGCGCGACATCGACAAGCTGCCGAACGCACCGTTCCTGATTACGGACGCACAGGGCAAGGCGCTGCCGAACGGCGTGATCACGCGCGACCTGTGGCACCGCTTCTACCAGAACCAGATGCAGATCGCGGCAGGCCGCAACAACCAGTTCGCCGCGTGGGCCGACTCGGGCGGCCTCGTGATGGGCCACTATCGCAACTCGGCCGACACGCTGCGGCTGTGGAATCTCGCGCGGCAATACACGCTGTGCGACAACTTCTTCATGGCGGCCTTCGGCGGTTCGTGGATGAACCACATGTTCCTGATCTCCGCGCAGCCGCCGCTGTATCCGGACGCGCACAAGCATCCGCATGCGGCGAAACTGCTGTCGAAGGTCGAAGGCGACGATCCCGCCGGTACGCGCCTGAAACTCGCGCACGATTCGCCCGCGTCCGCGCTCGACGGCCCGCCGAAGTTCGCGGCCGACGGCTCGCTGACGCCGGACGGCTACGGCGTGAACACGATGGCGCCGCCGTACCAGCCGAGCTACGTGCCCCCGCCCGATCCGGGCAACGCCGCGTATGCGGATCCGGCCGACCATCGCGTAATGCCGCCGCAGGGCTATGCGACGATCGGCGATCGCCTGTCGGAAAAGAACGTCGACTGGGCGTGGTACAGCGGCGCATGGCAGTACGCGCTCGAGCATCGCGACACGGGCACCGTGCCCGATTTCCAGTACCACCACCAGCCGTTCAACTATTTCGCGAACTACGCGCCCGGCACCGATGCGCGCAGCAAGCACCTGCGCGACGCGGGGCTCGGCGACGAGCCGTCGACCAACCGTTTCATCGCCGACATCGACGCGGGCCGCCTGCCGGCCGTCACGTTCTACAAGCCGCAGGGCAACCTGAACATGCATGCGGGCTATGCGGACATCGAATCGGGCGACCGCCACATCGCGACCGTGATCGACCACATCCGGCGCGGGCCGCAGTGGGACAACACCGTGATCGTGATGACGCACGACGAGAACGGCGGCTGGTGGGATCACGTCGCGCCGCCGGAAGGCGACCGCTGGGGCCCGGGCTCGCGGATTCCGGCACTCGTGATCTCGCCGTTCGCGAAGAAGGGTTTCGTCGATCACACGCTGTACGACACGAACTCGATCCTGCGCTTCATCAGCCGCGTGCACGGGCTCGCGCCGCTCGACGGCGTGGTCGCGCGCAACAAGGCGTTCGCCGCGCGCGGCGCGACGCCGCCGGGCGATCTCACGAATGCGCTCGACCTCGGCTGACGGCTGATCGGCTTGGCCGATTAGCCACCTGGCGACTTGAAACGACGACGCCCCGGGCAATGCGATTGCCCGGGGCGTCGTTCATTTCCGGCCGGCAAACGCTACGCGGCACTGCGCAGCGCGTCGCACCCCGCCTGCGCGGCGTGACGGCCCGCCTGACGGCCGAAGAACGTCGCATCGGCCAGCGACAGCCCCGAGCTGTACCCGGCGCCCCAGCGCGGCAGCCCGCAGGTCGTGCGGCCGGCCGCATAGAGCCCCGGCACCGGCGCGCGCGCCGCATCGACCACCTGCCCGGTCGGCAGCGTGTCGAGCCCGCCGAGCGTGAAGTGCGGATAGAACGCGTAGTCGATCCGGCAATCGAGCGCGACGAACGGCGGCTCGATCAGCGGTTGCAGCCACTTCTTCGCCTTGTGGAACAGCGGATCGGCGCCTTCGGCCGCATGGCGGTTGTAGACGTCGACGGTCGCCGTCAGCGTGCCGGCCGGCATCTGCAGGTCGCGTTCGACTTCCTCCCACGTTTCGCCAGCCGCCGCGATGCCGATCCGTGCGATCGCCGGCGGCTCCTGATATGTGGCCTGGTCGACCAGCAGGTAGATCCGGTCGTCGGCCTGGTGAAATGCGTGATGCCCCGTGCGGCCGTGATAGCCGTCCTCGTTGATGAAGCGCTGGCCACGCGCGTTCACGAAGATGCCCTTGATCAGCGATTCGGGCGCATAGAACGGCAGGCTGACGAATCCCTGGTCCATGTGAATCGCCGCACCGCCCGCGCCCTGGCCGAGCAGGATGCCCGAGCCGTCGTCGCCGGGGCTGCCGATCGGCTCGTCCGAGCGCAGGAACTGCGGCGCATGCCGGCGCACCATCTCGCGATTCATCGCGAAGCCGCCCGCGCAGAGGATCACCGCGCGGCGCGCCCGCACGAATGCCGTCTCGCCATATGCGCGCAGCACGACGCCGCGCACCGCGCCTCCGTCGTCGACGATCAATGCGAGCGCGCGCGTGTCGTAGCGCGTCGCGACGCCGAGTGCCGCGACGCGTTCGGCCAGCACGCGCATCAGCATCTGTCCGCCACCCCAGCCCGGCCATTGCGGCGTGTGGCCGCGCGGGCACGGTTTCGCGGCCTCGCTGAACGGCCAGGCTTCCTCGCTGCCCGACCAGATCAGGCAATCGTCGGTTTCCGGTTCGACGATCCGCTCGGCGATGAACGTGTTCTTGTACGTGAGGCCTTGCGCGACGAGCCAGTCGTGGTGCGCCAGGCTTTCGTTCGCGTACAGGCGCACTTTCGCGTCGTCGGCGTCGCGGCCGCCGGCCAGCATCAGGTAGCGGTACAGATCCTCGGTGTCGTCGGTAAAGCCGGCCTGCCGCTGCGCGGGCGTGCCGCCGCTGCCGCCGAGGTAGATCTCGCCGCCCGACAGCGCGCTCGTGCCGCCGTAGCTCGACGCGCGCTCGACGATCAGCGTGTCGGCGCCGGCGCTCGCGGCTTCGATCGCCGCGCAGGCGCCGGCCGCGCCGAAGCCGACGATCACGACATCGTGTTCGGCATCCCAGCGATGCACGTCGCGGGTATTCAAGGGGTGAGTCAGGGAATAGTCGGATGACATGAGGAATAGGTCAGCGTGGTGGAAATCCGCGGAAAGTGGTGATTGCGGTGAATGCCAGGCAGGCGGCCCGACACGGCCGTCGCCGCGGTGCCCCGTTACCTGGACGGGCGTGTGACGGTGCGCGTGCAACGCGCACGCTATCTCATTCCCGGTTGAAGCCGAACCGCGTGATGCGGGATCGGCGCGCGACGATTGCGCCGTGGTCGGAGTCGCCACGGCTTCCGCCCGGTGCGGCGCGCGGCCGCGCCGGCGTCACATGCCGCGCATCGCGGCGAAACCGAAGTGCGACGGATCGATCGGCACGCAACCGGTCGGCAGGCCGTTCACGTCGACCGAGCGGCATTGCAGGATGCCGGCCGCGTACGGCGGCGACGGGACCTGATCGGCGCCGTATCGCGCCATCGCCATGGCAGCGAACGTGCCCATCGCCAGTACGCACAGCTTGCGAGTCGTCAGTCTCATGATCGTCGTCTCCTCCGGTTGTCCGCTGGTGCGGTTCGTGTCCGGCGTGCATCGCATGCGGCACCGGATGACTGCACGGTAGCCAGCGCCCGGCCGTCGGCCATCGTCCGTTTCGACTAGGGGCAAACGCTGAGCGGACGATGCGCGACCTGCCGCATCGCAACATCGCGCGCCGCGGCTTCGCATACATGAAGGAAACGCGACGCGTCGCGCGCCTCTCGCAGCCGGCCGCACGAATCGTCAGACGCATGTCGCGCACCGGTCGCTGCGCCGCACCATCGATACACCCTCGCGTGACACGCGGCGGCCTGCCCCGGTGTTTTCCCCGACCCTCGCCCTGCTCCGTATGGATGATGAATCCCGGCCTGCCCGGTGCGAACCTGCGCGTCGACGTCGCAATGCCGCCGCGTCGGCCCGCCTCACGCGGCCGACGCGTTCCGTTCTTCCACGGGAGCCCACGCATGACCGATTCCAATCCCCACCACGCGCTGTACGAACTTGCGTGCCGCTACGCGCAAGCCGTCGACCGGCGCGACTGGCCACGACTCACTGGCCTTTTCACCTCCGATGCAACCCTGGCCGGCCCCGGCTTCCGCTTCGACGACCGCGACGCGATCGTCGCGGGCATGCGCGTGATCGAGCGCTACGAAGCGACCCAGCATCACGTGCACAACCAGCTCGTGACGCTCGATGGCGGCGAGGCCGACGTCGAGACCTATGGCGTCGCATGCCACGTCTACGTACGCGACGGCGTGAAGCGCAAGCTCGACTGGGGGCTGCGCTATCGCGACCGCTGCGTGTTCGACGGCGGCACGTGGCGCTTCGCCGCGCGCACGCTGCATGTCGACTGGGCGCAAGACCTGCCGCTGGAGGGCTGAACGATGCACACCTCTGCTCCCCTCGACGGCCGCACCGCGCTCGTGACGGGCGGCGCCGGCGGCATCGGCGCGGCCTGCGCGCACGCGCTCGTCGCCGACGGCGCGGCCGTCGTGCTGATGGGCCGCCGCCGCGATGCGCTCGAACGCACGCAGCAGCAACTGACCGACGCCGTGCCCGGCAGCCGCGTCGCGATCCATGCTGGCGACGCCTGCGACGAAGCCGACCTGCAGGCCGCACTCGACTGCGCATGGGCCATCGACCATCGCCTCGACATCGTCGTGCCGACGGTCGGCGGTGCGGGCTTCCGGCCGCTGCTGCTGCACGACGCCGACACTTTCCGCGCGGAAATCGACCTGAACCTGCACAGCGCGTTCGCCGCGATCCGTCATGCGGCACCGCGGCTCGCCGACAGCGGCGGCGGCGCGATCGTCTGCATCTCGTCGACGGCCGCACAGATCAACTTCCGCTGGCTGTCCGCGTACTGCACCGCGAAGGCCGCGCTCGAAGCGCTCGTGCGCGGCGCGGCCGAGGAACTGGCCGGCGCGAAGATCCGCGTGAACGCGGTGCGCCCGGGCCTCACGCGCTCCGAAGCCACCGCGCCGATGTTCGACAACCGCGCGCTCGTCGACAGCTTTCTCGAGCAGATCCCGCTCGGCACGCTCGGCGAACCGGAAGCGATCGCGCATGCGGTGCGCTATCTCGCCGGCCCCGAGTCGGGCTGGGTGACGGGCCAAAGCTTCGCCGTCGACGGCGGCCATGAGCTGCGTACCAACCCGCGCGTCGACGACACGATCGCGCAGATCTACGGCACGGCCGCGCTCGACGCGATCAAGGCCGGCCGCGCGCCGGGCGCCGCATGAGCGCCCGCCTTCTTTCAACATCAAAGGAATCCGACCGACCATGAATCGAGTCGCAAACAAGGTCGCGCTGGTCACCGGCGCGGCAAGCGGCGTCGGCCGCGCGGATGCGCTGCTGCTCGCCGCCGAAGGCGCGCGTGTCGTGCTCACCGACATCGACGAAAACGCAGGCCGTGCGCTCGCACGCGAAATCGGCGACGCGGCATTGTTCGTCCGCCACGACATCGCCGACGAGGACGGCTGGCGGCACGCGATCGCATCGACGCTCGATCGCTTCGGCCGCCTCGACGTGCTCGTCAACAACGCGGCGATCTGCCCGGTCGGCTCGATCGAGGACACGAGCCTCGACACATGGCGGCGCGTGATGCGCACCAATGCCGATGGTTATTTCCTCGGCTGCAAATACGCGATCGGCGCGATGAAGGGCAACGACACGCCGGGCTCGATCGTGATGATGTCGTCGGTCGCCGCGCTCGGCGGACTGCCGATGATGTGCGCATACACGGGGTCGAAAGGCGCGGTGACGGCGCTCGCGCGCAGCGTCGCCGTGCACTGCAAGCGCAGCGGCTACCGGATCCGCTGCAACTCGATCCATCCGGACGGGATCTGGACGCCGATGACGCAGGCGCTGATGCCCGATCTCGACCCGGCCGCACTCGGCATCGGCAGCGATCCGATGGCACGCATGTGCGACCCGCAGGACGTCGCGAATCTCGTGCTGTTCCTCGCGTCCGACGAATCGCGTTTCGTGAACGGTGCGGAACTGCGGATCGACAACGCGCAACTGGTGTCGTCGCTGTGACGCGGCCCACTGCTTTCCCGTACAGAGGAGTCCATCGATGATTTCATTCACCGGCAAGACCGTGCTGGTCACCGGCGGCGGCGCAGGCATCGGCCGTGCGTGCGCGGAAGCGTTCGGCGCGGCCGGCGCGCGCGTCGCAGTGGCCGAGATCGACCCGGCCCGCGCGCAGGACGTGCGCCAGGCGCTCGAAGCGGCGGGCGTGGAGACGCTCGTCGGCACCGTGGACGTCACGCGCCGCGACGAGGTCAATGCGTTCGCGCGAACCGTCGACGCGCGCTTCGGCGGCCTTGACGTGCTCGTCAACAATGTGGGCGATTTCCTGCAGATCGCAAAACCGTTCGACGACTGCACCGACGACGACATCGCACGGCTGTTCGACGTGAACCTGCGCCAGGTCTTCATCGTCACGCGCGCGATGCTGCCGTTGCTGCGCAAGCGCGGCGCGGGTAGCAGCATCGTCGGCGTGTCGTCGATCGAAGGCTTTCGCGCGATTCCGAACTGCACCGTGTACGCGTCGTTCAAGGCCGCGCTGACCGGTTTCACGAAGAGCCTTTCCCTCGAACTCGGGCCGGCCGGCATTCGTGTGAACCAGATCGCCCCCGAAACCACCGAGACGCCGCAGGTGCCCGTCAGCGCGATGGTCGCGGCCGAGCATCGCGACCACATCCCGCGCTGGATCCCGCTCGGGCGCTTCGGCGCGGCCGGCGATATCGCGGGCGCCGCGCTGTTCCTCGCAAGCCCGCTCGCCGCGTGGGTCACGGGCACGACGCTGCATGTCGACGGTGGCGCGCTCGCGGCGGCCGGCTGGTATCGCGACCCGAACGGTTTCTGGACCAACATGCCCGTCGTCACGGGCAACGGCTTCAATTTCTGAGCGGCATCGCTCGCCTGTTCCTTTCACGCGGCGCGGTTGCGCCGCTACCGGAGACTCCATGAAGATCCTGATCGTCGGCGGCACCGGCCTCATCGGCGGCCATGCCGCGCTGCACCTGCACGCGCAGGGCAACCACGTCACGCTCGCCGCGCGCAAGCCGCCCGCACCCGGCAGCGCGCTCGCGCAGTTCGACGTGCTGCTGCGCGACTACGTAGCCGGCAACTTCACGCGTGACGATCTCGCGCCGTTCGACGCGGTGGTATTCGCGGCCGGCAACGACATCCGTCACCTGCCGCCCGGCACCGACGAAGCCGCGCACTGGGAACGCGCGAACGTCGACGCGGTGCCGCGCTTCTTCGCGCTCGCGCGCGACGCGGGCGTGAAGCGCGCGGTGCTGGTCGGCAGCTTCTATCCGCAAGTCGCGCCGGCGCTGGTCGATACGGTGCCGTACGTGCGCTCGCGCCATCTCGCCGACGAGCGCGTGCGTGCGCTCGCAACGCCGTCGTTCGCCGTGTGCAGCGTCAATGCCCCGTTCGTTGTCGGGTCGGTACCGGGGCTGCGCAACGAGATGTTCGCTGCCTACACGGGCTATGCGCAGGGCCAGTTCGCGGGGCTGCCCGTGTTCGGGCCCGCCGGCGGCAGCAACTTCATCTCGACGCAATCGCTGTCGGAATCGATCTGGGGGGCGCTGCAGCGCGGCGAAGCGGGCAAGGCCTACCTCGTCGGCGACGAGAATCTCAGCTTCGCCGACTACTTCGCGGCCTTCTTCCGCGCGGCCGGCAATCCGCGGGACGTGCCGTCGCTCGACCAGGAGCACCCGCTGCTGCCCGACATGGCGATCTACACGGGGCGCGGCAACGTCGTGTCGTACGAGCCCGATCCGGCCGACAGCGCGCTGCTGCGCTACCGGCGCGGCGACGTGCAGCGCGCGGTGAACGAAGTCGTCGCGCATTGCCTGGCGCAATAAGCGAACGGCGCGTGCCTGGCGCGGATGCAAAAACGTCCCGCCGCCGGCGATGAATGCCGGCGGCGGGACGTCATGACGACTATGCGGAGGCGGACCGTCAGGCGCCGATGCGCTGCTCGATCTTCTTCATCGTGTCGGTCATTTCGGCCGGCAGGCGCAGCTTCAGCGTATCGAACAGCGCCGCATGCAGCTTCAGCTCCTCACGCCATTCGTCGGCGTTCATCGACGTCACCGCATCGAACTGCTCGCGCGTGAAATCGAGGCCGTCCCAGTGCAGGTCTTCATACGCGGGCGACACGCCGAACGCATGCTCGCCACCACCACCCGTGCCTTCGAGACGGTCGAGCATCCACTTCAACACGCGCATGTTCTCGCCGAAGCCCGGCCACACGAACTTGCCGTTCGCATCCTTGCGGAACCAGTTCACGCAGTAGATCTTCGGCAGCTTTGCGCCCGCGTCTTCGAGCTGCTTGCCGAGTTTGAGCCAGTGCGCGAAATAATCGCTGACGTTGTAGCCGCAGAACGGCAGCATCGCGAACGGGTCGCGGCGCACGATGCCCTGCTGGCCGACTGCCGCGGCAGTCGTCTCCGAACCCATCGTCGCGGCCATGTACACGCCTTCGACCCAGTCGCGCGCTTCGGTCACCAGCGGCACGGTCGTCGAACGGCGGCCGCCGAAGATGAACGCGTCGATCGGCACGCCGGCCGGATTCTCCCAGTCGCCGTCGATCGACGGGCACTGCGCGGCCGGCGCCGTGAAACGCGAATTCGGATGCGCGGCCTTGCGGCCCGTTTCCTTACCGATCTCCGGCGTCCACGGGTTGCCTTGCCAGTCGGTCAACTTCGCGGGCGGCGTGTCGGTCAGCCCTTCCCACCACACGTCGCCGTCTTCCGTCAGCGCGACGTTCGTGAAGATCACGTTTTCGGTGAGCGTCGAAATCGCGTTCGGGTTGGTCTTCACGCCGGTGCCCGGTGCGACGCCGAAGAAGCCGGCCTCCGGGTTGATCGCATACAGTCGGCCATCACGGCCCGGCTTCAGCCACGCGATATCGTCGCCGATCGTCGTGACCTTCCAGCCATTGAAGCCCTGCGGCGGAATCAGCATCGCGAAGTTGGTCTTGCCGCACGCGGACGGGAACGCAGCCGCGACGTGATACTTCTTGCCCGCCGGCGACGTCACGCCGAGGATCAGCATGTGCTCGGCGAGCCAGCCCTGGTCGCGGCCCATCGTCGATGCGATACGCAGCGCGAAACACTTCTTGCCGAGCAGCGCGTTGCCGCCGTAGCCCGAGCCGAAGCTCCAGATCTCGCGGGTTTCGGGGAAATGCACGATGTACTTGACCGGGTTGCACGGCCACGGCACATCCTGCTGGCCGGCTTCGAGCGGATGGCCGACGCTGTGCACGCACGGCACGAATTCGCCGTCCTCGCCGAGCACGTCGTACACCTCGCGGCCCATGCGCGTCATGATCCGCATGTTCACGGCGACGTACGGGCTGTCGGACAGTTCGACGCCGACGTGCGCGATCGGCGAGCCGAGCGGGCCCATCGAAAACGGCACGACGTACAGCGTGCGGCCGCGCATCGAGCCGCGGAACAGGCCGTTGAGCGTGTCGCGCATTTCGGCGGGCTCGACCCAGTGGTTGGTCGGGCCGACGTCGTCGCGCGATGCCGCGCAGATGAACGTGCGATCCTCGACGCGCGCCACGTCGGACGGATCGGATTGCGCGAGATACGAATTCGGGCGCTTCGCCGGGTTCAGGCGCGTGAGCGTGCCCTGGTCGACCATCGCCTGGCACAGCGCATCGTTTTCTTCCTGCGAACCGTCACACCACACGACGCGTTCGGGCTCCGTGAGCGCCGCGATGCGCGACACCCAGTCGATCAGCTTGCGATGTTTGACGAAAGCCGGCGGAGCGATCAGCGGGCCGTGTGTTGCTTCGGCCAGATTGTTTTGCGACATGAGGATGTCTCCAGATTATTGGGCGGGGATGGGGGTTGCGGGGCGAGCCCGCGAGATGGGGTATGCGATTGGAGCGCAGGGTGCGGCGGCGCGCAGGACGGGACGCGCGAGCGGAGCGCGCGTCGATGCCGCGATGCGAGCGAGAGAAGGTGATGTCTCTTTAGTAGGTGCGAACGCGAGTTTCGCCATACAAGCAACCTGCCGTACAACTCCATGACGGCCAGCATACCATCGCCGTTATTCGGCAAACGTTGCGTTGCAACAAGAAACAACTATGTCGGCGAGCCGGCACGCCGGTTGCCGGTGCGTTCTTTTTACAGCGCCATTGCGTGCGCTTTGGGGACGAAACGGCCAGGACGGCCGTCCAGCAAGGGTTTCGCGGGAGCGGAAAATTCGGCGTGCTGCTCCCGCGTGAGGCCAACGCAAACGCGGGCCGTGCGAATTCACGTTTTCGCTACTCAGGCAAACCCTGAATTAGGTTGCGTACACAAACATCTGACGTGAGCGTGTAGCAAGCACCCCTGCTCAAAACGGCGCGCCAGGCAATCCGGGGTAATACGCGCCTGCCGCCATCCCGCCGTCGACGGCCAGCTCGGCACCGTTGCAGTACGACGCTTCGTCGCTCGCGAGGAACAGCGTCGCGCGTGCGATTTCGTCCGGCAGGCCGACGCGTTGCAGCGGCACGTTCGCATAGTGCTTGTTGATTTCCTCGAGCGGCGCGCCGGTCGGGTTCGACATCGCGGTGTTCACGCCGCCCGGATGGATCGAATTCACGCGCACGCCCTGATGGCCGAGTTCGAGCGCCGCGACCTTCGTCAGCCCGCGCACGCCCCACTTGCTCGACACGTACGCGGCCAGCACATTCACGCCGCGCAACCCGTCCACCGACGAGATGTTGACGATCGACCCGCTCTTCTGCGCGATCATGTGCGGCGCGATCGTCCGGATTCCGACGAACGTCCCGACGAGGTTGATCGACACCGCGCGCTCGAAATCACGTTTCGACAGCTCGGTGATGCCGCCGAACGTCAGCACGGCCGCATTGTTGACCAGCACGTCGATACGGCCGAACTGCTCCATCGTCGCTTCGGTCACGCGCACCCAGCTCGCTTCGTCGGCGACGTCGAGTCGCATGAAGCGCGCCGAGTCGCCGAGTTCGCGCGCGAGCGTTTCGCCTTCCACGTCGAGCACGTCGCCGATCACGACGCTCGCACCCTCCGCGACGAACAACCGGCACGTCGCCGCGCCCATGCCACGCGCACCGCCCGTGACGATCGCTACCTTTCCTTCCAGTCGACCCATGTCGTCCTCTCTTCGATTCCGGTTTTCCGGCCGTCACACCGCGCCCACGCGCGTGTTTGCCGAATCATGATTGGCGCGTGGCCCCAGTGCCGCGCGCCTTCAACCCCAGTACGCCTGCCCGCCATCGAGCGGCAGCGTCGCACCCGTCAGGTATGCGGCGTCTCGGCTCGCCAGGAACACGATCGCGCGCCCGATGTCCTGCTCGCAGTCGCCGACGCGGCCGAGCGGAATCGTGCGGAAGAACGCGGCGGCTTCCTGCGGATTCGCGTCGACCCAGCCTTTCAGGCCCGGCGACAACGCATGCGGCGCGACCGCGTTCACGCGGATGCCGTCCACGCCCCATTCGCAGGCGGCCGCACGCGTCAGTGCACGAATCGCCTCCTTGGTCGCCGCGTACGCGCCGTAGCCGGACGCATCCCAGCGCACCGCGGCCGACGAAGCGAAATTGACGATCACGCCATCGCCCTTCAGATGCGGATGGCACGCGCGCATCATGCGCAGCGTCGCGATCGGCCCCGATTCGAGCCCAGCCATGAAATCCGCATCGGTCACGTCGAGCAGGCGGCCGAGCGGCACGACCTGCGCGTTGTTGATCAGGATCTGCACGCCACCGAACCGCGCGACGACGCTGTCCACGCACTGCGCGATCTGCGCGGCGTCCATCACGTCGCACACGAACGGTTCGGCCACGCCGCCACGTACGCGGATCGCTTCGCAGGTCGCGAGCAGCTTGTCCCGCGTACGGCCGACCACCGCGACCTGCGCGCCTTCCGCTGCAAGCGCCTGCGCGACGCCCTGGCCGACGCCCTGCCCCGCGCCCGTCACGAGCGCGACCTTGCCTTTCAGGATGCCCATGCGTGCTCCTCAGGCAACGATTGCCGGATGCGCCTGCACGGGCCCGCCGAGCAGTTCGCGGTACGACGGCGGCTGCTTGCCGTCGAGATCGGCGATGCCGTACTGCAGCGCGGCTTCCGCGCCGACGAGCACTTGCCCCGACAGCGCCATGCGCTGCGGATCGCCGTGGATCGCGTGAATCACGCGGCCCGTGAATTCGGGGCTCTCCGCGACGAGCGAGAATTCCTTGTACAGATCCGGGTGTTCCTCCCACACGCGCGTCGTGCGCTCGGTGCGCAGCGGGCCCATCCAGATCGACACGGCCGCGACGTCGAACGGCTTCAGGTCGACGGCCATGTCCTTCGCGAACTTGTCGACGCCGGACTTCTGCGCGCCGTAGGCCGCGCCGTGCATGTAGCAGCTAGCGCCGAACGACGACGTGAACGCGATCAACCCGCTGCGGCGCTTCGCCATCAGCCGTGCCGCATGCCAGCTCGCGACATAGGCGGAGCGCAGCCCGACATCGAGGATGTTGACGAGATCGAGCGACTTCTCCCAGAACGGGCCCGGCAGGATCAGCTGATCGTGCAGGTAAGTCGCGTTGTTCACGAGAATGTCGAGCCGCCCGCTGTCGCGTTCGACGCGCTCGAACAGCGCCTTCACCTGCGCGTCGTCCGCGTGGTCGCAGACCACCGCGATCCCGCGGCCGCCGAGCGCATCGATCTCGCGTGCGGTCTCGTGGATCGTGCCGGGCAGCGGCGCATCGCCTTCGTTCTGCGAGCGGCCCGTTACATAAACGGTCATGCCGGCCGCGCCGAGCGCGCGCGCGATGCCCTTGCCCGCGCCGCGCGAGGCGCCCGTCACGACGGCGACCGGCGCCTCGTGGTTCTGTGTCATGTTCGATGTCTCCTGTGGAATGTGCGCCACGTGCGGGGCGCGGGCGAGCGTCAGGCGGCCGGCGGTTGCGCGCCGGCGAACAGCACGCCCGGCGCATCGCCTTCGTAGCGGGCCGACAGCGTCGACGTGACGACGCAGCGCGTGCCCGCGATCTTCCATTCGCCGTCGAC
This sequence comes from Burkholderia lata, assembly GCF_902499335.1. Classification (GTDB taxonomy): domain Bacteria; phylum Pseudomonadota; class Gammaproteobacteria; order Burkholderiales; family Burkholderiaceae; genus Burkholderia; species Burkholderia lata_B. The sequence goes on along the minus strand of NZ_CABVQK010000006.1, from coordinate 234,509 downwards.
CTTCCGGTATTCGTCGTCGTAGTACGCGCCGAGCTGCGTGAGCGTGCGCGCGTTCGTGTCGATCATCTGGTAGTGCAGGCCCCACGTGCCGCGAGCATGCGTGTCGTCGAGCACGTCGATCTCGGGATTCACGCCGTGGTGCATCTCGACGATGTGCGGATGGCAGCCGAGTTGCGCGAAGATGTCGACGAGCCCGTCGCGCGTGTCGAACGTACCGATCCGGCCGTAGTCGATGTGCACGCGGCCGGGCGCGAAGCAGTCGCGCATCCCTTGCGGATCCTTGCGGTCGCAGCACGTGAAGTAGCGCGCCTTCAGCCGGCGGATTGCGTCGGCGTCCTCGAGCCGGCGCACGCGCGCTTCCAGCGATTCGATGAGGGTCATCCTGTCTCCTTGTTCGGTGCCGGCGCGGTTCGAACGCCGCGTCGATGCCACGTTACCGCCGCGCGAAGTGCCGGCCATCACCCGTTCGGATGAAGCTGGCGATTCGTCTCGGCGGAGCTGGCCGTATGCGTGAGCCACGTTCGTCCGAACAGACGATGTGATGCAGGCGGCTTCGTTCCTACCATCGAACGACACCACCACGAGACCCGGCAATGGACGACACGACCCGCACGCTCCATGAGTACGAGCAGATCCGACAGCTGAAGTACCGGTATTTCCGCGCGGTCGACACGCACGACTGGGCGCTGCTCGCGGATTGCCTGACCGAAGACTGCGAGGCGCGGCTGTACGGCGGCCGCTATGCGTACGACGGCCGCGACGCGTTCGTGTCGAGCCTGCGCGAGCTGATCGGCAAGCCGACCTTCCTGACGATGCATCACGGCCATCACCCGGAGCTCACGCTAGTCTCAGCCGATCACGCGTGCGGCGTGTGGTTTCTCGAGGATCACGCGATCAATCTTGAGGATAACTACCTGCTGCACGGCACTGCGTTCTATGACGACCAGTACGTGAAACGCGATGGCGTGTGGCGCATTCACGCGACGCGTCATGAACGACTGTTCGAAACCGTCACGTCGCCGATACCGCCGTCGTTCTCGCTGACCGCGAACCGGTTCGCGCCGGGCGCGCACCAGACGGCCGGATCGCCTGAAACCGCTTCCTGAACCCCGGCGGCCACGCCGCCGATCCCGTCATTCCCCCTGGAGCCGGAACAATGGAGAAAGTCATTTACGTGTTGTGGCGCGATACGCAGGCCGCGCCCGATCAGTGGAGCCGCACGGTGCGCGCGCAACTCGCCGACACGCTGCTGTCGCTCGGTGCGCACGGCGTGCAGGTGAACGTCGCCGATGCGGATGTCGCGCCGGCGGCCGGCCTGAAGCAGACCAATACTCACCCGGGCATCGACGGGATCGTCGCGGTGTGGGTCGATAGCGCGAACGCGATGTTCCGTCAGCCGTTCGACGATGCAGTGCGCGCAGTCGTCCCGCACATGGCGGCGTATCTCGTCACCGAGTCGCAGCCGATCCCGAATACGCGTTTTCCGGCGCGGCCGGGCGAGCGGACCAGCGGGTTCTCGCAGCTCGCGTTTCTGAAGCGGCCACCGCGGCTTACGCATGAAGCGTGGCTCGACGTGTGGCACGGGCATCACACGCGCGTCGCGATCGATACGCAGGACAATTTCCTGTACGTGCAGAACGTCGTCGTGCGCGCGCTCACGCATGCGGCGCCTGGGTACGACGCGATCGTCGAGGAATGCTTCCCCGCTGAGGCGATGACCGATCCGCATGCGTTCTTCGACGCGGTCGGCGATGACGAGAAATTCAAGCGGAATGTGGCGGAGATGATGGACAGCTGTGGACGCTTCATCGACTTCGACAAGATCGATGTGGTGCCGACGAGTCAGTATGTGGTGAAGGCTGTGCGGGGGTAAGGTCAGGTGATCGCGTGGTGCAGTTGCATTCGTTGAGCAGGGTTGCCATGTTCATGTCGGACCCGGCGATACGCGATTGCGTATCGCCGACCTGTTTCGATCCCGAACGTCCAGCCTCTGCGCTCTCGATGCGCAATCGCCCGGAAGCCTCAGACATGGATACGGCTCCAGTCACTGTGATTGATATCGACCACGGATCGCACCGCCATATTTCTAGACAAAGCCTGAAACGTTTCCTATTCTCCCCCTCAGCAGCGGCATTTTTTCTCGTTCGGACTTAACAATCAATCGAATATCGGACGAACTTCCGTCCTGAAGAAAACCAAAAAAGGGGAAGGCAAAAATGGCAAGTAAACGTGCCGCCTGGCTCGGCTTTGTTTTGAGCATCCCTTTCGTTCTGTCATCCTGCACTTCCGTTTATTCGGTCAAGCGTCCGGGCGATTCCTCGCCGATTTACGGCATTCCTTATTCTCTCCCTCAGAAGATCTATATCGTCTCGGCGAAGTACACGATCATTCAATGTGAATTGCTGAAAAATGGATCGCTTCAGGTTCAAGCGAACAAGCAAATCACGATCACATCCGAGACACAACCCGACCCTTCGGAGCGTTACTACATTCCCTACTCTTCGCTGAGAAACTTCTTCAAAGATACCGATCTGACGGTGGAGAATTTCGATAATTCGACGCTGAAGTCGATCAACGCCACGATCACGGACAAGACGGGACCCACGATTACCGCTGTGGTCGGAACCGCGCTACGGATCGCCTCGCTGGCAGGCGGTGTGACGTTGACCGACGCCGGATCGAACCCGACCACCCAGGACATGTGCAATGCTGATGTGCTCAAGGCGCTGAGTGCGCAAGGCAAATCTCAAGCTTCAGGTTCCGGCAAGACCAAGGGTGCCACGAAGCCCGCGTCGGCCAGCGCGGCTGATGCCGCCTCCGCAACGCAGGCGGCCGGCGCGCCGGACAGCAGTTCTGCCACGACCTTCAGCACAGTGTTCGTGTGGCGTCCTCAGCTGCGCAGCGCGCCTGATCCCAAACATTCCGAAATTACCGGACACTTCTATCCTAGGCAGATCCTGAAGAAATGGCTTACCCCACGGGGCTACAAGGCACTGAACAATAAAGACCAGAATCAGGACACGATCGAGATTCCGGACGCACGCGATGACGTGATACTCAGGTCGCTACAAACTGAACTTCGCATCGATCCGGTCGTGGCGCAGAAAAAAACGACCCTTGATAACACGTCCGTCGAGGGCATCATCCTTCGCGAACCAGCGTACGGCCTCTTGCAAGCATGTGACGAAGTCTGTCCCGATCCGACGCCCGGTGGCGCTGCCCCATCCGGGTACAGCACCCACGGTGTATTTCACGTGAGCGAAGAAACGGTGCCTCAGCTCGGCTCCTACGTGATCCTGCCGCTCCGAAACAGAATGTTCGAAACGCAAACCGCGACGATCGCGCTTTCGTCGGATGGCGCAATCAACAAGCTTGGACTGAAGTCGAACTCGATCGCACCAGAGGCGGCCAGCACGGCCAACACCGATCTCGATGCGCTCCAGAAGGCGCGTGATGCTCGTAAGAAAGCCCGCACGGACACCGCGGCCGCCGAAGCAAACGCGGCACAGGATGCGGCCAAGAAGGTCATCAATGACAACAAGGCCATTTCCGATTGCCTGAGCGCGCAAAAGGCCGTCCGCGAAGCAAACGGAACCGTCGTGGGGAAATGTCAATGATGATGGCGGGCGCATCACGTACCGGAAGATTGACGACGGCGGCAACGCTGCTCGCGGCCGTATCGCTGAACGCGCACGGCCAGGCCGCGGACGAGCATGCGCGGGTGGCGCGCGCCGTCATCCCGCTCGTTGCGGGAGCACTCGGCAAGACGGATGCTGCAGACGCGACGCTACCCGCCTCTGCCGCGCTTCCCGCTCCTGTGATGAACACGTTGACCGAATCGCTTCGGACACGCGTCACCGCCGATCAGATCGTGAACGGCACTATACCGCTCGATGTCAAGCGCAGCTTCGATGCTGAAGTCAAAACCCGCGCCGCGCTGCTGACTTTGGCAAACGCTTCCGGCAATTGCGGCACGCTCCTCGCCGCGTCGCGATCGACGCTGGCCCTTGCCGCGGTAAGCCTCCACGTGGATCCGGATCTCAAGCGTCGCATGGAGCAGCTCTACAGCATTCCGGCGCTCGCCGCTCTTGGACTCGGTGGACCGGAGATCCAGGTGATTTGCCCGAACACCGGCAAGGACCCGAAGTATCCTCCGCCGCATGTCGACCAACACGATAACCATTCCGCCAACAGCCACGTGGCAACGCCATACGAATTTGGCGGCTTCGACGATATCGTTGCGATCAGTCTGGACGGGAAATATCAGTGCTCGGGTACGTTGGCGACCCGCAACTGGATCATTACCGCTGCGCATTGCGTGACAGACGATGCCAACAATCAGAAGCTCGCACCCGATCGCCTGCGGTTCTACAAGTACGGCGAGACCGGGAAGGACGGGTTCTTCGCGACAGCACTGGATGGCTCGAACGTCTCCATCAAGGGGCGAAAGGCGCGCGGCATCAAACAGATCTTCGTCAGTCCACGCTGGTCCGCCACCCCATCGGATGCCACGCCCGATGCGGTCGCGGACCAGGCAATTCTGGCGGTCGATTACGACGGCTCGCCAACCGGGCACGTCGTGTCACTGACTCGCAAGTCGCCTCCGGCCAACACACCGGTTTCGATCATCGGTTATGGATTCACCGGTTCCGTCAACGATGTTCCGGGCGACAACCCTCAACTGGGATGGAATTCGTTGTCCGAGTCGCCCCAGAATCCCGGCAGTGGCGGATGGATCTATCTACAGCCGGCGGGCGTCGGCACCAATTGCCGTGGCGATTCAGGCGGCGCGATATTCTCCGGGCACCTCAATGGCGCGCCGAACGAAACGCATGAACTCGTCGCCATCGTGAGCCGCATGGTCAAAGCCGGTGTGTTCGATGGACCTGTGCCGGTAGGTCGTGCCGCGGAATGCGTTGGCAACGCAAGCATCAACTCTCTCATTACCGAGGAATCGAGACAGTTTCTGTGCAGCACTGCACACAATGATATACACGGATGCTGACGCCGGTATCTCGCCTGGGCATGTTCTCAGCCACCTGTTGATATTTGGAGTTGTCGGCGGGCGGGCACGGAATGATGTGTGGCGATGGAAGCGCTGCCTCGGCACCATAGCGATCGATCTTCAACGACGGAAGCGGCCACATCGACGCACTGCACCGGGCCGACACCGAGCCACCGCAGCGATTCAACTCATGGCGCCTTGGCCAACGCCAGAATGGCCATCACCACATCGTCCTCAATTCCCTTGATATCCGACGGGAACCGATTTCTTTGCGGTATCAGCACGATAAGCCCTTCGATCTGCGCCGTGACCAGTGCAGCTCGCCTGGTGAGCGCTGCTTGTGACAGCGCCGGGTTCACGGCTTCGATGAATCCGGCGATCACGCCGCGTTGAAACCCGTATCCCTCTTCGAGCATTTTCCGCGCGAACTCTTGCGTCTGGGCCAGTGCCCAGAAGTTCACGAACAGGCTTTGGGTCTTGGGCTGCTTTCCGTCTTCGAGCAACAGTCGGACCACTTTCTCCAGACGGCCTTCGGGTGTCAGCGACGTGTCCGCACGCACGCTGTCGTACGTATTGGCATACGCCTCCCGCGTCGCGAAAAGGATGGCTTCGAAGATGTCTTCGCGCGTGGGGAAGTAGTGCTGCAGGTTCGACAGCGCCAGTCCCGCTTTTGCCGCGACCTTCCGCATGGTCAGCCCGCCGTAGCCTTCGACGACGAAGATCTCGATCGCACTGGCCATAATTTTGTTCACGGTGTTCTTGCCGCGTTCGGTCAAGACGCGTCCGTTATCGAGAACCGCCCTCTTCACGAATTCCTCCTGCTGCCCTGTGAGCGAATGCCCGGGCAATGGTGCTGATGACGCGTCGGCGCCGCTCATGCCCGGCCGCATACCGACCGCACCGCGCCCGCTCGGTACACGGGTAACCGGGATATAGGTTGGTCGACCGGATATTGCGAAGCATCGATGCCTGACACTGGGTCGTGTCGATCGACCTGCATTTGCCGTCGGCTTCCAGGCACCGGTCCATTGTGGAAGCCGAGATGCCGAACCTGACGGCGACATTCTACGCAGGTTTCCGAATCGCGGAGACGAGACGGTATCCATCGGCGAGCGTACATGCGACTCGTTCGGCGCCCGTCTCAAGCATCGGTGCACGTTCATCGCCGATGTTGCACAAATAGGTCACGTGACATATTATCGTCGTTACGCACCGGCGTATTGCATACGGGGCAGATTGCCCGACACCACGCACACGGGCTCACAAGGATCACTTTCCTCGCGGGACGCGGTACGGAGTTGTCGAGCGCGAGGCTGACAGCGTTTCCAGCGGTCGAGTACCCAACCCATCGTTCCGGCCATTGATGGATGCCAGACCTTAATTTTTAGGATTGCTTTTCTATCACTCGAATCGACCGACATGCCGGCATGGCAGGGAACCGCTTTTCCTGCCAAGCGCCGGCCTTAAATGAGCGGGATATCTTGATGCCGACCAACGCATTCACCGCCGGATTTCACTACGAGATCCAGAACCGCGCGTTCGCCTTGCGCGCCATTGGGAGACTTGCGGGGCGCCTCGACGGTGATCCGCGCCAGCGACTTTGGGCCGCCTACCTGAAACTGGAAGCGTTCAATGCGCCGATTTACCACGCCGCGGCAACGCGCTGGGGGATGGATGCTACGCCCTCGTTGACCACGCGGGTGAAGGCCTGGGTGGTGGGTTCAGTCCCGACGAGCCTGCTGACGCCGCTCCTGAAGTACGTCTACGCGGAGACTATCGCCTACTGCGAAGTGTTGCGTCGGCTTCGAGACATCGGCCCTTCCGATGTGCGTGCCTTTCTCGACTACATGGTCGATCAGGAGGAATTCCAGATCGACATGATGAGGCGCTCACTGGATGGCGATGATGCGGTGCTGGCAAGCCGCGTCGACGCGTTCATTCTTCAGAACGAGAAAATTATTATGGATACCGAAATCAATAGCCGAAATCAACAAGTGTGAGCCCTTATAACCCGTGAAATCGACCGCTGCGCCCTCACCGTCATTCGTGGAGCGGCGACCGGATCTCCCCACATGTGAGCATCGTCATGGCATTCGACCCAACATCACCGCTGCAGGCCAGGTCATTCTGGCAGCAAGCCTACGGAGAATATGCGCCCAACCCGTCGCTGATCGGGGATCTCAAGGTCGATGTCGCCATCATCGGTGGCGGCTTCACCGGGCTGAACACCGCGTTTCAATTCAAGAAGGACAATCCCAACGCCCGAGTCGTCGTGCTGGAAGCCGCCATCGTGGGATTCGGCGCCAGCGGTCGCAACGCCGGGTTCAGCACGAAGATGTTCGGCCTGGAGCCGGAAATGGTCGTGCTGCGCTGGGGCAAGCAAAAGATGGTCGATGCCCATCACTACCTGAAGCTCGCCGTGGCGCACACCCGGCAGCTCATCGACCAACACGGCTTTCAGTCCGACTACTGCCATGGCGGCCTGGTTCGCGCGAGCTACACGAAACAGCAATTGGGCCGCATGCAGAAGACGTTTGAATTGTTCCAGCAGCTGGGTATCGACACGGACATGGTGTGGCACGACGCGCACCAGTTCCAGCAGGACTTCCATTCCGAACGCTTCGCAGGCGGCATCTACGAGTCGGACACCGGGTATCTCGACCCGTGCAAGCAGGTCCGGTCGCTGAAGGCCCTGGCGATGTCGAGCGGGGTCTCGATCTACGAGCTGACACCCGTCACGAGCCTGGAAAGAACGCGATTGGCGGTACGCATCGCGACGCCGCACGGCCGGATCGAGGCGGACAGGATCGTCGTGGCGACGAATGCCTATTCTCGCCAGGTTCCCGGCTCGTCGAAGCTGAAGACGCGCCAGTATCCGCTCTGGACGTATCAGGTCGTCACCGAACCCTTGAGCGATGCGCAATGGGAAAGCATCGGCTGGAAGGAACGACAGTCCTTCGGCGACAACCGGCAGATGCTGCACTATTTCCGGCCGACGGCCGATGGTCGCATTCTCATGGGAGGCGGGGATGCGATCAGCTACAGGACGGATGCCACGGAAGAAACGCCGGCCCCCGCGGCGTGGCGGCATTGCGAGGAGCACCTGAAATGGATCTACCCGCAGCTACGAAACACGCGCATCGACTACCGATGGGGCGGCCCGGTTTCGGTGACGATGGACATGGTTCCGGAGATCGGTTTCGTCGATGACGAACGCATCATCTACTCGGGCGGATGCTTCGGTCATGGCGTCGCCTTGACACACCTCAACGGCCGAACGATCGCGGATCTGCTGAGCGGAAAGCAATCGGCCTTGACGGACTTCTGGATCGTGAACAGGAAATCGATGTCGATGAAGAGCGACACCCTGTCGTTTCTGTTCGGCAGGGTGGCCCGTCAGGCACTGAAGACGTGGGACCGATGGGAGGAACGAGGATTGACGAAGTAACGGCGGGCGGTCGCGCGTTCCCGTCGCAGCCGGCGGCACGACGGCGTCGTCGCGATCACCGCCCCGCCCCATTCCGCAACGCCCCATTTTTCGACGAGCCCCTTTTCGCCCGCCACTCGCTCCACTCCCCGGCCTCCCGCCCCTTTGCCACACTCATGACAAAACGTCTATAATTGGACAATCCATCGACCGGCACGCTGAAGCATTCGAACCCGAGCGCGCCTCGATTCCCCGGCCCCATTTGCCCGGAGCGACATGAGCGACCACCCCGTTTTCGACACGCTTTGCGATCTGCTGGTTACGTCCGGCGCACGATTCCGCGTGCTGGAGCATCCGGCCGAAGGGAAATCCGACGCGATTGCCGCGCTGCGCGGTACACGCCCCGAACAGGGCGCGAAAGCGATGCTCTGCACGTTCAAGGATGGCGGCGACGCCACCGCGCTCGCGGTGATTCCCGGCCATCTGAAGATCGATTTCCGCAAGGTCGCCGATGCGGTCGGCCGCCGCAAGGCAACGCTCGCGTCGCCCGACCTCGCGGCCACCGTCACGCGCTGCGTGATGGGCGCCGTGCCGCCGTTCGTGTTCGACCCCAGCGTGACGCTCGTCGTCGATCCGGTACTGGTCGAACGCAACACCGAGATCGCCTTCAACGCGGGCCGCCTCGACCGCTCCGTCGTGCTCGACGCGGCCGACTACGTGCGGATCGCGCAACCGCTGCTCGCCGACATCACGCGGCCGGAAGCCGCGGACGGTGAGTAACACGCCGGTTGCCCCGTTCCCGAAGCCGTCGCCTCGATCCGAAACCTGAACGCGAAACCATCATGACCACCACCCGGAAACTCGTGCTGTCCGAGCAGGCATCGCTGATCGAACAGGTTCAGCGCATTGCCGAAGGGCTCGGCGCGATGTTCGCGCCGTTCACCGAGGTCGTGGTCCACGACCTGCGCACGCCGAAGCACGCGATCCTCGCGATCCACAACAACCTGTCGGGGCGCGCAGTCGGCGATCCCGCGACCGAGCTCGGCCTCGCCCGCATCGCGGACGACGATTTCCCGCCCGTGCTCGCGAACTACCCGAACCGCTTCGCCGACGGCCGCACCGCGAAAAGCACGTCGATCGGCATCAAGGATTCGACCGGCCGCTATGTGGCCGCGCTGTGCCTGAATGCCGACGTCACGCTATTCCGCGGCTTCCAGGGCATGCTGAACCAGTTCTGCAGCACGGACAGCGAAGCCATCGCCGAAACGCTCGACCCGGCCGGCGCGGATGCGATCCGGCAACGCATCGACGCGTTCGCGATGCGCCTCGCGACGACGCCGCGCGAACTGAAGACCGACCAGCGCCGCGAGCTGATGCAGACGCTGAAGGCTGACGGTTTCCTCGAAGTGCGCCGCGCGATGGAGATCGTGTCGCAGCATCTCGGCGTCTCGCGCGCGACCGTCTACAACGATGCGAAATAGCGCAAGCGCGATACTCGCGCTGCTTTCCTGCTGACCGATTTTCATGACCACCGGGCAACCCATGAACTCTCCGACTCTCCCCACGTACGACGACGTTGCCGCTGCCGCGGCGCGGCTCGAAGGCCATGCGCACCGCACGCCGGTGATGACGTCGCGGACGATCGACGAAGCGCTCGGCGCGCAGGTGTTCTTCAAGTGCGAGAACCTGCAGCGCATGGGCGCATTCAAGTTCCGCGGCGCGTTCAACGCGCTGTCGCGCTTCGACGCGGAGCAGCGCCGCAACGGCGTCGTCGCGTTCTCGTCCGGCAACCATGCGCAGGCGATCGCGCTGTCGGCGCGCATGCTCGGCATTCCCGCGACGATCGTGATGCCGCAGGATGCACCGGCCGCGAAAATGGCCGCGACGCGCGGCTACGGCGGCAAGGTCGTGACCTACGACCGCTACACCGAGGATCGCGAGCAGATCGGGCGCGATCTCGCGGCACAGCACGGGCTCACGCTGATCCCGCCCTACGACCACCCGGACGTGATCGCCGGCCAGGGCACGGCGGCCAAGGAACTGTTCGACGAAGTCGGCCCGCTCGACGCGGTATTCACGCCGCTCGGCGGCGGCGGGCTGCTGTCGGGTACCGCGCTCGCCACGCGCGCGCTGTCGCCGAAAGCGACGCTGTACGGTGTCGAGCCGGAAGCCGGCAACGACGGCCAGCAATCGTTCCGCTCCGGCGCGATCGTGCATATCGACACGCCGCGCACGATCGCCGACGGCGCGCAGACACAGCACCTCGGCAACCTGACCTTCCCGATCATCCGCCGCGACGTCGACGACATCCTGACCGCAACGGACGCGGAATTGATCGACTGCATGCGCTTCTTCGCCACGCGTATGAAGATTGTGGTCGAACCGACCGGCTGCCTGTCGTTCGCCGCCGTGCGACGGATGAAGGACGTGCTGCAGGGCAAGCGCGTGGGCGTGCTGATCAGCGGCGGCAACGTCGATCTCGAGAACTTCTGCGCGCTGGTGTCGGCGCCGGCATGAACGTCGCGGCGCGCATGAACATTCCGTCATCCGCGCCGCACCACACCTTCACGTCGCGTTAAGTTTCGCGCCCTAGACTGATTACGTTGTCCCGTAGTCAGTCGTGAAGGAGCCACCATGAAATCGCACGCGATCGTCGCCGCCGCCCTGGCGGCCGCTTCCCTTTCGGCGTTCGCTCAACCGGGCGTGACGTCATCCGGTTTTCCCGCCGCGTCGCCCCACGACGCCGTCGCGCAAGCAACGCACCGCTCACCCGGCGCGTTGCCGCACGCCGGCTTCGTGCTCGCGAAGATCGATCAGAACAATACGCCACCCGATCGCGGCGGCGACCCGAGCGGCCGCACGCATTCCGGTACGCACATGTGACGGTACGCGCCGGGCGCGGCTGCCGCGCCCGGCCCTCAGAACGACGGCAACGACGGATCGCGTGAATCGAGGATGTCGTCGGTGCGCCGCTGCAGCGCGCCGTCGATCGTCTCCGGTTGCGGAATCAGCCAGTAGCGCCCTGCACGGATGCCGTCGAACACCCGCTCGGCGAACGCGTCGGGCGTGAGCCCGTGCGCGTTCAGCATCGAGCGCATCGTGTCGACGAAGCCGCGCACCTCGGGCCGGTCGTGCGCCGCGCCGAACGGATCATTGAAGATGCCCGACTGCACGGGGCCCGGTGCAAGCAACGACACGCCGACCGGCGCACCCAACATCTTCAGTTCTCCATACAGCGATTCGGTCAGCGCAACCACCGCAAATTTCGTCGCCGAGTAAGGCGACATCAGCGGGCTCGGCAGGAACCCGCCGACCGACGCGGTATTCACGACGCGCGCCGGCACGTTGCGTTCGAGCATCCTCGGCACGAAGCTGCGGATCCCGTTCAGCACGCCGTGCACGTTGATCGCGAAGCTGCGCTCGAAGCGTTCCGGCGTGATTTCCCAGGTGAAGCCGGTCGCCATCACGCCCGCGTTGTTGAACAGCAGGTCGACGCCGCCGAAGCGCTGCCAGGCCGCCTCCGCCAGCGCGTCGACGGCTTCCGGCCGGCTGACGTCGGTCGGCACGCACAGGACGTCGGCGTCGAGCGTCGCGGCGAATGCTTCGAGCTTTACCGGGTCGAGATCGGCGAGCACGACGCGCATGCCGAGCCCGGCTGCGTGGCGCGCGAGCCCGCTGCCGATGCCGCTGGCCGCGCCGGTGATCACGGCGGTGCCGCCGTCGAAGCGAATCGAGTTCGTCATATCAATCAGAGTCCTGTCGGGTCGATGTGGGGATGCGCATACGCGGGAATCACCGGCGGCGGCAGCGCCGTGCGGCCGTCGAGCGAGCGCACCGCGAACTGCTGCGCGAGCGGGAAATGCAGGCTGTGCGTGACGAGGCCCGTGCGTTCGCGCGCCGGCAGGCTGCACAGCGCGAGCGCGGTTTCGGCGAGGTAAGCGACGTCCTCGGTCGGATAGCCTTCGGGGATGTAGCGCGCGGCGCCCGGCGTGCGGATCGCCGTGCTCGGCGCGACGAGATTCACCGCGATCCCGTCGGCTTCGAGTTCGGCCGCGAGCCCCTGCGTGAAGCGCGACAGTGCCGCCTTCACCGCCGCATAGACGGTCGCGCCGCCCGCACGCGAGAAATCGTCGAACGGCCGCAGCGGCGGCAGCGCCGTCACCGAGCCGACGTTCACGATCCAGCCGGCGCCGCGTGCGCGCATCAACGGGATCGCGGCTTGTGCCAGCGCGAACGGAATCCGCAGATAGTGTTCGATCGTCGTGTCGAACATCGTCATCGGCATCGCGTCGACGCAGGCGTAGTCGGCCACGCCCGCGTTGTTGACGAGGATGTCGAGGCCGCCGGCCGCCTGCGCCGCGCGCCCGACGAGCGCATCGCGCTCGGCCGCGTTCGACAGGTCGGCCGCAACCGCGATCGCACGGCCGCCGGCCTGCTCGATCAGCGCAACCGTTTCGGCGAGCGTGCCGGCGGTCGTCGCCGATTGCACGAGGCTGCGCGCCGTCACGACGACGGTCGCGCCTTCCGATGCGAGGCGCTGCGCGATCGCACGGCCAATGCCGCGGCTTGCGCCCGTCACGAGCGCGCACTTGCCGGCCAGTACGCCGGTTCGGGTATCGGTCATCGTTGTCTCCTGTGATGTGCGTGCGGGCCGCTCAGCGGGCGATATCCGCAACATGAAGCACCAGCTTCGTTTTCGCCTCGCCCGTTTGAACGAGATCGAGTGCGCGGGCCGCCTGTTCGAGCGGGAAGCGATCGAAACGCGGCACGCGCAGCGTGCGCTGCTCGAGTTGCGTCGCGATCCGGCCGAGCGTGTCGCCGCTCGGCATCCGGCTGTAGGTCATCGCGGTGCGCAGGCCGCGTCGTGCAGCTTCGGCCGCCGTCGCGGCGAGCCGCTCCGCATCGCCGGCCGCGAGCGTCATGATGTTCACCAGCGTGCCGCCCGGCGCCAGCAGGTCGAGCGCATCGGGCAGCGTGTCGCCGCCGACCGCGTCGAGCACGAGGTCGACACCGCCGGGCGCCCATGCGCGCAGCGCCGCGGCGATGTCCTGCGCGCGATAGTCGATGCTGGCCGCCGCGCCCAGCGATTCGACCGTCTCGCGGTTGCGCGCCGAACACGTCGCCGCGACGCGCGCGCCGGCCTGCACCGCGAGCTGGATCGCGAACATGCCGACCGCGCCCGCGCCGCCGTGCACCAGCACGGTCTTGCCCGCCTGCAACCCGCCGTCGTCGAACAGGCCGGCCCACGCGGCAAGCGCGGGCGTCGGCACCGTGGCGGCTTCCGCCAGGCTCACCGCGTCGGGCACGCGCACGACCGAGTCGTGCCGCACGGCCACGTATTCCGCATACGCGCCCCAGCGCCCCGCGCCGACGTCGGTCTGCGCGAACACACGCATGCCGGGCGCGAAACCGTCGACGCCGTCGCCGACCGCTTCGACCACGCCCGCCGCGTCGAAGCCGATCACGAACGGAAACGTGTATTGCATGAATGCGCCGAGGTGGCCTTCGCGGCATTTCCAGTCGGCAGGATTGACGCCTGCGTACGCGACGCGGATCAGCACGTCGCCGGGGCCCGGCGTCGGTGCCGGCACGTCGGCCATCCGGAAAGCGTCGGAATGACCGACGCGATCGATCAACAGGGCTCGCATCTTCGTGTCTCCAGGGTTGTTGTCAGCTTGATGTGTGCGGCGCGTCACGCCGCCGTATCGGCCAGCAGGCTCGACGCGAGCGGACAGAACGCATGCGAGATCGCATCGACCGTCCAGTCGGGGCTTTCGGCATCGAACCGGCGGTCGACCCAGCCCCAGTGATACGGGTGCATCAGGTATTCGCCGAGCAGATCGCCGACGTGCGCGAATTCCTGCTGCCACACGTGCGTCCATGCGTCGGGCGTGTCGATCCGGCTCAGTCGCCAGTTACGGATGCCGGGCATGAACGCGGGCATCTGCAGCAATTCGCGTTCGAGCGCGGCGATCTGCGCCGCGCTGGCCTGCGGGCGCACGCGCAACATCAGCGTGCGCCACACGCCGTCGCGCAGCGCCGGATCGCGCAGGCCGCCGCCGATCGCACGGCATCCGGCGCCGTCGATGCGCTCGATGCCCGGCAATTGCGCCAGCGCGGCGAAATTCCCCGTGCGGTCGGCCGCCGACTCGTCGCGCAGCACGTCGAGCGTGTAGTCGCCCGCGCCCCAACTGCCGTCCAGATTGCGTGCCAGTGCCACGCGTTTCGTGCCGGCCAGCGCGTGCGCGGCTTCGTGCAGCGCACGTTCGATGGCACCGGCGTTGCAATCCGCCGACACGAATACCTGTGCCGTGTCATGCCGCATGGTCGACCTCCGTCAGCGCGGGCAGCGGCGCATCGGCGTCCGTCATCACATGGCGGCGGCGCACGTCGCACAGCGCGTCGACGGCCATCCAGAAGCCGACCACGCCGGCATCCGTCAGCGCACGCATCCGGTAGTAGGACAGCGCGTCGGCCACGTGCCAGGTCAGCCACAGCGTGCTCGGCTGCCCCGGCACCGCGACGGGCGGCGACACCCAGCGGCCGGCCGCCGTCAGCCCGCGTGCCGCGTGGCCCGGCAGGTAACGGTCGCGCAGCAGTGCAAGCACGTCGGGAATGCGCTCGGGCGCGAGCGTGATTTCGTCTACGATCTGGATCATTCGCGTGTCGTCCGTGGTCGTTCGTAACAGGGATGCGCGGCCGGCCTACGCCGTTCCGGCGAGGCCGAAGGCGGTCGGCGTGGATAGCATTCTTGCGTGGTGACGGTCAGCAGACCCCTACCGGCTCGCTCACCGGCCCCTGTCGCAACGATCAGATCGGGAAACACATGAAACAGCGCGCCATGCCGGCCCGCGGCCGCGTCCTGCCGGGCCTCGGCGCGCGCCTGCTGAGCGAACTCACGCGCAGCGGCGCGCCGCCTGCCGACCGCGATGCGCAGCCGCCGCAACCGGCAGCGACGCCGGGCGATTTCGTCGCGCTGTACCGCGACGCGATCGAGCGGCTCGAGGCGCAGGTCGCGCGCGGCGACGGGCACCCGCCGATGCGCAAGCGAGAAGTCGACCTGATGTGCCGCTGCCTGTTGAGCTGCGCGACACTGGCCGACGCCATCCGCTGCGCGCGCGAATTCTGCGAGATGCTGACGCCGCGCGCCGGTGCGCTGTCGCTCGCCGTGCGCGACGGGCGCGCGACGTTCCGGATGGATTCGCTGCGCCGCACGCGCAGTCCGGCCGCGTGCCTCGTCGACCTGACGGGGTTGTTCTGCTATCTGCAGCTGTTCGGCTGGCTGATCGGGCAGCCGCTGCGGCCGAGCGACGTATGGCTCGGTCATCCGCGCCGCGACGACGCGATGCCGCTGCTCGGGTTGTTCAATGCGCCGGTGGAGGTGGGCCGCAAGACCTACGGCTTCGCGTTCGATGCGACGCGGCTCGAGTGCCGCGTGATCCGGCAGCCGGCCGAGCTCGACGCGTTTCTCGTCGATTTTCCGTTTCGTCTGATCGATGCGGCGCCGGCCGTCGTGTCGTGGGCGCAGCAAGTGCGCGGTTTTCTCGATGCGGCGCTCGCGCACGAGCAGGCGTTGCCGGCGCTCGCGGATCTGGCCGCGTGGCTGGGCGTGAGCGAGGCGACGTTGCGGCGGCGGCTGGTGGCCGAAGGAAGCGGTTATCACGTGCTGCGGGAGCAGTGTCTCGCCGAGGCCGCGCAACGCTGGCTGCGCGAGTCGGACTGGCCGGTCGCGCGGATTGCCGCGCATCTCGGGTTCGGCGGCGAGGAGGCGTTTCGCCGCGCGTTCGTCAGGTGGACGGGTGTCGCGCCGAGCCGGTTCAGGCGCGATCGCATGGCCGCGAACACCCCGTTTCGTCAGACATGAAACGCGGTACCGACGCATGAAAGAAAGGATTTCGAAAGTTTTTGCTCGCCGGTGACGTTTTTTCGCATCCCCGCGCAGCCGGACAATTGACGCGCCCGAGCGCACGCCATTACCCTTGCGCGCTGATGGTTCCCAGGGATGGGATCAAAAGGGAACGCAGGAGAGGCCACGCCTCGAATCTGCGGCTGCCCCCGCAACTGTGAGCGGCGAATCCGTGCCACCGCATGCCACTGGGAAACCGGGAAGGCCGGCACGAATCACGACCCGCGAGCCAGGAGACCTGCCATCGACCCGAGGTCCAAGCAGCCGCACCGGGCGGGGTGTCCCGGAGCGCCAAGCACCGCCGTTGGCGGTCGCCCGTTGCATGGACGGCCCGACCTCAGGATCCGCCCGATGTCCACTGTTACCGCATCCGCTTCCGCACCGGAAGCGCCGCGCCGGCACGCCGCCGGCATGCACGGCCCGCCCGCTCGCGCGCGTCGTTCCCTATCGATCGCGTCCGCCGGCATGCGCTGCGCCGACGCTGGCGACACCGGCCCGCTCGGTCCGGTCGCCCGATAACCCGATCACCGATAACAAGTCCGGCGCTGCCCGCCGCCCGCTCACGATCGCCGCATGCGCAGCCCGACGACAACGACAGCCTCATGAAGATTCGACACCTCCTAGCCACGTCCGCCGCGACCGCGCTCCTCTCGCCCCTCGCCCACGCCGCCGGCGACACCGCGGCTTCGCAATCGGCCCCGGCCGCCGAAGGCGCCGACCTGCCGACGATCAATGTGACCGACACGCGGCGACTGCCCGAGTCGTTCGACCAGCGCTATGCGACGACCCAGGTGCTCACGCGCACCGATCTCGACCGGCTGTCGCCGAGCGACCCGAGCATCACGCAGGCGCTCGCGACGCTGCCCGGCGTGACCGTCTCGCAGAACGGCGGACCCGGTTCGTCGGCGTCGGTCAGCATCCGCGGCTCGTCGGCCAGCCAGGTCGCCGTGTTCATCGACGGCATCCGGATCGGCTCGCCGACCACCGGCATCGCGCCATGGGCCGACCTGCCGACCGAAGCGTTCGAACGGGTGGAAGTGATTTCGGGGCCGGCCGCCGCGTCGTTCGGCGCCAATGCGATGGGCGGCGTCGTGCAGCTCTTCACGCGCCGCGCGGCCAACCAGCCGAACCAGACCACCGTGTCGTTCGGCGGCGGATCGAACAAGACGTTCGACACGCAGCTCCGCACGTCGGGCACGGTGCCGTCGACCGGGCCGCTCGCCGCACTCGGCGGGCTCACCTACTCGCTCGGCCTGCACTCGTACAACACGGCCGGTATCGACTCGACGCGCCCCGTGTTGCCGTACCACGAGGATGGCCGCAATCCGTACCATGCGCAGGATCTCGATGCGCGCCTCGGCTACGCGCGCGACAACTGGTCGGTCTCGACGTTCGCGCTGTATCACCGGTCCGATCTGTCCTACGACAACAGCGGCTATGCGAACCGTCAGCTCGATCATCAACTGACGACCGGTATCGCGTTCCACCTCGACATCACGCCCGATACGCAGTTCGACCAGTCCTTCGGTTATTCGAACGATCGCCAGTTCCTCTATGCGAGCAATCCGGCCATCCCGACCGACCAGATCAATTCGCAGCGCATCAGCACGTCGACGTCGCTGACGCATCAGGAGCGCGGATTCCATCTGTTCGGGCTGCCGCTGTCGGGTGAAACCAAGCTCGCTTACGACTTCACGCGCGAGCAGGCGTTCCTGCCGATCGACAATCCGGGCGGCGTGCCGACCCGCAACGATTCCGCGTTCTCGCTGCATCAATCGGCGACGCTCGGCAGCGTGACGATGTTCCTCGCGGGGCGTCATGAAATCATCGCCGGGCAGTCGGTGAATACGGGCAACGCAGCGCTGGCGTGGGCGATCACGCCTGTTTATACGGCGCGCGTGTCGTACGGCAATGCGTTCAAGCTGCCGTCGTTCAACGACCTGTACTACCCCGGCTACGGGAATCCGAATCTCCGCCCGGAACGCAACACGTCGGTCGAGGCTGCGCTCGATGCGAACACGTCTTACGGCACGTTCTCGGCCGCGATCTACGACACGCGCGTCACCAACCTGATCGCATACAACCCGGCGACGTTCTCGCCGATGAACATCGGCCGCGCGCATATTCGCGGCATCGACCTGTCGTACAAGGGGACGATCGGCCGCTCGACGCCGGTGAGCCTCGCGATCGGGATCCTGAATCCGCAGGACAAGACCAACGACACGTGGCTCAACCGCCGGCCGCGCCAGACGGTCAGCCTCAACATCGATCACACGTGGGATGAGTTGCACCTGCATGCGTTGAGCACGGGGGCATCGCTGCTTTACGGCGGCACGACGTTCGACGATCCGGCGAACTCGACCTATCTGCCGTCGTATCTGACGGTGGGCCTGCGCGCGTCGTACCGGATCAATTCGCACCTGACGGTGTCGGCAACGGTGTCGAATCTGTTCGATCGGCAGTACATGACCGCGTATGGGTACAACACACTCGGGCGGACGGCGTTCGGGAAGGTGAGTTATACGTTCTGATTTGGGATGGGGAGGCCTTGGCGCAGGGTGTGGTCAGGCCTCCCTTTGGAAAAGGGCGCCACTGGATTGTTGAAACGGGTGATTCCGACCCTAACCAGGCAAAGTGCGAGTGGCTACCGAAGGGCCGGTCTTTGGTTCCGCCACGGACGTTGATGTCAGTATCGACGCTGTTAGACTGCGGACGCCTTCCCCGCACATCTAGTCAACCATTCAGGACCGTGACATGACCGAATGCGCGCTAACCTTTACCAGTCAGATCGAATGGGAAAGCTGGTTAGGGCAAAACGGCACCACTTCGACCGGAGCATGGCTGCGTCTGGCGAAAAAAAGCACCTGCCAGCGCACCGTCACCTACGAACAGGCGCTGGAAAGCGCCCTCTGCTATGGCTGGATCGATGGTCAAAAGCGGGCTGAGAACGAGCAATACTGGTTACAGCGCTTCACCCCGCGCTCCGCAAAAAGCATCTGGTCCCAACTCAACAAAGACAGGGCTGAAGCACTGATTGCCTCAGGCAGAATGCGCCCGCCCGGCATGGGCGAAGTCGAGAAAGCCAGGAAGGACGGCCGCTGGCAGGCCGCTTATACGTCGGCAAGCAATTCGACCGTGCCGGACGACCTGCAGGCCGCTTTGGACGCCAATCCGGGCGCTAGGAAGTTTTTCGCAACGCTGAACAGCCGTAACCGCTATGCCATTCTGTTTCGGGTACAGAATGCCAAAAAGCCGGAAACACGGGCGCGTAAAATCGGGGAATTCATCGACATGCTGAACCGTGGCGAAACCATCCATCCCTAGATTTTTCGCTGACGGAGAGGTTGCCAAACTGGGCATATAACCCGTCATGGCCGCTTCGGGTCGGCAGCCGGTAACGCAACGCGCGCTCTCGAGCGCAGCGACTGAGGGTGAACCATGGATCAAGGCGGAGACTTCATCGTACGCACCATGTCGGCCGACGAGGTCGCCATGTCGGTCGAATGGGCGGCTGCGGAAGGCTGGAATCCCGGCCTGCACGATCCATCCTGTTTCAGGGAAGCAGACCCGGCCGGGTTCTTCGTCGGCGTCTGGCGCGGCGAACCGGTCGCGTGCCTCTCCGCTGTCGCCTACGACGAACGCTTCGGCTTCATCGGCCTCTACATCGTCAAACCCGGGTTTCGCGGCCAAGGCTTCGGCATGCGAATCTGGCAACACGGCATGCGTTACCTCGGCGACCGCAACATCGGGCTCGATGGTGTCCTGGCCCAGCAGGCGAACTACAGGAAGTCCGGGTTCGCGCTCGCGTACCGCAACATCCGCTATCAGGGGCGCGTGGACGGCATCGGATGCGCGCACGCGGCGGCAGCGGCCGACGTGCCGTTCGAGCAGTTGCTTGCCTACGATCGCGAGTGCTTTCCGTCGGCACGCGAGCGTTTCGTGTCCACCTGGATCGCGCAACCGGATGCCGTTGCGCTCGCAACGGTCGACGGCGGCCGTGTCGCCGGATACGGTGTCGTGCGCCGCTGCAAGGCGAGCTGCAAGATCGGCCCGCTGTTCGCCGACGACGCAGGCGTTGCCACCGGGCTGTTTCGCGCGCTCGCGGCACGCATGCCCGGCGAGGTCGTCGTGCTCGACGTGCCGGAAACGAACCCCGCGGCCGTCGCGCTGGCGGAGCGCCACGGCATGACGAGCGTGTTCGAAACCGCACGGATGTACACGAAAGAAGCGCCGGCGATTGCGATCGACCGCGTGTTCGGGGTGACGTCGTTTGAACTCGGGTGATCGTCACGGGCATCGCGGATGCTGGGATGGCGGCGGAGCGCGCTTCGATCTGGATCACGGGACTGCTTTCGCCGTTGTCCGGCACACGGATGAATGGCGGCTCGTGGCCAACCGCCGCCCGACGAGACAGGAAGTGTTGGCCCCGAGCCAAGGTTCGCCGTGCGCTGGAGCCGCCGTTTCGGCCATACGTCGGCGTTGCCACTCAACCTCATTTGCTCCCGGTAGGCGAGCCCCTTGGATTACCGCCTTCCAGCCGTTGCCGACTCTGGTCGCTCCTCGCACTTTCGCCGTTGAATCCGGTTTTTTGTGAAACCGCCCCCGGTTACAGCGTTTACCCGGACATCAACAGCTGCTTTACGTTAGCCCGATTCCGCCTGTGCCAATAACGAAATAGCGCACCGCCCAAATCGATCACCTACTCTTTCAGACCAAAAATATCAACTCGCAGGTATTTGAGGACGTGATAATACCAATTTATGGCACTATTGCTTTCCCACTTTTTGATTTTGTCCCATGTCGCTTGATCCGCGATATTCCAGCACTCGACCCTTTCCAGCTCATTATCCACCGGCCATGGAGAAATATTATTTTTCCGAACAAACTCAATAACCTGATCGTATTTCGTGTATTTCTTGCTCTTTATTTCCGCAATAATTCTTTTTGAATTTGGAAGCGATTTTTGAGATATTTCGTCAACCACCTTCCGCACATCCCCAAGATCCGCACGGAAATACACTCCCGAGTAGGCTCCGCCTTCAAATGATTTGACTATATCCTTGTAAAATCCCGTACTCTGCGGCAAGTCCACTCCAGTCTCTTCCCGAAATTCACGCCGGGCACATGCCCTGGGATTGTTCTCTTTATCTCCTCCTCCGGGCAACGCATTCAATCCCGGGCCTTTTGAAGGAGGAAGTTTATATCCATTATAATAAACGGACCCCGTACCTCCACTTAAAAAATAGTACGATTCCATAACCTTCGTCGCCACGAGAAATTTACGATCGTTATCGTATAGAACTGCGTAAGCAGACGGCGTCGACACCGCGAGAGACGGCTCACCCTCTTCGCGCACAGCTTGCTGGTCAGAAGACATGATGATTTCCCATATTTAAGTTAAATAATATGCCATCCAGCCCACCACTATCCTGATGGGCAATTACGCCACCTTTGACGCGCAAATAATTTAAACGATCAACAACTTTATTTCTCCGACAGGAATAAGCTTGAGCACAACGCACGAAAGTCTGCACACGTCATGAATATCTGATCTCGCTCGCATCGTCCATTACACTCAATTACACATTGGCAACGCAATCATATTGAGCAATTAGGACGTAAATGAATTGGCTAACAAAACTGCATATCATTCAACTAATGCGATCGTCTCCATAACATGCAGTCTGGCGACCAGGGGAGGCGAACGTGTCGTTCACTGCGGCGGCGATCCTGATCTCCCTGCTGGCCAGATGGCACGCCAGCCCGATCACGTCGAACGGCGCCGCCGCACACATGCGGACGAGATTCCGCGCCGTGTGATCGTGCTCGACCGCAGCGTACTGGCTAGCGATCGCGCAATCGGCGGCCGCGACCTTGCCGGCCGGTACCGTGCCGTTTATCGATGCACTGGGGGCAGACTTGTCGCCGGATATTGCGGCATCGGCGCGTTTGTTTTCTGACCGGAAGAAATGGCATCTGCGATGAGCACGTAGGAACGCGATGCGCTGGCGCGACTCGCCGACGATCTGCTGTCGGTTCAGCGTTCGATCGACGCGTTGCCATCCGATCTCGTCGTCAGCACACGAATGAACCAGTATTTCCGGAAAGCGGTCGTGCTCGAGTTGCTCGCGCATATCCGGACGACGATCGATGCCATCCGGTCGCAACGCGATACGTGCGGCGCATCGACCTAGATGACACCGCGCACGCCCGCGACCACCTGAATCACGCCGAATACCGCGATGACTGCGGCCGACACGCGCGACAGCCCATGCATGAACGCGAACGACATCTTCGTGCGCAGCGCGGCGGTCGTACCGCTCAGGCACAGCCACCATGTCGCGGAGCCGATGAACACACCGGCGACCATCAACGTCACGGCCGGCCACATCGCCCCTTGCCGCGCCCCCGACAGCGGCCCAAGCGCCGCGAAGATCCCGACGAACGACAGGATCGTCATCGGGTTCGACAGCGTCAGGCCGAACGTCGTCACGAAATCGCGCAGGACGGTCGTGCGCGGCAGGTCGCGCTGCGCCGTCGACGCGGCCGGCGCCTGGCGCGCGATGGTCCACGCCAGCCACACGAGAAACGCGCCGCCACCGATTTTCAGGCCGACGGTCAGCATCGGGAATGCCGTGACGATACCCGCGATGCCGAGCGCACCGAGCAGGCCGTAGATCGCATCGGCGCATGCGGCGCCGACGCCCGTCGCGAATCCCGCCTGAAAACCGCGGCTCAGGCTGCGCTGGATGCACAGCATGCCGATCGGCCCGACCGGCACCGCGATCGACAGCCCCATCACGACGGATTTGATGAACAGCATCGCCTGCTCCTTGCGAGATGCAACGGGTGGAACAGGCATCGTAGGGAAAGTCCCGTCATCGCTGAATGCGGTTTTTAAGGAAAAATAGCTACTCCACCTTAAAAATTCCCGCCTCGATGGACGATCTGGACTGGAAGGTACTGTCGCTGTTGCAGGCCAACGGCCGCATCAGCTACACGGAACTGGCGCGCCAGGTGCACCTGTCGGTGCCGGCGGTGACGGAGCGCGTGAAGCGCCTAGAGTCGGCCGGCGTCGTCGAGGGCTACACGGCCCGGATCAATCCTGTCGCGGCCGGCTATCCGGTCAGCGCGCTGATCGGCATCACGGTGTCGCAACCGGCGAAAGCGAAATTCCTCCGGTTGCTGGAGACGATTCCCGAAGTCGTCGAATGCCATCACGTGACGGGCGCGGACTCGTACATGCTGCGGCTCGCCGCGATCAGCATGACCCATCTCGAACAACTGATCGAACGCATCAACCTGTACGGCGAAACACGCACGTCGATCGTGATGTCGACGCCGCTGCCCGCACGCGGATTGGCGCGGCCGCCATCGCAACGCAACGTCATTCGCGATTGACGCATCGAGAGGCCCCGTCGATCCGCTTCCCGCAGGAGATCATCCAGCCATTCCGGTCGGCGGTAACCGGAGGCCGAGGTTCGCTTGGCCGGTTACCGCCGTGACGATCGGAATCGATCGGCTACTTGCCGGCCAAGCCGCCAAGCAGGCCGCCCACCAGCCCCGTAATGGGCGCGAGCGGATTGGAGAGCCCGCCCAACGGTGAACCGCCGCCCGTGCCGGTCGCGGAACCGTTGTGGACGGTCGCCGGAATGCCGCCGACCACGCTCGTCACCAGGCCGGCGACCGGCACCGCACCGTTCGCGCCGCCCGGGTTCACGAGGCCGCCCGCATTGGTCACGGTGTTGCCGACCGCGCGCACGAGTTCGCCGACGCCGCCGACCAGCGGCTGGGGCGACGTGGACGTCACCTTCCATCCCGCCGACGTGATCGCGCCGCCGATCTGCCCGAGCAGGCCCGCGACGGGCTGACCGAGGCCGCTCGCCGTGCCGACCTGCTGCGTGACCTGGCCGACGGTCGTCACGAGCGGTGTAATCGCCGTGCTGATCGCCTGAGTCGCCTGCTGGACCGGGCCCGACGAAAGGGCCGAGCCGAGCATGGTGCCGCCCGTCTTGATGCCGCCGGCCACGGTGTCGAGCAGGCCACCGACCGGTGTCGTGAGCGGCGCCAACGGCGACAGCGGGCCGGCGCCGAGCGCCTTTACGGTATCGCTGAGGCCAGTGACCGGATTGCTGACCGAGCCGACGATGGAGCCCAGCCCGGCGACCGTCGTGCCGACGGGGTTCGCCGTGAAGCCGGTTTGGCCGATGCCGTTGCTCACGGCGTTCGTCGTGTCGCGGATGATCGTGCCCGCGCCCGTGACCGTGTTGCCGAGACCGGTGGTCACGCCCTTGCCCACTGGTGGGCTCACGCCGCTGATCGTGACGCCGGCGTCCATGACGACCGCGCCGACGGAGCTGATGATGCCGTTCGTGCCAGGGGTGCCGCTGGTTCCGCTCGTACCGCCGGTTCCGCTTGTGCCACTGGTTCCACTCGTGCCACTGGTTCCACTCGTGCCACTGGTTCCACTCGTGCCACTGGTTCCACTCGTGCCACTGGTTCCGCTCGTACCGCTGGTCCCACTCGTACCGCTGGTCCCACTCGTGCCGCTGGTTCCGCTCGTGCCGCTGGTTCCACTCGTGCCACTGGTTCCGCTCGTGCCGCTGGTTCCGCTCGTGCCACTGGTTCCACTCGTGCCACTGGTTCCGCTCGTGCCACTGGTTCCGCTCGTGCCACTGGTTCCGCTCGTGCCACTCGTACTCGTTCCGATGTTGTTACCACTCGGCTTTGGCGCCGCAACATCGCTGCCGCCACACGCAGCCAGTGCGCAAGCCGCGGCAATGGCAGCGAGCGCAACGTTCGCCTTGATGAAATGATTTTGCATGGAAGCCCCCGTTCGCTTTTCAGCTCGATCATCCCGACAAGCATCTATCGTGCCATTGCGATCGGCATCCCCGACGGCTACACACCCATGCCAGACTGCCGCGCCCCGACGGCCGTCCGTGGCGCGACGCACTGCATCCGTGCCCGACCTCGCAGCGCCGATCAAGCCTTGCGGCCCGGGTAACGCGTGCGTAACGCGAGCCCTGCGTTACGTAGCATCGCGTGGCGAAAGACGCAGCCCTGCCCCTGTCGCCATCTTTCAGGCACGCGTAACGATGCTGCCACCAGCCCCAGCCCCCCATAATTCACACTCGCCGCACCACTGCCGCCCCGATTCCCGGACAGGAAAGGACAGGAACGACAATGAACACCCCGCGTGAAGTGCTGAAAGCCGCCGACATCGCGGCGATGGAACCGGAACATTCCGTTCATCCGTTGAACGAGAATGCCGTCCGCCTGAAGCAGTCGCTTGGCGACGCAACCGGGCTGACGCAACTCGGCTTCCATCTGATGACCTTGATGCCCGGGCACGAATCCACCGAATACCACCGGCATCTCTACGCGGAAGAATGCGTCTACGTCCTTTCGGGAACCGGCGAAGCAATCGTCGACGGCCAAACCTGTGCGATCGGCCCGGGCGACTTCATGGGATTTCCGCGCGGAGGCGCCGCGCACACGATGCTGAATACCGGAGATCTGCCGCTGGTCTATCTCGTGGCGGGCGACCGGCCGGAACACGACGTGTGCGACTATCCGAAGCTCGGCAAGCGGCTGTACAAGGCGGGCGCCGACAAGGTCTTCGTGAATCTCGGCACCGCCCCTGAGTGATACACCGGCATCGCTCGACGCAAGACCGGCCGCAGCCAGCCGTCACACGTACACAGCGATTCCTCATGTCCGCGCCGGCTTGCCCATTACAGGCCGTCACACGATCAACGTCACGCCGGCCCAAGCAATCAGCACGACGCCCAGCGCACGCCCGATGCGTTCACCGCCGGGCAGGATCTTTTCCGCGAACACGAAGAACGACAGCACAGCGATCCACACGACATTCATCACGCCGCCGACGAACAGCAGCGCCATCAGCAACCAGCAGCAGCCCACGCAATACATGCCGTGCCGCGTGCCAAGCAGAAAACTGCCCGCGACGCCCGGACGCCAGTGCGCGACCAGGAACCCGGCCGGCGCCCGGCATTGCCGAAGGCACGCGCGTTTCAGCGACGAGAATTGATAGAGCCCGGCGAGCGCCAGCACGATCGCGGAAAGGACGGCGCTCTTCGACCACAGCATCATCGCGGAGATCAGCCCGGCCGGCTGCAGCATCGCCTGAACCAACGCAGCGCCGATCGAGAAGGCGAGCCATGCGGCCAGGTAGCCCGCCAGCAGCGACACCGACGTGAACGTCGAACCCGCCCCGTCCGCGCCGTGCTGCCGCAATACCCGCCGGTACAGCATCACGAGCGGCGCCGCGCTGGGCGTCATCATCGCGATCATCATCACCCACCACATCACGATCACGGCCGGCAGCGACGGATCCATGCTGCCCATCGCGTCCGTCAGGCGATGCGGAAAGAGCGCGACGGTGGTCATCTCCAGCGCCGACATGCCGGTTCCCGCCCCCGTCCAAAGATAGAACCAGCACAGGCCGACGAGCGCTGCCATGCCGAGCAGCGTGATGACGCGCTCGCGCCCGAGCCAGTGGTCGACGGGAGTCATGCCGCGACGCGATGCCGGACCACCCCGTGGTTGTTCAGGTGCAGTCGCGCGAACTGCGCATAGGTGCCGTCGAGCGTCAGCGGAATGTGGCCTTGCGAGCGCGATGTACCGGAGCCGATCTCGGCCAGCTCGTATTCGAAACCGTGCGGCAGGTCGATCCGTGCGCGATGCTCGGCACCCGTCACCGGATTGCGGATGGGATCGCCCGCGAGATCGAACACGCCGTCGACGTGAATCCGGCCACGCCGCGCATCGACATCGACGTCGAAATCGATCTTCGCGAAGATCGGATCGAACGCCTGCTCGAGCGTCGCCGCGTAGACCGAAAACATCGTCGCAAACGGATCGGTATCCTGACCAGTCATGATCTTCAGCACCGCCTCGCGCTGCGCCGGGCTGGCGCGCTCGTCGACGATCGGCTGGCACCGGCCCCGGCCCTCGTGGACCGCCCCGGGCCACTCGAACACGACCGCAATCCTGACGCCGTCGAGCACCACGTCGCCGTAGTGGCCGCTGTCGATCGAAATCGCCCCCATCGCCGCGCAATTGCCGTTGGTCGGCAGCGCATTGAACTGGCACGGGCAACCGTATGAGCAATTGCAATTCATCAATTCGGTGCCCTGAATCTCCCACGGCGTCATGGTTTCACCTCGCGCTCGGTTGCACATGAATGTTTCGAATCTAGTGCACCGCACTGGGGAAATCAAAGCCGTCATGGCGGCCCGAATCGACGCATGAAAACCGTCCGTCGAGCGCTCGCGGAAGACGTTTCGACACGCTCGTGCAAGACCGCACCGGCGGACGTCGGCTCATGCGAATCCTGCACGGATCTCACACGACCAGCGACGCGACGATCGCACACCACAACGCACTTGCACCGCACAGAAACACGCGCCGCGCGACGAACATCCGCGACTCGTCGTCGGGTGTCTTCATCGGCGATGTGGCGAGAAACGGCACGCTGACGAGGCACGCGAACCCGGCCAGCGCCGGCAGGATCACGATGTAGTCGCCGAACCGCCAAGGCAGCGGCTCGTGCCAGCCCCAGTAGCCGAGAAACAGCATGCCCATCGAAAACATCGTCGCGGCGGCCGAACTGAGCGCGACCACCGATCCCGTCGGAAATTGCATGGGAGCCTCCCCTCGCGCGGCGTGCGCGACGCCGGATCATTATCCCGGCACGGAAGGAAAAAGCACAACGACAGCCGATGGCGGCGGATGGGTGACGAGTGCCGGTGTCCGCGCCGACCATCGCGTCGACAGACCGGAATCCGGCCCCGTTGCTCCCGCGGCGCGGGAATCCGGAAGCGGCATTGACGATTGCGGCGATGCCGCATGAATGATCGTTGTCACGGATTGACAGCAATCGGTTTCAGGTGAAGGAAATGGCCGCCGTCAACCCGGCTTCTTCGCGGCCTGCATGACGGAAATCCAGCCCACCACCGCCGCGGCGACCCAGCAGCAGGCGATCATCAGGTCAAGATCCATCCAGCCTTCGAAATTCGTGCTGTTCTCGAAACTGCAACGCTGATGGCCCCTGACCCACACGCAGCCACTGATGAACTGCTCGATGTGCATGTAAACGCTGTAGACGGCAAAAGCCGACGCAATGACTGTGAGCCGCAAAAGGACGTTCTTTTTCATGTGACGCGGGTGCCGGTGGGAAAGCCTGTGCCGATCTTACGGCAACGGCAACCCGCCCGGCAATCCGTCGCTTCCTGAGCCGCCCGGATGCCGGTTGTTCACCTGCTGCTCACCCGTCGATCCGCCTGATCGTCCTCAGGCAGTCCGCCGCCAACTGCTGATAGATCCGCGTGCCGTTCGCCTTCGCTTCGATCTCCGCGTCGCTCAGCCGCCGCACGACGCGCCCCGGCATGCCCGCGAGCAGCACGCCGCGCGGCACGTCGTAGCCGGCCTTCACGAACGCGCACGCGGCGACGATCGTCGTGGCGCCGATCGTCGCGCCATCCATCACGACCGCATTCATCCCGATCATCGTGTCGGGTTCGAGCGTCGCGCCATGCACGATCGCGCCGTGGCCGATGTGGCTGTTGACGCCGAGCCGGCACGTCTCGCCGATCCCGACATGCAGCACGCAGCCGTCCTGCACGTTGCTGCCGTCTTCGACGACGATCGCGCCGAAGTCGCCGCGCAGGCTCGCATGCGGGCCGATGTAGCAGCGCGCGCCGATCGTCACGTCGCCGATCACGACCGCGCTCGGATCGACATACGCGGACGGATCGACGCGCGGCCGCATCCCGTTGAACTCGAACAGCGGCATCGGTCAGAGCGCCGCGGCCGCTTCCGGCACGAGCGTGAACAGGTCGCCGACGAGGCCGTAGTCGGCCACGCTGAAGATCGGCGCCTCCGGATCCTTGTTGATCGCGACGATCACCTTCGAATCCTTCATGCCGGCCAGGTGCTGAATCGCACCCGAGATACCGACCGCGATGTACAGCTGCGGCGCGACGATCTTGCCGGTCTGGCCGACCTGGTAGTCGTTCGGCACGTAGCCGGCGTCGACTGCGGCGCGCGAGGCGCCGAGCGCCGCTTGAAGCTTGTCGGCCAGCGGCTCCAGCACCAACGCGAAGTTCTCGCCGCTGCCCAAGCCGCGACCGCCCGACACGACGATGCTTGCGCTCGTGAGTTCCGGACGGTCCAGCTTCGTCACTTCACGGCTCACGAACTGCGACTTGCCGGCATCGGCTGCCGCTTCGATCTTCTCGACCGCCGCGCTGCCGCCTTCGGCCGCCACCGGATCGAAACCCGTCGCACGTACCGTGATCACCTTGACCGGATCGCCCGACTGCACCGTCGCGATCGCATTGCCCGCATAGATCGGGCGCTCGAACGTATCGGCCGACACCACCGCCGTGATCTCGGAGATCTGTGCGACATCCAGCTTCGCGGCAATGCGCGGCGCGATGTTCTTGCCGTAGGCCGTAGCCGGCACAACGATGTGCGAGTAGCCGTTCGCGACGCTCATCACCGTCGCTTCGACGTTCTCGGCCAGACCGTCGGCCAGCTGCGGCGCATCGGCCAGCAGCACCTTCGACACACCGGCAATCTTCGCCGCTGCGTCGGCCGCCGCCTGCGCGTCGTGTCCCGCGACCAGCACATGAACGTCGCCGCCGCCCGCAGCATTAAGCGCCTGCGCGGCAGCGACGGCATTCAGTGTCACGGCCTTGATCGACGCGTTGCCGTGTTCCGCAATCACCAGAATCGTCATTTCCTTGCGTTCCCTGTTACAGCACCTTGGCTTCGGTCTTCAACTTCGCGACCAGCGTCTGCACGTCCGGCACCTTCACGCCGGCCGCGCGCTTCGGCGGCTCGTTCACGTTGAGCACCTTCAGGCGCGGCGTCACATCCACGCCGAGGTCGTCGGGCTTCACGACGTCCAGCGGCTTCTTCTTGGCCTTCATGATGTTCGGCAGCGTCACGTAACGCGGCTCGTTCAGGCGCAGGTCGGTGGTGATGACGGCGGGCAGTTGAAGCGACAGCGTCTCCGCGCCGCCGTCGACTTCGCGTGCAACCGTCGCACGGCCGTCGGCCACCACCACCTTCGATGCGAACGTCGCTTGCGGCAAACCCGCCAGCGCCGCCAGCATCTGGCCCGTCTGATTCGAATCGTCGTCGATCGCCTGCTTGCCGAGAATCACCAGTTGCGGCTGCTCCCTGTCGACCAGCGCCTTCAGCACCTTCGCGACGCCGAGCGGCTCGACGCCTTCATTCGATTCGACGAGGATCGCGCGATCCGCGCCGATCGCGAGCGCCGTGCGCAGCGTTTCCTGCGCCTGCGCGACGCCGACCGACACGGCAATCACTTCGGTCACGACGCCGGCCTCCTTCAACCGCACGGCCTCTTCCACCGCGATCTCGTCGAACGGGTTCATCGACATCTTCACGTTCGCGATGTCGACGCCCGTCCGGTCGGATTTCACGCCGACCTTCACGTTCGCGTCGACCACGCGCTTTACTGCCACGAGCGCTTTCAACTGCCTGTCTCCTGTTCCGTTGCGTGCGCCGCGTCGCGTCAGCGCGCGGTAAATCCGCCGTCGATCACGAGCTCCGCGCCCGTCACGTAGCGGCCTGCCGGCGACACGAGATACAGGATGCCCGCCGCGATATCGCGCGGGCTGCCGATCTTCGCCATCGGCACGGTGGTCTGCATGTACTCGAAGGCCCGATCGGGGTCCTGCCCCATCTGGCGGAATGCTTCCTCGAGCATCGGCGTGCGGATATAGCCGGGATGCACCGAGTTCGCACGGATGTTCTTCGCCGCGTACAGCATCGCGTCGACCTTCGCCATCATCCGTACCGCGGCCTTCGACGCGTGATACGCGGGCACGTCGGGCCCGCCGACGATCCCGTACATCGACGACAGGTTCACGATCGAGCCGCCGCCGGCCGCGTCGATATGCGGAATCGCGGCACGCGTGCACAGGAACACGCCATTGACGTTCACGTCCTGCACGCGCTGCCACTGCGCGAGCGTGAGCTCGTGCGTCGGCACGTTGTGGCCTTCGATGCCCGCGTTGTTCACGAGCACGTCGAGGCGCCCGAAGCGCGCGACGATCTCGCCGAACACGCGCGCCACATCGGCCTCGTGCGTCACGTCGAGCGACCAGAACGCGGCCTGGCCGCCCTGCGCGCGGATTTCCTCGACCAGCGCTTCCGCCGGTTGCGACAGCACGTCGAGAATCGCGACGCTCGCGCCGGCGGCAGCCAGCGTGCGCGCGGTCTCCGCGCCGATGCCCCGTGCACCGCCGGTGATCGCGGCCACCTTGCCGCGCAGGTCGAACAGGTCTTCGATGAGTTTCATGTCGTCTCCATGGTTTTGTTCAGACGGGCTCGCCCGCATCGGGGCCAGCCCTCAAGGGCATCTGGCGTTATCGCGTATTCCGCGTCGCAAGAAAATCGAGGCATTCCCGATTGAAATAGTCGGCGTGTTCCACCATCACCCAGTGGCCGCACCGGTTCATCAGCACGAAGCGCGCGTCGCGGCAGCGTTCGAGGAACTTCAGCGCGCCGCCGACCGGATTGAAGCGGTCGTCCGTGCCCCAGAAACCGAGCACCGGGGTACGCAGGTCGCCGAGCGCGCCGGTCAGGTTCGGCACGCTCATCGTCGACAGCACTTCGGTCGGCTGTTCGGCGCACACCTTCATCCGCTCCGCGACCAGCGCGTCGGTGACGATCGCCGGGTCGTGCACGAGCAGCGTCAGCAACTCGCGCATCGTGTCGTCATTCATCTGGCGATTGGTGAACAGCTTCACCATCCGCTGGATGCCTTCCATCCGGAAATAGGTGTCGCGATCCTCGACGCCGCCCGGCGCCATCATGATCAGCCCGTCGACTTCGTCCGGATAATCGAGCGCGTACTTCAGCGCGATCGCGCCGCCGAGCGAGTTGCCGAGCAGCACGGCCGGCCCGATGCCGAGCGCGGTCAGCTGCGCATGCAGCGCGCCGACGAAGAAATCGAGCGTATAGGCGACGTCGGACGGCTTCGACGACTGCCCGTAACCGGGCAGGTCGACGACGATCGCGCGATAGCCGGCCGCCGCGAAGGCGGGCACGTTGTGCTTGAAATTGCTGAAACCGCTGGCGCCCGGGCCGCTGCCGTGGATGAACACCACGGGCCGGCCTGCGCCCGCCTCGTAGTGGTGCAGGCGCAGGCCGCCCGGCACGTCGGTAAAGATGCCGGCCGGCGGCGTCGTGGGGATCGTCATCGCGGATTGTCTCCTTCGTCGTTCGATGGATGTCTGCCACGATGATTGCGCCGCCGGCGCTGGCCGGCATCATCCTTTCAGACTACGAAGCCGCGCGCGCTTCTTCCTATCATCGGCCCACCGAAACGGAGGCAACGATGAACGGATTCGACTACAGCGGCAAGACGGTGCTCGTGACGGGCGGCACCAAGGGCATCGGGCGGCGCATCGCCGAACGGTTTCTCGCGGCGGGGGCGCGTGTGTTCGTCTGCGGACGCAGCGCACCCGACACGCCGGCTTCGGCCGGCGGCCGCACGGCGACATTCGTCGCGGCCGACCTGCGCGACATCGAACAGGTCGACGCAATGCTCGCGACGATCCGCGATGCGGCGGGCGGCCTCGACGTGCTCGTCAACAACGCGGGCGGCTCGCCGTTCGCGCTCGCGGCCGATGCGTCGCCGCGCTTCACCGAATCGATCGTGCGGCTGAACCTGATCGCGCCGCTGCAGCTCGCGCAGCGCGTGAACGCGATCATGCAGCCGCAGCCTGACGGCGGCGTGATGCTGTTCATCGCGAGCGTCAGTGCATCGCGGCCCTCGCCCGGCACGGCCGCGTACGGCGCCGCGAAAGCGGGCCTCATCAACGCGGTCACGTCGCTCGCGGTCGAGTGGGCGCCGCGCGTGCGCGTGTGCGCGATCAGCCCGAGCCTCGTGCAGACGGAATCGGCTACCGAAGGCCACTACGGCGATGACGATGCGCTCGACGCGATCCGCGCGACGATTCCCGCCGGACGGCTCGCGACACCCGACGACGTTGCCTCTGCGTGCCTGTTCCTCGCATCGCCCGAAGCGTCGTACACGTCGGGGGCGAACCTGCGGCTCGACGGCGGCGGCGAGCGGCCCGCGTTCCTGGCGGCCGCGCAGGCGGTTGCGCGCTGATGCGCACATGGCAAACGGTACGGCACGAATCGTTGCCAGTCCTAGGGAAGTCATCTAGTTCATTTTGACGATTCCCTGCTACCGCGATCTCCCTACTCTGCCTCTCACGACAACACACAGTCGACCGTCGTCGATACCCCCAAGAGGAGACACCATGCATCAACGGATTTCGCGCCGTACCGACAAGCGGGCAACCGCCACGCTGTCGACGCTGGCCGCCGCGCTGCTGACGTGCGCCGTGCCCAGCGCACACGCAGGCAGCACGATCGAGCTGGGCGCCGACACGACGCTGGACTACACGTTCACGCTCAGCTACGGCCTCGGCATGCGTACGCGTGCACCGAGCGGCAATCTCCTCACGCCGGCGAACATCAACGGCGACGACGGCGACCGCAACTTCGCGAAGAACAAGCTGATCGAGAACCAGGTCAGCCTGCTCGGCGAAGTGAACCTGAAGCACGACGACTGGGGCGTGTTCGTGCGTGCCGACACGTTCTACGACCAGGCGTATCACCGCCCGAACTACAACGATGCGCCGGGCACCGTGAACCAGTCGGGCCAGTACAACAACTTCACGAGCGACGCGCGCTACTGGTCGGGCGGCCACACGACGCTGCTGGCCGCGTATGCGTACAACACGTTCCACATCGGCTCGACGAGCCTGAACGTGAAGGTCGGCGACCAGGTCGTCGCGTGGGGTGAAAGCCTGTTCTTCCCGAACATCGCGGGTGCGCAAGGGCCTGCCGACGCGACCAAGTCGTACATGGCCGGCGCCGAGGTGAAGGACATCCTGCTGCCGGTGCCGCAGATCTCGACGCAGTGGCAGATCACGCCGAACTTCAGCCTGCTCGGCTACTACCAGTTCTCGTACCAGCAGAACCGCCTGACCGCACCCGGCACGTACTGGAGCTACTCCGACGTCACGGGCCCCGGCGCGCAGTTCATCATCGGCCCGGGCGGAATGATCATTCCGCGCGGCCCCGACGACAAGCCGAGCGCCCGCAACCAGTGGGGTATAGGCGCACGTTTTCGCGTACTCGGCGACACCGAGCTCGGCCTGTACCACCTGCACTACAACGACATGAACCCGAGCGTCGTCACGACGTACTTCCCGACGCTCCAGTACCAGCAAAAGTATTTCAGCAACATCAAGCTGACCGGCGCGAGCTTCTCGACGCAGGTCGGCCCCGTGAACGTCGCGGGCGAAGTGTCGTACCGCCAGGGCGCGGCCGTGCTCGTCAACACGCCGACGGGCCTGCAGTCGACCCGCGCGAACGTGCTGCAGACCAACCTGTCCGGCATCTACTCGATCGGGCCGAGCTTCCTCGCGAATTCGCAGTCGCTGATCGGCGAACTCACGTACGTGCATGCGGGCAGCATCTCGGAGCTCGACGGCTCGACCACGCTCGCGAATTCGCGCAACGCGCTCGCGATGGAGATCGCGTGGACGCTCAGCTACAAGAACGTGTTCAACGGCTGGGATCTCGACGTGCCGCTGACCTATACGCACGACCTGACGGGCACGTCGCCGCTCGCCGGCGCGCTCGGCTCGCTGACGGGCCAGGGCGACCACCGCGTGACGGCCGGCGTGACCTTCACGCGCCTGAGCAACCTGCAACTGTCGCTCGTCTACGCGAAGTTCCTCGGATCGCCGAACCCGGTTACGCGCCCGCTCGCGGATCGCGACTACGTGCTGGCCACG
This sequence comes from Burkholderia lata, assembly GCF_902499335.1. Lineage (GTDB taxonomy): Bacteria > Pseudomonadota > Gammaproteobacteria > Burkholderiales > Burkholderiaceae > Burkholderia > Burkholderia lata_B. The sequence goes on along the minus strand of NZ_CABVQK010000006.1, from coordinate 199,287 downwards.
GCGACCTACCACTTCTGAGCGGCCCAGCCGCTCGTCATTCAGCACTATGAGGACCGATATGAAACGCATTCATCTCCCCCTCCTGCGCGCGTCGGTGATGGCCGCGTGCGCGGTCGTCGCGACGGCGTCGTTCCCGAAGGTCACGCCGGACGACCTGAAGGCACTCGACGGCCCGCTGACGCCGATGGGCGCGGTGCGCGCCGCGAGCAAGGACAGCGGCGTGCCCGAGTGGTCGGGCAAGTGGCTCGGCACGCCGCCGGACGTGCAGTACAAGCGCGGCAGCCGCTACCCCGATCCGTTCGCGAGCGACAAGCCGGTCGCGACGATCACCGCGGAAAACATGGCGCAGTACGCCGAGCACCTGACCGACGGCCAGAAGGCGATGTTCAAGCGCTACCCGGCCACGTTCAAGATCAATGTCTACCCGAGCCATCGCGACTTCCGCTACGGAGATTCCGTCTACAAGGACATCCGTGCGTACGCGCCGGATTCGACGATGACGTCCGACGCGAACGGCCTCACGAACGCGCCGCCGACGGTGCCCTACCCGATCCCGAAGACCGCCGCCGAGCTACTGTGGAACCAGCGCTTCTCGTCGGCGATCGGCGCCGAGCAGGCGACCTACGATCAGGCGGTCGTGTACTCGGACGGCAACATCGCGTGGGGCAAGGTGCGCTACGATATCTACTCGCCGCGCAACTCCGGCAAGTTCGACGTGAAGAGCGACGCGAACAACCGCACGTACTACCGCAACGCGACGGAGTTGCCGCTGTCCGACCGCGGCTCGCTGATCGTCGGCTTCACGAACTGGGACAAGGCCGGCGCGGACAACTCGTCGCGCACGTGGATGTACAACCCCGGCACGCGCCGCGTGCGCCAGGCGCCCGAATACGGCTATGACCAGCCGCAGGGCCCGGGCGGCTTCCGCACCGTCGACGACGACCGCCTGTACAACGGCCCCGGCGACCGCTACGACTGGAAGATCGTCGGCAAGCGCGAAATCTACGTGCCGTACGACAACTACAAGGCGATGGACAGCTCGGTGAAGTACGCCGACCTGCTGACCAAGGGCCACGAGAACCCGTCGTACCTCCGCTACGAGCTGCATCGCGTGTGGGTGCTGCAGGCGACGCTGAAGAGCAACTACCGTCACCAGTATGCGAAGCGCGTGCTGTATATCGACGAGGATTCGTGGATGACGCTGCTCGCCGACAACTACGATGCGCGCGGCCAGCTGTGGCGCACCAACGTCGCGACGACGCTGTATGCGTATGACGCGAAGGTGTTCTACCCGGGCGTCGTTTTCTATCACGACCTGATCTCCGGCGCGTACATGGCCGACCGCCTGACGAACGAAGGCCCGATGCCGAAGCTCGACAACAGCCCGCAGTTCAACGAGGCGTACTTCTCGCCGGACGCGATCCGCAGTTCGGGTAACTAAGCAACCTGTCGACGCGGCACGCCCGCGACCCACGCGCCGGAGCCCCGCTCCGGCGCCCGACGCCGCCCGCGACGGCGGCCTTTTCCATTCGAGATTCGAGGGCCCTTTCATGTCTTCCCGCCTGCATACGACGCTCGGCGACGAGCTGTACGCCGCGTGGCACGCGCGTGCGCCGGTCGCGCCGCTGTCGAGCCGCCCGCGCCGCCTGTCGCTCGACGACGCCTACCGCATCCAGCAGCGCTTCATCGAACGCCGCGTCGAACACGGTGAGGCTGTGGTCGGCAAGAAGATCGGCGTGACGAGCCAGGCCGTGCAGGACATGCTGAACGTGCGCCAGCCCGATTTCGGCATCCTGCTGTCCGGCATGCACTACGCGGCCGGCGAAGCGATCGCCGCCGATTCGCTGATCGCGCCACGCGCCGAGGGTGAAATTGCATTCATCCTCGCGCGCGACCTGCGCGGCCCCGGCATCGACCGCACCGACGTGATCGCCGCGACGGCTGCCGTCGCGCCCTGCTTCGAGATCGTCGACTCGCGCATCCGCGACTGGGCGATCCGCATCGAGGACACCGTCGCCGACAACGCATCGTGCGGCGTGTACGTGCTCGGCGACGCGCGCGTCGATCCGCGCACGCTCGATCTCGCCGCGTGCGAGATGACGATCGACAAGAACGGCGAGCCAGTCGCGCAAGGGCGCGGCGACGCGGCGCTCGGCCATCCCGCCGATGCGGTCGCGTGGCTCGCGAACACGCTCGCCGCGTACGACGTGCCGCTGCTCGCCGGCGAGATCGTGCTGTCCGGCTCGCTCGCGAAACTGATTCCGGTCACGGCCGGCGACGCGCTGTCGATGCATATCTCCGGCATCGGCAGCTGCGACGTCCGCTTTATCTAAAGGAAGAATCGTGATGAAGAAAATCAAATGCGCACTGATCGGGCCCGGCAACATCGGCACCGACCTGCTCTACAAGCTGCGCCGCTCGCCGGTGCTCGAACCCGTGTGGATGGTCGGTGTCGATCCGGCGTCCGACGGCCTCGCGCGGGCGCGCGAGTTCGGCCTGAAGACCACCGACAAGGGGGTCGACGGGCTGCTGCCGCACGTGGCCACCGATGATATCCGCATCGCGTTCGACGCGACATCGGCGTACGTGCACCGCGACAACTCCGACAAGCTCACCGCGCTCGGCGTGAAGATGATCGACCTGACGCCCGCCGCGATCGGGCCGTACTGCGTGCCGCCGGTGAACCTCGACGCGCACCTCGACAGCGCGCAGGCGAACGTGAATATGGTGACCTGCGGCGGCCAGGCGACGATCCCGATGGTGTACGCGGTATCGCGCGTGCAGCCGGTTGCGTACGGCGAGATCGTCGCAACCGTGTCGTCGCGCTCGGTCGGCCCCGGCACGCGCAAGAACATCGACGAATTCACGCGCACGACGTCCGGCGCGATCGAACAGGTCGGCGGCGCACGCAAGGGCAAGGCGATCATCGTGATCAATCCGGCCGAGCCGCCGCTGATCATGCGCGACACGATCCACTGCCTGACCGACGGCCCGCCCGACGTCGACGCGATCACCGCGTCCGTGCATGCGATGGTCAAGGAAGTGCAGCGCTACGTGCCCGGCTACACGCTGAAGAACGGCCCCGTGTTCGACGGCAATCGCGTGTCGGTCTTCATGGAAGTCGAAGGGCTCGGCGATTACCTGCCGAAGTACGCGGGCAACCTCGACATCATGACCGCCGCCGCGGCCGCCACGGCCGAGCGTTTCGCCGAACAGATGCTGGCCGCGACGGCCGCCACCGCTTGAGTTGAGGAGCCACGCGATGTCACTTGCAGGCAAGAAGATCACCGTCCACGACATGTCGCTGCGCGACGGGATGCACCCGAAGCGCCACCAGATCACGCTCGACCAGATGCGCAGCATCGCGCGCGGGCTCGACGCAGCCGGCGTGCCGCTGATCGAGGTCACGCACGGCGACGGGCTCGGCGGCGCATCGGTCAACTACGGTTTCCCCGCGCATACCGACGAGGCGTACCTGAGCGCCGTGATTCCGGAGCTGAAGCAGGCGAAGGTGTCGGCGCTGCTGCTGCCGGGTATCGGCACCGTCGAGCATCTGCGCATGGCGCACGAACTCGGCGTCGGCACGATCCGCGTCGCGACGCACTGCACCGAGGCCGACGTATCGGAGCAGCACATCGGCCTCGCGCGCACGCTCGGGCTCGATACGGTCGGCTTCCTGATGATGGCGCACATGTCGTCGCCGGAGCAGCTCGTCGTGCAGGCGAAGCTGATGGAATCGTACGGCGCGAACTGCATCTACATCACCGATTCGGCCGGCTACATGCTGCCCGACGACGTGACCGCGCGCATCAGCCAGGTGCGCGACGCGCTGAAGCCGGAGACGGAACTCGGCTTCCACGGCCACCACAACCTCGCGATGGGCGTCGCGAACTCGGTCGCAGCAGTCGCCGCCGGCGCGAACCGGATCGACGCGGCCGCGGCCGGCCTCGGCGCCGGTGCCGGCAACACGCCGATGGAAGTGTTCGTCGCGGTGTGCGACCGGATGGGGATCGAGACGGGTGTCGACGTATTCGCGATCTCGGACGTCGCCGAGGATCTCGTCGTGCCGATCATGGACGCGCCGATCCGCCTCGACCGCGACGCGCTGACGCTCGGCTATGCGGGCGTCTACTCGTCGTTCCTGCTGTTCGCGAAGCGCGCGGAAGCGAAGTACGGGATTCCCGCGCGCGACATCCTCGTCGAGCTGGGCCGGCAACGGCTCGTCGGCGGGCAGGAAGACATGATCGAGGACGCGGCGCTGACGATGGTGCGAGCGCGGGAAGTGGCGGCGTAGTCGACGTACTCAACGCGGTATCGGGTTGCATCGCCCGATACCGCGTCGATCATGTGAAACGGGGCGCGATGCGCCCCGTTTTCTTTTCTGAGTGCGCCGGCTATTGCACCGGCTCCGCCGACGGCATCGCGAACGTCCCTTGCAGCACGCTGCCGGTCGGCTCATAGGCCCGCGCGAACAGCGTGAACGGCCGGCCGTCGGCCGGCGTCGGCAGCCAGTTCGATGCCGACACGCCATCCGGCTGCGACGCCTGCAGCACGATATCGATACTGCCGTCCGGATTGACGGTCAGGCCGCGCGTGCGGCTGCTGATCTGGTATCGGCCGATCGGATTCGTATTCAGGAACTGGCCGTCAGGATCGACCGCGTACAGCGACACCGACCAGAATGCGTTCGACGGAATCCCGCCCGGCGGCAGGCGCAACCGATAGCGGCGGCTGCCGAGCAACGGCTGCGCGTGCGCGTCGCGGAACGTGATCCAGTAATTGGCTTCGTCGCGGCTCACGCCAAGGATGCCCATCCCCATCGCCAGGGCGAGCGCACGCAATGCGTAATCGCGCTGTTCGGTCGTACCAAGTTTCGAACCCGGCGGGTTGTAGTTGATCCAGCCATGCGAACCTGCCGCGGCGAGGTAGGTCTTCACGAACTGCTGCTCCAGTCCGGGATAGGCCGCCGTCCACGCGGCGCGGACGTCGTCCGGCAGTCGATCCCACGCACATTCGGCGCCACAGATGCCGATGCGGCGATACCGTTCAATCAGCGCGCGGTCGTGCGCGGGCGGCGGATCGAGCGCCAGCATCTGGTTCGCGATCGCGACGAAGTTCTGCGCATCGTCGTCGCGCGGCCGGATGCGCGCCGGCGCGTGCGCGTTCATGTCCGTTGCGGCAACTTCGGGCGTAATGCGAAACCCGTCCTGCACGGCATGGGCGGCCGCGAGATCGGCCGGCCCGTCGACCGCGACACGCAGGTTGACGTAGACGTCGTTGGCCGGCGCACGAACCAGCCTCACGCCCTCCGGAACGGCCCCCTGCCAGCCGGGACCGGCCAGCAGGTAATGCTGCGGCGCGGTGCCCGTCGTGCGATGCCCCGCATAGAGGAACGTGTTCGAGTAGAAATCGATCAATGTCAGGACCGTATAGCGCCCGGCCGTGTCGGGCGTATCGATCATGACCGGGCCATGTGCGAGATCGATCCAGGCGATCGAATACAACGCGTCGACGATCGGCGAATTGGCCCAGCGGTCGTCGGGCGTCGCGATCGCGCGCGCGTGCGCGAACCGGTTCAGCGTCGTACTGGTGCGTGCGCCGGTCGTTTCCAGCGCCGTCCAGCGGTACTGCGACAGCTTGAAAAGCGGAAACGCGTAGTCGTAGGCTTCGCGGATCAACGCGCCGGTTGCCGGTTCGTTCGCGCGGGCAGCCGGCGCGGACAGCATGACCGACACCGCGAGCGCGGTGGCACAAACGATGCGCCGAACCAATGGACGACGGGTGAAAGGCGCGCGGCGGGAGAACGGGGCCGAACCGGTCGGCTTGCGGGCGGACAGTGTCATGCGGATCCTCTGTCGATGATGACGGATGGCGGGGGCGCACGTATACGCCATGACAGACGCTATCGCCCGCGTACCGGCGCCGAATCGTCCGAGCGGATGACCGACCGCCCGGCATGAATCGTGCAGATCGTCCCGCCTTGGCGCACCCGATGCAGCGCCTGCTGACAGCACGTTGTCAGCAGCCGCGGCGCAGCATGGATCGAACGACGTTCAAGGAGCGACCTATCGTGCCGAATTCTGGTCATCTCGCCCCGGCCGCCTGTGCCACCGCCGAACGACGCGGCATGACGCTGCTGACCCTGTGCCTCGCCGTGCTCGTCGCACAGGTCGACACAGCCGTCGTCAATCTCGCGACACGCGCGATCGGCGACTATTTCCATGCGGGCGTCGGCGCATTGCAATGGGTGGTCGACAGCTACAACCTCACGTACGCGGTGCTGCTGCTGACCGGTGGGCTGCTTGCCGACCTGTACGGCCGGCGCCGCATCTTCATCGCAGGCACGGCCCTCTTCACCGCCGCATCGCTGCTGTGCGCGCTAGCGCCTTCGGTATCGGTGCTGATCACCGCCCGCGCGCTGGCCGGCGTCGGCGCCGCGCTGCTGCTGCCAGCGTCGCTCGCGATCGTGCGCGTGGTGTGGCGCGACCCGGTCGAGCGTGGCCGCACGCTCGGCATCTGGGCCGCGTGCAACGGTGTGGCGATGGCGATCGGCCCGACGCTCGGCGGCGTGCTGATCCGGCACTTCGGCTGGCGCGGCATCTTCTTCGTCGTCGTGCCGCTGAGCGTCGCCGCGATGCTGCTCGCGATCCCGGCGGTGCCCGAGTCGTCCGATCCGCGCGGCCGGCATGTCGACGTCGGCGCGCAAGTCACGGGCGCGCTCGCACTCGGCGCGCTTGCGTATGCGGCGATCGTGTTCCGCGATTCGCCTGGCGTGTGCGCACTCGCGGGCTGCGTCGCGATCGCTTCGCTCGCCGCATTCGTGTCGATCGAACGGCGTCACGGCGCGGCCGCGCTCGTGCCGCTCGAACTCTTCCGGATCGGCGCGTTTCGCGGCGCGATCGCCGCCACCATGGGCATGACGTTCGGGATGTACGGCGTGCTGTTCCTGCTGCCGCTCTACTGGCAAGGCAACGGCCGCCTCGATTCGACCGGCGCGGGCCTCGCGCTGCTGCCGATGGCGCTCGTGTTCGTCGTCGTATCGCCGTGGTCGGGGCCGCTGTCCGAGCGCATCGGCTCGCGCGCGACGACCTCCGGCGGTGTCGGACTCATCGCGAGCGGGCTCGCCATGATCGGCGCGTCGGCCGATTCGTCGAGCCTGCTCGGTGCCGAACTCGGGCTTGCGTTGACAGGACTCGGCATGGGGATCGCGACGGGGCCGCTGATGACCGTCGCCGTCGGTACGGTCGACGCCGCGCGCTCAGGCACCGCGAGTGCGCTCGTCAATGTCGCGCGAATGACCGGCGCGACGCTCGGCATCGCGGTGCTCGGCACGCTGTTCGCGGCCGCGCATGGCGGTGCGGCCGGCTTGCGCGCGGCGATGTTCGCCGGCGCGGCCGTTCAGTTGACGGGCGCCGCGGTGTCGGCGGTCAGCATGCAGCGGGCGCGGCACGCGGCGTGACGCAACGCATCCGGGTTGATGCGAGACAGATATGCGCCGCCCTTGCCGTCAATGATGCTGCCCGCCGTGCCGCTTGCGCCGATGCGCTTCGCGCGCCTGCAGCAGCGACGGCATCAGTTCCTCGATGTATTGCCGCGCCTGCCCGCGCGTCACGATCTCGCTGAAGCGCTGATGGGCCTTGTCATGGCCGACCAGCGCCGCATGCGCTTTCTTCAGGATGTGCAGAAACGCGAGCAGGCTCGTGCCGTCGTGCACGGGCAGCGCATCGCGCGGGTCGGGTGCCGGTGTCGTACTCATGATCCGATCCTTTGCGGGCAGTCGGTGCGGCACGTCGTGGTGACGAGCGCCAGCAGGTCGTTCGCGAGACGGTCGCGGTCGGTCAGCGGCGCGAGGCCGAACAGCCGCTCGAGCGTCGCGGCCACCGACGCGTGATCGTACTGCGTATGGTCGACCTGCCCGGCCGCGACCCACGGCGAAATCACGATCGCCGGCACCCGCACGCCGTATACGTCGAACCCGAAGCCGTTCGCATTCAGCGTCGCCGCCGCGCCGTCGTTCGGCGGCGGCGCGGCACCCGGCCTGACCGAATCGTAGAAGCCGCCATGCTCGTCGTAGCAGATCACAAGAAGGCTGCTGTTCCACACCGGCGAATTGCGGATCGCGTCGTACACGCGCGCGGCGAGCTGGTCGCCGCCGGCCAGGCCATCCATCGGGTGTTGGGAGCTGCCGTTCTGGTAAGTGCCGTGCACGATGTCGCCGTAACCGGGCTCGATGAACGTATAGCGCGCCGTATAACCGGCCGCGAGATCGGCCTCGAAATGCGCGAGGTCGTCGACGTCGAAGAAGCTGATGCCCTTCAGCGACGCGACCTGCGGCACGTGGCCGAGCGGATTGCCCGTCTGGTCCTGGTAGATGCGCCAGTTGCCGTCGCCGAGCGCGGCGAAGATCGAACCCTTCGGATAGGGAAAGCCGCCGAACGCACTCCACCCGCCCATTTCTTCCGTGGTCGGCGAATGGTCGAGCCCGGCCGACGACGCGCCGTGCAGGAAAAAGCGGTTCGGCCAGGTCGGCCCCGGCATCGACGCATGCCACGCATCGCACAGCACGAACGCGTTCGCGAGCGCGGACAGTGACGGCGCCTGCGTCGCGATATTGACGCCCTGCATGATCTTGCCCGCATCGGCCGACTGCGGCGGCGTGCCTTCGGAATGCGAGGTCGCGTAGTTCGACACGAACCCGGTGTTGCTGACCGGCGGATACGGCTGCCCTTTCACGAACGGCGCGCCCGCGCCGCAGAGCTGTTCGAGCACGTCCTTGAATTCATGGCACGGATCGGTCGGCATCCGGTCGGGTGCACCGCCGCCGAACGGATAGACCGCGCCGCCATACGCGTTGCTGTTGCCCGGCGACGCGGCGACGATGTCCGGATAGCCCGACAGCGCGAACAGGTGATCGAAGGAACGGTTCTCGAGCATCAGCACGAACACGTGCTGGATGCGGTCCTGAACCGACGGGGATGCGGGGGCTGCGTCTGCACTCATGGCGCCTCCTGGCGTCGCGCGACGATAGTCCTGCTGGCACGGGCGTTGGCCCGCTGAAAGCCACTGAAGGGATTGAAAGCCACGGCGCGGGCCGCGAATTGCCGACGAGTGTACGACCGCGCCGGCCCGCGCGTAAAGCCGCACGCGAACCGCGTTGCGGCGTGTGCGTTCAGCCGTCGGCTGCGGCGGTTTTCAGCGTGACGACATCGCGCCGCGGCGGCGCACCGAACATCCGCGCGTATTCGCGGCTGAACTGCGACGCGCTTTCGTAGCCGACGCGATACGCGGCCGTCTCCGCATTCGCCGCGCCCGTCACCATCAGCGCATCGAGGTGTCGGGCGGGATGGCGCTCTGAGCGTTGACTTTCGCCGATCGGCCCGATACGATCGATGCACTTTCAAGACGCCCTCCCGGTCCGCCGGGAGGGCGTTTCGTTTTGGTTCCTCCAACCAAAAGGAAACCCCTTGAAATGAACCGTATCGACACCCTCGCCTCCCGCCCGAACGGCGGCCTCGGCTACCTGCGGCACGGCACGGGCCCCGAATGCGTGATGGTCCTGCACGACTGGCTCGGCGACCATACGAACTACGCGGCACTGCTGCCGTATCTCGACGAAGCGGCGTTCACGTACGTGTTCGTCGACCTGCGCGGCTACGGCGAATCCATCCACCTGACCGGCACCTGTACCGTCGACGAGATCTCGGCCGACTGCCTGGCGCTCGCGGATCGCCTCGGCTGGCAGCACTTTCACGTGATCGGCCATTCGATGACCGGCATGGCGACACAACGGCTCGCCGCCGACGCACCATCACGCATCAAGAGCGCGATCGCCGTGTGCCCGGTGTCGGCGGCCGGCAATCGCCTGAACGACGACGCGCGCGCGTTCTTCGCGAGCACGGCCGTCGATGACGATGCGTTTCGCCGGCTCATGCGATTCGTGACGGGGGGATTGTCGGCGCGCTGGGCCGACGTGAAGCTGCGGCAGAACCGCGAGCGCGTGGCGCCCGATTGCAGGCTCGCGTATCTCGACATGCTGACCAAAACGGATTTCGTCGACGACATCCGCGGGCTCGACGCACGCTTCCTGGTGATCGTCGGCGACAAGGATCCGGGGCTCGACGCAGCGGCGATGCAGGCGACGTTCCTCGCGTGGCATCCGAACGCGCGGCTCGTGACGATACCGAATTGCGGGCATTACCCGATGCAGGAATGTCCGCCGTACTTCGCGATGATCGTCGAGGATTTCCTGCGGGACGCGGCCGCTTGAGCGTTGCACACGCGCGGCGGCCGGTGAAGGCTGTGTCGGCCGCCTCGGCATGACGACGCCGGCGGCGACCGGTGAACGGCACGCGATGTGTCGTCCACCCGGTTCGTCCGGCCTCGTCGGCCGGACGGGATTCGATCGGCGAGGCGGTGCTGCGTGCCCGCGCCGATCGTTACCGCTTAACGGCGCGGCTGGCCGGTTCGCGGCGGACGCGGCGAATTCGCGTCCTTGTGACGGAAGTTGATGCGGCCCTTGGTGAGGTCATAGACCGACAGTTCCAGCGTCACGCGATCGCCCGCGAGAATGCGGATGTGGTTCTTGCGCATGCGGCCCGACGCGTAAGCGCCGACCACGACGCCGTTTTCCAGCGTGACACGGTATTTGCTGTCCGGCAGCACTTCGTCGACGATTCCGTCCAGTTCCAGCAGTTCTTCTTTTGCCAAACCAATTCCTCCAGACAAGGTAATTGACCGCAGCCGCGGCGATCTGCCCGGCGCCGTGTCCCGCAACGGGACGGCGGCCGGCAGGCTGCCGGGGATCGGTTCGTTCAGACGGGCCATGGGCCTGTCTTGCGATCGGAGCCCGGCGCGTTACGGCGTTCAGGCGGTCGGTGGCGGCGGCGTATTGAGCGCCGCGCAAGTCGGGACCGCGCCTGCTACGGCATGGCGGCGGTCTGCTCGGGTTGATGCGTTGAAGCGGTGATGCGCTCGCGAAACGGCGGGCGCTTCACGAAGGCGTTGCGTCGCACGCGGGTCACGCATGCGATGAGGGAGGCGTCACGACCGATGCATCGTGGATGTCGCGATGCATCGGTCGTGCGCATCGGAAGCGCGCCGGCTGCCGCCAAAGCGGCGCCCTGCGCGCGAATCCGTCCGGCGGCGGCCACCGTTTGGCGGCTGCCGCCGATGCGGCTTACTGCGGCGTGATGTTCGACGCTTGCAGACCCTTCGGGCCGCGCTTCACTTCGAAGCTGACCTTCTGGCCTTCGGCCAGGGTCTTGAAGCCCGTGCCGCGAATTTCAGAGAAATGGGCGAACAGATCGTCGCCGCCGTTGTCAGGGGAGATGAAACCAAAGCCCTTGGTTTCGTTGAACCACTTGACGGTACCGGTATCCACAATTACTTCCTTAATACAATTGACGATTGAACATGCGCCCGCAACGGGCACAGAAAGAATCAAAGAGGGAGAGACCAACGACCGCCGCACGGAGTGCGGCCAATGATGAGCAATCGAACTTCTTGAACACTTCGGTCATGGACACTACGCGACAGTGGCCGTTCCGTCAAGCTATTTTGATGCGGCGCACAAGCAAGCCCGCCGCGTGCGCCTTATGCGGCGGGTGTTGCCGGCCGACGGAACGTATTTCGATGCGCCCCCCTTTTTCGGCCGGCCCGCCGGCTTTTACTGCGGCTCGAACACGTGATGCAGTGCCGGCGGCGCGTCGCCTTCGCGAATCCGCATCTCGAACGCCTTGCGCGCGACGCTCGTCGGCCGCACGTCCGCCACGTCCAGGTAGAACTGCGAATACCAGTCGCGCATCTGGTACAGCGGCCCGTCGCCTTCGCACAGCAGCGGGTTGTCGATCCGCGTCTTGCTGTGCCAGATGTCGACGTCCTCGTAGAACGCGCGCTGCGCTTCCTTCACGTACGCGTTCGCGATCTCCATGTTCTGCGCGTCGGTCAGCCCGGCCACCTTCTTCACGATCACGCCGTAACGCAGCTCGAAGCTGTTCATGTCGATCGGCACGTGGCAGTTCAGCAGCACCGAGTGGATCGGCTGCCCGCCGCTCTGCCCCGTCATCTGCGTGATGTGCACGGCCGGCCCGAAATACGTCGACAGCGCGGTCAGGGCGTCGCCACCGAGCTTCTCGCTGCGGCCGACCATCAGCTGCGTCGCCTTGTGGTCCTCGAACAGGTTCGCGAAATAGTCGATCGGCGCGTGGTGCACGGTCGCGAAGTGCGCGACGTCCGAGATGTTGTCGACCAGCTCGCGGCAGTTGGCCTGGATCACCATCTTGTCGACGACCCAGTCCGACCATTCGTCGGAGAAGCACACGTCGAGGCGCGGAATCGCGACTTCCTCCGGCGGCGCATTGCCTTCCGGGTCGTTCCACACGAACAGCAGGTTGTTTTCCTCGCAGGTCGGCCATGCACCGATGCGCGCCTTCGGCGGGATCCGCTTGCAGTACGGGATCGATGCGCACTGCCCTTCGCCGCTCCATGCCCAGCCGTGGAACGGGCACACGAGGTTGTCGCCCTGCACCGTGCCGAGGCTCAGGTCGGCGCCCATGTGCGGGCAGTACGCGTCGACGATGTTGACCTTGCCGGTCGAATCGGCGAACGCGGCGAGCTTGCGGCCGAACGCGTTCAGCGTGTGCGGCTTGCCGTCCTTGAAGTCGCGGGCGAGCCCGAGGCAGTGCCAGCCGCGCGCATAGCGCTGCGCGAGCGGCTGGGCTTCGATCTTGTAAGGGCGTGCGGACATGTGGGTTGACTCCTCTTGTGGAGAGCGCGCGGCAGCCGGCCGCGCGCGGGGGAAATGGGGGGCGCCGGTCAGCGCATCGGGTTGCCGGGTTCGAGCGCGGGCGACGGCTTCAGCGGTGCCGGGGCCGCCGGCGACGGCTGCTGCCTGTGCAGCGCGCGGCGCTCGGCACGCTCGACGCCGAGCCAAGCCGCGAGCGCGGGCAGCACAAACACCGCGCCGAACAGGTTCACGAGGAACATGAACGCGAGCAGCACGCCCATGTCGACCTGGAACTTCAGCGCGGAGAACGCCCACGTGCCGACGCCGATGAACATCGTGACGGCCGTGAACAGTGCCGCCGTGCCGCGCTGGCGCATCGCGTCGGCGAATGCGTCCGGCAGCGTCGCGCCGTGACGGATGTCGTGCTGCAGGCGCTCGTACAGGTAGATGCCGTAGTCGACGCCCACGCCCACGCCGAGCGTGATCACCGGCAGCGTCGCGACCTTCAGCCCGATGCCGAGCAGTGCCATCACCGCGTTGCACAGGATCGACACGAGCGTGAGCGGCACGATGATGCACAGCACCGCGCGCCACGAGCGGAACGTGACCGCGCAGAGCAGCGCGATCGCGCCGAAGATCGACAGCAGCATCGCGATCTCGGCGTCGCCGACGGCCTCGTTGGTCGCGGCCATCACGCCGACGTTGCCGCCCGCGAGCCGGAACGCGACGTTCGGCGTCGGGTTCTCGGCCGCGAAGCGCTTGATCTCGTCGACGATGTGCGCGATGGTCGTGCCTTCGTGGTTCTTCGTGTAGATCAGCACCTGGATCGCCTTGCAGTTCGCGGTGTTCATCCCGTTGTCGGGGTCGAACGCGTTGGAACCCTGCGTGAGCCCGTCGCTGGAGCGCGGCAGCGCGGCCCAGCGCGGGTTGCCCTCGTTGAACGCGGCGATGAACACCTTGCCCTGCGACGACACGCTCGTCACCGACTGCACGCCGGCCACGCCGCGCATGTTCATCTCGAACTTCTCGATCGCGCTCATCACCGGGTAATGCAGGCACGCGTCGTCGAAGCCGGTCGTCTCGACGATCACCGACAGCACGTCCACACCGATGTTGTACTGGTGCGTGATCGCCGCGTTGTCGACGTTGTAGCGCGAATTTGCACGCAGTTCCGGCGCACCGGTGCCGATGTCACCGATCTCCAGCTTGCGCGATTCGAGCGTGCCGTATGCGAGCAGCGCGAGCGCCACCGCGAACACGCCGAGCGCCGGCGCCGGCCGCGCGAACACCGCGAAGCGCGACCACATCGGGCTGCCGCCGGCCGCCGCCGTGCGCTGTGCTCGTGCCAGCGTGCCGCGTTCGAGACGCGTGTACGACAACAGGATCGGCAGGAACACCTTGTTCGTCACGATCATCAGCAGCACGCCGAGGCACGCGGTGATGCCGAGTTCGCGCACGATGTCGATCCTGATCCGCATGATCACCATGAAACCGAGCGCGTTGGTCAGCAGCGCGACCGTGCCCGGCACGAACAGCTTGCGAAACGCGTCGCGCGCGGCATCGACCGACGACGCACCCCGCACCAGCGCCTGCTTCCATGCGTTGGTCATCTGCACCGCGTGCGACACACCGATCGAGAAGATCAGGAACGGCACGAGGATCGACATCGGATCGATGCCGAGGCCGAGCAGCGGCAGCGCGCCGAGCAGCCACACGACCGGCAGCAGCGCGACGACGAGCGCCAGCACGGTGGTCTTCAATGACCGCGTGTAGGCGAACAGCAGCGCGGCCGTCACGAGGAACGCGAGCGCGAAGAACGCCATCACGCCCGCGATGCCGTTTTCGACGTCGCCCACCAGCTTCGCGAAGCCGATGATGTTCACGTCGATGCCCTGCTTCGCGTACTTCGCGCGGATCTCCTCGAGCTGGCGCGCGACCGCGCTGTAGTCGAGCCGCTTGCCGGTGGCCGGGTCGGTCTCGCGCAGCTCCGCGCGGATCAGCGCCGACTTCAGGTCGTTGCCGACGAGGCGGCCGATCTGCCCGGAACGCGCGACGTTGCGGCGCACCTTCGCGAGATCGTCCAGGTTCGCGCTCGAGAACTGGCCCGGCACGACCACGTCGCCGCGAAAGCCGGCTTCGGTCACCTCGGTGTAGTGGACGTTCGGCGTGAACAGCGAGAACACGCGCGAGCGGTTCACGCCGGGGATGAAGAACACGTCGTCGGTCGCGTGGCGCAGCGCGTCCATGAACGTCTGGTTGTAGATGTCGCCGTCGCCCTTCCAGCGCAGGCTCACGAGGATCGTGTTCGCGCCGGGGAACGCACCCGCATAGCGTTCGAACACCTGCATGTACGGGTGCTGCATCGGGATCATCTTGTTGAAGCCCGGATCGAGCTTCAGGCGCGTCGCGGACAGCCCGAGCGCGAGCGTCACCGCGACGCACAGCAGCATCAGCAGCCGGCGCTGCCGGATGATCGTGTTGGCGCAGCGCTCGACGAACGCGGCGAGGCGCGATGCGGAAACGGCTTCAGGGGGGCGTGACAGGTCGTTCATGGAATTCTCTTGTCGATGCGAAACGAACGGAAGCAGGCAGCAGGACCGCCGCGCGTCAGGACGGCGTTGACGCAAGCGAGCCGGCCAGCGGTGCGACGCCGGCCTCGCCGCCGAGCAGCAGCGCGCCGTGGCCCATGTCGAGCACCGCCGCAAGACTCTGCACGCCGCCGAGCTTGCGCACGTCGAAGGTCAGCCCGCCGTCGCGCGACGCGACGATCGCGCCGCCCTGGCCCACCAGCACGAGTTCGCCGTCGGCGAGCTGGGTCGCGCCGAAGTACGACACCGGCACGTGGCTGTCGACATGCGCCCAGGTCGCGCCGCGATCGGTGCTGCGCACCACGTTGCCGCGCATCCCGTACGCAACCCAGTCGCCGTTCGCGAGCATCAGCGCGCCGAACAGCGAACCCGCGTACGGCGACGGCAGCTTGTCCCACGTCGCGCCGTTGTCGGTCGAGCGCAGCAGCGTGCCGCTCTCGCCCGCGACCAGCAGGTTGCCGTGGCCATCGCCGACGATCGCGTTCAGGTGACGGTCGCCGGCCGGCGTCTTCACGGTCTGCCAGTTGAGGCCCGCGTCGTCCGAGCGCAGCAGCTGGCCGAAGCTGCCGGCCGCGAACAGCGGGCCGTCGGCCGTGCCCCACACGGACAGCAGCGGATCGGAATGCGCGTGGTCCATGTGCACTTCGCGCCAGTGCATGCCGGCGTCGTCGCTGCGCATGATCCGGCCGTCGTGGCCGACCGCGATCCCGAGCGTCGGCGTGATGAAGCGCACCTGCGTGAGTGTCGATGCCTGGTCGGGTGTGATCGATGCCGGACGCCAGTGGGCGCCCGCGTCGTCGCTGAGCAGGATCACGCCGCGTTCGCCGACCGCGACGATGCGCGCGCCGGCCCGGGCGAGCCCGTTGATCTGCAGCCGGTCCGCGTGGATCGCGGTGACCGGGAACGCCGGCAGCGGGCGCGGCGAAAACGCGAACAGCGCGGCGCCGAGCACGAGCGCCGACATCGCGAGTCCGGGCAAAGTTCGTTTCATCGCTTGTCTCCTGTGTCTGCGTTCGACGACGGTTCGCGCCATCGCGCCCACCGCCGTCGCCAGCAAGTCTCCGGGCCGTCGGTCGTTGCCGCGGCCTCGAATGGTCCTGAATGGAGGGCCGCCCATACGGTGCGGCCCGTCCGCGTACCGCTACGCGCCGACTTCGAACAGCGCGGCGGCACCCATCCCGCCGCCGATGCACATCGTCACGACCGCGTGCCGCACGCCGCGCCGCGCGCCTTCGAGCAGTGCGTGCATCGTCATCCGCGTACCCGACATCCCGAACGGATGGCCGAGCGCGATCGCACCGCCATCGACGTTCAGACGGTCGTCGGGGATGCCGAGCGTGTCGCGGCAGTACAGCGCCTGGCACGCGAATGCTTCGTTCAGCTCCCACAGCCCGATGTCGCCGACGGTCATCCCGAAGCGCGCCAGCAGCTTCGGAATCGCGAACACCGGGCCGATGCCCATCTCGTCCGGCTCGCAGCCGGCCACCGCGAGGCCGCGGAACGCGCCGAGCGGCGTCAGCCCGCGGCGTACCGCTTCGCTACGCGACATCACGACTACGGCCGCCGCGCCGTCCGACAGCTGCGACGCATTGCCGGCCGTCACGAACTCGCCCTGCTCGACGACCTTGCCACCGCTCCACGACGGCTTCAGCCCCGCGAGCCGCTCGGCCGTCGTGTCGGCGCGCACGCCTTCGTCGCGCGCCGCGTTCACGTCCTCGTAACCAGCCGGGTTGCCTTCCTTGTCGAACAGCGCGCGCCGCACGTCGAGCGGTGCGATTTCCGTGTCGAAGCGGCCCGCCGCCTGGGCCTCTGCCGTGCGCTGGTGGCTCTGCAGTGCGAATTCATCCTGTGCGGCGCGCGAGATCCCGTAGCGGCGCGACACGATCTCGGCCGTTTCCATCATCGCCATGTACGCAGCCGGCTGGTGGTCGAGCACGGCCTGCGAACGCGCGCGATACGCGTTCTTGTGCTTGTTCTGCGTGAGCGAGATCGACTCGACACCGCCCGCGACGACGATCCGCGCATCGCCCGCGCCGATACTGCGCGCGGCGCTCGCGATCGACATCAGGCCGGACGAGCACATGCGGTCGATCGCCATGCCGGGCACCGACGCCGGCAGCCCGGCCGCCGCGGCCGACAGGCGGCCGATGTTGTAGCCCTGCGTGCCCTGCTGCGCGGCGCAGCCGATCAGCACGTCGTCAACGTCGGCCGGCGCGATGCCCGCGCGTTCGAGCGCGGTGCGCACGACGTGGCCGCCCAGCGCGGGCGCCTCGGTGTCGTTGAACATGCCGCGAAACGCCTTGCCGATCGGCGTGCGTGCGACGGAAACGATGACTGCGTCTTCCATGTGTCTGGCTCTCTGAATCTAGAAGTAGTAACGGCTGATCGTGTCGGCCACACAACCGGGCTTGGCTTCGCCTTCGATCTCGACGGTCACGCGAATCCATGCCTGCACGCCGCCTTCGAGCGGCTCGACGCGCAGCAGCTCGCCGACGCCGCGCACGCGCGCGCCGACCTTCACCGGCGCGGGGAAACGGATCTTGTCGCAACCGTAGTTGACGCCGAGCCGCGCACCGTCGATCCGCACGATCTGAGGCAGGAAGTAATTCACGAGCGACAGCGTCAGGTACCCGTGAGCAATGCACGCGCCGAACGGGCCGTCCTTCGCGCGCAGCGGGTCGACGTGCACCCACTGGTGGTCGCCCGTCGCATCGGCGAAACCGTCGATGCGGATCTGGTCGATCGCGAGCCACGCGCTTGCGCCGAGCGTGTCGCCGACGGCCGCCGCCAGTTCGCCGGGATGCGCGAACACGCGGGGCGTCGCCCGCACGGGGTCGAGGGTCGTGCTCATCATGCGTGCTGGCTGCTGACCGACAGCACTTCGCCCGTCATGTACGACGCGTAATCGCTTGCAAGGAACACCATCACGTTCGCGACCTCCCAGACTTCGGCAGCGCGCCCGAAGGCTTCGCGCGACGCCAGTTGATTCAGCAAGTCGGCAGGGGCCGACTTCTTCAGAAAATCGTGCATCGCGATGCTCGGCGCGACCGCGTTGATGCGCACGCCGTACGGCGACGCCTCGAGCGCCGCGCAGCGCGTGAGCGCCATCACGCCCGCCTTCGCGGCCGCGTAGTGCGCCTGTTCCGCCTGCGCGCGCCAGCCGAGCACCGATGCGTTGTTGACGATCGCGCCGCGGCCTCGGGCCTGCATGTGCGGCAGCATCGCGCGCGTCATCCGGAACGTCCCGGTAAGGCTAATGTCGATCACGCGCGACCATTCGGCATCGTCCATATCGACGATGCGGGTCGAGCCGCCGAGCCCGGCGTTGTTGATCAGCACGTCGACGCCGTCGAGCTTGTCCTGGGCCTCCGCGACAAGCGCCTGCACGTCGGCCTCGACCGCGACGTTGCACAGGCGGCCATAGACCTGTTGCAGCCCCGTTTCGGCGCGCAGCGTCTCGACGGCCTGTTCAAGGCGCTTTTCGTGGATGTCGGAAATGAACAGCGCGCGGCAGCCTTCTTCCGCGCAACGGCGCGCGGCCGCGAAGCCGATGCCGGCACCGGCGGCAGCCGTGATCAGCACCGATTTGCCGGCGAGCAGCTGGTGGCCCGGCACGTAGGCCGGCGCTTTCTGGATCTGGGGTTCGGTCATGCTGTTCCTCTTGCTTCCCTGGGCATGCCGAGCCCGCGCTCGGCCATGATGTTGAGCTGGATTTCGTTGGTGCCGGCGTAGATCGTGTCCGCACGGGAGAACAGGAACACGCGCTGCAGATGGGTGAGCTTTTCGTCGGCCGGATCGATCACGTTCGCGCGGGGCCCAAGCGCATCCATCGCGAGCTGGCCGAGGTCGCGGTGCCAGTTCGACCAGAAATACTTGTAGATCAGCGCCTCGCGGCGCAGCGGCGCGGCGGCCCCGCCATCGGCGTCGTCCGCGCCGGACAGCATCCGCAGCGCGTTGTAGCGCATCACGCGCAGCCCGGCCCACGCGCGGCCGATCCGCTGGCGCAGCACGGGGTCGCGGTCCGCGCCCGATTCGCGCGCGGCGTCGATCACCCATTCGAGCTCTCGGACGAACTGCATCTGCTGGCCGAGCGTCGACATTCCGCGCTCGAAGCCGAGCAGCGTCATCGCGATCCGCCAGCCGTCGCCGGGTGCGCCGACGAGGTCGCGGGCTTCCGCGCGCGCGCCGTCGAAGAACACTTCGTTGAATTCCGCGCCGCCGTTGAGCTGCTTGATCGGCCGGATCTCGATGCCCGGCTGGTCGAGCGGCATCAGCAGGAACGACAGCCCCTTGTTGCCCTTCGACGCGGGATCGGTGCGCGCGAGCACGAAGATCCAGTCGGAATCGTGCGCGAGCGACGTCCAGACCTTCTGGCCGTAGACGCGCCACGTACCGTCCGCATCCTGTTCGGCGCGCGTGCGCACGTTGGCCAGGTCGGAACCCGCGCCGGGCTCCGAGTAGCCCTGGCACCAGAACTGCGTGCCGGCCAGGATGCCCGGCAGGAAGCGCGCGCGCTGGTCGTCGGTGCCGCACGCGACGAGCGTCGGCCCCAGCAGCCCTTCGCCGATGTGACCCATCCGCCCGGGGCCGCCGGCGCGTGCATATTCCTCGTGGAAGATCACCTGCTCGGCGACCGAGAAGCCACGCCCGCCGGCATCCGTCGGCCAGCCGAGTCCGGTCCAGCCGCCCTTCGCGAGTTCCTGCTCCCAAGCCTTGCGCAGTTCGGGCCACGCTTCCTCGTCGCCGGGGCCGCCGCGGTATTTCAGGCGTGCGAATTCGCCGGTCAGGTGTGACTGCACCCAATCGGCCACTTCGTGCCGTAATTGCTGTTCGCGCGTTTCGCTGTTCATTGCAGGGCTCCTGCGCGTGCGGCCGATGGACGGGATGCCACCGCGGCGGGGGGTGCGAACGCTTCGTCGCGATGCGATGCGGCGCCGTCAATCGCATGGGACGCGATCCATTCGAGCAGTTGCGGCGTGCTGCCGAACTGCGCACCCGACGCCTGTGCGCGCTTGAAATAGAGATGCGGGTCGTATTCCCACGTAAAGCCGACACCGCCGTGCAGCTGGATCGCTTCCTGTGCGCAGAACGCATACGCGTCGTTTGCGGCAGATTTCGCGGCAGCGATGTCGGCGCGCAATGCGTCGCTCGGCAGCACGCTGCCGGCTTCCGCGTCCCACGCGTGCGCGGCGCCGAGCACGGCCGAACGCGCCGATTCGATCAGCACCATCATCTGTGCGCAGCGGTGCTTGACGGCCTGGAACGACGCAATCGCGCGGCCGAACTGCACGCGCTGGCTCGTGTAGTCGAGCGTCAGGTCGAGGCATTGCTGGGCGCCGCCGAGCTGTTCGGCGGCCAGCGCGAGTGCTGCGAACCAGGCGGTGCGTTCCAGCCCCTGTGCTGCCACCGAGCCGCAGGCGAGCAGCGCGTCGCGGCTCATGCGGGCTTCGTTGAATTCCACGCGTGCGATCGGCCGCGTGCCGTCGAGCGTGTCGAGCGGCGTGACTTTGAGCCCCGATGCCGTTGAGACATCGATTGCGAACAAGCCGATCGACTGCCCTTCGTTCGCGATTCGCGCGGGCACCAGCAGCAGGTCGGCTCGCGCGCCGTCGACCACCTGCTCGATCGTGCCGGACAGCGCATAGCCGCCCGCCGTTTCTTCCGCGACGACCGGCAACGACCGTAAAACGATCGACAGGTCGAACGGCAGCGCGAGCGTCGCACTGCACGCGCCTTCGGCGATCTTTGCCAGCCAGCCTGCCGCTAGCGGCGTATCAGCGCAGCCCGCCAGCGCGGTCGCCGCGAGGCACGCCGTCGAAAAATACGGCACGCACGCGACACGCCGGCCGAGCTGTTCCATCAGCACCGTCTGCTCGACCGCACCGAGCCCCAGCCCGCCGGCCGCCTCGGGCAATGCGAGCGCATTCCAGCCGAGTTCGCCTGCCAGCGTGCCCCACAGCGCATCGTCGCGGCCGGCCGACTGCTCGATCGCGCGGCGCACGTCGGCGGACGCGCTGCGTTCGGCGAGCACGTCGGCTGCCGCGTCGCGGATCATCGCCTGTTCGTCGGTGAGCGCCAGATCCATCGGTCAGCTCCCGTACACGCGCTGCGCGGGACGCGCATCGGCGAGCAGTTGCGCGACCGCCGGGCCGACCTCGGCCGCCGCCCAGCGCGTGCCGCGATCGACGCTCGGGCCCGTACGCCAGCCTTCCGCAACCGCGATCATCCCGCCCGCGACCTCGAACACCTGGCCCGTCACGTCGGCCGACAGCGCGCTGCCGAGCCACACGACCAGCGGCGCGACATTGGCCGGATCGAAATAGTCGAAGCCGCCGTCCTCGGGCTTCTTCATCATGTCGGCGAACACGCCTTCTGTCATCGACGTGCGTGCGGCCGGCGCGAGCGCGTTCACGCGCACGCCGTAGCGCTGCAGCTCGGCCGCCTGCATCAGTGTGAGCGCGGCGATCCCGGCTTTCGCCGCACCGTAGTTCGACTGGCCGATCGAGCCTTGCAGCCCGGCGCCCGAACTCGTGTTGACGATCCGCGCGTCGACCGTGTGGCCGGCCTTCGCGGCGTCGCGCCACACACGCGCCAGCACACTCGACAGGCAGAAGTGGCCGCGCAGGTGCACGCGCATCACGTCGTCCCAGTCGGTTTCGGTCATGCTCGTGAACATCTTGTCGCGGCAGATGCCCGCGTTGTTGACGAGCACGTGCACGTCGCCGAACGCTTCGCGTGCCGCGTCGACGATCCGCTGCGCCGTATCGACGCGCGTGATGTCGTCCGCATTCGCGAGTGCCCGGCCGCCGCGCTGCGTGATCTCGTCGCACACGGCCTGCGCGGCCTCGTGCCGGATGTCGTTGACGACGACCGCCGCGCCTTCGGCCGCGAACGCAAGCGCGTATTCGCGCCCGAGCCCGCCGCCCGCGCCGGTGATGATGACGGTGCGTCCGTTACAGATTCCCATGCTTGTGCCTCGTGGATCGTGAAGGTGACGCGCTCACAGGCGCTCGATGATCGTGACGTTCGCGAGGCCGCCGCCTTCGCACATCGTCTGCAGCCCGTAGCGGCCGCCCGTGCGTTCCAGCTCGTGCAGCAACGTCGTCATCAGCCGCGCACCGGTCGCGCCGAGCGGATGGCCGAGCGCGATGCCGCCGCCGTTCGGGTTGGTCTTTTCGTGCGGGAAACGCGTGTCGGCGAGCCACGCCTGCGCGACCGATGCGAATGCCTCGTTCATCTCGACGACGTCGATCTGCGACCAGTCGAGGCCGGCTTTCTCGAGCGCGGCCTTCGTCGCCGGGATCGGTGCGGTCAGCATCCACAGCGGATCGTCGCCGAGTACGCTCAGGTGATGGATGCGGGCGCGCGGCGTGAGGCCGTAGCGCTTCAACGCGTCCTCCGACACGATCAGCAGCGCCGCGGCCGCATCGCAGGTCTGGCTCGCGACGGCAGCCGTCAGCGAACCGCCCGGCGTCAGCGGTTCGAGTGTCGCCATCTTCTCGAGCGACGTGTCGGGACGCGGCGTCTCGTCGTGCATCACGCCTTCGAGCGGCACGATTTCCCGCTTGAAGTGCCCGGCCTCGATCGCCGCAACCGCGCGGCGATGGCTTTCGAGCGCATAGCGCTCCATCGCGTCGCGCGACAGGTTCCAGTGATCGGCGATCCGCTGCGCGGCGACGAACTGCGACACCGGCGCATCGCCGAAGCGCGCGCGCCAGCCGTTGCTGCCCGAGAACGGGTCGTTGAAGCCGAGCGGCGCCGCGCAGGTCATCGCGGACGAGATCGGGATCTGCGTCATCGTCTGCACGCCGCCCGCCACCACCACGTCCTGCACGCCGCTCATCACGGCTTGCGCGGCGAAATGGACGGCCTGCTGCGACGACCCGCACTGACGGTCGACCGTCACGCCCGGCACCTGCAGCGGCAGCCCGGCCGCGAGCCAGCAGGTGCGCGCGATGTTGCCCGCGAGCGGGCCGATCGTGTCGACGCAGCCGAACACCACGTCGTCGTATTCGTCGGCGGGAATCGCGTTGCGCCCGACGAGCGACTTCAGCACGAAGCCGCCGAGGTCCGCCGCATGCACATGCGCGAGACCGCCCTTGCGGCGGCCGGTCGGCGTGCGCAGCGCGTCGACGATATAGGCTTGTTTCATCAGTTCAATTCCTCGAGGTCGAAGGTCTGCGCGGGGCCGATCGGCAACGCGTCGC
This sequence comes from Burkholderia lata, assembly GCF_902499335.1. Lineage (GTDB taxonomy): Bacteria > Pseudomonadota > Gammaproteobacteria > Burkholderiales > Burkholderiaceae > Burkholderia > Burkholderia lata_B. The sequence goes on along the minus strand of NZ_CABVQK010000006.1, from coordinate 175,768 downwards.
CGAGGATCGCGTCGGCCACGCGGGCCTTGTGGAACGCGCTGTCGCCCCAGCTGCCCGAGAGCGCCCAGATGCGTTTCATGAAGATCTGCAGGTCGAGCTCCCACGTGTAGCCGATCGCGCCGTGCACCTGCATCGAGTGGCGCGCGGCCAGTTGCGCGGCCGACATCGCCGCAAGCTTCGCGTGCGACACGAACACCGCGCGCTGCGGGTGATCGTCGGCGATCGCCTGCGCGGCGCGTGCGACCACCGGCCGTGCGAACTCGTAGCGGATCGCCACATCGGCGAGCAGATGCTTGAGCGCCTGGTACGAACCGATCGCCTTGCCGAACTGCTTGCGTTGCGCGCTGTAGTCGATCGCGACGTCGAGCACGCGCTGCGTGAGCCCGAGCAGTTGCGCGGCGACCGCGAACGCGCCGTGGTCGAGCGCGCGGTTCAGCAGCGGCGCGGCTTCGTCAGCGCTCGCGATGCAAGTGGCCGCCGACGGCTCCCAGTCGAGCGTGAACAGCCGCCGCGACGGGTCGACGCTGTCGACGCCTCGCCATGCGCACTGGGCCGGATCGACGCGGTGCAGCTCGCCGCGGTGCTCGCACAGCAGCGTCTGCGCGACGTGCACATCGGCCGCATACGGGTTCACCGGATGCACGAGCGCAACGCGTGCACGCCCTTCGGCGATGTCGCGCAGCAGCGTGTCGCGCCAGTCGCTCGCCGGCAGCCGCGCCAGCACGCCGGCCGACACGAGCGCCGTGTCGAGCAGCGGCTCGGGGCTGCCGAAATAGCCGTAGGTCTGCGCAAGCAGCGCCCATTCCGCTTCGGTCAGGCCGAGGCCGCCGTGCGCCTCCGGCACCGACACGGCGGTCAGCCCCTGCGACGCGAACAGCGCCCACAGGTCGTCCGACCGCCCGGTCGGCGTGGCCCAGAGCTCGCGGATCAGCTCGGGCGTCATCTCGGTCATCAGCAGGCGCTTCACGCTGTCCGCGAGCGCTTCCTGGTCTTCATCGAATACGAAATCCATACGATGTCCGTTCTGTAAGGGTGGCGCCGGCGCGCTTACGCGCGCGGCATGCCGAGCATCCGTTCGGCGACGATGTTGCGCTGGATCTCGTTGGTGCCCGCGTAGATCGTGCCGGCCTGCGCGAACAGGAAGCCGTCGAGCCAGTGGCCGAGCGTCGCGTGCTGCGCGGCCGTCTGCGGGACGACCTCGCCGTGCGCGCCGAGGATGTCGAGCGCGGTCTGGTGCATGCGCAGGTCGAGCTCCGACCAGAACACCTTGTTGGTGCTCGACTCCGCGCCGATATGGCCGCCCTTCAGCAGCCGGCTCGCCGTCGCGTAGGTCGACAGCGCATACGCCTGCGCATCCATCCACGCCTGCACCACGCGTTCGCGCAGCGTCGGATCGCGGTCCGCGCTGTCGCGGTGAGCGAGATACAGGTCGCGCAACGCCTGCGCGGTGCGCTGGAACCGTGCCGGCGAACGCAGCATCAGCCCACGCTCGAACCCGGCCGTCGCCATCGCGACCTGCCAGCCCGCGCCTTCGGCCGCAAGCCGGTTCTCGACCGGCACGCGCACGTCGTCGAAGAAGATTTCCGCGAAGCCCGTCTGCCCGTTCAGCTGGCGGATCGGCCGCACCGTGATGCCCGGCGCGCACAGCGGCACCATCAGGAACGTGAGCCCGTGGTGGCGCGACGATTCGGGATCGCTGCGGAACAGGCCGAACAGCCAGTCGGCCCACACCGCGCGCGTCGACCAGATCTTCTGGCCGTTCAGCACGTATTCGTCGCCGATGCGGGTGGCCGTCGTGCGGATCGCGGCCATGTCCGAGCCTGCGTTCGGCTCCGACCAGCCCTGCGCCCACACGTGCTCGCCGGCCGCCATCGCGGGCAGGAAGCGCGCCTTCTGCTCCGGCGTGCCGAAATCCATCAGCGTCGGGCCGAGCAGGAAGATGCCGTTCTGGTTCACGCGCATCGGCGCGTCGGCGCGCCAGTACTCTTCCTCGAAGATCAGCCACTCGATCAGGTCGCAGCCGCGCCCGCCGAGTTCGCGCGGCCACGTGACCATGCTCCAGCGGCCCGAGTGCAGCGTGCGCTCCCATTCACGGTGCGCGGCGAAGCCTTCCTCGGTGTCGAAGCTCGGCAGCCGCTCGCGCGGCACGTGCGCGGCGAGCCATTCGCGGATCTCCGCGCGGAACGCCTGTTGCTTTGGCGTATAGGTCAGGTTCATGCGCGTGCCTCCTCGGCGGTTGCCTGCGCGTCGAAACGCGCGTCGCGCTTCTCGACGAACGCGGCGCGCGCCTCCGTCGAGTCGTTCGTCATGTACGCCTGTAGCGTGAAACCCTGCTCCCAGCGGTACTTGTCCTCGAGATCGCCGTCCTCGACGCCGTTCAGCGCCTCCTTCGCGAGCCGCACCATCGCCGGGCTCTTCTCGGCGATCTTGCGGGCGATCGCGAGAGCCGCGTCGCGCAGCGTGTCGCGCGTCACGACCTGCTCGACCGCGCCGAGCCGGTACGCTTCGGCCGCGTCGATCATGTCGCCGGTGAAGTACATCGCGCGCACCTTCTGCACGCCGAACAGCCGCTGCAGATGCGCGCCGCCGCCCATCGCGCCGCGGTCGATCTCGGGCACGCCGAAGCGCGCGCAGTCGGCCGCGACGACGATGTCCGCCGCGCCGCAGATGCCGATCCCGCCGCCGAGCACGAAGCCGTGCACGGCCGCGATCACCGGCTTCGGGTTGCGGTGCACCGCGCGAAACGTCTCGTAGTTGCCTGCATTGACCGCCACGATTCGCTCCGGATGCGCGGCCAGTTCCTTGATGTCGACGCCCGCGCAGAAGCCGCGCCCTTCGCCGCGCACGACGATCACGCGCACGTCGTCGTCCTCGCCGAGCGCATCGAGCGCGTGCGAGAGCGCGTGCCAGCCCTGCGCGTCAAGCGCGTTCACGGGCGGATGGGCGATCACCAGTTCGGCGATGCCGTCGGCGCGATCGATCCGGAACGGCGTCGCGCCGGCCGGTTGGTTGGATGCTGTCATCTCGTCTGCCTCCCTGTGATTGTGTTCACGCGGCCTGTGCGGCCGGCGTGCCGCGCATCGCCGCCAGCGCGTCGAGCCGCTCGCCGGCTTCCGCGACGATCCGCGCGATCAATGCGTCGCATGATTCGATCGCACCGATCATCGCGGCCGCCTGGCCGCTCGGCAGCACGCCTTCATCCGGGCGGCCTTCGACGATCGCGCGCTGGATCAGGAACGGCGCGTTCGCCGCCATCAGCGTCTGGCTCGCGGTGTAGTCGTGCGAGCGAAGCGCCTTGATCGCGAGGCCGAGCATGTCGCTGGTGCTCAGCCCGTTCTGGCGCCGCCACGCTTCGGCGGTCTTCAGCGCGAACCACGTGCGGCGCAGCGGGCCGAAGCGTTCGAGCTTCAGCAGATACGGGTTGTCGATCATTCGTTGCGGCAGCCCGTCGAGTGCGTCCGATACGCGGATCCGGGCCGGGTCGCCGACCGCGACGTAACGCTCGAGCGTCTCGCGCGGCACCGGCGATTCGGCGCTCATCAGGAAGCGCGTGCCCATCGCGATGCCGGCCGCACCATACGCCAGCGCGGCGGCCAGCCCGCGCCCGTCGAAGAAACCGCCGGCCGCGACCACCGGCACCCGCACCGCGTCGAGCACCTTCGGCAGCAGCAGCGTGGTCGGCACCGAGCCGGTGTGGCCGCCGCCTTCCGCGCCCTGCACCGTCACGATGTCCGCGCCGAGTTCGACCGCCTTGGCCGCATGCTTCGGCGCGCCGACGGTCGGCATGCAGACGATGCCGGCATCCTTGAAGCGGCGGATCGTCTTCGCATCGGGCCCGCGGCCATAGCTCACCGCGCGCAGCCTGTGCTTGATCGCCAGCTCGACGACCTGCTGCGCGTTCTTCTGGAACATGTGGAAGTTGATGCCGAACGGCTGGTCGGTCAGCGACTTCACTTTCAGGATCTCGGCCTCGACCTGCTCGGGTTCGAGTGTCGCGCCGGCCAGGAAGCCGAAGCCGCCGGCGTTGCTGGTGGCCGCGACGAGCCGCGCATCGGCCACCCAGCCCATCGCGGTCTGCACGATCGGGTAGCGACAGCCGAGCAGGTCGCACAAGGGCGTATGCAGCGTCGTGCTCATGCGGCGGCTCCGTTGACGGCGACCGGTGCCTGCGTCTGCGCGTCGCTACGGTCCGCGCCGTTCGGCTGGCGCTGCGAGCTGGCCATGCTGCGCGCGTCGTAGCCGCCGAGGCGGTCGCCGCTCACCAGCTCGTTGTGCGCATGCGCAAAGTGATGCCACGCGAATGCCGCATCCATCGCCGCGCGCTTGCCCTGCAGCTCCTCGACGTGATTCAGTGCCTGCTTCGTCAGCGTGAGCCCGAGGCGCGGCATCGTCGCGATCTTCGCGGCGATCGCGTAGGTCGCGTCGTGCAGCCGCTCGCGCGGCACCACGCGGTTGACCATCCCCATCTGGTACGCGCGCTCGGCCGGCATCCGCTCGCCGAGGAACAGGAACTCCTTCGCGATGCGGGGGTTCAGCTCGTACGCATGCGCGAAATACTCGACGCCCGGAATCCCCATCCGCACGACCGGATCGGCAAAGAACGCATCCTCCGACGCGACGATCAGATCGCACACCCACGCGAGCATCAGCCCGCCGGCGATGCACGCGCCCTGCACCATCGCGATCGTCGGCTTCGGCAGGTCACGCCAGCGCCGGCACATTCCGAGGTACACCTCCTGCTCGCGCGCATAGAGGAATTCGCCGCCTTCCTTGTCGACGTGGTCGTACCACAGCGATGCGCGGTCGAACGACTCGTGGATGTCGCGGCCCGGCGTGCCGATGTCGTGGCCCGCCGAGAAATGCTTGCCGGCGCCCGCGAGCACGATCGCCTTCACCGCGTCGTCGTGCGCCGCGCGCCGGAACGCCGCGTCGAGCGCATACGTCATCTTCGAGTTCTGCGCGTTGTGATACTCGGGGCGGTTCATCGTGATCGTCGCGATGCCGCCTTCGACCGCGTAGTCGACGACACCGTCGCCGAAGGTCACCTGGGTCGCTTCCATGTCTGACCTCATCCCCGGCGCGGCGCCGGATTGTTGCGCACGATCGTCGCGCGCAGGTTGTGCGGATCGAGCGCGCGCACGATGCGCAGGTCTTCCGCGTTCGGCGGGGCCGTCGTGCCGAGGTCGGGCGCAGCGATCAGCGGGAAGCCCGTTGCGTCCTGCACCTCGTCGAAGCTCACGCCCGGATGCAGCGAACGCACGCGGATCGCGTGGTCCGGGCCGCCAAAGTCCATCACGCACAGATCGGTGACGATGCTGCGCAGGTCGACGAAAGTCTTCATCCCGGGCAGCCGGCGCGCCGGGTTGTAGCCGACCGTGCACACCATGTCGACTTCGCGTTCGACGAACGTGCGCTTGCCGTGGCCGCTGACGAAGAACGAGTTCGCGTGGTTCGTCGTGTTGCCGGGGAAGCCGCGCGCGCCGAGCAGTTGGGTTTTCGGACGCGCATAGTCGTCGCCGAGCCACGAGATGTTGGCCTGGCCGAAACGGTCGATCTGTGTCGGCATCACGAGCGCATGACGGCGGCCGTGCCACAGGCAGTCGAACACGCGCTCGTAGGTCATCCAGCCGCTCGCCTTCACGCGATAGCCGTCGGGGCGCGGGCCGAGCGGCACCGGCTCCTCGACGAGATACGCTTCGCCGTCGGTCAGCATCAGCCCGTTGTTGTACGCGAGCCGCGCGAGGCCGGCCGCGAGCCGCGGGCCCGTGCCGATGCCGGTCGCCAGCACTTCGCCGTCGTCGCGCCAGAGTCGCGCGGACGCGACGATCATCAGTTCCGCGAGGGAATGGTCGAGAGATTCGCTCACAGGCGCTCCTTTACAGAATCGGCAACGGCAGCGTCGTCACGTGCGACAGCCCGCCGACGCCTTCGAGGTACTGGCGTTCGTCCTGGCCCACCACGTCGCGCAGGTACGCCGTCGTTTTCGCGTCGTCTTCCGCGCTGGCGCAGTACGCGCGCAGGTGCGGCAGGTCCCAGCCGTAGGCCGGCCCGCACGACGTCGGGTGCGCGCCGCCCGGCGCCTGCACGACGCCGGTGACGAGCGAGCGCTCGAACGGGTTGCGTTTGGCGGCGTCGAGGTCTTCGCTCGCGAGCGATGCGTCGACCGTTTCCGCCGACACGTAGCAACGCTGCGCGGCACGCGCCATCCACGCGTCGAAGAACGGATCGGGGCCGTCGATGCGCGTGTTGCCCATCCGGTCGGCCGCGTTCACGTGCAGCAGCGCGACGTCGAGTTCGATCGCGGGCATCGCGAGCAGCGTCTCGCCGTCGTCGTACGGCGATTGCACCGTGCGCAGTTGCGGCGCGTGATCGAGCAGCGCCGTGCCGAGCCCGGCGCGGGTCGGCAGGAACGGCAGGCGCGCGGCGGCCGCGCGCAGGCCGAGCTGCAACATCCCTTCGTCGAGTTCGAGCACGTCGACGCGGCCCTGCTCACGGGCCCGGCGGAAATGCGGTTCGAGCGGAATCACGTCGAGCGACACGAAGCCGAACACCACCTTGCGCACCTTTCCGGCCGCGCACAGCAGGCCGACATCGGCGCCGCCGTACGCGACGATCGTCAGGTCCTTCAGGGTCGAGCGCGCGATCTCGCGCACCAGCGCCATCGGCTTGCGCCGCGGCCCCCATCCGCCGATGCCGATCGTCATGCCGTCGGCGAGTTGCGCGACCACGTCGCGCGCGGACATCGTCTTGTCGAGAGGTTTCATCGTCATCGTGCTGGCTTACCGGTATCCGATGCTGAAATCGTGGCCCCACTGGCTCACCTTCGTGGCCTCGAACACCGCGTGCTTCGACCAGTCGACCGTGAGGCCGCCGAAGCCGTATTCGAGATCGAAGCCGCCGGGGGTCTTCATGTAGAAAGAGATCATCTGGTCGTTGCAGTGACGACCGAGCGTCGCGGACATCTTCACGTCGTGCGCAGCCACGCGGTCGAGCGCGCGGCCCACTTCGTCCATCGAGTCGACCTCGGCCATCACGTGCACGCAGCCCGACGGCACGGCCATCTCGAACAGCGCGAGGCTGTGATGGCGCGCGTTGCGGCAGTGCATGAAGTGGATGCGCTTCTCGGGTTCCGCCGGATCGGGCGTGAACTTCACGCGAAAGATGTCGGACAGCTCGAAGCCGAGCACGCCGCGCACGAATGCGTCGGTCGCGTCGAACTGCGGCGCGGGCAGCACCGCGTGGCCGAGGCCCATGTCGCCGGTGACGAAGTGCGAGACGCCCAGCGGCGACACGAAGCGGCGGAAGTCGCAGCGCGCGCCCCAGTACAGCTCGTGGCGGTTGCCGGACGGGTCGGTGCACCACGCCATCGCCTGCACGCGGCGCAGCGCGGCTTCGTCGCGGGTCGCGCGCACCGGCTCGACGCCCGCACGCTGCAGTGCCGCAAGCGCGGCGTCGAACGCCACGCCGTCGGGCAGTTCCCAGCCCGATGCGAAATAGCGGTCGGTCGAGCCGGGAACGATCACGTAGCGGAAATCGCGCTCGTCCATCTTCAGGTACAGCGCGCCGTCGGGCGCATCGAGCGCCTGCATGCCCAGCACGTCTTCCGCGTAGCGGCGCCACGCATCGACGCGCGTCGCCTCGACGACGACATAGCCAAGCGCACGGACATCGATCATGTCGGCCTCCTCCTGGTTCAGAATCCGTTGTTCGTGAAAGGATTCTGGCCGGTCGGGGGTGGCGTTACATCGTCTGTTGGGACGAGAGGCGGCGGGGAATTCGCGCGGCGTGGGCGCAGGCGGAAGCCCGGCGGAACGGGCTAGGCGTGCGGGAGGGGACAGGGAACAGGTGCGGGTTGCCGCAGCGCGGCAATCCGGGTCAGTCGAACGGGTTCAGCAGCCTGACGCCGGTGCGGGCGAAATCCGTGACATTGCGCGTCACCACGGTGAGATCGTTGATCAGCGCGGTGGCCGCGATCAGCTTGTCGAGTTCGTGCGTTGGATCGGGCACGCGCAAATGCCCCCACATCTGGCTGATCTCGATGTCGACCGGCAGGATGTTCGGCGCATAGCCGGACAGGATGGTCGCCATCCAGGCCTCGAGCGCCGACGCCTGCGGGAGATCGCCGCGATGACGGATCAGATCGACGCCACGGCGAAGTTCAGCAACCGTTACGACGGACAGGTAAAGCGGACTTGCGTCCGCCGCGGCCTGCCTGAAGAACGCCCGCACGCCACGGTTGGTTCGCTTGCCCTTCCTGATTTCGCTGATGACGTTCGTATCAATCAAATACACGCCTGGCCTCGCCGGAATCCTGAACACGTTGAAAATCCGCGTCGTCGCCAACATCGGGCATGCTCATCAGCACTTGCGCAAATGTCTTTCGCTTCGGCCGGCCAAGCGCATCGGCCAGAATGGCTCGATGTTCGGCCTCGGCACTCCTGCCATTTGCCGCAGCCTGCTCGCGCAGGCTCTGAACGATACTGTCATCCACGTTACGCACCAGTAGATTTGCCATGATTCCCTCCATCCAGGTTTGATATCAATGATAGCGACACGACTGCGAATTGCAATCATTGCTATCACCGACATTGACGGAAGGAGGACGGTGGTTGGCGTCGGCGACCGGCAACGGGCCGCATGAATCCTCCCGGCGCGCGCTGCTCGCCCGACACGTCGAACTGCTGTTTGAAAGGTATGCCGGATCGGAACGGCGGGAAAGACGGCCGATCGGCCATTTACCGCTGAAACGCCTGCGCGGGCGCGCGCCGATCGAAGCGTGGCGGCGGCATTCAGCGCCGCCGCACGCCGTACTCGCGACAGCCGTCAGCCGCCGCACCAGCCCCCGGTGCCCGCCCGTATCGGCGCTGCCGGCAATCCCCCGCCCGGCACGCGCAACGCCAGCTCAACCGCTCAGAACCGATACGAAATCCCGATCTGCAACACCGGGTACCACCGATAGCGCGACATCACCTGCCGCAGCGAATCCAGCCCGCTCGCGACAAGGATCTGGCTCTTCGCCGGCCCAACCGCGGCCGCCAGTTCCGGCGACAGCGTGTACGAACATTTCGGTATCCCGTACGCCACGCCGAGATCGGCGACGAATCCCAGCCCTTTCGACGCCGGCCGGTGCCCGTAGCCGATCCCGAAGTACGGCATCACGGTCGGATAGCGCGCTTCCGCCACCGCGTTCATCCCCGGCATCGCCGGATAACGCTTGCCGCCGAACACGTAAGTCCCATTGGTCGGCACCGATACGCCGCGAATTTCGTCGTCGTTGAAACGCAGGCCGAGCGTCGCCCGGAAGCCGCTGCCGCGCCACGGAAAGATGTCCGCGTACAGGCCGCCCTGGCGCAGCTTCAGGTCGTCCTGATAGCGATTGCCGGCCACCGTGAAGTCATGCGAAAGGTCGATCGCATTGAAGTCCGCATGCGCACCCAGCATCGAATTGAAGCTCACGGCCGCGCCGATGCCGACGCCCTGCGTGCCGCCCTGCAGGTAGATCTCCTGCGCGTGCGCACTCGCGGCGCACATCACCGCGACCGCTGCCCATTGGTTCACTCTCGTTTTCACGGGCGCCTCCCCCGACATGTGCCGGGCGCGCCTCGCCAACGCATGGGGCCTACGCCGCCCTGCGTGATGCGAACCCCGGCACGACACCTTGCAAGCACGCTTGCTGTTCGACGGATCGGGAACGCGTTGCCCCGTGCGCATGGCCGATACGACATGCGCGGCATGTACGCCGCTCCACGCAGCGCCCACGGCCCGATCCGATTCCCCGTTTTTTTCGATGTCGTTGCATGCCGCCGATGCGTTCATCGTTGTTGCGCGTTTCGTTTGCACCGGCGGCACCGCGTCCACCGCAAAGCGCGTGCCATGCGGCGCAAACCGAAGCGGGACAAGCGTCATCGCAAAACGCGGACGGTCACGCAGGCTTGTAATCGGAGGAAATGTTTCAGGAACGCATCGCTATTCGGCAGACGAAGCCGGAGCACGGGATCCGACGTGTCGCGCATCGATGCCGCAATGCGTGTTGAACTAGGCGGGACGGACTTCAGCGCATATGCGTCGTCGTTGCCGTCAACGGCGTGCGGCGCAATACGCCGACGAATACGTTGCAGGGATGTGACCTCGCGCCGGTCGAGCGCGAGGCCGATGTGCGATTGCGCGTGGCGATGCAGGGTGAATACCGATGCCGGCGGGTGTTTTTCATTTGAATGCCACCACGACGCTCTAACTTATTGGCTTTCTAGATCACCATCCGAACAGGGCAGCTTGGTACAATCCATCGACCAAGACCAAGCCGACTTATATATCAATCCGGCCACCGGAAAATTGCAGACGAGGCATTTCACCTCGAATATCCGCGCCAACCATCGGCAATTTATAGGACCAATCGATTAGCGGGGGAACTGTGAAACACATCGCAATTCTTTTGTTGGTTGCAGCCACTGTTGCTGGTTGCAATTCGAAACAATCCGACAGTAGCGCTCAGTCGTCAGCGACGAGTCCCAGCACGTCAAGCGACACTTCCACGCCACAGCAACCACCTCAAGTGGTGGCTCCAGCACCTCCGCCTCCCTCCCACAACTACGCAATGAGTCAAGATGGCACATATGGTTACGAGCCTGCGCTTAGTGAAGATGACGTGAGAGCAGGGAAAGCCACGAAGGCGCTTGTCATGATGCGCTACGTTGGCCTTAGGGATGGCAGCTATATTCTGCTTCTGGTCGATGAAGACAATCCGAATATTTCGAATCGCATTACTTGTTCCGCTCCGTGCAATTTCGCCAAATCGCAAACGATGGCCGGCGATTCGGTTCTAAAAACTGAAACCATACGGGTTGTACCTAATTCCCTGATCGGCGCGATGATCGAAGACGCGATGTCAGGGCAACTGACACCCTATGGTCAACACACGGCAACGTTGAACCAATCTCAACAGTCAGCTACTACGGCACTCTCGACACAATCGAATTTGCCTATTGCTCAGCCGGTGGCGAATCAATCCGCAAGCGACGCTGCGGCCTCCCCGCTGCAACAAACCAGCTTCGACTGTGCTAAGGCAAAGTCCATTCCGGAATTTCTGATCTGTCACGATTCCGATCTTGCGGCTTCAGATCGGGATCTTGCCGCGACATACCAACAAGCGAAAGATGCCGTCATCGACAAGACTGCCTTTGTTGAACGGACACGCAAACAATGGAATTTTCGCGAAAAGAATTGTCGCGACAAAGACTGTCTGACATCGTGGTATGCGTACCAGAAGCGTGTTCTGACGAAGATCGCCCAAACCGGCGATGTCAACGTTCAAGACAACTGACCCGACTCAAGCGACGCTAAAGCCTGCTCGTCCGAGCAGGCTTTTTTGCCCCCGCTACAACCCATACCCCCCCGACACATTCAACTGCTGCCCGGTAATGTAATTGGCCCGGTCCGACGCCAGAAACACCGCCGCCCGGCCGACATCGTGCTCCTTCCCCCAGCGCTTGAGCGCGAGCATCTTCTGCGTCTCGTCGATCCACACCTGGTCGAACTGCCCCTGTTCGAGCAGCACCGGAAACATCCCGGCCTCGATCACGCCGACCAGGATCGAATTCGCGCGAATGTCGTAACGCCCCTCCTCGCGTGCCAGCCCCTTGACCAGCGCCTCGTTCGCCGCCTTCGGCGCGACCGACAGCCCGTCGCGGTCGGGCCAGCGCAGGTGCCCGGCCGAGCCGAGCGTCACGAACGAGCCGCCGCCCGACGCGCGGAAGTGCGGCAGCGCGGCCTTCGCCGCCACGAAGAAGCCGATCGTCTCGACGTCGATCGCGCGGCGCCAGTCGTCGTGCGTCATGTCGCCGATATGGTGCTGGTTCACGAACGGCCCGGCTGCCCAGACGACCGTGTGCACGCGGCCATGCGCGCCGATCGCGGCCGCGAGTGCGGCGTCGACCTGGGCGGGATCGGTCACGTCCACGCAATGCGTGGTGGCCGCGACACCTTCACCGCGAATGTCACGCGCGACGCGCTCGGCCACGTCGGCCTTGCTGCGATAGCCCACCGCGACCGGCACGCCGGCGCGCGCGAACTCGAGCGCGACACCCTGCCCGATCCCGCCGCTGCCGCCGAACACCAGCACCGCGCCCTGCGGAAACCCGTTGTCGTTCATGCGTTCATCCCGTTCGTGTGTCGCGGCGGCGCTCAGGCCGCCGCCTCGGTTCCCGCCCGCAGGCGGTACTTCAGCACCTTGCCGGCGGCACTCGTCGGCAATTGCTCGACGAATGTGAAATGCCGCGGCACCTTGTAGTTCGCCATGTTGCGGCGGGCCCAGTCGTTCAGTTCGTCGGCATCGGCATGTGCGCCCGGCCGCAGCACGACATACGCGTGCCCGACTTCACCGAGCCGCGTATCGGGCACGCCGACCAGCGCAACCTGTGCGATCGCCGGATGCGCGGCAAGCAGTCGCTCGATCTCGGCCGGATAGCAATTGAAGCCGCCGACGATGAACATGTCCTTGATGCGGTCGGTGATCTTCAGGTTGCCGTTCGCATCGACGCAGCCGAGATCGCCCGTATGCAGCCAGCCATCGGCATCGACGGTTTCGCGCGTCGCATCCGGCTGGTTGAAGTAGCCGCGCATCACGTTGTAGCCGCGCACCCAGATCTCGCCGGTCTCGTCCGGCCCGAGCGGCTCACCGCCTTGGCCCGCGATGCGCAGTTCGACATCCGGCATCGGGCGCCCCGACGTATAGGCAACTGTTTCCGCATCGTCGCCCTGACGGCACAGCGTCGCGAAGCCGCACGACTCGGTCAGTCCGTAGCCGGTCAGCACCGTCTCGAAGCCGAGCTCCGCTCGCATCCGCTCGATCAGGCTCGGCGCGATCGCCGCCGCGCCCGTCACCGCGATCCGCAGCGACGACAGGTCGCGCGTCGCGCGATCGGGCGCGTCGAGCAGCGCGAAGTACAGCGTCGGCGGGCCGGGCAGCACCGAGACGCGGTCGTCGGCGACGCGTCGCAGCACGTCGGCCGGCTGGAACACAAGATGCGGCAGCACGGTCGCGCCGCTCGACAGCGCGGCGAGCCAGCCGGCCTTGTAGCCGAACGTGTGGAAGAACGGATTGACGATCAGGTAGCGGTCGTCGGCGCGCACGCCGGCGATCGCCGCCCACGCCTGCGCGGCGCGCAGGTTCTGGCCGTGCGCGGTCATCACGCCCTTCGGGCGGCCCGTCGTGCCGGACGTGAACATCAGGTCCATCACTGTGTCGGGCCTCACCTGTGCCTCGCGGTCGCGCACCGAGGCCAGCGGCACCTCGGCGCCGCGCGCGAGGAACGCGTTCCAGGTCTCGTCGCGCGCGCCGGGCGGCGGCTCGCCGTCGAACACGACGACCCGCTCGAGCGTCGCGGGCCGGTGCGGCGCGAGCATCGCCGGATAGGATTCGCCGAGGAAGGAGCCGCAGCAGAACAGCAGCCGTGCGCCGCCGTCGTGCAGGATGCCGCCCACCTCCATCCCCTTCATCCGCGTATTGACCGGCACGAGGATCGCGCCGACCGTGTGGATCGCCAGTGCCGCGACGATCCATTCCGGCAGGTTCGGCGCCCACACCGCGATGCGGTCGCCGGCCTCGATGCCGCTCGCGAGCAGCGCGCGGGCCGCGTCGAGGCGGGCCGCGTCGAGTTCCGCGTAGGTCAGCCGGCCATGCTCCGACTCGATCGCCGGATGCGCGCCGTGGCGCGCGGCTGCCCGCGCGATCAGCGCGGGCGTGGTCAGGATTTCGTTGTCCATCGTCATAGATCAGGGTGGCCGTGCGCGCCGCCGGCGCGCCGCGGCTCAGTCGGGAAACACCACGCGCAGCGCATCGCTCGCGGGTCGTGCGCAACAGGCGAGCGTCCAGCCGGCCGCGATCTCGTCGTCGTCGAGCACGTGGTTGCTGTCGAGCGCGACCTCGCCGCGCTCGATCCGGCACATGCACGCGCCGCATTGCCCCATCCGGCAGGAATTCGGCGCCGGCACGCCCGCGCGCAACATCGCGTCGAGCAGCGTTTCGCCAGGCGCGCTGTCGAAAGCGAACGCGTCGCCGTCGAGCACCGTCTCGATCGCCGCGCCGTCGCCGGACGCTGCGGCCGCCGCTGCGTTCGACGCCGCCGTATCAGCAGCCTGCACCGGCGCATCGGGCAACGACGCAAAGCGCTCGACGTGCACGCGCGCCCTCGGCAGCCCGAGGCCGAGCATCGCGGCCAGCGCGTTCTCCATGAACAGCGCGGGCCCGCAGATGAACGTCTCCTGCTGGCTGAACGGCCGAGCCAGTTCCTCGAGATGGCGCTGCTGCGGGATTCCCTGCACGCTGTCGAGCCAGTGGATCACACGCACGCGGCCCGGATGGCGCTGTGCGAGCTGCTGAAGCTCGGCGCGGAAAATCACCGAACGTTCATCGCGGTTCGCATAGATCAGCGTCAGCATCCCGCGCCCGTGCACGAGCGCCGATTTCAGGATCGACAGCACCGGCGTGATGCCGCTGCCGCCCGCGAACAGCAGCAGGTCGCCGTCGAGCGTGCGCGGCGTGAACACGCCGGCCGGCGGCAGCACATCGAGTGTGTCGCCCGCCTTCACGCGGTCGCACAGCCAGTTCGACGCGCGGCCGTCGCGCACGCGCTTGACGGTGATCTTCGGCGCGGCGTCGATGCCCGGCGCGCTCGACAGCGAATAGCAGCGCGCGACGGTCGCGTCCGCGCACGGCACGTTCAATGTCAGGAACTGACCGGGCCGGTACGCGAAGGCGTCACGCAACGCGGCCGGCACGTCGAACACGAACGAGCACGCGTCGTCGCTTTCGGCAATCACTTCGGCAACGGTCAGCCGATGGAAGCGCGAATCGCTCATGGCCGGCTCCTCACGTCACGCGGCCGCACGGGCCACCGGCGCGCCGGGCGTCGTGTAGGCACCGTCGAGATAGACGAGCGGATCGACGTCGCCGCTCATCAGCACCTCGCGGATGCGCCCGATGAACACCGTATGCGTGCCGTATTCGAAGCGGCCGTCCTGCTCGCACACGAGGCTCGCCTGTGCATCACGCAGATACGGCACGCCGTGCGGCGACGTATGCCAGTCGCCGGTCGTGAAGCGCGCCTCGCCCTTCAGGCGGCCGCTGCAGTCGATCGCGATGCCTTCGTGGGCCGCCGACAGCACGTTCACGCAGAACCCGGCGCCCGCGTCGAGCGGCGGATACAGCGATGCGGTGCGGTTGATGCAGATCAGCAGCGAAGGCGGATCGGTCGACAGCGAATCGACCGCCGTCGCGGACATCGAGTAGCGCCGGCCGTCGTGCGCGCTGCTGATGACCGTGACGGAGCGCGCGAGGCGGCGCATCGCGAGCAGCATGTCGGTGCGCAGCGGATGGGTGGTGAGATCGCTCATGATCGGACTCCGTCAAGTTCAGTCGTGGATGGCCGGGCGGGCTGCCCGCCGGCGTCGGCTGCGCGAGCAGCCAGGTGGTCGGCGGCGAGATACCCGAAGGTCATCGCCGGACCGAGCGTCGAGCCCGCGCCGGGGTAGCTCGCGCCCATCATCGAGGCGCTGGTGTTGCCGATCGCGTAGAGGCCGTCGATCGGCTCGCCGTCGGCGCGCAGTACGCGAGCGTGCACGTCGGTGACGAGCCCGCCCTTCGTACCGATGTCGCCCGCGTCGATCCGCACCGCGTAGAACGGCGCCTGGTCGACCGGCCCGAGGCACGGGTTCGGCTTGTTCTGCGGATCGCCGTAGTACGTGTCGAACAGGTTGTCACCCTTGCCGAACGCTTCGTCGATCCCGGTGACGGCGTAGCGCGCCATGTCGCGCAGCGTCGCGTGCAGGCCGGCCGCGTCGACGCCGATGCGCGTGGCGAGCGCGTCGATCGTGTCGGCTTTCACGATCACGTCGCGGAACGCGGCCGGAATCCGCGAATCGGGCATCATCGACGCCGGCATGATCGGCCCGCACGGATACTTGCGGCGAAACCGCGCGTCGAACACCATCCATGCCGGCACGCTCGCACCGGTGCGCGCATGGTCGCGATACATCGCCGGCACGAATTCCGAATACGGCGCGGCTTCGTTGACGAAGCGCTTGCCGAGGCTGTTCACGATCACGCAGCCCGGCAGGTTGCGTTCGACGAACAGCGCGCGCTGCTTCTCCTCGCCGGCGACACCGACCGTCGGCGCGCCCCACACATGCTCCATCAGCGCCAGCGCGCCGCCGAGCCGATGGCCTTCGGCGATCGCGTCGCCGGTATTGGCGGGCGGCGTCGCACTCCACTGCGCCTGTGTCGGCTGCGGCAGGTAGCGCTCGCGCATCGGCTGGTTGCGCTCGAAACCGCCCGCGCCGAGGATCACGCCGCGCCGCGCGGCGATCGTCACGGGTTGCCCGAAGCGCTGCGCGCGCACGCCGGTCACGCGGCCGTCCACGTCTAGCAGGTCGCGCATCGGCGTGTCGAGCCACACGGGCACGTTGCGGTCGAGCAGCGCGCGGCGCAACCCGCCGATCAGCGCGTTGCCGAGCGTCAGGCGCCGGTCGCGCCGCGTGCGGCGGCGCATCCCGATATCGAGCCAGTAGCGGCCGAACTGCGCGATCGCGAGCTTCATGAAGCCCGGCCCGCGCGCGAACAGCGTGTGCGCTTCCTTCGACGTCACGGCCACGCGCCCGCCGATCAGCGTACCGGGCGACGCCGGCCGCAGCCGGTCGAATTCGTCGCCGAGCAGCCCGCCGTCGAACGGCATCGGATCGAGCGCGCGGTAGCCCGGCATCGCGCCCGGCACCTTCTGGAAATAATCCGCGTACTTCGGCAGCGACTGGTAACGCACCGGCGTCTTCGATTCCAGGTAGCGCAGCATCTCCGGCGCGCGGTCGAGATACGTGTCGATCTTCTCGGGCGTCGATTCGCCGGCCACGCAGGCGTCGATGTAGCCGCGCGCGGCCTCGCGCGAATCGGTCGCGCCCAGCTCGGCGATATGGTGGTTGCACGGCACCCAGATGCCGCCGCCCGAGACGGCCGACGTGCCGCCGTACAGCGCCGTCTTCTCGATCACGACGACGGACAGGCCGCGGTCGGCCGCGCGGCACGCGGCGAGCAGCGCGCCCGCGCCCGAACCGACGACCACCACGTCGAACACGTATTGCTGTGCTTGCGGGTCGTTCATCGTGTCCCCGTCAGATGAAGAAGTCGGTGTTCTCGCGGCCGAGCATCACGGCGCCGAGGTTCTGGCCGAAACGGTCCACGTTGTTCGCGTAGTGCGCGCGGGCCGCATGCAGGTCGAGGAAGCGGCGCACCAGCGGATTGCGGTGATAGATGCCGTTGCCGCCCGCGTAGCGCAGCAGCGCGTTCGCGGCCTGTGCGCAGCGCTCGGCGACCTGCGCGGACTGGTAGCGGAAATGCACGCGGCGCTCGATCGACACGGCCGGGCCGCCGGTGACCGACGCCATCAGTTCCGCGAAATTGCGCTTGAGCAGCACCTTCATCTCGTCGATCGCGACGGCCGCGTTCGCGCACGCGTTCTGCGCACCCGGATCGTCGGTCGTCTTCGCACCGCTGTTGGCCGACACGCGCGTCGCCGCATAGCCGGTGAAATCGTCGAGTGCGCCCTGCAGCGCGCCGATGCACGACGTGCACACCGCGCGCACGAAGATCTGCGCGAACGGCAGCTTGAACAGCGGCGCATCGTTGACGGCGAGGCCGGGGCTCGTGCCCATCATCCCGTCGATCGCCTTGTGCGTGCGGTACGCGGGCACGAACACGTCGTCGACGACGATGTCGTGGCTGCCCGTCGCACGCAGGCCGAGCACGTCCCAGTCCTGCTGGATCCGGTAGTCGGATTTCGGCAGCAGGAACGTGCGGTATTCAGGCGGCTGGCCGGCTTCGGCCGGCGGCACGAGCGCGCCGAGGAACACCCATTCGCACAGTTCGCTGCCGCTCGAGAACTTCCAGTGGCCCGACAGGCGGAAGCCGCCGTCGACCGGCGTCACGCGGCCGACCGGCATGTAGGTCGACGCAATCAGCGTCGCCGGGTCGTTGCCCCACACGTCCTGCTGCGCGCGCTCGTCGAACAGCGCGAGCTGCCAGTTGTGCACGCCGACGACGCCGTACACCCACGCGGTCGACATGCAGCCGCGCGCGAGCGCCATCTGGATGTCGAAGAACGCCTGCGGATCGAGCTCGTAGCCGCCGTAGCGCTTCGGCTGCAGCACCTTGAAGAAGCCGGCTGCCTGCATGTCGGCGATCGTCTCGGCCGGGATGCGGCCCTGCGCTTCCGCCTGCGCGGCGCGGCCGGCCAGCGTCGGCGCCAGTGCCTCGGCCCGGGCGATCAGCGTGGCGGCCAGTGCGTTCGAATCGTTGTCGCGATGCACGGATGTCTCCTGTGAAGCGGGTGATGCGCCGCGGCGCGTGCCCCGCTCTCGTTCAAAGTTGTTCGGCGCGGCCTGGCCGCGGGCGATGCTCGCCACCACCGATGGTCGGCTTCGCACGACCGCGCCGCATCGTCCGACCGGACGGGACGACGGGCGCGGCCCGGTGCATCACGCGCAGGCGCGCTCCTTCTCCTTGTTGAAGAACGGGATCACGTGCTCGCCGATGTTGCGGATCGTCTCCATCTGCGCTTCATGCGGCACCGTGCCCATCTGGCACAGGAACAGCACTTCGTCGACACCGGCTTCCTGCAGGCGGCCGACATAGCCGATGCAGTCGTCCACCGTGCCGTACGCATGGTTCGGGTTCATCATCGCGAGCGCCGGGTCGGCGAAGTTCACGACGACTTCCTCCGACGCAAAGCGCGAGCGGATCACCATCTCGCCGGTATCGGCCTGCACGAGGTCGTCGCCCCACTTCGCCGGGTCCGGACGCTCGCCGCCCGTGTACCAGTACGCGAGCGATTCCATGAAGTAGCGCTGGCCGCGGATGCCGATCTTGCGGGCGGCCTGGCCGTCGGCCATCACGACCGTCGGGCACAGTGCCGCGAGGTGCTGGGTCGGGCGGAAGCCGACCTGGTCTTCCGGCTTGCGGTTCGCCCATGCTTCGCGGTACACGGCGTTCTTCTTCGCGACTTCGTCGGGGCCGCCGAAACCGAGCACCAGCGCGCCCATCCCGCGCTGGCCGGCGCGCAGCAGCGCGTCGGTGTTGGTGCACGCGAGGTACATCGGCGGGTGCGGATCCTGGAACGGCTTCGGATGGATCGGGCGCTTCGGAATCTTGATGTACTTGCCGTCGTGCTCGATCTCGTCCTGCACGAACATCTTCGGCACGAGGTACATCGATTCGTCGATCATCGGCTGCAGTTCGTTGAGGTCGTAGCCGAACGCGCCGGCTTCCTGCTGGCTGCCGCCCTTGCCGACGCCGAAGTGCACGCGGCCGCCGGACAGGATGTCGAGCAGCGCGACGCGCTCCGCGACCTTGATCGGATGGTTCATCGCCGGCGGCAGGCACACGACGCCGTGGCCGAGACCGATGCGCGTCGTGCGGCCGGCCAGGTACGCAAGGAAGGTTTCCGGCGCGCTCATGTGCGCATAGTTGGTCAGCGACGTGTGCTCCACGCACCAGATCGTGTCGAATCCGACCTGCTCGGCGAGCAGCGCCTGTTCGACCGTTTCCTTGAACACCCGGTGGTCGCCCTCGCGCGATGCGTCGGTGGTCTGGGCTTCGTAGATGAGGGAAAACTTCATTGCGTGCGTCTCCATGTATGTTGGACGAGTCGGGGTCGTGCAGCCCGCCCGCACGATACGGACGAAGCGCGACGGTCCACGAATGGAAGTGTCGGCGCGCCGGCTGGCGCGGGCATCATCTGTTCGGAGTAGCTACACGCCTGCGGGGACAGAGGGGTTTCACCGTCGTCCGATCGGACTGCGTAGGCGCGCGAACGGCGCGCTAGCATCGAACGGCGGCGCGTTGCACGCCGCCCACATCAAGACAAGGGAGATCCGGGATGAAGGTATCGATGCTGCTGTATCCGGTCGACGACATCGACACGGCGCTGCCGCTGTTCGTCGACGGGCTGGGCCTGAACGTGAAGTTCCGCGACGGCGACCGCTATTGCGCGCTCGACGGCGGACCGCTGACGATCGCGCTGGTCGCGGGCGACGAGCAGATCGTCGAGCGCGCGGCGCTCACGCTGCGCGTGGACGAGGACGACGACCTGTATGCGGCGATGGCGCGGGTCGTGAAGGCCGGCGCGTCGGTGCGCGTGCCCGTGCAGGCCGGGCCGCACGAATACCGCGCGGTGCTGGAGGACAAGAACGGCGCGCTGCTCGTGATTTCGCAGAAACGGGCCGCATGACCTCATACGGCACGGGCGCCGGATGCGGGTACCGCGCGCGTGGCGAGCCGGTTACGCGTCTGCGCCCGGCGTGCTCAGGTCGCTCGCTTCCAGCAATTCGAGCAGCGTGCGCGCCGGTGGGCTGAGCCGCTTCGCGGCCAGCGCGATGAATTCGATGTCGGGCAGCACGGGCAGCGCGTCGCCGTTGACCAGCGGCGCGAGCCCGCGGGTCGACAGATAGTGCGAGGTCGCGGTCAGGCCGAGCCCCGCGCGCGCGGCCGCGATGCAGCCCGGCTGGCTGCTGCTCGAACACACCACTTCCCAGCCGATCCCCTTCTCCGCGAGCGCGTTCAGGACGATCGCGCGCGTGACGCTCGGCTCGGCGACCAACACGAGCGGCAGCGGCCGCTCCGGATCGACCACGGTGCCGGGCCGCGCGACCCATTCGAGCCGCGTGCGCAAGAGCGGCGTGCCGCGCCGCTCGCCGAGCCGCCGCTTGCCGATCATCAGGTCGAGCGCCCCCGCGTCCAGCCCTTCGTAAAGCCGGCTCGTCATGCCGGTGGTGATCTCCAGTGCGACGTCCGGGTGCGCGGCGCGAAACCCGGCGAGCACGTCCGGCAACGCGACGAGCGCGAGGTCGTCCGGCGCGCCGAGCCGCACCAGCCCCTGCAGCCTCGGCTTACGGAACTGCGATTCCGCGCGGTTCAGCGCCTGCAGGATCACGTTCGCATGCACGAGCAGCGCCTCGCCGTCGGCCGTCATCGCGATCGAATGCGTGTCGCGCACGAACAGCCGCCGGCCGACGCTCTCTTCGAGACGGCGGATGTGTTCGCTGACGCTCGACTGGTTGAGCCCGAGCTGCCGGCCCGCTTCGGTGAAGCTGCGGCAGTTCGTGACGGTCGCGAACGTGTTGAGCCAGACGGGATTGAGCATCCCGCATTGTCATCGGCATTCCCGATGACAGTCAACGTCTTGAGGCGGCTTCCCGATGACCAAAGGAATCGGTACCATCGTGCGCTTGAGGACCGGCAGGCGCCGCGCGACCGCGCAACGGCGCCACCCGCGCCGGGCCTTCGCACCACCGATTTCGCCATGTCCCGGGAACCCACACACTCCGCGCTGCTCTGGATCGTCGCCGCTGCGTTCTTCATGCAGTCGCTCGACACGACGATCGTCAACACCGCCTTGCCTTCGATCGCGCAAAGCCTGCACGCGTCGCCGCTCGCGATGCAGCCGGTCGTGGTCGTCTATACGCTGACGATGGCGATGCTCACGCCGGCGTCCGGCTGGCTGGCCGACCGGTTCGGCACGCGCCGCGTGTTCTCGCTCGCGATTCTCGTGTTCGTGCTCGCATCGATCGGCTGCGCGGCGTCGCATACGCTCGGCCAGCTCGTCGCCGCGCGCGCGCTGCAGGGTATCGGCGGCTCGATGCTGCTGCCGATCGGGCGACTCGCCGTGCTGCGCCGCGTGCCGGGCGAACAGTACGTCGCGGCGATCGCGTTCGTGTCGATCGCCGGCCAGCTCGGCCCGATCGTCGGGCCGACGCTCGGCGGCTGGCTCACGCAGGCGATTTCGTGGCACTGGGTGTTCATCGTCAACGTGCCGGTCGGCGTGGTCGGGTTCGTCGCCGTGCAGCGCTACCTGCCGCACGACCAGGCGCAACAGCCGCCGCCGTTCGACTTCGTCGGCTGTGCGCTGCTGTCGGTCGCGATGATCGCGCTGTCGCTCGCGATCGACCCGCCGATGCCCGCGCATCGCGCCGCGTGGGCGGCCGGGCTCGCGGCGGTCGGGCTGGCGAGCGCGCTTGCGTACCTGCCGCATGCGCGGCGCCGCGCGCAGCCGCTGTTCCGGCTCGGGCTGTTCCGCGAGCCGAACTTCGGTTCGGGGCTGCTCGGTAACCTGCTGTGCCGGATCGGCACGAGCTCGGTGCCGTTCATGCTGCCGCTGCTGATGCAGGTGCAGCTCGGCTATACGCCGCTGCAATCGGGGCTGATGATGCTGCCGGCCGCGATCGCGGGTGTCATCGCGAAACGCTGGATCGCGCCGCTCGTGAAGCGTTTCGGTTACGCGGCGTTCCTGGTCGTGAATACGGGGATCGTCGGGTGCGCGATCGCGGGGTTCGCGCTGGTGTCGGCGCGGCCCGCGCCGCTACTGGAAGGCGCGCTGCTGATCGTGTTCGGCGCGGCGAACTCGATGCAGTTTGCGGCAATGAACGGCGTGACGTTGAAGGGGCTGTCGCATGCCGACGCCGGCAGCGGCAACAGCCTGTTCACGATGATGCAGATGCTGGCGATGGGGCTCGGCGTGTCGATCGGCGGCGGCCTCGTCAACCTGTTTGCCGCCTATTGGGGCTCGATGGCGCACGGGTTCATGCTGTCGTTCACGTGCATGGGCGTGGTGACGCTGCTGTCGTCCGTCGTGTTCCGGCGGATCGATACGGCCGCGCCGCCGGCCAGTGCGGCAGCGCGCCCGTCCGCGTGAGCGCGGCCGTCAGTTCGCCTGGCGGCGCTCCACAACGCGCTTGAGCACCCAGCGAATCGAGGAACCGTCGGCCGGCGGCTGCGCGACGCGGTATTCGTCGATTTGGAGCGTGTACAGGTAACCGGGCTGGTACGCGAAGCCTTCGATACCGGCGTACCACAGGCTCCACGGCTCGTTCGGGCTGTTGCGCACCTGCAGGCACTCCATCGGCGCGACGCCCGTGCAGCGCGCGGATTGCGGCGCGACATAGACAGTCTTGGTCACCGGCTTGCTGTCGGCCGGGCGCACGGCGTTCGACGCCGTGGCGACTGCGTCGGTCTGGCATCCGACGAGGAGCGTGCTGCCGGCAATGATGGCCGCGCCGAGCAGCGTTCTGGATTGGCGAATCA
This sequence comes from Burkholderia lata, assembly GCF_902499335.1. Lineage (GTDB taxonomy): Bacteria > Pseudomonadota > Gammaproteobacteria > Burkholderiales > Burkholderiaceae > Burkholderia > Burkholderia lata_B. The sequence goes on along the minus strand of NZ_CABVQK010000006.1, from coordinate 152,649 downwards.
TCTGATGTTCCTCAGGAAGCGTTGGAGGGCCGATTAGAGGCCCCCTCGGCAAGAAAGTTCACAAACAGCTTACAGAAGACGATCCGCCACATTCATTCGTGGGATGTCGCGCGCGAGCCGATACGTTACCGTGATCCGGTTCAGCCGCGCGCATCGCCGCCGGCGGCTCGCACGTGCACACCGGGCGACGGGGCCTGTTCCCACCCTGCCGACCCGGTGGCCGCAACAGGAGACAACCCGAATGACCACGGCGCCCGCGGCCCTGCCGCCCCATCTTGCCCAGTCGAAACTGACGCTCGAACAGTTCGACGCATTGCTCACGACGATCTACGAAGGCCCGCTGGAAGACGTGCCGTGGGGCCGCGCGCTGGAGCAGATCCGTATCCACCTGCACGCGAACTACGTGACGATGATCCTGCGCTGGCCCGCCAGCGGCCATGCGGGGCTGATGATCAATGCGTCCGAGCACAATGCGCCGCTGCCGGGCGTCGCGTCGTACAACACCTACTACTACGCGCTCGATCCGTTCGTGAACCTGCCGAGCGATCGCGTCGTCACCGTCGACGAACTGCTCGGCGTCGGCGTCTGGCGCAACAGCGCGATGTATCGCGAGTTTCTCGAGCCGTTCGACGTCGGGTACCTGATGGGCGCGGACCTGCGCACGCCCGACGGCATCGAGTGCCGTTTCCGCGTGTGCCGCTCGCATCGCGGCCGCGCGTTCTCGGCGACCGACAAGGCCGTCTGCAACGCGCTGCTGCCGCACCTGAAGCGCGCGGTGCGGCTGCACGCGAAGTTCGGGATGGTCGAATCCGAGCGCACGCTGTACGCGAGCACGATCGACCGCATGCTCGTCGCCACCGCGATCCTCGACGAGCGCGGCGCGATCATGAAGACCAATTGCGTCGCGGACGAGATCTTCGCCGAATGCGACGGCCTGCGCGTGCGCGGCGACGCGCTCGAAGCGTCGTATCCGCTGGAGGATCGCAAGCTGCAGAAGCTGATCCGGCAGGTGCTCGCGGAGCGCGCGGGCGGCGCGCCGTCGGTCGCGCAGGCGATCGCCGTGCCGCGCCCGTCCGGCAAGCCGCCGCTCGGCGTGCTGATCCGCGCGGTGCCGCTCAGCGAATGGTCCGAGGACAATCCGCGCCGGCCGGCGTGCGCGATCTTCATCCGCGATGCCGAGCGCAAGTCGCAGGCATCGCACGACATCGTGCGCAAGCTGTTCGACCTCACGCCGGCCGAAACCGCGCTGGCGCTCGCGCTCGTCAACGGGCAGACGCTCGAGGAAGCGGCCGACGAGCTCGCGATCAGCAAGAACACCGCGCGCTCGCATTTGCGCGCGATTTTTTCGAAGACGGGGGTCACGCGGCAGGCGACGCTCGTCAGGACGTTGCTGAACAGCGTGCTGTCGCTGGGGTGATGCTTTCGTGATGACGGCCCCGCCATCGAATCCGCCTAGTCCGTTTCAACGTCGAAGCACCGGCGCTTGCCGCCTAACCTGTCTCTCCACTCAGTGCCCCAGGAGACAGGCATGGAAAGCTTCGCAGGAAAAGTCGCCGTCGTGACCGGCGCCGCGACCGGCATCGGACGACAGGCCGCACTGTGCTTCGCCGAAGCCGGCGCGCGGGTCGCGCTGCTGGACACTGTCGTGTCCGCTGCCGAAGACGTCGCGCACGCGATCGAGCGCACCGGCGCGAAGGCGATCGTGCTGCGCACCGACGTATCGCGCGCCGACGACGTGCGCGACGCGATCGACACGACGGTCGCCACGTTCGGCCGCCTCGACATCGCATTCAACAACGCAGGCATCGCGCCTCGCGGCGCGCCCGTCGCCGAATTCGACGAGGACGAATGGGATCGCACGATCGCCGTGAACCTGAAAGGCGTGTGGCTGTGCATGAAACATGAATGCCGGCACATGCTGTCATTCGGCGGCGGTGCGATCGTCAACACGTCGTCGATCATGGGGCTCGTCAGCGGGCCCGGGCTCTCCGCGTATTCGGCATCGAAGAGCGGTGTCATCGGCCTCACGAAATCGGTGGCGATCGACTATGCGGGCCGCGGCATCCGCGTGAATGCGGTATGCCCCGGCGGCATCGCCCATACCGCGATCACCGACCGCCCGGAAAACCGCGACGACATGGCACGACTGACGCAGGCCACGCCGATGGCGCGGCTCGGCGAGCCGCGCGACATCGCGGAAACGGTGATGTGGCTGTGCTCGCCCGCCGCGCGCTTCGTCACCGGTCAGGCAATCGCCGTCGACGGCGGATTCACCGTGTGGTGATCGTGTACCATCGGCGCTTCCCGATACGCTTGATCGCGCTGCGTTCGTCTGCCCGATCACGAGCGTACGATCCGCACACCGCACCCCGCTTCGCATGACCTCACCCGTTCCGTCCGACACCGCGCTGCGCCCGCTGCCTATCGATGCGCTGACCGTGCCGGCCGCACTCGACGGACGCACGGGCACCAACCGCTCGAACAGCGCGCATCCGCAGATTGCCGCGACCAACGACCTCGACGCGGTGCGCGCCTGGCTCGCACGCTTCGTCGATACGCCGACCACGTTCCAGAACTATCGCAAGGAAGCCGAACGCCTGCTGCTGTGGGCCGTGATCGCGTGCGGCAAGCCGCTGTCGTCGCTCACGCACGAGGATCTGGTCGTCTACCGGCAGTTCCTGCTCGCCCCCGCGCCGGCCGAGCTGTGGTGCGCGAACGGCGGGCGCAAGCATCCGCGCGACGATCCGCGCTGGCGGCCGTTCTACGGGCCGCTGTCGGCGGCCAGCCAGCGGCAGGCTTTGGTGATCCTGAACGTGATGTTCTCGTGGCTCGTGCAGGCCGGCTATCTGGCCGGCAATCCGCTCGCGTTGTCGCGGCAGCGACAGCGCCGGCCCGCGCCGCGCGTCACGCGCCATCTCGGGCAGCCGCTGTGGCAGTCGGTCAAGGACGCGATCGCCGCGATGCCGCGCGACGACGCACGAGCAGGCTTCCATGCGGATCGTGCGCGCTGGCTGTTCACGCTGCTGTATCTCGGCGGGCTGCGCATCACCGAAGCGGCCGACACGACGATGGGCCAGTTCTTCTGCCGGCGCGACACGGACGGGCGCGACCGCTGGTGGCTCGACGTGACGGGCAAAGGCGGCCGGCAGCGGCTCGTGCCGGCCACCGATGAGATGATGGCCGAGCTGTCGCGCTACCGGCGCGCGCATGGCCTGCCCGCATTGCCTTCCGACGGCGAGCCCACGCCGCTCGTGCTGCCGGTCGGCCAGGCGCGCAAGCCGCTCACGCGCGCGGCGCTGCACCGGATCGTGAAGCAGGTGTTCCGGCACGCGGCCGACCGGCTGCGCGCGAACGGCGAAGCCGGCGAGCAGCAGGCGCGCGTGCTCGAACAGGCGTCCGCGCACTGGCTACGCCACAGCGCGGGCTCGCACATGGCCGACGGCCGCGTCGACCTGCGGCTCGTGCGCGACAACCTCGGCCACGTGTCGCTCACGACGACGAGCCAGTACCTGCATGCGGACGACGATTGGCGGCACCGCGAGACGGAGGAGAAACACCGGATCGGGTGGTAGGTGTGCACCGATCCGACGGGTCGCGGCTCGCGCAACGCGTCCGCGCTCAGTGATCCAGTTCGAGCCCGCCCAGGCCGCCGTTGCTGCGGCATTTCGCGCGTTCGCTTTTCTCCGGCACATCGATCTGGCCGCACAGCACGTCGATGCGCTTGCGGTAACTGTCGATCAGGCACTGCGTCGTCGTGCAGCGGTTACGCGCCTTCAGCCACGCCCTCTGGGTCGCCATGAACTGCTCGTACTCGGGCGGATCCTCGACCGGATAGTTGCTGAAATCGTAGAGCATGTGCTGGTAATCCGCGTTGAGCGCATCGTCGAGACGCGACAACGTCGGATTGGCGCAGATTTCGCGCTCCACGAACGTGGACGCCTTCGCGCAGTTGAACGACGCGGCGTGCGCGCCGGTCATGCCGGCCGCGACGGCCAGCGCAACGAGCCATGCTTTCATGTGGGTGCCGTAACGAAGAAAACGGCGGCCGCGGATCGGCTCGCCGTGACGGGACGAACGGGAACGTCCGTCGCCGGATGCCCGTCGCCGGGACCCGGCAGCTTAGGCCAACGCGCGTCGCATTTCAATACGCTGCCCCGCATCCCGGCACCTGCGCCGCATGGCATGGCATGGCACGGCACGGAATGCCCGATCAGTACACGGCCACCCAGTGCCCAGGCACCCACGCCCAATGATTGCCGGCCCAGCGGTAATGCCCCTTCGCCCAGTGATAGCCTGGCGCGGGCATCGGCGGCGCCACCTCGACGACGGGCGCCGGCTGCGGCGGCCGCACCGGTTCGACCACGCACGCGGACATCAGTGTCGCACTGGCCGCTACCAGCACGGTGAGCGAAACGGTTCGGATCTTCGTCATGTTGCATTCTCCCTTTTGTGTAATGGATGGGTCGCTGGCGATGCGGCAACGCGTTACGTCATGCGGCTCCGCGAATCAAGCCGCTCATCGGCCGCGCCGCACCGCTTTCCGCGAACAACGCGGACGCGGTACGGTGCGGATCGAGCCGCAGGCTTTCGGCGGCGGCGCCCGCGATCAGCGCGTCGAGCGACGCGGTCGGCTTCAGGTCGCGCCCTTCGTACAGGTCACCCGGCCGCAAACCCGGCCAGTCGGCAATCACGCGGCCGCCCGCGACCGCACCGCCCGCGAGCATCGCGACCGACGCCTGCCCGTGATCAGTCCCGCCCGTGCCGTTCGCGGCGGCCGTGCGGCCGAACTCGGTCGCGACCAGCACCGTGGTCTGCTGCCACACGGGCCCGAGGCCGTCGCGCAGCGCGGCGAGCATCGTGTCGAGCGCTTTCAGCTGATTCGCGAGCCGTGCGTTCTGCGCGCTGTGCGTGTCCCAGCCGCCCGTCTCGATCATCGCGATGCGCGGGCCGTCGTCGCGCGCGAGAAACGTCGCGGCGAGCTTGCCGACACCCGCCGGGTCCTGCCGCGCATGCGCATCACCGGCGAGGCCGCGCGCGTCCATCGCCGATTGCCACAACGGGCCGAGCTGCGCATCGGCCTCGTAGAGCGCCGACACGCGCGCGAGCAGGTCGTCCGGCGCGGCCGGCAAGCCGGACGGCGCGTACGACGCGGCCTGCACGGTGCCGCGCAACGCGAGCGGCACGGTCGGCGCGAACGCGATCGCGCTTTCACGCGTGGCCGGCAGCAGCGCGGCGAGCCGGTTCAGCCAGCCGTCCTTCACCTGGTATGGCGCGCGGCCGCCCGTCTCGAGCACGTTCTGCCCGTCGAAGTGCGAGCGGTCGCGATACGGCGATGCAATCGCGTGAACGAACAGCGCATGCCCGTCGCGGTACAGCTGCGCGGTCTGCACGAGCGACGGATGCAGCGCGAACGTGCCGTCGAGCCGCGTCGCGGCCGCCGTGTCGATCGCGAGCGGGCCGCGCAGCGACGCATACGCGGGTTCCGCATACGGGACGACGATGTTCAGGCCGTCGGCCGCGCCGCGCTGGATCACGAACACGAAGCGCCGGTCGGTCTCGACGTTCGCGAACACGATCCGCGGCGCGACGAGGATCGCGCCCGCGCCGGCGGCGGCCACGCTCAGGAATTGTCGGCGGGACAGTGTCATGGTCATCTCCGTTGGAAATCAGGCGATACGAGCAGCAGCGCAAGCGATGTGGTTGCGCTTTCGGCGCGCGACAGCGCGGTTGCCGTCGGCGCGCTCAACGAACCGGCGAGCAGCGTGTTACCGAGCGTGCGCGCGTCGAGCCGGTCACCCGTGCGCGCGGCCAGCCGCTGCGCCAGCTCGACGCGGCGCACGAGCGCGTCGGGCGCGGCCCAGCTCGCGGCAACGTCGTCGTAACCGGCCGGCGAGCCCGGCCGCCACACCGGCTGGCCGAGCTGCGTGAGCAGCGGCGCGGCCTTCAGGTCGCCGGTGTCGTGCCAGCCGAGCCCGCGCAGCGACGACACGGCCCACTCCCACGGCGTCTTGAACTTGCGGTTGACCGGCGACCACGCATCGGGTGCATCAACGAGTGCGCGATAGACGGTCGGCAAATCGCCGCCGCTCGCATCGAACGCGCGGGCCAGCCGGTCGGTCAGCGCGGGCGGCGGATTGTCGGCGACAAAATGACGGGCAAGCTGGAACGCGATATGCCGGCCGGTCGCCTCAGAATGCGCGAGGTCGTGCAGGATCGCGCGCGCCTGCGCTTCGCCGGGCTGGTCGTAGCTGCGCCCCATCACGGTCCGCGCGCCGGGCTCGTGCAATTTCGGGCGGAACACGAACGCGCCGGGCGCCGCATCGCCGGGCTGCGGGCCGCGCCCGCCGGCGATGCTCCAGCCGGTCAGCGCACGCGCGAATTCCGTTACGTCGGCCTGCGTGTAACCCGTGCGTACGCCGAGCGTGTGCAACTCCATGATTTCGCGCGCGAGGTTTTCGTTGAGCCCGCGCCTGCCCGACGGATTGCGCGCTTCGGCACGCAACGCGGCCGGGCTGTCGGGGCCGACCGAGCGCGCCTGGTCGAGGAAGAGCTGCATCGCGGGATGCTGCTCGGCGGCGACCAGCATGTCCTCGAAACGGCCGAGCACGTGCGGGCGGATCGCGTCGCGTTCGAACGCGCCCGCGTAGGCCGCCACCGGCCCCTTGTCGATCGACACCGCGAAATGGTTCGCCCAGAAATGTACGAGACGCTCGACGAACGGCGCGGGCGTGTTCAGCGCACTGTTCAGCCGCGCGACGACGGCGCTGCGATACGTGTCGTTGCCGTCGCGCCGGATCGACTGCTCGGTCGCGCGCTTCGTTGCCGGATCGTCGCCGGTCATCGCATTGCGCGCGTTCGCGAAGCGCGTGGCGAGCGCGACCGCGTCGGGCTCGCCGGCCCACGCGGCCGGCCGCGCGTCGTAACGGTCGAATTGCGCGACGAGCGCCGCCTTCGGGTCGGCTGGCGGCGCTTCGTCGGCCCGCGCGCCGAGACCGAAGCGGTTCAGCGCGATGGCGGCCGGTGTGATGTCGTTCGGGTGGTCCATGACGGGGCTCTCGCGATGCGTACCCGTGTTTAACGTCGGTCGGCGGGAAATCCGTCGCTGCGAAGACGAATTTTCTGGATTCGTCGCGTGGGGTTGAATGCGTGCGGGCTGCCGTCTTAATTTCCATCGCGGATTCGACTGACGGATGCAGCGAATCGCGGGATCGCCCAGCCGCCGAATCGTCGTTCCGTGCGTTGCCGCAGGCTGTGCATGCTTCGAAATCCGGGTGAAAGGTCTTCACCTTTCACAAACCTGACCGGCTCGGATCGACACGCTCGCGGGTGGAAACCCGGAATCGGCGCATCCCTGCTCGCCGCGTCGAAGCCGCCAGGCGCTTGCCCTTCCCGGAAAGCGATCTAGACTCGTGTAACGACGTTCGTATGAAGGCATGAAGGACGGCACGCGCTGCCTCAAGCGCGATAACGGCGAAATCGTTCAGTTCGTCGAATCGCATTGGGCGCCGCGCGTCGGGAAGAAGACGACGGTTCGGGCAGCCACGGCCCGGCACGATCGCGTCGACGTGGCGCCACTACATTGACCAGGAGAAGCTGCCGCACTCCGGCCGGCCACGGCGGAGTGCGCCGGCCACCGTCACGATGCCAAACCGTCCCGTCAGCCTGCGTGCGCGATTTCGTCGCTTCCGTTCGATGCGCCCGCCTTCGCGCTGGACAACCGCGTGGCTGCTCGCCGTCGTGTTGACGCTGCACGGCCATGCGGTGCATGCGCAGAACCAGCCCAAGGTCGTCGACATTCCGACCCGTCCCGGCGTGACTCAGCGGTTTCTCTTCATCGCGCCGGACGCACCGAAGGCCGCGGCCATTCTTTATGCCGGCGGACACGGCGGGCTGCAACTGGAGCCGTCCGGACGGTTCGGATGGGGCGCAGGCAACTTTCTCGTCCGCACCCGGCAGCTGTTCGTGAATGACGGTATCGCTGTCGCGGTCATCGATGCACCGAGCGACCGCCAATCCGAGCCCTACCTCAACGGCTTTCGACTCTCGAAGGAACATGCCGACGACGCACGCGCGGTGATCGCCTGGTTGAGGGAGCAACTGCACGTACCGGTCTGGCTGGTCGGGACGAGCCGCGGCACGCAGTCCGCTGCTGCCATTGCGATTGCGCTGGCCGGCGGCGGCGGGCCCGACGGTATCGTGCTGACGTCCACCATCCTCCGCGAAGGTCGAGGCGGTACCGCGGTCACGGACATGAACCTTGCCAGCCTCAGGATTCCGGTGCTCGTCGTGCATCACGAGAAAGACGGCTGCAGGAATTGTCCGGTATCCGAAACGGATACGCTGATGAAGAAGCTGGACCAGTCGCCGAAAGCCGACCTGATGATCGTGTCGGGCGGCACGTCCCGGGGCGATCCGTGCGAAGCATTTGCCTATCACGGCTTCAATGGCCTGGAGAACGGCGTGGTCGACGCGATCTCCACGTGGATGCTTGCCCGTTGAATGCGCCCGCCGCGTAACGACTCGCGGCTTCTTTGCGATCCCTTGCTGAAGCGTGCCCGCAAGCGTTGCCGATCAGCCTTCAGCACATGCGTTGCACATGACTGACAAGGCGCGCCGCCGCGCGTCGTCCGCGCGGCGTTCCTTACTGACTCCCCGCGTCACCCTGCTTCTTCTGCCACTTCGGCGGCAGCCGCCAGTTGCCGCTACGCCGCAATCCGTCGACGAACTTCGCACGCTCGTCCGGCGTCAGCGTCGCCGCGAAATCGACGACGCTGCGCTCGACCTGCGCACGCAGCGCGGTATCGGCCGCGCGCGTGCGGTCGAGCGCGGCGTCGATCGCCGTACGATCGAGTTGCGGCGCGGCGAGCAGATCGAGCACGGTGATCCGGTCGTCGCGCCCTTCCCGCGCGAAATCGCGGCCGTCCTTGCGCGCCGCCTTCAGCGCCGCGACGAATTCCTGCTGGCGCGCGTCCGGCAATCCGTCCGCGGCGAAACGCAACGCGGTGCGCGACGCCGGTGCGCCCGCGGCCCGCAGGTCGCGATGCGTCGAGAACCACTGATACGCACCGCCGCCGATCGCGCCGAGCATGAATACGTTCAGCACGACCGAACCGACGAGGACGAATTTCCAGCCACGCTCACTCATTCATCACTCCAGTCCACGCTCGGTCCGCCGAACGTCGTTGTCAGATAGCCCGGCTCATGCGCAGGCGGCACGCTGCCGAGCATCAGCATCGACACGGCCACCGCGCCCGCGAGCGCGCCGGCCAGGCCCACGCCCGCGAATGCCGCGCCCGACCACCACACGTTGCCCCGCCGCCGCGCGCGGCGCGGTGCGGGCGCCGTCGCGACGATGCGCTCGACGAGCGCCGGCGCGGGCGGTGCGACCGTATCGTTGGCGAGCCACGCATCGAGTTCGGCGGCATCGTCCAGCGCGGCCAATGCGTCGCCCGGATGCGCGCGCGCCCATGCCTCGGCGGCTGCGCGCTCGCCGTCCGGCCAGCGCCGCGCATCCGAGCCGTACGCGGCGACGATGGTACGAAATCGTTCGGGTGTCATCGGATGTCCTCGCTAGGTGAATCGCCGGCCAGTTGCGCGCGCAAGTTTCGCCGTGCGCGCGCGAGCAGGCTTTCCAGCGCGTCGACGGTAATGCCCATCAGGTTGGCCGCCTCCACGTTCGACATTTCCTGATAGTACTGGAGCACGAGCGCTTCGCGCTGCCGCGCGGGCAACGCCGCGAGCGCCTGCCGCACACGCGCGTCGCGCGAGCGGATCTCCGCGCGGGTAGCCGGCTCCGGTTGAGGATCGGGCACGTCGGGCAACACGTCGACCGGTTCCTCGCGGCGGCCGCGCAAACGGTCGTAGCACAGATTCAGCACGACGCGATGCAGCCACGTGTCGAACCGTGCCTCGCCTTCGCGCCAGCCCGGCGCCTGTTTCCAGATCCGCAAGAACGTCTCCTGTGCGACGTCCTCGGCTTCCGTGCGGTCGCCGAGCATGCGCGTCGCGAGTGCGAGCAGCCGCGGCAGCTTGCGCGCGACGAGCATGCGCACGGCCGACGCGTCGCGCGCGCCGACCCGTGCCACCAGTGCCGCGTCCGGATCGCCGTCGCTCAACGCAGGGCGCTCCAGTGCATCGCGCGTCTGTGCCGCGGCGCGATCGTTGATGCGCCCGCCGGCAGACTGAAGCTCATCGTCGTGCTCTCCTTGCATGCGCCGCGCCATTACCCGGCCCCGCCACACCGGCGGTTCGGGATCGCCGCACGCATCGCGCACGGCCTCGGCAAGGTCCGTTTCATCGGCATCCGTTTCAGGCTGCATGGCGATCGTGTCGATCGGGTGCCGGCCGCCCGGTCGCGTTCGCGTGAGCGGCGGCCGGCGCGCTCAATATACGACGACCGGCGCGGGCCGGTAATAGGCCGGACGCGCCGGCACCACGACACAGCCGGCCAGCACGATGGCTGCGGCCGCCAGTATCACCACGGTTCGAAAAGGCATGGTCGCGCCTCATGACGTTGCGGGAAAGAGCCGCCGCGCCGGCACCGCGTGCCGTGCGGCGACATGCGCATCAGGCCCAGTGGCCCGGAACCCAGCGCCACGCCGGGCCGCGCGCGGCCCAGTGGCCCGGCACCCAGTGATAGCCGACGCGAACCAGTTGCCAGTGGCCCGGAATCCACACGTAGCGGCCCTGCCGCCAGTGCCAGTGGCCCTGGTCCCACACATAGCCCGCGCGCGGCGCCGGCATCACTTCGACGCGAGGCGGCGGCGGCGCGTAAGGCGCGACGATGACGGCCTGCGCGAAGGCGGCGGACGCAGCGAGCGCGGCCATGCATGCGGCGGCAAACCGCAACGGATTGGAAAGCTTCATGAAAGACTCCGGGGTAGCGGGTATCGACCGGAAGCGGCCGTTCATGCGTTAAACGGCGCGGGCAAACAGAATCCGTCGCGACGCCGGCAAATAAATTTCGGCCGAACCGGATGCACGTCGGCGCAGGCCGGATGCCGCGATCCGCACGCTCGGGCAGGTGCCCACGCTCACGCGGGGTTGCCGTGCTGTCACAACCCGGCAAAACTGCCCTCCGACAATGTTCGCACCGGGATCCCGCTCGTTTCCGGCCCACGCCCCGGCCACGTTCGCACGCGGCCAGGCGGTTCCACATCTCGCGTCTCCACCAACGAAAACACCGACCATGTCGAACCAGGACAACTCCCCGATCCAGCCGAACGAGCCGGCCGCGTCCGTGTCGCGTCGCGGCTTCCTGAAACTCGCCGGCGTATCCGGCCTCGCCACCGCCGCAGGCGGCCTCGCGGCAGCCAGGGCCGCCGCGTCGAACCCGGACGGCACCCCCGAACAGGTCCACCTGACGTGGGGCAACGACCCGACGTCGGAAGTCGTGATCTCGTGGGCCTCGCTCGCGCCGGCCGTCAATCCGCGCGCGCGCATCGTCGCCGACGGCGAGCCGGCACGCACCGTGCACGGCGTCCAGCGCCTGTACACCGACGGCCTGAACGGCGAAACCGTGTTCGCGTACCACGCTCGCGTGCACGGGCTGAAGCCGAATACGCACTACCGCTACGAGATCACGGCCGACAACGACAGCAACGCCGCGCAGCCGTTCTCCGCGAATTTCTCGACCGCGCCGCGCGGCCGTGCGCCGTTCCGCTTCACGAGCTACGGCGATCTCGCGACGCCGAACGGCGCGTGGGTGCTGTCGTCGCCGCAGAGCCGCTTCGCGGTACAGGCCGTCGAGCAGTTCCAGCCGCTGTTCCACCTGCTGAACGGCGACCTCTGCTACGCGAACCTGAACCCCGCGCACCAGCCCGAGGTGTGGCGCGATTTCGGCAACAACAACCAGACGTCGGCCGCGAATCGTCCGTGGATGCCGTGCCCCGGCAATCACGAGATCGAGTTCAACAACGGCCCGCAGGGGCTCGACTCGTATCTCGCGCGCTATACGCTGCCGGAGAACGGCACGCGCTTCCAGGGCCGCTGGTACAGCTTCCGCGTGAGCTCGGTGCTGTTCGTCTCGCTCGACGCCGACGATGTCGTGTACCAGGACGCCGCCGCATTCGTCGGCGGCCCCGCGCCGCTCGTGCCGGCCGCGAGCACCGGCCACCCGCCGATCGAGCCCGGCACGTCGTTCTACGTGCGCGGCTACAGCAACGGCGAGCAGACGCGCTGGCTCGAACACACGCTGCGTCACGCCGCGCATGACGACGACATCGACTGGATCGTCGTGCAGATGCACCAGGACGCGCTCAGTTCGTCGAAGACGGGCAACGGTTCCGACAAGGGCATTCGCGAAGCATGGCTGCCGCTGTTCGACCGTTACGGCGTCGACCTCGTGCTGTGCGGCCACGATCACGACTACGAGCGCAGCTACCCGGTGCGCGGCTGCAATCACCGCGCGGGCGTGGACGCGACGACCGGCGAAGTCGTCGAGACGCTGCAGCCGCGTCCGGTCGGCTCGAACGACCCGGACCGCACGAAGTTCGACACGAGCCACGGCACGATCCACCTGATCCTCGGCGGCGGCGGCACCAGCGCGCCGCTCGACGTGTACGGCGAGAACCCGGCGACCGGCTTTGCGCGGGCGAAGGTGTTCACGAAACCGAACCGGCCGGTGCCGGGCACGGCGCCGAATACGTTCGTGCGCCAGCCGGCCGACGCGCTCGAGGATGCGATCTGGTCCGCGCGCCGCGATACGGGCACCGGCTACGGGATCGCGGTGTTCGACCACGACCCGGGCAAGCCGGGCGGGCACACGACGATCACGATGCGCTACTACCACGCGCCGGGCGCCGACCAGCACCCGACCGCCGACTACGAGCTGTTCGAGACGATCGAACTGAGCAAGAAGCGGAACGAACGGTGATGTGGCAGGCGCCCGTTGCGACGGGCGCCTGATATCGTGCCGTTGCCGGACGTTGTGCGATGACACGCGCTAGACTGCGCGCCTCGCATACCGGCCCATGAAGATGAGTTTCGAATACCGCATCCACACGACGCCGTCGGCCGACGCATTCGATGCCATCGCGAATGCGTTGCGGCAAGCGCACGACGATATCGACATCGATCCCGACCGGCGACAGCTCGAAGTCCGTGGCGACGCCGGCGGCTGGCCGCTGATCGCCCTGTCGACCGACAAAGACGGTTTCTTCGTTGTCACGACACTCGGGCCGACGCGAAACGCGATACTCGACTCGATCGGCCACGCGTTGTCGGCAATCGGCGCGGCATGGCGCATCGACGACGCGTGACCGGTTGCCGCGCGACACCCGTGCTCCCGGACCGGCCGCAAGCGCCGGGCTGATCACCGCCAACGCCGCGGCTCGATCTCCGTCACCCCGTTAAACTACGCGTTTTCGTCGACAATGGCCGTCCCGCATGCCGAATGCGCGCGTGGCTCATGCAGGCGGAACCGAATCATCCGAAATCGAATTTGAATGTTGAAACAGGCAGGAAGCATGAAGCGCAAGAATAAGGCAACGCTCGCCGGGCTCGGCGCGGTGTTGTTGTGGGCCTCCGTGGTCGCCCTCGTTCGTGGAGTCAGCGAAAACCTCGGCGCGACCGGCGGCGCCGCGATGATCTATACGGTGGCATCCGTGCTTCTGCTGTTTACGATCGGCTTCCCCGATCTGAGCAAATTCCCGAAAAACTACCTGATCTGGGGCGGGTTGCTGTTCGTCGCGTACGAGCTGTGCCTGTCGCTCGCCATCGGCTATGCGAACACCGGCCAGCAGGCGATCGAAGTCTCGATGGTCAACTATCTGTGGCCGAGCTTCACGCTGGTCGCGGCGATCGTGTTCAACAAGCAGCGCGCCAACCTGCTGGTCGTGCCCGGCGTCCTGCTGTCGATGCTCGGAATCTGCCGGGTGCTCGGCGGCGCCCAGGGCCTCGACCCGGCCGGGATGCTGCACAACGTCGCGGACAATCCGCTGAGCTACGGCCTCGCGTTCTTCGGCGCGCTGATCTGGGCCGGCTATTGCACGGTGACGGCGCGTATCGCCGACGGGAAGAACGGCGTCACGCCGTTCTTCATGCTGGTGGCGCTGGTGCTCTGGATCAAGTTCGCGATCGAAGGCGGCGGCGGCATGACGTTCAGCCTGCATGCGGTCATCTACATCGTGCTGGCGGCATCCGCGCTGGGGTTCGGCTATGCGGCCTGGAACACCGGCATCATGCACGGCAACGTGACGGTCATCGTCGGCGCGTCGTACTTCACCCCGGTGCTCGCCGCCATGCTCGCCGCGACGCTGCTGCATGCGCCGCTGTCGATCGAATTCTGGCAAGGCGCATCGATGGTATGCGGCGGGTCGATCCTGTGCTGGCTCGCGACCCGCAGCCGGCGCAGTGCAAAAGCCGCACCCGTCCGGGTCGGCAACGAAGCGCAGGGCAATTGCCAGGGCTGACGATGCCGGGGGCTTTCGCCGGGATGCAGTTCGGACGCACACGACGCCCCTGCAAACCGGCAACGACTCGCGCTAGCTGCGCGATTCCAGCGCGATACGCACGGCCAACCCGGCCAGCACCGTGCCCATCAACCAGCGCTGGGCCGACGCCCAGACCGGCCGCCCCGCCAGAAAGCCCGCGATGCCACCGGCCATGCAGGCAATCAGCGCGTTTACGCTGACGCTCACCGCGATCTGCACGCAGCCGAGCGCCAGCGATTGCGCGAGCACACTGCCGTGCCCCGGCGTAATGAATTGCGGCAGCAGCGACAGATACATCACCGCGATCTTCGGATTCGCGAGGTTCGTGACGAAGCCCATCGTGAAGAGCCTGGCGCGGCTATCGTGTGGCAGCTGCCTGACCTGGAACGCCGAGCGACCGCCCGGCTTCAGCGCCTGCCACGCCAGGTACGCCAGATAAAACGCACCGGCAAAGCGCAACGCGTCGTACGCAAACGGCACGGCCATCACCAGCGCGGTGATGCCCAGCGCCGCGCACACCATGTAGAAAACGAACCCCAGCGCGACGCCGCCGAGCGACACCAGTCCGGCACGGCGCCCCTGGCAGATCGAACGCGAAACCAGGTAGATCATGTTCGGCCCGGGTGTCAGCACCATGCCGAGCGACACGAGTCCAAATGCAAGCAAGGTGGGCAAGGCCGGCACGGCAATCTCCTTCGGGGCGAAGCGGTCAGGGGGCGGGTCCGAACAATGTAGTGCATCCCAACGACCATCGGCATGAATAAAGTTCAAGTTGCCCATGAGCGCGGTTCATCGCACCGGCCGTTCGTTACTGCCCTTTCTCGCACGCGCGTGGATCGCCTTCGCCGCCTTTGCCCGTTGCGCGTCGACGAGCCGCACGAACGCGTCGGTGATCGCATTTCCGGCCGCATTCCACGACAACCGCACCGAGCGATGCAACCTCGGCGACAGTTCCAGCACGCGACCACCGAACGGCGTATACGTGAGCGTGATGCGCGGAACGATCGACACCCCCATGCCGGCTTCAGCCATCGACAGAATGGTACGCATCTCGACCACGTTGAACGCAGCCCGCAGCGGCACGCCGCCGCGCGCGAAGTAATCCGCGATCACCGGCCCGCAGCCCGCCTTCGAGAAAATGAACGGCGCCGCGGACAACTGCTTTGCCGACACGCTCTTGCGGCCGGCGAACATGCCGTCCGCCGCCACCGCGACAAAATCCTCGTCGAGCAGCGGCAGGTTGTGCGCGAACGTCTTCGTGCCGGCCACCACGCCGACATCGGCCGTACCGTCGTCGATCCACCCTTCGACCTCGCTGTCCGTGCCTTCGAGCAGCACCGCCGACACGCCCTGGTGCATCTCCTTCAACGCCTCGAGCGCAGGCACGACGAACGCCAGCGACACGCTCGGCAGCGACGCGACCACCAGCTTCCCCTCGAGCTTGCCGCGCGACAGGCTGAACTGCTGGCGCAGCAGCTGCGCTTCCCGCACCACGTTCTGGACGTACGGCCACAGGCGCTCGCCCGCCGCCGTCAGGACGACCGGCTGCCGGTCGCGCCAGAGCAGCTTGACCTCCGTGATGTCCTCCAGCTCGGTCAATGCATGACTGATCGCGGATTGACTGCGGCTCAACCGGTCGGCCGCGGCCGTGAGTGAGCCGAGTTCGACCACGGCCGCCAGGGCCTGCAACTGGGCAAGCGTCATCGGGTCTCCTTGTTCAAGGGTATGTATGCCACGCATGAGGCGACAAACTTTCATGAATTATATTGAACCGTGGAAATGATCGCGCCGACGCTACCGATGGCGCGCCGCCGCCAGTGCCGCATGTCCTCCGCAACGCTCAGGTAAGATGCATCCTCGAATCGCCTGTCGATTGCCTGCTGACCCGGCCGCACGACGGTACGGCGCCATGCGATCGACTTCCGGTTCAAGCCAACCCAGAACAAATGCGTGCGACACGCACGCGACCGCAACGGGCTGAGTCGACAGCGCTCGCTGCCGGATATGCCGCGACATGCCATTCCATGATGCATTTCAATCTGACTGAAGGTGTGCTGGTCTCCAGCCTGCAGGGGCTCAGTGCGTTCGATCTGGCCGGCATCGCCGTCGCGCTGTTGCTGGGCGGCATGGCCAAGGGGATCACGGGCATCGGCGTGCCGCTGATCGCGATGCCGATACTCAGCCAGTTCCTGCCGATCCGGCATGCGGTGCTGCTGCTGTCGATGCCGATCATCCTCGGCAACATTCCGCAGGCGCTGGAAGGCGGCCAGGTGCTGGCGACGGCACGCAAGATCGCCGCGCCGATCGCGGGCACCGTGATCGGCAACATCGTCGGTGTCGCGATCCTGCTGTCGCTCAATCCGGGTCATGCGCAGGCGGCGTCCGGCGCGCTGCTGATCGTCGCCGCGGCGCTGATGCTCGCCGCGCCGAAGCTCAACCTGCCGGACGCGTGGCAGAAGCCCGTCGGCTTCGCGCTCGGCTTCGGTGCGGCGCTGATGGAAAGCATCGCGTCGGTTCCCGGCCCGCTGCTCGCCACCTACCTGATTTCGTCCGGTGCGACCGGCCGCGTCTTCACGAAGCAGATCGCGATCATCCTCGTGGTGTCGATCGTCACGCTGATCACGACGTTCAGCGGCGCCGCGCACGCGAGCGGCGCCGACCTCGCGATCTCGGCGGCGGCCAGCCTGCCGGCCATTGCCGGCATGTGGCTCGTTCGCCCGCTGCGGGACAAGATGTCGCCCCGCCTCTTCAGGATGGTCGTGCTGCTGTTCGTGCTCGTCGCGGCATCGCAGATGATCTGGAAATCGGGCGTGTTCCGGCACGGCGGACCGCACGTTACCCAGGCCGGCAACGCGCACGTGGGCAAGAACTAGCAGGCGACGCATCGCCATCGATCGCGCATGCGTTCTGAAAGCTGCCAGGCGTAGTATTCGCGGACTCGGCGTATCGCCCCGCCCGACGGTGCGGACGATACGTCACCGACTTTGCTGCTCGCGCGCCGATGCCCACATTGGCGCTGCCGCGCTTTCAGAGGCATGACATGGAAACCTACGTATTGCTCGGCTGCGGATTCGGCCTCGGCCTGTTGATCGCCGTCTGGGGCATCTGGCAACTCAAGTAACGCTCGCCAGCGCCGTCCGCGCGCAAGCGATCCGTATGGAGATGGACGGGAAACTGTAGTTTGCGGCGACGTTCATCGCCCAATTATTTCGCACTCCGATCGAGCTACCCGTGTCGGCTTCCGTTCGAAAGCAAGCGCGATCGAGCTGCATCGAAGCGCCCGCACTCGGTCTTGAGCCAGTCCGAAAAAGCCGCAGTACGCGGATCGTCGGGATTGCGCGACAACAGCATGTAGCGCGCCGGCGCACGCACATGCCTGCCGAAGACATCCACGAGCCGTCCGCTCGCGATCTCGTCATGCACCAGCGCGGCGCGCCCCATCGCGACGCCCTGATGGTTCAGTGCGGCCGTGATGGCCAGGCTGGAGAAATTGAACTGCGGGCCGTCAAGTTGCGCAGCCCAAGCCGGACGGACTGCTTCCAGCCACGTGCGCCACTCCACGAACTCGGGTGCACCGCCCCACGGAGCAGCGTCGTGCAGCAGGACGACGCCGTCCAGCGATTCCCCGCTGGCAAAGGACGGATGCTGCGCCAGATACGCAGGCGTGGCGACCGGAAACAGGATTTCGTCGAGAATGGCCTCGGCATGCAGACGATCGTATTCCACCGGGTCGTAGCGCACCGCCACATCGATGTCGTCGGTCTCCATGGCCTGACGATCCAGCACCTGAAACTCGGCCTTCACGCGAACCGGCACGTTCGGTTGTTGCCGGTGAAATTCGGACAGGCGCGGCATCAGCCATTGCAGCGCGAGCGACGGCAGGCAACTCACCTGCAGTGGCGCGTCCGACATGCCAAGCGCCTGAAGCGTGCGATTGATGTCGACGAACGCGCTCGACATCGTCCCGAGCAGGATTCCGCCCTTCTCGGTCAGCTTCAGCCCGCGCGCCTGGCGCACGAACAGCGGATAACCGAGCCGGTCCTCCAGGTGGCGGATCTGCTGGCTCACGGCGCTCTGCGTCAGGTTGAACGCCTGCGCCGTCTTCGTGAAGCTCAGCAACCGGCCTGCCGTTTCAAAGCAGAGCAACGCACCAAGGATCGAACCGTCGAGTCGCATAAATATAAGCCAGGCTAATGCATCCATTAGAAATCGGCGCTTTTGCGCAGCCGTCCTGAATCGTAGCATTCCGGCCATATGTCCCACATACCAGATGAAAGGCCGATCCATGACCATCACGCTCCAGCCCGCCGATCTATTAGCCAAACTGCAATCTCTCCACCCGCTGCTGTGGCTGAATCCCCATGCCGGCGGCCCGCTGCCGCACGACGCGCCGGGGCTCGGCGCCATCTCGATGGCCGAAGCGCGGCTGGCGCGCTGCGAACCGCTGATGGCCGAGCTGTTTCCCGAGCTCGCGGCGAGCGCGGGAAAAATCGAATCGCCGCTGATGCCGGCAGACAGGCTGCAGCGCATGCTGTCGCTCCCGGCAGACGCACACGGCGCGTGGTTCATCAAGCGCGACGACGCGTTGCCGGTCGCCGGTTCGATCAAGGCGCGCGGCGGCTTTCATGAAGTGCTCGCACTCGCGGAGTCGATCGCGATCGAGCACGGGCTGCTCGCCCCCACGGGCGACCGGCGGATCCTCGCATCGGCCGCCGCACGCGACCTGTTTGCCGCGCACACCGTCATCGTCGGCAGCACCGGCAATCTCGGCCTGAGCATCGGCGTGATCGCCGCCGCGCTGGGGTTCGAGTCGGTCGTTCACATGTCGACCGACGCAAAGCCGTGGAAGAAGGCGCGCCTGAGAAAGCGCGGCGTTCGCGTAATCGAACATGACGGCGACTACGCACAAGCGGTCGCGGCCGGACGCGCGCAGGCACGCGATCGGCCGCGCAGCCACTTCGTCGACGACGAAGGCTCGCTGATGCTGTTCCTCGGCTACGCGGCCAGCGCCCGGTATCTCGCCGCGCAGCTCGCCGAGGCGGGCCGCCGCGTGGACGCGACGCACCCGCTCTTCGTCCATATCCCGTGCGGCGTCGGCGGCGCACCGGGCGGCATCGCGTATGGTCTCAAGGCGCTATTCGGCGAGCACGTGCATTGCTTCTTTGCCGAACCCGTCGCTTCGCCGTGCATGCTGGTTCAGCTGGCCGCCGGCCCCGGGAAACCCGTGTCCGTCTATGACGCGGGGCTCGACAACCGGACCGAGGCCGATGGCCTGGCCGTCGCACAGGCATCGCACCTCGTCAGTCCGCTGATGGCTTCCCTGCTGTCGGGCGTCTTCACCGTCAGCGACGCGCAGCTCTACGCCCAGTTGCTCGCGGTTCAGCGCGCGACGGGCGTGGAACTCGAGCCGTCGGCCGCCGCTGCCATCGGCGGTCCCGGCTGGCTGACGCAGTCCCCGGCCGGCCGCGACTACGTGCATCGCCACGCGATCGACCTGCGCCAGTCGACGCACATCATCTGGGCAACGGGTGGCTCGCTCGTGCCGCCGGAAGAACATCGCCGCTTCCAGTCTCATGCGAAAGCGCTCGCCGGTGCTGCAGTCGACATGTGACGCGTTGGGGCCGGCGTCCAGCCTCGTTCCCGAAGACACGTTAGACTGTCTCGATGGAACAATGCCGTTATTGCCAGAGAATCCGCGATGAATGGGATTGCCACGGTGACGAATGCCGCCGGGCAATCGCCAAGGCGCTGCGCCGGCAGCGTGCGGGCCTGCCCATGGTGCCCGATCGCATCCGCAACGAACTGCCGTCCGGCGCGCCGACCCAGCAGGTGATCGCCGTGCTGTCGCGCCAGCGCCTGCGCGCGCGCCGCGGCAACGAGGAACGCCGGGAGCGCAAGGAAATCGACGACGACGTCTGATCCGGCAGCGTCGCCGCCTGTCCGCCTCCCCTCCGCCCGCGCCTCCGCCGCCGGGCGCCCATCCGTGCGCGTCATCCGCGCGGCGCACGTCCGCCCGCTCCCTTGCAAATCCGGCAACGCCGAATAGGGACAGAACGCATTTATCTCGAAATTATTGTCTCGGCTGCAACGATCTTTCGCCAAAACTCACGTTTACCCTAGGTCGACCGGCGCCTACGATGTAATCAACCGCTTACGACATGGTGTCGAACGCGGAAAGCCAAAAACATCGGAGGTCATCATGAAATCGCTCGTTTCCGCAGTCGTTGCCGCTGTCGCCCTGTCCGCCTCGTTCGGCGCATTCGCCCAAAGCACCGTGACCCGCGCCCAAGTGCGCAACGAGCTGGTCCAGCTCGAAAGCGCCGGCTACAAGCCGAGCCAGTCGAGCCCGTACTACCCGGCCGACATCCAGGCCGCACAAGCACGCGTGCACGCCGCCGACAACAGCGGCTACGGTGCGCAACCGGCCGCGACCGTCCAGGGTGGCGCACCGGCAGCCAAGGTGCAAAACCCGCGCGACTCGGTCTACTTCGGCCACTAAGCCAGCCGCTGCGCGCCTTCGCGCGCAGTCCGCACCGGCAACGAGCCCGTCCCGCGACGGGCTCGTTGCGTTTGCATCGTACCCGTCAGCCGCCGGCCGTCACCGGCTGCCGCCCGACGCGACACGGCCGGCCGCTTCGTCCGTCCCGCTGCCTGTGCCGCCGCCTGAGCCGCTCCCGCTGCCGACCAGTTCCTGATAGCGCACGAACGCGCACTGCGTGGACGCCTTCGCCGCGTACATCGCAGCGTCGGCCTTGACGAGCAGTTCCTCGGCCGACGCGCCATCGGCCGGAAACTCGCTGACGCCGATGCTCGCGCCGACGGCCACGCGCCGGTCGCCGAACTCCAGTTCCTCGGCCATCACGAGCTGGATGCGCGACGCGACGTCACCGATCACCGACGGCGAACGCACGTCCGAAATCAGCACGATGAATTCGTCGCCGCCGAGCCGCGCGACCATGTCACCGCCGCGCAGCGCGAGGCTCAGCCGCTTGGCGACCGCGACGAGCGCGCGGTCGCCGGCCGAGTGCCCGTGCTGGTCGTTGATCTGCTTGAAGCGGTCGAGATCGACGAACATCACGGCCAGCCCCTCATGCACCGCGGCCGCCCGCCGGATCGCGGCATCGAGATGCTCCATGAACAGCAGGCGATTCGGCAGCGCGGTCAGCGCATCGTGGCCGGCGAGGTGCGTGAGCTCCAGCTGCTTCGCACGCAGCATCCCGACCTGCGTGCGGATCTCGACACGCATGCTGTCGAAACAGCGCGCGAGGACGCCGATCTCGTCGGCGCGCCCGACCGGCAACTGCTCGGCGACCGGATCGTCGAACACGTGCGTCGCGGCGCGCGCGAGTGTCTGCAGCGGCCGCGTCATCGCACGCGCGAACAGGATCGCGAGGATCACCGCCATCAGGCTCGACACGAGCACCATCCGGACGATCCGTTCGCCGAGCATGCCGGCCGGCGCCAGCACATCGGTGAGCGGACGCCCCATCCCGAGCACGACGAAGCGGTTGCCTTCGTCGTGACCGAACGGCGTGCGCGCGAACGCGAACATCTGTCCCGGCGCTGCGTCGGGCTCCGCGAGGCCATTGAGCGTCACGCTCGCGCGTGCGCTGTCGAACAGCGCGCGGGTGGCGGCAAAGCGGTCCTGCATCAGCACGCGCCTGCCGCGATCGAAACCGAACGTCTGCGACGGATCAGGGTGCACGAGGAAATCGCCCCACTCGTTCGCGAGATACACCGCGTAGTCATCCGGC
Source organism: Burkholderia lata (assembly GCF_902499335.1). GTDB lineage: Bacteria > Pseudomonadota > Gammaproteobacteria > Burkholderiales > Burkholderiaceae > Burkholderia > Burkholderia lata_B. Next base: position 130,463 of record NZ_CABVQK010000006.1, on the reverse strand, counting down.
AGGTCGCGCTCGAGCCGGGCGAACACGCGCGACAGCTCGACGTCGACGACGAGCGCGCCAACCGTCTGGCCCGACGCATCGACGACCGGCGTGCCCACGCGCAGGATCGGCAGCCCTTCGGCCGCGTGCGACCCCGTCTCGTGGTTGATCACGATCGGCGACAGGTAGATATGACCGGGCGCCGTCGCGAGCGTATCGAATACGTAGGAAAACTGTCCTTTCTCCTGGAACGCACTGTCCGGCAGCACGACGATGCCGTGCGCATCGCGATCGACGCGGATGCGTTCGAGCCCGAAATCCCCGCGCGCGATCAGGCGGATCTGCAGATACTCCGGGTGATTTCTCATAAAGCTGACGAAGACCTGCTCGAGCCGCGCGCGTGGCGCGCCATCCTGGTTGCCGCCGCCCGAGACCAGAGCGCACGACGGCAGCTGCGCGAGCACGAGCGCATCGTCAGCGACGTCGGCCAGCGCCGTGGTGAAGCGTTGCCCGAGCAGTTGCGTCGACATCAGCAGGCTGTGCTGCGCTTCCTGCACGAGCATCGTGCGGTTCGCGCGATACGCGTAATAGCCGGTCGTGCCGGAGGCGATCACGCCGATGCACGCAAACAGCACCGACAGTTTCGACGTGAGCCCGAGCCGGATCATTTTCCGAACCGCTCCGGACGGTCGCCCGACACGATGCGGCTCCACAGCGATTCGCGCCGCGCGATGTCCTCGACGGGCTGGAGCCAGACGAGATGCTGGTGCCCGGTGTCGAGGCCCGGTGGCGCCGCGAGCGTGTTCGCGAGGCCCTGGCGTTCGGTCAGCAGCGCACCGATCGCCGGCTCGAGCATGTAGTTGATCCATGCGAACGCGAGCTCGGGATGTTGCGCGCCGCGCGTGACGGCCCAGCAGTCGAGCCACGCGAGCGCGCCTTCATCCGGAATCACGTAGCCGACGTCCGCGCCGGCCCGCCGCAGCAGTTCGACCTGCTGCGTGCCGTAGTTGCCGAACATCAGCGCCGCGCGATGCTGGACGAACAGCTCGGTCGCCTCTTCAGGAAGCGTGTAGTACGTCAGCAGGTTGCGGCGCAGGTCGATCAGCTTGTGCGCGACGGCGAGCGTCTGCGCAGGCGACAGGCGAAACGGATCGGAATAGCCGAGCGCCAGCGCCGCGAACGAAAAATTGTGCTGCGCGCTGTTGAAGTCGAGCACCTTGCCGCGGTAGCGCGGATTCCACAGCTCCCGCATCGAGCGCGGCGCGGCCGGCACCTGCTTGCGGTCGTAGATCAGCCCCATCGATGAATACGTGAACGGGATCGCATACGTGGCGCCCTCTTCGACGAGCCCGTCGATCGTCGCGAGCTGCTGGAAGTTCGGCAACTGGCGCCGCCGGTTCGGGATGCGCGACAGGTCGATCGGCGCGAGCAAGCGTTCGTGCGCATAGCGCTGGATCTCGGCCGTGTTCGCGGCCAGCACGTCGTACGGCGGTGGCGCCGCGCTGTGCATCCGCGCCCACAGTGCTTCGTCGGAGTCGACGAACGTCACTTCGACACGTGCGTGAAATTGCGCCTCGAACGCGCTGACGACGTCGCTGTCCGCATAGCCGGGCCATGCAAGCACGCGCAGCACGTTGTCGTTGACGGCTTCGGGAGACGCGGCGAACGCCGCGAGCGCAGGGGCAAGCAAGCCCACTGTCAAAATGATGAGCAGCCTGCGCACGGCGATACGTACGCGCGTACGTGCGCCGATTCCCCTGATGAATAGGACCCCGTGTGAATCGCCCGGCTGCATTCGACTGTCCTTTTTCGAGTCGATGCGATATCCCGCAACAAGACCATAAAACCTACGGTCGCGCAATCGGAAGAAGCCGTACAAGGGGTGTGCGCCGGTCGCCACCGCCGCATGAGGGTGGCGTTACGCCGGCCCGTTTCCTCTGATGGAACGAACGTCAGCGCCACGCCTGCGTGAATTCCGCGATCACGCGCGACAGGTGTGCACGCATCGCTTCGCGTGCCGCGGCCGCGTCGCGCGCCATGATCGCCGCGAAGATCCGCTGGTGATCTTCCTGCGACGCCTCGCGCAGCGCGGTCGAGTGAAAATGCTCCTCGATCTTGTCCCACAGCGGATCGCTGCGCGCGCAGTCCCACATCGCGGTGACCATGTGCAGCAGCACCGTGTTGCCGGTCGATTCCGCGATACGCAGGTGGAACTGGCGATCGGCCGCGTCATACGCGGCCTTGTCGTCCATCTGCTCGCGCATCGTCGTCAGCGAGAAAAACAGCCGGTCGAGATCCGCATCCTTGCGTTCGGTGGCCGCGAGCGCCGCGACTTCCGCCTCGATCAGCCCGCGTGCGCGCAGCGTCTCGATCGGCCCCGGGCCGCGCGGCACCTCGAACGTCACCGGCCGCGCCGCGTCGGCCGCCGATACGTAGATGCCCGAGCCGATCCGCACCTCGACGATCCCCTGCACCTCGAGCGCGATGATCGCTTCGCGCACCTGCGTGCGGCTCACGCCGAACTGGTCGGCCAGGCTGCGCTCGGACGGCAGCCGCGCGCCCGCCTCGAACGCACCGGCGGCCACCATCGCGTGAATCTGCCGCGCAAGGCCGATATAGGAGCGGTCCGCGGCATCGGTGTCGCGGCTGGCTGGCAGGCTGGAAAGATCGGTCATCGAAAGGCTCGCAACAGGCTGGCCGGCGCCGTCGCGGCGCCGGATCGCCAAAATGGTACACCAATTCCGGCCAGCATCCGATTCCGCTTGTTGACCGGTGTGTACGGGCTTTTCCTGAAGCGCCATGCCAGCCAGATCTGAACCCGACAACTGGTAAACCACTATCCCGCACAACTGGCATACCAATCATAATCCGCACACCGGAGACGGGCCGGCACGCTGCCGCCCGTCCGCCCGATGCAACAACCGCCAGCCAGGAGCCGCTCCAGTGAAGATGTCATTCCGTTGGTACGGCGAGTCCGATCCGGTCTCGCTGCAATACATCCGCCAGATCCCGGGCGTCACGCATATCGTGTCCGCGATCTACGACGAACCGGTGGGCGAAGTCTGGCCCGCGTACAAGATCGACGCGCTGAAGGCGACGATCGAGCGCGCCGGCCTGCAGTTCGAAGTCGTCGAATCCGTGCCCGTCCACGAGGACATCAAGCTCGGCAAGCCGGGCCGTGACCGCCTGATCGACAACTACCGTCAGACGATTCGCCATCTCGGCGCGGCCGGCGTGCGCGTCATTTGCTACAACTTCATGCCCGTGTTCGACTGGACGCGCACCGAGCTGTCGAAGACGCTCGACGACGGCTCGACCTGCCTCGCGTTCAGCACCGACGCGGTCGACCGGATCGATCCGGACGACGGCATCGCGCTGCCGGGCTGGGATTCGAGCTACCGGCCCGAACAGTTGAAGGCGCTGCTCGCCGAATATCGCGACGTCGACGAAGCGGCGCTGTGGGCGAACCTCGAATACTTCCTGAAGGCGATCATCCCCGTCGCCGAGGAAGCCGGCGTGAAAATGGCGATCCACCCCGACGATCCGCCGCGCCCGATCTTCGGGCTGCCGCGCATCGTGAAGAACCGCGACGATCTCGCGCGGATCGTGCGCATCGTCGACACGCCCGCGAACGGGCTGACGCTGTGCTCGGGCTCGCTCGGCGCGGGCCCGCAGAATGATGTCGAGGCACTCGTGCGCGAATTCGGCGCGATGGGCCGCATCCATTTCGCGCACATCCGCAACGTGAAGGTCGACCCGAACGGCGATTTCGAGGAAACCGCCCACCTGTCGAGCTGCGGCTCGCTCGACATCGCCGCGATCGTGAAGGCGTACCACGACACCGGCTTCACCGGTTACGTGCGCCCCGACCACGGCCGCATGATCTGGGGCGAGACGGGCAAGCCCGGCTACGGCCTCTATGATCGCGCGCTCGGCGCGGTCTACCTGAACGGCCTGTGGGAAGCGCTCGCGAAGTTCGACCGCACGCCGTCGCAAGCCACGCGATAACTCGCCCATCGAGGCCGCCGGCGCTGCGGATCGCCGACGGCCCGCCACGACATTCCGCGCGGAGACACCGCATGCCACGCATCCGATGGGCCATGATCCTCATGTGCTTCCTGGCCAACGTCATCAACTTCATCGACCGCGCGAACCTCGCGATCGCGGCGCCCAGCATCCGCGCCGATCTCGGCCTCGACGCTGTCGGCATGGGGCTCGTGCTGAGCGCGTTCTTCTGGACCTACGCGTTCCTGCAACTGCCGGCCGGCTGGTTCATCGACAAGGTCGGCGTACGCGTGAGCCTCGCGCTCGCGGTCGGCTGGTGGTCGGTGTTTACCGTCGCGACCGGCGCCGCGCGCGGCCTCACGCAGCTCGTCGGCGTGCGGCTGATGCTCGGCGTCGGCGAAGCGGCCGCGATCCCGTCGTTCGCGAAGGTCGCGTTCAACTGGTTCCCGCGCAGCGAACGCGGGCTCGCAAGCAGCATCTTCGACAGCGGTTCACGCGTCGGCTCGGCGCTGTCGCTGCCGCTCGTCGCCTGGCTGATCTCGATCGTCGGCTGGCGCGGGTCGTTCGTGATCACGGGCGGCATCGGCATCGTGTGGGCACTGGCGTGGTGGTTCATCTATCGCGACCCGGAACGCTATCGCGCGATCGCGCCCGACGCCGTCGATGCACTGCTCGCGCAACGCGGTGCACCGACCGTTGCGGCCGCAACCGACGGCCCGAAGGTGTCGTGGCTCGACCTGTTCCGCTACCGCACCGTGTGGGGCATGATGATCGGCCTGTTCTGCCTGAACTTCGCGATCTACTTCTTCATCACGTGGTTCCCGAGCTACCTGCTGCAATCGCGCGGCTTCTCGCTCGCGTCGCTCGGCACGTGGGGCATGCTGCCCGCGCTGCTCGCGATTCCGGGCGGCTGGCTCGGCGGCTATGTGTCGGACAGCCTGTTCCGCCGTGGCTGGAGCGCGACCGCCGCGCGCAAGACCTGCCTCGTGCTCGGGATGCTGCTGTCTTCGTCGATCGCGCTGTCGGCGTTCGTCGAAAGCGTGTGGGCCTGCCTCGGCCTGTTCGCGCTGGCTTATGCGAGCCTGTCGTTCGCGGGCGCCAACGTGTGGACGCTCGTCGGCGAAGTCGCGCCGACGCCGGCGCATGTCGCATCGCTCGGCGGCATCCAGAACTTCGCGGGCAACCTCGCGGGAATCTTCATCACGACGTTCACGGGCGTGATGCTGTCGATCACGAAGGGCTCGTTCGTCGTGCCGCTCGCGGTGGCCGGTGCGTTGTGCGTGGTCGGCGCACTGTCGTACCTGTTCATCGTCGGCAAGGTCGAGCCGTTGCCGCCGCTGCGCGGCGGTGCGAACCCGCGAAACGTCGAGCCGAACGCGGCCTGACGCGGCAGGAAAGCGCGGCCGACGCGCCCGCGCTTTCCTTTTCGGGCCGCGCATCGGACAATGAGCCGCGCCCGCCGGCGCGGCGCCACTCCGGCCCGCGCGCGGCGACGGCGCGCGCCACCCTCGCCGATGAAACGCTACGAAACCCTCGCCCACACGATCGCCGACGACATCCGCAACGGCAACCTCGCCGTCGGCACGCGCCTGCCGTCGCTGCGGCAGATCATCGCGCAGCACGGCGTGAGCCAGTCGACGGTGTTTCGCGCGTACTACCTGCTCGAACAGTGGGGGCTGATCCGCGCACGCGAACGCTCGGGCTACTACGTCGCGCCGGGCGCCACGCCGGAGGCGAGCCCCGCTGCCAAGCGCCGCGCAAGCCGTCCCGGCGCCACGCGCAAGGTCGACATCAGCAGCCTCGTGTTCTCCGTCCTCGATGCGGCCACGCAACCCGGCATCGTGCCGCTCGGCTCCGCCTTCCCGTCGCCGCAACTGTTTCCGCTGCCGCGTCTCGCGAAATCGCTCGCGCAGGCCACCCGGCTCGTCAGCCCGTGGAGCACGGTCGTCGACCTGCCGCCCGGCAACGAGGCACTGCGCCAGCAGATCGCCCGGCGCTATCTCGCGACGGGCATCTCACAGCCCATCGACGAGATCGTCGTCACGAACGGCGCGCTCGAAGCGCTGAACCTGTGCCTGATGGCCGTCACGCGGCCCGGCGACGTCGTGGCCGTCGAGGCGCCCGGCTTCTATGCGGCACTGCAGGCAATCGAGCGGCTCGACCTGCGCGCGGTGGAGATTCCCGTCGATCCGCGCACGGGCCTCGATCTCGATGCGCTCGCGCACGCGCTCGACCGGCACGACATCCGCGCGTGCTGGTTCATGACCAATTTCCAGAATCCGACCGGCGTCACGCTGTCCGCCGAGAAAAAGCGCGCGCTCGTCGAGTTGCTCGCCGCGCGCGACGTGCCGCTGATCGAGGACGACGTGTACGGCGAGCTGCATTTCGGCCCCGACTATCCGCTGCCCGCGCGCGCGTTCGATCGACACGGCCTCGTGATGCACTGCAGTTCGTTCTCGAAGACGCTCGCGCCCGGCTACCGGATCGGCTGGGCCGCCGCCGGCCGGTTCGCGGAGAAGGTGCAGCGGCTCAAGCTGATGACGACGCTGTCGGCCAGCATTCCCGCGCAGGTCGGTATCGCGAACTATCTCGAGCACGGCGGCTACGACCGGCACCTTCGCAAGCTGCGCGGCGCGCTGCACACGCAGCTCGACCAGATGGACGACGCGCTGCGGCGCTGGCTGCCGGCCGGCGTCGAGTGGGTGCGGCCCGAAGGCGGCTATTTTCTGTGGCTCGCGTTTCCGGACGCGATCGACGCGATGGAGTTGCATCGCCAGGCGATCGCACGCGGGATCAGCTTTGCGCCCGGGCCGCTGTTTTCGGCCGCGCACGGCTTCGAGCGTTGCGTGCGCGTGAACTTCGGCCATCCGTGGAGCCGCGACATCGAGCGCGCGATCCGTGTGCTCGGCGAGCTCGTCGCACAGCCTTCGGTCCGCAAGGGCGGTTGAATCGCACACGATTCACGCGATGCATGTGATGCGCACTGCCTGCGCTACGACGATGCACGCAATCCACGCGCGGGTTACAGTGCTGATCCCGCCGCCCTTCATGATTTCCGATGAGTCAACTGCCCTACCTCGATCACGACGCGCTGTTGAAACTGACGGCTGAAGCCGCGCACGTCACGCAGCCGTGCACCTGCACGAAAACGCCGCTCGCCGGATGGACGACCCTGCCGTTGTCGCTGCAGGACGCGCAACTGACCGAAGTCGCCACGCTCGCGCCGCCCGGCGAGACGGAGCCGACCTACGCCGAATATCATCCGGGCGGCACGCGTTACGCGTCGGACGACGCGCCGATCGCCCTGCGCCATTTCCCGTACAACCGCTGCACCGTCAACCGCTGCCGCTCGTGCGGCCGCCTGTTCCTGCGCTACCAGGAAGGCGGCGGCTACTTCATCGACCAGCGCATCCGCGCGCTCGATCCAGCACTCGTCGTCGACGCCGCCGCATAAACACCCGCCACGGGCATGCGCGCATGCCCGGCCCGCGCCGTCGTCACGCCGGCCATCTGCTGCGCCCTTTTCGTCCCCATCTGCTGCTTGTCCCGCCTCACTGCGTTCCCTACGCTGTCTCCGGTTGCCTGACACCCGTCGCAACGTCTCTCCCGAGCCGCGCGCTTCGCGCCGTGGCTCCACTCGCGTATCACGTCATGTATCGATATACCGTTTTCGACCGGGCGCTCGTGCACAGCCGCGCCGCCCAGTTCCGCGACCAGCTCGAACGCTGGCAGCACGGCACGCTGAGCGAAGATGCGTTCCGGCCGCTGCGCCTGCAGAACGGCTGGTACGTGCAGCGCCATGCGCCGATGCTGCGCGTGGCCGTACCGTACGGCGAACTGTCGAGCGCGCAGTTGCGCGTGCTCGCGCGGATCGCGCGCGACTACGACGTGCCCGACGACGCCACCTACCGCGCCGCATGCGACGCACAGTCCTTGCTCGGCACGCTGCGCCTGCCGACCCGCAGCGCGCACTTCACGACGCGCACCAACGTGCAGTTCAACTGGATTCCGCTCGCAAAAGCCGCCGACGTGATGGACCTGCTCGCGACCGTCGACATGCATGGCATCCAGACGAGCGGCAACTGCATCCGCAACATCTCGTGCGACGAACGCGCCGGCGTCGCGCCGGACGAGATCGCCGATCCGCGCCCGTTCGCCGAAGTGATGCGCCAGTGGACGACGCTGCACCCCGAGTTCGCGTTCCTGCCGCGCAAGTTCAAGATCGCGATTACCGGCGCGGCTGAAGACCGCGCGGCCACCGACTGGCACGACGTCGGGCTGAAGCTCGTGCGCGACGAAGCGGGCGCGCTCGGCTTTCGCGTGAGCGTCGGCGGCGGAATGGGCCGCACGCCGATGATCGCGACGCTGCTGCGTGCATTCCTGCCGTGGCAACACGTGATGAACTACATCGAGGCGATCGTCCGCGTGTACAACCGCTACGGACGGCGCGACAACAAGTACAAGGCGCGCATCAAGATCCTCGTGAAGACCGAGGGGCAGCGCTACATCGACGACGTCGAGGAGGAGTTCCGCCAGATCGTCGATCACGACGGCGGGCTGCACACGATTCCGCAGGTGGAATTCGACCGCGTCGCCGCATCGTTCGTCCCGCCGCGGCTCAAGCCGCGCACGGCCAGCCTGCGCGATGCAAACCTGCGCATGTCCGCCCAGGCGGCACGCCATCCGGCCTTCGCGCGCTGGCTCGCACGCAATGTCGCCGACCACCGCGACCCGGCACTGCGCATCGTCACGCTGTCGTTCAAGCGCCGCCTGCAGGCACCGGGCGACGCGTCGCCGGACCAGCTCGACGCGCTCGCCGATCTCGTCGACCATTTCTCGGCCGGCGAGGCGCGCGTCACGCACACGCAGAACGTCGTGCTGCCGTGGGTGCACGTCGACGACCTGTTCCTGCTGTGGGAAAACGCCCGCACCATCGGGCTCGCGAGCGCGAACGTCGGACTCCTGACGGACATGATCGCGTGCCCGGGCGGTGACTTCTGCGCGCTTGCCAACGCACGCTCGATCCCGATCGCCGACGCGATCACCGAACGCTTCCAGGATCTCGACATGCTGCACGACGTCGGCGACATCGACCTGCACATCAGCGGCTGCATCAACTCGTGCGGCCATCATCACAGCGGCCACCTCGGCATCCTCGGCGTCGACAAGGACGGCGCCGAGTGGTACCAGGTCACGCTCGGCGGTTCGGACGGCTCGACCGCGAGCGGCCCCGCGCGGCCGGGCAAGGTGATCGGCCCGTCGTTTTCGGCGGACGAGATCGTCGATGTCGTCGACGCGATCGTCAACGCGTATCTCGACGCACGGATCGATGACGATGGCCGCAGCGAGCGATTCATCGACACCGTCCGCCGCGTCGGCATTGAACCCTTCAAGGCCGCCGCGAACGACGCGCGCCATCAGGTGGAGCACGCATGAAACAAGCGCACCCGACCGACCGCATGCGGCTGCTGACGCCGGCCGAACACGCCGGCGACGCGCAGCAGCACGACGCGGCGACGCTGACGATCGGCAACGACGAGGAACTGCCGCCGCTCGCGGGGCAAATCGCGCAGGCTGCGCGTATCGACCTGGCGTTCCCGTCGTTCACCGACGGCCGCGCCTACAGCCAGGCGTACCTGCTGCGCAAGCGCTATGGCTTCGCCGGCGACTTGCGCGCGACCGGCGAGGTGCTGGTCGACCAGTTGCTGCTGATGGAGCGCACGGGGTTCTCGAGCGCGGTGCTCGGCGACGGCACGGACATCACGGCCGCGCAGCGGCAACTCGACCGGTTCCCGGGCTTCTACCAGCACGATGCGCGAACGGCGACGCCGCAACAGGACGCGGCAACGCCAGCCGGAAAATGAAACGGGCGGCCCGCAGGCCGCCCGTACGATGAACCGGAAGCTGCCGGCCGGCGCCCGCCGCGAAGCGGGCGCCGGCGTTCAGCGTGCCGCCACCGGCTTGCCGAACGCGCCGAGAATCTTCTTCTCGAGCGCGATGTAGTCGCGGCCGAAGTGGTGATCGCCCTGCGTCTTGACCACGTCGGCGCCCGTGTTCACGAGTGCCGGACACATCGTGTCCTTCTCTTCCGCGCCATAGAAGCACTGCACGAGCTGCGGCGGCACCTTCGCGATTTCCGGCGCGACCTTCAGTGCCTTGTCGCTCGCAGGCATGCCGAGCCAGCCCGTCACGCGGATCTGGAAATCGGCGGCCGGCGCGAAGCCGAGCAGCGACATCACGGCGACCTTGTCGCGCAGGTCGGCCGGCAGCCGGTTGTACGCGAACGGCATCACGTCGGCCCCGAACGAGTAGCCGACCAGCGCCACGCGGTTCGCATGCCAGCGCGCCATGTAGGTGCGCATCACGCGCGCGAGATCGCGGCTCACCTGCGCCGGCGGCTTCTCGCTCCAGAAATAGCGCAGGCTGTCGATGCCGACCACCGACACACCGTCGCGCTGCAGCGCCTCGGCGATCGTCTTGTCGAGATCGCGCCAGCCGCCGTCGCCGGAGATCACGATCGCGAGCTGGCCGCTGCCGCCCTTGGCCGGCAGCTCGACGAGCGGCAGGTCGGACACGTCGAGCTCGTCCCCGCTGCTGCTGCTGTCACGCAGATGCGACGTGACGAGCGACACGAGCTTCGCGGAGTCGCCTGCGGCCGCCGTTTCGACAAAGCCCGGCATCGCGCGACGCACGATCGTCGGATCGGGCGGGCACGGCTTGAAGCGCGGATCGAGCTTGGCAGCCGGATCGACCGAGACGACGCCGGCGATCGTGTTCTCCGGCGCCATCGACAGGATCTGCTTCGCGATCGCGCCGCCCTGGCCCACGCCCGCGACGATCGGCGTGAAATAACGCGACGATTGCGCAAGGCGTTCGAGCTGGTGGCTGACCGCTTCGGCGTCGCCGTCGAGGTGGTGGCAGGCCTCCTGCTTCGCGGCGAGATTCATCGCATAACGCTCCGAATCGACGCCGACCGTCATCGCACCGGCCTTCGCGAGTGCATCGGCGGCCTGCTGGTCGGCCGCATTCCAGCCGGCCTCACGCGAGAACAGCACGACGAAGCCGCGCAGCGGCCCGCTGGGTTTGGTCACCGTCACGGGCCCATAGCGGCCGCCCGATACGGTTTCGGCCTTCACTGCGGCTGGCTGCGTGGCGCACGCGGCGCCGGCCAGCATCATTCCCGCGCAGGCGGCTGCCGCCCGCGCGATTCCCTTCTTAAACATCATGAACGCCGACCTCCAGCCAGCAATGACAGATCCGCCAGCGTGACGAACACGCCGACCGTGCCCGAGGCCGCGAGGTAACGCGGCTCCCAGTGCGGTTCGAACTTGCTCTTGAATGCGCGCAAGCCGCGGAAGTTGTAGAAGCGGCCGCCGAAGCGCCAGACCATCAGGCCGATCCGGTGCAACGGCGACGGCATCTTCGCCGCCCCCATCCCCGAGAACGGCGCGATACCCAGGCTCAGCTTGCGGAAGCCTGCTTCCTTCAGATGCAGCGCGAGCTGCGTAAACAGATATTCCATCGCGTACGGCGACGCGTCCGGCAGATGGCGCATCACGCCGACCGTCGCCTCGGTGTTGAGGTCGGTCGTCATGAACGTGACGAACGCGATCGGCTTGTCGGCCTGCCGCACGAGCATCACCGACTGCGTCGCCAGATAGCCGTCGTGGAACGCGGCGACCGAGAAGCTCTTCTCGCGCGCGTCGCGGCTGTCGAGCCAGCCGTCCGAGATGTCGCGCAACGCCGGCAGCGCGGCCGGCACATCGCTCGGCGAGATCACCTCGACCGTCAGCGCATCCTTGTCGCCGCGACGCAGCGCGTAGCGCAGGTGCGAGCGGTTCGAACCTTTCAGGTCGAACCGCTCGAGTGCGATATGCGCTTCCTCGCCGAGCTTCATCAGCGTGAGCCCCGCGTCGAGATACAGCGGCAGCGCGTTCGCGCGCACCTGGTAGAACGCCGCACGGCCGCTATGCGCGTGTGCAAGCGCAATGAACTTGCTGATCAGCGCAGGCCATTCCTCGCGCGGCCCGACCGGGTCGTGCAGCGCGGCCCACGTGCGGCCGTTCTTCGCATACATCAGGAACGCCTGGCGGGACTCCGAGAACAGGAACGACTTGTCGCCCATCAGCGCGAGGCCCGCATCGCTGCATTCCTGCGCGCGGATGATCCGTTCGGCATCCGACAGATCCTGCTCCGCAGGCTTCACGAAGCGGCCCGGCGCCGGGCGCAGCAATTGCCACAGCGCGAACAGCGCGACGAACACGCCGGACGCGAGCGTCGCGCGCAGCGCACGCGGCGCACGCGCGTCGAACGAGAAATGCGACCACAGCTCGCGCGTGTACGGCACGTCGCGGAACGCGAAGAACAGCACCCACACCGCCAGCATCAGCACCATCGCCACCGACACGAACCAGCTCACCGTGAAGCGCTCGGCCAGCAGCGACGAATGGCGGTTGAAGCGGCGGCGGCTGACCAGCAGCAGCACCAGCAGCGTGCCGAGCACGCCGGCCTCGACGAACGCGAGCCCCTTCGCCAGCGACAGCGCGAGGCTGGCGAGCGTCAGCGCGAAAGTCATCCACCATGCGCCGTCGAGGCGGCGCAGCAGCCCGCGCGCGACGAACAGCAGCGCGACGCCGAGCACGCTGCAGATCACCTGCGAGCCTTCGAGCACCCACAGCGGCACGAGGTGACGCAGGATCGCGATCCGGTACCAGAACGCGGGCGTCGCGCTCGAGATCACCAGCATCCCGCCGACCGCGAACGTCACGAGGCTCAGGAACACCGGCGCGAGCTGCGACACGCGCACGGCCTGCCGCGTCACGAGCCGGCGCCGTAGCGCGCGGCCTTCGAAACCGGCCAGCAGGCCGGCCGACAGCACGAGCGGCACGCCGAAATAGATTGCGCGATACGCGATCAGCGCGGCGACCATCGAGTGCGGCGGCACTTCGCGACCGAGCGTGAAGACCATCGCGGCTTCGAACACGCCGATCCCGCCCGGCGTATGGCCGATCATCCCGAGCAGCAACGCCGCTGCGTAAACAGTAATGAAGGTCGGGAAGCCGACCGGCGCGGCCGGCAGCAGCACCCACAGCGTCAGGCCCGCCGCGACGACGTCGAGCACCGCATAGACGACCTGCGCGACGAGATCGCGCCGCGCCGGCACGTCGAACGACAGCCACTTGAAGCGCGTGACGACGGGGCGCGCGGTGTTTCCGCACATCACCACCATCGCGGCCAGCACCACGAGCAGCGCCGCGCCGGTCCACGTCAGCACGCCGGGCGCGACGTGCAGCATCGCGGCGAGCGCCTCCGGCACGCAGACCATGCCGATCGCCGTCATCCACACCATCGCGAGCGCCAGCGTGCCGCTCGTAAACACCGTCATCCGGCCGATCTGCGCGGGCGTGACGCCCGACACGCCGTACACGCGGGCGCGGACCGCGCCGCCCGTCAGCGCGCCGAAGCCGGTCGCGTTACCGAGCGCGGACCCGGCGATCGCGCCGATCCACAGCGCGACGCGCGGCACCTTCGCGGCGACATAGCGCAGGCCGACCGCGTCGCGGGCAACAAGTGCGAGATAACTGAGGGCCGTCGCGGCCAGCGAAGCACCCCACTCGCCGGCGGACATGTGACGCAGTTGGCGGATCACCGACCGGTAGTCGACGGATTCCGACAGGTGCTGGAAAACCACGATCAGCAGCAGGCCGATGCCGAGCGCGAGCAGCGGCGACAGCACACGCTCGTTGCGGATCAACGCCCGGACACGGGCGATCACCGCCGCGGCGCGGCCGGGCGAACCAGAGTGGCGGGAAGACATAGGTTGTTCAGTGGTGGTGCATAGCGTGTCGCGGCGCAAGACGGCCAGGCGGCGACGTATCTGGTTGTTCTGCGTGGGCGGTCGGCCGAAGGAAGTGGCAGGCGGCGCCTGGATCAGAACTTACGAGTATACGGAATTTATATTACAGAATCTTTCAGGTTCGCATTGTGCGGTTTTGTAGCGCCTTGCACATCAAAATCGCGTAAAAAATATCGCGTCCGACAAACGCAAGGTGCGCATCATACCGGGAACCGGAGGGGTTTTTTCATCGGATGAATAGCCGTTAACGGAATTGGGAGAAATTCTCCCGCCCGGGTTGCGCGGGTGAGGACGAATTCACGGACTGGAACAGCGCGTCAGAAATGGGGATGGGTTGATCTGCGTTACCGGCACCCGCCGCGTCCAACGCCAGGCACACATGCTCTCACTCCGCCCGCTCATGCTCCCCCAACCCGATCGCCTTGTAGTCGTAAGTCGGATAGAACTCCGTCCGGTACGCGCCCCACGCCGTATCCTCCAGCACGCGATTGACCTCGCGCAGTCGCGACGCCGGCAGCCGCAGCACGACGATCTGCCCGATCCCCATCGTCACGGTCCAGCTCACCACTTCCACGCCCGGCGGCGGAAACGCCTTGTAGAACCCCTGCTTCGCGAGCTGCGCATTCAGCTCGGCAAGCGGGCGCGACTGGTCGTGTTTCAGGAATACCGTGAGCAGTACCGCGTTGTCGGGTGTCGCGGCAGCCGAACCGGCCGGCACGGTCGACGTCTGGCCAATGGCCGGTGCGCTACAGAGCGCGGCGCCCGCCAGCACTGCGGCGATTGCAAGGGTTCGAATCGGGGAATAAGGGAATGCCGTCATGACGCGACTCCATGGCTTCGTGGCCGGAGCCGCCATCATGCGCCGCCGGACCCATCGCTGCAGCCGGCCGGCCGATGCGGCTATGCGTCGTCCGCGCCGTCGCGTTCGCGCAGCACGTCGATGAACGCACGCAGCTTGGCCGGCACGTGCTTGCGATTGACGTAGTACAGCCACATCGGCGGCAGCGTGCGGCACGCACCGGGCAGCACCTCGACGAGCGTGCCGTCGCGCAAGTCCTGCTCGATCCGCTCGCGCATGAACGCGAACGCGATGCCGACACCCGCGCGCGCCGCATCGATCACCGCGTCGGCATCGTTCGTCACGAACACGGCGTCCGGATCGAGATCGACGTCGCGCTGCCCGTCGCGCAACAACCATTTGTGCAGGCGCCCGCTCTCCGAGAAGCGAAAACGGATGCACGCATGCCGCTCGAGCTCGCCAATCGACGCCGGCGCACCATAACGCGCCAGATAACCGGGCGATGCAACCAGCGCACACGTCAACGCCGGCGCGATCCGCACGCCGATCATCCCCGGCTGCAGCCGGTCGGCCAGGCGAATCCCCGCAT
The DNA here is from genome assembly GCF_902499335.1 of Burkholderia lata. Classification (GTDB taxonomy): domain Bacteria; phylum Pseudomonadota; class Gammaproteobacteria; order Burkholderiales; family Burkholderiaceae; genus Burkholderia; species Burkholderia lata_B. The sequence goes on along the minus strand of NZ_CABVQK010000006.1, from coordinate 115,235 downwards.
CGAACCCGTCCTTTGCGATATCGACCAGTTCGTTCTCGTAGCGGATCTCGAGCCGGACTTTCGGGTAGCGCTCGCGGAACGTGGCGAGCACCGGCGCAATCACGAGCGCACGCGCCAGCGGCAGCGCGGTCACACGCAACAGCCCGTTCGGCTCGCTGCGCGCATCCTTCAGCTCGTCGCGGGCCTGCATGACCTGCCGGTACGCAGGCTCCGTCTGCCGCCAGTAGCGCTGGCCGGCTTCCGTCAGGCTCACGCCGCGTGTGCTGCGATTGAACAGCTTCACGTTCAGCTCGCCCTCGAGCTGCCCGATCGCGAGGCTGACGGCCGCCGGCGTCAGGCCCAGTGCGGCGGCGGCGCGCGTGAAATTGCCGGCCGTCGCGACGGTCATGAACACGTGCAGCCCGGCCATCGGATCGCGTCTGCTCATCATTAAAAAAACTTGAAACTCCTTCGAGCGGAATGCGGATTCTCCCATATACCGCAACTGCCTACACTGGCACTGTCGTCCCACCGGAGCCTCGCATGAACCCGCCCACCGCCGCGCTGCCGCTCGCGGCCGCCCGCCGCACGATCGACGCGGCACTTGCGCATGCCGCATCGCTACAGGTCGCCGGCATCGCCGTCGCGATCGTCGATGGCGGCGCGAACCTGCTCGTGTTCGCGCGCACCGACGACTGCTTTCTCGGTGCGATCGATCTCGCGCAACGCAAGGCGCTGACGGCAGTTCGCTTCCGTGCATCGACCGGCGCCCTTGGTGCGATGTCGGGCGACGGTCCGCTGCGCGGCATCGAACACAGCCACGGCGGGCTCGTCACGTTCGGCGGCGGCGAACCGCTCGTCGACGGCGACGGGCGCTGCGTCGGCGCGATCGGCATCTCGGGCGGCAGCGTCGACGAAGACACCGCGATCGCGCAGCACTGCCGCGACCGCTTTCCGGCAACGTTCCACTCCACAAGGTAAGCACATGGCACAGAAACGCATCCTCATCACCGGCGCGGGCACCGGCTTCGGCCGCGAAGTCGCGCTGCGCCTCGCCGAACGCGGTCACGACGTGACGGCCGGCGTACGCGTCATCGCCGAAATCGACGCACTGACGGCCGCCGCCACGCAGCGCGGCACCGCGCTGCGCGCGATCAAGCTCGACGTCACGTCGGCGCACGATCGCGCCCGCGCGGCCGAGCTCGAGATCGACGTGCTCGTGAACAACGCGGGCGTCGGCGAAGCCGGCGCGCTGGTGGACCTGCCGGTCGAGATCGTCCGCGACCTGTTCGACGTGAACGTGTTCGGGCCGCTCGAACTCACGCAGCAGATCGCGCGCGGCATGCTCGCGCGCCGGCACGGCAAGATCGTGTTCGTGTCGTCGATCGCGGGCCTGATCACGGGGCCGTTCACGGGCGCCTATTGCGCGTCGAAGCACGCGGTTGAATCCGTGGCCGAGGCGATGCAGGCGGAACTGGCGCCGCACGGCATCCGCGTCGCGGTCGTGAACCCCGGCCCGTACAGCACGGGCTTCAACGACCGGATGATGGAGACGACACAGCGCTGGCGCGATCCGGCCGTCCATACCGTGACGCCCGAGCGGCTGACGTTCCCGCTCGAACAGCACGACCCGGAGGAAATGATCGCGAAGATGGTTGAAGTGATCGACAGCGACGGCGGCGCGTTCCGCAACCTGCTGCCGCAGTCGTCGGAAGCGTTCGTGCGCGCAGAGCAGGCGCGCGCGTGGGAGCGGCAGCAGTAACGAGCCGAGCGGCAGGCACCGGATGGCGGCCCGCCGCTCGCGTGCTCAGTACACGTCCCGCATGTAGCGCCGTGCCTTCGAAAGCCGCGCGACGTAGTCGTTCGCGGCCTCGTCCGACATGCCGCCGTGCTCGGCGACCACCGCCTTCAGCGCCGTATCGACGTCCTTCGCCATCCGCGCCGCATCGCCGCACACGTAGAAATGCGCGCCTTCCTCCAGCCACGCGAACAGCTCGGCGCCCTGCTCGCGCATCCGGTCCTGCACGTAGATCTTGTCGGCCTGGTCGCGCGAGAACGCGAGGTCGAGCCGCGTCAAGAAGCCGCTGTCGTGCATCGCGCCCAGCTCGTCGCCGTAGTAGAAGTCGGTCTGCGCGTGCTGCTCGCCGAAGAACAGCCAGTTGCGCCCGCGCGCGCCGCGCGCCTGCCGCTCGTGCAGGAAGCCGCGGAACGGCGCGACACCGGTACCGGGGCCGACCATCACGATCGGCACGTCGCCGTTCACCGGCGGACGGAAATGCGCGGACTTCTGCACGAACACCGGCACGCGGCCGTCGTCCGCGCGATCGGCGAGGAACGTCGACGCAACGCCTTTGCGTGCGCGCCGGCCGTTGTGATAGCGCACGGCCGACACGGTCAGGTGGATCTCGCCCTGGTGCGCGCTCGGGCTCGACGCGATCGAATAGAGGCGCGGCTGCATGCGCTTGAGCATCCCGACCAGTTCCGTGCCCGACAGCTCGACCGGAAACTCGTGCAGCACGTCCGCGAGCTGCTGCCCCCACAGCCATTGCTTCAGGTCACCCTTGCGTTCGTCGCCGAGCAGCGACTTCAGCGCGCCGTTCGCGCTGCGCGACGCGATGAAGGCAAGCGCGTCCGGATGCGGGCGCGTGATGTCGAAATGACGCGCGAGCGCGTCGCCGAGGCGCACGTCGCCGACGCCCGCCACCGACACGGGCGCATCGGCCTTCAACGCGGTAACGGACAGCAGTTCGTCGACCAGCTCCGGGCAGTTGGTCGGCCACACGCCGAGCGCGTCGCCGGTTTCGTATTCGAGGTTCGCGCCTTCGGTCGACAGCGACACATAGCGCGTGTCCTTCGCCGCGCCCGGACGGTTGAGCCGCAGGTTCGCGACGAGTTTCGACGGCGCCGGATGCGCCTTCGTCGGCAGCAGCCCCGACGGGCTCAATCCACCGGTCTGCACCGCGTGCAGCGCGGCATCGGCTTCCTTGATCCGCGCGACGACGCGTTCCAGCCACTGGTCGGCGTCGCGCTGGAATTCGACGTCGCAATCGACGCGCGCGCAGAGACGCGCCGCACCGAGTTCCGCGAGCCGCGCGTCGAGCCGGCGGCCGTGGCCGCAGAACTGGTCGTAGTTGCGATCGCCGAACGCGAGCACCGCAAAGTGCACGCCGTCGAGGCGCGCGGCGCTGCCGGCCTGCAGCGCTTCCCAGAATTCGCTGCCGTTGTCGGGCGCATCGCCGTCGCCGAACGTGCTCGTCATCAGCAGCACGTATTGCGCGCCGGCGAGCGACGCCACCGGATAGTCGGACATGCACGCAGTGCGGATCTCGAAGCCCGCGTTCATCAGCTGCGTCGCGTAATCCTCGGTCAACGATTCGATGTTGCCGGTCTGCGACGCCCACAGCAGCACGACCTTCGGCCGCGTGCGCACAATCCGCACGCCGCCGGACGCACCGGCATCGGCCGGCAGCGACGGCGCCGCACCATCCTGCGTCCGAGCCGGCAGCGAGCGGCTGAACAGCCCCGCGAGCATCCCGTCGAGCCAGAACCGCACCGGCGGCGTGAGCGGTGCACCGGCCGGCAGCACGGGCACGCTGCCCTCGCGCCGGCCGGCGCTCGCCTTCAGTCCGCTCACGAGCCCGGCCACGTACAGCCGTTCGGTGTCCGTCAACGGCGGCGGCGCGAGGTCGGCCACGCCGAGCGCGGCCGCGAAAGTGTCGATGTCTGCCATGTCGGATTCCTGTGAAGCAGTCGCCTGCGCCATCACCGGCGCGGGCCGCGCGTCGTCGGCGCAGGCGTCGGGTTGCGTCGTCTCTTCGTCGGCGGACGCGAACGCGTCGGTTTCGACGCGCCGCAGCGCGACCGCGCAGTATTTCAGTTCGGGTTGCTGCGATTCGGGATCGATCGCGTCGTTCGTCACCGCGTTGATGCACAGGTCGTCGCCGTACACGTCGTTCCAGTGCATCGGCGCGAAGCAGTTACCGCGTTGCACGCGCTCGGTCACGACGGCGGGCAGCACCGCGCGGCCGCGTGCCGAGCGGATCTCGACGCTGTCCTTCGCGGCGATGCCGAGCGCGCTCGCATCGTCCGGGTGCAGCTCGACGAACGGGCGCGGGTTGAGCTTGTTCAGCATCGCGACCTTGCCCGTCTTCGTCATCGTGTGCCATTGATGCTGCAGCCGCCCGGTGTTCAGCACGATCGGGAACGTGTCGTCGGGCAGCTCGGCCGGATCGACATGCGGCCGCGCGAAGAAGCGCGCCTTGCCCGACGGCGTCGGGAATGCGAGGCGCGGCGCGTCGTTGCCGTCGGCGGCCGGGCGCAGCGACTGGCTCACGCCGTCGTTCAGGTAGCGGATCGGGTGCCGATCGCGCGCGGTGCCCGGCGCAACCGGCCACTGCACGGGCCCGTCGCGCAGCGCCGCATGGCTCGCGCCGCGCAGGTCGTAGCCGGTCGACGGATTCGAGAAGCGGACGATCTCGTCGAACACGTCAGCCGCCGACGCATAGTCGAACGCATCGCCGAAGCCCATCGCGCGCGCGACTTCGGCGACGATGCGCCAGTCGGGCAGCGCGTCGCCCGGCGGCGCGACCGCCGCGCGCATCAGCGTCATGTTGCGCTCGGAGTTGATCATCACGCCGTCGCCCTCGGCCCACAGCGCACCGGGCAGCAGGACGTCCGCATAGCGGTTGGTCTCGGTGTCGAGGAACGCGTCCTGCGCAATCACGAGCTCGGCGGCCTGCAAACCGGCGATCACGTTCTGCCGGTTCGGCACCGTGGCGACCGGGTTCGTGCAGATGATCCAGCATGCCTTGATGTCGCCGGCCGCCATCCGCGAGAACAGGTCGACCGTGCCTTGCCCGGTCTCCTTGCGCAGCGTGCCGGCCGGCACGCGCCACAGGTTCTCGACGAACCGGCGATCGTCGTCGGATGCCACCGAGCGCTGGCCCGGCAGCCCGGGGCCCATGTAGCCCATCTCGCGCCCGCCCATCGCGTTCGGCTGGCCGGTCAGCGAGAACGGCCCGCTGCCGGTGCGGCAGATCTTGCCCGTCGCGAGATGCAGGTTGCAGATCGCGTTGGTGTTCCACACGCCGTGCGTGCTCTGGTTGAGCCCCATCGTCCAACAGCTCATCCATTCCTGCGCGTCGCCGATCCATTGCGCGGCCGTGCGGAGGTCGGCTTCCGCGAGCCCGGTGATTTCCGCGACACGTTCGGGCGTGTAGTCGGCGAGGAACGCCGGCATCGCGTCCCAGCCTTCGGTGTACGCGCCGATGAACGCGGCATCGGTGCGGCCGTTCGCATGCAGCAGGTGCAGCAGCCCGTTGGTCAGCGCGAGATCCGTGCCCGGCCGGATCTGCAGGAACAGGTCGGCCTTGTCGGCCGTGCCGGTGCGGCGCGGATCGACGACGATCAGCTTCGCGCCGGCCTTCACGCGATCCATCATCCGCAGGAACAGTATCGGATGACAGTCGGCCATGTTCGCGCCGATCACGAAGAACAGGTTCGCGCGATCGAAGTCCTGGTACGACCCGGGCGGGCCGTCCGCGCCGAGCGACTGCTTGTAGCCGGTGCTCGCGCTCGCCATGCAGAGGCGCGAGTTCGACTCGATGTTGTTGGTGCCGACGAAGCCCTTCGCGAGCTTGTTGACGAGGTATTGCGCCTCGATCGACATCTGCCCCGATACGTAGAACGACACCGCATCCGGGCCGTGTTCATCGAGCACCGCGCGCAGGCGGCGCGCGGTTTCGGCGATCGCATCACGAGCCGGCAGCGGCACCAGGTCGTCCTCGCGCGCCCGGCGCACGAACGCGCGGTCGAGCCGCCCGGAGCGGCGCAACGCGACGTGCGCCGACGAGCCCTTCGTGCACAGCCGCCCGAAGTTGGTCGGATGGTCGGAGTCGCCGGACACCTTGACGACTTCGCCTTCCTCGACGTGCAGCACCATCCCGCAGCCGACGCCGCAGTACGGGCACACGCTCTTGACGGGGGTGGCGGTCATGCGCGCTCCGGGGCGATCAGGCCGCGATCCACACGAAGCCGTCCTCGACCCGCGACGGATACGCGCTCACCGACTGCTCGGGCGCCTCTAGGCATTCGCCGGTGCGCAGGTCGAAATGCTGCTTGTACAGCGGCGACGCGACGACGACGCGCTCGCCGAGGCTGCCGATCAGCCCGCGCGACATCACGGCCGCCTGCGACACGGGATCGACGTTGTCGATCGCGAACACGCCGCCTTCTGCGGCATGCGCGACGTGAAAGACCGCGACCTGCTCGCCGTTGACGAGTGCACACACGCCGGTGTTCGGCACGATGTCGTCGAGCGGGCACACGCGGGTCCAGGACAGCGGAAGACGATCGTTCATGATGGGCTCCTTGGAAAAGACACTGGTGTCGGTCAGGGTCAAACGGTTGCGGGTTCGGTGGCGGCTTGCGTCACGCCTTCGGCCACCACGGGAATCGATACGGGCTTGCCGCCCGTCCGTTCGCCGGGCGTCGCGGGCCGGATCTGGCCGCGCGTCTCGACGAATTCGATGGTCGTGTCCGGCGCGTCGCTGTTCACGAAGTGGCGGAAGCGCTTGCGCGTGTCGGGATCGGTGACGGCCTTCTTCCATTCGCACTCGTAGGTGTCGACCACGTGCTGCATGTCGGCCTCGAGTTCGGCGCCGATCCCGAGCTTGTCGTGCACGACGACGTCGGCCAGGTAGTCGAGGCCGCCTTCGAGGTTGTCGCGCCACACGCTGGTACGCTGCAGCCGGTCGGCGGTGCGCACGTAGAACATCAGGAAGCGGTCGATGTAGCGCATCAGCGTGGCGCGGTCGAGATCGGACGCGAGCAGTTCCGCGTGGCGCGGCTTCATCCCGCCGTTGCCGCACACGTACAGGTTCCAGCCCTTCTCGGTCGCGATGATGCCGACGTCCTTGCCCTGCGCTTCCGCGCACTCGCGCGTGCAGCCGGACACGCCGAACTTGATCTTGTGCGGCGCGCGCAGCCCCTTGTAGCGGTTCTCCAGGTCGATCGCGAGGCCGACCGAATCGTCGACGCCGTAGCGGCACCACGTCGACCCGACGCACGACTTCACGGTGCGCAGCGCCTTGCCGTATGCATGGCCCGATTCGAAACCGGCCGCGATCAGCTCCTCCCAGATCGACGGCAGCTGCTCGACGCGTGCGCCGAACAGGTCGACGCGCTGGCCGCCGGTGATCTTCGTGTAGAGCCCGTACTTCTGTGCGACCTGGCCCACCGCGATCAGGCCTTCCGGCGTGACTTCGCCGCCCGGCATGCGCGGCACGACCGAGTACGTGCCGTCGCGCTGGATGTTCGCGAGGTAGTAGTCGTTCGAATCCTGCAGCCCGGCGTGCTCCTTCTTCAGCACGAATTCGTTGAAGCACGACGCGAGAATGCCCGCCACCGCCGGCTTGCAGATGTCGCAGCCGAGGCCGTGGCCGTGCTTCGCGAGCAGTTCGTCGAAGGTCGTGATGCGCTCGACGCGGATCAGGTGGAACAGCTCCTGGCGCGAATGCGGGAAGTGCTCGCAGAGATGGTTGTTGACCGCGAGGCCCTGCTTCTTCATCTCGGCCTTCATGATCTGCGTGACGAGCGGCACGCAGCCGCCGCACGACGTGCCGGCGCCCGTGCACGATTTCAGTGCACCGAGGCTCGTCGCGCCGTCGGCGACCGCCGTGCAGATCTGCGACTTCGACACGTTGTTGCACGAGCAGATCTGGGCGGCCGCAGGCAGCGCTTCGACGCCGATCGCCGGCTTCGCGACGCCGTCCGACGACGGCAGGATCAGGAATTCCGGCGACTCCGGCAACTCGATGCGGTTCAGCATCATCTGCAGCAGCGTGCCGTATTCGGCTGCATCGCCGACCATCACCGCGCCATGCAGGAACTTGCCGCAGTCGGACACCACGAGCTTCTTGTAGACCTGGCGGCGCTCGTCCGCGTACTGGTAGGTGCGGCTGCCGGCCGTCGTGCCGTGCGCGTCGCCGATGCTCGCGACGTCCACGCCCATCAGCTTCAGCTTCGTGCTCATGTCGGCGCCCGCGAATGCGGCTTCGGCCTCGCCGTTCGCATCGCCGCCGAGCTGCTTCGCGACCACGCGCGCCATGTCGTAGCCGGGTGCGACGAGGCCGTACACCATGCCGTTCCAGGCCGCGCATTCTCCGATCGCGTAGATGTCGGCGTCGCTCGTGCGGCACGCGTCGTCGATCGCGACACCGCCGCGCGGGCCGACGTCGAGCCCGCATGCGCGGGCCAGCTCGTCGCGGGCACGGATGCCGGCCGAGAACACGATCATGTCGGCGTCGAGGTGCGAGCCGTCGGCGAACGCCATCCGGTGCGTACCTTCCTCGCCATCGACGATTTCCAGCGTGTTCTTGCCCGTATGCACGGTCACGCCGAGCGCCTCGATCTTCGCGCGCAGCATCCGGCCGCCGCCGTCGTCGACCTGCACGGCCATCAGCCGCGGTGCGAATTCGACGACGTGCGTGTCGAGCCCCATGTCGCGCAGCGCCTTCGCGCATTCGAGGCCGAGCAGCCCGCCGCCGATCACGACACCGCGCTTCGCGTGCACGCCGCACGCCTGCATCGCCTCGAGATCCTCGATCGTCCGGTACACGAAGCAGCCGTCACGATCGTGCCCCGGCATCGGCGGCACGAACGGGCGCGAGCCCGTCGCGAGCACCAGCTTGTCGTACGCGAGCGTTTCTCCGGACGCGAGCGTGACCGTATGCGCGGCGCGGTCAATCGACGCGACTTGCGCGTTCAGGCGCAGATCGAACTGCGGATGACGCTCGAAGAAGCCGGGTTCGACGAGCGACAGGTCGTCCGCCGACTTGCCCGCGAAGAATTCGGACAGGTGCACGCGGTCGTACGCCGGGCGCGGTTCCTCGCCGAGCACGGTGACCTGCAGCGCGCCCGCGCTGCCCGCCTCCGCCGCGACGCATTCGAGGAGCTTGTGGCCGACCATGCCGTGGCCGATGACGATGAGTTTCATGGTGACGTTTCCTTCGGTCGATCAGTTCGCGACGGTGCTGGCAGCCAGCGCGCGATCGCGCAGCTCGGCTTCGCGTGCCTTGTGTTCTTCGCTGAAGCGCACGGCCATCGCGCACAGCGCGGTCGCGGTGACGGCGAGGCCGAGCAGGCTCAGCGTGTGCTGCACGTCGCCGACACCCTTCAGCAGGAAGCTCGCGGCCACCGCGCCGACGTTGCCGCCCGCGCCGACGATCCCCGCGACGCCGCCGAGTGCCTTGCGGTCGATGAACGGCACCAGCGCGTAGGTCGCGCCGCAGGCCATGTGCGTGAAGAGGCCGAACGTGAGCATCGCGACCAGCGCGATGCCGACGCTTTGCGCATGCGAGAACCAGATCAGCCCGAGCCCTTCGCCGACGATCAGCGCGCACAGCAGCGTCGCGCGCACGTCGAGGCTGCGGCGCGCGGCGATCTTGTCGGACAGCCAGCCGCCGAGCGCGCGGGCAAACAATGCGAGCAGCCCGAACAGGCCGACCGCGAAACCGGCGTCCTTCAGCGACAGGCTGAAGTGATCGACGTAGTACAGCGCGGCGATGTTGTGGATGAACACCTCGACGCCGAAGCACGCGCCGTACGTGACGAACAGCATCCACACGCGATAGTTGCCGCAGGCCGCGACGAAGCTCGCCCAGCCGCCCTTCTTGCCGCTGTCGACCGTCACGCCTTCCTTGCGCAGCGCGATGATGTCGCCTTGCGGGCAGTCCTGCGTGAAGCGCCAGTACGCCCAGGCCATCACGAGCATCGCGGCGCCCGGCACGACCAGCGCGATGCGCCACGACGAATCCTCGCCGAAGCCGAGCATCAGGCCGGCGGCAACGAGCAGCGGCATCAGCGCCTGCGTCGCGCCGGCACCGGCGTTGCCCCAGCCGGCCGTCGTCGCGTTCGCGGTGCCGACCACGTTCGGCGCGAACATCACCGACGTGTGGTACTGCGTGATCACGAAGCCTGCGCCGATCGCACCGATGCCGAGCCGGCAGATCAGGAACGACAGGTAGTCATGCGTGAACGACACCGCGAACACGGGGATCGCGCCGAGCAGCAGCAGGCCGACGTACACACGGCGCGGGCCGAAGCGGTCGCACATCGGGCCGACCAGCAGCCGCACGGCGATCGTCGCGGCCACGGCCGCGATATTGATGTTGGCGACCTGCGCGGCCGTCAGGTGGAATTCGCGTGCGATCAGCGGCATCAGCGGCGCGCACGCGAACCATGCGAAGAAGCACACGAAGAACGCCATCCACGTCAGGTGGAACGCGCGCATCGGCGCGGTGCGGAAGCTGAAGAGATCGATACGGGTAGCTTTGTCGGTCATGTCATCCGCCAAACGAAAAACGGCGTCCTGCGCACCCGGTCTCGTCGAGACCCGATGCGTAGGACGCCGTTGCCCATGAAGCCCGTTGCCGGGCGCGTCTGTAATCGGTACTGCCGGACGAATCGCCGTTGATCCGCCCGAACCAGCTAACGCAAGCGCCGTGCCATGTCGTTGCAAATCGGGCCGGCAGCCCCGCCGCGCAAGGCGCATCGGGCGTTGTGCGACGCGCGGCGACACGCGGCACGCGATGCGCCGTGAGGCAGCAAAGCACAGATGTGGTGCGCTGCAGCACTGTCGCCGTGCGACATCGCGGTGCGCGCTGACGGGGCACGATGCACGCCGATGCGGCATTGCGGCTGCCCGCGCGCGGCGGCTACATGGGCATGCGTGGCCATCGCGCGGCGCGATGCACGCTGTTCCCGCCGTACCGGCACGACATGTCATGCCGGTTGGCCCGGATATTGCTGAATCCGATGCATGACACCGGCAACGGCGCCGGTGGGCAGTCCCCGCAAACCATGCCCGTCATTCAGGCGGGCCGATCAGGACAACGGTGTCCCTCCGTGCGCGGCACGGCCGGATGCCGGTGCGTTTCGACCGCCCACCGTCGCCGCGCAAGACAACGCGCTATCGACCGCCGCATGCAGGCGGCACAGGAACACGACATGACGACAGGCAAAGTGACGCTGCTGGGCGCCGGCCCCGGCGATCCCGATCTCCTCACGCTGAAGGCCGTGAAGGCACTGGCCGCTGCCGACGTGCTGCTGCTCGACGATCTCGTCGCGCCCGGCATCGTCGAACTCGCGCCGCAGGCACGCGTGATCCGCGTCGGCAAGCGCGGCGGCTGCCGCTCCACGCCGCAGGCATTCATCGAGAAGCTGATGCGCCGCTACGCGCTGCGCGGCGCGCACGTGGTGCGCGTGAAAGGCGGCGATGCGCTGCTGTTCGGGCGTGCCGGCGAAGAACTCGCGACGCTGCGCGCCGCCGCGATTCCGGTCGAGATCGTCAACGGCATCTCGTCGGGCTTCGCGGCCGCCGCGAGCCTCGGCATCTCGCTCACGCACCGCGAGCATTGCCACGGCGTCACGTTCGTCACCGCGCATCGGCAGGACCACGGCGAACCCGACTGGGCACGTCTCGCGGCGACCGGCACCACGCTCGCGATCTACATGGGAATGAGCCGCGTCGACAGCATTGCCACCGGCCTGCTCACCGTGCTGCCGCCCTCGACGCCGGCCGCGGCCGTGCAATGGGCCGGCACGCCCGACGAACGCCGCTGGACCGGCACGCTCGGCGGTCTCGCGCGCGGCATCGACGAAGCGCGGCTCGGCAGCCCGGCGGTGATCCTCGTCGGCGGCGCGATCGGCGAAGCGGCCGTGCAGGACGTGACGGACGCGGGCGCCGCGATCGAAACGGCCTTGTCCCGGGCCGCATAGCATGCGCGACACCACGCGGCACCGGCCGCCCACCTATCATGAAGACAGCGGCACCGGCCGCCGGGCCGCCGTGCGCGGCACCGACACGATGTCCGCGCCGGGCCGCCGCCCCCGATCCGCCCATCGCGCCACGATTTCGCCGCCGCCGTTCGCGTCATGAGTACGTCTGCTTCTTCCGCCCGCCTGCGCGTGCTGCTCGTCACCGACACCGACAAACCGATCGGCGAGCTCGGCGACGCGCTCGCGCACCTCGGCTACGAGATGCTGAACGACGTCGCAACGCCCGCGCGCCTGCCGGCAGCCGTCGAGGAGCAGCATCCCGACGTCGTGATCATCGATACCGATTCACCATCGCGCGACACGCTCGAGCAGCTCGCGGTAATGCACGCCACCGCCCCGCGCCCCGTGCTGATGTTCAGCCACGACTCGAACCAGTCGCTGATCCGCGCGGCAGTCGGCGCGGGCGTCAGCGCGTATCTCGTCGAAGGGCTGTCGGCCGAGCGCCTCGCCCCGATTCTCGAAGTCGCGCTTGCCCGCTTCTCGCACGACGACGCGCTGCGCCGCCGGCTGGCCGACGTCGAGCGCGAACTCGCGGAGCGCAAACTGATCGACCGCGCGAAGCGCCTGCTGATGGACCAGCGCAAGCTGTCCGAACACGACGCGTACGCGGCGCTGCGCAAGCGCGCGATGGATCAGGGCCTGCGCATCGTCGACGTCGCGCGGCAACTGCTCGACGCGTCACCCCAGTCATGACCGCCATGGATACCTCAACTCCCGTCGCGCCGGAACGCGCGCATCTTCGTCTCGGGTTCGTCGCGCTGAGCGATGCGGCCCCGCTGATCGTCGCTCAACGCCTGAACCTCGGCGCACGGCACGGCCTCACGCTCGAACTCAGCCGCCAGCCGTCGTGGGCCACCGTCCGCGACAAGCTGCTGAGCGGCGAGCTCGACGCCGCGCATGCGCTGTACGGGCTCGTCTGCGGGCTGCAGCTCGGGATCGGCGGCCCGCAGGCCGACATGGCCGCGCTGATGGTGCTGAACCGCAACGGCCAGGCGATCTCGTTGTCGCGCGGCCTCGCCGACGCGTATCGCAACAGCGGCAGCGTGCGCGACGCGTTCGCGACGCTCGGCCGCAAGCCGCTCCTCGCGCAGACATTCCCGACCGGCACGCACGCAATGTGGCTGAACCACTGGCTCGCGTCGCACGACGTCGATCCTTTGCGAGACGTGCGCAGCGTCGTAATCCCGCCGCCCGAGATGGTGGCCGCGCTCGCCAGCGGCGAACTCGACGGCTTCTGCGCCGGCGAGCCGTGGCATGCGGTGGCGGAAGCCTGCGGCGCGGGGCGCACCGTTGCCGTCACGAGCGAGATCTGGCCCGATCATCCGGAGAAGGTGCTCGCGACCCGGCGCGATTTCGTCGCGCTGTATCCGGCCACTGCCCGCGCGCTGATCCGCACGCTCGTCGATGCCTGCGCATGGCTCGACAACGCCACGCACCGTCGCGAGACGGCCGACTGGCTCGCGTCGCCCGACGCGCTCGGCGTGCCGGCCCGGCTGATCGCACCGCGCCTGCTCGGCGACTACGGATCGGGACCGTTCGCCGTGCCGCCGCTGCCGATCCGCTTCCACGACGGCGGCGCCGTGAACCGCCCCGATCCGCGCGAAGGCGAGTGGTTCCTGTCCCAATACCGGCGCTGGGGCATGCTCGACGGTTCGCACGACGACGCGGGGATCGCCCGAGCGATCGCGCAAACCGCGTTGTATGATGCTGCCGTCGCCGAAAGCGGCGCACCGGGCCTGTCGCAGGCGTGATGCGCACCGCGTGATGCAGGCGGCGCGCGCTCCCGCGCCACGCCTGTCCGGGCCGCCTGTCGGCGCCCGGCACGCATCCCCCGGGTGACGCCGCATGACCACTCCGTCCCCGATCAGATTCGATGCCGAAACCAACGCGCGCGCCGCTCGACGTGCTGCTCACTGAAATCCGCGCGTGCCGTGCCTGCGAAGCCGAGCTGCCGCTCGGCCCGCGCCCCGTCGTGCGTGCCCATCGCGACGCGCGCATCCTGATCGTCGGGCAGGCGCCGGGCGCACGCGTCCATGCGAGCGGCATCCCGTGGGACGATGCGAGCGGCCAGCGGCTGCGCGGCTGGCTCGACGTCGACGCCGACACGTTCTACGACGAGACGCGCTTCGCGATCGTGCCGATGGGCTTCTGCTACCCGGGCCGCGGCGCGAGCGGCGACAACCCGCCGCGCCCCGAATGCGCGCCACTGTGGATCGACCGGTTGCTCGCCGAGCTGCCGTCGATCCGGCTCACGCTGCTGATCGGCCAGTATGCGCAGCGGCATTTCCTGCGCGACACCCGCAAGGCCACGCTGACGGACACCGTGCACGCCTGGCGCGACTATGGCCCCGACGTGCTGCCGCTGCCGCATCCGTCGCCGCGCAACCAGGCGTGGTTCAAGCACCACCCGTGGTTCGACGCCGACGTCGTGCCCGAGCTGCGGCGCCGGGTCGCGACGCTGGTCGCCCGGTAAACACGACCGCTGCCAAGTCGCGACGCTTCGCGACACCCCCGTTATCCGGATCGAATCAAGAATGAACGACACCCCCACCGACCTCGACTTTGCCTGCAACGGCTGCGGCGGATGCTGCCGCGACCTGCGCATTCCGCTGACGATCGACGAGGCCACGGCGTGGCTGCAGCGCGGCGGCCACGTGGAGCTGCTGTGCGATGCGATGCCGTGGCTCGTCGAGCCCGAGCCCGACAACGCGTTCGCCGCGTACAAGCGCGTGCGCTCGAGCGCCGCGCTCAGCGGCTCGCTGCCCGTCCGCATCACCGTCATGCTCACCGCGACCCATGCCGGGCCGTGCCCGAACCTGCTCGACGACCTGCGGTGCGCGATCTACGACGAGCGCCCGCTCGTGTGCCGGATCTATCCGGCCGAAGTGAATCCGTTCGTGCCGCTGGTGCCGGGCGGCAAGCAATGCACGCCCGACGCGTGGCAGCAGGCGCCGTTCGTCCGCGGCGGCACGATCGTCGACGCGGACACCCGCGAGAACATCGCGCGCTCGCGTGCGGCGAGCGAAGCCGAGACGCCGCTGCGGGCGCGGTTGTGTACGGTCCTGGGGATCGATACGGCGGCCGTGGCAAACGAAGGGTTCGCGGTCCACACGCCGCCGGCCGCCACGCTGCTCGCCGCGCTGACGGCGCTGCGCGCATCGGAGCCGGCACCCGCCAGCGCCGACGACGCCATCGCGTGGACGCTCGTGTCGAACCGTGCATCGACGGTGGATGCGCTCGTGTCGGTCGGCGCGGCGAGCCAACGTGCCGGCAGCGGCAGCCCGCACGCCGGTTATCTCGGCTTCCACCCGGACGAATGATCGCCGCGCGGCACGCCGCGAGCGACACCGGGCAAAGACGCACGGCCGCGCAGATCGCCGTCGCGCCCGGTTCGCTGTACCATCGCGGCTCAACCGCGTCACGAACAGCAGAATCCTTCATGCCCTCCACCGCCCCGCCGCGCCTGTACGGGATGCCCGAACGCAGCGACCGGCTCGATTTCTACATCCGCGACCAGGCGTCGCGCCAGGCGATCACCGAGCCGCACCGGCACGCGTATTTCCAGATCCAGTTCAATCTCGGCGGCGACACCGAGCAGCGGATCGGCGGCGTCACGCGGCCGTTTCCGCGCGGCGCGCTCGCGTTCGTGCTGCCGCACCGCGAGCACCTGATCCCGCATCCGGAAGGCGCGCACTTCATCGTGATCAACTTCAGCCAGGCGTTCCTGCGTGCCGATCTCGACGTCGACCCGCTCGATCTCGAGGACGTGCCCGCGCACCGCTTTCCCGAGCTGACGCCGTTCCGCTTCCAGGAACACCTCGACTTCATCCTGACCGGCGACACCTACGAAGAAGCGCGCCGCCTCGCGCTGTGCATGCTCGACACCGATCGCGTGCGCACGTTCGGCTCGACCACGCTGCTGCGCGGCTACCTGCTGCAACTGATCGGGCTCGTCTGCACGCAGTACGCGGGAGCGCTCGACAAGCTCGCCCAGCGCGGCGCCCAGCGGGCGGGCCGGCGCGACGCGCTCGCGCGCGTGCTGCGCCATGTGCGCGCCAACCTGACCCGCGAGGACCTGACGCTCGCCGCGACCGCCGAGGCCGCGTTCCTGTCGCCCAACTACCTCGCGCACCTGGTCCGCAAGGAAACCGGCAGCACCTTCACCGATCTCGTGACCGAGCGCCGGATCGCGCTCGCGCAGTCGCTGCTGGCGCACACGAGCCGGCGCATCGCGGACATCGCGCGCTCGGTCGGTTTCCGCGACGAAGGGTATTTCGCGCGGCGCTTCCGCGCGCGGGTCGGCGTGTCGCCGAAGGCGTACCGCGACGCGAATGCCGCGCTGCCGGACGGCGACGACGCACCGGCGGCGGCCGACGCGTAGTTTTGTCCCGGTAAAACGCAGTTGCGTCGCATCCGGCCGCGCGGGCGTCGGGTATCGTTGCACGCATGCCGGCCCGTGCACCGTACGGGCGCGGCATCCGTCTTCCCACCGAACGAGGCCATCCGATGTCCGCTTATGTCATCGACGCTGCCGAGCGTCCTTCCGTCGAAGTCGACCAGTCGTCCGCGCGCTTTCCGGTGCGCCGCGTCTTCTGCGTCGGCCGCAACTACGCCGACCACGCGCGCGAAATGGGCGCCGATCCCGACCGCGAACCGCCGTTCTTCTTCACGAAGCCGGCCGACGCGATCATCCCGGCCAGCGGCACCGTCGCCTATCCGCCGCTGACGAACGACCTCCACCACGAAATCGAGCTGGTCGTCGCGATCGGCAAGGACGGCCGGTCGATCGACCCGGCCGACGCACTGTCGCATGTGTGGGGCTACGGCGTCGGCGTCGACCTCACGCGCCGCGACCTGCAGGCCGAAGCGAAGAAACTGAGCCGTCCGTGGGACTGGGCGAAGGGCTTCGACGCATCGGGCCCCGTGACCGCGCTGCGCGCGGCAGCGGCCACCGGCCACCCGGTGACGGGCCGCATCTGGCTGGCAGTGAACGGCGACACGCGCCAGCAAGGCGACCTGGCCGACATGATCTGGGCCGTGCCCGACGTCATCGCGTATGTGTCGCGCTCGGTCGAGCTGAAGGCCGGCGATTTGATCTTCACCGGCACGCCGGCCGGTGTCGGTGCGCTGCAGCCCGGTGACCGCGTCACGGGCGGCGTCGACGGCGTCGCGACGTTCGAGTTCGTCGTGGGCGCGAAGCCGTAAGCCGTCACGCAGCACGCATGGCGGCCGCCTGCCCGGGGCCGCCGTGCGCTATCCCGATTTCGGTCAGTCGTAGCGGCGCAGGAATGCGTCGGCGACGGCCGGTGGATTCAGCACCTTCGCCGATTCGTTTTCCAGCACCTCGGCAGCGTCGTCGTCGCTGATCGACACGAACAGCGTGATCGCCGCCCTTTCGTCGCCCGTGCCGAACAGGCCCTCACGGTCGAGCAGGCGCAACGCCGCGATCATGTCGGCGTGCAGTTGCCGCGAAAATTCCGGGAATCTCGACCGGACAAACTGCGGGCTCAGCACGTCATCGGCGAGCTTGCCGCAGATCGCATTGAACGGCGACGCTTCCGCCGCCGCGTACGCCCATTCGGAAAAGCCCCACGCATACCACGGGTCGTCGTCCGGGACGACCTGTTGCTCGCGGATCTGGCGCAGCCCCTCGACCGAATTCGCCGCCGGCACCACCGTCATCGCGCCGCTGTCGGTATACAGCGCGAACGCGTAGAAATGCTCGTCCGGGTGCTGCGCCCGCAGCGCCTTGAATGTCGCCCTCGCGGCGTCGGCAATTTCTCGCTGAAAATCAGAAAAGTCGCTCATCGCATCCTCGTCCAGTCGCCCTTCACGCGTCGGAGCGTGCTCGGCGCGCGGAGGGTTCGTCGTCTCCCGATATTCGGCCGATTGTCCGCCAATCGCCCGCGGCACGGTAGCGTGCCGGGTTCCGCGCGCCTGCGTTCACGGCCCCGCGTCCCGCGCATCGAACACCCGCACGCAGACGGCCGCCGCCAGCGCGATCGCGGCCGACAACAGCATCATCGCCAGCGGTGCATAACGCGCGTTGCCGGGTGTCAGCACCGCCCCCGTCAGCGACGAAAGCGCGGCGCCACCGGCGATCGTCATCGCACCGGCCAACCCAGACGCGCTGCCTGCCAGTTCCGGGCGCACCGACACCGCGCCGGCATGCGCCCCCGGATTGGACAGCCCGTTGCCGATGCCGACCAGCACGCACGGCCCGAACCATGCGATCGCATGCGTCGCGCCGCCGAACATCAGCGCGAGGCCGATCAACGGCCCCGCACACGCGACGATCCGTCCGCACAGGATCGTCGTGGCCAGCGCGTAGCGGCGCGCGTAACGCGCGGCCAGGAAGCTGCCGCACACGAAGCCGGCCGTGATGGTCCCCATGTAGAAACCGATCTCCGCGGGCGCGATGCCGAACACCGTTTGCGCGGCGAGCGGCGCACCGGCCAGGAATGCGTAGAACGCGCCGGTCGAAAACGCCATGCAGAGCGCATAGGCCCAGAAACGGCGCGCACGGAGCAGCGCCGGATACGCGCGAAGCTGCTGCCCGAGGCTCGACGACCGGTTCGCATGGGTTTCGACGAGATCGAACGCACACCAGACGAACAGCGCGATGCCCGCCGTGCCGAGCAGCCAGAAGCTCGCGCGCCAGCCCATCGTCTGGTCGAGCGTGCCGCCGAGCGTCGGGCCGAGCATCGGCGCGAACGCGGCCGCCATCGCCGCGTAGCCGATCCGGCTCGCCGCGCGCGCACCGCCGCCGGTGTCCCGGATCGTCGCCATCGACACCGGATAGACCGACGTGATCGCCGCCTGCATCAGCCTGCACGCCAGGAATGCACGAATATCGGTCGCCATCGCGCAGCCGAGCGAGCCGAGCGCGAACACGCCGACGCTCGCCAGCACGACCGGCCGCCGCCCGAACCGATCCGACAGCGGCCCCATCACGAACTCGAGCGACGCGGCCACCGCCGCGTAACCACCGAGCGACAGCGCGACGAGCGCATAGTCGGCACGCAGGTCGCGTGCGATGGCCGGCAGCGACGGCAGGAACAGACTCAGCGGCAGCACCGAGCACGCGCACAGCAGGATCAGCGTCGCGTGTCTCGGCGACGCCCGTTCGGAAGCGATCGGCAGGTTCGATTGCAAAGGATGCCCTCCACGCACGTGCCACCCGGCCGTGCGCAATGCAAAAAAAAGCCCCCGAACGAGTCGGGGGCGCATGGGTGCCGGCGCGGTGCCGCTACCGGACCCTGCGCCTGTGGACAACTACGATGATGAATGCTGCTTTCATGCCGGATGGCTCCTGGTTGCCTGGCTGACTGCGTGCGATACCGGACGATGGTAGGTGGACGATACCGGCCGCGTCAACGCCCTAACGCGCACGCACCGACACGAACTTCCGCGCGTTGTTGCGCTGGATCAGCACCGCGATCACGCTGCCGCCGTTCGCTTCGAGCGACGGTATGTCGTCCGGCGTCTCCAGCAGCGTGTCGTTGAGCTCCAGCACGACATCGCCCGGCAGGATGCCGGCCTTGGCTGCCGGGCCGTGCACCGCGTCCACCATCATCCCGACCGCGAGCCCCGTCGAACGGCGCTCGTCGTCGCTCAGCGCGTGCATCGTCAGCCCGAGGCGGTCGCCGCCGTCGCCCGCGCCGGGCCCCGGCGCCGGTCGTGCAGCCGCCTTCGGCGCGGCCATGGCGACGGCCGGGCCCGCGTTGCCGGCAGCCTCGTCGGCCCCCGTGATCGTCAGCATCACCGGCGCGCGGTTGCGGATCAGCCGCAGCGGCGCCTTCTGGCCGGGCGGCAGCGCGGCGGCCAGGTCGTTCAGCTCGGCCGAGCGGCCGATCGTCTTGTCGCCCAGCTTCACGATCACGTCGCCGGGCTTCACGCCGGCCGCGGCGGCCGGCGAACCGGACGCGACGCCGTTGACGAGCGCGCCCGCCGGACGCGGCAGCCCGAACGCGGCGGCCAGCCCGATGCCGACATCCTGCACGTCGACGCCGATCGCATTGCCGGACGACGACTCGCCCGGCGCCTGGGACTGCTGCGCCTGCGCCTGCATCTGCTTCTGCAGTTGCGCACGCACCTTTGCGGCAAACGCGATCGGAATCGCGAACGTCATGCTCGCGTAGCGGTCGGCGCCCGTATAGACCTGCACCGCGATGCCGATCACGTCGCCCGCGCGATTGAACACGGGGCCGCCGGAGTTGTCGGGGTTCGGCGCGATGTCGGTTTCGAAGAACGGAAACGCGCTGCCGTCCGGCAGCCGGTGCGACGTCGCGCTGACGATGCCGGCCGTGACCGTGTTGCCCGATCCGTCCGGCGCGCCGATCGTCATCACCGGCTCGCCCGCGCGTACCTTCGACGAATCGCCGACGCGCACGAACGGCAGCTTCGTCGCGTTGACGCGCAGCACGGCAACGTCGCTTTGCGGATCGACGGCCAGCACGGTCGCCTTGAATTCGCGGCGATCGGTGAGCCGCACCGTCACGTCGGTCGCATCGTCGACCACGTGGGCCGAGGTCAGAATCAGGCCGTCGGCGCTGACGATGAAACCCGAGCCGCTGCCCGATACCGCGCGCGGCGCCGTGTCGGGTGCCGGTGCCTGAGCCTGAGCCTGCGGGCCCGGCGCGGGCGGCGGTGCGTCGCGTCGGAAAAACGCGGCGAGCGGATCGTCGGGATCGAGGATCGCGAAGGACGGGCCGCCCGTCTGCTGATCGGGTGCGGCGGTCATGACGGTCACGACCGCCGGGCCGTAGCGGTCGACGATCGCCGGAAAATCGACCGGCATCGCGTAAGGCGCGGCAGCCGTCCGCTGCTTCAAGGTGTGCGGCGTAACGGGCGGCGAGAGGGTTCCGGCAAGGACGGCCGGCAAGGGCAACAAACAGCCGGCAAACACGCCCCCGATCAACGCGGTGCGAAGCACGGCGCGAGCAAGCGTCTGGCGAACCACGGTGCACCTCCCCCGGGAGTCGCGGCGCCGACATGCGCGAGTCGCGCAGGCACCCGACAAGCACCGGTACACGCATCCATTTATAGTCCACTCGGCCTGTTCGAACATACGAATCGAAACCCGAATACCGGGCGGCGCTGCAGGCGCGGAGCCGCGACGGCATTCGTTTCGAACAAAGTGCGCGGTTCGTCAATCCGCACATCCACCACGCATCGACACGCGCGCAGGCGCCGGATCATTGCCGGCAGCCGCGAGCGTCATCGTTGCGGTCTGCTACGGATCGTCCGCCTGTCACGCGTCACCGACGGGCGGCACGCACGCGTGCGCCGGCCCGGTTCAGTGGCACGAGAGGATCACCACCCCGCCAACCCCTTGCGTGTTCGGCAACGCAGCCGAGTAACCGACAGCCACCAGCGGCTGCGTCGCGTCATGTCCGACGACGATCGACTGAATCGTCGCGGGCCCGGTGGTCTTCAGCACACCGTTCAATGGCACCTGCGTATACGTCAGCCCGTATTGAGCCGTCGCCTGCTTGATCGACAGGTTCAGCGTGGTGAGCTGGCGGGTGCCCGGATCCAGCGTGGCCGAACTCGAAACGAGGGTACCGGCCGTGCTGCCGTCGTTGCTCGCCACCGTGTCGGCAATCACCTGGGTACATGCAAGCGGGCCACCCGTTGCAGGTAACGACAGCGGCGTACCGACCGCGTAGTGAACGCCTTGCGTATCGGTATAGGTATTGCCGTCGGTATCCATCGCTCGATTCCAGCGGCCGATCGCAACATCGGTGCCGACGCCCTGGATATCGGTGACGGCGCCATGGTCGAGCCCGAGGCAATCGGTCGCCGCAGACGACGATGCCAGCGTCGTGAACGCGCCGCTTCCCTGTTGCACCAGGCTCGCGGCAGGCACACCGGCCGCCGTCATGTTGCGGTTCTTCGCGTATTCGCTCGGCAGATTCGGCACCACGAGCACCGCCAGCTGGCCGTTATTCGCCGTGACCGGAGACGCAGCACCCGAGTAGCTGAAGTTGCCGTTCGGTCGGCATGCCGCCTGGGCTGACGGTTGCGGGGAAGCATTCGCCGGTGGAACCGCAGGCGACGTGGCAGCCGGCGTCCCGCCCGTAGTGTTGCTCGATGCGTTGCTTCCCGTATTGGCGGCGCCGTCATCGCCACCGCCGCATGCCGTCAGCAGCAACGCGGTACTTGCCACACCTGCCAACCAGACCTGCTTTCCCCACATGACTTACCTCGTTTTATCGTTTTGGATAATTACCGCGCAACACCAGCATCCCGTGAATTCACAGGAACGCTTGCCAATACAACGTTCTCAACGCAAGCCGTTGCTGCCCGACGCGCTTGCTTGAGCCAATCTCAGCGCATCGAGCGACTTGACCAGAAGACACGCGCCGATCACCCCTGCCGCGAGCGCGCCGAACCACCACGATGTGGGCCAGACGGCCAACAGGCTTTCCCTGGAAAATTCGAATGGCGTTTTCAGTGCGACGATCACCACGGCGGTGTTGTAGCAGGCGTGGATCAGGATGCCCGGCAGCAGCGACCGGGTGGCCGCGTACAGTTTCCCGATCAACAATCCGAGTCCGAATGCCAGGACGAACTGATACACGTTCAGGTGTGCAAGACCGAACACGGCGGCCGAATGCGCGATGGCCGTTCCCGTCGGATACTGTTGCAGAAAGCTGCGCAGCATCACGCCGCGAAACAGCATTTCTTCAAGTAGCGGCGCAATCAGGCAGGTCAACACGATCAGGCCAAGCCCGCCGTTCGTGTAAACCTCGCGAGCGTCATATCCGCTTCCGCCCCAAGGGAAAAACTGCCCGACGCCGACTTCGATCACGCTGACCGCCACGATCAATCCCGGCGTCATCAGCAAGATCGGGACGAAAAATCGTCCGAGCGTCGATCGCCAGGAATCGACGCTGTCATGCAGCAGGCTTCGGTAGGTCAATTTGCCGTGGTGAAGCAGCACCGTAAATACGAGCCCGTTCGCGAGAACCCGGCCGATGCTGGCAATCGCCATGGGTTGAAGCCCGGCGCTTCGGCTGATCGACCAGATGACCGAATTCATCAGGTACTCGATCATGATCAGCACGACGACGATAAAAAATGCTTCCAGCAAACTCGGGAAGCAATAGCGGTGTGAATCGGATCTCATCGAGATTGATATAGTTTTTTAACGGCATCCGTGATGACCACGGTCTCGGTTGTCTGCCGCGGACCTCGCGACGCTCAGTATTATTATTTCTCCGGGCAATCCCAACGTGGCTCGTCACGGCTCTCCAGACCATCGCCTTCTGGAGTCGATTCATTACGAAAGCCATCGATCACGGCATACAAAACCGGGGCGGCGTGAACGGCCGCGCATTAATCCACGAAAAGTAACCGTTTGTTACAGTGAATTCATCGTCGCTCATCCCATTAGCACTTGCAAGCACCGTTGACCATTTTTGACGATCAAGACCGCAGCACGTTCAGCTCGGGGAGCAAGACCAAAAATCGACGAATATCAACCTTGTTTTTAAAAATTTAATATTTAAAAGGTTAAGGAAATATATTGCGGTGATTGAACGGCGAGTCCCGCCTCAATCCCCGCCCACCCGCTCCGCGATCGCCGACAGCATCCGCAACATCGGCTCGAACGCGTCGGCCGACGTATTGCCGAAACCGAGCACGAGCCCGTTGCCCGCCGATGCCGCATCGATCGAAAAACCCGACAGCGGGAACGGCCCGATGCCGTGCGCACGCGCCGCGTCGACGATCGCGCGATCGCGGTAGCGCGCAGGCAGCCGCAGTGCGAGATGCAGCCCGCACGGCCCGCCCTCGATCTGATGCGGCACGCTCAGGCTGCCGTCGAGCGCGGCGAGCAGCAAGCGCCGCCGGTCGCGGTACAGCCGGCGCATGCGGCCAAGGTGGCGGCCGTACTCGCCCGTCTCGATGAAATCGGCCAGCGCGAGCTGCACGTGACGCGTCCCGCCGCGCAGCATCTCCGGCAGCACCGGCCGCACCGCGGCCAGCAGCGCGTCGGGCAGCACGAGAAAACCGATCCGCAGCGCCGGAAACATCGTCTTGCTGAACGAGCCGAGATAGACGACGGGCGAATCGGGCGCGAGCCCGTGCATCGCGCCGATCGGCTCGCCGGTGTGACGGAATTCGCTGTCGTAGTCGTCCTCGATGATCCACGCGCGATGCCGGCGCGCCGCATCGATCAGCGCGAGCCGGCGCGAGATCGACAGCACGGCGCCGGTCGGGAACTGGTTCGACGGCGTCGTATAGACGAGGCGCGGCGTCCGCTCGCGCCAGTCGTCTTCTTCCGTGCGCAGCCCTTCCGCGTCGACCGGCATCGGCACGACGTCGAGGTCGGCCACCTGCATCGCGGTGCGCGCGCCGCGGTACCCGGGCTCTTCGACCCACACCGTATCGCCCGGGTTCGTCAGCAACTGCGCGCACAGCGCGATCGCGCCCTGTGCGCCTTCCGTGATCACGATCTGCTCGGGATCGCAGCGCACGCCGCGGGTCACGGCCAGGTGGCGCGCGATCGATTCGCGCAGCGCGCGCTCGCCGAGCGGATCGCCATAGCCGAGCAGGTCGCGGCCGGCGCGGCGCAGCGCGCGGTCGATCGCGTGGCGCCACGCGTCCGCCGGGAAATGCGTCAGTGCGGGCACGCCCGGCCGGAAGCCCTCCGATTCGCCGGTGCCGATGCGGCTCGGGCGAATCCGGCCGAGCCGCTGCGCAACGGCCGGCGGCGCGGCACGACGGCGCGGCGGCGCCGGCCGCGACAGCCCGACCACGCGCGTGCCGCGGCGGTCGGACTGCAGGAAGCCTTCGGCGACCAACTGCTCGTAGACGGCGGCCGTCGTGTTGCGCGACACGCCGAGCGTCTCGGCCAGCGCGCGTGTGCCGGGCAGCCGCGTGCCGGCCGGCATCGCGCCGCCGAGAATCGCGTCGCGCACGCGGCGCAGCAGCTGGCGCTGCAGCGAAGGCGCGCCCGGCGTGCGCGCCAGCGGCGCGTCGAGCGGCAGCAACGGCGCATCGCCGGAAGGAAGGACAGTCGTCATCGGAACATCGCAGCGTAAAAATGTTGGAACGTGGCGGACGGCTAGTTGCGGACGGCTAGTGGCTCGCGCCCCATAACCCGTGGCACCATAAATTTGCCGATCTCTGGCGCTTCTCATGGTACCTCGCCGCGACTACGATCGTCTGCATGCCGGCATGTCGCCGGCCGCCAACCGAAGCGAGATCGACCTTGTCCACGCTCACCAACGCTTTCCAGCAACCCATCGGCCACCCCGTTCCCGACTGGTCCGCGCGCCCGCGCCCGGAGCGCATCGTGCTCGAAGGCCGCTACTGCCGGCTCGAACCGCTCGACGCCGAGCGCCACGCGGCCGACCTGCACGCCGCCTACGCACAGGCGCCGGACGGCAGCGACTGGACCTATCTCGCACACGGCCCGTACGCCGACGAATCGAGCTACCGCGACTACGCGCGTACCGCCCAGGCGAGCCCGGATCCGCTGCACTACACGGTGATCGACCGTGCGACGGGCCGCGCGGTCGGCACACTCGCGCTGATGCGCATCGATCCGGCCAACGGCGTGATCGAGGTCGGCTCCGTCACGTTCTCGCCGCTGCTCAAGCGCACGCCCATCTCGACCGAAGCGCAGTTCCTGCTGATGAAGTACGCTTTCGACACGCTCGGCTACCGGCGCTACGAATGGAAGTGCGACGACCTGAACATCCCGTCGCGCAAGGCCGCCGCACGGCTCGGCTTCCGCTACGAAGGCACGTTCCGGCAGGCGATCGTCTACCGCAGCCGCAATCGCGACACCGCGTGGTTCTCGATCATCGACGGCGAATGGCCGGATGTCCGCGCCGCGTTCGACGCGTGGCTCGCGCCGGAGAACTTCGACGCGCAAGGCGAGCAACGCCAGTCGCTCACCGAGATCCGTCACGCACAGGCGCGCGAGCGCGATGCGGCCAGCCGCGCGCACGACGCGACGCGCGTCACGGTGCGCCCGCTCGTCGCCGCCGACGAAGCCGCGTGGCGCCCGCTGTGGCAGGGTTATCAGAAGTTCTACGACACCGCGCTGAGCGACGCGGTGTTCGCGACGACGTGGGCGCGCCTGATGGATCCCGCCGAGCCGATGTTCGTGCTCGGCGCATTCGACGCATCGGGCGCGCTGGTCGGGATCGTGCATTCGATCTACCACCGCTCGTGCTGGACCGAAGGGCCGTACTGCTACCTGCAGGACCTGTACACCGCGCCCGACGCACGCGGGCAAGGCGCGGGCGGCGCGCTGATCGAGGCCGTGTACGACCATGCCCGCGAAGCCGGCGCGAGCCGCGTGTACTGGCTCACGCACGAAACCAACACGACGGCGCGCGCGCTGTACGACAAGCTCGCGAACAACGCCGGGTTCATCCAGTACCGGCACGACGTGAAGAAGTAACCCGCTGCCGCGGCCGGCCGGCCGGCCGGCGTTCAGCCTGGAACGTCGGCCGGCGCGTGTGCGTCGTCACCCTCCGCCGTGACGCCACACGCCACGCCGGTTGCACCCGGCACCGACGCCGGGCGGATCATCTCGTCGCCATTGGCCGGCACGGGCCGCCGCACCGGCCGGAACACCGGCTCGCCCGGCTCGATCGGCTGCCCCGAGATCGCGCAACGGCCCGGCTGCAACGCGACACGCAAGCGCCAGCGCTGTTCGCCGTAATGGCACCGGCCGCTCTCGACCCAGCGAATCAGCAACGCATCGTCGCCGGCCTCCAGCACCGTGACGAACAGTTGCGGGCGCAACGGCGACGCGGCCGCTGCGGCGTGCTCGGGAACCGGCGCTCGGCCGATCGTCACGAGCGGATGCGCGACGCCGCCAGGTAGCGGCATCGCATCGTCTTCGACCCATGCCGGCGCATCGCACGGCACGTCTTCTTCGCAAATCAGGCTTTCCATGGTGTTGAGCATGCTTGACGGATTTCCGTGCAGGTTGAACGGCGCCGCGCTCAGCGCCGGCCCATCGGTTCGCGCAGCAGCGACAGGCCGATCGCCGCGCCGGTGACGGCGGCCGCGAGCATCAGCCCGATGCCGCCCGACCAGCCGAATGCACCGACGATCGCGCCGATCGCCAGCGGCCCGATCACCTGCCCGAGATAGTTGCCCTGCACGACCCAGCCGATGCTGAGCGGCGCCAGCGAAGGCGTCGGCGCGGAGCCCGGCGCGCACGCGAGGATCGTCGCGGGCAGCATCCCCGCGATCGCCGAGAACGCGAAACCCAGCGCGACCGCGAGCGGGGCCGGCGTGGCCGCGCTGAAGAGCCCTGCGCCGGCCGCGCCGATCGCGACCGACGTCGCGGCCATCACGATCCCGGGCCGTGCGCCGCGCGACAGCAGCCAGCCGGCCGTCAGGTTGCCGATCACGCACGCGGCGACGATCGCCGCGCTGATCAACCCCGCGGCGCCGACCGCGACGCCGAGGCGCTGCATCAGGAACACCGGCAGGAACGTCATCGCCGCGAAAAACTGCACGTTGTAGGTGGCGAAACCCAGCGCGAGCAGCGTGGTCGACCGCGACGCGAGCACGTCACGCAGCGCGAGCACGTCACGCAGCGCGAGCACGTCACGCAGCGCGGGCCCGATGCGCGGCGCGGCGGCCTGCCGCGACGGCGCATCGGCGGACGTCGTGACGGGCACCGCAGCCGCCGCGACGAGCGTCAGCGCCGCGGCCGCGAGCCAGCCGTTGCGCCAGCCGCCGAGCAGCGGCCCGACCAGCATCGACAGCGCCATGCCGGCCGGCATGAACGTGCTCCACAGGCCGAACGCGAAATTGCGCCGCGCGGGCGGCGTCACGCGATTCAGCACGGCCGGCGCCGCGACCACCACGATCACGAAACCGAGCCCCTCGGCGAAGCGCGTGGCCAGCAGCAGCGCGAAACTGCCGGCCCATGCGCCGGCGACGCTCGACAGGCCGAGGATGACGAGGCCCGCGATCAACAGCAGCCGGTCGCCCCAGCGCCGCACCAGCAGGCCGGCCGCGATGCCGCCGAACACCCCGACGAACGGAAACACCGACATGATCCCGCTCAGCGACGCGAGCGAGCCGCCGAACTCGTGCTGGAGCGACGGTAACGCGATCGTCGCCTTGCCGACGTGCAGCGCCGACACGATGCTCGCCAGCACGACGTTCGCGACGGCGGCCCGGTAGCTGCGCGACGGCAGCATGGCGGCATCGGCCGCGACAGGCGATTCGGTCATCTCCACCTCCGTTGAAGCGGCCGCGTGCAACGGGATGCGTCACGCGTCCGCGATCGGACTGGCGCACATGATACAAATTGAAGTTAACTTCAAGTAAAGGGGTAATGTGCGCAACGATCCGTTCCGCCGATCGCGGCAATGGGCCGGCCCGCCGCTGTACCGCGCCGCCGGATTCGTGCTGCTCGCGTCGGCCGCGGTCGACGAAGTCGTCGCCTGAACGCGCATCGAACCGCACCGGTCATCGCCGCGCGTCTCGCGATTCGTCTCATTGCGCTGAGACGAACGTCCCAGCGTCTCACCCACCTTGCCGTTTAGCTGTCGCAGCAAACTTCGCGTCACGCCCTCGTCAAACCGTTTCCCGTCAACGAACCGGGAGATGACGCATCGCACCACGCCCATCCCGTCCAATCGCCGCCCTGCGCCCCCACTCGAGCTGGCCCCGTTCCTGCATACCGATCGTTCGCGCAATCGCGCGACGGGTGCACCGGCAGCCCTGCCTCGCGCCCGACGACAACCTGATGGAGACAGCAACGTGAGTACACCGGCATCGACCACCGCTCCGAGCATGAAAGCCGCCGTCTGGCACGGCCGCCACGACATCCGCGTCGAACAGGTTCCCGTTCCGGAGCGCCCGCCGGCAGGCTGGGTCACGATTCGCGTGCATTGGTGCGGGATCTGCGGCTCCGACCTGCACGAATACGTCGCGGGCCCCGTCTTCATCCCGGTCGACGCGCCGCATCCGCTGACGGGCCTGAAGGGCCAGTGCATCCTCGGCCACGAATTCAGCGGCGAGATCGCCGAACTCGGCGCGGGCGTGACGGGCTTCGCGGTCGGCGATCGCGTGACGGCCGACGCCTGCCAGCATTGCGGCACCTGCTGGTATTGCAGGCATGGGCTGTACAACATCTGCGAGAACCTCGCGTTCACCGGGCTGATGAACAACGGTGCATTCGCCGAGTTCGTGAACGTGCCGGCCGAGTTGCTGTACAAGCTGCCCGACAACTTCCCGACCGAGGCCGGCGCACTGATCGAGCCGCTCGCGGTCGGCCTGCATGCGGTGAAAAAGGCCGGCAACATCGTCGGGCAGACCGTCGTCGTGGTCGGCGCGGGCACGATCGGCCTGTGCACGATCATGTGTGCGAAGGCCGCGGGCGCCGGGCGCGTAATCGCGCTGGAAATGTCGGCCGCGCGCAAGGAGAAGGCGCTGGAAGTCGGCGCGAGCGTCGTCATCGATCCGAAGACGTCCGACGCGATCGCGGAAGTCAAGGCGCTGACCGGCGGCTACGGCGCCGACGTGTCGTTCGAGTGCATCGGGCACACGGCCACCGCGAAGCTCGCGATCGACGTGATCCGCAAGGCCGGCAAGTCGGTGATGGTCGGCATCTTCGAGGAACCGGCGCCGTTCAACTTCTTCGACATCGTGTCGACCGAGAAGGAAGTGATCGGCTCGCTCGCATACAACGGCGAATTCGCGGACGTGATCCGCTTCATCGCGGACGGCCGCATCGACGTGCAGCCGCTCATCACCGGGCGCATCGCGCTCGGCGACATCGTCTCGCACGGCTTCGAGGAACTGGTCAACCACAAGGACCGGAACGTGAAGATCATCGTTCAGCCTGCCGTCGCCTGACCGCTCGCGCGGCCGCGGCGCCAATTCACCAGTTCACCGGTTCGCGCCGCGGCACGCCTGCCGCAGTGTCGCCCTGATGCGTCGCCCGTGCGCGGGCGGCGCGCCTGTCTGCCACTCCCCTCCAGCGCCCTCTCCTTGCTGCCGTCGTCCGATGCGCACTTGATGCCGTGCACCACGGCAGACACGACGATCAGGAACCTTCGCAATCCAAACCATCCGCCGTAACGCGCCACGCACCCGATACGCGATCAGGGTTTCTCCGGATCAAGCGTGATTCGTCCGGTGTCGACAGGACACTGACGCAAGGTGATCCTGTGCAAGCACGATCCGGCCTCCCTGCCGGGATTGTTGCCACCCCGTGGAGGCGGCCCCCCGCCCCCCACAAAACCTTACGGTGTCATGGCGCCGACAGGCCGAGAATACGGGCCCACCCGGGATAGCTTGCAAACATGGTGTGTCATGAATCGTTCATTCTCGTTTAGCCGGGAACACGCATACAACTTTCGATCGCTGACGATCCAGCAGAAGACGCATATCGGCTTCGCACTCGTCACCACGCTGCTGGCCTTGCTGTGCGGCACGATCATCTGGGGGAGTTTCCGGCAATACCGGCAGGAGAACGTCGACCTGCAGAGCTTCGAATTCGTCCGCGGCGCGATGAGCACCGCCAACGTGATCTCGGCCGAGCGCGGCCCGACGAACGACCTGCTGGTGCGCCTGCAGGACGACGGCGCCACCGAGGTCCGCAACCTGCTCGCCGCGCGCACGCGTTCCGACCGGGCGCTCGAACACTTTCGCACCGGCATCGCGCAGGCGACCGTGCTCGACGATCGCGAACGCAGCAACCTGCTGCATGCACTCGACTCGGTCCGGATCACGCTCGCCGATGCGCGCGCCGAAGTCGATGCGCTCGACGCGCGGCCGCTCGCGTCACGCACGGTTCACGACATCCAGCACGCGCAGGCGCGCCTGTTCCGGATCGTCGACACGCTGTCGCTGCTGATCGACGGTGCGATGACGGACACGGCGATGCGCGACCCGCGCACGTCGGGTGCGATCCTGCTCGCGCGGCTCCTCGGCGATCTCCGCGAATACACGGGCCGCACGGGCTCGCTGCTCATTGCGCCGATGTTCGCGCGGCAAGCGCTCGACCGCACGCAGTTCGCGGACATCATGCGGATGCGCGGCCGCATCGAGCAATTGCGCGCGCTGATCGACGGTACGATCGGCGCGCAGCTCGACGACCCCGACGTGGCACGCGAATATGCGCAGCTCAACGCGGCCTTCGACACCCACATCCTGCCGCTCGTCGACGCGACCGTCACCGGCGGCAAGAACGGCGCCTATGCGATGAGCGCCGCCGATTTTTCCCGCGCGATCGTGCCGCACTTCCTGCCGAGCGAGCTGCTGCGCGACCGCGTGATCGACCTTGCCCGGCGCCGCGCGATCGGCGACCGGAATGCCTCCCGGATCAAGGTCGGGTTGTCGGCGTTCGCCACGACACTGTGCATCGCGATCCTGGCCTCGCTCGCGCGCGGCATGCAGCGGCTGCTGTCGAAGCCGCTCGATACGCTCGGCCGCCGGATCGTCGCACTCAGCGACGGCGATACGTCGCATGTCGCGATGCCGCGCGGCATCGGGCCCGAGATCACGCGGATCCATGACGCGCTGGAGACGTTGCGCAACGCGACCGTCCGCCGCGACATGCTCGAGCGCCAGCGCAACGACATGCTGACGCTGTTCTCGCACGACATGCGCGCCCCGCTGACCTCGCTGATCATCCTGATCGACACGCAGGCGCGGCGTGCCGGCGATGCGCAGATGAAGCAGCAGTTCGCGAGAATCGGCAAGCTGGCGCGGCACACGCTGGCGATGGCCGACGGTTTCGCGCAACTCTCGCGTGCGGAAGCCAGCGAATACGAACGCGTGCCGGTCAACCTCGCCGACCTGATGAACGAGGCACGCGACGCGGTGTGGCCGCTCGCGCACCGGAAATCCATGTCGATCGACGACGTGCCTCGGCGCGACGACACGATCGTGCTGGGCGACCCGGCGCTGCTGTCGCGCGCGCTGATCAACCTGCTGGACAACGCGATCAAGTACAGCGCATCGCTGACGAGCGTCGAATGCAGGGTCGAGCCGGGCGCCGACCGCAAGACCGTGCGCTGCACGATCCGCGACAGCGGATGCGGAATCAGCAGCGCGGACCAGACGCGGCTGTTCGAGCGCTATCGGCGCTTTCGCACCGCCGGCCAGCCGGAAACCAGCGGCGTCGGGCTCGGCATGGCGTTCGTCAAGGCCGTCGTCGAACGGCACGGAGGCACCATCCACGTGCAAAGCGTCGTGCTGCAGGGCACCACGGTCACGATCACGCTGCCGGCGGCGGCGAATCCATGACGACGGCACCGGCGGCAAGCGCCCGAGGCGGTACCGCAGTCCCGCCCGATTCTTCGATATACTGAACCGAACCCTTTTCGGGGCAACCGGGGGCCACCATGCCCTTTGCGCGTTCGCCCCAACCTGCGTGGAATTGCTCACCGTGAAACCGCGAGCCGGACTGATTCTCGAACTCTTCGTCAACCTGGTGCTGCCCTGGGTTGCCTACCGGGCCGCGCAGCCATATTTCGGCGAAACCGGCGCGCTGTACGCGTCGGCGATCCCGCCGATCATCTGGTCGATCGTCGAATTCATCCGCTCGCGCCGCGTCGACGCGGTAGCGGCCATCGTGCTGCTCGGCATCGCGCTGTCGATCCTCGGGATGGCGCTCGGCGGCAGCCCGCGCACGCTGCTGATGCGCGAATCGCTCGCGTCGGGCACGATCGGCGTCGTGTTCCTGCTGTCGCTGTTCCGCGAACGCCCGCTGATCTTCTATCTCGCCCGCGCCACCGTGGCCCGCGAGATGGATGGCGGCGCCGCGCATTTCGAAGCCGTCTGGAACGAACAACCGGGGCTGCGGCAGATGCTCCGGCGGATGACCTTCGTCTGGGGCGCGTTCATGACGCTGGAAATGCTGCTGCGCCTCTGGATGGTCGTGACCTGGCCGGTCGAACGCGTGCTGGTCGTGTCGCCGGTCATGGGCTACACCGTGTTCGGCTGTCTGCTGCTCTGGACGTTCTGGTACCGGCGGCGGATGCGCGAGCGCAACAGCGTCCACATCCCGGGTCGCGACGGCGTCACCGAAACCGCCGGCCGCTGACTGCCGACAGCCGCCGGCCGGTATGGCAACGCGGCTGCTGTATGATGCGCGGCGTCTCGTCCGACGAATGCCGCCCTTGTCATGTCCCTTTCGCTCCTTCCGTCCGCCACGATCTGGCTCGCCCTGTTCGCGGCCGCCGCGTTCGCGTGGCATCGCCCGCAGCATGGCCTGAGCGTCGGCCTCGCCGCGCTCGGCTATGCGTGCGCGTTGGCGTTCGGCAAGCTCGCGCCGCTCACGCTGGCGCCGCTCGCGTTGCTGGCCGCGGCCGCCTGGGGCGTGATGCCCGAGCGCCCGCGCGCGGTGCGCATCGCCGCACACGTCGTCTTTGCGGCGGTCGCGATCGCGCTCAGCCTGCACCTGATTCCCGGCTTCCACAATCCGCGCGTGATCGGCCCGACGCGCTTCACGCCGGATGCCGTGCCGTTCACGATGTACCTGAATCTGGACAAGCCGCTCATCGGCCTGTGGCTGGTGTGGGCACTGCCGTGGGTCGCCCCCGACATCCCGCTGTTGCGCGCCCTGCGCACCGGCGCGGTGGCCGCTGTCGCAACGGCCGCCGCGTGCCTGGCCGGCGCGCTCGCGTTCGGCATGGTCGGCTGGGCGCCCAAGTGGCCGCCGTCGGGCTGGCTGTGGCTCGTGAACAACCTGCTGCTCGTGACGCTCGCCGAGGAAGCGCTGTTCCGCGGCTACGTGCAGGGCGGGCTGACGCGCGTGCTACGCGCGTTCGCATGGGGGCCGTGGGCCGCGCTTGCGATCGGCGCGGTGCTGTTCGGCGCCGCGCATGCGGCCGGCGGCTGGCAATGGATCGTGCTCGGCACGGTGGCCGGCGTCGGCTACGGCCTCGCCTGGCGGCGCGGCGGACTGCTCGCGTCCGCGCTCGCGCACGCGGGGCTGAACCTCGTCCACTTCGGCCTGTTCACCTACCCGATGCTCGACGCCGCGCGCTGACGGCCGCGCGGCGCCGCCGCTCAGTTGAGCCCGGCGACCGCGTGCGGCACGTACGGGCGTTCGAGCGTGGCGATCTCGTCGTCGGTCAGCTTCAGTTCGAGCGCGGCCAGTGCGTCGTCCAGCTGCCGCGGCTTCGAAATGCCGACGATCGGCGCGGTGACCCCGCGCTTCTGCGCGACCCACGCGAGTGCGACCTGCGCACGCGGCACGTTGCGCGCGGCGGCGATCGTCGCAACGGCGTCGACGACCGCCTTGTCCGACTCCGCCGTCGCATCGTAGAGCCGCTGCCCGACCGCGTCGCTCTGCTGCCGCTCGGTCGACTCGTCCCAGTTGCGCGTCAGGCGGCCGCGCGCGAGCGGGCTCCACGGAATCACCGCGATCCCTTCGTCTTCGCACAGCGGCAGCATTTCCCGCTCTTCTTCCCGATACAGCAGGTTCAGGTGGTTCTGCATGCTGACGAAGCGGGCCCAGCCGTGCTGCTTCGACGTGTGCAGGGCCTTCGCGAACTGCCACGCGAACATCGACGACGCGCCGATATAGCGCGCCTTGCCGGCCTTCACGACGTCGTGCAGCGCCTCGAGCGTCTCCTCGAGCGGTGTGCCGTCGTCCCAGCGGTGAATCTGGTAGAGATCGACATAATCGGTGCCGAGCCGCTTCAGGCTCTGGTCGATGTCGGTCATGATCGCCTTGCGCGACAGCCCCGCGCCGTTCGGCCCCGGGCGCATCCGGTAGAACACCTTGGTTGCGATCACGATCTCGTCGCGTTTCGCGAAATCGCGCAGCGCGCGGCCGACGATCTCCTCCGACGTGCCGTCCGAATACATGTTCGCGGTATCGAAGAAGTTGATGCCGGCTTCGACCGCCCGCTGGATGATCGGGCGGCTCTCCGCTTCCGGCAGCGTCCACGGATGCGAGCCGCGTGACGGTTCGCCGAACGTCATGCAACCCAGCACCAGCTTGGACACTTCCAGCCCTGTCGATCCGAATTTCACGTATTCCATTGCACGCCTCGCCATTGAAGTTGAGCTGACGGCCGGATGCGCGCCGCGCATCCGCCGGACCGTCGCATGGTATCTCGGGTGGCGAAAAGGCGTGCGGCGTCGCCGCATCGTACGAAGGGGGTGGTCGTCAGCGCGAGGTCGTGCGGGGCACCGGCTGCGCAGCACGTGCGCAGCGGCGCCGGCCGCTTACTTTGCCTGGTCGGCGATCGGCTGCAGGAACGCGGAAAAACCGGTCAGCATGATCTGCACGCCGATGCACAGCAGCAGGAACGCCGACACGCGCTTCGCGACCTTGGTACCTTCGCTGCCGAGGTAGCGCGACAGCAGCGCGGAGCGGCTGTAGACCTGCCAGATCACGATCGCAACCAGCACGGAGACGGCGATCGACACGACGCTCGACAGCGCGAACTCCGACAGCTTGTGCGTGCGGTTCGCGTTCAGCGCGATCGCGGTCGCGATCGAGCCGGGGCCGACCGTCAGCGGCATGGTCAGCGGGAAGAACGCGCGCGTCATGATCGCGTTCGCGTCGATCGGCTTGACCGGCGTGTCGCCGCCGCCCGGCCCGTCGGGCTCGTTCAGCATCTGCCAGCCGGCCACTGCAACCGCGAAGCCGCCGCCGATCCGCAGCGCTTCCATCGAGATCCCGAAGAAATGCAGCACCGGCGTGCCGGCGAAGAACGCGACCATCAGCACGACGAACGCGTTGAATGCGACCTTCCTCGCGAGCAGATCGCGTTCTTGCTCGGTGAGCGCCTCGGTCCGTTCGAGAAACAGGAACGCGATGCCGATCGGGTTGATGATGCCGATCAGGCCGGTGAAGCCGAACAGGATCTCGGAGATAAGGCGGTTGACGATCATCGGATGAAGAATCGGTCGGGGCTGGGCCGGCAGCGCGCCGGAGGTCACGCATTGTAGAGCAAGCGCCCGAGCCCGAGCCGCAAAATTCGGCCGTGCCCGCCGTGCCGCCGATCGTCGCCGTTTCCCCTTGGTTTCTCCTTACTCGGCGCCCGCCTCCCAGGCCGGCGGCCGCTTCGCGAAGAACGCGGTGAAGCCCTCCTTCGCTTCCGGCGTCGCACGCACGCGGGAGATCGTCTGCGCGGTGAATGCCGCGCGCTCGTCCGACGGCGGATACTCGCCGATCGCGTCGAAGAAGCGCTTGATCTCCATCAGCGCGTTCGGGCCGTTGCGGCCGAGTTCGGCGAGCGTCTTGTCGAGTGCTTCGTCGAGCGAATCGAGCGGCACGGCCTGGTGGATCAGGCCGATCGCGACCGCTTCGCCCGCGGCGAGCTGGGTCGCCGTCAGCGCGAGCCGGCGCGCCTGGCGCTGGCCGACCGCCTCGACCAGATACGGGCCGATCACGGCCGGCAGGATCCCGAAGCGTGCCTCGCTGACCGAGAAGCGCGCGTGATCGCTCGCGATCACGATGTCGCACGCCGCGCACAGGCCAACGCCGCCGCCGAACGCATGGCCCTGCACGCGCGCCACCGTCGGCTTCGGGCATTGCCGGATCGCGCGCATCATCGCGGCGAACCGCTCCGCATCGCGCAGGTTCGCCGCCGCATCGTTCGTGCTCGCGCGCTGCATCCACTGCAGGTCGGCACCCGCGCAGAACGCGCGGCCGTCCGAACGCAGCACGATCGCGCGCACGTCGTCGCGCCGGCCGAGCGTGGTGAACGCGTCGGTCAGTTCGGCGATCATCGTCTCGTCGAACGCGTTGAGCACGTCGCCACGCTGCAGCGCGACGGTTGCGATGCCGCGCGCATCGACCGCGACGGCCAGGGTCTTCAATCCATCCATCGAACAGGTTTCCTCGGGTTGAACGGCAAACAGGGGAATCAGGCGGCCTGGCGGCGGTCGATCACGCGCCGGGCCTTGCCGGTCGCGGTCGCGGGAATGCCGCCCGCCGCCAGCACCGTCACGCCGGACGACACGCCGACCATCGTCTTGATCCGGTGCTGCAGCTCACGCGCGAGCGCCGCGCGATCGCTGTCGGTGACGGACGCGGCCGCTTCGGAACGCAGTTCGACCGCGAGGTCGAGCCGGTCCATGTGACCGTCGCGCGACAGCGTGATCTGGAACTGGCCCGACAACTGCTGCAGCGCGACGACGATCTCCTCGATCTGGCTCGGGAACACGTTCACGCCGCGCACGATCAGCATGTCGTCGGAGCGGCCCGTGATCTTCGCGAGACGGCGCATCGCGCGCGCGGTCGGCGGCAGCAGCGCGGTGAGGTCGCGCGTGCGGTAGCGGATCACCGGCATCGCTTCCTTCGTCAGCGACGTGAACACCAGCTCGCCCTGGCTGCCGTCGGGCAGCACTTCGCCCGTGACGGGGTCGATGATCTCCGGGTAGAAATGGTCTTCCCAGATCACCGGGCCGTCCTTCGTCTCGACGCATTCGCACGCGACGCCCGGGCCCATCACTTCCGACAGCCCGTAGATATCGAGCGCGTCGATGCCCACGCGCGTCTCGACTTCCTCGCGCAGCGCCTGCGTCCACGGCTCGGCGCCGAAGATGCCGATCTTCAGCGACGACTTGGCCGGGTCCATCCCCTGCCGCACCATCTCGTCGATCAGGTTCAGCATGTACGACGGCGTGACGAGGATGATCTTCGGCTCGAAATCGCGGATCAGCTGCACCTGCTTCTCGGTCTGGCCGCCCGACATCGGCACGACCATGCAGCCGAGCCGTTCCGCGCCGTAGTGAATCCCGAGGCCGCCCGTGAAGAGCCCATAGCCGAACGCGTTGTGCAGCGTGTCGCCGGGGCGGCCGCCGGCCGCGCGGATCGAGCGCGCGGTCACGTTCGCCCAGGTATCGATGTCGCGCGCGGTGTAGCCGACCACCGTCGGCTTGCCCGTCGTGCCGCTCGACGCGTGCACGCGCACGACCTGCTCGCGCGGCACCGCGAACAGCCCGAACGGATAGTTGTCG
Organism: Burkholderia lata; assembly: GCF_902499335.1. Taxonomy (GTDB): domain Bacteria; phylum Pseudomonadota; class Gammaproteobacteria; order Burkholderiales; family Burkholderiaceae; genus Burkholderia; species Burkholderia lata_B. The sequence continues at coordinate 77,489 of NZ_CABVQK010000006.1, read as the reverse complement.
CGCAAGTCGTTCTTGGTCGAGAACGGGAATTTCGCGAGATCGGCGAGCGACTTCAGGTCGTCCGGATGCACGCCCGCCGCATCGAACGTGCGGCGATAGTGCGGGACGTTGTCGTACGCGTGGCGCAGCGACCACTTGAGGCGCTCGAGCTGCAGTGCCTGCAGTTCGTCACGGCTGGCGGTCTCGATCGGCTCAAGGGCGGCGGCGGGATGCGTCGGGTGAATCATCGGGGTGCTCCTCCAATGGAGTGATGTCGTTATCGTGTTCGAAGTAACAGGGGCGGCGGCTACGACCGGAACGTGCGGCCGGCCGCATGCAGCGCGGCGATGCGCGGCGACACGCGATAGCGGTCCTCGCCGTAGCTCGCCGCCAGGTTCGACAGCACGCGGTGCACGCGGCCGATGCCGATCGCATCGGCCCACGCGAGCGGGCCGCACGGGTAGTTCACGCCCTTCTCCATCGCAAGATCGAGATCGGCGGGCGAGCACACACCCTGATTCACCGTGTCGGCCGCCTCGTTCGCGAGCATCGCGACGGTGCGCATCGCGACCATGCCCGGCACGTCCGCGACGCCGACGACGCGAAAACCCGCCTGCTGGAACAGGCCGACCGCGTCCGCATACGCTGCATCGCTGCACTGGAGTGCACGCGTCAGCGCGACGAGCCCGGCCTGCGCGTAATCGCGCGCAAGGTCGACCAGCACGAGATCGGCCGCGCCCGTCTGCGCGGCGCGCGCGGTCGCGGTGCGGCCGTCGGTCAGCGCGATCGATGCGCGGCCGGCCGTCGCGAGCAGGTCGTCGGCATGTGCGCCGGCCTGCCGGGCACCCGGAATGCGTTCGGTGAAGCGCGCTTGCAGCGCGGCGGCCGGGCCGTCCTGCGCAAACAGCGCGACGTCGTCCGGCGCGTCGCACGGTGCTTCGAGATCGGGCGCGGGCGGCGTCGCGCCGTCCGCATACGAATAGAAGCCACGCCCCGACTTGCGCCCGAGGAAGCCCGCGTTCACGAGTTCCTGCTGGATCAGCGACGGCGTGTAGCGCGGATCGTTGAAGTACGCGCGGAACACCGATTCGGTCACCGCGAAGTTCACATCGTGGCCGATCAGGTCCATCAGCTCGAACGGCCCCATCCGGAAGCCGCCCGCCTCGCGCATCACCGCATCGATCGATGCCGGCGCGCCGCCCTGCTCGTTCAGCACGCGCAGCGCCTCCGCGTAATACGGCCGCGCGACGCGGTTCACGATGAAGCCCGGCGTCGATTTCGCCATCACGGGCTGCTTGCCCCACGCGGCGGCGGTCGCAACCAGCACCTGCGCGACCTCGGGCGCGGTCGCGAGCCCGCTGACCACCTCGACGAGCGCCATCAGCGGCGCCGGGTTGAAGAAATGCAGGCCGGCGACGCGCTGCGGCACGCGCAGCCCGGCCGCGATCGACGTGATCGAGATCGACGACGTGTTGGTCGCCAGCAGGCACGCGTCGTCGACATGGCGCTCGAGCGTCGCGAAGATCTCGCGCTTCACGTCGAGCCGCTCGGCCGCCGCCTCGACGATCAGCGCGGCGCCCGCGAAATCGGCCAGTTCGCGCACGGCGCGAATCCGCGCGCCGGCCGCATCGGCCTGGGCCGGTTCGAGCCGGCCTTTCTCCGCGAGCCGCGCGAACTGCGCGCGGATACCGGCCAGCGCCTTGTCGCAGGCGGCTTCGTTCAGGTCGTACAGCAGCACCGTATGGCCGGCCGCCGCCGCGACCTGCGCAATGCCCGCGCCCATCGCGCCGGCGCCGATCACGCCGACGACGGCCGACGGCGCCAGCGCGCCCGAGTTCACCGAATGTGCAGAAGAAACAGCCATCGCTTGCGATCCGTCATGAAGTGGAGGTGCGGGCTATTATAAACCGACCGGTCGGTAGATTTATGTCAGGGCGAGCCCGAATTTGTCGTGCAAGAAACCGTTACGGAAACTGCAAAGACAAAAAAATTGAAAGGTAGGGGCACTTTTTGTAAACCGAAAGGTCAATGAAAGCGTTCGAATATGAGATAGTGACCCCCGAACGCCTGATAAAATTCGACAAACAGCCGGATTTCAGGGGGAACCCGCGTGTCACGCCGCCACCGCCGTCCATCGCCGGCCGCCCTTCCGGGGTCGGAACCGAGCCTCCGGCCCGCGCGTCGTCACACGTGCTCGCCTCGCCGCTCGCGGCCAGCCGCATCGAACCGTTTCATCCAGCGACGGGCTCCGGCCCGCCCGCGCCCCTCGCCGCCTCACGGCGGCGAACCCAGGGCAGCACCATTGCGTGCCGCCACCCTTCGGTTTCAACATCCTCGTTCGGCGGATAGTACGGCCGGGCTTCGTCAACCCGTGACGGCGCGTCGCGCGCCGCCACTCGCATAAGGAAACCCTCCATGCCGCTCTCGTCCAACCAGCTCCCGCGCTGGACCCTCGTGGCCCCGCTTGCCGCATGGCTGGTCCTCGCGCTGTCGCGCGCCGTACCGGCCGAAGGCCTCGTCATCGCGGTGTTCGCCGCCGCACTCGCCGGCGCCGTGTTCGCCGCCGTCCACCACGCCGAAGTCGTCGCGCACCGCGTCGGCGAGCCGTTCGGCACGCTGGTGCTCGCGGTCGCCGTAACCGTCATCGAAGTCGCGCTGATCGTGTCGGTGATGCTCGGCGCGGGCCCCGAGAAATCGGGCCTCGCACGCGACACCGTGTTCGCCGCCGTGATGATCATCTGCAACGGCATCGTCGGCATCTGCCTGCTGGTCGGCGCGTGGAAGCACGGCGAACAGGACTTCCAGGGCCGCGGCGCAAGTAAGGCGCTCGCGGTGCTGGCGTCCCTGTCGGTGCTGTCGCTCGTGATGCCGAACTACCTGAACGCCGCACCGGGCCCGTTCTTCTCGAAATCGCAGCTCGCGTTCGCCGGCGTGTCGTCGCTCGTGCTGTACGGCGCCTTCGTGTTCGTGCAGACCGTGCGCCATCGCGACTACTTCCTCGCCGCGCACGACAGCGCGAACGAGGCGGTTCACGCGGCGGCGCCGAGCAACCGCACTGCCGTGATCAGCATGGTGCTGCTGTTCGTGAGCCTCGTCGCGGTCGTGCTGCTCGCGAAGCTGCTGTCGCCGGCTGTCGAACATGCCGTGATGCAGCTCGGCGCGCCCGAAGCCGCTGTCGGTATCGTGATCGCCGCGCTCGTGCTGCTGCCGGAAGGGCTCGCGGCCGTCACCGCCGCGCGCGCGAACCGCCTGCAGACCAGCATGAACCTGGCGCTCGGTTCGGCGCTCGCGAGCATCGGGCTCACGATCCCGACCGTCGCGGCCGTGTTCATCTGGGTCGGCCAGCCGCTCACGCTCGGCATCGGCCCGATGGAAACCGTGCTGCTGGCGCTCACCCTGCTGGTCAGCACGCTGACGCTCAGCCAGGGGCGCACGACGGTGCTGCACGGTGTCGTGCACCTGTCGCTGTTCGCCGCGTACCTGTTCCTGTCGATCACTCACTGACGCAGAAAAGCACGCGGCCCGGCGGATCACCTCCGCCGGGCCGCGCGCAGTCTTTCACGTCCCTTCCCGCTTCATTCACTTCACGCTACCGCACCGGAATCACCAGATGCTGGCCCGCCAGAATCAGGTTCGGGTTGGCGAGGTTATTGCGGCGTTGAATCTCGCGATAGCGCTGGCCGCTGCCGAGCTTGCTCGCGGCGATCATGTTCAGCGTGTCGCCCGCCTTCACCACGTACGTATGTTCGCCCGACGCGGCCGCGGTCGTCACCGCCTGGTCGCTGACGAAATACTTGCGCAGCAGGTCGAGATACTGCGGCGACTGCTTGAGCTTCGCGATCGCGGCGTTCAGGTAGATCAGCAGATCCTGGTCGTCCGTGCGCACGCCGATCTTGTACGCGATGTTCGAGCCGTCGAGCTTCGTCACCGCGAACTTCAGGTCGGTGCCCTTGATCGAGCTGACCGCGAACGGATAGTCGTAGATGAACGCATCGACCGTATGGCCGTCGATGCTCTTCGCGATGAACGCCGGATCGGAATCGTCGACCTCGACAAACTTCACGTTCGGATACTGGCGCGTGACGAACGCGCGCACGTCCGGGTCGCCCTTCAGGATGCCGACCGTCTTGCCCGCGAGATCATCGGTCGAGCGGATCGCTGAGCCCTGCCGGACGATCAGCGAGTAGCCGAAATCGTCGACGTAGGGCACCGAATAGACGACGCCCGACGGCGTGTTGTCCGGGAACGTCAGCCCGTCCATCGCCACGTCGACCACATGATTCCCCTTCGCATCCGTATCGAGCAGCTGCTTCGGCACGCCCGGATACGTGTCGACCTCGTGACGCGTATCGACGACGACCGGCTTGCCGCCATGCGAGAACGACGGATCAGCGAACAGCAGCCGCGCGAATTCGACGTTGAAGCCGTGCGCCGTGCCCTTGTCCTCGCCGAAGAACGGTTCGCTCGGATTCTGCACGGAGACCCGCACGATGCCGTTTTCGGCAATCGATTTCAACGTGCTGGCCTGCGGGGTGAAGCCGGCCGGGAGCACGTTGGACGACGGCGATGTCTGCGTGGACTGGCCGGTGTCGCCACTTTGCGCGGACGTCGAGCCCGGGGCCGCGTCATGCGCGGGAATCAGCGACGACAGGCCGCCCTGATGCACGATCCATACGCCGACGAGCACGACCAGAAACGCGATGGCGCCAAGAAGTTTTTTCATGGTTGCGAGCCTGCAGGAAGTTATTGTTGTTGTTTCGACGGCAACTGCGCGGGATTAGCCGCATCGAGCCCGGGCGCGTGCGGGGCGTTCATCACCGCCTGCTGCTGTGCCTGCTTGACCTCGGGGTTATCCATCAGCGACGTCTCCATTTCGGAGAACGCCTTGTTGACCGAGCGCATCACCGAATCGACGGCCACGTCGGTCTTGATCTGCTCGAACGTGTCGGACGCCTGCCGGCCGGCGAGCTTGTTCATCTGCTGCGCCGCCTGCGACATGTCCCACATCGCCTTCGCGCGGTCGATCGCCGACGCGAAATTCTTCAGTTCGGCCTGCACCTGTTTGTAGCGCCCCTCGCGGAATGCGAGCAGCTGTTTCATCGTGTCGAGCTGCTGACGGAAGCGTGGCGCATCGTCCGGATACTGCTTCTCGAACAGCTCCGTCTTGCTCTCGAAGTTCTTCACCTCGGTGCGGAACGCGGTGATGCTGTCCGCAAATTTCTGGGCCGCCTGGCGCTTTTCCGCGAGCTGGTTGATCAACGTCTCGATCGGATTGGCCTGCGCCTCCGCGACGATCATCTTCACCTTCTGGTTCGCGAACTTCATCGCGACGACCGGCGCGAAATAGATCGCGCCGAGGCCGATCACGCCCGCCGTGACGAGCGCGATCACCCCCTTCAGGATGAACAGCGCGGCCGGTGCCGCGATCGCGACGCCGGCGATGATGATCGCCCACTTGATCAGCTTGACCTTGCCACTCCCCGAACTGCCGTTTGCTTCTTCATTCGAAAGCTGCGACATGAGTTTTTCTCCTTGAACCTCGAACCGAACTGCTTGCGTTTGCTTTTTCAAGCTCAATCGAAATGCTTCGGACTTCGGTACCGCCGGGCAGTCATGCAAGCCCGCGGTGCAATACAAGGATGGGCGCGACCGGCGTCACGACACGCCGGTGTAGGCGCCGTTCGGGATGCGGTGATCGGGGGTGGCGTGCGGCGGTGCGATGCGGCGCGCCGGACTGGCGCCGTTCATCGTCGCGGCTCGCGCGCGAACGGGAAAGTGTACCGATGCACGGTACGAAACGGGATGACGGATACGTGACGCGACGGGCGTCGGGAGAAGCGTTGTTCCGGCGGGCCGACAAACGCGGGGCCGGTATTCCGGTACGAGGGCGTAAAGGCTCATCGTTGTTCTTTTGCGTGTCGCGGGTGCAGGAACCGCGCGGCCGGCGCGTCCCGCTCCAAATGCACGGACGTATCGTGCGCCGACCGGCATGCAGCGTCAAGCAGTTGTCGCAGTGCAGCGAAGCGCTGCGTTCCTCCGTTGGAACACCGGTAGCGAAACAGCTTTCAACACGGTAAGAATTCGCAGGACTACGACCTGTCGTGCCCGGTCAGGATTGCTTGCCATCGCATGCGCAAGCTTCCGGATTGAAAGCTTGTCACACGCTGCCCCGTACTTGCGGACGGCTCAGAATCCGTAAAGCACGGCCGGGTTGTCGGCCAGAATCACGCGGGTAACCGCGTCGTCCGCCGTGCAGTCGCCCAGCCAGCCGAGCAGGTTCATGTCATCGGGAACCGGCGACGCGTTCGGGTGCGGCCAGTTGCTGCCCCATACGCAACGCGCCGGATGGTGGCGAGCCAGCACGGCGGCGAGACGCGCGACATCGTCGTAACCGGGTGCACCCGAGCGCGACGTCTCGTAAGGGGCGGACAGCTTCACCCATGCGTGGCCGCGATCGAGCAGGCGCCGCAGCGCGAGAAACTCGGGCGCGTCCGGCGCGACGGGTGTCAGGAACTTGCCCGTGTGATCGATCACGACACGCGCCTGTAGCACGGACAGCAACGGCAAGACCTCGGGCAGCGTCCGGCCGTCGAGCTGCAGGTCCACGTGCCAGCCAAGCGGCCCGATCCGCGCGGCCACCCGCTCCAGTTCGTCCCATCGCGCCAGGCCGCCCGCCAACATCATGAACCGGACGCCGCGCACGCCCGCAGCGTGCAACCGCGACAGCTCGGCGTCCGGCACGTCGGCCGGCAACGTCGCGACGCCGCGCGCCTGCTGGCCGAATGCGGCCAGCGCGTCGAGCAGGCAACGGTTGTCGACACCATAGCCGGTCGGCTGCACGATCACGACGCGGGCAAGGCCGAGCGCCTGCTGCACCCGGCGATACGCATCCACCGGCGCGTGCGGCGGACGGAACGTCGCCGTCGGCGCGAGCGGATAGGCGTCGTCATAGATGTGGATGTGGCAATCGCACGCGTCGGCCGGCCGCACGGTGGGCTCGTCGGGTCTCATCGCGAGCCCGGGCGGGTATCTGCCCCTGCCGTGCGCCAGCGCGCCAGCCGCGTTGCGTGCCCCGCGTTGACGGCGCCGCGCGGCATGCTTCCGGCGAGCAGCGCGGCGAGCTGATCGACCGTCTCGAGCGCCTGGTGCTCGACCGCGGGCATCGTCAGGCCGCCGACATGCGGCGTCGCGATCACCCGCGGATGCGCGGCGAGCGCGGGCGTCGGCATCTGGTCCGCCGCGCGCCCGACGTCGAGTGCACAGCCTGCGAGCCGGCCACTGTCGAGCGCGTCGGACAGCGCCTGCTCATCGACCAGTTCGCCGCGCGATGCATTGATGAAATACGCGCCCTGCTTCATGGCCGCGAACGCACCCGCATCGATCAGGTTCGCGGTGGCCGGCGTGGCCGGCGCGAGGCACACGACGAAATCGGCCGCTTGCAACAGCGCCGCGACCTCGACCTGTTCGAGTGTCGGCGCGTCGACACGCACGTACGGATCGCTGACGAGCACGCGCATCCCGAGCGCCGTCGCGATCGGCGCAAGGTGGCGCGCGATCTGCCCGTAACCGATCAGGCCGAGCGTGCTGCCGCGCAATTCGCGCCCCATCTGCGGCGCCAGCGGCATCCCCTGGTGGTAGGCCGACGCGTAGCGGCCGATACCGCGCGCGAGATCGATCATCGCGCCGATCACCCACTCGGCGACCGCCGGCGCGAAGCCGGGGCTCGCCTGCGTGACCAGCACGCCGAACGCGCTCGCCGCGTCGACATCGACGGTCCGGATATCGACCGCGCAACGCAGGAACGCCGCAAGTGCGGGCAGCCCGGCGAACAGCGCACGCGGCGCGGGTGTCTGCCGGTACGCGATCATCGCGTCGCAGCCCTGCGCGGCCGCGACCAGTTCGTCCGTGCCCAGCTCGCGATCGAGCGGATTGCAAGTGACGTCCGCGATCGCCTGCAGCGCGCGCATCGCCTTCGCGCCGAAATAATGGTCGAGCATCCCCGACGGATGGGTGACGAAGACGCGCGTCATGCGGCCCCTCCGTGCAAGTGGTCCGCTTGCGGCGGCGACGCGACCGATGCGCGCTCGATGAGGGTCACGCCGGAGAATACGTGCGGTTCGGGCGCCGGCGGCGTGTCGCCGTCCGGCCGCATCACGCGCCGCACCATTTCCTCGGCCATCTCGGTGACAGGCAGTTGCACCGTGGTGAGCGCCGGATTGGAAATCGCCGACAGGAAATGACCGTCCATCCCGACGACCGACACGTCGTCCGGCACGCGCAGGCCACCGTCGCGCAGCCCGGCCATCAGGCCAAGCGCGAACAGGTCGTTGACCGCGACGATGCCGGTCGGCCGCGCCGGATCGGCGGCAAGCGCGACGCCCAGCGCGCGCCCCACGTCGACGATCACCGCATCGCCGTACTCGTTCGCCGGACCGCCGTCGAGCACCCGCGCGTGTGCTTCGACGCCCGCGTCGCGCGCCGTCGCGAGAAAGCCGCGGATCTTGTCGCTGCGGCTCACGGTCATGCCGGCGACCGTCGCGAACGCGAGCCGCCGGTGCCCCGCATCGACGAGGCAACGCGTCGCGAGCCGCGCGGCGGCCTCGTTGTCGGCCGTGACGTGATCGACCTTCGACAGCTCGCCGGGCGTCGCGCGCCGGTCGTAGCTCACGACCGTCATCCCGCGCTCGGCCGCGCGCTCGAGGTGGCTTTCGTCGGCCAGCGACGAGATCACGATCACGCGCCGCACGCCATGCGCGAACAGGTCGTCGAAGAACGACGCCTCCTTCTTCGCGTCGCGATACGTATTGCCGATCAGCACGCGATGACCGTACCGTTCCTGCGCGCAGGCCTCGACCTCGCGCGCGATGTAGCCGTACATCGGGTTCGCCATCGACGGCACCAGCAGCCCGACGAGCGGTGTCTGCCCCGTCTTGAGCTGGCGCGCCAGCGTGCTGGGCCGGTACTGCAGCACTTCCATCGCGGCCTTCACGCGTTCGAGCGTTTCCTGCTTCATCTGGTCGGTACGGCCGTTGAGCACGTTCGAAACCGTGCTGACCGAAACGGCCGCATGACGGGCCACGTCCTGAATCGTACTCATGTCGTCTTGCTGTAAAAGGCGGCTACAGGCCGAAATGGGCCGGCAGCCACAACGAAAACGCCGGCACGAGAATCAGCGCCACGAGGGCGGCGACCAGCACCAGCAGATATTTCACCATCGGCCGCGCAACGTGCCGGACTTCGGTGCCCGTGATCGCGCAGGTCGTGAACAGACCGAGTCCGACCGGCGGCGCGAACAGGCCGAGCCCCATCGCCACCACCACGACCGTGCCGAAATGCAGCGGGTTGATGCCCAGCTGCAGCGCGATCGGCGCAAGCAGCGGCCCGAAGATGATCAGCGCCGGCGCCCCCTCGAGCACCGCGCCGAATACGACCATGACCAGCGCCGCGAGCAGCAGGAACATCGTCGCACCATACTGGTGGGCGAACGCGGTCATTGTGCCCGAGACCAGCGCCGGAATTTGCTCGATCGACAGCGCGAACGACACACTCGACGCCGCGGCCACGATGAACAGGATGCCGCCGGCCATCGACGCGGCACGCACGAACACGCGCCCGACCGAACGCCAGGTCAGCTCGCGAAACGCGAGCCAGCCCGCCACGAGCGCATAGACCACCGCGAACGCGGACACCTCGGTCGACGTCGCGATCCCCGAGGTCACGCCCTTGCCGATCATCGCGACCATCACCAGCGCGACCAGCGCGCCGCCCGCGAGCGGCAGCCACGCGCGGCGTTCCGCGAACACCGCCGAGACGTCGATCCTGCGCCCGGCGATCACCGTGACCACCGCGAGCGACACGGCCAGCACCGCGGCCGGCACGATGCCCGCGACGAACAGCCCGGCAATCGAGATGTTCGCGACGAAGCCCATGATGATCATGTTCACGCATGGCGGGATGGTCTCGGCCATCACCGCGCTGCACGCGAGCAGCGCGGCCGTTTCGTCGGGATCCTGGCGCGCGCGGCGCACGGCCGGCATCACGACGCCGCCGACTGCCGCGATATCCGCGAGCTTGGAGCCCGACACGCCGGAAAAGCAGGCCGTCGCGAGAATCACGATCAGCCCGAGCCCGCCGCGCACGCGCCCGAAGATCCGCAGCAGCAGTTCGACGAGCCGCGCGGACATGCCGTTCGACTCCATCAGCAGCCCGGCCAGCACGAAGAACGGCACGGCGAGCAGCACGAAGTGATCGGCGCCGGCCATGACCTGCTGCGAATAGACAAGCAGCGGCAGTGTCGGGTCGGCCAGGAAATACAGCAGCGCCGAGAACGCGAGCACGAATCCGATCGGCACGCCCAGCACGAGCCCGCCGACGAAACCCGCGGCCAGCAGCACGCCCGGCGCGATCGCGTGCGCCGGCACCAGCGCGTTCCATCCGTACAGCGCCGCCGCGAATCCCGCGCAGCACGCGAGCGTGCCGGCCACGCGGCGGCGCGGCGCGTCGAGCGCGTTGGCCAGCGCGAACACGGTCATGAACAGCGCGCCGAACATCATCGGATACACGTTGATCCAGCCCGGCAGCCCGCCCGGCGTCAACTGGTCGTACGAATCGGCCAGCAACTGGCACGACGACACCAGCAGGTTCAGCGAGACGGCCGCGACGATCCAGTGGCCGATCTGCACGAGCGCGCCCTGCCAGCGCGCCGGGAGCCAGCCACGAAACAGGTCGATGCCGACGTGCTGGCTGCGCCCGAGCACCGTCGCCGCACCGAAAAACACCAGCACGATCATCAGCGCGCTCGCGACCTCCTCGGTCCAGTCGAGCGGGTCATGCAGGAAATAACGGAACACGACCGAAACGAACACGACGAGCACATCGACGGCCAGCACCGCCGCGGACACGTATTCGATCGCGCGCAGCATTGCGTCCAGCACGCGTGCGACGCGGCGTGCCGGACGGCCGGCGCCAGGCGCCGCCGCGGCGCCCGAAACGGAACAGGTCTCCATCGCTCAGCCCCGCACAGCGGCAATCGCCGGAAACAGCGGCGCGGTCGCCGGGTACTGCTTGGCGAATGCCGTATAGAGCCGGTCGTGCATCGTCTGCCGCAACGCCGCGCGTTCGGCCGCCGCCATCGGATGGAAGCTCATGCCGTGCTGCTTCAGTGCCTGCTCGGCCTGGTCGGCCTTCTGCGCGGCAATCGCACGCTGCTGTGCGGTTGCGTCGGCCACCGCGCGATCGAACGCGGGGCGCAGGTTCGCCGGAATCCGGTCGAGCGCCCGTCGCCCCATCACGACGGTCATCGCGGCAAACACGTGATGCGATTGCCAGCACGACTTCACCACTTCGTCGAACTTGCTCGCGAGCACCGTGGCCGGATCGTGCTCGAGCCCGTCGACAACACCCGTCTGCACGGCCATGTACAGCTCGCCGAACGGAATCGGTGTCGGCACCGCCCCCATCGCCTTGAAGGTGTCCATGAACGCCGGCGTCGGCAGCACGCGCAGCTTCGTGCCCTTCAGGCCCTGCAGCGCAAGCACGGGCTGCTTCGTGAATACGCAGCGTCCGCCGAAGTGCGAGCCCCAGGTCAGCACCGAGCAGCCCGCGCGCTTTTGCAGCAGCGCGTTCAGGCTTGCACCGACCGGACCGTCGAGCACCTTCGCAACATGCGCATAGCTGTCGAACAGATAGCCGAGATCGAGCATCCCGAGTTCCGGCGCCACCGTCGCCCAGATCGACGAACCCGCGATCATCATGTCGATCGCGCCGATCTTCACCTGCTGCGCGACATCGCTCTCCTTGCCGAGCTGGCTGTTCGGGAAATAGTCGACGCGAATCGCATCGCCGACGCTCGCCTTCAGGTTTGCCGCCAGACGCTCGTACCACACGTAGTGCGCGGCGTTCTGGTCGGCCGGCATCGACGACGAGCAGCGCAACGTCACCGCAGGCTGCGCGCGTACCACGCCGGGCAAGCCGCCTGCGGCCGCGAGCGTGGCGACGGACGCCGTCTGCAGAAAACGCCGCCGGGTCAGGGTATTCATGGGCCGTCTCCTTTGCTTGTGCGCATCGCAGCGCAACTGTATCGATTTAGTGTATCGATACAGTAATACGACGACCGACGAATCCGGAATGAGGGTTTCCCCGTGCCGAGCGACAGGAAATACGGGGCATGAACACCTGAACCCGCTTCAGGAAAGGCGTTTCAACGGGTCTGAAGCGCCTGCGGATGGGGTATACCGCGGTTCGCGGGCCGTGTCGTCAATCGTCAGACAACCGACTTATCGACGCGAGGCTGGCGCGTACCGCGCGCCGCCGCCCGCATTCACGCGCGTCCGTCTTCCGCGCTTCCCGACAGGAACCGCTCGACCATCGCGTTGAACACCGGCAGCGCCGGGTTGTCGTTGTCCGCGCGCCATGCGAGATACAGCTCCGCCGCCACGTCGGCGCCCGCCAGCGGCCGGAACACCACGCCGTCCACATGCAGTTCGCGTGCCGACGCCGGCACGAGTGCGGCACCCAGCCCTGCGCGCACGAGGCCGAGGATCGTATGCGTCTGCCCGACGTAGTGCAGGTAGTTCGGCAGCCGCCCCGCGTTCGCGAACAGGCCCGAGATCAGGTCGTGAAAGTATTTCCCCTCGTTCGGCGAATACGCGATGAACGGCTGCCGGTCGAGATCGTCGGGGCCGATGCGCTCGCACGCGGCAAGCGGCGCGCCCTCCGCGACCGCGACCAGCATCGGCTCGCGCTGCACGAGCCGGTATTCGAGCGGCTGGCGCGCGGCCCGCTGGCGCACGAAGCCCGCGTCGAGCATCCGCGACGCAAGCGCGTCGATCTGCACGGTCGACACCATCTCGCGCAATTCGACGTCGACGTCCGGCAGCGCGTGCGCGGCGTGCGCCAGCAGCATCGGAATCATCCGGTACGCGCTGACCGCGGTGAAGCCGAGCGTGATGCGGCCTGCACCGCCATGCGCGACGCGCTGCGCGGCCTGCTCGGCCCGTGCGGAGAATTCGAGGATGTGCCGCGCGTCGCGCAGGAACCGCTCGCCTGCCGCGGTCAGGCTGACCTGCCGGCTGCTGCGTTCGAGCAGCGCGATGCCGAGCGCATGCTCGAGCAGCTGGATCTGCCGGCTGAGCGGCGGCTGGGTCATGAAGAGCCGCCGGGCCGCGCGACCGAAATGCAACTCCTCGGCGACCGCGACAAAGCAGCGAAGCTGGTGCAGTTCAATCATCCAATTCTTGAATCAATCGATAGTCTTTTGATGTTAGACGCATATCGATCCGATTTCTATACTCGGTTGCACCTGATGCGCGGCCCGCGCCGCGCACGACGACCGAGACCTTCATGACCATCGACATCCTGCTCACCCAGCCGCTCCCCGACACCATCGACGCCGAACTGTCCGCCCGTTACTCGGTGCACCGGCTGTATGCGGCCGAGCAACCGGACGCGCTGCTCGACCGCGTGGCCACGCGTATTCGCGGCGTCGTGACCGGCGGCGCGAACGGCCTGTCCGGCGCACTGATGGACCGGCTGCCCGCGCTCGAGATCATCGCGATCAGCGGTATCGGCACCGACGCCGTCGATCTCGACCGCGCCCACGCGCGCGGCATCCACGTGACGACGACACCCGACGTGCTGACCGACGACGTCGCCGACATGGCGATGGGGCTGATCCTGATGACGTTGCGCGACCTCGGCGCCGGCGAGCGCATCGTGCGCGCCGGCCGCTGGGGCAAGACAGCCCAGCCGCTCGCGACACAGGTGACCGGCAAGCGGCTCGGCATCGTCGGGCTCGGCCGCGTCGGGCGAGCGATCGCGCAGCGCGCGCAGGCGTTCCGGATGCCCGTCAGCTACTTCGGCCCGCGCGAGCATCGTGACAGCGGCTATCGCTTCGTGCCCGACCTCACCGCGCTCGCGCGCGACAGCGACGTGCTCGTGATCGCGGCATCGGCCGATCACGGCAACGTGCTCGTGACGGCCGACGTGCTCGCCGCGCTCGGCCCCGAAGGATTCCTGATCAATGTCGCGCGCGGCAAACTGGTCGACGAAGCCGCGCTGATTCGCGCGCTCGCCGACGGCACGATCGCCGGCGCCGGCCTCGACGTGTTCGCGAACGAACCGCACGTGCCGGCCGCGCTGCTCGAACTCGACCGCGTCGTCGTGCAGCCGCACCGTGCGAGCGCGACCCGCGAAACGCGCGAAGAGATGGGCCGGATCGTGCTCGCCAACCTCGCCGCATGCTTCGCGGGCCAGCGTCCGCCGACCAGCGTCACGCACTGATCGCCACACGCCGCACGGCGGCCCCCGTTACAACACCGGATGCCTCCGCGCGACGGAGGCCAGGAGACACGCATGCCCAATCGATCCAGCGGCGCCGCGCTCGCCGCGTCGCCCGCCACCTCGCGCACGATCGGCCGCGTCCGCTATGCGGTTCTCGCGCTGATTTTTGCGGTCACCGTCATCAACTACGCGGATCGCGCGACGATGTCGATCGCCGGCACCGGCGTCGCGCACGACCTCGGGCTGACGCCCGTGCAGCTCGGCATCGTCTTTTCCGCGTTCGCATGGGCCTATGCAATCGGCCAGATCCCGGGCGGCTGGCTGCTCGACCGCTTCGGCGCACGGCGCGTGTACGGCCTGAGCCTGCTGCTGTGGTCGGTCTTCACGATGCTGCAGGGTACGGTCGGCTGGCTCGCCGTGCCGGGCGCGTCCGCGACGCTCGCGCTGTTCGTCATGCGCTTCATGCTCGGCCTCGTCGAATCGCCGGCGTTCCCGGCCAACTCGAGAATCGTCGCGTGCTGGTTTCCGACCGCCGAACGCGGCACGGCGTCGGCGCTGTTCAATTCGGCGCAGTACATGGCCGTCGTGCTGTTCACGCCCGCAATGGCCTGGCTCACGCATGCGCTCGGCTGGGAGCACGTGTTCCTGTGGATGGGGATGCTCGGCATCGCGCTCGCCGCGCTGTGGTTCGCGTGGTATCGCGAGCCGCACGGCCACCCGCGTGTAAGCGACGCGGAACGCGACTACCTGCGTGCGCACGGCGCGCTCGTCGATCTCGAAGCGAACCGCGTGCGCCATCGGCCGCGCGTGTCGTGGCACGACGTGTCGCAACTGTTCCGCCACCGGAACCTGTGGGCGATCTACATCGGCCAGTACTGCATCACCGCACTCACCTACTTCTTCATCACGTGGTTCCCGATCTACCTGATCAAGGGACGCGGGATGACGATCATGGAGGCCGGCTGGGTCGCCGCGCTGCCGGCGATCTGCGGGTTCACGGGCGGCGTGCTCGGCGGCGTGCTGTCGGACTGGCTGATCCGGCGCGGCATGCACCCGTCGAAAGCACGCAAGACGCCGTTCGTCGTGGGGATGGCAATGGCGACGCTGCTGGTGCTCGCGAACGGCGCGTCGTCGAACGCGGTCGTGATCGCACTGATGACGATCGCGTTCTTCGGCAAGGGGCTCGCGGCGGTCGGCTGGGCCGTGCTCGCCGACACCGCGCCGGAAGGGATGGTCGGGCTGAGCGGCGGCGTGTTCAACGGCCTCGGCAACATCGCCGGGATCGTCACGCCGCTCGTGATCGGCTACTTCGTCGCCAGCACCGGCTCGTTCGCCGGCGCATTGTGGTTCGTCGCCGCGCACGGGCTGATCGGCATTGCCGCGTACGGATGGCTCGCGGGACGCTTCGAGCGGATTCGCATCGCGTCGCGCGCATGAACCTCGCCACGGCGCGTGCGGTTCGTGCGGCGCGCACCCGCGCGGATCGTCAAGCGTGCTTGCGGCCGCCCGGCGTCTGCTCGGTGGTCAACCGGTCGAGTTCGCGCAGGTCGTTTTCCAGTGCGGGCGTGAGCGTCGTGCGCAGGTGGTCGAGGAACGTGCGGATCTTCGCATCGAGATAGCGGCGCGTCGCGTAGACGGCATACACGCTCACCGTCTGCAGCCGGTAGTCGGGCAGCACGCGAATCAGCCGCCCTTCGCGGATGTCGTCGAGCACCGTATACAACGCGACGCACGCGATCCCGCGCCCGGCGCGCACCGCGACGCACAGCGCGTCCGGCACGTTGACCTGGAAAGGCGCGGGCTGCAGCTCGTAGACGGCCTCCTCGCCATCGTTGCGCTCGAGCCGCCATTCGCCGGCCGGCGACGCGGGCGTATCGAGGCGCAGGCACACGTGGTTCGGCAATTCATCGGGCGATTGCGGCGTGCCGTGGCGCGCCAGGTATTCGCGCGACGCGACGAGCACGCTGCAGCTCGTGCCGCAGGTCTGCGCGACGTAGCCCGAATCGGGCAGCTGCGACGCCGTCACGATCGATACGTCGTAGCCCTCCTCGACGAGATTCGGCATCCGCTGCGCGAGCGTCAGCTCGACCGACACGTCGGGGTTGTCCTCCTGGTAGCGGACGATCGACGACACGACATGACTCTGCCCGAGCCCCGTCATCGCATGGATGCGCATCTTGCCGCTCGGCCGCAGCAGCGCGTTGCGCGCCTCCGCGTTCGCGTAGTCGATTTCCGCGAGGATCGATTTCGCGCGCTCGAAATAGCGTTCGCCGCTTTCGGTGAGGCCGAGGTGGCGCGTCGTGCGATGCAGCAGCCGCGTCTGTACGTGCGCTTCGAGGTTCGATACCGCGCGCGACACCTGCGCGGTGGTCGCGTCGATTTCCTTCGCGACCGCAGTAAAACTGCCGGCTTCGACAACGCGCACGAACAGGCGCATGTTTTCGAGCATGTCCATTGAATTGGCTTGGGGAGAGTCAGTGGGGAGGCGTCGGCAGCGCTCGCGTCAGGTGGGGAACGGAACGCGGCCGCGAACCACGTCGTATCGATCACCGTGCCGGGAGAAAGGCGGGAGAGCGGGCATCGCGTACGTGGTTCTGGCATGACGGGGGATTCAGTGGCCCGAATTGTACGCCGCTGCAGACAAATTTGCGCGATTGCCCCGCCCCCAAAGCTCTCATCGAATGAAAGGTTTTTGCAAGGCATTCGCGTCGCGCACGTGCAACGGCTTGATGCAGCGCGACAATTTGTATCACAACACGATATAATTCGCGGCTTGTCGCTGCGCGCCTCCGCGCAGTCACTTTTACCGCTTACCGTCCATGTCGTCAGGCTCCCCTTCGTCGCGCCGCACGTTGCGGCAATGGCTGCACAGCTTCATTCCCCATCCGATGTCGCTGGGCTGGCGCGAGCGCCTGCGCTCGTGCACGGGCGCGCTCGTCGGCATCGCGACGGTCGGCGTGACGATGCGGCTGCTGCCCGGCGTGCCGGGCCTCGTGCCGCTGCTCGTCGCACCGATGGGCGCGTCGGCCGTGCTGCTGTTCGCGGTGCCGGCGAGCCCGCTCGCACAGCCGTGGTCGATCATCGGCGGCAATCTCGTCGCGGCGACGGTCGGTGTCGCGTGCGCACAATGGATCGCCGATCCGATCACGGCCGCCGCGGTCGCGATCGCGTGCGCGATCGGCGGCATGTTCGTGCTGCGCTGCGTGCACCCGCCGTCGGGCGCCGTTGCGCTGACGGCCGTGGTCGGCGGCCCGGCGATCCATTCGCTCGGGTTCAGCTTCGTGCTGGAGCCGATCGCGCTGCAATCGGCCGTCCTGCTGTCGGCCGCGCTCGCGTATCACGCGCTGACCGGGCATCGCTACCCGCACGGCGGCGTGCGGCCTGAAACGAAACCGCAAGCAGGCGGCGCTGCACCGGCGCGCGGCGGCTTCACGCGCGGCGACCTCGACGCGGTGCTGAAGCGCCGCGGCGAATGGCTCGACGTCGATCCGGACGATCTCGAAGCGCTGCTGCGCGAAACCGAGATGCAGGCGTATACGCGCACGTTCGGCCAGCTCTCGTGCGCCGACCTGATGACAAAGAACGCGATCGAAGTCGCGCCGTCCACGTCGGTGACGGCCGCGCTCACGCTGCTCGACCGCCACCGCGTGAAGGCGCTGCCCGTCGTCGACGGCGACGGCCGCCTGGCCGGCATCGTCACGCGCGCCGACCTCACGCGCCAGTTGCGCCGCCCGACCCCGCTGTGGCAACGCCTGTCCGCGCGGCTGCCGCAATCGTTCGGCGGCCAGCCGGCGAGCGTCGCCACCGTGATGACGCGCGACGTCGCGTGCGTGCCGGAAACGATGCCGATCACCGCGCTCGTCCCGCTGTTTACACATTCGGGCCACCACCACATTCCGGTCGTCGATGCATCGCGCCGGCTCGTCGGAATCATTACCCAGACGGATCTCGTCACGGGCCTTTATCGGCAGACGCAAATGCTCGAGGCCGCGTAACGCATGCGGCGCACGTAACGGCACGTAACGGCCGGTGCAACGCAGAATGCACTCCATTCGCCGAAATTCGGCCATTTATATCATGTTGTGATATATTACCCGCTACCGAAACTGACTGTCCGACCGACCTCGATGAACGATACCCGACGCGCGCTGGCGAAAAGCGATTTCCAGCAACTGTCCGAGTTCCGCTACCAGATGCGCCGCTTCGAGCGCTTCTCCGAACGCGCCGCGCAAAGCGAAGGCGTGACGCCGCTGCAATACCTGCTGCTGCTGCACATCAAGGGCTACCCGCATCGCGAATGGGCGACCATCGGCGAACTCGCGGAACGCCTGCAGGCGCAGCATCACGGCGTCGTCGCGCTGGTCACGCGCTGCGAAGCGCTCGGCCTCGTGAAGCGCAAGACGAGCGAAGCGGATCGCCGGCAGGTCGAGGTCCACCTCGAGCCAGCCGGCGAGACGCTGCTCGCCCGCCTCGCGGCCATGCATCGCGCCGAGCTGAAGTCGCTCAAGGACGCGTTCCAGGTTCCCCAGATCGATTACTGACCCTTGTTTTTTCCACGCCGATGAACGCACCACACAAACGCGATTTCGCGACCAACGACCGCCTGCCCAGGATCGCGTTGCTTGCCGCCGGGATCGGCCTGCTCAGCACGCTGGCCGCATTCGTGCTGTTGAGCCTGATCCACCTGTTCACGAACCTGTTCTTCTACCAGCAGTTCTCGTTCGTCGACCGTTCGCCAGCGAACAATACGCTCGGCGCATGGGTGATCGTGATCCCGGTGATCGGCGGGCTGATCGTCGGGATGATGGCGCGCTTCGGTTCGGAAAAGATCCGCGGCCACGGCATTCCCGAAGCAATCGAGGCGATCCTGTTCGGCAAGAGCCGCATGTCGCCGAAGGTCGCGATCCTCAAGCCGCTGTCGTCCGGCGTCGTGATCGGCAGCGGCGGCCCGTTCGGCGCCGAAGGCCCGATCATCATGACGGGCGGCGCGCTCGGGTCGCTGATCGCGCAGTGCGTGCACGTGACCGCCGCCGAGCGCAAGACGCTGCTCGTCGCCGGTGCCGCTGCCGGCATGACGGCCGTGTTCGGCACGCCGGTCGCCGCCGTGCTGCTCGCGGTCGAACTGCTGCTGTTCGAATGGCGTCCGCGCAGTTTCCTGCCGGTCGCGCTCGCCTGCGCGGTGGCCGGTTTCGCCCGCGCCGTGTTCTTCGGCGTCGATCCGCTGTTTCCGCTGACGACGGCCGCGCCGACACCCGTCGCGCTGCTGTCGTGCATCGTCGCAGGCCTGCTGTCGGGCATCCTCGCGTGCGGCCTGTCGGCTGCGCTGTATCGCGTCGAGGACACCTTCGCGAAGCTGCCGGTGCACTGGATGTGGTGGCCTGCGCTCGGCGCGATCGTGATCGGCATCGGCGGCTGGCTCGAGCCGCGCGCGCTCGGCGTCGGCTACGACGTGATCGGCGACCTGCTGCATCAGCACATCGCATTGAAGATCGCGCTCGCGCTGCTGATCGTGAAGGCCGTGATGTGGGTGATCGCGCTCGGCTCGGGCACGTCGGGCGGTGTGCTCGCGCCGCTGCTGATGCTCGGCGCCGGCCTCGGCACCGTGCTGTCGCCGATGCTGCCGGGCGGCGACCCGGCGCTGTGGCCGCTCGTGTGCATGGCCGCGACACTCGGTGCAACGCTCGGCGCCCCGCTGACCGCGATCGTGTTCGCGTTCGGCCTCACGCATGACGCGAACGCACTGCTGCCGCTGCTCGCGGCGACGCTCGTCGCGCACGGCTTCTCGACCATCGTGATGAAGCGCTCGATCATGACGGAAAAGATCGCACGCCGCGGCTACCACATCTATCGCGAGTACGGCGTCGATCCGCTCGAGCGACACGACATCGGCGAAGTGATGACGTCCGCCGACCGGCTCGTCGCGGTCGACGGCGCAGCGACGCTCGATACCGTCGAGTCGCAGTACTTCGGCGCGAAGCAGACGCACCGTGCGTACCCGGTCGTGCAGAACGGCCGCCTGCTCGGTCTCGTCGATCGCGCGACGCTCGATGCGCAGCGCACACAGGCTGCGGCCGACACGCCGATCTCGGGTGCGTTCGCCAACCGCGCCCCTGCCGTCGCGCAGGCGCACGAAACGTGCCGTGTCGTGGCGTCGCGGCTCGCGATGCTCGGGCTCGAGCGCCTGCCCGTCGTCGCCGACGAGCAATCGATGCGCATCACCGGCATCGTGTCGCGCAGCGACCTGATCAAGCCCGCGCTCCAGCACTTCGACGACGAACAGAAGCGCGAGCGCTTCCGCCCGATCGTCCCCGCCAACCTGCGCGACATCGGCACGCGCAAGGCCGGCTGACCCACCGCGCTGCGCGGCACCCTAGCCGCGCACGACCCGCTCGTCTCGATTCGCTGCACGATGCGGCACGCCCCTCGCGTGCCGCATCGCTTTCCGCCGCTTTCCGTGTTTAAAGTTGGTTAACAATTCGACGGGCGAAAGTTTGTCATCATGGTGCTCATGCGACGGGGCCACCAATCAGCCATTCCACTTCGCGATCAAATAAAGAGTCGCGGCACGGCATGCAGACACATGCCGTTCGCCGCGACCGTCACGTCACCACACGACCGGGCTGCGCGCCGACCACGCAGCGCATGACGTCGTGCCGCACACGACGCATGCCGTGCCGCAGCAAAGTGCACTGCATCGCAGCCGCCATTTGGCAAGCGCGTTAACAACTTGTTTCGGAATAGCCGGAACCGTGCTCGCCTGATGCGATCTCACTGTTACGCAGTCCTGCTGCGCATCCCACTCAATCAATCACGACTCGAGGGAGATAACGTGAACGCTAAATACCTACCGCTCATCGCATTGACCGTGGCATTTTCTGCTCATGCAGCCGATTCTGCCCTGCAGAACGTGGGACAAAGCCAAAAGCCCGCAGATCAAGTGGCGCAGTGCATCGCCAAGACGTGGGCCGACAAGTCGCAACAACAAGTGACGTCGCAGTATGAACTGGCAAACGGCCTCGCAATGGCCGTGTATGCGCCGGGCCAGCAGCCGCCGAACGGCGCTGCCGCCGTGGTCCGCCCGGCCAACGCCGGCAACGCGAAGACCTGGGTCGGTTTCCGCGGCGGCGATGCATCGTCGGCCGGCGACATCAACGCCTGCCTGTAAAGAGAACAGGCGCTCCGGATGGCCTGGGTGCCATCCGCTTGCGACCAGCCCCGCTTCGGCGGGGCTTTTTCTTTTGCTGCGCGCTTGCGTGTTACAGGTAGCTGCAGACGTAATCGAGCGTCTCGAGCACTTCGATGTCGAAGCGGCTCTTGCCCGGCACCGAGAACGATTCGCCGGCGCCGTAGGTCTGCCATTCGCTGCTGCCGTCGAGCTTCACGCGGCACTTGCCGGCCTGCACTTCCATCAATTCGGGTGCGTCCGTGCCGAAGTTGAGCGCGCACGGCAGGATCACGCCGAGCGTCTTGCGCGTGCCGTCCGGGAAGAGCACGGTATGCGACACGCACTTGCCGTCGAAATAGACGTTCGCACGCTTGACGACCGATACGTTGTCGAATTGGGTTGCACTGGTCATGAAATGCCTCTGATTGCTGGATGCCGGATGGCGATGTTGTTGGAGGCCGGCCGAAGCGGCGGGCCGGCCGCTATGATACCGGCTCGCGCGGCATGCGCCGGAATGGCGTGCCCGCTGCGCAAGCCACGTGCCCGCCGGACGACGACAACGCCACGCACTTGATCGTCAGGATAACGATGCAATGACGGTTCCCAACCACGGGCACCGGTTCACCGCAGCCCCTTACGTCGAGCGGAATCGCGCAGGCAGTCGAGCAGCATCGCCGCGGCCGGCGTCAGCGGGCTGTCGCGACGCGTGATGACCTGCACCGAGACGCCCGGCAAGCGCTCGCGGATCGGCAGCACCGCGAGCTGGTCGCGCGCCCACTCGCCCTGCAGTAGTTGCTCGGGCATCGATGCGATCAGGTCGCAACCGGTCATCAGGCTGTGTGCGAGCCCGAAGCTCGGACATTCGACGACGCGCGCCGGCACCGGCAGCCCGTACGCGACGAATGAATTGAACAGCACCTGCGTCGAGCTTTCCGGCGACGGGTTCATCAGCCAGTCGGCCTCGACGAGATCGGCGAGAGACGTGGCCGAGGCGAGCGGATGCCCCTTGCGGGCGACGATCAGCGACCGGCTCGCATAGAGTTCCGCGTGATCGAATTCAGCCGCCAGCAGTTCGGGCACGACGACGGCCACCGCGAAATCGAGCGAGCCGTCGTGCAGGCGCGGCAGCGCAACGCCCGGAAAGCCTTCGATCAGGTTGACGCGCGCCACCGGGAAGCGGCGCCGGAACGCGCGAAACGCATCGGGCAGGATCGTCACCGCGGCGGCCGGTGTGATCGCCGCCGCGACGGAGCCCGTCATCGCGCCCTGCGCTTGCTCGATGTCGTCACGGGCGCGCTGCATTTCGGCGACGATCAGCCGCGCGCGCACCTGCAACTGCTGGCCGAACGCGGTGAGCTGCACGCCGCGCGCGGTGCGCACGACGAGCGACACGCCGAGCGCGATCTCCAGCTCCTTGACCGCCTTCGTCAGCGCCGCCGGCGACACGTTCAGGCGCCGCGCGGCCGCGCGAATGCTCCCCTCTTCCGCGACGGTGACGAACGCTTTCAGCTGATGGTATTTCATGGCGGCAATGCGTGATCCGTGGAAACCCTGTGCTGCGCGGCACACGCCGGCTCAGGGTATTCCCGAGCGGCAACCGGTGGTGAGCACCAAAGCAATTTATCAGCTTCTGGTACGCAAAAGAAATTTATATGCTTGCTCGTCATATGTGCGTCAAACGCCCCACCTGCCCCACAGGAGACACCATGCTGCAAGCCGTGAACCCCATCATCCCCGGCATCGCCGCGATCGCACCTGAGCTGGTCGAGGTACGCCGCCGCATCCACGCTCACCCCGAGCTCGCGTTCGAGGAAACGCTCACGAGCGATCTCGTCGCCGAGCTGCTCACCGGCTGGGGTTATGAAGTGCATCGAGGCATCGGCAAGACGGGCGTGGTCGGCGTGCTGCGCGAAGGGCAAGGCGCGCGCACGGTCGGGCTGCGCGCCGACATGGACGCACTGCCGCTCGCGGAGGCCACGGGCCTGCCGTACGCGAGCCGCCATGCGAACAAGATGCATGCGTGCGGCCACGACGGCCACACCGCGATGCTGCTGTGCGCGGCGCGCCACCTCGCCGCCACGCGCCAGTTCTCCGGCACGCTGAACCTGATATTCCAGCCGGCCGAGGAAAACTTCGGCGGCGCGAAAGCGATGATGGACGACGGCCTGTTCGACCGCTTCCCGTGCGACGCGATCTTCGCGATCCACAACATGCCGGGCCGCGCGGCCGGCGACATGGCCTTCCGCACCGGCGCCGCGATGGCGTCAGCCGACCGCGTGACGATCACGCTGCGCGGCGTCGGCGGCCACGGCGCGATGCCGCATTTCGCGCGCGATCCGATGTCGGCCGCGGGCAGCATCATGGTCGCGCTGCAGACGATCGTCGCGCGCGAGGTCGATGCGCAGCATGCGGCCGTGATCACCGTCGGCAGCGTGCAGGCCGGCGAGACGTTCAACATCATTCCCGAAACCGTCACGATGAAGCTGTCGGTACGCGCGCTGAACGCCGACGTGCGCGCGCTGCTCGCGCGCCGCATCGAAGCGCTCGCGAAAGGCCAGGCGGAAAGCTTCGGCGTCACGGCGGAAGTCGACTACGACTACGGCTACCCGGTACTCGTCAATCACGCGGAGCCCACCGCATTCGCGGCCGACATCGCGCGCCAGATGCTCGGCGCCGAACGCGTCGAAACCGACTCTGCGCCGCTGATGGGCAGCGAGGATTTCGCGTTCATGCTCGAAGCGCGCCCCGGCTGCTACGCGTTCATCGGCAACGGGATCGGCAGCAAGGGCGGCTGCATGGTGCACAACCCCGGCTACGACTTCAACGACGACATCCTCGCGATCGGCGCGAGCTACTGGGTTCGCATCGCCGAAGCCTGGCTCGCGGCCTGACGGCCCTTCATCCCATCGTTTCGCGCCCACCCGGGGAACCCCACATGGAAACGTCCGCCCTTTCGTTCGCCGGCACGCCGGTCGATGCTCGCGCCGCCGCGAAGAAACGCCGGCTGATCGCGGCCGCCGCCGTCGGCAACGCGCTCGAGTTCTACGACTTCACGGTCTACAGCTTCTTCGCAATCCTGATCGGCAAGCTGTTCTTTCCCGTGCATTCGTCGTTCGGGCAATTGATGCTCGCGGTCGCGAGCTTCGGCGTCGGCTTCGTCACGCGCCCGCTCGGCGGGCTCGTGATCGGCATGTATGCCGACCGTGCCGGCCGCAAGAAGGCGATGATCCTCACGCTGCTGCTGATGGCGCTCGGCACCGCGACGATCGCCGTCGCGCCGACCTTCGCCCAGATCGGCCTCGCCGCACCGCTGCTGCTCGTGCTCGCGCGCCTGCTGCAAGGGTTCGCGTCGGGCGGCGAAGTCGGCGCGTCGACGACGCTGCTGCTCGAGCAGGCGCCGCAGCATCGTCGCGGCTTCTACGCATCGTTCCAGTTCTCGAGCCAGGGGCTCGCCGCGCTCGCCGGTGCGCTGACCGGCGTCGCGCTGACGTCGACGCTGAGTGCCGCGCAGCTCGAAAGCTGGGGCTGGCGCGTGCCGTTCATCATCGGCACGCTGTTCGTGCCGCTCGGCTACTGGCTGCGCCGCACCGTCGAGGAAGTGCCGGCCGCCGCACCCGCCGCCACGCACGACGAGCCGGTCGCCTCGCTGCCGCTCGCCGACGTGCTGCGCCATCACGGCAAGGCCGTGTTCGCGGGCCTCGGCGTGACGATCGGCGGCACGTCGATCCACTACATCATCGTGTTCTACATGGCGATCTACGGCGTGCAGGTGCTGCACCTGCCGACCTGGCTGTCGATGACGGCCGGCTGCGTCGCCGGTGCGATCCTGATGCTCGTGACGCCGATCGGCGGCCACCTGTCCGACGTCTACGGGCGCAACCGGATCGTCTGGTGGACGCGCATCGTGCTGATGGCCGCGATCTACCCGGCGTTCATCGCGCTGAATCGCTGGCCGGGCGCCGCGTCGCTGCTGTCGATCATCGCCGCGCTGTCGATCGTGCACGCGATCAACATCGGCGCGACGGGCGCGATGCTCGGCGAACTGTTCCCGCGTGCGGTGCGCGCGACCGGCGGTGCGCTCGTGTACAGCGTCGGCGTCGCGATCTTCGGCGGCTTCGCGCAGTTCTTCGTCACGTGGCTGATCGCGGCGACCGGCAATCCGAACGCACCCGCGTGGTATGCGATCGGCTGCGGCGCGATGACGCTGCTTGCCGTCCGCTGCATGGATGAAAAGGCCGGGAAGGCACTCGACTGACCGGTGGCCGATGCACGATGCACGATTGACGTGGTGCGCGCGCATCGTGCATGATCACTCCATGCGCCACATCACGACCACCTCCTCGACCACGACGCGCACGACCGCCTTCGGCGGGCTCGTGCGGCGAGTGCGCGCAAGGTCGTAGCGCCATCCCTCACAGGCCCCGCCGGTTCCGGACGGGGTCTTGTCGTTTCTCCGTCCGTATTGGTCACTCAGGAGAAACGCAATGCCCGAAGTCCCTTCCCCGAAACGCGCACTGCTCGTCGTCGACATGCAGGTCGGCCTGTTTCACGGCCCCGAGCGTCCGTACGACGGCGAACGCGTGCTCGCGAACATCAACCGGTTGATCGGTCGCGCGCATGAAGCCGGTGCGCCAGTGTTTGCCGTCCGGCACACCGGGCCCGCCGGTTCGCCGATCGCACCCGGTACGCCGCTGACCGCGCTGGTGCCGGAGCTCGCGATCGATACGGCGCGCGACATCGTGTTCGACAAGGCACAGTCGAGCTGCTTCGCGGGTACGCGGCTCGCCGAATGGTTGCACGAGGCTGGCATCGGCGAGATCGTCATCGCGGGAATGAAGACCCAGTACTGCGTCGACACGGCGTGCCGTGCGGCCGCCGATCACGGCTTTCGCGCGGTGCTCGCGACCGATGCGCACACCTGCATGGACACGCCGGAACTACCGGCCGAGCGGATCGTCGCGCATCACAACGCGACGCTTGGCGGGCCGTTCGCGACGCTGGCCACGACCGATGCCCGGGTGTTCTGACCGGCAGCAGTCGCCAGACTACAAAGGACGAACGCATTTGCTTGTTGCAATCGCTTCAGCAAGAAGCCGCCGCACCGATTGCCGTGATGCACGAGGAAGTGTCGTGGGCTGAAACGACCTTCCTCGGCAGTGCCGCGTCTCCAGACAGATATCCGCTGAGCTGCTTGTCGATGCGATCTGAGAGCTTGAGCAAATCGACGGTGTTTGAAGGTCTCCTCGGCTCATGTCCCTCGACTGGCCTACGATGCAAACCTTCACGCATCAGACTCTGATCAATCACACATCCGAATGCTCGAGCATGAAGTGTTCAGCATGGGCACGAAGAAATCGTGCCCACCGATCAGCGCGATTTCTGTTCCCAAAAGGGGAAGCCACTGGAAGCTGAATTCAATTGGCTCACCACCCGTGAGCGGCTGAGATGCGCCGCAAGCACAGCACTTAGAGCGGGTTTCCGCCTACAGCACGACGAAATCTTTCGCGAACCATTGGGAAAAGGTCCGATGGATGTGCGCGTGAGTCTGAAAGACTCGCCGTCTGCCCTCGTTCGGAAGTAAGCTGTATCCTTCCATCGTCTTCAGCCAGTCACGTTCGCCCCAGTTGCACCAGACGAGGACCTGGCGGGTTTCTTTGAGGTAGCGGCGAAGCAAGTCGGCCCGGACGTAGAGCAGCTTGTGCTTGTCGCCAAAATAGCCCTCGCCTGCTTCTCTGTAGAGTGTTGCAGGACGGCCGCTTGAATCGAAGAAGTCGATTTCGCGGTTACAGCAGGAGAGGCCAAGACGCTGGATCAGGCTTGGCGCTGGGATCTCAAAGCCCGAGAATGTGTTGTACGCGGAGTGGTAGGATTCCCAACCAAACTGGATAGACGGCAGCTCGATCCGGACACCCGGGATATGTCGGGTGGTCGGAACGTCGAACTCAAGGGCAGACGCTTCCTCATCGCCCGTTGCCACGCCGGACATCGATGCAATCTTGATGCTGATGGACCGCTTGCCACCGGCACTGTAGTCCGCCAAGTATTCATCGAACGCCTCCACCGTCTGGCGGCGGTATTCGTCGTTGCGATTGAGAAGATGCCGCGCAAAGCTATACCGGTGTCCCGGCTCTCCTGCGAACAGATAGTGCTCGTTGGCGCCGTCCGGGATCTTGTGGTTCCCTGGGTAGTCAATCGATAGGAATCTCGACCTGAGCGTGTTCACGTCCTTCATGGCCACGAACATCCCGCGCAGAAATGCGAAGAGCTTACGATCGTGCGCGCTGTCAGCCCCTTGGACAAATCCTTTAACGAGCACCCATTCACCTTGATGCCCGTTGATCTCGGGGACAACCAGGAGCGGGTGCCAGTTCGGCGTGTATCCGCCGGCAACCCAGTCCTCGGTAGTCGCAGCAGGCTGTCCAAAGAGATCCGGCAAGGGGGGCGTCCAATCGGGGGGTGCCTTTGGGAAAGTAGGATCTACACCACAGTCGGCAGTCCGACTGCCTTGGCGCCAATCGGGTAGCTTCCGATTTGCGTCGCGCTCACCCCACATCTCGAAGAATGCGATCCAGGAATACTTCTTCCCGTAGCGATCAACCTTATTTTCGTCGTCAGCATTCCAGGAGTCCCGGCCAATCTGGGACTCTATATGCTTGAACCGCTCGTCCCGGTACCCCAGGTCGAACATGCGCCGCTCGATCTTTGCTCGCACCCGAACGTAGTCGGGTTTGGTCTCGTCGTAGTTTGCCCTGTTAGGGATCAGACCACCGATGGTGTAGTTGCCGAAGTCCATCCGGATGGCGTTCCCAATCGCATCCTTGACTGAGTCGTCAGGCGTTCCATCGCTGAAGAATGGCGATGTGGTATTTGGGAATGGTCGGCTGAGGTAGCAGACAGCCGTCTTCGGCAAATTGACGCACCCCGCTCGCTGCGCCACCTCGATGATGCCAAGCGCGTAGTCCCGCATGAGCGCGTGGTGCGTCGCGTGGCGCGCGCGAGGAGCGAACATCTGCCGGTAAACCCTCTGAGCCAAATCTCCGAGTAGCGGTCGAAACGAAGTCGTCCTCTTCGAATCGACCAGCGACAGAGCCGTCCCGTAGGCGGCGGCAAGCATCCGTTCCGGCAGATACGGGTCATTGAAGCTGAAGCATGCCACAACGTGCGAGAACAGCACGTCCGGATGTTGCTCTCCAATCAGTACGAGTGCCTTAGTCGCAAGATCGCGATCGCTGCGAACAACAGTCGTCAGGACCAGGGAAAACAGCACCACAAGCTCGGTTGCCGCATCGCGAGTCATGTTCACGGTGTCAAGTTTCTCTGCCCATGTCAGCAGTCGATGAATGGTCGGTGACGCATATCTACGTCGCAGGTATTCAGACCAGTGCAGGTCGCGGTCGGCCATCGGGTAGCGCGACAGATACTTGTATAGTCGCTTGGCGTGATAGGGATGGTTGGGCTTCGTTGCGACGGCCGTCAATGCATCCACGACGCGCTCCCAGGTCATGGAACCTACGCCCAAGTACTTGTTGATGATCATCCGCGTACCCTCGGTGAACGCGGTCGGACTCCTCCAGAAAAGGCCCTCGATGAACGGCTCGAAATACGCGTCCAGGTCCTGCGCGTCCTCTGGCAACGCGAAAAAGAGCTCGCGGTGCCTTGGAGGGATTGTTTTCCCGACGCGCTCCGGAAACTCTGTGATCAGTGCTTGCGCCCATCCAGGCTCTGCATATTGGCCGAAATTTTGATTGGTCAGCCGGAAGACTTTCGCGAGCGGG
Source organism: Burkholderia lata (assembly GCF_902499335.1). Classification (GTDB taxonomy): domain Bacteria; phylum Pseudomonadota; class Gammaproteobacteria; order Burkholderiales; family Burkholderiaceae; genus Burkholderia; species Burkholderia lata_B. Next base: position 48,290 of record NZ_CABVQK010000006.1, on the reverse strand, counting down.
GAGGTGGCCGCAAAGCTGCGCTTGATGGCAGCTGGTGATGACACATCTAGGTATGCCTTGAGTAGGTGTCTAGCTATCAAGTGGTCACTAAACCTCTGATAGGGCAATCGGTACACCACTCTGGATTTGTACTGTCCGGATTTCGTTGAGTACCAGATGGCGTCCTCTTCGATAAGCCCGTTCGTGCGCATCGTCTCCAGAAGCCCGCGCCGTTGAGCAGGTCGTAATGCAGGGTAGCTCGCGGCGACAATTCGGTCCGCCTCTGACGGGAGAACATAACCGCGCAGGTTCGCGGCCATGCAGGGCGCAAAACCGGCAATCCGTTTGTCGGCGAACTGATCGCCACCTTTCAGCAAGACCCAGCACCCCTTGAGCGGCAGCCCGAATCCGCGTTCGATTGGTTCCCCAATACGATTAACGAACGACTCCAACACATACGTCATACCGCGCTGTCCAGAGGCGATGCCTGCGAAACCCTTTGCAAGCTTCTTGCCCGACAGGTTCTGAAGCGATTGGCATATGAGCTTAAGCGTGAGGGGGCGCGAGAACTCGCGATCCAACAGCGGAACCTCCGGTAGCGGCAGCTGATAGTACTGAAAGAAGGCCGCCTGTGCATTGAACTCCTGATCGTCGAAACCGTAATGCTGAAGACGATGAAATTTCTCCAGATCCGACTTTTCAATGGCTATGGCCTCGAACGGAGTCCGACATGTCACGACCAACCCAATGTTTGGGTGCTCAGCAACGAGCGAGAGCAAGGCGCCGATCGCCTTTCGCCACTCGCGCCGCCGCCCCTCATTGACGCCATCGATGATGACAACAGTCCGCCCCCTTGCCCCCCTTCCAACACTTTCTAGCTCGGCAAACTTATCCTCAACCGAAGTCAGCTCTCCGAGACGCGCGCAAATATCTGCAAGTACGTTGCCCTCGAAGTTCTTTGCCAACACCAAGACTGTGGGATCTTCACGGATGAGGCGTTCGCTGGTGACATCGCACAGCAGGTGTGTCTTACCCGTACCCCACTCACCGCCGATCAGGAGGATTGGATCGAAGAGCAGCTTAAACGAGGAACTGGCCACATACTCAGCTTCGTCGCGAACGACACGCAGGCAGTTGCCAATCGCATCCATGCTGGCGCGTACCGTGTTATGCGCGGAAGAGTAGCTCCCGTTGTCCGGGGCCAGCTTGGCTTCCTCTGCCCGCCAATGGGCGAGATCCTCCATCAAGCTGGCGTCGATCTGAGACAGTCGGTCTGCCCATTCATCGCCCGCAGTGCTATCGCGAGAACGCAGGCGGCTCATCATCGCCGGCAGCGATGCGCCGGCGGCGTCAACCAGTTGCTCAATCTCTCCGGGTCTTTGGCTGTGATGCTTGGCACGGTCCCAAGCCAGGGAGAACTCGTCAAGGACCGACTGGAAGCGCGCTCGTGCGGTATCGCCACATGCGACGTTGTCGATGGCAACGGACAAGGCGGCAATCCGGAGGTTGGGTGCGCTTGGATCAATGCCGGGCGTATACCTATGCCCAGCCTGACGTATTTGGTCCCTGCAAAGACTGGCCAGTACCGCTGAAAATGATATCGGATCAAAGGGCATAGTTCACTGTATGGCAGCTAAAAGGCATCGCAATCTCAGCGGTATGGAGTTGCTCGCGCTCGTTAGATTGTTGAATGACGGCCGTGGAATTCCCTGGAAAGTCAACAGTGTTTTTCGGCACACGGAGCCTGCTGCACAGCCTATTGAGAAAAGGCACCTACAGCAAGCGAATTGCGAGGTGCCCATAATCGCAAACACTCATTATGCTGCCCTACACCTACGTCGAGCCGCTGGTCGTCTGTCGGCCAAGTCTGCTTGTGATACCAATTATGTTTATCATTTTCTGCTTGTCGAGATACAAAATACTGTTGCCGACGATCTCTTATGATGCATCCATTGAGGACTTGTCTGCGCGAGCGCCAGCTCCAATGCTCCACTTGCTTGGCGGGGATATAGGGCTCGCTAGCAGGAGTAGGAGGCGGGTAGGCAACGGATGGACGCTGGGCTCATGAATCATTAAAGACGCATTAGCGGCCGCTTGCATCCCAATGCCCTCGCTGCGCCGCACGATGACAGGTCAACCTCGGATTACGGACACCCCAATTTCTAGTTTGTTAAAATTTTATAGAATGTGAACCTACCGAGCACGCTTAATCGGTAGCGCGATATCTCATAACTTCTGGATACAATATTGTCGAAAAAATGTCAGACGAATTACGCTCAGTGAACATATAACGTCACTTAATATTAGTGCAACACATTAAATGAGTTGATAAATTCAACCGAGCGTGGCAGCCATCCGGCAAGCCTCACAAACGCAAAAAAGCACGGGCCTTCACGCCCGTGCCTTTTACCTGAGCACGCCACCCCACTCAGAACGTATGCATCATCCCCACATACGCCCCCGTCTGCGACTCGCCCGTCATCGGGCTCGTCCCCGACGTCGCATCACGCGGCGTCGCGAGCAGCGAGAAGTTCGAGTTGCCGCCGTTGCGCACATACGCGACCGTGCCATACAGGAACGTGCGCTTCGACAGGTTGTACGTGGTGCCGAGCACGTACATCATCGCGTGGCCCGACGGGTCGTGCGACGCATCGCCGCCGCCGTCGCCCACCTTCACGTAGTACCCGCCACCCGTCACCGCCCATTGCGGCGTCGCCGAATAGGTCGCGCCGAGCCAGTAGTGATCGGCACGATCGGCCACGCCCGCCGGGCTATCCGGTGCCTGGTAGTGCGTATACGCGCCCTGGATCTTGAACTTCGACACCTTCACGTTCGCACCGACGAAGTACTCGCGCGACGCGGTGAAGATGTTGCTGAACTTGCCGTTGTTGTCGCGCAGTTCGTCGTAGATGCCGCGCACGTCGAGCAACGGCGAGTGGTACGAGATCATGATCCCGTCCGAGCGGCCGAAATCATCGGCCGCGCCGTAGTTGAAGCCGCGCGACTGATTGCCGAACGCGTATTGCGCCTGCACGTCGAAGCCGCCGATCACCGGGCTGTGATACTCGATGTTGTTGCTGGTCTGCTGCCAGTTGCGGCCGCGCACGAGCGACGCCGACGAAAACGCCTGCTGCACGAACGGGTCGAATTCCCACACGCCGTCGCTGTCGATGAACAGGTTGCGGCCGGCCTGCAGCTGGCCCCACGTGTTGCTCTTCAGCCCGACATACGCACGCCGCGACCACATGCGGCCGCCGCCCGTCTGGCCGTTCATCACCTGGAACGCGGTTTCCAGGTTGAAGACCGTCGACAGCCCGCCGCCGAGATCCTCGATGCCCTTCAGCCCGAACATGCTGGTGCCCCAGTCGCCGCTTTCGGCGCTCCAGCGGGTCCCGCTGCCGCCGTTCGGCTTCGCGATGTGGTTCAGGTATTCGATGCCGCCGTCGACGCGGCCGTACAGCGTCACGCTCGTCTGTGCAAAAGCGGCCGCCGGTGTGGCGGCCGCGATCAGCCATGCGAAATGTTTGAGTCGCAAAATGATGCCCCCTCGGAGTCTCGACCTTCCAGCGCGCGCCCCATGCGCGCGCCCCGGGCCTGTTTATCCGCGATCGATCGAAAAACGCCCGGGGCCCGCCGCGCAAAGCGCGAGCAGGCCGCCGGAGATCGCGATGTTCTTGTAGAAATGAATCATGTTGTCGATCTGCTCGCCGCCCGTCATCGTCCAGTAATGGTGGCCGATGATGCCGGTGCCGATCGTATAGAGCGCCAGCAGCAGCGCGAGCGCCCGCGTCTGGAAGCCGACCAGGATCGCGATCCCCACTAACAGCTCCATCACGACGGAGATTGCAGCGGAGATGATCGGCGCGGGCGCGCCTTCCGAACCCATGAACGCGATGGTCCCGGGGAAGTCGACGATCTTCTTCCAGCCGAACATGATGAACAGGATCACGAGCAGGATCCGGGCAAGCAGCAGCAGCACATCGCGCTGGGACGCGAGAAACGGTTGATTCGGTGTCATGGTGTCGATCAACGAAAGCGATGCGCGTAGCGGGAACAGCCCCCGCGCACCGGATTGCGAATGAACCAGGACGGGCGGCCGCCTGCGCCGCCCGCCCCGCTCTGCAACAACCGGCATCGGGCAACAACCCGATGTGCAGTGCTCCTCCTCTTGTCAGTTATCGCCCTGCTTCGTCACGCGCGCATCAACGCAGCTTCGCGACGTCCTGCTCGGTCACCTTCGCGGCCGGATTGCCGAACTGCCCGGTCAGGTAGTTCGTCAGCGCGGCGATCTGCGCATCCGACAGCTCGTGGCGGAACGCCGGCATCCCGACGTCCTCGCTGCCGGCCTTGCGCTGCACGCCGTTCAGGATCACCTGCACGAGGTTGGTCGGATTCGACGCACCAACCGTCGAGTTGTGGAACAGCGGCGGGTAATAGCCGTCCGGCGTGCCCTTGCCCTGCATCTGGTGGCAGGTCGCACAGTTGCCGAGATAGAGCCGCGCCGGATCGATGCCCGACGTTGCCAGCGGCACGCCGCGCAGCTTCTCGCCATCGTCGGACGGCTTGCCCCACGACGCGCGCGACTGCTTCGCGTCGCCATTGGCGACGGCCGGCACCGTGCGGATGTACGTCGAGATCGCGCCGATGTCGGCTTCCGTCATCTTCGAGAAGCTGTGCTCGATCGCCTCGGCCATCGGGCCGGCCGCCTGCGCGAGGCCCGGCACGCTGCCGGTGCGCAGGTACTGAACGAGCTGCTGCTGCGTCCAGCCGCCGATCCCCGCGTTCGCGTCGGACGTGATGTTGTAGCCGTCCCAGCCCGCCAGCACCGAACCCGACAGGAAGCTACCGCCCGTCTCGTCAAGCGACTTCTCCTGCATCGCAATGCCGCGCGGCGTGTGGCACGTGCTGCAGTGAGCGAGACCCTGCACGAGATACGCGCCACGGTTCCACTCGGCGCTCTGCGCCGGCTTCGGCTCGTACGCACCGTCCTTCAGGAACAGCCAGTTCCAGATCTTCAGCGGCCAGCGCATGCTCAGCAGCGCGGGGATCTCGTTCTTCGGCGGCGCCTGCTTGACCGGCTCGACGCCATGCATGAAGTACGCATACAGCGCCTTCACGTCGTCGTCGTTGATCTTCGCGTACGACACGTACGGCATCGCCGGATACAGGTTGTCGCCGTTCTTCGACACCCCATGGCGCACCGCGCGCTCGAAGTCCTCGGCCGACCAGTTGCCGATGCCCGTCTCGGGATCGGGCGTGATGTTGCTCGTGTAGATCTTGCCGAGCATCGGGATCGGCATGCCGAGACCGCCCGCGAACGGCTTGCCGCCCTTCGCGGTGTGGCAGGCCATGCAGTCGCCCGCGACCGCGAGATATTCGCCGCGCTTGACCAGCGCCGGATCGGCCGCGTCGGCCGCGCGTGCGAGACCCGGCAGCGCGAGGCAGCCGGCGAGGAGGAAGGTGAGAGTAGATTTCCGCACGGTCAGACTTCCTTCTTCAGCGTGTCCGACATCCGCAGCGCAAGCGCCGCGATCGTCAGCGTCACGTTCACCGTACCGACGGTCGGCATCGTCGAGCTGCTCGAGATGAACAGGTTCGGATGGTCGAACGTGCGGCAGTCCTTGTCGACGACCGAGTCGCGTGCATCCGCGCCCATGATCGTCGCGCCCGTGATGTGATTGTTCGGCGCGAACTCGTCGTTGAAGACGACTTCGGTGCCGCCCAGCACCTTCGCGGCCGTCGCGTAGACCTCGCGCGTGTGCACGGCGCCGCGCTTCACGTAGTCGTCGATCGCATACGTGATCTCGGGGCGCGGGATGCCGATCGCGTCGGTGGCCGTCTTGCTCGGCACGATGCGGTTCTCGGGTTGCGGCAGGATTTCGTGGAAGCAGTCGAACTGCACGTAGCGCGCGGAACGGTCGCGGATCTGCGCGTCGAGCTCCTCGGGCTTCATCAGCTTGCCGCCCTTGAAGATCTTCTGCGTTTCCTGGTTGATGCGCGACATGTTCGACAGGTGGATCTTCTTCGCGGCTTCGGTCGCGCGGAACGGGCCGTCGCGGAAACCGATCAGCGACGTCATCTCCTGCGGGCCGCGGCCCGGCCACAGCTTCTCGTTCGCGTAGAACGACACGCCGGTGCCCGGGTGGTCCATCAGGTTGCGGCCGACCATGTCCGAGCTGTTCGCGACGCCGTTCGGGAAATCGCGGTTCGCGGACATCAGCAGGATCTTCGGCGTCTCGATGCCGTTCGCGGCGATCACGAAGTACTTGCCTTCGACACGATGGTCGGCGCCCGTCTTGTCCTTGTAGACCGCGGCGGTGATGCGCTTGTCCGGCCCGGTCTCGAGCTTGTAGACGACCGCGCTGTCGATCAGTTTCGCGCCGGCCTGCTCGGCCTTCTCGACGTGCACGATGCCGTTGTACATCGCGCCGATCGGGCAGATCGGCATGCAGTTGTTGTTCCCGCAACAAGTCGGCCGGCCGTCGTACGGGCGGCTGTTGCGCGCGACCGGCTCGGTCACCACGTGGAACTTCGGGTCATAGCCGTTGAGCGCGCTCTTGATCGTCTGCTCGTTGAACGACAACGGCAGCGGCGGCATCGGATACGGCTCCTTGCGCGGCGAGTACAGGTCTTCCTCGGGGCCCGGGCCCCACACGCCGAGTTCCTCTTCGGCGCGCTGGTAGTAATGCTCGATATCGTCGTACTGGATCGGCCAGTCGCGGCCGACGCCGTACACGGTCTTCATCTTGAAGTCGTTCGGGATGAAGCGCCACGCCGACGCGGCCCAGTGCCACGTCGTGCCGCCCACCGCGCGGATGTACTGCGAGTTGAACTTGTGCTCGCCCTTCAGGACCAGGTAGTCGTTCGGCGGGCCGTATTCAGGATGCGGCGCCCACGCGCTCGACGGGTACGGCGCCATGAAATCGGTCTTGTCGACCTGGTTGCGGAAGCGCTCGACGATTTCCCAGCGCGGCATGCGCGGGCCGGCTTCCAGCAGGATCACGGACTTGCCCGCCAGCGCGAGCTGGTGAGCGACGATCGCGCCTGCGACACCCGACCCGACGACGACGACGTCGGCCTTTTGCGTATCGGTATCGGCCATCAGGCTTGCCTCTCGATCGGTTTTTCGGCCCAGAAGCCGGGTTTGTTGGGGCAATACGACGGGATCACGAGCGTATCGGAGACGACGCTGAACATTAATGCTTCTTCGTAGGTAATCACGACGTTGTCGACGATGCCGAGATACCACGCTTCAAGAATCTTCAGCGCGAGTGCTTCCTGGTCGGGATTCAGCGAGCCGGACGCGAGTGCGCCGGCGAGTTGCGGCAGGCTGTCGGCCGTCTTGAACGAGCCCTTCTGCAAGGCCTGCAGGAAGCGCTGGCCGAGCACGCGGCTCAGCCCCTTCTTGCCTGTCAATGCTTCGGAGAGCGTCATGAACGTATCGAGCGGCGCGGTGCCGGGATCGTCGGCCAGGGCCCGCAACGCCAGCGAGCCCGTGAGGCCCGCCGCCGTCAGCGCCAGTGCGCCCTGCAGCCATTGACGCCGTGTGATGCCAGTTACGGCTGCGTCGCCAGTGCGACGCGAGTGGGGAGTGTTGTCGTTGTGCATGTTTCCTTCTCTCGAACACCGGATTCGGGAAAACCACGCTTGATATTTCTCAAACATTGGCGCGGACCTGAAATGTACGCGCACAAATCGGATCGAACAATCTTTTTATAGTCCATTAAATGTTCCGCAATCCGAGACAATCGACATTTCGCTGCAATTTTGTATCGTCGACGCGACAAATCTGCGGCACGAACGTGCGTGTGTCACGGGCCGGTGACATCCTGCCGGATGCGTTTCGCCCGCGTGGCGGTCGGTTAGAATCCCGTGCAATCAAACAGAAAGCTTCCCTCCGAGGGCGATCGAGCGATGAAGCAGCACGACAAACAGAACAAAGCAAAACGAACCGACCACACCACCCGGCTGCTCTGGCGCATCGGCGCCGTCGCGGCGCTCGGCGGCGCCACCGCGCTGTCGCTGCATGCGGGCGCGGCGCGCACGGTGAGCGTGTCGCCGCAAGGCACCGTCACCGAAGTCCGGCAGTCGGTCGTCAAGTTCGACGAACCGATGGTCGCGTTCGGCTCGGCCTCCGCGCCGAATCCCGCGCGCGTCACCTGCAACGATTCCACGGCCGCGCGCGGCCAGGGTCACTGGCTCGACGACAAGACCTGGGTTTACGATTTCGAAAACGACCTGCCGCCCGGCGTGCGCTGCTCGGTCGCGCTCAACGACACGTTGCGCTCGGTCGCCGGCAATGCGGCCAGCGGCCCGCGCCGCTTCACGTTCCAGACAGGCGGCCCGTTCCCGGTGAACGTCCGCCCCGGCTCGCGCGAGATCGAGGAACGGCAGATGTTCGTGCTGAAGCTGAACGGCCCGGCCGAACCGCGCTCGGCGCTCGCGAACATCTGGTGTGAAGCGGCCGGCATCGGCAACCGCATTCCCGTCACGGCCGCCGACGACGATGCGCGCAACGCACTGCTCGATCATTTCGGGCTGAAGAAAGATGCCGCGCGCGTGCTGACGCTGTCGTGCGCGCAAGCGCTGCCGGCAAGCGCAAAGATGCAGCTCGTGTACGGCAAGGGCGTCACGAGCCCGAGTGGCATCCCGAACGAAACGGAACGGCGCTTCGATTTCACCGTGCGCGCACCGTTCGCCGCAAGCTTCTCGTGCGAACGCGAAAACGCGAAGGCGCCCTGCACGCCGCTGCGCCCGCTCACGCTGTCGTTCAACGCGCCGATCTCGCGCAAGAACGCCGAGGCAATCAAGGTGCGCAGCCCTGACGGTTCGCTGTCGCCGACCTTCGCGGCCGACGACAAGAGCGAGGAAGTCACCACCGTCACGTTCAACCCGCCGCTGCCCGAACAGGCTGCCCTGACGATCGAATTGCCGTCGGGCCTGCGCGACGTGACCGACCGCTCGCTGTCCAACGCCGACCTGTTCCCGCTCGCGACGCGCACCGCGCCGATGCCGCCGCTCGCGAAGTTCTCGTCGGGCACCTTCGGGATCGTCGAGCGCTTTGCCGAACCCGATTCGCCCGCGCTCGTGCCCGTCACGCTGCGCAACGTCGAGGCCGACCTGCATATCGACGGCCTCAACACCCAGGGTGCGCAGTTCTCGAACCTGAAGGTCGACGACGACACCGCGATTCGCCAGTGGATGCGCACGGTCGACCGCTTCGACAACTGGTCGATGACGGCCGGCTCGATCGACCGCCAGATTCCCGGCCTGCTCGAACGCAAGGGCCAGCATCCTGTCTACGTGCCGCGCGAAGCCGGCGAGAAGGCGCCCGCGCCGAAGGATCGCCGCATCGACGTGCGCTCGCTGACGCTGCTCAAGGGCCAGCCCGGCGTGCAGGCGCTGACGCTGCCGAAGGCGGACCCGAAGGCGCTGCGCCCGTTCGAAGTCGTCGGCGTGCCGATCGACAAGCCCGGCTTCTACGTGCTCGAACTCGCGTCGCCCGCGCTCGGCCGCTCGCTGCTCGCGAAGCCGTCGAGCATGTACGTGCGCACCACGGTGCTCGTCACCAACCTCGCCGTGCACCTGAAACAGGGCCGTGAGAACAACCTCGTGTGGGTCACGACGCTCGACAAGGGCAAGCCCGTGCCGAACGCGCAGATCCGCGTGTCGGACTGCAACGGCGACGAGATCGCATCCGGCAAGACCGATGCACAGGGCCTGCTGAAGATCGACGGCGCGTTCGAATCGAAGCGCGCATGCAGCTCGTCCGATTCGGAGCAACGCTTCGACGACTACTTCGTGTCGGCCCGCGTGAACGATCCGAAGACGGGCCCCGACATGGCGTTCGTCAGCTCGGGCTGGAACCGCGGGATCGAATCGTGGCGCTTCAATGTGCCGACCGACACCGACAGCGCACGGACCGTGCGCGCGCATACGGTATTCGACCGCACGCTGCTGCGCGCCGGCGAAACCGTGTCGATGAAGCATTTCATCCGTGCCGAAACGCTGCAGAGCCTCGCGTTCCCGGCGCAATACCCGACGCGCGTGACGATCCGCCATCTCGGCACGGGCCAGACCTACAAGCTGCCGCTCACGTGGGCGGCCGACCACAGCGCGGACACGCAATTCACGCTGCCGGCCGCCGCGAAGCTCGGCGAATACAGCGTCGAACTCGAAGGCGGCCCGGAAGACGCACCGACCGCCACCTATTACAGCGGCAGCTTCCGCGTCGAGGCATTCCGCCTGCCGGTGCTGAAGGGATCGATCGGCGCGCGCGACGCGCAGAAGAGCCCGCTCGTCGCCGTGAAGGAAGCGCCGCTCGCGGTGCAGATCGACTACGTGTCGGGCGGCGGCGCATCGAACCTGCCGGTGCAGGTGTCGGCGCTGATGAAGTGGGCCTCGCCGCCGTTCGCGGATCGCTTCGAGGATTTCAGCTTCACGCCGTATCGCGCCGACAAGAGCGACGGCAATGCCGACGACGATTCGCAGGACGGCGACAACGCATCGGCGTCGAACAACGATCCCGACGCAACGAAATTGATCGCCGACAAGCTGCCGCTGACGCTCGACCGCAACGGTGCGGGCTCGGTCACGCTGAAGGGCCTGCCCGACGTCGATGCACCGAAGCGCATCGCGCTCGAAGCGACGTTCGCCGACCCGAACGGCGAAGTGCAGACGATTCGCGGCGACACGATCCTGTGGCCGGCCGCGGTGGTGGCCGGCATCAAGGCGGGCCGCTGGGTATCGGTCGGCCAGCGCGTGCCCGTGCAGGCACTGGCGGTCGACCTGCAAGGCAAGCCGCGCGCGTCCGTGCCGATCGAGATCAAGGGCGTCGCGCACATCACGACGTCGTCGCGCAAGCGGATGGTCGGCGGCTTCTACGCGTACGACAACAAGAGCGACACGCGCGACCTCGGCGTGCTGTGCTCGGGCAAGACCGACGACAAGGGCCGCATGGCCTGCGACGCGACGCTCGAACAGGCCGGCAACGTGCAGCTGATCGCGGTGGCCAAGGACGGCGACGGCCGCACGTCGAATGCCTCGACGTCGGTATGGGTCACGCGCGAGGATGAACTCTGGTTCGGCGGCGACAACACCGACCGGATCGACGTGATCCCGGAGAAAACCTCGTACGAACCGGGCGAAACCGCCCGCTTCCAGGTGCGCATGCCGTTCCGCTACGCGACCGCGCTGGTGGCGGTCGAACGCGGCGGCGTGATGGAAACGCACATCGTCGAGCTGAACGGCAAGAACCCGACGGTCGACCTGAAGGTCGACGAATCGTGGGGGCCGAACGTCTACGTGTCGGTGCTCGCGCTGCGCGGCCGGATTCGCGAAGTGCCGTGGTATTCGTTCTTCACGTGGGGCTGGAAGGCACCGGTCGAATGGGCGCGCGCGTTCTGGCGCGAAGGCCGGCACTATGAAGCGCCGACCGCGTTCGTCGACCTGTCGAAGCCCGCGTTCCGCTACGGGCTCGGCGAGATCAAGGTCGGCACGGGCGTGCACCGCCTCGGCGTGACCGTGACGACCGACGCGACCCGCTACACGGTGCGCAGCAAGGCGCAGGCGCACGTGAAGGTTACGCTGCCGAACGGCCAGCCCGCGCCGGCCGGCACGCAGATCGCGGTCGCGGCCGTCGACGAGGCGCTGCTCGAACTGATGCCTAACAACAGCTGGGACCTGCTCGACGCGATGCTGCGGCGACGCGCGTACGGCGTCGAGACGGCCACCGCGCAGATGGAAATCGTGGGCCGCCGCCACTTCGGCCGCAAGGCCGTGCCGGCCGGCGGCGGCGGCGGCAGCGCGCCGACGCGCGAGCTGTTCGACACGCTGCTGCTGTGGAATCCGCGCGTGACGCTGGACGCGAACGGCAGCGCGACCGTCGAGGTGCCGCTGAACGACGCGCTCACGCGCTTCCGGATCGTCGCGATCGCGGCGGTCGGCCCCGACCGCTTCGGCACCGGCAGCACGTCGATCCGCAGCACGCAGGATCTGCAGCTGATTTCCGGCCTGCCGCCGCTCGTGCGCGAAGGCGACGCGTTCCGCGCGCAGGTCACGCTGCGCAACACGACCGACCGCGCGATGCAGGTCGTCGTGACGCCGCGCGTGACCGGCGTCGAGGTCGCACCGCAAACCATTTCGCTCGCGGCCAATACGGCAACCGAAGTCGCATGGACGATCACCGTGCCCGAGCAGGCGCTCGACGCGGCCGGCGCGCTGAACTGGCGCATCGAAGCGGCCGAGCAAGGCGGCAAGCGCGCGGCCGACGCGCTGGCGGTCGCGCAGAAGGTCGTGCCCGCGCTGCCGGTCACGGTCCAGCAGGCGACCCTCGCGCAAGTCGACGGCACGCTGACGGTGCCGGTGGCCTCCCCGGCCGGCGCCGCGAACAACGCGCAAGGCTTGCCGCGCGGCGGCATCGCCGTGTCGCTGCAGTCGAAGCTCGCCGATGGCCTGCCCGGCGTGAAGCGCTGGTTCGAGCGCTATCCGTACCGCTGCCTCGAACAGCAGACGTCGCGCGCGATCGGCCTGCGCGATCCGGCGCAATGGCAGGCGCTGATCGCACGCATGCCCGTCTATCTCGACAGCGACGGGCTCGCGAGCTACTTCCCGCCGTCGTCCGACGATTCGCATGCCGGCAGCGCGACGCTGTCGTCGTACCTGCTCGTGGTGTCCGACGAGGCAAGCCGTCTCGACCCGCGCTTCGCGCTGCCGGAAGACCTGCGCACGCAGCTCGAGGCCGGGCTCGCGCGCTTCGTCGACGGTCGCCTCGAGCGCAACACCTGGGCGCCGCGCCAGGATCGCGACCTGCGCAAGCTCGCCGCGATCGAGGCGCTGTCGCGCTACGGCGCCGCGCAGGGCCGCATGCTCGGCTCGATCGAGATCGCGCCGAACCAGTGGCCGACGTCGGCGGTGATCGACTATCACGCGATCCTGACGCGCGTGAAGGACATCCCGCAACGCGACGAGAAACGCGCGCAGGTCGAACAGATCCTGCGGGCACGCCTCACGTACCAGGGCACGCAGCTCGTGTTCTCGACCGCGCGCGACGACGACCTGTGGTGGCTGATGACCAGCAACGAGACCAACGCGGCACGTCTGGCGCTCGAATTCGCGGGCGACCCGGCGTGGAAGGACGAGATGCCGCGCGTGACGGCCGGCCTGCTCGCGCTGCAGCGCCAGGGCGCATGGCAGACCACGACGTCGAACGCGCTCGGCCTGCTCGCGGTCGAGCGCTTCTCGCGCACCTACGAGAGCACGCCGGTTGCCGGCGCGACGAAGGTCGCGCTCGGCGGCGCCGAGCGCACGATCTCGTGGTCGCAGGCACCGGCTCCCGCGCCCGCCGACACGGCTGCGTCGGCCACCCCGGCCACCCGCGCCGCCGCGGCCCGCAGCGTGATGCTGCCGTGGCCGCGCGCGTCGCAGGCGCCCGCCACGCTGTCCGTCACGCAGGACGGCACGGGCCGCCCGTGGGCCACGATCGAAAGCCTCGCGGCCGTGCCGCTGCGTTCGCCGTTCGCGGCCGGCTACCGGATCACGAAGACCGTCACGCCCGTGTCGCCCGCCGTCAAGGGCGTGCTGACGCGCGGCGACGTCGTGCGCGTGCATCTCGACATCGATGCGCAGAGCGACATGACGTGGGTCGTCGTCAACGATCCGGTTCCGGCCGGTTCGACGATCCTCGGTTCGGGCCTCGGCCGCGACTCCGAAGCCGCGACCCAGGGCGAGAAGACGCCGGACGGCGCGTGGCCGGCGTTCATCGAGCGCGACTTCGACGGCTACCGCGCGTACTACGACTACCTGCCGAAGGGCAAATTCTCGGTCGAGTACACGGTGCGGCTGAACAACGTCGGCACGTTCGGGCTGCCGCCCACACGTGTCGAGGCGCTGTACGCGCCGTCCGTGTACGGCCTGTGGCCGAACCCGCCGGTGACCGTGAAGCCGGCCGACGCAGGCAAGTAACGAGTAAGCGATGATCGATCTGGTATTGCCGCGGCCGGCGCGTTTCGCCGGCCGCGTATTCATCGCCATCGTGCTGGCCGCACCGCTCGTCGCGCATGCGCTGCCGAGCTACGACGAAGTGCGCCGCAACTGGCGCAGCTCCGACTGGGTGCTGCTCGCGCGCGACGGCACGCCGCTGCAGCGCACGCGTGTCGACCTGACCGAACGACGCGGCGACTGGGTGTCGCTCGCCGACGTGTCGCCCGCGTTTCGCGAGGCGATCGTCGTATCGGAAGACAAGCGCTTCTATGAACACAGCGGCGTCGACTGGCGCGGGATCGCCGGCGCCGCATGGGGCAACCTGTGGAACGAGCGCACGCGCGGCGCATCGACCGTCACGATGCAGCTCGCCGGGCTGCTCAGCGATTCGCCGCGCCGCTCGGGCCAGCGCTCGCTGCCGCAGAAGGCGTCGCAGGCGGTCAACGCGCTGCTGCTCGAACGCGGCTGGCGCAAGGACCAGGTGCTCGAGGCGTACCTGAACCTCGTGCCGTTCCGCGGTGAGACGATCGGCCTCGCCGCGCTGTCGCAGGTGCTGTTCGGCAAGGCGCCGTCGGGCCTCGACGCCCGCGAAGCCGCGATCGCGGCCGCGCTCGTGCGCGCGCCCAACGCAACGCCCGCGAAAGTCGCCGAGCGCGCGTGCCGGATCCTGCGCGACATGCACGCCGAACAGGCCTGCGCGTCGCTCGACGGCTACGTGCAGCTCGTCACCGCACGCCCGGCCAGCGCCGCGCGCGACGACGGTGCCGCCCTCGCCCCGCATTTCGCGCGACGCATCGCGGCCGAGGTCCGGCCGGTTGCCGGCGCGCAGGTGCGCACGACGCTGGATGCTTCGCTGCAGCGCTTCGCGCGCGACACGCTGATGCGCGCGCTGACCGAACTCAACGCGCCCGCGCACCGGCGCAACGTGCAGGACGGCGCGGTCGTCGTGATCGACAACGCAACCGGCGAGATTCGCGCCTGGGTCGGATCGTCCGGCGCGCTGTCGAGCGCGCGCGACGTCGATGCCGTGCTCGCGCCGCGCCAGGCCGGCTCGACGCTCAAGCCGTTCCTGTATGCGCAGGCAATCGACGAGAAACGGCTGACGGCCGCGTCGCTGCTCGACGATGCGCCGATCAACCTCGCCACCGGCGGCGGCCTGTACATTCCGCAGAACTACGACAAGGACTTCAAGGGCTGGGTGAGCGTGCGCAGCGCGCTCGGCGGCTCGCTGAACGTGCCGGCGGTGCGCACGCTCGTGCTCGTCACGCCGCACCGCTTCGCGCGCACGCTGACCGCGCTCGGCCTGCCGCTTGCGCAGGAAGGCGACTACTACGGCTTCAGTCTCGCGCTCGGCAGTGCGGACGTCACGCTGCTGTCGCTGACCAACGCATATCGCGCGCTCGCGAACGGCGGCGTTGCCCGCAAGGCCATCGACCGGCCCGCGCCGGCACCGGCATCCGGCGCAGTGGCCGCTGCGCAAGCGGACGCCGGCACGCGCGTGTTCAGCGAGGCGGCCAGCTTCGTCGTGACCGACATCCTCTCCGACAACAACGCGCGCGTGCGCACGTTCGGCTTCGACAATCCGCTCGCGACGCGCTTCTTCTCGGCGGTCAAGACCGGCACGAGCAAGGACATGCGCGACAACTGGACCGTCGGTTTCACGTCGCGCTATACGGTCGGCGTGTGGGTCGGCAATGCGGACGGCTCGCCGATGTGGGACGTGTCGGGTGTCACGGGCGCGTCGCCGGTGTGGTCGGCCGTCGTCGGCTATCTGCACCGCGACCAGCCGAGCCGTGCGCCGCGCGCGCCGGCGGGCGTCGAGACGCGCCGCATCACGTTCGAACGCGATATCGAACCGTCACGCAACGAGTGGTTCATCGCGGGAACGGCGGTCGACACGATCCGGCTCGCCGCCCCCGTCACGCCGGGCAAGGACGGTGCACGCGCGCCGCTGACGATCGGGACGCCGACCGACGGCACGATCTTCGCGATCGATCCGGACATTCCGCCGAAGAACCAGCGGATCTGGTTCGAGCGCTCGGCCGGGCGCGCGACGAAGTTCGCGTGGCGGCTCGACGACAAGGTGATCGGGCATGCCGATCGCATCGCGTGGATGCCGTGGCCGGGCCGGCACCGGCTCGAACTCGTCGACGCGCGCGGCAATGTGGCCGATGCGATCAGCTTCGAGGTACGCGGCGCGTTCGCGAAGGCGGCCGCGCGCAAGCCCTGAGTGCGTGAGTGCGTGAGTGCGTGAGCCGGCGTTACTCGCCGGCCGCATTTGCCTTCCGCGGCTTCGACCAGCAGCCTGCCGTATGCAGCGCATTCGTACGCGGTTCTTTCGAGGCCCTGAAGACGCGCGTGCAGATGGTCGTGAAGCACGTTGCGTGGTCGACGCGCAATCCATTGTGTGTCGTGATGGATTGGGTCGACAATATCGAGCACGCGATGCATTCGGACACCGACGACAAACCGACGCAGGCCGATTCCGGAGTCGACAAGAATGACAACCGAAACCGAGGGGAAGCTGCTCCAGTACGGCGTACAGATCGTCCCGCTCTTCCTGGGACTGTATTCGGGCGATGCGCTGTGGGATGCCTATCTGCATGGCGGCATCCAGGAGTGTCACCAGGCTCGAATGCGCCCCATGACGTGCTGGTGGATCACGCCGGATATGGGCGAGCACTATCAGAGGCTGTTCACCGGCCATTGGCACACGCTCGTGCTCAGCGTCGTACTGAGCCTGTTGCTCGCCTACGTGATGGCGCCGGCCCGTCCGCCGCGCACCTGACGCCCGCTACCGGCAAAGCCGGGCGGCGCACGACACGCTCGACGGCAGGCCGCCCCCGGTCACAAGCGGCGCAAACGGGCAAGCAGCGCCCCGATTCGCGACCTAGAATGTGAACGGCACCGCATCTTCGGCGCCGACCGGTTGCCCCACTCCCCTCAAGGCCCGCGACCATGAACCATCGCCCCAGGCGCTTCATCCGCCCCGCGCTGGGCACGCTCTGCCTCGCCACCCTCGCGACGCTTCAGGCGTGCAACGGCGATGCCTGCTTCGGCGTGGATGTCTGCTTCAACAACAACACGCAGACCGTCGCAATCTCGGGCACTGCCGCGACGGGCGACGCGCTCGCCAGTGCGCAGGTGACGGTCAGCTGCGCGGCGGGCTCGGCGACCACGCTGACGGACGGCGGCGGCAACTACCGCGTGGCGGTCAATGCCGCACTGCCGTGCGTGATCACCGTGACGTCGGGCGGCACGAGCCTGCATTCGCTTGCTTACGCGGGCGGCACGTTCAATACGACGCCGGAGACCGAGCTGATGCTGGTCTATCTCGCCGCCCAGCTCGGCACGAACACGGCCACATTGATCGGCAATTTCCAGGGGAATACGCGCTACCAGCAGGCGATGAACAGCTCGAACACCGTACAGGCCGCCCAATCGGCCGTAGTGACGAACCTGCAGCAGCGCTATTCGGTCACGCTCGCGGCACCGGCATTCCTGACCACGTCGTTCACGGTCGGGCAACCGGGTGTCGACAGCGATCTCGTCGCACTCGCGAAAGCCGGCGCGATCGACTCGAACGGGATGCCGGATCCGGTCGCCATTTCGCTGCTGACGCAGGCGGGGTCGGCCCATCCGTTGTAAACAACGGTCACGGAATCAATGCCCGCAAGAAATGATCGCCCCGAATCACAAGCCGAACCGTCAACGCTGCCGTCATGATTAAACTCGGCCACGCGGGCGGATATTCCCCGTCGATTGCCCGGCAATCCTGCACGCATATTCCCCACCAATCGTTTGAAACTCATCCTGAGCCCCCGTTTTCCGCGCCGAAACCGATATATTTCATCCCCCCTTTAATCGTCACGCGCTTGCCCATTACATTCGAAACCAGACCGCCGAAGGCGATTTCGATAACCTGAAGACGTCGACATAGAGCATATTCGCGTCATCTTTTCCCTCATTCGAATAAAAATCGGTCTGTCGGACATTTTTCAGCGATCTGCACTAAGACTTCCCATTTCCCATCCGCCGGACATTTAGGTAAAGTGCCCATCATCCGACGACGCAGGTGCTTCACACGCCGCACGTAGCGCAATATCCCTCAGAGTCACATGAATACGAAAGCACAGATTCTTCGTTATTGGCGCGCCGCTGAAATCTTCAACCCGCAATCCGCTCCGGATATTGACCTGAAATCTGGAAAGCGCACGAAACAAACGGACCGGGTTTCCCGGGACGACGTTCTCGCGCCCTGGCAGCCCGGTTTCAAGCGTCTTCCGGCCGCGGAGGAGGATTCCGTATGGCGTCACGATGTCTACGGCGGCGTCTACCTGGTTCGGCGCGTACGCGAATTTCTCGAATCGATCTTCGGAAAGGATCCGCAATCGTTCGACTCTCGGCTCGACAGTCTCTCCGCATGCTTCCTGATTCGTGTCGATCATGACGGGCGTCCGCTCTTCGACACCTTCGTGCTGTCCGCGTGTGTCTGGGCGTGGGGCCGCACGGTCACGCAGGGACCCGATTCGCCGGACTGGCTCAGCGGGTTCGAACCATTCGCCGACGACTTTCTGATCCAATTGCGCCAGATGTTCGCCGTTCCTGACGACGACGAGGAAGGCAAAGCACTTCTCGCAAAGGAACTCGATATCGGGCGCAAACTGACGTTGGGCGACGTCGACGCGATCACCGTATTACTGTTCAAGGAGATCGGCCTCGCGAAAGAAGTGCCGGACGAACGAGCCCGCATCCAGTCGCGGCAGGTCGAGACCGGGAAGGAATACCAGGTCGACCGTGTCGATTTCCTCAACAGCTTCTTTGTCGACGATCTGAAACGGGTCGCTGACGCCTTCGAGCGGAACGACACGGGAACCGCTTTATCGTCCTACCTGACGCCGGATCGCGAAATCGACAGCGCTGCACGCACCGACACGCGGAAATCGGTCGATACGATGTACGACACGCTTGCGCCCGACCGCTTCCCGTCCGGGCGCTGGCCGGCGAACGGGCATCACCCGCTGGTTTTTAGCCAGCAGTTCGCGATCAATCGCATGATTCGCGAACTGGACGACGGCGCCGGAATGTTCAGCGTCAACGGGCCGCCCGGCACCGGCAAGACCACCCTGCTTCGCGATCTCGTCGCACATGTCGTCGTCAAGCGGGCTGAACGGCTTGCGTCGCTGCGCAGCCCGGAAGATGCATTCGATGGCGTCGATGGCTGGGAATCCGACAATCGCCAGCGCGCCATCTATTTGTGGAAACCGGAGTTCGCGGGCTTCGAGATCGTTGTCGCCTCCGCCAATAATGGTGCTGTCGAAAACATCACGCTCGAACTGCCGGGTGCCGATGCGATCGACGACATCTGGAAACCGAGCGTCGATTACTTCCCGGATCTCGCCGCCCGCGCACTTGGCGGCGACAAGCCGGTATGGGGCTTGCTGGCCGCCCGCCTCGGCAACAAGACGAACCGGATGGCGTTCCTGCGCGACGTCTGGTGGGATGAAAAAAAGGACGATCCCAAATCGGGCGAGGAACCAAAGAACGAAAAAGCGTTGCCCGGCCTCTTTAGCTGGCTTGGCGAGCACGCCAAGCGCCGGCCTTTGATGTGGCGCGAGTCGGTCGCGCGCTTTCGGCAAGCCTGTGCCGAGGAGTCGAAATTGCGGGCGCAACGAGAAGACTGGGCCCGGCAGGCCGACGTGCTTCGTGCCGCGCGGTCGCGCCTGGGTGCGCTGAACGCGCTCGCCCGGGAACGCAATCGGGCAACAGCAAACGCGGCAAACGCGCACGAAGCCGCACAGACAAGTCACACGGCAGCCATCGAACGAGCAAGTCAGGCGCGTACCCAAAAGACCGATCAACTGCATGCGCGCCCAGGCTTCTTCGAGAATGTTTTCAGTTTCGGTCGCGCGCACCGCGACTGGCGAATCAGATTTCTCGCATGTGTCGACGCCGAACAACAGGCCTCCGAGGCGATGAACACGACCGCCGGCATCGCGAATCAGGCCGATGTCGCGCGTCGAGGGGCGGAGAAACTCGAACGCGAGACCCACGACGAAATTGCGTTGTCGTCGGACGAAATTGCGCGACTCGATGCCGGACTCAAACCGGCGCGCACCATACTGGGCAAGCATTTCGTCGATCGAGAGCACACCGATCGCACGGATGCCGACCAGGAGCAGTCGTCGCCGTGGACCGACCGGGCATGGAACGACGCCCGGTCGAAGGTGTTCCTTGAAGCGCTGAATCTGCATCAAGCATTCGCGGCTGAAAATGCCCATATCTTCCGTTCCAATCTCTTCGGCATGGTCGACATTCTGCAGGGGTCGGTGCCGGGAGACATCTCTCGCCAGGCCGTGAAATCCGCATGGCAAACACTTTTCGCCGTGGTTCCGGTCATATCCAGCACGTTCGCGTCGTTCGGTCGCCTGTTCTCGAATCTTCGTCGCGAGGAAATCGGCTGGCTTCTGATCGACGAGGCCGGGCAAGGTTTGCCGCAGGCAGCCGTGGGCGCGCTCTGGCGCGCCAGGCGGGCCGTCGTTGTAGGCGATCCGCTGCAGCTTGAACCGATCCTCCCGCTTCCGTTTACGTCACAACAGGCATTGCGCGCCCGCTTTGGCGTCGAAGAGACGTGGACGCCCGGCCGCCAATCAATCCAGCGACTCGCGGACAGGATCTCGACGGTCGGCACCTATCTGCCCGACCACGAAGGCAACCCGCTCTGGGTCAGCGCCCCGCTTCGGGTTCATCGCCGCTGCGACTGCGACATGTTCAAAGTCGCCAACAAAATTGCGTACAACGGGATGATGGTATTCGGGACCGTCACGCGGCCGAAACTCGCGCTTCCCGATACGACATGGATTCACGTCGCAGGGCGCGACGCGAACGGACACTGGATCCCGGACGAGGGACGTACCGTCGCCACGATTCTGGACGACATTCACGCACACGAGGACGCCTCCGGAACGATCTATGTCATCTCGCCGTTCCGCGAGGTGACGCAAGGCCTGAAGGACACGCTCGGCAGTCGGTACGAGAATGTCAAGATCGGCACGATCCATACCGTGCAGGGCAAGGAGTCGGACATCGTCCTGCTCGTACTCGGCGGCCACCCTGACCGCCCTGGCGCAAAGGCATGGGCGTCGGAAAAGCCGAACCTGCTCAACGTCGCGGTCAGCCGTGCCAAACGCAGACTCTATGTGATCGGCAATCGCGATGCGTGGCGAGATTACCCGTTTTTCAAGGAATGTGCGGCCTTACTCGAACATCGCACCGCATGGCCGGGCGTCGTCGGGCACGATACCGCAACGCTCCTGCGCGACGAGGCGTAACGAATGGACGTCGGGATCGAATTCGCAAAACATCGCTCCGGAGCCGTCGATACGATCGACGCCGATACCTATTTCCAATGGCTCCGACTCGCATGCGCGGCACGCGATGTGGGCGACGACGTGATCGCAGCGCTGCGCTCGGCCGGCACACCGAGTGCCGATGCGCAAGCCATCGCATGTGGTCTCGACATGCTCGACGACAAGCGTTCCGGACCGGCCTTGTCCGCCAATGTCGTGTCGGACGGGCTGCCGGACCACGGAATCGACGCACGCCGCAGCATCACGCAACGGAATAGGCGTCTCTCCTCGCGCGCACGATCCGGACGCAGGATCGCAGCCGGCGCGGCACTTGTCGCCCTGATGACCGTCGGGACCGTAGCTCTGGTTCATCGCCCATCCGAGCGTCCAGCGGTGGCATTCGTCCGGCCCACCGGCCCGGGGCAAGCGACGGCGGCAATCGAAAGCCGCCCGGAACCGATACCGCGTCAACAAAGCGATACCCTGCGCGCCCGGCCGTCGTCACCGACTCCGGAGGTAGCTGCGCGCACTCGCTCAATATCTCGCCACACATCGCCCAAGCAAACAAACGATGCAACCGCACCCGATACGGCGGCACCGATACCAATGGATGCGCCTCGTCCGGAATCCTGTCCACCGGGCGTCGATCGCCTCGGGTGTCCCAACGCCTTGGGTCGCGCCGAACTTGAATCTCCGTGCCCGATCGGCTTCAGTCGCGTCGGTTCGTCATGCGTGCCGACCGCAATTCCGCAGCACGCGCACGCGGTACCGACCGGATTCGGATGGGAATGCGACGTCGGCTTTATCCAGACCGGCCGAAGCTGCACGAAACTGCGTGTGCCGTCCAACGCACACATCGATTTCACCGGACGCTCTTGGGAATGCGATTCGGGTTACGAACGTGCCGGCGAGAGTTGTCGCCCATCGTGACCGCACATGCGTCCGGACCGCGGAATCGCGCCGGACAATGGCGACATGACAGGCATTCGCGATTAACGTCCCCCCGGCCTTCGTCCCGTCGCCGGCCTCCTATGCAGCCTCTCCCCGCCCGCACACGACGGGCGCGGCCTGCGCCTGCTGCTGCGACAGGTACCGCAGCAGCTTGGTGACCATCCACACGACGATGCACGACAGCGCGACGAAGAACACCGCGAGCGGCGTCAGCACGTGAATCGACACGAAACCGGCCAGCCCCATCATCGCGGACGACACGAGCAGCAGCGCGCATCCGAGGATCGCGCTCGTCAGGCCGGCGATATGCGGAAACAGCGAATTGCCCTTCGCCATCAGCGTCGGGTACATCGCGCCCGCGCAGAAGCCCATCACGAGCACCGGCGTCGCGAGCGTCCACACCCGCAGCCCGACCGTCAGCGCCAGCACCAGCATCGCGACCGACGCCCCTGCCATCACGCGCGCGCCGATGCGCAGCCGTTGCTCGGCGCTCGGCAACCCGGGCCGGTGAATCCGGTTCGACAGGCCGCCGAGGAAATACATCAGCCCGATCCCGAGCGCGAGATAGCCGAAGAAGGTCGGCGGCTTGTGCAGCGTGGTCTGCACCATGAACGGCCCGACGATGTTGAACACCAGCAGGATGCTGTAGCACAGCCCTTGTGCGAGGAAGCAGCTCTGGAACACCGGGCTCGCCAGCACCTTGCCCGCGTTCGTCATCAGCGTGCGCGGCTCGAGATGCACCGGTTTCGGCAAGGTTTCGCGGTAACGCCACAGCAGCGCCCACATCACCAGCGAGTACACCAGCAGGAACACGAGGCACGCGCGCCAGCCGAACCATTCCTGCAGGTGCGCGCCGATCACCGGCGCGACGATCGGCGCGAGCCCCCACGCGATCGACATGTACGTAAACGCGTGCATCAGCGCCTGGCCGGAAAACGAATCGGTGATGATCGCCTTCGCGAGCAGGTTGGTGGTCGCGATCCCGAAGCCCTGCAGGCAGCGCGCCAGCACGAACATCTCCAGGTTCTGCGCGCCGAGCGACAGCAGGCAGCCGATCGTGTAGATCACGAGCCCGAACGCGAGCACGCGCTTGCGCCCGTATGCATCGGCGACCGGCCCGAAGACGAGCTGGCCGAGCGCGTAGGCCGCCATGTAGCCGGACACGCTCGACTGGATCGCCTGCGGCGTGGTCGCGAACGATCGTGCCATGTCGGGCAGCGCAGGTACGTAGATGTCGATCGCGAGCTGGCCGGCGGAAGCGAACAGGCAGATCAGGAACAGCAGGAAACGCGGCGAATTCGACTCGCGCGCGGGAGTGGGCGTGGCGTTCATGACGACTGGGAAGGATATCGGACAGCAGTGACGCAGCCGTGCGATGTTCGAACTGCGAACACGCGTGCGTCGTGGCGAATCCCGTATTGTGCCTGTTGTCGCGTCGCGCAGCCGGATTCCCCTGGCGTGGACGAGGTTGAATGCCGATTGCGGCATACCCGGAAATCCGCTACCGGCGCGGCAGCGCTCGCCGGGGGCGGCGTCGCCGTCGGCGGCAAACCCGGGCGGGCTCGGCGTCCCGGTTCCGCGCGGACCGGAAATGAGTACATCGCGTGTTTCGTGCCGCTCGCCCCCGCCGTGCTGTCGGCACCGCCGGCACGCGCCGGCGGTTTTTCATTGCCGAACGCCGATCGGCACTACCTCGAATCAATACTGCGCCTGATCCGTCGGATTCCTGAACAGCTGCTTCATCTCTGCCGACAGCGGATAGTTGAGGCTCACGCCCTTCGGCGGAATCGGCTGCGTGAACCACTGGTTGTAGAGCTTCTCGGCCGCGCCCGACGTCTGCATCTTCGCGATCACGCCGTCGACGACATGCTTGAACGCCGGATCGTCCCTGCGCATCATGCATGCGTAGTTCTCGTGGACGAGCGGCGTGCCAGTCACCGCGTACGCGCCCGGGTTGCGGTCCTTGGCGATCTCGCCGTACAGCAGCGGCTCGTCCATCACGAACGCCACCGCGCGCCCGGTCGTGACGTTCATGAACGCTTCGGCGTGATCCTTCGCGCTGATGATCGTCATGTTCATCGCCTTCTCTTCGTTGAGCTTGCGCAGCAGGCGCTCGTCCGACGTGCCGGCCGTCGTCGCGACCGTCTTGCCGGCCAGGTCCGCGAAATCCTTCACGCCTGAATCCTTGCGCGTACTGAAGCGGATGCCGTAAAGAAAGATACTGTTGGAAAACGCGGCCTGCTTCTGCCGTTCGAGCGTGTTCGTCGTCGATCCGCATTCGAAATCGATCGTCCCGTTCTGCAGCAGCGGAATCCGGTTCTGCGACGTGATCGGGATTTCCTTCACCGAGAGGTTCGGCAGGTTCAGTTCCGTCTTCAGCTGGTCGATGATGCGCGAGGCGATGTCGCGCGAATAGCCGATGTTCTTCTGCTGGTTGTCCGAATACGAGAACGGCACCGACGATTCGCGAATGCCCAGCGACACGACGCCCGTGTCCTTGATCTTCTTCAGCGTGCCGGTGAGGGCCTGCGCGTGCGCGGTACCCGCCAGCGCACAGGACAGCGCGACGGCCAGCCAGCGTAAGCGGCGATCCATGCTTTTCTCCTGACGAAACGTTGATCGAATCGCGATCGTACGCCCGACAAAATTCGCGTCGCATCAGGGAAAGCGTAAACAACCTTCCACCCTGACCGCGGGTTGAAAGACGTTTGCGGTGCCGCGCAAACCACCCCGCACCGCACATTTCGCCCGACCTGCCGCGCACGGGCTCGCCCAACCTTCTGTGCCACACGTTCCAAACACGTGTTCATGCTGCAACGCACCAACGTAATCGTTTGCGCCCGCCCCGTTTTTTCTCGTGAAACGTACTCAAGAAGCCGCCACGCCGGCCGTTACCCAGTGCATGGCGCGACGCAGCAACCCTGCCTCGACCGCCAGACAAAAAAGACAAGGTCCGGGTCAGCCGGACCAGCGCCACCGCCGGCACGACGGTTATCTACGAGGATCGAGTTTCAACATGAGAACCAAGCCTTTCAATTTTGCGCTGGCGCGCTCCGCACACGCGCGCATGCTCGTCGGCATGCTGTCCGCCGCCGCCCTCCTGCCCCTCGCCGGTTGCGGCGGAGGCGGCGGCGACGGCAGCAACCCGTCTTCTTCCAACGCAGCGCCGGCCCCGACGCCCGCTCCCACCACCCCGACGACCCCGCCCGCCTCGACCGGCAGCAATGCATGCACGACGCAGCAGGCCGCCGTGCAGATGGCGGCACAGACCGCGCCGGCCGAACCGCCGGTCGATCACCTGATCGTCAAGCTGAAGACGCTGACGGCCACGCGTGCGATGGCGGCCATCGACAACGGGACGCGGCTCGACGCAGTGATCCAGCGTTCGATGACGCGCTGGACGGCGCCGGTCGCCGGTAGCGCACGTGCGTATGCGAGCACGGTCGGGCAAGCGACACCGAACGTGCAGGTCGAACGGACGATCTCGAACGGCGGCGCCGTGCTGTCGCTCGGCCAGCGCATGGCCGCCACCGATGCAGCCGCGCTCGCGCAGGCATTCGCGGCCGATTCGGACGTCGACTACGCGGAACCGGATCACCCGATGCAGATCCGCGACACGCCGAGCGATCCGCTCTACAACCAGCAGTGGTACCTGTCCGATCCGACGGCCGGCATCGACCTGCCGCCCGCGTGGAACGTGACCAAGGGTTCGCCGACCGTCGTCACGGCCGTGCTCGACACCGGCTACCGGCCGCATGCCGACCTCGTCGGCAACCTGCTGTCCGGCTACAGCTTCATCAGCAACGTCAACACCAGCAACAACGGCCTGACGCGCGGCCCCGATGCAACCGACCCGGGTGACTGGGTCACGCAGCAGGAACTCGACAACGCAAACGGTCCGTTCTATCACTGCGCGCTCCAGCCGAGCGACAGCAGCTGGCACGGCACACGCGTGATGGGCGTGATCGGCGCGACCGCCAACAACGGCGCCGGCATCGCCGGCGTGTCGTGGCTCGGCCAGATCCTGCCGGTTCGCGTGCTCGGCAAGTGCGGCGGCACGACGAGCGACATCGCCGACGGGATGCGCTGGGCAGCCGGCATTCCGGTGAACGGCGTGCCGAACAACCCGCGGCCGGCTAAGGTCATCAACCTGAGCCTCGGCGGTGTCGGCGCGTGCAGCACGACGTTCCAGCAGGCAATCGACGACGTGAACGCGAAGGGCGTGACCGTCGTCGTCGCCGCCGGCAACGACGGCCTGTCGACCGGGCTCGACCAGCCCGCGAACTGCCGCGGCGTGATCAGCGTCGGCGCGACCGACGCAACGGGTCGCCGCGCTTCGTTCAGCAACTTCGGCGCCGATGTCGCGCTGAGCGCGCCGGGCGTCAACATCCTGTCGACGTCGAATACCGGCACCACGACGCCGGGCTCGGACACCTACGGCCTCGCGAACGGCACCAGCCTCGCGACGCCGCAGGTGACGGGGGTCGCCGCGCTGATGCTGTCGGTGAACGGCAACCTCACGCCCGCGCAGATCCAGCAGAAGCTGCAGGGCGGCACGCGCACGACCAAGCTCGCGGCCGGCACGTCGTGCACCGCGATGCCGGCGGGCTCGGGCATCCTCGATGCAGGGGCCGCCGTCGCATCGGCCAACTGATACCCCCCCCTGCTTCGACCCGGCCGCGCGCATGCCGATATCGCATGCGCGCGGCCATTTCATTGGCGGCGATCCGGCGATGCGTCGCGCACGCATTACCCCGATTACGTTTCTCGAAATAACGACTGACAAAAGGGTTGACGCTTCGCACAGCGACCCATTACCATCGCTCCCGTCTAATTACATGGAGTGTTCTGTGAACACCGATGCGAGTTGTAGTTGGTCCTTGACCAACTTGACTGCTGCCTGAGGAAAACGCGCAGAGCCTCGTCTTCTGCCGCATCCCGGGAAGCAGGATGCGGCGTCCTTCCGGCCTGACTGGCCAGATCTCCCGCCGAATTTTCTAAGTTGTCGAATGCACGCGACGCGCCGTCGCGCGCGTGCATTCGTGTTGCGCGCAGCGTCAGCCGCGCGCACTTTCCGTTCGCGTGCCGTCCGGCCGCGCGCCTTCGTGCGTGCGTCGCTGTCGATCGCCCGTGCCGATTATCCGCAACCGACAGGAGTGCAGATGAACTCAGACGACAGTAGTCGATTACCGCTCGCCGGTGCGACGCTGCACATCGCCCCTCCGGCCGCACCGCACGCGCCGGCGAGCGTTCCCGCCTTCACCGATCCACAGCCGATCGCGCCTGACGCGACGCGGCGGGGAGCGCTCGTGCGTCGATAACGTCACGGCCGCTCCCCGCCCGCCGCCTCGTGCGCAAGGAGCGACTCATGACAACACGACACAACACATCGCAAAAGAAGCAGCGTGGCTTCATCAAGGCCGGCGCCGGCCAGCAGAACGAAGCACGCATCATGCGCGCCGCGCAGGAAGCGGCCCGTCCGCTCGAAGACACGCTGAAGTCGCTGAACACCAGCACGCGCGGCCTCACCTACGAGCAGGCCGCCGATCGCCTGCAGCACTACGGCCCGAACGAAATCGCGCACGACAAGCCGCCGCACTGGACCCGCCAGTTGCTGCTCTCGTTCCACAACCCGTTCGTCTACGTGCTGCTGGTGCTCGCCGCCATCAGCTTCTTCACCGACGTCTACTTCGCAGCCCCCGACGATCGCGACTACGTCGGCATGACGATCCTGCTGACGATGGTCACGATCAGCGCGCTGCTGCGCTTCGTGCAGGAATTCCGTTCGCTTCGTGCGGCCGAAAAACTGAAGGCGATGGTCCGCACCACGGCGACCGTGCAGCGCGCGGTGACCGACACGTCCGAACCGTCGCGCCGCGAAGTACCGATGCGCGAAGTCGTGGCCGGCGACATCGTGCACCTGTCGGCCGGCGACATGATCCCGGCGGACGTGCGCCTGCTCGCGTCGCGCGACCTGTTCATCAGCCAGGCCGTGCTGACCGGCGAGGCGCTGCCGGTCGAGAAGTACGACACGCTCGGCGCGGTCGCCGGCAAATCCGCCGACACGCGCGCGGCCGGCGCGGCGGCCGATACGTCGGCCTCGCTGCTCGATCTCGAGAACGTCTGCTTCATGGGCACGAACGTCGTCAGCGGCACGGCGACGGCCGTCGTCGTCGCGACCGGCGAGGACACCTACTTCGGTTCGCTCGCACGCAACGTCGTGAGCCACAAGCGCATCGAGACGAGCTTCGACCGCGGCGTCGCGAGCGTGAGCTGGCTGCTGATCAAGTTCATGTTCGTGATGGTGCCGATCGTGTTCATGATCAACGGGCTGACCAAGGGCGACTGGCTGAGCGCGCTCACGTTCGCACTCGCGGTGGCCGTGGGCCTCACGCCCGAGATGCTGCCGATGATCGTCAGCGCGAACCTCGCGCGCGGCGCGGTCGCGATGGCGCGCCGCAAGGTCGTCGTCAAGCGGCTGAACTCGGTGCAGAACTTCGGCGCGATGGACGTGCTGTGCACCGACAAGACCGGTACGCTCACGCAGGACAAGATCATCCTCGAACATCACCTCGACCTGTCAGGCTACAAGGACGAGGAGATCCTGCGGCTCGGCTGGCTGAACAGCTTTCACCAGAGCGGCCAGAAGAACCTGATCGACATCGCGGTCGTCGCGCGTGCCGACGAGATCGGCGAGCGCGTGAAGCCGCAGGGCTACAAGAAGATCGACGAATTGCCGTTCGACTTCGTGCGGCGCCGCCTGTCGGTCGTCGTCGAGGATACGCGCGGCACGCACCTGCTGATCTGCAAGGGCGCGGTCGAGGAAATGCTGGCCGTGTCCACCCACGTGCAGGATGAAGACGGCGTGCGTCCGCTCGACTTCGTCGCGCGCAAGCGGCTGCTCGAACAGGCCAGCGCATAC
This sequence comes from Burkholderia lata, assembly GCF_902499335.1. Lineage (GTDB taxonomy): Bacteria > Pseudomonadota > Gammaproteobacteria > Burkholderiales > Burkholderiaceae > Burkholderia > Burkholderia lata_B. The sequence continues at coordinate 19,109 of NZ_CABVQK010000006.1, read as the reverse complement.
AACGAGGACGGCTTCCGCGTGCTCGTGCTCGCGACGCGCACGATTCCGCGCGGCGACGAGCGCCAGCAGTACCGCACTGCCGACGAACACGACCTCGTCGTGCGCGGCTTCCTGACTTTCCTCGATCCGCCGAAGGAATCGGCCGCGCCGGCGCTCGCCGCACTGCGCGAAAACGGCGTCGCGGTGAAGGTGCTGACGGGCGACAACCCGATCGTCACGATCAAGGTGTGCCGACAGGTCGGCCTCGAACCCGGCAAGCCGATCCTCGGCACGGAAATCGAGGCGCTCGACGACGCGACACTCGCGCAGGTCGTCGAACGCACGACCGTGTTCGCGAAGCTCACGCCGCTGCAGAAGGCGCGCATCGTCAAGGCGCTGCAGGCGAACGGTCACACGGTCGGCTTCCTCGGCGACGGCATCAACGATGCACCCGCGCTGCGCGACGCCGACGTCGGCATCTCGGTCGACAGCGGCGCCGACATCGCGAAGGAAACCGCGGACATCATCCTGCTCGAAAAGAGCCTGATGGTGCTCGAGGAAGGCGTGATCAAGGGCCGCGAGACGTTCGGCAACATCCTGAAGTACCTGAACATGACCGCCAGCTCGAACTTCGGCAACGTGTTCTCGGTACTCGTCGCCAGCGCATTCCTGCCGTGGGAGCCAATGCTCGCGACGCAGCTGCTCGTGCTGAACCTGATCTACGACACGTCGCAGATGCTGCTGCCGTGGGACAAGATGGATCCCGAGTTCCTGAAGAAGCCGCGCAAGTGGGAAGCCGGCAACATCAGCCGCTTCATGCTGTGGGTCGGGCCGACGTCGTCGGTGTTCGACATCACGACGTACATCCTGATGTGGACGGTGTTCGGCGCGGGTGCGATGTATCACCTGAACGGCGGCACGGGCGGCCAGATCGTGATGAACTCGGGCTGGTTCATCGAGAGCCTCGTGTCGCAGACGCTCGTCGTGCACCTGCTGCGCACGCAGAAGATCCCGTTCCTGCAGAGCACGGCCGCGCTGCCGGTGCTGCTGTCGACGTTCACCGCGATCGCGATCGGCTGCTGGCTGCCGTTCTCGCCGTTCGCGGAGTCCCTCGGCTTCATGCACCTGCCGGGCACGTTCTGGCTGTGGCTCGCCGCGACGATGGTCGGCTACATCCTGCTCGCGCAGATCGTCAAGACGATCTACGTACGCCGCTACAAGCAGTGGTTCTGAACGTCCAGGTTTGAAGCCGGCCGGCCCGCGCGCTCCCGTGCGGACCGGCCGGCTCGCCACGCATGACAGGTGATCCAATGAAGAGAATGCTTCCGCTCGCAGCCGCGAGCGCCCTCCTCGCGCCGTTCGATGCCCTTGCCACCCATCCGCTCGTCAGCGACGACACGGGCACGCAGGGCAACGCGAACTGGCAGTTCGAGTTCAACGCCGAGGAAACCTCGAAACAGGAAGAAAACGGCCGCCACCAGCTGTGGAACGCGACGCTCACACGCGGGTTCGGCGAACACGTCGATCTCTACGTGAACGTGCCGTACACGCATCTGCAGACGCGCACCGACGAGAACGGCGCCGGCGTCGGCGATGTCGAGATCGGCATGAAATGGCGGTTCGTCGAGCGCGGTCCGCTGTCGATCGCGCTGAAGCCGAAACTGACGACGCCGACCGGCAACGACCGGCGCGGGCTCGGCACCGGCCGCGTGGGTGCCGGCGCAACGCTGCTCGCGCAGCTCGACGTTGCGCGGTTTTCGTTTCTCGCAAATGCGGGCATGACGTACCAGCCGAATCGCCAGGGCGACCTGACGTCGATCTGGGCCGTGTCGGGCGCGGCGATCTACAAGGCGACCGACAAGCTGCAGATCGTGGCCGACATCGGCACGTCACGCAACACGGCAAGCGGCCCCAGTGCGAATCCCGCCTTCGTGATCGCAGGCGCGATCTATTCGCCGAAGCCGTGGCTCGATCTCGACATCGGCTACCGGCACGGGCTGAACGACCAGACCTACGATCATTCGGTGATGGGCGGCGTGACGGTGCGGTGGTAGCGCGCGAGTGCCCGTATCGCACCACAAGACGACGGGCCGCTTCCAGCGGCCCGTTTTTTATTGCGCGTCGTTCGCGCCGAACAGTTGCGCGCACACCGCGCGCCCTTCGTCGGTCAGCGCGGCGCTGCCGGTGCCGTCCTCGTTCAGCGTCGTCGCGCTCAGGCCCGCGGCGTCAAGCTGCGTCAACACGCGGCGCAGCGTGCTCATCGGCAGTTGCGTGCGTTTCGCGATCTTCGGCAACGACCAGGTCTTGCCAGCCGGATCGCTCGCGGCATCGTTCAGCGTCGCGAGCGTCGCAACGAGTGCGGGATCGAGCTGGGAGTCGTCGGATTCTGAAGTCATGGGTTGAGGTCGGTGAGCGAGACTGGGGCTTTCGTTCGGGCGGCCGGCACGCGATCGGGCGACCGCAGCCGGCTGCGGACACTATACCGCTTCGTCCGTCATGCATTCTTGATCGCGGCACGCATGAACGACACGAAGCGTGTAGTGACGGGATCGTCGCGGTCCGACAGCCATGCGAGCCCGACGCGCCACTTCGCATCCTTGCCGTCGAGCGGCAACACCGTCGCGTCGCGCAGCAGATATTGCGCACGCGACGGAATGAACGCGACACCCGCGCCGGCCGCAACCGACGCGAGCACCGACTGCACGTCTTCAGCCTGCTGCGTCACGTGCGGCACGAAGCGGCGCTCGACGCACCACCGGTCGACCTGCGCGGCCAACCCTTGCCCGCGTGCGCGCTGCAACGCGATGAAGCCGATCTCGTTGAGCGTGCCGAGATCGGCCGGCACGCGCTTCAGGCCGAGATGGGGCGGCACCGCCAGCGCCAGCGCCTCGTCGATCACCTTGAACGACGACAATCCTTCGTCCGACGGCAAACGCAGGAATCCCGCGTCGAGCTTGCCCGCGCGCAACCGGCGCGTCTGCTCCGCGGACGACAGGTCGCTCAGCGTGACGGCAATGCCCGGATTCCGGCTGCGAAACTCCGCGACGAGCCGCGGGACGAGCGTCAGCACCGACAGGCAGATGCCCAGCCGCAAATGGCCGCGCTGCCCGCTCGACAGCTCGCGCGCGCGGACGAGGATCTCGTCGGCATCGCGCACGAGCGCCTGCGCGTCGGGCAGGAAGCGCTCACCGAACGGCGTCAGCTCTGCCCCGTGCCGGCCGCGCTCGAACAGCTTGCCGCCGAGGCTCGCCTCGAGCGCGCCGATCTGCTTGCTCAATGCCGGCTGGCTCATGTGCAAAGCATCGGCCGCGCGGCTGAAATGGCACAGCTCGGTGACCGTCAGGAAGGTTCGCAGCAGTTTCAATTCCATTCTTAAAAGGAATCACAACGATCAAAACATTCATTTTACCGATCGAATGCGATGACGTTCAATACGGACATGCCCTTTCAGGAATCGACCGTCATGTCCCTTGATCCCGTCTGTGAATGTCCGCTCGACGAACCCTCGTGCGCGCCGGCCGCCATCGACGAACGCGCGGCAACGGCCGATCCGCGAGCACCGAAACGTCGTGCCGAACGTGCCGACGGCCGCGGCCGCCGCTTTCGTTTCGGCGATGCGGTAGATGCGATGAGCGCGCCGAGCGACGCGCCGCCGCGCCCCGTGACCGGCTCGATCGCGATCAGCTTCGCGGTGGTGTCGCGGCGGAACTGGCCGCGTTGAGCGTCGGCGCAATCGACCCACGATCGCGCCGCATACCCCTTCAGATTGAGAGCGGCCGCAAGCGCGCACGCCGCCGCGCCCCGCTCCAATCGCCGGCCAGCACCGCCGCAATTCATCGAATCGCGCATCTTTTCCCGCCTTCAATCGTCATCGCACCGCGATCGACCGTATAATTTTCCGCATCCCGCTGACCACCCACGCATTCCACGCAGCCTCACCTCGCGTGAAAAGGAGACTTTCGCTTGACCGGCCTCATCGCGCGCCTGCCATTCGCCCGGACCACCCTGCTCGTCATCCTGTCGATGCTGATGTTCGCCTTCTCGACGAACGCGTCGTCCACGCCACGCAACCCGCCGCCGCGCGCCGCGCATGCTCATGCGCCTGCGAAGGCCGTGAAGAAAACCGTCAGGAAGAAGCCGGCCCAGCGCCACAAGAAAGCCGTCAAGCATCGCCGCCCGCGCGTCAAGCACCAGGCGGTCAAGCGTCACGCGGCGCCGGCCCCGCAGCAGCGCCGCGCCAAGCGCACGACCGCCGTGCGCCCACGCCCGGCCGACAAGCCGCGCCTGATGGCAAGCTGCGGCTACAGCCCGCGCGCGGTCAATTCCCTGCATTCACGCGCGGCCTACGTGCTCGATGTCGACTCCGGCACGCCGCTGCTGGCCCGCAACGCGCGCACGGTGCGGCCGATCGCGTCGATCTCGAAGCTGATGACGGCCGTCGTCGCGCGCGATGCCGACCGTCCGCTGAACGGCGTGCTGCGCGTCACCGCGCACGACCGCGACACGATCAAGTTCACCGGGTCGCGCCTGCAGGTCGGCTCCGAACTGTCGCGCCGCGAGATGTTCCATATCGCGCTGATGTCGTCGGAAAACCGCGCGGCCGCCGCGCTGAGCCGCGACTATCCGGGCGGGCGCGCCGCGTTCGTCAACGCGATGAACCGCGAAGCGCGCCGGCTCGGCATGCGCCATACGCACTTCCGCGAGCCGACCGGCCTGTCGCCGCACAACGTGTCGACGGCCGAGGATCTCGCGAAGCTCGTCGGCGCGGCGGCGCAGGATCCGCTGATCCGCTATTTCTCGACGGATACGTCGACCACCGTGCGCCCCGGCGACGGCGAACTGCTGTACGTGAATTCCGACCCGCTCGTCCGCTACCGCCGCCTGCCGATCCGGCTGCAGAAGACCGGCTTCATCAACGAGTCGGGGCACGGCGTCGTGATGCGCATGCGTGTGAAGGGCCGCCGCGAAACGGTCGTGCTGCTCGGGGCACCGACGCGCGCGGGCGTCTCGAGCGATGCGATCAAGATCCATCGCTGGCTGTCCTGCTCGATCCAGTGAGCGCGCGGCAGCCGGCGCGTTCACCCCAACGGAGCGATGCCATGCAGGACGAATACCGCTTTAACGCATTTGGCCGGCTACTCGCCGTCGTGCGCAAGAACGGCCGCTGGGCCGTGTTCGACCTTGGCACCGAAGGCAAGCGGCGCCCGGCCGACCTGCACATTCCGTCCGCGCTCGCCGCCGACGAACTCGCGCAATACCTCGGCGATCTGCTGCACGAGGACGCGACCCCGAGATACAGCGAAGTCGTACCGGTCCCGCTCCGCAGCGCGTAACCCCCTCCGGCCACACCTCGATCCGGCGATCAATTCGACAGTTAAACTTGCAAGTTTAACTGTCGTGTCCTATGATCCGCCGCATGAACCCGCCACGCAAACCCGGCGTTTCCGCCGATATCGTCGCCGCTGACCTGACCCTCGCGGTCGGCCAGCTGATCCGCCGGCTCCGCTCCGAGATCGAATCCGGAGGGCTCGGCATGTCCCAGACGAGCGCGCTCGCGCGACTCCAGCGGCACGGGCCGATGACGACCGCCGATCTCGCGCGCGCCGAAGCGATGAAACCGCAGTCGATGAAGGCGACGCTTGCAAGCCTCGAGGAAGACGGTCTCGTCGAGCGCGAACCGCATCCGACCGACGGTCGCCAGATCCTGTTCCGGCTGACCGCGGCCGGCCTCGACGCACGGCTCAAGCGCAACGCCGCGAAACACAAGTGGCTCGGCGCCGCGATCGAGCAGCTCGATCCTGCAGACATCGACACGCTTGCCGCCGCGATCCCGCTGATCCGCCGGATCGGCGAGCAATGAATCCGGCCCGCGCGCGCCACGGCATGCACGCGCACGGCTTTCTTCGCCCCTTTCACGGAGTCCCATCATGAGCGCAACCCGTCTCGACACGAACACGGCACTCGTCGTCATCGACCTGCAGAAAGGCATCGTCGCCCTCCCCACCGCGCACCCGGTCGAACCGGTGATCGCGCACACCCGCGCACTGCTCGACGCATTCCGCAGCCGCGGCCTGCCGGTTGTGCTCGTCAACGTCGCGGGCGGCGCACCGGGCCGCACACAGCAGCAGGTGCGCCTGGACGCCCTCCCCGCCGACTGGGCCGAGCTCGTGCCCGAACTGGACCGGCAGCCGGGCGACCACCTCGTGACGAAAATGACCTGGGGCGCATTCACCGGCACCGGCCTCGACGCGCACCTGAAGGCGGCCGGCGTCACGCAGATCGTGCTGACCGGCATCGCGACGAGCATCGGCGTCGAATCGACCGCACGGCAGGCCCATGAACTCGGCTACAACGTCACGCTCGCCGTCGACGCGATGACCGACCTCAACGCGGATGCGCATGTGAACAGCGTCGAGCGCCTGTTCCCGCGTCTCGGCGAAACGGGCACGACGCAGGACATCGTCGCGCTGCTCGACCGACGCGGCGCGTGAGCGACCAACACGCCCGGCCGGCGCAGGACCACTCAGCTGGCCGGCTCGATCCGTCGATCTGGAAGGTCAGCGCAGTCGCGGTGCTGGGTTCCCTGCTGTCGCAGCTGGACGCGACGATCGTCAACGTGTCGCTGTCGAGCCTCGCAACCGACCTGCACACGAGCCTCGCGACGATCCAGTGGGTGACGAGCGGCTACCTGCTCGCGCTCACGCTGGTGCTGCCGCTGAACGGCTGGCTCGTCGACCGGATCGGCGCGAAGGCGCTGTACCTGTGGTGCTTCTCGGCATTCACGCTCACGTCGGCACTGTGTGGGCTCGCGTGGTCCGCGCCGTCACTGATCTCATTCCGCGTGTTGCAAGGCGTGAGCGGCGGGCTGCTCGCGCCGATGGCGCAGATGATGATCGCGCGTGTCGCCGGCCAGCAGATGGCGCGCGTGATCGGCTACGTGGCCGTGCCCGTGCTGCTCGCGCCGATCCTCGGCCCGGTCGTCGCCGGCGCGATCCTGCAGCACACGTCGTGGCGGTGGTTGTTTCTCGTGAACCTGCCCGTCGGCGTGCTGGCGCTCGCGCTGGCCGCGCGGTTCCTGCCGGGCGACCGCGACGACACGCAGCCGCGCGAACTCGACTGGGTCGGTCTCGCGCTGCTGTCGCCGGGGCTCGTGCTGTTCCTGTACGGGATCGAGCGGATCAACGAAGCGCTCGGCATCGCGGCGATCGTCGCGGCGACGCTGTTGCTCGTGGCGTTCCTGCGGGTCGAAACGCGCAAGGGCGACCGCGCGCTGATCGATCTTGCGCTGTTTCGCCGCAAGGTGTTCGGCGCGGCCGCGTCGACGCAGTTCCTGTCGAACGGCGCGCTGTTCGCGGGCCAGATGCTGATTCCGGTGTTCCTGATCCAGGCGTGCGGCCGCACGCCCGGCGAAATGGGCTGGCTGCTCGCGCCGATGGGCCTCGGCATGCTCGTCACGTATCCGTCGATGGGCGCGCTGACGAGCCGGTTCGGCGTGCGCCGGCTGGCCGCCGCCGGCGCATTGCTCGCGCTGTTCGCGACGCTGCCGTTCGTGTTCCTCGCGCTGACCGGCTACGATCCCTACCTGCTCGTGCCGGCGCTGTTCCTGCGCGGCATGGGCCAGAGTGCGATCGGCGCGCCGTCGATTTCCGCCGCGTATGCGTCGGTCGAGCGTCGCAACCTGCCGATGGCGACGACCTCGCTCAATATCGTGCAGCGTCTCGGCGGCCCGACGTTCACGACCGTGTGCACGTTGTTCCTCGCGTGGCGGCTGCAGGCCGAATCGGTGGCAAGCGGCGGCACGCAGGCGAACGCGTATGCGTGGGCGTTCGCCCTGCTTTGCGTGCTGCACGCGGCGAGCTTCGTCACGACGCTGCGGCTGCCGCTGTGGTCGGCCGGTGCGGGCGGGCAACCCGCCGGCGCCGCGCGCGCCGGTTCGCGCTGAACGCGGACATAGGTCACGCTGCGCCGCGCTGCGCACGCAGCGTCGCTACGGCAGCCACATCGGCACGATCGACACCACCAGCAGGACGCCGAGACCGGCATTCAGCCAGCGCCACTGCCGCTCCGTGCGCAACACGCGCGCGAACAGCAGCCCGGCGAAACACCAGAGCGACAGCGACGCCATCGCGGCCACGCCGAACGCCAGCCCGAGCAAGACGCCGAGCCGCGCCGGGCCGGATGCGAGCGCGGCGAACGACGCGGCCGCGCCGAGCGTCATCGCCCAGCCTTTCGGGTTGTGCCAGAGCATCCAGACGCCGCTGACGAACCCCTGTGGCCGATGCACCTCGGCATCGAGCCGCGGCTTGCCGCCGCGCCCGATGCGCACGGCCAGCCACACGAGATACACCGAACCGACGGCCTTCATCGCGAGTTGCAACGCAGGCAGCGCAAGCAGCACGCCACCGAGCCCGGCCGCCGCAGCGGCGGCCATCGACGCCAGGCCGGCCGCGATACCCGCCATCAGCGGCAGCGAACGCCGATAGCCGAAATGCGCGCCCGAGGCGGTCGCGAGCGTCGTCGCGCCGCCCGGCGTCACGGTGGACACGATCACGAACAGCATCAGCGGCAGGTAGTCGCGGAACGGCACGGAAGCTCCCGGTTGTCGTCGTCGAAGCCCCGTTTTACTCGCGATCCTTCCATTACGACAGCGAAAGCTTTTTATGCCTGCCATTAGCGCTCATAATGCATCGCATGGTACGCAATCTCGACATCGCGCTACTGCGCGCCTTCGTTACGGTCGCCGAGCATCGCAGCATGACGGCGGCCAGCCGTGCGCTGCACCTGACGCAAGGCGCGATCAGCCAGCAGGTCGCACGGCTCGAAACGCTGTCCGGCTCGCTGTTCGTCCGCGAGCATCGCAACCTGCTGCTCACGGCGGACGGCGAGCGGCTGCTCGGGCAGGCACGCCGGCTGCTCGCCGTGCACGATGCGCTGCTGACCGACATGACGGCCGGCGCGGTCGAAGGCGCCGTGCGGCTCGGCGCGCCGCAGGATCTCGTCGGCACCTGTCTCGCACCGATCCTGAAAGGCTATGCGCAGGCGCATCCGCAGGTCGCGCTCACGCTCGTGTGCGCGGCGTCGCCGGAGCTGCGCCGGGGGCTCGCCCAGGGCGAGCTCGACGTCGCGTTGATCGAGGCGCCGGTCGGGCCGTCGCGCGGAGAGTGCATCGCCGTCGACCGCCTGGTCTGGGTCGGCGCTAAAGGCGGCACCGCGTACCGGAATACACCGCTGCCCGTGTCGATGGTCGCGCACGCCTGCGCGTTCCGCCCGACGGTGCTCGACGCGCTGCGCGGCTGCGATCGCGCGTGGCGCACCGTGTTCGAGAACGGCAGCATCGACGCGACGACCGCAACCGTGCGCGCCGATCTCGCCGTGACCGCCTGGCTCGCGTCGACCGTGCCGGCCGACCTCGACATCCTGCCGGCCGGCAGCGACCTGCCCGCGCTGCCGAACTTCGCGATCAACCTGCATCTGCCGCGCGGCCAGCGCACGCCGGCCGCAACGGAACTCGCCCGCCACCTGCGCAACGGCTTCGCACGCGTGCGCGCGGCCGCCTAGCGTCGGCTCCCGCTACACGATGCCTGGCTCCTGCGGCGCCGGCGTCGTGCCGGCGGCTTCGAGCGCCTGATGCAGCGTCGGGAAGATGCATGACGCGCCGACGATCTCCGTAATCTGGTGACGATCCATGTCGGCCCGCAGGTAGCGATTGACGCGCCCGAACAGCACGCCGATCCCGCGTGCGTGCAGCATCCTGACGAGGTCGGTCAGCGTCCGCGCGGCCGAATAGTCGATGTCGGTGACCGCACCCGCATCGACGACGAACCAGCGCGCCGGCACCGGCGCCGCTTCGACCAGCTCGGTCACTTCGGCGGCGAACAGATGATCGTTCGCGAAAAACAGGTCGGAGCCGAACCGGTAGACGATCAACCCCGGCGCCGTCATCGCGCCGCGCCGCGCGGGCACCGGCTGCCACCGCCCGTTGCCTTCGACCGGTTCGAGCACCATCGTGTGCGGCTGGTAGCTGTGACGCACGTGCCGCATCAGCGACAGCGCGACGGCCAGCAGGATGCCGTGCTCGACGCCGACCGTCACGACGGCCAGCGCCGTCACCAGCGCAAGCGTGAACTCACCGGGGCTTTCCTTGCGGATCGCGGCGAGGCTGCGCACGTTGATCAGCCCAAGCGCGATCGTGAACACGATACCGGCCAGCACCGCGTGCGGCAGGTACTGCAAATACGTGCTGAAGAACAACAGGACCACCGCCACCACGGCCGCGAACGCGAGATGCCCGATCTGGCTGCGCACGCCCGCGCCGTCGGCCATCGCCGTCTGTGTCGGGCTGCCGTTCACGACGAACGCGCCGCCCACCGCCGCCGCCGCGTTCGCGGCCGCGAGGCCGAGGATGTCGGCGTTGGTATCGACGTCCTCGTCGTACTGCTGCGCGAACACGCGCGCGGCGGCCGCGCTCTGCGCAATGATCATCACGAAGCACGACGCGGCGACCGGCACGAGATCGAGGCACTGCTGCCACGTGACGGACGGCCAGCGCAGCGGCGGCAGCCCGCCCGCGACCGGCCCGAGCACCGCGATGCCGTGCGCGGCGAATCCGAACGCGTAGCTGGCCGCGATGCTGCCCGCGACCGCGATCATCGGCATCGGCACGCGCGGCAGGAACCGCCTGCACGCGAGAATCGCGACGACGACGAGCGCCGCAAGCGCGAACGTCGGCCGGTTCGTGTGGACGAGATGCGTGACGACGTAGTCGAGCTGCGCCAGGCTGCGCGACGCCGGGTACGGCACGGCCAGCCCGAGCATGTCGCCGAGCATCGCGATCGATACCTGCACGCCGACGCCGGCGAGAAAGCCGACCAGCACCGTGCGCGACAGGAAATCGGCGAGAAAGCCCAGCTTGAAGATGCGCGCGAGCAGCAGCATCGCGGCGGTCAGCAGCGCGACCATGCCGGCCAGCGCCACATACTCGGCGCTGCCGGCCGGTGCCATCGACGACAACCGGCTCGCGAAGATCGTCGCGGTCGCGGAATCGGCGGCCACCACCAGATGCCGCGATGCGCCGAAGCACGCGAACGCGACGAGCGGCAGGAACACCGTATAGAGGCCCGTGACGGCCGGCATGCCGGCGATGCGCGCATAGCCGAGCACCTGCGGGATGTCCATCGACGCGAGCGAAATGCCCGCGAATATGTCGCGGATGGCCCCGCCACGGCGGATCGGGAGGATGCCTTTCAGCAGCCGCACGCCTGACGCGCGGCTCTCGTTGGAATCATGCATGCGTGGATTGCGTGAATACGTGGTGACGTGGTTCGCGAAGTCGTTCGCGCATCGTGCCCCGGGCAGGCATCGCATGGCAAGTGCGCGACGGCGGCGCGTGTCGCTCACCGTCGGCGGATGGGCCGCATGCAACGACGAACGGCGCACCGCCGATCGATGCGACGTCCGCATGATTGCATGGATCGCCGTTCACGCGCATTGAAGCGCGAAGGCCCACAGTAGCAGCGTCGCACCGATCGAGGCCCGGTGTGCAACGCATCCGACAATACGCGCGTGCGGCAGCTTGCGGTGACGCACTTTCATCGCCCGCCCTCACCCGATTACAGAGGAGAACTGCACAATGGTGAGGAGATTCGGGAGCCGATCACCGCGTATTCACGGCAACGTGGCAGGAACCCGATGGCACAATCACGGTCCCTTTCATGTGCCCTTCACCGGGCGCGCGCCGCACCGCGGCGCCGATTCAACGCACCAGAAGGCCCCCTGTTTGCCCCTATGACCCTGAACGAATCCTGGTTTGCGCCGCTCGTCGGCATCCTCATCCTGCTCGCTGCCGCCGGCGCGATCACCACCGCCGTCCATTTCCTGCTGTTCCGCGTGGTCGCGCGGCTCGCACGGCTTTCCGCCACGCGCGTCGACGATGCACTGTTCGAGTTCGGCGCGTTCAAGTGGCTGAACCGCATCGTCCCGTTCGTCGTGCTCAAGCTCGGCCTCGGCACGGTGCCCGGCATTCCCGAGACGGCAGCGCAGGCTGCCGACAAGGTGCTGTTCGCGCTGATCGTGTTCCTCGTGACGATGACCGTCAGCGCGACGCTGTCCGCACTCGAACACACGCACCGCACATACCAGCGCGATCAGCGCGGCCAGCCGCACCTGTCGCTGAAAGGCGCGATGCAGCTCGTCAAGCTCGTGATGTTCATCACGGCCGCCCTGGTCGTGATCGGCGACGCGACCGGCAAGCAGATCGGCCTGCTGCTGTCCGGCATCGGCGCGATGTCGGCGGTGCTGATGCTGATCTTCAAGGACACGCTGCTCGGCCTCGTCGCGGGTGTGCAGCTGTCGTCGAACGACATGCTGCGGATCGGCGACTGGATCACGATGCCGTCGGCCGGCGCGGACGGTACCGTGATCGACATCACGCTGAACACCGTCAAGGTCGCGAACTTCGATCACACGATCATCACCGTGCCCACCTGGAAGCTGATCACCGAGAGCTACCAGAACTGGCGCGGGATGACCGAAGCGGGCGGGCGCCGCATCAAGCGTGCGCTGTTCGTCGACGCGACGAGCGTGCGCTTTCTCTCCAACGACGAGATCGAACGGCTCGAACGCCTGACGCTGCTGAAGGACTATCTCGAGGACAAGGTCGACGCGATCGAGCAATGGAACGGCACGCTCGGCGCGGCCGGCGACTGCGCGGCGAACCGTCGCCAGCTGACGAACCTCGGCACGTTCCGCGCGTATGTCGCGAACTACCTGAAAGGCCATCCGCGCATCCGCCGCGACATGACCTGCATGGCGCGGCAACTGCCGCTCACGGCCGAGGGCATTCCGCTCGAACTGTACTGCTTCACCGATACGACGACGTGGGTCGACTACGAAACCATCCAGTCCGACCTGTTCGACCACCTGATCGCCGTGCTGCCGGAGTTCGGGCTGCGCGTGTACCAGCACCCGTCGGGCTTCGACATGCGGCAGATGGTCGGCGCCGCGCAAGCCGGGCTGCAGGCGCCGCACGCGGGTTGATGCGCGCGATGGCGGCCGGTCATCGGCCGCCGCTCGCCGCGTGGCCCCCCTGCACTCAGCGCGCCGCGCACTCCGACGCGAGCCGCCCGAGCACCTTCAACGCGTCCTCGATCTGCCGCGACCACGGATAGCTGTAGTTGAGCCGGATGAAATGCCGGTAATCGGTGCTCGCCGAGAACATATGCCCGGGGCCGACCGTGATCCCCTGCGCGAGGGCCAGCGCATACAGCTTCATCGCGTCGACCTGCTTCGGCAGCTCGACCCACAGCACGTACCCACCCTGCGGCTGCGACAACCGCGTGCCTTCCGGGAAGAAACGCCGCACCATTGCACTCATCAGGCTCGCCTGCTGCGCGTACTGCTTGCGCATGCGTCGCAGGTGGAAATCGTAGCCGTCGAATTTCAGGTACTCGGCGATCGCGAGCTGCTCGATCGCGGGCGTCGCGAGCGTGTTCAGGAATTTCAGCTTCTCGACCTGGTCGCGGTAGCGGCCCGGCATCGCCCAGCCGATCCGGTAGCGCGGCGACAGGCTCTTTGTGAACGACGCGCAATGCAGCACGAGCCCGTCGTGGTCGAACGACTTCAGTGCGCTCGGCGTCGTGTCGCCGAAGTGCAGCTCGTGATAGACATCGCTCTCGATCGCCGGCACGCCGTGCTTCCCCAGCAGTTCGACGAGCGCGCGCTTACGGGTGTCGGGCATCTGGAAACCGAGCGGATTCTGGAAGTTCGGCATCACCATGCACGCAGCGATGCGCTCGCGTTCGAGGATCCGTTCGAGCGCGTCGAGATCGATGCCGTCGACCGGGTGCGTCGCGACTTCCAGCGCGCGCATGCCCATCCGCTCGATCGCGTGCAGCATCGCGTAGAAGGTCGGCGATTCCACCGCGATCGTGTCGCCCGGCTTCGCGACGGCCTGCAGGCACAGATTGATCGCCTCGGTCGCGCCGATCGTCACCACGATCTCGCCGGGTTCGACCGCGATCCCGCGCTCCGCATAGCGCCGCGCAATCTGGCGGATCAGCTCCTGGTTGCCGGGCGGCAGATCGTCGATCACGCCCCAGCGCGTGCGGCGGCGGCCGATCGTCTGCGCATAGCGCGCGAGACGCTGCACCGGAAACTGCGACGCATCGGGATACGGCGAGCCGAGCGGCACCGCGTCGTCGCGCGAGATCGAGCGCAGCGTCGACAGCACCAGCCGGCTCACGTCCACGGCCGACGGCTCGGCGGCCGGCGCCGACATGTGCAGCTCGGCCTCGGCCGGCGCCGACGCGCGCGCGCGGACGAAATAGCCCGACTGCGGCCGGCTCTCGATCAGGCCGCGGCTTTCCAGCACGAGGTACGCGCGCAGCACGGTCGTGACGCTGAGCTGCTGCTGCCGGCTCGCCTGCCGCACCGACGGAATCCGCTCGCCGGGCCGGTACACGCCACGTTCGATCTGCGCCTGGAGATCGTCGGCCAGTTGTTCGTAACGCTTCATGCGCCTTCCTTTCAACTTCCCTTCAACAACACAGTTGCGATCCGCACTGTATGAATGGCCGCAACTGTACTCTTTTTTGAAGTGAACAGGTGTACACACAGCCGGACGGGGGCCGCGCGTACTCTGCACCCATCGACCCCGACACCCGTTGCATCATGAAAAAGAAATCCGCTACCGCGCGCATCGAACCGTACACCCACCCGGCCGCCGGCTGGGGTGCGCTGAAAGCCGTCACGATCAACCTGATCAAGGAAAAGGTCGCAGGCGGCAACTACCGTACGCTGCTGCGCCAGAACCAGCCGGACGGCTTCGACTGCCCGGGCTGCGCGTGGCCCGACCGCCAGCACGCGTCGACGTTCGAATTCTGCGAAAACGGCGTGAAGGCGGTGGCCGCCGAAGCGACGAGCAAGCGCGTGACGCCCGAATTCTTCGCCGCGCACACGGTCACCGAGCTGCTCGAACAGTCGGACTTCGAACTCGAACAGCACGGCCGGCTCACCGACCCGATGGTGTACGACGCGCAGACCGACCGTTACGTGCCGATCGCGTGGGACGACGCGTTCGAACTGATCGCACGCCACCTGAGCGCACTGCCCGCCCCGAACCAGGCCGCGTTCTACACGTCCGGCCGCGCCAGCAACGAAGCGGCGTTCCTGTACCAGCTGCTCGTGCGGCTGTACGGCACGAACAACTTCCCTGACTGCTCGAACATGTGCCACGAAGCGACGAGCCGCGGGCTGCCCGCGTCGGTCGGTGTCGGCAAGGGCACCGTCACGCTCGACGATTTCGAACATGCGGACACGCTGCTGATCTTCGGCCAGAACCCGGCCACCAACCACCCGCGGATGATGGGCGAACTGCGCGAGTGCGCGAAGCGCGGTGCGACGATCGTGTCGATCAACCCGCTGAAGGAGCGCGGCCTCGAACGCTTCGCCGATCCGCAAAGCCCCATCGAAATGCTGACGATGTCCGGCACGAAGATCGCATCGACGTTCATCCAGCCGACGATCGGCGGCGATTTCGCGCTGATCAAGGGGATGGCGAAGCGCGTGCTCGAACTCGACGACGCCGCGCGCGCCGCCGGTGCGCCGCGCGTGCTCGACACCGCGTTCATCGGCGAGCATACGGCCGGCTTCGACGCATTCGCCGACGACCTGCGCAACGAAAGCTGGTCCGCGCTGACGGCCGAAAGCGGCGTGCCGTACGAACAGATCGACAGCCTCGCGCAGCTCTATGCACGCAGCGAGCGTGTGATCGCGACGTGGGGCATGGGCATCACGCAGCACAAGCATTCGGTCGCGACCGTGCAGATGCTGACGAACCTGATGCTGATGCGCGGCAACATCGGCCGCCCGGGCGCGGGCCTGTGCCCTGTGCGCGGCCACTCGAACGTGCAGGGCAACCGCACGGTCGGCATCGAGGAAAAGCCGTCGCAGGCGTTCCTCGACCGGCTCGGCCAGGTGTTCAACTTCGAACCGCCGCGCCACCACGGCTACGACGTCGTCGAGACGATCGAGGGGATGCTCGAAGGCCACGTGAAGGTGCTGATCGGCCTCGGCGGCAACTTCGCGATGGCGACGCCCGACACGCCGCGCACGTGGGAAGGCATGCGCCGCTGCGACCTCTCCGTGCACATCACGACGAAGCTGAACCGCAGCCACCTGATCCACGGCCGCGACGCCCTGATCCTGCCCACGCTCGGCCGCACCGAAATCGACCTGCAGGACAACGTCGCGCAAGGCGTGACGGTCGAGGATTCGATGAGCATGGTTCACGTGTCGTACGGGATGAACAAGCCGGCGTCGCCGAACCTGATGTCGGAGCCCGCGATCGTCGCGCACATGGGCCATGCCCTGTTCGGCAGCGGCAAGATCGACTGGCTCGCGTACAAGGACGACTACGCGAAGATCCGCGACGCGATCGAGGCGACGCTCGACGGCTTCTACGACTACAACACGCGCATCGCGCGGCCGGGCGGCTTCCACCTGCGCGTCGCGTCGCGCGACCGCGAATGGCTCACGCCGACGGGCAAGGCGAACTTCATCGCGCACGCGATGCCGGCCGACACGCCGATCCAGCGCGCCCGCGCGCTGCACGGCGAACGGCTGATGACGCTGATGACGACGCGTTCGCACGACCAGTACAACACGACCGTCTACGGGCTCGACGACCGCTATCGCGGCGTGTTCGGCCAGCGCCGCGTGGTGTTCGCCAACCGCGACGACCTCGCGATGCTCGGCCTGAAGGCCGGCGAATGGGTCGACATGGAAACCGTGTGGCACGACGGCATCGAGCGGCGCGCGGACGGCTTCCTGCTCGTCGAGTACGACATCCCGCGCGGCTGCATCGGCGCGTACTACCCGGAAACCAACCCGCTCGTGCCGCTCGACAGCGTCGGCGACGTGTGCAACACGCCGACGTCGAAGTCGATTCCGGTGCTGCTGCATCGCGCGGTCGCGCCGGCGTCGATCGCCGCCTGACGGAGCACGGCGATGATCGTTCGTCCGCGCGAGCACTGGCTGCGGATGCTGCTCGTCTGGAACGGCTCGGTGCTGCCGACCATCCTGCCGCAGCTCGTGCTGACGCTCGCGATCAGCCTCGTCGCGGTATGGGGCGGCGGCCGCGTGCTCGGCGAGAAGGTGCCGCTGAACCCGACGCCGTTCACGCTGATCGGCCTCACGCTCGCGATCTTCGCGGGGTTTCGCAACAACGCGAGCTACGAGCGCTACCGCGAGGGTCGGCAACTGTGGGGCGGCGTGCTGACCGCCACGCGCACACTGGTGTCGCAGGCGCTCTGCTACGGTGCGATCGATCGTGACGATGCCTCGCGGCGCGTGTTCGTGCGGAAAGTCGTCGCGTACGTGTATGCGCTCAAGCATCAACTGCGCGGCACCGATCCGGCTGCGGACCTGCGCGGACTGCTCGACAGCACCGCCTATGCGCGCGTCGCCGCTTCGCGCTTCCGCCCGGTCGTGATCGTTCACGAACTGCGCGAAGCGTTCGCCGCACGCGCCGATGCGGGCCGCCTCGCCGACACGCGCCTGTGGATGCTCGACGCGCGCCTCGACGATCTCGTGTCGATGGTGAGCGGCTGCGAACGGATCGCGTCGACGCCGATCCCGTTTTCATACGACGTGCTGCTGCACCGGACCATCTACGCGTACTGCGTGCTGCTGCCGTTCGGCCTCGTCGACTCGATCGGCGCGGCGACGCCGTTCGTCACCGTGTTCGTCGCCTATACGCTGATCGCGCTCGACGCGATCGCGCATGCAATCGCCGAGCCGTTCGGCGACGGGCCGAACCATCTCGCACTCGATGCGATGACGCGCCAGATCGAGCGCACGCTGCTCGAACTGAACCGCGAGCCGCTGCCGGCGGAAGTCACGCCCGGCAAGGCTTATCGGCTCAGTTGATCCGGCCGACTCAGGCCGACGGCGGCACTCGTGACGGCTTCTGCATCGACTGACCCACTGCCAAGTCCTGCGTAGCACACGCTGATGATGCAGCAGTACCTGCGCCTTATATGACAGGGATCAGCGTGCAAACCTATGCCGCGACTTACGCTTACCCCTTCGAGGATCGACCGGTTCCGACCCTTCTCGCTCATTCGACAACAGCTCGCCTCGCTGTCTCTTCCGGTGGCACAGCGGCCATTCGCTTGCTGGATTCGCCGGCGCGTGCTCGAGCCGTTGGCTCGAAGTGAATGGCAATCTCTTTTATCGGAACCGCTTAAATTGCGGATCACGAAAGCCGAAGACTGCCATTGCCTTTGGCACGAAAACCGGGGCCGCTCAGTTAGGTAATGACGGGTCAATCATGCTCCGGCTCCTTGGCCGCTTTGCCGTTCAACGATCTTGACTGGCACCCCGAATATGCTAACGGCTCCATAGCACCGCGTGATTGACTCCGTCGCTTGTTTGCGACCACCCGACGACCTCACCTCTCTCGTTGATGCCAGTGGCAGCACTGTAGTTGCCACCAGGAAGCGCGCCTAGATCGATCATCACGCCCTTCTCAAACAGAAATGCGTGCACGACCCCGCTCGCGATATCCGAATAGCCGACCACTTGACCGCCATTGTTAATAGCAGCCGCTCCGCTCCTGCTCCCCCCAGGCAGTGTCCCGAGGTTGGTCATCACCCCATTGTCGAACAAGAATGCGTGCTCGTTCGTCGTTCCGCCTGAGATGCCAACGACTTGGCCGCGATCGTTGATTCCGGCAGCAACGCTATAGAGCGCGCCAGGAAGCACGCCCAGGTCCGCCATCACCCCGTTGTCATACAGAAAAGCATGTTTCCCGTTCTGGGCAATCGACGCACCCACGACTTGGCCGAGATTGTTGATCCCCGATGCGTCGCTGAAGTTACTACCAGGGAACACGCCAAGATCCTTCATCGTGCCTTTTTCAAAGAGAAAGGCGTGCCTGAGGTTGCCTGCGGTTCTCGACTGCCCGACAATCTGTCCTCGCTCGTTGATCGCGGAAGCGCTGCTCGTTATGCCACCGAGCGTTCCGAGGTCGGTCATCGCTCCATTCGCAAAGAGTGTTGATGTCCGCACAGAACTGACCCACTAGAGCTGAAAATTTTCATCGAATTTTGACCCACGTGATTGAATGCCCT
>NZ_CABVQK010000005.1 GCF_902499335.1 Burkholderia lata | reverse complement strand
CGTGTTGTCCGACTTCACGCGGACCTTCACGTTGTAATCGACCACTCTTTTCACTGGCACCAGGATTTTCATGCACATGTCCTCGAAAGGTTCTGGCCATCAGTTTGCATATCGAACGATCCTGCTGGAATTCAAGATTCTGAAACAGGGCCTTCAAACCCCTCGAATTCGTCGATCCAACGTACGCCCGAAGCCCGGCAGACATGGAGCGTCCCCACGTTAACCGGCGGTTAAACACCCATTACGCAATCGCAAATTGAGTTCGGAAAATTGCTGCGGCACGCTTGTCTCATCCGCAAACGCCGTGCACATCGGCGCATGCCGGTCACGCGATATCCCTTTCCCTACTCTCGACGTCAACCGTCCAGCCCATCATGTCAGCTAACTGGCCCGATACCATCTTCGAGCATTTCAAATCCTCCGACGTACGTCAGGTTGCATACGTGCCCGACGCCGGCCACAAGCGCCTCATCGAGCTTTGCGAAGGCGATTCCGACATTCACGCCGTATCCCTGACCACCGAAGAAGAAGGCGTTGCCATGATGGGCGGCGCCTGGGTCGGCGGGCAACGCGGCGTGCTGCTGCTGCAATCGAGCGGCGTCGGCAACTGCATCAACATGCTGTCGCTGCAGCACGAGTGCCGAATGCCGATCCTGATGCTCGTCACGATGCGCGGTGAGTGGGGCGAGTTCAACCCGTGGCAGGTCGCGATGGGCAAATCGACCCAGGCAGCCCTGGAATCCGCCGGCGTCCATGTGTACCGCGCGGACGATGCCGACGAAGTGGCCCCGACCGTCCAGGCGGCGCTGAATTTCGCGTTCAACACGTCGCGCATGGTGGCCGTACTGATCGGCCAGCGCGTGATCGGCACGAAGAACTTCAAAAAGTGAGCATCGACATGACGCAACAGACCATTCCCCTGAACCGCCGGACGGCCGTTCAACGCATCCTCCGCGATCGCGCGGATCGCGTACTGGCCGTCACCAGCCTCGGCAACCCGACCTTCGACGTTGCCGCCGCCGGCGACACGCCGCAAAACTTCTATCTCTGGGGTGCCATGGGCGGCGCCGTGACGTTCGGGCTCGGCATCGCCCGTGCTCAACCATCCAGGCGTGTCGTGGTGTTCGTCGGCGACGGCGAAATGATGATGGGCCTCGGCTCGCTGGCGACCGTCGGCGTCGATCGTCCGTCCAATCTGTCGATCGTCGTGATCGACAACGGTCACTATGCCGAAACCGGCATGCAGCCGGCACACGCCGGACGGGGCGTCGACGTCACGGCTGTCGCACGGGCAGCCTGCATCGAAAACGCACGCACGATCACGACGGAAGCGCAACTCGACGATTTCGTCGACGCCATCCTGAACGGTGACGGCCCGGTACTCGCAACCGTCAAGGTCAGCACCGACCCGGCTCCGGTGTGCCTGCCGCCGCGCGACGGTCCTTATCTGCGCAGCCGTTTCCGCGAAGCGCTGCTCGGGCCCGCCGCACACGCAAGCCAATAAGGGCTTACGCCGGCAGATCGCCATGCACGAAGGGTTCCGCCCATCGCGGAGCCCTTTTTCCATTCCTGGACGCCGCCTGTCGTCCCGGTACAATCGGCATCCGGTTCCCTTATTGCCCAGAGTCCGCATGCCGTCCCAAACCGACAAAGACATGCTCGTCGCGCTGATCAGACAGTTGGATCGCCATCCGGAGCTGCTGGAGCGAGTCTTCGACTGCCTCCCCGACGTGCTCTATTACGTCAAGGACGCCAATGCGCGCTATCTGTCCGTCAACCAGACGCTGATCGCTCGAAGCGGCCTTGCACGCGATGACGTCATCGGCAAGACCGCGGATCAACTCTTTCCCGTGACCGGCGCAAGCACCGTCGCACAGGACTTGTCCGTCATCGAAAACAAGGCACCGATCGTTGACCGGCTTCGTCTGTACTCGACCGGCATCGGGCACAAATACTGGTGCCTCAGTTCGAAGTTTCCAATCATCGACGAGAATGAGAGCGGCATCGGCATGATCGGTGTCTCCCGCGACCTGCCGCGCCCCGATGAGCGCCATCACGGATACCGTCGGCTTTTCGACTTTCTTGCCTATCTGGAACAGCACCTGAGTCAGAACATCCTCATCACGGAGGCGGCCGATCATGCGTCGATCTCGGTCGACACGCTCGAGCGCCTGACGCGCGAAGTATTCCACCTGACGCCGAAGCAGCTACTGATGAAGATGCGCATCGATCACGCATGCAAGCTGCTCGAAACCACCGACCACAGCATTACCGACATTGCCGCCAGTTGCGGCTACGCGGACCATAGCGCGTTTACGCGCCAGTTCAAGCTGGCCACGCACCTGACCCCGCGGCAGTATCGCGATGCCCGCGGACGTGGTCTTCACCCGGCCTGACGGCAACAACATCGCCCGCCTCAAAGAGAACGCGCCGGACACCACCACGGCGACCGGCGCGTGCGCTTCCAGCGTGACCTCGCCACGCTCAGTAAACCGCCTCCTCGATTACCAGATTTCCGGTATTGATTCGATCGGCCGACAGCGGAGTCAGATCGATCGTCCGGTACTCACCGAACGACAGCAGTTCCGCCATGCCGCGACCGACGCCCGGGCTGTGCATCATTCCGTGACCACTGAATCCCGCGGCGACGAACGAATTCTCCGGGCCACTTTGACCGATGAGGCCGTTGTGATCCAGCACGTTGTATTCGTAGTAGCCGGCCCACGCGTGTTCGACACGTAGCGCCTCGAAAGCCGGGATCCGTTCCGCGAGCGTCGGCCAGATAATGTCGTCGAACTCCGCGAAATTGACGTCGAGCGGCAAGTCGTCGAGATCATGCTCGGCCGACGGCGACACGATGCACAGGAAGTGATTTTGCTCGCGCCTCAGATAGATGCCCGAGGTGTCGATCAAGATCGGGAGATCCGGTATTGCGGTCGGACAGGACACGACAAATGCGCAACGCCGGCGTGGTCGAATGGGCAAATCGATTCCGACCGTGCACGCGAGCTTCGACGACCACGCGCCACCCGCATTCACGAATTGATCCCCGGCAATCAGGCGGCCGTCGCTCAATTCGACATGCGTGATGCGATTGCCCGTCGTACGGTATGCCGCCGCGTCACCTGTGACGAACTGGACGCCAGCCTCACGTGCCCGATTGCGATACCACTGCATCAGGCTGTATCCGTCGAACCAGCCTTCCCCCGACAAGCCCTCTGCCGCATACGCGAGATCGCCGACGTTCAACCACGGATAGCGCGCAATCAGCTCCTCCGGCGATCGCTCGGCGATGGCGACGCCCATCGACCGCGCCAGCGCAGTTCGCTTGCGCAGCGCGGGCGCCTGGCCGGACGTACCAACGAACAGATAGCCGCAGTCGGTCAGATCGACGCCTGCGCCGAATCGCGCCTTGTCGCGTTCGATCGAACGCATGAACTCGTAGCCGAATCGCGACAGCTGGATGCAGGACGGTGTCGAGAACTGTTGACGGATCGAGCTGGCCGACAGCGCCGACGATGCGATCCGGTATGTCGGATCGCGTTCGATCACCCAGATCTCGCGATCCGTGCGCCCCTGCCGGGACAGAAAGTAGGCGATGGAACACCCGATACCGCCGCCACCGGTAATGACGATTCTTTCGCTCATGACATGCCTCTTGGTGATGCGTCGTGGTTCGATGCGTCAGACCGAATTCAGGCCAGCAGCTTCGCGCATGCCGCCTCGATACGCTGGAGCGCTTCCTCCAGCTGCTCGACGGACGCGGCATACGACAGCCTGAAGTACGGAGAAAGCAGGAACCCTGTCCCGGAGACGACTGCAACATTGGCATCGTCCAGCAGGTAGCGGACGAAATCCTGGTCGCTGCCGATGCGCGCGCCGGACAACGTATGGCGCCCGATCAATTCCTCGCAGCCGACGAACGCATAGAACGCCCCTTCCGGCTCGCGGCATTGCAGCCCGGGAATACGGCGCAACGCTTCAACGACCTGCTTGCGTCGCCGATCGAACGCGCGCAGCGACGTCTCGACGAACACCTGACTACCGGTGAGCGCTTCAACCGATGCGTATTGCGCGATGGACGTAGCGCTCGTGACGATCTGCCCCTGCACGAGATTCATCGCGTTGATGAGCCGCGCAGGTCCTGCTGCGTAGCCGATACGCCACCCTGTCATCGCGTACACCTTCGACACCCCGTTGATGAGCAGCGTGCGCTCGTACAGATCGGGGGCGACGTTCAGGATGTTGCTGAACGGGGCGTCGATGTAAATCAGCTTCTCGTAGATGTCGTCCGACAGCACCCAGACATGCGGGTGCCGACGCAGCACGTCGGCGAGCGACGTCAGTTCGTCGCGGGAATACACGGCGCCGGTCGGATTGGACGGCGAATTCAGCATCAACCACTTGGTGCGTGGCGTAATGGCGGCTTCGAGTTGTGCCGCCGTGAGCTTGAAGCCCGCGGCTTCCGGGCACGGAACACAAACCGGCGTACCGCCCGACATCTTCACGATCTCGGGGTAGGACACCCAGCAGGGTGTCGGCACAATCACTTCGTCACCGACGTTCAACGACGCAAAGAACGCCGCGAAGATTGCCTGTTTCGCGCCCGACGACACGCTGATACCCGCGACCGGGTAGATCAGGCCATTGTCGTTCGCGAGCTTCGCCGCAATTGCCTCGCGCAACTCCGGGATGCCCGCCGCCTCGGTATAGCGCGTCTTGCCGCTGCGCATTGCCCGAATGGCCGCCTCCTGGATGTTCTCGGGGGTGGGAAAATCCGGCTCGCCCTGCGACAGCGATATCACGTTCCGCCCGGCCCGGCGCAGCTCCGCTGCACGCGCGGCCATCGCCATCGTCTCCGCGGGCGCGATCTGCCCGATTCTGTCCGCAATGATGTTCATTTAAGTTTTCAGGTCCGGAAAAAAACCGGCCCGGCGCATGGACGTACGCCGGACCGGGACATCAAACTTACAGACGCTCGGCGACAGCCTTGATCTGCATGAACTGAAGCAGGTAGTCCGGACCACCGGTCTTCGTGTCGGTACCGGTGAGATTGAATCCGCCGAACGGCTGGATCCCGACGAGCGCGCCGGTGCATTTGCGGTTGAAGTACAGGTTGCCGACATGGAACTCGCGGCGAGCGATTTCGATGCGCTCACGGTCGTTCGAAAACAGCGCGCCGGTCAGCCCGTAGACCGTGTTGTTCGCGACCTGCAGGCCTTCGGTGAAGTCCTTCACGCGGATCGCCGCGACGAACGGACCGAACACTTCTTCCTGCGCGATGCGCGCGGTCGGCGACACGTCGCCGAAGATCGTCGGCTCGATCAGGTAGCCCGGTGCGTCGGCAACCTTGCCGCCCGTCAGCAGCTTGCCCTCGCCGCGGCCGATGTCGATGTACGACTGAACCTTGTTGTACTGCATTTCGTTGCACACGGGCCCGAGGCTCGGGTTGTTCTTCGCCTCGTCGACGACCAGCTTCTTCGTACGTTCGATCACGCGCTCGAGCAGCGCGTCATAGACGGAATCCACCACGATCAGGCGCGAGCAAGCCGAGCATTTCTGGCCGGAATAGCCGAACGCAGCCTGGATCACGCCCGTTGCGGCGTCGTCCAGATTGGCGGTTTCGTCGACCAGGATGCCGTCCTTGCCGCCCAGCTCCAGGAAGACGCGCTTGAACCACTTCTGCCCCGGCGCGAGCTTCGCCGCCGATTCGTTGATCGCCGCACCGGTTGCGAGCGACCCGGTGAAATTGACGAAGCGGGTGCGCGGATGCGCGACGAGATACGAGCCGACGTCGCGGCCGTTGCCAGGCAGATAGTTGACGACACCCGGCGGCAGACCGGCTTCCTCGAAGATGTCGAACACCTTCGCCAGCGACACGACCGTGTCCTCCGCCGGCTTGCACACGACGGTGTTGCCGACGACGATCGCGCCCACGGTCATGCCCGTCATCAGCGCCATCGGGAAATTCCACGGCGAAATCGTGACACCTGCACCGAGCGGAATGTAGAAGCTCTCGTTCTCCTCGCCCGGATAGTGGATCAGCGAACCCAGTCCACCGACGTGGGTCAGCGCCTGCCGTGCGTAGTACTCGGTGAAGTCGATCATCTCCGCGACTTCGGCGCTGGCCTCGACATAGTTCTTGCCGATCTCGTAGACGAGCCATGCTTCGAGTTCGCGCTTGCGGCGACGCATGATCGCAGCGGCCTTCAGCATCACGCGCGAGCGATCTTCCTGCGTCCAGCGCTTCCACGATTCGAACGCCTTCCATGCCGCATCGAGTGCCGCATCGGCGTGCTGCTGCGTTGCCTTCGCCGAGTAACCGACGATCTCCGCCGGATTCGACGGGTTCGTCGAGACGAGCCTGTCGTCCGTCATGACGCGTTCGCCATTGATGATCAGCGGATACGTCTCGCCAAAGCGCGTACGCACCTTGTCGAGCGCGCCACGCATCTCGGCGACGGCGGCGTCGGTGTCAAAGAGGTCGAACGGCTCGTTCTTGTACGGTGCAATCAACATCGCTATCTCCTGTAGAGGGCAGTCGGATCGACGGAGGACCTCATTGCGCTCCCCCGACGTTGAGCGGATTGTCGATCGACGAAAACGGGCCGTCTTGATTTGCGTCGAGATTATCTTGCGGAATTTTGCATAGTCATAAATCTCCGCCCTCGACATTGAACCTCTATATTCACCAATATATGCGGATTCACGTGAAATATAAGCCCGTAGATGGAATCCTTACTTTTGCGGATTTTTTCATGTTGCTATGATTCGCTCATCGGCACGCCAAAGCCAGGAGGCAAATCATGGGAATGCATTTCGATCTGGTCGATCTCCGCCTGATGAGCGCCATCGCGGAAACGAACAGCCTGACACGCGGCGCCGAGCGCTCCTGCATGTCGGTACCCGCCGCCAGCACGCGCATCAAGAATCTCGAAGAGAGCATGGGCTCGAAGCTGCTGTTCCGGACGAGCCAGGGCGTGACGCTCACCCCGCCCGGGCAGGCGTTCCTGCATCATGCGCGGCTCGTGCTGTCGCAACTCGAACACTTGCGCGGCGACATGCAGGAATACGCGCGCGGTATCAAGGGTCATATTCGATTGTTCGCCAATACCACCGCGACCACCGAGTTCCTGCCGAACGACCTGCGCGACTTTCTTGCAACCCACCCGGACGTCAATATCGGTCTGAAGGAACGACTGAGCCACGATATCGTCCGCGCGATCAGCGAAGGGTGGGCGGACGTCGGCATCGTGGCGGGCGATGTCAGGACCGAATCGTTGATGACGCTGCCCTATCGCAGGGACAAGCTGATCCTCGCCGTCCATCCGTCGCATCCGCTGGCCGACCGCCAATCGATCCCGTTCGCGGAAACCACCGGCTTCGACTTCATCGGGCTCCCGGAAGCGAGCGCGATCCATACCTTCCTCAATCGCGTCGTCAACGATCTCCACAAGACCCTTCAGGTGCGGATCGAAGTGGGCAATTTCGAGGCACTGTGCCGAATGGTCGAGGCGAACGTGGGGATCGGCGTGCTGCCATTCTCTTCGGCGGCACGTTATGCGCGGCTCATGAACGTCAAGCTCGTATCGATCGAGGACGACTGGGCGACCCGCAATCTGCTGATCTGCATCCGCAGCCTCGACCTGTTGCCGTCGTTCGCGCGCGAACTGGTCGATCAGCTCACCGGCAAGGCCCAGGACGACGACCATCTCCACGATGCCGGCCAGGTTGCCGTGACACCTTAAACGCCACTTAAAGCCCCGTTTCCGAAGCACAAATTGTCGCCGGCAGTCCGGTGCGTCACGCTAGCAGCAACGACGCATCTTTGGAAAACCGACGACATGTCCGCAGAATTCGACAACCTTCGCAACTGGATCGGGCGCACGCAATCCGAACGCGAAACCGTCTCGCCTCGACTCGTCGCGCAGCTCGCCGCGCTGCTCGATCACGAAGCAACGCTCGAGCCGGGCGATGCGCTTCCGCCGCTCTGGCACTGGGCGCTCTTTCCCGCCATTGCCCACCAGTCGCACGTTGGCGTCGACGGGCATCCCACGCGCGGCGGGTTCCTGCCGCCCGTGCCGTTGCCGCGCCGCATGTGGGCCGGCAGCCGGGTGCAATTCGAACGTCCGGTT
Source organism: Burkholderia lata (assembly GCF_902499335.1). Classification (GTDB taxonomy): domain Bacteria; phylum Pseudomonadota; class Gammaproteobacteria; order Burkholderiales; family Burkholderiaceae; genus Burkholderia; species Burkholderia lata_B. The sequence continues at coordinate 582,065 of NZ_CABVQK010000005.1, read as the reverse complement.
CGAATCGGCCACGACGTCACCCGGACGTCGCAAATCGTCGACGTCGGCGCAAAGGAAGGACGCAGCGGGCCGCTGGTGTTCGTTCGTGTCCGCCATCAGCTCGAAGATCTCGAAGGCACGCTGCTGTCTGAAGAGCAGGACATCGTCTACCGCGATGCGCCCCGGGCAACGAGCTCGCCGGACAGTGGAATCGACGCGCCCAGCGACGGCACCTGGCGGCGCTTGGTCGTGCCCGATCCCGTGCTGCTGTTCCGCTATTCAGCCGTGACCTACAACGGCCACCGGATCCACTACGACCGTCCGTACGCGACCGAGCAGGAAGGGTATCCCGCACTGGTTGTCCATGGGCCGCTGACCGCCACGCTGCTCATCGATCTCGTGCACCGCAACCTGCCGCGCGCAAACATCGCCGGATTTTCTTTCAAGGCAGTCGGCCCGCTCTTCGACAACGAACCGTTCTACGTGTGCGCGACCCACGACCCGGTGTCGCCCGAGATTCGCATCTGGGCGGAAAGCGCCCGCGGCCGGCTATGCGTCGATGGACGCGTGACGCTGACCGAAGCCCATCCCGCCACAGGAAACTAAGAGGAGATTCACGTGTTGGATATCGCCGCACCGCACCAGGAGATTCGCGAGGCCATCCGCGATCTGTGTTCGAACTTCCCGCCGGAATATTTCCGCAGGATCGACGAGGAACGCGCGTACCCGGAGGCCTTCGTCCAGGCGCTGACCGATGCTGGCTGGCTTGCCGCGCTGATTCCGCAGGAATACGGCGGATCCGGTCTCGGGCTGACCGAGGCATCGGTGATCATGGAGGAGATCAACCGCAGCGGCGGCAACTCGGGGGCCTGCCACGGACAGATGTACAACATGGGCACGCTGCTGCGCCACGGCTCGGCCGAGCAGAAATCGAAGTATCTGCCGCAGATCGCCAGCGGCAAGCTCCGGTTGCAATCGATGGGCGTGACCGAACCCACGACCGGCACCGACACGACGAAGCTGAAGACGACGGCCATACGCAAGGGCAACCGCTACGTCGTCAACGGGCAGAAGGTCTGGATCTCGCGCGTCCAGCATTCCGATCTGATGATTCTGCTGGCTCGCACGACCCCGGTCGACCAGGTCGCGAAGAAATCCGAAGGCATGTCGATTTTCCTCGTCGATCTTCGCGAAGCGATCGGCAACGGCATGACGGTGCGCCCGATACCGAACATGGTGAATCACGAGACGAACGAGTTGTTCTTCGACAACCTCGAGATTCCCGCGGAAAACCTGATCGGCGAAGAAGGCAAGGGCTTCAAGTACATCCTCGACGGCCTGAACGCCGAACGGACGCTGATCGCGGCCGAATGCATCGGTGACGGGTACTGGTTCCTCGACAAGGTCTCGAAGTACGTGAAGGAACGCGTCGTGTTCGGCCGGCCGATCGGTCAGAACCAGGGCGTGCAGTTCCCGATCGCGCGAGCCTACGTGAATGTCGAAGCCGCCAGCCTGATGCGCTACAAGGCGTGCGAACTGTTCGACGCGAAACAGCCGGCCGGCGCACAGGCCAACATGGCCAAACTGCTGGCAGCCGACGCATCGTGGGAAGCAGCGAACGCGTGCCTGCAATTCCACGGCGGGTTCGGCTTCGCGAACGAGTACGACGTCGAGCGCAAGTTCCGCGAGACGCGCCTGTATCAGGTCGCCCCGATCTCGACCAACCTGATCCTGTCGTACGTCGCCGAGCATCTGCTCGGTCTGCCGCGATCTTTCTAGGAGCGCGCCATGAAACCCCTGACCGGCATCAAGGTCGTCACGCTGGAGCACGCGATCGCGGCGCCTTTTTGCACCCGCCAGCTCGCCGATCTCGGCGCGCGCGTCATCAAGGTCGAGCGTCCTGGCGTGGGCGATTTCGCACGAGCCTATGACGAGCGCGTCAACGGCGAAGCATCGCACTTCGTCTGGTGCAACCGTTCCAAGGAAAGCCTGACGCTCGACGTGAAGGCACCGGATGCCAACGCTGTACTCGGAAAACTGCTTGCCGACGCCGACGTGCTCGTGCAAAACCTCGCACCCGGCGCCGCAGCGCGCCTCGGCCTGTCCTACGACGCGCTGCGTGCGGCGCATCCCGGGTTGATCGTCTGCAACATCTCGGGCTATGGGCCGGACGGCCCGTATCGCGACAAGAAGGCCTACGACCTGCTGATCCAGAGCGAATCCGGTTTTCTGTCCGTCACGGGCGGCCCCGATTCGCCGGCAAAGGCCGGCTGTTCGATCGCCGACATCGCCGCCGGCATGTACGCCTATACGAACATCCTGGCCGCACTGCTCGAGCGATCGAAGACCGGGCGCGGCAGGCAGATCGACGTCTCGATGCTCGAAAGCATGGTCGAATGGATGAACTATCCGATGTACTACGCATTCGACGGCGCATCGCCGCCCCCTCGGGCAGGCGCGGCACACGCCACGATCTATCCGTACGGCCCCTTCCCGGCCGGAGACGGCAAGTCGGTGATGCTCGGCCTGCAGAACGAGCGTGAATGGGCCGCATTCTGCGAGCACGTCCTTCATGTACCGCAACTGGCGGCAGATCCTCGCTTCAACTCGAATGCGAAGCGCGTGGCGTCACGCGATGCGCTGTGCGCGATCATCGTCGATGCATTCTCGACGCTCACTGCGGCCGAAGTCGTCGATCGACTCGACACCGCGCAGATTGCCAATGCCCGCATGAACGAGATGGCCGACGTCTGGGCGCATCCGCAGCTGCGCGCGCGCAACCGGTGGGTCGAAGTCGATTCCCCGGCCGGCCACATCCCGGCACTCCTTCCGCCCGGCGTCGATCGCGCGGAAGACGTTCGCATGGATGCCGTTCCCGCCCTGGGGCAGCACACCGACGCGCTTCTCCACGAACTCGGTTTCACCGACGCAGACGTTCGCAGATGGCGCGACGCGCGCGTGATCTAACCCGCAACCGCAAGCGACTCGAACATGACCCATACCCAGACCCTCGCGAACTTCGCGGCACACCTCCGCTTCGACCAGATTCCCGTCGACGTGATTCGCCGCACCGAAGACCTTTTCCTCGACTGGTACGGCTCGGCACTCGCGGGCCGCGGCGCCCGCCCGGTGGAAACCATCCACACGCTCGCTTTCGCGTTCGGGCCCGCGTCCGGACCGTGCGAAGTGCTGATATCGCGGCGCACGACAAGCCCGCTGTTCGCTGCGATGGTCAATGCCGCCGCGTCGCATTTCGCCGAGCAGGACGACCTCCACAACAGTTCGGTGCTGCATCCGGCCACGGTCGTCTTTCCCGCCGCCCTGGCCGTCGCGCAATCACTCGGGCGCAGCGGGCAAGCGTTCCTGACCGCATGCATCGCGGGCTACGAAGTCGGCGTGCGGGTCGGCGAATTCCTTGGCCGCTCCCACTACAAGACGTTTCATACCACCGGTACCGTCGGCACGCTTGCCGCCGCCGCGGCAGTCGGCCACTTGCTGAACCTCGACGGCAATCAAATGCTGCACGCGTTCGGCTCGGCCGGTACGCAGGCAGCGGGGCTGTGGCAATTCCTCAAGGATGCGGCGGACTCGAAGCAGCTGCATACGGCGAAGGCGGCGGCAAACGGCCTTTTCGCAGCCTATCTCGCGGCGGACGGCTTCACCGGCGCGGCAGACATTCTCGAAGGCGAGAAGGGGATGGGGGCCGGGATGTCGGACCAGACGTACCCGGACAAGCTGGTCGATCGCCTCGGCACACGCTGGGCACTGGCCGAAACCTCGTTCAAGTACCACGCATCGTGCCGGCACACCCACCCTGCCGCCGACGCGTTGCTGCAAGTCATCGAGCGCAATGCGCTGAAGCCGGACGATATCGAAAGCGTGGTCACGCATGTTCACCAGGCCGCAATAGATGTGCTCGGTCCGGTCGTGAGCCCGCGAACGATCCACCAGGCGAAGTTCTCGATGGGGACGGTGCTCGGCCTCGTATCGGCCTACGGTCATGCCGGCGTGCGCGAGTTCGACGCCCATTACGCATCGCCCGACATCGCGCGCCTGCGCGACAAGGTCCGAATGGAGCTCGACCCGGAAGTCGACTCCGCCTATCCGGCGCGCTGGATCGGCAAAGTGACTGTCACGACGAAGGACGGCCGCACCCTGGAAGGCCGCGTCGACGATCCGAAGGGCGACCCCGGCAATACGTTGTCGCGTGCCGAACTGGAACACAAGGTTCGCACGCTCGCGCTGTATGCCGACGCGGCAACCGAAGCCGAAGTTACCGAATCGATCGGGAAGATCTGGGCCATCGCTGACGCCACGGTCGTTCCGTCACTGCTCGCCTCACGAAACCCGGAGAATCGACATGTCTGAGCTCGCCCCCCGTTCCTATCTGTTTGTTCCCGGTAACCGCCCGGATCGCTTCGCGAAGGCCGCCGCCTCGGGCGTCGACGTCGTGGTGATCGACCTCGAAGATGCGGTGCCGCCCGCGGAAAAGAAGGTCGCACGCGCCGCGCTTGCCGAGTGGCTGGCATCCAGCGACACACCGGTGGCCGTGCGTATCAACGACGTCAACAGCGAATGGTTCCGCGAGGATATCGCGCTGTGCCGCGCACCGTCCGTCAAGACGGTCATGCTGCCGAAGACCGAACGCATCGACGACATCTTCCTCTGCGAATTCGCCGGCAAGCCGACCGACGTGCTGCCGATGATCGAAACGGCGCAGGGTTTCCGCAACGTGGTCGCCATCGCGCAGCACCGGCTGACGACTCGCCTCGTGTTCGGCAACATCGACTTCCAGCTCGATCTGTCGATCGACGGCGACGACGAGCAGTTGCTGTACTTCCGGTCGCATATCGTGCTGGCGTCCCGCCTCGGCAACCTGCTGCCGCCCGTCGACGGTGTGAGCCTCGCACTGGATGATCCCGCGCAGATCGAACGCGACACGCTTCGCGCGAAGCGCCTTGGCTTCGGCGCCAAGCTCTGCATTCACCCGAAGCAGGTCCAGGCAGTCAATGCCGCGTTCCTGCCGACGGAAAGAGAGATCGAATGGGCGCGCAAGGTCGTCGATACCGCCTCCGCATCGCACGGCGCAGCCGTCGCGGTCGACGGACGCATGGTCGACCGCCCCGTCATTCTCAAGGCACAGGAAATTCTCGCGGAATCGCAACGGCGTGCGGTGGCCGCGTCCTAACCGAATGGAGACAGGAACGATGGAACGCTTTGAAATGGTCATCGACGGACACAACTGTCCGTCGTCATCCGGCGAATGGTTCGAGACCGAGAATCCATATACCGGCGAACCGTGGGCAATGGTCGCGAAAGGCACCGCCGCCGATGTCGATCGCGCAGTCCAGGCCGCGCACACGGCCTTCACGTCCGGCCCGTGGGCGCAAATGACGCCGAGCCAGCGCGGCCAGCTGCTGCATCGCGTCGGCGACCTGATCGCACTCGACGCGAAACGGCTCGCCGAGCTCGAGGTGCGCGACAACGGCAAGCTGATGGCCGAAATGCATGGCCAGTGCCAGTACCTCCCGCAGTGGTATTACTACTTCGGCGGCCTGGCCGACAAGATCCAGGGCTCGGTGATTCCGCTCGATAAAAAGGGCTACTTCAATTTCACGCGCAACGAGCCGCTCGGTGTCGTCGCCGCAATCACACCGTGGAACTCGCCGCTGCTGCTCGCCACGTGGAAGATCGCACCGGCGCTCGCGGCGGGCTGCACGGTCGTGATCAAGCCGTCCGAGTTCACATCGGTGTCGACGATCGAGTTCGCGAAGCTGTTCGAGGAAGCCGGCTTTCCGCCTGGCGTGGTGAACGTGGTTACCGGGTTCGGTGCGGACGTCGGTGCGGCGCTCGTCGAGCATCCTCTCGTCAAGAAGATCACGTTCACGGGCGCCGATTCGACCGGGCGCGCGATCAACGAAGCCGCGGCACGGCAGTTCAAGCATGTGAGCCTCGAGCTCGGCGGCAAGTCGCCGAACATCGTCTTCGAGGATGCGGATCTCGACGACGCGGTGAATGGCGCCGTTTCAGGGATCTTCGCGGCAATGGGGCAGACCTGCATCGCCGGCTCGCGCCTGCTGGTCCAGGAAAGCATCTACGACTCGTTCGTCGAGCGCCTGCTGGCCCTCGCCCGCACCGCGAAGATGGGCGATCCCGCATCGCTCGAGACGCAGGTCGGGCCGGTGACGACCCGTCCGCAATACAAGAAGGTGCTCGCGTACATCGACATCGCGAAGGAAGAAGGCGCGAAGCTGCTGCTCGGTGGCAAGCCCGGCAGTGACCACGCGTGCGGCAACGGCTGGTTCGTCGAACCGACGATTTTCGGCGACGTGCGCAACGACATGCGGATCGCGCAGGAGGAAGTGTTCGGCCCGATCCTGTCGATCATCAGGTTCAAGGATGAAGACGACGCGGTGCGCATCGCGAACGACGTTCGCTTCGGGCTGGGCTCGGGTGTCTGGACCAAGGACATCGGCCGCTCGCTGCGCGTCGCGGAACGCATCCAGGCGGGCATGGTGTGGGTCAACAGCTATCGCGCGGTGAGCTACATGTCGCCGTTCGGCGGGTACAAGGATTCCGGGCTCGGGCGCGAGAACGGCATCGATGCGATTCGCGAGTACCTGCAGACGAAGAGTGTGTGGATCAATACCGGCGTGAAGACAGCCAATCCGTTCGTCATGCGGTAATGCCACGGGGCGGGCGGGGCGCCCGCCCCGCCTCGGAAAAGAGCCGGCACCATTCCCCTTTCCCCCCGCCGCCTGCTTCGCGCCGGGCCCGTGACGCCATGTCGGAACAGCGCACTTCCGTTTCCGCTGCCCGGCTTCCAGGCAATCGAATCGCCCCATCTCTCCGGCAAGCTATCGCGTGTACTTGAACGTCCCCTGTGCGGTAGCGATCAGGATGCGACCGTCAACCCATGCCTCGCCTCGGCAAAAGTAAATCGATTTGCCTTTGCGCTCGAGCATGCCCTTGGCCGTGACCTGCTGCCCGATGCCCCGATCCAGGTAGTTGATCGTCAAGGACAGCGTGAAGCCGTGAACCGTTTCGCCCGAGTCGCTGTACAGCCCGGCATAACCACAGGCCGCATCCAGCAGCGTCGCGACGGCGCCGCCCTGCAACACGCGTTGCCGGTTCAGATGCGTCGCGCTGATCGGCATCGCGATCTCCGCAAATCCGTCTTGCCATTCGGTCAAGGTCGCACCCAACGCTTCGAGAAACGGATTATCGAGTTCGTGGCGGATCATCGGATCACTCCATGCGTGAGGTACGCGCGCTACCTTGGTGAGTCGCGGTGGAAAGGGAAATCGGAGGGGATACGTTCTGACAGGGTAACGACTTTCGAACACGTCGCCGCATTTCCTGATAGTACAAAAAAAACGTGCAGCCTGTCGGGCGGCACAAAGGACGACTGTCTCCGTTCCGTGCCGATTGATTCCAGCACCGATCGGATGGCCCCATCGTCGTAGCCAGGAGCACAAGTGCGCGCGGGTCGGCACGCGACACCGAACGGCCGTGTCCTACTCTTTTCGTGCGCGAACCTGAAGATTGACGCCGGCGCCCGCTTTCGCCGTATCGAAGTACGTGAAACCGCTGCCGTCCGGCAACCGCCCGCGACCGAGTACCTCGATGCCCGCCCCGGTTGCAACGGCTTCCGCTGCGTCGACGTCCGGAACCGCAAACCCGAGATGGAACACGCCTTCACCGTGGCTTTCCAGAAAGCGCTTCTGCGGTGTGTCGCCGTCACCCGGTTCGCAGAGCTGGAACTGGACGTTGTCGACGTTCGCGAACTTGTACTTCAGCTTCAGAAAGGCGTCGCGATCGTAGCCGTCGAGCTTGAACCCATCGAGAGGCGGGAAATCCGTCCACGGGCCGATACCGGCGGATTCGTAATACGCGGTGGCCGCATTCATGTCGCGAACAACGATACAGACGTGATGCAGCTTCCGGAAAATGTCGGGTTTGCTCATGGCGACACCAGTCGAAATATGAAAGGAAAGCAGGTGGGGTAATGCGACGGGCATGCTTCCCGTCACACCCGTCCATCCATTCAGCCGAATCTGGCGACGTTCGGTGTCGTGAATTGGTCCGCCGCCGCTTCCCGGCTCTGTCCGGCGCCCGGGTTCCACTGGAAGCCCGACCGGGCGATCACGCCCGGCTTCAGGCGTTGGTCGGTACCGTAGTCCTCGAACGGATGGAAGTACAGCGACGGCGTCTGTTCGAGCGTTCGCAGCCGTTCTTCGTACGACGCCAGATACGCCGCCCGCTCCTCGGCCGACACGCGCGCCGGCATCCACGACACGTGCGGCGGCAGCACGTCGAAACCCAGGTACTTGAAGATCCCGTTATGGATCGGCCACAGCAGGTGGTTGATGTCGCCGTCGACGCCATCCGGTTCGTACAGGCTCGACGCCGTACCCGTCGTGGTCGAGATCATCGCCTTGCGCCCCTTGAACATGCCGGTATCGTATTTGCGCCCGGTCGCGTATGCGAAGCCGCGCGTCATCACGCGATCGACCCAGCCTTTCAGGATCGCCGGCATGCCGAACCACCACATCGGGTACTGGAAAATGATCAGGTCCGACCACAGCACCTTCTCTTGCTCGGCGGCCACATCCGGCGTCGGCTGCGACGTCGCGAACATGTGCTCCTGCTCGGCTGACAGGTCCAGGTAATCGGGATTCGCACGCGGGCCGGTGAAATCATCCAGGCCGAGATCCGGCCGCCATTTCATCTGATACAGATCCGACACGCGGACCTCGTGTCCGAGCGCGGTCAGCGTCGCGACAGCCTTGTCCTTCAACGCACCATTGAACGACTTCGGTTCGGGATGGGCAAAGACGATCAACACCTTCATGTTCTCACTCCGTCAAGATCGATCGGGACACCTGTCCGACATGAACACCGGAGCGCCGTCGCTCCGATCTGTTGGAGTGAATTCTGAACCGGTTCTCGGCGGCCGTCTTGTGACAGAGCGGTAACTTTTTGCGGAATTTTGCACAGTTACGCGGCGCAACCCAAGGCATGTTGATTACAGAGCGTGGATTCATCTGGATTGGCGATATCCGGCCGAACGGAGTCGCGCACAGTCGACGGGGCGGCCGGTACGCCGCGTCGCCCTGCCGATCGACCGGCACCGGCGCCGCTGGCACCGGTGCGATCAGTCACGCCGCGTCGAGCTGCGCTGTATCGCCCTCCAGATATGCCGCGCGCACGGCCGGATCCGCCAGCAACGAAGGCCCGTCCCCTTCGAGCGCGATGTGCCCGTGTTGAAGGACGTACCCCCGATGGGCGACTCGCAGTGCATGATGGGCATTCTGCTCAACGAGCAAAATCGTCATGCCATATTGCGTGTTGAGTTCGCGGATCACCGAGAAGATCTTCTTGATGTAGATCGGTGCCAGGCCAAGCGACGGCTCGTCGAGCAGCAACAACCGCGGATGGGACATCAACGCCCGTGCGATCGCCAGCATCTGCTGTTCGCCGCCGGACAACGTTCCGGCACGTTGGGATGCCCGGTTGCCGAGAATCGGGAACATTCCGACCATTCGCTCGATGTCCTGCGACGTCTGCCGCTCCCGGGACGTATCTCCCATCAGCAGGTTCTCCATCACCGTCATGCGCTGAAAAATACGCCGCCCCTCCGGGACGATCGCGATATCGAATTTCGCAATCTCGTGCGACGGCCGCCTGGTGATGTCGCGTCCTTCGAACACGATCGAACCGCCGCTCGCGCGTGGATAGCCAAAGATCGCGTTCATCAGCGTCGACTTGCCGGCGCCGTTCGCACCGATCAACGTGACGATCTCTCCTTCGTTCACGTCGACGTTGACGTGATGCAATGCCTGCACGCTGCCATAGTGCGCGGACAATTCCGAAATCTTGAGCATGAAAGAATTCCTCGCGTAGTCAGGCCTGCTGGTCCGATGTTTCGCTTTCCTCTTCGCCGAGGTAAGCGGCAATCACGTCAGGATTGGCCTTCACCTCGGCAGGGCCACCCTCGGCAATCTTCTTGCCGTGGTTGAGCACGACGATGTGATCGGAAACCTTCATGACCACGCTCATGTCGTGCTCGATGAGCAGCACGCCGATACCCCTGTCCCGGGCAAGAGACGAAAGCAGCGCGGTCAACGCTGCGGACTCGCGCGGATTCAACCCAGCCGCGGGTTCGTCGAGGCAAAGCAGAATCGGATCGGCGCACATCGCGCGAGCAATCTCGATGCGGCGCTGAACACCATATGGCATGTCGCCCGCCGGCTTGTCGGCAAGGTCCCGCAGGTTGAGTCGCTCGAGCCATTCCATTGCCTTCGCAACCGCATCGCGGCTGGCCGCGCGATATCCGCGCAGGTTCAGCGCACCGGAAATCGAGAAACGCGACGCCTTCTGGAGCGCGTTGTGCTGGGCGATCATCAGGTTCTCCAGCACGGTCATGCGCGGAAAGAGCCGGATGTTCTGAAAGGTCCGCACCACCTGCCCGACACGCGCAACGTCCGCGTTTCGCATCGCATCCAGACGCAACTTCCCGCGTGCGGGATGCGTCAGCACGATTGCACCCGACGTTGGTTTGTAAAAGCCGGTCAGGCAGTTGAAGAACGTCGTCTTGCCTGCGCCATTCGGACCGATGACCGAGGTCACCTCGCCGGCACGCGCGGTCATCGACATGTTTTCGATCGCGCGAAGCCCGCCGAACTGCATCACGACGTTTTCGACGTGCAGTAGCGGTCCGCGTTCACCACGGGACTCGCTCCGCCCCAATCCGGCAGGAGCGCTTTCAAGAATCAGCGGCGTCATCGGATCCATCACTTGCCCTCCGCAGGTGCCGTAATCGTTGCGCGACGATGACTGATCAGCCCGCCGGGCCGCACGATCATGATCAATACCATCGCAAGACCGAACAACAGCATTCGATATTCAGAGAAGTCGCGCCCGAGCTCAGGAAGGACGACGAGCACGGCAGCCGCGAACACGACGCCAAGCTGGCTGCCCATGCCGCCAAGGACGACGATCGCAAGAATCGTGGCCGATTCCGAGAACGTGAAGCTCTCCGGAGAGATGAAGCCCTGGCGCGCGGCAAAGAACACCCCGGCAAATCCGGCGAGCATCGCTCCGATCGCGAATGCGGACAACTTGATGTTCGTTACGTTGAGCCCCATCGCCTTGCAGGCAATCTCGTCCTCCCTGATTGCTTCCCATGCCCGACCGACAGGCAGCCGGCGCAGGCGGGAAACGAACAGGTTCGTCAGCAGCGCCATCCCGAGGATCAGGTAGTAGAGAAACACGATCCGTTGCTGCGGGGAGTATTCGATGCCGAACAGGCTCGAGAAGGTCGGACCGTCCGCCGACGCCTGCATCGGCAGTCCGAAGAACGTCGGCTTCGGAATCGAAGAGACACCGTTCGGTCCACCGGTAACGTCACCCCAGTTGATCAAGATGAGCCGGATGATCTCGCCAAAGCCGAGCGTGACGATCGCGAGATAGTCGCCTCGCAACCGCAGCGTCGGATAGCCGAGGATCATCCCGAAAGCCGCGGCGAGGCCGCCCGCGATCGGCAGGACTTCCCAGAATCCGAGGCCGAAATGGGTCGACAGCAATCCGTACGAATAAGCCCCGACCGCATAGAACGCGACGTATCCCAGATCGAGCAGGCCTGCGAGGCCGACGACCACGTTCAGCCCCCAGCCGAGCATCACGTAGATCAGCACCGTCGTCGCCGTATCGACCACGTAGCGATTGCCGGAGAACATCGCCGGCAACACGATCGCGAATGCAACGGCAAACGCCCCGATCCACGTCAGTCTCGAAGCGGACGCCGTCGCCTGCTTGCCCTTCTGGACGCGACGCTTCCGGACAATCGCGACATATTCCAGCAGACACTGCAGTGCCATGCGCCCGACAAACGCGGCGACCACGAACGCACCGAGCAACGGCCAACGGGTCTGCACCTGAAGACCGCCCGAGCCATCGTGAGTCGTCAGCCCGAGCATCGGCAGTCCGACAACTGCAGCGACAATCGCTGCACCCAGCGCATCGCGAACGCGAAACGGAAGATTGACTTGCTTGGACATCGTCGTACTCATCAGACTTTCTCCACCTCTGGGCGGCCGAGCAGCCCGGACGGCCGGAACATCAGGAACACGATCAGAATCACGAACGTCGCCACGTCCTTGTATTCGGGCGACAGATAGGCAGACCAGAACGCCTCGATCAGGCCGATGATGACCCCGCCCAGCATGGCGCCGGGGATCGAGCCAATACCGCCGAGCACCGCCGCCGTGAATGCCTTGATGCCGGCAATGAAGCCGATCGAGAAGTCGACGACGCCGTAATAGAGCGTGACCATCACGCCGGCGACAGCGGCAAGTCCGGCGCCGATCATGAACGTCACCGAAATGATGCGATCCGCGTCGTAACCCAGGAAGCGCGTCATGCGCTGATCCTGTTCGCACGCGCGCTGCTGTCTGCCGAACGAAGTCTTGTGGATGAACAACGTGAATGCGCCCATCAGCGCAATCGTCACGATGACGATCAGGATCTGGATGTTCGACAGATAGACATCGTGACCCGCGCCGCCCATCGGTATGTTGATTCCGCCCGTAACGACAGGCTGAACCGACTTCACGCGTGCACCCTGCGTGAGTTGCACCATGTTCTGCAGGAAGATCGACAGGCCGATCGACGAAATCAGCGGCGCGAGACGATTCGAGCCGCGCAGCGGACGGTAGCCGACCCGCTCGACCGTCCACCCGAACGCGGACGTCAGTACGATCGCGACAATCAGCGTCATGCCGATCGCGAGCACCACCGAGGAAACGCCGCCCGAACCGAGCAGCGTAAGGCACGTCACGGCAATGAACGCGCTCACCATGTAGATGTCTCCGTGAGCGAAGTTGATCATGCCGATGATGCCGTAGACCATCGTATAGCCGATTGCGATCAGACCGTATATCGCCCCCAGGGTCAAACCGTTGATCAGCTGCTGTAACGCCTGACTCATAGCTTCTCCGATACATCTCGTTGCAGCGCGACGGCCCGCCCGGTGCGACCCGCCGCGCCCCTCATGCGATATGCGTTGCAGCCCGCATCACTTGACGTAGTCGTAGCTGTTGCCGTTCCATCTGTAGACGACGTAGCCCGGATTCTTCAGGTCTCCCTTCGAATCGAACTTCAGCTGACCGACGACGGTATCGAACGTACCGTCACGGAGTTGCTTCACGACCGCCGCGTAGTCGGTGCTCTTCGCACGCTTCGCGGCATCTGCGTATGCCTGCATGGCCGCGTACGAATAGAGCATGTAGCCCTCGGGTTCGATCTTTTGCGCGCGGAAGGCAGCGACGACCTTCGATGCGGCCGCGCTCTTGCGCGGATCGGGCGGGAACGTGAACAGCACCTTGTTGATCTGCGGGCCTGCGGCATTGACCAGCTCGTTGTTGCTGAGCGTGTCGCCGCCGATCACCGTCAGATCGAGGCCGGCTTGAGCGGCCTGACGCAGGATCAGCGCAACCTCCTGGTAGTAGCCGCCGTAGGCCAGAACCTGCACACCGGCGACCTTCATCTTGCTGATCAACCCGGAGTAATCGCGCTCGCCAGCCGTGATGGACTGACGCAATGCGACAGGCGTCTGCTTTGCCGCGAGCCCTTTCGCGATTTCGTCGGCCAGGCCGCCACCGTACGCGGTCTTGTCGTCGATGACGGCAATCTTCTTGCCTTTGAAGTGGTCCGCGATATAGGCGGCCGTGACGGCGCCTTGTTGATCGTCGCGCCCGGTAATGCGGAACAAGCCCTTGATTCCGCGCTCGGTGATCTTCGGATTCGTCGAGACGGTAATCTCGGGAATCTGTGCGTCGTTGTATACGTCGGATGCCGGTAACGTCGAACTGGAACACCAGTGGCCGTTGACGAATGCGACCTTCTTGTTGACGAAGTCGTTGGCGACCGACACCGCCTGCTTCGGATCGCATACGTCGTCGCCGACGATCAGGTTCAGTTGCTGGCCCAGAACGCCGCCGGCCGCATTGATGTCCTTTACCGCCTGCTCGGCGCCCTTCCTGAACTGCTCGCCACCCGATGCGTACTCGCCCGTCATCGGTCCGGCGACTGCAACGTTGAGACTCGCGCTTGCCGATGCGGCATACAGCAGCGCCACCCCGCCGACGCCGATTGCCGCACTCATCCCATTCAATATTTTCCGGCCATTCATAACCATCTCCAAAGAGCAGGCTTCGATGTGGGGCATGCCTTGGTCATTGGCCGCCACCGTCGTGAGACACCCGTGCCAGGCACGAGTGAACGAAGGTTGCCTACGCCAAAAACGGCTCGGAATTTGATTGTGCGAAACCGGGGGTTAGCGGCTGTCTAAATGTGCAGCCTTCCAGCCGCGATGCGCGGAACGGCGCAGAGTTCCGGCCACGGAACCCGGTGAACCGATATGTTCGAGGGTTGACCCCTATGCCGGGATATTCGGCGCGTCGAGCCGGAAAGCCGGCTCGATCCTGCTGAGCAGCAGGTTCTTCGATAACGTCCGCCCGCCTGCATGCCCATCGAGTTCGGCACTCGGGCGCGGTCGCATAAAGCAACACGGCCCCGACTGCCGTTCGGCAGTTCGGGGCCGTGTGCGTCCTGCCGGGTTACGGCCGGAACGTATCGCCGAGCACGACGCCTTCACGCCGCGGATCGGTGCCGCCCTGCAACGCGGGCGACTGGCCGACCGTCACGCGCATCACCGTGTTGACGCCGCTCGCCTGCGCGGACGTCGACACCTTGTGCCCGAGCGCGAGCAGCCCCGTGATCAGCGGATCGTTCGCCCCGTTGTTCGCGGTGTTGACGTTCGGATGCTCGCCGCCGATCGTGGTCGTCGGGCTGTTGCTCGCGCCGAAGTCGACGAGCCCGGCGGACTGTTGCGCATCGAGGCCCCAGTCGAGCGCGCCGACGAGCGTCTTGACCACGTATTGCGGGATCGTGCCGCCGCCCGGCGAACCGGTCGCCATCACGAAATCGCCGCGCGAACCGTCCGCGGCCTGCCCGAACACGATCGTCGGCGCCATCGAACTGCGCGGCCGCTTGCCCGGTTGCAGACGGTTGGCCACCGGATTGCCGGCGCTATCGACCGGGTTCGCGGAAAAATCGGTCAACTGGTTGTTCAGCAGGAAACCATTGGTCATGTGGAACGAGCCCATGCTCGACTCGACCGTGGTCGTCGCGCTCAGCACGTTGCCGTCGCCGTCGACGATCGTGAACTGGTTCGTGCCGTGCTCGATCAGCGTCGTATCGACGCCGAGCGGCACCGCGCCGAGATTGCCGGGCTGTGCGGTGCCCATGCTCTTGGTCGGGTCGATCAGCGCCGCGCGCGACTTCAGGTACGGCTTGTTCAGCAGCGTATTCCACGTGCCGCCCGGCAGCGGCACGAAATCCGTATCGGCCACGTACTTGTCGCGGTCGGCATACGCAAGCCGTTCGGCTTCGGTGACGAGGTGCACGCCCGCGACGGTCGGCTTGCCGCCTTCGAGATCGATCGCCGTCGGCTTCAGCGACTTCAGGTCGTAATTCTCGAGAATGCCGAGCGCGGACGCGACCGCGATGCCGCCCGACGACGGCGGCGGCATTCCGCATACCCAGTAGCTGCGATAGGTCGTGCACACGGGATCGCGGCGCTTCGCCTGGTACGCGGCCAGATCCGCGACGGTCGTCTTGCCCGGCGTGAGCGTCGAGCCGTCCGCGCCCTTCGTCGTCGCGATCTTCGCGACGATGTCCTGCGCGATCTGCCCCGTGTACAGCGCGTTCGCGCCCGACTGCGCCATCAGCGTCAGCGTGCGCGCATACGCAGGATTCTTCAGCACGGTGCCGAGCGTCTTCGGCGAACCGTCGGCGTTCAGGAAATACGCGGCGGCCTCGGGGTCGCGCTTCAGGTTCGCGGCGTTCGCCGCGATCGCGTCGGCGAGCCGGCCACCGATCGGGAAACCGTTGGTCGCGAGCGTGATCGCATCGCCGAACAGGTTCTGCCACGGCAGCCGGCCGTGATCCTGCTGCAGCGCCTCGATGAGCCTCGGCACGCCGATCGTGCCGATCGAGCGGCCGCTCGCCCGTGCGTTCGGCAGCGGCGCGGATTGGTTGGTCGCATCGTCGACGTAGCGCAGGTAGTTCTCCGTCGCGGCGGCCGGCGCGGTTTCCCGGCCGTCGTACGCCTGCAGCGTCTTGCCGCGCGCATCGTAGTAGAGCAGCACGCCGCCCGACCCGAGGCCCGTCGCTTCGGGCACGGTCAGGCCGAGCACGGCCTGCACGGCGACCGCCGCGTCGGCGGCCGTGCCGCCTTTCTTCAGCACCGCGCAACCGGCCGCGCTCGCGTATGCGTTCGACGTGGCGACCAGATAGGTCTTCGCGTAGACCGGCTTCATCCCGGTGCGATAGCCCGACGACGCTTCCGGCAGCGACGGGTCGCCCGGCTGGTTCGAGCCCACCACGACCGTCGCGCCGCTGTTGTCGACCGCGAGACAGCTCGCATCGGTGGAAGGTGTCGGCGTGCGGCCCGCTTCGTTCTCGACGTCGCCGCCGCATGCCGTCAACAGGGCGGCCGCGAGCAACGCGGACGCATACGGAAAAATCGCTGTTCTGTTCATTGTCTGCCGATGTTCTTGTAGGTCGTTGCGATGGACATCACGCTGCCTGCGACCCCCTCGGTGCGCCGGCAACGCGTTTGATAGTCCCATGAACAAAATTTTTTCCGCAATAAGGAAATGACGTAATCCGGCCGGACGTTGCGTACGCAACGTCGCCGGTCACGCATATGGGTTCGCGTGTTGCACTGCATCGCAGTGCGATGCGCTTGCGCGGCGGAGGTCGTTACGTCGTTAAGTTGGTGCCCGACGGCGCTTGCCGGCTGGCCGGCCGTCGCGCGCGAAATCGCTCTCCATCGCTTCGATCGCCTCCGAGAAGAATTCGAGAAACATCGTCATCGCGACGGTCGCGCTCATGTCCGCCCGCTGGTAGATGCAGCTGAACGAGCGGGCGCCTGCATCGGCAAGCGGCGTCCACGCGAGCCGGCCGGCGGCCACGTCTTCCGCGACGTTCTCGGCGATCAGGAAGCCGACGCCCGCGCCTTCGGCCGCGAGGCGCCGCACCATCGGCACCGAACCCGTCTCGACCAGCGGCCGCACGTTGCGCGGCTGGCGCGCATCGATCTGGTCGAACATCGCACGCAGCTCCGTGTCGGGTGTCATCAGGATCAGCGGATGCGCAAGGCAGTCGCGCATCCGCACCTTGCCGCCGGACGCCGCGAGCGGATGGCCGGGCGCCGTGACGACACCCAGCGGCTGAGCGAACGCGCGCACCTCGACGACGCCCGCCGACGTGCGCCGGCGCAGCGCATAGCCGATGTCGGCCTCGCCCGTCTCGACCCAGCGCACGATGCTCTCGCCGTTTCCCGAGCGCACGCTGTACGTGACGCCCGGATAGCGCTGCATCGCGGCGAGGATCGCGTCCGGCACGAGCTTTTCAGCGGTCGAGGCGGGCACCGCCAGGTTCACGTGGCCGCGCCGCAGCGCGCGCAGGTCCTCGACCTGCGTCAGCGCGTTGTCGAAGTCGCGCTGGCCGCGCCGTACGGCCGCGATCACGATCTCGCCGGCCAGCGTCAACTGCATGCCGCGCGGCAGCCGGTCGAACAGCGGCACGCCGACCTGCTCCTCGAGATTGCGGATCTGCTGGTGCACCGCCGCAGCGGTCAGGTGCAGCGCGTCGGCCGCCTTGCGAATCGAGCCGCGTCTCGCGACTTCGTCGAAACAGCGGAATGTCTGCGATATGGAACGCATGAAGGGTCCGTTAGATTTTTCCGAACAGGCCGTCAAGAATAATCCGATTTTACTGACCGTCCGGATCGTCTAGATTCCGCTGCATCCCCGTGTCCGATTCGAATGGAGACCGCAGTGACAACCGTCGACCAGATTACCCAGCGCCGCCGTGGCGTCGGCCTCATCGCCCACGATCCTGCCCTGTCCGCGGGCGGCTATACGCTCATCGCGCCGCAGACGGCCGACGGCAACGTCTATCTCGTCGGCATCGACGGCGAAGTCGCCCATCAGTGGAAGATGCCCGTGCGCCCCGGCCGCCATGCGGTCATCCTCGCGAACGGCAACCTCGGCTACAACGGCAATCATCCGCAATCCGAATCGCGCTATGCGCCGTGGTCGATGTGGCATGGCGGCGACTTCTACGAAGTCACGCCGCAAGGCGAAACCGTGTGGCGCTACGAGGATCCCGCGCACCACCACGACGCGCAGTGGCTGCCGAACGGTAACCTGCTCTATGCCGCGTGCGAACCGGTCGACGTCGCGTTCGCGCGGCGCGTGCCGGGCGGCACGCCGCACGGCGACGACGAGGTGATGTTCGCGGACGTGATCCGCGAAGTGAACCGGGCCGGGCAGATCGTCTGGGAATGGCATGCGCGCGACCATCTTCGACCCGAGGATTTCCCGATCGCGGCCGGCTTCGGCCGCTACCACTGGCCGCTCGTCAACGGCCTCGCGGTCGACGCGAACGGCCGCGTGCTGATGAGCCTGCGCACGACGTCGGGCATCATCGGCGTGGACCGCGCAACCGGCCGCGTCGACCTGCGGATCGGGCCCGACGTCGTGTCGCACCAGCATGCGCCGGTGCCGCTCGCGAACGGCAACATCCTCGCATTCGACAACGGCAATTTCCGCCACGGCGCGCACGTCGTGTTCTCGCGCGTCGTCGAGATCGATCCCGCGACGCAGCGCGTCGTGTGGTCGTATGCGGACGACGTCGTGAACCTGTTCTACACGCCGTTCATGGGCAACGCACAGCGCTTGCCGAACGGCAACACGCACGTCACCGAATCGTCGACGGGCCGGCTGTTCGAAGTGACGCCCGCCGGCGAGGTCGTCTGGGAATACGTGATTCCATGGTTCGCCGAATACCCGGACGAAGCCGCGCGCAAGACCGGCCCCGGGCAGCTCAACAGCGTGTTCCAGACGTTCCGCTACAGCGCCGCGCAACTGCCCTGGCTGCGGGACTGACCGTCCGTTCACGCCGGTTTCCGGCGCTCGTCGCCGTTCGCTTCGAAGGGGCCTGCCGTGTCGCACGATCCGATCTCAACGCCCGTCGACGCACGGCTGCCCGCCTGGCAGCTCGCGCTGTTCGGGCTGCAGCACGTGTTGTCGATGGCCGCGTCCCCGATCACGGCCGTGTTCCTGATCGCCAAAATGCTCGCGTTGCCGGCGGACCTGACGGTCCAGCTGATCGGCGCGACGTTCTTCGCGTGCGGAATCGGCACGCTGCTGCAATCGCTCGGCGCCGGCCCGATCGGCGCGCGCATGTCGTTCGTGATGGTGCCCGGTGGCGCACCGACGATGCTGTTCGCCGGCATCGCCGCGCAATCGGGCCTGCCGACCGCAGCCGGCGCGGCGCTGCTCGCCAGCGCGTTCTACTGGGTGCTGCTGCCCGTCTTCACGCGCTGCCTGCGGCTTTTTCCGCGCATCGTCGTCGGCGCGATGCTGCTGCTCGTATCGGTCAACCTGATCCGGATCTACGCGACGATCGTCGTCGGCCAGCCCGGTTCGGCCGACTTCGCCCAGCCGCGCGCGCTCGGTCTCGCGCTGGCGACGATCATCGCCACGGTCGTCGTCGCGGGTGCGTTCCGCGGCACACTCGGGCGCCTCGCGGTGCTGATCGGCCTGATGGCCGGCGCGACGCTCGGCTGGGCGCTCGATGCGATGCCGGCGCTCGCCGACGTGTGGCGCGGCCCGCTGTTCACGCATCCGGTATGGCTGCCGTTCGGGATGCCGCGCTTCGACGTGCTGGCCGCGCTGCCGCTACTGATCTTCACCGCGATCTCGATGGCCGAGGCCACCGCGCAGACAGTCGCCGTCGGTGAAACGTGCGGCAAGGCGATCTCGCTGTCGCGCGACGTGCCGAAGACGATACGCGGCGATGCGCTGGCGTCGCTGGCCGGTGCGCTGTTCGGCACGCCGCTGATCGTGACCAGCGCCGAGAATATCGGCGTCGTGCAGACGACCGGCGTGCGCTCGCGCTACGTGACGGCTGCCGCCGGCGCGATCCTGATCGTTATTGCGCTGTTTGCACCGCTCGCACGGCTCGCGTATGCGATTCCGGCCGCCGTGGTCGGCGGCACCGCGCTGGTCGTGTTCGCGATGATCGGCGTGATGGGCATCCGGCTGCTCGCCGGCGTCGACCTGCATGCACGCGCCAACCAGTACACGCTCGCGGCCGCGCTCGTCGTCGGCCTTGCGCCGATCCTGGTGCCGAACCTGTATCGCCATTTCGGTGCGCCGGTGCAGATCGTGCTCGGCAACGGCATGGCGGCCGGCACGCTCGCAGCCATCGCGACGCAACTGGCGTTCGCTGCATTGGCGCGGCTGAGCGGACAGGTGGGCACGGCAGCGGTTGCGGGTTCGTCGCCTTCGCGCGACGCTTGATGGTGATGGCGGGCAACGGTGCGTGTTGCCGTGTGCCTGCGATATCGCGCTCCCGCGCAGCCGGTTGATTTGCGATCGCCGGCCTGTCGCCCGGCTTCATCGCGCAGCGGAACGGGTTCATGCCGGTCAGCCACGGATGGATCGCGATGCGGGTGTCGAAGCAGTGGTTCGGTGTGCCGGACGCGTTCCGCTTCTTCTTCGCGTTGCTGTTCGCTTACTGGGCGATTCGCCACGACGGCATCGGCGACGCGCGACCGCACACTGACGCACCGGTTGCGCCGGGCCCCTGGCCATCCGAACGATTGCCGGAGCCGCCGCGTTCCGGCTATAAACGTGCATGGACACGAATCGCTGGATTCACGACCCCGTCGGCGCCTTCCGTGCGTGGCAGGAAACCACCGCGACCGGCGCCGACCGCCGGCCGTTCGCGCCGCGATCGGTCGTGCAGCACGTCGCGATGTTCGAACGGTTCCTGCGTTACCTGATCGCACAGCGCGTGTCGCTGGCCACGTTCGGGCCCGACCACGTCGCGGCCTTCCTGGCGGAACTCGAGCGCACCTGCGCGCCCGGCACGTCGACCCGCGTGCGCTACGCGAAACTGATCGACCGGCTGGGGCGGCATCTGATCGAGGCCGGCGTGCGCACGATCCATCCGGCTGGCCGGACGACGCGCGATCTCGCATGGCCGGACGGTGAGCCTGAGCCGTGCTATCTGCCGCCCGATGCCGACGCGGCGCTGCAGCGCCATGTGCAGCCTCGAGCGGGCGACACGCCGGCCGACTGCCGGAATCGCGCGATCGTCGCGCTGCTGCTCGCAAGCGGCATCACGTCGGCCGAGATACGCGCGACGACCTGTGACGCACCCGATCTCGATGCGCGGCCGCCTGCGCTATCCGTGCCGCGCGATCGCGCACGGCCGGCGCGCCGGATCGTGCTCGCCGAATTTGCGCTGGCGCCGCTCGCCGCCTGGTGCGCGCGCTCGGCAGACGCGCCGGCATCCGCGTTGCTGTTTCCCGCGCCGCGCGGCGGTGGCGCGATGAACGCCATGTTCCTGCTGCTCGTGGTGCGCGACGCGCTGACCGCGATCGGCTTCCACGCGGCGGACATGAGCCCGCGCGTGCTGCGCAATACGTATGCGCGCCGCCAGTTGCTTGCCGGCCATCCGCATGCCGACGTCAGTGCAATGCTCGGCCTCGTCAGTACACGAACGGTCACGCGCATCCGGCAGACGCTGCCGCCCGGTGCAGCCGCGGATCGCGCCGCACACGAGCGCTGATCCCGCGCCCGGCGTGTGCCGCGTGAGGTCAGGCGCGCTATTCGCCCGGCTTCGACTGGACCAGCCGCAGAATCCGGGTGTCGTACGGCGATTGCATGACTTCGACAATACGGGCCTCGGAAGCGGCCGGATGCAAAGGATTCAGCAGGAAGTTGTGCGCGTGCGGCACGACAACGCTCGGCACGCGCAGCAGCGCGCTCGGCTGCGTGTGCAGCCACTCGGTGCCGGCGCTGCGGGTCCAGTCGACGTTGGTTCGCCAGTCGTCCGGTGCGTCGCCTTCCGAGATTTCGGCGATATCGACCGAATCGGCCACCTCGACGCGAAGCAACTGGTACCCACTCGGCAATTGCGCGACCGTGGCGATTTCGAAATGAACGAGCGTCTCGAGCAGCGCAAGCGCCGGATGCTCGGCGAGATACACGACGGGCTGCCCGGCAAAATGCCAACGCCCGCCGGCACGCAACCCGCCGACGCCTTTCAGGTCGGCGAAATTGCTGATCCGCCACAGCGTCGTCAAGCGAAGTACCCCTCGTCGATCTGCGTGAGCACTTCCTCGACGAGCCGCGCGCCATGTTCGGTGCTCGCCATGTCGAGCGACGTGCGGCCGCCGAAGCGCTGAAGCCCGTTGCGCAGCCATGCCATCGCCTTGTCCTGGTCGCCGAACGTGGCCGTCGCCTGCGCGACGATGCGCGCGAGACGGATCGCCTTGTCGGATTCCTCGTGCGACAGGCGTTCGTGCGCCTGGCGGCGATGGCTCAGCGTGCGGCGAGGAATGATGAAGGCCAGCTCGTCGGATTTCAGCCCGCGCTCGGACAGCCGGTCGATCACCGATACGTCGACGCGCGCGCTCGCCAGCTCGGCAAGATCGGCCCCCGATCGGACGCGGATCGCCAGCAGCTGTTCGAGAATCGTGAATTCGGCCTGACGCGGATGCGCGACACCCGAAGGATGGAAAGCAATGGTGCTCATGACCTCTCCCGGCAATTTGCCCAATCATTATAGGCGTTTTGCCGCGAACGTGCGGGATGTGGATAACGGCGCGCCGGTGGCGCTCGTCAGGATGTCCGCGAAGGCGGGAGCAGGCGGGAACCGCCTGTCTGGAGGCGAGCTTCCGTGGTCGCGAATCGAAGATTCGCCTCGGTGAGGGGGCGCAGCAATTCAGTATATAAAGTCATGAGGTTGTCACGTAACAACTTTTGTACTGGCCTCATTCACTCCCATTCCGCTGACTCATCCTTCCAGACAAGGTCGAGCGGTTCGATCAGGACAGGGAGATATTCATCAAGCGCGACCCCCGTCACCCGGAACGCTACTCCCGGCGAATCACCGTCCGTCACGACGGAAACGCATCGCCGTGCCCTCGCACCGGATGCGTTCCCATATCGCGCGTTTCTCGTCGTCGTTCATGAACACCCAGTGCGAGACCTCACCGGCCGTTCGGCCGCACCCCTTGCAGACATCGTCGAACAGCGTCGAGCACACACCGACACAGGGGCTGTCGGGTACGTCGTGAAGCGTGGAAGTCATTGGAACACTCGTCTTGGTTGTAAATCCGGCAGCGCAATGAACCTCGCCCCATAAACGGGTACCTTTGCGCTGGCGATGCGGCCTGAGCCGCACCACCCGCCCGCCCCGCTTGCTTCGACGCCGACGCCAACCACACCTGTGCCGCCGCGATGCCCGCGCCATCAGCCAGCCCGGCCTTCACGCAGTTGTCGATTTACCGCTGAAGGATGCTCTTCGACACCCCGGGGATCTGACGCGCGGCGTTGTCCAACGGCTTCTGCCGCACCACGCTTGCCGGCGACCGTCGAAAGCGTGCAAGCATTAGCGTCTGCATGCCGATTGTCGGGCAGGTTTCCACCCTCCTGTATCGGCTGCTGTCTTGCGTCACGGCAAACGTGCCGCATGCGCCGGCACCCTTCACATGCATCCGCCGCTCCGGGATCACTGTGCGATCAGCCAGACGTCCTGCAACAGCGCGGGGCCGGCCGTCTGGATGTTGGTGTTGCGCCGACCGTTGCGTTGTTCACGGCGGTACCCGTTCGATCACGTGATTTTTCATACATGATCGTAGTCCTCAATAATTGATGAGCCACGATTCACGTTCTGCGCACGATCCCCGTTCAGTACCCGTGATCGTGCGCCATACCACGAACAATCACCCTGCCCACGCGGAAGACCGGATCACGCTGCAGAAATTGCCCGCATGGAAATGCGGATCCTTGTCTGCGAGCACGTCGGCCTTGACGTTGCCGAACGTCGTGTCGGGCTTGTGCTTGATCCCGTCGTAAAACGCCTGAATGATGTCTTCCTTGAAGTGCGGCGTACGCGGATGCGCGCGGACGACAGCCTCGCGTTCGACGTCGCTGTATTCCGGGTACGTCAGGCCCAGCACGTCCATCTCGACGCCCGCGGTAACGAGCGCGATCACCAGATGCATGTGCTGCGGGATGCCCGGCGTGGTATGCAACGCGATCGACGTCCACACGACGTCGATATCCTGTTGCGAGATGCCCTTCCCCTTCAGGAAATCGCGGGCGGCGTTGGCGCCGTCCACTTCGAAACGCTCGCATGCGCTGCTGTGTTTGTGCGTGAGCCCCATGTCATGGAACATGCAGCCGCAATAGAGCAGTTCGGGATCGTATTTGAGCCCGCGCCGCTGGCCCGCGAGCGCCGCGAAATAGAAGACGCGGCTGGAATGATGGAACAGCAACGGAGACGCGGTATCGCGAACGAGCTCGGTGATCTCGCGCGTCAGTTGGCTATCGGGAATGGTGATGCCTGCAACGTTCTCAGTCATGATCGACCTCCATTGAAAACACCCTTGATTCTCCGGATTCCGATAGCTGTCTTCAATAGACGTGTTACGTCAAATCCTGCCATTTTGCGCGACGGACGGACACGGTGCCCGCGCGGCAAGAAGAACGCCGGAAACAGGCTCGTCCGCCGGCCCCATGCACCGCACGGCGCCTCTATACTGCTACCCGTCACGTTCGACACAACACGCTATCGATCATGCCGAAGGTCGTGGGAATTTTCGCCGTTCCGGGCGTTCAACTGCTCGATGTCTCCGCACCGCTCGACGTCTTCGCGCAAGCGAACGCCGAATGCGGGAAGCCGTTCTATACGTTGCGGATCATTGCGAGCGAGTCCGGTCCGATCCGCAGTTCGTCCGGTGCGCAGTTGCTGCCCGACTGGATCGTTCCCGACATTCCGGAGCGCATCGACACGCTGCTGGTCGCAGGCGCGCCGAGCGCCGGCCGGATCGCACTGCGCACCGACGTCCTCGCGTGGCTGCGGTCGGCGGCCGTGCAGAGCAAGCGCTACGGCTCGATCTGCACCGGCGCGTTCATCCTCGCGGCCACCGGCCTGCTGAAAGGGCGTCACCTGACCACGCACTGGGCTGCCGCCGACGCGCTTGCCGAAGCCTATCCGTCGCTCGCCGTCGACGCGGACGCGCTGTACGTGCGCGACGGCAAGCTGCGCACCGGCGCCGGCGTCACGGCCGGGCTCGATCTCGCGCTCGCGCTGGTCGAGGAAGATCTCGGCCGCGAGATCGCGCGGCGTGTCGCCGCGCAACTGGTCATGTTCTTCAAGCGCCCCGGCGGACAACTCCAGTTCAGCCGCAAGGGCGAGGCGCGCCCCGCCGGACGTTCGGTGCTGCAGGAGGTCCAGCGCTGGATCGCGGCGAATCCGGAACTCGAGCATTCGGTGGCGGAGATGGCGAAGCATGCAGGCATGAGCCCACGCCACTTCGCGCGGCTGTTCCGCGCGGAAGTCGGCATGACGCCGGCCGCATGGGTCGAGGCGACCCGCATTTCTGCCGCCCGCCAGTTGCTCGAGAACGGCCACGACACACCGAAACAGGTCGCCGCGAAATGCGGCTTCGCGAATGTCGATACGCTCAGGCGGTCGTTCACCCGGCACGTCGGAATCACGCCCGCCGAATACAGGAAGCGGCAGGCGGTCCTGGCCGAGTGACGCCGCCGTGTGCGCGATACTGCACGAACGATATAAACGGCCTCGCTCAAATACTTCGGAATGCGATTTAACTGATCGTTGTATGGCCTCGGCCGATCGACGACATCGCCCCGCTCGAAGCGCCATCCGCAGCCCCTGCCGAGCGCCGGACAGCCCCGCAATCATCAGATGAAATGCCCGCCAGCCCAGATCGTTTACCCAGTTGCAATAATGATTCGCTGGAACGCGTATTTCCGACCGGTAACGTGATCGCTACGATGCAATCAACCGCTGAACGCAACAAGCGAAGCGCGAAATCAATGAATCCGGAGGTCATCATGAAGTCGTTCATCTACGCTGTCGTCGCCGCAACCGCCCTGTCCGCCTCGTACGGCGCATTCGCACAATCGAACCCGTCGGGCCAGCTGACGCGTGCCCAGGTGCGTGCGGAACTCGTCCAGCTCGAACAGGCCGGCTACAAGCCCGAAGTCTCCGACCAGTACTACCCGCGTGCGCTGCAGACCGCACAGGCCCGCGTGACGAATGCCGATGAAACCGGCTACGGCGCCCAAGCCGCCGCTGGCGTACGCGCCGGCCGCGCGATCGCGGTCAAGCAGGAAGGCCGCGACTCCGTGTATTTCGGCCAGTAAGCCGTACACACGCGCGCGTATTCCGATACGCGCGCGGCAAACGAAACACCCCGCTCCCGTTCATCGGGGCGGGGTGTTTCGTTTCCGGTCGTCCGCTCCGGGAACGGAGCACGCTCCTCGATCGATGCGATCTTGCTGATCGCGCGCCACGCGGCGCCGTTCACGCCGGCAGCCGGTGTTTGCGCATAGAATGGCCGCGTGGTCGGCGCCGGCCGAAACGAACGCGAGCGGAACCACGACGCCCGGCTTGCCCGATCGTCGCCGCGCCCGCAGGCCGGCCCCGATGCCGCACTCATCGCATTTTTCGAAAAGGAGCGGTTTCATGTCTCAAACATCCGGTTCCATGATCACGTTTCGACGCCCGGACGGCCAGGAACTGCAAGGCTATCTCGCTACGCCGGCAAAGACCGAAGGCGCGCCCGCGGTCGTCGTCATCCAGGAATGGTGGGGGCTGAACGACCAGATCCGCGGCGTCGCGGATCGCCTCGCGCGCTGCGGCTACTTCGCGCTGGTGCCCGACCTGTATCGCGGCAAATCGACGGTCGAGGAAGAAGAAGCGCATCACCTGATGACCGGCCTCGATTTCGGCGACGCGGCGTCGCAGGACATTCCGGGCGCCGTGACGCATCTGAAGACGCTTGCGTCGCGTGTCGCGGTGACGGGCTACTGCATGGGCGGCGCACTCACGCTGCTGTCGCTGCAGTTCGCCGATGCGGACGCGGGCGTCACGTGGTACGGTTTCCCGCCGCTCGACTACCTCGATCCGGCGAAGCTCAAGGTTCCGCTGATGGGCCACTGGGGCACGCAGGACGCGTTCTTCGCGATCGACCAGGTCGATGCGCTCGAGAAGAAGCTGACCGATGCGAAGGTCAATGTCGAGTTCCATCGCTATCTCGCGCATCACGCGTTCGCGAACGAAACCGCCGTCGGCCCCGGCCGCATCGCCGGCACGCAGTTCGATCCGGTGTGGTCGCAAATGGCGTGGGATCGCACGCTGACGTTCTTCGGCCGCACGCTTTGGGAAAAGCAGGGGTAACGTAACGCCGCTTCCGACGCGAACGGCTACGTAGGCTACGCAAAAAGAAACGCCACGGATTTTCATCCGTGGCGTTTTCGTTTTCGCGTAGGGCAGCCTCCGCGACCAGGGGTAATGGCTTCTTACCCCTGCCCGTGGTCTTGCTTACCCGTTCGTCGCCGCTGCCGACGCAGGCGCCGGAGCAGCCGCCTTGTCGTAGTCGACCGGTGCATCCGGTGCGCGCGGCGTCTCGCCGGCCCGCTCGACCCACCCGCCGCCCAGCGAACGGTACAGGTTGACCAGGTTGGTCCAGCGTGCCAGACGTGCGCTGATCAGCGACTGCTGTGCCGAGTACAGATCCGTCTGCGCGGTCAGCACCGACAGGTAGCTGTCGACGCCGTTCCTGTAACGCAGGTCCGACAGGTCGAAACGTCGCTGCTCCGCGTGCTCGTTGCGCTCCAGCGCCGCGATCTGCTGGTCGTACGTGCCGCGTGCGGCAAGGCCATCCGACACTTCACGGAATGCGGACTGGATCGCCTTCTCGTAGTTCGCGATCTCGATGCGCTTCTGCACATGTGCAAGATCGAGATTCGCGATGTTCGAACCGCCCTCGAAGATCGGCAGCGCGATGTTCGGCGCGAACGACCACGCCGCCGTGCCGGCCTTGAACAGGCCGCCGAGCGTCGGGCTCGCCGTGCCGAACGCGGCCGTCAGCGAGATCTTCGGGAAGAATGCCGCGCGCGCCGCACCGATGTTCGCATTCGCGGCCAGCAGCGATTGCTCGGCCTGCATCACGTCGGGGCGACGCGTCAGCAGGTCGGACGGAAGGCCAGCCGGCACGTCCGTCAGCAGGTTCTGCGCGTCGAGCGGCATGCCCGCAGGCAGGTCATCCGGCAGCGGCTCGCCGATCAGTTGCACCAGCATGTTGAGCGCCTGTGCGCGTGCCCGTGCCTGCGCCTGCTGATTCGACAGCGCCTGCTCGACCACCGTCTGCGCCTGACGCAGCTCGAGCTCGGAGCCCGTGCCGTTGTCGAACTGCAGCTTCGTCAGGTTGTACGAGTCCTGCGCGGACTTCAGCGTGTTCTCCGTGACCTTCAGCAGATCGTCGGTCGACAGCAGCGTCAGGTACTGATCAGCCACCTGCGACACCAGCGAGATCTCCGACGCCTGCCGCGCATACGCGGTCGACAGGTACTGCGCGAGCGCCTGGTCCTTCAGACTCTGCACGCGACCGAACAGGTCGAGCTCCCACGATGCCGAGAGCCCGACGTTGTAGCTTCGCGTGATCAGCGGCTGCTGCGTCGTCGACACACCGGCCGGGAAACGCTGGATGCTGCCGGTACCGGTGCCGTCGAGCGTCGGGAACAGCCCCGCGCGCGTGATCTGGTACTGCGCGCGCGCCGCCTCGATGTTCAGCACCGACACGCGCAGGTCGCGGTTGTTTTTCAGCGCGATCTCGATCAGCCGCTGCAGGCGCGGATCGACGAAGAACTCGCGCCAGCCGATGGCGGTCGCCGCCTGGCCGTTTGCGCTGCGCGCGCCGGCTGCACCCGGCTGCGTCGCATAGACGCCGCCGGCCGGGTACGCCTGCGCGACGGGCGCATCAGGTCGCTTGTAATGCGGCGCCATCGTGCAGCCCGCGGCGAACAACGCGGCAGCCAGGGCGGCCGCGGTTGCAGTCAAAGCGTGTTTTTGCATCGTTACTGCCCCTTCGAATCGTGTGCGTCGTCGTGACCGCGCTGCAGGTCGCCCTGCACGAGACGCCATGCGTCATCGACGTTTTCCGTCTCGCCGCTGAAGATCGCGCGAATCCGCACGAAGAACATCGGGATCATGAAAATCGCGAGGAACGTCGCCGTGATCATCCCGCCGATCACGCCCGTGCCGATTGCGTGCTGGCTGGCCGAACCCGCGCCGTTGCTGATCGCAAGCGGCAGCACGCCGAGCATGAATGCGAGCGACGTCATCAAGATCGGACGCAGCCGCAGGCGCGCCGCCTCGATCGCCGCGCGCACCGGCCCCATGTTCTCTTTCGTCTGCAACTCGCGTGCGAACTCGACGATCAGGATCGCGTTCTTCGCGGACAGACCCACGGTGGTCAACAGGCCGACCTGGAAGAACACGTCGTTCTCGAGGCCGCGCAGCATCGTCGCGAGCAGTGCGCCGACCACGCCGAGCGGCACGACCATGATCACCGAGAACGGGATCGACCAGCTTTCATACAGCGCCGCGAGACACAGGAACACGACGAGGATCGAGATCGCATACAGGATCGGTGCCTGCGAGCCCGACTGGATTTCCTGGAACGACAAGCCCGTCCACGAGTAGCCGATACCTTCCGGCAGCTTGCTTGCGAGCGCTTCCATTGCGGCCATCGCCTGGCCGGTCGACTTGCCCTCCGCGGCCTGCCCCTGGATCTCGATCGACGACACGCCGTTGTAGCGCTCGAGCTTCGGCGAACCGTAGCTCCAGTGGCCGGTCGAGAACGCGCTGAACGGCACCATGCCGCCCGCGCTGTTGCGCACGTACCAGATGTTCATGTCTTCCGGCGTCATCCGGAACGGCGCGTCCGACTGCACGTACACCTTCTTGATCCGGCCATCCGTATCCAGGAAGTTGTTCACGTACTGCGACGCCCATGCGATCGAGAACGTCTGGTCGATCGCGGCGGCCGTCACGCCGAGCGCGTTCGCCTTCTCGCGGTCGATGTCGACCTTGTACTGCGACGTATCGTTCAGGCCGTTCGGGCGCACGAGCGCCAGCGACGGATCCTTCGCGGCCATCCCGAGCAACTGCCCGCGCGCGGCCATCAGCGCTTCGTGGCCGAGACCGGCGTTGTCCGTCAGCTCGAAGTCGAAGCCGGCGGCCGTCCCGAGTTCGGGAATCGACGGCGGGTTGAACGGGATCACCATCGCTTCCTTGTACTGCGAGTAGTGCGCGAAGGTCCGGCCGATCAGCGCCTGCACCTTCTGGTCCGAACGCTGGCGATGCTCGTACGGTTTCAGCTTCACGAACACGAGGCCGGCGTTCTGGCCGCGGCCGGCGAAGCTGAAGCCGTTGACCGTGAACACCGAGTCGACCACATCCTTCTCCGTGGTGGTCAGGTACGTGTTGATGTTGTCGAGCGTCTTGCCGGTCGTTTCCTGCGTGGAGCCGGACGGCGTCTGCACGATCATGAACATGTAGCCCTGGTCTTCATCCGGCAGGAACGACTTCGGCAGGCGCACGAACATCACACCGACCGCGATGAACACGGCCAGGTAGATCACGAGCCAGCGGCCCGAGCGCCGGATCACATGGTTCACGCCGCCCGTATAGCGATCGCGGCTGCGGTCGAAAGTCCGGTTGAACCAGCCGAAGAAGCCCTTCTTCTCCTCGTGATGCCCTTGCGGGATCGGCTTGAGGATCGTCGCGCACAGGGCCGGCGTCAGAATCAACGCGACGAGCACCGACAGCACCATCGCCGACACGATCGTCAGCGAGAACTGACGATAGATCGCGCCGACCGAGCCACCCGAGAACGCCACCGGCACGAACACCGCCGACAGCACGAGCGCCACGCCCACGAGTGCGCCGGTGATCTGGCCCATCGCCTTGCGGGTCGCTTCCTTCGGTGACAGCCCTTCTTCCGCCATCACGCGCTCGACGTTCTCGACCACCACGATCGCATCGTCCACCAGCAGGCCGATCGCGAGCACGAGGCCGAACATCGACAGCGTGTTGATCGAGAAACCGGCGAGGCCCATGATCGCGAACGTGCCGAGCAGCACGACCGGCACCGCGATCGTCGGGATGATCGTCGCCCGCAGGTTCTGCAGGAACAGGTACATCACGAGGAACACGAGCACGATACCTTCGAGCAGCGTCTTGACCACTTCCTCGATCGACAGGCGCACGAACGGCGTCGTGTCGTACGGATAGTGGACGACGAGACCGTGCGGGAAGTACTTCGACAGTTCGTCGATCTTGGCCCGCAGCGCGGTCGCGGTTGCGAGCGCGTTCGCGCCGGTCGCGAGCTGGATGCCGAGGCCGGCCGTCGGCTGCCCCATGTACTTCGTGTCGAACGTGTAGTTTTCCGAACCCAGCGCCGCGCGGCCGACGTCCTTCAGGCGGACCTGCGAGCCGTCCTGGTTGACCTTCAGCAGGATGTTGCCGAACTGCTCGGGCGTGCGCAGCAGCGTCGATTCGGTGATCGTCGCCTGCAGCATGGTGCCCGGCTTCGCCGGCGTGCCGCCGATCTGGCCGCCTGCGATCTGCACGTTCTGCTGCGTGATCGCCGCCGACACGTCGGTCGGCGTGAGGCTGTAGTTGGTCAGCTTGATCGGGTCGAGCCAGATCCGCATCGAGAACTGCGAACCGAGCAGCAGCGTCTGGCCGACGCCGTTCACGCGGCTGAGCGGATCGAGCACGTGCGACGCCACGTAGTTCGTCAGGTCCTCCTTCGACATGCCGCCGTCCTCGGAGTTGAACGCGAACCACATCAGCCAGTTGCTGCTCGACTTCGTGACCTGCATGCCGAGCTGCTGCACGACCTGCGGCAGGTTCGGCGTCGCGAGCGACAGCTTGTTCTGCACCTGCACCTGCGCGACGTCCGGATTGGTGCCCGGCGCGAAGGTCAGCGTGATCGTCGCGTTGCCCGAGTCATCGCTGGTCGACGACATGTACAGGAAGTTGTCGAGACCGCTCATCTGCTGCTCGATCACCTGCGTCACCGTGTCTTCCACCGTCTTCGCGGAAGCGCCCGGATAGTTCGCCTGGATCTGGATCGTCGGCGGTGCGATCGTCGGATACTGCGCGATCGGCATCTTGAAGATCGATGCGACGCCGGCCAGCATCAGCACGATCGCGATCACCCACGCAAAGATCGGGCGATCGATAAAGAACTTGGCCATGAAACGGACTCCTTGTTATTGCGCGGCCGACGCGGCGGTCGAACGCGCGGCAACATTGGCGGCGGTGCTCGCCGGCGCGGCGCCGGACGCATTCGCGGCGCTTGCCGGTGTGCCGGACGCAGCGTCCGGCGCCGCTGCAAGCTGCGCCGCGACGGTCTTCACGGTCGCACCCGGGCGCACCTTGTCGACGCCCTGCACGATCACGTGATCGCCTGCTTCCAGACCGCCTTCGACGATCCAGTCCTGGCCGTACGTGCCGGCCGTCGTCAACGGACGGGTCTCGACCTTGTTGGCCGCGTTCACGACCAGTGCGATCGCCTGCCCCTTCTGGTCGTGCGAAACGCCGATCTGCGGCACCAGGAACGCGTTCTCGTTCACGCCTTCCTCGATCCGCGCGCGCACGAACATGCCCGGCAGCAGCACGCGGCCCGGGTTCGGGAAGATCGCGCGAATCGTCACCGAGCCGGTGGTCTGGTCGACCGTCACGTCCGAGAACTGCAGCTTGCCCGGCTCCGAATAGGTCTTGCCGTCTTCCAGGATCAGCGACACTTTCGCCGCGCCCGGGCCGCTCGTTTTCAGCTTGCCGCTCTGCACGTCCTGGCGCAGCTTCAGCCCGTCGAGGCTCGACTGCGTGAGGTCCACGTACACCGGATCGAGCTGCTGCACCGTCGACATCAGCGTCGCCTGGCTCGCCTGCACGTAGGCGCCCGGCGTCACTTGCGAGATGCCGACGCGGCCCGAAACCGGCGAGACGACATCGGTGTAGCCGAGGTTGATCTGCGCGGTGTCGACCGCCGCCTTGCCGGCCGCGACGTCCGCCGCGGCCTGGCCCTGCGTGGCTACCGCGTTGTCGTAGTCCTGCTTGCTGACCGCGTTTGCAGCCACCAGCACCTTGTAGCGCGCGACCAGCGCGTTCTGCGTGACGAGGTTCGCCTGCGCCCTCGCGAGCGTCGCCTTCGCACTGTTCAACGCGGCGACGTACGGCGCCGGGTCGATCTTGTAGAGGCGCTGGCCGGCCTTCACGTCGGTGCCCTCGGTGAATTCACGGCGCAACACGATGCCGTCGACCCGTGCACGCACCTGCGCGACGAGGAATGCGCTGGTACGGCCCGGCAGTTCGGTGACCGCCGGCACGGCCTGCGGCTGGACGGTGACGACGCCGACTTCCGGCGTTTGCGGCGGCGGTGCCGATTCTTTTTTCCCGCACGCGGCCAGGAAAACGGCAGCCGTTGCAGCAGTGATTAAGCGGTATGGAACCCGTTCGACGCGCATGGAGCGACCTCTCACAAATAGACGACCTTCAATGGGAATCACCAGATCTCCTCGTGACCTGCACGCGCGGCCGGAATGCTGTCGCTTCCCGTGTGCCGCGGATGCGGTCGCGTATGTCGGGCGTGCGTTGCGCCCTGCGGAGCGTTCGTTCGTCGAACTGCTTCCGCGGAAAAAGAACCATGAGCCCGCGGCCCTGGCGGGCGGGCATTGCCGCGGCGACCGACCGGGCCGCTAGCTTGCGGGCCGGAACGCGGCGCCCGCGAATTCGATGAATGCCCGTGCAGCGGCCGGCAGATGCGCGGTTTGCGCATGCGCGAGCTTCAGCGTGACGGGCGCGAGCGGGCGGACCGGTGCAATGCGCACCAGCGTGCCGGCCGCCAGATCGGCGTCGACGAGATACGCGGGCAGCACCGCGGCGCCCATGCCGGCCACCGCCAGCCGCCGCGCCATCTCGAGGTGGCCGACGCCTGGACTACCGACGGGCGCCGCGTCGGGCCGGAACGCAGCCGCATCGTCATCGCCGGACGCCGGCAGATCGAGCCGCACGGCCGTGATGTCGGGCCAGTCGCCCGACGCGGCCGCGCCGCCGTGCGCGTCGACATAAGCCGGCGCCGCGACGCGCACGGATTCATAGGCGGCCAGCGTGTGCAACGCGTGCGCACCCGTCACCGGCATGCCGTCGGTCAGGAACGCGACATCGATGTCTTCGGATGTCAGGTCGACATGGGCATCGGTCAGCGTCACGGTCGGCCGCACGTCCGGGAACCGGTTCACAAAACGATCGAGCAACACGCTCAACTGGCTGAGTCCGAACGCGACCGGCGCGGCAAGACGCAACGCGCCTTCCGGCTTGCTGCCCATCGCGACGAAACGGCCGTCGATCTCGTCGATCGCACCGAGAATCCGCTCGACGCGCGCGAGATACAGCTCGCCGATTTCCGTCAGCGACTGGTGGCAGGTGCTGCG
Source organism: Burkholderia lata (assembly GCF_902499335.1). GTDB lineage: Bacteria > Pseudomonadota > Gammaproteobacteria > Burkholderiales > Burkholderiaceae > Burkholderia > Burkholderia lata_B. Next base: position 547,611 of record NZ_CABVQK010000005.1, on the reverse strand, counting down.
TTGAAGCAGGCGTGCGCCAAGGCGCGTCTCGAGCGCATCGACCAGCCGGCTCGCCATCGCCGTCGACACACGCAGCCGCGTCGCCGCCCGGCGAAACCCGCCCTCCCTTGCCACCGTCACGAATGCCCGAATCGATTGAAGTTGGTCCATTTGTCCGGAATCCCCTGCGCGGTCGACTGCCTTGACGCGCCGCTCCGTCGCCGCTTCGCGACCGACATGCAACGGCCCGACCAATGCGGCGGCACCGACGCCGGCTACGCCGGGTCGGTCGGCACGCTCGCGCCAGACGCGCGCCGGCATGCAACGGACGCAAGCCGGCCTCGGCTGGCCCGATGCATGAACATTCGAATAGCAGTCCTGAGTCTTTTCCAGTGGTTCGCAGCGGCAACGCCGGCAACATCCGCCGGCCATGCGGCGGTCATCGCCGCATCACCCGAACGCTCTGGATCACGTTTCTTTCAGCAGGTGCAATGGTATGAAAACCGCCGCGAAATGGCTTGCCCGATCCTGCGATTGTTTTGCCTTAATTTCCGAATTTGTGCGCTGCACACCGCGCAACGACGGGCGATGCGGTCACCGGTCGTGCAGATCCGGATGATCGGGCTAATTTCCCACAGGTTTAGGCAATCACGTGCGCGCGACTCGCCGTACGATGTGACCGCCGTGCCGGCCCACCTGCCGGGACACCAACAGGGAATCGCAGCCGCGCACCTTGCACCGCCCACTCCGCCATCCGCTCACGCATTATGGAAATCGACGCCCGAACGCCGCCGCAACAGCGCATCACGCCCGACCACGATCCTCGGTCGCCGGCCCGGTCGCCCACGGCCCGGCTCGCTGCGCTGATCGCGGCCTACGCGCCGCACGACGGAACGTTCGAGCTCCCTTTGTGTGGCCTGCGCATCGCGCGCGCCTCCGCGTCGCCACCGCACTGGAACCATGGCGTGCACCACGCGTGCCTGAGCATCGTCGGGCAGGGTGCGAAATCGACACAGGTCGGCGACGACACCTACGTGATCGACGAATCGCGGATGCTGGTTGCGACGGCCGATGTGCCCGTCACCGGCCGCGTGACGCGCGCGAGCCCGGCCGAACCGTTCCTTTATGCACAACTGGAACTCGACCCGGCCCGCATCGCCGCACTCACACCGCGCGTGTTTCCGCTCGGACTGCCGAAGGCCGTCGACTGCAGCGCACTCGATACGCACGAAGCACCGCCTGAAATCGTCGACGCCGTCGTGCGGCTGATGCAACTGGTCGCGCAACCCGACGACATCGACCTGCTTGCGCCGCTGATCGTCGACGAAATCCTCATCCGGCTGCTGCGCGGCCCGTCGGGTGCGCGTGTCGCTCAGGTCGGCCTCGCCGATTCGACGACGCAGCGCATCTCGCGCGCGGTCGCCTGGATTCGCGACCACTACCTCGATCCGATGACGGTCGAATCGCTCGCGCGGCAGGTGGACATGAGCCCGTCGACCTTCCATCACCACTTCCGTGCGGTCACGTCGATGAGCCCGTTGCAATGCCAGAAGGTGTTGCGGCTGCAGGAGGCGCGCCGCCTGATGTACCTGTCGGCGATGGACGCGCGGCAGGCGTGCCGCAGTGTCGGCTATGTGAGCGCGTCGCAGTTCAGCCGCGAATACGCACGCCTTTTCGGCGATGCGCCCGGCCGCGATGTGCTGAAGCTGCGCGACGAAGCGGTGCCGTTGTCCCGCGTCGCGCCGTAGGCCGGGACCTCACGCGCGCGGCGCACGCGAGCGCGTGCCGCGCTTCGTCCCGCCGGCATTCGCACGCTCGGCCTGCACGGCTTCATCGATACAACGCACGAAGTATTCGGCCGACGACGTGAGCACCGCGCTGTCGCGGAACAGCAGATAGAGGTTGCGCGCGGGCGGCTGCCCGACGAGATCGAGCGTCTTCAGCGTATCGGATGCATCCTCCCCGCGCAGTGCAAGCTGCGTCCACGCCGTCACCACGTCGCTATTGACGGCCAGCGCGTAGAACAGCGTCTGCGACGCGCAGCGCGTCACGCGGCGCGGCGCCGGCAGGCCGGCCTGCGCGAACAGCTCCGCGAGAAACGCGCGGAATTCGGCGGATGGCCCAGTATGCAGCCACTCCGCATCCTGCAGGTCGGCCAGCGAAGTCGCGCCGGCAAGCTTGCCCTTGCGGCTCACCGCGAACCACATCGGAAACGAGTCGAGATGCTCGCAGCGCACGGACGTGAAGTCCTGCGCATCCGCGCCCGCACCCAGCGCGAAGTCGAGCGCGCCGTTCTTCAACTGCTCGACCAGCTGCGACGGGCTGCCCTCGACGAATTCGAGCTGGACATCCGGCATCGCGCGGCGAAAGCGGTTGTACGCGGCAGGCAGCACCGTGATGCCCGCCAGCGGCGTCATCCCGATCGCGAGCCGGCCCTGCCGGTTCTCGCGCAATTGCGCCATTTCCTCCTCGGTGCGCGCAACCTCGTTGACGACCAGTTCGGCCCGCCGCAGCATCGCGCGCCCCGCATCGGTCAGCGTCACGCCCGACGAACTGCGCGCGACCAGCATCAGCCCGAGCTCGTCCTCGAGATCGCGCAGCGACCGCGTGACGGCAGGTTGCGTCAGATGCAGGGTACGCGCGGCTTCATGAATGCTGCCCGAGCGGGCAACGGCCACGAGCGCGCGGAGCTGGTGAAGTTTCATGCGACGAATGGACGAGGCAGACGAAAGGCATCAGGGGATAAACAAATGTTATCAGGATAAAAATTTGCGCGTATCGCGATGTTTTGCCCGGTCTTAACATGCGGCCAGCTCTCGCAGGATGCCTGACGATCCATGCGGCGCTCACGATACCGATACCCATGGAGACACCCCCGATGCAAGACGCCGCCACGCCGCTCATCGACGCGCCGCCTGCCCCGCGGCGCCGCTCGGCGCAGACCCGGACGATCATCGCCACCTCGGCCGGCAACGCGCTCGAGATGTTCGACTTCACCGTGTTCAGCTACTTCGCCGCGCTGATCGGCAAGACGTTCTTTCCGGTCGACTCGGGCGCCGGCCCGCTGCTGCTCGCGATGGCGACGTTCGGCGTCGGCTTCGTGATGCGCCCGCTCGGTGGCGTGCTGATCGGCAACTACGCCGATCGCGCGGGCCGGCGCGCGGCGCTGACGCTGACGATCCAGCTGATGATCGCGGGGACCGCGCTGATCGCGCTGACGCCGTCCTATGCACGCATCGGCGTCGTCGCGCCGGTGCTGGTCGTGATCGGCCGGCTGCTGCAAGGCCTGTCGGCCGGCGGCGAAATCGGGGCGTCGACCACCTTCCTGATGGAGTCGGGCCCGCTATCCGGCCGCGGCTTCATGGTGAGCTGGCAAATGATCAGCCAGGGCGTCGCGGCGCTGCTCGGCGCGCTCAGCGGTGCGCTGCTGTCGGCCGTGCTGTCAGCCGACGCGCTCGAAAGCTGGGGCTGGCGCGTGCCGTTCCTGCTCGGCCTGCTGCTCGGCCCGGTCGGCCTCTACATCCGCCGGCATCTCGACGAAACACATGTGTCGACGCACGACGCCGGCGGCAGCGCAGTACGCGAAGTGTTCACGCGCTACCTCGGCCGCGTCGTGCTCGGCACGCTGATGATCATCGGCGGCACGTCGACGCTCTACATTTTCGTGTTCTACATGCCCGCCTATGCGGTACGCACGCTTCACCTGCCGATGGCGACGTCGCTGCTCGCCGGCTGCGCGTCGGGGCTTGCGATGATCGTCGCCGCGCTCGTATCGGGGCTGTGGATCATCGATCGCCTGCCGCGCCGCAAGCCGATGATTGCCGTCACGTGGCTGCTGTCGCTCGCGTGCGTGTATCCCGCGTTCCGGCTGCTGATCGCCGCGCCGTCGGTCGGGTTGATGGTCGCGATCGTCACCGTCGTGATGGCCTTCGCGACCGCGGGCAGTTCCGCATTCCTGCTGCTGATCATGGAAGCGTTCCCGCCGCGCGTGCGCGCCACCGCGCTCGCGACGATCTACAGCTTCGGCGTGACGATCTTCGGCGGCTTCGCGCAGTTCAACGTCACGTGGCTGCTGCATCGCACTGGCGACCCGATGTCGCCCGCGTGGTACGTGCTCGCGTGCGGCACCGTCAGCATGATCGCGCTGTGGCGCTTCCGCGAACGCCCGGCCGACTCGCCTCACGACGGCCGCTGAACGGCGCGCCGCTTCATTCACGGCGACGCCGGACACCGGCCGCGCCACTCTCCGTCAGACAACAGGATCCGCGACGTCGACGCGTGCGCGGGCGAGCCCTTGCACGCCTGCGATTCGCGCGCCGACGATCGCGACACCACGAGACAAACGTGCGCAATTCAACCCTGATGGCCGCGTGCTGCGCGGCAACCTGCATGTGGGCCGCACCGGCCCGCGCCAACGTACAGATCTACGGCGCACTCGACAGCTTCCTGCAATACGCGCGCATCGGCAGCCAGACGAGCGTCGGCCTGATGAGCGGCGGTGCATCGACGTCGCGCTTCGGCTTCATCGGCAGCGAGGATCTCGGCGGCGGCCTGCGCGCGAGCTTCCGCCTCGAAAGCGGCTTCGACCTGATGTCCGGCCGCCAGCAAAGCGCGGCGTCGTTCTACAACCGCGAAGCCAACGTGGCAATCGGTTCGGAAGACTGGGGGACGATCAAGCTCGGCAAGCAGTATCCGGCGATCGTGCCCGAAGCGGCCGATCCGTTCTATCTCGTCGGCCAGTTGTCGCCGTTCGCGAGCACCGCGCTGATCGGCAGCGACCTCGGACGCGGTGCCGCGTCGCTGCCCGGGCGCATCGAGAACGCGATCAGCTACAAGACGCCGACCTACGGCGGGCTCGACGTCACCGTGCTCTATGCGTTCCGCAACGCAGCGGGCGCGAGCCCGATCGCCAGCAACGCGGGCGCGGTCGCCAATTTCGCGCGCGGCCCGGTGATGCTGAGCGGCGCGTACAACGCGATGTGGGCCGCCACGTCGTCGACACCGGGCGGCGCCCCCGACGGCCCGCGCACCGACTCGGTGATGGCCAGCGCGTCGTATGCGTTCGGCCCGACGCTCGCGTCGCTTGCGTACACGCTGATGCGCCCCACCGCGCCCGGCACGCTCGTCGCGCAGGTCTATTCGTTGGGCGCGATCTGGCAGCACGGCCCGCACGCGATCCGCGCCGACCTCGCGTACCGCACGATCGCCGGCCAGGCGAGCCACGCGCTCGGCGCGCTGCTCGGCTACGACTACCAGTTCTCGAAGCTCACCGGTGTGTACGTGCGGCTCGGCGGCTTCAGGAACACCGGACAGTCGGCGCTGTCGTTCGGCTCCGCGCCGATGTCCGCCCCCGGCATGAGCAGCACCGTCTTCGCCCTTGGCCTCCGGCAGAAATTCTGACCGCGCCAGCCACTTCAAAGGAGCAATTCATGACTTCACTCGCCCTCGATTTCATCGACAGCCAGCGTGCGCAGTTCACCGAGCTGTCCGACCGGATCTGGAACCTCGCCGAGTTGCGCTACGAGGAATTCGCGTCGACCGACCTGCACATCCGGATGCTGGAAGAAGCCGGCTTTCGCGTGACGCGCGGCGTGGCCGACATTCCGACCGCGTTCGTCGCCGAGGCCGGCCACGGCGGCCCCGTGATCGGCATCCTCGGCGAATACGACGCACTGTCCGGGCTCAGCCAGGAAGCCGGTGCGCTCACCTGCCAGCCGTCGGGCGAGATCTCGAACGGCAACGGTCACGGCTGCGGCCACCACCTGCTCGGCACGGCCGCGCATCTCGCCGCGGCAGCGGTGAAGGCGCATCTCGAACGCACGGGCCAGCCCGGCACCGTGCGCTTCTACGGCTGCCCGGCCGAGGAAGGCGGCTCCGGCAAGACCTTCATGGCGCGCGCCGGCGTGTTCGACGATCTCGCCGCCGCACTGTCGTGGCACCCGCACGTGTACACGGGCATCTTTCCGGCCGGTTCGCTCGCGAACATCCAGGCGTACTTTCGCTTCACGGGCAAGGCGTCGCACGCCGCCGCGTCACCGCATCTCGGCCGCAGCGCACTGGATGCCGTCGAGCTGATGAACGTGGGCGTCAACTACCTGCGCGAACACATGCTGCCCGAAGCGCGCGTGCACTATGCGGTGACGAACACGGGCGGCCTGTCGCCGAACGTCGTGCAGGCCAATGCGGAAGTGCTGTACCTCGTGCGCGCGGCGCGCAACGATCAGGCGGCCGAGCTGTTCGAGCGCGTGAAGAACGTCGCGCGCGGCGCGGCGATGATGACCGATTGCCGGCTCGAGATCGTGTTCGACAAGGCCTGCTCGAACCTGCTGGAAAACGCCGTGCTGAACCAGGTCATGTACCGGCATCTGCAGTCGATCGGCACTGCCGGCTTCGACGCGGACGATGCGGCGCTCGCCGATACGTACCAGCGCCAGACACTTACTGCTCAGGATATCGAAACGTCGTCACGTTCGCTGAACCAGGCGTGGCGCAATCCGAAAGCGCTGTTCGACGGGATCGATCCGTACGAGCCGGGCAAGGGCCGCCCGATCTGCGGCTCGACCGACGTCGGCGACGTGAGCTGGGTCACGCCGACCGCGCAATGCCATACGAGCTGCTACGCGTTCGGCACGCCGCCGCACTCGTGGCAGTGGGTCGCGCAAGGCAAGACGCCGCTCGCGCACAAGGGGATGCTGCTTGCAGCGAAGACGATGGCCGCGACCGCGATCGACCTGCTCGGCGCGCCGGACACGCTCGCTCAGGCGAAGGCGGAACTGCTCGAGCGGCGCGGCGGCCAGCCGTACGTGTGCCCGATTCCGGACGATGTGGCGCTGCCGTTCCGCCGTTGAGCGGTTGCCTGGCCGGCGGCACCGTCACGCGAGCGCGGGCGGTGCGGCCTGGCTGACGTCGACGTGTTTCGGCAGGACGCCGGCCTGGTAGAACACGTCGGCGATGCGCTGCTGATACGCGAGCGTGTCGCGCGTGACGGGCTCGACACCGAAGCGCGCGCGGCGAAACGCGAGCGCCACCGCCGGCTCGGGAATCCCCCACAGCTTCGAGAACTCGGCCGCGCCCTGCGCACGGTTCGCATCGAGCCATCGCTGGACCGCCGTCAGTTCCGACACGGCGGCATCCAGCACGTCGGCATTGCGCTGCGCATACGTGCGCGACGCAAAGTAGTAGCCGCGATTTTCGACGAGCCCGGTGCCGTCCGCGACGATGCGCGCGCCGAACGCCTGCTGGACTACCGCGAGAAACGGATCCCAGATGATCCACGCATCGACCGAGCGGTTCTCGAACGCGGCCCGCGCATCGGATGGCGACAGCCAGACCGGCGAGACGTCGGCGTAGTTGAGCTTCGCGGCCTGCAGCAGCCGGACCAGCAGGAAGTGCGTGTTCGATCCCTTCACCAGCGCGATGCGCTTGCCGCGCAGGTCCGCAAAGGTCTTGACCGGCGAATCCTTCGTGACCACCAATGCCTCGGCCGCGGGGCCGGCCGGCGTCTGCGCGTAATAGACGAGCGGCGCGCCCGCCGCAAGCGCGAAGATCGGCGGCGCCTCGCCGACATCGCCGAAGTCGATCGATCCCGCGTTCAGCGCTTCGAGCTGCGGCGGTCCCGACGGAAACTCGGTCCACGTGACCGTCACGCCGAGAGTCGCGAGCTTGCTCTGCAGCGTGCCGCGCGCCTTGAGCAGGCTGAGCGGCCCTTTCTGATAACCGATGCGCAACGTACGCGCGCCGGCCGTGCTCGCCAGCGCGAAGCCCGGATGCGCGGCGCCCGCCGCGATCGCCAGGCCGGCATGCAGGAGCCGGCGGCGGGTTGTGGAGTGTTGGTCTGCCATGTCGTATCGGGTTCGATGAAGAGGATGCGGCTTTGCGCATGCATGCGATGAAGCCGGTCGAACCGATTCTATGGGGTTGGCGTCACGCACCGAACCAACGATGTTCGATATCGAAAGCAAGCGCTTTCATAAGGGCGCGCCGGTTACCCGGACATCATTGCCCGGGACCGGCTTGCAGATGGATCCGGGATCCACATTAAATACAGGACTGCAGATTATTTGTACGATTGACGCGCGGCCTCGTATTCACGCGTCAACGGTGCGACCTCAGGACTTGCAGGAAGCGTGCAGCGCAGCCTCGTCGGCGGCCAGCATTTCGGGCACGCACTCGCGCAGGAAATCGACGAACGTGCGGATCTTCGCATCGAGATACTGGCGCGACGGATACAGCGTGTAGACCGTCAGCTTCTGCAGCCGGTAGTCGGGCAGCACGCGCACCAGCGCGCCGCTCGCGAGTGCAGGGAGTGCGGACGACATCGGCAGCGAGCCGATCCCGAGACCGGCGCGCAGTGCGACGCCGAGCGCATCGGCGATGTTCACCTGGAAATCGGGCAACGGCAGGTCGAATGTCTCGGGGCCGTCGGGGCCGTCGAGATGCCAGCGATCACGCGGGAACACGGGCGTGAGCATCTGCAGGCACGCATGGCCTTCGAGTTCGCGCGCCGTGCGCGGCGTACCGCGCTCCTTCAGGTAAGCGGGCGACGCGCACAGCACGCTGTGCACCTCGCCGAGCCGCTGCGACACGAGCCCCGAATCGGGCAGTTCCGTCGCGCTCAACTGCAGCGACACGTCGTAGCCTTCGTCGATGATGTCGGGCACGTGCTGCGACAGCGTCAGCTCGACCGCGACCGAAGGATAGCGCTGCCGGTAGCGCACGACCGCGGGCACCACGTAGGCCTGGCCGAAGCTCGTCGTCGCATGGACATGCAACCGTCCGGACGGCTTCGCCTGTGCGTCGGCCGCCTCGGCTTCCGCTTCTTCGATATAGCCGAGGACGCGCTGGCAGCGGTCGAGATAGCGCTGCCCGGCGTCGGTCAACGCGATGCGGCGCGTGCTGCGGTTGAGCAGGCGCGTGCGCAGATGCGTTTCGAGCTGCGCGACCGACCGCGATGCGTAGGCCGTCGTGATGTCCAGGCGCTGGGCCGCGCTCGTGAAGCTGCCCTCCTCCGCGACCCGGACGAAAATGCGCATCATCTGTAACGTGTCCATCGACCTGTCCCCGGGATTGAGATCACGTCGCGCCATCGTGCGGCCATGGTGCCGGCGACCCCGGCGCAGGCCGGTCTGGCGCGAATTGTGCGGAACAGTACAGCAGCAGTGCAGACGTGTCCAGTTCGCCGTACGCAGCGTGATCCGGACGCCGAATCGTGTCGCCGAACCGCCGTGCTCGCGGCGTACGGGCCGGGCGCATACGCGACCGGACGCACCAGCGCGCGAACGGCACCGGATCGGCAAAAACTACCCGGCGACCACGGTGCCACCCGACGATTCACGTCATATATGACGTATCAGGCCGCGGCGGCCACATCGAACGGATTGCTCGACACGATCGTGTCGTCGCGCTCCGCACCGGTCGTGATCATCGATACCGGTGTGCCCGCGACCGCTTCGATGCGCGAAATGAAATCCTGCGCGGCGCGCGGCAGCGCCGCACGTTCGCGTATCCCGTTCACGGTGCCGCGCCAGCCGTCGAACCGCTCGTACACGGGTTTCGCGCGCGCCTGTGCATCGAGGCTTGCCGGCAGATGATCGACCCGCCCGCCGTCGAGTTCGTAGCCGACGCACAGCTCGATCGACTCGAAACCGTCGAGCACGTCGAGCTTGGTGAGCGCCAGCGAATCGATGCCCGAGATCCTGACCGCCTGACGCAATTGCGCGGCATCGAGCCATCCACAGCGGCGCGGCCGGCCGGTATTCACGCCGAACTCCTGCCCGCGTGCGCGCAGCGTTTCGCCGGTCGCATCGGACAGCTCGGTCAGGAACGGGCCGCCGCCGACCCGCGTCGCATACGCCTTGGTGACGCCCAGCACGTGGCCGAGCTTCGACGCGCCGAGCCCCGTACCGGCCGCCGCCGCCGATGCAACGGTGCCGGACGACGTGACGAACGGGTACGTGCCCCAGTCGATGTCGAGCATCACGGCTTGAGACCCTTCGAACAGGATGCGTTCGCCACGGTCGGTCGCGTCGTTGAGATCGGCCCAGACAGGGCGCACGAACGGCAGGATCTGCGGCGCGAGGTCGACCAGCGTCGCCAGCATCGTGTCGCGGGAATACTCGTCGAGCCCCAGGCCGCGGAACCACGCGTTGTGGTGGTCGACGAGCACATCGAGTTTCGCGGCGAGCCGGCCCGGTTCCGCGAGATCGCCGACGCGCAGCCCGCGACGCCCGACCTTGTCCTCGTAGGCCGGCCCGATCCCGCGCAGCGTGGTGCCGATGGGCTCGCGGCGCAGACGCTCCTGCGCCTGGTCGATCGCGCGGTGGATCGGCAGTACCAGCGTCGCATTCTCGGCGATCGACAGGTTGTCCGGCGTCACCGACAGCCCGAGCTGGGCCATCCGCCCGATTTCCGCAAGCAGCGCTTCCGGATCGAGCGCCACGCCGTTGCCGATCACGCCGCGCTTGCCGCGCACGACGCCGCTCGGGAGCAGCGCGAGCTTGTACGTCTTGCCGCCGACGACCAGCGTATGACCCGCGTTGTGGCCGCCGTTGTAGCGCGCAACGAGATCGGCCTGCGCCGCCAGCCAGTCCACGACGCGCCCCTTACCTTCGTCGCCCCATTGGGCGCCCACGACCACCACGTTCGGCATGCTCCGCACTCCATGTGAGAAATTCAGACAATCGTTCGGCCAAGCTGGCCGTTTGTGTGCCATATTGGCTGAGCTTGAGCACCCGATCAAACGATTAAACCTGAACTGTCGTGTGAGTAAATGTCACGCGAAACGATGCAATGGCCCGACGACTCCCTCCGTTGAATTCGCTGCGTGCGTTCGAAGCCGCCGCGCGCCTCGGCAGCTTTACGCTGGCCGCCGACGAACTGTGCGTGACGCACGGCGCGATCAGCCGGCACGTGCAGCAACTAGAAGCGTGGCTCGGGCGGCCGCTGTTCGAACGCCATAACCGGCGGGTCGAGCTGACCGACCCGGGCCGTGCGTATCTCGCCGAGGTCGGGGCATCGTTCGACCGGATCGCGCTCGCCACCGCGCAGTATTTCGGCCATGCACAGCAGCGTGTGCTGCGCGTCAGCGCGCCCGCGACGTTTTCGTTGCGCTGGCTGGTGCCGAAGCTGTCGTCGTTCCAGGTTGCCCATCCGGCCATCGAGGTGCGGCTGTCGACGTCGAACGAGCCGATCGAAAAGCTGCGCGACAAGGTCGACCTGATCGTTCGCGGCGGCCCGCAGGCCATCGACGGCTACGTTGCCGAGGAATTCCTGTCCGAAGTCCGGCTACCGGTGTGTGCGCCGAAGCTGCTGGAGGGACGGCCGCTGCACACGCCCGCCGATCTCGCCGGCTTCACGCTGCTGCACGCGGCCACCTATCCCGGCATGTGGCCCGAATGGCTTGCGGCAGCCGGACAGCCGAATCTCGTGCCGCGCCACTCGCTCACGCTCGAACATTTCTACCTGACGTTGCAAGGCGCGCTCGACGGGCTCGGCGTCGCGATGGGGCCGATCGCACTCGTCGCGGATGACATCGCCGAAGGTCGGCTAGTGCAGCCGTTCAGCGAACCGGCGCTGCCGCCGTGGCGCTACTTCACGTACGTGGCCGCCGCACGCGCGAACGACGACGCGGTGCGTGCGTTCAAGGACTGGCTGAAGGTGACGGGAAACGCGGCTGCGCCGCTCGGGCGGAGCTGACCGCATCGGTGTGCGGGTCGCGCGCCAATACATAGAGGAATCCGAATCAAATAACGCAAGCGTACGGATTGCGTTTGTCTTCATCGATATCGGAAATGCTGCGTTCGATGTGCGCCGCGGGACCGCGACGCACGCGGCAAGCCACGGATCGAACCGCGGCTTGCCGCCGGACGGCGCTTACTGACTGGCGCCGGCGGCTTTCTTCTCCGCGTTCTGCAGGTTCTGCGGATAGTTCGGATCATTGGCCGCCGGCTTGTAACCGGCGTCTTCGAGTTTCTTCAGTTCGGCGTTGTTCTTCGCACGCGCAGCCTTGTGCTCTGCCTTGCGTTGGGCCCTGGCCGCCTTGCGTGCCTGGCTTTTCGCTGCCTTGGCGTCCTGTGCAGCGGGCGCGCTGGCGTCGGTCTGCGCAAACGCGGGAACTGCCGAGCCGAACAGGAACGCGGCTGCGGTAGCAGCCAACGTGAGTTTTCTGATCTGGATTCGCATCGCTGAACTCTCTTTTCTGGTTTATCACGGGTTGAAAGACCATCGAGATACCGCCCCTGTCCCGATCGGTTGTCATGCCGCGTTCGGGACCTGTGCATCATAACCGCGCCGCGAAAAATGTGGCGTCAACGTGGCGGCGGAATTGGGGATACACGTATGGGAGAAAACGTGGATGCTGCCCGACTGTCATCGGCAGGACCGGAACTGTGTGTCGCATGTCGGCGAGCGGGCGGATCGCTCTGTGGCGACGACAGGAAAAGGTCTGTGCACCCGCGCTTCAGTGACGACGATGCGTCATGTCCGCGCGGTGCGGCGCGATGTGAGTTACCCATGACCGTTTCACGGGTGGCGTTACCGGCAGGCTCACGCGTGATGTGACCTGACCGTCATCAGCCAATCACGATCACAGCAGCAGCAGTCGAACTGTGTGTCACGTTGCCAGTCGACTCGGTTCGAGCGACGGTTCCTCCCATAAACGACCACGATTCGGTTTCATGGCGATCGCGGCGGGTGCAATTGCTTCGCTCCCACGCGCAGCGTTCGATGCAGCAACCAATCGCTGGACTGTGATGCCTAGCGTGACCCAAGCCGGTAAAACTCGTCGCCGCGTAGTCCCGTGGCCCGTATGACGAAAGGCGTGGACGCGTTGTGTCCGGTGAAGACATCGGCTGGAATCGCTTCACGACTACGGCAACGGTACCGCACCGATGCCACCATACGCTCGTGGCGAGCCAGGCACGTAGGGTCGTGGGCGCGGCAACGCTTGTGAGCCGTCCAACTCTGCTCAGGCGCGCATCGCACAACGTTCGCGAACCACAGGTTTTTCATTCCGCGCGTTTGGCCGTCCGGTATCCGGATGGGTGCCGCTGCCTACACAGCATGCCGATACCTGTGGCCTGACCTGGTCGGTGAGCCTTTACGGGATTCGGAAGTGCCGGAAGGTGAGAATGTTCGGGATCATCGCTCGAATCCGGTTGCGGTGAGCTTCGTGATCCCCCGCATCTTCACGTTGGTGCGCGATGTGCGCCAGATCGCCTCAGGAGCTGGCCACGCGTGCAGAGAGTGCCGGCAACCCAATTGATCTGCGGGAAGCCGTTCCTGAACCTCTGATTGCGACCCGGAGGCACAGCATTGATCTTCGGTTGGTGGCGCCAAAGGTAGAAATTTGGAAGCCCCTTGGGCGGCCGTGCGAGTTGCATCGATTTTCTCGGTGCACAGCCCACAGGCTAAATTTGCCGAGAGGCGCGAGAAGACCATCGAAAAAACTTGTTCACGGACAGGGAAGTCCGAGTGCAAAAAACCCTTCGCCTGCCGTCCTGGATGATTTCAAACTGCTGTGAACGAATCCAAAGAGATCCGTGTTTCTGGATCGCTGATCCGCTTTGCCGGTCGATAGCAGGTACTCGCGAGGTCGCAGAGCCGCGGTTTTGATCCCATAGAGGGGAACCTGTACCCGGAAATGGGGGGTTTCTACCCGTTTTTCTCCCATAGGTTTCTACGTTTCGACCAATGTGAGTGGGTACTCACCTCTTCTGGAAGCCTTGTCGGGCCTGGAGCCCTTGCAAAACGGGGAGCCAAACCCTTGTTTCCAGGCCTGAGTCGATGCTTTGAAGGGCTTGCGGCACCATAGACGGCTCCCATTGGTAGCGGTTTATGGGGCTCGTCTTTCTGTGCAAGCGCACGTGTGTTTACATCTTTTGTAAACCACGTTTACTTCTTTAACTACTTTTAGACGGCTCACAGCCTTATCCCACAAGGGTTTGACAGGTGTTCGGTACCCATTTATGGGAGCACAGGTGTAAGGGTCTGGGGCTTCAGGTCTGTGGATTTGGGATTTGGGGTACCGGATTGTGGGGAATCAGGGTTGTGGATATGGGGCAAGCGTACCCGGTTATGGGAAATCGGCCTGGAAACGGGTTGGGTAGTCGTCTATGGGAATAGCTGTTGGTAGCCTTTTATGGGGCGCTTTTTTCGATCAGCGAACGAAGGCGCTCACAGTGATTTTTCTCTGGTAGCCCGTTATGGGAAACCTCAAAGGTACCCGGTTATGGGTGGCATTGGAGGTCGCTCGATTGCATTTCTGCGCGATTCCCGGTGGCGGGTTCCCATGGACAGGATCGATGGCTCTGACAGGTAACCTTTTATGGGGAAAACGAAGGGTTGCCGTTTATGGGACCGGTGTCTGCGTTCACGGCCGAAATCTCCGTATCCAACGCAGCGGGAGCCGGTTGATAGGTACCCTCCTGTGGGAATCGATGAAGGTAGCAGGTTATGGGAAGAAAACGAGGCTGTGCTGCACGGCACCATGAATTTGCCCAACGATCTCGATTCTGCGCATTTGTTTCCCATGGATGGTTACCTTCCCGAGGGCAAATCTCATGCCGGGTTTCCGTGTCCGGGTATGAAAGGTAGTGGCTTGTGGGATGCATTTTGGCCGAAAGGTAGATGGATATGGGGCTCCGCGAAGATCGTCTTATCGTGGATTTCCCTTTTGTATCTGATGGTTAGACGCGATAGTGCAAGTAACGCCGGAACAAGGGCGTTGCCCCTCAACGCGAAAAGGTATAAAGTCCGCTCTCAACAAGGTCACCTTATCCGGACATCACGATGCCGCGCAAGCCCGCAAGCAAAGGCTCAGACAAGCAGGTTTCGCTGTTTCAGACCCCCGAGCCTCCCGACTTGCTGCGCAAGGCGGTCCAGGCGATTCATATCGCGCCCAAGTCCGGAAAGATCGGTCTGCAGCAGCGCAAGATGTTCAGCTCGCTGATCAAGAACGCGCTTCGACAGGAGGCGTTCGAGCCAGGCCGGACGAGCTTCTCGATCTCGCTCGCGTCGCTTTCGCACGAGAGCGGGTTGAACAGCAACAACACGAAATACGTGAAGGACACGGTCAACTCGCTGATCAGTACCGTCGTCAACTGGGACTATCTGGCCGCGGATCGGTCGACAGTCTGGAAAGCGTCGGGCCTGCTCGCCGGCGCGGAGCTTGAGCAATCGGTGCTGAAGTACAGCTTCTCCGACCAGATCCGCAGCGAGTTGCTCAACCCCGAGATCTACGCACTGATCGATATGCGGATCGCCCGCGAGTTTCGGCGGTCGCACTCGCTCGCGTTGTGGGAAAACACGGTGCGCTACGAAGGGATCGGCATCACCGCGAAGATCCCGTTGCCGAAATTTCGTGACCTCATTCTCGGCCAGGACAAGGCGTCGCAGTCATACAAGGAATACAAGCTGTTCAAGAGCAAGGTCCTGGTGCCGTGCATTCAGGAGGTGAACGAAGTTTCGGATCACACGCTCGAGTTGATCGAACACAAGTCCGGCCGGAGTGTGGAAGCGGTCCAGTTCAAGGTGACGCGCAAGCAGAGCACCGATACGGTGGAAGATGGCGACGTCAAGAACGAGGCGCTCGTCGAGGAGGTCGCCAAGTTCGGCATTCCGCGTTCGGAAGCGCGCCGGCTGATCACGCAATACGGCGTGCAGCGCATCAAGGCAGCGATTGCCTATACGCTCAATCGGACTACGAAGAAGAACGCAGCCCCGGTCGACAACGTGGCCGCGTATTTCCGCAAGGCGCTGACGCACGGCTACACGCTGGCCGACGGGCAGGGAACGGAGGCGGCGGCCCCGGCGAAGGAATCCGCGCAGAGCAAGCAGGAGCAGATTCGCGACAAATATCTGGCGGCTAAGGTCGAGGAAGCCGGCGCGTATTTCCGCGAACTGGAGATCGACGACCAGACCAAGCTGATCGAGCGTTACAACGAGACGGTGGCAGGCTCGAAGGACCTGACGCTGTCGCCGAAGAAGAAGGCAAGCAAGCTCGCGCAGACCAGCTTCTTCCGATGGCTCGCGCTGGATACGTGGGGCGAACCGACCTCGGACGACTTGCTGGAATTCCTGCTGAAAAGCAGCCTCGCAGGCAACTGATCAAGGCCTCGCAGCCGGGTGCGCGTCGCGCGCCGGACGTCGTCGTCCGGCTTCGCGGTGCAACGCGGATGCGAGGCCTTCTGCTTTTCGCGCGTTACTGTTGCGTGGCCGTTGCCAGCTCGGCAACGTATGCGTCGATGACGGTCTTGAGCTTGTCGGCGAGCGCTTCCTGGTGCGATGCGTCGACGCCCTTGAGCTGCAGATCCAGACGTCCGTCCGGATAGGTCTTCAACTGGCCGATCGCTCGCGATTCGAGCGCGAAGTCGTGGCGAACGCTATAACGCGTGCGTCCTGCTTTCTTGCTGCCGTCGCTCTGTGCACGCAGGAAATTTTCGAGATCACGAACCGATTTTTTCCGGTCGATCACGGCCGTCAGCAGCCGGTCGGCCGTCGGCTCGCCCAGACGTTCGAAGATCAGCTTCAGGAAGTACGCCGCCTGCAGGCCGACCACGTCGTTCGCGCTCGCCATCCGTTCCAAGAGCGTATTCGGGAGCGCGTTGAGCGACAGCGTCTTGCTGATCGACGCCTTGTCCTTGCCGATCTTTTCCGCCAGCGTGTTCTGGTCGGAGAAAACCTTCTCGTCGAGGAGACGCTTCCACGCGACCGCATCGTCGAAGATCGTCTGGCGTTCGTGGTCGTGGTTCGCGCGATACGCGATCGTGTAGAGCTGCTCGGGCGTGTGGTCCGTGCGGAACGTGGCGTTGATGGTTTCATCGCCGTTGATGCTCGTCGCGCGGAGCCGGCGTTGCCCGTCGATCACCACGAGCTTGCCGGGAAACTCCGGGAGCCGCGTAACCTTGATCGGCTCGATCTGCCCTTCCCGTTTCAGCGTCAGGGCGAGCTCGTGCAGGCTCGACTCCGAGTAGAACACGCGCGGGTTGAACGGGTTCGGAATGCAATCCTTGACCAGCACCCTCTGCGGTGCGCCAAGTTCAGGCGTGCCGGCGGGCGTCGCTGCGGCCGGGGCGCTCGCGGGCGCCGATTCGCCGACGACGTTCGGTGCGGCCGCCGGTTCGGGCAGCCGCGTTTCGAGGGCCGCATTTTCCTGCGCGAGCCCGCGCAGCAGGCCGGCCGCGAGATTGAGGTTGCCGGTCGGCTTCTTGTCTTTCGAGGTGTCCTTAGCCATGGGCGGCTCCGGTAGCGCGCGTCGACGCGATGTATTGGGCCATTTCCGTGACCAGCCTTTCGATCTCCGCACGGGCTTCTTTCAGGCCCTTCAGGTATCGATTGTGATGATGGATCGTGGTGCCGAGCGCAAACGTCTGGCGGTAGACCTCGCGTTGCGCGATCTGGCTGTCGAGCAGATGCTCCCCTATTTCTTCAGCTCTTAGAATTTTTAAAATTTCTTCACGCATTTTAGTTTTTCCATTAACGCTATTCAGCATTAATGCGGAAGAAAGATTCGGGTTACGGACCGACCGCATCGATTCGATCATGCGGATCATCGCGACGGTGCTGTAGAGATCGGCCGGCGACGGCGACAGCGGCACTAGGCAAAAATCAGCGACTTCGAGTACGGATGCAATTCGCGGATCTTCGAGGTTACCGGGACAGTCGACGACGATCACGTCGAAGTTCGCATCCTGTTTCTTGATCTCGCCGCCGATGCCGCGGCCGGCAGGGGCCAGCGAAAGAACCGTCATCGGCAGCGTGTTCTCGCCGCTCGTCACCCACCGGACCGACGTGCCTTGAGGGTCGGCATCGATCAGGGCGACCTTGTTGCCGCCAGCTTCGAACGCTGCCGCGATATTGACGGAGATGGTCGTCTTTCCAGTCCCACCTTTTTGATTACTGACGGCGATCTTGAAAGCCATTAAATTTCTCCACGGAGTTTTGCGTAATATATGCAGTTATTATCAAAAAGTCCAGAAAAGCCTTTGGCGTGATGTATGTGCTGTAGAGCGACATGGTTGTCACGTGACAAGTGGGCCGAATGGCTAGCGAGCCTGCCGTGATCGATGATCGAGTAAAAAATAAAATTAACGATCAAGGTCACAAAGAACGGACAAAAATCGGGAGAGAATTCGATGAATTTCAATGTCGGTGGCGGATTTCGCGAATTGAGTCGAGATGGGTTGCCCGATCTCACCATGTTCCTGATGGAAATCGCCGTGACTCCGGTAAGTTTGCTTCGCAACTGTCGTCGGAATGCTCAGTTGTCACGTGACAAGTCGCGAGAATCGGATCCTTCTCAGCGCTATCCGAAGCCAGGAAATCGCTGATTCAATCGCGTTACGGTTATAGCGAGAGCACTTCAATGCCAGACATTCGGTCCTTGGCTTAGCGCGACCGCCTCCAGTGAGGCGAGTTGTCACGTGACAATCGACTCGGAGCGGGAGGCGATGTCAGTACTGATCCGCTTCTTAAGAGCAGTTTCGATCGAACTCCATCACGTGTGAACAAGCAGGTCGCAAAAGAAGGGGTTAGCCACCGCTGGCTCGTCGGGAAATTCGGCCTTCCGGGCGAGTGGCTTGGTGAGTTGTCACGTGACAACCGGAAGGTTGCATCGGGGATCTTGAGTGTCGAAGCAGTCCGTTGCACCGCGTGTCGATAGGTACGCACCTTGTCGAAGAATCTGAGTCGTCAAATGACCCGCAGAACTGGGGTCTTCATTGCGGGCCATCCGCATTCATGTCCCTGCGGAAAGGTGTCGGTCGGATTGCTGGTCTGTACCTGGAAAGCGTCCAATGGGTTCATTTGATGTGACCCCATTTAATTGGGCTATTCAGAACGACCTCGCCGTGCCGGTTGGCGGCAGGGGAGGGGCCGGCTTTGTCGTGCGTGTTCTGCGTTACGCCCAGCGCAGTGAGGCGCTTCAACGCGACAACTGCACATGCGAGGCTCCGATTTGAGACAAACTCCCGTGCTGACGGCCATGTGACAACTCAAACGTGTGGGGTCGTGAAACATTTTCAAGAAATGAGGTGTCGCCGGAAATCCTTATCCAGCAATGGCTTGCGCCATATTCTTCATGTTGTTTCACGCAAAATCAACAAGATCACCCCTGTAAATGGGGGCGTATGATCATTTCGTCGCCCGGGCCCAGAAATTCACGAGAAGATGCAGCGAATTGTCGTGTTTGATACGTAATATGTGATATTTGAAACGTTTCATGCTTGCCATTGCGCCAAAGGCTAATCGAATCGTTGCGGATCAGCCTCGTTGCGACGCGCTGTCGAGTCTCCGAATGGATGCACCTCGCCGATATTCAGCGCGAGTTGTCACGTGACAACGCACACTCCGGGCGCACATCTGGTTGGGTTGCATAGTGCCGGGAGAATCCCGGCACCAGAGAATTTGCGGGCAGGCGCCCGAAAAGCAGTAAGGCAATTTAGTCGTTGACGATGGGGCGAAATCCTCGTCAGTTCGCGGTGGCGGTATGGGACGGCTCGCACGTAGCCTTTCGATGCTTGCGAGTTTGGGTGTACGTCCGACTTTGAGAGACGCACGCCCATCGCTTGCTACTCATTCAAACGACCACCGAGCAATCAATCCCGAGTTGGCAAGATGTCAAAAGGCGCGCATTCCGCTGCGCTCATCTGGTTCACCTGGAACGCCGCTTACGCCTAAAACCGATCCAACGATTCTGCGGATACCGTCAAAATCGGCTTCCCGCATCTCCGGTACCGCCTCAGCGATCAATAAGTCGCTGCCACCGACAGAACGACGTCCGTGCCACTCCGCAGGCCGTCAATATCTCTTCGTGGCGAATTACCGAACAACCTGCTGTATTCGCGGTTGAACTGGGTCGGGCTCGCATATCCGACCCTGAACGATGCCGACGCCGCGTCGAGCCGCTCGGACAACATCAGCCGACGTGCTTCGTTGAGTCGTATCCATTTCTGGTACTGAAGCGGACTCATGCCGGTGAGCTGGCGGAAGTGGTGGTGGAAGGTCGAACTGCTCATCTGAACCTGCGCCGCCAGATCGTCGACTCGCAGCGACTCGTCGTAATGGGTCCGCAACCACTGGATCGCTCGCGACACGCGATTGCCCTGGCTGCCGGCGGACGCGATCTGACGCAGACGGGCACCCTGGCCGCTCGTCAGCAGCCGGTAGTAGATTTCCCGCTCGACATACGGAGCAAGAACGGCAATGGCGTTCGGGTCATCCAGCAACGCCAGCAACCGGTTCACTGCATCGTAGAGCGGTTCGGTCATATCACCGACGACGAGGCCGCGGCCTGCGGGCGCTTCCTCGTGATCCGGTGCGACCTGTACCATCAGTTCGGCCATGACGCGGAAATCGAGCTTGAGCCCGATCCCGAGAAACGGCCGTTCGCGGCTGGCCTCGATGACCTGGGTCGAACCGGGCAAGTCGAGCGACGTGATCAGAAAGCGGTTGGCGTCGCAGAGATAGACATCGCCGCTCTGAATGAGCCGCTTCGTACCTTGAACGACGAGACCGAAGCTCGGCTCGACCATGCAGTCCATCGGTTGGGTTGTCGCTTCCCGTCGATGGAGGCTCAGGTTCGGAATGGCCGTGGTGAGGTGGTCGACGCCTTCCGTCCATCTCGCGACACGCTCGGCGAGCGTCTGCCGCAGGTCGTTCTCCCGGCTTTGGCCGGTTGATCGGGGGGCTGCGGGGTTGAATACAGCGATGGCTGCGTCGTCGACTTGTTGGCCGGGGGCGTATCGGGCGGGTGCCGGAGGCATGGCTTCTCTACTCAGGTAATCGGGTCTACAGGCGGGCACGTGACGTACTGGTACGCCGGAAATGCGTCTCCCGGAGTCGCGGCCTTGCCGCGCTCCGGGAGAAAATGCGTAACGACCGGTGGGCTTACTTCGTCGCCTGCGACGCGCAAAGCGCCCAGCGGCGCGATTTCGGGGCAACGGACGTCGCGCGTTCGTCCACCGTGCGCCACCACCGCTCGCCGCGATGCGGCTCATCGAGGGCGAGGCGTTCGCCCATCCTGGGCGTCGACAGTTCGACGCCTCGCACGATCGCCAGCGCCGTGACGCGCTCGAACGGCTCCTGCCAGCGATGCATCGCGAGATCGAACGTGCCGTTGTGGATCGGGACCAGCCAGCGTCCGCGCAAATCGATGTGCGCCTGCACGGTCTCTTCCGGCTGCATGTGCACGTACGGCCATTGCGCATCGTATGCGCCTGTTTCGATCAGCGTGACGTCGAACAGCCCGAGGCGCTCGCCGATCGTCCGGAAACCGTCGAAGTAGCCCGTGTCGCCGCTGAAGAATATGCGCAAGTCGTCGTCGACGATGACCCAGGATGCCCACAGCGTGCTGTTGCCGTCGAACAGGCTGCGCCCGGAAAAGTGCTGGGCAGGCGTCGCGGTCAACGTCAGACCGGCCACGTCGGCGCTCTGCCACCAGTCGAGCTGACGGACTTTCTTCGCGTCGATGCCCCATTCGATCAGGCGATCGCCGACACCCAGCGTGGTCACGAACACATCGGTGGTTGCCGCAAGCGCGAGCACCGTTTCGCGGTCGAGGTGATCGTAGTGATCGTGCGACAGGATCACGCCGCGTAGCGGCGGCAGATCTTCCAGCGCGATCGGCGGCGCATGGAAACGCTTCGGGCCGACGCGCCGAAACGGCGACGCGCGTTCGGCAAAGACGGGGTCGGTCAGCCAGAATTCACCGCGCAGCTTGAGCAGCAGCGTCGAATGACCAAGCCGGTACAGGCTGCGATCAGGGGCCGCGTCGAGTTCCGCGCGGGTCAACGAATCGACGGGCAGCACGCCCCCAGGCACGGTATGGCGCGGCTTGTTGAACAGCATGTTCCAGGCGATCCCGAGCGTTTTGCCCAAGCCCTCGACCGGACGCGGCGCGACATTGCTGAAGCGCTCGCCATTGTGCTGCGGCGAGCCGCCGGACAGCGTGCGGCCGCGTCGGGCAGCCGCAAAACCCAGAATGCGATGAATCAAAACGAGAGGCGATGCCATGTCGGTTCGTCCGGTGGATAAAGTACACTAAACAGTGTAGTTTATTTCTGGGATAAGTAAACTACCCGGTGTAAAATTTCTGAATGGATACCAGCACTCCCCCTCAGCGCCTGACCGATCGAAAGCGCGCGGCCATCGTCGACGCGGCCATCGAGGAATTTCTCGCGTCGGGTTACGACGCGACCAGTATGGACCGCATCGCCGCGCGTGCGGACGTGTCGAAGCGCACGGTCTACAACCACTTCCCGGGCAAGGAAACGTTGTTCGCCGCGATCCTGCAAAAATTGTGGGATGCGACCCGAACCGGCAGCTCGCCAACCTATCGTGCCGACGTGCCGCTGCGCGAACAATTGCTCGCGCTGCTGGATCGCAAAATGCGCCTGCTCAGCGACGAGGCTTTTCTCTCGCTCGCACGCGTCGCAATCGGCGCGGCCATCCATTCGCCGGAACGCGCGCGCGACATGGTCGAGCGTCTCGGCGAGCGCGAGGAAGACATGACGGTCTGGGTGCGGACAGCCGCAGCGGCCGGCCGCCTGTCGGTCACCGATCCGGTGTTTGCCGCGCATCAATTGCACGGTGTCGTGAAGGCATTCGCGTTCTGGCCGCAGATCACGATGGGTCAGCCGCCGCTCGCGGAGCCGGAGCAACAAAAAGTCGCGCAATCCGCTGCCGACATGTTTCTCGCGTACTACGCGCGGCCGGAAGACACCGACGCATCGCGCGCCGCAACGGACTGATCGTGCATCCGGCCGAACGTGCGCGAATCGAAGCCGGCGCGATGCGCATGATCGATGCGCGCCAGGTACCGCCGAGCCGGCAAACCGGCAGATCCGTGGAAGCGAACGCGCAACAGCCGCACATGAAGGCTGGCCACCGAGCGGAAGCCGGCGATGCCGCCGGCGCACCTGAAACCGAACGTGAGTAACGACGAATGAAGACGCTGTTGATCGTCTATCACACGATGACCGGAGGCACGCAACAGATGGCCGAGGCGGCTGCCGGCGCGGCGCGCGAGCAATCCGGCGTCGACGTCAGGCTGCAGCGCGCGGACGCGACGAGCGCAGACGACCTGCTGGCCGCCGACGCCTACCTGTTCGCAACGCCGGAGAATCTGGCGGCAATGTCCGGGCTGATGAAGGATTTCTTCGACCGCTGCTACTACGCGGCGCTCGATCGCGTGAACGGTCGCCCATATGCGGTGATGATCTGCGCGGGCAGCGACGGGCAGAACGCGTTGCGCCAGATCGACCGGATCGCGACCGGGTGGCGGTTGAAGAACGTGGCGCCGGGGCTGATCGTCTGTACGCACGCGCAGACACCGGAACGCATCCTCGCGGCGAAGACGATCGACGGCGACGACCTCGCGCGCTGCGCCGAGCTCGGCGCCGGTCTTGCAGCGGGACTTGCGCTGGGTGTTTTCTGATCGCCGGTGCGGCGGCAGCGACGACCGGCCGGGGCGACGTACGTCGATGTACGGTACGCATGCATCCTGCGGGCACACGATTGGCCGAAGGCCTGACAGCTTAGCTGCCTTTTGCCGTCGCCGAAGGCCGGTGGTATTCGGGCCAAAGACGTTTCACGAGATCGCGCGATGCGCCATACGCATGGCAACTGTCGATCTTCAGCGGTTTTCCCTCGCTGTCGCGCGCGTCGAGCGATGACTCCCGCATGCCGACCATCGTCTGATAGGCCGTGGTGGCGATCGGGCCGAGCAATTCCTTCAGGTGCGTGCACGTATCGCAGGACGGCAGGCGCTTGCGAACCTCGCTGTTCCAGCCTGCGCCGATGCTCAGTCCGACGAGCGCCTGCAGCGAGTCGCCGCCGCCCGGACACTGCGCATACGGATGCGACCGGAGGAACGTGGATACGGCGCGGACGACCATGTCGGCGTCGAAGACCAGCGTCACGCCGAGGTCGTGGATCGGCGACAGCGCAGCGACCGTCCGCGTGCCGCCCGGTGGCGTGAAATCGAAGGTCTTGCGATCGGCGAGGCAGGCGGTCACTTCGAACTGGCCGTCGCTGCGCCGATAGCCGCGCATGTCGATCTGCCGATGGTGAATCTCCTCGCGCGTGATGCCGTCGTGCGTGATGTCGTGTGGGGGAACCATGTATCTGCTCCGTTTCGTGCAACCGGTTCTTTTGGCCGGCAAGCGGGATGTCGGCGGCTGGTCGCACGAGCAGCGAAACGGGCCGAGGGATGCTACCGGCGACATCGATTCGGCCATACTACGCACTTTTCGGCATCTTCGTACGCCACGGGATCGATGCGGACGCAACGAGTCCGTATGGGTGTAACGATGCAATCGGAGGAGGTAACCGCATGCCGCGGCACTTGCGCCGATCCATCGCCGGGTGCTTTACATCGGCGTGATCGCAGATTCGGACGTAGCCGACGGCGTCCCCCGGATGCCAAAGCGCAGCCGAGGCCCGCGACGTACCGATGCGGCACGATCGTGTTCGACGCACCCGGGCGGAACACCACGCGTGGAGCGTCGACCAGTGCCGCCGCCGGGGCGATCGCCACGCCAAGATGGCCCCGATTTCCGACAACGAGAGTGAACGGCGTGACTTCCTGAAACGTATCCATATAATGCGCAACACGACCGCACGGACGCATTTCCGGTACCCCGAATCGGGCAAATGCAGACCAGTGAGTCAACCGGCCGTCGCGCGTACCGGTATACTTCCACTCCTGCCTTGTCCGGCATCGAGGCCGGGTGCCTGAAAACAGAGTGGCGTGCGCGATGCGGCCCCGTAGTGTTCCGCATCGGCGGCAGACGGGGCGCCGCGCATGGCGGCGAAGCTTTTACGCCGCGCGGCATGGCCGCACGAACCACACCTTATATTCCTGGTGGATTGAATTTATGGGTTTTGAACAACTTGCCGAATTGCGGGCGCAGCTCGCAGCGAAGGCCAAGCAGGAGCGCAACGCGAAGCGGCCGGCAGCGCCGGCGGACACCGGCGCGAAGCCGAAGTCCGGCGACCAGCCGCAGCGTGGCGCCAAGCCGGCTGCGGCCGGCGGCAAAGCACCGCATCGCGCGAAGCCTGCTTCGGCGAAGCCGGCGGCGCCGGTCGATCCGGTCATCGTTGCGATCGGCAAACTGCAGCGTAAGTTTCCGCGCGCGTTCCCGAAGAATCCGGCCCCCAAAGTGCCGCTCAAGGTTGGCATCTGGGACGACCTCGCGCGCGAAGCACAGGCCGTCGGGCTCACCGAAGCCGAACTGCGCGAAGCGATGTCGACGTGGTGCCGTGGCAACCGCTACTGGTCGTGCCTCGTCGAAGACGCGGTGCGAGTCGATCTGCAGGGTAACGAAGCAGGGCGCGTCACGCCCGACGACGCAGCACGGGCGCGCCGGCTGAAGGCTCGCCGCCCAGGCGGCAAGGGCGCGGCGCAATCGTCCAAGGGTGCGCAGCAGCAGCCGAAGGCCGAGCAGCAAGCCGAGGCCGCCGCCGAGCCGCAACCGGCAAACGTGGAAGCGCAAGCCGACGCGGCGCCGCAGGTCGAGCAGCAGACGGCCGGCAACGAGTAATCCGCACCGCGCCGCTGCATCGCGCACGGCGCTGACCCGCATGCACATCGCCTGCGGCGAATGCACGACAGACTGACCTGCCTCGACAGAGGCAGGTCAGGACTGCTCCCACCGGCGCTCGACGTGCCGGGCGCTTACCTATCCCGCCTCGAACAGACCACGCGACCGGACGAAGAACGTTCATCGATCGGCGCAGCATGCGCGATGACGGTACGCATTTCCTGAATGCAGCAACGCTTCATTCAGTTACTTCGTTTTCCTAATATATAACGAGGCCGTGACCATCGGCTGGCGTGCGAGCGTTCGCGCCCTGTCATCGTGACATGATGACGCGCGATAATCGCGGTAGGGCCGCCGGTTCGCGTGCGCAAGTTGGCCGATGCGATGTGGCTTGCATTTCGAAAAACACTGAAAGCCAACTGCGACACGCTCTGAAGCCACGGCCGACGCCTTTCAACGTCAATTCAAACCGGATCATGAACTCGAGACATTCCGCGATTCTCGTCGCGCTCATCGCTGCCGCGCTGTTCGGCGCCGCGACACCGCTTGCCAAGGCGCTGATCGGCGCGATGTCGCCGTTCATGGTCGCCGGCCTGTTCTATCTCGGCAGCGG
This sequence comes from Burkholderia lata, assembly GCF_902499335.1. Classification (GTDB taxonomy): domain Bacteria; phylum Pseudomonadota; class Gammaproteobacteria; order Burkholderiales; family Burkholderiaceae; genus Burkholderia; species Burkholderia lata_B. Next base: position 521,481 of record NZ_CABVQK010000005.1, on the reverse strand, counting down.
TGTCGGGCTCGGTATCGGGATCCTGCTTCGCCGTCTGCACGATCGTCATGCGCCGGTCGCAGACGCCGCGCCGCTGCAGCGCGCCGACCTGCCGTGGCTGGCCGGCGCGATCGCGGCGGGCGGGGTAGCCGGCCCGGCTTTGCTGATGCTCGGGCTGTCGAGCACGCCCGCAGCGACGAGCGCGTTGCTGCTCAATCTCGAAGGCGTGCTGACGGCCGTCATTGCGTGGGTCGTGTTTCGCGAGAACGTGGATTCGCAGGTGTTCCTCGGGATGGTCGCAATCGTCGCCGGCGGCACGCTGCTGTCGTGGACGCCAGGCCGGGCCGGCGTGCCGGTCGGCGCGACGCTGATCGTCGGCGCATGCCTGTGCTGGGCGATCGACAACAATCTGACCCGCAAGGTCGCGGCGAACGACGCGATGGTCATCGCGTGCATGAAGGGGCTGATCGCCGGACCCGTGAACATCGGCATCGCGCTGGCGACCGGCGCGACGCTGCCGGCTCTCCCGGTCACGGCCGCCGCGATGCTGACGGGGCTCGGCGGCTACGGGATCAGCCTCGTGCTGTTCGTCGTCGCGCTGCGTCATCTCGGCAGCGCGCGCACGGGCGCGTATTTTTCGATCGCGCCGCTGTTCGGCGTCGTGCTGTCGTTGCTGATCTGGCCCGCGCTGCCGCCCGCGACGTTCTGGATCGCTGCCGCACTGATGGCGCTCGGCATCTGGCTGCACGTTCGCGAACGGCATGAACACACGCACACGCACGAGCGGCTCGAGCACACGCACCGGCATCGGCACGACGAACATCACCAGCATGCGCACGATTTTGCATACGACGGCAACGAACCGCACACGCATCCGCACGTGCATCTGCCGATCACGCACAGCCATGCGCATTTTCCGGACATCCATCACCGGCACCGGCACTGACCGCGTCATGAACGGCGGACGAAACGGGTCGCAAGGTGACCGTTTATGGGGTGTGCGCCGCGTCGCGCGCGCACCTGTTTGCAGTGCCGCCCGATCGTGGCAGCAACAACGAGCCTGGTCTTCGGTCTGGATCAACCTGTTCGGCGAATCGTCAGGATCGGTCAATGCGCCGACCGTGCCGCCCCAGGCTTCTTCTCGCACCGGCCAGTGCGTGCGGCCAGCCAGTCGCTTGCTCCTGAATGCCGGCTGCCAGGACGTCGTTGAAGAACGTGCCGACGCCCGCGAGCCGGAAGCATCAACTGAACCAGTTCGCCGCCGGTCGAGTCAGGGGGGCGGAAAGCATTCCAGCAACAGGTCGCCGTGCTTGAGGATCATCCAGCCGTCGTCGCACCAGGTTTCAGCGAACCTCGTCTTTCGCCAAAGGTGGGACGTGACTTCGAATTCGCGCGACGGCAGGTCGGGGCGCGCCATGTCGCTCGAGACGGCGTCTCCGGATGGCGATGCCGGGAATCGAATCGTCGAATCAGCCGCATGCGCGGTCGTGGTGACTAGCGCGCGTGAGGAAAGCAGACGCCGAAATCCTCGCAGCCCGGGCACCCGGGGGCGGGGCCTGGCGACACATCGAGCGAGGCGGCCACTTCCTGTGCGAGGAATTTCTTCCAGCGCAGGTGAGCGACGTTGCGCGCGGCGAGCGCGGGGAAATAGCGATCGAGCATCGCGGATACCGCGTCACGCCCGTCGAGCCCGAGATCGCGCCACAGATGATCGGGGCGCAGGCAGGCGTGCGCGATGATCGACGCGAGACAGCCGGCGTCGTCGCGGTCGGCGGCGGGATTCGCGTCGTCCATCAGCCGCGCGTGCAGCGTCCCGACGAACGTCGCGTGGGCGGATGGCAGCAGTGCCATCGCGGCCGTCGGCACGAGTGCCGTGACATCGGCCGCGGGCAGGCGCGGAAACTGCCGCGCCAGCAGGCCTGCCAGTTGCGGATGAGACAGGCCGAGCAGCCCGAGTTCGTTGCGGCGCGCGCGTTCCGCAACGAGCGCACCGAACAGGCTTGCATCGGGCGTGTCGGCGTTGGCTGCCGCGGACAGCAGCGACTGCAGCGCCCGCTGTGGGGCGTGATCGAACCCGGCTGTCACCGCGTGCATCCGGCCGGCAACTGCACGGCGCAATTCGCGTGAATGCGCCGTGCCAAACGGATCGTCATCGCGATCGTCACGCGTTCACTCGATGCCGACGATCACGCTCGATGCCTTGAAGATCGCGGACGCAGCCGCGCCGCTCGCGAGGCCGAGCCGATCGACGCTGTCGTTGGTGACGATCGCGACGATCTCGGCGCCGCCTGCGGCCTTGATCACGACTTCCGAATTGACTGCGCCTTTCACGACCGACGATACGGTGCCCGCGACGCAGTTGCGGGCCGACACCTTGCTGCTGTCGACGTCGACCATCACGATGACCGACGACGCCTTCACGAGAGCGAACGCCTTCGAGCCGGCCGCGAGGCCCAGCGAAGCCGCGCTGCCGTGGGTGATCACGGCGACGATGTCGAGGCCGTCCTGCGTGCGGAGTGTGATTTCGTCGTTGACGGCACCGGTCTTGACGGCGCTGACCTGGCCGGCGAAGTGGTTGCGGGCGCTGGTTCGCATGATGGATCTCCGAATGGATGCCGCTACAGGTTCAGCGGCGAAAGATGAATGGAAATGCATCAGCCAGTTTACCGTCAACGTGGGTGTCCGTCGTCCTTCCGATGCTATGGCGCGAATCAGGAAAACCCGCCACCACCGGGCGTTTCGCCAGACAAGCGTTATGTATTGAAGGTGATAACGCCACCGTGATTACTTGCTGGTCGCGGGTGTCGCGGCGGCCCGCGTGGCGTCGGGACGGGCATCCGTTGCGGCCGCCGCACTCTCGGATTCCCACCCGCCGCCGAGTGCGAGGAAGAGCCGCACCTGGTCGGCCGCGACCTGGCCTTCGGCCGCCGCGACCTGCCCCTGCACGCTCGTCAGCGTGCGCGTCGCGTCGAGATCCGAGATGAACGACTCGCGGCCGGCCAGGTAGAGACGATGCGTTTCGTCGGCGGAATTGCGCGCCGATTCGTAGGCCGTGCGCAGCGCTTCGGTACGCTGCACATCGGCCGCATAGGTCGCGAGGCTCGACTGCGTTTCGCGCAGCGCGTTCAGTACGACGCCGTCGAAGTGCGCGAGCGCGCCGCCCGTTGCGGCCTCGGCTTCACGCACGCGCGCGCGCTGGCCGTTGACGGGGAACGACCAACTGATCAGCGGGCCGAACGACCAGCGATTCGTCGTGGACGAGAACAGGTCGGCGGCGACGCCGACCGAGCCGGCCGACGCGCCGATGCTGATCGACGGGTACAGCGCGGCGGTCGCCACGCCGATGCGCGCGGTCGCGGCGGCGAGTTGCCGTTCGGCTGCGCGCACGTCGGGGCGGCGGCGCAGCAGCGCGGCGCCGTCACCGATCGGAATCGGCTGGCGCAGCTTCGGCAGGTGCTCGCATTCGGCGACGGCCTTCGGCAGATCGGCAGGCGAGCGCGCGAGCAGCGCGGCGAGCTGGTATTGCGCGACCTTGCGGCGGCCTTCGAAGCGCGGGATATCGGCGGCGAGGGTGCGCACCTGCGTCACGCCGCGCGTCACGTCGGTCTGGTTGCCGCGCCCGGCATCGCGCAGCCGCTGCGACAGCTTCACGCGCTGCTGCTGCAGCGCGAGCGACTGCTTCGCGACGGCCAGCTCGTCGCCGGCCGAACACGATTCGACGTACGCGCGCACGACGTCGGCGACGACCGTGATGCGCGCCAGGTCGCCGGCGGCCCTGACGGCTTCGCTGTCCGCGCGCGCGGCTTCGACGCCGCGCCGCAGCTTGCCGAACAGGTCGATCTCGTACGACACGTTGATGCCGACCGTGCCTTCGTTGACGACCGGCAGCTTGTTCTCGAGCAGGTATTGCTCGGCCGATTCCTGCGCGCGCTGCACGGCGGCTTCCGCGCCGCCCGAGAAGCCGCCCTGCTGGCTCGCGACTTCCAGCGCCGCGCGCGAGCGCGCGAGGTTGGCCGCGGCTACGCGCAAGTCGGTGTTCGACTTCAGTGCATCGCGCACGAGCGCGTCGAGCACGGGGTCGTCGTAGAGCTGCCACCAGTTGCCGGGCACGGCGTCGCGCGACACGAGCGTGCTGTTCGCGTCGTCGAGTGCGTGGTTCGCGAGCGGCGCATTCACGTACGCCTGCTGCGGCAGTGTGTAGTCGGGGCCGACGGACTTGCACGCGCCGAGTGCGAGCGCAAGCGGCGCGAGCGTCGCGGCGAGGCGCAGACCATGCCGCTTCATTGCGATGCTCCCGCTGCGCTGGCGGCCGTGCCGGAAGCAGCCGATACCGGCGTGACGATCGACGCCGCGCTCGCGCCGGCGGCCGGCTTCGCCTTGTCGTCGCGGCGCGTGTCGGCTTCGCGCATCGAGACGGTCGCGGTGCGGCCCGCGATCATCCGGAAATCGTCGGGCACTTCGTCGAGCACGACGCGCACCGGCACGCGCTGCGCGAGCCGCACCCAGCTGAATGCCGGGTTCACGTTCGGCAGCAGGTTCGCGCCCTGCGTGCGGTCGCGATCCTCGATCGCGGCGACGATGCTCTGCACGTGGCCGCGCAGCGCATGCGGCTCGCCCATCACGATGATGTCGACCGGCTGGCCGATGTGGATGCCGCGCAGCTTGGTTTCCTCGAAGTAGCCGTCGACGCGGAACGAATTGCGGTCGACGACCGACAGCAGCGCGCGGCCGGCCGGCACGTATTCGCCGACGCGCGGCGCGCGGTCGTTCAGGTAGCCGTCTACGGGACTGACGATCGTCGTGCGCTGCAGGTTCAGCTTCGCGGTGTCGAGCGACACCTGCGCATCGGCGACGGCGGCTTCGCCCTGTTCGACACGCGTGCGGCTTTCCTCGACCTGTTCGCTCGCGACCAGGTTGCCGAGCTGCAGGTTGCGCGCGTATTCGCGCTTCGCCTGGGCGAGCGTCGCGCGACGCTGCGCGAGCGTCGCTTCGGCGAGCCGTTCCGCGAGCGTGTAGCGCGCCTGGTCGATCACGAACAGCACCTGGCCGCGCTTGACCTCCTGGTTGTCGACGACCTGAACCGACGTGATGAGGCCCGCCACGTCCGGCGCGACCTGGATCACGTCGGCGCGCACGTGACCGTCGCGGGTCCACGGCGAGAACATGTAGTAGTTGACGATGCGCCACAGCACGACGGCAGCCACGACGACGACGATCAGGGTGAGCAGGATTTGCCCTGCCGAGAGCCAGGTTTTTTTCACGTTAGGTAGCCACGAGATGGTGGGAAACGATCACGACGGCGGCAAACACGAACACGTAGATGCCGAGGTCGAAGATCGAACGGTGCCAGACGAGGCGGTAGAAGCCGACGCGCTCGAGCACGGCGCGCACGACGATGTTGATCAGGTAGGCGATCAGCATCAGCACGAGCGGGGCCGGCACGAATACGCCGAAGATGTCGATTTCGCCGATCATGGTCGCGGTCGGAAAGACGGATGGGAAAGCGGGATCATGCGCGTGCTCCGTCCGGCGCCTGCGGCGGCTGCCCGGCCGCGGCCGGATACAGCGACAGGCGCAGGCCGACGAGCGCGTGCAGCGTGTCGCGCAGCCGGCGATGCGTGGCGGGCGTGGCCGGCGTAGCGGGCGCCGTGCCGTTGTCCGCCTGCGTGGCGCCCGGCAGGTTGCGGCCCGCGACGCGGCGCAGCGCGTCGTCGATCGTCGCGAGCAGCGCGGGCGGCGCCGGCTGGCGCGCGTTCGCGGCGGCGCAGCGCGCGTAGTGGTCGGTGACACCGGCCAGCACGCGGTCGATCGCGTCGGGCACGTCACCCGACAGCCGGCGGCGCGAGCGGCGCAGGTCGAGCGCATTGAGCGCGATGCGCAGGTCGCGGAAGCTTTCGATCGACGGGTGGCGGTGATCGTCGGACGCGCCGAGGCGCGGCAGCAGCTGCGTGACGCGGTCGAGCATCCGCGACGCGTGGTTGCGCTGGTCGTCGAGCGGCTGCGTCGACGCGGAGCGCGCGACATCTTCCCAGCCCGAGCGCAGCAGGCGCCGCACCGCGAGTTCCGCGCCGAACGGCCGCGTCGCACGCGTCCATACATAAGCGAACAGCAGCCCGGCGACGCCCGCGAGGTTGCTGTTCAGGAACACGAAGAAATCGGCGTCGTACGCACCCTGGATGCTGATGAAGGTGGCCGTGTTCACGGCGACGAGCATCGTCACCATGTTGAACTGCGGGCGCGGCAGCAGCGTGCCGATCAGGATGAACGGGCCCGCGAACATCACGACGAGCATCGCGAAGTCGTGCACGTGCGGCAGCACGACGAACAGGTACAGGCCCGCGAACACGACGCTTGCGGTCGTCGCGAGGAAGAACTTGAACACCAGCGGCGCCGGCTCGTCGAGCGCGGCGAAGAAGCTGCACGACACCGCCACGAGCGTGACCGCCGCGGCGCCGTCGTGCCAGCCGGACGCGATCCACATCCAGCTCGCGAACACGATCGCGGCGACGACGGTCAGCGTCGAGAACAGCATCATCCCGCGATCGAAGAAGCGCTCGGTGCCGCCGAGCCGCCAGTGCCGGTAGCGCGGCTGCCAGACACCCGCTTCGTTGCCGATCAGCGCGCGCAGCGAACGGCAGTCCTGCCAGATGTCGATGACCTGGCGCAGCCGCCACAGCGCATTAGACAGCAGTGCGCCGTCCCAGCTCGCGAGCGCGTGGTCGGCCGGCTGCAGCGCGGCGATGCGTTCGCGCAGGCGTTCCGCGACCGGGTCGTCGGTCATGTCGCCGTCGGTGCCGGCCCGGACGGCCGGCAGCGGCGCGTCGAACCATTTCGCGGCATCGGCAAGCAGCTCGTCGAGCCCGGCCGGCCGGATGTGCAGGTCGCGCATCAGCGCGATCAACGGATCGGCGAGCGACGACATCAGCGGCAGGAACAGCTGCATGCGGCCCGCGAGCGCCTGCGCACGCGCGAGGATGCGCGGGTGCGCATGGTCGTAGCTCAGCTGGCTCAGCAGGAATTCGAGGCCCGTGATGGTCGCCGCGAGGCGTTGCCGGCACGCGGACAGCGCCTTGCCGGCGATGTGCCCGGACAGCGTCTCGCGGCCGTAGAACGCGGCGTCCTTGAACCATGCGTCGGTGCGCTCGATCAGCGTCGGCGCGAGCCGGTTCGGGAAGATCGCGCTGCCGACCACGCTCGCGCACACGATGCCGAGCACGATCTCCTCGGTACGTGCGATCGCGACGTCGAACACGGTGGACGGATCGGTCACGGTCGGCAGCGCGACCAGCGGCATCGTGTAGCCGGCGAGCATGAACACGTAGCTGCGCGCGGTGCGGTCGGAGATCGCGAGGTAGAGCAGCGTGCCGCACCAGGTGGCGACGATGATCGCGAACAGCAGCGGTGTCTCGACGAACGGCGGCACGAAGAAGATCGCGGCGGCCGCGCCGAGCGCGGTGCCGAGCGCGCGATACAGCGCCTTCGAGCGCGTCGCGCCGACGAACGGGTTCGACACGATGTAGACGCTCGCCATCGCCCAGTACGGGCGCGGCAACTGGAAATACAGGCCGAGGTACAGCGCGAGCATCGACGCGGCGAACGTCTTGCCCGAGAACAGCCAGTCGCGAAGGCTCGGGTAGGTCATGACGTGGCGTTGCCGGAGTGGGATGCGCGCGCGGCGGGCGTGTGCGACTCGGATGCATTGAATGCGTCGAGCACGCGCAGCGTCGCTTCGAGATCGGCGCGCGTGACACCCTTGAGCACCTGCGCACGCAGTGTGCGCAGGTCTTCCTCCATCTTCGCGGTGACCGCGCGGCCGGCGGCCGTCAACGAGATCGTTTTCGCGCGGCGATCGTGCGGATCCTCGTCGCGGCGCGCGAGGCCGGCCGCGCACAGCTGGTCGAGCAGGCGCACGAGCGATGGCCCTTCGATGCCGACGTGTTCGGCGAGCGTGCCCTGCCGCACGCCTTCGCCGAGGCGGCCGGCGATCAGCAGCGGCGTCGCGCAGGCTTCGGACACGTTGTACGCGTTCAGCACGCCGTCACTGGTGCGGCGCCACTTGCGCGCGGACAGCACCAGCAGGCTGCTGACGGCGAGACGGAGGTCGTGCAGATTGGTCATGGGCGAGATGATAGGGGCAAAATAATTCGATAGCAAACTATCGTTTTTGTCACCCGTATGACACGCCGCTTGCGGCGCGGCCGGCCCGTCTGATGCAATTTAGGCGGCGTGCCGGCGGTGGTCAAGCTGTAAGGTTGCCGGCCAGGCGGTGCGCGCGGCGGCCGTGATCGAATGGTCAGATGAAAGGCATCCGGCAGGGGGGCTCGGCAGGTCGGGCAGGTCAGGCTGGTGCGAAGCCGGGGTTCGGGAAATCCGGCTTCGCGAAACGGCGCGCGGCGTGCATATTGAGGCCGTTGCAAGCATCCCGGAGATTCCGCACGTGTCCACCCCATCCTCGCAGCCCCCCGGCCCGGCGTCGCTCGACGCGTGGCTCGGCAAGACCGAAACGCTCGGCGACGACATCACCGCGTTCCCGCTGAACGCGCTGGCCGCCACGCTCGACCGTCCGCCGCCCGGCGATGTCGTGCCGCCGATGTGGCACTGGCTCTATTTCCTGCCCGTCGCACCGCTGGCCGAAGTCGGCCCCGACGGCCACCCGAAGCGCGGCGGCTTCCTGCCGCCCGTGCCGCTGCCGCGCCGCATGTGGGCCGGCGGCCGCCTGACGTTCCATGCGCCGCTGCGCACGGGGCGGCGCGCGACCCGCGAATCGACGGTCGCGAACCTCGAGGACAAGACGGGCCGCAGCGGCCGGCTCGTATTCGTGACGGTGCAGCACCGGATCGAGTGCGACGGCGCGCTGTGCGTCGAGGAGGAGCACGACATCGTTTATCGCGACGCGCCGCAGCCGGGCACACCCGCGCCGAAGCCGATCGCGGCGCCGGCAGGCGAGACGTGGTCGCGCACGGTCACGGCCGACGCCGTGATGCTGTTCCGTTATTCGGCGCTGACCTTCAACGGTCACCGCATCCATTACGACCGCAGCTACGTGACGCAGGAGGAAGGTTATCCGGGGCTCGTCGTGCACGGCCCGTTGATCGCGACGCTGCTGGTCGATCTCGTGCATCGCGAACGGCCCGGTGCGACGCTCGCGAGCTTCGCGTTTCGCGCAGTGCGCCCGACGTTCGACGGGGAGCCGTTCACGCTGTGCGGCAAGCCTTCGGATGACGGCCAGACGATCGAGCTGTGGGCGAAGGATCGCGACGGCTGGCTGACCATGCAGGCGACCGCGACGCTCGCATGACGCGCGCGCTTTCATCCATCGACGACGGACCCTGCAGACGACGCAACACGACCCGTACCGGAAGCGAAGCGGTGCGCGACCGGTGCGGCCTGTTTCCGGGCGACGCCGTGCCGCATGCGGCGCCTGCCGCTCAGGCGCGCGTGTCGGCCGACGGCAGCAGCGCGGCGAAGCGGTCCGCGAGTGTCGGGCGAGACCGGGCCGGCCAGATCGCGCTCAGTTCGAAATGCGGCAGTGCGGCACCGTCGCGGATCGGGCTGTAAGTGACGCCGTCGAATGCGAACGCGTGGATCGAGCGCGGCAGCAGCGACACGCCGCATCCGGCGGCGACGCACGCGACCACGGTCAGCGTGCGGTTCACGTCGAGCACGATGTCCACCGCATGCCCGGCCTGGCGGAACGCGCTCAGGATGCCCGCGCGGATCAGCGGCAGCTGATCGTGCGGAAACCACACGAGGCCGGCCGCGGCGAGCTCGGCCAGCGTGACGGTGCCGTCGGGCTGGCGCGGGAAATCCTTCGGCAGCACCGCGACGAGCGGATCGCGCCGGATCAGCTTCTCGCGCATCCTGCCGTTGACCGCGACCGGCGTGTGCAGCAGCCCGATATCGATCTCGCCGCGCTCGAGCGCGATCGCCTGCTCGGCATTGCTCATCTCGCTCATCACGAGCTCCACGTCGGGCGCGCTCTCGCGCAACGCGCGGATCGCGCGCGGCAGCGTGTCGAACAGCGCGGCGCTGACGAAGCCGATCGTCAGGCGTCCGGCGCGCTGCGCGCCGATCTCGCCCGCCCGGTGCGCGGCCGCGTCGAGCCGCGCGACGCTCAGGCGCAGGTCGTCGACCATCGCGAGCCCGGCCGGCGTGAGCGTCGCGCCGCGCCGTGACCGGTCGAACAGCCGAACCCCCAGTTCCTTTTCCATCCGGTTCAGCGCCTGGCTGAGCGCCGGCTGCGCAATGCCGAGCTCGCTGGCGGCGCGCGTGAAGCTGCCGGAATCCGCGATCGCGAGGAAGTAGCGGACGTGCCTGATTTCCATAAGCGTATGTTATGAATAATTATTCGAAACATAGTAGCGAATTATCCAAATGATTCATAGGATGCTCACCAAGCGTCGCCGATGCAGGCGGTGCCTCCGGTAAGCGGCGCGACGACGCGGCGCACGGCGACGACACGAGGAGACCTCCGTTGAACTGGACGCGTGAACTATCGACGACCGAACGGCGCACGTTGCGCGGCTGCTTTGCCGGCTGGGCGCTCGACGGCCTCGATACCCAGATGTTCAGCCTCGTGATTCCGGCGCTGCTCGCGACCTGGAGCATCGGCAAGGGGCAGGCCGGCCTGATCGGCGGCGCAACGCTCGTGTCGGGCGCGCTCGGCGGCCTGCTGGCCGGTGTGATCGCGGATCGCTACGGGCGCGTGCGCGCGCTGCAGATCACCGTGTGCTGGTTCTCCGCATTCACGTTCCTGAGCGCGTTCGCGCAGAACTTCGAACAGCTGCTGGTGCTGAAGGCGCTGCAAGGCCTCGGCTTCGGCGGCGAATGGACCGCGGGCGCGGTGCTGCTCGCCGAGACGGTCGGCGCGCGCCATCGCGGCAAGGCGATGGGCGTCGTGCAGAGCGCGTGGGGATTCGGCTGGGGCGCGGCGGTGCTGCTGTACATGGCCGTGTTCGCGTGGTTGCCGGCGGAATGGGCATGGCGCGTGCTGTTTGCGATCGGCGCGCTGCCCGCGCTGCTGGTGCTGTATATCCGCCGCGCGATTCCCGAGCCGCCGCGCACGCAACCGGCACGGGCGCCGGCGCACGCGGACGATGCGCCGACGGTCGGCATCTTCGACCGGTCGGTGCTGCGCGCGACGATCGTCGGCGGCCTGATCGGCGTCGGCGCGCACGGCGGCTATCACGCGATCACGATCTGGCTGCCTACCTACCTGAAGACCGAGCGGCACCTTTCGGTGCTCGGCACGGGCGCGTATCTGTCGGTCGTGATCGTCGCGTTCATCTGCGGCTGCTTCGTCAGCGCCCATCTGCAGGACCGGATCGGCCGGCGCCGCAACGTGATGCTGTTCGCCGCGTGTTGCGCCGTGATGGTGAACCTGTACGTGTTCCTGCCGCTGAACGACATCGCCATGCTGTTGCTGGGGTTCCCGCTCGGCCTGTTTTCGGCCGGCATTCCTGCGACGCTCGGCACGCTGTTCAACGAACTGTATCCGCAGAACGTGCGCGGTCGCGGCGTCGGCTTCTGCTACAACTTTGGCCGCATCGCGTCGGCGGGTTTCCCGGTGCTGGTCGGGCACATGGGCACATCGATGCCGCTCGGCACGGCGCTCGGCATCGATGCGGGCATCGCCTACGGGCTGGTCGTGATCGCGGTGTGGTTCCTGCCGGAAACGCGCGGGCGCCGCCTGCCCGACGCGGTGGCCGGGCCCGGCGCCGACGGCGACGTGCAGGCCCGCGCATCGCTGTAATTGCCGTCTTTCGTTCATCCAGCCGCCCGTCACCCGTCATGCGGGCCGGGCACATCTTGCAGGCAGTCGTCATGGATCGAGCAGTGAATCCGCCGGTCGAGCCGGTTTCGTCGGCGCCGAACGCCACCGCGTGGTACGCATCGGCGGCCGCCGTCGCGGCGGTCGACGCGCATGCGCACGTGTTTGCGCGCGGCCTGCCGCTCGCGCCGGTCGTGCGCCATGCGCCTGACTACGACGCGTCGCTCGACGCGTACGTCGCGCATCTTGCCGCGCACGGCATCACGCATGCAGTGCTGGTGCAGCCGAGCTTTCTCGGCACCGACAACGCGTTCTTCGTCGACGTGCTGCGGCGCTACCCGAGCCGCTTTCGCGGCGTCGCGGTCGTCGATCCGGGGATCGACGACGATGCACTCGCCGCGCTGAACCGCGCGGGCGTCGTGGGCATGCGGCTCAACCTGGTCGGCCTGCCGATTCCGGACTTCGGCACGCGGGCATGGCGCGCGCTGTTCGCGCGCATCAATGCGCTCGGCTGGCATGTCGAGATCCATCGCGATGCGGCCGACCTGCATGCGATCGCCGCGAGCCTGCTCGCGCAGTCGTGCACGCTCGTGATCGACCATTTCGGCCGCCCGTCGCCGACGCTCGGCGAGCGCGACCCAGGCTTCCGCGACCTGCTGTCGCTCGCCGGCACCGGGCGCGTGTGGGTCAAGCTGTCGGCCGCCTATCGCAACAGCCTGGCCGGCGACGGCACCGACGCGGCGCTCGGCGCCGCGCAGGCGCTGCGCGCCGCGTTCACGGCCGAGCGGCTCGTGTGGGGCAGCGACTGGCCGCATACGCAGCATCGCGAGCGTGTCGATTTCGGCGCGACCTGCGCGGCGCTCGAACGCTGGCTGCCCGACCCCGGCGAGCGCACACGCGTGCTGCGCGACTCGCCGCGAACCCTGTTCCGTTTCGACCAATGAGGCCCGCATGACCGATCACACCACCCTTCGTCGCGCCGCGTTCCGGCGCAGCATCGCCGCCCGCCAGGGGCTGCTCGTCGCCGGCACGTTCAACGCGCTGAGCGCGCGGATCGCCGCCGATCTCGGCTTCGGCGCGCTGTACCTGAGCGGCGCCGGTGTCACCAACATGTCGCTCGGCCTGCCGGATCTCGGCTTCGTCGGGCTCGGCGAGCTGGCCGAGCACACGGCGCGCGTGCGCGACGCCGTCGACCTGCCGCTGATGGTCGATGCCGATACGGGCTTCGGCAACGCGCTGAACGTGCTGCATACGGTGCGCACGCTCGAGCGCAGCGGCGCGGACGCGATCCAGCTCGAGGACCAGGTATTGCCGAAGAAATGCGGCCACTTCGCGGGCAAGGAAGTGATCCCGGCCGCGGAAATGGTCGGCAAGCTGAAGGCGGCCGTCGACGCGCGCGTCGACCCGAACCTGCTGATCGTCGCCCGCACCGATGCGGCGGCCGTGCACGGCATCGACGACGCGATCGAGCGTGCGCATCGTTACGCGGCGGCCGGCGCCGACGTGCTGTTCATCGAGGCGATGGAGTCGCCGGAGGACGTCGAACGGCTGCCCGCGCTGTTCGATACGCCGCAGCTCATCAACATCGTGATCGGCGGCAAGACGCCGACCCGCTCGCGCGACGAACTGGCGCGCCTCGGCTATGGCGTGGTGCTGTATGCGAACGCCGCGCTGCAGGGCGCGGTGCACGGGATGCAGGCGGCGCTGACGACGCTGCGCGACACGGGCCGGCTCGACGAGGACCCGGCGCTCGTCGCGCCGTTCGCCGAACGGCAGCGGCTCGTCGACAAGGCGCGCTTCGACGCGCTCGACGCGCGCTACGCGACTGCCCAGCCGTAACGCCGGCGTGTGGCACGGGCGGCCGCATGCCGGCCGCCCGATACAGAACGAACAGGAGACAACCTTGGCAACTTCCCCGACCGGGGCGGCCGACGCGCCGCCGCGTATCGGCTCGATCGTCGGCGGACTGGCCGGCAACCTGATCGAGTGGTACGACTTTCTCGCGTACAGCATCTTCTCGATCTATTTCGCGCCGTCGTTTTTTCCCGCCGACCGGCCGACCGTGCAACTGATGAACACCGCGGCGATCGCGGCGGTCGGCTATGTCGCGCGCCCGGCGGGCAGTTGGCTCGTCGGCCTGTACGCGGACCGGCACGGGCGCAAGGCCGCGCTGACGAAATCGGTGCTCGCGATGTGCGCGGGATCGATGCTGATCGCCGTCACGCCCGGCTACGCGACGATCGGCGTGCTCGCACCGGTGCTGCTCGTCGCCGCGCGCCTGCTGCAGGGCCTCAGCATGGGCGGCGAATACGGCACCAGCGCGACCTACCTGAGCGAGATCGCGCCGCCGAACCGGCGCGGCTTCTACGTCGGCTTCCTGCAAGTGAGCGTGGTCGCGGGCCAGCTCGTCGCGCTCGGCCTGATGCTGGCGATGCAGCGGATCTTCGCGGGCACGCACGACATCGAGCGCTGGGGCTGGCGGATCCCGTTCTTCGTCGGCGGCGTGCTCGCGCTGTTCGCGCTGTACATGCGCCGCAACGTCGTGGAGAGCAACGCGTTCATCGCCAGCCGCGCGCATGCGGCGAAGACGCGCGTGTCGGCCGATCTCGCGGCCCACTGGCGCGAACTGCTGCTCGCGATCGGCATCACGATCGGCGGCACCGTCGCGTTCTACACGTACACGGTCTACATGCAGAAATACCTCGTCAACTCCGTCGGCCTGCACAAGGAAACGGCGACCTGGATCTGCACGCTCGCGCTGCTGCTGTACATGCCGCTGCAGCCGCTGTTCGGCCTTGTATCGGATCTCGTCGGGCGGCGGCCCGTGCTGCTGTGGTTCGGCTTCGGCGGCGCACTGCTGTCCGTGCCGATCTTCACCGCGCTCGGGCACGTGCACGAGCCGCTCGCCGCGTTCGCGCTGGTGTTCGCGGGGCTCGTCGTGTTGAGCGGGTTCACCTCGGTGCACATGCTGGTGAAGGCGGAGCTGTTTCCGCCGCAGATCCGCGCGCTGGCGGTCGGGCTGCCTTATGCGCTGACGACGGCGATCCTCGGCGGCACGACGGAGTTCGTTGCGCTGCGGCTGAAGGCGGGCGGCAACGAGGCGATGTTCTTCTGGTACGTCGCGACCTGCGCGGCGGTCTCGCTGGTCGTGTACTGGCGGATGCCGGAAACCCATCCGGGCAAGCACCCACGGGCGGCGCGGCCGGCGGTGGGCGCGGCCGCGCCCCGCTGAATTGGTGCGCAGCCGCATGCGAAACGCTTATGGATAAATAACACGGCGGTAATGCTTCGCCCCGGCAATTGCTTCTAGTATCTGCAGGACGCCGACGGGCTGCCTGGCCGTCGGCGGCGAGCAGGCAAGACACACGACATACATTAGTACATCTAAAAAAATGGAGTCGAGTCAATGATCGAACTATCCGAGGGCCAACGGATATCCGCGCGCGATGGCGCGCAGGGCGGCGCGCCGCCGCGCCAGTCGATACCGGTGCATCCGGTGTTCAAGGCGTACAACCGCTCGAAGCTGGACGACATCCCGCAGCTCGCGGCGCTGCCGCCGCGGATGCGCGAGGAGATCGGGCTGGTTGCACGGGTGCTGCCGTTCAAGGTCAACCGCTATGTGGTCGAGCAGCTGATCGACTGGACCCGTGTGCCGGACGATCCGCTGTTCCGGCTGACGTTTCCGCAGCCCGACATGCTCGCGCCCGACGACCTCGAGCGACTGGCCGTGCTGTCGCGCGACGCGGCGCGCCACGCGGAACTGGACGCGCTGGTCGGGCGCCTGCGCGCGCGGATGAACCCGCATCCGGCGGACCAGCGGCTCAACGAGCCGGAGCTGGACGGCGAACCCTGCCCGGGCATTCAGCACAAGTATGCGCAGACGGTGCTGTACTTTCCGAGCCACGGGCAGACCTGCCACGCGTATTGCACGTTCTGCTTCCGCTGGCCGCAGTTCGTCGGCGATGCATCGCTGAAATTCGCGTCGAGCGAAGCGGCGCGGCTGCACGCTTACCTGCGCGCGCACGGCGAAGTGACCGACCTGCTGATGACGGGCGGCGACCCGATGGTGATGAGCGCGGCACGCCTGCGCGAATACCTGACGCCGCTGCTGGAGCCGGGGCTCGAGCATGTCGGCAACATCCGGATCGGCACGAAGGCGCTCACGTACTGGCCGTACCGCTTCGTCAGCGATCCGGATACGCCCGAGCTGCTCGCGCTGCTGCGCACGCTGGTCGACGCCGGGCGCAACGTGACGATCATGGCGCACCTGAACCACTGGCGCGAGCTGTCGACGGAGATCGCGGAGCAGGCGGTGACGAACCTGCGCCGCATCGGTGTCGTGATCCGCTCGCAGGGGCCGGTGCTGCGCCACATCAACGACGACGCCGACGTGTGGCGGCGCAACTGGGTCGGGCAGGTGCGGCTCGGCATCGTGCCGTATTACATGTTCGTCGAGCGCGATACGGGGCCGCGCGCCTATTTCGAGCTGCCGCTCGCGCGAGCGCTCGACATCTACAACACGGCGATCGCATCGGTATCGGGGCTCGCGCGCAGCGCGCGCGGCCCGTCGATGAGCGCGGGCCCCGGCAAGGTCGAGGTCGCGGGCACGCTCGACCTGCACGGGCAGCGCTACTTCCTGCTGAACTTCCTGCAGGCGCGTGATCCGCGCTGGCTGCGCAGGCCGTTCCTCGCGAAGTATTCGGCGACGGCCTGCTGGCTCGACCAGCTCGAACCGCCCGACGGCGAGCCCGCGTTCTTCTTCGACGCGCCGTACCGCGCCTTCGTCGACGCGCACCAGCACCAGCCGGAGCACGCATGATGGCGCCCGGCAAACGAACCGCCGACGTCGCGATCGTCGGCGGCGGCTATGCGGGGCTGTCCGCCGCGATCCACCTGGCGGAGCAGGGCGCGACGGTCGACGTCTGCGATGCCGATCCGCCGGGCGACGTCCCGAGCGCATTCAACTTCGGTTCGGTCGCGAGCGTCGCGCCGGCGCTGCCGCGCGGCCCGGGTTCGGCCGCGCAGGCGCAGGCCGCCGAGCGCGAGGCGGCGCAGGCGATCGCGTATCTGAAGCGCTTCGTCGACAGCCGCAGCCTCGCGTGCGGGTGGGCGCATCCCGGCCACATCACGCTCGCGTGCGACGACGCATCGGCGATGCAACTGGCACGCCGGTTCGATCACTACGCGGCACAGCCGGACGCGCGCGTCGCATGGCTCGACGCGCAGGCGGTCGCGCAGGAAACCGGCGCGGCGCACGCGATCGCCGGGTTGTTGAACCTGCGTTTCGCACTGATCCGGCCGCGCGCGCTGCGCGATGCGATGCGGATGCGGGCCGCGACGCTCGGCGTGCGGATCCGGCGCGGCGCCGGCGTGAACGCGCTGAGGCTCGCGCCGGAAGCAGCCGCACTCGACCTCGACGATGCGACGCTCGCCGCCGGCACCGTGCTGGTGTGTGCGGAGGACGCGTGGCCGTTGCTGCCGGCCGACGTACGGCCGCCGCTCGAACGGTACGGCACGCACCTGCTCGCGACCGGCGTGCTCGACGACGCGACGCAGCGCCGCATTTCGCGGCAGCCGCGCGTGTACGGCACGCTGTCCGCCGACAAGGACTACTTCCGGCTCGACGACCGCGGGCGACTGCTGTTCGGCAGCCGGCTCGGCCTGGCGACGGACATGCCGCCCGCGGATGCCGAAGCCGCCTTGCGCGCGCGGCTGGCGACGTATTTCCCGGCGCTCGGGCACGTGGGCGTCGAGCGTGTGTGGTCCGCGCCGCTCGGCTTCACGGCGCACGGTGTGCCGCATGTCGGCACGGCCGGGCGGCTGGGCTGGTGCGGCGGCTATTGCGGCAGCGGGATCGCCACGGCCGTTCATGGCGGCGCGGTGCTTGCCGGGCTCGTGCTCGGCGAGGCCCGCAGCGCCGTTCTTCACGATTCGATCACCGGTGCCGGGGAGGCGCGATGAACACTTTCGACATTCAGACGCTCGACGGCGCGAAGCCGCGGGCCCTTGCCGGGGAGGAGGTCGACGTGCTCGGGATCGGGGTCGGCCCGTTCAACCTGAGCCTGGCCGCGCTGCTGGCGCCGCTGGACGGCCTGCGCTCGCTGTTCGTCGAGCGCAAGCCCGAGTTCCGCTGGCATCCGGGGCTGATGCTCGCCGATTCGTCGTTGACGACCAGCTTCCTGAAGGACCTCGTGACGCTGGCCGATCCGTGCAGCCGCTACTCGTTCATCGCGTTCCTGCAACGCACCGAGCGCCTGTACTCGTTTGCGAACGCGCGCTTTCCGACCGTGCGCCGCCGCGAGTTCGAGCAGTACATGCAATGGGTATGCGCGTCGCTCGACAACCTGCGGTTCGACTGCGAAGTCGAAAGCGTCGTGCGGGACGGGCGCGCGCTGCGCGTCACGACCTCGCACGGCGTCGTGCGCACCGCGAATCTCGTCGTCGGCGTCGGCCTGCGCCCGACGATTCCCGCGTGCGCCAGGCCGCACCTGGGCGCCGACGTGCTGCATTCGTCGCAGTTCTGCACCGTGCGGCCGGCGCTCGCCGGCCGGCGCGTCGCGATCGTCGGCGGCGGCCAGAGCGGCGCCGAACTCGCGCTGCACCTGCTCGGGCTGACGGGCGATGCGGCACCCGCGCACGTCGCCTGGCTGACGCGGCGCGAGAACTTCCTGCCGATGGACGACTCGCCGTTCGTCAACGAGTGGTTCGTGCCGCAGTACAACGAACATTTCTCGCGGCTGTCGCCGGAGCGCAAGCGCGACGCGCTCGACACGCAGCGCCTTGCGAGCGACGGCGTCACGCTGCCGCTCCTGACGGCGATCTACCAGCGGCTCTACGAGATCACGCACATCGAAGGGCGCACCGGCCATTGCGCGCTGATGCCGGGCCGCAGCATGGCCAACCTGCATCGCGCGGACGGCGGCTACGTGCTGAGCGTCGACGACGGTACCGGCGTGCACGCGCCGCTGCACGCCGACGTCGTGCTGCTCGCGACGGGCAGCGAATTCCAGATGCCGGGTGCGCTGGAATCGCTGCGCTTCGAGATGCACACGCGCAACGGCGTGCCGGAGCTCGACGACGACTATGCGGTGCGCTGGAACCGGCCGAGCGCCGCGCGGATTTTCTTCCAGAACGCCGCGCGCACGACGCGCGGTATCGCCGACCCGAACCTGAGCCTCGCCGCGTGGCGCAGCGGCCGGATCGCGAACGCGATCGCGGGCGCATCCATCTATGAAGTCGGCACGCCGCCGGGTTTCGTCGACTGGCCGCACGGCGACGCGCCGCACGCTGCCACCCAACAATTCGTGAACTGACAGGAGCACACCGCCATGACCCATGCACCGGCCATGCTGTATCTCGACACGCGCGCGCTTCCGGGCGAGCGGATCGCCGAAATCGACGCGGCGCGCAGCCTCGGGCTCGACCTGTATGTGGCGACGCCGACGCCGGACGCGTTTCGCTCGTTCGGATGCGCCGGCATCATTCCGACACGGCTCGGCGATTACGACGCCGCCGAGCGGACCATTCTCGACTACCTGCGCGAACATCGCGTCGAGCTGTCCGGCGTCGTCGCGTGGAAGGACCTCGAAGTCGTGCTGGCGAGCCGGCTGTCGCATCGGCTCGGGCTGCGCGGCACGGCGCCGGCCGCCGCGCTCAACGTGCGCGACAAGGCCGCGACCCGCCGCGTGCTGGACGCCGTGCCGAACGCGAACCCGCGCTACGCGGTGGTCAGCAGCGAAGCCGAGTTCACCGCTGCGCTGAAGCGGATCGGCGCGCCCGCGCTGCTGAAGCCGGCCGGCAACTCGGGCAGCCGCGGCATCTTTCCGGTCGACGCGCACGACGATCCCGCCGAGGTCTATCGCGCATTTCGCGCATACAACTCGCCGGAAAAGGGCGAGATGTTCAGCCTGTACGGCGATCATGCGCTGCTCGAGGAACGGCTGACGGGCAGCGAGCACTCGGTGTCCGGCGCCGTCGCGCACGGCCGCGTCGCGATCAACGCGATCATCGACAAGACCTTCGACCGGTCGATCCCGATCCAGTACGAGAACGTGACGCCGTCGCTGCTGCCGGCCGGCACGCAGGCGGCCATTCGCGACATGGTGCGCGCGGGCGTCGCGGCAACCGGCATCGACTGGTGCGGCTTTCATGCGGACGTGATGGTGACGCGCGACGGGCCGAAGATTCTCGAGATCGGCGGGCGGCTCGGCGGCGAGTTCATCAACTCGCACCTGATCCCGTACAGCGTCGCGGGCTTTTCGCCGTATCGCACGGTGCTCGATCTCGCGCGCGGCGCGATCGACGGCCCGCTCGACGACCGGCTCGGCACCGCGTCGACGCGCGCGGGCCAGCGCATCGTGATGCCGCCCGGGCTCGGCCGCATCGCCCGCGTCGAAGGGTTCGAGCGACTGTGGCGCCGGCCGGAACTGCGTTTCCTGCAGGTCGTCGCCGGCAAGGGCGCGCAAATGGCGCTGCCGAAGGACGTGTTCAAGGCGTACGAGATCGCGTACCTGATCGCGCAGTGCGAGCTCGACCGCGACATCGTGGCGCTGCTGCGCGAGCTCGCGGCCGACGTGACCGTCACGCTGGACTGACCCGGAGACCATCATGCCGATCGACACGATCCGCGACCCGCGCCACTACCTGCTGGTGCCCGCGATGCCGGCGCCGAACGGGCGCCTGCACCTGGGGCATATCGCGGGCCCGTACCTGCGGCTCGACATGCTCGCGCGCCACCTGCGCAGCCGCGGCGAATGCGCGCGCATCGCGTGCGCAAGCGACCCGTACGATTCCTACATCCCGCTGCGCGCCGGGCAGGCCGGCGTCGAAGCGGCGGCGCTCGCGCGGCAGAGCTGCGCGGGCATCGTCGACGATCTCGCCGACATGAACATCGACGTCGACCTGTTCGTCGATCCGCTCGGCGACGCGCATCACGACGCGTACCTCGCCGCGCACGACGGGCTCGTCGCGCGGCTTGCCGCGCAGCGACGCGTATCGCCGGTGCGCGAACGCCTGCCGTATTCGGCCGCGCGCGACTGCTACGTGACCGGCAGTTTCCTGCTCGGCCGCTGCCCGCAGTGCGCGCGCGACGTCTCGGGATTCTTCTGCGAGGACTGCGGCGCGCATTTCCAGCCGGAGGATGTCCGTGAACCGTCGGCGCGCTGGGGCGAGACGCTTGCGATGCGCGAACAGGACAACCTGTTCTTCGACATCGCGGATCCCGCCGCGCTGGTCGCGCAACTGGCGGGCACCGAGACCGCACCGGTATTCGTCGATATCGCGCGCCGCCATCTCGAACGCGACGGCGCGCGCTTTCGCGTGACGAGCCATGCCGGCTGGGGGCTACCGTACGTGCTGGACGGCGAGGCGCGCACGCTGTTCGGTCATGGCCTGCTGTTCGGCGCGATCCGCTTCGTCGGCGATCTCTATGCGCGCAAGCACGGGCTGCATGCGAACCCGTTCGATCGCGACTCGGACGTGATCACCGTGAACGGATTCGGGATCGACAACTGCGTGTCGCACCTGGTCGGGATCCAGGCGATGGCGATGGCCGACGGCGTGTCGAAGCCGTTCGACCGCTTCGTGATCAACCACTTCTATACGCTGGAAGGGCGCAAGTTCTCGACGAGCCTGCGCTGGGCGATCTGGGTCGAGGATCTCGCGGCTCGCACGCGCGTGCCGGCCGACGCGGTGCGCTTCTTCGTCGCGTCGACCAATCCGGTCGACGCGCGCACCGACTTCGATCGCGATGCGTTCTGCCGGTTCGTGAACGGGCCGTATGCGACTGTACAGCGGCATGTGGCCGAGGCGATCGGCGGGCCGCTCGCGGCGCGCGCGCCGGCCGACGAAACGGCGCGGGCGGCCGAGGCGGCGTGGCGCGATGCGCAGCGCGCGATGGATTTCGCGACGTTCGACCCGACGGCGCTGGCCCGGGTCGTCGAGCGCTGGAGTGCGCGCTTCGACGGCGCGCGCGCGGCCGGCGACCTGTACGGCTGGACGAAGGGCTTCGCGCTGCTTGCGTATCCGCTGATGCCGGCGCTCGCGCGGACCGCGTGGCGCGCGCTCGGGTTGCGCGGCGAACCGAACGCCGGCGACTTCGCACGGCTGTCGTCGCCGGTCGTCACGCCGCTGGCGAGCTTCGACCCGGTCACGCCCGGGGAGCTGGCGGCCGTGCTGCCGTCCGGCATGCGGGAGGTCGCATGATGGAAGGCGCACTCGAAGGGCTCGTGATCGTCGACCTGACGCGCGTGCTGGCCGGCCCGTTCTGCACGATGCTGCTGGCCGACCACGGTGCGCGCGTCATCAAGGTCGAGCGCCCGTCGACCGGCGACGACGCACGCGCATACGGCCCGTGGTACGGCGGCAAGTCTGCGTACTTCGCATCGCTCAATCGCGGCAAGGAGAGCATCGCGCTCGACCTGAAGGACCCGGCCGACCGCCGCGTGCTCGACGCGCTGCTCGAGAAGGCGGACGTCGTCACCGAAAACTTCCGGCCCGGCACGATGGCGCGCATCGGCTACGGCTGGGACACGTTGCATGCGCGCTTTCCGCGCCTGATCTACGGCAGCGCGTCGGGGTTCGGCCATACGGGGCCGTTTCGGGATCACCGTGCGTACGACATGATCGTCCAGGGGCTCGGCGGGATCATGAGCGTGACCGGCGAGCCCGGGCGCATGCCCGTGCGGGTCGGGCCGTCGATCGGCGACCTCGCGGCCGGCCTGTTCCTGACGACCGGGCTGCTGATGGCGCTCGTGCGGCGCGGCCGGACCGGGCAGGGCTCGAAAGTCGACATCGGCATGTTCGACTGCCAGCTCGCGCTGATGGAGTATTTCATCGGCCGCTATTTCGCGACCGGTGAAGTCACCGGGCCGGTCGGCAGCTATCGGCCGGCGATCGCGCCGCCGTTCGGCGTCTATCGCGCGGCGGACGGCCCGCTCATCATCGCGGCCGGCAACGACAAGCTGTTCCGGCTGCTGTGCGATGCGCTCGGCGTGCCGGCGCTCGCCGCCGATCCGCGCTTCGCCGGCGGCGAGGCGCGCAAGGATCACGAGGCCGAGCTCGAACGCACGCTCAACGGCCTGCTGGCGGCGCACGGCGTCGAGCACTGGTGCGAGCGGTTCGCGCGCGCGGGGCTGCCGGCCGGCCCGATCAACCGCGTCGACCAGGCGGTCGTCCATCCGCAGACGGCCGCACGCAACATGCTGATCGACGTCGATGATCCGGATGTCGGCCCGTACCGGCTCGTGGGGACGCCGATCAAGATCTCGGGCTGCCCCGATCCGGCTACCCGCCGGGCCGCGCCGGCGCTCGATCGCGACCGCGACGCGATTCTCGCGGAACTGGGCCTGGTCGGGGAGGAGGTGCACGATGAGCGCGCGTAAGTTTCCGCACGTCGGCGCATTGCCGCCGGAGTCGCATGTACCGGGCGTCGTGCTGCGCCAGGCCGATTTCGCCGGGCTCGGCGAAGGCGAGATTCCGTTTCGCGGCGGCCTGTTCACGGTCGAGCCGAATTGCACGTCGCGGCTGGACGTCCACGCGGTGCGCGAATGCTGGATGATCGCGCAGGGCAGCGGCCGGCTGACCTACGACGGCGAGCCCGTGCGCGTGCGCGCCGGCGACGTGCTGTATTTCGAATCGCACCGGTCGCACCAGGTGCACAACGACGGCGCGACGCCGCTCGTGATCAGCACCGTCTGGTGGCAAGCCGATGCGGGTTGATCTCGCGATCGTCGGCGCGGGCGTGACGGGCGCGACGATCGCGCACGTGGCGGCGCGGCATGCGGGCGCGCTGCGCATCGCCGTGTTCGATGCGCGGCCGGTCGTGCAGACCGCCACCGCGCTGTCGGCCGGCGTCGTCACGCCGTTCAGCGGCACCGGCGAGCGTCGTGCGCGATCGCTGGTCGCGAACACGTATTACGGTGCATGGGCGCGGGCCGGATGCTGCGTGCGTGACGCGCCGTTCGCGTTCGTTGCGGCCGCATCCGACGCTGGCGGCCCGTTGTTCGCGACGCCGGTG
The DNA here is from genome assembly GCF_902499335.1 of Burkholderia lata. Taxonomy (GTDB): domain Bacteria; phylum Pseudomonadota; class Gammaproteobacteria; order Burkholderiales; family Burkholderiaceae; genus Burkholderia; species Burkholderia lata_B. The sequence continues at coordinate 497,716 of NZ_CABVQK010000005.1, read as the reverse complement.
CCGGCCGATACGCCGGGTGCCGGCGATGCGCTGCTCGGCGCGTTGCCCGCCGGCACGCGACTATGGCGCGCCGGCCGTGCATGGCTGGTCGACGTGCCGCGGCTGGTCGCGCACTACCTGACGGGCCCGCGCGCGGTCGAGCGTTTCGACGCACCGGTCACGCACGTGTCGCGCAATGCCGGCGGCTGGACCCTCGTGGCCAACGGCGTGACGCTGCATGCCGACCGGCTCGTCCGCGCGAGCGGCCCGTGGCCGGCGGTCGACGGCGAAGCAGGCGACGACGCGCGCGGCGAAGCGCGACCGGACATCGTCACGAAGAAGATCGTCGCGTTCGATGTCGACGGGCGCGCATTGCCGCCGGCGCCGGACTCGCCGGTTGTCTACCTGCCGGACGCACAGGCGTTTCTCGCGCCGGTGCACGCGCGGCGCGGCTGGCTGCTGAGCATCACGTCGCACGCGTGGGGGTGTGCCGCCGGCGCGCGCGTCGGGCCGAGCGCCGACGAGCGCGCACTGGCGCACGGGCTGCTCGCGCGTCATTTCCCGGGCCTGCGCGACGCGCATCTCGCCGCGCGCGTGGCCGTGGACGGCTACACGGCCGACCGCAATCCGCGGGTCACGCCGATCGGCCGCAACGGCTGCGCGGTGGCGGGCGCGTCGGGTTCCGGCGTGCGCTTTGCGCCGGCGCTCGCGTATGAAGCGCTCGCCGCCGTCGGGTTGCCGTTCGATCCCGATCCGGACACGACCGCGCCCGAGCCGTCGCTTCGCGAGCGCACCGATTCACCTGTTGCTTCCTTTACCGAACCTGTTCAGCCATGCACACCGAACTCGCCTGGGTTGCCGTCGCACCCGCCTTCGCACTGATCTGTATCGGCATTGCGGTGCGTCGCATCGCGCTCGTCGATGCGGCGTTCTGGCCGTCAGCCGAGAAACTGACCCACTACGTGCTGTTTCCCGCGTTCCTCGTGCATTCGATCGGGCTGGCCGGGCCGCTCGACGCGTCGTCGAAGTCGACGATCGTGCTGCTGACGGGCCTCACGCTCGCGGTGCTGGCTGCCGTCGTGCTCGGCTGCCGGCTGTGCGCGGTGCCGCATGCGTCGTTCACGTCGATCGTCCAGGGCTCGATCCGCTTCAACAGCTACATCTTCCTGTCGGTCGCGTCGGGGTTGCTGAACCGTGCGGACTACGGGATCGCGGCGGTGGTCGTCGCGTACATGGTCGCGATCTCGAACACGCTCGTGCTGCTGTCGTTCGAGCACGGCCAGGCCGGCGGGCGCGGGCTCGTGGGGATCGTCGGCAAGGTGGCGGCGAACCCGCTGATCGTCGCGAGCGCGTTCGGGATCGTGCTGAACCTGACCGGCTGGCGGCTGCCCGCCGCGCTGGACCAGACCGTCGACGTGCTCGGCGGCGCCGCGTTGCCGTTGAGCCTGATCTGCGTCGGCGCCGCGCTGCGGCTGCCGTTGCCCCGCAAGGAAGCGGCGCTCGTGCGTGCGGGGCTCGTGACCACCGCGATCCGGCTGGTCGGGTTTCCGCTGCTCGCGCTGACCGCGACGAAGGCGTTCGCGGTGTCGCCGCTGTCCGGGAACCTGATCCTGCTCTATTCGGTGCTGCCGTGCGCGAGCAACTCGTACGTGCTGTCCACGCAGTACGGCGGCAACCACCGGCTGATGGCATTCGTCGTCGCGCTGTCGACGGTGCTGTCGTTCGTTCCGATATTCATCGTCGCGCGTGCGATGTAGGCTGACACGCCGCGACGCAGCCGGCGTGGCCGGCCGTGCACCATCAACAACAAGACAGGAGACACCCATGATTTCGAGGCGCTCGTTCAATCGCGCACTCGCCGGACTCGCGATGGCCGAGGTGCTCGGCGGATGCGCCGGCACGGGCTCCGGCAGGCGCGCGATCACCGGCGTCGACGCGCACGCGCACGTGTTCCTGAAATCGCTGCCGCTCGTGCCGGGCCATCGCTACACGATCGCGTACGACGCGTCGCTCGACCAGTACCTCGCGATGCTCGACCGGCACGGCATGTCGAACGGCGTGCTGATCCAGCCGAGCTTTCTCGGCACCGACAACCGCTATCTGCTCGCCGCGCTGCGCGCGCAGCCCGCGCGCCTGCGCGGCATCGTCGTGATCGACCCCGCGCGCGATGCCGAGCAGGTCGCCGCATGGACGCCGCTCGGCGTGCGCGGCATCCGGCTGAACCTGATCGGCGAACGCGATCCGGATTTCGCGGGCGCGGCGTGGCGCGCGCTGTTGCCGCTGCTGCGGCGGCACGGCTGGCAGGTCGAGCTGCATGCGGAGGCCGCGCGCCTACCGGTGCTGATGCCGCCGCTGCTCGACGCGGGCGTCGACGTTTCGCTCGACCATTTCGGGCGGCCCGACCCGCGGCTTGGCATCGACGATCCGGGCTTCCGCTATCTGCTGACGACGGCGGCGAGCAGGCACGTGTGGGTCAAGGTGTCGGGCGCGTACCGGAACGACCGCGCCGACCGCTGGCAGGCGTCCGGCCTGACGGCGATGCATGCGGTGCGCGAAGCGTTCGGTACTGAGCGGCTGCTGTGGGGCAGCGACTGGCCGCATGTCGGATACGAGGGCGCGGTCGACGACGGGCTCGCATACCGGTACATGGAGAGCTTGCTGCCGGACGAGGCCGGGCGCCGGCAGGTGCTGGTCGATACGCCGGCGGCGCTGTACCGGTTCGATGCGAAGGGGTGAGCGGGCAGGGGCAACGCGTTTCGCGGAACCCCTGTAATCTGCACACTGCCCGCGCCGCCATGAGTGCGGTTGCGGCTTGCACGGCTGACGCGGTGATTCGAACGGCACCGCGCGCGTCCGGCCCCCATCCACGCATCGCATCAGGAGCACGCATCTTGGCCACCTACATCGTGTTTACACGGGAAAGCATGCAGGACCCGCAGGAATTCGACCTCTACCAGAGCAAGGTCGGCGCAACGCTGGCCGGGCATCCGGTCAAGGTGCTCGCGGCCTACGGGCCGCAGGAAACGCTCGAGGGCGAAGGCCCGGAAGGCGTCGTGATCGTCGAGTTCCCGTCGAAGGAAGCCGCGCACGCGTGGTATCACGGCCCCGAATACCAGGCCGTCGCGCAGCACCGGTTCAAGGGCGCGCGCTATCGCGCCGTGCTGGTCGAAGGCGTCTGAGCGACCTGAATCCGGCGCGTCCGGTGTCGCGCTGCGACGCCGGAAGCCCGGCCCGCCCATGAACACATCGACTCCCGCCGCCGCGCCCGTTCGCCCGCCGATGGGCCGCGCCACGACCGCGCTGCTCGCGATCAGCGTGGCGCTTTATCTGGTCGCCATGTTCACCGCGCCGTTCCGCACCGGCGCGCCCGTCCCGCATCCATGGGCCGACGGCTGGCAGGTGCTGTTGACGGGCTGGATGGGCGTGCTCGGCGGCATCTATGCATGGCTCGCGAATCCGCTCGTGTTCGCCGCGTGGCTGCTGACGGCGAAGCGCTACCGCGCCCAGGCGGTCGTGCTGGCCGTACTGGCGTTGCTGTTCGGGATGAGCTTCCTGTCGCAGCACCAGATCGCCGTGAACGAAGCGGGGGACGTCGAACCCGTGCATCTCGATGCGATCGGCTACTGGTGCTGGCTCGCGAGTTTCGGCGTGGCGTCGGTCGGCGCCGCGTTGTTGCCCGGGCGGACGAAGACGCGCTGATTGATTGCGGATGCCTCGATGCGGATGTCGACGGAGGTGAAGCCGCCCGGCATCGCAACGAGCCGCGGCATCGGCACGTGACGCGAAACGGCGTCTTGCGTGCCGATGCATCGAAGGCGCGACGTCGATGGCGCGCCTTCGACCTTCACCGGATGTGCGCCTGCAACGCGCGCAGCCAAAACGACACCGCCACCGCGCCGCCGTCCGGCGTGCCGATCGCACGTTCGCCGAGATAGCTCGCGCGCCCGGCGCGCGGCGTCATGTTCGCGGTTTCCTGCGCGCCATGCTCCGCCGCCGCGACGGCCGCCTCCCACGCGGCCGATGCATCCTTGTCGCCATCGAGCGCACGCTCGAATGCAGCGACGGCCGGCACGAGCGCATCGAGCATCGTCCGGTCGCCGGCGTGCGCGCCGCCCAGTTCGCTGATCGACTCCACCGCAGCGCGGAACGCCGCGGCCCAGTCGCGCGCCGACGGCTCGGCGCTGTCGGCCAGCCGGCGCGATGCGCGCAGCAGTGCGGTCGCATAGAACGGCCCCGAGCTGCCGGCGATCGCGCGGCGCAATGCGGCGCCGAGCGCCGCGAGTGCGCCGGCCGGCGTGCCGTATGCGGCTTCCGGCAGCGCGAGGATGGCTTCCGCGGCGCGCAGCATGCTCGCGCCGAGATCGCCGTCGCCGGCTGCCGCATCGAGATCCGTCAGCGTCTGCTCATGATCGATCAGCGTCTGCGCGACCGCGTGCAGCGCCGGCTGCAGGCGCGCGGCCCACGCGCGGCCGGCCGCATCGAGCGGCGGCAGCGGCGCCTCCTGCACGGCGGCCGAGGCCACACGGATCTGCGCATTCACGGCGCCGCCGCCCGGCCAGGCACGCGCCTGTGTCGGCGCGTCGAGCAGCACCGCGCGTTCGTCGTTCAGCCGCAGCACCGAAATCGAACAGCCGGGCATGTTCAGCGCCGACAGGAACGTGCCGGCCCACGCGCGCGCGACGACGATGCCGCGCCGGTGCAGGTTGTCGTATGCGGCGCGCAGCACGATCGCGAGTTCCATGTCCGGCGTCGCGCCGAGGCCGTTGACGAACAGCGCGACGCGCTCGCCACGGTCGAGCACGAGATCGGCGACGATGCTCGACAGCAGCGTGTCGACCAGTGCGTCGGCCGGCAGCGGCGCGCGGCGTTCGACGCCTTTCTCGCCGTGGATGCCGAGGCCGAGTTCGATCTCGTGATCGGCGAGGCTGAAGCCCGACTTGTCGGCGCCGGGGATCGTGCAGCCGTCGAGCGCGACGCCCATCGTGCCGAGTTCGGCCGCCGCGTCGCGCGCGATCGCCGCGACGCGGGCGAGCGGCAGCCCGCGTGCGGCGGCCGCGCCGGCGAGCTTATGGATCAGCACGGTGCCGGCGATCCCGCGCCGCTGGCCGCGCTCGACGCGGCCGCGCAGCGATACGTCGTCGGCGACGATGACCGTCTCGACCGGAATGCCTTCGGCGCGCGCGAGTTCGGCGGCGAGCCCGAAATTGAGCCGGTCGCCCGTGTAGTTCTTCACGATCAGCAATGCGCCGTTCGGGCCGGCGCTTGCGCGGATCGCGGCGAGCACGGCGTCGGTGGACGGCGACGTGAACACTTCGCCGCAGACGGCTGCGCTCAGCATCCCTTCGCCGACATAGCCACCGTGCGCGGGTTCGTGGCCGCTGCCGCCGCCGGAGAGGACGGCGACGGGGCGCTGCGCCGGCTCGGGCAGCGGCTGGCGGACGAGCACGTGCTCGTCGCCGAGGATCGCGACATGCGGCGATTGCCGCGCGATGCCTTCCAGCATTTCTCGCACGACATCGGACGGGCGGTTGACAAGCTTTTTCATGGCGACGGGTTCCGGACGGGTGAACGAGGCTCGGTCGGGCCCGCACGGGCGCCGGACGGCCTTGCGTGTTGCGGAGGATCGTGCGGGCGCGCTGTCGCCGGGTGCAGGCGGCCGTATGACGGACGACCGGATGCCGGAGGGGGAAGCGGCGCACGCTTCGCGCCACGATACATCAGGTTCGGACGTTGCGGCGCGGAACGCGGCGCGATCGCGCCGGAGCAAGGCGGCGGCGCGTTCCCATACGCGGCTACTTCATCGCCGCAATTTCCTTTGCGCGGATCAGCCGCGCGCGCAGCACGTTACGGCTGATGCCGAGCAGGCGCGCGGCCTGGATCTGGTTGCGGTGGCTGAATTCGAACGCGACACGCATCACGGTGTCCTCGATGCGTTCGAACAGGTTGCCGTGATCCTCGTCGAACAGGTCGCGCAGCGCGCGTTCGAGCGCGGCCTGTGCGCCGGCGGCCGGGTCGGGCTCCTGCTCTGGCATGCGTACGGCGGACGTCGGCACGCCCGACGATGCGATATGCAGGTCGGCCTCCTGCAGCGCGTCGTGGCGGCTCACGAGCAGCGCATGATGGATCACGTTTTCGAGTTCGCGGATATTGCCGGGCCAGCCGTGCGCCTCGAGCCGCCGTTCGGCGCGCGGGTCGATGCTGCGCGGCCCGTAGCCGAGGCGGCTCCGGTAGTCGTCGAAGAAGTGGCGCGCGAGCGGCAGGATGTCGCCCGGGCGCTCGCGCAGCGTCGGCACCGCGAGCTGTACGACGTTGAGCCGGTAGAACAGGTCGCCGCGAAACTGCCCGTTCGCGACGGCCTGCTGCAGATCCACGTTGGTCGCGGCGACCACGCGCACGTCGATCGGCACACCCGTGCGGGAGCCGAGGCGCACGACCTCACGCTCCTGCAGCACGCGCAGCAGCTTGACCTGCATCGACAGCGGCAGGTCGCCGATCTCGTCGAGAAACAGCGTGCCGCCGTTCGCGGCTTCGAACCAGCCGGGCTTCGCGCTGAACGCACCGGTAAACGCGCCTTTTTCGTGGCCGAACAGTTCGCTCTCGACGAGCGTTTCGGAGAAGGCACCGCAGTTCACCGCGATGAACGGCCCGTTGCTGCGGCGGCTGAGGCCGTGCACGTGCCGCGCGATCAGCTCCTTGCCGGTGCCGGTCTCGCCGACGATCAGCACGTTCGCATCGCTCGGCGCGACCAGGCGAATCCGTTCGAGCAGCGCGACCGAGCGCGGATCGACGAACACCTGCGCGCGGGCACGAATGGACGTCGCAAGCGCGGGCCGGTCGGGCAGCGTGAGGACGGGCGCGGCGTCGGGCCACGCATCGGAAGGGGAATGGTTCACGAGTAGAAGCCCGGCGTCGGATAGGTTCGCTTGAGCGCCCATTCGCCGATCTCGCGAATCTTGTACGCGAGCGGGTCGTGGAGCGTATGGGTGCGCAGGTTGCGCCAGTGCCGGTCGAGCCGCAGCGCGCCGTGCGTCGCGCGTGCACCGGCGACGTCGAACATGCGCGTGCAGAGATCGAGCCCGGTGCGCGCGGCCGACACCTTGGCCGCGGCCGTGGCGAGCGCGACCTGGCCGCGCTCCGCATGCGTGAGCGCCGCATCGCGCGACCATGCGGCATCGAGCCGGTCCGCCGCGCGGTCGGCGAGCACGCGCGCGGCTTCGAGCCCGACCCAGAATTCGCCGTACTGGCCGAGGATGTACGGATCGTCGCCGGTGCTCGCGACCTGCGCGCCGGGCCACGGCCGCGCTTCGTGCAGCGTGTAGTGCCGTGCGTCGTTGAACGCGGCTTCGGCGATGCCCAGATACACGTTCGTCAGCACGAGCTGCGCGACGAGCGGGCGCAGGCACGCGAACGGCGTCGACAGCGGGCCGGGGTCCGTCAGCAGTTCGTGATCCTCGACGCGCACTTTCTCGAACGTGACCGTGCCGCTGTCGGTCTGGCGCTGGCCGATGTTGTTCCAGTCGTCCGCGATCGAGATGCCGCTGCGCTGCGTCGGCACGGCGGCGATCAGGAACGCGCGCGTGTCGGCATCGTGCGCGGACGCGATCAGCATCTGCGAATCGAGCGCGCCCGAGCAAAAACTTTTCTGGCCGCTGAATTCGTGCCACGCGCCGCGCGAGCGGCTGATCGTGCGCTCGTCGAGCGGATTCAGCGCATTGCCCCAGAACCATTGCTGGCGCGCGGTGCGCTCGAACCACGATTCCCACTGCGCGGGCGCGCCGAACAGGCGCACGGTCGCGAGCATCAGGTGATGGAAGCCGAACACGTGCGCAAGAGAACTGTCGGCCGCCGCGAGCACGCGGACGACGTCGAGCGTCGTGCGCCAGCTCGCGCCGAGGCCGCCGTAGGCGGACGGGATGCTCAGCGCGAGCAGGCCGCTGTCGCGCAGCTGGTCGCGTTCGGCCTTCGGCGTGCCGCCCTGCTGGTCGCGTTCGGCGGCGGTCCGCACGAAGCCGGCCGCGAGGCGTTCGGCGGTTTGCAGCGCGTCAGGCGGGACCGGTTCGTCGCGGGACGGCGCGACGACGCGCAGGCTTTCCGCGCGGGGCGATACGGAAATGGATGTCATGGCGATGAGTGCGTCGGGTTGCTGCACGAAAACGGTCAGGCCGCGGCAGGCGTTGCTGACTGGGTGCTGCGTGATCAGCAGAGTGTTCAACGTTTCGCGCAACGCGGGAAACATCGATTTCTGATAACCAATGCGGGATTGCTGCGCTGGACGCAGTTGCGCGCGGCGATGTCGCGCGGTGCGGCGATCCAAGGCACGCAACGTGACGACGCAACAGCCATGTCGACGCTACTGCAAGGATGCGACGTGCCGCACAGGCGCATGAATGCGGAATGTGGACGCCAATGCATGCCGAAGGACGCCGCACGCGTGCCGGAATCCGTGTCGAAGCGGAAAAGCGCGCCTGCGGCACACCGCGCTGCTGATCAAGCAGCAGCGCATCAGCAGCGTTGTTTCCCCGAGTTCATCGCGTTGCGGAATATGGTTGTGATGCCGTGGCTGGCACGCTTATCAACGCGCGGCGATCGTTGGGGATGCCACGACAGGCCGTCGATTGCGATGCATTTCGTCATGCAGACGATCGTTCTCCATTGCGATCATCGAAGTGGCACGCTCCTTGCTGACCCATGACGTGACGGGTGCGTCGGCACCCGACTCGACAATGGGAATGCAACCGATGAGCAATGCAATCAACGTGGTCGCGATATCGGGCGGCCTGCAACGGCCGTCGCGCACGCTGGCGCTGACCGACGCGATCGTCGCGGCGCTCGGCGCCGCGCTGCCGATCGATACGCGGCTGATCGAACTCGGCGAGATCGGCGGCCGGCTGGCCGGCGCGCTGACGCGCGCGCAGGTGCCGGCCGACCTCGACGCGCAGATCCGCGCGATCGAGACGGCCGATGCGCTCGTCGTCGCGAGCCCCGTGTATCGCGCGTCGTACACGGGCCTCTTCAAGCACCTGTTCGACCTCGTGCATCACGAAGCGCTGATCGACGTGCCCGTGCTGCTCGCAGCCACCGGCGGCAGCGAGCGTCATGCGCTCGTGATCGACCATCAGCTGCGCCCGCTGTTCAGCTTCTTCCAGGCCCGCACGTTGCCGATCGGCGTGTACGCGTCGGAAAGCGATTTCGACCAGTACCAGATCACGAACCCGGCGCTGCGCGCGCGCATCGCGCTCGCCGTCGATCGCGCGGTGCCGCAACTGCGCCCGCATGCGCTCTCCGTCGCGGCCGCGTAGGCCGCCTGCGTTTTCTTTCTCGACCAGGACATACTCATGAGCCACACCGACCCTACCGCCGACGGCGTCAAGTTCGCCTACTGGGTGCCGAACGTCAGCGGCGGCCTCGTCGTCAGCACGATCGAGCAGCGCACCGACTGGAGCCTCGAATACAACCAGCAGCTCGCGCGCACGGCCGAAGCGGCCGGCTTCGAGTACGCGCTGAGCCAGATCCGTTTCACGGCCGGCTACGGCGCCGAATACCAGCACGAGTCGGTGTCGTTCAGCCAGGCGCTGCTGCATGCGACGACGAAGCTCAAGGTGCTCGCCGCGATCCTGCCGGGGCCGTGGCATCCGGCCGTGGTCGCGAAGCAGCTCGCGACGATCGACCACATCTCGAACGGGCGCATCGCGATCAACGTCGTGAGCGGCTGGTTCAAGGGCGAATTCACCGCGATCGGCGAGCCGTGGCTCGAGCACGACGAACGCTATCGGCGCTCGAAGGAATTCATCCAGGCGCTGAAGGGCATCTGGACGCAGGACAACTTCACGTTCAAGGGCGACTTCTACCGCTTCAACGACTACACGCTGAGCCCGAAGCCGGTGCAGAAGCCGCATCCGGAGATCTTCCAGGGCGGCAGCTCGCGCGCGGCGCGCGACAACGCGGCGAGCGTGTCGGACTGGTACTTCACGAACGGCAATACGCCGGGGAACCTGAAGGCGCAGATCGACGACATCCGCGCGAAGGCGGCGGCGAACAACCATCGTGTGCGCATCGGCGTCAACGCGTTCGTGATCGCGCGCGATACCGAGGAGGAGGCGAAGGCCGTGCTCGACGACATCATCCGGCACGCGCACGTCGAGGCCGTGCATGCGTTCGGCGATGCGGTGAAGCAGGCCGGCAGCGCATCGCCGGAAGGCGAGGGCAACTGGGCCAAATCGACGTTCGAGGATCTCGTGCAGTACAACGACGGCTTCCGCACGAACCTGATCGGCACGCCGCAGCAGATCGCCGAACGCATCGTCGCGCTGAAGGCCATCGGCGTCGATCTCGTGCTCGCGGGGTTCCTGCATTTCATCGAGGAAGTCGAGTACTTCGGCAAGCGCGTGCTGCCGCTCGTGCGCGAACTCGAGGCGCAGCGGCAGGCGGTTGCCGCGTGACGCGCAGGCCGGTGCGCGGCGGGCGCTCACGCGTGTCGTGCGAAGGCCGATCGAAGGGGCGACACCGACGGTTCTCGCGGGTCAGCCCGGTTTGACGTTTCGGATATCGAAACAGGAGGTCGGCGGATGCTTCGCGGCATCGCCGGCCGGTTCATGAGCTTTGCCGGAATTGACATGTCTACGGAAATCATCGAAGCAAACGTACAACCGCAAGCGGGCGCCACGCCTGTTCCCGTCATCGGCTCGGATGCCGAGGCGCTCGACGTCGCGCATCAGGTCGCCGCACGGCTGGCCGAGCACGCCGCGTTGCGCGATCGCGAGCGGAAGCTGCCGTACGACGAGATCGAGCTGTTCTCGTCGAGCGGCCTGTGGGGCATCACCGTGCCGCGCGAATACGGCGGCGCGGAGGTGTCGAACGTGACGCTCGCGGAAGTGATCGCGATCGTTTCGGAGGCGGACCCGTCGGTCGGGCAGATCCCGCAGAACCATTTCTGCCTGATCGAGGATATCCACCTCGAAGGCAGCGATGCGCAGAAGCGCTTCTTCTTCGATCTCGTGCTGAAGGGAGCACGTTATGGGAATGCGTTTTCCGAAGCGGGCGGCAAGAACGTGCTCGACATCCAGACGCGCGTGCGCCGCGATGGCGACGCGTTCGTGCTGAGCGGCCGCAAGTTCTATTCGACCGGCACGCTGTTCGCGCACTGGATTCCGGTGCTCGCGCTCGACGAGTCGGACCAGGCCGTGCTCGCCTTCGTGCGGCAGGGTGCGCCGGGGCTGACCGTCGTGGATGACTGGAGCGGCTTCGGGCAGCGCACGACCGCGAGCGGCACGGTGATCGTCGAGAACGTGCGCGTGAGCCCATTCGAGATCTTCCACACGCAGCGTTCGTACGACCGTCCGACCTTCGCGGGCCCGTTCGCGCAGATCACGACCGCCGCGATCGATCTCGGGATCGCACGCGCTGCGCTGCAGGACACCATTGCATTCGTGCAGCAGCATGCTCGCCCGTGGATCGACAGCGGCGTCGAACGCGCGAGCGAGGATCCGCTGACGGTCGCGCAGATCGGCGACATCGCGTACCGCGTGCACGCGGCCGAGGCGCTGCTCGCGCGCTCGGGGCGCTTCGTCGACGCGGCGAAGCGAGAGCCGAGCGAGGAAACGGTCGCGCAGGCCGCGATCGCGGTCGGCGAGGCGAAGATCGCGACGACCGAGGTGTCGTTGCTTGCGGCGAGCAAGCTGTTCGAACTTGGCGGCAGCAAGTCGACGCTCGCGAAATACAACTTCGACCGCCACTGGCGCAATGCACGCGTGCATACGCTGCACGACCCGGTGCGCTGGAAGTATCACGCGATCGGCAACTACTACCTCAACGGCGTGAAGCCTGCGCGCCATTCCTGGAATTGACCCGCTCCTGACGAGGTGAATCGATGAGTCATCCAGCCAGCACCGCGCAGGCACTGCCTGCGCAACATGCCGCGCCGCAGGCAGGCGGCCTGCGGCGCAACTACCTGAGCCTGCCGGAACTGATCGCGCAGTCGATCGGCCTCGTCGGCGTGTCGGGCGGGATCGGCGTGCTGATCCCCGCCGTGTTCGCGACGGCCGGCAACGGCACGTGGCTCGCGTACCTGTTCGCGATCGTCGCGCTGCTGTTCGCGTCGTGGAGCATCTCGGTGTTCGCGCGCGACTCGGCGTCGCCGGGCGCGCTGTATGCGTACGTGTCGGCCGGCATTGGGCCGGTCTGGGGCGCGATCTGCGGCTGGTCGCTGCTGATCGCGTATGCGGTGGCCGCCGCGGGCATCCTGCAGGGGACGATCAACACGTTTCTCGTGCTGGGCCGCGAGACCGGGCTGCTCGGCAGCGCGACGCCGCTCGGCGCCGTGCTTGGGCTCACGGTCGTCACCGCGTTCGCCGCGTGGTACATCGCGTTTCGCGACATCCGGCTGTCCACGCGCTTCACGCTGTTCGTCGAGCTCGCGACACTGCTGCTGATCGCCGTCGTCGTGATCGGGACGATCGCGTTCGGCGGGCATCCGGTCGATCGCGCGCAACTGACGCTCGAAGGCGTGAAGCCGACGCAGCTGCAGCTCGGGATGGTGCTCGCATTCTTCAGCTTCACGGGGTTCGAGAGTGCGACCGTGCTCGGCGCCGAGGCGCGCGACCCGTTCCGCGCGATTCCGCGCGCGGTGCTGATCAGCGTCGTCGGGCCGGCGATCCTGTTCGTGATCGGCGCGTACGGGATGGTGAGCGCGTTCCACGGGCAGACGCCGCCGCTCGATCAGGTCGACGGCCCGCTCGCGGTGCTCGCGCATCGGCTCGGCGCCGGCTGGGTCGGCGTGCTGATCGACGCGGGCGTGGCGTTGAGCTTCTTCGCGGCGTTCTTCTCGTCGATCAATGCGGCGGCGCGGATCGTCTATACGTTCGGGCGGCAGGGCGTGCTGCATGCGTCGACGGGCCAAGCGCACGAGCGGAATGCGACGCCGCACGTCGCGGTGGCACTGATCGCGGTGCTCGCGCTGGCGACTGCACTGGTATTCACCGCGCGCGGCACCGCGCTGCTCGATTCGTACGGCTATCTCAGTTCGATCGCGACCTACGGCTGGCTGCTTGCATACGTGCTGGTGGCGATCGGCGCGCCGCTTTACCTGCGCCGCCAGCGCCGGCTGCGTGCGCGGCATGTGGCGATTAGCATCGTCGCGGTCGTGTTGCTCGCGATTCCGCTGGTTGGCAGCGTGTATCCGGTGCCGGCGGGCGTTTATGCGTGGCTGCCTTATGTGTTCGTCGCGCTGCTGGCGATCGGGCTCGGGTGGTTCCTGGTGCTGCGCGTCCGGTTTCCGGAACGGTTGCGCGAGCTGGAGGCCGAGCTGCTGACGAAGTGACCGGGTTGCGCCGAAGGCGGGTTCCTGGCGCTACGGCTGGTCGGCGACGTTGCCGGCCAGCCGCTTCCGGTTCGGCGGCCCGTTCGCGGCCGTCACGCCATACCCGCCATCCTCGACGCATCGATCACCATCTGCACGCCGAGCCCGCCAAGAATGAGCCCCATCGCCCAGCGCTGCGCGAGGAGCAGCGTCGGGCGCCCGTGCAGGAACTTCGCGATGCTGCTCGAGCAGATCGCCACCAGCCCGTTCGCGGAAGCGAATGCGGCGATCAGCAGCGAACCGAGAAACAGCGATTGCCCGAGCACGCTGCCGTTCCGGTAGTCGATGAACTGCGGCAGCAACGAAATGAACAGCATCGCGAGCTTCGGGTTCAGCACGCTGGTCGTCGCGCCCATCGCGAGCAGCCGAAGCGGGCGCTCGCTCGGCAACGCCTGCACCTCGAACGGCGAGCGGCCGCCGGGCCTGACGGCCTGCCACGCGAGATACAGCAGGTATGCCGCGCCGACCACAGCCAACGCGCTGCCCGCATAGGGCACGCTCATGAACAGCGTCGTGATGCCGAACGCCGCGCCGAACATGTAGAACAGGTAGCCGATCATCACGCCGCCGAGCGAGATGAGCCCCGCCGTGCGACCTTGCGCGATCGAGCGCGACATCACGTAGACCATGTTCGGTCCGGGCGTGACCGCGAGCATGCCGCCGATGACGAGAAATCCGTAGAGCGATCCGGACGTATGCATGTCTGATGATTCCTGCAACGAGTGAGGGCTGACGGGATTCATTGTCCGACCGTGGAGGAGAACAGTAAAACGGGATAAACTGAATTGATTGATCAGTTTTTCTGAAGACGATGAAAAAGCTCGACCTCGATGTGCTCGCGATGGTGGTGGCCGTGGCGGAATCCGGATCGTTCGCGCAGGGCGCGCAGAACGTGCACCGGTCGCCGTCGGCGGTGAGCATGCAGATCAAGGCGCTGGAAGATGCGCTCGGCAAGCCGCTCTTCATCCGCGATACGCGCAACGTGACGCCGACCGACGACGGCATGATGCTCGCCGAATACGGCCGCCGGATGCTGGCGATGCGCGACGAGGCATGGGCGTCGGTCGTGCGCCCGGAGATCCGCGGCCGCGTGACGATCGGCGTGCCCGACGACTACATTTCTTCGTTGCTGCCGCAGGTGCTCGGCAAGTTCGCCGCGATGCATCCGCGCGTGGAAATACGCGTGATCGGCCAGCCGAGCAGCGCACTCGTGCCGATGCTGAAGGACAACACGGTCGACCTCGCATGCCTCACGCGGATCAAGGGCGTGACCGGCGAGCTGATCCGGCTCGAACCGCTCGTCTGGGCCGGGTCGCCGAAGCGCAACGTATGGGAAGAGCGGCCGCTGCCGGTGGCGTTTTTCACGCACGGGGGCAGCGCGGCGCGCGATCACGCGGTCAAGGCGCTGAACCGGCGGAAGATCCCGTACCGGATGTCGTATGAAAGCCCGAGCCACCTCGGCCTGCTCAGCATGGTGGAGGCCGGGCTCGCGGTTGCGCCGCTGGCGCGCTGCTGCGTTCCGGATCATCTCGTGCAGCTGTCGGAAAGCCACGGGCTGCCGCCGCTCGGTGAAATGGAGGTCGTGCTCGCGCGCAGCGCGCAGTCCGCGCGCCCGCCGTGCGACTACCTGGCCGAGCAGATTCTCGGCGAATGGCGCACCTGAGCGGCCCGCCGGCGGCCGCGCTTCAGCACGACTTCAGCAGCCATTCGCGGAACGCGACGAGCGACGGCAGCGTCTCGTTCCCCGGCGGGTAGACGAGGTAGTAGCTGCGCTGGCTGGTGATCGCGTCGCCGATCGACACGAGTTCGTGGCGGCTCAGCTCGTCTTCCACCAGCACCTTCGGCACCAGCCCGATCCCCATTCCGGCCCGCACGGCCTGGATCAGGTGCGACGTCAGCTCGAAGCTCGGGCCGATGCGCATCTGCCGATGGTCGAGCCGATAGTGCGAGAACCATTCCGCCCATGCCTGCTGGTTGCTCGTCACGCCGAGCAGCGTCTGCTTCGCAGCCCACGCGGGCGTGTGCGCGTCGGCCTTGCGGCGGCTTCCGCTGCCCGTGTCGGGCGGCGCGATCGCGATCAGGAACTCGTTGTACAGCCGGTGCGCGTGCAGGCCCGGCCAGTCGCCCGCGCCGACGGTAATGGCCGCATCGAGGTCGTCGTTGAGGAAGTCGATGCCGCCGATCCGCGAATGAAGGTGCACGGTCACGCCCGGATGCGCGGCGTAGAAGTCGTGCAGGTGCGGCAGCAGCCATTTCGAGCCGAATGTGGGCAGCGTCGCGAGCCGCAGCGTGCCGGCGCCCGCCTGGTGCGACATCGCCTGCAGCGTCGCGCCGCGGATGCGCCCCAGCGCACCGCTCAGCTCGGTGAAGTAGCGGCGCCCGACTTCGGTCAGCTTCACCGAGCGGCCCTCGCGCCGGAACAGCGCCACGCCGAGCTGATCCTCGAGGGTCTGGACCTGCCGGCTGATCGCGCTCTGGCTCAGCGACAGCTCCTCGGCCGCGCGCGTGTAGCTTTCATGCCGCGCGGCGGCCTCGAACACGAGCAGCAGCGACATCGACGGGGTGAGGCGACGGTAATTCATGAGTTTTATGCAATATTCGGCGGAGCAGAATTCGTTTGTTTCTCGCGAAGTATCCAAAGATACTGGAAATCCCGGTCGCGTGGAAACTTGCTAAAAAATCATGTTTCGGCCACGCGAACCGGCCGGCTCCACCCACACTGCGCCTTTACCCCATGTCGATCGCCCCGTTGCCCCGTCCCGCCAGCCCGCCCGCGCATGCGTACCGTGACTTTCTCGCCGCGCTGCAGGCCGCCGGATTCGCCGGGGAAATCCGCGCGGACCATGCGAACCGGACGGTGCAGGCCACCGACAACTCGATCTACCAGCGTCTGCCGCAAGCGGTGATCTGCCCCGCGCATGCGGACGACGTGCGGCTGCTGGCGCGGCTGCTTGCCGAGCCCGCGCATCGCGACGTCGCGGTGGCCGCGCGCGGCGGCGGCACGGGCACCAACGGGCAGTCGCTGACCGACGGCGTGGTCGTCGACCTGTCGCGCAACATGAACCGGATCCTCGAAATCGATGTCGAGCAGCGCTGGGTGCGCGTGCAGGCGGGTGTCGTCAAGGATCAGCTCAACGCGGCGCTGAAGCCGCACGGGCTGTTTTTCGCGCCGGAACTGTCGACCTCGAACCGCGCGACCGTCGGCGGGATGATCAACACCGACGCGAGCGGGCAGGGCAGCTGCACGTACGGCAAGACGCGCGACCACGTGCTCGAGCTCGATTTCGTGCTGATGGGCGGCGAGCACCTGCACAGCGACGCGCTCGCCGGCGACGAGCTGGAGCGCCGCTGCGCGCGGCAGGACCGCATCGGCAAGGTGTACCGCACCGCGCGGCGCATCAGCGACGACAAGGCGGCGCTGATCGAAGCGAAGTTCCCGAAGCTCAACCGCTGCCTGACCGGCTATGACCTCGCGCACCTGCGCGAACCCGACGGGCGCTTCAACCTGAACAGCGTGCTGTGCGGCGCCGAAGGCTCGCTCGGCTTCGTCGTCGAGGCGAAGCTCAACGTGCTGCCGATCCCGAAGTATTCGGTGCTGGTCAACGTGCGCTACGCGGGCTTCATGGACGCGCTGCGCGACGCGCGCGCGCTGCTCGCGCACGAGCCGCTGTCGATCGAGACGGTCGACTCGAAGGTGCTGATGCTGGCGATAAAGGACTTCGTGTGGAGCAGCGTGTCCGAGTATTTCCCGCAGGACGACGCTCGGCCGACGCTCGGCATCAACCTGATCGAATTCAGCGGCGACGATGCGGATGACGTCGACGCGCGCGTGCGCGCGTTCGTCGACCATCTGCGCACCGATACGAGCGTGGAGCGCCTGGGCCACACGCTCGCGGCCGGCGACGACGCGGTGAAGCGCGTGTATGCGATGCGCAAGCGCGCGGTCGGCCTGCTCGGCAACGTGCAGGGCGAGGCGCGCCCGCAGCCGTTCGTCGAGGACACCGCGGTGCCGCCCGAGAACCTTCCCGCGTACATCGCCGAATTCCGCGCGCTGCTCGACGGCCACGGGCTGCAATACGGGATGTTCGGGCACGTCGATGCGGGCGTGCTGCACGTGCGGCCGGCGCTCGACATGAAGGACCCGAAGCAGGCGGCGCTGGTGCGGCCCGTGTCGGACGCGGTGGCCGAGCTTACGCAGCGCCACGGCGGCCTGTTGTGGGGCGAGCACGGCAAGGGCGTGCGCTCCGAATATGCGCCGGCGTTTTTCGGCGAGCTGTATCCGTCGCTGCAGCAACTGAAGGCCGCGTTCGATCCGTACAACCAGTTCAACCCGGGCAAGATCGCGACGCCGCCGGAGCACACGATGCGGCTGCTGAAGATCGACGAGGTGCCGACGCGCGGTGACCACGACCGGCAGATCGACGAGCGCGTGTGGCAGAGCTACGGCACCGCGATGCACTGCAACGGCAACGGCGCGTGCTACAACTTCGATCCCGACGACGCGATGTGCCCGTCGTGGAAGGCGACGCGCGAACGCGTGCAATCGCCGAAGGGGCGTGCGTCGCTGATGCGCGAATGGTTGCGCCTGCAAGGGCAGGCCGGCGTCGACGTCGTCGCGGCGGCGCGCGCGCGGCAGCCGTTCCTGAGCGGCCTTGCCACGCGCTGGCGCAACAGCCGCGCGGCGCGCAGCGGCGAAGCCGATTTTTCGCACGAGGTGTACGACGCGATGGCAGGGTGCCTCGCGTGCAAGTCGTGCGCGGGGCAGTGCCCGGTGAAGGTGAACGTGCCGGAGTTTCGCTCGCGCTTCCTCGAGCTGTATCACCAACGCTATCTGCGGCCGCTGCGCGACTACCTGATCGGCTCGCTCGAATTCACGATGCCGTGGATGGCTCGGGTGCCCGCGCTGTACAACGGGCTGATGCGCTCGGGATGGGTGCGCACGGTGCTGGAGCGGCACGTCGGCATGGTCGACAGCCCGCTGCTGAGCCGCTTCGATCTCGCGGCCGTGATCCGTCAATGGCGCGTGAAGCCGGCCGACCCGCAGGCGCTTGCCGCGCTGAGCGACGCGCAGCGCGCGCGCAGCGTCGTCATCGTGCAGGACACGTTCACGCGCTACTTCGAACCCGAACAACTGGCGACGCTGATCGAGCTGGCGGCGCGCACGGGCTTTCAGGTGTGGCTCGCGCCGCTCGCGCCGAACGGCAAGGCGCTGCACGTGCAGGGCTTTCTGCGCGCGTTCGAGCAGGTGGCGATCCTCAATGCGACGCAGTTGGCCGCGCTGGCGCGCTCGGGCGTCGCGCTGGTCGGCCTCGATCCGGCGATGACGCTCACGTATCGGCAGGAATACCTGAAGGTGACGGGGCTCACCGATGTGCCGAAGGTCGCGCTGCCGCAGGAATGGCTGCTGCAGGCGCTGCCGGAAGCCGGTGACGATGCAGGCGGCGTGCCCGCGTCGTACCGGTTGCTGCCGCACTGCACCGAGAAGACCAATGCGCCCGACAGCGGCAAGCAATGGGCGCAGGTGTTCGCGCGGCGCGGGCTGCGTTTGCAGGTCCAGGCGGCCGGGTGCTGCGGGATGTCGGGCACCTACGGGCACGAGGCGCGCAATCTCGCGACGTCGAAGACGATCTACTCGCAGTCGTGGGCCGCGCACGTGGACGGGCCGGAGGACGAGGGCGAGGCGCTGGCGACCGGCTATTCGTGCCGCAGCCAGGTGAAGCGGATGTCGTCGAAGCAGGTGCGCCATCCGCTGCAGGCGCTGCTCGATCACGTGCGGGCGGCGGGGTGACGATCGGGGGAACCGTCCGTCGTCGCGGACACGCGGCTGCCGACCGGTAGCGCATTCAAGTCGAGCTTTGATTTTTCGGCGCCCGCCGGACGGTGACGAATGTTCGGCACGGCTTCGCCTGCCGCCCCCGTGGCTTGCCCCGCGTCGGCCGGCTGCGTTATCGCCGGTTCCTCGCTTCATCCACCATCGAGCACCACCGCTCCAGCGGATGCCGGGTGAGCAGCGCTGCGCAATGAATCGCAAGCGCCGGCAGGCGGCGCAGGAAACCCTTCCATCGATCGGCCATCGTTTTCTCCGGTGTCCCGTTTGCGAAGCGGGCGATGTCTGGCGCCCCCGCCATCCATCGCCTATAGCCCGAGCGCCGCTTTCACCGTGGCAAGCCCGCTCTTGCCGTCGAAGCTCGTCACACCGTCGAGCCAGCCGTCGAGCACGTCGGGATGTTGCCGGAGGTACGCCCTTGCCGCGTCGTCCGGCCGGGTCTTGTTCATCACGTCGAGCATCAACCGGTTTTCCATGTCGGTCGTAAAGCGCAGGTTCGACACCAGCCGCCCGGCATTCGGGCAACGTTGCGCAAAGCCGTTGGCCGTCAGCGTATACACCCTGGCTTCGCCGTAGTTCGGGCCGAACGATGCGTCGCCGCCGGACAGATACTGGATCGGCACCTGGATGTTCATCGGGTGAGGCGCCCAGCCGATGAATACCACCCACTTCTTTTCGCGCACCGCGCGCTGGACGGTGACCAGCATCCCGGCTTCGCTCGATTCGACGAGTTTGAACCCGCGCAGGCCGTGCTCGTTGTTGTCGATCATCCGTTGAATCGTGGCGTTCGCGCTGCTGCCCGGTTCGATCCCGTAGATCTTGCCGTCGAGTTCGGCCCGGTGCTTCGCGATGTCGTCGAACGACCGGAGGCCGTGCTGGTACGCATAGTCGACCGTGGCGAGCGTCTCTTTCGCGCCGGACAGGTTCGGCGGCTCGAGCTTGACGAACGCATGCGAATCGAGGAACGGCTGGATCTGCTTGTCTTGAATCGGCCACCAATAGCCGAGCGACACGTCGATCTGCCGGCTTTTCAGTCCGGCGAAGGAGATCGGCACGGACGACAGCGTCGTCGCCGGACGATAGCCGAGACTCTCGAACAGCAGCGACGCCAGCGCCGTGGTGACCGTAATGTCGGTCCAGCCGATATTCGAGAGCCGCACCGGCCGACACGCTGCGTCGTCTTGCGCGGAAGCCATGCCGGGCAGCGACGACGCGAGGACCAGCGTTGTCAGCATGCGAGCCATTCTGGATTTCATGTTCGGGCCGGGAGAAAGGGTTGACGGGGCAAGGGTTTCGAAAGGCACCCATGTTCGCGCGTGAAGAGTGGGGCCGCGCTGCACACCATGCTAGCGAAGCCGCCGGAACGGGAAACCGGCAATTGCGACATCAAGTTATGAAAATCGGCCGGCTCGTGACGTTGCCGCGCGTGCGTTCGTCCTGCCCAAGTTTTTTTGGGGCAAATGGCTTTTTTTTCATCGTTTGCGAAGGCAACGGCCGATGCGTAACTTCAGCACCGAAGCGCAACTTGCCGAATCGAAAATCCCGTCCCCCTTTCAGGAGCATGCAATGAGCGAATGTCTCGCGCAGCAGGACCTCGAGATCGCCGGCCGTGCATTCAATGCGAAGGACGTCGCCGCCTCGTCGACGCTGAATGCGAAGTGCTACACGGACCCGAAGTACTTTGACGCGGAAATGGACGCCGTCTTCCGACGATCGTGGCAGTGGGTGTGTCATGCGGAAAAGGTGCGCGAGCCGGGCGCCTACTATGTGGCCGACGTGGCCGGCCGGAGCATCGCCGTGGTGCGCGACCGGGCCGGCAGCCTGCGCGCGTTCTACAACGTCTGCAAGCACCGCGCGCATCACCTGCTTGCCGGCGAAGGCAAGGCGCGCGTGATCACGTGCCCGTATCACGCGTGGAGCTACAACCTCGATGGCGGCCTGCGCCAGGCGCCGATGACGGAGACGCTGGTCGACTTCAGGAAGGAGGACATCTGCCTGTCGCAAGTGCAGGTCGAGGAGTTCTGCGGGTTCGTGTACGTGAACATGGACCCGGGCGCCGCGTCGCTCGCGTCGCAAAGCGGCGATCTGAAGGCCGAGATCGACCGGTTCGCGCCGGACGTCGGCACGCTGACGTTTGCGCGCCGCCTGCAGTTCGATATCCGGTCGAACTGGAAGAACGTCGTCGACAACTTCCTCGAGTGCTACCACTGCCCGACCGCCCACAAGGATTTCGTGAGCCTGCTCCAGTTCGACACCTACAAGGTGACGACGCACGGGATCTACTCGAGCCACATGGCGAAAGGCGGCAACGCCGGCAATACGGCCTACAGCGTCGAAGGCGCGACCTGCGACGACCACGCGGTGTGGTGGGTCTGGCCCAACACGTGCCTGCTGCGCTACCCGGGCCGCGCGAATTTCCTCGTGCTGAACATCATCCCGGTGGCGCCCGATCGCACGATCGAGACCTACGACTTCTACTTCGAATCCGCCGAGCCGACGCCGCAGGAGATCGAGGCGATCAACTACGTCCGCGACGTGCTGCAGCAGGAGGACATCGACCTCGTCGAGAGCGTGCAGCGCGGGATGAGCACGCCCGCGTTCGAAAGCGGCCGGATCGTGAGCGATCCGCGGCAGTCGGGCATGAGCGAGCACGCGCTTCATCACTTCCACGGGCTGGTGCTGAAGGCCTACCAGGACGCACTGAAGTAACGCGTTCGCGCCATGCCGGCGCGGTCGAATCGTATTGCGAACACCGGTGTGTCGTGGCGAACGGGATCGCGGCGACACCGGCCAACCTGCCCAGTCAAGGTCATCTCCATGTCGAACAGCATCATCATCACGTGCGCGGTAACGGGCGGCATCCACACGCCCACCATGTCGCCGCACCTGCCCATCACGCCCGCGCAGATCGCGGCGGAATCGATCGCGGCGGCCGAAGCCGGCGCATCGATCATCCATCTGCATGCGCGTGACCCGGAAACGGGGCGGCCGACGCCCGACCCGAAAGTATTCATGCAGTTCCTGCCCGTCATCAAGGCGAACAGCGACGCGATCATCAACGTGTCGACTGGCGGCGGCCTCGGCATGACGCTCGAACAGCGTCTCGAGGCGGCACTCGTCGCGAAGCCCGAGATGGCGTCGCTCAACTGCGGGTCGCTCAATTTCGGCATCTTCCCGATGCTGCAGAAGCACACCGAATGGCAGCACGACTGGGAGCCCGCGTTCCTCGACATGACGCGCGACTTCGTGTTCAAGAACACGTTCAAGGACATCGAATACACGCTGCGCGAACTCGGCGATACGCACGGAACGCGCTTCGAGTTCGAGTGCTACGACCTCGGCCACCTGTACAACCTCGCGTATTTCGTCGACAAGGGGCTGCTGAAGCCGCCGTTCTTCATCCAGATGATCTTCGGGATCCTCGGCGGGATGGGCGCCGATACGGACAACCTGAGCCATCTGCACAGCATTGCGCAACGCCTGTTCGGCGACGGTTTCGAATGGTCCGTCCTCGCTGCGGGGCGCAACCAGATGAAATTCGCGACGCAGTCGGCCGTCATGGGCGGGAACGTGCGCGTCGGGCTCGAGGACAACCTGTACATCGACCGCGGCCAGCTGGCGGCGTCGAACGCCGACCAGGTCCGCAAGATCCGGCGCATCGTCGAGGAACTCGGCTTCAAGGTCGCGACGCCCGCCGAAGCCCGCGCGCGGCTGGGCCTGAAGGGCCGCGACCAGGTCGGATTCTGACGGCGGTCGAACATCTTTCCGGATCTCAAACAGGTCGATTAGTCATGCAAACGATGAACCTGATCAATGGTGAGCGGGTGGCGGGCGACGGAGAAGCGTTTCCGGTCGTCAACCCGGCGACGGGCGACACCGTTGTCACGATGCGCGATGCGTCTGACGAGCAGGTCGATGCGGCCGTCGCGGCGGCGGCCTCGGCATTCCCGTCGTGGTCCGCGACGCCGCCGGGCGTGCGCGCGGCAGGCCTGCTCGCGCTGGCGGATGCGATCGAGGAACGCGCGGACGAGTTCGCGGCGCTCGAATCGCTGAACTGCGGCAAGCCGTTGCACGCGGTGAAGGCGGACGAGCTTCCGTTGACCGTCGACGTGTTTCGGTTCATGGCCGGCGCGGCGCGGTGCGTGTCGGCATCCAGCGCGGGCGAGTACGTGGCCGGGTTCACGTCGATGATCCGGCGCGACGCGGTAGGCGTGGTGGGATCGATCGCGCCGTGGAACTATCCGCTGATGATGGCGGCGTGGAAGCTGGCGCCGGCGCTGGCGGCCGGCTGCCCGGTCGTCCTGAAGCCGTCGGAACTCACACCGCTGACGTCGCTGCGTGTCGCGGAACTCGCGGCCGAGATCTTTCCGCGCGGCGTCGTCAACGTGGTCGTCGGCCGCGGCGCCACCACGGGCAACGCGCTGATCAACCATCGTCAGCTCGATCTCGTGTCGCTGACCGGCGGCCCCGCGACGGCGAGCCGGATTCTCGAGGCATCGTCGCGCAAGCTGATGCATACGCACATGGAGCTGGGCGGGAAGGCGCCGGTCATCGTGTTCGACGACGCGAACCTGGACGCGGCCGTCGAAGGCATACGCGGCGCGGCGTTCTTCAACGCCGGGCAGGATTGTGCGCAGCCTTGCCGGCTCTACGTCGAGGACAGGATCTACGACACCTTCGTCGCGGATCTGGCGAATCGCGTCGCGACGATCCGGCTCGGCGCACCGGACGATTCGCGTACCGAAATGGGGCCGGTGATCTCCGAAGGCCATCGCCGGCGTATCGCCGGCTTCGTGGACCGCGCGCGTGACCTGCGCCATGTGGAGATCGTGACCGGCGGGCGTGAAGTCGCCGGCGGCGGCTACTTCTACGAGCCGACGATCGTCGCGAATGCACGGCAGGACGACGAGATCGTTCAGCGCGAGGTGTTCGGCCCGGTCATTTCCATCACGCGGTTCAGCGGCGCGGAACAGGCGATTCATCACGCGAACGACAGCCCGTATGGCCTCGCGTCGTCGATCTGGACGCGCGACGTGGGAAAGGCGATGACGGTCGCGTCACGCCTGCGGTGCGGCATCACGTGGATCAACGCGCATGGCGTGGCCACCGCCGAAATGCCGCACGGCGGCATGAAGGCTTCGGGATACGGGAGCGACATGTCCGTCTACGCGCTCGAGAACTACACGACCGTGCGGCACGTACAGATCGCACACGTGTAGCGGACGATTTTCGGCGAGCGGGTATCGCCTGCCGGCGAACCGGCGGCGACCCGGCATCCACTCTCCAGAGGTAACGATGACGCAACATCAAAGCGGCGCACTGGACCGTCAGGTGCTGATCGTGCGGGCCGTGGCCGACGAGGCCAACGGCATTCGGAGCTACGCGCTGGCCAGGGAAGACGATGCGGACCTGCCTGCCTACGAACCGGGCGCGCACGTGGCCGTCCATCTGGAAAACGGCATCACCCGACAGTATTCGCTTTATGAAGCGGCCGGGGTCCGGAACACCTACCGGATCGCCGTATTGAAGGATCCGGCCAGCCGTGGCGGCTCGCGCTTTGTCCATGATCAGGTGGGTGTCGGCGCGCAGGTACGGATCAGCGGGCCGTTCAACCATTTTCCGATGGCGGTAGGCGCGACGTCGTCGCTGCTGATCGCGGGCGGCATCGGGATCACGCCGATCCTGTCGATGGCATATCGCCTGTTCAGCGAAGGGCAGCCGTTCGCGCTGCACTACTGCGCGCGGCGCGAGCAGGACGCGGCGTTCGTCGATCTCCTGCGGCGCGGTGTGCCGTTCGCGGCGCACGTCCACCTGCATTTCGACGGGGGCGATCCGGGCAAGGGGCTCGACGTCCGGTCGCTGCTGTCCGACGCGACGGAAGGCCGCCATCTCTATTGCTGCGGCCCCGGCGGCCTGATGAACGCGGTGGAAGCCGCGGCATCGCACTGGCCGGCGGGAACCGTGCATTTCGAGCGCTTCGCGGCCGAGCCGGTGGGTACGGCGGAGAACACGGCGTTCCGGATCCATCTGTGCAGATCCGGCCTGGACCTGGACGTGCCCGCCGACAAGAGTGTTCTGCAGGTGTTGAAGCAGGCGGGGTTCGACATCAGCACGGTCTGTGAGCAGGGCGTGTGCGGCGCATGCCTGACCGACGTGGTCGACGGCGTGCCGGAGCATCGCGACCACATCCTGACCGACGACGAGAAGCGCGCGAACGACGTGATGGCGGTGTGTTGTTCCCGGTCGAAATCGCCTCGACTGGTGCTGGACTTGTAAAAACCCCGGCGGGCG
Source organism: Burkholderia lata (assembly GCF_902499335.1). Taxonomy (GTDB): domain Bacteria; phylum Pseudomonadota; class Gammaproteobacteria; order Burkholderiales; family Burkholderiaceae; genus Burkholderia; species Burkholderia lata_B. The sequence goes on along the minus strand of NZ_CABVQK010000005.1, from coordinate 472,265 downwards.
GATATCGGCCGCCTGTCTCCCGATACTCGAATTCAGGATGGAAGAGCACGATGAGCACGCTGCATGACATGCCTCATGGCATCGAAGTCGTAGGCATTCTCGGCGCCGGCACGATCGGCGCAAGCTGGGCCGCGCTGTTTCTGGCGGCCGGGCTGGAGGTCGACGTATACGATCCGTCGCCGGAAGGGGAGGCGTTCGTTCGCGACTATGTGCGTCACGCGTGGCCGAGCCTGGAGCGGCTGGGGTTGGCGCGGCGGGGCGACCCGGGACGGCTGCGCTTCGTGGCGACGCCCGAGGAAGCCGTGGCCCGCGCGCAGTTCGTGCAGGAAAGCGTGCCCGAGCGGATCGACGTCAAGCACGCGCTGTACCGGCGCATCGAGGATCATCTCGATCCCCGCGCGATCGTCTGCTCCAGCGCATCGGGCCTGCTGGTGAAGGAAATGCAGGCGGGCTGGAAGAATCCGGGCCGTTTCATCCTCGGGCATCCGTTCAATCCGCCCCATCTGATTCCGCTGGTCGAGCTGCTGGGCAACGAGAAGACCGAGCCCGGCGTGCTGGAGCTCGCCGAGCAGTTCTATGCCGCATGCGGAAAGATCACGATCCGGGTCAACAAGGAAGTGCCGGGCCACGTCGCGAACCGGCTGCAGGCGGCACTGTGGCGGGAGGCGATTCATCTGGTGGTCGAAGGGGTCGCGACGGTCGGCGACGTCGACAAGGCCGTCTCCGCCGGCCCGGGCCTGCGATGGTCGGTCATGGGGCCGCACATGCTGTTCAACCTCGGCAGCGGCGGCCACGGGCTCGGCGTCTTCTGCGAGCGTTTTGCGCCGTCGTTCCATCGCTGGTGGGACGATCTCGGCCATCCGACGCTCGATCCGCAGACGATCCAGATGCTGGTCGACGGCGTGAAGGCGGAAGAAGGCGGCCGGCAGTTTCACGACCTGGCGGCGGAGCGCGACCGCAAGATCGTCGAAGCGAGCAAGGCGATCACGGATGCGGCGTATCCGACCCGCGCGATCGATGTGGTGGGCGAGCGGAAGGTCGCGGCCCGATGAAACCCTCCGGGCGCCGGCCGGGAAGCCGCCGCCCGGCCTACGTTGACGACACGTCGAAGGAGGGCGCCAGATGCACGCGGAACTCGAGGTCCATGAAGGGCAGGTACGCGCGGAGTGGATCGACTACAACGGGCACATGAACGACGCGTGCTACGTGCGCGTGTTCAGCGAGTCGATCGACCGGTGGCTGGACAGCATCGGGATGGACGACGCATTCCGGTCTCGCGAGCGGGTGTCGGTCTATACGCTGCAGACCGTCGTTCATTACCTGAAGGAAATCGGCACGGGCGCGCCGTTCGTCGTCACGGCACGCGTGCTCGAGCACGACAGCAAGAAATGTCGGGTTTTCCTGACCATGCGGCACCCGATCGACGCCGAACACTTTGCTACGATGGAAGCCCTTTTGCTGCACGTCGACATGACGCTTCGGCGCAGCACGGCGTTTCGCGCGCAGACGCTGGCGCGGCTCGAAGCGCTGTTCGCCGCGCAGCGAGATACCCGCTGGCCGGTGCAGGCGGGTCGAGGCATTTCACTGGTGAAAGGGCAGTGATGTTCGCGTCGATGAAACTGCGCGGCTCGGGCGGCAACGCGCGTTGCGCCGGCGCGGCGGCCCGCCCGCTTCGACGCGCCGCAATACGACCGACTTCCGTCCCGAGAGAAGCCCCCGACATGGTTAGCCGCTTGAAGCACCTCCCGCCGCTGTCGTATCTCACCGCGTTCGAGGCAGCGGCCCGGCACGAAAGCTTCACGAGTGCCGCCGAGGAACTGTGCGTGACGCAGAGCGCGATCAGCCGGCAGATCCGGTTGCTCGAGGAAACGCTGGGCTGCGCGTTGTTCGTGCGGTCTCACAAGGCGGTGTCGCTCACCGACGGCGGGCGGAAGTTTCAGCGGACCGTCAATGCGGCGCTGGATCTGCTGGCTGCCGCCGCGTACGAGTTGCGCGTGCAGGCGTCTACGTCGACGGTCACGGTGTCGGCGGATCTGGCGATCGCGTCGCACTGGCTGATTCCGCGCCTGCCGAAGTTTCGGGCCGAGCATCCGGAGATCATCATTCACGTCGATGCGTCGGACGAGGACACGCGAAACATCCGCGAAGGCGCGGACCTGGCGATTCAGTTCGGCGACGGCTACTGGCCGGCCTGCAACGCGCGCTTCCTGCTCGAGGAAGAGATCTTCCCGGTGTGCACGCCGGCGTATCTGGCCCGACTCGCGCCGATGGCGCACACGCGGGATCTGCTGCGCGCCACGCTGATCCATCTGGAGACGCGTCATTGGGACTGGATGGACTGGGCGACCTGGTTCGCGCATCACGACATCGCGCTGACCGAGCCGCGGCAGGATCTCTACATCAACAACTATCCGGCGGTCCTGCAGGCCGCGATGGGCGGGCAGGGCATCGCGATGGGGTGGCGCTATCTGGCCGACGACATGCTGGCGACCGGGGTGCTGGTGCGGCCGATCGAGACCTCGGTGCGGACCGGCCGCGGGTTTTATCTGCTGCACCCGAGCGATACCTTGTTGAGCCCGGAGGCGCGGATCTTCTGCGACTGGATCGTCGGGCAATGCACGGAATAGGGGCGGCCGGCGGCGGGTGAAAGCGGGCGCCGTCCGGCAGGCATGATGCCGGTTGAATAGAGGTTGAGAGGATCGATGCGATGAAATCGACATTCAGTCATTTCGGATTCCTGATATTGGAAAAGTATTCGATGATCGCGCTGACGAGTGCGATCGAGGCACTGCGAATGGCCAACCAGCTGCTCGGCTTCTCCCGCTACGACTGGACGATTTACTCGGTCGACGAAACGGCGATCCGCGCCAGTAACGGTATCGTCGCGGGGCCGGCGTGTCCGCTGGACCTCGCCGCGAGCATGCCCGACGTGATGTTCGTCTGCGGCGGATGGGACGTCCGGGACGCCGTGGACGACGGAACGAAACGACTGCTGCGGACCCTGGCCGGGCGCGGGGTCGCGGTGGGCGGGCTGTGCACGGGGGCTTATGCATTGATGGCGAGCGGCCTGCTCGACGGCTATCGCTGCGCGGTTCACTGGGAGGTGCTGTCCGAGCTGCATGCCGAATTTCCGGACGTCCGTTTCGTCGACGAACTCTTCGCCATCGACCGCGATCGCCTCACCTGCACCGGTGGAACGGCACCGCTGGACCTGATGCTGCACCTGATCACGTCGGATCTCGGGCCGCCGATGGCGCGGCACATCTCCGAGCAATTCTCGATCGAGCGGGTCAGGGCCGTGACCGATCCCCAGCCGATTCCCATCGCGTCGCGGGTGGGTTTTTCACGCGAGGAACTGATCGAGACGGTGCGGCTGATGGAGGCGAATATCGAGGAGCCGCTGACCGTGCCGGATCTGGCCCGGTTGACAGGCGTATCGATGCGCCACCTGCAGCGCGTCTTCAGGGAGGCACTGGACATGACGCCGCACGAGTACTACGTCGGCCTGCGCTTGAAGCGTGCGCGGAAGCTGATCCGCTACTCGAACATGTCGATCGCGAACGTCACGAAGACCTGCGGATTCCAGAGCGTGACGCATTTCAGCAAGGCCTTTCGCACTTTTTTCGGACACGCACCGAGTCACGAACGCCGGGCCCGCGAATCGGCCGGTGCGCTGGCCTGATCCCGATCATTTCAACGACGCAACCCGAGGTATCACCATGAATCGAACTGGTATGGCTGCACTGGTCGCCGCAGTGTGCATGTCCGCGGCGGCCCATTCCGCCGGCGCGGCGGAGCCGGCAACCTGCAGGAACGTGCGGATGGCCGATGTCGGCTGGAGCGACATCGCGGCGACGACCGGGCTGGCCACCACGATGCTGACCGCGCTGGGCTACAACCCGTCGAAGACCATCGCATCGGTGCCGATCACGTTTGCCGGGGTCAAGAGCAAGCAGATCGACATTTTCCTCGGCTACTGGTCGCCGTCGATGGATCCGATCATCGCGCCGTTCGTCAAGAGCGGCTCGATCAAGGTCCTTCCCGAGCCGAACCTGAAAGGCGCGAAATTCACGTTGGCGGTGCCGGACTACGTGTATCAGGCGGGGCTCAGGACGTTCGCGGATCTGCCGAAGTATGCGGACAAGCTGCAGAACCGCATTTACGGGATCGAACCGGGGAACGACGGCAACCAGTTGATCGGCAAGATGATCCGGGAGAACAAGGACGGGATCGGCAAGTTCAAGCTGGTCGAGTCGAGCGAGGCGGGCATGCTCGTCGAGCTCAACCGGGCCGTTCGGGACAAGCAGTGGATCGTGTTTCTGGCCTGGGAGCCTCATCCGATGAATGCGCAATACCGGATCAATTACCTGTCCGGTGGCGATGACGTGTTCGGCCCGAACTACGGTGAGGCCAAGGTGTTCACGGTCGAGCCGCCGGATTACGAGGCGCGGTGCCCGAACGTCGCGAAGTTCGCGTCGAACCTGCACTTCACGACCGAGCTCGAGAATCATTTGATGATTCCGATCATGAACCATCAGGATCCGAACCAGGCCGCGGCGCAATGGCTGAAAAAGAACACGTCGATGCTGGACACGTGGCTGGCCGGCGTCACGACGTTCGATGGCAAGCCGGCGCTACAGGCGGTGAAAGCGTATCTCGCTGCGCACTAGCGTCGGGTCGACGCAGGCAGGCGAGTGGCGGCGCGGCGCGGAGGGGCGGTTTCGCATCTTCCGCGCGGCAGGGTGCGACGGGGTTGCCGCGGGATCGCGATCGGCGCGAATGGCGGTGCCGGGAATCCTGCGGCGACACGCCATCTGGTGAAGCGCGGCGGTTACCGGGCGCTGGCTGCGGCTAACGGCCGTCGGCCTGGAACAATGCTGCCGCGGCTCATGACTCGACGTCGTGGTTCGTTTCGGAACGCGGTTTATCCGCCGCAGGAAAGGTGCCGCCGCCGCGCGGCCGTTTCGGTTCGATCCGCATTTGCCGGATCACGCGCCGGAAATCGATCTCGTGCGCAGCCATCGTGCCGATCAGTTTCGCGATGACCGCGAGGTGGGACGGAACCGTGCCCTTGCTCGAATAGTTCGTGATCGAACTTTCGTTCATCCGGATCAGCCGGGCGAACTCGCGCGCCGTCAGCTGTGCCTTCTTCAACTCCTGTTGAAATTCCGCATACGCCATTGCACACATGATGCTTCGTCTCCGTGAATCAGAAATCGGCCCGCGCGGCGCCGGCGCCGACGGGTGGCGTCCCCGTCGTGCCGGCGCCGCGGCGGGTTACATCTTCACCTGGTCGACGAAGGTCTTCTTGCCGCCCTTGTAGCCGTAGATCGAGATGATCCCGTGCGTCAGGTCGCCCTTCGAATCGAACGTCGTCGTGCCGATCACGCCGTCGTACTTCGTGGCTGGCATCGCGGCGAGGATCTTCGCCGGATCGGTCGAGTTCGCGCGCTTCATCGCGTCGACCGCGATGTAGACCGCGTCATACGCGAACGGCGCATCGAACTTGATGCCCTGGTTGAAGCGCTTCTGGTACTTCGCGAGGAAGTCCGCGCCGCCCGGCATCTTCTCGAGCGCAGCGCCTGCCTGCGAGCACGTCACGTTGTCGGCCGCCGGGCCGGCCAGATCGGCCAGCGAGTCGGTGCACACGCCGTCGCCCGACAGGATCTTCGCGCGCAGGCCGAGCTGCTTCGCCTGCTTCGCGAGCGGGCCGCCGGTGGCGTCCATGCCGCCGTACATGATCGCGTCCGGGTTCTCGCCCTTGACCTTGGTGAGAATCGCGCGGAAGTCGACCGCCTTGTCGTTGGTCGCGTCGTGCGACAGCACCTTCAGGCCGAGCGCCTTGGCCTTCTTCTCGAACTCGTTCGCGAGGCCCTGGCCGTACGCGGTCGAATCGTCGATCACCGCCACGCTCTTCACGCCCTTCGACTGCGCGTAGCTCGCGAGCGCCGGGCCTTGCTGCGCGTCGGTCGCGACCACGCGGTAGGTGGTCTTGAAGCCTTGCTGCGTGTAGGTCGGGTTCGTGGCCGACGGCGAGATCTGCACGATGCCCGCGTCGCTGTAGATCTTCGACGCCGGGATCGACGTGCCCGAGTTCAGGTGGCCGATGACGGCGACGACCTTGTCGTCGACGAGCTTCTGCGCGACCTGCGTGGCCTGGCGCGGGTCGGCCGCGTCATCCTGCGCATCGAGTTGCAGCGTGATCTTCTTGCCGCCGATCGTGAGCCCCTTCGCATTGATTTCCTCGACCGCGAGGCGCGCACCGTTCTCGTTGTCCTTGCCGAGGTGCGAGATGCCGCCCGTCGTCGGTTCGACGCTGCCGATCTTCACGACCTGGTCGGCCATCGCGGTCGACGCGGCCGCGAACGCGGCGGCAGCCAGTGCGACGGTGATCAGGGGTTTGCAGCGCATGCCGACAGTGCTTCGTTCCATCTGCCATCTCCGAATTGAATTTTCTTGCTATTGACGTCTCGACCGGCCGACGGCGAGGTCGGGGCGATCGGACGAGTCTCCGTACCCGTCATGGGCTTCACTGCATCGCGTCCTGCCCCGCGACGTGCCGCCCGGGAGAGCGGGCGAATCGGGGCCTGATACGGTGCAATTCGTATGAATATATATGAAGCCGATTTTGCGCGCTGCAGCGAATCACGTAGCGGGGCGGCTGCGGCGCGGCCGGCGCCCGACATTCGAAGGCGCCGGATGCCGGAAATCGTGCGCCGCGGCAGGCCACAGGCTGCGATTCGCTGTCGACGGCCTTACGGCCGCATCCATTATTCGGCCGGCGGCCGGGACGAAGCCATGGACACTGATGTGCGGTCAATCCGGAACTGTTCGGTCGATTTGTCTGCACAGTTTGGACGATTTCGATTGCGCATCCGGTTGCGGGGCCCTGTTTCATCGGGATCGATGTTCTTGTTTAACGCAACTAACGGTCAAGCCCGGTAGCGTCCGCGGACTGGTGCGGAACGACAGCCCACACGACGCACTCCGCTTTGCAGATGCCGGGGTTCGTCCCGACCGGCTCGCCTGTGGATCGTCGGGCCGATCGTGCCGCCCCGGTGCGGCTGCGATCCTAGGTACGTCCGCGCAGCGCCACGAAGATCACGCCGGCAATCGCCAGCAGGCCGCCGCACACCGTCTCGATACCGGGCCGCTCGCCTGTCAGCGCCATCGACAGGACCGTCGCGACCGCCGGCGTCAGATAGAGGAAGTTGGCGGCGCGCGCCGCGCCGAAGTAGCCGAGTGCGAAAGTCCAGGTCGCGTAGCCCAATGCAGCGGGGAAGATGCCGAGCACCAGGACTGCCAGCGTCGTATCGCGCGATCCGCTGCCCAGCGCCACGAGCGCGCCCGGCAGCCACGGCGTGAGCAGCAGCGCACCGGCCAGCAGCGTGTACGCGGTGCAGGCCAGCGCGCCGTACACCGGAATCAGCCGCCGCTGCAGCACGAAATAGCTGGCCGAACACAGGGCCGCGCCGAGAATCAGCGTGCTGCCCGCGCCGAGAACGAGGCCGCCCGGCTGCCCGCGCGCGATCACCGCGATACCGGCGAGGCTGACCAGCGAGCCGAGCCAGCCCCAGCGATTGAAGCGCTCGCCAAGAAACACGGCGGCCAGCAGCGCCGTGAAGATCGGCAGCGTGTTCACGATAAAGCTTGCGGCGCCGGCCGATACGGTCTGCTCGCCGGTATTGAGCAGCGCGTTATAGAGCGCGATGCCGAGAAAGCCGCACAGCAGGAAGCGCAACGCGTCGCCGCGTGTCGGCAAGCGCGGCCGTCGCGCTACCAGCCTCGCGATGATCAGCACGGCGGCAGTGGCGAAGCGCGCCGCCGCGAGCTGCAGCGGCGTCAGGCCATGCAGGCCGATCCGGATGAACGGGAAAGCGGATGCCCACGAAACGATCGTGAAGGCGACCGCGCCGGCCGCGACCAGCGGCTGCCGCGCATGGCGCGACGACGGTGTGGAGAGTGTGTTCATGCGGCAATGATGCGGCGTGGCAAGATGCTAAGCTAGCGCACAGATCAGCATGCAGGTATGACCATGATTCACAGCTCGAGCCGGCGGCCGGCCGATGTTTCAACCCGCGCGAAGCGCGCGCCAGCGGCGTCGCCCGCCGCAGCGCCGGCGCCGGGTTCGCGGCTGCCGCTCGCGAGCCTGGAGACGGTGTGCACGGTTGCGCGCGAGGGTTCGTTCCTGGCCGCGGCCGACGTCTCCGGCGTAACGCACGGCGCGATCAGCCGGCGGGTGGCCGCTGTCGAAAACTGGCTCGGTCTGAGGTTGTTCGAACGGCATGCGCGCGGCGTGCGTCTCACGCCGGACGGCCAGCGCTTCGTCGGCCGGATCGAGCAGGCATTCGCGATCATCGACAGTGCGGCTGACCAGTGGCGCTCGCCGCGTACGCCGCGGCTGGTCAGGATGAGCGTGGTGCCGGCCTTCGCGCAGCTCTGGCTGTTCGAGCGCCAGCATGCGCTGGAGAGCGAGGCGCCCGCGTTGCGGATCGAACTCGGCATCGATCTTCGCAACGTGGATATCGCGGGCGGTGAAGCGGACCTGTCGGTCCGGTACGGGCGCGGCAACTGGCGTCAGCTCGAAACCCGCGCGTTCATGCCGGAGCGGCTTTATCCGGTCGCGCATCCGCGGCTCGCCGCGCAACTGGCGAAGGAGCGCCGCCGGCGCGGCGATGCCGCGCTGCTCGACCTGCCGTTGCTGCACGATTCCGATGTGACCGGCTGGCGCACGTGGTTCGATGCATTGGGCGTGCCGTTCAAGCCGCGCGCGCAGGATCGCCGTTTCGAGGATTACAACCTCGTGCTGGCCGCGGCCGAGGCCGGGCTCGGCGTGGCGCTGGCGCGGGTGCCGCTCGCCGACGCCTATTTCAAGCGCAGCGAACTCGTGCGCGTGAGCCGGCACGAGGTCGATTCGGTGCTCCGGTATTACTTCGTGCACGCGAAGGGGGAGAATCGGCCGGAGGTGCTGGCGTTGATGGAGCGGATGCGGGCGGCGGTGGGGGCAGGCAGCTAGCCCTGGCTGGTGTATCGTGACGGCCCGCCACGGTACGCTGTGGGGCGTGAAGAAAGCGTTGTGCGATACGCGGCACTAGGCTCTGGCCGTCGGATCGACGACAATGCGACCGCGAAAAACGATGAGGTGGAGAGATGAACGAGATTAAATGTATGCATCCGTGCGGATGCAAGCGAGGTCAGTAATGAACAAGCCGGACAAGTCGTCGAAAGCGCGTGCCGCGCTCGACCAGCTGTTTTCGGGCATGGCGCCCGCGGATGCGACGCGCGCGTCGCGTCCGGGCAATCCGTTCGAAGCGAACGCAGACGACGCATCCGCCGGTACCGGCGGGCGCGGCGGTATCGAAGTCACGCTGTCGACCCGGATCCAGTTGCGCGGCTATCCGAATGCGAACGCATTCATGAAGCGCATGGCCGAAGCCTGGGGGCTGGAGTGGGGGATGTACGACAGCGTCAAGGCCATCGCGACGCTGCCGGTCGGATGGCGGGCGCGCCGGCTTCCGGAAGTCACGCAGATCGTCGACGGACACGACGTGCTGCGCGCGGAGAGCAGCCTGCAGGGCGGCGAGATGTCGTACCTGAAAGTGCATCCGCGGTACTACATCGACGCACGCAAGGGGTTCGGCTGGGGCAAGTCGTCGAAGGCGTCCGACGATCCGGATCTCGACGGCCCCGACTGGAACTGCTTCGTGATCGATCGCGAAAAGTCCATCGAAGTGCACGAACTGACGACCTCGTCGCTGAAAGCCGACATGGACAATGCGCGGGCGACGTTGCTGAAATGGCTCGACGAGAACTATCCGAAACATCGCGATCCTTTCGCGTACTGGACGGATTGCGAAGGGGCATCGTAATTTTGCGTGGCCGCCCGGTTCGGTATCGCGGGCAACCATTGCCCGACCGGAATCGGAGCGGGTGGGGCGCATGCCGCTCCGATGCATCGGCCGGTTGCGACGGGAGCGCCAATTGAAACGCGCCAGTTTCGTTCCGGTTCTCTGGGCCGCGTTCGGTGCGGCGGTCGGTTCAACCGTCGTCGAGCTGCTGCTCTGGCCGATCGTCGGCGACGACGCCATCGGGAACCTGTTGCGCGACACACGCCTCACGGCGGCCATCGTGATGGGGCGCGGCGTGCTCGGCGCGTCCGCCGGCTTCGATCCGCTGCTCATGGCGGTGGCGACCCTCGTGCACCTGGTGCTGTCGCTGGTCTATGCGGCCGTGCTGGCGAAGGCGATTCGCAACCTGTCGCTCGCGGCCGCGCTACTCGCAGGCGGCGCGTTCGGCCTCATCCTGTACGGCGTCAACCTGTACGCCTTCACCGCGATCTTCCCGTGGTTCATTCCGGTTCGCGGCGCGATCACGCTCGTGGCCCATCTGGTATTCGGGGTCACGGCAGCGGCGGCCTACCGCCTCGCGAGACGCTAGGCCGGACGCCGACCGCCGCAACGATTGCCGAAGTTGCCCGCGTCGATCATTTGCACCAGACCCCTGGAATAAGCCGGCGCATTGCATCGTTTAGCCGTCAGGAGACCCGGTATGAAGCGGCGGCACGTTAGCGCCGCGTGGTCAATCGTGTGCGAGCAATCCGATCGACCGGGCGCCGTCAGCGGCGCCCGCGATCGAGTGGTCGGGGGCAATCAGGCAGGAGCCGATCATGTGCAACTGGTTTCGATCCGGGATAGGTATCGTCTGTCTCGGCTGTTCCGCGGCGGTGTTCGCGCAAACGTACGAAGATCTGGCAGACAACACGACGAACTGCCGGGCGGTCGTCGCACAGGCGAACATCGACGGCACGGAGCAGCAAATCGTGGGGCGTGCGTGCCTGCAGGACGACGGCACATGGCAGTTCGTGCAGAGTCCCGATGGTAGTGTTCTATGGTATCCGGCGGTGGACTATCCGTATGCCGACCTGTGGTACTGGGGGCCGCCGCTTTTCATCGGCGCGGGCGTGGGCTTCGTGTTCGTCGACCGATTCCATCGCTTCCACCATTTCCACCACTTCGATCACGTCGTCCACTTCAACGGGATGGATCATCGTCGCTTCGGCGTGCCGGTCGGCGCCGGCTTTCACCATGGCATGCCCCCGGCGGGCACCGTCGGCCACGGATTCGGCGGCATGCATCAGTTCGGCGGCATGAGCGGATTTGGCGGCATGCGGCGACATTAGGCGCTGTTAGGCGGCGTTTCCGGGCGGATCCGCCGCCGCCAGCGCATCTGCTAATCGAGCCGCCCGCGCAAGTCGTCGAACGGAATCATCACGTGCGTGCGATACGCGGGCCGCGCTTTCAGCCGTTCGTACCACGCTTGCACGTGCGGGATGTCCGGCCGCGCGATGTCGAGTTCGAAGTAGCGATACAGATGCGTGCCGGCCGCGATGTCGGCGAGCGTGAGCGTGTCGCCCGCGAGAAACGGCTGCCCGGCCAGCGCTGCATCGAGCGCCTGGAAGTGCTGCGCGCACTGCGCGATGCTTTGCTCGACGCGCGCCGTGTCGCGCTGCTCGGGTGGCGTCCGGAAGTAGCCGCGGAACACGCCGTTCAGGAACGTCGGCTGCAGCGTGGTTTGCGACCAGTCCATCCAGCGGTCGGCGCGCGACTGTTCGGCCGGGTCGTCGTGCCAGAAGCCGGGGCGTCCGTAACGCGCGGCGAGGTAGCGCAGGATGCTGTGCGATTCCCAGACGACCGTGCCGCCGTCGTCGATCACCGGCACGCGCCCGTGCGGGTTCATCGCGAGAAAGGCGGGCGTGTCGAGCACGCCGAACTGCCCGCCGGCCGGCACGTGCCGATGCGCGAGCGCGAGCTCGTCGACGAGCCACATCACCTTCTGGACGTTGAATGCATTGCGGCGCCCCCATACGGTCAGCATGCCGGCCTCCTTGTGTCGTGCGGAACGGGATCGCGGACAGTGTAAACGCAGCAGGCGCGCACCGCGGTGCGGTGCGCGCCTGCCGGCTGTCGCCGTTGTCGATGTCGCCGTGCGGCGACGCGATCAGAACTTGTGGCGGATCCCGACGATCGCGAGTTCCTGCGTATCTGTGCCGGAGTTCACGCCGTACGATCCGACCGACGCGGCGGCCTTCACGACCGCGCCGTTCGCGTTGAGCGTGTTGCCGCTCGCCTTCTGGTAGCCGAACAGCGCATACAGGTCGGTGCGTTTCGACAGCGCATAGTCCGCGCCGAGGTTGACCTGGTTGTAGTGCGCGGAAGACGGGCCCGTCAGCGACGTGTAGTTGTAGCCGACGCCCGCGCGCAGTGCCGGCGAGAACTGCCAGTTGAAGAACGCCGAGCCGTTGTTGAATTTCGCGTTCTGGCTGAAGGCCGACAGCGTGTCGGCGCCGTACTGCGTATTCGAATACGCGAGGCCGAAGGTCGCCGGCCCGGCCACGTACTGGCCGGCCACGCGCACGATCTGGATCGACTTCGCGCTCGAGAAGCCCTGGTTGATCACGGTGTTGAACAGCGTGTCCGAGCTGCTCGACCATGTGCGCACACCGTTCGCGACGGTGGAGCCGCCGTTCGCGTAGAAGAAGCCGGCGCCGAGCGACAGCGGGCCGTTCGCGTAGCTTGCGCCGAAGCTGTACGTGCGGCCGCTGCCGGTGGCGCCCGCGATGCCGCCGAAGCCGTACAGCCCTTCGAACTGGAAGCCCGAGATCAGCGGGCTCGTGTACTTCACCGAGTTGCTGACGCGCAGGCTGTTGTCGTAGTTGTCGAGGTCGCCCGGCGTCGCGAACACGCCGCCGAAGTAGTTGTCCTGCGTGAGGCCCTGTACGAGATCGACGACCGGATCGTACTGGCGGCCGAGCGTCACGGTGCCGTACGTGCTGCTCGCGAGGCCGACGACGGCCTTGCGGCCGAACTCGCGCCCGCCCTGGCCGAGCGCGCCCGTGCCGATGTTGAAGCCGTTCTCGAGCTGGAACAGCGCGGCCAGGCCGCCGCCGAGATCCTCGGTGCCGCGCAGCCCCCAGCGGCTGCCCGACAGGTTGCCGCTGCTGAACTTGACGAGGCTCGACGCGTTGCTGCCGTTCGCGTTCTGCGCGTTGTGCACGTACGCGATGCCCGCATCGACGATGCCGTACAGCGTGACGCTGCTTTGCGCGTGCGCGCCGGTGGCATAGAGCGCGGCCGGCAGCGCGAGCAGTGCGAGTGAACGGATCTGTTTCATTGTTGGATTCCCCCGTTGGTCGATTGGTCTGACGAGTCGGTGAACGATACGGACGACGCATCGTCGAGGGAACCAATAAATTGTCGGATCGTTATGAGGCGGCGCGGAGATGGATGCGCGCGCAACCGGCCGGCGGCCGGTGCACGGGGACGCTATGCGTCGTGCCGCCGCGATGCGTTTCTCAGCACGAGCGTCATCAGTTGCCGGCGCGAATCGACGCCGAGCTTCGCGAAGGCGCGCTTCGCATAGGTATCGACGGTGGAGGTCTTGAGCCCCATCGATTGCGCGATGGCCGCCGACGTCATGCCCTGGATGAATGACGCACACACGTGCATCTCGCGCGCGGTCAGGCGTTCCTGCCATTCCGGTAGCCATTGCGCGACGAGGTCGAGATCGAGTTCGTCGCGCGGTGCGTCGTCGGCGGAGATCGCGCCGAGCAGGCGCTTGTGCGCGGACGCCAGCGGCAGCACGACCTGCGAAAGCTGCTTCAGCAGGCTCAGCTCCTTCAGCGAAAACGGCGGCAGCCGCCGCGATCGCGCGATCGAGATCGAGTAACGCGTGCCGCCGGTCACGCCCGCGATCACGCATTCGTCGTGAATGTCGCCGGCATCGAAGAACAGATGCCGCAGCTCGCTCGCCACGCGCTGTGCGGACACCTGCAGCAACTGCACGTCGTTTTCGGTTTCGATCGCCGCGTACGTTGCATCGTCGCTCGCATAGCTGCGGTAGTAGTGGCGCATCACCTGCGCGACCAGCTCGGGCTCGCGGCCGAAGCTGCCGATCCAGCCGACGCTGCGCCGGCCGGATGACGCGCCGCGCTCGTAGTCGAGATGCACGGCGTCGAAATCGACGTAGCGCACGAGCGTGTCGTAGACGGCGCGCATGAACTGCGGCGTCCCGACGGCTTGCGCGATGTCGCCGAGCGTTTCGGTCACGAACGCGACGTGGCTCAACGGGAGGTCGGGGGCGGGCAGCGCTGCGCTCATGGCGTCGTGTGTCGAAGATTTTCAGGTGGCGCTACAGGTATCACGAATATTTTCGACTGCCTACGCGGGAATCTACCCAAACGGCCGGAATCGACGTCGCCGTTTGTCCCGGTTTACGGGACTGACGCTGCCGGCCGCGAACTCTACATTGACCCTTGTGCTGAACACCGCTCGACGGCGTTGACGCGAGTCCGGACCCGGACCGGGCGCAACGGCCGATCCCCATCACAAGGAGAATCCCCATGCGTATCCGTATCCGTCGTCAACCGGCGTTGCGCGCCGCGCGCATCACGTCGGCGGCGCTGGCCGTCGCGGCCAGCCTGCACGCCCATGCCGGCGACACCAACCTGAACGTGTACAACTGGTCGGAGTACGTCGCGAAGGACACGGTGCCCAACTTCGAGAAGCAGTCGGGCATCAAGGTGCGCTACGACAGCTACGACAGCGACGATACGCTGCAGACCAAGCTGCTCGCGGGCAGCTCGGGCTACGACATCGTCGTGCCGACGTCGAACTATCTCGCGCAGCAGATCCAGGCCGGCGTGTACCAGAAGCTCGACAAGTCGAAGCTGCCGAATCTCGCGAACCTCGACCCGGTGCTGATGAAGATGGTCGCGAAGGCCGACCCGGGCAACCAGTACGGCGTGCCGTGGGCATGGGGCACGACGGGGATCGGCTACAACGTCGAGGCGGTAAGGAAGCGGCTCGGCGACAACGCACCGACCGACAGCTGGGCGCTGCTGTTCGACCCGGCGAACGCGGCGAAGCTGAAAGGCTGCGGCATCTCGCTGCTCGACGCGCCGGACGCCGCGTTCGCGGCGGCGCTGCAGTACATGGGCAAGGACCCGGAGAGCAAGAACCCGGCCGACTACCAGGCGGCCTACGACGTGCTGAAGAAGATCCGCCCGTACGTCACGCAGTTCAGCTCGGCTGGCTATGCGGACGACCTGGCGAACAACGATGTCTGCGTCGTGCTCGGCTGGTCGGGCGACGTCGGCATCGCGCGGCGGCGCACGCTCGACGCGAAGCGCTCGTACGAGATCCGCTACGTGAATCCGAAGGAGGGCGGTCTGCTGTGGTTCGACGTGATGGCGATCCCGAAGGATGCGCCGCATCCGGAAGCCGCGCTGAAGTGGATCAACTACATCGAGGACCCGAAGACCAACGCGGCGATCACGAACGAGATCTTCTACCCGAGCGCCAACAAGGCCGCGCGCCCGCTCGTGACACCGGCGATCGTGCAGGACCCGGGCATCTACCTGTCCGACGCGACGATCGCGAAGACGTCGCTCGCGATGCCGCGTAGCGCCGACATCGCGCGGATGCAGAACCGTCTGTGGCTGCAACTGAAGTCGGGCGGTTGAGGGAGACGACGATGATCCATACGTTCCCTGCCGCCTCGGTTGCGGCCGGCGTCTGCCACGATACGGACGCGTTCGTGCGCATCGAAAACGTCGTGAAGAAATTCGGCGACAGCACCGCCGTCGACAACGTGAACCTGACGATCGCGAAGAACGAGCTGTTCGCGCTGCTCGGCAGCTCGGGCTGCGGCAAGTCGACGTTGCTGCGCATGCTCGCCGGGCTCGAGACGGCCACCTCCGGCAAGATCTTCGTCGACGGCGAGGACCTCGCATCGCTGCCGCCGTACCGCCGCCCGGTGAACATGATGTTCCAGTCGTACGCGCTGTTCCCGCACATGACGGTCGAATCGAACGTCGCATTCGGCCTGAAGCAGGAAGGCACGCCGAAGAACGAGATCAAGGAGCGCGTGGCCGATGCGCTCGCGCTCGTGCAGATGAGCAAGTACGCACAGCGCAAGCCGCATCAACTCTCCGGCGGCCAGCAGCAGCGCGTCGCGCTTGCACGCTCGCTGGTCAAGCGCCCGAAGCTCCTGCTGCTCGACGAGCCGATGTCGGCACTCGACAAGAAGATCCGCCAGAAGACCCAGCTCGAACTCGTGAACATCATCGAGAAGGTCGACGTGACCTGCGTGATGGTCACGCACGACCAGGAAGAGGCGATGACGATGGCCAGCCGCCTCGCGGTGATGAGCGAAGGGAAGATCGTGCAGATCGGCTCGCCCGGTGAAGTCTACGAATACCCGAACAGCCGTTTCTCGGCCGAGTTCATCGGCTCGACGAACCTGTTCGAAGGGCACGTGGTTGAAGACGAACCCGATCACATCTTCGTCGAAAGCGACGACCTCGAAGCACGCATGCATGTGAACCATGGCGTGACGGGCCCGCTCGGGATGCCGGTCGGCATCTCGGTGCGTCCGGAGCGCATTCACGTGTCACGCGAGAAACCGGGCTCGAAGCACAACTGGGCGCGCGGCGTCGTGACCGACATCGCGTACATGGGCAGCTACTCGCTTTATCACGTGCGCCTGCCGAGCGGAAAGACGGTGGTGTCGAACCTGTCGAGCTCGCACCTGATGAACGACGGTGCGCCGGCATGGAACGACGACGTGTTCGTGTCGTGGTCGCCGGCCAGCGGCGTCGTGCTGACGCAGTGAGGACGCCACGATGAGAACCTCCGCTTCCACTCCGTCCGCGCCGGTGCCGACCGGCGCCGCGAGCGCCGGCGCCGGCCGCGCCAGCCCGGGCCGCTTTGCCGCGCTGTCGCGCTTCCTGCCGTCGGGCCGCAGCGTCGCGATCGGCGTGCCGTTCGTGTGGCTCGCGATCTTCTTCGCGCTGCCGTTCGTGCTGGTGCTGAAGATCAGCTTCGCCGACCAGATGCTCGGCATCCCGCCGTACACCGCACTTGCGCGGCTGGAGGCCGGCACCGTGCAGGTCGTGCTGTCGCTGAAGCATTACGCGCTGCTGCTGCAGGACGACCTGTACCTGAACACCTACGTCAGCTCGCTGAAGATGGCCGCGGCGTCGACGCTGATGTGCCTGCTGGCCGGCTATCCGATCGCGTACTGCATCGCGCGCTCGGCGCCGGCCCGCCGCAACCTGCTGATGATGGCCGTGATGCTGCCGTTCTGGACATCGTTCCTGATCCGCGTCTATGCGTGGGTCGGGATCATGAAGGACGACGGGCTGCTGAATCACGTGCTGGCGGCGCTCGGCGTGATCGCGACACCGCTGCGCCTGTATCACACCGACGCGGGCGTCTACATCGGGATGGTCTATTCGTACCTGCCGTTCATGGTGATGCCGCTGTACGCGCACCTCGTGAAGATGGACCTCACGTTGCTCGAAGCCGCGAACGATCTCGGTGCGACGCCGTGGTCCGCGTTCTGGCGCATCACGCTGCCGCTGTCGCGCAACGGCATCGTCGCGGGCAGCCTGCTCGTGTTCATTCCGGCGGTGGGCGAATACGTGATCCCCGAGCTGCTCGGCGGCGCGAACACGCTGATGCTCGGCCGCGTGATGTGGGACGAGTTCTTCAACAACATGGACTGGCCGATGGCGTCCGCGGTGACGGTGACGATGGTGCTGCTGCTGCTCGTGCCGATGGCGCTGCTCCATTACAGCCAGACCGAAGCGGAGGCCAGGCCATGACCCGCGCGAATCGCATCCTGTCCGCGTGCGTGCTGGGCGCGGGCTTCCTGTTCCTGTACGTCCCGATCGTCAGCCTGGTCGTGTACTCGTTCAACGCGTCGAAGCTGGTCACGGTGTGGTCGGGTTTCTCGCGGAAGTGGTACGGCGCGCTGCTGCACGACGACGAACTGCTTGCGGCCGCGTGGCTGTCGCTGAAGATCGCGCTGCTGACGGCCACTGCGTCGGTCGCGATCGGTACCTGGGCCGGCTTCGTGCTCGCCCGCATGGGGCGCTTTCGCGGCTTCACGCTGTATGCCGCGATGATCAACGCGCCGCTGGTGATTCCGGAAGTGATCCAGGGCATCTCGCTGCTGCTGCTGTTCGTCGCGATGCAGCAGACCTTCGGCTGGCCGGCCGGGCGCGGCTGGCTGACGATCTGGATCGGCCACGTGATGCTGTGCCTGTCGTTCGTCGCGGTGATCGTGCAGTCGCGTGTGAAGGAGCTCGATCGTTCGATCGAGGAGGCTGCGCTCGATCTCGGCGCGCGGCCGTGGAAGGTGTTTTTCGTGATCACGCTGCCGCTGATCGCGCAGGCGCTGGTGTCCGGCTGGCTGCTCGCGTTCACGGTGTCGATCGACGACGTGATCCTGTCCGCGTTCCTGTCGGGCCCCGGGTCGACGACGCTGCCGCTCGTCGTGTTCTCGCGCGTGCGGATGGGGCTCAACCCGGAGATGAATGCGCTCGCCACGGTGTTCATCACGGCCGTGACGATCGGTGTCGTCGTCGTGAACCGCGCGATGCTGGCCCGCGAGCGTCGGCAGGCGCGCGACACGCGTACGTGGCACGCGGCATCCGCATCCGGGGTATCCGGCACTCCCGCGTCGCCCTCCACCATGCCGCCCGCGCGCCCGCCGGCCGCGCCGCCGTTGCACGACCGCATCCCGCATCCCACGAAGTGACGAACGACAAGGAGACATTCCATGAAAAAGAAGATGCTCTGCGCGCTGATCGCCGGAGCGCTGCCGGGGCTGGCCGCGGCGAACTCGAGCGCCGACCAGATCCGGACGCTGCAGCAGCAGATCGCGGTGCTGCAACGGCAGATGAGCGCGCTGCAATCGCAGCTCGGCGCGAAGCCTCCGGCCGCACCGGCCGCGGCGAACGCGGCGACCGGTGCGGCGGCTGACCCGTCCACACCTGGCTACGGGCAGGCATCGGCCGTGCTGACCAACGACGACGTGTCGGAAATCCGGCAGCAGGTCGCGAACCAGCAACTGAAGGTCGATTCGCTGACCGATGCCGCGCGCACGGGCCCGATCGCGGGGCTGTCCGTGACGGGCTATCTCGACCCGACCTACGTGGTCAACCGGGGCGCCGGCACGTCGTCGTTCCAGTTCGCGAACCACGAGAACGCGTATACCTATTACAACAGCACGTTCGGCGACGTATTCCTCGACATCAAGAAGACGTTCGGTGTCGGCCCGACCGCGCCGTCCGCGGAAATCACGCTGATGCCGAACCGCGGCGCGGGCCTGTCGATGATGACGGGCAGCGGCTCGAGCGGGCTGAACATCATCAACACGGCCGTCCTGACCGTGCCGCTGTCGGGCACGACGGCGCTCACCGGCGGTCTCGTGACGGGCTTCGGCGGCTATGAGTACCAGCAGTCGAGCCAGATGCTGACGCTCACGCACAACCTGCTGTACGACTTCTCCGATCCGGGCTCGTCGATCGGTGCGGGCCTCAACTACCAGAGCGCGGACGGCCACTGGGCGTGGAAGTTCTTCGTCGGCAACGAGCAGTTCCGCAGCGCGGGCGCGGTCACGCAGACCGGCGTCAACGCGCTCGGCGACCCGATCACGACGAGCAACAAGGTGCCGACCTTTACCGCGCGCGTCGATTACCTGCGCGGCAGCGCGCTCGACGTCGGCGGTTCGATCAGCATCGGCCGCCAGACGCTGCCGAGCGCGGTCGACCCGGCGACCGGCAACGTGCGCTACGGCGTCGGCGGCAACGCACCGAGCGCGTACGGCGCGTTCTTCTTCGGCGAGGCCGATGCGACCTACACGCTCGCCGATGCGCAGTACAACGCCGAGTTCGACTACGGCCAGCAGCAGCACGGCGCGTTCAACGGCGGGCTCGCGCAGTGGTTCGGGCTGTCGCTGCTCGCGCACCGCAAGTTCAACGCGCCGGTGGTCGGCCGCATGGGCGCGACGCTGCGCTACGATCTGCTCGTGAACCGGAAGAACGGCGGCGGCGGTTCGTCGATCGGTTTGAACGGTAACGGGATGGATCCGTACAACGGCTTCGGCATCGATGCGGACTGCCTCGCGATGTCGAAGGCGAATGGCGGTGTCGGCTTCGAATGCAAGGGCGCGACGCGGCAGGCCGCCGCGTTCGACCTGCTGTTCTACCCGACCCAGCAAGTGACGGTGAAGGTCGAATACCGGCACGACTGGGCGAGCAACAAGGTGTTCCTGCGTCACGACGGGTCGTACGAGAAGTCGAACGACCTGCTCGCCACCCAACTCATCTACGCGTTCTGACGCGACGCCGTTCGCGAGTCTTGCACATGCTCAAGTTCGAAAACCAGCAACATGTTCAGTCCTACTACGCAGCGACGGCCAACAACCGTACACGGTATCCGTCGCTCGACGGGGCCGTGACGGCCGACGTCTGCGTGATCGGCGGCGGGCTCACGGGCCTGTCCGCGGCACTCGATCTGGCCGAGCGCGGCCATTCGGTCGCGCTCGTCGAGGCGTCGAAGATCGGCTGGGGCGCGAGCGGCCGCAACGGCGGCCAGCTGATCGCCGGTTACGCGTGCGATATCGATACGTTCTCGGCCTACCTGCCGGAAGACGACTTGCGGCGCGTCTGGGCGATGGGGCTGGAGTCGGTCGAGATCGTCCGGCAGCGGGTCGAGCGGTACGACATCGATTGCGACCTGACCTCGGGCTTCCTGACCGCCGCGAACAAGCCGCGCCATCTCGATGCGCTGCGCGCGTGGCGCGATACCGCGGCGAGACGCTTCGGCTATCGCGGCTACGAGGTCGTCGAGCGTGCCGACATGCATCGCTTCGTCGCGTCGGACCGTTACGTCGGCGGCCTCCGTTACGAAGGCAGCGGCCATCTGCATCCGCTGAACTACACGCTCGGCCTCGCTCGGGCGGCGCACGAAGCCGGTGTGACGATCCATGAGGACACGCCCGCGCTCGCGCTCGATCGTGCCGCGCCGTATCACCGCGTCACGTGCGCACGCGGGCACGTGGACGCCCGTCATGTCGTGCTGGCCTGCAACGCGTACCTGGGGCGGCTGGCGCCGGCGCTCGCACGCAAGATCATTCCGGTCGCGACGTACCTGATCGCGACGGAACCGCTCGGCGACGCGCGCGCGGCCGAGACGATGCCGGCCGATGCGGCGATCTGCGATACCAATTCGGCGCTCGACTATTTCCGGCTGACGCGCGACCGCCGGCTGCTGTGGGGCGGCAAGGCCAGCAGCTCGACGAACACGCCACGCGACCTCGCGGCGACGATGCGGCGCGACATGCTGAAGACGTTCCCGCAGCTGGCCGATGTGCGAATCGACTATGCGTGGGGCGGCCTGATCGACGCGACGATGAATCGCGCGCCGCATTTCGGCCGGCTCGAGCCGACCGTGTATTTCGCGCAGGGCTTTTCCGGGCACGGCGTCAACGTGACGGGCCTGGCGGGGCGGCTGATCGCGGAAGCGATCGACGCGCAGGCCGCGCGCTTCGACCTGTTCGGCCGGATTCGCCATCGCGACTTTCCGGGCGGGCGCGCGCTGCGCACGCCGATGCTGGCGCTCGCGATGACCTGGCACCGGATGATGGACCTGCTTTGACCCGCGCGGGGCGGCTCGCCCGGCCGCGCGGCAC
The DNA here is from genome assembly GCF_902499335.1 of Burkholderia lata. GTDB lineage: Bacteria > Pseudomonadota > Gammaproteobacteria > Burkholderiales > Burkholderiaceae > Burkholderia > Burkholderia lata_B. The sequence continues at coordinate 450,725 of NZ_CABVQK010000005.1, read as the reverse complement.
CGAAACGTTTCGAATCACTCATGCCCTGGAGGCACTCATGACCAACATCACGCATCTCGTCGACCTGATGCGGGCACCGGCGAAGCTCACGCAGAGCCGCGTGCCGAGCGGGCTGCTGCTCGACGGCAATCCGCTGCAGACGCTGTCGCATCACTACATCAGCCCGTGCGGGCAGTTCAGCTGCGGGATCTGGGCATGCACGCCCGGCCGCTGGACGATCGAGTACGACGAGTCGGAGTATTGCGAAATGCTGAGCGGCGTCGCGATCGTGCGCGACGCGGACGGACGCGAGCGCGTGCTGCGCGCCGGCGACCGCTTCGTGATTCCGCCGGGCTTTCGCGGCACGTGGGAAGTCGTCGAAACGTGCCGCAAGATCTATGCGTCGCACGCACCGCAGGCCGGACAGCCGGGCGCGTAACGCACGGCCGGTTCAGGACAACCATCGAGATCAACGAGGAGCAACCCATGACCCAGGAATTGTGGCGTCTCAGCGCGGCCGAGATGGCCGAGCGCGTCGCGCGTCGCGACGTGTCTGCCGCCGAACTCACGCGCAGCTGCCTGCAGCGGCTTGAAGCGGTGAACCCCGTCATCAACGCGATCGTCGACGTGATGGCCGACAGCGCGTTGCAGGCCGCGTCCGATGTCGATGCCGCGATCGCGCGCGGCGCACCGCTCGGCCCGCTGCACGGCGTGCCAGTGACCGTGAAGATCAACGTCGACACGGCCGGATACGCGACGACCAACGGCGTGCGCGCGTTTTCGGACCTGATCGCGCACGAGGACAGCCCGGTGACCGCGAACCTGCGCAAGGCCGGCGCGATCGTGATCGGGCGCAGCAATGCGCCGGCGTTTTCGTATCGCTGGTTCACCGACAACGACCTGCACGGCCGCACGTCGAACCCCTGGGATGCGTCGCTGACGCCGGGCGGTTCCAGCGGCGGTGCCGCCGCGGCCGTGGCCGCCGGCATCGGCGCGATCGCGCACGGCAACGACCTGGGCGGCTCGATCCGCTACCCGGCCTACGCATGCGGCGTCGCCGGGCTGCGGCCCAGCACCGGGCGCGTACCGGCGTACAACCCGACGCAGTCGAAGGACCGCACGCTCGCGGTGCAGCTCGCATCCGTGCAGGGGCCGCTCGCGCGCACGGTCGGCGATCTGCGGCTCGCGCTCGACGCGATGGCGGCAGGCGACGCGCGCGACGCATGGTGGATGCCGGTTGCGCCGAATGCACACGAAGCCGCGTTCCCCGCGCGCGTGGCCGTGTGCCCGGCGCTACCGGGCGTGCCGTCCGATCCGGCCGTGGCCGATGCGATCCGGCAGGCCGCACGCTGGCTTGAAGAAGCCGGCTGCATCGTCGAGGAAGCGGTGCCGCCGCGGATCGCCGAAGCGTGCGAACTGTGGCTGGACCTGGTGACCAACGAAGCGCGCAGCGGCCTCGGCGACGTGATCATGCAGCACGGCGACGCGGCGATCCGTACCGCGTTCGCGAGCCAGCGCCGCCTCGCGAAGCCGCTGGACCTCGAGGGCTACATGAACGGCCTCGCGCGGCGCACTGCGCTGCTGCGCGACTGGCAGCAGTTCTTCGCGCGCTATCCGCTGCTGCTGATGCCGGTGTCGTGCGCGCAGCCGTTCGCGATCGACGCCGATCAGCACGGCGACGACGCGATGCGCGCGATCGTCGAGCAGCAGGGGCCGCTGCTCGCGACCGCGCTGCTCGGGCTGCCGGGGCTGTCGGTGCCGACCGGCATCCGCGATGGCGTGCCGACCGGCGTGCAGCTCGTCGCCGGACGCTTCCAGGAAGCGCTGTGTCTCGCCGCGGGCGAAGCGATCGAGGCGCGCGCGGGCATCTTCACGCCGATCGATCCGGTCACCGGATCGTGATGCGCGACTTTTCAGGAGGAAACGCATGAATCAACCGACATTCGAAGACTGGCAAGCCCGCGCGGCCGTGCTGCCGGTCGAAGGGCGCGCGTTCATCGACGGCGAGGCGCGCCACGCGCAAACCGGCGCGACCTTCGCCTGCGTGAGCCCGATCGACGGTTGCGTGCTCGCGCACGTGGCCGACTGCGGCGCCGACGACGTCGACCTCGCGGTGGCGGCCGCGCGCCGCGCGTTCGACGCGCGGAGCTGGGCCGGCATGAATCCGCGGGCCCGCAAGGCGGTGCTGCAGCGCTGGGCCGCGCTGATGCGCGAGCATCTCGACGAGCTCGCGTTGCTCGAGACGCTCGACACCGGCAAGCCGATCGCCGATACCACGGCGATCGACGTGCCGGCCGCCGCGCATTGCGTCGACTGGTATGCGGAGGCAATCGACAAGGTCGGCGGCGAAGTCGCGCCGGTCGACCATCATCTGGTCGGGCTCGTCACGCGCGAGCCGATCGGTGTCGTCGCGGCCGTCGTGCCGTGGAATTTTCCGCTGCTGATGGCCGCGTGGAAATTCGCGCCGGCGCTCGCGGCTGGCAACAGCGTCGTGCTCAAGCCATCCGAGAAATCGCCGCTCACGGCGATCCGCGTTGCGCAGCTCGCATGCGACGCGGGGATGCCGCCCGGCGTGTTCAGCGTCGTGCCGGGCGGTGCGGAGCCGGGCAAGGCGCTCGCGCTGCATCGCGACGTCGACTGCATCGCGTTTACGGGATCGACGCGCACGGGGCAGCAGATCATGGCATGCGCTGCGCAGTCGAACCTGAAACGCGTGTGGCTCGAACTCGGCGGCAAGTCGCCGAACATCGTATTGCGCGATTGCCCCGATCTCGACCGCGCCGCGCAGGCGGCGGCCGACGCGATCTTCTTCAACATGGGCGAAGTGTGCACGGCCGGCTCGCGCCTGCTCGTGCATCGCGACATCAAGGACGCATTCGTCGCGAAGCTGGTCGACGCGTCGCGGCGTTTCGCGCCCGGGCATCCGCTCGATCCGTCGGTGACGATGGGGGCGATCGTCGATCGCACGCAGCTCGATCGCGTGATGGGGTACATCGGTGCAGGGCGCGACGAAGGCAAGCTCGTCACGGGCGGTGCGCGCGTGCGCGAGGAGACGGGCGGGTTCTATGTCGAGCCGACGGTGTTCGAGGTGAAGCCCGATGCGAGGATCGCGCGCGAGGAGATCTTCGGGCCCGTGCTGTCGGTGATCGTGTTCGACGATATCGACGAGGCCGTGCGGATCGCCAACGACACCGAGTACGGACTGGCAGCGGCCGTATGGTCGGCCGATCTCTCGACCGCGCATGCCGTTGCGCGGCGGCTGCGCGCTGGCACCGTGTGGGTCAACTGCTACGGCGACGGCAGCGACGACATGAACTTCCCGTTCGGCGGTTACAAGCTGTCGGGCAACGGTCGCGACAAGTCGCTGCATGCGCTCGACAAATACACCGAGCTGAAATCGACGGTCGTGCGGTTGTAGTGTCGTGGCGACGCGCGGCCTGGGCAACGAGGCCGCGCGTCTTGCGCATCCGGACGGGTGGCTTACTGCTCCGCCTTCTCCACGTCCGCCGTTTCGCCGAGGAACCCGCCGCTCTGGTGCGCCCACAGCGCCGCATAGATGCCACCGGCCTGCAGCAGCTGCTGATGCGTGCCTTCCTCGACGATCCGCCCTTCGTCGAGCACGATCAGCCGGTCCATCGCGGCGATCGTCGACAGCCGGTGCGCGATCGCGATCACCGTCTTGCCGTGCATCAGGCCGTCGAGGCTGCGCTGGATCGCGACTTCGACTTCGGAATCGAGTGCGCTGGTCGCTTCGTCGAGCACGAGGATCGGCGCGTCCTTGAGCATCACCCGCGCGATCGCGACGCGCTGCCGCTGGCCGCCCGACAGCTTCACGCCGCGCTCGCCGACCTCGACGTCATAGCCGCTGCGGCCGTGACGGTCGCGCAGCCGGTCGATGAACTCGGACGCTTCCGCGCGCACGGCCGCGTCGTGCATCTCGCGCTCGGTCGCGTCGGGGCGCCCGTACAGCAGGTTCTCGCGCATCGTCCGGTGCAGCAGCGACGTATCCTGCGTGACCATCCCGATCCCGCTGCGCAGGCTGTCCTGCGTCACGTGCGCGATGTCCTGCCCGTCGATCCGGATCGTGCCGCCGCCCACGTCGTAGAAGCGCAGCAGCAGGTTCACGAGCGTCGACTTGCCGGCGCCCGAGCGGCCGATCAGGCCGATCCGCTCGCCGGGCCGGATCGTCAGGTTCAGCCCGTCGAATACCGCACGGTCGTTGTCCTCGTGCGCGAACTGCACGTTGTCGAACACGATCCCGCCGCGCTGCACCGCGAGCGGCGTCGCATCGGGCGCGTCGACCACGCTGCGCACCTTCGTCAGCGTATTGATGCCGTCCTGGATCGTGCCGACGTTCTCGAACAGCTCGGTCATCTCCCACATGATCCAGTGCGAATAGCTCGACAGGCGCAGCGCCATCGCGATCACCGCCGCGACGACACCCGCGCTCACCTCGCCGTGCATCCACAGATACAGCGCGAGGCCGGTCGAGCCGACCAGCAGCAGCGTCGACAGCAGGTGGTTGACGACCTCGAACGCGCTGACGAGCCGCATCTGCGCGTCGCCGGTCGCCTTGAACGCTTCCATTGCGCGCCGAGCGTGATCGGCTTCGCGCCGCGTGTGCGAGAACAGCTTCACGGTCGTGATGTTCGAATACGCGTCGGTGATGCGGCCCGTCATCAGCGCGCGCGCATCGGCCTGGCGGCTGCCGACCGCACCGAGGCGCGGCACGAAATACGCGCACGCCAGGCCGTATCCGAGCGCCCACAGCGCGAGCGGGATCATCAGCCGCCAGTCGAAGCTGGCCGCGAGCGCGAGGATGCCGATCAGGTACGCGGCGACACCGATCACGACGTCGACCGACATGAACAGCGCATCGCGCACCGCGAGCGCGGTCTGCATGATCTTGGTCGTCACGCGGCCCGCGAACTCGTTCGCGTAGAACGACAGGCTCTGGTCGAGCATCAGCCGGTGAAACAGCCAGCGCAGCCGCATCGGGAAGTTGATCGCGAGCACTTGGTGCTTGACCATCGTATGCAGTGCGATCAGCAGCGTACTGCCGGCGAGGATCGCCGCGAACCCGGCGAGCGTGCCGAAGTGGCGGCCGCCGAAATCGACCGGCGTCGCGGACGCGAGCCAGTCGACCACGCGGCCCATCATTGCGAACAGCGCGGCTTCGTACGCGGCCAGTGCGGCCGACGTCAGCGCGATCAGCAGGATCCAGCTGCGCGCGCCTTTCGTGCACGCCCAGACGAACGAGAAGAAACCCCGCGGCGGCGTGACGGGATCTTCGAGCGGGAAAGTCGGCAGGCGCCGTTCAAACCACGAAAACATTGAAACCTCTCCTTGATGCGGCCACGCCGACCGGCGCGGCCCGTATTGCCCGTTTCATGCACGACGCCCTTTGCGGCGGCGCCGTGTTGCACACGTGTTCACTGCGCCCGGATCCATGCCTCGATCGGGCCGAGCGTGTCCGGTGCATACGCATGGCGCCCGAGCGCCGTGTACAGCCACTGCTTCCATGTCGGCCAGTCGGACTCGAGCTGGTAGTCGAACCAGCCGGCGCGCAGCAGCGCATGCGTCGCATCGGGCACGACCGCCACGCGCCGGTCGGGCTGGTTCGCGAACGCATGCGTGTAAGTGTTCGCCTCGTCGAGCGGATCGACATTGCGGTCCTGCGCGCCCCACACCGCCAGCACGGGCCCCTGCATCGTCGCGAGCGCCTGTGACGCGTCCTCCAGGTAGTTGCGCGCGATGAAGCCGAAGCGGCGCGGCTCGATGTCGGGACGGCGGCGCGGATCGGCCGGCACGTCCGCCTGGCCGAAGATCGCGTCGTTGTCGCGTCGCTCGGCGGCCAGTGTCGCATCGATTCGATCCGGCTGCAGGCCGGTTGCCTCGAGCTGCTGTCGCGTGAGGTAAGTGCCTTGCCGGCGCCAGCTGACGGCGCCGCCGACGATCACCGAGAACGCGGGCCGCACCGCATTCGCGACGCGCGGAATCACCCAGCCGCCCTGCGAGAAGCCGAGCAGGCCGATCTTCGGCGCGGGACCGACGGCGGCGCGCACGCGCGCCATCGCGGCGATCGTTTCGTTCGCGCGGTCCTGCATCGATTGCGCGAGCCAGTCGCCGCCGCTGCGGCCGGTGCCCTGCTTGTCCCATGCGAACACGCCGATGCCTGCATCGAGCAGGCTGTTGACGAGCGGCAGCATCGCGTCGTCCGAGAAACGCGTGCGCGGCCCGTCACCGTGGACGAGCAGCACGATCGGCGCATCGGGCGCGTGGGCCGGCAATGCGAGTGTGCCGACGAGGTCGGCGTCGCCGGCGCGGAACGCGAGCGTCGACACATCCGCGCCCTTCAGCTCGAAATCGGACAGGCCGCGCAACACGATTGCTCCCGCCGCGGCCAGCAGGAGCAGGACGAGCGCGGTGCCGGCAATGACGATTCGTTTCAAGAGGCCCTCGGTGCGGTGGTGTGGGCGGACGTCGCAGGCGGCACGTACATCGGTACGGTGCCTTGACGCCTGCGGGACGTCGCCATGATAATAGATCGACTAATCAGTCTAATAAAGATTTGAGTGATCGTCGAGCACGGAGTTCCTGTTGAGAAAGATCGACCCTGAAAGAGTGGAAGCGAAGCGGCGCCAGATCCTGGACGCCGCGATCGACTGTTTTGCGCGCGACGGCTTCCATGCGACGTCCACGGCCGCGATCTGCAAGGCGGCCGGCATGAGCCCAGGCAACCTGTTCCACTATTTCCCGACGAAGGCGGCGATCATCGAGGCGGTCGCGCAGGAGGACCAGCGCGAGATGGCCGAACTGTTCGCGCGGCATGCGAACGCCGACGATGCGCTGACCGCGATCGAGGAGATCGCGCTGGCATTGATGGAATTGTCGAGCGATCCCGTCTATGCGCGCATCAGCGTCGAGACCGCGGCGGAGGCGACGCGCAATCCGGATGTCGCCGCGCTGTTCGCGGCGAACGAGGCGCAGGTGAAAGGGCGGATGGTCGCGCTGATCAAGCGCGGCGTCGCGCAAGGGACGATCGACGGCAGCCTGAAGCCCGATCTGGTCGCGACCTGGCTGCTCGCGCTCGCGGAAGGCGCGGTCGGGCGCGTCGTGTTCGAGCCGGGGTTCAAGCCACGCGCACACCGGGCGATGCTGCGGACGATCATTCAGCGGATGTTGAAGCCGCAGTAAGGGTGGCGGGGCCGGTGGACGTGCGCTATCCGAGCCCGGTGCATGCGTTGGGCGGCCTTGAGCCGGTGAGCGCGGGCGGGACGCCGGGCGGCAGGCCGCGGATCGCGCCCTTAAAAAAGTCCTTGACTGTCTATCTATGAGTAGATACAGTTCGCTCCATGGAAACGAAACCGACCGTCCGCGAACAGATCCTCGACCACGCGATCACGCTGATGATGCTGCGCGGTTACAACGGCTTCAGCTATCGAGACCTGTCCGACCTGGTGGGCGTGAAGACGTCGAGCATCCACTACTACTTCCCGTCGAAGGATGACCTCGTACTGGAAGCAGTGTCGGTCTATAGCGACGATGTCCTCTCGGCCATGCGGGCGATCGATCCGGCGCTGCCGGCCGACGTGAAGCTGAGCCTGTACACGAAGATGTTCGGCCGCACGCTCGGCGACGGCAACATGATCTGCCTGTGCGGGATGCTGGCGGCCGATATCGAATCGTTGCCGGAGAACGTGCGGCAGGCGGTGCAGGCATTCTTCAAGGCCAACGAGAACTGGCTCGCGGAATTGCTGGCGCAGGGTTCGAAGGAGGGCACGCTGCAGTACAGCGGCAAGCCCGAAACGGCCGCGCGCACGTTGTATGCGGCGTTCCAGGGCAGCGTGCTGGCCAGCCGGCTGTTTCACACGCGGGCACGTCTCGAGGATGTCGAGGCGGTCTGGAAAACGCGGTCCTGAAGGGCAGCGCAGGCAGTCGGGCGGTTCGCCGCCTTTTGTTGGGTTTTGTTATCTATCTGGTGATAGATAGATGAAGTGGGCAGGTGGGTCAACCATCTGCATTTTTTTGGGGATGTTTATCTATCTATGAGTAGATAAACAAACGCGATGCCGGTTGCGGAGCAGCCGGCACGCGGTCCCGGGTTGTAAGGCTGTTTCACTCACTGATTGAAAAGGAGTCTGTCATGTCGATCGAAAAAGTGCTGTACCGCGCCCATGCAAAAGCCACCGGCGGCCGTGACGGCCGTGCGACGGTGCCCGAGAGCAACCTCGACCTGAAGCTGACCACGCCGCGCGAACTCGGCGGCGCGGGCGGCGCAGGCGCGAACCCCGAGCAACTGTTCGCCGCCGGCTACAGCGCGTGCTTCATCGGCGCGATGAAGTTCGTCGCGGCGCGCGACAAGATCGCGATGCCCGCGGATGCCGCGATCGAAGGCAGCGTCGGCATCGGCGCGATCCCGAACGGCTTCGGCATCGAAGTCGAACTGAAGATCTCGCTGCCGGGCCTCGATCGCGATGTCGCGCAGACGCTGGTCGATCGTGCGCACCTCGTGTGCCCGTACTCGAATGCGACGCGCGGCAACATCGACGTCACGCTCACGCTCGTCTGATCGTACGCATTGCGAATCATCCATCGTCACATCGTCATTCACAGGTTGAGCCAAGGAGTTACATCATGAAGATCGTCAAGCCGCTGCTGATCGCTGCCGCCGTCGCCGCCGCACTGTCCGTCACGTCCACCGTGTTCGCCGCGGGCACCGGTGCCGACGCCGTGCGGCCCGATGCGACGACGAGCGCATTCCTCGCCGCGCTCAACGGGCAGAAGGGCCCGGGCCTCGAAACGCTGAGCCCCGCGAAGGCGCGCCAGGTGCTGGTCGATGCGCAGAACGGCACGAAGGTCGACCTGTCGGGGATCGACGTGTCGAACCGCACGATCGAACAGGACGGCTTGTCCGTGCCGGTGTCGATCGTCCGCCCGCAAGGCGCGACGGGCACGCTGCCGGTGTTCATGTTCATTCACGGCGGCGGCTGGGTGCTCGGTGATTTCCCGACGCATGAGCGCCTGGTGCGTGACCTCGTCGTGCAATCGGGCGCCGTCGCGGTGTTCGTGAACTACACGCCGTCGCCGGAAGCGCATTACCCGGTCGCGATCAACCAGGCGTATGCGGCAACGAAGTGGGTGGCCGCGCACGGCGCGGAGATTGGCGTCGACGGCAGCCGTCTCGCGGTGGTCGGCAACAGCGTCGGCGGGAACATGGCGGCCGTGGTGGCGCTGATGGCGAAGGACAAGGGCGGCCCCGCGATCCGCTTCCAGGGGCTGATGTGGCCGGTGACGGACCACAACTTCAACACGGGTTCGTACAACGCGTATCAGCAAGGGCACTTCCTGACGCGGCCGATGATGAAGTGGTTCTGGGACGCCTATACGAAGAACGAAGCGCAACGCAACGAGATCTACGCGTCGCCGCTGCGCGCGAGCACCGCGCAGTTGAAGGGCCTGCCGCCCGCGCTGATCCAGGTCGCGCAGTTCGACGTGCTGCGTGACGAAGGCGAAGCATACGGCCGCAAGCTCGACGCGGCCGGTGTCGACGCAACGACCACGCGCTACGACGGCACGATCCACGATTTCGGCTTGCTGAACGCACTGGCCAACGATGCGCCGACGAAGGCCGCGATGAAGGCGATGGCGAACGAGATCGCGACGCGGTTGAAGTAAGCGGCGGCTCGCACTCGCACCCTGCTTGACGCGGTGCGAGTGCGCAGACTCGGCGGCGGGCTACGTGCCCGCCGTTTTTGCATGCGGGCGGCGGGCGGGAGGGTTCGCGCGACGCAGCGTGCCGGCCCGGCACCGCTATCCTGGCGCCTTCGCATGCAGCAGGCGTGCCATCGCCGCGCGCAGCTTGTCGCTCGGCACCGGCTTGTGCAGCAGCACGAACCCGCCGTGCTTCAGCCGGCCGGGCCGCCGCGCGGTCGTGTCGCCCGTGATCAGCATCGCGGGAATCGCCGTGTTGTATTCGTCGCGAATCCGCGCGATCGCACCGATCCCGTTCTGGTCGCCGTGCAGGTGGAGGTCGCAGATCAGCAGGGTCGGACGTACCTCGCACGATGCCAGGCACGCGATCGCGTCATCGACCGACGCGGCCGTGACGACCTGGTAGCCCCAGCGTTCGAGCAGCATCGACATGCCGGCGCGGATCGCGCTTTCGTCGTCGATCACGACCACGAGGTGCGCAGCGGCAGCCGCCTCGTCGACGGCGATCTCGTCGGCGGCGACGCTCGGCTGCACGGCCGTGTCCAGCCGTGTCAGCTGCAGTTCGAAGCACGAGCCCCGTCCGGGCTCGGAGCGCAGCGTCAGCGGGCAGTCGAGCAGCCCCGCGAGGCGCCGCACGATCGCCAGTCCGAGGCCCACGCCCTGTTCGTGGTCGCCGTCGCGATGGCGCAACTGGTAGTAGTCGTCGAAGACGCGGGCCTGCTGGTCGGCCGGAATGCCGCGCCCGGTGTCGATGAATTGCAGGCGCACGTGCCGGTGCGTGCGCCTGCAGCCGACGACGATGCGCCCGGCGTCGGTATAGCGAACCGCATTCGACAGCAGGTTGCGTGCGATGCGCTCGATCAGCACGGGATCGGAATCGACCACCGCGGTGCTGCGCACGTACGACAGCGACAGGCCTTTGCCGTGCGCGTCGGCGGCGACTTCGCGGCACACGCGTTCCAGCACCGCACCGATCGCGAACGGCCGGCGATGGACGGGCACGACGCCCGCGTCGAGCCGCGAGATGTCGAGGATTGCGGTGAACAGCGCATCCATCGCGTTGACGGACTGGTCGATGCGATCGACGAGCAGCGTGCCGTCGGCCGGCATCGGGACGTGCCGCAACGCGCCGACGAACAGGCTCAATGCGTGGACGGGCTGGCGCAGGTCGTGGCTCGCCGCCGCGAGAAAGCTCGACTTGACGTGCACGGCCTCCGTCGCGAGATCCTTTTGCCGCCGGAAGTTCTCGGCCAGCTGCGCGGCGCGCAGGCGTTCGCGTTCGGCGATCCGCTGCGCGCGGATCAGTTGCAGCTGCATCTCGATCTGGTCGCGGAATTCCTCGACGAGCCGGATGTAGCGCTCCGAATACGCGTTCTCCTTGCAGTCGAGCAAGCAGATCGTGCCGAACGTCGTGTTGTCGGGCCAACGGATCGGCAGGCCGAGATACGAAACCATGTTGACGCGCAGGTCGGGATTGTTGCGCCACTGCGCGGATTGCCGCGCATCCGGCACGACCAGCGTATCGCCGCTCGCGATGACCGCTTCGCAGTAGAGTCCGGAGCCGTGCAGTTCGGCCGATTCGCCCGGATAGAACGGGTTGCCGGTGTTGCGGCTCGCCACCAGCACCTGGATGTCGCGGCCGACGTTGCGCATGATCAGCCCGGCCGGCACGCCGACGATTTCCGCCATCAGGTCGACGAGGCGCTGCCAGCGCGCGATCACGTCGGCGGCGAGGTCGAACGGGATTTCATGATCGGCCGGCGCTTCGGGCGGCTCGTCGACACGCGTCATGCGCACGCTCCTCGAACGGGCGGGGGAGATGGGAAAAATTTAGGCGTTCCGCGGCCACATGGCAATGTCGCGACGCGCGCGGGCGTCGGATCAGAGGAGGCCGGCCTTCCTGCCGGCCGCCGCCGCCTGGGTGCGATTGATGACGTTCAGCGCCTTGAAGATCGCGGTGATGTGCGCCTTGACAGTCTTTTCCGACAGGCCGAGCTTGTCGGCGATGACCTTGTTCGGCACGCCTTCCGCGAGATACCGCAGTACTTCGACCTGACGCTGCGTCAGCGTCGAACCGCGTGCCGCAGCGGCGCCGTCAGGCGGCCGTGGCGCGGGGTCGTCGAGCAGGAGCGGCGGCACGTAGCGTTCGCCGTTGAGTGCGATCCGGATGGCGGACAGCAGCGTGCGCGGGCTGGCGGACTTCGGCACGTAGCCCATCGCGCCCTGCGCGAACGCGCTGCGCACCGCGCCGGGATCCTCGGACGACGACAGCACGATGACCGGGAGCCCGGGGCGCATCGTCGCGAATACGGAGAGGGCGTCGAGGCCGTCCATGCCCTGCAGCTTCAGGTCGAGCACGATGGCGTCGAGGTCGGCATGCTCGTCGAGCAGCCGCACCGCGTCGTCGGCGCTGTTCGCCTGGACGACGACAGTATCGCCGTCACCCCGGCGCAACAGCATCTCCACGCCGTCCCGCAGGATGGCGTGATCGTCGACGATCAGAATTTTCATGAGGACGGTTAAATAAGAAAAGCCGGGGCCGGCCCGGCAAGAATGTACCGGATTGTACAAGACGAAAGTCTTAATACTAAAGTCGTGTTTATCGGGCATTTGTCTTGCGTCTAACGTCGCGTTTACATTCAGCGGAATATCGCCGAGACTCAATCACGACAGTTCGCAATGCAGGCGAATGCGGGCACGCCATACGATGTGTTGCCGCATCGCCGCGATGTGAACGACTAAGCAAGCGGCCGCTTCAGGACTGAATGGCGGCGCGATGCACGCGCATCCTGCGCGTCGTTCGGCGACGGTGAATTTCGGTTATTCACGCCGAACGAAAAAATAACGGTTCGTAATAACCGCATTATCGGCACGTATTCTGACGGTGAATCATTGATCCTGATCGCGCATGAATCGAGGTGAACGATGAAGGTTGCCAACGACAGTGATGCAATGTGGGAACTGAACATGTCGTATCTTTGGCTTGCGCAGCGGCTGCTGCAGTCGGATCGCGCAACCGGCATGTTCCGCCTGGGTGTGACCGCCGACGTCGCCGCCGCGCTGGCCGCGCTGTCGATGAAGCACATGAACGAGCTCGCGTCGACGGGGCAGCTGATCTGCGCATTGCGGCCGGGACGGTACGGCGTGCTGTCGGCGCTGACCCGTGCGACGCCGCCGGTCGATCTCGTGCGCGTGCATACCGCGATGGTGCTGGCCGGCCTCGCGCTACCCGACGAGGAAACATCGTGAGCGGCCACGCCGGGCGGCACGGCCTCGCGGACGATGCGCAGCTGACGATGCACGCGGCGGCGCTGATCCGGCTCGGCGCGCGGCTGCAGATGCTGGAGATCGAGTGCGGATTGCCGCGCGATCGTCTCGTGCGCCTGTATCGCGAAGTGCGCGGCGGCGCCGCGCCGAAGGGGCTGCTGCCGTCGTCCACCGACTGGTACATGACGTGGTTCGCGAACATCCACGCATCGCTGTTCCACAGCATCTACCGCTTCCTGCGCAACCGGGCGGGCTGCCCGCGGCTCGAGGCGCTCGTCAAGGCCTATACGCTGTACGCCGAACATGGCGATGCCGTGGGTCTCGCGCTGCCGCTGGACCTGACGCGAGCGTGGATGCTGGTGCGCTTCGTCGACGCGGGCGTGCTCGACATCGCGCAATGCCGCGATTGCGGCGCGGCGTTCATCACCTACCGCCACGCACTGCGCCGGCATCCCGTCTGCGTCGCGTGCCGGCTGCCGCCGCGCGCCGGCAAGCGCGCGGCCGGGGAGACGCCGTGCGTGGCACCCGGCGCGCGTCGCGCACGGCGGCAGGACGCACGTGCGGCCGTCGCGTCCTGTCACGACAGCGGGAGCGTCGCAGGCGAATCGTCGGGAGAATGGCGTGCAGTCTAGCGGGGCAACGGCGGCTGCGGCGGGCACCGTGTGGCTCGCGGCGAACGGTGGCGGCTGGCGCGTCGGGTCGGCCGGTGCGGCGCGCTCGCCCGATGGCGGATGCGGTGTGCCTCGTTCGCGCACCGGGCCGGCATCGTGAACCTGCGCGGCATCTCGATCCGGCAGCGGATGCGTGCCGGCTTCGTGCTCGTCGTGATGATGACGGCGGTCGCGTGCGGCACGAATCTATGGGAAAGCTATCAGCAGTACCGGCAGGGCATTCTCGATTTGCGCGATTTCGCGCTGGTCGAGTGCGTGATGATCGCGTCGAACCGGATTTCGGCCGAACGCTGGCCGGCCAACCGGTTGCTGGCACTGCGGCGCCGCGATTCGGCCGCGGAGGCGCAGGCGCTGCGCGACGCGCGGGCGCGTACCGATGGGGCGCTCGACGCGCTTCGAGCCGATCTTGCGCAGGCCGCTGCGCTCGATGCCCCCGAGCGGGAGACCGCGCTGCATGCGCTCGCATCGGTGCGCGCCGAACTCGCCGGCGCGCGCGACGAAGTCGATGCGCTGGCCGCGCGGCCGGCGGCATCGCGCGCGACGTGGCAAACGCAGTATGCGCAGGACCGGATGTTCGCGGCCGCCGACGACCTCGCGACGCTGACCAACGGCGTGATCGCGGGGACCGCGATGCGCCATCCGGACACGTTCGGCGCGCTGGTCCTCGCACGCCTGCTCGGTGACCTGCGCGAATACACCGGCCGGCTCGGCTCGCTGTTCGTCGCGTCGCTGATTCGGCGCGAACCGCTCGACGACGAGCGGCTGGCGCGCATCCTCCAGATGCGTGGGCGCATCGTGCAGCTGCGCACGCTGGTTGCCGGCGCGATCGCACCGCAACTCGGCGACGCGACGCTGTCGAACGACCTGGCGCGGTTGAACACCACGATGGACAGCAGCTTCCTGCCCCTCGTTGCCGCGACGCTCCGCGCGGGCCGCTCGGGCACGTACGCGATGGATGCCGAGGATTTCACGCAGCGGGTGATGCGGGACCTGCATGCATCGGAGCGGCTGCGCGATCACGTGCTCGACCTCACGCGTGCGCGCGCGGTGGCGCTGCGCGATGCGGCGCGTGTCCGGATGGCGCTGTCCGCCGCCGAGGCGGCGTGCTGCATCGCGATCCTGTTCCTGCTCGTGCGCGGCACGCAGCGGACGCTGTCGAAGCCGCTCGACGCGCTGAGCCGGCGCATCGTCGCGTTGAGCGAGGGCGACGTATCGCCGATCGTCCGGATTCCGGGCACGAGCCCCGAGATCGTGCACGTGAACGATGCACTCGACGCGTTGCGCGGCGCCTACGTCCATCGCACGCTGCTCGAGCGGCAGCGCAACGATATGCTGACGCTGTTCTCGCACGACATGCGCGCGCCGCTCACCTCGGTCATCGTGCTCGTGAACGCGCCTGCCGCGTGCCCGCCCGACTGCACGCTGCGCGAGCGTCTTCACGAGATCGACGGGCTGGCGCGTCATACGCTGGCAATGGCGGACGGTTTCGCGCAGGTGTCGCGGGCGGAGACGAGCGAGTACGCGTCGGAACTCGTCAACGTTGCCGATCTGATGAATCAGGCACGCGACGAAATCTGGCTGCGCGCGCGGGAAAAGCACATCGCGGTCGAGGACGTACCGTCGTGCGACGACGCGCTCGTGCACGGCGATCCGGCGCTGCTGTCGCGTGCGCTGGTCAATCTGCTGGGAAACGCGGTCGAGTACAGCGCGGAACATACCCGCATCGAGTGCAGCGTCGCCCTGGCGGACGGCGGCGCTTCGGTGTGCTGCGTGATCCGCGACTACGGCTACGGGATCGCGGCCGAGGATCAGGCGCGCCTGTTCGAGCGTTACCGGCGCTTTCGCCTGCAAGGGCAACCCGACACGAAGGGTGTCGGGCTCGGCATGGTGTTCGCCAAGGCGGTCGTGGACCGGCACCGCGGCGAGATCAGCGTGCGCAGCGCCCCGTGGCAGGGCACGACCGTGACGCTCATGCTGCCCGTGGCCGGCGCATCCGGCAGCGCGTGCGGCCGGGATCGGACGGCGTCGGCCGAACCCGTGCCGGGATGACGCGTGGCGGCGGGAGGCCGCGCGCCGTGCAGCAGGTGGTGTCTTCCCGCGATCGCGCGCGGCGATGTCCGCTGGCGCGTGAAGTTGGTACGATCGCCCGTATCGTCCACGCCGGCGCGTCAATCCGCCGGCCATCGGTCGCGCGGCCGCCGGGCAGCGCGGCCACGTTCGGGAGAAGCGGTTCATGCTGCGGGCGTTCGCGGTCTTGCTGACCTTCCAGTGTCTCGGGGAAGGCGTGTCCTACCTGTTCGGCCTGCCGGTGCCGGGCCCGGTGATCGGCATGTTGCTGCTGTTCGGCTTCGTGATGCTGCGCCCGCAGGTGGCCGACGCGATCGAGCCGACCGCGCTCGAGCTGCTGCGCCACCTGTCGCTGCTGTTCGTGCCGGCCGGCGTCGGCATCATGGTGTCGGCCGACCGCGTGCGCGGCGACGCGGTCGCGGTCGTCGTCGCGCTGGCCGTCAGCACCACGCTCGCGATCGCCGTGACCGCGCTCGTCACGCGTGCGCTGCTGCGCCGCCAGCGGCGCGCGGGCGGCGCGGCGGAGGGCACGCAATGACGGCCTTCCCGAAACTCGGCGCGATCTGGGTCTATCTCGCCGCGACCCCGTTGCTGGGCCTCACCATCACGCTGATTGCGTATCTGCTCGCGCAGGCCGTCTATGCGCGGGCGCGCTTCAACCCGCTCGCGAACCCGGTGCTGATCGCCGTCGCGCTGATCGTCGTGCTGCTGACGATCACGCATACGCCGTATCCGACGTATTTCGAAGGCGCGCAGTTCGTCCACTTCCTGCTGGGCCCCGCGACCGTCGCGCTCGCGCTGCCGCTGTACCGCCAGTGGTCGAAGCTGCGCCGCGCCGCGGTGCCGCTGCTGGTCGGCCTGCTCGCGGGTTCGTTGACCGCGATCGTGTCGGCGGTCGGCATCGCGGCGCTGTTCGGCGCGTCGCACCAGACGATCGCGTCGCTCGCGCCGAAATCGGCGACGACGCCGATCGCGATGGCCGTCGCCGCGGAAATCGGCGGGATTCCGTCGCTCACCGCCGTGCTCGTGATTTCGACCGGGATTTTCGGGGCGGTGTGCGCACGCGGGATCCTCAACGCACTGCGCGTCAATGAACCGGCCGTGCGCGGGTTCGCGCTCGGCGTCGCGTCGCACGGGATCGGCACCGCGCGCGCGTTCCAGGTCAGCGAGGAGGCCGGCGCATTCGCCGGGCTCGGGATGGGGCTGAACGGCGTGCTGACAGCCTTCGTCGTGCCGATCCTGCTGCCGGTGCTGTCGCGCTGGGTCTGAGCGCCGGCCGGGCGGGGCCGGGTTATCGGTTTCCCTGATGGCGCAGGCGACGCGCCGGAACGACGGCGCGCGCGGTACGCATGTATCGTGGCCGTTATCAGGAGAATTCAGGAACGCACACGGACAACTGAATACTGATCGGCTAACGTTGCATCGGCGCCGATGTCGCAAGCGGTCGTGTGCGCGCCGGTGTTCGACCCACAGCCAACAATCGACAAGGAGATCCGGCCATGAAGAAGTCTCGCGTGGTTTCAGTGGCAGTAGCAGTAACGGCGTCGTTCGGTCTGCTGTTGACCGCCGCGCCGGCGGCATATGCGCAGGATCCGGCGTCCGCGCCGACGCAGAAGCAGGTCGACAAGGCGCAGAAGAAGGCGGCCCGCAAGGCCGCCCGGGCGCGGCACGCGTCGGACCTGAAGGCGATCGGCACGGGCAGCGGCTACCGGCTGACCAACGACCAGAGCAACTATCCGCAGAACGCCGCACCGAAGGCACCCGCGACGAAGGCGGCGCCGGCCGCTCCGGCATCGGGCCAGTAACGGCCGGACCTGTACACAGCACGAACGGCGCCGGGTCGACCGGCGCCGTTTGCGCATGTGCGGGGCTGCCCGAACTGCCGGGCCGGCGCGTTACGACGCGAGCTTGCTCGCGAGTTCCGCGACGTGCTTGCCCTGGTAGCGCGCGATGTCGAGCTCGTTCGCGCTCGGCTGGCGGCTGCCGTCCGCGCCTGCGAGCGTGGTGGCGCCGTACGGCGTGCCGCCGGTGATTTCGTTCATGTTGACGAGGCCGCTGCACGCATACGGCACGCCCACGATCACCATCCCGTGGTGCAGCAGCGTCGTGTGGAACGACGTGATCGTCGTTTCCTGGCCGCCGTGCTGCGTGCCGGTCGACGCGAACACGCTGCCGATCTTGCCGACGAGCGCACCCTTCATCCACAGGCCGCCGGTCTGGTCGAGGAATGTGCGCATCTGGCCGGCCATGTTGCCGAAGCGGGTCGGCGTGCCGAAGATGATTGCATCGTAGTCGGCGAGTTCGTCCACCGTGGCGACCGGTGCAGCCTGGTCGACCTTCACGCCGATCGCGCGGGCCTGGTCGGCGGGAATCGTTTCCGGCACGCGCTTGAGCGTGACCTCGACGCCCGCCACCGATTTCGCGCCTTCCGCGATGTGCTGCGCCATCGTTTCGACGTGCCCGTACGACGAGTAGTAAAGAACGAGTACCTTGGCCATGTTGCGAATCTCCGATTAAAAGGGCCCCGCGTTCAGCGGGGCCCGGTTTCCCGAACGGGCTTCATGCCCACTCGGCCGTTACTTCGACCGGACGCAGGTCGAATACCAGCACTTCGGCATCCTTCCCGTCGGCGACCGTCAGCACCTGTTCGTCGCGGATGCGCACGCCGTCGCCTTCGCCGAGCGTCACGCCGTTGACCGTCACGCTGCCGCGTGCCACGTGCACGTAAGCAAAGCGGTTCGGCGCCAGTTCCAGCGTCGCGCGCTCGGCGCCGTCGAACAGGCCCGCGTAGATCCGCGTGTCCTGCCGGATCTTCAGCGAACCGGCGTCGCCGTTCGGCGATACGACGAGCGCGAGCCTGCCGCGCTTGTCGTCGGCCGTGACGTTCGTCTGCTGATAGCGCGGCTCGGCACCCTTTTCGGACGGTCCGACCCAGATCTGCAGGAAGTGGACCGGCAGTTCCGGCGAGTGGTTGAACTCGCTGTGGCGCACGCCCGTGCCCGCGCTCATCAACTGCACGTCGCCCGGCACGATCACCGAACCGGTGCCCATCGAGTCCTTGTGTTCCAGCGCGCCGTCGAGCACGTACGACAGGATTTCCATGTCGCGGTGCGGGTGCGTGCCGAAGCCGCGGCCCGGGGCGACGCGGTCGTCGTTGATCACCAGCAGGTCGGAGAAGCCGACTTGCTTCGGATCGTAGTAATTCGCGAACGAAAACGTATGACGGGAGCTGAGCCAGCCATGCTCCGCACGGCCACGTTGGTTTGCTGCACGGATTTCGATCATGATTTTTGTTCCTCAAGACGCCGGACCTCGGAAGTGGGCCCGGCCGTTCGTTGAGATGAATCTTAGGTCAATCGATTTGACAAATAAATCACTGTAGAGATAATGACTGTCGCTATGGAGTGGACAATATGGAACTCAACGATCTGAGGATCTTCGTCGCGACGGTCGATGCGGGCAGCTTCACGGCGGCGGCCGACCAGCTGATGCTGTCCAAGCAGTTCGTCAGCCGGCGCACGATGGCGCTGGAGGCGTCGCTCGGCGTGCGGCTGTTGCACCGGAACACGCGCAACCTCGCGGTGACCGAATCGGGGCAGGAGTTCTATGCGCGCGCGCAGCGGATCCTCGCGGAGATTGCCGACGCCGAGCAGGCGATGTCGGTGCGCAGCACCGAGCTGCACGGGTCGCTGAAGATCAGCGCGCCGCTGTCGTTCGGGATCACGCACGTGTCGCCGCTGATCGCCGAATTCCTGTCCGCGCACCCGGCCGTCCGGCTGAACATCGACCTGACCGACCGGCGTGTCGACCTGATCGGCGAGGGCTTCGATCTCGTGCTGCGGATCGGCTCGCTCGAGGATTCGACGCTGATCGCGCGCCCGCTCGGCGCGTGGCGGATGATCGCGTGCGCGAGCCCCGCCTACCTGAAGCGGCAGGGCACGCCGCAGACGCCGGCCGATCTCGCCGGCCATACGTGCGTGCTGTACGGGCGCGAGCGGCGCATCGGCTGGGAATTCCGCGTAGACGGCGCGGCGCGCACGTTCGACGTGCAGGGGCCGCTCGTCGCGAACAACGGCGAAGTGGTGCGCGACGCGGCGATTGCGGGGCTCGGCATCGCGCTGCTGCCGGATTTCATCGTCGGCGCGGCGCTCGACAGCGGCGCGCTCGTGCCCGTGCTCGACGCATATGCGCCTTCGCCGATCACGCTCAACGCGGTGTTCCCGCAGCATCGGGAAGGGTTCGTCACGCTGCGCACGTTCATCGGGTTTCTCGCGGAACGGCTCGGCGCGGCTGCGCCGGCCGCGAAGGGCGGGGCGGGCCGGGCACGGTAGCCGGCCGGTTTGCGGTGAATGAGGGTGTCATTCTCCGCATGATTTGCGGAGAATATTGAGTCATGCGGTGAATCGATGCGATAATCTCCGCATCATGAGCGGAGATTACACCTACATCTGGGAGTCGGCCGACTGGCCCGCGTGGCGCTTCGACCTCCCGGCACTGGCGACGCCACTCGCCGACGTCAGCCGTGCGCAAGGCATGCTGGCCGGGCGGCTGGCAGATGTCGGCCTGGCGTTGCGCGACGAGGCCAGCCTGGCCGCGCTGACGGAGGACGTCGTCAAGACCAGTGCGATCGAGGGCGAAAGCCTGAACGTGGCATCGGTGCGGTCGTCGATCGCGCGCCGGCTCGGGGTCGATATCGGCGCGCTGGCGCCGGTCGATCGTCACGTCGAGGGTGTCGTCGACATGGTGCTGGACGCGACGACCCATGCGGTGGCGCCGGTCACGGACGCCCGTCTGTTCGGGTGGCATGCGGCGCTGTTTCCGACCGGCTACTCGGGGATGTCGCGGATCACCGTCGGTGGCTGGCGCACGGATGCGACCGGGCCGATGCAGGTCGTGTCCGGGCCGATCGGCCGGCAGCGCGTGCATTTCGAGGCGCCGCCCGCCGCCCGCGTCGCCAGCGAGATCGCGCGTTTTCTCGACTGGCTCAATGCCGCGCCGGTCGAGCCCCTGCTGATCCGGGCCGGCCTGGCCCACCTGTGGTTCGTCACGCTCCATCCGTTCGACGACGGCAACGGCCGGATTGCGCGCGCGCTCGGGGATCTGGTCCTGGCACGTGCCGACGGGAGTCCGCAGCGCTTCTATAGCCTGTCGGCGCAAATCCAGCGCGAGCGCAATGCGTATTACGATGTGCTGGAGCGCACCCAACGCGGTTCGCTCGACGTCACGGAATGGCTCGTGTGGTTCCTGACCGCGCTCGGCAGGGCCGTCGATCACGCACACACGACGCTCGACGCCGTTCTGGTCAAGGCCCGCTTCTGGCAACGCTGTGCCGGCTTCGCGATGAACGAACGCCAGGTCAAGGTCATGAATCGCCTGCTCGACGGCTTCGAGGGCAAGCTGACTTCCACCAAGTGGGCGGCGCTGGCGAAGTGCTCGCAAGACACCGCGCTGCGGGACATCACGGAGCTCGTCGAGCACGGTGTGCTGCGTCGCTCGTCGTCCGGCGGCCGGAGCACGAGTTACGAGCTGGCGCCGTTCGACGGCTGACGCCGGCTCGTGTCATGACCGGCAAGCGTCGACCGCGACGCAGCGGGGTCGGGTTGCCGCTTCGATCGCTTCCGTATTGACCGGGCGACCGCGCCGGGCCGCTCGCCGCTGGCCCAAGCGATTGCCCGCGTCTGGCACTATCCCGCGCCTTTTTGTCTTCGAATACTGGATTCGACGCTGGATGTCGACCAGGCGACCTTCGCCGCCCCCGCGTACGACCATTCCGCACGAACCCGCTTTCGAGGAGACGCGCATGCTCAGGTATCTGATCGGCATCGGTATTCCGTATCTCGGCGTGATCGGCCTGCTGCCTTGGGTGGCCGCGCAGGACCGCTACGTGCTGGGCGTGCCGTTCATCTTCATGTGGATCTTCGCGTGGTTCGTGCTGACGTCCGGCTGCCTGTTCGCGTGCTGGATGCTGTTCGACCGCCGCGCGAGCGGCGCCGCCTAGCGCACGCATCCGCTTCTTGCGGACCGCCGGCTGCCCGTGCTTGCCGGCGAACCCTACGCATTCCGTCCTTTCGCAGAGGTGCGCATGTCCACGGTCGTCTTCGCCGCGCTGATCGCGCTGTCGCTCTATCTCGCCATCCGGTCCGGCCGCGGCCGGGGCAAGCAGAGCGTGCATGACTTCTTCGTCGCGTCACGCCAGTTCGGCACGGCGCTCGTGTTCTTCCTGACTGCCGGCGAGATCTACAGCATCGGCACGATGGTCGGCTTTCCCGGCGGCATCTACGCGAAAGGGCCGACCTACGGCGTGTGGTTCCTCGGCTACATCCTGCTCGCCTACCCGATCGGCTATTTCGTCGGCCCGAAGATCTGGGAGGTCGGCAAGCGCCACAACGCGATCACGCTGCCCGACCTGTTCAAGGGCCACTACCGCAGCCGCGGGCTCGAGCTCGTCGTTGCGTGCGCATCGATCCTGTTCCTGATCCCGTGGGGGCAGCTGCAGTTCACCGGGCTCGTCGCAGCGCTCAAGGGGCTCGGCTGGCACGTCGAGCCGCTGTACCTGATCCTCGTGTGCGCGGCGCTCGCGTTCACCTATATCGCGATCTCCGGCGTGCGCGCGTCGGCGTACATCGCGATCCTGAAGGACATCCTGATGCTGCTCGCGATCGTCGTGACGGGCGTGGCCGTCGCGTGGCAGGTGGGCGGCGTGCATCCGGTGTTCGACGCCGCGAGCCGGCAGGTCAGCAACACGATGAGCGGATCGCAGCTGCGCTTCTCGATGAGCACGATGCTGTTCCAGTCGCTCGGCTTCTACCTGATGCCGTTCGCCGCGCAGAATTTCTTCACCGCGCGCGGGCCGGATGCGATCCGGCGCACGCAGGTCGTGATGCCGCTCTACATGCTGATGTATCCGTTCCTCGTGATCGCGTCGTATTACGCGCTCACCGCGAACCTGACGCTCGCGTCGCCGAACGATGCGTTCTTCGCCGCCGTCACGCACCTGCTGCCCGGCTGGCTGATCGGCCTCGTCGCGGCCGGCGCCGCGCTGTCGGGGCTGCTCGTGCTGGCCGGCATCTGCCTCGCGATCGGGCCGATTGTCACGCGCAACCTGATGCCGAACCTGCCCGAGTCGCGCCAGAAGCGTGCGGCGAAATACGTGATCGTCGGCTACCTGCTGCTGTCGATCGCGACCACGATGCTCACGCCGAACCTGATGCTCACGCTGATCAACACCACGTACTACGGCGTCACGCAGTTCCTGCCGGGCGTGTTGATCCTGCTTGCGCGGCGCCAGGTGCGGCCCGTCGCGGTCGGGGCCGGGATGATCTGCGGCCAGGTGCTCGCGATGATCTTCTACGTGTTCCATGTCGACTTCGGCGGCATCAACCTCGGCCTCGTGTGCCTCGTCGTCAACGTGCTCGTCGTCGCGGCCGTGCATGCGATGCTGCACGGCCGCCCCGTCAAGCAGTACGCCGTATCCTGAGCCATCGGCGTTCCGCCGCAAGGAGAACCGCATCCCATGCAAGCATCCGCAACCCCGGCCGCGCCCGTGACGGTGTTCACGGCGCGCCGCATCCTGACGATGAACCCGGCGCAGCCGTCGGCCACGCACGTCGCCGTGCGCGACGGCCGCATCCTCGCGGTCGGCGATGCCGCCGACGCCGCCACGTGGCATGCACGGTTCGGTGCGTGTACGACCGACGACACGCTGCGTGACAAGGTGCTGATGCCGGGGCTCGTCGAAGGGCATTGCCACCTGATGGAAGGCGCGATGTGGGACGCCGTGTACGTCGGCTACTACGACCGGCGCGGCCCCGACGGCACGCTGTGGCCGGGGCTGCGCTCGCTCGACGCGGTGCTCGAACGGCTCGCGGAAGCCGAGCGCGCGATGACCGACGACGGGCCGCTGCTCGCGTGGGGCTTCGATCCGATCTTCTTCGGCACGGCGCGGCTGACGACGCGCGAGCTCGATCGTGTGTCCGCGCGGCGGCCGATCGCGATCCTGCATGCGAGCGTGCACCTGATGAACGTGAACGGCGCGATGCTCGCGCGCGCGGGCATCGACGAGGACACCGACATCGACGGCGTGACGCGTGATGCCGACGGCCGCCCGACCGGCGAGTTGCAGGAGTTCGCGGCGATGCTGCCGGTGTATCAGACGATCGGCGGCAAGCTCGCGATTTCCGCGAGCGAGAAGCCGCACGCCGTCTGGAACTTCGGGCGCGTCGCGCAGCTCGCGGGCGTGACGACGGCCACCGATCTCGTCAACGATTTGTCGGCCGACGGTAACCGCACGCTGCACGACGTCACCGCCGATCCGGATTACCCGGTGCGGATCGTGCCGGCGTTCGCGCCGCAACGCAATCCTGCGCGCTCGGCCGACAGCGTGCTCGCGGAGATCGAGCGCAATACCGACAAGCTGCATTTCGGGCCCGTGAAGTTCATCGTCGACGGCTCGATCCAGGGCTTCACCGCGCGTGTGCGCTGGCCTGGCTACGCGGGCGGGCAGCCGAACGGGCTGTGGCTGATTCCGCCCGCGCAGCTCGTCGACGTGTTCGAGCCGTTTCATCGCGCGGGGCTGCAACTGCACGTGCATACCAACGGCGACGAAGCGACCGACGTCGTGCTCGACGCGATGACGGCGCTGCTCGCGCGCCATCCTCGCCTCGATCATCGCCATACGCTGCAGCATTGCCAGATGGCGGACGCCGCGCAGTTGAAACGCGTTCGCGCGCTCGGGATGTGCGTGAACTTCTTCGCGAATCATCTGTACTACTGGGGCGATGCGCACTACAGCCAGACCATCGGCCCCGATCGCGCGAACCGGATGGATGCGGCCGGCTCCGCGCGGCGGCTCGGCATTCCGTTCGCGCTGCATTCGGATGCGCCGATCACGCCGCTGAATCCGTTGTTCACCGCATGGTGCGCGGTGCAGCGCGAGACGGCGTCCGGGCGCGTGCTGGGAAAGGGCGAGCGGCTGGCGGTAGACGATGCATTGCATGCGATCACGCTGGGCGCGGCCTACACGTTGCGGATGGATCATCTCGTCGGCAGCATCGAGATCGGCAAGTTCGCGGATTTCGCGGTGCTCGACGACGATCCGTCGGTATGCGCACCCGCGCGCCTGAAAGAACTCGCCGTGTGGGGCACCGTGCTCGGCGGGCGCGTGTTCCGGTCGCCGCGATGAGCATGCAGGTTACGCCCGCTGCTCGCGCGCCCGCGCCGATCGACCTCGCGGTGATCGGCGGCTATCTCGGCGCGGGCAAGACGACGGTCGTCAACGCGATCCTGCAGGCGCCGCATGGCCGGCGCATCGCGGTGCTCGTCAACGATTTCGGCGCGGTGAACATCGATGCGCGGCTCGTGCGTGCGCGCGGCGACGACGTGATCGAACTCGACAACGGCTGCATCTGCTGCACGATCGGCGGCGCGCTCGTCGATGCGCTGACGCGCGTCGCGACGCGCGACGTGCGGCCCGAACTGCTGCTCGTCGAAGCGAGCGGCGTGGCCGATCCCGCGAAGATCGCGCAGATCGGGCTGCTGAACGGTGCGTTCCGGCTGACGTCGGTGCTCGTCGTCGCCGATGCGCTTGCGTGGCGCGACACGCTCGCCGATCCGCTCGTCGGCGCGATGGCGCAGCGCCAGCTCGACGGCGCGGGCGCAATCGTCGTGACCAAGCTTGATCTCGTTGCACCGGCACAGCGCGACGCGGTGCTCGACGACGTGCGCGCGTGTGCGCCGACCGATGTCGTCGTCGCCGCGCGGCATGGCGAGATTCCGCTCGCGCTGCTGTTCGATGCGGCCGTGCCCGATCGCCGCAGCGTGCCGGATATCGTGCGTGCGCACCGGGCGATCGGACACGACGCGATGCCGGCGTTCGCGAGCGTCACCGTCGCCGCGCCGGACGTGCTCGACAAGGCGCGGTTGCGTGCATGGCTGAAGGCGTTGCCGCGCACGATCCTGCGCGCGAAGGGCGTCGTGCGCGTGGCCGATGTGGAGCGCACGGTCGCCACGCGCGTCTGCCAGGTCGCCGCGCGGCGCATCCGGTTCTCGTCGATGGAAGACGAAGGGCTGGCCGCGCACGAAGGAGACGGCGTGATGGTATTCATCGGGTTCATCGATGCCGCCGTGGAAGCCGCATTGCGCGACGGCATCGTGCAATGCAGCGTGGCCGCCTCGACGGTTGCGCTGACATCGACCATCGATTGATCGGCGCCGCGCATTCGGGTTAGGCTTCGGCGAGCAACGGCATGCGCGACATGCCGGGCCGGGCGTTTTTACCTCGAATGCCGCGTGCAGGTAGCTTCTACAGGCGCGCGATCCTGCGACGAGCCAAGCCGATGACCATCCGGAACCGATCGAATGCGCGCGGGCAAACCGCGCTTCCCGCTAGCGATGCATCGTGCACGCACCTGCGATCCGTCGCGGCGGCTGCACTGTTGACGCTGCTGCCGCTCGCCGCGCACGCGGCCGGCTTCGACTGCGCGAAAGCCGCTTCTCCAACCGAGAAGGCGATCTGCGCGGACGCCACGCTGTCGAAGCTCGACGGCGACCTCGCGGCGGCATGGAAGCAGGCACTCGCGAAAGGCGGCGATACAGCCGCGCTGAAGGCCGCACAGTTGAAATGGCTCAAGCAGCGCGACCAGTGCGGCGCCGACGCGCCGTGCCTGGGCGACCGCTACCGCGAACGGCTCGCGAGCCTGAACGGCAAGCCGCTGGCCGCCGACCGCTGGCAGCAGACGTGGTACATGACGAGCGACAACCCGTCGTTCGGCGGCGTGCTGACGTTCACCGGCACGGCGCCGCGCCTGCATTTCGAGCTGGGCGGCAACAACGGCGCGAATACGGGCGCGCTCGACGGCGACATCGTGCTGCACGGCGACAGCGGCACCTACCGTCAGGACAAGTGCCGGCTCGATTTCGAACGGAAGGGCGGACGCATCGGCGTCACGCAACACGGCGCGGATTTCGATTGCGGTGCCGGTGCGGGCGTCTCCTACGGCGGCGAGTATGTGACCGCGGCGCAGTTCCAGGCGAAGCCGGCGGCCGACTTGCTGAGCCTCAAGGTCGTCGCCGACGCGACGCAGAACGCGACCGCGCGCAAGCTGCTCGGCGCCGATTACCAGACGCTCGTCGACAACGTCAATTACAGCGCCGACGAGAAGGATCTCGACGGGCTCAATGCGCACGTGAGTTCGTACTGGGTACGCGGCATCGCGACGACGAACGCGGCGATCGTGATGCGCCGCGGTAACGATCTGTGGATCGGGCTGCTCGTATTCGACGCGAAGAACAACGTGCGGATGCGCTATTACACGAATGTGCCCGCATGGAAGAAAAACGTGCCGAAGACCATCCTCGCGTGGCACGACACGCTCGACAAGACGCTGCCGGTCGACGTGATGCAGTGACGGGCGGGCCGGGCGGCCGAAGCCGCCCGGCGCATCGTCATTTCCGTCGCGCTGCGCGCACCTGCGCCGGCGCCGCAGCCGATTCCCGCGTGCGCAACTCCGGCAGCACCGCATGACCGGGCCCCGTTGCGCCGTTCTCGAGCGCGTCGAGCAAGGCCTGTGCGGCCTGGCGCCCGATCGCGTCGGTGTCGACCCACATCGTCGTCAGCGGCGGCTGGATTTCGCGCGCGAGCGCGATGTCGTCGAACCCGGTGATCGACAATTGCGCGGGCACGTCGATGCCGAGCGCCTGCGCCTCGAGCAACGCGCCCAGCGCGAGCGCGTCGTTGCCGCAGATCACGGCCGTCGGCCGCGTGGCCGCGTCGCTGCCGGCGATCGCCCGCAGGCTCGCCCGCCCGAAGGCAATCGTGGCCGCGCCTTCGTGCTGGTGGACGGGGCGCACCGCGAGCCCGCGCGCGGCCAGCGTGTCGTGAATGCCGCGCAGGCGGGCCTGCACGCGATCGTTGTCGGCGGACGGCTGCATGATGATCGCGAAATCGCGGTGGCCGAGGTCGAGCAGGTGGGTGGTGAGCCGCGCGAACGCCGCGCGGTTGTCGAAGCCGATACAGCAATGCGGGCTGTCGTCGCGATACGCATAGGTGACGACGTACGGCACGCGGTGCAGCGCAAGCAGTTCGAACAGTTCCGGCGGATACGCTTCGCCGACCAGCGACACGGCTTCCACGCCGCGCGACAGCATCGCGCGCACCTGGGCCAGCGCCTGCGCGGGATCGTAGTTCGAGCAGCCCAGGAACAGCGTGATGCCGTGCTCGGCCATGACCGTCTGCATGCCCGCGACCTGCGATGCGAACACCTGGTCGTCGAGCGTCGGAATGATCGCGCCGGTGATGTGGGTGCGCGTGGACGCAAGCGCGCGGCCCGCCGCGTTTGGAATCCAGTTCAGCGTGCGCGCCGCGTCGCGCACGCGCTGCTGTACGTCGGCCGACACCTTGCCGGGATCGTTGTACACGCGCGAGACGGTCGCGGTCGATACGCCGGCCAGCTTCGCGACATCGCCGAGCACCGAGCGGCCGCTGCCGCGGCGCGCGCGGGGTGCACCGCCGCGGGACGGAGGCGTGCTCATCGGCCGGCTCCCGGCGTGGCGGCGGTGGCGGCGCCGCGCGTTGTCAAATGCGTCATTGTTTACCCCTAATTCTTGGTGGCTTCGCTTGCATTCTCGCTCGACCTTGTGAGAATGTAAGCGCTATCTTGACGTGCTTCCGTATTGTGTCTGACCCATATTCTATCCATATCGTGAAATTTTCATCGACGACGGCCATTCCGGCCATTTTGTCCGTCGCAAATGTAAGCGGTTACATTCGGAAATGAGCTACACCTATCCACCGCGTATCGCCGTCGTCGGCAGCGTGAACATCGACCTCGTCACCCGTGCGCCGCGCCTGCCGGTGCCGGGCGAGACGCTGCTCGGCACGGATTTCCAGACCGTTCATGGCGGCAAGGGTGCGAACCAGGCGGTCGCGGCCGCGCGCCTGGGCGCGTCGGTCGCGATGATCGGCTGCGTCGGCGACGACGCGTTCGGTGCGCGCCTGCACGACGCGCTGGCGGCCGAGGGCATCGACGTGGCGCACCTGGACCGGATCGGCGGCACGTCGACCGGGGTGGCCACGATTACGGTCGACGAGGGCGGCGCGAACAGCATCGTCGTCGTGCCCGGCGCGAATGCGCGCCTCGATGCCGACCGGATCGACGCGGCACGCGAAGCGATCGCGGGGGCCGCGATGCTCGTGTGCCAGCTCGAAGTACCGGTGACGACCGTCGCGCGCGCCATTGCCTGTGCCTGCTCGCACCGCACGCCGGTACTGCTCAATCCCGCGCCCGCGCAGCCGCTGTTCGACGCGTTGCTCGCACGGGTCGACTACCTCGTCGTCAACGAAACCGAAGCCGAGTCGCTGACCGGCATCGCCGTCGGCGACGATGCGTCCGCCGTGCGTGCCGCCGATGCGCTGCGCGCGAAGGGCGTCGGCAACGTGCTGGTCACGCTCGGCGCGCGCGGTGTCTGCTGGCGCGGCGGTGCGAGCAACGGCCGCTTGCCGGCGATGTCGGTGACCGCCGTCGATACCACCGCGGCCGGCGACACGTTCGTCGGCGGGTTCGCGGCCGCCCGCGCGGGCGGCGCATCGATGGGCGACGCGATCGGCTTCGGCCAGCGCGCCGCCGCGATCAGCGTGACGCGCTACGGCGCGCAGACCTCGATCCCGACGCGCGACGAAGTGGCGCGCCTGGACCCCTGAATTCCGCATGAGACGGACAGGCCGGAACCGGCCGATATCAGTGACATGGAGACAACCGCAATGAACGAAAGCCAACCTGTTCCTCAAGCCCCGCCGCGGATCCGGCGCGGGCAGCGCATCGCGCTCGCGCTGCTGATGGCGAGCGGCATCGTCAACTACCTCGATCGCGGCACGCTGGCCGTCGCAAGCTCGGCGATCCGCGGCGATCTCGGCCTGTCGCTCGCGCAGATGGGGCTGCTGCTGTCGGCCTTCTCGTGGAGCTACGCGCTGTGCCAGTTCCCGGTCGGCGGGCTGGTCGACCGCATCGGGCCGCGCCGGCTGCTCGGGATCGGCCTGATCGTCTGGTCGTTCGCGCAGGCGGCGGGCGGCATCGTGTCGACCTTCGGCTGGTTCATCGTCGCGCGCATCGTGCTCGGCATCGGCGAGGCGCCGCAGTTCCCGTCGGCCGCGCGGGTGGTGAGCAACTGGTTTCCGCTGCGGGCGCGCGGCACGCCGACCGGCATCTTCAACGCCGCGTCGCCGCTCGGCACCGCGCTGGCGCCGTTGCTGCTGTCGATCCTCGTCGCGTCGTTCGATTGGCGCTGGGCGTTCGTCGCGACGGGCGCGGCCGGCCTCGTCGTCGCCGTCGTCTGGTTCGCGCTGTATCGCGATCCGGTGCGCGCGCAACTGTCCGCGGCCGAGCGCAGCTATCTCGATGCCGACGCGCAAAGCGTGGTTGCCGCACCGAAACTGACGTTCGCCGAATGGCGCGGCCTGTTCTCGCACGGCACGACCTGGGGGATGCTGATCGGCTTCTTCGGATCCGTGTACCTGAACTGGGTCTACCTGACCTGGCTGCCGGGCTACCTGACGATGGAACGGCACATGAGCCTGATCCGTACCGGCTTCGCCGCGTCGGTGCCGTTCCTGTGCGGGTTCGTCGGCTCGCTGCTGGCCGGCTGGCTGTCGGACCTGGTCACGCGCCGCAGCCGTTCGCCGGTCGTCAGCAGGCGCAATGCGGTGGTGGTCGCGATGCTCGGGATGGTCGCGTTCACGATTCCCGCCGCGCTCGTGCAGAGCAACACGGTGGCGCTCGCGTGCATTTCCGTCGTGATCTTTCTCGCGAACGCCGCATCGGCCTGCTCGTGGGCGCTCGCGACGGCGGCCGCGCCGCCGAGCCGCATCGCGTCGCTCGGCGCGATCCAGAATTTCGGCGGCTTCATCGGCGGCGCGCTTGCGCCGATCCTGACCGGCATCATTGCGCAGAAGTGGTCGTTCGTGCCGGCGCTGCTGACGGCCGCGGCGATCGCGTTCGCCGGTGCAATGGCCTACCTGCTGCTGGTGCGCAAGCCGATTCCCGAGCAGGCCGCGAGCGCCGCGTCCGGGCCGTTGCCGGCCTGAGCACGCGGCATGCGTCCCGCATTCACTGAAGCAAGGAGAAACAGATGCAACACCCGCAGCAATCGAACGTGACCATCGAGGGCATCGTCCCGGTGATGCTGACGCCGTTCGACGATGCCGGCGCGATCGACTACGCCGGGCTCGAGCGGCTCATCGAGTGGTATCTGGCGCACGGCGCCGATGCGTTGTTCGCGGTCGCGCAGTCGAGCGAGATGCAGTTCCTGAGTCTGGCCGAACGCGCGGAACTCGCGCGCTTCGTGGTCGAACGAGTGGCCGGGCGCGTGCCCGTCGTCGCGTCCGGGCACATCAGCGACGATCTCGACGCGCAGGTCGAGGAGCTATGCGCGGCGGCCGAATCGGGCGCGCAGGGCGTCGTGCTCGTGACCAACCGCCTCGATCCGCAGCGCAAGGGCAGCGGCGCGCTGCTCGACCATCTTCACCGGCTGCTCGCGCGCTTGCCGGCGGACCTGCCGCTCGGCCTGTACGAGTGTCCGGCGCCTTACCGGCGGCTGCTGTCGGATGACGAACTGCGCGCGTGCATCGACACGGGCCGCTTCGTGATGCTCAAGGACGTGAGCTGCGACCTGGAGACGGTGAAGCGGCGGGTCGCGCTCGCCGAGGGCTCGCCGCTGAAGATCCTCAACGCGAACGCGGCGATTGCGTGGGATGCGATGAAGGCGGGTTCCGCCGGCTTCAACGGCGTGTTCACCAACTTCCATCCGGACCTGTACCGGTGGTTGCGTACGCAAGCGCATACGAATCCGGCGCTGGCCGACGAGCTTTCGACGTTCCTGGTCGTTTCGGCGGTGTCCGAGGCGCTGGGGTATCCGGCGCTCGCGAAGCTGTATCACCAGCGGATCGGCACGTTCGCGTCGATCAAGTGCCGTGCGATCGACTACGACGTGCGAGAACGGTTCTGGGCGCTCGATGCGGTGCTCGACAAGATCGTGGCCGGCACCGAGCATTTCCGCCGGCGGATCGCTGCGTAATAGGGCACGCGGTGTGCCGTTCGAGGCTTGCGGTGCGCGACCGTATGGCGTGCCGCTCCGGCGGCCGCCTTCGCTCGCATGAGTACCTCGGGAGGCGCGCGGTAGCGGCGCGCGCTGGCCGTAGGCACGGTCGGCTTGTCGCGAAGCGTCGCGCACGCGATGCGACAAGCGACGTCGGTGGCGCACCTGCCACGGCCCGGATGCGGTGAGGCCGGCGCCGCGTTCTGGCCGAACGCGTAACGCGCGAACCCATCGGGATTTTCAATTCGGTCGAAGGCGGTGAATTCGCCATTCACAACCGGGTCGCCGCACTGGCCGGGCGGTCACAGGGGGCTGGTTGTCACGAATGACGGCGTGCCGCCGACACGACGCCGACGCACGGCTCCACCTTCATCCATCCCGTCGCACTATCGAGCCGCCCGCGAGCCGCGAGCCGCGAGCCGCGAGCCGCGAGCCGCGAGCCGCAAGCCGCAAGCCGCAAGCCGCAAGCCGCGAGCCGCAAGCCGCGAGCCGCGAGCCGCAAGCCGCGAGCCGCGAGCCCCAAGCCCCAAGCCCCAAGCCCCAAGCCCAACGCCGCCGCTCGTCCATCCGACCCGTTGCGCCCGGCGATCTTCCGCCTCCGCCACCGGCTGACCGGCGCATGTTCACGTAGGACGACAAAAGCACACAAATCTGATCAATCCCTTTCGGCGTTTCTTGTAACGATTCGTAATATCGCGCCGACGAGCGCTTTTTACCGACGAACCGTTGAATCCGCATCTGCTTCCCATGCAACACGCCACGACGACAGGCCAGCCACCGATTCTGGCGGCACCGGTAGATGCCATGCTGCACGCCGTGATCGACGAGGTCATCCACCGGAGCGTGTCGGAAGCGACGACGCGCAGCGGCTATATGCGATGTGCCGACTACGCGATTGTCGGCGCGCAGGTATTGACGCTGCTGACCGGCAAGCCCTACCGGCCGTTCGCGGGCGGGGAGGTGCTGGATTTCGGCGGCGGCAACCTGTATGCGCTATGCACGACGCGCGAGCGGCGCCGCACCGCGCGGCATCTGTCGCAACTGGCGAGATATCACTGCTGGATCGAGGCGCGTCACGACGACGTCGGCGGCCGTGCACGCAAGGAGATCGTCGATTTCACGCTGCGTCACGACGAGACCGTGGCGAGCAATCTGGGGGTGCCGTTCGCGCGCGCATACCAGGCGTATTTCTGGGGCTGGGACGACGAGCATATGGTGCCGGCCGAGCTGCACGATCATCCCGTCTTCGCGAAACAGGGCCCCGTGTGGCGCTGGGCCGAGCGTGAATGCACGTCGCTGCTGCGCGCGTACGAGCGCGAGCGGCCGGGCTATTTCGGGCGTCAGGTGTCGCGTGCGATCGACCTGTTCGCCGATCGCGTCGAAGGTCTCGGCTGACGGCACGCACGCTTCCGGCGAACCGCGGGCAGGCTGCCTGCCGCCAGGGCGCGAACCGGGGAAGAGAGCCCGGCGCTTGCTTGCGCACTGCCGGGCGTGAGCGATGTTTCCAGGCGGGACATCGTGTGCGGCGGCCACCGGTCGATGAATCGACCGGTGGCCGCCGCCACGATCATCGGGCGGCCCTGGCGTTCATCACTTGTTCGCCAGCGTGCCGGCGCTGTTGGCGCCGCCGAACAGCTGCGTCAGGTACTTCGTGTTCGAGTTCATCTTGGCCATCAGCGAGTTGAGCGCCGTGAACTGCGCCTGGTACTGCTTGGTCAGCTGGTCGGCGTAGTCCGTCAGGTCCGACTGCTGCTTGGTGACGCGCTTCAGATCGGCGCTCAGCGCGTTCGTGCGCACGTCGATCATCCCGTCTTTCTTCGTGAACGGTGCGATCTGCTCGGCCAGGCGCGCGCCGATCCCGTTCTTCGAGTTGAACAGACGCGCGACTCCCGCCTGGTTGGTCGACAGCGCACTGTCGAGCTTCGCGTTGTCGATCTTCAGCGTGCCGTCCTTCTCCAGCGTGATGCCGAGCGTCATCAGGTTCGTGTGCCCGTTGCCGTTCTCGTTGGGGACGCCGAGCGCGATGCTCGACGCGAGCGAGTTGCGGATCGTGTTCAGCGTCGAATCGCCGATCAACGCACCCTGCGAGTTCGCGCCCGGCGTGAAGCTCGTCAGCGTGCCCATCGTCTTGACGACGGTGTTGTACAGGTTCACGAAATTCGTGATCGTCGCCGCCTGCGCCTTCGTATCGGTGCTGATCGTCAGCGTCTGCGATCCGGTCGCGTTGATCGCGTCCGCCGACAGGTTCAGCGTGACGCCGGTCAGCACGCCCGACACCGCGTTGCTCGCGCTGGTCGATGCGATGCCGTTGAGCGTGAACTTCGCGTCCTGCGCGGCGGTGCTCTGCTGCCACGCGGCCGCGCTGTTCGCCGATTCGATCTTCGATGCGCCGCCGGACGTGTCGGCCGTCGACTTGACGCCGAGGTTCGACAGCCCGTTGTCGCCGGACACGTCGCCAACCGCGACGCTGATCGCGTTCGCCGAGCCGGTCTTCGTCGACGAGAGCACGAGGTGCGCGCCGTCGGTGCCCTTGATGACGGTTGCGCTGATCCCCGGGTTGTCGGATGCGGAGTTGATCGCGGCCGCAATGCCCGACAGCGTGTTGTTCGTGCTGCCGACCGGGACCTTGAACGACTGGCTGCCGAGCGACAGCGTCAACGTGCCGGTGCCGAGCGCCTTGCTCCCGTCGAAGCCCGACGACGCGAGCGCCTGCGCGGTTGCGATCTGCGTGACGCCGACCGTGTAGGTGCCGGCGACCGCACCGACGCCCGCGGTTGCGGTCAGGCCCTTGCCGCTCGCGACTGCGTTGAACGTCGACTGCAGGGCGCCGTTCTTCAGCGACGCGAGGCCCGCCTCGAGCGCGCCCAGCGCCGACGACAGCGCGCCGAATGCGGAAATCTGCGTCGTGCTGGTGGCTTGCGTCGACGTCAGCGCGGCCGCGCGGCCGGCCGTCTTCGCGTTCACCAGCACCTTGACGAGCGCGTTGATATCCGACGTATTGCCGGTCGAGCCGCTGATGATCGATTGCACCGCCTGTTGCATCACGCTGTTCGTATTCGCGCTGCTGTTCACGGGCGTGTTAATTGCCATGGGTGGTCTCCGGTTGGAAAGCGATCCCGTGACGAGCGGCTGCCGGGACGGCCTGCGGCGATTCGAATGCAGACCGTCTCCGGCGAGACGCGTTCCGGGGTTCACGGGAATGTCGGGAAAACGTAAGGACGTGCGCTATCGTATATTTAAATCGGCATTAATTGGTAATTTTTTGTAATGGTTATTGGGAAAAATGTGGGCGGGAGCGGGGTGATTAAGCGAGGGCTAAAGATCGGCGATTTTTTGCCGTTAACACATCGTTTTGATTAAATTCATTCGATGATTTTTGCCGGCATTGAAAACTTGCCGGGAACGTGAATGTTTTAAGTTTTTTCGTTTTCTCCACTAAACACCGGATCGGTTGACGGTGTGCGGAAGGCGATCTGCCGGCCCGGGATCAAGATGGAATCCGCGTCGGCTGGACGATTCCCGGCGTGCTACATCACTCGGCATGCCCGTGAAGCGTTTTCCTTTGCCAATGCGTATTTTCGGGCCATGTGTCTTTTTCTGAAACGAAGTGCACATCCGTTGGCAATGTTGACGGAATTTCGGAAATCAAACCGGTCTGCGTGAGCCGTGTATCCGGTTGTCGATGAATGACGGCAGGAATGCGTGTCGTGGCCGATCCGCGTCAATTGAATTCTGAAATGTCGACTGAATCAAGTGGCCTGAAACAAGAAGGGCATTTTTCATTCTCGTGAAACATCGGAAAGGTTGATCGGCACGGCTCGCAGGCCGTTGTCTAGTGGCGTCGCTGTCTCGAATTGTCCACTTGTATGTGACAGCGAATCTTTTTTTAGCGGATTGATGATTTCGTGTGGGACAGTAGACTGCATCCGTGCTTCGCCAGAACCGATCCGGAGCGCGCCAGGAACGGCGCGACCCGACGGATTCTTCGGCGGCGGGCCAGCCGGCTTGCTGTCCGATCGTGCGAGGAGTGGTTCGTTGCCGAACTGGCGCGCCGATTCGGCGCATATCGGCACCGGACGCATCAAACCGTCAATTCAAGGGTGATTGCTATGCGTTACGTTTCGCTGGAGTCGAA
Source organism: Burkholderia lata (assembly GCF_902499335.1). Lineage (GTDB taxonomy): Bacteria > Pseudomonadota > Gammaproteobacteria > Burkholderiales > Burkholderiaceae > Burkholderia > Burkholderia lata_B. Next base: position 414,806 of record NZ_CABVQK010000005.1, on the reverse strand, counting down.
GAAGGACGAGCTGCTGCTGGCGGCTCGCGTGCTGTTGATGATCCTGTTCGTGCTGTTCGGCTGGCAGAAGCTGAGCGGCTTCTCGGGCACGGTCGCATACATGGCGTCGACGGGGAACCCGGCGCCCGAGCTGGCGGCCGCGATCGCGGTGGGGATCGAGCTGGCCGGCGGCCTGCTGATCGCGATCGGCTTCTATACGCGTCCGCTCGCACTGGTGTTCGCGGCCTACACGCTCGCGACCGCGTTGATCGGCCATCGCTACTGGGCGCTGCAGGGGATGGAGCAGTACATGGCGATGATCAACTTCTACAAGAACGTGAGCATCATCGGCGGTTTGCTGTTGCTCGCGCTGACTGGCCCGGGGCGGTATTCGTTCGACCGGAAGTAAGGCAGCACGACGTTTCCTGCAGGTGTGACGGCCCGGTGCGCGAAAGCGCACCGGGCTTTGCTTTTTGGCGATGATCGTGACGTGGCGGCTCCGCAGACCGCTCGCGCGGCGAGGAGGCCGCGTGGTGTGTCGACATCGCCCGCAGAACCGGTGTCGATCCGGCGGACGGTGCACCGTGCCAGGCGCCAGCCGCTGCACACATGACGCACGCCTGTCGAGGGGGCTCCGATCTGCCACGACGATGTACCGCCTGTCATACTCGGCTATTCTCCGCACGACCATGGCTCGAACGTCGATCGCGACTTCGCGCGCTCCCACGTCCCCCGAATTGCCGCCCATGCCAAACCTGACCACGTCCACCGACCTCCCGACCGTCCTCCTCCTCGGCGCCGCCGGCCTCCTCGGCCGTGCAGTTGCCGCATCCCTGGCCCGCGAATCGTCGCTGAACCTCGTCGCGACCATCCGGAACCCGCAAAGCGCAGGCGCCAGACGTCTCGCACTGCCCCCGGAAAACCTCGCCGAACTCGACGTCCTCGACGAGCCGGCCCTTGAGCACCTGTTCGCCACCAGCCAACCGGCCGCCGTGATCATCTGCGCGGCCGAGCGCCGTCCGGACGTCTGCGAACGCGACCCTGCCGGCGCACGCGCGATCAACGTCACCGCGCCGGCCCGCATCGGCGCGCTCGCCGCGCGCCACGGCGCATGGACGCTCGGCATCTCCACCGACTATGTGTTCGACGGCAAGGCCGCCCCGTACCGTGAGGACGCCGCGCCGAATCCGCTGAACATCTACGGCCGCACGAAGCTGGAAGGCGAGGCGGCACTCCTCGCCGCGTCGTCGCTGTCGTGCGTGCTGCGCCTGCCGCTGCTCTACGGCCCGATCGTCGACTGGAGCGAATCGGCCGTCACGAGCCTCGTGCCGGCGATCGTCGCCTCCGCGCAGCCGGGCGCCGACGCGGTCGGCATGGACGCATGGGCGATCCGCTACCCGACGTATACGCCGGACGTCGCGGACGTGATCCGCGACCTGACGCTGCGCCATCTCGCGGGGGCATCGATCACGGGCCTTCGTCACTGGTCGGGCGAGGAGCCGATGACGAAGTACGACATCGCGCAGCGGATCGCGGCCGCGCTCGGCATCGAAGCCGCGCTCACGCGGATCGACCAGCCGACCGACGCGACGCCGCGCCCGTACGATTGCCATCTGGACGCATCGCGCGTGCGCGCCGCCGGGATCGACCACGCGACGCCGTTCGATACCGCGCTGCGCGCCGTGCTGCGCGATGCGCCGCAGGTGCTGTAGGATCGGGCGCCACGCGCGGCCCGCGCCGCATGAGCTCCATCTGCCCATGCGGCGGCCGCGCAACGTATGACGTTCGCGAGCGAGCACCGGCCCGCACCTCACCGCCCACCCAGGAGCCCAGCCATGCAACTGAAATGGCTCGAAGACTTCGTCGAGCTTGCGCGCACGCGCAGCTTCACGCGCGCAGCGGAGAACCGGTTCGTCACGCATCCGGCGTTCGGCCGCCGTATCCGGTCGCTCGAGGAATGGGTCGGCGCGCGGCTGATCGCGCGCACGAAGCCGCTCGAACTGACGGCGGCCGGCACCGTGTTCCTCGATGCCGCGTCGAACGCGCTCGACATCCTGCACGGCGCCCGCACGCAGCTTCAGGAAGCGGCGCCGGTGCTGGAGAACAATCTCCGGATCGCGACCGGCCGCACGCTCTCGGCCACCTTCTTCCCCGATTGGTACGACGAGGCGGTGGCGCGCGCAGGCTTCTTCACGGCGACCGTATCGACCGGCAGCGCGGAGGAGGCGATCCTGCAGCTCACGGCCGGCGACGCCGACATGCTGATCGTCTATTCGAGCCCGCACACGCGGCTACTGATCGATCGCGACCGCTTCGACTGGCTGTCCGTCGCGCGCGAGGTGCTGGTGCCGGTCAGCGCGTTCGATGCGCGCGGCAGCGTGCGCTACCGGCTGCCGGCCGGGCAGGCGCCGGTGCCGTGGCTCGCGTTCGCGCGCACGCTGACGCTGCGCGCGGTGCTCGCGCGCCATCTTGCCGAAATGCCGAACCGCCCGACGCTACGGCCCGTGTACCAGGCCGATTCGTATGAAGCGATCCTCGCGATGGCGCGTCGCGGGCTCGGTCTCGCGTGGCTGCCGCAGCGGCTCGTCGCCGACGACGTGCGGCGCGGCGAGCTCGCGATCGTCGGCGGCGCCGACTGGCAGATCGGCTTCGACATCGCGCTGTACCGGCGCCGGAACGACCCGCACCCGGTACTGGACGCGATCTGGCGCACCGCGCCGTCACGCGACGACGGCGCGGCATAGCCGCTCCGGACAGCGGCGCCGGGGCCCGCGCGCCGATCGGCACGATTGCGTGCCGAAACGGCACGAACGCCCGCCCCGCGTTGCCTACACTCCGCGCTTGACTGGCCCGAACGGCCGCCGGCAACGCCGTGCACCGTCTTTCAAAATCCTGACGGCCAGCATTACCGGAGGAGCACAGGGATGACCCGCAACACGCACGCCGCGACGCCGGCCCCGCACAACCCGTGGCGCGAGATCTGCGCCGCGAGCATCGGCAACGCGCTGGAGTTCTACGATCTGCTGATCTACGGCTATTTCGCGATCGTGATCGGCCAGCTGTTCTTCCCCACGCACGACGCGGCGACCTCGCTGCTGCTGTCGGTGGGCACGTTCGGCATTTCGTTCATCACGCGCCCGCTCGGCTCGATCGTGCTCGGCAGCTATGCGGACCGCGCAGGCCGCAAGGCATCGCTGACGATGTCGATCGGCCTGATGATGGTCGGCACCGCGATGATCGCGTTCGCACCGACGTATGCGCAGATCGGCATCGCGTCGCCGCTCGTGATCATCGTCGCGCGGATGCTGCAGGGTTTCTCGACCGGCGGCGAATTCGGCGCGGCCACCGCGTTCATGGTCGAGCAGGCCGATGCGAAGCGCCGCGGCTTCTTCGCGAGCTGGCAGATGTCGACGCAGGGGCTCGCGACGGTGCTCGCGGCCGGCGTGTCCGCGCTGCTGAGCCTGCTGCTGACGACCGACCAGCTGCATGCGTGGGGCTGGCGCGTCGCGTTCTCGGTCGGGCTGCTGATCGGCCCGGTCGGGCTCTACATCCGCCGCAACATCGACGAACCGGCCGATTTCCGCCGGCTTGGCGAAAAGGGGCGCGCGAAGTCGCCGCTGCGCGACGTGTTCGCTCGCGATCGCGCGAACCTGCTGCTCGGCGCGGGCGTCGTCGCGACGGCCACGGCGTTCAACTACGTGCACAAGCTGTACATGCCGACGTACGCGGTCAAGCAGCTGCATATCCCGGCCACGTCGTCATATCTCGGCGCGGTCGTCACGGGCGCGATGCTGATGGTCGCCGCGCCGGTTGTCGGGCATCTGTCGGATCGTTTCGGCCGCATCCGCGTGATGCTGATCGCGCTGATCCTGGTCGGCGTGACGACGTGGCCGCTGTTCGTGATGTTGAACCGCTATCCGACGGTCGAGACGCTGCTCGCGGTGCAGGCGCTGGTCGGCCTGCTGATCGCGGTGAGCCTCGCGCCGCTGCCGGCGCTGCTTGCCGACATCTTCCCGACGAGTACGCGCGGCACGGGCCTCGCGCTGTCGTACAACTTCTCGGTGACGCTGTTCGGCGGCTTCGCGCCGCTGATCGTGACCTGGCTGATCGACGCGACGCACAACAAGCTGGCGCCGAGTTTCTACGTGATGGCCACGGCAGTGCTCGGGATCACGTCGGTGATCTCGCTCGGCCGCCGGATGCGCGGCGCGGCGGCCGCCGCCACGCCGTCGACCCGCGCGACCGAGGCGTGACGCGCCGGCCCCGAACCCGATTCCGGCGCAACCGGCACATGCCGGCTGCGCCTTTCCCGAACCCTGTTGAGCCTTTCCGACATGACCACGCTTGAAGCCATCCGTGCCGCGTTGCCGGCCTATCCGATCGAAGTGGCCTTCCCCGACATCTCGCGCTGGCGCGCGGGCAATACGGGCATCGACTATCTGCATACGTTCGACAGCGGCCGGCCCGGCAAGCATGTGATGATTCTCGCGCTGACGCACGGCAACGAAGTTAGCGGCGCGATCGCGGTGGACACGTTGCTGGCCGCGGGCCTGCGCCCGGTCGCGGGCCGGCTGTCGCTCGGTTTCGGCAACGTCGGCGCGTACGAGCATTTCAGCGCGGCGAATGCCGATGCGACGCGCTACCTCGACGAGGACATGAATCGCGTGTGGACGCCGGCCGCGCTCGACGGCACGCGCGACAGCCGCGAACGCGTGCGTGCGCGCGCGATGCGCCCGCTGCTCGATACGGTCGACCTGCTGCTCGACATTCATTCGATGCACGAAGCGTCCGCGCCGCTGATGATGACCGGCCCGCTTGAAAAGGCGATCGCGCTGGCGGCCGCGATCGGCACGCCGGAGCACGTGATCATCGATCGCGGCCACGCGAACGGCACGCGGCTGCGCGACTACGGTGGCTTCGGCGATCCGGCGAGCGCGAAGAATGCGCTGCTGATCGAGACGGGCCAGCACTTCGCCGCGAGCGCGCGCGATGTCGCGCTCGACAGCGCGGCGCGCTTCCTGCTGCATGCGGGTGTGGTCGCGCGCGACGACGTCGCGGCATTCCTCACGCAAGCCGCGCCGGTGCGGCAGAAGTTCGTCGAGATCACGGAGCCGGTCGTCGCGCGTTCGATGGACTTCCGGTTTTCGCAACCGTTCACGGGGCTCGAGGTGATCGAGCAGGCCGGCACCGAGATCGCGCGCGACGGCGACGACGTGATCGTCACGCCATACGACCACTGCGTGATCGTGCAACCGTCGATGCGCCATCTCGGTGTGAACGTCACGATGATGCGGCTGGGGCGATTGCTGGATCGCTGACGTCGTCTGCGGCGAGCCGCCGGTATCTGGCGCGCTCGGCCTTGCTCAGCCGGTGCGTTGCTCGCTACACCGCATACGATTCACGCACCGGTGTGGAGCGCTTGCCGAACGCGGTCGAGACAGGCGGGCGTGCATCGAGCGTTTCCTGTCGCGGCGGCGCGCCGTCGTCGTCGCGGACGGTGAACGTCGAAATCATCGCGACGAGCTGCCTGCTCTGGTCGTCCAGCGACTGCGCGGCGGCGGCCACTTCCTCGACGTACGCGGCGTTGTGCTGCGTCGCCCGGTCCATCTCCGACACGGCCTGATTGACCTGGTCGATGCCGTGGCCCTGCTCGGTCGACGCGGCCGCGATTTCCTCCATCAGGTCGGTCACGCGCGAGATCGCGTGCATGATTTCGGCCATCGACGTGCCCGCCGCGTTCACGAGCGCCACGCCGCCGCGCACACGATCCACGGAATCGTGAATCAGGCCGCGGATCTCCTTCGACGCCGCCGACGAACGCTGCGCGAGCGAACGCACCTCCGACGCGACGACCGCGAAACCGCGCCCCTGTTCGCCGGCCCGCGCCGCTTCCACGGCGGCATTGAGCGCGAGGATGTTGGTCTGGAAGGCGATGCTTTCGATGATGCCGACGATTTCGGCGATCCGGCCGGAGCTGGCGTCGATGCTGCCCATTGCATCGACCACCTGCGAGACCACGCCGTTGCAGCGTTCGGCGACCTGCACGGCCTGCACCGCGACCTGACTCGCCTGGCGCACGTTGTCGGCGTTCTGGCTCACCCGCGACGAGAGTTCCGCCATGCTTGCCGCCGTTTCCTCGAGCGATGCCGCCTGTAGCTCGGTGCGTCGCGACAGGTCGAGGTCGCCCGCCGAAATCTGCGCGGCCGCCGACGCGATCGAATCGGCGCTCGTCTTGATGCCGTTGATCGCACCTGACAGGTTCGCCTGCATCCGCTTCATCGAATAGAGCACGCTGCCGCGATCGTGCGGCGCGGTCACGATGGCGGCCGTCAGGTCGTTCGCCGCGATGCGCCCGGCAATCTCGACCGCATAGCCGGGCTCGCCGCCCATGGTACGGACGATGCCGCGATTGATCGCCACGACGATGCTGCCCATCACCAGTGCGATCGCCGCGCAAATGCCGAGGCTTTTCGCCAGGCTCGCGTAGAACGCGGAATCGATGTCGTCGACGAACAGGCTGGTGTTGATGATCCAGTCCCATGGCCGATAGGTGTCGACGTACGCGACCCGCACGGCGTCCGTCGTGACCCCGGACGTTTCCTTCGGATAGTCGAAACGCTGGAACCCGCTGCCGGTCTGTCGCGTCACGTCGATCTGCGCCCGGATGATCGCGGCGACCTTCGGGCTCAGTTCGTTCAGCGACTTGTTCTGCAGCGACGCGTCGAACGGATACATCAGCACCACGCCCTTCGAATTCACGATCGAGAAATAGCCCGAATCGCCGTAGCGCATGCCCCGGATGACATCCATCGCCTGCCGTTGCGCTTCGTCGACGCTCAGCGCGCCCGAGGCGGCCCGTTTCGCGTACGTGTCGACCGTCGCGAGCGCGATCTGCGTGGCATGAACGAGATCGAGCTTGCGTTCATCGACGCGCATCTCGCGGCTCCGGTACGCGTCGGTGACGGACAGCAGGACCAGGCAAAGCAGGCTCAGCACCAGCGGCAACCCGAGCCGCTGCTTGAATGACAGCTTCATTGTCGTGAGATCTCCTCGTTGTTGTCGATGTACCGGTCGCGGCGGGCCCCGGCCCGTCCGGCCGTATGCGATGCGCGGGCAGCGCGCTTGCCCGGTTCGTGTCGTTGCGGCGGCGACGGAAGGGGGCGCGCCGCACTTTGAATACGGCGATACGCAGCGCGGCCGATGCTACTGAGCGCCACGTCGAGGGGTCAATCGTGAGCGGTTGCGCGTTCCGTACATTGGGGCCGACGACGTGACGATGCGTTGTCGTCGGAGCGCGGCCTGCTCGTTCGGACTGCAAAGGTGACGTGCCGCGGCGTACCACGTGCCGCGTATGGAAAAGGGCAGCGGGTTGCCACACGGCGGATCGCCATCCGCATGAACGTGTTGCCGATGGTTGGCCGAGACGGCATCGTCCGGTGTGCCGGTCGTCGGGATTTCCCCTGATTGTCCAGATCGTTTCGCGTCCTTCGCTTTCGATGTACGGAACCGTTCCGGCGCGCGCGTTGTTCTTCCTTCGGAGGGCGAATCTAATGCTTTCCACAAACAGCCCCACTCACGGAGGAGACCGCCATGTTGCATCCGACCATTCGCCGCCTGCTGCGCACCTCGATCGCCATCGCCTGTTGCGCGCATGTTCCATTGTCGACGGCGGGCGAGACGATCAAGCTCGGGCTGTCGGTGCCGCTGTCCGGCTCCGGTGCGCCGTGGGGCGTCGGTGCGGACTGGCTGTGCCGCAAGGCGGCCGCCGAGATCGCGGCATCGGGCGGCGTGCGGGTCAAGGGCCAGACGGTCAACTTCGAGTGCGTGACCTATGACAACAAGTACAACGCGGCGGACGGCGCCAAGGTCGCGCAGGCGCTGGTCAACAAGGACGACGTGAAGTTCGTCGCCGGCAGCATCGGCACGGCGCCGGTGCGCGCGCTGCAGTCGCTGACCGAGCGCAAGGGCGTGCTGTTGTTCACGACCGCGTGGGGCGCGAGCATCAAGGGGCCGAACTATCCGCTGACGTTCACGCAGATGAACACCACGCTCGAGATCGCGCGGCCGCTGACCGGCTTCATCGCGAAGACGCACCCGATCAAGACCGTCGCGTTGCTGAACCCGAACGACGCGACGGGGCAGGAAACCGAGAAGATCGCGCGCAAGGCGTGGGAGGCGGTGGGCGTCAAGGTGGTGTCGAGCGACTGGTACGAGCGCGGCAGCAGCGAGTTCCAGCCGGTCGCCGCGAAGCTGAGCGCGCTCAAGCCGGACGGCATCGATCTGTGCTCGACGCCGCCGGCCGATGCGGGAATCGTGTTCAAGGAGCTGGGCGGCCTCGGCTGGAACGGCGTGAAGATCGTCGAGGTGGGCACCGGCGCGAGCGGGCTGATCGCGACGGGCGGCAGCGCGGTGCAGGGCGTGTACCTCGGCGCGGCGGTGAGCCTCGACGGGGCGTCCGCGACCGCGCACCAGCGCGCGCTCGACGACGGCGTGCGCAAGGCGACCGGCGATTCGATCAATGCGGTGCAGATCGGCATCTACGACGCAGTCTATGCGCTGAAGGCGGCGATGGAGAAGGCGCAGAGCACCGCGCCGGCCGACGTCGCGAAGGCGATGAACGGCGTGACGTTCACGTCGTTCTACGGCGGCAGGTCGGGATTCGGCGGCAAGGCGGTGTATGGCTCGCCGCAGCAGATGCTGTTGCCGGTGATCGTCACGCAGCTCAAGGACGGCAAGCTCGTGGAAGTCACGCGCATCGCGTCCGGCGAGCTGCGCTGAGCGTGGCCGCACCCAACCTTTCGATGCGGGCGGATTCATGCAGACGCTTCTCCAGTTGATCTTCACCGCGCTGCAGATCGGCGCGGTCTACATTCTGTTCGCGCTCGGGCTGACGCTGATCTTCGGCGTGCTGCGCATCGTCAATTTCGCGCACGGCCAGTTCTTCACGCTGTCGGCGCTGGTCGTGTCGGTGACGGTGCCGTGGTTCGCGAACGGCGGCCTGCCCGTGTGGCTCGCCTACGCGTTCGCGTGCTTGCTCGGCGTGATCGCCGCGTCGGCATTCGGCGCGCTCGTCTACGAGGTCGGCTTCAAGCGCGTCGAGCGCGACATGACGGGCTCGTTCATCCTGTCGGCCGGGCTCGTGCTGATGGTCGAGGGCGGTTTCATGAAGCTGTTCGGCGGCGGCGTGCGCCCGGTGCCGCCACTGATCGACGGCAACGTCGACGTGCTCGGCGTCAGCATCGCCGCGCAGCGCCTCGTGCTGTGCGGCGTGGCCGCGGCGCTCACGCTGCTGGTGACGCTCGCGCTCGGCGGCACGCGCTTCGGCAAGGCATTGCGCGCGGTGTCGATCGACCACGAAGCCGCGATGCTGCAAGGCATTCCGTACCGGCGCATCGCGTTTCGCGGCTTCGTCGCGGCCACCGCGATCGGCGCGGTCGCGGGCGCGTTGATCGCGCCGGTGGCCGCGGTCACGCCGACGCTCGGCGATGCGTATCTGGTCAAGGGCTTCATCGCCGTCGTCATCGGCGGGATGGGCAGCGTGCCCGGCGCGATCCTCGGCAGCCTGTTCATCGCGTTCGTCGAGAGTTTCGTCGGCTTTTATTTCGATCCGTCGGTCGCGAGCCTCGCGATCTTCGTCCTCGTGATGGCGGTGCTGCTGGTTCGACCGAAGGGGCTGCTCGGCCATGAATGATCGTTGCTTTCGTTACGGGTTGCCGGCCGTCGTGCTGGCCGCATTGCTGAGCGTCGCCGCGGGTTCCGGCTACGCGGGGAACCTCGTGATCTGGATCGCGATTGCGGCGATGATGGCGAGCAGCCTGCGCTTCGTGCTGCTGATCGGCGAGCTCAATTTCGCGGTCGCCGCGTTCTTCGGCCTCGGCGCGTATGCGAGCGGCGCCGCGACGACGCTGTGGCAATTGCCGTTCGCGATCGCGCTGCTCGCGAGCGGAGTCGTTGCGCTGCTGGTCAGCGCCGTGTTCGGCTATGTGACGCTGCGCGTCAAGGGTCCGTACTTCCTGCTGATCGGGTTCGCGTTTACCGAGGCGCTGCGCATCCTGTACACGCGTTCCGAATGGCTGGGCGGCAACTCGGGGATGGTGGGCATCTTTCCGCCGGCGCTGCTCGGCGACTGTTTCCCGACCTTCGTGGTGGCGGTGGCCGGCGTGCTGATCCTGCTGCTCGCATGGATCGAGCACTCGCACGTCGGGCGCGTGTTCGTCGCGATTCGGGACAACGACAACGTCGTGCGCTCGGTCGGCATTCCGGTGCATGCGATGAAGGTGCTGTGCTTCTGCATCGCGTCGTTCGTCACCGGCATCGCGGGCGCGCTGCAGGCGTTTTCGAACAACGTGATCAGCCCGCTCGACTTCGGCTTCATGTTGTCGACGTTCGCGCTTGCGTACCTGAAGGTCGGCGGCGAGCGGCACGCGCTCGGCCCGGTGGTCGGCGCGGTGCTGCTCGTGCTGCTCGCGAGCGTCGCGCAGCGCTTCGGCGGCGGCGAGCAGATTTTCTACGGCGCGGCGATCGTGTTCGGCGTGCTGTTCATGCCCGATGGCGTGACGGGATGGCTGGCGCGCCGCCGCGCCGTGCGCGTGAAGACGGCGCTGCCGTCAGTGACGGGAGACGTGCGATGACCACGATGAACACGCCGTCGGTCCGGCTGCGCGCGGAGGGCCTGTCACGACGCTTCGGCGGGCTGCTGGCCGTGTCGGACCTGAGCCTCGAAATCCGCGAGCGCGAGATTCTCGGGCTGATCGGCCCGAACGGCGCGGGCAAGAGCACGACGTTCAACCTGCTCAGCGGCTTTCTCGCGCCGAGCTGCGGCCGGCTGGAAATCGGCGGCCACGACATGACCGGCCGCTCTCCCGAGACGATCAGCCGGTACGGGCTCGTGCGGACCTTCCAGCACGGCAGCCTGATGCGCACGATGACGGTCGAGGACAACATCCTGATCGGCGCGATCGGCGGCATGCGCGGCACGAGTCACCGCGAACGCGCGCGGCGCGTGCGGGAAACGGCCGAGCTGGTGGGGTTGCAGCAGGTACTCGGCGATACCGCCGGCGACTTGCCGCACGGGCTGCAGCGGTTGGTGAGCATCGCGATCGCGTTCGCGCCGCGGCCGCGGCTGCTGTGCCTCGACGAACCGCTGACGGGCCTGAACCAGACCGAGGTGGGCGCGGTGCTCGAGACGTTCCGCACGATTCGCGATCGCTTCGACACGTCGATCCTGCTCGTCGAACACAACATGAAGGCCGTGATGCGCACCTGCGACCGGCTCTACGTCCTGCATCACGGCCAGTTGCTGGCCACCGGCACGCCGGCCGAGATCCGCGAGGATCCACACGTGCTGGCCGCCTATCTGGGGAACGTGAATGTCGACTGACGCGCCCACCCTCGAGGTGACCCACCTGAAAGCGGCGTACGGCGTCGTGCCCGCGTTGCATGGCGTGAGCCTGCGCGTGATGCGCGGGCAGGTCGTCACGCTGATCGGCGCGAACGGTGCCGGCAAATCCACACTGTTGAAATGCGTGAGCGGGTTGCTGCCCGCGGCGCACGACGCGGTCCGGCTGTTCGGCCGCCCGGTGGGCGGGCTGCCGCCGAACGCGCTCGTCGGGCACGGCCTGGCGATGGTGCCCGAAGGGCGGCGGCTGTTCGGCCCGATGACCGTGCGCGAGAACCTCGAGCTCGGCGCGTACAGCCGGCGCGACACCGCGGGCATCGCGCGCAGCCTGGCGCGCTGCCTGTCGTTGCTGCCGGACCTGACGGCGAAGCTCGACAAGCCCGCCGGGTCGCTGAGCGGCGGCCAGCAGCAGATGGTGGCGGTGGCGCGCGCGCTGATGGCCGAACCGAAGCTGCTGCTGCTGGACGAGCCGACGATCGGGCTCGCGCCGGCCGTCGTCGACCACATCGCACGGGTGGTGCGCGAAGTCAGCCGCGACGGCGTCGACGTGTTGCTGGTCGAACAGAACGCGGAGATCGCGCTCGGCATCGCGGACTACGGCTACGTGCTAGAAGGCGGTTTGGTGGTCGCGCATGGGCCCGCGCAGGACCTCGCGGCGAACGACGACGTGCGACGGGCGTACATGGGGATGTAGCCGGCAGCGCGCGCCGCTCATGGCGGTGCGGCCGGTGGAATGGATCGGGTTCGGGGCTGCTCGTGCGGCAGCTGGATCGGCCGTCATGCCACGGTGATCATGCTGCCTGTCAACGCTGGCAGCATGAATCCCGGTTGTTCACGCAGGTTTGTGGAACGCGCAAAGCTTGTTGCCGTCCGGATCGCGCACGTAGGCGAGGTAAAACCGGCCGAACGGCGTGTTCCGTTCGTCCGGTGAATCTTCGCAGGTGCTGCCGCCACGCGCCAGGGCGGTGGCGTGAAAGGCCTCGACCTGCTCGATGCTGCCGATCGCAAACCCGATGGTGCCACCATTGGCGATCGTGGCCGGCTTGCCGTCGAGCGGCGACGTGATGACCAGCAGGCAATTGTCGTGCTGGTACACGATGCGCGGCGAATTGAAATCGATAGCATGGGTACCTGAACGGCAGCGACAGGGGGCGGGCAGCGGGCATGAAGGTGTCATGTTACGCAGTGTCGACACCGCAGCCCGCGGTGGCGCTGGATTCAGCATGTCAATCCAGCCCCGGGCTCCACGTATTGATAATCGTCGAGCGTTTCAGGGTTGATTAGCGAATGGCAAAGCGGGTCGCCGGCGAGCCGTTCGCGCAATTATTTCCATAGATAAAAAGATTTCTGTTTTCCGAGTATGCCTGGTAAATAATTGAATAAACTTCCTTGGCACCGAACGAGTAGACGCCGTCGTTGATGGTCACCAGCAGGTTGCCGGTGGTGTCGGTTTCGATCTTGTCGATCTTGCCGGCTTTGCAAAGCGCCTGGGCGGACGCGCACGTGGATGCGAGCATCAGTGCTGAAAACAGCACGGTTGCGATCTTCTTCATGACTTTCCTTCGAAAATGAATGGAGTAATGCGATTTGACGACGTCGGTCACGTCCGGAGAGACTGCTCTGTCTTTCCGGATTGCTGATTCACAAGTGTCTGGAAATCAACGGTGGCCTGGCAAGGGGAAACATTGTGACAAAGCACGAATGCAATGATTCGTGCTGCGCCTCCGTTATATCGTTGATTTCTGCTCGCGGTGTTGCGGCGCACAACACAGACTATTTAGTTGGATTTGAGAATTCCAATCGAATTAATTTATCGTTAATCGGGTTCGATAATTTTTTGTTTGAATGCGATTTCATTGAATTCTGCGTCTTGTTGTTTTTGTTTTTAGATTGTTTCGGTATTTAAATAATCGGCGACTAATATTGATTCGATGGTTGATGGTGGAGCGGGCATGGCAGGCGCAACGCATGGGCGTCCATCGAGGTCCGGCATTCGAGAGAGGGGCGAAACCCTGGACGAGGAACCACGCAGGTCTTGTCCCGAAGTCCGGGCGTGTGGTTCGGCCGGTCGGCTTCTCGCTAGCTCGATCAAGCCATGATGACCCGCTGGTTCTCGGGTTCTTGCTCTTGCCAACGGCCGATGAGGATCGACGGCGCCCGGTCGATGGCCGGGCCACATTGAACGGGATTTCGGACGTGCCGCACGCCGGCGTTTTGCGGGTCGATCCGGCACATGCCGCGCGCCCCCGGCGGGGATGAAGCGACAAGTCGCGCCCGATGGACTGACGCAAACCCGGGCGCAAACGTCACCTTGTCGAGGAGGCTCGCGGCATCCTGCCTGCGATCAGGGCCGCAGTGCCGATCGACATGACGCCACGGCATTCGACACAACGCGCGATGCCATTCCGGTGGTGCCGACGTTACCTGCGGAAACGCGGCACCACGGCACCGATCGAGGTCACTCGAGCATGGTGCGGCGATAGAAGGCTTTGCGCTGTTGCGATTCCTTTTCGCCGTACAGGAATGTCACCAGCGAAAAGCGACGCCCCGATACGACCGGGGTGACTTCGTGGAGCATGCGTCCGGAGAATACGATGGCGCCGCCGCTTTCCGCGCGATACAGATCGTCGCAAAATTCGGGAAATCTGAGGCAACCGCCTTCGTATTCGCCCACGTTGAGATTGATCGCGATTGCGAACAGGCGGTGGGAAACGCCCTCCAATATGTCATCCCGGTGCGGCTTGAAGTAGCCGCCTGTCGATGCTTCGTAGCACCCCACTCGAAATTCCTCGAAGCGTGTCACATCGAACCGAAATGCCATTTGTATGGCCGGGCAGACTTTTTCGGTAATGTGAACTTTCAACTCGTCGAGAAGATCCGATTCGCCGATGAAATGGTCGAGACGCGCCTTGACTTCACGATCGTACATTCGCTTGAGGCTCCCATCGGTCTGCTCGACCATCATGAACGATTCCTCGCTGCCGGTATGCCAGAGGTCGATGAGCTTTTGCCGCGTTTCATGGGGTATGACATCCGGAATGATCAGAACAGGCGCCGCTTGCGTGACGATATTGCTCTCGATGGTAGTCATATTGGAATCGCTCTTCTGTTTTGGGTGATGTGCAGATCGCAGAATGCGCGTCGATGACGGCCGGCGCGCATCTGCAATCTGTAAGCGTTAGCTTAAAAATTACTGAGATTTTGAATCGGAGGTTTCGGCACGGGCGGCTTCGACACGGGCCGCCTCGACCCGGCTGGCTTCGACGCGGGCCGCCTCGACACGGGTGGCTTCGACGCGGGTGGCTTCGACACGGGCGGCTTCGACGCGGGTGGCTTCGACACGGGTGGCTTCGACGCGGGTGGCTTCGACGCGGGTGGCTTCGACACGGGTGGCTTCGACACGAGCGGCTTCGACACGAGCAGCTTCAACCCGAACGGCTTCAACGCCAGACGCTTCGACGCGGTGAGCTTCAACCGAGCGGGTTGCCTCTGCCACGCGTGCGGCTTCAACCGACCGAGTCGCTTCAACTGACCGAGCGGCCTCGACCGACCGTGCGGCTTCGACCGAGCGGGCGGCCTCGACCGACCGAGCAGCCTCAACCGACCGGGTGGCTTCAACCCCGCGCGCAGCTTCCACCGACCGAGCGGCTTCGACCAAGCGCGCAGCTTCCACCGACCGAGCGGCTTCGACCCCGCGCGCAGCTTCCACTGTCCGAGCGGCTTCGACCAAGCGCGCAGCTTCCACCGTCCGTGCGGCTTCGACCGAGCGTGCAGCTTCCACCGAATGAGCGGCTTCAACTGACCGGGCAGCTTCAACCGAACGAGTCGCTTCAACCGACCGGGCAGCCTCCGCGATCGACTTGCTGCGAATGAACGCCGAGCCAATCTGATTGTTTGCTTCAATGCGCTCAAATGCGCGGTGCGCTTCCGCAACTCTTGCTGCTTCCACGCTCGCGGCTTCGACCCGGTGGGCCTCGACACGGGCAGCTTCGACCTTTTGAGCTTCTGCGAGTACGGCTTCGACCTGCTCGACTTGCGCGCGAACCGCTTCGACCTTCTGAGCCTCGACTCTAGTGGCTTCCACGCGGCTTGATTCAACTGCTTGCGCTTCTGCGACCTTATTTTGTGCATCCGCTGTTGAAGTATTTGCGGCCATTTTTGGTCTCCAAAATAGAAAATCGTTGTGTCGCCAACGAAAGTTGCAGTAAATGCTTGATGCCCCATATTTTGCGGAAAATGCGGGGCATCGGAATTAAAGGTAGCACCGGGAAATGCGACTTCAAGCTGTATTTATTTCCAGTGATTTTTGGTAAATTGGCTTCGGATTTATTGACGGCGATGAAATGTAATTATTGAAATAATGGCTGAAGTATGTCTTTAAATTAAGCGACGTTTTATGAAGTGGGTGGCGAATAATTGATTGCAATGTGATCGCGAAGTTTGGAGGCTGGATTTTCTGTTGCGAAAAGATAAGGTGGGTAAATTGATATGGTGGGCGGCATTGGACGCGCGGATGTCAATCGAGTCAGCGAAATGCTTGATTGTTTCAAGTGCTTTGTAAGCATCGGGGCGTTGACGCGAGCCCTGTAGTCGTCGGTCGCTCCCAGGCGCGGGAGGCTCGCCAGTCTTGTTGCGCCGCCATCCGGGCGTTCGCGGAAATCCTTCTGCACGCCCCCCGTGTGCAGTGCGTACGGAGTCTGGTCGATGCGGCCCGATCTTCAGCCGAGCGTCGCCGGCCACCGTTGAACGACGGCACGAATCTCGGAATGATTGACGCGAGCCGCCCGTCCCCAACGACTCGATGTCGATTGTTCATCTCGGCATCAGTGAATTTTTTGGATTGAAAAATCGGATGCCGGGTTGTATTGGTGGATATTGAATTTGATAAATGATTTATCTGCGTGGTAAGGCGGAAGATCGAATGGTGGGATTGGTTGATATTGAGGGAAGCATGATGCGAAAGTGTATTGGTGATCTTGTCTGGTTCGTCAGGATCAAGGTGGTCAATCGGGTCGTATGAAAAAATCCATTTTCTCCGTTGCCGCTTGCGGACGCATTTTGTGTGACCGATATGTGTCAAGCGGATTCTGGCAGTGAAAACTCGGCGGGCTTATTTGCTGGTCCGGGAATTTGTGTATCGAACAGGAACGAAGTGGCGCGGCCGCGAGTGTTTCAAGGCGTTGAAGGCGACCCGGAGCACCGCATGGGTCGCGCTCGTGAATGCCGCGGCAGCGCCGGATCGAGCCCCGGTTTGACACGCGGCGTTCGCGGCCATTAAAGTCGCATCGCGGGCCGGTGGGTCAAGCACACACCCGGAACAGGCAGCCGATGTTCCAGGACTACGGGGCTACCCCGTGGATGAGATCGACACCCCGACGCGTCGCAAGGGGCCGGGTTGCGCGTTGCGCAACGCCACCCCTCGCAGTACCGGTCACGTTGGCTCATCGTCCCGCCCATCTTTTTCCATGTCTTCATCCCTGCACGACACGACCCGCACGATTGCCGAAGCGATGCTGGCCGGTGCGCCCGAACGCGCCGGCGTCCTGTCCCGGATGGCCGCTGTGCTCGGCGGCGCGCCGCAGTGGGCCCACGAAGTCGCGGATGCCGCGCTCGCACGTTTCGGTGCGCGCTGGGCGGACGTCGACATCGATGCGCTTGCGGCGGACCTCGCTGATGCGCCGGCTTTCGTGCTCGCCTGGTACGGCAGCGACCGGCCTGCTGCGATCCGCGTCGTGCGGCGTCCGCTGGCTCAGCGGCCGTTGCCTGCGCCGCTCGCGGGCTGCGACGTGCCGCAATGGGCGACGCCCGGCGATCTTGCCGGCTGGCTCGGCGTGAGCGTGCCGGAACTCGACTGGCTGTCTGACCACTGGCGCGTCGACGCGCGCAGCAGCGCGACGCCATTGCATCACTACACGTACGTGGCGCACGACAAGCGCAGCGGCGGCAGCCGCCTGGTCGAGATCCCGAAGGGCCGGCTGCGTGAAGCGCAGCGCCGCATCCTGCACGGGCTGCTCGATCGCATCGCGCCGCACGGTGCGGTGCACGGTTTTCGCAAGGGGCACGGGATCGTGTCGTTCGCGGCGCCGCATGCGGATCGCGATGTCGTCGTCCGTTTCGATCTGGCGGATTTCTTCGTATCGATACGCGCGGCACGCGTTCACGCGCTGTTCGTCACGCTCGGGTACCCGGCCGAAGTCGCGCGCACGCTCACCGGGCTGTGCACCAATCGCGTACCGTCCGCGCGGCTGCTCGCGCCGGACCTGCGCGACCGGTTCGACTGGATCGGCCGCCAACGCTATCGCGAACGGCATCTGCCGCAGGGAGCGCCGACGTCGCCGGCGCTGGCGAACCTGAGCGCGTTCCGGTTCGACATGCGGCTCGCCGCGCTCGCGCGTTCGCTCGGTGCCGCCTACACGCGCTATGCCGACGATCTCGCATTTTCCGGTGGCGGCGCGCTGGCGCGTGACGTCGAGCGGCTGCAGGTCCGGGTCGCCGCGATCGCGCTCGAGGAAGGCTTCGCGCTGCAACTGCGCAAGACGCGCGTGATGCGGCGCGGCATGCGGCAGCAACTGGCCGGCGTGGTCGTCAATCGTCATCCGAATCTGGCGCGCGATGAGTTCGATCTCCTGAAGGCCATCCTGACCAACTGCATCCGGAGCGGGCCGGCATCGCAGAACCGCGATGCGCATCCGGACTTCCGCGCGCATCTCGCCGGACGTGTCGCGCATGCGGCCGCGCTGAACGCGTCGCGCGGCGCGAAGCTGCGCGCGCTGTTCGACCGGATCGCGTGGGAAGCCCTCGAAGCCGGCCTGTAAGCGGACGTATCCGCATCGACGCCGGCCGACGTGTTCTGCAACACGGCACCGAGCACTGCTATCATTCGCGCCATGCCGCGCCAGTGCCATGGTGCGGCGCTTACTTGCCGCCGCCGTTCGCCGTGCTTTCGTACACGGCGGGCTGCGCGTCGCCGGCCCGGTCCTGTCTGCCATTGATTGACGCACGACGTCGTTTAGTGCGTATCGCGCAAGCCATGCCGGCTCAGGCAGACGATTCAGACATTTGACAGCCCCCATCGGCGGAACTTCGTGGTAGGTTCCGCCATCGGAGCTTTTTGCGAAAACATGCCCAAAGAGGATGAATACATGACCCAGGCCCTGCAGGAACTCGAAGCACAACTTCGGGACCTGAACATCAAGCTGTCGGATGCGAAGCAGAAAGAGAAGCAGGCCGCGCTCGCGGCATTCAAGGAACAAGTCGAGCTTTTGGGAATTTCGCAGCAGGAAGTGCTGAGCGCGCTCGGTTACATCGTCCAGCGAAAACGCAAGGCACCTGCCAAGTTCTACGATCCGACGACCGGCCGCTCATGGTCGGGCCGCGGCCCGCGGCCGAAATGGCTCGAAGGCAAGGATCTCGATACGCTGGCCGTCGACCGCGAGGCCAAGACCTGGTGGCCCGGAGACGATCAGGGTTGAGGCCGGCCGGGCCGCCAGGCCACCCGGCGCCGTCCGGTTCGCGCAAGCGGGCCGGCCGGCAACGCTCCGCCAGCATGCTGCTTTTCATTCGGTGTCCGGCCTGACCGCGACATCACCGGCTTCGCCGCCGACACCGGATCGCCGTTTTTCCCTCCCGCTCATTGCCCGCAGATTCCCGCTCGCCGTTCCGCAAGCGGGTGCCGACGCGCGCGCGAACCATCGTTACCGGGGGCTGCCGGCCCTTCGCTCACGGGCACAGGCCTTAAAATGTCGCCGGACAATCGTGGCGGGACACCATGGCAGCAAACATGAATTCTTCGTCGCTCGGCGGCCCGTCGGCCCCGCGCGTGGAGCAGGTCGGCTCGTACGCGTGGAAAGCGCTGGCCGGATCGGCGATCGGCTATGCGATGGACGGCTTCGACCTGCTGATTCTCGGCTTCATGCTGCCGGCGATCACGGCGGCGCTGCAACTGACGCCCGGGCAGGGCGGCGCGCTGGTCACGTGGACGCTGATCGGCGCCGTCGCGGGCGGCATCCTGTTCGGTGCGCTGAGCGACCGTTATGGGCGCGTGCGCGTGCTGACCTGGACGATCCTGCTGTTCGCGATCTTCACCGGGCTGTGTGCGTTCGCCCAGGGTTTCCAGGATCTGCTGGTGTACCGCACCATCGCGGGCATCGGGTTGGGCGGCGAGTTCGGGATCGGCATGGCGCTCGCGGCGGAAGCGTGGCCGGCCAGCAAGCGCGCTCGCGTGTCGTGCTACGTCGCGCTCGGCTGGCAGGTCGGCGTGCTGCTGGCCGCACTGCTCACCCCGTTCCTGCTGCAGCATATCGGCTGGCGCGGGATGTTCCTGGTCGGCGTGCTGCCCGCGCTGCTCGCCTGGGCGATGCGCAACAAGCTGCACGAGCCGGAAGCGTTCGTGCAGCGCGCGACGCAACCGAAGGCCAACGCGTTCCGCCTGCTCGTCGCGGACGCCCGCACCGCGCGCATGAGCCTCGGCATCGTGATCCTGTGTTCGGTCCAGAACTTCGGCTACTACGGGATCATGATCTGGCTGCCGACCTTCCTGTCGAAACAGATGGGCTTTTCGCTGACGAAGTCGGGGTTGTGGACGGCGGCGACGGTCGTCGGGATGATGATCGGCGTCTGGGTGTTCGGGCAACTGGCCGACCGCATCGGACGCAAGCCGACGTTCCTGCTGTACCAGTTCGGTTCGGTGGTGACGGTCATCGCGTACGCGCGGCTGTCGGACCCGACCGCGATGCTGTGGGCCGGTGCGCTGATGGGCATGTTCGTCAACGGGATGGTCGGCGGCTACGGGACGCTGATGTCGGAAGGCTATCCGACCGCCGCACGCGCGACCGCGCAGAACGTGCTGTGGAATATCGGCCGCGCAGTCGGCGGCTTCGGCCCGGTCGCGGTCGGCGCGCTTGCCGCGCACTACTCGTTCCAGACGGCCATCGCGCTGCTCGCCGGCCTGTACGTGCTCGACATGGTCGCGACGCTGTTCCTGATTCCCGAGCTGAAGGGCGTCGAGCTCGAATGAGCGCGGCGATCGCGCGCAATCCAGCGACTTCAACAGAAACCACGATGCAACAGAAGAACAAGACGATCGGCGTGATGGGCTCGGGCAAGGAGCCGTGGCTCGCGTTTGCGGAACCGCTCGGCGCCTGGCTCGCGCAGGCCGGTTTCAACCTGCTGACGGGCGGCGGGCAGGGCGTGATGCTGGCGGTCGCGCGTGCGTTCACCAGCGTGCCCGGGCGGGCCGGCCGGTCGATCGGCATCCTGCCGACGCAGGCCGATCCGCTCGCGGGCTTCGTGCCCCTCGACGGCTATCCGCATCCGTTCGTTGACATCCCGATCCTCACGCCGCTGCCGCGCCGCGAGCCGGATGCGGCGCCGCACACGATCAACCGCAACTACGTGAACGTGCTGAGCAGCGACCTGATCGTCGCGCTGCCGGGCGGGCACGGCACGGCCGAGGAAATCGCGCTCGCGCGGCGCTGGCACAAGCCGCTCGTCTGCTTCGGGCCGGACGGTGCGTTTCGCGAGCTCGCGGCAGGGGCCACGTGCACGTCGTCGCTCGACGACGTGATCCGCTTCGTGGAAGGTGCGTTTTCGGCGGAGCAGGCGCTGGGATAGCGCATCGAATGGCGTCGACACGCGGGTGTCGCGACGTCCTCGCGGCATGGCCGGTTCCTACGTTGTCCGGCCGTCCAGCAGGTCGAGCGTCCGCGCCCAGTCGAACGGCAGCAGCGGGTCGTAGTCGAGCCCGCGCTCGGTCATCCGGTCGACGAAGCGATCCTGCACGCGTGCGCATGCCGCGCTCATCTCCGGCGCGATGCCGCCTTCGCGCAGCGTCTCGCAGACTTCGCGCATTTCCGCCGCGCGGCGGCGGCCGTGTTCGGCGACGCGGCTGATCAGGTAGCCGGGGAGGTCGGGCACCGTCGCAAACTGGTCGAACGTCTTCCGCAACGACGCGAGCACGAGCGCGTCGGCGCCGTACGCGCGGGCGGCGCCCAGGCATTCGACGGTCAGCGCCTCGATGCCCTTGATCATCACGCTGCGGCACATCTTGGCCGCCGACGCGACGCCCACCCGAGCCGACACGGCCCGGGCATTGAAGCCGAGCGCCTTCAGCTCGTGCGCGACCGCTTCGGCTTGCGGGCCGCCCAGCAACATCGGCACGGCGAGCCCGTACGGCGGCACGGGCGCCATCACGGCCGCTTCGACGTAGTGGCCGCCGGCGGCTTCGATCCGTTGCTGGCCGTGCTGCTTCATTGCCGGCGATACCGAGTTGATGTCGATGAAGGTCTGGCCCGGCCGGATGCACGCGGCCACGGCGTCGGCGACGTCCGCGTCGGACGACGCCGTGACGGCGGAGACGATCCACCGCACATCGCGGACCGCATCGGCGAGGGTGGGTGCGACCCGCACTTTCAGGCGCGCGGCCCTGTTGCGCATCGCCCGCGCGGCGTGCGCATCGTCGAGCAGCCGGTCGTACATCGCCACGCGCACGTTTTGCGCAGCCAGCGCACCGCCGAGGAGGCTCCCTGCCTCGCCGAATCCGATGAATGCGATCGTCGAATCGTTCATGCGTGTCGCTCCTTCACGATAGGGGACGGCGGTGCTCACGACGGACGGTATCCGGCGCGCTTATGACGGCACCGCGAATCGATGCCGGGCCGACCTGCCGCCGCTGGATATTGTCGGTTCATGTCCTCCGCGCGGGCAATGCGAACGCGCCGCGACAGCCATGCGCTCTGCTTATCGCACGACGGCAGCGTGCGGTGCGCGCGCAACCTCGGTCGCCACGATGCGGATCGCGTCGATCAACGCGCGCGCAGCCGGCGAAGGCGGGCTGCCGATGCGCGTCATCAGCCCGATATCGCGCGTCGTCTCGCGCATCGGCGGGACGTCGAGCACGGCCAGCACGCCCGAATCGCACTCGTAGCGAAGCTGCTGCGCGGACAGCACCGCGAGCATGTCGGTGTGCAGCAGCAGGCCGCGGATCACCGCGAGGTCGGCCGTCTCGACCGTCGGCATCGGCGGCTTGAGCTTCATCCGGCGAAACAGCGCTTCGAACAGGCCGCGTGCGGGCGAATGAATACGCGGCAGGATCCATTGCGCGCTGGCGAGGCTCCTGATGCCGAGGTTGCGCACGCCGGCGAGCGGGTGATCGCGCCGCGCCAGCACGACGAGGCTTTCCGACATCAACCGTTCGTTGCCGAGGTCGCTCGTCGGGTCGCTCGCGCGCAGCGCGCCGAGGATGAAGTCGATGTCGCCTGCGCGCACGCCCGCGACGAGCGCTTCGTACGCGCTTTCGTCGGTGATCACGCGCACCTTCGGGAAGCGCGTGACGACGCGTGCGACGGCCTCGGGCAGCATCAGCGTCCGGCCGAGCGGCAGCGCGCCGACGGTCACGATGCCCTGGATACTGCCGTGCAACGCGGCGACGTCGTCGGCGACATGCCGCAATTCGTTCAGCGCACGCCGCACGTGCAGCAGGAACGTTTCGCCGTCGGTCGTCAGCAGCAGGCCGCGCGGATGGCGATGGAACAGCGCGAACCCCGCGCCGCTCTCGAGAATCCGGATCGCGCTGCTGACGGCCGGCTGCGTGACGCCGAGCGTGCGCGCGGCGCTCGGCATGTGCCGGTGCCGCGCGAGCGTCGAGAACAGTTGAAGCCGCCGCGTGTTGAGCAGGTAGGCCGGCAGCCCGCCTTCGGCCGATGCCCGCCGGCGTGACTGGCGCAACGCGCACCAGTTCGCCAGCTCGCCGAGTTCGGCGAACACGCGCTCGCCGCGCTTCAACACCGCGCGCCCGACCGGTGTCGCGAGCATGCCCGACGGTTTCCGGTCGAACAGCGGCTCGCCGAGCGCCGTTTCGATTTCCTGCACGGCGCGCGTGACGGCCGATTGCGCACGAAACAGCGTCGCGGCCGCGCGGCTCACGCTGCCGGCAACGGCCACACGCTGCACCGCGTACAGGCATGCGAGGTTCGGGAGTTCGGTGTCGTCCATGGTGCGGTCAAGTGCGGACGGGCCGCATGGCGTGCCGGTTGGTGCGCGGCGCGCCGGCGGCAGATGTCGACCGACTTTACCGGAACGGCGGCGCAGCAGCTTGCATCGTGCTTATCGGCCTATCTGTTTTGTTTATCGGGTTTGGCGCGCGTGGACTGATGGCGGTGCGCGTGATCCGGCGCGCGGCCGGGCGCGTGTGCCCTATCCGGCAGGCCTTCCGGCTATCCATCGGATGAATGGTGCCGCCCTGGAACACCTCAATGTCATGCCGGTTCGACGAAATTTAAGGGTTTTCCCCTGCTTCGTGATGCGGTCGTCGATTGCGTACTTTCGATCCCGGCAGCCGCATCGGCGCAGTTGCCGGCGCAGCGGACCGCCATCTGATTCATTGTTTGTCCGACCACCCCGGGCGTTGCGCGAGCGATGCGCCCATCTGACGAGCGAGGCAGTGCAATGGGACGACAGCAGACATTGGGAGCCGGCAAGCCGGCGGGCGGCATGCACGCCGATGCATCGCCGGGCCGTGCCGCGTGGGCGGACACGGTGCGCGCGGGCATGCGCGGCGGCGTGGCCGGCGCGGTGCTGATCTGGGTCTACGAGGCGCTGGTCTGGGTCGGCGCGCAGCACCTGATGCCGCTGGCCGGCATCCCGCGCAACGCGACGGGGCTCGTGTTCGGCAAGGGCGTGCAGGACGCGCTCGGCATCGGGTCGTATTTCATCGGCACCGCGATTCATTTCGCGTTCGCGATGGCCTGGGGCATCGTGTTCGCGGCGATCTGGCCGTGGTTCCGCCGGCGCGGCTTCGAAGCGACGTTCGTCGCGCTGTTCTTCGCGATCGTCGCGTGGATCGTGATGCACGTGATGATCATGATCGCGTCGAGCACCCACCCGAACTACTTCGACCCGAACGTGATCATCGGCGGGTTCATGTCGCACTTTGTCTTCGCTGTCCCGCTCGCGCTGGTCGTCAAGCGCAGCCTTGCGCCGCAACCGCGCGGCTACGCGTAGGCAGCGGACGCACACCATTCATTCTGTCGCGGCCGGCCCGGCGGGCCGGACCGCAATCGAGCATCAGGAAGGAGCATTGGCATGGCACGGATCATCGGGGGCATCGCGGCCTCCCACACGCCCACGATCGGGTTCGCATTCGACAAGAACAAGCGCGACGACCCCGTGTGGGCACCGATCTTCGAGAACTTCGCGCCGCTGGCCGCGTGGCTCGCCGACCGGCGCCCCGACGTGCTGCTGTTCATCTACAACGACCACGTCACGTCGTTCTTCTTCGATCACTACTCGGCGTTCGCCCTTGGCGTCGGGCCGCAGTGGCATCCGGCCGACGAAGGCGGCGGCGCGCGCGACCTGCCGCCAATCGCCGGGCACCCGGCGTTTGCCGCGCATATCGGCCAGTCGCTGATGGCCGACGAATTCGACATGTCGTTCTTCCAGAACAAGCCGCTCGATCACGGCTGCTTCTCGCCGCTGTCGGTGCTGTGCCCGCACCAGCCCGACTGGCCGGTGCGGCTGGTACCGCTGCAAATGGGCGTGCTGCAGTTGCCGGTGCCGTCCGCGCGCCGGTTCTACCGGCTCGGCCAGGCGCTGCGCCGTGCGATCGAAAGTTATCCGGAGGATCTGCGCGTCGCGATCGTCGCGACGGGCGGGCTGTCGCACCAGGTGCACGGCGAACGTGCGGGCTTCAACCATCCCGAATGGGACGAACGCTTTCTCGACCTGCTCGAACGGGACCCCGAACGTCTCGCCGGCATGCCGCTCGCCGAATACGCGACGCTCGGCGGCTACGAAGGCGCCGAGGTCGTGATGTGGCTCACGATGCGCGGCGCGTTGCCGGCCGGCGTCGTGTGCCGGCATCGCAGCTACTACCTGCCGTCGATGACGGGCATCGCGACGGCCGTCTACGAGCCGGCAGACACCGATATCGACACGGCGGCGGCTGAACGGCACCGGCAGCGGATCGCGGCCGAGCTCGCCGGCGTCGAGCAGCTGCCGGGCACCTATCCGTTCACGATCGCGAAGGCGGTCGACGCGTACCGGATCAACGACTATCTGCACCGGATGATCGAGCCCGCGCATCGCGCGCAGTTCCTGGGCGACCCCGAAGCGAGCTTCGACGCTGCCGGCCTGACTGAGCAGGAGCGCGACCTGATCCGTCGGCGCGACTGGCCGGGCCTGCTGCGTTACGGCGTGATCTTCTTCCTGCTGGAAAAGCTCGGTGCGGTGACGGGTGTATCGAACCTGCATATCTACGCGGCGATGCGCGGCGAATCGCTGGAAGCGTTCCAGCGCACCCGAAACGCGCCCGGCGCGCTGTATTCCGTTGCGGGCAAGAGCGCCGGGCCGCTCGGCTGGGACGGCGCGGAGCAGCAACGCAACACGTGACGGGTGACGATGGCGCGTAACCACGCGCGCCTTCGTTCCACGGTTTCGGCAACGTACCAGGCCATATAAATAGGATGACGAATCGATATGAGCGATCGTCGCCAAGGAGACAGGAGAGACATGATGGGAAGCGGAAAGGCAATCGACATCAAGTCGTTCATCGACGACCGGCCGGTGACACGCTACCAGTGGTTGCTGGTCGTGCTGTGCTGCCTCGTCGTGATCGCCGACGGGATGGACGTCGCGATCATGGGTTTCGTCGCGCCGTCGATCATCCATGACTGGGCGATCTCGCGGCCCGAGTTCGGGCTCGTGATGAGCGCGGCGCCGATCGGCCTGGTGATCGGTGCACTGGTGGCCGGCCCGAGCGCGGACCGGTTCGGGCGCAAGCGCGTGCTGATCGCGTCGGTGTTCCTGTTTGGTGTGTTCACGATCGTGACGGCCCAGGCGCATACGCCGTTCGAGATGGCGATGCTGCGGCTGCTGACGGGCATCGGTCTCGGCGCGGCGATGCCGAACACGACGACGCTGCTGTCGGAGTACGCGCCGAAGCGGATGCGTGCGCTGATGATCACCGTGATGTTCACGGGTTTCAATCTCGGCTCGGCGCTGATCGGGTTCGTCGCGGGCTGGCTGATTCCGCTGCACGGCTGGCGC
Source organism: Burkholderia lata (assembly GCF_902499335.1). GTDB lineage: Bacteria > Pseudomonadota > Gammaproteobacteria > Burkholderiales > Burkholderiaceae > Burkholderia > Burkholderia lata_B. The sequence goes on along the minus strand of NZ_CABVQK010000005.1, from coordinate 388,387 downwards.
GCGGTGCTGCTGTTCGGCGGCACGCTGCCGCTGCTGCTGATTCCGCTGCAGATGTGGCTGCTGCCCGAATCGGCCCGGTTGCTGGCCGTGCGCGGCGCGCCGTCGCAGCGCATTGCCGGGTTGCTGAACCGCGTATGCGGCGGGCAATTCGCCGGCAACGAGACGTTCGTGTCGAACGAGCCGCCGCTGCCGACGCGCCGGCCGATCGGCGTGCTGTTCTCGCAAGGCTACGGGTTCGTCACCGTGTCGCTGTGGATCACCTATTTCATGGGCCTGCTCGTGATCTACCTGCTCACGGGCTGGCTGCCGACGCTGATCAAGGACGCGGGCCTGTCCGTCAGCACGGCCGCGAACGTGACCGCGATGTTCCAGATCGGCGGCACGATCGGCGCGGTCGGCGTCGGCTGGCTGATGGACAAGGTGCGGCCGGCGCCGGTGATCGGCGCCGCGTACCTGGGCGGCGGGCTGTGCGTGGCGGTGCTCGCATGGGCCGGGGCGCTGTCGTCGTCGCTCGCGCTGCTGGTGTTCGCGGCCGGCTTCTGCATGAGCGGCGCGCAGACGGGGCTGAACGCGTATGCGCCGGGACGCTACCCGACGGTCGCACGTGCCACCGGCGTGAGCTGGATGCTCGGGATGGGGCGCTTCGGCAGCATCTTCGGCTCCGCGATCGGCGGCGCGCTGCTGGGGCTCGGCTGGAAGTTCGACGCGATCCTGTCGATGCTCGCGGTGCCGGCCACGCTGGCCGCGATCGCGATCATGACGTCGCAGCGCGCGCCCGCGCCCGGACCGCAGGAACTGGAAAACCCGGCGCACTGAGCGCGCCGCGCCGAACCGGCGCGGCGGCCGGCACGCGGCGGAACACGTCATCATACGCAGGAGTTGCAATGATCATCGACATTCACGGCCACTACACCACCGCGCCGAAGGCGCTGGAGGCGTGGCGCAATCGCCAGGTCGCGGCGATCAACAGCCCGTCGGAGCGGCCGAAAGTCTCCGAGCTGAACATCGGCGACGACGAGCTGCGCGAATCGATCGAGCTCAACCAGCTCAGGCTGATGCGCGAACGCGGCCTCGACCTGACGATCTTCAGCCCGCGCGCGAGCTTCATGGCGCATCACATCGGCGATTTCAGCGTGTCGAGCACGTGGGCGGCCGTGTGCAACGAGCTGTGCCACCGCGTGCACCAGCTGTTTCCCGATCACTTCGTGCCGGCCGCGATGCTGCCGCAGAGCCCGGGCGTCGATGTCGCGACCTGCATTCCGGAGCTGGTCCGGTGCGTCGACGAATACGGCAATGTCGCGATCAACCTGAATCCCGATCCGTCCGGCGGCCACTGGACCAGCCCGCCGCTGTCGGACCGCTACTGGTACCCGGTCTACGAGAAGATGGTCGAGTACGACATTCCCGCGATGATCCACGTGAGCACGAGCTGCAACGCGTGCTTCCACACGACGGGTGCGCACTACCTGAACGCCGATACGACGGCCTTCATGCAGTGCCTGACCTCCGACCTGTTCCGCGATTTCCCGACGCTGCGTTTCGTGATTCCTCACGGCGGCGGCGCTGTGCCGTATCACTGGGGACGCTTTCGCGGGCTCGCACAGGAGCTGAAGAAGCCGCTGCTGAAGGACCACCTGCTGAACAACGTGTTCTTCGACACGTGCGTGTATCACCAGCCCGGCATCGACCTGCTGACCGGCGTGATTCCGGTCGACAACATCCTGTTCGCGAGCGAGATGATCGGCGCGGTGCGCGGGATCGATCCCGAAACAGGCCACTACTTCGACGACACGAAGCGCTACATCGACGCGTCGTCGCTCGATGCGCTCGCGCGGCACAAGATCTACGAAGGCAATGCCCGGCGCGTCTATCCGCGTCTGGATGCACAACTGAAAGCGAAGGGGCAGTGATCATGAACGAACTCGGCGTGGTTTACCGCACGATCCACCGCGCGGACGCAGGCGTCGCCGCGCGGCTCGGTGCGCTCGGCTCGGCGACGGTGCACGAGGCGATGGGCCGCACGGGCCTGCTGAAGCCGTACATGCGGCCGATCTATCCGCGCGCGCTGGCGTCCGGCACGGCCGTTACCGTGCTGCTGCATCCGGGCGACAACTGGATGATGCACGTTGCGGCCGAACAGATCCGGCCGGGCGACGTGGTCGTTGCGGCGATCACCGCCGACTGCACCGACGGCTATTTCGGCGACCTGCTCGCGACGAGCTTCAAGGCGCGCGGCGCGCAGGCGCTGATCATCGACGCGGGCGTGCGTGACGTCGCGGTGCTCGAGGCGATGCAATTCCCGGTGTGGAGCAAGGCGATCTCCGCGAAAGGCACGATCAAGGCGACGCTCGGTTCGGTGAACGTGCCGGTCGTGTGTGCCGGTGCGCTCGTCCATCCCGGCGACGTGATCGTCGCGGACGACGACGGCGTGGTGGCGGTGCCGGCCGCGCGTGCCGCGCAAGTGCTGGAGAAGGCGCTGGCGCGCGAATCGAACGAAGCCGCGAAACGCGCGAAGCTCGCGTCGGGCGTGCTGGGCCTCGACATGTACGACATGCGCGAGCCGCTGCGCCAGGCCGGCCTGCGCTATATCGACTGATGCGGGCGGCAGAGATGACGCAGACCGCATGCGCGGCGACGGCCGTCACCGGCATTTCGTCGATGGCGATGCGGCCGGTGCTGGCGCGACTGGCGGCCGCGCATGCGGATGAAACGGGATGCCGCGTGTCGATCACGTCCGTCGGCGGAGTCGACGCGGCGCGGCGCGTGCGGGCCGGCGAGCCGTTCGATTTCGTCGTGCTCGCGTCCGACGCGATCGAGCGGCTTGCTGCCGATGGCCATGTCGACGGGAGCAGCCGGGTGGATGTCGCGCGTTCCGGCATCGCGGTTGCGGTGGCTGCAGGCGCGGCGCGGCCGGAGATCGGCACCGAAGCAGGCGTTCGCGACGCGATCCTGCGCGCCGGCCGGATCGGCTATTCGACGGGGCCGAGCGGCGCGCACCTGAATCGCCTGTTCGTACGCTGGGGCATTGCGGACGCGATCGCGCCGCGTATCGTCCAGGCGCCGCCCGGCGTGCCGGTCGGCGAGATGATCGCGGCGGGCGACGTCGACTTCGGTTTCCAGCAGTTGAGCGAGCTGATGCATGTGCCGGGCATCGACGTCGTCGGCGTTTTGCCGGAAGCCGTTCAGGCCGTCACGGTGTTTTCCGCAGCGGTGTGTCGCGCGGCACACGATCGCGCGGCTGCCGAACGGTTTCTTGCTTGCCTGGCATCGGCGCAGGCCGATCGCATCAAGCGCGAACACGGGATGGAGCCGGCATAGGGCCGAACGGTGCAGCCGTGGCAGTGGTGCGCCGGTATCGATAAACGGATCAGATGGGAATCGGTCGTCTTCGCAACGTGCTCGCGCAGTGAGCTTAGTTATGCTGATGAAGAAGGCGGTCATGTGAAGGTTCGATTCACTCGAGGTATCGCAGGCGTTTCGTGAAGTCGCCGCATCGCCACCTGACGACGCGGCAAGCCAACCAGAACGACAGGAGACAGGAATGCAGACGAACTGCAGGGCAGGGTGGAGCGCGCGCGAATGGCGTCGCGCGGCAGGCATGCGGCGCGATGCGCTGATCCGGATACTGGCGATCGGCATGATGGGCTTGTGCGCGATGTTGGCCGGCTGGTCGAACGCGGCGAGTGCTGCAAGTGCCGCGAGCGCGGCCGGCGGCCTCGCGAATCTTCCGGCGGTGATGCCGGCGATGTCGTGCCCGGCTGTGGCGGCGCTCGACCTGAGCGGCGTGACCGACGGCACCGTCACGATCACGTCGGCGGTGCTGCTGCCCGCCGGTACGGTCGTCGGGAACAACACGCTGCCGGCACCCGTGTGCGACGTGAAAGGCACGATCGGCCCGGGCGCGTCGCTGTTCGAACTGCAACTGCCGACACAGGGCTGGACGCAACGCTATCTGCAGACGGGATGTGGCGGACTGTGCGGCAACCTGTCGGTCAACGCACCGATGGCGTCGACCTGCGTGCCGGTGACCAACGGGACGATCGCGATGGCCGCGACCGACATGGGCCACGAAGGCGGCAACGATGGCGCATGGGCGCTCGACCCGAAGGCGAAGCTCGACTTCGCGTATCGCGCCGAGCATGCCACCGCGCAGGTGGCCAAGGCGATCATCGGCAAGTTCTACGCGCGGCCCGCTCGCTATGCATACTTCGACGGTTGCTCGGACGGCGGCCGCGAAGCACTGATGGAAGCGCAGCGCTTTCCCGACGATTTCGACGGCATCGCGGCCGGCGCGCCCGCGAACGACCTGATCGTGCAGAACACGTTCCATCACGCGTGGCCGGCCGCGGTCAACACGGACCCGAAGACGGGCAATGCGATCCTGCTTGCCGGCAAGCTGCCGATGCTGCACGCGGCGGTGCTGAAGGCGTGCGACGGGCTCGATGGCGTGGTCGACGGCGTGATCGACAACCCGCGCGCGTGCCGGTTCGATCCCGCGACGCTGGTGTGCGCGGCCGGACAATCGACCGCGACGTGCCTGACGCCGCAGGAAGCCGACGTCGTGCGCCGCATCCATGACGGCGCGACGACCGCCAACGGCACGCGTCTCGAACCGCTCGTGTCGCGCGAATGGGGTTCGGAGCTGAACTGGAGCCTGTTCGTGCCGGCTACCGCCACCGCGCCGAGCGGCACGATCAGCTTCGTGCTGCCGTTCCTGCGCTATCTCGACTACTACAACGCGTCGTATCCGGCCGCGACGATCGGCGACCTGAAGTTCACGCTCGACGCGTTCGCGAAGACGGTGCCGGTGTCGAACTACCTGGCCGCGACCGATCCCGATCTGGGTCACTTCGCCGGCCGTGGCGGCAAGCTGCTGCTGTGGCACGGCCTCGAGGATCAGCACATCTCGCCGCGTTCGAGCATCGCGTATTACGAAGCGATGAAGAAGACCATGGGCGACGCGCAGGTCGACCGCTTCGCACGCTTCTACCTGTTCCCGGGCGTCGCGCACTGCGGCGGCGGGCAGGGGCCGGACGTATTCGACGTCCTCACGCCGCTGATGGCATGGACCGAGTCGGGCGCGACGCCCGGCAAGATCGTCGCGTCGATCGTCGATGCGAACGGCAACACGACACGCACGCGTCCGGTGTTTCCGTATCCGGCCACCGCGCGCTACACGGGCAGCGGCAGCACGGACGATGCGGCGAACTTCGTCGCCGATACGCAGAAGGCCGACCCGTATGTGGACCTGCACTGGGCCGGCGAATGGCTGTACTCGCCGGGCTACGAGGCGCAGTGCCGGGTCAATGGCGCGCAGCTTGTCTGCACGGGCGGCAACGGCTGGCGTGCGTACCGGCCCGGACGTCCGTGAGCGGGCGGCAAGCAGCCATCAAGACAATTCACTCACTCGAGAAGACAAGGAAGGAGACGGATACATGAAGCAACAGGCATTGCGGATGGCGCTGACGTCCGGCGTCGCGCTGGCCGCTGTCGCGCCGGCGTTCGCGCAGAGCAGCGTGACGCTGTACGGGATCGTCGACAACGGCATCGGCTACCAGAGCAACGCGACGACGGTCGGCTCGACGAGCGGCGGGAAGTCGGTCGTCCGGATGAACCAGGGCGTGTGGGCCGGCAGCCGCTTCGGGCTGAAGGGCAGCGAGGATCTCGGCGGCGGCACGAGGGCGATCTTCACGCTCGAATCGGGCTTCAACTCGGCGACGGGTGCCGCGCAGTACACCGACGCGATCTTCGGGCGCCAGGCGTGGGTCGGGCTGACCAACGCCACGTACGGCACGCTGACCGCCGGCCGGCAATATGCGTCGTACTACCAGACGATGTCGCCGTTCAGCCCGACCACGTGGATCACCGGCTACTACGGCGCGCACCCGGGCGACGTCGACGGCCTCGACACGATCTACCGTGCGAACAACACGATCGAGTACACGTCGCCGAAATGGTACGGCGTGACGTTGAGCGGTTCCTACTCGCTCGGCGGCGTGGCCGGCAGCACGAACGCGGGCTCGACATGGGCGACCGGCATTCAGTACGCGGCCGGCCCGTTCGGCGCCGGCGTCGCGTTCGAGCGCGTGAACAACTCGAACACGGCCGGCGGCACGTGGGGCGCGAACTCGACGACGTCGAACGGCGGCGCGCAGATCGGCGTGTCGGCGGTCACGAACGGCTACCAGACCGCGAAGGCGCAGCAGCGGTTCGCGGTGGGCCTCAGCTACCGGTTCAGCGATGCGTGGGACGCGACGGCGACCTACACCAACACCGAATACATCCCGGGCGCGGCGTCGAAGTTCTTCAATACCGCGATCTTCAACACGGCCGGCGCGGTGCTGCACTGGAAGCCGTCGGCGGTCTGGGATTTCGGCGCGGGCTACGCGTACACGCGTGCGACGGAATCGAACGGCATCACCGACAGCGCGCAATATCACCAGTTCAACCTGTCGCAGTACTACTCGCTGTCGAAGCGCACGGGGTTGTACCTGCTCGAAGCGTACCAGCACGCGAAGGGCAAGACGCTCGGCACGAGCGGCGCGGGCAGCATCGTCGACGCGACCGCGACGCTGGGCGACGGGTTCAACACCGCGCCGTCGTCGACCGGCAACCAGTTCGCCTTCGGCGCGGGGATCATTCACCGGTTCTGATGCGGAAGTGACCGCACGCGCCTCCGGCCTGGGCGGCTGGAGGCGCGGCGGCGTGTCACGTGACGATGCTCAGCGCCCCGTCTTCGACTGCGCCCACGCCCGTTTGCTTCCGGACGTTCGGGGTCGTGTCCGGCGCGATGTAGTCGGACCCGTTGTAGATGTTCAGTCCACCTGCCGCGGCGGCCGACAGGAGGGCGGTGGTTGCAATGGTGCGGCGAAGCGTAACCGTTTATCGCCACAGCGCGATTGTTCGCTCAAACTCGGGATTCGCCCAACGCGTGACCGCGAATGCCGGTGCCTGGGGGAGTCGGCACCGGTCTTCACGACGCCGCAGCCGGTGACGCGACATCTTTACTTCGCAAGCGGTGACAACTTCATTTGCGTCGACCGGGTTGGCTTGTTTTCATGCCGCACCGGGATATCGCGCCGTGGTGATCACCGGGCAATCGGCTCGTGTACGACTCGGCCCCGGTTCGTTTGCGGATACTCCTCGAATGGCAACCGAGCGTTGACCCTGAACCGGAATGAGTCCCGGATTCATCAGGCCACTACACACATGGCGCCCTGGCTCGAAGCAACGCTCGCCACGCTCTCTCGTTCATCTGACTCGGCAAGCGGCCTCCCGGAAGTAGTCGCTGTATCGTCGACCACGTCGACCACGTCGAGCCGATAGCCGTGCATATAGGCGGCGCTAAGACGAAGACCGTTCTCCGGTCGCAACGCCAGCTTTTGGCGAATCCGGTAGATATGTGTATCGAGGCTTCTCGACGAGCCGTCGAGCGCTCTGCCCCACACAAGCGCCCCAAGCAAATCACGCGATACGATCCGGCCAAGGTTGTCGAACAGGCAGGCTGTCAACGCAAATTCCTTCGGCGTCAGGTCGATTGGGACGCCGCGAAGCGTCACGGTGCGTGTCTCGGAATTCAGCGCATAGGCGCCCACCTGTTTCGAGTCTGCTCGCTTCCTGGCACTGTCATGCCGGCGCAGCAACGCCTTGACTCGAGCGACCAGTTCGCTTTCGCGACACGGCTTGGCGATGTAATCATCGGCGCCGGCTTCAAATGCGGTGACGACATCCGGCTCAAGTGTCCTTGCGGTCAGAAACAAGACGGTTGGTTCATCACCGAGGTTTGCGCGTATCCAGCGCAGTACGTCCAGGCCGCTCATGCCCGGCAATTGCCAGTCGAGTATGACGAGATCCATCCATTTCGCCTTGAGAAACTGCACGGCACGCTCACCGTTATGCACGCAGCAGATTTCCTGGCCGTGCAACTGCAAGGCTTTTCCGATGATCGCCGCCTGAACGGGATCATTCTCTACCATCAGAATATTCATTACATCACCACACGATCCGGCACCGGCAGCTCGCTATTGTGGATACCGGGGTGCCCCGCGGGAGCGGATCACACACCGACATATCCTGCATCGAGTCACACAGCACACTTGCGCAATTTATAAGTTGCGCGCCTGATACACCTGGCGTCCCGCCAGGGGCTCTTCGAACGCACGCATGCCGTGATCACGATCATCCAGCGTTCCCTCGCGGGGAACGCAATGGCTTCCAAATCGAGTTTCTTGACGGCTCCCGGTCGTTTTTTTGTGTTGTACACCGATGTGTGTCATGGCACTGGCAGTTTTGAAAAACAGCGTTTCCTTTTCCCCGCTCATCCTCCTTTCATCGACGAAGTCGCAGCAAGCGTGATCAAGTTGAAGCAGGCCCAGGCATGCATCCCATTGGTCACTCGCGTTTCATTTGCGCCCTGGTTGATGAATCCAGGGCAATGCAAATTCGGTCATCCTTTTTGATGCCGCGTCGGATTTGGGAACGCGGCTGGCCACGGCATCGCAAAGTGCCTCGATGCATGCCAGGATCGTCGCGTTCGAACACGCGGTAAGCTGACGCTTCGCACGGATGAACAGCAGGATGTCGGAAAATCCCGCCAACGGCGACGCGGGGCCGTCAGTCAGCGCAACCAGCCGAGCGCCGTGCTCTTGCGCACGCCGGGCTATCGTAATCGTGTCCCTGACATAGCGCGGAAACGAGAGCGCAACGACCAGGTCGTTCGCCGTTACGCCGAACAGGCGCCGCGCCGCGTGTTCCGGCCCGCCTCCCAGCGACAGCGCCTGAACATTCTTCAAGTAGGGGTTCAGGCCATGCTCCATCAAGCTCGCGAGATAGCCGCTGGAACCGTATCCGAGAATGAACACGCGCTCTGCGCCGACAAGCGCCGAGACCACCTGCTCGGCCGCATGCTGATCGAGCGCGTGAATGCATGCCTCGAGGTTCTCGGCCTCGCGCGTCAGGGACAAACCGAGCACCTTCGTCTTCGGCAACGGTGACTTGAGCGCGCTCCGCAATCGTTCGACGGGCGCGAAAACCGCTTCGAGATCCGGTACGAGGCTCGCCCGGAACTGCGGATACCCGTCAAAACCAAGCGCGCGGGCGAAGCGGTTGGCCGTGGCCACCGACACATCAACCGCGGCGGCGAACTCGTCGATGCGCATGGTGGCCGCATGAACGAGATTCGCTCGCACGAACTCCGCAACCCGCCGATGTGCGGGCGTCAGCGTTGGCATCACGCGGGCAATTCGAGCCTCTATCGACTCGTCGTCGGATCGCTCGCCCGCATCTGGAGTGGTAGTCATATCGGCTGAAATCGGGGTTGGCCCGCTCGGTAAATCCAGTTACATGAAGTCTATGATGTAAATGGATTTTCAGCACTAGAGGTTAACGAGATCAGCGATTTTGTCTGACTTTTCGGCGACGTTGATGCCCATTTCGAGCTTCGGTCGATGAACGCATGTGCTGTCCTGCCGTCGATGCGTGTTCGGGATCGTCCAGGCATAGCGTCATCTTCAGGTCGATCGGGTCGATGCAGGGCGCGGCATCGGCCGGCGTGGCAACGGCCGCGCAGAGCGCGAGAGCGGCGAGACGTTCGACCATGCGGGGCGTCCTGATTGGCGGGAAGGGCAGTCGCAGCGGAGTCCGGGACGGCGCGCCGACTCTCAACCGCCCGATGGCCCGGCTCGGCTGAAGCGCTGCTCGACCACTTCGGTTCCCCATTGCGTGCCCGCGGATTCGCTGGTCAGCGTGAAGCCGAACGACTCGTACAGATGGCGCGCCGAATCCAGCCCCTTGAACGTCCACAGATAGGTTTCGCGAAACCGCTGCGCGTCGACGAAGCGCATGGCTTCCGCCATGAGCCGGCGTCCGATGCCCGACCCGCGCAGCGCGTCGTTCACGATGAACCAGCGCAGGTGCGCGACGCGCGTTGCCGGGTCGCCGTCGATCGCGAGCGACGCGAGTGTCCGACCGTCTTCCTGGCACAGCCAGAGCGCCTTGCCGTCGGCTGGCAGCGCACCGGCGAACTCGGCCAGTTCGGTCGCCACCCGCTTTTCAAAAAAGGCGCCGAAGCCCCAGTGTTCGGAATAAAAGCGCGCGTGAAGGCTCGCGATATCGCCGATGCAGCCCGGTTGATAGCCTTCGCGGATCGACGGCGCATCGAGTGCTGCGGCGGGCGCCTTCGCGGCGTTGTCCTGCGCGAGCGCATCGGCATATAGCGCGAGCGAGCGCAGCAGCGTCTGCTGGTCGGCAGGCACCATGCGGCGCAGCGCATTCGACACCTGGTCCGTCGCGAACGTGTCGATTCGCTTCTGGAGCTTTTTCCCGTCGGCGGTCAGGTACAGCTCGGTCGCGCGCGCGTCGTCGCTCGACACGCGCCGCTCCACGACGCCGGCCGCCTCGAGACGCGCAAGTTGCCGGCTCGTGTTCGATTTGTCCAGCCGCAGGATGTTGCCCAGGTCGCGGGCGTTGATGCCGGGCGCCATCCCGATCTCGAGGATCGCGTGCACCGCCGAAGGCGCCCAGTCGCTGTCGGCCAGCGTCGCGCGCATGAAGCCGAGCTCGCGAACCAGTTTGCGGGAAAAGTCGCGCAGCTCGAGGATGGTGGCTTCGCGAGGCTTGGCGGGAGCGTCGATGAGGTCCATGGTTGGCCCGAAAAGGTTGCGGATCGCAATCAATAATAGTTGCGAGTCGCAACTTGATCAAGGCGGATTTTCAGGTGGACGGGTTATGCCGACGGAGGTGTTTCCGGAGGCCGGAGCCGGAGCGAACCAAAGCGGCGGCGAGTGGTACTGGCGCGGCTGGCGGAGTGCCGCGAACCGGACGCATACTTGGGTGTATCCGGACGGCCCGTCATGCGAACACGGGCGTCGGCCGGTCATCGATCCGCGGCGGCGGACAACGGAGCTCACCATGAACCATCTGAAGCCGATGACGATTGCGTTGCTTGCCGGATGCGGCATCAGCGCCGGCGCGGTCCACGCTGCCGGCAGCATGGATGCGCCGCCTTGCAGCGCGGCGCATGCGGCGGATCAGGGCGGGATCGCCGCGATGCCGGGCACGTCGGTCCGCAGCTTTTCGACCGCCGGTTGTTCGGGCGCGGTGCTGCAGGGCGAACGGGCCACCGCGACGGTCAACGGCGACCGGGTTGAACTGCGGGACGGCACCGTCTATGTGAACGGCCGTTCGTACGGCGCCGTCACGCCCGCGCAGACGGTCGAATACGAAGCCGCGCACGACCGGCGCACGCTGAAGGTCGACGGGAAAGTCCGCACGCCGGTGCGCTGAGTACCGGCTCGGGCATGCCGCAGCGGCGCGGCGCTTATTCGACCAGCGTCAGCCGGCCGTCGCTGAGCCGCACCTCGCGCCCGATCCACGCGGCATCGACGCGCGGCAGCACGGCGGACGGCTTGCGCAGCTCGCGCAGCAGCGTCGCGCCGTGCGACAGCCGGCCGCCCATGCGCGCGATCACGGCGCGCGCGGCCTGGTACTGCGCGTGCCGGCCCGGATCGAGCGTGTCTTCCAGCAGGATGTCGTGGCCGAGCACACCCTGCGTGTGGCCCGGATAGATCATGAACCCTGCCGCCTCGTCGGTGCCTTCGCTGCCGTCCTGCCAGAAGCTGCCGTTGCGTTCGCGGCGCTCGGGATGGGGCGCGAACCACGCGTCGCGGTCGGCGGCCGGCATCGCATGATGCAGGCGGAAGAACACGCGCATCAGGTTGTCGCGATACCACTCGCGTACCTGCAGATACCAGCCGCGCATGCCGGGCGCGCCGAGCGCGTGGAGTACGCGGATCGGCAATGGCCAGTCGGGAAACGCCTGCAGCGGCAGATTGGTGGGCGCGGGCCGTGCGGTGCCCGGATCGGTTTCCCACGGCAGGCGATGCGGGCTGTCGTCGAGCTGGCCGTACGCGGTCGGCGGACGGCCCCACAGTGTGCCGCCGCTGCTGGCCAGCGATGACGCGATGCACAGGTTGCCCTGCACGACGAACACGTAGAAGCGCGTGAACCAGTCGGCCAGTTGCTGGCCGTCGGCGCGTCGCTCGACGAGCGTCGCGAGTTCCTGGTCGAAGCGCTGCAAGCCGCGCTCGAGCGTCGGCAGGTGCCCGCGCGCGACGCGCAGCATGCGCCAGAACACCGGCAGCGAACGCAGCAGCCGCAGCGGGCGCCAGCGCAGCGGTGGTGTCGCGCCGCCGATCTCGCCGCTGTAGTTGCCGGCCGACACGCCCCAGTCGGCGAGGCGGGCGAGGAACAGGTCGTTGTTGATGTACGACGCACCGCCATAGAGCGCGGTAAATGGTTCGTTGTCCTGCAGTACGCGTGCATCCCAGCGCGCCATGATGGCCGGAATGCTGCCGGCCGCGCGCCGTTGCGCATATTCGACCAGCCGGCTGGGCTGCGGCGGCAGGATCTCGGCGATGTTTGCGGCGGTCAGGTGCCGGTGCCAGCCGTAGCTGCTGATCGGGCGGTACTGCAGCAGCCACAGCTGCTTGCCGTCCCACGCCCATTCGACATCGCCCGGCACGTAGTGGAACGCGCGCAGCACGCGTTGCAGGAAGGTCCACAGCTGCGTCGAGCCCAGCCCGTGCGCGGTCGGGAACGTGCCGCGTTGCCAGGGTTCGCCGAGCCGCGACAGGATCGCGCGTTGCGGGCTGGCCTGCCCGTCGGCGAGCGTTTCGAGGTGGCCTTCCACCCACTCGACTTCGACTGCGAGATGGCGCACGAATGCGATGCCGGACAGCACGGGCGTGATGAAGCGCTGCACGACCGTTTCCTCGAGGCCGCCGTCGAGCAGTTCGGCCACGCGCGCGGCTGCCTGCGACGCCGGTACGCGCAGGAACGTCGTGTGCAGGCCCGCGTTGGCCGCATCGGCCTGGTCTTCGCCGTGGCTCGACGAGCGGATCGCCCACTCGGCGTCGGGCTGGCTCGCAAGAAAGCCGGGCAGGCGCGGATCGTCGGCGCGGGTCAGCGACAGCGCGGGCGGCACGGGCAGGCCGGCCATCGTGGCCAGGGCCAGGCGCCCGCCCTTGGTGTGCGCGACGAAGCCGGCTTCACCGGCTTCGAGCCAATGCACGAATGCCGCCGGCGCATCGATCCACGGATAGTGTCCCCAGCCGGCCTGCAGCGTGACGGTGAGGTCGGCGCGCGCGAGGATGGCCGACCACGCGGCGGCCTGGCGCACGCCGAGCACGTTGTCCTGGTCGCCCCACACGAGTTCGATGCGATCGCTGACCCACTCGAGCAGCGGCAGCGCGGTATCGGCGCGCACGAGATCCCAGTGCGGCAGGAATGCGCGGCAGCGCGCATAGCCGGCGCCCATGCGGCGGTACTGGGCCCGCGTCCAGGTCAGGTTCGAGAACTTGCGGGCAAACAGCGTCGGGTAGTGCGCGAGCAGCCAGTGGATCGTCTTGCGCAGCGGTTTCGGCGCCATCAGTTTCGGCAGGCGCCGTTCCCACAGGAACGCACCGACAGGCGCGAGCAGCACGCTGCGGCCGAAGTGGCCGGGGCGTCGCTGCAATGCGTGCAGCACCAGCAGCGCATTCACGCCGACCGCCATGATCGCGTGGCCCGGCTCGGTCGCGTCCAGCAGCGCTTGTGCATATGCGGCGAGATCTTCGCAGGGCGGCGCGGGGTTGTCGCCGAAGCCCGGCAGTTCCAGCGGCACGGGCCGGTAATGCCGGAAGTGGGGCAGTGCATCGTCCCACCAGTCGGCCGCGCTGCCGTTGCCGGCGAGGAGGTACAGGATCGGTTTGCTCATGGAGGCGTCGTCGGCGGGCGATCGTCGCGGTGGCGCATGCCCGGTCAGGGCGGCGCCGTCGACGGATGCCGCGGGTCTTGTTCGTGTTGTCTTGTTCGCGTGGCGCCGGTGCGAGTGGAATGGAGGCGTGGCCCGCTCGGCTTGATGCTTGATGGTTGCGGGCATTCTACGCGAGTCGATTCGGATGACTGCCGCTATGTCCAGCGCGACTCCCCACAGTCGCTGGTCATGAATGACGTGTGCGGGAAGCCCGGATGCCGGCAATGAAACCGGCTTGCCGTGGTTCGTCGTGAGGGTTTCCGCTGCAGGTTTTCTGAACGAGCGCCCATTGCGCCCTACGCGTCAGGGTCCGCGCCGGCGCGCGGCGTGCGCCCGGTCCAGCGCCGATACGCATGCCGGAAGCTGCGCGGCTCGCTGTAGCCGAGACGCTCCGCAATGGCCGCGACCGTCAACTCCGGGTCGTCGAGCATCCGCACCGCCTCGTCGCGGCGCACGTCGTCGAGCAGCGCCTGGAACGTGAGACCGTCCTTGTCGAGCCGCCGGCGCAGCGTGCGTTCCGTCAGGTGCAGCGCGTTCGCGAGCGACGTCATCGACTTGAAACGCGTGAGATCGCGCGCCATCAACTCTTTCGCGCGATCGGCGAAGCGCGTGCCGACCGACGCGGCCCACTGCCGTTCGAGCGCCTCGCACTGGCCATGCAGCGCATTGAAGCTGACTTCGTTCGCGAGAAGCGGCATCTCCGTGCCGTTCACCGACGTGAACACGAGCCGGTTGTCGCCCGCATTGAACGCGATCTTGCAGCCGAAGTGGCGCGTGTAGTCGGCCGCATTGCGCGGCGTGCGGCGCGCGAGCTGCACCTGCGCGGGCCAGACCGGCTTGCCGACGAGATCGGACACGATCAGGCGCAGGCTCGACAGGCACATGTCGACCTGGAACACCTCGAGATCGGGCTCGCCGTTGTAGCGGCTGATCGTCACGCTCATGCCGCCTGCGTGCGCATCGATACGCACATCGAAATACAGCCCCATGAACAGCGGAAACTGCCCCATGCACCGGAATGCCTGCATCACCGAGCCGCTGATCAGCATCGCATAGCCGGCGAGGCCGAGCGTCGACACGTGCAGCCGCGCACCGATCGACAGCCCGATCGACGGCACGCCGCTGCGCTGCAGCAGGTTGTGGAAGCAGCGCTGCTCCTGGCCGCGATTCACGTGCAGGTTCGGCGACGCGACTTCGTCCGCGCCGAGCCCCGTGCCTTCGAGCAGCGCGGCACCGTCGATATGCCGCACGCGGCACTCGTCCAGCGCGACCGCGATCGCGTGGACGGTGGCGGGAATGTCCTCCTGGCGCCCGGCCGGGCGCGCGAGGCCGAGCGACGAACGCAGGCTGCGCTCGGCCCGGCTCTGGCTTCGATGGGAACGGCTGTCCATGGTGCTGACGGGGCGACTGGGTCGAGTAGAACATAGCCGGAATGTCCGCAAAACGCCAGTGCGGCACAGCACCATGCATGACTCGCCGGCGCGATGCGCGGCGACGTGTCCGGAAATATCCCCTGATTACGTCCGCTTTTCTCATTCGTGGCCGATTTTTTGGCGCACCACACTTTCTCCCAGTCGTCCGCCGCCGGCCGAGCCGGGCGAACGAGTGTTGAAGCCGTGAACGCCACCCACGTGAGGACAGCATGGACAACGACAGCCCGGGCCGATACGCATCAGCCGCCGCGACGCACGACTTCGGCGCGCACGCGCTTCGCGGCGACGCGGACGACCGCCGCAAGCCGCACCTGCTCGGCCTCGCGACGCTGGTGATCTTCGGCCTCGCGTACATGCTGCCGATGACGGTGTTCACGACCTACGGGCTCGTCACGAGCGAGACGAACGGGCACCTGACGGCCGCGTATGCGGTCACGCTGGTCGCGATGCTGTTCACCGCGCGCAGCTACGGCCACATGGCGCGGCTGATGCCGAGCGCCGGGTCCGCCTATACGTTCGCGAGCCGCAACTTCGGCACGTCGGCCGGCTTCATGGTCGGCTGGGCATTGCTGATGGACTACCTGTTCATCCCGATGATCAGCTACCTCGCGATCGGCATCTACATGAAGCAGATTTTTCCGATGGTGCCGGCCAGCGTGTGGATCGTCGGCAGCATCGTGCTGATCACCGGGCTGAACATCGTCGGCATCCGGCTCGTCAATCGCGTAAACCTGATCCTGATCGCGAGCCAGCTGGTGTTCATCACGATCTTCGTGATCGTATCGGCGCGGGTCACGGCCGGAGAAGGGTTGTCGATGGCCGTCGCGCTGCCGTCGTCGGGCGATGCGCGCGGGATCTTCGCCGGGGCCGCGATCCTGTGCCTGTCGTTCCTCGGCTTCGATGCGGTCACCACGCTGTCGGAGGAAACGCGCGAGCCGAAGCGCACGGTGCCGCTCGCGATCCTGCTCTGCACGCTCGCGAGCGGCGTGCTGTTCATGCTGGTCGCGTACGTCGGGCAAGTGGTGTTTCCCGACTGGCGCGCATTCAAGGATCTCGATTCGGCCAGCCTCGAACTGATGCGGCGCATCGGCGGCGGCACGCTGTCTGCGTTCTTCGTCGCGGTGTACGTGGCCGGCTGTTTCGCGAGCGCGATGGCCGGGCAGGCGAGCGTGACGCGCGTGCTGTTCGCGATGGGCCGCGACCGGGTGCTGCCCGAACGCGTATTCGGCCACCTGCATGCGCGGCTGCGCACGCCGGTGCGCGCGACGCTCGCGGTCGGCATCGTGTCGCTGTCCGCGCTGTTCATCACGCTGGATCTTGCGTCGACGATGATCAGCTTCGGTGCGCTCGTCGCGTTCGCGGTCGTGAACCTGTGCGTGATGCGCAGCTATCTGTGCCGCCCCGAGCATCGCCGTTTCGCGGGCTGGATCACGTTCGGCGTGATGCCGGCGCTCGGCTTCGCGATGAACGTGTGGCTGTGGTCGGGCCTGTCGCGCCAGACGTTCTACGTCGGCACCGGCTGGCTCGTGCTCGGACTCTGCCAGCTCGTGTGGCTGACGCGCGGCTTCACGCGCCCGGCGCCGACGCTGTCGATGAATTGAATGACCGGACGCGCTGCGCCGGACTTGTAACCCTGAAGGAGGAACGACCCATGAACGCTGTTGACGTCAATCTCGATGCGGACCTGCAGGCCCTCGGCAAACGCCACCTGCTGATGCATTTCACGCATGCCGATGCGTATCGCGACCACGCGCTGACCGTGTTCGACCGCGGCGAAGGCTGCTGGCTCGTCGACCGCAACGGCAAGCGCTACTTCGACGGGCTGGCCGGGCTGTACTGCGTGCAGGTCGGCTACAGCCACGGCGCGGAGATCGGCGACGCGATCCGCGAGCAGATGGTGCGGCTGCCGTTCGCGACCAACTGGGGGGTGGGCCACGAGCCGGCGATCCGGCTCGCGCACAAGCTCGCGGCGCTCGCGCCGGAAGGGCTGAACCGCGTGTTCTTCACGTCGAGCGGCTCGGAGTCGAACGAATCGGCGATCAAGCTGGTGCGCCAGTACCACCAGTCGCGCGGCGAGCCGCAGCGGCGCAAGTTCATCGCGCGGCGCGTCGCGTATCACGGCACGTCGTTCGGCGCACTCGCGCTGAACGGGATGACGAACTTCCGCAAGCATTTCGAGCCGCTGATGTCGGGCGTGCGGCACGTGGGCAACACGAAGCGCTACGGCCGCCCGGTTGGCGAGACGGAAGCGCAGTTCACGCGCCACCTGCTCGACGAGATCGAATCGCTGATCGTGCAGGAAGGGCCGGATACCGTCGCCGCGATCGTCGTCGAGCCGCTGCAGAACGCGGGCGGCAGCCTGACGCCGCCGGCCGGTTACGCGGCCGGGCTGCGCGACATCTGCGACCGGCACGGCGTGCTGCTCGTCGCGGACGAGGTGATCTGCGGGTTCGGCCGGCTCGGCGAATATTTCGGCTCCGCGCGCTACGGGCTGAAGCCGGACATCATCACGTTCGCCAAAGGCATCGCGTCGGGCTACGTGCCGCTCGGCGGCGTGATCGCGAGCGACGCGATCGTCGACACGGTGCTCGACGGCCCGCAGCAGATGTTCCTGCACGGCGCGACGTACGGGGGCCACCCGGTCGCGTGCACGGCCGCGCTCGCGAACCTCGCGATCATGGAGCGCGAAGGCGTGCTCGAAAACGTCCGCAGTAACGAAGCGGTGTTCCGCCAGACCCTCGACGGCCTGCTCGAACTGCCGTGCGTCGGCGACGTGCGCGGCGACGGCTACCACTACTCGCTCGAACTCGTGACCGACAAGGCCGCGCGCCGCTGGGCGGCCGGCATCAGCGCGCAGGCGTTCGTGTCGACGCTGCTCGCGCCCGCGATCTTCGACGCGGGGCTGCTGTGCCGCGCGGGCGTCGATCACGAAGGCACGCCGATCGTGCAGTTCTCGCCGCCGCTCGTGATGTCGCGCGACGAGATCGTGTGGTTCGTCGCGCAGATCCGCGACATCCTCGTCGACACCTATGCACGGGCGACGCGCTGAGCGCGGCGTCCTTCATTTCAGGAGCATTCGATGCGAACGTCACAACAGTCCTATCTCGACGGCCAGTGGCTCGATCCGGCCGATGCACGATCGATCGACGTGATCGATCCGGCTACCGCACGGCCGTATGCGCAACTCAGGATCGGCGGTGCGGCCGACGTCGATCGCGCGGTTGGCGCGGCGAAACAGGCCTTCGACACGTATTCGCGCTGGCCGGTGGACGAGCGCGTCGCGCTGCTGCAGCGCGTGCTCGACATCTATCAGCGCCGCTACGAGGAGGTCGCGCAGACGATCAGCCAGGAGATGGGCGCGCCGATCGCATTCGCGCGCGCGGCGCAGGCCGCGGTCGGCACCGCCCATCTCGAACAGACGATCCGTGCGTTGCGGTCGTTCCGTTTCAGCACGCAGACCGATTCGCTGCTGGTGTCGCACGAGCCGATCGGCGTATGCGCGCTGATCACGCCGTGGAACTGGCCGATCAACCAGATCGTGTGCAAGGTCGCGCCGGCGCTCGCGGCCGGCTGCACGATGGTGCTCAAGCCGAGCGAGATCGCGCCGTTCAGCGCGATCCTGTTCGCGGAGATCCTGCACGAAGCCGGCGTGCCGTCCGGCGTGTTCAATCTCGTGCACGGCTACGGGCATGAAGTGGGCGATGCATTGTCGCGGCATCCGGATGTCGACATGGTGTCGTTCACCGGGTCGACGCGCGCGGGCGTCGAGGTCGCGAAGGCCGCCGCCGATACCGTGAAGCGCGTGCACCAGGAGCTCGGCAGCAAGAGCCCGAACCTGGTCCTGCCCGACGCCGATATCGAGGATGCGGTCACGCGCGGCGCGCGCAGCTGTTTCAGCAACAGCGGCCAGTCGTGCAATGCGCCGACGCGCATGTTCGTGCATGTCGACCATCTGGCGCTGGCCGAGCAGGCTGCACGCCGGGAGGCGGAGCGCACGGTCGTCGGCGATCCGCGTTTGACGGAAACCGGCATCGGGCCGGTGGTCAGTCGCACGCAGTTCGACCGCATCCAGCACTTCATCCGGCTCGGGATCGAAGAAGGCGCGACGCTCGTCGCCGGCGGCCCTGGGCGGCCGGACGGGCTCGGAGACGGGTTCTACGTGCGGCCGACGGTGTTCTCGAACGTCACGCCGGACATGACGATCGCGCGCGAGGAGATCTTCGGGCCGGTGCTGGCGATCATGACCTACCGCACCGAGGACGAGGCCATCGCGCTCGCGAACGATTCGGTCTACGGGCTCGCGGCCTACGTGCAGTCGAAGGATATCGAGCGGGCGCGCCGGGTGGCGGCGAGGTTGCGGGTCGGCAATGTCCACATCAACTACCCGCCGTGGAATCCGGCCGCGCCGTTCGGCGGCTACAAGCGCTCGGGCAACGGCCGCGAGTATGCGGAGTTCGGCCTCGTCGAATATCTGGAGACGAAGGGCACGACGGGGTACGCCTGAGCGTACGGGCGATGACGATCTCGGTCGCCCGGGGAAAGCGAGACACGGATGCGTACTCGCCGGTGTCGTCGCCGCTCGCGGCGTCCGGCCGTAGCGACCGAACGACCGTACCAGGCCGGAGCCTCCCCGGCATCCATGGCGCGGCTGACGCAGCCCGTGCGCTGCGAAGCTCGCGGCGTCGCGTCGACGCCGCGCTCGCCGGTAATCAGTCCTCGTCGGGATCCGATGCGCTCGCTTCGGATCCCACAACGGGCGCGGCGGTCCGCCGGCGGATCTCGGAGTCGAGGATCAACCGCCCGCGCAGCTTGCCCTTCATCCGCTTCACATGCTTGGGCGCCTCGGTCATGTGCTCGACCATCAGCGCCCGGACACGTTCGGCGTCGCGCTCGCGCGCGGCCTGCAGGATCGCCTTGTGGATCGACACGTTCGCCTCGCCGAAGCGCTTGTGTTCCACGAGCGGCGTATCGTTCCGGAACTCGATCAGCTGCCGGATCATCTCGTTGATCAGCTCGCAGCTGAAGCGCAGGAACGGGTTCGGGTTCGCGGCCGCGAGGATGTCGTGGAACGTCGTGTCCTCCTGCCGCTGGCGCAGCATGTGGCCGCGGTCGTGCACGCCCGACGCGCCGTCGCAGCACGCGATGTTCGCCTCCAGCGCCGTGAAGTCGCGCTCGCTCAGGTGCGGCACGGCACCGGCTGCCAGCTCGGGTTCGAGCAGCTTGCGCACGGTGTAGATGTCGTCGATCGTCACGTCCTTGAAGAACAGGTAGTTCTGCAGGAGCTGCAGCGTGCGGTCGAGCGGCACCTCGACGACCATCCCGCCGCCCGACGGCCCCGTCGTGACCTTGATGAGCCCCTGCACCTCGAGCGACTTCAGCGCCTCGCGGATCGTGCTCTTGCTCACGGCATAGAGCTGCTGCAGCTCGGCTTCGCGAGGCAGGCGGTCGCCCGGCTTCAGGTCCTTCTCGGTAATCAGCCGCTTGATTTCCTCAGCGACGAGGTCGGCCCGCTTCGGCTGCTTGATTTCGACCGCGAGGCCCGCCCTGGCTCGGTCCATGACCATCTTCACGACTCCTTTGTCTGACTGCGCGCCGCGTCATCGTCGACGATCCGTTCCGGCGCGGGTAGGGAATTTTGCCTGATTGACACCAATTTTGATCAACTCTAGCATCAGGTTCATTCTATTTATCATGATAAATAGGATCAACCGGCGGCGCGCATCCTGCAGGGCGTGGGCACGGTTTGGCAGTCGGTCGCATCGCGTGTGTCCCCCTTTATCAGGAGCGTCAACTTGAATCGCCGAGAACTGTTGAAACTGGCCGCGTTGTCGGCCGTGCCGGGTGCGCTCGGCAGCATGTCGTCCCGTGCCGCGTTCGCGCAGGGCTCATCCATCCAGCTGGCGTGCCCGGTGCCGATGTCGGGGCCGTTCGCCGCCAACGGCAAGTACGCCGATCTCGGCATGCAGCTCGTCGTTCAGCAATACGGCAAGGTGCTCGGCGCGCCGCTCGCCTATACGGCGCTCGACACCGAGGGCAAGCCCGCGACCGCCGTGCGGCGCGTGCAGGAGATCGCGCAGCAGAAGGGCGTGCGTTTCTTCGCGGGCGGCATCCTGTCGTCCGAATCGCTGGCGATGGGCAAGGAAGTCCAGAAGGCGGGCGGCGTGTTCATCACGACGGCCGGGGCGGACGAGATCACCGGCAAGGATTGCAATGCCGCGACGTTCCGCTGGTCGGTGCCGACCTTCGGCGCGATCGAGCAGACGGTGCGCCCGTTGACGCAGATGCTGCCGAAGGCGAAGCGCTGGTACACGATCACGCCGCAATACGTGTTCGGCGACGGCCTCCTTTCGGCCGCGAAGGCGATCTTCAAGGAAAAGGGCATCGAGCATGTCGGCAACAGCTACCACTCGCTCGCGGAGAAGGAGTTCAGCGGCTACCTGACGAACGCGGCGGCCGCGCAGCCGGACGTGCTGCTGATCCTGAACTTCGGCTCGCAATCGTCGGACACGCTGCGCCAGGCCGTCAGCTTCGGGATGAAGCGCAACTGCACGATCCTGCTGGCGTGGGCGTCGGGCCTCGAGCAGTTCGAGGCGCTCGGGCCCGACATCTGCGACGGCGTGTATTTCGGCGCGCAGTACTGGCACGGCATCGATTCGCCGCTGAACCGCGACCTCGTGAAGCGCGCGAACGCCACGTTCAAGGCGAACCCGAACTACAGCCTCGCGGGTTCGTACATCTGCTCGAAGATCCTGGTCGACGCGATGGTGAAGGCCGGCAGCGCCGATCCGAAGAAGGTCGTCGCTGCGATGGAAGGCATGAAGTACGACGGCCTCACCGGCCCGGAGGAAATCCGCAAGGGTGACCACCAGGTGCTGAAGAACTACTACCTGCTGAAGGGCAAGCCGAAGAGCCGGATGAAGAGCGCGGACGATTACGCCGACATCGTCAGCTCGGGCCAGTCGTTCCTGCCGGTCGACAAGACGAGCTGCAAGCTCGCGTGACGCAGTGCATGCGTCCGCGGCCTTCGTGCGCCGCGGACGTCCGTTACCTTCCTTTCTGACACGGAAGCCATGAACGTCTATCTGCTGCAGATCGTCAACGGCATCGGCGTGGGCATGCTGTATTTCCTGCTCGCCGTCGGCCTGTCGATCGTGTTCGGCCTGCTGCGCTTCGTGAATTTCGCTCACGGCGCGTTCTACCTGCTCGGCGCGTATCTCTGCTACCAGGCGCTGCAATGGTCGGCGAATTTCTGGGTCGCGCTCGCGGTCGTGCCGCTCGTCGTCGGCGCGTTCGCGTGGAGCGTCGAAAAGCTCGTGCTGCGTCATGTGTACGCGCAGCAGCACGAATTCCACATCCTGGCCACGGTCGGGCTCGCGCTCGTGCTGCAGGAATGCGCGATCCTCGCGTGGGGCCCGCTCGGCGACAACGTGCCGCCGCCCGACGCGCTGAACGGCGTCGTGATCTGGGGCGGCTTCGTCTACCCGAAATACCGGCTGTTCGTGATCGGGTTCACGGCCGTGCTCGCCGCGTTGCTGTGGTGGGTGCTCGAAGGCACGCGGCTCGGCAGCACGGTGCGCGCGGGCAGCGAATCGTCGGAGATGGTGTCGCTGCTCGGCATCAACGTGACGCGCGTGTTCAGCCTCGTGTTCGCGCTCGGCGCGGCGACGGCGGCGCTCGCGGGCGTGCTCGCCGCACCGATCCGCGGCGTCGATCCGTTCATGGGCATCGAGGCACTCGGCGTCGCGTTCGTCGTGGTCGTCGTCGGCGGGATGGGGAATTTTCTTGGGGCGCTGGTCGGCGGGCTGCTGGTCGGCATCGTGCAGAGCCTGATGAGCACGCTGTGGCCGGAAGGCGCGCGGCTGATGATCTATGTCGCGATGGCGGCGGTGCTGCTGTTGCGTCCGAACGGGTTGCTGGGGAGGGCTGCATGATCGAATCGTCGAAACCGCTGCCGCCCGGGACGGCGGCCACGTCACGCCCGCAGCCGTGGCGCGGCGCATTGCAGCGGCCGGAAGGCTGGCTCGCGGTGGCCGTCGTGTGTGTGCTGCCGGTTGCGCTGAGCTCGGGCTCGCTCGCGACCGAGGTGCTGGTGTTCGCACTCGCCGCGCTCGGCTGCAACCTGCTGCTCGGCTACACAGGGCTGCTGTCGTTCGGGCAGGGTATCTTCTTCGGGCTCGGCAGCTACGCGGCGGGGCTGGTGCTGACGCACGGCGTCGCATCGGTGACCGCCGCGCTGGTTGCGGCCACCGTGCTCGGTGCCGTCGCGGCCGCGCTCGTCGGCTGGTTCTCGATCCGGCAGCGCGGCACTTACTTCGTGATGCTGACGCTCGCGTTCGGTCAGCTGTTCTACTTTCTCGCCTACACGACACCGGACGTCACGGGCGGCGACAACGGGCTGCTCGACATCCCGCGCCCAGCGCTGTCCTTGTTCGGGCATCCGCTCGTTTCACTCGATTCGCCGTGGCGCTACTACGGCTTCGTCGCGGTGCTGTTCGTCGCGGTGTTCTGGCTGCTGTTGCGCGTGTCGCGCTCGGTGTTCGGCCGCACGCTGCTCGCGATCCGCGACAACGAGGCGCGTGCGGCGGCGGCCGGCTACGACGTGAAGCGCTTCAAGCTCGCGGCGTTCGTGATCTCGGGTGCGGTCACGGGTTTCGCGGGTGCGCTGCACGCGTTGATGACGGGCATCGCGCCGCTGTCGAACATCGACTATCACACGAGCGAGATGATCCTCGTGATGACGGTGATCGGCGGCACGGGCAACCTGTTCGCGTCGGTGCTCGGCGCGGCGTTCTATGTGCTGTTCGCGGACTGGCTGTCGACGCTGTGGCCGCGCTGGCTGCTGCTGCTCGGCCTCGTGCTGATCGCGGTCAGCCTGTTCGTGCAGCGCGGGTTGTGGGGATTGGGTGAACGCGTCGTCGTGTCGCTGCGACGCGGCGGACGCACGGCGGCGACGACCGGGGAGCGGCAATGAGCGAAGCGATTCTCGAGGCGCGCGGCATCGTCAAGCGCTACGGCAAGTTCACGGCGCTGGGCGGCGTCGATCTGCGGATCATGCCGCGCACCGTGCATTCGGTGATCGGGCCGAACGGTGCGGGCAAGACGACGCTGTTCCATACGTTGACGGGCACGCTGCCGATCACGTCGGGCTCGATCCTGTTCGACGGTCACGACGTGTCGCGCGAACCCGATCACCGGCGCGTGCGGCGCGGCATCGCGCGCTCGTTCCAGGTGACGAGCCTGTTTCCGAACCTGAGCGTGCGCGAGAACCTGCGCGTTGCCGCGCAGGGCGTCGAATCGCGGCGTGCGCTGAATCCGTGGGCGCCGCCGCGCGGTGCGCTTGCGCACGACGGCATCGTCGACGACGTGCTCGAGCGGCTCGGCCTGCAGCGCTTCGCCGATACGGCGGCCGGCGTGCTGTCGCACGGCCAGCAGCGCCGGCTCGAGGTCGGGATGGCGCTGGCGGCGCGACCGCGCGCGATCTTTCTCGACGAGCCGACGTCGGGCATGGGGATCGACGATCTCGACGACATGAAGGCGCTGATCCGCGGCCTGCGCGACGACTACACGGTCGTGCTGATCGAACACAACATGGGCATCGTGATGGACATCTCGGACACGATCACGGTGATGCAGCAGGGCCGTGTGCTGGTCGAAGGCAAGCCGGATGCGATTCGCGGCGACGAGCGCGTGCGCAGCGCGTATCTCGGCAACATGATCACGGGAGGCCGCGCATGATGCTCGACGTGAAGGAAGTCCATGCCTGCTACGGCAAGAGCCACATCCTGCAGGGCATTTCGCTGAACGTGAACGAAGGCGAGACGGTGACGCTGCTCGGCCGCAACGGCGCGGGCAAGTCGACGACGCTCAAGACGATCGCGGGCGTCGTCGCGCCAACCGGCGGCACGGTGACGTTCGCGGGCCGGCCGGTGTCCGGGCAGCCCGCGCATCGCATCGCCGCGCGCGGCCTGTGTTTCGTGCCGGAGCATCGCGGGATTTTCCGCCTGCTGTCGGTCGAGGAGAACCTGCGGCTCGGTGCGCGCCGCGATTCACCATGGCAGCTCGACGACATCTACCGGATCTTCCCGCGCCTGAAGGAGCGCCGCCGCAACGGCGGCGCGCAGTTGTCGGGCGGCGAGCAGCAGATGCTCGCGCTCGGTCGCGCGCTGATGAACCACCCGCGGCTCTTGATGCTCGACGAGCCGGTCGAAGGGCTCGCGCCGGTGATCGTCGAGGAGATCGTCGAGCAGCTGAAGCAGATCAAGGCGGCCGGCGTCGCGATCCTGCTCGTCGAACAGAACCTCGAAGTGTGCACGCAGCTCGCCGACCGCCACTTCGTGATCGAACAGGGCGTGATCGTCTACGAAGGCAGCAACGCGGCATTCGCGGCCGATCACGAGGTGAAGGATCGTTACCTGGGCGTCGGCGTCGCGTAAGCGCCGCGCCCTTTCATTGCGAGGAATTCCATCGATGCAAGTTCAGGATTCGACATCGGGCGTCGCGGCGTCCGGCTTGCGCGTCGACGGCGCGCGGCTGTGGGACAGTCTGATGCGTCTCGCGCGGATCGGCGCGACCGACAAAGGGGGCGTGTGCCGCCTCGCGCTCACCGAACTCGATCGCGAGGCCCGCGACCTGTTCACCGCGTGGGCGAAGGAAACCGGCTGCACGGTGCGCGTCGACGCGATCGGCAACATCTTCGCGCGGCGCGCGGGCGAACGCGACGACCTGCCGCCCGTGACGACGGGCAGCCATATCGACACGCAGCCGACCGGCGGCAAGTTCGACGGCAACTACGGCGTGCTCGCGGGTCTCGAAGTGCTGCGCACGCTCGACGACGCGGGTGTACGCACGCGCGCGCCGCTCGAGGTCGCGGTGTGGACCAACGAGGAAGGCTCGCGCTTCGTGCCCGTGATGATGGGCTCCGGCGTGTTCGCGGGCGCGTTCACGCTCGACCATGCGCTCGCGCAGTGCGACCGCGACGGCGTGTCGGTGCGCGACGCGCTGGCTGCGATCGGCTATGCGGGCGATGCGAACGACGGGCGCGGCGCGCATCCGGTCGGCGCGTATTTCGAAGCGCATATCGAGCAGGGCCCGGTGCTGGAGGCGCACGATACGACGATCGGCGTGGTCGAGGGTGCGCTCGGGCAGCGCTGGTATGACGTGACCGTGCACGGCATGGAGGCGCACGCCGGCCCGACGCCGATGGCGCTGCGGCGCGACGCGCTGCTCGTCGCGTCCGATCTCGTGCGCAAGGTGAACGACATCGCGTGCGCGCATCCGCCGCATGGACGCGGCACGGTCGGCTGGGTCGACGTGCACCCGAATTCGCGCAACGTGATTCCGGGCCGCGTGACGCTGACCGTCGACCTGCGCGCGGCCGACGATGCGACGCTTGCGGCGATGGATGCCGACCTGCGGGCGGCGTGCACCGACCTGGGCGCATCGGCCGGCATGCCGATCGACGTCGAGCAGGTCGTGTACTTCCCGCCGCAGCCGTTCGACGCGACGCTGGTCGAGCAGGTTCGCGCGGGCGCGGGCGCGCTCGGGCTGTCGTCGATGAACGTGATCAGCGGGGCGGGCCACGACGCCGTGTATCTCGCGCGCGTCGCGCCGACCGCGATGATCTTCGTGCCATGCAAGGACGGGATCAGCCACAACGAGATCGAGGACGCCGATCCCGCGCATCTGGAGGCCGGCTGCAACGTGTTGCTGCATGCGATGCTGGGTGCCGCCGGGATCGCGGAGGGCCGCGCACGATGAAATTCCTGATCGCGCGGATGAACCACGAAACCAACACGTTCTCGCCGGTGCCGACGCCGCTCGCCGCGTTCGGCCGCCATGGCCCCGACTGGGGCGACGATGCGCATCGCGCGAATCGCGGGATGCGCACCGCGATGGCTGCGTTTCTCGACGCGGCCGAGCGGGAAGGCGCCGAGATCGTGACGCCCGTATCGGCGGCCGCGAACCCGAGCGGGCCGGTCGCGGCCGATGCATATGCGGCGATCTGCGACGCGATCGTCGCGGCGGCGCCCGGCTGCGACGCCGTGATGCTCGACTTGCACGGCGCGATGGTCGCCGAGCAGAGCGCAGACGGCGAGGGCGACCTGCTCGAACGCGTGCGCGCGGCGCTGCCCGGCGCGCCGATCGCGGTCGCGCTCGACCTGCACGCGAACGTCACGCAGAAGATGGTCGATCACGCGGACGTGATCGTCAGTTTCAAGACCTATCCGCACGTCGACATGTACGAGACGGGCGAGCATGCGGCGCGCGTGCTGCTCGACCGGCTGCATGGCCGCGCGCGGCCGGTGCTCGCGTGGCGGCAGCCGCCGCTGATGGCGTCGACGCTGCGCAGCGCGAGCGCGGAAGGCGCGATGCAACGCGCGGTGGAGGCCGCACGCGCGGCCGAGGCTGACGGGATGCTCGCGGTATCGGTGCTGCCCGGCTTCTCGCTCGCGGACATTCCCGCGCCTTGCATCAGTGTGGTCGTGGTGGCCGATGGCGACCGGGCGGCGGCCGACGCGGTGGCCGAGCGTATCGCGCGGCAGATCTGGGACGAGCGCGACGCGTTCGTCTACCGCAGCGCGCCGCTCGCCGAATCGGTCTCGCAGGCCGCGGCGCTCGCACACGGCGCGGATCGCCCGGTGCTGATGCTCGATCACGGCGACAACTGCATGTCGGGCGGCCCGTGCGACACGATGGATCTGCTCGAGGCCGCGCTCGCGCAAGGCCTCGACGGCATCGTCAGCGGGCCATTGTGCGACCCGCAGGCCGTCGCGGCATTGATCGACGCGGGTGTCGGCGCGACCGTCACGGTACCGGTCGGCAACCGCATGCCGTCGCACGGCGGTGTGCGGCGAGAGCCGTTTCGCGCGACCGGCATCGTGCGCGCGCTCACCGACGGCGAATACGTGATCACGGGGCCGACTTACACGGGCCAGCGTGCGTACATGGGCCGCACGGCCGTGCTCGACATCGGCGCGGCCACGCTGGTCATCACCGAGCGTACGCAGGAGCCGTGGGATCTCGGCGTGTTCGAGAGCGTCGGCGTCGATCCGCGCCGCGCGCGCTTCCTGCTGCTGAAGTCGCGGATGTATTGCCGGCCGGTGTTCGTGCCGATCGCGGCCGCGCTGGTCGAGTGCGACAGCCGCGGCGTGACGGGTTCGGACTACGGGCTGTTCCGCTACGAGCGGCTTGCGCGGCCCGTGTATCCGCTCGACGACGTCGGCGAGTGGTCGTGGTCCGGCGCGCGACGGGCGGATTGACCGAAACGAACCGGGTGCGAGACGCCGGATTCGCCGGCTTTCGGGCATCATGCGATGGCATCGACCCGTCGAGCAGCAGGGTCGAGCCATTCATTGCGTCCGCAACCGATCCGGAGAACCGACCGCCATGCATTCGAATCCTTTTCGCCCGCGCAGCGCGCGCCTGCTCGCCGCGCTGACCCTCGCCACGACGGCCGTTGCCGCGCACGCCGCCGACTGGATCGTGTCCGGCAACGACGGCAAGTACCAGCGCGTCGAAGGCCGCGACACCTATCTGGCTTCGCCGCCCGCCGACACGCTGACGCTGCTCGACGCCAGCACGTTTCCGCCGAAGGTCGCGCTACAGGTCGACGTCGAGAACGGGATCCAGGGCCCGCCGCAGGCCGTCGCGATCACGCCCGACGCGAAGCTCGCACTCGTCGGCGCGCCGACGCGCTACGACACGGCCGCGAAGCAGCTCGTGTTCGACACGTTCCTGCAGGTCGTGAGTCTCGACGCCGCGCCGCCCGCGATCACGCGCATCGAACTCGGCACGCATCCGCAAGGGATCGCGATCGACCGCTCGGGCAAGCTCGCGCTGGTCGCGAACGTCGACGGCAGCGTGTCGATCCTGCGCATCGACGGCACGCAGGTGACGCTCGACGGCAGCCTGAGGATCGGCAAGAAGCGGCTGGCCGGGATCAGCTTCACGCACGACGGCAAGCATGCGCTCGTGTCGCTGCGCGACGAGCAGGGCATCGCGGTGCTGAACGTCGACGACGGCAAGGTGACCGACAGCGGGTCGCGCCTGAGCACCGGCGTCGCGCCTTACACGATCGACGTGTCGAGCGACAACCGCTGGGCCGTCGTCAGCAACGTCGGTCTCGCGGGGCTGCCGGGCTATGCGGGCACCCTTGCGGGCGATGCCGATACCGTCGCGCTGATCGACGTGTCGCGCGTGCCGTTCCGCACGGTCCAGTACCTGACGGTGCCGTCGCTGCCGGAAGGCGTCGCGATCTCGCCGAACGGCAAGTGGATCGCCGTGCAGGCGATGGACGGCTCGAACCTGACGGCCGATAACCCGGGCCGCCACAAGATCGGCAAGGTGCTGCTGTTCGAAATCCGCAACGGGCAGGCCGTGAAGGTGAGCGAGTTGCCCGGCGGCGAAGCCGCGCAAGGCATCGTGTTCACGGCCGACAGCCGGCACGTGATCGTGCAGTTCAACGTCGAGCGGCAGCTCGCGCTCTATGCGGTGGAAGGCGGCAAGCTGCGCGATACGGGCAAGCGGATCGCGCTGACGGGCGGGCCTTCTTCGTTGCGGACGTTGCCGAGGTGAGGTTCGGGCGGGATCGAGAGGGCTGCGTGCGGTAATCAATCAACCGCACGCTTGCTCCCTGTTCCGATCGCGCCGAGGCCGCGTTCGACGCGTGCGGTCGCGGCCTCGGCGCTGGCTAGTGCCGTGCGCTCGACTTCCCGAGCTGCAGACAGCGAGCCTTGCGAGGCCTGTGCCGCGTAAAAATCCTTGGCGACGGCCGCGAATTCCGTCTGCAATGTCGCCAACTGATTGGCCTGGGCCGCGGCCAGTAGTTCCGTCGCGTTCCGCAGCGAGGCCGAGCGGCCGCCAAAGTCGTACAGGACCCAACTGAGCGACACGCTCGCGTTCTGAAGGCGGGTCTGATAGTTCGAATCGTATTGCGGATACCCCGTCACATGGTTGTGCGCGACGTCCTGCGTGCCTTGCCAGCTGCCGTTGAGCGTCGGCAGGAACGCGGCACGTCCGACGCCCACGGCTGCTGCCTGGATCTTCACGTTGGCCCACGCCTGACGTGTTTTCGGATGGTTGCAAAGCGCGCGCTCGACTGCTTCCTGCAATCTCAGCGGCGAGGCCAGTGCGCCGAACGTGCAGACGCCCTTGCCTGCGCCCGGCATGCCCGCGGCCGGCGACGCCGGCACGACGCTGTGGGTCATCAACGGGTCGAATGCCCATCCGGGCGTCGCGATGACCAGGCCGGCCGCCAGCACGCCGGCCCCGATCCGGATAGCGTTCATGCAGGCTCTCCTGCGCGCTTTCCACGAGCGGCCCGACCAGATAGCGGGCGACCGATTGCCGGCCCGTCGTGACGTCCGCTTTCGCACTCATGCCGGGCGAGAGCGATATCCATCGGCTGTCGATCCAGATCCTGTTCGATTTCAGCCGGATTTGAACCGTGAACGAGAGGCCGAGCTTCTTGTCCTGCACTGCGTCGCGAGACAGGCTGACGACGGTCCCCTCGATCATGCCGTACCGCGTATAGGGAAACGCGTCGAGCTTGACCGCCGCACGCTGGCCGACCTTCAGGAAGCCCACGTCCTTGTTTTCAACGGCAGCGTCGACTTCCGCCTGCCTGCGTGGCATGGGCTTCGAACGACAGGATGGCGTCCTGCTGGCGACGGGCGATGATGGAGTGCTTGCCGCTCCGGTCCAGGCAGAGCGCGGGCAGCGGCGTCGAAAGGCTGATCACCTCGCGCAGCGGCATGGCGAAGCTGGGCGGCATCCGTCGCGATGCCGTGGAGTCTCGCAATGGTCACCAGGCAGGCCAGCGCCGGATCGATTGGAGCATGCGTAGATGCTTCATTTCTATCGGAGTGTCCACGACGGTCTCTTGTAGTTTTCCCCCGCGCCTTTGCCACACCTTTCTTTCATATGAAAGATTTTCATTGAGTCATGAAGGAAACTTGAAAGAAAGATGGTTTTTCATGAAGAAGCATTGGAAATTAGCGTTCGGGGTGTCGTACGGTCAAATTATTTAATTTTGTTCATGTATTAATTTGTTTGTCACCTGTCATTTGAAAATTCATGGTTTTCAAATTAATCATGTTTGCGTGGTTTGCATGCGTTGGCTCTTCAATCATGCGTGGGTAGTTCAGGGAACGCGAGCTGGGGATTGCGGAGACTCTGGTTCCGACCAGACGGAACGATATGGGCGAACGGGCTGCGAGCGTTGATGAGCAGCGATCGGAGAATGCCGGATCCTGTTGCTGGGCAACTCGATGCGGAAGCAGGCAACGTCGCGCCAGAGCCCGATCGTCTACCAGACATCGCCTCCAGTTTGGTGAAAAGCATGAATTATCTGACATTGCTTTAAAAAATACTTTCTGTTACTCGTTGACGCTGGTTGTTGTTTCATTTCATGATCGGAACACTTTCTGTATCGGAATGCGTTAGTCGTGAAAGGTGCGCAGTGAGTTGAGAATATCGATGGCGATCGATCTCGACCCTTCCGGAATGAATGTAACGAATGAAAATGAAAGAAACGCGTGGGCGAATACATTCCGGTTCCGGCGCGCGCAAACCAGAGGGTCAAGGCTGCGTCGGTGTCGAGGAACGGTCTGATCCTGGAGGGAGTGCGACGACGAGACAGGAACGTCGTGAAGCAGTTTTGTAAATGTTTAATCATACTAAATAAAAGCAAGGCCGCCTGTAAAACGTCAAAGGTATGAAGTGGAATGCCGATGGTGTAGAGCGCGTCGCCAGCATGATGCTTTACGTCCTGCGTCGAACGAAACCACACACGATCGAGGAGCAAATAATGTCGACCAGTGCATCTGTCAATGATGTTGCCGGCCTTCAATCAAACGGAACGAATACCTACCAGGTGACGCAACCGAACGTTACCGTGTCGCCGGACAACACCGATTTCGACGTTTAGTCAGGTGCGTCGTTGAACCTGACGGGTTCGTCGAATACGGTGACTGCGGAAAGCGGCGGCGGACTGGAATAGGCGGAT
Source organism: Burkholderia lata (assembly GCF_902499335.1). GTDB lineage: Bacteria > Pseudomonadota > Gammaproteobacteria > Burkholderiales > Burkholderiaceae > Burkholderia > Burkholderia lata_B. Next base: position 356,157 of record NZ_CABVQK010000005.1, on the reverse strand, counting down.
CACGCCATTCACGAAATACGACATGCCTCGTCAGCATGTCGAACCATAGCGGGAGTTTGGATGTCATTGGACGGCTACTACATTAACCTTGATCGATCGGTTGCGCGGCGCACCCGTATCGAGAAACAGATTCATGCGCTCGGTCTCGCATCGATGATACGGCGGTTCGCTGCCGTGGACGGCGAGACTGCTGGCCCATTCGATGCGGCACTGAAAAATGGAACATGGGCATGTCGGCAGTCCCATGAAAAAATAATAGATGGCGGGGATGCGGAGTCTTCGACGATCATTTTGGAAGATGATGTTGAAATCAGCCAGGCTTTCCCCGATATCGTGACGAACGAAGCCATGCAGAATTTCATGGAGGACGAGCCGACAACGGATATCGTGTTTCTCGAGTGTGGGTTCGCGTGGAGATTTCTGCCGCTTCTGCTGGCGAAAGCGGATAGTCGAATGACCTGGCGCTCGTCTCCATCTGGAAAGGACGATTCCGGACGCTTCAATTTGTCCTCCGTCGACATCCTCGATGCCAGAGGCATATATTCATGGTCCGCCGCGGCCTACATTGTGACTCCCGCAGGAAAGCGGACTCTGCGCAGTCTTTTTTCGACCCTGCGTGATCAACCCGATGTCCCGATCGATGTGTTGTACAAACACTGGATGGACACAGGCGAACTGGAAGGAAAAATACTCATACCGTTTCTGGCGACGCCGCACAGCGAAATTTCATCCACTATCGATCATGCTCCGTCCGAGCTGGTTGACCCGGTGCCGGTCGAATGGATCAGCCTGTTTCGGCGCCTCCTGTTCGCAGGCGACCACCGCCTCAACCTGACGGAACTCGAGGCGAAGATGGAAAGGTATGCGGCTCCGCTTGAAACCTCGCCGGAGTACCGACTGGGAATGCGGGCATATGAACGCTTTCGCACGAGCGTGCGGCCTGACCTTTGAGCTCACTGGAGAGGCCGGGTTGCATAATCACGTTAGTGTTTTCGCCTGGTTTCCGCGTCGGGGGTAAGTACAAGACCAGTACCGTCTATGAGGGGGGCCCTCACGAGACGGACTTTTACGTACGCTAAGCCGCAGGCCGAAGCGACCCGAAAGTGTTGAAGGAAGCCGTCAAAAGGACCGTAGCCGCTAAACGCAAGCCTCTGAATATGACGATGCCCTATCAGATCATCGATGACCTGGCGGCCACACTCGCCAAGTTGTCGGACGCCGAAGTGCTGAATGAACTGGTCGCCGTTCCACCACTGGCCGACGAGGCCGACCCATGTTGGAATGACAAAGAGTATTGGCACCGGGTTGCTTACCCGTACGCGGCATTGTGGAGTGTGGCAGCGGAACGGAAGCTGTGGGCCGCCGTCCCTTTGATTCTTGATCGGGCGTGTTTGGGCGACCCTGGCGAGGTTATGCGAAACCTGTGTCATGCGCTCGAGGCGATCGTCGAGCCAGACTGGTCGGCACTCACGTCCCCGTGTGTTGCGGCACTTGTGTCGCCACGCCCTGGCACTCGATACTGGGCTGCATTTGAGTTGGGGAGACTGCGGGACCCGGTGGCAATCCCGGCTTTGGAGCGAGCATCCGGGGATTCTGTGTCGGAGGTGCGGGAGGAGGTAGCGTCGGCACTCAAGCGAACGCGAATCTGAGCGTCATAGCGCTCCTGGAATTGCCGATTGATATTGAGCTGGGCGAGACGGTCTCGATCAGGCGCTTGCTTCTATCCCGGCTGGCTCACATTATCTGCAAGCGACGAAACTCAAATCGACAGCCCGGCATCCGGTTGCCGCTTCGACACAGGATGGTGGCGCGTTCTTTCATCGCGAAGTTGTTCGATTGCCCAGCAATGGCGCCAGCATACGCGACTGCGGAATCTGGATGATCGTTTCCAGCGCCGCCGCTTCCAGCCTGCGACGTTGCTCGACATCCCGAACCAGCTCGACGCACGCATCTACGAGTGCGTCATAAGGTGCCGCGCGGAATCCGCCCATATAGTCGGAATCGACAGCGGTCGTCGCCGACACTTCGCCAACGATCGCCTTGCTGTTCGTCATCAGGTAGAACACGCGCACGATCTCGAAGATGTGCGACGCATAGTGATGCAGGTTCAGCACGACTTTCGCGCGTGCGATCAGCGCGTCGCGGGCTTCCCCGTAAACGCCGTAGACTGAATGCACAGTCAACCCGCGCGCGGCCAGTCCGTCCAGCACGGCCTGTCGGCGCGGCCCGATCGAGCCGTAGAACAGGACGTCGATGTCCTGCTCGACATTCGCAGGAATACGGCGCAACGCCGGATGAAAACCGAGTTTCAAATAGTGAGTATCGCTTATTCCGACGCTGTGAAGCTTCGCGAGATTGCGCTCGCTGTAGTCCCAGGTCGAGAAACGCGACGTCCAGAAATAGATGCGCTCGTTCCATTCGCACTCGTCCACGTGAATCTGCTCTGTGTTGACGACGATCGTGTCGGCTGGCACGTGCGTGATCGAACTCGGCTCGGCGTGGTGGCAGCCGATCAGAATGTTGCGCGCGTCCGGCATCACATTGTTGTCGTTCATGTACACGTCGTGGCCGAGATCGCGCAGGCCGTATGCGATGACTTCCGCGAGCTCGTCGAACGCCGCCGTATTCGGGTTGTCCGGCGCGCGGACGATGCAGAGGTTGTATTGCACGATGTGGTTTCCGTTTCAGGTGCCAAGATCGCGGAGCTTCGCTGCCGCTTCGTCGAACACGGGCCGCCAGTTGGCGAACGTCGGCTGCCTGTACATTGACGCGCTCGGATAGAACGGACTGTCGCACCGGTCGCGCTGCCGCACCCAGTGCGGATTCGCATCGAGCTGCACCCAAGTGAACTGGCCGGGCGCACCGCTCAGGTGTGCGACAGACCTACAGGCTGCAATCACGAGATTGATCGCGCCAATGAAGACGGCCGTATCATCGAGCGTTTTCCATTCGTGCGCCGCGTCCGGCATGTCAAATCCGGCCGACCGCGCCGCTTCGACGTCATGCTGCACGTCGGGTCGCAGCGAGTGGCTGTGGCTGCTTGCACTTGGAACGGGATGTGCCTGCAATTGACGCCGTTTCCTACTCGAAATAACTGCAACTGTTTTGTCGCCCGCGCTCGGATTATCTGAGACTGTGAGTGTATTTAATGTAAATCCGGCCGAATTATTTTCAATTGATTGGTAATTGGTGGGAACTCGAGTGCAAAACTTGCTACAAGAAGGATTCAGATATACCAACACTACACTGTCGTCGTTTCGATCGTGTTGATTGTAACTGCTATCGATGAATACGCGATGAAGCATCGCAAGTCACCGTAATGGCGATGGCGGTACTGGTCTTGCGGTTACGTTAGAAATCCCGTCTATTGAGGATTGTTCTGAATGATCCGATCGCCAAATCCCGAGTTGTCCGAGTTTGCCTGCGGGCTGAAGTCATGCCGATCGCCAATCAGCATGTGACTGCATCCGCTGCTTTTTCGCATTAGCCAGCGCGGGGTGAGCACTCGGTAGTTCGAGAGTATTCCCAACGCCGATCCGATATCGCTTCTGTGCCGCAGAATGGGAATGCCCGGCCAGTTCGAGCGGCGATTCACTTTGTTCAAGCGTCTGAGTTGCGCTTCTCATCGCCTGATAGCTATTTTCGACGTTCAGTCGGGCGCGTCGTTGAACCTGACGGGATCGCCGAATACGGACATTACCGAAAGCGGCGCCGGCGGGTCAGTCAACACGGTGCTTGCCCTTTCCGTTCCCTCGGCGCTACGCGAGTGCTGCGCTGAAAACGCGCGACGTTCTGTGCAGCAGCGCACATCATTCTCATTTGTTTAGTTAAACAAGCTGAAAATTCGGGAAACTTCTTGTGGTGAATAAACAGCCGTTGCGGCACTGTAAGCCCCTGGGAAGGATGTGACGTTCCCGGAGACAGGGCGGTGGAGGCGACGGTTGTGGCGGCAACGATCGTCGCCGGGTATTCGCATGTGAAAGTCGGCGCGGCGTCGCTTGGGGAGACCAGCCGACGTCACGCCGCGCGGCATCGATGTGCCGCGCAAGGCCGCAAGCGAGGCGGCGTGCCGGATGATCGTCGGCGCCGGATCAATCGTTTTAATTAACGGTACTAATCGAAAAAATGAAAAATCCACGACTCTTGCTCGTCGCCGCGATGACTTGCGCGGCACTGGCCGCGTGCGGCGGCGACGACGTGAACGGTGTGAAGACGGCCAGCAACGGCGCGGGAGACACGCCGTCGACCTCGGGGCCGTCGCAACCGTCCCAGCCGGATCAGCCGGCCCCGCCGAAGCGCATCAACATGGCGTTGACCCAGTTCGTCAATCCACTCATCGGCACGCAGGTCAACTCGGATTCCGGCTACGCGGGTAACGTGAGCCCGGGCGCGATGGTGCCGTTCGGCATGGTGAATTTCGGGCCGAACACGCCGCGCTACAACTTCAACGGCTCGGGCGGCTACCTGTCGTCGGGCGGGTCCGGCGGCACGATCGACTTCTTCAGCGTGACGCACCTGAGCGGTGTCGGGTGCCCTGGGCAGGGCACGGTCGCGATGCTGCCGACCGATGCGGCGACGGCCGTCGCATCGGGCGGCCGGCCGATCGGCATCGGGTACAGCTACGCGGATGAAACGGCAGAGCCCGGGTACTACAAGGTCCGCCTCGCGAACGGCATCGTGACGGAGTTGAGCGCGACCGCGCGCGCCGGCATCGCGCGCTTTACCTATACGAACAAGGACAAGGGCTTCTTCTCGATCGACGCGAAGCTGAACGGCAACAGCGATTCGGGTGCCACGAAGGTCACCGCGAACAACGTCGCGCTGGCGCTCGCGAGCGACGGCAAGTCGATGAGCGGGCAGGCGGTGGCGCCCGCGTTCTGCACGCCGTACGGTACGGTGTGGAATGCGCCCGTGTATTTCTACGCGACCTTCGACAAGCCGCTGCGCAAGCAGGCGGGCACATCGGCGGTGAATACCGCCAGCAACGGCGCGGCGACACTGCAGTTCGACCTGACCGACTCAGACCGGACCGTCACCGTGAAAGTCGGGGTCTCGTCCGTCAGCGTCCAGAATGCGCAGGCCAACTTGAAGGCCGAAGGCGAGAAGGTCGCGTTCGACGACGCACGCAAGAACGCGTCCGGCCTGTGGAACGACCGGCTCAACACGATCCAGATCGACCAGGCTGCAACGCCCGCATCGCTGGACGCGACGCAGAAGGCGAATCTCACGAAGTTTTATACCGCGCTCTATCGCGTGTTCGGCACGCCGACGCTGTACAGCGACACGAACGGCGAATTCCGCAGCATGCGCCAGCCGAGGAGCGCGGATGGCAGCTACCCGAAGTCGGTCGACCAGACCGGCACCATTCCGTCGCGCGCGACGGCCAAGGTCGGCGACTATGCGTTCCGGCGCGCCGATGGATCGCAGGGCGGCGCGGGCAACCACTACACGGGCTTCTCGCTGTGGGATACCTACCGGTCGCAGGCGCAGTTGCTGGCGCTGCTCGCACCGAAGGAATCGAGCGACATGATGCAGTCGCTCGTCGTCGACGCGTTGCAGTGCGGCGCGTTCCCGCACTGGGTCGACGGCAGCGACGACTCGACGCCGATGGCGGGCGACAACGCGCTGAACGTGATTGCCGGCGCGTACAAGTTCGGCGCGACCGATTTCGACCTGGTGTCGGCTGCCCGCCTGACGAAGCAGTCCGTGTTCGATCCGTCCAGCGCGTGCAACGACCGCACGAGCGCGGCAGGGCTCGCCAACTTCCTGACGGCCCACTACCTGTCGCAGAGCGACGACGGTCATTCGTCGTCGGCGACCATCGAGCGCGTGCTGAGCGACCGTTCCGCGGCCGCGTTCCTGCAGGCGCTGCCCGCCAGCGTGCTGAACGCGCCGTCGGTCGGCGTGACGGCCGACAACATCGGCACGCTGTACACGCGCGCCGGGTGGTGGCGCAACATCTTCGACTACACGAACAAGGTGATTGCCGCGCGTAACGCGCCGCCGGCCGGCTCGGCGCCCGGCACGCTGGGCATGCTCGTGCAGGGTTCGTTCCACGAATCGACGGAACCGAACTACTTCTGGACCTTCGCGCAGGACTGGAGCGCGCTGATCGACGCGGCCGGCGGCAAGCAGGCGGCCGTCACGCGGCTGAACAACCTGTTCGCGATCACGACGCCGTTCTCGACCGTGCCGGACTCCAGCGACCTGAACGGCGGCGAATCGTCGAACAACCTGTACATCGGCAACGAACCGTCGTTCCAGTCGCCGTGGGGGTACAACTGGGCGGGGCAACCGAGCGGCGCGCAGTACGTTCTCCCGATCATCATGTCGAAGTCGTTCACAACCTCCCGCGACGGGCTGCCGGGCAACGACGACATGGGCGCGACATCGAGCTGGTACGTGTGGGCGGCGCTCGGCATGTTCCCGGTCATTCCGTCGGAGGCAGGGCTCGCGCTGTCCACGCCGCAGTTCAGCGGGATCACCGTCTGGTTCGGCAACGGCAAGACGCTGCGGCTCGAAAGCGACAAGCAGGTCGCGATGGATAGCTCGGGGCGCCCGTCGTTTGCGTATGTCAAGGCGCTGAAGGTGAACGGTGCGGACTACGCGGGTTCATGGCTGCCGCTGGGCAAGATCGCCAACGGCGGCACGATGAACTACGCGCTGTCCGCGACGCCGACGCAATGGGCGGCCGCCGACAACCTGACGCCGCCGTCCGGGCCGAACGCGGACTACACGCAGATGACGGCTGGCGGGTCGTCAGCCGCGATGCGCATGCGCCAGGCCGGCGCGCGATAAACGCAGGCGGGCGTGCGCAGGGGGCACCCTGCGCGCCCGTCGAGACGACGTCATCCGGGAGAACGACAAGATGAAATCGAAAGCGCGCCGGAAATTCCTGTCTTACAGCGCCGCATTCGTCGGCACGGGCTGGCTTGCTGGCTGCAATGGCGATATCGATCCTGTTTCGGGCGCCGCCGGCACGCCGGGCGCAGACGGCCCCGCAACGGTCACGCCCACCGTGCCGGGCGTGCCGAGCGACCCCGAGCACAGCCTGCTGGCCGCGCAGGAACTCGCCGCGAACTGGACGTTCGCACCAGCGAGCAGCCTGTCGGGCGCCGGCGGGGCGCAACTGTCGGGCGCGGCCGGCGTGACGGGCATGGCGCCGGCGACGGTGCCCGGCACCGTGCTGAACAGCATGATCGTCAACGGCAAGTATCCCGATCCGTTCTACGGCCGCATCGTCACCGACACCGTTCCCGATACGCTGAAGGACACCGACTACTGGTACCGGACGACCTTCGCGGCGCCGGCAAGGCAGCCGGGGCAGCGGCTGTGGCTGCGTTTCGGCGGCGTCAATTACTGCGCCGAGGTCTGGCTGAACGGTGCGCTCGTCGGCAGGCTGGAGGGCGCGTTCAAGCAGGGCGCGTTCGACATCTCGCGGCTCGTGCCGCAGGCGGGCGGCGCGGCCAGTCTCGCGGTGCGCGTCGTCAGGCTGGATTTCTCGGAAGGGCCGCTGCTGCCGAGCTACAAGAGCGGCGTCACGCGCGGCGGACGCAACGGCGGGCCGACCGGCGTCACGCTGAAGAACGGGCCGACGTTCTTCTGCTCGGCGGGCTGGGACTGGCTGCCGACGATTCCCGATCGCGAACTCGGCATCTGGCAGCCGGTGACCTGGTTCACGACCGGCGCGGTGCGTATCGCGTCAATCAACGTCGCGCACACGCTGTCCACCGACCTGTCGCGCGCCGAGCTGCGGCTCGATCTCGAACTGGACAACGGCTCCGGCGCGGACCTCGTCGCGACCGTCGTCGGCACCATCGGCAACGGTGCGCCGTTCCGCCACGACATCCGGATTCCCGCATCGAGCACGACGACGAAGGTGTCGCTCACGTCGTCGGATATCGCGGCGCTGTCGATCAGGCAGCCGCGCCTGTGGTGGCCGAACGGGTATGGCGAGCCGAATCTCTACGCGGTGACGGTCGGTGTCGAGGTGGCGCGCAGGCGCTCGGACGAGCGCACGCTGAACGTCGGCCTGCGTCGAATCGAATATGCGCGCGACATCGGCATGGGCCAGCAGTTGAGCATCACCGTCAACGGCCTGCCGATCCTCGTGATGGGCGGCAACTGGGGGCTCGACGAAGCGCTGAAGCGCATTCCGCGCGCACGGCTGTTCAACCAGGTGCGGCTCCATCGCGACGCGAATCTCAACCTGATCCGCAACTGGAACGGGCAGAGCACGAGCGACGATTTCTTCGACGCATGCGACCGCTACGGGATCCTCGTCTGGCAGGACTTCTTCTTCTCGACCGAAGGAGACGGGTCGGGCCCGGCCAACGTGCCGCGCGATCTCGACGACATCCGCGACGTGATCGCACGCAACCGCCATCGTCCGTCGATCCTGCTCTGGTGCGGCGGCAACGAAGGGTCGCCGCCGCCGGCACTCGTCAAGGGGCTCGACGCGCTCGTCGCCGAGTTGGACCCGCAGCGCCTGTGCCTCACGAGTTCGGCCGGCGATACGGGTGCCGGCGCGGTGAACGGCTATTCGTCCGGCGGCCCGTACAACTGGGCATCGCCGCAGGCCGCGTTCAGCCGCGGCTACGGCACGACGTCGGTCGCGTTTCACAACGAGGTCGGCTCGCATTCGATCCCGACGCTCGAATTCGTCGAATCGATGCTGCCGCCCGGCTCGTACGAATGCCCGGACGACTTCTGGGCCGACCGCGACATGAACGGCAACGGCGCGTACTACCCGGCGGTCGGCAAGCAGGGCGGCGCCGGCTATATCGCGATGACGGCGCTGCGCTACGGCGCGATCCGGAATCTCGCGGATTTCGTGCGCAAGGCGCAGATGATGAACTACGAATGCATCCGCTCGATCTACGAGGCGAACGCGGCCGTGATGATCGGCCCGGTGGCCGGGAAGATCACGTCGCCGGCCACCGGCGTGATCATGTGGATGACGAACCCCGCGCAGCCGAGCTTCGTGTGGCAGATGTACAGCCACGACCTCGAGGCGCATGCGTCGTTCTTCGCGGTGCAGCACGGGTGCCGCCGCGTCAATGCGATTCTCGATGCGAATACCGCCGACGTGACGATCGCGAATCACACGGGGGCAGCCGTCACCGGCCGCGTCGAGATGCGCGTGTACAACCTCGACGGCACGCTGAACAGCCGGGCCGCCGCGGATGTCGGCGGCGTCGCGAAGGCGTCGTATCGCGTGGTGGCGAACCTCGCGTCGGCGCTGGCTGCCGCGAAGTCGGACGTGTGCATCGTCGCGCTTGCGCTGACCGATTCGGGCGGCAATACGCTTGCGGAGAACGTTTACTGGCGGCAACGCGACGGGGGCGACAACGCGTACACGTCGCTCGACACGATGCCGGGCGCGGCCGTCGCGATCCGCGCATCGTCGGCCGAGGCCGACGACGTGACGACGCGCATCACGGTCGACGTCGCCAACATCGGCGCCACCGTCGCGCTGATGACGCACCTGCAGGTGTTCGATCCGTCGACCGGTGCGCGCGTGCTGCCCGCGTTCTACAGCGACAACTACCTGAATCTCTTACCCGGCGGGAAGCGGCAGATCACGATCGACTTGCCGCATGCGAGCGGCGCGCCGGTGTCGCGTGTCGCGCTGCGCGTCGACGGGTGGCGGCTCGATCGCCCGAACTGCCGGCTGGGGCTTGGCGGCGTGCCGGTCGTGTTCAACGAGCGCGCGCTGGCGGTCGATCCGGCGGTGCCGACGTTCGGCGCGTGCTGACGGTGGCGTGTGCCGCGTGACGCCGCGCAAGCGGGAGCGAGCCGGTGAAGCGCCGGGTGAAAGCACGCGGCGTTCGTTTCATGCCGGCCGGCTTGCCGTGACTCGCCAGCGCTTATGGACGCAGCAGGTCGAACCCGCCGAATACGACGACACCGCTCAATACGATCATCGCGACGGAGTGCTGGCCGAAGTAGAGAATCGCGGCGGCAAGCCACGTCGTGATGCAGAAGGCGCCGATGCGGGCCATCGTGTGTTCCTCGAATGCGTGATGAAGTGAGCGCGTGCCGCACGGCGTTCGCCGCTCGAATCGGCGAGCGGCAAACGCAGGCGGACGGAAAAGGCGACCCGCGCGGCCGCGACCGTAGCGCCGGCACGGGTTGCGTGCCGCGCCCGGAAGGGCGGGAGTCGAGGCCGGCGGCGTTGCGCGCTCGCGCCCGGAGGCGGCCGGCGCGCGCGAATCCCGCTGGCGAAGCCGCAATTTTACCAGCGCCGCAGTGCCGCCAATCTGGCCCTTTCGCTGCTAAAACCCGGCGATCTTCGGTTAAATCAGTCCGTCCCCGATACTCAAGTTTCGTGTGACGAATGCCGTAAACAATCTGGAAGGCCCTTTTTACTCCGTCACGACCCATTCCAATACACGGACCGACATCATGCAGATCGACTTCTCCACGACCACGCTATCCCCGCTGGCCGACAGCAGTGCGACCGCAACCAAGCCCGCCGCGACGTCGTCGACCGGCGACGCGACGAATGCCACGAGCACCAATGGCACGACCAGCACGACTGACGCGACCGGCACCAAGGGCACGAAGGATTCGACCGGCGCCACCGGCGAAACGCTCGGCGCATCGGGCGCGTCGTCGGACAGCCCTGCGGTCAGCCAACTGAAGGCGCTGATCGACCGGCTGCAGAAGCAACTCGCGGCACTGCAGCAGCAGATGGCCAGTGCGGCCCAGCGCGCGAAGGACGACCCGGCGGCGGCGATCGAGCAGCAGTCGCTGAGCGCGGAAGCCAGTGCGATCTCGGGCGCGCTTTCGACCGCGATCTCGCAACTCGCGGCCGCGCTCGAGAAATCGGGCGGCTCGAAGGCGGGCGGGCTGGTGTCGACGCAGGCCTGACCCGTTACGGCCGAGATTGCCGCACGCATTACAATCGCAAGCGCGTCTCCCTCGACAGGACGGCTGAACGATGAATGCGGAACTCGACGACGACGACCTCGCCCGCTTCGACGCGCAAGGCGGCACGCCGCTGCCGGCGGCCGATGAGCAAGGATGGCTGGAACACGACGGCGCGCGCATCTGGCACGCGTCGTTCGGCCGCGGCCCGGCGGTCGTGCTGCTGCACGGCGGCCTCGGGCATGGCGGCAACTGGGGCAACCAGGTGCCGGCGCTGCTCGCGGCCGGCTACCGCGCGATCGTGATCGACAGCCGCGGCCACGGCCGCAGCACGCGCGACGACCAACCGTATTCCTACGAACGCATGGCGTCGGACGTGCTCGCGGTCCTCGACGCGCTGCACGTCGATCGTGCGCGCTTCGTCGGCTGGAGCGACGGCGCGTGCATCGCGCTCGTGCTGGCCGATCGCGCGCCGGAACGTGCGGCCGGCGTGTTCTTCTTCGCGTGCAATATGGATCCGGGCGGGACGAAGGAGTTCGTGCCGGGCCCGCTGCTCGACCGCTGCTTCGCGCGGCATCGCAAGGACTACGCAGCGCTGTCCGCGACGCCGGACCAGTTCGACGACTTTGTCGCGGCGGTCAGCGAAATGATGCGCACGCAACCGGATTACAGCGCGCGGGATCTCGCGGCGATCGCCGTGCCGGTCACGATCGTGCTCGGCGAGCACGACGAATTCATCCGGCCCGAGCATGCGGCGTACCTGGCGCGCACCATTCCGGGCGCGACGCTGACGACCTTGCCCGGCGTGAGCCATTTCGCGCCGCTGCAGCGACCCGCGCGGTTCAATGCGGCGATGCTGGCGTTCCTCGACCGGCTTCCAGGGTGATGCACGCACGGCCCGCCGGCGAGCGGGCACGTGCGTCGGCCCTGCTCACACCATCGCGTTGTCGGCGCCGGGAATCTCGTGCGCCTTGATCTGCTTGCGCTGCAGCTTGTAGCGCAGCTTCCCGAGCATGCCGTCCTCGTGGCTGACGCGCGTGATGGTGCGCACGTAGTCGTCGTCCGGCGCGATGGCCTGCGCACCCATGATCCAGCGCACGCTTTCGCGATAGTCGTAAAGCGACTTGTCGTTGATGTCGGCCAGGACGAACGACAACGAGGCCATCGCGGCAGGATGGCCGGCTTCGGCATGTTGGCGCAGTTCGTCGACATAGCGATGGCGCGACGCATGATCTTCGATGTCGCCGATGAACATCAGCATGCACTCGAGACCGTCCGTATGCCCCATCTGGTGCGCCTTGCGCGCGGCCTCGACGGCCTCGACCTGCATGCGCGCGCGTTCGGCCCGATCCGTGCTGGTCTGCCCGATGTGGTGGTACGTGTATCCCAGCCGATACGCGGCCATGTTGCCGCCGGCCTCCATCGACTCGCGGAAGTAGTGGGCGGCGCGGTACGGGTCGGCCTCGACATGCATACCTTCCCTGTGGAAGCAGCCGAGCAGGTAATCGCATGAATCGCCGCCCGCCTCGTAGCCGAGCTGGCAGATTGCGATGGCATCGGCCGGGCGCCGGTTTTCATACTCCATCGCGGTGGCGAGCTGGTTCCATGCGAGCGAGCCGGGCTCGTTCAGGCGTGCGGCTTCCAGCCATGCATCGCCGCGCGCGTCGTCCTGTGCGAAACCGAACGTGCCGGTGCGATGCGCATAGCCGCGCAGGATCATTGCCGACGTGCAGGCGCGTGCGTCCGATGCGCGTTCGATCGCGCCGGTCAGCCAGTCGCCATGCGGATCAAGGCCGAGCATCAGCCGCAAACCCATCGCCATTGCGCGGTTGTCGTCGATCGGCTCGTTGCGTTCGGCTTCCTGAAGCCGCGCGTAGGCCTGTTCGTACTCGTTGCGCTTGAAATGGCTGTACGCGAGCCAGTGCAGCGTTTCCCAGCGGTGATACGGATGCAACGCGGCTTGCGCGCGTGCGAGCGTCGCGGCCATCGCGCGGCGTGCATCGTCGTCGTCGTCATCCGAATCCAGCGTATTGCCGGCGTAGTCGTCGCGCCAGATCTCGTGCAGCAGCCGGTCCTTCTCGACCGCGTCGAGGTGCGCGCACGCGTCGGACGCGACGAACGCGCGGACGTGGTCGTGCGAGCCGCCCCAGCGCGGCTGCATGTACCAGATGAAGGTGCGCATCGAGAAATACTGGTGCGGGTGAATGTGCAGCGTTGCCTCCATCCAGTACCACTTTTCCTTGCGCAGCTTCTTGCCCTGGACGGGGCCGGGCAGCGCGTCGGGAAATTCGGCCGGGCAGGCGACCGGCACGTCGGGATTCAATCCGGAGGGCGCGAGCATGCGCTGCAGTTCCGCGCGCGTGGCTTCGTCTTCGGCACCGATATTCAGGTGCAGTTCGGTGACGGGCCAGCGGCGCTCGCGCACGAACTGCGTGAGCCACTCGGGCTCGCCGAACGACGACACGCTCGTGAAGATCACCTTCGGCGCGCTCCACATCGTCGGCGCGAGCACCAGTGCGCGCAGCGCGGCGACGATCGTCAGCGTCGCGCACGCATGCGCGCAGATCCAGCCGGCTTCGGTCACCGTCTCGGCCCAGCCGCCGCCACGATATTCGTAGGCCCAGTGATGCCAGTAATGCGCTTCGCACAGCCACGCATGGGCGGAGCGCGGGTTCGCGGCCTGCCATGCGTGCAGGCGCGCGAGGCCTTCGGCGCCGGCTTCGATGCACGGCTGCACGTCGGCCGGCAGTGCGTCGACGTACAGCGCTTCGGCCGTGCGGTCGGTGAAGCTGGCCGCGAGCGCGGCGTCGAGCTGCGTGTCGAGCGCGGCAAAATCGCCCGCGCGCAGCAGCGTGTCGACATCGCAGATGAACCATCGGGACTTCGCGGGCGGAATCAGGTCGGCGGGAACGGAGGACATGTCGGTGTCGGCGGTCATGACGAAACGGGTTGGGGATCGAAGATGCGGTAGCGCTTCCACGGCAGCGAAAGCCAGTTTCCGGACGGATTGCGCAGGTGCTCGCGCACCTCCTGCGTGGCGCGCGACGACGCGGGGCCGTCCTGGCCGCTGCCGCGCAGCCAGTGCTGGCGTGCGCGCGCATACGCGAGCCCGAAGTCTTCCCAGCTGTCGAAGCTGTCCTGCGCGCGCTGAGCATTGAGCAGCAGCACGATCCACGCGTGCTGTTCGGACGCCCAGCCGAGCAGCGCGATGCAGCGCACGAGGAGCGCGGTGCGCGCGCAATCGAACGCCAGCGCGTCGCGCACGCGGCCTTCAGCCGCGAGCTGCTCATAGAAGCCCTCGTGCGAGCGGCCGACGCCGCGTATCCAGCTGGCGAGGATCGACGGCACGCGCTGCACGATCTGCCACTCGGGCAGGTCGGCCGGCAAGTCGAGTTCGCGCCGCAACTGGGCGGCGAGCTTGTCGCGCTGCGCGTCGGGCAGCGCGTACACGAGGTCGTCGCAATCGCAGCGCAGCCCGTTGCGGATCAGCAGGATGTCGGCAAGTGCGAGCGACCAGCGGCGGCGGTTCGGCGGCGCCTGGTCGGCGCGCGTGCGCGCGTGCGAGACCGCTGCGGTCTGCCGGACCGGCACCGCGGTGTCGGCGCCTGCGGCCTGGTCGGCGTCGACTTCGCGCACCATCCGCGCGGCGACACGGAATGAACGCCACACGTACCACACGAGCCATAGTGCGGCCGTGCCGATCAGCAGTTTCAGCATGACGCGCTCCCGTCCGCCGTCGCGGGAAACACCAGCGCCGCGCACAGCGCGGGATCGATCGGGATGCCTTCGATCGCAAAGGCTGTCGTATCAGCCGGCGGCGCGTCCGGGTCGCGCGCGGCCGGCAGCGCATCGGCCGGCAACGCATCGGCCGGCAACGCATGCCGCGCGGCCGCCGCGACGGCCGGGTCGATCTGCCTGAGCTGGCCGAGCGCATAGGGCGCGTTGCGCAGCAGCAGCCATTGCAGCACGGCGGGCGGTTGCGGGAAATGTTCGATCAGGTGGAAGTTCTCGCTCATCACGCTCAGCAGATGGTCGGGCGAGCGCACGTCGGTGACGAACGTCCATGCGCCGACGGCCGCGCCGGTCGTCTCCGGCTCGAACACGAGCCCCATGCCTTCGCAATCGGGATGGCGTTCGCCGCGCGGCCCGAGCGCACGCAGGAACTGGCGGACGTCGTCGGCGTAGCGGCGCACCGGATGGCGGTTCTGCTTGCCCTTGATCTGGTCGATGCGCAGGCCGTTACCGGTCACCTGCAGGCTGATCGTCACGTGCGGCTGGTTGCCCGCGCCGCGCAGCGTGAACAGGCGCAGTCGTCCTTCCTGCGCGGCTTGCGCATACTGTTCGCCGTAGCCGCCGCGCAGCCGGCGGCGATCGGCGAACTGGCCGAGGCAATGCTGCATGTAGTACGACTCGTAGGCGAGTTCCTCGCGCAGCGCCGCGTGATCGCCCGCGAATTCGAACACGACCCCGTTCGGCGTGCGCAGCACCTCGCGCAGCGCGAGGCCGCTGCTCGGCACCCAGCCCTTGTCGCGGCGCGCCTGCATCCGCTGGTGCTCGCGCTCCCACATGTCGAGCGCCATCGCGCACGTGATGCGCTGCAGCTTCTGCGCGAGCCGCGTGCCGGCGCGCGAGCGCAGGAATTCGACCAGCACGCGCTCTCGGTCGGTCAGCAGCATGTGGTCGGGATCGATGAAGTAGAGCGGCTTCGGCTCGACGGCCGGCAGCGGTACCGGATCGGCCGCTGCGCCGGATGCCGGTTGCGGGCGGAACCGGCGCACGAGCCAGTCGGGCGCGGGCCGGTCGGCACCGGCGAGTGCGCGGTAGTCGGCCAGCGAATCGAGCGGCCGCGCCTGTTCGAACGCGCCGACGACCCAGCGGAAGAAATGGTTGCCGAGCCACGCGCGGATCTCGGCCGGATCGCCGCGCTCGGTGCTGCGGCGTGCGATGGCTGCCTTGATGTCGGGCGCATTGACGACATCGCGCGGCCGATAGGCGGGCGCGGCCACGGTTTCGGTCACGGGGTCCCTCTCCGGTCAGGCAGGGCGTGCGCGGACGGTACGCGCGGGACCCTGGCGGTTCTTTCGGCTGGCGGGCGAAGCGGCGAACGGGCGCGCGAGCGGGGCGCGGCGGCGTTGCGTGGTTTCGCTGCGGGGCGGTCGATGCGTGAAAATCACGCGACCGGGCGGCAGCCAATGACGCGGGAGCGGGCGATCAGCGAATGGCGATTCATTGTTTCTCTCAGGATGGATCTTATTTTTTGCTTCCGCGAGTCTACTGCGATCCGCGCGGGTGAATCAATCATGCTGCGTGCCCGCGTATGCGGATCTGACAAGACTTATCTCTTTTTCAGCGATTTTCGGTGCGGTGCGATTCGGTCGCCGGATTGAATGCCGTTAAAACCGACGATTTTTTCCGGCAAACCGGCGAGCGTTCCTGGAATAACGTCCGGTTGAGTCGAGGCTTCGCGTATCCCATAAGTTTTTCTTTCGGCTCGCGCAACATATCGTCGATTGTTGGCGGCCGGCTGACAGGAGATAGTCCTGCTTCGGCAGACCGGCCGCCGCGATTTACGCATGGCGCGGCCGGATCCGTTGTCCACGCAACCATCAGAAATAAAAGGAACCGCAACCATGCGATTCAACGCGACACGCTTCGCCGCGACCCTGTTCGTCGCCGCGTGCGCCACCGCCACGGCCGGCCGTGCGGCCGCCGCCACGCAGGACGACCTTCACGACACCGTGACCCGTCACATCGCGCCGCTGATGAAGCAGTACGCGATTCCCGGGATGGCGATCGGCATCGTCGCCGACGGCAAGCCCTACGTGTTCGACTACGGCGTGATGTCGACGCAAACCGGCAAGCCCGTCACCGGCGACACGCTGTTCGAAATCGGCTCCGTCAGCAAGACGCTGACCGCGACACTCGCGGCCGACGCGCAGGAGGGCGGCGAACTGTCGCTGGCCGACCCGGTGGGCAAGTACCTGCCCGCGCTGCAGGGCAAGCCGTTCGGCGTCGTGACGCTGCGCGATCTCGGCACGCACACGTCCGGCGGCATGCCGGTGCAGGTGCCGGACAGCATCCGCGACGACGCGGGCCTGATCCGCTATCTCGACGCGTGGCGGCCCGCGCATGCGCCGGGTACGTACCGCACGTATTCGAACGTGTCGGTCGGCATGCTCGGCTGGCTCACCGCGAAGGCGATGCACAAGGATTTCTCGGCGCTGATGGAGCAGCGGCTCTTTCCCGCGCTCGGCATGACGCACACGTACATCAACGTGCCGGAAGCACGCAAGGCCGACTACGCACAGGGCTATACGCAGGACGGCAAGCCGATGCGGATGACGGGCGGCATGCTGTGGCAGCCGGCCTACGGCGTGCGGACCACGGCGGCTGACCTGCTGCGCTTCGTGCAGGCGAACATGGGGCTGATCGAAACCGCGCCGCGCCTGCAGCGCGCGCTCGAACGCACGCACACCGGCTATTTCCGCTCGGGGCCGCTGACGCAGGACCTGATCTGGGAACAGTATCCGTATCCGGTCGCGCTGCCGACGCTGCTCGAAGGCAACTCGATGAAGATGCTGCGCGACGGGTTACCGGCCGCCGCGATCAAGCCGCCGCTCGCGCCGAGCGCGGATACGTGGATCAACAAGACGGGCTCGACCAACGGCTTCAGTACCTATGTCGCGTTCGTCCCGTCGAAGCGGATCGCGATCGTGATGCTCGCGAACCGCAGCTATCCGAACGAGGACCGCGTGAAGGCCGCGTACGGAATCCTCGGAGCGCTCGACGGCCGACGGTAACGTTTCCACGGGAGGGCCAGTCGTGCCACCTGGCCGGCCCTCCCCAAAAAACCTGATACCTGTATCGGCACGCTTCTGCAAAACGAAATACGTGCATCGCATCCCCTGAGCAGAATCCGGGCAGATCTCCGGGCGTGTCCGGATAGTCCAGTCAGGGGGAAACATGAGGAAGACCACTCTCGCGCGGCTGCTGTGCGGGCTGACCTTGGTCGGCGCGCTCGGCGCGTGCGGCGGCAACATGGATGGCTCGGGCGGCGCGGCAGGCGCGTCGACGAACGCGGCCGGCGGGTCCGGCGGCACCGATAACGGCAAGGGCAACGGCGGCAACCCGCCGGGCCAGCAAGTCACGAACCGCGCGCTCGTGATCGAGCTCGACGGCGTCACCTATGCGGCGCTGACGGCCGGTATCGCGGCCGGCACGCTGCCGAACCTCGCGAAGCTGCACGTCGCGCCCGCCTACAGCGGCGGCGTCAACGGCCTGCTGTCGCAGCAGCCGAACCTCGACACGCCGAGCTGGGCCACGCTGCTCACCGGCGCGTGGGGCAACCGTCACCAGGTGCTGTCCGATGCACCGAACCAGGCGCTGCAGGCGCCCACCACCTTCGACACGCTGAAGACCGCGAGCGCGGGCCTGCTCGGCGCGGCCGTCGGGTCGCCGGCGCTCGCGTCGCTGCTGACCGCCGGGCGCAACGCGGGCAGTCTCGATACGCTCGCGAACTGCGCGGCGGTCGACAGCTGCGTCACGCAGCAAGGCGCCACGATGATCCAGCAGGGCTACTCGCTCGTCGTCGCGCAGTACCACTCGGCGCAGGATGCGGCGCTGAACTACGGCCTCGGCGCGTCGGCGTACGCGAACACGCTGCAGCAGCTCGACGCGGCCGTCGGTGCGCTCGTGGCCGAAACCGCGAAGCGCAACAAGGAGAACTGGCTGGTCGTCGTCACCGGCGGCCATGGCCTGAACGCGGCGGGCGGCAGCGACGGCCTGCCGCTGCTGTCCGAATCGACGACCTTCATCGCGATGAACCAGGCTGACAACGGGCGGCTGGGCAGCGCCGCGCAGCCGGCGTCGCTGGCCGACCTGCACACGCGCGCCAGCATCGCCGATATCGCGCCGACCGTGCTTGCACAGCTCGGCGCGTTGCCCGCGCCGTCCGCGTATGAAATGGACGGCGGCGAACTGATCGGCACGCAACCGGTGTCGCAGCTCGCCGGCGCGGCGAGTGCCGACGGGCACAGCGTCGTGCTGACGTGGGCGGCGCCCGCGAGCGGCGCGATCGCGGTGTACCGCGCGGGCCGGCAGATCGCGACGCTGCCGGCCGGCACGACGAGCTATACCGACAGCAATCTCGGCCTGACCGCGGCCGGCACCTACAGCTTCGACTACGTGGTGACGGCGGGCGGTGCGCCGCTCGGCAACATCGCGCGGATCGCGTACGTGCCGCCGCCGCCCCCGCCGCCGCCGCTCGCGACGACGCTGAAGAACGGTCTTGCGTCGTACTATCCGTTCGGTGCGCTGCCGGCCGTCGATGCGCTGAACGCGAGCACGATGGGCCCGTTCTCGGCCGCGGCGAACGGCGGTTCGCTGACCACTGATCCGTTCGGCGGGCAGGCGCTGCAGGTGACGACGCAGACCGTCGACACGAACGGCTACGACGGCTACAAGCTCGTGCAGAACGCCGATATCGCGACACAGGCGCAGTTCACGATCGGCATGTGGCTGAAGACGCCGTGTACCGACGTGGTCGGCTTCGGCACGCCGGTGTTCGCGAACAAGAACTGGCAGAGCGGCAAGAACGCGGGCCTCGCGATCGGGCTGTTCCCGCAGGCATCGGGCGCGCCGTCGGGCACCTGCAACATCCAGTACAACGCGGGCGACGGCACGACCCGCAACGACCTGAAGACGATGAGCGTGAGCGCGAACCAGTGGGTGTATGCGGCATTCGTGATCGACACGGTCGGCAAGACGATGACGGCCTACACGTTCGACCCGGTGCTCGGCGAACAGAAGCAGAGCACGCCGCTCACGGTATCGGCGGCCGCGCTGCCGGGCCTCGGCACGAAGACCTTCGGCGTGAACGAGGACGGCACGGGCCAGTACCACATGCTCGCGTGCGGTTACCCGGCGAGCCACTACAGCGGCGGCTACACGGTCAACGCGTGCACGACGGTCAAGCCGAACGTGGAGAGCTTCTCCGACGTCGCGATGTGGAACCGCGTCGTGACCGAAACCGAACTGCAGTCGGTCGCGGGCTCGGGCAAGCCGCTGTCGACGATCCTTCACTGACGGAGTGCCGACATGAACATGACGAACCTGCGCCGCGTGCGCGTCGCGCTCGCCGCCTGCGTGCTGAGCGCGCTGGTCGCCGGTTGCGGCGGCGACGATTCGGGCGGCACGGCCGCGAGCGCCGCGAAGGCGAACGCCGCGCCGGCAGGCGCGGGCGGCGCGAGCGCGCCCGTGCCGATCGTCGTGGCGCCGGGCGCCGGCCCGTGCCCCGCGTCGGGCACGGCGGCGCTGCCGTCGCCGTTGCTGAACTCGCAGCTGCGCTGCGCGCCGTGACGCGCGCGCCTTTCCGGGACGACCTTCCTTCTCGACCATGACTTCCATCGACCGCCGTTCGTTTCTCCGTGCCGCCGCCGCCGGCACGGCCTTCTCGATGTTCCCGCCGGCCATCCGGCGCGCGCTCGCGATTCCGGCCAACAACCAGACCGGCACGATCAACGACGTGCAGCACGTCGTGATCTTCATGCAGGAAAACCGCTCGTTCGACCATTACTTCGGCACGATGCCCGGCGTGCGCGGCTTCGGCGACCGCCTGACGATCCCGCAGCCGGGCGGCACGCCCGTGTGGCAGCAGAACGACGGCAAGCGCCCGGTGCTGCCGTTCTACCTCGACAGCACGAAGGGCAACGCGCTGCTCGTCGGCGGCGCGC
Organism: Burkholderia lata; assembly: GCF_902499335.1. Classification (GTDB taxonomy): domain Bacteria; phylum Pseudomonadota; class Gammaproteobacteria; order Burkholderiales; family Burkholderiaceae; genus Burkholderia; species Burkholderia lata_B. Next base: position 335,554 of record NZ_CABVQK010000005.1, on the reverse strand, counting down.
ACTCGTGGACCGATTCGCACTCGGCGTGGGACAACGGCCGGATGACCGCGTGGCCCGCGTCGAAGGGCGACGCGTCGATGGGCTATCTGCGCCAGTCCGACCTGCCGTTCCACTTCGCGCTGGCGAACGCGTTCACGCTGTGCGACGCGTATCACTGCTCGCTGCACGGCGGCACCAACTCGAACCGGATCTTCCTGTGGACCGGCACCAACGGCCCGACGGCATCGTCGAACGTGGCCGTCGTGAACAACGACGGCTGGGACGGCCTCGGTTCGTCGAAGACGGGCCTGACGTGGACGACCTACCCGGAGCGCCTGCAGGCGGCCGCCGTGAGCTGGAAGGTCTACCAGAACATGCCGGACAACTACACCGACAACCCGCTCGCGGGCTTCGCGACGTTCCGCAAGGTCAACGAGACGGTGCCGGGCTCGCCGAACGCGCCCTATACGCCCGCGATGGAAGCGCTGTCGCCGCTGTACAAGGGGATCGGCAACACGATGCCCGACGGCGGCTTCCTGCAGTCGCTCGCCGACGACATCGCGGCGAACCGGATGCCGCAGGTGAGCTGGATCGTGTCGCCCACCGCGTACTGCGAGCACCCGGGCGCGTCGACGCCGGGGCAGGGCGCGTACTACCTGCAGCGCCTGCTCGACACGCTGACCGCGAACCCGGACGTGTGGAGCAAGACCGTGCTCATCGTGAACTACGACGAGAACGACGGTTTCTTCGATCACATGCCGCCGCCGAACGCGCCGTCGCGCAACGCGGACGGCACGTACGCGGGCAAGTCGACCGTGACCACGCAGTACGAGTACTTCACCGTGCCGAATCCGCCCGGCGATTCGTCGCCGCTCGCGCCGGACGGACGCCCGTACGGGCCGGGACCGCGCGTGCCGATGTTCGTCGTGTCGCCGTGGAGCACGGGCGGCTGGGTCAACTCCGAGGTGTTCGACCATACGTCGGTGCTGCGCTTCATCGAGCAGCGCTTCGGCGTGCAGGAGCCGAACATCAGCCCGTGGCGTCGCGCGGTGTGCGGCGACCTGACGTCGGCCTTCAACTTCAAGAACCCGAACGGCAACCCGACGACGTCGTTCCCGGCGCCGACCAAGGCCGCGGCCGATGCGCAGCACGTGCAGCAAAGCCTGCAGGGCGCGGTGCCGGTGCCGTCGGTCGGTTCGCAGCAGATGCCGACGCAGCCGGCCGGCACGCGTCCGTCGCGCGCGCTGCCGTACGAGCTGCACACGAGCGCGAGCGCCGATGTATCGGGCGGGCTGGTGTGGCTCACGTTCAGCAATACCGGCACGGCCGGTGCGGTGTTCCACGTGTACGACAAGCTGCATCTCGATCGCGCGCCGCGCCGCTATACGGTCGAGGCGGGCAAGCAGTTGTCGGATTCGTGGCGCGCGGTGGCCGACGATGCGGGCAACTACGATCTGTGGGTACTCGGGCCGAACGGCTTCCTGCGCGAATTCCAGGGCAACGTCGCGAAGGCGGCGAGCGGGCCCGTGCCGGAGATCCGCGTGTGCTACGACCCGGCGAACGACGCCGTGTACCTGACGATCATGAACGTCGGCAACGCGGCGAGCCAGGTCACGGTCACGTCGAACGCGTATCGCACCGACGGCCCGTGGAGTTACGCGGTACCGGCCGGGATGCAGGTCGAGCCGTACTGGACGCTTGCCGCGTCGAGCGGCTGGTACGACTTCACGCTGACGGCCGAGAACGGCCTTGTGCGCCGCTTCGCGGGCCGCGTCGAGACCGGCAAGGACAGCATCAGCGATCCGGCGATGGGCGTGTCCAGCTGACGGGCGCCGGCCGCACGGCCGGCGTCGCATCACCGGTTGCCGCCGGCGCGCCGACCCGCGCCGGCGGCTTTTTGTGCGCGGCCTCGATTCGACGGGGCCGCGCGTTTTTCATTCATTCCCGTTCACACGACGCTTCATTCGATGACGCAACTCGCGCTTTTCGATCTCGACTTCACCCTCATTCCGTTCGACAGCGACCAGGCCTGGGGCCATTTCATGGTCGAGCATGGCCTTATCGACGCGGCCGAATTCGCCCGCATCGACGCCGCGTTCTCGGCCGGTTACGCGGCCGGCACGCTCGACATCCATGCGCACCTGTGCAACATGCTCGCGCCGCTCGCCCGCTATTCGCGGGAACGTCTCGCGCACTGGCACGCGTGCTTCATGGCCGACGTCGTGCGGCCCGCGATCTCGCCCGCCGCGCTCGAGCTCGTGCGTCATCATCGCGCGCGCGGTGACCTGTGCTGCGTCGTCACCGCGACGAATGCGTTCATCACGCGGCCGATCGCGCGCGCGTTCGGCATCGATGCGCTGATCGCGTGCGAGCTCGAAACCGTCGACGGGCGCCCCGATTCGCGCTATACGGGGCGGCCGGCGTGCCGAGCTATCGGGAAGGGAAGATCGTGCGTACCGACGCGTGGCTCGCGTCACTCGGGCTCGCGTGGTCCGACTTCGAGCGCAGCTGGTTCTACAGCGATTCGCACAACGACATCCCGCTGCTCGAGCGCGTCACCGATGCGGTCGCAACCAATCCGGACGAGCGGCTGCGTGTGCTGGCGACGGCACGTGACTGGCAGATCGTGGAGCTGTTCGAAACGGTGTGAGCACACGCGTTGTCACGCGCGGGCCCGCGTGCTTTCGTCGTGGCGTTCGACGTTGGCCATGAACGCGGTAATCAGCCGCGTGCCGGCGCGCGCGTCGAGGTAGTACAGGTATTCGTGCATCGGCGGCAGATCGTCGACGAACGCGACCGCGCGCAGTTCCGGATGCGCGCCGACCTCGCCGCGCGGCATCAGCGTGCAGCCCATGTCGTGCCGCACGGCTTCGCGGATCGCTTCGCGGCTGCCGAGCTCGATCGCGTTCGCGGGCAGCCCGATGCCCGCGTGCTTCAGCACGTGCTCCATCAGCGCGCGCGTGCGCGAGCCGGCTTCGCGCAGCAGCAGCGTCTCGCCGGCCAGTGTGGCGAGCGCGACCGACTCGCGCGCGGCGAGCCGATGCGAACGGTGCACGACCAGCACGAGCGGATCGTTCGCGATCGTATGCCGCACGAAACGCGGATCGTCGTCGCGCTGCGACGACACGGCAACATCGCAGCGAAAATCGACGAGCGCGTCGAGCACCTGCTGCGAGTTGCCGATCTCGATACTGATCTTCACGGCCGGATACTGGCGCCGGAACGCGGCGATCGCGGGCAGGATGTAGAACGGGCCGGTGGTGCCGACGCGCAGGTTGCCGGTATGCAGTTCGCGCTCGTTGCGCAGCGCGAAATCGATATCGTTCTCCATCTGCAGCATCTGGCCGATCATCGGCATCAGCGACGCGCCTGCGTCGCTGAGATCGAGACGGTTGCCGCGGCGATGGAACAGCTCGACGCCGTAATGGCGCTCGAGCTGCTGGATGCGCGACGTGATCGTCGGCTGGCTCACGTCGAGGCGCTTCGCGGCCGCGGTCACGCTTCCCTGGCGGGCGGTTTCGTAGAAGGCGGCGAGAAGCAGGGCAAGCATGGCGACACACTGGACGAGACGAGCGGAAATTACCGGCCGCGTGTGTCAATTCCATGTCATCGGCGTGGATGTGCGTGGCAAATTGGGGCGCGATGTGGCGTGCACCGCGCCGCGGTCACCGCTTATTCGGGCGGCTGCTCGTCGTAGGCGACGAAGATTTTCCGTGTGCGTTCGACGACTTCCCACGTGCCGCGAAAGCCCGGCGGAATCACGAAGCGATGGCCGGCGCGAAGGGTTTTCGCGTTGCCTTCCTCGTCGGTGATCACCGACGTGCCTTCCAGGATCTCGCAGTATTCGGCTTCGGTGTACGCGACGTGCCAGCAGCCGGGCGTGCTTTCCCAGATGCCGGTCGAGAAGCGGCCGCACGGGCTCGCGAAGCCGGGGGTGAGCGTCTGCAGCGGGTCGCCGGCAATCAGCTTCTCGGGCGGCACGCGGTATTGCACCGGTTCGCCGTTCGGGGTGAGGGCATCGGTGATGGCGGAAATGTCGAGCACGGCTGGCATCCTTCGTCGAAGTGAAATGAACGCGCCGATGGCGCGTTCGCATGATTCCATATTTGCGCGAGGGATTGGCGGTTGCCGGCGTCGCGGGATCACGGCCCGGCGTGGCGATGCGCGATCGCACGGCCTTGACGAACGCTTATGATCAGCGGACGACGCGGCAGCTGCATGCGCGAGAGACGAAAGGAGAGACGGTTGAGCCTCACATGGGATGGAATCACGCGCGCCGACGTACTTGACGAAGCGGAGGTCGCGCGCCGGCACGCGTTGGCCGATGCTGCACGCAACGGCGACTGGGCGACGATGCTGGATCTCGTTGCGAAACAGTCCAGGCTCGTCAACACGACACGGCTGGGCGGCTCGTCGCTCTATACACTGCTGCATCAGGCGGCTTACAGCGGCGCGCCGAAAGAGGTTGTCGTCGAGCTGTTGCAGCTCGGCGCATGGCGCATGCTGCGCGATGCACGTGGTGCACGCCCGGTCGATATTGCCGAGCAGCGCGGGCATCGACATCTCGTCGATCTGCTGACGCCGCAGCCGCGACGCTTCGTGCCCGACGAAACGCTGCGTGACATCCAGCGCCACTTCCACGACATGATTCGCGGCCGCATCGCCCACCTGCGCGTCGACGCGCTGCGCCTGCCCGAACTCGAACCGCTGCTTGAACTCGGCGCGCAGGCCGAACGCGTATGGTTCGCGGTGCCGGGCATGTACGGCGGGTTCGACTATGCGCTGCGCACCGACGGCGCCGCAGCCGTGCTCGTATCCGCAAGCTGGAGCCGCGTGGTCGGCGGCTCGGGCCAGCGGCACGAGATCACGGCGCACGGCAGCACGCTGGTCGATGAAGGCTTCGTGTGACGGCGTTGCGCCGTCACGTTACCGCTCAGGCGACGGCCGTGTCCGTTGCGGCGACTGCCGCAGCACCGCGCGGGGCCGAAGCCCGTGCTGCCGCCGCACCCGCAAGCCGCCGATAGCGCGCGAGCGCCCACAGCGGGAAGTACGCGGTATAGCCGTGATACTTCAGGTAGAAGATGCGCGGAAAGCCCGGCGCATTGTGCGAGCGGTGCCACCAGAAGCCGTCTTCCTGCTGGACCGACTGCAGATACGCGATGCCGCGCTTCACCGAATCGGATTCGCAGTCGCCGAACGCCATCTGCGCGAGCAGCGCCCACGCGGTGAAGTTCGACGTGCTCTCGCCGCCATTGGTGCCGCTCAGCTTCGGGTCGATATAGCTGTCGTTCGTCTCGCCCCAGCCGCCGTCCGCATGCTGTCGCGAGCGCAGCCATTCGATCGCGCGGGCGATATACGGCTGCGACTTGTCCTCGCCGGCAAGCGCGAGGCCGGCCAGCACGCTCCACGTACCGTAGATGTAGTTCGTGCCCCAGCGGCCCCACCAGCTGCCGTCGGGCTGCTGCGTGCGCTTCACGTAGTCGATGCAGCGCGCGACCGACGCGCGTTCGTCCGCACGTTTGGTCACGCCGAAGCACAGCAGCACGCGGCCCGACACGTCCTCGGTCGGCGGATCGAGCAGTGCGCCGTGATCGGCGAACGGGATCGCGTTCAGGTACAGGCGGTCGCAGTCGGCATCGAACGCCGCGAAGCCGCCGTTGCGCGATTGCAGCCCGCGCATCCAGTCGAGCGCGCGCGCGACACGCGGCGCATACGGGTTCGTGCCGTCCGCGTTGCGATGCGTGCGGCCGCGGCGATCGAGCATCGCTGTGACGACTGCCGTGTCGTCGATGTCGGGGTAATACGGGTTCGCGTACTGGAATGCCCATCCGCCCGGTTGAACGTCGGCCGGCGCGTTCTCGATCCAGTCGCCGCGCAGGTCGTTCACCTGTCGTTCGGCCAGCCAGTCGTATGCGCGCGTGATGCGTGCGTCGAGTGCGCGCCGTGCGTCGTCCGGCTCGCCGTCTTCCGGCACCGCCACGCCGCGCGCCTGCTCGAGCGCCATCGTGCTCCATGCGGTATCCCACACCGGCGACAGGCACGGCTGGCAATACATGCTGCCGTCGGGCCGCGTGACCAGCAGCTTGTCCAGCGCAGCGTCGCAGTCGCGACGCAGCGGGTGATCGTCCGGGTAGCCGAGCACCTGCATCATCTGATTGGCATACACGATCGGCGGGAAGATGCCGCCGAGCCCGTCCTCGCCGTTCATGCGCTCCGCGCACCACGCCTCGGCATGGCGGATCGCGCGCTGCCGCAGGCCCTTCGGCATCAGCGGCTCGACATGACGCACCGTGCGGTCGAGCGCGAGGAACAGCCTGCGCATGCCGCGCGCGGGCGGGAAGTATTGACGCTCCTCGTCCGGCGGCGTGACGAACAGCTCGTGGATCGAGATGTTGCGCGGATTGCGGGCGCGCGCCTTCAGCGAACACAGCACGAGCAGCGGCACCATCGTCGTGCGCGCCCAGTACGCGACCTTGTACATCGAGATCGGCACCCACTTCGGGAACAGCACGAATTCGATCGGCATGAACGGCGCGGCGCGCCACGGCACCTGGCCGAACGTCGCGAGCAGGATGCGCGTGAACACGTTCGAGCGTGCCGCGCCGCCGAGCTTCAGGATCGCGTCGCGCGCGCGGATCATGTGCGGCGCGTGTTCGCTGTCGCCGGCCGCCTTCAACGCGAAGTACGCCTTTACGCTGCACGACACGTCCGGATCGCCGTCGACGTACAGCGCCCAGCCGCCGTGCGTGTCGAGCCGCTGGGTCGCGCGCAGGTAGCGCGCCATCTTCTCCTGGCGGATGTCGTCGATCTTGTCCATGAAATGCATCATCAGGATGTATTCCGCGGTGATCGTCGCGTCGGATTCGAGTTCGAAACACCAGCTGCCGTCGGGCTGCTGGAGACGCATGAGGGCGTCGCGTCCACGGGCGATGGCGGTGTCGAGCGCGGACCAGGGGGAAGGGGTGGGTGTAGTCATGCGGCGGATCATACCATCCGGCCGGAATGTTTATATCGAGACGCCCGGGTGCTACCATCCGCACCATGAAAACACACCTCGAACCCGCGCCGCACGATGCGTCCGCGCCCGTCGAACCGGCTGGAACGGCCGGTGCGCGGGCGCCTGAGGCATCCTCGGCGCCGGCCGTCGCCACCGCCGGCGTGCGTCGAAAAAAAGCGCCTGATCAGGTGCGCGCGCAGTTGCTGGCAGCCGCATCGGAAATCGCGACACATCACGGCGTGGCCGCGTTGACGCTCGATGCGGTGGCCGAGCGCGCCGGCGTGACGAAGGGCGCGCTGCAGTATCACTTCGCGAACAAGCAGGGGTTGCTGGATGCGCTGTTCGGTCAGGCGACCGAGCGGTTCGCCGCGCAGATGGTCGCGCGGGTGGCGGCGGATGCCGACGGCGCCGGTGCGGCGGCACGGGCGTACGTGCATGCGGTGCTGGACGAGTCGCATCCGGCCGCGAGCACCGATGTGCTGCGCGTGCTGGTTGCGTCGATGATTACCGACCAGGACACGCGCGAGCGATGGTCGGTGCCGATGCGCGAATGGACGCGGCCCGACCCGGTGCCGCTCGAGCAGGCCGCGACCTTGATGATCTGCCGGCTCGCCGCCGACGGGCTGTGGATCTCGAAACTGCTCGACAGCGTCGAGGTATCGGCCGAGTTGCGCACGGAGATCGTCCGGCAGCTCGACGCGATGAGCCACGGCGTGTTTCCGAAGGGGCGCGACGGCGCCGCGTGATGCATGCGCGGTGGCGCCCGGCCGCCCTGGCGACTGCGCGACTGCCGGCATCACGGCGCGCGCCGCTCAGCGGCACTGGCTGGCCGAAGCCTCAGCGGTGTCGCACCGCACCGCATCGGCCAACGCCTCGCCGATCGCGTGCTGAACGACGGCCGGGTTTTCCAATAGATAGAAGTGCCCGCCGTCGAACTCGCGGAAGCTGACCGTGTGCCGCGACGCGCGCAACCAGTCGCGTTGCCCGGCGGGGCTCAGCAACGTGTCGTCGCGGCCCGAGAAGACCGTAACGGGGCAGGGTAGCGCCGTCGCGGACGGCAGCGGGAAGCACGCCTCGACCACGCGGAAATCCGCCTTGGCCAGCTTCAGCAGCATCGCCCGGAGCGCGTCGTGTTCGACCACTTCGCGCGGCGTGCCGCCGAGCGACACGACATAGTCGACGATTTCCGCGTCATTGCGCCGGTGAACCGGCGCGCCATCGAGCGGCACGTGGCGATGCGGGTAGAACGGCGCATCCGTGCCGGACGCGCCGAGCCAGACGGGTGGATGCCCCAGTTGCGCCATGTCGCGCGCGAAACAATACGCGATCAGCGCCCCCATGCTGTGGCCGAACACCGAGTAGTCGCGTGGCAGCAGCGGCCGGAGGGCCCGCAGGAAGTCGATCAGTTCGGATAACGTATCGATCGCGCGCGTGCCCAGGCTCTTGCCGCGACCGGGCAGTTCGATCAGCCATACCTCGATATCGTCCGGGAAGGACGCCCCCCACCGGTAGTAATTGGCCGCCGCGCCGCACGCGTGATGGAACACCAGCAGCCGGTGCCGAGCCGTCGGGCGCTCGCGCGGAATGGTGAGGGTACTGGGTAGCAAGGCCATGCTTCGAGACTCCGCTTTAAAAAACGAACCATACAAACTTTTCAAACAATTCTGCCGATTATCGATTTAATCGAAAAGGCACGTCGCTTTCTATCTGTTCACATATTTATGAAACAATGGAAGTGATTATTGGTGATCCCCGATTATGATTTATTCAGTTTTTATGCAATAGAAATGTAATTGTTTTTAGATGGGTTATGGTAAAGTCTGCTCGCTTCGATTTCAAAGTGCTTGCATCGTTGTCCGGCTTGGTCGGGCGTGCTGTTTTTATAGAAATATCGAATCATGTTATGCGTGTGACACGCTTGATCGATTATTGAAACGAGAGAGACATGGAAGCCGAAATGCCGAAAAACGACGCCGTTTTCAAGGTGGTCGTCAATCACGAGGAGCAATACGCGATCTGGCCTGACGACAAGCATGTGCCGGAAGGCTGGCGGGCGGCGGGCCCGTCGGGAACGCGGGACACCTGTCTCGAATGGATCAACGCCAACTGGACCGACATGCGGCCATTGAGCGTCCGGGTCGCGCTGTCGGCCTGATTGTCGACGCGTCGCGCCACGCAAGACGCACAAAAAGATAAAGGAACGATGCGGCATCTCGCGGCCCGGTGACGGGGCGCGCGGGAGCATGCTGCGTTTCGCCGAGAGAATCCGAGGGTAAAACACACCATGTTTGTCGATGATCGCCTGGGGGTCTTCCTCAATACAGGCATTCTGGCTTCGCGCGCGCATGACCTGGGCCTGCTGATCGAGCGGCAGGACGCACTCATGCAGCAATTCATGGAAGCGAAATTCGAGCCGGCCGCCTGCGCCGCATTGTTGCGCGACGCGATTGCGCGCTATCCGTTCCTGGAGGAGCTGTTCGATCCGGATTCGGTGGCGGCCGGCGGCTGCATCGCGAGCCGTGCGCTGCTCTACGATCTGCATCAGCGCCGCGACCGCTGGACGCTCGCGCTCGCGCCGCAGCACGGCGAGCCGATCGTGCTCGACACCGCCGCCGGCGACGTGCCGCAGCTCGCGAACGCGCTGCGCGACGCGCTGCAGCGCAACCACTGGCAGCCGCTGTCCGAGCTGTACGCGGATCCCCGCCTGCTCGGCTGCGAACGGCCCTCGGGCGACGCGGCGCTGGCGTGGCCGGCGTTCGACGGCCCGGGCATCCAGCGGCTCGAACACGCGTCGCTGCTGATCGCCTCCGAAACCACCCGCCTGTTGACCGACCCGATCAGCCTCGCGATCGGCGGCAACGTCGGCCTGCCCGATCTCGATCGCGCGCCGTCCAACCTGGGTCAGCGGATCGACGGCATGCTCGTCACGCACGGGCATCTCGACCACTGGCACGTCCCGACGATCCTGCGGCACGGCGGCGACGGGTCGGTGCCGGTCATCGTGCCGCACATCCCGGTCGCATCGCTGCTGGCGCAGGACGACATGCAGCAGTCGCTGCGCGACGTCGGGCAGACGGTGCTCGCGCCCGGCTGGGGCGAGACGGTGCGGATCGGCGACATCGAGATCGACATCCTGCCGTTCTACGGCGAGCAGCCGACCATCGGCGCGGCCGTGCCGCCGCACGACGTGCGCAACTGGGGCAATTGCTACCGGGTCACGACGCCGCAGTTCTCGGTGATCCTGCTCGTCGACAGCGGCGAGGACGCGAAGGGCTCGGTGATGGACGTGATCGACCGGTCCGTCGCCCGGCGCGGCCGGCCCGACCTGGTCCTGAGCTGCTGCCGCGAGCTGCGCAAGGCGCCGTTCTGGCAGGGCCTGTTCACGTTCTGGATGGTGCTGCCGATGACCGAACTGCAACGCCTGCCGCGCATCGCGGAAGCGGGCGACGGCCCGTCCATCACGCTCGGCCCGTCCGGTATCGGCGAGCTCTGCGCGCGCGCCGGCGCCCGCGCGTTCGCGCCGTATGCGAACGGGTTCTGCGGCATCGCCACCGAGATCGGCGACATCGGCTGGATCAACGGCGAGCCCGCGGAAGCCGACACGCTCGACCAGATCGACGCGCGCATCGGCGCGCTCGGCGGCGACACCCGCGTGATTCGCTGGCTGCCCGGCGACGTGCTGCGCCACAACGGCGATTGGCAGGTGTCCTGATTTTCTTCCTGTCGACAGGAGCCCCACGATGACTGGCAGCAAGATTGTGCCGATGCCGCGAATTCGCTACGACGGCAGCCGGAGCATGCGCGACGTTCTGGCCGGACTGAAGCATCCGGCCGTGCTGGAAGGATTCATCGAAGCATGGCCCGCGCGCACGCGCTGGACGCCGGATTTCTTCGTCGAGCGCTACGGCGAGCACGAGATCACGGTGGAGACGTCGCAGCTGTCGCCGACGCCGACGCAACCGGATCTCTACCTGGGCGCGCGCCGCTACGAGACCGCGCGCCTCGGCGCGACGATCCGGGCGATGCAGGCGCAGGGCAGCGCCCGCACCGCGTACATCACCTACGCGGCGATCTATTCGACGGCGCCGGAGTTGAAGGACGACATCGCGCCGCTGCACGAGCAGCACGGCTTTCCCGGCTGGATGCCGCACTGGCTGCGGCGCAGGCTGGTGTTGCGGCCGGGCTTCTGGCTCGGCCCCGAAGGGATCTCGTCGCCGATGCATTTCGACCGGCATGAGAACCTGAACGTACAGGTGTACGGCCGCAAGCGCTGGGTGCTGTTCGCGCCCGGGCAGTCCGCCAACGTGTATTACCGGCAGCGCCGCGATCTGCCGGTGATCTTCAGCCCGGTGGACATGAGCGATCCGGACCCGGTGCTGTTTCCGCGCGTGCAGTCGGCGCCGCGCCACGACTTCGTGCTGGAGGCGGGCGACGTGCTGTACCTGCCGCCCGGCTGGTGGCACTACGTGGAATCGCTGAGCGATTCGATCAACGTGAACTACTGGTGGTGGTCGCCCCGCGCCGTGCGGACCTTCTGCCGGGTCGAGCTCGCGAGCCTGTGGCAGGCGCTCGCGCGCCGGTGGGGCCGCGCGACCGGCACGGCCGGCAAGCCGATGTCGATGCCGCGCTGATGCGCCGGCGCCACGCCGTTCGTTCTATCGGGCCGCCGTGCCGGCGGCCGTGTCTCTTCAGGAAGCCATGATGCAGAACGAGTTTGATTTCACCGTCATCGATGCGCTGTACGCGACCGGCTATCACGGGCCGCGCGCGCTCGACAAACCGGAGTTCTACTGGCGTTCGATGCTCGGCTCGATGGTCGCGTATCGCGACAGCTTCTTTCGCCCGCTCGGCGAGGAGATCGCACCGGCCGATGCGCGCGACGGCATCGAGATCGAGGCCGCACGCTGCGAGTACGAGGGCAGCCGGTTTCATCACGCGCTGCCGATGAACATCTCGTCGCTGCGGCAGTTCGCGAACCACTGGCACCTGGTGCTGCCGACCATCTCGACGCTGCGCGACGGGTATTGCCGCCTGCGCGGCCACGACGGCGCGGTGTCGATGCTCGACCTGTGGTTCATCAGCAAGCTGTGCCAGCTGCTGCCCGCGTACCTGATCCGCCGGCGCGAGCAGCCGGCCGACCCGGACGGCATTCCCGTCGTGCCGTCGATCATCTACCGGATCTCGCTCGGCATGCACCGGATCGTGCATATCTCGCTGATCAAGCGGATGGCGTCGGGCGGCGATCCGGCCGCGCCGTGCCTCGCCAGCGACGCGTATTACCTGGTCGCCGAGGCGGCGGGCCTGCTCGTCGGCCGCAACTCGGTGTGCGCGGGGCCGCAGACGATGGTCGAGCAGGCCTACCGCGCGATGATCGAGCCGGCGCCGCCGGCGGGCGCCGAAGCGAGCGCGGCCGAGCCCGGCTTCTACCGCTACGCGGCGGCGTTCCTGAAGCTCGAAGCCGAAAAATACCTGTTCGCGGTGCGTGCGGCGCAGCAGTTGCGCGCGCTGATCGTCGCGCTCGATGCGGTGCCCGGGCACGCGCGCACGCAAGCGTTCCGCGACGCGCTGGCGCGCTTCGAGGATTGGTCCACCGAACACACGAGCCCGCTCGCGCACGAGATCGCCCGCGAGGATCTGGCGATGCTGCTGCAGGGCGACGAGGCCGAGATCGCGCGCGCGCAGCAATGGCCGGCGGGGACGGTGCTGCGCCAGATGACGGCCGGGCTGAACCAGCTCGTCGCCGCGGCGGACCGGATGTGCGTGGCCACGCTCGGCGCACACGGGCCGGCGCTGCTGGCCGAGATCGACGCCATGCGCGACGCGCAGCGCGACGCGGACGAATGGTCGGCCGACGCGTTCGCGGCGCACGGGCTCGACGCCGCGTCGGCGCGGGCGACGGCGGCCGCGCTCAATACGTACCTGCACGACGAGCGTGCCGCGCAGCGGATCTTCACGCGGCTTCAGCAGGAGGTGGACCGCGCGCTCGGCATCGGCGACGCCATCGCACCGTACTCGGCCGACGACATCGCCGCCGTGTTCGGGCCGCGGCTGCGCCACTGCATCGCCGAACACTTCACGGAACCGGACGTCGCGGACCACGCGGTCCGTTGACGCGCGGCGCGCCGGGATCGACCCGCCGCGTCGTCGTTCATGTCCTTCACGTCCTTCATGCATCCAGACAGGGGCTACCATGCGTACCACTTCGCTTTCAGCCTATCAGTACCGCTTCTGGCTCGAGTGGCAGCTCAATCCGCACTCGTCGGCCTACACGACCGCGCTCGTCTATCGTCTGTCGGGTCCGCTGGATCGCGACGCGCTGCGGCGCGCACTGGACGCGTTCGTCCACGAGCATGACGAAGGATGCCGCAGCACGTTCCGGATGGGCGACGCCGGCGTGGTGCGGGATGTGCACGACCGGGTGACGGTCGCGCTCGACTACCGCGACGCGCGGGCGGCGCCCGCGCTGGACGCCGCCGAGGCCGACGCATGGATCGCCGCGCGCGCGGCGCACGTGTTCGCGCTCGACGACGCGCCGCTGTTTCGCTTCGCACTGCTGCGCGAGGATGCCGATGTGCACCGGCTCGTGCTCAGCTTTCCGCACATCATCTCCGATGCGTTTTCAGCGGTGTACATCAACCAGCGGCTGACGGCGCTGTACAACCACGCGCTCGGCGTGGGCCCGGCGCCTGCGCGCACGTTGCGGGGTCTCGGCGAGCAGCTTGCGTTCGAAGCCGCGTACCGCGCGTCGTCGCGGTACGACGAAGATCTCGCCTATTGGCTCGGCGCGCTGGCGCACGCGCCGCTCGGCCTCGAGTTCGAGGCGGCGGCATCGGCCGCGCCGCGCGAGGGGCGCATTCATCGGTTGCGCTTCGATGCGGACACCACGCGCCGGCTGCGCGCGCGTGCCCGCGCGAGCCGCTCGACGCCGTTTCTCGTGCTGTCGAGCCTGTTCGCGATCGCGCTGGCCCGCTGGCAGGACGTGCGCGAGCTGGTCGTGACCTATCCCGTCAACATGCGCTCGCCGGGTTTTCGCGATGCCAGCGGATGCTTCGTGAACAACCTGCCGATGAGCTTTTCGCTGCGGCAGGGCGACACGTTCATCGACATCGTCGCGCGCACCACCGCCCAGCGTGCGGACGGCAAGCGCCATCAGCAGCTGTCGCTGACCGACCTCGTGACGGCACTGCGGCGCACGCGTTCGCTGGCCGATACGCCCGTCTTCAACGTCGGCGTGACGGAAGCGTTCTTCGTGCAGGATGCACCGCTCGCCTTCCACGGCGTGCAAGCGGAATTGCTGCCGGCGGTCGCCGCCGAGCGGCCGTTCGACCTGAACTTCGCGTATCAATTGACCCCCGACAGCCTGTACGTGAATCTCGAATACGACACGGGCCGCGTGCCGGCGGCGCGGATCGGCGAGTTCGCCGCGCGCTTCGGCCGGCTGCTGCGCGCGTACCTCGACGACGATGCGCAGCCTGCGCTCGCGGTCGACCTGCTGGCTCCCGAGCAGCGCGCGCGGCTCGCGCATTACTGGCATGGGCCCGAGCGTACGCTCGACGCGACGGACTGGCCGGCCCGCTTCGCCGCGCAGTGCGCCGCGACGCCGGATGCGCCGGCCGTCCAGTTCGGCGCGGAGCAGCTGACCTATCGCGAACTGGATGCGCTGTCGGCCCGGCTGGCAGGTTTTCTCGCGGCGCGCGGCGTGACGCCGGGGGCCCTCGTCGGGCTGTGCTGCGAGCGTTCGACGGAGATGGTGCTGGCGATCCTCGCGGTGCTGCGTGCGGGCGCGGCCTACGTGCCGCTCGATCCCGCCGCGCCGCCGGAGCGGCTGCGGCGCATCGTCGACGATGCCGGGCTCGCGCTGCTGCTTACACAGCAGCACCTGCTGGCGCGCCTGCCCGCCGGGCCGGTCGCGCGGCATGCGCTGGACGACCGGGCGGCCTGGCTCGCCGCCGCGCCGCTGCCGGCGCAGCGCCTGCACCCGGACGGGATCGCGTACGTGATCTACACGTCCGGCTCCACCGGCACGCCGAAGGGCGTCGCCAACACGCATCGCGCGCTGGTCAACCGGCTCGACTGGCACGGCTCGCTGCTCGACGATGCCGCGCCGGTGCGCGTGCTGCAGAAGACGCCGTACTTTTTCGACGTGTCGGTCTGGGAATTCCTGTGGACGCTGCAGAGCGGGCATGCGCTGGTGATCGCGCCGCCGGAGCTGCACAAGGACCCGGCCGGGCTGACGGCGCTGCTGCGCCACGCGCGCATCGCGGTCGCGCACTTCGTGCCGTCGATGCTGAACGCGTTCCTGGACGCGGTGCCCGGGCAGCGCTTCCCGGATCTCGCGCTGGTCGTCTGCAGCGGCGAGGCGCTGCTCGCCGAACAGGCCGAGCGCTTCCACCGGCTGCTGCCGGGCGTGCGGCTCGCCAACCTGTACGGGCCGACCGAGGCGGCGATCGATGTGACCGTGTGGCATTGCGCGCCGGGCGAAGTTCACGCGCGCGCCGGCGTGCCGATCGGCCGGCCGATCGACAACGTGTCGCTGTACGTGCTGGACGCGAGCCTCGAGCCCTGCGCGCCCGGCAACGCGGGCGAGCTGTACATCGGCGGCGCGGGGCTCGCGCAAGGGTATGTCGGCCGCCCGGATCTCACCGCGGCGAGCTTCGTGCCCGATCCGTACGCGGGTCGTGCGGGCGCGCGCATGTACCGCACCGGGGACATCGCGATGTTCGGCGAGCACGGCGAACTGCATTACCTCGGCCGGCGCGACGAGCAGGTCAAGCTCAACGGCAACCGGATCGAACTGCGCGAGATCGAGGCGTGCCTGCTGGCGCTGCCGGGCATCGCGCAATGCGCGGTGGTGCCGGTGCGGGTACACGGGCGCGTGCGGCTGCTGCACGCATTCGTCGAGCCGGCCGCGGGGTGGGACAGCTGGCCGGCGGACGCGCTGCACGCGGAGCTGGCCGAGCGGCTGCCCGAAGCGATGCGTCCGGCGCGCATCGACGTGGTGGAGCGCATCGCGTTGCTGCCTGCCGGCAAGATCGACCGCAAGCGCCTGGCCCAGCTCGCCGACGCGGCGCTCGAGACGCGCGCGCGCGGCGCCGATGTGCGCGCAAAGACGCCGTTCCAGGCCGAGGTCGCCGCCGAGTGGTCGGCCGTGCTGGACGTCGCCGACATCGGGCCGGACGACCATTTCTTCATGCTCGGCGGCAGCTCCGTGCAGGCGATCCAGCTGATCGGGCGTCTCAATGGCCGCTACGGGCTGCTGCTGTCGCCGCCGCTGCTGTTCGGCGCGCCGCAGCTCGACCGGTTCAGCGCACAGGTGCTGGTGGCGCTCGGCCAGAAGGCCCAGCGGGAGGACAGCCTCGAAGCGCTGCTCGATCGCCTCGCGCCGGACGACATGGACGAACTACTCACAGTGTTTTCATCGTCGGGAGAGCTGGTTTGATGTCGCATAACGATTCCACCGAAAACAAGCGTCGCCAATTGCTCGAAGCGTTCGGCAGGCAGCGTGGCGCGGGCAGCCGCGACGCGATCACCCGCCAGGCGCGGCCGGCGGACCTGCCCGCGTCGGCGGAACAGCTGCGGATGTGGGTGCAGATGGCGATCAGCGGCGGCGTCGGCCATTTCCACGTGCCGCATGTGCTGGAGATCGCGGGCACGCTCGACGAAGCGGTGTTGCGGGCGGCGCTGCGCGACGTGGTCGCGCGGCACGAGGCGCTGCGCACGACGTTCGACGAGCGCGACGGCGGCTTGTACCAGCGTGTGCACCCCGAGCTCGATTCGTCGCTGCCGGTGCATCGTCACGCGGCGGGCGCGACCGACGCGGAAATCGCCCGTGCGATCACCGCCGAAATCGCGCAGCCGTTCGACCTGGCGCACGGGCCGCTGCTGCGCGTGTCGCTGCATCGGGTCGGCGACGCCCGGCAGATTCTCGTGCTGACCGCCCATCACCTGATCGTCGACGGGTGGTCGCTGGAACTGATGCTGTCCGACTGGTGGTCGGCCTACGCGGCGCGGCTGGCGGGCCGCGAGCTTGAGCCGCCCGTCGACGACGGGCCGCACTATGCGGACTATGCGCTGTGGCAGCAGGCGCGCAGCGCCGCGGACAATGCGCCGGGTCTTGCGTACTGGCAGGGCAGGCTGACGGGCGCGACGACGCTCGAATTGCCGTTCGCGCTGCCGCGCCCGTCGCGGCGCGCGCACGACGGCGAACTGGTGTTCTTCACGATTCCCGCCGCCGTGCGCGCGCGGGCCGAGGCGCTGGCGCGGCGGCAGGGCGGCACGCTGTTCACGGTGATGCTGGCCGCGTGGCGGTGCCTGCTCGGCGACTACGCCGGCCAGGACGACTTCTGCATCGGCACGACCGCGTCGAACCGCGTGCATCCGGGCAGCGAGCGCATCGTCGGCTTCTTCGCGAACCTGCTCGCGTTGCGTACCGCGCGGCAAGGCTGCGCCACGTTCGCCGCGCTGGTCGAGCGCGAGCGCGACACCGTCGCCGACGCGCTGCGGCATCAGGCGGTGTCGTTCGACCAGGTGGTCGAGCAGGTCGGCGTCGCGCGCGATGCCGCGCGCAGCCCGCTGTTCCAGGTCAACTTCGTGCTGCAGGACACGAAAGGCGCGGTGCCCGGTGCCGCCGAGCCGGCGGCACCGGCCGGGATGCCGGCGATGACGGTGCGCGACGACCTGTACCGCTACGCGCAGTTCGACCTGACGCTGTTCGCCGAGCTGACGTCCGACGGCGTGCGCTGCTGCACGGTGTTCCGCACCGATCTGTTCGAGGCCGCCGATATCGAGCGGCTGTCGCGCACCTATGCGCAGTACCTCGACGCGCTGACCGCGCAGCCGGACGCGCCGTTCGGCACGCTCGCGCGCGGCGACGCGCCTTCGCTCGACGCGCTGCGCGGCTGGCAGAGCCGGCCGCTCGGGCAGCCGCTGCCCGACTCGATCGGTGCGGTGATCGACGCGCTCGCACGGCAGCATCCGGGCCGCACGGCGATCCGCCACGGCGACGCGACGCTCGACTACCACGCGCTGAACGCACGCGCGAACCGGCTGGCGGATCACTTGCGCGATCTCGGCGTGTCGCCGGGCTCGACTGTCGGCCTGTGTCTCGAGCCGGGCGCGGAACTGATCGTCGCGATGCTGGCGGTGCTCAACGCGGGCTGCGCGTATGTGCCGCTCGACAGCCGCTATCCGGCGGACCGGCTGCGATTCCTGCTCGACGACAGCCAGGCGAGCGTGATCGTCACGCGCGAGGACGTGGTGGCGCGCACCGACGCGCTGCGCGATGGCTATCTGAACCTGATCGTCCTCGAGGATCACGACGACGAGATCGCCGCGCGCGACGGTGCGTTCGTCGCGAGCGGGCTGCCGGCGCAGATGCCGGCGTACCTGATGTACACGTCGGGCACCACCGATCGTCCGAAGGGCGTGATCGTGCCGCAACAGGCGATCCTGCGGCTCGCGTACCGGCCGGCCTATCTCGACGTGACGCCGGACGATGTGTTCCTCCAGTTCGCGCCGACGGCATTCGACGCGTCGACGTTCGAGATCTGGACCGCGCTCCTGAACGGCGCGTCGCTCGCCGTGCCGGTCGGGCGCGACGCGTCGCTGGACCAGCTCGGGCCGTTGCTGGTCGACGCGCGCGTGACGATCCTGTGGCTGACGAGCGGCCTGTTCGCGGCGATGGTCGATCACGCGCCGGACGCGCTGCGGCAGCTGCGCTACCTCGTCTGCGGCGGCGACGTGCTGTCGCTGCCGCACGTGGCGCGCGCCCGCGCGCTGCTGGAACACGGCCAGGTCGTCAACGGCTACGGGCCGACCGAGACCACGACCTTCGCAACCACCTACCCGGTACGCGGCGCGCTGGCGGCGGGGCGCACGGTGCCGATCGGCATGCCGATCCAGGGCACGTCGGTGTATGTGCTCGACGACGACCTGAATCCGCTGCCGGCTGGCGCGGCGGGCGACATCTACATCGCGGGGCTCGGTGTCGCGCACGGCTATGCGAATCGGCCGGACCTGACCGCGGCCGCGTTCGTGCCCGATCCGTATGGCGGCGAACCCGGTGCCCGCATGTACCGCAGCGGCGACGTCGGCTACTGGGCGCATGACGGCGCGCTGCACTACCTCGGCCGGCGCGACCGGCAGGTGAAGCTGCGCGGCTACCGGATCGAGCCGGCGGAAATCGAGGCGGCGCTGGCCGCGTGCCGCGGCGTGCAGGCCGCCGTCGTGACGGTCGACGCGACGCCGCAGGGCGACAAGCAACTCGTCGCGTACTGGACCGCAAGCGCGGGCACAGGCGCGGACGTGCCGGACGAAGCCGGCCTGCGCGCGCAGCTGCGGGCGTCGCTGCCGGATCATCTGGTGCCGGCGCGCTTCTACGCGGTGCCGCACTTTCCGCTGACGGCGAACGGCAAGGTGGACCGGGCCGCGCTCGCGCGACTCGCGCCCGCCGAAGCGCCCGTCGACGCGGCGCCCGAGACGCTGACGGACACGCAGCGCGTGCTGCGCACGCTGTGGGAAGACGTGCTCGGCCGCAGCGGGTTCGGCCTCGACGACGGCTTCTTCGATCTCGGCGGCGATTCGCTGCTGGCGATCCGGCTGAAGGCGCAGGCGCAGCGCCACGGGCTCGAATTCGAGATCCAGGACCTGTTCGTCCACCAGAGCGTGCGTACGCTGGGCGAGCACATCGAGCGGCAGCGTGGCGCAGGCGCGGCCGCGCCGGCCGAGGCCGTCGTAGCCCGGGCGCCGCTAACGAGCGAAGCGGACCGCGCGCGGCTGCCGGCCGGCGTCGTCGACGCGTATCCGCTCAGCCGCCTGCAACTGGGGATGCTCTATCACAGCCTGCGCCACGAGCGCTCGAGCCTGTACCACGACGTGATCGGCTACGAGGTTGCGTATGCGTACGACGAAGCCTGCCTCGCGCACGCGCTCGACCGGCTGTCTGCCCGCCATCCGGCGTTGCGCACCGCGCTGCGGATGGAGGGGTTCAGCGTGCCGCTGCAGCTCGTGTTCGACACGGCGCGCATTCCGCTGGCGGTCGCCGACCTGACTTCGCTCGACGCGACGGCGCAGGCCGCCCGGATCGCCACGTTCATGGACGGCGAGCGGTTCGCCGCGTTCGACATCGCCGCCGCGCCGCTGTTTCGCTGCTTCGTGTTCAAGCTGGCGGCGCAGCGCTTCAAGCTGGTGTGGAGCTTCCATCACGCGATGCTCGACGGCTGGAGCGAGGCCGCGCTGACCGCCGAATTCATCCGGCTCTACACGGCGGGCCTGACGGGCCAGCAGAACCGGCAGAACGACGAGCCGGTGCAGGCCGGCTACCGGGATTTCATCGAACTCGAACAGGCCGCGCTCGCCGATCCGGCCCAGCGCGAATTCTGGCGCGGCCAGCTCGACGGCGCGCAGGCGCTGTCGCTGCGCCGCGCGCCGCTGCCGGGCGACGCAGCGGACGAACGTGTGGATTATCTGGAGGTCGAGGTCTCCGTCGAACTGGAGGCGGCGCTGCGCGCGCTCGCGCGCGATGCAAACGTGCCGCTCAAGAGCGTGCTGCTCGCTGCCCACCTGCGCGCGCTGCAGGCGCTGAGCGGGCGGCGCGACGTGCTGACGTCGATGGTGACGCACGTGCGGCCCGAGACCGAGCATGCGGAGCGCGCGGTCGGGCTGTTCCTGAATTCGGTGCCGGTGCGCGCGGCGCTCGACGGCGAAGCGTCGCCCGTCGCGCAGGTGCGGCAGGTGTTCGAGATCGAGTCGGGCATTTTCCGGCACCGCTTTTATCCGTCGCAGCAGATCCGGCAGGACAATGGCGGGATCGAGCTGGGTGAGGTGTTGTTCAATTTCACGAGCTTCCACGTGCTGCGCGAGCTGGACGACGCGGACGTTCGGATGCTCGCGGGCCGCGACGGCCATGCGGTCAACAGCTTTCCGGTGCAGGTCGATTTCTCCGTCTCCGCGAGCGACCAGCGGCTGCGCTGCATCGTCGGCTACCGGGCCGACAGCCTGCGGCGCGCCGACGCGGAAGACATCGCGCACGCCCAGCACGAAGCGCTGCGGCTGCTTGCCGGCGCGCCCGCGGCGGCGTGGCTGCTGCCTGCCACGCTCGCGCGGCTCGACGACTGGGCGGCGCCGAAGCCGGGGCTGCCGGTTGGCGCGAGCGTCGGCGAGCGCCTCGCTGCGTGCGCGGCCGCCGCGCCGGACGCCGTCGCGCTGATCGACGACGCGGGCGAAACGACCTATGCGGCGCTGCTCGAACAGTGCGACCGGCACGCCGCTGCGCTCACCGCGCTGGGCGTGCGGCAGGGCGACGTCGTGGCGGTGTGCGCGGGCCGCACGGCGGCGACGTTGCAGACCGTGCTCGCGCTGTTCCGGATCGGCGCCGTGTATCTGCCGCTCGATCCCGCGTTGCCGGAAGCGCGCCATCGCTTCATGGTGGATGACGCGCGTCCGGTGGCGATCGTCGGCGATGCCGCCGCGCCCGCCTGCCTGCGCGCGTGCGGCGTGCGCTTCGTCGAGCAGGCGGCGCTGGCGGAAGCGGGCCCGGCCGCGTTGGCCGCCGCGCCGCGCGTCAGCCCCGGCGACCCGGCCTACATTCTCTACACGTCCGGCTCGACCGGCACGCCGAAGGGCGTGCTGTGCCGCCAGGAAGGCGTCCTCGCGCTGTTCGACGCGCTGGCCCACACTTATCCGCTGGCCGCGGGCGACCGTGTGCTGTGGAAGACCGCGCAATCGTTCGACGTTTCGCTCACCGAAATGCTGTGGCCGTTGATGAAGGGCGCCGCGATCGTGATCGCGCGGCCGGACGGCCAGTACGATCCGCGCTACCTGCAGCGCGCGATCGAGCAGCATCGGGTGACGGTGGTCAATTTCGTGCCGTCGATGCTGCACCTGTTCCTGCAGTCGCTCGACGCCGGCGCGGCGAACCCGCTGCGCGCGGTGTTCGCCGCCGGCGAGCCGCTGCTGCCCGCGACCGTCGAGCTGGCGGCGCGCGTGCTGCCGCACGCGCCGCTGTTCAACGCATACGGCCCGACCGAGGCCAGCATCTACGCAACCGTGTGGCGCTGCGCGAGCGGCCCCGTGTTGATCGGCCGCGCGGTGGGCGACGTCGGTACGCATATCCTCGCGCCCGATCTCGCACGGCTGCCGATCGGCGTGACCGGCGAGCTTTACCTCTCCGGGCGCGCGCTGGCGTCGGGCTACCTGAACCGGCCCGAGCTGAGCGCGGAGCGCTTCGTGCCAAACCTGCATGCGACCTGCGACGCGGATCGCGTGCTGTATCGCACCGGCGACCTGGCCCGCTTCGATCGGCACGGCGATATCGAATTCGTCGGCCGCGACGACCAGCAGGTCAAGGTGCGCGGCTTCCGCATCGAGACGGGCGAAGTCGAATCGGTACTGGGCCGCCATCCGGGTGTCGCCAAAGTCGCGGTGCTCGCGCGTTCGGGTAGCGCGGGCGCCGTGCTCTGCGCGTTCGTGCAGGCGGCGGGTGCGCTGCCGGACGGCGCGCTGAAGGCGCATGCGCAACAGGCGCTGCCGCCGTACATGGTGCCCGACCGGATCGTCGTGCTCGACGCGATGCCGATGACCGGCAGCGGCAAGATCGATCGTCTCAAGCTGGCCGACTGGCCGCTCGACGCGGCGGGCACCACCCACCACGACGGCCCCGCACGCCGCGCGCCCGGCGATGCCGAGGCCGCGGTCGCGGCGATCTGGCGCGACGTGCTCGGCCTCGCCGAGATCGATCCGGACACCAACTTCTTCGACGCCGGCGGCCACTCGCTCGCGTTGATCCAGTGCCAGGCGCGGCTTCGTCGCGAGTTCGGCCGCGATGTCGACATCGATCACCTGTTCCGCTACACGACGATTCGCACGCTGGCCGGCTGGCTGTCCGCGTCCGGCGAGCCGTCGGCCGACGCCGGCGTCGGCGCCGGCGCCGGCGGTGCGGCCGCGGCCGCGTCGCGTGTCGACAGCCGCGACGTCGCGATCATCGGGATGAGCGCGGCCGTTTCGGGCGCGGACGACGTCGAGCAGTTCTGGCGCATGCTGCTCGCGGGCGAGGACGGCATTACCCGGCTCGACGACGCGCGGCTGCGCGCGCTCGGCGTGCCGGACGACCTGCTCGGCAATCCGCGCTTCGTTGCCGCGCGCGGGTTGATTCGTGATCCGGACTGTTTCGACGCAGCCTTCTTCGGCTACACGCCGCGCGAAGCCGAGATCATGGATCCGCAGCAGCGCAAGCTGATGGAGGAAAGCTACCGCGCGCTCGAGGACGCCGGTTACGCCGGGCCCGGGCATGCGCGCGACGTGGGCGTCTACGTCGGCGTGGGCGCGAGCCAGTACCTCGCGAACCACGTGCTCGGCAACCGCGACGCGGTCGACGCGCTCGGTTTGTACCAGATCAACGTGCTGAACCAGCCCGCGACGCAGATTGCCTACCGGCTGAACCTCACCGGCCCCGCGGTCACGCTGAACACCGCGTGCTCGACGTCGCTGGTCGCGCTGCACATGGCCGCGCGCGCGGTCGCGCAGGGCGACTGCGAACTCGCGCTCGCGGGCGCGGCGTCGATCGGCGTCGACGGCGTGCCGGGCTATCTGCATCGCACCGGCGGGATCTTTTCCGCGGACGGCTATTGCCGCGCGTTCGACGCGGCCGCGAGCGGCACCGTCGAGGGCAGCGGCGCGGGTGCGGTGGTGCTGAAGCGGCTCGATCTTGCGCGCCGCGACGGCGATCACGTGTATGCGGTCGTCAAGGGCTCCGCGATCAACAACGACGGCCACGACAAGGCCGGCTACACCGCGCCGA
This sequence comes from Burkholderia lata, assembly GCF_902499335.1. GTDB lineage: Bacteria > Pseudomonadota > Gammaproteobacteria > Burkholderiales > Burkholderiaceae > Burkholderia > Burkholderia lata_B. Next base: position 311,783 of record NZ_CABVQK010000005.1, on the reverse strand, counting down.
GCCCCGCGGGCCAGGCACGGGTGATCCGCGCCGCGCTGGCGGACGCGGGCGTGGACGCCGCGTCGGTCGGCTATGTCGAGACGCACGGCACCGGCACGCTGCTCGGCGATCCGATCGAAATGGCCGCGCTGAAGGCCACCTACGGACAGCATCCGGCACGTACCCCGCGCCTGCTCGGCGCGGTCAAGACGAGCGTCGGGCACCTGGACAGCGCGGCGGGGCTCGCGGGCGTGATCAAGGCGGCGCTCGCGCTCGAACGCGGCAAGGTGCCGGGCACGCTGCACTTCGACACGCCCAACCCGCTGCTCGAACTCGACGACGCGGCGTTCCGCATCACGGCGGAAGCGGCCGACTGGCCGGACGGCGGCACGCCGCGCCGCGCGGCCGTCAGTTCGTTCGGCATCGGCGGGACCAATGCGCACGTGATCCTGGAAGCCGCGCCGCCCGAGGCGGATGCGCCGACGGCCGCCGCCGCGCATTGCCTGCGGCTGTCGGCCGCCACGCCGGACGGGCTGCGGCGCGCGGCGGACGGCCTCGCCGCCGCGTGGCGCCGCCACCCGGAATGGGCGCTGGCCGACGTCGCGCATACGCTGCAGGCCGCCAGACAGGACCACGCGTGCCGTGCCTTCGTGATCGCCGAGTCGCGCGACACGGCGCTCGACGCGCTGGCCGCGGGCGGGTTGCTGGCCACCGGCGACGCGCCGCACGCGCGTCCGGTGATTTTCCTGTTCACCGGGCAGGGCGCGCAGGCCGCGGGGATGGCGCGCGACCTGCATCGCGAGAACCCGGTGTTCCGCGCCGCGCTCGACGAGGTGTGCGGGCGGTTCGCGGGGGCGGCCGGGCTGGCGCTCGAACCTTACCTGCTGGGCGAGGCGAGCACCACCGACACGGCGCTGGTCCAGCCGCTGCTGTTCGCGTACGAGTACGCGCTGTATCAGGCATGGGCTGCGCTGGGTGTGACGCCGGACTACCTGATCGGCCACAGCCTCGGCGAACTGGTCGCCGCGTGCTGCGCGGGCGTGTTCTCGCTCGACGAGGCGGTCGGCCTCGTGGCGGCGCGCGCAGCGGCAATGCAGGCGCAGCCGGCCGGCGCGATGCTGTCGGTATCGATCTCGGAGGACGAACTGGCCGCGCAGCTGCCGCCGACGCTCGCCATCGCGGCGGTCAACGGGCCGCTGCAATGCGTGGTGTCCGGCCCGGTGGACGCGGTCGACGTGTTCGCGGCGCACCTGCGCAACGCGGGTGTCGCGCATGCGCAGCTCGCGTCGTCGCATGCGTTCCATTCGACGATGATGACGGACGCGGCAGCGCGCGTGCAGGCGCAGGCCGCGACGATGACGCTGCGCGCACCGCGCATCCCGATGATCTCCAACCTCGACGGCACGCTGCTGGATGCGCAGCGCGCGACCGATCCCGCGTACTGGGCCGCGCACGTGCTCGGTACCGTGCGTTTCTCGGCGGGCGTGCGGACGCTGGCGGCGCTGGGCGACGCGCTGTGGGTCGAGATCGGCCCGCGCGACGTGCTGGCGGCGCTGGTGCGCGGGCATCGCTGCGCACCGGCCGACGCGGTGCTGGCAAGCTTCACGGAGCGCACGCCGCGCACGATGGCGACCCTGCTCGCCGGCTACGGCCGGCTGTGGGCGAAGGGCGCACGACTGACACGCCGCGACGCGTACGCGGGCGAGCGCCGCAAGCGCCTGCCGTTGCCGGGCTATCCGTTCGAGCGGACGCGTCACTGGCTGCCGGCACAGCAGGGCGGCCGCATCGAGCGCGCGCAGCCGGAGGCGCCGGCCGTTGCATCGGTTGCCGCACCGGTTGCGGTCGACATCCCGCGCGCCGCACCGGTCGAAACCGACGACGTGCGGCATGCGTTGACGCGCATCTGGACGGAGTGCCTCGGCCATGAGCGGATCGCGCCGACCGACGATTTCTTCGAGCTGGGCGGCGATTCGCTGCTGGCCGGGCGCGTGCTCACGCGGATTCACGAGCGGCTGAATACGGAGCTGACGCTCGAGGCGTTCTTCAGTGCGCCGACGATCGACGGGCTGGCCAGTGCGATTCGCGTGCAGGCCGAACCGGCGCAGCCCGCCATGCGTGTCGCAACGACGCCGGACGGCCTGCCGGCCGCCGGGTCGCGCCGCGCGCCGATGTCGTTCCAGCAGCGCCGGCTGTGGACGCTCGAACGGCTCGGCATGGGCGGTTCGGTCTTCCACCTGCCGCAATGCCTGCATCTGCACGGCGACGTCGATCGCGCCGCGCTGCACGCGGCGCTCGCCGGGCTGGTCGCGCGCCGTCCGGTGCTGCGCACGTCGTTTCACGAGGGGCCGGACGGCGGCGGCGAGCAGCACGTGCATGCCGACGCGGCGGTCGCGCTGTCGATCCATGCTTACGCAGGCGACACGGACGACGCACTGCGCGCGTTCGTCGCGCAGCATCGCGACGCGCTGCGGGCGGAGCCGTTCGATCTCGCGCGGCCGCCGCTGTTTCGCGCGCGGCTGCTCGAACTCGGGCCGCGCCGCGCGTGCCTGTTGATGTCGTTCCATCACATCGTCGTCGATGGCTGGTCGTTCCGGCTGATCGCGCAGGATCTCGCGTCGCTGTACGGCGCGGCGAGCCAGGGGCGCGCGCCGGATGCCGCGCCGCCCGCCTGGGATTACGCGGACTACAGCGAGGAGCAGGCGGCGCGGTTCGCCGCCGGGCACTACGCGGCGCACGAGGCGTTCTGGGCGCATCTGGACGGCGCGCCGGTGCTCGATCTCGGCGGCGACCGGCGCCGCGCGCGCACGCCTGGGCGCCTCGCGCACAGCGGCCGCGTCGCGGTGGACGCCGGGCGCGCAGGGCAGGTCGACGCGCTGGCGCGGCGCTTGCGGACGACGCCGTACGTCGTGTTCCTGTCCGCGTTCCTGCTGATGCTGTCGCGGCGCACCGGGCAGCGCGACCTGGTGGTCGGCTCGCCGGTTGCCAACCGCGCGTCGAGCCGCACCGAAGGGCTCGTCGGCTTTTTCGTCAACCTGCTCGCGCTGCGCGTGGCGTTCCCGGCGGCCAGCAGCAATCGGGCATGGATCGAGCGGGTGCGCGACTGCGTGCTGGCCGCGCACGCGCACCAGGACTATCCGTTCGAAAAGCTGGTCGAGCGCTTCGCGGGCCCGCGCGACACGTCGCTGACGCCGCTGTTCCAGGTGGTGTTCTCGATGCAGGAGGCGCCGGTTCGCAATGTGCGGATCGGCGCGCTGGACGTCGCGTTCGAGGACACGCCGGAAACGGAAACCGAGTACGACCTGACGATGAACCTGCATCGCGATGGCGCGGGCTACGGCGGCGTGCTGCTGACGCGCGACGGCGCGCTGGAGCGGGGCGAGGCGGACGAGGTGGTCGAACAGTTCCAGGCGGCGCTGGACCTGCTGCTGACGCTGCCGGACGATGCGCCGCTGGGCGACGCGGGCGTGCTGTCGGCCGCGCAGCGGCAGGCATGGCAGGCGGCGTCCGGGACCGCCGGCGCGCCTGCGCGGGCGGCGTCCGACCTCGTGTCGCTGCTGTCGGGCACGCTGACGGCCGGCAATGCCGCGCCCGCGGTTGCCACCGCGCACGAGACGCTCAGTTACGGGGCGCTGCGAGCCCGGGTGGACCGGGTCGCGGGCGCACTGCACGCGCGCGGCGTCCGCACCGGCGACCGTGTCGCATTGTGCTTGCCGATGGGGCTCGACGCACTGGTGGCGCTGCTCGGCGTGTTGCGCGCCGGGGCGACCTACCTGCCGCTCGATCCCGCCGCGCCGGCCGCGCGGCAGCACGCGATCCTGTCGCAAGCGGCACCGGTGCTGCTCGTGCACGACGCCACGGCGGCGCCGCCGGCGTGGCCCGGATGCACGGCGATCGCGTTCGCCGCGCTTGGCGACGCGCCCGCCGGCGCGCTGCCCGCGTGTATCGATCCGCAGCAGGCCGCCTATACGCTGTTCACGTCCGGCTCGACCGGCGTGCCGAAGGGCGTCGACGTCAGTCATCGGGCGGTCGCGCACAAGATCCAGGCGCTGTGCGCCGCGTATCGGATGACGGCCGACGACCGGGTCGTGCAGTTCTCGTCGCTCGTGTTCGACGTGTCGATCGAGGAGATCTTCACGACGCTGTCCGCTGGCGCCTGTCTGCTGTTGCTCGATCGCGCGGCATGGCCGACGCTCGGTGCGTTCAGCGGCCTGCTCGACGCGCAGCGCGCGACCGTGCTCAATCTGCCCGCGTCGTTCTGGCGCGAATGGGTGCGTGCGATCCGGCTCGGCGAGGCCGCGCTGCCGGCGCGACTGCGCCTGGTCGTGACGGGCAGCGAGACGGTGCCGCTCGCGGCGGTGCAGGCATGGCGCGCCGTGACGGGCGGCCGCGTGGCGCTGATGAACGCGTACGGGCTGACGGAAAGCGTGATCACGTCCGTCGTGCACGACGTGCCGGCCGACGCGCGCCCGGACGAACGCGACGTGCCGATCGGCGCGCCGCTGCCGGGCACCACGGCCTATGTGCTCGACGCGCACCTGCAACCGGTGCCGCCGCTGTGCCGCGGCGAGCTCTACCTCGGCGGCAGCGCGCTCGCGAGCGGCTACCCGGGCCGGCCCGGGCAGACGGCCGCGGCCTTCCTGCCCGATCCGTTCGCCGGCCAGCCGGGCGCGCGCATGTATCGCACCGGCGACCTCGTGCGTCGGGACGCGGACGGCGCGCTGGTCTACCTTGGCCGGAGCGATCGCCAGATCAAGGTGCGCGGGGTTCGCGTCGACCTGGCCGAGGTGGAGGCGCTGCTGCTCGAACAGGACGGCGTGCGCGAGGCGGCGGTGCGGCTGTCGAGCGGGCCCGATGCGCTGGCGCCACGCCTGGAGGCGTTCATCGTCGTCGACCCCGACGCGTCAGGTGCGCCGGCCACGCCACGCGACGCGGCGCGCGAGCGGCTGCGCGCGCTGCGCCGCGTCGCGCCGGCGCATCTGGTGCCGCATGCGCTGGCGATCGTGCCGTCGCTGCCCAAGACGTCCGGCGACAAGATCGACCGCCAGTGGGTGTCGGCGGCGGTGCTGCCCGACGAAGCCGCGGACGGCGACGAAACGCCGCCGCTGCGCGCGCTGCTGGCGGTGCTGCGCGACGTGCTGCGGCTGGAGCGGATCGGCCGGGACGACAACTACTTCGGGCTGGGCGGCGACTCCATCCTGGTGCTGCGCGCCGTCGCGCAACTGAACCGGGCGGGCTGGACGGTCGATCCGCAGGATTTCTTCGCGACCCCGACCCTCGCGGACCTGGCCGATTGCCTGCGACCGCTGGCGGTGCGGCCTGAGGCGGACGATGCGTCCGGGTTCCCGTTGACGCCGTATCAGCGGCGCGTGTTGCAGCGCCCGCACGCGCACCACTGGAACCGCTCGTTGCTCGTTCAGGCGGCGCAGCCGCTCGACGCCGACGCGCTGCGGGCCGCGTTCCGTTCGCTGCTCGACGCGCACCCGGGGCTGCGGTGCGTATTCGACGCCGACGCGCTGCCGGGCCGCATCGCGCCTCCGGATGCGGACGCCGTGCAGCGCTGCTTCAGCAGCCACGACCTCGGCACGGCGGACGATGCGGCCTGCTTCATCGCCGCGCACGGCACGACGCTGCAACAGGGCTTCGATCTCGCGCACGGGCCGCTGGTCCGGATCGCGCACTACCGGTGCGGTGCGGCCGGCGACCGGCTGCTGCTCGTCGTGCACGGGCTGGTGGCGGACAGCCATGGCTGGGCGGTGCTGCTGGACGACCTGGCCAACGCGTATGCGGCGCATGCGAACGGCCGAACGCCGGCACTGGCCGCGCCGACGCTGGCGTATCCGGCCTATCTTCGCGCGCTGGACGCACGCATTGCCGCTGCGCGGGAGGCGGGCGAAACCGCCGCGTACTTCGCGCCGATGGCGGCCAACGTCGCGCTGCCGCGGGATCGGCACGCGGAACCCGGCGACAACTCGGAGGCCAGCCAGCAGGTCGTGCGCGACCGGCTGACGGGCGACGCGGCGCGACAGATGCTGGCCGTCGTGCCGCAGCGCCTGCGCGTGAAAGCCGCCACCGTCGCCATCGCGGCGGCCGCGCGCGCGCTGACCGATTGGGCGGGCGGCGCGGTGGTCGCCGATCTCGGCCGGCACGGCCGCGACTGGCTCGACGACGGGCCGGCGGTCGAGCGCGCGGTCGGCTGCTTCGTCTGCGACGTGCCGCTGCTGTTGCCGCATCACGCCGGCGCGCCGAGCGTCGCCGCGCTGCGCGGGTGGGAGGCGGCGCTCGCCGCGCTGCCGCCGGCCGCTCTGGGCGGCGCGGACGTGCCGCCGCCCGCCGGCGTCGATCCCGACGCGTGGCGGCGCTGCGTGCAGCCGCAGGTCAGCGTCGATTTCGTATCGGCGGCCGCCGCGCGCCCGTCCGCGTGGTTCTCCGCCGCGCCCGAGGCGGTGGGCGCGGACCGCGCGGCGACCGACGAACGTTCGCACCTGCTGAACCTCGTCTGCGTCGCGGGCGAGGGCGAACTCGCATTCGAGTGCCGTTACAGCGACGCCGTGCACACGCGCGCCACCGCCGAACGGTTGCTGCGCCGGTGGCGCGAGCACATGGAGGCCGCGCTCGCGCATGTCGCCGACGCCGCCGTTCCCGTAGTCGAACACGATCATTCCTGACATGACCCAGATCTACCTGAAACCGAACGTCGTCTTCGAACCGCTGATCAATCAATGGTATGCGTGGACTTTCCTGCTGCAGCCGGCGACCTGCGCGCTGGTGATGAAGCAGGTGCACCTGCGCATCATGGAATCCTTCATCCGTGCGCCCGAGCTGCACCGGCGTTCCGCCGCGAAGATGGCCGGCGGGCCGTTCCTCAACGGCGGCCGGGAGCTCGTGCCGGCGGTTGACGCGCTGATCCGCGACACCCGCACGCGCGCCGCGCCGCTGCTGGCGCTGGCGGACGCGCTGCGCGAGCTCGACGAGCTGCTCGCGCGGGAAGGGGGCGGCGACACGCTGTCGCCGCTGTATGCGCGGGTGCCCGAGCCGTTGAAGGGTTTCGTCGAGCTGGGCTACGACCTGCGCGGCCACGCGTCGTACCGGCTGTTCGAGCGGCTGCTGTACGACAGCGCCGGCTATCTCGACGCGCTGCAAAGCGTGAACGGCTTTCTCGCGACCAGCGACGACCGGAGCTTCATGCTCAGCACGCCGCGCTTTCCCGACGAGCACATGGTGCAGATCCGCCTGCCGTTCCGCGACGCGCTGTACGACGAGCTGTTCGCGGCCCGCCACACGGGCGCCGCGCCGGACCTGATCGACCGCCTGCTCGCTCACGCGGAGGGCGGTGCCGCGCGGCGCGCGGCGCTCGAAACCTGGTTCACGGACGCGCCGCCGCCGCGCCCGCCGTCGGTGCCGGCGCGCGCGGGGCAGCCGGTGCGGGTGCGCTACTTCAACCATGCGACGGTGCTGGTCGAAACCGCGGAATTTTCGCTGCTGACCGATCCGATCGTCGGTTATCCGCTCGGCCAGGGCGACGATCCGTTCACGTTCGCGGATCTGCCCGAGCGCATCGACTACGTGCTGCTGACCCACAACCACCAGGATCACATCGTGCTCGAGAGCCTGCTGCAGCTGCGGCACCGGATCGGCACGCTGGTGGTGCCGCGCAGCCACGGCGGGTTCCTGCAGGACCCGTCGATCCGGCTCGCGCTCGAGGCGTGCGGCTTCGAGCGGGTGGTCGAGGTCGGCGAGCTGGACAGCGTGCCCGTGCCGGGCGGCGAGATCGTGGCGCTGCCGTTCCTCGGCGAGCACGGCGATCTGCATATCGCCGCGAAGATGGCATTCGCGCTGAAGGTAGACGGCAAGAGCATGCTGTTCGCGGCCGACTCGAACAACCTGCAGCCGGAGCTGTACCAGCGCATCGCGCAGCGCATCGGCCGGATCGGCACGTTGTTCATCGGCATGGAATGCGAAGGCGCGCCGATGTCGTGGCTGTACGGCGCACTCCTGAACGAGCCGCTCGGGCGGCAGTTCGACCAGAACCGCCGGTTGAACGGCTCGGATTGCGAGCGCGCGTGGCCGCTGGTCGAGTGCTTTGCGCCGCGCCAGGTGTTCGTCTATGCGATGGGCGCGGAGCCGTGGCTCAAGTTCATCTCCAGCATCGAATACGCGCCGACTTCGCTGCCGATCGTCGAATCGGACAAGCTGATCGCCCGCTGCCACGCGCGCGACATCCAGTCCGAACGGCTGTACCTGAAGAAGGAAATCATCCTCTGAACGCGGGCGGCCGCGCGGCCGCCTGCATCGTCTCGTCGAATCGTCGAACCAGGAAAACACCCCATGCCGGATCGTCATCCGTCCCGTGTCGCTGCCGCCTTCAAGATTCTCGCCGCCACGGTCGTGCTGTTGCTGGTGATTGCCGCGGGCCTGCTGTATTGGGCGCTGCCCGCCGCGACCGGCTATGCATCGCATTACCTGTGCGTGCGCACGCTCGCCGGCGGTGACGGCGATGCGCGCGCCCTGTTCGCGCGCGAAGTGAAGCCGATCAATCCGTTGTTCAAGTTCGTCACGTACCGGATCGACCGTGCGCGACAGACCGTCGAGGCCGCCGGGCCCGGCGGGCTGCGCTCGACGGTCGCGCTGTACCGGCCGGGCCTCGGCTGCACGATCGCGCCGGCCGACGCGATCGACGCGTTGCGCGCGGAGGGCCACGGCCTCGCGCTGCCGCCCGCCGCGGCCGATGCCGGCAACGTCGACAACGCCGCCGATGTCGCGCCGGCCGATCCGCTGCCGGCGCTGAGTACCGTGCTGGATCGCGCGATGGCGGAGCCGTCGCCCGGGTCGCTGCGCAACACGCTGGCCGTGGTCGTGCGGCAGGACGGCAAGCTCGTCGGCGAGCGGTACGCGCTGGGCGTCACGGCCGACACCCCGTTGCTCGGCTGGTCGATGACGAAGACCGTCACTGCGTTGCTGGCAGGTGTACTGGCCCGCGACGGCAAGCTGACGCTCGCGCAGGATCACCTGCTGGACGACTGGGCGTCACCCGGCGATCCGCGCCAGGCGATCCAGTTGCGGAACCTGCTGCAATGGACGAGCGGGCTGGATTACCAGGAAGGCTATCTGCCCGGCTCGGACACGACGAAGATGCTGTACCAGTCGACCGACATGGCGCGCTTCGTCGCGAGCCGCGCGCTGAAGGTCGCGCCCGGCCGCGAGGTGGACTACCAGAGCGGCGGCAGCGTGCTGGTCGCGAAGATCGTCGCGCGCGCGGTCTCGCCGCGGCCGCTCGACATCGTGCCGTTCGCGCGGGCGCGGCTGTTCGAGCCGCTCGGCATCCGCACCGCGATGATGGAGCCCGACGCGTCGGGCACGCTGGTTGGCGGCAGCTACATGCTGGCGTCGGCGCGGGACTGGTCGAAGCTCGGCCAGTTGATCCTGCAGCAAGGCGTGTGGCGCGGTACGCGCATCGTCGATCCGGACTGGGTGCGGTTCATGGCGACGCCCCAGGCGGAGCGGCACGACGGCCGGCTCGGCGCGCATCTGTGGCTGAACGCAGGCGTCGGCGGCGCGCGCCGGTTTCCGTCGCTGCCGGCGGACCTGATGATGATGGATGGCTTCAATCACCAGCTGGTGGTGATCGTGCCGTCATGCCGCGCGGTCATCACACGGCTGGGCGCGACGGTGGACCGCAGCTGGGATACCGAACGCTTCGTCGCCGATGTGATGGCGAGCCTGCCAGGCTGTGCCGGCCCTGCAACCACGACTGCCGCGAGGTAAGCGAATCATGAAAATCATCGTACGCGACGCCGTGGCCGCCGATACGCCGGCCCTGTGCGAACTGTTCCTGCGCTCGCGCCGCGAGACCTTCGTCTGGCAGCCGGCCGGCGCGTTCCAGCTGGCCGACTTCGAGGCCCAGACGGAAGGCGAGCGGCTGAGGGTCGCCGAGGACGACGGCGGGCGACTCGCCGGCTTCGTGTCGGTCTGGGAGCCCGACCATTTCATCCATCACCTGCACGTGCACCGGCCGCGCCACCGGAGCGGCATCGGCCGGGCGCTGCTGCGCGCGCTGCCGGGCTGGCCGGCCACACCTTACCGGCTCAAGTGCCTGCGCGCCAACGCGCCGGCGCTGGCGTTCTATGCCGCGTGCGGTTTCGTCGAGATCGGCGCCGGCAGCTCGGAAGACGGCGAGTACCTGCTGCTCGAGTCCGGCGGCAAGGACGGCCGATGACCGTCCACCTGCGGTACTGCCTGCAGCAGGCGGCGTTGTGGGGCACCTTCGGCCTCGTGCTGCCGGTCGTCACGTTGTTCCTGCTGCACAACCATTTCACGCTGTTCGAGATCGGGCTTTATGCGGCGGTGTTCAGCCTGTCGACCATCGCGCTGGAGCTGCCGTTCGGCGCGATGGCCGACCGCGTGGGCCGCATCCGGACCTATCGCGTATCGCTGCTGATGAACAGCGTCGGCTGCGCGCTGATGCTGTGCTTCAGCCAGAAGCCGGTGCTGTACCTCGCCGCGGCGAGCTTCGGCATCGCGCGCGCGATGAGTTCCGGCACCGTCGACGCGTGGTATGTCGGCCTGCTGCGCGAGCACGGCGAGACGAACCGGATTCCTTATTTTCTCGGCCGCGCGGAGCTGGCCTCCGCGCTCGGGCTGGCGAGCATGTCGCTGGTCGGCGGCGTGCTTCCGGACCTGATCGGCAGCCGGCTGTTCGACAACCCGTACAGGATCGGCCTCGCGCTCGCGTGCGGCTTGTTCATCGTGCTGCTGGGCCTGACGTCGTGGTTTTTCGCCGAGGCGGAGCAGGCGCCGCACGAGGCCGCGCCGGCCGGCAGGATGCGCGACGATCTTCGCGAACTGGTCCGGTTCGCGTGGCATGGCGGCGCGGTGCGGCCGCTGATCCTGCTCTGCATGCTGCTCGGCGGCGTCGTGTCGGTGCTGGAGAGCTACTGGCCGGTGGTGCTGAAGACGCTCGTGCCGATGCATGGCGCGACCTGGGCGTTCGGCTTGTTCCTCACGTTGATGCTGGTCGTCAAGGGTGCGGGCGGCTGGGTGTCGTATCGCGTGATGAAGCATTGCGCCGCACGGCCGGCGCTCGCCGTGACGCTGCCGTTCGCCGGGCTCGCCGTGAGCCTCGTGCTGACGCGCTGGGCGAATCACGTGGTCGCGTTCGGTGTCGTGCTGAGCGGGGTCGCGCTGTTCCTCGGCATCGCCGGCGCGGTGGTCAACGCGGTGCTGCATCACCGGACGCCCGATGCGTTGCGATCGCGCGCCGTCTCGTTCTTTTCGCTGGTGTTCCAGCTCGGCAGCATGATCGCGTCGATCCTGCTCGGCTACCTGGTCAGCCAGTGGGGCGTGCAGGCGGTGTGGTGCGGCGTCGGCGTGCTGGTCGCGGCGGCGGCCGGGTACGGCGCGTCGATCGGCGGGTGGGCCGCCGACCCGGTGGAGGAGGCGAAGGCGACGGCGCGCGCGTAGGCCGGGCGCGCCGGTTCGATTCATGTGTGATGCGTCATGCGGTAGCGGCAATCTTTTTTTGTTTGTCACCCCACGATAGCCAAGGAGAGCGACTTTGAAACAGGAGATGCGCAACGCGATTCACGAAACGCTGGAGGCGCTCGTGTCGCAGTACGGGATAGCGGAGCTCAAACGCGTGATCGAGTTCGTCGACATCAACACGGGGCGGGTTCCGCTGCCCGAGTTGCCGAAACATCAGCGGCCGTTGCTGTTCTATTTCCCGGGGCTGGACGGCAAGCCGTGGTACGAGGCGTCCGATTATCCGGAGCTCGAGGCGTTCACGTCGACGCTCGAGGCGTCGGTCGACGTGCTGCGCGAGGAGTTTCTCGCGCAGGTGACCACACCGATGCTGCTGCCGTACGAAGAGCAGGTGGCCGGGCGTTTCGAGTCGATCCAACGGAACGACTGGGGGTCGTTCTATTTCAGGCGCAAGGGCGAGCCCGAGGTCGAGGAGAATTGCCGCCGCTGCCCGCGCACCGCGGCGCTGATGCGGCAGGTGCAGGACTTCCTCAGCCCGAGCGGCGCCTTCATCTTTTCGGTGATCCAGGGCGGTACGCGGATTCCGCCGCATTCGGACACGACGAATCTCAAACTGACCTGCCAGCTTCCGCTGATCGTGCCGCGCGGCTCGCGGCTGCGCGTCGGCGACGAGATTCGCGAGTGGCCGGACGGGCGCGCGATCATTTTCGACGATACGTTCGAGCATGAGAGCTGGAACGACAGCGACGAGCCGCGGGTCTGCCTGCTCGTCGATATCTGGCATCCGGGCATCACGCGTATCGAGCGGGACGCGGTCGAGCGGCTCGACGCCGCGATCAGCCAGCATCTCGGGCTGGATTTCAGGCCGCCGTGGGCGGAAGCGGCCGCGGCGTAACGCGGGGAGGGGCGACCGGCTGCGGGCGACCGGCTGCGGGCGGTCGCCTTCCGACATTCGACCCGTGGCAGCCGGACAAGGCTGCCGGGGCGGGCTTTCGAATCACGCGCCGAATCCGGCAATCGCTTCGACAGCCGTGCATTGGCCAGAGCGCATCGAGGCCGCGCTCCCACAGTCTGACGACCCGCAGGCGAGCCTGTCGGGCCGTCAATTCCAGCCGTTCCACCGTTCGCAACGGTTCTAGCCTGCCGGCCGCCACGTCCTGAATGACCTTGAACCTGTCCGGTTCGCGCATCGTCATCGTGATCCGTTTCGTGACAGCCGTGGCAGCCCGCTTCCGCCGGGATCGCTACGGCATCAGCCGGTCGAGCAGCGGCGACCGGAAGATCCGGTACGGGTCGTAGCGTTCGAGGGTCGCGCGCGCGGCATCCCAGCTGCTCGACGGCGGCTGGCCTTCACGATGCAGGTTCGGAATCGTGGTGGTGAGCATCGTGTCGTCTTGCCAGGCGGCCGTGTCGGTATAGGCCCAGCCCTTCGACCATTCGGGGCGCACCGTCGCATACGAGCCGGTGTAGTTCGCGAGCATCCATTGCTCGATCTCGCGATAGAAGCGATCGGCGGCCGGCGTGCCCGGCAACGTCAGGATGTCGAACCACACGGCGGTATCCCATTCCGGTCGGTCGGGGCGCGGCTTGAGCGCGGACAAGGTAGGCACGACCGCGCCCGCGCCGGCGTCGGCCGGCTTGTCGAGACCGGTGACACGGATCTCGACCGGACCGTTCATTGGATACTCGCCGCGCGCCTTGTACGTGTCGACGCGGTTCTGATAGAACTGCACGAATTCGCTGATCACGCGCTGCACGTCGGCGCGCCGCGCCAGTACCGCGTAGCCGTTCGCGGTGACGCGCAGCGTCGTCGGTCGAATGTACTGCAGCACGGTGCGCGACCAGCCCCAGATGTCCCCGCTGAGCGTGAGTGCGAGACCGGCCGTCGTGATGGCCAGTTGCGTCTGGCCGAACAGCGGCGTCAATGCGCCTTCGCCGCCGATCACGATCCGCTTGACGAGATCCGAGATGGACTGCGGGATCGAATCGGAGAACGGATAGTTGTACGGCTGCGTGACGGCGCGCGACAGGAACGGCTTGCTCGGCGTCGGCGTCCAGACCTTGAGCCACGGTTTGGTCGTGAACGGGAACCAGATGGCTTCCACCCGGCCCGCGCGATCGAGAAACGACGCGATCGTGCGGCCCGTCGAGCCGGCCGGGGCAAACAGTTCGGATGCCTGGATATCGACGTAGCTCTGGCAGCGCAGCCGCTGGTTCGGGCCTGCCGTCAGCGTGACTTCGACGACGAACGCCCGCCCGATGTGCGCGAGGAACGCGCCGATCTCGGGATCGCTGCGCTCGAACCGGCGCAGCACGTATTGCTGCCGGGTCGAATCGAACACGACCGCGGTGAGCGCGGCTACGAGATTGCTCAGCGAGCCGTAGGTATTGCCCGGTTGCAGGGTTTCGCCGGCCGCCGGCACGGCGGTGCCGTGTGCATCGATCGCGAGCGCGCCGCCGAGCGTGATGTCGCCCGGTGCAGGCGCGGCAATCACGCCGAGGCCATACTGCTCGAGCGTCGCGAGCAACGACTCCAGCGAGACGCCCGTTTGGGCGGTGACGCGCGCCGGACGCGCCGACGTGTCGACGGAGACGGCCGTCAGCGACTTCGTCGTATCTAGCAGCACGAGGTTCGCGGCGCCGGCGCTCGGGTCCAGCGTCAGCGGCGACCAGTTGTGCATGTAGCCGCGCGGGCGAATCCGGTAGCCGTTTGCGCGCGCCCAGTTGACCGTCGCGACGACGTCGTCGGCGGAGCGCGGCGCGGCGGTCCATACGTCCTGCACGGCGATCTCGCCGCTCCAGTTCTGGAATGCCTGCTTGTAAAGCGGGATGTCGGCCGGGAAGCCGGGCGGTGTCTCGCCGGCCGTCCGCGCGTGCGCCGCAATCTGATAGAGCGGTGTCCAGCCGGTGACGATGCCGGCCGCCGCGAGCTTCGCCATGTCGGCCAGGAAGGCGCGACGCGGCGCAGGTTCGTCTCGGAAGTCGTGACTCATGGTGTGCTCCAATTTTTCGGAATTGTTTTGCAGATTGGAAAGACGACAAATGACGCGTTGAGACAGGTGTGGCAATGGGTACAGGCGTGACGCTCGGAAAGCGTTGCGCGTGGGTGGGTCAGGATTGAAAAGGGCGGTGCGTCCGGCAATGCGCGGCCGCGCATCACCACGGATGTCTAAATGGAAATTGAAAAACCGCCGGACGACTTCTTCAATTGGCCGTCGGTCTGTCCTGCCGGCAAGCGGATAGGGAGATTCGACGGAATGGCGGGTGGCGAGGCGCTAGCCGCGACGATCAATAAAAGATGATTTCACGTGAATATTAATTCAATGTTTAGATTTTCTGGATAAACATGACCGCAGTTAAAAATTGATTGGCGATGCGTCGTGTATTTCGGTCGAAAGCGTAGCAATTTATCTATCGGGTGGCAAGCGCTGGGGTTGGAGAATTCCGGGTCGTTTAATATGGAAATTTTATGACGGGAAATGGCTTCTCCCTTTGTTGATATTTTGCGGCGCGGGTGTCGGTAGCCCGCCAGTCGTGGGTTGGAGGCGGTAATTATGCTTTGCTTTCGCGTAAATCGAATCGATCGTTTAGCGAATCGAAATGACCTTCGGAAGGCAATGCGTGAAGCCAGGCGGGTGAGCGGGATGGAATGGCTGAAATTCGACAATTCCTCTCTCGAACAAGGCAATCGGATGAAAATTCGTGATATGCATCGCTTGAACGATTATTGCAAAAAATCGTGGTAAACGGAGGTTGGTTTATCCTTGCATTCATAATTATACGAATGGGTAGCTTGCGGATCGATCGATTTCCAGTTATCGAACGAATTGATTTGAAAAATAGATGTCAGGTTAACTGCAAATGTCTTAAATCATCGCTATCATACGCGGCTGGGATATGCATGGATCAAATTCAATGGAAAGAATCGTTTCGTTTTTTTGATCGTAAGTTTTCGTTGAATTCGCCGGGAACGCGCCTATTCCGGGCCGGCGCCGGGTTTTCCAATTCAGGCCTTCAGCACGTCCGGCGGCGCGTTTTCATCCGGCAATGCGCATCGACTGAAATGGACGCTTCAGCCTCTTGCGGCTTCGCCAGTCGCTCGCATCGTGCTGAACAGGGAACGCCACGACGTCGTTTCGCGTGAGCCGAACGCATCGGCGGGGCGTTGCCCGCCGAAGAAGGCGCGCGACGAAGCGCGACCCGACGCGCGCCGCGCAAACCGTGCCGGCTCGCCCGCGCCGGCGTTGCGCCACGTCCTCAAGCACGCACAACAAGGAGAGTCAGATGTTCGCGAAGCTCGGGAAGGTGATTTCGAGCGCCGGCAGTGAGCGGTTCGCATCCGACATGCATGCATTGCTGGTCGAATCGATTCCGCTCGCGATCACCCGGATGACTGAATGGACGCTCGACGAGCCGGCGGGCGAAGTCGTCCGCGTGCAATCGCTCGGCGCGTTCGGCGCGCCGGGCGACGACGGGCGCGGCGAGCCGGCCGCGCACGGCGAGCGGGAACCGGCAGCGCATCCGCCGTTGAACCGGATCCTGGCGGCCTGCGACCGGCAGCTCATTCACATCAATCCGCTGATGCGGCGCGGCAATGGCGGTGAAGTCGCGCCGCCACGCGGGCCGGGCGGCGGATTTCAGTGCCATCTCGTGTCGGGCAAGGCGAATCGCCGCTACGTGATCTCGCTGCATCGCACGGCATCGCATCGCGACTTCTCGTTGCAGGAGATGTCGTTCCTGAAGAATTTCGCCGATACGCTGCTGCCGCTCGTCGAGTGGCATGCGTCGACGCGCCGGCACGGCGAGCGTGAATGCGCGACGGCGCCCGGTGCGGCGGCAGGCATGCCCGGCGTCGAGGCGCTGCGCCACGAGTTCGAATCGCGGCTCGCGCGCGTGGGGGTCGTGCTGTCGGCGCGTGAAAACGAAGTGTGCCTCGGCCTGCTCGCGGGCAAGATGCTGCGCGAAATGGCCGACGAGCTTGGTGTGAAGGAGAGCACGGTCGAGACGTACATCAAGCGCGCCGCGGTGAAGCTCGGCATCAGCGGCCGGCACGGGCTCACGAAATGGATGATCGACGATTCCGTACCGTGCGCGTCGGCGGCGTGACGCCGACACGCCGTTACGCCGCCGACGCGCGACGAACGCCGCCGGCCGACGTGCCGGGATGGCTGCGGCGCGTGCCCGCGCCGACGCTCGCCGTTGCGGGCGATGACGACGATGTCACAGGGTGTGGCAGTTCGGGCTGCGTCGCCGGCCGGATTGGCGGCATGTGACTCGAGGTGGAGGTCGGCGGCGGCCGTCCCATGTTGTTTCGTGCGTCGCCTGCGTCGGCGTCGCGCGCGCTGAAGTGCCTGGCGTGCCGCACCTGACGCGCGCACGCCGCCGGGCATGCGCGTTCGGGCCGCGGGCCTTCAGGTTCCGATGCGCGCCGACGCGTAGTCGTGCCGCACGCTTCTCGTGCCGTCCCGGCCTGCTTCCGTCGCGGTCCCGGCCGTCTCGTCGAGCATCCAGCGCGTCAGGCCATGACGCCCGCTGAAGCCCAGCTTGACGGCTGCCCGCTTTAGATAGGTCTCGACGGTGCTTTCGCAGAGCGCGAAGCGCATGGCGATGGCGGGCACCGTGTCGCCGGCCAGCAATGCCGTGCATGCCTCGATCTCGCGCGTCGACAGCTTGACGCCGGCTTGCTGCAGACGGTCGGCGAACCGCCGCGCCACGCGCTCCCGGCCCGATTGCGTCGCCGGCGGCGCGGCGGCGGTCGTACGGGCGGGCGGCGGAGCCGAATCGAGCGCCGCGACATGGCTCTCGACGATCGGAAACAGCACGTGCGAGAGTTCCTTGAGGAAGGTCCGCTCCTGCGGCGAGAAATCGTCGAACGTACTCGTGCGATACAACGAGATCACGTAACAGTGGCCGCGCTTGCGGGTCACGAGGTGGAATTGCGCGCAACGCGGCGATACGATCGCCGCCTGCGTGAGGACGAAGCGGTCGAGCTGCGCGTCGGTCGGGCCGTGGCCGGCGAGCGTGTCGTCGATGTGCAGGCGGCTCGCACCCGGGCGCGGCGGCATCTGCGGCCCGCAACAGGCAGCGGCCGGGCCGGCCTTCGCGAGCGCCGCGCCGACCGCGCCGAGGCTTCGCACTCCGGGAATGCCGTCAGGCGCGGCGTCGACCGCAAGCTCGGAGATGCGGATCTCGTCGACGGGGACCGCCGCGGCGATCAGGCTGTACATCATTCGGGGAAAGCGTCGGCTCCCGCTGCTCGAGATCGCTTCGCCGACGTGTGCGAACAATCTGCTGAACTCCATGAAAGGATTCCTGATGAGACGTTGAAGCTGCGCTTGCGCGCATGGATGCCGACATGATTTAAACACCCGGTTGCGAGCGCGTCTGTAACGGATTGCCGGGACAGACGCAGAATCGCCGGTCGCCGAATCCGGTGCGGCGCACGCCGATTGTTCCGCCCGCCTCCGACAGACGGCGCGCACCTTGTCCGCATCCGGATCGCTGCTCATCCCGCAGCTTCTGCCTGGACGGCACACATGGCCGTATCGGAGAAGATGCGGCCGCTATCCAGGCGAATGACCCGATCCGCCAGCTTGAAGTACTGATCGTCGTGGGTAATGATGACGACGCATTTCCCGCGGGATTTCAGATCGGGAACCAGCACTTCATAGAAAAATCGCTTGAAGACCGGATCCTGATCGGCCGCCCATTCGTCCAGGATATAAATCGGACGATCCTCGATGTACGCGCAAAGCAACGCCAATCGCTTGCGTTGCCCGGTCGATAACGCCCGGGTTGTCGAGTAGGTCCGGCCGGAAATCTCGATCTTGTCCCCCAGTTTCAGGGTTTCGAGGTACTTCCGGGCAAGCTCGATGCTTTCATTGCCCCGATCCGGTCCGATGATGCGATTGAACAAATGGAAATCGGTGAAGACGGCGGAAAACAGGTTGCGGTACCGTTCCCTGGCATCGTCGTCGATGACTTTTCCATCGAGGGAAATCGTTCCGCCGGTAGGCGCATAGAGGCCGCTGAGTACCTTGCCCAGCGTGCTCTTGCCGCTGCCGTTTCCGCCGATCACATAGACAAGCTCTCCGGCATGAATCGTCATGTTGATGGGGCCGAGCACGAAGTCGACCGACGACTCGTTGTCACGGTAGTTCATCGTCACGTCTTTCAACTCGATGACCTTCCATGACTTCGCCGATGGGGATTCCACGGTGCCCGGACGGGACGGTTCCTTGCGTGAGTCCTGCGTGTCGTCGATCAGAAATCCGAATTCCGCCAGCCGGGCGAGCGCGGTCTTGCCTTCGGCCACCACCGGCAGAATATTGATCAGCATGGTCAAGGGCCCCATCATGTAGAGGACGGCCAGAATGCTCGCCGTGAGTACGGAGGGATCCACGACGCCGAGCGAAGGTACGCCGAACAGCAGGAATCCGAGCAGGACCGCTACCGTGATCTGGCCGATGCTGTCGCCGCTCATGAACCAGAAGCGTTCTATGTAATTGAACCCTGCCACGCGCTTCGATGACAATTCGATCGCGGCCCGGGTAAACCAGCGTCGCCGGGCCCGGTTGAGCTTGAGCTCCTTGATTCCGAACACGAGGCCATGTGTGTATTCGTTGAACTGGACAAATTCATCGCGAACCCGCTCCGTGAAATTGACCGCCTTTCGATAGAAAAACAGATAAAGGACGAGGCCGACGATGGTCAGGATGATCGTCGAAGCGAACACGATCCACGAGAGATAGGCGAGATAGGCGATGCTGCATATCAGGATGACTGATTGAACAATGATCGTCGGTATCGTGAGCAGGGTCTGGCTCAGTTGCGGAATGTCCTGCGTCAGCATGGTCAGGACATTGGGGGCGCCGCGTCTGTCGATTTCATCCAGCGGGGTCGCCAGGATCCTTTTGCACAGGTTGACGCGCAATCTCGTCATGACTTTCATGCAGGCATAGGAGGGCATCACGGCAGCGCAGCTCCTGCTGACCACCGCGATGACATTCACCGCAATGAACATCAGCAACAGCGTCTGTCGATCATCCTGGTCACGCAGCGCCGTGCTGATCAACCCGACGCCCACGATCGACGCGATGCCGCTGACGAGGCCCGTCAGGACCGTGCCCAGCGTCAGCCAGGGATGACTGCGCCACATCAGGGTGACGGCGGAATGCCATGGCGGCGATTTGCTTTGAGCGGAATCCATGAGTTGCCAATAGGTCTCAGTTGATCAGGTGGCTGAGTTCGACATTTCTTGCCGCTGATCTCAACCTCGACGAGGTTTCGTGCTTGCCCAGGAACGTGATGCTTTCCACGATTTCCAGTGGCGAATCGGAAAACAGGATGCAGCACTTCAGCAGGCGCTGAGCACGATCCCAGCCGACGCTGTCCGCCGAATCGGCCACGCTCCGCAACGCGGCCTCGACCGACGCGGCCGTCCAGTTTTCGTTCCGTGCCAGCCGCGACTCGATCAGCCGAAGAAATTGCAGGAGCGTGCGGGGATTGCTTTCGATGCTGTACATGAGGATGTAATCGATCCGCAATTTCTTCGTGATCAACGGAAAAATCAGGTCGATCACGCCGGCAGTCGATTCGCATTTCCCATAAGCCAGTGAAATCGCGTCGCCGAGCTTGCAGTCCCGGTGAAGCGCATCCAGCGCGGCCTGTACGAACGCCGCTTCGAGGTCAACGGTGGTGATTTGCATGATTTTCAATGGCCTGTCGAGTGATGGGTCGCGGCGAGCACGGGCTGCAGGCGTTACCAGCCGTCCGGAATGGGCATGGAATAGGTCAGCGGCTTTTCCGGCATCACTTCGTCCATGATGTCGGAGTAGCCGGACTCCTGTCCGACCAGATTCGGCTCGAAGCAGTAGCAATTGAACGTCTGCTGCAGGACGAGGTTGTTGCGGTCGTTGATCGCCGGCGGGTTTTCGTTGATCGCGATGAACGCGTCGTAAAGCGAGTCCCTGACGACGTACGCGTGCGCGGTGAGCGTCTCCACGGCCTTGACGATGTTCGGCGCGACGGGAATGGGCGGCGTGAAGTGATACGCGCCCAGGAACAGCATGTGCCAGTCGTCCGGCACTTGCGCGATGAACTCGGGGAAGCGTGCGGCGAAATCGGCGTCGAAGAACGCGTCGTCCTCGAAGATCAGCACTTCGCTCGCGCCGGCGGCCTTGGCCTGTTTCACCGCGGCGAGATGGCTCATCGTGCAGCCGTAGTCCTGCGGGCGCATATGGTTCAACGATTCAGGCACGCTCACCAGCCTTGCATCGACGGCGGACAGCCGTTCCACCGTGAGAATGTTCTGCTCTGCGAATTTTCGTTGCATCGCTTCCCAGCGGTCGGGGCGCCGGTCCAGGTTGATGCAGACCTTGCGGGCGAAAGTGTTGTCGATCGTCGGCGTTGATTTCATGAGTGCGTTTTTTCCAGAAGCGAATTGACTTGGGCGGCGAGGGCACCGGCATGCGGATCGAGCAGCATGGTCAGGTGGTCGCCGGGGACGTCCGTCACCGCGACGGGGAGCGCCGAGAAGCGGGACCATCCCCAGGTCGGGTCGAGGCGAAGCTGCGCGATCTCGGGCGACGGAGCGTAGTCGCCGGGATCGCGCTCGGTGCTGCGGAACAACGCGATCGGCACGGGCAGCGGGGTGGCTTGCGGCGCGTAGTGCGATTTGAAGTTGGCCTGATAGACGCGCAGGTAGGCGCGCAGGCGGTCGGACCCGGCGTCCGCGAACCAGCTGCCGCGGCTGCCGATCCGCTCGAGGATCAGGCCGGCCTGGCCGTCGGGATCGAGATGGACGAGGTCGGCTCGCGTCACCTGAAGGTCGGTCCCGAGGAAGGTGCCGATTTCGTGGGCGATCGCGACCAGCCATTCGGTGTCGTCCCAGTCCTGCCAGTAAGTGGCGGCCGAGCTGTCGATGGGCGCGGACGCGTCGAGGATCGCCAGCAGTTTCACGTCGGCGCCCTTGGCGACCAGTTGCCGGCTCATTTCGAGCGCCACGTGCGCGCCGAACGAGTGGCCTGCCAGGTAGTACGGACCCGCGCCCACCAGCGGCCAGATGCGTTCGATATGACGGGCCGCGATGTCTTCCACGCGCGTGAGCGGCATGCACGAGCCGTCGAGGCCGAGCGCTTCCAGCCCGTGAATCGCGTGGGCGCCGCTCAGGTGGTTCGCGAGCGGGTGGAAGTAGACCACGTTCCCACCGGCGCCCGGCAGGAGGAAGAGCGGCGCGGCGGGGCCGCCGTCGCGAATCGGCACGAGTCCGCCGGCGGGCGCGGACGGCTCTTTCGCGGCCAGCGCCGCCGCCAGTTTCTCGATTGTCGGATTCTCGAAGAGACAGGAAATCGGCAGCCGGCGATCGAACGCCTTCTCGACATTGGCCATCAACTGGATCGCGATGATCGAGTGGCCGCCGAGGTCGAAATAGTTGTCGCTGACCTTGATGTCGTCTCTTTTGAAGATCCGCTGCCAGATCTCCAGCAACGTGCTTTCGTCGGCCGTATGCGTGAGGGCGCGTACCGCCGTGGCCGCACCGGCGGCGGCTTCGATCGCCGGTTCGGCCTCACCGCGCGGCGCGCTCGGCTGGCCATCGGCGGCCGGCGGATCGGCGAGCTGGCCGGTCAGGAGGGTCGGGTCGTCGGCGAATCGTTCCAGCAACGTGCGGAGGGTGCCGAGCATCTGCCGTACGACATCCGGCGCGACGCGGTGTGCATCGTGCGAAATATGGAAGCCGACGCGCTCATTCGGGTGCACGGTCAGGGTCAGCGGGTAATTCGATTCCGCGAACGCGCGGGTGTCGAGGATCTCGATGTCGTCCGGCCCGAGATCGGGGGCGGCGGCAACCGGGAAGTTCTCGAAGACCAGCAGGCTGTCGAACAGGCTGTCGCGGGCGGGCAGTTCGCTCCACGACTGGATATCGACCAGCGAGCTGTACGAATGCGGCTCCATCGCCGTCTGGGCCGCATGGACCGCCGCCAGCCATTCGATGAAGGGGCGCTCCGGCGCGATACGCAAGCGTACCGGCAGCGTGTTGATGAACAGCCCCACGATCGACTCGACGCCGTCGAGCATCGGCGGTCGACCGGACACGGTGACGCCGAAGACGACGTCGTCCGTTCCGGCGTGACGCCGCAGCACCAACGCCCAGACCGCGCGGATCAGCACGTTGAGGGTGACGCGATGAGTACGCGTGAGCGCTTGCAGCCGCGTGGTCAGGGCCTCGTCCAGCAGGAATTGCTGGGTCCTGAGTTTGTCCTGCCGCGCGGCGTCGCCGGTGATCTGCCGGGCCGGACTGGCCGCGATCGGCGTGGCGGCGTGGAAGCCGGCCAGCTCGGCGCGCCACCAGGTTTCGTCGGCCGAGCGAGGATGACGCGCGAGCCAGTCGATGTACGCGCGGTATCCCGGCGCCGACGCCGCGACCGCGGGCATGCCGGTGCGGGCGAGCGACAGGTAGTCGTCGAACACCTCCTTCATCAGGGTCGCGGTGCTCCAGCCGTCGAGGATGATGTGGTGCGCGCTCCAGCAGAAGCGATGGCGCGTGTCCGTTTCCTGGATCAGCGTGCAGCGGAACAACGGCGCCCGTTGCAGATCGAAGCCGCGCTTCCGGTCGTCGGCGAGGAACGCGTCGAAGTCCTGCGCGCGGCGGGACGCATCGCGGTGCCGCCAGTCGACGAACGTCCACGGCAGCTCGACCGTGTGCAGCACGGTCTGGACGGGATGATCGCGATTGGCCCATGCGAACGCGGTGCGCAGCACGGCATGGCGCGCGAGCGCATTGGCCCACGCTTGCCGGAGCGCCGGCACCTGGAGCGGGCCGCTGACCACAAAGCTGAACTGCTGGAAATAGGCGGCAGGATCCAGGTCGTACAGCGAATGGAACAGGATGCCCTGCTGCAGCGACGAGAGCGGGTAGCTGTCCTCGATGGCGTCCCATGCGGTGTCGGGGACCGACGCCGCGAAGTCGAGCAACCGGTCCTTGAAGTGCGCGGCCAGGTTCTCGACCGTCTGCCGCCGGTGGAGCCGCTCGCCGTAGCGCCAGTCCACCTGAAGCTTGCCGTCGACAACGGCGGCGACGATCTCGAATGCGTGCGTGCGCTGCGACTGCTCGGCGCGCAGCGAACCGAGGTCCTCGGCCGCCGGGCGCCAGCCATCGGATTGCTGCAACACGGTATCGAGCTGCCCGTGATAGTTGAAGAGGATCTCGGCCTTCGGCAACGCGGCGAGACTGTCGCGCACGGCGGCGTCGGGACTCAGGTATCGGAGCAGCGAATAGCCGAGGCCGTCGGCCGGAATCCGGCGCAGCTGCTGCCGCGCGGCACGCAGCGCTTCCTCCGGCGCGTGCATCGCGTCGGCGTCGAGCACGACGGGGTAGATGGACGTGAACCAGCCCACCGTCCGGGTGAGGTCGAGCGGCGCATCCGACACATGGCGGCCGTGACTTTCGAGATCGATCCGGGTGCGGGCGTTGCCCGTGACCATGCTGCAGGCTTGCGCGAGCGCGACGAGCAGGACGTCGTTGATGCGGGTGTCGTAGGCGCGTGGCAGCCGGCGCAGCAACGCGGTGGTGTCGGCTTCGTCCAGTTCGAATGAAACGGATGATGCATCGCCGACCGCGTTGTTGGCTCGCTTGTTGGCCCCGTCGTTGGCCGCACCCGCGGCCGGATAGTCAACCGGAATCGGCTCGACATGCTGCGCGAGGAGGGCTTGCCACAGTCGGGCTTCGTCGCCGATGGCGGGCGATCGGGCCAGGTGCTGCAGATGCAACGCCCATTCGCGGAACGACGTCGTCTTCTCGGGCAGCGGCTGGCCGTGGTACGCGGCATGCAAGTCCTCGAGGAGCACGCGCCACGACACGCCGTCCACCGCCAGGTGATGGACCGACACGAACAGGCGGGCGAGCGGCTCGTCGGCCAGGCAGAAGAGCCGCGCCGCCAGCAACGGGCCGTGCGTGATGTCGATGCCGCGCTCCGCGTCAGCAGCGGCGGCGCGCATCGCCGCCAGGCGCTCGCCGGCGTCGCCCGCGATCACCTGCTTCGCGAAGAGCGCCGGCATCTCGCCGCCGACGACGACTTGCTGGGTCCAGCGGCCCGCATCGTGCGAGAAACGCAGTCGCAACGCGTCGTGATGTTCGTAGACTTGCCGGAACGCGTCGGCGAGCTTCGACGCGTCGATATCCGCAGGCACCTGGATCAGGACCGTTTGATTGTAGTGCGACGGCGCATCGATCTCCTGATCGAAGAGCCAGTGTTGCACCGGCGTGAGCGGCGCCTCGCCCAGCGGGCTCAAGGTCGGTGCGTGTGCTGCCCGTTCCTCGGGCGCGGCGGCCAGCTGCGCGATCGTCTGATACTGGAACAGCTGCTTCGCCGTCACGCGCAGCCCCGCCTGATTGGCGCGCGCGATCACCTGGATGCTCAGGATGGAGTCGCCACCGAGTTCGAAGAAATTGTCGTGGATGCCGACGGAAGGCAGTTGCAGCACGTCTTGCCAGATCGACGCCAGCAGGATTTCCCGGGGCGTGACGGCCGGCGCGTGCGGCCGAGCCGCGTCGACCACCTCCGCCGGGGGCGGCAGCGCCTTGCGGTTGATCTTGCCGTTGGGCAGCATCGGCAAGGATTCAAGTGCGACGAACTGCGACGGCACCATGTAGTCGGCGAGCTTGCCGCTCAGGTAGCCGCGCAGATCGGCGAGGTCCGGTGCCGCGGTCGCGACATAGGCGATCAGGAACGTTCGGGCTCCTTCGGTTTTCGCGATCACGACGCAGTCGTCGACCGCCGGATGCGTGCGCAGCGCCGCCTCGATTTCACCGGGTTCGATGCGCAGGCCGCGCAGCTTGATCTGGTGATCGATGCGGCCGAGGAATTCGATATTGCCGTCAGGCCGGTAGCGCGCGAGATCGCCGGTGCGGTAGAGGCGCGCGAGCGGGTCGGACGAGAACGGATCGGCGATGAACTTCTCGGCGCTCAGTTCGGGTTCGCCGTGGTAGCCGCGCCCGACCGGCGTGCCACCGATCAGCAATTCTCCGGCCACGCCGACCGGCGTGGGCTGCATCTGCGCGTCGACGATGTAGAGACGGGTGTTGGCGATGGGCCGGCCGATCGGGACGATGCGGTGCGGGTCGTCGCGCCGGCATTCCCACGCGGTCACGTCCACAGCGGCCTCGGTGGGGCCGTAGAGGTTGTACAGGCTGACGTCCAGGCGCTCGAGGCAACGCTGCTGCAGGTCGTGGGGCAACGCCTCGCCGCTGCACACGACGCGGCGCAGCGACGCGCAGTGTGCGTCGAGGTCCGGATGGTCGAGGAACGCGCGCAGCATCGACGGCACGAAATGGATCGTGGTGATCCGTTCGCGCTCGATGAGCTCGACCAGGTAGTCGGCCTCGCGCTGTCCGCCGGGTCGGGCGAACACGAGGCGCGCGCCGGTGACGATCGGCCAGAAGAGCTCCCAGACCGAGACGTCGAAGCTGAAAGGGGTCTTCTGCAGCACGGCATCGTCGGCGTCGAGCGCGTAGGCGTGCTGCATCCAGAGGATGCGGTTGGTGATCGCGCGATGGGTGTTGAGCGCGCCCTTGGGGCGGCCGGTCGACCCGGACGTGTAGATCATGTAGGCGAGGTTGTCGCCGTTCAGCGCGGGCTCGGGGTTCGACACGGCGTCGACGTCGAGATCGGTTTCGTCGCTATCGACGACGATCAGGCGGGCGCCGGTGTCGGGCAGCGCGGCGCGCAGATGCTGCTGGGTGAGGAGCCAGCGCAACTGCGCGTGGTCGATCATGAAGCGCACGCGCTCGGCGGGGTAGTCGGGGTCGACGGGGACGTAGGCGCCACCGGCCTTGAGGACCGCGAGCAACGCGACGCTCATGTCGAGGGAGCGTTCCATGGCGACGCCGACGAGTGCATCGGGGCCGACGCCGAGCGCGATGAGGTGGTGGGCGAGGCGGTTGGCGCGCAGGTTGAGTTCGGCGTAGGTGAGCGCCTGGTCATCGAAGACGGCAGCGACGGCATCGGGCGTGCGCTCGACCTGCTGTTCGAACAGGCGATGCAGCGGTTGCGCGGCGGCTTCGCCGAAATCCGTGTCGGTCTGGTTCCACTCGACGGTCAGCAGGTTCCGCTCCGCATCGCTCGACAACGACAGCGCGCCGAGCGGCCGGTCCGGATCGGCGATCACGGCATCGACGAGCGTGCGGAAGTGTTCCGCCATGCGATCGATCGTGGCGGCGTCGAACAGGTCCAGGTTGTATTCCAGCGAGCCAGCGAGGCCGTCGTCGGCATCCTGAATATGAAGCGTGAGGTCGAATTTCGCGGTGTGGGTCTCCACCGACACCGGCGTGGCCACGAGGCCGGGGAAGCTCACCGCCTGGGACTGCGCTTTCTCGTACGCGAACACGACCTGGAACACTGGCGTGCGGCTCAGGTTGCGTTCGAGCTCGAGCGAGTCCACCACCTGCTCGAACGGAATCTCCTGGCGGCTGTAGCCGTCCAGCGCGACGCGCTTCACGCGCGCCAGCAGTTCGCTGAAGGTCGGATTGCCCGACAGGTCCACGCGCAGCGCGAGCATGTTCGCGAAGAAGCCGATCAGCGGCTCGGTCATGCTGGAACGCCGATTGGCGATCGGGGAGCCGATGACGAGGTCCTGCTGGTTGCTGTATCGCGACAGGAGCAGCGCATACGCGGCGAGCACGACCATGAACGTGCTGGTGCCGGACGCGCGGGCAATCGCGCGCAGGCCGTCGGCGCGTTCGCCGCTCAGCTGGAACGGCAGGACCGCGCCGCGGAACTGCTGGATGGCGGGCCGGGGGTGGTCGGTGGGCAGTTCGATCAGGTCAGGCGCGTCCGCCAGCGCGGCGCTCAGGAGCGCCAGTTCCCGATGCGTATCGGCGGACGCCAGGCGCTCGTGCTGCCACACGGCGTAGTCTGCGTACTGGACAGCCAGTTCCGGCAGAGACTGGCCGGCATAGAGCGCGGCCAGTTCGCCGATGAGGATGCCTGACGACCATGCATCGGAAACGATGTGATGCATCACGATGCCGAACACGTGCAGGCGCTCATGGACGCGATACAGCACGACGCGATAGAGCGGCCCGGCGGCGAGATCGAACGGGCGGTCGGCTTCCGCCGCGAGCAGCGCGAGTGTGTCGGATTCGTCGGCGACGTCGACCACGTCGAGCGCGACCGGCGCCGGCGGCGCGATGTGTTGAACCCCGAGGCCGTCGACGGCGGGAAACGTCGTGCGCAGGATCTCGTGACGCCGGCTGATTTCGGACACGGCAACCCGCAGGCGCGCGATGTCCAGTTCGCCGTCGAAGCGCAGCGCGCTCGAGATGTTGTAGGTGGCCGACGGGCCTTCCAGTTGCGCGAGGAACCACAGCCGCTGCTGCGGAAAGGACAGCGGCAGGTCGTTCGTGCGCGAGCGGGGCAGGATGGTGCCGGCCGTCGAACCGGCGCGGGGCGACGACGCTTCGATCAGGTCGGACACCGCGCTGATGGTCTGGAGTTCGAAGATCGCGTCGATGCCGATCTCGACGGAGAAGCTGCTCCAGATCCGCGAGACCAGCTGCATGGCTTGCAGCGAATCGCCGCCGTAGTCGAAGAAGCGGCCGGTGAGATCGACGGCCGGATTGTCGAGCACGTCGCGCCAGATGCGCACCAGCTCGAGCTGGATCGGCGTGGCGTCGAGACTGGCGGCGTCGGGCGCGGCGGCAGGCTCCAGGGCCAGGAGCGCCGGGCGATCCAGCTTGCCGTTGGCGTTGAGCGGGAATTCGGCGATCGGGATGATGTCGGACGGGACCATGTAGTCCGGCAGCTTCCCGGCCAGATAGGCCCGGAGATCCGGCACGCCGAGGCTCGCGGCGCACTTGACATAGGCCGCCAGCTTGCGCACCCCGTGGGCGGATTCGCGCAGCATGACCGCCGCGCCGACGACATCCTCGTGCGCGGCGATCGCGGCCTCGATCTCGCCGAGTTCGACACGGTGCCCGCGGATCTTGACCTGGTGGTCGACGCGTCCGTAGCACTGGATACGTCCGTCGGGCAGCCACCGGCCGATGTCGCCGGTGCGATAGATGCGTGCTTCGCCGGGGAACGGATGCTCGACGAATTTCGCGGCGGTGACGTCGGACCGCTGATGATAGCCGCGCGCGAGGCCGGCGCCGGCGAGGCAGATTTCCCCGGGCACGCCGAGCGGAACCGGCCGCAGGGCGTCGTCGAGCATGTACACCCGGGTGTCGGCGATGGGCCGTCCGATCAGCACCGTGGACGGCGCGTCCTCGACGCGCTCGACGATGCAGCCGACCGTCGCCTCGGTGGGTCCGTACTCGTTGTAGATTTCGATCGCGGGATCGATCTTGCGCAGCGTGGCGATGTGCTGGGGCGTCAGCTCCTCGCCGCCCACGATCACCTTGCGCACGCCGGAGCGTGCCAGGTTCATGTATTCCAGCAGGTGAATGTGGGTGGGCGTGAGCTTGAGGGTGTCGACGCCGCTGCCGGGCTGGAACATCCGGGCCAGGATGGTGTCGATGCTCTCCGACTGCGGATAGATGCGCAGCGTCTTGCCGCGCACCAGCGGGCAGAAGATGTTGGTGAGCGTGAAATCGAAGCAGAGCGAGCTGTACAGGCCGAAACTGCCGGTCGTGCTTTCCGGAAAGTAATACCCGGCGGCCCACGCGATGTAGTGGGCCAGGTTCCGGTGTTCGAGCAGGCAGCCTTTGGGTTTCCCGGTCGAGCCGGACGTGTAGAGCACGTAGGCCAGGTGCGCCGGTTCGGCACGGTACGGCGGGTTGTCCGGCAGCGGCGTCCAGCCGGGAAGTTCCTGGTCCAGCAGCAGCGTCACGCCGGAGAATTCATACCACTGCGCCAGTTGGCTCGATTGGGTCACCAGCAGCGACAGGCCGGTGTCGCCGAGGATGTGATTGATCCGTTCGGCCGGATACGCCGGGTCCAGCGGAACGAACGCCGCTCCCGCCTTCAAGATGCCGAGAATCGCGACGATCATCCATTCGGAACGGTCGAGCATGATGCCGACCAGCGATTCCGGCCCGACGCCGTGGTGTTCGCGCAATTGATGCGCCAGGCTGTTGGCCCGGGCGTTCAGATCGGCGTAGGTCATCAGCGAGCTGTCGGTGACCAGGGCCGGCGCCGTCGGCGTACGTGCGACCTGCGCTTCGAACATGGCGACGACCGTCGGGTGGCTGGGGCCGGCCGTCGCGGTTTCGTTGAAGGCGGTCAGCAGCGGGCGCTCTTCCGGCGGGGCCGATTCGATGTCGCCGACGGGCTGGTCGAGGTGTTCGAATGCCTCCAGCACCGCGCCGAGGCTGCCGGCGAAACCGTCGATGATGAAAGGCTCGATCGCCGCGCTGTAACGAAGCTCGATTTCGCCGCGCGCGAGCCGCAGATGCAGCTGCAGGTCGTCGTCCCGACCGGTCGGTGCGTGGTGCACCCGATCGTCCGCCAGCGCGACTTTCGTGAGCTGCGCGAGATCCATGTCCTGTTCGTTGCGCACGAGCGTTTCAAGCGGGAATTGAGGCTCGGCGTAGCTGTCTTCCACGATCCCGGCCACGCGCGACAGGTAGTCCTCGACGCGCTCCTCGGGACGGACCTCGATGATCAGCGGAACGGTGGCGGCCCGGGCCGGCGGATGCCCGGCCAGCCCCGGCGTGCCGAGCACCGTGACCGGAATCCGGAAGTATTTCCAGAGCAGGAACGCAATGCCCGCCGCGGTGACGGCGAATTCGGCAAGCTCGCCGTCGCCGATATGCCGCAACAGGTCGAGCGACGCGGGCGTGAGCCGCACCGAGCGGGACAGCTGGCGACCCGGCTGCTGAGCCGGGGCGTGCGGTGCGATCCGGTAGACGCCGGCGACCTGGGAAAGGCTTTCGCGCCAGAAACGCGCGGTGTGCGCATAGCGATGGTCGGTGACCAGCACGTTATTGTCTTGCACAGAAAACTCCTTGAGACGTTTTGTTCACCTGAAACAACCCGAAGCAGCGCGCACGGCGCCCGCTGCTCGAACCCCGGCCGGCCCGCATCAGGTCTTCTCCTCGAGCGCGTCGTCGGCCGTGACCTCGGGCGCGCGCTTCAGGCGCAGGCCGACCCGGACCCGTGGGCCGGCGGCGGGCGCATCGCCGGAGAGCGGGATGCGATCGACCGGCGTGGCCGGATCGCGGCGGAAGACGTCGTGGATCGCGAGCAGTCGATCGCGCATCGCGGCGATGGTCGACGGGCGGAACAGGTGGGTGTTGTAGATGAACTGGATCAGGTGCCTGCCTTCGCTTTCCACGACCTGGAAGGACAGGTCGAACTTGGCTGTCGTGTCGGTCTGCGAAAGGTCCGTGATGCGAAGACCGGGCTGCGGCGCCGGCATCGAAACGTGGTTCGCCTGGATGTCGAAGATCGGAAAATGGCCCGCCGGGGTGCGAATCTTCAGGTCTTCCAGCAACTCGTCGAACGGATAGGACGCATGCTCCAGCGCTTCCGTGGAGGCTTTCGCCACACCGTCGATCACCTCCGCGACGGTCGCGGATTTCCGCACCGGGACGCGCAGCACGACGGTGTTGAGGTACACGCCGATCTGCGCTTCGAGCTGCTCGCTGTCGCGCCCGGCCGACACGCTGCCAATGACGATGTCCTCACGCCCCGTGTAGCGGTGCATCAGCACGCAGAACGACGCCAGGAGCACCGCATGGAGCGACGTATGGTGAGCGCGGGCCAGCGTCGCGAGTTCCGCCGCCTGCGGCTCCGGCAGTTCGACTTCGAGCGTCTGCCCGGCATGACCGAGCCGCTCGGGACGCGGGAAGTCCGATGCCAGTTGCAGGCGGGGCAGCGGCGCCGCCAGTTGCTCGAGCCAGTACGCGCGATGCGCGGCGGCGCGCGGACCGGCGAGGCTCGCGTTGTGCCACGCGGCGTAGTCGCGATACTGGATCGACAGCGGCGGCAGGTCGCGTCCCGCATACAGCGCATGCAGGTCGTCGGTCAGCACGCGGATCGACCACGCATCCGATATCACGTGGTGCATGTTCAGCAGCAACAGATGCTTCGCCGGCGAGAGCCGCACCAGCTTGACGCGAAAGAGCGGCCCCGACGCGAGATCGAACGGCTGCTCGCTTTCCGCGCGAATCAGCGCATCGATCGCCTGCGGCCCGGCATCGTCGGCGAGATCCCGCTGCTCGACCCGGAAGCCGGATGCTTCGCGGCTGAGGATGCGTTGCCGCAAGTCGCCTTCGATCATCGCGAACACGGTGCGCAGGCTCTCGTGGCGATCGACCAGCGTGTCGAACGCACGGACGAGACGCGCCGTGTCGACGGCGCCGTCCAGCTGCAGCGCGCCTGCCATGTTGTACGTGGACGGATCCGCGCTGCGGCTGGCGAGCCAGATCCGCTTCTGTGCGCGAGACACCGCGTAGGACGATTGCACGGCCAGCGCCGGGATGAGCGCATCGTCGTCGGCGGCAGCGCCGCCGGCGGGCATGGCAGCCAGCTTCCGCGCGAGCGCGCGCGGCGTCGGCGCATGGAAGATGTCGGCCACCGCGACTTCCAGTTTCAGTTCGCGCCGGATCCGGCTGACCATCTGGATCGCCTTGAGGCTTTGGCCGCCATGCTCGAAGAAATCGTCGTCGACGCCGTTCGGCCGGCGGCCGAGCACCTCGGCGAAGATGCGCAGCAGCGCCGCTTCGACCGGCGTCCGCGGTTCGGCCGGCACGCCGTCGGGCAACGATGCGGCATCCGGGCGCGGCAGCGCGGCGCGGTTGATCTTGCCGTTCGGCATGACCGGTAGCGCCGGCAGCAGCATCACGGTGTCGGGCACCATATGCGCCGGCAGCTTGTCGCGCAGTGCGTCGCGCACGCGTTGGGGCGTCCAGCCGGTTCCCGACGCGTAGCCGCACAGGGACATTTCCGAATCCGGCGTCTCGCGGGCGACCACGACGGCGTTGGAGATGCCCACGAGACCGGTCAGCGCGGCTTCGATTTCCCCAAGCTCGATGCGATATCCGCGGATCTTGACCTGGAAGTCGCGGCGGCCGAAGAAGTGGAGATTGCCGTCCGCCCCGAAGCAGCCGATATCGCCGGTGCGATACAGGCGCGCGCCCGGTTCCGGACTGAACGGATCGTCGCGGAACACCGCCCGGGTGCGTGCTTCGTCGAACAGGTAGCCGCGCCCGACGCCGACGCCGCCGATGCAGATCTCGCCCTTGACGCCGGGTGGGCACGGATTCATGTCGGCGTCCACGACGTAGAGGCGCAGGTTCTCGATCGGCCGGCCGATCGGAATCGCCGGCAGATCCGGCGCGCTCCCCATGCTGTAGTGCGCGACGGAGTCCGACGCTTCGGTCGGACCATACGCGTTGATGAGCCGGACCGCCGGATTCAGGCGGAACCAGGCTTGCGCGGTGGCGGGCTGCAGCGTTTCGCCGATCGTCAGCAGCGTGTCGAGGTGCGGGAAGGCCGGTGCCGCATGCCGTTCCAGTTCGCCGAGAAAGGTCGCCAGATAGGACGGCACGAATTGCATCGCCGTGATGCGGTCGCGGTGCAGGCTGTCGATCAGGCGCGCGGGCTCGAGGATCACGGCATCGGGATAGATCACCGTCGTGCCGCCCGACGCCAGCGCCGCGAAGCACTGCCAGACCGAAATATCGGAGCAGTGCGAAGCGGTCTGCGCGACCGCGCTCTGCGCGCCGAGCCCGACCCTGCGCGCCATCGCGAGCACGTGATTGAGCATGCCGCGATGTTCGACCATCGCGCCCTTCGGTTGGCCGGTCGAACCCGACGTGAAGATCACGTAGGCGAGGTCCGCGGGCCGGCAGCGCGGCGTCGGCGCTTCGGCGTCGCGATGGGCGGGCAGGCGGGCGGGATCGACCAGTGGGATCGACGCCAGCGCCGGCGGCGGCTGGCAGTCCGTGCCGACGATGACGGCCGGCCGGGCCAGCGTCAGGAGGGTCTCGACTCGCTGGGCCGGATAGGCCGGATCGACCGGAACATATGCCCCGCCGCACTTCCAGATCGCCAGGATCGTTTCCAGCATCAGCGGCGAGCGCGGCATCCAGACGGCGATCCGGTCGTCCGGCTGCAGCGGGGCCGTTTGCAGAAGATGCGCGGCGATCCGGCTGGCGCCTTCGACGAGGTCCCGATAGGTGCGAACCTCCGTGCCGCAGCGCACCGCGATGCGCTCCGGGTGCGCGGCGGCGACGGCCTCGATCAGTTCGGGCAGCGTCCGGTCGGACGGAACCGGCGCGAACGGTTCGTTCCAGTCGAGCAGGATGGCGTCCCGCTCGGCGGCAGCGAGAAGCGGAACGCTGCGGTTCGGGCGATCTTCCGCGCCGGCCAGGCCGGTGAGCAGGGTCTCGACATGGCGCAGCAGGCGGATGATCGTTTCGCGATCGAACCGGCCGTCGTCGTACAGCACCTGCAGCGACAGGCGCTTGCCCGGCGTCACGACCAGCGTCAGCGGGTAATTGTTCGGATCGGACACCTGGAATGCGCCGATCCGCAGGCCGGGCAGTGCATCGGCCAGCGCTTCCTCGACCGGATAGTTCTGGAAGATGAGCAGGCTTTCGAAGAGCGGCACGCCGGGCGGCAGGCCGGCGAATTTCTGGATGTCGGCCAGCGGATAGTGCGCATATTCCTCCTGCTGCGCGAGATCCATCTGCAATTGCGCCAGCCACGCGGACGTCGGGCGCGCGTCGATGCGGACCCGCACCGGCAGCGTGTTGATGAACAGCCCGACCATCTCGTCCGACGCCGGCAGCGATGCCGGACGACCGGAAACGATCGTGCCGAACACGACGTCCGATTCGCCGCTATAGCGGCTCAGCAACTGCGCCCACGCGCCCTGCGCGAGCGTGTTCAGGGTGAGGCGGCTGGCTTGCGCGAAGGCGACCAGCCGTTGCGTGTCGCTTTCGGAGAGCAGCAGCGGCTCTTCCACGTAGGCGCCCGGCGCGGCCGTGCCGTCGAGTTCGGGGCGGCCCAGCACGAGCGGCGTCGTCGCCGGGAAATCCGCCAGCTTCGTCTTCCAGAAACGTTCCGCCGCGGCGGCGTCCTGGCGCGCCAGCCAGCGCACGTAACCGGCGAAGGCGGGCGGCGCGTCCCGCTCCGGAGCGCCTGCGGCCGGCGGCGCCTGATAGGCGGCGGCCACTTCGCTCAGGAGCCGGGCGGAGCTCCACCCGTCGAGCAGGATGTGGTGATGGCTCCAATGGAAGCGCCATGCATGCTCGCCCACGCGGAACAGCGCGAGCCGCATCAGCGGCGCGCGGGTAAAGTCGAAGCCGCGCGCCCGGTCTTGCGCCACGTAGGCTTCCCAGCGCTGTTCGGCCTCCACGGCGGACGCCGCGCGCAGATCCTCGTCGTGCCACGGCAAGTCGATACGGCGATGCACGACCTGCACGGGGCTTTCGATGTCTTCCCAGTGAAACGAGGTGCGCAGGATGTCGTGCCGGTGCGCCACGGTATCCCACGCGCGGCGGAACCGTTCGATGTCGAGCGCGCCGTCGATACCGAAATTCAGGCTGCTGAAGTACGCATCCGACGCGGGTTCGTACAGGCTGTGGAACAGCATGCCCTGCTGGGTCGGCGTCAGCGCGTAGACGTCGGCGATCGCGTCCGGCATCACCGAGGCCGGCGCCTGCGGCAAGCCGGTCGCGGGCCGGGACGATGCGGACTCGACGGCATGGCCGGCGACCAGGGTTTCGAGCGCCGCGATGTACGCTTGCGCGACGCGCTGGATGGTGTCCGTGTCGTGGCAGGCCCGGCTGAACTCCCACG
This sequence comes from Burkholderia lata, assembly GCF_902499335.1. Classification (GTDB taxonomy): domain Bacteria; phylum Pseudomonadota; class Gammaproteobacteria; order Burkholderiales; family Burkholderiaceae; genus Burkholderia; species Burkholderia lata_B. The sequence goes on along the minus strand of NZ_CABVQK010000005.1, from coordinate 276,582 downwards.
CAACGTGCAGGCGGTTGCCGGTCACGTAGGCGTTGATGTCGAGCAGGTGCTCGCGCAGCTGGTTCGCATTGCGGCCGTCTCCGCTGGGCTCCGCGGCCTGTTTCCAGTCGCGTGCGGCGGTGAACAGCTGGTCGGTCTGGCCCAGGTAGTTGAACAGCAGCCGCGGCTGCGGAGCCGGGCCGGCGAGCCGGTCTTGCAGCAGGCCGTAGCTGATGCCCGCGCTCGGCACGGCGCGCAGTCGCGCCTTGACCGACGCAACCAGGCGAGCCGGATCGTGCGAACCGGCATCGACCGTCAGCACGACCGGGAAAACGGACGTGAACCAGCCCACCGTGCGCGAGATGTCGAGCGCGTCGATCAGTTCCTCGCGCCCGTGCGCTTCGAGATCCAGCAGGACGTCGGCACATCCGCTCCAGTCGCTGACGGCACGCGCAAGCGCGGCAAGCAGCACGTCGTTGATCTGCGCGTCGTACGCGCGGGGCGCGGCGCCCAGCAAGGCCGTCGTGGCGGCTTCGCCGAGCTCGACCACGATCGTTTCGGCGGACGACACGGTATTGGCATCGGCGGACGCATCGCGATCGAGCGGCAGGCCGGGCAGGGCCGAACGTGCGAGGGCCTGCCAATGGGCGATGTCGGCGTCGGCGGCGCCGGAGCCGGCCCAGTTCGAGATTGCCCGGGTCCATGCGGTCCATGTCGCGCTGCCGCCCGCGAATTCGGGCGCCTTGCCGTTGCGCAGGCGGGTATAGGCGTCGTACACGGTTTCGAGCAGCGCGCCCCACGACACGCCGTCGACGACCAGATGATGGGCGACCAGCAGCAGGCGGAGCGAACGGCCTTCGTCGACGCGGAACAGGTCCGCGCGCACGACGGGGCCGTCCGCGAGATTCAGGCTCGCATGCGACTGCGCGACGTACTGCGCGAGCTGGTCGCGCGCAATGTCGGACACGACGACGGGGACCTCCGGATCGTCGACGACTTCCTGGCTCCAGGCGGACGCGTCCGCGCGAAAGCGCAGCCGCAGCGCGTCATGCCATTTGACCGCGTGCCGCAGCGCCTGGCGCAGCAAGACCGGATCGACATCCGCCGGCACGTCGAGCAGGACCGCCTGGTTGTACTGGTCCGGGTCGTCCTTGCGCTGCGCGAAGAAGCGCTTCTGGATGGGCGTCAGCGGCAGCGGGCCGGACGACGCGACGAACTCCGCCGCGCCGACCGTGCCGCGCGTCGCCACGGCGGCGAGTTCAGCCACCGTCGGATGCTGGAAGATGAGCCGGGTCGTGATCTTCAGGCCCGCCTTCGCGGCCAGCGACACGATGCGCATGCTGAGAATCGAATCGCCGCCCAGCGCGAAGATGTTGTCGTGGATGCTGGGTGACGGAATGCCCAGCGCTTCGCCCCAGATGCGGCACAGCAGCGTCTCGGTGGGCGTGCGGGGCGGCGTCGGCGCGTGTGCCGTGGCGGAGTGTCGCGAGCGGTCCAGCGGCGGCAGCGCCTTGCGGTCGATCTTGCCGTTGCCGCTCAGCGGCAGCGCGTCGAGCACCACGTAGATGCCGGGCACCATGTACTCCGGCAGCGTGGCGGACAACGCGGCGGCAATCCGGGCGTCGCTCAGCGACGCGCCGTCGCGGAACGCGACATACGCGCACAGCGCGGCGCGGCCGGCCTCGTCGCGATAGTCGAGCGCGGCCGCCTGGCGGATTTCCGGAATGGCGGCCAGCGCGTTGTCGATCTCCCCGAGCTCGATGCGGTAGCCGCGGATCTTCAGTTGGTGGTCCTTGCGGCCGTGGAGCACGATCGTTCCATCGGGCAGATAGCAGCCGATGTCGCTGGTGCGGTACAGGCGGACACCGCGCTCCGGATGGAACGGATCCTCGATGAAAGCCTCCCGCGTGGCGGCTTCGTTGTTCAGATAGCCGCGGCCGACGGCGACGCCGGACACGCAAAGCTCGCCGGGAATCCCGATCGGGCACAGGTTCATCTGCGGGTCGACGACGTAGAGGCGCACGTTGCGGATCGGCTTGCCGACCGGTACGTAAGGCGTGGCCGGCGCGCACGTCATGCGGTGCTGTGCGATGTCGTCGGACGCTTCGGCCGGGCCGTACGCGTTCACCAGCGCGATGTCCGGGAACACGTCGAACCACCGTTTCACCAGGGCGGGGCTGACCATCTCGCCAGTGACGAGCAGGTGCCGCAGGTGCCGCATCAGCGCCGGCTGTTCCGACGCGCGGTCGAGCACCGCGGACAGATAGGACGGCACCAGTTCGAGGATGCCGATCCGGGTGGTTTCCAGGTACGCGACGAAACTCGCGGGATCGCGAATGCATTCGTCGTCGACGATCACGGTCTTGCCGCCGACGAGCGGCGCCGTGAAAAATTGCCACACAGAAATATCGAAGCAATGCGGCGCGGTTTGCGCGATCACCGACGACGCCGAGATCGAAAACTCGTCGATCTCGGCGAGCATGTGATTCAGCATGCCGGCGTGCTCGACCATCGCCCCTTTGGGCTTGCCGGTGGAGCCAGACGTGTAGATCACGTAGGCGAGGCTGTCGGGCGACACGGGGCGGCCGGGATTGGTGTCGTTGTCGATCCCGATGACGGCGTCGAGCGACACGACCGGCGCGATCCCGGCCAGCTCCGGGGGCAGGAGACCGTCGCAGGTCAGCACGAGGGCGGCGCCGGAATCCTCGAGAATGGTGCGGATGCGGGCCACCGGATAGTCGGGGTCGATCGGAATATAGGCGGCGCCGCATTTCCAGACGGCAAGGATCGCCTCCATCAGATGCGCCGACCGGTGCATGCAGATCGCGACCAGCGCGTCCGGCCCCAGCTCGGCGGCGGCCAGCAGGCGGTGCGCGATGCGGTTGGCGCGCGCGTTCAGTTCGCCCGCGCTCAGGACGCTATCCCGGTACTCGACCGCGGGCCGCTCCGGGTGGTCCGCGGCGGCCTGCTCCAGGCGATGCACCACGGTGAACGCGGCGTCGAACGGCACGTCGGTGTCGTTGAAGGTCTCCAGCAACTGCCGGCGTTCGGCCTCGGGCAAGATCGGCACGCGACCGAGCAGCCGGTTCGGATCGGCCGCGAACGCGTCGAGTGTCGCGGCCACGTGGCCCAGCATCCGCTGCATGGTGTCTTCATCGAAGCGCCGCGGGTCGAACGACAGTTCCATCTTCCAGTCGTCGCGCGCCGTCACCACGAATTCGAGCGGAATGTCGGCGCGGTTGTAGAGCGCCACCTCGTCGACCGCCAGCCCGTGCGCGCCATGCGTCAGCGACGCGTCGAGCGGGTAATTCATGAACGTGATGTTGCTCTCGAACAGCGGCGACGTCGGCGGCACTTCGCTGCAGCGCTGAATGTCGGGCAACGGGGTGTGCTCGAACGGCGCGCGGGCGGCCACGCGCGCCTGGATCATCTTCAGCCACGGCACCAGCGGCTGCCTTGGGTCAACCCGCACCCGCACCGGCACCGTATTGATGAACAGGCCGAGCATGGTTTCGATCCCCGGCAGATTGGCGCCCCGCCCGGACACGACGGCGCCGAACACCACGTCGGTTTCCCCGCTGTAACGCGACAGCACGAGCGCCCAGGCCGCTTGCGCGAGGGTATTGAGGGTGACGTGATGGCGCGCCGCGAATTGCCGCAGGCGTGCGCTCAGGTCGGCCGACAGGTCGGCCTGCACTTGCGCGAGGCCCTGGCCGAAGCGCTCGCCCGCGTCCGCGCGCGCGGCCGTGGGCAGCGGAGTCGGCGAGCGGAACCCTTCGAGATAGCGCGTCCAGTATTGCTGCGCGGCTTGCGGCTCGTGCTGCTGCAGCCACTGGATATAGTCGCGATAGGGGCGCACCGGCGGCAGCGCCGGCGGCACGCCGCGCGCGAGCGCGCCATACACCTGGAAGATCTCCTCGATGACGAGCGACAGGCACCAGCCGTCGGCAAGGATGTGATGGTGGCTCCAGCTGAACAGGTAGGCGTCGGCGGCGACGCGCACCAGGCGGCAGCGCACGAGCGGCGCGCGATCGAGCGCGAAGCCCTCGGCCAGGTCGTTTTCGAGATGCGCGCGCCACCGCGTGCGCTGTTCGTGTTCCTGCAGGTCGAGCCAGTCGTCCTGCACCCACGGCAGCGTGGCGTGCGCGTGCACGACCTGCATGGGCTTGTCGAATTCCTCCCAATGGAACGACGTGCGCATCACCGGATGCCGATCGATGAGCTGCTGCCATGCGGCATGAAACAGCGCGGGATCGAGGCTGCCGGTGATCCGGCAACTGAGCTGGTTGAAGCTGCTTCTCGAGCCGGGCTCGTGCACGGCATGAAAGAGCATCCCCTCCTGCATCGGGGAGAGCTCGTAGATATCGGCAATGGTGGGGGATGTCACGATTTGATCCTTGAAACAAGGGCGTCCAGCGCTTCCTGGCTGATGCGCGCGGCCGGAAAGTCCGACGGGCTCAGCGCGCGCGGGCCGTCGCCGCTGGCCGCGACGATCGACAGCAGACGGCTGCGGTAGCTCTGCGTCAGCTGCTCGATGACGCCGGGTGCGCAGGCCGCGCGGTTGTAGTGCCAGGTCAGGCGCAGACGGCCGTCGAACACCATCCCGTCGATCTCGAACAGATGGCCGCGACGCGCGCGCGGGCTGTGCTCGGGACTCTGGAAATCGAGCACCGGCTTCCAGCCCGTGTCGTCGGCCAGCACGCGATCGACCTGGCCGAGATAGTTGAAGCGCACCGGCGCCGGCGGCTGCCGTTCCAGCGCGGCCGCGATGCCGGCGTCGTGGCCGAGGTAGCGGGCGATGCCGTAGCCGAGACCGCGCATCGGGACCGAGCGCAGTTGCTCCTTGACGTGGCGCAGCGCGTCGACCGCGATGGTGGCGTCGCCGGCGTCCAGGAACACCGGATAGTGGGCGGTGAACCAGCCGATCGTGCGCGACGTATCGACGCCGTCGAAGAGGTCCTCGCGGCCGTGGCCTTCGAGATCGACGACCAGCGACGCGTTGCCGGTCCAGTCGCCGAACGCGAGCAGCAGGGCCGTCAGCAGGACTTCGTTGATCTGGGTGTTGAACGCGCGCGGCACGTCCTGCAGCAGCGCGAGCGTCTGCTGCGCGTCGAACTCGACGACCGTCGAGCCGGCTTCGGCAAGGGTGCCGAGCGGCATGTCGTCGAAGCACGCCGGTTCGCCGGCGTTCCCCTGCAGCCAGTAGTCCAGCCCGTCGAGCCGGGTCGCGCCGAGTTCGGACAGACGCGTCGACCAGTCGCGCCAGGCCGTCGTCCTGGCCGGGAGCTGCACCGTTTCGCCCGCGTCGAGCTGGCGACACGCGGTGTACAGGTCTTCGAACAGGATGCGCCACGAGACGCCGTCGATCACCAGGTGATGCGCGACCACGAGCAGGCGCTGCGACGCGTCGGGACCGAACTGGAACAGGTGCGCGCGCAGCAGCGGCGCCGCCGATAGCGTGAAGCTCTCCTGCATGCCGGTGGCGGTCGCGAGCATCGCGGCGTGCCGTGCGGCGGGCGCTGCGTCCGCCAGCGACGTGACGCCGAGCGGAATGGCCAGCGGCGGCGCCGCATGCGACTGCTGCCACGCGCCGGCGACGCACTCGAAACTCAGCCGCAGCGCGTCGTGATGCGTCGCGACGGCCGCCAGTGCGCGCTCGATCGTATCCGGCCGCAGCGACGCGGGCACCTCGATCATCGTCGACTGGTTGTAGTGGTGCGGATCGGCTACGTCTTGCGCGAAGAACCAGTGCTGGATCGGCGTCAGCGGGGCGGGGCCGACCACTGGCTCCTGCGCGATCCGGAGCGACGGCGCCTCCATTGTTACCTGGGCGAGCTCGGCGATGGTCGGATGCGCGAAGAACTGGTCGGCGGTGAACTTGAGCCCGACTTGCTGGGCCAGCGACATCACCTGGATGATCAGGATCGAGTCGCCGCCCAGTTCGAAGAAATTGTCGTGCACGCCGATCGGCTCGCGGCCCAGCACCTCGGACCAGATCTTGCCCAGGCGCGCCTCGACGTCGTTGGCCGGTGCGACGTACGCGGTTTCGCTCGGCACGGGCGCCAGTTCCAGCGCGGCGAGCGCCTTGCGGTCGGGCTTGCCGTTCGGCGTCAGCGGCAGGCGTTCGAGCGTCACGATCGACGCCGGCACCATGAACTCGGGCAGACGTTCCTTCAGGTATTCCCGCAGGCTGGCGACGCTGGCCGCCGCCGTCGCGACGCAGGCCACCAGCTGCTTGTGCTGCGGCGCGTCCTCGCGCACGAACACGATCGCGTCGGCGACGTCGGCGTGCTGCCTGAGCGCCGCCTCGATCTCGCCCATTTCGATGCGATAGCCGCGAATCTTCACCTGCGTGTCGCGCCGCCCGGTGACTTCCAGGTTGCCGTCCGGCAGCCAGACGCCGAGGTCGCCGGTGCGATAGAGACGCTCGCCCGCCTCGAACGGGTGGTCGACGAACGCGGCGGCCGTCAGGTCGTCCCGGCCGACATAGCCGCGCGCCAGTGCGATGCCGGACACGCAGATCTCGCCCGCGCAGCCCTCGGGGGCCAGCGCCCCGTGCTCGTCGAGCAGGTACAGGTGCGTATTGCGGATCGGGCGGCCCACCGGCAGACGGGCCCCGTAGGTGATTGCCGGGTCGACCACGTAGTCCGTGATGCACACGGTTGCCTCGGTCGGGCCGTACGAGTTGTGGCACGTGCGGGTCCGGGCCAGCTCGCGCAGATCCGCCACGCGGGCGTTGTCGCCCGCGCTGATGACCCGTTTCACGGCGCCGAGCGCATGCCAGTCGAGCGCGGCGAGATAGGCCGGCGTCGCGTTGAGGGTGGTGACGCCCTGCTGCGCGATGTAGTCGACGAAACGCGGTACGTCCCGGATCACGGCGGTCTTTGCGAGCACGAGGCGCGCGCCCGCGAGCAGCGTGACGAAGATCTCCATGACCGAGCCGTCGAAGCCCGGGGAGTAGAACTGGACGAACCGGTCGGCGGCATCGAAACCGAATGCGTCCACATGGTACTGCGCCATGTTCAGGAGCCCTGCGTGTTCGAGCACGACGCCCTTGGGCACGCCGGTGGAGCCGGACGTGTAGATGATGTACGCCGCATCGTCCGGCCGGACCTCGACCTGCGCCGCCGCCGACGCGGGCTCCAGCGTGTCGAGCTGGAAGTCGAGGGCGAACATCGGGATCGCCCAGAAATCGGCGAGCAACGGCAGGTGTTCCGAGTGCGTCAGCAGCGCCTTGACCTTCGCATCCTCGATCATGAAGCGCAGCCGCTCCCGCGGAAACTCCGGGTCGAGCGGCAGATACACCGCGCCCGCCTTGAGGGCGCCGAGCATGCCGACGATCCAGCGCTCGGAACGGTCGGCCACCACGCCCACCACGTCGCCGCGTTCGATCGCGTATTCCGCGAGCAGGAAGCTCGCCAGCCGGGACGCCTGGTCGTCGAGTTCGGCATAGGTCAGCGATGCGTCGGCGGTCACCACGGCGACGCTGTCGGGTGCGGCCGCGACCCGTTGCGCGAACTGTTCCAGGAAGGTGCCCTGTACCGCGACGGGCGCCGCATGCGAACGAAGGCGCGCGCGCTCTTCGTCGTCGAGCAGCGAGACGGTGTCGAGCGGCGCGTCAAGTGCGCCGAAGCCGGCCACGACGTTGCGCAGGTGTCGCGCGACATGCTGGAGATAATGCAGCGTGAACACCGTCGGCCGGCCCGTCAGCACGATCTCGTAGCGCTCGCGATGCCGGATCTCGATCGACAGGTCGTAGTCGTCCGACGCCCAGGCGTCGTGAAGGCCGTCGAAGCGCACGCCGACGTTGGTCGCGAGCCGTTCGCCATGCAGCTTGTGCGCGAGGGCGGCGATCGGAAAATCCTGGTACGAATAGCTGCGCTGCACTCTGTCGCGCAGCTGGTTCAGGTACGCGCGAACCGTCGGGCCGGGCTCGCCGGCGTCGAGCAGCGGGACGGGATCGGCCGGGCCGCTCGCGGGTTCGACGCTCAGGCGCGGCGATTCCACGAACAGGCCGGCCGCGCCGTCGTAGCGCGCCAGCACGCGGAACAGCGCGGCCAGCAGCACGACGAACGCGCCCAGTTCGTTGCCGGCGGCGAGCTTCTCCAGCACCGGCGCCGCGCCGCCGTCGAGCGCGAACGTCATTGTCGGCGCGGGGCCGAGCGGCAGCGCGTACGCCTGCCACGACTGCTGAAGGCGGAAGTCTTCGTCGATGCGACCGAGCGCATCGCTCCAGAACGCCACGTGTTCCTGGTATTGCCCGCTGGTCGAGAGCGCGTTGAGATTCAGTTCTGACAAAGCACGATCTCCCTCTTCGCGTACAGGATTTCGGACGCGATGCCCTTGGCCTTGCAGTGCGCGACGAACTGGGTGGACTGGATATGGCTGGGCGAGTTTTCGTCGAAGGTGTTGTCGAGGAGGTGGTTCAGCCACGGCTCCTGACCCATCGCATAGACATACGCCGCGTTGAACGGGAAATCGTCCACCAGCGCGGCGGCCTCGCCGAACTGGCAGCCCCGCGCCCGGCGCGACTGATCGATGTCGCGCGGCAGCGACTTGGGAAACAGCGGGCCGTAGACCCATGACGGCGGCGCGCCCTCGGTTTCCATCCCGACGAACAGCGTGTCCGGCTTGCCGGCGAGGCGGAAGACATGCTCGTAGAGGCGCGGGTCGAGGTTGCACGAATCGGCGATGCACAGCACCGAGCGCGAGCCGAAGCGGATCATGAAGCTCTGCTTGCTGTGGATCGCCAGGTCGTTGTGTTCGCCCAGGAACGGAATGGCGGTGATGGCGCCGTTGGGCACCTTGATTTCCTGGGCATCCCGAACTTCCAGCACGTCGTCGAAGCCGAGCTTGCGCAACGCCAGTTCCATCGACGGATCTTGCGGAAAGCCGTCGAGATTCCTGCCGACCACCACGGTCTTGACCTTGTGGCGAAGCTGCAGCAGCGTTTCGAGGACGATGTGATCGTGATGGCTGTGCGTGATCAGCACGTAGTCGATCTGGTCAGGCAGGTCGGCGAACGTGTAGCGCGGCAGCGTGGTGTCGTAGCCGTAGCTGATCACCGGATCGATCAGGATGCTCACGCCCCGGCTCTGGACCAGCACGCACGCGTGGCCGTAGTAGCGGATGCGGATGTCGTCGCCGTCGAACGAACGATCCGGTTTCGGCGCCGGCGCCTCCTCGACGAAGAACGAGCGGAACAGCGGCTCGTCTTTCTCCTCCACGCGCATCAGGTCGACGATTTTCGCGTAGCTGCCGGGCGTGTCGCGCATGCGGAACAGCGCGTCGAGCGCGCGGTCGTCGAAGGCCATGTTGCTGAACAGCGTGCGCTCGTCGCTGAGCCGGGGCGTGCTGAGGATGAACGGCCGGGGCGTGTTCTCCTCGATCGCCGACAGCGCGATGCTCTGCGCATCGCGTGCATAGAATGGGCTCGCGTACAGCAGGCTTTCGAACACCCGGAAGGACGGGTTGTGGTTCAGGTCGTAGTAGATCTCGACATAGCCCTTCAACACCTCCGGAATCTCGGGGTAGAGCGGGTCCGACGCCATCCCCCTGGCCTGTTCCAGCAGCAGCGTGGAGAACGCCTTGTAAGCCTTCGCCAGTTCCAGTTGCCGGGTCGCGCGCCGGGTGGTCTGCTCGATCAGCGCGCGGATCTCGTCGACGCGCTGGCCGCCCAGGTCGAGAAACGGGCCGCCGCGCATCGCGGGATCCTTGCAGGCCGCCGCATGCATCATCGGCGATGCGGCATAGGACTTCAGCAGCGGCAGGAACCGCTCCGCCACGTTGAGGGCGGCGGTCAACGGCGGAAGCGTGTGATACCACGCGTACCAGCTGTTGATCAGCGGTTCGAACTGGATGTTTTGTCGCAGGTAGACCTGCGTGCTGGACGAAATGGTCAACGAAGGCTCCTTAGAATGCGCTGAGTTCGACGGTGGGCTGGCGGGCGTCGGCGTGCAGCGCGCGTTGTCCCAGGGTCAGGTTCCGGATGCGAACGCCCGGATTGGCAAGCACTTCGCCGATGACGGACGTCAGTTCGTCGGCGAGGCCTTGCACCAGGGCTTCGCTGAACCGCCCCGCGTGATAGACGACGCGGATCGCGAGCCCCTCGGCGCGCGGTTCGGCCAGGAACCAGAAGTCCGTCGCGGCTTCCGTGTCCGCGCCCTGCGGGGCGTGGTCCGGCAGCTCGGCGATGTGCACTTGTCCCGCGTAGCGATCGACGGGGCCCTGTTGCTGGTTCTGCAGCGTCAGGCCGATGTCGAAGAGCGGGTTGCGCCCTGCAACGCGTTTGATGTGCAGCTCGTCGAGCAAGCGATCCAGCGGATACAGCGGGTGCGAGAACGCTTCGAGGGTGGTGTCCCGCACCCGGGTCAGCAGCGTGTCGAACCGGTCGTCGCCGGCGACACGATCGCGCAGCGCCAGCACGTTCAGGTAGGGGCCGACCTGCGACTCGAGTTCGGGCAGCTCGCGGCCCGCGACCGGCGTGCCGACGACGATGTCCTCCTGGCCGGAACGGCGGTAGAACAGCGCCTTGATGGCGGACAGCAGCGCGATGAACAGGGTCGCGCCGTGGCGCTTGCCGAGCGATTCCAGCGCCGTCGTCTCGGCGGCGGGCAGTTCGAATCGCCAGGATTTCCAGCTCGGCGCGGCCGGCTGCTCGACGTCGCCCGGCAGTTCCAGCGCGCGCAGGCCGCCGCCCAGCCGGGTCAGCCAGTAGTCCTTCATGCGCGCGCCCTCCGGCCCGGCAAGCAGGTGGTTCAGCCAGCCGGCGTAATCCTTGTACTGGATCGGGAGCGCGGGCAGCGGATTGTCGCGACGCTGGACGAATGCGTCATAGAGCGCGGACAGGTCGTCGAGCAGTACCTCCGTGGACCAGCCGTCGCTCGCGATGTGGTGCATCGTGCAGATGCAGACGTGACGGACTTCGGAGAGCCTGAGCAGCTTGACGCGGAAGAGCGGGCCGGTCGCGAGATCCATCGGCGCGAGCCGTTCGCTCGCCTGGATCGACATCGCCTGGGCATCCCGGTCCTCGGCATCCTGCAGATCCACGACCTCGACCGGGAACGCGGCTTCGCCGGGCGGCAGCACGTGCTGGACCGGCTGGTTGCCTTCCAGCACGAAACGCGTGCGCAAGATCTCGTGACGCTCGCTCAACGCGCGGAACGCCCGCACGAGCGCGTCCACGTCCAGCACGCCCTCGAACAGCAGGGACGTGGGCAGCGGCCCGCCGGCTTGCGCCGCATGGAGACGATCCTGGACCCACAGCCGCGTCTGGGCCGGAGAGAGCGCGTAGCTTGCCTGCGCCGGCAGCGGCGTCACCGGCGCGTAATCGATCGGCTGCGTATCGGCGATGCGCTTCGCGAGGCTCGAAATGGTGGGGAGTGCGAACAGGCTGCGGATTTCCAGCTTCGCATGCAGATCGCGACGGATGCGCGCGACGACCTTCGTCGCCAGGAGCGAATTGCCGCCCAGCTCGAAGAAATTGGCGGTCGTGCTGATCCGTGCCTTGCCGAGCACTTCCTGCCAGATTGCCGTCAACTGCGCTTCGAGCGCGTTGACGGGCGCAACGTGGTCCAGGCCGTCGCCGGGTTCTGGCAGCCTGGCGCGATCGAGCTTGCCGTTGGGCAGATGCTCGAATGCCGTCACGACGACGAACGCGGAAGGCACCATGTAATCCGGCAGCCGCTGCCGCAGGTGGCCGCGCACCGCTTCGATCAATTCGGCTTCGGGATGCGACGAGCACAGCCATCCGACCAGTCTCGCGCCTTCGTCCACGCCGCGCAGCGCCACGACGGCGGCGTCGACCAGCGGGTGCGAAGTCAGTGCCGCCTCGATTTCACCGGGTTCGATGCGCAGGCCGCGCAGCTTGATCTGGTGATCGATGCGGCCGAGGAACTCGATATTGCCGTCGGGGCGGTAGCGCGCGAGATCGCCGGTGCGGTAGAGGCGCGCGAGCGGGTCGGCGGAGAACGGATCGGCGATGAACTTCTCGGCGCTCAGTTCGGGTTCGTCGTGGTAGCCGCGGCCGACCGGCGTGCCGCCGATCAGCAATTCGCCGGCCACGCCGACCGGCGTGGGCTGCATCTGCGCGTCGACGATGTAGAGACGGGTGTTGGCGATGGGCCGGCCGATCGGGACGATGCGGTGCGGGTCGTCGCGCCGGCATTCCCACGCGGTCACGTCGACGGCGGCCTCGGTAGGGCCGTAAAGGTTGTACAGCTTGACGTCCAGGCGCTCGAGGCAACGCTGCTGCAGGTCGTGGGGCAACGCCTCGCCGCTGCACACGACGCGGCGCAGCGACGCGCAGTGTGCGGCGAGGTCCGGGTGGTCGAGGAACGCGCGCAGCATCGACGGCACGAAATGGATCGTGGTGATCCGTTCGCGCTCGATGAGCTCGACCAGGTAGTCGGCCTCGCGCTGTCCGCCGGGTCGGGCGAACACGAGGCGCGCGCCGGTGACGATCGGCCAGAAGAGCTCCCAGACCGAGACGTCGAAGCTGAAAGGGGTCTTCTGCAGCACGGCATCGTCGGCGTCGAGCGCGTAGGCGTGCTGCATCCAGAGGATGCGGTTGGTGATCGCGCGATGGGTGTTGAGCGCGCCCTTGGGGCGGCCGGTCGACCCGGACGTGTAGATCATGTAGGCGAGGTTGTCGCCGTTCAGCGCGGGCGCGGGGTTCGACACGGCGTCGAGGTCGAGATCGAGTTCGTCGGTATCGACGACGATCACGCGGGCGTCGGTCTCAGGCAGCGTGGTGCGCAGATGCTGCTGGGTGAGGAGCCAGCGCAACTGCGCGTGGTCGATCATGAAGCGCACGCGCTCGGCGGGGTAGTCGGGGTCGACGGGGACGTAGGCGCCACCGGCCTTGAGGACCGCGAGCAGCGCGACGCTCATGTCGAGGGAGCGCTCCATGGCGACGCCGACGAGTGCATCGGGGCCGACGCCGAGCGCGATGAGGTGGTGGGCGAGACGATTGGCGCGCAGGTTGAGTTCGGCGTAGGTGAGCGCCTGGTCATCGAAGACGGCAGCGACGGCGTCGGGCGTGCGCTCGACCTGCTGTTCGAACAGGCGGTGCAGCGGTTGCGTGGCGGCTTCGCCGAAATCCGTGTCGGTCTGGTTCCACTCGACGGTCAGCAGGTTCCGCTCCGCGTCGCTCGACAACGGCAGCCGGGCAACGGCGGCCGACGCATCGTCAGCGAGACGCGTCAGCAGGGTCCGGTAGATTTCGAGGAAACGCTGCACCGTGCTCGCGTCGAACAGATCGGTGTTGTAGTCGCAATCGATCAGGAGTGCCTGCCCCGCGTCGAGCACGTTGACGTTCAGATCGAACGCGGTATGGCGGATCAGCGGCGCAACGAGACCGACCGTCAGGCCCGGCAGTTCGGGCAGCGCCGACACGGGTTCGAGGTTGAAGACCGCCGAGACCAGCGGCGCGGCGTTGAGATCGCGCTGTGCGCCGATTTCGCGGACCAGCTCGGCGAACGGGTAATCCTGGTGCTCGAGCGCGTCGAGCAGGTTCTGCCGGGTGCCGGCCAGGAAGCTGGCCACGGTGGCCTGCTCGGGCAGCGTGGAGCGCAGCGGCAACAGATGCGTGCAGTAGCCGGCGAGGCGATCGCTGCCGGCCACGGAGCGGCCGGTCACCGGGATGCCGGTGACGATCTCTTGCTGGCCGGCGACGCGGTGGAGGAACAGATTGAAGCCCGCGAGCAGCACCATGTAGAGCGTGCAGCCGTTCTGACGGGCCGCGGTGCGCAGCGTCGCGGCCGCAGCCGCGTCCAGATGCAGGGACACGCGCTCGCCGTGAAACGTCTTCACCGCGGGCCGCGGGTAGTCCACCGGAAGATTCAGCGGTGCGGCCTGGCGCGCGCATTGCGCCAGCCAGTACTCGCGATTCGCCTTCGTTTCCGGGCTGTGGCGCTGGCCGTCGAGCTGCTTCAGGTACGCGCGAAACTGCAGCGGCGCCGCGGCCGGCGCCGCACCGGCATACGCGCGGGCCAGATCCTCGAGCAGGACGCCGAACGTCGAGCCGTCACAGATGATGTGATGGGCCGTCATCACCAGCAGGTGACGCTCGCTGCCCAGGCGCACGAGCGCGGCCCGAAAGAGCGGACCGTTCACCAGGTCGAACGGCTGGCGGCTTTCGTGGTCCCGCCACGCGTCCGGGTCCGTGTCGATCAGCGGAATCTCGAGTTTCAGCGACGGTTGCACGATCTGGCCCGACCCGTCCGCCATCACCGTGGTGCGCAGCGCCTCGTGCCGATCGACCAGGCTCTGGACGGCCGCGCGCATCGCGGCTTCGTCGAGCCGGCCGTTCAGTTCGAGGGTGGTGTTGACGTTGTAGGCGAGCGACCCTTCGGGATCGATTTCCGACAGCACCCACAGCTGGCGCTGCGCTTCGCTCAGCGCGGCCACCGTGCCGTGTTTCGAGTGCGGCCGGATGAAACCGCCCCGGCGCAGGTCGGCGACGCTGTCCTTCACCGCCCGGATGAAGCGGTCGATATCCGCATCCGTATGCGCGGTGGACAGGAAGCAGGTGCGCCATTCCCAGATGTAGATGCCCTTTTCGAGCATGTGATAGAAGAACAGGTCGAGGTTCTCGGTGAATTCGAAGCGGAACATCGAGCCGAACCACGTGACCTTGATCGGCGCCTCGGCCTCCGCGAAGAACGCATTCAACGTGTCGGCGATTTGCGCGGTGCGTTCGTTGAGCGCGGCCTGCAGCGCCGGGCCTTCCTGTTCGATCTTCTCGAGCACGGCCAGCGCGGCCGCCATCGCGAGCGGATACTGGCAGAAGGTGCCGCCGAACGCGGTGCGGTCCGCGGCGGGGAACGAATGGTCGCCGTAGGTCCACATGCCGCCGTCGATGGCGTCCATGAAGCGGCTGGTGCCGGCGATGACGCCCAGCGGCAGGCCACCGCCGATGATCTTGCCGTACGTCGCGAGATCGGCCCTGATGCCGAACATGGCTTGCGAGCCGCCCGGATGGACGCGGAAGCCGGTGATCATTTCGTCGAAGATCAGTGCGACGCCGGCCTCCTCGGTGATGCGACGCAGCTCCTTGAGGAACGCGACGGGCTGCAGCGAAGGGTTGCGGCTCTGCACCGGCTCCACCATCACGGCGGCGAGGGTCGACGCCATGCCGCGAATGGCCTCGAGCGCGGCGTCGCTGCCGTAGTCGAGCAGGATCATGTTCTCGACCGAGCCGAACGGCACGCCGGGGGCGATGGTTTCCGTCACGCCGTCCGCGTTCGCCGCGGCGAGCGTGCCGTCGGCATGGCCGTGATACGAATGCGTGAACATCACGATCTTGTCGCGCCCGGTCACGGCGCGCGCGAGCCGCATGGCGGTCATGACGGCCTCGGTGCCGGTGTTCGAGAACGCCACGCGATCGAGGCCGGTCACGCGGGCAAAGCGCGCGGCCACGTCGCCGACGAGGCTGGAGCGCGCGCCCAGTTCGAGCGGGCGCTGCCATTCGCGGGTGACCTGGTGCTGGATGAAATCCGGCGTGTGACCGAACAGATGCACGCCGAAGCCCATCGTGAAATCGATGTACTCGTTGCCGTCGATGTCCCACAGCCGCGAACCGGCCGCGCGATCGCCGACGATCGGATACAGCATCTCCTTGGTCGAAAAGCGGAAGCCGACCGTGGCGCGGCTGTCGGCCAGCACCGGGCGCGACGCCTGCACCGAGTCCTTCGATTTCCGGGTGCGCGTCGTGTAGCGCACGATCAGCGCTTCAAGATGCTCCTGCTGCGCGGCGGACAGTCCGCGCGCCCGCTGCTGGACCGGGCTGCCCCACGGCATCATCGGTTTGGGCGGCGGATTGTCGGCCGCGGGCGCCGCAGCGGCTGCAGGCGCGGGCTTCGCTGCGGGCGCGGCGGCCGGGGCCGCGATCGCGGCCTTGGGTGCAACGCTCGCCGTGCTCGCGACGGCTTGCGCGGCGACCGTCGCCGGCCGGACGCCGGCCTGGCCGGTCAGCGACGTGCGCAGCAGGTCCATCTGCTGGCTCATCACGTGGGACAGCAGCTGATTCTGCTCCCGCAACACGCGCTCGACCGTGGAGCCGCCTTCGGCCGGCACCCATTCCACCGGGGCGGCGAGCGGCGCAAGCAGCTCCGCGGACGGCGCGACCGCGACCGCCGCCGTGGACGGTTCTGCCACGGCCTCGGACGCGGCCTCGGTCGGCGCAGCGGCCGCCGGCAGGTTGTCCGCGACATACTCGGCGAGCGCCTGCACCGTCGCCAGGTCTTCGAAGAAGCGGCGCATGGCCAGCTTCACGCCGTACTCTGCCTCGATGTGCCGGATGGCCTCGATCAGCACGATCGAGTCGGCGCCCATCTCCAGGAAGGGCAGTTCGATGTTGATGGTGGCGGGGTCGGCCTGGATCAATTCGCCGATCTTGCCGCGAAGCCATTCGAGAACCTCGCCGCTGCGATTGTGCGTCGGTGCTACGGCGATGGGTGATGCGCTTGTCTGAGTCATGGACATGTCCGCTTTCTGGAACCAGGTACGGCTGCGTTGGAAGGGATAGGACGGCAATGCGACGCGCGCGGGCGCGGGTGTTTCGGTCGGGGCCCAGTCGACATCGACGCCGCGGGCATACAGGCTCGACAGCGTTTCGATCAGCGCTTGCTGCTCGACTTGCGGCCGCTGCAGGGCAAGGAACTGGATTCCGGCGTCCGGCGCACAGCACGCGCGGGCCAGGTTGACGAGCACCGGCTTGGGGCCGATTTCGACCAGCACGTTGAAACCGGCTTCGGCGAGGCGCTCGACGCTGCTCGCGAACTGCACCGGCTCCCGGCAGTGGCGGCGCCAGTACGTGTCGGTGGGCGCGTCGTCCATCACGGCGCCCGTGAGATTCGAATAGAACGGGATCGCCGGGCGTGCGACGGGCACGGCTTTCGCCGCGGCCTGGAAGCTGTCCAGCATCGGCTCGAGCAGCGGCGAGTGAAACGCGTGCGACGTATTGAGCGGCACGGACCGGATGTCCCGCGCGGCGAACGCGTCGACCAGCATCGCGATGCGCTCGCGCTTGCCGGAGATCACGATGCTCGCCGGACCGTTGACGGCCGCCACCGCGACCTCGTGCGGCCACGCTTCGATCGCGCGCTCGACCGTGGCGAGGTCGGTGAAAATGGCCGCCATCTCGCCGTCGCGGGGCAACGCCTGCATCAGCCGGCCGCGTTCGGCGATCAGCCGCAGGCCGTCTTCCGGCGAGAAGACGCCGGCCGCGCAAGCCGCCGCGTACTCGCCGACGCTGTGGCCCATCACGGCGTCGGGCACCACACCGAACGACGCCAGCAGCGTGGTGAGCGCGTACTGCAGCGAGAACAGGGCCGGCTGGCTGTAGCCGGTCTGGTGGATGTCCTCGCCCTGGGCCGACAGCACCTCGAGCAACGGCTTGTCGAGCAGCGAATCGGCCACCGCGCGGCAGCGGTCGATGGCGTCGCGGAACACCGGGTACGCGTCGTACAGACGGCGGCCCATGCCGGCGTATTGCGAGCCCTGGCCGGTGAACAGGAAGGCCATCTTCACGCGGGGGGCGGGTTGCGCCGCGCCGGCGGGTTCCTTCGCGTGGAACGCGCGCAGCTTGTCGATGGCGTCGTCGAGCGACGTCACCGGCAGCGCCAGCCGATGTGCGAAATGCGAGCGGCCGTTCGCCGCCGAGAACGCCACGGCCGCGATGTCGAGACCGGGTTCGGCTTCGAGCCGCCGCTGATAGCGACCGACCAGCTCGCGCAACGCCGCAGGCGTCTTGGCCGACAGCACCAGCGGATGCACCTTGTGCTTGGGCGGCGTCACCGGCCGCGCCGGCGCGGGCGCTTCTTCGAGCACCAGGTGGGCATTGGTGCCGCTCGCGCCGAACGCGCTGACCCCGGCTCGCCGTGGCCGCTCGCCGCGCGGCCACGCGCTCGCCTCGGCGCAGACCTCGATGGGCAGCGCGTCCCACTGCACCAGTGGGCTCGGCTGGCGGAAATGCAGGTGGGCGGGAAGGCGGTCGTGGTTCAGCGACAGCACGACCTTGATCACCCCCGCGATGCCGGCGGCGGATTCCGTGTGGCCGATGTTGGTTTTCACCGAGCCGACGCGCAGCCGCCGGCCCTCGTCGCGGCCTGCGCCGAACACTGTCGCCAGTGCCTGCAACTCGACGGGATCGCCCAGCGGGGTGCCGGTGCCGTGCGCTTCCACGTAATCGATGGACGCGGCGGGCAGCCCGCCCAGCGCCTGGCGGATCACGGCTTCCTGCGCACGTCCGTTCGGCGCGGTAAAGCCGCTCGACGCGCCGTCGTGGTTGACGGCCGAACCCCGCAGCACGGCCAGCACGCGATCGCCCGCGGCCAGCGCATCGGACAGGCGCTTGAGCACCAGCGCGCCGCAGCCTTCGCTGCGCACGAAGCCGTCCGCGGACGCGTCGAAGGTCTTGCAGCGGCCGTCCGGCGCCAGCGCCCGCGTGCGCGAGACGGCGATGGAGTTGTCCGGCGACAGGATCAGGTTCACGCCGCCCGCGATGGCGAGATCGCACTCGCCGCTGCGGAGATTCTGGCTGGCGGTATGGATCGCGGTGAGCGACGACGAGCAGGCGGTATCGATCGCCATGCTCGGCCCCTGCACGCCCAGTCCATAGGAGATGCGGCCGGCCGCCGTGTTGAGCGGATTGCCGGTGAAGAAATAGCCGTCGATGCCGCTGCCGCCGCCGTTACGAAGCTGCAGGTTCGCGTAATCGTTGGTGGTGATGCCGACGAAGACGCCGGTCCGGCTGCCCTTGAGACGGTCGACCGGAATGCCGGCATGCTCCAGCGCTTCGTGACTGACTTCGAGCAACAGGCGCTGCTGCGGGTCCATCGCGGCTGCTTCGCGCGGCGTGATGCGGAAAAACGCCGGATCGAACTGGTCGACGTCGTCGAGAAAACCGCCGAAGCGGCAGTACATGCGCCCCGGCGCTTCCTGGTCGGGATCGTAGTACGCGTCGATGTCCCAGCGCTCGCGCGGCACTTCGGAGATTGCATCCACCCCGTCGTTCACCAGGTTCCAGTAGGCGTCGAGATCGTGCGCGGCGCCGGGAAACCGGCAACTCATGCCGACGATCGCGATCGGCTCCGGCGTGCCGGCCTCGCGGGCCTCGATGGCTGGCGCGATGGGCTGCGGCTGCGGCGGCGCGGCCTGCGCCGGTGCCGCGTGCGCGTCCGGCACCGTGCCGGACGCCTGCTCCGCCAGGAAATCCGCGAGGGTGTTGACCGTCGGATGATCGAACAACAGCGCGACCGACAACGGGATGCCCAGCGCATTTTCGAGGTGCGTGCGCACGTCGAGCGCCATCAGCGAATCCATGCCCATCTCGAAGAAGCCGAGGTCACGATCCAGCGTCCCCGCGTCGTAACCGAGCACCTGGGCAACGGCGCGATCGATGCTGTCCGCCAGCAGGCGCTTTCGCTCGCGCGGCGATGCCTCGCTCAATGCCGGCATCGCCGTCGCGCCTGGCGGGCTTCCGGCTACCCGCACGCGGTCGAGGAAGGGCTTGGGTCCGCGCGCCTCGTAGGAGCCCTGGAACAGCGCCAGGTCGATATCGACGACCGCGACCTGGGGCACGGCGGGGAGGCGGTTCAGCACGTCGAGCGCGCGATCCGCCGCCAGCGACCGGATGCCGACGCGCCGCAGCAGCGCTTCCGCCTCGGGGAACGTCATGCCGCCTTCGGCCCAGGGGCCCCAGTTCACGCTCAGGGCCGGCAGGCCCTGGCCGCGGCGATGATGCGCGAGCGCGTCGAGGAAGCGGTTCGCGGCACTGTAGTGCGCCTGCTCACGTGAACCCCACGCGGACGCGATCGACGAAAACAGGATGAAGAAATCGAGCGGGAAGTGCTCGCTTTGCTGATGGAGCAGCCACGCACCGGCGACTTTGGGTTGCAGGACCGCGTCCAGTTCCTCGCGCTCGACCTGCATGATCGGCTTGTAGCCGACGATGCCGGCCGCGTGCACGATGCCCCGCAGCGGCACGCCGTCGCGCCGGAGCGCGGCGAAGAAATCGGTGACCGCCGCAGGGTCGGCAATATCGAGGCGCTCGCAGCGCAGCGATACGTTCCGCTCACGCAGTTCGGCGATCGCCTGCCGGCTCTCGTCGCTCGCGGCCCCTTGCCGGCCGACCAGGATCAGCGTGCGTGCGCCGCGCGCCGCCAGCCACCGGGCGGTGTGCAGCCCGAGCGCGCCGAACCCGCCGGTGATCAGGTAGGCCGCGTCCGGGTCGACCGGCAGCGCGGCGGTTTCGGCTTGCGCGAGCGGGCTCAGGCGCGCGACATGGCGCGCGCCGTGCCGCAACGCCACCTGTTCCTCGCGGCTCTCGCCGAGCATCTCCTGAAGCAGCGCCTGCGTCTCGTCCTCCGGCGCGGCCGGGTCGAGATCGATCGCGGTGCCGAACCATTCCGGATGCTCGATCATCGCCCCGCGTGCCAGGCCCGACAGCGCAGCCTGGGCGAGCCCGGATACGTGCGGCGCTTCGCCGGCTTCCACCGCGTCGCGCGTGACCACCGAGACCCTGGGCCGGGTCGAAGGCGTCCACTCGCGCTCGCCGCCGACCAGCGCGTGCACGAGATGCAGCAGGGCAGCGGACATGCGCGTCTCGCCGACGGCTTCGTCCAGCGCCCATAGAAAGACGATGCGCTGGCCGGCGGCGGTCTCGTTCAGCAGGCGGACGAAATCGTCCGGCCGCTCGGGCGCGACCTGCCAGCCCGCTTCCACGTCGGCGACATAGTCGAGGCCGGGGCGGACCAGCGAGCAGGATGCGCCGCGCTCACGCAGCAGCGCCGCGAGCCGGTCGCCGGCACCGCTCGCGTCCGCGAAGATCAGCCACGGGGACGCGTCGGCGGGGACCTGTGCCGCCGGCAACGCGGCTTGCGGCTCCCACACCACGTGATAGAGCGGGTTTGCTGTTGACGCGGCGGTTTCGGCGGGGGCGAACGCAGTCCTGAGCAGGTCAGGAAACGCGTTCAGCACGTCTTCCGGGTACTTGCCGGACGACTTGAGGTGGCGCACCGCTGCGTCGATGCTGCCGGCATCCATGCCGACGACGGGCGACTGGATCTTCTCCAGGCTGAAGCGCTGCCGCTCGAACGGGTAGTTCGGCAGGGTCGTGGCGGGCTGGGCAGGCGCCGGGAACAGCGCGCTCCAGTCGAACTGCCCGCCCTGCACGTACAGCGCCGCGAGTGCGTGCTCCAGTGCATCGCCGGCGCAGGGCTGCGGCAGCCAGCCGTCCGCGAGCCCCTCCGGCGTGCGCGGCGCGTCGGCTTGATCCGACGCCCCGGCCAGCTGCAACCAGTACTGCGGGTGGGTCACCTCGTCGGTCACTTCGGTGCCGAGACAGCCGGAAATCAGGCGAACCGACGGCCGTGCGAACGGCATGTCCTGAAGCACCGCGCGCAACGCTTCGGCATCCGGGCGGGCGGCCACGAGGCGCAACGCGTCGGCAACGCTCACGACACCTGCCACGCAGGCCGCGACAAATTCGCCGATGCCATGGCCCGACACGACGGACGGGCGGATGCCCCATCCCTTCCACAGTTCCGCCCACGCGAACTGGATCGCGAAGCGGCCCGCGTCGGTCTCGAGTGCCTCCAGCGGCACCGAGCAACGCGCGAACGCGTCGCGGAACAGCGGTTCCGACGCGTGGAGCGCGCGCGCGACGCTGGTGTCCGGCACGCCGAACGTGAAGCCCATGCGCAACGCCTTGCCCGTGCGCGCCGCTGCCGCCGACGCTGCCCTCACGCCCGATACATAGGCCGCGCGAAACGGATAGTGATTCCGCCCGGTGGCGGCGGCGCGGCAGATGGCGGCCAGCTCCTGCGGCGTCGCGCCGGCGATCGCGTGCTCGTAGCGTTGCACGAGCGCCGCCAGCGCCGCTTCGGATCGGGCCGACAGCAGCAGCAGCGCGCGCTGCGCGGTGTGCGCCGGCGCGATGGGCGGTTCCTCGACGATCGCGTGCGCATTGGTGCCGCTGAATCCGAACGCGCTCACCCCGGCGATTCGCCTGCGTTCCCCGCGCTGCCACGCGACCGGATCGGCCGCGACGCGGATCGGGATGTCCTGCCACGGCGTATGCGGATTGGGTTGCGTGAAATGCAGGTGCGCCGGAATCCGGTCGTGCTCGAACGACAGCAGGACCTTGATCAGGCCGGCGATGCCGGAGGCCGACTCCAGATGCCCGATATTGGTCTTGACCGAACCGATCACGAGCGGCTCGCCCGCCGCGCGCCCGGCGCCGTAGACGCCGGCCAGCGCTTCGACCTCGATCGGGTCGCCGAGGGACGTCCCGGTACCGTGGGCCTCGACATAGGAGACGTCGCCGGGCGCGAGGCCGGCCTGGTTCAGTGCGCGGCGGATCACCCGTTCCTGCGAATCGCGGCTCGGCACGGTCAGCCCGCCGCCTGCGCCGCCCTGGTCGACCGCCGTGCCGCGCACGATGCCGAGCACCCGGTCGCCGTCGGCGAGCGCGTCGGCGAGGCGCTTGAGCACCACCATGCCGCACCCTTCGCCGCGCACATAGCCGTCCGCCGCCGCATCGAAGGTCTTGCAGCGTCCGTCCGGCGACAGCATGCGCGCTTGCGAGAAACTGACCATGACCTCGGGCGACAGCATCAGGTTGACGCCGCCCGCGAGCGCCATGCCGGTCTCGCGCGAGCGCAGGCTTTCGCAGGCCAGGTGCAGGCACACCAGCGACGACGAGCAGGCGGTATCGATCGCCATGCTCGGGCCGGTGAGGCCCAGCACGAACGACAGCCGGCCCGCGGCCATGTTCAGCGCGCTGCCCGTGCCGGCGTAGCTGCTCGACGGCATCGACGCATTGGACACCTGGATCGCATGGTCGAAGCAGGTGATGCCGACGTACACGCCCGTGGCCGACTGCCGGAAGCGCTCGGGCGCGAGATGGGCGTTCTCGAGCGCCTCCCACGCCACTTCGAGCAGGAGCCGTTGTTGCGGATCGAGGTAAGTCGCTTCGCGCGGCGCGATCCCGAAGAACGCCGCGTCGAATTGATCCACGCGTTCGAGAAAGGCACCGTGGCGGGTCGCCATCTTGCCGGGCGCGGACGGATCGGGGTCGTAATAGCGATCGATATCCCAGCGTTCACCCGGCACTTCGGTGACGGCATCGCGCGCGCCATCGAGCAATTGCCAGAACGCGTCCGGCGTATCGCTGCGGCCGGGGAAGCGGCAAGCCATGCCGATGACGGCGATCGGTTCGTTGCGGTCCGAACGCAGCGCCGCGATTTCCGCGCGCCGCAGGCGCAGTTCGTCGAGCGCGGCTTTCAGTGCATGCGTGGCCTTGGCGTTCATTGGGCGCCGATCTCCTGGGCGATCAGTTCGGAAAGGTCGTCCTCGTCGAGGTCGTCGGATGCTTCGTCGACGACCGGCGCGGGGAGCGACGGCGACAGTTCGTTGAGCACGTACTGGGCGAGCGTCTGCAGGTTCGGATAGGAAAAGAACAACGTCGCGCGAAACGGTCGTCCGAACACCTTGGTGAGGCGGTCCGTCAGTTCGAGCGCGATCAGCGAATCCAGACCGAGATCGAGCAGCGATTGCTCGGGCGCGATGGCGTCGGGGCCGGAAAGACGCAAGGTCTCGGCCAGCATCGTCGCGAGCGTGTCGGTGATCAGCGCGATCCGCTCGCGCGGTGCGCACGCGTGCAGCTGTCGCAGCAATGCGGTCTCCTGCTGCGCAGGCTGCGCGGCCGGTTGCGCCAGCTCGGAAAACAGCGCGGACCCGGCGGCCGGCGCATCGACCCGGAACAGGGTCGGCCAGTCGATTTGCGCGACCCCGGACTGGGCGACGCCGGACGCCATCAGCCGTTCCAGCGTCGCGATGGCCAGTTCGGGCGGCAGCGTGCCGACGCCGAGCGCGCCCAGCTGCTCGTGCGCGCGCCGTCCGTAGTCGGTGGCGGCGTGGCCGATCTCCGCCCACGGCCCCCAATTGACGCTGAGCCCCGGTTTCCCCTGCGCGCGCCGATGCTGTGCGAGGGCGTCGAGGAAGCTGTTCGCCGCCGCGTAGTTGCCCTGGCCCGGCATCGTGATCAGCGCGGCCATCGACGAGAACAGCACGAAATGGTCGAGCGGCAAGTCGGCCGTCAGCTCGTGCAGATACCAGGCGCCGTCGGCCTTGCCGCTGCCGGCGCGATGGAAGAAGTCGTCGTCCTGGCGCGTCAGCAACGCATCGTCGAGCGCGCCGGCGAGGTGAAAGATCCCTTTGAGCGGCGGCATCGAATGCGCGATTTCGCCGAGCGCCTGCTCGACGTCCTCGCGACGCGACAGATCGACGCGAATGAACCGCGCGTCGAGCGTGCGCAGGATTTTCCCGGCCGCGGCGGAAGGCTCGCCACGCCCTAGCAGCACGATTTTCCCGGCGCCGTTGTCGGCGAGCCAGGACGCGAGCCGCAGGCCGAGCCCGCCGAGCCCGCCGGTCACCAGATAGGTCGCGTCATCGTGGAACCGGATCGGCCGGTGGCTGACGAGTTCGCGATTGTCGCGGGCGATGCGCGCGACGTAGCGCTGTTCGCGGCGAAACGCGATCATGTCTTCACGGCCGCCAGCCTGTACCGCTTGCGCGATGTCCGCCGCCGACGGCTGTGCGGGATCGAGATCGACGAGCCCGCCCCACAGCGCCGCATGCTCCACCGCGATCGCCCGGCCCAATCCCCACAGCGGGGCCTGCGCCACCGCGATCGATTCGCCATCCAGAACATTCATCGCGCCTGACGTCACCAGCCACAGACGCGCTTGCCGGGCCGACGGCGCGCGTGACGCAAGCGCCCTGACCAGGTGCAGCACGCTCGCGCTGGCACGCCGTCTCGCCGCGATGTCGGCGGGCGCGAGATCGAGACTCCACAGGTGGATGACGCCCTTCAGCGGGCGGTCGGGCGCGGGCAGTTCCGGCGTCGCGTCGGCGAAGCGCAGCGTGCATTTATCGCCCGCGCTTTCCAGCAGGGCCGACAGCTGTGCGCCCACGCCGCCACGGTCCGCGAGAATCAGCCACTCGCCATGCGCCGAACCGGCGGTTGCCGTGTCGATGTTCGACGGTCTCCAGACGCGTTGATAGAGCAGCGCGGCGAAGTCGTGCCGCTCGACGGCGCGCCCCGCGCGCACATGTTGCAACCGCAGCGCATCGATCTCGATCAGCAGTCGCCCCGCAAGGTCGTGGACGCGGATGTCGCCCTCCAGCGCGCCGTGTCCGATCGGCTTGCGCAGCGTGGCGTGACTCCATGCATCGGTCGACGACGGCGGCTGATGGACCCGTACCGCGCCGATCGAGCTGGGCAGGTACAGGTCGCCCGACTCCAGCGCGTCCGGATCGATGGCGGCGGCGAGCACGCGGCTGCACGCGTCGAGAAAGGCGGGGTGTACCTGGTATTGCGACGACGCCAGCGCGTCGGCCGGCAGGCTGATCTTCCCCAGCGCCTCGCCGGTCGTGCGCCAGATCTGCTGGATCGCGTCGAACACGCCGTCGATCTGCACGCCGTGCTGCCGGATTTCGCCGTTGAAGTCCGCGCCCGACGTCGTTCCGGTGCAGCGGGCCTGTACCTCGGCGGCATCGAATCGCGTCGGCGCGGCGGTTCGCCTGGGGGCGCACATCTCGCGTAGTCGACGCAACTGCGGAAGATTGCCGAGGATCAACTCGACTGGCGGCCCGAAATCGAGCAGGCAGGCCACTTCATCCACGCCGATCGACTCGAGATCCCGCACCAGTTCGACGCAGGTTTCCGGCGTGCCGATGAGGCCGCGCGATTGCGCGAAGCGTTCATAGAGAAACTCGACGAACTCGTCCAGTTCGCGTGCGCCCATCGCGCGCACGTCGACCGACTGGCCGCGACTCTGCGCCAGCCCGTTCAACAGCCCGATATTGCTGCGGATGTAGTTGCAGAACGGCACACGCGCCTGTTCGCGCGCCTGCGCCGCATCGGCGCCGACGAACGTGTGCAGCATCACGGACACGGTGCCGGCCGCCGGATCGAAGCCATGCTTCGCGCGCGCCTCGCGGTAGAGGGCGATCTTGTGCGCGAGCTGGTCCCGATCCTGGTCGAGCACGTGGGTCAGCAGGTTGGCGCCGACTTCGCCGGCGCGCACGAACGTCTGCGGATTGCTCGCGGCGGTCACCCAGACGGGCAGTTCCGGCTGCACCGGCGTCGGATAGACGCGCAACCGCACCGGCTTGCCGACGCCGTTCGTCGCATCCAGCGTGCCGCCGCGCCACAGATGCTGGACGGCGCGCATCGTGGTCAGCATGTCATCCTGGCGGCTCGCATATTTGTCCGGGGCGAACACGAAGTCGTCCGGATTCCATCCGGAGGCGAACGACACGCCCACGCGGCCGTTCGACAGGTTGTCCACCATGGACCATTCTTCCGCGATCCGGATCGGGTTGTGCAGCGCTGCGACCACGCTGCCCGCGACCAGCTTCACGCGTTGGGTGGCAGCGGCGAGCGCGGCGTGCAGCACGGCGGGATTCGGGTACAGCGAGCCGAATTCGGTGAAATGGCGCTCCGGCACCCAGACGCTGGAGAACCCGTTCGCATCGGCGAAGCGCGCGCTCTCCATCACGAGCTGGTACTTGTTGCCGGACAGCGCCTCTTCACTGCTGGCGAAGAACATCAGGCCGAATTTCATGCGTGGCTCCGATCCGATTCGTGAATTTCGGCACTCGCGCACATCTGCCATGTCGCGGCGGCGCTGGTGTCCTCGATCCGGTGATAGACGGCAAACGAAAACGGTCCCCAGGACCGGCGGCTCAGCACGGTCTGCACGGTGCGCGATTCATGCGGATGCAGCGGCAACGGCGCATGCAGTGCGAGGTCCTTCAACGTCGTATGGCCGGCGGCGCCGATTTCCGTCGTTGCCGCCAGTGCCATTTCCACAAAGGCGGAATAGGGCAGGACGGGCGACCCCTTGACGCGATGACCGCCGAGAAAGGTGGTCGCCGGCGCATCGAGACGCGATTGCCAGATCCACGTGGCCGGCGCATGCGCGTGCTGCTCCATGAGGCGCCCGAGCAACGGATGCCGAGGCGCACGCGGACTGATCCAGAAACCGCGACGCTCGAACGGGTAGGTCGGCAGGGCGAGCCGGCGGCGCGGCGCGTCCTGCTCCACGGCATCCCAGTTGACGGACGCGCCGCGTACGTAGAGCGCGGCGAGCGTGTGCAGGATCGTGTCCCACGCGGCCGTATGTGTGCCGATTTCGATCACGATGCCGTGGTGTACCGCCGCACCGCCGTCCTGCGCCTGCGGCACGTCCGCCCACGAGGCAGCGGCGCGATGCCCGTCGCCGGTGCTGCTGACGGCACCCGGCGTGATGCCGAACGACATCCACAGTTGCGCAAGCGCGCGCTGGAATGACGTGAACCCGGCGTCGGCGGGGACGAGCTCGTGCGCCTCGGATTGCCGCTGCATCAGTGCATCGAAAGCGGGGCAGGCCGAGCGCAATTGCCGAACCGCGTCGGCGCTGCCGCCGTCGTCGGCGCAAAAGTGGAATGTCACCGCAGGTGGAGTGTCCGCAGGCTCACCGGACGAAACGGTATCAAGTTGCGAACGCAACGAGTCGAGACTCGATGCGACGATGGCCGCTCGCCGCGTGAAGTGGGTGCGCCCGGTATTTGCCGTGAACGCGACATCCCGCACACGGACCTCGGGATGCGCGTCGAGATAGGCCGCATAGGAAGCAGCCAGCGCCTGCAACGCTTCGGGCGTGCGGGCGGAGAGCGTCACGACGCGCGCCGCGGGCGCCGCCGGGTCGGCTTCGATCTCTGCGGGCCGTGGCGCTTCGGACAGGATCATGTGCGCGTTGGTGCCGCCGAAGCCGAACGAACTCACGCCGGCCAGGCGCGGCCCGTGTTCCGAATGCCAGGGCGTGGCCTGCTGCGGAATGCGGAAGGGCGTGCCGTCGAGCGCGATTTCCGGATTGATCGACCGGAAATGGAGGTTCGGCGGAATGGCGCGATGGTGTAGCGCAAGGGCGGTCTTGATCAGGCTGGCGATGCCCGCCGCCGACTCCAGATGGCCGATGTTGGTCTTGACCGAACCAATCCAGCAGTGATCGTCCGGCCGACGGGATTCATTCAGGACGGCCGCCAGCGAGTTCAACTCGATCGGGTCGCCGAGCGGCGTCCCCGTACCGTGCGCCTCGACGAAGCCGATGTCCTGCGCGCGTACGCCGGCATCGCGCAGCGCACCGTGAATCACGGCCTGCTGGGCCGGGCCATTGGGCGCGGTCAGGCCATTGCTGCGCCCATCCTGATTCACCGCCGAGCCGCGAATCACGGCGAACACGGTGTCGCCGCTCTCGAGTGCATCGTCGAGCCGCTTGAGCAGCACCATGCCCACGCCTTCGCCGCGCACATAACCGTTTGCTGCCGCATCGAACGCCTTGCATCGGCCATCCGGCGAAAGCATGCCCGCTTGCGTGAAGGAGTCGCTCACTTGCGGCGCCAGAATCAGGTTGACCCCGCCGGCCAGCGCCGCATCGGACTCGCCGCGCTGCAGCGCGCGGCACGCCTGATGCACCGCGACGAGCGACGACGAACACGCGGTATCGACCGCCCAGCTCGGGCCGCGCAAATCGAGCGTGTAGGAAATGCGGTTGGCGGCGACGCTGAGCGCATTTCCGGTCGCGACATAAGGGCCGACGTCCGCGACCTCTTCCTGCGCCAGCCGGATGTAGTCCGAATTGCTGATGCCCACGATGACCGCGGTGCGTCCGCCGGCGAGACTGCGGGGCGCGATTCCCGCATGCTCGAACGTCTCCCAGGCAACCTCGAGAAGCAGGCGCTGTTGCGGATCCATCGATTCGGCTTCGCGGGCGCTGATGCCGAAGAATGCCGCATCGAACTGGTCGACCTGTTCCAGCAGCCCGGTGGGCGGAAGGTCGGCGGCGCGCTTCGTCGACGCGCCGACCGCGTCCCGGCCCTCCAGTAGAAGCTGCCAGAATGCGTCGGGATTGCCGGCGCCGGGGAAGCGGCATCCCATGCCGACGATCGCGATATCCGCGCGTGCTTCGGCCGAGCCGGGCGCCTGGTCCGGCACGGCATTCCCGGTGCCGCTCAAATGGCGCGCCAGCAGGGAAATGCTCGGAAAATCGTAGACGACGGTAGGGGAAACCGGCCGCCCGAGCCAGTCCTGCAACTCGCCCGAGAGCATGATGGCGTCCTTCGAATCGAGCCCATGGATGCTGAACGGCGCATCGGGGTCGATCTTGCCGGAATCGATTCCCGACAGGCGCGAGACACGCTCGATGCACCATTGCACCAGCGCTTGCGTGTCGCGTGCCGCGGCCGTGGAGGGCGCGTACTCCGCGGAGAACGCACGTCGCCACTCGCCCGCGATCGCGAGCCCCTGTTCATCGAGGAATGCCTGCCTGATCCGGCTCCGCTGGATTTTTCCGCTGGACGTGCGCAGGATCGTGGCGGGCTTCAACAGGACAGCCGCATACAGATCGACGTCATGCTCTTCGGCGAGCTTGCGCCGGATCTCCGTGGCGACGGCTTCCGCGTTCAGGGTGTTGAGCGCTTCCCGGCGCACTTCACATGCGACGACGACCCGCTCCACGTTATCGACGTTGATCGAGAACGCCGCCGATGCGTTGGGCGCCAGCGCGGGGTGGCTTCCCTCGGCGGATTGTTCGAGATCCTGCGGGTAGTGATTGCGGCCGGCGACGATGATGAGGTCTTTCAAACGGCCGGTGACGAAGAGGTCCTCGCCGTCGACGAAGCCGAGATCGCCCGTGCGCAGGTAACGCGCGTCATCGCCATCCAGCTTCGCGCGAAAGGTGCGCTCCGTTTCCTCGGCGCGGTTCCAGTAGCCGACGCCGACGCTCGGGCCGGTCAGCCAGATTTCGCCGATCCGGCCGGGCGCGCAGCGCTCACCGGTATCCGGATTCACGATCCGCAGGTGGTGCTCCGCCCAGGTCCGGCCGCATGAGACCAGCGCGTGGCGCTTGCCCGTGTCGCTTTTCGTCGCCACGCCGTGTGCCAGGTCGTCGGCGTCGTAGTCCGCGACGAGCGGCAGCGAGCGTGCCGGCTGACCGGAGATGAACAAGGTCGCCTCGGCCATCCCGTAGACCGGGCGCATGGTGTGCGCGTGGAAGCCGCAGGCGGCGAATGCGTGCGAAAAACGCGCCACCGACTCCGCGCGCACCGGTTCCGCGCCGTTGAATGCAACGCGCCAGCTGCTCAGATCCAGCTGCGCGCGGGACTCGTCGGAGATTTTGCGCGCGCACAGGTCATACGCGAAATCCGGCGCGGCGCAATGCGTGCCGCGATACTTCGTGATGGCCTGCAGCCAGCGGAAGGGCTTCTGCACGAACGCCGCGGGCGCCATCAGCACTGACAGCACACCGAGATAGATCGGCAGCAGCACCTTCCCGAAGAAGCCCATGTCGTGAAACACCGGGAGCCAGCTGACGAACACCGTCGACGCATCGGCATCGCTCGCCTCGGCGATCACCGCCATATTGCTCAGGATGTTCGCGTGGCTGATCATCACGCCTTTCGGCGTACCGGTGGAGCCTGACGTGTATTGCAGAAGCGCCAGCGTCTGCGGCGTGATTTCCGGTGCGCGCCATTGTTCGGCCGGTGCGTCGAAGCGCTGGTCCGTCGCCAGGATCTTCAGTTCCAGCGTGTCGGAATAGCCGTCCGCGTGATGCGCGATGCCGTCGAGCGTGGCTGCGTCGGTCAGCGCGACGACCGGCGTGGCGTCGGCGACGATGGCCTTGAGACGATCGGCGGGACGATGCCTGCGCGGTGGATAGGCCGGTACGCCGATCAGGCCGGCGTACAGGCACCCGACCCATGCGCAGATGAATTCCAGCCCGGGCGGATAGACCAGAAGGACGCGATCGCCCGGTTGCGCGATGTCTTGCAGCCTGGCGGCGATGCCGCGAGCCCGCTTGTCCAGGTCGCCGAACGTGAGTCGAGTCAGTTCCGCTTCACCGTTCTCGAGAAAAATGAATGCCGTCTTCTCCGGTTCGACTTTGCCGCGAAACAACAAAATTTCTGTAACAGTCCTGAATTTTGTATCGGGAAGCATGCTCAACCTTCGTTGTCTTCTAAACGTTGAAAATCTCAGGACCGTTTGTGGCGATCCTGCCAAGCTTGCTTCATGAACTGGATTGTCTTGAAATTAGAGCATCGCTCTAACCCGGCGTCTGCCCCGTAATCCAAGGACACGGCGTTTCGCGCGCTTGATCAATACGGCTTGCTATTGATGTGCACGCGCGCGCTCGCTAACGATCGGCGATTCCTTCGATGCCGGGAGCGTACGGGTCCAGCAGTGACACGACGACCTTGCGCTCGCCTTCGAACGGGTTGCGGCCATGCGCGAAGCGCATGTTGTCGACCAGCAGGACGTCGCCTCGTTGCCATGGAAACGAGATCGCGCATTCGCGGAACGCGTTGCGGATCTGCTCGATGTCGGCAAGATCGAATGGGCTCCCGTCGCCATAGCAGGCATTGCGCGGAACTCGATCCTCGCCGAACAGGCTGACGATCGAACTGGCGAGCGATGCTTCCAGGTTCGAGATATGGAATAGATGCGCCTGATTGAAGAACACCCGGTCGCGGGTGACCGGATGGTAGGCCACACCCTGGTTGATCTGTGCGGTGCGTAACGTGTCGTCGTCGAGCCATTCGAGCTCGATGCCGTTGTCCGCGCAGAAGGCTGCAACCTGGCTGCGGTCGCTGGTCTGGAAGACGGTTTCCCACGGAATGTCGACGTGCCGCCGGTAGTGCCTGACATAGCGCACCTGTTTCGCCTCGAAGTGATCCAGGATGCGCGGTCCGATCCTGCGGCTCACCTCCCGCATGTCGGCAATCGGCGTTTCGCCGCCGGTCGTGGCCGGAGTCAGGCAACAGAATGCAACTCTCAGCGGCCAGCTTCGTTGATACGCGTTTTCGCAATGAAGTGCGATCGTCTCGCTCGGCGGATACTCGGTTGCGGTGAAGATGCCATTGCCGATCGAGGTGCGCGGCGTGGAGCGATAGACGTAGTCGGACTGATGGGCCGAAATCGCGTGAGAAAACGCTTCGAAGCCGCTCACGGATGAAACGTCGAAGCCACGAAACAGGAGTGCGCCATGTTCCAGAAGCCGGGATTCGAGTGCCACCCGGTTGTCGTTCACCGCCTGCGCGATATCGCGCCCGTTCGACACGGGCTCCAGCAGCCACGGAGAGCTTCCCTCGGCAAGCAGCTTGCGTTCCGTCATGCCCAGCATCGTCAATAGTCCTTTCCTGAACGTGGATCACGGCGAAACCGAACGGATCGGTCAGCGTGGTCGCGCCGCGGTGCGGCTATGCACGGCAGGCCGTTTCCACGGCATGCTCGAAGCGATTGAGAATTTCGTGGATATCCGCTTCCGAAACGATCAGCGGCGGCAGGAACCGGAGTACCGCGCCGTTGCGCCCGCCGGTTTCGATGACGAGCCCGTTTCGCAGGCAGTTCCGCTTGATGGCTTTGGCCAGTTCCGCATGGGGCGGGCCGGTTCGGCCGTGGGTGCCGGGCGTGACGACTTCAGCGCCGATCATCAGGCCGCGGCCGCGTATCTGGCCCAGGCAGGGGAAGCGTTCGGCAAGCCCTTCGAGTCCGGCAACCAGGAGTTTGCCGACTCTGTCCGCGTGCGCCGACAGATCCTCCCGTTCGACGATGCGCATGGTCGACAAGCCGGCCACCATCGCAATCTGGTTGCCTCGAAAGGTGCCGGCATGCGCGCCGGGCGGCCAGG
Source organism: Burkholderia lata (assembly GCF_902499335.1). Lineage (GTDB taxonomy): Bacteria > Pseudomonadota > Gammaproteobacteria > Burkholderiales > Burkholderiaceae > Burkholderia > Burkholderia lata_B. The sequence goes on along the minus strand of NZ_CABVQK010000005.1, from coordinate 243,865 downwards.
TGTCCAGGCGTTCGTCATAGACCACCACCGATAACGGATAGCCGCCGCCGAATGCCTTCGACAGCACCAGTACGTCCGGCCGGATGCCGGAATGTTCGATAGCGAACAGGGCGCCGGTTCGACCGAGTCCGGTCTGCACTTCATCGACGATCAACGGGATTTCATGCCGTAGCGTCAGCTCGCGCAACTCGATCAACCAGTTGTCGGGCGCAGGGATGCAGCCCCCTTCGCCTTGCACGACTTCGACGATGATTGCCGCCGGTTTCGTGATCCCGCTTTCGGGATCGGACAGGACGGTCCGGATATAGTTGATGCTGAGTTGATCGGTCGCCGAGCCGTCGGTGCCGAACGGGCAGCGAAAGGCATACGGATAAGGCAGGAAATGAACGTCGCGTCCATTGCCGCCGGCCGACTTGGGCGTGAGATTGCCCGACGCGGCGAGCGCGCCGGCCGTCATGCCGTGGTAGGCGCCGTGGAACGCCATGATCGTCGGGCGGCCCGTATAGTGCCTGGTCAGCTTGATCGCCGCTTCGACGCCATCCGCCCCGCTGGGACTGCAGAACTGGATCTTGCCGGATTCGGCGATCTTCCCGGGCAGGAGCGAGAACAGCTGCTCGACGAACGCGTGCTTGGCCGGCGTCGCTAGGTCGAGTGCCTGTTGCATTTGATCGGACGACAGAAACCGCATGACGGCTTCATTGACTTCCGGGTGATTGTGTCCGAGCGCGAGCGTACCCGCATTTGACAGGCAGTCGATGTATTCCTGCCCGTCGGAGTCGCGTACGCGTACGCCTTTGGCATGGGTAAACAGCCGCGGGAAAGAGGTTGCGTAGGTTCGCGCCTTCGATTCGACCTGCTTCAGATACTCGAGTTTTTCCATACGCGCAGATCCGGCTTGCGAGGCGGATTGATGGACACTGGCGCACGAGAATCGCTTCATCCTGGCCAATGGTGTAACGGTACGACCCGATTGGAGCATGCTCTCCGTATCACGTCTGTCACGTAAAAATGGGACATCGGCAATGCGACGTCACGACGTCATGCGATTGCCTCCCGATCATCGAAGCGTGGCTTCCGGACGCGGCGTCAGGCAGGGATGGTCGAGCAGAAATAATCGATGGTCCGCCGGAGCCCCGCTTCGAGCCCGATCGTCGGTTCCCAGTCGAGGTGGGCGCGTGCGAGGCTGATATCGGGGCAACGTTGTGTCGGGTCATCCTTCGGCAGCGGACGGAATACGAGCCGCGACTTCGAGCCGGTCAGGCGCAAAATGATCTGCGCAAGTTCGCTGACCGCGATCTCGTGCGGATTGCCGAGATTGATCGGGCCGGTGAGTTCCGCGGGCGTGGCCATCATCCGGATCAAGCCGTCGACCATATCGTCGACATAGCAGAATGCCCGGGTCTGGCTGCCGTCGCCATACAGCGTGATGTCTTCGCCGCGCAGCGCCTGCACGATGAAGTTGGAAACCACGCGGCCGTCGTTGGGATGCATGCGCGGCCCGTACGTGTTGAAGATGCGGACCACCTTGATTCGCACGTTCTGCTGGCGGTGATAGTCGAAGAACAGGGTCTCCGCGCAACGTTTGCCTTCGTCGTAGCAGGCGCGCGGCCCGAGCGGGTTGACGTTGCCCCTGTAACTCTCCGGTTGAGGATGCACATCGGGGTCGCCGTACACCTCGCTCGTCGAGGTTTGCAGAACGCGCGCATGCGTGCGCTTGGCGAGCCCCAGCATGTTGATCGCGCCCATCACGCTGGTCTTGGTGGTCTGCACGGGATCGAATTGATAGTGGATCGGCGAAGCCGGGCAGGCGAGGTTGTAGATCTCGTCCACCTCCACGTACAACGGAAAGGTCACGTCGTGGCGCAGCGCCTCGAAGCTCGGGTTGCCGAGCAGCGCAGCCACGTTCTGCTTCGTGCCGGTGAAATAGTTGTCGACGCACAATACGTCGTGACCGAGTTCGACCAGGCGCTCGCAAAGATGCGAACCGAGGAAACCCGCGCCACCTGTTACGAGGATTCGCTTTCGATTACGTTGCACAATTGCACTCCAAGTATTGCGCGCGGGGAAGCGACGCGGCCTCCCGGCATGCTTGACCGGCCCGCGGCTCCGGCATGGGAGCGGATAAGGCGCGCGGGCCGTTTCATTCGACGATCACGGCACCGGCCGGCACGCCGATCGCGATGATCGGCCCGTCATGCCTGCAGTGAGCTCAACGCGACGTGTTCCACGCGCCGCAGGCGGGCCGCGATGATGCCGGCCATCGTCCGCATTTCGCTTCTCAAAAAGAAATGATCGCCTTCGATGACGTGAAAATCGAAGCGCCCGGTCGTCTCGGCGCCCCAGCCTGCAACGGCATCAACGGGGACCTCTTTATCCGCCCGGCCCGCGAACGCGGTGATGTCCACCGCCAGCCCGCGCCCGGGCACGGGCCGGTGGTTTTCGATCATCGTGAAATCCGCACGCAGCGCCGGCATCAGCAGCGCCATCAGTTCGCTGTTGTCCAGCACTGCCTTCGGTGTGCCGCCCATCTCGCGCAGCGCATCGATGAAGGCGCGGTCGTCCAGCGCCTGCATGCGTCGATCGGGGCGCACCTTGCCCGGTGCGGCGCGCGCGCTCACGAACAGGTGCCGCAGGTTCGGTTGCGCGTGGGCGGGAAGCCGCAGCGCCAGTTCCACGGCAATAGCTGCGCCCATGCTGTGTCCGAGCAGGGCGAAGGGACGATCGAAGCAGTCACCCAGGTCGCACAGCAACGTGTCGACCAGCGTCGACATGTCTCGTACGGCAGGTTCGGACAGGCGGCCGCCTCGGCCTGCAAGTTCATGACGGCGCACTTCGATGCCGGGCAACAAGGCTTGCAGCGCACGATAGACGGCGGCCGAGCCGCCCGCATAGGGAAAACAGATCAGACGCATGCGAGCGGGTACCCGAGCGGCTCACTTGCGGCTGGCGCACAGGCGATCGCGCTGTGGAAATTCACGTGTTCGGCGTTTTTCACCATTCAAGTTCCAGTCGTTGTTGCCATGGCGAGGCATCGGCAATCTTCACTCGGAGAGCAACGGGTGCGGCAGCAACGCGCGCCTTGGTTCACACTCCGATAGCCGGTTCGTCACCGCTGTACACAGGCAGTGCGTCAAGCACATCGGAAGTCATGGAAGCATTGATTGGCTTCATGAAAGCTCAAGGTGCGCGCCGCGCGGATTCGGAATGCGTCCGATCCGGTTGGGCATGAGTTAAACATGAGGCTGCGTGGATGTATGTCGTAGGAAGAGGGGACGCGCGTAGTCGACCCTGTCGAACTCCCCCCTATCTGAATGAATGGAGGCGGCGCAGACACCAGGGAGTGCCGATATTCATTTCCGGTTGGTGTACCGGTTTCAGGCGCACAGGTTGACGTGCGCCGTTGCCAACCCGCTTGCTCGCGATCGGACAGTTGGTTATTCTGATGCGCATGATCCATTCGCACATCCGTTCGATTATTTGCGCCGCAACGTTGCCGGCGGGATAGCGATCGACTGAATGGAAATCGTCACAACCCGCCCGGAAGGCGGGTTTTTGCTTTCTGGGCATTCGATGGAGAGCCTGGAAATGCAGACAGGGAAGTCACTTCACGCGACGGCATTGAACGATGCCGTGTTGCTCCACATGGTATGCGGCAAGATCGCGTCCGGAAAATCAACGCTCGTCGCGCGGCTCGCGAGCGCCGCCGGGCCGGTCGTTTTGATCAGCGAAGACGCATGGCTCGCGCGGCTCTATCCGGGCGAGATCCTGTCGATCGACGACTATGTCCGGTGTGCAACGCGCGTCGGCGACGTGATTGCCGATCATGCCCGCGCGGTGCTGCGGGCCGGTGTGTCGGTGGTGCTGGATGTTCCGTTCAATACCGTCGCCGCGCGCGCGTGGGGGCGCGCCGTTTCGCAGGCCGCCGGCTGCGACCATCGACTGCATTACCTCGACGTCAGCGATGCCGTTTGCAAGGCACGGCTGCACGCGCGCAATGCGCGAGGCGACCATCCGTTCCAGGCGTCGGACGCCGAGTTCGAACGGATCACGAGGTACTTCGTCGCGCCGGCCGTGGCGGAAGGGTTGAACATCGTGGCTTATGACGAAGCCGGTTCCGTCAGGCCGGCTTCGTAACGGTGCGGCAGAGTGGAGAACATGGAATATCCGTCTGAAACGCTCGATCTGCCGATGGTGCAGGTGCTCGCCGGCACGATCGCATTGAGGGACGACCGGATCGGGCGCGCATGGTGCGTCGATCTGCAGCGCTTTGCGATCGGCCGCTATCCGGTGACCCAGGCGCAATACGCGGCTGTCACGGGGCAATCTCCGTCGTCGCATGTCGGCACGCAATGCCCGGTGGAGAACGTATCGTGGATCGATGCCGTTCGGTTCTGCAACCGGCTGTCGATGGCGGACGGTCTGCATTGCGTTTACGAAATCAACGAAGACGGAACGGGTGCGTCCCCGGTTCCGGGCGGCAACGGCTATCGGCTGCCCACCGAAGCGGAGTGGGAGTACGCGTGTCGCGCGGGAACGCATGGCCCGCGGTATGGCGAGCTCGACGCCATCGCGTGGTACCGGGAAAATTCCGGCGGCCGCGCGCACGATGTCGGTCAGAAGCAGCCCAACGGCTGGGGGCTGCACGACATGCTGGGCAATGTGTGGGAGTGGTGCGCGGATCAATACGACCCGGAAGTCTACGGTTCGTATCGCGTGTTTCGTGGCGGGGGCTGGGCCGATGTCGAACGGAGCTGCCTCGCGACGAACCGCCGCCGCAGTCATCCGACCTTTGCGATCGACGATCTCGGGTTTCGGGTGGCGCGGTCTCTTGATGCGGGTGAAGGGCGACCCGCGCGCGTCGAGCGTGGATCGTCCGGGGATTGACCGTGGCCGCCCGTAGCGGCAAGTCGTGTCATGACGGCTCGACTGCGGCCTGCGATGGTCGCGTGCCGCACGGATCGATTATCGTCCCGCCCCGGCTTCATTCGATCCGGAGCGGGACGGCCGGTCATTGAAACCAGCGTTGCGGCGCCGGCGATCAGGTGAGTTCGCCGGTGATGAATTGCGCACGCCCTCGACCGAATGACCAGTCCGCGTCACCGTTCTCGACGATGGACACGATGACGTCGTCCGGCGAGATGCCGCATTGCGTCTGCAGGTTCTCGACGAGCAGACGATAGAACGCGATCTTCTGCGATTCGGTGCGCTGGCGGCTCACTGCCGTCAAAAGCACCACGTCCCGGGATCGCGGATATCCGAGGCCGGTGTCTTCCAGCACGAGTTCGCCGGGGCGATGCTGCGTGACGGACTGGTAGCGATCGGTCGCGGGGACATCGAACGCCTGCACCATCGCGCGATGTGCAGCGTCCAGCAGCGTGCGCACCTGTTCGTCGGTGCGGCCCTCGATGAGGTCGAATTTGAGCATTGGCACGGGAATTTCTCCTGGGTTGGGATAGCGTCGGCACGGCATGCCGCTTTTTTCAGAGGTGGCATGCCATGGTTCATACGGACTGCTTAGTTGAAAGAGCAGGGATTGGCCAGAGCGATCGTCGCACTTACTGCTGGCGGCGCGCGAACGATACCGGATAGGCGGCCGAACGTGCATTGATCATCGGGTCTTCCGCCTCGATACCGGCCGGCAGTGCGTTGGGCAGGAACAGCAGACGGCGCTGCGCCGCCGCATTGTCGGCCACCGCTTTCGTGATCGAGATCGTGCCGAGTTCCACGGTGCGATGGGTGTTCGACCATACGATGGACGGGTCGTCGAGCTTGTCGCCGGGCTGGGCGATCTGCAGGACCAGGCGGAATCGAATCGGCGACTGCGCGACGCGCTGGCGGATTTCCGCTTGCAGGTAGTCGGGTGCCACCTTCGCCGCCTCCGCATCCGGCACATAGTGCTCGCCGTCGGCCGGCAGCATCTGATAGCGCCCGTAGGTCACGGCGCCTTTCGCATCGATGAAGCGGAACGTATTGACGCCGAAGTACGGCAGCGTCGCATAGCTGGCCGGGAACGGCTTCGGTGTGGTGAGAAATGCCTTCGCGACCGGGTGGCTGTCCAGATAGGTATCCAGCGGCGTCGGCTTGGCCGCATTCGGGCCACTCGTGCCGATCGCGATCAGCAGATCGCGGAAATCGTCGGCCGTCGGCGACGGAAATCCGTTGAACGAATGCGCGACGATGTCGGTATCGCTGCCGTCCGGCAGCTTGAACTTGATGGCGAAACCGCGTGGCGACGCGAGCGGATGGTTGTCTGCGATATCGGGAATGCCGGCAAAGTCGGAGAAGCGCACGACCACCGGGACGGCGGCCTGGAAGTGCGGCGCCTTGCTGACGGTAGGCGCAGCGGCGCTCGGCGTAAACGACCCTTCGAGCACGATGCCCTTGGCATGCACGGCGCGCGCGCCGGGATGCCGGCCAAACACGCCGTTCAGCGCATCGACCAATTGCGTGGGGGACGACTTCTGGCCGACGGAAGGCGCCGGCGTTTGGGCGGACGCAGCCTGCGCGGCCGCGAGGCCAAGCAGGATCGCCCAGGAAAGGTTGGACGCGGATCGTCTCATGATCGGAACTCTTCGGTGGGTTGGGGACGGGGACGGCAACACGAGTCTAGTGCATATTAACAATAATGACAAATAGATGTGTTGTTATTGTTAATATGGCCCGGTCGGGCCCTTCCGTCGCGAGGCTATAATCGACCGCTCACCCGCCGATCCGAACCCTTTTCCCGTGACTACCAAGAACGACGTCCTACGCGCGCTGCAACGAGAACCGCTGACCGTCGTGCAGCTCTGCGAGTCCCTCAATGTGACGCGCACGGCGATCAACATGCAGTTGAAGCAGCTGGAAGCGGAAGGGCTCGTGCGTCGGCACAAGCCGGTGCAGACGGGGACACCGGGCAAGCCGGCCGTGCTCTACGAAGCTGCGCCGGGCAGCGAGGACGCGGCATCGAGCGCGTATCCGGCGTTTCTGCTGGCGTTGCTCGCCACGCTTCAGGCGCATCTCGACGAACGCCAGCTCGAAAAGGTGCTCGTTGAAACGGGCCGGCGTCTGGCACGCGAGAACGGCCTGCCGGCGTCGGACGACTTCGACGCGAACCTGGCCAATGCGATGGCCGTCGTCGACGCACTGGGCGCGCACACCGAAGCGGTTCCCGACGGCAATGCGATCATGGTCCGCAATTACAGCTGCCCGGTCGCGAGCGCCGTGCGCGAAACGCCATGCGTGTGTCGCGCCATTGCCGCCTATTTTTCCGAAGCGACGGGGCGCACGGTCACGGATCATTGCCTGCGCGAGGGGCGCCTCATCTGCCAGTACCGGATCGCGAAGAAGTAGCGACACCGATCGGCGCGCGTCGCGTTTTTGCGTACGTGCAGGTTGCGTCGTCTTTGCGATCGGCCCGTGTGCGGCATCGGCAAAAAAGCAGATGCGCGGGAAAACGCAAGGCATCTGAATGTGTCGGACGATGCGCTTCGTCTTTAGAATGGGCGGCGAGCATGTCGAGCCCTGGAAGACAACGCGGTATCCGACGAGGTGCCGTCAAGCCACCCGATATTTTAGGAGACATACGATGCAACACCGCCCGAAGGCCGTCCCGACGCAGCAGGTAGCGAACGAGCGCGTGATCGTCACCGAATGGCGATTCGCACCCGGCGCCGAGACCGGCTGGCATCTCCATCAGCATGATTATGTCGTCGTGCCTCAGACGGACGGGCAGCTTCTCCTCGAAACCGCGCAAGGCAACCGGGAGTCGCAACTGCACGCCGGGCGCAGCTATGCGGGGCTGAAGGGCGTCGAGCATAACGTCGTCAACGCGACCGACCACGAAGTGGTGTTCGTCGAGGTCGAGATACTCTGAGGCGCGTGTAAAGCCCCGCGAGCAAGGCCACGACAGGGAGATGAAGAATGAAAATGACCGGCATCCCGTTTGGAACGACCGACTGGAACACCGTCGAACCGACCGAACACCGCGGGGAACGTGGGGTTGCGCGCTGGCGGACGATGCAGTTCGGGGATATCCGCGTGAGGCAGGTCGAATATTCGGCCGATTACCTGGCCGACCACTGGTGCGTCAAAGGCCACATCCTGTACTGCCTCGAAGGCGAATTGCTGACGGAACTCGAAGACGGGCGGCAGTTCACGCTTCGACCGGGCATGAGCTACCAGGTCGCGGACCATGCCGAAGCGCATCGATCGTCGACCCGGGCTGGCGCCAAGCTGTTCATCGTTGATTGAAGCGGGCGTGCATTCCTGCGCGCAGGTCGTAGTCGACCCTTTGCAGACCTCGGGTGCCGGGAGGACAATATCCGCCGAAATCTCTTCGGAGGCTGCGGACATGGTCAAATTCCAGCCCGACGGATGGCATACCGTCACGCCCCGGATCGTCGTGCCGGATCCGCAAAACCTGATCGAATTCATCCGGACGGTGTTTCTCGCGCAGGGCGAGTACCGCCCTGGGTTGCCGGCGGAAATCAGGATCGGCGATTCCGTCGTGATGATCAGCGGGGAAGACGGCCTGCGCGATCCGGTTCCCGCGTTTCTGTATGTCTATGTCGAGGATGCCGATCTGACCTATCGGCGGGCGCTCGCGGCCCATGCGATCCCGCTCGAAGCCCCGGCCGACATGCCGTACGGCGACAGGCGGGCGATGGTGAAAGATCCGTGGGGGAATCGCTGGCAGATCGCCACGCATCTGCGCGACCTCTCGGTTGACGAGATCCGTTCCAGGTTGGCCAGCGGCGGCTAGGTACCCGTCGGTGTGCGTCTGGCATTCAGGATGCCCCTTTTTCCGCCCAAGGTGGGTGGAGATTCGCCCATGCGATCACCGTCGGCGCACCCGGTACCGGGGCGCCGACGGCGTTCGCGCTACGCGGAAAGCGTCAGTGCGCGCCCGACGCGGCGTCGGACGATTCGCCCTTCAGCGGCCGGGTGATCCAGATCAGCGGAATGATGCAGATAAAGATGAACGTCGACGCATAGAAGAAATCGTCAAGCCCGAGAATGGCGGCCTGTCCGTCGACGAGCGAATTGAACAGCGCATGTGCGGACGACATATCGAGATGCAGCGACGACTGCATCGCGTCGATCTGCCGATTGAAGATCGGATTGCCGACATTTGCCTGTTCTGTCAGATGCGCGTGGTGCATGATCGTCCTGTTGTTCCATACCGTGCCGGCAATCGACGTGCCCGCGGCGCCGCAAAAAATGCGCACGAAATTCGACAGGCCCGCCGCCGCCGGGATACGTTCCGGCGGCAGTCCCGACAGGATGATCGCGATCAGCGGAACGAACCACAGCACGGCCGGGATGCCTTGCAGCAGCGTCGGGATCACGAGATGCCACGTGTCGATGTCGGTCACGTACATCACGCGCATGTAGAACACGCCGGCAAACCCGATGAACGACAGCGTGGCGATGATGCGCGCGTCGACCGCTTTCAGCACGCGGCCCATGAACGGCGACAGCAGCACGGTGAAAATGCCGACCGGCGCGGTGACGAGCCCCGCATCGAAGGCGCGATAGCCGAGGTCTTCCTGCATCCACTGCGGCAGCAGCACCAGGTTGCCGAAGTAGAGTGCGTACGATACGGAGATCGCAATCGTGCCGCCGAGGAAGTTGCGTTGGGTGAACAAGCGCAAATCGACGATCGGGTTCGCCTCGGTCAATTCCCAGATCAGGAACAACACGAAGCTGATCAGCGCGGCGATGGTCAGCCCGATGATGACCGGCGACGAGAACCAGTCGAGGTCGCGCCCCTTGTCGAGCATGATCTGCAGCGTGGCGACCCACGCGATCAGCAGCAGCAGGCCGACGACGTCGATCGGCATTTTGCGGGTCTCCGTTTCCCGGTTGCGATAGATCGCCCAGATTACGCTGGCCGCGATGAGGCCGACCGGGATGTTGACATAGAAGATCCACGACCAGCTGTAGCTGTCGGTGATCCAGCCGCCGAGCAGCGGGCCCGCGATCGGGCCGACGGTCGCGGTCATCGCCCATAACGCCAGCGCGGTGCCGGACTTTTCCCGGGGATACGAGCTGAGCAGGACCGATTGCGACAATGGAATCAGCGGGCCCGCCACCACGCCCTGGAGAATGCGCGCGGCCAGCAGGAAGGGCAGCGTCGGTGCGATGCCGCACAGCCATGACGCGAACACGAACATCAGGATCGAGCCGACGAACAACCGGATCTGGCCGATGCGTTGCGTGAGCCAGCCGGTCAACGGAATCGACACCGCGTTGGCGGCGGCGAACATCGTGATGACCCATGTGCCCTCGTCGACCGATACGCCGAGGTTGCCGGACAGGTTGGGAATCGCGACGTTGGCGATCGACGTATCGAGGACGGTCATGAAAGTGGCGAGCGCCACCACGAAAGTTGCGACGACGAGTTGGCCGCCAGCCAGGGGCGGATGGTGAGTGGATGTCTGAGCCATGTTGGAACCGGGGTGGGGCACGTCCTTGTTCTAGAGTCGGACGTGTGTAACGGGATGCGCGCGCGATATCGACGAATCGATCCGGTCGGCGATGCGGCTGGCCAGCGATGGATTCGCGAGCATTGGCCGCTTGCATGCGACGGCATTGTGCCGAGACTTTTCTTTTGAAGCAGCGGCGCGCGCGCCGCGTTTCCCGGGATTGATGCAGATTCCGAATTAATCGGCGTTGTAGCGAGGGCAGGCGGCGGCTGGACGGTCGGTCGCTGCGGCTTGTCGCAACGTTGAACCGGGAATGGGGCGAACGCAGGCGATTCGCAGTGAATTTGCAAAATACGGGGGAAACCGCGGCCATGCATGCGTTTTCCGATGCAACCGTGCTGCGGGTACATCGGGCGATGTGCCGGGTTATCTGTTTCTTCGGCAGGCTCGTCGAACCGCGATTGCGGCATACGTCAGAGGCACATGCCGTTGATTGTTGAATGAAGTGAAAAGAAGCTTGATTGTTTACGGGTGTGAGAAAGTCTTTGTTGCGTTGGGTGTAGCCGGTCTGTAAAAAATCGGGGGGACAAAATAAGGCCTGAAGTGCCCGGATTTATTGAATAGCGACGCGTGAATGTTTCCGATATTGCTTTATCGAGCGTCGTCAACGGTCTAGCGTCTCTATTGCTCCGGCATTACCTGTTAATTATCCGTCTGATTCTCGTCGACTATTCGATATATTGGAGATTTAGGTAATCGTTCTTGAGCGATTCGTTGAATGTTTCGATGAAACCGGGTCGTAGTGACTCGTTACGTTTTGCCCGGTCTCGAATCGAGCATATCCGCAACGCAATAAAAATTGCTCGCGGATGACCGATCGAGACGCGCTCCAGAATGCTTGAGCCCTTGATGGTTGCGTCGCCGAACGCCCTGAGCCCGACCAGGCAGGCGGTGGTCGCGGAGTGAGAGCCTGAAACAGGCGCGGGGTGCCCGGCACCTGTCGCAATCGTCAAGATCCACGTCGCGTACAGATAAAACCTCCCCGTTCCCCCCGCCGTTAACCCGTTCGCAGCCCATGCGCCACGTGTTGCGACACGGCGCGCGTCTTTCGTGATCCGGAATCCACATCCGCCGCTGGCCGCGCCCGGCCGGCGCAAGGGAACGTCATGCGAAAACAACTCACTATCCGTGGTGGTCTCGTCGCGACCATCGCCGGCTACACCGTGCTGCTCATGCTGGTGGTCGGCGCGTGCATCGCGGCCCTCTATATGAGCAACGGCTCGCTCGAGGCGATGTACCGCGACGACACCGCGTCGCTGCTGCACCTGAAGACCAGCTCCGAACGCATGCTCGTGCTGCGCGAACGGATGAGCGACGTCGCGCAGATCATCAGCGCCGGCCACTCGGGCAAGGATGAGATCGCGAAACTCCGCACGCTCCTCAAGCAGAGCAACGACGAACTGGATGCCTATGCGGGCCTGCACGCGCGCAACGCCGACGAGCAGGCGTTGTTCGACACGCTGCAGAATCGCCGTCGGGCGTTGCTTGACCGCGTGTTCCTGAAGGCGCTCTCGCAACTCGACGGCGACGACGGTTTCGGCTTCCTCGACACGCAACGTACCGCACCGCCCGAGCTGTTCACCGCCTACCAGGAGGCGATCGATGCACTCGAGTCGTTCCAGGTTGCGCGAGAAAAGGCGCGCTACGACGCGGCCGGGGTGCATTTCCACCGGATCGTGTGGGGGATGGTGGCGGTCGCGGTTTTCGCACTCGTCGTCGGCTTCCTTGCGCAGCGCGTGCTCGCGAAGGCGATCATCGAGCCGATCAATCTCGCGGTCGACCAGTTCGAGAAGATCTCGAAAGGCGACCTGACCGGAACGGTCGTCGCGCCCGGCGAGAACGAGATGGCCTATCTGCTGCATGCGCTGAAGCGGATGCAGGACGGCCTCGTCGACACCGTGAACCAGGTGCGCGCGAGTACGGAAACGATCGTCGGCGACGTCCGCACGATCGCGAGCGGCAACGTCGACCTGTCGGCGCGCACCGAGCAGCAGGCCGTATCGCTGCAGCAGGCAGCGGCGAGCGTCGAGCAACTGACCGCGGCCGTGCGCCAGAACGCGGACAACGCGCGCGATGCCCGCACCTACGTCGAGGGCGCGGCCGGCATCGCGTCGCGCGGCGGCGAGGCGATGCAGCGCGTCGTCGAGACGATGTCGGCGATTTCACACAGTTCCGCGCGGATCTCCGGGATCGTCGGCGTGATCGAGAGCATCGCGTTCCAGACCAACATCCTCGCATTGAACGCTGCCGTCGAAGCCGCGCGCGCTGGCGAGCAGGGGCGCGGCTTCGCGGTCGTCGCAACCGAGGTGCGCGGGCTTGCGCAGCGCTGCGCATCGGCGGCGAAGGAAATCCGCGAGCTGATCGGCCATTCCTCGCAGCGTGTCGAAGACGGCAGCGGTCTGGTCGCGCTGGCCGGCTCGGCGATGGCCGAGCTCGTCGCCGCGGTCGAGCGCGTCAATACGATCATGAGCGAAACGAGCATCGCCTTCGAGGAACAATCGTCGGGCATCGAGCAGGTGAACGCCGCGGTCATCCAGATGGAGCAGACGATGCAGCGCAATGCCGCGCTGGTCGAGGAGGCCGCGGCCGCGGCGCTGTCGCTCGACGAACAAGGCGCGCGGCTCAGTGCGGCGGTTGCGCAGTTCCGTCTGCGTGACGAGGTGGTCGCGTAACGCGCCGATGCCTGCGACCGGAACCGGATCGTCGGGCCGAACTTGTGTCCGACGAGGTGCGGCCGCCGTCGAAGCGGCACAGTTCTGGTGCGGACATCCTGACGGTCGATGTCGGCGCGATCCGTGCACCAGCCCGGTGAAGAACGAGATTCGGACGATCGCGTAACCCGGTGTGATGTTGTCGGCATGCAGTGCCCGCTACGCGAACACGGCAATGCAGTGATGCTTGTCGGCAGGGCGACAGCCCGATTGCTCCGAGGTTCTCCACAGGGTTATGCACGGAAATTGTGGATAACTCATGCGATGGTGAAAGACCGTCGACGGTTCCCGATCACGCACGTCGAAATGTGACATCACGCGCCGTGAATTGCTTTGCTTGAATGATCGTTTCGTGACCGTCATGAAAGCGCATAGCATGAAGACCCCTGTCGATCGGCTGCGGTATGCGCGGCCAATCATTGCGACCGTACCGGCCCGACCATGACCACACTGAACGACTATCTCGAACAGAAGCGCGACGCCTGGCTCGCGAAAAAAGATGCCGCCCGCAGCAATCCGGACTTCAAGGCGACTCCGCTGAAGGCGACCGTGCGCGCACTGGGCCGCAGCGGCGTGCGGGAAATCCGCATTCGCGATTTCCAGGTGATCAGCGACAGCCCGCCTGATTTCGCGGGCTACAACCTTGGGCCGGCATCGCCGGAGCTGCAGCTTGGCGTGCTGGGCAGCTGCCTGACGCACATCACGCTGATCCAGGCCGCGGAGCGCGGCCTGAAGATCGACTCGATCGAAGTCGAGGTGACCGGCGACCAGCACCCGCTCGCGCAGCAACCGGGGTTCGAGCATGTGCCGGTGTTCCCGCACAACCTCCGCTACACGCTCGATATCGTCTCGCCCGAACCGCCGGAGACGATTCGTGCACTGCATGAAGCAGTCGAGGCCGTGTGCCCGATCTTCAACCTGTTGAGGCTGCCGCAGACGATCGACGGCGAGTTGCGGCATACGCACGGTTGAAGTGCACCGGTGCACCGGCGCGTTGCAGCATGTTACGTCGCCGCGGCGCGAGCGGGCGCTCGATACCGCGCGCACCCTGTCGAGGCGTCGATACGACAGTGATTCCTGTCGCACCGGTATGACATGACCGATGCGTCGTCCCGGCGCTGAACGCGTGCCGGGCCTGAGCCGGGAGACGCCGGTGATGAATCAGCCGGCGCGGATTCCGGATTCGGCGGCTGGATAGTCGCGCGGGTGGCGCTTCGTTTCGTCGGCACGATCCTGAAAATTCTGGAATGCGTCCAGCAGCCGTGCGCGCAGCACGGCCAGCGACGGGTCGCGCCGATCGCGCGGTCGTGCGAACTCGACATGGATCTCGTCGTCGACGCGGCCCGGGTCGGGCGCCAGCATCAGCACGCGATCGCCGAGATACAGTGCCTCGTCCAGATCGTGCGTGACGACGATCGCGGCCATCCGGTGCCGCTCGACGACATCGAGCAGCAGCGTCTGCAAGCGCATCCGGGTCATCGCATCGACCGCGCTGAACGGTTCGTCGAGCAGCAGCAGGTCCGGCTCGCCGAACAGCCCGCGCGCGATTGCCGCGCGCTGGGCCATCCCGCCCGACAACGTGGCCGGCAGTTGCCGGGCGGCGCCGGCCAGGCCGACTTCGTCGAGCAGCCTTGCGACGGCCGGCTCGCGCCCGCCTCGCGGGCCGGCCGCGAAGCCGACGTTGTCCGCGATCGATAACCACGGCAGCAGCCGCGGCTCCTGAAAGATCACGCCGACGCGCGGGGAGGGGCCGTCGAGTGCGACGCCCCCCAGCTTCACGCTGCCGCGGAAATCGGTGTCGAGGCCCGCGACGATCCGCAGCAGCGTGCTCTTGCCGCAACCACTCGGGCCGACCACGCAGACGATCTCGCCGCGCGCGACCCGCAGCGGGACGTCGGCGAGGATCGTGCGATCGCCGTAGAGCTTGCGCGTGATTCGCAGGTCGAGCAGCGGTGTACCGGTGCCAGCCGCTGTGTGTGCGGAAGGACGCGTGCTCATGTCGACACCTTGCGTGACGTGTGGTCGAACGCGTCGCGCCAACCGAGCCAGTGCGATTCGATGCGCGCCATCGCGCCGTCGGTCAGCTTGCCGAGCAACGCCAGCAGCAGGATCGCACCGAACACGAGATCGGGGCGCCCGGTTTCCCGGCCGTCGCTCAACAGGAAGCCGAGGCCGCGCGTGGCCGCGATCAGCTCCGCGGCGACCATGAACATCCACGCGAGACTGAGGCCGGTGCGCAAGCCGGTGACGATCTGCGGCAGCGCGGCCGGCAGCAGGATGCGACGGAATAGTGCGAGCGGGCTGAGCCGGTACACCGCGCCAAGCTCGACGAGCTTGCGGTCGACGTCGCGGATGCCGGCGACCACGGCGAGGTGGACCGGAAAGAAGGCGCCGATGGCGATCAGCGTGATCTTCGGTGCTTCATCGATGCCGAGCCACAGCAACAGCACCGGCACCCAGGCGAGCGACGGAATCGCGCGCAGTGCCTGGAACGTCGGTTCGAACAGCGCGTCGATCCGGCGGCTCAGGCCCATCGCCGCGCCGACGACGAGCGCGAGTCCGGCACCCGCCGCAAACCCTGCCGCGACCCGCAGCGTACTCGCGCCGACATGGCGCGCCACGCGCGTGACGCCCATGCGGGCGAGCGTGTCGAGAATTTCGCTCGGCGCCGGGACGAGATGGTTCGGCAGCCAGCCCAGCCGCACGATGACCTCCAGCAACGCGAGCGCCGCGACGGGCAGTGCGAGGCCTGCGAGCCGCCACCGGCGAAGCGGATCGCGGCCGGTGCGTGGCGAGGCAGGGCGGCGCGGCGCGAGCGTGTCGTCGCGGGCAGCGGTGTCGGTCACGGGCGGCAGTCTCAGCGCGAAGCGTCGACGAGCGGGCGCGCGAACGACGGATCGATCAGCGTATCGACGATCTTCGCGGGATCGACACCGGGCTTGGTCAGCTGTTCGGCCGTCAGCACCGGCGCCGCCGCCTTCAGCGCCGCGCGCTGGGTGTCACCCGGAACGGGATCGCTGAAGTCGTTGCGCTGCAGCTGCAATTTCGCCACCTGCAGCGATACCTTCGATTCGTCGGCCACGATCTGCGCCGTGTCGGCCGGATGCGCGACGATCCACTGGCGCGCGCGCTCGTAGACCTTCAGTACGCGCGTGACCGCCTGCGGGTACTGGCTGGCGAACGCATCGCGGACGTTCAGGAAGCCATAGGTGTTGAACGCGACATTGCGATAGAGCAGGCGAGCGCCGTCGTCGAGCTGCGCGGCGGCCATGTGCGGATCGAGGCCCGCCCACGCATCGACCTGGCCGTTCGCGAGTGCGGTGCGCCCGTCGGGATGCTGCAGGTTGACGATCTCGACATCGTCGCGGCTCAGGCCGGCCGTGTGCAGTGCGCGCAGCGTGAACAGGAACGGATCGGTGCCGCGCGTCGCGGCGATCTTCTTGCCCTTCAGGTCCGCGAGCGAGCGGATCGGCGAATCCTTGCGGACTACCAGCGCGGTCCATTCGGGGCGGGAGAACACGTAGACCGTATGGATCGGGTTGCCGTTCGCGCGCGCGAGCACCGACGCGAGACCGGCGGCGGAACCGAAATCGACCGCGCCGCTGTTCAGGTACTCGAGCGCGCGATTGCTGCCCAGGCTCAGCACCCAGCGGATCGACGTGCGGTCGGCCTTGAATTCGTCTTCCAGCCAGCCGAAGTGGCGGATCACCAGGCTCTCCGGTGAGTAGTACGCGTAGTCGACGCGGATTTCCGCGGGCGTGGCCGCGCGGGCGTGCACCGAGACGAGGCCGGCGAACGCGGCAACGACGAGGGCCGCGGCGCGCCACGCGCGGGACCAGGACAGCTTCATCGGGGATTCTCCGGAAGGGCGGCAAGGTGCCGCGAACAGGCAGGGTGACCGGCTAATGTAACGAAGCATCGGCGATCCGCGAACGAAGAAATCCGCGATTGAACATGCGCGCTGCTGCTAAGCGCGGACGGCGAGCAACTTTATGACGCGGGCCGATTAATTTATCGATTTATATCGCTTGGGATAACGGATTCGGGAGAACAGAATGCGTGCTGCCGGAACGCGACGGCATCGGGTGTCGATGCGGCGTGCGGTTGCGCCGGGCTCCGCCGGTCGTGAATGAATGCGCACGATGCCGGTGCCGGATGCGGACAGTGCCATTCGTTGTGAAACGAAATTAAGGAATGCGATGAGTTCGATCGATATCAACGCCATCCCCCCGGTTTCTTCCCCCATTCGTTCGGCAAGCGACGTCGCGCGCCTGATCAACACCGTGGACAGCTCGGTCAGCCATGCACGGATGATCGTGCTGCTGGCGCTCGGGGGCGTCTTTCTCGATGCGTACGACCTGACGACGCTGTCCTACGGGATCGACGACGTGGCGCGCGAGTTCGGCCTGACACCGGCGCTGACCGGGCTGGTCGGGTCGGCGATCATGATCGGCACGATCTTCGGCAGCCTGATCGGCGGATGGCTGACCGACAAGATCGGCCGCTATCAGGTGTTCATGGCCGACATGCTGTTCTTCGTGGTCGCGGCGATCGCGGCCGGGCTGGCGCCCAATGTATGGGTGCTGATCGGCGCGCGCTTCGTCATGGGGCTCGGCGTCGGCATCGACCTGCCCGTCGCGATGGCGTTTCTCGCGGAATTCTCGAAGTTCAACGGTCGCGGCAACAAGGCGTCGCGGCTCGCGGCGTGGTGCCCGATGTGGTACGTGGCTTCCTCGGTCTGCTTCCTGCTGATCTTCGGACTGTATTTCCTGCTGCCTGCCGAGCATGCGGGATGGCTTTGGCGCGCGTCGCTGATCTTCGGCGCGGTGCCCGCGCTCGTCATCATCCTGTTCAGGAACCGCTTCATGAACGAATCGCCGCTGTGGGCCGCGAACCAGGGCGATCTCGCCAATGCCGCTCGGATTCTGCGCGAGTCGTACGGGATTCACGCACACGAAGCGGAGGATGCCCGACGCGCGCCGAGCCAGCCGCCCGTCCGGATTCGCGTGCTGTTCCAGCGCCCGTACCTGGCGCGCACGATCGTCGCCAGCGTGATGAACCTGTGCATCCCGTTCGAATACACGGCGATCGCCTTCTTCCTGCCGTCGATCCTGTCGCAGTTTCTCGGTGCGGGCGTGTTCGAGACGATCGCGGCGTCGCTGGCGCTGAACGTCCTGTTTGCGTTCACCGGTGGCTTGCTGGGCATGCGCCTCGCCCATCGCCATGCGTCGCGCCATGTCGCGATCGCGGGGTTCGCGCTCCAGTTCGTCGCGCTCGTGGCGCTCGCGCTGGCGGGGCATCCGCATGGCGCACTCGCGATCGGCTTCGTGCTGTTGATGCTCGGCACCTGGCTGTTCGCCGAAGGTTTCGGGCCGGGCGCGCAGATGATGATCTATCCGACGCTGTCGTATCCGGCGGCGATCCGCGGCACCGGCGTCGGCTTCGGGCGTTCGCTGTGCGGCATCGGTCAGGCGCTCGCGCTGTTCGTGCTGCCGATCCTGCAGGCGCGGCTCGGCACGGACATGTTCTGGATCGTCGCGATCAGTGCCGCGACGCCGATCGTGTTCCTGTTGATCGTGCGCTACGAGCCGACGGCGCACGACATCGACGACGATGGCGTTGTGTGAACGCGGCCGGGATCGCTCGTCGTCAGGAACAAGCGCGCACGCTTTGGTGCGCGCGTCGTCGTTGCTACAGCCACGATTTCGAGCACGCTCGATGTGCGCGTGCGGAAGCAGAACGCGCATCGGGGCCGCATTGGACTTCGGATGAGGGGAAGGGGATCAGGCGGCGGTCGGGCGAGCGGCCCGACGCACCGGTTGCTGCTCAGCGTGAAGAGGAAGCCGGCCGGCCCGCACGCGGGCCAACCAGCCGCCGCATGGCCGTCACGCTAGGCGGCCACGCGTTCGGCATCGCGCTTCACCTGCTCGATGTCGCGGAATTGCGCGGCCGGATGTTCGTCCGGCAGCCGTGCCGACCGGCCGAACAGTTTCTCGCGCAGCGTGCCCGGCGCATAGCCGGTCGGATACACGCCGCGCCGCTGCAGCTCGGGGACGAGATAACGCACGACATCCTCGAAGGTTTCGTGCGCGACCGCATACGCGAGGTTGAAGCCGTCAACGTCGGTCGCGGCGACCCATTCCTGCAGGATGTCCGCGACGGTCGCCGCCGAGCCGACGAAGACCGGGCCGAGGCCACCGATGCCGCCCCAGGCCGCCAGCTCCTCGATCGTCCATGCGGTGTCGCCGCCCGCCAGGTGCTCGACCGCCGACACGATCGCATTCGTCTCGACGCGCCGGACGGGATCGTTCGGCGCGTACTGGCCGAAGTCGATGCCGGTCCAGCCGGACATGAACACCAGCGAGCCGTCGTACGACACGTACTTGCGATACTCGTCGAACTTGGCCTGCGCCTTCTCGTCGGTTTCGTCGACGATCACGGTGACGAGGTTGTAGATCAATACCTTGCTCGCGTCGCGCCCGGCGGAAGTTGCCTGAGCACGCACGTCGGCCACGTAGCGCGCGAGCTGCGGACGGGTCGGCGCGGCGACGAACACGCATTCGGCGTGCTGCGCGGCGAACGTTTTGCCGGGGCCGGACGCGCCGGCCTGGAACAGCACCGGCGTGCGCTGCGGCGACGGTTCGCACAGGTGGTAGCCGGGCACGTCGAAGAAGCGGCCCTTGTGGCCGATCTCGTGCACCTTCTCCGGATGCGTGAACACGCGGCCGTCGCGATCGCGCACCACCGCGCCGTCTTCCCAGCTGCCTTCGAACAGCTTGTACAGCACCTCGACGTATTCGGCCGCGACCGCATAGCGGTCGTCGTGCGTGCGCAAGCCGTTATCGCCGACGTTCTTCGCGCCGCTTTCGAGGTAGGACGTGACGATATTCCACGCGAGCCGGCCCTTCGTGTGATGGTCGGCGGTCGACAACCGGCGCGCGAATGTGTACGGGTGCTCGAACGTCGTCGAGGCGGTGATGCCGATGCCGAGATGCTCGGTCGCCATCGCGATCGGCGCGGCGAGCTGCAGCGGATCGTTCACCGGGATCTGCGCGGCCTGGTGCAGCGCGTGGTAGTTGCTGCCCTTGTAGACGTCGTAGTAGCCGATCACGTCCGCGATGAAGATCGCGTCGAAGATGCCGCGCTCGAGCACGCGGGCGAGGTCGGTCCAGTAGTCGAGATCCTTGTACTGCCACGAGCGGTCGCGCGGATGCGCCCACAGCCCGGGCGACTGGTGGCCGACGCAGTTCATCTCGAATGCATTGAAGCGGATGGTCTTGCTCATTGGGCGGCTCCCGTTTCCGCACGCGTGTCCGCGGTCGCTCCCGTGCCGTTGCCGACCTGCCAGACGAACGGCGGCGTGCGCCCGTTGATGACCCAGTCGCCGACGATCCGCGCCTTGTACACGAGTGGATTGTGCGACGACACGGTGCGCGCATTGCGCCAGTGGCGGTCGAGTGCCGTCGTGCTGCGGGTAGCCGATGCGCCGAGCGCGTCGAACAGGCGCGTCGCCGCGCGCAGCACGAGTTCCGATACGACGAGCTGGCTTTGCGCGGATTCGATCTCGGCCGCGACGTTGGCGTCGTGCTCGGCCGCATCGTTGCCGCCGAAGTGCGTTTCGTAGGCCAGTTGCAGCGGCTGCGCGGCGCGCACCGCGAGCGCGTCGGCCGCATAGGCCCACGACGCGATCTCGCCGATCACCTGCTGCAACTGCGCGTCGTCGGCCGCGCGCGGGGCGTTGCCGTGGCTGTACACGCGGGTGCGATTGCGCACCAGTTCGCCCGCATCGCGCACGATCGCGTGGCCGATGCCGGCCAGCGTCGCGACGTGGAAGAGCTGGTAGAACGCGGTCTGGTACTTGAAGCGTCGCGCGAAGTCGATCACGTCCCGTGCATCGACCGTCGCGTCCTCGAAGCGCGTGGTGCCGCTGCCGGTCGTGGTCTGGCCGAAGCCGTCCCAGTCATCTTCGCGGATCACGCCGGGCTGCGCGGTCGCGACGGCGACGATTACGTCGCTGCCGTCATCCGCGCGTTGCGCGAACACGTCGATCCAGTCGGCGAACAGGCTGCCGGTGCTGTAGAACTTCCGGCCGTTCAGCACGAGGCGGCCATTCTTTTCCGACACCTTCGTGATGGTCTGGCCGAGCGCCACGTCACCGGTTTCCGTCCACGCATTGCCGACGAGCTGGCCGCTCGCGAAGCGGTCGAACCACGTCTGGCGATCGGCGCCGGGCGGCGCGTTCAGCCAGTCCTCGACGAACGCGAAGTGCCCGCGCAAGGCCTGCGGCAGATTGGAATCGGCGGCCGCAAGTTCGGTCAGCAGCCGGAACAGCTGCGGCAGCGACGCGCCGGCGCCGCCGTCGCGCACCGGTAGCCGCACGGCGCCGAAGCCGGCGGCCTTCAGCCAGCCGATCGCGTCGTGCGGCAGTTCGCGGCGGCGTTCGCGTTCCGCGGTGCCGGCCGCGATGCGGTCGAAGATCGGCCTGAAGCGGCTGGCAAGCGCGTCATAGTCGGTGCCGGTGGAAAGGTCGGTTGCTGCGGGAGACGAAGTCATGCGGGGGTCCTTGAAAGGCGGGCCGTCGATGCCGGCAGGCCAGTATAGGAAGCACGCTGCGGACGATCCAATAACGGATTCGTACATCGTTATCGCCACCGCGCATTACGCGGGCGAGGCGGCGCGGCATCGATGCCGGGGCGTCGATGTCGTCGTTGACGCGCGGTTCGTTGCGGGCGGCGTGCCGCACTGTTTGTCAGCCGAAGGAATATCGTTGTGCGAATCGCTCGGTTTGCCGGCGCGCGGGGCGCTGCTAGATTGAATGTTTCCGTCAATCAGCAGGAGAGCCCGATGTCAGAGACGAGCGCCACGATCCAGGAACGGCCGGCCGATACGCAACCGCAAGCGGCCCGCGTGATCGCCGACGACGCGCAGGCCATCGCGGCCGCGCATGCGCTTGCGCAGCGGCTCGCGGAAGGGGCGGCCGAGCGCGACCGGGAGCGGCGGTTGCCACGTGACGAAATCGAATGGTTCTCGCAGTCGGGGCTGTGGGCCATCACCGTGCCGAAGGCCTATGGTGGCGCGGGCGTGTCGCATGTGACGCTGACGGAGGTGGTGAAGATCGTCGCGGCCGCCGATCCGTCGCTCGGACAGTTGCCGCAGAATCATTTCGGGCTGGTCGATGTGATCGCGCTGACCGGCACCGACGCGCAAAAGCGCCACTTCTTCTCGGAAGTGCTGAGCGGCAAGCGGTTCGGCAACGGTTTTTCGGAGAAGGGCACAAAGCACGTGCTCGACCTGAAGACACGCGTGCGGCAGGACGGCGACGATTACGTCGTCGACGGCACCAAGTTCTATTCGACCGGCGCGTTGTTCGCGCATTACGTGCCGGTGCTCGGACTCGACGACGAGCGCCGCGCGTGGCTCGCGTACATTCGCCAGCCGACGCCGGGGCTGACCGTGATCGACGACTGGTCGGGGTTCGGGCAGCGGACCACCGCGAGCGGCACCGTCGTGCTCGACAATGTGCGCGTGCCTGCGTCGCACGTGTTGCCGGCCCAGCGCGTGTCGGATCTGCCGACGCTGAACGGCCCGCTGTCGCAGATCATCCAGGCGGCGATCGACGCGGGCATCGCGAAGGCCGCGCTCGACGATACGCTGGCGTTCGTGCGCACGCGCACGCGGCCGTGGGTCGACAGCGGTGTCGAGCGGGCGGCCGACGATCCGTTGACGATCCGCGAGATCGGCCATCTGCACATTCAGCTGCATGCGGCGGAGGCGCTGCTGGAGCGCGCGGCGCGTACGCTCGACGAGATCGCGGCGAGCGGTGGCGTGACCGAGGACGATGTCGCGCGCGCGTCGGTGGCGGTGGGCGAGGCGAAGGTGCTGACGACGGAGATCGCGCTGCTTGCGGGCGAGAAGCTGTTCGAGCTGGCCGGCACGCAGTCGACGCTGGCCGAGCACAACCTCGACCGGCACTGGCGCAATGCACGCACGCATACGTTGCACGATCCGGTGCGCTGGAAATATCACCTCGTCGGCAACTACTACCTGAACGGCGTGCGGCCGGCGCGCCATGCGTGGAATTGAACCCGTTGCGATCGTGGCGTTCCGGCTCTGCGATGGCCGAGTTGGACGCGTCGCCGCGGTCGAACCCGTCTACACGATCGTCAGCGAACCCGGCTATGCCTTCGTCGAAGCGCAATCGCGCGTTACCGGACAGGCGAATGCTGCGCCGGGAGACGGGAATGCGTCACTGTCCCGGCGCGGCGACGCCCTGAAGCAGCCGCATCCCCTCGAGTCGGCTTACCGAGGCGAGTCGGGCAGCGTGTAGTCGAAGCGGTACGAATGCCGGCCGTTGTCGATCGTGATGATCATCGAGCCGGAGAGCCCCAGCAAATCTCCCGTTCCGGAATCGGGCACGACGGTGATCGACTGCTGCGGCTGCCCGCGGGTCATCGTGGAGCTGTGCTGCAGGACAAAACTGCCGGGGCGGCCGCCCAGCGCGCCTCGCACGGTTTCCATCGCCACATAGCCCGCGGAGCCCTGGACGCTGCTTCGAAACGCGAGCATCTCTCCCTGGCTGACGGCTTCCAGGTCGCCGTGATACTGCTTGTCCAGCGACATGCGGCCGAGCCCGGACTGTTCCGCGACGGGACTCAGGGATTCCGGATTCAGCTTTACTTCAAACGGGCCATTAGCCAGCAGTGTCATTGCAGCGCTCCTCGTCGAATTGGCAACCCGCACTATAAGCCAACCGCGTACTACCGGAGGTAACGGTTTGCTTGATACGTCGGGAACAAGGGCAGATCGCGTGCCGCGCGGCACTTGCGGCGATAATCGGCATCCCGACCTCGACCGCTTTCCCGATGACTACCCCTGCGTTCGCACCCTTTCAGGATCTGGCCACGGCCTTGCTGGCTCACTGGAGCGATACCGATCGCGACGGCTCCCATGACACTTCGCATCTGCAGCGCGTATGGAAGAACGCGGCCGCGATCCACGCGAAGGAGGGTGGAGACGCCGAGGTGCTGTTTGCGGCGACACTGCTGCACGACTGCGTAGCGGTGGAGAAAAATTCCCCGCTTCGCGCGCAGGCCTCGCGGCTATCGGCGGAACAGGCCCGGAAGGTGCTGAGGTCGCTGGATTGGCCGGACGCGAAGATCGATGCGGTTGCGCACGCGGTCGAGGCGCACAGTTTTTCGGCCTGCATTGCACCGAAGACGATTGAAGCCAAGGTGTTGCAGGATGCCGACCGGCTCGATGCGATCGGCATGGTGGGCGTCGCGCGTTGCTTTTATGTCGCGGGCCGGATGGGCAGCGCGCTCTATGACTCGGTCGATCCGCACGGATCGGAGCGGGAACTCGACGACACGCGATTCGCGATCGATCACTTCCGCACGAAGCTGCTGAGGCTTTCTGCCGGTTTCCAGACCGTCACCGGTACCCGTATGGCGATCGTTCGACGCGATAGATTGCAGCGCTTTCTCGACGAATTTTCCGAAGAGATCTGATTGTGCTGACGCGGCCTTCGGAAGAGCCGCCGCACTTCCGCGAATCGGTTCGCTGCGGAGAATCAGGCAATGAGCAACCGACGCGACAGGAATGTCGGCCGTCGTCGATGTCGATGGTCATCTAGCCGGAGAACCCCGGCATTTTGCCCAGACCGGAATCGGGCATGATCAACCAGCCGGTTCTATCGGGGGTAACGGTTTGCCTCCCCGCATGACTACCGAATCTGCCGCTGCACGAGCGCGATCGTTCCACCCACCAGCGCGAGCCCCACGATCATCTCGAAGCCGTCCAGCGCGCTCAGGAAACTGGCCTGGTGCGCGACCATATGCGCGATCTGTCCCAACGACAGGCCCCGCGCCTCGCCAGCACCGAGCCCTTGTGCCTCGAACGCACGCGTCATCGTGTCGAGCGTGTTCTGGAACACCGGGTTGTACGGATTCGCGAACTCGACGAGGCGCGTCTGATGCACGGCCGTGCGATGCTGGTCGACGATGATGAACGTCGCGGTGGACAGCGAGTAGGCCAGCTGCTTGACCACGTTCTTGAAGCGGTACCCGTGCGTGAATTCATCGTTCGAGAAAATCTGAAATGCGGCGCTCGCGGTCGGCAGCGCGATGAACATCAGCAGGAAGCCGCGCAACACCAGCGGTGGCAGCAGCCAGCCCATGCTGACGTCGGGAGGCAGGTTGAGCACCCAGATGCCGATCGCGGCCGCCATCGCGAAGCCCGGCACGATCAGCCATTTGCGCTTGATGAGGCGCGCGTACTGGAAATACGCGATGGCCATCGGAATCGCCGTGAGCGACGTGAGCCCGACGAGCCGGCCCGCATTTTCCACCGGGTAGCCCAGCCCGCTTTGCAGCAGCCGCGAGATCAGGAAACCGATCGCATTGCTGATGAAGTAGTAGAACGCGTAAAGCACGATGCCTTGCCGGAAAGGGCCTTCGCGCAGCGCGTTCACGCGAATGAGCGGGCGCGGATCGTGCCACTGGTGCCACGCGAACCAGCCGAGCGCGGTCAGCCCAGCGACGGTGGCCAGCGGCATCAGCGGCGTGGTGCTGAACACTTCGAAGCGCAGCTGCTGCGCGACGATCTGCAGCGCCCCGAGCGCGATGGCGAACACCAGATAGGGCCATAGATGCGTGTCGCTGCGCCGCTCGATCGGGCGCCTGCCGATGTGCGGCACCACGAGGAAGGTGAACGCCGACAGCACGGCCCCGCCGACCGTCGAGCACAGGAACAGCGCGCGCCAGTCGAAGTGCGCGACGAGATAACCGCCCGCCATCGGCGCGAGCGCGCTCGCGAGCAGGATCATCACGAGAAAGATGCGCGTGGCGGGCGCGCGCTCCTGCGGCGTGAAGCCGGTTTGCAGCATGATGCGGCAGGTGCCGAGCATCGGTCCGATGAAATAGCCCTGGAAGCCGCGCGCCATCGCGAGCGACAGCGACGATTCGCTGAGCGACGCGGCGAGCGACCCCGCCGCGAACATCAGCAGGCAGCCGCTCAGGTAGCGCCGGAAGCCGAGGCGCTCGATCAGCCATTGCTGCTGCACGATGCCGAGCACGGAGGCGGTTGCGTAGGCCGTCGACGACCACACCAGCTCGTCCGGCGACGCATTGATGCCGCCCGCGATATAGCTCGTGAAGAACGAAAAGATCGAGTTGTCGAAGTAGTCGATGCCGACGGACAACGCGATTGCCCACGGCAGCAGATCGCCGCGCAGATGCCTCAGCGTGAACAGGCGGGCGCGGGCGGGCGTGAATTTCATGACGCGACACCCTCGGGCGTGCGCGCCGGCGACATGTGCCGGCGGGCGAATCGGGTGGGGGGCAGGACGCGCGCATGGGGCGTGGCGCCGATGTGAGGCTGAAGGGACACGTGGACTCCGGGCGAAATCCAACGGATATTCGGCTTGCCCTCTCGCGAGATCAAGGGTTAACGCGCATCGATTCCGTACTTCGAAATCCATGTGCGTGGTCGCCGACGGCGTCGTCGGTGCGTCATTTCCATGGAAGCCATGCCGACACTGCGGATCGTGGCCGCCGTGTCCTCCGATCGGCTGTTCAACCAGACCGTGTGCGCACTCGGTGCCTGACCGGCATTGCGCCGCGCGTTGCCCGCCGTTTCGACGCAGGGAAGGCGGCACTTCGAAAATGATCAATTGGATCGAGGAATCGACGACGGTAGCCTAGACCCGACAATGAAATGGTCAGCGGATACCGCAGTCGTTCGCGATATGGCGCGTGTAGCGATGTCGCGAGACCGGCCGCCATGTGAATCGCGACACCGATCCGAGACGAGAAGTGAACGATGAAGGCGGGGCGCGCGGGACAGCGCGTGCTGAATGCCGGTGCGTGTCGACGCATCGGCGAAGGGCTCGCAAGCGCATTCGCGCGTGCCGCACGCACGATGCCCGCCACGCCGACGCTGAAAGAACACTCTCATGGAGACAATCAGGATGCACAACGCAAAAGGGCCGCTTGCCGGCATCAGGATCGTGGAGCTGGGCGGTGTCGGCCCCGTGCCGTTCTGCTGCATGCTGCTGTCGGATCTCGGTGCCGAAATCATTCGTATCGACCGGCCGCCCGGCTATGACGGCGGCCAGCCCGGCGATCCGCGTTTCAACCTGCTGAACCGCGGCCGGCGCAGCGCCGCGCTCGACCTGAAGAAAGCGGAATCGACGGCGGTGATCCTGAAACTGGTCGGCCAGGCCGACGCGCTGGTCGAAGGATTTCGCCCCGGTGTCGCGGAGAAACTCGGTCTCGGGCCGGATGCCTGCCTCGCGGCGAACCCGTCGCTCGTCTACGGCCGGATGACCGGCTGGGGGCAGCAGGGCCCGCTCGCGCAGGCACCGGGCCACGACATCAACTACATCTCGCTGAGCGGCGTACTGCATTCGGTCGGCATGGCCGGCGGCCCGCCGGTGATCCCGCTCAATCTGGCCGGGGACTTCGGAGGCGGCTCGTTGTATCTCGCGCTTGGCGTCGTGTCGGCGATCCTCGAGAGCAAGCGGTCGGGCAAGGGGCAGGTCGTCGACGCCGCGATGGTCGACGGTTCGGCTTCGTTGATGACGCTCTTCTACGGCATGCTGGCGAGCGGCTACTGGAAGGACGAGCGCGGCAGCAATCGTCTGGACTCCGGTGCACCCTGGTACAACGTGTACGAAACGCGCGACGGGCGCTGGATCAGCATCGGTTCGAACGAGTCGCGATTCTGGCGCAATACGCTGGAGATGCTGGGCCTGCGCGAGGAAGAGATGCCGGATCAGCATGATCGTTCGCGATGGCCCGAGGTCCATGCGAAGTTTGCGGAACTGTTCCGCACGCGCACCCGCGACGAATGGTGCGCGCTCGCCGAAGGGCGTGACGTCTGCATCGCGCCCGTGCTGTCGATGAAGGAAGCGCCCGACCATCCGCACTTGCGCGCGCGGCAGACTTTCATCGAACGCGATGGCGTGGTTCAGCCTGCGCCCGCGCCGCGCTTCAGCAGGACACCTGGCGAAATTCAATCGTCGCCGGCGCTGCCCGGTGAACACACCGACGAAGTCCTCGGCGACTGGGGATTCACCGCTGCCGAACTGGCCGCGCTACGGGAGGCTGGCGCGATCGCATGATGTGAGCGCTGCCTGTCATCGGCGCTCGCGTGGCATGTGAGCGTCTCCCTGATTTTTCACACCGACTTCAATGACCGCCGCGCAGGGTGATGTCTCGCCCTGCGCGGCGTTTCTATTTGCGCGCCTGTTCGTGCTTGCGATCGCGGCAGCCATCGCTATGGCGGGCCATTGAGGGTTTCGGAATTTCCGAATCGGCACTTCAGAAATGGTCAGTTGGTTTGGAAAGCTCGAAGCCCTAAGCTCATTCCACGACGAACAACGCGGCTGCCTGAGCAGACGCCAACAACTGGAGCGAAGACACATGGCTAACTTTCTCGACGAATCGCAAACGATGTGGCTCGACACCGTGAACAAGTTCATGGACAACGAGATCACGGTCGAATACGTGCGCAAGTGCGACATGAATCGCGACTACCCGTACGAGGCCTACGACAAGATCGCCAAGCAAGGTTGGCTCGGCATCCTCATTCCGGAATCCGAAGGCGGCTCGGGCGGCGACATTTTCGATTACTCGCTGATGGCCGAAGGCCTCGGCAAGTTCGGTTTCGACTTCGCGTGTTCGGTGCTGGTGCCGACGTTCACCGCGATGAACATCATCAAGTTCGGCACGCCCGAACAGAAGAAGCAATACGTGCAGCCGTTCATCGACGGCAAGATCCGCTTCTCGGTGTCGATCTCGGAACCGGACGCAGGCTCCGACGCAGCGAACACGAAGACGCGCGCCCGCCGCGACAGCAATGGCGACTGGATCGTCAGCGGCCAGAAGCTGTGGTGCAGCGGCGCGGCAGCGAAGGACACCGTGATCGCGATGCTGGTGCGCACGAGCACCGACGACAAGCACAAGGGCCTGTCGGTGCTGCTGATCCCGAACAACACGCCGGGGATGGTGATCAACAAGCTGCCGACGCTGTCGCGTCACGCAACGGGCACGACCGAGATCTTCCTCGACGAAGTGCGCGTGCCGGGCGATGCGCTGCTGGGCGAGGAAGGCCAGGGCTGGAAGATCATCACGGAGCACCTCGAACTCGAACGCTGCGCGGTGGCGGCGGCTTACACGGGTAACGCGCAGCAGGCCGTGACGACCGCCACGCGCTACGCGCACGACCGTATCCAGTTCGACCATCAGCTCTACGACTTCCAGGTGATTCGCCACCTGCTCGCCGACTGCCAGACGAAGGTCGATGCGGCGCGCCTGCTCTGCTATCGCGCGGCGCAGCTCGCGGCCGACCACGTGCCGTGCAGCCGCGAAGTGTCGATGGCGAAGCTGTACGGCTCGGAAACGCTGAAGGAGTGCGCGCTGGCCGGCATGCAGATCCTCGGCGGCTACGCGAACCTGCCGGAAGCGGACATGGAACGCTACCTGCGCGAGAGCATCCAGTCGACCATCGGCGGCGGCACGTCGCAGATCCAGCGCACGATCATCGCGAAGTCGATGCGTCAGTAACGGTCACGCTATTTCCTCGAACGAAGCGCGCGGGCACGCGGTGCCCGCCACCATCCCAATTCAACCGGAGACACAGTAATGAGCGTCATCAACAACAGCGTCAACATTCCGCTCGACGAGCTGGAAATCGGCACGAAGTTCCGTTCGAATGGTCGCACCGTGACCGAGAGCGATGTCGTGATGTTCTGCATGTTCACGGGCAACTGGATCGAGATTCACTCGAACAAGGAATACGCGTCGAAGACCCGCTGGGGCGAGCGCATCGTGCAGGGGCAGCTGACGTTCTCGCTGATTTCGGGTCTGCTGCAGTTCGGCCCGGCGATCCAGGCGAACTACGGTGTCGACAAGATGCGCTTCCTGAACCCGGTGAAGATCGGCGACACGGTTTACGCCAGCGCCGAGGTGATCGCGAAGAAGGAGAAGGACGACAAGTTCGGCGTCGGCACGATGCTGATCCAGGCGTACAACCAGCGCGGCGAAGTCCTGCAGCGCAGCGAATGGAGCCTCTTGATGCTGCGCAAGCGCGCCGATCTCGACGCGCTGATCGCCGAAGCGCAACCCGACTTCAAGGTCTGAGGAGCATGGCCATGACTCCCCGTCCGGTTGCGGCGATCGTCGGCATGGGCGATGCCTATGCGTCGCGCGCGAATCGCAAGGACCCGCTGCAGTTGGCCGCCGAGGCGACGCTCAATGCGCTCGCCGACGCGGGCATCGGCAAGGACCAGGTCGACGCGGTGTTCACGGGCCGTTCGCCGTGGGCCGACAAGCGCTCCCAGTGGAGCAACATCTTCATCTCGCACATGCAGATGCCGGTGACGATCACCAGCGAGCTGACGATGCATGGCGCGGGCCTGACGTCGACGCTCGCGATCGCGTCGCAGATGATCGCGGCAGGGCGCGCGGAATACGTGCTGTGCCTGCAGAGCGATGCGACCGAGCTGTTCGTCGACGCGGTCGCGATGGGTGCCGAGGCCGATGCGGATCCGCAGTTCGAGATTCCGTACGGCCCGACGATTCCGGCGCTCTATGCACAGGCCGCGCAGCGCTACTTCCACGAGTTCGGCATCACCGAAAGCGACCTCGCCGATGTCGCGATCGCGAACCAGCGCTGGGGCCGCCATCATCCGCATGCGGCGAAGGCGAAGTTCGGCGAGATCGATCGTGCGGCGGTGCTGTCGTCGCCGTACGTCGCGACGCCGCTGCGCCGCTGGATGTGTTCGACGTGGGGCGGCGGCACGGGTGGCGCGCTGGTCGTGACGTCGCCGGAGAATGCACGCAACGCGCGTAATCCGGTGTACCTGATGGGTTACGGATCGGCGACGACGCACGAATACCTGACCGACCGGATGAACATGCGCGAATGCCGGTTCGAGAGCCTCGGCGCATTCCCGAACCTGACCACCACGGCCACCGCCGAGGCGGCGCGCCAGGCGTATGCGATGTCGGGGCTGGCGCCGTCGGACGTCGACATGGCACAGCTATCGGTGAACTTCGCGCACATGGGGCCGATCGTGATGGAGGACCTCGGCTTCGCGAAGAAGGGGCGCGGTATCGATCTCTATCGCGAAGGCCGTACGGGCGTCGACGGCGACCTGCCGACCGACACGAACGGCGGCTGGCTGTCGTTCGGGCAGCCCGGCATTTCCTGCAACATGGACAGCATGATCGAAGCCGTCAGGCAGTTGCGCGGGCAACCGTTGGGGCTGGCGCCGTCGCGTCGTCCCGAAACCGTGCTGGTGCAGGGCGCGGGCGGGATGCTGGCCGCCGGCGCCGTGCTGCTGCTGTCGTCCGCAACGTGATACCTGAACGGGAGCATCCATGACCGAAACCCATTTGCCGAATGCCTGGCCGCAGCCGTATCGGCTGCTCGACGCCCAGCCCTACTGGGACGCACTGGCCGAAGACAAGCTGACGTACCAGCGCTGCAACGACTGCAGCGAAGCCGTGTGGCCGGCCCATTCGTTCTGCACGCACTGCGGCGGCAAGTCGCTGAACTGGACCGAAGCGTCGGGCCGTGGCGAGATCTACTCGCACAGCACGATCATGCGCGGGCCGACGCCGGTATGGGCCGACATCGTCCCGTACACGGTCGGCTTCATCGGGATGGACGAAGGCTACTACCTGTTCGCGCAGATCGACGAAGCGCCCGAAGCGATCCGGATCGGCCAGCGCGTCGAGGCCCGGATCATCCAGCGCGGTGCACAGAAACTGCCGGTGTTCGTCCTGTCGGCATCCTGACGGCCGCGCGCGGAGCGCCGGAACAACCGGCGCCCGCGCGGCCGTTCATTCACGGAGGAGACATCGTGAACATGCTGTATTCCCACCCCGTCGACGGAGGCTGACATGGCCGGACCACTCGACGGTGTACGCGTCCTCGACCTGACGTCGAACTTCATGGGCCCCTACGCATCGCTGCTGCTGGCGGACATGGGTGCCGACGTGTGCAAGATCGAATCGCGCGACGGCGACACGACGCGCAATATCGGGCCGAGCCGGCATCCCGGCATGGGGCCGATCTTCCTGCATCTGAATCGAAACAAGCGCAGCCTCGTGCTGGACCTGAAGCACCCGGACGGCATCGCGTCGCTGAAGCGGATGGCGGCAACCGCCGACGTGCTGCTGTACAGCATGCGTCCGCACACGATGGCGAAGCTGGGCATCGCGTACGAGGACGTTCGCACGCTCAACCCGCGCATCATCTACTGCGGCGCATTCGGCTTCGGGCAGAACGGCCCGTATGCGTCGCGCCCGGCCTACGACGACCTGATCCAGGCCGCGGTCGGCATGCCGGTACTGCAAAGCCGCAAGAACGGCCCGCCGACCTATGTCGCGAGCGCGATCGCCGATCGGGTGGTCGGGATGGCGACCAGCAATGCGGTGGCGATGGCACTGTACCGGCGCGAGAAGACGGGCGTCGGCCAGCAGGTGTTCGTGCCGATGCTCGAGACGTTCGCGCATTTCGTGATGGGCGATCACCTGTACGGACACACGTTCGTCCCGCCGCTCGGCGACTGGGGCTATGCGCGGATGATGAATCCGGACCGGCGCCCGTATCGCACGCTCGACGGCTACATCGGCGTGAACGTCTATGCGGACCATCACTGGAAGCGCTTCTTCCTGCTGTCCGGGCATCCCGAGATGGCCGAGGATCCGCGCTTCAACAACATCGGCGGCCGGACCGAGCACATCGCGCACCTGTACGCGTTTCTCGCGCGCGTGTTCGAGACGCGGACCACGGCGGAATGGGTCGACACGCTGACCGAAGCCGATATTCCGGTGATCGAGATGAATACGCCCGAGACGTTGATCGACGATCCGCACATGACGGCGGTCGGGTTCTTCGCGGAGCAGGAGCACCCGTCGGAAGGGCGGATCCGGACGCTCGGCATCCCGCAGCAATGGAGCGAGAGCGCACCGGAGCTGCGTTATCCGGCGCCGCGTCTGGGCGAACACTCGGTGGCGCTGCTCACGGAGTACGGGTTCGATCGCAATGAAATCGACGGGATGCTGCGTTCGGGCGGCGTGGTTGCGCCCGAAACCGGCGGCGTGCCGCAACCGCAATAAATACGAAATCAGGAGAAGCGACATGTTACGCGATCTGCCGCTGTCGGGTGTCGTGGTAGTCGAACTGAGCGATAGCGCGTCGGCGCCGTTCGCCGGAAGGGTCCTGGCGGCGCTGGGTGCCGAGGTATGGAAGGTCGAGCGCCCGACGGGCGACTCGGCCCGCGGTTGGGGGCCGAGCGAATGGAAGGGCAGCGGCGCCGCGTATCACGGGCTCAATCGGGGCAAGCGTGCGATCTGCATCGATATCAAGGATCGCGAACAGCTCGAGACGCTGCACCAGTTGATCGCGGAGCGGGCGGACGTCTTCCTGCACAACCTGCGGCCCGGCTCCAGCGCCGAATATGGTCTCGATTCCGACAGCCTGCGCGTGACCAAGCCGGAACTGGTCTACTGCGAGATCGGCGCGTTCGGCCATCTCGGCCCGATGAACACGCTGCCCGGCTACGATCCGCTGATGCAGGCGTTCTCGGGGATCATGAGCATCACCGGTGAAGAAGGGCAGGCGCCGGTTCGCGCCGGGGTGTCGATCGTCGATTTCGGCTCGGGCCTGTGGGCCGTCATCGGTATTTTGTCCGCGCTGTATCGTCGCCAGGTCAAGCATTGCGGCGCGACCGTCAACGGTTCGCTGCTGGAAACCGCGCTGGCGTGGATGACCGTCAGCATCGCGAACTACAACGCGGACGGCGACACCGGCGGCCGCCACGGCTCCGGCGTGGCGTTCATCGTGCCGCACCGCGCGTACTCGACCTCGGACGGTCACCTGATCGTCAGCTCGGCGAACGACACGCTGTTCGCAAAGCTGTGCGCGGCACTGGATCGCCCCGAGTGGGCGATCGACGATCGGTTCGCGACCAATGCGGCGCGGCTGAAGAACCGGACGGAGATCGATCGGTTGATCGGCGAGCGTTTGTCGACGGATACCCGCGCGGCGTGGCAGGCACGATTGCAGGCCGCCGGCATTCCCGTTGCGCCGATCCAGACGACGGCGGAGGTGGTCGAGCATGCGCAGACGCATGCGCTCGGCATCATCGAAAAGCCGTCGGACGACGAGATCGGGCTGGTCGGGCTGCCGTTGTCTTTCGACGGCAAGCGTACCCCGCCATTGCATGCGGCAAGGGATATCGGCGCCGACAACCCGTCGCTCGAAGCGCTGCTCAATGCGAGCAAGCAAGCGTGACGCGGTAGCGGTCAGCGGCGTTCGACGGCCAAATAACGTCGTTGCCGGCGCGACGGTGCGCGCGCGATCCAGGGCCTGACGAAAACCTGAGAGTCGATCCACCGGGCGTGCGACGCCGGCATCGTCGGGATGCTGGCGAGTCGCACGTTAACGCGCCGCGCCGCGTGGCCCGCGGTGCGCGGTCGGTATCGAATGCCAGCATCCCGGATGTCCGCAGAGGCACCGGGGGCCTGGACTGCATCGTATGACCCTGACAGGGCGCTCGGGCGACGCGTGGCGACAGTCGCACCGTCCGGCGACGTCCTGAAGACGTGCATGAGGGGAGACATGAGTACTTTCAATCGCCTGCACCTGATTCGGCAGGTCGATCTGCTGACGTTGAAGCTGTTCCTGTCGGCGGTCGAGGAGCAGCAAATCGGCCTGGCGGCGATTCGCGAGAACGTGGCCGCGTCGACGGCGACCAAGCGGATTCAGGATCTCGAGGACATCGCGGGCATCAAGCTGCTCGAACGCAGCCCGAAAGGGGTGGTGCCGAGCCCGGCGGGCGAGGTGCTCGTCCGCTATCTCCGGCGGATCTTCGCGAACCTCGACGACATGCGCTCGGAGATCGCGTCGTTTACCGACGGCATGCGAGGAGAGCTGACGATCGCGTCCGCGCGCTCGATCATCGTGCCGTTTCTCGCGCGGGAGATCGGCGAATTCCAGCGCGCGTATCCGCTCGTCAAGATCGTGGTGCGTGAACTCGACAATGCCGGCATCGTGCAGGCGGTCGCACGCAGCGAAGTGGACGTCGGCGTGTTCGCGGCGGCCCATGCGCTCGATCTCGGTGGCGTCGACGTCACGCCGTATCGCGAGGATCGCCTCATCGCGGTCGTTCCGCAGGGGCACCCGCTCGCCGCGCGCACGAGCGTCACGACCGAGGATCTGCTGTCGGAGAACCTGATCGTCGTCGGGGCGATGGTCGGTGCGATCCGGGCCGCGGCGCGCCGCCTCGGCGTGGATTTCCAGCCGCGCTACGACGTCCGGAGCACCGGCGTGGCCGTGAG
Organism: Burkholderia lata; assembly: GCF_902499335.1. Taxonomy (GTDB): domain Bacteria; phylum Pseudomonadota; class Gammaproteobacteria; order Burkholderiales; family Burkholderiaceae; genus Burkholderia; species Burkholderia lata_B. The sequence continues at coordinate 208,333 of NZ_CABVQK010000005.1, read as the reverse complement.
CCTGGTGCAGGCCGGGCTCGGTGTGACGGTCCAGCCGGAATGCATGGTCAGCCATGAGCTGTTCAACCGGGTCGCGGTGCTGGAACTGGCGGAGCCGTGGGCCGTGCGCCGCGTTCAGGTCGCCACGGCACGCGGTCGCGAGTTGAACCCGATCGCGCGCGCGCTGATCGAGCAGTTGCTCGACCAGCCTGACGACATGCCGGGGACCTGACGGGACAGGGAACGCCCCGGCGATTGAAGCAGGGGGCAATGAAAAAGGAGAAGCATCCAGCTTGCTCGTACCGCCTGCTCGACTGCGTCGACCAGGCGGTTTGCGCTTTCGGCGCGGATTACGCCAGCGGCTGATCGAGCACGATCGTCTTGGATTCGACGAACGCGTTCAGCCCCTCGACGCCGCCTTCGCGCCCGATACCGGATTGCTTGAAGCCGCCGAAGCCGATCGAGAAGTCCGTGCGCGACGCATTGTGCCCGACCGTGCCGGTACGCAGCTGCCGTGCAACCTGCAATGCGTGCCGGGCGTCGGACGTGAACACCACGGCATTCAGGCCAAAGATGGAATCGTTCGCGAGCTCGATCGCATGCGCTTCGCTGTCCGCCGCGATCACGGACAGCACCGGCCCGAAGATTTCCTGCTGCGCGAGGGTCGACCGGTTGTCGACGTTGGCGAACACCGTCGGCTCGAAAAAGAAGCCACGCGACAGATGGCGCGGGCGTGCGCCGCCGGCGGCGAGCGTCGCGCCTTCGGCGATGCCCCTGGCTACGTGGTGCTCGACCGTGTCGCGCTGGCGCGCGGTGGCAAGCGGGCCGACCGTCGTGGCATCGCTGAACGGGTCGCCGAGTACCATCGCGCGCGCGGCCTCGCTCAATGCGTCCACCATCGTGTCGTGCTTCGCGCGCGGCACGATGATGCGCGTCAGACTGTGGCAGACCTGCCCGGTCAGGTAGCTGAAATACGATTTGCCGAGCACCTGGGCAGCCGCGTCGATGTCGTAATCGTCCAGCACGAGCGCCGCCGATTTGCCGCCCAGTTCGAGCGTGACGCGCGCGATCCGTCCGGCCGCCGCCTCGCTGATGCTGCGGCCCGCTGCGGTAGAACCCGTGAAGGTGATCTTGTCGACCGATGGATTTCGCACCATCGCTTCGGACACTTCGCGATCGGCGGTCACGACGTTGACGACACCGGGCGGCAAGCCGATCTCGTCGCAGATCTGCGCGAACAGATACGCGGAAGTCGGCGCTTCCGGAGACGGCTTGATGATGACCGTGCAGCCCGCGAGCAGCGCGGGCGCGACCTTGTAGGCGATCAGCGCGGCCGGGCCGTTCCACGGCACGATCGCGAGGACGACGCCCACCGCTTCCTTGACGGCATACGCCTGGTGCCCGGTTATCGAGCGGTGCGGTTCGACGAACGGATAGGTGTCGGCCATGGCCGCGTACTGCCGAAACGCCGCGCCGAGAAACTGGCCGATACGCGGCTTCGCGATCCGCTGGAGGATGCCGGATTCGATGCTCCAGCCGCGCGCGAACTCGTCGTTCGCCGCTTCGAGGCGTTGTGCGATCCGTTCAAGGAAGACGGCCCGCTCGGCCGGCGTCATGCGCGGCCAGGGCCCATGATCGAACGCGCGGCGTGCCGCATCGATCGCCCGCGCGGCGACGGCCGCGTCGGCGCGCGCCACCCGCGCTGCCACGTGCTCCGTGCTGCAGTCGAGCACCTCGAAGGTTTGAGCGGAAGGAGCGGGCGTCCACTGGCCGTCGATGTAGAAGCAGTCGGGATGGTCCAGCGGGATGGTTCGGTCGTTTGCTTGCATGAGAGGTGAGGTCGTCCTTGTGTGAGGAGTCAGACGGAAACGGCCCGCGGCGCGGCGGCATCCGCGCGAATCATGTCGGCACCCTTCTCGCCGATCATGATGCAGGCCGCATTGGTGTTGCCGGCCACGATCCGCGGCATCACGGACGCGTCGATCACGCGCAGCCGGGCGACGCCGCGTACGCGCAGCCGAGGATCGACGACGGCCTGTGCATCGGCGCCCATCCGGCAGGTGCCCACTTGATGCCAGCCGCTGTTGCCGTTCGCCTTGAGGTGCGCGAGCAACTGTTCGTCGGTCGTGACGGCGGCGCCGGGCGCGAGCTCGTGGACGATCCGCGACGCGAGCGGCGCGGCTTCGGCAATGCGTCGCAGCATCCGCAGGCCCGCGAGCGAACGGCGGATGTCGCCGGCGTCGCTCAGGTAGTTCGGATGAAACGCGGGAGGGTGCAGCGGATCGGGCGACTTCAGCGCCATATGGCCGCGCGAATCGGGTGTCAGCAGCACCATCGACCCGCCGATGGCCGGATAGTCGTCGACGACCGGGTTGCCCGACGCATCGAACTTGAACGTCATCGGGCTCACCGTCAGTTGCAGGTCCGCCTCCGGACGCCCGGCTTCGCTGCGCGCATAGGCGGTCACGGGCGCCGCGCCGATCGCGAGATAGCCGCCGCCGGTGAGCAGGTAGCGCGCGCCTTCCAGATATTTTCGCAACCCGCGCAGCTGGTGGTTGTACGAGCTTTCCGGCGTCACGCGCCACGCGAACGAGCCGAACCAGTGATCCTGCAGGTGGCGGCCCACGTCGGGCGATTCGACCGTCGCCGCGATCCCGTGCCGGTGCAGGTCCGCGCCATCGCCGATGCCCGACAGCATCAGCAGATGGGGCGACGCGAGTGCGCCGCCGGACAGGATCACTTCCCGCGTCGCGACGATCCGGCGCCGCTCGTCGCGGTCGAGCACCTCGATGCCGGTGGCCTCGCCGGCTTCCAGCAGCACGCGCGTGACGCGCACGCCGGTACGGACGGTCAGGTTGCGGCGATGGCGGACGGGCTCGACGAACGCGTTGTACGACGTATGGCGGCGCCCGTTGCGGATCGTATATTGCCGATAGGCAACGCCCTCGTGCGGCGGCCCGTTGAGATCGTCGCTGCGACCAATGCCGACCTGTTGCGCGGCGGCGATGAAATCGTCGGCGGTCGGGTGGGTGATGGCCGCATCGCTCACGTGCAACGGGCCCTGGCTGCCGTGATAGGCGTTCGCGCCGCGCTGGTTCGTTTCCGACCGGATGAAGTACGGCAACACGTCGTTCCAGTTCCAGCCTTCATTGCCGAGTGCGGCCCAATGGTCGAAGTCGCTCGGCTGGCCGCGCATGTAGATCATCCCGTTGATCGCGCTGCTGCCGCCGAGCCCCTTGCCGCGCGGCCAGTACACCGTGCGGCCGCCGAGCGTCGGCACCGGCTCGGTATCGAACGCCCAGTTGAACCGCTTGTTCATGAACAGCTTGCCCGCACCGGCGGGCGTGCGTACCCAGAAGTTGTTCATGTCCGGGCCGGCTTCGACGAGCAGGACGCGAACGGCGGGATCCTCGGACAGCCGGCCGGCGACCACGCAACCCGACGAACCGGCGCCCACCACGATGTAGTCGTAGATTTCCATGGACGGGTGTCTTATTGCGATGACGGAATCAGCGGGACGACCGTCGCCGCGACGATGGCGGGAATCGCGAACGCATAGAAGTTCCAGTGCAGCCCGAGGTTTGCGCCGACGATCCAGCCGCCGATCATCGGGCCCAGGATCGAGCCGAAGCGCCCGATGGCCTGCGCGCCGCCCAGGGCCGACCCGCGACACGCGGTCGGGAAGTGCGCGGCGATATAGCCGTAGATCAGGCTGCTGGTGCCGATCGAACCCAGCCCGGCGCCGAACACGGCGAGCATCAGCCACGCGAAATCGAGCTTCTGGCTCAGTGCGACCAGCGACAGTGCGCCGATGACGAGGAACGGAAACATCACGCGTTTCGAGCCGAGCCGGTCGGCGAGCCACGCGCCGCCGAGCATGCCCACGACGGCGCCGAACTGCATCACCAGCAGGAACTGCAGCGACGAGCCGAGCGGATAGCCGGCCGAGCGCATCAGTTGCGGCAGCCATGCGTTGAGCCCGTAGGTGATCAACTGGACGCAGAACGTCATGAACACGAGCAGCAACGCGGTGGTGCGGAATTCGCGAGACAGCACCAGCCGGTAGCCGCGAGTTGCCTGCGCGCCATCTTGCGACGCGCGCTGCGCCTGCTTGTCCTGCAGGATCTGGTCGAAGTCGAGCGAATACCGGGCCGCGAGCGTGCGGGCCTCGTCGACGCGGCCGCGATCGACCAGGAAGTCCACCGATTCGGGAAGGAAGAAGGCCATCACCGGCAGGATCACCGCATAGAACGCACCGAGCGCGTACAACGTGCGCCATCCATGCTCGTGAAGCAATGCGATGGCGGCCAACGCACTCACGATGCCGCCCACCGAATAGCCGGTCAGCGTGAGCGCGTTGTACAACTGGCGTCGGCCCTTGGGGGCGTACTCGACCGACAGCGCGACGGCGGACGGCACGACGCCGCCCATGCCGATGCCCGTGACGAAGCGGGCCGCGCCCAGGAACGTCGGCGACGTGGCGAGCGCACAGACGATCGAGCCGACGGAAAACCACAGGACGCCCGTCATCAGCAGGCGACGCCGGCCGATGCGGTCGGTCAGCGGGCCGGCCACCGCCAGCCCGACCATCAGGCCGACCAGGGTCCAGCTTCCGATCATGCCGGCGCCGGCCGGGCTCAGATGCCAGCCGGGTTCACTCAGCAGATGCGGGACGGTCGCACCGTAGACGATGAGATCGTAGCCATCGGCTACGAGCGTCAGGAAACATAGAAAGATGACGAATAGACGGCTTCGGGCCTGAGGCGATGCTTGACTCACGTTGTCTCCTTACCTTTGTTGTATCGGTTTTATTGCCAGGCGGACCTTTCGGGTTTTCACGGGTGCGATGGTCTTGCTCGCGGCACCGCGGGTGCAGCCCGTTTTTTCAGGCACGCGCCGATGACGGTCGCGCTCGCTTGACATGCTTCGTGCGGGTGCGCGTCGGGCAGGCGGTCGGGAGGTGCCGAGCCGCATGCCGGCTTGCGTACACGCGCGGACGAACCGGAACGGCGATCAGGAAGAAGACGTCACGAAATCGGTATCAGGGTTGACCGGCGGCATCGCACCTTGCCCGTGGAGATGACCCGCGGGAGCAGGAAACGTGTGCCGCTTGATCAGGTGATGCCGATGTCGCTTGCTGCTGCCTGTCCGCAGGATTCGAGCGAATCCGATTCGTGACGGACAGGGTAAGAGCATGTCAACGGCAAGCCAATTGAGCGTTTCCGAAGTGTCGATTCGAGTGTGGCGAATCCGATGGGGGCAGGGATTTCCCTACGTCGAAATTGGAATGACGGCGGTCGGCGCTTTCGATGTACGGAATTGACCGATCGGCTGCGCGGGAGGTGGCATTCGCATGCAACAACCAGGCGGGAGCGTGAACGATCACAGGGCCTGGTGGCGGTCGATCACGTCCGGGATGACGGCCGCGGGATGTCCTGTTTATGTATATCGACGAGTGGACGAATCCTGTGAATGGGTATCCCGCCATTTGACATTTATTGAAGAAGTCTTTTTTGAAAATATCTGGTAATCTTCGTCGGCATTTTGTCAGGATTTCGCGTCCTGAAGAGAGGCTGCATTGGTTGCTTCCGATGCGAAAAATAATTTCAATTAATCTGTAAAACTAAATAAATGAGAGCGTGTTTTCATTCTCGGGGGAACAGGGTGATGATTCGGATCGGACGAAAACTTTGGCCGACATGCGGGCTGGTGCTTGCCGTATCGCTGACGGGGTGTGGTGGCGACAACGGGCCTGGCGACCAGAACGTGTTGCACGTAACGGACAGTGCAGTCGTTGCCCCGGCCGGTCTTTCCTACCTCATGCCGGTCGCCGTATATCGAATCGGTGAAAGCATCACGCCGAATACCCCGTCCAATAGTGGCGGCACGATCACGACATACAGCATAGCGCCAGCGCTGCCAGCCGGACTGGTACAGGATCCGCGAACTGGCGTAATCAGCGGTGTGGCGTCCACGGTTGCGCCGAGCGAAATTTACACGGTGACGGGAAGTAACGCTCAGGGAAGTGTCACGGCGCGGATGCAGATAGAGGTGAAGCCGATGACCGTTGCTCCCGCGACAATTGCCTACGGGAACGAAGCCATTATCGTCACCGCCGGGGAAGCCGTCACGGGCATTGCTCCTGTCACATCGGGCGGCCGGGTGACGCAATTCACGATTTCACCTGCATTGCCGAACGGGCTCGTACTTGATCCGGCGACCGGAGCAATCGGTGGAACGCCAGCGGCAGCCGCCGGCCCGGTATCTTACCGGGTGACCGGCAGCAACAGCGCCGGCAACACAACGACTCAGTTCACGCTCGAAGTGCGAGCGGCAGTTGCCCCGCCATTGCATCTCGAGTATGCAAACCAGACCGTGACTTACAAAGTTGGCCAAGTGATTGCGCCGAATTTGCCGAAGTCGGCGGGCGGCAGTATCGCGCAGTACGCTGTATCCCCGGCATTGCCCGCAGGGCTGAGTCTGAATGTGCAGACGGGCGCGATCAGCGGGACGCCGGCCCGTGCTCAAGGTCCGCTGACATACCTGATCTCGGGAAGCAACGGCGCGGGCACGACACAGACGCAACTGGACATTTCGGTAACCCAGGCGACGAGCGGTGAATGGGTGCCTGGCGGCAGCATGTTCGAGGGGCGTGCCTGGCATACGGCAACGTTGCTGTCCAGCGGTGAAGTTCTGGTGGCGGGTGGGGTGGGTACGGGGGGCCTGGTCGGCATGGCCGAGCGATACAACCCGGCAAACGGCTCATGGGCGCTTGCAGGAAAAATGCAGACCGCGCGCACCGAACACACGGCAACCAGGCTGGCGAATGGCGATGTGCTGGTGGCCGGTGGAAGAAACGTGGTGGGAGGCACCACGACACGCACGGCAGAGTTGTACGATCCGTCCACCGGTACGTGGGCCTCTGTCGGCCACATGAAGCGTGGGCGTCATCAGGCGACATCGACACTGTTGCCGGACGGCCGGGTCCTGGTGGTTGGCGGCATCGAGGAAGGCGATTTCGGCACCTATGTTGCCGAGGCCGAGTTGTTTGATCCGGTCAGCAAGACGTGGGCTACCACCGGCAGTCTGAATGTCGCGCGGGCACATCACATCGCAACGCTACTGCCCGGCGGAAAAGTGCTGGTGGCGGGCGGCGGCAGCCAGGCCGGCATCACGGCGACGGCCGAGCTATACGATGCGCGCAGCGGCACGTGGACCCTTGTTCGCGATATGCATGTCAAGCGATCCAGCCCGACGGCGGCGATGCTGCCGAACGGCAAGGTGCTGGTGGCTGGCGGCACGAGCGCTTCGCTTACCGCCGAGCAGTACGATCCGGCGACCGGGGCCTGGACACTGACGGGACCGATGGTCATGCCACGCGTCGAAGCTCAAGCCACGGGGCTGCCGGATGGACGCGTCGTCGTGACGGGCAACTATGACGCCAGTTACAGCGGAAATGGTACGTCGGCGGAGATTTTTGATCCGGCCACCGGGAACTGGGCTGCGATTGCCAACATGAGCGATCCACGATCGATGCATACGTCCACTTTGTTGAACGATGGATCGGTGCTGGTCACCGGCAGTTACCATCACACGAGAACTTACTCGTCATCCGAACGATTCCGTTGATGCCGGATGCAAGCTGCGAGTCAATCAAGCAGCTACCGCTCTTGCCGGGTTGTCGGCGTATGTGCTCGGCCGTTTCCGACGCATCGCCGATAACTTCCCGGTCGCTCGTGGGCAAGCACGATGCGGCGACTGCCTCGCGGCTGACACGAACGCTTCAATTTTCGCCTCCCTGATAAAGCACCTTCACCTGCGCCAACTCTTCGATGAATTGATCCTTGAGCGCCTGCGGCCCGAGGATCTTCACGTGTGCGCCGTACCCCAGCAGTTTCCGCGCGCCGTGCTCGATCGATTCGATCGGCATCAGGAACGCCTTCCATCCCGGTGGCACCTCCACGCTGCCTGCTTCCTGCGAGACGGGCGCGGTCTTGATCCGCGCGTTGGCCAGCCAGGTTTCGCCGCGCGGCGACACGGCGATATGGGCGGTCAGCCGATTGAGGTCGGTTTCGTACCGGCTCATCGCGTCGCGCCAGTGCGTCGCGAGGTCGAATCGCGCGGGCCGCTTGAAGCGGCGGCGCGATGCATCGAGTTCGAGGATATTCGCGAGCCGGAACGTGAGTGCGCCGGGCTTGCCGGCCACCTTGGCAACCAGGTACCAGGCGCCGCCCTTGAGCACCAGGCCGAGCGGCTCGAGTGCGCGGCGGGACACGCCGCGCCAGCTCTGGTACATCACGTCGATACGGTACGAACCCCACACCGCATCGGCGACTTCACGCAGGAATGCCGGCGTTTCCTGCGCCCGGTACCAATCCACGGTGTCGACGTGCAGCCGGCTGGCGACGCGATCGGCGTGCTCGCGCGAGCCGGGCGGCAGGCTCGCGATCATCTTCAGCCGCGCGGAGGTCGCCATGCCGTCGAGGCCCAGTTCTCTCGCGGGCCCGGGCAAGCCCGCCAGAATCATCGCGTGCGCTTCGTGCTCGGTGAGCCCGGTGAGATCGGTACGCCAGCCGTCGCTCAGCTGAAAGCCGCCGTTGCGGCCGCGATCGCCCCAGATCGGCACGCCGGCCGTGGAGAGCTGGTCGATGTCGCGCAGGATCGTGCGCTCGGACACTTCCAGTGCTTCGGCGAGCGCCGGTGCGGTCATCCGGCCGCGCGCTTGCAGCATCATCAGGATCGATAACAGGCGGCTCGCTTTCATGAGCGACACGTTACCTCAAATACCTGACATGAGGTGTCATGTTATCGGACTTATGCTTTGCGGCATTCCTGCGCTGTTTCATCGACGCAGGTTACGCAGCATGACACCACAGGGGATAGAACGATGAAGATCATTTCCGGGCCACTGAGCATGTTTGGTGCAAAGGTCGAGATTGCGGCGCACGAGAAGGGCATCGATTTCGAGCTGGTGATGGTGCCGTTCAGCCAGCTTCGCGGCTACGATCCCAGACATCCGGATGTGCTGCGCATCAACCCGAAGCGGCAGGTGCCGGTGCTGATCGACGGCGATCTGGAACTCTTCGATTCCACGCAGCTCTTCGAGTATCTCGAGGATCTGAAGCCCGATCCGGCGCTATGGCCGGCGCATCCGGCGGCGCGCGCCATCGCGCGTCAACTCGAGCACTGCAGCGACGAAATCTATTTTCCGCACATCGTCCGGCTGATGGGGCTGGAAGCGACGCCGGACGATCCGGCGGCGCACGCTGCGCGCGCCGAAGCGGCCCAATACTATCGGCGCATGGCGCGCGTGCTTGCGGATCGCGAGTTTCTGGCCGGAACGTATTCGTACGCCGACATCGCGTTCTACATGGCGCAGTTGTTCGGTGCACGCAAGGGCGCACCGATGACGGACGAAACGCCCCATCTGCTCGCGTGGCGTGACCGGATGACGACACGTCCCGCCGTGCGCAAGGTCGCCGGTGCGATGGCCGGCTATCTTGCATCGATCGGAGAAGCGGTCCCCGATTTTCTTCGCGGGCTCGACTAGCTGCGTTCGGCTTCGGATAGCGGACGGCCGTCAGCCTGCGATTTGGGCGAACGGACTGCTGCGGGTGCACACATCGGGTGACGGGCCGGCTGCACAATCAGCGCATGGTGTCGATACGCGGCAAGGGCTGTCGCACGACCGCCGTAAAATGATTCGATGCCCCATGGTGAGCGCTGGCCGCCCGCCCGGACGCAATCCGACGCGCCCCTCTACTCGGGGCCTTGACCTTAAAGTTGACTTAAATCTTAGAGTGCTTGCTGACGGCAGTGAGTCAGCGGGCATCGGGTGTTGCCTGCCACGGTCGATCATCGACGAGAGGCGACGAACATGGACAGGCGGTTTACACAGGTCGAATTCGGCCCACACAAGGTCGATGTGCCCGAAGGCGGGTACTACGACCGGTTCCGGATGAATCCTGATCTCGACGCGGTGGCGCGCGATCCCGCGGCGGGGAACATCGATTTTTTCCGTCGGATTCCGAAGCGTCAGGTCGCTTCACGGGTCGGCCCGACCTGGGCGCCGAATTTCTACTACCGTTCCAGCAGCATCCAGCTGCTGTTCCTTGCGCCGCTCGAGCGCCTGCGGACCACGCTGCCGGTGCCGCTCGAGCCGCTGCGCGCGCTCCCCGGGTACGGGCTGGTCGCGCTGACCTTCTTCTCGTATTCGGTCTGCGACAACGATCCGTATGACGAAGTGTCCGTCGCGGTGGTGATCCGCCAGCCCGGCGCGACCGGGTCGCACGCGCTCGAGCTGATCGACTCGATGCGGCGCCGCAGCTTCTTCGCGCACGTACTGGCGCTGCCGGTCACCACGGAAATCGCACGGGTGCGCGGCGTGCACGGCTATCAGCTGCCCAAGTGGCTCGCCGATATCGACGTGAATCTCGGCGCCACCGCCAGCGCCCGCATTGCCGGGCCGGGCGGCCGGCCGGACCTGAGCCTGAGCGTGCCGCTGCCGGAGCTGACCAACGTCGCGTCCCAGTCGCACATGGGCACGTCGACGATGATCAATCGCATCGACGGCGAATGGCACCAGACACTGGTGCAGACGAATGCGCTATCGTTCGCCCAGCGCCTGTTGCCGCGCAACGTCGAGCTCGTGCGGCACGGCGGCCCGCTGAGCCAGCTGCTCGACGGGCTGGGCGCGTCCACCATCCTGCGTCTCGACGTGGTGAAGGACGCGCAACTGGTCCTGAACCTGCCGACTCCGTTGAAGGCTTTCGATGAACCCGGAAAGCAACGCTGACGCCACGCAACGCAACGCCGCGGCCCGCCCGCGCCGAAGGAACCGCCCATGACCCGTCCGACCCACGATCTCGTCGTATTCGGCGCCACCAGTTTCGTCGGGCAGATCCTGGCCCGCTACCTGTCCGAGTACCTGTCGGGCTCCGGGGAGACGCTGCGCTGGGCCATCGCCGGCCGCTCTGAAACCAAGCTCAGGCAGGTGCGGGATACGCTGGGCACGGCCGGTCAGTCGGTGCCGATCATCGTCGCCGACGCGGCCGATGAAGCGCAGCTTCGAGCGCTTTGCGCGCAGACGCGGGTGGTCGTGTCCACCGTCGGCCCCTACGCGCTTTACGGGGAGCCGCTGGTCAGGATCTGCGCGGAAACCGGCACCGACTACTGCGACCTCACCGGCGAGACGCAGTGGATCAAACGGATGATCGACAAGTACGAGCCGGCGGCCCGGCAATCCGGCGCGCGCATCGTCCATTGCTGCGGCTTCGATTCGGTGCCGTCGGACATGGGCGTGTTCTTCCTGCAGCAACAGGCGCGGCAACAGTGGGGCGTGCCGGCCACGCAGGTGAAGATGCGTGTGAAAACGCTGAAGGGCGGCGCGTCGGGCGGCACGGTGGCGAGCGTGATCAACGTCGTCCGGGAAGCGGCAGCCGATCCCGCGTTGCGCAGGGAACTGCTCGATCCTTATTCACTGTGCCCGAAGGGGCATGGCTTCACGATGCGCCAGCATGCGGTGCGATCCGCCGCATTCGATCGCGACTTCGACGCGTGGATCGCGCCGTTCGTGATGGCGGCGGTGAACGAGCGGGTCGTGCATCGCTCCAATGCGCTGGCCGGCAACGCATACGGCAGCCGCTTCACGTATGACGAAGCGGTGATGACGGGCACGGGCCTGAAGGGCCGCGTGACCGCGGTGACGATGGTCGCCGGCCTCGGCGCGTTCATGGTGGGTGTCGTCATCAAGCCGGTGCGCAGCCTGATGGAGCGCTTCCTGCTGCCGAAGCCGGGCGAGGGGCCGAGCGTCGAGGCGCAACTGACCGGCCGCTACGATTTACGCTTCTTCGGCCGTGCCGACGACGGGAAGACCTTGCGCGTGAAAGTCACCGGCGATCGCGATCCCGGCTACGGCTCCACCGGCAAGATGCTTGGGCAGGCAGCGATCAGTCTCGCACTGGATTGCGCCGGCGACGGCATCAAGACCGGCCGCGGCGGCGGCTTCTGGACGCCCGCGACGATGTTCGACGCGCGCTACATCGAGCGCCTGGTTCGCCATGCGGGGTTGCGTTTCGAAGTGATCTGAGCGTGCATCGTCCGCTCGCCGTTCGACAGGAAGCCGATAAGGATCGGATTGCGAATCAACGTCAGGAGACAACCGACAGTCACGACGGGGCAGATGGCCGGACGCGATCCGGCCAGGGAGTATCGGAACATGAAGATCGGGGAACTGGCGGAACGCACCGGCCTTACCCCTTCGCGCATCCGCTTTTACGAACGCATCGGTCTGTTGACGCTCGTCGAGCGCGAAGCGAACGGCTATCGCACTTATCCGCAGGAAGCGGTGACGGTGCTCGACCTGATCACGGCCGCGCAGAAGGCGGATTTCAGTCTCGACGAGATTCGCACGCTGATACCGGCCGACCTCGCGCAGTGGCCATGCGCTTCGTTGCTGAATGCGCTGTGCCGCAAGGTGCAGGATATCGAGGCGCTGGAGGCGCGGCTCGCGCAAAGCAAGGCGCAGATCGTGTCGCTGATCGCCGACATCGCCGCGAAACCAGGGTCGATCGATTGCGCAACCCATGCGCAAAGATTGCTGTCGCGGATTCCGCCGGGGAATGCGGTGGATGGCGGTGAGGCTGCGACAACCGCTGCCGATCGCGGCGAAGCGGTTGTGCGCCGGCCGACCCGTGCTTAGAGGGTCTCCGGCGCATCACATCACAGCAACGCGACGACCTGTTCGGCGGTCGCTTTCGCCGATTGCGGATTCTGGCCGGTCACGAGTCGGCCGTCGACGACGACGTTCGACGTGAACGGCAGCAGCGCCTTCTCGTAGCGCGCGCCACGCTGCTGCATCTGCTGCTCGACGTTGTAGGGCACCTTCTTCGCGACGCCGGCCAGGATTTCCTCCACCCACGAGTAGCCGGTGATCCGCCGTCCGGCAACCAGGAGCGAGCCGTCCGACAGCTTCGTATTGAGCAGCCCGCAGTAGCCGTGACAGACCGACGACACGACGCCGCCGCGCTCGTAGATCTCGCGTGTGAGCCGCTGCAGCCCCGCATCGTCCGGGTAGTCCCACATCACCGCATGGCCGCCGGTGAAGTAGATCGCATCGAAATCGGCCGGATCGATCTCGTCGGGGCGCGCTGTGGAGGCAAGCAGCGCTTCATTGGCCTTGTCGGCGCGCCACGCTTTCGCGGCGGCGTCGGCATGCGGCCATTTGAGCGAGCGCGGCTCCAGCGGCGACACGCCGCCCTTGGGGCTCACGAGCCGCTGCTCATAGCCCTTCGCCGCGAAGATGTGATGGGCATGGGTCAGTTCGGACAGCCACAGGCCGGTCGGTTGCGACGGATCGGCGTAGTGCGCGACGTTGCTCACGACATGCAGGATGCGCTTGCTCATGATGCGGTTTCCCTTTCATCGGCCACGGGCGGGCGTCGTCGACGCACCGCCGGATTGTCGGATGGCAGTCCCCATACCCCTGGCCTCGATACACTGCCGAGGCAAACCATAACCTTTAAGCGAAGTTGAAGGTCAAGGCCTTTTCGTCTTCGCTGCCGGTGCGGGGCCGGCGGGCAGCACGAGGCCGTCCAGCAAGGTGGTCAGCGCATCCTCGATCGCGTGATCGCCGACCTTCTCGCGCACCAGCCGGCCGTCGATCGCCAGCATCGTCAGGCCATGCAGATGCGCCCAGCAGGCGGTCGCCTGGCCGAGCGCCGGGCGCGGGCGGATCGTGCCGGCGCGCTGGCCGTGTTCCAAGATGTCGACGACCAGAAGGAACGGCGCCTGCACGCGCGGATCGAGATGGATGTCCGTGGGCTCCCCGGCATCCGCGGCAAACATCAGTCGATAGAGATCCGGGTTGCGCTGCCCGAACGCGAGATGAGCGTAGGCCAGCGCGAGCAGCACGTCCGGTGCATCCGCGGCCTGATCGACGGACGCGGCGAGGTCGTCGTGCAGCCGATCGAAGCCGATCAGCGCGAGTTCGTGCAGCAACGCGGCCTTGTCCGGGAAATGCCGGTACGGCGCCGAGTGGCTGACGTTCGCGCGCCGCGCGATTTCGCGCAGCGTGAACTGCCAGCCCTGTTGCTCCTGCAGCGTGTCGAGCGCCGTTTCAATGATCGCGCGACGCAGATCCCCGTGGTGATAAGCCTTTTGCCCGGCGTCCGCATCCACATCCGACGACATCGTGTTGCTCCTATGTTGACAGGGAACACATTGTGGTCCTATGATCCGCCGCATGCAAGTTGACAGTGTCTACATCGACGCAAACTCGTGAGGTGCACCATGGCCGTTTCCGCAGAATCCAGTTCGAGCATCGACCCGGCGGCGTTGCTGGCCCGCCAGCGCAACGCGTTCGTCAGCGAGGGGCCGCCGAGCATGCAGCAGCGCAAGGCCCGTCTCGCGCGGCTGCGCGCCGTGGTGCTGGCATATCGCGGTGAAGTGGAGGAGGCGATCAGCGCCGATTTCGGGCATCGCTCGCGACACGAAACCGCGATCATGGAACTGGTCGGCGTGATCCAGGCGATCGACTACCTGACCCGCAACCTGCGCCGCTTCATGAAGCCGCAGCGCCGGCACGTCGGTATTCTTTATCGGGCCGGGCAGGCTCACGTGGAATTCCAGCCGTTGGGCGTCATCGGCGTGATGGCGCCGTGGAACTATCCGTTCGCGCTCACGTTCATTCCGCTGGCCACCGCGCTGGCCGCAGGCAACCGCGCGATGCTCAAGCCGTCCGAGCTGACGCCGCGCACCAGCGAGGTGATGCGCCGGATGCTCGCGGAAACCTTCCCGAGCGAGGAAGTCGCGGTCGTGCTCGGCGGGCCGGAAGTCGGCGCCGCCTTCAGCGGCTTGCCGTTCGACCATCTGCTGTTTACCGGCAGCACGCAGGTGGGCCGCAAGGTCATGAAGGCGGCCAGCGACAATCTGGTGCCGGTGACGCTCGAACTCGGCGGCAAGAGCCCGGCGATCGTCGCGAGAGGGCACGTCGACGGCCGGACGATGTCCAGCATCGTGTTCGGCAAGCTGTCGAACTGCGGGCAGACCTGCGTGGCGCCCGACTACGCGCTGGTGCATGAAGACGATCTCGACGCGTTCGTCGCGCAATACGATGCGGCCGTCGCGCGCTTCTACCCGGACGGGCCAACCAGCCCGGACTACACGTCGATCGTCAGCGACCGGCATTTCGATCGCCTGAAAAGCCTCGTCGACGAAGCGCGCAGCAAGGGCGCGCGCGTGATCGAGGCGGGCGTGAACCCGCAGCAGGCGGCCACCCGCAAGCGGACGCTCGCGCCCACGCTGATCGTCGGGGCCGGCGACGATACGACCGTCATGCAGGAAGAGATCTTCGGGCCGATCCTGCCGGTGCGCACGTATCGCACGATCGACGAAGTCGTCGACTACGTGAATGCGCGTCCGCGGCCGCTTGCGCTGTATTACTTCGGTGCGCATGACAGCGACTGCGAGTCGTTGCTGAAGCGCACCACGTCGGGCAATGTCGGCATCAACAACACGCTCCTGCATGTCGCGCAGGAAGACTTGCCGTTCGGCGGCGTCGGCCCGAGCGGGATGGGCGCGTATCACGGCATCGAGGGATTCCGCGCGATGAGCCATGCCAAGGGCGTGTTCGTGCTGGGGCGCTGGAACCTGCCGAGCCTGCTGCGCGCGCCGTTCGGCAAGCTCGCGGATCTGTCGTTGGCGGCGCTGCTCGGGCGCAGCCGGGAACCGGAGGGCGTGCGGGCGGGATTGAGCGCGAAGCGCTGAAACCGGAGACGCATCGCGACCGGCGCGCGGCTGTTTCGCCAGCAGCGCGCCGTTGTGGTCGAACGCGAATGCGTCGGTGAGTGCCTGGATCGAGCCTCAAGTGCGGAGGGTGCCCGCTACGGCCTGTTGCGCGTGCCTGCCCCGTTGCGAATGGCGGTTTCGTCGAAAATCGTCGCGGCGAATTCGACGGCGGCCGGCATTTCCGCGTCATGCATCATCACGAATTCCATTTCCGGCAGCGCCGGCAAGCCTTCGGACGCGCCCAGCTCACGGAGCGTGTCGTCGATCGCGCTGCGCGGCACCGGCGCGATCGCGATGCCGGCGCGCGCGAACGTCCGGATGCCCGTGACGCTCGGGCTTTCGCAGGCAATGCGATAGGGCATGCCGGCGAGTGCGAGCGCCTTGATGGCAGCGCCCCGGTACGGGCACGGATCGGGGAAGCACGCGAGCGGCACATCGCCTTCCGGCAGCGGCTCGTGGCGCGCAAACGCCCAGGCGAGCGGCTCTCGCCACAACGTCGCGCCCTGGCCCGTATGCGCGCACCGGCTGCCGATCACGAGATCGAATTCGCCGCTGGCGTGCCGGCGAAACAGGCTGTCGCCGATGTCCACCGTCAGGTTCAGCCGCAAGCCGCGCCGCGCGACGCCGTAGCGACGCATCACGTCGGGAAGCCAGCCTCCTGCAAAGTCCTCCGATGCGCCGATACGCAACGTGACGTCGACTGCCTGGCCGGTACCCAGCCTTGTCTTCGCTTCCTCGCTCAGATTGAGCATCGCGCGTGCGTAGCCGAGCAGCATCTGGCCATGCTCGGTGAGCGTGACGCTACGCGTATTGCGCGCGAGCAGCGCCCGGCCGACCTGCTCCTCGAGACGAGCGATCTGGGCGCTGACCGCGGATTGGGAGAGATTCAGCCTGCGGCCTGCGCCGGTAAAGCTCCGGACGTCGGCGATGGCGACAAACGTGTGAAGCAGTGACGTGTCGAGGGGAGGGTTCATTGATCACCAATTCGGGTTAATTCGATCAATTCATATCGTTTCCGGATTATAGGTCGATCCGATAGGCTGCGAAGTGCAGTGGGCGGCCGCGCATCCCGCGCGTCGCAGTCACTTTCGGCAAGGACCGGCTTCATGACACGCGTGCTCTATATCGAAGGCTCACCCAACAAGGACTATTCGGCATCCATCGAGGTGTGCAATGCCTTTCTCGATGCGTACCGGCTCGCCCATCCGGATCACGAGATACAGAAGCTCGACATCTGGAATCTGGCGATGCCCGAATTCGACGAAGCCGCGCTGGCCGCGAAATATGCGGGGCTGAGCGGCACGGCATTGACGCCGTCGCAGGCGGCGGCATGGCAGCGGATCGAGCAGCTCGCGGCACCGTTCCACGAAGCGGACAAGTTCCTGTTCGGCGTGCCGCTGTGGAATTTCAGCATTCCGTACAAACTCAAGCACCTGATCGATGCGATCTCGCAGAAGGACGTTCTGTTCACGTTCGACGGCACCGGTTTCGCCGGCAAGCTGGCCGGGAAAAAGGCAGCGGTGGTCTACGCGCGCGGGCTCGGCTATCAGTCGCCGGGCTCATTTACGCCGGCCGCCGAGTTCGACCTTCAGCGCCCGTACATGGAGACCTGGCTCAGGTTCGTGGGCGTGAAGGACGTCACCGGCATCGTCGTCGAGCGCACCTTGTTCGGTCCCGACGGAAAGGTCGATCGTAGTCGCGCGATCGACGAGGCCCGCACGATCGCGCGCACGTTCTGACGCTGCCGAACGGGGCATCCGGTGGGCCAGCGGAGCGCGCCCGACGGTTGCATCGGCACGCGGCGCGGAGGCCCGGATCAGCGCCCGCCGCGCGCGATGGCGAGTGCGACGCCGAAGCCGACGAGCAGGCAGCCGAAGGTGCGGTCGATCCAGTGGCGCAGCGCCAGCAGGCGATCACGGACTGCCGTGGCGGAGAAGCAGAGGGCCACCAGGCTGAACCAGCCGGCATGCGCGACGGCGATGAACGCGCCGTAGCCGATCTGCACGATCAACGGCGTGTCGGGCCGCACGGCCTGCATGAACAGGCTGACGATGAACACCGTGGTCTTGGGGTTCAGCACATTGGTCAGGAAGCCGGTGCGCAGCGCGGCCAGGTCGGACAGCGGGGCGGCCTGTGCGTCCGGCTGCCCGTTGCCGGCCTTCGTCATGAGCATCTTCACGCCCAGGTAGACCAGGTAGATCGCGCCGACCAGCTTGACGGCATTGAAGAGCCACAGGGACTGGCGGATCAGCAGGCCGACGCCCAGCAGCGTGTAGCTCACGTGAACCGTCACGCCGAGCCCGATACCCAGCGCGGTGAGCACGCCCGAGCGGCGCGACAGCATCAGGCTGTTGCGCGTGACCATCGCGAAGTCCGGGCCCGGGCTGATCACGGCCAGCAGCGTGATGGTGACTACAACTATCAGTTCGGTCATCGTCTAGTCCTTGCGATTGGTGGCTTGATGGCGCAATCTTATGGGTCATGTTTCATCGGGAAAAGCGATGATTTCTGACCAGAATGGTGAGATTGACTCACAATCCGTTCGCACGAACCTGCCGTCGCTGATGGCGTTGCGTTGCTTCGAGGCGGCGGCGCGTCACGAGAATTTCAGCCGTGCCGCCGACGAGCTGTGCCTGACCCATGGCGCGGTCAGCCGCGCGGTGCGACTGCTCGAGGATGATCTGGGCGTGGCGCTGTTCGAGCGGCGCAGCCGTCGCGTGTTCCTGACCGAGGCGGGCCGCAAGCTCGCGCAGGCGGTGCATGACGGGCTGGGGCTGATGCGTCACGCCGCGCAGGAGTTGCGCACCGAGGCCGCCCGGGCACGGCGCTGGGTCCTGTCGTGCGAGCCGACGCTGCTGATGCGCTGGCTGATTCCGCGCTGGCCGGATTTCCAGGCGCGATATGCGGGCGTCGATATTCACCTGGCTGCGGCGGGCGGCCCGTTTTCATTCGACAGCGGCATCGACATGGCGATTCGACGCGATGACTTTGCGTGGCCGGCGGGTTATCACGCGGAGCGTTTGTTCGCGGAGAAGGTGGGGCCGGTTTGCCGGCCGGATAAGGTCGACGCGTGGTTTTCCGCGCGTCGAGGGGATCGCTCGTTGAAGGCGGACGTGCCGCAATTGCATACGCGGACACGGGCGGACGCGTGGAAGGAATGGGCAGTGGCGGCGAATCAGCCGGCCGTGAGTGGACGCGGGCAGATATTCGACCATTTCTACTTCAGTCTGCAGGCGGCGGTTGCGGGGCTTGGAGTTGCCATCGGCCCATGGCACCTCGTTCGAGACGACATCGAAAGCGGTGTGCTGGTTGCGCCGATGGGGTTCGTCGAGGATGGCTCGCACTATTGCCTGCTGACGCCGGGGCCGGTGGTGGCCGGGAGTGCGCCGGCGGATTTGCTGGGGTGGTTGAGGGCGGCGGTTTGATGGTTCGCGGGTGTGCGCAGATGGGTGGGAGACGTCGCGCGTCCCCATCGAAGAGGCGTGGAGAAGATCGGCGCGGGCATCGCAATCGGCCCCTGCGCCCGGTATTGCAGGCCGCCGTGATGGCCGTTGCTACTGCGTCGAATCCGGTGCGAAGGTCCCGCACGCCACGTCGGCGTTAAAGTCGATTGCCGCGCGAAAGTCGTCGGGCCTGCCGTGGCGTTGACCGACCGCCCTGCGTTTAGCGCGAGGACGACAGACGATACGATTCGGTCATTCAATGCTCAGTGACCGCTGCGGCTGGCTTCGGCGCGATGGGGGCGTTGGTGAACCTTCTGCCGTCGATTCCCGTTCGCTCGAGCCGCATGGAACGTCGTAAAGCGCTCGCCCGGCCTGGATGGTCTGATCGTTGAGATTGCCCGATGCTCAGGCGTCGCGCTCGCGGAGCATCCAGCGCGTCAGTTCTCGAATCTGTTCGGTCGTGACGCGCTCGTGCAGGATCAGCGTGCGTAGATAAACGGCGCCGAGCAGGCAATGAAGCAGGGGCATCGGGTCCGCTCCCTGCGGCCACTCGCCCATTTTTGCGGCGCGGTCGAAAACCTGCTGAACCGCCGAAAAGCGGTTCGTCCACAACCTGCGCAGTTCGCCCGCCACGGCCGCATCGTTGTACGTGGCCAGCACGAACTGAATGGCAGACCTGCCCACGCCCGTTCGCAAGTAGCGCGCGGTTGCCGACAGCAGCGCGACGAGATCCGCGTGAAGCGAGCCCCGATCCGGTATCTCGATGTGCTCGGCAAAAAGCTCGAAGACGGCCTCCATCATCAGCCCTTCCTTGCTCTTCCAGCGGCGATAGATCGAACTCTCATGCACGCCCGCAAGCGCGGCGATGGCGCCGATGTTGAGCCCCTCGAAACCCGCTGCCTGCAATTGCGCAATCGTTGCGGAGATCACGGCTTCACGGACGCGTGCGCTGCGGCCGCCAAGGCGGCGACGTGGCGACGGCGATTCTTGTTCGGCTGACTTTGGCATGAGCGGATTTTACACATCGTTTCATCGGCTGCCCGCGTCGTCACGGCGGTCCGGCCACGAGCACGAGCACGACCACGACCACGACCACGACCATGCGCGACGGCCGACAGGCATGCGGTAAACACTAACGCAAGTTAACTTGCGTTAGTGTCGCGAGTCGGGAAACATGGCAACTCGTTCAACAGTGCTACGGAGGTTCAAGTGAAAGCAGTGACGTTTTTCAAGTCAGGTACGGAGGTGGCCGGCGAGGACATCCTCAGAATGGAGGTCAAAAGGGCGCGCTACATGATGGCCTTGCTCATGGAGAAACTGGGGGCAGACGGCATGGTCAGCCTGTTCGCGCAGGAGATCGCGGAGCACGAATCGAACGAGAAGGATTGGTCGCTGCGTGCGAATGGCCGCTTCAGTTCGTCAGTTGCCGAAGCGCACGTGGCGGTGGGCACCAGCGCGGAGTTCGTGGCCTGGTTCTGGGAGGGATATGGCGGGCCGAACAGCCCGGCAATGCTTCGTGCTCACCCTGAGCATCTCGGTGCGCTACCGCTCCCGGACGGGCGTGTCGGCATTCTCGAAGTACCCGGCCATACGAAGTCGCCGGCCCTCCTGAAGCTCCGCCATCTGGATGACTGGAGCGGTATCCCGATCGAACTGGCTCCCGATATGCCGCATCGGATGATGGGGCGCGTCGAGACGCCCGATGGTGTGACCGTCGGTTACTTGCTGCACCAGTTCCGGGACACGCTTCCGGGGTTCGATGCGCGGCTGGAGATCTTCTGGCCATCGACTGCACCGGAAGCACTCATTCACGGCCACTCGGACCACCTGATGGTCGAGTGGTACAACTGGTTCGAGCTGTACGTCCTCTCGCGGACGCAAGCAAGTGACTTGATGCCGTTGGCGCTCTCCGTGAATACGTGACCGCGCGATCGGTTCGCGTACTTCGAGCGGGCCAGTGCGGCGCGGGCCGCTTGGGTGGAGCGGCAAGGCAGCAGCGGAAACATGCAACCGCTTTGCCGCGTCATCGATACCGTGAGCCGATTGCGGCCGATGTGCGATCAAATTTTCGATCCGATCCCTCGGCAACGTCGCGAGGGACATCAATCACCGACCGGCGACGGTTCAAGAAGAACCAACGCTCCGGCGTGCGTGCCCGGCAGCACACCGAGGACCTAAGCCGAAGCGACCCTCTGTCCGGCTTCATTTGATCGCCATACGTCGGGCGCCGCACGGAGGCGGATTCTTATTCAATTATTTTGCAGTCCTGCATGACTGGGGGAGACATTAAAACGTGAGCAAGATGCAGAAAATCCGTCCGATGCTGCTGATCCCTGTTTCGATCGCGGTATCGGGCTTACCGTCGAACGCGCATGCGCAAAGTAACGTCACGCTGTATGGTGTCGTGGACGCCGGCGTGATGTACACGAGCCGTACCTTCGACGCCGGAACGGGTGCGAGCGGCCCGCATCAGGTATCGGCAACGGATGGCGGGATCTCGGGTTCTCACTTCGGTATCACCGGTGCCGAGGATTTGGGCGCAGGGACGAAGGCGATCTTTACGCTCGAAAGCGGCTTTACGACGAACAACGGGGCGTTGGGCAACTCGAACGGGAATCTCTTCGGGCGGCAAGCCTTCATCGGGCTCTCCGGACACTTCGGTACCGTCAAGGCCGGCCTGCAGTACTCGCCGTTCGGACTTGCGATCGTCGACATGGACGCGCGGCATGCGTCGTTCTTCGGGAGTCAGGCCGGAATCTACATGGGCAATTTTTTTGCGACCGGCATTTTCGTCGCCAATGCGGTGTCCTATACGAGCCCGACGATCGCAGGCTTGCAGGCGAGTGCATTGCTTGCGCTGGGCGGCGATCCAAAGGGATTTCAGGCGGGGCGCCAGTACGCGGCTCGCGTGAGATACGAATGGAAAGACCTGGTCGTGAACGCTGCGCTCTTCAGTGGAAATCCCGGCGGGTCAGCCAGCGTTTCCACGCCATTCCCGTCGACGATCGAATTCAGCGGTCGAACGGTCGGCGCGAGCTACAGGTGGGGAGGCGCGACACTCAAGGGATCGTACACAAGCTACAAGATCGCCGGCTCTTTCAACGAGAAAGTGTACGCCGCGGGCGGCGAATATCTGATCACGCCGGCAGTGTCCACCGACGTAGGCGTTTGGTACATGCGGGACAGCAACGACTCGGCGAACCATTCTTTACTGGCGTCTGCCGGGCTGGACTACTTTCTGTCGAAACGAACGACCTTGTATGGCGCCGCGGCATGCGTGAACAACCACGGGTTGATGCATACGGGGTTCACGGTGAATGGCGCGCTGTATGAGCCAACCGGCAGCAGTGTGGGCATCGTCGTTGGCGTTCGTCACCTCTTCTAGCGCACCCGAAAGACACATGCGCTGAAATCGCCGCCAGCCGATGACGCTGGCGGCGATTTCACGCATGCGTGCTGGCGTTGCGGCGCGGTGTTCAAGCACGGCGAGCGGACACCGCGAGTCCACTGGCGGGGCGTTTCAAGGCGCGAGAACCACGAACGTGGTCCTCGCATCGACTCAGTGCCGGTTGAGAAACGACGTGCGGTTAATGATCACCTTCCGCGGCCGGCACCGGCAACACGGTTCCATGGTTGGTACCGAAACCGATTCGCGCAAAGCCATCGCGTTCGCACCAGCCCCGGAAAATGACGGTATCGCCATCGTCGAGGAATGCGCGGCTTTCACCATTGCCGATATCCACGGGTTGAGTGCCGCCTACGGTCAGTTCGATCAACGCGCCGGCTTCGCCCGATGACGGGCCGGAGATGGTGCCGCTTCCCAGCAGGTCGCCAGGCTGGAGGTTGCAGCCCCCCATTGTGTGGTGCGCGATCATCTGCCCCAACGTCCAGTATTGGTGCCGGAAACTGGTGTGCGTCAACGTACGCGGTTGCACGCCTTGAGCGCGCTGACGCGCGCTGAGGATCGACGCCTCGAGCCGGATGTCGAACGCACCGGCCGCACTGTTGTCGTCCGAGGACAGGTAGTCGAGCGGCTGCGGGCGTTCGGCGGCGCGTGACCACGTGGTGCGGTACGGCAGCAATGCTTCGAGGGTGACCAGCCACGGCGATATCGTCGTCGCGAAATTCTTCGCGAGGAATGGCCCGAGCGGCTGCATTTCCCACGACTGGATGTCGCGCGCGGACCAATCGTTCAGCAGGCAGAGCCCGAAAATATGCCGTTGAGCGTCACGCAGGGGGATTGAATTGCCGCGTGGATTGCCGATCCCGATCACCGCGCCCAGTTCCAGCTCGTAGTCGAGCCGGCGACAGGCGTCGTGAACGGGAGGGGCGGACGGATCCGGGCGATATTGTCCCATCGGCCGGTAGACCTGCTGACCGCTGACGTCGATCGACGACACGCGGCCATGATAAGCGATGGGTAACCAGTCGAAATTCGGGCTGATCGCCATGCCGAGCGGGCGGCTGCAGTTCACCGCATGATCGAGCGAGGTGTAGAAGTCGGTGTAGTCGCCGATACGCACGGGGACGGCATACTCGGCTTCCGCTTGTGATACCAGCGTCTTCCGTACGCCCGGCTCATGCGGACTGCCGGCCCGAAGCAGTTCGAAGAGTGCGTGGCGCAGTGCCTGCCACGCAGGCGGCCCCATATCGAGCAGCGCATTCAGTGTGGTTGCCGTGGCCGCTCGCACGGCCTCGAGTGCCAGGCCGTCGATGCAGCCCGCCTGCTGTAACGCAGCGAGGTCGACGATCTGGTCGCCGATCGCGATCCCGCCGCGCCAGGTTTCGCCGACGCCCCTGCGGCGAAACACGCTGAGTGGCAAATTCTGCAACGGAAAGTCGGTCCCCGCGACGTTGGCTGCTTCCAGCCAACTGCGTTGAGTGACGTCGTGTGTGTGATTCAGTTCCATCGAGGCTCCTTGCCTATGCGGTTCGATGCGGGTCGCAAGCTGTTGCGTTGAGGGCGTCGTCGAAGATCGCGACTGCGCGAGTCCAGCCGGCGGAGGCGCCCCGGATTTTGTGCGGGAAGCACGAGATGAAGAAGCCGTGAGGTGGCAGCACCTCGAGATTGTGGAGTTTCTCCAGGTGGCAATAGCCGATCTTGCGGCCGGCCTTGTGTCCTTCCCAGATCAGCGATGCATCACGCGTTTCGGCATATTTTTTCGCGGTATGCACGAATGGCGCGTCCCAGCTCCACGCGTCGGTGCCCGTCAGGCGAACCCCTCGCTCGAGCAGGTACATGGTCGCGTCGAAGCCCATGCCGCACCCTGAGGAAACATAGTCGGGTTGTCCGTAGCGCTTGCCTGCACGCGTGTTGACGACGACGATTTCAAGGGGCTTGAGTTCGTGCCCGATGCGCGCAAGCTCGGCTTCGACGTCGGTAGCGGTCACGACGTAGCCATCGTCGAAACCGGTGAAATCGAGCTTCACGCCGGGCTGGAAGCACCAATCGAGCGGCACTTCGTCGATGGTGATCGAGCGCTCCCGCTCGCCCGTCGAATCGTTCATCGTGCTGTGGAAGTGATAGGGCGCATCCAGATGAGTCCCGTTGTGTGTGCTCAACTGGATGTGTTCGATGGCCCAGCCTTCGTTGTCCGGCAGGTCGGCTTCCTGCAGTCCGGGAAAGAAGGCCGTAACGGATTTGGCCGTATTCCCGTGCGTCAGATACTGGATCTTGGGACCGTAGCCCGGTGGATCGGAAATGACGTCGTTTTCCAGATAGATCGAAAGATCGACGAAGCGTCGTGTCATGTGCGGTTGCTCCTGGTTTTGGGGACTTACCACCGACGCCGCATGGCAGCGTTCACGTTATGCAGACTGTACGATCGTACAGTCAGTATCGTGTTGGTGTAAACTGGCGTCGCGTAATGACCGGATTGGCATTCGCGGCAATCGAGCCACAGGACAGCGGAGACACCATGCAGGCGAAGGAAGTCACGGGAAAGGCGGCCGGTGTACGGGGCGGGAAGGGCGCGCAACAGACGGTCGAGACGAGCAAGCGCGAGCGGGTGCTCGACGTGGCGGAGCGGCTGTTTGCCGAAGGCGGTTTCGATGGCGTTTCGATGCGGGATATTGCGTCGGCGGCAGACGTTGGCCTGCCGTTGATCGTGTATCACTTCGAGACCAAGATGGGCCTGTACCGCGCGCTGTTCGAGCGCCGCAAGACGGTGCTCGATACCCGGTTGGCTTTGCTTCGTGAACCGGTCGCAGCGGGGGAAGACCCCCTCGAGCATATCGTGCGCGCCTTCGTGCTCCCGGTGATGCAGATCCAGAATACCGAGTCCGGGCTCGCGTATGCCAAGCTCGTGGCGCGCGAAGCTTCCGATCCGCGCGAGGTCGAGCGCGGCATCGTTGCCGAACATTTCGATCCGTTTGCGGCGGAGTTCATCAAGGCAATCAGGAAGACGCTGCCGGGCCACAGCGCCAACTATGCGCACTGGGCCTATTTGTTCGCGGTGGGGGCGTTGGTGATGAGTGCGTTCGACAGTCGCATCGAGCGAATCTCGGGTGGCAAGGTCAAGGCCGGTGCGCTGAAGCGCAAGGCCGAGCATCTGGTGACCTTCATTACCGCCGGGATTCGCGCCGGCGCAACCTCTGATGGCCGGACATCGGCCGCTTGAGCGGAACCGTGGCGTCGAATGTTGCTGGCGCGCCGGATGGTGTTTCAGTCGGCCAACGCGTTGACGATATGACTGGCCACGATCAAGATCGCGTTGCAAATGAGAGGCGACCCTATAACGCAAGACGTTGCGGTCGAGCCTCAAGGCATGGATTCCCTATCGCCAAAGCTCGGCTATCACGACATCGGTGTCGTCTCGCGCCAGCAACCCAAGCTGCGATTCGTCATGGACGACAACTTCGTCGCGTGGCATGAGCCGGATTTCTCCGACATCAAGTCGGCCATGATCGGCAATCAGATACGCCACGCCCGATCCCGACGCGTGGTACACCGTCGCGCGTTGGCGTAGCGTCGCGATGCCCGCGCGTCGGCGTGGATAGGCAGCGCGCACGGCGCAGGCGCGATCATCGAACACCGCATCCACGCGCCCGGGCCGCGCTTAGATCTGCTGCTGGCCGCCATCGACGAACAACTCGACGCCGTTCACGAAGCTTGCGTCGTCCGAGGCGAGGAACAGCGCGGCACTCGCGATCTCGCCGGGCTCGCCGAGGCGCCCCATCGGGATCTGGGCAGCCAGGTAATCGGCGAGACCCTCGCGCTGTGCGGCGTCGTCACCGGCGAGGTCGAGCAGGCCGGGCGTGCGGGTTGCGCCCGGGCTGATCGTGTTCACGCGGACGCGGCGGTCCTTCAGGTCGAGAATCCAACTGCGTGCGAACGCGCGCACCGCGGCCTTCGACGCCGAATACACGCTGAAGGCAGCGGTGCCGGCGCTGCCTGCCGTCGAACCCGTGAGAATCACCGATGCGCCTTCGGCGAGCAGCGGCAGCGCCTTTTGCACCGTGAACAGCACGCCCTTCACGTTGCGGTCGAAGGTGTCGTCGTAGTGTTCTTCGGTGATGTTGCCGAGCGACAGCATCGAACCACCGCCGGCGTTCGCGAACAGCACGTCGAGGCGCCCCTGTTCTTCCTTGATCTGCGCATACAACGCGTCGAGTTCACCGAGCTTCGTGGAGTCGACACGTACGCCGGTCGCGTTGCCACCCGCTGCCTGGATGCTCTTCACGGCGGCATCGAGTTCGGCCTGACGGCGACCGGTGAGGTAGACGTGCGCGCCTTCTGCCGCGAAGCGTTGGGCGGTGGCAAGGCCGATGCCGCTGGTTGCGCCGGTAACGAGTGCGATCTTGCTGTCGAGTTTGCGTGCCATTTTGCTTCTCCTTCCGTTCGATAAGTGGGTGACTGCGTTCGGTGTTGCGTGTTGCGATGTGAGGAGAATATCGACGCCCCGATCGTTTCTAAATAGAATTGATTGCAATCTAACGTTGCATAAATGAAAAGATGAGGGGCAATGGCAAAGCTGCCGGATTTCGAAGGACTCGCGATGTTCGCGAAGGTCGCCGAGGAAGGATCGTTCGCGGCCGCGGCGCGTGCGACGGGGGTGTCCGTCGCGACAGTCTCTCGTGGCGTCGCCCGTCTGGAAGACCGGCTGGGTTCGCGGCTCTTCAATCGCACGTCGCGCCAGCTCTCGCTGACCGAATTCGGCCGGACCATTTGTGAGACAGCCGGCGAAATCTATCGCCGGGCCGAAGAGGCGGAAAGCGCCGCGCGCGAGATGTCGTTGCAGCCGCGCGGACTGGTGCGTCTCGCCGTGCCGATGTCGTTCGGGCTGCGCTGGGTTGCCCCGCTGTTACCCGGCTTCTTTCGCGCGTACCCCGAGGTGTCGATCGACTTGCATCTTTCCGATGCGTCAGTCGATCTGGTCGCCGACGGTTTTGACGCCGCGCTGCGCATCGCCGCGCTGCCGGATTCGTCGCTGGTCGCGCGACGGCTGTGCGCGGTCACCCAGTTCGTGGTGGCGTCGCCTGCGTATCTGACGCGCGAAGGACGGCCAGCACATCCGCGCGAACTGGTGGATCGGCCGTGCCTTTCATATGCGTATCGCGCGCGCGGCGATGTGTGGCGCTTCACGAACGGAGCGGGTGACGAGGAACCGGTCATGCCGAACGGACCGCTGCGCGTGACGAATGCCGATGCGTTGCTGCCCACGCTGCTCGATGGCCTCGCGATTGCAGAACTGCCGGAATTCATTGCCGGCGAATATCTGGCCGATGGTCGCCTCGAAGCAATTCTCACCGACTGGTCGTTGACCACGGGCGGCCTTTACTTCGTCACACCGTCGGCGCGCGCGCGTCCTGCCAAGGTTGCCGCGCTGTCCGATTACTTTGCGGAGCACCTTTCCGAGCCGTCGTGGCGATGGCCGAAGTGATGCGGATGCAGCCGAGACGGCCAACTCGATGGCTTCCGCTTGTCTCGAATCGATTCGCGATCGAACATGACGCCGCCATGCTCATCATCCCGTCTGAACCAAATGCGAGAACGAGCCGCGCACGAATCGCGGGCGCCGCATAGCCCTTTCCCCAAAAGTCCGGCAATAAAAACCAGCCACAATCCGCCGAACCCGAGCCGCGGAACGTTGCCGAGTGATTGCATCGGCCAACGCGTGCTCACATTGCGTTCTCGTTCGCGGGAGTCACGACACATGGCGGGCCACCTGCGAACTCATCCGCAATTCGCAAAATCGATCGATGTCGGACGGTACGTGCTCGCGGAGTCGAATGGGGTATCAATTCATTCAGGTACCGGCAGTGACGAAAGACTTTCGATGATGCACGCGAAACGCGCAAACCGTTTGCCGTTACCGCTTGGGCGCGCCCGTTCGCCCCCCCGATTTGTGTCTGATCGTGCACGGATCTCCCTAACACTTTGTCCTGGTGCCGGTTCCTATTAGGGAAATCCCGGTAAGGCGCATGGTTATCAAACGCGATTAACTTATATCAAACAAATTTTGACGACGATTTATGTTCCTGATATGGTTTTTCGCACCTGCAAAGCGCGCCCCGGTTGTCGTTGGCGCTCGGCGAAAAGGCTCGCGCCCGTCGCCGGCGCCTGGACCGGGCGCTCAATCAGCCTGCAATGGCGGCCGGTATTTCCAGGCCGTTTTTTGTCGCAGGTCGAGTGTGGTCCGGCTTCGTCATCGCTGATCTCGCTCGTGGGTATTGCGCGAGCGTGGAACGTGGCGGTGGAGTACTTCTTCGAAATGCCATCGAAGAAACGTTCGGTTCCACGCGGTGATCCGTTGGAGTAGGCAAGTCGGCACGTTATCAATCCACGGCGCCGGATAGCTGGAGCGGCAACGGAAGCAAGGAAGCGGCTTTCGTCCAGGTAGGGACGCCGCGATGGTTCTAGTCGAGGGAATGCCGGACAGGTCGAGATGCGAGGCGCCTTCCTGCATGGAATTTTGAGGATGACGAAATGATTGAGTCAAATATGCCGATCTGGTGAATATGACGCCGGTCGTTCCGGCTTGAGACGACGCGCAGGCCGTGCGCCGTCATCTGCATTCGAAAACAACAAAACCCGTTTCAAACAATCCCGAAACCACTCCTGACAGTGAAATACAGATGAAAAACAAGAAAATCAAGGTCAGCGTTATCGCTGTTGCCGCCTTCGCAGCATCTTCGGCAGCAATGGCACAGTCGTCGATCACCCTGTATGGCATGCTCGATGCGGGTATCGGCTACACGTCGAACATCAACGGCCACAAGCGGGTCGGCCTCGATGGCGGTGCCGCAGGTTCGAACAAGTGGGGCCTCAGGGGGACCGAAGACCTCGGCGGCGGCCTCAAGGCTATCTTCAAGATCGAAAACGGTTTCAACATTGGTACCGGCGGCATAGGCGGCCAGGGGCCGATCGGTTCCACGCGTTCGTTGTTCAACCGCCAGGCTTACGTATCGCTCGCTTCCGATCAGTACGGTACGGTGCGGATGGGGCGCCAGCTCGACGCCGTGACGGAAATGGTTCAGGTCCTGACGGGCGACGCCATTTCGGCGTCGACATTCTCGACCCCGGGCGACGTAGACAACAACGACAACACGACGAACCAGAACAACGCCGTGAAGTACATTTCGCCGCTCATCCACGGCTTCCAGGCTGAAGGCGCGTACTCGTTCGGCGGCGTTGCCGGTTCGATGGGTTCGGGTCAATCGTGGTCGGTGGCTGCGAACTACGCTCAGGGTGGTCTGACGGTCGCCGGCGGCTACTTCCATGCTGCAAACCAGGGTGAGAACGGGTGGATGAATGCAACAGCGCAACCGAGTTTCGGTGGTGCGCTGGGCTATCCGAGTTCGGGTTACAACGGCGGCAATGCGTTCAAGAGCGCGGGCATCGCGCAAGTCGCGACTCAATACCAGATTGGTCCGTACACGGCCGGCTTGCGCTATTCGAACGCGCAGTACCAAGGCAACGCTGGCCAGCCGTCGATCCACTTCAACGTGCTGGGTGCCCTCCTGCAGTACCAGGTAACCCCGGCGCTGGCGCTGGCGACCGGGTACACGTACGTCTACGGTTCCGCAGCCACACCCAAGCTGGCTGCCGAAGGCCGCACGATGGCGTCGATCAACCAGGTGTCGCTGGGCGCGACGTACTCGCTGTCGAAGAGCACCGCGCTGTACGCCATGGGCGGGTACGTTCACGCTCAGGGCGCTCAGGCTTCGGTGGCCGACTTTGGCAACACGGCATCGGGCGGCAACCAGGTTCAAGTCAACATCGGCATGTACCACGGCTTCTGATCGCCGACGCGGAAGTCCGGAGTAGTGGCTGCACTACTCCGGCAAAGAAGCATGCTG
Source organism: Burkholderia lata (assembly GCF_902499335.1). Taxonomy (GTDB): domain Bacteria; phylum Pseudomonadota; class Gammaproteobacteria; order Burkholderiales; family Burkholderiaceae; genus Burkholderia; species Burkholderia lata_B. The sequence continues at coordinate 177,824 of NZ_CABVQK010000005.1, read as the reverse complement.
CAAGGGTTTGTTGACAATCTCCGGGCAAAGCACAAGAGACGGCTTGAACGCGCCCCGACACAATGCGTGGAGTATCCTTTGGTGCCGCGACAACCGGATATCCAACTGTGACCAGCGCTCCTTCCATTCGATGTCTCTCGCTTGATAGCCCCCGCTGGGCAGAGCTTGACCATGCGTATGGAAAGGCTGATGACATTCCGGTGCTTTTAGGAAGGCTGGAGGCACTGCCACCGGGGTTAGAGTATGACGAAGAACCGTGGTTCTCACTCTGGAGTTCTTTGGCACATCAGGGTGATGTTTTCTCTGCTTCGTTTGCAGCTGTCCCTCATGTGATACGTGTTTTGTCTGGAGCACCAGCGAGCGCCACGTGGCCGTATTTCCAGTTTCCTGCTGTTGTCGAGGCATGGCGTCAGCGGAAGGGCATCGAAGTACCAGAAGACTTGCGTGCTGATTACTTCGGCGCACTGGCGGCGCTTCCCCGCCTGGTGGCATTCGCATCTGACAAAGACTGGGATGATGGATTTCTGGTTTGCGCACTGGCTGCTATTGCCTCCGCAAAAGGCTTCGGTACGGTTGCCGAGGCCGCATTAGAACTTACGCCCGACGTTGCCTCTGAATTTCTGGACTGGCTTCAGTCTCGCTAAAGTCTGCTTGATCATCTCGGGCGAGCCAGATGAGCGAAGCAGTTAATGCGACGGCGCATGAATCTTCGTGCTGAGCCCGCCGCGAGAACGTCCAAGAGCTTGATCTTCCTTTTTTCGGCGCGCCTGCGGCGTGCTGGTGCGCGTGCACGATGGTGCCGTCTATGAAGATCTCATCGAAGTCAGCACCTCCCGTCAACGTAGCAAAAACGCCATGCCAGATGCCGGCTTGGGACCATCAAGCGAATCGCCTGTACACGCTGTTCCAGCTGCCAAATTCTCCTGGCAAATCACGCCACGGATTACCCGTGCGGGCAATCCACAGTACAGCCTCGAGTCATCCACCGCGTCGCGCTCAGATCCCCATCCGCTCCGCGACACCGTCTCGATCGACGAACTTGTGCTTCAGCCCGGCCGCGACGTGCATGACCAGCAGCAAGCCAAGCGTCAGCACCAGCGCGCGATGCAGCGTATCGGTCAGGAGTCGCAACGGTTCGTCGCGGCCGACAAACACCGGCAATTCCGCGATTCCGAAGAAACTGACCGGATGGGCGCCGGCGAGGCGGTGCACGTAGCCGGTCAGCGGTACGAGAAACAGCAGCAGGTAAAGCACGCCGTGCAGTGCGCCGGCGATCCGCGCCTGCCACGACGGAACGCTGGCCGGCAGCGGCGGCGGTGTATGCGTCGCACGCCACGCGAGGCGTGGCACGGTCAGCATGAAGATCAGACTGCCGATCGACGCGTGATAGAACAGGATGCTGTTGAACTGAGACGAGTTGTGCGGAAATGTATCCATGTAGATCCCGATCAACAGGTTCGACAGGATCAAGATTGCGATCGACCAGTGCATGGCGATCGCGAAGCGTGTGTAGGCGACGTGGTCAGGGCGTGACATTGCGGTCTCTCCGTTTCGGTTGGGCGTAGTGCACCGGCTCGTTCGGCGTGGTGAGCGCGGCGTGATGCCCCGATATACCGGAGCCCGCATGGTTTTATTCCCGCGGTACGGATCGGTCGCCATTCTTTTCGTGTGGAAGGCGATCGATATGTCTTGAAAGGTATGGGGTGTCCTTGGCGGTGTTGCACCGGCCGCAATACTCGCCACGTATGGGGTGCGGCCTGTTCCGGTACGGCCGTCACCGTTGTTCGACAGACATGGCAACGGTCGCTTTCCGTCACGGCGCCCACCCTTCCGCGAGCGGAATCGCCTGGGTATATCACGCAGGTCCGAACACGGTGACATGTCTTGCCGCCCACGTAGAGCACAGCAGTTGGGTGGGGCGGCGACGTCGCAGGCGCGTCGATATGTCACGCGGCCCGCAGCCGCTCACCTCGCCGGCGCGCAGCCCGAATATCGCCACAGCACTCAACTCTTGTCCAAATCTGTCGTTAACTCAGGGCGGCTGCCCCTGCGAGGGCAGTGCTCCGGCGTGTGGACCCGCCGGGCAAGGGATCGTCAAATGCGGCATCGCGGCCAATGTGCCGCGCTCGCCGCCGCGACGCCTCAAACGATGGGTCAATTCCCCGTTTGCGAATTCGATGAGTACGCAACCATCCGAGGTAAGTGAGATCGCACCGTGCTTGTCGCGGGCGAGCCCGCAGGTTGCCGCATCGAAGTGCGCCGGCGAGGCTTTTTCGTCTTGGTTAGAGAATGTATCCGAGCAGCTACGATGTTCCGATTGCGCGCCTCGTGGCGCGTCAGATTCTGTCCTGCGCGCCTGCCACGCCGGTGCGGGAGGTCGCGCGATGCATGTTCACCGAGCGTTGCAGCTCGATCGTCGTGATGGAGGATGAACAGGTCGTCGGGATCTGGACCGAGCATGACGCCCTGTCGGCCGGCGACGATCCGCACGGGCTCGATCGACCCGTCAGCGAGGTGATGAGCCGTCCGGTGCTGACTCTCGACGCCAATACGCCGCTGGGCGAAGCCGCGATGAAGTTCAAGCAGTCGGGCGTGCGGCACTTCGTGGTGGTCCGCGATGGCGCCGCGATCGGCGTACTGACGCAGACCGACGTCGTCGTGAACCAGGGGCCGGAATTCTTCCTGCACCTGAAGCCGATCGAATCGATCCGCGTTCATCCGCCCGTTGTGGTGCCCGAGCAGGTCACGCTGCACGAGGTCATCGCGCGGATGCGCGCGCAACGACTCGATGCGATCCTCGTCGGCTACGACGACGGCGAGCACGGCATCCTGACCGAACGGGACATCGTCCGGCTCCTGGCGGACGGCGGGGCCCAAGGCGCGGTCGGGGCGTACGCGAGCAAGCCGCTGCAGATGCTGACCGCGAAGCAGAGCCTGTATGCGGCGCAGCGCTTCATGACCGAGCACAATATGCGGCACGTCGGCATCCAGGACGAGGCGGGCAGGCTGACCGGGCTGCTCTGTTTCGCGGACGTGCTGCAGAGCATCGAGCACGAATACGCGAACGAGCTGCGCAGCGCGTTGCGCGAGCGCGACGAAGCGCTGGGTCTCGCGCGCTTCAACCTGCGCATGGCGGATCGGGTGTTCGAATCGGCGCTCGAAGGCATCATGGTGACCAACCGGCACGCGAAGATCGAGCGCGTCAACCAGGCCTTCACGCGCCTGACCGGGTACACCGAGGACGAAGTGATCGGGCGCGATCCGGGCCTGCTGAGTTCCGGGCGCCAGACGCCTGATTTCTACAAGCAGCTGTGGCATTCGCTGACGACCGATGGCCACTGGCAGGGCGAAATCTGGAATCGCCGCAAGACCGGCGAGCTGTTTCTCGAATACCTGACGATCACCAGCATTCGCGACAACGACGGCGAGATCTCGCACTATGCGGCGATCTTCTCCGACATCACGCAGCGGCGCCAGGCGGAGGAGCGGCTGGGCTATCTCGCCACGCACGACGTGCTCACCGATCTCGCGAACCGGGCGCTGTTCGAGGAGCGGCTCTCGCACGCGATCGTTCACGCGAAGCGGCTCGGCCGCAAGGTCGCGGTGATGTACCTCGATCTCGACCGCTTCAAGCTGGTCAACGACACGCTCGGCCACAACGCCGGCGACGAGGTGCTGAAGATGGTCGCGGCCCGCATCGTCGCGAAAGTGCGCGCGAACGATACGGTGGCGCGCATGGGCGGCGACGAATTCGCGCTCGTGCTCGAGGAGTTCGACGATGTCCGCGACGTCGGGCGAGTGGCACGCAAGCTGCTGGACGAAGTGGGGCGGGCGATCGATATCGGTGGCCGCGAGATCTTCGTGACGCCGAGCATCGGCATCAGCATCTATCCGGACGACGGCACCGAGGCGGAGCACTTGATCCTGCTCGCGGACCAGGCGATGTACGGCGCGAAGAGCCGCGGCAGGAATGTGTTCCAGTTCTTCGAGAGCAAGATGACGTCGTCGGCGATGGAGCAGCTGGAGACACTCGGCGAGCTGCACCGCGCGCTCGAGCAGAACGAATTCCGCCTGTTCTACCAGCCGCAATACGATCTGGCTAGCGGGCGGATCGTCGGTGTGGAGGCGCTGCTGCGCTGGTTACATCCGCGCAAGGGCCTGGTGCCGCCGGGCGACTTCATCGGGCTGGCGGAGCGATCCGCGCTGATCGTCCCGATCGGACGGTGGGTGCTGCGCGAAGCCTGCCGGCAGGCGCGCCGCTGGCTCGACGAGGGCTTCGAGTTCGGGCGTGTGTCGGTGAACGTGTCGGCACGGCAATGCTTTACCGACCATTTCCTGAGCGACCTGACGACCATCCTCAGCGAAACCGCATTGCCGGCCGAATGCCTGCAGCTCGAGCTGCTCGAAAGCATGGCGATGAACACGCGTGAGGAAATCGGCATCCTGCTGCGCGAACTGGCGACGCGGGGGATCAGCCTGGCGATCGACGATTTCGGTACCGGCTATTCGTCGCTGGTGTATCTGAAGGATCTACCCGTCGATACGCTGAAGATTGATCGATCGTTCCTCACGGACTGCGGTTCGGGCAGCACGGACGACGCGATCGTGCGCGCGATCGTGGCGATGGGGCGTGCGCTGGGGCTCGATGTCGTGATGGAGGGCGTCGAGACGGAAAAGCAGCTGGCTTTCCTGCAGGAGATCGGCTGCCACCAGGTGCAGGGTTTCCTGTTCGCGCGGCCGCAGCCCGCCGAACAGCTGGTCGAGATCTCGTCGCGCCGCGGTGTTGAATTGCTGACCGAGTGAATCGGTCGCGGGGTGCGTCGCGGCACGTTCATGCGTGGCGCAGGCGGCGCGGATCGGCTGCCGCGCGGGGCGTTGACCGGTATGTCGTCGCCGAGACTTCGCTCGTTCTGGCGGCGCAGCTGTCGGTTCGCCACGCGGAGTCGGGCGTCCTGGCATCCGCCGCGCAACGGGCATGAGCATCATCCCGGCGGCACGTTTTATGCAGCAGGCATTAACCGACCCATTATTCGGTTATCGATGTCGCGCAGGAAAGCTGCCCGTTCATGTACAACCTTCCCGGATAAGCGTCACCGTTCCTGGTCGTGGATCAACCGCCGAGAGCGCAACGGCGCAGGCGCCCGGCTCATTTCGAGGCGCGCGAGAATGGCGTCACGCTACACACTCGCCGCCCGCGTCGTTGGCTTTTGTCTGCGCTATGCGCCTGGCTCGTGAGCAATACCCGTGACGCCACGATGCGAAGGCAACCAGCCGGCTTCCAGGACGCCTGTTTCACCATCTGTCGATGGTTGTTGCATCTCGCGCGTCAAGGCTTCACTTCATGCCGCCGACGATCCTCTCCATTTCCGCTTCGCCGAAAGCACGCATACTGACGGTTCGAACATTGCCCATCTGCGCCAGCATCAGTCCCAGCCGCGTCGTGGTTTCGTCGTCGGGCGCATCGAGTGTCGCGACGATATCGTAAGGCCCGAGTGTCCATTTGAGCGAGGCGACGGTGACGCCCATCGCTTGTGCTCCTTCCTGAAACGCTTTCGCTCGCTGGACCGTGTCTTTCACGGATCGCGCGCCTTGTTCAGTCCAATTCATCAACACAATGTATGTCGCCATATTGCCTCCGATGGTTAAGGAGCCCATCCACGTTCCGCCGTCCATGCACGGGACGAACATCACCGGCCGGCCACAATTGATTGCGGCAGGTGCAGTTTTCGTTTACCCCGGGATTTGTCGGACGTGTGCGTTGCTGATGCACGCATGCCCTGATAATTCGGCAACGTAAACAGTATAGAAAGCGAATCAACCGCCAGCGGGTCAATGATTGCGTCTTGTGCGATACCCGCGTCGCCGCTCTCCAGGCATGCGAAACTGACGATGATCGACGGCAGCTGGCAACGCGTCATGCGCATCGGGGTCGCTGCGAGGCGGCCATGTATTGGGACATTTGCTGGCGATCTCGGTAAGCATTCTTCAACACAAGTCGCTTCAACAGGATGAATACTCGAATGACTGTCCCCGACCAGGATGCGTGGAAAGCATGGCACCCGGCCGAACTCGCCCAACGATTGAACGCCGTCCATTTGCCCTGGTGTGTCGTCGGCGGATGGGCCCTCGATCTTTGGCACGGCGCCCAGACGCGTGAACATGACGATCTGGAATTCACCATATTGCGAGAAGACTTTGGATCCTTCCGCCGAGCGTTCAGTGATCTGGAGTTCTACACTGCGCACGCCGGCGTTGTCGAAAAGCTGCCGGAAGATCAGGATGCCCCATCGGGGATCATGCAATTCTGGGGATTCGACCGCGCGGATGGAAGCTGGCGGATAGATATGATGATCGAACCGGGAACGGTTGAATCGTGGGCGTACAAGAGAGAGCCGTCGTTCAAGCGACCGCGCGCCGAAATGGTGTTGAAGACAGCCAGCGGCATTCCCTATCTGAACCCATCTGCCGTACTGCTGTTCAAGGCTCGAGACCGGCGCCCGAAAGATCAACAGGATTTCGACAGCGCATTGCCGAAACTGCCGGCTGCCGAACGAGCGTGGCTGAAAGGCTGTCTCGACGTTCTCCACCCCGGCAACGAATGGGCGCAGGCGTTGTAATGGCGAGTCGTTACGCTGGTTATGGAATCGGCGACACGTTTGCAGGGGCTTGACGCGATTTCGCCGGGATTCGGCACGTTACGCCGGCCTCGGTCGACTACGGATCGACGTGTTCCGCCGCGTCCTTCGCAGCGAAACAAGGGCGCCGTATTGGCGGCCACTGGACTACAGTGAACATTCCCCGCCACCTTCAAGCCTGCCCGCAGCTCCCCGAATATTACCGACGAGGCGATCCATGCAACTTCAAACCGGCAACCTGTTCACCACCGAAGGCCAGCGTCGCGACGACGAGCAAATCGACCTCCTCGTCACAGGCCAGCGCCTGAACGTCGAGAGAATCATATCGATGGGCCACACGAGCCCCGACGGCTTTTGGTATGACGACTCGCGCGCCGAATGGGTCGTGCTGCTGTCGGGGGCAGCCGTACTCGAATTCGAAGAAGGCCCGACGCGCCATGAAATGCACCCGGGCGACTACGTGCTGATCGAGCCGCATTGCCGCCATCGCGTCGCGTGGACGCACGAAGAAACGCAATCCGTCTGGCTTGCGATCTATTACGAACGTTGAGTCAGGAAATATTGGGCGGGGCGAAATACGATTCGGCGCGTAGCATGCACGCCACGCGCCGATTGAGACAAAGCTTCATCAACCGGAACGGTCTTTGAATACCGCCGGTATCGATGCCCAAATAGCCGGGCGGCGCGCTAAACCGCACGCCGCTACGCGTCGAGAATCTTATTCCTGGATCAGGAATCGATTGCGATTCTTCGCGTCCTTGATCCATGCGGGCGCGCGACCGCGGCCCGACCAGGTTGCCCCGGTCTTCGGGTCGCGATACTTGGCCTGCACGGGGGCGGCCGCTTGCTTGGCCGGTCGACCACGGCGCGAACCGAAAATATCCTTTTCGGTAATGCCGAATTCCGCAACCTTGGTGCGGATGTCGTCGACGATAGCCTGGAATTCCGCGGCACGTGCAGCTTCGGCTTTTTCGGCCAAAGCCTCCATTTGGGCTTTCAGTTCCTTGTACGTTGCCATGTATCACTCTTCAGGTTGAGTACCCACATGATAGCGGTTTCAGCGGGAAATTTTTAGGAAATTCTCTTCGACTACGCCTTTTATCATCCATTCGGCTATGCAGGACTGCTTCGAACACCTGAGAAGTGTGTCATGTTTGAGAAAACGTAGAGGATTACCCGGAAAGTCTTAACGGCGGCGGCACGTCATTTTGACCGCTCGCGGCATGTCGTTTTTTCTCGAGACAAGCAATCGAGATTTAATTATTCTTTACATTTTTCTGAAGTATCGGGGAATTCACTAATGAACAGAGACAATAAGCTCAGCCAGGTCGCGGCCGAATTCGGCTTCAATCCGGACGAGGAAATCAGGATCGGCGGAAAGTACACGCCGGTTCTGGTCGACGGGAACACGGCGTACATTGCCGGCCAGATTCCGCGGATCGGCGAAGTGGTGCATTTCGTGGGCGTAGTGGGGGAATCCGTTTCGCTCGATGAAGCTCGCCGGGCCGCCGGCGTATCGGCGCTGCGTGCGCTCTCGCTGATCAAAAAGCACTGCGGCACGCTCGATGCGATAGCGACGGTGCCGCGCATCACCGTGTATGTGCGAAGTGCGCCCGGCTTCTCGATGCAAAGCGAAGTCGCCGATGGCGCATCCGACGTTTTGTATGCGGTGCTTGGCGACGCAGGCGTTCATACGCGTTCGTCGGTCGGTGTGCTGCAATTGCCTAAAGGCGCGTCGGTGGAAGCGGATTTCATTTTCGGGTTGAAGCGCGGCGAAGTCGGTATCTGATTCCGGCGGGCCATCTCTTGCGGGTGTGTCGTTTCGCGAATCATTCAGGTATCCGACGCATGACACGCCAGCCAGTGACAGCAGGCGCCCACAATGGCGAAGGAAAATATAGACTGCCGCCGAAGGATTTCGACAGGTTGCTCGCCGATGAGGATCTCGCGAACCTTCGGGCGATCTTCAATACCTGAGATGTGAATGCGCGCTGGCTCATCGAGCAAGGCGCGGACGCTGCCGTGGCCGACGCGTACGGCAACACGGCGCTGCACGTTCGAGCCTGCAATCGTCGCGTTTGGCTATGCACTACCCCGGTGCGCGCTGAAAATCGTTGCCTTCCGCGTACCCGGCAGCAGTACATCGGTTGCCTGCCGTTCAAGTCGTAAGCCGATCGTGAGTTTGTCGCCAGCCGGCAATCACATGCCTTCCGCGCTACTCCCGACTCCCTGAAACTTCCGGAAAAACCCGCCCCACCCATATCCTCCGACATCCCCACTTTGGGAGATGCCATCGCCCGACAGTAAGCCTACGATTGCCCTCAGGGCATCGGGGCCGGAAGTCTTCAGAACAATCGGAAAGGCCCGCCATTCCGTGTCGAAATCAGCAAATGCCCACGCGGTTTACTGACACAGCTTCTGCGTACGATGACGCTCGACGTGTGCGGTGAGTTCCTTACATCGCAACACGATGGAGCGTTGATGACGGAAGGCCTGCTGTCGTATTTCGGGGAATTTCAATCAATATGCTGGCACGAGACTATGCAGAACGAGAGCTCTCTCACATCCAGAGGATGGTGGCTCTCCTGGACAGCGATACGCACGCTGACGATGTGTCGATGTCGGGCGCGGGGCGTGTGCGACATCCGAGCTACTGGCGAGGGCGCATCGAGGAGCTGCTGTCGGCGCCCGATGTGCCGCGCCACGTCAGGAAGCTCAGCGAAGTGGTGCTCGCGAAGATCAACGCGATGGAATTGCGGTTCGCGACGATGAAGTAAGTACATCGTCGGATACGGCGTCCGCATGCGCTCCACCGCGTCGTCGACCGGGTGGCCGGTCGCTTATCCGGGCGCCATCACGTCAAGCAGGGCCGCACGAAACGCGGCCATCTCCGCGCGGGTGCCGATGGAGACGCGAAGATACGCCGGCGGCCCGGACTCGCGAATCAGGACGCCGTGGCGCAGGAGTCCGCTCCAGATCCGGTGTCGATCCGCGAATTCGCCGAACATCACGAAGTTGGCATCGGAATCGGCCACCGTAAGGCCCACGCCGCGCAGCCAGTCGACGGTCGAGTCGCGCTCGGCCTTGATCGCCTCGACTTGCGACAGCATCTCGTCACGCGCGACCAGCGCCGCGCAGGCCGCCGCCTGGGTGAAGGCGGACAGGTGGTAGGGCAATCGCACCAGCTTCAGCGCTTCCACGATCGCCGGCGCACATGCGCAATATCCGACGCGGCCGCCCGCGAATTTGAACGCCTTGCTCAGCGTACGGGTGACGATGAGCCGCGGATGGCTCGGCAGCAGCGTCACCGCGCTGGGGACGCCGCGCCGCCGGAACTCCGCATAGGCTTCGTCGACGACGACCACGCCCGGCGCGACGTCGAGGATGGCGCGGATATTGTCGATCGGCAGCGCGGTTCCGGTCGGGTTGTTCGGCGACGTCAGCAGCACCACGCTCGGCTGGTGCCGGCGAATGCTGTCGAGCGCCTGATCCCGATCCAGCGCGAAATCCTCGGTGCGCGGCAACGTATGCAGGCGCGTGAAGGTCGTGCGGCAGTATTCGTCATACATGGGATACGCGGGCGTAAAGGCCAGCGCCGATCGTCCCGGGCCGCCGAATGCCTGCAGGATCTGCTGGATCACTTCATTCGAGCCGTTAGCCGCCCAGACGCTTGATGCGTCGACCGTCACCCCGGTGTCGTGCGTCAGATACGCAGCCAGATGCGTTCGCAGTTCGGCAAAGTCGCGATCGGGATAGCGGTTCGCCGTGCGCGCGGCGTCGGCCACCGCGGTCGCGATGCGCTCGACGAGCGCCGGCGACGGCGGATAGGGATTCTCGTTGACGTTCAGGCAAACCGGCACGTCGAGCTGCGGCGCCCCGTACGCGTGCTGCAACCTGAGATCCTCGCGGAGCGGCAAATCCGGCAAGGCGACGGTTTTCCAGGGTTGTTGCATTGAAAACACTCCGTACGGTTTCGATTGATCGACGCAGCAGGTTTTTAAGGCGGCAAAAAACAAAAAAGGCGCCGGAGGCGCCTTGGTTGTCGTCTTGATCGGGCATTCACCCGATGCAATTGCTAGATGCGAAACGAGCCACGGCGCAACAGAGGGCGTCCGTGGTGATGGTGCAGCGAGATCGCGGTGTTTCGAATCGTCATGCATCGCATCATGGCATACCCTGATCCGGATGAAAAGCGGGCGGCACCGCGCGCGCCGGATGCGATTGCGTTGCAACGCCGGAACAAGCGGCCATTACGTCTGACGATAAACGGTAACAAACGTGGTATTTCGATCAAATGCGAACGAGTGATTCAAACGTTGGCGCCGATTGACTAAGATGCGCAGAAGACGTTCGACAAAAACGCACGGCGCGGGGTGGCCAGATGCAGATGAACGGGTTGATTCCATCGGCATGGATCGATGACGTCTACGCTGCGGCGCTGGGCGATCAACGATGGGAAACGGTGCTGGACGGGCTGCGATCGTGGGTCGGCGTGCGCATGGTTACGCTGCTGTCATTCGACGATGCGGCGAGGGTGCCGGCGATCGAGCAGGCGGCGGGCGACGACGCGTCTTGGGTCGCCGCGTGCTACCACACCTACAACACCGAGTTCTATCTGTACGACCCGGTCGTGCCGGTCGCCGCCAACTGGCCGGCGGGCCGCTGGTTCGAGGACGTCAAGCACCTGTCCGCGCACCAGCGCGCGCACAGCGCGTTCTATCAGGAATTCCTTCACCCCTATGGGCTCGGCAGCATCTCGGGCCTGTACATCCATCGCAGCGAGGGCTCGGGCGCATTCCTCAGCGTTCAGGGCGGCCCGGAATCGCAGGGTCTTTCCGACGATCAGCGCCACGCGATCGAAAACATGGGGATGCACATCAGCCGCGCGCTGCAGATCCAGGCGCGGATCGGCGAGCTCGAAGCGCGCGTGGCTGCAGCCGAATCGGCGCTCGATGCGATTCCGGTGCCGGTGTTCCTGCTCGGCGCGCAGCGCGAACTGCGCTACACGAATCGCGCGGCCGATCAGCTGATCGCGTCGGAACCGGCGCTGCGGGTGGTGAACGGGCGTTTCGCGCCGGAAGGCTGCGTCGACGATGCGCAATGGCGGCACGCGTACGCGCGCGGCGGGCTGTTGTTGCGGCGTGCAACGGGCGAACCGCTGCCGCTGGCGTTGATGCCGGTGCCCGAGCAGTCGCGCCTGATGCGCGAGCGGCCGGGCGTCGCGACGCTGATGACGGCCGCGGACCTGCGTTCGCCGTCGGCCCGCGCGCAGCGGCTGCGCGTGTTCTACGGGCTGTCGTCGGCCGAGGCCGATCTCGCCGTGCTGCTGTGCTGCGACGGGCTGTCGCCGCAGGAATGCGCGGGGTTGCGCGGCGTGTCGATCGGCACGATCCGCACGCAGATCAAATCGATTTACGCGAAGACGGCCGTGGCGCGCGCGGCGCAACTGACGTCGCTGGTCATGCAGACCTGAACGCGCCGCGCGCACGGGCGCGGCGGGTTTCCCGCGTCGGCGCGGGAAACCCGATCGCGTTGGCCGCGCGTTACAGCGCCGGCGCCCACGTCGAACCGAACGGGTTCGACTGGTCGATTCCGGGGAAGTCGACAAACGCCTTGCTGCAGTCGAGCACGCTGGCGGGATCGATCGTCCGGACCGCCGTGCCGTTGACGACGACCCGGTTCGCCGTCGACGGGAACACCGGCAGGTTCACGTTGTGCAGCGTGAGGTTCGCGTCGGACGCGATCGTCGAAATGCCGTCGGGCGTGTCGGCCACCACGTCGCTCAGCGACATCACGAGCGGGAAGGCCGGCTCGCCGTAGCCGCCGGTGTTCGCTTCGAACCCCTGCAGCTTCACGCCGGCCGTGCCCTCGATCACGACGTTCGCGAGCGAGATGTCGTGGAAGTTCGGGTACAGCGGCCCGCTCGCGGGGACGGCCTTCGTGCTGTAGTACGGCGTGAACAGCAGCGCGTTCTTCGCATCGCGGATGCAGATGTTCGAATAGCGGATGTTGCTCACTTCGCCGCCGCGCGCATAGTCGGACTTGATGCGCAACCCTTCTTCCGAATCCTGGAACGAATTGTCGTACACCTGAACGTTCGTCACGCCGCCGTTGGTCTCGCTGCCGATCGAGATGCCGTGCCCCCAGTAGATGTGGTTGTGTGCGATCACGACGCCCCATTTGCGATCGGCGCGCACGTCGCGATTGCCGTCGATGCCGAACAGCCCCGAACCGGCGGGTGCCGGGTTGTTGCTGCCCTTGAGCGCGATGTCGTCGTCGCCGGTGCTCACGTAGTTGTACGCGAACACGAAGTTCTTCAGGTAGCCGTCGAACGAGATCGCGGCGGCGGACGTCGTCGTGCTGCCGGTCGACAGCACCACCGACGTCGGCTTCGACGCGGAGCCCGGGTCGAACGCATCGGTGTTCTTCACGTTGTCCGCGTTGAACGTCTGCCCGTTGTACAGCGGGTTGCCGTTACCGGCCGGGTTCGCGAATGCGGCGAGCGTCGGTGTCTGCACCTTCACGTTCCAGATCGTCAGCCCGTCGACGCCGCTCGGCACCACGTGGAAATTCGGGCTGTTGTTCAGCGTGATGCGGTACAGCGTGAGGTTCTTCGCGTAGTTGAACACCATCAGCCGGAAATTCGACTGCGAGCCGAAGCCGGTCGTGCCGTTCTGCACCATGTTGCCGAGATACGCGAGATCCCACCAGGTCATGTTGCGCACCGTCGATTTCGAGTCGACGACGGTGCCGCCGTCGTCGCAGGCGGTGCCGTCGGGTGCCACCGTGCCGCCCTTGTATGCCGCGTAGGTGTTCGAGCAGGTCAGATCGACCTTCATCAGCGGGTATTTCGCATCGGACGTGACGAGCTCCGCGTAGCCGCGCCCGTCGATGCGGCCGTCGCCGACCACCGCCGCGTTCACGAGGTTGGTGCCGGTGATCAGCGCGGCGCAGTTCGACGAGCTGCCGGCTTTCGTCGTGCTGACGGCCGTATTGCCGCAGTACGGGCCCGCGGCGTTCGGCGAATACGCCTTCACGTCGCGCGACGCATACAGCGTGACACCCTTGTCGATCCACAGCGTGACGCCGGACGGCAGGGTCAGCGGGCCGCTGATGAAGCCGTTGCCGGGCCCCGCGTGATTGACGACGAGCCGCACCGCGAACTTGCTCGCGCGGTACTTCGGCTTCGCGAGCTCCTCGCCGGACGCGCCGGCGAGGTTCGCGTTCGGGACGGCGGCCGACTTCTGCGCGGCGGTGGCCGCGGCGTCCGCCGCCGCGATCGTCGCGCCGACCTCGGCGTCCACCGCCGCGCCGCATGCGTCGAGCGCGGCCTGGAGGCGCGCCTGGTCGGGGTTGGCCGTCGCGGCCGGTACGGCCTTGCCGACGCCGGCCGTCGACGGGTCGGCCTCCGGCGGCAGCGAGCCGTCGGGGCGGCTCACGAGCGTATTGGCGGCCTCGAGCGTGCTGCAGACCTGCGTGTCGGCGGGCAGCACGGGTTCGGCCGGCAGGTTCGCGTCGACGGTCGTCGTGCCGACCTGGAACACGCTGGTGGCGGGCGGCGCGGTGGAGGCGACGCCGCCCGCGCTGCTCGAATCGTCACCGCCGCACGCGCTCAGCGTTGCGGCCGTCGCGAGCAACGCCGCGAGCAGGCCGAGCACGCGCGGGCGTCCGTTCGGCCGGGAAAGGGGGAATGTCATGGCGAAGATCTCCTGATGAGGCATCGGTCGCGTGATGCCGGGTGGGTATCGGGTCGCCCGGGCCGTGCGCGTCAGCCGGCGCGAACGTGCGCCTGAACGTGCTGCGGGCAAGGCCGGGGCGGGTGAGCGCGGGCCTCCGGCGCGAGTTGCCGGAGCCGGCGCCACGGGGGCGATCGCGTGGCGCGCGATGCATGGCCGGCGCGTGCTCGTGGCACCGCGCGGGTAGGTCCGTGTCGTGGTCAGTCATCCTATGACAACGCCAGGCGAAGCGAAAGATTGCGTTTCGGCGTCGGGAAACAGCCACACGGGCATCCGATTCAAATGCGAACCCATTTCCGGAAAACGTTTCGCCAGAAATCCCCAAAGCGGAGAAGGCGATTCCCCGAAACTCGCCGAGAACCCGTTATAGCGGCGGTCATAGGGGTATGCACCAAGTGAGTTAAACGATTAACCGACGTACATTCGCTCAACACGTCATACGACGTATGACTCTGCGGTTCGGGGAAGCACATTGACGGCGCACGCGCCGGCCGACGGATCGCCGCACAACAACGATCGACCATCAAGGAGACTCACCATGAAGCACCGATTCACCGGCTCCCGCACCGCACTGGCCGTCGCGCTGATGGCCGGCTTTGCCATGTCCGCCCAGGCGCGCGTGTTCCGCTCGGCGGACGTGCACGGCGACAACTTCCCGACCAACATGGCCGTGAAGTTCATGGGCGACGAGCTGTCGAAGCAGACGGGCGGCAAGGATTCGATCAAGGTGTTCGGCAACAGCGCGCTCGGCTCGGAGAAGGACACGGTCGACCAGGTGCGGATCGGCGCGATCGACATGGCGCGCGTGAACGGCGCGTCGTTCAACGAGATCGTGCCGGAATCGCTGATCCCGTCGTTCCCGTTCCTGTTCCGCGACGTCGATCATTTCCGCAAGGCGATGTATGGCCCGGCCGGCCAGAAGATCCTCGACGCGTTCACCGCGAAGGGGATGATCGCGCTGACGTTCTACGAGAGCGGCGCGCGCTCGATCTACGCGAAGCGCCCGGTGCGCTCGCCGGCCGACATGAAGGGGCTGAAGGTGCGCGTGCAACCGTCGGACCTGATGGTCGACGAGATCAAGGCGATGGGCGGCACGCCGACGCCGATGCCGTTCGCCGAGGTGTACACGGGCCTGAAGACGGGCCTCGTCGATGCGGCCGAAAACAACATGCCGTCGTACGAGGAAACCAAGCATTACGAAGTGGCGCCCGATTACTCGGAGACGCAGCACGCGATGACGCCGGAAGTGCTGGTGTTCTCGAAGAAGATCTGGGACACGCTGTCGCCGCAGGAGCAGGCGGCCATCAAGAAGGCGGCGGCCGATTCGGTGCCGTACTACCAGAAGCTGTGGACCGCGCGCGAAGCGTCCGCGCAGCAGACGGTGACGAAGGGTGGCGCGAAGGTCCTGCCGGCCGCGCAGATCGACCGCGCTGCGTTCGTGAAGGCGATGCAGCCGCTGTGGACGAAGTACGAGAAGACGCCGCAGATGAAGCAGATCGTCGACGAGATCGAGGCCACCAAGTGACGCGTCGCACTTCCCTGAACAGCGCGACGGCCGCGGGCGGGGCGGCGGCCGCCCCGGACGGCGCGACGCCGGCGCGGCCGCATGCCGCGCCGCTGTTGCGTTGCGTGAACGACGTGCTGTTCCGCGTGCTGGCCGTGATTGCGTCGGCGTGCCTCGCGGTGCTGACGGTGCTGGTGTTCTACGCGGTCGTGATGCGCTACGTGTTCGAGAATGCGCCGGATTTCGTGGAGCCGATCGCGCTGCTGCTCGTGATCGTGATCGCGATGTTCGGCGCGGCGATGAAGGTGCGCGACGGCGGGCATATCGGCCTCGATTCGCTCGTGCGCCGGCTACCGCCGAAATCGCGCACGGCGGTGATCGCGATCCAGCACCTGAGCCTGATCGCATTCGCGATCATGATCATGGTCGGCTGCGGCAGCATGGCCGCCGAGACGATGGGCGACCGCATTCCGATCATCGGGCTGCCCGAAGGTGTGCGTTACCTGATCGCGATGCCCGCGGCGATCGCCATCATCCTCTTCTCGCTCGAGCACCTGCTCGCGCTTCGTCGTTCTTCGCCGGGACAATAACGCCATGGAACTTGCGATCCTGTCCGTCAGTTTTCTGATTTTCCTCGTGCTCGGCGTACCCGTGTCGTTTGCGCTCGGGATAGCCTGCGTGCTGACCTATATGGTCGAAGGCTTGCCGATCGCGACCGCGATGCAGGCCATGATCTCGGGGATGAACGCGTTCTCGTTCCTCGCGGTGCCGTTCTTCATCTTCTCCGGCGAACTGATGCTGCACGGCGGCATCGCGGACCGGATCCTGCGCTTCGCGCAGGCGACCGTCGGCCATTTCCGCGGCGGCCTCGGGATGGCGAACGTCGTCGCCTGTACGCTGTTCGGCGGCGTGTCGGGTTCGCCGACCGCCGATACGTCCGCGATGGGCGGCGTGGTGATTCCGCTGATGAAGCGCGAAGGCTACAGCGCCGCGTACGCAGTGAACGTGACGACGCATGCGTCGCTCGCCGGCGCGCTGATGCCGACGTCGACCAACATGATCATCTACGCGTTCGCCGCGCAGGGCATCACCGGGATGCTGCACGGCCAGCCGGTGAGCGGCGTGTCGATCGGCGACCTGCTGTTCTCGGGGCTGCTGCCGGTGTTGTGGGTGATGGGCTTCGTGCTCGCCGCCGCGTACTGGCAGGCGGTGCGTCACGGCTATCCGCGCCGTGAAGACGGTTCGTCCGCACTGCCCGCGTTTCCCGGCTGGTATGCGGTGCTGCGCAGCTTCGTCGGCGCGGTGCCCGGCCTGATGGTGATCGCGATCATCCTCGTGTGTGTGGCGAAGGGGATTGCGACCGCGACCGAAGCCGCCGCGATCGCCGTCGTGTACTCGCTCGTGCTGACCGCGGTGGTCTACCGGACGCTGACGGCCGAGAAGCTGCGCCGCGCGCTGTCGCATGCGGCGCGCACGACGGGGGTCGTGCTGCTGCTGATCGCGGTGTCCAACATGCTGCGCTTCCAGATGTCGTACCTGGAGATTCCGGATGCGATCGAAGGGCTGCTGAAGCAGTCGACCGCCGCGCCGTGGCTGATGCTGCTGTACATCAACATCATCCAGGTGTTCCTCGGCACGTTCGTCGACATGGCCGCGCACATCCTGATCACGACGCCGCTGTTCCTGCCGATCGCGATGGCGTGCGGCGTCGGGCCGGTGCAGTTCGGGATCATGCTGCTGCTGAACTGCTCGCTCGGCCTCGTGCATCCGCCGATCGGCTCGGTGCAGTTCGTCGGCTGCGCGATCGGCAACGTGTCGATCGGCGAGACCACGAAGATGGCGTGGCCGTACTACCTCGCGATCTTCAGTGCGATCAACATCGTCACGTACCTGCCGTTCTTCTCGACCTGGCTGCCGAGCCTGATCAGCGGGCACGCGGTGTTCTGACCGGCTGCCTTGCCTGTCGCGGCGCCGGACGATCCCGATTGTCCGGCGCCGCAATCACGTCAACGGTTCCTTCACCGCAGCGACTCCACATGAACAAGAAGACAGCATGGCGGGCCGTCGCGGCCGCCGCATTCGCGATGGCCGCGTCGCTCGCGCACGCCGCGACGTATGCGTACGTATCGAACAGCGACAGCCGCGACATCTCGGTGTTCGGCGTCGACCCGTCGAACGGCGCGCTGACTGCGATCGAAACCGTGCCGGTCGACGGCACCGTGATGCCGATGGCGTTGTCGCCCGATCACCACCGGCTGTATGCGGCGCTGCGCTCGACGCCCTATCGCGTCGTCAGCTTCGCGATCAATCCGCTCGACGGACGGTTGATCGAACTCGGCCGCTCGCCGCTCGCGGACAGCATGGCGTATGTGTCGACCGATGCGTCTGGCCGCTACCTGTTCTCCGCGTCGTATGGCGGCAACCTGCTCGCGGTCAACCGGATCGGCGAGAACGGCGTGGCCGGCGACGTGCAGCAGACGGTCAAGACCGGTCCGATGGCGCACGCGATCCGCCAGTCGCCGGACGGTCGCTACGCGTTCGCTTCCGTGCTCGGCGCCGATGCGTGGCTGCGCTTGCCGTTCGACGCATCGACCGGCAAGCTGACCGACACGGGCGAGCCCGCGTACCGGCTGCCGGAGAAGTCGGGGCCGCGCCATTTCGTGTTTTCGTCGAGCGGGCGGTTCGCATACCTGATCGACGAGCTCGACGGCAAGCTGCACGTGCTCGCGCTGTCGCGGGGCGGCGCCGATGCGCGGCCGATCCAGACCGTGTCGATCCTGCCGCCGGATTTTCATGGCGACAAGCCGTGGGGCGCCGACCTGCACCTGACGCCGGACGGGAAGTTTCTCTACGCGTCGGAGCGCACGTCGAGCACGCTTGCGGCGTACCGTGTCGATCCGGCGTCGGGCAGGCTCGCGCGGATCGGTACGTTCGCGACCGAGCAGCAGCCGCGCGGGTTCGCGATCGATCCGTCGGGCACGTATCTGCTCGCGGCCGGGCAGTTGTCGCCGACGCTCGCGGTGTACAGGATCGACCGGCACTCCGGCCACCTCGACGCGATCGGCAAGTATCCGGTCGGCAAGGGCGCGAACTGGGTCGAGATCGTCACGTACGACGGAGCGAACTGATCTGCATGCGACGGAGCGGGTGGCATCGCGCGCGTGCCGCCCGTCTCTAGATGTGCGCCTGCATGCAATGCCGGGGGTGCATCGAAATTGCATTCGATCGACTCAAGTTGGATAAACCGCTGTCGTTAACCGACAAGGGACAACTTCGAGAGTCGATTCACCATGCGCGATCTGAAGGTAAAAAGCAGTTTGCTCGCCGTGCTGGCCGCGTTCGCCGCGATGATCATCGTCGGCGGCATTGTCGGCGTCGTAGCGCTCGGCAGCGCGAACACGAACGCGAAACGTCTGCACGGCATCGCGGCGCAGACGTCGCTCGTCAACGACGCGTACAAGGACAGCACCCGCACCCGCTCGGCGCTCGTGCGTGCCTATTCGGCACTGAAGGAACACAACGACCCGGCGCAGCGCGACTCGGCATTGCAAAGCGCGCAGCGCACGTTCGACCTGTCCGCAAAGGAAACGCTCGCATTCAAGGACACCGCGCCGATCGGCAGTCTCGGTGCCGACCTGAAGCAGGCGCTGGTCGAATCGTCGATGCATCTCGCGAGCGTCCTCGCCCGCGCGACCGATGCGCTGCGCAGCGGCGATACCGCAGCGTATGCCGAGATCAACGACAAGGAAATCACGCTCGCCGGCCAGGTGTATTCGGCGAACGTCGAGAAATTCCAGCGCACGGCCAACCAGCTGGCGGAAGACACGATCGACGACGACAACGCCGCGTACTCGCGCATCATCGCGATGGTCGGCCTGGGTGTCGCACTGGCGCTCGCGCTGATCGCCGCGACGCACTTCGCGCTGCGCGCGATCGTGTCCCGGCCGCTCGCGAACGCGGCCGCGCTGCTCGACCGGATCGCGTCGAACGATTTGACCGTGACGGTGCCCGATGCCGGCCGTAACGAAATCGGCCAGTTGTTCGCGGCGATGAAGCGGATGCAGGCAGGGCTCGCCGCGACCGTCACCGGCATGCGCGACAGCAGCGACGCGATCCATACGGCCGCGCGCGAGATCGCCGCGGGCAACGTCGACCTGTCGAGCCGCACCGAGCAGCAGTCCGCGTCGCTCGAGGAAACGGCCGCGAGCATGGAGCAGCTGACGTCGACGGTACGCCAGAACGCGGACAACGCGCAGCAGGCGAGCACGCTCGCGGCGAGCGCGGCGGACCTCGCGCAGCACGGCGGCGAGCTGGTCGGTCGCGCCGTCGACATGATGGGCGTGATCAACACGAGCTCGCAGAAGATCGCGGAGATCACCGGGATGATCGACGGTATCGCGTTCCAGACCAACATTCTCGCGCTCAACGCGGCGGTCGAGTCGGCGCGCGCGGGTGAGCACGGGCGCGGTTTCGCGGTCGTCGCGGGCGAGGTGCGCACGCTGGCCCAGCGCAGCGCGAGCGCCGCGCGCGAGATTCGGCAGCTGATCGGCGCGTCGATCGACGACGTACGCGACGGCAATACGCTCGTGACGCAGGCGGGACAGGCGATGGACGAGATCGTGGCGTCGGTGCGGCGCGTGGCGACGATCATGACCGAGATCACGACGGCCACCGTCGAGCAGAGCGCGGGTATCGACCAGGTCGGCCAGGCCGTCACGCAGATGGACCAGATGACGCAGCAGAACGCGGCGCTCGTCGAGCAGGCCAGTGCCGCCGCGACCGCGCTCGAGCAGCAGGCCGGTTCCATGCAGGCCGCGATGGCGGTTTTCCGGGTTGCGCGGGTGGGGTGAGCGTCTGCCCGGGGCGGCGTCGCGCGGGATATCCGCTTCAGCGGCGATGCACGAACCGGCAACGATGATCGCGGGTGGGCGGGGGCCCGCGACCATCGACGCATCGCGACCGATCAATCCTGCCGCTTGCCCGGATCGGTGCCGCCGCCCGGCGTGCCATCGACCGACCGGTCATCACGCCAATCCGCCAGCTCGCGCCACAGCGCCGGGCGCGCATGATCGCGCGGCGGCAGCTGGATCACGTACGCCCCCCCCCGCACGTTGATCACGACGCCCGAGTCGGGCAGCGTGGCTGGAATGCCGGAGTGCGGCGGGTCGGCATCCGGTTCGGAAACGGTACCCGGGCCGGGCGGGTGTCGAAGGATCATGCGAATTCTCCGGGGCGCCGCGCAACGGCGCATCAATAGCGGACACGCCCGATCAGACCCAGCGGGTCGACAGCGTGCTGGATAGCGGCGGCGACCTGCCGTTGTGCGGCCGGCACGTGCTTGCGGTAGTACGCGACGTTGACCGGCCCGACGCCATGCTCCGCGCTGAAGCAGCCGCCGGCCCGTACCACGCGGTCGTACAGCGCGCCGCGCAGCGCCACCTGCTGCAGCGGCCCGTAGCGTTCTGCACCGGCGTGTGGAATCGATACGACGAGATGGCAGCCGCCGTCGCCGAAATGACCGAACGTGTGACAGCGCAGCGACGGATGCGCGGCCGCGATCCACTGCTCGGCATCGGCGACGAACGCGGCCAGCGCGCCGCGCGGAAACGACACGTCGAACGACAGCGGAATGCCGTCCTGCGCAACCGCGGCGGGCAGTGCATCGCGGATCCGCCAGAACCGTTCGGCCGGCGCGCAGGCCGCGTCGAGCACCACGTGTTCGCCCGCCAGCGCGTCGAGGGTTGCGACGGTGCGTTCCTCGAGCAGCGCGTCGAGCCCCGGCATGCCGGTCGCGATTTCGACGAGCGCATAGCACGCGGCAGCGTCGGCTTCGAACGGAATGCGCGATGACGGATACGCGGTCGCGACGCAGCCGACGGCCGCGGCCGACATGAATTCGAACGCCGACAGCATCTCGCCGAACGCGCGCTCGAACGCGAGCAGGCCGGCGAGCGCGGCCTCGTACGATGCAAACGCGACGAACGCGGCGCACGACGACCGTTCGAGCGGCGCGAGCGCGAACGACACGGCCGTCACGAGCCCGTTGGCGCCGTTCGCGCCGATGAAGCATTGCGTGACGTCGAACCCCGCGTTGCGCTTGCGCAGCGGCGCGAGCGCGTCGATCACGGTGCCCGCCGCATCGGCGAGCACGACTTCGACGCCGAGCACGTTGCGGCGCACGTCGCCGTATTTGATCAGGCGGCTGCCGCCCGCGTTGGCGCCGACGAGGCCGCCGGCTGCTGGATCGCTGCCGAGGTCGATCGGCAGGCAGAGGCCGGCTTCGGCCGCCACGCGGTTGATGTCGGACAGCCGCGCGCCGGCCTCGACCGTGATGCTGCGGTTCGCCGGATCGAAAGCACGAACGGCGCGCATCCGGTCGAACGACACCACGCATTGCGTGCCGCTGCGATCGGGCACGGCGGCGCCGACGAGCCCGGTGCGCGCGCCCTGCGCGACGAGCGCGATGCGGTGCGCGACGGCGACCCGTGCGAGCGCGCTCGTGTCGGCGGTCGAGGCCGGTCGGGCAACGCCGAGTGCGATGCCGCCGTGACGGGTCACGTCCGTCGCGTACGGCTCGCATGCGTCGCCCGACGCACCGTCGAGCCAGCCGTCGCCGAGCGTCGCGGCGAGCGCGTGCCGTTGCGCGGCGCGGTCGGGCAGCGCGCTCATCGTCAGCCGGCCTGCACGAGCTGCTTGCGCAGGCGACCGCGCACGACGACCAGCGCGATCAGCGGCACGACGCCGCCCCACAGCGGGCTGTGGCGCATCGTGATCGACACCGCGAGCGCGACGACGGTGACGGCGAGCAGCACGATCGACAGCGAACGCGCGCGCCCCTGGTCGACGAACGTTCCGTCGACGAAGCCGCCGTCCGACCACGCGGTATGCACGATGCCGACGACCAACACGCAGACGAGCATCGCGGCCGGCCCGAGTTCTTCGCCCCACAAACGGCTACCTGTCGGCGACACGAGCGCGAGCACCGCGCCGATCACGAGGAACAGGTCGACGCCGATCGCAATGCTGTTGCGATCCGCGCGGCGGATCAGCCATGCGCCGTGCACGAGCGCGAGCACGCCGCCGATCAGGAACGCGTGCGTCCAGCGCACGTCCGGCTGTTCGGGGCCGAGCCGGCCGTAGAACAGGAACACGATCGCCGGCAGGAAGTTGCTCGCGTGCAGCAGGTAGCCGGTGATGGGATTGCTCGATTTCATCGGGGGATTCTCCTTCGTCGAAACGTCGAAACAGCGGGCGACGCGTCAAGCGTCGTGCCAGCGGAACAGCCGCGCGGCGGCAAACAGGAACAGCGCCGTGCTCGCGGTCATGCCGAGCAGTTGCGGCGCGAGCTGCGCGTACGGGGCGCCGTCGACCAGCGCGCCGCGCAGCGCGACCGCGAACTGGTTGGTCGGCAGGAACGCGAGCACCGCCTTCAGCCAGGCCGGCGCATCGTGCATCGGGATCGTCAGGTCGCTGAAGAACAGCAGCGGGTAGTAGGTGACGTTGCAGGCGAGTTCGGCGGCGGCCAGCGATCTGGTGCGGCTCGCGAGCAGCACGCCGATGCTGAGCACCATCGCCGCGCCGAGCAGCACGATCGGCAACGCGCGCAGCCCGTCCGGCGTCGCAATCGGCAGTGCGATGCCGAACGCGACGCGTGCGACGGTCAGCAGCACGAGCGCCGACAGCGCCATCATCGCCATCCGCGCAACGATCAGCGCGGCGAGGAACACGCCGCGCGAGACCGGGAAGCACACGTACAGCTTGAAGGTATTGCGTTCGCGCAGCGATGCGATCGCGGTCGTCGTCGAGTTGAGGCCGATCGCCATGAACGCCATCACGAGAATGCCGGTCGCGAAGAACGCGCCGTAGTCGAACGGGCGGCGCGCGGGCGCCGAGTTCTCGAAACGCGCCTGCGCGGCGGGCAGCCCGAGCCGCTGCGCGGCGCAGCGCGCGAGCGCGATCTCGACGACGCGCGACGCGGCCTTGACCGCGAGCGAGCCGTTGAAGTCGTAGCGGATCGTCGCCGGCGTGCGCTCGTCGTTGCCGAGCACGACGGTGACGCGATCGGCCGCCGTGCCGCGGCCGTCGAACGTCGCCTTCACCGTGTCGCTGTGGGTGAGGCTGGCGACGATCTGCGCTTCGCAGGCGCGGCTGTACGGCGTTGCACCGCCGGGCACGTCGAACGCGATGTCCGCGGTGCCGAGCGAACCCGATCCGCCGAACGCGAACAGCATCACGCTCAACAGGAACACCGGGAACACGAGCGTCCAGAACAGCGACGAGCGGCTGCGCAGGTAGCCGAGCAGCTCGTTGCGCACGAGAATCAGGAACACCTTAGTCATGGGTGGGGCCCTCGGTACAGAGGCGCAGCAGGTCGCCCGGCGTGCTCGGCGCGAGCGCGAGATGCTGGATGCCCTGTTCGCCGACGATGCGGTGCACGTTCGGATGCAGCGTCGCATCACCGAATACCTCGACGACATGCGCGGCCGACACGCGCACGCCGGTCACGCCCGGCAGCGCCGCGAGCCGCTTGCGCAGCGCACGTGCGTCGGTTTCGTCGCGGCAATGCAGGACCGCGCGCGCATCGCCGACGAGCTCCGCGCGCAGCGCGTCCTTGTCGCCCTGGTAGCGCACGCCGCCGTCGCGCACCCACACGAGATCGTCGACGACGGCGAGTTCTTCCTCGGCGTGGCAGATCATCGCGACGCTCGCGCCACGCGCGCGGTGCCGCAGCAGGTCGATCACGACGCCCGCATAACGGCGATCGAGGCCGGTGAACGGTTCGTCGAGCACGGCCAGTTCGGGCCGGTGCGCGAGCGCGACGTAGAGATCGACGCGCTGGCGCTGCCCCTTCGACAGCGCGCGGCACGGCTTGTCGAGCAGTTCGGCGATGCCGAGCGCATCCGTGACCGCGGCGTCGGCTTGCACGTACATCGCACGGTGCAGCGCGACGATCTCCGACACGCGGAGATGGTCGGGATACTCGACTTTCTGCAACTGCGCGCCGATGCGCCGCAGCGACGGCGTATCGCGCATGAAGCGCGCGGCCGGCACGTCGAGCACACGCACGTCGGTGCCGCCGCGCCGGAAGCCGAGCAGCGTTTCGAGCAGCGTGGTCTTGCCGGAGCCGTTCGGCCCGACGATCGCGGTGATCGCGCCGAGCCGGAACCGCACGTGGCGCGCGGAAAAACGGAAATCGCCGGCCGCGACGTCGATCGCGCGCGCGCCGAGCGCCGCACCCGGCGCGTGCGCATCGGGCAGCGGCTGCGCGGCCGTGCGCAGCGGCCGGTCGAACGCGGTGTGCGGGCCGAACAGCGCGCGCACGGAGGCGAGGAACGAATCGCTCATCGTCGGCTTCCTGTCAGTCGAGCAGCATGACCTGCGTGTCGCGCGCGCCCCGGTACGGGTTGCGGCCGTGCGCGACCAGCATGTTGTCGACGACGAGCACGTCGCCGGCCTGCCACGGGAACGCGAGCTCCTCGTCGTCGAACGCGTCGTAGATCGCGACGAGATCGTCGAACGGCATCGGCGACCCGTCGCCATAGCGGATCTCGTACGGGAAGGCGGCACGCCCGCCGTACATGCGCTGCAGGTAGCGGTAGCTGAGCTCGCCCATCGAGCGCGGGTTCGGGTGCTGCGCGCTCGCCTGGTTGAACCACACGGTCTCGCCGGTGCGCGGATGCGCGCGCAGCGCACTGCCGACGTGCGACACCGTCACGCTGCCGTCGTCGAGCCAGCGGCAACCGACGCCGCGTTCCGCGCACAGCCGCTCGACCTCGTCGCGCTCGGTCGTGCCGAACGCGTCGTCCCACGGCCGGTGGTATTCGGCGAACGGCATGCCTGGATTGGCGGCAAGGCCGTCCGCGCGCTCGCCGGGCGCCGCGAAATTGCGCAGGTACATCACGCCGCGTTCGGCGAACCGCTCGCGCAGCGCGGCCGGCACGCGCGCCGTCACGCGCCGCATGTCGCAGATCGGCGTCTCGCCGCCCGCATCGGCCGGCTGCCGGCAATAGAACGCGACGAGGCGCGGGAACGCGGGCATGTAGGCCATCTCCTGGTGCAGCCCGATCTTGAACGGCGGCGGCATGCGGGTCGACTCGTACACCTGGCCGTCGATCTGCTTGCGCGGCGCGGCGCCCGCCGTGTAGCCGTTCGCGTGCGCCGGATACAGCGCGCCGAGGTGGCCGAACGCGGCGGTGTCGGGCACCGCGAAGCCGCGCCACAGCAGCGCGCCGCACGCGTCGAGCAGCGTGTCGATCGTGTCCAGCCGCGAGCGGTACCACGCGACGAACATCTCCGGCGAGGTCGCGAGTTCGGCGCTGCGCGGCGTCACGCACAGCGGCAGCGTCGCGCCGGGCGCGACCGCCGAGCAGTGCACGTCGTCGGCACCGAGCCGCGCGGCGGCGTGCGCGGCGAGGAAGGTGAGGTCGGTCATCACTCAGGCCAGCGCCGGTTTCTTCAGCAGGATCTCGAAGCCGAGCGCGCCGAGCCCGGCGCTCGGGCTGTAGATCGACGCGACTTCCGCGAGACCGGCTTCGGCGACGAGCGCATGCGCTTCGTCGAGCGTGATCTTTTCCTCGACGTGAGTCGGCGGATAGTTGGCGGCGGCGCGCATCTCGGTGAAGCGGTCGAGCAGGTGCTGTGGCGCGTCGCGGCGCATGTCGTGCACGAGCGCGATGCCGCCCGGCTCCAGCACGCGATACATCTCGGTGAGGCTCAGCGCCTTGTCGGGCAGGTGGTGCAGCGTCGCGCGGCCGACGGCCATCGTCAGCGTGCCGTCGTCGAACGGCAGCGCGAGCGCGTCGCCGACGCGCATCTCGATCGTGTCGTCGAGATCGAGTTCGTGGATGCGCGGGCGGCCTTCGTCGAGCATCGCGGGATCGAGGTCGATGCCGACGTAGCGCCAGCCGCGCATCGCCGGATCGGTCGCGAGCCGCACCGGCACGACGCCGGTGGCCGTGCCGATGTCGGCGATCACGCCGGGCGTCATCCCGCGCGCGAGCTGGCGGATGCGGCTGATGAACAGCAGGTCCCACGGTTCGAGCGTTTCGGTGGCGAAGCGATCGTAGTCGTTCGCCGGGCGCAGGTTCTTGAGCAGCATGACGTTCCTTTTGCAGAAGGGTGCCGAAGGGAGGAAGGGATCACAGCCAGCCGACCGGCACGGCGGCCAGCAGCCGTCGCGCGGTCGCGCTGTTGACGCCGAAAGCAGGGCGGCGGCGGCGCTCGACCGCATGCGCGGCCATCGCCGCGATGCGCGCGCCGAGCCCGACGCCGACACCCCATGACGGCGCGGCGACACCGAGTTCGAGCAGCGTCGCGGCCGTCAGGAAATCGATGTTCGGCCGCAAGGCACGGCGGGCGTCGGCCTGTGCGCAGCACGCGTCGAACAGCGTCACGTATGCGCCGTCGAAGCGTTGCGCTGCGAACAGGGCACGCATGTGCGGCGGACGCGGGTCTGCGACGAACAGCGGATGGCCGAAGCCGTACAGCGTGTGTTTCGCGTCGAGCGCCGCATCGATCGCCGCGCGCCCGGCAGCGTCGAGCGCGGCGGGCGGTGCATCGGTGCCGCCCGGGATGAACTGCGCGAGCGCGGCGAGCCAGTGCATCGCTTCGAGCGCCGCACCGACGTGCGACGGCCCGCTCGCCAGGAAACCGGACGCGATCGCCTGCGTGAGCGTGACGCCGGTGCCGATCGCGACACGCGGTGCGAGTACGGTCGGCGTGATGTAGCCGAAGCCGGCGTGCCACGCGACGAGCAGCATGTCCATCGCCGCTTGCGCCGGCGCGTCGGTGCGCGTCGCGCCGGTTAGTACGAGCATGCGTTGTGCCTGGTTCGACGTGCCGGCGAGCGATGCGGTGAATGATTCGCTGCGTGCTGCAAACGGACGGCCTTCGATCGCCGCATGCAGCAGGAACGGCGCGGCGGCCGCGCACAGCAGCATCGTGTCGAGATCGGCGTCGTCCGGCGCTTCGCCGTGCACGCGTTCGGTCGAGTCGTCGAAGCCGCGCAACAGCCCGGACGCCGCTGCAAATACCGGCGCGACACCCGCCGCGCCGAGATCCGCGGCGACGGACTGCGCAGCCGAGCCGGGTGCCAGCGCATCGGCGAATGCCGCGAGCCGCGCGCGGATCGCCGCCTCGTGCGCGCGATGCTCGGCGCTGCCGGGCGCGACGTCGAACCACAGGTGCGCGAGCGCGCCTTCGAACGTCGTCGCGCCGATCAGCGCGTTCAGGTCGAGATCGCGTACGCGCAGCGCTTCGGGTTCGAGCGTCGCGCCGTCGATGTCGGTGCCGCGATGGCGGGTCGCCGGACGGCCGAGCAGGTTGCGCGGCGCTTCGCCGGTCGAGGTGGTCGAGGTGGCCGTGGCGGTCGAAGCGCTCGTGCCGGAATCGAGAGTCGTATCCATGTCATTCCACCTGCGCGAGTTCTTCGCTGCTGACGCTGATCGCCGCATGCGCCATCGCGGCGATCACGGCCGCGTGCTGGTCGACGACAGGCAGCACGTTCGCGAAGTAGTAGCGCGCGCTTTTCAGCTTGCCGCGATAGAACGCGAGTTCGGCCGGCGTGTCGGCGGTGTCCGGCGCGTCGAGCCGGCGCGCGGCGATCGTCGCCGATTCGAGCAGCACCCACGCCGACGTGACGACACCGAACATCTCGAGAAAGCGCGTGTAGAACTGGCTGCTGCGGTGCGTGTGACCGTCCTGCACGTCGCGCGCGATGTCGTCGAGCGCGGCGGCGATCCGGTCGGCACCCGTGCGCAACGCGTCGAACAGCGGGCGCAGCTCCGCATGCGTGCCGGTGTGATGCTGGCGCGCGAGGAACACGTCGAGTTCGTCGCGGTAGTACTGGATCAGCCGCGAATGACGGCCGAAGCCGAGCTTGTCGCGCACGAGATCCTGCGCCTGGATGTAGTTGGTGCCTTCCCAGATCGACAGGATCTTCACGTCCCGCGCGTTCTGCTCCACGGGGCTCGCATCGGTATAGCCGAGCCCGCCGTGCACCTGGATCGCGGTCTCGCAGATCCGCCACGCCTGATCGGAGATGAACGCCTTGCAGATCGGCGTCAGCAGCAGCTGCAGCTTGCGGTGGCGCTCGATCTCGGCCGGGTCGGCGTCGGGCGCGGCTTCGAGCATCGCTGCGCGCGTGGCGGTGGCGGCGAGCTTGCCGAGCAGGCCGCGGCAGCCGTCGACGCGGCTCTTCATGTCGACGAGCATGCGCTGCACGTCCGCGTGTTCGACGATCGCGACGCGTGCCGCATGGGTATTCGACGCGCGCTCGATCGGCCGGCCCTGCAGCCGGCGGCCCGCATACTCGACCGCATGCAGGTACGCACTCGACGCGACGCCGACGCCGAACATCCCGGTGCTCATCCGCGCCTGGTTCATCAGCGGCATCAGCTGCAGCAAGCCGACGTTGCGCCGGCCGCCGAGCAGCCAGCCTTTGGTCGTGCCGTTCGCGCCGAACACCAGGTGCGTGTTCGCGCAGCCCTTGAGCCCCATCTTGCGCGGCAGGCCGATGCAGTCGACATGGTTCGGCTGCAGTTCGCCCGTTTCCTCGTCCGGCCAGAAGCGCGGCACGACGAGGCACGACAGCGAGAAGGAATCCGGCGACGCAGTGTCGATGCGGCCGAGCACGAAATACAGCGTGTTCTCGGTCAGCTCGTGCATGCCAGCGGAGATATAGACCTTCTCGCCGTCGATCGCATAGATGTCGCGTTCGAGCGGCGTCGCGCGCAGCGCGACCGCGGTGAGGTCGGTACCGGCCTGCGGTTCGGTCGCGCAGAAACATGCGTCCCAGCGGTACGCCTCGAGCGGCGAGATCAATGCCTTCTGGTGCGGCGTGCCGTGCATCTGCAGCAGCTTGATCGCGGGGCGCGTGAAGCCGCCGTACGTCATGAACGACGGGTTCGCGCCCATGAACATCTCGTAGATCATCTGCGTGACGATCGGCGGCAGCCCGTGCGCGGTGCCGAACAGCGTGTTCGACCATTCGTCGCGAAACCGCGCCCACAACGCGTGGAAATGTGACGGAATGCGCACCTGGCCGTCGTCGAGCAGCGTGCAGCCCTCGGCGTCCGCCTGCTGGTAGCTGTGGCCGAGGTCGAGCGCGAAGTCGCGCGCGCGTTCGAGCAGCGCGTCGATCGACGCGCGGTCGTGCGTACCGTAAGGGCTGTGTTCCGTCAGGAACCGCTGGTCGGCTTCGAACAGCTCCCACAGAAAGAAGCGCAGTTCGCGCAGGCTCACCTTGTAGGCGCTCATCACGCGTCTCCTTCGATATCGAGCGCGGCATCGAGGCCGCCGGCGAGGTCGACGACGGCCGCCGCCGCCGCGCCATGCAGTGCCGCGTCCCACACGAGTACCGTGCGGCGTTCGCCTTCGTCGAGTGCGCCCGCGAGCCGGATCAGCGCGGCCGCCGATTCGGCGGACGACAGGTGGCCGGCGGCCTCGTGCTGGATGCGTGCGGCGACGGGAATCGACGCGGCGTCGGCCACGCGCGCCGCGAAGCCGGGATCGAAACCAGGCGGCACGCACCAGTCGATCTGACTGGCGCGCAGTCCAGCCATGTCGAGTGCGCGGCGGATCGCACGCGCGGCGACCGGCGCGAGCGTGTCGCGCAGCGCGCCCGGCGCGTCGGCCCACGGATCGGCGATCGACGGCCCGAATTCGACCGCAACGGACCGCACGCCGCCCCAGTCGGCCGGTTCGGGCGCCGGGCCCGCACGCGACACGAGCAGCGCGGCGGCCGCGTCGCCGTAGCCGACCAGGTCGCCGAACTGGCGGAAGAACGGGTAGAGCCACTTGTCGCTGAGGATCACGAGCGCCTGGTCGCCTTCGTCGAGCAGGCCGTCGAGCAGCATCAGCGCCGAATACCAGCCGAGCGTGCCGTTCTGGCCGAGCGCGAACGGCGTCACGTGCTGCAGGCCGAGCTCGTACTGCATGCGGCCGACGACCGAGTCGCCGATCCCTTCGTTGAGCGCGCAGCTCGCGACGATCACGTGGGTCGTGCGGGCCAGTTGCCCGGAGCCGAGCTGGTCGCGCAGGTCGAGCGCCGCATCGGCGGCGAGATCGGCGAGGCTGCGCCCGGGCGGCGCGACCCGCAGCGTAGGCCGTCCGCCCGGCGCGAGGCGCGTGCCTTCGTCGGGCGTCAGCGCACCCATCCCGCGCGGCCGCGCGAAGCGTGCCTGCGGCAGCAGCAGGTGGCGGTAGCCGGGATGGCGTTCCTGCGCCTGGATCGCGCTGAACACCACGGCGGGCGGCAGCACCACGACGCCGCCCGACAGGGCCAGCGTGCCGGGCTCGGCGACGCGGCGCGCGCCGAGGCAGGTTTCATCGAGCGTCGACAGGGTCATGCGGCGGTCTCCTCGTTCGTGCGCGCGAACGCGTCGCGATACTGGTTTTTCAGCGCGGGGCGGTCGATCTTGCCGTTCGGGTTGCGCGGCAATGCCGGCATCGGCTCGACGACGAGCGGGCTCATGTAGGTCGGTAATGCGTCGCGACAGGCGCGCGCGATGTCGGCGCGGCATGCGTCGGCGTCGAGCGTCGACACGACGCACGCGGCGATCGCCTCGCCGAGCGATGCGTGCGGTACGCCGAACACCGCCGCCTCGCGGATGTGAGGCAGCGCGAACAGCACGTCCTCGACTTCGGTCGGGCTCACGCGATAGCCGGAGGTCTTGATCATGTCGTCGCCGCGCGCGACGAAATACAGGTAGCCGTCCGCGTCGCGGCGCACGATGTCGCCGGACCACACGGCGACGTCGGGGCGCGGGATCTCGCCGTGCCGGCGCGGCAGTGGGCGAAAGCGCTGCGCGGTCAGCTCGGGCCGGTTCCAGTAGCCGAGCGTGACGAACGCGCCGCGATGCACGAGTTCGCCGGGCTCGTCGGCCGCGCATTCGCTGCCGTCCGAGCGCAGCACGAGGATGTCGGCGTTCGGTACGGCCTTGCCGATCGATGTCGGGCGCAGTGCGGCGTCGGCCGGCGCCAGGTACGTCGAGCGGAACGCTTCGGTCAACCCGTACATCAGGTACGGTGCGGCGTTCGTGAACAGCGCCTGCAGGCGGTGCAGCAGCGGCGTCGCGAGATGGCCGCCGGTGTTCGCGAAGCGGCGGATCCGCGTGCGCGCCGTATCGCTCCAGCCGGCGGTCGCGAGCTGCATCCACAACGGCGGCACGCCGGTGATCGACGTCACGCCGAACGCGTCGCAATGGCGCGGCACTTCGGCGGGCTGCAGGAAGTCGAGCGGTGCATAGCACGCGCCGGAGGCCAGCGCGGTCGTGAGCTGGCTCAGGCCCGCGTCGAAGCTGAGCGGCAGCACGCCGAGCACGACGTCGTCGTCGGCCAGCCCTTGGTACGCGGCGACGCTGTACGCGCCCGACACCAGGTTGCGGTGCGACACGACCACGCCTTTCGGCTTGCCGGTCGACCCGGACGTGTAGAGCAGGGCGGCGGGATCGTCGTCCACCGGCCGGCCGGAGAGGGCCGGTTCCGGTGTGTCGGTGCCGGCCGCGTTGATCGCATCGGCCAGTTCCTCGATTAGCATCGCGCGGGCGCCGACGAGCGCGGCGAGCGCAGGCAGGCGCTTCAATCGCTGCACGCCGGTCATGAACAGCGCCGCGCCGCTGTCGGCGACGATGTGTTCGATCTGCGCTTCCTTCAACTGCGGATTGACCGGCACGAAGATCGCGCCGAGCGCGTTGGCCGCGAGCATCGCGACTACGGTTTCGATGCGTTTCGGCGCGTAGATCGCGACGCGCTCGCCGGGCTGCACGCCGCGCGACGCGAGCGCGGCGGCGGCACGGCGGACCGCGCGTGCGAGCTGTTCGTAGGTTATCGTGCCGCCGCCGTCGGCATACGCGGGATGTTGCGGCCAGCGCGCGGCGCCATGTTCGAGCAGGTCG
Source organism: Burkholderia lata (assembly GCF_902499335.1). Taxonomy (GTDB): domain Bacteria; phylum Pseudomonadota; class Gammaproteobacteria; order Burkholderiales; family Burkholderiaceae; genus Burkholderia; species Burkholderia lata_B. Next base: position 145,054 of record NZ_CABVQK010000005.1, on the reverse strand, counting down.
GCGACGCTGATCAGGGCGTTCATGATCGGCTCCTCTCTCAGGTTGGTCTAGGCAGGCCGCACGTACACGTGCGCGGCTTCGTGGGACAGGAAATGCGCCATCGAGTACGTGCGGTGATACGCGCCGCAGCGCGCGAACACCGCGATGTCGCCGACCTGCGGCGGGGCGCCCGTATCGTCGCGGCCGATCACGTCCGCGCGGCTGCAGGTGCTGCCGACATAGATCGTCGGCACGCCACGCGCCGGCTGCGCGGGCGTGCGGCGCACGAGCGACGGCGCGGCGAGGCGGCGCATCACCGATTCGGTCTGCGCGAGCAGGAACGCATGCGACAGCCCGCCGTCGCAGACGGCGATCGTGCGGTCCTGCCACGTCTTCACCGCGACGACGCGCGTCGCGAACACGCCCGCATCGGCGAAGATCGCCCGGCCGGATTCGTGTGCGAGCGAGTACTGGCCGGCCAGCGGGGCGAGCGCGGCGGCATAGCGCTCGAACGCGGCGTCGCCCGGGTGATCGTCGGCGAAGCCGCCGCCGAGGCTCAGCGACGCGAGCGGGGCGCCGTTGGCGGGTGCGAGATCGCGGGCGAGCGCCGCGAGCCGTTCGGGCAGCACGAGCGTGTCGGGTTGCGTCGCGTCCTGGCGGATGAACGAATGCGGGCCGGAGAACACGTGCAGCCCGGCTACCGGCAGGCCGGCGGCGGCGAGCGTGCGCACCGCGTCGTGCGCCTCGTTCGGCGTCATCCCGAAGTGGTCGTGCCACAGCGCGCGCGCATCGTCGCCGGCCAGCGCGCCGGCATTCACGCGCAGCAGGACCGGGCCCGGCGTGCTGCCGCCGGCCGCCGCCTCGCGCGCCAGCGGCACGAAGCGCGCGACCGCGTCCGGGTTGTCGAGCACGAAATGGCAGCGTGACGCGAGCCCGGCGCGCATGAACATCTCGTCCATCGACGGGTTGTTCAGGTAGCGCGCCGTCTTGATCCGGCCGATCACCGCGTCGAGCTCACCGCGGCTCGCGAGTTCGACGCCGTCCTCGTATGCATGCGCGCAGCGCGCGAGCATGTCCTGGTTCGGGTTCGCCTTCAGCGACACGATCAGCCGCGTGCCGAGCCGCGCCTTCAGCGACCGGTAGCGCGCGATCGCGACTTCCGGCTCGTACACGTAGCACGGCGTGCGCAGGTCGGCGATCCACGCGTGGTCACCGGCGGGCGGAAGCGGGCGCTCAGGCGTCATGGCGGCCCACCGGATGGAGCGTGGCGGCTGCGTACGCGCCGCAGTTCGACTGCATCACGCCGAGCACGCGCTGCCCGCGCGCGACCGCGTCGAGCCCGACGTCGGCCAGGTTGATCGGGAAATCCGAACAGCACGCGTGGCCGCGCGCATGGATGTTTTCCGCATAGAGCCGCTCGGCCGGCACGCGCATCGCGCGGCACAGCGCGTTCCAGCCGGGCAGGTCGGCGTTGTGCGGCAGCACGAGTTCGTACGCGTCGAGCGCGTGCGGCTCGAGCGCGACCGCCGCGTCGATCGCCTTGCGCGTGTACGGCCACTCCATCATGATCAGGTCGGCCTCGTTCGCGGCGACGGTGTCCGAGCCGCGGTGCCATTTCGCATGCGTCTCGATCGCGATGCCGCCGAGCCGGTTCTTCGTGCTGTTGCGCGCGATCAGCATCGCGGCAGCGCCGTCGCACTGCACGCCCGTCATCTGCCGCATCCGGTAATCCTCGCCGTACACGCGGTCGGACGATACGACGAGCGCCGCGTCGAGCTGCGGATAGCGGCGCATCAGCGCGCGCACCGTCTCGATGCCGGCCGCGACCGACACGCAGTTCAGCTGCGCGACCGAGCCGAGCCACAGCGGCTCGATGCCGAGCTGCGCGGCCAGCTCGTGCGGCAGGCTACGCGGCGCGGGCGGCACGCTGAACTGCTGCGTGTGCACGTGCACGATCGCGCCGATGTCGGATGGATGCACGCGCGCGGTGTCGAGCAGGCGGCCGGCCGCTGCGATCGCGAGATCGGTCTCGCTCGTGTCGAGCGCCATGTGGAAATAGCGGCTGCCCGAGTGCGCGATCGCCGCGGCGCGCTGCGCCGGGTAGTCGCGCTCGGCGGCCCAGGCCTCGATATCGACGGGCAGGCCCGGCAGCTCGTAGGCCACCGCGTCGATGCCGATCCAGAAGCCGGTGTCGCGGGATGCTTGGGAGGCGTTCGTCGTCATGGTTCAGTTGAGCGGCATCGCCGCGTAGTCGAGGACGTCGAGTTTTTCGAAGGTGGCCTGCACTGTCGGCGTGAGCAGGCCCATTTCGCGGATCGTCGGCACCAGGCGCCGGAAGATCGAGCGGCGGATCGAGCTGGAGACCGGCGACTCGCGCACCATCGCGCTGCATTCGCGCTTCGACAACCCCATCGGTTCCCAGATGTCGTCCGCGCACAGGTGCTCGTACAGCACGGCCGCGCCTTCGCAGACGAACTCCTCGCGCTCGCGCAGCTCGACCGCGCTCATCTCCGCATACACGCGGCACAGCGTGATCCGGCCCACCGCGAAGTGACGCGCTTCGTCGCGCTGGATCCGCACGAACAGGTCCTTGATGAACGGATCGGTGCTGTACGCGACCACGCTCTGGAAGATCGACAGCGCGATGCCCTCGACGAGCACCTGCATCCCGAGGTTCGTCATGTCGAGTGCGCTGCTCGTGATCGTGTCGTGCAGCAGCCCCTTCAGCGAGCGGCTCATCGGGTAGCTGACGTCGAGCTTCTCGTTGACGAGCTTCGCGTAGGCCTCGACGTGGCGCGCTTCGTCCATCATCTGCGCGGCCGCGCACAGCCGCGCGCTCAGGCCGTTCTCGGCCGATGCGAGCTTCGATGCGCAGATCAGCGCGGCCTGCTCGCCGTGCAGGATCTGCGACAGCAGCCAGCCCTGCGCGTGATGGCGCACCTCGCGCTTGTCGGCGTCGGACAGCTTGCCCCACAGTTCCGTGCCGTAGATCAGCAGCGTCGGGTCGGGCATGCCGAGCGGGTTCGCCGGGTCGAGATCGTGGCTCCAGTCGACATCGGTCGCGACGTCCCACTGCGCGGCCTTCGCCTTTTCGTACAGCCGGTTCAGCGCCTCTTCGCGCAGTTCGTAGTCGTTCGACATCAGGGCGTCGACGGGCATCGACCAGCGAATGTCGGCCGTGTCCTGCATTACGGTGAGCGTGTCAGTCATTTCAAGGTCTCCCCGGCCGCGCGGCGGCGCCGGAATGATGGGCGGGATCGGTAAGCGTCGTGGCGGTGCCGCGCGGTGCGGCCGGGTGCGGATCGAGGCGGATCGCATACGACGGCCACGGGCCGCGCAGCTGCGCGTCGAGGGCATCGGCGAGCCGCGCGGGCCAGATCGCGCAGCACACGCGGTTGTCGCCGGCGAATTCCGCATCGCGCAGGATCCGGTCGCCGATCCATACGACCGGCGCGCCGCGCGCGGCATCGCGCAATGCTTCGTCGTACAGGTGCACGCCGAGCAGCACGTGCGGTGCGAGCAGTTCGGCCGGCAGCGCGCCGAAGTACGGCGCGCAGACTTCGATGAACACGCGTGCGTCCGGATGCACGGCGTCGCGGATCCGCGCGGTGATGTCCGAGAGAAACGCGAAGTACTGGACGTGGTCGAGCAGCACACGGCGATCGCCGCCGAGCGCATCGCCCGTATGCACGGCGCCGGCGTCATACACGTCGCCGGCCGTTTCCGCGAGCGCGGCGCGCGCATAGTCGGCCGGCGTGTCGAGCGGCATCCGGTACGCGCTTGCGGCAACCGCGACCGGCTGCCGCGCGTCGCGCTCGATCCGGTAGGTGAAGTGAACGGGTCGCACCATGTCACGCCTCGTCGTCGAGAGAAAACGTCGCGTCCGGCGCGAACGCGACGTCGGCGACCGCGTAATAGCCGTTCAGCGCGAGCGAGCAGACGGCCGCGCGGCGCGGCGTGTCGCCGTCGCGATGCGCGAGCAGCACCGACAGCCACGGATCGCTGCCGAACGCATGACCGAACAGCCCGTGGCCGTCCGGCAGCAGCGGGGTCTTGCCGACGGACGCAAGCAACGCGCGGCGCGACGTCGCGGGAAAGAACGGCAGCGCCGCCTGCAAGCCGGGGCGGGCCGCGCAGAAGGTGCGGATGTCGCGACCCAGCCGCGCGACGGCGCTGGCCGGCGGCGCGGCGTCCGCAAGCACCGACGGCGCCGACGGTGACGCTTCGCGGCCGATGTCGACGAGCAGCGTGCACACGCCGAAGCCCGACTGCCCCCACGCGGGGTTGCCGTGCCAGTACGTAAAGCCGTGCACGTCGATATCGACGATCTGCAGCAGCAGCGTGCGCGGCCCGGTTTCTGCAGCGGTCGCGAGCGTGCGGCGCAGCACGTAGCCCCAGCCCGCGCATTCGTACGAGCAGGTCATCCAGTCGGGCGTGTAGTCGTTCGCGCCGGCGAGTGCCTGTGCGAACACGCGATGCTGCGGCGAATCGTTCATCAGCAGCATCGACAGGATCGTCGAGCTGACCACGTAGTCGTCCGCGCCAACCGCGCCGCACAGCCGCTCGCGTTCGGCGCACGCGAGCGTGCCGATCGCGCGGGCCGTGTCGTCGAGCGGCACGGCCGCGCCGTCGCGCGACGGCGCGACGCGCCGGTACGCGAGCGCCTGCACGGTCAGCGCGGTCGCCGGGGCCGGCTGGGCGGCGGGGGCCGCCACGGTCGCAAGGGGCGCGAGCATCGTCGTATCAGGCGGCGTGCTGCTGGCGGCGCAGTTGCGCGTCGAGCTGCTGCAGCGTCGTGTACTGCGTGATGTTCAGCGCTTCCGGGTCGATCGAACCGTAGAGCTGTTCGCAGAACACGATCAGCTCGACGATGTTCAGCGAATCGATACCGAGTTCGCCGATGCCGGCGTCGGTGTCGACGGTCTCGACGTTGAGGATCTTCGCGACTTCGCGGGACAGGATGTCGAGCGCGTCGGCCGGAACGTTCTGGGTCGTCATGAGAGGAGCTCCTGATAATGAAGTGGGTTGATCGGGATCGATCGGCCTGTCGCGTGGGTCAACTGCCGGCTTCGCAGCGCAGGCTCTTGCGAAGCTCGTGATAACAACGGTACGAACTGCCTTCCATCTTCGAAAACGCCAGCAGGTCGCGCTGGTCGTCGAAGGTCGCCACCCTGCCGTCGCGCACGAGCGCCGTCAGGAACTCGTTCGACAGCAGCTTGATCGCGAGCACGCGCTGCACCTTGCCGAAGCTGTAGTGCGCGTCGTCGGTCTGGCTGCGTGCGGCGTCCGAGATGAACTGGTGCACGGCGCGCGCGTCGGCGTCGAGTTCGACGCGGCCGGTGCGTTCGAGCCAGCCGACGTGCGCCATCAGCGCGCGGACGAAGTAGGGGCGCACGACGGTCAGGTATTTGTTGAACACGGTCGGGCCGCCGATCCGCAGGCGATCCTCGGCGCTCACGCGCACCTGGCCGCCGACGTTCGCGAGCTGCAGGTTGCCCGCGAGGAACGGCGCGCCGCAGGTCGTGCGCTTCAGCTTCCGGTATTCGTCGGGCCACACGAGGTAGGCGGCCGGAAACATCACGCCCGGCAACCGCGCGGCGACCACCGCCATGCAGTCGCGATGTGCTTCGATGCCCCATACCTTGTCGACGGTGAGCGAGAGGCCGCTGTCGTCGCTGCGAATGACCGTGCGCCATGCGGCGAGCGTCGGGCCGCCACCGTCGCTCATCAGGAACGCGAAGTTGTGGCCGCTGTCGATGCAGTCGCACGCGCGACGGTTCTGCTCGTCCGAGAAGAACAGCCCGAACATGATGCGGATGAACGCGCGCATGAACGGCTTGAACAGGTGATGAAATCCCTCCCGGCTGATCTGTTCGAGCAGCGCTTCGGTGAGCGGCGCCTCGTCGTGCCGCAGCGGCGTCGACGCGGACGAATCGGGCAGCACGTCCGGCGTGGCGGCATGCAGCGCGATCACCATCTCGCTGTCGAGCAGCCGCACGGCCGCCGCTTCGACGAGCCGGGCGGCCGCGCGCGGCGGCGTGCCGAGCGACGCGATCGTGTCGAAGTGGCGCAGCACCGGATACGCGGCCTGGTCGGCCACGCGCAGCAGCGGTGGGGTCGCGAGCGGGTCGGCGGACGAAGCGGGGACGGAAAGCGTGGACATGGGGCGGGGTTCCTGTCAGAAGCGCACGCGCACGGCGGCGTCGATACGGGTGCCGAGACCGACCATCCGGTACTCGGAGTTGCTGTCGGAGAACGCGCGGGTGACCGCGACATCGACGCTCACGCGCTTGTTCACGTCGGCGACGACCTGCGCGATCGCGAGCAGGCCCTTGTCCTGCGGCGAATAGACGCCGCGCAGCGAGTACTCGACGCGGCCGATCTTCTTGCCGAGCCGCGCGAACAGGTAGTCGCGCAGGTTGCCGTCGACGCTCACGAAATCGGCCGTGCCGCCGAGGCCGGCCAGCGCTGCGCCGGGCGCGACGGGCAGCAGCGCGTTGTTCGCGCGGACCGCGCCGACCATCTGGCGCCACTGGTTCGCGTCGTAACGCGCCTCGTCGTGCGACCACTCGACGATCAGCGACAGGTTGCCGGGCAGTGCGCTCTGCATGCCGACCGCGCTGCGCCACATGTATTGGCGATCGTTGCGGCGATCGACCGCGTCGTATGCGGCCGGCGAATCGAGCGGCGTGCCGTTCGCGATGAACGCCGGCAATGGCCGCGTCGTGCCGCGTTCGAGCCACGCGCTCGCATAGACGGTGTTCGAGCGCGCGACGTCGAGCGACAGCGTCGCGCCGGCGCCGCCACGGCCCGCATGACGGCCGGCGAGCAACGCGGCGGAGCCGCCCGACCAGTTGTACGCGCCGCGCACGAGCTGCGTCGCGCCCTGCACGTCGCGGTTGTCGACGTCGTTGCGCAGCGTGCGGTTTTCGCCGGCGATGAACTGCAGCGTGGTCTGTTCGCCGGCCCATTTCGCTTCGACGAGGGGCGTGCCTTCGACGTCGCCGTAGCGGTCGTAGATGTCGGCCGTCGCGGCCCGCTTCTGGAAGAAGCCGAGCGGAAAGAACGCCTGCGACGTGTCGAGCGGATCGATCCGCTTGCCGGCCGTGAGCGTGATGCCGTTGTCGAACGCGTAGCGCACGCCGGCCTCGTTGAAGCGGGTGGCCTGCGCGCCGAGCGAGTGGTTGCTGGCCACGGCGCGCGCGCTCATGAACAGGTTCTCGCCGTCGATGCGCGCGAGCACGCCTGCTTCCTGCTGGTCGCGCGGCTGGTCGCCGATCAGGTTCCCTAGCAGCGCGTGCCCGTCCATGCTGTCGACGGAGCGTGCGTAGGCGATGCCGTTCAGCGTGCTCAACTGTTCCATCAGCGATTCTCCGTGCGCGAGCGTGCAGCCGAGCGCAAGCGGGACGGCGAGCGCGACGGCGGGCCAGATTCGGCCGGATGATGGACGGAGGCGGTCACGATGGGCGTCGACATGGGCGTCGTGGTCACTGGCCATCGGCAAGCGTGTCGGGATTGAACCAGCCCGACGGAATCTTGCGCGGCTGGCCGTCGAGGATGTCGACGACGCTCGCGCGCTGCTTCTCGATCTCGTTGCGATACGTGATCTTGCGGATCACCTTGCGCCCGTTCGCATCGACCGGCGCGGAGAAGTCGGCGCTGCGGAACAGCAGGCCGCTCGCGAGGAAGAACTGCGCGCGCACCGGCACGTCGGTGTCGGGCGTGACCCACAGCTTGATCGTCGGGTAGACGTTGTCGGGATCGGTCGCGGTCAGGTCGAGCTCGGTGGCCGGCTTGCCGGCGATCGTCGTTGCGCCCGCGGCGGCGGATGCGCGATAGCTGTCCGCCCAGTGCGTGCGCGTGATGTCGCTGATCACGACCTCGCCCTGCAGCCGCTGCATCCCGTTGATGCGGACCGCGCTGCGCGTGTTCGGCACATAGAACCAGTGGCCGCGCGTCGTCGCGAGATACTTCTGGCCGTCGTTCTCGCCGCTGCGCGTCAGCGCGAGCGTGTCGCCGTTGCCGCGCGTATAGACGAGGTAGCGCGTCGCGTCGCCGGACTGTCCGCCGACTTCGTTCGTGATCTGGATGTTCGTCTGCGTATCGGCGGCCGTGCTGCGGTACGCGTCGGCACGGGCGAGCATGGTCTGGGCCGTCGGGGCGTCGGCGGCATGAACGAGCGGCGCGCACGCGACGAGCGCGGCGGCCAGATGGCGGATGCGAATCATGGGGCGAGTCCTTCGAGGATGTTGCGTTTGGCGAGCCCGAGCGTCGCGAGCAGCGCGGCGGCGACCCCGAGCACGACGAACGCGCCTTCGACGGCGGCCACGGCGGCCGGCGAGACCGTGAATTCGAGCAGGATCGGCTTCACGCGGCCCGGCGGCGCGGGCAGGTGGATCTGCGCGTGATTGAGCGCGACCATCGTCAGCAGTGCCACCGCGATTCCGGCGGCTGCTCCAAGCAGGCCGAGAAAGGCGGTCTCCTGGATCAGCACGCCGCGCACCGTCGCGGCCGGCACGCCGAGCGCGCGCAGTGTCGAGATCTCGCGGCGGCGCTCGACGATGCTCATCAGGATCCAGTTGCTCATCGACAGCAGGATCGTCAGGCAGAGAATCGCGCCGAATACCGAGAACTGGTTCTTGTACAGCGCGACGACCTGGTGATAGAGCGACACGAGCTGGTCCCAGGTCTTCACGTCGAGCGTCGGCAGCGCGGCGCGCAGCGTCGTGGCGGCGGCCGGCGTATGTGCCGTATCCGCCAGGAACACCGCGATGCGCGACGCGCGATCGGTGCGCAGCAGCGCCTGAGCGGCGGTGAACGTTACGTTGACGATCCGCTCGTCGACATCCTTGTTGCCGGTGCTCATCACGCCGACGATCTGCGCATCGGTCGCATTGATGCCGCCGTGCGCGGTCGACGCCATCAGCTGCACGACCGAGCCGACGTGCACGCCGAGCTTGCGCGCGAGTTCGGCGCCGACGACGACTTCGGTGCCGGCGTTCGTCGGCGACAGGTAGCGGCCCGACAGCACCGTGTGATAGTCGAAGAAACCGGGCGGCTCGCGGTTCGGCTCGATGCCTTCGCCGACGAAGCCGTAGCTGAGATCGCCGTTCGAGATCAGCCCGTCGAAGTCGATACCGCGCGCGGTGGTCGCGACGCCGGGCAGTGCCGCGATCGCGTGCGTTGCGGTGGCCTGTTCGTCGGCGGTCAGCCCGTACTGCAGTGGCCGCTCGCCGATCAGGTCGAGATAGCCGTGGTGCAGCACCTGCACGTGGCCGACGCCGCTGTCGATCGACCCTTCGCGCACCGCGTCGAAGGTCGCGATCACGTAGCCGAGCGCGAGGCTCGACGCGAACGCGGCGACGCCGATCATCGCCATCGTCAGCACGGTGCGGCGCTTGTTGCGCCAGAGGTTACGCCACGCAAACGTCGACCAGTTCACGATTCTCTCCCGGTACGCCGTCGCGCATCTCGATGCGGCGCGGCAGGTGCGCGCACAGACGATCGTCGTGCGACGCAATCAGAAAGGCGGTGCCCAGCGTGCGGTTGGTATCGAGGATCAGCTCGGCCACCGCCCGTGCGTTGGTACTGTCGAGGCTGGCGGTCGGCTCGTCCGCGATCACGATCGCCGGCTCCTTGGCGAGCGCGCGGGCCAGCGCGACCCGCTGCTGCTCGCCACCGGACAACTCGCCGGGGCGGTGCCGTTCGCGCGCGGCGAGCCCCACCGCGTCGAGCATCGCGCGGGCCCGCTCGCGGCGCGTGCGCGGCGTGCCCCACGCGAAGCAGCCGAGCTCGACGTTCTCGAGCGCCGACATCACCGGTATCAGGTTGAACTGCTGGAACACGAAACCGATGCGCTCGCGGCGGATCCGTTCGAGCGTGTCCGGCGCATCGTCGATCCGGCGGCCTTCGAGCCAACGTTCGCCGGTGCTCGGCACGTCGAGGAAACCGGCCAGGTTGAGCAGCGTGCTCTTGCCGCTGCCCGACGGGCCGACGAGCGCGACGACGTCGCGCTGGCCGATCGAGATCGTCGCGCCGCGCACCGCGACGACGCGGCCCGCACCCTCGTACACACGCGTGACGTCGCGCAGTTCGAGCACCGGCGTGAGCGTGGCGGTCGTCATGCGTACGCTCCCTGGCCGGCTTCGGCGGCCGTCGCGTGGATCACGGACAGCGTGCCGTTCGCATAGAGGTCGCGGCACTTCAGGCGCTGCAGCTTGCCGCTGGTCGTGCGCGGCAGCGAGCCGGGTTCGACGAAGCACAGATCCTGCGCGGCGAAGCCGATCCGCGATGCGAGCAGCTGCTGGCACTCGGCGCGGGTCTGCGGTGTCGCGTCGACGGGCCGCGCCTCGATCGCGACGACCAGCCGCTCGGTGCCGGTCTCGGGATCGGGCAGCCCGAACGCGATGCACGTGCTCTTGCGCAGCGTGCGATGGGACGCCAGCGCCTCCTCGATTTCGTGCGGGAAGTAGTTGCTGCCGCGAATGATGATGACTTCCTTCTTGCGCCCGAGGATATGGAGCTGACCGTCCGCGATGTAGCCGATGTCGCCGGTGCGGAACCAGCCGTCGGCCGTCAGCGGCGCGGCGATCGAACCGTCGTCGGGATTCAGGTAGCCGAGCATCACCGACGTGCCGCGGATCGCGACTTCGCCGACCGCGCGGTTCGCGAGCGCGTGGTCGCCTTCGTCGAGGATCCGGAACGCCATGCCCTCGATCGGCGTGCCCATCGCGAGCACGGTTTCGGTTTCCGTTTCGGCGCCGTCGTTCGCGGCGGCCGGTTGCGCGTCGCGGCGCTCGATCAGCGCACGCCGGTCGAGCGTGTCGGCGATCACGTACGGCGCGCCGTCCACCGTGCCTTCGTGCCACGCACGATGCATCGAAACGGCAAGCGTCGATTCGGCCATCCCGTAGCACGGCTGCAGCGCCGATGCCGCGAGGCCGTACGGCGCAAACGTCGCGGCGAAGTCGCGCAGCGTTGCGTCGTCCACGCGTTCGCCGCCGATGAAGATGTTGCGACACGCGGAAAGATCGACGCCTTCCATCGCGGCGGCATTGAAACGGCGCACGCAGTAGCGCAATGCGAAGGTCGGCACCGATGTCGTCGTCGCGCGTGCCGACGCGATGCGCTTCAACCAGCCGAGCGGATTCCGGATGAAGCTGTTCGGCTGCATCATCATCAGCGGCGCGCGGTAATGCAGGTTCGACAGCAGCGTGAGCAGCCCCATGTCGTGATAGAGCGGCAGCCACGACGCGGTGCCGTCGCCCGCCGCGAGGTCGAAACGCACGGACCCGCCGATGCCGAGCACGTTCGCGATCACGTTCTCGTGGCTGAGCACAGCGGCCTTCGGATGCGACGTCGAGCCCGACGTGAGCTGGACATGGTGTGGATCGCGGCCGTTCTTTGCGCTGATCAGCGCGCGCGCGCCGGCATCCGCGACGATCGACAGCGTGTCGAGATCGACGATGCGTGTGGATGACGCGGGAAACGCGTCGTCGCGCCAAGCGGCGGACTGCGCATCCGCGGCGATGACGAGGCGCGGCCGGTACAGCTCGCATGCGACGTCGATCACCTGCCGCCCGGCGGTGGTGCGGCGCGCGGGAACGGGCACGGTGCAGGGCAGCGCGCCCGTCATCACGCAGGCCATCATCGCGACCGCATGTTCGACCGACGCCGGCAAGGCCAGCATCACCATGTCGTTCTCGCGCACGTCGAGTTCGCGCAGCGCGCCGGCCTGGTGAAACACTTCTTCCGCGAAGCGCCGGTACGTGATGCTCGCCTCGTTGCCGGCGTCGTCGACGAACGTCATGCGATGCATGGCGCCCGCGACGTCTTCGAGCGATTCGATCAGGCGATGAATGGTGGATGCGCACTTCGTCACGAGGATTCTCCCCTTGAGGAACACGGCCGCTCGCGCCACGGTGCCGGCGGCGCCGTTCGTCGAGTGAGGGGGATTCTTGCCGGATCGACATGACGCGACAAACGGAATATTTGCAGGCTATGCATGAGCAGCACGCATCCACTCGACGCTGCGATGCGCGTGAGCACGTGCGAGGTGAATGGTCGGTACGCATTCGACCGGTCGTCTAGTTCACGATGTGGTGCGCTCATGCGCGGGCGTCATGCAATGCGTTCGGAAAATTCGTTTGTCCGAAGCATCGACTCACAGAAGAATTGCAACCCGGCAGCGCGCCAGCGTCGCCGTGTCATGGCGCCGGGCAGGGTCCGGCCAAGGAGAGCGTTTTGTCCGTCACCTCATCGCTTGTCGCCCGTCCGAAGCCGGTTGCAGACATGAAGAGCCGCCCGAGCGGCGTCGTTTTCTCGCTGAAACTGGCGGTCTACGTCGCGCTCATCGCGCACGGCATGCTGTTCGCGCTGTCGACGTATGTGGTCCTGAAGATCGTCGGCGTCCTGCTGATCGGCGCGATGTTCGCGCACGGCGTCGAGCTGCAGCACCAGGCGCTGCATTACCAGGGATTCAGGAGCAAGCGGCTCAACATGGTGTTCGGCGTGCTGCTCGGCATGCCGATGCTCGTGTCGTTCCATGCGTACCAGGACAGCCACCTGCGCCATCACCGGCTACTTGGCACGCCCGAGAACAAGGAGTTCTTCGACTACGGCGACCAGTACGGCGCGAGCCCCGTCGTGAATCTCGGCCTGTGGGCCTGGCGGCTGTCGATGGCCGCGCACTATATCCAGTTCGCGAAGAACGTCGCGAAGCTCGTCGTGCCGGGCGCGAGCTTCGGCGACAACCCGCTGGTTTCGCGCGCGATCCGCCGCGATCACTTGCTGATGGTCGCGGCGATCGCGCTGCTGGCCGGCGTGTCGTTCGCGCTGCACACGTGGTTCGTCGTGTGGGTGTGGGTCGTGCCGCTCGTGTTCGTGGCCGCGCCTGTGCATGCGCTGGTCGAGATGCCCGAGCATTACCGTTGCGACCTGACGAGCACCGACCCGTTCCGCAATACGCGGACGATCGAGAGCAATGCGTTCATGACGTGGTTCACGAACGGCAACAACTATCACGTCGAGCACCACATGATGCCGAACCTGCCGATCGAGCGGCTGCACGATCTGCATGGCGCGATCGGGCCGCGCATCCGCTATTACCACCGCACGTACCGGCAGTTCTATTACGCGCTGCTGCGCGGCAGGCTGTCGCCGCGCACGGTGGACGACGACACGGACGACCGTGCAACCGACGCCGAAGCGGCCGCGCCGGCGTCCACGCAATCGGCATGACCGCGACGGTGCCGGCCGGTGCCGCGCCCGAACGCTTTTCAACGACGGTGACGACGATGCTCTATCCGGAACTTTTCAGGTCGCTCGAAGCGGTGCGCTGGGACATGGAGACGGACATCCCATGGAACCGGTACGACGCATCGCTGCTCACCGACGAGCAGGCCGAGACGATCAGGATGAACGCGATCACCGAATGGTCGGCGCTGCCCGCGACGGAAATGTTCCTGCGCGACAACCGGCACGACAGCGACTTTTCCGCGTTCATGAGCGTGTGGTTCTTCGAGGAGCAGAAGCATTCGCTCGTGCTGATGGAGTACCTGCGCCGCTTCAGGCCGGAGAGGGTGCCGACCGAAGCGGAACTGCACGCGGTGCGCTTCGAATTCGACCCGGCGCCGCCGCTCGAGACACTGATGCTGCACTTCTGCGGCGAGATCCGCCTGAACCACTGGTACCGCTGCGCGGCCGACTGGCACACCGAGCCGGTCATCAAGCAAATCTACGAAACGATCTCGCGCGACGAAGCGCGCCATGGCGGCGCGTACCTGCGCTACATGAAGAAGGCGCTGAACGACTGCGGCGACGTCGCACGTGCCGCGTTCGCGAAGATCGGCGTGCTGATGGCGTCGGCGCGCCGCACCGAGAAGCCGCTGCACCCGACCAACCTGCACGTGAACCAGGCGCTGTTCCCGCGCGACACCGTGCAGTCGCGCCTGCCCGATCCGGAATGGCTCGAGCGCTGGCTCGACGAGCAGATCCGGTTCGACGGCGAGTGGGAAAAGAAGGTCGTCGAGCGGATCCTGCACAACCTGTCGATCCTGTTCGAGCGCACGTTCTCCACTGCGCAGGAGCTGAACCGCTATCGCCGCGAAGTGATCGCGCGAACGAATAGCGTGGCGGACGGCGTGGTGGACAGCATATAAGCGGATGCGCGCGTTCCGTCCGGCAAGGGAGGAACCGATTCCGGAGCGCGTGCCGGTGCAATGCGCACGGATTTCCGTTTCGATCCGGCGGAATATTCAATTCCCGACATAATTGGTTCATCAATTGCCGGACGTTGCGGGAATCAATTCAATTTCATGCGTTTAGTATATTTTCATAAACATGAAATTGCGGATTTAAATAGTATTCCGCATGTATGTTGAAGCGCTTTTTCTTTTCGTAATCCGGTAAATGAGCTGAATTGTTTGTAAATTGAAATTATATTGTAGGCATTCCGGCATGGCTCTGTTGCGGCGTCCGAATGGCTGCGAGAACACCGATTAATCCCCGTAATATCCTGTTTTTATGCGATTTTATCGATCGGCTTCCGCGTCATTTCGAGTGAATATATATTTACAAAATCACTACTTCATAATGGTAATGTAAGAATTCAAGGCCGATAAAAAGTGATAGGTAAATACGCGTGTCACGATTGAAAATAAGAATGATCCGCATCCATGCTTCAATATAAAATCGCTCCAGAATCCAAAAAGGAGAAACGATTCAGGGAGACGAACGGCGACTTGCCTGTCGGTGGGTGCAACTTTGAGGCGGCAGTATGGCTAATGTGAGATTGGCAAAGCGATTGAGAAGTATGCCTTCGCTGGATTTCCTGAGAGGCTTCGAATGCGCGGCGCGTCATTTGAGCTTTACGCGTGCCGGGCAGGAACTGAGCGTCACGCAATCCGCCGTGAGTCGCCAGGTCAAGGCGCTCGAGGAGCAGCTCCGGATCGAGCTCTTTCACCGGCACATTCGTTCCCTGACACTGACCGACAAGGGGCGGGAGCTGTACGACGCGATCTCGTTCGCGTTGTCCGACCTGGAATCGGTGATCGGCAAGCTGTCGTCGAGTGTCGGCCAGCGCTCGATCTCGTTGTCGACGACGGTGTCGTTCGCGGCACTGTGGCTGATCCCGCGGCTCGGTTCGTTCCGCGCAAGCTATCCCGACATCGACGTACGCGTATCGGCAACGAGCGAAATTGAAGATCTTAAACGCAAACGTTTGCACCTGGCCGTGCGATATGCCGGGCCGTATACGTCGATGGACGAGACGGACGTGCTGTTTCGCGAGCGTGTCGTGGCGGTCTGCAGCCCGAGCCTGATGCCGGCGGCGGGCGACGCCGCGTCGATGAAGCCGGAGGACCTCGACAAGCATGTGCTGCTGCATCTCGACGATCCGCGCGGCGAGTGGCCGTGGCACGGGTGGAGCCATCTGCTGAAGGAGCTGGGCGTGCCGCGCCTGCGGCCCGCCGGCGCGCTGCATTTCAGCCAGTACGACCAGCTGGTGCAGGCGGCGGTCGACGGGCATGGCATCGCGATCGGGCGGCGGCCGCTGGTCGACGGGCTGCTGAAGCAGGGCCGGCTCGTCGAGCTGTTCCCGCACTGCACGGTTGCATCGGGCAGCTACGCGCTGGTGCAGAACCCGGATGCATGCAACGAGTTCGATATCGCGGTGCTGACCAACTGGCTGCTCGAACAGGCGCGCGATCCGCTCGCGTCGGATCAGGAAGCTGCCGGCAGCAACGTGCTGCCGATGTATCGCGTCGGATAGTACGGCACGGGCGTGGCAAGGGTGTCGTGCGGCAGGCTCGATACGGATCGATGGGCGATGCGTCATGCGTCGCACCTGCAACCTGTGCGATGATGCGCCGCTTCGCGTGCGTTGCAGCACGCCGCTGACCGCGGCGCCCGGTTCCGGGCCGCTGCCGCTCGCGCCCACACCGGAGACGACATGCCCGCAGTGAACATTCATGGCAGTACCCTGCATTATCAGGATCACGGCACGGGGTTCCCCGTGCTGCTCGGGCACAGCTATCTGTGGGATGCGGCGATGTGGGCGCCGCAGATCGAAGCGCTGTCGCGTCAGTACCGTGTCATCGTGCCGGAGCTGTGGGGGCATGGCGCATCGGGGGCACTGCCCGACGGCACGCAGACGCTCGACGATCTCGCCGCGCAGACGAGTGCGCTGCTCGATGCGCTGGAGATCGAACAGTGCGCACTCGTCGGGCTCAGCGTCGGCGGGATGTGGGGCGCGCGGCTCGCGTTGCGTGAACCGCAGCGCGTGCGCGCGCTCGTGCTGATGGATGCGTCGCTCGAGGCCGAGCCCGAGGCGACGCGCCTGCGCTACTTCGGGATGCTCGATGCCATCGCAGCCGCGGGCCGTATCGCGCCGCCGCTGCTCGATGCGATCGTGCCGCTGTTCTTCCGGCCGGATGTCAATCTGGCGGACCCGGTGCCGTCCGCGTTTCGCGATGCGCTGGCGAACCTGCCGGCCGACCGGCTGCGGCAATCGATCGTCCCGCTCGGCCGGCTGATCTTCGGTCGGCCCGACACGCTGTCGGCACTCGCCGAACTGGACGCCGAACGCACGCTGCTGATGTGCGGCGCGGGCGACATGGCGCGTCCGCCGTCGGAAACCGTGAAGATGGCGAGCGTGATCGGGTGCCCGCATGCGCTGGTGCCGGACGCCGGCCACATCTCGAATCTGGAAAATCCCGCGTTCGTCACGCGCACGCTGCTCGACTGGTTCGACGCACAACACCTGTCGGCAGGCTGACGCCGGTGCGCGCAGCGCCGGCGCATGTCGCGCGGCGTCGCAGCACACGAGCCCGCATCACGCGCGTTCGCTGACCGGCGTGAGCTTCCGGTCCCGCTTGCGCGCTTCGTCGGCCCCGCCGCGAACGAGGCTCAGCGCTTCCGCGCGGCTCGCCACGCACGGCGCGGAGCCGGGCAGCGGCTGGCGTGCCGTCTCGCGCAGCGCGAGCACCGACACGATGCCGATGAACGATGCGCCCATCAGGTAGTACGCGGGCATCATCAGGTCGCCGGTGCGATCGACCAGCCACGCGGTGACGAGCGGCGTCGTGCCGCCGAACAGCGACACCGACACGTTGAAGCCGATCGCGAGCGCGCCATAGCGGATGCGCGTGGGGAACAGCGCCGGCAGCGCCGACGGCATCACGCCGGTGAACGTCGACAGCAGCACACCGTAGATCAGCATCCCGCCGAACACGGGCAGCATGCCGCCGGTGCGGATCAGCATCAGCGCCGGCACCGCGAGCAGGAGCAGGCCCACGCAGCCGGCCATCATCACCGGCTTGCGGCCGATCTTGTCCGACAGGTGCCCGGCGTAGAGCGTCATCGGCATCATCAGCACCATGACGAGCAGCACCAGGAACAGGCCGTGCGATTCGCGGAAGTGCAGCGTTGCCGACAGGTAACTCGGCAGGTACGACAGCGCCATGTAATCGGTCACGTTGAAGATCAGCACGAGGCCGACGCATTGCAGCAGCGGCTTCCACTGTTCGACGAGCAGCGACGCGAAGCGTTGCTTCGGCCGCGCACGCTCGTCTGCTTCGCGTGCTTCGGCCTCCTTCTTGAAGGCGGGCGTTTCCTCGAGTTTCAGCCGGATATAGAGGCCCACGAGGCCGAGCGGGCCGGCGATGAAGAACGGCACGCGCCAGCCCCACGACAGCAGCGCTTCCTGCGACAGCGACGCGGTCAGCAGTGCGACCGTCGCCGCGCCGAGCGTATAGCCGATCAGCGTGCCGAATTCGAGGAAGCTGCCCATGAAGCCGCGGCGCCTGTCGGTCGCGAATTCGGCGATGAAGGTGGCCGCGCCGCCGTATTCGCCGCCGGTCGAGAAGCCCTGCACGAGACGGGCGACGAGCAGCAGCACGGGCGCCATGATGCCGATCGACGCGTAGCTGGGAATGAGGCCGATCGCGAACGTGCCGACGGCCATCATGATCATCGTGGCGGCGAGCACGCGCTGGCGGCCGATGCGGTCGCCGAGCGGGCCGAATACCATGCCGCCGAGCGGGCGCACGAGGAACGCGGCCGCGAACGTGCCGAAGGTCGCGAGCAGCTGCGCGGACGGGCTGCTGGACGGGAAGAACACCTTGCCGAGCGTGACGGCGATGTAGCTGTACACGCCGAAGTCGAACCATTCCATCGCGTTGCCGAACGCCATTGCGCCGACCGCGCGCTTGAGGACGGCGGGGTCGACGATCGTGATGTCATCCAGCTTGATGGACTTGCGAGAAGACCGGGATTTCGCGGGGTGCGCTTGCGACGGGCTCAAAGAACTCTCCTGGAATTGCCTTGGCAGCCGGCCGGGCGGGTGTGCAGTGGAGTCGTGCGGGCCGAGGGACAGCGAAGGCGGGTGTCTCGGGGCGCCTCGATGTCGGTGAAGTAACGCGCGCTGCGGGCGACACCGGGCAGGTGTGTTGTGAGAGCCAGTTTAGAGAAACGCGCGCAGGCGACTATCGGTCATGCGCCCGGAAACCGGTGGTAAACGACACGGGGGCGAGCAGGGCGGATGCTGTTGAAGCGGGCCGGCGCACGGGGCGCGAAACGCCGTGTCGAGCGGGATTCTGCTTGTGTACGTCAAAGACGGAAGAGTGCGAGGTTCTTCCTGCTGCAGGCATGGTTGTCTTCTGCGATGGGGCTGGCTTCGCGCCCGTGCATTACGCCGGTCGATACCCGACGCGACGCACCGTCGTGTCCGATCGCCGAATCTCGCTTGCCGCAACAACGAAACGCTATCGACCAGCAGAATTCTTCATCTGCCCGGGCAGCGCCTCGCCCAGTTTCTCCAGCAGGAAATCGGCAAACACCGTGACAGCGGGCGCCAACGGCGGGCGGCCCGTGTAGACGAGCTGCAGCCCGAGGTCGCTGCTCGACCGTCGATAAGAAGGCAGCACGCGCACCAGCTTCCCTTGCTCGATGCCCGGTTCGGCGAGCAACTGCGGCAGCAGCGCGACCCCGAGCCCGGCGATGCAGGCCTGCACCACCACGCGCATGTCGTTGACCGAGAAGCGGCTGTCGATCGAGATTTCCTGGGTGCCGCGCGGCCCCTGCAGGCGCCACATGCTGCGGCCCTGGCGGCCGGACACCGTCAGGCAGTCGTGGTCGGCGAGTTCGCGCGGCGTGCGCGGCGTGCCGCACCGTTCCAGATAGGCGGGGCTCGCGGCGAGGATCATCGTGCCCGGTGCGATCCGGCGCACGCGAAAGCTGCTGCCGGTCTCGATCCCCATGCGCAACGCGAGGTCGATGCGCTCGCCGATCAGGTCGGACGGCGTGTCGTCGAGCAGGAAGTCGATGCTGATCTGCGGATAGCGCACATAGAACTCGGCCAGCCATTCCAGCCGGAAAATTTCGAACAGGCCGGCCATCGCCGTCACGCGCACGGTGCCGGACGGTTCCTGCCCGTCCGCATGCAGCCGCTCGATCTCGAAGATCCGGTCGAGCGCCGGTGCATAGCGCTCGAACAGCGCCTGCCCCTCCGTGCTCGGCGCGAGCTTGCGGGTCGAGCGATGCAGCAGGCGCGTGCCGAGTTGCCCTTCGAGCTGGTCGATGCGCCGGCTCAGCGTATTGGCCGGCATGCGCAGGCGGCGCGCGGCTTCCGAGAAGCTGCCGGCGCGGACGACCTGGACGAACAGCGCGAGGTCATTCAGATCGAGCATCGGATTCCTCCAAAAATGGATTAATCAAATCCTATTTATCCGTCTAGTGTAAAGCAGCTTCAATCTCCATACTGCTCTCACACTACAGACGAACCACTACGTTCCAGGGAGAAAGAGTTGAAGAAGCATCTGATGATCGCCGTAGGCGCACTGGCAGCGTCGCTGTCGTTCCCGGCCTTCGCCGAAAGCGTCACGTACCAGTTCGACCCGAGCCACACGTACCCGAGCTTCGAGGCTGACCACATGGGCGGCCTGTCGGTCTGGCGCGGCAAGTTCGACAAGTCGAGCGGCACCGTGACGCTCGACCGCGCGGCGAAGACGGGCACGGTCGACGTGACGACCGACATCGCGTCGATCCACACCGGCAGCACGAAGCTCGACGAGCATCTGCAGACGGCCGAATTCTTCGATGCCGCCAAGTTCCCGCAGGCGAACTACAAGGGCGCGATCAAGTTCGACGGCGACAAGCCGGTGTCGGTGGTCGGCAACCTGACGCTGCATGGCGTCACGAAGCCGGTGACGCTGAAGATCGATTCGTTCAAGTGCATGCCGCACCCGATGCTCAAGCGTGAAGTGTGCGGCGTGGACGCCGTCGGCGAATTCGACCGCAGCGATTTCGGCCTCGACTACGGCAAGCAGTACGGCTTCAAGATGAAGACGAAGCTGCTGATCACGGCCGAAGCGCTCAAACAGTAATTCCGTTCGGAGAACACACGCATGAAACTGCTCCATATCGATTCCAGCATCCTCGGTCAGGGCTCAGTCAGCCGCGAACTGTCGGCGGAAGTCGTCGCGACGTTCCGCGCCCGCGATCCGGGCCTCACGGTCACGCGCCTCGATCTCGCCGCCACGCCGATCGGCCATCTGACGGCGGACCATCTGGCTGCCGCGCAGGGCGCCCCGATTTCCGACGCGCTGAAAGCGGACGTCGAGATCGGCCAGCGCGCGCTCGACGAATTTCTCGCGGCGGACATCGTGGTGATCGGCGCGCCGATGTACAACTTCGGCATCGCATCGCAACTGAAGGCGTGGATCGACCGTATCTCGGTGGCCGGCACGACGTTCCGTTACGGCGAGAACGGGCCGGTCGGGTTGTGCGGCGGCAAGAAGCTGGTCGTTGCGTCGTCGCGCGGCGGCGTGTACAGCGAAGGTTCGCCTGCCGCGGCGTTCGATCATCAGGAAACCTATCTGAAAGCAGCGTTCGGCTTCCTGGGCATCACGGACATCACGTTCATCCGCGCGGAAGGCGTGGCGATGGGGCAGGATCTGCGCAGCGGCGCCATCGCATCGGCGAAGGAAGCGGCGGCTGCGCTCGCGGCCTGATGCCACGCACACGAGACTGACCAGCGGAGAACCACCATGTCACCTGCCACGCAGCCTGCCGACGTCGATGTCGCCGTCGCCAGCCGTCACGTCATCTTCCGCACGCGCGGCCGCGCGCACGGGCCGATCGTCCGGATGGTGAGCCCGTCCGACGTCGGCGAGATGATCAAGCCGTTCGTCTTTCTCGATCTGGTCGATACGCAAGCGTCGATCGGGTCGGGCTTCGGCTGGCATCCGCATTCGGGGATCGCCACGCTCACGCTCGTGATCGACGGTCGAGGCAGCTATGCCGAATCCACCGGCCACGAAGGCACGACCGTGGCGGGCGACATCGAATGGATGAGCGCCGGGCGCGGGGTCTGGCATACCGGTACCGTCGTGCCGCCGGTCAAGGTGTTCCAGCTGTGGGTTGCATTGCCGCCGGAGCGCGAGCTGGCGCCGGCCTTCAGCCAGCATCTGTCGATCGCCGACATCCCGTCGGACGGCCCGGCGCGCGTGCTGCTCGGCCGCAGCGGCGACGCGGTCAGCCCGATCGATGCGCCGCCGGGCCTCCACTACGTCGTCGTGCAGCTCAAGGCCGGCGAGCGCTGGACCTGCCGGCCGCAGCCGGGCTGCAGCGTCGGCTGGACCGCCGTGATGGACGGCAGCCTGCGCGTACCGGATCCGGTCGGCCAGGGCGAACTGGTGGTGTTCGACCCGTCCGACACCCCGATCGAATTCGAAGCGGTGACCGATGTGCGCTTCGTGGTCGGCACGGCCGTTCCGCATCCGCACGATCTGCATCTGGGCAACTACTCGGTGCACACGAGCGCAGCCGCGCTGGTGGAGGGCGAGCGCGAGATCGTGCGCATCGGCCACGAACTGCGCGCGAAGGGCGCGTTGCGCTGATCCGGCAGGCGCCGTTGCATGGCGGCGCACGGCATCGACGTACGGGCTTGCTGGCGGGCGCTCATCGCACGCTGCCCGGCGAGTGGCTGGCATTTTCTGCCCGACGCAGGCCGATATCTTTGTGACCTGGCCGGCGCATTCCCCGAATGCGCCGGCCTTCGCGCGTTCAAAACGACCCCGCAGGCGCACCGAAGCCATCGTCTCCATGTGCTTAGGTGTTTATACGTATGCCGATTTCGATATCGCCTCAATCCAATAATTCATTGGAAGGTTATCGGGCTTGTTTCTAGACTGATGCGGGGCGTGCAGACCGGGCCGGCTCGACGCACCGCCCGGCGCAGTCCCGACCCGCGCGGGCCCATGCAGAAACAGAACAGCGCCGCGGCAGACAACGACATCATCGGAGACGAACCATGACATTCATCAGGAAGCTGGCGGCCGGCGCGATCGTTGCCGCGGCGACGGTGCTGGCTGGCGGCGCGTACGCGCAGCAGAAGCCGATCACGCTCGGGTTCTCGCAGGTCGGCGCGGAGAGCGCGTGGCGCACCGCGAACACCGTGTCGGTGAAGGGCGCGGCGAAGGACGCCGGCATCAACCTGAAATTCTCGGACGCGCAGCAGAAGCAGGAGAACCAGATTCGCGCGATCCGCTCGTTCATCGCGCAGAAGGTCGACGTGATCGCGTTCTCGCCGGTCGTCGAATCGGGCTGGGAGCCCGTGCTGACCGAGGCGAAGGCCGCGCACATCCCGGTGATCCTGACCGACCGCGGGGTCGACGTGAAGGATCCGTCGCTGTACGTGACGATGATCGGTTCGGACTTCCTCGAGGAAGGGCGGCGCGCCGGCCACTGGATGGAAGAGCATTACAAGAATGACGCAGGCCCGATCAACATCGTCGAGCTGCAGGGCACGGTCGGTTCGGCACCGGCCAACGACCGGCGTGCCGGCCTGCTCGAAGTGATCAAGAGCAATCCGAAATTCAAGGTGATCGCGTCGCAGAGCGGCGACTTCACGCTCGCCGGCGGCAAGCAGGTGATGGAAGCGTTCGCGAAGACCTACGGCAAGCAGATCAACGTCGTCTACGCGCACAACGACGACATGGCGCTCGGCGCGATCCAGGCGATGGAGGAAGCGGGGATCAAGCCCGGCAAGGACGTGAGCGTCGTGTCGTTCGACGCGACCAAGGGCGGTTTCCAGGCGATGGTCGCCGGCAAGATCAACGTCGACGTCGAATGCAGCCCGCTGCTCGGCCCGCAACTGATGAGCGCGGTGAAGGACGTCGTCGCCGGCAAGCCGCTGCCCAAGCGCATCGTCACGAACGAGACCGTGTTCCCGATGAACGTCGCGGCGCAGGTGCTGCCGACCCGCAAGTACTGAGCACGCGCTGACAATCCGGCACGGGCGGCGGCGTGGCGGCCGCCCGGATGGCAACCGCTCCGAGGGAGGGTTCATGACGAATCCGCCGGTGGTCGAGATGATCGGCATCGACAAGTCGTTTCCGGGCGTCAGCGCGCTGCAGCGCGTGGACTTCCGGCTGTTTCCGGGCGAGATCCACGCGCTGATGGGCCAGAACGGCGCGGGCAAGTCGACGCTGATCAACGTGCTCACCGGCGTGCATGCGCACGACGCGGGCGAGATTCGCGTCGCCGGTGAGCCCGTGCGCTTCGCCGCGCCGCGCGAGGCAGAGGCGGCCGGCATCCAGACGCTCTACCAGGAAGTGAACCTGTGCGCGAACCTGTCGGTCGCGGAGAACATCTTCGCGGGCCGGCAGCCGATGCGGCGCGGCGCGATCGACTGGAACACGATCCATGCGCGCTCGCGCGCCGCGCTGGCCGAACTCGACCTGTCGCTCGACGTCACGCGCTCGCTCGACGCGTATCCGATCGCGGTGCAGCAGATGGTCGCGATCGCACGGGCCGTGTCGGTCGACGCGCGCGTGCTGATCCTCGACGAACCGACGTCGAGCCTCGACGACGGCGAGGTCGCGCGGCTGTTCGACGTGCTGCGCCGCCTGAAGGCGTCGGGCATCGCGATCCTGTTCGTCACGCACTTTCTCGAGCAGACCTATGCGGTGTCGGACCGGATCACCGTGATGCGCAACGGCGAGCGCGAAGGCGAGTACCTGGCGCGCGACCTGCCGGTCGATGTGCTCGTCGCGAAAATGACCGGCCGCGAGCGGATGTCCGACACGCTGCAGGCGGGCGCCGCGGCCGTCGAGCGCACCGCCGGCGAGGCCGAACCGTTCCTGTCGATGCAGCAGGTCGGGCGGCGCGGGATGATGAGCCCGCTCGACCTCGATGTGCGGCCCGGCGAGATCGTCGGGCTGGCCGGGCTGCTCGGCTCGGGGCGCACCGAAACCGCGCAGCTGGCATTTGCCGCGGAACGCACCGACACCGGCGCGATCGAGATCGACGGCGCGCGCACGCGGCTCGCGTCGCCGCACGACGCGGTGCGGCACGGGATCGCGTACTGCCCGGAGGACCGCAAGAAGGAGGGCATCGTCGCCGAGCTGTCGATCCGCGAGAACATCGTCCTCGCGCTGCAGGCGCGGCGCGGCTGGTGGCGGCTGATCGGGCGTGCGCGCCAGCGCGAGCTCGCCGATACGTACATCGCGCGGCTCGGCATCAAGGCGCGCGACGCGGAGCAGCCGATCGGCCTGCTGTCCGGCGGCAACCAGCAGAAGGTGCTGCTCGCGCGCTGGCTCGCGACGGAACCGAAGCTGCTGATCCTCGACGAGCCGACGCGCGGCATCGACGTCGCCGCGAAGTTCGACATCATGGAGCGCGTGCTCGCGCTGTGCGCGCAGGGGCTCGCGATCCTGTTCATCTCGTCGGAGATCAGTGAAGTCGTGCGCGTGAGCCACCGGATCGCGGTGTTGCGCGATCGTCGCAAGGTCGCCGAACTGACCGGTGCCGACGCATCCGAGGAGCAGGTTTACCGGTTGATCGCGGGAGGCCAGTCATGACGCTGCTGCGCACAATGTTCCGTCATTCGCTCGTGTGGCCCGTGCTGACGCTCGTGCTGCTGTTCGCGCTCGACGTCGCGCATCGCCCGGGCTTCCTGTCGATCACGCTGCTCGACGGTCACCTGTTCGGCGCGCCGGTCGACATCCTGAACCGCGCGGCGCCGCTCGTGATCGTGTCGCTCGGGATGACGCTCGTGATCGCGACGCGCGGGATCGACATCTCGGTCGGCGCGATCGTCGCGATCGCAGGGGCTGCCGCGGCGATCGTGCTCGACGCGGACCCGTCGCGGGTCGGCCTGGCACTGGCCGCAGCACTCGGCGTCGGGTTGCTCGCGGGCGCGTGGAACGGGCTGCTCGTCGCATTCGTCGGGATGCAGCCGATCATCGCGACACTTATCCTGATGGTGGCCGGCCGCGGCATCGCGCAACTGCTGACGGGCGGCCAGATCATCCCGATCGGCGCGCCCGGCTACCTCGCGCTCGGCGGCGGCTATCTCGCAGCCGTGCCGTGCGCGGTGTGGATCGCTGTTGCGACGATCGCGGCGACCGCGCTGCTGGTGAACCGCACGGCGCTCGGGCTGTTCATCCGCGCGATCGGCGTGAACCCGGTCGCGACGCGGCTCGTCGGGTTGCGCTCGGGCGCGGTCGTGTTCGGCGTGTATCTGTGTTCCGGTGCGATGTCGGCGCTCGCCGGCATCCTAGCGAGCTCGAACGTGCGCAGCGCCGACGGCAACAATGCAGGGCTGCTGCTCGAACTCGACGCGATCCTCGCGGTGACGCTCGGCGGCACGTCGCTGCTCGGCGGCCGTTTCAGCCTCGCCGGCTCGGTGCTCGGCGCGCTGATCATCCAGACGCTCACCTACACGACCTATTCGATCGGCGTGCCGCCGGAGGCGACGCTCGTCGTCAAGGCGGTCGTCGTGATCGTCGTGACGCTGATCCAGTCGGACGCGGCGCGCGCGCTGGTCGTCCGGCACGCGTCGCGGCTGCTGTCTTCCGCGCGTTCGCGCGCCACTTCCGGAGCGACGCCGCGATGAACCGACTCCTTGGCCGGCTCGCCGACCCGCGCACGCTGCCGATCGTCGTGACGATCGTGCTGTTCGCCGCGCTGTTCGGCTTCGGGTCCGTGACGTACACGGGCTTTTTCTCGATGCAGGTGCTGACCGGGCTGCTCGTCGACAACGCATTCCTGCTGATCGTCGCGATCGGGATGACGTTCGTGATCGTGTCGGGCGGCATCGACCTGTCGGTCGGCTCGGTCGTCGCGCTGACGACCATCTTCTGCGCGGTCGGTGCCGAGCGGCTGCACTGGCCCGTGTGGGTGATCGTGCCGCTGGTGCTCGCGTTCGGCGCGCTGTACGGCGCGGCGATGGGCGCATTGATCCATTACTTCCGGCTGCAACCGTTCATCGTCACGCTGGCCGGGATGTTCCTCGCGCGCGGCGCGTGCTTCCTGATCACGACGCAGTCGATCACGATCAACGAGCCGGTGTTCCATGCGATCGCGGGCATCAGCGTGCCGGTGGGCGGCGGCACGCTGAGCGCAGGTGCGCTGATCGCGCTCGCGACGCTGGCCGGCGCGATCTACGTCGCGCATTTCACGCGCTTCGGCCGCAACGTGTACGCGATCGGCGGCAACGAGCGTTCGGCGCTGCTGATGGGGCTGCCGGTCGCGCGCACGAAGATCGGCGTGTACGCGTTGAGCGGCTTCTGTTCGGCGCTCGGCGGTGTGGTGTTCACGCTGTACGTGCTGTCGGGTTACGGGCTGCAGGCACAGGGGATGGAACTCGATGCGATCGCCGCGACCGTGATCGGCGGCACGCTGCTGACGGGTGGCGTGGGCTACGTGATCGGCTCGGTGTTCGGTGTCGGCATTCTCGGCACGATCCAGGTGCTGATCACGTTCGACGGCACGTTGAGTTCGTGGTGGACGCGGATCGTGATCGGCGCGCTGCTGTGCGTGTTCTGCGTGCTGCAACGGGTGATCGAACGGCACGCGGCGCGGCGGCGCACGGGTGGCACGGGGCTCGGGGCGCCGAGGCCGAAACGCGGCCCCGCACAGGCGCGGCCGGCATCGCCTGACGAGGATGCCGCGCTGGTTTCGACGATGCAGCGGCTGTAGCGCGCGTATCGTCCGGCTAGGGTAACGAACGGCACGACGACGTGCTCTGGCGTGACGGAGGGCGATGTCGATGCGCGGGCTGTCGAACCCGGCGGCCGGCCGGTGCCCGGCCTGAGCGTGAGCGATGCGGTCGCCCGCGCCGTCAGACCGGCCCGGCCGCGCCGGCCTTCGCGTCGAACGACATATCGGCGCTGCGCGCGTGTTTCAGCGAGCCGGCCAGTTTCCCGATCGCGTCCAGATCCAGTGTATCGAGGTGCTCGCGCACGTCCCGCACGAAGGCCGCGTAATCCGGCTGGTCCGCATACTGGCCGAGCCATTCCTCGATATCGGTGAGCTGCCCGTTGTCGGCGAGCCGGATCAGTGCGTCGAGCGCATCGTCGGGCGGGCACGGCATCGCGGGCGCGGCGATGTCCGGTTCGGCATCGTGGTCCGGTTGGAACCGCCGGAGAAGCTCCGACGCCGGTACGAGCGCGTGCCCGACGGCCGGCGCGACAAACGCGAACGAGAACGCCGTGCCGATGCCCGGCTGGCTGGCGACGGCCAGCTCGCCGCCCATCGCGCCGACGATGCGCTGCGCGATGAACAGGCCGAGCCCGGTGCCGCCGTTCACGGCCTGCACTTGCTGGTACGCGCGAAAGATGTCGCGGTTTCCGCTGATGTCGATCCCGATGCCCGTATCGGCGACTTCGAACAGCAGGCGCCACGCGTCGCCTTCACGCGCCGCATGAATCGACAGCGTGACCGTGCCGTCGCGCGTGAACTTCGATGCGTTGGACAGCAGGTTGAGCAGCACCTGCTGCAGCCGCATGCCGTCGATCGACACCGTGCGCGGCAGCGGCGTGGCAGGCCGGTAGACGAACCGGTTGTCCTGCTGCGCGCACAGCGCGAGCGCGTAGTGGCCGATGTCGTCGAGCAGGCCGGGCAGGTCGGTCGCGTCCGGCGACACGCCGAGCGGCTGCAGCTCCGCCTTCGTGAACGCGAGCAGTTCGTCGATCAGCGTGAGCTGGTATCGGATGCTGCGGTCGATCGACCGGATCAGCCGCGCCTGGCCGTGCGTCGCGCCTTGCAGCAGCAGCTTCGCGTAGCCGTTGATCGTGGACAGCGGTGCACGCAGGTCGTGGCTGACGTAGCCGAGCGTCTCGATCTTCTGCTGCATGTGGGTCGTCACCTGCTGCAGCGCGTCGTTGAGCGCGAGCGTGCGTCGTGCGACTTCGTCGCGCAGGCGATCCTGTTCGGTGATCTGCCAGTGTTCGAGCCGTTTCCTCGCCTCGGTGCGCTGGCGGCCCACGTGGTGGATCCATGCGGCCAGCACCAGCAGGTGCGTGGCGAGCCCGATGACCGCGATGACGGGGTTCGGGTAGATGTCGGATTTCAGCCACGCGAGCGCCGGCGGCAGCGTGTTCATGCCGTCGAGCACGCGGATCAGCATGTTGAAGGTGGCGATCGCGATGGCAATCAGCATCACGCGGCCGGTCGGCGTCCGGCGGATCGCGAGCAGCAGCGCGAGGCTGATATTGACGATCCCGACTAGCGCGTTCAGCCGCAGGCAGAACCACGTGAACGTCAGCAGGTCGCCGCAGGCGGCGCCGATCATGCCGACACCTTCGAGCGCGAGAAGGGCCATGTAGATCGCGCGCATCGGCAGCTTCGTCTGCTCGCGCCGGGCGACCATCAGGATGAAGACGATGAAGCAGGAGACCGCCAGGTACGCGAAGATCACTTCGCCGCGCGCCGACCATTCACGCAGCGCAGGCGGCAACGCCATCGCCGTATAGCCTCGGTAAGTTGCTTCGAACAGCGTCGTGCCCAGCGCCACCGCGGCCAGCACATGGAACACCCCGCTGCGCGAAAAGAACCCGATCAGCAGCGCGCACCACATCAGCGCGAGCAGCCCGCCGAAGAAGCCGAAGTCCCACATCGTCGCGCGCCGTTCCAGCGCATCCCACGCCGCACGCGTGAACGCGACCGGCGCGAGCCGCATTTCCTTGCGCGAAGTGACGCGGATCAGCACGGGGACGCTTTCGCCGGCGCGTAGCGTGACGTCGAGCGCCGGGTAGCGCGAGGACGGCGCGGCGGCATCAACGCCGGCGCCGGCGGCCGGGAAGCGGCTGTCGAGTGTCCACCGGCCGTTCTGGCCGATATAGAAGTCCGCCTGGTCGACCCGTGCGTCGCGAATCGCGAGCACCAGCGGGCGCGTGACGCTGTCGCGGTTGGTCAGCGTCGCGCGGATCCACCATGCCGATCGCGAGAACTCGACGTTGAACGTCGACGTACCTGCCAACGGCGTGCCATTAACCGGATCGGCGAGCCGTGCGGCGACCTGGGCGGCTGACATCGTCGTGCTTGCGTCTTCCATTACCGACACGGCGTCCAGTTGCGCCGGGTCCGGCGCCGACGCGGCGCGCGCGGTCGCACAGGTGACGGCCATCGCGAGCAGAAGCAGCAGCACTGCGCGACATCCGGCCGCCCACGCCGCGTGGCGCCTAAGCATCGTGATGATGCTCCCCGGGCGTGGCCGGAGGGGCATTGACCGCATGGCGCTGGCGCCGCCAGTCGGACGGCGTGATGCCGAAGCGTTCGCGGAACGCGGTTGCGAAGTTGCCGGGCGTGGAAAAGCCGATTTCCTCGGCGATGTCGCCGATCCCCATCGACGTCTCCGCGAGGAAATGCATCGCGGCGCGCAGGCGCGTGTCGCGCAGATATTCGAACACGGTCTGGCCGAGATGGTCGCGGAACACGCGGGACAGGCGCTTTTCGTGCGTGCCGACCTGCCTCGCGAGCTCCTCGAGCGCCGGCGGATGGCGCAGGTCGCGCAGCAGGACCTCGGACGCCGCACGCACGAGCGCCGCATCCGGGTTGTCGGGCAGCTCGGGCAGATGCGCGAACGGCTGGCTGCGCCGTGCCCGCTTCAGGTGGTTGCGGATCCGGGCCAGCACTTCGGTTGGCTCGAACGGCTTGATGATGTAGTCGATCGCGCCGGTCTCGAGCCCGGCGATGCGATCCTCGAGATCGCCCGCGGCCGTCAGGATGATGACCGGGATCGATTGCGTCGCAGGCGTCGACGCCAGCAGCCGGCACGCGGCGAAGCCGTCCATGCGCGGCATGCGGACATCCATCAGGATCAGGTCGGGCGCGATCGCCTGGGCACGGTGATAGGCCTGCAGCCCGTCGAACGCGACGCTGATCCGGCACCGTGCGGCACGCAGGATTTCGGTCAGGAGCCGCAGGTCGTTCGGGCGATCGTCGACGACAAGAATATGTGCGTCAGCGAGATCCGGCGTGGGACGAGGCGATGCCGGACTGGACGAGCGGGATGACATGGTTGCGAATGCGTTGGAAGGGTGGCCGGTCAGATGAAGGGCATCGCGGTCTGCACGATTGTTGCGAAAAATTATATGCCGACAACAGCGCCGACTGTGAGGATTCCGTGCGGCCCGTGGGGGCTTGTGCGACAAGGTGTTGCGGGTTTGTCAGGCCGGCATCCGGCTGAAAGAAACGGAAGTGGAAAAACATGCCGAACCGGATTTTAATAATCGGTCTTTATTTCCGGATTTATTTCGACGAATTAGAATTGGAAGGGGCGGAGAATCAGTCTGGCGGACATCTGGAAGTCGACGTCTTCTATGTAAATAGAATGAAGAGCGTGCGGGTCGCCTGATTTATTTTTTCCAGATGGAAGGTGGAAATCATGTTAGTCGTGAAATCGTATTTCGCATCGGAATGTATGAATGTAAATGCCGTCCGCTCGGGAAAAGGAATTTTCCGCTCGGGAAAAGGTTCGTTCGGACGGATGCCCGCACACTAGACCCGGCGCGGCTGGAATCGGTTCTTTCAAACGACCGGTATCGCGCGGATCGCATGCCGAAGTTTCATCCCGACGTATGCGATACCAATGAGACATTGAACGATGCGAGATCTCATGATTTGGGATCGCGGCAACGAACGAATAACTGGCACGAGGGTAATGCAAATTTCATAATTTTCCGAATACGTCGCTATATAAGAGAAATCGGCAAATCTTGAAATGTGGTTGGGTGTGGGGCGCCGGTCGAGACGAAATCGTCAAGGAAATTCGCTCGATTAATTCGGTGCAGGGGTCGTCCGGCAAGTCGTCGATGCTGTTCCGGAAATCCGGAAAATGCGTTTGAACGCCGGACGGAAAGGGTGAGTGGCTGCGCGTGGGCCGTCCGAGGGTTCGATCCGTCGGGCGACGGCCGCGCGCGGTGCGCTTTCGAATCAGGCGGACACGAAAAAGATGAGCACAACAGGCATGACAGGCCAACGCACCGGTTCGCACGAACCGGCGGCGCATGCTTCAGTCCCGGGGATCGCACGGCGTCCTCCTCCTCCTGAATGAAACAGGGCGGGCCGCCCCCGGGTGCGGGCCGGCTTCCGCCTATCCGGCGTCTGAATGACGCTTTCCCATGAGATTCAAGATCGTCGCGGGTTCGGCGCGACGGCGTTCGCGCGCGCGGATGAGCGATGCGTCGTGGATCGTGCCGCCGCCGGATCCGCAGCGTCGACTTCCATGAGTCGATAACCGGCGATCGTCGCCTCGTATCGTGCCGATGGGCACGGGCGGCGTGCGGTCGTGTGATCGCGATGTCCATCGCGAGTGTCGTGCAGCGTTACTCAGCTTTTTAGTTAGTGATCCAAAGTGAAGCGCGGGGCGTCGCGAGGCGGACGGGAATGTGCAGGGGTGTTCTCGCCGGCCGTCGCGTTCGCGGTTGCGTCATCCAGCACATGAGAACCGAGGGAAGACAAGATGAACAAGTCGTTCAAGTCGATCTGGAACGAAGCATTGGGAGCCTGGGTTGCGGCTTCGGAGCTTGATCGCGCGCGCGGAAAGCGCGTCGCGTCGTCGCGTGGCACGCCGGAGCGTGCCGTGGACGGAGGAGCCGCGGCACGCGCGGGCACGCCTTCGGCTCCGTCGCTCAGGCGGCTCACCGTGCTGATGGCGTCCGCGTATCTCGCGCTGTTCCATGCCGGCGCGCACGCGCAGTACCAGCCGGACGGCGGATCGGCCACCGGCGGCATCTCGTCGATCTCGATCGGCGTCGGCTCGAGCGCCGCGCAGACGAATTCCACCGCATTGGGCAATCTGGCGACGGCGCAGGGCGTGTCGGCCACGGCGCTCGGCCCGGGCGCGCATGCGATGGGTGACGCGTCGACGGCTGTCGGCATCAACGCGCAGGCGACCGGCGTCAACAGCGCGTCGATGGGTGTGCAGGCGATCGGGTCGGGCGACTACTCGGTTGCCATCGGCAACCTCGCCAGTGCGACGCAAAGCGGGGCGACGGCGATGGGCAGCGGCGCGGCTGCGACCGGTGTGTCGTCCATCGGGCTTGGCAACAATGCGCTGGCTTCCGGTCAGTACTCGGCCGCGCTCGGGCTCGGGGCGAGCGCGGTCGGCGCGCAAAGCGTCGCGCTCGGCTACGCGACGCACGCGACCGGTACGGGCAACGTCGCGATCGGCAATCAGGCGACGAGTACGGGTGCCTCCGGTGTCGCCGTGGGGAGCGGCTCGTTGGTGACAGGGAATTCCAGCATCGCGATGGGCATCAACAGCGGCGCGAAGGGCGTGACGTCGATCGCGATCGGCTGGGGTGGGACGGCCGGCGTACCGGGCTCGGGCACGCAGTCGCTCGGCACTAGTTCGATCGCGCTGGGCTCGGCCACGACGGCCGGCGCCGATACCGCGATGGCGTTCGGCCTGAACGCCAATGCATCGGGCGTCAGTTCGATTGCGATGGGCGTACAGGCGTCCGCGACGCAGCAGTTCGGTACCGCGATCGGTAATCTCGCACTTGCGTCCGGCGTGTCGACGAGCGCCTTGGGGCCGGGCGCGACGGCGTCCGCCACGAATGCGACGGCAGTCGGCATCAACAGCGTCGCGGCGGCGGGTTCCACCGTGGCGATCGGCGACAGCAACTCGGTCGCGGCCGCGGCGGGTGCGGGCTCGATTGCCGGCGGCAACAGCTCGAAAGTGCTGAGCGGCACCGGCGCGGTCGCGCTGGGTCTGGGCCAGACGGTCAGCGGCAACGGTGCGGTGGCGATCGGTGACCCGAGCACCGCGATCGGCACCGGCGCGGTCACCGCTGGGGCGAACAACACGGCGAACGGCGACGGCGCGGTCGCCATCGGCAATTCAAACACCGCGCAGGGCACCGGCTCGCTCGCGCTCGGCAACACGTCGACGGCCGCGGCGGCCGGTGCGCTGGCGTTCGGTGCGTCGGCCGTGGCGAACAATGCAGGCGATGTCGCGCTCGGCTCGGGTTCGACGACGGCCGCGCCGAATCCGACCGCAAGCGCGACGATCGGCGGCGTGACGTACAACTTCAAAGGGACGAATCCGGTCAGCGTCGTCAGCGTCGGCGCAGCGGGTACCGAGCGGCAGATCACCAATGTTGCTGCCGGGCGCATCAGTTCCGCGAGCACGGATGCGATCAACGGGTCGCAGCTCGATGCGACGAATCAGGCGGTGAATTCGCTGTCGACTTCGACGGCGTCGAGCGTCAGTTCCTTGTCGACGGGGGTGTCGTCGTTGTCGACCGGATTGTCGTCGGCCAATAGCGCGATCACGTCGCTTTCCACGTCGACTTCGACCGGTATCAGCTCGTTGTCGACGGGGTTGAGCTCGACCAATAGTTCGGTCACTTCATTGTCGACCTCGACGTCGACGGGTCTGTCGTCGGCCAATAGCGCGATCACGTCGCTTTCCACGTCCACCTCGACTGGTATCAGCTCGTTGTCGACGGGGTTGAGTTCGACCAACAGTTCGGTGACTTCACTGTCGACTTCGACGTCGACGGGTCTGTCGTCGGCCAACAGCGCGATCACGTCGCTTTCCACGTCGACGTCGACTGGTATCAGCTCGTTGTCGACGGGGTTGAGCTCGACCAACAGTTCGGTGACTTCGTTGTCGACCTCCACGTCGACCGGCCTGTCGTCGGCCAATAGCGCGATCACGTCGCTTTCCACGTCCACCTCGACCGGCATCAGTTCGCTGTCGACGGGCTTGAGCTCGACCAACAGCTCGGTGACGTCCTTGTCGACGTCCACGTCGACCGGCCTGTCGTCGGCCAACAGTTCGATCGCATCGCTGTCCACGTCGACGTCGACGGGCCTGAGCTCGACCAACAGCTCGGTGGCGTCGCTGTCGACTTCGACGTCGACCGGCATCAGTTCGCTGTCCACCGGCCTGAGTTCGACGAACAGCGCGGTGACGTCGCTGTCGACGTCGACCTCGACGATCGTCGGTTCGTTGTCCACCGGCCTGAGCTCGACCAACAGCACGGTGACGTCGCTGTCGACGTCCACGTCGACGATCGTCGGCTCATTGTCCACCGGCCTGAGCTCGACCAACAGTTCGGTCACATCGTTGTCGACGTCGACCTCGACGGCCGTCGGCTCGTTGTCCACGGGCCTGAGCTCGACGAACAGCACGGTCACGTCGCTTTCGACGTCGACATCGACCGGCATCAGTTCCCTGTCCACCGGCCTGAGCTCGACGACCAGCGCGATCTCGTCGTTGTCGACGTCGACGTCGACGATCGTCGGGTCGCTGTCCACCGGCGTCGCGTCGCTGTCCACCGGCCTGAGCACGACGAACAGCAACGTCACATCGCTGTCGACCGCGACCTCGACGAGCATCGGTTCACTGTCGACCGGGCTCAGTTCGACCACGAGCTCGATCTCGTCGCTGTCGACGTCGACCTCGACGACCGTCGGCTCGCTGTCCACCGGTTTGTCGAGCACGAACAGCAACCTGACGTCGCTGTCCACCGCGACGTCGACGGGCATCGGCTCGCTGTCGACCGGCCTCAGCTCGATCGCGTCGAACAACAGCAATCTCGGCAACAGTACGGCGGGCGCGATCGGCGGCGGGGCCACCTACGATCCGACGACCGGAAAGATTTCCGCGCCGTCGTACGTGACGTACAACAGCGACGGTTCGACGACGATCAACAACAACGTCGGCTCGGCGATCGACAACATCAACGCGCACGGCATCAAGTATTTCCACGCGAACTCGACCGCACCGGACAGCCAGGCGGTCGGGCTCGACAGCGTCGCGATCGGCCCGAATGCGATCTCGAAGGTGGACGGCAGCATTGCGCTTGGTTCGGGTTCGGTGTCCGACCGAGCGACGACGCCGGCGTCGGGCATCATCCGCAACGGCACCGCATCGATCCCGTTCAACACGACGGACCAGACGCTGCTCGGCGCGGTGTCGGTTGGCGACGCGACCAGCAAGACGTATCGCCAGATCACCAACGTCGCGGACGGCACCGGCCAGCAGGATGCGGTGACCGTGCGGCAGCTGGCCGGCGCGCTGCAGTCGTTCGCGGTCACGAGCCAGAAGTATTTCCACGCGAACTCGACGGCCGTGGATTCGCTCGCGGTGGGCGCGGAATCGGTCGCGGTGGGGCCGACGACGGTCGTCAACGGCGATAACGGCGTGGGCATCGGCAACGGCGCGATCGTCGACCAGACCGCCCCTGGCGGCGTCGCGATCGGGCAGGCGGCGAGTTCCGCGCAGGCCGACGCGATCGCGCTCGGCAGCGGTGCGACGGCATTGGGCGCACAGTCGGTCGCGCAAGGCGCAAAGGCGAAGGCGGTCAGCGTGGGCAGCGTCGCGCTGGGTTCCGGCGCGCTCGGCAACGCGACCGATGCGCTCGCGCTCGGCGCCGGTGCGTCCGCGACGTTCGCGAATAGCGTGGCGTTGGGCGCGGGGTCGCTGACGACGGTCGGCGCGCAGACGAACTACATCGCGTACGGCTTGAGCAGCCCGCAGTCGTCGGCCGGCGAGGTCAACGTCGGCAACCGGCAGATCACCGGCCTCGCGGCCGGCAAGAACGGCACCGACGCGGTGAACGTGTCGCAGCTCGACTCGGTCGCCAATCAGTTGACGACGCTGATCACCCAGCGCACGTCCAACCTCGGCGGCTCGTACACGACGAATCCGACCGGTACGAACGTGGCGCCGGGCTCGACGGGGGCGAACTCGTCTGCGGGCGGCTCGGGTTCGGTGGCATCGGGCTCGAACAGCACGGCGGTCGGCAACGGGTCGCTGGCGTCCGGCAACGGGTCGACCGCGATCGGTGTCGGCTCGACGGCGACGGGCAGCAATTCGGCCGCGATCGGCACGGGCAGCAACGACGGCGGGCGGTCGAACGTCGTCGCGGTCGGTTCGACGGAATCGGCGCGCCAGGTCGTCAACGTCGCGGCCGGCACGCAGGGTACGGATGCGGTGAACGTGAACCAGCTGAATGCGGTGTCGAACCAGTTCACGCAGTCGCTGAACACGGTCAACAACCAGCTCACGCAGATGCAGCAGCAGATCCAGCAGACCGATTCGATGGCACGTGAGGGGATCGCGGCAACCGCCGCGATGGCGTCGATCCCGCACATGGACCGCGACTCGAACTTCGCGATGGGGGTCGGTACGGCGACGTTCCAGGGGCAGAAGGCCATGGCGGTCGGCGTGCAGGCGCGCGTCACGGAGAACCTGAAGGCGACGCTGAACGGCGGCTTCGCCGGCAGCCAGCGCGTCGTCGGCGCGGGCATGCTGTATCAGTGGAAGTGATCGCGCGTCGCGGTTCGTTCCGGCACGCACTGCCGGAGCGGACCGCGCCGAACGCAAACGCACGCGGATGCGGCTGCGCCATTGCGCCGCATGCGCTGCGCCCATCGCATTTTCGGAGTAATCAAGTGAAAAACATCCATCTTGCACTGCTGGCGTCCGTCGTTTCCCTCGCGGCCTGTTCGAGCGCGTCGGGACCGACGTTCAACGCCTACGAGCTTCAGCCCCGCGACGGTATCCGGACCTTCCGCGTCGACTGCCACGGCATCCTGTCGAGCGCCAATACTTGCATGAAGGTCGCGACGCGCATGTGCGGCAACGAGGCCGTGCGCACGATCGATTCCACGACGCCGTACCGCGACGGCGCCGATCCGCACTCGATGGTGTTCCAGTGCGGTGCGGCACCCGCGCCGGCTGCGGCGGCTGCGCCGGCGCCCGCCGCGGTCGAGAAGGTGAGCCTGACCGGCGATGCGTACTTCGCGACCGACTCCGCGGTGCTGATGTCCGCCGCCACCGCCGCGCTCGACACGCTGCTGAATCAGCAGGGCGACAAGCATTTTTCACGCGTGGAAGTGGACGGTTATACCGACGCGACCGGCTCGGATGCACACAACCAGGCGCTGTCGAAGCGCCGCGCCGATGCGGTCGCGGGGTATCTGCGCGAACACGGGCTGAAGGCGGAATCGTTCGCGGCGGCGGGGCATGGAGAAACCAATCCGGCGGCGTCGAACGAAACCGCTGAAGGGCGGGCGCGCAATCGCCGGGTGGAAATCTCGCTGCAGAAGTAAGACGTGGGCAACGGGTTGCCGCAGGTGTGGCCGTCGCAACCGGACGGCTCGCTTGCGGGAGCGGTGCCGTCCGGGGACGCAGGCGGTCGAGTCAGGGAATGCGTCGCGACGGGCGTGTGCGGTGGCGCTGCCGCCTGGACGACGATGCGGAACGGCGGCCTGTGGGCCTGCTAAGCGTTGCTGCGCGGGGCGTAAGAGATGCCCGGTGCTGCTGCGTGGGTCGACAGGCACGAAGGGCGGAAAACGACCGAGGCTGTGTGGAAACACGTAACTCAGCGTCGGCGGGAGCAGATCCCGTGCCGCATTTTCGCAGCCTTCAAGTGAACGAAGAGTGCCGCCATAGCTTCAATGCCGAGTTGCTGTCGTCCCTCGGCATGTAAGTGCACCCTAGAGTGTTTCACGCACCCACCAGCCGCATCGCCGATGGTAGGAGGGGAGGCCTGTCGTCGAAGGCCTAACACTGGTGAAGTCGAGTGTGTGCAGATCAAGCTCCTCGACAAAGGCCTCGACGATCCTGACCGGGTTATCCTCGGCAACGAAATCGTCCAGGCATTCGGGCAATGGCTCTACCTGCTTGCGGTCATCGCCTTCAACGAATCGCTTCATGGGCAACCCATCCTGAATGCGTTGATTCAGTCTAGGCGATCAACGCGTTTTCACACAGCCTCGACCCGGGAGGGATACTCGAGCTTTTTGATATCGGCCATTCGTTCGATCAGAAAGTGAAGCGGGCGTGGAATCGCGGGATATTGGCGGCAGGCGGCATCTGCATTCAGCCACTCAGACGTCGCCGCGCCGCTGCGAACCGCACCCGTCATATACGCGTTAAAGCCCAAGCTCCTGTTCCAGTCGCCGCATTTCTTCCCGCCACTGTTCCTGCAGTTGCGGCTTTTGATGTTTCGGTTTGCGTGCGAGCTCTGTCGCCAGCAACGTCTCCAACTGACACCAACGTTGCCACTGTGCCTCGACGTCACTGCCGGCGGATTGAACGCCGGTGTGGTTCCGTGTGGTCGGGATCTGCTCGGGTGCAGCGGAATCACGAGATGTGAACAAAATTCGATACGCGCTTTCAGCATCCGGCAATTCTTGCAAGCGCCCGTCATGGATTGCCCAGAAGCGATTACAACTGTGCTCGATCAATTCGCGATCGTGCGAAACCAGGATAAAACCGCCATCGAACGCCGCCAGCGCAGTGGCAAGTTCGCGCTTGCCTTCCATATCCAGGTGATTGGTCGGTTCGTCAAGCCACAACAGGTGGTAGCTGGCCATGGACAGCGCAAGAAACAGCAGGCGGGCCCGCTCGCCGCCACTCAGAGTGGCTACGGTCTGACCATGGCGTACATACGGAAACCCGGCGGAAATCAAAGCCTGCCTTCGCTCTTTGTCGCCGACTGGCGCAAATTTATACAGCGCGTCAGACAAAGTGGCGTCGTCGGCCAGTTGATGCAATGACTGATCGTAGTAGGCGATGCGCGCCGCCGGATGATAACGCCAACCCATGGGCGCTTCTCCCTGCCGCAGATCGCTCCAGCACTGGCGCAGCAACGAGGATTTGCCCGTGCCATTGCTGCCCAGGAGTGCGATCTTGTCGCCTGGCCGCAACCACAAATCGTGAGCCTCGAACAGGATCGGCTCTTCCGCCTGAGCGCGTACATGCAGGCCTTCGAACGCCAGCAGACGGTCCGCCACCAATCGTGTTCCTGATAGTTTCAAGCGCCAAGGGTTGCCACGACCAACAAAGGTCTGGTCTTCCTTTAGTTTTTCGACGCGCCTTTGCATGGACTTGGCTTGGCGCGACAGTTTCTCATTGTCGTGCTCGCGCCCCCAGATGGCCAGACGTTTGCTGCTGGCGGCTAGCCGGTCTATCTCGTTTTGCTCACCTGCATGACGCGCTTGTGCCGTTGCGTCGGCATTGGCCAACGCGGCCAAGGCCCGGCTGCATGGCATATCGAAACTGTACAAGCGCTGATCGCGCAGAATCCAGCTTTTGGCGCTGAGCGTGTCTAGAAGTCGCGGATCGTGCGATACCAGGATGAAGCCACCCTGCCAGCGGCGCAGGAAATCTTCCAGCCACAATAACGAGGGTAGATCCAGGTGATTGCTGGGTTCATCAAGCAACAGCAGATTCGGCTGCGCAAGAACTGCACGTCCCAACAGCAAACGAGTGTGCTGGCCGCCGCTCAGGTCGGAAACGGGTGTATCCGCCGCAGAGGCTAGCTCTAGATCGTCCAGTAGACTGTCTACCCGCCAATGCTCTGCCCGTTGCTCGCCGACGCTCTCCAGCAACGCCTCTCGCGTCGTAAGGTCGGCAAGTCTTTGCGGTAGATGCTGCTCGACGTGTTGAAGGCGGCACATTGCCGCATAGTGCACGCTACCGGCACTGGGTTCGCGGCTGCCCGCCAATACATCAAGCAGACTGCTCTTGCCGCAGCCGTTGTGGCCGATCAGGCCGATGCGGTCGCCAAGTTTTACAGTAAAGGAAAGATCCTGGAATAGCGGGCCATGGCCGGTTTCCAGTCGCAAGGTAAGTGCGGAAATCAGGGTGGTCATGCTCTTGCTCTCGTTTTTTCGGGACGTGTTTGTCCCTGTCAACAGGAGCGCTGGCGACAACCTTGGAGTCGAGAAAGGACTCGGGAGGAGAGGGCTTTGCTCTGGCCGGGTTATCGCAGCGCGATGGAACTCAGGCAAGAGCAGGCGAATGTGCTGTACAAATGTGCCAGCATCAGCGGGCGCACCAGAAAAACCATATTTACCTCCTTTTTAAAAAGAGTTGGATGTAGCGGCGGAGTTTATCTCGGCTCTCGTCATTTATACAAGCGGCTGGCGTTGCCGCTCCCAATTTGTTCCGAGAGGGATCGCAGAATGCTCCACGACAAATAGCTCTACGGGTTCGGCGATCGATGTCGTGATCGGATCAAAATCATCGACCGGGACGGGAACGGCTTCCGGCTCCTGATGAAACGCTCGAGGTTGATCTACACGATGTCGTCTAGTGCTTTGACCTCTGCGATTCGTGGCTCGGTGATCCAGAGCGCATCGATAATCTGAAACACCAACGGGGCCAGCGGCGTACCGATGACCTGCTCGCGGGCAAGCGCGAATTCAAACAAGGCGGAAATATTGACGCCCCGGTCCGCGGCGTTCACGATAGAGACAGCACCACCTTTCTTGCGCGGCAGATAGATCAAGGAAACCAGGACGCGGTCAGCAGGCCCGGCGCTTTCCCCCCAGTCGCCTAACACAAGGTTAATGGTCGGTGGATGGTCCGGCATTCCGATCGCCCATTGGACAAAGTAGACACCAACAACCGAATCGTCTTGGTGCAGTTCACCCGTGATTCTCCTCGTCTCGTGACCACAGCACGTACAATTGAAAGTGGATTCGTCCCCTGGGTACGCGTGTATCGATTCGGCGTCTGACATTGGGCGGAGTCCCGAAAATAGTTGAAGTTTGAAAGCGGTGGTTCCCGTGGGAATCCGAGAAAATCGGGTTTCCAAGACCAAACTCCCAGACAGGAGAACCGCCGAAATGAAGCCTACCAAGAAACCGGGTCACCGACCTCAAAGCGCTCCACCGATTTACTCTGGAGACGTCGTTCGTGGATCGCATACTTCTCAGTGACTGCTCGTGGCCGCCGCTTGCCTGTCGAGCCCACACGTTTGATCCGCCGCAAGCGCACCGCAATCGCGGCTCACACGTTCGCAATGGCGAGTACACTGAACATGCCGTAGAAACAGGAGAATGCGATGATCGACGCTGGCCCCCAAAGTACCTTCCGAGGGCTGCCGCTGACCGTGGAGCAGGACGCGGAAGTTCGGCACTACATCAAGGACCGGACTCGGCGCGGGCTGCCATGGGACACGTCGGAGTTGAGCGCGATGCTCAAGGACATGCTGCATCCCCCGGGCGACGGCGACGGTGATGGCGACGGTGATGCTGCCTCCGAGGCAGACGAAACCAGAGCGGCCGCCGAGCGCGCGAACGCTTCGATTGACGAGGCGATGGACCCCATCGAGGCGAATGAGGAGTGGAATGCGGCCATGGAGTCGGAGGGCATGAAAGGGCCCAGACGATAAAAGCGGAGGCAATGACGCTC
The DNA here is from genome assembly GCF_902499335.1 of Burkholderia lata. Taxonomy (GTDB): domain Bacteria; phylum Pseudomonadota; class Gammaproteobacteria; order Burkholderiales; family Burkholderiaceae; genus Burkholderia; species Burkholderia lata_B. Next base: position 103,623 of record NZ_CABVQK010000005.1, on the reverse strand, counting down.
CGATTCCTGGCAGCGCGGCACACAGAGGTGCGCGCCTGATGCCAAGCGTTTCAACGAAGGCACGGTCCGCGTTGCGCGTGCGCTGCGTCGCAGCGTACACGGCGAGACTACCGACGCACCGGGTGCTCCCATCGTGAGAACCCCGACCCGCAATCCGACCATTCGCAGATAATTTCGGGCGCAGCCAACCGCGCCATCCATGCTGCATGGCACCAACGCAACTGCGAGCCGCATCTCGTCGCCGGGCGCCTGACAGCGGGCGCCATGTCAGTGTCTGATCACGCAGACGGCCACGATTTCGTATCCGGGGTCGGCATGCACGTGCGCCGCCTTTTCCGCTTCCTCATACGAACCAAACGACGTGGCATCCTCAACCGCCGGTGCCATGCCGATATCGCCATCCTCGGCGGTGCAGAGGAACTGTTCGCCAGTCTTCACGACGTAGGTGGACATCATCATGATTCCCTCCATCGTTTGCAGGGGGGAATTCCAGTCTAGCAGGCCAGAAACGGGGCGCAGGCGGTTTGCAGCGTCCTTTCCGTGAGGTCTGCGACAGGACCGAAAAGCCGTGCACAATACCCGCATGCAAAATCCAGACCTCGAACACCTCGTCACCGTCACCATGCCCTTTGGGAAATACAAGGGCCGGCTGATTGCCGACCTGCCCGGGCCTTACCTCAACTGGCTGGCGCGCGAAGGGTTCCCGCGCGGCGAAATCGGTCGGCAGCTCGCGCTGATGCACGAGATCGATCACAACGGCCTGCGGGACTTGCTGGAGCCGTTGCGAAAACGCGGATAGCGCCAATCGGGGGCGAATGCCTCCGCGTGCCACGCCGCCCGGCATCGATCGACCGTGATCGACCACCACCCTTCGCCGGCCACACCTGCTACGCGTGCCGAATGCACGCATGCGACCCCGACAGTGGCCCGCGCGCACCTAGCGCGCCGCCGATGCTGACATAGAATAAAAACAGTCCCTTGAGGACGAGTTGATGGCAAGAGAAGGGGTGCCGACATGAGACGCCTTTATTTCCTCGTACCCGATACGCAGATGGCGAAGGCCATCGTCGACGATCTATTGCGCGCACGCATCATCTGGCGCCATATCCACGTTCTCGCCGACCACAGCGTCACACTCGATCAGTTACCCGAAGCATCGTTGCTGCAAAGCAGCGATGTCGTGCATGCGCTCGAGCGCGGCGTCGCGCTCGGCGGCGCGGCCGGTGCGCTGATCGGCCTCGTCGCGCTCGTATTTCCGCCGGCGGAGCTCGTGATCGCGGGCGGCGCCGTCGTCGGGTTGACGTTGGCCGGAGCGGGTTTCGGGGCGTGGACCGCCGCGATGATCGGCATCGCCGAGCCGAACGCGCGACTCCAGCGATTTCGCGAGGCCATTCAGGAAGGCCAGATCCTGATCATGGCCGACGTGCCGGCATTGCGAGAGCAGGAAATCGAAGAGATGGTCGCCCAGCATTTTCCAAAGGCGGACCTGGAAGGCGCCGAGCCTACGACACCGATCTTCCCCTGACGCGCGATAGCAAGCCGGCCTGCCCGGCACCCGGGTTCATCGACGCGTCTCGTCGAGCGCACGACCGCGACCGCGGGCCGCGCGCGGAGCGGGTCGTTCGCACGTTGCGCAGGCAACCTTGGCCGCCATTCCGAATCGCGCGAGAGACGCAGGCCCGACGCGCGTGACGCCTTCGGAACCGCAGCGCCGACGTCGAACCGTCGGCAAGGAGGTCGTATGGAACTGCACATTCAATCGCACCATTGGGAGCGTCGTACGCCCGACTGGATCTCCGCTGCCGTGGCAGGTCTCGCGGGCGGTGCGCTGGTGATCGCGTTGGAATTCGTCTGGTCGACCCTCGTGCTCGGCTCAAGCCCGTGGCAACCGACCCACAAGATCGCGGCGATGGTGATGGGCCGCAGCGCGCTTGGCCAGATGACGCAATTCAACCTTGAAATCGTCGCGATGGCGCTGCTGCTGCACTACGTGCTCGGCGCGATCATGGGGATGATGCTCGCCGCGATCATGGCGCCTTTCCGCCTCGATTCGAGCGTGGGCATGGAAGCCGCCATCGGGCTGGCGTTTGGGATCGTCGCGTATGGGTGGAACTTCTACGTGATGACGGCCGTGTTCCCGTGGTTCGTCTCCGAGCGGGGTTCCGGGCCCTTGCTGGCCAACCTGTTGTTCGGCGTGGTTGCGGCCATCACCTACGGCAGGCTGGAACGATTGCGCAGGCGGAACGCGGACGACTGACACATCGCGTTTCCCGTCGCGCCGACCTTGAGCACGCGGCGCCCGCGGGAGACACGGAACCCGGTGTCGGCGGCACCGGTGAGTGACACGCAGCGAGGCGGCCTATGGCCCTTGCGATTGCCTTGGTCCTGATCATCATCCTGGCGGTGGGGTTTCACTTTGCCAGTCCGTGGTGGATCACGCCCATCGCGTCGAACTGGGTGCGCATGGACGACATGCTGACGATCACGCTCGTCATCACCGGCGCACTCTTCATCGCCATCAACCTGTTCATCGTGGTCGCCCTGGTGCGCTATCGCCACCGCAGCGGGCATCGCGCGGCCTACGAACCGCACAACCGGAAGCTGGAATGGTGGCTGATCGGCCTGACTGGCGTCGGCGTGGCGGCGCTGCTGGCGCCGGGGCTGTTCGTCTACGCGGACTACGTCCGGCCGCCGCGCAACGTGCTGCAGATGGAAGTGCTCGGCCAGCAATGGCAATGGCGTTTCCGCTTTGCCGGCCCCGGCGGCAAGCTGGGCACGACCGACGTGCGCTACATCAGCAGCGACAACCCGTTCGGCCTGAATCCCGCCGACCCCAACGGCCGCGACAACTACCTGATCGAGCGCCCCGAGGTGCACCTGCCGCTCAACCGGCCGATCCAGGTCCTGACACGGTCGCGCGACGTGCTGCACGACTTCTACGTCCCGCCGTTCCGCGCGCGGATGAACATGGTGCCGGGGATGGTGACCACCTTCTGGTTCACGCCGACCAAGGCAGGGCGCTACGACATCCTGTGCGCGCAGCTCTGCGGGATCGGGCACGCCGGCATGCGCGGCGTGGTGGTGGTGGAAGACGAAGCCGCGTTCTCGCGCTGGCTGGCGCAGCAGACCACGTTCGCGCAGCAGCAGATGGCCCACGTGCAGGCCGCACCCGCCGCGGCGGGCGGCAGCGCGCAGGCGCTTGCCAACCTGGGCAAGACGCTCGCGGCGGCCAAGGGCTGCGTTGCCTGTCATACCGTGGACGGCAGCCCGCTCGTGGGCCCGACCTGGAAGGGCCTGTACGGCAAGACCGAAACGATGGCCGACGGCAGCACCGCGAAGGTGGACGAAGCCTACCTGCGCGCATTCATCCGCAATCCGACGGCCCGTGTCGTGAAGGGCTTCTCGCCGATCATGCCGCACTTCGACCTGAGCGAGCAGGAACTGGACGCGCTGGTGGCGTATATCAAGGCGCAAGGCGGGACGCCCGCCAGCACCGCGGCCCAGCCGTAGCGGAGCAGACGGAGTAGACGGAGCAGATGCCATGACCTATGCGCACACCGACCACGTCCCGCACAGCTTCTGGACCCGCTACGTGTGGAGCCAGGACCACAAGGTCATCGCCGTGCAGTACGCGCTGACGGCCATCGCCATCGGCCTGGTCGGCCTCGTCTTGTCGGACCTGATGCGGCTGCAGCTCGGCTTTCCGGGCAAGTTCGCTTTCATCGACGCGAACCACTACTACCAGTTCGTCACGATGCACGGGATGATCATGGTGATCTACCTGCTGACGGCGTTGTTCCTCGGCGGCTTCGGCAACTACCTGATCCCGCTGATGCTCGGCGCGCGCGACATGGTGTTCCCGTTTCTCAACATGCTGAGCTACTGGGTCTACCTGCTGGCCGTGCTGGTGCTGGTGGCGAGCTTCTTCGTGCCGGGCGGGCCGACCGGCGCGGGCTGGACGCTGTATCCGCCGCAGGCGATCCTGCCGGGCACGCCGGGCGTGGAGTGGGGCATCGTGCTGATGCTCGTGTCGCTGGCTATCTTCATCGTCGCCGCCACGATGGGCGGCCTGAACTACGTGACCACCACGCTGCAGGCGCGCACGCGCGGCATGACGCTGATGCGCATGCCGCTCACGGTGTGGGGCATCTTCATCGCGACCATCATGGCGCTGCTGGCGTTTCCGGCGCTGTTCGTGTCGGCGGTGATGATGCTGTTCGACCGGACGCTCGGCACCAGTTTCTTCATCCCGGCCGTGGTGTCGATGGGGCAGACGCTCAAGCATGCCGGCGGCAGCCCGCTGCTGTTCCAGCACCTGTTCTGGTTCTTCGGGCATCCGGAGGTCTACATCGTCGCGCTGCCGGCCTTCGGCATCGCGTCGGATCTCATCAGCACGCACGCGCGCAAGAGCATCTTCGGCTACCGGATGATGGTGTGGGCCATCGTCATCATCGGCGCGCTGAGCTTCGTGGTCTGGGCGCACCACATGTTCATCGCCGGCATGAATCCGTACTTCGGCTTCTTCTTCGCCACCACCACGCTCATCATCGCGGTCCCGACCGCCCTCAAGGTCTACAACTGGGTGCTGACGCTGTGGCGCGGCGATATCCACCTGACCGTGCCGATGCTGTTCGCCATCGGCTTCATCAGCACCTTCGTGCTGGGCGGGCTGACCGGGCTCTACCTCGGCAACGTGAGCGTGGACATCCCGCTGTCGAACACGTACTTCGTGGTCGCGCACTTCCATATGGTGATGGCCGTGTCGCCGATCCTGGTGGTGTTCGGCGGCCTCTACCACTGGTACCCGAAGGTGACGGGCCGCATGCTCGACGACACGCTCGGCCGCGCGCACTTCTGGATCACCTTCGTCGGCACCTATGCGATCTATTTCCCGATGCACTATCTCGGCATCCTCGGCATGCCGCGACGGTATTACGCGTATCAGGGCTACAGCTTCATTCCAGATTCGGCGCAGACGCTCAACACGTTCATCACGATCGTCGCGCTGATCGTCGCGGCGGCGCAGTTGCTGTTCCTGTTCAACCTGGCGTGGAGCCTCGTGCGCGGCCGGCGGGCCGACGGCAACCCGTGGCGGGCCACCACGCTCGAATGGCAGACACCGCAAACGCCGCCCGTGCACGGCAACTGGGGCGCGACGCTTCCCGTCGTCTATCGTTGGGCGTACGAATACAGTCCGCCGGGACAAGAGGAAGACTTCGTGCCGCAAAACCAGCCGCCGGCGACGGCGCCTGAACCTGAAGCGGCCCATCCGACGCTTCACCCCGGCGAGGCCCGCGAATGACCACGCTGCCACGCCCCTTCGTTCCCGACGCGCCACCCGGCTTGCCGAATGCGGGGCGCACCGGCCTGGCCGTCTTCATGGCGGTTGCGACGACGTTGTTTTCGCTGCTGCTGCTCGCCTATGCGATGCGCATGCGTGAATCCGACTGGCAGCCGATCCCGCATCCGGCGCTGCTATGGTGGAACACCGGCGCGCTGGCGCTGGCCAGCGTCGCGATGCAGCGTGCCAGGCAACTGACCGCGCACCGTACGGCGTGGCTGGTGGGCGGCGGCGCGCTGGCGGCCGTGTTCGTGATCGGGCAACTGACCGCGTGGCACATGCTGTCGGCGGCCGGGCAGACCGTCACCGTCAATCCGTCCAACAGCTTCCTCTACCTGCTCACCGGCCTGCATGGCGTTCATGTACTGGGTGGGCTCGCGGCGTGGGCCGTGACGATCGTGCAGCTCCGGCGCGTGGACCCGTTCCGGGCCCAGCGGGCCATCGGGCTGTGCGCGCTCTACTGGCATTTCCTGCTCGCCGTCTGGCTCGTGCTGCTGGCGGCGATGTGGTGGCTGACGCCCGGGATCGTCGCCGCGATCTGCGGGCCGCTGTATGGAGCCGCGCCATGACCTCGCCCACGGCCCACACCGAATCCGCGGCCGAAGCGCCTGCGGCCCCGTCCGCCGACGCGCGGCCCGACGGCTGGCGCGGCATCGTCACGGACTGGTCGTCCGACCGCGAAGCCTTCAGGGTGCCGTGGGGCAAGGCGATGATGTGGATCTTCCTGCTGTCGGACACCTTCGTGTTCAGCAGCTTCCTGATCGGCTACATGACGGTGCGCATGTCGACCACGGCGCCGTGGCCCGACACGTCGAAGGTGTTCGGACTCACGGTGGGTGGCCTGGATGTGCCGTTGCTGCTGATTGCCATCATGACGTTCATCCTGATCACCAGCAGCGGCACCATGGCGATGGCGGTCAACTTCGGCTACCGGCGCAACGCCCGGCGCGCCGGCGCGCTGCTGCTCGCGACCGCGCTGCTGGGCGCGAGCTTCGTATCGATGCAGGCCCTCGAATGGACCAAGCTGATCGTCCACGAAGGTATCCGGCCCTGGGGCAACCCGCTGGGCGCGGCGCAGTTCGGCGCGTGCTTCTTCACGATCACCGGGTTCCACGGCTTTCACGTGACCTGCGGCGTGATCTACCTGCTGCTGATCGCGCGCAAGATCCGGCAGCCGGGGTTCACCGAACACGGCAACTTCCAGATCGTCGAGATCGCCGGCCTGTACTGGCACTTCGTCGACCTGGTGTGGGTGTTCATCTTCGCGCTGTTCTATTTGTGGTGAGGCAGCCATGGACCACACCGATCCCGCCGACCGGCCCGACGCCGCGCACGGCCAGCAGCATCCGATCGGCCTCTACCTGAAGATCTGGGGCCTGCTGTTCGTGCTGAGCACGCTGTCGTACCTGGTCGACTACTTCAACGTGCAGGGCCTGATGCGCTGGTTGCTGATCGTCGTGCTGATGATCGCCAAGGCCGGGCTGATCGTGTCGATCTTCATGCACATGATGTGGGAGCGGCTGGCGCTCGTGTACGCGATCCTGATCCCGCCGCTGTGCCTGCTGGTGCTCATGGTGCTGATGGCGGCCGAAGCGCATCACACGTTCGGGATGCGGGAGCTGTTCTTTCGCTGATGCCGTCGCCGGCTGATTCACGGGCGATGAACGCTTTGCGGACATCGGTTTACGCAAACATAGAGGAGGACGTCATGCAATTTTCACGTCGACGTTTTATCTCAACCGCCACCGTCCTGGCATCTGCGCTCGCCTTTGGACGCCGCGCGGCGGCGACGGATGCCGGAGCCGGCGCCGTGCAGGAATCCGACGCAAACGCCCAGGCCCTCGGCTACAGGACGGATGCCGGCCGGGTCGACCATGCGAAGTACCCGAAATTCCAGGCGGGCGAGGCTTGTGCGAATTGCCAGTTCTTCCAGGGCAAGCCCGGTGCCGCGACGGCGCCGTGCGCCATTTTCGGCGGCAAGCAGGTCAATGCGAAAGGCTGGTGCAGCGCTTATTCGAAAAAGGCGTAGCACGGCAGGGATGGCGTGGCGGCCGTGCCGCCGAATCGTCGTTGTCGATGAGGCGCGGCGAATATCGTCCCGTCACCGACGATGCCCCAAGACGACATTCGGATCGGCCATCGGCGCCGCGGTGAGCACCAACGCGATGCACGGGGGCGAGCACCTACAATGGAGCGTCCGCCGGCCGGCGCGTCACCCGGATTGCCTGGACGACGCACCGGCCGATCCACTCGCGACCCTCCAAGGCCAACATGGAAATCAAATGGATCGAGGATTTCCTCGCGCTCGCTCAATATCAAAGCTTTTCCCGTGCGGCTGAATTTCGCAACGTCACACAATCGGGCTTCAGCCGTCGCATTCAGTCGCTCGAACAGTGGATCGGCGCCGAACTGATCGACCGCAGCAGTTTTCCGCCGGTGCTGACGCCGGCGGGGCGCCTGTTTCGCGAGACGGCCGAAGACGTGCTCAGCCGCCTGTTCGACACGCGTGCCATCATCCGCACCGAGCAGCGGATCGCCGGCAAGAGCCTGCAGATCGCCGCGGGCCACACGATCGCGCTGAGTTTCCTGCCGGCCTGGCTCAAGGCGCTCGCGCCGCATTTCGGCGAAGTGCGGGCGCGCGTCGTTCCGACCAATGTCCACGACTCGATCCTGATGCTCGTCAACGGCAACTGCGAGCTGATGTTTGCCTATCACCATCCGGAGCTGCCGCTGCATCTCGACCCGGCGAAGTACGAGCACCTGACCGTGGGCCTCGACACGTTGATGCCGGCATGCCGGCCGAACCGGCGATCGGCGCCCGCGTTTCGCCTTCCCGGAACGAAGCAGCATCCGCTGCCGCTGATTTCGTATACGGAAACCAGCTATTTCGGCCGGTGTCTCGCGCTGCTTCTCGACCGTGCGTCGGACGTGCCGGCGTTGCAGCTGCACTACGAGTCCGACATGGCCGAAGTGCTGAAAAAGCTCGTGATGGAAGGCGAGGGTGTCGCATGGCTGCCCCGGAGCGCGATCGCGGCCGAACTCGCGGCCGGCGAACTCGTGCCGGCGGGGCCGGCGGCGTGGAACCTGGAAGTCGAACTGCGCGTGTATCGCGACGTGTCGAACCGCAGCGAATTCCTGGACACGCTCTGGCAGCATCTGCGCGCGGCACCTTCCCGGCTGGGGTAAGCGAGGGTTTTCCCGGCTTATGCGCAACTCGCATACCGGCATGTTGTACCGGCATCACGGACTTATTGACCGTCCCTACCATTCGTTCCAGCGGCAAAGGTGACGCGTGACCGGCGTCGCGCGGCCTTCTTCGCAGCGCTCGCCCGCCTTCCGGCGGCCGGGTGCCACCCAAGGACGGATGGACATGAAAAATCGCCTTACCCTGAGCATTGCAATCGGCATGATCCTCGGTGTCGTTGCCGGTTACGCATGCCACGCGAACATAGCGGACCCGGCCACGCTCAAAGCGGTCGCCGGCTATTTCTCGATCGTCACCGACATCTTCCTGCGCCTGATCAAGATGATCATTGCGCCGCTGGTGTTCGTGACGCTCGTGTCGGGCCTGGCCGGCATGGACGGCGGCGAAGACGTCGGGCGCATCGGTGCGCGGTCGATCGGCTGGTTCATCTGCGCGTCGCTGATTTCGTTGAGTCTCGGGCTCGTCATGGCCAATGCGCTGCAGCCGGGCGCCGGCCTGCACCTCACGGAAACCGCCGGCGAGGTGAACACCGGGCTGAATACGGCCGCACTGAACGCCCGGGACGTGATCACGCATGCGTTCCCGACCAGCCTGCTCGACGCGATGGCGCGCAACGACATCCTGCAGATCCTGGTGTTCTCGGTCTTTCTCGGCGTCGCGCTGAGTGCGCTGAAGCACGACAAGCGGGTCGGCGTCGTGATCCAGTCGATCGACGGGATGGTGCCGGTGATGCTGCGCCTGACGAACTACGTGATGCGCGCGGCGCCGCTCGGCGTATTCGGTGCGATCGCGTCGTCGGTCACGCTGCGCGGGCTCGACGTGATCTACACGTATGGCAGGCTGATCGGCGCGTTCTATCTCGGCTTGCTCGTGCTCTGGACGATCCTGGTCGGCGTGGGCTACGTGTTTCTCGGGCGGCGCGTCGGGAGCCTGCTGAAGGCCATGCGCGAACCCGCGCTGATCGCGTTCTCGACCGCGAGCAGCGAGGCCGCCTATCCGCGCCTGGCCGAGCAGCTCGAGAAGTTCGGCGTCGACAAGAAGGTCGTGGGCTTCACGCTGCCGCTGGGTTACGCGTTCAACCTCGACGGTTCGATGATGTATCAGGCGTTCGCCGCGATCTTCATCGCACAGGCGTTCGGCGTGCACATGCCGCTGTCGCAGCAGGTCTTCATGCTGCTGGTGCTGATGTTGAGCAGCAAGGGCATGGCAGGCGTGCCGCGCGGCTCGGTGGTGGTGGTCGCGGCGGTTGCGCCGATGTTCCATCTTCCGGCGGCCGGCGTCGCGATGGTCCTGGCGATCGACCAGATTCTCGACATGGGCCGCACGATGACGAACGTGATCGGCAACAGCGTGGCGACCGCGGTGATCGCGAAATGGGAAAGCCGGCGTGCCGCGAAGCCGCAAGACGCCGCATTCGACCAGCCGGAGCTGAACGCATGATGCGTACGGATAGCGTGAATGCCCGGCAGAAATTCGGTGTGGTCGGCGGTCTCGGGCCGCTGGGGAGCGCCGACGTGTTCTTCAAGATGGTGAAGGCGACGCCCGCGTCGTCCGACGAGGAACACGTCGAGATGGTCTTCGAACAATATCCGTTCAAGGGTTCGGGGTCGGGCAGTGCGGCGACCGTCGAACGCAAGCTGTACGTCTTCGACATGATCCGGGCGTTCGAGAAGCGTGGCGTGACGACGGTCGTGCTGCCGTGTTTCCTGAGCCATACGTTCATCGACGAGCTGAAGGCGAATACGCGCCTGCCGATCGTGGATATCGTCGAAGCCGTTCGCAACCACGTGCGGCGCAGATACCCCGACGCGACGCGCATCGGCGTGCTGGCTTCGGACTACGTACGGGGCAAGCGACTCTTCGAAGCGTATTTCCCGGCACCGCAATTCGAAGTCGTTTATCCGCGGGCACACGAGGGTATCGACCTCGTAACGGAGGCCATCTACGGCTCCGACGGCATCAAGCGCGGCAATCTTCGCGACCGGCCGGTCGCGTTGTTACGCCGCGCATGCGAGGACCTGGCCGATCAGGGCGTGCAGGTCATCGTGCCGGGGCTGACCGAGATCGCGCTGGTCGCGGACGAGATCGGCCCGCAACGCGTGCCGCTCGTGGATTCGAATCTGGCTTACGCGCAGTATGCGGTGACCGCGCAGCCGGGCTCGCGTGCGGCGACGTTCAAGATCGGCGTGGTCGGCGGCGTGGGTCCGGCCGCGACGGTCGATTTCCTGGACAAGATCGTGCGCAACACGCCGGCGTCGCGCGATCAGGACCATATCAAGCTGCTGGTCGAACAGAATCCGCAGATTCCCGACCGAACCGAGAATCTGGTGAGTGCCGGTGCGGATCCGACGATCTCGCTGTACGCGACCTGCAAGAAGCTCGAGGACGGCGATGCCGACGTTATCGCGATCCCGTGCAACACCGCGCATGCGTTCGTCGAGCGGATCCAGCCTTACCTCGGCATTCCGATCGTCAACATGCTGACCGTCACGGTCGCCCACCTGCGTGATACCTACCCGGCGCTGCGGGAGGTCGGCGTGCTGGCGACGTCGGGCACGATCGAAAGTGGGGTCTACCGGAAGGCGCTGGAATCGCAAGGACTCCGGCAAGTGGCGCCGGGGCCGGCGCTGCAGGCACGCGTGATGGAATCGATCTACGGAACACGGGGCGTCAAGGCCGGCTTCACGACCGGACAGTGCGAGGAGGATATCGGCGCTGCCATCGAGGGATTGATTGCCGAGGGCGTGAGCGTGATCGTGCTCGGCTGTACCGAACTGCCGATCCTGCTGCCGGGTGGCGAATATGTCGCGCAGGACGGGAGCCGGGCGACGCTCGTCGATCCGACCGACGTACTCGCCCGGCAGTGCATTGCCTATGCGACGGCGGCCGGCGGCTGATTGGGGGCCTGCTTGAGGCGAGCGTCGATGACGTGGTCGAGGCGCCGTTCGTGCGCCTCGGCACGAGGTCAGGTTCTACCCGCGTCGCCGGCGCCCGGCCCGGCCGCGCGCGTGATGAACGGGTTTCCCGATGGGGGCGCCGCGGCGTAATCCTTGTACGAGGAAAAGGCGTAGTTCAGTAACTGCGCCGCGCCAGATATTCGTGCAGCCGCAGTGGGCGCACCGAGGACCACCGCGAACACGCGGCGCTTCATCGCCGGGGCTTGCTGCGGCCGGCTCGCGGTCGCGACGATGCAGTATCCGGCGGCCGCGGTGTGCCCCGTCTTCAGGCCGTCCACGGATGGATCCATACCCAGCAGCCAGTTCTTGTTGCGCTTCTCGAATTTTCCGTAGGAGAAGTGCTGCTCGGACGAGTATCCGTAGTATTCCGGGAAGTCCCGGGTGACGCGGAGTGCCAGCGTGGACAGATCGCGAGCGGTCGAATGGTTGCCCGGCGTCGTGATGCCCGATGGCGTCGTAAAACGCGTGTGCTGCATGCCGATCTGCCGCGCGGTGTCGTTCATCAACTGCTCGAAGCCGGACAGCGAGCCGCCGACCCGCTCGGCCAGAACCAGCGCCGCATCGTTCGCCGACGCGACGATCAGGCCCTGGACCAGGTTTCGGACCGTGACGCGGTGCCCGGGGACCAGATACATCCGGGCTTCGTCGTTGCCGACTTCCGCCACATCGGACGCGCGGACCGTCACCTTCTCGTCCCAGCCAAGTGTTCCGTTGCGCAATGCACGGAGGACGACGTACGCGGTCATGAGCTTGGTGAGCGAGGCGGGCTGACGCTCCGCGTCCGCGTTGTGCTCGGCCAGGATCTGCCCGGATTCGCCGTCGACGACGAGCCATGACGCGGCTTGAATGTCGGGTGGTGCGGGCGCGGCTTCGGCTGCTGCTGCTGTCAACCAGGTGGTAATGCCGGCCAGCAGGATGGGTAAGCGGAAGAGGGAATGGAATCGTTGGGGTGTATGCCGCATAACCTGCATGGGGACGTGAGTCGTGACGGGAAGAGCGGGTCGAATTTCGACCGGGAAGCGTCTGGCGCGACGTAGCGCGACAGGATTCGCGGACGCCGATCATAAGCGATGACGCGACGCGTGCGATGCCGTGTCGGCATTGCGCGATGCGTGCACGGCATACCAGCTCGAATGTGCGGGCGCGCGCTGTTGCGACGCGCACCCGCCGAGTGTCGTTCAGCGTGCGCTGTCGATGATCGAACCGCCGTCCGGCGTGAGGCTGTAGCCCGTCAGGAACCGGGCGTCCTTGCTGGCGAGGAACAGGACGACGGGCGCGATGTCGTCGTCGGGTTCGCCGAAGCGACCCAGCGGGTTGGCCGGCGGCGGCACGTTGGCGTTCTCGCCCCACGTTTGCGCCAACGGCAGCACGTTGTTGACCGTGATCCGGTCGGCGGCCCATTCGCGCGCGGCGGTTCTCGTCAGCGCACGCACCGCTTCCTTCGCCATGTTGTACGGTCCGTATCCCGCGAGACCCATGACGCCGGCCATCGAGCCGAAGTTGATCACGCGGCCTTCGCCGCTCGCTTTCAGGTGCGGGTAGGCCGCCTGCATCATCCTCAGGTACGCGATGGGCCCGAGATCGAAGTTGCGTTGCAGCTTCTCCACCGACAAATCGGCGATCGACGAAAACGGCGCGGACGGATCGAACGCATTGTTCACGAGGATGTCGATGCCGCCGCAGGTCGTGGCAACCTTGTTGACGGCCGCGTTGATCTGGTCGGCGCTGCCGAGATCGCAAGGGATGCCGAGCGCGTGGCCGCCGGCGGCCTCGATGTCGGCGACGACCGCATCGACGTTGGCCGGCGTGAGCGACACGACCGCTACCGTTGCGCCTTCGGCGGCGAACCGTTTCGCGGTGGCACGTCCGATTCCCCGGCCGGCGCCCGTGACGATGGCAATTTTCCCGCTGAGTCGGGCCATGGTGTTCTCCTTCAGGTGATGATTGCGTGACCCACTGTCGCGGCGATGCCATACGGTGACGGAATGTCGCGCGCTGCGTTCTGCGTGGTGAATGAAACGACGAGACAGACGAGGGCGACCGCTGCCGGCAGTGCGTCGCGCGGCTTGCGAACACCGATGTGCGCCAGTCCGGAAAGCAGCAGGTGATAGAAGACGCCCGCGTACGCGAGATCGCTGAGCGGTACGCCGACACGGGTCAGGATGGCCGCTACGGCGCCGACCTTCGCGACGGTCAGGAGCGGCACGAGATACGCGGGATAGCCGAGTCCGACGAGGATTTTGCGGACCCGGTCCCGCTTGACGATGTAGAGCGTCGCGGACGTGAGATAGAGCAGCGACAGCAATGCGGTGCTGATCCAGTATGCGAAATTTTCAGCCATTTGTTGCGGGTTCCTGAGTTTCGTCGATATCGACTTGGCACAAGAATGTCGTCTAAGATGAAAGCCCGCAAGTAGGATGATTTTCTGTCTGCCGGTATGGAAAAGATGACTAACGACGCCGACGAAGTGAACATGCACGACGAAATGCGGCGCGCATTCGCGCTGCTTTCCGGAAAGTGGAAGCTGGAGATCATGTGGTTGCTCAACCAGCGCGTCTATCGATTCGGTGAACTACGAAAATCGATTCCCGGCATCACGCAGCACATGCTGACGGCGCAGTTGCGCGAGCTGGAAGCGGACGGCTTGATTACCCGCACGGTGTTTGCGGAAGTGCCGCCGCGCGTCGAATACGAAATCACCGAAAAGGCGCGCGGTCTCGGGCCGACCATGGAGGCGCTGACGGCGTGGTGGAACGAGTACGGGCGCACCGTACCGGTCAAGCCGCCGGGGCGTGGACGCAAGACCAGTCCCGCCAAGGCGAAGCCGGGGTGATCCGGCGCGTTTTCCGGCATTCGCGGAGCACGCCGGCACAACCGCAAGAATCCTGATCTCGCCGGTACGCTCATCGGGCTCGCTTCTGTTGCTACCGGGCAGCGCAACGGTCGGAGCAAGTGCCATCGTGACAGGCATGATCCCGCAAAAACCTTCGCATCACTCGCGCCTCGTCAAGTTGCTCACGTCGATTCCCGGGGCATGTGAATGACGATCGCATGCCAACGCCTTGATCTGCTACGTCACGTTCGTCTTCCGGCGACGCAAGTCAATGATGGAGCAGCGGGAAAGCCACGAGTCCGATGACGGCGGCCGCGATCACGATCACCGGTTCCTGCAACTTCCTGAAACGCCACAGCAGCAGTACGGTTGCGACGGCGAGCAGTGCAGTCGGGATGTCGACGATCGACCGCTTCGCGATGACGAGGACGGAGCCCGTGATCGCACCGACCGCTGCGGCCGTGATTCCGTCCACGAACGCCTTGACGCCCGGCCGATGTCCGTATTTCTTCACGTAAGGCGCCGGAATGACCGTGAACAGATAGCAAGGCAGGAACGTGCCGAGCGCCGCGACGCACGCACCGGGAAAGCCCGCCACGAGATACCCGATGAAGCCAACGGTGATCACGACGGGACCCGGCGTGATCATCGCGACCGCGACCGCGTCGACGAATTGCTTGTCGTTCAGCCAGTGATGTTCGGTGACGACGCCGCCGTAGAGGAATGGCACGATCGCGAGCCCGGAGCCGAACACGAACGCGCCTGCCTTCATGAAGAACGTGCCGATCTGAACGAGCTGCGGCAAATCGATGCCGCTCAGCAGCCCGCTGGCTGCCGGCAGATGGGCGGCAGCGACTGCATTCAGCCCGCCTTTGTGCAGCCACTTGGGTGGCGCACGCCACAGCCAGCCGATCAGCCCGGCGACGATGAACAGCCACGCGATTTCCGATTCCGTGATGAAGGTCACGGCGGCCAGCGTCAGGAAGATTGCCCACAAGAGCCGGTCGTGACCGACGGTTTTCGTCGTGAGCTTGTACGCGCTCATCGCGATGATGCCGACTACCGCGGCGCCGACGCCGTAGAAGACGGCCTGCATCCAGGACAGCCCGCCGAAATGCGCGTACGCGAACCCGAGTGCGAGCACCATCAGGAACGACGGCAGCACGAATGCGAAGCCCACCAGCGTCGCGCCCAGGATGCGGTAGTGGACGAAGCCGAGATAGATCGCGAGCTGGGCTGCCATCGGCCCCGGGGCAAGCTGGGCCAGCGTGAGCCCTTCCTTGTAGTCGGCTTCCGTGATCCAGCCGCGACGCTCGACCAGGTCGCGACGCATGTAGCCTGCCAACGCCACCGGTCCGCCGAAACCGAACGTGCCGAGACGCAGCATGTAGGCGACCAGCTCGCCAAGCGAATAGGTCGGTTCGGTCGTGGCGATGGCGGTGGTCATGATCTGGCCGCGGTTTCGTTCTTGCCGTTCGACGTGAAGTGCACGTACAGGGAGTCGAGTACGGCGCCCATCTGCTCGAGCAACTGATCGTCGTTCTCGGCCCGCTGGCGCGTGCCGGCCATCACGGCCTCGAAGCCGACTGCTTCAGGCGCGGCAGGGCCGCCCACGTCGAGTGCGTGCACGATCTCGCCGAGCCGCATCAGCGCCGCGTCCGTGTCGAGCCCGAAGCTGGCGAGCAATACCTCGAACGTCACGCGTTCGCCCGCGTGCGTGAACGTCGCACCGTCGAAATCGAAGCCGAGCGCGTCAGCCGGACAATCCGCCGGCGACGCAAGCCAGATGAAGCGGGCATGCGCGTCGATGAAGCGGCGGATCAGCCACGCGCTGGCGACGCGATCGACCCACATGCGTTGCCGTGTCGCCCAGGTTCGACCTTGATATTCGTCGATCGCCAGCGGACGGACAGGGCGGTCCGCGGCGTGCGGCTCGCCCGGCGACAGCACGGTGTCGACCAGCGCGACGAAATCCTGCAGCGCGACTTCGGCGCGGGTTGCCGAATCGCGCGGGAAATAGTCGATCGCCCGGATGGCGTCGAAATCCTTGCGCAAGCGACGCAGCAGGCGCGTGAGCTCCGTGGGGGACTGCCGGGCCAGTGTCTTGCGCGCGTCGGTGAGCGCTCGCGTGAAAGTCGCGTAGTCGTCGTCGCGGTCGAACAGCGCGCGGAATTCCTGTTCCTGTGACGCGTCGAGACTGGGCGCGCGCAGCAGGTAGGCCGTGCCGCCGCTCTCGGCGATCGCGTCCGCGAGCTCGCGCAGGGTCTGCTCATGCTCGTCGGTGTACGGCAGCAGGTAGATGCCGTCGCGGAGCACCGCGCAACCCTTTGATTTGAGCGCGCGCCAGAACCGCATGCGGGCCGTCGCGTTTTCGGTTGGAAGGGTCAGAACGAGGAGTGACCAAGTCGAGATAGTGTCCATGTAGCGGATACTACTCATGCGTTACAACATCTACAAGTTAACTTTTCGGGTGATGCATGCGGTGGTGCTGCACCCGTCATCCCCAGGCGACGCGTAACAGCCCTCGGGGGGATTCGAATGGTTGGCGGGGCGCGCCCCACGCCGCAGCGAACCGGCATGCCGCGGGTCGTCTTTCAGGACGGATCCGTCGCGCAAGCGAAACGTCGGGAAGGGGGAATCGGGATAGGGTCATCCGTCGGCGTGACGCAGCAGAGGTGCCGCACGACGGACGAACTGAAGAGGCGTCGAGGTTGACGACGCACACGCCGCGCGACGTGGCGAAGTCTGCTATTCCGATCGTACGGCGTCGGTATCCGGCGCCGTGCGATCGGCCAGGCGATTCACGGCGTCACGACAAGCACGGTATGCATACCGGCAGCATAGTGTCCCGGCTTGTTGCAGATCAGCGCGTAGCGTCCGGGCATGAGCTTGAATGACGCGCGTTTGCTCTTGCCCGGTGCGATGTCTTCGACTTCGCCGATCTTTTTCAACTTGTGCTCCAGCACCAGGCCCTTGCGGACAGGTAGTGCGTCATCCGCGAGATCGGTCCTGAGCAGGACGAGTTCGTGCTCCATGTTGTTGTCCGCGGCGTTCTTGACATCAAGCGTGACGCGGCCCGCTTTCACGTTGTGTGGCTCGAGCTGGATCGAGTTCGACAGCAACGTCGCGTTGACGGTTTGCTCTGCCCGGCTCGCAGGCGAGGTCATGCCGAGCGCAGTCACGCCGGCGAGGATGGCGATGCGGTAAATGGCGTCCATGACAGCTCCCTTTGCAACGAAACACCGCACCTGCCAAGCGTCCGGTGACTTCCGCATTCGATACGCCGCGCACGCAGATACCCCTGCCAGTGCGACGGCATGAACGCTTGCTTGGGGCGGTACGTGCTGTAAACGTGCACGGCGACGCGTTTATTCCTGGGGTCGGCCAGCGTCCCTTGCACGGGTCGTTCGTGCAACGCAGGAACGTCGCCGGCAGATCGTGCACGCGCGGCTTGCGCTACGCGGTCTCTGCTGCAACGGTGTTCGTCGGCTGCCGATCCGGTCTCTCGGCACCATCCTTGCGATATCCCTACGGATACCCCTCCTCCCTATATGGAATCGGGAATTGAAATATACTCCCCCCCGCTATATGAAGGAGCCATCATGAGTCACACCGTCAAGGAAAAGCAGAAGCTGCTGAATCGCGTTCGCCGCATCAAGGGGCAGGTCGAAGCCATCGAACGCGCGCTGGAAGAAGAGCGCGGCTGCAACGAAATCCTGCAGCGCATCACGAGCAGCCGCGGCGCGATGAACGGACTGCTCGCGGTCGTGCTCGAGGATCACATTCGCAGCCATTTCGTCGATGCCGAAGGGCACGAAGACGAAGGCAGTGCGACCGAACAGCTGATCGAAGTCGTTCACAGCTATTTCAAGTAATCAGGTGCAGAGATGAGTGAATTCAAGGATGCCGCTTTCGGTGCGGGGCACGATCACATTTTTCTGGGTGCCGCGCACGAGGAGAACGAGCGCAGGACCTGGATGGTGATCGGTCTGTGCGCGGCGATGATGGTGGCCGAGATTGTCGGTGGTTCGATCTTCGGCTCGCTGGCGCTCATCGCGGACGGGCTGCACATGTCGACGCACGCGGGCGCAATGCTGATTGCCGCGCTGGCATACACCTATGCGCGCAAGCATGCGAGCGACCCGCGCTTCGTATTCGGCACGGGCAAGCTCGGCGACCTGGCCGGCTTCACGAGTGCAATCGTGCTCGCGATGATTGCGTTGCTGATCGGGTATGAGGCGGTCGCGCGCTTGCTCGCCCCGGTGCCGATTCATTTCGGCGAGGCGATTCCGATTGCGGTTGCGGGCTTGCTCGTCAACATCGCGAGCGTCTGGCTGCTGAGCGGCGATCACCATGGCCATAGCCACGGGCATGGTCACGGCCATCATCACGGGCATGCTCATGGCGGCCACGACGATCATGCGCACGAAGAGGAAGTGCACAAGATCTTCGATCAGCAGGGCGTATTCCTCGTGTCGGTGTTCGAGGATGGCGTCCCGCCCGTGTTCCGCGTGGCGCCTGCCACGAGCGATACGAAGCTCGTCGATGCGAAGGCCGTGTCGGTGACGACGATCCGTCCCGACGGTACCCGGCAAGCGTTCGCGATGGAAAACCGGGGCGGTTATCTGGAGTCGGTCGACGAGATCCCTGAACCTCACGAATTCAAGGCCATCGTTCGGTTGAACGACCACGAGCATGAACTCGGGTTCGAAGAACATGATCACGGAGCGTCCGCCTCGGCAACACGCGATCACAATATCCGCTCCGCCTACATTCACGTGATTGCCGATGCGGCAGTTTCCGTCCTGACGATCATCGGCCTGCTGCTCGCGCGTGCGTTCGGGTGGGTCTGGATGGATCCGGTCGCAGGCATTATCGGCGCGCTGGTGATTGCGAACTGGTCGTACGGCCTGATGCGCGACACGGGCGGTATTCTGCTCGACATGAATCCGGATCGCCGGCTGGCGGACAACGTGCGCACCGCGATCGAAGGCAGCGGCGACAGGATCAACGATCTGCACGTCTGGCGCCTCGGGCCGGGGCACATGAGTGCGGTCGTCTCCGTCTCGACCGACGACACGGCACGGGATTCACGCTTCTATCACGGCCTGCTGCAGCGCTTCAAGGATCTCTCGCACGTGACCGTCGAGGTCGTGCCCGCCGCGAGGGGGCACTGACGATGGCGGTCAAATCGCCTTGCGTCGAAGTGTGCGCGTTCGATGGCAGGACCGGCTACTGCGTGGCGTGCCTGCGCACGCGGGACGAGGCCCGTGGGTGGAAGAAGATGACGGATCATCGGCGTCACCAGATCGTGAACGACCGGGCCCGGCGGGAGGCAAAGCTGACTCGCGAGCCCGTCGGCTGACCGGCGTTCGTCGGCGGCGCGCCGGGCATGTTTGGGGATGGCGCGGCGTATCGTGGCCGATGCCGCTGATTCTTGTGTCGGTCGAGACCTGATCGGTCAGCTGACGTCAGCGAAAATGACCGGCGACGCCGGCATCGTAATGGGCGATAGGCCCCGGTTGAATTTGCCCGACTCGGTGCCGGCCTGCATCGGACTGGCCGGCGGCGACCGATAGCGGAATCCGGTCGATCTGTGATTTCGTGATGCCCGCATCGCGCCATGCCGTTCCGGTCGGCACCACGCCATTCCTTCCGGCTTGCATCTCGCCCCCTCGCCAGCCGCCTGCCCATGACGCCCCCAGGGTCGTCATGGAAAACTGTATGAATATACAGTATAGTGTCCGTCAAAATCGAGCCGCACAGGTGCAACCCATGCAATCCTTGCGGCCCGTGCGCCGCGCCTGTGGGCATCCGCCGCAGCGTTCCGGCACCGTGAACTCTGGCTAACTCATTCAGACGGGCAGGCAAATTGTCATCCAGCAATCTGATCCGCATTCGCGGAGCACGTCAGCACAACCTCAAGAATCTTGATCTCGACCTGCGCACCGGCGAGATGACGGTCGTCACCGGCCCGTCGGGCTCCGGCAAGTCGAGTCTCGTGTTCGACACGCTGTACGCGGAAGGCCAGCGGCGCTACGTCGAAACCTTCAGCGCGTACGCACGCCAGTTCCTCGACCGGATGGACCGGCCGCAGGTCGAGCGCGTCGACGGCGTGCCGCCCGCGATCGCGATCGACCAGACCAACCCGGTCCGCAGTTCGCGCTCGACGGTCGGCACGATGACCGAGCTGAACGATCACCTGAAGCTGCTGTACGCGCGCGCGGCCGAGCTGTTCGACCGCAAGACCGCGCGGCAGGTGCGGCACGACACGCCGGAGACGATCTACTCGGATCTCGTCGCGCGCACGCAGCCGGACGATCCGCGCGTCGTCGTCACGTTCCCGGTCGAATTGCCGGAAACGGTGTCCGACGAAGAAATCGCGCAGTGGCTGTCCGCGAGCGGCTACACGCGCGTGCAGGCGCAGCGCGAGGTCGCGTCGCCCACCGGGCCGCGCAAGGTGCTCGATGTGGTGGCCGACCGCTTCCGCGTGCAGCAGGCCGACAAGGTGCGCGTCGTCGAGGCGATCGAGGCGTCGCTGAAGCGCGGCGGCGGGCGCGTGAACGTGTACGTGCTCGCGCCTGAGCCGGAGAACGCAGTCGCCGTGGCCGCGGAGCCGCAGGTGTGGCGCTTTTCCACCGGGCTGCATGATCCCGACAGCGATTTGCGCTACGCGGAGCCGCAGGCCGCGATGTTCTCGTTCAACTCGGCGTACGGCGCGTGCGAAACCTGCCGCGGCTTTGGCCGCGTGATCGGCGTCGACCTCGGCCTCGTGATTCCCGACGCGCGCAAGACGCTGCGCGGCGGCGCGATCAAGCCGATGCAGACGCCCGCGTGGAAGGAGTGTCAGGACGACCTGATGCGTTACGCGGCTAAGGCCGGCATCCCGCGCGACACGCCGTGGGCCGAGCTGTCGGACGCCGAGCGCGACTGGGTCGTCAACGGTTCGCCCGACTGGAACGGCAAGTGGCAGAGCCAGTGGTACGGCGTGAAGCGCTTCTTCGGCTATCTCGAGTCGAAAGCGTACAAGATGCATATCCGCGTGCTGCTGTCGAAATACCGCAGCTATACGCCGTGCGACGTGTGTGGCGGCGCGCGCCTGAAGACGGAGTCGCTGCAATGGCGCCTCGGCTCGAAGGAAAACGCCGACGGCGTGCTCGCGCCGGGCGGCCGCTTCATGCCGCGCGGTGTCGACTGGAGCCGCGCGCAGCTCGAAGCGCTGCCGGGCCTGACCGTGCACGACCTGATGCTGCTGCCAATCGAGCGCATCCGCCGCTTCTTCGATGAAATCACCCTGCCGAGCGCACTGCTCGACGATGCGCTGAAGCTGCTGCTCGCCGAGGTGCGCACGCGCCTGAAATACCTGTGCGACGTGGGGCTCGGCTACCTGACGCTCGACCGGCAGAGCCGCACGCTGTCGGGCGGCGAGGTGCAGCGGATCAACCTGACGACGGCGCTCGGCACGTCGCTCACGAAAACCCTGTTCGTGCTCGACGAACCGAGCATCGGGCTGCATCCGCGCGATCTCACGCGGATCGTCGAGGCGATGCAGCGGCTGCGCGACGCGGGCAATACGCTGGTCGTGGTCGAACACGATCCGTCGGTGATGCTTGCGGCCGACCGGCTGATCGACATGGGGCCCGGCCCGGGTGAGCGCGGTGGCACGATCGTCTACGACGGCACGCCGGGCGATATCCGCTCCGCGCGCACGCTGACGGGCGAGTATCTCGGCGGCCGCAAGCATGTCGCGCACGCGTCGAACTGGGCGCGTCGCGTGGTCGATGCGAACACGCCGCGCATCGTGCTCGAAGGCGCGAGCGAACACAACCTGCGCGACGTGACGGTCGAGATTCCGCTGCAGCGTCTCGTCTGCGTGACGGGCGTGTCGGGGTCCGGCAAATCCACGCTGCTGCAGGACGTGCTCTATCCGGCGATGGCACGGCACCACGGCAAGGCGACCGAGTCGCCGGGCGCGTACCGCAATCTCACGGGCGCCGACCAGGTGGGCGACGTCGTGTTCGTCGACCAGTCGCCGATCGGCAAGACCACGCGTTCGAACCCGGCGAGCTACGTCGGCGCGTTCGACGAAATCCGCAAGCTGTTCGCGAAGGCGCCGCTCGCGCTGCAACGCGGCTACGGCGCCGGCACGTTCAGCTTCAACTCGGGCGACGGCCGGTGCCCGACCTGCGGCGGCTCGGGCTTCGAGCACATCGAGATGCAGTTCCTGAGCGACGTCTACCTGCGCTGCCCGGACTGCGACGGCAGCCGTTACCGCGCCGAGATTCTCGAAGTGCGGATCGAGCGCAACGGCCGTGCGCTGAGCATCGCCGACGTGCTCGACCTCACCGTCAGCGAAGCGGCCGCGTTCTTTGCGACCGACGCCGAGGTGCTGCGCGTGCTGCAGCCGATCGTCGACGTCGGCCTCGAATACGTGAAGCTTGGCCAGCCGGTGCCGACGCTGTCGGGCGGCGAAGCGCAGCGGCTGAAGCTGGCCGGCTTCCTCGCCGAATCGGCGGCGGCTGCCAACGGGCGTCGGGTCGCGACGGAAGAGGCGCGCATCGCGCGGGCGAAGCTGTTCATGTTCGACGAGCCGACCACCGGGCTGCACTTCGACGACATCGCGAAGCTGATGCAGGCATTTGGCAAGCTGCTCGCGGCAGGCCATTCGCTGATCGTGATCGAGCACAACCTCGACGTGATCCGCGCGGCCGACTGGCTGATCGACCTCGGCCCGGAAGGCGGCGACGGCGGCGGCCTCGTGCTGTGCGCGGGTACGCCCGACGACGTGAAGGCCTGCGCCGAATCGCATACGGGCGTGGCGCTGCTGCAATACGACCGCGCGATGGATGCCGAACTGGCGCTCGCCGACGAAGGCAAGCCGCTGCAGGCCGTGCTGAACGCGGCGCGCGAGCGGCGTGCGATCGAAGGCGAAGACGTCGTGCGGATCGTCAACGCGCGCGAGCACAACCTGAAGGCGCTCGACGTCGACATCCCGCACGGCAAGTTCAACGTGATCACCGGCGTGTCGGGCTCGGGCAAGTCGACGCTCGCATTCGACATCCTGTTCCACGAAGGCCAGCGCCGTTACCTCGAATCGCTGAACGCGTACGCGCGCTCGATCGTGCAGCCGGCCGGCCGCCCCGAAGTCGATGCGGTGTACGGCATTCCGCCGACCGTCGCGATCGAGCAGCGGCTGTCGCGCGGCGGGCGCAAGAGTACGGTCGCGACCACGTCCGAGGTCTGGCACTTCCTGCGGCTGCTGTACGTGAAGCTCGGCCTGCAGCATTGCATCCACGACGGCACGCCGGTCACGTCGCAGTCCGTCGAATCGATCGCCGCGCAGTTGCTGCGCGATCATCGCGGCGAGCACGTCGGGCTGCTCGCGCCGCTCGTCGTCAACCGCAAGGGTGTGTATACCGATCTCGCGAAGTGGGCGAAGGCGCGCGGCAGCACGCATCTGCGCGTCGACGGCGAATTCGTGCCGGTCGATCCGTGGCCGAAGCTCGACCGCTTCCGCGAGCACACGATCGAGCTGCCGGTGGCCGATATCGTCGTGTCGCCGGACAACGAGGCCGAACTGCGGCGCGTGCTCGACGAGACGCTGGAACTCGGCAAGGGCGTGATGCATCTGCTCGCGCCGCTCGACGGGCTGCACCATGCGATGCAGAACGAGCATTCGACCGCGCGCGTTGGCACGGTCAAGGTGCTGTCGGTCAAGCGCGCGTGCCCGGTGTGCGGCACGAGCTACCCGGAGCTGGACCCGCGGATGTTCTCGTACAACAGCAAGCACGGCTGGTGCACGACCTGCGTCGGCACCGGCGTCACGCTCACGCGCGAACAGCGCGCGGCGTACGACGATACGGTGCTCGCAGGCGACGATCGCGGCCGCGAGCAGACGCTGCCTTCCGACGAGCAGGAACCGGAAGGCGTCGGCAACGAGCCGTGCCCGGATTGCAACGGCACGCGGCTGAACCCGTCCGCACGTGCGGTCACGTTCGACGCGCATCCGATCGTCGAGGTCGCGCAGTGGACGGTGTCCGACACGCGCCGCTGGATCGACGGACTGGAACTGACGGGGCGCGACGCGCAGATCGCGCGCGACATCGTCAGCGAGATCGGCAGCCGCCTCGCGTTTCTCGAGGAAGTCGGGCTCGGCTACCTGAGCCTCGATCGCGCGGCGCCGAGCCTGTCGGGCGGCGAAGCGCAGCGTATCCGGCTCGCCGCGCAGCTCGGCAGCAACCTGCAGGGCGTCTGCTACGTGCTCGACGAACCGACGATCGGCCTGCATCCGCGCGACAACCAGATCCTGCTGGATGCGCTGCGCAAGCTCGGCGACAAGGGCAACACGCTCGTCGTCGTCGAGCATGACGAGGACACGATCCGCCGCGCCGATCACATCATCGACGTCGGCCCGGGCGCCGGCAAGCGCGGCGGCACGCTGGTCGCGCAGGGCGCGGTCGCGGATCTGGCCGCGCAGTCCGATTCGGTCACGGGGCGCTTGCTTGCACAGCCGATGACGCACCCGCTGCAGCCGCGCCGCAGCGTAAGCTTGCCGGGCAAGAAGGGCGGCGCCGCGGTGCCGGAAGCCTGGCTGACCGTGCATGGCGCACGGCTGCACAACCTGCGCGACGTCACGGTCGGCATTCCGCTCGCGCGGCTCGTCGCGGTGACGGGCGTGAGCGGCTCGGGCAAGTCGACGCTCGCACGAGACGTGCTGATGACGAACCTGCTCGACGCGGTCGGCCGCTCGGTGCTGTCGTCGCCGGCCACGCGGCGCGCGCGCAAGGCCGCGCAGCAGGATGCGCCGGCCACCAACCGCCGTTCGAGCGTGTTGGCGCGCACTGCGCCGCGGCCGTCGCTGAATGTCACGCATGCGTGGCAGGGCTGCGAGTCGCTGAGCGGCTGGGAGCAGATCGATCGCGTGCTGGAAGTCGACCAGACGCCGATCGGCAAGACGCCGCGTTCGTGTCCGGCCACCTATATCGGCGTGTGGGACACGATCCGCAAGCTGTTCGCCGATACGCTGGAAGCGCGTGCGCGCGGCTACACGGCGTCGCGTTTCTCGTTCAATACCGGCGACGGGCGCTGCCCCGCCTGCGAAGGGCAAGGCGTGCGCACGATCGGGATGAGCTTCCTGCCCGACGTGAAGGTGCCGTGTGACGTGTGTCACGGGCAGCGCTTCAACCCGGAGACGCTCGCCGTCACGTGGCGAGGCCGGAACATCGGCGACGTGCTGACGATGGAGATCGACGAGGCGGTGGAGTTCTTCGCGCCGATCTCGAACATCGCGCATCCGCTGCAGTTGATGAAGGATGTCGGCCTCGGCTACCTGACGCTCGGCCAGCCGTCGCCCACGCTGTCGGGCGGCGAGGCGCAGCGCATCAAGCTCGTCACCGAGCTGACGAAGGTGCGCGACGACATCACGCGGCGCGGCCAGAAGGCGCCGCACACGCTGTACGTGCTCGACGAACCGACGGTCGGCCTGCACATGGCGGACGTCGCGAAGCTGATCCGCGTGCTGCACCGGCTCGTCGATGCGGGGCACAGCGTCGTCGTGATCGAGCATGACCTCGACGTGATCGCTGAAGCTGACTGGATCATCGATCTCGGGCCGGAAGGCGGCGTGGGCGGCGGCACGATCGTCGCGGCGGCGTCGCCGGAAGCGCTCGTGCAGGTGAGCGCCAGCCACACCGGGCAGGCGCTCAAGCCGGTGCTGGCGCGAACGGGTACGGACGAGGGGGAAGCCGAACGTGAGGGAGAAGCGCGGGTAGGTTGAGCGTGACGCTTCGTATCGACGGCCCCGGTGCCGAGTGGTGCCCCCACAGCTAGCAGAAAGTGGCTGAGGGGAGCACCGCGATCCGGCCCATGCACCCCTCTTTGAGGGGTGTTTTCTTTTGGGGTGACTCTCGACGCCAGATGCAGCCGCCGTGATCGCGGGGCATGCGATCCGTCCCAGGCCGACAGATCGACACGACGACCGACCTGGCCGGCATCCCGCGCCTTCATCCAGCGTTCGCGCCACGCTCCTCCGCCAGCAAGCGGCGATAGTGCGGCAGCGACGTGAACAGCAGCCACGTAGCCAGCGCCGCTGCCAGCGTGCAGACGATGCCGATCGAATCGCCGACCATCTTCGGGTTGCCGAACACACGGTCGGTGACGAGCGCAATCAACGTCGGGCCGAGCCCGAAGCCGATCAGTTGCGCGAAGAACGAGTAGAGCGCCCCGACGAGGCCGCGCATGCGGCTGGGCGCGACGAGCTGCAGCGACGCGGCCATGCACGCGGTCGGCAGCGTGAAGAAAAAGACGGTGACGGCGGCCGCGGCCAGCGTGCCGATCGCGCCCGGCGCGAACGGAATGCTCGCGCAGCTGAGCAGCATCGGAATCATCGCGAACGCGGCGGTGCGCAGCGACGCATCTTCGTAGCCGCGTCGCTCGAACCAGCGCACGACCCACGGCCCGGACAGCGCGCCGGCCATCCCGCAGCAGACCACCAGCGCGCCGAAGCGGAAGCCGACCAGCGCGGCCGGCATCCCGTGTGCGCGGATCAGGTAGGTCGGCAGCCACGCGGGCATGCCGAGCACGACGATCGCGAGCGTGCCGACGCCGAACAGGATCCGTGCGTAGAACCCGCGCCGCGCCCACAGAAATGCGACCGAATCGCGGGTCGAGTACTGCCGCTCGTCCGCGCTGCCGCTGCTGACCTTGCTGCGCACGGGCTCGCGTACCGTCAGCCACACCAGCAACGCGAACAGGATGCCCGGCAACCCGATCAGCACGAACGCGAGCTGCCAGGTCTCGAAGCCGGCGAGCATCGGGAACTGCTGATGGACGTCGCGCGCGAACGAGATGACGAGGCCGCCGGCGACGAGCGAAAGGCCGCCGCCGAGCATCGGGCCGAGGATGAAGACGCTCATCGCGCGCGGCATCTGTTTCGCCGAAAAGCAGTCGGCGATCATCGACAGCGCGATCGGAAACACGCACGCTTCGCTGGCGCCGACGCCGAAGCGCGCGAGGAACAATCCCTGGAACGTCGTGGCCTTGCCGCACAGTGCGGTGAAGATGCACCACAGGCAGATGCCGACCAGCAGGATGTTGCGCCGGTTGGTCACGTCGACGAGCCGGCCGAACAGCGGCGATGCGATCAGGTACGCGGAAATGAACGCGACGCCCTGGACGAGGCTGAGCTGGGTGTCGGAGATGGCGAGCGAATGACGGATCGGGTCGACGAGCAGGTTGAGGAGCTGGCGGTCGATATACGCGAGCGAATATGCGAGCGTGAGAATGACCAGGATGTACCACGACCGGAGGCTGTCATGCCCGGTCTGGACGGCGGTGCGTCCCGCTAGCGCGGTGCTCAGGCCGCCGGCGGGCGGGGTTTCATTCATGGCATTCCTCATCATTTCTCCAATGCGATCGTTCGGTTGCTGTGAAAATCATTCGACGAATACGTCGCCGCGCGCGGCGCGTGCAGCGCTGAATCGCGTCGATCAGGCGCCTGCACGGTACGTCGCCGCCCGGTCGGGGCGGTCGGCCGCGATATGCGTCAGCGCTCTTTTATCAAACTATCGTTAGGTAGTTTGGCGGGATCGAAAGTGATGTGCCATGCGTGTTATCCATTAAGCGCGGTTGGCATGTCGACGAGCGCGAAGCCGTTCATTCACGTCGAGGAAAGCGGGCCGCCGTGCCGCCACGGGCTCGGGCAGGTTGTCAGGTGGTCATCGGCCGCGACCGTGAAATGTGCGCTGGCGAGCCGATCGCGCCTGCCGGCGATCGCGGCAGCTGCGACACGCGCCCGACCGTTTGCGTGCGCCCATTGTTAAGTCGGCTCGAATAGAGAGTTGGAAGCAGGGGGATAAGAGAAAGCGCGCCCGATGGTTAGGATGAATGCCGTTGTCCGACGGACGATCTCCGGATCGCCCCATCATTCTCGAACCACATCAGGAGTGCAATCTTGGCGACCTATATCGTCTTCACGCGTGAAAGCACGCAGGATCAGCAGGAACTCGACCTCTACCAGAACAAGGTCGGCGCGACGCTCGCCGGCCACCCGTTGAAGGTGCTGGCCGCGTATGGCCCGCAGGAAACGCTCGAGGGCGACGGCCCGGAAGGCGTGGTGATCGTCGAGTTTCCGTCCAGGGGCGCTGCGCACGCGTGGTATGACAGCCCCGCATACCAGACCGTCGTTCAGCATCGTTTCAAGGGCGGACGTTTTCGGGCCGTGCTGGTCGAAGGCGTTTGATTGGAGGCGCGAGCGCTTCGTCGACCGTCGCGACGCGCCCGCCCTTGGCGGAAACGCGTCGCTCATGCAACGGTGATACGGCAGTCCTTAAGCGGTGACCGCATGACCGCCGCGCAGCGTCCGCGAGCCCGGTGCCGCGCGCTCGTGCGCGTTGGAGAGGGCGGCAGCCTTCGAACGCGGGCCTAACCCTTCGCTTTCGAATCCTGCACCAGCATGTCGGCGGCCTTCTCGCCGATCATGATGGTGGCCGCGTTGGTCGCGCCCGAGATCGGCGACGGCATGACCGACGCGTCGGCCACCCGCAGGCCCTGCACGCCGCGCACGCGCAGCCGCGCGTCGACCACGGCCATCGGGTCGCCGTCCGGCCCCATGCGCGCGGTGCCGTTGTGGTGATAGACGGTGCCGCCGCGCTGGCGCGCGAACGCGAGGATCTCGTCGTCGGTGCGCACGTCGTTGCCGGGGAACATTTCGTCGACGTAGTACGGCGCGAACGGTTTGGCCTGCAGCACAGCGCGCGCCATCTTCACCACCGCCACCATCGCGCGCTGGTCCGATTCGTCGGTCAGGTAGTTGGGCTGCACCTCGGGCAGTTCGTCGATGCTGGCGGAGCGCGCCTTGACCCAGCCGCGGCTGTCGGGGCGCTGCTTGTGGCCGCCGAGCGTCATGCCCGGATAGTGGTCGAGCAGGCCGGGCAGCCCTTCCTGATAGCTGCCCGGCGTGAACGACACCTGCAGGTCGGGCCGCGACAACGCCGGTTCGGAGCGAAAGAAGAAGCGCATCGGCACGGGGCCCATGCTCAGGATGCTGGGCCGGCCGAGGAAGTACTTCGCGATTTCCCTCGCGAGCGGCAGGCCGCGTCCGCGTTCGTTGAGGGTGGCGACGTCCTTGACCCGGACGGCCACGCGCAGGTTGAAGTGATCGACCAGGTTGGCGCCGACGCCGGGCAGGTCGACCCGTGTCTGCACGCCGATGGCGCGCAGATGCGCGCTGTCGCCGATGCCCGAGATCTGCAACAGGCGGGGCGTGTTCAGCGCGCCGGCGGCGACGATGACTTCGCGGTTCGCGCGCACTTCGCGCTCGGGTGCGCCGGTGCCGCCAGCACGGTAGCGCACGCCGGTGGCGCGACGGCCGTCCAGCAGCACGCGGGTCGCGGGGCTGCCGGTGCGCAGCGTCACGCGGCCGCTTCTGATGGCCGGATGCAGATAGGCGCGCGCGGCGCTCCTGCGTCGCGGCGTATGGCCTCGCGTGTCGATCATGAAATGCCACGGGCCGACGCCGTCCTGCGCTTGCGCGTTGGAATCGGCGACATACGGGTAGCCGAGGCTCTTGACGGCCTCAATGAACAGGTCGCACAACGGGGCCGGCATGATCGGGTCGGTCACGATCAGCGGCCCGTTGCGGCCGCGATAGCGGTCGTCGCCGGGCCCGATCCGCGTTTCCGCCTTTTTGAAGAACGGCAGCACGTCGTCGTAACCCCAGCCCGGATTGCCCAGTGCGGCCCAGTCGTCGAAATCGGCGTGCTGGCCGCGGTTGTAGACCATCCCGTTGATCGAACCCGAGCCGCCGACGACCTTGCCCTGCGTCAGCTCGATCGTGCGTCCGTCGGTGCCCGCGATCGGGCCGCTGCGAAAGCGCCACACGAGCTTGTCGTTGAACAGGTTCTTGATGTAGCCGGCCGGGATGTGAATGAACGGGTTGGTATCGGGCGGGCCGGCTTCGAGCACGCACACCGTATGGCCGGCTTCCGCCAGGCGCGCGGCCACCACGCTGCCGCCGCTACCTGCGCCGACCACCACATAGTCGAAGGTCTCGGTCATCGATCAGGCATCCAGATTGAAGTTGACGGTCTTCAGTTCGGTAAACGCCTCGATGGTCGACCAGCCGCCTTCGCGCCCGACGCCGGAGCGCTTGATGCCGCCGAACGGCGCGTTCGGAATGCTGGCAAAGCCGTTGACGCCGATCGCGCCGCTCTTGACCGCGCGCGCGACGCGGAACGCGCGGCTCACGTCCGTGGTGTACACGCAGCCCGCCAGCCCGTACGCGCTGTCGTTGGCGATGCGGA
The DNA here is from genome assembly GCF_902499335.1 of Burkholderia lata. Classification (GTDB taxonomy): domain Bacteria; phylum Pseudomonadota; class Gammaproteobacteria; order Burkholderiales; family Burkholderiaceae; genus Burkholderia; species Burkholderia lata_B. The sequence continues at coordinate 72,986 of NZ_CABVQK010000005.1, read as the reverse complement.
TCGCTTCCTCCTCGGTGTCGAACGGAATCACCGACAGCACGGGGCCGAAGATTTCCTCCTGCGCGATCGTCATGTCGTTGCGCACGTGGGCGAAGAGTGCAGGCTCGACCCAGTTGCCGTCGCGGAATTCGCCGCCCGGCGCGCGGCCGCCGGCCAGCAGCGTCGCGCCTTGCTGGCGGCCGCTTTCGACGTAGTCGAGCACGCGCGCCTGGTGGCGCCGGGAAATCATCGGCGCCGACGTGGTGGCCGCGTCGAACGGATCGCCGAACCGCACCTTCTGCAGTTGTTCCTGCGCGTGGTGCAGGAACTCGTCCATGATCGAGCGATGCACGACCGCGCGCGACGGCGTGGAGCAGACCTGTCCCGACAGGAACGTGGAGCACAGCCCCATCAGCGCGTGCGCGGTGGTCTGCACGCTGCGCGTGTCGGGAAAGACGAGCGCCGCGCTCTTGCCGCCCAGTTCCAGTGACAGGCGTTTCATCGTCGGCGCACTTGCGATCATGATTTTTTCGCCGACGGCCGGGCTGCCGGTGAAGGTCACCTTGTCGACGCCGGCGTGCGAGGTGAGGGCGCTACCCGTTTCGACGCCGCCGGTCACGAAGTTGAACACGCCGGGTGGCAAGTCGCTGTCGGCGATGATCTGCGCGAGCCGGGCCACGGCGAGGTTGGTGAGCTCCGACGACTTGACGATCACGGTGCAGCCGCAGGCCAGCGCCGGCGCCACCTTCATCGCGAATGTCAGCACGGGGCCGTTGTACGGCAGCACGGCCGCGACCACGCCGACCGGGTCGCGAAAGGTCATGTACTGCATGTTCGACGCATCGGAGAAGATCGGCAGCGTGTCGCCGTTGATTTTGTCGATCCAGCCGAGGAAGTGATCGAAGACGTCGGCGGCCGACTTGGCGGAGACGCGCGAATTTCGGCTGAATGCGTACGGAATGCCGTTGTCGAGCGTTTGCAGCCGCGCGATTTCTTCCTCGGCCGCATACAGGCGCTCGACGATCGGCTGCAGCAGGCGCTTGCGGTCCTGCGCGCGCATGCGCGGCCACGGACCTTCGTCGAATGCCTTGCGCGCCGCGGCCACGGCCAGCTCCACGCCTTGCGCGCCGGCGTCGGCGAAGCTGGTCATGACTTCGTTCGTGCAGGGGTTGAGCTGGTCGAAACGCGCGTCGGGCCAGTCCAGCCATTGGCCATCGATGAAAAGGCGCCCGGGGCGGACGTTCAACCGGTCGAGATGGGAAGCGAGACTGAGCATGGTGTCGGAAATTAAGCGTTACTTGGGCACGCCGGTGAACACGTAGTCGCCTTCCGGGGCGCGGGTAATCCGCCCGAACGACGGTGAACAGAAATGCGTGCAGGTGAACAGCGTCTTGCTGCCGTCGAGGCGCGACAGCAACGCGTGCCGCGTGGCCGACGATTGCGCGTGGTCGTAGTCGAGGATCTGCGCCATGTCCGGCCTGGCAACCTGCACCGGGTGATGCATGGCGTCGCCGGCGATGATGAAGGTCTCGGTGCCGGCGTCGATCTCGATCGCGATGTGGCCGATGGTGTGTCCCGGCGCGGAGAACACCGAGATCCCGTCGCCGAGGTCGGTGTCGCGATCGATGAAGTGCGCGAGGCCCGCATCGACGACGGGCTGGATGGATTCGTGGAACGACAGGTCCTGCGCGTGGTACATCGCGTCGTCCGGGTTGCCCTGTTGCGCGGCGTCGAACTCCTGCTTGCCGAAGTGGTATTTCGCGTTGGGGAAGGTGGGCAGCCACCGGCCGTCCTGCTTGTACGTGTTCCAGCCCACGTGATCGAAATGCAGGTGTGTGCACAGCACGTCGGTGACTGCATGACGATCGATGCCCGCCTGCTCGAGCGTTGCCAGGAATTCGAGCTTCAGGTCGGCGAACGCGTCGAAGCCGGCGGTGTTCTTGTCGTTCCCGACGCAGGTGTCCACCACCAGCAAGCGGGCGCCGGTCCTGACGATGAAACACTGGCTGACGGCGCGCATGCCGTGATCGTCGTCCACGTACGGCGGCTTCATCCACGGAATGGTTTTCAGCAGGTTGGGCGTGGCGTCGGGCAGCAAGGTTTCCAGAATCCGGCTGATGTCCATTTCGACGATCTGCACGACTTCCGCATGGCCGATCCGCGAGCGAATGGTATGCAGCAACGGCATGGCGTGTCTCCTCGGAATTTGTTCGACGGACTGCCCGGCCGAGCTGTGCCCTGGCGGATCGAACACCGGCCGCGCGCGAGACGGGCGGCCGGTGCTGTCCGTACGTTGGGCTTCGATTGCATCACACCGCGTGCCCCTGTCGAGCGTTTTCGTCTGCACTGTTTCGTACTTCGGAACGTGCCGCGATATTCCGCCTCGCGTTCGCTTTCAACCTGCGGAACGACGCGGGTGCCGCGTTGCGAAGATCGGCGGCGCGGGCCTTTAATGCGGGCAGGGGCCGGCGTGTCACGACACCGCGAACCGATACGGCCCGGCCCGTACGACAAGGAGACAGCATGAGCAACGAAGCAACGTGGTCCCGCATCGCGCGCCGTGCATTTCAAGGTACCGGCCGATGACGCACTCACTCCTGATCGACGATACGCAGCCCGGCGTGCGCGTCGTCACGCTGAATCGCCCCGAGCGGATGAATGCGCTCGACGGCCCGACGCTCGCGGCGCTGAACGATGCCGTGCGGACGGCCGCCGATCCGGCGCGCGATATCCGTGTGATCGTGATTCGCGGTACGGGCCGCGCGTTTTGCGCGGGCAACGACCTGAAATGGCTCGCGAGCGGCGTGCTCGCGGATCCTGCCGCGCACATGCGCCACCAGGACCTGATGCAGGACACGTTTGCCGCGATGGAGGGCGCGCGGCAGATCGTGATCGCGTCGGTCAACGGCTATGCGGTGGCCGGCGGCTTCGAACTCGCGCCAAGCGTTCGCGCAGCGCAACACGGGCTGAACGGGGCGGCGCGAGCTGCGTCGCGATTCTCAGTCGCTCACGCGCGCCGCGTCGGCGCCTTGCGGCGCTTCGGCGCGGCGGGACGAGGTGCACGCATGGCCCTATCGGCGGCAAGGTGTTCGCGTTTCTCGACGAGGAAATCCATCAGCGCGCGCACTTTCGCGGGCATCTGCTCACGCGACGGCGTGTACAGGTAGTAGCCGGGAAACGGCTTGCACCACGCGTCGAGCACGCGCACCAGCGTGCCGGCGACCAGATGCTCGCGCAGCGCGATGTCCTGGTGCTGGATCAGGCCGACGCCCTGCAGCGCGACACGAATCATCCCGTCGTCGTCGTTCGTCACCACGCTGCCCTTCGGCTCGACCTCGAATGCATGGCCCTCGATGTCGGACGACGTGAACTCCCATCGATAGATGGCACCGCTCGTTGTCTGGCGATAGCACAGGCAGTTGTGCGCGATCAGGTCGGCGGGCGAGGCCGGCTTGCCGTGCCGCGCGAAGTAGTCGGGCGAGCCGGCCACCGCCATTTCGAGCATCGGCGTGATCGGCACGGCGACCATGTGTTCCGCCAGGCTTTCGCCGAGACGAATACCCGCATCGCAGCCGTCGGCGATGATGTTCGACAGCCCGTCGTTCATCACGAGCTCCACCCGCAGAAGCGGGTAGCGCGTCATGAATTCGCCGAGGTGCGGCTCGAGCAGGTGTCGCGCGGCGATCCGGGACGTATTGACGCGCAACAGCCCCGACGGCGCGTTCCGGCCTTCGTGGAGGCTGCTGATCGCCTGCTCGATCGAACCGAACGCCGGCCGCAGCGTGTCGTACAGCCGTTGCCCGTCCTCGGTGAGCGACATGTCGCGCGTCGTCCGGTACAGCAGCTTCACGTTCAACTGCTGTTCGAGCGCCTTCAGGTTCTGCGACAGCGCCGCACGCGACACGCCCATCTCGGCCGCGGCCCGGGTGAAGCTGAGATGGTGGGCGATATGCACGAACCATGCGAGGGAAGGGAGCTGGGACGGGTCCATGGTTCGATTGTCAAGTTTGTCTTACGACGGTAGTGCGGATTGTACTTGTCGGGTGTCCATATTGATCGGGCGCCGGACGTGCGACGGCGGCGGCCGGTGACGATAGAGCGGGATGGTCGGGATCGACTTGGCGACCGCGAGAGGCCGGTACGTGCGGCCGTGCCGTGGCGACGTACGGAACGGGGAGCGGGGAAAGCTGAGGGAGAAAGCGGCGCGAAGAGGCAGCAGGTGGCAGCAGCGGGAGAAAACGCGAGAAAGCGGCAGGAGAAGGCCGCGAGGGAAAGCGGCGGAAGGGCGCGGTTGAAGAGTGCAACCAGAGAACCGTTGGAGGCCCGCACGCCGGACTGTTGATCACAGCCAGTCCGGCGGCGAGTCGGCGCGTAACGTCCGGCTCGTACGCAACGCCAACGCCAACGCCAGCGCCAAAGACGAGGACGAGGACGAGGACGAGGACGAAGACGCCGCGTGCCGCTCGGCTCAAACGATCTTCCGCGCCCTCAGATCCGCAACCGTCCCCGCATCGAGGCCGATCCCCGCCAGGATTTCATCCGTATGCTCACCGGTCAGCGGCGGCCGCGTATGGATTTCCGGCGGCGTGCGCGACAGCGTCACCGGCGTCGCGAAGATCGGCACCTGCTTCGGCGCGCCGGGGTAGTCCATCCACCGGATCACGTCGGCGGCCTTGACGGTTTCGTCTTCCAGCGCCTGACGCGGCGAGTTGACCGGGCTGGCCGGGATGCGCGCCTTTTCGAGATCGGCCAGCGCGCCGGCCAGCGTCTTGTCCGCGCACCATGCGCTCATGATGTCGCTCAGGAATTCGCCGTGCTCGCCGCGCAGCGTATCGTCGGCGAAGCGCGGATCGTCGAGCAGTTCCGGCCGGCCCACGAGCTGCGTCCAGCGCTTGAACATCGGGCGGCCGATGACCTGCGTGATGAACCAGCCGTCGGCGGCCTTGAAGATGTCGGACGGCGCATAGCCGGACGCGCGGTTCAGCGTCGCGTGACGATCGAGGCCGAGCAGCGCTTCCTCGATCAGCGCGCCGCTGGCCATGTTCAGGCCCGTGCACAGCAGCGATGCGCTGACTTCCTGGCCCATGCCGCTGCGCTGGCGTTCGTAGAGCGCCAGCATGACGCCGAGCGCGCAGGAAAACGCGGTCGCGAAGTCGACCACCGGCACCATCGCCTTCTGCGGCCGGTCGGGCGTGCCCGCGATGTGCACGGCGCCGCTCAGCGCCTGGCCCACGCCGTCGAAGCCCACGCGGTCGCGCACCGCCTCGCTGTTGCCGAACGCATTGGACGCGACGAGGATCACGTCGGGCTTGATCGCGCACAGGCTCTCGTAGTCGAGGCCGAGGCTCTTGAGCGTGCGCGGCGGCATGTTGGCGATCACCACGTCGGCATCCGCGACGAGCTTGCGCACGATCTCGCGCCCCTCCGGGCTGTCGAGGTCGAGCGTCATCGAGCGCTTGTTGCGGTTGACCTGCAGGAACAGCGCGCCTTCGCCGTGCTCGGTGACGGGCACGATGAAGCGATCCTCGCCGCCGCCGACGCGGTCGATGCGGATGACGTCGGCGCCGTAGTCGGCGAGCAGCGCCGAGCAGAACGGCCCGGCGATGAAGCGGCCGAAATCGAGGACCTTGATGCCTTCGAGTACTTTCATGTTTCGTTTGCGGTTAAGTCGGCCGCCTGAACGATCGGGGATCGGCCAGGCGGCCAGGCCGGTTGCGCTTCATGCGAGTGCACGCATCGCATGGCTCGACCCGGTGCGGGGCGGCCCGGGCGCGGCCCGGAGCCGGACGTCGCGCGGATCAGCAGACGGTCGAGGCCGCGCGCACTTCGTCGAGCGCGGCGGGATTGTCCAGCGACGACAGGTCGCCCGGCGGCTGCCCGCAGTACACGCTGCGGATCACGCGGCGCATGATCTTGGAGCTGCGCGTCTTCGGCAGTTGCGCGACCACGTGCACGTGGCCGGGCCGGAACGGGCGGCCCAGCCGCTTGTCGACGTGACCGGACACGACGGCTTCCAGTTCGGCGGCCGTGACGGCCGTGCCGGGCTTGGGCACGATGAAGACCACCAGTTTCTGGCCCTTGTCGGCATCGGCTACGCCGATCGCGGCCGCTTCGGCCACGTCATGCAGCTCCAGCACGACTTCCTCGACCTCGGCCGGCCCGAGCCGCTTGCCGGCGACCTTCAGCGTGTCGTCGGAGCGGCCCATCATGAAGTAGTTGCCGTCGGGCGTGCGCAGTGCCAGGTCGCCATGCACCCAGATTCCTGGAATGGTCTGCCAGTAGGTTTCCAGGTAGCGCTCGTCGTCGCGCCAGAACGAGTGCGTCATGCCGACGAACGGCGCGCGGATCGCCAGCTCGCCGACTTCGCCGGTCACGCTCTGGCCGTCCGCGTTGACGACGTCGGCCGCCACGCCCGGCGACACGGTGTTGAAGCCGCTCGGTGGAATCGGCCGGATCGGCACGCTCGCGAGCAGCGCGCCCGATGCCTCGGTGCCGCCCGTGTAGTTGATGACGGGCGCGGTGCCGTCGCCGAAGCGCTGCAGGAACCAGTTGAAATGTTCGGGCGCGATGCCTTCGCCGGCCGTGATCAGCAGCCGCACGGTGGAGCGGTCGCCCGCGAGCGCCAGTGCCTCGTGGCTCGCCATCCCTCGGATCAGCGTCGGTGCCGAGCCGAAGTGCGTGACGCGATGACGCTCGACCACGCGCGACATGCGCGACCAGTCGGGGTAGTCGGGCGCGCCGTCGTAGCACACCAGCGTCGCGCCGCGCAGCAGCGCGCAGCCGAGCACCAGCGTGCCGGCGATCCAGCCCATGTCGGCGGGCCAGCAATAGACGTCGCCGGGCTGCACGTCGAAGTGGATCAGCGAATCGTGCGCGATCTTGATCGGGAAGCTGCCGTGCGTATGCACGACGCCCTTGGGCTTGCCCGTGGTGCCCGACGTGTAGATCACCATGAACGGCGTGTCGGGCGTGACCGACACGGCGGCGCTGCGTTGTTCCGGTGCGGCGGCCGCGGTCTCTTGCCAGTCGAGGTCGCGTGCGTCCTGCGCGGTGTCGCCTTCGCCGCGCTTCCAGATCACGTGTTCGAGCAGCGGCAACTGGCGCCATGCGTCGCGCAGCGCGCCTTGCACGTCCACGCGCTTGGTGCGGCGCGAGAAGCCGGTGGATGCGATCACGATGCGCGCTTCGGCGGCGGAGAGGCGGGCGACGATCGCGTCGACGCCGAAGCCGCTGAACAGCGGCACGACCAGCGCGCCGAGATGCACGATCGCCAGCAGCGAGATCGTGGCTTCGACGCCGTTTTCCATCAGCAGGCCGACGCGGTCGCCCTGCTTGACGCCGTGGCGCACGAGCCCCGCGGCGAAATCCTGCACGCGCTGTTCCAGTTCCGCGAAGGTCAGCGTGCTGACGCCACCGTCCTCGCGTTCGGCCACCACGGCCTTTTGCTGCGCCGTGGCGGGCTGCCGTGCCCACGCGTAGATCGTGTTGACCCAGTTGAGCCTGCCGCCGGGGAACCAGCTCGGAAACTGCGGGCCGCGCGACAGGTCGACGTAGCCGGTCGGCGGCACGTCCCACGCGATCGCGCATTCGCGCATCACGGTTTGCCAGTAGCGTTCGGGCTCGGCGATCGACACGCGCATCAGTTCGTCATACGACGGCACCTCCAGCGCGCGCATCAGCTTCACGATGCCGGCGTTCTGCAGCTCGCGCTGGCCCGGTTGCCAGGTCTGGCCGGATTCAGGGTTGCTCATGGTTGGTCTCCTGCCTTATGCGCGTTCGACGATCATCGCGATGCCCTGGCCGCCGCCGATGCACATCGTTTCCAGGCCGTAGCGGGCCTGGCGGCGCTGCATTTCATGCAGCAGCGTGGTCATGATGCGCCCGCCCGTCGCACCCACCGGGTGGCCCAGCGAAATGCCCGAGCCGTTCACGTTGAGCTTGTCTTCCAGCTCCGCCATCGAGCTGCCCCAGCCCTTCACGCAGGCCAGCGCCTGGCATGCGAATGCTTCGTTCAGCTCGATCAGGTCCATCTGGTCGAACGTGAGGCCGGTGCGCGCCAGCACCTTCTGCACGGCCGGCACGGGGCCGATGCCCATGCGCGCCGGGTCGCAACCGGCGGCTGCCCAGCCGACCAGCCAGCCGATCGGCGTGAGGCCCAGCTCGTCGAGCTTGTCCTCGGCGACGATCAGGCATGCGGCCGCGGCATCGTTCTGCTGGCACGCGTTGCCGGCCGTGACGACACCGTCCTTCATGATCGTGCGCAGCTTCGCGAGGCTTTCCAGCGTGGTTTCGCCGCGCACGCCTTCATCCTGCCTGACGATCAGCGCATCGCCCTTGCGCTGCGGCACGGCGACAGGGACGATCTCCGCGTCGAAATGCCCGGCCTGCTGCGCGGCGGCGGCGCGCTGGTGGCTGCGCGCGGCGAAGCGGTCGGACGCTTCGCGCGTGATGTCGTATTCGCGTGCCAGCGTCTCGGCCGTCTCGATCATGCCGCTGATGCGGCCGAAGCGGCTTTCCGGCTGCGAGCGCTCGCGGCCGCGATCGAGCCGGTCATGCATCGTGACCGAGCCCGCGCGCTTGCCCCAGCGCATGTCGGTCGTATAGAACTCGACGTTGCTCATGCTTTCGACGCCGCCGGCCATCACCACGTCGGCCGCGCCGGTCTGCACCATCATCGCCGCGGTGGCCAGCGCCTGCACGCCGCCGCCGCAGCGGCGGTCGAGCTGCATGCCGGCTACTTCGATCGGGAAGCCGGCCTGCAGCGCGACCCAGCGCCCGGTGCACGGCGTCTCGCCGCTCGCGTAGCTTTGCGCGAACACGACGTCGTCGATGCGCGCGGGGTCCAGCCCGGTGCGCTCCACGACCGCACGCGCGACGGTGGCGCCGAGTTCCTCGACGGGAATACCCTTCAACGCGCCGCCGAATGCACCGACGGGGGTGCGCAGCGGGGCGACGATGGCTGCTCGTTTCATCTGGATTGCCTCTTGAATGTCATGAATGTTCCGCCTCCAGCGCGCGTCTGTCACGCGCTGGCCGCCATTGTTCGTGGTCCGCCGTCGTGCGATCAGCCGTAGCGTCCGCCGGTGACGTGCAGCACTTCGCCGCTGATGAAGCCGGCGCGCTCGCTGGCGAGGAACGCCACCGCGTCGGCGATGTCGTCCGGGCGGCCGACGCGCTTGATCGGCTGGGCCGCCACCGCGCGCTCCTTGATCGTTTCGTAGGTCGGCAGCGCCTGCACCATTTCCGTTTCCATGAAGCCGGGCGCCACGCAGTTCGCGGTGATGCCGTAGCGGCCTTCTTCCATCGACAGCGCCTTGGCCATGCCGATCAGGCCGGCCTTCGCGGCGGAGTAGTTGGCCTGCGTCGGGTTGCCCAGGTGCGCGCGCGAACTGATGTTGATCAGCCGGCCCCAGCCCTGCTCGATGAAGTGCGGCATGACGGCCCGCGCGGCCAGGAACGCGCCCTTGAGCATCACGTTCATCACGAAATCCCAGTCGTCCGCGCTCATCTTCACCAGGTACTTGTCGCGCGGCGCGCCGGCGTTGTTCACCAGGATGTGCACGCCGCCGAAATGCGCGACGGTTTCATCGACGAGGCGCTGCACGTCGGCTTCGCGGGTGATGTCGCCCACGATGCAGTGCGCGGCCAGCCCTTCGTCCCGCAGTGCCTTCGCGGTGGCCTGCGCCAGCTCGGCGTTGATGTCGGTGATGACGACGCTCGCGCCTTCCTGCGCGAGCCGGCGCGCCGTGGCGGCGCCCAGGCCACGTGCCGAGCCGGTGACGATGGCGACTTTGCCGGTCAAACCCAGATCCATGTGTGTCTCCTGAAGAATTGCGATTCAGCGCAGGTCGACCCGCGCGTTGGTCAATACCACTACGTTGCGCTCCACGGCCGTGACGCGCAGCGAAACCGTTTCACCGCGCACCCACATCTCGGTGCGCAGCGTGTCGCCGGGCCACGCCGGCGCGGTGAAGCGCACGCGCATGCCCGCGAAGCGCGTGTTGTCGTAATCGAGCACCGTGCGCAGCACCGCATGCGCGGCCACGCCCATCAGCGCCATGCCGTGCAGGATCGGGCGCGGAAAGCCGGCCGCGGACGCTACCGAGGGATCGGCGTGCAACGGATTCAGGTCGCCGCTCAGGCGATAGATCAGCGCCAGCTGCGCGGGCGTGGCCAGTTCGCACACGTGGTCGGGCGCGCCGTCGGGCATCGTGTGCGGCGTCGGCAGTGCGTCGGTGCTGCCGCCTTCGCCGAAACCGCCGTCGCCGCGCAACAGGCTCAGTTGCACCACGGTCGCGAGCAGGCGGCCGGTATCGGCATCCGTGATGTCGCGCGTCTGCTGCAGGAACGCGCCCTTGTTTTCGCCCTTGTCCCACAGGCCGGAGATGCGCGTCGTGCCCGTGACGCGGCCGCTCGCCGGCAGCGGCGCGTGAATCCGGATTTCCTGTTCGGCGTGCAGCAGCTTTTGCCAGGTGATGCCGGTGTCCGGTTCGCGTGCCCAGAAGCCCGGGTACGCGAGCACGTTCGCCATCGTCGGCAGCGCGCGCAGCGATTCGCCTTCCTTGCCTTCGTACACGTAGCGCAATTGCCCGGCGTCGAGCGGATCGGCGCCGAGCCCGAGGCCGAGTGCGTAGAGCTGGGTATCGTGCAGCGAGTACGCATGCTCGATGGGCGGAAAGCGGCGGGACAGCAGGTGATCGGGCTGGAGCGGCATGGTGAATGGCGTGGCGGTTGATTCGAGTCCCTACGATGGAACCGTGCCGATCACCGGTCAACGCATCGGCGAAGTTTGTTCCGTACCTTGGCAGATGCCCGGCGCTCAGGGTCGCCGGCCCCAATCCCCGCCTTGACGACGCGATTTCATTTCCCGGAACGTTTCCGGCGGCGCAATTGTTTCGTGCCGGCGCTCGGCGCAGCATTTCGACGTTTTCTTCACCTTTTTTCAGGCGTACCGACATGATTCGCGATCAAGAAACGCTCAACGGCCTGCTCGACTCCATTGCCCGCTTCGTGCGCGAGCGTCTCGTGCCCAACGAGGAGCAGGTGGCCGAAACCGACGAAATTCCCGAGGACATCGTCGCCGACATGAAGGCGATGGGCCTGTTCGGCCTCACCATTCCGGAGCGCTTCGGCGGGCTGGAACTGACGATGGAGGAAGAGGTGCTCGCGGTGTTCGAGCTGTGCCAGGCGTCGCCGGTGTTTCGCTCGCTGCTGGGCACCACCGTGGGTATCGGTTCGCAGGGCATCCTGTTCGACGGCACGCCCGAGCAGCAGGAGCGCTACCTGCCGCGTCTCGCGACCGGCGAGCTGATCGCGTCGTTCGCGCTGACCGAGCCGGAGTCCGGCTCCGACGCGGCGTCGCTGCGCACCACGGCCATCCGGGACGGCGACGACTACGTGGTCAACGGCACCAAGCGCTTCATCACGAACGCGCCGCATGCGGGCATCTTCACGCTGATGGCGCGCACCAATCCGGAGGACAAGGGCTCGGGCGGCATCTCGGCGTTCATCGTCGACGCGAAGACGCCGGGCATCAGCTTCGGCAAGCGCGACAAGAAAATGGGGCAGAAGGGCGCGCATACTTGCGATGTGATCTTCGACAACGTGCGCGTGCCGGCGGCCAACCTGATCGGCGGGAAAGAGGGGCAGGGTTTCAAGACGGCGATGAAGGTGCTCGACAAGGGGCGTATCCACATCGCCGCGGTCTGCGTGGCCGTGGCCGAGCGCATGCTGTCGATGGCGTTGTCGTATGCGATGGAGCGCAAGCAGTTCGGCAAGCCCATCGCCGATTTTCAGCTCGTGCAGGCGATGCTCGCCGACAGCAAGGCCGAAATCTATGCGGCGCGCTGCATGGTGGTGGACGCCGCGCGCCGGCGTGACGCGAAGCTGCCGGTGAGCACCGAGGCGTCGTGCGCGAAGCTGTTCGCGTCCGAGATGTGCGGGCGCGTGGCCGATCGCGCGGTGCAGATTTTCGGCGGTGCGGGCTACATGGCCGAATACGGCATCGAGCGGTTCTATCGCGACGTGCGGCTGTTCCGCATCTACGAAGGCACGACCCAGATCCAGCAGCTGGTGATCGCCCGCAACATGATCCGCGACGCACAATGATGCGCCGGGGCACTGATGCGGTGAGCGGCTTCGGAACCGGCAACGACGCGCGGCGGTGCGGTGCATCGCGCGCGCCGGACGACCATGCGGCGAACAGCCGGCACGCGCCCGAGGCATCGGGTGCGAACGGCCCGCGGCGCGTCGAGGTGAACTGGGCGTGGGCGACCAGCAGCGCCCACTACGACTGGATGGATCACGCGCCGCTCTTCGATCATCGCGACTGATCCCCATCGGGCCCGTTTCAGGCCCTTTATTCGTCGCACGCTTTCCCGCCCGTTTCGCCGCCCATCGGCCGGGCGCCGGCCGGCGGGCCCACGCGCCGGCGCGCCCGCGCGCCGGCTCGCGGCCGGTCGTCTGAATACCATTCGCCGTCGCGACGCCGATTGCGGCGGCCCGAAAGTGTGACAACAATGCAGGTGGCCGCAAGCGGGCCCGATGCAAAGCGAACGAACGCCGGCGCGCTCCGCGCATCGACCGGCAACTCGATCTGGCGGCGGATGGATCGCGTCGACAGGTTTCATTCAACCTTCAACGATTCATGGCTGCCGTGACTCCAACCCCCATCCAGTCCATCCTGATCGCGAACCGTTCGGAAATCTCGATTCGCGTGATGCGTGCCGCCGCCGAGCTGAACATCCGCACGGTGGCGATCTATTCGAAGGAAGACCGCCTGGCGCTGCATCGCTTCAAGGCGGACGAGAGCTACCTGATCGGCGAGGGCAAGAAGCCGCTCGCCGCGTATCTCGACATCGACGACATCCTGCGCGTCGCGCGGCAGGCCAACGTCGACGCGATCCACCCCGGCTACGGCTTCCTGTCCGAGAACCCGGAGTTCGCGCAGGCCGTGATCGATGCCGGCATCCGCTGGATCGGCCCGTCGCCGGACGTGATGCGCACGCTCGGCAACAAGGTGGCCGCGCGCAACGCGGCGATCGCCGCCGGCGTGCCGGTGATGCCCGCGACCGCGCCGCTGCCGGACGATCTCGCCGTGTGCAAGGCGCTGGCTGAAGAAGTCGGCTATCCGCTGATGCTGAAGGCGAGCTGGGGCGGCGGCGGGCGCGGGATGCGCGTGCTCGAGAACGAGCGCGACCTCGAGACGCTGCTGCCCGTCGCGCGGCGCGAGGCGCTGGCCGCGTTCGGCAACGACGAGGTGTATGTCGAGAAGCTCGTGCGCAATGCGCGCCACGTCGAGGTGCAGGTGCTCGGCGATACGCACGGCACGGTCGTGCACCTGTACGAGCGTGACTGCACGGTGCAGCGGCGCAACCAGAAGGTGGTCGAGCGCGCGCCGGCGCCGTACCTCGATCGCGACGGCCGGCAAGCGCTGTGCGAGTCCGCGCTGCGCCTGATGCGCGCCGTTGGCTATACGCATGCGGGCACCGTCGAGTTCCTGATGGATGCGGACACCGGCCAGTTCTACTTCATCGAGGTGAACCCGCGCATCCAGGTCGAGCACACGGTGACCGAGATGATTACCGGCATCGACATCGTGAAGGCGCAGATCCGCATCACGGAAGGCGGGCGGATCGGGCTGGCGGAGGATGCAACCGATGGCGACGGCACGATCGTCGCGCGCGCGGCCGGCGTGCCGGAGCAGCACGCGATTCCGCTGAACGGCAATGCACTGCAATGCCGGATCACGACCGAGGATCCGGAGAACGACTTCCTGCCCGATTACGGGCGGCTCACCGCGTATCGCAGCGCGGCGGGCTTCGGCGTGCGGCTCGATGCGGGCACGGCCTACGGCGGCGCGGTGATCACGCCGTACTACGATTCGCTGCTCGTGAAGGTGACGACGTGGGCGCCGACCGCGGCCGAATCGATTCACCGGATGGACCGCGCGCTGCGCGAGTTCCGGATTCGCGGCGTCACGTCGAACCTGCAGTTCCTCGAGAACGTGATCAACCATCCGGCGTTCATCGCGGGTGAGGTGACGACGCGCTTCATCGACAGGACCCCTGAACTGCTCGAATTCGCGAAGCGCGGCGACCGCGCGACGAAGCTGCTGCGCTATCTCGGCGAGCTGAACGTGAACGGCAACGCCGAGATGAGCGGCCGCACGCTGCCGGCGCTGCCGCTGCAGAAGCCGGTGCTGCCGAAGATCGATACGGCGGCGGCGATCCCGGCCGGCACGCGCGATCGCCTGAGCGAGCTGGGCCCGGAGAAATTCGCGCGCTGGATGCTCGACCAGAAGCAGGTGCTGCTGACCGACACGACGATGCGCGATGCGCACCAGTCGCTGTTCGCGACGCGCATGCGTACGGCCGACATGCTGCCGATCGCGCCGTTCTATGCACGCGAGCTGCCGCAGCTGTTCTCGCTCGAATGCTGGGGCGGTGCGACCTTCGACGTCGCGCTGCGGTTCCTGAAGGAGGACCCGTGGGAGCGGCTCGCGCTGCTGCGCGAACGCGTGCCGAACATCCTGTTCCAGATGCTGCTGCGCGGCTCGAACGCGGTCGGCTATACGAACTACGCGGACAACGTCGTGCGCTTCTTCGTGCAGCAGGCCGCGAGCGCGGGCGTCGACGTGTTCCGCGTGTTCGATTCGCTGAACTGGGTGCGCAACATGCGCGTGGCGATCGACGCGGTGGGCGAGAGCGGGATGCTGTGCGAAGGCGCGATCTGCTACACCGGCGACCTGTTCGACACGTCGCGCTCGAAGTACGACCTCAAGTACTACGTCGGCATCGCGCGCGAACTGCAGAAAGCCGGCGTGCATGTGCTCGGCATCAAGGACATGGCCGGCATCTGCCGCCCGCAGGCCGTCGCGACGCTCGTGAAGGCGCTGAAGGAGGAAACCGGGCTGCCCGTGCATTTCCACACGCACGATACGAGCGGCATCGCCGCGGCGTCGGTGCTCGCGGCAGTCGAAGCCGGCTGCGACGCGGTGGATGGCGCGCTCGACGCGATGAGCGGTCTCACGTCGCAGCCGAACCTGTCGAGCATCGCGGCGGCGCTGGCCGGTAGCGAGCGCGATCCTGGCCTGAATGCCGACCGTCTGCACGAAGCGTCGATGTACTGGGAAGGCGTGCGCCGCTACTACGCGCCGTTCGAATCGGAGATCCGCGCGGGCACGGCCGACGTCTATCGCCACGAGATGCCCGGCGGCCAGTACACGAACCTGCGCGAGCAGGCGCGCTCGCTCGGCATCGATCATCGCTGGACCGAGGTGTCGCGTGCCTACGCGGACGTGAACCGGCTGTTCGGCGACATCGTGAAGGTCACGCCGACGTCGAAGGTGGTCGGCGACCTGGCGCTGATGATGGTCGCGAACGATCTCGGCGTGGACGACGTGCGCAACCCGGACAAGGACATCGCGTTCCCCGAGTCGGTCGTGTCGCTGTTCAAGGGCGAGCTGGGCTTCCCGCCGGACGGCTTCCCGGCGGCGCTGTCGCGCAAGGTGATCAAAGGCGAGCCGCCGGCGCCGTATCGCCCGGGCGACCAGATTCCGCCGGTCGATCTCGACGCGGCGCGCGCGCAGGCCGAGGCCGCTTGCGAGCAGCCGCTCGACGATCGGCAACTGGCGTCGTACCTGATGTATCCGAAGCAGACCGTCGACTACTACGCGCACGTTCGCGCCTACAGCGACACGTCGGTGGTGCCGACGCCCGCGTTCCTGTACGGGCTGCAGCCGCAGGAGGAGGTGGCGATCGACATCTCGCCGGGCAAGACGCTGCTGGTATCGCTGCAGGGCCAGCACGCGGATGCGCAGGACGGCATCGTGAAGGTGCTGTTCGAGCTGAACGGCCAGTCACGTTCCGCGCTCGTCGAGCAGAAGACGGTCGTGCACGCGGGCAAGGAGCGCCACGGGCTGCAGCGCGCCGATCCGGGCAATCCGCTGCATATTGCCGCGCCGATGCCGGGCTCGGTGGTGACGGTGGCCGTGCAGCCGGGGCAGCGCGTGACGGCCGGCACGACGCTGATCGCGCTCGAGGCGATGAAGATGGAAACGCACATCGCGGCGGAGCGCGACTGCGAAATCGCGGCCGTGCACGTGAAGCCCGGTGAGCGGGTTGCGGCGAAGGACCTGCTGATCGAGTTGAAGGGAGGGGACTGAGGTGTGCCGACTGCACGATGAATTTGGCTGATGTCGTGCAAGGGTGCCGTGCGCTGCTGCGCGGATCGGTGACGCATGCCCGAATGGCCGGGGAGCGGTGCCGGTACGTAGCGACATGGGCCGGGCACCTCGATCGGCTCCTTTCTCTCAAGCCAGGTGGTAACGGCTCCCGTGTGGAGCTGTTACCTGCTCCAGTCACGGCGGCTGGCCAGCGCCCGCTCGTCTTTAACCGCTGCAAGCGCACCTTCGCGTTGAACGTCGTTGAGCGTGCGCCCATCGCGTTCTCTTCATTACCGTCTCGATGGCTGTGTCGGCACGATCGCCGGCCAGGGAACCGGGCGCTCCGCTTATCCGGTTGTCCGCATCTGCGCGGCCACCCCTGCATCCATCGCGAATTCCATTATTTGTGCGCGCTATCCGTTTTGATGCGTGCGTCATATCCATAGAAGAAATGACTGCAACGGGGCAGTCGTGCGTTCTCCATAATCGAAGACGCATGTGAAATTGCCTGCCCGCTCGATACTTCTTCATGACAGCTTTAATCCGGTGAGCCCGGCCTTTCGCGAGGTCGAGTTCGATGTCTCATTTCCTTTCGATTTTCGACCGATGACGAAGGATACGAAAGTGAGCAACGTACGCATTGATCAGATTGCCTTCCTGACAGCGGGAAATTACCCCGGCGAAGACGCGGCGGAGGGATTCGAGCGGGCGCTCGACCTGTTCCGCGCGGGCGAGGCGCTCGGCTACGACGGTGCCTGGATACGGCAACGTCATCTCGAGCGCGCCGTCTCGTCGGCCACCACGTTTCTCGCGGCGGCGAGCCAGCGCACGACCCGGATCGAATTGGGCACGGCGGTCATCCAGATGGGCTACGAGAATCCGTTCCGGCTGGCCGAGGATCTCGCCACCGTCGACGTGCTCTCGCGCGGGCGGCTCAATGTCGGACTCAGTGCGGGCGCGCCGATTCACGGGGCGCTGCTGGGCGAACGCCTGTTCGACACCGATCCGGAGCTTGTCGACTTCTCGCATGCACGCCTGGCCCGGCTGCGCCGCAATCTCGCCGGCGACTGGCTCGGTGACGAAGACACGTTCGTGGAATCGGCCGCGGGCAAGGTCCGGCCGCGCGTGAGCCCCTTCGCACCCGGGTTGACGGGACGGCTCTGGTACGGCGGAGGGTCCAGGCGGTCGGCCGAATGGGCCGGCCGGAACGGATTCAACCTGCTGATCGCCAACGTGACCACGGGCGAGGGCACCGACAGTTATCTCGACGCCCAGCTGCGGCAACTGGAGCTGTATCGCGACCATTGGCATGAAGCCCACGCACCGCGTATCTCGCTGGGGCGTGTGATCGTCCCGACGGACAGCGCGAGCGCGAAAGAGCGCGAACGCTATCGCGCGTTCGCCGACGCGCGTCATGCCCGCACGCTTGCGCCACAGGGCGAGCGACGCACGCTGTACGCGCCGGATCTCGTCGGCACCTCGGACGAAATCCTGGAGCGGCTGCTCGCCGATCCGGTGGTCGGGCAGGTGCGGGAACTGCGCGTCGAGTTGCCTTACGACCTGCCGTTCGAGAACTATCTGCAGATTCTCGATGATGTCGTGACGCGTATCGCACCGGCACTCGGCTGGCGCCCCGCCGATCGGCGCGAACCGGCGGCGGCCTGAGCGACCGCGCGTAGGCGCACCGGCGGGGCGAACACCGCGCCGGACCGCATCGATTTCATCATTCGCGCCGCACCACGTCCTGTCGCGCGAGTCGGTCGCGGTGGCCATCGGCTGACCGGGCGTCTGGTACGCATCGCTCTTGGACTAGCGCGCGAACGGGCCGAATCGAATGCAGGCGGGTGTCGACGCGGTTGCCGGACACCCATCTCCATGCTCGACAAGGCGCGCGGATTCGTCATCGACGCCGTCCGGGCGAAGCCGGTCGGCGCGACTATTTCGAACACGCGCAACACGTCATGCGCTCCGCTGTCGTCATCGGAGGGCCGACCTGATTCGTCCCGTCCGGGGTACGTAGCCGATCCGATCGGGCATCCGCGGATACTTCGTTGCACACGTTGCCATCGCGCGAGCGGGCTCAACCAATCGAATGACGCGAAAGGGCGTCGATCGATTGCCGGCACCGACGGAATCGGTGTCATGTTCCGTACTTCGATTGCATTCGGCGCATGCGTTCCGTCTCGAACAGATCGCCCACGCCCGATCCTTTACCCAAAGCCCGCCATCACCGTTTCCGTCGATATTCCAAAGTACGGAACATATCGTCGCTGCAATTTGACTCGATTCCCGTTGGCTCGTGTAATGCAAGACATCGGATGGCCGCACGTTGCGGGCAACCGGTACACGCAGTTCATGGCCGCTTTCAGAGCCGAATCGAGACAAATGGAGCAATCGATGTCGCCGCAGGCAACCCGGGCAGCGCCGCGCATGTCAGCGCAGGAAGACGCGAATTGGCACGACGCGTCGATCGGAGACGGCGAGAGCCAGGACGGCGGGCACGCGTCCCGCGCGATGGTCGTGCCGCTCGCGCGCAGCCTCGCGATACTGGCCGCGTTTTCGCCGCACGCGCCGTGGCTCGGCAACCAGGAGCTCGTGAGCGAAACGGGCATTCCGGCCCCGACGGTGTCGCGGATGGTGCGCTCGCTCGTCGCGCTCGGCTACCTTCACTATTCGCCACAGCGCCGCAAGTACCGGCTGGCGGCACCCGTGCTGTCGCTCGGCTATGCAGCGATCGCGCATTCCAACGTTCAACTGCTCGCCCGCCTCGAAATGCAGGCGTTCGCGAACGCGAACGAAACCTATGTGATGCTCGGCACGCGCGACCGTCTCGACGTGATCGTGCTGGAAACGTGCGCGGGCAAGCCCGCATCGGTCGATCTCAAGCTGCACGCGGGCACGCGGCTGCGCATCGCGTCGTCGCCGATGGGCTGGGCGCTGCTGGCGGCGCTGCCGGAGCTCGAGCGCTTCTATCTGCTCGGCAACATCGAACGCAAGACCGGGCGCGACTGGCCCAATCTGCGCCGCCGCATCAGCGAAGGCATTTCCCAGGTGCACAACGTCGGCTACTGCATGTCGCTCGGCGAATGGGAGCCGGACCTGACGATTCTCGCCGTGCCGCTGGTCGTCCAGGATCACACGCCGCTCGTGCTGGCCTGCATCGGCCGCAGCGCGCGGCTGGGGCGCGCGCGGGTCGAACGGGAACTCGGGCCGAGGCTCGTCGCGGCCGCGCAGCACTTGCAGGAGCAGGCAGTCGTGATCGACTGACGCGAACATGAACACGACCGACAAACAACAGGGCGTCACACTGACCGTCGAACGCGGGCTCGAAGTGCTCCACGCATTTCGTGCGGCCCGCGCGCCGTTGTCCAACGCGGAGCTGGTGCGGCGCACCGGTCTTCCGAAAGCCACGGTGTCGCGCCTGACGACGACGCTGATCTCGATCGGCTATCTGCGTCGGGTGGGCGGCGGGCGCCAGTTCGAACTCAGCGCCGGTGCATTGAGCATCGGCCATGCGTATCTCGAAGCGAATCCCGTCACGCGTCTCGTCACGCCGGTGATGCAGAAGCTCGCCGACAAGCTGAACCTGTCGGTGGCGCTGGCCGTCCCGCATCGACTCGACATGGTGTACATCGCATGGCGCGCGAGCGCCCGGATCGCCACGCTGCGGCTGGGCGTCGGTTCGCTGTTGCCGATGGCATCGACCGCGGTCGGGCGCGCATATCTGTACGCGCTGCCGGATGCGATGCGCGAGCCGCTGATCGCCGCGCTGCTCGAAGCGGCCGGCGACGACGCGGGCACGGTTCGCGAGAACCTCGAGGCGGCGTTCGAGGATCTGCGGCAGACGGGCGTCTGCATGTCGGTGGGCGAATATCAGCGCAATGCGTATGGCGTCGCGGTGCCGATCGTGGTCGGCCGTACCCGCACGCTGATGGCGCTGAATTGCGGCGCGGTGGAACTGGAGCCGGACATGGCGGCGATCCGCCAGCGCGTCGTGCCCGAACTGAAGACGGCGGCGGAAACGCTGTCCGTGATCCTGAGCGATATCGACTGCGAGCCTTGATGCGCATGTCATGAGGTCGTGCACCGGCGGCATACGCAACGGTGCGCAATCATCTAACTAATGGTAGTTACTTTGACGTATTCGGCGTTTCCGAAACGAGGAGAAGTGGACGATGGTTGGAGTGAACGACGTTCCCGGCCCCGCGCTGGCGATCGTGCAGGCCGCGTGGAACGCGGCTGCGCAAGACTGGAATCCGGACGCGCTGGCCGGGGTCTACACGGCCGACGCCCTGTTCTTCGGCGGGCGGCCCGGCCACTCGACCGGGCCTGACGCGATACATGCGTACTTCGCGTCGTACGCCGGCGTGATCCGGTCCGCGACGCTGGAGCTGGTGGAGCAACACTTCATCCGGTTCGGCGACGACTGCTTTCTCGCGCAAGGCTACGGCGAATTCGCGTTCGTGCTCGGCGACGGCAACACGTCGCGCTCGCGGTTGCGCACGACGCTCGTGATCGCGTCGCAGGCGGGCGAATGGAAGATCCGCCAGCATCATTTCTCGGCGTCGCCGGAGACGCCGCCGATCTGACGTGCATCGCCGATGCGGCGCGTGCCGCATCGGCCGGGACTCAAGCGGCGCTAACGTGACGCATCAGGAACGCCTCGGCGGCCTCGCCGAACACGTCGTTGCGATCGCCGGCGACCATGTGGCCCGCGGCGGCGACGTTCACGTATTCCGCGTGCGGGCAGAGGTCGAGAAATTCGCGCACGCCTGCTTCGCTGACCACGTCCGAGCTGCCGCCGCGCACCAGCAGCGCAGGCAGCGTCAGGTTGCGTGCGCAGGCCGAGAAGCGGGCGTGACGCGCCGGCAGGTCGATCGTGCGGGCCAGGAACCGCGGGTCCCAGTGCCAGTGATAGCGGCCGTCGTCGCCGAGCCGGACGTTCTTCGACAGGCCGGCCGGATTGCCCGGGCGCGAGCGGTTCGAGCGGTAGCGGCCGATCGCATCGGCGACTTCGTCGAGCGAGCCGAACCCGTCGGCGTTCTGCGCCATGAAGGTGCGGATGCGTGCGACGCCGGTCGGCTCGGTGTACGGCACGATGTCGACGAGGATCAGCGCGCGCGCATCGACCTGGCGCTCGCCGATCGCGACGAGGCTCGTGCCGCCGCCCAGCGATGCGCCGATCAGCGCGGGGCGACGTCCGCCGAGCGTGGCGACGATCTGGCGCAGGTCGCGGACGAACGCATCCTGGTCGTAGTCGCCGCTCGCGCTCCAGTCCGAGTCGCCGTGTCCTCGCGCGTCGTACGCGAGCGCGAAGTAGCCGGCGTCGGCCAGACGTTCGCCCGTGCCGCCCCATGCGTGGCGCGTCTGGCCGCCGCCGTGCAGCAGGATGACCGGTGGCGCGTCCGGGTGCCCCCATGTATCGCCGGCGAGCCGCACGCCGTCCGCGCCTTGCCACAGGTGCATCGGATCGGGGGTGCCGGGAAGCCGGCTGCCGGATTTCATGGGGGCCGGGGTGAACGGGGTGGTCGATGGATGCATGGACGTGACGACGGGCGGCTGAAGAGGAAGGGCGGGCGGATCGGGCAGCCCGGCGATGCTTCAAACTTCGCCGGTGCGGTCGCGAGTGTCAACGTGCGCACGTGCGCCGTTCCGTACTGTGACGCTGCGCGCGGCATGTGGCCCGGCGCGCATGTCGAGGGTGACGTCGCGCGAGACGTCGAGCGTTTCCGCTTCGCTCAGGAGATTCAGGCAATCGTGGCGATGACGACGCGCGCCCGGCGAGCCGGCCGACGGCAACCCGATGCGCTGGTCCGCCTGGTGAAATTCGGCTACCCTCTCGAACATTAGTTTTGTACCGGATGGCGGTGGGCAAGAGGATCAGGCAGTATCGCGGGAAAACGGCGCGCGCCGCCGCCGGCCCCGGTTCCGCCGACGCGGCACGCGGTTTCCTCATTCATCTAGATGCTTGATAACAGACGGCTGATACACGAACGTGCGTAAGAAAAATGTAAATCCCAGCGCGGATACGCGGGAAACCTTGTTGCGGCTCGCCGCGCGTTCCTTTGCGACGCAGGGCTATGCAGCGACGACGATGCGTTTCATCGCGGACCAGGCGGGGATCGAGGCGGCCAGCATCTACTATCACTTCTCGTCGAAGGAAGAACTGGTGGACGTCGTGATGGAGCATGGTGCGGAGAGCATCGTGCAGCACATCAACGAGCACTTCGCTGCGCTGCCGCCCGATGCGACGGCCGACGCGCGCTTCAAGGCGGCGCTGATCGGGCAGATGAGCGCGCTGATCAAGTTCGGCGACTACGCGCTCGCGCACAGCCGGCTCCTGACGCAGCTGCCCGACAAGGTGCGGGAGCGCCAGGTCAAGCGGCGCGAGCGGCATCAGCAGCTGTGGACCGCGGTGTTCGACGACCTGCGCGCCGAAGGGTGGCTGCGCGAAGACGTCGATGATGCGCTGTGCCGCGTCTTCGTGCTCGGCTGCATCAACTCGGTCCAGACCTGGTTCGATCCGAAGAAAGGGTCGCTCGACCATGTCGCGGATCAGCTCGTCAGGATGTTCTTCGAAGGCGTACAGCCGGCCACGAAAACGCCTGCCTCGAAGGCGCCCGCCGCGAAAACGCGGCGCGGCAGCCGCAAGACGGAACTCGCCGCATCCTGACTTCGCGCCAGCGGTAGCGGCCGACGTGTCAGGCGGCCGCGTTCATCAGCAGCATGGCCGGGTCGTGCGCGGCCTGGTGCGCGAGAAAGCGCAGCACGACATGGGCGAACAGGTCGTAGTGTTCTCCCGCGACCGTGTGGCCGGCATCCTGCACATCCGCATATTCCGCGTGCGGGCACAGCTTCAGGAATTCGCGCGCGCCTTGCTCGCTGACGATCTCCGACGCTTCGCCGCGCACGAGCAAAGTCGGCAGCTTCAGGCGGCGGGCGCTCGCCGAAAAGCGTGCATGGCGGCGCGTCAGGTCGCGCGGCCACGCGAGAAAGAGCGGGTCCCAATGCCACCGGTATTTGCCGTCGTCGTAGCGCAGGCTGCGGGTCACGCTTTCCTGCGACAGCGCATGCGCCGGAAGCGAACGGTAGCGGCGGATCGCGTCGGCCGCTTCGTCGGGCGACTCGAAGCCTTCCGCGGGCTGCCGCATGAACGAATGCAGGCGTGACGCGCCGTCGGGTTCGATGTGCGGCGTGATGTTCACCAGCACAAGCGCCTGCGCGTCGAGATACCCTTCGCCGACGGCGAGCAGGGCCGTGCCGCCGCCCAGCCCCGCGCCGACGAGGATCGGCCGCCGGCCGTCGAGCGTGGCGACCACCCGTTCGAGATCCCGGATCATCGCGCCCTGGCTGTAGTTGGCGGTCAGCGACCAGCCCGAATCCCCGTGGCCCCGTGCATCGAACGCGATCGCATGAAAGCCTGCCGCACCGAGCGAGCGGGCCATGCCGGCCCACGCGTGGCGCGTCTGCCCGCTGCCGTGCAGCAGGATGACGGGCGTGCCATCGGGGTCGCCCCATGCACTGCCCGCCAGTTGAATGCCGTCCCTGGTCTGCCACGTACGCGGCGTGCCGGTCAGGCAAGCCGCGCGTGTTCCCGTCGTCGTCGAAGTGTTCATGATCCGTTGCTTCCCGCGTTGCGATGCCGCGCCGCGCTGAAATTCACCCGTATGCGCATAAGGTCGCGGCCGCATGCGGCCGGGTCAATCGGGATCGACGAAACGTTCCGTACTCCGGTCGAATTGCGCTCGATCAGAACTTCTTGTTGATCCCGACGATGCTGCCGATGGTCGTGCCCCGCGCGCCGAACATCGCGTTGTCGATCGACAGCCCGGTTTTCTCGGTGCCGCGGTTGTTCGCCGCGCCGATCTCCCAGTACAGCGACGTCGCTTTCGACAGGAAATACCGGGTCGTCAGTGCGCCCATGATCGAGCGATTGTTCGAGTCGTGCGGGTCGCGGATGTACCACACGCCCGAGTTGATATCGACCTGCGGAACCGGGTAGTAGTCGAAGCCGAGATTCCACACGTTGTTGGTGCCGCCGTTCACGGCGCCGCCGACGATCGTCGTGGGCACCTTGTAGCTGGTGAACGACCCCTTCACCGTGATCGGGCCGAAGTTGTAGCCCGCGCCGATCATGCGCCCGAGGAACGGCTGCTGGAACGTCGTGAGCGTCGGCGTGCTCCTGCCCGAACTCGAGTCGTACATCGCCGCGTTGATGAAGAGCCCGCGATACGCGTAGCGCAGGGCGACCGAATATTGCTGCCCCGCGCGAAAGTCACCCGCGACGCCGCCGGGCGCAACCATCGCGCGGGCGGAAAACCCCGCGATCTGCGGGCTCGTATAGGTGATCGCGTTGGGATTGAACGTGCCCACGAACGTCTGGTCGGCATAGACCGAGAACGCGGTGCCGAACTGCCCGGCGTTGCGCGGATCGGATTCGTAGATCGCCAGCACGAACGGCGAATACTGCACGCCGGCCTTCAGTTCGCCGTAGCGGCCGCTGAGCGCGATCCACGCCTGCCGCCCGAAGAAGTTGCCGTTGCTGTTGTCGTAGCCGCCGTTGGCCACGCTGAAGCCGTTTTCCAGCTTGAAGGTCAGCTTCATCCCGCCGCCGAGGTCTTCCTGCCCGAGCAGGCCGAAATTGGATGGTTCCAGCCCGCCGTTGATCAGCCCGAACTGCTTGCCGCCGTTGCCGCCGGTCGCCGCATTGCGCGTCTTGCTGGTGTACAGGAAGCCCGTATCCAGCGTGCCGTAGAGCGTGACGCTGCTTTGCGCCCAGGTCCAGGCCGGCAGGATCGAGATGCCAAGCACGAGGATCGTCTTTTTCTTGAGGCGGCCGGGCAAGGGGCGAACATTCATTTCGGTATCCGAATCTAATGGGTGACTGGAAGGGAGTCGCTTCTGGTGCAATCGGTGCTGCCTCGAACCGTGTACGAACCTCCGGCGGCGGTGGCCGGGATCGCGTGGGATTTAATCTAACGTTTGGTAGAGTGAATGTCGGAACATTGAATCTCCATTGGGTCTAACCCGCATCGGATTCGCGCCCGATCGAACGCGTGAGTCGACGTGTTCCGTACTTCAATTCATGATTGGCACGGAAAAATCCGGAAAATAATTCGCCATGCGTAGTAATTTTTATCCGGCATCGATGATGGAGGCGGGGTTTGATCGATGTCGTTCGAGAGCAGCCGAGCGTGACGACGTGTTGTCGCGTTTCGTCGAACGGAACGACACATTCTGACGAATGCGCCTTGATCGGATTCATGGCATGAATCCGGGTTGAAAATGTGTTGCCGAATATTTCTTGCACGGATCGTACGGACGAGTTCGGGCACGACAGTGCCCTGTTCGCGGTGTCGATGAGGAAGGTGCCGGACGGCGTCTTGCGGGAGCGACGTGCGAAAGATGCCGATCCATCCTCGCGAGGCGAGGCGGAATCGAAGAGCGCAACGCGACAGGCGCGCTGCGCATATCGAACGCGCAAGTGGAATGGCCACCCCGGAAAGGGCGGCCGGTGACGCCAGGATCGCGCTGAGGAAGGCGACCTCGTGCGGTTGGCCCACGCGGCTCATCGGCAGCATGGGCCTGGTGTTACGAAATGCCGAAACGGCAAAGGCGCACGCTCAGCTGGCCGATCGTGCCCGCGCGCCGTCCCGGGCGGAATCGGGGCCGAGCATGCGCATGATCGATGCGACGTCGTCCGCACGCTCGAGCGTGAAGACCGCATCGACCACATCGTCGATCCGGCCGGCGGGCAGCACGTCCTCGACATTGCGGCGGAACTTCGCGATCAGCTCGTCGTCGGTCATCAGGCTCGCCGGGTCGGGCGACGGGCTGCCCTTCGGGTAACGCCGCTCGTCGACGAACGTCCGGCCGCGCGCGGACACTTCGATTTTCGCCGGCCGGCTGGCGGCGTGGCCGGACAGCAGTTCGACGTAGTTCGGATGCACCTCGTGCGTGACCTTGTCCATCAGCGCCATCACGGACGGCCCGAAGACGAGCGCGGGATCCTGCCAGGCCTTGCCGGGCGGCGGGCGATGCGCGCCGAGCGCGAGGCCGTGTGCGATGCTGAACTGCGCGTCGTGAACGTGTTCGATGTTCCGGTTGAGCCACACGGGCTGCTCGACGAAACCTTCGACCCACGCCTTGATGCCGGTGATTTCATGCGGCGCGATGTCGTTCGTTTCGACGATTTCAGTGAGGCCGTCGAGCAGTGCGTGAAGAATGCGGCAATGCGGATAGGGCTTGAACGCCTGTTCGGACGGAAAGCGCCAGTCGGTGCCCAGCGCGTCGGTGATGTGCTGCGGCTCCCAGCGTTGCGTGCCGATGAAGCGCGGGAAGCCGTACTCGCGATCGTCGAGGATCTGCGTGTCGCCGCGATGGCCGAGTTCGGCCATGTGCGCGGCCGTCATCGCCGCCTGCGTGAGCGCGCCCGCAAGCAGGTACTTGATCGTCGAGCTCGGTGCGTGCTGAAACCACGCGACCTGCGAGTTCACCGGCGCAATGCTGCCGGCGATGCCGAGCGCGTTCGGCAGCACGGCGGGCGCCAGCGCCTTCAGCCTGACGATCGCGGCGGTCGCGCCGAACACGGTGCTGCTGTAGCCGTACACGGGCGGCGGCGCCACCTTGCCGTCGCGCGTGTCGCGCAGGTAATCCATCGCCTTGCCGATCCGGTACGACATTTCGTGCGACAGCGCGATCGCCTCGATCAGCGCCTGGCCGCTCGCGTGCGACGTCTCCGCGACGGCGAGCGCGCCGGGCAGCACGTACGGCGTCACGTGGCCGGGCGGCACGACGGCATCCATGTCGAGCGCGTTGATGAGTTCGCCGTTCGCGAATGCCGCGCCGGACATCGACACGCGCTCGCCGGTGCCGATGATGGTCGCGTCGCCGTGGCCGCCCGTCAGCCGCGCATAGTCGATGCCGATGCGCCCCTTCGGTTCGTCGACGGCGGCGACCGCGCAGCCGATCGAGTCGAGCAGGATGCGCTTGCACGCGTCGACGACGGGGGCGGGGAGCTGATCGTAACGGGTGCCGGCGGTGAAGTCCGCGAGCTGCTGGATGATGGTGTCAGGCATGGTGCGGTGGTCCTGTGGGAGAAGCGGTGAGGCGCGATGCGATCGCAGCGCGTCGTGCGTTTGCTCGGATCATTTAGTCGCGTGTGCGTCGCCGTTCGCAATGTCCGTATTCAAAGCGTTCCATCCTTCGAAAATTTCATGCAGTGCAACGTGCGGGCTACGGGGATTCCCTGATGGGAAATGCGCCGCGGGAAAATAGAATAACTACTGTTTGTTAGGTAAGGCAATACGGCGACGCGCTCTCGCATTGCTCCGGGCGTTGCGTTTCAACACGGATTTCTTCCTCCGGCGGGCTCGATGCATGAGCGCCGCCGCTTCAACACGATTCCGGGCCACGCATGCAATCCGAGAGCGAGTTCGGTCAGGAATCGATCGACGCGTACACGCAGACCAAGTCGATCATGCTGCGCATGTGATTTTCACCAACCAGAACAGAACGAAATCGAAGGAGACGCCAGTGAGCGTAAACATTCCGGGCTTCATCGACGGCAACAAGAAACTGCTGATCGGTGGCCAATGGGTCGAGCCGGTGGGCGGCGAGCAAATCGAGGCAATCAATCCGGCCACCGGCGAGGTGCTGTGCCACATCGCGAAGGGCGGCACGCAGGACGTGGAGCGGGCGGTCGCGGCCGCGCGCCGCGCGTTCGAGGGATCGTGGAGCCGCTTCACGCCGCATGAGCGGCGCAAGCTGCTGCTGCGCGTGCACGGCGTCATTCTCGACCACTTCGACGAGCTCGCGCTGATCGAGACGCTCGACATGGGCGCGCCGCTGGTGCGCACGCGCGGCTACAAGGAATGGCTGTCGCAACTGCTGCAGTTCTACGCGTCGCAAACCGGCGCCGGCACCGTGCAGGCCGCGCCGATGTCGATCGCGCCCGGCTTCACCGCGCTCAAGCACCTGATGCCGGTGGGCGTGGTCGGCGGGATCATCCCGTGGAACGGCCCGCTGATGGGGTTGTGGTGGATCTACGGCCCGGCGCTGGCCACCGGCTGCACGGCGGTGCTCAAGCCGGCCGAGGATGCGTCGCTGTCGTCGCTGCGCGTGTCCGAACTGATGATGGAAGCCGGCGTGCCCGACGGCGTGATCAACGTCGTGACCGGCTACGGCAAGGACGTCGGCCAGGCGCTGGCCGAGCATCCGGACGTCGACCGGGTGGCCTTCACCGGTTCGGTGGGCACCGCGCAGGCGATCGTGCGCGCGTCGGCCGGCAACCTGAAGCGCCTGCAGCTCGAACTCGGCGGCAAGTCGCCCGACATCGTGTTCGCCGATGCCGATCTCGACAAGGCCGTGCCCGGTGCGGCGATGGGCGTGTTCACCAATACCGGCCAGGTGTGCGTGGCCGGCACGCGGATCTTCGTGCAGCGCGCGATCCACGACGAATTCGTGCAACGCATCGCCGCGTTCGCGAAGACGATCCGGATCGGCGACGGCCTTGCACCCGATACGCAGATCGGCCCGCTGATTTCGCAGCGCCAGCTCGAGCGCGTGATGCACTACGTCGACATCGGCGGCAAGGAAGCCACGCTCGTGCACGGCGGCCAGCGCCCGGGCGGCGAGCTCGCGCGCGGCTATTTCGTCGAGCCGACGGTGTTCGCCAACGTGCGCAACGACATGACCATCGCGCGGGAGGAAATCTTCGGGCCGGTGGCGTCGGTGATCCCGTTCGACACGATGGAGGAGGCGCTGCAGCTCGCGAACGACACGCCGTACGGCCTGGCCGGCGGCGTGTGGACCAGCAGCCTGTCAACCGCGCACAAGGTCTCGCAAGGCATTCGCTCGGGCACGGTCTGGGTCAATTGCTACGGCGTGATCGATCCGGCCGTGGGCTTCGGCGGCACGAAGATGAGCGGCTACGGATGGAAGGGCGGGAAGGAGCACGTCGAGAGCTTCCTGTACCCGAAGGCGACCTACATCAACCTGGGCTGAGCCGGCGCGCAGGCGCTCGACCCCGTTGCACGACAACCAGGAGACAAGGACATGAAAGGCGTGGTGTTCAGAGGCGAACGGAAGCTGGAGATTCTGGATTTCGACGACCCGGTGCCCGGCCCCGGCGAGGCTGTGATCGAGATGAAAGCCTCCGGCATGTGCGGCAGCGACCTGCATTTCTATCGCAACAAGCCGGCCGACGTGATCCGCTCGCTGGGCTTCAAGGATCTCGCGTCGCGCGGCATGTCGGAGGACACGCCCGTCATCGGCGGCCACGAGCCTTGCGGCCAGATCGTCGCGGTCGGCGCGGGCGTCGATCCACGCGCGTTCAAGGTCGGCGATCGCGTCGCGGTGTTCCACTACGAAGGCTGCCTGCATTGCGACCACTGCCGTACCGGCTGGACGCAGATGTGCAGCCACGGCGCGGACATTCACGGCGTGATCAAGCACGGCGGCCACGCGCACTACATGAAGGTGCCCGCGACGTCGCTGGTCCATTTGCCCGACGAAGTATCGTTCGCCGCCGGCGCGGCCATTTCGTGCGGCACCGGGACGGCCTGGGGTGCGCTGCTGCGCCTCGACATCAGCGCGCGCGACACGCTCGCGGTGTTCGGGCTGGGCCCGGTCGGCTTGTCCGCGGTGCAGCTGGCCGCGGCAATGGGCGTGGAAGTCATCGGCGTGGACATCGCAGCCGATCGCGTCGCGCGCGCCACGGAATTCGGCGCAACCCACGTGATCGACGGCAGCAAGCAGGATCCGATCGAGGCGATCCAGAAGCTCAGCGGCGGCCTGGGCGTGACCTGCGCGATGGACTGCGCGGGCGGCGAAGTGCCGCGGCAGCAGGCGGTGCGCAGCACGCGCCCGTGGGGCCGCATCGCGCTGGTGGCCGTGGGCGGCAACCTCAACGTCGACGGGATGAAGGACGTGATCGGCAAGCAGCGCACCATCATCGGGTCGTACACGTTCTCGGAAGTCAGCATGAAGGAATGCATCCATTTCGTCGCGGATCACGGCGTGGACGTCGACAAGCTGTTCACCGACTACTGGAAGCTCGACCAGGCCGACGAAGCGTATCGGACGTTCGACGCGCAGTCGGGCGGCAAGGGCGCGTTCCTGTTCTGACCGCTCGCGCCGGCCGGAACCTGATACCCGGGCATGTGTCGGGACACCCCATTTCGAATTCGACTATCCAGGAGCAATTCATGACCATCTCCCAAGAGCCCCGGCCCGTCGTGCCGGACAACTGCCCGCCGCTCGAACAAGCGGTGGTGCGCTTTATCCAGGAACTGAAATACGAGCATCTCGACGCGCATGCGCACGCCGGCATCAACCGGCTGATGCGCGACCAGATCGCATTGCAGGTCGGCATCTCGAAGCTGCCGTGGTCGGTACAGCTGCTCGACTATGCGAAGGCCCAGCAGCGTCCGGGCAACAGCCGCGTGAGCGCGTCGGCGCTGACGATGAGCGCGGCGGACGCGGCGTTCGTCAACGGTTCGTACGGCCACGGCTTCGAGTACGACGACGCGCACGGCCCCAGCTACAGTCACCCCGGCAGTTGCGTGATTCCGGCCGCGCTCGCGATCGGCGAGGAGCTGGGTTCGTCGCTCGAGGACATCATCGTCGCGATGGTAGCCGGTTATGAGGTGTACGCGCGCATTGGCATGCTGGCCGCCCCCGAGCTGCTGCAGCGCGGCTTCCATCCGCATGCCACGCTGTCCAATTTCGGCGCGGCGGCCGTGGCGGCCAAGCTGCGCGGCTTCGATGCCGAAACGACGCTGCACGCGCTGGCGATTGCGCTGAGCCACGTGTCGGGCACGACGGAGTACACGTCCACCGGCGGCTCCATCAAGCGGATCCATGCGGGCATCGGCACGCGCAACGGGATGGCGGCGGCCGACATGGCCCGCGCCGGCATCACGGGCCCGCGCGCGTTCCTGAGCGGCAACAAGGGCTTCTTCCGCACGTTGCTGCAGCGGCAGGCCGGCGACGCGGCCGAACGGCGCTTCGTGATCGACCGGCCGTTCGAGATCGGCACGGTGTGGCTGAAGGCGTACTGCGCGTGCTACTGCACGCATGCGTACATCGACGCGCTGCGGCCGTTCGCGGCACGCCGCGACGAGATCGCCGACATCCACCTGAAGATCACGCCGCATTTCAACGTCGTCGTCGGCACGGCCAACGCCAACGCTTACGAGCCGAAGAACATCGAGCACGTGCAGTTCAGCCTGCCGATCCAGGCGGCGTTCACGCTGCTGGGCCACGGCAACGGCTATCCGGTCCATCGCGACTACCTTGCCGGCAAGGTGGACATGGCGCCGGTCATCGAGATCGCGCGCAGCATCCGCATCACCGAGGAGCCCGCGCTCGAAAAGCAGTATCCCGGCAAGTTCGTGGCCGACGTGACGGTGACGTTCAAGGACGGCCGCACCGAGCACGTGTTCGTCGGCGACCCGATCGGCACCGACACGAATCCGATGCCCGAGCGCGAGCAGGACGAGAAGTTCATGGACCTGACCCGGGACGTGCTGAGCGCCGAACGGGCCCGGCAACTGCTGGCCGCGCTGCGCGAGTTGAACCCGGCGATGAAGGCCGCGGAGCTGACCCGCATGTGGGCCGTCGAGCGCTGATCTGATCGGAAACCTGGCCGGGAGGCGCGCAAGCGTCTCCCGATTCAAGGCGGCTCAAAAAGATGGGCGGCGTCCGGATGCCGGACGCCGCCCATGTCTTTTTCCCATATCCGGCTACCTGTCGGAACGGCCGGCCTGCCTGGTGTGAGGCAGGCCGTCGAAGTCGCGGATCGTGCCGCGTCGCGCCTGATTATTTCCGCGTGCCGGCGACGATCGCCTCGGCTGCGCGGATCACCGGGAGATCGACCATGCGGCCGTCCAGCCTGAATGCCGCGCCGCCGTGCTTTGCGGCTTCGTCGATCACGCGGCGCGCCCACGCCTGCTCGTCTTGCGAATAGCCCATCGCTTCGTTCACGCCGGCGACCTGGGCCGGGTGGATGCACAGCTTGCCGCTGAAACCGAATGCGCGAGCGCGCCGGGCATCGGCCGCGAGGCGCTCGGCGTCGTCGGTGCGCGTGGTCACGCCGTCGATCGGCGCGGGCAACTGCGCGCGGCGCGATGCGGCGACGAGCGCATTGCGCGCAAAGGCCAGCTCCGGCTCGTCGGGCGTCGCGCGCATGCCGAGATCGAGCTGGAAATCCAGATGCCCGAACGCGACGCGCACGACCTGCGGGTCGCGCGCCAGCGCGTCGGCCGCATCGAGCCCGGCCAGCGATTCGATCAGCGCCACGAGTTGCGCGTGCTCGCCGAGCTGCTCCGCGACGCGGCGCAGCGCGCCCGCGTCTTCGGACTTCGGCAGCATCACGACCACGCCTTGCGTGGCCCAGTCGCGCAGCAGCGCGATGTCCGCGTCGTGCCATGGCGTGCCGACCGCGTTCACGCGCACGACGGTGCGCGATCGCTGCTCAGGCGTCAGCAGCGGCAGGTGCTGCGCGAGTTGCGCGCGTGCGTCGTCCTTGCTGTCGGGGCCGACGGCATCCTCGAGGTCGACGATGATGCAGTCGGCGCCCGAGTCGAGCGCCTTCACAAAGCGCTCGGGGCGGGTGGCCGGCACGAACAGGAGACTGCGCGCGTGACGGACGGGGGAGACGGGCTTGGACATGGTTCAGATCACGCCGGCGGCGCGCAGTTGTTCGATATCGGCGTCGGTGCGCCCGAGTTCGTGCAGGATGGCCGCGCTGTGCTCGCCCAGCGCGGGCACCGCATCCATGCGCACGTCGAAGCTGTCGATCGTGGCGGGCGGCAGCAGCGCCTGCAGTTCGCCCGCCGGCGAGTCGATGGTGCGAAAGCGCTCGCGCGCGTGCAGTTGCGGATGCGTCCACAGATCGCCGACCTGGTTGACGGCGGCGTTCGCGATCTGCGCTTCGTCGAGGCGCGCGATCACGTCCTGCGCGGTGAGCGCGGAAAACACCTGCTCGATCACGGCCTTCAGTTCCGCGCGGTGTTCCGAGCGACGCACGTTGGCGTCGAAGCGCGGGTCGGTCGCGAGCGCCGGGTCGCGCAGCACGACATCGCAGAACGCTTTCCATTCGCGCTCGTTCTGCAGGCCCAGCATTACGACGCGTCCGTCGCCGGCCGTGAACGGGCCGTACGGGTAGATGGTCGCGTGCGCGGCGCCGTTGCGGCCCGGCTGCTGCTGGCCGTCGTACGCGTAGTACATCGGGAAGCCCATCCACTCGGCCAGCGCTTCGAGCATCGAAATTTCCACGTGCGAGCCGATACCCGTGACGCCGCGCTGCAGGAGTGCGCTGAGGATGCCCGTGTACGCATACATGCCCGCAGCGATGTCGGCGATCGAGTTGCCGGCCTTGCACGGCTCGTCGGCCGTGCCCGTGATCGACAGGAACGCCGCCTCGCTCTGGATCAGCAGATCGTAGGCTTTCTTGTCGCGATAGGGGCCGTCGCCGCCATAGCCCGAGATGTCGCAGACGATCAGCCGCGGGTACTTCGCGTGTAGCGCGTCGAACGACAGGCCCATGCGCGCGGCCGCGCCGGGCGCGAGGTTCTGCACCAGCACGTCGGCCTGGGCCACGAGTTCGCCCAGCACGTCCTGCGCGGCCGGTTGCTTCAGGTCCAGCGTGAGGCTTTCCTTCGACCGGTTGGTCCACACGAAATGCGATGCGAGACCGTGGGTGCGGTGATCGTACGCCCGCGCGAAATCGCCCACGCCGGGGCGTTCCACCTTGATGACGCGGGCGCCGAGGTCGGCGAGCTGGCGCGTGCAGAACGGCGCGGCGATCGCGTGTTCGAGCGTGACGACGGTCATCCCGCTCAGGGGGCCTTTTCGAGCTTGCATGATCGGATCGTTATTCCAGTTCGGCGCTGGCCTGCATGGCCAGCTGCCCTTGCGGGCCGCGCGCCCACAGGCGGGCGGCATGTCCTTCGAGCTTTCCGTTCACCGTGAACGGCGCGGTGTCGAACAGCGGGCTGACGGCCTTGAACTCGAAGCTGCGTACGGTCTTGCCGGGGTGCGTGCGGCGCAGTTCCTCCAGCAGCAGCAGCGCGATCAGCGGGCCGTGCACCACGAGGCCCGGATAGCCTTCTTCCTGCATCGCGTAGGGCCGGTCGTAGTGGATCCGGTGGCCGTTGAAGGTGAGGGCGGAAAAGCGCATCAGCAGCACCGGATCGGGCGTGACGACGCGCGAATACTGCTCGTCGGTCGGCGCCGGTGCCGGCTGCGGTGCCGGCGCGACGGCCGCGGCGGGAGGCGGCGCGTCGCGATACACGATGTCCTGTTCCTCGCGGATCGCCACGCCCTCGGCGTCGCTCGTTTCGTGCAGCACGGTGACGAACACCAGCTGGCCGCTGCGGCCGGATTTGCTCTGCACGCTCAGGATCGTGGAACGGCGCTGCACGGGCGCATCGACGGCCAGCGGACGCAGGAACTGCAGCCGTCCGCCCGCCCACATGCGGCGCGGCAGCGTGACCGGCGGCAGGAAGCCGCCGCGCTGCGGATGACCGTCGACGCCGATGTTCGACTGACGCTCGCCCGGCAGGAAGTACAGCCAGTGCCACAGCGGCGGCAGCGTCGCGGGTAGTTCGGATGGGTTCGCGTAGTCCAGTGTCGCCTGCAGCAGACGGACGGGGGGCCGGGTAATCCGGTCCGCGCTGTCAACGCTCCGGCCGACCCACGCGTCGAAGGATTCGGAAGGCTCGACACTCATGGTGTTTCGTGCTCGATGATTGAAGCATCCGGCAGGCAGCCGGCGCCTGCATGTCAGGCAGCCGGCTGCCATTGCCGTCAGAGTGCGTTGACCAGCTCGGGCACGGCCGCGAACAGGTCGGCTTCGAGGCTGTAGTCCGCCACGCTGAAGATCGGCGCTTCGGGATCCTTGTTGATCGCGACGATCACCTTCGAATCCTTCATGCCGGCCAGATGCTGGATCGCACCCGAGATACCGACCGCGATATACAGCTGGGGCGCGACGATCTTGCCGGTCTGGCCGACCTGGTAGTCGTTCGGCACGTAGCCGGCGTCGACTGCGGCGCGCGACGCGCCCAGTGCGGCGTTCAGCTTGTCGGCCAGCGGCTCCAGCACCAACGCGAAGTTCTCGCCGCTGCCGAGGCCACGGCCGCCCGACACGATGATGTTCGCGCTGGTGAGTTCCGGACGGTCAAGCTTCGTCACTTCACGGCTCACGAACTGCGACTTGCCGGCATCGGCCGCCGCTGCGATCTTCTCGACCGCCGCGCTGCCGCCTTCCGCTGCCACCGCATCGAACCCGGTCGCACGCACCGTGATCACCTTGATCGGGTCGCCCGATTGCACCGTCGCGATCGCGTTGCCCGCGTAGATCGGGCGTTCGAACGTGTCGGTCGACACCACCGCCGTGATCTCGGAGATCTGCGCGACGTCCAGCTTCGCGGCGATGCGCGGCGCGACGTTCTTGCCGTAGGCGGTGGCCGGTACGAGGACGTGTGAGTAATCCTTCGCAATGTTCAGCGCGGTCGCTTCGACGTTTTCCGCGAGGCCCGCTTCGAGCTGCGGCGCATCGGCCAGCAACACCTTGCCGACACCTGCGATCTTCGCTGCCGCATCGGCTGCGCCTTGCGCATTGTGGCCCGCGACCAGCACGTGAATGTCGCCGCCAATCTTCGCTGCCGCCGCCACCGTATTCAGCGTCGCGGCCTTGATCGACGCGTTGTCGTGTTCTGCAATCACCAGAATCGTCATTTTTTCCGCTCCCTCTTACAGTACCTTGGCTTCGGTCTTCAGCTTCTCGACCAGCGTCTGCACGTCCGGCACCTTCACGCCGGCCGCGCGCTTCGGCGGCTCGACCACCTTCAGCGTCTTCAGGCGCGGCGTAACGTCCACGCCGAGGTCTTCCGGCTTCACCGTTTCCAGCGGCTTCTTCTTCGCCTTCATGATGTTCGGCAGCGTCACGTAGCGCGGCTCGTTCAGGCGCAGGTCGGTCGTGACGACTGCGGGCAGTTGAAGCGACAGCGTTTCCGCGCCGCCGTCGACTTCACGTGCGACCGTTGCACGGCCGTCGGCGATCGTGACCTTCGACGCGAACGTCGCTTGCGGCAGGCCGGCCAGCGCGGCCAGCATCTGGCCCGTCTGGTTCGAATCGTCGTCGATGGCCTGCTTGCCGGCGATCACCAGCTGCGGCTGCTCCTTGTCGACCAGCGCCTTCAGGATCTTCGCGACGGCGAGCGGCTCGACGCCGTCGGTCGACTCGACGAGGATCGCGCGATCCGCGCCGATCGCCAGCGCCGTGCGCAGCGTTTCCTGTGCCTGCGCGACACCGACCGACACCGCGATCACTTCGGTCGCGGCGCCGGCTTCCTTCAGGCGCACGGCTTCTTCAACCGCGATTTCGTCGAACGGGTTCATCGACATCTTCACGTTCGAGAGATCGACGCCGGTGCCGTCGCCCTTGACGCGAACCTTGACGTTGTAGTCCACCACGCGCTTGACGGGTACGAGAATCTTCATGGGGAGGAATCCTTCCGAAATCAGTAGGAACGGGGGAGCTGCAGCACGTGCTCGGCCACATGCCCCAGGATCATGTTGGTGGAGATCGGCGCGACCTGGTACAGGCGCGTTTCGCGGAACTTGCGCTCCACGTCGTATTCGCATGCGAAGCCGAAGCCGCCGTGCGTCTGCAGGCACGCATTGGCCGCTTCCCAGCTTGCCTTCGCGGCCAGGTACTTGGCCATGTTGGCCTCGACCCCCGCGTTCTGGCGCGCATCGATCTTCTCGCAGGCGCGCCAGCGCATCAGGTTCGCGGCCTCCAGCTCGATGAACGATTCGGCCAGCGGAAACTGGATGCCCTGGTTCTGCCCGATCGGGCGGCCGAACACCTTGCGCTCGCTCGCGTAGTCGCGCGCTTTCTCGAGGAACCAGTAGCCGTCGCCGATGCACTCGGCCGCGATCAGCGTGCGCTCGGCGTTCAGGCCGTCGAAGATCACCTTGAGCCCCTTGCCTTCGGTGCCGAGCAGCGCGTCTTCCGGCAGCTCCAGGTTGTCGAAGAACAGCTCGTTGGTCTCGTGGTTGACCATGTTGAGGATCGGACGCACCGTGAGGCCGTTGCCGATCGCCTTGTCCAGCTCGACGATGAAGCACGATAGCCCGTCGCTCTTCTTCTGCACCTGGTCGAGCGGCGTGGTGCGCGCGAGCAGGATCAGCAGGTCGCTGTGCTGGACCCGCGAGATCCACACCTTCTGGCCGTTGATGACCCAGCGGCCGTCCTTCTTCACGGCCGTGGTCTTGAGCTTGGTGGTGTCGCTGCCGGTGGTCGGCTCGGTCACGCCCATCGACTGCACGCGCAGTTCGCCGGCCGCGATGCGCGGCAGGTAGCGCTGCTTCTGCGCTTCGGTGCCGCTGAACACGATGGTGTTCATCACGTACATCTGGCCGTGGCACGCGCCCGAATTGCCGCCGGAGCGGTTGATCTCTTCCATGATGACCGACGCCTCGGCCATCGACAGGCCCGGGCCGCCGTATTCCTGCGGAATCAGCGCGGCCAGCCAGCCGGCCTGCGTGAGGGCCGTGACGAACGCTTCGGGGTAGCCGCGCGCCTCGTCGATCTTGCGGTGATATTCGGCCGGATACTGATTGCACAGGCCGCGTACCGCGTCGCGGATTTCCTGGTACTGGTCGGGGGCGGAGAAAACGGAGGCGCTCATGAATCGTGTCTCGTCATTGGCATGGGTTGAGTCCATAATAAGTTTTGATGGATTTCTTAAACAATAGAATTTTCTGATCGCCAAATCAGTTTTTGGCATCGAGGTACCCGCGATGGATCTCAAGCAACTGCGCGCGTTCGTCACCGTGGCCGAAACGGGCAACGTCACTCGCGCGTCGAGCCTGTTGAATCTCGTGCAGCCGGCCGTGTCACGCCAGCTGCGCCTGCTCGAGGAGGACATGGGGACGGAACTGTTCGACCGCAGCCGCCATGGCATGCAGCTCACGCCGTCGGGCAAGACGATGCTCGAATACGCGCGCCGCATCCTCAACGAGGTGGCGCGGGCCAAGGCTGAGATCCAGCCGACCGAGGGGCCGGTGGCGGGCATCGTGAGCATCGGGCTGCTGGCCAGCACGTCGGATCTGCTGGCCACGCGGCTGGCGGGCGAGGTGGCGCGGCGCTACCCGCATATCCGCCTGCGGCTCACGATCGGCTATGCGGGCCACCTGCAGGACTGGCTCGAAGCGGGGGATGTCGATGCGGCGCTGCTGTACGGGCAGAAGGAGACGCCCGCGCTGCACGTGAAGGCGCTGATCGACGAGAGTCTGTGGGCCGTCGCGGCGCCGTCGGCCGGGCTGTCGCGCAAGCGGCCGTTGTCGCTCGAGCGGGTCGCGCGCGAGCCGTTCATCCTGCCTTCCGCGCCGCAGGGCCTGCGGGCCGCGATCGAGCATGCGGCGGCCGAGGCGGGCGTGACGCTGCAGGTCTTCGCCGAAACCAATGCGCTGAGCGTGCAGAAGGAACTGGTCGCACAAGGCCACGGCTGGACGATCCTGCCGGCCGTCGGCGTGACGCAGGAGGTCGAGCGCGGCATCCTGACCGCGGCGCCGCTCGCGTCGCCGGGCGTCAGGCGCACGATCGTGCTCGCGGCGCCGAGCAGCCGGCAGGCCACGGCGCCGGTGCGCTGCGTGGTCGCCGTGCTGCTCGACTGCGTGAAGGCGACGTTCGACCAGGGCGACTGGCCCGATGCGCGTTGGCTGGGCTAGGGTGTGACCATCCCGTGGGTGCGCACACGCGCCAGGGCGATCGCAGCCTGCCCCGGCGAGCGTGCGCGGCCGGGACAGGCCAACGCCGGCAGGCCCCGGCCTGCATCGGCCGGGGCCGCGCGGCGCTTACTTCAACGGCATGCAGATGCGCGTCTGCAACTGCGCGGGCGGCGTGCTGCGCGGGTCGTTCAGGTACTGCTCGAACATCGGGAAGTCGGCCGGCACCATGCCGCTCGCGGGCAGCCATTCGGAGAACATCCAGTTATACGGCCGGTCCATTTCGTTGTACGGCCCCGTGTAGGTCAGGATCGCGCAGCGGCCGGCGGGGATCTCGAAGCGTTGCAGCTCGTCGCCCACCTCGGCGTCGGGCGCGACGGACATGCCGGCCATCGAGCGCAGCCGGTCGGCCGGCACCTGCTCGGGATCGTCGAAATACACGCCGAAGCCGATCGCCTCGGGGCGCGCCAGCCCGCGGGCGGCGGCCAGCATGAACGCCCGGGTGAAGACCGGGCCGATTTCCTGATAGCTGCCGTGGTGCGGCAATGCGGCCAGTACGGCGCCGGGGAAGGTTTCGATGGTAACGGGATACATGCCGAGCTCCTGTGGATTGAACGGAACGGAGCGGGCCGCGCGGTAGCGCCCCGGCGATATGCCGAAGGTCGCGCCGAACGCGCGGTTGAAGGCAGCGTCCGACGTATAGCCGGCTTGCTGCGCAACATCGCGCAATGGCAGCCCGGTCCCGCCCAACGCGACCGCCGCACGGTGCATGCGAATGCGCTGCACGGTGGCGTTCACCGTCTCACCGAGCATCGCGCGGTAGACGCGATGAAAGTGATACGGCGACAAGCACGCGAGGTCGGCCAGCAGATACAGATCCGGGTCGGCGTCGGGGTGGCTTGCCAGCCAGCGCAGGACGGGGTCCATGCGCCGGGCGTATTGGGTCAGGGTTCGGGTTTTCAATTGCGGGCTCCTGGGGGAGCAATGTAGGGTCGGCGGGTTTGCAGATTTTGCGGTTTTTTCGGGGAAGGGGAAACCGCGCCGGCACCGTTTCGCGCGTTACAGCCGCGCCAGCAATTCCCGCCGCATGAGCTTGCCGTTACCGTTGAACGGTAGCGCGTCGATGGGGATGATGCGCGCCGGGTGCTTGTAGGCGGCGAGCCGTTCGCGCAAGTACCGGCGCAACGCGGCTTCGTCGAGCGGATGCGCGGGATCGAGCTCGACGAACGCGATGACGGCCTCGTTGCCGTCCGCTTCCTTCTGGCCGACCACGGCCGAGTTCCGGATGCCGGGGAACCCGTTGAGCGCCTGTTCCACTTCGCCCGGATACACGTTGAATCCCGAGCGGATGATCATGTCCTTGAGCCGCCCGACGATGAACAGCGCGCCGTCGTCGTGCAGCTCGCCCAGGTCGCCCGACGCGTACCAGCCGCCGTCGCGCATCACGTCGGCCGTGGCGGCCGGGTCGCGGAAATAGCCGGGCATCAGGCCCGTGCCGCGCAGCCAGATTTCGCCGCGCTCGCCGGCCGGCAGCGTGCGGCCGCTGGCCGGATCGACGATGCGCAGTTCGGCGCCCGGAAACGCGTAGCCCGCGCTGGTGTCCTGGCGCGTTTCGCCCAGGCGCGTCGCGTGCAGCGAGCCGGCGTATTCCGACAGCCCGTAGCCGTGATGCAGGGTCTGGCCGAACTTTGCCTCGACCTTCTGCTTGAGCGCGCTGTCGAGCGGCCCGGCGCCGGCGTACAGGTAGCGCAGGTGCGGAGCGTCGGGGTGCGCGATGTGGTGTTCCTCGGTGTGCTGAAGCAGGCGGGCAAACAGCATCGGCGGGCCTTGCACCTGGCTCACGCGTCGGTGCGCGAGCGCGTCGAACAGCTCCGCCGGCTCGAACCGCGAGCGCATCTCCAGCGCGGCGCCCGCATGCAGCGACGCGAGCAGCACCGTGCCCAGCCCGAAGATGTGCGTCATCGGCGCATACGCGTAGACCTTGTCGCCGGGCCCCAGCGCGCGCGATTGCGCGGAGACCTGTGCGAAATGCAGCACGCCGCGGTGCGTCATCATCACGCCCTTGGGCGCGCCCGTCGTGCCGGACGTGAAGATGATCGCCGCGACGTCGCTCGCCAGCGGTTCGGGTTCGACCTGCGCGGCGGCGCGCACGGCGCTGCGCGCGAGGCCGCCCACGCAGGACGGGCAGGCATCGTGCCGCGCGGCATG
Source organism: Burkholderia lata (assembly GCF_902499335.1). GTDB lineage: Bacteria > Pseudomonadota > Gammaproteobacteria > Burkholderiales > Burkholderiaceae > Burkholderia > Burkholderia lata_B. The sequence continues at coordinate 31,891 of NZ_CABVQK010000005.1, read as the reverse complement.
CGCGCTGGCGGCAGGCGAAACCGCCGACGTGAAATACAGCACACGTGCGTCGGCCTTCGCGGCGAACGCATCGATCTCGCCCGGCGCCATGCGCGCATTGACACCGCACGACCACGCGCCGACACGGCTGCATGCGATCAGCAGCGCCGCGTGCTCGGGGCAGTTCTCGGCCACCACCAGCACGCGGTCGCCTGCGCGCACGCCGTCGGCGCGCAACTCGCACGCGAGCGCATCGGCCAGCGCGCCGACGTCCGCATAGCTCAGCGTGCGGTCGGCGAGATGGATGAACGGCCGCTCGGGGGCGTCGGTCAGCCAGCGATCCAGCAGTTCGTGAATGCGTTCGGCCACGCTCGATTCTCCTTGCGTCGTTCGCGATCGTTCACAGCGTGCCACGCTCACGCGAAGCGCGCGAGATCGTCCACGCCGGCGCGTGAGGTGCGGAACCGGTTGACCGGGTGCTCGTCTTGCGCGTAACCGAACGAGATCGCGCAGATCATGTGCTGCGTATCGGGAATGCCGAAATAGTCGCGGACGAAATGCGCATGGCGGGCCAGCGCGCCCTGCGGCGTGGTGGCGACGCCGTGCGCATAGGCCGCGAGCAGGAACGACGACACGAAGCCGCCCGCATCGACGAGTGCATACGGGCCCAGCTCCGCCGGCACCGTGACGATCGCCACGTGCGGCGCGTCGAACATGCGGAAGTTGCGGAACGCCTGCTCGGCGCTGCGCTCGCTGTCCTTCGGGCCGATTCCGAGCGACGAATAGAGCGCGATGCCGGCGCCGCGCCGGCGCTCGCCGTAGATGCCCTGGTAGCTCGGCGGGAACGGCAGGTCCGATTCGTTCTCCGGATGATCCTTGACCCGCTGCATCAATGCTTCGCGAAAGCGTTCGGTGCTCTCCGTGGTTTCGGTGATCACGAGTTGCCACGGTTGCACGTTGCACCACGATGCCGAGCGGCTGGCCATCGCGACGATGCTGCGGATCAGGTCGAGGTCCAGCGCTTCGTGCCGGTATGCGCGACAGGTGGAGCGGCCGCTCGTCAGGCGGTCCAGCGCCGCGAGCTCGGGGGTAGGGGTTGTCATGTCAGTCAGGTCTCAGATGAAGGTGCCTCGCGCACGACAGGCTTCGATCCGCGCGTCGGGCAGCCAGCCCTGCAGCGCGGCGATCGCGTTGTCGGTCGTCGGTGCCGCGGGCGCTTCGGGCCGTGCGGCCGGCGTGCGCGAAAAGCGCGGGCCGGGCGCCGGGTGCGTCACGCCGTCCAGGTCGACGAACGTGCCGCGCGCATGGATATGCGGATGGCTCGGCGCTTCGTCGAAGTCGAGCACGGGCGCTACGCACACGTCGAGATGGCCGAGCCGTTGCGCCCATTCGTCGCGCGTGCGCTCCCTGAATTTCTCGGCGAGCACTTGCTTCCCCTGCGGCCACTGTGCGCGATCCATTTGCGCCTGCAGCAGCGGGTGGTCCTGCAGGTCGAGCTGTTCGAGCAGCAGCCGATAAAACTTGCCCTCGATGGGGCCGACGCTCACGTACTTGCCGTCGGCGCAGGCGTAGACCTCGTAGAACGGCGCGCCGGTGTCGAGCAGGTTGGTGCCGCGTGCCTTGTCGAGCATGCCGGCCGCATGCAGGCCCATCGTCACCGTCATGATCGACGCGACGCCGTCCACCATCGCGGCGTCCACTACCTGGCCCTTACCGGAGCCACGCGCTTCGAGGATGCCCGCGAGCAGCCCGAACGCGAGGTACAGCGAGCCGCCCGCGTAGTCGCCGAGCACGTTGAGCGGCGGCGTCGGCGCCTGTCCGGCGCGGCCCATCGCATGCAGCGCGCCGGTGATCGAGATGTAGTTCAGGTCGTGCCCGGCCACCTGCGACAGCGGGCCGTCCTGCCCCCAGCCCGTCACGCGGCCGTAGACGAGGCGCGGGTTGCGCGCGAGACAGGGCTCGGGCCCGAGGCCGAGGCGCTCCATCACGCCGGGGCGAAACCCTTCGATCAGCGCGTCGGCTTCGGCGATCAGGTCGAGCACCATCTCGACGGCGGCCGGATCCTTCAGGTCAACGCGAATCGACTTGCGGTTGCGCAGCCCGAGATCGAACTGCACCGGGCGCGGCGCGCCGAGGCCGGACGGCTCCTTGCGATCGACACGGATGACGGTCGCGCCGAGGTCGGCGAGGAACATCGCGGCCAGCGGCCCGGGGCCGATGCCCGCGATCTCGACGATCTTGATGCCCGCGAGCGGGCCGCAACGGGAGGGGGCGGCGGACATGATCAGATCACTCCCGCGTCGCGCAGTTGCTGCAGGCGATCCTCCGGCAGCTTGAGCAGCCCCTGGTAGATCTCGTCGTTGGCGGCCCCGAGTGCCTGCGCGGGCTGGTCGAACTGCACGGGCGTCCCCGACAGCTTGATCGGCAGGCCCATGCCCATCGCATCGACGCCGGCAAGGCCCGGGTGCTCGAGCCGCACCACGGCGCCGCGTGCCTGCAGCACCGGATCCTTGAGTACGTCGAGCGGCGAGCGCACCGGGGCGGCCGGCACGCCGCGCTTGACCTGCAGTTCTGCGATCACTTCTTCCGTGCTGTGCCCGCGTGTCCATTCCTCGATGATCGCGTTGATCTCGGTCGCGTGCTTCATGCGCGGGCCGCGCGTTGCATAACGCGGATCGGTGGCGATCTCGGGCCGGCCCACGGCTTCCATCAGGTTCTGGAACCAGTCCGGCTGGAAAGCCACCATCGCCACGTAGCCGTCGCGCGTGCCGTACACGCCGAACGGCACCAGGCGATCCTGGAAATTGCCCGAGCGCTTCGCGTAACCGTGCTCGAGGAACACGTCGAAATGCTCCTCTGCCACCAGCGATGCGAGGCAATCGAGCATCGATACCTGCACGCACTGGCCGACGCCCGTCCGGCCTCGATGAATCAATGCCGCGAGGATGCCGTTGACCGCATACAGCGGCGCGATCAGGTCGGCGATCGGCAGGCCCGAGCGCGTCGGCGGTCCGTCGGCGAAGCCGGTCACGTCCATGATCCCCGACAGCGCCTGGACGATGATGTCCATGCCTTTCAGGTTCTTGTACGGGCTCGGTTCGCCGAACGCCTTGATCGACGCATAGACGATCTTCGGATTGACGTGGCGCACGCTCTCGTAGTCCACGCCCAGGCGTGCCGTGACGCCTTCGCTCGCGTTTTCGATGACGACGTCGGATTCCTTGACCAGCTCCATGAACAGCGCGCGGCCCTGTTCGGATTTCAGGTCGAGCGTGATGCTCTTCTTGTTGCGTGCGCGGTTGAGGATGGTCAGCGACACTTCGTCGTCGCCCTTCACGCCGAAGTGGACGCCGTCCTTGCCGACGTAAGGGGGATTGTTGCGCGCAATATCGCCGCCGCCGGGTGACTCGACACGAATGACTTCGGCGCCCATCCCACCCAGCAACAGCGATCCGTACGGGCCGGCCAACGCCACGGTCAAATCGAGGACGCGAATGCCGTCCAGAGGTCTTGCAACTGACATGCTTGTCTCCTGAATCTTGTGTGCGGCCGGCGCCTGGCCTGCATGGCCGGCACCGGCCGCGGTCCGGCGATGCCCGGTGCGGGAACCGTCGGCGGAAAGCCGTGCTTAGTAGGACTTCGGCAATCCGAGCTTGCGTTCAGCGATATTCGACAGAATGAGTTGCGGGGTGACAGGGGCAATGTAGCCGATCCACGCTTCCCGCATGAACCGTTCGACGTGATACTCCTTCGCGTAGCCGAAGCCGCCGTGCGTGAGGATCGCGGTCTGGCATGCATTCATGCACGCCTCGGACGCGAGCAGCTTCGCGGCGTTCGCCTCGGAGCCGCATGACTGCCCGCGGTCGTACAGGTCGGCGGCCGCAAAGATCATATGGTTCGCCGCTTCCAGCTCGGCCCAGTTGCGGGCCAGCGGATGCTGGACGCCCTGGTTCTGGCCGATCGGGCGGCCGAACACCACGCGTTCCTTCGCGTACTGCGTCGCGAGGTTGAGCACCGCGCGGCCGATGCCGACCTGCTCGACCGCCACCAGCACACGTTCGGCGTTCATCCCGTGGAAGATGTAGCTCAGGCCCTTGCCTTCCTCGCCGATCAGCTCGTCCTTCGACACCGGCAGGTCGTCGATGAAGAGTTCGTTCGTATCGACTGCGGCGCGACCGAGCTTGTCGATCTCGCGGATGTCGACATACCTGCGGTCGAGCTTCGTGTAGAACAGGCTCAGCCCTTCGCTGTGTTTTTTCACCTGCTCGATCGGCGTGGTGCGCGCGAGGATCAGCATGTGATCAGCCACTTGAGCGGTCGAGATGAAGACCTTCTTGCCCGAGATCAGGTAGTTGCCGTCGGGCTGCTTCTTCGCGACGACCTTCAGCTTCGTGGTGTCGAGGCCGGTGTCCGGCTCGGTCACGGCGAAGCACGCCTTGTGCTCGCCGCGGGTGAACGGCGGCAGCCACGCTTTCTTCTGCGCGTCCGAGCCGAAGTGCACGACCGGCTGCAGGCCGAAGATGTTCATGTGGATGGTGGACGCCGCGGCCTGGCCGCCGCATTCGGCGACCGTGCGCATGAAGAGCGCGGCCTCCGTCACGCCGAGATTCGCGCCGCCGACGTCTTCCGGCATGCAGATGCCGAGCCAGCCGCCGCTCGCGACCGCGTCGAAGAACTCATGCGGGAACTCGTGGTGCTTGTCTTTCTTGCGCCAGTATTCGAGCGGAAAATCCGCACAGATTTTTTGCGCGGCGTCGACGATCGCCTGCTGGTCGGCTGTGAGCTGGTAGTTCATGATCGATTCTCCTGCAGCGGTGCCGTCACGCGTTGCCGGCCGGGCGCAACATCATCAGGCCCGTGCGCACGGCCGTGCACACGATCTCGTCGCGCTGGTTCTTCGCCACATGCTTGAACGTGACGATGCCCGAATCGTTGCGGCTCTTCGACAGCCGCGTGTCGACGATTTCGGTTTCCACGCGAATCGTGTCGCCGTGAAAAGTAGGCTTGGGGAACGCGATTTCGCCGAAGCCGAGATTGCCCAGCGTCGTGCCGAGCGTGGTTTCGTACACGGTGATGCCGGCCACCAGCGCGAGCAGGAACATGCTGTTCACGAGACGCTGGCCATACATCGTGTTCTTGCTGTATTCGGCATCGATGTGCAGCGGCGCGCAGTTGTAGGTCATCGCCGAGAACAGCACGTTGTCCGTTTCGGTCACGGTGCGGCGGATCGCATGCTCGATCACCATGCCGGGCTTGAATTCTTCGAAGTAAAGGCCTGCCATTTGTCTGTCTCCTGGGGTGTTCGGGTAAGCGATCAGCGGTTGAACGACTGCGCGAGTTCGATGATTTCGCGCGCCGTCTTCGCGTGGGCGATGTCGATGTGCTCGCCGTCATAGATGCACGATGCGCGCCCTTCGGCCTGGGCCTTGTCCAGCGCGTCGATCATGCCCTGGTAGAACGCCACTTCCTCTTCGGTCGGGCTGTAGGTGCGGTTGACGATCTCGACGTTCGACGGATGCAGCACGAGTTCGCCGCTCATGCCGAGCTGGCGGTCGTTCGCCGACGACACCTTGAGCCCGTCGAGGTCATGCACCTGCTGCCAGACGCCGCCGATCGGCAGCTTGCCGGCCGCGCGCGCGGCCATCACGATGCGCGATTTCAGGTACTGGGTTTCGCGGCCTTCGAGCGACCACACGGTCTTCAGTGCGCGGGCTACGTCGGCGTTCTTCGCGGTGGCGCCGACGATCGCCGGCACGCGCTCGTGCTGTGCGATCTCGTACGCGAGCTCCAGCGAGCGCGCGGTTTCCAGCAGCGGAATCACCTTCGTGTGACCGACCGGGACGCCCGCGCGGTACTCGGCTTCGGCCAGCATCGACGCTACCGTGTGGATGTCTTCCGGGCCGCAGGGCTTCGAAATCACGATGCCTTCGACCACCGGGTTCACGATCGCGAGGATGTCGTCGAAGTCGTACAGGTGCGCGCTGCGGTTGATGCGCACCCAGATGCGCTGCTTCTGCTCGGCCAGCCACGCGAGCTTCGAGCGGACGATTTCGCGCGCCTCGACTTTCTGTGCGGGCGGCACGCTGTCCTCGAGATCGAGGATCAGCGCATCGGCTTTCGATTGAATGGACTTTTCGATCCAGGTCGGCTTGTTGCCTGGAACGAAGAGGAAGGAACGGATCGGTTTCATCTGCGTCGTCATGATGGTTTCGGCCTGTTGAAGGGGTCGCCTGATTCATCGTTAGGCATCAACCTAACAACTGGTAGTTAGTTTGGCGCTCAAATCGCGAGACCGTCATTGGGGTTTATACGGGGGGCTGTGCGAGCGGAAGACAGGGCGTGGCGTGAGACGGGGGCAGGACGCGTGCTGCGTGCGCTGTCCGCAACGTGCGGATTGAAGGTGGTCAAGCACGTTGCTGCCGCGAACGCATGTCGAAGTAGAGTCTGTCGCGACGCCGATTCGCCAGCATGACGGTGCAAACGCATACGGCCGACTCATCCCGGGAAAGGCGAGCCGGCCGTCGTTCACGTTGCACGGTGCGTACCGCGCCGTGCGCAGTCGTGGGTTACAGCTTGCTGTTGAAGAACGGCGCAAGCACGGAAACCGCTTCGTCGACGTACTGCGGCACGTCGTACAGCGACATGTGGTTCGCGCCTTCGACCACATGGAGGTGCTTGTCGGCGCTGGCCGCGCGGGCGAGCAGGTCGTCGCTCATCCATTTGCTGCCCGCGACGCTGCCGGCCACGATCTGCAGCGGCTGCGTGAGGAACGCTTCGGCCTTGTTGTATGCGTCGTACGTGATGATCTGGTTGAGGCTGCGGGCGGTCATGAAGCCGGGCGCGTTCGGATGCTCGCAGCGCGGCGTATGGTAGTACTCCCATGCTTCTTCCAGTTCCTTGTTCGGCGAGTCTTCCTTGCGCATCGGCGCGAGCGGCAGCGTCGCGAGTTGCGCGCCGGATGCATCGCTGGTGCGTGCCTGCGAACCGGCCGCGACGTACGGAATCGCTTCGGCATCCTTCACGGTGTTTTCCCAGCCGTTGCGAAACATCGAGCCGATGTTCACCGCGCTGACCGCGCCGAGCGCCTTGATGCGCCGGTCGTTGATGGCCGCGTTGGCCGCATAGCCGCCGCCCGCGCAGATACCCATCGCGCCGATCCGTTCGACATCGACAGACGGCAGCGTGGTCAGGTAGTCGACCACGGCGCTGACGTCTTCGGTACGGATATACGGATTTTCGAGCTGGCGCGGCTCGCCGGTGCTTTCGCCCTGGTACGACGCGTCGAACGCGATCGCGACGAGGCCGTGCTCGGCCAGCTTCTTCGCGTACAGGCCGGCCGTTTGCTCCTTCACGCCGCCGCCCGGGTGAGCGACGACCACGGCCGGGTAACGCTTGCCTTGATCGAAACCTTCCGGGAAGTGGATGACTGCGGCAATCGTGACGCCCTGGCCGTTCAGGTTCTTGAAGCTGACTTTCTGCATGATCGATGACTCCGGTGGTAGGTGGCCCAAGTGAAGCGGTACGAAACCATCATAGGCAGGAAATTGATCCGGATATATCACCTAAAGGCAACTTCAGTGTTAAGCCATGCTTTACAGATCGATGCGACGTGCGAGCGCGCCGGCAGCGCGGCATGACGCGTTGATTGTTAAGGCCGGCATACAACTGTTGTCAGTTTTGTGCGCTTGAGTAATGCAAATCGGGCCCTACGATAGGAGGGTTCGCGAAGGAACCGGTGCGCGGCGGCGTCCCGCCGCCCGCCGGAAGCGACCGCGATGCAATGGCGGCCCCGAGCCGCGCCTTTCATGTACGTGCCGTCCCGCGAACGCGATGCGTTCCGTTGCGATGGCCCCCGAGGAATCCCCATGACCCAGCAATTTGCTTCCCTGTTTCAGCCGTTCACGTTCCCGAACGGCATCACGCTGCGCAACCGCGTGCTGATGGCGCCGATGACCACGTGGTCGTCCAATCCGGACGGCACGGTGTCCGATCAGGAACTCGCGTACTACCGTCGTCGCGTGAACGGTGTCGGCGCGGTACTGACCGGATGCACGCACGTGACGGAAAACGGCATCGGCTTTACCGACGAATTTGCCGCGCATGACGATCGCTACATGCCGAGCCTGCGCGCACTGGCGCAGGCCGCGAAAAGCGGCGGAGCGCCGGCGATCCTGCAGATCTTCCATGCCGGGAGCAAGGCGGTGCCGGCGCTCGTGCCGGACGGCGTGCTCGTCAGCGCGAGCGCGATGAAGGCGCCGCCGGGGCCGTTCAACAATGGCGAACTCGAAAGCCGCGCGCTGACGCACGACGAGGTCGGCGAGATGATTCGCGCGTTCGGCGAAACCACGCGCCGCGCGATCGAAGCGGGCTTCGATGGCATCGAGCTGCACGGCGCACACGGCTTCCTGATCCAGAATTTCTTCTCGCCGCTGTTCAACCGGCGCACCGATGCATGGGGCGGCTCGCTCGAGAACCGGATGCGCTTTCCGCTCGCGCTGGTCGCCGAAGTCCGGCGCGTGATCGCGCAGCATGCGGATCGTCCGTTCCTGCTCGGCTACCGGATCTCGCCGGAAGAGCCCGATGCGGGCGGGCTGCGCGTCGACGATGCGCTGACGCTGATCGACCGGCTGATCGTCGCGGGCATCGATTACATCCATGTGTCGCTAACCGACCTGCTCGACGCGAAGCCGCTCGACTCGACCGACGAGTGCCGCACGATCGAGCGTGTGGTGGAGGCCGTGCAGCAGCGCGTGCCGGTGATCGCCGCCGGCCAGATCCGCACGCCCGCTCAGGCGGAAGCTGCGCTCGCGCTCGGCCTGTCGGTGGTGGCGGTCGGGAAAGGGCTCGTGATGAATCCCGCGTGGGTCGAGCAGGCAATGCGTGGGGACGCCGCGGCGATTCGTACGCAGCTGAATCCGGTTGATGTGCCGCAGCTTGTCATTCCCGACAAGCTCTGGGGTGTCATCGATGCGATGAAGGGTTGGTTCCCGGTGCATCGCGACGAACCGGCGGCCGCTTGAGCGCGACCCTGCCGCCGCCGGTCGATTTAGGCGGCGGCAGGCAGGCTGGCTGGCGCCATCCCGCACTGCCGACAGTCGATGGTGTACACAGGTTGGCGCGCTCGTGTCGAAAGGAAATAAATGACTGAAAATTTGAACGGCCGTGTCGCAGCGTCCCCCGAAGAAATTGCTCACGTCGACCGGTTGATGTCCAATTTGTTCGGCGGGCTTGTCAAGGTTCACCTTCCGCGCGGCAGCAACATCGTCGGACTCGTCAGTATTCTTGACCGGGCGAAGGTCGGCTCCGGGATTCTGGCGACCGTCACATTGACGACCATCGAACATGAAACGGTGATCCTCAATCTCCTTGCCATCGAAAGCGTGGAGAGTGCGTTCGTCGAGTACCGCAGTGCATTCGGCGCAGCGGGTTTGCTCGATCTGGGCGGAACCGATACCGCTCATTGACCGGCAACTCGGATCGTCCTGTTTCACCCTTCAATGACAAACGCTCCGCCCGGCAGGCGCCGGACGCTGACTCGGGCGCAACTGCTGCCACCCGCCGAAATGCGCCGGATTCAGCTTGAACATCACGTTTCACGTGTTCGGATGAAATCGATCACGCCCTGTTAGCGAGTGGGATTCCGTTGATCGAGATGGGCGCTCAATGTCGCCTGAGCGCGTACCCGCGCCTGGGTGTTGGTTCTGGCATCCAGAAGCATGATCGCGGTGGTGACCACGAAAATCACCAGACTGAAAGTCACGACGATACCGGCCAGCCACGGTGCGGGTAGATCGGAGAAGTTGGCCGTCGAGTAGCTGCCTTGTTCGAAACTGGCCGCTGCCATGCCGCAATAATGCATCCCGCACACGGCAACGCCCATGACGATTGCCGAACCGATCTGGCGCGTTCTGCCGAATGTGCTCGGACGGCGCAGATCGAAGGCAAGCAATAAGGCGGCGCCACTTGCCAGGATCGCGATGACGACGGACAGCGCAACCAGCCAGGGCTGGTATCGAATGCCGGAGCAGATATTCATGGCCTGCATGCCAAGATAGTGCATGCCGGCGACGCCCAGTCCCATGACGATCGCGCTGGCAATGAGTTGCGGCCAGTGCAGGGCGAAGCGGGAGAGCGGTATGAAGCCGACCGCCGAAGCGGCAATCGCGATGAGCAAGGAGGCGATTGTGGTGGGAATATCGTATCCAACAGCGACAGGCAGGTGAAATGCCAGCATGGCGACGAAATGCATCGACCAGATGCCGAGCCCCATGATGCACCCGCCGAAAACGATCCAAGGCCAGATCGAACGATTCCCGATGAGGTTCAGTCGATCGGAGATATTGAGTGCCGTGAACGATGCGAGGATCGAAAGCAAGCAGGAAAGTACGACAAGCGTAGGGTCGTAGGTGCCGGACATGATCGTTTTTCTCGGTTATATGTTTTTGGTCGTCTTGACGGCGCCATTCCTTTGCGAGAGCGCCGCCCCCTCGTGTGTCTCGCAAATATACCGAAACCCGGGATCGAATCAAGGGTGCCGCTGCCGGCTTAGGGTGGTGCGTCGATACGACGAACGCCCCCGTATCGTGCGGTGTTTCCGGTCGCGGGCAGACCGGGCCGGATGTGCGGTGCGCGCATGAGGGCGCGTCGAAGTAGTCCGGCCGGCCGACGTCCGCGCCAACTGGATCACGACGCCGTCGATCTGCGATAATGGCGCCCGCCTTGGCGGACGCAGCGTACGATCGCGTTGCCGCCCACCGTGTATTCGTATCAGGAGAGTCCCTTGCGCGACATCATCGACGGCTTCCTGCGCTTTCAGCGCGAGGTCTATCCGCAACGTATCGAGCTGTTCAAGCAGCTCGCGACCACCCAGAATCCCAAGGCGCTGTTCGTGACGTGCTCGGACAGCCGCGTGGTGCCGGAACTGCTGACGCAGCGCGAGCCGGGCGAACTGTTCGTGATTCGCAACGCGGGCAACATCGTCCCGTCGTACGGACCGGAACCGGGGGGCGTGTCGGCCACGGTCGAGTATGCGGTCGCCGTGCTCGGTGTGCGGGATATCGTCATTTGCGGGCACTCGGATTGCGGCGCGATGGGCGCGATCTCACGGTGTACGTGCCTGGACCATATGCCGGCTGTGGCGAACTGGTTGCGCCATTCCGATGCCGCGAAAGCCATCAATGCCGCGCATCAGTTCGACTCCCCGCGGGCCAAGCTCGACGGCCTGGTGCGCGAGAACGTGATCGCGCAGCTCGCCAACCTGCGCACGCATCCGTCGGTCGCCCTCGCGCTCGAGCAAGGACGAATGAATCTGCACGGTTGGGTCTATGACATCGAGATGGGGCGCATCGACGCGCTCGACGGGGCGACGCGCCAGTTCGTCCCGTTGAGCGAGTCGCCTGCCACGGTGGCGGTCAAGTCGTACTGAGCGCCGGGATGTTGTTCCGGCAGGTCGACGCAAGCCGCAAAGTGGGCGCGCGTCCCGACAGGGCGGCGGAGCGCGCATCGCAACCGCCGCGCCCCCGCCGGATCATGTCGCTCCAGCGGGTTCGCAGCGCGTTGCGGCGCGCCCGGACCTTGATCGACGCGATCGACGCGATCGCGGCGGATCAGAACCGGTGTCGAATGGCGACGCGCAGCGCCGTCTGGTGATTGGACGTCGACGGCGTCAACTGGTTGATGGACGCGACCGCGATACGGCCGGTTGAATCCCGCCCGCTGGCGCGCTGATACGTGCCGACGAAGTACACGTCGGTACGCTTCGACAGGAAGTAGTCGGCCCCGAACGATGCCTGGTTGTAGTGCGCGCCGCTCTGGCCATCGGCACCGCTGTTCTTCGTGTAGACATACGCGGCGCCGACGAGGAAGGCCGGCGTGACCTGATACTTCACGTTCAGCTCGGCGTTGTTGAATTTCGCCGTGCCGGCGATGCCGCCTGCCGGTACCGGGCCCGTCGTCGTATCGCCGAGGCCGCGAAACTGCGTGTTCGAATAGGTCGCGCCCACGGTGAACGCACCGATCGTGTACGCGGCGCCCGTGCCGATGACCTGCAGCGTATGCGCCGATGCATAGCCCGAAATCACCGGCGATGCGCCGAAGTTCGAGCCGGGCACTTCATTGACGGTCGCGGCGACGGTGCCGCCGGAACCATAGAACGACGTATTCGGATTCCGGACATTGAGGTAGCCCGCGGCCAGCGCGAGCGGGCCGTTCGTGTAGCTGGCACCGGCCGACCAGATCTGGTTGCGGCCGGTGCGCCCCGGCACGCCGCCCAACGAGTAGAGGGCAGTCGCGGTCAGGCCGTGAAAGACGGGGCTGGTGTACTTGATCGCGTTGTTGACGCGGTTGGTGTTGTTGAAGTTGTCGTTGTCGGACGGATGGGCGGCCAGGTAGCCGCCCCATTGATCGCCTGCCTCGAACAGGCCGAGCGAATCGACGACGGAGTCGTACTGGCGCCCGAGCGTCATCGTGCCGTAAGGGCTGGACAGGCCGACATAGACTTGCCGCCCGAACCCGAGCCCGCCCTGGCCGAGCTTGCCGGTATTGACGTCGAAGCCGTTTTCCATCACGGCGACCACACCATAGCCCGCACCGAGGTCTTCCTTGACGCGCAACCCCCAGCGGCTGCCGTTCAGCACGCCGCTCGCCATCGCGTACTGGTGGTTGCCCGATGCGTTGCTGACGTAGTTGACCCCTTCGTCAAGAATGCCGTAGAGCTGCACGGTGCTTTGCGCATGCGCTGTCCCACTGACGAACCCGGCTGCTGCGCAAAGCGCAATCGTCTTTCTCATTGAACGTCTCCAAAGTTTCTTCTCGATTCATGTTTTCTGACGCCGCGATTTGTCGTCTGACATTTGATCAGTACAGCAGATCAATGGAATCGGATCGAAGGCCAGGTGAAACGCACATCCTGCTCAATTCAACCGAACCCGGAACGTCATGCCATCGCAGCGTTGGTTGATTAGATTCGGGGCGAATGTCGCCGGTCAACCGCTTGGGCCGAGAGATTCCGTGCATTGAAAACGACGGCGTCGCGGGTGCGGAAATCAGCGTGGAGACCCTTAAGGGTAAAGCCGCATGAGGGCAGGGCGAGCGGAGACGTTCGCGGCGCAGAGGCTGGCTGAGACATGCGCATCGGCGCATTCGCGGTCGGCCCTGTCATGATTATTTATGGGCCTGTCGCGCTTGAAGCATTGCTGATTCGTGTTCCGTACAGCAGGCAGATCGCGGCCGATTACTGGATGCGCTTGCGCTTCCGGGCAGCGCCCACGTGTGCGATGTCGTCGGCTTCGACATTGGCCTTCGCGATGCGCATCGCCTGATCGAATTGCGTACCGGTCGCAACATGACGATGATCCACGCTGATCAGCCAGCCGCGACCGCTGTGGCACCAGCGGATCCGCCGATCATCCAGCAGTTCGGCAAACCATCGCCACAGCGCCGCGTCTTCCGCGTTGGCGCTGTCGCGTGCCGCCGCGCGTGCGACCCGCATGTTCGGTGCGCAGCTTTCCGCACGCCGCTTCTGCACGGTGTCCGTCCTGCGGTCGGCCGCGCCGGCCGTGACGTTCGCGTCTGCGACACGTTCGATCGCGAGCGATACCTTCATTCTGCGTCTCCTTTCCATTCGACCACTCACCGCCAGCCACGCAAAAAAACCGCGGCACTCGGCGAGAACCCACAGTGTCGGTTCGACCGTCGTGACGTCAAGACCGCGTGCCCGACGATTCCGTACTTTGAAAAGCGCGCGAAGCCAGTGGAACGCGTCGCGCGTGCCGGATCGCGATGGGCCGACGAGCACACGGCATGCGGCCGTTCCGACGTACGGAACAACGCCCGTGCGCGCATTGACGCGTTCAGCGGCGGCGCACACGATGGGTATCGACACCGATCGGGTTTCGCGATGTCGTCGGCTGCGTTCAGGGAGGTCCCCGGACGCCGGCCGGCCGATGCGTCCGGAACGATCGCCACGCCGCCCGGCGAGCCCAACATGGAAAGGGAAGCATCATGTCCGAAAGCAGTCAGCACGCGTCCGACTACGCGTCGTATTCAAGCCTCGCGTTCGACCGCCCCGCGAAAGGCGTCTTGCGCATCACGCTCAACCGGCCGGAGCGGCTCAATGCGCTCGATGCGCGCGGCCATGACGAACTGGCGCGCGTATGGCGGGAAGTCGACGAGGATCCGAGCGTCTCCGCCGTGATCCTGTGCGGCGCGGGCAAGGCGTTTTCCGCCGGCGGCGACTTCGACATGGTCGAGGAAATGATCGATTCGTTCGATGCACGCGTGCGCGTGTGGCGCGAATCGAAGGATCTCGTCTACAACATCATCAATTGCTCGAAGCCGATCGTGTCGGCGATCCACGGCTCGGCCGTCGGCGCCGGCCTGGTGGCGGCGCTGCTCGCGGACATTTCGGTGGCCGGCCGGACCGCGCGCCTGGTCGACGGCCACACGCGGCTCGGCGTCGCCGCCGGCGACCATGCGGCGATCATCTGGCCGCTGCTGTGCGGGATGGCGAAGGCGAAGTATCACCTGATGCTGTGCGAGCCGGTGAACGGCGAGAAGGCCGAGCAGATCGGCCTCGTCTCCGTCGCGGTGGACGACGCGGACGTGCAGGAAACCGCACTGTCGATCGCCGTGCGGCTCGCGAACGGCGCGCCGTCGGCGACGCGCTGGACCAAGTACGCGCTCAACAACTGGCTGCGCCAGGCCGGGCCGACGTTCGACGCGTCGCTCGCACTGGAGATGTTCGGCTTCGGCGGGGCCGAGGTGCGCGAAGGCGTGAAATCGTTCCGTGAGAAGCGCGCACCCGAGTTTCCCGTGGATACGCCGGTGTCGCCGGCTCGATCTGCATGAGCGACATCGCACAGGAGCTTCCGGGCCGCGCGTGCGCTGCCGGCGCGGCTGGCGGCAGCGTCGATCTTGCCGCGTTCATTCGCCCCGGCGATACCGTGATGTGGGGCCAGTCGCACGCCGAGCCGGTAACGCTGATGCGCGCACTCGTCGCGCAGCGCGAGCACCTGAAGCGGATCCGCATCTTCCTCGGGATCGGTCTCGCCGACGTGCTTGCGCCCGAGCATGCCGATGCGTTCGACTTCCTCGCCTACTGCGGCAGCGGATCGAATCGCGCGCTCGCACGCGCCGGGGTGCTCGACATTCTTCCGGCGCACTATTCGCAACTGCCGGAGCTGATCCGCGACGGCCGGCTGCGGATCGACGTCGTGATGCTGCAGGTGTCGCCGCCGGACGAACAGGGCCGCTACAGCCTCGGGCTGGCGCGTGAATACCTGGTCGAAGCGGTGAAGCACGCGCGTGCGATCGTTGCCGAAGTGCATCCGGACGTGCCGTGGACCTACGGCAGTCCGACGCTCGGCGCGGCCGACATCGACCTGCTGGTTGAATCGGATGCGTCGTTTCCCGAGGCCGCGGCTACTGCGCCGGGGCCGGTCGAGCTGGCGATCGGGCGGCACGTCGCGTCGCTCGTCGAGGATGGCGCGACGTTGCAGACGGGCATCGGTTCGATTCCGGACGCGGTGATGGCGGCACTGCACGACAAGCGCGATCTCGGCGTGCATACCGGCAGCATCGGGGACGGCATCGCGGCGTTGTGCGAAGCCGGCGTCGTGACGAATGCACGCAAGACGATCGATGCGGGGGTCACAGTTGGCGGCGTGATCATCGGCTCCGAACGCGTGCGGCGCTTTGCGCACCGCAACCCCGCGCTCGAGCTGCGCGGCACCGAGTACACGCACAACCCGTACGTGCTGCGCCGGATCGACCGCTTCGTCGCGATCAATTCGGCGGTGGAGGTCGACCTGACCGGGCAGATCAACGCCGAGGCGATCGGCGGCACGTATGTCGGTGCGGTCGGCGGCGTGGGGGATTTCCTGCGTGCGGCGCAGGCCAGCCGGGGCGGTGTGCCTGTCGTCGCGTTGCCGTCGACTGCCGGCCGGCACAGTCGTATCGTCCCGCGCGTGTCGGGGCCCGTCACGATACCGCGAAGCGATGCGTGCGTGATCGTCACCGAGTACGGGATCGCCGATCTGCGCGGCTTGTCGCTTGCGCAGCGCATTCCGAGGATGATCGCCGTTGCGCATCCGGATCATCGCGAGCAGCTGGAACGGGAGTTTAAAGGAGGCGGGTGAGCGGGCAACGCACGTCCGCTACGCAATCGTGCGGGAGCGGACTGCGAATGCCGGCGCGGATATGCGGGAATCCCTGTAGCAACTCGCCGCACGCTTGCATGCCGATGCACGCCATGCCCGACAAGCGCGCCGTTGAGGCGCGCCAGCATCTACTCTCCGGTTCCGCCGAAGGGGCATGAGTCGACGTCGATGGCCGGGGGGCAAAGTGAAGCGCCGGCACGACGTCGGCGCTTCTTCGACTCGACCCGACGCGAAGCGCCAGGCCCCGCGACCGTCAGGCCATGACGATCGTCTTCGATTCCATGAACGCGGTCAGCCCTTCGACACCGCCTTCGCGGCCGATGCCGGACTGCTTGAAGCCGCCGAACCCGATCGAGAAATCGGTGCGCGGGCCATTGTGGCCGACCGTGCCCGAGCGGATCTGCCGCGCCACGTGCAACGCGCGAGCGGGGTCGTTCGTGAAGACCGCCGCGTTCAGCCCGAACGGCGTATCGTTCGCCATCCGTATCGCGCTGGCTTCGTCGTCGGCGGGAATGACGCTCAGCACCGGCCCGAAGATCTCGTCCTGCGCGATCGTCGAACGGTTGTCGACGTTGCCGAATACGGTCGGCTCGAAGAAGAACCCGCGCGACAGTTGCTCCGGCCGCTTGCCGCCGGTGGCCAGCGTCGCGCCTTCCGCGATGCCCGTCGCGACGAATCGTTCGACCGTCTCGCGCTGCCGTGCACTCGCGAGCGGGCCGGACGTCGTCTCCGGTGCGAACGGATCGCCGACCACGATCTGCTTCGCGATGGCCGACAACGCTTCGACCATCGCATCGTGTTTGGCCCGCGGCACGATCACGCGCGTCAGGCTATGGCAGATCTGCCCGGTGTTGTAGCCGAAATAGGACGGGCCCAGCACGTTCGCCGCGGTTTCGATGTCGTAGTCGTCGAGGATGACCGCGGGCGACTTGCCGCCCAGTTCGAGCGTGACGCGGGCGATCCGGTCGCCGGTGATCGATGCGATCCGGCGGCCGGCGCCCGTCGATCCCGTGAACGTGATCTTGTCGACGCCGGGATGGCGAACCAGTTCCTCGGACACGTCGCGATCGGCCGTCACGACATTGACGACGCCGGGCGGCAAACCGATTTCCTCGCAGATCTCGGCGAACAGGTAGGCCGAGCAGGGCGCTTCGGGCGACGACTTGATGACCAGCGTGCAGCCCGCGAGCAGCGCCGGTGCGGTCTTGTACGCCATCAGGCCGGCGGGGCCGTTCCACGGGATGATCTCGCCGACCACGCCGACCGGCTCGTAGACGCGATAGCCGAGATTGCCCGTTACCGATCGATGTTCCTCGACGAACGGGAACGTCGCGGCCATCGCCGCATACTGGCGGAATGCGCCGCTGATGAATAGCCCGATCCGGGGTTGCGCGACCTTGTAGACGATCCCGGTCTCGATCGCCCAGATGCGCGCGAAATCGTCATTCAGCGCTTCCAGGCGCTGCGCGAACTTCTCCAGATAGCCCGCGCGTTCCTGCGGCGTCATGCGCGGCCACGGGCCGTTGTCGAAGGCGTCGCGCGCCGCGCCGATCGCGCGCTGCATGTCGGCCGACGCGGCTTTCGCCACCGTCGCCACGACTTCTTCCGTCGCGCAATCGAGCACGTCGAACGTTTCCGGAGTGGACGGGGCGACCCACTGTCCGCCGATGTAGAACTCTCGAGGATGCTTGAGTTCGATCGTTCTCTTGGTCATGTCATTCTCCATGGCCGTCATTGACGGCGCTTTCCAGATTCCGGACGGCATCGTCGTGCGTGCCGTCAAAATACGATGACGCCCTTGCCGCTCGTTTGCTGATTGAAGTGAGCGTAGGCGTCACCGGCTTGCTCGAGGCGCCATTCGTCGGTGAACAGCCTGTCGACCTCGACGCCGTGATCGGCAATGAAGTGGGCACACTCCTTCATGCCCGGCTCGGAGAAGGTGAAGGAGCCGATCAGCGTGCGTTGCTTGCCGATCAGGTCCTTCATCGCGTCGATGGTCACGTTGCCGCCGACGGCGACGAGCACCACACGGCCCCAAACCTTCGTGCTGCGAATCGCTTGCGCACGCGGCAATTCGCCGCCCGCACATTCGACCGCGCAGGACACGCCCTGGCCGCCGGTCAGCCGGTGGATCGCGTCGACCGGGTCGCACTGGCTGGCATCGATGCCGTGCGTCACGCCGAACGCCTTTGCGCGCTCGACGCGGTGCGGGTTGATGTCGACACCGATCACCTCGACACCCATCGCGGCCGCGAGCTGGGCCGTCGACAGGCCGACGGGGCCAAGACCGTAGACGGCCAATGTGTCGCGCGCGCTGATATCGAGGCGCAGCAGCGCGCCGTACGCGGTGCCGGTGCCGCATGCGATGGCCGCGCCGCCCTTGAACGACACTTCCTGCGGCAGGTGGACCAGCGACGAGACCGGCACCTTCATGTAGTTCGCATGCCCGCCGTGGCTCAACACGCCGTAGATGCGCGCGCCGTGATCGCAGAGCTGGGTCCAGCCGGTGCGGCACGAGTCGCAGCAACTGCAACCCGCGTAGTGAAACACCATGACGCGATCGCCCACCCGGAACGATTTCGGATCGACTCCGGGGCCCAGCGCGGCCACGACGCCGCACGGCTCGTGGCCGCCGATCACCTGTGCGGATTCCATCCGGTCGCGCATGCCGAGCATGCTCAGCGATTCCGCCATGCCGTGGCGGTAATAGTGAAGGTCGGTCCCGCACATGCCCGATGCCTTCATCTCGATCACGGCTTCGCCGTATCCCGGAACGGGATCGTCGAAATCGAGCACATCGACCTTGCACTCCCCTTGAAAGACCATGCCGCGCATGAAATCTCCTCCGACTGCGTGTTCTTGAGCCGGCGTGTGCGTTTCAGCTCGTGCGCGCAAGGCGACGAGATGCCGATCCTGTTGCGGTGAGCCGGGGCACCACGCGCGGCGTGGTCAATGAATGGTCAATCCGCCGGTCGGACTGAGCGTGGCGCCGGTCAGGTAGGCCGACTCGTCCGATGCGAGGAACGCGACGACCTGGCCGATGTCGGGCGGGGCCGCCACCCCGAGCGGGCAGCCGGCGACGATCTTCTCGTACTGTTTGCGATGCTGCGTCGATACCTGGCTGTCGACACCGAACACGGCTTCCCATGACGGGCTGTCGCGCACCACCGTTACGCACACGCAATTGACCCGGATCCTGTCTCGCGCCAGTTCCTTCGCGATCACCTTGCTTGCGCGGATCAGGCCGCCGGCAAACGTCGATACGGCGGTCTGGCCGGGCGTCGGCACCCGGCCGCCCTCCGACGTCACGAAGATCACGCTGCCGCCGCCCCGAGGGCGCATGTAGGGCAACGCGGCCTGGACCGGGAAGAGTTTCGCGGCCGTATTTTCCGCCACCACCGCCGCGACACGCGCGAGATCGATGTTGGCAAACGGGCCGCGCACGTCGGGCGAGCGCGCTTCGTCGTCGTTGCCGCCGGCATTGGCGACGACGATGTCGATGCCGCCGTGGCGGCGGGCGGTTTCCGCGGCCAGCGCGTCCATGTCGGCCTTGTTCCGCACGTCACCCGGCAGGAAGTCCGCCTGGCCGCCGGTTTGCCGCAGTTCGGCGATGATCGATTCGGCCTTGGCCGCGTTGCGCCCGCTGACGACGACCGTGGCGCCGCGCGCGGCGAGCTGCAATGCAATGCCTTTGCCGATCCCGCCGGTGCCGCCGGTGACGATGGCTACTTTCCCTTCAAGACTGCTCATCGAAAATGCCTTCAGTTCGTTGAAAAAATCGGTCGGACTCGCGTTCCTGGCGTGGCGCGGGACAGTGCCGATCGTGCTGATTGCGTGGGCCGGGCTGGCGAATCGCGCATGACGGACGCGCCGCTGCCTCGCTGTCCGGCTAATAGTAGGGACGCGAAGGCGTCAATTCGAGTGCCGTTTCTCGAATGCCCGGTTGACGTTTTTCGAATCGGTGCGTGATGGTCGCGCGGCCTGGCGTGCCGGCTGTGTGCGGACCGATGTCGACGTTCGCGAGACCGCAATCCCGCGTTCATGAATCGGCAATTGAACGGCGCCAGCCGCGCACCTAGCATGGGCCGTGTCGGTGTTGCTCCGGTGAATGCGCAGCCGGGGCCCGCGTGTGCATGGCGCCGGTGCTGCCCGTGACGGGATCGCCACGAAGCCTGCGCAACGTCGCATGCGAACCGCAGTGTCAGGAGACGACGGAAAAGGAGAGGAGATGAAGGAGGTGTTTCATGAGTCGCGCGCCGGAACGACGATCGGCGCGGGACGACCGCTGGCCGGTATTCGCGTGCTGACAGTCGAGAATTTCATCGCGGCGCCGTTTGCTTCGATGTGGCTGGCGGATGCCGG
Organism: Burkholderia lata; assembly: GCF_902499335.1. Taxonomy (GTDB): domain Bacteria; phylum Pseudomonadota; class Gammaproteobacteria; order Burkholderiales; family Burkholderiaceae; genus Burkholderia; species Burkholderia lata_B. The sequence goes on along the minus strand of NZ_CABVQK010000005.1, from coordinate 11,393 downwards.
TGCGGAAGTCGTCAAGATCGAAGCGCGCGAAGGCGGCGATTATGCCCGGAGTACGGATCCGGTCCGGCCGGGCGCTGACGGCCGGCCGAGCGGGCTCGCCTTTCTGCGGACGAATCGGAACAAGAAGAGCGTCACGCTCGATCTCAAGCACCCGGAGGGGCGGCGCATCTTCACCGAGCTTGCCGCGCATGCCGACGTGGTGCTCGAGAATCTGCGGCCGAACGTGATGGACCGGCTGGGGCTCGGCTATGCGGATCTGAGCCGGATCAATCCGCGCCTGATTTACGGCGCCATTTCCGGTTTCGGCCACGATGACATCCTGCCGAGCCCGTACGGCGACTTCCCCGCGTTCGACATCGTGGGGCAGGCGATGAGCGGGCTGATGTACCGCCCCGAGCGCGGCGACGATCGTCCGACCTATCTCGGCTTCTCGCTGGCCGACATCGAATGCGGGATCCTGGCGCTCTACGGCATCGTGCTGGCGCTGCTGCACCGGCACACGACCGGCAAGGGCAAGAAGATCGATATTTCGATGGTCGATGCCTCGTTGATCCTCAACGAAATCTCGGTCGCGATGTACTCGGCGACGAAACGCACGTCGCCGCCCGGCGTGCATGCCGTCACCGCGCCGTTCGGCACGTATCGCGCGAAAGACGGCTATATCGTGATCGCGGTGCTGGGCGAACACATCTGGAAGCGGTTCGCGGAAGTGATCGGCCGGCCGGGCCTGGCCGACGATCCGCGATTCGCCGACGGCATATTGCGCAAGCAGCATGTGGACGCGCTGAACGTCGAGATCGACGCATGGCTCGGCGACCGGTCACGCGAAGCGGCGCTGACGGCGCTGCGCGCAGGCGGCGTGCCGTGTTCGAACGTGAATGACGTACCGGACCTGTTCGAATGCCCGCACGTTGCCGCCCGGAAGATGCTCATGACGCTCGACGATCCGGCCTGGGGTCCCATTCAGGTCGCGGGCAATCCGGTGAAGATGTCGGACGTGCCTGAACCGGACGCGAAGACGCCGCCGGTTCTTGGCGAGCACAGTGCGGACGTGCTGCACGAATGGCTGGGGCTGGATGAACGCGAGATCACGACATTGCGGGACCTGAACGTGATCTGAACCTGCCGGTTCGCGGTGTGCGATCGCGTTGCGCAAAGCGGGCGGCATCGCCGCGACTGCCACGGTCGACCTGTCTTCGATTCCCGATTGACGCACGCCGACCCCCGGCTTAGTCTCTATCGCGCATGCTTGCGATCCGGCCGGGCACGAAGACAGGAGAGGAGAAATGGCGGGGCTCAGTCTCCACAATCTGACGAGGCGCGTCGACCTGTTCACGTTGAGGCTGTTTCTCACGGTCGTGGAGGAGCAGCAGATGCGTCGCGCGGCGGTGCGGGAAAACATCACGCCGTCGGCCGCGACGCGGCGCATTCAGGATCTCGAGGAGATTGCCGGAATCGACCTGTTCGAGCGGTTGCCGGGCGGCATGGTGCCGAGCCCGGCCGGCGAAGTGCTGGCGCGCCACTTGCGTTTGCTGTTCGAGAATCTCGACGTGATGCGCCGGGAGGTCGCCGAATTCACCGAGGGTGTGCGCGGGCAGATCCGCATCAGTTCCACGAGCACGATCATCGTCCATTTCCTCGCGCGGGAGATCGCCGAATTCACGCGGGACTTTCCGCTCGTCGAGATCGAGCTGCAAGAGGACACCAATGCCGCCGTGATCGGCGCGGTCGTGACCGGCAAGGCCGACGTCGCGATGTTCTATGCCACCGCCGATGTCGACCGCGACGCGCTCGACATCATCGAGTTCAGGACCGATCGCCTGGTTGCGGTCTTGCCGCACGGGCACTGTCTCGGCGCGCGCACGAGCGTCACGACTCAGGATCTCGTCGACGAGAACATCATCGGCCTCGCGCCGACGACCTTGCTGATGACGCAACTGCACGATGCGGCATCCGCCCTCGGGCGCGAGCTGCGCGTCAAGTACCGGGTCAGCTCGATCGAGGCGGCGCGCAGCCTGGTCAAGGCCGGCCTGGGTGTGATGATCCACCCCGAAAGCATGCTGCCGGTCGAGGACGTCAACAAGGTAACGCTGGTGTCGCTCGACGAACCGTGGGCATTGCGCCGGCTGTGCGTCGGTATGCGGCGCGGCGACGCGTTGACCGCGGCAACGAGGGCGTTTGTCGCGCAGTTGACTGATCACTAGCAACGCGCTCACTGACGCAGCGGCTTCGACATTCGGTCGGGGCGGCGCGTACGTCGCGTCTTCGCCATCTCGCCGAACGATGTGTTCGCCCCCGATACGGCCGCTTCGTCGAGGCCGTGCCGCCATGACTTCCCGCACGACGAATCTCGCTGAACCCCCCGAGTAACGAAGGTCGAATGCGCGCTTGGCGACGTGCGTCGAACACATTCCCTTCCTCGTAAAAATGGGGGTTTCTATCTCACGAAGCGCGATTCGAATTTGGTCAAACGTCGTTTCGAAATCCGGCACTTGGTCGAAAAATTTCGCCTCCCTATAGTGGGCGAGAACATAAAAAAAGCCCGCTCGACAACGGGCGATCACGAGTAACCAGGAGACGACGTGAACGATTCATCCATTCCCTCTCGCAGCAGCCTGTTCGTAGTACTACTGTGTTTCATGACGATTGCCGTCGACGGCTACGACCTCATCGTGTACGGCGCAACGGTATCGGCGCTATTCGCAGAGCCCGGATGGGGCTTGAGTGCAAGCGGTGCCGGCATGATCGGAAGCTGGACACTGGCCGGCCTGATGCTGGGCCTGTTCGGTGCCGGATCGCTGTCGGACCGGATCGGCCGGCGCAACCTGATCATGGCCGGCGTGCTGTGGTTCTCCGTCGGCTCGCTGCTTTGCGCACTGGCCCATTCGCCGACGCAACTCGGTATCGCCCGTTTCCTCACGGGCGTCGGGCTCGGAAGCGTGGTGCCGTCGTCAGTGGCGCTGACGATCGAGTACGCGCCGAGAAATCGCCGGCAGCTCTACAACGCGCTTGCCCTCACGGGTTATGCGGTAGGCGGCGTGGTCTGTGCACTGCTGGCCATCGCATTGCTGCAGAGCCATGGCTGGCGAGTGCTCTACGGCGCCGGTGCGCTGTACGTGTTCATGCTGCCCGTCATGGTTTTCTTCCTGCCGGAATCGGTCAGTTTTCTCGTCGAACGCAACCGGATGGACGAGGCACGCGAATTGGCGGTCCGTTATTCGATCGATCTCGATCGCGTGCTGGCCGATCACGCGCACCAGCGGCAGCTCCATGCGGCGTCGGTCCATGCGCGCGGCTTCAGGCTCGCGATGTCGGCCGACTGGCGATCGAAGGTGCTGCTGTTTGCGGTTCTGTTCTTTTGCGGGCAGATCGTCGTCTACGGAATGAACGTGTGGCTGCCCACGCTGATGCGCAAGGCCGGCTATCCGCTGGGATCGTCGCTGCACTTTCTGCTGGTCATGCAGTTCGGTGCCGTTGCCGGCAACCTGATCGGGGCGTGGCTTGCCGATCGCGTGGGCGCCCGGAAAATCCTCATTTCACTTTTTCTCGTGTGCGCGCTTTCGCTGCTGGTCATGAGCCAGAAGCCCGGCTACGCGTGGCTGATGCTGGCGGTGTTCGGCGCGGGCCTCGGTTCGATCGGATCGACGACGCTCGGGTACGGCTTCATCGCCGCGTATTTCCCGGCTTCGTGTCGCGGCTCGGCCATCGGGACGGCGCAGGGTCTGGGGCGAATCGGCTCGGTGCTGGGGCCGATGATCGGCGGATGGGTCGTCGGGTCGACCCTCGGGCATCAATGGAATTTCTACGTGTTCGCGATACCGTCCGTCATTGCCGCGATCGTGGTGACGCGGATTCCTAAAGCGGCACGCATCGACGCGTCGTATGCGAAGGCGTGACGTACCGTCGGCGAGATCGTGCGTTCGCACAACATGCGGCAGGGCACAGGTGTACGATCGCGGAGGGCGGCATCGCACGCCGGTGAAACACGGCATCGCTGCCGCAGCAGGCATGGACTGGCTCGACGCGTTGCCATGGCGGGATGAGCGGGCACGAACCCGCGCACCGTGCGGCATGACGCCCGACAACGTCATGAACAAGTGCATGCGAGGAGACATGAGTACATTCAACCGATTGCACCTGATTCGGCAGGTCGATCTGTTCACGCTGAAACTGTTCGTGTCTGCGGTTGAAGAGCAGCAGATCGGCCTGGCCGCGATCCGCGAGAATATCGCTGCGTCAACGGCGACCAAGCGCATCCAGGATCTCGAGGACATCGCCGGCGTCAAGCTGCTCGAACGCGGCCCGAAAGGCGTGTCGCCGAGCCCGGCGGGCGAAGTCCTGCTGCGCTATATCCGCAAGATGTTCGACGATCTGGACGACATGCGATCCGAGATCGCTTCCTTTACCGAGGGCATGCAGGGCGAGCTGACCGTCGCGTCGGCACGGTCGATCATCGTGCCGTTCATCGCGCGTGAAGTCGGCGAGTTCAGCCGCGAGTATCCGCGCGTGGATCTCGTGGTCCAGGAGCTGGAGAACGCGGAGATCGTGCACGCGGTGGCCCGCGGCGAAGCCGATGTAGGCGTATTTGCCGCCGCCCACGAGATCGACCTGGGCGGCGTCGACATCACGCCGTACCGCGAGGACCGGCTGATCGCAGTCGTCCCGAAAGAGCATCACCTGAGCGGACGCGCGAGCGTGACCTTCAAGGATCTTCTACCGGAGAACGTCATTGCCGTCACGGCGATGGTCGGCGTGATGCGTGCGGCCGCGCGGCGTCTGGGGGAGGAATTCAAGCCACGCTACGGCGTCCGGAGTGCGGGCGTCGCGGTCAGTCTCGTCGAGGCCGGGCTGGGTGTGACGATTCAGCCGGAATGCCTGGTCAGTCATGAGCTGTTCAGCCGGGTGGCCGTGGTGGAGCTGGCCGAACCGTGGGCGGTGCGACGCATTCATATCGCGACGGCGCGCGGTCGCGAACAGAATCCGATCGTGCGCGCGCTGGTCAAGCAACTGCTCGACCGGCCGCGCGACTGACGGGTGAATCGGGCGCCAGGCCTGCCGACGCCCGGCATGACTGCCCGGGAACGTCAGCCGAAAGCCGGTCGATCGCCGTCGGTCCCCGGCTTGTTGACGCCGACGTTGGCGTCAACAAGCCTGTCCGGATGTGCGACCAGCTCGGTGACCAGCGCGGCGACGCTTTTGCGCGAAACCTCGGTGCCCTTGAACGGCGCGTCGCGACCGGTGATCTCGTAGCTGACCTCGTCCTTGTCCTGGAGCCACGCGGCGCGAAGGATGGTGTAGTCGGCATCGGATGCCTCGATCAGGTCGGCGGACCGGCGATACGGCGGCAGGTACTGGCCGATTTCCCGGCGGTTCCAGTCGCCGAACTTGCCGGGCACCTCGTCGTAAATGCCGAGGGAATTGACGAAGATCAGCCGCTTGACGTTCGCGGCCTTCATCGCGGCAAGCACATGTTCGGTCTGCACGTCGACGTCTCCGGCCAGGTTGGCATAGACGATGTCCTGCCCGTCCATGATCCGGGGCAGGAGTCTCTTGTCCAGGACGTCGCCGATCACCACGCTCGCGTTGGCGGGTTCGTTGCCGGCCAGCTTCGCAGGATTGCGCACGAGCAGAGTTTGTCTGACGTCCTGGTGCTCGCCCAGCATCTGCACTACCCAGCGGGCAATCTGCCCGCTGGCGCCGAGGATCAATACGTTGGTCATGATGTTTGTTCTGGATTCCGAAAAAATGAGAAACCCGGGACGGGCTCCTCGGCGCAAGAGATGGCCGGTGCGGTCCCCGCAACGGGGATTACAGGTTTTCCTTGTAGAAGGGGATCAGCTTGGCGAGCGCCTTGCCGACCGGCTCCGGCTTGTCATACAGGTCGTAGTGCGACCAGCCTTCGATCACCACCAGTTCCTTCTGCTTCGATGCCGCGCGGCCGATGATTTCGCAACCGTCGCGATAAGCGCCGAACGCACCGACCTGATCACCCACCACCACCATCAGCGGCTGGGTGAGCAGCGTTTCACACAGATGGAACGCGTCCCAGCCCACGGCGACGGCCTGGTGCGAGAACAGCGAGCGGTTGACGCCGTTCGGCGCGCGGCCGCGATCCGAGCGGTAGTACTCGGTCGCGCCGTACACGTCGACTTCCGTGATGCCGGCTTCCCTGGCCGCTTCGGGCGACGGCGGCAGCAGGTCGTCCACGCGCAGCGCCGCGCCGCGCGCTTCCGCGGTCCGTTGCTTCGCCATGGCCTCGAGCGCGGCAATGGGGTTGTAGTTGCTGAACCCTTCGCGCATCAGGCGGCCGTAGTTGGCGCCCGTCACGGTGGCCACCGCCTTGATGCGACGCTCGGTCATCGCCGCATTGATCGAGTAGCCGCCGCCGCCGCAGATACCCAGCACGCCGATGCGCGCTTCGTCGACGTACGGCAGCGTCACGAGGTAGTCGCAGACGACGCGGAAATCCTCGACCCGCACCGTCGGATCTTCGATGTAGCGCGGCTCGCCGCCGCTGTCGCCCTGGAAGCTGGCGTCGAATGCGACGACCACGAAGCCTTCCTTCGCCAGCGCCTCGCCGTATACGTTCCCGGACGTTTGCTCCTTGCAGCTGCCGATCGGATGCGCGCTGATGATGGCGGGGTACTGCTTGCCCTCATCGAAATTCGGCGGGAAGTAGACGTTGGCGGCAATGTCCCAGTACAGATTCTTGATCTTCACACTTTTCATGACAGCTCCTATCAGGGGGCAGTTCGAGGTTCGCCGGGCCGGGTGACGCTTTGGCAACCGGGGCAATGACTCGAATATAGAGAGCCGATTGGCGTTACGAAAGATCGCAATCCGGACTACAGTGGTATTTTGAAATTGACAATGACATCGGCATGGACCCTTCATTGCTTCCGTCGCTCGCATGGTTTGCCCACGTCGCTCATCACCGGAGCTTCACGAAGGCGGCCGCCGAGATGGGCGTTTCTCGCGCGAACCTTTCCCAGAACGTGAAGGCGCTCGAGCGCCGGCTGAACGTCAAGCTGCTGTACCGGACGACCCGCGACATGTCGCTGACCGAGGAAGGGCAGCGGCTCTACGACGTGTGGTATCCGGCGCTGGTCGCCGTCGAGCGGACCGTCGACGCGTTGCACGAGGCGCGCGACGAGCCGACCGGGCTGATTCGCATGAACACGTCGCGCGTCGCCGCCAAGACGCTGATCGAGCCGCACCTGGAGGAGTTCAGCACCCGCTTTCCGGGGCTCGGCCTGGAATTGGTGATGGACGACGGCCTGGCCAACATCGTGGCCGACGGGTGCGATGTCGGCATCCGGATCGGCGAGAGCCTCGCGCCGCACATGGTGGCCGTGCCGATTACGCCGTCGCTGGAAATGGCGGTCGTCGGCACGCCGGCCTACTTCAAGCGCCACGGCAAGCCGGAGACGCCGGCCGATCTGACCCGGCACAATTGCCTGCGATTCCGGCAGGTCAGCGGGGCCATCCATCCGTGGGAGTTTGCGTCGCCGGACGCGTCGGGGCACGGCTTCACGGTGGAGCCGCTTGGCAGCATCACCACCAATGACGACGACGGGATGATCCGCGCGGCATTGCAGGGCGTCGGGCTGATCCAGCACATCGACATCGCTGTGCAGCCGCATCTGGATTCCGGCGCGCTGGTGCGGGTGTTGCAGCCGTGGTGCAAACCGTTCGCCGGCTTTTACGTGTACGCGCCGACTCGTGCGCAAATGCCGATGAAGATCAGGGCGCTGATCGATTTTCTGGTGGAAAAGCGGGAAGCGATCGTGGCTTCCCGCACCCGAGGCGGCCGTGTGAAGCCGGGCGGCCGGTAAGCGGGGCGATCGCAGTCCTGGATCGCTGCGTCACGCCCCATGCAATCACGCTTACGGCGCGACGGATGCGCCGGTGATCCCATGCCGCCGCAACGAATCCGCGACGAAGCCCGACGCCTTCATTTCGTCGACGAACGCATTCAGCGCCGCCGCGGCCGCTTCGCCGCGGCTCTTCGGCACACCCATGGCCTGCCGGATCACCATGAACCGCTCGTCGAGCAGGCGCAGGCCGGGCGTTTTCGCAGCGTCGGCCTCGAGCTGCTGCTTCACGCCCGCCGCCACTTCCAGTTGCTGTTCGATGAAGGTCTGCACGACGGTTTGCGACGTCGGCGCACGCACGATCTGCGCGGCCTTCAGTTCGCGCGTGAGGAACAGGTCGTACGCGCTGCCTTTGCCGACGGTCACGCGGTTGTCGGGCTGGTCGACGTCCGCGTTCGTGCGGATCGGCGACGCGTCGCGTACCAGATAGAACCCCTCGATCAGCACGTACGGTGCCGTGAACGCGACCGTTTCGCCGCGCAGCGGATCCACCGCGAAGAAGCCGAAATCGGCACGCTCGTCGGTCAATGCCTGCACCGATTTACCGGCGGCGTCGAATACGACGAGCTCCAGCTCGGCCGACAGGCGTTCGGCGAACGCGCGTGCGAGATCGATCGACACGCCGAACGGTTCGCCGGTCGCTGGGTCGCGGTTCGCAAGGATCGGGTTGCCGAGATTGATCGACGCGCGCAGCTTGCCGGTCGGCGTGAACGCGGAGAGGACGGAGGGGGCGAGGGGCATGGCAGGCTCGTTGCGGTCGTAGGGTCGGGGTTCGGGGCGCGTCGATGCGCGACGGTGTGTTGGCATCGAGCTTATCACCTGGCTTTTGTCATGGAGCGGCGTCGAGCGGCGCAAGCCTGCCTTCGTCGTCAACCGGGAGACGCGATATATGTGCCTTCACCTCATCTCGTGGCCCGAACACTTATAGACGGGCAAAGGGGCTGCGAGACGCGATTTGATGCGGGGACAGGGGTTTGATTTGCCTGCTTCGCACCAACGGCGGCTACCGGTTGGCCGTGTCGTCGTTCCTCGCCGGCAGCGTCCAGCCGGGAGCGGCGGGCCTTGATCCGCCCGGCAACCGCTAGAATTGCGGTTTTAGCCCGGAATACGTCCATGTCTTTTGCCTCGCTCGGCCTGATCGAACCCTTGCTGCGTAATCTGCAGGAACTCAATTATCAGACCCCCACGCCGGTGCAGACCAAGGCGATTCCTGCCGTGCTTGGAGGCAAGGACGTGATGGCGGGCGCCCAGACCGGCACGGGCAAGACGGCGGGTTTTGCGCTGCCGCTGTTGCAGCGGCTGGTGCAGCACGGCCCGGCGGTGTCCAGCAACCGCGCGCGCGTTCTGGTGCTGGTGCCTACGCGCGAACTGGCTGAACAGGTGCTGCAGAGTTTCGTCGCTTACGGCAAGGGCCTCGACCTGCGATTTCTGGCTGCTTACGGCGGCGTGAGTATCAACCCGCAGATGATGAAGCTGCGCAAGGGCGTGGATGTGCTCGTGGCCACGCCGGGCCGTTTGCTGGATCTCAATCGCCAGAACGCGGTGCAGTTCGATCAGGTACAAACGCTGGTGCTGGACGAAGCCGACCGCATGCTGGATCTCGGCTTTGCGCGCGAACTCAACGCCGTCTTTGCCGCGCTGCCTACCCAGCGCCAGACATTGCTGTTTTCCGCCACGTTTACCGACGATATCCGCGCGATGGCGGCGGGCATTCTGCGCGAGCCGGTCAATATCAGCGTCAGTCCGCCCAATGCCACGGCCAGCAAGATCAAGCAGTGGGTGGTGACGGTCGACAAGCGGAACAAGCCCGACCTTTTCATGCACCTCGTGGCCGAGAACAAGTGGGAGCATGCGCTGGTGTTCGTCAAGACGCGCATTGGCGTGGATTACCTGGCGGCCATGCTGGACGAAGCGGGCTATGCGGTCGATACCATCCACGGCGACAAGCCGCAACCCGCGCGTCTGCGTGCGCTGGAGCGCTTCAAGTCGCGTGAAGTACAGATGCTGGTGGCGACCGACGTGGCGGCGCGCGGGCTGGATATCGACGATCTGCCGCTGGTCATCAACGTGGATCTGCCGATCGTGGCGCAAGACTATGTGCACCGTATCGGCCGTACCGGCCGCGCGGGCGCCAGCGGTGTGGCGGTGTCCCTGGTGTGTGCCGACGAAGCGCCGCAGCTGGCCGCGATCGAAGCGCTGATCAAGCAAACGCTTCGGCGCGAAGAGGAGCCGGGTTTCGAGGCCGAACACCGTGTGCCGGAAACCAGCGCGACGGGCCAGATCATCAAGAAGCCCAAAAAGCCGAAGAAACCCAAAGTGCCGCAAGCCGTGGCCGGTGCGATGCCTGCGCCGGGCAAAAAGCCGCGTCCGCAAAATGGCGAGAACAAGCGCAAGCCCGCGGCACCGCGCGCCGGGGCTGCGGGTCAGGGCAAGAGCTTGTCCAGTGGTAGTCCGTTCAGTGTGCAGAAGCCGCGCGGAAAATCCGCCGGCAAGCCGGCTGCGGGAGCGCGCAAGCCGGCTGGCAAACCTGCTGGTGGCCGCGGAAAGCGCCCGTCTTGATTGGTGGGGATGAGGCGCGCCGGCCATCGAACATGGCTGGCGGCTCGGGGGCTGCTGACAGCCTCGAGTGTGTTGCGTCGACGGGTTGAATCTGCAGCCACGAGCGGCCCGTCGACGCAATTTTCAGAACCACCCCGTCAGGCTGAAAGCGCGAGTTCACGAAGGTCCACCTGGACACGAGCCTGCTGGTGGTGCCGGGGCGGCGGCCAGGGTTAGCGCGGCCAGGACAGATCGGGCGACTGGACGGATTGCCGGGAAACCTGTTCGACTGTTTGCTGCGGCAACAGCGGGCGCGGGCATCGCCGGCGAAGGCCAGAATCTGAACCGCGGCAATTCGCGTTCGCAGCCTGGCGGAATCTTGTCCTGCTATGGGTGCGGCCTTACTGCCATTCACCGGGATGACAGATCACCCAACCCGGAAGGTAGCTATCCATGTCCGTATGACCCCAGCACCAGTCGTGCTGGTGAATGGTCTTCATCACCTGTTCGCGTTCTGCGCAGGCGCTGCCCGGAGCGTATTGGCCGCTAGGCAATAATTTCGGTGCCGGGCCGTTCCGGCATTTGGCATCGACCACTTCTTCCTGATGCATCAGTGCCTGGACGGCAGATGGAATGGTGCGGGCTAACGTGGCCTTGTATTCGATGCAGGCTGGCGCCTTGGGATCGCTGGACTTGCGGGCACATTTGGACTGGAGCTTGTCGATGTTTCTCGACACTTCTGGTGAATACGTTTCGGCGTGCGCGGTAGCAATACATCCAGCAAGCAACAGGTAGGCGGCAAGTGATCTGATCAAAATCATTTCGCGGATGACACGATGTGTTCGGTAGTTCAGGAACAGGCGAATTATGGCATGTGCGCGTTTGCGACGACGCGAGCCGCAATAGTGTTGATGTCCGCACAGAACTGACCCACTAGAGCTGAAAATTTTCATCGAATTTTGACCCACGTGATTGAATGCC
>NZ_CABVQK010000004.1 GCF_902499335.1 Burkholderia lata | reverse complement strand
GACAACGACGTGATCGAGCTGTCAGCCGACGACAGCCCCGTCGACGTGGAAGTCGACAGCGAAGTGATCGAGCTGTTGGCCGAGGAGAGGCCGGTCGACGTGGAAGTCGACAGCGACGTGATCGAGCTGTCAGCCGACGACAGACCCGTCGACGTGGAGGTCGACAGCGAGGTGATCGAGCTGTTCGCCGACGACAGGCCCGTCGAGGTCGACGTGGACAGCGAGGTGATCGAGCTGTCAGCCGAGGACAGACCCGTCGACGTGGAGGTCGACAGCGACGAGATCGAGCTGTTCGCCGACGAGAGGCCGGTCGAGGTCGACGTGGACAGCGACGTGATCGAGCTGTCAGCCGACGACAGACCCGTCGACGTCGAAGTCGACAGCGACGAGATCGAGCTGTTAGCCGACGACAGGCCGGTCGACGTCGAAGTCGACAGCGAGGTGATCGAGCTGTCAGCTGACGACAGGCCAGTCGAGGTCGACGTGGACAGCGACGAGATCGAGCTGTTGGCCGACGAGAGGCCCGTCGACGTCGAAGTCGACAGCGACGAAATGGCGCTGGTCGCGGTACCAACCTGTTGGGCGACCGAATAGAGCTGGCTGCCGTTGATCGCGTCGGTACTGGTCGACGTCACCTGGCCGGCGGCGACGTTGGTGATTTGTCGTTCCTTGCCGGCGCTGCCGACGCTAACGGTGCCCACCGGCGTGGTGCCTGCGAATCCGCCAAACGTGACGCCGCCGACGGTCGCGCTGCTCGTGCCAACGGCCGGGCCGGTCTGCGAATTGGCGCCGAGCGCCACGGAATTGTTGGTGCCGGCGACTGCCCCGCTGCCGATGGCAACGGCGTCGGTGCCGGTCGCGGTGCTGTCGGCGCCGGTCGAGTTCGCGTGGAAGTACTTGATGCCCTGGCTGTTGATGTTGTTGATCGCCGCGCCGACGCTGTTGGCGGTCGACGTCGTGCCGTTCGCGTTGTAGGTCGTGTATGCCGGCGCGGAGACCGTCCCGGTCGTCGGGTCGTACGTGGAACCGCCGCCGAGCGCCGATGCCGTGCTGGTGCCGAGGTTGTCCGTCTTGACCGTGACCGTGTTCAGGCCAGTGGACAGCGAACCGATCGAGCTCGTGGCCGTCGACAGACCCGTCGAGGTCGACGTGGACAGCGACAGGACCGAGCTGTTTGCCGAGCTGATACCGGTGGACAGCGAGTTGATACCGGTCGAAGTCGACGTGGACAGCGACGAGATCGAGCTGTTAGCCGACGACAGACCCGTCGACGTGGAGGTCGAGAGCGAGGTAACCGAGCTGTTTGCCGAGCTGATGCCGGTGGACAGCGAGTTGATGCCGGTCGAAGTCGACGTGGAAAGCGAAGTGATCGAGCTGTTCGCCGACGACAGGCCAGTCGACGTGGAGCTCGAAAGCGAGGTGACCGAGCTGTTTGCCGAGCTGATACCGGTGGACAGCGAGTTGATACCGGTCGAAGTCGACGTGGACAGCGACGAGATCGAGCTGTTAGCCGACGAAAGACCCGTCGACGTCGAAGTCGAGAGCGAGGTGACCGAGCTGTTTGCCGAGCTGATGCCGGTGGACAGCGAGTTGATACCGGTCGAAGTCGAGGTGGACAGCGACGTGATCGAGCTGTTAGCCGACGACAGACCCGTCGACGTCGAAGTCGACAGCGACGTAACTGAGCTGTTTGCCGAGCTGATGCCGGTGGACAGCGAGTTGATACCGGTCGAGGTCGACATGGACAGCGACGTGATCGAGCTGTTCGCCGACGACAGACCCGTCGACGTGGAAGTCGAGAGCGAGGTAACCGAGCTGTTTGCCGAGCTGATACCGGTGGACAGCGAGTTGATGCCGGTCGAGGTCGAGGTGGACAGCGACGTGATCGAGCTATTGGCCGACGACAGGCCGGTCGACGTGGACGTCGAGAGCGAGGTAACCGAGCTGTTTGCCGAGCTGATGCCGGTGGACAGCGAGTTGATGCCGGTCGAAGTCGAGGTGGACAGCGACGAGATCGAGCTATTGGCGGACGACAGACCCGTCGACGTGGACGTCGAGAGCGACGTAACCGAGCTGTTTGCCGAGCTGATGCCGGTAGACAGCGAATTGATGCCGGTCGAGGTCGACGTGGACAGCGAAGTGATCGAGCTGTTAGCCGACGAGAGACCCGTCGACGTGGAAGTCGACAGCGACGTAACCGAGCTGTTTGCCGAGCTGATGCCGGTAGACAGCGAATTGATGCCGGTCGAAGTCGACGTGGACAGCGACGAGATCGAGCTATTCGCCGACGACAGACCCGTCGACGTGGAAGTCGACAGCGACGTAACCGAGCTGTTTGCCGAGCTGATGCCAGTGGACAGTGAATTGATGCCGGTCGAGGTCGACGTGGACAGCGAGCCGATCGAGCTATTCGCCGACGACAGACCCGTCGACGTGGAAGTCGAGAGCGACGTGATCGAGCTGTTGGCCGAGCTGACGCCGGTGGACAGCGAGTTGATACCGGTCGAAGTCGACGTGGACAGCGAGCCGATCGAGCTATTGGCCGACGAGATTCCGGTCGAGAGGCTGGCGCTGCTGGTGCTGAGCTGTGCGACCGTCACGGCGTCGGTCGGGGCGGAGCCATCCGCCACGTTCGTGATGCGCCGGTTGGTTGCAGCCGTGCCGCCGCCGACCGAGACCTCGCCACCGTTGGCTGTCTGACCCGTGGCGTAGGCCGCCGTCGTCGGGGCTGCCGTGCCCGTTACGCTGCCGGTGCCGATCGCAACCGCACCGGTGTACTGAGCGGTCGATTTGTAGCCGATCGCAACCGAGTTGGCGCCGGTTGCACTGGACAGCGTGCCCAACGCAACGGATCGCGTATTCGTCGCAACCGCTCCGGAACCGATCGCCAAAGCCTGCTGCGCAGTGGCCGTGGCCGTGTCACCCAACGCCACGCTGGCCAGTGCGGTGGCCGTGGCGTTATTACCGATGGCAACGGCTTGCTGCCCCGCGAGCCCATTGACACCGATCGCGACAGCCGCGACGGCCGTGGCGCTCGCGTTTCTGCCGATCGCAGTCGCGTCTTGCGTGGCGGCGGACGCGGCATTGCCGATCGCTATCGCATAAAGGCCCGGTGCAGCTGCGCCGTTGCCAACCGCGACACTGCTGCCGCCTGCGGCAGTTGCACCCACGCCGGCGGCGAGCGCGTTGACGCCCGTTGCACCGTCGTTGTTGTAGTTGGCTTGCTGCGTGCCGCCGTCGTTGACGCTGTAGTAGTGCGTCTTCGCGGTGCTGATCGCAGTCGAAGTCGAGGTGGACAGCGAGGTGACGGAGCTGTTGGTCGAGCTGAGGCCTGTCGACAGCGAGCCGATGCCGGTCGAGGTCGACGTAGACAGCGACGTGATCGAGCTGTTGGCCGACGACAGGCCAGTCGAGGTCGACGTGGACAGCGAACCGATGGAGCTGTTTGCCGAGCTGATGCCGGTGGACAGCGAGTTGATGCCGGTCGAAGTCGAGGTGGACAGCGAACCGATGGAGCTGTTGGCCGACGACAGGCCGGTCGACGTCGACGTCGACAACGAACCGATGGAGCTGTTGGCCGACGACAGGCCGGTCGACGTCGACGTCGACAACGAACCGATCGAGCTATTGGCCGACGACAGGCCGGTCGAAGTCGACGTCGACAGCGAACCGATGGAACTGTTGGCCGACGACAGACCAGTCGAGGTCGAAGTCGACAGGCTCGTGATGTTCGACGTCGTCGTGCTCGCCACCGCGTAGAGCTGGCTGCCGTTGATCGCATCGGTGCTGGTCGCGCTGACGAGGCCTGCGGCGACGTTCTGGATTCGGCGTTCCGCGTTGACCTGACCGACGCTGACAATGCCGCCGGTCGGCGTCCCGGCCTGGTAGTTACCGAATGTCTGGCCGCCGATCGTGGTGCTGGTGACTGCCGTATTGCCGCCGGTCGTAACCGACGCGGTGCTGTTCGTCACCGAACTGCTGCCGAGCGCAACCGAGTTCGCGACGTTCGCGGTCGAGCCGACGCCGATGGCGATGGCGTTGGTGGTCGAGGCATTGGCGTTTTGCGCGAATGCAACGGAACCCGCACCCGAAGCGGTCGAGTTCGCGCCGAAGGCCGTTGCATAAGAGTTCGATGCCACGGCCGCGGAGCCGACAGCCACGGCGCCGGAGTTGCCGCTGGCCGTCGAACCGTTACCGAGCGCAACCGCGTCCGCGCCGGTCGCCACCGTGGTGGCCGCGAAGCTGCCGACGTTACCCATCGCGATTGCACCGAGGCCCGTCGACGTGGCCGAGTTGCCGATTGCGACCGAGCCGTTCGTGCCCGTGGCCGATGCGCCGCGGCCGAGTGCCACGGAAGTATTGTTCGCCGTGGCGTTGGTGCCGAAAGCGATGGAGTCGGTGCCTGTGGCGGTCGCGTTGTTGCCGATTGCGTTCGCGCCGCTGGCCGACGCATTCGAGAAGCGGCCGAGCGCGATCGAGTTGGTGCCGGACGCCACCGCGCCGCCCGTTCCCGAGCTGTTGCCGCCCCCGATCGCAATCGCGCTCGAGCCCGATGCCGTGGTGTCGTTGCCGACGGCCGTCGAGCCCGTGTTCAGCGACTTCGCGCCGGAGCCCATGGCGATCGCGCTTAAGCCGGTAGCCGTCGTGGCCTGACCGAATGCCTGGGAATAGTTGCCCGATGCCGTTGCGTTTGCACCGATCGCGATCGACGTCGACCCGCTGGCCGTCGTCGTGCTACCGCCGTTTCCGCCGATTGCAATTGCTTGAGTGGCGCCGATTGGCGTCGTGCCACCGCCTGCGGAGTATTGCGCATGCGCGACGTTGCCGGCGGCCGCTCCCGCGACGAGCACAGCGGCCGCGACGGCCTTCACGACAGCCGACTTGTTCGGCTTGCCCCGTGCCGTATCGTGTTCGGACGCTGCGACCCAGGCGCCAAGGGCTTCGTTCCAGATCGAGCGGTATGAGCGGTTCATGTCCTGCTACCTCCAAATATGCACGCCACACACCGGTCTCTTTCGTTAGAGGAATACTCCGTGCGCTCGCGCGAATCTCAAAATTGATGGGCGGAGTTTATTGGAGGAGGTTTTTTTAGATTGATAAAAAGTGATAAATAGCGCGTTTTGAAAGTTAAAGGATGGTTAATACATCGCGTTTTGATGTATCAGCGATGAATGCATTCGAAAGATGTAAGAATGTTTATTGAAGGATTGGAATTTTTCTGCGGGAAGGCAATATTTTGTATAAAAATTAATGTGTTGCGATTGTTTTGTGCGGCAGGTCACACATGGGGATGGCTCAAACGTAAGACAAATGAAATAGCAAACGTTTGCGGAATGAGCGCGTCTTTCTGTTTTGTAATGTATGTGGCTGCGCAGATGGATAATGTGGTTGCCACCTCGTTAATTTATTAATTCTGGATTTGAGTGATGATTTTCTGTTTATTTTGTTGATTATCTGAAAATCAATTTAATTTGAAATATCGAACCTGGGACTGTGCTGATATGCGCATCTCGCTCGCCGCGATGGCCCGTGTGACGGGCGTTCCGGGCTGGTCGGCTCGTCGAATTTGTAAAAAAGTGCTACTGGGCGGTGGGCCGGGCCGTCATCATTCATCTTTCGAATTTGTCCTATTGACTGTTTCGGAATTGTTGATATTCGTGCGGGGTTCGAAGAGGAGGCGAAACCGTGCGGGAGGCGTGACCTGCGTCAGCCGTGCGCGTGCTGGCGACAGGTTGTTAAAGACGCGGCTTGACGTCGGCGGCAACGTTCCCGAATTGTCAAATCCTGGGCGTGACAATTTGTCCATACGCCCCAAAGCGCCGCAGAAAAAAGGGCGGGAATAAATGTATCGGATGTGCCACATCCGGCAGGCGGAGGCGGGTGGACGAGGTTCCGCACCGCATGCGATCGGGCGACTTCGAGCGGGTGGGCGGGCAGGGTAGCCCAAGTGATGCGGCTCGCCATGCAGGTGCGACGTGCGTGCATCGAGGTTCGAACGGGGCGTGGAGCACGGAGCCAAACGACTGCTCCGGTCGCTGCGTATCGCTGGCCGCGTGCACGGGTCAGGCTGGTCGTTGCCCGGTCGCCCGACCGGGCAACCGGGCCTTTGCCCGGAGCGGCTGCCTTACTTCTTGAGAAACCGCAGCGCGAGCCGCGCCATGCGCGGCACGAACATCGGGCGCAGCAGGCGCTTGTCGTAGCCGGCCATCCGCCGGTCGTTCTCGGTGAGACACAGTTCGATCAACTCGCGCGGGTTGAGCGCGTCGCCGATGTCGGCGGTGCCGGTCGCCGGAAAGTTCGCGTCACGCGCGACGCCATCGGAATCGATGCCGCGCGCGATGCCGATGCGTTCCCGGATCAAATGCACCCACACGGCCGCGACCCGCGCGAAGAACCACGGCCGGCGCCACCACGGCAGACTGCGCCAGTACCATGCATACCAGTTCACGAAGAACAGGATGTGGCGGCCTTCTTCCTGGATCACCGGCTCGAAGGTGTCGACGAGTTCGGGCGGGAAGTAGCCGGAGCGCTGCGCGGAACGAAACAGGCCGAACGCGAAGAAGCTGTCGATGCATTCGCTGAAGCCCGTGACGATCCACCACCACTCGGGATCTTTCGGCGCAGGGTACGCCGGCTCGGGGGCGAGCCGGATGCCGTATGCCTCGACGAGCTTCGACAGCACGACCTTGTGGCGCGCTTCCTCGCCGCCGTCCATCTCGAGCGCGCGGCGCAGCAGCGGATCGCCGATGGTCGCCGCATAGGTTGCCACGCGGATCGATGCGCGGCCCTCGGTCTGCACCGCGATGTCCCAGATCGGTAGCGACGTGAGCCGCTTGAGCTCGGCGGGCGTGAGCGGCGGCCAGTCGATCACCGCCGGCTTGTACGGGTTGTGTGTGTCGAGCAGCATGCGGCAGAACATCTGCATGTGCGCATCGGAACCGATCCGGACCGGACCTTGCCTCTCGAAGGTCCAGTTGCGCATTGCGTGATCTGCTGCTGCATGCGCTTCCTGCAGCGTGTCACTCATGGCTGTTGTTATGCGATTACGGGTCGAAAGATTCTTGCATAGCTTCCGTAAACGCGTATTTTCGAGCGGCCATGCGCACGCCGGCCAGGCGTGCGTCACGCGTTCGTGTCGACCCAGAGGCGGCCCCAGCGGGACGCGTAGGCCAGCGCGTGCTCTTCCTCGAAGAAGAAATCGATCGCGTCGAATGAAACGGCGCGCGGCGACGGGCCGCCGCTTGCCTTCTCGATCGTCAGGTTGGCGGCGAACAGCCCGTTCGGCAACCGGGCGGCAGCGGGGGCGACTTCGTAGCCCTTGTAGCGGATCGTACGGTTCATGGCGTGCGCGGAGAAAGTTCGGAGGTTCAGCGTACGAAAACCCGCCCACGGCGTGAACCAATCTTTCGGCCAATGCAAATCACGCGGCGGGCTGAATCGTTATCGGCGCGCGATGCGGGGAAAGGGCAACCGGGGAGAAGCGTCGGCGTGCACGGCGCGTGGCACGCTCATCCGAATGTGCACCGCCCGCGCCGGCGAACGTGGTCGGCCGGGCGCGGGCGGTGGAGGGCGGGGAAATTACTGGTTGGCGATCTTCAGCACGGGCGCAAGCGCGTCGACCGATGCCGCATGCGAGGTCGCGCGATGCGATGCGAACGCGAGCGCGAACTCGGCCGCTTGCGCGCCGACCGTCTCGAGTTGGGCAACGACCTTCGGATCCGAGCAGCTGTCGGCGCTGTCGAAGCGCGTTTCGAGCGTGTTCACGGTCGCGCCGAACGGCGTCGGCCAGCCGCGCAGCGCATGCACGATCGAACGCAGCGACGTCAGCACGGTGCCGGCCGCCTGCCAGCCGTAGGCGGTGACGATCAGCCCAACCGCGCGACCGTCGAGATAGGGGCGATCGTCCGCGCGCAGTTCCTCGAGCGTGTCGAGTGCGTTCTTCACGAGGCCGGAGACGCCGCCGTGATAGCCGGGCGTCGCGATGATGATCGCGTCGGCCTGGCGCACGGCGTCGATCAGTTCGCGCTGTGCGTCGGTCAGCGTTTTGTGTTCGGGAGCGTAGTGCGGCAGCGTATGCAGGAACGGGCCGTCGAACAGGCGCGTGCGTGCGCCGGCCGCCTGCGCACCGCGCAACGCGAACGACAGCGCACGTTCGGTCGACGACGCTGCCCGGGTGGTACCGCCAATGCCGACAACGAACGGGCGGCGGTGTTGATCGAATGCAGTCAAGGGGCGCTCCTTGGGGATGGCTTGCCCGGCTAAGCACAGGCTTAAAACCAGATGGTAACGACCCCGCCGCCACTCTGAAAACGACTTTTCGTTCTATCGATATGCCGCGCGGCAGGGGCAATCGTGTGCGCGGCCGCCCAGATCGATAGCAGAAATGCTTGGTTGGGACGGCGGGCCGTGGTCGATAAGATGGGCCCGTCTCCTCCATGATGTCTCTACTGACATGGGTTGGCCCCGCCGCGCGGATGCAGGCGGGGCTTTTTTTCGTCCGGGTCAGGAAAAAGGGGCGCGATGCGCCGGGCTGTTGCCCGTTACTCGAACACCGGCCGGAAGAAGCTGCGTTCGTAGCTGACGATGCAGCGCGTTTCCTCGGCGTAGCGGAACGCGGCCTGGCAGGCCGGATCGTCCATCGAGCGTTCGCGGTAGCGCTCGTATTCGGCGAGGCTCGGGAACGAGAACATCGCGAGCGCGATGTTGTTCGTCCCTTCGGACGGCAGGAAGTAGCCGTGATGCGTGCCGCCGAACTTCTCGACGAGCGGAATCCACATCTTGCCGTACGTTTCGAACTGGTCGAGCTTGTACGGATCGATGACGTAGCGAAGGAAGCAGGTGACCATGAGCGCGCTCGATGAGGAGAGGAACCAGCGAGTCTGGAGGGCGTCGCCGCATGTGTCAACGGCGTTCGCCGGCGCGTGATCTGTCCGCGGGATGCGTTGCTTGCGCAAACAACGATCGGCGTTCCGTCATGCGTTCGCAACGACGCGCGCAGCGGCGCGGCACGCACCGTCGCCACCCTCTCTCCCGCGCGCATTTCTCCAAACTTTTACGACATTTTTTCTTGCGAGGGCGGTCGGCGCGCTCATAGACTTCGGGCATCCCAACCACGGAGCATGGCAATGTCGATACCCTGGAACGCGATCGCCGAACACACGCCCGCTGCGCCACCTTCCGTGTGCGCCGATCGGGTGATCGTGCGGCGTTTCGATCCGGCCTTCGACAGCTATGAACAACTCACACCGATGCTGCATCGCGCGTTCGCGCGGCTCGGCGCAATGGGGCTCAACTGCACGTGCGTCGACCAGAGCGAGGACGTCACCCGCCGCCGCGCGGAAGCGGGCGAGTGCTACGTCGCCGTGTGCGGCGGGCGCGTGATCGGCACGGCCACGCTGTATGCGACCGATCCGACGTCGGCGTGCTCGCTGTACCGGCGCGAAGGCGTTGCGAGCGTGCGGCAGGTGGCGGTGGACCCCGCTTGCCAGAGCCGCGGGATCGGCGCGTTGCTGCTGTCGTTCGCCGAGCAGTGGGCCGCGTTGCGCGGTTATGCGCTGCTCGCGCTCGATACGCCGAATCCCGCGTCGCACCTGCTCGCGTTCTACGGCGCGCAGGGTTTCGACGTCGTCGACGTGATGCGCTTCGACGGCAAGTGCTACGACAGCGCGATCCTCTGCAAGCGGCCCGTCGCGCAGGTCGCGCGCCGCGTGTCGCCGGCGTCGCGCATGGCCGCGCGCGTGGCGGCCGTGCGGCGTCTTGCGTATGCGTTGCCGTCGCGCGTGGTCACGGTGGCAAGGCGCGGCCAGCACGTGCGCCGCGGCGCAGGCTGGGCGGCACGACGCGCGGCCGGTGCCGCGAGTTGCCGGTCGTCGCCGTGGCGACCGCGCCAGCACGGGCGCTACACGTTCGGCTGAACGGTGCGCCCCGGTTCCTATTCCTGCTTTGCCGCGTAAACGTCGTATGAGCGGAGTGTGGCGCTCCCGCTCGTGTACGGCCCTTGAGACACCCCCGCCGCGCTGCGGCGAAACCGGCGTTTACGCGCTTTTTATGCCCTGACGCGATCCTTTGCCGCGATCTTCACGCGAACCTTCATAAGATGGTTGCGTGGAAACGGAGGCCGCACGCGAGAACGCGCGCAGGCAGCCGGCTCGCCTGACCGATGCCGGATGCCGCTGCGCGGGGCGTGCCGGCAAAAGGAAACCGCCATGTCTCTCGCACCCGTGACAGGTCCGCGCTCCGCGCAGCCGGGCCATGCGCGCACGGCCGCGCGCTCGATGTTCGATCCCGCACTCGTGCGCCCGGCGATCGCCGATTCGTTCCGGAAACTCACGCCACGCACGCAGTTCCGCAACCCGGTGATGTTCTGCGTGTACGTCGGCAGCATCCTGACCACGATCCTGTGGATTGCCGCGCTGTTCGGCCAGGCCGAAGCGCCTGCCGGCTTCATCGTCGCAATCGCGCTGTGGTTGTGGTTCACCGTGCTGTTCGCGAACTTCGCCGAGGCGCTCGCGGAAGGGCGTTCGAAGGCGCAGGCCGCATCGCTGCGCAGTGCGAAACACAACGTGGTCGCGAAAAAGCTCGCGGCCCCGCATGCGAAGGCGGCCGTCGAGGTGATGGCGTCCACCGACCTGCGCAAGGGCGACGTCGTGCTCGTCGAAACCGGCGACACGATCCCGGCCGATGGCGACGTGATCGAAGGCGTCGCGTCGGTCGACGAATCGGCGATTACCGGTGAATCCGCGCCGGTGATCCGCGAGTCGGGCGGCGACTTCTCGTCGGTGACGGGCGGCACGCGCGTGCTGTCCGACTGGATCGTCGTGCGGGTTGCCGTCAATCCGGGCGAGGCGTTCCTCGACCGGATGATTGCAATGGTCGAAGGCGCGAAGCGCAAGAAGACGCCGAACGAGATCGCGCTGACGATCCTGCTCGTCGCCTTGACGATCGTGATGCTGCTCGCGACCGCCACCTTGCTGCCGTTCTCGGCGTTCGCGGTCGAAGCGATGAAGGCCGGCCACGTCGTGACGATCACCGCGCTCGTCGCGCTGCTCGTGTGCCTGATTCCGACGACGATCGGTGGGTTGTTGTCCGCGATCGGCGTGGCCGGGATGAGCCGGATGATGCAGGCGAACGTGATCGCGACGTCGGGCCGCGCGGTGGAAGCGGCCGGCGACGTCGACGTGCTGCTGCTCGACAAGACCGGCACGATCACGCTCGGCAACCGCCAGGCATCGGCGTTCGTGCCCGCGCCATTCGTGACCGAGGAAGCGCTGGCCGATGCCGCGCAGCTGTCGTCGCTTGCCGACGAAACGCCGGAAGGCCGCAGCATCGTCGTGCTCGCGAAGCAGCGCTTCAACCTGCGCGAGCGCGACATGCAGGCGCTGCATCCGGTGTTCCTGTCGTTCAGCGCGCAGACGCGGATGAGCGGCGTCGACCTTTCCCACACGGGGACTTCCTCCGGGGCACCGGGCCGCGAGATCCGCAAAGGCGCGGCGGACGCGATCAAGCATTACGTCGAGTCCCACGGTGGCCGCGTCACGCGCGAAGTCGAAGCGGTCGTGACCGACATCGCGCGTCGCGGCAGCACGCCGCTCGCGGTGGCGGAGCGGGTCGACGGTGTCGCCCGCGTGCTCGGCGTGATCGAGCTGAAGGACATCGTGAAGGGCGGCATCAAGGAGCGCTTCGCGGAGCTGCGCAAGATGGGGATCAAGACGGTGATGGTGACGGGCGACAACCGGCTGACGGCTGCGGCGATCGCGGCAGAAGCGGGCGTCGACGATTTCCTCGCGGAAGCGACGCCGGAAACCAAGCTCGCGACGATCCGCGAACACCAGGCCGCGGGGCGCCTCGTCGCGATGACGGGCGACGGCACCAACGACGCGCCGGCGCTCGCGCAGGCCGACGTCGCCGTGGCGATGAACACCGGTACGCAGGCGGCGAAGGAAGCCGGCAACATGGTCGACCTCGACTCGAACCCGACGAAGCTGATCGAGATCGTCGAGATCGGCAAGCAGATGCTGATGACGCGCGGTTCGCTGACGACGTTCTCGATCGCGAACGACGTCGCGAAATATTTCGCGATCATCCCGGCCGCGTTTGCAACGACGTATCCGCAGTTGCGCGTGCTCGACGTGATGCATCTCGCGTCGCCGGCATCGGCGATCCTGTCGGCGGTGATCTTCAATGCACTGATCATCGTCGCGCTGATTCCGCTCGCGCTGAAGGGCGTGCGCTATCGCCCGCTCGGCGCGGCGCCGCTGCTGCGCAGGAACCTGCTGTTGTACGGCTTCGGTGGCGTGCTGCTGCCGTTCCCGTTCATCAAGCTGATCGACATGGTGCTGGTGGCATGCGGATGGGCCTGAGCATGGGCGCGCATGACGCACCGGACGAAGGCGCTGCCGGATGAGCGAGCCGACCGTCGTCATCGTGATCGTCGACGAAGACAGGTTCATCCGGCATTTCGTCCGTGTCGCGCTGAAGGCCGAACACATGCACGTCTGCGAGGCCGCGACCGGCGTCGCGGGCGTGGCGGCCGTCGGCTCACGTCGTCCCGACCTGATCATCGCGGACACGAACCTGCGCGACATGGGCGGCACCGAACTGATCCGTGCGCTGCGTGCGTGCTCGGCCGCGCCGCTGATCGTGCTGTCGGCGCTGAGTGCGGAAAGCGACAAGGTGGCCGCGCTCGACGCGGGCGCGGACGACTATCTGACCAAGCCGTTCGGCGCCGCCGAATTGATCGCGCGAATTCGCGCGCACCTGCGGCGGCAGGCCGGCGGCGGACGCCTCGACGCGATGTGCGTGCGCTTCGGCGACGTGACCGTCGATCTCGGCGATCGCCAGGTGCTGCGCGGCGGGGCGCGCGTGCATCTGAGTCCGATCGAATACCGGTTGCTGGCCGTGCTCGCGCATCATGCGGGCCGGCCGCTCACGCACGACCGCCTGCTGAACGAGGTGTGGGGCGCGGCGCACGGCAAGGATGCGCACTACCTGCGGGTGTATGTCGGTCACCTGCGGCGCAAGCTGGAATGCGATCCGAGGCGGCCTGCGTACATCGTGACGGAGACGGGCGTCGGCTACCGGCTGGCCGGTGCGCAGTAACGACGCGCTCAGGGGTTCGTAGCCGTCCGCAGTTCGTCGCTCGCCATGCCGTTCGTACGGCGCAGTTGCGCATCGAATTGCTGCACGCGCAGTGCGACGCGCTGAGCATAGCGCTTCGTGCCGCCGTTGTAGCGCACGAGCGCGGTTTCGACGTCGCCGTCCGCATCGTCGAGATAGCCACGGAAGATGGCCGCGCCGATTCGCACGTTGGTGGCCGGATCGGACAGGTCCTTCACATGCGCGACGAGATCGCGATGGGCGGTGGGCATCACCTGCATCAACCCGCGCGCGCCGGCGACACTGACCGCATGCCGATCGAAGCTCGATTCGACCGCGATGATCGCGAGCAGCAGCGCCGGTGCCAGCCCGTAGCGATCCGATTCGGTCTGCACGGCGCGTGCGATCGTGCGCGCGTCGGCATACGCGACGTGAAAGCGGTTGCGCAGCGTCGTGACGATCGTGTCGAGGGTTGGGGGAAGCGAGGGTTCGGGCGTGCTGGCGGCGCTGACCGGCGCCGCTGGCATGTCGTCGGCATGTGCGGGCAGCGCGATCGACAGCGACAGCGCGACCGGGAAAGACAGTAGAAGCCGCTTCAGCGGCCGGGCCGCGCACAGGCGCGGCGCTGGCCGGTCATACGATGGATAGGTTTCCTGCATGTCGTCGCATCGTGGTTCCGATGCGACGACTGTACGCAGTTATGCGTTGCGACCGTCGAAAGAAACAGGTTCGCCCGATAAACGGTGCGTAAAGACGAGCGACGATCGCCCTGCGTCACTCGTCGCGGCCGCGCGTATCGCCGCCGCCTTTCGCGAGGCGCCATGCGATCGTGCCGAGCACGCCGACCGCGACGACCAGCGCGCCCCACAGCACGTAGCGGCGGGGCGCGTCCGTATCGGCGGCTGACGCCGACGCGACCGCCGAGACCGGCAACACCGTGCCGACGCGCGCGGGCCGCACTTCGGGCGCCATGCCGACCAGCAGTGCGTCGCGGCTCACGGCCGATGAAACGAGCGACGCATCGCCGACGCCGAGCGTAAACGGCGGCGTGCCGCGCGCGACGAACGTCAGCGCGGCCGGATGCCAGCCGATCGCGACGGCCGGCTGGCCGCCGCCGAATCCGCCGTTGCGCATGTCGACGACGATCCGCCACGCGCGATCCGTATTCGCCGCGAACTCGAGCGGCGGATTGCGCTGCTCGCCGGCCTTGCCCTGCAGCCGGAACAGCACGGCGGCCGCGACGTCGCGCCACGGCGCCTGTGCGTCGGCGCGACTCTGCAGCGTCGCACGAGCGACGGTGTTCGGCTGCGGCAGGTCGATGCGCACGCGGTCGACCGGATACGCGCCGTCGGTGTCGAACAGGTACTCGCCGGGCGTGCCGCCGGCCCGCACGCGCACGGCATCGCGCCATTGGCGCGGGACGGTCGCGGTGTCGGTCCCGCGCGCGTCGCGCGGGTGCGTCTCGACGTCGATCGACGTAACCGCGGGCGCGCCGTCGAGCCAGTCGAGCCGCAGGTAGCGCGGCGCCGCGCCTTCGAGCGCGATGCGTTCCTGCACCAGCATGTCGTCACCGTGGCCCACCTTCAGCAACTGCGTGCTGCCGAGCGACCGCCAGCTGCGCAGGTCGTCGCTGGCTTCGATGGCGACACGCCCCTGGTAGCTGTCGTCGCCTACGTGCACGAGCAGCGCGTCGATGTCGCCGTCCGCGTGCGACAGGTCGACGAGATCCGCACTGTGCTTCGCACGCGCCGGTGCAGCGACGCCCGCGCGCAGCGCGCCGTCCGGGCCGACCGTCACGCCGAGCGGTGCGTTGCCGTTGTCGGCGCGGGCGGGCGGCAGCGGGAACCAGTGCACCGGCGTGCGCTTCGGCGGTACGGCGGGTGCGGCCGCCGCGGGCGTGTCGAGTGAATACGGCACCGGCTCGCCCGCACCGTTGAAGATGCGCACGTCGCCAAGATCGTCGCGCCGGCTCGCCGCATAGACGGGCTGCGGCACGGTGAGCTGGTAGTACGCGGCGGCGCCGTCCAGGTCGAGCGAGAAGTGTTGCGCGACGTGCCCGTCGGCCGCCGCGAACGACGCGAGCAGGCTCAGCCCGAGCAGGGCGGCGAATCGCTTCATGTGTTGTCGTCCTGCTGCGCGGCGGCCTTCGGCGGCAGCGGCGAGAAATAGCCGATCAACAGCAGCAGCACGCCGATGCCGATGAACGACACGATGCGCTCGATCCCGGTCACGTGCGACAGATCGAACAGGAACAGCTTGACGACCGTGAGCGCGAGCAGCGCTGCGCCGACGAACCACAGCGGCCTCAGCCCGCGGCGCGTGGCCCAGATCGTGATCGCGAGCGCGCAGAGCGTCCAGTACACGGACACCGACGCCTGCACGAGCGTCGATTCCGCCATCGCGCCGAGTTCGTACGGCACGCCGGCCCAGTGATGCAGCGTGCGCAACAGGATCGCGTTCGCCCACAGGAACGCGGTTGCACCGGCCGCGCTCAGCAGCTCGACGCGATAGTTGCCGAACGACCAGCCGAGCTTGCGCGCGCGCACGAACCACGACGCGGCGAGCGCATAGACGACCACGAGCACGAGGTCGAGCGGGTTGAGGAGCGGCAGGCGCGCCCAGCTTCCGCCGTCCTGCGTGAAGTTCGCGTAGAAGGTCCACGCCCACATCACGACGATGAGCGGCAGCGACGCGAACGCGCACACGCGGGCGATGCCGTCGCGGCGCGTCAGCCACATCCCGGCGAACGCGAACAGGCTCCAGCCGACCATGAACACCTGCTGGATCCCGAACGACGACAGCACGGTGTCGATGTCGTAGGCCATGTGGAAGCGTTGATGCAGCGTGCGCAGCATCAGCGCGTTGAACCACAGGAACACGGTCGCGATGGCCACGTAGTCGACGACGCGCGGATGCCACGCGATGCCGAGCGTTCGCAGTCGGCGCAGCCACACGGCGAACGCGACGAATACCAGGAACTGCGCGACGTCGAGCGGGTTGAGCAGCGGCAGCCAGAAGAGCGGCGCCGCGTTGCCGTCGCTGCTCACGCTGGCGATGCTCCACAGCCACAGTAGCGCGGCGAGCGGTGCCGCACCCCACACCTGGTACGCCCGCGGAAACGCCGCGATGGGCCAGCGCAGGCGCGAGCCGGGGCCCGACACCAGCAGGAGCAGCGCCCCGAAGCCGTAGGCCCACGCGCTCCAGCTCCATGCGCCTTCGGGCACGTACGCGCGCAGGCGCCAGAAGCCTTCGAGCGCCAGCAGCCCGCACACGGTCCAGAACATCAGCGTGTGCAGCGGCGCGATGATGCCTGCGGCGATGGATTGCGCGAGGCCGGGCGCCGCGCCGTTCGCGGAATCGGCGCTTGCCGTGCCGCGCGACTGGCGCCACAGCAGCGCAAGGCCTGCGCCAACGGCGACGGGCCACGCGAACGCGCCCATCCCCGACAGCGGTGCTTCGTGCGCATCGAATGCACGCAGCGCGAGCAGCGCCAGCACCGGCGTCAGCGCGAGCGCGGGCCATTCGGCGAGCGGCCACGCAAGCCGGCGGCGCGCGACATGCGCGAGCCACGCGGTGCCGGCCGCGAACAGCGCGGTCGTATCGACGACGAAGCGGTCGGCATGCAGGTCGACGTGACGGCTCGCGTAGACGAGGATCTCGTGCAGCCCACCGCTGACCCACCACAGCAGCCCCCACGCGGCGGCGGCGGCACCGATCTCGGGCATCCACGCATGCCACGCGCGCGCTTCGCCGCGCCCGTGCAGCCACCAGCCGGTGAACAGGCCGGCAAGCGCGATCAGCAGCATCGCGATGTACTGGCTGTTGAGCACCGGCAGCGCGGTGGCGTCGGCCGGCCCGAGCAGGCTCGTGAAGAACGCGCCGGCCGCGGCGACCTGCATCAGCAGCCCGAAGCAGAACCGCAGCATGCGCTTCTCGCGCACGCCGAGCCAGACGACGGCCGCGCCTTCGATCGCCCACGCGGCGCTGGTCGTCGGGCCCGAGAACGCGAGCGGCACGGCCAGCGTCGCGAAGATCACCGCGAGCGCGAGCGTGGATTCGAACAGCAGTGCGAGTCGGTCGCGGCGCTGCGCGAGCCACGCAGTGACCACGACGTAGAACGCCGACAGCGCGACGGCGCTCCACGCGAGCCCGAACGGCATGTCTTTCACGAGCGACGCCTGCAGCGCGGTCGCGACGATCGGCGTGCCGAACACGAGCGTGCCGTCCACGTAGTGCCGCAGCGCGAGTTCGCGTTTCACCGCATACAGCAGTGCGATGCCGACATACATCAGGAAGAACAGGATCAGGAACGGCTCGGTGCTCGCGAACAGCGCGGGTCGGTAGGCCGTCACGCCCCACGCCGAGCCGATCGTGAACGTGAACACGAAGCCGAGCAGGTTCAGCGGACGCCATGCCTTGAACCAGGCGATCGCGAAGATGCCCGCGTTCAGCAGTGCGTAGTAGCTGAACAGCGCGACATGGTTGCCCTGGCCGGTCGACAGCAGCACCGGCGCGAGAAAGCCGCCCGCGCTGCCCATGAACGCGAGCGGCAGCGCGTTCTGCCGCACCGCGAGGAACGTGCTCAGCGCGCACACCGCAACCATCAGCGGGAACGCGGCGCCGACGGGCAGCAGCGCGTAAAGCTTGGTCGCGGCGAAGATCGTCAGGTACAGGATGCCGACGCCGCCGCCCTGCAGCACGAGCCCGTATGCCGCGCGGCGCGCACGCACGCGCCAGCCGATCGCGAGCAGCGCGGCCGCGGCGAGCGCGGTGCCTGCGAGGCGGAATTCGATCGGCAGCATGTTGTTGTCGGCCGCGTACTTGAGCAGGAATGCGACGCCGAAGAACAGCACGATGATCCCGACGCGCACGACCGTGTTGCCGCCCAGCAGCCAGTCGCGCGCGGCGCGGAAGGCGCGCTCGACGAGGTCGGGTTCGCGCGGTTTGGGCGGTGCGGGGGGAACCGACGGGGCGGCAGGCGTTTCGCTTGCGCGGGTCGCTGCGGCCGGCGCAGGTACCGGCGCGGCGGCTCGAACCGGTGCGGGGGCCGGTGCCGATGCGGAAGCCGGTGCGTCCGCGCGTGCGACTGCCGGCTGGGCCGGCGGGCGCGGCGGCAGGGTGGCCGAAGGCGGGACGGGGGCGGATGTCG
Organism: Burkholderia lata; assembly: GCF_902499335.1. Taxonomy (GTDB): domain Bacteria; phylum Pseudomonadota; class Gammaproteobacteria; order Burkholderiales; family Burkholderiaceae; genus Burkholderia; species Burkholderia lata_B. The sequence continues at coordinate 608,095 of NZ_CABVQK010000004.1, read as the reverse complement.
TGGCTGATGCGGATGCGGTGGCGGCGGGTGTGAACACCGTCGCGTCGGTCGTGGCCGAGCCGGCCTTCGCGCCGGCCAGCTGGCCGCGCAGCGAAGCGACTTCACGCGTCAGCGTTTCGACGGTCGCTTCGAGACGTGCGACGCGATCGGCAAGCGGAGCCGGCGCGGGTATCGCAAACGTGTCCGGTGCGGCCTGCTTCCCCTTGCGCTTGTGTTGCTGCAGCGCGTGGCCGATGCAGAACCCGACGGCGGCGCCGAGCAGCGACCCGTTCGCGGCCGAGAAATCCCCGGCCAATGCGGCGATGCCGCCCACGATGAAGCCGATTACGGCGAATGCCCAGTTCAACGCCTTGCTCCCTCTCTGTATCGTTATCGTCCATCGACCGCGGTTGGTACCGGAACGAGGCGGTTTCAGCACGGCCGGCAGGCGAACCGGCATGTGCGCGTCGAGCGGGCGACCTTCGTGAGAAAGCCCCGCGGCAACGTCGCGACCAGCGTGTTTGCGGGGAATGTATCACAGCGGCCGTCGCGGATTTTCCGGGTTGGCGCGGTATCGCGGCGTGCACCTTCCGGTGTCGCCGCGCGGCTTTTTGCACGGTCATGCTTTTTATTGGTGAATGCCGTGCGTGCTTTCGTCTGAATAGATCGACGCGTGATCGGACGTGAAATTGTCGTAAAGCGACGTGCGCCCGATGCGGTTTGGCGCAAAACGCGACGCGATATGCGCTGCGCTGCTGCGCACAAGTCCGACGCGCGATGCCCGCCGTTGCTGGCCGTCCGCGTATTGCGCCGCCGCAATCGGGTGGCGCCGCGTGCCGCGGCCCGCCGGGCGGGGCTGGAGGCCGTGTCGTATTTGCGCAAGCGTTTGTCGTAATTCGTCGGCAGGTCGGGGTTTTTTCTGGCAACTATGTAGGCACGCTATGACAAGCGAGAGTCCCCGCTACACGAGGAGAAGGTTTCGATGGATGCCCCCAAGGTCGTGGTCGAAGGTCTGTGCAAGGTGTTTGGAAGCAACCCGCAGCAGGCGCTCGACATGCTCGCCGCCGGCGCGACGAAGGACGATGTGCTCAAGCGCACCGGTCAGGTCGTCGGCGTGCACAACGTCTCCTTCGATGTGCAGGAAGGCGAAATTTTTGTGCTGATGGGCCTGTCGGGCTCCGGCAAGTCCACGCTGATCCGCCTCGTGAACCGGCTGGTCGATCCCAGCGCCGGCAAGGTGATGATCGACGGGCTCGACGTCGCGTCGGCGCGCCGCTCGGCGCTGACCGCGCTGCGCCGCAAGGACATGAGCATGGTGTTCCAGTCGTTCGCGCTGATGCCGCATCGTTCCGTGGTGTCGAATGCCGCATTCGGCCTGGAAGTCGCGGGCGTCGGCAAGAAGGAACGCGAGCGCCGCGCGATGGAAGTGCTCGAGCAGGTCGGCCTCGCGCCGTTCGCGCACAAGCTGCCGTCCGAGCTGTCGGGCGGGATGCAGCAGCGCGTCGGCCTCGCCCGCGCGCTGGCCGTGAACCCGTCGCTGATGATCATGGACGAGGCGTTCTCCGCGCTCGATCCGCTCAAGCGCCGGGAAATGCAGGATGTGCTGCTGCAACTGCAGAAGGAACAGCGCCGCACGATCATGTTCGTGTCGCACGATCTGGAGGAAGCGCTGCGCATCGGCAACCGCATCGCGATCATGGAAGGTGGTCGGCTCGTGCAGGTCGGTACGCCGCAGGACATCATCGCGAACCCGGCCGACGATTACGTGCGCGCGTTCTTCGACGGTATCGACACCAGCCGCTACCTGACGGCCGGCGACCTGATGCAGACGGGCGCCGTGCCGATCGTGTCGAAGTGCGATGCCGCGAACGTCGCGGCGACGCTGAACGGCAGCGCCGAATACGCGTTCGTGCTCGACGCCGAACGCAAGATCCGCGGCTTCGTCACGCGCGATGCGCTCGGCCAGGCCACGCCGTCCGTGCGGCCGATCGAAAGCATCCGGCGCGATGCGTCGCTCGAACATGTCGTCGCGCGTGTGGTCGCGAGCCCGAATGCGCTGCCGGTCGTCGACGACGACGGCTGCTACTGCGGCTCGGTCGATCGTGCGCTCATCCTGAAGGCCATCACGCGTTCGCGAGGCTCCCATGTCTGAAATGATTCCGCTCGGTACCTGGGTTGACCAGTCCGTTCATTACCTGCTCGACCACGACGCCAAGACGTTCGATGCGATCGGTCAGGCGATCGAGGGGCTCGCGGCATTCGTCGAGCACAGTCTGCAGGCGATCCCGATGTGGATGATGATGGCGATCTTCATCGGCGTCGGGCTGTGGCGGGTGGGCTGGCGCTTTGCGCTGTTCACCACCGCGTCGCTGCTGCTGATCTTCGCGACGGGCTTCTGGGATCAGACCGTCATCACGCTCGGCCTCACGCTGTCGTCGACGATCATCAGCCTCGTGCTCGGGATCCCGCTCGGCATCTGGGCCGCGAAGAGCAAGTGGGTCGCCGCAACCGTGCGCCCGATTCTCGACCTGATGCAGACGATGCCCGCGTTCGTTTACCTGATTCCGGCCGCGATGCTGTTCGGTCTCGGCCGCGTGCCGGGGATCCTGTCGACGGTGATCTTCGCGATGCCGCCGGCGGTGCGCCTGACGAGCCTCGGTATCCGCCACGTGAACCGCGAGATCGTCGAAGCCGGCCAGGCCTTCGGCTGCACGCCGTGGCAGTTGCTGTACAAGGTGCAGTTCCCGAATGCGCTGCCGTCGATCATGCAGGGCGTGAACCAGACGATCATGATGGCGCTGTCGATGGTGATCATCGCGTCGATGGTCGGCGCGGGTGGCCTCGGCAACGACGTGCTCGCCAGTATCCAGCGCCTCGACATCGGGCTCGGTTTCGAAAGCGGTCTGTCGGTCGTGCTGCTCGCGATCATTCTCGACCGCATCACCGAAAGCTTCGGCCGTGCGCCGGGCACCGTGAAAGCGCCGCTGTTCTCGGGCCTCAAGCAGCTGTTTCGCGTGAAGGCAGCACCCGCACAGGCCTGACCTCCGGCGGCTGGCGCAACCCGGCCGCTCACCACGAATACAAATAATGGCTTCCGCGGCTTCGGCCGCGGGGCTGGCCCCCTGCAACCTCCTCGAGGGTCTGTTTCCAGATGGAACGCACATGCGAATGCCCGAAATCGCTCGCAGGGCAAGAAGTGAGGAGCGCCGTTTGGCCGAGCCAAACAAGCGACGAGCGACGCCGCCATGCGGGCGATTTCGGGCATTCCCGTGACATGAACTTTTTAATTTGGGGTTGCCACGAGAACGGCCGCTCGCCGCGTTGCGCTCCTTGCGAATACGTCAGTATTCGCGGCGTCACACGCCTCGCGAGCGGCCGTTCTCGTGGCAACGCATGCGCGTTCCATCTGGAAACAGACCCTAGGAGACCGATGTGACGTCCGCCGTCGCTGTCGCGCCCGCCGCCTGCGTTTCACCGGTTTCGTCCCTCGCCCATTTCGGCTTCCTGACGCTGCCGAACTTCTCGATGATCGCGTTTTCGAGCGCCGTCGAAGTGCTTCGGATGGCGAACTACGTCGGGCGTGCGGATCACTACCAGTGGTCGATCTACTCGCTCGACGGGAGTCCGGTGCACGCCAGCAACGGCATCGCGGTACGGCCCACGCAGGCGCTCGACTACACGAACCTGCCCGACGTGATGATCGTGTGCGGCGGCATCCGTATCCGCGACGTGGTCGACGAGGGCGCGCGCGATACGCTCGCGGCGTTGTCCGAGCGCGGGCTGCCGCTCGGCGGCATCTGCACGGGCGCGTATGCGCTGATGTCGAGCGGGCTGCTCGACGGCTATCGCTGCACCGTGCACTGGGAGAACCTGTCCGCGCTGCATTCTGAGTTTCCGCAGGTCGGTTTCGCCGACGAGCTGTTCGTCGTCGACCGCGACCGGCTGACCTGCACTGGCGGCACCGCGCCGCTCGACCTGATGCTGAACCTCGTCGGCATGCGGTTCGGCCAGCAGCTGGCCGCGCAGGTTTCCGAGCAGTTCATCCTGGAGCGCATCCGCAGTTCGACCGATACGCAGCCGATTCCGGTCGACGCGCGCGTCGGCTTCTCGCGTGCGGAGCTGATCGAGGTCGTGCGGCTGATGGAGGCGAACATCGAGGAACCGCTGTCGCTCGAGGAACTCGCGCGGCTCGTGCGGCTGTCGCAACGGCATCTTCAGCGCATGTTCAAGGTGTACCTGAACGTGTCGCCGACCCACTATTACCTGACGCTGCGCCTGAAGCGCGCGCGCGACCTGCTGCGCACGACCGACGCATCGATCGCGAGCGTGACGACGGTCTGCGGTTTTCATTCGCCGTGCCATTTCAGCAAGGCCTACCGTGCGCAGTTCGGCCATGCGCCGAGCTACGAGCGCCGGTTGCCGGGGCGCTGACCGACCCTATGGTCCGCGACGCCGCCGGGATCGCGGCGCGCGGCTTCAATAAAACGATCCCGCATTCAAGCAAACGACATCACTTTGAGGAGAAGCAAGATGAAGCGCCTATTGATCGCAGCGGTGTGCGGGGTCGGGATAACCGCGCCGATGTCGGCCGTGTATGCGGCCGATCCGCCCGTGTGCAAGAACGTGCGCTTCGCGGATGTCGGCTGGTCCGACATCGCGGCGACCACGGGCCTCGCATCGACGATGCTGCAGGGGCTCGGCTACAGCCCGACGAAGACGATCGCATCGGTACCGATCACGTTCGCCGGTATCAAGAGCAAGCAGATCGACGTGTTCCTCGGCTACTGGTCGCCGACGATGGACCCGATCATCCAGCCGTTCACGAAGGCCGGCACGATCAAGGTGCTCTCGACGCCGAACCTGACCGGCGCGAAATACACGCTCGCGGTGCCCGATTACGTGTACCAGGGCGGCCTGAAGTCGTTCGCGGACATCCAGAAGTACGCGGACAAGCTCAACGGCAAGATCTACGGGATCGAACCGGGCAACGACGGCAACCTGCTGATCAAGAAGATGATCGACGGCAACCAGTTCGGCCTCGGGAAGTTCAAGATGGTCGAGTCGAGCGAGGCCGGGATGCTGGTCGAGGTGAATCGCGCGATCCGCGACAAGCAGTGGATCGTGTTCCTTGGGTGGGAACCGCATCCGATGAACGTGCAGATGAAGATCGACTACCTGACCGGTGGTGACGACGTGTTCGGCCCGAACTACGGCGAAGCGAAGGTGCTGACGGCGACGCCGCCCGACTACTCGCAGCGCTGCCCGAACGTCGCGAAGTTCGTGTCGAACCTTCAGTTCACGACGACGATCGAGAACCACGTGATGATGCCGATCATGAACAAGGAAGATCCGAACAAGGCGGCGGCCGAGTGGCTGAAGGCGAACCCGCAGGCACTCGACAAGTGGCTTGCCGGCGTGACGACGCTCGACGGCAAGCCGGGCCTGCCGGCGGTGAAGGCTTATCTCGGCGTGCATTGAGCGACGTGCACCGGGCTTCACGGTCCTGACCGGAAGCCTGACGTGCCTTTGAGCCGGCGGAAGCAGGACGTACATCCTGCTTCCGCCGGCTTTTTGCATTCGGCTGCACGCATGGCCCGACGGCGAGCGGACGATACGCTAGACTGCTCGATCCCGATCGAGGAGGCGGTCATGATCCGCAGCACGCGCGATGTATCCGGATGGCGGCAGGAAGACAGCAGGTGGCTGAGCCGCGCGTCCACTCGTGTCGCCGCAGGCGGCAACCGGATGATGCAACACCCCGGCGGTTCTTTCGCATGAAGCGCATCGAGCAAGTGGTGCTCGCCGCCGATCTCGCGGGCACGATGGTGTTCGCGATCGAAGGCGCCAATGCGGCGATCGGTGCCGGACTCGACCTGTTCGGGGTCGTGGTGTTGTCGCTCGTCGTCGCGCTCGGCGGCGGCGTGATCCGCGATCTGCTGATCGGCGCACGGCCGCCGAGTGCCGTGAGCGACTGGCGCTATCCGGCGCTCGCGTTCGCTTCAGGGCTGGTCGCGTTCGTGTTTCATGAGCGGGTCGCCGCGTTTTCTCCGTCGCTGCTCACGGCGCTCGATGCGGCCGGCCTGGCGTTGTTCGCGGTTGCGGGCGCGGTGAAGGCGCTCGAATTCCGGGTTCATCCGTTCATTGCGACGCTGATGGGCGCCGTGACCGGTTGCGGCGGCGGCATCGTGCGCGATGTCCTGCTCGCGCGGGTGCCGGTCGTCCTGGTCACGGATATTTATGCGAGCGCGGCGCTGCTCGGCGCGGTGTGCGTTGTGTCGTGCAGGCGGCTCGGTTGTCCGCCGATCGCCGCGGCCGTGCTGGGCGGCGTCGCGTGCTTTGCTCTGCGGATGGCGGCGGTGCGCTTCGGCTGGCAATTGCCGAAAATTGCCACGGGCGTGTGAGCGTTCGGCTCACGACCCCTTCGTCGCCGCCGGCACGTCGAACACCCGATCGAACGCCCATTGGAACACGAACGCGTAGCAGAAGAAGAACGCAAACAGCCCGATGTCGACGACGAACGCGTCGAGCCACGAGATGTCGAGCCACCACGATACGACGGGCACCAGGATGAAAATCAGCCCGCCTTCGAATCCGGTCGCGTGCAGGATCCGCCGCCCGAGCGTGCGTGACGGCTGCCGACGCGACGCTTCCCAGCGCTCGAACAGTGCGTTGAAGATCATGTTCCACAGCATCGCGATCGCCGACATCGTCGCCGATAGCGCGCCCGAATAGACGAGGTCCTGCCTGAAGATCGCCGCGATCACGGGCGAGATGCAGGAAATTGCGATCGCTTCGTAGAGCACCGCCTGCGTGATCCTGCGCGGTAGGCCTTGCACGTTGTTGCTCCGGTTCGTCGTCACGCGCCGCGACACCGTGCCGCGACGTCCCGCAAGGCTATCCGCGTTGCACGCACGCTTCAATTCACCTAATCTCACCCCGATTCAATTGAATTCAACCCGGCCGCATCCGGCCCGCGAGGCCCCGTGTTCTCGAAAATTCCCCTGACCGCATTGCGTGTATTCGAGTCGTCGGCGCGGCTCGGCGCATTCAAGGCCGCCGCGGATGAACTGTCCGTGACGCCGGCCGCCGTGTCGCACCAGATCAAGTCGCTCGAAAGCCGGCTCGGTGTGCTGCTGTTCGAGCGCGGTGCGAGCGGTGTGCGGCTCACGGAGGAGGGCGAGCGCCTGTTTCGCGCGAGTCACGATGCGCTGCTCACATTGAGCCGCGGGCTCGATGCGGTGCGGCCTGAGTCGACCGGCGAGCGCACCCTCGTGCTGACCACCACGCCCGCGTTCGCCGCGATGTGGCTGATTCCGCGCCTCGGCCGGTTTCGTCGCATCGATCCGCACCTGCACATCAAGGTCGAGACCGGTAACACGCTTGCCGATCTCGAACGCGATGCGCGGATCGATCTTGCGATTCGCGCGACGTCGCGCACATTTCCGGCGCTGCACGAGATTGCGCTGATCGACGAGTATTTCGGCGCGTATGCGGCTGCCGGGTTCGACGCGCATCGCGCGAACGAGCCGCTGGACCTGATCGAGACCGTTTGGGATACGCCGCTGCCCGTGTCGGTCGACTGGGCGTCGTGGTGCCGCGCGGCCGGTCGCGACGCGTGGCTCGAGCGCGCGGTATTTCGCCACTACGACGACGAACATTACGCGTTGCAGGCGGTGCTGCACGGGCAGGGCATCGCGCTCCTCAGCTCCGTGCTGGCCGCCGAGCATGTCGCCCAGGGGGTGTTGATACCGATCGAGCCGGCGGTGCGGATTGACGGCGCGCACTTCGTCGCGCTGTGCCGGCCGGGGCGGGAGCGGGAGCCGCAGGTCAGGTCGTTTCTCGACTGGCTCGAGGCGGAGATTGCGCAGACGCGGGAGGCGGTGGCGCGGATGGGGACGGGCGTTGAGCGGTAAAGCGGGCCGTGCGCGCGGTGCGCGAACCGGCCCGCTTGCACACCATCACCCGAACCGCACACAGTAAACCGGCGGCAAATGCGCCGACACCAGCCGCCAGTTTTCCCCACCGTCGTCGGACGTCCATAACGCGCCGGTCGTCGACGCCATCGCGAGGCGCGTGCCCGAATCGTCCACCGCGAGGCCGTGCCGATACACGAGGTCGTAGGCCGGCGCAGGCGGCAACCCGTTCGTGAATTGCTCGAAACTGCGCCCGCCGTCGCGCGTGCGCGTGACCACGAACCGGCCGTTCACCGGAATCCGGCATGCGTCTTTCACGGCCGGCACGAACCACGCGGTATCCGGCTCACGCGGATGCACGGCCACCGCGAAACCGAAGCTCGAAGGCTGCGCCTCGATCCGACGCCAGTGTTCGGCGCCGTCGGTCGAGCGGAAGATCGCGCAGTGATGCTGCGTCCACAGCACGTCCGGGTCGGCCGCGCACTGCACGACGCGGTGCGGGTCCTGCATGTTCGGGTCACCGCGCCGCTCGGGCGGCATGTAGTCGGCTTCCATGCCGTCGGCGGTCACTCGCCACGTCGCGCCGCCGTCGGCCGTCTGCCAGACGCCGCCGCACGAGATGCCGATCGTCACGTGCCGGCTGTCGCGCGGGTCGACCATCACCGAATGGATGCCCGGCGCATCGTATCCGCCGCCGCCCCATTCGGCGCGTTCCGGGCGATCCCACAATGCCCGGTTGAGCACCCACGCACTGCCGCCGTCGTCCGAGCGGAACAGCCCGCCGGGAATCGTGCCGGCCCACAGCACGCCCGGCTCGTCGGCGCCGCCGGCTTCGAGCGACCAGATCTGCTGGAGTGTCCACGGTGGGGGCGGCGGGCCGGGAGGCGCGTCGTCCGCGTCGGCGGTGCCGGCATTCACGCGGGCATCGGCGGGCGGGGCGTCGGCGGGTTGCGGCGGATAGACGGGCACCGCGCATTCTTCCCAGTCGGCGGCGCCGGCGCGCCTGCGGTGCAGCTTGACGCCGAAATGACCGAGGTTCAGCGCCGCATACAGCGTGCCGTCGCGCGGGTCGGCGAGCGCCATGCTGACGGGCTCGCCGGCGAAGTGCGGCTCACCGAGCGTCCAGCTGCCGCAGCGGTCGGGCTGCAGGACGAACAGGCCCTTGCGGGTGGCGACGAGCAGTCGATCGTTCATGTGGGATGTCTCCTGATGGCCCGACCTCGCGTTCCGGCACCGGATCGGGGCTGATGCATGTGTCCCCTTATCCGCCCGTCAGCGCCTGTACGACATAGACCCGGCTGGCGTCGCCGAGCACATCGGACAGGCGTTGCCGGTCGCGTATCGGCTGGCCGTCGATGAATACCGACAGGTGTTTTCGCAGCGCGCCCTGGTCGTCGAGGATGTAGCCGCGCAGCCGCGGCTGCTCGCCGAAAACGGTGTCGAATGCTTCGCCGAGCGTGTGAGCGTCGATTTCGCGCTCGGGCGTTTGGATATGCCGCTGGATCGAGGCGGCGAAGAAGAGGTGCGCCATGGCGGTGGCTGGCAGGAGCCGCGCGGAGGGGACGGTCTGTAGTTTAGGCGATCCGTCCGGCGTTTCAGGGCGGGGTCGAAAGATAGAGGCGCGGACAACACGATCGCCGCGCCCATTCGACAGGATTCGGCGAATCGGCAACAATCATGCCGCGACCGTGGCTGCATGCCTGTCCTGACCGGTAGGTCGCCTGACGGTGACGAAACACGCTCCAATTGACTGCAGGAAATATCCGTCATGTCACGACTGGCCCTATCGATCGTCGCGCCTGCCGTCGACGACATTCTCGCGGGACGCAAGCAGGTCGAAATCCGGTCCTGGGCGCCGCCGACGATTCCGTTGACCGACCTCGTGCTGGTGCAGAACACGATCTATCTGCGCCAGGACGGGCAGGAAGATCCGGATGGCATTGCGCTCGCGCGGGTCGACGTCGTGGGCGTGCATGACTGGACGCCCGACGAAGCGCGCTTGCAAGACAAGCAATGGTGTGCCGGATACGTGTGCTGGGAACTGACGAACGTGCGAGCGATCGCCTCGCCATTCCGATGCGCAGCGAAACGCGGAGTCTATGCGCTGGAGACCGCGCGGTGTCATGCATCCTGACACCCGCGCACGGAAACGACGGAGCCATCGGTGAGGTTTGCCGGGCAGATATCGTGCAGTCGTACTACGCGTACTTGTCGCCCACCGCCGCCCTGACCGGATGCGTGTCGTAGACGATGACCATGCGCTCGACGCGTCCGCTGTCGTCGAATTCGAACACGTCGACACATTCGAACTGCACTGCCGAGCCGTCCTTGAGCCCCCAGTCGTACACGAAGTAACCGGTTGCCCGTGGTGCGCCGGTCGCGCTGACGCAGATGTCGATCGCCGTGATCCGGCTTTGTCCGGATGCCGAAACGACCTTTTCGAAGAACGGTGTCGGCTGCATCCAGCCGAGAAACGGAGAAAAAATCCGTGCATCCGGCGTGAACAGCGCGCAGATCGCGGCGACGTCGCCGCGCTCGAGCGCCTTCAGGTAAGTGTCGACCTGCCGCGTGTATAGTGCCTTCGACGACGAGACCATTCTCTTTCTCCGCTGATGGTTGACGAGCCGGGCCGCGACAGGCGATGCGGATCCGGCGCAATCACGATAGCGACGCACCGATGTCCGAACAATCGAAAAATCCGCAACCCGGGCATGCGGCCCGTGCATACCCGCTGGCCGAACTCACGCGGGCGCTGCCGCCATTGACGGCGTTTCAGGCTTTCGTCGCCGCTGCCGAACTGGGCAGCTTCAGCCGGGCCGCCGATCATCTGTGCAGAACCCAGGGCGCAGTGAGCCGTTAGGTGCAGCAACTGGAAGTGCATTACGGGTGTGCGCTGTTCGTGCGTCATGCGTCGGGGCTGACGCTGACCGCGGAAGGCGGCGCGTTGCTGACGGTGGCCGTCGACGTGCTGACGCAGCTGGCACGCCACGCGGAGGCCCATGCCGGCGTCGCGCCGGTTCTCACGCTGCGGTTGCCGTCGACCTTCGCGATCCGCTGGCTGCTGCCGCGTCTCCCGGCGCTCAATCGCGCGCTGCCGCAGACCGAGCTGCGGATCCAGACGTCGGCGGACGACACGCCGGATTTCGCCGGAACGGACGTCGACGCGATCGTTGTACGCGGGGCCGGGCACTGGGCCGGCATGGTGTCGGTTCCGCTGTTTGCAGAAAGGCTGACGCCGATGTGTACCGGCACGCTGGCCGCTTCATTGAAATCGAACGCCGACCTCGCGCACGCCACGTTGCTTCACCCTGCTCCCGGGCATGAAGAGTGGCGCTGCTGGCTCGCTGCCGTCGGCGCGACGCAGGTCGACCCGGAAACCGGGCTCGTACTGGACACGCTCGAGCTGGCGCTCACCGCCGCCGAACAGGGGCACGGCGTGGCGATCGGTGACCCGCGCATGGCCCGGGACCGGCTTGCCGCCGGGACGCTGGTTGCACCCTTTGGTGACGTCGTGGACAACGGTCTCGGCTATTTTCTCGTGTACCCGTCGCCGCGTGCGATGCAACCCAGGATTCGCGCGCTGACGTCGATCCTGACGGCGCTGGCACAGGACGATTCGCCGAGCATGGCTTGACGGGAAGACGCGGCGGGCACACGTACTAAACCGGAATCGATCGCCCGCGCATCCTGATCCCGAGCCGCACGACGCCGATCACCGCATTCGACAGCCACGTGAGCAGGCGCGGCATCCCGCGCCGGCGGATATCGAGCAGCAGCACGATCCGCACGGCGTCGCTGTCGTTCCACACCTCGTGCATGAACGTGTCGTCCCACAGCAGGAAACGTCCTTCCTCGAGCCGGTATTCGTGGCCGTCGACCTTCAGCACGGCGGCCGGTGTACCGTCCGCGCGCTTCGGCATCGACAGCACGAGATAGCCGCGCAGGATGCCGCGAAACGGCCCGCGATGCGGGGGAATGTGCTTGCCGGGCGCGAGGAACGACAGCGATGCGGACAGCACGTCCGGCGACGCCGCGACGATCGACGCGACGGTCGGGCAGCGCGACAGGTTGCGCGGGAACGGCTGGCCATACGCCTGCATGATGAACATCCGCCAGTCGCGAGCGTCGTTGGCCGAGATGTCGTACTGCTCGCGCATGATCTCGTGAAAGCGCGGGATGCGCGGCATGTCGCGCGCCACGGCGAATGCCTCTGCCTGGATGTCGGTCCACGCACGGACGAAACGCTCTGCATCGGGAAACACGGCCGTGTCGAGCACCGCGCCGCCGTCGATATGGCGGTCGTACAGCGTGCGCAGCAGGCCGGCAACATAGTCGTAGGCGACGGACATGATCGATCGATGGGCGATCCGTAAGGAGTGACGTCAGTCTGCACGAAGCGCGGCGGGCGCTGCGTTACGTCAGGTTACGCCGGCTGACGAAACAATGACAGTTTCATGAACGTCCGTCCCGGGCGCTCCCGGTGCTCGAGAAGCGGTTTGATCCGGGCTGCACGACGCGCGGGAATAAACGCACGCGCTCCGTCGTCATACGGGTGTAGCACGTCGTCTCGTTGACTTCTCAAGGAGTGGAACATGAACACGCATTGGCTGGTGGCCGCCGCCGTGGCGGCGATTTCTCTCGCGGGTATCGCGACGCAAGCGTCGGCACAGGAACTGACACGCGCGCAGGTCAGGCAGGAACTGATCGACGCCGAAAACAACGGGCTGCGCTTCGTGACCGATACGTCGTATCCGGACGTGAGCCCGCTGTTCCAGCGGCAGGCCGAACAGATGCCGGAGCATCAGGCCAGCACGGCGGTCGGCAGCGATCCGGCCGCGTCATCCGCGGCGGGTAAGCCGGCGACGATGTCGCCGCGCCAGGGTTCTGCCGCATGCGTCGGCCCCGCGAGCTTCTGCACGATCTATTTCGGAAGCTGACGCGCCCGCCTGCGTTCGCAGGTCAGGCATTCAAGGCATTCAACAAGGTTGATCGATACGGAACATTGAAGGAGTTCATGATGAAAACATATATCGCAGTACTGACGATGATCGGTGCGATCGTCGGTCAGTCGGCCTTCGCGCAATCGGCCGCGCCGCTGACGCGTGCACAGGTTCGCGACGAATTGATCCGCCTGGAAGCAGCGGGGTATGACCCGGCGAAAGGGGACGACGGCGAGTATCCGGCGGACATCCAGGCGGCGGAAGCGAAGCTCGCCGAGCAAGACCGGGCGAGGATGGCGGCTGCCGCAGCGCATGCACCGGCCCCCGCTGCGCCGGCGCAGACCAGCAACTAGGTGCCGATATGGTCTTGTGTGACTTCAGGCCGTCGTGTTCGCGGCACGGCAGTACGGCAGCCCTTCGTGCCGCTCGACGCGGCAGAAGAGCGCCGGCAGTGCTGCCCGTCATCGCGCGCCGCTTCGCGCGGCGTCGCGATCATCTTATCGGCCGCGTGCGATGAACCGGAACGAAGAAGGTATCGGTATCGGCGGCCACCCGGTTCATGCGCGCGATGGCATGCGGTGCCGCCAACGTGTCGATCACCAGGGCATCATGCGCTGCGTGACCTGATCGCGCAGCACGAAGCGGTGCGCCAGCGCGGCAGCGACGTGCAGGCAGATACCGGCGAACAGCGCCCATGCGAGGATGCCGTGCACGTCGCCCATCGCATGGCCGAAGCTGGAGCCGGCCGCCGACAGCGCGGGCAACGGCACGACCCCGAGCAGCGTCACGCCCCATGCGCGCGACGACGCGTTGATCCAGCCGAGCAGCGGCACCGCGATCAGCAGCGCGTAGAGCGCCAAATGCGTTGCGCCCGACAGGGCACGCATCGCGGGCGGCAGGTCACTCGCGGGCGGGCGATGCGTCACGCGCCACAACACGCGGCAAGCCATCGCGGCGAGCAGTGCGGTTCCCACGAGGAGGTGCGCGGCGATCAGGCCGATGGGCTGCGTATCGCGATGCACGTCCGGCATCGTCCAGCCGATCGCATATTGCGCGATGACCAGCGCGACGATCAACCAGTGAAGCAAGCGCGCAACGGTGTCATAACGGGCGGGCGTGGACATGAAGACTCCTGCGTACGACGGGGACGGTGTCGGTTGGATGGATTCTAAGGTCCCTTTCTTAACGAAACGTTAAGCAGGCGTCGCCACAATCGTTCTCCGCTGGATTTCAGCTTTTCCTGATCCTGATCCACGCGACCTTTCGAATCTTTCAGATCGATACCGGTCGTCCGCACGGGAGACTCTTTCACCATGGCATCTTCGATGATCGAGCGATGGCGCGCCTATTTGCAGATCGCCGCACTGGCCGGTATGTTCATTCAGTGTTTCGTGCTGGTGTCGTTGCTTGCATGGCGCGTACCCGAAGCATTTTTCACCACGATGACGTTTCGCATCTGGGCCGTCGTCGCGGTTGCCACCGCGATCCTTTCGGCCCGAAAGCTTGCCGACGCGGCATTCAAGGCCGCCGTTGCATGCGGCTGCGTGCGCGTGACAGGAATCGATCGCCGCACGGTAGTAGTGTCATCTGATTGCGCGTATCGTCGCTTGGTCGTCCTTCACATCCGGCTCCACGGGAATCGATACGGCGGCGCGCACGGGTGAACGGCGAGCGCGCGGCTGCTCCCGGGTGTCGTGGTCGTACGGGTCACCACTGGGGAGAAGCATGGTTTTGCTGCATGTGCTGCGCGCGCTGGCCGAGGCAATGTCGATCGTCTGCGGGCTGGGCGTATTGCTGGGCATTGCATACACGATCACGGCCAGCGTGCTGGTCGGCCGGTTCTTTTCCCGGGCGGCGGCCCAGCCGCGCGACTATCCGGGCGTTACCGTCGCGAAGCCGCTGCACGGCGACGAGTGGCAACTCGTACAGCATCTCGAAAGCTTCTTCGTGCAGAATTATCCGGGCCCGGTCCAGCACCTGTTCGGCGTGCACGATGCGAACGACAAAGCGCTCGCCGCCGTCGAGACGCTGCGCGCGCGTTACCCTGACGCGAACATCAAGGTCGTCGCCGACGCGCGGCTGTACGGGCCGAACCGCAAGATCGCGAATCTCGTGAACATGCTCGAACACGCGGAGTATTCGGTGCTCTGTCTCGCCGACAGCGACGTGCTGGTCGAGCACGATTATTTGCGCGCGGTCGTCGGCGCGCTACAGCAGCCCGATGTCGGCATCGTGACGAGCGTGTATCGCGGCATTGCATCGCCGGGCTTCTGGCCCGGTGTCGCCGTCGCGATGACGAACTACCATTTCCTGCCGGGCGTGATCACCGGGCTCTTCATCGGGCGCGCACGGCCATGCTTTGGCCAGACGATTGCGATCACGCGCGCGACGCTCGAACGCATCGGCGGACTCACGCGTTTCGCGCATCACCTGGCCGAGGATCACGCGCTGGGCGAAGCGGTGCGGCAGGTGGGCGCGCAGGTCGTCATTCCGCCGTTCGTCGTCGGGCATGCGTGCGTCGAGGAGACGTTCGCGAAGCTGTACGCACACGAATTGCGCTGGAGCTGCACGATCCGCGCGGCGGACCGGCTCGGTCATGCGGGCTCGGTGCTGATGCACCCGCTGCCGCTCGCGCTGCTGGCGCTGCTGTTCTCCGGCGGCACGGCGGCCGCGTGCGGGCTGGCGGCCGCGGCGCTCGCCGCGCGGGTGCTGCTGATGCTGAAGACGAGCCGGGCGACCGGCGCGGGCCTGCGCGGCGCGATCTGGCTGCCGTTCGTCGATCTTCTGCAATTCTTCGTGTTCGTGTCGAGCTTCTTCTCGTCGCATGTCGTGTGGCGCGGCACGCGCTTTCGCGTCGACCGGGAAGGCCTGCTGTCGCCGGCGAGCGAATCATGACGACACCGACGAACCCCGGCGCCGATACCGCGGAACGAAATGCCGCGCGGGGCGACGCGCGGCTGCGCCATGTGGGGCAGGTGGCGGCGTTGGGCGGGCTCGCGCTCGCCGTGTGGCTGATCTGGCACGAACATCCGATGGAAATCCTGCATCGCCTGCAGATCGCCGGGGCGGGGCTGTTGCTCGCGGCGCTGGCGCACATCCTGCCGATGCTTGCGAATGCGTGGGACTGGCGGATGCTGATCCGCGGCCCGCGCCGCCCGTCGTTCGCGACGATGCTGAAGCTCGTGTGGATCCGCGAATCGATCAACGGGTTGTTGCCGGTCGCGCGGATCGGCGGCGAGATCGTGTCGTTCGGCCTGCTGCGTCAGGCGGGCGTGCGGCCGGCGACCGTCGTGGCCAGCCTCGTCGCCGACATGCAGCTGACGCTGATCAGCCAGCTCGTGTTCGCGCTGGTCGCGATCGGCTACGTGCTCGAGCACGTGTCGTCCGATGCCGCGCGGGTGGCCGGCAACCTCGCGATCGGCATGGCCGCGCTGGTGCCGGTGCTGCTGCTGTTCGCGCTGGTGCAGCATGCGCGGCCGTTCGAACGCGCGATGCGCGTGCTCAACCGCATCACGAGCGGCAAGGTGGTGGCGCTGGTCGGCGAATCGGCGCGTACCGATCAGTCGATCCGGATGATCTGGAGAAAGACCGGCATCGTCGTGCGTTATCTCCTGATCTGGCAGACGCTGCAGTTCGTCGGCTACGCGCTGGAAATCTGGCTGGCGCTGTATTTTCTCGGCGCGGAGCCGACCTTCGCGCAGGCGCTCGCGATCGAGGCGCTGATCCAGCTCGTGAGCAGCATCGCGTTTTTGATGCCGGGTGGCCTCGGTGTGCAGGAGGGCGGGTTCGTGCTGATCGGCGGGCTGCTCGGGTTCGACCCGCCGACCTGTCTCGCACTGGCCGGCGCCCGCCGCGTGCGCGACCTGCTGTTCTATCTGCCGGGCCTGCTCGCGTGGCAGTGGGCGGCCGGGACGGCGAACCGGACGGGCGGAACGAAACGCGCGTCGTTGCCGATCGGGGAATCCGCCCGGCCGCATTGACGCGACCGGGGAACCCGTGCCCGCGCGGCGGGCGGTGCGGGAATCAGCGCGGTTCGTCGGCCAGATGGCTGCGGATCACGTCCGCGAACGACGTGTCGCCCTTCAGCCCGAGCGCTTCCGCGCGCGACGTATCCCAACGGCCAGGCCAGCTGCCGACGATCTTCTCGACGCGCTCGTCCGGTACATGGCGGATCAGCTTCACGACTTCGTCGCCCGCGACTTCGCGCAGCGCCGCGATCATTTCGTCGACCGATACCGACAGGCCAGGCAGGTTGATTACCCGTTTGTTGCCGAGCTTCGCGCCGTCGATCTCGCAGCCCTCGACGAGCGCTTCGATCGCGCCGCGCGGCGACAGCAGCCACAGCCGCGTCGAACCCGGCACCGGGCACACGCTTTCCTCGCCGTTCAGCGGCTCGCGAATGATGCCGCTTGCGAACGACGACGCGGCCGCGTTCGGACGGCCCGGCCGCACGCTGATCGTCGGCAACCGCAGCACGCGGCCGTCGACGAAGCCGCGCCGCGCGTAGTCGCACAGCAGCAGCTCGGCGATCGCCTTCTCGGCGCCGTACGACGATTGCGGGTTCAGCGCGGTGTCGTCCTGCACGACGTCGGGCAGCGTGCCGCCATAGACCGCAACGGAGCTCGTGAACACGACGCGCGGCCGATGGCCACGCGCACGGCACACCTCGAGCAGCGTGCGCGACGCGTCGAGGTTGATCCGCATGCCGAGATCGAAATCGGCTTCGGCTTGCCCGCTGACGATCGCCGCGAGGTGGAAGATCGTGCCCGTCTGCGTGTCGATCGCGCTCTCGAGCACCGCGCGGTCGGCGATGTCGCCGACGATCGACTTCACGCGCGCGTCGCCGAAATCGCTGCCTGCGACGACGTCGAGCAGCACCAGCTCGTCGATCTTCTCGCCGCGGCCGTCGGGGCCGGTGAGTTCGCCGCGCTCGAGCAGCTTGCGCGCGAGACGCTGGCCGAGAAAGCCGGCGCCGCCGGTGATCAGTACTTTCATGTTCTATGCCCTCAAAGGAATGCGGGATTACAGGTACGGCTTGAGCCAGCCGAGCCCTTCGGACGTGCCGGCCTTCGGGCGGTACTCGCAGCCGATCCAGCCGTCGTAGCCGAGCGCGTCGATCAGCGCGAACAGATACGGGTAGTTGAGTTCGCCGATATCCGGCTCGTGGCGTTCGGGCACGCCCGCGATCTGGATATGGCCGATGCCCGCGAAATCACGCTTGAGCTTCATCGCGAGATCGCCTTCGACGATCTGGCAGTGGTAGCAGTCGAACTGCACTTTCAGGTTCGGCGCGCCGACTTCCGTGCAGATCGCCTGCGCGTCGTCCTGGCGGCTCAGGAAATAGCCGGGCATGTCGCGCTGGTTGATCGGCTCGATCAGGATCGTGATGCCCTGGGCGGCGGCGGCCTGCGTCGCATGCCGCAGGTTCGCCAGGTAGGTGTCGTGATGGCGTGCACGGTCGGCGCCCGGCGGCACCATGCCGGCCATCACGTGCAGCTTCTTGTTGCCGAGCACGCGCGCATAGTCGAGCGCGTGGTCGATACCGCGCCGGAACTCGTCCTCGCGGCCCGGCAGCGACGCGGTGCCGCGTTCGCCCGCGGCCCAGTCGCCGGGCGGCGCGTTGAACAGCGCCTGTTCGAGGTTGTGCGTGTCGAGGCGCGCGCGGATGTCTTCGGCGGCGAAGTCGTACGGGAACAGGTACTCGACGGCCTTGAAGCCGTCGTAGGCGGCAGCGGCGAAGCGTTCGAGGAACGCGTGCTCGGTGTACATCATCGAGAGGTTGGCGGCGAAGCGTGGCATGGCAGCGGGTCCTGTGAATGAATGGGGCGGGGCGCACGGCGCCCCGCGTCGAATGGCGGCCGATCCGGCAGATCAGCGGTTCACGAGTTTCGCGGGCGTGAGCCACACGGCGATCGCGCCGATCACGAGCATCGCGGCGAGCACGTACATGCCGGACGCCGTGCTATGGGTGGCGTCCTTCAGGTAGCCGATCACGTACGGGCTCGCGAAACCCGCGAGGTTGCCGACCGAGTTGATGATCGCGATCCCGGCCGCGGCCGCGGAGCCCGCGAGGAACGCGGTCGGCAGCGACCAGAACAGCGGTGCGCAGGTCAGCACGCCGCCCGCCGCGAGCGACAGGAACACGATCGACACCGCCGTATTGTGCGAGTACGACGCGGCAACCGCAAATCCGACCGCGCCCATCAGCGCCGGCACGATCAGGTGCCAGCGGCGTTCGCGGCGCTTGTCCGCGCTGTGGCCGAACAGGTTCATCACGACGATCGCGACGAGGAACGGAATCGCCGACAGCAGGCCGATCTGCAGCGTATCGGTGATGCCGGTCGATTTGACGAGCGTCGGCATCCAGAACGTGAGGCCATACTGGCCCGTGACGAACGCGAAGTAGATCAGCGACATCCACCACATGCGCGGGTCCGAGAACACGGCCTTCAAAGAATGGCCGTGCTGCTGCTGTTCCTGCGGCTGTGCGGCGATCTCGTCCTCCAGCAGCTGCTTCTCGCGCTCGTCGAGCCACTTCGCGCTGCGGATGCTGTTGTCGAGATACAGGATCGTCGCGATGCCGACGAGCACGGCCGGCACGGCTTCGATCATGAACATCCATTGCCAGCCGTGGAAGCCCGAGCCGCCGTGGAAGCGCTCCATGATCCAGCCCGACAGCGGGTTGCCGAAGATGCCCGACACGGGGATCGCGGACATGAACACCGCGATGATCTTCGCGCGGCGATGCGACGGGAACCAGTAGGTGAGGTACAGGATCACGCCGGGATAGAAGCCGGCTTCCGCAAGGCCGAGCAGGAAGCGCAGCACGTAGAACTGCGTCGGCGTCTGCACGAATGCGAACAGCGCGGACAGCAGGCCCCACGTGATCATGATCCGCGCGATCCAGATGCGTGCGCCGATGCGGTGCATCAGCAGGTTGCTTGGCAGTTCGAACAGAAAATAGCCCAGAAAGAAAATGCCGGCGCCGAGCCCGAACACGGTTTCGCTGAACGCGAGATCCTGCGACATCTGCAGCTTCGCGAAGCCGACATTCACGCGGTCGAGATACGCGACCACGTAGCAGAGCATCAGGAACGGCACGATGCGCCAGAACACTTTCTTGTAGGTGCGGTCGAGTTCCGCGGCATGGGCGGGCGCGGCGGGCGAGCGGCCAGCGGCCGCGTCGAGAGCAGTCATCGTCGTCTCCAGGATGTTGTTTGCCGGCGGCGCGTACGCCGCCGGATCATGTGTGTGCTGACGGAAGGGCCCGCGCACACGGCGGGCATGGGAATCGTTGTGGCGCGTCGTTACCAGCGCGCACCGAAGCTGGCACGCAATTCGTCGAGCGCCGCGTCGTCGAGCGGCTCGGGTTTCGGGTGCGTCATCAGCCACAGCCGCGCCGTTTCCTCGAGCTCTTCGAGCGCATACGACGCGTGCGATACCGACGGCCCCCACATCACGGGGCCGAGGCGGTCGAGCAGCACGCCGCGCACCTTGTCGGCGAGCGCCGCGACTTCGGCTGCGACGCCCGGGTCGCCGGGGCGGCGGTAGCGGATCAGCGGAATGTGGCCGACCTTCATCACGTAGTAAGGCGTGATCGGCGGCAGCACGTCGGTGTCGCGCCACACGCCCGCGAGCGTCAGTGCGACGAGGTGCGTCGAATGCGTGTGGACGACGCCGTTCGCTTCGGTATTGCGCGCGTAGATGCCGCGATGCAGCGCGAGCGTCTTCGACGGCTTGCCGCCCGAAACGGGCTGGCCGTCGAGGCCGACCTTCGCGATGTCGTTCGGGTCGAGCCGGCCGAGGCATGCGTCGGTCGGCGTGATCAGCCAGCCGTCGGCGAGGCGTGCACTGATGTTGCCGGCGCTGCCGACCGCGTGGCCGCGCGCATACAGGCTCGCGCCGACGACGCAGATCTCTTCGCGCAGTTTCGCTTCGTCGCTCATCGTGCGGCTCCGTCCAGCGCGCGCAGCGCCTTGTCGAAAAAGTCCGTGGTGCCGAAGTTGCCGGACTTCAGCGCGAGGCCGAGCGGCTGCGCGTCGATGGTGGCCGTCGCCGGCACGCCCGGATCGATCTGCGCCCCGATCTGCAGCGACTTCACGTCGAGCGCCTGCACGACCGCGCCGGATGTTTCGCCGCCGGCCACGACGAACTTGCGTACGCCGAGCTCACGCAGGCCGCGAGCGATCGCCGCGAGCGTGGCTTCGACGAGATGGCCGGCCGCGTCGACGCCGAGCGCCTGCTGCACGGCCTTCACTTCGTCGGGCGTCGCGGTCGCGTAGATCAGCACGGGGTGCGGCAGGTGCGAGCGCGCGAACGCGAGCGCCTGGTCGACGACGGGCTCGCCGCGCGATGCCGCGAGCGGATCGATGCGGAAGCTCGGCCGCGTGGCGCGCCAGGCGGCGACCTGTGAGTTGGTGGCCTTCGACGCGCTGCCGGCGAGCACGGCCGACAGGCCGTCGATATGCGGCAGCGACGCCGCATTGTCGCGCTCGGGCAGTTGCTCCGCGCGGCGGAAATTCGCCGGCAGGCCGAGCGCGATGCCCGAGCCGCCGGTGACGAGCGGCAGGCCTGCGCACGCTTCGCCGAGCACGTAGAGGTCGCGGTCCGACAGCGCGTCGGCGATCGCGAAACGCGCGCCTTCCGCGCGCAGTTGTTCGATCCGCGTGCGCACGGCGGCCGCGCCCAGCGCGATCGTGTCGTAGCGGATCAGGCCGACCGGCGACTTCGTTTGCTGCTGCAGCACGCGCACGAGGTTCGCGTCCTTCATCGGCGTGAGCGGATGGTTCTCCATCCCCGATTCGTTCAGCAGCACGTCGCCGACGAACAGGTGGCCGCGATAGATCGTGCGGCCGTTCTCGGGGAACGCCGGGCACGCGATCGTGAAGCCGCCGCCGGCCGCATCGAGCAGCGCATCGGCGACGGGGCCGATGTTGCCCGCGTCGGTCGAATCGAACGTCGAGCAGTACTTGAAGAAGAACTGCCGGCAGCCTTGCGCGCGCAGCCATTCGTATGCGGCGAGCGATTGCGCGACGGCGTCGGCCGCGGGGATCGTGCGCGACTTCAGCGCGACGACGATCGCGTCGGCGTCGAGCGTGGTGTCTGCGGCGCCGTCGGCCGGCACGCCGATCGTCTGCACGGTGCGCATGCCGCTCTTGACGAGCATGTTCGCGAGATCGGTCGCGCCGGTGAAATCGTCGGCGATGCAGCCGAGCAGGGGACGGGAAGCGGAAGCGGTCATGGCAGGAACGTCGGTCGAATCAGCGGGCGGGCGGCAGCGTGATGCCGGGGAAAGTCTTGATCACGGCGGAATCGTCCTCGCCGCCGTGGCCGGCGCTCGACGCGCTCATGAACATCTGGTGCGCGGTGGCCGACAGCGGCAGCGGGAACTTGCTGCGGCGCGCGGTATCGAGCACGAGGCCGAGATCCTTCACGAAGATGTCGACGGCCGACAGCGGCGTGTAGTCGCCGTTCAGGATGTGCGGCACGCGGTTCTCGAACATCCACGAATTGCCGGCGCTGTGCGTGATCACGTCGTACAGCGCATCGGCATCGACGCCTTCGCGCAGGCCGAGCGCCATCGCCTCGGCGGCCGCCGCGATGTGCACGCCGGCCAGCAGCTGGTTGATGATCTTCACCTTCGAGCCGATGCCGTGCGCGTCGCCTAGGCGATAGACCTTGCCGGCGATCGCCGCGAGCACGTCCTCGCAGCCCGCGTACGCGGCGGCCGGGCCCGACGTCATCATCGTCATCTCGCCGGAGGCCGCGCGCGCGGCGCCGCCCGACACGGGCGCGTCGAGCATCTGCAGCCCGGCGGCCTCGATGCGCGCGCCGAGCGCGACCGCGAATTCCGGTGCGACGGTCGCGCTTGCGATCACGACGCCGCCCGGCTTCATCGCCGCGACCGCACCATGCTCGCCGAACAGCACCGTTTCGGTCTGCGCGGCATTGACGACGAGCGTGACGACGACGTCGCACTGCGCGCCGAGTTCGGCCGGCGTCACGCAGGCGATGCCGCCTTCGGCGGCGAACGCCTGCAGCACGGTCTCGCGCACGTCGCAGGCGTGCACGCGCAGGCCGGCGCGCAGCAGCGAGCGGGCGACGCCGAGGCCCATCGCGCCGAGGCCGATGACTCCAACATTTCGTGACATGGTCAACCTTGATCGATTCGGGAGAGGTTCATGACAGCGGCGGCGCCTGCGGAGGCTGCGGCCGCGGGCTTCAGCAAATGCCGGCTTCCGCGAGACGGCGGGCGGCGTTGTACATGTGCGTGCGTGCTGCGTTGCGTGCGGCCATCGGGTCGCGCGCGCGGATCGCGTCGGCGATCGCTGCGTGCTCCTCGCGCACCTGGCGCGAGAAGTCCTCGCGCGTCGCTTCGTTGCGCCGCGTGACTTTCACGCCGGCTTCGAGGTACTGGTTCAGGAACTGCAGCGTCTTCAGGAAATACGGGTTGCCGGTGACGGCCGCGATCGTGCGGTGGAACGCGACGTCTTCCGCGACACCGTCGCGCCCTTCGGCCACCGCATCGTCGATCTTGCTCAGTGCATCGTCGATGTCGGCCATGTCTTCATCGGTGTGATGCAGCGCGGCTTCGGCCGCGACCTCGGCCTCGATCGCGCGGCGCACCGCGAGCAGGTGCGGCAGCGAGGTGGCCTCGACCGCTTCCGCGTAGTCGATCCGCAGCGGCCGGATCGCGCCGTGCTGGTTCACGTACACGCCGCTGCCCTGGCGCGGCTCGACCACGCCTTCGTTCTTCAGCCGCGAGATCGCTTCGCGGATCACGGTGCGGCTCACGCCGAATTCCTGCGCGAGCACGGCCTCCGTCGGCAGCTTGCCGGTGGCGGAGAAGCTGCCGATTTCGATCTGCTTGAGCAGTTGCTGCGCGACATGGTCGCTCATCGCACGGGCGGGAATTTTCTCGAACATGGTGCTCTGGCTTGTAAGGTTATGTGGTCATCATACAAATTTGAGTGTGTGACAGCATCCGTGATAACCCTTGGTTAACGGAATGCAACGTCGGTTAAATTGATTGGAACCGGTTCCAATTGGGCCTAAACCGATGCGTTCGAGTGTTGTCTGGCGATCGGTTGAAAAAGGGGGCGGGTACCCGTGGCCGTCAGTCGGCGATGTCCTCGACGGGGTCCGCCGCGATTGCCGCGTCGGCTTCCGCACCGTCCCCGCCGCGCTCCCGATACGTCGCCGGCGGCACGCCGAACTGCTTGCGGAACTCGCGCCCGAGGTGCGACGCATCGGCGAACCCGCAGCTCGACGCGATATCGGCCACCGTGCGGTCCGAGCTCGTCAGCAGCCACGCGGCCGTGCGCAGCCGCACCTGCTTCGCGAACGCCTGCGGGCTCTTGCCCGTTTCGGCCTTGAACAGCCGCTCGAGCTGCCGCGTCGACAAATCGAGCTTGCTCGCGAGCTCGTCGAGCGACAGCGCGCGCCCGACATGCTGTTCCATCAGGAGAATCGCGCGCTTGACCTTCGGGTGCGTCGCCGGCTCGAGGCCCGGCGGATGCGGCTGCGGCGCGTTGCCTTTCTGCATTTCGCCGACCAGCAGGATGCGCAGCGCCTTCTGCACGGTCGCGTGATCGAAATGGCGCAGCAGGATCGCGGCGGCGACGTCGATCGACGCGCGGCCGCCCGAACAGGTGATGCGGCGCCGGTCGATCACGAACAACCGGTCGGCGATCAGCAGGTCGGGGTCGGCGGACGGAAAGCGCTCGATGAAATCCCAGTAGTGGAACCAGCTCACGCAGGTGCGATAGCCGTCGAGCACGCTGGCGCGCATCAGCGTGAACACGCCGGTGCAGATGCCGACGACCGTCGCGCCGCCCGCCGCCGCGCGGCGGATGAAGTCGAGCGTCTCGGGGCCCGCCTGCGGCCCCGAATGCAGCAGCCCGCCGACCACCACCACGTAGTCGAACGGCTCGGCCGCGTCGAACGTTTCCCACGGCGTGATCTGGATCCCGCAGCTCGCGCGTACCGGCGCGAGCGTCTCGCCGATCACGCTCCATGCGCAGCGCACGGGCTTGCTGTAGTCGCCGTCGTCCGCCGACAGCCGCAGCATGTCGACGAAGCCCGAGAAGGCCGTCAGCGTGAAGTTCGGCAGCAGCACGATGCCGAAGCGGATGCGCCGCGGCGCGGGTTCTGCGAGGGGGGAAGCGGGTACGTCGGTTGTCATCGCGGCCAATCTCTTCACGCCGGGCGGGCGGTCTCACTCAGTCTGTTGATACGGGTAATGCGGGGGCGTCGGTCGGGTGCGGCCGGGCGGCGCGGATGCAGCCAGCGTCGCTGATCGGTTCCGGCCCGACTTGTGGTTTTCCGTCGCGAACCATCGCCAAAACGCACTTTCGAGCCCGCCGAAGTGTCGCTTGGCGGCGCTATCCCACGCCGATGCCGTTTTTGTTCTATCGGCCAATTTTACGCTTTGATGTACTGACGCCAACGATATTTCACGTGTGTCCCACCCAGAGGAAGCCAGATGAACGTCAGCGTCTTCGACCTGTTCAAGATCGGCATCGGTCCGTCCAGTTCGCATACGGTCGGCCCGATGATCGCCGCGTGCCGCTTCGCGTCGCACGTGGAGGACGCGAACCTGCTCGGTTTCGTGCGCCGCGTGCGGGTCGAACTATACGGCTCGCTCGGCGCGACCGGCAAGGGGCATGGCACCGACAAGGCCGTGCTGCTCGGTCTCGAGGGCCATCTGCCCGACACGATCGATCCGGACCTGATCGAGCCGCGGCTCGCCGCGATCCGCGCGGAGAAAGCGCTGTCGCTGCTCGGCAAGCAGACCGTCCGCTTCGAGGAAAAGGAGCACATCGGCTTCTATCGCAAGCTGATGAGCGGCACGAGCATCGTGCACCCGAACGGGATGCGCTTCCAGGCCTTCGACGAGCACGGCCAGCTGCTCGTCGAGAAAGAGTATTACTCGGTCGGCGGCGGCTTCGTCGTGAACCGCGACGGCGATCGCGTGAACGGCGTGCGCGCCGCGGTCGAGGTGCCGTATCCGTTCCGCACCGGCGACGACCTGATGCGCCAGTGCCGCGAGCATGGGCTGTCGATCGCCGAGCTGATGATGCGCAACGAATGCGCGCTGCGTCCCGCCGACGAAGTGCGTGGCGGGCTGCTCGCGATCTGGCGCACGATGGCCGCGTGCGTCGAGCGCGGCTGCAAGGTCGAGGGTGACTTGCCCGGCCCGATGCGCGTGAAGCGCCGTGCGGCGGAGATGAACAGCCACCTGCGCGCTCGCTCGGAGGAATCCTTGCGCGACCCGCTGTCGATGCTCGACTGGGTCAACCTGTATGCGATGGCCGTCAACGAGGAGAACGCCGCCGGCGGCCGTGTCGTCACCGCGCCGACCAACGGCGCGGCCGGCGTGATTCCCGCGGTGCTGCACTACTACGTGAAGTTCGTGCCGGGCTCGAACGAAGCCGGCATCGTCGAATTCCTGATGACGGCCGCGGCGATCGGGATCATCTACAAGGAAACCGCGTCGATCTCCGGCGCGGAAGTCGGTTGCCAGGGCGAAGTGGGCGTCGCGTGCTCGATGGCCGCCGCCGCGCTTGCCGCGGTGATGGGCGGTACGCCCGACCAGGTCGAGAACGCCGCTGAGATCGGCATGGAGCACAACCTCGGGATGACCTGCGACCCGGTCGGCGGGCTCGTGCAGATCCCGTGCATCGAGCGCAACGCGATGGGCGCGATCAAGGCGCTGAACGCGTCGCGCATGGCGCTCAAGGGCAATGGCCAGCACTACGTGTCGCTCGATTCGGTCATCAAGACGATGCGCGAGACGGGTGCCGACATGAAGACGAAATACAAGGAAACGTCGCGCGGCGGTCTGGCCGTGAACGTCATCGAATGCTAACGAAGGATCACTGACATGAGCCGCTACTCGATATTCAGCCTGTTTCGCAACGGCCTCTCGTACCACGAGAACTGGGAAAAACAGTGGAAGAGCCCGGAACCGAAGAAGGAATACGACGTCGTGATCGTCGGCGGCGGCGGTCACGGCCTCGCGACCGCGTACTACCTCGCGAAGGAGCACGGCATCACGAACGTCGCGATCCTCGAGAAGGGCTGGATCGGCGGCGGCAACACCGCGCGCAACACGACGATCGTGCGTTCGAACTATCTGTGGGACGAATCGGCCGCGCTGTACGAGAAGGCGATGAAGCTGTGGGAAGGGCTGTCGCAGGACCTGAACTACAACGTGATGTTCAGCCAGCGCGGCGTGATGAACCTGGCCCACACGCTGCAGGACGTGCGTGACACCGAGCGCCGCGTGAACGCGAACCGGCTGAACGGCGTCGACGCGGAATTCCTGACGCCCGCGCAGATCAAGGAAATCGAGCCGACCATCAACCTGAACAGCCGCTACCCGGTGCTCGGCGCATCGATCCAGCGCCGCGCGGGTGTGGCGCGCCACGACGCGGTGGCCTGGGGCTTCGCACGCGGCGCGGATCGCGCGGGCGTCGACATCATCCAGAACTGCCAGGTGACGGGCATTCGCCGCGAAGGCGGCGCGGTGGTCGGCGTCGATACGGTGAAGGGTTTCATCAAGGCGAAGAAGGTTGCCGTGGTCGCCGCCGGCAACACGACGACGCTCGCCGACATGGCCGGCGTGCGCCTGCCGATCGAAAGCCACCCGCTGCAGGCACTGGTGTCCGAGCCGATCAAGCCGGTCGTCAACTCGGTGATCATGTCGAACGCGGTGCACGCGTACATCAGCCAGTCCGACAAGGGCGACCTCGTGATCGGCGCCGGCATCGACCAGTACACGGGCTTCGGCCAGCGCGGCAGCTTCCACATCATCGAAAGCACGCTGCAGGCGATCGTCGAGATGTTCCCGGTGTTCTCGCGCGTGCGGATGAACCGCCAGTGGGGCGGCATCGTCGACGTGTCGCCGGACGCATGCCCGATCATCACCAAGACCGACGTGAAGGGCCTCTATTTCAACTGCGGCTGGGGTACCGGCGGCTTCAAGGCGACGCCCGGCTCGGGCTGGGTGTTCGCGCACACGATCGCCCGCGACGAACCGCATCCGCTGAACGCGCCGTTCGCGCTCGACCGTTTCTATACGGGCCACCTGATCGACGAGCACGGCGCTGCTGCCGTTGCGCACTGACCACGCACACGAGGAGAAAGAAACATGTTGCTGATCGAATGTCCGTGGTGCGGGCCGCGCGCCGAATCCGAGTTCTCGTGCGGCGGTGAAGCCGACATCGTGCGCCCCGTGAACAACGAGAACATGACCGACCGCGAATGGGGCGAGTACGTGTTCATGCGCGAGAACAAGCGCGGGCTGCACAAGGAGCAATGGCTGCACGCGCAGGGTTGCCGCCGCTGGTTCAAGGCCACGCGCGACACGGTGACCTACGATATCAAGGGCTACGAAAAGTTCGGTGGCGCAGCTGCCGGCAACGCACACGAAGAGGGCACGAGCAAATGAGCCAGAAAGACCGCCTCGGCACCGGTGGCCGCATCAATCGCGCGATTCCGTTGACGTTCACGTTCAACGGCCGCACGTATCAAGGCTTCCAGGGCGACACGCTCGCGTCCGCGCTGCTCGCGAACGGCGTGCACTTCGTCGCGCGCAGTTTCAAGTACCACCGTCCGCGCGGGATCGTGACGGCCGACGTCGCGGAACCGAACGCCGTCGTGCAGCTCGAATCGGGCCCGTACACGGTGCCGAACGCACGCGCGACCGAGATCGAGCTGTACCAGGGCCTCGTTGCGTCCAGCGTGAACGCGGAGCCGACGCTCGAGAACGACAAGTACGCGATCAACCAGAAGCTGTCGCGCTTCCTGCCGGCCGGCTTCTACTACAAGACGTTCATGTGGCCGCGCAACATGTGGCCGAAGTACGAAGAGAAGATCCGCGAAGCGGCCGGCCTCGGCAAGGCGCCGGAAGCGCTCGACGCCGATCGCTACGACAAGTGCTACGCGCACTGCGACGTGCTCGTGGTCGGCGGTGGCCCGTCGGGCCTCGCGGCCGCGCATGCGGCGGCCACGGCCGGCGCGCGCGTGATCCTCGTCGACGACCAGCGCGAGCTCGGCGGCAGCCTGCTGTCGTGCCGCGCCGAGATCGACGCGAAGCCCGCGCTGCAGTGGGTCGAGAAGATCGAGGCCGAGCTGCGCAAGCTGCCCGACGTGACGATCCTGTCGCGCAGCACCGCGTTCGGCTACCAGGACCACAACCTCGTGACGGTCACGCAGCGCCTGACCGATCACCTGCCGGTGTCGATGCGCAAGGGCACGCGCGAGCTGCTGTGGAAGGTCCGCGCGAAGCGCGTGATCCTCGCGACCGGCGCGCACGAGCGGCCGATCGTATTCGGTAACAACGACCTGCCGGGCGTGATGCTGGCAGGCGCGGTGTCCACTTACGTGCATCGCTTCGGCGTGCTGCCGGGCCGCGATGCGGTCGTGTTCACGAACAACGATCGCGCTTACCAGACCGCGCTCGACCTGAAGGCGTGCGGCGCGAAGGTGACGGTCGTCGATTCGCGCGCATCGTCGAACGGCGCGCTGCCGGCCGCTGCGAAGCGGCAGGGCGTGACGGTGATGAGCGGCGCGGTCGTGACGGGCGCATCGGGCAAGTGGCGCGTATCGTCGGTCGACGTCGCGTCGATCTCGAACGGCCAGGTGGGCGGCAAGTTGCAGACGCTGCCGTGCGACCTCGTCGCGATGTCGGGCGGCTTCAGCCCCGTGCTGCACCTGTTCGCGCAGTCGGGCGGCAAGGCGTGCTGGAACGACGAGAAGGCGTGCTTCCTGCCGGGCAAGCCCGTGCAGGCGGAAGCGAGCATCGGTGCGGCGGCCGGCGAATTCGGCCTGGCGCGCGCACTGCGGCTCGCGGTCGATGCGGGCGTGGAAGCGGCGAAGGCGGCGGGCTTCACGGCTGCGCAGCGCGCGGTCGCGCCGCAGGTCGCGGAAGCCGTCGAGGGCGCACTGCAACCGCTGTGGCTCGTCGGCAGCCGCGAGGCCGCGGCGCGCGGGCCGAAGCAGTTCGTCGACTTCCAGAACGACGTGTCGGCGGCGGACATCCTGCTGGCCGCACGCGAAGGCTTCGAGTCGGTCGAGCACGTGAAGCGCTACACGGCGATGGGCTTCGGCACCGACCAGGGCAAGCTCGGCAACATCAACGGGATGGCGATCCTCGCGGGGGCGCTCGGCAAGACGATTCCGGAAACGGGCACGACGACGTTCCGCCCGAACTACACGCCCGTGTCGTTCGGCACGTTCGCGGGCCGCGAACTCGGCGATTTCCTCGACCCGATCCGCAAGACCTGCGTACACGAGTGGCACGTCGAGCACGGCGCGCTGTTCGAGGACGTCGGGAACTGGAAGCGGCCGTGGTACTTCCCGAAGAACGGCGAGGATCTCCACGCGGCCGTGAAGCGCGAATGCCTGGCGGTGCGCAACAGCGTCGGCATTCTCGACGCGTCGACGCTCGGCAAGATCGACATCCAGGGCCCGGACGCGGTGAAGCTGCTGAACTGGATGTACACGAACCCGTGGAACAAGCTCGAAGTGGGCAAGTGCCGCTACGGGCTGATGCTCGACGAGAACGGGATGGTGTTCGACGACGGCGTGACGGTGCGCCTCGCCGACCAGCATTTCATGATGACGACCACGACGGGCGGCGCGGCGCGCGTGCTCACGTGGCTCGAACGCTGGCTGCAGACCGAATGGCCCGACATGAAGGTGCGGCTGTCGTCGGTCACCGATCACTGGGCGACGTTCGCGGTGGTCGGCCCGAAGAGCCGCAAGGTCGTGCAGAAGGTGTGCCAGGACATCGACTTCGGCAACGAGGCGTTCCCGTTCATGAGCTACCGGAACGGCACCGTCGCGGGCGCGAAGGCGCGCGTGATGCGGATCAGCTTCTCGGGCGAGCTCGCCTATGAAGTGAACGTGCCGGCGAATGCGGGCCGCGCGGTGTGGGAAGCGCTGATGGCGGCCGGCGCCGAGTTCGACATCACGCCGTACGGCACCGAGACGATGCACGTGCTGCGCGCGGAGAAGGGCTACATCATCGTCGGCCAGGATACCGACGGATCGGTCACGCCGTACGACCTCGGGATGGGCGGCGTCGTCGCGAAGTCGAAGGACTTCCTCGGCAAGCGTTCGCTCGCGCGCTCGGACACCACGAAGGAAGGCCGCAAGCAGTTCGTCGGCTTGCTGACCGACGACGAACAGTTCGTGCTGCCGGAAGGCGCGCAGATCATCGCGAAGGACACGCAGGTGTCGGCGGTCGATCCGACGCCGATGATCGGCCACGTGACGTCGAGCTACTACAGCCCGATCCTGAAGCGCTCGATCGCGCTCGCGGTGGTGAAGGGCGGCCTGAACAAGATGGGCGAGAGCGTCGTGATTCCGCTGGCCAACGGCAAGCGCATCACCGCGAAGATCTCGAGCCCGGTTTTCTACGATACCGAAGGGGTGCGCCAGCATGTGGAATGAAACCAGAAACCAGTCGCAGGTGGCGGGCGCGGGCGGCGTGACGCTTGAATCGCCGTTCGTCGGCGCGGCCGACGTGCTGAAGCCGCACCAGGCGCGCGCATCGAAGAAGTTCACGCTGCGCGAGCGGCCGTTCCTCGATCTCGTCAACGTGCGCGGCGAGTTGAGCGATCCGGCGTTCGTCAGCGCGTTCGAGCGCGTGGTCGGCTGCCGGCCGCCCGCGGAGCCGAACACGATTGCGCGCGGCGCCGAGTACGACGTGCTGTGGCTCGGTCCCGACGAGTGGCTCGTGCGCTCGAACGGGCCCGTGCAGGCCGGCGTGCTCGAAGCGAAGCTCGCGGAAGCCGTGCAGGGCACGTATGCGGCGGCCGTCGATGTCGGCAGCGGCTATACGGTCGTCGAGATCAGCGGCGAACGCGTGCGCGACGTGCTCGCACGCGGCTGCCCGCTCGATCTCCATCCGCGTGCGTTCAAGCCGGGCCAGTGTGCGCAGTCGCACTACTTCAAGTCGTCGATCGTGCTGATCCCGACCGGTGACGATGCGTTCGAGATCGTCCTGCGTCGCAGTTTCGCCGACTACTTCCTGCGCATCATGCTCGACGCGGCCGCGCCGCTCGCATCATGAAGCCGTTCGACGAACCGTTCGTGGCGATCGACGCGCCGCGCCTGCGCGGGCGCGGCTGGAGCGTGTTCGTCGACGAACTGAAGGTGCCCGCGCGGATCGGCATTCATGCGCACGAGCATGAAGCGCCGCAGCCGATCGTGATCGATGCGCGGCTCGGCTATCGGTGCGAGCCGAGCGAGCAGGGCGAGTGGATCGATTACGACGGCTATTGCGCGCGCATTGCGGCGTTCCTGTCGCACAAGCCGCATACGCGGCTGCTCGAAACGCTCGTCGCCGATATCGCGGTGCTGTCGTTCCGTGAATGGCCGGCGCTGGAGTCGCTGACGCTGTCGGTGTACAAGCCGAAGATCCGGCCCGGCACGAAGCGTGTGGGCGTGTCGC
The DNA here is from genome assembly GCF_902499335.1 of Burkholderia lata. Classification (GTDB taxonomy): domain Bacteria; phylum Pseudomonadota; class Gammaproteobacteria; order Burkholderiales; family Burkholderiaceae; genus Burkholderia; species Burkholderia lata_B. The sequence goes on along the minus strand of NZ_CABVQK010000004.1, from coordinate 575,798 downwards.
TCGACTGGACGCGCGGGGATTATTTGCGGTGGACGGGAGCGGCGGGGCAGTTTTGATGTGTCGTGCCACGGCAAGCCAGTGCGCTGGTTTGCCGTGTTTTGCTCATTGTTCCTGGAATATCGGAACAATTGCTCCCGCTAATCTTGCCGCCCCGGTGTCGTACAGGCTGCAGCGGCTTCAACCTGCCGGGCTGACCGGTATGACGTCATCGTACCGGCGATCGCCGTAACCCCCTGTTGCGGCGGGTCGCAACGATCGCCCCGAGCCGAAGCGTCAAGCCGCAGCCGCCCCATCCAGCGCCGGATAGTCGACATACCCGCGCGCATCGCCGCCGAAGAACGATTCGCGCCGTGCGTCGTTCATCGGCGCGCCGGTCTTCACCCGCGTCACGAAATCCGGATTCGCCAGCACCATCTGCCCGTACGCTTCGAGATCGGCCAGCCCGGACTTCAGATCCTCGCCGATCGTCTCGCGCGGGCGGCCCGGCCGGTTCAGGATCAGCATGCCGCTCCAGCGCGCGCGCAGGTCGGCAAGCAGCGCTTCATTGCCGTGATGCATCACGTGCAGGTAAGCGAGGCCGAGGCGGTCGAGTTCGGTCGCCAGATAGCGGTTCAGGTCCGGCCCTTGCTCGCCTTCGTCCACGCCGCCGAGCGTGGCGCCGGGCGACAGGCGGATCGCCGTGCGATCCGCGCCGATCTCTTCGGCGATCGCCGTCGCGACCTCGATCGCGAAGCGCGCGCGGTTCTCGATCGAGCCGCCGTACGCGTCAGTGCGCGTGTTCGCGTTCGGTGCGAAGAACTGCTGGACGAGGTAGCCGTTCGCGCCGTGGATCTCGACGCCGTCGGCGCCCGCCTCGATCGCACGGCGTGCGGCGATACGGAAGTCGTTCACGGTCTCTCGTACTTCGTCGGTCGTCAACGCACGCGGCACGGGGATGTCCAGCATGCCCTTCACCGTGAACATCTGCGCGCCAGGCGCGATCGCCGAAGGTGCGACTCCCTGCCGGTGATGCGGCGTATTGTCGGGATGCGACATGCGCCCGACGTGCATCAACTGGATGAAGAGGCGGCTGCCGCGTGCATGCACGGCGTCGCTGACCGCCTTCCAGCCGGCGACGTGCGCGTCGGTATAGATGCCGGGCGTCGTGAGATAGCCCTGTCCGTCGTCGGAAGGCTGCGTGCCTTCGGACACGATCAGACCGAGGCTCGCGCGCTGTGCGTAGTATTCGGCGGCCCATTGGCCGGGCGTGCCATCGAAGGCGGCGCGGCTGCGCGTCATCGGCGCCATGACGAGGCGGTTTTGCAGCGTGTAGCGGCCCACGCGGGCCGGGGTGAACAGTTGGCTCATGATGCGTTGCTCCTCGAAGTTCGGGACGGCGGCACCGGGACGATGCCGGTTCAGGCGCCGGCCGCGCATCGTTGCGCGGGCCTCGCCTCCACGCACCCATCATCCATTGCTTCCTTTTCGGGATAAACCGGGTAATCTGGATAACATTGATCCATTGGTGGGGCAATGAGCATGGAACTGCTGAACGACATGGCGCTGTTCGTCGAAGTCGTGAAGGCGAAGGGCTTTCGCAGCGCGGCCGAGACGCTGGGGATGCCGAACTCGACGCTGTCGCGGCGCATCGGCGCGCTGGAGAAGGCGATCGGGCTGCGGCTGCTGCATCGCACGACGCGCCGGATCGAGCTGACGGAGGCCGGCCAGCTCTACTTCGAGCGCTGCAAGCGCATCGTCGACGAGGCGCGGCTTGCGCACGAGCAGCTCGGCGGGCTGCTGGCGGAGCCGACCGGCGTGCTGCGCGCGTCGTTTCCGGTTGATTTCGCGGTGGTCATTCTGGCGCCGCTAGTCGTCGAATTCTCGAACCGCTATCCGAAACTGACCTTCGATTTCGAGCTGACCTCGAGGCGTGTCGATCTGGTGAGCGAACCGTTCGACGTGGCGATCCGCATGGGGCCATCCGAGGACTCACAATTGATCGCGCGGCGGCTCGCGACGCTCCCGAACTACCTGTATGCGTCGCCCGGTTACCTCGCGCGCGCCGGCGAGCCGCGCGAGCCCGAAGACCTCGCGCGGCACGCGTGCCTCGGCCTGCAGCGGAGCGGGTCATGGACGCTGCACGACGGCGCGCGTTCCGTCGCGGTGCCGGTCAGCAGCCGCTTCGGGGCGAACAGCGTCGGCATGCTGCGGCGCCTGGCCACGCTCGATGCGGGCATCATCGTGCTGTCCGAGGCGATCGTCGCGGACGATCTGGCCGCCGGCCGGCTGCGCCGCGTGATGCCCGCATGGGAAGGCGAGCCGATTGCCGTCTATGCGATGACGGAAACGCGGCTGCTGCCCGCGAAGACGCAGCATTTCATCGAGTTTTTGCGAGAGCGTTTCGCGCAAGCGTGACGGGCGGTTGCGCACGCATCCGTTCGTCGGTCAGTTCTGCGCCGGTTGCGGCGCGTCCAGCTGCGCTTCCCATTTCTTCAGAATGCGCACGCGTGCCTGGCTGAAATCGACCCAGCAGTTCATCCGCGCGTCTTCCGGGATCATCTGTTGCGGATTGGCGGCTTTCACGTAGTCGCAGGTGTCATCGGCGAAGCGGGTCCAGCTTGCCTGCGACTTCGCGAGCGCGCTGGCGGCATCGGGGTTGCGCTGCTTGAGCTTGTGCTCGAGCGACCGGTATGCGCGCTCGACGGCCTGATCGTTCTGACCGAGTACGCAGGTCCGCACGTCGTTCATCGTCAGCGCGTGCTTTTCGCAATCGACGGCGGCAAACACGGCAGTGTGGCCGATCGCCAGCGCGGCGACGGCAAGGAAGCGCGAGACGTGGTGCATGCGCGTCGGAGGAAACGGGGACTAGTTGCTGCGGGCCGACGTCGGGCTCGTCTTTTCGCTGACCGGCACCATGCGGCCCTTCGCATCGCTCGCGGGATTCGCGGCTTTCGCGTCGTCGTCAGGTTCGAGCACGAAGCGGAACGAATCGACGCGCTGCATCACCTTTGCCGCATACGCGTTCGAACCGCCGCTGTAGCTCCTCAGTCCGGCCCGCACGTCGCCACCGGCCGCCCTCACGTAGCCCGACAGAATCGCGGAGCCGACTTCGACGTTCGCGTTCGGTTCGGTCAGGTCCTTCACGTTGCGCACCAGGCCGCGGTGCGCGGTCGGCACGACCTGCATCAGCCCGGTTGCGCCATGCTGGCCGCGCGCCTTTTCCTGGAAACGCGATTCGATCGAAATAATGGCGTAAACGAGGGCGGGAGGCAGCGAATATTTCGTCGCAGTAACGCTCACGATATCGGCGAGCTTCGCGGCCCGCTCCTTCGCGACGCCGAACTTCTTCGTCAGGTAGGACGTGATGCGGCGGTTTGCTTCGTTCGGCTGATCGTTGGCGTCGGCGAGCGGCGCGGATGCGACGGACGGCGCCGATGCGGCTGCTTCGGGCGCGGACGCAGGCAGTGCGGGCGCTTGCTGCGCCGACGCCTGTTGCGCGATGCCGAGCGAAAGCACGATCAGCCAGAGAAACCGTCGCATGGTGGAGTGCGGGGAATTGGAAGGCGCCTAGTATATCGGCCAATTGACGCAGGTGGTCGAACGCCCGCTCGAATGAAAGCGGCATGTAGGCTTGTGTCGATTCGGGTCGGGCGGCGAGGCGATTGTTGCGCGGACACGCATCGGAGTCCGGATGAACGTCGCCGGGCGTTGCGTCTCGGTCGTTTTTACATGCATCGGTGTACGACAGGATGTGGCCTCACGTGCACTAAGCGCCTTACGCGCGCCGTGCGGCCGCCACCCGTGCAATCGCGCCGATCGCATCGCTGACGAGCACCGCGAGCAGCCCGACGATCACGCCGCCCTGCAGCACGAACGCGGTGTTCGACGTCTGCAGACCCGCGATGATCACGTCGCCGAGCCCGCGCGCGGCGACCGTCGAGCCGATCGTCGCGGTGCCGAGGTTGATCACCACCGCGAGCCGGACGCCGTTGACGATCACCGGAAACGCGAGCGGCAGCTCGACCGACACGAGTTGCTGCCAGCCGCTCATTCCCATCCCGCGTGCGGCATCGACGACGTCGCGCGGCACGTCCTCGAGCCCCGCGATCGTGCTTTCGAACACGGGCAGGAGGCCATACAGCACGAGCGCGATCAGCACGGGCTTCAATCCGAAGCCGACGGCCGGCACCGCGAGCGCGAGCACCGCGACGGGCGGGAAGGTCTGGCCGATGTCGACGACGCTGCGCGCGACCGGCAGGAAATCCGCACCCCACGGCCGCGTGACCGCGATGCCGGCCGCGACCGCGACGATCGTGCCGATCACGCTCGATAATGCGACCGTCCCGAGATGCGCGAGCGTGAGGTCGAGCAGGCTCGCGCGATCGTAGATGACCGGTGCGCCGTTGTCCGCGAACGGCGCGAACAATCCTTGCAGCCATGCGGGGCGCAGCAGCAGCACGAGCAGCAGTGCAAGCGCGGCCGCGCGTGCGACGGTCGCGGGAAGCGCCGACGGCCTGGGCCGCCCGTTGCTGCGCGACGTCATGCCGGCTTCCTTGCGTGCGCACGGATCGCATCGAGCGTGATGCGGCGCGTGTTGCGGCCGTCGCCATCTTCCACCGGCAGCACGTCGACACCGCGCCACAGCAACTCCGACACCGCATCGCGCAGCGTGCGCGTCGCGGCGATCGGTTCGCCGTCGGCATGACCGGATTCGGCCACGGCGCCGATCGGCGTCAGCGCGAGCAGGCGCAGCGGCCGGTCGACACCCGCGACGAGTTGCTCGACGACGCCGGCCGCCGGCTTGCCGAGAATCTCGGCCGGCGATGCGACCTGCAGCAGCCGGCCGCCATCCATCACCGCGATCGTGTCGCCGAGCTTCAGCGCTTCCTCGATATCGTGCGTGACGATCACGACCGTGATGCCGAGGCGGCGCTGCAGCGCGAACAGGTCGTCCTGCGCCTTGCCGCGGATGATCGGATCGAGCGCGCCGAACGGCTCGTCCATCAGCAGCATCGCGGGCTCGGCCGCGAGCGCGCGTGCGACGCCGACGCGCTGCTGCTGGCCGCCCGACAGTTCGTGCGGCAGCTTGTCCGCGAACTCGGCCGGCGCGAGATGGAACAGGTCGAGCAATTCGTTCACGCGCGCGTCGATGCGATCGGCCGGCCAGCCGAGCAGGCGCGGCACGGTCGCGATGTTGCGCGCGACGCTCCAGTGCGGAAACAGCCCGTGCCCCTGGATCGCGTAGCCGATGCCGCGCCGCAGCTGTTCGGGCGCGACGGTGGCCGTATCGACGCCGTCGATGCGGATCGTGCCGCTGGTGGGCGCGATCAAGCGGTTGATCATGCGCAGCAGCGTCGACTTGCCGCTGCCCGATGCGCCGACGAGCGCGGTGATCGTGCCGCGCTTCATCGTCAGCGATACGTCGTCGACGGCGACGATATCGCCGAAGCGTTTGCCCGCACGTTCGATCTCGATCATCCTGCACGCCCCTTCGCGAGCGTGGTCGCGGCTTCGAATATGACGGCCGCCACCAGCGCGAGCGCGATCGTCGGGATCGCGCCGAGCAGCACGAGATCGGCGGCCGATTGCCCGATCCCCTGGAAGATGAAGGTGCCGAAGCCGCCGCCGCCGATCAGCGCGGCGACCGCGGTCAGCCCGATGTTCTGCACGAGCACGATGCGCACGCCGCTCAGGATCACCGGCAGCGCGAGCACGAGATCGACGCGCAGCAGCCGCTGCGCGCGCGTCATGCCCATCGCGCGCGCCGCTTCGGTCACGTGCGGGGGCACCTGGCCGAGCCCGACCACGACGCTCGACGCGATCGGTAGCAGCGAATACAGGAACAGCGCAAGCACGGCCGGCGCTACGCCGATGCCGCGGATGCCGAGCGCGGCCGCGAGCGGCACGTGCGCGGCGAGCAGGCCGAGCGGCGCCATCATCAGCCCGTACATCGCGATACTGGGGATGGTCTGCACGACATTGAGCACGGGCATCGCGACGGTACGCACCGCCGCGATGCGCGCGCATGCGATGCCGAGCGGTACACCCGCGACGAGCGCGGCAGCCACCGAGCCGCCGGCGAGCGACACGTGCCGGATCGCCTCGCGCCAGAAATCGTCGCTGCGCACCGCGTATTCGCGCATCACGGAGAGGCCGTCCCACCAGCCGCTCGCGAGCGGCACCGAAATCGCTGCTATTGCGACGACGAGCGCCGCGAGACGCCGCCACGGGCTGAACGAAAGACGGGCGAGCGCATCCGCGACAAGCACGGCCCACGCGAACAGCAGCAGCCAGACACCGGAGGAAGGCGACACGCGGGCGAGCATGTCGTCAGGTGCGACGACATGCGTAGCGGCCGCGCCGACCGCGTACGCGAGCGTGGCGAGCCATGCGCAGCCGGCCACGACGCGCCACGCGGGACGGCTTGCCGTCATCGCCCACAGCGCGCCGACGATCCACAGCGCGGCGAGCACGGCACCCTGCAGGGCCGGCAGCGCGGCGAATACCGACAGGTCGGTGCCGGCCGCGATACGGTTCGGCCGCAGCACCGCGAACGGCAGCCCGAGCACGGCGACGATCGTCAGGACGCCGATCAGGATGCCGACCTTGTCCGCCGAGATGCGCCGCGCGGACGCTGCCGCGCGACCCGTCATTTAACGAAGCCCTTCGATTTCAGGTAGCTTTTCGCGACGCCGGCGGCCGGCTCGCCGTTGATCTGGATGCGCGCGTTCAGCGTCTGCAGCGTCTTCAGGTCGAGGCTCGCGAACACGGGCTTCAGGTAGTCGGCGATCTGCGGATGCGCTTTCAGCACGGCTTCGCGGATCACCGGCGCGGGTGCGTAGACGGGCTGCACGTGCTTGTCGTCGTCGAGCACCGCGAGGCCGCTCGACGAGATTCCGCCGTCGGTGCCGTAGACCATCGCGGCATTCACGCCGTCGGTCTGGTTCGCGGCGGCCTTGATGGTCGCGGCCGTGTCGCCGCCGGACAGCACGACGAGCTGGTCGGGCTTCAGCTTGAAGCCGTACGCCTTCTCGAACGACGGCAGTGCCGACGCGCTGTTCACGAATTCGGCCGATGCCGCGAGCTTCACCTTGCCGCCGCCCGTGACCCACTTGCCGAAATCGGTGAAGGTCTTCAGGTGCTGCGACTGCGCGACGGGCGCGAGCACGGCGACGCCCCACGTGTTGTTCGCGGGGGCCGGGGTGAGCCATACGAGATGGTTCGCCGCGTAGTCGAGTTGCTTCGCGGTGTCGTAGCCCTGGCTCGCGTTCTTCCACAGCGGATCGTCCGCCTTGTTGAAGAAGAACGCGGCATTGCCGGTGTATTCGGGGTAGATGTCGATCTCGCCGCTCGTGAGCGCCTTGCGCACGATCGGCGTGGTGCCGAGCGCGATCTTTTCGGTGACGGCGATGCCGTGCGCCTTCAGCACCTGTGCGATCAGGTTGCCGAGCAGGTTGCCTTCGGTGTCGATCTTCGACGACACCACGACGGGCGTGTCGGCGTGCGCGCCGGGCGCGACGAGGGTAGCGGCGAGCGCGAGGCCCAGGATCCGGGCGGGCAGGGAAAGCTTCATACGGGCCATTCTCCAGGGCGGGGACGTAGGCCGAAAGTTACTTGACTGAGCCGGCTTTGGCAAACCGCGTGCGGCGGCGTGCCCACAGCCCGTGTGGGGATAACCCGCATCCGTCGCGCGGGCTTGCTACACTGAAATTCGTTCCCGCCTTGCCGACACTTCCTGACATGAAGCCTGAGCTGCTGGTTCTGATCGCATTGCGCGGCGACGCGCATCGCGAGATCGCCGCGTCGTTCGACGTGCGCCATGCCCCGACACCCGAAGAGCGCGAACGCGCGATCGCCGAACACGGCGGCACGATACGCGCGGTGCTGACCAACGGCAGCACGGGGCTCACCGCCGCCGAGATCGATCGACTTCCGCAACTCACGTTCGTCAGCGCGCTCGGCGCCGGTTACGAGCACATCGACGTCGCGCATGCCAAGGCGCGCGGCATTACCGTGGTCACGGGCGCCGGCACCAACGACGATTGCGTTGCCGATCACGCGTTCGCGCTGCTGCTCGCGGCGGTGCGCAACGTCGTGCAGCTCGATGCGAAAACCCGCGCGGGCGTGTGGCGCGACGGACTGGCGATGCCGCCGAACGTGTCGGGCAGGAAGCTCGGCATCGTCGGGCTCGGCAAGATCGGCGAGAAGTGCGCGCGCCGCGCGGCTGGCTTCGACATCGAGATCGGGTATCACAACCGGTCGGAGAAGAACGTCCCTTACCGCTATTTCGACCGCGTCGACTCACTCGCGCAGTGGGCCGATTTCCTGATCGTCGCGACGCCGGGCGGCGCGGGAACGCGGCATCTCATCGATCGCGCGGTGCTCGATGCACTCGGCCCCGGCGGTTTCGTCGTCAACGTATCGCGCGGCAGCGTTGTCGATACCGCTGCTTTGGCGGATGCGTTGCGCGAAGGGCGCATCGCGGGCGCGGGGCTCGACGTGTACGAAGGCGAACCGGAGCCGCCGCGCGCGCTGACGGATCTCGACAGCGTCGTGCTGACGCCGCACATGGGCGGCTGGTCGCCCGAGGCGCTCGATCGCTCGGTGCAGCAGTTCATCGACAATGGCGAGCGGCACTTTTCAGGGCAGCCGGTGCTGACGCCGGTTTGAGCGGCGCCCGGACGGTGATTCGCCGTCAACCGCTTCGGCCGTGATCGATGTCCGCGTGAGCGGCGTCCCGCGACTGTCGAGGGCGGATGCGAAGCGCTATCGATCCATGCGCAGCACGAGCTTGCCGGTCGTCCCGCCCGATTCGAGTGCCGCATGCGCGTCGACGATCGCGTCGAACGCATAGCTGCCCCCGATCAGCGGCTTCAGCGCACCGGTGGCCAGCAGACCGAACAGCTCGCCGAGCGTCTGCCGCACGACGTGATCGGCGAGGAACGCATGTAAAGCGAAACCGGACAGCGAGCGGCAGCCGAAGATGAGCGCGGTCATCAGGCTTTCATCGACCGTCAGCAAGTGGCCGCTTGCCGCGCCATAGCTGACGAAACGACCGTGCGGCGCAAGGCTGGACACGAGCGTGCGGGCCACGGTGCCACCGATCGAATCGAAGACGACGTCGGGGCCCGTTCCGCCGGTTGCGGCGCCCAGTCGATCGACCCACGCGTCGTCGCGATAGCTGACGGCCTGATCGGCACCGAGTGCCCGCACCGTCGATAGCTTCTCCGTGGAACCGGCCAGGCCGACGATCGCCCTTGCGCCGTCGAGTCTCGCCAGCTGGATGAGCATCGAACCGACGCCCCCGGCTGCCGCGGTGATGGCGACGGATCGTGCGGCCACCGGCGTCTCGCGCAGCAGCACGCGGGCGACCAGCCCCTGCAGCATGACCGCGACGGCGTCGTCGTCCGAAACCGTGTCGGGAATCGCGACGATCAGCGTGGCGCGTACCGTCACATATTCGGCATAGCCGCCGGTTCCGCTCGTTGCGCCGAACAGCGCCGCGGCCACGCGTTCGCCGACCCGGAAGTCCCGTACGTTCGCGCCCACGGCTTCGACGGTGCCGACCGTTTCCGATCCCAGTATCGCGGGCAAAGCCGGCGCCGGGCCCGGATAGATACCGGCGCGTTGCAGCGTTTCCGCGAAATTCAGTCCGACGCGCGTCACGCGCACGAGGACTTCGTCGGGAGCCGGTGTCGGGCGCTCGATCACGACCGGACGGAGTACGGACGGATCGCCGAAACGATCGATCTGAATGGCATTCATGGTATTCACGGGAAAGTCTCGCTGGATGCGGGGGCGTTGCCCCCCGGGGTGTGTGAGGTGTCGGGCAGGACGCGGCGTCGGCCGGATCAGTCCGGCAGGGACGCTCGATCGCCGCGATCGAACGAGGCGCGGCCCGCGCCATTCAGCACGAGCGCGAGCAGGCCGCCCGTCATCGACAGGTTCATCATGAAGAAGGTCTGCTGCGTCTGGTCGCCGCCGCTATGGAAGATCACCGCGGCGATGACCGAAAAGATCGCGAGCCCGAGCGCGGCGATACGCGTCATGAAGCCGGCGATCAACGCGAGGCCGCCGGCGACCTCGACGAAGATTACGAGCGGCAGCAGGGCACTCGGTACACCCATGTGCGCCATGTATTGCCCGGTGCCTGCGTAGTTGAAGATCTTGCTGATGCCCGCGCCGACGTAGACGCCGGCGATGAGGATGCGCACCAGGACGGACAGTACGGCGTTGACGGCGGGCGTTTGCGCAGCGGTTCGGTACAGTGCGCGGTTGATTGATCGAATCATGGTGACTCCTTGTGCGAGGGGGCGGATCGGCGATCCGTCGCCGTGTTCAGCGGTTCAGGTTCGGGGGGGCGCTCATGCGCTGAACGGCGGGTAGTCGGTATAGCCGGCTTCGCCGCCGCCGTAGGCCATGGACATGTCCGCATGCGCGAGCGGCCGGTCGTGCCGGAGGCGTTCAGCGAAATCCGGGTTCGCGATGAACGGGTAGCCGAACGACACGAGATCTGCGTGGCCGTCGGAAAGCGCCGCTTCCGCGCGTGTTTTCGTGTAGCCGTTGTTCGCGATGTAATGCCCGCCGAACGCGTGCCGCAGCGCGTCGTAGTCGAATGCGGGCACCGCGTCCGGCGCGGCCTGAGGGATGCCTTCGACGACATGGAGATAGACGGCAAGGTCGCTCAGCCGGGCGGCGAATCGCTCGAACAGCGCTTGCGGATCGCTATCCGCAATTCCACCGAAATGCGGCGTGACCGGGGAGATACGGATACCTAATCGATCGGGGCCTGAAACGAGGCTGACTGCACGCGCGACCTCGAGTGGCAGCCGGAGCCGGTTGTCGATCGTGCCGCCGTAGTCGTCGGTCCGCCGGTTCGTGCCGTCACGCAGGAACTGGTCAAGCAGATAGCCGTTGCCGGCGTGAATCTCCACGCCGTCGAACCCGGCCTGCAATGCGGCACGAGCTGCCAGCACGTATTGGTCGACGATGGCAGGCAATTCGGCGGTGTCGAGCGCGCGCGGTACCGGGTACGGCTGCGGGCCGGTTGGCGTATAGGCGTCGCCGTCGGGCCGGATCGGTGACGGCGCGACCGGCAGTGCGCCGTCCGGCTGCAGGTCCGGGTGACCGATGCGGCCGACATGGGCCAGTTGCACGAAAATGCGGCCGCCTTCACGGTGCACCGCGTCGGTCACCTGTTTCCAGCCCGCGATCTGCGCATCGCTGTAGATGCCCGGCGTGAACGGATAGCCTTTGCCCTGTGGCGAGATCTGCGTCCCCTCGGTGACGATCAGGCCGGCCGAGGCCCGTTGCGCGTAGTAGGTCGCGTTCATCGGGCCGGGTGCGTCGGCGGCACCGGCACGGCTGCGCGTCATCGGCGCCATCACGATGCGATTCCTGAGCGTGATGCGTCCGAGTTCGACCGGATCGAACAGTGTCGGACGCGCAGGCGCCCGGGGCGGTGAGAGAAAGCTGTCGGTAGTCATGGTTCCATGTTCCTGTGACGTTGGCGGGGAACTGTCGACGCGGTGGTCCGCGATCGACATGGCGTGACAGGAATGTATGGGATCGTTTCTATCCAAACAATTGGCTAAAATGAATCGTTAAAATCAACTTTCTGGATAGATCGTGGATCGCAGCCCCAATCTGGATCAGCTTCGTGCGTTCGTCGCCGTCGTCGAGGCAGGCAGCTTTTCGGGGGCGGCGCGACGGCTCGGCAGGGCGCAATCGGTGGTGAGTTATGCGATCGCCAGCCTTGAAGCACAGCTGGGCATGCCGTTGTTCGAGCGTGGCAGGCGCCGTCCGCAACTGACGGCGGCAGGCGAGGTCGTGCTCGCCGATGCGCGTCGGGTCGACATGCTGATGGGGCAGTTACAGGCGAAGACGGCCGGTTTGCGGGGCGGCGTGGAAGCCGAGCTGTCGCTGGCCGTCGACGTGATGTTTCCGTTGCCGAAGCTGGTCGAAGGCATGCAGGCGTTTGCCGACGCGTTCCCCACCGTCGCGCTCAACCTGACGATCGAAGCGCTCGGCGGGGTCATGAAGCTGGTGCTCGACGGGGGCTGTGCGCTCGGCATCAGTGGCCCGATTCCGAACTGGCCGGATGCGATCGACGCGACCTCGATGGGGGCGATCGAGTTGCTGAGCGTTGCGGCGCCCATGCATCCACTCGCGCTGCGCGATGCGCCCATTCCGCTCTCGGAGGCGCGCGAGCATACGCAGATCGTGCTCACCGACCGCAGCAAGGTCACCGACGGACAATCGTTCGGAATCTATGCGACCCGCACCTGGAAGGTGGCCGACCTCGGCGCGAAACATCGATTGCTGCTCGCCGGGCTTGGCTGGGGATCGATGCCCATGCATCTGATCGAGGACGATCTGCAGTCGGGCCGTCTCGTGCCGGTGCAACTGGCCGACCGGCGTACGTTTCGCTACGGACTATCGCTGATCCGGCGGGCCGATCGGGCGAGCGGTCCGGCCGCACAGTGGCTGATCGATTATTTGAGTCGCCAGGGCGACCCGAACGGCCAGCGGGCCTGACCCATGCCCGGCGGAGGCCGGCCGGGCAGGCCGCCCGGCCAGCCTTGCAATCCGCAACGATCGAAGGCTGGCCGGACGTTCGGCCGTGTCAGCGACACCGGCCGGCTGGCGTGCGTTCTGCGCGGCGCATGCCCGCTCAGGACGAAGCGAGCGGCACCGTTACCGACGTGCCGGCCGGATCGAGCGTCAGGCCCGTGCCCGGCGTCGGCCGCAGCGTGGCCTCGTTGTCGCTGGACAGCACGACGAGCCCGAGCCGGTGGCCGGCTTCCAGCTTGTAGTCACGCGGCATGAACGTCAGCTTCAGGTCATACGGCATCCCGGGCAGCACGGGCTCCGAGCGCCACTCGGACCGCCGGTTGCGCGGGTCGGTCCACGCACGCGTGACGATCGTGGCCGTACCGTCCGGTGCGCGGTCGACCAGCAGGGCCGTTACGTTGGCCACTCCCGTGAAGGTCAGCCTGACGCGTGCGGTCGCGGCGCCGGACAGGCGTGTCGCGGCGGTGAGCGGTGCGGTCTCGAATCGGCTGCGATTCTCGCCCGTCGGTGCGTTCGCCAGCGTGAGCGCGGGAATGCGCGCATCGTCGGTGAAGCGCGTGAGCGGGCCGCCGCTCGGCAGCCGCAGCAGCGTGCCGGTGCCCGCGCCGTCGCCGCCCGCGAAATACGTGACCGGCGTGGCGTGGCGTGCGGCCCAGTCCGCTTCCTTCAGCAGCGTGCCGTCCACCTGCTCGATCACCGCGCGCGGATCGCGTTCGACGCCGTTGTCGAAACCGATCAGGTAGCGCGTGAACCAGCGGTTCACTTCCGCGGTCCACGCATCGGCCATCGCCGGTACGCGGGTCGGGTCGGTGTGCTTCAGGCGATGCAGCCACAGCTGCGTCGGCACGCCCTGGCGCCGCATCGCGAGATGCCACGCCGTCGACTGGTCGACGCGCACGTTGTCGTCGGTCAGCCCCTGCGCGACGAGCGCCGGTGCGACCGCGAACGCGCTCGGGATGTCGCGCGCGGCCCAGAACGGCGAATAGTCGCCGGTCTTGCGGTCTTCCTGCTGGGCCGCTTCGTCGATCAGGTGCGTGCAGCGCTCGGGATGCGCGTTCGTCAGCAGCGCCTTGATGTACACGTCGACGTCTTCGCCCTGGTAGCCTTCCGGCGCGCGCACGAGCCCGCCCGAGCGGTAGTAGCCGTACATGTTCGTCAGCCCGGCCACCGGCACGATCGCGTCGAGCCCGCGCGTGCGCAGGCTCGCGACCATCTTGGGCAGCGTGCCGTCGTACGACACGCCGTACATGCCGACGTGGCCCGTCGACCAGTTCGCGACGACCGTCTTGCCGTTTGCGTCCTTCGCGGTCGCGTCGCGGCCGAGCCAGCGGATCACCGATGCCATCGCGACCGATTCGTCGCGCGTGAGGATCGTCGGGCAGCCGTCCGAGCCGGCGGTGCCGAGCGAATCCGCGTAGACGATCGTGAAGCCGCGCGGAATGAAGTAGCCCTCGATCCACGAGCGCCCGGCGGCGGCTGCTTCGACCTGCTGCTGCAGCCGCACCTGCGGCGCGGCGGCCATGATGCGCGCGGAGGCGCCGGTCGCTGCCGTGGCCGCGGTGGCGGCCGGATGCGCCGTGCCGTCGAGTTCGACGTCGACGTTGTGGTTGGGGCTGTCGGCGAGGCCCGCGTAGTACGGGCTCGCGAGCACGATCACGGGCGTGCGCGCGCCGTTGGCGGTTTCGGTCGGGCGCACGATGCGCACGTGAATGCGGTCGCGCGTGCCGTCGCCGTCGGAATCGACCGGCGTGTCGACCCACGCGTTCTCCTCGATCGTGCCGCCCGACAGCGACGGCTGCACCTGGCCGTTTGTAATCACGGGGCGGTAGCGGCCGCCGCTGGCCGGATTGGCGTACGGCACGCCGGACGGCGAAATGCGTGATGCGAGCGACTGCTTGTCGGCCGCCGAGGCGGCGGCCCCCTCCTGTTGGCCCTGCGCGAGCGCGGAGACGCCCGCCACGCTGCCGCCGTCGTCGCCGCCGCATGCGGCGAGCGTTGCGGCCGCAACGAGCGCGGGAAGCCACGCACGACGCAATCCGGTTCGATGAATGTCCATTGTCGACCTCTTGTTGTGATTGTCTGGAACCGGACGGCCCGCGATATGCCCCCTGCGGCCCGGCCGGGTGCTGCATCGGATGAAACGGAACTGCACCTTCGAAAGCGCCGGGCGCGATGCCCGGGTGTCACGGCCGGCGTCGACGCGCGTCACGCATCGCGCAACCCGGCGGGTGTCGGGGCGACTTCATCGCCCCGACCGGAAAGCGTCAGCGCGGCGGCCGGTTCGGGCCGCACGGTCGGTGCGAGGCACGCAGTACGAAATGAACGCAGGAGTGCGAATCAAATGCGGGCATGCCTGATCTTCCTTCAGGTTTCAGATGAAACGGAACGGCACGATGCGATGAGGCGGGGAGTTGCGAACGGCGGTGCTGCAACGGCAGGAAAGCGCGACGTGAGTCGGCGGAGCTGGCCGGATTGCTTTCCGGAAGCTTGCGCAAAAGTTATCTCAGTGAAATCTCGGTGTCAAACTTTTTTAGTTTGAGTCAAACAAAGTTTCTTTTTCCGTCCCGCGATCGACGTGCGATCGGTCTAAATTTCCGGGCAATCTGTCCGTAAACGGTAAAAAACAGATTGAAAGGAGAGAGAGGGCATGACGATTTCAGTTACCGCAGCGAGCGGCCTGTCGCTCGTGCAGATGGCGCAGGAAGCCGCGCTCGACGGGCGTCAACAGACGGACGCGGCGTCCGGGAAACCGCAGGACACGCCGATCACCATCCGGGCGCTGGACCAGGAAGCAATGCAGGCGGCGCGCATGAAGCAGATGTCGATGCTGGGCGACCTGTCGACGAAGCTGCGCGGCGTCACCGGCCAGCTCGCGACGAGCATGCACGAGATCATCGCGAAGCGCCCGGATCTGGCCGACGCGCAGTTCGACTTCAAGACCGACGACGGCCGGATCACGGTCGTGTCGAAGACGATGACGGAAGCCGATCGCGCGTGGGTGGAGTCGACGCTGAACGCGAACGCGGGCCTCGTGCTCGCGACGCGCGAGTTTCATCAGCAGGCCGTCGACTTCGCCGGGCAGGGCGCGGCCGCCGTGGGCGAGACGTTCACGGATGACGATCGCAAGGTGGCCAGCCAGCGCGCCGACGCGGATTTCCTTTTCATGAAGGAGATCAATTCGTCCGTCGCGCGCAACCAGAAGTTTGAAGAGGTCGGCGGGCATTTCACCGCGCAGGACGGCACGCCGCTGAAGTTCGAGCAGTCGGCCGGCAGCGCGCGCGGCACGCTCGCGCTGCTGGATACCGACCGTCAGCTGTCGTCGGGCGCGGCGATCTTCGTCGACGATTTGGGGCAGAAGACCTACGGCAGGCGCGCGGGCCTGATCGACGTCGGCTTCGGGGCCGCGTTCGAGGACATCCTGAACGGTCGCAACAGCATCGGCTTCCACGAGATCGCATGACGATGCGCGTCGCGGAGCCGCGCGCCGGCCGCCGTGCGCCTATTCGTCGCGCAGCGCTTCGGCCGGCCGCACCCGTGCGGCGCGCCAGCTCGGGTAGAGCGTCGCGACGCACGACATCAGGAACGCGGCCGCGGCGATCTCGATCACATCGGTCGCCGCGAGCTTCGACGGCAGCGAACTGAGGAAGTACACGGACGGCGTCAGGAAGCGGATGCCGAGCAGCTGCTCGACCGCCGGCAGCACCCACGGGATGCTCACCGCGATCGCGCAGCCGAGCGCGACGCCCGCCAGCGTGCCGGCGAGGCCGATCGTCATCCCCTGGATCGCGAAGATCTTCATGACTGACCCGGGCGGCGCGCCGAGCGTGCGCAGGATCGCGATGTCGCCCTGCTTCTGCGTGACGGTCATCACGAGCGACGACACGAGGTTGAACGCGGCGACCGCGACGATCAGCATCAGGATCAGCGACAGCATGCGCTTTTGCAGCCGCTCGGCTTCGAACCACGTGCGGTTCTGCCGCGTCCAGTCGCGGATATAGAGGTCGCCCGACAGCGTGCGCGACAGCGCCAGCGCGATCTCCGGCGCGCGCTGCAGATCGTCGAGGCGCAGCCTGATGCCGGTCGGCGCGCGCGCGTTGAACAGCGTTTGCGCGTCGCGGATATGGATGTACGCGAGCGCGCTGTCGTACTGGTAGTGGCCCGACTCGAACGTGCCGACCACGTTGAACTGCCGGAACTGCGGCAGCGCGTCGCCGATGCGTGCGGTGTTGCCGGGCGCGAAGAACGTGATGCGGTCGCCGATCTTCACGTGCAGCGCGTCGGCCAGCGCCGAGCCGAGCACGATCCCCATCTCGCCCGGCACGAGCGCGTCGAGCCGCCCGGTCTTCAGCTTGCGCGCGATCTCGGACACGCGCGGCTCCAGCACGGGGTCGATGCCGCGCAGCGCGACGCCCGTCACGCTGCCCGCGTTCGTTAGCAGCGCCTGCGCGTCGACATAGGGCGCGACGGCGCGCACGGCCGGATTCTGCAGCGATTCGTGCGCGCTGAGCCGCCAGTCGGGCATCGCGCCGGTCGGCGAGAAGATTTCAACGTGCGCGAGCACCGACAGCATCCGGTCGCGCACTTCGGTCCGGAAGCCGTTCATCACCGACAGCACGACGATCAGCGCGGCGACGCCGAGCGCGATGCCGGCCATCGCGGCGCCGGCAATGAACGACACGAAGCCGTCGTCGGCCGAGCGCCGTCCGCCGCGCGCGTAGCGCAGCCCGATCTGCCATTCGAACGGGAGTTTCAAGCGGTTTCCTTTCATTTCGATTCGATCCTGCCGAGCCGCGCATTCTAGCGAACGCGGTGCCGCCGTGCGCAGAGGTTGCGCCATGGACGACCGAAATCCGCCCGACCGGCCGGTTATCCGGCAGCGTTGCGCGACGGCACACCGATATTTCCATCGTTTCGGGTCTGATCGATAATGGCGCCCAGCATCCGGTCGAATATTCCAAGTACTACGGCGCAACCGGGCCGCGCCGTCACAGACCCATAACAATTCGGGGAAGGTTGCCGCACCAGGCAGCATGTCCTTGACAAGGAAATAACAATGGATTTGCTGCGCTTCCTGCTGCTCCTGCCGATTCGCGTGGCGGGCTTCGTCTGGTGGCTGCTCGGCTGTGCGCTGCGGCCGCTGGTCGGCGACGTATCGTGGACGGCGCCCACGTGGATGGGCGTCACCGCCGCGGCCGTGCGCCGCCGTCCGTGGCATGCCGGCGGCCTCGTGCTGCTCGCGGCCGCGCTCGGCTATGGCGGGTACTGGTTCAAGCACCGCCCGAAGCCGCCCGAGCCCGAGACCGTCAGCTTCACCGTGAAGGCGCCGGCGATCACCACCTACGAGGTGGACGACACCGACAAGCCGAAGATCACCGTGCATCCGCTCGAAGTCGTGTTCGCGCAATCGGCCGCACCGATCGAACAGGTTGGCAAGCCGGCCGGCGACGGCATCGAGATGACGCCCGCGCTGAAGGGCGCATGGACGTGGGTCGACGACAAGACGTTGCGCTTCACGCCGGCGGCCGACTGGCCGGTCGGCGCGCACGTCGAGGTGCGTTTCGCGGTGCACCGGGTGTTTGCGCCGCAGGTGACGATGCACGACGACCGTTTCGCCTTCGACCTGCCGGCGTTCGCTGCGACGTTCGGCAACAATGAGTTCTACCAGAACCCCGACAATCCGGCGGAGAAGCAGGCGCTGCTGCAGTTGCGCTTCAATTACCCGGTCGATCCGGCCGAGTTCGAGAAGCGCATCGGCCTCGTGCTGGTCGGCCGCGACGGCAAGAATTCGACGCCGCTGCGCTACACGGTCAACTACGACAAGATGAAGACGAGCGCGTGGGTGTACTCGCAGCCGCTCGAGATTCCGCGCGATCCGCTGGTGGCACGGCTCGACGTCGACAAGGGAGTGAAGAGTGCACGCGGCGGCAACGGCACGTCGGACGTGCTGCATGCGTCGGTCGGCGTGCCGGGGCTCTACAGCCTGTCGATCGCCAACATCGCGCCGACGCTCGTCGACAACGAGCGCTACGAGCCCGAGCAGGTACTCGTCGCGGAAGCGTCCGACGGCGTGCGCAGCGCCGACCTGGCCGCGCGCGCGAAGGCGTGGGTATTGCCGAAGCGCAAGCCGGGCGTCGATCAGTCGGACGACGATCCGCCGTACGAATGGAACGTGGCCGACATCAGCGACGCGGTGCTGAAGCAGTCGAAGCCGCTGCCGCTCGACGCGGTGCCGACCGAGAACGACTACGCAACGCTGCAAAGCTTCAAGTATCACGCGACGCCGGGCGATCGCATCGTCGTGCGTTTCGCGGGCGACCTGAAATCGGCGGGCGGCTACCTGCTCGCCGAGCCGGTGACGACCGCGTTCACGGTGCCCGCCTATCCGAAGCTGCTGCGCTTCATGGCCGACGGTTCGCTGCTGTCGATGAGCGGCAGCAAGCGGCTGTCAGTCGTGTCGCGCAACCTGCCGGGGATGAAGGTCGAGATCGGCCGCGTGCTGCCCGACCAGCTCCAGCATCTCGTGAGCTTCAACAACGGCACGTACGCGCGGCCCGAGCTGTCGTATTCGTTCAGCGAGGATCACATCGTCGAGCGCTTCGTGCAGACGCGCGCGTTCCCGGCGGGCGACCCCGGCAAGGCGCATTACGAAGGCATCGATCTCGGCCAGTACCTGAAAGGCGGCAAGCGCGGCGTGTTCCTGCTGCACCTGACGAAGTACGACCCGGCGGCCGAGAAGAAGAAAGCTGACGATGCGAAGGACAGTGACGCATCGTCCGGCGACGGCAGCCAGGATCAGTCCGACAACGCCGATTCGGGCGACAGCAACGGCAACGACAGCGACAGCGCGCTCGGCGACACGCGCCTGATCGTCGTGACCGATCTCGGGATGCTGGTCAAGAAGGCGCTGGACGGCAGCCAGGATGTGTTCGTCCAGTCGATCCGCAACGGCCGCCCGGTTGCGGGCGCGACCGTATCGGTGCTCGCGGTGAACGGCCAGGCGCTGTTCACGCAGACGACCGGCGCCGACGGCATCGTGCATTTCCCCGCGTTCAAGGGGCTCGACCGTGAGAAGCGGCCGCAGCTGTATGTCGTGAAGAAGGACACCGACCTGTCGTTCCTGCCGGTGGCCGGCCGCGATCGCCAGCTCGATTTCTCGCGTTTCGACGTCGACGGCGAGCGCAATGCGACGGGCCAGGGGCAGTTGTCCGCGTACCTGTTCTCGGACCGCGGCCTGTACCGGCCCGGCGATCCGTTCCACATCGGCCTGATCGTGCGCGCGGCGAGCTGGGCGCGCAGCCCGGCCGGCGTGCCGCTGCAGGCGGAGATCGTCGACCCGCGCGGGATCACCGTCGAGCGCAAGCCGGTGACGGTCGATGCGACGGGCTTCACCGAGCTCGGCTATACGATGGCCGAAACGGCGCCGACCGGCACGTGGACGGTCAACCTGTACATCGTCAAGGACGGCCAGCCCGGTGCCGAGCCGATCGGCAGCACGACGGTGCAGGTGAAGGAGTTCCTGCCCGACCGGATGAAGGTCGACGCGAAGCTGTCGCAGCAGGTCGTCGAAGGGTGGGTGAAGCCGAAGGGGCTGAAGGGCGTCGTCGATGCGCAGAACCTGTTCGGCACGCCGGCGGAGAAGCGCCGCGTCGCGGCGACGCTGACGCTGCGTCCGGTTTGGCCGTCGTTCCGCAGCTGGCAGGGCTATCACTTCTTCGATGCACGCCGCGCGAAGGAGGGCTATACGACGACGCTGCAGGACGGCACGACCGACGACAAGGGCCATGCCGAGTTCGATCTCGATCTCGACAAGTACGCGGACGCAACCTACCAGCTCTACTTCCAGGCGAAGGCCTATGAAGCGGAAGGCGGGCGCAACGTCGCCGCGAACGCGCAGGCGCTCGTGTCGAACAACGACTGGCTCGTCGGCTACAAGGCGGTCGACGATCTCGGCTACGTGAAGCGGGGCAGCCCGCGCACGGTGCGGCTCGTCGCGATCGATCCGAATGCGAAGGCGATCGACGTGAAGGACCTGCGCGCGCAGCTCGTCGAGGAGCGCTACGTGTCGGTGCTGACCAAGCAGGATTCCGGCGCGTACAAATACGATTCGCGGCTGAAGGAAGTGCCGGTCGACGAGAAGCCGCTGACGATACCTGCGGGCGGGCTCGATTTCACGCTGCGCACCGACAAGCCGGGCAGCTATGCGCTCGTGATCCGCAACGCGGCGGGCGCCGCGGTGAACCGGATCGAGTATTCGGTCACGGGCGATGCGAACGTCACGCGTTCGCTCGACCGCAACGCGGAGCTGCAGGTGACGCTCGCGAAGCACGACTACAAGCCGGACGAGCAGGTCGAGATCGCGATTCGCGCGCCTTATGCGGGCAGCGGCCTGATCACGATCGAGCGCGACAAGGTGTATGCGCACGCGTGGTTCCATGCGGACACGACGAGCTCGATCCAGCACATCACGGTGCCGGCCGGCTTCGAGGGTAACGGCTACATCAACGTGCAGTACATCCGCGATCCGTCGTCCGATGAAATCTTCATGAGCCCGCTGAGCTACGGCGTCGTGCCGTTCTCGGTGAACCTCGATGCGCGCCGCAACGCGGTGTCGGTCGATGCGCCGGCGCTCGTGAAGCCCGGCGACACGGTGAATTTCACCGTGCATTCGGCGAAGCCCGCGAAGGTCGTCGTGTTCGCGGTCGACGAGGGCATCCTGCAGGTCGCGCGCTACAAGCTCGGCGATCCGCTGAAGTTCTTCTTCCGCAAGCGGATGCTCGAAGTCGGCACGTCACAGATCCTCGACCTGATCCTGCCGGACTTCGAGAAGCTGATGGCGATGGCCGCACCGGGCGGCGACGCCGACGATGCGATCGGCCGGCAGCTGAACCCGTTCAAGCGCAAGCGCGACAAGCCCGTCGTCTACTGGTCGGGGATCGTCGACGTAAATGGTGATACGCGGCTGAGCTACACCGTGCCCGACTACTTCAACGGCAAGCTGCGCGTGATGGCCGTGTCGGTGTCGCCGGACCTGGTCGGTACGTTCGAAGGCGCGACGACGGTGCGCGGCGATTTCGTGCTGTCGCCGAACGTGCCGACGACGCTCGCGCCGGGTGACGAGGCCGACGTCAGCGTCGGCGTCGCGAACAACCTGACGGGTGTCGGCAACCAGCCGGTGCCGGTCGCGGTCACGCTGAAGACGGGCCCGCAGCTGCAGGTGATCGGGCCGGCCACGCAGAACGTCGCGCTCGCGCCGCAGCACGAGGGCGTCGCGATGTTCCGCGTGAAGGCGACCGACACGCTCGGCTCGGGTTCGCTGTCGTTCGGTGCGCGCTACGGCGCGAAGGGGGCGCAGCAGCGTGTCGACGTGTCGGTGCGGCCGGCCGCCGCGTTCCGTACGCAGCTCGACATCGCGCGGCTCGATCCGGGCAAGAAGGCAAGCGTGCCGAACCTGCGCTCGATGTACGACGCGTATGCATCGCGCGACGCGAGCATTTCGACCGCGCCGCTCGTGCTGTCCGAAGGGTTGTCGTCGTATCTCGTCAACTTCGAGCACTACTGCAGCGAGCAGATGGTGAGCGCGGCCGTGCCGCGCGTGTTCGCGGCGAAGTGGCTGTCGGTGCGCGCGCTGACGAGCGCGATGCATGCGACCGACGCCGGTGCCGACGCAACGAACGCAGCGGCGATCACGCAGTTCCTCGGCATGCTGCGCGGGCGGCAGAACGCGCAGGGCGGGTTCGGCCTGTGGAGCGCGACGCCCGATGCCGATCCGTTCGTGTCCGCGTACGCGATGCACGTGCTCCTCGACGCGCGCGAGCGCGGCATCGCGGTGCCGAAGGACATGCTCGACGCGGGCAACGCGTATCTGCAGAAGCTCGCGGCGAACGATTCGCTCGGCTCGCTCGACCTGCTGCGGCAGCGCGCGTACGCGGTGTATCTGCTGACGCGCCAGGGCAACGTGACGACCAACAGCCTCGCGGCCGTGCAGAAGCGGCTGCAGGATGCGTATCCGAACGACTGGAAGAACGATCTCGCGGCCGCGTGGCTCGCCGCGTCGTACCAGCTGCTGAAGCAGGACAAGGAGGCTGCCGCGCTGATCGCGGGCCCGCAGGCGCTGCTCGAGCGCAAGCGCGCATCCGACGGCGGTTACGTGACGGGCTACTACCTTGACCCGCTGACGCGCGACGCGAGCGTGCTGTACCTGATCGCGAAGCACTTCCCGGAGCGCGTGCGCAAGCTGTCGCCGCGCGCGATGGACAACCTCGCCGCGCCGCTCGTCGACAACCGCTACAACACGCTGTCGTCGGCGATGACGATCCTCGCGCTCGATGCGTATGCGGCGTCGAGCGCGGGCCAGCTCGACCAGCTCGCGATCGACGAGGTGCGCGCGGGCGCCGCGCCGAAGGACGTGTCGTCGATCCAGGCGAACCTCGTGCGCTCGGGCACGTGGTCGGCCGGTGCGTCGCGCGTCGATTTCGTGAACGGCAGCGCGCTGCCCGCGTGGTGGATCACGAGCCAGTCGGGCTACGACCGCGGCACGTCGACGAAGGCGATCAAGAACGGGCTGGAGATCGTGCGCGACTACACCGACACGGACGGCAAGCCGCTCGACAAGATCTCGCTCGGCCAGGAGATCGACGTGCACGTGAAGATCCGTGCGACGGGCTCGGCGAACGTCGGCAACATCGCGATCGTCGACCTGTTGCCGGGCGGCTTCGATCCGGTGATCGCACCGCCGCCCGTCACCGACACGCAGGATGGCGACAGCAATGGCGATGGCGGCGCGTCGGCACCGGTGGCCGATGCACCGTGGCGTTCGCCGATCGGCGTGAAGGGTTCCACGTGGCAGCCGCAGTTCGCGGACGTGCGTGAAGATCGTGTGGTGATCTACGGCACCGCGACGACCGACGTGCGCGAATTCGTCTACCGGATCAAGGCGAGCAACGCGGGCCGCTTCATCGCGCCGCCGGCATACGGCGAGTCGATGTACGACCGCCGCGTGCAGGCGCAGGCACCCGGCGGCACGACGCTGACGGTGGAGCGCGTGCGATGACGATGCGGCTGCAACGGCGTTGCCGGCAGCGCCGGGTGCGAGGAGCGCCCGCGCGTGGCTGACGACGTTTCGGTGCTCCGGCGCGCGCTGCGCGGCGCCGGCCGCTGGCTGCATCGCTGGCAGAACTGGATCGCCGGCGCGCTGCTCGTGTTCGGCGCGCTGGCCGCGTGCCGGCTGTGGCCGCACCCGCCGCTGCGCGACTGGAAGCCGTCGTCGGTCGCGGTGGCCGACGCACAGGGCCGCTTGCTGCGGCTCACGCTCGCGAAGGACGACCGCTACCGGCTGTGGGTGCCGCTCGACCGGATGTCGCCGCAACTCGTCGAAGCCGTGATGCTGCACGAGGACCGCTGGTTCTGGTGGCACCCCGGCTTCAACCCGTACGGGCTCGCGCGCGGCGCGTGGATCACGTACGTGCGCGGCGGCAATCCGCAGGGCGGCTCGACGCTGACGATGCAGCTCGCGCGCTCGCTGTGGCGGCTGAACACGCGCACGCCGGCCGGCAAGCTCGAGCAGGTTGCGCGCGCGGTGCAGCTCGAACTCTTCTATTCGAAACGGCAGATCCTCGAAGCGTATCTGAACGATGCGCCGTACGGCCGCAATGTCGAAGGCGCGGGCACCGCGAGCGTCGTCTATTTCGACCGAATGCCCGACGCGCTGACGCTGCCCGAGGCGCTCGCGCTCGCGGTGATTCCGCAGGACCCGGCGCGGCGCGTGCGCGGCGGGCAGGACGAGATCAACCGCGCGCTGGCCGCGTCGCGTAACCGGCTGTATGCGCGCTGGCTGACGCAGCATCCGGGCGATGCATCGTTCAAGCCGCTGTTCGCGTTGCCGCTGGCGATGCGGCCGTTGTCCGCGCTGCCGTTCGATGCGCCGCATGCGGTCGACCAGGCGCTGGCCGCACGCAGCGCGTGGCGTACGACCTCGAGCGCGGCGGCGAACGACAGCGACGCCGACGCGCGGCTCGTGACGACGCTGGACCTCGACCTGCAACGCACGCTCGAACGGCAGATCGCACGCTATGTCGCGCGCAACGACACGCGCGGCGTGCGCAACGCGGCGGCGATCCTCGTCGATACGCGCGACATGGGCGTGAAGGCGCTCGTCGGTTCCGCGAACTTCTTCGACCGCACGATCGACGGGCAGGTGAACGGCACGCTCGCGCGGCGTTCACCGGGCTCGACGCTCAAGCCGTTCATCTATGCGCTCGGCTTCGACCAGGGCGTGCTGCATCCGCAGACCGTGCTGCGTGACGTGCCGACCGCGTTCGGCCCGTATGCGCCGGAGAATTTCGACGGCCATTTCCTCGGGCCGATCACCGCGACCGATGCACTGAACCGCAGCCGCAACGTGCCGGCCGTGTGGGTCGCGTCGCAACTCAAGTCGCCCGATCTGTACCGGTTCCTGCAGGAAGCCGGCGTGCGCCGGCTCGCGAGCGCGCAGCACTACGGGCTCGCGCTCGTGCTCGGCGGCGGCGAAGTGACGATGCAGGATCTCGCGGCGCTCTACGCGATGCTCGCGAATCGCGGCGAGTTCCGGCCGCTGCGGCTGCGCGCGGACGAGCCGGCGCTGCCCGGCCGGCGCCTGCTCAGCGCCGAGGCGAGCTACATGACGATGGACATGTTGCGCCAGCACTTGCGCCCCGACGAGACGAGCGGCGCGCAGCCGTCGAGCGTGCCCGTCTACTGGAAGACCGGCACGTCATGGTCGTTCCGCGACGCGTGGACGGCCGGCGTGTTCGGCCCGTACGTGCTGGTCGTGTGGGTCGGCAATTTCGACAACTCGACCAATACGGCGTTCGTCGGCGTCGACGCAGCCGCGCCGCTGTTCTTCCAGGTCGTCGATGCGCTGAATGCCGAACGCACGCTCGTCGAGCCGCCGCGCGCGGTGCCGCCGAAGCTGAAGCGCGTGCGGATCTGCCTCGCGAGCGGTGAATTGCCGAACGAATGGTGCCCGCAGCAGGGCTGGACATGGTTCATTCCGGGCACGTCGCCGATTCGCGTGAGCACCGTGCACCGGCCCGTCGTGATCGACGATGCGACGGGAAAGGCCGCGTGCCCGCCGTACGACGGCAAGCGCACGCATACGGAGATCTTCGAGTTCTGGCCGTCGGATCTGCAGCAGGTGTTTGTGCAGGCCGGCATTCCGCGCCGGCGGCCGCCGCAGAACGCGGACTGCCGCGACGCGGGACAGGTCGAGGGCGACCCGCCGCGCATCACGTCGCCGCTGCGCGGCAGCACGTATGCGATGCGCGTGAAGCGTACGGAGGAGACGCGCATCGCGTTCAACGCGACGGCCGATGCGAGCGCGCATGCGCTGTACTGGTTCGTCAACGATGCGTTTGTCGGGCGCAGCGCGCCGGGCGATGCGCTGTTCTGGCAGCCGGGGACGGCCGGCAGTTACACGGTGCGGGTGGTCGACGATCACGGGCGGAGCGATCAGCGGCCGTTGGCAGTCGGGTTGGAGCAATAGGCGCGGTATCGGTACCCGTATCGCGCGTTCGCGGTCAACGTGCCGCGATCTGCGCGTTTTCGCGGCGAAGACTCGTGTGCGTGAGCATCAGCAAGTTGACGACGACGACGGCGATCGTGACGACGATCATCCCGTTCACGCCGCCGTGGGTCACCAATACGCCGGCTATGTACGGAAATCCGAACAGGCCTGTGAAGTAGGCGATCGTGAAGACCTGGGAACTCGCCGATGCGGACAATCCCTTTTCGTTGGCGAGATTGACCGCCATGCCGTTCAACGTGGAGTAGCTGAGTCCGTAGCCGATCGCGAAGACGAACGAGCCGATCACGTACAGGATTTCGCTGCCCGGATTCGACACGAAGAGGACCAGTGCCAGGAGTGTCATGGCGAACAGCGTGAACGCGAGCTTGCGGACCGGCAATCGGCTGATCGTCTGCGCCAGCGTGAATCGGCAGAAGACGGTGGTCAACGTGAATGTCACGAAAAAGAGATCGGGCGACAGGTGTCGCGACTCCGCATAGATTGTCTGAAAATTCGATAGCGCGGAAAAGGTGCACGCGGCGAGTCCGATCATGATGATCGGCAGCCGGGTGACATGGCGCAGGATCTCGGCGACCCGCGCGACTGTCAGGCCGGTTGCATCCGCCTGCGGGTGGGGTATGCGTTCCGCCCGTTTTCGGACAACTGAAAATGCGACGGCTGCAATGACGCAGAGGCATGCCAGACCTGCGTAGACGATGGCGTACGACCCGAAGCGGCTGGCGATGAAATGGCCGGCCGGTGACGCGAGACCCAGCCCGACCATCTGGCCGCCCGAGAGCAAGGTCAGGTATTTGATCCGTGCCGAGGGCCTGAGGTGATGAATGATTTGAAGCGGCGCGAGTATATAAAAGGCCGACCATCCCATTCCCAGAAGCAGGCCGCCGATGAACGCGATCCTCATATCGTGCGCTGCCAGGCTGAACGCGAGCATGGAAAGCGCCATGACGGCAGCGGCCGCCACGATTGTCGACATCAAGCCGATTCGTTGTGCTACCCATCCGGCGACAACGGAGCTGACGATCATGGTCAGGATGCCGGTCGAGATCACCGCGCCGGCCATTGATGGATTCAGGCCGCTCTGACGCAGATGTTCGGAAAGGAGGAAGCTGGCGCCGTATGCGGCGGCAAGTGCGATGCTCGCGAGGAGGAATGGAACAAACGTGGCAGCGCCAAGCGATGACGGAAGCTGGTCGGCGGATGTGTTCATGGAATTGGCGTCCCGTTTTTATCGCCGCCGTGATGCCTCGAGCGGGCCGGATTTCTTTAATCGTCTTGTGCCCACATATGGCGTGCCGAAGGCTCTTCCGGATTGTCTGATCCTGAGCCTGGAAGGCATTGTGTTTTAGGTAAAAGCGGGATGAAATGTACAGTCAAGTCGATTTTCTTCTGCACAGTACATGTCGTTGCTGATGAGCTTGGGTTCAGAAACTCGAAGTCGACCAAGATTACGTTGGATGGTTTCGAAACGCTATCAACTACCAGCTTGAATCATTCTGATGTTGCTACCGCTCATATTTTTGCCGGCGATGCCGTGCGATGGCCGCATGTATGCGGATCAGGTCGAAGCGCTGAAGGATCTTGCTTCACCGACCGTGAAGATACTCGCGCATTCGACATTCGCCGAGAGTGCCGAGCGGCTCCTGGCATCGACAAGCGGTGCGTTCATTCTGGTGGGTACGGCATACGGCGGCTGTCTCGCGATGGAAGTGCTCGCGAGAGCGCCGGATCGCGTTCGTGGGCTCTGGCTGATGAACTGTCAGCCGAGTGCTCATCCGAATCCAGACGCTGTTCGTGCCACCAGCCGGCGAATTCGCGCCGGAGAGCACGAGCGGGTCATTGCGGAGTTTGCCGAGCAGGCGATTCCGGCGCACGACGGCACGTCACGGGCTGCGTTCACGCAAATGGCTCGCGATGCCGGCGCGGAATTGTTTGCACGACAATCCGACGCCACACTGACGCGCTCGGATCATTGGTCGACGCTTGCGTCGAGCAAGGTTCCTACGTTGCTCATCTGGGGTGCTGCTGACCAATTCGTACCCGTCGACGTCGGCCGGCGCATCGCCGGCTTGATGCCGCATGCCCGATTCGAAGCGATCGAAGGGTGTGGTCATTTCCCCACCCTGGAGCGGCCGTCGCTATGCACGGCGATTGTGCGCGAGTGGTTGATGGAGTCGATGTTTGGTTGAATCGTGCGTGGGAACGGGTTACATATCCGATTGCGTGGAACTGTATTCGTCCGGTTCTGTGCACGTGAACTATCGTCGTTCTCGCGCAATCCGATGGAGTCCCGTCTGCCTCTATTCTTATAATAAGATGATTTTTTCAAAAAACCGCAACCTAATTGACATGTCTGAAATTACGCGGATTTCATTGGCTTTTTTATTGCCAAAATAACTTAACGTTGCCTTGTAATCCCGCAATCGTGCGTCTATGTTCGATCAATAACGAAAAGTCCTGCTCACTAGGTTGTCGTGTGCCTGCTTTGTGTCCGGGACAGTCGGTAGATAACGAAGGGAAGGAAGGCGACGACTATGGACACTTGCTGCACGCGCACGGCCTAGACACCCTACGTCTCCATCTTCAGGCATCCGCTCGCCTGTACGGCCATCCCGCGGGCCGGGTGACGTCATGCCCGCGCGTTTGCTTGTCCATTGGCAATCAATGGGCATTGCGTGGCACGCCATTTGAAGCCGGTCGTATATCGCCACAAAAATCTTGAAATTTAGCGACAAGGGATTTCGCAAACCAATAGTAGCCAAACGAAATCGTGCCAGCTTTCGACTCCTGCTAACGGATGCATACGGTTCGGTCAGTTAAATAAGCAAGCCTCCCCGCTTAATCAAGTTAAGCGACCGATTAATACTTGGAGATGAACATGAAAAGCAAGCGTCTCAGCGTTTTGTCTGCAACAGCTGTTGCCCTTCTATCTCTCAGTGGTGCCGCGCAGGCCGACGGCCTTTGCTCGAACGCAATGCTAAAGGGAGCGTTTGAGTTTATCGGTCACGGAGAGATTCTTGGATTGATAGGTGCCGATGGCAAGGTGCATCCATACGCTGCTCCGTCGATCCTCGATGACGTCGCGCTGGTGACGTTCGACGGTACGAGCCATTTTTCACGCACCGACTTCGGGGTTATCGGCGGCCTACCGAAAGGAGGGCAGACTACGTTCAATCCGCACCAGAGCGGCACCTACACGGTGAACTCCGATTGCACAGGCACCATGAAAACCGTCTATACCACCGGCGGAGCCGTGCCGGCCGGCGTCGAGACTGATCTGAACATCGTCGTCGCTGCCGACGGGACGTTCATCGAATCCGTGGTCTACAGAGCGGTCACCGTGTCAGGCGAGAGCGCGGACGGCGTAGTAAAGTGTCCGCCGAATTGCGAGCAAGGTGTGCAAGAGAGCTTTGCGGGGAAAAAAATCTTTGGGCACCGCGAAAGCCACGATTGACCGTTATACCTCGGTCGCTGCCGTTCGAACGCCGTCGGGCCGAACGGCAGCAGTGGGTCGACTACTGCCGAGCGAATCGGGCAACAGCCGGCCGGAACCTGCCGCTGGCGTCCAGCCGCTTTGAGATAGGCTGACTGTTCCTCGACCAACCAATGTCTCGAACATGTAGCTCGACGGGTTGAACAAACTCCTTGAGCTTGTTGCCCTGCTTAACCAAGGGGCCGATCACGACTGTTCGTATGAATGATCGAGCTACCCAGCGCACTCAACATTGAACGACGCGTTAGCCAGGTATTTCGAGTCGATCGTCAATCGGCACACGAAGAGGCCCCATCCAGCAAGCGATTGGCATAGCTCCGCAAGCCAGATCTCGGGGACTCCGAGGGACGTACTTCACTCACTTGTAGATCAATGGTTCTTCCAGACCCACTGCTCGCCCGAACTCGGCGAGCGTCGAGCATGGGTCCGCCAGAACGTCGCATCGTTTGTCCTAGATGAAACTCTTGAGGTGCCTGGCGAACTGTCAGTCGATGAGGTTCGCTCCAGTCCACCGTTCTGGTATGAGGGCACGTGGCACGATGTCGTACTGTCAAGCGCACACGGACGCTGGCTTTTGCACTTCGGCATCAGCGACTAGCAGATAACGGCAAGCTACCGTTGGCGGCAACACACCCGTGCACCTGCAACGCCCGCCCCATCACCCATCATCCACCTTCGCCTGCAGCCCCTTCAACCCCTGAATCACGACCAGCAGCGCGCGCCCGTGCTCATCCGACCCATCCCACGCGTCGACGATCGCGTCGCGCAGCAGGTCGTTGTACTGGCGGCGCGACGGCCCGGTATCGACACCGTAGAAACTGCATAGCTTATTGAATGGCGCGCTGCGGCGCAGCCGATGCCCGTTCGACAACCTCAGGCGCGATACGGTTGGCTGGCTGACCCCGGAAAGTCGCGCTATTTCGCTGGACGAGCGTGTATCTGCCGTCAGGCGGCGCAACAGGTCTTGAACGGGAAAATCTTGGTCCGGGGCTTCCATGCGATGCATTATACCTATACAGTTATGGCTGTTGAATGGGCTTGCTGTCACCAGCGAGGCTGTATCCCGAGAAAGTTGATGACACTGAAACACCTCCCACCCACGTTCTGCTGGACCAAGATCGGTACCGAGTCCGGCGAGGAACTGCCGACCGTCGTGCTCCGCAAGGAATGGGAGCGCCGGCTCGGGGGCGGGCGTTTTCTGTGGGGCATCAACCAGCCGCTCGGCAGCAGTGCGCAAGTCGCCGCGCATCGCACGGGCTCGCTGCTCGCGCTGTTTTCGCCGGTCGCGTCGCGCCCGCGCGCAGGCGAGCGGAAAGACATGCTGCTGTGGAATGCATGGGTCGATGCAAGCGGGCAGGTGCGGCCGTTGCCGCCGCACACGTTCATCGCCAGCCGCTCGACGTTGCCGTCGGGCCGGCGCCGCGAACAGCACTACGCGCTCGTGTGCGCGTCATCCACCGCGCTGACGGTCGGCACGCAATTGCGCGTGTTTCCCGATCACCTGCGCAGCGTGAGCACCGGCCAGCCGCTCGGCGCCGCACAGGGTGCGGCCGTGGTCGATTGCGTCGGGCGCGCGAAGGAGCAGACGGGCAAGAGCTATCCGCTCGCGCTGTCGGTCGAGCTCGAGGCACCGTATTTCGTGCGGCTCGCGCAGCCGTGCGTGTTGAAGGCACGCGATCTCGCGGAAGTGAACAAGGCCACGCGCGCGGGCGATTTCGATCGCTTCGTCGAACTCGTCGCGCGCTTGCGCGGCCGTTCACCGACGGACGCCGTGCGCGGTGTCACGCGCGATCTGTTCGACGTGCCGCCGATCGAAACGGCGGCCGCGTATGTCGCGCCCACGCACGTCGCGCGCTTGCGCAATCGGCAGGCGGCCGAGCATCCGCGTGATCTCACCGGCGATCTGTTCGACCTGTCGCCGGGTGAGGCGGCTGCGTTCGCGGGCCTCGCACATCCACGTATCGGGCGCGCGTGACGAATCGCGCGCAGCGGATCGCGCAAGAATTTGTTGCAATCTCGCCATAGCGGAGCGGCGAGCGCAGAGAGACAATCGGCACGAAGCGCGCTGCGCGGCGGCCGATGCGTCGACAATCGATGGGTCGTGGTTCACGCCGCCGACATGCGCACCACGCACACTGAGCGTCGGCGTGCTTCACACTGCAATCCTGAGGGAGAAGTGTCGATGTCGACCCACATCTGTTCGCGGGAAGCCCGGGCTGCGCAACGTTTCGTCGAAGCCACGCGCAACGTCGATCAGGCCTTTCGCGCCGTGCGCGGCGAAAGCGACGACGACGTTTCGTCGGCCGAATATGCACGCGCGATGTCGCGCCTCGATCGCGCGCTCGACGAGCTGGCGCGTGCGCAGGAATTCTTCGATCGCGTAGTCAGCGCCGACGCAACCGCGCACGACAACTGATCCAGCCGCTTCCACGTGTTCGCGCGTCGGGCGACGCGCGTTCATCTTCTTGCCGGGCATCGCGCCCGGCATGTCATTCACTCATCCTGCTCCGACTTCAAACCTTGCGGCCTTCGACCGGATAGCCGGGATCGGTATAGCCGTGCGTCGATGCGTGCCCGGGCGGCACGAGCGAATCGACGAACCGTTCGTCATCCGGGCCGAGTTCGAGCTTCAACGCGTCGATGTAGCTGTCCCAGTGCGCTTCGGTG
Organism: Burkholderia lata; assembly: GCF_902499335.1. Taxonomy (GTDB): domain Bacteria; phylum Pseudomonadota; class Gammaproteobacteria; order Burkholderiales; family Burkholderiaceae; genus Burkholderia; species Burkholderia lata_B. The sequence goes on along the minus strand of NZ_CABVQK010000004.1, from coordinate 543,528 downwards.
CGCGGCCCCGCGATCGTCGAGTTGACGATGCGATTCTTCATGACCCACGCGAGCGCGAACGCCACCGACGTCGTGCCGCGTGCGGCCGCATGCGCGGCCACCTGCTGCGCGATGTGCAACGATTCGGCGCGCCATTCCGTTTGCTGGATGCGACGGTCGCCGCGGCCGGCGCGCGAATCGGCGGGCGGCTGCGCATCCACCGCATATTTTCCGGTCAGCACGCCGCGCGCGAGCGGGCTGTACGGCACGACGCCGATCCCGTAGTGCGCGGCGGCCGGAAGCTGTTCGATCTCCGCCGTGCGATCGACGAGGTTGTACAGCGGTTCGCTTGCGACCGGGCGATCGATGCCGAGCTGGTCCGCAAGCCGCACGATCTCGGCGATGCGCCAGCCCTTGAAGTTCGACAGCCCGAAGTAACGCACCTTGCCTTGCCGGATCAGGTCGGCGATTGCGCGCATGCCTTCGTCGAGCGGAGCGTCGGTCAGCGCACGATGGAAATAGAGGATGTCGATGTAGTCGGTGCCGAGCCGCTTCAGGCTCGCGTTGACCGATTCGACGATCCATTTGCGCGACTGGCCCTGCCGGTTCGGCCCGGCGTCCGGCCCGGCCGGAAAGCCGAACTTCGTCGCGACGACCCAGCTGTCGCGGCGCGGCGCAATCGCACGCCCGACGACTTCTTCCGAGCGGCCGGCGTGATAGACGTCGGCCGTATCGATGAAGTTGACGCCCTGGTCGAACGCCTTGTCGATGATGCGCGCCGATGTCGCTTCGTCGGTCTCGCCGCCGAACATCATTGCGCCGAGACACAGGGGCGACACCTTGAGCGCGCTGCGCCCGAGATAGCGGTAATCCATGGAGGCTCCATGCGGGCGCGTGCCCGCCGGTTGAATGAAGGGACGCCGCGCTTACACGCCGGCTTCGTCGAACACGCGCTGCGCGATCGTGAGCGCCGAGCTTGCGGTCGGCCAGCCCGAGTAGAACGCGAGGTGCGTGATCGCTTCGACCAGCTCGTCGCGCGTGAGGCCGTTGTCGAGCGCTTTCTTCAGGTGGAACGGCAGTTCGTTGACGCGATACAGCGACACGAGGCTCGCGACCGTAATGAGGCTGCGATCGCGCGGCGACAGGCCGGGGCGCTGCCAGACGTCGCCGAACAGCACGTTGTCGGTGTAGTCGGCGAGCGCGGGGGCGATGGCGCCGAACGCTTTGCGCGCGGCGGAAGTCGGTTCGGACATCGAGGGCTCCGGGAGGGTGGGGAACACCGAAGATGGTAGCCACCGAGGCGCTTATCGATAATCCCCGGCAATCCGCATGCACTTATCGATCCGATTCATGAATCGCGGCGCGTGGGCGGCGCCCCATCGGCTCATGCGCGATAGCGCAGCGCATCGACGATCACCGCCAGCGCGCGCGACGATTGCCGCCGGCTCGCGTAGTACAGGTGATGGCCGGGGAACGTCGGGCACCAGTCGTCGAGCACGCTGACGAGGCGGCCGGTGGCGACATGCGGCGCTGAGAGTTCGGCAGGCACGTAGGCGAGCCCGTAGCCTGCGAGCGCCGCATCGAGCGTTTCGTAGGTGCCGTTGAACGTGACCTGCCCGTCGACGCGCACCTGCAGCACGTCATCGCCGCGCGCGAGTTCCCACGCGTACAGCGCGCCGTGCGTCGGCAGGCGCAGGTTGATGCAGTCGTGCGCGACCAGATCCTGCGGCGACACGGGGCGCGCGCGTTCCGCGAAATACGCGGGCGCGCCGACGATCGCCATCTTCATGTCGGCCGAGATGCGCACGGCGATCATGTCCTTCGCCACCTGGTCGCCGAGCCTCACGCCGACGTCGAAGCGCTCCGCGACGATGTCGGACAGCCCGTAGTCGTTCACGAACTCGACCTTCAGGTCGCGATAGTCGCGCAGGACCGGCGCGAGCTTCGGCCACAGCAGCGTGCGGATCACGAAGTCGGTCGCGTTGATGCGTACGGTGCCTGCCGGCTGGTCGCGCAGTTCCGCGAGCGCCGTCAGTTCGGCCTCGATTTCGTCGAAGCGCGGCGCGAGGTTCAGCAGCAGTCGTTCACCGGCGTCGGTCGGTGCCACGCTGCGTGTCGTGCGCGTGAGCAGCCGCACGCCGAGGCGCGTTTCGAGCGAGCGGATCGTATGGCTGAGCGCGGATTGCGAGACGCCGAGCTGGGCGGCCGCACGCGTGAAATTGCGCTCGCGCGCGACGGCGATGAAGGCGAGGAGGTCCGCAAAGTTGTCGCGCGGCATGGAAGGTGTCGGGTGGTCGATGCCAGCGCATCGTACCACCGGGTTCACCGGGCCGCGTTGCGGCGGGCGACGCGGCGCGCGTCAGCCCGCGTGCGTCACGCCCGGCGCATGGGGCGCGGGGTGGTACGCATAGCCGCCATGCTGGAACGACGTCGCGAAGAAGCGCATCTGGTAGCGGATTGCATTCGCCCAGTAATCCCACGTATGGCCGCCCGGCCGCTCCGCATAGTCGTGCGGCACGCCGAGCGCGACGAGCCGTTCGTGCAGCGTGCGGTTCGAGCCGACGAACGCGTCGTCGCGGCCGCAATCGATCGTCAGGTCGAGATGCGCGCGCACGAACGCGCCGGCGCTGGCGACGATCACGTTGCGGTTCCAGAACGACGGATGGCGGCCGGGGTCGCCGAACACGTGTGCGATGCCCGGCTCGTCCGAGCAGCAGCGCGGATCGACCGCGCCGCTGATGCTGCCGACGGCGCCGAACGTGTCGGGCCGGTCGAGCGCGATGCGCAGCGCGCCGAAGCCGCCCATGCTGAGCCCGGTGATCGCGCGGGCGCGTTGCGTCGCGATCGTGCGGAAGTGCGAATCGACGTAGGACACGACTTCATCGCCGATGAAGGTTTCGTAGCGGCTGCCCGAGTCGAACGGGCTGTCGATGTACCAGCTCTCGTGCCCGCCGTCGGGCATCACGAGGATCACGTGGTAGCGGTCGGCCAGCGCGGCGATGTGCGTGTTCGACGTCCAGTCGGTATGGTCGCCGCCGGAGCCGTGCAGCAGATAGACGACCGGATAGCGTTCGCCGTCGCGGGTGCCGCGCGCATAAGCGTCGGGCAGCACGACGGTGGCCTTGAGCGTCTCGTTCATCGCGGCGCTGGGAATCACGACGACCCGCGCATGGAATGCGAGAGCAGGGCCCGAAATGGCGAGCAGCAGAAGCAGCCAGATGGCGTGTGCCAGATATATCGATCCTCGCATGTGTCGATCCCGTCCGGCGCCGGACGCCGGGAAAACCCTGTTCTGACGACTCTAGCAACCGCGCCTTTCAACCAAATTTCGGTGAATCCTACGGGTTGTCAGGCGGGCGGCGCGGACACGATGCGCTCGAGCGCCGCGCGAAACGCGTCGGGTTGCTCGGCCGGGATCAGGTGCCCGCAGTGCGCGATCGTGTCGAAGCCGGCGCAGCGCGCGAGCGCCCAGCCGGGCACGTGCCAGCCCGCGCGCGAACGTTCGCCGGCCATCAGCCAGACCGGGTGACGCTCGAACACCTGCGCGAGTGCCTGCAGATAGCCCGGTTCGCCCGTCGTCGCGACCACCGAGCGGCCCATCGCGCGCAGCGTCGATGCGGGCTGATGCGCGAGCCAGCGGCGGGCGTCGTCGAGCAGGCCCGGCGACGGCGCGTCGATCGCGCCACGCAGCCAGCCGGGCGGATTGGCGCGCAGCCCGTCGAGCATCGCGTCGGCTTCGGCGGGCGTCATGCGGCCGACCGACACCGACCAGAACGCATCGTCGAGCGTGAAGTTGCCTTCGACGTTGACGATCCGCCGCACGCGTTCGGGATGCGCGTGCGCGAACAGCATCGCGATCGCGCCGCCGACCGAGTGGCCGACGACATCGACCGGCTGCGCGCCGAAGTGCGTATCGATGGTGTGGCGGACATGCTCGACCTGCGTGGCGAGCGTGATCGCGTCGAACGGTACCGCGCGATGCGCGCCGTAGCCGAGCAGGTCGGGGGCGAGATGCGGGCCGTTCCATCCGCGCACGTCGAACGTGCCGATGAAACCGTGGATGAAGACGACGGGCGTGGGCTGGGTCATGGGGCGGGCGCGGAAGGAAGGGACGGCAATTCGAGTTCGGCGAGCAGTTCGTCGAGTTCGAGCACGTGCGTGCGATCGTGATCGAGCAGTTCGCGCACGAGTTCGTCGAGCGACATGCGGCGGATGCCGTCGCGCAACCCGCAGCGTGCGAGTTGCGCGGAATCCAGCGCGGCCGCGGTCGCACACAGCGCGGCGCGGCCCGTGCGGAATGCTTTGACGGCAGCATCAAGCGGCTGGGCGAGATAGTCGCGTTGCGTGGCGAGCACGGTACCGTCGACGGACGCGATCACCGGCAGGTCGAGCGTGCGCACGGCATCGATGCGTTCGGCGAACACCGCGTCGAGATCGCGCAGGTGGCAGGCGTGCTCGACGAGCGAGAAGCCCGTGCCGTCGGGCCGGCGTGTCCACAGCGCGGCCGGCACGTGCGCCGCATACGCGGCGAGCCGATCGGGCAGGCGGGCCAGCGCGGCGACGACATCGGCGAACGGCAGCACCTGCGGATACGCGCTGAACACCGCGCCGTAGCTGAACAGCGTGCCGCCGAGCCGGCCGCGCGCTTGCGCGACGTCGTGGCCGTGACGGCGCATGACTTCCGCGACCATCGCGCCGCAGAACTGGCGGGCGGTCGTGTCGGTTTCGATTTCGGGGAATTTCAGTGCGATCTCGTGCTGGATCGCGCCGATCGCGGCGACGCCCACGCGTGACAGTGCCGCGAACTCGACGTAGCGCTCGGGTTGCGCGATCAGTGTTTCGAGCTGGGCGCCGAGCGCGGTGGTACGGAAACGGTCGAAACGGGAATGCATGACGGAAGGATCTCGCCGAGTAACGTATCAAAACGATATGTTACTCGGCGAAAGGCGTCAACGGAGTGATTCGGGCGATGCGCTGCATCACTCCTTGTCGGCGCCCTTGGCTGCCTGTTCGATCAGCTTCGCGACTTCGGCGGGATGCGAGATGTAGGCGACGTGGCTCGACTTGAGTTCGATCGTCTTGCTGCCGGCGCGTTGCGTCATGAAGCGTTCGAGCTCGGGGTTGATCGCGCGGTCGGCCGTGGCGACCACTGCCCAGCTCGGCTTCGATCGCCATGCGGCGTGCGTGATCGGCACGCCGAACGACTGCGCGGCCGGCGTCACTTGCGAGATCGCCATGAATTTCGCTTCGGCGGCCGGCACGTCGGCTGCGAAGTCGGCATGGAACGACGCTTCGTCGAAATACAGGTGGCCGTCTTCGGTGGCCTTGATCGCCTTCGTCGCGGGCGGCGTCTTCTTGGTCAGGTCGAGCGGGCTTTCGCCGGTGTCGGGCTGGAACGCGGCCACGTAGACGAGGCCCGCGACCTTGTCGTCGTTGCCGGCTTCGGTGATCACCGCGCCACCGTAGCTGTGGCCGACGAGGATGCTCGGGCCGTCCTGTGCGTCGACGACACGCCGGGTTGCCTTCACGTCGTCGTCGAACGACGTTTCCGGCTGCTGTACGACGGAAACCTTGTAGCCGTCGCGCGTCAGGATGTTCGAGACGGCTTGCCAGCCCGAGCCGTCGGCGAAGTAGCCGTGGACCAGCACGACGTTCTTGACGGGGGCGGCGACGGCGGCGTGCGAGCCGAATGCGGCGGCGGAAACGGCGAGTGCGGCAGCGATGCGGCGGACTTGGGACGAGCGCTTCATTTTCATTCTCCAGAAGAAAGGCAGGCTAGGAACCGTCGGGTATCGACAGTTGTTTTGTTCCGTCGATGTAGCCATCCTACTAGTAGGTAGTTTCAACTTCAAGGAGAAAGCATAGCTAGAAAACAGTATCTCGCGGCGGTAAACTATTCAAGTTTTCATCCGACTAGATGGTAGGCAAATATGACGGTAATGGGGGGCAGTACGGCGGACCGCATTCTCGAAGCCGGGCGGCAACTGATCATGCGGCGCGGCTACAGCGGGTTCAGCTATGCCGACATCGCCGACGCGATCGACATCCGGAAGGCGAGCATTCACCACCATTTTCCGACGAAGGCCGATCTGGCGGTCGCCGTGCTGCGGCAGTCGCAGGCGAACTTCGATGCCGACATGGCGTTGCTCGACTCGAGCGGCGCCGACGCGCTGGTGCAGATGCGCGCATACATTGGCTACTGGGAACGCTGCATCGCGGACGACAGCGCGCCGTTCTGCGTCGCCGGAATGCTCGGCGCGGAGCTGCCGGCGCTGCCTGACGACGTCGCGCGGGCGGTGAAGGCGCATTTCGACGACCTCGCCGCGTGGCTGGTGCGTGTGCTCGAGGCAGGGGTGAAGGACGGCATCGTGCAGCCGGGCGTGTCGGTGCAGACCGAGGCCGCGACGTTCGTGTCGCTGGTCTATGGCGCGATGCTCGCCGCGCGGGCGTACGGCAATGCCGGGATGTTCAGGGACGTGACCGGCGGGGCGGTCGAGCGGCTCGCGGTGCCGCGCAAACGCGCGTGAGACGCGTACGCGTCAGCGGGTAGGGGCGCCCGGCGGTCATGCGAAACCGTCGGACGCCGCCCGGCTTACACGTGCTTCCCGGCGTCGATTTCCGCGCGCATCCGCGCTTCCTGCTCCTGCAGCTCGGGGGTGAGCGCAGCGCCGAAATCCTCGGGCGAAAAGATTTGCCGGATCTCGATGTCCGATTCGACGGGCATCGGGTTCGGGCAGCGCTTCACCCATTCGACCGCTTCGTCCATCGAATTTACTTCCCACAGCCAGTAGCCGGCGATGAGTTCCTTGGTTTCGGTGAACGGGCCGTCGATGACCGTCCGGTCCTTGCCGGAGAAGTGCACGCGCTTGCCGCGCGAACTCGGATGCAGTCCCTCGCCGGCGAGCATCACGCCGGCTTTCACGAGCGCTTCGTTGTACTGGCCCATTGCGGCCAGCAGTTCGGTATCGGGCATCGCGCCCGATTCGGAAGTGGCAGTTGCCTTGACGATGACCATGACACGCATTGCTGTTTCTCCTTGAACAAGCGTTGACGGGAGCCGCCGGCAGTGCCGACGGCAAAACGATCGGTTACGACAACACGACGCGTGAAGATGGCGCGAATCGACATTGTGCGTGAAGAATTTTCGCGTGCGGCCGCACCGGCGGGCCTTGCCGCGGAGCCCGTCGCCAAAACTGGTATGCTGATCCTCACCACGTTCACGCGGAGGGCGCCATGGCTGCTAAAGAAATCTCGAAGAAGAAGTACCTGAAAATCCTGAACAAACGCCTGCGCGCCGAGCCGGCGGCTCCGGCTGGCGCATCGTTTGTCTTTTTCCCGCTGGGTGCGAAGGCGAAGAACGCGACGGGTGTCGTGTCCGGCGACGCGCGCAGCAAGCGCGAACTGGCGGTGATGGCCGCGGTCCAGCGCAAGGCGGCCGAAGAGTTCGTCGTCGCCGGCGCCTGACCGGAACCTGCCGCACGGCCGTCGGGTTGCCGCCTCCGCTGCTTACGCGGCGGCGGCCTCGCAATGCGCGATCGCGCCGGCGAGCACGCGCGGGATGTCGTGCGTGATGGCCGGGCCGTGGGGGCCGGACACCACCGTCGCGCGATCGCCGCGATGCACCAAGGGGCGCGCGACACGGTGCCTCGATGCAGTCGAGCAGCGTCGGTCCAGGCGCGAATCCTGTCAGGTCACGCAGCAGCCGGGCACGGCGCTGAGCGCCGTCCCGGCCGTCAGGAGCATCCAGGCTGACCGGGTGCTCAGGACACCTTGTCCGCTGCCGCCGTGAACCGGCCGCCGCCACCTGCTTCGTCGCCTGCCGCCAGTTGCTCCAGCGCGAGCCCTTTCGTTTCGATCCCGAGCGTCCACACGGCGATCGCCGCCGCGATGAACGACAGTGCGCCGAGCGTGAACACGCCGCCCTGGCCGAACACCGGCAGCACGACGCCGACCACGTAAGGCCCGATCAGCGAGCCGACGCGCCCGATCGCCGACGCGAAGCCCGAGCCCGTCGCCCGCGCGCCGGTGCCGTACAGCTCGGGCGTGTAGGTGTACAGCGCGGCCCACATCCCGAACAGGAAGAACTGCATCGCGAGGCCAGTGACGACCAGCAGCGTCGTGCTGCCGCCATACAGCGCGCTCTGGCCGTACGCGTAGGCCATCACGCCGCCGCCGAGCAGCGACGCGATGCAGGTCGGCTTGCGCCCCCAGCGTTCGACGAGCCACGCGGCGCACAGGAAGCCCGGCACGCCGCCGAGCGAGATCAGCACCGTATAGAACACCGATTTCGTGACTTCGAAGCCGGCCTGCTGCAGCAGCGCGCCGAGCCACGACGTGAGACCGTAGAAGCCGAGCAGCGCGAAGAACCACAGCAGCCATACCATCACCGTGCGGCGGCGGTACACGCCGCTCCAGATTTCGCGCAGTGCGCCGTGGCCGCGTGCGACGACCGGCTCGGCAAGCCGCGACGGCGGCGGCAGCGTCGTGACGCCGGCGGACCGCATCACCTTCGCCTCGATCGTGTGCATCACCGTGTCGGCTTCCGCGTGCCGGCCCGCATGCTCGAGCCAGCGCGGCGATTCCGGCACGATGCGGCGCACGACGAGCACGAACACGGCGGGAATCGCGAGCAGCGCGAACACCGTGCGCCAGCCGAACTGCGGCAGCACGAAGTACGCGACGATACCGGCCGTGATGAAGCCGAGCGGCCAGAAACCGTCCATCAGCGCGATCAGGCGGCCGCGCTTCTCGGTCGGCACGAATTCGGACAGCAAGGTTTGCGCGACCGGGAATTCCATCCCCATCCCGATCCCGAGCAGCACACGGTAGACGATCAGCGCGTCGACGCTCTGCGCAGTCGAGCACAGGTAGGAGGCCGCGCCCCACAGCACCATGCTCCACTGGAACACCGGCCGGCGGCCGAAGCGGTCTGCGAGCAGGCCGGCGACGGCCGCGCCGAGCACCATCCCGAAGAAGCTCGCGCTCGCGACGAGGCCGGCGGCCGCGGTCGACAGGCCGAACTCCTTGCGGATCGAGCCGAGCACGAACGTCATCGTGCCGAGGTCGACCGAGTCGAAGAAGAACGCGATCGCGATGATGAAGAAGATCCGCTTGTGATAGCCGGAGAACGGCAGGCGTTCGAGCCGGGCGGCGGCGGAGGCGGGAGCGGTGGCGGCGGGCATGGCGTCCTCTGAAATGAAAAAGGGGCCGCGCAGCGCATGCTCCAGGGCCCCGATGCTTCATCTTCAGTAGACGCGACCACAAACTGCCGCATCAGAGGAAAAGCGCCGCCTGCTTGCTCAAATGCGTCATCGGCGGGCGGCGCGCGCGACGCCCGCCGGCGTCAGTTCTTCAGCTTGTAGCCGGTGCGGAACATCCACGCGACGATCGCCAGCAGGATCGCGAGGAACAGCGACGTTGCGCCGAGGCTGACGCCCACGTGCACGTCGGCGATCCCGTAGAACGACCAACGGAAGCCGCTGACCAGGTAGACGATCGGATTGAACAGCGTGACGACGCGCCACGCGGGCGGCAGCATGTCGACCGAATAGAAGCTGCCGCCGAGGAACGTGAGCGGCGTGATGATCAGCAGCGGCACGAGCTGCAGCTTCTCGAAGCTGTCGGCCCAGATGCCGATCACGAAGCCGAACAGGCTGAACGTGACCGCTGTCAGCACGAGGAACAGCACCATCCAGAACGGATGCAGGATGTGCAGCGGCACGAACAGGCCGGCCGTGGCGAGGATGATCACGCCGAGCAGGATCGACTTCGACGCGGCCGCGCCCACGTATGCGATCACGATCTCCCAGTACGACACGGGCGCGGAGAGAATCTCGTAGATCGTACCCGTGAAGCGCGGGAAGTAGATGCCGAACGACGCGTTCGAGATGCTCTGCGACAGCAGCGACAGCATCACGAGCCCCGGCACGATGAACGAGCCGTAGCCGATACCGTTCACGTCGCTGATGCGCGAGCCGATCGCGGAGCCGAACACGACGAAATACAGCGACGTCGAGATCACCGGCGCGATGATGCTCTGCATCAGCGTGCGGCGCGTGCGGGCCATTTCTGCGCGGTAGATCGCGCGGATGCCATGCAGGTTCATGCGTCAGGCTCCTTGCATGCCGTTGCGGCGGTTGTCGATCAGGCTGACGAAAATGTCCTCGAGCGAGCTCTGCGTCGTGTGCAGGTCGCGGAAGCCGATGCCGGCCGAGCCGAGCGCATTGATCAGCTTCGCGATGCTCGCGTCGTCGCGCTGCGAGTCGTACGTGTAGACGAGCGCGGCGCCGTCGTCCGCGCGTTCGAGCCCGAACGGCGCGAGCGCGGTCGGCACGTCGGCGAGCGGGTGCTCGAGCTGCACGGTGAGCTGCTTCTTGCCGAGCTTGCGCATCAGCTCGCGCTTTTCCTCGACGAGCACGAGCTCGCCGCCGAGGATGATGCCGATCCGGTCGGCCATTTCCTCGGCTTCCTCGATGTAGTGTGTGGTCAGCAGGATCGTCACGCCGCTCTCGCGCAGCGAATCGACGAGCTTCCACATGTCGCGGCGCAGCTCGACGTCGACGCCGGCCGTCGGTTCGTCGAGGAACAGGATGCGCGGCTCGTGCGACAGCGCCTTCGCGATCATCACGCGGCGCTTCATGCCGCCCGACAGCGTCATCAGCTTGTTGTCGCGCTTGTCCCACAGCGACAGCGCCTTCAGCGTCTTCTCGATATGCGCGGGATCGGGCGCCTTGCCGAACAGGCCGCGGCTGAACGACACGGTCGCCCAGACGGTCTCGAACGCGTCGGTCGTCAGTTCCTGCGGCACGAGGCCGATCATTTCGCGGGCCGCGCGGTAGTGGTCGCGGATGTCGTGGCCGCCGACCGTCACGCGGCCTTCGGTCGGCGTGACGATGCCGCAGATCGAGCCGATCAGCGTCGTCTTGCCGGCGCCGTTCGGCCCGAGCAACGCGAAGATCTCGCCGGGGCGGATGTCGAGGGTCACGTGCTTCAGCGCCTGGAAGCCGGACGCGTAAGTCTTGGAGAGGTCTGAGACGGAAAGGATCGGTTGCATGCTCACGGATGGCACGGCCGGCCGGCGTGACGGGATGCGCCGCGCGTGCCCGGCGTCGCCGCCGCTGCGAAGCGGCCGGGACCGGGGACGGCATGGCGAACGGGCGTCATGTCGAATGGCATTGTGGTGCGGGATCGCGGGATCGCCATATTAGCAATCGGTAGATGGAAATGCATTCTCGTGGAAAGGGCGCGTGTTGCCGGTGCCGGATTTGCGTGAATTGACGACGCATCGCTGAATAACACGGTGCTTTATTTGCGGTGCGTGAACAATTCATGCGGTTTTCGGCGAGCCGGGCGGCGATCGCGTTTGCGCGCGGCGGCGGGGCGGCTGGCCGGTCGACTGTGCCGTCCGAAGGCCGTCGCGCCGTACCGGGACGGCGTGCGCGGCGCTCGCGATAATGCGTTCCTTTCATCGTTCATGGAGCGGGGCGCATGTCTTTGATCGATTTCAAATCCGTGGCGGCGGCCCAGGCCGTCGCGTGGAAATCCACGATCGTTGGCGAGGTGGGGCCGGCCAGGATCAAGGTGCTGCGCATGGATGCGCAGGCTTACGACGCGGAAGTGCATGACTACAACGAGGGGCTGCTGGTGCTCGACGGCCGGATGATGCTCGAGGTCGGGGGCGAGACGGTCGTGGTCGAGGCCGGGCAGATGTACCTCGCGCTTGCCGGCACGCCTCACGCGGTGCTGCCGGGCAGCCACGGCACGCTCGCGATCATCGACGTGTAAGGTTGCGCCGCAGCATGCGGGCGAGCGGCCAGGCCCGGCTGGCTTGGCTCGGCGCGTGTTGGCGCGGGTTGGCGGTCGCCGTTCAAACGCGTGTTACACAGCCCGGGTATTTGTCTGAGCAAATAAAATGAAGGCTGTTTGAAAATCTGTCAAATACCGTGTAAACGCTAGGATCGCGCGGTTTCGGTCGTTTGGAACTCTGCATCCATTTACTTGTGGGTATCGTCCGATCATAGTCTCCACAAACGACGCATCACGATAACGAATCAAGCGTACGGATGGAGACCAATACATGAGACGCCTTTCCGCGGGGCCAGTCGGACTGCCGTTTCCCGTTTTTTCGCTGAATGCAGGCGCGATGCAGATCGCGTACCTGCGTTGTCCTATCGCCGTGTAGCGGCGAACCACTTCCCGTTTCGATCGTTCTCACGGCGCCGTGCCGCATGACGGCGCCGCGGGAGAGCGCTTGCCTGCCGCCGCGGCGTGTGCCGCATTTGCCTGACCGGCATGGCGGCTCGCCCAGCGAGCACTGTCATGCGCCGCGCGTTCGCGCCGCGGCGCGATACCAACCGGCGGGCCATGCAGCCTGTCCGGACGAGACTTGTCGTACCTGAAAAGGAGGGGTTGATGATTTGCATTCCTGAATGGCGGAAGGCGATTCTGTCGTGCGCGGTAGTCGCTTTGCCGTTCGTCGCCGGTTGCGGTGGCGGTGACGATCCGGGGCCGATCAACGTGCCGCAGTGCTCTGGCAGCGCATGCGGGCCGAGCGGCTCTGAAACGACGCCGCCGGTCGTGACGAAGCTGTGTCCGGACGCGCTCGATTACACGACGACGTATACGGGCGGTTCGGGTAGCGGCGAGTACGTGAAGGTGAAGTTCGATACCACGAAGCTCACCTACCAGATGCAGTTCCTCGAATCGTCGGTGCCGACGTCGGCAGGGCAAGTCAACAACACGCGCGCGGGCCTGACGATCAGCGGTGCGTTCCATCATCCGACCACACTCCCGACGGCCGAGCAGAACCGCTGCGCATTCGTGCTCGACAGCGGCGTGACGAGCGACGGCGCGTATTCGGTGACGATCAATCGTGCGGATCCGCCGATGCTGTTCGTCGGCAATGGCGTGGTGGGCGGCGGGATTCCGGGGGCGACGATTGCGTTCGCCGGTATCCCGCTGGCCCCGGGCGTCGCGCTCGGCGTCGTACCGTCGCGCACCTTCGATTTCTATCCGTTCATCGGCTTCACCGACACCGAAACGGACTTCACGAAAGTGGCGGGCAACTACAACGAGATCGGCATCCATCTGTCGCCGATCGGCGGTGATGGTCAGAGCCCGACCGGGACAGTCGGCTGGGAGTCTGACGTCGTCAACTGGAATCAGACATTCAACGCGGACGGCTCGTGCACGATCACGCAGGGCAGCGACTACTCGTGTCAGACGACCGGGACGCCGTGGACGCGGCGCAAGAACGCGGACGGATCGGCAGACAATGTATTCGTGAGCAATCCGGGCACGTCGCCGGGCTATCCGATTGCGGGGCAGGGTTCGACGCTGATCATTGCGCCGAGTCAGGCGAAAGGCATCATGATCGTCGGCAGGCTGAACGGCGTACTTGTGCCGATCGTGATTCGTGTCGGCTACACGCACGTCGATACGGTCAATCTGCTCGCATCGGTCGCCGATGCCGAAGTCGGCATCTCGATGCTTTCGTCGACGAAAGCGATTGCCGCGAACTCCCTGAAGGGGGGATTTATCGGCGCGACCAGTGCATCCGCATGCGGCATCGTGACATCCAGCGGCCAGGGGAACAAGTTGGCGACGGCGGGGCCGAGCTTCAACCCGAACGTGCCGCACCCCGACCTGCCCGGTACCTTCACCAATAACGCCTTCTATTCGGTAGCGGGCAGTTGCAACGACGGTACCGCCGTCTCGACGATGGCTGCGAACTATACGTCCACGCTGTTCCAGGGCAGTACCGCGGCGTTCATCGATCCGCAGACGTCGTCGGTGACCTCGCAGTTCGGGCTCGACTACACGCAGGCGACGCCCGGCAAGATCAAGGTCACGGCCACGCAGAACTTCAACGCGAAGGGCGCGAACGGCAACGTGGCGATCTTCAAGAAGGGCGATACGGGCTGGATCGTGACGGCCGGCAACGTCTACGCGATGATCGTCAACAACAGCCAGGTCAACCCGTTCTTCACGGTCGGCGCATTCGTCCAGTAACCCTGCATTGAACACGTAACACCGGCGGCGCATGCGTCGCCGCCGGCGAATCGAATTTCAAGAGGATTCCTATGAATTTGAAGCAATGGATGGCCGCGGCGTCGCTCGCGCCCGTGCTGGCAGCATGCGGCGGAGACGGCGACCCGCCGCCCGCACCGGTGGTCCGGCTGTGCCCGCAGACGATCGACTACAACACGGTGTTCATCGGCGGGTCGGGGTCGGGCGAGCTTGTGAAGGTGCAGCTCGATACGACGAAGATGACGTACCGGATGACGTACCTCGCGTCGCCGGTGCCGACCACCACGGGCACCGTGCAGCCGACGCGCGACACGGCGCCGGCCAACGTGGTCGACGGCACGCTGGCCGACGAAACGGGGCTGCCGACGGTGAAGCTGAACCAGTGCACGTTCCGGATGCAGAACGCGAGCCTCGACCCGAGCCGGCCCGCGCGGCTGTTCCTCGGCGAAGGCGTGCTGGGCGGTGCGATTCCCGGCGCGACGATCCAGTTCAACGGCGTGATCGGCGTCGGCAAGATTCCGCAGACGACGTTCCCGTACTACCCGTTCATCAGCTTCTCGTCGCTGGAAACCGACCTGACGAAGATCGCCGGCCAGTACAACCAGCTCGGCTATCACCAGGTGCCGTCGCAGAGCTTCCAGCCGGTGGCGCTCGACCAGAAGGTGACGATCAACGCGGACGGCAGCTACGTCGAGACCGACAACTTCGGCAAGAAGAACGGCGGGCAGCCGCTCGCGTCGAGCGCGACCGTGAACCAGCGGTTCACGCTGCGGCCCGATGCGCCGGCATTCCAGTCGCTCAACTACCTGCCGCAGATTCCGCCGACGCTCGCGGCGGTCGATCCGGCGAAGGCCGGCAAGGGGATCCTGATCGTCGGCAAGCTGCGCAACCAGCTCGTGCCGATCTTCATCCGCACCGGCGCTGCCAACGCGGACCTCACGCAAGGCCCGCCGAGCGCGGACGACGAATCGGGCATCTCGTTCCTGAGCCCGCAGACGGCGGTCGCGCTCGGCTCGCAGAACGGCGAGTACACGGGTGTGGATAGCTCGTTCAACTACCGCGCGACCGCGCTCGTCGGCGCGCAGGCCACGCTGCTCGATCCGTTCAATGCGTCGCAGGCCGCGCTCACGCGCGCGCTGAACCTCGACTACACGCAGAAGGTGCCCGGTGTCGTCACGACCGTGCATGCGGATGCGGCGTCGGGGCCGGCGACCGGCAAGTTCGTGTTCACCGGCGGCGTATTCGGGTTCCTCGACATGAACGATACGAGCAACCCGTACTTCACGGTCGGCGCATTCGTGCAGTGACGCACGCCTGGATGGAGACACGGTGGCGCCGCGCGCAGGTGCGCGGCGCCCGGACAGAATGAGGGGAGACTTCATGAAGAAGCTGATTGTCGCGGGTGTCGTCGCAGGCGTGTCGACGCTCGCATCGGCCCAGCAGGCGGGCGACAACGTCGCAACGCTGGGCTGGCTGCACATCATGCCGCAGGATTCGACCAACGGGCTGACGACGAATCTTGCCGGCATGCCGATCAACGGGCCGCTGCGCCTGCCCGGGTCGTTCACGTCGCCGGGCACGAGCCTGACGGTCAACAACGCCGATACCGTCGGCCTCACGCTCACGCACTTCTTCACCGACCACATCGCGGTCACGTCGGTGCTCGGTGTGCCGCCCGAGTTCACGCTGACCGGGCACGGCACGATCCGGCCGCCCGGCCCGGCCGGTGCGCTCGGCAGCGTCAACATGGACGATCCGGCGAACCAGCCGGCGGTGAAGAACGCGCGGCAGTGGAGCCCGACGATCATTCTGCAGTACTACTTCAACTCGCCGACGGCGCGGTTCCGGCCGTTCGTCGGGATCGGCGTGGCGTACAGCTGGTTCAGCAACATCGAACTGAACGGCAACTTCGCCAAGGACATCAACGAGAACCTCGGCAGCGTGCTCGCGGCCGGCGCCGGCAAGCCCGGGGCGACGTCGGTGGAGGGCAAGGCGTCGTCGTCGTTCACGCCGGTCTACAACGTCGGCGCGAGCTATGCGATCGACAAGCACTGGGGCGTAACGGCGACGCTGACCTACATGCCGCTGAAGACCTACTCGTCGCTGGTGATCAAGGCGGCCGACGGCTCGACGCTCGCGACCACGCGCACGAAGTTGAAGGCTGACCCGCTGATCACGTTCGTCGGGATTTCCTACAAGTTCTGAGCCGACCGGTGCGCATGACGCGCACCGGCGGCTTCCTGCGACCGGCTGGCCGGACCCTTCCGGCCGGGAGGTCGCGTTCCTGGCGGCGCGCCGCCATTTGTGAAGAGAGGGGGCAGTTCAAATGAGCATTCGCAAAATCGTATCGCTTGTTGCTGCAGTGGCTTTCACCGCGGTTTCGGCCGCGCCTGCTTTCGCCGTCACCGTTACGCGGGCCGACGGTCAGCCGATGAATCCGAACGGCGAGCCGTTCTCTGCGTCGGGCCTCACGAACCTCAGCAAGGGAGCGATCAGCGCAGGCTGTACCGCGACCTTCAACGGCACGATCACGTCGACCGGCATCGTCAACATCACGTCGACGACGTTCACGGGTGGCCCGACGTGTTCGCTGATCAACGGCAGCGCGAGCAGCACGTCGCCGTGGACGGGGCAGGCTGACAGCACGACGCAGTTGTCGATCAACAACGTGAAGGTGAACGTCACGCTGCTCGGCACCTGCGGGCCGAGCAAGGTCGTGACGACGTGGAGCGATGCGAACTCGTCGCTGGCGTTCAACAACTCTGTGCTGACCCCGGACTGCACGGTGGCTGGCACGGTTCTGACGTCGCCGAAGTTCCACGTGCAGTAAGCGATCGCGGATCGAAGCGGATGCCCGCCGCGCGCGAGGGCCGTGCGGTATGTGCGGCGGGTATTCGCGGTTTCGATGGGTTCGTGCCGTCGCGTGTATCGGCGCGGCGGCCGGATTCATTCGGCAGAGCGGTCGCGTTTCTCGTGTAAGGCCGCCACATATCAAGAGAGAGGGCCGTACAGATGAAAATTCGTCAGATTGCATCGCTTGTTGCTGCAGTGGTGTTCACTGCGATTTCGGCCGCGCCTGCATTTGCGGTGACCGTTTTGCGCGCGGATGGGCAGCCGATGAATCCGAACGGCGAGCCGTTTTCGGCGTCAGGACTCGCGACGCTCCAGAAGGGGGCGGTCAGTCCGATCAGCTGTACGGCGACATTCAACGGCACTGTCACGTCGACTGGCATCGTCAACATCACGTCGACCCAGTTCACCGGTGGTGCCTTGTGCGGGTTGATCACAGGTAGTGCGTCCAGTGCGACGCCGTGGACGGGGCAAGTGGACAGCACGACGCAAGTGTCGATCAACAACGTGAAGTTGAATGTGACCTTGCTCGGCACATGCGGGCCGAGCAAGGTCACGGCGGCGTGGAGCAATATGGACTCGACGGCGACGTTCAACAACGCCGTGCTTACGCCGGATTGCACGGTGAACGGCAGGGTCATGACGTCGCCGAGGTTCTACGTTCAGTAGGTGTCGCAGATCGAAGCGGGGTGCTCGCTGCGCATGAAGACGGCGCGGGATGTACGTGGATTTCTGCTTCTTCGACGTTTTCGAGCCGTCGCCCGCATCAGCGTGACGACAGGCCGACCACACGTGTCGCGATCCGACGCGCGTGGTCTTGCGGGTCGGCACGGCATACCGCGCCATCCGATCCGACTGAATTACCACTATTCCAATTGGCCAGAACTATCCCGGAAGACCCATGCTTACCGATCCAGCAAAGTATGGAGATGCCCGCGGCGCGACGCCTGACCGGCTGCGCACGGCCGCGTGGCTGCAGTACCTGATCGAAAGACTCGACGCTGCCGCTTGCGCGGCGGAGGCGGGTGACGCCGACGACACGACCGTCATGGCGTCACACGCGATACGCATGCGGGCTGGCGCGAACCTGTCCCCAGAAGCGACAGCAATTCTTCACCGGCTCGCACCGTGGATCGCGTCGGACGCCGGCGTCTGCGCCTGCGACCTGACCGACCCGCGCGGTGCATGCTCGCATGTGCCTTCGATACAGCAACTCGACGAAGCCGAACACAGCTGCCCCGGTTCGCGCACTGTGTTCGACACTGCGTACGGCGTGATCGATGCATGCGCATTCGACGATCCCGATGTCGGCTGGGCCGCGCTCGAGCGGATTGCCGGTGGTGTCGAATGCAGCGGGGACGATGCCGACGAACGCACCGAACATGAAAATGGCGCGCAGGACGACACGCCGCCTGCGAAGAACCTGAGAGACAGGCTGGCCGTCGTTGCTGCGGCGAGTGGAGAAACGTCGGTGATGCCCGGCGCCGTCATCGATGCGATCGTGCTGCGCTTGTGCGGGCCGCGCGACGATGCATCGCGCATCGACGAGATGGCTGCGCTCGTGACGTTCTCGGCCGTACTCGCCGCCGGCGACGGGACCTCCGTTGCCGCGTATGGCAGTCAGCACAACCTCGTTGCGCGGGCGATCCGCACGCATCGTGCCGATCTCGCGTCGGTGGACGGGCTGCTCGCGGCGTTATCCGTGTGCAGGCTGGATCAACTCGTCGGCGCGGGCAGTTTCTGGGCCTACTACCTGCTGGCGGGCATCGTGATCGCAGCACCGGACGCCGTGCGGGAAGTCGGTCGCCGCTTTCATGGTGACGAGTGGCAGGCGTGGCTCGATCACGTGCTCGCGTGGCCGGCGGTCAGCCGCTTCGGGCAGAAGGAGGACGTCGCGTTCGAACGCCTGCAAGGCGCGATGAGCCTGACGTCGCGATGGAATCCGATCGTTCGCGGGAAGCGGATGCGCAAGCGGGGTGGTGTAACGCCCTGATACGGGGAGCACGTGGGACAAGGCTGACTGACGCGTCGCCTTTGCCGAATCAACACGTAAGAATTCCAAACGAATCCGGCACGAGCGTCCTGGCTCGAGCCGAAATGCCGGGCCCCGTTCGCACGCGCGAACGGGCGTCAGGCGGCGACGCGCTCGGCGTCCACACGGGCTGCGCGCCGCGCCGTCCACGCCATCTATCTTTCCTTCCTGACCGCCCGCGTATCCCCCCGATCCAGGCACCATTGACCGAACGCAGTATGATTCCGCAGACGTTGCCGGCGATCGCTTCGATATAACCGCTCGCCCGCACCGCCAAAGATCTGCCAAGCTTGTTGTAAGCCGGACGCAAACAGCCGCCGCGTGAGAGCGCCGCTGCGAACCCGCATCCGGACCACCTTCATCGAAACGGTCAGTCAGATGTCAAAGCAAAACAAGAAGATCCTCCTCCTGAGCGTCAGCGCCGGCGCCGGCCATACCCGCGCGGCCGAAGCGATCCGCGCGTTCGCCGACCACCATCCGGCCGGCATCGACGCCACCCACCTCGACGTGATGGATTTCGTGTCCACCGGCTTCCGCAAGCTGTACACCGATCTCTATATCAAGCTCGTCAGCAGCCAGCCGGCGCTGTGGGGCTACCTGTACCAGAAGACCGACGAAGTCGATCCCGCCGCGCCGTCGCAGAAGGTCCGACGCGCGATCGAGCGGCTCAATTGCCGGGCACTGCTCGCGGAGATCGAACGGCAGCGCCCGGACGCGATCATCTGCACGCACT
Source organism: Burkholderia lata (assembly GCF_902499335.1). Taxonomy (GTDB): domain Bacteria; phylum Pseudomonadota; class Gammaproteobacteria; order Burkholderiales; family Burkholderiaceae; genus Burkholderia; species Burkholderia lata_B. The sequence goes on along the minus strand of NZ_CABVQK010000004.1, from coordinate 523,906 downwards.
TCCTGCCCGCCGAACTGCTGTCGCGCGAGATCCGCAAGGGGCGCGTCGACACGCCGGTGTGGGTGCAGGTCACCGATTTCGACCTGCACAGCATGTGGGTCGTGCCGAACATGCGCGGCTATTTCGCGGCCAACGACGAGATCGCGTGGCGCATGCATGCGCGCGGCATGGCGCCCGACACGGTGCACGTCAGCGGCATCCCGATCATGCCGGCGTTCGGCCAGCCGCTCGATCGCGCGGCCTGCGCGGCCGAATTCGGCCTCGATCCCGCGCGCCCGACGTTCCTGATGATGTCCGGCGGCGCGGGCCTCGGCGGGCTCGACGTGCTGGCCGCGCGCCTGCTTGAGATGGATGCCGACTTCCAGCTGATCGCGCTGGCCGGCAAGAACAAGGCGATGCTGGCGTCGTTGCAGGAACTCGCCGCGCAGCATCCGGGCCGGCTGTTTCCGCAGGGCTTCACGCAGCAGGTCGAACGCCTGATGGCCTGCGCCGATCTCGTCATCACGAAGCCGGGCGGCCTGACGACGTCCGAATGTCTCGCGATGCAGTTGCCGATGATCGTCAACTCGCCGATTCCGGGCCAGGAAGAGCGCAATGCGGATTTCCTGCTCGAACAGGGTGTCGCGCTGAAGGCGATCGACGACGATGCGCTCGTCTACCGGATCCGCGCGTTGCTGCACGCGCCGGAGCGTCTCGCCGACATGCGTCGCCGTCTCGTGCCGCTCGGGCGGCCGCTCGCCGGCCGCTTCGTGCTCGATCGCGTGCTGGGCCTGGAGCCGGCTGCATGAGCGTCGCGCGTTTTGTGCCGACGCGACATACGGTGTTCGTCGTCGCGTGGGTCGTGTTGCTCGCGTACTTCTTCGCGAACGTGGAAATCCAGATCGAAGGCAGCGCGGGCTGGGCCGCCAACCTGCCGACGTGGCGCGTCGAGCATCACTGGCTGCTCGACATCTTCTGGGGCGGGCGGCCGATGACGGGCTACCACGCATGGGTGTTCCCGTTCGTCGCGCTGTTCTTTCACCTGCCGGCCGTGTTCAACGGCCGGTGGTCGTGGCGCATCGAAGCCCGCATCATCGCGTGCATCATGGTGTTCTGGCTGACCGAGGATTTCCTGTGGTTCGTGCTGAATCCGGCTTACGGCCTGGCCCGCTTCAATCCGGCCAACGTGCCGTGGCACATCCACTGGCTGGGCATCGCCCCGACCGACTACTGGACGATGAGCGCCGCCGCGATCGTGCTGTTCATTGTTTCCCGCGAGCGCAAGCGCGCGTTTTATTGATCCCGGACCCGACATGAAAATCGCCGTCATTGCCGCGATCGCCGTCACGCTTGCCGGGCTCGTGCAGCCGGCTCACGCGGACCCGGCCTCCGAGGTGCCCGCCCGGCCGATCAAATGGGCGCAGAGCGTGACCGATGCGCATGTGAACAACCTGCATCGCATCACGCCGACGCTGTATCGCAGCGCCCAGTTGTCGCGCTCGGACGTGCCGGAACTGCAGAAGCTCGGCATTCGCAAGGTCATCAGCTTCCGTTCGTTTCACGCGGACGACACCATTCTGGCCGGCACGCAGATCAAGATGCAGCGTATCCGGATCAACACGTGGGACATCCGCGACGAAGACATGGTTACCGCGCTGAAGGCGCTGCGCACGGCCGACCAGGACGGCCCGGTGCTGATCCACTGCCAGCACGGTGCCGATCGCACGGGCCTCGTGTCGGCGCTGTACCGGATGGTGTACCAGGGCTGGACGCGCGAGCAGGCGCTCGATGAACTGCAGCACGGCGGCTACGGGTTCCATCCGATCTGGCAGAACATCACGAACTACCTGAAGCATGTGGACGTCGAGCGTTTGAAGCGAGAAGTGAACAGCGGCTGACGAACACATGCAAAACGCCGCCGACAATCACTGTCGGCGGCGTTTCGTCAGTACGCTGATGCGCGGGCAGCACGCCCGCCGTCGTCAGACCGTTTCCGGCTGTCGCACAGCCTTCGCGATGTTGCGCGCCATCGCCCCGTTCGCGACGAAGTAGGGCACGTCCACGCGCGCAAGCGGCTTGCGCCCGCGAATCTTGTCCGCGATCTTCTCGGCGATCATGATCGTCGGCGCGTTGAGGTTGCCGGTCGTGATGATCGGCATGATCGACGCATCGACGACGCGCAGCCCCTCGAGCCCGTGCACGCGGCCTTCTTCATCGACCACGGCCATGTCGTCGTAACCCATCTTGCACGAGCACGACGGATGGAACGCGGTCTCCGCGCGGGCTCGCACGAACGCATCGAGTTCCTTGTCGGACTTGCAGTCGGCGCCCGGATTCAGCTCGCGGCCGCGATAGCGGTCGAGCGCGGGTTGCCGCATGATCTCGCGCGTCGCGCGGATCGCGTCGCGGAACTCGCGCCAGTCGAGCGCTTCGGCCATGTAGTTGAACAGGATGCTCGGGTGCTGGTTCGGATCGCGCGAGCGCAGCTTCACGCGGCCGCGGCTCGGCGAGCGCATCGAGCCGACGTGCGCCTGGAAGCCATGCATTTCGATCGCGTTCGAGCCGTTGTAGTTGATCGCCACCGGCAGGAAGTGATACTGGATGTTCGGCCACAGATCGTCGTCGCGCGTGCGGATGAAGCCGCCCGCCTCGAAGTGGTTGCTCGCGCCGAGGCCGGTGCCGTTCAGCATCCATTCGAGGCCGATCTTCGGCTGGTTCCACCACTTGAGCGCCGGGTACAGCGAGACCGGCTCCTTGCACTCGTACTGGATGTACATTTCCAGGTGATCCTGCAGGTTCTGGCCGACGCCGGGCAGGTCGAGCACGACGGGAATGTCGAGTTCCTTCAGCCACGCGCCGGGGCCGACACCCGAGCGCTGCAGCAGTTGCGGCGACGCGATCGCGCCGCTGCACACGAGCACCTCGCGGCGCGCATGCGCGGTCGCGCGTTCGCTGCCGCGCAGGTACGTGACGCCCGATGCGCGCTTGCCGTCGAACAGGATGCGGTCGGCGAGCGCGTGCGTGACGATCTCGAGGTTCGGCCGCACCTTCGCCTGGTCGAGGTAGCCGCGTGCGGTACTGGCACGGCGGCCCTTCGGCGTGACGGTGCGGTCCATCGGGCCGAAGCCTTCCTGCTGATAGCCGTTCAGGTCGTCGGTGCGCGGATAGCCGGCCTGCACGCCCGCGTCGACCATTGCCTCGAACAGCGGGTTCACGCCCGGCTTGCTGGTCGTGACCGACACGGGGCCGCTGCCGCCGTGGTAGTCGTTCGGGCCGACGTCGCGCGTCTCGGCTTTCTTGAAGTACGGCAGGCAGTCGAGGTACGTCCAGTTCTCGAGGCCCTGGTGCGTCGACCAGTTGTCGTAGTCGAGCGCGTTGCCGCGGATGTAGCACATCCCGTTGATCAGCGACGAGCCGCCGAGCCCCTTGCCGCGGCCGCATTCCATCCGGCGGTTGTCCATGTGCGGCTCGGGGTCGGTCTCATACGCCCAGTTGTAGCGGCGGCCCTGCAGCGGGTAGGCGAGGGCGGCCGGCATCTGCGTGCGGAAGTCGAAGCGGTAGTCGGGGCCACCCGCTTCGAGCAGCAGCACCGTCACGTCCGGATCTTCCGTCAGGCGCGTTGCGAGCACGTTGCCCGCGGAACCGGCGCCGCAGATGATGTAGTCGTATTCGCGTGTCGTCATGACGGTCAATCTCCTTTCGTGATTCTTAAAACACCGGGTTGTAGCGGCCGAGCTCGACCTGCACCGACTTGATTCGAGTGTAGTGCTCGAGCGTCGTGATGCCGTTCTCGCGTCCGACACCGGATTGCTTGTATCCGCCAACCGGCATCTCGGCCGGCGATTCGCCCCACGTGTTGATCCAGCAGATGCCGGCTTCGAGGCGATGGATCGTGCGGTGCGCGCGCGACAGGTTCTCGGTCACGACGCCGGCCGCGAGGCCGTAGTGCGTGTCGTTCGCGCGGGCGATCACTTCGTCCTCCGATTCGAAATCGAGGATGCTCATCACCGGCCCGAAGATTTCCTCGCGGACGATCTTCATGTCGTCGCGGCAATCGCCGAACACGGTCGGCGCGACGTACTGGCCGCCGCCGAAGTGCCCGTCGGTCAGGCGCGTGCCGCCCGCAAGCAGCTTCGCGCCTTCCGCCTTGCCGCTCTCGATGAAGCCGAGCACCTTGTCGAGCTGCGCGGCCGACACGAGCGGGCCGAAGTTGGTGTCGGCATCGGTCGGCTTGCCGACGCGGATGCGCTTCACGCGTTCGAGCACCTTTTGCGTGAACGCATCCTTGATCGAGCGGTGCACGAACACGCGCGTGCCGTTCGTGCAGACCTGGCCCGAGCTGAAGAAGTTGGCGGTCACCGCGATATCGGCCGCGCGGTCGAGATCCGCATCGTCGAACACGATCAGCGGCGACTTGCCGCCGAGCTCCATCGTCACTTCCTTCAGCGACGAAGCGCCGGCCAGCGACATTACCTTCTTGCCTGTCTCGACGCCGCCCGTGAACGACACCTTCGCGATGTCCGGGTGGCCCGTCAGCAGCGCGCCGACCGAGCCGTCGCCCTGCACGACGTTGAACACGCCGGCCGGCACGCCGGCTTCCGTATAGATTTCCGCGAGCTTCAGCGCGGTGAGCGGCGTGACTTCGCTCGGCTTGAACACCATCGCGTTGCCGGCCGCGAGCGCGGGTGCCGTCTTCCAGCACGCGATCTGGATCGGGTAGTTCCATGCGCCGATGCCCGCGCACACGCCGAGCGGTTCGCGGCGCGTGTAGACGAACGATTCGGCGCGCAGCGGCACCTGCAGGCCTTCGATCGCGGTGGCGAGGCCCGCGTAGTACTCGATCACGTCCGCGCCGGTGACGATGTCGACCGCGAGTGTCTCGGCGATCGGCTTACCCGTGTCGCGCGTTTCCAGCGCCGCGAGCTCGTCGTTGCGCTCGCGCAGCAGGTCGACCGCGCGGCGCAGGATGCGCGAGCGCTGCATTGCGGTCATCGCGGCCCATTCACGCTGGCCTTCCTGTGCGGACGCGACTGCACGATCGACGTCGGCCGCGCTCGCCTGCTGCACCTGCGCGAGCAGTTCGCCGGTGGCGGGATCGAAGGTGTCGAAAGTCTTGCCGCTCGTGGCGTCGACGTAACCGCCACCGATGTAGAGGCGCTGCAAACCGAATACGGACATGAGGATCTCCTTGAGGGCGACTGCGTGACGCGTCAGTCGGACGCGAGCAGCAGGTCGATGTAATCGTGGGCGAGCTTCAATGCAGCCCGGGTGTCGATCGGGCCGCCGGCGAGTGCGCCGCGCAGCCACAGGCCGTCGATCAGCGCGGCGAGGCCGCTGGCGGCTTCGCGCGCTTGCGTGCGCGGCAACGCCTTCGCGAATTCGGCGCACAGGTTCGAATGGAGGCGCCGCGTGTTGACGTGCTGCAGGCGCTTGAGCATCGGGTCGTGCATGCTCTGCGACCAGAACGCGAGCCACGTCTTCATCACGGGCGCGCTGACCTGCGTGTCGTCGAAGTTCGCGGCGACGATGGCGCGCAGCCGCGAACGCGGATCCTTGCGTGCCGCCGTGCGGCGGCGCGTGGTGGCCGACCACAGGTCGCGCAGCACGTGCCGCATCGTCGCTTCGAGCAGGCCGTCCTTGTCGCCGAAGTAGTGGCTGACGATGCCCGTCGAGATGTTCGCGCGTTGCGCGACCGATGCGAGCGTCGTGCCGGGCAGGCCCGCTTCGTCGATCGAACGCAGCGTGGCGTCGATCAACTGTGCGCGGCGAATCTCCCGCATTCCGACTTTCGGCATCGCGACTCCTTTCGCCCGGACGGGCCGTCCATGGAAGTCGAGAGCTTAGCGGTTTTTTATTGATCGTTCAATCAACAAAAAATCGGGGTCTGACGGTGGCGATGCGGGGCCGTCGGGCGAGACGGGCACCCGATCGCGCGTTGTGCAGGTGCGGAAAAATAATTGAAAGATGATTAAAAAAGCTGGAGTTTGTTTAAAACGCTTTCTGAAGCGGGTGATCAATCCGGTTAATCGTTGCAGGTGCCGAAGCGATTACGGAATGAAAGAGTTTTGAGCTGTGTGATATTCGATGAAACACGGAAGTCGGCCTGCAAAACGCCGTCACGATTCATTCACGAAAATCCGTTTGAAATAGACGAATTAAACGGATCAACGTGTTGATTTTAAACGGATGTTTATCGGATTGCCGGGTGTTGGTTGCCGTGCCGCAAACGATTGCGATCGCCCTCGAAAGCATTGCGCATACCATAAAAAATGACGAAATAATTTGAAACTGAAGCATTTCCTAACAGAGTAGAGGGTATCGTTGGAATGACTTGAGTCAGTAATATTGTCCGTATTAGTATGGCGCCGCACTAAGAGGAATGAATCGATACCGCCGGTATTGCCGCGGTGCATTGGCCAACAGCGCGATTCGGATTGCGCGCCAAAACCGGCGCAGTCATTGCGCACCTGCAGCATGCCGCGACGTCGAGACGCCGCATCCACCGGAGAACGACGATGCTGACCGAAAAACACGTGGTCCCGCTGCCGAATGGTCTGAAGGTCTACGTCGAACGGAACGTGTTCGACCCGGCGTTCGACACGGCGATGCTCGTCAATGGCGCACTCGCGACGACCGCGTCGTTCGGGCAGACCGTCCAGTATCTCGGCGAGCGGATGAACACGATCTGCTTCGACCTGCCGTACGCGGGGCAGTCGCGCCAGCACAACCCGGGCTGCTACATCCTGACGAAGGACGACGAAGCCGCGATCCTGCAGCACCTGGTCGAGCACTTCGCGCCGGCGTACCTCGTGTCGGTGTCGTGGGGCGGCGTCGCGTCGCTGTTCGCGCTCGCACGCGGCTGCCCGAGCGTGCGGCGCGCGGCGATCTGCTCGTTCTCGCCGTTCCTGAACGATGCGATGGTGGACTACGTGACGCGCGCCCGCGACCACATCTCGGCCGGCGAGAACCTGAAGGCCGCGCAGCTGCTGAACGACACCGTCGGCCGCTACCTGCCGCGCATCATGAAGCTGTACAACTACCGGTATCTCACGCGCCTGCCGCGCGACGAGCAGGACCAGGTCGCGTTCCACGTCGACCAGATCCTGTCGCTGCAGCCCGAGCGCTACTTCAGCGAGTTCTCGAACATCGGCTGCGAGCTGCTGTTCCTGAACGGCGAGCGTGACGAGTACACGACGCCCGCCGACGTGCGCCAGCTCGGCGCGCACGTGCCGCGCGCGCGGTTCGCGACGGTGCCGGATGCCGGCCACTTCCTCGACATCGAAGGCCGTGCGCAGCGCGAATACACGCGTTCGGCGCTGCTCGACTTTTTCTGTGGCGGGTCGTCGCTCGCCGCCGGCATCGCGCTCGCCGCAGCGCAATCGTGCGTGCCCGCATCGATGCACGCGCTGTCGTCGTAACGCCGCACGCCGTGCGTCCGGTGCGCGCGGCGATCCCGAATTCCCATCCCAACGAGGCAGGCCAGCCGTGAATATCGTTCAGACCATCGCCATCGTCGTTCCGTGGGCCGCGTGGCTCGCCTACTGGATCGCCACTTCGCAAGGCGTGAAGACGACCGTGCGCAAGGAAGCGTCGCGCTCGCGCACGCTGCAGTCGATTCCGCTGATCGTCGGCGGCGCGCTGATCATCCTGCCTGATCCGTCGTGGCAAGCGCTCGTGCCGGACTGGCAGCGCTTCGGCCTGCAGGCGCAGTGCGGGCTCGCGGTGCTGGTGGCCGGCCTGCTGTTCTCGGTGTGGGCGCGGCTGCACCTCGGCACGAACTGGAGCGTGTCGGTCACGCTGAAGGAAGACCATGAACTCGTCCGCACGGGGCCGTATGCGCTCGTGCGTCACCCGATCTACACGGGCTGCCTGATCGCGCTCGTCGGTGCCGCGCTGATCGGCGGCGAATGGCGCGGCGCGATCGGCGTGCTGCTCGTGTTCGCGTCGCTCGCGTACAAGGTGCGCGTCGAGGAGAGCTGGCTGACCGGGTATTTCGGGCCGGCGTACGCGCAGTACCGCCGCGAGGTCGCGGCGCTGATTCCCGGCTTCTACTGAACCCCGCGAGGCGCACGATGGCGAAGATGATCGTGACCGCGATCGGCTCGGCGGGCGACGTGCATCCGCTGCTCGGCGTCGCGCGCACGCTCGCGGCGCGCGGTCACGACGTCGTGTTCTGCACGCACGCGCCGTTCGAGGCGGCCGTGCGGCGTTGCGGGTTCGCCTTCGTGCCGATCGGCACCGCGGCCGAATACGAGGCCGCGATGGCGAACCCCGCGCTGTGGGATTCGCGCACGTCGTTCCGCACGCTGTGGCAGGTGATCGCGCCGACGCTGCGCCCGCATTACGACGCGCTGCGTGCGCTGACCGACGGCGATACGGTGCTCGTCGGCACGCTGTGGGCGTTTTCCGCGCGCTTCATGCAGGAACTGCATGGCACGCCGTACGTGTCGGTGCAGGTGTCGCCGTCGACGCTGCTGTCCGCGCATGCGCCGCCGACGCACCCGCGCCTGACGATTCCCGCGCGCTGGCCGCTGCCCGTGAAGGCGGCGCTGATGACGCTGATCGAGCGCCAGGTGCTCGATCGCGCGTGCGGCCCCGCGCTCAACGCGGTGCGCCGCGAGCTCGGGCTCTCGCCCGCGCGGCGCGTGCTGGGCCGCTGGCTGCATTCGACCGACGGCGTGCTGTGCCTGTTCCCCGGCTGGTTCGCGCCGCCGCAGCCGGACTGGCCGTCGAATCACCTGCAAAGCGGCTTTCCGTTGTTCAACGATATTGCGACACCCGATGAAGATGTGGCACTCGATGCGTATCTCGCGGCCGGTGAACCCCCGGTCGTGTTCACGGCCGGTTCGACACGCGTCGATCACGCGGCCTATGCGCGCGCGGTGGCGGACGCGCTGCGCGCGACCGGCGCGCGCGGGATCCTGCTGACGCCGCACGATGCGGCGCCGGACGGCGACCGGCTGCTGGTGCGCCCCTTCGTGCCGATGCGCACGCTGCTGCCGCGCTGCCGCGCGCTCGTGCATCACGGCGGGATCGGCACGGCGGCGCTCGCGTTCGAAGCCGGGATCGCGCAGGTCGTGACACCGTTCGCGCATGACCAGTTCGACAACGCACAACGCGTTGCGGTGAGCGGCTGCGGCGTGCGCGTCGACGGTCCGATCGACGGCGCGCGCCTCGGCGCGGCGCTCGCGCGCGTGCTGGGCGAACCCGCGTTTGCAACGCACGCGGCGCGTACCCGCGCACTGCTTGCGGCCGAGCGGGACGGCTGCGACGCCGCCGCCGATTTCATCGAACGGTATGCACCGGCGCGCAGGCAGGCAGCCGCGCGGCCCGAAGCAGCGGTGGCCGGCGCATGAGCACCGCGTCGCCGCTTCACGACGGGCCCGTCGCGCCGTCCGCGTTCGACGTGCCGGCCCCGGCCCCGGCCCCGGCCCCGGCCGCACAGCCGGTGCGCGGCGTCCGGCTCGCGCTGCTGACGTTCGCGCTGTCGCTCGCGACCTTCATCGAGGTGCTCGACTCGACCGTGACGAACGTCGCGGTGCCGGCGATCTCCGGCAGTCTCGGCGTATCGAACAGCCAGGGCACGTGGGTGATCAGCTCGTATTCGGTCGCGGCCGCGATCGCGGTGCCGCTGACGGGCTGGCTCGCGCGCCGTGTCGGCGAGTTGCGGCTGTTCGTCGGCGCGATCCTGCTGTTCACGCTGACGTCGCTGCTGTGCGGGCTCGCGCGCGACCTGCACGTGCTGGTGATTTGTCGCGCGCTGCAGGGGCTGTTTTCCGGGCCGATGGTGCCGCTGTCGCAGACGATCCTGTTGCGCACGTTCCCGCCGGACAAACGCACGATCGCGCTCGCGCTGTGGGCGATGACGGTGCTGCTCGCGCCGATCTTCGGGCCGGTGGTCGGCGGCTGGATCGTCGATAACTTCTCGTGGCCGTGGATCTTCCTGATCAATTTGCCGATCGGGTTGTTCTCGTTCGCGGTCTGCACCGCGATGCTGCGCCCCGACGCGCAACGCGGCGCGCCCGGCCCGATCGACGTGCCGGGCATCGTGCTGCTCGTGATCGGCGTCGGCTCGCTGCAGGCGATGCTCGATCTCGGCCACGATCGCGGCTGGTTCGGCTCGCCGCTGATCGTCACGCTCGCGGTGGTCGCGGGGCTCTCGATCGTGTCGCTGCTGATCTGGGAGGCGGGCGAAGCGAATCCCGTCGTCGATCTCAGCCTGTTCCGCGATCGCACGTTCTCGTTCTGCGTGCTGATCATCTCGCTCGGGATGATGAGTTTCTCGGTGGTCGGCGTCGTGTTCCCGCTGTGGATGCAGGCCGTGATGGGCTACAACGCGTTTCACGCGGGGCTCGCGACCGCGTCGCTCGGCGTGCTCGCGCTGGTGTTCTCGATCCTCGTCGGGCTGCATGCGCATCGCTTCGACGCGCGCGTGCTCGCGACCTTCGGCTTCCTCGTATTCGCGGCCGTGCTCGCGTGGGATGCGCAATTCACGCTGAAGATGACGTTCGCGCAGATTGCCGCGCCGGGACTGATCCAGGGGATCGGGCTGCCGTGCTTCTTCATCCCGCTGACGGCCGCGACGCTGTCGCGCATTCCGGACGACCGGCTTGCCGCCGCGTCGAGCCTGTCGAACTTCCTGCGCACGCTGTCGGCCGCGTTCGGCACCGCGATGAGCGTGACGCTGTGGGACAACCGCGCGACCTATCACTACGACGTCGTGTCGCAATCCGTCACGCACGCGTCGGCGAACACGCAGCGTTTCGTGCACACGCTGAACGCGATGGGCGTGGACGGCGTGCGCGAGCTGTCGACGCTGCACCAGGTCGTGATGCAGCAGGCCTACATGATGGCGACCAACGACATGTTCTGGATGGCAAGCATGACGTGTCTCGCACTCGCGGCAATGATGTGGCTGACGCGGCCGAAGCGCGGCGCGGCGGCGTCGTTCGGGCATTGAGGAGAGGAACATGACGACACTCGGCGCACTCGTGATCCTGTATCACCCGAGCGATGCGCAGCTCGACGCGCTCGGCGCATGGCGGCACGCGTGCGACGCGCTGCTCGTCGTCGACAACACGCCGCAGCCCGATGCGCGGGCCCGCGAGCTGTGCGCGCGCGAAGGCATCGCGCTGCTGCATCACGGCAATCGCGGCGGGATCGCGGGCGCGTACAACGCGGGGCTTGCGGTGCTGTTTCGCGACCGTATCGATGCCGTCGCGCTGTTCGACCAGGATTCGTCGGTGCCGGCTGCGTATTTCCCCGCGATGCGCGATGTCTGTGCAGGGCTTGCGGGGCGCGCGTTCCTGGCCGGCCCGCGCATCTTCGACGAGAACGCGCGCAGCTTCCTGCCCGAACTGTCGACCAACGGGATCGGGCTGCGCCGCCTGCGCATCGAGCCGGGCGCGCCGCCGCAGCGCTGCGCGTTCCTGATTTCGTCGGGCTGCGTCGTGTCGCGCGACGCGTTCGACCTGCTCGGCCGGTTCGACGAGACGCTGTTCATCGATCACGTCGATACCGAATACAGCTTCCGCGCGCTGTCGCGCAACGTGCCGCTCTATGTCGTGCCGTCGCTGGTGCTGCCGCACCGGATCGGCGCGAAGCAGCGTCACGCGATCGGCCCTTTTGAAATGACGTCGATGAATCACTCGTGGCAACGGCGCTACTACAGCGCACGCAATGCGGTGCAGCTCGGGATGCAATACGGGCTGCGCTTTCCGGTGGCGATCGTGCCGAACCTGCTGACGGTGTGGCAGATCGTGCAGATCGCGCTCGTCGAACGCGACAAGCGCGCGAAGCTCGCCGGCATCCTGTTCGGCGTCGCGGACGGCCTGTTCGGCCGGCTCGGCCCGCTCGAACGCACGCGGCCGCGTCTGGCCGCGCGTGCGCAGCGCGTTCAGCAGGGGTGAGGGGCGCGATGCGGCGTGAGAAACAAGCGGCGGGGCCGGCGCGTAGCGTGAAGGGCGGCTCGATGATGATCGTCGCCACGGCGGTGTCGCTGGCGTTGAGCGGATGCGTGCCGTCGGGCTTCCTGCCGTCGCTGTCGTTGCGCGCGCCGGCCGACGATGCGCTCGCACACACGGCCGGCCCTGGCGTGAACGGTGCATGGCCCGCGCCCGACTGGGTGAAGCAGTTGAAGGATCCGCAACTCGACGCACTGGTCGCCGAGGCATCGCAAAACAATCCCGACCTGCAGGTCGCGCAGGCGCGGCTGCGAATCGCGCAGGCGCAGCTTCAGCAGTTCGATTCGTTGACGGGGCTGACGGGCACGGCCGGTGCGACGGTCAGCCGTGCGCGGATGCCGAAGCCGGGCAACGACGTTGCCGACGTATCGGTTGGCGGCTATCGCGTACCGGTCGAGATCTTCGGCGATCCGAACACCTCGCCGTCGTCGGTGTTCGTCGGGCTCACCTACCAGCTCGACCTGTGGGGCAAGAACCGCGCCGCGACGAAGAGCCTGATGTCGTTGCGCGAAGCGGCGCGGGTCGAAGCCGAGCAGGTACGGCTCACGCTGGCGGTCGCGATCGTCACCGTTTACTGCCAGCTCGACCAGTCGTACGCGACGCAGGAACTGCTGCAGCAGAAACTGAAGGTCAGCCAGCGCGTGACGACCGTGCTGCGCGAGCGCACCGCGCGCGGGCTCGACAACGCATACGACGCGAGCGACGCATCGATCAAGCGCAGCAAGCTGCTCGCGCAGATTGCGCTGAACGACGAGCAGATCAAGCTCGGGCAACTTCAGCTCGGCGTGCTGTCGGGCCGCGGCCCCGAGCGCGGGCTCGCGCTGCAGCGGCCGCGCGTCGGCGCGTTCGCGGGCGGCGCGCTGCCCGCGCGGTTGCCGGCCGATCTCCTGGGCCGCCGGCCCGACATCGTCGCCGCGCGGTTGCGTGTCGAAGCCGCATTCGCGAATGCCGATTCGACGCGCGCGCAGTTCTATCCGGACGTGAACCTCGTCGCGCTCGGCGGCGTGTTCGCGCTGACGCCTGCGTCGCTGTTCTCGCGCGACGCGCTCGCCGGCTCCATCGGCCCGGCGATCTCGTTGCCGATCTTCGATCGCGGCCGATTGAAGGCGAAGCTCGGTGCGGACGTCGCGCAGGCCGATGTGGCGATCGGGCTGTACAACAAGACCGTCGACGACGCGCTCGGGCAGGTCGCGCAGTTCGTCACGTCGCTGCAGACGTCGCAGACGCTCGTCGCGCAGCAGCAGGACGCGGTCGTGGCTGCGCAGAAGATCGTGGAGATCGCGACCGATCGTCACCGGCGCGGCGTGCTGATGCAGAAGGACGTGGATGTCGCGGATCTCACGCTGATCGACGAGCGCGCGCAGATGATCGCGTTGCTCGGCCGGCAGCGGACGCTGCGCGTCGGGCTGATCGGCGCGCTGGGTGGCGGGTTCGATGCGGGCGCGACGGTTGCGCAGGCGCCGGCCGTGCATCGGGCGCGTAGCGGGGCGACGAAGCGAGGCGCTTCGACCGCCGCGCCCGCAGCGACCGCCGTGGGCACTGCGACCACACCGACCGCGAGCCGATCCGTGGCGGGGCCGTCGGCCGAAGCGCGCGCGGCGAGCGGGGCCGTGCCGCAGGTCGTCGCGGCATCGAATGCGGGGTCCGCACGACGTGACGATGCAGCAAGCACGCCGGCCGCCGGCGCGACAACGCGCGGCACCCCCGTTCTCGCACGCACTGCAGCGGCGAATCCGGCGCCGAGCCCGTCGGTCATGCCGCCGATCCCCCTGTTCCAGCACGATCGTCTGATCGTTACGCAAAGCGACTGATGCACCACGACAACCTTCATACCGCCGCGCCGCCGGCCGCACTGAACGACCCGGCACTCGACGCGCGCCGCGCGACGCGCCGCAAGCGCTTCATCGCGTTCTTCGCGGTCGTGCTGGTGGCCGCGCTCGCATGGATCGCATACTGGCTGCTGAGCGATCGCTACTACGAAGACACCGACGATGCGTACGTCGCCGGCAGCATCGTCCAGGTCGCCGCGCAGATCCCCGGATCGGTGACCGACGTCGTGGTTGCCGATACGCAGGCCGTGCGCGCCGGCCAGACGCTCGTGAAGCTCGACGACACCGAGGCGTCCGTCGCGTTCGCGCAGGCGAAGGCGCAGCTCGCGCAGGCGGTGCGGCAGGTCGCGAACGCGAAGATCTCGAACACGATGTACGTCGAGGCCGTGAATGCGCGGCGGGCCGACCTGTCGCTCGCGCAGCGTGCGTTCGCCGCACGTTCGGGCGCGTCGGTCGAGATCGTCGCGCCGGAGGAGCTCGCGCGTGCGCGCGCGGCGGTCGCCGGTGCGCAGGCGAATCTCGCGGCCGCGCAGGCGCAGCTCGACGCGGCACGCGCGCTCGGCACCAAACTGCCTGTCGACGAAAGCCCGGCCGTCGTGCAGGCGGCCGCGCAGTTCAAGCTCGCGTACCGGAACCTGAAGCGCACGACGATCGTCGCGCCGGTTGACGGCACGATCGGGCAGCGTTCGGTGCAGGTCGGCCAGCAGGTCGGGCCCGGCGTGCCGCTGATGTCGATCGTGCAGCTCAACCAGCTGTGGATCGAGGCGAATTTCAAGGAAGGGCAGATCCGCCACATGCGCGTCGGGCAGCCGGTCGAGGTGGTGTCGGATCTGTACGGCTCGCGCGTGACCTATCGCGGCCGCGTGCAGGGCTTCTCGGCGGGCACGGGCAGTGCGTTCTCGATGCTGCCGTCGCAGAACGCGGCCGGCAACTGGATCAAGGTCGTGCAGCGCGTGCCGGTCGTGATCGCGCTCGATGCGCGCGATCTCGCCGCGCATCCGCTGCGCGTCGGGCTGTCGATGCGCGCGACGGTCGACACGCACGACCGCAACGGCCACGCGCTCGACAGCGAGCCGCCGACGCCGGCCGTCAGCACGCGCGTGCACGATGGCGTCGCGAGCGACGCGGAAAGCGCCGCCGCCGCGATCATCCGCGAAAATCAGGGCGGGTAACGCCTGCCCATGCGAGGGGAGGCCGGTCGCCACGATCGGCCCGCCCCGGCGCGTCACGCCGCGCGCGCAACCTTCCCGTCGTTTCCCACCCGACTTTCGCATTTCCGCCATCGATGTCGGCGCCGTTCAAACGCGTGTCGCGTTTGAGACATCGGCGCCCCCGCCTCCCGGACTACTCTCGAACAGCACGTTGCGCGTGTGCCGCATGAGCCGGCGCGCCGCGGCGCCATCCAACGAGACATGGAGACAATACGATGAGCAGCAATCGAGGTGTCGTCTATCTTGGGCCGGGCCAGGTCGAAGTGCAGAAGATCGATTATCCGAAGATGGTCGATCCGAGCGGCCGTGCGATCGGCCACGGCGTGATCCTGAAAGTGGTCAGCACGAACATCTGCGGTTCCGACCAGCACATGGTGCGCGGCCGCACGACTGCGCCGGTCGGCCTCGTGCTCGGTCACGAGATCACGGGCGAGGTGGTCGAGATCGGCCGCGACGTCGAGACGCTGAAGCTCGGCGATCTCGTGTCGGTGCCGTTCAACGTGGCTTGCGGCCGCTGCGCGATGTGCAAGGACACGCATACGGGCGTGTGCCTGAACGTGAACCCGTCGCGTGCGGGTGGTGCCTATGGTTACGTCGACATGGGCGGCTGGATCGGCGGCCAGGCCGAGTACGTGCTCGTGCCGTACGCGGATTTCAACCTGCTGAAATTCCCCGACCGCGATCAGGCGATGGCGAAGATCCGCGATCTGACCTGCCTGTCCGACATCCTGCCGACCGGTTATCACGGCGCGGTGAGCGCGGGCGTGAAGCCGGGCTCGACGGTCTATATCGCGGGCGCGGGCCCGGTCGGGATGGCGGCGGCCGCTTCGGCGCGCCTGCTCGGCGCGGCGGTGACGATCGTCGGCGACATGAACGCGGAACGCCTCGCGCACGCGCGGGCGATGGGCTTCGAGACGGTCGACCTGTCGAAGGACGCATCGCTCGGCGAGCAGATCGAGCAGATTCTCGGTGTGCCCGAGATCGACTGCGCGGTCGACTGCGTCGGCTTCGAGGCACACGGGCACGGCTCGTCGGGCCATTCGGAGGAAGCGCCCGCGACGGTGCTGAACTCGCTGATGGAAATCACGCGGCCGGCCGGCGCGATCGGCATCCCGGGCCTGTACGTGACGGACGATCCGGGCGCGAAGGACAAGGCCGCGCAGCACGGCAGCCTGAGCATCCGCTTCGGCCTCGGTTGGGCGAAGTCGCACTCGTTCTTCACGGGCCAGACGCCGGTGCTGAAGTACAACCGCAACCTGATGCAGGCGATCCTGTTCGACCGGCTGCCGATCGCGAAGATCGTCAACGTCGAAGTGATTTCGCTCGACCAGGCGCCGGAAGGCTACAAGAAGTTCGACGGTGGCGCGCCGCGCAAATTCGTCATCGACCCGCACGGGTTGCTGGCCGCGTAACGCGACCGACCACCGCGCGGTAATCGAAGGGGCCGGGGCGTTCAAGCGCCTCGGCCCTTTGTGCGTTCGGGAAGCGCGCGCTCAGTGCCCGCGATCGAGCCGGGCGAGAAGCTCACGCGTGAACGATCGACCGGGGCGACATTCGCCCGGCTCCGTTCACGCGGTGCGCTCCATCGCGGCGTCGTACTGACCGCGGCAGGCCGCACCGTTCAGGCGTGCGCGCAGCAGCAGCGCATCCTGCGCGGCGCGTACGTTGGCCGCCTGTCCCTTCCACGCGGCCAGCGGCGGCTCCTGCAGCGCGCGTCCATATGAAAAGCTCAGCAGCCACGGCCGCCCGGCAACGCGATTCATCGCGTCGAGATGCGCCGTCGCTTCCTCGGGCGTCTGTCCGCCGGACAGGAAGAAGATGCCGGGCACTTCGGCCGGCACGGTGCTGCGCAACAGGCGCACCGTCGCCTCCGCGACTTCGGCGGGGGCCGGCTGTGCGGTGTGCGTGCTGCCCGCGACGACCATGCTCGGTTTGAGCAACATGTGCGCCAGCACGACCCGGTGCCGGTGCAGCGCGTCGAACACGGCGTGCAGCACGGCGTCGGTCACTTGCGCGCAGCGGCCGATCGAATGATCGCCGTCCATCAGCACTTCCGGCTCGACGATCGGCACGACGCCGGCCTCCTGGCAGATCGCCGCATAGCGCGCGAGCGCTTCGGCGTTTGCCTTGATCGCCGCATGGCCCGGCAGCGTGGCGGACACGTTGTACACCGCGCGCCATTTCGCGAACCGTGCGCCTTGCCGCTGATAGCCGTCGAGGCGCGCCGCAAGCCCATCGAGCCCTTGCGTGATTTCGTCGCCGGGCGCGAGCGCGAGCGGAATCTTGCCCGCGTCGACCTTGATGCCGGGCACGATCTGCTGGCGAGCGGCGAGTTCGGGCAACGGCGTGCCATCGTCCGCACATTGCCCGAGCGTCTCTTCATACAGGATCACGCCGCTGACGAATTCACCGAGGCCCGGCGTCGACAGCAACAGGGTGCGCCATGCGCGGCGGTTCTCTTCGGTCGATTCGACCGCGATCGTCTTGAAGCGCTTCGCGATGGTCGGCCCGCTTTCGTCGGCCGCCAGCAAGCCTTTGCCATCCTGAACGAGTGCCTGGATCGTCGCCTGGAGTGCGCTCTCGGTGCTCATGGAATTCCTCCGCTGAAACCGCCACGCGGCCGTGCCGGCCGCTCGCTGTTCACTTCGTCACATCGTCACGCCGCCTTCCGATTTCATTCTTTGTCGCGCGTCGGCCAGAACGCAAGGCGCGTGCCGCGCCTGATTGGCACACACTCGGGTGGCATCGTCCGTGCCAGGGCTGGTGCGTGTGCCGTTGCCGCGAGGCCAGCGCACCGATGGTCTGCACCGCGCGTTCGACACACGCAACGCGTCGTGCGAAGCGGGTGGTGCCGGAAACGGGCTGCCCGTTTTTGCTGTGGAAGTGTGGAGAAGCACGGGTCGCGCTCAGTGGCCGCGATAGAGCTGCGCGATTTGCGTATTGTTGGCGGTGGTGCGTCGTGCATGCGTGGTGTGCAGGCTCACGCGGTGGATTGCGTGAGCACGATGCGCGGAAGCGTGGTTGCCTTTCCAGTCCGTCACGCGAACCGTGCCGGCGTGTATCCGGTCGGGCGCGCGTATCGGCGGCGCGGCTTGTGCAGTCACCGTCCGTCCGGCGGATTCGCCGAGCTCCGCGCTGCCCTGTCGGGCGGCCGCCGCCTGCGCTCCGTCAGTCGAATGGAACGGGTAGACGGGCGCCAGCAGGACCGGTGGCGCGGGATCGATCGACGCGTACGGGCCGGCATGGCTTGCCGTCGCGATCGATCCATTCGAGCCGCGACAAACGGGATCGGCCTTGCACGTCCGGTCGACCGCCACGTAGCCGCCGACCAGCAGGACGAGCGTCAGGATGCTCAGGATCGGCGCGCTCGATGCGCGCGGCCGCTGGAACGTCGCGTTGCGAAGCGCCCGCGCGATACGCGATGACCACGTGTGAAAGGATCGCGCCGCGTGCGCGGCATGCGTGTCGGCCGAAGCAACGCGAATCGAATCGAACGGCCAGTTCCACCGGCCGCAGACGGGGCAGTGCTCGAGTGCACGGAAGGCCACGAAGCCGCATTCCCTGCAGCGGAAGCTGGCGGTGCGCCGCCCTTCGGCTCGCGCGTTCAGGATCGCGCGCCAGTCATCGCGCGCGCGAATGGTGCGGTTGGGCAGGACTCGCATCGCTGGAAGCAGTCTGGGCCGTCAACGAGGCGAACGTTCGCCGGGCGTCATGATCCTTTCCTGCAACGCAGCCGATCGGCCCGTGCCGGGATCCGGCGGAGCGTGCGTCGTCGACTGTCGTCCGCATGCGGTGCTCATGAGGTTCTCCATGACGTCGGGTGCGCGGAACACGTTCGTCCGTGCCGGCCTATCGCTTCATTCTTGGTCGCCGGCACGTGAAACGCAAGGCGCGAGCAGGCCGCCGTGATTCGTCCGATCCACGCTAGCCGTCCCGCCGCTGCCGGGCCGCGAGTGTCCCGATGGTCTGCATCGCCTGCTCGACGGCCGGCGTCCACGGCCGGCCGTAATTGAGCCGAAGATAGCGGCGGAATCCGCCGGTCGCGGAAAAGATCGGGCCCGGCGCGATGCTGACGCCGCTTTCCATCGCATCGCCGAACAGGTGCATCGCATCCACGCGCGGCGGCAGTTCGATCCACAGGAAATACCCGCCGCGCGGCGCGAACACTTCGGTGCCGGCCGGAAAATAGGCGCGCACGGCCGCCAGCATCTGCGCCTGGTGTGCAGCGAGATTGCGGCGCAGCTTGCGCAGGAAGCGATCGTACGCGCCGTCGCGCAGGTAGCTCGAAATCGCCATCTGCGCGGGCACGTCGGCCGCCGGCGCGCTCGCGCCTTTTGCCTGACGGATCTGCCGCACATAGCGTCCGGCCGCGACCCAGCCGATCCGGAACCCGGGCGCGAGGCATTTCGAAAACGAACCGCAATGCAGGACGAGCCCGCTGTCGTCATACAGTTTGGCGGGACGCGTGGGGACCGTCCCGAAATGCAGCTCGCCATAGACGTCGTCCTCGATCAGCGGCACGTTGCGTGCCGCGAGCAGGTCGATCAATGCGCGCTTGCGCTCGTCGGACAGTGTCGCGCCGGTCGGGTTGTGGAACGACGTCATGAACCAGCAGGCACGCACCGGATGCGTGTCGAGCGCTTGCTCGAGTGCGTCGAGATCGAGGCCGGTGCGCGGGTCGACCGGAATCTCGACGGCCTTCAGGTGCAGGCGCTGCACGGCCTCCAGGACCGCATGGAACGCCGGTCGCTCGATCGCGACGATATCGCCCGGGCGCGTCAGCGCCTGCAGGCTGAGCGTCAGCGCTTCGAGCGCGCCCGTCGTGATGATGATCTCGTCCATCGGCAGCGCCGCGCCTGCCTTCAGGTAGCGCAGCGCGATCTGGCGGCGCAGTGCGTCATGGCCGGGCGGCAAGCCGGACAGCAGGGCCGTGCGATCCATGTTGCGGGCTGCCGACGCCATTGCGCGCCACAGGCTGCCCATCGGGAACAGCGAATAGCTGGCGAACGCCGAGCCGAGCGGAACGATGTCTTCGCACTTGAGGGAGTCGAGCAGGCGGAACAGCGTATCGTCGTCGTCGTTTGGCGCGGCGGCCGGCTTGCGTGGCGGTTCATGGCCGAACCGCACGTGCTTGTCTTCGAGGTTCGCAACGAAATAACCGGATCGTGCACGCGCGACGATCAGACCCTCGCTTTCGAGCGCGTAGTACGCGCGAAACACGGTGGACGGGCTCACGCCATACGCGCGACAGGCCGCGCGCACGGTGGGGATGCGCGCACCGGCCGCCAGGTCGCCGCGCCGGATGGCCTCGGCGATCGTCTGTGCCAGCGCCGCATATCGCTTCATGCTGCCCCCCGGCCGCTCGAAGCCTCGCTGAAAAAAGAGTAGCACGGCACCCGTCGCGCGCAATCCCGTCGACGTGCTGATCCGCATGTTTTGCGTGGACTCTGATCCTTTTCTTTCGTCTGACGAGCGGGCATCCTAGAGCAAGCTTCATTCCCGATGTCCGATCGATACGGAGACCACGCTGCCTCGCGGCGGATCCGTAGCTTCCGCGCAACCTTTGCGGGACCTTTCTGCGGCGTCCTCCTTACCTTACCCGGAATCTTTCAGCGTGAAATCGAAGACCCTCATCGCGGGCCTGATGGCCGGCCTCGCCCTCGGCATGTCCGGCGGCGCGGCACAGGCCGCCTGCATCAGCAATCCCGCCGCCCAGCCGAACACGACGTTCCCCGCCGCCCTGACCGGCAAGCTCGTCTATCACAGCTATGTCAACTACGGTGACGGCACGAGCCAGCTGTTCCTCTACGACTTCTCGGCCCGTACGCTGACGCAACTGAGCAAGAGCGCGTGGGGCATCACCGATCCGATGAACGGCGTGTTCAGCCCCGACGGCAAGTGGCTCGCGTTCATGGGCATCAAGAACAACGCATGGAACGTGTTCATGGTTCAGCTCGGCACCAGCAATGCGCCGATCAACATGACGAACAGTACGGGCGCCACCCGCAACGAGGACCCGAAATTCAGCGCGGACGGCAAGACCCTCGTGTTCAAGCAGAACGGCGACGTCAAGCAGGCCACGCTGTCGTACACGAGCGCGGGCCCGGTGTTCACGTCGGTCGTGAGCCTGACCAACGCGCCGGCCGGCGCCGAGTACTCGATGCCGTTCCTCGCGCCGGACGCGAGCGCCGTCTACTACGCGAGCGGCACCGGCGCGAACATGGGCCTGATGAAGCGCACGCTCGCGACTGGTGCCACGGCCGTGTTCGATAATCCGGCGGGCCTGCAGACCTACTATCCGATCGTGCGTGCGGACGGCACGGTGTTCTACGCGCGCTGGAAGGACACGAGCCAGCTCGACCAGATCTACTCGAAGACCGCGGACCCGGCATCGACGCCGAATCAGTTGGCGCTCAACGACTGCATCAGCAACAACTCCGACCCCGCGCCGGTGAGCGGCACGAACTACCTGTTCTTCTCGTCGACGACGGCGGGCGGCTACCAGCTCTACGTCGGCGACGTGACGACCGGCCAGCGCTGGAGCCTGTCGCAATTCGGCGTGAACGCCGACACGACGAAGGCCAAGCTCGGGTCGAGCTACTACGGCGGCCCGGCCTCGAACCAGATCACGCTGCTGTCGCAAGGCCACCCGGCCGCCGCATCGGCGAGCTACAACGCGTCGCTCACGCCCGACAAGGCGTTCGACGGCAACACCACGAGCACGCGCTGGGATTCGCCGGAAGGCGCGGGCGTCGATCCGCAATGGATCTCCGTGGATCTCGGTGCGACGAAGACGATCAACAGCGTCGATCTCTACTGGGATGCGGGCGCGCTCGTCTACCAGATCCAGACGTCGAACGACAACGTGAACTGGACGACGATCTACTCGACGAACAACGGCGTGTCGTATGGCCACGTGACGCTGCCGAACCTGAACGGGCATGGCCGCTACGTGCGGATGTACGGCACGAAGCGCGCGACGCAGTGGGGTTATTCGCTCGACGAAATGCAGGTGTGGGGATCGTAAGCGCAAAGAAAAAAGCGGCCTTCTAGGCCGCTTTTTTCATGCGTCAGTGGCGGTGCGGGTTACGCGTGCAGCACATGCGCAGGGAATGCCGGGCTGGCGCTTGCCGCACCCTGAGCAAGCGGCGCGACCTGCTTGCGTCGCTCGCGGGTCGGCGCGACGCCGAACGCATCGCGATAGCTCTTGCTGAAATGGCACGCCGACTGGAAGCCGCACGCCATCGTGATGTGCATGATCGACATGTCGGTCTGCAGCAGCAGTTCGCGCGCGCGGCGCAGCCGCAGCGTCAGGTAGTAGTGCGTCGGCGTCATGCCGAGGTGTTCGCGGAACAGGCGCTGCAGTTGCCGCTGCGACATGTTCGCGAGCCGCGCGAGCTCCTCGCGCGACAGCGGTTCCTCGATGTTGTTCTCCATCAGCGAGATCACTTCGAACAGCGACTTGTTCGCTGAGCCGAGGCGCGCGACGAGCGGCATGCGTTGCTGCGCGCTCGTGTCGCGCACGTGTTCGACGATGAACTGCTCGGCGATCTGCGTGACGCGCGCGGTGCCCACGCGCGCGGCGATCAGGTTCAGCATCATGTCGAGCGGCGCGACGCCGCCCGTGCACGTGATGCGGTCGCGGTCGATCACGAACAGTTCCTTCAGGAAGCGGGTGTCCGGAAACTCTTCCTTCAGCGCCGACATGTTCTCCCAGTGGATCGCGCACGCATAGCCCGCGAGCAGCCCCGACTTCGCGAGTGCATAGGTGCCCGTGCACAGGCTGCCGAGCGGGATGCCCGAGCGCGCGAAGCGGCGCAGCGTCGACAGATGGGCGGGCGTGGTCGCGCGCTGCACGTCGACGCCGCCGCATACGAACACGATGTCGGGCTGCCCCACGCATTCGGCCGGGCCGGTGTCGACCGTCAGCCCGTTGCTCGCGGTAACCGGGCCGCCTTCCGGGCTGATGACCGACCAGCGGTAGAGCGGCTGGCCGCTCAGGTAGTTCGCCATCCGAAGCACCTCGATCGCATTGGTGAACGCGATCATCGTGAAATTCGGTAAGGGCATGAACGCGAAGTGGGACAGCGACGCTGTGCGGTCGGGCGACATGGGGGGTGTTCCTTGAATCTCTAATAGCTTTACGCCCGGGGGGCACGGACGGGCTGCGATATTGTGTGAGCCAGCGCAACAAGCGTGCCATACGGCTAAACCCTAGATCCATACGTTGTCTGGCCGAAAGCCGCATGCTGCGCTGCACCGTATTCGGGACGCGTTGCACCCCGACCGGGCGGCAATCGCACCGCCGGCGTGCCTGTTCATAGGTGAACTGCCGGAGGCGGTTTGCTTGGTCATCCGAAAAAGCACGACCGGTCACTTGTATAAAACGGACGCGGATGGCGGAAAAGGCAAAGAACGCGTCTAAATTCATCAATCCGCCGAAAATCCGAACGACAAGAATAGAGCCGTCGGCAGCCTTGTACGGGACGAGCGGGAAACCCAGGCAGGGCGGGCCTTGAGCTTCGGTTTCAGCCCCTTATTCTTCGTCACGGACGCACTATGTCGAACACCCAGCCTTTCTTCTCGCAGCCCCTTGCCGAGCGCGACGCGCCGGTGCGCAGCGCCATCCTGAAGGAACTCGAGCGTCAGCAGTCGCAGGTCGAACTGATCGCGTCGGAAAACATCGTGTCGCGTGCCGTGCTCGAGGCGCAGGGCTCGGTGCTGACCAACAAGTACGCGGAAGGCTATCCTGGCAAGCGCTACTACGGCGGCTGCGAGTTCGCGGATGAAGTCGAGGCGCTGGCAATCGAACGCGTGAAGAAGATCTTCAACGCCGGCTATGCGAACGTGCAGCCGCACTCGGGCGCGCAGGCGAACGGCTCGGTGATGCTCGCGCTGGCCAAGCCGGGCGACACGGTGCTCGGCATGTCGCTCGACGCGGGCGGCCACCTGACGCACGGCGCGAAGCCGGCGCTGTCGGGCAAGTGGTTCAACGCGGTCCAGTACGGCGTGAACCGCGACACGATGCTGATCGACTACGACCAGGTCGAAGCGCTCGCGCACGAGCACAAGCCGAACCTGATCATCGCCGGCTTCTCGGCATACCCGCGGGCGCTCGACTTCGCGCGCTTCCGTGCGATCGCCGACAGCGTCGGCGCGAAGCTGATGGTCGACATGGCGCACATCGCCGGCGTGATCGCCGCGGGCCGCCACGCGAACCCGGTCGAGCATGCGCACGTCGTCACGTCGACCACCCACAAGACGTTGCGCGGCCCGCGCGGCGGCTTCGTGCTGACCAACGACGAGGACATCGCGAAGAAGATCAACTCGGCCGTGTTCCCCGGCCTGCAGGGCGGCCCGCTGATGCACGTGATCGCCGGCAAGGCCGTCGCGTTCGGCGAAGTGCTGCATGCGGACTTCAAGACCTACATCGACAACGTGCTCGCGAACGCGCAGGCGCTCGGCGAAGTGCTGAAGGCGGGCGGCGTCGATCTCGTCACGGGCGGCACCGACAACCACCTGCTGCTGGTCGACCTGCGCCCGAAGGGCCTGAAGGGCGCGCCGGTCGAACAGGCGCTGGAGCGCGCGGGAATCACCTGCAACAAGAACGGCATTCCGTTCGACACCGAGAAGCCGACCGTCACGTCGGGCATCCGCCTCGGCACGCCGGCCGGCACGACGCGCGGCTTCGGCGTCGCGGAGTTCCGCGAAGTGGGCCGCCTGATCCTGGAAGTGTTCGACGCGCTGCGCGCGAACCCGGAAGGCGACCATGCCACCGAACAGCGCGTGCGCCGCGAGATCT
Organism: Burkholderia lata; assembly: GCF_902499335.1. Taxonomy (GTDB): domain Bacteria; phylum Pseudomonadota; class Gammaproteobacteria; order Burkholderiales; family Burkholderiaceae; genus Burkholderia; species Burkholderia lata_B. The sequence continues at coordinate 499,122 of NZ_CABVQK010000004.1, read as the reverse complement.
TCGCGTTGTGCGAGCGCTTCCCGATCTATTGATCCCACCGACCCGACAATACTGGAGCAACACATGAGCACGCTGCATCAAGACAGCATCATCATCGACGGGCTGAACATCTCGAAGTTCGAGAAGCCGGTGTTCGAAGACATGCGCAAGGGCGGCATCACCGCCGCGAACTGCACGGTGTCGGTGTGGGAAAACTTCACCAAGACCGTCGACAACATCGGCGTGATGAAGAAGAAGATCCGCGACAACAGCGAGTTGCTGACGCTGGTGCGCACGACGGAAGACATCTTCCGCGCGAAGAAGGAAGACAAGACCGGCGTGATCCTCGGCTTCCAGAACGCGCATGCGTTCGAGGACAACATCGGCTACATCGAAGCGTTCGCCGACATGGGCGTGCGCGTCGTGCAGCTCTGCTACAACACGCAGAACCTGGTCGGCACCGGCTGCTACGAGCGTGACGGCGGGCTGTCGGACTTCGGCCGCGAAGTGATCACCGAGATGAACCGCGTCGGCATCATGGTCGACCTGTCGCACGTGGGCGGCAACACGTCGTCGGAAGCGATCGCGTTCTCGAAGAAGCCGGTGTGCTATTCGCACTGCCTGCCGTCGGGCCTGAAGGAGCACCCGCGCAACAAGAGCGACGAACAGCTGAAGGAGATCGCCGACGCAGGCGGCTTCGTCGGCGTGACGATGTTCGCGCCGTTCCTGAAGCGCGGGATCGAGGCGAACATCGACGACTACATCGAGGCGATCGACTACGTCGTGAACCTGATCGGTGAAGACGCGGTCGGCATCGGCACGGATTTCACGCAGGATTTCGCGAAGGAGTTCTTCGACATGCTGACGCATGACAAGGGCCGCTATCGCCAGCTGACGAATTTCGGCAAGGTGATCAACCCGGACGGCATCCGCACGATCGGCGAATTCCCGAACCTGACGGCCGCGATGGAGCGCCACGGCTGGAAGGAGTCGCGTATCCGCAAGATCATGGGCGAGAACTGGGTGCGCGTGTTCAAGGACGTGTGGGGCGCGTAAGCGCCGCGAACGCCGAACCACCGCCAGCGATTCAACATTAAAAAAATCGGGACGTGCCCGTGCAAGCCGCACGGGCGCGCGGACGATGTCGCGCCTGCGCACTGAGCCGCGCGGCCAATTTCCTCACGGAGTCACCACGATGCAACCGCAACTGCCGATCAACGTCGATCCCGATACCGGCGTCTGGACCACCGACGCGCTGCCGATGCTGTATGTGCCGCGCCACTTCTTCACGAACAACCACGTCGCCGTCGAGGAAGCGCTCGGCGTCGAGGCGTATGCCGAGATCCTGTACAAGGCCGGCTACAAGTCCGCCTACCACTGGTGCGACAAGGAAGCCAAGCTGCACGGCCTGACCGGCATGGCCGTGTTCGAGCACTACCTGAAGCGCCTGTCGCAGCGCGGCTGGGGCCTGTTCTCGATCATCGAGGCCGATCCGGCCAGCGCGCGCGCGAAGATCGAGCTGCGCCACTCGTCGTTCGTGCTCCAGCAGCCGGGCAAGGAAGGCAAGCTCTGCTACATGTTCGCGGGCTGGTTCGCCGGCGCGATGGACTGGGTCAACGACACGACGCCGGAAGGCAAGGGCGCACCGCGTGCGCAATCGAAGGAAGTGCAGTGCGCGGCCGAGCATCACGACCACTGCGTCTTCGAAGTGTCGCCGATCGCGCACTGATGCGCTGACGTAACGGCACAGCAACACAACAACACCCGCAACACGAGACATTCGAACGCCAGAGGTCGCCAGCGATGCGTTATCCCCACCTGTTCAAACCCATGCAGCTGAACCAGCTGACGCTGCGCAACCGGATCGTCAGCACCGCGCATGCGGAGGTGTATGCCGAGCCGGGCGGCCTGCCGGGCGACCGCTATATCCGCTACTACGAAGAAAAGGCGAAGGGCGGCGTGGGCCTCGCGATCTGCGGCGGGTCGAGCCCGGTGTCGATCGACAGCCCGCAGGGCTGGTGGAAATCGGTGAACCTGTCGACCGACAAGATCATCGATCCGCTCACGCGCCTCGCCGACACGATGCACAAGCACGGCGCGAAGATCATGATCCAGGCGACGCACATGGGCCGTCGCTCGTCGTTCCACGGCGAGCACTGGCCGCACCTGATGTCGCCGTCGGGCGTGCGCGAACCCGTGCACCGCGGTAACGCGAAGATCATCGAGATCGAGGAAATCCGCCGCATCATCGGCGATTTCGCGGCAGCCGCGAAGCGCGTGAAAGCGGCCGGCATGGACGGCATCGAAATCTCGGCTGCCCACCAGCACTTGATCGACCAGTTCTGGAGCAAGCGTTCGAACCACCGCACCGACGAATGGGGCGGCAGCCTGGAAAACCGGCTGCGCTTCGGCATCGAGGTGCTGACGGCGGTGCGTGAGGCGGTCGGCAAGGATTTCTGCGTCGGCCTGCGCATGTGCGGCGACGAATTCCACGAGGACGGCCTCGATCACGAAGCACTGAAGGAAATCGCGCAGGCGATGTCGGAGACGGGCCTGATCGACTACCTGAGCGTGGTCGGTTCGGGCGGCGATACGCACAACACGATCGCCAACTGCATGCCGCCGATGGCGCTGCCGCCGGAGCCGTTCGTGCACCTCGCGGCCGGCATCAAGTCGGTCGTGAAGATTCCGGTGATGCACGCACAGAGCATCCGCGATGCGGGCCAGGCCGAGCGCCTGCTCGCGACCGGCATGATCGACCTGGTCGGCATGACGCGCGCGCAGATTGCCGATCCGCACATGGTGATCAAGATCCGCGACGGCCGCGAAGACGAAATCAAGCAGTGCGTCGGCGCGAACTACTGCATCGACCGCCAGTACAACGGCCTTGACGTGCTGTGCATCCAGAACGCGGCGACGTCGCGCGAATCGACGATGCCGCACATCATCGAGAAGTCGCGCGGCCCGAAGCGCAAGGTCGTGGTGGTCGGCGCGGGCCCGGCGGGCCTCGAGGCGGCGCGCGTCGCGAAGCTGCGCGGCCACGACGTCGTGCTGTTCGAGAAGAACGCGGAAGTGGGCGGCCAGGTGATGATCGCCGCGAAGGCGCCGCAGCGCGAACAGATGTCGGGGATCATCCGCTGGTTCGACATGGAAACGAAGCGCCTGGGCGTCGATCGCCGGCTCGGCGTGGCAGCCGACGAGAAGATGATCATGGCCGAGAAGCCGGACATCGTCGTGCTCGCGACGGGCGGGTCGAGCTTCACGTGGCAGGTGCCGGGCTGGGGCGTGGCCGAGGGCCTCGCCGTCAGCTCGTGGGACATCCTGACCGGCAAGGTCGAGCCGAAGCAGAACGTGCTGCTGTTCGACGGCGTGAGCACGCATGCGGGCGCGGGCGTGGCCGACTTCATGGCGAGCCGCGGCTCGAAGGTCGAGGTCGTCACGCCGGACGTGAAGGTGGCCGACGATTGCGGCGGCACGACGTTCCCGATCTTCTATCGCCGCCTGTACGCATTCGGCGTGATCCCGACGCCGAACACGATGCTCGATCGCGTCTATGAAGAGGACGGCAAGCTGATCGCGGTGCTGCGCAACGAGTACACGGAAGAACTCGAGGAGCGCGCGGTCGACCAGGTGGTGATCGAGAACGGTTCGTCGCCGAACGACGAGCTGTACTGGAAGCTCAAGCCGGAATCGGTGAACCGCGGCCAGATCGATCCGCACACGCTGTTCGCGGCCGAGCCGCAGCCGTGCCTGTCGGAAGAACTCGGCAATGGCCGTTTCCTGCTGTTCCGTGTCGGCGACTGCATCTCGATGCACAACGTCCACGGTGCGATCTACGACTCGCTGCGTCTCGTGAAGGATTTCTAAAAGATGAATCCGTCCTTCCTCATTACCGCCCTGTTGTGGCTGTCGGTGGCGGGGCTCGCGTTCGCAGTCGCGAAGCGCTCGTCCTACTGGCGTCTCGGCCGGGCCACCGCGCCCGGCTCGTTCGGCGTCGCGAACCTGTTCGCGATCCCGAAGCGCTACTTCGTCGACCTGCACCACGTGGTCGCCCGCGATCCGTACATCGCGAAGACGCACGTCGCGACGGCCGGCGGCGCGATCGGCGCGCTCGCGCTGGTGTTCATCAACTACGGCCTCGCGATCTACTCGCCGTGGCTCGACAAGCTGATCTTCCTGTCGGCGCTCGCGATGCTGGTCGGCGCGGTGTTCGTGTGGCGCCGACGCGCGGCCAAGGACGTGCCGGCCCGCCTGTCGCGCGGCCCGTGGAATACGCTGCCCTGGCTGCTCGGCTCGTTCGCGCTCGGCCTCGTGCTGTTCATGCTGGTGCCGACCGGTGCGATGTCGGGCGCGTTCGCGGTGCTCTGCGCAGTGCTGATCGGCGTCGGTGCATTCACGATGACGGTCGGCGCCGCGAAGGGCGGCCCGATGAAGCATGCGATCGCCGGCCTGCTGCACCTGGCCTTCCACCCGCGCCAGGAGCGTTTCGCCGCCACGCGCGAATCGTTCACCGGTAACGGCACGGCTACGCCGCCGACGGCGCTGAAGCTGCCGGACATCGAGCATCAGGAGTATGGCGTCGAGAAGCCGGTCGAATTCCGCTGGAACCAGCTGCTGAGCTTCGACGCGTGCGTGCAGTGCGGCAAGTGCGAAGCCGCGTGCCCCGCGTTCGCGTCGGGCCAACCGCTGAACCCGAAGAAGCTGATCCAGGATCTCGTCGTCGGGATGGCGGGCGGTACCGATGCGGCATACGCGGGCAGCCCGTCGCCGGGCCTCGCGGTCGGCCAGCATCGCGGCGAGCCGAACGGCCCGATCGTGTCGGGCCTGATCGAGGAGCAGACGCTGTGGTCGTGCACGACCTGCCGTGCCTGCGTGCAGGAATGCCCGATGCTGATCGAGCACGTCGACGCGATCGTCGACATGCGCCGCAACCGCACGCTCGTGCACGGCACGGTGCCGGGTAAAGGCCAGGAAGTGCTCGCGAACCTGCGTGAAACCGGCACGATGGGCGGCTACGACACCGCTGCGCGCTACGACTGGTCGGTCGACCTGAGCGCACCTGTCGCGCAACCCGGCAAGCCGGTCGACGTGCTGTTCGTCGCGGGCGAAGGTGCGTTCGACATGCGCTACCAGCGCACGCTTCGCGCGTTCGTCAAGGTACTGAACAAGGCGGGCGTCGACTATGCGGTGCTCGGCTCGACCGAAACCGACACGGGCGACGTCGCCCGCCGGCTCGGCGACGAAGCGACGTTCCAGCAGATGGCGAAGCGCCTGATCGGCACGCTCGGCACGCTGTCGTACAAGCAGATCGTGACGGCCGACCCGCACGTGATGCACAGCCTGCGCAACGAATACCGTGCGCTCGGGCTGCGCGTGACGGTCAAGCACCATACGACCTACCTCGCCGAACTGGCCGACAGCGGCAAGATCGCGCCGAAGGCCGTCGAAGCGCTGCGCGAGAAGCGCACCACGTATCACGACCCGTGCTACCTCGGCCGCTACAACGGCGAGACGGAAGCGCCGCGCAAGCTGCTGAAGACGATCGGCATCCAGGTCGTCGAGATGGAGCGCAACGGCATGCGCGGCCGCTGCTGCGGCGGTGGCGGCGGCGCGCCGCTGACCGACATTCCCGGCAAGCAACGCATTCCCGATATCCGCATCGCCGACGCGCGCACGATCGGCGCGGACGTGGTAGCGGTTGCCTGCCCGAACTGCACGGCGATGCTCGAAGGCGTCGTGGGCCCGCGCCCCGACGTGCTCGACGTGGCCGAACTCGTCGCCGCCTCGCTGGAGTGAATCGATGAATACGATCAAACGAATCGATCCGCGCCGGCCGTTCATCATCACGGCCGCGGGCCTGAAGCGCATCACGCTCGGCGAGGAAGGCAGCGCCGATGCGAACGCCGCGCACGGGTCCGTGCACGGTCATGGCGCAGCGGCTGCGAAGCCGCGCCGCGCGGTGCAGGATCCGAAGCACGTGATGCTGGTGGTCGCGCACAGCGAACGTGGCGCGCTCGACGATCATTCGCGGCAGGCGATCGCCGCCGCCGCATTGCTCGCCGATGCGCAGACCGAAGTCGCGCTGCTCGCGTTCGGCGAACTCAAGGACGACGTGGCCGAACTGGGCGTCGACAAGCTGCTGGAACTCGCCGGTTTCGATCGGCGCGCGTTCGACCCTGAAAGCGAACTGCAAGCGCTGCAGGCCTGCGTTGCCGCGCTCGCGCCGAAACACGTGTTCGTGCCCGACAACGCGACGGGCGACGGCGATCTCGGCCGGCGCTACGCGGCGGCCGCCGGTGCGAGCGTCGCGACCCACGTCGTCGAGATCGACGCGAAGCATGTCGGCGCGTATGCGCAGGCCGGGCGCGCGTTTGCCACCCGTGCGCTGCCCGACGTGATCCTGCTCGAGCAGAACGCGGTCGACGCGAAGCTGCCGTTCGTCGGTGCGGGCGAACGCCTGGCTGCCGACTTCATCCGCCCGGCGCATGACGCCGCGCAACCGTACCGCGATCTCGGCCTCGACGAAATCGACGCGGCACAGGTTGCGCTGGAGGAAGCCGATTTCATCGTGTCGGCCGGCAACGGCGTGTCCGACATCGGTGCGTTCGAACGGCTGGCCGGTGCGTTCGGTGCGGCGATCGGCGCGAGCCGCGTCGCGGTCGACAACGGTCACTTCACGCGCGACAAGCAGGTCGGTGCAACCGGCAAGACGGTCGAGGCGAGCGTGTACATCGCGTTCGGCATCTCGGGCGCGGTGCAGCACCTGCAGGGGATCAAGGACTGCCGCCACGTGATCGCGGTGAACCTCGACGGCAGCGCGCCGATCGCGAAGCGCGCGAACCTGACGGTGGTCGGCGACGCGCAGGGCACGATCGCGGCGCTGATCGAACAGGTGCAGGCCGCGCGCGCCGCGCGTGGCGAATCGCCGGCCGCGGTCGGCACCCGTGAACCGGAAGGAGTCGCCGCATGAACGCCCCCCGCCAGTTGCAACGCATCGCGGTGCTCGTGTCCGTCGGCCGCCATCCGGTCAGCGGCGTCGCGCGCTACAGCCGCAACGACGCGGCCGCGCTCGAAACCGGCCGCCAACTCGCGGAGCGGCATCGCGCGAAGCTCGACGTGATCCATGCAGGCGACCCCGCGAACGCGGCGCTTGCCGAATATCTCGCGCTCGGCGCACGGGAGGTCGAGGTGCTGGCCTGCCGCGACGGCGACGATGCCGTGCATGCGCTCGCCGCGCGCGTCGAGGGCTACGACCTCGTGCTGACCGGCACGCGTGCCGAGGGCGCCTACGACACCGGCATGCTGCCGTATCGCATCGCCGCGGCGCTCGGCTATCCGCTCGTCGGCTCGGCCGTCGACGTGACGGTCGAAGGCGGCCGCGCGGCCGTCCGGCAATTTTTGCCGAAAGGGCTGCGGCGACGCGTCGACACGGCGCTGCCGGCCGTCGTCGCCGTCCATCCGCTCGCGAATGCCGAGCCGCGCTACGCGTATGCGCGGCTGCGCGCCGGCGCGATCCGGCCCGCGCTCGCGGCGCCCGGCGCGGACGCCGACGCGGCCGCGTGGAAGGTCGGCCCGATCGAGCGTAAACCCGTAAAGCTGGTCGCCGCCGAGAAGCGCTCCGGGCATGCCCGGATGCTGTCCGCGACGACGACCGAAAGCCGTGGCGGCAACGTCGTAAATGAAGGGAGTTCGGTCGAAAAAGCACAAGTGATCCTCGCGTATTTGCGCGAGCATCAGCTCATCGACTACTGATTTTGATGCCTGTCGGCAAGAACCCAGGGATGCAAGGAATCCGGAGCAAACGATGAAAGTATCGGCAGACATTCGTGCACTGATCGAGCGGCGCAAGGAAGGGCACAGCCTCGAGGCACCGTTCTACACGAGCGAGGACATCTTCGCGCTCGACATGGAGGCGATTTTCCGCCAGCACTGGATCCAGGTGGCGGTCGAACCGGACATTCCCGAGCCGGGCGACTACGTGACCGTGGAACTCGGGAGCGATTCGATCCTGATCGTGCGCGACGACGACATGGCGATCCGCGCGTTCCACAACGTGTGCCGTCACCGCGGCGCGCGCCTGTGCAACGAAGACAAGGGCTCGGTCGGCAACATCGTGTGCCCGTACCACAGCTGGACCTACAACCTGACCGGCCAGCTGATGTTCGCCGAGCACATGGGCGAGAAGTTCGACCGCTGCAAGCACAGCCTGAAGTCGGTGCACGTCGAGAACCTCGCGGGCCTGATCTTCGTCTGCCTCGCCGACGAGCCGCCCGCCGACTTCGCGCAGCTGCGCGCCGAGATGGAGCCGTACCTGCTGCCGCACGATCTGCCGAGCACGAAGATCGCCGCGCAGGTCGACATCATCGAGGAAGGCAACTGGAAGCTCACGATGGAGAACAACCGCGAGTGCTATCACTGCGTCGCGAACCATCCGGAGCTCACCATCTCGCTGTACGAATACGGCTTCGGCTACCAGCGCTCCGACGCCAACGCGGAAGGCATGGACGCGTTCGCGGAAACATGCGTGCGGCGCGGGAAGGAGTGGGCCGAGATGGGCCTGCCGTCCGAAGAGATCGAGAAGCTGCTCGACGTGACGGGTTTCCGCACGCAGCGCCTGCCGCTCGATCGCCACGGTGAATCGCAGACGCTCGATGCGAAGGTCGCATCGAAGAAGCTGCTCGGCGGCTTCGACAAGGCCGACCTCGGCGGGCTGTCGTTCTGGACGCAGCCGAACTCGTGGCACCACTTCATGAGCGATCACATCGTGACGTTCTCGGTGATCCCGCTGTCGGCCGGCAAGACGCTCGTGCGCACGAAGTGGCTCGTGCACAAGGACGCGAAGGAAGGCATCGACTACGACGTGAAGAATCTCACGGCCGTGTGGAACGCGACCAACGACCAGGATCGCGCGCTCGTCGAATTCTCGCAGCGCGGCGCGACCAGCAGCGCGTACGAGCCGGGCCCGTATTCGCCGTTCACGGAAGGTCTCGTCGAAAAATTCTCGGCCTGGTACATCGGCCGGCTCGCCGAAAAAACCGGCGAATAGCACTTAGCAGCGTATAAGCGGAGTCAGACATGATGCGAGATGCGGCCAACTTCGAGCCGACGGACAGCCGGGTCACGCGCCCGGCGTTCTGGAACGGCCTTCCCGAGCGCTGGACGAGCGACGTCGAGGAAACGCTGGTGTGCTGCCACGTGCGGCAGGAAACGCACGACGTGAAGAGTTTCTTCTTCCGTTCGCCGCAGGGCCGCTCGTTCTCGTTCGAGCCCGGGCAGTTCCTCACGCTCGAGCTCGACATCGAAGGCGAAACGATCAACCGCTGCTATACGATCTCGTCGTCGCCGGCGCGGCCGCACACGGTGTCGATCACGGTGAAGCGCGTGCCGGGCGGCAAGGTGTCGAACTGGCTGCACGACAACCTGCAGCCGGGCGCACCGGTGCGCGTGCTCGGCCCGGCCGGCGAATTCACGTGCGCACGGCATCCGGCGCGCAAGTACCTGTTCCTGTCGGCCGGCTCGGGCGTCACGCCGCTGATGTCGATGAGCCGCGCGCACCATGATCTCGCGGAGGATCGCGACATCCTGTTCGTGCACAGCGCGCGCACGCCGGACGACATCATCTTCGCGCGCGAGCTCGACCTGATCGCGTCGAACCACACGAACTTCCGCACGTCGTTCGTCGTCGAGCGTCTGGGCGCGCGCACGAACTGGCCGGGCGTCACGGGCTTCCTGACGCTGCCGCTGCTGAAGCTGATCGCTCCGGATTTCATGGAGCGCGAGATCTTCACGTGCGGCCCCGCGCCGTACATGAAGGCCGTGCGCGACCTGCTCGACGAAGCCGGCTTCGATCGCAAGCAGTATCACGAGGAGAGCTTCTCGTTCGAAACGCTCGCGCAAACCGCAAGCGACGAACTGCTCGTCGATCTCGCGCCGCCGGCGGAAGGTGCCGACACCGATACGAAGCAGTACACGGTCAGTTTCGCGAAGAGCAATCGCGAGATTTCGTGCGGCTCGGAGCAGCACGTGCTGGATGCGGCGCGCCAGTCGGGCGTGCGGCTGCCGGCCTCGTGCACGCAGGGCATGTGCGGCACCTGCAAGGTGAAGCTCGTGTCCGGGCAGGTTGAAATGAAGCACAACGGCGGTATCCGCCAGCGCGAGATCGACCAGGGGATGGTGCTGCTGTGCTGCAGCAAGCCGCTGTCGGATCTCGTGATCGACAAGTAGTCGCAACACGCCATCGGCTGTCCGGGGGCGTCGCGTCCGGACAAGCATCCGTCGGAAAACAACGATACCGCGGATTTGTGGTTGAAGAACCTAGAGAGACAACGCGCGCAGGCGCACATCAAGGAGATCGACCATGAAGCTGTTCGGAAAATTGTTGTGGACCGGCGCACTGTCGGCAATGGTGGCGCTGAGCGCGTCGGCGCTTGCCGATACGAAGCCCACGCTGAAGATTGGCTACGTCGAAGGCTGGGATGACAGCGTGGCGACGTCGAACGTCGCGGCGCGCGTGATCGAGAAGAAGCTCGGTTACCAGGTCCAGCTCGTGCCGGTCGCCGCCGGGATCATGTGGCAGGGCGTGGCGCGCGGCGATCTCGATGCGACGCTGTCCGCGTGGCTGCCGGTCACGCACGGCTCCTACTGGGGCGAATACAAGACGAAGGTCGTCGATCTCGGCGCGAACTTTCCCGACGCGAAGATCGGCCTGATCGTTCCCGACTACGTGAAGGCGAAGAGCATCGACGATCTGAATGCCGAGAAAAGCAATTTCAGCGGCCGGATCGTCGGCATCGACGCCGGCGCCGGCGTGATGCGCAAGACCGACGATGCGATCAAGAGCTACGGGCTGAACTACACGCTGATGCCGAGCTCGGGCAGCGCGATGACGGCCGAGCTGTCGCGGTCGGTCAATGCGAACAAGCCGGTCATCGTGACGGGCTGGGCGCCGCACTGGATGTTCGCGAAGTGGAAGCTGCGCTTCCTCGAGGATCCGAAGAAGGTGTTCGGCGGCGCGGAGCACGTCGACAGCGTCGTGAATCCGGGGCTCGAAACGAAGGCGAAGCCGGTGGTCGCGTTCCTGAAAAAATTCCAGTGGAAGCCGGGTGAAATCGACAGCGTGATGCTTGCGATCCAGAACGGCTCGAAGCCGGAAGCGGCTGCCGATGCATGGATCGCCGCGCACGCGGATCGCGTGAATGCGTGGACGGAAGGCGCGCAATAAACCGCGACGATACGACGCAATAAAACTACGACGAGACAGTCCGGGATTGATCGGAAGGATGCCGAAATAATCGCACTGCGATGCGGTCATATCCCGGAATTATTTTTTTGATTCTGCAAGAAAGCCCGTAAATTGTTACACTACGGCCCTTGTGCGGAGTCATCACAGGAGGAATTGGATGAGTCAGGCAGGACTGCGTGCGAACAGCACCAGTGATGTTGAGGCAACCATCTCACATGATTCGACGGGCCACACGCTGCATCGTGGCCTGACTTGGAAAGACGCTTTTTGGGTGACGAGCGGCGTGCCGGCAGGCGTGCTGTTCACGATCGGCGGCGTATGCGCGACGATCGGCCAGCCCGCGTGGGCGATCTGGATCGCCGCGATCACGATGGGGCTGATTCAAAGCGCGACTTATGCGGAAATATCGGGACTATTTCCCCATAAATCGGGCGGCGCGTCCGTGTACGGCGCGATCGGCTGGGTCCGTTACAGCAAGCTGATCGCCCCGGTTTCCGTGTGGTGCAACTGGCTCGCGTGGTCGCCGATGCTCGCGCTCGGCTGCGGCCTCGCGGCGAGCTATGCGCTCACGAGTCTCTTTCCCGCCGACGCGGCGGTGCTGCACTGGCAGCTCAAGGTTGCGGATCTCGGGTTCATCAAGCCGGGTCTGTCCCTGCGGATCAATGCGACGTTCATCATCGCGACGATCCTGCTTCTCATTACGTTCAAGCTTCAGCACAGCGGTGCATCGAAGGCTGCGCGCACGCAGCGCATTCTCGGTATCGCGTCGCTCACGCCGCTGTTGATCGTCGGCATCGTGCCGTTCATCACGGGCGACGTGCCGATGTCGAACCTGCTCCCGCTGCTGCCGCTCGGTCACGACGCGCACGGCAATCTCACGACCGCGACGTTCGGCTCGTGGAACGGGCAGGGCGTCACGATGGCGCTCGGCGCGATGTTCATGGCCGGCTGGGCGTCGTACGGCTTCGAGACTGCCGTCTGCTACACGCGCGAATTCCGCGATCCGCGTCGCGATACCGCCAAGGCGATCTTCTGGTCGGGTGCACTGTGTCTCGTCGTGATGACGCTCGTGCCGATGGCGTTCCAGGGCGCGCTCGGCACGCAGGCGATGCTCGATCCGTCGATCGGCGACGGCACCGGCGTCGCGGCCGCGATGGCGAAGATCGTCGGTGGCGGCGCATGGGTCGCGAATGCGGTCGTCGTGATGCTGATGTTGTCGATCCTGCTGATCGTGATGACGTCGATGATGGGCTCATCGCGCACGCTGTACCAGGCATCGGTCGACGGCTGGCTGCCGAAGTACCTGTCGCACGTGAACGAGCACGGCTCGCCCACGCGCGCGATGTGGACCGATCTCGGCTTCAACCTCGTGTTGCTGATGATGTCGGACTACATGACGGTGCTGTCGATCTCGAACGTCTGCTACATGCTGTTCGTATTCCTGAATCTTCAGTCGGGCTGGATCCACCGGATGGATCGCGGCAACTGGGATCGGCCGTTCCGCTGCCCGACCTGGCTGCTCGTCGCCGGCTCGATCTGCGGCTACGCGAACCTGGTGTATGTCGGGGCGGGCGCGAACCTGCAGGGCGAAGGCACGCTGCGCAACGGGCTGATCGCGATGCTGCTGATCGTGCCGGTGTTCCTGTTCCGCCACTACTGGCAGGATCGCGGCCGCTTCCCCGCGCAGATGCAGCGTGACATGGAACTCGAAGTGCCGAAGCGCGCGATGTGGCTGAGCCTGATGCCTTATGCGGCGCTGGTCGGCGCGGGGCTGACGATCTGGCTGTCGTATTACTTTGCCTGGGTGAAGTGACGCGCCAGGCCGTGTAACGGAGCGCAGCGTCCGGAAACCGCACACGGACGCTGTGATCGATGTCACGGCAGGCAATGAAGAAGCCCGACCGGCTGGCAAGCGGTCGGGCTTTCGTCATTCATGCCGGCGTGCGCGACGCATTCACGGTGCATGGCCGCTTGATTTTGGGAATGATCGGTTCTAATATCGGCATCCATGAGCCCGACCTCCGCATCTTCCGGCGCCCGCGACAGGGGGCGACCACGCGAATTCGACACCGACGAGGTGATCGACGCCGCTGCACGCGTGTTCTGGGAGCAGGGGTATCACGCGACGTCGATCGACGCGCTGTGCGAGGCGACCGGCGTCTTTCGCGGCAGCCTGTACCGCACGTTCGGCGACAAGCACGGGTTGCTGGTCGCCGCGTTCGACCGCTATGCGGAAGGCGCGATCGCACGGCTCAAGGAGCGGCTCGCGGCGGATCTGCCGCCGCGGCAGGCCCTCAGGGAGGCGCTGCTGTACTACACGGAAATCGGTGTGCGGCTGTCGGAGCGGCGCGGCTGCTTCATCACGAATTCGGCCGTCGAGCTTCTGCCCGGCGACGACGCACTGCGCCCGTACATCGAATCGACCTTGCTGCGTATCGGTACGCAATTTAGCCTGGCCATCGCGCGCGGCCAGCAGTCGGGCGATTTCGACCGGAATCTCGATCCGGAAGAGGTCGGCCGGTTCCTGCTGTGCCTGATCCAGGGGATGCGCGTGCTGGGCAAGTCGAGTGCGTCGGAGGCGGAGCTGGCATCGATCGTCGATATCGCGATGCGGGCGCTGACCTGATTTTTTTGGTTATTTTGAGAATGACCGGTTTCAAATATGGGGTATCCCGAATACCCGCATCGAGACCATGAAGGGCACGTCAGGACGGTAGGGAAGTTGTGATTCGACACTGCCGCTGCGCATAGCCGCACCGGCATCATTTTTCAATTAATTTGGGAATGATCAGTCATGAATGACGCAACACTCGCAATGCCCGCCGCGAACGCGTACGGGAAAGGCGTCGTGGCCTGTGTGACCGCGACGATCCTGATTGGCGTGATGTTTCCGGTGATGACCGATGCGTTGCGGTACATCGATCCCTTTACGTTCACGTCGTTGCGCTATCTGATCGCCGGCATCGGCTTCATCGCGTTGCTGCGGATCGTCGAAGGGCCCGGTGCGTTCCGTTCGGCCGGCGAGCCGCTGGGGCTTGCGTGGTTGCTCGGGTCGATCGGCTTCTGCGGGTTCGGATCGTTCGTGTTCCTGGGCCAGCAACTGGCCGGCGACGAAGGGGCGCTGACCGCGTCGATCATGATGGCCACGCAGCCGATGATGGGGCTCCTGCTCAACGCCCTGGTGAGACGCGTCGCGCCCGTGCCGGCGTCGGTGCTGTTCGTCGTGCTGTCCTTTACCGGCGTGGCCCTCGTGATCACGCGCGGCGACGTGATCGGCGCGCTGCACGAGCCGCAGCACTACGCGGCCAACGCGCTGATCATCGCCGGCGCGTTGTGCTGGGTCGTCTATACATTCGGCGCGGCGCGCTTTAGCCGCTGGTCGGCATTGAAATACACGACCTTCACGACCTGGCTCGGACTGACCACGATCGTCGCGCTCAACCTGGTGCTGATCGTCACGCACCGGATCGCGGCGCCGTCACTGGCCGCCGTGCACGCGGTGCTGCCGCACCTCGTGTACATGGGGCCGGTGGCCGGTTTCGGCGCGATCCTGCTCTGGATGACGGGCAACCGGAACCTGGGGCCGATGAACGGCATGCTGTTCATGGACATCGTGCCGATCACCGCGTTCATCGTGTCCGCGTTCACGGGCCTGGTGCCCAATCGCGCGCAGATCGCGGGCGCCACGCTGACGGGCACGGCGCTGATCCTGAACAACCTGTACCTGCGGCACCGGGCGCGGCGAACCGGCACGGCGGCTTCGCGCGTGCCGTCGGCTTCCGCGTGACGGACGGTCGAGCCGCCCGCGGCACGCTTACGAAAACACCACCGTCCGATCGCCGTTCAGGAACACGCGCCGCTCGATGAACGCCTTCACCGCGCGTGCGAGCGTGATGCATTCGACGTCGCGGCCCACCGCGAGCAGCTGCTCGGGGCGCAGCGCATGATCGACGCGCTCGACCACCTGCTCGATGATCGGGCCTTCGTCGAGATCGTCGGTGACGAAGTGCGCGGTCGCGCCGATCAGCTTCACGCCGCGCGCATGCGCCTGGTGATACGGCTTCGCGCCCTTGAAGCCGGGCAGGAACGAATGATGGATGTTGATCGCGCGGTTCGCGAGCTTCGCGCTGGTTTCCTGCGACAGCACCTGCATGTAGCGCGCGAGGATTACGAGCTCCGCACCGCTCGACTCGAAGAAGTCGAGCCACTGCGCTTCCTGCTGCGCCTTCGTATCGGCCGTGATCGGGAAGTGGCGGAACGGCAACCCGTGTTGCGCGGCGAGCGGCTCGAAGTCGCGATGGTTCGACACGATGCCGACGATGTCCATCTTCAGCTCGCCCATCCGCCAGCGGAACAGCAGGTCCGCGAGGCAGTGCTCGAGCTTCGACACCATGATCAGCACCTTCGGCCGTGCGTTCACGTCGTGGATGGCCCATTGCGTATTGCCGTCGTGGCCGCCGAGTTCGGCCGCGATCGGCCCGAACTCCTGGCGCAGCGCGTCGATCTGCAACGATTCATCCGTCGGATGAAACACGCAGCGCACGAAGAAGTGGTTGCTGAGATCGTCGTCGAACACGTTCAGCGCGTCGACGTAGCAGCGATGGCGCTCGAGAAAGCCGACGACGGCGGCGACCTGGCCGGCCGCGCTTGGGCACGACAGCGTCAAGACGAATTGATCGGGGCGTGAGTCGGCGGTCATGAGATTCCTCGGATGTCATGGGACGCGAACCCGCGCGGCGGCGCATCGGGCGCCAGGCTACGCGGGTAGCGGGAGGCTCAAGTAAATCAGGACGATTTTGGTACGGATAGAACCAACCCGCCGTGTGGCTGGTATCGGCGCGCCAGTGCTGCCGGGCGGGCCCGGCCCGTCGGGCGTCAGGCGGATCGCTGCTGACCGGCAGGGCGGCCGTTCAGGCCGGCGAGCACGCGTCGAGCAACCAGCGCCGGAACACGTGGGTCGCGTCCGGCTCGGGCCGCTGCGGCGGCCGCACGAGGAAGTAGCCGCGCGACGTGACGACCGGCGCGTCGACGAGCTTCACCAGCTGACCGGACGTAACGAGTTCGTCGACGAGCGGCGACCAGCCGAGCGCGACGCCTTCGCCGAGCAGCGCCGCATGGATCACGAGCGCGTAGCTGTTGAAGGTCACGCCGCGCGCGGCCGCCGCCGTATCGAGGCCGTGCGCGTCGAACCAGCCCGACCACGACAGCCAGCGCTCGGGGCGCGTCGGCTGCACATGCAGCAGCGGCAACGCGAGCAGGTGGTCGGCCCGTGCGACGTGCGGGTGCGCATCGCGGAACGCGGGCGAGCACACGGGCGTGACCGATTCCGGAAAGAGGCGCGCGGCCGTGCACGACGGCCAGTGGCCGTCGCCGAACAGGATCGCGATGTCGCCATGGTCACGCTGCGCGTCGTAATCCTGTGACGTGACGACGCGCACGTCGACATCAGGCATCACGCGCTTCAGCCCGGCCAGGCGCGGCATCAGCCAATAGGTGGCGAAGCCGAAGTCGGTGACGATCGTGAGCGCGCCGTGCTCGCGGCGCGCACGCAGGGTTGCGGTTGCGCCGCGCAGCGTGTCGAGGCTCAGCCGCACGGCTTCGTACAGGCACTGGCCGTCGGCCGTCAGCGTGACGCCGCGCGGGCTGCGCTCGAACAGCGGCACGCCCAGTTCGGCTTCGAGCTGAAACACCTGCTGGCTCACGGCCGGCTGGGTGGAGCCGAGCTCGCGCGCGGCGGCCGTGAAGCTCGCGAGCCGGGCGGCCGATTCGAACGCGCGCAGCGCCTGCATCGACGGTAACGGTTCGGATTTCGACATAAGTCCCTCTAATGGCCCCATAAGGGCTGGACGCCTACCCGCGCGAATTCGGGCGGGTGATAGTGCATCGGACGGTGCGACACGCGTGCTTCACGGCCTGCTTCAACGCCTGCTTCAAAGCCTGCTTCACGGCCACCGCGCAACGCATCCCGCGATTCTAGCCAGCGCGGCCCGCCCGCGCGGCACTTTCGTCGAGCCGCTTCCGTCATGCCGGACGTCCCGCTGCGCGAGCGGCGTGCCGTTCCATTCGAACACCGCTTTCCCCACGACAGCCGATGACGAACCCGACACCCAACATCCTGATCCTGATGGCCGACCAGCTCACGCCATTCGCGCTGCCGGCCTACGGCAATCGCGTCGCGCGCACGCCGACGCTGGACCGTCTCGCCGCGCAAGGCGTCGTATTCGATGCCGCGTATTGCGCGAGCCCGCTGTGCGCGCCGTCGCGTTTCTCGCTGCTGACGGGCAAGCTGCCGTCGGGGATCGGCGCCTACGATAACGCCGCCGAATTGCCGGCGCAAACGCTGACGTTCGCGCACTACCTGCGCGCGGGCGGCTACCGGACGATGCTGTCCGGCAAGATGCATTTCTGCGGGCCCGACCAGCTGCACGGCTTCGAGGAGCGGCTCACGACCGACATCTATCCGGCCGATTTCGGCTGGGTGCCCGACTGGGACAGCCCGGCCGAGCGGCCGAGCTGGTATCACAACATGAGTTCGGTGCTCGAAGCGGGCCCGTGCGTGCGCACGAACCAGCTCGATTTCGACGACGAAGTCACGTTCGCCGCGAAGCAGAAGCTGTACGACGTCGCGCGCGAGCGCGCCGCCGGGCACGATGCGCGGCCGTTCTGCATGGTCGTGTCGCTGACCCATCCGCACGATCCGTATGCGATCACGCGCGAATACTGGGATCTCTACAGCGACGAAGAGATCGACCTGCCGGCCGTGCGCCTCGACGCGGCGGACAGCGACCCGCATTCGCAGCGGCTGCGCTTCGTCTGCGAGAACGACCGTACGCCGCCCACCGACGCGCAGATCCGGGCCGCGCGCCGCGCGTACTACGGCGCGACGTCCTACGTCGATGCGCAGTTCGGCAGCGTGCTGGCCGCGCTCGAACAGTGCGGATTCGCCGACGACACGATCGTGATCGTCACGTCCGACCACGGCGACATGCTCGGCGAACGCGGGCTCTGGTACAAGATGACGTTCTTCGAAGGCGGCTGCCGCGTGCCGCTGATCGTCCATGCGCCGGGCCGCTTCGGCGCCGCGCGCGTGCGCGGGCCGGTATCGCACGTCGACCTGCTGCCGACGCTCGTCGACCTGGCCGGCGCCGCACCGGCCGGCGGCTGGCCTGACCCCGTCGATGGCGCGAGCCTCGTGCCGCACCTGCACGGCACGCCGGCACACGACGTTGCGCTCGGCGAATACCTGGCGGAAGGCGCGGTTGCACCGGTCGTGATGATTCGCCGCGGCGACTGGAAGTATGTGCATTGCCCGCTCGATCCCGATCAGCTCTACAACCTCTCGGACGACCCGCGCGAGCTGACGAACCTCGCCGGCACGCCGGAAGCCGCCGACGTACTCGCCGCATTCCGCGCGCAAGCCGCGCAACGCTGGAACCTGCCCGAGCTGGACCGGCAGGTGCGTGCGAGCCAGCGGCGCCGGCGCTTCCATTACGCGGCGACGACACAGGGCCGCATCCACGCGTGGGACTGGCAGCCGTTCACCGACGCGAGCCAGCGCTACATGCGCAACCACATCGAGCTCGACACGCTCGAGGCGATGGCGCGCTTTCCGCGCGTCGGGCGCTGAGCGTCCCGCATCGCGATCACTGACGAACGACGGAGGAAGCGGACGATGGAACGGCAATGCAATGCAGCAATCCGGATCGGCGCGGCACTCGCCGCGGCCGCGTGCGTGATGACGACGCAGGCCGCGTACGCGGCCGACCCGCAGACGTGCGGCGATGTGAAAATGGCGGCGCCCGGCTGGACCGACATCGATGCGACGAACGCGATGGCGGGCGTCGTGCTGAAGGCGCTCGGCTACCGGCAGGACGTGGCGAACCTGTCGGTGCCGATCACGTACCAGGGGCTCAAGAAGGGGCAGGTCGACGTGTTTCTCGGCAACTGGATGCCCGCGCAGGCACCGCTCGTGAAGCCATTCGTCGACGAGAAATCGATCGACGTGCTGCACGCGAACCTGAGCGGTGCGAAGTTCACGCTCGCGGTGCCCGACTACGTGGCGGCCGCCGGCGTGCATACGTTCGCCGATCTCGCGCGCTACGCGGATCGCTTCGGCGGCAAGATCTACGGGATCGAGCCCGGCGCGCCCGCGAACCAGAACATCAAGCGGCTGCTGTCCGACCATGCGCTCGGTGCGGCGAACTGGTCGCTCGTCGAATCGAGCGAGACGGGCATGCTCACGCAGGTCGAGCGCGCGGTACGCGACAAGCGCTGGATCGTGTTCTTGGCCTGGGAGCCGCATCTGATGAACACGAAATTCCACCTGACCTACCTGTCGGGCGGCGATGCGTATTTCGGCCCGAACTACGGCGGCGCGACGGTCAACACGGTCACGCGCGCCGGGTTCGCGGGCCAGTGCGCGAACCTCGCGCGGCTGTTCCGGCAGATGACGTTTTCCGTCGACGTCGAGAACCGGATGATCGCCGACATGCTCGACCACAAGACGTCGCCCGCGCTCGCGGCGCAGCATGCGCTGAAGGCCGACCCGGCGCTGGTCGCCGGCTGGCTGGACGGCGTGACGACGGCAGCGGGCGCACCGGGCCTGCCAGCGGTGCGCGCGGCCCTCGACGGGCGCTGATTTCCTCCCTCCGGGCGGCCGGTTTTACCGTGCCGCCTGTCTACGTGTTTTCCCGACCGGGTCGCATCGTGACCATTTGGTGTCGCCTTCAGACGGGTGACGCGAAATATGGGTTTGTATTTTTCGCCAATGGCTGCGTTATTGCGGAAAACGAAATTCCGAAGCCATCAGGCGTACCGAATTCGAATCCACCGGCGCATTGCGGCGCGCGCCGGAACGAGGTTCTTTCCATCGAACGGTTCAGGGAGGGTGGTCGATAATGAAGCATACGAAAGTTGCCGTAGCCGCCGCGCTTGCATGCGCGGCCTGTGTACCCGCCATCGGGCATGCGCAGAGCAGTGTGACGCTGTACGGGATTCTCGACGCGGGCATCACGTACGTGAACAACACGGGCGGTTCGCACGTGGTCAAGTTCGACGACGGCGTCGCGTACGGGAACCGTTTCGGCCTCAAGGGCACGGAAGATCTCGGCGGCGGCCTGAAGGCCGTGTTCACCCTCGAGAGCGGCTTCCGCCTCGGCACCGGGCAGCTCGGCTTCGGCGGCTCGGAGTTCGGCCGCCAGGCGTATGTCGGCCTGCAGAACGACTGGGGCACGCTGTCGTTCGGTAACCAGCTCGACATCACGAACGAGCTTGTATCGATCTACAACATCTCCGCGTGGGGCAGCGGCTACGCGATTCACCAGGGCGACTTCGACCGCTTCAACGGCGACCGCCTGCCGAATTCGGTGAAGTTCCTGTCGAACGACCTGAGCGGTTTCAAGTTCGGCGCGATGTACTCGTTCGGCAACGTCGCGGGCAACTTCCATCGCAACAGCGCATGGAGTGCGGGCGCGAGCTTCACGAAGGGCGACTTCTCGATCGGCGCCGCGTACACGCGCCTGAACAACCCGAACGGCATCTACGCGTTCGACCCGTACGCGATGATCGGCACGCACACGTTCCTCGGCCAGCAGACCGTCACCGTCGATCCGGCGACCGGCGCACGCACCGACCTGTTTGCGAACACGCCGATGGATGTCGACAGCCAGGGCACGTTCGGCATCGGCACGAGCTACACGATCGGCAAGCTGACGCTCGACGGCAACTTCTCGTACACGACGATCAAGGGCTTCGGCCAGTCGTCGCACATGCAGGTCTATGAAGGCGGCGGCTCGTACCAGTTCACGCCGGCGTTGAGCCTGATCGCCGGCTACCAGCACACGCGCTTCGAAGGCCATCACTGGAACCAGGGCACGGCGGGCCTGCATTACATGCTGTCGAAGCGCACGGACGTGTACATCTCCGGCGATTACCTGCGCGCGTCGCAAGGCGTGGATGCGGTGATCGGCTACAGCTTCACGCCGTCGACGACGCAGACGCAGGCCGACGTGCGGATCGGGATGCGGCATTCGTTCTAAGCGGGTGGTGTGGAGCAGCGACGTCTTCAGCGAGCGGTCTCTCTTTGGCGCGAACTACGGTTCGCGCTTTTTTTTGACGGGTGCAAGCGGGCATGAATTGCATCCGGCCGGTGCCGGCCGCCCGACGGGTATTGACCATTGCCGTCTATAGGCGCTAGCATCGTCCGCATGCTTGATCGCGCCATTTCCCCCTCCTCGCTGATCCGTGCATGTTGTCAGAACATGCCAGGGGGAAGTTGCGTCTAGCGAACTCGCTAAACATTCAAGCAATCGCCTTCCGGCCGCCTGTGATGCAAAACAGGCGGCCTTTTTGTTTTTGGGCCGACATTTTCGGGACGGAGAAACTCGATGCCGCTTGCGCTGTATGACACCTGGTCGCGTACCGTGCGCCCCTTCACGCCTATCCGGGCCGGGCAGGTCGGCATGTATTGCTGCGGCCCCACGGTCTACGACGATGCCCACATCGGCAACCTGAGAACCTACGTGTTCGAGGATCTCCTGCGTCGTGTACTGGAGCGCAACGGCTACACGGTCCGGCACGTCGTCAACATCACCGACGTCGGCCACCTGACTTCGGATGCGGACGAAGGCGAAGACAAGATGGAGAAGGGGAGCCGTCGGACCGGCGAGTCGGCGTGGGCCATCGCCCGGCGCTACACCGAAGCGTTCGTCCGGGACTGGCACGCGCTCAACCTGCTCGAGCCGACGGTCTGGTGCCGCGCCACCGATCACATCGCCGAACAGATCGCGTTCATCGATACGCTCGACCGGGCCGGCTACGTCTACCGGACGGACGACGGCCTCTACTTCGACACCAGTCGGCAGGACGACTACGGTTATCTCGCGCGGCTGGACCGCGCGGGGTTGCAGGCGGGCAAGCGGGTGGCGCTGGGCGGGAAGCGGAGCATCACGGATTTTGCGTTGTGGAAGTTCAGCCCGGCCGACGTCAGGCGGCAAATGGAATGGGACAGCCCGTGGGGGCGCGGTTTTCCGGGCTGGCATATCGAATGCTCGGCGATGTCGGCGAAGTATCTCGGGACGCTGTTCGATATCCATTGCGGCGGCGAGGATCATATCGCCGTGCATCACAGCAACGAGATCGCGCAGACGCGGGCGGCCCACGGCACGCAACTCGCGAATTACTGGATGCACGGGCACTTCCTGACGCTCGACGCCGATACGAAGATGTCGAAGTCGAGCGGCGATTTCGTCCGTCTGCAGACCTTGCAGAGCCGGAATGTCGATCCGCTCGCGTACCGTTACCTGTGCCTGACGGCCCACTATCGAAGCAAGCTGCATTTCACGTGGGCGTCGCTCGACGCGGCGCACACCGCGCTGAATCGGCTTCGGCACCTCTATGCCGGCTGGCCTGACGGCGGGCGCGTCGATGCGGATTTCGCCGCGCGATTCGACACCGAAGTGAACGAGGACCTGAATCTGCCCAGGGCGCTCGCGGTGCTGTGGGATCTGGTCAGGAGCAACCTGCCGCCCGCGACGCTGAAGGCGACCGTCGACAGCTTCGACGCCGTGCTTGGCCTCGGTTTGCGCGAGTGGCGGCCGGTTGCGTTCGACGTTCCGGAGCACGTCCGCGGGTTGCTCGGCGATCGTGAGCGCGCGAGGGCGGACAAGGACTGGGCGCAAGCTGACCGGATCCGGGAAGCGTTGAGCGCCGAGGGCTGGAGAGTCGAGGACACCCCCGAAGGCCAACGCCTGTTCGGCATCGCAGCAGGCTCGACCGATACGGGTATCCCGCCGCGGTGAAGCTCCCGGGGGCGCCTCGATCAGAAGATGAGGTGTCCGCACGATGACCCGGCGGCCGCGATCGGCGCGGCCGCCGGAATCGTCAGTTCCCACGCCCACTGCCCGTTTTCCGCGGTTGGCATATCATCGCGATTTCGTCGCGTCCGCACCGTTGTCGCGCGCACGCTCCGGCGTGCGCAGTCGTTTCCCGAACGGTACCGGCGCGCAGCGCCGCCCGCCGAGACCTCGATGACCGACCCCGTGCCCGACCCCAGTCCTTTATCCCCGTTACCCGCCAACCTGTTCCGCCACGTCCCGTTCCAGCGCTTCTGGGGCACGCGCGTGATGTCTTCCCTGGCTTTCCAGATCCTGTCGGTTGCCATCGGCTGGTACGTCTACGCGCTCACGCACAGCGCGTTCGCACTCGGTCTCGTCGGCCTCGCGCAGTTCGTGCCGATGTTCGCGCTGACGCTCGTCGTCGGGCAGGTGGCCGACCGCTACGATCGCCGCCGCATCGCGACGATCTGCCAGGGCGTCGAGGCGCTGGCTGCCGGCGTGTTCCTGCTCGGCGCCGCGCAAGGGTGGCTGGCCGCGCCGGCCGTGTATGCGCTCGCGGCGATCGTCGGCACGGCGCGTGCGTTCGAGTCGCCGTCGGTGTCGTCGCTGCTGCCGGCCGTCGTGCCGCGCACCGACCTGCCGCGCGCAACCGCGCTGTCGACGTCCGCGAACCAGGCCGCGCAGATCCTCGGGCCCGCGTTCGGCGGGCTGCTGTACGGTGTCGGCGCGCCCGCCGCGTTCGGCACGAGCGTCGTCGCATTCGCGATCGCGGCGATGCTGAGCGGTACGATTCCGCTGCGCAGCGCGCCGCCCGCCCGCGAGCCGGTCACGCTGCGCTCGGTGTTTTCGGGCATCGCGTTCATCAGGCGCGAGCCGGCGATTCTCGGTGCGCTGTCGCTCGACCTGTTCGCGGTGCTGTTCGGCGGCGCGACCGCGTTGTTGCCGATCTACGCGCGCGACATCCTGCAGGTCGGGCCGTGGGGGCTTGGTGCGCTGCGTGCGGCGCCCGCGGTCGGCGCGCTCGCGGGCACCCTGTGGCTCACGCGATTTCCGCTGAAAGGGCGGCCGGGTCGCGCGATGTTCGGCGGCGTGATCGCGTTCGGCATCGCGACGATCGTGTTCGGGCTGTCGCGGCACTTCGCGCTGTCGCTCGTGGCGCTGGCGGTGCTCGGTGCGTCGGACGTGGTCAGTGTCGTCGTGCGGCTGTCGCTCGTGCAGCTGCGTACACCCGATGACATGCTCGGGCGCGTGAGCGCGGTCAATGCGCTGTTCATCGGCACGTCGAACCAGCTCGGCGAATTCGAGTCGGGCGTGACGGCCGCGTGGTGGGGCGCGCCGACGGCGATCGTCGTTGGTGGTACCGCGACGATTCTGGTCGCGCTCACGTGGATGCGGTTGTTCCCGCAACTGCGGAACATGACTTCGCTGGACCGAGAGCGTTGAAGCGATACCGACGCCGTTTCACGTCTGAATATTTCAAATACCATTCCATATTCAATCTAATTGCTTTCGTTGTTTGGTGCGATAAATCATCTGATTAATAAAAATGGATCGTCCGAAGTTGGATCCGGCACGATTCAGGCACCTCGAAACCCGCGCGAATCGGCCTGTTCCGCAATACGGCCGCGAAGAAGTGCCTGATCCGTCAATGGCTTACCGGTCAACGGATCGCGGGCGTTTATCATCAGAAGAATGCCGACATTAAATTACGAAGCCCATTCAATAAATTACAAATAGGCTTCTGTAATTTTTAGAAACGATAATCATTGGTATGGCAAAGTTTCGGAAATTGAAACAAATGGAAATACATGAAATGATATCGATTCTCATTTTCATGGTCGGTCGGGCAAGCCCGTCGATCACTCGTCAACCGTAGCCAGCTAGCGCCGCCCTCAGCCTGATTCGGGACGGCCAGTCAGCCAACGTATCCGTGCCTCGTGCGCGCATCATCGCGCGTCCACGCGGACGGTTTTCCCGACTGGATTTCCATGCCGAACAGGACCCCGCTCGCGAGCGCGCTCGCGCTGGCCTTTGCCATGCCCATCGTTTCGCCCGCGCTTGCGCAGGGCGCACCCGCCGTCGACGCGAACCCCGTTGCCGACGCAAAACCGGCCGCGCGCACGCAGGACACGCTGCCGACGATCAGCGTGTCGGGGCAGGCCGAGCATCAGGACTTCCAGGCGGAGCGCTCGACCGTCGGCGCGAAAACCCCGACCGCGTTGCGCGACATTCCGCAGTCGGTCACGGTGATCAACAAGGCCTTGATGGAGTCGCAGGGGCTCACGTCGTTCCAGGATGCGCTGCGCAATGCGCCGGGCATCACGATCGGCGGCGCGGAGGGCGGGCAGATCGGCAACAACATCAACCTGCGCGGCTTCACCGCGCAGAACGACATCTATCTCGACGGCTTCCGCGACCGCAACCAGTACTACCGCGACACGTTCGATCTCGATTCGGTCGAGGTGCTGTACGGCCCGTCGTCGATGCTGTTCGGGCGCGGCTCGACGGGCGGCGTGATCAACCAGGTGTCGAAGAAGGCGAACCTGAAGCCGTCGGCCGAGGTGTCGACGACGATCGGCACCGACGATCGCTACCGCACGAGCGTCGACCTGAACCGGCCGCTCGGCGCGACGTCGGCGTTCCGCATCAACGCGTTCGGCCAGTCGCTCGGCTCGACGCGCGACGTGATGAAGAACAAGGACTACGGGATCGCGCCGGAGCTGCGCTTCGGCATCGGCACGCCGACCGAGGTCACGCTGTCCGCGCTGATCCAGCACAACTACGACATGCCGGACTATGGCGTGCTCGCGGTCAACGGCCATCCGGCGCCGGTGTCGAAGAACACGTTCTACGGCCTCACCGACGACCGCACGATCCAGGACGTACAGACGGTGTCCGCGCGCATCGACCATCGCGTCAACGATGCGCTGACGATCAGCAACCGCACGTCGCTCTCGCACTCGATGACGGATGCGCGCGAGACGGCGGCGAACGCGGTGCTGACCGGGCCGCTGTCGTCCAGCACCGCGCTGACGAACGGCAACTACACGTCGTTGCCGATGTCCGCGCTGTACGTAAAGCTCGCGAGCCACGATCGCGTGATCGAGAACCATTCGATCGACAACGACACGATGGCGCATTTCAAGTTCGACACGGGGTTCGTGAAGCACGACCTGATCGCCGGTGTCGAGGTCGGCCACGACAGCTACACGAACCAGACGTACACGCGCAGCGGCCTGCCGATCCTGTCGCTGATCGATCCGGCCTATCTGGCATCGACGGCGACTAACGCGACCCAGACGCCTGCCAATCATGCGGAATCGGGCGCGACGACGCTCGCCGCGTACATGAACGACACCATATCGATCGGCCGCGACTGGAAATTCGTGGGCGGGCTGCGCTGGGATCGCTTCCAGGCGCATCTCGCGAACACGGTGAGCGCGCCCGGCTACGCGTCGCAGACGAACTATTTCACGAGCGTGCGGGCCGGCCTGATCTACCAGCCGACCGATTCGCAGTCGTACTACTTCTCGTACGGCACGTCGTTCAACCCGTCGCTCGAGACGCTGACGGTCACGAACAACACGCAGAACCTGTCGCCCGAACACACGAAGTCGTATGAGGTGGGCGGCAAGTGGGACCTGCTGAACGACAACCTGTCGGTCACGTCGGCGCTGTTCCAGCAGGAGAAGAGCAACGCGCGCACGCAGACGTCGACGGGCGAATACCTGCTCGAAGGCGATATCCGCGTGCGTGGCTTCCAGGCGAGCGTGACGGGCCACATCACGCCGAAGTGGCAGGTGTTCGGCAGCTACACGTACATGAACGGCGTGATCCTGAGCGCGCTCGACGGCACGCAGGGCAAGACGCTCGCGAATACGCCGCGCAACACCTTCACGCTGTGGACGACGTATGCGTTCACGCCGCACTGGGAGATCGGCGGCGGTCCGACGTACATGTCGGGACGCTACGCGGCGAACACGGACTACGTGCAGGTGGGCGGCTATACGCGCTGGGACGCGACGGCCGCGTATCACGCGAAGCAGTGGGACCTGCGGCTGAACCTGCTGAACCTGACCAACAAGTTCTATTACGATGCGCTGATCCAGTCGGACGGCGGCCGCGCGGTGCCGGGCGTCGGGCGTACGTTCCTCGCGACGCTCGACTACCGGTTCTGAGCGATACGCATGCCGCCGCGGCATTCGATGAAAAAGGTGGAACGATGCTTGTACACATTCCGAACGTACTGACGCCCGAACAGGTGCGCATGGTGCGCGACCGGCTCGATCATGCGGGCGACGCGTGGGTCGACGGCCGCGCGACGGCCGGCTACACGGGCGCGCCGGTCAAGCGCAACCAGCAGATCGCCGAGCATTCGCCGGTCGCGCGCGAGCTGGGCGACGTGATCCTCGCCGCGGTCGAGCGCAATCCGCTGTTCATCAGCGCGGCGCTGCCGAATCAGGTCTATCCGCCGCTGTTCAACCGCTACGAAGGCGGAATGACGTTCGGCAGCCACGTCGACGGCGCGGTGCGCGTGCTGCCGAACGGCGTGAAGCTGCGCACCGACGTGTCCGTCACGCTGTTCCTGTCCGCACCCGACGAATACGACGGCGGCGAACTCGTGATCGAGGATGCGTATGGCGTGCAGCAGGTCAAGCTGCCGGCCGGCGACCTGATCGTCTATCCGGCGACGAGCCTGCATCAGGTCACGCCGGTCACGCGCGGCGTGCGCGTCGCGAGCTTCTTCTGGGTGCAGAGCCTCGTGCGCAGCGATGCGCAGCGCGCGCTGCTGTTCGACATGGACACCGCGATCCAGCGGCTCAATGCCAGCGGCGCCGACGCGCAGGCGTGCCGCAGTCTCGTCGGCTGTTATCACAATCTTTTGAGAATCTGGAGCGAAACGTGAGCGTTGCCGATCCCATCGAAATCAACGCGGCACCCGCGTCGCGCACCGCGCCGGGCGCGCGTCCGGCCGGCGCCGGCGGCGCGCGATCGCGCCGCGGCACATTCATCAAGTGGCTGCGCAAGGTGCACGGCTGGGTCGGACTGTGGGGCGCCGCGCTCGGCTTGCTGTTCGGCACGACGGGGTTCCTGCTGAATCATCGTGCGCCGCCGCTGCGGATCCAGACCGGCGCGCCGAAGGTCGAGACGTTGCGGCTCGACGTACCCGATCCGGAGCCCGCATCGCCGCAAGAACTCGCGAAATGGTTGCGCGGGCAACCGGATCTGCATCTGCCCGAACGCATGGGGCGCGTGCAGAAGGAGCCCGAGCATCCGGTCGCATGGGGCGACCGCGAGACCGTGCAGCCCGAGCACTGGCAGCTCGTGTTCGCGTCGCCGCGCGAGAACGTCGCGGTCGACTACTGGGTCGGCAGCGACACGATCACGCTCAAGCGCACCGGCAACGGCACGCTTGCGTGGCTGACGAACCTGCACAAGGGCGTGGGCATGAGTATCGGCTGGGTGCTGCTCGTCGATACGCTTGCGGGTGCGCTGATCCTGCTGTCGCTGACGGGCGTGCTGCTGTGGACTGAACTGAACAGGCGCAAGACCGTCGGCGTGGTGCTCGTGATCGGCTCGATCGTCGCGATCGTGTGGGCGGCCGGCGCGTAGCGGTTGACGCTCAGGCGCCGGCGTCGCGCGCGACCCGCACGGCCGTGCCGTAGCAGATGACTTCCGTGACGCCCGCCCCGATCTCGGTCGAGTCGTAGCGCATTGCGACGATCGCATTCGCGCCGAGCTTGCGCGCGTCGCCGAGCATCTTGTCGAACGCTTGCTGGCGCGCCTTCTCGCACAGCGACGTATAAAGCGTGATGTTGCCGCCGAAGATGGTTTGCAGCGACGCGCCGAACGAGCCGACGATCGAGCGTGAGCGCACGATGATGCCCTGTGCGACGCCGAGCGAGCGGACGGTCGTGTGGCCGGGCAGGTCGAATGCGGTCGTGACGCGTTCGGGCGTGAGATCGTCGAACGAGCGGGAGATATCGGTCATGGCATGGCCCCGTGTTGCTGAAGTAAGCGAATGACGATTCTATCCGGAACGCCAAACGGGCTCGACCGGGTTCGAACGGGCGCGCCCGCACCACGCGCCCGTTCCATCGCACCCGGCCGTCGCCGGGTCAACGCTTGACGGTCGAGCTGCCGTTCCCGCCGAGATCGACCGCGTAGGCGAGCGCCAGCTTGCCGAACTTCAACGCGTGATTCGCCTGCCGATCCGAATTCTCCAGCGTATCGTTCACGGTATGGATATACGGACTGTCGTTCTGGTCGGCCTCGAACGGGAACGACGCCGGATAGCCTTGCGCATTCCACGACGCGTGATCCGAGCACGCATACCCGCACTGCGACGTGCCGATCGCGAGTTCCGGCAGGTAGGTCTTCGCCAGGTTCGTCAGGTAGGTGTTCTGCGACGCGTTCGTGTAGTCGGTGATCAGGTAGATATCCTTTGGATCGCCCTTGTAGTTCGTCATGTCGAGTTGCAGCACGCCGACCACGTTCGCATTCTGCGCGCGGAACTGCTTCGCGATCGCTTTCGAGCCGAGCAGCCCGGCTTCCTCGGCTGCGTACCCGACGAACTTGATCGTCCGCTTCGGCTTGTAGTTGTTCGCCAGCAGCACGCGCAGCGCTTCGGTCAGGCTGGCGATGCCCGATGCATCGTCGTCGGCGCCGGGCGAGCGCGTGTTCTCCGTCGTGCGGCCTACCGTCGAATCGAGGTGGCCGCCCAGCACGACGGTGCCCGCGGCCGGGTCGCTGCCGCGGATCGTCAGGATCACGGATTTCTGCGGAAAGCCCGTGTGCGCGAATTGCTCGACGGTGATGTCGGTGCGCGAGCCCGCCAGCTGCTTCCACTGCAATGCGAGCCAGTCCGACGCGGCGACACCGTGCGACGTCGTGTAGTAGCGGTTCGTGAAGCCGGACAGTGACGTGATCGTGCCGACGATGTTACTGGCCTGCAGCTGCTGGATCCACGTGCCGATCTGCGGCGCGTTCGATACCTTGTACACGGCGGCCGTGGCCTGCTTCGCGAGCGTCGGCGGCAACGGCTGCAGTGCCTGGCGCGCTTCGTCGAACGAGTCGTGCACGACATAGCCGGGCCCGTGGCCGCGCGTATGGTGGACGGCGTGGGCGAGCTCGCCGAGCCGTGAATCGTCGATTTCGACGACGTGGACGGTTTCGCGGCGCGCGGCGCCGTCGGCCGTCTTGCCGGCGTCGAGGGTCGTGCTGTATTGCGCGGTGGCGCTGGCGTCGATGCGCTGCAACTGGTGGAACGCCGTGTCGCCGAGCGTGATCCACACCGGCGTCGCGTGCGCGGCGGCGGTCAGCAGCATGCCGCCGAGCGCGGCGCTCAGACGGGTCAGTTTCAGAGTAGGCATGTTCGATCTCGTGAGGATGGCGATGTCGAGGAAGAGGGCGCGCCGCAGGTCGTGCGACGCGCCCCCGCCTGCTGCGGAATTACGACTTCTTCGGTACGGTCACGCCGTACGTGCAACTCTGGTTGTACGCATTGCCGATCGCGGTGAGCTGCGCGCTGCTGTAGCCCAGCGCGGACGCAGCCGTCAGCACGGCCTGCGCGGCGGCCTTCTGGTTGGTCGAGCTGTTGGTCATCGACAACCCCTTCAGGAACGCCTTGTCCATCGCCTGCGCACCGATCGCGTCGCGCGCGACGAGGTTGCACGAGGCCCAGTACTGGCCGGCCGTATGAATCTCGGCGCCGCGCGCCTGCGCATAGGTGCGCCCGACGTTCCAGTTGGTCACGCGGCCGCCCCAGAACTCGTTGTGGCCGTCCCAGTTGTAGACCCAGTGGTACTGCGCATCCGACGGGCTCCACTGGTTGAAGTCGCGGCTGTACGCGGCGGCGAGATAGTCGCCGGTGCCTTCCGACAAGCCTTCCTGCTGCGACAGGCCGCCGTTCGTCACCCAGTCGTGGATGCCGTGGCCGAGCTCGTGGATCACGACGTCCGCATCCTCCGCGTCGTCGACGCCGCCTTGCCCGAAGGTCAGCCGGCCGCTGCTCGACGAGTACGACGAGTTGTCGTCGCCCGATTCGCCGTGCGGGTCGTACTGCACGCCGCCCGTGTACTGGTACGGCATCGCCTTGATGCCGAGCGTCTGGTTCACGTAACGCAGGAACGTGTCGATGTGGTAGTACGTGTTCACGGCCTCGAAATACAGGTTGCCGCGCGTGAACTCGAACGCGGGCGTCGACTGCACGGGGCACGCCTTGTCGAGCGGCGCGTCGAAATCGACGCATGAGGCATACGGGCCCGACAGTGAGTAACGCCCACCCGACTGCGCGAGATCCTTCAGCGTCACGCGCACGCGTGCGGCGGTGAGCTGCGACGAATCGGCGTCGTTGCTGTCCTTGTAGCCCGTGCTCCCGTAGCTGCTCTTGGTCGGAGACAGCGGGTCGGGACGGAACACGAAGCCCGTGCCGTCGGTCGCATAGAACGCCTTGTCCTCGGCGCGCAGCACTTCGCCGCTGCCCGAGTCGATCAGCAGTTCCCAGTCGCCTTTCGGGCCGTCGTTCGGGCGACCGCGCACTTTCCAAGCGGTATGCGTGCCGGTCTTGTCGACGAAGGCCACGAGCTGCGCGTCCAGGTTCGTGAAGCCGTTCACGCCGAGATACGCGCGTGCGCGATCGAGCGCCTGCTGCTGGTCGACGGCCTGCGACTTGCGGGACGTCGCGACCACACCGTTGATCGTGTTACTCGCGACGTACAGGATGCGGCCGTCCTTCCCGACCGTCACCGCGATATCGCTGCCGTACACGGGCAATCCGGCCGCCTGCTGCTGCAGGCGCACGACGGTGAAGTCGGCATCGGCGCGCTCCGACGTGACGACGAGGCTCGCGAGCGCGGTCGCGTCGAGCCCGAGCTGCGTGGCTTGCGACGCGACGAAGTCGCGCGCGGTGGCGGCGGGCGTCGTGGCGGTCTTCTTCGCGCGATACGCGGGGTTGTAGAGCGTGACGGCGACGCCGTCCGAGCGGTACTGCCCGGCGGCCGTATCGGCCTTGGCGGCCGGCGGCGCGACGCCGCGTGTCAGGCTTTCGCGCAGGCTCGTTGCTTGCGGATTCGAGACTTTCGTATCGGCCGCGGTGCCGCCGACGATGCCGAAACCGAGCGCGAGACCCAGGGCGAGCGGCAGTGCTTTGCGTGATGTCTGCATACGTGATCCTCATCTCAACGGTTGGACACGCCCGCGCGTTCGTGGCGCGCAGGCACGACACGGCCCGCGCGCCGGCTCGATGGAGCAGGTGCGGCGAAGCGGTGTTGGGAACGTCGACTGACTAAGGAGCCCTAAATGTCAGGTCGAAAAGAAACAGGTGGGCGAAGAGCGGGGGGAGCGGACGAAGAAGCGAACGGAAGGCAGGTGCGGCGACGGCGAATCGAGCATCGTCATGTCATACCCCTCGGATCGGATCGATATCGGTTGGTAGCCCGCGTGGCGCGGCGCGTCGAGATACAGCACGCGTGTCGTTAGGCTGCCTATCTAACTTTTTTTGGTATGTTACAGAATATTTTCAACGACATTCCAATTTATTTTCGATGACCGCTTCGGTCCGTCGATCAATCGCCGGAATTGTTCAGCGAGCGGCGGGAAACGCAGCCGGAACGCGTAATACCGCGTCGGATTGTGCTTAAACCCGCGATGATCAGCGTGTCGCGCGCCGGTCGTTGCGCGGGCTCAACCCGAATCGCGTGCGATACGTGCGCGAGAAGTGCGATGGCGATTCGAACCCGCACGCGACGCAAACCGACGTGATGCTCATGTCGGTCTGCTGCAGCAGTTCACGTGCGCGATCGAGGCGCAGGTTCAGGTAGAAATGCGTCGGCGTGTCGTTCAGCGTCGCGCTGAACAGCCGTTCGAGCTGGCGGCGCGTAATCGATACCTCTTGCGCGAGCGCATCGGAGCCGAGCGGGTTTTCCATGTGCCGCTGCATCGTGCCGATCACCTGGATCAGCTTGCGGTTGTGCACGCCGTAGCGCGCGGCGATCTCGAGCCGCTGGCTGTCGGAGCGCTGCCGGATCCGGCTGACGACGAATTGCTCGGAGATCGCCGCCGCGAGATCGGCGCCGTGCCGGCGGCCGATCAGGTCGAGCATCATGTCGATCGACGCGGTGCCGCCCGCGCACGTGATGCGTCGCTCGTCGATCTCGAACAGCTCCTGCGTCGCGTTCAGGCCGGGGTAGCGCTCACGGAACGCGGCCAGCGCTTCCCAGTGCAGCGTGAGCGGCTGCGACGCGTCGAACAACCCGGCTTCCGCGAGCACGAAGCTGCCCGTATCGATGCCGCCGAGCGTTGCACCATGGCGGTGCTGGCGGCGCAGCCAGTCGCCGATCGCGCGCGTGTAGCACACGAGCGGATCGAAGCCCGCGACGACGAACACCGTATCGACCTTGTCGACCTCCGCGCACGCGGCTTCGGCGGCAACCGGAATGCCGTTGCTCGCGGCGACGGGCGCGCCGTCGGCACTGATCACATGCCAGCGATAGAGCTCGGTGCGAAAGCGGTTCGCGACGCGCAGCGGTTCGACCGCTGACATGAAGCCGAGCGCGGAGAAGCCGGGCAGCAGCAGGAAGTGGAAATCCTCGGGCATCGGGGCAGGCAGTGGAATCCGGTGGTCGTCGCGCATCGCACGGGGCGGCGAGCGGACGGGCATGCACCGCGGCCGGTTCGCGCGCGCCGCACGGTCAGCGGGAGATTATCGCGGGTTTTGCGCGGGCTCAGCGCGTTTTTGCGCCGCGCACGGCCCGGCGCGCGGTGGTCGACGGCAACTCGCCGAACTGCGCCTTGTACGCGTTCGCGAAATGCCCGAGATGGATGAAACCCCAGCGTGCGGCCGCGTCGCTGATCGGCAGGTCGGACTGCCGAGTATCGAGCAGCATCCGCCGCACTTGCGACAGGCGCAGCGAGCGCACGTAATTCAACGGGCCGGTCTGCACGACCGACTGGAAACTGTTCTGCATCGTGCGCCGGCTCACGCGCAATTGCGTGCACAGGCTCAGCACGTCGACCGGTGCTTCGGGATGGCCGATCACGTAGTCGTGCACGCGGCGCACGATGTCGGCGCGGCAGGCGTGCGTGAGACGGTTCGACGGATCGGGAATCCGGTACGTGAGGAGATCGACGAGCACGTTGCCGATCTCGCCGCGCAGTTCGCGCTGCGTGCGTGCGTCGCGGTAGGTATCGGGTGCCGACAGCACACGCTCGAGTTGCGAGGCGACCTGCACGCTCGCGCGCATCAGCACGGCGGTGGGCATGTCGACGACACCGCGCCGCAAGGTGGCTTCGTCGAGGCGGACATCGGCCGCATCCTCGACCTGCTGCGTCAGTTCGCGATCGGCGACGACACCGATCAGCGACATGTCGTCCGGCGAATGCAACTCGAACGGCGCACCGCCGCGCGCCATCACCATCGTGCCGCGCTCGATGCGCGCGCCGCCGAATGCGAATGCGCCGGAGCCGGTGAGCGGCATGCCGAACACCGTATGGTCGTGCGGCAGCCTTCCGCGCTGGATGATGCGAACGTTGGCGGCTTCCTGGAACAGCTGCACACCGTCCAGCACCGCGTGCTTGACCGCGCTGCGATACGTGCCGGAGCCGATCTGGTCGTAGCGCTGGTTCCAGCCGCGCAGCGCCTCGGCATGCCGGTCCGCGTTGTCGAACCTCTCGTGAAACACGAACACAGCGCCTCCAGGTGCGTCGATCAGGACCGCGCAAGATTAAACCGACCGCGTGGTCGGCGCAATAAGGAGGAGCGCTATTCCGGGCGCATTCGTCAGAGGGTCGGATGCCTCGGGCCAACGCGGCTTTCAGGCGGTTTTCCAATATCCCGAATCGGCACGCACGCGGTGCCGGTCCGGGTGCTGACCGGATTTATTGTCGAACTACAGTCGCCCCACATAACGTGATTCCCCAACTGGAGGCGACATGAGGACAAGGCGACGAACCGCGGTGCTCGCGGCGACGCTGGCGTTCGCGGCGGCATGGGTCGGCAGCGCGAACGCAACGGAAAAGCCGGAGGAACTGGTCGTGCAGAAGATGCCGCCGTGGCATCCGCACGAGGTCTATATCGTCGACATCTCGATGCCGTCGATGACCGACGGACGCATCTACGTGTACGACGCCGATGCGAAGAAGCTGCTCGGCCAGATCGACGGCGGCTTCGGCCCCGGCTTCGCGATCTCGCCCGATCACCGGACGAGCTTCGTCGCGACGACCTACTTCTCGCGCGGCTCGCACGGCACGCGCACCGACGTCGTCGAAATGACCGACAACACGACGCTCGATCACGCGGGCGAGATCGTGATTCCGGCGAAGCACGCGCAGCACGTGCCGTCGCCGTACAACACCGCGTTCAGCGCGGACGGCAAGCGGCTGTACGTCGCGAACATCACGCCGGCGGCTTCGATGACGGTGATCGATGCGGTGTCGAAGAAGGTGCTGTCGGAGATCGACACGGCGGCCTGCGTGCTCGCGTATCCGTCGGGCAACGACCGCTTCACCGCGCTGTGCGAAAGCGGCAAGGCACTGACCGTCACGCTCGATGCGAACGGCAAGGAAACGAAGCGCACGATGTCGGATGCGTTCATCGACGTCGACAAGGATCCGGCGTTCGTGAATGCATCGCGCTACGAGGGCGACTATCTGTTCACGACGTACGGCGGCAACGTGCGCAGCGCGGATTTCAGCGGCGACAAGCCCGCGTTCGGCAAGCCGTGGCCGCTGTTGACGGATGCCGAGCGCGCCGAAGGCTGGCGCCCGGGCGGCATGCAGCAGACGGCCGTGCAGGCCAGGCAGAACCGCTACTACGTGCTGATGCACAAGGGCGGCGACGGTTCGCACAAGGATCCTGGCACGCAGGTGTGGGTGTACGACCTGAAGTCGAAGCAGCGTGTCGCGCGCTGGGATCTCGTGCAGCAGAAGGTCGATCCCCTTGTGTCGATCCAGGTCAGCGAGGACGACAAGCCGCTGTTCTACGGGCTGACGGCGACGTCCGACCTCGTCGTGATGGATGCGCGCACGGGCAAGCTGCAGAACGTCGAGAAGCAGATCGGCAATACGTCGTCGCTGCTCGTCAACCCGTGAGGCCGCGATGACGCTCGATCCCGTACTTGCCACCAGCGCGCAGGCCGGCGCTGCCGTCGTCGTGCTGCTCGGCGCGTTCGCGAAGATGCGGCGGCCCGCCGCGTTCAGCCAGGCGCTCGCCGGCTACCGGCTGCTGCCCGACGCGCTGACCGCGCCCGTCGCGTTCGCGATTCCGCTCGCGGAACTCGTCGGCGCCGCGGCGTTGCTGTTTCCCGATACGCGCACGGCCGGCGCGATCGGCCTGATCGCGTTGCTCGTGGCCTTCGCCGCCGCGATTGCGATCAATCTCCTGCGCGGCCACACCGACATCGACTGCGGCTGTTCCGGCTTCGCGGCGGCGCGCACGGACGCGCCGCGCGGCATCGGCTGGCTGCACGTCGGGCGCGCGCTGCTGCTCGCCGCGCTGGCCGCGACCGCGCTCGTCGAGCCGGGCGCACGCGCGGTCGTGTGGTTCGACTACCTGACGCTGTTCTTCTCCGTGCTGCTGATCGTCTGCGCGCTGCTCACCGTCGACGTGCTGCTCGCCAACGTACCGCGCCTTTCCCACCTGAGGAATTCATGATGCAAACCGCTCTCACCGTTTCCACCGCCCTGCTGTGGGTGGCCGTCCTCGCGCTCGGCGCGATCTGCCTCGCGCTGGTGCGCCAGATCGGCATCCTGTACGAACGCATCATGCCGGCCGGCGCGTTGATGATCGACAAGGGGCCGGCGGTCGGCGCGATCGCGCCGACGTTCGAGCTGACCGACATTCGCGGCTCGCAGGTGAAGGTCGGCGGCATCGATGCGTCGGGCAAGGCGACGCTGCTGTTCTTCCTGTCGCCCACTTGCCCTGTCTGCAAGAAGCTGCTGCCGCTGCTGCCGTCGCTGCAGTCGAGCGAATCGACGCCGGTGAACATCGTGCTCGCGAGCGACGGCGATGTCGACGAGCACTCGCGTTTCGCGCGCAAGCACGATCTCGGGCGCTTCCCGTACGTGCTGTCGCAGGAGCTCGGCCTCGCGTACCAGATCGGCAAGCTGCCGTATGCGGTGCTGCTCGACGAAACCGGCACGGTGCGTGCGAAGGGGCTCGTCAATACGCGCGAGCATCTCGAGAGCCTGTTCGAAGCGAAGGAGCGCGGCGTCGCATCGCTGCAGCAGTTCGTGCACGGCGATCACAGCCACGACGCGCACGCGCAGCACGCATGACCGGCCGACCCTCTTTCAACGTCAAGGGAGAACAACGATATGGGCCTGTTTGATTCATGGTTCGAGCGGTCGGCGCGCGGCGTCGCGCAGCACAGTTCGCGGCGCAGCGCGATGGCGAAGCTCGGCAAGGTGCTGGTGGGATCGGCGATGCTGCCGCTGCTGCCCGTCGATCGCACCGCGTACGCGGCCGATGCGGCGTCGGGCGCGTCGGCGGCGTCCGGTGGCGCCGCATCGGGTGCGAGCGACGATCCGATGAGCTGCGACTACTGGAAGTACTGCGCGATCGACGGCTGGCTGTGCAGTTGCTGCGGCGGCACGTCGAGCAGTTGCCCGCCGGGCACGACGCCTTCGCCGATCACGTGGATCGGTACCTGCCGCAATCCGCACGACGGTTCGGACTACATCGTGTCGTACAACGATTGCTGCGGCAAGACGTCATGCGGCAAGTGCTTCTGCAACCGCAACGAGCGCGAGAAGCCGCTGTACAAGCTGTCATTGAACAACGACATCAACTGGTGCATGGCCAACGGCAATTCGAACTATCACTGTTCGGTTTCGGTTCTGCTGGGAGCGGCAAAGCAATGAAAGTGAAGCAAGCGGGAAAGATTGCCGTCGTATGCATGACGGCCGTGGCGGCCTTCGCGCTGGCGAGCCCTGCCGGCGCGCAGGAAGCCGTGCATTACCCGGCCGGCAAGAGCCTGTTCGACGCGCAGTGCGCGGTGTGTCACCAGGCGGGCGGAAAAGGGCAGGACGGGCTCGCGCCGCCGCTGACCGAGTATCCGGGCAAGTATGCGACGGCCGAGCCGGGACGTGCGCAACTGGTCGCGACGCTGCTGCACGGGATGTTCGGCGAGATCAAGGTGCGCGACAAGAATTACAACTTCAAGATGCCGTCGTTTGCGAGCGCGAGCGACGACGATATCGCACACGTGCTCAACTACGTCGTGTTCGATCTCAACGCACAGCACGGCGACGCGAAGCCGTTCACGGCGGCCGATATCCGCGCGGCGCGCGCGAAGGCGATGGACGGCACGGCCGTTCATGCGCAACGCGAAGTTGTCGTCAAGGGGCTCGGCCTGTGAAGCTCGCGTGCACGCCCGGTGTTGGCGACGCCGCGCCAAGCACGCGGTGCGCAGTGTCGTCGCGGCTCGGCAGTGCGTCGCGTCGCCTGGCGTCGCTGCTGATGCTGGCCGGGGCGGTCGTCAGTCTGACCGCAGCACCTGCGCATGCCGAAGGCGCGGCCGACGCGGCGCTCGCGCGGCAGCACTGGGTGCTCAACTGCATGGGCTGCCACACGGTGACGGGCGGCGGTATTTCCGGCAAGGTACCGCCGCTTGCCAACTCGCTCGGTTATTTCACGCATCTGCCGGCCGGGCGCGAGTACGTAATGCGCGTGCCCGGCGCGTCGAACTCGGCGCTGTCGGACCAGGACCTTGCCGACGTGCTCAACTGGGTACTCACGACCATGAACCACGACGCGCTGCCGCGTGACTTCAAGCCTTATACGGCCGCCGAAGTCGCCGCGCACCGCCGTCCCGCCTTTTCCGATGTCGCGACCGTGCGCGCCGGCCTCGTTCGCGCGTTGCAGGCACGCGGGATCGACGGTGTCGCCGATCGCTACTGACCGACCCATTCTGGAAATCGAGGAATCAAGAAGATGGAAACGAACGAACATTTCCCGCTGCTCGACGCCACGCGCGCATTTCTCGCGAAGCCGAAGAAGATGCTGATCGGTGCCGAGTGGAGCGACGCGGCGTCGGGCCGCCAGCTCGACGTCGTGAACCCGGCCGATGGCGCCGTGCTCGCACGCGTGCCCGAAGCGGACGAGCACGACGTGCAGCAGGCCGTCGTCGCCGCGCGGCGCGCATTCGACGCGGGGCCGTGGCGCACCGCGAAGACCACCGACCGCGAGCGCCTGCTGCTGGCGCTCGCCGACCTGATCGAAGCGAATGCGCGCGAGCTGGCCGAAATCGAGTCGCTCGACAACGGCAAGCCCGTGATGGTGGCGCAGGGGCTCGATGTCGCGATGGCCGCGCAATGCTTCCGCTACATGGCCGGCTGGGCGACGAAGATCGAAGGCAGCGTGATCGACGCGGGCATGCCGTACATGCCGGACAGCGAGATCTTCACCTATACGCGCAAGGAACCCGTCGGCGTGGTCGGCGCGATCATTCCGTGGAATTTCCCGCTGCTGATGGCCGCGTGGAAGCTTGCGCCCGCGCTGGCCACGGGCTGCACCGTCGTGCTGAAGCCCGCGGAAGATACCCCGCTCAGCGCGTTGCGGCTGGGCGAGCTGATTCAGGCGGCCGGGTTTCCTGACGGCGTCGTCAATATCGTCACCGGCTACGGTCACACGGCCGGCGCCGCGCTGTCGCGCGATCCGCGCATCGACAAGATCGCGTTCACGGGCTCGACGCAGACGGGCAAGACGATCGGCCACGCGGCGCTCGACAACATGACGCGGATGTCGCTCGAACTCGGCGGCAAGTCGCCGGTGATCGTGCTGCCCGATGTCGATCCCGACAAGGCCGCACTCGGTGTGGCGAACGCGATCTTCTTCAACCAGGGGCAGGTGTGCACGGCCGGGTCGCGCGCGTACATCCATGCGAAGGTGTTCGATGACGTGATCGAGCGCGTCGCGAAGATCGCCACGAGCCTGAAGATCGGCCCGGGCATGGACCCGTCGACGCAGATCGGCCCGCTCGTCTCGGCGAAGCAGCGCCAGCGCGTGTGCGGCTATATCGACTCGGGCTTCGGCGAGGGCGCCCGTGCCGCCGCGGGCGGCCGCGCGATCGACGGCCCCGGCTTCTTCGTCGAACCGACCGTGCTGGTCGATACGACGCAGGCGATGCGCGTCGTGCGCGAGGAGATCTTCGGGCCGGTGCTCGTCGCGATGCCGTTCGACGACGTCGACTCGGCCGTGCAGCTCGCCAACGACACGCCTTACGGCCTCGGCGCGAGCATCTGGTCGAACGATCTTTCCGCGATTCACAAGCTGATCCCGCGCATCGCGGCCGGCACCGTGTGGGTCAACTGCCACTCGCTGCTCGACAACGCGATGCCGTTCGGCGGGATGAAGCAGTCGGGTTTCGGTCGCGAACTCGGCCGCGCGGTGATCGACCAGTACACGGAAAGCAAGTCGGTGATGATGAACTACGCATGAGCGTAGCGGCGGATGCGTGCGTTGCCGGAGGTGCGGCAATGCGCGCATCCGGCAGCGGTACGCGACGGCGTCACGCGCGAACCAGCACCACCCCGAGAATGAGGCACGCCGCGCCGGCCATGCGGATCGGGCTGGCCGAATGCTGCTGGATGCCGAGCACGCCGAAGTGGTCGAACACGAGCGCGCCGGTCATCTGCCCGACGACGATCAGCGCGAGCGTCGTCGCGGCGCCCAGTCGCGGCACCATCAGGATTGCGATGCCGACGAACACCGCGCCGAAGAATCCGCCGGTCCAGCTGAACCACGACCCGGCACCGGTGATGGTGCCGGTGCCGCTCAAGCGCGGATGCGGGGACAGGAGCGCGACCGCGAGCATCGCGGCCAGGCCGACGAGGTAGCTGACCGACCCGGCCCACCACGGCGAGCCGAGCTGTGCACGGAGGTTGGCGTTGAGCACCTGTTGCAACGCCACGCTGACGCCGGCGGCAACGACCAGCAGATAGGACAGGAGAGTAGTCACGAAGAGGGCGGCTCCGGCGAGGTGGCCGTGACGGCGGCTCCGGCACGGCAGGCTTCCATTCTGGGAAGCGCGACGGTATAACGCAAATATCAAATATGGCGTTTATCCATCTCTTTTCGGCATGCCATCCCTGAGGCAAATCCAGTATTTCCTGACCGTGGCCGATCTCGGCGGCTTCACGCCGGCCGCGAGCGCGCTCCACGTCGCGCAGTCGGCGCTCAGCCGGCAGATCGGTCAACTCGAAGACGAGCTGGGGTTCCTGCTGTTCGACCGGGAGCCGAGGGGTGTGCGGCTCACGCCGGCCGGTGTGATCTATCGCGATCGCGTGGCGTCGATTCCCGCGACCCTGACCGCCGCGGCCGAGGAGGGCGCGCGGTTGTCGCGCGGCGAAGCGGGCGTACTGCGGCTCCTGCATTCCAGCACCGTTCCCGTCG
Source organism: Burkholderia lata (assembly GCF_902499335.1). GTDB lineage: Bacteria > Pseudomonadota > Gammaproteobacteria > Burkholderiales > Burkholderiaceae > Burkholderia > Burkholderia lata_B. The sequence goes on along the minus strand of NZ_CABVQK010000004.1, from coordinate 457,676 downwards.
GCAGCCTGATGCCGGTGCTCGAACGCTTCATGAGCGCGTGTCCGGGCGCGCGGATCGATCTCGACCGCGCATCGTCCGAGGATCAGGTCCTGGAGATCGCGAACGGCAACGCCGATATCGGAATCGTTCGTCTGCCGGTGCTGCGCCGCGATTCGCGCGTGCGTTTCGTCGAGCTCGCGGCCGAGCGTTTGTGCGTGGCGGTGCCGGCCGATCATCCGCTCGCGGGCCGCAAGCGCATGGCGATCTCGCGGCTGCGGCACGAGCCGTTCGTATCGGCCGTGTATCGGGAGCGGGGCGGGCTCGCGCGCGTCGTGATCGATCTTTGCCTGAAGCGGGGATTCGTGCCGGCTACCGCCCGGATCGTGTCGCCGAAGACGTCGATGCTGAATCTCGTCGCGGCCGGGCAGGGTGTCGCGATCGTGCCGGAACGAATGGCGAGTCTCGGGATCGACGGGGTCGTCTTCGTACCGATTTCGGATGAAGACGCAAAGTCGGTTTGCGCGCTGGTGTTGCCGGTCGAGCCGACGGTTCTGGCGGACGCGTTCGTGCGGGTTATCGCGGAATAAAAAAAGCCAACCCGTAACGGGTTGGCTTTTTGCCTGGAGATGACCGGTATCAGAACTGGTTCATCGTGTTGTCCTTGCCTGCCGCCTTCAGCGCTGCGTCGCCGCTGAAGTATTCCTTGTGATCGTCACCGATGTCCGAGCCGGACATGTTCTGGTGCTTCACGCAGGCGATACCCTGGCGGATTTCCTTGCGCTGCACGCCGGCCACGTAGCCCAGCATGCCCTGGTCGCCGAAGTATTCCTTGGCCAGGTTGTCGGTCGACAGCGCGGCGGTGTGGTACGTCGGCAGCGTGATCAGGTGATGGAAGATGCCTGCTTCACGGGCTGCGTCGGCCTGGAACGTGCGGATCTTTTCGTCGGCCAGCTTGGCCAGTTCCGTCTCGTCGTATTCCACGCTCATCAGCTGCGCACGGTCGTAGGCCGACACGTCCTTGCCCTCGGCCTTCAGCGCGTCGTACGCCTGCTGACGGAAGTTCAGCGTCCAGTTGAACGACGGGCTGTTGTTGTACACCAGCTTCGCGTTCGGGATGACCTTGCGGATCTCGCTGACCATGCCGCCGATCTGTGCGATATGCGGTTTTTCGGTTTCGATCCACAGCAGGTCGGCGCCGTTCTGCAGCGACGTGATGCAGTCGAGCACGCAGCGTGCTTCGCCCGTGCCGGCGCGGAACTGGAACAGGTTGCTCGGCAGGCGCTTCGGACGCAGCAGTTTGCCGTCGCGCTTGATGACGACGTCACCGTTGCCCAGTTGGTCGGCCGACAGTTCTTCGCAGTCGAGGAACGCGTTGTACTGGTCGCCCAGGTCACCCGGCGTGCTGGTCACGGCGATCTGCTTGGTCAGGCCGGCGCCCAGCGAGTCGGTACGGGCGACGATGATGCCGTCGTCCACGCCCAGTTCCAGGAACGCGTAGCGGATCGCGCGGATCTTCGCGAGGAAGTCCTCGTGCGGCACCGTGACCTTGCCGTCCTGGTGGCCGCACTGCTTCTCGTCGGACACCTGGTTTTCGATCTGGATGCAGCATGCGCCTGCTTCGATGAACTGCTTGGCCAGCAGGTACGTGGCTTCCGCGTTGCCGAAACCGGCATCGATGTCGGCGATGATCGGCACGACGTGCGTGACGTGGTTGTCGATCTTGTCCTGGATCGCGGCCTTCGCGGTTGCGTCCTTGGCGGCGTCCAGCTCGCGGAACAGGCCGCCCAGTTCACGGGCGTCGGCCTGGCGCAGGAACGTGTACAGCTCGCGGATCAGCGCGCTGACCGAGGTCTTTTCGTGCATCGACTGGTCCGGCAGCGGGCCGAACTCGGAACGCAGCGCGGCAACCATCCAGCCGGACAGGTACAGGTAGCGGCGTTCGGTGCTGTTGAAGTGCTTCTTGATCGAGATCATCTTCTGCTGGCCGATGAAGCCGTGCCAGCAACCCAGCGACTGCGTGTACTTGGCCGGATCGGCGTCGTAGGCGGCCATGTCGGCGCGCATGATCTTCGCGGTGTACTTGGCGATGTCCAGGCCCGTCTTGAACTTGTTCTGGGCACGCATGCGGGCGGCGTACTCGGGGCTGATCGCATTCCACGCGCTGCCGTGGTTTTCTTTCAAACCGGCAACTGCCTTGATGTCGTCTTGATACTGGGCCATGTCAATCTCCTGGGAGCAAAGCGCGTTTGAGTAACTGGTTGAGCGTGCCCGCTACGTCTGTCGAAGCGAACTGCATGGGATAAATAGTAACGCCGCCCGTTGAGCTTTTGGTGATGTCTTATATAAGACATAAGACATTATTTTTGCTTGATTTTCAATGAGTTACGTTGTGATTTTTGCGATGTAAAACATGTTTTCAAGCGACGAAAAGGCGTCGGCGCGGGAATTCGGCGTGGATTTCGCAATACGAAACGCGCTTTCGGCTGCTGGAGGCCAGGCCAGCTTCACATGCGCCCATGACACCCGTTCGTCGGGGTGGCGCGAATACGCCGGGCCCGGAGCCGCACCGGCACTTCGCTTCGCCCCGGTTGAATCGAAAGCGTTGCGCCGCATGTGGACAAGCTGAATCAATCGGAAATGCGCGTTAAAACCCCGCCTGATAAGCCTCACAAGAAACCTAGTGGTTTCCACTCATAGTCGCAAACAGTCAAGAACAGGTCGCCGCCGGTCTTCTCGCGACCAATATGGCTCGTTACTTTTACTCCCACGATGCAGGCCGGGCACACCCCGCGCACCGGCTGCCGCGAGTCAAACCGGGAGGAAACGAACCATGAAGTCGACGAAGATCGCCGCGCTTGCCGCGGCCGTGCTGGCGACGGGCGCGTTCACGCACACGGCGCTTGCCGAAACGGAAGCCGCGACCTGCCGCACCGTGCGTTTCGCGGATATCGGCTGGACCGACATCACGTCGACCACGGCGCTCGCGTCGACCGTGTTCGAGGCGCTGGGCTACAAGCCGACCACGACGATCGCGTCGGTGCCGATCTCGTTCGCCGGCCTGAAGAGCAAGCAGCTCGACGTGTCGCTCGGCTACTGGTGGCCCGTGCAGCAGAAGCAGCTCCAGCCGTTCCTCGACAGCAAGTCGATCAACGTCGTCGAAACGCCGAACCTGTCGGGCGCGAAGGCGACGCTCGCGGTGCCGAGCTATGAATACCAGGCCGGCCTGAAGACCTTCGAGGACATCGCGAAGCACCGCGCGGAACTCGACGGCAAGATCTACGGGATCGAGCCGGGCAGCAGCGCGAACGCGACGATCCAGAAGATGATCGACACGAACCAGTATGGGCTCGGCGGCTTCAAGCTCGTCGAATCGAGCGAGGCCGGGATGCTGGTGACGGTCGAGCGCGCGATCCGCGAGAAGAAGTGGGTTGTCTTCCTCGGCTGGGAACCGCATCCGATGAACATCCAGCTCAGCATGAACTACCTCTCCGGCGGCGATGCGTCGTTCGGGCCCAACTACGGCGAAGCGCGCGTGTACACGCTCACGGCGCCCGACTTCATTTCACGCTGCCCGAACGCCGGCAAGCTCGTCACGAACCTGCGCTTCTCGACGCAGCTCGAGAACCAGCTGATGCAGTCGGTGATGAACAAGACGAAGCCGGCCGAGGCCGCGAAGGCGTACCTGAAGAAGAATCCGCAGGTGCTCGATCCGTGGCTCGCGGGCGTCAAGACGTTCGACGGCAAGGACGGGCTGCCGGCCGTGAAGGCGTATCTCGGCCTGTGACGGCTTGCGCGCATCACCTGGCGCGCCCTGACGAAACATCCGCATTGCGACACAACCCGATTCAAGCGAGGCAACCAGCATGAACCATGAAGTCATCATCACCTGCGCCGTCACCGGCGCGGGCGATACGGTCGGCAAGCATCCGGCGATTCCGGTCACGCCGAAGGAGATCGCGGCCGCCGCGATCGAGGCCGCGAAGGCCGGTGCGACGGTGGCGCACTGCCACGTGCGCGATCCGCACACGGGGCGCGGCAGCCGCGACCCGAACCTGTACCGCGAAGTGGTCGACCGCATCCGCTCGGCCGACGTCGACGTGATCATCAACCTGACGGCCGGCATGGGCGGCGATCTCGAGATCGGCCCGGGCGAAGACCCGATGCGTTTCGGCAAGGGCACCGATCTGGTTGGCGGCCTCACGCGTCTCGCGCACGTCGAGGAACTGCTGCCCGAAATCTGCACGCTCGACTGCGGCACGCTGAATTTCGGCGATGGCGACTACATCTACGTATCCACGCCCGCGCAGTTGCGCGCCGGCGCGAAGCGCATCCAGGAACTCGGCGTGAAGCCGGAACTGGAGATCTTCGACACGGGCCATCTGTGGTTCGCGAAGCAGTTGCTGAAGGAAGGGCTGCTCGACGATCCGCCGCTGTTCCAGCTGTGCCTCGGGATTCCGTGGGGCGCACCGGCCGACACGGGCACGATGAAGGCGATGGTCGACAACCTGCCGCCGGGCGCGCACTGGGCCGGCTTCGGGATCGGCCGCATGCAGATGCCGATGGTCGCGCAGGCGATGCTGCTCGGCGGCCACGTGCGCGTCGGCCTCGAAGACAACATCTGGCTCGATCGCGGCGTGCATGCGACCAACGGCACGCTCGTCGAGCGTGCGCGCGAGATCATCGAACGGCTGGGCGCCCGTGTGCTGACGCCGGCCGAAGGCCGCCGCAAGCTCGGCTTGCCCGCACGCGGCGAGCGCCTGCTCGAACGCCGTGCGGTCGCCGAGTTCGCGTGAACGGTATCACTGACTGATTGATATGACGCGGCGGCATGCACAGGCGCGGCCGCCCACCGATTTCCCCTGATTTGAAGGATGCGTTGACATGGCTGTGAAGACCGACATCAAGACGTTCGCCGCCATCGGCACCGGCGTGATCGGCAGCGGATGGATTTCCCGCGCGCTCGCGCACGGTCTCGACGTGGTCGTCTGGGACCCCGCGCCGGGCGCGGAAGAGCGGCTGCGTGCGAACGTCGCGAACGCGTGGCCCGCGCTCGAACGCGTTGGCCTCGCGCCGGGCGCCGATCCCGCGCGGCTGCGGTTCGTATCGACGATCGAGGAATGCGTCGCCGATGCGGATTTCATCCAGGAAAGCGCGCCCGAGCGCGAGGCGCTGAAGCTCGAACTGCACGAGCAGATCAGCCGCGCGGCGAAGCCCGATGCGATCATCGCGTCGTCGACGTCGGGCCTGCTGCCGACGGATTTCTACGCACGTGCGACGCATCCGGAGCGCTGCGTGGTCGGCCATCCGTTCAATCCCGTCTACCTGCTGCCGCTCGTCGAAGTGCTCGGCGGCGCCCGCACGTCGCCGGAAGCGGTCGAAGGCGCGATGGAGATCTATCGCAAGCTCGGCATGCGGCCGCTGCACGTGCGCAAGGAAGTGCCGGGCTTCATCGCGGACCGCCTGCTCGAAGCGTTGTGGCGCGAGGCGTTGCACCTCGTCAACGAAGGCGTCGCGACGACCGGCGAGATCGACGACGCGATCCGTTTCGGCGCGGGCATCCGCTGGTCGTTCATGGGTACGTTCCTGACCTACACGCTCGCGGGCGGCGACGCGGGCATGCGACACTTCATGCAGCAGTTCGGCCCCGCGCTCGAACTGCCGTGGACGAAGCTGGTCGCGCCCACGCTGACCGATGCGCTGATCGACAGCGTCGTCGAAGGCACGACCGAACAGCAGGGCACGCGCAGCATCAAGGAACTCGAGCGCTATCGCGACGAGTGCATCACCGAGGTGCTGAAGTCGATTGCAGCGGTGAAGGCGCGGCACGGGATGCGATTCGAAGACTGAGGACGAGAGACGATGACCGGCGATACCCCGCTGACGATTTACCGCGACGTGGTGCGGCCCGAATGGGTCGACTACAACGGCCACCTGCGCGATGCGTTCTACCTGCTGATCTTCAGCTTCGCGACCGATGCGTTGCTGGATCGCATCGGCCTGGACGACGCCGCGCGTCGCGAGCGGGGCCGCTCGGTCTATACGCTCGAAGCGCACGTGAACTACCTGCACGAGATCAAGGAAGGCACGCGGGTGCGCGTCGATGCGCGCGTGCTCGCGCATGACGCGAAGCGGCTGCACCTGTATCTCGAGCTGTTCGCTGACGGGCATGACGATGCGGTATCGGCGAGCGAGCAGATGCTGCTGCACGTCGACACGCGCGACGGCGCGAAATCGGCGCCGTTCGACGACGACGTGGCCGCACGCGTGGCCGAGCTGCATGCATTGCAGCGTGATTGCGCGGCACCCGCGTATGCGGGCCGCGTGATCGGGCTGCCGCCGCGCCGATAGCCGGCGCGAACCTTCAACCGCGGAGCGCACACGATGCTCGAACCGGAAATCGCGACGTTCGTTGCAGCCGTCGACGCGTGGTATCCGGCCAACGCGGCGGCGCGCTCGCCCGGCGAGCAGCGCCGCCTGTACGACCGCTTCGCGGCCGAATGGACGCCGGCCGCGCTGCCGGCCGGCATCGTGCAGCAGGACGCCGTCTGGCATGCACCCGACGGCCGCGCGATCGCGTTGCGGCGCTATACGTCTGCACACGGCACGCCACGCGGCACGGTGCTGTTCTTTCATGGCGGCGGCTTCGTTGTCGGCTCGCTCGACAGTCACTCGCTGATCACCGCGCAACTGGCGGCCGATACGGGGCTCGACGTGATCGCGGTCGACTACCGGCTGGCGCCCGAGCATCGCGCGCCGGCCGCGCTTGAGGATTGCCTGGAAGTCACGCGCGCCGCGCGCGACGCACGCTGGCCGTTCGGGCCGTGTGTGCATCCGCTGACGCTCGCGGGCGATAGCGCGGGCGGCATGCTCGCAGCGGCCGTGGCCACCGCGTTGCGCGATGCGGGCGAAGGCGGTGTCGACGGCATCGCGCTCGTCTATCCGATGCTCGGGTTCGAACCGCAATCGCCCGCGCGCGAAACGGAAGCGCACGCGCCGATGCTGACGCTCGACGACGTCCATCGCTATCGCGCGCTGTATTGGGAAGGCGGCTTGCTCGATGCGCTGGGAGACGGCAACCCGCTGCTGCGCGCGTCGGTGCCGCTCGCGGCTTCGCGTTTCGACGGCCTGCCGCCCGTGCTCGCGATCGGCGCGGAACACGATCCGCTGCGCGACGATGCGCGCGTGTACGTCGAACGGATTCGCGCGGCCGGCGGTGCCGCGCACTACTGGATGGGAGAGGGGCTGGTGCACGGCTGCTGGCGCGCGCTCGGAACGAGTCCGCAGGCGGCACGGATGCACCGGACGGTCGGCGGGTTTCTGCTCGCACCACACGCGTAGCGGGCGTTTCCGGGAGGCAACGATGCAGGCAGTGCAACACCGTATCGAGGACTGGCGGACGTTTTCGGCCGAGGCGGCCATTGCGGCGGCGACGATTGGCGACGGCGCGGTGGACGTCGAATGGAGCGACACGCGACGATCGCCGTTTCATTTCGACTGGCTACGCGACAACTGCGCGTGTTCAGCCTGCGTGCATGCCGTCACGCGTGAACAGGTGTTCGAGATCGCCGATGCGCGCGAGGATCTCTCCGCGCTCACGGTGCATGTCGAAGCCGACGGCGCGCTGCATGTCGAGTGGAACGACGGACATCGCAGCGCGTGGTCGCCAGGCTGGCTGCGCGCGCATGCGTACGACGATGCGTCCCGAGCGGAGCGCCAGGCCGCGCACGGGCGGCACGTGTGGGCCGGCGACGACGCGACGGCCATCGGCGTGTTTGCGTGGCGCGACGTGATGGAGGACGACCACGCGTTGCTCGCGTGGCTCGCCGCGCTGCAACGCACGGGGCTGACGCTCGTCGAAGGCGTGCCGGCCGAGCGTGGCCGTGTCGACGAGATCGCGCGCCGCATCGGCCTGATCCGCGAGAGCAATTTCGGCGTGCTGTTCGACGTCGAATCGAAGCCGCGCCCGGACAGCAATGCGTATACGTCGCTGAACCTGCCGCCGCATACCGATCTGCCGACCCGCGAGTTGCAGCCGGGCGTGCAGTTCCTGCATTGCCTCGCGAACGACGCGACCGGCGGCGACAGCGTATTCCTCGACGGCTTCGCGCTGGCGGATGCGCTGCGGCGCGAGCATCCGGCCGATTTTGAACAGCTCGCGTCGACACCGTTCGAGTTCTGGAACAAGAGTGCGAACAGCGACTATCGCTGCTCGGCGCCGGTGATCGGGCTCGATGCACGCGGCAACGTCACCGAGGTGCGCGTCGCGAACTTCCTGCGCGGGCCGCTCGATGCGCCGGCCGGCTCGGTCGCGGCCGTCTATCGTGCGTACCGGCGGTTCCTCGCGCTGGCGCGCGAGCCGCGCTTTCGCGTGCAGCGCCGGCTGCGGGCGGGCGACATGTGGGCGTTCGACAACCGGCGCGTGCTGCATGCGCGCACCGAGTTCGATCCGTCTACCGGCCGCCGGCACCTGCAGGGCTGCTATGTCGATCGCGACGAACTGTTGTCGCGGTGGCGTGTGTTGTCGCGTTCGGCAGCTGCAGTGGCCGGATAGGCGGATCGGTTATTGCATAGAGACAGTTGCTGAAACATGACAGCCGACCCGATGGGTCGGCTTTTTTCATTTTCGCCGATGCCAATGCCACGCAGGCGAATCGGCGATGCCGTTCACCTTCGCGCACGATCATCGCGCAACACGCGTCAATCGGACGTGTCAGATTTTTATTGCTTCGTAGTATTTATGAAACGCCTTCCGTTTCTCGAAATTGTTTCGAATATGGTTCATCGATCTGAAAAGTACCAGCAAAATAACGATGAACGGAAAGACCTACCGCTTGGTGTATTCCAGGCTCCGGGAGATGGTGGTGGCTGTAGGGGAAACGGCTACCACTGCGGGGAAATCGGCCGGTGGCGAGACGCGTGCGCAACGGCGCGGCGTGTCGCGCGGCGCCGTCGTGACGACGATGGCCGCGATGTTCGGCGCGGCGCCAGCGATCATCCACGCGCAGATCGTACCAACGCCCGGCACACCGACGCACGTGATCCAGACGCCGAGCGGATTGCCGCAAGTCGACATCGCGAAGCCGTCTGGCGCAGGCGTGTCGGTGAATACGTACAACCAGTTCGATGTTCGGAAGAACGGCGCGATCCTGAATAACTCGCCGGCGATGGTCCAGACCCAGCAGGCGGGGATGATCAACGGCAACCCGAACTTCGGCCCCGGCCAGTCTGCTCGCATCATCGTCAACCAGGTCAACAGCACGTCCGCGAGCCAGATTCGAGGCTATGTGGAGGTCGCCGGCAACCGCGCGGAAGTCGTGTTGGCGAACCCGGCCGGCATCGTGGTCGATGGCGGCGGTTTCATCAATACCAGTCGCGCCACGTTGACGACCGGCCAGCCGTACTACGGTGCAGATGGTTCGCTGGCAGGCTATCACGTCGACCGTGGACTGATCACGGTCCAGGGTGCGGGTCTGAATGCCTCGAACGTCGATCAGGTGGACCTGATCTCCCGTGCCGTGCAGGTCAATGCGGCGATTTATGCGAAGGACCTGAACGTAGTCGGCGGTGCCAATCAGGTTGATCGCAATACGCTCGCGGCCACGCTGACTCAAGGCGAAGGTGCAGCACCGAGCGTGGCCATCGACGTCAGTCAACTGGGCGGCATGTATGCCGACCGAATCCTGCTGGTCTCGAACGAACATGGCGTGGGCGTGGCCAACGCGGGGACGATTGCCGCGCAGTCGGGCGACCTGACGCTGCAATCGAATGGCCAGCTCGTGCTGGGCGGCAAGACGAACGCGGCCGGCAATCTCACGATCGCCGCGCAGGACGGCATCGAGAATAGCGGCACGACCTACGGTGAGCAGAACGTCTCGGTATCGACCGCGGGTACGCTGGCGAATAGCGGCGCGCTAGCGGCGCTCCAGAACCTGAACATCGCTGCGGGCAACATCGCATCGACGGGCTCGCTGGGCGCAGGCGTGAAGGCGGATGGCGCGGTTGGCGGTAGCGGTGACCTGACCGTCGCGGCAACCGGTCAGTTGACAGCGACGGGCCAGAACGTCGCGGGCGGTAACCTTGCGCTGACGGGCAGCGGTGTCGATCTGTCGGGCTCGAAGACAGCCGCGAACGCAGACGCTTCGCTGCTTGTCCAGGCAGGCGATCTTGACCTGACGAACGCGACGATCAGCGCACAACGTGCGATCGACGCGCGCGCGTCGGGCATGCTGCGCAATGATCGCGGCACGCTGTCGAGTCAGGCCGGCATGACGATTCAGGCGGGCAGTCTGTCGAATCAGGGCGGGCAGATCTCCGCAGTCGGGTCGTTGGCGATCGACACGTCCGGGCAGGTCGCGAACCACGGTGGCACGCTGGTCACGGACGATGCGTTGACGTTGAAGGCAGGCGATATCGCGAACAACGCCGGCACGATGCAAAGCGGTGGTGCCCTGTCGGTGACAGGCGCCTCGATCGACAACACGGCGGGTCGGATTGTGTCAGTGAGCGCGGACGGTCTGTCGCTGTCCATGAGTGGCCAACTGACGAATGCCGGCGGCAAGACGGCGACCGGCGCACAGGGTGGCGTGATCGGCGGCAACGGCGACGTATCGGTACACGCGGGCACGGTCGTCAATCACAGTAGCCTGACGGCGCAGCAGGCACTGCAGGTCACGACGGCGCTGCTCGACAACCGCGACGGTGCGATCGCGGCGGATCGACTGAACGTGAAGGCAGCAGATCTGCACAACGCACACGGTACGCTCACACAGTACGGCAGTCGGGACACGACACTCGACATCAGTGGCACGCTGGACAACTCGAACGGCGGCACGATCCAGACGAACGGTGCGAACCTGACGTTGGCGCCGGCAACGCTCAATAACGCAAGTGGCTCGATCATTCACGCCGGTACGGGCTCGATGATCCTGATGCCCGGCCTCGGTTCCGGTCTGCTGGCGAACGTAGGCGGCTCGATCGCGAGCCGCGGAACGGTGGCGTTGTCGGCGGGCGCTTTCGACAACATCGGCGGCAGGCTGTCCGCGCTCGGTTCGGTGTCGGCCGGGATCGGCGGCGAACTGAACAACACGGGCGGCTCGCTTGCAGCCAGCGGCGGCGTGACGCTCGATGCAGGTTCAGTGATCAATACGCAAGGCGGCCAATTGAGCGGCGCGAACGTACAGCTTCGGGCGGATCGCCTGGACAACGACGGCGGCCGGATTACCGGTGCCGACGGCGATGTCGGCATCACAACGACCGGTGTGGTGTCCAACGCAGGCGGCAGGATCGGCGCGACGCGCAATTTATCGGTGAACGCGAGTACGCTCTCCGGCGGTGGCGCGTACAGCGCGGCGAACGATCTGGCGCTGACGCTGCAAGGCGATTTTACGAACACGTCGATGTACCGCTTCAATGCGGGCCGCAATCTGGCATTCACGTTACCCGGCACGTTCAGCAATGCCGCCGGCCTGATGAGCGTGAACAACCTGAGCATCGACGCCGGCGACATCGCCAACAGCGGCGCGATTGCGGCCGGTGGTCTGTTGCGTACGCAGTCGAACACGTTGATCAATACCGGCACCCTGGTCGGCGGCAGCGTATCGCTGTCAGCGGAGTCGACGCTCGCGAATGTCGGCCCGACCGCGCTGATCGGCGCGTCGGACAGCGACGGGCTGCTCGAACTGCTCGCGCAGAACATCGAGAACCGCGATGATACGACCGCGACCGATACCCCGGCGCTGACCGCGATCTACGGCCTGGGTCGCGTGGTGCTGGCCGGTGGCAAGGATGCGGCAGGCCAATACACGAAGGCCGGGCGGATCCTGAATCAGTCGGGGCTGATCCAGTCGGATGGTGACATGGCGCTGCATGCCAGTCTCGTGACGAACACGCGACGCGAGATGCAGACGGTATGGACCTCGCAGGTCGACTCGGCCCTGCTTGAGCGCTTGGGTATCAGTCTGAGCGGGCAGGTTGGCGAAGCGAACGTAAAAGACCCCGCGAACATCGGCGGTGTCTATGTCGAGCCGCCGCATGGCGGCAAGGACAACAGCGACTATCTGTACACGACCTACACGGGTACGCCGCTTGCAAACCTGATCTCGAAGATCAGTCCGGCGGCGCAGATCGTGGTGGGCGGCAATCTGGACGCCTCGTCGGTCGACACGCTCCAGAACTACTGGAGCCGCGTCACGGCGGCCGGTGACATCGCGATGCCCGGCACGCTCGATCAGGATAGCTGGAAGGGGCAACTCGCGCCCCAGCTCAAGGTGACGTACACAGGTCAGTACTGGTACCGCACCTACAAAGGCAGGATCTGGAGCTATTCGTTCTGCGATGCGCCCGGCTGCAATGCGCCGTCGGACGTGCGCGAGTACGCGCTGCCGAGCTACGAATCGAGTTTCGTCGCGAATGGCACGCTGAGCGGGACGGGCGTGGGTGTCGACAACCCGGCTGGGAACGCCGAAATTCCGCCGATCGGCTTGCCGCCGGGTGTTGACGTCGGAGCAGTCGGCGGCGGCATCGACTGGGTGATCGCCAGCGCGACGGCGGTCGACGTGCTGAAGAATCTGGCGATTCCGCAGGGCGGCCTGTTCCATCCGAATCCCGCGCCGAATGCCAACTACCTGATTGAGTCGAATCCGGCATTTACGAACACGCGCTCGTTCATGTCGAGCGACTACTACCTGCGGCAGCTCGGGCTGAACCCGGACCAGACGGAGAAGCGTCTGGGCGACGGCTTCTACGAGCAATGGCTGGTGCGCAACCAGATCACGGCGTTGACCGGCAAGGCGATGCTGGGGCCGTACACCGACATCGAGTCGATGTATCAGGCACTGCTGTCGTCCGGGGCGGAACTTTCGAAATCGCTCGATCTACCGCTTGGGATGGGGCTGTCGGCCGATCAGGTCGCGCAGTTGCAGGGCGACGTGGTGCTGATGGAGACGCGAGTCGTCGATGGGCAGCCGGTGCTGGTGCCGGTGGTCTATCTGGCGCAGGCAAGCCAGCAGGACATGAGCGGTGGCCCGTTGATCGCGGCCGGCAACATCGATCTGAAGAACGTCCAGTCGTTCTCGAACAGCGGCACGATCAGCGCGTCGAACAAGCTGTCAATCGACGGAAAAAGTATCGACAACCGCTTCGGCACGCTGCAAAGCGGCGGCCAGATGACGCTTGCGACGACCGGGACGGTCGATCTGACGTCGGCCAGTGTGAAGGCCGGCAGCCTGGCGCTGGTGGCGGGCGGCGACCTGATCCTCGATACCTCGACGCAGACGCGAAACCAGACGAATGCCGATGGCGCAACGCGGGTATCGACGACGCTCGGGCCGAAGGCAAGTATCGACGTAGTGGGCAATGCGGCGATCGTGACCGGTGGCAACTTCCTGCAGAACGCCGGTAGTTTGAATGTCGGCGGTGATCTGGGCATGCAGGTAGGTGGCGACTGGATGCTCGGCGCGCAGCAGGCCGGCGAGCACAAGGTGGTCGAGCGCGCGAACGGCGTGTCGGATACGGACATCAACCGAAGCACGGGCAGTTCGGTCAAGGTCGGGGGTGTTTCCGGTATCGCGGTCGGTGGCGATCTGACGGCGAAGGGTGCGCAGATCGAACTGGGCGGCGGTGGCGCGATCGTGGCCGGCGGCACCGTGACGCTCGGCGCGGCGAGCGCGACGTCGACCGTGAACAGCAACAGCTCGGGCAACGAAGGGAACCGCAGCTATGCGGAAACCTACCACTCGTCGGATCAAGCGCTGACGGGCACGACGCTGACGGGTGGCGACAACGTGGCGATCGTCGCCGGCAAGGACCTGAACGTGATCGGCAGCGCGATCAGCCTGGACAGGGGCAATGCCTCGCTGGCCGCAGCCGGCGACGTGAACATCGGCGCGGCAACCGAGACGCACGAACTGAATGCGCACGAAATGCACAGCCGCAGCGGCATATTAAGTGGAACGAAGATTGCGAGCGGGATCGACCAGACGATGACGCTGAATCAGGGCAGCCTGGTGTCGGCTGATGGTGTGACGATCGCTGCCGGCCGGGATCTGATCGTCCAGGGCAGCACGGTCGTCGGCACGAACGATGTTGCGCTCGGCGCGGTGCGCAACGTGACGATCACGGCGTCGCAGGATACCTTGACGTCGTCGAGCTACTACCAGAAGAAGGAAACGGGGCTGATGTCGGGCGGCGGGCTGTCGGTGTCGGTCGGCAGCAGTTCGCTCAAGACGACCAGCCAGACGAGCGACGTGTTGAACAACGCCAGCATGATCGGCTCATTGAACGGCAGCCTGAAAATCACAGCCGGGAACGATCTGTACGTGACGGGCAGTGATCTGATTGCGGCACAGAACATCAGCGGCACCGGTGCGAACGTGACGATCGACGCGGCACAGGACTTCGGCCATCGTGCGCAGACGCAGGAAATTTCGAAGAGCGGGCTGACGCTGGCGTTGAAGGCGCCCGTGATCGATGCGGTGTCGAACGCGGTCGGCCAGTCGCGTGCGGCGAGCCAGGGCCAGGATGGCCGCGCGGCGGCATTGCACGGGATGGCTGCGGCGAGTGCGGCTTGGGACGCGAACATGGCTGCCGGCGATCTGGTCAAGGCATTGGGAGCGGGCGAGACGCCGCAGTTCAAGGTGGAGGCCAGTATCGGCAGCAGTCACAGCAAGAGTGCCTTCAGCGAAGACAGCGTGACGAACCGCGGCTCGAGCGTGAACGCGGGCGGGACTGTGGCGTTTGCCGCGACCGGCAACGGGCAGCCGGGGAGCGGCAATGTGACGATCGCCGGTTCGGACGTGAACGCGAACGATGTGATCCTGGCCGCGAAGAACCAGGTCAATATCGTCAATACGACGGATACCGATGCGACGCGCAGCACGAACGAATCGAAGAGCGCGAGTGTGGGCGTGTCGGTGGGCACGGGCGGCTTTGGCGTGTCGGCGGCGATGTCGAAGGCCAATGGCGACGGCAACAGCGATCTGGCCACGCAGAACAACAGCCACGTGAATGCGGCGAACACGGTCACGATCATCTCGGGCGGCGATACGAACATCATCAGCTCGAACGTGAGCGGGAATCAGGTGAATGCCGACGTGGGCGGGAACCTGAACATCGCAAGCGTGCAGGACACGTTGTCGAGCGCGGCGCATCAGTCGAGTTCGGGTGGCGGCTTCAGTGTCAGTCAGGGTGGCGCCAGTGCGAACTTTAGCCAGAGCAAGGGCAACGCGACGGGCAGCTATGTGGGCGTCGCCGAGCAGGCCGGGATTCAGGCGGGCGACGGC
Organism: Burkholderia lata; assembly: GCF_902499335.1. GTDB lineage: Bacteria > Pseudomonadota > Gammaproteobacteria > Burkholderiales > Burkholderiaceae > Burkholderia > Burkholderia lata_B. Next base: position 442,419 of record NZ_CABVQK010000004.1, on the reverse strand, counting down.
GGCTTCAATCTCAACGTCAAGGGCAACACCGACCTGAAGGGCGCGGTGATCGCGAGCGATGCGGATGCGTCGAAGAATTCGCTGACGACCGGTTCGTTGTCTTTCTCGGATGTTCAGAACCAGTCGAGCTACGACGCGAAGTCGAGCGGGTTCAGCGCGGGCGCGACGACGGGCGACGGCGGGATGAACTACAGCACGCACGGCAGTGGGTCGGGCAAGAACATGGGCGGCGCGTCACCCATGCTCGGTCAGCACGAGAGCGGCAGCGATAGCGCGACGACGAAGAGCGGTGTGAGCGCGGGGGCCGTCACGATTACGGATTCGGCGAACCAGAAGCAGGATGTGGCGAGCCTGAACCGCGATACGACCGATACGAATGGCACGGTAGCCAGGCTGCCGGACATGCAGAACCTGCTGAGCAAGCAGGCGGAGATGATGTCGGCGGCCAGTGCGGCAGGTGAGGCGGTATCGCGTCGGATCGGCGATTTTGCTGACCAGATGAAGAAGGAGGCTACGGAGAATGGCGATCAGGCCGGCGTCGACGCGTGGAAGGAAGGCGGCGCGAACCGCGCGCTGATGCAAGGCGCCGGTGCAGCGCTGGTGACGGGGCTGGCGGGTGGGAATGCAGTCGGCGGTGCTGCGGGTGCAGCGATTGCGTCGATCGCAGCAGGCAAGCTGAACGACCTGAGTAGCGCGATCGAGAAAAGCGATCCGACTGGCAACGCCAATATGAATGAGGCGCTGGGCAATATCGTGGCGAACGTCATCGCGACGGGGGCTGGTGGGGTTGTGGGCGGTGAGTCGGGGGCGTTTTCGGGGTACAACGTTGATCGGTTTAATCGCCAACTTCACCCCGAAGAAAAGAAAGTCATACATGATTTGGCCAACGGCGACACCAACAAAGAACATCGTCTGGAAGCGGCGGGATGCGCATTAGTCCACTGTGCAGCGGGATACGCACCTGGCACGGCTGATTACGCAAAGTATTCAGCACTGGAGCAGGAAGGTGCAGGTTATACGATCGAACAGGCGCAACTGAAGAATTACAACGGGACGTACTTCGCGACTGCTAGCTACGGCGGCATGGTGAAGCAAACGCCGGGCGGCAGCTTGTTCCAGTACAGTATGACTGATGTGCAGAGGGACCAGAAATCGTGGTCGTCGGGAATGGCGGTCCAGCGGCCGGGATCTGTTGACTACGTGAGCATTCAATACAGTGCGGGAATTGGTGGTGGATTGACCATCAATGCACATAATGGAAACATTTACTATGGCGCATCTATTGCTGCCTCTCGTTCGGCAGGTGGAGCAATTACAGCAGGGGTTATTACAGATAACGTTGGTCAGTCCTCAGTCGACAAAGGGAAGCTGACCGATGCATTTCTTGCTGGTCAATCGGTCGGCGGAAGTGGATGCGCCTTTGGGGCGTGTGTAGGCGTCAATCACGCCATCGGTGGATCGACTGCGTTCGAGTTCGGGGTTGGCTTCGGTGGTTTTACGAAGATTCCCAATGTCAATGGAAATTCTGCGGCCGGTTATTCTGGCGAGATTCCCAATCCATTTGGGAAATGATCGAGCAAGGTCATGAAGAAATTCTCAGCAAAGAAAATTATTATTTTCCTCCTGTGGGCAGTGCTGGCGCTTTGGGTAATTTCCCGGACTCCAACTGGTTCCGTCACAAAAGAGAGGTTGGGTGTTATGGTTGTGGATATGGGTTATTTGTTCGGGAATTCGACAATTTTATCTCGGCATGAGAACGCAAAATCGGGCGCGGCTCTTGCAGTTTATGATGTGGATGCTTCAACTTTCAGCGATAAAAAATCAATCGCACTCAAAGAGTCTCTGAAAGAAAGGGGATGGACGTTTGCGGGCGAAGGCGATGGCGTATACGTGATGTGTAAGAGCGGAATGAAGTTTTCTATTTCTAGTGTGCCTAATAAAGAAGTTGTGAACGGATTGGAAAGGAGAACCTTTTCGGTAAGTATGGAATTCAATGCGGGAACTGAGGATTTCTGTCGTCGGAGAATGCACTGATCAGTTTAATAGGCAGCTTCACCCGGATGAGCTGAAGTGGGCGAAGGACAATGCGAAGTAGTTCTATGAGGAAAGGACTGGTCAGGCGATCACGGTGGCTCAGGCGCAGAACATGTTGTTGGTGAACGGTTATAGGTTGGTTGATGCTGCGGCGAGCAAGGGGCCGGGCGGGGATACAACGGCGGTAGCTTACATCAACCAGAATGGGGGGAGCCTGCTTACAAAGGATCAGTACTTTAACAATCCACTTATGTTCGGAAACAAGGATGGATCCTCGTCGCCTGAACAGACTGCACTATCAAAAAATTCCGGCACGCCAGCAGGCCCGGGATTGCGGGCACCGGACTATTCAGCGGCAAACGGTTCTGGCATGAGTCTAGCTTACGGATCCTCGGTGAATTTGCATGATGGCCAAATATACCTTGGAGGAGGGAAGGCCAATCCTCTTGTGCCGTCTGGAAATATTGTGTTTGGATATCTTTTATTTCCAGGCGATAACGCAACGATCGAAACAAATAACTTCCTTAACGGAGCGTCAATTCCATTTGGTGGCTGCATGTGTGGCGCTTGTGTAGGAATGAATCATTCGATCGGAGGGGGAACATCTATTGAGTTTGGAATCGGTATGCCGGGAATTTCAGGCGGCACTACCGTGTCGAAACCTGTCGGAGGCTCAAAATGGTGAAATATCAAACGTGGCTGCAATTTGCAGTGCTGCTGATTTTTATTATTGCAGTTGGGTCTCTTGTGCGTTCGTGTCAGTATGGACCTGCACAAACGCAATTGTTCGACCGATTATCGATGATGCGTAGCGATATGAATGCTGTCGTTGGTGGTGGTAGACGTATTGTTAATTATGATAATAATGAGAAAGCGACTATTTAAAGAGTCTATCTTATGCTAAGCATTGATCGGAATATTTGGACCATGAATTTGCAGTGTTCCTACGAAAATACGTTGCTAAAACGTGGATGGGTGATAATTTCGAGGAGGGGGAATGAGCTATCTTTTTGCAAAGATGGTGCTTTCGCATCTGTGGTGCCTCCGTCTGCTGATAGGAATGGATCGATAGGAATGACTTTCGATGCCGCAAGTATTTCTAGGTGCCTGAAAGCGCTGGCCATTCGTAATGAAAATTGATCGGTTCAATTGGTGGTTTCATGAGGAATAAAAAGCGAAAGGACAAAACTCTTGCGGAGAAGCTAACAGCTGAGAGCGGTGGGAAATATACAGAGCAGCAGATTCAAGAGTAAATGGCGCAAATGGATCTGGTAATGAGCGACGGAGGTGTACTGCTGGGCAATGTGCGCGTTGCATCGGGCGACAAGCCGCAAGACGGGACGGAGTGGACGCAATACGGCGCGAACAAGGCCGGTCAGACGGTTTGGACAAAGACGTGAACGATTGCTGCCGGAAAGCAAGCAGGTGTTTCATTGGGTAATGCGACAGAATTATCTCGATTGGTGGGATCTGTTTTTGATCCATCCACCAATCCTTGGTGGAGGGGGATACTTTAGATTAATTTAACGGGTCAAAGAAATGATGCTGGAAATTGGTGCGATAATAATTTCCATCGCAGCTCTATTGGTCACCTTTCTTCTCTTTGGGAGAGGCTTGGAGGATTCGTTTGGGGCGAAATTTCTATATTGGCTAAAATCAACAATGATGATGGCTCCGCTTTTGTTTGCATGGTTCGCTTACAACGAACCAACTGCGCTTAGTGCGATTGGTGCGTTAGTGAGCGTGGGTCTTGCTGCTGCCTTCACCTTCGGGCGCTCATATTTTCTTGCAATGCTGTAGTGCGGGGAAGTCAACAGAGGCGATGGACGCTACATACGGATCGGTTTAATCGGTAGTTAAAGTGGATCAAGGGCAGCGCGGCCAAATATGCGGAACAGAAAGGGATTTCGGTCGATCAGGCAACCGGCGATCTTATACGCAAGCGAATCGCCAGGTGCAGAATGGTTCTGCAGCCGAACTCGAATTTGCAAAGCTATATTCTGGAAAATTGCGGATCGGCACTGAATGGTGTGCCGAACATCGTTTATGGCCAAGCTGGCAAAAGCAGTTCAGGCTCCAATCTGACCGGGCCGTTGACGAAGTTCGACCCGTCGGATGCGAAATACGTGAGGAACACGACAGCAGACGCAGCGTCAGCAGTTTCGTCAAATGCTGGACGACTCGGTGCGACGGCGGCCACGGGTGCCGTGCTCCCAACACCGCTTGCACCGGCTTTCGAATTCATTGCATTCGGATCGACAGTTGCGGGGTGGGCCGCAGATTTTGTTGCGCAGATGGCTCGTCCCAATCTGGGGGCTTATGTGGTGGGCGGCGTTGTGGATGTGACGCTTGGAGGCGCTGCAAACAAGTACCCTCTGGCTGGAATTTTCTTTACTGAACTCGGGAACGGGATCAAGAGCACTGGCACGTTTAATGACGTTGGCGCCAAACTCAATGAAGCAGTTCGGAATCGAAAATGAAGATTATAGATAACGGTAATTTTGCACCCTGGTTTCGCATTGTCTTGTTGGCAACGGGTATAGCCGTTGCGGCTGGGTCATATTTTTTTCTGTCTGGGTTAAACATGTTCTTCGGTGTTGTCGTAGGAATGATAGTCATAGTCACCGGAACATACGCAGAGCGCTCAAATCTCCTGCATTTAAAGCCTTTCGGCAACAGTTACAGAAAAGCACACGACAGCTACAAGACGAAAGATGGCGACGAGGATACGAAGTGAAAACATTCCTTCGGGTGGCGGCGCTGCCGCTGGCCCTGGCCTCACTCGCTGTGAGCGCACAGCAGCATACGCCGACGTCGGCCGATGCCGCAGCCGCCGCGCGTGCCAACGCGGAACAACAACAGCAGTTGCAACAGCAACGCGACGCGCAGCAGCGCGAGGCGGCAGTCGATGCGCCGACGGTACGTTTGGAAGTTTCACGCGTCGAAACTTATTCCACGTTGCCGGAAGAAACGCCATGCTTCCTGATTGACCGATTCGTGCTGGAAGTGCCTGATTCCCTACCAGATCCAGTGAAGTCCCAAGCCGCATCGGCGCTCCCCCAGGACCGTTTCGCGTTCGCACGCGATTGGCTCGATCACTACACCGGCGCCTGCATTGGAAAACAAGGCGTCGATACGCTCGTCAAAAGCCTGTCGCAAATCATCCTGGCGCGCGGCTACGTCACGACGCGTGTGCTGCTGACGGAACAGGATCTGTCATTCGGCACGCTGACGCTTGTACTGATCCCCGGCGTGATCCGTCGCGTGCGTTTCGCCGACGACACACTGCGCGGCACGTGGAAAACCGCCTTCCCGACCCGCGACGGCGACCTCCTGAGCCTGCGTGATCTCGAACAGGGCCTCGAACAGATGAAACGCGTGTCGAGCCAGGACGTCTCGATGCAGATCGTTCCCGCCGACACGCCCGGCGAAAGCGATGTCGTGCTCGACGTGAAGCGCGGCAAGCCGTGGACGGTGGTCGCGTCGGTCGACAACTCGGGCACGCGCGCGACCGGCAGGCTGCAGGGCAACCTGTCGCTCGGCATCGACAACCCGCTGGGGCTCAACGACATCTTCAACATCGGCGTGAGCCAGGATCTCGAACTCGGCGACAAGGGCCTCGGCTCGCATGGCTGGAACGGCTTCCATTCGATTCCGTGGGGCTTCTGGACGGCGACGCTCTCCGCCTACACAAGCACCTACTATCAACAGATCGCAGGCGTGAACCAGACGTTCGTCGCAAGCGGCAACTCGAAGACGGTCGACGTAAAGCTGCACCGCGTACTCGCACGCAGCCAGAACGACGTACTCGGTATGCAAATCCGCCTGTCGCGTCGTTTTGGTCGAAGCTTCATCGAAGACACCGAGATCCCGCAGCAGCGCCGCAACAACACGTTCGTCGAAATCGGCCTGACCGATCGCCACTACTTCGGCGGCGCTCAGTTCGACGGCACGCTCGCCTACCGCCAGGGTCTCGGCGCGTTCGGCGCACAGGACGACATTCTCGCGCTGGACGGCGGCCCGACGTATCGCTACAAGATGGCTGTCCTCGACGCGAACCTGTCGGTGCCGTTCGCGATTGCGCGGCGGCCGTTCCGCTACGTGACGACCGTTCACGGTCAACATACCGGCAACACGCTGTACTACATCGATAACCTGTCGATCGGTAGCCGCTACACGGTGCGCGGCTTCGATGGCGAGACGATGCTGTCCGCCGCCCGCGGCTTCTACTGGCGTAACGAGTTGCAGGCGCCGATCAGGCAGACCGGGCACGCGGTCTATGCAGGTCTCGACTACGGTCGCGTGTGGGGCCCGCAACCCGTTGCGCTGGTCGGGACGCAGTTGGCGGGCGCGGCAATCGGGATCAAGGGGCGTGTCGGCACACGCTTCGGCATGTACGCCTACGACCTGTTTGTCGGCGCGCCGGTCTATAAGCCGTCGGGATTCGACACGGTGCGCTTGACGCTTGGTTTCCAACTGAACGCGCAGTATTGATCGTTCAACCGACGAGCGATTTTGGCGCGCATGCGAAAAAGCGCCCGGACGCCAGGCGCCCGGGCGAAGCCACCCGTTGCCGGGCGGCGGAGGTATGCGTTTCATAAAAAAGGACGAGCCCCGCAAGGGGGCTCGTTCGGACTTTCCTGCTTCATCGCGCGACGCGCGGCGCCCGCCGAGGGCGCATCGGCTTACTGGCCGAAGAAGATCGAGTCGCGTGCGTTCGACGATGCAGCCGGGGCGCCCGAGTGGACGGCCGGAGCCGGTTGCGCGCCGTAGCCGCTGGTGTCGGCACCATGAACACGCGCTTCGGCGCTCTGGATGTCGTTCGGGTAGTACGGGCTCGACACGCCCGGCTTGTAGCCGGCTTGTTCGAGCTGAACCAGTTCGTTGCGCACTTGAGCGCGGGTCACGGTGCTTTGAGCGAATGCGCCAAACGAAGCGGACAGGGCGGCAGCGGCAACGACTGCGGAAACGAGCGATTTCATGATGACCTCCGGTGTTTTATTGAGTTCGCTCTCGACACCATGTCTTAAGCGATTGACCAAATCTTAGTCATCGGAGGGTTGAGGGTAAACGCTGATTTTGACGATAAATTGTTTCCTGGGTGGTAACAGTGGCGCGTCGAATCAGGCTTTCAACCGGCTTTCTTTTCGGTTGGCGCAACAAGTATGAAGAATATTGCGGAGGGCGAAGCGCGGTTCAGCGCACCTCGGCCGCCGTGTCGAACGGCCGGCCCGGTGAGCGTCCGGCCGGCGCGCCCGAGCTGAGGAAGCGCACGCCCGTCGCGGCTTCCGATGCTTCCCACAGCAGGGCCGCCGAAGCCACGTCGCTTGCCGCGCGCGGTACGCTCGCGGGCGCCGGCAGCCCGCGCGACTCGAACCAGCCGGACGGCCCGAGATAGGCGCCACCGGCGAGATCGGGTGCGGTCGCTGCAAGAATCGCGGGCAGCGCGCCCTGGTCGGCCGGCTGGGCGAGATAACGGTTCGCGGCGCGCATCAGCGCGGCACGGGCCGGCGAACTGTCCATCGCCGGGCCTGCGAACTGCAGATTGGTCGCCGCGTAGCCCGGGTGCGCGGCCACGCTGATCCCGGAGAATGCCGCGCGCTCGAATCGGCGCTGCAGCTCGATCGCGAATACGAGATTCGCGAGCTTGCTGTCGCAATAGCGAGATAACGGTTGTAGCGGTGCTCGGCGCGCAGGTCGTCGACGCGGATCCGGCCGCCGCGGTTGAAGCCGCTCGACATCGTCACGACACGCGCACGGCGCGCGGCGCGCAGCGCGGGCAGCAGGTGGCCGGTCAGCGCGAAGTGGCCGAGATGGTTGGTGCCGAACTGCATCTCGAAGCCGTCGTGCGTATGGCGCAGCGGCAGGAACATCACGCCGGCGTTGTTGCAGAGGATATCGACGCGGCCATGGCGCTCGGCCACATCGGCCGCGAAGCGTGCGATCGATGCGAGATCGGCGAGGTCGAGCGCGTCGACTTCGACGCGAGCATCGGGATGGAACCTGCGGATCGCGTCGGCCGCCTGCTCGGCACGGGCGGCGTCGCGGCAGCCCATCACGACCGTCGCGCCTTTCGCGGCCAGCGTTTCCGCGAGCTGCCAGCCGAGCCCGCTGTTGGCGCCGGTCACGACCGCGACCTTGCCACCCTGCGCCGGGACGTGGCGCGCGCTCCATGCATGCATGTCTGCCTCCATCGGCGCGACCGGGCGGCCGCGGCACGTAATCATTACATTGAGTGGTGTAACGATAGTGCGCGCAGGCGTGGCAGACAAGCGGGGGAATTAGACCGGCGCTTCTAGGCCGGTGCAGCGTTGGGTGCCGCGTGCCGTGACGCGCGGCCGGCAGGATTTACCTGCCGCCGGCCAGCGCGAGCACTTCGGCGGCGGAGATCATCGCGGCCGCGTTCGCGGGCGCCGGGCGTTCGGCCGGGCGGAAGACTTCGTCGCCACGGTGGATCACCTGTCGCGACAGCGCGCAGGTGCCGGTGCGTTGCGCGAAGCGGCGGCGCCAGCGCTGTTCACCGTAGTGGCAGCGGCCGGGTTCGACCCAGCGGACGACGAGCAGCGTATCGGAACGTTCGAGGATTTCGACGTGGACGTCGGCGGGATCGAGCGCAGGCAGGGATTTGGAGGCCTTCATTTTGCCGTTTCCTAAAGCTCGTGCGGTTCGGCCGTGGCAGTGGATGTCACTACCCGATGGCGAATCCGTAGCGGTTTCCATGAGTGGTGCGCTAAATGTAAGCGTCTGTGACCGGAAAAAACATCCTGTCTGGCTCAAATTACCTTTTGCCGATTTAGAAACAATCCAAGCTTATTTTCTTGGAAACCACAGACAAAAACGCCCCGGACGCGAAGTCCGGGGCGGGAAATCGGCCTGCGCGCCGTGTCTGCTCGCCCAGTCACGGAGCCCATCGCCGGGGGACGGAGGTGCCCGCAGGGACCGAACGCGGGCGGGGAGGCGATGGACCGGAAGCGCAGTCCGGTACGCCATGATGGCGCGCGCATCCCGTTGAGACCCTGACGTGAACATGACTTTTTTGTCAGTTTGGTGCGGCGTAGCGCCCGGACGTATGCGAATGAACGGCTGGATGGCCCGCCGGTATTGGGCGTGCGCGGATCTCGGGACACGCTCTCGGGCGCCGTCGAGCGCTAGATCCTTGCTCGACCGCCCGATTTCCCCACCCGGGTAAATACTGAATCCCGATTCCGTGACAAAAGCGAATTCACTTCCTATGATTGGTTGGACCTTTAGTCCTTTGTGCCAATCGGCCGACGGGTGGCCGGCTTTTTCGGGAGAGTTGCTCATGAGATTGCAGGGCAAGCGCGCGCTGGTCACGGCGGCCGGGCAGGGTATCGGGCGCGCGACCGCGCTGCGGTTCGCGAGCGAGGGCGCCGACGTGCTGGCGACCGACATCAACGAAGCCGCGCTCGCGCGGCTCGAGGCCGACGCGGAACGCGCGGGCGGCCGGCTGACCACGCGGCGGCTCGACGTGACCGATGCGCAGGACGTCGCGGCGCTCGCCGCAAGCGAGCGCGCGTTCGACGTGCTGTTCAACTGCGCGGGCTTCGTGCATCACGGCTCGATCCTCGACTGCGACGACGACGCATGGGCGTTCTCGATGAACCTGAACGTCACGTCGATGTACCGGCTGATCCGCGCGCTGCTGCCCGCGATGCTCGAGGCAGGCGGCGCGTCGATCATCAATATGGCGTCGGCCGCGTCGAGCGTGAAGGGCGTGCCGAACCGCTTCGTCTACGGCACGACCAAGGCGGCCGTGATCGGCCTGACCAAGGCGGTGGCCGCCGATTTCGTCGAGCGGGGCATCCGCTGCAACGCGATCTGCCCGGGCACGATCGAATCGCCGTCGCTGGAGCAGCGCATCGCGGACCAGGCGCGCACGCGCCACGTGTCGACCGACGAGGTGCGCCAGGCGTTCGTGGCACGCCAGCCGATCGGCCGTATCGGCAGCGCGGAAGAAGTGGCCGCGCTCGCGCTGTACCTCGCATCCGACGAAGCGTCGTTCACGACCGGCGCGATCCACCTGATCGACGGCGGTTGGTCGAACTGACCACACTTTCTCCTTCACTTTCCGTTTCCGCACGACACGACATGAAACTGCTGAGATTTGGCGACAAACACCATGAAAAGCCGGGCCTGCTCGATGCGCAGGGCCACATTCGCGACCTGTCCGGCGTGATCGACGACATCGCCGGCGCCGCGCTGGAGCCAGCCTCGCTCGCACGGCTGCGCGACATTCCGCCGTCGTCGCTGCCGCTCGTCGAAGGCACGCCGCGGCTTGGCGCGTGCGTCGGCCGCGTCGGCAAGTTCATCTGCATCGGGCTCAACTATTCCGACCACGCGGCCGAATCGGGGATGGAGGTGCCGAAGGAGCCCGTCGTGTTCGGCAAGTGGACGAGCGCGATCTCGGGGCCGAACGACGACGTCGAGATTCCGCGCGGCTCGGAGAAGACCGACTGGGAAGTCGAACTCGGCGTGGTGATCGGCCAGGGCGGCCGCTATATCGCGGAAGCCGACGCGCTGTCGCACGTCGCCGGCTACTGCGTCGTGAACGACGTGTCGGAGCGCGAATTCCAGCTCGAACGCGGCGGCACGTGGGACAAGGGCAAGGGCAACGACACGTTCGGCCCGCTCGGCCCGTGGCTCGTGACGGCCGACGAAGTGCCCGATCCGCACGCGCTGCGGCTGTGGCTCGACGTCGACGGCCATCGCTACCAGAATGGCACGACCGCGACGATGGTGTTCCGCGTGCCGCACCTGATCAGCTACCTGAGCCGCTTCATGAGCCTGCAGCCGGGCGACGTGATTTCGACCGGCACGCCGCCGGGTGTCGGTCTCGGGCAGAAGCCGCCCGTCTATCTGCGCGCCGGGCAGGTGATCACGCTCGGCATCGACGGGCTCGGCGAGCAACGCCAGCGCACCGTGCAGGCCTGAATTCCTTTCGCGGACGATTCGCCATGCCTATCATTCGATCGATGCGCGTCCTCGACGTGCGCTTCCCGACCTCGCGCCAGCTCGACGGTTCCGATGCGATGAACCCGGACCCCGATTATTCGGCGGCCTACGTCGTGCTCGAAACCGACCGCGACGGGCTCGAAGGTCACGGGCTCACGTTCACCATCGGGCGCGGCAACGAGATCTGCTGCGCGGCGATCGACGCGATGCGTCACCTCGTCGTCGGCCTCGACCTTGACTGGATCCGCGCGGACATGGGCCGCTTCTGGCGGCACGTCACGTCGGACAGCCAGTTGCGCTGGATCGGCCCCGACAAGGGGGCGATCCACCTGGCGACGGGCGCCGTCGTCAATGCGGTGTGGGATCTGTGGGCGAAAACCGAACGCAAGCCGCTGTGGCGGCTCGTGGCCGACATGAGTCCCGAGGAGCTGGTGCGCGCGATCGACTTCCGCTACCTGACCGACTGCCTGACGCCGGACGAAGCGCTCGACCTGCTGCGCCGGCAGGCTCCGGCCAAGGCCGAGCGGATCGCGCTGCTCGAGCGCGACGGCTACCCGTGCTACACGACGTCGGCCGGCTGGCTCGGCTACAGCGACGACAAGCTGCGGCGCCTGTGCCGCGAAGCCGTCGAAGCCGGGTTCGAGTACGTGAAGCTGAAGGTCGGCGCGAACCTGGAAGACGACATTCGCCGCGTGACGATCGCGCGCGAAGTGATCGGCCCGGACCGCAAGCTGATGATCGACGCGAACCAGGTGTGGGAAGTCGACGAAGCGATCGACTGGGTGCGCGAGCTGGCGTTCGCGCGGCCGTGGTTCATCGAGGAGCCGACGAGCCCGGACGACGTCGAAGGGCATCGCAAGATCCGCGACGCGATCGCGCCCGTGCAGGTCGCGACCGGCGAGATGTGCCAGAACCGCGTGCTGTTCAAGCAGTTCATCGCACGCGGTGCGATCGACGTCGTGCAGATCGATGCGTGCCGGCTCGGCGGCGTGAACGAGATTCTCGCGGTGATGCTGATGGCCGCGAAGTACGGGCTGCCCGTGTGCCCGCATGCGGGCGGCGTCGGCCTGTGCGAGTACGTGCAGCATCTGTCGATGATCGACTACATCTGCATTGCCGGCACGAAGGAAGGGCGCGTGACCGAATACGTCGATCACCTGCACGAGCATTTCGTCGAACCGTGCGTCGTGCGCGGCGCGGCGTACATGCCGCCGACGGCGCCCGGTTTCTCGATCGAGATGAAACCCGAATCGCTGGAGCAATACCGGTTCCGCGGCTGACACGCGTTGAGCGTGCCGACAACATGAACGACGGAGACGTGAAGTGGATTTGAACCTGCAACACAAGGTCGTGATCGTGACCGGCGGCGCGTCCGGCATCGGCGCCGCGATCTCGATGCGGCTTGCCGAAGAAGGCGCGATTCCGGTGGTGTTCGCGCGCCACGCGCCCGACGATGCGTTCTGGCGCGCACTCGTGCAGAAGCAGCCGCGTGCCGCGTGCATCTCGGTCGAATTGCAGGACGATGCGCAATGCCGCGATGCGGTTGCGGAAACGATCACGCGCTTCGGCCGGCTCGACGGCCTGGTCAACAACGCGGGCGTCAACGACAGCATCGGGCTCGATGCCGGGCGCGACGCGTTCGTCGCATCGCTCGAGCGCAACCTGATCCACTACTACGTGATGGCGCATTACTGCGTGCCGCACCTGAAGTCGACGCGCGGCGCGATCGTCAATCTCTCGTCGAAGACGGCCGTGACCGGGCAGGGCAACACGAGCGGTTATTGCGCATCGAAGGGCGCGCAGCTCGCATTGACGCGCGAATGGGCCGTCGCGTTGCGCGACGACGGCGTGCGCGTGAATGCGGTGATTCCGGCCGAGGTGATGACGCCGCTGTACCGGAACTGGCTCGCCGGCTTCGACGACCCCGATGCGAAGCTGGCCGGCATTGCGGGCAAGGTGCCGCTCGGCAAGCGCTTCACGACGGCCGACGAAATCGCCGATACGGCCGTGTTCCTGCTGTCGGAACGCGCATCGCACACGACGGGCCAGTGGCTGTTCGTCGACGGCGGCTACACGCATCTCGACCGTGCGATCAGCTGAGGGCAGCGATCCATGCAACCCGACCTGAACCCGAACACCGCGCCGCCGCTGATTGCGTTGACCGGCATCGGCAAGCGCTTTCCGGGCGTGCAGGCGCTCGACGACTGCCGTTTCGACCTGCGTGCCGGCGAAGTGCATGCGCTGATGGGCGAGAACGGCGCCGGCAAGTCGACGCTGATGAAGATCCTGGCGGGCGTCTACCAGCGCGACGACGGCGAGATCCGGATGGACGGCCGCGCGGTGGAGATCGCCGATCCGCGCGCGGCGCAGGCGCTCGGGATCGGCATCATCCATCAGGAACTGAACCTGATGAACCACCTGAGCGTTGCGCAGAACATCTTCATCGGCCGCGAGCCGCGCGGCCGCTTCGGCGTGTTCGTCGACGAAGCGGCACTCAACCGCGACGCGGCTGCGATCTTCGCGCGGATGCGCCTTGATCTCGACCCGCGCACGCCGGTTGGCCGGCTTACGGTGGCGAAGCAGCAGATGGTCGAGATCGCGAAGGCGCTGTCGTTCGACTCGCGCGTGCTGATCATGGACGAGCCGACCGCCGCGCTCAACAACGCGGAGATCGCCGAGCTGTTCCGCATCATCGGCGACTTGCGCAAGCACGGTGTCGGCATCGTCTACATCTCGCACAAGATGGACGAGCTGCGCCAGATCGCCGATCGCGTGACCGTGATGCGCGACGGCAAGTACGTCGCGACCGTGCCGATGGCGGACACGTCGATGGACGCGATCATCGCGATGATGGTCGGCCGCCAGCTCGCCACCGAATCCCGCACGCCGCCCGATACGTCCTCGAACGACGTCGCGCTCGAAGTGCGCGGGCTGTCGCGCGGCCGCGCGATTCGCGATGTCGGCTTCACGCTGCGGCGCGGCGAGATTCTCGGCTTCGCCGGGTTGATGGGTGCGGGCCGCACCGAGGTCGCGCGCGCGGTGTTCGGCGCGGACCCGGTCGACGCGGGCAAGATTCGCGTGCACGGCAAGACCGTGACGATCCGCACGCCGGCCGACGCGGTGAAGCATGGTATCGGCTACCTGTCCGAGGATCGCAAGCACTTCGGGCTCGCGGTCGGGATGGACGTACAGAACAACATCGCGCTGTCGAGCATGCGCCGCTTCGTGCGCCGCGGCGTGTTTCTGGATGCGCGTGCGCTGCGCGACACGGCGCAGTCGTACGTCCGGCAGCTCGCGATCCGCACGCCGTCGGTGGCGCAGCCGGCGCGGCTCCTGTCGGGCGGCAACCAGCAGAAGATCGTGATCGCGAAATGGCTGCTGCGCGACTGCGACATCCTGTTCTTCGACGAGCCGACGCGCGGCATCGACGTCGGCGCGAAAATCGAGATCTACAAGCTGCTCGACGCGCTCGCCGCCGACGGCAAGGCGATCGTGATGATCTCGTCGGAACTGCCCGAGGTGCTGCGCATGAGCCACCGGATTCTCGTGATGTGCGAAGGGCGCGTGACCGGCGAATTGCGCGCGGCCGACGCCACGCAGGAAAAGATCATGCAGCTCGCGACGCAGCGCGAGTCGACCGTATTGTCCTGATTCAGCCCCTACGATCATGTCCAACGATACGCATCCCGTTCCACCTCTCGCTACCGGCGACACACCGCCCGGCGCATCCGGCTTCCGAGCGCGCTTCTTCAACCCGGCCGCGCGCCAGAAGCTGCTCGCGTTCGCGAGCCTCGTGCTGCTGATCGTGTTCTTCAGCATCGCGTCGCCGAACTTCCTCGAAGTCGACAACCTCGTCACGATCCTGCAGGCCACCGCGGTGAACGGCGTGCTGGCCGTCGCCTGTACGTACGTGATCATCACGTCGGGCATCGACCTGTCGGTCGGCACGCTGATGACGTTCTGCGCGGTGATGACCGGCGTCGTGCTGACGAAGTGGGGGATGCCGCTGCCGCTCGGGATCCTGGCCGCGCTGTTCTTCGGTGCGCTGTCGGGCAGCGTATCGGGTTTCGTGATCGCGAAGATGAAGGTGCCGCCGTTCATCGCGACGCTCGGCATGATGATGCTGCTCAAGGGGCTGTCGCTCGTGATCTCGGGCACGCGGCCGATCTACTTCAACGACACGCCGGGCTTCACGTCGATCGCGCAGGATTCATTGATCGGCAACCTGATTCCAGCGCTGCCGATTCCGAACGCGGTGCTGATCCTGTTCCTCGTCGCGATCGGCGCGTCGGTCGTGCTGAACCGCACGATCTTCGGCCGCTACACGTTCGCGCTCGGCAGCAACGAGGAAGCGCTGCGGCTGTCGGGCGTGAATGTCGATGCGTGGAAGATCGCGGTCTACACGTTCAGCGGCGCGGTGTGCGGGATCGCCGGGCTGCTGATCGCGTCGCGGCTGAATTCCGCGCAGCCCGCGCTCGGGCAGGGCTACGAGCTCGATGCGATCGCGGCCGTGGTGATCGGCGGCACGTCGCTGTCGGGCGGCGCGGGCAGCATCGTCGGCACGATCATCGGCGCGTTCATCATGAGCGTGCTGACGAACGGCCTGCGCATCATGTCGGTCGCGCAGGAATGGCAGACGGTCGTGACGGGCGTGATCATCATCCTCGCCGTCTATGTCGATATCCTGCGCCGACGGCGCCGTTGATACATGCAGTCACGCGGGCATGTGCTTCACCGCCGGTTCCGGCCGGCGTTCCAGTCGTTCCAGTCGTTTTAGTCGATACGAAAAAAGGAGACGCGAAGTGATCAGGAGCAAGGTGTTGAACGCGATCGTCGGGCTGACGTTCGCCGTCGGCGTCACGGCCGGCGCGCAGGCGCAGGAAACCTACATCCCGCTGATCTCGAAGGGCTTCCAGCATCAGTTCTGGCAGGCCGTGAAATCGGGCGCGATGCAGGCCGCGAAGGACTACAAGGTGAAAGTGACGTTCGAGGGTCCGGAAACCGAGGCGATGGTCGACAAGCAGATCGACATGCTGTCGGCCGCGATCGCGAAGAAACCGGCCGCGCTCGGCTTCGCGGCGCTCGACAGCAAGGCCGCGCTGCCGCTGCTGAAGAAGGCGCAGGCCGAGAAGATTCCGGTGATCGCGTTCGACTCGGGCGTCGACAGCGACATCCCGGTGACGACAGCCGCGACCAACAACAAGGCCGCCGCGTCGCTCGCAGCCGACAAGCTCGCCGCGCTGATCGGCGACGAAGGCGAGGTGGCCGTGGTCGCGCACGACCAGACGAGCCGCACCGGCATCGACCGCCGCGACGGTTTTCTCGAACGGATGAAGTCGGCGCACCCGAAGGTGCAGGTCGTGACCGTGCAGTACGGCGAAGGCGACCAGCTGAAGTCGACCGAGGTGACGAAGTCGATCCTGCAGGCGTATCCGAAGCTCAAGGGGCTGTTCGGCACCAACGAGGGCTCGGCGATCGGCGTGGTCAACGGCGTGCGCGAGATGAAGCGCAAGGTCGTGATCGTCGGTTACGATTCCGGCAAGCAGCAGAAGTACGCGATCCGCAGCGGGCTGATGGCCGGCGCGATCACGCAGAACCCGATCGGGATCGGCTACAAGACGGTCGAGGCAGCCGTGAAGGCGATCAAGGGCGAGAAGCTGCCGAAGGTCATCGATACCGGTTTCTACTGGTACGACAAGACCAATATCGACGATCCGAAGATCGCGGCGGTGCTGTACGACTGAACGTTGCGTCGCCGCCGCCGCGGCGACCGGACACGAGGGCATCATGGGCGCAGTGCGTATCGATTCCCATCAGCACTTCTGGCGCTATCGCGCCGCCGATTACCCGTGGATCGGCCCCGGGATGGGGGTGCTCGCGCGCGACTACCTGCCCGACGCGCTGTGGCCGCTGATGCATGCGCAGGCGCTCGGCGCGTCGATCGCGGTGCAGGCGCGCGCCGGGCGCGACGAGACGGCGTTCCTGCTCGATCTCGCGCGCGACGATGCGCACATCGCGGCGGTGGTCGGTTGGGAGGATCTCGCCGCGCCGGAGCTCGCCGATCGTGTTGCCGAATGGCGCAGCCCGAAGCTGCGCGGCTTCCGTCACCAGGTGCAGGACGAAGCCGATGCCGGTGCGTTCGTCGCGGAGCCGGGCTTCAACCGCGGCATCGCGTGGCTGCAGGCGAACGGCTATGTGTACGACGTGCTCGTGTTCGAGCGCCAGTTGCGGGACGTGTGGGTATTTTGTACGCGGCACGACGCGCACTGGCTCGTGCTCGATCACGCTGGCAAGCCAGCACTCGCCGATTTCGAGCGCGACGACACCGCGCTCGCGCGCTGGCGCGCCGCGTTGCGCGAGCTGGGCGCGCTGCCGCATGTCGCATGCAAGCTGTCGGGGCTCGTGACCGAGGCTGACTGGAAGCGCGGCCTGCGCGGGAAGGACGTCCGGCATATCGAGCAGTGTCTCGACGCGGCGCTCGACGCGTTCGGCCCGCAGCGGCTGATGTTCGGGTCGGACTGGCCCGTGTGCCTGCTGGCCGCGTCGTATGACGAAGTCGCGTCGATCATCGAACGCTGGGCCGAATCGCGGCTGTCGGCGGCCGAGCGCAACGCGCTGTGGGGCGGTACCGCCGCGCGATGCTATGCGGTGCCGGGCGCGATGAAGCGCGGCATATAAAATAGGCGCGAACGGTCTGTCCGATTCGTCAGACCGTCCGGAACGAAACCGATCACCTGCCTCAACGTATGTCCATCCAGCCGATTCAGAACCGCCGCCTCTACCAGCAGATCGCCGACAAGCTCAGTGCGATGATCGAGTCCGGCGATTTTCCGCCGGGCAGCTACCTGCCGCCCGAGCGCGAACTGGCCGAACAGTTCGGCGTGTCGCGCACGTCGG
Organism: Burkholderia lata; assembly: GCF_902499335.1. Taxonomy (GTDB): domain Bacteria; phylum Pseudomonadota; class Gammaproteobacteria; order Burkholderiales; family Burkholderiaceae; genus Burkholderia; species Burkholderia lata_B. The sequence goes on along the minus strand of NZ_CABVQK010000004.1, from coordinate 424,515 downwards.
TGCGCGAGGCGCTGATCGCGCTCGAAGTGAGCGGGCTCGTGAGCGTGCGCGTCGGCGACGGCGTGAAGGTGCGCCACCCCGAACCGGCCGCCGCGCCCGAACCCGCGCCCGACCTTGCGGAGAAGGCCACGCCGTTCACGATCATCGAGATCGATCCCGAACTCGGCATCGCACTCGACCTCGATACCGAAATCCCGCCGTTCGCGCTGCTGCAGGCGCGCCGGCTGATCGAGCCGGAAGCGGCGTCGCTGGCCGCGAAGCACGGCTCGGACGAGCAGATCGAAGGGATCCACGAGGCGTTCCTGCGCAACCAGGAAGACAATCGCAGCGGCTCGCTCACGCATCCGGGCGACCGGCTGTTTCATATCCGCATCGCGGAAGCGAGCGACAACGCCGCGTATGCGCTGATGATCAAGCAGTTGCTCGCGCACAAGTACGACCTGATGTTTCAGCGGCTGCAGTCGCTGTACATGCCGAACGACATGCCGCACCGGTCGGAACTCGAACACCGCGCGATCCTGGATGCGATCCGTGCGCGCGACCCGGACGCCGCGCGCCGCGCGATGGCCGAGCATCTCGACGAAGTGATCCGCATCTTCGGCCGCGCGCTCGACTGAGCGCGCGTTGACGCGTTGCCGGGTCAGAAGCGATCCGCGCGATACGGCGCCGGATCGGTGAACGGCGCTTCGCCCGTCATCATCTCGGCCAGCAGGCGGCCGGTAACGGGGCCGAGCGTCAGCCCGTGATGGTTGTGGCCGAACGAGAACCACAGCCCGCGATGCGCGGGCGCGGGGCCGATCACCGGGCGCATGTCGGGCGTGCACGGCCGAAAGCCGAGCCACGGTTGCGGGTCCAGCCGCTCGCCGAAACCGAACACGGGGCGCGCGACGCGTTCCGCGCGTTCGAGCTGCACGCCGGTCGGCGGCACGCCGCGCCGCGCGATCTCGACGCCGGTCGTCAGCCGCAGCCCGCGCTTCATCGGTGCGATCACGTAACCGTATTCGCGATCGACGATCGGTGCCGACGGCACGCCGCGCGAGGACGGCGCGTAGTGCATGTGATAGCCGCGCTTCTCGCGCAGCGGGATCTTGTAGCCGAACTTGCCGAACACCGTGTCTGACCACGGGCCGAGCGCGACGACCACGGCCGGCGCGGCGGCCATCCCGTCCTGCGTGCTGACCTGCCAGCCCGGCGACAGGGCGTCGAGGCTCGCGGCATCGCCCGTCAGCAGCGTGCCGCCGCCTTGCACGAAGAGGTGTGCATACGCTTTGACGAGCGCGGACGGGTCGACGACGCTTTTGGGATCGAGCCAGTGCAGCGCGCCACAGAAGCCGGGCGCGAGGCTCGGTTCGTGCGCGCTCAGTGCGGCAGCATCGAGCGGCGTGATGCCGAGCCCGTGGCGGCGCGCGGAGAGTCCGGCTTCGGCCACGCCGCGCTCGAATGCGGCCGGCGTGCGGAACGCCTCCAGCCAGCCGTTCGCGCGGATGAGCTCGCCGGCGCCGGCCCGCGCGATCAGCGCGTCGTGCTCGACGATGCAGCGCTCGATCAGCGGCAGCATGTCGCGCGACGCGGCCGCGTGACGCAGCGGCGCCGATTCCCACCAGAAACGTGCAAGCCATGGCGCGAACGCGGGCAGCGATGCGCTGTGCCAGTAGAGATCGGTCGAGCGGTTCAGCGCATAGCGCATCAGCGTGAACGGGCTGCGCGGGAACGGATACGGCTCGACCGATGAGCGCTCGATCAGCCCCGCGTTACCGAAGCTCGTGCCTTCGCCGGGCGCGCCGCGATCGACGAGGGCGACCTTGCGCCCGCGATCCTGCAGGTGGAGTGCTGCGGAGACGCCGACGATGCCAGCGCCGAGAACGATGACGTCGAAATCCATCGATGGTGGTGAAAGACGGTTAGCGGTGCGCGCAGCCATGATGCGGAGCGTGCACCCAGGTTGGAGATCGTTCGAACTGCAAGGATACTCGCGGTGGGGCGGGGGACCAAGAGGGCCGAGCGCGGCATCCCATGGCGCGCAATGCAGATAGTCCGGCCGGCATCGATGTGCAGGCGTGCGTCGGGCGAGTGCGCACGCCGGTCGTGGGTGACGGTTATCGACAGTCGGGTGTCAAAGCGTGATGCCGTGCGCAGCCAGGCGACTGCGTAGTTCATCGAGCTCGGCGTGCGAGACTGCGGTCAGTCGGGACCGGATGCGCGGCTCGGTCAGGATTTCGCGGTGACGGATACCGGGAGACGTCCACATGGAGACGGGATTTGCGAGCCATCGAGCGAGCATCGTGCGAAGTTCGTCTTCGCGAGCGGCGGAAGGCGCGTCCTGTTCGGTGGCCAGCGCGATGCAGACGAGGCTGTCCCACTGGTCCCGCGAGCACACCGCGAGCGCTGCATGGCGATCGCCGTATCGGTCGAGCATGGTCCGGATCTGTTCCAGTGTCACGAATGCGCCCAGTTCGCACAGACGCACGCCGGTCTTGCGTACCCGGCGCGCGGGGTCGAACAGTGCGCGTGCCGCGATGTCGTCCTTGTCGGACGGCGATGTCCTGGTGAGCAGGGCAAGCGCATGCGCGCGGATGTGCGCGCGATCGTCGTTGCCATAGCCGTCAAGCACGGCGGCCGCTTCAGGCGCGCTAAGCTCAGTAAGCAGCGACAGGCCGGCACGAATCTGCACGGAGGAGAGCGTGCCTGCTGCCAGCGTTGCGCGGCATCTGCCGGCGACGTCGCAGCCATGTTCGACGAGCAGTCGGGCCGCGGCGGACCGCAGGCTTCCTTGAGAGTCGAATATCGCCCGCCAAAGGAACGGCTCGTTGCCGGCATCGACCCGGGTACCGGCAACGAACGCGAATACGGCATAGCGAACCGGCCCGAACGGGGAGCGGGAGGCGAGATCGATGCAGTGTTCGCGCCGGAGTGCCGGTACGCGATCGAGCATCTCGACTGCGCGCCGGGCGAGCACGATGTCGCCGGACGTCAGGCCGCGTTCCACCATGTCGGCGACCGGCAGGAGCTGGTGGTCGAACGCCACCTGGCAGGCCGTGCGCTTCAGCCGGAAGTCGCTGCCGTCCATGGCGTCGACGATCGCGGCGAGGCCACCTGCCTGCACGAGCCGTTGTTCGAATTCGTGTAGCCACGGCTGGTGGTTTTCGCGCGTGGCGGACATAAGGGCGCGAAGCGTGGGAAGCACGGCAACGAAGTGCGCGGCGGGTACGATCGCCAGCAGCGCGACCAGCGCACTTGTCGCAGCTCGCCGGACTTCGGGCACCCAGTCGTTGACACGCGCGGCGATGGGTTCGAGCAGCGCTGCGTCGCCGAGTTCGACGGCCCGTGCTAGCGCGGCTTCCCGGACATAGCCCGAGTAGTGCGCGATCCATTTCGAAATGAGCCCGACATCGGCGCTGTTCGAAATCGTCTCGAGTGCCGTGTGCAACGGTACGGGTTGGGCGTATCCCAGATAAACCGATTTTTGGGGAGTCGTCGAAGCCGGCCGTGCTCCGAAGATTTTTTCAATGAGTGTCATTCTCGTTATCGACTTGCGGTGGTCTGCGGCAATTCTACGTGAGCGACGGATGTGCTATGCGTTGCTGCGCTGTCGTCGTGGGGCATGTTCGACGAAAACTTGCACGATCGGCATCGCCTGCGTTTGCGGATAAGTACCGCCGTGCGCCAGGCGAGGAACATATGAAGTTTTGAGTCGGGTAAGCGTCCAATCCGCTGATCAATGTGCTGCCGTCGGGACCGGATCGACGTCGGCAAACGCAGTCTCTCATCTCGTCACACCTGATGCCTATTCCGCATACTTTCCACCGTTTCTCGCGGGTGTTTCCCACTGGTTGGTGATGCGAATTTTTACCTAAGATGAAGCCATCATGCGCGTAATTCGGTGCCTGCACGCGCATGGAGGGAGGCGGGAGGCAGCGCCGGAGCGACGCCAGCGGATGTTGCCATCATGGATGCGAAAGTGTGCGCGTCGGCTGCCAGTCTCGCGACTGCAGCGACGCCAGCGGGCGCGGCGGCAATCGCCGCGCGAACGGCGCCCGGCCGTCCCGGTCGAACCGCTCCGCTGCGCCATGCGCTGGTCGCAATCGTTTGCGTTCTGGGGGCCGCACAGGCCGTGCTCGCCGGGGCTTCCGCCGAGGCTGTCGATCCGGTCGACATGGTGCAGATGGTTGCCGCCGCGAGCCCCACCCCCGCCGATTCCGCAGTTGTGTCACACGACACGGCCGTGCGTCAGGTCGTGCTGGGCATCGTCAGCTTCACCCACTGGCCGACGACACCCGTGCGCCTGCATCTGTGCGTCACGGGCCGGCCCGACTATGCAAGCGGTCTGACCGACACGCTGCAGGCCGGCTCGACGCTGCTCGACGTGCAGCGTGTGCGCTTCGACGATCCCGCGCTCGGCATCGCCTGCGACATCGTCTATCTCGGCAACCTGAGCGCGGATGAGAGAGCGCGCGTGAGAGCTGCGTTGGCCGGCCATCCGGTGCTGACGATTTCGGAACACGATCCATCCTGCACCTCGGGCGGCATGTTCTGTCTCAACGTCGACGGCGAACGTGTGTCGTTCGACATCAATCTCGACGCCGTCGCACGCAGCGGGGTGCGCGTGCACCCGAACGTGCTCAATCTCGCGCGGCGGCCGGGGGCACCATGACACGGCCCGCCCCGCCCGTTTCCCTGTCGCGCGTGTCGCGCCCGACGCTGCAAAGCGTGCTGCGTCGCGCGCACCTGCGCCTCGCGTTCGTCGCCGTCGCGATGGCCGCCGTGTCGTTGATCGTCGTGGCCGTGATCGCATTGCGAGCGTATGCCGACAACAACCTGAACCTGCTGGCCCGCTCGCTCGGTTATACGGTCGAGGCGGCGCTCGTATTCGGCGACCGCGTCGCAGCGGCCGAGGCGATCGGGCTGATCGCCAGCGACGAGGACGTCGCGCAGGTGGTGGTCACGGACAGCAAGGACGAGCCGTTCGCGACGTGGCAGTTGCCCGCCGGCAGCGGGATCGCGCGGCTCGAGCGGGTCGTCGCCGACCTCGCGCTGCCCGGGCCCGTGAGCGCGCCGGTGGTGCACGACGGCATCATCGTCGGCCACGTCGTCGTGCGCGGCCGTGGCCATCAGTTCTTCGGATTCCTGCTTGGCGGCGTGGGCGGCATTCTCGGCTGCCTGGCCGTCAGCGTGATCGGTGCGTATGTCAGCTCGAAGCGCCTGCTGCGCAACATCGTTTCGCCGTTGCGCGCGCTGGCCGGCGTCGCCCACGCGGTGCGGCGCGAACGTGCGTTCGCGCAGCGGGTCGAGCCCGCGGCGATTGCCGAGCTCAACCAGCTCGGCGACGACTTCAATGCATTGCTCGACGAATTCGAAGACTGGCAGAACACGCTGCGCGACGAGAACGCATCGCTCGAACACAAGGCGACCCACGATGCGCTCACGGGGCTGCCGAACCGCGTGCAGTTCGAGTCGCGCCTCGCGATCGCCCTCGGCGAAGCCGGGGTGACGGGGCAGCGGGTCGCGATCCTGTATCTGGATTGCGACCGCTTCAAGGAAATCAACGACTGTCTCGGCCACGACGCCGGCGACGCGGTGCTGATCGGCATCGCGTCACGGCTGCGCACGCAGGTGCGCGAGGCCGACCTGGTCGCGCGCCTGGGCGGCGATGAATTCGCTGTGATGCTGCCGGCCGTGCGCGAAGCGGGTAGCGTATGTCGTATTGCTGACGAGATCTTGTCCGGCATGGCGCCGTCGATCGAGCTGTCCGACGGCCGCGTGGTGGCCACCATGATGAGTGCCGGTGTTGCGCTGTATCCCGATCACGCGTCGGATGCGAGCGGCTTGCTGCGGGCGGCGGATGCCGCGATGTACCGTGCCAAGCGCGCCCGGCCAGGCTCGTGGCAACTGGCGGAAGGGGTCGCGGGGGCGGCCTGAGGTTCATCGTTTCACGCTGCGGGCGAGGCCGCGGCAGTGGGTTGAAGGAGCGCTCGCGACGCGGGTGCAATCGAAGGGGTCAATGATGAACAACACGTTTCCGGTGGGTATTGGGCGCTTGTGCGTCGGCAGCGCGCTGCTTTTGTGCATGCTGCTGGGAGGCTGCAAGGCGCCGCCGCTTCACCGTGGATTGACGCAGACGCAGGTCACCGCGCTCAAGTCGGCCGGTTTCCAGGAAACCCAGCAGGGTTTCGAGTTCGGCTCGACCGGGCCGATCCTGTTCGATTTCGATCGCTACAACCTCAAGCCCGATGTACGGCGGATCGTCGAAAGGATCGGTCGCACGCTCAGGTCCGCGGGAATTAACGGGGTACGGGTCTATGGATACTCGGACCAGGAAGGGGTGGACGAGTATGACCTCGAGTTGTCCAGGCGGCGGGCGGAGGTCGTTGCCATTGAACTGGTCGACGTCGGGCTGGACACGAAGCGCATCGCGATCGTCGGGAAGGGGAAGAGCGATCCGGTGGGCGACAACAAGACGCCGGTAGGGCGGGCGCAGAACCGGCGGGCGGCGATCGTGGTGTCGCCGCGGTGACCGGGGGCGGTTTCCCTGGACGGGGTGAAAGGCGCTTGCAAGCGCCGGAAATCTTGCGATCGATCGCGATGATCGATACAGCGTAGCGGCGCCGTAGCGCCTGCCTGCGCCCGTTTCCTTCCCGAGGGTTCCCACTATTTCATCGTGACGGGAGGCGATGCCTCGCGCCGTACGGATCTGTCACACGTTTCATGCAGATTGTGTCGTGGTCCGTGCCTGCTGGCGCGGTGCTTTGGCGTGCGCAGCCGCGCGCGGCCGGCCAGTTGCCGGCCGGTGTCTGCATTATCGGGGGCCTGAACGGAAACGTTTGCGGGCGTCTTTCACGCGGTCGGGTTTTGTCCTACATTATCGGGGCTTCGGGCCGGCCAGCCGGCCCACGGAACCTGAGATCACAAGCAAGGAACAAGAATGAGTTTCGCTCCGAACGGCGGTATTCCCACTGGGTTGGGCGGTAGTGGATTCGGCTCGTTGAGTGCGCTCGGCGGCCTCGCCGGCCCGGTCGCGTCGAGTGTTGCCGGCAGCCTCGGGCCGCTTGCTGGCCTGGCCGGGCACGTCGACACCGTCCAGCGCGCGATGCAGCTCGCGCAGACCGGCTTCTCGCTGATGGACAAGACGCCCGGCGCGATCGCCGAGGCGATCAACGGCGCCGCCAACCCCGCGCGCCTGACCCAGCTCAACCGCTACGTGACGCTCGATACGCCGCTCGGCCCGGACGTGCTGCTGGTCAGCGCCGCCGTCGTCGACGAGCACGTGAACCGGTTGCCGGAGATCCACCTCGACCTGCTGTCGCATCGCCACGACCTGCGCCCCGAGGACCTGATCGGCCAGCAGGTCAAGATCCGGTTCGATCAGCAGGCACGCCTGTCGACGCTCGAGCGCGTCGTCGCATCGGGCGCCGCCGACAACGACCGTTACTTCGACGGCTACGTGGCGTCGTTCGACCGGGCTGGCAATCCCGGCAACGTCACGCAGTATCACCTGACGGCGGTGCCGTGGTTCTGGTTCCTGACGCGCTCGACCGACTGCCGGATCTTCCAGAACAAGACCGTGCAGGACATCCTCACCGAGATCTTCCAGGAGCACGGCTTCTCCGACTTCGTGTTCGATATCCGGACGAACCAGAAGCCGCTCGAGTACGTCGTGATGTACCAGGAGAGCTACTTCAACTTCTGCGCGCGGTTGATGGAGCAGGAGGGGCTGGTCTGGACGCACCGCTACGAGAAGGACAAGCACATCCTGGTGATCGGCGATTCGAACCTGCTGTTCCGCCCGATCGATGGGCTTGCTACCGTGCCGTTCGCGGCCACCGAGGCGAGTGAGGACAGCGGCATCGATCAGCTGCACGAAGGCCGGCGCTTTGGTGTCGGCAAGGTTACGTTCCGCGACTTCAACCACCAGAATCCGTCGTCGCCGCTGATGCTGGTGGAGGCCGGGCCGCAGAACCTCAAGCACGCGCGGCTCGACGCGACCGAGCGGTTCGAGCATCAGTCGCTGTACGACCATGGCGACGACGGCAACCGCTACGCCCGTTTCGCGATGGAGGCCGAGGAGGCGCAGGCCCACCGCTATACCGGCGGCGGCTACGCGTGGCGCATGACCACGGCGGGCGCCGTCACCGTGGCGAATCACCCGGTGCTCGAGAACAACCAGGAATACGTGATCCTGCACGTGCGTCACGAGGCGGTGAACGACTACACGCAGCACAGCGCGAAGCTGCCGTACCGCAACAGCTTCGCGCTGCTGCCGAAGAAGGTGCCGTATCGCGCGACGCGTGGTACGCCGAAGCCGGTGATTCATGGCACGCAGTCGGCGATCGTCGTCGGCCCGAAGGGCGAGGAAATCTACACCAACGGGAGCGCCGTGAAGGTGCACTTCCCGTGGGACCGGCGCGGCAAGAAGGACGGCTCCGATTCGATGTGGGTGCGCGTGTCGCAACCGTGGGCGGGCGACGGCTGGGGAGCGGCCGCGATTCCGCGGATCAAGCAGGAAGTACTCGTCGCGTTCAACCAGGGTGATCCGGACAACCCGGTGATCGTCGGCCGCGTGTTCAACGGCGAACAAGGCAACCCGTACCACGGTGCGGCGGGCCAGACGATGGGGATCAAGAGCCAGACGCACAAGGGGCAGGGCTCGAACGAGATCCGCATGACCGATACGAACGGCATGCAGGAATTCTTCATGCACGCGCAGAAGGACATGAACACCGTCGTCGAGAACAGCGAGACGCACAAGGTGCTGGGGCCGATGCGTACCGTGCTGGTGGCGACGGGCAGCGAAGAGAAGCAGATTCCGCAGGGCAACCTGACCGAGACGATCGCCGAGAAACGCAGCACGACCGCGACCACGGTCGAGGTGATGACGCCGGCCAAGGATGGCGGCGGCGGCACGCAGGTTCACATGGCCGAGCGCGGCATCCTGCTGAAGGTGATGGACAGCTCGATCTCGCTCGCGCCGGAAGGCATTCGCCTCGAGCACAAGGGCTCCGTGATCCTGATGACCGACGACGGCGTGATGGTCAACGGCACGCGCATCGATCTCAACAAATAATACGAACGAAACCAGCCATGCACTACGCAATCCACGAAGGCACCTTCGAACTGCCGGACGCGGCGCTCGACCGCACGGTCAACATCCTGATGATGAATGCCGGCCCCGGCGGCCTCAATCTCGTGATCGCCCGCGGGCGGTTGCGCGACGGGGAGAATCTCGACGCGTTCGTCGCGCGCGAATGGGAAGTGGCGTCGCGCGATGCCAAGATGCTGACCGAAAAGGCGCGTCGGCCGGTGACGGTGGGGTCCCGGGCGGGCATTCAGATCGATTCCACGCTCGAGCGGGACGGCAGGCTCTGGCATCAGGTGCAGACGATGTTTCCGTCGGATGACGCCGGCCGCGTGCTCGTGATGACATTGACCAGCGCGGCGCCGCTGACCGAAGAGCAGCAGGCGATCGCCGAACGCATGCTTGCCAGTTTCCAGCCACGTGCGGCCCGGCCGTCCCTGCTCGGGCCGGGTGACGCGTCGTGAGCGCGGAAAACTTCGCGGCCGCTCGCTTCGAAGATCCGATCCAGCACACGTCGTTCATGGGTGAGCTCGTCGGCACGGTCGGGTCGGTGGTCGGCGGGGCCATCGTCGGTGCGTTGGTGGCAGAGGCGATGGAGGGGCTGATATTCGTCGGCCTCGCCGCGCTCGAGATCGGCACGGCAGGGTTGGCGACGCCGCTCGTGATTGCGATCGGTGTGGGCGTGGCGGTCGGCTCGGGCGCGCTGATGGAAGCGAGCGGCATGAACGAAGCCATCGACGACGGCGCGAAGGCACTGGCCAATTCGATCGTGCCGCCCGAGATCAAAGGCAAGATCGCGAGCGGGTCGGGGAACGTTTATGTCAACAACAAGCCGGCTTCACGGGCGGCGAAGCCGGGCGATCTCGATACCGTTGCGTGTACCGATCATCCCGGGCCGCAGATGATTGCCGACGGGTCGGGCAGCGTTTATATCAACGATCAACCGGCCGCGCGGGTCGGCGACAAGACGACCTGTGACGGGACGATTGCCGAAGGCTCGGACAACGTTTTCATCGGCGGCGGGACGCAGCGGGTGCGGGACGTGAAGTCGGCCACGCGGCTCGGGTGGCTGGGGGCGGCGCTCGGTATCGCGCTCGCGGTGTGCGGCCGCGGGAAGATGAGCTGGGGGGACTTCCTGAAGAGCAAGGTGCCGTGTCTTGCGGTGAATTTTGCGGCGGGTGCGTTCGGAACCTGGCTGGGTAGTCTGGCGCGGCCTTCGGCGGGGCATCCGGTCAACGTCATTACCGGCAGCAAGGTTCTCGATGGCACGGACGATACCGACTTCGTATTGCCCGGGGCGCTGCCGATCGTTTGGCAGCGTTTCTACAGCAGCCTCGATGATCGTGCAGACAGCCTGTTCGGGACGGGATGGAGCGTGCCGATCAGCGTCGAGTTGCGGCTCGCGCGTGAGCATGGCGAGGTGGTGTCGATCACTTACTGGGACGAGCAGGGGCGCGATATCGTGTTCCCCGCTGTGTCGCCGGGTGAAAGCCATTTCAGCGTGCCGGAAGGCATTTACCTGATCTGCACCGAGGGTGGTCACTATGTGGTCGAGACGGTCGACGGTGTGTATCGCGATTTCGGCCTTGCTCGTACCGATGCGGAGAGTGAAGCGCTCAAGCTGTGGCGTCTCGAGGATCGCAACGGGAACTGGATCGAGGTCGAGCGAGAAGCTCACGATGAGGTTGTGCGGCCCGTACGGTTGCACGATAGCGCCGGTCGCTTGCTGACACTGTCCTACGACAAGTTGTATCCGCAACGAATTGGCGCGATCGAACTGACACGTGGCGCTGATGGTGAACAACCCGACACGCTGGTGCGGTACGCGTATAGCAACGCCGGCGAACTGGTGGCCGTTACCGATCGTAGCGGTCATATCGGGCGACGCTTTGCGTACGAGCATGGGCTGATGGTCCAGCACACGCTGCGTGGCGGCCTGCAGTGCTTTTATGCGTGGCAGGGTGTCGGCCGCGACGCGCGTGTCGTGCGCCACTGGACCAACGACGGCGAAGCGTATACGTTCAACGCGGATCTCGCGCAGCGTTCGGTGACGATTACCGACCAGATCGGTCGCGTGACGCGCTGGACGTGGAATGAGGATCAGCAGCCGACGAGCCATACGGATGCCGAAGGCCATGTGTGGCAGTTGGAGTGGAACGCAAAGCGGCAGTTGGTCAGTACGACCGATCCGGCCGGGCATACGACCCGTTTCGAATACGACGAGCGAGGGCGTCAGACTCAGCGCATCGATGCGCTGGGCCAGGTCGAGCGGACCGAGTGGAACGGGTACTACGACCTGCCTGTGGCGGAAACCGATCCGGCTAATTCGCGCTGGATTTATCGTTACGACGATCTCGGCAACCTGACGATGACGCGCGATCCTGCGGGTTTCGCGACCGAGTATCACCGGGACGAACGCGGGCTGGTGCATACGATTCGCGATGCGCGGGGTGGGTACAAGTTCCTCGAGTGGAATGGCCGTGCGCAGTTGACGTCGTATACCGATTGTTCCGGCAAGGTTACGCGGTTTGCGTATGACGCACGTGGGGCGCTTGCGCGTGTGACTGATGCGGCCGGGCAGTCGACCGTGTACGAAACGGATGCCATGGGGCGGGTCACGGGGATCGGGACGGCGGATGGTGCTCGTCAGGCGTTCTTTTACGACGTGGCTGGGCGTCTCATTGAGGTTGTTGATGCGAATCAGCGCAGCACGCGTTATGAGCTCAATCCCCGTGGATTGTTGTTGTCTCGCACTGATGCTGCTGATCGTGTCGTGCGGTTCGGCTACGACGATGCGTTCCGGCTCGCGAGCTTGACCAACGAAAATCGCGAGTCGTATCACTTCCAGTATGACCGTCGCGACCTCGTGGCTGCGCAGATCGGGCTCGACGGTCACAAGCGCACATACGAATACGATGTGTGCGGCCAAGGCACGATCGTGCGGGATGGAAAGATCGAGACGCGATATGAGCGCGATGCGATCGGGCGACTGACGGCGAAGCAAGCCACGCACGAGCGTTGTGAGTATCTGTACGACAAGGCGAGCCGAATCGCGTCGGCCGAGTTGTACACGCTGGCGGCTCGTGGTCAGTCGTTGAAGAATCGGGTCAGCCTGAAGTACGGCGCGCGCGGTGAAGTGCTTGAGGAATACACGCCCACGGGCTGGCTTGCGCATACCTATGATGAGCTTGGTAATCGCGTTAGCACGACGATCTCAGGCGAGCGCACGATCGACTGGCTGAATTACGGTTCGGGGCACGTGCACCAGATTCGCGTTGACGGTGCCGCAGTTGCGGACATAGAGCGCGATGATCTGCATCGGGAAGTTCTGCGGACGCAAGGCAAGCTGACCAGTCACTTTGGGTATGACGCAGTTGGCCGTCGTGCTCGGCACGTTGCGCAGCGAGGCAGGGCGACGGACGAGTTGCTTGCGAAGCAATGGCAATACGACGCTGCGGGCGATGTGATCCAGAAGCGGGATCTGCGCTATGGCGCGACGAGCTATCGGTACGACCCGACTGGTCGCATCGAACAGGCGGCCGGGCCGGGATTGCCGTCGGAAGTGTTTCGCTGGGACGCGGCGGCGAACCTGGTGTCGAGCGACCACCCGGGAGGCTTTGTTGAGCACAACCGGCTCAAGATGTTCGAGGACAAGCGCTTCGAGTATGACGTTTATGGGCGGCTTGTTCGCAAGTTGAGTGGGCACGGGCCGGCCAAAGAGCTGGCGCTTGAGTACGACGACTGGAACCAGCTGAAGACCGTCGTGACGAAGGACCGGCTTGGTGTCGGGACGACGCACTTCGAATACGACGCGTTCGGCCGGCGGATTCGTAAGCTCAATGGGGGTTATGCGAGTACCGACTTCCTGTGGGACGGCATGCGGCTCGTGCAGGAGACGTATCACGACCGTCAGGGCGAGGAAGCGCTGACGTACTTGTATGAGTCCAACAGCTATGTGCCGCTGGCGCGGATCGACCAGGGTAAGGTGGCGGCTAACGACGCCAATGCACGGGATGCGGTCTACTATTTCCACAACGATGTGTCGGGGTTGCCGGAGGAACTGACCGACGCCGATGGCGAGTTGATTTGGCAGGCTCGATACAAGGTGTGGGGCAACGCGGTGCAGGAGGAGTGGATCGCGCGGGCTCCTAACCAGCCGACACCGGCATGGAGGCACGCACATGATGTGACTCCGATGCTTGCTCACGTGCCGCGGCCACAAAATATTCGTTTCCAAGGACAGTATCTGGACCGAGAAACCGGGCTGCACTACAACACGTTTCGGTATTACGATCCGGATGTTGGACGGTTCATCAATCCGGACCCCATCGGGATCGCCGGTGGAAACAATCTATATCAATATGCACCCAACCCTGTCTCGTGGATTGACCCTTGGGGATGGGCGGTAACTCCGCTGGATGCGCCCGGGTACTCTACGTATGGCCTATACGAGCCCGGAGCAAACGAGCCCTACTACATTGGACATACCGGGCAATCACTCGATGATCGCCTCTCCGAACATGTCGGTACCGGACGAGCCGTTCGCGGGCAGACCGAAATTCGCTCTCTGGAAGGGCCTGCTGGAACGTTGACATATAGTCAAGCAAAAGGATATGAGCAAGCGTATAGAGAAAAATTCAGAACTAAAACTGGATTCCCCGGCAATGTCATTGAGCCTATCAATAAATTGAGAGCGGATGAGCGTGGTTTATCTCATGTGAAATTCTATAACGATAAAGCAAAAGAAATCGGACTGAATCGCTGCGGAGGTTAATGGTATGGCTTTGTTGAAGGTGGTGCCCGGTGATGTTGTTGCAATTCCTTCCGAGATGAATGGGGAGTGGGGGTTCGTGTTGTCTAGGGTGATTTTTGTTGGGGCAACAAAATGGATTGAGGTTTTTGATGATTTTAGTGTCGATTTTGAGGGCGTGTCGGCAAGCGTGAAGTCAATAAATTTTTCAAGGAAAAGCCGATTATTTAATCCGATATTGGCATCTTTTGATTTTGGTAAATATTTTTGCGCGGTCAAGTGGCCTATTTTGTCATCTGATCCACTCTATACACCAGATCAATCTTATTTCTCGGAAATTGAGTTCGAGGGGACGTCATATGAGGAGTTGGGAATCTATTACAAAGGGGGTGAGAAATTTACTGAGAAGCATGGGGTTCGCAGAAATTTGGAGGATATGACAATATTTTCTAATCCTCAGCTTGTCAGGCGTGTAAATCTATATCTTTCAGGGTACGTAAAAAAAGGTGTGCCATGGAATTCCAGATTGGTGAAGTCGATTGTTGATAAGGAGGGAATGGATTGGTGGGTGGGTGGTATAAATGAATGCAATGACAAAGCAGATGCGGTTGCGCTTCGATTCAAAGAGAAAAATATTAAGAAGAAGCGATGAAATCGTAACTGCTAACGTCACTGCTGTCCCGAGTCCATGACTGGCCAGCCCAAGGGCCACGTGATGAGCGATCGACTCAGAGTGTTGATTGGGCGCTTCAATTAGGATGCCTGTGGTTGTCGTATTCGTAGGCTCGACGTCACCTATGACGAAACGGATTTCCGATGAGGCGGTATGTGGTTCGCGCGGTGATATATCAGGACCGTCAGGGCACAGAAACATCGGCGTACTTGTCGGAGTCAACGGCTACATGTCGCGCGCGCGAGTCGACTGGTGATGCTGATGGCAAATGATAGCGATGCAAGGGGCGCAGTCTACTACTCGCGGTGGTGTCTGACACGACGCAAATTTTCATTCAGCGAAATATTGGAACGTGAGAGATGAATGCGGAATTAAAGAGAATATTTGAAAAGAGGCTGCAGGAATCTTTCAAAGAAAATATTAGTGAAGGCGACTGTAAAGTGTCGCAAGGCGAGATTGTTGTCGGCCGGAAAGGGGTGGGCTGTGGGCGAATCGGATTCAGATTTCTGAATAATGCTAATGGTTATATTCTTTCTGCTTCCGCTGATTCTCCCGATTTGCAAGATTTTTACAAAATCAGTAACCCGCCATACAAGCCGAAAATACCGACGGGTCTTGTTCTTGCGATGAATACATCCATGGAAACGGTAAAGTCGTTTTCTCCTAATGTCGGTGGCGCAGTCGACTTTCCGCGGAATGAGGCGGAGGTTGAGTCGACGTGTCGATGGATATGTGAAAAGGTGGCGAATATTTATTTGCCTAGGGTGGTCAATGTGGTGGGGGTTAAGTCTGGTTTGATTCGTGATGTAATGGAGAACCCTGGCTACTATTCATATCCATTTTTGACCATCGTTTTTGCAGCGAAGAAGAATGGTATTGGGGTGGGTGAGCTCGATGTTGATTTTATTCTGGGAAAGAAAATATCTTCGAATAAATCGTTTGATGGAGATGTTCTGAAAAGTAATTTTTAGATTGGGGTGGTGGTGATTTTGGGGTGGGCTGGGTAAAATTGATCGATGAAAAATCCATAAAAAATCGAAATATCCTGCTCCGATCTCTTCGAGCGGACGATACGGCTTGTATGCATCCGCGCTCAACCTGCTGTCCTGGGTCGATCCCTTGGGGGCAAGTAGCGTCTCGTTTAGCGGATGAAAGTTAGTTGGTGGATAAGCCTTTGCCTAACGGCGGTGCACCGTCATGGAATACTGTTCAGTTCTGGTATTGGATGCATCGAGCGACTTCGGAGAATTTCGGATCAGTGATTCAGCGTCAATGAAAGATGGGGTTGCCATATTGGATGGAAATTATAATCCCTATGCTTTGATGCGATTCTTAGCGCAGTTCAAGGGGCGGCTCGGTGGACGTGGGCACGCAATTCATCTCCGGTAACGGTGGTGCACGATCGATGCAGATCTCCTATGATGTCCTGTAGAGTGGGTGGGAGGTCATGAGTGCAATATCTAACAACTAAGAGCTCAGAATGGTAGATGAAGAACTAAAGCGTGCTCGGAGTGCCTTGAAGGCATTTATGTCGGAAATGAATCAGTGGGAGATTCGGTTCTGCCGGGCAAAGCAGAGTGCGTTGCTAGAGCATCTAGATACAGAGGGCGTCGATAAGGAGGGGCGTAGTAATTTAATCGAGATTATTAATAGATGGGCGTTTCCGGATAAGGAGAGCGAGGGGCGATTAATTGACCTTGGTTGTGCTTCGCCACCGTCATACGATCTAGAGAGTGACGTAGAAGAGGGCGCTGAAATGGAAGGTGAGGTGGCAATTTTTACTATTCGCCAAACGGCAGGGCTGAAAAATCAATTCCGCTTCACATTGAAGCGTCAAGGTGGAGAGTGGAGAATCAAGAAGAAGGAGCTTCTCAATTTTAAGGATAAATGGCAGCGATCAGTTTTATAGCCATGCCACACGTTGGTTACGAGGCGGTTGGTAGTCACGCGTGACACGTTGCGCAGCGGTGCTGAGACTAGGTGTGACGCTTCAATAGATGGTTGCGGGCGTCCACTCAGAGTAATTTTGAACGACTGCGGATCTTTCAGATTTCAAGATCCGAGAATGGGATGTGGACGACATCAGCATGAGTGGCGATGCAGATGCGCAAGACGCATCTGATCTGTTATGTGCGCGCTGGCGCGGATCGATCATGGTAAGGCGGCGGCTAACGACGCCAATGCATGGGATGCGGTTTACTATTTCCACAACGATGTATCGGGGTTGCCGGGGGAGTTGACTAATGCCGATGGCGAGTTGATTTGGCAGGCTCGTTACGAGGTTTGGGGCAACGCGGTGCAGGAGGAGTGGATCGCGCGGGCTCCGCAACAGTCGGTGCCGGAATGGGGCGAGGTGCAATTGGCTGCCGCGACATCTGCCCACATGCCACGGCCACAAAACTTGCGCTTCCAGGGGCAGTATCTGGATCGCGAAACCGGGCTGCACTACAACACTTTCCGGTTCTACGATCCGGACATTGGACGCTTTATTAATCCGGATCCGATTGGCCTGAGCGGCGGGCATAATCTTTATGCGTACGCCGAGAGGCCACTGGTATGGATTGATCCATGGGGATGGTGCCGACGAGGTAACCAAGCGACTAAGAACCATATGGATAGCGTCAGAGATCAGTATCTTGCTGATAATCCAGCTGACCGACACGTTACAGGTGGACGTGACGCTCTCACTGGAGGAGAGCGCCCAGAAACCTATTTGCCACCATTAAGTGGAAGTGGGCGAAAGGGCAGTTCCTATACAGACATGACGTTCAGAGATTCTCAAGGCAATCTTGTCTATGTCCAGACAGTAGATAAGGGGCCAGTGAACGGGATGTCTCAACGGGAGTGGGCGAACGCTAATCGCATCACTCAACAGGATCCGAGTGCGATTGTCATCACGGTTGTTAAGGGATCAACCTTGCTACCGGGAGACATGAATACGGCGACGATGGCACTCGGAACTGTCACTACCCGATGAAAGAAAGGCGGAAGTTTTGACTACTAAGATGCCGACGTTGCAGACCTTCATGACAAGTGTTGATGAGGCAGTGTTTTCTGATTTGCTGAAAGAGCATATTCCTCATGTCAAATTTATTGATTCGTACATTTGGAATTCACCCATTCCTCCTGCGCATGACAGCATGGCCGAGTGTCACGGGCAGCCATTCTCCGATGTCGTGATTCTCGATGAGGCGATTTGCACGGTGGAGCGCTATACGCGTGAATTTGTCGCTTCTCATCCGGGCGGATCGGGCTATATTGGGTCTATGGAGGGACCGGGGGCAATTCAGTTTCTACGGTCGAATGATGCTAAATATGCACCAGGTAGCCTGCGGGATGGTCGCTTAGCGGCGTCCTATGACCCCGAAACAGATGAGGCAACGGACGAGTTTTTTAGGACGGTATGGAAAGTATTCAAGAAATTCGCAGTAAAGACATACTTGATCGACCGCGAGACTGGCGCTGTTAGAGAGAAGCCGGAAACTCGATTCTTCGCGGGGCCGGATGCTGCAGCGAAGTTCGATGGTTCTAATGGGAATTATCTAACTAACAACACGCTCGCCTATTTCGTGGCGAAATCGTCAAAGTGAATTGCGTGATCGAAGCGCTTGGAAAATAAGAGCGCGGTCGATCATTGGAATTCCAGGCCACGTATGAGCGCGATGCGGTCGTACGGCTTCCGTTACGGGCGCCATTCTTTTTCGGTGCGCTTGATTTGTGGGTGCTTGATATTTTTCCGGAAGGTGAAATTAAAGTGGAGGACTCCGAGCGAAACCTGGAAGGTTGTCGTGTTGCAGAAAAATTCAACCTATATTTCGCATGTGGTAAATAATCGCGGCAACCGGGGTGTGGCTTTGTCGTTTAATTTTGGAAAAAATACACCATCGCTCGGAGTGATTATCTCGATCTGTTTCGAGAAGGGTAGTACCCCCCCCATTCGGGATGGTTAAATTCCGCAGGATGCGGGTGCATTGCGCGAAGTCGCGCAGCGTGCCGAGTAGAGCAGCCGCTGCCGACTATCCCCAATCATCACCACCCGATATTGCAAGATGACCGCGACGTCCCCGCACCACCCGTCGCAGTGCACTTCGTCCCCGCGCCGTTGTCATAGAACGTCCGCGTTTCCGGTTGCGGCACTGAAGGGTCGAACGGATTCGGCGCACCATGCGGACCGCGCGGAGCATCATACGGCCGCTGCGGCGCATACGACCCCCCGCTACTAGCAGACCGAGAGCCGTTCGCCCGCAGATACTCATTCCAGTTCTCCGCGCGCTGTTCATAGCCAGGCACCGCGCGACCAAAACTATCGCTTCCACCCGCGCCAAGCGCAACGCGGTTCGATGGCAATACAAAATCGGGCTCGTGCTTAGCCGAAGGCTGCGGTGCCACAAGCGCATTGCCCGTCACCCGCAACGGCCGCGTATCCGGCGTATCGAACGGCGTGCGCTCCATGGGCGCCGCGTACTTTACCTGGCGGCGACTCATACGCACCGAACGCCCCTCATCCCGAGCAGCAGCCCGCCGCTCCGAACGAAACACATTGGCACCCGCCGACCGATCGGTCAGCGAATCGCGCCCCGAAGCATCGGCGGTGGAAACAGAAAGCGCACACGCGATCGCGGCGGCGAAAGAAAAGCAGAAAGGGTGATTCATCAGCGTTCCGAAGCAGGTGATATGCGATGAGAAAAAAACGGCAGATCACTGGCTGGCGGCTGGACGACGGGAGGGCGTCGAAGCGGCCCTGAAGCGACTGCGAAGCGCGGTGTTCGCGACTCACAGGAAGGCTGGCTGGATTGCAGAAGCGAATTCGTATTATTTCATAAAAATAACAATCAGCTTCCAGATGTTTAGTTTTGTATGTAAACAGAAGGATTTGCCGCCTCGACCGAACGCCCCGAGTTGGTGCCCACCAAACCAATCATCAGTCGATTGATTCATGACGATCAGACCCTTGGCAGCCCGAAAACGCACCGCACAGATTCAACGATCGCCGAAAGCCAGGCGCAGCAAGGCAACCGCCCGATCCGACGCACCCAATAGCAACCCAATTGCACCCCAGGCAAACGTTCTCGCCCCCACGTGGTTGCGCCCCAATCGCCACCACCACCCCACAAAACCCTCCGTGTTTTCCCTCGGTCGACCGGCATTTTTGACAGACGATTTAAAAACGCCCATATAATTTCGACTGCCTTGCCAACGGCTGTCGGACCATCCCTCCGAACAAGCGATTTGGCAAGCGGGGCAGGCGAAACGCTTGCGCAATGCAAGACGCATCACGATGTCTTTCCGAACCAGACGTCCCCTTCGGGGACTGCAAGAGCCGGGCCCCGCTACGCAACATTCCGCTGGAGTTCCGTCTTCTATGTGTCTCGGGCGTGTCCCATGTCCTCGCCCCGGGTGCTGTTCGATTGCGCAAGTCATGCCGCCTTTGCCCGTATGACTAACAACATCGAGGAGCTCCTGATGACGCTGTCCCGTCTTACGTCCATTTCCGTCGCCGCCGTGCTGTTCGCCGCCGGCGCCGCCGCCGCGCAAGCGGAAACCGTGAAGATCGCCATCGCTGGTCCGATGAGCGGTTCGGTCGCCCAATACGGCGACATGGTGAAGGCCGGCGCGCTGACCGCGATCGAGCAGGTCAACGCTGCAGGCGGTGCGGGCGGCAACAAGTTTGAAGTCGTGATGATGGACGACGCATGCGAACCGAAGCAGGCCGTCGCCGTCGCCAACAAGATCGTCAGCCAGAAGATCAAGTACGTGATCGGCCACGTGTGCTCGGGTTCGACGATCCCCGCCTCCGACATCTACGAGAACGAAGGCATCGTGATGGTCACGCCGTCGGCCACCGCGCCGCAGCTGACGGAAGGCAAGAAGCGCCACTTCATCTTCCGCACGATCGGCCGTGACGACCAGCAAGGCCCGGCCGCCGCGCACTTCATCATCAACAACGTGAAGCCGAAGAAGGTCGCCGTGCTGCACGACAAGCAGTCGTACGGCCAGGGCATCGCGTCGTCGGTGAAGAAGGACCTCGAAGCCGCGAAGATTCCGGTCGTGCTGTTCGAAGGCATCAATGCCGGCGATTCGGACTACTCGGCGATCATCACGAAGCTGAAGTCGCAAGGTGTCGACTTCGTCTACTTCGGTGGCTACCACCCGGAAATGGGCCTGCTGCTGCGCCAGGCGCGCGAGCAGGGCGTGAAGGCAACGTTCATGGGGCCTGAAGGCGTGGGCAACAAGGACGTGACGGCGATTGCCGGCCCGGCTTCGGAAGGCATGCTCGTCACGCTGCCGGCCGACTTCTCGGCCGATCCGGCCAACGCGGGCCTCGTGAAGGCCTTCGCGGACAAGAAGCGCGATCCGAACGGCCCGTTCCAGATGCCCGCGTACGCAGCGGTGAAGATCATCGCCGACGCGATCGCAGGTGCGAAGTCGACCGATCCGACCAAGGTCGCCGCGTACATGCACAAGACGACGTTCGACACGCCGATCGGCAAGGTCGCGTATGACGCCCAGGGCGACCTGAAGGCGTTCAAGTTCGTCGTGTACACGTGGCACAAGGACGCGACGAAGACCGCCGCCAAGTAATACGGAGTACCCGCCCGCGCATCCCGCCCTGTCCGAGACCCGGACGGGGCGGCTGCGTATTGTCCGCGCATCTGCCCATTGCGCGGCCACAGGGCGGCCCGAGACGACACCGTGCGTTGCGCGCGGCCACGCCGTGATCCGGCGACGGCAGGCGACATGGCGCCAACGGGAGCTTCCCGCACATGACTGACTTCTTTCCTCAATTCGCCCAGCAGCTGGTCAACGGCCTGACGCTGGGTGCGATCTATGCGTTGATCGCCATCGGCTATTCGATGGTCTACGGCATCATCGGCATGATCAACTTCGCCCACGGCGAGATCTACATGATCGGCGCGTACGTGGGCCTCGTTACCCTTACCGCAATCGGCATCTCCGCCGGCTATCCGCTGCCGCTCGTGCTTGGCGCCGCACTGATCGTGTCGGTGATCGTCACCGGGCTGTACGGCTTCGCGGTCGAGCGCGTCGCGTACCGGCCGCTGCGCGGCGGCCCGCGCCTCGTGCCGCTGATCTCCGCGATCGGCATGTCGATCTTCCTGCAGAACTACGTGCAGATCGGCCAGGGCGCGCGCGACGTGTCCGTGCCGGTGCTGATCTCCGGCGCGTTCGACATCCATCTCGGCGGCGATTTCGACGTAACCATTCCGTATTCGCGCCTGATGATCGTCTGCGTGACGGTCGTGCTGATGATCGCGCTCACGCTGTTCATCTCGCATTCGCGGATGGGCCGTGCGTGCCGCGCGTGCGCCGAGGACATGAAGATGGCGAACCTGCTCGGCATCGACACGAACCGCGTGATCTCGTTCACGTTCGTGCTCGGCGCGATGCTGGCGGCCGTCGGCGGCGTGCTGATCGGGCTGACGATCGGCAAGCTGAACCCGTATATCGGCTTCGTCGCGGGCATCAAGGCGTTTACCGCCGCGGTGCTCGGCGGGATCGGCAGCATCCCGGGCGCGATGCTCGGCGGCGTGCTGCTCGGCCTCGCGGAAACCTTCGCAGCGGGCTACATGCCGGCCGAGTACAAGGACGTCGTCGCGTTCGGCCTGCTCGTGCTGATCCTGCTCTTCCGCCCGACCGGCCTGCTCGGCAAGTCGGACATCGAAAAGGTTTGAGGGAGACGCAGATGAGTCAAGTCATTTCCGTTCGCCGCCCGGCCGCCGACGCGTCGGTCGGCCAGTCGCTGAAAAATGCCGTGGCCGCCGCGTTCCTGACGGCGATCCTCACGATTCCGGTGCTCGGGCTGCAGCTGAAGCTCGAGGGTTACCAGGTGGTGCTCACGCCGCACTGGCGGCCGGTGTGGATCGCGGTCGCGGCCGTGTTCCTGTTCCAGCTGTTCAAGCCGTGGCTCGTGCGCGCGAAATCGGCGGTGAAGCTGCCGGCGATGCCCGCGATGGGCGCGCAGCAGCAGCGCGTGATCGTCTGGGTGCTGCTCGCGGTCGGGCTCGTGTGGCCGTTCTTCGGCTCGCGCGGCGCGGTGGACGTCGCGACGCTCGCGCTGATCTACGTGATCCTCGGCCTCGGGCTGAACATCGTGGTCGGTTTCGCGGGGCTGCTGGATCTCGGCTATGTCGGGTTCTACGCGGTCGGCGGCTATACGTACGCGATGCTGAACCAGTACTTCGGGCTGTCGTTCTGGGAGTGCCTGCCGCTTGCCGCGATCGCGGCCGCGACGTTCGGCTTCCTGCTCGGCTTCCCGGTGCTGCGGCTGCGCGGTGACTATCTCGCGATCGTCACGCTCGGCTTCGGCGAAATCATCCGCCTGCTCGCCAACAACCTGACGAGCCTCACGGGCGGACCGGACGGCATCTCGGGCATCCCGAAGCCGACCGTGTTCGGCTACGAGATGGTGCGCAGCGCAAGCGTCGAAGGCGCGAAGACGTTCCATGAACTGATCGGGCTGGAATACAGCGGCGACCACGTGGTGATCTTCCTGTACCTGCTCGCGCTCGTGCTGGTCGGCTTCACGCTGTTCGTCACGAGCCGCCTGATCCGCATGCCGATGGGCCGTGCGTGGGAAGCGCTGCGCGACGACGAGATCGCGTGCCGTTCGCTGGGGCTGAACCCGACGCGCATCAAGCTGTCGGCGTTCACGCTCGGCGCGGCGTTCGCGGGCATCGGCGGCGCGTTCTTCGCGGCGCGCCAGGGCCTCGTGAATCCTGAATCGTTCACCTTCATCGAATCGGCGCTGATCCTCGCGATCGTCGTGCTCGGCGGGATGGGCTCGCAGCTCGGCGTGATTCTCGCGGCGATCCTGCTGACCGTGCTGCCGGAAGTTGCGCGCGGCTTCGCCGAGTACCGGATGCTGATCTTCGGTCTCGTGATGGTGTTGATGATGATGTGGCGTCCGCAGGGCCTGCTGCCCGCGAGCCGTCCCCATGTGGAGCTGCCGCAATGAGCGCGAATGCAGAACTGTTGAAGGTCGCCGGGCTGCAGATGCGCTTCGGCGGGTTGCTCGCGGTGGACGGCATCGATTTCGACGTGCGCCGCGATGAGGTGTTCGCGATCATCGGGCCGAACGGCGCGGGCAAGACCACGGTGTTCAACTGCGTCGGCGGCTTCTACAAGCCGACCGGCGGCGACGTCGTGCTCGACGGCCACGCGATTGGCGGGCTGCCGAGCCACAAGATCGCGTTGAAGGGCCTCGTGCGGACGTTCCAGAACATCCGCCTGTTCAAGTCGCTGACCGTCGTCGAGAACCTGCTCGTCGCGCAGCACCGCAAGGTGAAGGCGGGGCTGCTGCCGGGTCTGTTCTCGACGCCTGCGTATCGCCGCGCCGAGAAGGAAGCGCTCGAGCGCGCGGCGGTGTGGCTCGACCGGATGGGGCTGACGTCGGTCGCCAACCGGCCGGCAGGCACGCTGTCGTACGGGCACCAGCGGCGCCTGGAGATCGCGCGCTGCATGATCACCGAGCCGCGCCTCTTGATGCTCGACGAGCCGGCGGCCGGCCTCAACCCGCAGGAGAAGATCGAGCTGCAGCACCTGATCGACAAGCTGCGCCGCGAGTTCGGCGTATCGGTGCTGCTGATCGAACACGACATGAGCCTCGTGATGGGCGTGTCCGACCGCATCCTCGTGATGGAGCACGGCCGGCCGATCGTGATCGGCACGCCGGAAGCGGTCCGTAACGACCCGCGCGTGATCAAGGCGTATCTGGGGGAAGAGTGATGCTGAAGCTGGAACAGGTCCATACGCACTACGGCGCGGTCGAGGCGCTCGCGGGCGTGTCGATCGAGGTGAACAAGGGCGAGATCGTCACGCTGATCGGCAGCAACGGCGCCGGCAAGACGACGCTGATGATGACCGTGTGCGGCACGCCGCGCGCCTCGTCGGGCCGCGTGCTGTTCGAGGGCAAGGACATCACCGGGATGTCGACGCACCAGATCATGCGGCAGGGGATGGCGATCTCGCCGGAAGGGCGACGCGTGTTCCCGAGCCTGACGGTGCTCGAGAACCTGAAGATGGGCGGCTTCTTCGCGAGCCGTCACGAGATCGACGACGGCATCGAGCACGTGTTCAAGCTGTTTCCGCGCCTGAAGGAACGGGCGACGCAGCGGGCCGGCACGATGTCGGGCGGCGAACAGCAGATGCTGGCGATCGGCCGCGCGCTGATGAGCAAGCCGCGCCTGCTGCTGCTCGACGAACCGACGCTCGGCCTCGCGCCGCTCGTGATCGCGCAGATCTTCGACATCATCCGCACGATCCGCGAGGAAGGCGTCACGGTGTTCCTCGTCGAGCAGAACGCGAACAAGGCGCTGGGCGTGGCCGATCGCGGCTACGTGCTCGAAACGGGGCGCGTGGTGCTGGCGGACACGGGCGCGAACCTGCTCGCGAACGACCGGATCAAGCAGGCGTACCTCGGCGGTTGACGCCGGAAAGCCGCCGGCCTGCAACGGGCCGGCGGCGCTTCCTTTCTTGCCTTCTCATGCAAGGCCGGTTCCCGGCCTTGTCTTCTCTATCCGATCCTGAACGTGCTTTTCAGTACGTCGCGCAGATGCAGCGCGGCGCGATTGCTGTCGTCCGTCAGGATGGTGATCAGGTGCGGCGGGAGGTCGGGCAGCACGATCCCGGCGACGTGGCTCGTCAGGTTGCCGGACACGCGATCGTGTTCGATCAGGCCGACCGCGAGGCCGTTGGCGATACACGCTTCGACCGCCGGCGAACTGGCGCTCTCGAGCAGCATCCGGTGCGCGATCTTCGCCTTCTTCAGCGCGTTCAGTGCGGTGTCGCGGTAAGGGCAGCCCTGCAGTTGCACGGCGATCGGCAGCGGCGCATCGGGATTGAACTTGAAGGTGCGCGCGGCGACCCACACCGGATGCGTCTTGCTGAGCAGCTCGCCGTGCGGCGGCACTTTCTGCACCACGGCGATCGTGATGTCCAGCTGGCCGCGGGAGAACAGCGACTGCAGCTCTTCGCTGGAGCGCGCTTCGACCGTCAGCTCGAGCAGCGGCCGGTCGGCGGCGAAGCGCGGCAGGAATTCCGCCATGAAGTGCGCGGCGTACGAATCGGGGATGCCGAGCCGCAACTTGCCGGTCAGCATCTGTGGTGACAGCGATTCGACGAGCCGGTCGTGGCTCAGCAGAAACTCGGTGGTGTCGCTCAGCAGCTTGTGGCCGTACTGCGTGAGTTCGACAGCCTGGTTGTTTCGCGTAAACAGGCGCTGCGCGACCATTTCCTCGAGCTTCTGAATCTGCGCCGTGACCGACGACGGGCTGCGATTCACGTGGGCGGCCGCATCCTTGAAGCGGCCGAGTTTCGCGACGGCGTGGAAGGTACGCAGCAGGTCGACGTCCAGGGTACGCGGCATGATTTTGTTTTTCCGAATCAGTGATTCAGGTAATGTCGATTGACGGAATTATTGGGCATCCCATATTCTCGGTCAACAGGCAGACAACGGCAGGCAGCCGGCCGGGCGTTGCACGTATCCGGGGAATGATTCATGTCGATCAATGATTTCGTTGTAGATGCATTGGTGCGGGACAGGAAGCTGAAGGCCGAATCGGTATGGACGGTCGAGAATCACGAAAAATATTCGACGCTCAAGCGCAGCGACGATGATGCGAGGAGAAAGGAAGCAGGGCGCGAGGTGTTTTCGCTGATGCGCAACCTGAACGAGCTGGGCGTGCGGAGTCCCGCGCTGTGCGCGGACCGCGACGGCAACGGTTCGTTGCGCGAAGCGATCGGCAAGTTGAGCGAGCGGCTCGCGACGTTGTCGCGCGGCCGCCATGTGCATTACATCGAGCTCGGGCCGGAGCCGGTCAAGACGACCGAACTCATGAAGGCCGTCAGCGGTGGCGGCCCGGATCATCTGCGCTACACGGCCGTCGACATCAACGAGTCGTCGGAAGACGCGATGCGGCACGCGATCATGCCGTTCCTGAAAACGCCCGGCTGTTTCAACTACATCGCCGACGATTACCGGAACGTGCAGTGGAACCACATCGACGTGGGCCAGGACGTGACGTTCATCACGATGCTCGGCTTCCAGGAGGGCAACGAACTGCCCGTGACGATCGGCCGGCTCATTCGCAATCTCGGCGGCAAGTCGACCTACGTCGTGTCGGAAATGCAGTTGCTGGTCGAGGGGAGAGAGGAGCCCATCTACAACTTCTACCAGAACGAGAACATGGTGCGGTTTTCCGAAGTCGTCAGCCGGCAGCAGGGCTTCGAGCCGCTAGGCGAGCACCATGTGTCGATCGTCCGGCTCAATCTGCTCGGCGACCAGTTCCACGTGGCGGTGACGCTGCAACCCGTCTCGAAAGCCGGGGCCGACGGGCATCTGATCACCAACGTCTGCCTGAAATACACGCCGGAGCAATTCCGCCATGTACGCCACAGCCACGCCAATTGCCGCGTGATCGACGAGCTGCACAGCGGCGACGGCAGCGTCGTGTACCAGATCGCCCAGTTCAAGGGCTGAATGCCGCAACCACGACAACGAGGCACGCGATGAACAAGGGAAATGCATTGCCGGTGTTTGCGCGAGGGTTCGATCGGGTGAGGCTTGCGCTGCAGACGTCGCTGTCCGGCGGCGCGAATGTCGACGGCTCGCTGGACGCCGCGACGGAACCGATGCGCTGGACCAGCGCCTGCCTGCGCGACGGCTACGAAGTGCGATACCGGCGCAACCTCGACGATCTCGGCTATCGCGGTGTGCCGATGCGCGGCACGCGCTCGGATGCGCTCAACGCGGTGTGCCATCTTCGCGGATTGTTTTCCGATGAAGCGGTTCACGCGTTGCGCGAGATCGGCCGCGCGCTGGAGCGCAGCGCGTCGAGCAGCAACTGGATCATCTCGAAGCGCGTGCGTGCGGTGACGGAGCGCTCGCGGTTCATCGACGACATGATGCACGACCGCGCGTTCCTGCTGAGGGTGTCGCGTCTCGCCGGCGCGCCGCTGATTCCGTATCCGATGGTCAATGCGCGGTCGCAGTTCAACTACTACTACCCGACGGGCCAGCGCGACGGCAAGGAACAGCTGGGCATGTGGCACACCGACGGCACCAGCTTCGTGCTGAACATCGTGCTGTCGAATCGATCCGACTACGAGGGCGGAAATTTTCTGTTCTACGAATCGACTGCGGAGACGTTCGACCGCCACGATCGCGAACGCCGGCATGTGAAGACCGCGAACCTGGACAACGCGGGCGACGCGCTGCTCATCTACGGCAGCAAGCTGTTCCATGGCGTCGAGCCGGTCGAGGCGGGGCGCCGCATGTCGCTGGTGCTGTCGTTTCACTGCCCGTACACGCGGGAAGACGACAACGGGTTCTGGCATCTCGCGTCGGACGACGGTATCCCGCGCACGGTCGTCAACTGGCTGGGGCTGCAGCGCGCGCTCAGGGACGACGCCGAACTGCAGTACCGGCGCCTCGGGCTCGAACCGATTCGCCCCGAGGATCTGGGCGACCAGCGCCTGTCCCCGGCAACCTTCTGAGAGCCGTCGCCACATGCAGCTATTCCTGCTCCAGCTCGTTTTCGTGTTGTCGTGGAGTTCCGGCTTCATCGGCGCCAAGCTCGGCGCGGAGACGGCCGGCGCGTTCAACTTGCTGTTCTGGCGGTTCCTGCTCGTCACGCTGTGCCTGGCGATCGTCCTCAATCGGCAACTGGGGCGCCTGACGCTCGAAAAAATCCGCTATCACGCGGTGATCGGCTTTCTGTCGCAGTTTCTCTATCTGACCTGCGTGTATATCGCGATTCAGCACGGCCTGCCGCCGGGCATCGCCGCGATCGTCGCCGCGTTGCAGCCGCTCATCACGGCCGCGATGACGGCGGTGGAAGGCAGCGAACGCAGCGGGGCGCGCCAGTGGGTCGGGCTCGTCGTCGGGTTCGTCGGCGTGGGCATCGTGATCGGCGGGCAGTATGCGCTGCCGGCCGGATCGGTCGGGTTCGTCATGTACCTGTTACCGCTGGTGTCCGCGCTGGGGCTGTCGATCGCGACGATCTATCAGCGGCGCCGCGCGCTGACGGCCGCGCGCAGCAACGAAGACGGGTTGTTCCTGCCACTGTTCGTGCAGGGCTGCGTGAGCCTCGTGCTGTTCGCCGCGTGCGGAATCGTCACGGGCAACCTGCATGTACCGACCCAGCCGAACGTGTGGGTCTCCGTCGTGTGGCTGACGGTGTTCTCGACCTTCGTCGCTTACCTGTCGTTGTGGGCGCTGCTCAAGCGCATGCCGGCGACGCGCGTGGCGACGCTCGTCTATCTCGAACCGCCCGTGACGCTGATGTGGGCCGCGTGGATGTTCGGCGACCGGATCGAAGTGACGACCTATCTCGGCATCGTGGTCGTCGCGGTGGGCGTGTGGCTGGCCGGCAAGCACGTCGAGCGGCCTGCACGGGCGCGGCGGGCGAACATGGAGACGGCAGGCCGCTGACGCACTGGTTGTGCGCGCGGTTCCGGTGTAGCGTCGCGGTACTGTCACGACCCGCGAAGGAAACCGATGAAAGTCAAACGGATCGTCGCCAATATCGACACCCGATCAGTCGACGACGCAAAGCGCTTCTACCAACGGATCTTCGGCCTCGACCTGCTGATGGATCACGGCTGGATCGCGACCTACGGCAATGCCGAGCAGATGGACGTGCAGATCAGCTTCGCATCACAGGGCGGGTCGGGTACACCGACCCCCGATCTGTCGATCGAGGTCGATGACGTCGATGAAGCGCTCGCGCGTGTCAATGCGGCCGGGATTCCGGTTGAATACGGCCCGGCCGACGAGCCTTGGGGTGTGCGGCGGTTCTATGTGCGCGACCCGTTCGGCAAGCTCGTCAACGTGCTCACGCATCGCTGACCCGGAAGGCCGGGGCGGCTTCAGCGTTCATGCATGCAACGTTAGCCCCTTCACGGCTTTTTCCACGGCCTTCTTCGGCCCGCGCAGCGCCAGCCCGACGAAGTCGAGATTCTCCGCATCGCCGGCCCGAAACACTTCGCGGTTGGCGGCATCGTGCCCGGTCGAAAACATCGCGTGCACGTAGGGCACGATCGTGAGTTCGCGCGACAGTGCCTGCCGGTGCGCAGCCTGCAGGCCGTTCAGGTCGGCCGCGAACACCAGCATCGGCTGGCCCAGCATGCGGCCGTAGCGGCGTCCCGTCGCATCCTCGTAAGGCTCGCCGAGCGCTTCGGGCGCTTCGGCCGCGACGCCCGTCGCGAGAAACGCGACGACATTGAGTTTCTGCCACGCCGCGAGATCGTCGCGCACGATCAGCGCTACCTTGGTATCGAACATGATTGCTCCTCGTAGAGACGCTCATGATCGGATGCCGCGCGCGTTCAGTCTGGAACGTTTGTGCACAGTTGTCGGTATGCGGCCGGCGTGATCCGGTACGCGCGGCGGAACCAGCGGCCCAGGTGGCTCTGGTCGGCGAAGCCGACGTCCGCTGCCGCCTGCGCGGGCGTGCGGCCGGCCGCCAGCAGCCGGCGCGCGGCACGCAGCCGCAAGCGCACCAGGTACGCGTGCGGCGACGTGCCGAACGCACGCTGGAATAGCCGCGTCAGCCGGAACCGGTCGATCCCGGCGACGCTGGCCAGCTCGTCGAGCCCGATGTTGCCGTCCATGTGTTCATGCAGCAGATCGCGCACGCGTGCGATCGCGGGCGGCACGACCGCGCCTTCCAGCACGAGCGGGCCGCGCAATTCGCCGCCGAGCCGCATCAGCAGGCGGTCGAGTGTCTGGTCGCGCGCGAGCTTGCCTTCGTTGCCGTGGATCGCGAGAAACGCGTGCCGGATCGTGTCGACGAGGCCGCGATCGTCGACGAGCGTATGGCCGAACGATGCCTCGACTCCGCCGAGGCCCGGCAGGTCCAGCCGGCGCGCGGCGCGCTCGACCCACGCTTGCGGCAGGTACAGCATCCCGTAGGTGAAGCCGCCGGCTTCGGGCGCATGGCCGTCGTGCAGCGCGCCCGGCTCGATCAGGATCGCGCGGCCCGGCACGCTCGTATGTACCGACCGATGGCACTGGAACTGCTGCACGCCCTGTTCGGTGAAGCCGACCAGCATGTCGTCGTGATCGTGCGCGTCGTACGCATGGCCGTTGAAATGCGCGTGCAGGCTTTCGATGCCGGTTTCAGCATCGCGATGCGCGACGAGCCAGTGGTCGGGTTCGCCGGCAGGTTACGTCGCAGTCGTCATCGCTTGCCTCGCGGGTCGTCGTTGCCTGGCCGTCAGTGTACGCAGATCGCGGGCTGCGAGTGGGCGGGCCGGTTGATCATGCGGCGGCAGCCTGTCGATCCATCGTCCCGCCCCGTGATAAGATCGCGCGCTTTCCGCGCCGGCACCGTCTGCCCGACGGCCGCGGGCGGTCAACGAACCCGCGAGGATGGCATGTCCCAGATCATCGTCGAAGGCCTGGTGAAGACCTACCGCATCGCGGAGCGGCAGCCCGGCATGCTCGGCCTGTTGCGCCGCCGCTGGCGCGAAGTCGAAGCGCTCAAGGACGTCAGCTTCAGCCTGCGGCGCGGCGAGCTGCTCGGTTTCATCGGGCCGAACGGGGCCGGCAAGTCGACCACCATCAAGATCCTGTCCGGCATCCTGCGGCCGACTTCCGGCAAGGTGATCATCGACGGCCGCGTGCCGTTCGACGATCGCATCGCGCACGTCGCGCGCATCGGCGCGGTGTTTGGGCAACGCAGCCAGCTGTGGTGGGATCTGCCCGTCATCGACGGTTTCGATCTGCTGCGCGACATCTATCGCGTCGATCACGGCGCCTACCGGCGCACGCGCGACGCGCTCGTCGCGATGCTGCGCCTCGAGAGCTTGCTGCACCAGCCGGTGCGCCAGTTGTCGCTCGGGCAACGGATGCGCGCCGAGATTGCCGCGGCGCTGCTGCATGAGCCACCGATCCTGTTTCTCGACGAACCGACCATCGGCCTCGATGCACCGTCAAAGCTCGCGGTGCGCGAATTCGTCAAGACGCTGAACCGGGAGCGCGGCGTGACCGTATTGCTGACGACGCACGACATGCACGATATCGAGGCGCTCGCGGAGCGCGTGATCGTCATCGGGCATGGCCGCGTGCTGGCCGACCAGCCGTTCGACGCGCTGCGCGCCGGCGTGCTGTCCGACCGCCGCATCCTGGTCGATTTCGCGGACGAAGCGCCGGCGCTCGACATCGCCGGTACGCAGTTGCTGCGACGCGAGGGGCGCACGGCCGAGCTCGCGTTCGATCCGGGCATCATCGGCGCGCCCGCGCTCGTCGCGCGCATCGCGGCCGAGCATGCGGTCGAGGATATCCGCGTCGAGCAGCCGGCGATCGAGGAGGTCATCGCGCGCTTCTATCGCCTGCACGGCGCGACGGAAGCGTAAGCCGATGGACGTCCTGCGCCCGTACGCCGCGGCCTTCTCGGCACGCTTCAAGACGCTGCTCCAGTATCGCGCGGCCGCCCTCGCGGGCTTCACGACGCAATGCTGGTGGGGCGCGCTCAAGGTGATGATCTACGCGGCGTTCTATCGTCACGCGACGCACGCGCACGTACCGATGACGCTCGAGCAGGTGACGACCTACACATGGATCGCGCAGGCGCTGTTCGCGCTGCAGCCATGGGGCGGCGACCCCGATGTCGCGGCGGCGGTGCGGACCGGCGCGGTCAGCTATGACCGGTTGCGCCCGGTCGATACGTACACATGGTGGTACGTGCGGGCGATGGCATGGATGAGCGCGCGGGCGCTGCCGCGCGTCGTGCTGATGTTCGTCGCGGCGGCGATCGTGCTGCCGCTCGCCGGTTTCGGCGAATGGGCCTGGCAGCCGCCGGCGGACGCCGCGCGGGCCGTGCTGTTCGTCGTGTCCGTGATGCTGATGATCGCGCTCGCCGCCGCCTTCGTGATGCTGCTCAACCTGTGTATCGCCGCGACGCTGACCGATCGCGGGATCAACACGCTCGCGCCTGCGTTCGTGATCCTGTTCTCGGGCAACCTGATTCCGCTCGGCCTGTTTCCGGACTGGCTGCAGCCGCTGCTGATCGCCCAGCCGTTCGCCGGGATGCTCGACATCCCTTCGCGGATCTATATCGGCACGCTGAGCGGGGGCGCCGCATGGGCCGGGCTCGCGCTGCAGGCATTCTGGATTGCTGCCTTCGTCGCGCTGGGGCGCATCGCAATGCACCGCGTGATGTCGCGACTTCACCTGCAGGGAGGCTGAGCCGATGAATACCGCCCGCCTGCTGTCCCGCTACTTCGCGACCTCGATCCGTGCGCAGCTCCAGTATCCGGCCTCGAGCCTGATGCTCTGCGCGGGCACGTTCCTGACGACCATCATCGAACTGGCCGGTATCTGGGCGCTGTTCGACCGCTTCGGCGACGTGCAGGGCTGGCGCTTCGGCGACATCTGCATGTTCTTCGGGATGGTCAGCGTCAGCTTCGCGATCGCCGATTTCATCAGCCGCGGGTTCGACGTGTTCGGCAGCGACTTCATCCGGACGGGCGATTTCGACCGCCTGCTGCTGCGCCCGCGCACGGCCACGCTGCAACTGATCGGTCATGACTTCCGGCTGCGCGTGATCGGGCGGTTGTTGCAGGGCATCGTCGTGCTGGTCGTCGCGACGCGCGCGCTCGATTTCGGCTGGAACGCCGCGTCGATCGCGCTGGCCGTGTGGACGATCGCCGGCGGCGTCGCGCTGTTCTTCGGGCTGATGGTGCTGCAGGCGACGCTCGCGTTCTGGACCGTCGAAAGCCTGGAAGTCGTCAATGTCGTCACGTACGGCGGCGTGCAGGCCGCGCAGTTTCCGATCAGCCTCTATGCGGGCTGGCTCCGCCATTTCCTGACGTTCGTCGTGCCGATCGCGTGCATCGCGTATTTCCCGGTGCTGGCGATCCTCGGCAAGCCCGACCCGCTCGGTGCGCCGAGCTGGTTCCTGCCGCTCGCGCCGGCGGTCGCGTTCGTGTTCCTGGGCGCGTGCTTCGTCGCGTGGCGGTTCGGGGTGCGCAAATATACGTCGACGGGCACCTGAGCAGCGCACCACGGCCGGTTCGTCTCGCGTAGCCGGCCTGGGCGCCGACGCGTGTCGAGCGATCCGGGAATCCTGAAACAGGGGACGCAGGTCGCAGGGCAGGGGTTGCGGGTGCGCATCATGCGTCGTTTGCCTCCGCCTGTTCGTCGCGTGCGTATTGCGCGGGCGGCCGGCCGACGTGCCGCGTGAACGCGACGCTGAAGGTGCTCGCCGAACTGTAGCCCACGCGCCCCGCGATCTCGGCGATGCGGCCCTCGTTGCGGCGGAGCAGATCCTTCGCGAGCGCCATGCGCCACGTCAACAGGTATTCCATCGGCGCGACGCCGACCGCGCGGCTGAAGCGTTCGAAGAAGGTCGAGCGCGACAGCGCGGCTTCCTTCGCCAGCTCGATGATGGTCCACGGATGCGCGGGGCGTTCGTGCATTCGGCGGATCGCGGCGGCAAGCCGGCTGTCGGTGAGCCCGCGCACGAGGCCGGGCGACGCGTTCGTGCCGGACGTGAAGCGCAGCGCCTCGATCAGCAGCACTTCCAGCAGGCGTGCCAGCACGATGTCGCGCGCGGGGCGCTGCGCACGCGATTCGTCGCGTACCAGTTGCACGAGCGTGGTCAGCCGCGGTTCGCCGCGTACGTGCACGAATCGGGGCAAGAGCGACACCAGCAGCGATGCATCCGACGAACCGAAGGTGCAGTTGCCGGCCATCATCCGCGTGTCGACCGGGTTGGCGGGATCGCCGATCCGGTATTCGCCGTGATCGAGCGCGACCGGCGGTGCGGTTTCGACGCCCGGCGGCGGCGGTTCGAGGCTGGACATCGCGACGCCGTACGCCGCCGGAATCAGCATGAAATCGCCGGGCAGCAGCTCGATCGGCGCGTGCCCGTCGATCGCGATCCGGCACCCGCCGTCGAGGATCGCGCAATAGAACGGCTCGCCCGCGACCGTGCGGCTGATCGACCACGGGCTTGCGCCGCGAATGTATTTGGAATACCGCGCGCCCGGTTGCAGCAGGGTCACGACTTCGGTCAACGGGTCGATCATCGCCGGACTCTCGCAAAAGAAAAGCGGATTTTCGATTGTAGCGAATACGAATCCAGCCATCTATCGTACGAACACATGCCCAACACACTCACAGGAGTTCGCATGAAGACCGTACTGATCACCGGCTGTTCTTCCGGCTTCGGCCTCGAAATCGCCCGTCATTTCCTGGCCCGCGACTGGCAGGTCGTCGCGACGATGCGCACGCCGCGCGAGGACGTGCTGCCGCCGTCGGCGCACCTGCGCGTGCTGGCGCTCGATGTCACGAACCCCGACAGCATCCGCGCGGCGATCGATGCCGCCGGCCCGATCGACGTACTCGTCAACAATGCGGGGTTCGGCGCGGCCGCACCGGCCGAACTGATGCCGCTCGACACCGTGCGCGCGCTGTTCGAGACCAACACGATCGGCACGATCGCGGTGACGGAAGCCGTGCTGCCGCAGTTGCGCCGGCGCGGGGCCGGGGTGGTCGTGAACGTCACGTCGAGCGTCACGCTGAAGGTGCTGCCGCTGCTTGCCGCCTATCGCGCCAGCAAGGCGGCGGTCAATGCGTACACCGAATCGGTGGCGCTCGAACTCGCACCGTTCGGCGTGCGCGCGCATCTCGTGCTGCCGGGCCGTGCGCCCGACACGCGTTTCGCCGACAACGCGCGCGCGCACATGCACGGCTTCGAGCACGAGGCGTATGCGGAATTTGTCGCGGCGACCTTTGCGCGCCTGGTCGACGACTCCGCGCCGATCACCCATGCGCAGGATGTCGCCGAAGCGGTGTGGCGCGCGGCGACCGATCCGTCGAGCCCGATGCGCATGCCGGCCGGCGCCGATGCCGTCGCGTGGGCGGCCGAAGCGGGCTGAGGCTCGCCGGCATGAGCGCGAACCTGCTTGCCGGCGACTGGATCAGGCAGGCTTGTTTGTGCGAGTGATGCGGGATGTCGCCGGCTTGAAATGGGCCGGCGGCGCGGTGGTATGCACGTACGTGCATGTATCACGGACGGATGCGGTCCGTGCGTTTCAGCATGTCGCGTTCGGCGTGAGAGAACGCCGGACGCGCTTCTGCTCGCTGCCTGTCTATCCGTCGGCCATGCATGGTCGCGCCATCGCTACCCCCACCCGATACACGAGCGACCATGCCGAGCCGGACATCTGCTGCTACTGGCCGCCTTCATACAGCTGGTTGAGACGCTGGAGTTCCCCCGACTTCTGCGCGCGCAAGTATTCCTCCTTGACCTGCGCGCGCGTGAGCCCGGCCGGCCCACCCGCCTGCGAACCGGCGCTGGGCATGCTGCCCATCGACGTCGCGCTGATCGCCGAGTCGGACGGCTTGCTCGACCCCGCCGCGGCACCATCGTCCTGCGCCCGGGCGAGACCCGACGCACCCAACACACAAATGACGGCCAGCGCCGCCTTGACCATGCTCTTCATCGTGGCACCTCACATGAAAAAGCGATGCAACACCAACGACGCGGAGTGCACATCGTCAGCGTAGGTCGACACTCCGCATGCGAGCGGCTGCTTACGGCGCGCTCACCTGCATCGTGACGCGCGACGCGGCGGCACCTGCGGTCGACAGGCCTGCGCCTGTCCTCGCCCGCACGCGTTACGTCGATCCTCCCCCGGCCATTCCTCAAGGCTTTACGGCGATTGACGCATCGGCATGCGCGGATTCACGCGATGGTTCTGTCGCGCGTGTCGAGTCGTCTCGTGCGCGTTTGACTCGCGCATCGTGAATCGGGTCATTCCGCCGCCATTGCATCGCGCCGGACAAATCCCGTTGGCCGAACGCAGTAGTGGGTTCGTCACGCGATTGCAGCCGGAATGGCGAAATGATAGAACCCGCATGCCGGTTTAACGCCCTCTTGAAAGGGGGTAATTGCCGTCTTTGTCATGTGGATTGCCTAAACTGGACGGACATCGCGGAACGTGTGAAGTCGAGCGTCTCGCCCCGGCCCGCGAGCGAATCCGGTGCATGTTCGAGGAGCGCATTCATGTCTGACAAACACGTCGCGCTTGCGAGTCACATTCGTCGGCTCTGTTCGCTTGCCGTCGAGCCGCACCTCGTCATTCCTCATGTGATTGAGGCGACCCGGCACATCGTCGGAGCCGATTGGGGCATGTTCTTCTATGCCGACGAGCACTTCGCCGTGTCGGACGTGTGCAGCGAAAACGAAGTGGTCTATACGTTATTGCCGACGTATTTCGCGAACATCCACAACACGTCCCGGCAGGAGGTGCTGGGCATCACGTTTTCCGATGCGATGCGCCGCGGGCGCGGTTTCGACAACAGCGCGCATTACGACGACAAATTGCTGGCGAGCGAGATGTATGCGGACCTGTGGCGGCCGGTGTCGATGCGCCACTGTCTCGAGCTGACCGCGACGGATGGCACGCGCGGCTGGGGCAGCCTGCTGCTGTCGCGCGCACCAGGCTGTCGTCCGTTCTCGGAACAGAACCATCGCGACATCGAGCCCGTGGCACGGCATCTTGCCCATGCGCTGTCGCAGCCCGTGCAGCCCACGCTGCATGAATCGGAATGCAGCCAGTCCGCGGTCATGGTGGTCGACGACGATGGCCGGCTCCTGCTGCACAACGCAGACAGCAGGCGGATGCTGTCGCTCGCGACCGGCGAGCCGCTCGCGTTCTACCATCACGAACGCTTGCCGGACTGGCTTGCGCCGCTACGGTCGAACCTCAACCGGATCTGGCTCGGCTACCCGGCACCACCCGCGACGCTCGAGCGTCGCAACCATGCGGGGCGTTTCCGCTTCAAGGCCTATCGATGTACCGACACGGTCGCGTTGCAACGCGATGCCGCGATCGTGATCTATATCGAACACTTTCCGCCGCTCAGGCTGATGGTCGAACGGCTCGGCTTCGCGTTCGGCCTGACCGAGAGGCAGCGCGAACTCTGTGTGCAGCTCGTGCTGGGCCGCTCGCACAGCGAGATTGCGCGTGACTTCGCGCTGCGCGACAGCACGGTCGTCGATCATGTTCGCAAGATCTATCGCCGGCTCAACGTACATAACCATGACGAATTGCGCAGCGTGTTTCGGGCCGGGAGGCTCGACTAGGTTTCGAGGCGCGTGGCGTTGCGCGTGGTGTTCCGTTACAGTGCGCGCCGGATCGCCTGCTCGAGCAACGACAACCCGAGATCGATTTCCGCTTCGCTGACGGTCAGCGGCGGTGCGATCCGGAACACGCCACCCATGCCGGGCAACTGCACGATGTTCATGCTGAGCCCGAGATTCATGCATTCGCGCGTGATCTTCGCGCCGAGCCCGTCCGCCGGTTCCTTCGTGCGGCGATCCTTGACGATCTCGACCCCGAGCAGCAGCCCGCGCCCGCGCACGTCGCCGATGCAGTCGAAGCGTTCCATCAGGTCGAGCAGGCCGCGCCGGAGCCGGTCGCCCATCACGTTCGCCCGTGCGACGAGCCCGTCGCGCTGCACGACGTCCAGCACACGCAGGCCGACGGCCGCCGGCAGCGGATCCGACACGTGCGTCGTGTAGAACAGGTAGCCGAGTTCGTGCGCGTGTTCCTCGATTGCCGCGGACGTCACGATCGCCGCGAGCGGCAGCCCGGCGCCGAGCGTCTTCGACAGCGTCAGGATGTCGGGCGTCACACCGTCGCGCTGGCACGCGAACATCGTGCCGGTGCGGCCGACGCCGGTCTGCGCCTCGTCGAGGATCAGCAGCATCCCGCGCGCCTCGCACTTGCGCTTGAGCGCCGCCATATAGCCTTCCGGCAGCTCGATGATCCCGCCCGAACTGAGGATCGGCTCCGCGATGAAGGCCGCGAGGTTGCCGCTCGACTGGCGATCGATCAGGTCGAACGCGTAGTCGAGTTCGGCGAGGAAGTCGTAGGCGCCGTTGCGCTCGAAGCGCGGCCGGTACGTGAACGGCGCCGGAATCGCGAACGAGCCGACGGCCGCCGGGCCGACGCCCTTGCGACCGGCGCTGTACGTGGCCGACGCGGCCGCGCCCGTCATCCCGTGCCACGACTGCGCGAAGCCGACGATCTCGTACTTGCCGGTGACGAGCTTCGCCATCCGGATCGCCGCTTCGTTCGATTCCGCGCCGGTGCTGAGCAACAGCGCGCGATCGAGCCCGGGCGGCGTGACGTCGGCGAGGCGCGTCGCGAGGTCGACGACCGGCCGCGACAGCATCCCGCTGAACAGGTGGTCGAGCTTGCCCGCGTATTCGCCGATCACGGACACGATCTCCGGATGGCTGTGGCCGAGCACCGCGCTCATCTGGCCGGACGTGAAATCGAGGATCGCGCGGCCGTCCGCGTCGTACACGAAGCTGCCTTTCGCGCGCTCGATGATCATCGGCTCGAACGTGCCGCCGTAGCGGACCAGGTGCTGCCTGGCGTTGCGCCAGAAGGTCGGGTCGTCGTTCAGGGACATCGGGCGTCTCCAGACAAGGGGCGAAGGGGCAGGGGGCGCTTGCAGTCTAGGCGCGTGTCTGGTTTGATGGAAACGAATAGTTCTTATGCAAGGTAGAAAAGGAGCTAATACCTTGGCGCTTTCGCTCGAAATCGACCTGCTGCGCTCGTTCGTCGTGATCGCCGAGGTGCGTGCGCTCAGCCGCGCGGCCGCGCGTGTCGGCCGGACCCAGTCCGCGCTCAGCCAGCAGATGAAGCGGCTCGAGGAGGTGGTCGACCAGCCGCTGTTCCAGCGCACCGGCCGCGGCGTGGTGCTGACCCACCCGGGCGAGCGGCTGCTCGTGCATGCGCAGCGCATCCTGCGGCTGCACGACGAGGCGATGGCCGACCTGTGCGGCACGGGGCTGTCGGGGACGATCCGCTTCGGGTGTCCGGACGATTACGCCGAGGTCTGGCTGCCTTCGCTGCTGCGGCAGTTTTCGAGCCAGCATCCGCAGGCGATCGCCGAAGTCGTCTGCGGGCCGACGCCGCGGCTCATCGAACAGCTGGAGAAACGCGCGGTCGATCTGGCGATGATTTCATTGCCGGACGACGTCGCGAACGACGACGTCATTCGCCGCGAGCAACTGGTCTGGATCGGCTATCCGGGGCTTGAACCCGCGCATTTCGATCCGTTGCCGCTTGCGCTGTCCGATCGCGACACGCTCGATCACATCGCGGCCTGCGAGGCGCTGGACCGCGCGGGCCGCGATTACCGCGTCGCGTATGCGAGCAGCAGTCTCGCGGGGCTGATCGCGCTGGTGCGTTCGGGGCAGGCGTTCGCGGTGATGACGCAGACGGCGGTACCGGCCGACCTGGCGATCGTCACCGGCGATCCGCGCTTGCCGCCGTTGCCGGCCGTGGGCATCACGCTGAAATTCGATCGCAAGCGGCCGTCGCATCTGACGGCGGCGTTCGCCGACCATATCCGGCTCACGCTGCCGCTGTTGTGATGCGCGCGGCCGCCGCGCCGAAACATCACTCGACCGTTGACGAAGCCGACACGTTTGCCGAGCCACGTGCATCCGCATCCGCCGCCGCATCGCGCACGCGTATTGCAGCCTGCATGCCCGACAACTTCAGTTCGGTTTCCTGATATTCGTTGATCGGCTCGGAATCGGCGACGATGCCGCATCCCGCGAACAGGCGGCAGGCGCCGCCATCGACCAGCGCGGAGCGCAGCGCGACGATGAAGTCGCCGTTGCCGTGCGCGTCGATCCAGCCGACGGGTGCCGCGTACCAGCCGCGATCGAAGCCCTCATGCGCACGGATGTGGTCGAGCGCCGCGGCGCGCGGATGGCCGGCCACCGCCGGTGTGGGATGCAGCGCCGCGACGACCTGCAGCAGCGTCGCGTCCGCCTTCAGCGTCGCGCGGATCGGTGTGCTCAGGTGCTGCAGTCTCGGCAGCCGGTGCAGCGACGGTTGCTCGGGCACATCGAGCGTGCGCGACAGCGGCGTGAGCGCCGCGCGGATCGCGTCGACGACGAGCGCATGTTCGAGCCGCTCCTTCGCGGAATCCATCAGGGCCGCGCCGAGTGCGCGATCGTCGTCGGGCGTGGCGCCGCGCCGGATCGTCCCGGCCAGCGCATGCGTGCGCACGTCGCCGGCCGCGACACGCGCGAGCCGTTCCGGCGTGGCGCCGACGAAGCAGGCGCCTTCGCGGCGGACCGCGAACAGGTGCGCATGCGCGTCGCGCTTGCGCAGCCGGCGCAGCAGCGGCGCGACGGCGACGGGCCGCGCATACTGTTCGAGCACGTCGCGCGCGAGCACGACCTTGCCGAACGCGCCGCCGTGGATCGCGTCCACCGCGCGCCGGACTTCGTGCTGCCATTCGCTCGCCTGCAGCGCCTGCGTGTGGAGCAGGTGCGGGGCGTCGTCATCACGGGCGGCGGCGAGCGTGCCGAGCGACTCGATGCGCGCGAGGCACGCATGTGCGAGCGCGGCCGGATCGTCGTGCGCGGCGACGACATGCTGGCAGACGGCCCAGTGCGCGTCGCCTTCGCGCACGATCAACAGCCTCGCCACCGTCATGCTTGCGTCGGGAAACGGCGCCCAGTGTGCGCTGCGGGGGCCATGTGAATCGAACCGGAAGCCGCCGACGAGGCGCGGCGGTTGCGGGCCGGCCGTCACGGCATCGCGAACGAGTGCGCGCCAGCGTGCATCGATCTGCGCGAAGCGTGTGTCACCGGTGGCGGTCAGTTCGAGCGCGCAGTCCCAGCCGAGCAGCGTGACGGACGCATCGCCGGCTTCGTGGAAGAACCACGGGGTGGCGCCGTCGTCCCACGCGGCGATCAGGTCGAAGAAGTCGAGCGGGCGCAGCGGCACCGACACCGACGCGA
Organism: Burkholderia lata; assembly: GCF_902499335.1. Lineage (GTDB taxonomy): Bacteria > Pseudomonadota > Gammaproteobacteria > Burkholderiales > Burkholderiaceae > Burkholderia > Burkholderia lata_B. The sequence goes on along the minus strand of NZ_CABVQK010000004.1, from coordinate 383,212 downwards.
GCGTCGGCGTGCCGGCGTCGGCGGCGCGGCGGGCCGCACGGGCGAACGTGTCGTGCAGCAGCGGGAGGCCGGCGTTCATGCGAGCCCCCGTTGCCGGCGCCAGTGCTGCGTCTGTTGCGTGATGTACCACGCGATCAGGCCCGAGAACAGCGTCTCGACGTAGTCGCCGTCGAGGCCGGCCTGTTCGGCCCAGCGGCGCCGGTCGGGCAGCATCGCGGCCACTCGTTCCGGCGCGGCGATGCTCGCTTCGTCGGGCTTGAAGCGCGATGCAGCCTTCACGTATTGCATGCGCTGGCCGAGCGCGTCGATGATGTCGGCGTCCAGGCGATCGATGGCTTCGCGAATGTCGGGCAGCCCCGTGCAGGCGTCCGGTGTTTTCATGTGTACTCCTTTCCGTAACGAAGGGACTGGTCGATCCGTTCGACCAGATGCGCGATCACCGCCGGGTATTGGTGGCGCAGGTAGAAGTGGTCGCCGTTGAACGTCTCGATGCGGATCGGGCGCGACGCGACGTCCTGCCACGCCTGCGCTTCGTCGTTGTCGAGCTCGGAATCGGCAAGAGGCAGCATCACGCCGAGCGGCGTGCCGAGCCGCGGCGGCCGGTCGCGGCGGTACGTCTCGATCGCGCGGTAGTCGCTGCGGATCATCGGCAGGTAGATCGCGCGCATCTCCGGATCGGCGAGCAGCGCGGCGTGCTCGCCGGACAGCCGCGCGACGTCGCCCACGAGCGCGTCGTCGGATTGCAGGTGCAGATCCGACAGGCGCTGACGATGCGGCGGCGGCAACGCGGACACGGCCAGGTAAAGCGGCGCCGCGCCGCGCGCCTCGAGCCGCACCGCCACCTCGTACGCGAGCGCCGCGCCGAGGCTGTGCCCGAACAGCACGAGCGGCGCATGCGCATAGCGTTGCAGGGCGTCGGTGGCGGGGCCGGCGAGTGCGTCGATCGTTGCTGCGCACGGCTCGCCGAAGCGTTCCTCGCGGCCCGGATACTGCAGCGCGAGCAGGTCGACGTCCCACGGCAGCGCGCGGCTCCAGTTGCGAAAGAAATTCGCGGTGCCGCCCGCGTGCGGGAAGCAGACGAGTTGCGCGCGCGGGCACGGCGACAGGCGCAACTCGCGGATCCAGTTCGAATCGGTCGGCCGTGCGCTCATGCGGCCGCCGCCTGCAACTGGCGGCGCAGCAGGTCGCGCAGCGTTTTCTTGCTGGTCTTGCCGATGCCGGTTTCCGGGAAGCGCGGCATGAACTCGATGCGATCGGGAATCTTGAACGCCGCGAGCCCGCAGTCGCGCAGGTAGCGTTTCAGCACCAGCCTGGACGGTGCGGGTGCGCGAGCAACGACGAACGCGCACGTGCGCTCGCCGAGCAGCGGGTCGGGCATCGCGACCACCGCCGCGTCGTGCACCTGCGGATGCGCGAGCAACAGGTTCTCCACTTCCTCGGCGGAGACTTTCTCGCCGCCGCGATTGATCTGGTCCTTGTCACGGCCTTCGACGACGAGGTCGCCGTCCGCGGTGCGCCGCACGCGGTCGCCGCTGCGATAGAAGCCGTCGGCGGTGAACGCGGCCGCGTTGTGCTCGGCGAGCCGGTAGTAGCCGCGTATCGTGTACGGGCCACGCACCTGCAGTTCGCCGATTTCGCCCGGCGCGACCGGTTCGCCGGCATCGTCGACGATGCGCACTTCGTCGCCGTCCGATACGGGGCGGCCCTGCGTCTGCGCGATCCGTTCGGGCGAATCGTCGAGCCGCGTGCAGCAGATGAGCCCTTCGGCCATCCCGAATACCTGCTGCAGCTGGCAGCCGAGCACGGGCGTCACGCGTGCGGCTGCGTGGTCCATCAATCGTGCGCCGCCGACCTGCAGCACGCGCAGGCTCGTCAGGTCCGCCTGCCGTTGCGGCTGTTCGTCGAGCCACAGCAGCGCGAGCGGCGGCACGAGCGCGGTGTGCGTCACGCGCTCCTGAGCGATCAGCGCGAAGCTCTGTTCGGGCTCGGGCCGCCCGGTCGTGACCACGCGGCCGCCCGCGAGCAGCGCGCCGATCGTGCCGGGGCAGCACAGCGTGAAGTTGTGCGCCATCGGCAGCGCGGCGAGATACACGGTGCCGGCGTCGAAGCCGCTCGCGGCGCTGCACGCGCGCACGTTGTACAGGTATTCGCGATGGCGGCGCGGGATCAGCTTCGGCGTGCCGGTCGTGCCGCCCGACAGCTGGAAGCACGCGATGTCGTCGGCGCGTGCCGCGCACTCGCGCAGCGGCGGCGCGTCGTACAGCGCGTCGAACGGCGTGAACGCGTGATCGCCGCCGGCCATCACGACGTGCTCGAGCGTCGGGCAGTCGGCCTGCAACGCGGCCGCGAGCGGCCGGCAGTCGAACTCGCCGAGCTGCGCCGCGCACAGATACGCACGCGCGCCGGCGAAGCGGCAGAACGCGCCGATCTCGTAGTGCCGGTGAGCGGGGAGGGCGAGTACCGGCCGCACACCGAGCTGGAACAGCGCGAAGCAGGTCTCGATGAAGCGCGCGCCGTTCGGCAGATGGACGACGACCGCGTCGCCGCGTACCAGGCCGAGACGCGCGAGGCCGCCCGCAAGCTGCCGGATGCGCGCCAGCAGGTCGCGATAGCTGAGCCGGCAGGCGCCGTCGACGATGGCGAGCGCATCGGGATCGCGCTGCGTTTGCGCGTCGAGCGCATCGAAGAAAGTCGTGTCTTGCCAATAGCCGGCGTCGCGATAACGGCGCGCGAAGTCGTCGGGCCAGTCGGGCGCGTCGGCCGGGAGAGCCGGCGCCACGGAGGGGAGGGAGGATTGCATGCGCTGACCTTGGGTTCCGGCAAGTTGTCAGAAAATGTAAATGAGAGGTATTATCATTTGTAACAAGTGCCGCGATAACGCCGTTTCTTTCGATATCGCGGCAATTTCATTCGATCGGGCGCCCGTCGCGCGGCGCCCGCCCGGCCCGGCCGGACAATCGGCCGGTTGCCGCCGGCGCGCGCCGGGCCGCGCGTGCCGCCTAACCAACGGACCTCCGATGAGCTCGACCTCCTTCGCTTCGTCACGACGTCACCCGCCGGTGCTCGTGCCCGGCAATCATCCGGGCGTGGTGCACATCGACGCGGGCATGAAACTCATGAGCGGCACGCTGTGCTCGGACAGCCGCGACTGGTACGAGGAGCCGCTCGAAAAAGGGCTGAAGCTCGTCCTCGTGCAGAGCGGGCAGTTGCGCTGCCGCGTGCCGGGCCAGCCTGAGCAATGCATCAAGGGGCCGGGCCTGTGCGTGATTGCCAACGACGGCGAATTCACGACGCACCAGATCTACGACCGCGACACGCCGCTGCGCTACACGATCGTGCAGCTCGGCCTCGATGCGCTCGACCGCAACCTGAGCCTGCTGCCGGAGAAGATGCTCGCGCCGACGGGCGGCGATCCGCGCATCGTCAGTTGCCCGGCGTCCAAGGCGCTGCAGGCGCTCGCGGTGCAGATCGCGACCTGCCCGTTCGAGGGCGCGGTGCGCGAGTACTACCTGAAAGCCAAGGCCTTCGAGCTGACCGCGCTGAGCGCGCAGCTGCTGGCGACGCAGCGGCAGTTCGCGCCGGCCGACGTGCGCGTCACGTCGTCGGACGTCGAGCGCGTGTACGCGGCGAGCGACATCCTGACGCGCGAGCTTCAGCAGCCGCCGACGCTCGATGCGCTCGCGGGCCGGGTGGGGATGAATTCGCGCAAGCTGACGGCCGGCTTCCGCAAGGTGTTCGGCACGAGCGTGTATGCGTACCTGCAGGAATACCGGCTGCGGACCGCGCACGCGATGCTGTGCGCGGAGGACGCGAACGTGTCGACCGTCGCGTACCGCGTCGGCTACAGCCCCGCGCATTTTTCGATCGCGTTCCGCAAGCGCTACGGCATTTCGCCGAGCGATATTAGGGCGTCGTCGAACGCGATCGACGACGTGGAGATGGAGGGCGCGGCAATCTAAAACAACAGACCGGCAGCCTAAAGCAATCGACCGGGCTCATGGGCGTGAATGAGATAGATTCTCATTCACGGGTGGCCGCCGCCGCGCGGATCCGCCATCTAACGACCCATACAAGGCGTGCCCATGAGCCAGACCGCTGTCGATTCCAGAATCGATCATTCCGATCCTTCCAGTTTTTCTCCCATAGCCTTTCGCTCGCAGCTCGTCGCGATGATCGCCGAGCTGCTCGACGAGCCCGTCGACGAAATCGCGTCGCTCGACGATGACGAGGACCTGCTCAGCTGCGGCCTCGATTCGATCCGGCTGATGTATCTGCAGACGCGCGTGAACCGCCTCGGCTATGCGCTGACGTTCGATGCGCTCGCGCGCACGCCGACGCTCGGCGCGTGGGCCGAACTGCTCGCGAATGCGCCGCGCATCGCATCCGCGGTGCCCGGCGTCGAGGCTGCCGAAGTTGTCGAGGTCGACGTGCATGCGCCGTTCGACTTGTCCGCGGTCCAGCAGGCGTACTGGCTCGGCCGCGGCGACGGCGAAGTGCTCGGCAACGTGAGCTGTCACGCGTTCCTCGAGTTTCGTAGCCGCGCGATCGATCCCGTTCGTCTCGACGCGGCATGCCGGCACGTGCGCGAGCGCCATCCGATGCTGCGTGCGCGCTTCACCGGTGGCCGCCAGCAGATCGTCGCGGCGCCGGACGCGCCAGTGTTCGCGCATGCGGACTGGCGCGACAGGACAGCCGCCGATGCGGAAGCAGAATGGGTGTCGCTGCGCGCGTTCCGGTCGCACGAATGTCTCGACGTCGAGCACGCGCAGGTTTTCATGATGGGGCTCGTGCAGATGCCCGGCGGCGAGGATCGCGTGTGGCTGAGCGTCGACCTGCTCGCGGCCGATGTGGACAGCGTGCGGCTGCTGATGCAGGAAATCGGCGCCGCATATGCCGAGCCGTCCGCGTTGCCCGACGCGCCGTCGACGTGGTTCCCGGCCTGGCTCGCGCGTCGCGCGGCCGATACGCGCGATGCGCGGGCCGCGGCGCGTGATGCCTGGCATGCGCGGCTCGCGACGCTGCCGGAAGGGCCGGCGCTGCCGCTCGCCCGTGCGCCGGAAACGATCCGCGCGCCGCGTTTCAGCCGCGTCGCGCATACGCTGAGCACGGCCGAACTCGCGCGCCTGCAGGCGCGGGCCGCGCAGCATGGCGTCACGCTGTCGTCGGTGTTCGGCGCGGCGTTCGCCGCGGTGCTCGCGCGCTGGAGCGGCCGGCAGGCGTTCCTGCTCAACGTGCCGCTGTTCGACCGGCATGGCGATGCACCGGATCTTGGCCGCGTGATTGCCGATTTCACGACGCTGCTGCTCGTCGAATGCGACATGCGCGCCGACGCGAGCGCGGCCGACACGGTACGCGCGTTCCAGCAGCGGCTGCATGGCGCGATCGCGCAGGCCGCGTATCCGGCGCTCGACGTGCTGCGCGATGCGCGCCGGCAGGGCACGCCGCGTGCGGCGCCCGTCGTGTTCTCGTGCAATCTCGGCGATGCGTCGTTCGTGCCCGACGCGTTCGCACACGTGTTCGGTGATCTGCACGACATGATTTCGCAGACGCCGCAGGTGTGGCTCGACCATCAGCTCTATCGCGTGCCGGACGGCGCGCTGCTCGCGTGGGACAGCGTCGACGGCCTGTTTCCCGACGGGATGATCGATGCGATGTTCGGCGCGTATGTCGCGCTCGTGCAGGCGCTGTGCGATCGCGACTGGCGGCTGCCGATCGCAGTCGAGCTGCCGTCCGCGCAGCGGCGCGTGCGCGATGCGCTCAACGCGGTGCCGGCACCCGCGCGGCCGCGCACGCTGCATGCCGACTTCTTCGCGTTGGCCGAGCGTGAGCCGGCGGCAGTCGCGTTGCGGTGTGGTGAACAAGTGATGACGCGCGGCGAACTGGCCGCGCAGGCGCTGGCGATCGCAGGCGGCTTGCGTGCGGCCGGCGTCGGTCACGGCGACGCTGTCGAGATCAGTCTGCCGCGCGGGCCCGCACAGGTGGCCGCGGTGTTCGGCGTACTGGCGGCCGGCGCGTGCTACGTGCCGCTCGATATCGCGCAGCCGGCCGCGCGCAAGGCGCTGATCGAACGCGCGGCCGGTATCAAGGCCGTGATCGGCGACACGACGCTCGCCGATGCGCCGCTGCCGAATCTCGGTGTCGCAGCGCTGATGCGGCACGAACCGCTGGCCGCACCGCTCACGGTGGCGCCGGAGGCCACCGCGTACGTGATCTACACGTCCGGATCGACGGGCGTGCCGAAGGGTGTCGAGATGACGCACGCGGCGGCGCTCAACACGATCGATGCGATCGATGCGCTGCTTGGCGTGCGTGCGCAAGACCGTTTGCTCGCGGTATCGGCGCTCGATTTCGACCTGTCCGTGTACGACCTGTTCGGCGTGCTCGGTGCCGGCGCCGAACTCGTGCTGCCGACCCAGGACGATGCGCGCGACGCGGCGCGCTGGATCGAACTGATTGCGCAGCATCGCGTGACGCTGTGGAATTCGGCACCCGCGCTGCTGGAAATGGCGCTGGCGGTGCCCGCTGCGGCCGACGCGTGCCGCAGCGTGCGCGCGGCGCTGCTGTCCGGCGACTGGATCGCACTCGACCTGCCGGCGCGCCTGCGCGAACGGTGCGGCGACGCCTGTGCTTTCCATGCGCTCGGCGGTGCCACCGAGGCCGGCATCTGGTCGAATGTGCAGACGGTGCGCGACGTGCCGCCGCACTGGCGTTCGATTCCGTATGGCCGGCCGTTGCCGGGGCAGGCATATCGCGTCGTCGATGCCGACGGCCGCGATGCACCGGATTACGTGCCGGGCGAACTGCTGATCGGCGGCGATAGCCTCGCGCGCGGCTACCGGAACGATCCCGAGCTGACCGCGCAGCGCTTCGTGCAGCAGGCGTCGGGCCGCTGGTATCGCACGGGCGACCGTGGCCGCTACTGGCTCGACGGCACGCTCGAATTCCTGGGCCGCGAGGATCGCCAGGTGAAGGTGCGCGGGCACCGGATCGAACTGGGCGAGATCGAGGCGGCGCTGGCCGCGCATCCGCAGATCGACGGTGCGTGTGCGAGCGTCGTCGGCGGCGAAGCCGCGCGTATCGCCGCGGCGTTCGTGCCGGCAGATCGCGCCTCGGATGCAACATCCTCATCGCCCGCACTCGCGGAAGCGGACCTTGCCGATACCGTGCACGCGGAAGCGGCCGTCGCGCGTGCGGTCGCCGAGCGGCTGCTCGACGGCGATACGGGCTGGCCTCCGTCGCTGCGCGCGCATTGGCATGCGAAGGACGAGGTATCGATCTCCATCGACGGTGCGCTCGAACTGCTCGACTGGTATGCCGCCGATCTCGACGACGTGACCGGGTCGCTGCGTGCGCTCGCTGCCGATCCTGAAGGCGCCGCGCAGCGTGTGCCGCTCGATCCGCGGATCGCGCCGCTGGCGTTCGCGACGCGTCTGCCGGATGGCGCACGCGCGCTGCGCGAGTTTGGCGATGCACTGCAGGATCAGGCCGCTACGCGCACCGAACCGTTGCGGGTCGCGGTGCTCGACGCGCGTGCCGGGCAATGGTTCGACGCGGGGCTCGGCGTGCTCGACGATCCGCGCTTCGACGTGACGCTGTTCGACGCGTCGCCAGGTCTGCTGCACAACGCGCAGGCTTACTTTGTACAAACGGCGCCGACGCTGCAGGCGATGCAGGATGGCCTGCTGCCCGCACGCCACCTCGGCCGGTTCGATTGCGTGATCAGTTTCGCGGCGGCCCACCTGCGCGACGATCCGCGCAATACGTTCCGGATTGCGGCAGCGTTGCTTGCGCAGCATGGCCGCTTGCTGCTCGCCGACGTGCTGCGCGATTCGCCGCTGCGCGAGCTCGTCGCGGGCGTGACCGGCGATGCGTCATTGCCGCGGCCGTTTGCGCACGATGCGCTGGCGTCGGCGGCACACGCGTGCGGCTTTGCGCTGGAAGATTCACGGAGCTGGCGCTCGAACGCCTTCGCGTGCATCGACGCGCGCCGTGTCGGCGAACCGGCCGGGCAAGCGGCGCTGGCTGACTGGCTGCGCGACCGGTTGCCCGACGCGATGCGTCCCGAGGCACTGTGGTGCATCGCGCACTGGCCGCTCAACGCGAACGGCAAGATCGATCGGCGGGCGGTGGGCGATGCGCTCGCGCGGGCGCTCGGCGACGCACCGGCCGCACACGATGCGTTCGTGCCGGCCGACGAACGGCAGGCGACGCTGCTCGCGTGCTGGGAGCACGCGCTCGGTCGCCCGGCGAATGCGCGCGACGCGACGTTCTTCGCGCTCGGCGGCGACAGCCTGCTCGCGACGCGCCTGCTCGCGCAACTGCGCGAGCGGCTCGGCGTGCGGGTCGGGATGGCTGCGTTCTACCGGCAGCCGACGCTCGCGGGTCTCGCCGCGCAGCTCGACGCGGCCGCATCGGCCGCGCAGCCCTCGCAGGCTGAAGGCGACGCGCCGGTCGCAACGATTGAGGAGGGCGTGCTGTGAGCTTCGATGACGTGCTCGATCTTTGCCGTGAACGCCAGATCGAACTGTGGTGCGACGACGGCGGCCAGTTGCGCTATCGCGCGCCGGCCGGCGCGCTCGATGCGGACCTGGCCGCGCGCATCAAGGCGGAACGCGACGCGTTCGTCCGCTTCCTGCAGGACGGCGCATGGCGCAGCGATCCGGCGCGCCGGCACGAGCGGTTCGCGCTGACGCCGGTGCAGGCCGCGTATGTGCTCGGCCGGCACGAATCGTTCGAGTTCGGCGGCAATGCATGCCATCTGTACGTCGAATACGGCGAGCCTGCGAATCTCGACTGCGTGCGCTTCGAGGCGGCGTGGAATGCGTGCGTTGCGCGGCACCCGATGCTGCGCGCAATCGTCGAGGACAACGCATGGCAACGCGTGCTGCCCGACGTGCCGTGGCAGCCGCTCACGGTGCACGACCTGCGAGAAGCCGATGCGAACGCATTCGACGCGCATGTGAAGCATGTGCGCGAGCGCCTCGACCACGCGGTGCACGCGCTCGACCGTTGGCCGGTGCTGCAGCCGGAAGTGAGCCTCGGGCCGGACGGCGCGGTGCTGCACCTGTCCGTCGATTTCACGCTGATCGACTACGCGAGCCTGCAGTTGCTGCTCGCCGAATGGCGGCGCCGTTACGACGATCCGCAATGGCAGCCTGCGCCGCTCGATGCGACGTTCCGCGATTACGTCGTCAATGAAGCCCATGCCGGCACGCGCGCCGATCATGCGCGCGACAAGGCGTGGTGGCTCGCGCGCATCGACGATCTGCCGGCGCGCCCCGATCTGCCGGTGGTGCCCGCGATGCGTTCCGATGCACGGCCGCGCTTCACGCACCGTCATGCGCGGCTCGATCGTGCGCAATGGGCCGCGCTGAGCGGACACGCGAGCCGCTTCGGGTTGAGCGCGGCAAGTGTCGCGCTGGCCGCGTTCGCCGAAGTCGTCGGCCGCTGGAGCCAGTCGCCCGCGTTCTGCCTGAACCTGACGGTGCTGAACCGGCCGCCCGTGCATCCGCGCATCGACGCGGTGCTCGGCGATTTCACCGCACTGAGCCTGCTGGCGGTCGACGCGACGCAAGGGCGCGATTTCGTCGAACGCGCACGCACGATCGGCGCGCGGATGTTCGACGATCTCGACCATCGCGCGTTTACCGGTGTCGACGTGATGCGCGAACTCGCGCGGCGGCGAGGCAAGGATGCGGCGCTGATGCCGGTGGTGTTCACGAGCGGCATCGGCAGCGTGGGCCGCCTGCTCGGCGAGCACGCCGGCCGCGCCGAGCCGCCTCTCCACATGATCAGTCAGACGCCGCAGGTCTGGCTCGACTGTCAGGTGACCGACCAGTTCGGCGGACTGGAAATCGGCTGGGACGTGCGTGACGACCTGTTCCCGGACGGGATGCCCTCGGCGATGTTCGACGCGTACGTCGCGCTGCTGGGCCGCCTCGCCGCTGATGCCGAATCGTGGTCGCGTGCGGGCGATATCGTGTTGCCGTCCGGCGTGCCAGTTGCCGATGTCCACCCGGATGCGGATACGCATATCGCGGCCGGCTTCGCCGCGCAGGCGTTGCGGACGCCCGATGCGCCGGTGGTGATCGACGCGCAGGGGGCGCGCACGTATCGCGACGTCGCGCTGCACGCGGCGGCGCTGCGGTCCGCGCTTGAACAGGCCGGCGTCGGCGTGGGCGACACGGTCGCGGTGCTGATGCCGAAGTGCGCGCACCAGCTTGCTGCCGTACTCGCGATCGTCCAGGCGGGCGCCGCGTACGTGCCGGTCGACAGCCGCCAGCCGGCGCTGCGGCAACAGGCGATTTTGCGCAATGCGCGAGTGCGTGCGGTCGTCAGCGTTCAGGCGCTCGACTTCGAACATGATGGTTGCGCGCGCATCGATATCGATACGTTGCCGATCGATCCGCAATGGCCGCCGCGCGCCGCGCGCGACATCGACGGCGACGCGCTCGCATACGTGATCTATACGTCGGGTTCAACCGGCGAACCGAAGGGCGTGATGCTGAGCCACGCGGCGGTGTGCAACACGCTTGCCGACATCAGCGCGCGTCATGAAGTCGGCGACGGGGACGTGGTGCTCGGCCTTGCCGAGCTGAGCTTCGACCTGTCTGTCTACGACTTCTTCGGCGCGACCGCACGCGGCGCGTGCATCGTGCTGCCCGATCCGGCGCGCGGCAACGATCCGTCGCACTGGGCCGAGCTGATGGTGCGCCATCGCGTGACGCTGTGGAACTCGGTGCCCGCGCAAGGGCAGATGCTGATCGACTACCTCGAAGGCGAACCGGCGCTCGACGTGCCGGGCCCGCGCCGCGTGCTGTGGTCGGGCGACTGGATTCCGGTGACGCTGCCCACGCGCTGGTGGCGGCGCTGGTCCGACAGCGCGCTGTTCAGCCTGGGGGGCGCGACCGAGGCGTCGATCTGGTCGATCGAGCATCCGATCCGTGCGGCGGACACGCAGCTTGCCAGCATTCCGTACGGCCGCGCGCTGACCGGGCAGACGATGGAAGTGCTCGACGCGCTCGGCCGGCCGTGCCCGGCCGGCGTGCGCGGCGAGATCCATATCGGCGGCGTCGGGCTCGCGACGGGTTATGCGAACGATCCCGTGCGCACGGCCGAACGCTTCATCCGTCATCGCGACGGGCGCAGGCTTTATCGCACCGGCGATCTTGGCCGCTTGCGCGCCGACGGTTCGCTCGAATTCCTCGGGCGGCAGGACGATCAGGTGAAGATCCGCGGCTACCGGATCGAGCTGGCCGAGATCGATGCGGCGCTGACCGCGCATCCGCTCGTCGGTGCAGCCGCGACGATCGTGCTCGGCGAAGGCGCGGAGCGCCGGCTCGCGAGCTTCGCGTCGCTGCACGGCGCGGAGCCGGCACCGAACGCACAGGACGACGCGCTGCACGAGATTGCGAAGCAGGTGCGCACGGCGTTCGACGCCGCGCGCTGGCCCGAACACGCGGATGTGGCACGGTCGGTCGCACAGCTCGAAGCGGCCTGCGTTGCGTCGCTGGCCGCGTGGATCGTGCCGGCAGGCGCGCTGACCGACGATGCCGCGACGGATTTCGCGACGCTGTGCGAACGGCTGCGCGTGCCGCCGGCGCGGCAGCATCTGTTGCGCCACTGGCTCGCGATGCTCGACAAGCACGGTGTGCTGCGCGCGGATGCAGAAGCAGCCGGCTGGCGTCTGCGGCCCGATGCCAGCCATGCTGATGCGCATGCATGCTGGGACGCGTTTGCGCAGGATGCGTCGCCCGATCTGTGGCCGGCCGTCCTCGTCGACTATTTCCGCGACAGCGCCGGATGCATCGACGTGCAGGTGGACGGCAGTGTGTCGCCTGCCGGCCTGATGTTCCCGGAAGGCGCATCGCATATCGCCGACGCGATGTACAGCGACGGCGAACATGCGCACGCACTGCACAACGGGATGGCACAGGCCGTGCGCGCGATCGTCGCACGCGAGCCGCAGCGCCCATGGCGGATCCTCGAGATCGGCGCGGGAACGGCCGCGGCGACACGGGCGATCGTCGACGCCCTTGCCCCGCTGGCCGAAGCGGGCACACGGATCGACTACCTGTTCAGCGACGTGTCGAGCTATTTCCTCGCGGCGGCGCGCGAGCGCTTTGCCGCGTATCCGTGGATGCGGTTCGTGCGGTTCGACATGAACGCGCCGTTCGACGCGCAGGGCATCGCGCCGCATTCCGTCGACGTCACGATCAGCTCCGGCGCGCTGAACAATGCGCGCGACACGGTCGCGTTGATCGCAGGATTGCGTGCGCTGTCGGCGGCCGATGCGTGGTGGGTGATCCAGGAACTGACGACCGAGCATCCGGAAATCAGCATCAGCCAGGGGTTGATGATGGAAACGCCGAACGACGCGCGTGCCGAGTCGGCGCGGTTGTTCGTGCCGCGCGCGCAGTGGCTCGAGTGGCTGCAGTCGGATGGTGGCGATCGTGCGCTCGGTTGCGTGGCACCCGGCACGCCGCTCGACGCGCTCGGCTACGACATCCTGCTCGCGCACGTGAAGCGCGGCGCGGCGCGCATCGCGCCGGACGCGCTGCTGGCGTTCGTCGCGGAGCGCGTGCCGGGCTACATGGTGCCGTCTCAACTGCGCGTGCTCGACCGCCTGCCCGTGACAGCGAACGGCAAGATCGACCGCCGGACGCTGGCCGGCATCGCCGACATCCGCGAACCGGAGCCGGCGGCCGCTCGACCGGTCCACGCGCAGACCGTCGCCGATCCGCTGCTGGCGCGGCTGATCGGCTTGTGGGAAGCCGTGCTCGATACGCGCAACGTCACGCCGGATCAGGACTTCTTCGCTGCGGGCGGCGATTCGCTGTTGATCGCGCAGCTCGTGTCGCGGCTGCGCGGCGAGGAACCGCTCGCGCAAGCGCATCCGTTCGACCGGTTGCTGCGCTGGGTGCTTGCGCAACCGACGCCCGCCGCGTTCGCGCAATGCTTGCGCGATGCGGGCGAGCCACCGTCGGTCGCACCGTCACCGGCCGCCCCGCGCACGACGCACGTATCGGCGGTCATCCATGCGCCTGCGCCCCGCGTGCGTGCCGACGTGCGGCCGATTCCGCTCGCGCCGGGCGACGGCGTGCCGCGCGTGGTCGTGCACGAAGGGCTCGGCACCGTGCATGCCTATCGTCCGGTCATGCCGGCGCTCGCGCGGCTCGGGCCGGTGCTCGGCTTCGCGGTGCGCGACGCGCAGGACTATCTCGACCTGCCGGCACGCCACCTGAATGCGACGCTCGGCCGGCGCTATGCGGATGCACTGTGGCGCACCGGCGTGCGCGAGGTCGACGTGCTCGGCTACTGCTCGGGCGGGCTGATCGCACTCGAAATGGCGAAGTCGCTGGTGCAGCTCGGCGTCGAAGTGCGCACGCTCGACATCGTGTCGAGCTACCGGATTCCGTACCTGATCGAAGACGAACGGCTCGTGCTGTTCAACTTCGCGGCGACGCTCGGGCTGCCGCTCGACGCGCTCGGTTTTCCGGAAACGTATGTGCTGGCCGACGCACTCGCCGACGCGTTGAAGGCCGACCCCGCACGTCTCGCGCCCGGCAGCCTGCAGGCACAGCTGGAGATTTTCGGCGGTCGCTGCGAGCCGCTCGACGCGTTGCGCCGCCGCGTGCTGCGCGCGGCCGCCGGATTATCGATGCAGGACGAGGTCGCGCATCCGCTGCTCGACGAACGCGAACGGCTGTACCGGCTCTTCATGCATTCGGTGCAGGCGAGCCACTGGGCCGGCGACGCTCCGTACACGGGTGCGCTGCGGCTGTTCGTGCCGGAGCGCTGCAACCCGCTGATTCCGCAGCAGCGCGCGGCGCTCACCGAGTACTGGACGGCGCAGGCGCTCGGCGGCATCACGTCCGTCGATATCCCCGGCGGTCATTTCGACTGCCTGAATGCCGCGTTCGTCGATACCCGCCTGAAGGAGGCGCAATGAAGGTCCATCCGCTGCCGGTCGTCGTGGCCGGCTCCCGCTTCGGCCAGTTCTATGCGGCGGGCCTCGCTGCGTCCGATGCGTATTGTGTCGCGGGCATCCTGGGGCAAGGCAGCGCGCGTACCGCCGCGCTGGCCGCGCGTGTCGGCGCGCCCGTGTTCGACCGTCCGGAAGCGCTGCCCGAGGACGTGCGCGTCGCGTGCGTCGCGGTCGGCGGCGCGGCGCGCGGCGCCGACGGGGCCGCGCTCGCGTGCCGGCTGCTCGAACACGGGATCGATGTCGTGATCGAGCATCCGCTGCTGCCCGACGAATGGGATCGCGTGCTGCGCACCGCGTCGCGTCATGGCCGCCGCTGCCTGCTCAACAGCTTCTATCCGAACCTGCCGGTCGTCTCTCGCTTCATCGCCGTCGCGCGGCGGCTGCGTGAAACGAGTGCGCCGGTGCATGCGGATGTCGTGTGCTCGGTGCAGGCCAGTTTCGCGGCGCTCGACGTGCTCGCGGCCGCGCTGCAGGGCGTGGGCCCGTGGTCGGTCGAGCCGGTCGGGCCGGCGCTGTCGTCGATGCGCGAATGTGCGATGGTGCTGGCCGAAACGCCGGTCTCGCTGCGCGTGCACAACGAGATGGCGGCGGCCGACGACGGCCGGATGAGCATGCTGTTCAGCATCACGCTGACGACGGACGCCGGCACGTGGACGCTCGCGTCGCCGCATGGCCCGCTGTGGTGGGCGCCGGCGTTGCGCGAACCGGAGATCGACGAAAACGGGCTGTTCCCGATCTTCGGCGATACGACGGGCAGCGACATGCCGAGCGTCCAGATCTGCGACGATGCGCGCGACACGTGGGGCGCGATTCATGCGCGCAGCTGGCCGCAGGCGGCCGTGCGCGCGGTCGATCGGCTCGTGTCGGGCGAAGGGTTGCAGGCGTGCAATCAGCGCAGCATCGACGTGACGCGCGTCTGGCAGCAACTGACCATGCAACTCGGCTTTCCGGAGCAGCCGCCGGGCGACGCGTGCGCGGCGACGCTCGGCATGCTGCTGGAGCGTGCCGCATGAAGAGGCCGTTGCTTTCGATGTTGCGGCCGTTCGCGGTGCCGCTCGTGGCGGCGGTCGTGCTGCAGGCGCTGGCGGGTGTCGCGTCGCTCGTGCCGTGGCTTGCGCTCGGTCGTGTCGCCGATGCATGGCGCGCGACCGCGCAGCTCGACGCGACGGCACGCGGCTGGCTTGTCGCGGCCGTGGTGGCCGGCGCGTGCTGGCTGGGCGGCCAGACGATCGCGTTGCACCTGACACACCGCGTCGACGCCGATCTCGCCGACCGCTTGCGCAGACGCCTCGCCGATCATCTGCAGCGCTTGCCGCTCGGCTGGTTCGCGCGTGCGGGCAGCGATCGCGTCTCGCGTCATGTCGACCAGGATGTGCGCGCGCTGCACCAGCTCGTCGCGCATGCGCCGGCCGATGTCACGCAATTGATTGTCGTGCCGTGCGTAGCGCTCGCGTGTCTGCTTTACCTGAATCCCGCGCTGCTCGCGTTCGCGCTCGTGCCGCTCGTCGCGGGCGCCGCGCTGTTTCGCTGGATGCGTTCGGCGCGGTTCGCACCGGCTGTCGCTGCCCGCAATGCGGCACTCGAACAGCTGATGGGCGACTACGCACAGTTGGCGCAGAACCCGGCGCTCGTGCGGCAGTACCCGGGCGCGGGTATCGAGGCGGCTGCGCTGGAGTCGACCGGGCGCTTCGAACAGGCGTTTTCAGCGTGGGTCGGCCGCGTCGGCGGGCCCGGCGCCTGCACGCAGGTGCTGCTCGGCACACCGTTTCTGCTCGCGTGGGTCGTGTTCGGCGCGATGTGGCTGACGGCCGGCCGCTTGCCGGTCGGCGAACTGTGCGCGTTCGCGCTGCTGATCTGGGCGGTCGCCGCGCCGGTGCGTGCGCTCGGCCACGGTGCCGACGCATTGCGCGAAGCGCGCGCGGCCGCTGCACGCCTCGATGCGTTGCTCGCACAGCCGGGCCTGCCGGAGCCAGCCGATGGCGCTGCTCAGGTGCCGCGCGACGCGTCGGTCGAATTGCGCGGCGTGAGCGTCGACATCGGCGGCACGCCGATCCTGCGCGACATCGACGCGACGATCGCGGCCGGCACGACCACTGCGATCGTCGGGCCGTCGGGCGCGGGCAAGAGCACGCTGCTGATGCTGCTCGCGCGCTTCATGGATCCGGACCGCGGCACGGTGCGGCTCGGCGGCGCCGATCTGCGGCTGCTCGCGTCGGATACGCGGCGCGAGCAGGTCGCGATGGTGTTCCAGCAAGCCGCCGCGCTCGACGTGACGATTGCCGCGAACATCGCGCTTTACCGGCCCGACGCCGATCACGACGAAATTCGCGCAGTCGCACGCGCGGCCTGCCTCGACGAGCGTATCGACGCGTTGCCGGGCGGCTACGACTGCGTGTGCGGGCGCGACGTGCAGCTGTCCGGCGGCGAACTGCAGCGGCTGGCGATTGCACGTGCGCTGCTGTCGCCCGCGCCGCTGCTGCTGCTCGACGAACCGGCCTCTGCGCTCGATCCGCAAACCGGGCGTGCATTGCGCAATGCGCTGCGCGGCGACATGCGCACCCGCGTGATCGTCAGCCACGATCTCGATGCAATCCGGCATGCGGACCAGATTCTCGTGATGGATCGCGGCCGCATCGTCGAGCGTGGTACGCACGCGGTGCTGCTGGCCGCGCGCGGGCTGTATGCGCGGCTATGGAACGAACGCGGTGTCGCAGGCGGGGAGGCCGCATGATGATGAAATCGCTCAAACGTTTGCAGTGCCTGCCATCCGAAACACGCCGCGCGCTGTGGCGCGGGGTTGGCTGGGCGGTGGCTGCCGCGTTGCTCGACGGCGCCTGCGGGTTGCTGCTCGTGCCGTTGATCCGCGCATGGTTCGCCGGCGTGCATGCGGCCGTGCTGCACTGGACGATCGCGCTCGGCGCGCTGACGCTGTGCCACGCGCTCGTGCTGTACGTCGCGCAGCGCGGCGGCTATCGCGCGGGCGGCGCGCTCGCGGCCGGTCTCGTCGAACGCCTCGTGCGGCACCTGCCGCGCATCGCGTCGTGGCAGGCCGTGCGCGACCGTCATCCGTCCGGGCTGCTGCGCGGGCCGGTCATGCAGGCGATGGGGATACCTGCACACCTGCTCGGGCCGCTGATCGGCGCGGTCGTAACCCCGCTTGCGGTTGTCGCAGGGCTCGCGTGGATCGACTGGCGCATCGCGCTGTGCCTCGCGGCCGCGGCCGTGCTGCTGTTCACGCTGCTCGAACGCGGCGGTACACGGACGCTCGCATTCGAACAGGCGCGCGCGTCCGGCGATCGCGACATGGCCGTGCAGCTTCAGACCTTCGCCGCGCATCAGGGGCTGTTGCGCTTCGCGGGCCAGGAAGGCGACGCACGCGCGGCGCTGCAGCACGCGTTCGACGAGCAGCATCGCCGCACGCGTGCGCTGATGCGGCGCTCGCTGCCGATCGAACTCGGCTTTGCAGGCGCGGTGCAGGGCGTGTTCGTCGCGATGCTGGTCGGCGGCGCATGGGCCGTCTCCGCCGGCCGGCTCGATGCCGCGACGGCCGTGGCGGTGCTCGTGCTGCTCGTGCGCTTCATCGAGCCGCTCGCGCAGCTCACGCAGCTCGACCAGGCGCTGCGCGGCGGCTGGCGCGCGCTCGACACCGTGCTCGCGGTGCTGCATGCGCCGCGTTTCGATAGCCCCGAGCGCGGCACGCCGGTACACGATGCGAGCGTCGACGCGGTGCGCGTCGGCTACCGGTCGGCCACCGGCGCGACGCTGCTCGACGGCGTCGACCTGCATTGCCCGGCGGGCGGCTTCGTCGCGATCGTCGGCCCCACGGGGGCCGGCAAGAGCACGCTGCTGGGCCTGCTCGCACGTCTCGACGATCCGGGTGCCGGGCGCGTGCTGCTCGGCCGATCCGATGTGCGGCACCTGAGCGAGGCGACACTCGCCGCGACGCGCAACCTCGTGTTCCAGGACAACGGGCTGTTTCGCGGCAGCCTCGCGTGGAACGTGCGGATGGGCCGCCCGGACGCGTCCGATGCCGAACTGCGCGACGCGCTGGACGCGGTCGGCCTGCTGCGCGACGCCGAGCGATTGCCGGACGGGTTCGAGTCGGACGTGGGGCCGGGCGGCCAATTGTTGTCGGGCGGGCAACGCCAGCGTGCGTGTCTCGCGCGTGCGCTGCTGGCGCGTGCGCCGGTGCTGATGTTCGACGAGCCGACCGCGAGCCTCGACGAGCTGAGCGCGCGGCGCGTGCGCGACAGCCTCGTCGCGCTGCGCGGCCAGCGCACGCGCGTCGTCGTCACGCACCAGCCGGCGCTCGCGGCGGCCGCCGACACGATCGTCGTGCTCGACGCGGGCAGGGTGCGGGCGACCGGCACGCACGCGCAGCTGGTCGAGACCGATGCGTGGTACGCGACGTTCGCCCGCGCCGGGCAATTGCCCGACGGGCCGCCGCCCGCCGATGCGGATACGGACGCGGAGGCCCGGCCGGCCGAATCCGAGCACTGACGTGAACAATGCGATCCGGCGTGCCCGGAATCGATAGGAAAAGCCCCTCGATCGAAAAATCGCCTGCCGGTTCTATTTGATAATGAGAATGATTATCAAATACGGGGGCGTGAATGCGGTACGAGGTGCTGGAACCTGGGAGATCAAGGACGAAGGGCGCGCGAGTCGCCCTTTTCGGGCGAGGGCGCTGGCGTCCGTCGCTGTATCTCGGCCTGCTGATCGCCGCACATCCGGCGGCGGCGTTTGCCGATACGGCGCCGGCGCCGGCGGCCGGCGCGGAAGTCCGGAAGGCGGAAACGACCGCCGCGAAGCCCGCCGCGGGCGAGCTGAAGGCGATTTCGGTGAATGCATCGCGCGGCGTGGCCGACGATCCGTCGGTGGCGACGGTCGGCAAGATGCCGCTGGCGTTGCGAGAGATTCCGCAGTCGGTCAGCGTGACGACGCGCGAGCGGATCGACCAGCAGAACCTGTTCTCGCTCGACGAGGTGATGCAGCAGTCGGCCGGCGTGACCGTGCAGCCCTACGTGCTGCTCACCACTGCGTACTTCGTGCGCGGCTTCAAGGTCGATTCGTTCGAATTCGACGGTGTGCCGGTCGTGATCGGCGACATGGCGAGCGCGCCGCAGGACATCTCCGTGTACGAGCGCGTGGAAATCCTGCGCGGCGCGAACGGCCTGTTGCACGGCTCGGGTAATCCGGCCGCGACGGTCAACCTCGTGCGCAAGCGGCCGCAGTACCAGTTCTCCGCGAACGCGAGCGTGAGTGTCGGCAGCTGGGACCGCTATCGCGCGGAAGCCGACATCGGCGGCCCGCTCAATGCGGCCGGCACCGTGCGCAGCCGGCTCGTCGCCGCGTACGAGGATCGCCATTTCTTCTACGACCACGCGAAACAGGACACGCGCTCGATCTACGGGATCACGGAGGTCGACGTGACCCGCGATACGCTGCTCACGTTCGGCGCGCAATACCAGACGACGCGTTCGATACCCGACATGTCCGGCGTGCCGATGGCGCGCGACGGATCGAGCCTCGGCCTGTCTCGCTCGACGTTCCTCGACACCGCGTGGGGCCATTTCGACTGGGATACGACACGTGCGTTCGCGTCGGTTGAGCAGAAGCTCGGCGCCGGCTGGAAGGCGAAGGTCAGCGGCGAGTACCAGAGCGTGCGTTCGGACCTGAAGTACGCGGGCTCGTTTGGCGCGATCGACCCGGCGACCGGCGCGGGTGGCGCGCTGACGGGCGGCGCGTACCAGTTCAGCAGCTACAGCCGCAGCCTCGATGCGAACGTGCAGGGCCCGGTGCATGCGTTCGGGCTCACGCACGACCTGCTGTTCGGCGTGACCTACGCGAACAGCAGCAGCGGGCAGATGTCGGCGCAGCTGCAGGGCAACGTGGTCGGCACGCCGGTGAACGTGTTTCGCTGGAACCCGAGCAGCGTGCCCGAGCCGGGCGTCGGCCCGTTCCAGCAATCGCAGCAGAACGACATTTCGCAGAAGGGCGTGTACGGGCTCGGCCGCATCAAGCTTGCGGAACCCGTCACGCTCGTGCTCGGCGGGCGGCTGAGCTGGTGGAACCAGGACAGCCTCGGCGCGCACTTCAACACCGGCCATCAGTTCACGCCTTACGGCGGGCTGATCTGGGATTTCGCGCGCGACTGGTCGTGGTACGCGAGCTATGCGGAAGTGTTCCAGCCGCAAACCAAGTCGATGTGGGGTGGCGGCATCCTGACGCCGGTGAAGGGGCGCACGTACGAGACGGGCGTGAAGGGCGAACTGGCGGGCGGCAAGCTGAACGTGTCGCTCGCGGCGTTCCGCATCGATCTCGACAACAACCCGCAGGTCGATCTCGCGCATCCGTGCGCGGGGCCGAACTGCTACTACGTGAACGGCGGCAGCGTGCGCAGCCAGGGCTTCGAGTTCGAGGCGAACGGCCGCATCACGCCGTGGTGGAGCGTGTGGGCGAGCTACACGTACGACACGATGAGCTACGCGGACAACCTCGCGAACGCGGGCTCGTCATTCGCGCCGCTGCTGAACCCGCGCCACCTGTTCCGGCTGTGGACCAACTACGACCTGCCGTGGCAGGAGCGGCGCTGGAGCGTCGGCGGCGGCGTGCAGGTGCAGAGCAATTACTCGGCGCAGGCGAACGGCGTCACGATGAGCCAGGGCGGCTACGCGCTCGCGAGCTTGCGGCTCGGCTACCGCTATGACAAGCACTGGAGCGCGGCGGTCAACGTCAACAACCTGTTCGACCGCAAGTACTACCTGAGCCTGAGCAACCCGGGCTGGAACAACCGTTACGGGGAACCGCGCAACGTGATGCTGACCGTGCGCGGGCAGTTCTGATGGCGGGCGGCTGGGGGACGCGGGTGGCGCTCGCGATCGGCGGTGTGTTGCCGGGCGCGGTCGCGCTCGCGGTTACGCTGGCCCGTCATTACCCGGCCGACGGCCTGAACCGGCTCTACGCGGCCGTGCTGCTGTCGCTTGCCGCGGGCGTTGCCGCGCTGCTGTGGGTGCTCGTCGCGCCCGGGCGGCGTCAGGCCGCGTGGCGCGCGGGTGCGTGGTTCGCGGTGCTCGTGCCGTGCGCGATGTTCTGGGGAGGGCGCTGACATGGACGCTTCGTCGCGTTCGCGCTGGCGCGCGCTGCATCGCGGCGCCGGTGCGCTGTTCGGCGTGGTGCTGTTCGTCGTGCTGTTCAGCGGCACCTGGAGTCTCGCGACCGATTCGATGCAGGGCTGGTGGCGGCCATCGTCGATCGCCGTCGCCCGGCCGTTGCTGCCGCTGAATGAACTTGTCGCACGCGCGGCGGCGCTCGGTGTGCCGTTGCGCGATGCGCGCATCTTGCTGCCGCAACCGGACGATCCTGCGATCCGTTTCTGCGATGCGCGCCAGGCGTGCACGCTGGCGCTCGACCCGGCGACGGGCGAGCGGCTGGCAGACGGCGGACGCGCGGCGTTGCTCGTCACGCTGCACAAGACGCTGTTCGCGGGCTTTCCCGGGCGCATCTTCGTCAGCTTGTGGGGAATCGTGCTGCTCGTGCTCATCGTCGCGGGGCTTGTCGTGCATCACCGGCGCTGGCCCGACGCGGCGCGTATCCGGCGCGGAAAAGGGTTGCGCGCCGCGCTGTTCGATCTGCACGCGTGGATCGGCCTGTGGGGCTCGCCGTGGCTCGTGCTGTTCGCGTTCACCGGTGCGTTGTCGGGGCTCGGTGCACTCGGCACGGTGTCGCTCGCGGGCGTCGCGTATCCGGGGCAGCCGCAGCGCGCGTTCGCCGAACTGCTCGGCGGGCCGCCGCCAGCCGCTGCCGGCGGCGCGTGGCAACGTGCCCCCGATCTCGATGCACTGCTGCGGCGCGACGCGGCACGCATGCCGGATTTCCGGCGTGAAGCCGTCGTGCTGCATGGCAGGGGCGATGCGAACGCGCGCGTCGAGATTGCCGGTACGACCGCCGGCCTGCCGAGTACGGCGGTGTTCGAGCATCACCTGTATCGCGCGACGGACGGGCAATGGCTCGCGGATGCCACGTCGCGCGGCCGAGGCTTCTGGTTGCGCGCGTTCATCGCGGTGCAGCCGCTGCATTTCGCGCAATACGGCTGGGTGGGTGCGATGGGTGGCGTGCTGCGCGTCGTGCATTTCCTGATGGGGCTCGCCGCGTGTGCGCTGTGCGCGACGGGTCTGCATCTGTGGATCGAGCGACGGCGGGCGCAGCACGATCGCGTCGCGAACGTGCTGGCCGCCGTCGCCGTCGGCACATGCGGCGGGCTCGTGCTCGCGGGCGGCGTACTGCTGCTCGCGGGGCGTGCGTTGCCCGATGGCGTGCACGTGGACCATGTGCTCGCGATGCTGTTCTGGGCCGTGTGGGGCGGCACGGTCGCGCTTGCGGCCTGTGTGGCCGATCGCGCGGCCTGGCTACGCCGGCTGATGTGTGCGGCCGGCGCCGCTTACGGGCTGGCCGGCGTGACGCACTGTGCGATCGCGCTGCTCGGCACGGGCGAACCCGTGTACTGGCCGATCGACGCGGCACTCGTCGCATTCGGCGCATTGCTGCTGCGTGCCGCGCGCCGTCCGCGCCGCGATGCGATGCGGCCCGCGCGCGTGCCGGCAGGTGTCGAACCTTTTTAATTTCATGCAACTGGAGACTTCGATGCGCGATCTGCTCGAACATCGCCGCCTGGTCATCACGATCACGCTGCTTTACCTGTCACAGGGAATCCCGATCGGCATTGCGATGGACGCGATGCCGACCCTGCTGCGCCACGACGGCGCGCCGCTTCACGCACTGGCGTTCCTGCCGCTCGTCGGTTTGCCGTGGGTCGTGAAATTCCTGTGGGCGCCCGTCGTCGACAACCGCTGGTCGCCGCGCATCGGCCGGCGGCGCAGCTGGATGCTGCCGATGCAGACGCTCGTCGTGCTGTGCCTCGGCAGCCTCGCGCAGATCGGGATGACGGTCGCGACGGCCGGCTGGGCGGTCGGCCTGCTGGCCGTCGCGTCGCTCGCGAGCGCGACGCAGGACATCGCGAACGACGGGATGGCCGCCGAGCACTTCAGCGGCGACACGCTCGCGAAGATCAACGCGATCCAGATCGCGGGCGTGATGATCGGCTTCTTCGGCGGCGGCGCCGGCACGTTGACGCTGATCGGCCTGTTCGGCCAGCGCGCCGCGTTTCTTGCGCTCGCTGCCGTGCCGCTCGCGAGCCTTGCATGCGTGCTCTGGGTGCTGCCGCGCGATGCGGATCGCGCACGTGTGCAAGCCGGACACAATGCGAGCCTCGTGCGCTTCGCGAAGCGGCCGCGTTCGTGGTCGCTGCTGTCGCTCGCGCTGCTGTCGGCGATGACGGCCGTATCGGGCTTCGGCCTGTCGAAGCTGTTTCTCAACGATGCGGGCTGGACGCTCGACGCGATCGGGAAACTCGGGATGGCCGGCGGCATCGTGACGGTCGTGCTCGGTTGCGGCGGCGGCGCGTGGCTCGTCAGGCGGCTCGGGTTGTGGCGTGCGTTTACGGCCGGCGTGAGCTGTGCGGGCGCGGCCGCGCTGCTGTGGTTCGCGCAGGCGAGCGGGTGGGTGCCGGTGTCGCCGTCGTGGGCATGGCTGTGCACGGTACTCGGTTCGCTGGCGACCGGGATCACGTCGGTGTCGATCATGACGGCCGGCATGCGCTTCGCGGGCGGCAGCGACCAGGCCGGCACCGACGTGACGGCCGTGCAGAGCACGCGCGATCTCGGCGAGCTGATCGCGTCGTCGACGATCCTGTCGCTCACGGCGAAGGTCGGTTATACGGGCGGGTTCCTGGCCGGTGTGGCGCTGGCGGTGTTGGCCGCGTTGATCGCGATGCGGTTGCGGCGGCGGGAGGCGGCGTATGCGGTGAAGGGGGATGATGTGCTGGCGTCGTGATCGACGTAGCGTGCGTGCGATTCCGGCTGTTCTGCCCAGTCCAGGCGGCAGTCGGGGGCGCGCGCGAATTCGCAGCACGGTAGTGCTTGGTTGCAGCCTGAATATCGGAATCGGAAGCAGAGGTGCGCGATTGCGCGGGATGATCGTCGATCGTTGCCGGAATGCGTTTGTCGCATGTCGCACAACGATGAGAGAAGAAATCCTGGTGCCGACGGCGAGACTCGAACTCGCACAGCTTTCGCCACTACCCCCTCAAGATAGCGTGTCTACCAATTTCACCACGTCGGCACTGCAAGGGGCGCAATTCTAGCGCGACGTTGCGCGTTTGTGAAGGGGGTGTGACACGATCGGTGATCGTACGCGGGCGATCCCGGTAGAATTCGGGCGATCGACCCGACGATCGTCGCAACCGCAACCCGCTTTCTCCGCGTGACACACACCCTCGAACAACTGCAGGCCGGGCAACTCGCCGGCGCACGGCAACTCAAGCTCGCATGCGGGTTGACGGAATTCCCGCGCGAGATCTTCAATCTTGCCGACACGCTCGAAGTGCTCGACCTGACCGGCAACGCGCTCTCGGCGCTGCCGGACGACCTGCCGCGGCTGCACCGCCTGCGTATCCTGTTCGCGTCCGGCAACCGCTTCACCGCCTTCCCCGACGTGCTCGGCGCATGCGGGCAGCTCGACATGATCGGCTTCAAGGCGAACCGGATTCAAACGGTACCGAGCGGGTCGCTGCCGCGCGCGCTGCGCTGGCTGATCCTCACCGACAACGCAATCGACGCATTGCCCGCCGACATCGGCGATTGCTCGCGGCTG
The DNA here is from genome assembly GCF_902499335.1 of Burkholderia lata. Taxonomy (GTDB): domain Bacteria; phylum Pseudomonadota; class Gammaproteobacteria; order Burkholderiales; family Burkholderiaceae; genus Burkholderia; species Burkholderia lata_B. Next base: position 358,515 of record NZ_CABVQK010000004.1, on the reverse strand, counting down.
CAGAAGCTGATGCTCGCCGGCAACCGGCTGCGCGCGCTGCCGGCGGAAATGGCCGCATGCCGCGCGCTCGAACTGGTGCGCCTGTCCGCGAACCGGCTGGACGACCTGCCCGACTGGCTGCTGCGCCTGCCGCGCCTTGCGTGGCTCGCCACCGCAGGCAACCCGTTCGGCGCTGCGCCGGAAGCCGCGGCGTCGGCCGGGCCCGAGGTCGCGGACGTCGACTGGGCGTCGCTGGCATGCGAGCAGAAGCTGGGCGAGGGCGCGTCGGGCGTCATTTACCGCGCGCAATGGCGTGCGGACGGGCATCCGCCGCGGGCGGTCGCGGTCAAGCTGTTCAAGGGCGCGGTGACGAGCGACGGCCTGCCCGATTGCGAAATGGCTGCGTGCCTGCATGCCGGCCGACATCCGGGCATGATCCCGGTGATCGGCAAGGTGAGCGGGCATCCAGATGGCACGCACGGCCTCGTGATGGAACTGGTCGATCCCGCGCTCACGAACCTCGCCGGGCCGCCGAGCTTCGCGACCTGCACGCGCGACGTGTATGCGGCCGACGCGAGCTTCGCGCCGGCAGAGGCGGTGCGGATCGCGCATGGCATCGCGTCGGTGGCGGGCCATCTGCACGTGCACGGCATCATGCATGGTGACCTGTATGCGCACAACATCCTGCACGATGGCGAAGGTGGTGCGCTGCTCGGGGATTTCGGCGCAGCGTCGCTCTATGACGTGAAGGACCGCACGCGTGCTACTGCGTTCGAACGGCTCGAGGTGCGGGCGTTCGGCCATCTGCTCGGCGAGTTGCTCGAGCGATGCGAACCGCACACCTGGGCCGGCAGGAACGCGCTCGATGCGCTTGCGATGACCTGCCTGAACGAAGATGTCGATGCGCGGCCGTCGTTCGGCGAGATCGCGGCCGAGCTGGCCGCGCACACGCGCTGACGGGCGCGCGCCCGCTTACGCCTGCCGCGCAGTCAGCAGCTTGATCCCGAGCCCGACGAACAGCAGCCCGCTGGCGCGCTTGAGCGCACGCACCGCGCGGCTCATGCCGAAGCCGCGATGGAACCGGCGCACGCCGGCCGAATAGACGCTGTGAACGACCACGACGGTGCACGCGATCGTCGCGTACATCACGACGAACTGCAGCGCGAGCGGACGGTCATGCACGATGAACTGCGGCATGAACGCCGACAGGAAGATCATCGTCTTCGGATTGCTGCCCGATACGAACAGCGCTTCGCGGAACAGTTTCCTGCGGTCGGGCGCGGCGATTTCCGTCGCACCGGTCGAAGCGGCGGCCTTGCGGTCGCCACGCAGTTGCCGGACACCGAGGAACATCAGGTACGCGGCGCCGACCACCTTCATCGCGACGAACAGCGGCGGCATCGCGGCCAGCACCGCGCCGACGCCGAGCGCGACGAGCACCACGACCACGCCTTGCGCGACGAGGTTGCCCGCGATCGTCGCGGCTGTGCCGTGCGTGCCGTAGCGCACCGTGTTACGGATGACGAGCAGCACGTTGGGCCCCGGCGACAGCGTCGTGGCGAGATAGGCTGCGGCAAACAGCATCCAGGTCTGAATGGACATGCGGCGCTCCGAGAGACGGTTCCGGCGGTCGGGATGAAGCGATGATGCCACGCCAATAATTGGCGCGGGCTTGCGCCGGAACCGTGCCGTCGCGGCGCGTCAGCTTGCGTCGCGCATGCAGTACGCCGGAATCGACGGCGGCGTATCGATCGCGGCGGGCCGCGTCATCCATGCGATCCACCCGGCCCATATCCCGCAGACGATCATCACGGCGACGTTCAGCGGCGTCCGGTAGCGGACGATCAGGTCGGCCAGCGGCAGGCGATGTTTCATGTGCGTCTCCTTCGATCGGGGGCGGTGGGTATTACTGGCCGGCGTAGGTCGGCGCCTTGGCGTCGCAGGTCACGGACACCGTCGAGCCGCCAGCGAAATGCAGCCGGAACGGCACCTTCGCGCCGGGTGCGACGGCCTGGCGCGGTTGCTCCAGCATCACGTGATAGCTCTTCGGTTTGAAAGTCACCGTGCCGTGCGCGGGCACTTCGACGGCGTCGACGTGGACCATCTTCGCGGTGCTGCCGCTCGTTTGCGTTTCATGCAGCATCGCCATCCCGTACGCGGGCGAGTCGAGGCCCGTCAGCGTGACGGGGGCATCGCCGTCGTTCTTCAGCGTGAAGTAGCCGGACGACGGCACGGCCGCCGGCATCGCGCGGATCCAGCAGTTTTCTGCCTGCACGGCCGGCGCGGCGAAGGTGACGGGGGCGTGCAGCGCCAGCAGTGCGAACAGCAGGCCGGTTGGAATCGAGCGTTTCATGGTTGGTTCTCCTGATGGGGGGATGCAGCGGATGCAAAGGGTAGCGGCGGCGACGCGGCCGGCGCGGAACGCCGGCGCGCATCGCGAACGTCATTTCAGCGTGAACGTGTAGTGGCCTTGCGTGCGATGGCCGTCGCTGGCCACCGCGATCCACGCGACCGTGTACGTGCCGGCGGTCAGGCTGGCCAGTGCGACGTGCATGCGCTTCCGGTTGCCGGCGTCGACGGACGATTTCCCGTCGACGACCGACTGCCCGTGGCTGTCGGTGACGGCGATCGAGCTGAAAGCGGGCTCGAGCGCTTCGCTGAAACCGATCGTGACCGCATGCGGCGCGGTTGAAAGCGTGGCGTCGGCGGCCGGGTCCTGCGTCTTCGGGAGCGCGTGGGCCTGGGCGGCTTGGATGACGACGAAGCCGAGTGCGGCGAGTGCGCCGCGAATGAAAGAGGTGGTCTTCATGGTTGGGTGTGCGAGTGGCGAACTGGATGGAGCAACACGAATTCGACGAACGGATGCACGCGCACCATCGGCACCGATGCCGGCGCGAACGTGTGCGGCCGGACGTTCGCCCGCAAGCGAATGTCGGTGCGACAGCACGAACCGGAAGCCGCCAGCCGCACGCACGGCACGATGCCGCGCGCAACACGGTGACACATGATCGTCCTTCGAAACGTGACACGTCGCGCGCGCCGGTGGCGTGCGCGAACCACGCGATGCGCTACGGCATCACGGGCGTTGACGACGAATCAGGACGAGAATGGCGGGGCGCGCGGTTGCGCGGCCGTGAGCGGCAGCGCGCGGCGCAGGCTTTCGAAGCGGGTTGCTTCGCGATGCTGAATGACGTGCACGTTGGCCGCGAACGTCAGTTCGGGCGCGGGCATGGCGGGTGTGTGAGCAAGCAGGCTGCAATAGCCGCATGCCTGGAGGTGGGCCTGCAGGCTTTTCCGCGACGAATCGGCGGAGTGCTCGCCGTTGGCAGGCGCGGTCGTGCAGTAGCCGGCCAGCAGCGTATCGACACGCTGCTGCGTCGTCAGTGCCTGCGAGATCGTCGGCGCGAGTGCCGTCATCAGGATGGCGAGCATCCCGATCAGACTGCCGATCTTCCGGAGGCGACGACTCAGCATGCGATGCGCGGCGACGGTTGGACAACGATGGAGCGGATTATGCCACGCACGTCGATTCGCATGTCGGCACGGACGTGCGGCGTTGCGGCGCGCTACGCGTGTTTCGCCAGGTATTTCGTGATCAGCGTCATCTGCGCGGCCCAGCCGTGATCGTTCATCTCGCGCGCCTTCGCGCGGCGCGTTTCGATCAACTGATCGAAGCCCGTTTCGGTGACCGTGAGCAGCGTGCCGCCGGCCTGTGCGGCGAGCGCGAACGTGACGAGCGTCATCGGCTCGGAGGTGTAATCGAAATTCGGATCGATCGCGAACGGATGCCAGCGAAACGAGAACAGATCCTTCGGCTCGACGCGATCGACGACGATTTCGAACACGGTGCCCGCGTAGGGCTCTTGCGCCTTGGCGACGTCGTCGTCGACGCGTGTCGGCGTGATGCGGCCGAACAGCGGCTGGCCGGCTGCGAACGGCCCGTCGAACGTGACGCCGAACCACTGGCCGAATTCGCCGGAATTGCTGACGGCTTCCCACACACGGTCGGGTGATGCGTTGAGCTGGGCCTGTTTTTCGATGCGATCGGTTTGCTGGGTCATGACGTTCTCCACACAGGATCAACCTTTGCTGGACGGCACGCGCAAGCGCGCACCGCGTCTAGTCGAGCATGACCGCGTCGGGCACGTCGAGCACGAGGTCCGACGTCGCGACGGCCACGCACGGCAGCGTATAGCCGTCGGCCTTTTCCTCGCGGCTCAGCCCCGGCCATTCGATCGTGTAGCGTACGCTGCCGCTGACGATCCGGCAAAGGCAGCTTCGGCACGTGCCGTTGCGGCACGAACGCGGCAGCGACACGTGCGCGAACGCGGCGGCTTCGAGCAGCGTGAGCGAATCGGGCGCATCGAAGGTCGCGCCGAGCGGCTCGATGCGCACGAGGGGGAGGTGTTCCGGATCGGTCATGGCGGAGGCAGAGGCGGGCGGCGGTTCGGCGACAACGCGCCAAGCATACCCGAACGGGCTGGCGGCCGGCGCCGGCCGGCCGCTGGCGTCAATGCCGGCGCAGGTGCCGGTACACGGTATTGCGGGCGAGCCCGAGCTCGCGCGCGGCCGCCGACACGTTGCCGCCATGCCGCGCGAGCACGGCATCGATCACCGCGGCCTGATGGCTTTGCAGCGTCGTTCCTTCGCGCGTACCGGCCGCGGTGGCTGGCGCAGCGGCGGCGGGCGCCGCCGGTGCGTCGTCGCAGTCGAGCCAGAAATCGTCGGGCAAATGGGCCAGCGTGATTTCGGCTTCGTCTTCGGCCAGCATGCCGGCCGTGCGCAGCACGTTGGTCATCTGGCGCAGATTGCCGGGCCAGCGGTGGCGCGTGAATGCGTCGAGCACGTCGGCTGCGATGCTGCGCGGCATCGGTTCGCTGCGTGCGAGCCGCGCGAGAATCCGCTCGACGAGCGCCGGCAGGTCGGTGCGTGCGGCGAGCGCCGGTAGCGTGACCGCGAGCCCGTTGATCCGGTAGAACAGGTCTTCGCGGAACGTGCCTTCCGCGATCATCGCGCGCAGGTCGCGATGGGTCGCGCAGACCACGCGCACGTCGACCGGCACCGCGCGTGCGCCGCCGAGCGGCATCACCGCGCGCTCCTGCAGCACGCGCATCAGCCGGACCTGCTGCGCGAGCGGCATGTCGCCGATTTCGTCGAGAAACAGCGTGCCGCCGTCGGCCTGCACGATCTTGCCGGGGCTGCCGCGCTTGCGCGCGCCGGTGAACGCGCCGTCCTCGTAGCCGAACAGCTCGGCCTCGATCAGCGAATCGGGCAGCGCCGCGCAGTTGACCGCGACGAACGGGCCATCCGCGCGCGGCGACGCCTGGTGCAGCGCGCGGGCGAGCCATTCCTTGCCGGTGCCGGTCTGGCCGAGGATCAGCAGCGGCAGGTCGCGCCCGCGGATCTTCGCGACGCGTTCGAGTACGGCGGCCATGCGTGCGTCGCCCGTGTCGAGCGTCGCGAACGTGATCGTGTCGGGGTCCGGTGCGCGCACCCGTACGGCGGGCACGGGCGGCGTGACGGCGATGGTGGTCTTGTGCGCTTCCGCGAATTCGCAGCGCGCCAGCACGCGTACGCCGGTCGACAGCGTCAGGCGGAACATTGCGCCGGGTGCGCGTGCCGCCTGCTGCGCGAGCTGGCCGAAACGCATGCCGAACAGCGCGTCGCTAGCCTGATGCTGCAGTGCGTCGAACGACGCGCCGAGCTGGAATTGTGCGCTGCGGTTCGCGGCGATCAGCCCGCCGTCGGGGCCGAAGGCGACGAGCCCGGCGAACAGCGAGTCGACGCATTCCTCGTGCGCATGAAAGCGCAGCCGCAAGGCTTCCGCGCACTGGTTCGCGAACAGGTGGTTCTCGATCAGTTGCGCGGACATCCGCACGAGCGCGAGCGTATGCGGGCTCGAGCCGCGCGGATCGCCGCTGACGTCGAGCGTGCCGAGCGTGCGGCCGAACGGGTCGAAGATCGGCGCGCACGAGCAGGTGAGGATATGGTTCGCGCGCAGGAAGTGTTCGGCGCCGTGCACGGCGACGGCCTGGCCCGATGCGAGCGCGGTGCCGATCGCGTTGGTGCCGCGCGCGCCTTCCGCCCACGAGACGCCGGTACATAGCGCGACGCGGTTGGCTTTTTCGATGAAGTCCGCGTCGCCGATGCTGTGCAGGATCACGCCATCGGCGTCGGTCAGCAGCACGAGGCTTTGCGTGTCGGCGATTTGCGCGTGCAGGTTCTCCATCACCGGGCGGGCGTGCGAGAACAGCGCTTGGTTCGTGTCGAGCAGTTCGCGCAGCGCGATGCGCGACAGCGGCGAGAAATCCGGGCGTTCGTGCGCGCGCAGGCCGACCGCGGTCGAACGCGCATGCGCCTGCGCAAGCAGGTCGGTGCGACCCGCGGTGGCGGGCAGCACGAAGGGTTGCGGCATGACTTGTCTCCTGTCGACCCCTGTTAGCGCTTCAGCGCTTACAGGGGTCCCATGCTTCGCGGTCGGTCACTGTTAGCGCTTTAGCGCTTACAGCGACCCCATGCTTCGCGGTCGGCGGCAGTTAGCGCTTCAGCGCTTAATGATGCCCCATGCTCCTCGAAAATGGCCGATCCGGCACACGCACACTCGCCGAAATCCTCTACGGATTCCCGCCTCCGCGTGCGCCGCACCATCGATGTGCGAACGCCGGCCATCCGGGTACGCATCATCATACAAGCGCCGCGTCCGCTACGCGACCGCGAACAAAATCCCCTTGCTTTTAAATGCCCGCCTGCAATGATGGAAATGGAGCACGCACGCGCCGTGTTCCGCATTGCAACATGCATGCGACGCGACATGCATCCGTTCGGGAGACGCATCATGGTTCGGACGGAACTGAGAGTCGTGCTGGCGGCCATCGCCACATTCATCATGCTGGGCGGCATTGCCGTGGCGATCCACGGGTTGCTGTTCGATCTGACCGATGCGGTGCGATACGGGGCGGCCGCAATTGCGGTGGGCGCCACGTCGGCTGCAATTGCGCTCAACGTCTGGCCGACCGATCCGCACTGACGCCGGTTTCCGAAACGGTGCCGGATGCCGCGCTGATCTGATGAAATGCGCGTCGGAACGACGCACGCCGGAAAATTTGTCTCCTGCGCGAAACCGTCTAAAGTGGAAATCAACCGGCATGCATTGTCCGCGCCTATCCCCGCGGGCCGTGCCTCCGTCGGCGAGCCCGCGTACATTTCGTCCGGCCGGTAGCGGACGACGGACGCGGTCATTCGTTTTCTACCGGTCGAGGCGGCTCCCATGCAGATTCATTTCACGAACGAGAAGCCTGAGTATTCGGGGCGCGACCTGATGCTTGCGTTCACGGCGTTGGTCAATGGCGAGCGCGTCCAATGTCAGATCACGGCCGAGGCGCTGGAAGATCACTTCGGCGCGGCGTCGCCGCGCTTCGAGGACATGGTCGGCGCGTTCGACCAGCACCGTGATCGTATCGAGGCGGCCGCACGGCGCCTGCTGTCGGAGACGCGCGCGCAATGCGTGACGCTGCGCAGCGGCTACGTCCGCTTCTACGAGGCAAACTGGCGCGGATGACACGACGCTCGTCTTGCTGCGCGCGGCGCTGAACGCTGCGCACGCGAAGACGTTGCCTTCATGCGATGCCGTTCGGCGGGGCCGGGCGGCATTTTCGTATGCGGGCCGCACCGGATTGCCCGAGCGTCGGTATCGCCGTGCGGGTCGATTCGTCAGGATCGCAGATGAATCATGCGAAAACGGAAACGCCACCCGAAGGTGGCGTTTTTTCATCGTGCATCGCGCCGAAGCGCGACCGTCACTCGCTGCCGAGATAGAAGAAGCGGAACAGGAACACGGCTGCGATGATCCACACGATCGGCTTGACCGTACGGGCCTGGCCCGTCAGCAGCTTGAGGCCGCCGTAAGCGATGAAGCCGAACGCGACACCGTTCGCGATCGAGTACGTGAACGGCATCAGCAGCGCGGTCAGCGCGGCCGGCACGGCTTCCGTCGCATCGTCCCACGGCACGTCGACCATCTCGCGTAGCATCAGGCACGACACGTACAGCAGTGCCGGTGCCGTGGCATACCCCGGCACGACGCCGGCGAGCGGCGCGATGAACAGGCACGCGAGGAACAGCACCGCGACGGTGATGGCCGTCACGCCCGTGCGGCCGCCGGCCTGCACGCCCGACGCGCTTTCGATATACGCGGTGGTCGACGACGTGCCGAGCACCGAACCTGCGACGATCGCCGTGCTGTCGGCAAGCAGCGCCTTGTTGAGGCGGTTCATCTTGCCTTCGACGAGCAGGCCCGCGCGGTTCGCGACACCCATCAGCGTGCCCGTCGCGTCGAACAGCTCGACGAGGAAGAACACGAGGATCACGTTGATGATGCCGGTCGACAGGGCGGCGCCGATGTCGAGCTTGAACAGCGTCGCGTCGATCGACGGCGGCGCGGAGAACACGCCGTGGAACTGGTTGTCGCCGAAGAAGAACGACAGGATCGTGACGCCGATAATGCCGATCAGGATCGCGCCGCGCACGCGCAGGTGGTCGAGCGTGACGATCGTAAAGAAGCCGATGATCGCGAGGATCGTGTCGTGCTTGTGCAGGTCGCCCAGCGTGACGAGCGTGGCCGGGCTGCCGACGATCACGCCGGACGTCTTCAGCGAGATGATGCCGAGGAACAGGCCGATACCCGCGGTGATCGAGATCCGCAGCGATTTCGGAATGCCGTTGACGATCGCCTCGCGCACGCGGAACAGCGTGACGAGCAGGAACAGGCAGCCGGAGATGAACACCGCGCCGAGCGCGGCCTGCCACGTGAAGCCCATCCCCTTGACGACCGTGTACGCGAAGTACGCGTTCAGGCCCATGCCGGGTGCGCACGCGATCGGGTAGTTCGCGTACAGCCCCATGATGATCGACGCCAGCGCCGCGACGAGGCAGGTCGCGACGAACACGGATTCCTTCGGCATGCCGGCATCGCCGAGGATCGCGGGGTTGACGAAGATGATGTAGGCCATCGTCAGGAACGTGGTGACGCCCGCGAGTATTTCGGTGCGGAAGTCGGTGCCGGCTTCAGCGAAGCCGAAATACCGCTTGATGGATTCCATGAAGGCGTTTCTCCGGTCGGGTTGTCGTGTTGCTTGTTGTGCCGAATTGTTGTAAAGGCAGCGCGCGGCCGGCTTACTGTAACCAGCCACTATTGCCCGGCTATCGGCGGATTGTAATAGCGCGGATAGCTCGGACGATATAGTTGGAGGGCACGATCGAATGATCGATCGGCTGCCTGCGCGCGAACGGTCTGGCAGTCCGGCCGCGCGACGAAGGCGCGCATTTTACCGGTTCGGGCGGAACGGGCCGGAAGAAATGGCGGAAACGGGAGCGGGGCGCGTGAACGAGGCCGGCCGATGCGTGCGCAACGGCATGCAAAACGGCACGCGCGACGTATCGCGCGCGGCGGGGGCGGGATGACATCCGACTGAAACGGAGCGCCCGCATGCATGCACGCATGCGGGGCGGGCAGCGCGTGCGCGCAAACGCACGTACGCGGCCGGTACGGATGCCCGGCAGCGGCGTGCAGCGGCCATTCGTCAGTCCAGGCGGTTGCAGATATCGGGCTATCGTGCGCCGAAGCCGTCCCGTCCGCAACTGTCATTTCGCGAGGCGGGGGGGACTGTGGTTTCTGTGTAAAAGATTGCAAGACCCCATCGCATAAACCGGCAAGTCTTTCTAGGATAGATACACCGCGCATGCACACGCCGGCCGGTAATTGCCGACGCGGGGGAGTCGCAGTTCGTGCAGGCCGGGCGGTGAAGTGCGGTCAAGGCCGTTGCGTGTTCGGGCAGGCACGGCCGCTTGCGATTGCCCGATGCGGGTTCGTCCGTAATCACGGAGGTCAGCATGTTGAACTGGATCAGCCGTTGGGCTATGCGACACGCCCCCACGCCGGAAAAAACCGCTGCGTCGATGCTCGTGACGGCGCGCATGGAACTGTTCGCTGCCGAACAGCGCGTCATCGACGCGAAATTACAAGCGGATTACTGGCGCACACGTGTGTCATTCCTCGAAGAGGTGCAGAAGCAGGGCATCGATCCGTGGGTGACCTCGCAGGCAGCGCAACGCCCCGACCTTGATTCCACTCCACGAAGCACGGGCCCACGTCTCGCCGCCAGCACCTGATGCATCGGTTGCATCCCGTCGCTGAGTACGGCGCGCGATCGCTCGCGGCACGCATCGGCGTGCCGCGTCATTCGATGCGCACCTGCGGCGCGTTACGCCGCAGGTGCGTCCATTTCCGGTTGCGGCCGTTGAGCGTCTCGCGTGCCTGACGGCACGTCGCTCATCCGCTCCGTCTCCCTATCCCGAAGAGCAAACGTTGCACTTGGGCCAGCGTGCGCCTGAAGCGTTCGCCGCGACGCACGTACGCGGTCGTGAGCGTCGCTTCGACTGACCGGTCGGCATCGGTGCCGAGCCAGATGCGCTCGCCGCGCGCGATGCGCAGCACGTCGCCGGGCTGCACCCAGTAATCGTCGACGCACGGCGGGCGCGTGACCCACAGCGCCGCGCCATGCGCGCGGAGCTCCGCGTCCTGCGGCGCGCGCCAGGTCATCGTCGTGCGCGGCGCGACCGCGAAACGGATCACGACATTCGGTAATGCGATCGTGCCGGCGCGGCGCCGATCGGGACGGTCAAACAGCGGGCTTGCCTGGTCCATCGTCTTCTCCATTCAGTGAGCCGGACGGATGACGCGCACCAGAACAAAAAGGCCTCATCCGTTTCCGGTGAGGCCTTGTGTGACATGCGGTACTGCTCGATTGCTAACGCACACGCGCCTCCCGTGAACCATTCTTTCGAATGTTCATCGATCGATGAATCACGGCGGCGATGGATGTATACGTAGGCATGCGAACGAGTTTGTCTTCGTGGAACGTTGTTGTCAACGATAATTTTCGGGATAGGCGAGCGCGATGCATCGACGTGCGCGCCCGGAATTTCGTGACGCCGCTGCGTACCCGTATCGCGTGCGCAGCGGCGCTTTCGTCATGTACGGCTTCGACTTCGACTTCGACTTCGACTTCGCTCGCGGAGCAAGCTGCGCATTCGCTCGAGCGCACGTTCCAGCCACGCGCCGCGTCTCATCGCGTACGCGGTCGTGATCGATGCTTCGGCCGGGCGGTCGTCTTCAGTGCTCATCCAGATGCGATCGCCGCGCCGCACGCGCAGCACGTCGCCGGTGCGTATCCAGTAATCGTCGACGCTGCCCTGTCGCGTGACCCACAGCGTCGCGTCGTGCACGCGGATCTCGGCATCGTTTTGCGCGCACCATGTCAGCGTCTTGCGCGGCGCGACCGTGAATTGCATCACGACCCGCGGCAATGCGATTGCATCGGTGCGGCACCGATCGGGGCAGACAACCAGCCGGCTTGCTTGGTCCATCGTCATCTCCATCCGTTGAGCCGGGCGGGATGACGCGCACCAAAACAAAAAGGCCTCATCCGTTTCCGGCGAGGCCTTGTGACATGCGCAACTGAATCTCGATGCTAACGCACAAGCGCCTCCGGTGATCGCCACGGGTGGGCGTTCACTCGGTTTTTATGCGCGATGGCGGCGGGTTTGAGCGTAAGCATGCGAACGAGTGTGTCGTGGTAGCGCAGCAATGTCAACGGAAATTTCGAGATACGTGGCGGTCACGCGTCGCGTTGCGCGAGCCCGTTTACGAGCAGCTCGGACAGCAGGCCCGTCATCCCTTCCGGGTGCGTGGCCGCGCGTGCCTTCAGCTGTTCGACGAGTTCGGCGTTGAGCTTGCACGCGAACGGCACGAGGCCGTGTTCCTGGTCGAGCTTGCGCTGCGCACGGCGGTCGAGCTTGGCTGCTTCTTCGGCGCCCTTGCCGAAACGCGCGGAACTCGACTGCTTCATCGAGTGCGTCAGCTTGAGCGCCTTGTTCTTTTCGAGATCGGTTTTCTTCATGGCCATCGCGGCACCTCCGGGAAATGAAGCCGCGATTGTACGCATTTCGGCGGGCGCCGCCCGCCGAACCGGCAAGAAACCCGGTCAGGCGCCCTTCGCCGTGCCCCAGTTGCCGCCGTGCGCGGCCGCCTGCGCGGCCGGCGAGCGGGCGAGGTAGGCGAGCGCCTGTTCGGTCGAGCCTTCGTGGTGCGGCGTATAGCTCGGCTTGAAATAGCGTAGCGCCGCGCCGATCACCTTCCAGAACGACGGCAGGTGCCCGCGCCGCGAGCCTTGCCACCACGAGAGCACGAAGCCTGGGTAGCGGCCGGCGTCCGGGTCGCGCCGGTACATGAACTTCGCGCCCGTCGTGATGTAGTAGAGCAGCAGCAGGATCACGAACGCCATGTGTATGCAGCGCTCCGGATAGGTGCCGCCCAGGTGCCGGTAGATGTCGAACGCGACCGTGCGGTGCTCGACTTCCTCCGCGCCGTGCCAGCGCAGCAGGTCGACCATGGTCGGGTCGGCCTTCCCTTCGTCGAGCCCGTGCGCGTTGAGCACCCAGTTGCCGAGATAGCCGAAGAAATGCTCGAGCGACGCGATCACCGCGAGCTGCTGGCGCAGCCAGAAACGCGTGTGGCCGATCTTCAACCCGAGCGGCTGTTCGCCGAGCACGCGTGTGAAGAGGCGGTTGAGCTTTTGCGTGAACGGCTTCGTGTCGATCCCGTGCCGGTCGTAGTAGTGCTTGAGAACGCCGCCGTGCGAACGCGAATGCACGGCTTCCTGCCGCAGGAAGCCTTCGGCCTCGTCGCGCAGGCGCGCATCGGTGATCAGCGGCAATGCCTTGTTGTACACGCGGCAGAACCACAGCTCACCTTCCGGGAACAGCAGGTTCAGCGTGTTGATGATGTGCGTGCTGCCCGGGTCGTTCGGCACCCAGGTGATCGGCGTATCGCTGAAGTCGAACTTCACGTGCCGGGCCTTGATCTTGTGATAGTCGGCGGTATCGGTCATCTGTGTCTCCCTGTGCGGCGTCGTGCGCCGTCAATGCGATGCCATGCTGACGCGGGCGATCATCCGGCCGAGCCACGGCATGAAGCGGCCGACGAAGCGCATCGCGTGCGCCTCGCCCCCGATCGCGACGACGGGGCGGTTGCGCAGCACGCCGTCGACCATTGCCTGTGCGACGGTTTCGGGTTTCAGGCCGCGCATCTGGTACAGCTTCGTTGCGCGCTTGCGCAGCCGCGCTTCGTCCTGTGCGTTGGCGCCCGCGTATTGCGTCGACGCCATGATTCCGGTCTCAGCGAAGCCGGGGCACACGGCCGTCACGCCGATACCTTTCTCCGCGAGTTCCGCGCGCATGCATTCGCTGAGCATCAGCACGGCGGCCTTCGTCGTCGCATACGCGGGCAGGTCGCGCGACGGCCCGAACGCGGCGGCCGACGCGGTGTTGACGATGTGCCCGCCGGTGCCGCGTGCGGCCATCTGCTGCGCGAACAGCCGCGAGCCATGGATCACGCCCCACAGGTTCACGTGCAGGATGCGTTCCCAGTGCCGCGTGCTCGTGTCGAGGATGCCGCCGGCCATGCCGATGCCCGCGTTGTTGATCACGACGTCCGCGCCGCCGAGTTCGCTGCCGACCCACGTCGCCAGCGTTTCCATTTCGTCGGCGGACCCGACGTCGACGCGCTTCGCGTGCGCTTGCGCACCGGTCAGCCCGATCAGCAGCGCGGTGCGTTCGGCGCTCGCGAGATCGATGTCGCACGCAACGATCGTCGCGCCTTCGCGGGCGAACGCGAGCGCCGCGCAACGGCCGATGCCGCTGCCCGCGCCGGTCACTACCGCGACCTTGCCGCTGAAGCGGCCGCTCGTCGCGCGGCGGCGCGCGTTCGCGAGCGCGGGCGGTTCGTTGCCCGATTCGACCGCGTCGATCAGTTGCCCGGCGAGATCCGCGAAGCGCGCCGGATCGGCGAGCGGCAGCCAGTGGCCGGCCGCGACCTCGCGGCGGTAGTACTGCGGCACCCAGCGCGACAGGTTCTCGGACAGCGCGGGGCTCACGTATTTGTCGCCGAGCGGCACGATCGTCTGCACCGGCGCATGCGCGTAGCGCTCGCGCGGCGCGAACAGGCAGCGGATGAAGTTCGCGCGATAGAGGCGCACGCCGCGCGCTCCGTCGTCGGCCTGCGTCGGGCGCGGCGCGGCGGGCGTCTTCTCGAGCCGGCGCAGCAGGCGCGGCCACGCGCGCCCGAGCCACAGCCGCCAGCCGAGCTCGGGGATGAACGGCAGGTGGAACAGGTACACGTACCACGACCGCACGAGCTGGCCGCCGAGCTTGGCGAGCGACGCGGGCGTCGGGCGCAGCACGCGTTCGCGCAGCCAGAAGCCGACGTGGTCGAGGCACGGCCCCGAACACGACGTGTACGACGCGATCCGGCCGGCGAGGCGCGGATCGGTGACGAATTCCCAGCCCTGGATCGAGCCCCAGTCGTGGGCGATCAGGTGCACGGCGCGACCGGGGCAGAGCGCGTCGATCACCGCGACGAAGTCGTCGGTCAGCTTCGCGAGGTGGTAGTCGGCCGTGCGCTTCGGCACGCCGGACAGGCCCGCGCCGCGCACGTCGTACGCAATCACGTAGTGCTGGCGCGCGAGCAGCGGCGCGACGTGCTGCCATACGCTGCTGTCGTCGGGATAGCCGTGCACGAGCACGACCGGCGAGCGGGCCGGGTCGCCCCAGGTCCTGACCGCGAGCGTCAGGTCGCCGGAGGCGACCGCCGTTTCGCTATGAACCGATTCGAACAGGGCCAGCGGCGCTTCGTCGGAAAGAGGCTGCATCGTGAGTCCGTCGTTCAGGGATTCGGGAGGAAAGGCGCGTTTGCGTCAGGCGGCGGCCGGCACGGTCGCGACGGCCTGCGGACGCTCGGCCTGGCGGCGCTGCCAGCGGCGCACGTGCGGCAGGTCTTCGTCGAGCCAGTACGCGTCGTCTTCGGTGATGACGAGCAGCTCTTCGAATTTCGCGCCGACGCCGGCGAAGCCGAGGTGCGGCTCGACGGCCCACAGGCCGGGCACCGGCGCATGCTCGGAGCGGCGGTCAATCGACCACAGCGGCGACCAGCCTTGCTGTTTCGCCGCGCGGCCCTGGTCGAGCAGCAGGTTGCGCGTCGCGTTCAGCCCGAAGCGCGCGACGAAGCGCGGCTTCGACAGCTTGTGGATCTTCGCGACGCGATGCGCGAGCACCTTGAACGGATAGGCCTTGTGGCGCGGCTCGACACCCTGGCGGCGGCACAGCGCGTCGACTTCCTGCGCGACTTCGGCCATCGACCGGCGCTCCTTCACGAGCCGCACGATCATGTCGCGATGGTCCATCAGGTCGTCCTGCAGCTGTTCGAGGATCGGGTTGTGGCCGAGGCAGTGCGCGTAGCCGACGTCGGCCACGATGCCGTCGAGCACGGGCGCGACGTCGAGGATCACCGGCATGTCCGTCTCGAGCTGCCGGTTGCTCGGGAAGAACGCGAGATTGAAGCCGCCCATGTGCTTGAGGCCCGAAAAGCCCTCGAACGCGGTGCGGTCGCCGAACCACGCGAACGGCTTGTGCAGCCAGTCGTGCACGCCGTTGTCCTGCAGCCATTCGGTCAGCAGGCGCGCGGCTTCCTTTTCGGTGATGCCGGGGTAGAGCATCGCGCCGACGGTTTCGACACAGCGGTACGCGAGCTGCTGGACCGCGCGGAATTGCGGCAGCTCGTCGAGGTGGACTTCCGGCAGCGGATGGTGGTCGGCCATGATGCGTCTCCAAATGTCGGCCAGAGTTGGCGCTTCAGCGCTTGTCGACCGGTGTTGGTGCTTCAGCACTTGCTCCGGTCCCACGCAACGCGTACTCCAGTCCTGTGTAAGGCGGGGCGCTGATCCGGAATGCATCCGCTGTCGTTCCCGTCGCGAATTATTCAGTCAGCATTTAATGTGCCATTGAATGATGTAATGATGATAGCCGGTTCGGCGTGGCGCGCCAGCCCCCGGAGGTGAGGATTTCTCCTAATGAAGGGCCGAAATGGAGCGGAGACTCTAGATTTCCGGAAGTTGGGCCGCATGGCCCACGGCGCGCACCCGTATGGACCGGGGGCGCTGGCCGGAGATCGTCACGAGCGGTCTCACGGCGGGCGCCGGCCCGGATGGCCGAGCGTACGGCCGCCTTGCGACGGCCCGGCATGTCGCTCCGGATTAACTCTCCGTCGCGTCGCGACGTGACGCTGTCAAATTGCCGAAATAATTTCGTCACATCATTCGCCCCCGGTTCGGAGCCGTCCCGGCTTCACCGTGCCGATGAGCGGCCGGTGCGCGGTGAGCCGCGCGGGATAGCGACTGAACCCGATTCGACATTTCCACGGAGAGAGACCATGCAACGCCGCCAGTTCATGAATACCCTTGCCGCGGCGACCGCCGCGACGTCGCTGATGCTCAAGGCCGGCACGGCCGACGCGAAGAGCGCAACCGTGCCGGATGCGCTGGACCCGGCCCGCTGGTCGCCGTTCAACGCCGCGCGCCTGCAGGCGGTGCTCGACCGGCATGGCGTCGCGAGCGCGCGCTACGACGAAAAGCGCCGACCGTACGCGGTGTTCGACTGGGACAACACGTGCATCATGAATGACTGCGAAGAGGCGCTGCTGATGTACCAGATCAACCATCTGCAGTACAAGCTGACGCCGGGTGAATTCGTCGACGTAATGTGGAAGGACGTGCCGAAGGGCGCCTTCAT
Source organism: Burkholderia lata (assembly GCF_902499335.1). GTDB lineage: Bacteria > Pseudomonadota > Gammaproteobacteria > Burkholderiales > Burkholderiaceae > Burkholderia > Burkholderia lata_B. Next base: position 341,856 of record NZ_CABVQK010000004.1, on the reverse strand, counting down.
GAAGGACTACGTGACGGTGGACGGCAAGCCGGTGACGATGGAGGACCTCGCGGCCGATGTCGAATCCGACTATCGCTGGCTCTACGCGAACTACCAGGGATTCGGCGGCGACAAGAGCCTCGACGAGATTCGCGAGACCGACCAGTTCAAGGATTTCCGCGCGAAGCTGTACTTCATGTACGACGCGATTTGCGACACGCATCCGCTCGAGATCGGCTACAAGTGGATCATCTATTTCTACAAGAACATGACGACCGCCGAGCTGCAGGCGATGGCGGAAGCGTCGAACAACTACGGCATCGGCGACGCGCTGCGCAAGGTCCGCTACGAAAGCCCGAAGACGCTGCCGGGCAAGGCCGGCGTGGTGGCCGACACGCATTTCCACGGCATCCGCATTCATGAGGAAATCCGTGCGGTGATGCACACGCTGCGCGCGAACGGCATCGACGTGTACGTGAGCACGGCATCGCTCGACGATGTCGTGCGCGTGTTCGCCGGCAATCCGAACTATGGCTACGGCGTGCCGCCCGGGAACGTGATCGGCTTGCGTCTCGACATGCAGGACGGCAAGTACACGAGCACGTATCCGGCCGGCTGGCATTTCAACTGGGGGCCCGGCAAGACGGTTGGCATCCGCAACGTCCTCGAGTCGAAGAAGGGCTATGGCCCGCTGCTGGTGTTCGGCGACAGCGACGGCGATGCGTGGATGCTGCGCGACTTCAAGGACACCGCGGCCGGCGTGATCGTCAACCGGATGAAGAAGGGCGAGATCGGCGCGGACAGCAAACTCGCGGCCGAACAGATCGGCAAGCCGGACGCGCGCTTCCTGCTGCAGGGCCGCGACGAGCGCACGGGCCTGATGATCCCGGACGAGAAGTCGATCAAGTACGGCAAGACCGAGCGCAAGCTGCTGGCTTGATGCGCGCGGGGCGCGGGGCCGTTACGGCCCTGCGTCCATCGGGATCGATAGCTGCGCCGCGCGGGCTGGAAAACGAGCGTCTCAGCCCTCGCGCTTCCCTCCCAACCGCTCCAGCAACGCCCCCAGCAGATCGACCGGCAGCGGAAACACGATCGTCGAGTTCTTGTCGGCCGCGATCGTCGTCAGCGTTTGCAGGTAGCGCAGCTGCATCGCCTGCGGCTGCAGCGCGAGCCGTTGCGCGGCCTGCAGCAGTTTCTCCGACGCCTGCAGTTCGCCTTCCGCATGAATCACCTTCGCGCGCCGCTCGCGTTCGGCCTCGGCCTGCCGCGCGATCGCGCGGATCATCGTCTCGTTCAGGTCGACGTGCTTGATCTCGACCGTCGATACCTTGATCCCCCACGCGTCGGTCTGCGCATCGAGCGTCTTCTGGATGTCGGCGTTCAACTGTTCGCGCTCGGCGAGCAGCGCGTCGAGTTCGTGCTTGCCGAGCACCGCGCGCAGCGTCGTCTGCGCGAGCTGGCTCGTCGCCTCGAAGAAGCGCGCCACCTGGATCACGGCCTTCTCCGGATCGACCACGCGGAAATACACGACCGCATTGACCTTCACCGACACGTTGTCGCGCGTGATCACGTCCTGCGCGGGCACGTCGAACACGACGGTACGCAGGTCGATCCGCACGACCTGCTGGACGATCGGGATGATCAGCACGAGCCCCGGCCCCTTCACTTTCCAGAACCGGCCGAGCATGAACACCACGCCGCGCTCGTACTCGCGGAAGATGCGGATCGACGACGCGACGAGCACGACGACGAAGACGATCAGGACGCTGCTGAAGCCGAACGTGTAACCGATCATGAAGGTTCTCCCTGGTGTTGTTCTTGCGCCGGCATGTCGTAGAGCGGGGCGACGGTGAGCAGCAGCCCATGGCGGCCGGTGACGCGCACGCGGCAGCCCGCGGCAAGCGGCGCGCTGCTGGCCACGCGCCAGCGCTCGCCGCGCACGCGCGCCCAGCCGGCGGCGGACGGCGCGGCGCCGGCCGCACCGTGCGGCTGGTCGGCCAGCAGGCCGTCGTCGAGCACTTCGCCGATGCTGCCGACCATCGCCTCGGCGCCCGTCACGACCGGGCGGCGCCGCGCGCGCAGCGCGACGCTCGACACGCCCGCGACGAGCAGCCCGCCGCCGAGCGCGAGGCTCGCGATCACGGGCCACGGAATCCCGTAGCCGGGCACGTCGGTGTCGATCAGCATCAGCGCGCCGATCGTGAACGACACGATCCCGCCGAACCCGAGCACGCCGAAGGTCGGCAGGAACGCCTCGGCGACCAGGCAGCCGAGGCCGAGCAGCACGAGGCCGAGGCCCGCATAACTGATCGGCAGCAACTGCATCGCGAACAGCCCGACCAGCAGGCAGATCGTGCCGACGACGCCCGGCAGCACGAAGCCGGGGTTCGCGAACTCGAAGAAGAGGCCGTAGATGCCGATCGTCAGCAGGATCAGCGCGACGTTCGGGTCGGCGATGATCGCCAGGAAGCGGCTGCGCCAGTCGGGCTCGACCACGACGAGCGGCGCATGCGCGGTCGCGAGCCGCACGGTGCCGACGGTGGTCGTCGCTGTGTGGCCGTCGAGCTGGCGAGCGAGGTCGGCCGGATCCTGAGCGATCAGGTCGACCACATGCTGCGCGCGCGCCTCGTTGGCCGACAGGCTCACGGCCTCGCGCACCGCGCGCTCGGCCCATTCGGCATTGCGCCCGCGCAATTGCGCGAGGCCGCGGATATACGCGGAGGCGTCCTGCATCGCCTTGCGGATTTCGGTCGATTGGGTATCGGTCGGCAGCGCGGCCTGCGTGGCGGCCGCATCGGACGCACCTGATGCACCCGGCGTGCCGGCCGGCGCGCGCGGTGCGGCGGGGTTCCCGCCCGGCGGCGCGGCGCCGCCGATGCCGAACTGCACGGGCGACGCCGCGCCGAGATTGGTGCCGGGCGCCATCGCCGCGAAGTGGCTCGCGTAGACGATGTAGGTGCCCGCGCTCGCGGCCCGCGCGCCGCCCGGCGCGACGAACGCGGCGACCGGCACGGGCGAGCCGAGGATGGCCTTGATGATCTGCCGCATCGACGTGTCGAGGCCGCCGGGCGTGTCGAGCTGCAGAATCGCGAGCGGCGCGTGCTGGCGTGCCGCACGGTCGAGCGAGCGCACGATGAAATCGGCGCTGGCCGGGCCGATCGCGCCGTTGATCGGGATCACGACGACCGGGCGGGCGGCGGCGGGTGCGTCGGCCGGCGGCGGTGCGGCGACCGCGGCACACACGACGAGCAGCGCCGCGAACAGCGCGGCGCGCGCGACCCGCGCGGACAGCGGGTGACGAGAGTGGCCGCCGGGCGCGGCAGGCACCGGCGACGGCCCGTGACGATGAAAGTGCATCGGGACGTCCGGGCGGCGCGCGGCCGCGCGCCGTCCGGCTTGCGGAAAAGGGCGTGAGCCCGATGCTTAAAGATTAGGCGGTTTCGGCGCAAAGCGCGAAGCGACGGCCGTGCCGGTCGACCTCAGCTCGCGCCGCCGCCCCGCGCGAGCACTTCGTCTCGGTAGTCGGCCGGGCTGCGCCCGCTCCACTTGCGGAACGCGCGGTAGAACGCGCTCGGTTCCGCGAAGCCGGTCGCGGCCGCGACGTCGGCGATCGTGCGCGCGGGGTCGGCCAGCGCCTCGAACGCGAGATCGCGCCGCAGCGTGTCCTTGATCGACTGGTATGCGTGGCCTTCCTGGTGCAGCTTGCGGCGCAGCGTGGCCTCGGCCACGTGCAGCCGCGCGGCCATCCCGCCGGCGCCCGGCCACGCGGCCGGCGGCATCCCGCGCAGCACCGCGCGCACGCGCTGCGCGAGCGCGTTCGGGTTGCGGTACTTGACGATGAAGCTGGCCGGCGCGTTGCGCAGGAACGTCTTCAGCGTCTTCGCGTTCTGCACGACCGGCAGCGTTGCGAATTCGGGATCGAAATCGACATATGAATCGGGCTCGTTGAAACGCATGTCGTCACAGAACATCGACGGGTATTCGTGGTCGGCGGGCGGCGTGTCGCAGCGGAAGCTCGCGTGCAGCAGCGGGATGCGCCGCCCGATCAGCCAGCAGGTGAGCCCGTACACGATGATGAAATAGGTCGCGTACGTGAACATCGCGGGTGTCGCACTGTTGTTGCGGTGCACGAAGCGCAGCCGCACGCGCTGCGGGTTCGCGTCGAGCTCCGCGTGCAGGTCGTCGAGCACGCAGTGCATGAAATTCACCGCGCGCGCCATTGCGTGCAGCCCGTCGCGCGCGGACAGCGCCGCCTGGCTCATCGCGATGAAGCTGCCGCTGCGCATCGGGTGGCGATCCTGCCCGAAAAACTCGTCGTCGAGCGTGCGCGCGATCGCGTTCCACAGCGCGCCGTATTGCTGCGCGGATACCCGTGCGCGCGGCTGCCCGAGCAGCGCGGGCGCGATGCCGGCCTGCGCGAGCAGCGGCTCGGCCGCGACGCCGCGCCGGGTCGCGAGCGCGACGCTGTAAGCGACGAGGCTGATCGCGACGGTTCCCTTGTCTTCCTGCTTCATCCGTGCCGCCGGTGTGGCAAAAACGCTCAGTGTAAATGAGCGACGCGAGCATCGAACAGTCGCGCCTGCTTGCCTACACTTGTTGCATCGAAACGCAAGGACGGTCGCGCCCGGCGGCCGCGGGAGACAGCAGCACCATGGACGAGCTTTACACCGAAGACCAGCGGATGATCCGCGATGCCGCGCGCGCGTTTGCCACCGACATGCTGGCGCCGAACGCGGCGCAATGGGACCACGATGCGCACCTGCCCGACGCGATCGTCGCGCAGCTCGGCGAACTCGGCCTGCTCGGGATGATCGTGCCGCAGGAGCTGGGCGGCTCGTATACGGACTACGTGGCCTATGCGCTGGCGATGGAAGAGGTCGCCGCCGGCGATGCCGCGTGCGCGACGATGATGAGCGTGCACAACTCGGTCGGCTGCGGGCCGATCCTCGGCTTCGGCACGCCGGCGCAGAAGGATCGCTGGCTGGCCGACATGGCGTCCGGCCGCGTGATCGGCGCGTTCTGCCTGACCGAGCCGCATGCCGGCTCCGAGGCGAACAACCTGCGTACGCGTGCGGAACTGCGCGACGGTAAATGGGTGCTGAACGGCGCGAAGCAGTTCGTGACCAACGGCCAGCGCGCCGGCGTCGCGATCGTTTTTGCCATGACCGACCCGGAAGCCGGCAAGCGCGGCATTTCCGCGTTCCTGGTGCCGACCGACACGCCGGGCTTCATCGTCGGCAAGCCCGAGAAGAAGATGGGCATCCGCGCGTCGGATACGTGCCCGATCACGTTCGAGAACTGCGCGATTCCGGAAGAGAACCTGCTCGGCAATCGCGGCGAAGGGCTGAAGATCGCTTTGTCGAACCTCGAAGGCGGCCGCATCGGCATCGCCGCGCAGGCGCTCGGCATCGCGCGCGCCGCGTTCGACAAGGCGCGCCGCTATGCGGGCGAGCGCGTGCAGTTCGGCAAGCCGATCGCCGAGCACCAGGCGATCCAGCAGAAGCTCGCCGACATGGCCGTGCAGATCAACGCCGCGCGCCTGCTCGTGCATCACGCGGCGAAGCTGCGCACGGCCGGGCTGCCGTGCCTGTCGGAAGCGTCGCAGGCGAAGCTGTTCGCGTCGGAGATGGCCGAGCGCGTGTGTTCGGACGCGATCCAGATCCACGGCGGCTACGGCTACCTGGTCGATTACGAAGTCGAGCGTCACTATCGCGACGCGCGCATCACGCAGATTTACGAAGGCACCAGCGAAGTGCAGCGGGTGGTGATCGCGCGGCAGCTTTGAGCCGAGGCGGTTGCCCCGGCGACGACATCACGCAGGGCACGAGGGCAGCGCGGCGAACGCGGCACGCAACGACGTGACCGTGCGCCGCAACAGAGGCAACCGGGCATGCGCTGCAGCACATGTCCGGTTCGACGCATGGAGACTGGAGGAAACGATGACGGTACAGGCATTCCTGAACGCACGCGACTTTCTGCTGCGCCATCGCACCGACTACGAAACCGCGTACCGCGAGTTCGAGTGGCCGGTGCTCGATGCGTTCAACTGGGCGCTCGACTACTTCGACCCGATGGCGCGCGGCAACGACCAGCCCGCGCTGTGGATCGTCGACGCGGCGACCGGCACGGGCGATCCGTATTCGTTCGCGCAGATGTCCGAGCGTTCGTCGCGGATCGCGAACTGGCTGCGCTCGATCGGCGTCGTGCGCGGCGACCGGATCCTGCTGATGCTGCCGAACCGTGTCGAGCTGTGGGATGCGATGCTCGCCGCGATGAAGCTCGGCGCGATCGTGCTGCCTGCCACCACGCAACTGTCGCCCGACGACGTGCGCGACCGCGTGCAGATCGGCGGCGCGAAATACGCGATCGTCGACGAGAACGAAACCGCCAAATTCGAACAGCCGGATCTCGGCCTCGCGCAGAAGATCGTCGCCGGCGCGCCGCGCGCGGGATGGCTTGCGATGAACGATGGCTATGCGGCCAGCGCCGAATTCGAGCCGGACGCCGTCACGCACGCGAACGATCCGATGCTGCTGTACTTCACGTCGGGCACGACGTCGAAGCCGAAGCTCGTCGAGCATACGCACCGCACCTATCCGGTCGGCCATCTGTCGACGATGTACTGGGTCGGCCTGCAGCCGGGCGACATCCACTGGAACATCAGCTCGCCCGGCTGGGCGAAGCACGCGTGGAGCTGCTTCTTCGCGCCGTGGAACGCGCAGGCATGCGTGTTCGCGTTCAACTACGCGCGTTTCGAGCCGAAGGTGGTGCTCGATGCGCTCGTCAAATACCAGGTGACGACGCTGTGCGCGCCGCCGACCGTGTGGCGCATGCTCGTGCAGCAGCCGCTGGCGTCGTTCGACGTGAAGTTGCGCGAGATCGTCGGCGCGGGCGAGCCGCTGAATCCCGAAATCATCGAGCGCGTGAAGAAGGCATGGGGCATCGCGATCCGCGACGGCTACGGCCAGACCGAAACGACCTGCCTGATCGGCAACTCGCCGGGCCAGCCGGTCGTCGCGGGCTCGATGGGCCGGCCGCTGCCCGGCTACCGCATTGCGCTGCTCGACCCGGATGGCACGGCCGTGACCGAAGGCGAAGTCGCGCTGCCGATCGGCGCCGACGTCGCCCGGCCGGTGGGGCTGATGAAAGGCTATGCGAACAACCCCGACGCGACGGCCTACGCGATGCGCGATGGTCACTACCGCACGTCGGACATCGCGATGCGCCGCGATGACGGTTACTACGTGTACATCGGCCGCGCGGACGACGTGTTCAAGTCGTCCGACTACCGGCTGAGCCCGTTCGAACTCGAAAGCGTGCTGATCGAGCATCCGGCGATCGCCGAGGCGGCCGTCGTGCCGAGCCCCGACCCCGTGCGGCTGTCGGTGCCGAAGACCTTCATCACGCTGCGGCAGGGCTACGAGGAAAGCCCCGAGCTCGCGCTGGAAATCTTCCGTTTCTCGCGCGAGAAGCTCGCGCCGTACAAGCGCATTCGCCGCCTGCAGTTCGCGGAGCTGCCGAAGACGATCTCGGGGAAGATCCGCCGCGTCGAACTGCGCCGCCGCGAGATCGAGCGCGGCGACGATGCAAGTGAACGGATGCCCGGCGAATACTGGGAAGAGGATTTTGCCGCCGAACTGAAGTGACGTGACCGCGGGCCGCGCGCGCCGCATTTTGCGGCCGCCGCCCGCAGCCGAATTGAACCGGCCGCGCGGCGATATCGCGCTTCGCGGCCCTCTGCCAGGAGAGTGGATCGATGAACGCGAATTCGAAAGACGTGCCGACGGTCAAACTGCTGATCGACGGCGCCTTCGTCGAGTCCGCCACGAACGAGTGGCGCGACATCGTCAACCCGGCGACGCAGCAGGTGCTCGCGCGCGTGCCGTTCGCGACCGTCGCGGAAGTCGACGCGGCCGTGCAGGCCGCGCACACCGCATACGCGACGTGGAAGAACACGCCGATCGCCGCGCGCATGCGCATCATGCTGAAGTTCCAGGATCTCGTGCGCACGAACCAGCAGCGCATCGCGAAGACGCTGACGGCCGAGCAGGGCAAGACGATTCCCGATGCCGAAGGCGACATCTTCCGCGGCCTAGAAGTGGTCGAGCATGCGTGCTCGATCGGTTCGCTGCAGCTCGGCGAATTCGCGGAGAACGTCGCGGGCGGCGTCGATACCTACACGCTGCGCCAGCCGCTCGGCGTCTGCGCGGGCATCACGCCGTTCAACTTCCCCGCGATGATTCCGCTGTGGATGTTCCCGATGGCGATCGTGTGCGGCAACACGTTCGTGCTGAAGCCGTCGGAACAGGATCCGCTGTCGACGATGCAGCTGGTCGAGCTCGCGATCGAGGCCGGCGTACCGAAAGGGGTACTGAACGTCGTGCACGGCGGCAAGGAAGTCGTCGATGCGATCTGCACGCATCCGCTCGTGAAGGCGATCTCGTTCGTCGGTTCGACGGCGGTCGGCACGCACGTGTACAACCTCGGCAGCGCGCACGGCAAGCGCGTGCAGTCGATGATGGGCGCGAAGAACCACGCGGTCGTGCTGCCGGACGCGAACCGCGAGCAGTCGATCAACGCGCTCGTCGGTGCGGGCTTCGGCGCGGCCGGCCAGCGCTGCATGGCGACGTCGGTCGCGGTGCTCGTCGGCAACGCGCGCGACTGGCTGCCCGACATCGTCGCGAAGGCGAAGGCGCTGAAGGTCAATGCGGGCGCGGAAGCCGGCACGGATGTCGGGCCTGTCGTGTCGAAGGCCGCGAAGGAACGCATCCTGTCGCTGATCGACGCGGGCGTGAAGGAGGGCGCGAAGCTCGAACTCGACGGCCGCGACGTGCAGGTGACCGGCTACGAGCAGGGCAACTTCGTCGGCCCGACGATTTTCTCGGGCGTGAAGGCGAACATGTCGGTCTACACGCATGAAATCTTCGGCCCGGTGCTGGTCGTGATGGAAGCCGACACGCTCGACGACGCGATCGCGCTCGTCAACGCGAATCCGTTCGGCAACGGCGTGGGGCTGTTCACGCAGAGCGGCGCGGCCGCACGCAAGTTCCAGAGCGAAATCGACATCGGCCAGGTCGGCATCAACATCCCGATCCCGGTTCCCGTACCGTTCTTCAGCTTCACGGGCTCGCGCGGCTCGAAGCTCGGCGATCTCGGCCCGTACGGCAAGCAGGTCGTGCAGTTCTACACGCAGACCAAGACGGTCACCGCGCGCTGGTTCGACGACGACACGACGGCCGGCCCGGTGAATACGACGATCCGGCTGCACTGAGCGACGGAGGATACAAACATGAAAATCGGATTTATCGGCCTCGGCCACATGGGCGCGCCGATGGCGCTGAACCTGCTGAAAGCCGGCCACGAAGTGCACGCGTTCGACCTGAGCGCCGATGCATTGCGCGCGCTGCAGGATGCCGGCGCGCAGGTCGCCGCGTCGCCGCGCGATGCGGCATCGGGTGCGACGTTCGTCATCACGATGCTGCCGGCCGCACCGCACGTGCGCTCGGTGCTGTCCGGCGAGAACGGCGTGCTCGCCGGCCTCGGCGCGGGCGCGACCGTGATCGATTCGAGCACGATCGACCCGGCGAGCGCGCAGGCGTTCGGCGCGCTCGTGCGCGAGCACGGCGGCGCGTTCGTCGATGCGCCCGTGTCGGGCGGCACCGGCGGTGCGGCGGCCGGCACGCTGACCTTCATGGTCGGCGGCAGCGACGCGGATTTCGAGCGTGTAAAGCCGGTGCTCGCCGGCATGGGCAAGAACATCGTCCATTGCGGTGCGACGGGCATGGGGCAGGTCGCGAAGGTCTGCAACAACCTCGTGCTCGGCATCTCGATGGCGGCCGTGTCGGAGGCGATGTCGCTCGGCGTCGCGCTCGGCATCGACCCGAAGGTGCTGGCCGGCATCGTCAACACATCGACGGGCCGCTGCTGGAGTTCGGACACCTACAACCCGTATCCGGGCGTGATCGACACCGCGCCGTCGTCGCGCGGCTACTCGGGCGGCTTCGGCACCGACCTGATGCTGAAGGATCTCGGCCTCGCGAACGACGCCGCGAAGCAGGCCCGCCAGCCCGTCTATCTCGGCGCGCTCGCGCAGCAGCTGTACCAGACGATGAGCAGCCGCGGCGACGGCCAGCTCGATTTCTCGGCGGTGATCCGCCTGTACCAACCGGCTACGAAGAAGGACGCGTGATGATCGAACTGGACTACGTCGACGACGGCGCGATCGCGTGCGCGACGCTCAAGCGTCCGCCCGCGAACGCCTTTACCGCCGACGGGCTGCGGCAACTGCAGGAAACCGTCGCCGAGCTGAATGCGAACCCGCGCGTGCGTGCGCTGGTGATCACCGGCGACGGCCCGAAGTTCTTCAGCGCGGGTGCCGATCTCAACACGTTCGCCGAAGGCGACCGCGCGGTTGCACGCGCGATGGCGTCGCGCTTCGGCGCGGCGTTCGAAGCGCTGCACGACGCGCGCGTCGTGACGATCGCGGCGATCAACGGCTATGCGATGGGCGGCGGGCTCGAATGCGCGCTCGCGTGTGACCTGCGGATCGCCGAGACGCATGCGCAGATGGCGCTGCCCGAGCCGTCGGTCGGACTGTTGCCGTGCGGGCTCGGCACGCAGACGCTGCCCTGGCTGGTCGGTGAAGGCTGGGCGAAGAAGATCATCCTGACCGGCGCGCGTGTCGACGCGGCCACCGCGCTGCGGATCGGCCTCGTCGAGGACGTCGTGGAGTCGGGTGCGGCGCGCGATGCGGCGCTGGCGCTGGCGCGCAACGTCGTGCGGCAGAGCCCGCACGCGGTCGCGTACAGCAAGGAACTGATCGGCCTCGCGCGCCGCGGCGTGCCGCGCAGCGCGGCGCTTGCGGTCGAGCGCGAACGCTTCGTCGACCTGTTCGACACGAACGATCCGCGCGAAGGCGTGGCCGCGTTCCTCGGCAAGCGCGCGCCGCAGTGGCACACCGATGGAGAGTCGCAACGATGAGCATGCCGGTCACGAATCACGACGCATTCGCGGAGCATGCACCCGAGGTGCTGTTCCGTGTGGTGAATCGCGTGGCGCTGATCACGCTGAACCGGCCGGCCGCGCTCAATGCGTTGTCGTACGCGATGATCGGCGAGCTGGCCGCGCTCCTCGAGCGCTGCCGCGACGACGACCAGATCGTCGCGGTCGTGCTGCGCGGCGCCGGCGAGAAGGGCTTCTGCGCGGGCGGCGACGTGCGCGCGCTGTACAGGATGGTCGCGCAGCGCGAAACCTGGCTGCCGTTCTTCGTCGACGAATACCGGCTCGACTACGCGATCCATACGTTCCCGAAGCCGGTGGTCGCGCTGATGGACGGCGTGACGATGGGCGGCGGCATGGGCCTCGCACAGGGTGCGGCGCTGCGCGTCGCGACCGAGCGCAGCAAGATCGCGATGCCGGAGACGCGCATCGGCCTCGTGCCCGACGTCGGCGCGACGCATTTCCTGTCGCGCATGCCGGTCGAACTCGAGTTGTACGTCGGGCTGACCGGCGCGATGCTGTCGGGCGCCGACGCGCTGACCGCGAAGCTCGCGGATCTGTGCGTGCCGTCCGCGTGGCTCGACACGTTCGAGACGCGTATCGAAAGCGTCAAGTGGGAAGGCGATGCGCTGCCGTTGCTGCGCAAGGTGTTCGAACCGCCGTGCAACGTTGTGCCGCATGCAGCGCTCGACAGCCAGATGCCGTGGATCGTGCGTCACTTCGACAAGCGCTCGACCGTCGAGCGGATCGTCGCGACGCTGACGCAGGACCTCGCGCGCGAGGAACTGTCGCGCGAGCACCGTCAATGGCTGCAGGCGACGCTCGACGCGCTCACGAGCCATTCGCCGACGATGCTGTCCGTGACGCGCGAGGCGCTGCTGCGCGGCCGACAGATGACGCTGGCCGAATCGTTCCGGATGGAGCTCGGCATCGTCGCGCGCGCAATCGAGGAAGGCGATTTCTGCGAAGGCGTGCGCGCGCATCTCGTCGACAAGGATCGCAAGCCGCGCTGGGCGCCCGCGTCGCTCGTCGAGCTGCGCGCCGAACGCGTGCGGCATTTCCTCACGTCGCCGTGGAAGCTGTTCGCGCATCCGCTGGCGGCGCTGGGCGCGGATTGAACCGCCGGCACGGGGCCGGCAACATCGACGTCCTGCAGATGCAGGCGGACACGATTTGCCGGAGCCTGGCCGACGGCCGGGGCGCTACCCGATGAAGACACTCGCGTATCTTGCCTGCCTGACCGCGGTCGGGCTGGCGCTGCGGGTTGCGGGCGTCCCGCATGGCCTGCTGCTCGGCGCGATTCTCGCCGCGTCGATCGCGACCAGCCGGTTCGGCTTCGCGCCCAGGCTGCGCTTCGGCCTCGAGTTCGTACAGATCGTGCTCGGCACGGCGACCGGCTTGCTGTTCCGGTCGTGGGACACGCAGATGGTCGTCTCGATCGTGCCGAGCCTGGGCGTCCTGCTCTTGTGCCTGGCCACCCAGATCGTGGTCGGCAGTCTTTGGCTGTCCCGCGTCTCGCGCTGGAACCGGGCCGATGCACTGCTGGCCGTCTATCCCGGCGCACTTGCCGCGGTATTCGACCTGCTGGAATCCGAGCGCGCGTCGGCCAAGGTGATCGTCGTGCATCTCGTGCGGCTCCTGTCGATCACGGTCCTGGTCAGTTGTTTCATTCCGGCGCAGGTGGGCGCGCCGCAGCAGGCGGCTGTCGCTGCATTGCCGGTCGAGACGTGGCTGGCGCTGACCGGGCTGGTGGCGCTGTGCGTGCTGGCCGGGCGGACGTTGCTCGGGCTCGGTGTCCCGGCGCCGTTCATGATCACGGCCATCGTGCTGACCGGCGTGTTCGTGCGCGCGGGATGGCTGAATGGCTTCGACGTGCCGGCGTGGTGCGTCGATGCGGCGTCGGTCATCCTGGGTGCGCTGATCGGCGCGCAGTTCCGGCAGATCACGCTGGCGGACGGGCTGCGATACGGCCGAACCGGCCTTGCATGCATCGCGCTGATGCTGATGGTGGCCGGTGCGTTCGCGTGGGGGATGGCGCGACTGTCCGGCTACGGGGTGCTGCCGCTGTGGCTCTCGTATGCGCCCGGGGCCATCGAGACGATCACGATCGTCGCCTATGGCGGCGGGTTGAACGTCGTGTTCGTCCTGTCTCATCATCTGACGCGGCTGGTCGTACTGCACTTCGCGCCGGCGGCACTCGCCCGCGCGCGCCGCCGGCGCATGCTGGCGATCGACGGCGGCGACGCGAAGTAGCGCGGACGTGCCGCTCGTACGGGGGCGGCACGATCCGCCGCACCGTGCGCAGTCCTGCCTATCGCTCGATCATCGGCGGAATCGCCTGCGCGAAAGCGTCGATCACGCAGCGCGTCTTGCGCGGCAGGTAGCGCGTTTTCGGCCAGATCGCGTGGATGTCGCCTTCGCAGACGAAGCAGCGGTCGAGCACGACCGTCATCTCGCCGCGCTTCACGTAGTGATCGAGCAGCCAGCTCGGCAGCCACGCGATCCCGAACCCCGACGCGCCGGCGGCCGCGATCGCCTGCACGTCGTCGAAACTGAGCTGGTGCGGCATGTCGATCCGTACCGTCGAGCCGTCCGGCGCGCGCAAATCCCACGGTTGAACCACGCCCGAACGTGAATACGCGATCGTCCGGTGGTCTTTCAGATCGTCGAGCGTCTTCGGCATCCCGTAGCGGGCGAGATACGACGGCGCCGCACCGAGGCTGCCGTACTGCGTGCCGAGCCGCCGCACCGCGAGGCTCGTGCTGTCCGCGAGCGCGCCGATCCGCACCGCGAGGTCGATGCCTTCCTCGACGAGATCGACGAAACGGTCGGTGATCGACACGTCGATCCGCAAATGCGGATAGGTGCGCGCGAGATCGAGCACGATCGGCGTCACGCAGTGGTGCCCGAACGCGAGCGGCACGCTCAGGCGCAGCTTGCCGCGCGGCTCGTTGCGGCCGCAGTCGAGATCGGCCTCCGCCGCTTCCAGTTCCGCGAGCGCACGCACACAGCGGTCGTAGTACGCCTGGCCGTCGTCGGTCAGGCTCTGGCTGCGCGTCGTGCGCTGCAGCAGCCGTGCGCCGAGCCGTTTCTCGAGCCGCGCGACCGCCTTGCCGACGGCCGAACGCGTCATGTCGAGCCGCTCCGCCGCGAGCGCGAAGCTGCCCGATTCCACTACCTGGACGAAGGTCGTCACGCCGTCGAGTCTGTCGGTCATGGGAGGGTGGGCTGATTGAGTCCTGTGGTTCCCCAGTCTGGAGAAATGCGTGCGTCAATGGGGATGGAAATTCTCACTATAGTACCGATTCCCGTTCCGCGTGCGTTGCCGGCCGCACGCGACTCATCCTTCTCACCTGGAGGCGCGCAGCCCGTTGCCGGGCCGCGGCGCAATACGCATGACGCTATCCGACTCCCGCAGGAATGCGGTCGCGCTCGCGGCCGTCTGTCTCACGTCGCTGATGTTCGGCCTCGAAATCTCGAGCGTGCCGGTGATCCTGCCGACGCTCGAACACGTGCTGCATGGCGATTTCAACGGCATGCAGTGGATCATGAATGCATACACGATCGCGTGCACGACCGTGCTGATGGCGGCCGGTACGCTCGCCGACCGGTTCGGCCGCAAGCGCGTGTATGTGATCGGCACCGTGCTGTTCGGCGCGACGTCGCTGCTGTGCGGACTCGCGCCGAACGTGCCGGTGCTGGTCGCGGGCCGGCTGCTGCAGGGCGCGAGCGGCGGTGCGATGCTGATCTGCCAGATTGCGGTGCTGTCGCACCAGTTCCGCGAGGGCCGCGAGCGCGGCCGCGCGTTCGGGATCTGGGGGATCGTGTTCGGCATCGGGCTCGGGTTCGGGCCGATCGTCGGCGGCGCGATCGTCGCGCTGGCAAGCTGGCCGTGGGTGTTCCTCGTCCATGCACCGCTCGCGGCCATCGCGCTCGTGCTGATCGGCGGCGCGGTGCAGGAGTCGCGCGATCCGCACGCGGGCAGGCTCGACGTGGCGGGCATCGTCACGCTGTCGCTCGCGGTGCTCGGCCTGGCGTTCTACATCACGCAAAGCGCGGAGCTCGGGCTGACCAGCGCCGCCGGCCTCGGTGTGCTCGGCGCGACCGTGCTGGCGCTGGCCGGTTTCTTCATCGCAGAACGCGCGAGCGCGCGGCCGATGTTCGACTTCTCGGTGTTCCGGATCCGCGCGTTCACCGGCGCGATCTTCGGCTCGATGGGGATGAACTTCAGCTTCTGGCCGTTCATGATCTACCTGCCGATCTGGTTCCAGGTCGCGCTCGGCTACGACAGCGTGACGGCCGGCCTCGCGTTGCTCGCGTACACGTTGCCGACGCTGGTCGCGCCGCCGTTCGGCGAACGGCTCGCGCTGCGCTACGGGCCGGGTGTCGTGATCCCGGGCGGCCTGTTCACGATTGCCGCCGGTTTCGCGCTGATGCGGATCGGCGGCGCGGCCGACCATGCAAGCTGGGTGACGATGCTGCCCGGCTGCGTGATCGCCGGGATCGGGCTCGGGCTCACGAACACGCCCGTGACCAACACGACGACGGGCGCGGTGCCGAGCTCGCGGGCCGGGATGGCGTCGGGCATCGACATGAGCGCGCGGATGATCTCGCTCGCGCTGAACATCGCGGCGATGGGCTTCGTGCTGGTCGCGGGGATCGTCGCGAGCCTGAAGGGCGGTGTCGCAGGCTCGATCGGCGACGCGGCGCTGCGCCGGCTCGCGCAGGAGATTGCATCCGGCCGGACCGACGGGCTGCACGAAATCGCACCGGCGCTCGCGCAGGCCGACCCGACCGGCGCGGCGCTGCACGCGGCGCTCGTGCACGGGTTCGGCTGGGTGATGGTGTACGGCGCGGCGGGCGTGGCCGTGCTCGCGACGGCGAGTGCGGTGGCGTTCGCGCCGGCGCGGCGCGGGGCGCCCGTGTGCGAATGACGCCGAGCGAGGCCGGTGCGGCCGGCCTCGTGCGCGCACCGGTCAGGACATCCCGCCGCCGAGCGCGCGGTACAGCGTCATCTGGTTGTTGAGCCGGTTCAGGCGTGTCAGTTCGTCGGCGCTTTGCGCGTCGCGCAGCAGCCGCTGCTGGTCGAGCCACGGCTGCACGGCGGTCGCGCCGGCCGCGAAGCGCGCGGCGGCAAGCCGCTCGGCGCGTTGCGCCTGGGCCAGTGATAGCGCGCGCTGATCGGCCTCGCGTTCGAGCTGCACGCGCGCCGACAGCGCGTTCTCGACTTCCGCGAGCGCCGTGTAGAGCTTCTGGCGGAACCCGACGACCGCTTCCTCGTACTGCGTCTTCGACACCTTGATCTGCAACTGCATCGTGTTCCACTGGATGAACGGCAGTGCGAGGCCGAGCCCGAGCGTGCCGACCGGATTCGCGAGCACGCGCTCGAGGCTCGTGCTCGACGTGCCGGCCTGGCCGGTCAGCGTGAAGGTCGGGTAGAAGCTCGTACGCGTCGCGTCGACCTGCGCGAGCGACTCGCGCAGCCGGAATTCCGCCGCGCGCAGGTCGGGGCGCCGGCCGAGCAGGCTGGCCGGCAGGCCGGCCGCCACTTCCGGCGGCCGCGCATCGGGCAGCGCCGACGGTTCCGCCGCGAGTTGCTGCGGCGGCCGGTCGAACAGGATCGCGAGTGCGTGGCGATTCTCGGTACGCTGCTGGATCAGTTGCGTCTGCGCGGCGCGTTGCGCGGCGAGGCTCTGCTCGGCCTGAGCGAGATCGAGCCCCGACACGGCACCGGCCGTGTGCCGTGACCGGACGACCGCGAGCGTGCGGACCGCATACGCGATGTTCGCGTCGCCGAGCGCGATCTGCCGGTTCAGATAGCCGATCTGCCAGTACAGCGACGCGGTCGTGCCGATCAGCGACAGCCGCGCGGCTTCGAGATCGGCGGCCGTCGCGTCGGCTTCCCAGCGCGCGGCGTCGCGCAGCGCGGCCAGCCGGCCCCACAGGTCGATTTCATAGCTGAGCGAAACGTTCGCGTTGCTCGACCGGCTCGTCTGGTGTGTATCGAGCGTGCGCGACACGGCGCCGTTCGCGCCGGCCGACACGTTGGGCGTCAGGTTCGTATTCGCGAGCCCGGCCTGCAGCTGCGCGCGGTACACGCGGATCGCCGCGATCGCGAGGTCGTTGTTGGCGCGCAGCGCGTCGTCGATCAGCGCATCGAGTTGCGGATCGCCGAAGCTGCGCCACCAGTCGCGCGTCGTGGCAGGCGCGTCGGCGGAAACCGGCGCAGCCCAGTTCGCCGGCATCGCGACGGCGGGCAGCGGTTCGTGGCGCGCGCCCGCACAGCCGGCGAGCAGCGCGGCCGCGCACGCGAATGCGCCCAGGCGGTGAAGCGGTGAGGAATGCGTCATGGCGGGCCTTGCGTCAGTCGCGCGCGAGCGCATCGATCGGATCGAGCCGCGACGCGTTGCGCGCGGGCATGAAGCCGAAAATCACACCGGTGAGCGTCGAGCAGATGAACGCGGTCACGATCGCGCCGGCCGAGAACACCATCTTCCACTGCGCGACGAACATCGAGAACAGCGCGCCGAGCCCGAACGACAGCGCGATGCCGATCGTGCCGCCGAGCAGGCAGACGAGCACGGCCTCGACGAGAAACTGCTGCAGGATGTCGGACTGACGCGCGCCGACCGCCATCCGGATGCCGATTTCGCGTGTGCGCTCGGTGACCGACACCAGCATGATGTTCATCACGCCGATCCCGCCGACGACGAGCGAGATCACGGCGATCAGCGACAGCAGCAACGTGAGCGACTGGCCGGTCTTCTCGACGGTCTTCACCACGCTGTCCATGTTGTACGTGAAGAAGTCCTTGCGGCCGTGGCGCTGCGTCATCAGTTTTTCGAGGCTCTTCTCGGCGGCGGCGCTCGGCTGCCCGTCGCGCACGCGCACGGTGATGCTGTCGAGGTGGCGTTGCCCGAACAGGCGCCCGCTCGCGGTCGTGTACGGCACCCACACGTTCAGGCTCTTCACGCTGCCGAACGCGCTCTTCTTGTCGGCCGTCACGCCGATCACGACGCACGGCACGTTGTCGACCAGGATCACTTCGCCGATCGGGTTGCGCGTCGCGCCGAACAGCTTGCGGCGCGTGTTCTGGTCGATCACGGCCACCTGCACCTGGCGGCGCACCGCGTCCTCGTCGAACGCGACACCCAGCGCGAAGCGCATCCCGCGCGCCTGGAAGAAGCGGTCGCCGACGCCGCTCACGAGCGCGTTCACGTCGACGTTGCGGTAGCGCAGCAGCAGCGTGCGCGACGTTTCGGGCGTCGCGCTGTCGACGTACGGCTGTTCGGCGAGCGCGGCGACATCGGCGGGCACGAGGGTCTGGATCGCGTCGGCGCGGCTGTCGCCCCAGTCGGTGCCCGGATAGATGTTGATCGTGTTCGTGCCGATGCTGCCGATCTCGTCGAGCATGTAGCGCTTCGCGCCTTCGCCGATCGCGACGATCGACACGACCGACGTGATGCCGATGATGATGCCGAGCATCGTCAGCAGCGTGCGCAGCCGGTGCGACACCAGTGCGATCCATGCCATCCGGCAGGCCTCGGCGAAGCGGCCTGAACCGGCCGCGAAGCGTCGCGTGCGCGTGCCGGTATCGGCATGCGCATCGGTGTCGTCGGCTGCGGGCGGCGGCGCGTCGTGGCGATCTCGGGCGGGTGGCTCGCCGGCTGTTGCTTCGGCCGCTTCGGCGGCTTCCGCTGCGTTGACGCCGGCTTCCGCCAGCGCTTCCGCATAGTGCCGGTTCGGCCGGTCGGCGACGATCTCGCCGTCGCTGATCTCGATGATACGCTTCGCATGGCGCGCGACGGCCTTGTCGTGCGTGACGATGACGATCGTATGGCCGAGCGCGTTCAGCTCGTGCAGGATGCGGATCACGTCCTGGCCGCTTTTCGTATCGAGCGCGCCGGTCGGTTCGTCGGCGAGGATCACCTGGCCGCCGTTGATCAGCGCGCGCGCGATGCTCACGCGCTGCTGCTGGCCGCCGGACAGCTGCCCGGGGCGATGGTGTGCGCGATCCGCGAGCCCGAGGCGCGCGAGCAGCTCGCGTGCACGGGCGTGCCGCTCGGCGCGCGGCGTGCCGGCATAGATCGCGGGCATTTCGAGGTTCGCGACCGCGTCGACGTGCGGCAGCAGGTGATAGCGCTGGAACACGAAGCCGAAGTGTTCGCGGCGCAATTGCGCGAGCTCGTCGCTGTCGAGCATGTGCGTGTCCCGGCCGCCGACCGTGTAGGTGCCTTCGCTCGGGTGGTCGAGGCAGCCGAGGATGTTCATCAGCGTCGACTTCCCGGAGCCCGATGCGCCAACGATCGCGACGATCTCGCCCGCGTGGATCGACAGGTTGACGTTGTTCAGGACGACGACATCCTTGTCGCCGGCCGGAAAGCGTCGTGTGACGGCAGCGAGTTTCAGCAGGGGCTGACTCATTGTCACACCACGTCCGCCAGCGGCGCGTGGTCGTCACCGGCCGCTTCGCCGATCACGACGCGTTCGCCGTCCTTCAGGCCGGCCAGCACTTCGACGCGCACGTTGTTGTTGATGCCGATGCGGACGTTGCGGGTTTCCGTGCTGCCGTCGGCGCGCAGCACGCGCACCGCGTAGGTGCCGTCCTTGCGTTTTTCGCCGAGCGCGGCGGCCGGAATGCTCAGCGCGTTGCGTGCGTTGCCGAGCACGATGCTGACTTGCGCGGTCATCGAGATGCGCAGCCGATGCTCGGGATTCGGTACTTCGAACAGTGCGTTGTAGAACACGGCCGAGTTCGGCTTCGAGCCGCCGCCCGCACCACCGCCGAGCGGGCTCTGCGCTTCGGCGTAGTTCTGCGGTGCCGGCTCGATCGCACGCAGCTTGCCGTAGTGGCGCTTGTCCGGTTCGCCGAGGATCGTGAAATACGCGGCCTGGCCGGCACTCACGCGGATCACGTCGGCTTCCGACACCTGCGCCTTCACGGTCATCGTGTCGAGATCGGCGAGCTTCAGGATCACCGGCGCCTGCTGCTGCGCGATCACGGTCTGGCCTTCCTGCGTGACGACCGCGACGACCTCGCCGTCGATCGGCGCGACGATGCGCGTGTAGCCGAGGTTGGCCTGCGCGGTCTCGATCTGGATGCGTGCCGAGCGGATCTGCGCGGCGAGCGACGCGAGGGTCGCGCGCTGCACGTCGAGCGTCGCGCGCGCGGCTTCGAACGATTCGCGCGAGGTCGCATCGTCGGGCAGCATCGCCTGCTGGCGCTTGAATGCGAGTTCCGCCTGCGTGAGTTGCGCGGCGGTCGATTGCTGCTGCGCGCGCAGGCTTTCTTCGCTGGCACGCGCCTGGCGCAGCGCGTTTTCCGAGATCACCGGATCGATCTCGGCGAGCCACTGGCCCTTCGTGACCTTGTCGCCGAGCTTGACCTTCAGCGACTTCAACTGCCCCGACACCTGCGCGCCGACATCGACTTGCCGGAATGCCTGCAGCGCGCCGGTTGCGAGCACCGCGTTCTCGAGATCGCCGCGCGAGACGGGCGCGGACAGGTATTGCGGATGCTTGTCGGGCGCACACGCCTTCAGCGTGACACCTGTGGCGATCGCGACGATGGCAAGGGTAGCCAGCACGATGCGCCGGCGGCGATGGGTCTTTTGAGTCATGAGCGTGCGGCGAGGATCAGGCAGTGCCGGCGATGCGTGCGGCCGGGCGGGACGATCCGGCCGGCGTCGCATGTCGGGCAGGTTGCCCGCGACGGCATCCGCGTACGCATCGCGCGGCCGTGCCGAGTCGAATCAGCCGCTCATGGTAAGCGAGGAAATCACGTCAAATCGTGTGGAAATTGTGCTGAATTGTGCGAACGCCGCGCCCGAGCGGGGGCCGTGCGGCGTCATTGTTTCGATCTGTGAGAACGGCGGGCGAAGGCCCGTGCGCGTGTTGCGGCCTGCGGTGACGTGCGTTATCGCTGCACGGCGACGAGCGCCATCATCGGACGGTCGCGTTCCTCGTCGAGCGCGGGCAGCGCATCGACCCGCGCCTGCGTCGGCCCCCATTCGTCGAGGTGCGTGAGCGTGAAGCCGCTGCCGATCGGCAGGTTCACGAGCGTGCAGAGCGTGCGCGCTTACGCGTGCTGTCCGCCCGCGTCGATCCGGCGTTGCGTGTCGGCGTCGACGATGTCGCGGATCGCGCTGAACAGCGGCGTGGCGTCGGTATAGCGGCGGCCGTAGCCGAGATTGAACGCGTAGTCGAAATCGGGCGGATTGCTGCCCTGGTTGTGCTGCAGGATCGTTTCGAGCTTGTCGAGGGCCTTCGCCGCGCGCGCTTCCGGGGAGGCAGCTGCCTCGTATTCGTCCCACAGTGCGACGATCTCGTCGCGCTGCGCGGGATCGAGCGGCGCGGTCAGCGTCAGCAGGTCGTCGCGTTCGTGCGCGCTTTTGTCGGGATGTGCGGCCTGTTCGATCGCGGGGATGTCGCCGTGCAATGCCTCGCCGAGATCGTGGACGACGCACAGCTTCAGCAGCTTCAGCGTGTCGATACCGGGCAGTGCGTCCGCGAATACGAGCGCCATCAGGCACAGCCGCCAGCTGTGCTCCGCCGTGCTTTCCGCGCGCCCGGACGACGTGTGGCCGCTGCGCAGCACATCCTTCAGGCGTTCGGCGTCGCGCAGGAAAGCGAGCCGCGCGTGGATCGTATCGGGGTTCATGGCGGGTCGGCGTTGTTGCGATGAGCCGTCAAGCGTATTGCGGCCGGGCGCGGTTCGTCCACGCATGAAATATGCGTGGCGTGCGGGGAGCTGGCGCGCTTTGTCGCGCGGCTACTGCACGGAAAGTCCGGCCCAGCAGAACAGCGCAAAGAAGCCGGTCTGAACAAGAACGATCAGGCTGAACAGGTAGGGGCGACTGCGGCGCGCCACGCGCCTGCCGCCTGCGTTGGCCACACCCGAGCGAAGCGCGACCAGCACGGCGGCGCCCGTATAGAGCATGAACGCGACGATCACGAGTTCCCGTACGACAAGCGTCGACATGTGGTGTTTCCCCTGGCCGTGCTGCCATTCACGTTGGCATCTTTTGCGTGTCGTGCCGGATACGTCGAAGTACGTAGCATCGTTGGCTGCATGCGGTTCTTCGTTGCGATCGGGCGATTACGCATCCTGGAGCGTCTCCACGAGCCGCGCGGCCGACCCGTCGGACAGCGTCATCCGTGTCCACCGGCACCTGCTGCCGCGGATCGGCACGACGCGCGACGCATTCGTGCCGGTGTCGAATTCGACGCTCGGCGGCCCCGCATGGTCATGCCAGCCGAGCGTGTCGAGCGCGGTTTCCATGCGGACGATTTCTGGCGTCGCGTAGCGCCACAGCGACGTGCCGAGCAGCGTTGACAGCGGCTGCGAGAATTCCGCCGCGCGCGCGGGCGAAGACGCGAGCAGGCGGTGCGTGAGGTCGCACACGAGATGCATGCGACCCGCACTGCCCGCGACGAGCCGCGCGAGCGCGTGATCGCCGGCGGAATCGAGCCGCGCGGCCAGCAGCCGCTCGGCCGTCGCGCGCTCGTCGGGCGACATCTGCTGGAGGCCGGCTTCCCAGCGCGAGATCGTCGATTGCGCGACGCCGAACAGCTCGGCCGCATGGTTTTGCTTGACGCGATGCAGCGCGCGCCAGCGCTTGAGTTGCGGGCCGAGCGGCGGCGTATGAAGCGGTGAGGCGGTCATGGCGATGCTCCTGTTGCGCTCGTACCGCACGCCTTTACATGATCCGGATACCGCCGTTCGCCTTGATCGCAATTGCCGCGAACGGCAAGAGCACGACACCACCCAGCACGAGCACGCCGTCGGCGGCAACCGTGATCGGCGTGGCGAGAATCCGCAGACCCATGCCGACGACGGACGGCGATTGCCTGATGTAGACCGAGTACGGTTGGTTGAACGGCTGCGTGCTCGTCTTGTACTTGTCGGCGAACCCTTCCGTGGAATAGCGCTTGCCGCTGATGTCGCCTTCGAGCACGAGGCCGGCCTGCTCGGCGGTAAAGCCGTCGGCGGCGGCCGCCTGCCGATCGCCGTCCGACGCGTCCTTCGGCAGCACGATCCGGTAGTGGCCCGTGACGCTGCCGCCGCTCGCATGAAAGGCGGCGAACGTCGTGTGCAGCGATTTCCGGTAGCCGGACATCAGGACCGGCCGCAACTGCGCCGGCAGATCGAAGATGTAATGGTAGTCCGTGCCCAGGACGACGAGCTTCTTGCCGTCCTCGGTCATCATGAATCCGGACACTTGCTCGCTGTATCCGTCTTCCTTGTACAGCTTCGGCGTGAAACAACCCGACAGTGCGAGGCTGCTCGCGGCCATGCCGGCGGCCAGCAGGCGCCGGCGCGTGATCGATACGTTCATTGTTGTTGTCCCGTCTGTTGCGGTTCGGTTCAGAGGCTTTCGCCCTCGGAAGCCGGATTCTCGCGTATCCGCCGCGCGTTGTCGAACGGGAAATCTGCCGCGGCAGCGGCCGGCCAGCCCCGTCCGTGCCGTGCCGGCAACGTTTTCGTCGCGCTTTCAACCGTCTCCGCCATATCTTATTATTTGGCCGGTGCGGGGGCGTACCGGCCGCCAACGGTCATGTCGAGGCATGACGCGCCGGTACGAATTACCGCCTTTCGGCTTGCGCGTCGCACGACGCGCGGTCGAAACGACAGGAACCGCGTGACCAGCGCGTTTCCCGAAAAAAATGACGAGAGGGCGCGATGGTACGACTGGTCTTGCTGCTGCTGGGCATCGAATACTTGCGCACCCGCTGGCGCGGGCTGACGGTGCTGGGCTGGGTGTGGGTCGTGGCGGGCGTCGTGATCTTCGTTGACGCGCTCGACGGCGCGCTGCACTTTCCGATCCAGATCTTTGCGTGGCTGTTCCTGATCGAGGGGCTCGCGACGCTCGCGGTGGCCGGCAGCGGCGTCGGCGGGCAGCGCATCCTGCGCTACGTGAAGGGGATCGTGGTCGTGGTCGCCGCGGGGCTCGTGTTCGCGGGGCATCACCACGGCCATTTCCTGCTGTCGATGATCTTCGGCACGCTGTTCCTGGTCGACGGGCTGCTGCAGTGCACCGCCGCGTGGATGGTGCGCTATCGCCGCTGGAACGTCGCCTTTGCATGGGGCGTCGTCGAGATCCTGCTGGCGATCTTCTTCTACCAGCCGTACCCGACGCACTACGTGGGCACCGTGCCGTACTGCCTCGGCCTGCTGCTGATATTCGGCGGGATGCACATGCTGAGCCTCGCCGCGCGCGTGCGGCGGCTGACGCGTAATCCGGCGTTCGCGACGTCGCCGGCGCCGGCACTCGCGCCTGACCTCGACGATGCGCGCGACCTGCCGCATTTCGCCCAATCCGAATGGGACGGCCCGCCCGCCGACGGCGAGCATGCGCTCACCGTGCACGTGTGGACGCCGACCGGCACGTCGAAGGCCGAAGCGCAGCGCTATCCGGTGATCGACCGCTATATCGCGGCGGTGGATGTGAACGGCGTGATCTCGACCGGGCACGCGGCGCTGGAGTCGCCCGAAGGGATCTATATCAGCCTGTATCCGGGCGTCGAAATCGATCGTTCTCCGGACGAATTCACGCGCATCCTGCGCGCGACGCGCGAAAACGACGTACCGGGCCTGTTCCAGCCCGACTATGTGACCGAGTCGAAGGCATGGTGCCCGTCGACCGTGCGCGTGCGGATCCGCAATTACGATCCGGCGAAGCTCGACGCCTTCTGGTCGTCGTACCGGCAGAACGTGACGTACAACCTCACGTACCGCAACTGCTCGAGCACCGTGTCGAACGCACTCGAAGCCGCGCTCGATGGCGCGGTGTGGCGGCTGAAGGGGGCGCGTGCGGGGTGGGGCGCGTTCGTGCGGCTGCTGCTCACGCCCGAGCTGTGGGTCGCCGCGCAGATCCGCAAGCGCGCGGTGACGATGGCGTGGACGCCCGGGCTCACGCTCGACTACGCCCGTGCGCTCAGCATGCTTGCCGACCCGCGGCCGTTCGCATGGTGGAAGGTTGCGCGCTCGGCCGTGAAGGCGATCATGGCATCGCGCCGCACGTGGCGCGAGCAGGACAACGCTGCGCTGTCGCCCGGCGGATCGGAGGCTGCGTCGATGAAGTGATCGCGTGCCGCCGGGCGAGGGCCCGGCGTCACAGCGGCCGCCACCGCGCGGCCCGGCGATGTTGCCCGCCACCAGAACCCACAAACACACATACAACAATGAACAAGACGAGAGCGTTCCGCATCCTGATTCCCGCCGCGCTGGCACTGACGAGCGCCGGCTTCGCGCAAGCGAGCGCGGACGAAGTGCCGCGCATGAGCAACGACGTGTACCGGACGTCGGTGTCGTTCTGCTCGAACGTCGCGACCGCCGAGAAGATCGAGTGTCAGGGCGACATGATCGCCGCGGGCAGCCGGATCGTCGCGGCGATCGGTGGCCTGCCGCCGGCATCCGCCACGACGATCGACGAAGGCGCGCGCAACAAGCTGCCTGCGGCGGAGCGCAAGGGGCTCGCGCCCGTCGAGCCGGGCGCGATCGACAAGGACGACGACCTCGCCGGTCTCGCCGGCATGGTGCGCCTGTGCGACGTCTACGAATCCGAACCGGCGTCGCGTGCGCGGCATCACGCGGCGCTGAAGCAGCAGGCGCCGGACGCCGCGCCGCGCGTCGAGGCGTTGCTGGTCGATGCGTCGACGGCGGCGCGCCAGCGCGTCAGCATCGGCGTGTGGCAGATCCTCGCGCTCGAAGGCCCCGAATCGATCACACGCGCGTGCACGCAGCTCGGCGTCGGGTCGTGAGCGAAAGCGTGCCGCCGGACATCATTCGGCCACCTTCACATTCGTGCCACGTTGCGTCGGCAACAATCGCAGGCAGACATTCGACAACCTTGCGGCGCATCCCGCGACCGCAAGCCTTTTCCGAGGAAACGCCATGCTCAAGACGCTCGCCCGCGCCGCTGCCGCACTCGCCGTCGCTTCCGCTTCACTGCACGCCACCGCGCAGACCAGCTACGACTACCTGTTGCTCGCCGCGTCGTGGGAGCCCGGCTTCTGCGCGTCGCACGACACGCCCGAATGCACGAACCTCGCCGGCACGTATGCGGCGACGAGCCTGTCGCTGCATGGCCTGTGGCCGAACAAGTACGACGGCAACCAGCCGTTCTACTGCGGCGTGCCGCAGAACGACATCGACCTCGACAACGCACACCAGTGGTGCAGCATGGATGCGTACCCGATCAGCAGCGCAACCCGCAACACGCTGTCGACGTACATGCCGGGCGTCGCGTCGTGCCTCGACAAGCACGAGTGGTTCAAGCACGGCACCTGCTCGAACTCGGCGACACCCGATGCGTACTGGAACCAGGCGTCCGGCATGATCAGCCGGCTCGGCAATACGTCGTTCAACACGTTCTTGCAGGCGAACGCGGGCAAGACGGTCACGCGTAACCAGCTGCTGTCGGCGTTCGAAGGCGCATTCGGCAGCAATACGCGCAGCGCGGTGTCGCTGAAGTGCACGAAGACGAATGGCGTGAGCTACTTCACCGAAGCGTGGATCGCGGTGAAGACCAATGCGACCGCGCAGTTCCCGAGCGCCGCGTCGCTCGTGACGGACGGCAATACGCAGGGCACGTGCCCGACGTCGGGCGTGTATATCGCGAAGTAACGGGGAACGGCGGCGCGCACGACATCGTGCGCGCCGTCGCCCGTTACGACGAGACAGGCGACGCGCCGCAGCCCTGGCCGAACCAGCGCATCGCCGCGTGCGCGGCTTCGTCGACGTTCGACGCATCGTCACAGGCCCACGCGACGACCCCATCGGGCCGCACGAGCACGGCGCGCAGTCCCAGCCGGTCTTTCACATCGCTCGCGAGATACGCGATCCGGTCGCGCCAGCGGGCGGCGAGCGCCTGAAACGGCCTTCCTACATCGAAGTCCAGCAGCACGCCCTTGCCGTGCCTGACGTGTTCGCCGAGCCGCGTTCCGTCGACGAGTTCGAAGTCCGGAACGCTGCGCCCCACGAGCGGATGGCCGCCGAGATCGTACGCAACGGACACCCCCCACACGCGCTCGGCAAAATAGGTCGCGCCGTCGCACGTGTCGACGAGATCGCGGACGATCGCCTCGAGCGCGCGCGAACTCCGGGCCGGCCGCATCAGCGCGACCTGCGCGCGCGACCAGTCGAGCACGCGGGCGCCTACCGGATGCCGCTCTTCGTAATAGCTGTCGAGCAGGCCGGCCGGCGCGTCGCCGCGGATCGTGGCGGCCAGCTTCCAGCCGAGATTCATCGCGTCGCCGAGCCCGAGGTTGAGGCCTTGGCCGCCGAGCGGCGAGTGGATGTGCGCGGCGTCGCCCGCGAGCAGCACGCGGCCATTGCGATAGGTGGTCGCCTGGCACGCGCGGTCCGTCCACGTCGTGGCGAGCCGCAGCGCCGTCAGCGTGACGCCCGTGCCGGACACGCGGCGCAACACCGCCTGTGCATGGTCGAGCGTGACCGGCCCGCGCCGGTGGAACGCGCCGCCGTCGAACTCGACCATCGCGAGGGTCCCGGGCGGCGTGTACGTGTACATGCCGGTCGCGGTGTAGTGACGGCCCGGCGGCAGCGCGCCCGGATCGCCGAGCACGGCTTCGATCGAGTAGCCGGTGAATTCGGGATCGGTGCCGGCGAACGTGAAGCCGCCGGCCTTGCGGACCGTGCTGCGGCCGCCGTCACAGCCGACGAGCCAGCGTCCGCGCCACGTGTTGCCGCCTGCGTGCAGCGTCACCGCGTCGTTCTCGCCCGACTGGTCGAAGCCTTCCACACTGATGCCGCGCAGGATCTCGACGCCGCTCGCGCTCGCGCGGGCGGTCAATGCGGATTCGACGCGTTCGAGATCGGTCGGCATGTGGGTGCCGGCCGGGCCGGGCAGGCGGTACGGCCATCGGGACGTATCGATGCGGTCGTGGAAGAACGGGATGCCGGCGAAATGGCCGCCCGGACGGCGCGCCTGACGCATCCAGTGTGCGGTGTCGTACGCGCCGGACGGCATCGCGATGTCGTCGAGCAGGCCGCGACGGTAGAACGCTTCGAGGGTGGGCGCCGACAGGCCGCGCATGCCGAACGGCAGCCGCTTCAGCGGGGAGCACGGGTCACCGGCCTGCTCGACCACTAGTACCGACAGGCCGGCAAGGCGCAACTCGCAGGCGAGAAACAGGCCGACAGGGCCGGCGCCGGCAATCAGGACATCATGGGTGACGGGCTGGGTCATCGAGGGCTCGGTTTCCGGCCAGGGCGGGCCGGCGGCGGTGAGGAGGCCGCACCTGACGGGTGTCGTGCGGTGCGAAGGAGAATCTAATGGAACGTCGTTCCATTGCGGGATATTGGAACGTTGTTCCAGGTGTGTCAAGCTACCGTGCATGACAACCCGAAACCGAACCGAGCGACGCGCCGACGCGCTGTCGAAAGAGCGGATCGTCGACGCCGCGATCGAGATCCTCGACAACGAAGGCGAGGGCGCGCTGACGTTTCGCGCGCTTGCCGCGCACCTGGCGACCGGAAGCGGCGCGATCTACTGGCATGTCGCCGACAAGCACGACCTGCTCGCGGCGGCTGCGGATCGGGTGATCGCGTGCGCGATGGCGGATGAGTCGAGCGCGCCTGACGGCGATGCGGCGGAGGCGATCCGTCGCGTCGCGTTGCGTTTGTTCGACGCGTTCAGCGCGCATCCGTGGGTGGGCGCGCAGTTGTTCCGCGCGCCGTGGCAGGACGCGGTGCTGCGGATTCTCGAAAGCGTCGGCGGGCACCTGCAGGGGCTGGGCGTGCCTGAGCCCGCGCAGTTCAACGCGGCATCCGCGCTGATGCACTACATCTTCGGGCTGGCCGGCCAATACGCGGCGGGCGCCCGCCTGCATTCGCGCGATCCGGGGCAGCCGGAGGTCGTTGCGACCGTCGCCGACCGGTGGACGCAACTCGATCCGGAGGCGTATCCGTTCGTGCGCAAGGTGGCGGCGCAGCTGGCCGCGCACGACGAGCGCGAGCAGTTCGTGGCCGGCATCGACCTCATCCTTAAGGGGATCGTGACGGCCCGGTAGCGGTCATTCGGTGGGCCGATTCGGGCGAAGCTGTTAGCTCGTCACGCCCGCGCTTACGCGAGTAGCCGCAACGCGTCCGCGAGCGACAGCACCGTCGTGCGCGATTCGAAAGCGGTGGAGAACAGGTGCTCGTGGACCACCGGGTCCGGGTCGTAGCAGCAGTCCTTGACCGTGTACAGGCGGAAGTCCGCATCACTCGCGTGGGCGATCGACGACAGCATCACACCCGTCGACGCGATGCCGACCATGATCAGCGAATCGACGCCTTGCTCGACCAGCCGCGCCTGCAGATCGGTGCCGAAGAACACGCTGGCGCGGTGCGCGACGATCAGCGGCTCGTCGGCCTGCCGGCCGAGTTCCGGGCACGGGCCGTCGTCGATGAACAGGCCGAGCTGCTTGATGCCCTGGCCGTTCTTGTTGCGCGGGTTGACTTCCGGATAGCCGGGGCTGAACCGCAGGTTCGCGAACCAGACGCCGATGCTGCTTGCCCGCGCCGCATCGCAGAGCCGGCGCGTATTGGCGAGCAGTTCGGGCGCGACCGACGGAAAGAGGCCGAGGATGTCAGTCTGGTAATGCATGACGAGCAGCGCGGTGCTTGACGGCACGGTGGCAGGAATCGGCGCGGATGGGCTGTCGCCGGGAGTCGTGCGGGTTGCCGTTGCGATATCCGGTGTGTTTTGCCGAGTCATGAACGAGAGTCTCCATTTGCCCGCGGGGATTTTCAGCGTCCCAGATTTGTACCGGAAAATCGGGGCGGCTGCCGATGCGATTTTCGTAGGGGCGTTTGTCGCGTCGCGCGGCACCCCTCGCCACACCGGAGCCACGTTTCAGCGCGGCCGCAATATACTGGCGTGCGCTTTATCGACCAACGGTCGGCCGGGGCAGTGCGACGCCGATGTCGATCGGTCGGCCGCGACTGCTCGCCGCTACCGGCTTGCCGTTTTCGCGCGGAGCGCGCCCGAAGCGGTCATGCCCCGCGCGATGTCATTTCATGTCACGTTGCGCCAACACGAGCTACACGTCATGCCAGTTACCGGATTCAGTCACTACAATCTGCGGGCGGATCGGCCGACACTCGATTCGCTGCGCGATTTCTACGTCGACATCGTCGGCTTGCAGGAAGGGTTTCGTCCGCCGTTCAAGAGCTTCGGGTATTGGTTGTACGCGGGCACGCAGGCCGTGCTGCATCTGTCGGAAGCGCGGCCGGGCGAGTTGCGCCCGTCAAACGTTGCGAATACGTTCGATCATGTCGCGTTTTCCTGCGCGGACGTCGAGGAAATGGCGCGTCATTTGACCGAAGCCAACGTGGCGTACACGCGCGCGCATGTTCCGCTCACGGGCCATGTCCAGTTCTTCTTTCGCGATCCGGCAGGCAATGGCGTCGAGTTGAATTTCGCGCAAGTCGATTGAACGCGAGGGGCGTTTGCCGTCGAGCGGCGTATGTTTCGTTGGGTTCGTTGCGGGCCTGATGGTGCGAATCTCCGCTATTGCACCAGATCACAATGAATCTGCAGGCTTTCCGTTGCATTGCGGTGAATCTGAAACCCGTGCCGTCTCAGCGCGGCCTGGATCTGCGCGAGGGCCGAAGCGCATCGCCGCACGCGGCGGCGCTGCCAGAAAGGCGGCGTGAATACACCCAGCGGCAACATCCGTACGCGCCGACCGTTCGAGCTGAATGAAACGTCGATATGCGTTCCATCGACATCGTGTCCGTTGCTGCCGAAAATATCGGCCAGTTCGTCGCGGCGGGCGGGATAGAGCAGGCCGAACGCGCCGATTCCCAGTGCGCGAAACTGACGGCGGGCAAAACCGAGACCGGACGCTCGCGGCTCGTAGCCTCGCGTCAGGATCAGGGTGATTCCGGCGGGCAACTCGGTCTGGATCGTCTGCAGCTTGCCCATGACGCTCGCATCCACGTGGACATGTCGCGCGGGCCAGCGCGGCCGGATCTGCACGCCGGCGTGGACACCGGGCGTCAGCGTGAGCAGATTCGGATGCATCGTGAGGCTATCCATGAGGATGATGGGCCATACGGGAGGGCGACGCCGGGCAACTCCGCCATTGAGCATACCGGTGCGTGCTGATATCAGGTGGCCGTCGTTGCTTCGGAGCAATCGTGCGTGGCGCCGGCGCGTCAGAAAATCGACCGCCCCGAACAAGTAGTCAGCTATTCCGGCGTCAGCATGCTGGCACTCCGGCAATATAAACCGACTATGTCACCTGGGCGCCGACCAAGTGGGCGAGTGCCGCGCGGCCTTCGATGACCGGGTTCGGCCAGTTTCCGACACTCGTTGACATAGCCCCCGCCGACACTCCAGTGGCTGTTGTGTTGTGTGATTGCGGACAAAAATCGTCCGACCTGCGACACCTGACGGTGAATTTTGCTTTAGAACAGCCCTGCGCGCGACAGCCCTTATACAGCTTACGTTGTTCAACGGCCGTTCATTACGTGTTCACCTCTCCATACATATGACGCACTAAGCGCAGGTAGGCTTTACAATTGAAAAAAGACAACGCTGGCTTAGTCCGCTTCCAACAGAAAAAACCTGCACATGACAAACCGGGCGAACAATGACGAACGATCGATCAACACAATGTTCGATCTCGAAGATATTTTCCCTGATGCGACTCAGCTTTTTTCGTCGCACCTAGAACCGCTCCAGTCTATCAGCGATTCCGCTTTGATAGTGCTGGATACAAACGTACTGCTGATTCCCTATCTAACTGGAAAGTCCAGTTTGGAGTCGCTTGGACAGGTCTACCGAAAACTGGTCGGACGTAAGCAACTTGTGATACCCGCACGGGTGGCGCGTGAGTTCGTCCGAAACAGATCGGAAAAGATTAAGCAGTTGTTTCAGCAAGTATCTCGACGCAGCAATATAAATGTCTCTGATACGCAGTATCCTCTTTTAGAGAGTATCGGCGAGTACAAGTCGCTCATCGAAGCCGAACAGGAACTTCAACTCGCTATAAAAAAGTATAGATCCAAAATTTCGGATTTGAAGCAAGTAATCAAGAATTGGAATGTTGAGGATCCCGTTTCTGTCTTATATTCGAAATGTTTTGCACCAGAAATCATAGTCGACGCTCCTGATTCTCGCGATCAATTGGCAAATGAACTGAGGCAAAGATATGCGCGCCGTCAACCGCCCGGTTTCAAAGATGAGGGGAAGCCGGATGAGGGGATCGGGGATTTTGCAATATGGAAAACCATTCTACATCTGGGGAAAACACTGCGTAAGCATGTCGTTTTCGTTTCTGGTGAAGAAAAGACAGACTGGTGGTACCGCAGTGAAGACACGCATCTATACGTCAGAGCCGAGCTTTCGGAGGAATTTCGGCGCGAAACTGAAGGCATGTCTTTTCACATGATCAACCTTAACGATCTGCTCGAGATCTTCGGTGCCAACGAAGATGTTGTGTCGGAAGTTAAAGAAGCGGAGCGTTTGCAATCTGCAACTTCGACGTCGGCAACTCCGGAAATGCCTGCGCAGAAATTCAAAATGG
Source organism: Burkholderia lata (assembly GCF_902499335.1). Lineage (GTDB taxonomy): Bacteria > Pseudomonadota > Gammaproteobacteria > Burkholderiales > Burkholderiaceae > Burkholderia > Burkholderia lata_B. The sequence continues at coordinate 309,339 of NZ_CABVQK010000004.1, read as the reverse complement.
GTTTTGCTATCGACGCAGAAAAGGCGGTGTATCATTGGCTAGTTGCTCGCGGTGAAGGGCCTGTGTCCGTAGTGCAAGAAGGCGGCGATTTTGAAGTGAATTCCAGCAATGGCAATATTCTTGTAGATGTAAAGGTGGGGCGCCCCGAAAATATTGGTCGACGATTGGCGGATCTTTATAGACGTGCCGCCAATATGCGTCATATGGGTAGATCATTTTCAACCTTTATGGTTGTGTTTGTATCCGATGGCGAATCAATGGCGCAAGCTGTCGCTGCGCAAACGAAGGAGTGGATGCCGCAGTTTGCTAATTGGGTTTCGGTAGTTTGCGGATTTTTGGATGCCGAAGGAAAATTCATGCCTTTGGAATGAAAGTTAGCAATTGATGTGACGTTTCTACCCAAGGCTGTCAAAAAGCACGCAAATATCGGGTAACGGCCACTTAGTCACCGAGCTGCGCTAGGACGCTGACAATCCCTCTGCCTCCGAAGCGGCCGTTGGCAAAACGTTGAAGGTGAGGTGGTTGAGTGGCCGCAACGGGTCGGCATCCACCAGCCGGCCGCCGACCCGTTGCGGTTCTTTGCCGCCTCTTTTCGTTGCTTAGGTCAGGTTTGGCGAATGCCGACGAAGCACAAGGGAACAACTTCCTTATTAAAACCCGACGGATACCAGCTCAAGGAGCCGCCAACATTGTAGCTGTCGCTGTCGAGTCGATTGAACTGCAGGCCGAGACCTGACGCAGTCGTCTCGCCCGACAGAAACATCACAAGCGGCACCTGGTCTTTGGTGACGAAAAAGCGCCCTTGCTTCAGCGTGTATTCACTCTGCCCAGTCAGATCCTTCGCCTTCAACTGGCCTGCGGCGGCGAATTCGGTCACCGGTATCTCCAGGGGGCCGGCATGCGCAAGCTGCTCGACCGACAATTTTGGGAGATCGGGCAGCGCCACAGCCGCTGCGCTCGCGCTGGGAACCTCGTAAGACAGAGTGCCCGTGTACTTGGCGCCGGACGCACCAAAAATCGTTATTTGATAGGTTCTAGAGATCATTCGTAATCTCCTTCAAAACAAGACTGTTTGAGGGGCCGCCGCCAAGACTCATCGCGAAAGGCGGTTAACACTGGGAAGAAGCGCTAACTCTCGCTGTCGCCAAATGGAAACTTATGGAACCGATGCGCTAACCCATGACGTGCCAGTCACCGAATCCGCATGAGAGACATCAACTAGCCCGTATTCGGTCCATAGGGCATGCCATTGCGACATCACGAATGGTAGTAAATTTGTCCCAGTTGAACGAAAACTTCTTGAGTGTTTCCTTATGGGGCACCTGTGCCGGCCGGATGAGTAAGCGTCGATCCGACATGAAAACCAAGGGCAGCGTCTGCAGACGAACCTGGGTTGGGGTCGATCGACAATCGACCTTGCGTGAGCGAACGGCGCTTGGACTTTGGGAGAAGTCGTTGGCACACGGGTCTGTCAAATGACGGCAATGGGTCGATTGCTGCCGATGGCCGAATTCCCCATTGAGTGCGTCGGCGCGCGCCGATATGAACCTGCCGCCGTTGCGACAGATGAGGCGCGCCTAACTCCACCCCCTCAAAAAATCGACCTTCCCGAATAAGTCGTCAACCACTCCAGCGCCAGCGTCCCCGCCAGCGAGTTCCCGTTCGCATCGAGCCCCGGCGCCCACACGCACACGGCCATCTCGCCCGGCAGCACCGCGACGATCCCGCCACCAACGCCGCTCTTCGCAGGCAGCCCGACGCGGTACACGAAATCCCCCGCCGCATCGTACGTGCCGCAGGTCAGCATCAGCGCCGACAGCCGTTTCGCGGAACTCGAATCGACAATCCGCTCTCCGGTCACCGGCGCGACGCCGCCATTCGCGAGGAACAGCGCGGCGCGTGCGAGTTCGACGCAGTTCATCGTGATCGCGCACTGGCGGCAATACGCATCGATCACCGTGTCGGGCGGCATCTGCATGTTGCCAAAGCTGGCCATGAAGTGCGCCATCGCGCGGTTGCGCTCCGCATGCAGCAGCTCCGACTGCGCGACGCGCGAATCGTAGTCGATGTCGTTCGTGCCGATCAGCCGCCGCACGAATTCGACGAGCGCCGTCTCGGCCTTCACGAAGCGGCGGCACAGCACGTCGGTGACGACCAGCGCGCCCGCGTTGATGAACGGATTGCGCGGCTTGCCGCGCTCGCTCTCGAGCTGGACCAGCGAGTTGAATGCGTTGCCGGACGGCTCGCGGCCGACCCGTTCCCACAGTTCGTCGCCCAGCAGCTGGAACGCGAGCGTGCACGCGAACAGCTTCGAGATGCTCTGGATCGAGAAGCGCTCGTACGCATCGCCGACCGTGAAAACGTTTCCGTCGAGCGTCACGACGGCCATCCCGAACTTGTCGGCAGGCACTTTCGCGAGTTCGGGAATGTAATCGGCAACCCGTCCCTGGCCAATCCAGGGGGCGAGTTCGGTGTGGATGCGTTCGAGGATCGTCTGATAATTCATCAAGTCAGGCGGGTAGGTGAGCGGCCCGGATTCCGGCGAGCCCGTATGGAACCGCCCCGGCGCCGATTCGTCAAGCGCAGCCGATATCGTGCCCTTATTTTCAAGACCTCTAAACAGGCAATCGGCGGGCGCAGTATCATGCGGTACGTTTCGGCCAATGGCCGGCGTCCGGCACCGGCCGGCGCCGCCATGGCCTCCCCGATGATCCGACCGCTGCCCATGTCTTTTCGTATCCTGCTCGTCGAAGACGACACCCGCCTGTCCACGCTGATCGCCGGCTACCTGCGCAAGAACGACTATGAAGTCGACACTGTGCTGCATGGTGACGCCGCGGTGCCGGCGATCCTGTCCATTCGTCCCGATCTCGTCATTCTCGACGTGAACCTGCCGGGCAAGGACGGCTTCGAAATCTGCCGCGAGGCGCGCAAGCAGTACGACGGCGTGATCATCATGGTGACGGCCCGCGACGAGCCGTTCGACGAACTGCTCGGCCTCGAGTTCGGCGCGGACGACTACGTGCACAAGCCGGTCGAGCCGCGCATCCTGCTCGCGCGGATCAAGGCCCAGCTACGCCGCGCGCCCGCGCGCGTGGCCGAGAGCACCGCGCCGCAGCCCGAGCGCTACGCGTTCGGCAAGTTCTCGATCGACCGCACCGACCGCTCCGTGGTGCTGCCCGACGGCAGCACACCCGACCTGACGTCGGCCGAATTCGACCTGCTGTGGGCGCTCGTGTGCCATGCGGGCGAAGTCGTCAGCCGCGACGACCTGATGCTGCAGTTGCGCGGCGTCGAATTCGACGGCCTCGACCGCACGATCGACGGGCGCATCTCGAAGCTGCGCCGCAAGCTGCGCGACGACGCGAGCAACCCGCAGCGGATCAAGACGATCCGCAGCAAGGGTTATCAATTCAGCAAGCACGCGTGGGAATGACGCGGCGTTCGAGCGACGCCGTTACGTTCCGCGCGGGCATTCCATCCGCCGGCCGGGAGCCGAGATGATCCGACGAACCCGTTCGCACCCCGATGCACCGCCGCTGCCGACGCTGCGCTACGTCAAGTGGCGCTGGCTGCATTTCCGCCGCGCGTGGACCGATACGCGCGCCGACCGCATTCCGAGCTGGTCGCGCCTTTACGTGCGCACCTACCTGCATCTGCTCGGCCTCGTGCTGCTGACCGCGCTCGTGCCGGCGCTCGCGCTGTGCGTCGAATTGTCGCCGCAGGTCGTGTGGCATGCGTTCGACTCGCTGCCCGGCGACATCTGGATCGTGCTCGTATTCGTGTTCGCCGCGCCCGCGCTCGCGGCATACCGGTGGATGCGGCCCGTGTGGTCGGATCTCGTGATGGTGCGCGAGCGCGCGATCGACTTCACGGGCGGGCGCTTCAACACGCGCGCCCGTGAATCGCACAGCGTGATCATCGGCCCGCTCGCGCGGACGCTGAATGCGCTCGCGATGCGCATGGAACGGCTGATCGCCGCGCAGCGCGATCTCACGAACGGCATCTCGCACGAGTTGCGCACGCCGCTCGCGCGCGTGCGTTTCGCGCTCGAAATGCTGCGCGAACCGGCTTCCGCGGCCGAATACCAGGGCGCGCTCGAGAGCATCGCGCAGGACGTGACCGAGCTCGAAGAGCTGATCGACATGAGCCTCACTTATGCGCGGCTCGAATACAGCTCGCTGCAGTCGAACCTCGAGATGACGGCCCCCGTCGCGTGGTTCGAACATCAGGTCAGCGATGCGCAGCTGCTGTATCCGGAGCGCGCGATCGAGTCGCACATCGCGATCGCGTCGGACCTGCGCGTGAAGATGGACCGGCGGCTCATGTCGTATGCGATGCGCAACCTGTTGCGCAACGCGAGCAAGTACGCGAAATCGCAGATCGTCGTCGGGATCTCGCTCGTGCACGGCAACATCGGGATCTTCGTCGAGGATGACGGCCCCGGCGTGCCGGAGAGCGAGCGCGAGCGGATCTTCGACGCATTCGTGCGCCTCGACCGCCGCACCGGCGGCTATGGCCTCGGCCTGTCGATCACGCGGCAGGTGCTCCACGCGCACAACGGCCGGATCGCGGTCGTCGATCCCGTCCAGCTCGGCGGCGCGCGCTTCGAGATCAGCTGGCCGGTCTAGCGATACGCCGCACGGGCCGCGAGCCTCGATCGCAACAACAGCACGACAACACGACAACACGACAACACGACAACACGACAGCACACAGCCGCGCGCGCCGGATTCGAGCGCGTCGCCGGCCTTTCCCGCCGTACCTTTCCCGCATCGATAACCTCCCCGAACCGCAATCGCATGACGATTCGTTTGCCGCGCGTGCGCGCTTTGCATTACGATTGCAATTGCAACTATATGGCGGGCCGATCCCTGAAAGCGGAGGCGGGCGGCCCGCGACGCAGCAGTGAAGCCGGGGCCGCCACGATGGCCGCCCCCTTGTTCATGCATTCCTGTCCGGGTCACACATCATGCGGCTTTTGAACATCGTGTCTTCTCCCCGTGGCGCCAGGTCGGCTTCGGTCGCGGTCGCCAATGCGTTTGTCGATGCGTACCGGGAGACGGGCGCAACGGTCGACGTCGATACGCTGAATGTCTGGGAGGAAGACTTGCCGGACTTTGGCAGCGACGCGATCGGCGCGAAGTACAAGGGCGTTGCAAACGCGCCGATGGACGAGGCCGAGCAGTCGATCTGGCGGCGCATCCAGTCGCTCGTGAAGCGCTTTCAGGAAGCGGACCGGATCGTCGTGGGCGTGCCGATGTGGAATTTCGGCTATCCGTACAAGCTCAAGCAACTGATCGATCTCGTCAGCCAGCGGAACATGCTGTTTACGTTCGACGGCCACGCCTACGCGCCGCTGCTGGAGATTCCGCGCGCGCTGGTCATCCATGTTCGCGGACAGAGCCGGGAAACCGGCGCGGGCGCCGACAATCCCGGGTTCCGGCACCAGGCCGACTACATCGAATTCTGGCTGAGGTTCATTGGCGTGAGCGAGGTCAGAAGCCTGACCGTCGAACACACGTGGAGTGCGCGGGCAAGCGACAGCATCGAGCGGGCGCGCGCCCGGGCGGTCGCGATGGCCGCGGAGTTCTGATCCGGGGAGGCGGCGCGACGGAGTCGCGGATGCCGCCGAAGCGGCATCCGCGCACGCTCAATATGTGCGGCCGAGCTGCAGGTAGAAGTTGCGGCGGCCGCCGGGCGCGAGCGCCACGCCGATGTACACGGGCCCGAACGCGGTCGACAGGCTCGTGAAGAACGTGTAGCTCTGCTTGAGCGCGCCGCCGCCGATCTGCTGGCCGCTCGACCAGACGTTGCCGACTTCCGCGCTTGCGCCCACCGACAGCGCCTTGATCGGCGATGCATTGAACGACATCAACTGGTTCATGTAGGTCACCTGCGCATACGCGAGCTCGTTGCCGTTCAACTGGTCGGCCGCATACGCGGACAGATGCTGGAAGCCGCCAAGCGTGAAATTGAACGCGTTGATCAGGTTGGTGCCGCCGATGCTCTTGCCGCCTTCGATCGTCGCGCTGATGCTGTGCCGGCCGAACTGCTGCGCGACCATCGCCTTGCCGTAGATCTCGGTGTAGGGCGCGGTGTTGATGCTGTCGTCGAAGTCCGACGCCGAGCCCCCGTTGCGCGATACCAGCGAGCGTTCGACACGCAGCTCGGTGAAATAGCCTTTGCGCGGGAACAGCGGATCGTCGAGCTGGTCGATGACGAGCCGTGCGCGCGCGGTCAGCGCCTGCGACGTGAAGCTGGGCCACAGCAGCTGCTGGCCGCTGCCGTCGTCGAACGGCAGGTTGTAGGTCGGCGAGCCGTGCCCGGTCACATAACCGATACCGATCCGGAAATCGCCGAGCCGCCCGATCGGCAGGCCGAGATCGAGCCCGGCGCGCGCGGTCTGCATCAGGTACTGCGTGATCTTCACGTTGCCGCTGTCGTCGTACAGGTTCGCGTAGCGGCGCTGGTATTCCGCGTAGGGCGACAGATAGACGCCGTAGGCCATCGACAGCGGCTGGCGGAACTCGATGCGCGCGGATTGCAGGTCGCTGCCGATCGTCGTGTCCGCGCGGAATTCGAGCCCCGATTCGGTGAGCCATGGCCGCCGGTAGCCGACGTGCAGGCGGAAGCCGCCTTCGTCGGTCGAGCTGCTCGACATGCCGAGCCCGAACAGCAGGAAATTCGGCCCCCAGTATTTCTCGCGCGCATCGATCTCGAGCACGTTTTCGTCGCCGTGGCTCACGATCTGCTGCGTGACGCTCTCGAAGTTGCCGCCCGTCGTGAGCCCGAGCAGGTCCTGGCTGACGGTGTCCGGATCGTAGATGTCGCCGGGTTTCACGTGCAGCGCGTTGCTGACGACCCGCTTCGGCACGCCGCCGGTGGTCTTGATGTCGATGCGCGTGATCCGGATCGGCGGCGGCAGCGGCTGCGCGTGCGCGGACCGGTAGGCCGCGTACTGTTCCGGCGTGAGCGCGAAGCGCTTCAGCTTTGGCAGCGCCGCGGTCGCGGCGGCAGCGCCTGCGGCGATCGCCTGCTTCGCGTTCTGGAAATCGGTGAACGCGAGCGCGCCGAGATTCGGGGTGAGCAGCACGTCCTGCGCGTCGAGCTGCTTGCGCTGCGCGGTCACGTTCTGGCGGATCAGGATGCCGACCATCTGCTGCATCACGTCGGCGGGCGACGCGAGCGCGTCGAGCGGGCGCAGTTGCGAGCCGATGTCGACCGCGATCACGACGTTCGCGCCCATCTGCCGCGCGGTGTCGACGGGCAGGTTGCTGACGAGCCCGCCGTCCACGAGCGCGCGCCCGTTGATCTCGGCCGGCGCGAACAGGCCCGGCATCGCCATGCTCGCGCGGATCGCGAGCGGCAGCGAGCCGTGGTCGAGCACCACCATCTGGCCCGTCTGCAGGTCGGTCGCGACCGCGCGGTACGGGATCGGCAGGCGGTCGAACGGCTGGTTGGTCGGCACGGCGGCCGTCCAGTTCGCGAGCAGCGCCTGCAGCCGGTTGCCCTGCACGAGGCCGACCGGCGCCTTCACGCCGTTCTTGCCGAAGCCGAGCGTCAGCCCGTTGATGTACAGGCGTTCATCTTCCCGGCTGGTTTGCGGCAGGTCCGCGCGCTCCGTCACGTCGAATGCGATGTCCGCGAGGTTGACCTCCGACAGCCGCTTCTGCATCTCGCCGGCGGCCATGCCGCTCGCGTACAGGCCGCCGACCACGGCGCCCATGCTGGTGCCGGCGATGCAGTCGATCGGGATGCGGTTGTCCTCCAGCACCTTCAGGACCCCGAGGTGCGCGTAGCCGCGCGCGCCGCCGCCGGACAGCACGAGGCCGATCGACGGGCGGCCGGCCGGGCCGCCGTCGGCGTCGCAGGTGTGTGCGGATGCGGCGGGCGCGGCAGCCGGCGCGCTGGCGGCAGTTGCCTGGGCGGCGGCGGATTCGGCGGCCGGCAGCGGTTGCGCGGCGACCGTGCAGCACCAGAAGGCGACGAGCGTCGTGCAAAGCGGGCGCACCCGCGCCCAGCGGAAGGAAACGGTCGCTGTCATGGAGGAAATACCTGGCGTGATCGGGCGTCTGAGGCCTGCCGGGAGCAGGCAAGACCGAGAGATTACCGTGTTTTACAGGCGCAATGCGAGCGGCTGTTGCGTAGCCGGATGTGTCCGGACCGGCACTTTTGACAATTGTTTCGCGAAAAAATCATGGGAATTGCCTAAAGTATCGGAACGATTTGCCGCTAAGGTCGTGATGGAGCGGCATGGATGCGCCGCGGAAATGCGGCGCGGCTGCCCTGGCCCGTTCGATTACAAAGGTTTGATATGTCGACACCGCTGTTCGGAAAGTTGTTTGCGCAACCCGTTGCGATCGACCCTGGAACGGCGAGTACGCGGATTTATACGCACGAACGCGGCGTGGTGCTGAACCAGCCGTCGGTCGTCTGCTTCCGCAAGGCCGGTGCGACCGACGCGCGGCCGACGCTCGAGGCCGTCGGCGAGCTCGCGAAGGCGCTGCTCGGCCGCGAACCGGGGCATCTCGAAGCCGTGCGGCCGATGCGGCACGGCGTGATCGCCGACGCGCACGCGGCCGAGCAGATGATCCGCAGCTTCATCGACATGTCGCGCACGCGTTCGCGCTTCGGCCGCCGCGTCGAGGTCACGCTGTGCGTGCCGTCCGATGCGACGGCCGTCGAGCGCCGCGCGCTCCGCGAGGCGGCGTTCGCGGCGGGTGTGTCGGACGTCGAACTGATCGAGGAATCGCTGGCGGCCGGGCTCGGCGCGGGCCTGCCGGTGACCGAGCCGGTCGGCTCGATGGTCGTCGATATCGGCGGCGGGACCACGGAAGTGGCGGTGATCGCGCTCGGCGGCATCGTCTACCGCGAGGCGATTCGCGTCGGCGGCAACCAGTTCGACGCGGCGATCATCAACCATGTCCGCAACCTGTATGGCGTACTGCTCGGCGAGCAGACGGCCGAGCACGTCAAGCAGTCGATCGGCTCGGCCACCAGCGCGGTGCCGCGCAGGTCGACGCGCGCGGTCGGGCGCAGCATTGGCGACGGCCTGCCGCGCTCGATCGAGCTGTCCAACCACGATGTGGCGGACGCGCTGGCCGCGCCGCTCAAGCAGGTGATCGGCGCGGTGAAGTCGGTGCTGGAAAATGCGCCGGCCGAGCTCGTGACCGACATCGCCAATCGAGGCGTGGTGCTGACGGGCGGTGGTGCGCTGCTCGCGGATCTCGAGCGCCTGCTGTACGACGAGACCGGGCTCGTCGCCCGGATCGCCGACGAGCCGGCCACCTGCGCGGTGCGCGGCGCCGGCGAGGCGATGGGGCGGCTCGCGATGTGCCCAATCGACTGATTCGGTCCGTGCCGGGCCGTGCATCGCGGCGCGGCCATTCACATTCTTTCAATCTCCGTATTACCTGCCCGCTTCGCCGGGCACGGTTCTCCGGTCGACTTGCCGGACGGCTGGCCGCCGTCCGTCGCGTGGACACCTGAACGCGCGCCGTGCTAGCGTTACGCGCCCGTCCGGGGCCGGGCACGCCGATACGCCCGACGACCTGAGAGACCGAAAACCTTGAAAAACCACACCAAACGGGGCTTGTTTGCCCGCATGGGCCGCTTGCTGGCGGTCGTTGCCTGTCTCTGGATCGTTGCAGCCGTCGCGCTCGTCGCGTACGGAATGCGGATGCCGAGCGAGCCGGCCGACGTCGCCGTGATCTTCGGCAACGCGCTCGACGAGACCGGCGCGCCGAAGCCAGTGCTCGCCGCCAGGCTCGACGTCGGCGTGCGCTGCTATCGCACGGGGCAGTGCCCGGCGTTCCTCGTCAGCGGCGCGATCGACGGCCCCGGGCTGAACGAGGCGACCGCGATGCGCGACTATCTCGTGGCGCGCGGCGTGCCGGCCGACCGGATCGCCGTCGACGACCAGGGCGACAACACGCTCGCGACTGCGCAGCACACGCTCGCCTACCTGCAGGCGCACCGCCTGTCGCGTGTGCTGATCGTCAGCCAGTACTACCACCTCGCGCGGGCGCGCCTCGCGTTCGAACGCGTCGGCATCGCGCGGGCGAACATCTCCGCCGCGTATCCGCGCCGCTTCCAGCTGCGCGATGTCTATTCGAGCTGGCGCGAAGTGCCGGCCTACGCGGTGTATGCAGCGCGGTTGTGGGTGAATCCCGATGCGCGGCCTGTCTCGTTCCGCCCGATGCTTTATCTGATGAGCCTGTTTTCGTGATACCGGCGGGTTTCATTTCCCGAGCGGTACGTGGCGAAACTCGAAGGGATCGGATACGCGCCGAATATTCCAGTGTTTTTGTTCTGTGAATGATGGAGCGGATTATCTCGCGCAAACGCTTTCCGGAATGGAAATATTGCATTGCAAAAGATAATCGCGATAATCAGGCTGATGTCGGTGTTTTCACGGATGCATCGTTTTCGGTATTTTTTGACACGGATCAAAATAAGCTGGCGAATAGTGCACGGACTTACCTGTTTAAAGCGTTCCGATAAGTAAAAAATGCGCGCCCGTTGATCCTTGGTCGAACGGGGGAAAGATCGACTGGAAAAGCCTGTTTTTTTGATATAGCCTTGTCTGACAAAAGCGGGGCGGTAATCAAATCAACCAGAAAATCGCTGCAGAAAAACAGGGGCCATCGACATGTCGTTCGACTAGTTTCAATCCTGCCTTCCAGGGCCAATCAAAGATTCGTCCATGAATAAACCGACGTCGCATCGCGACAGCCGGGGGGCACGCTATTGTCCGCGGTTTTCTGCTGTCGGCTGTTCGATTTCACGGTAATGCCAATTCCAATAACATGACGAGGGAAAGCATGAATCTTGCACGTTCGAAAAAGGCCGGCGAGCCGTTTCCGAAATTGCTGTTGCCGACGGGGGTGTTCCTGGCGCTGTCCGGCGCCGGTATCGTGCCCGCCAATGCGACCTGTACCACGGCGGGCACGACGGTGACCTGCTCCGGGGTCGCCAACCCGCTTGCGCCGAGCTATTCGAACAGCGCGAACAACATCCACGCGACCGTCAACGCCGGCGCGAGCGTCGGCGTGCTGCTCGGCGTCGGTGGCACCGCGATGTCGCTGACGGGCAACAATACCCAGCTGACCAACAACGGCACGATCGACCCGTCGGCGCTCGGCACCGGTCTCGGCGTGCTGTCGAGCGGCGCGGTGATCGGCAACTCGGCGGCGAGTGCCGGCACCACCGTCATCAACAACGGCACGATGAACGGCTCGACCGGCGTGGCGATCAGCGGCGTGACGGGCATGGCGTTGTCGGTCCAGAACGGCACCGGCGGCACGTCGACGATCAACAACACCGGCACGATCGGCTCGAACCCGCTGGTCGGCGCGACCCTCACCGGCGCGGATGCGCCCGTGGTCGCCGCATACGGCGGCGCCACGGTCAACATGACCAACAGCGGGACGATCACCGGCCGTGTGTCGCTCGGTTCGAACGGCACGCCCGGGGCGGGCAACTCGTTCGTCAACTCGGGCACGATCAACGGCAGCGTGTCGATGGGCGCGAACAGCACGAACTCGTTCACCGCGGTGACGGGCTCGTCGGTCAACACGGCGGGCGGCACCGGCAGCGCGCTCAACATCACGGTCGGCCCGATCACGCTGGGTGTCGCGGCGACGGGCACGGTCGACGGCGGCGCGGGCGGGGACAACACGCTCAAGCTGCAGCAGGGGGCCGGCGCGAACGGCACGATCGCGGCCAACAACTACATCAACTTCAATCACCTGAACGTCCAGAGCGGCAACTGGACGATCAATGGCGCATCGACCGCGCAGGATGCGACGCTGGCGGGCGGCACCGCGATCATCAACAACAACGCATCGCTCGGCACCGGCACCATCACGGCCACCGGCGGCGCGTTGCAGGCGGGCACGGCCGGGCTCAACGTCGCCAACGACGTGACGCTCGGCGCGGGCGGACTGACGGTGCAGGGCTCGACCGGGCTCACGCTGTCGGGCACCGTGTCGGGCGGCGGCGCGCTGACGAAGAACGACGGCGGCACGCTGACGCTGTCCGGCGCGAACAACTACACGGGCGGCACGAACCTGAACGCCGGCGGCATCGTGGTCGGCAACAATTCGGCGCTCGGCACCGGCGCACTGAACGTCAACGGGTCGGCCACGCTCGACTCGAGTACGAACGCGACGCTCAACAACACCGTCAATCTCGCCACGGGCACGACGCTGACGGTCGGCGGCAGCAACAATCTCGGGTTGGCCGGCTCCATCAACGGCAATGGCGGCCTCGTGAAGAACGGTGCGGCGACGCTGACGCTGTCCGGCGCGAACACCTACACCGGCGACACGACGATCAACAGCGGCACGCTCGCGCTGGGCGCGGGCGGCAGCCTCGCGGCGTCCGGCACGGTGAACCTGACCGGCGCGGGTGCGACGTTCGACCTGAGCAACGCGTCGGGCGCGCAGGCGGTCGGCGCGCTGGCGGGCGCGGCCGGCACCAACGTGAACCTCGGCGGCAATTCGCTGACGTTGAACGGTAGCGGCAATACGACGTATGCGGGCACGATCGGCGGCGCGGGCAGCCTGACGTTGTCCGGCACCGGCACGCAGACGCTGACAGGCAACAACGTCTACACGGGCGGCACGAACCTGAGCGGCGGCAACGTCGCGGTCGGCAGCAATACGGCGCTCGGTACCGGCGCGGTGAACGTGAACGGTTCGTCGACGCTCGATGCGACCACCAACGTGTCGCTCGCGAACAATGTCAACGTCGCCACCGGCACGACGCTCACGTTCGCCGGCAGCACCAATGTCGGCCTGAGCGGTACGGTCTCGGGCGGCGGCGGTCTCGTGAAGAACGGCGCGGCGACCGTGACGCTGTCCGGCGCGAACAACTACACCGGCGGTACGACGCTGAATGCCGGCGGGCTGGTGCTCGGCAACAACGCGGCGCTCGGCACGGGCGCGCTGACCGTCAGCGGCGCGGCGACGCTCGATACGAGCGCGAACCTGTCGGTCAACAACGCAGTCAACCTCGCCACCAGTTCGACACTGACACTGGGCGGCAGCAACGGCCTCACGCTGAACGGCGGCATCACCGGCGCGGGTGGTCTCGTGAAGGACGGCGCGGCGACGACGACGTTGACGGCCGCGAACTCCTACACGGGCGGCACGACGATCAACGCGGGCACGCTGGCGATCAGCGGCGGCGGCAGCCTCGCGGCGACGGGCGCGGTGAACCTGGCCGGCGCGGGTGCGGCGCTCGACGTGAGCGCCGCGACCGGCGCGCAGACGATCGGTGCGCTGTCGGGTGTCGCCGGGGCGAACGTCGCGCTGGGCGCTAACGCGCTGACGCTGGGCGGAACCGCCAGCGGCACCTTCAGCGGCGCGATCGGCGGCACCGGCAGCCTGACGCTGGCCGGCACCGGCACGCAGACGCTGAACGGCGCGAGCACCTACTCGGGCGGCACGAACCTGAACGGCGGCAGCAGCGTGATGCTGGGCAACAACAGCGCGCTCGGTACCGGTACGGTGAACGTCGCAGGCGCGGCAACGCTCGACACGAACGCGAGCCTGTCGGTCGCCAACGCAGTCAGTCTTGCGAACGGTTCGACGCTGACGCTCAGCGGCAGCAATGCACTTGCGCTGAGCGGCGGCATTTCCGGCGCGGGCGGTCTCGTGAAGAACGGCCCGGCGACCACGACGCTGACGGGCGCGAACACCTACACGGGCGGCACGACGATCAACGCCGGCACGCTGGCGGTGGGCGCGGGCGGCAGCCTGGCAGCGACCGGCGCGGTGAATCTCGCCAACGCGGGCGCGGCGCTCGACGTGAGCGGCGCGACCAGTCCCCAGACGATCGGCGCGCTGTCGGGTGTCGCGGGGACGATCGTCAACATGGGCGGCAACGGGCTGACGCTGGGCGGGACCGCCAGCGGCACCTTCGGCGGCGTGATCGGCGGGACGGGCAGCCTGACGCTGGCCGGCACCGGCACGCAGACACTGACGGGTGCGAACGTCTATACGGGCGGCACGAACCTGAACAGCGGCGGTCTGGTGCTCGGCAACAGCGGGGCGCTCGGGGGCGGCGCGCTGAACGTCGGCGGCGCGGCGACGCTCGACACGAGCACGAACCTGTCGGTCAACAACGCGGTCAATCTCGGCACGGGCGCGACACTCACGCTCGGCGGCAGCAACGCCCTCACGCTGAACGGCGGCATCTCCGGCGCGGGCGGTCTCGTGAAGAACGGCGCGGCGACGACGACGCTGACGAGCGCGGGCAACTACACGGGCGGCACGACGATCAACGCCGGCACGCTGGCGCTGGGCGCGGGCGGTAGCCTCGCGTCGACCGGCGCGGTGAACGTGGCCGGTGCGGGCGCGACGTTCGACCTGAGCGGCGCGACGGGCCCGCAGACGATCGGCACACTGAGCGGTGTCGCCGGCTCGGCCGTGAATCTCGGCGCCAACACGCTGGTGTACGGCGGCAGCTCGAACGGGACATTTGCCGGCACGATCGGCGGTACGGGCGGGGTTTTCAAGCAAGGCAGCGGCACCGAAACGCTGACGGGCGTGAACACGTACACGGGCACGACGACGATCGGCGGCGGCACGCTGGCGATCGGTGCGGGCGGCAGCATCGCGGCGTCGGGCACCGTGAATCTCGGCGCCGCAGGCACGACGCTCGACCTGAGCGGCGCGGGGGCGAACCAGACGATCGGCGCACTGATGGGCTTGGCCGGTTCGACGGTCGCGCTGGGCGGCAACAGCCTCACATTCGGCAGCACGGCGAGCCAGACGTTTGCCGGCGCGATCACGGGCACGGGCGGTGTGACGAAGCAAGGTAGCGGCACCGAAACGCTGACCGGCACGAACACGTACACGGGCGGCACGACGATCAACGCCGGCACGCTGGCGCTCGGCGCGGGAGGCTCGCTTGCGGCGACGGGTGCGCTGAACCTCGGTGCCTCGGGAGCGGTATTCGACATCACCACGTCGGGCGCGAACCAGACGATCGGCGCGTTGTCGGGCGTGAACGGATCGTTTGTACGCATCGGCAGCCAGTCGCTGACGTTCGGCGACGGCACGAACCAGACCTTCGGTGGTGCGATCCAGGGCACCGGCGGAATCACGAAGCAGGGCAGCGGCACCGAGACGCTGACGGGCGCGAACACCTTTACGGGCGATACGACGATCGCGGGCGGCACGCTGGCGATCGGTACGGGCGGCAGCCTCGCGTCGAGCAACGCGGTGAACCTGACGGGCACGGGTTCGACGCTCGACATCGGCGCGGGCGGCAGCACGTCGATCGGCGCGCTGAACGGTGTCGCGACCTCGAACGTCACGCTCGGCAGCAATACGCTGACGCTGGGCAACGGCACGAACGGCACGTTCGGCGGCACGATTGCCGGCACGGGCGGGATCACGAAGCAGGGCAGCGGCACGGAAACGCTGACGGGCACGAACACGTATACCGGCACGACGACGATCAACGGCGGCACGCTCGCGATCGGTGCGGGCGGCAGCATCGCGGCGTCGGGCACCGTGAATCTCGGCGTCACGGGCACGACGTTCGACCTGAGCGGCGCGGGCGGGAACCAGACGATCGGCGCACTGAGCGGCGTGGCCGGTTCGACGGTCGCGCTCGGCGGTAACGGCCTGACCTTCGGCAACACGGCGAGCCAGACATTCGCCGGCTCGATCACGGGCACCGGCGGTGTGACGAAGCAAGGCAGCGGCACCGAGACGCTGACGGGCGCGAACACGTACACGGGCGGCACGACGATCAACGCCGGCACGCTGGCGCTCGGCGCGGGCGGCAGCCTGGCTTCCGGCAGTGCAGTGAGCCTCGCAGGCACGGGCGCGACGTTCGACGTGAGCGGCGCATCGGGCGCGCAGACGCTCGGCACGTTGAGCGGTATCGGCGGCACGAACGTGAACCTGGGCGCGAATGCGCTGACATTGAACGGCAGCACCAACGGCACGTTCGGCGGCGTGATCGGCGGCACCGGTAGCGTGACGTTCGCGGGCACCGGCACGCAGACGCTGACGGGCGCGAACACCTACACGGGGGGCACGACCATCAACGGCGGTAGCACGCTGGCGCTTGGCGCAGGCGGCAGCCTCGCGTCGGGCAGTGCGGTGAATCTGGCCGGCACGGGCGCGACGTTCAACCTGAGCGGCGCGACGGGCGCGCAGACGCTCGGCACGCTGAGTGGCGGCACAGGCACGAATGTCAATCTCGGCGCGAATGCGCTCACGCTGAACGGCAGTGGCAACAACACGTTCGGCGGCGCGATCGGTGGCACGGGCGCCGTGACGTTCGCGGGTACGGGCACGCAGACGCTGACGGGCGCGAACACCTACACGGGCGGCACGACCATCAACGGCGGCAGCACGCTGGCGCTCGGTGCGGGCGGCAGCCTCGCGGTGGGCAGCACGGTGAATCTGGCCGGCACGGGCGCGACGTTCAACCTGAGCGGCGCATCCGGTGCGCAGACAATCGGCGCGTTGAACGGCGCGGCCAGCACGAACGTGAACCTCGGCGCGAACGCGCTGACGTTGAGCGGAACCGCCAGCGGCACGTTCGGCGGCGCGATCGGCGGCACGGGCGGCGTGACGTTCGCGAGCACCGGCACGCAGACGCTGACCGGTGCGAACACGTACACGGGCGGCACGACCATCAACGGCGGCAGCACGCTGGCGCTTGGCGCGGGCGGCAGCCTCGCGTCGGGCAGTGCGGTGAATCTGGCCGGCACGGGCGCGACGTTCAACCTGAGCGGTGCATCGGGCGCGCAGACGCTCGGCACGCTGAGCGGTATCGGCGGCACGAACGTGAACCTGGGCGCGAATGCGCTGACGTTGAACGGCAGCACCAGCGGCACGTTCGGCGGCGCGATCGGCGGCACGGGCGGCGTGACGTTCGCGGGCACCGGCACGCAGACGCTGACGGGCGCGAACACCTACACGGGCGGCACGACCATCAACGGCGGCAGCACGCTGGCGTTGGGTGCAGGTGGCAGCCTCGCGGCGGGCAGCGCGGTGAATCTGGCCGGCACGGGCGCGACGTTCAACCTGAGTGGCGCGACGGGCGCACAGACGATTGGTGCGCTGTCCGGTGGCGCTGGCACGAACGTGAACCTCGGCACGAATGCGCTGACGCTGAGCGGCAGCGGCAACGGCACGTTCGGCGGCGCGATCGGCGGCACGGGCGCCGTGACGTTCGCGGGTACGGGCACGCAAACGCTGACGGGCGCGAACACGTACACCGGCGGCACGACGATCAACGGCGGCAGCACGCTGGCACTCGGCGCGGGCGGCAGCCTCGCGTCGACGGGCGCGGTGAATCTCGCGGGCACGGGTGCGACGTTCAACCTGAGCGGCGCGACAGGTGCGCAGACGATCAGCAGGTTGAACGGCACGGCCGGCGCGACCGTCAATCTCGGCGCCAATGCACTGGCGTTGAACGGTAGCGGCAACGGCACGTTCGGCGGGACCATCGGCGGGGCGGGCGGCGTGACGATCGCCGGCACCGGTATCCAGACGCTGACGGGCGCGAACACGTACACGGGCGGCACCACGATCGCGGCCGGTGGCGCGCTGCAACTCGGCAACGGCGGCACGTCGGGCAGCATCGTCGGCAATGTCGTCGACAACGGCGCGCTGATCGTCAATCAATCCGGCAACGTGACGATCGCAAGCGTGCTGTCCGGCGCGGGTTCGCTGACGCAGGCCGGCAGCGGGCAACTGACGTTGACGGGCACCAGCACGCTGAGCGGCCCGACCACGGTCAGCGCGGGCACGCTCGCCGTCAATGGTTCGCTCGGCCAGTCGACCGTGACCGTGCAGAGCGGCGCGACGGTCACGGGTACCGGCACGATCGGCGGCCTCGTGGTGCAGGGCGGCGCGACGGCGGCCGCGTCGCAGCCGGGCGCGGCGCTGAACGTGGGCGGCAACGTCACGTTCCAGCCGGGCTCGACGTTCCAGGTCGCGGCGACGCCGCAGCAAAGCGGCAGCCTCGCGGCGGGCGGCACGGCGACGCTGAACGGCGGCACCGTGCAGGTGCTCGCGAACCAGAGCGGCTACCAGCCGAGCACGACCTATACGATCCTCTCCGCGTCGTCGGGCGTGCAGGGCACGTTCAGCCAGGTGAGTGCGAACTACGCGTTCCTCGCGCCGACGCTCAGCTACGATCCGGATCACGTGTATCTGCGGTTGGTCTCGAACGGTACCGCGTTCCCCGATGTCGCGACGACGCCGAACCAGCGTTCGGTCGCGGCCGCACTCGGCGGGCTCGGTGCCGGCAACCCGCTGTACGACGCCGTGATGACGACCGATGCGACGACCGCGCGCCGCGCATACGGGCTGCTCGACGGCGAGCTGCAGGCGAGCCTGAAGAGCATGCTGCTGCTCGACAGCCGCTACGTGCGCGACGCGGTGACCGATCGCGTCCGCCAGGGCCTTGCGCCCGGATCGGGCCCGCTCGCCGCGCTGTCGTCGGGCGGCGCAGCCTTGTGCGGCGACAACACGGCCGGCGCGGTCGCCTCGACGCTGCCGCCGGATCGCCGGATCGGCTCGCGCGACGGCTGCTACGGCGGCACGCCTTACCAGCCGGTCGTCTGGGGGCAGGCGTTCGGCGGCCGCAGCCGGCTCACCGGCGACGCCAACGCGTCGACGATCAACCGCAGCATGACCGGCTTCATCGCCGGTGCCGACATGGCGCTCAACGACAAGTGGCGTGCGGGCCTGGCCGCGGGTGTCACGCACAGCTCGCTCGACAACGACCAGAGTTCGTCGGCGTCGGTGAACAGCTACTACCTGTCGCTGTACGGCGGCGCGCAGTATGGTGCGCTCGGTGTGCGCGGCGGCGCGTCGTACACGTGGTACCGGATCAACAGCGACCGGTCCCCGGGCTTCGCGGGCTTCTCCGATCACGACTCGGCCGGCTACGACGCGAATTCGGCGCAGGTGTTCGGCGAAGTCGGCTTCGCGCTGCCGGTCGGGCCCGTGGCGATCGAGCCGTTCGCGGGCCTCGCGTATGTGAACCTGCATACCGACGGCTATACGGAAACCGGTGGTGCGGCCGCGCTGCGTGCCGGCGGCCAGACGACCCACGTCGGCTTCTCGACCCTCGGTTTGCGCGCGGCGTCGCAGCTCGGCTCGATCGGGAGCGGCACGTTCACCGCGCGCGGGACGGTCGGCTGGCGGCATGCGTTCGGCAACGTGACTCCGTCGTCGGCATTCACGTTCGCGAACGGCGGGACGTCGTTCCAGGTATCGGGCGTGCCGATTGCTCGCGACAGCGCCGTGCTCGAGGCCGGCATCGACGCGAACATCACGAAACGCCTGACGCTCGGCCTCACGTACAGCGGCCAGTACGGCAGCGGTGTGCGCGACAACGCAATCCTCGGCAACATCCTGTGGAAGTTCTGACCAGCGCCTGACGTGCCTGCGCGATGCCATGCGGCGACGACAACGTCGCATGGCATCGCGTCTTTTTCGTCGCTGCGCGCGTCCCCCGTTCTGTCCTATCCTGTGCGAAACACGCGACGCGCCGCGCGTTGCGTTCCGACACAGGAGCATCGATGCCGAATCACGCCGAAGCCAAGACGACCCAGGCGCAGTCAGTCGCGCCTGCTGCCCCGACCCCAGCGTCGGCCACCGCATTCATCGCGCCCGAAGCCGATCCGCAGGCATTGGCGCGCAACAACCAGTACGTCCTGAAATCCGGCGACGCGTTCGTGGTCAGCGACGCGCTCGGCGACATCGGCGGCCGTGACGACGGCCTGTTCGTCGACGACATGCGCGTACTGTCGACTTGGCGCCTGACCTTCGGCGGCCGCGCGCCGTCGCTGCTGTCGGGCGCGACGAGCGCCGACAACGCATCGTTTACCGCGCACCTGACGAACCGCCCGCTGCCGCCGCTCGGCGGCCACGAAACGCCCGAGGGCGTGATCCACATCGAGCGGATGCGCGTGCTCGCGGGCGACGTGCTTTACGAAGCGCTGACGCTGACGAACTACGGCGCGAGCGAAGCCGAGGTGCCGCTGTCGCTGTCGTTCGCGGCCGATTTCAAGGACATGTTCGAAGTGCGCGGCACGCAGCGCCCGAAGCGCGGCACCGTGGTGGCGCCGCGCGTCGACGCGGGCGCGGTGCGGCTGCGCTATGACGGCCTCGACGGCGTCGAGCGCAACGTGACCGTGCATTTCTCGCCGGCGCCCGACGCGCTGTCGGTCGATCGTGCCGACTACACGCTGACGATCGCCGCGCAGGCCTGCGTGTCGATCTACCTGACCGTCGACGCAACGCTCGGCCCGGTGCATGCGGAAGCGCCGGGATGCGGCCGCGTCGCGCTGCGCACCGCGCTCGTCGGCGTGCACCGCGAGATGCGCGCGCGGCGCGAATCGATGGCGCGTGTGAACACCGGCAATCCGCTGTTCGACGCATGGCTCGACCGCTCGCTCGCGGATCTCGGGCTGCTCACGACGCAGCTCGACACGGGGCCGTACCCGTATGCGGGCATTCCGTGGTTCTCGACGCCGTTCGGCCGCGATGCGGTGATCACGTCGCTGCAGATGCTGTGGCTGCAACCGTCGCTCGCGCGCGGCGTGCTGCGCTTCCTGGCCGAGCACCAGGCGCGCGAGACCTCCGCGTTCCGCGATGCGGAGCCGGGCAAGATCATGCACGAGTTCCGCCGCAGCGAGATGGCCGCGACGGGCGAGGTGCCGTTCGCGCTGTACTACGGCGGGGTCGATACGACGCCGCTGTTCATCGTGCTCGCGGGCGCGTATGTCGAACGCACCGGCGACGATGCGCTGATCGACGAGCTGTGGCCCGCGCTCGAGCGCGCCGCGCAATGGGTGATCGACAAGTGCGACCGCAATCCGTACGGACTGCTCGATTACCAGCGCACGTCGGAACGCGGCCTCGCGAACCAAGGCTGGAAGGACAGCCACGATTCGGTGTTCCATGCGGACGGCCGCTTCCCGGACGGGCCGATCGCGCTCGTCGAAGTGCAGGCGTATGCGTGCGCGGCGCTCGATGCGATGTCGATGTGCTCGCACCGGCGCGGCCACGCGGCCGACGCCACGCGCTACGCGTTGCGTGCGAAGACGCTGCGCGAGCAGGTCGACGCGCTGTTCTGGATGCCGGAGGGCGATTTCTACGGCATCGCGCTCGACGGTCATGGCGACCTGTGCCGCGTGTTCGCGTCGAACGCGGGCCATCTGCTCGCGTTCGGGTTGCCCGACGCCGAGCGCGGCGCAGCGGTTGCCGGCGTGCTCGGCTCGACGCTGTTCCAGACGGGCTGGGGCATTCGCACGCTCGCGGCCGGCCAGCCGCGCTTCAACCCGATGGCGTATCACAATGGCTCGGTGTGGCCGCACGACAATGCGCTGATCGCACGAGGTCTGGCGCGCTACGGCGACAAGACGGCCGCGGTGAACTTGCTGCGCGCGTTGTTCGAGGCGGCGGTGAGCTTCGAGATGCGCCTGCCCGAACTGTTCTGCGGGTTCCCGCGCCGGCGCGGCGAACCGCCGACCGCGTATCCGGTGGCCTGCCTGCCGCAAGCGTGGGCGGCCGGTGCGCCGTTCATGATGCTGCAGGCCTGCCTCGGCGTGAGCATCGACGCGTCGCGTCACGAGGTGCGGGTCGAGCGCCCGGCGCTGCCGGAAGGCGTTGACTGGCTGCGGATCGACGCGCTGCGTGTCGGCGACGAAACCGTGTCGCTCACGTTCCGCCGCGTCGACGGCCAGGTGGTTGCATCGGCGGAGCAGCCGGGCCGCGTGAAGGTGGTCGCGGTGCTGTAGCGCGTTGCTGCGCGAACGTTGCGCGATGTCGCGCCACGTTCGCGCGCAGCGGCATAGAATCGTGACATGACCCTTGAACGATGGCGGAGGTAGACGATGACGACCGACAACCGGCCCGACGACAGCGAGCACAAGCTCGAGAATCTGGAAGCGGCGGTCGACCACCTGCACAAGTCGATCGAATCGCAGAGCATCGCGGTCGGCGCGGCGAAGGGCATCCTGTTCAGCCTGATCGAAACGCTCGGCGCGCTGATCGGCGATCCCGACCTGCCGGAGCATGCGCGCTCGGGTTACGAGGCGCTGCGCGACAAGGCGAGCGAATTGCGCGGCGGGCTCGACCGGCATTGATGCCCGGATGGCGCCGGCGCCAGCCGCACGGGCTGCGCCGGCGCTGCCCGATTCTGCAGACGAAGCACAAAACCCCGTGCGCTCAATGAGTTAGGTGGCCGATGCGCAGGATATCCACAAGCTTGCCAACACAATCTGTGGAGAACCTTCCGGCCCCGGGCCGGGTGTGTTGCGCGTGCCGAGCGAAAGCGCGTGCGCTGCCACACGGTTGACCGCGCAAGGTCCGTATATTGAATCCCCTTTTGTATCAGGGTGTTACGCGGCGCATTGGACGGATATCCACAGGCTTGCCAACATATTCTGTGGATAACTCGCAATCGATTGCGTCGTGACAGTTGAGGATCGGGCTGCCGAAGGCCGGCTCGCGAAGCCCCGTGTACATGGGCTGCCCGATGTCTGCGTCGGCGGGTTAATTCGTGCGCGATCAAGGGCTTAGGTCCCGGGTACCCAGGATATCCACATCCTTGCCAACACTTTCTGTGGACAAGCGGGGCCGTGTCATTCGGCCTGCGCCGTGCTGGCCGCTTCGGCCACGATCCAGTCGCGAAAGAGTGTCATCGCCGGCGTGAGCGGCTTCGATTTCAGCGACGTGAGCCAGTAGCCGCCCGCGCACACGTCGATGTCAAGCGGCCGCGCGAGCAGGCCGAGCTGCAGTTCGCGCGCGAACATGCAGGCCGGCGCGAGGGCGACGCCCGCGCCCTGCATCGCGGCCTCGACCATCAGCCGCGACGAATCGAACACGGGCCCGTTGACCGCCCACGGCGCAAGCTGCGCCGCATCGAACCAGCCGTGCCATTCGTCGATGCGGTACGAGCGCAGCAGCGTTTCGTTCGCGAGATCGGCCGGTTGCGCGAGGCGCCGCGCGATGTCGGGCGCACACAGCGCGGTGAGCGGCGCGTCGAGCAGGCGCTCGTTGCGCGTCGCCGGCCAGTTGCCTTCCCCGAAACGGATCGCGAAGTCGAGGCCCTCGGCGGCCAGGTCGACGACGTTGTTGTTGGTCCGCAGCCGCAGCTCGACGAACGGGTGCGTATCGCCGAACTGCTTCAACCGCGGCATTAGCCAGCCTAGGGCAAAGGTGCCGACGACGCCGAGCGTCAGCACCTCGCGGAAGCGCCCGCCGTCGAACTGCTTGAGCACCGTCTCGATGCGGCTGAATGCGTCGCTCAGCACGGGCAGCAGCGCGCGCCCCTCGTCGGTGAGCCCGAGGCCGCGCGGCAGCCGCGTGAACAGCGTGCAGCCGAGCCGCTCCTCGAGCGAACGCACCTGCTGGCTGACCGCGGCCTGGGTCACGCTCAGCTCGAGGCCGGCGCGCGTGAAGTTCAGGTGGCGCGCCGACGATTCGAACGCGCGCAGCGCATTGAGCGGAAGATGAGGGCGGAGCTTTGTCATAAGAATTTCTTTCGTCAGCGCTCAATTATCGTTGCTTGTCAGGCAACCGTAAAGTCCCGATAGTGCTGTCTCGCCGGCCGGGCGTTTTCAACCTGTTTCGCTTCCATTCCACCACGAGACAACCGACATGACTTACTCATCGAAACGTCGAACCCTGTTGCTGGCTGCCGCGACGGCGCCGCTCGCCCTGACCGTCGCGGCGTGCGCGTCGCGGCAGGCTACCGCACCGGATCCGTCGAGCGAGGCCGCCGCCGCGGTCGCGGCGGCCACGACGGCCTCGCT
This sequence comes from Burkholderia lata, assembly GCF_902499335.1. Lineage (GTDB taxonomy): Bacteria > Pseudomonadota > Gammaproteobacteria > Burkholderiales > Burkholderiaceae > Burkholderia > Burkholderia lata_B. Next base: position 285,527 of record NZ_CABVQK010000004.1, on the reverse strand, counting down.
CGATGCGGAGACGTTCGATGCGCTGGCGGCGCTCGAACGCAGCGCGGGCGGCCGCCTCGGCGTGTGCGCGATCGACATCGCGACCGGCCGGCGCGCGGAACATCGCCAGAACGAGCGCTTCCCGTTCTGCAGCACGTTCAAGGCGATGCTGAGCGCGGCGGTGCTGGCGCAGAGCGTCGAGCGTCCGGCGTTGCTGCAACAGCGCGTGACGTATACCAAGGCCGACCTCGTCAACTATTCGCCGGTGTCGGGGAAGCATGTCGACGACGGCATGACGGTCGCCGCGCTGTGCGAGGCCGCGATCCAGTACAGCGACAACTCGGCTGCGAACCTGCTGATGAAGCTGCTCGGCGGCCCGTCGGCGGTGACGGCCTACGCGCGCTCGATCGGCGACGATGCGTTCCGGGTCGATCGATGGGAGACCGAACTGAATACCGCGGTGCCGGGCGACCTGCGCGACACGACGACGCCGGCCGCGATGGCCGCGAGCATGCGCGTGCTGATGCTCGGCGATGCGCTGCCGGCTGCGCAGCGTGCGCAGCTCGTCACGTGGATGCGCGGCAACAAGGTCGGCGACAAGCGGCTGCGCGCGGGCGTGCCGGCCGGGTGGACGGTCGCCGACAAGACGGGCACCGGCGACTACGGGACGACCAACGACGCGGGCGTCGTGTGGTCGCCGTCGCGTGCGCCGATCGCGCTGGCCGTGTACTACACGCAGGCGCGTGCCGATGCGCGCTCGAAAGAAGACGTGATCGCGTCGGTCGCGCGCATCGTGGTCCAGGCATTCGGTTGAGGCGGGCGGCGCGGCGTGCATGACGCGATCCGCATGCATGCCGTGCCGCAGTCGTGATCCGCGCGATCAAACGTTGTGCGATCAACGACTTAGGTCACGCATGCTCAGGATATCCACATGCTTGCCAACAAAAATTGTGGACAAGCCTGCGCGCGGCTGCGTCAAGCGTGGCGCGGGCCGCCGTGCCGCGTTTGAAGCGGCGCGGACAAAGTCTTTCGGATCAAGCGCTTGGCCGCGGTATGCGCAGGCTATCCACATGCTTGCCAACAAAATCTGTGGAAAACCCGGTTCGCACACGTAGAAGGCGGTCCGTGACGCAGCAAGTCGATGCGCGAGCGGCACTTTGCCGGCCGCGTGCCGCATTTGAAGCGGCGCGGACAAAGTCTTTCGGATCAAGCGCTTGGTCGCGGTATGCGCAGGCTATCCACAAGCTTGCCAACACAATCTGTGGACAAGCCCACCCGGTTGTCGTCGCGACGCTCAGGGCTGCCGATCGTCGACAGTGGGCCAGCGCACGAATGCGAACACCCACAACATGATGAAGTTCAGGATCGGGACGAACATCGTCAGGATCCACCAGCCCGAGTGCCCGGTGCGCCGGACGATGCGAACGTACGGATAGATGACGACGGCGACCAGCACGAGTGAGACGACCAACTGCCACGCGGTGAAGTGTTCCATGGCCTTCCTCGGAGTGAAGTGTCGTGGTGCGGTGCCGGCGGCAAGGCCGGCCCGTTGAGCCGTCGCGCGAAGCCGGCGATGCGTGGCTGCGTGCGGCTCGCGTGATCTTGACGCGTGGCGGGCGCGAGCGTCAAGGCGACGGCGGTGCACTGCCGTTGCGCGGGATCGTCCGCATGCGCGCATGCTCGCGCCGCTCGTTGCCGCAACCGTGACACCGCGCATGAACCGTAGCCCGATCAACGGGTTAGCGCAGGCTTGCGCAGGATATCCACAAGCTTGCCAACAAAATCTGTGGGTAAGTGGCGCAGCGCATGGCGGGCACGTGTGCGCCGACGGCGGCACGCATCGCCGTGGCGTCGTGATGCGAAGTGCGGCGAAGCGGGGTACGTGACGGCCATCACCGGGGCTCCGTCTGCATCACGCGTGCCAAAGTCCATCGGATCAAGGGCTTAGCGTTGCGGTGCGCAGGATATCCACAAGCTTGCCAACATTTTCTGTGGAGAAGTCGGGGTGCGCGAGCGACGCGCAACACACCCGCGAATGCCACGCATTGCCTCGCTTCGGGCGTGCACTCACGCAGTGCAGATACCGGCCACGCTGACTTTCTGGAACAGGTGCGGGCTCGCGACGGCGGACGACGGATAGGCCGACAGCTTGGCGACGAATTCGGGATGCGTGAAGGCCGCGCGAAACGCTTCGGTCGATTCCCAGATCGCGTAATTCAGGTAAGTCGGGCTGTCGCCGAGCGCACGATGCAGCTGGGTCGAGATGAACCCGGGCTGCCGCTTCATGAATTCGGCATCGTCCTTCCACACGGCGAGAAAGTCTGCTTCGTCGGCCGCGGCCAGCGTGAACAGGTTGACGAGGACGACCGGCTGCGCGTCGATGGCGATCTGTTGCTGGATCGGAAAGGCCGGATCCATCGGCTTGAAATGAGGCATGGGAACTCCTTCGGGTGAGGGGGAGGGCGATTGAGCGCTCACGTCGGTGCATCGGCACCATGCGCGCTGGACATCGCCGACAGAACGCGGATCGCCGCATCCAGGTCAGCCGAACTGAAGTCGCCGGCGATGTCGCGGACATGCTGTTGCCACTGCCCGACCACGGCCTGATAGGCCGCCGCGCCGCGCGGCGTCAGCGCGTACAAGGGGGAGCGCTTGTGCGCCGGGTTGGGCAGCGACTGGACCAGCCCTTCGTCGGTCAGCACGTTGATCTGCTTCAGCACCGCCTGCCGCGTGATGCCCATCGCGTCGGCGATCTGCGGGATGTTCGGGGCTTCCGGCGCCATCGAGATGGCGCCCAGCACCTGCCAGCGCGCACTGGTCAGGCCGTGTGGCCCGGCAAAGGTGTTGCCCCACTCGATCAGCAGGCCGTTCAAGCGGAATACGGACAGCGCGACGGCGGTCAACTTCGCGGATTTCGTCATGTTCGATACGCGGGATGAATTGACAACTACTTTACGTAATGGACAACTGGTTGTCAAGTTTATGGGTGAACGTCGTTGCGCGAGGCCGGGTCGGTACACTGGCGATGCGATCCGGCACCGGTAACATCGGCTGCAGCGGATGGTCGGCCAACAACAAGGAACCTGGAGAGAAATCGGTGAGAACGACCTGGAAGAAGATCGCCGTGCCGTTACTGGCGGCGGCATGTGGCGCGAGTGCGCATGCGTGCATCCCGCCGAGATACGAGACCGCGTATTTCCATGACGCGGAACGCATGAACGACGCACTCCGCGACAAGGTGCTCGACGATATCCGTGCCAATCACTACACGATCGTCGAATCGAGGATCGGTTTGCGATTCTTCCCGATCGTCAGGAAGGGCGACGCGATCTACCTCGGCAACACGCCGATCGCCACCGGGAAGGATTCGTTCTGGTATCTCGGGAACGGCTATTACCAGTTGAACGGCAGGCTCTATTACATGGGCGAACAGGTCGGCGCGTATCCGCTCGACGGGACTGTCGTCGTTCACGTCGAGGATCGGACGCTGCCGAGACCGGACGACTACCCGGAAGGGCGCCTGTACTGCCCGGTTCGGAAGCACGCCAGCATCCTCGAAACCTCGACGGGCCTGCGGATCGAGCGGATCGTCGTTGACAACTGAGTCGGGCGCGCGACAGCCCCGGGCTGGCGCATTTGCCGCGCAGGCTCGACAAACCCTTTCCGATCAAGGGCTTGGTGCCGTTGCTGGACGGTTGTCCACAAGCTTGCCAACACAATCTGTGGACAAGCCGCGCGTCGCGCAGATGTCAGGCCGGCAGCGGAAAGCGCACCGTGACGGTCAGCCCGCGCCCGCCGCGCGTGGTGCCGAGCGCGACCGTCGCGCGATGCTGTTCGGCGATCCGCTTGACGATCGATAGGCCGAGCCCGCTGCCGGACGACGTGACCGCCTGCGCGCCCTCGCCGCGATAGAAGCGCTCCCACACGTCGGTGCGTTCGGCTTCCGGGATTCCGGGGCCGTCGTCGGCGACTTCGAGCACGGGCGTCGTGCCGTCGATCCGCGCGGACACGTCGACGCGTGCGCCGTCGCCCGCATAGCGGATCGCGTTGTCGACGAGGTTGTTCAGCAGCACGCGCAGCGTGTCCGCATTGCCCGACGTCATCACGGGCGTCGACACGATCGCGCCGAGATCGATCCGGTGCGCGTCGGCGACGCGCGTGCGATCCGATACCACCGACCGGCACAGCGCGGCGAGATCGACGGGCGTCGACGCGGAAGCCGCCGCCTGCGCATCGGGTTCGAGGCGTGCGAGCGTCAGCAGCTGCTCGGCAAGGTGGCCGAGGCGCGTCGTGCCCGCCTGGATCTGCGCGAGGATGTGCTCGCGTTCCTCGGCGGTCGCCGCGCGCCGCAGCAACTGCGACTGGATCGACAGCCCCATGATCGGCGTGCGCAATTCGTGCGCGGCATCGGCGATGAAGTGGCGCTGCAGCGTGAACGAGCGGTCGAGGCGCGCGAGCAGGTCGTTGATCGCTTCGGCGAGCGGACGGACTTCGTTCGGCATCGAGCCGAGGTCGACCGGTTCCAGATTGTTCGCATTCCTGCGTTTGAGGCCGGATGCAATCGTGCGCAGCGGCCGCAACCCCGCGCCGATGCCGAACCACAGGCCGATCGCGAGCAGCGGCAGCATTGAGAACACCGGCCACAGCAGGTGCACGGCGATGCCCGCGATCGCTTCCCACCGCGCATGGCGTGCCTGCGCGAGCCGGATCGTCGTGCCGCCGCGCTCGGTTACATAGGTGCGCCACGGCTGGCCGCCGACGTCGACGCTCGCGATGCCTTTCTGATCAGGCGGCGGCAGTTTCGAATCGCGGTCGGTCGAATACACGAGCGTGCCGTTGCGCCAGACCTGCAGCAGCACGGCGTCGGGGTCACTCGCTTCGAAGCCGTGCTTGCCGTTGGCGTGGTCGCTGAACGACAGCTCGCCGTTCGGGCCGACGACGATCTGCTTCGACATGCTGCGCATCTGGTCGTCGAGCAGGTCGTCGAGCTCGCGCAGCGCGCCCCAGTAGGTGCCGGCGCTCGCGACGAGGCCGATCACGCACGCGGCCGGCATCAGCCACGTGAGCAGGCGCCGCCGCAGCGACGCGTTGCGCCAGCGCGCGACCGCGCGTTGCATGCGCGTCATGCGCCGTCACCGATCCGGTAGCCGACGCCGCGCACCGTGCGGATCATGTCGTGGCCGAGCTTCTTGCGCAGGTTGTGGATGTGCACCTGCACGGCGTTGCTTTCGATTTCCTCGCCCCAGCTGTACAGCCGCTCCTCGAACTGCTCGCGCGAAATCACCGCGCCCGGGTCGCGCATCAGCTCGTGCAGCAGCACGAACTCTTTCGGCGACAGCGGCACTTCGTCGTCGTTGAGCCAGACGAGGTGCTTGACGGGGTCGAGGCGCAGCGGGCCGATCACGAGCGTCGTTTGCGCGCGGCCCGCGTGGCGGCGGCTGACCGCGCGGATGCGGGCGAGCAATTCGTCGAGCTCGAACGGCTTGACGAGATAGTCGTCCGCGCCGCTGTCGAGGCCCGCGATGCGGTCGGGCACGCCGTCGCGCGCGGTGATGATGATCGCAGGCAGGTTTTCGTCGCGGCGTCGCAGCGCGGCGAGCACCGACAGGCCGTCGCGATTCGGCAGCCCGAGATCGAGCAGCAGCAGGCCATAGCCGGTCGCGCGCAGCGCGAGCGACGCGGCGTCGCCGTCCTTCACCCAGTCGACCGCGAAGCCTTCCTGTTTGAGGCCCTGTTCGAGCCCGCTGCCGATCAACGGATCGTCCTCGACGAGCAATACGCGCATGAATTGGTGTCTCTTCAACGGGGCGCCGTGGCACCCGGGGTTCCCATGATAAGCGCCCGTGTCTTAGGTGGACCTTAAATGCGGGCGGCGCGCGGCGGGCTTTCGTACTCGTCTGATGCGGCACCGTGTCACTTCGGCGCGACCTTCAGGTTTGCTTAATCTTACGGTCCGTAATCTGGCGCCGTCGCGTTCAACGGAGCGCGGCGTCACATCGAAGAAGAGGAACGAGATCATGAAACACCTGGCCAGAATCCTGACGGTCGCGCTCGCTACGCTGCCTGCCGCCGTCTACGCGCAATACACGGGACCGTCCACGCTGACCACGACCACCGTGAAGGAGCTGCTCGCGAGCGGCAAGGACGACCAGCACGTGCAGTTGCAGGGGCGCATCGTCAAGCATGTCGGCGGCGAGGATTACGAATTCGCCGATGCGACCGGCACGATCCGCGTCGAGATCGACCACAAGCTGTGGGCGGCCGGCCAGCCCGTCAGCGACAAGAGCGAAGTGAAGGTGAGCGGCGAATTCGAGCGCAAATGGTCGGGCAGCGTGAAGGTCGACGCCGATCACGTCGAAGTGCTGCGCTGACCGGTGCGCGCGGGGCCGGTGATACCATGGACGACCGGTTCCCGTTCCCACCAAGATGGCCGCCAATTTCGACGAACTCGCGTCCCGGATCCGGGCGCAATTTTCCGAGCTGAGCCCGCAATTCCAGGCGGGCGCTGCCTTCCTGCTCGATCATCCCGACGAGGTCGCCACCTCGTCGATGCGCAAGGTCGCACAGCGCGCGCAGGTGCAGCCTGCATCGCTCGTGCGGCTCGCGCAGCAATTCGGCTTCCCCGGCTGGAACGAGCTGCGCGACCTGTGCGTCGCGCGCGTGCGCACGCGTCCCGAGCCGCTCACGCAGCGGGCTCGCTCGCTCGTGCGGCCCGACGCCAAGGCGTCGCTCGCGCACGACCTGCTCGCCGCGCAACAACACAACCTGTCCGCCACTGCCGCGCAGAACGAGCACGCGCTCGCCGATGCCGCGAAACTGATCCGCAAGGCGTCGCACGTGCACGTCGCGGGTTTTCGCTCGTGCTATCCGGTCGCGTTCGGCTTCGTGTACGGCTACCGGCTGTTCCGCCCGACCGTGTCGCTGCTCAACGGCGTCGCCGGTTCGCTCGAAATGGAGCTGCGGACGATCGCGAAGCAGAGCGTGACCGTCGTCGTCAGCTTCGCGCCATATTCGGCGGAAGCGACGCGCGTCGCGCAGGCCGCGAAGGCGCAGGGCAGCCGGATCGTCGCGATCACCGACAGCGCGGTGTCGCCGATCGCGCTGCACGCGGATGCGCAACTGATCTTCACGCACGACAGCCCGTCGTTCTTCCCGTCGCTGGTGGCCGCGCACGCGATGGCCGAAGCGCTGGTCGCGCAGCTGCTGGCGCTCGAAGGCAGCGATGCGATTGCCGCGCTCGAGCGCACGGAAGCGGAACTGCACGCGAAGGGCGCTTACGTCGTTTGACGCGGCACGTACCGCTTCAACCGTTCCTTATTGTCGATTCAAGCGGATTCAACCGATGACGTTCACATACGAGGTGACCGACGCGGGCGACGCGAACGTTCGCAAGCAGATCGTCGCGCCGCTCGTCCGGTTCAACGAAAGCCAGGCGGGCCCGAACGACTTCCGTGCGCTCGCCGTGGTCGTGACCGATGGCGACGGCGCGGTGGTCGGTGGCCTGTGGGGCAGCACGGCGTACGGCTGGCTGCATGTCGACCTGCTCGTGGTGCCCGAGGCAGCACGCGGTCAGGGTGCGGGCACGCGCATCATGGATCTGGCCGAAGCGGAAGCCGTCGCGCGCGGATGCCACGGCGCGTGGCTCGACACGTTCGACTTCCAGGCGCGGCCGTTCTACGAGAAACGCGGCTATGTCCGCTTCGGCGAGCTGCCGGATTATCCGGCCGGACACACGCGCATTTTCCTGACGAAGAAGCTCGCGGGTTGAGTGGCGCTGCCACGTGGCGCGGCACGGTTGACGAGGTCACCGGCCGTCGCCTAGGATACCGGTCAGCGATGCAGGGCGCTTCCGGGTCCGCGGAAAGGGTTGAACCCACCTGTCGCAGCAAATCCAGTCTTCCTCCTGTCCTTTGTGCTGGCGGTATTGCGGACCTTCGGCCATGACTGCACGAGGATTCGCATGAAAAAGCTGCCTCCCAAGGCCAATCCCGATCATCTGAAAAAGCAGGCCAAGGCATTGTTGCGCTTGTACCGGCAAGGTGACGCCGAGGCCGTCGCGCGCTTTGTCCGGTTTCTCCCTGTTGCCGCGAACCGCACGCATGACGACGCGCGCGCGCTCGGGCTCCGGCTGCACGACGCGCAATCCTGCATCGCGCGCGAGTACGGTTTTGCATCATGGGCCGATCTCGGCGCATTCGTCGAAACGCATGCGCTGGCAGGGCAACAGCGGTCGCAGCTGATCCGGCGCTGGCTCGACCTGGCGTACGGCGGCGACGTGACCGGCGGCTACGACGCGCCCCGGCCGCGTGTCGCCGCGCAACTGCTGCTCGACCATCCCGATCTCGTTGCGGGCGATCCGACCGTCGCATGTGCGGCCGGCGATCTCGACGCCGTGACGGCGGCACTGACAGCCGATCCCGGCTGGATCGCGCGCGCCGGCGGCGTGCTGAAGCTGCCGCCGCTGGTCGCCGTCACGCATTCGCGGCTCGGGCAGATGCCCGAGTTCGCCGTCAGGCTGCGCGCTTGCGCGCGTCTTCTGCTCGATGCCGGTGCCGATCCGAACCAGCGGATAGGTAACCGCTTTCCGCCGGCTTCGCTCGCCGCACCCGACGAAGCGGAGCCGCTGTCGGCGCTGTACGGTGCGGCGGGCGTCAATCGCGATCCGGTGCTTACCGCCATGCTGCTGGAAGCCGGCGCCGACCCGAACGACGGCGAATCGCTGTATCACTCGGTGGAAAATCCGGCCTGCACGCGCGTGCTGCTCGAACACGGTGCGCGGGTGGGCGGGACGAATGCGCTGCGGCGTGCGTTCGACATGCGCGACGCGGATGCACTCGAACTGCTGCTCGCGCATGGCGGCGACCCGAACGAGCCCCCCGGCGCGGGGCTGGCGCAGACCTGGGGCGCGCCGTTGTTGCGGGCGATCGGCGTGCGCTGCTCGGCGCGCCACGTCGCCGCGCTGCTGGCGGCCGGCGCCGATCCCGGCGCGCGGACCCCGACGGGCGTCAGTGCGTACCGGCTGGCGATGCAGACCGGGCTGTCCGACGTCGCGGCGTTGTTGCGCGAAGCCGGCGCGGAAGAGACGCTCGACGCGGAGGACGCGTTCGTCGCGGCCTGCGCGCGCGCCGACGCCGGCGATGCGCGACGCATCCAGGCGCGCCATCCCGAACTGCCCGGCGCGCTGCCCGATGAGCGGCTGCGGCTGCTGCCGGACGCCGCCGCGTGGGGGTCGGGCGACGCGGTGAAGGTCATGGTCGAACTGGGCTGGCCGATCGCGGCGCGGGGCGGCGACTGGGACGCGAGCGCGCTGAATCATGCAGTGTTCCGCGGCGATGCGGAATTGCTGGCGTTCCTGCTCGCACACGGCGCGAGCTGGCGCGACATGCACGGATTCGACAGCGACGCGCTCGGCACGTTGTCCTGGGCATCCGTCAACGAACCGGAGCATGTCGGCGCGTCCGACTGGGAGGCGTGCGCGCGGGTGCTGCTCGCGCACGGCGTGCCGCAAGCCGCGCGGGACCCGTCGAATCCGGAGGGTGTGCTGATCGACGGTCGCGCGATGCGCTTCTCCGAAGCCGTCACCGACGTGTTGCTCGGCGTCGATAGCGCGGCACCCGCAGCGAAGTAAGCGACCGCGGGCCGGCAATGGACGGGTGGCGGAGCCAGCCTGCTCGTTGCCGGCTGCCGGCACGCAGTCGGCGCATTGGTTTTTTCCTGTCGCGCGACGACATTTCGGCGAACGCTGAAACGTCGTGTGCACGACGGGCGTAAGCTCAGCCGTCAACTTCCTTCCGGAGCCCACGATGACCCGTTCCGACCTGCAAGCCCGCCAAGCCGAAGCCTTCCGCGCACTGCACGCGCGCCCCGGCGCCTTCATCATCCCGAACCCGTGGGACGCCGGCACCGCGCGCCTGCTCGCAATGGCCGGCTTCGAGGCGCTCGCGACCACGAGTGCCGGCTACGCGTTTTCGAAGGGGCAGCCCGACAATGCGATCGACCGCGACGCGATGCTCGATCACATCGCCGAGATCGTCGCCGCGGGCGGCCTGCCCGTCAGTGCCGATCTCGAGAACGGCTTCGGCGACGCGCCCGGCACGGTGGCCGAAACGATCCGGCTCGCGGCCGAGGCCGGCGCGGTCGGCGGCTCGATCGAGGACGCGACGGGCCGTGCCGACGCACCGATCTACGCGCGCGAAGCGGCGATCGAGCGCATCGCGGCGGCCGTCGACGCGGCGCGCGCGCTGCCGTTTCCGTTCACGCTGACTGCGCGCTGCGAAAACTACCTGCATGGCCGCCACGACCTTGCCGACACGATCGCGCGGCTCGTCGCCTATCGCGACGCGGGCGCCGACGTGTTGTATGCGCCGGGCATCACCGATGCGGACGAGATCGCGGCGGTGACGCAGGCGGTCGGTGCACCCGTGAACGTCGTGATGGGGCTGCAGGGCGGCTTGCTGAGCCTCGACGCGCTGGCCGTGCTCGGCGTGAAGCGCGTGAGCGTCGGCGGCGCACTGGCTCGGGCCGCGCTCGGCGCGTTCCTGCGCGCGGCGAAGGAGATGGCGCAGGAGGGCACGTTTACATTTACGCAAGCTGCCGTACCGGGGCGCGATATCAATCGCTGGTTTGCGTCGCCGGATAATTCACTGGATTTGTTCCGGGATTGAGGGTAATTAAATCGTGGGATCGTTCCCAGTCGAAACATTGATTGACAATAATCAACCGATTTCGCGTCCGAATTAAACGTCGGTGACGACGCAAAATACATCGTCTATTCTCCGCATTCCGCCCGTTCGACCGGCGCTGGCGCGCAAACCGCGCCGGATCGGGCGAACGGGCGCCCGCCCTGCATGCCGATGCTGCACATTGTTGCATTTTCCCGTCCGGTAAGTTTTTGCGCGCGGGAGTTGCGGGCAGGTTTTTTGATTGATAATCTGCGGCACGTTCGAATGAACGGTTGGTGGGCCGCCGGTAATATCGATATATAAAAATGCTGAGAGAGCGATGACGATCCGAGAAAATCAACGCGTCAGGTTTCGCGTCGGCGATGTCGTGACGCTGAAGACGGGCGGGCCGCGCATGACCGTCACTTTTGCCGGGCCGGTCGTGTTCGACGACGGTGACTGGCTGATCTGCCAGTGGTTCGACGAAAGCGGCGAATTCCGGCAGGAAATGTTCCCTCACGACGCGGTGGCGCCCGAGCCGCGCGCGATTTCGGCCGGGCGTGTCCGCATGCGCATGCAGTCGCATCGCTACCGGTCGGCTGCCTGACATTTACCTGTCGTCGCGATGCGGCCACACGCAGCGCCCGCGCCGCGACATTTCACGCCAGCCCGAAACATGCGGCGGCGCGCTGCGCCGATACTGTCCGCATGAACCCGACCGATCCCATCGCAGCGGTCACGCACCGCGATCCCTATCCCTACTATGCGGCGCTCGTCGACGGGCCGCCGCTCGCGTTCGACGCCACGCTCGGCCTGTGGGTCGCGAGCGGCGCGGCCGCCGTGACGGCCGTGCTCGGCCATCCGGCCTGCCGCGTGCGCCCGCTGGACGCGCCGGTGCCGCCCGCGTTGCGCGGCACGACGGCCGGCGCGCTGTTCGGCGAGCTGGTGCGCATGAACGACGGCGCGTTGCGGCACGACGTGCCGAAGCAGGCGCTGCGCACGGCGTTTGCGCCGATCGACACGGCGGCATTGCGCGACCGTGCCGAACAGCTTGCCGCGCGGCGCTTGTCGGCGCCGCATGATGCCGGCGCGCTGAACACGTGGTGCATGACGGTGCCCGTCTGCGCGGTTGCCGATCTGCTCGGCTTCGACGAGACGCAGCTCGACGACATCGCGGCGCAGGTCGTCGACTTCGTCGCCGCGCTGTCGCCGTTGTCGGATGCCGTGGCACTGGCCCGCGCGAGCGACGCCGCGCGAAAGCTGCTCGACCGGATGACGGAGCGCGTCGCGCAGACGCATGCGCACGACGGCACGCTCGTCGCCGCGGTGCAGCAGGCGGCCCGCGCGTCGGGCTGGCAGGCGAGCGGCGCGCTGGTCGCGAATCTCGTCGGGCTGCTGTCGCAGACCTGCGAGGCGACCGCCGCGTGGCTCGGCAATGCGCTGGTGGCGTGGAACGGGGAAGCGGGCGCGGGTGCCGATCGCGTCGTGCCGGACGATGCCGCGCTGGACGCATTCGTTGCCGAAGTCGGGCGCTTCGATTCACCGGTGCAGAACACGCGCCGCTTCGTTGCATCGCGCACGACGATCGAAGGCGTGACCGTCGAAGCCGGCGACGCGATCCTCGTCGTGCTTGCCGCCGCGAACCGCGACCCGGCCGTGCATCGCGAACCGCACCGATTCATGCCTGGCCGCGCGGCCGGGCCGAATTTCGGCTTCGGCACGGGGCCGCATGGTTGCCCGGGCGAGCGGATCGCGCGAGCGGTGACGACGGGGGCGTTCGGGGCGTGGCTGCGGGCGGGCGGGGGCGCGACGCACGACGGGCTGGCGTGGAGTTACCGCGCGTCGACCAACGTCAGGATGCCGAAGTTCGACGCGGCAGGGTGAACGGGAAAGAGGGACTTAACGGCAGCCTTGCTTCTCGGCCCATTGTTCCTGGGCGGCGACACGGCGTTGCACGCGTTCGACGAGACCGGTCGAGAAGGTCCGCATGCTGATACCGCGGCGCTTCGCGAGGATCGTCTGCGCGACATCGGTGCGCGGGTTCGGCTGGCAGGCCCAGTAGAGCGTCATCAGCCAGCCGATGCCGGTCCATCCGAACAGCGCGTTGAACATCGCGACCGTCAGCTTGTCGTGCCGGCCACGCCGGTCGGCAATGACCGCCGGCAGAAAATAGATCGCGATCGCGGCCACCGAACCGGCCACTTGAATCAGGACTGCGTTCTGCATGTTGCTGCTCCATCCGAACTGCAATGGGACTGATTGTCGCGCTTTTTCCGTTCGCGTGCAGGCCGTGCGCTGGCAATTGATTGTTGCGTTTTTAATGACGATCAGCCGGCTTCGGCGTCCGCCGGCCGCACTTCGTTGCTCAGCGCGAAACCTTCGTCGAGCCAGCCCGTCACGCCGCCGATCATCAGCTTGACCGGCCGGCCGAGGCGCGCAAGCTGGATCGCCGCGCGCGCGGCGCCGTTGCAGTGCGGGCCCGCGCAGTAGACGACGAACAGCGTGCCGGCCGGATAGCCGGCGAGCTTGCTCTCGATGATCTTGCGGCGCGGCAGGTTGCGCGCGCCGGGCACGTGGCCGGCGGCGAACTGATCGGGGCCGCGCACGTCGAGCAGCACGAAATCGGGCGCACCCGATGCGAGCGCGTCGTGCACGTCCCAGCAATCGGTCTCGAAGCCCAGCGACGCCTCGAAATGCGCGAGGGCGGCGGGGCTGTCGGCGGCGGGCACGTCGGTGACGTAGGACATGAGCAGGTTCTCCTGAAGGTTGCGCGGAACGCGGTGGAATGAAGGGCAGTATCGCGGTTCGGCGCGTTTCGCGGCAGTGGCGTGATCGACAAGTTCCGGTAACATCGCGCCATGCACAATCATCTCGTCGTCGCGCTCGCCTACGATCGCCTCTGCACGTTCGAATTCGGCTGCGTGGTCGAACTGTTTGCCCTTGAACGCCCCGAGCTCGGGGTCGACTGGTATCGCTTCGCGGTCTGCGCGAGCGAACCGGGGCCCGTGCGCGCGGCGGGCGGCATCACGGTCGCCGCGCCGTACCGGCTCGCGACGCTCGATCGCGCCGATACCATCGTGATTCCCGGCTGGCGCGATCCGGACGAACCGCCGCCCGAGCCGTTGCTGAAGAAACTGCGGGCCGCGCATCGCCGCGGCGCGCGGCTCTGCTCGATCTGCTCGGGTGTGTTCGTGCTGGCGGCGGCCGGCGTGCTCGACGGCCTCACGGTGACGACCCACTGGCGCTATGCGGAGAAACTGCAGGCGCGCTATCCCGCGCTGTGCGTGAACCCCGATGCGCTGTACGTCGACGAAGGGCAGGTCGTCACGTCGGCCGGGTCGGCGGCGGGGCTCGACATGCTGCTGCATCTCGTGCGCCGCGATCATGGCGGCGCGATCGCGAACCGCGTCGCGCAGCGCCTCGTGCTGCCGCCGCATCGCGATGGCGGCCAGGCGCAGTTCGTGCCGCGCCCGGTCGCGCCGGGCGGCACCGACCGGCTCGCGAAGCTGATCGACTGGATGCGCGCGCACGCGGCCGAGCCGCACACGCTCGCGTCGCTCGCCGCGCAGGCCGCGATGAGCACGCGCACGCTGCAGCGTCAGTTCGCGGACGCAACAGGGATGTCGCCGCTCGCGTGGCTGATCCGCGAACGCGTGAACGTCGCGAAGGACATGCTCGAAGCGCATCCCGCGCTGTCGCTCGCGCAGGTCGCGGCGCGCGCGGGGTTCGGTTCCGAGGAATCGCTGCGCCGGCATTTCCGGCGCGTCGCGGCGACGAGCCCGGCCGCTTATCGCCGCGGGATGAGTCGCGGCGAAAGCGCACGGGACGCTTGAGCGCGGCGCTGATTCCTGTCGACGTTCTCCTCGGGTGACAACCGCAGTGGCGTAAGATCGCGCATCACTGAGAGAAGCCGGCCGCGTGGTGGCCGGCTTGCGCCGTTCATGCGGCACAACGATAACGACAAGGACAACCATCATGGGCCTGCTGGGAAAGCTGTTCGGAAAGAAATCGCGCGATGAAGCGTCGTCGCCGGCGCCGTCGACGCATGACGCTACCGAAGCGGGCGAACAGGGCGCGTCGCGCGAGCCCGACATCGCCCCCGAACTCGCGTCCGCGCTGGCCGCGTTGCAGGCGGGCCGGTACAAGAAGGCGATCGAGGGCGCCATGCCGCACGTGGAGCGGCTGGCCGATGCGGCGCGCCTGTGCGCGATCGCGTACTCGGAAATGGAGCGCTACCCGGAAGCCTTCTCGTACTGGCACAAGCTGTTCGAGCAGGAGCCGAGCGCGCACAACGCGCTGCAACTCGCAACGACGTCGGTGATGTGCGGCGAAGTGGAGCGCGGCGAAGCGTGGCTGACGAAGGCCGCCCAGGTCAATCGCGACACGCACGAGCAGTCCGACGCCGCCGCGCGCGTGAACTTCATTTCGGCGCTGATGCAGAGCGGCCGTCTGCGCGAGACGTTGCCGCATCTTGCCTGGATGCGCGACGTCTATGCCCACATGCGCATCACCGATTCAACCTTCCTCTACATGCGCGGCATTCCGTTCTTCTCGTCGTTCCTGGAGAAGAGCCTCGAGATCCTGAAGGCCACGCAGCCGACCGATGCGATCGTGTCGTGGTACGGCGAACTCGAGGGCAAGCTCGACGAAGAGGGGGCGGCGCAGCTCGCCGAGTGGGTCGGCCAGCTGAAGGCGCAGCCGGCCGCCTGAGCGGCCGACGCCAGCTGCAAGTGGCGACGCCTGCCGCCGGGCGGCGGCGCATCACACACTCAGCGCGTATTGGTATCGCGCGCGTTCTGCTTGATGCATGCGATGCGATACACACCATCCTCGACTTCGACGCCGTGCGTGTCGTGCGTGAAGCCGGGGAAGCGCAGGTCGTACTGCTCGAGCGCCTTCAGGTAGCCGAGCAGCGGGCCGTCGGCCGGCCCCGCGTTCTCGCCGGGCATCAGCAGCGGAATGCCGGGCGGATAGGGCACGACGCCCGTCGCGACGGTGCGGCCTTCCATCTCCGATAGCTCCAGCATCTCGATGTCGTTGTGCACGAGATGCTCGAATGCCTCGGCCGGGCTGTAGTCGGGCTTCGGCAGAGTCGAGAAGCCGCGCGACATCATCTCGGTCGTCTTCAGGTCGCTCATCGCGCTGAACATCAGGTCGCACAGGTCGCGCAGGCCGAGCTTGCCGTAGCGTTCCGGATAGCGCGCGACGAGTTCGGGCAGCGCCTGTTCGAGCGGCGCGTTCGCGTCGTAGTCGCGCTTGAAGTCGAGCAGCGTGTTGACGAGCGTGCCCCACTTGCCTTTCGTCACGCCGAGCGAGAACAGGAACAGGATCGTGAAGTCGGTCGTCTTCTCGACGACGATCCCGTGCCGGTCGAGATACGCGGTGACGACCGACGCCGGAATGCCGACCGGCATCAGCCCGCCGTGCGACGCGACACCCGGCGTGACGATCGACACCTTGATCGGGTCGAGCATGCAGTAGTCGTCCTCGATATCGCCGAAGCCGTGCCACGTGTCGCCCGGATGCAGCACCCAGCACGACGGATCGGTGGCGAGCAGCGTCTCGTCCGCTTCGTGGAAGCGCACGCGCCGGCCCGTCTTGCGATCGACGACGCTATCGGGCTGCCAGCCATTGAAGAACCAATCGTTGTTCTCCGCGCATTCCGTATGCAGGCGCGCCAGCATCTGGCGGAACGCGACGGCCTCGCGGATCGCGTCGGTCGTCAGCGCCTCGCCGCCGGGGCCGTCCATCATCGCGGCGCTCACGTCGTTCGACGCGATGATCGCGTAGTTCGGCGACGTCGACGCATGCATCATGTATGCCTCGTTGAAGCGCGCGTGCTCGATCGGGTTGCGGCCGTCGCGAACATGAATGAACGAAGCCTGCGACAGCGCGGCGAGCAGCTTGTGCGTCGACTGCGTCGCGAACACGGTCGGCTTGCTCGCGTCGTGTTGCGACGGATCGCCGTGCATCGCATGACGGTCGCGGTAGATCGGGTTGAAGCGCGCGTAGCCGTACCACGCCTCGTCGAAATGCAGCCGATCGACGCTCTGGCCGAGCAGTTCCTCGACGCGCGCGACGTTGTAGCAGAGGCCGTCGTACGTCGAGTTCGTGATCAGCGCATGCACGGGCGTCGGGTCGGTGCCGTCGCGGCCGCGCACGAGCGGGTTCGCGTCGATCGCGAGGCGCACGGCGGCGGCCGTCAGCCGCTCGGGCATGATCGGCCCGATGATCCCGTAGTGGTTGCGCGACGGAATCAGGTAGGTCGGAATCGCGCCCGACATCGTCATCGCGTGCTCGGCCGACTTGTGGCAGTTGCGGTCGCACAGCGCGACCTGGTTGCGCGTGACGCTCGCCATCAGGATCACGCGGTTCGACATCGACGAGCCGTTCGTCACGTGATACGTGCGATGCGCGCCGAACACGCGCGCCGCATAGCGTTCGCTTTCACCGATCGGGCCCGAGTGATCGAGCAGCGAGCCGAGTTCGCCGACCGAGATCGACAGGTCGGAGCGGAACAGCGATTCGCCGAAGAATTCGAAGTACGCGCGGCCGACCGGCGATTTCAGGAACGCGGTGCCGCCCGTGTGGCCGGGCGTATGCCACGAGTATTCGTACACGCGCGAGAACTGCGCGAGTGCGCGGAACATCGGCGGCAGCACGGTTTCGCGGTAGCGCTCGATCGCGGCGACGATCCGGCCGCCGATGAACGCGGTGGTGTCTTCCAGCATCCAGATGAAGTCGTCGGCCTTGCGCATGGCGTCGACCGGAATCGCGGACGCGCTCGCGCGGCTCGCGAGCAGGAACACGGGCACGGTCGCGTTGCGCGCGCGCATCGCGTCGAGCACGGCCCGCGCGGGTGCGTGGTCGGCATCGTTGCCGAGTTCCCAGTTGAGCAGCAGGCACTGGATCGCCGGATCGGCGGCGACCACCGCGCAGGCATCGTCGGCGGACGTCGCGATCACGACGTCGACGAGCCGCGTGCGCAGCTCCTCGGCAAGCGCTGTCGCGGCGCGCCCGGTGGCCGTGCGTTCATCGATGTCGTGCTGCACGAGCAGCGCCTTCATGCCGAGGCGGCGGAAGGCCGGTTGGGTCAAGGAAGTGGTCATGTGTCATTCCCCCGTTTGCTGGGTTGCCTGGACGCTCGCGGCAACGGCCGGCGAGCGCGCGTGAAGGGTGTCGGCCTGGTGACGGCCGACGGAGATCCAGAAGGTGGCGGCGAGCGCGGCGATGGTCACGCCGAGCGCGAGGTAGCGCACCCAGCGCGGCGAGCGGCCGCCCGGATGGATGTGGGTTTCCTCGATCTCGCGCTGGCGGTTGATCGACAGCTCGTAGAAGACGATCGTCGCGACGACGAAGATCAGCGACCAGCGCGTTTGCTGGCCGTCGGAGCCGACCATCGCCCACAGCGCGTAGACGGCGCCGATCAGGCCGACGATCGTGTAGAACGTGAACTGGTGCGACGGCATCTTGCCGTAGCCGAGCACCTTGATCGCGATGCACGAGTAGATGTACGGCAGCAGCGTCATGATCACGGCGATCGACGCGATCTTGCCGAACTGCTCGCTGGCGCTCGGCGACATCGTCGCGAGCACTTGCACCGACATGATCAGCGCGACGATCGCGAGGCCGGCCGACGGCACGTTCTTCGAGTTCACGCGGGCGAACACGCCGGCGAACAGGCCGTCGTCGGCGGCCGCCTTCGCGGTCTGGCCGACCAGCAGCGTCCAGCCCGCGAGCGAGCCGAGGCAGCCGAGCGCCGCGCACAGCGCGACCGCGTTCGCGGCCGTATTGCCGAGCGCGAGGCGCGCGGCATCCGCGAACGGCGCGCTCGATGCGAGCAGCGCCTTGTTCGGGATCATCCCCATGATCACGGTCGAGCTGAGCACGTAGCAGACGGCCGCGAGCACGACGCCGCCGACGGTCGCGATCGGCACGTTGCGCGACGGATTCTCGACGACGCCGGCCGATACCGACGCACTCTCGACGCCGATGAACGCCCACAGCGTGAAGTTCAGCGTCGCGCCGATCGCGCTGAAGCTGTTGGTGCCCGACACGTTCCAGCCGGCGAAGTACACGTCCTTGCTGAACCAGAACCAGCCGAACACGGCCATCCCGAGGATCGGCACGAGCGCGAAGATCGTCGTGACCGACTGCACGCGGCCGACGACGTTCGGCCCGAGGATGTTCGCGTACGTGAACAGCCAGATCACGAAGATCTGCGCGAGCGCGAACACGAGCGGGTCCTTCAGTACCGGGAAGAAGTGCGTGAGGTAGCCGAGGCCGGCGACCGCGAGGCCGACGTTGCCGAGCACGTTCGCGAGCCAGTAGATCAGGTTGGTCTGGTAGCCCATGTACGGGCCGAACGACTTGCGTGCATACGCATACGGGCCGCCGGCGGCCGGGTCGATCGCGGCGAGCTTCGCGAACACGAGCGCGAGCGACACGGCGCCGACGACGGTGATCAGCCAGCCGAAGATCGCGATGCCGCCGGTGGCGGCGAGGTTCGCGGGCAGCATGAAGACGCCGGAGCCCATCATGTTGCCCGCGACCATCAGCGTGGCGGGAATGACGCCGATTTTCGGCGCGGAAGCCGCGGCCGGCGTGGCGGCGGAGCGGGAGGAGGACGAGCTGGCATCGGACATGCGACGCTCCTTGACGAGACGTGTTGCGGTTGAGGTGGCGCGGCGTGGCGCCGGTTGACGATTCCGGCACGAATCGTCGTTTTATTTAACGTTTTCATGTTATCGCCTTGGTGGTCGTTAATAAGGGTAAACGCTTGTATTTAATAACTTGAATATTGATGAATGTCATTGAATCCGGTAAATCGGTGTTTGAGTGCGGGTGTGGGTGGCCCGTGTGGAAAGGATGAGGGGTGTTTTTGTCGGGTTCGATCCGGGAGGGCGAAATCGAGTCGATGAAACCTCCATCAATAATCGTTTTTTCGAATCGGTTAAATCAGATTGTGATGTAACTCGCGTCTCAATCGGGGTTTGAGTTTGTCGGTTAATATCGAGCGCATTAAATGCGCGCCGCCGGCGCGCGCGGCCACCGCTTCTTCCCCGAGGACGATTCCGATGACGACGCTGCCTTCCCGTTTGCCGCTGATCCAGGCCCCGATGGTCGGTTCGCTGAGCCCGCTCGCGATCGCGGTGTGCGAAGCCGGCGGGCTCGGCTCGCTCGCATGCGCGGCGCTCGGCCCGCAGCAACTGCGCGACGAGATTGCGGCGATTCGCGCGCGAACGCCCGCACCGTTCAACGTGAACTTCTTCTGTCATACGCCGCCGGCACCCGATGCCGAGGTCGACACGCGCTGGCGCGCGGCGCTCGCCGGCTATTACGCGGAAGCCGGGCTCGATCCGGCCGGCGTGAAGGGCGGCCCCGGCCGCGCGCCGTTCGACGATGCGATGTGCGCGGTCGTCGAGGAGTTGCGGCCGGCCGTCGTGAGCTTCCATTTCGGGCTGCCGGACGACACGCTGCTCGAGCGCGTGCGGCGCACGGGCGCGCTGGTCGTGTCGTCCGCGACGACCGTCGAGGAAGCGCGCTGGCTGGATGCGCGCGGCGTCGACGCGATCGTCGCGCAGGGCGCGGAGGCCGGTGGCCATCGCGGGATGTTCCTGACCGACGACATCCATGCGCAACCGGGCTTGTTCGCGTTGCTGCCGCAGATCGTCGACGCGGTGCGCGCACCGGTGATCGCGGCCGGCGCGATCGCCGACGGGCGCGGCATCGCGGCGGCGTTCGCGCTCGGCGCGCGTGCGGTGCAGATCGGCACGGGCTACCTGCTGACGCCGCAGGCGGGCCGCTCGGCACAGCATCGCGCGGCGGTGCGTGCCGCGCGCGACGACGGCACGCGCATGACCAACCTGTACACGGGCCGCCCCGCGCGCGGGCTGTTGACGCGCTTCATGCGCGAGCAGGGGCCGATGAGCGCGCTCGCGCCGGCGTTCCCGCTCGCGACGGCCGCGGTCGATCCGCTGCGCGGCGCGTTCGAGCGGCAGGGCCGCGACGACTTCTCGCTGCTGTGGTCGGGCGAGGCCGCGGCGCTTGCGCGTGAAGAGGATGCGGGCGAACTGACGCAACGCCTGTGGCACGACGCGCTGGCGTGCGCGGCGGGGTTGCGCGACGCGTTCCCGCAGGCGGTCTGAGCGACCGGGAAGGGGGCGCCGGCGCGGGAGCATCGGCGTATCATCTGGGTTTTCGTCAGCCCGATCCAGGCACCCCCACCATGACCTCCGTCGACACTACCCCCGTCCTCGACCATGACAAGCTCGTTACCTTCATCGAGCGCAAGTGGAACGATGAAATCCTCCACGCGCTGACCGACTACATCGCGGTCCCCGCGAAGAGCCCCGCATTCGACCCCGACTGGGCGAAACGCGGCTATCTCGAGCGCGTCGTCACCGATGCCGCGCAGTGGGCCGAGCGGCAACCCGTGAAGGGCCTGAAGCTCGAGATCGTGCGCTTGGCCGGCCGCACGCCGGTGATCTTCTTCGAATCGCCGGCCACGCGTTCGGGCAGCACCGACACGATCCTGCTGTACGGCCACCTCGACAAGCAGCCCGAATTCGACGGCTGGCGCGCGGACCTCGGCCCGTGGACGCCGAAGTACGAGAACGGCAAGCTGTACGGCCGCGGCGGCGCGGACGACGGCTATGCGATCTACGCGAGCCTCGCGGCGCTCGGCGCGCTCGACGAGCAGGGCATCGAGCGGCCGCGCTGCGTCGGCCTGATCGAGACCTGCGAGGAATCGGGCAGCTACGACCTGCTGCCGTACGTCGATGCACTGCGCGACCGGCTCGGCCAGGTGTCGCTCGTCGTGTGCCTCGATTCGGGCGCCGGCAATTACGACCAGATGTGGCTCACCACGTCGCTGCGCGGGCTCGTGTCCGGCGACCTGCAGGTCGAGGTGCTCGAGGAAGGCGTGCACTCGGGCGTCTTCGGCGGCATCGCGCCGTCGAGCTTCCGCGTGATGCGCCAGCTGTTCGAGCGCCTCGAAGATGCGAAGAACGGCAACCTGCTGCCGGGTGTGTTCCATTGCGAGATTCCCGACAGCCGCGTGCGCGAAGCCGAAGCGGCCGCGTCGATTCTCGGTGACGCCGTGTGGAAGGGGCTGCCGTGGGCGTGCGGCGCGGACGGCAAGCCGGTGCTGCCGACCACGACCGATCCGCGCGAGGCGCTGCTGAATTCGACGTGGCGTCCGTCGCTGTCGGTCACCGGCGCGGCCGGCCTGCCGGCGCTCGCCGATGCGGGCAACGTGCTGCGTCCGCGCACCGCGTTCAAGCTGTCGCTGCGCCTGCCGCCGCTCGTCGACGCCGCACAGGCCGTGCAGCAATTGAAAGCACTGCTCGAACTCGATCCGCCGTACAACACGAAGGTCACGTTCAAGCCCGACGCGGGTGCCGCGACGGGCTGGAGCGCGCCGGATCTCGCGCCGTGGCTCGCGTCGTCGCTCGATGCCGCGTCGCGCCGCCATTTCGGCGCCGACTGCGCGTACATGGGCCTCGGCGGCACGATCCCGCTGATGAACGTGCTGCAGGAAGGCTTCCCGTCCGCCCAGTTCATGGTGTGCGGCGTGCTCGGGCCGAAGTCGAACGCGCACGGCCCGAACGAATTCCTGCACGTGCCGTATGCGAAGAAGCTCACGGCGGCGGTCGCGGACGTGATCGCAACCGCGCGCTGATCGCTTGGCGCGTAGCGCTTGGCAGTAACGACTGCTCAACCCGACCTGACGGAACCTTGCCGATGACCGCTCTGCCGACGCCTGATACCGAACCGCTGCGCATGCGCGCCGAACCGCTGCATGCATTCGTCGCGGCACTCTGGGAACGGGCCGGCAGTAGCGAGCGCGAGGCAAGGCTCGTTGCCGATCACCTGGTCGGCGCGAATCTCGCGGGTCACGATTCGCACGGGATCGGGATGATCCCGAACTACGTCGCGTCGTGGCGGGAAGGGCAGTTGCAGTTGAACGGACACGCGTCGATCGTCCGCGACGGCGGCGCGGTGCTGACGATCGACGGCGGGCGCGGCTTCGGCCAGGTGATCGCGTTCGAGGCGATGGTCGAAGGGATCGAGCGCGCGCGGCGCATGGGCATCTGCGCGATCGGTCTGCGCGACGTGCATCATCTCGGCCGCATCGGGCACTGGGCCGAGCAATGCGCGCGCTCGGGGCTCGTGTCGTTCCATTTCGTCAACGTGCCGGGCGACCTGCTGGTCGCGCCGCTGCACGGCACCGATCCTCGCTTCGGCACGAACCCGTTCTGCGCCGCGTATCCGCGTGCGGGCAGGCCGCCGCTGCTGCTCGATTTCGCGACGAGCGCGATCGCGTACGGCAAGACACGCGTCGCGTACAACCAGGGCAAGCGCGTGCCGGCCGGCTCGCTGATCGACCATCGCGGCCAGCCGACCGACGATCCGGCCGTGATGCACGAGCAGCCGTTCGGCGCGCTGCTGCCGTTCGGGCTGCACAAGGGGTACGCGCTGGCGGCGATGTGCGAGATTTTCGGCGGCGCACTCGTCGGTGGGCATACGACCTACGGCGACACGCTGCAGAAGACGAGCGCGATCGTCAACGGGATGCTGTCGGTGCTGATCGATCCGAACGCGTTCGATGCGGCCGACGCAGAGCGCGAAGCCGATGCGTTCGTCGCATGGGCGAAGGCGTCGCCGCAGGCCGGCGACGCGCCGGTGCAGGTGCCGGGCGAGCCGGAAGAGGCCAGCCGCGCGGCGCGCGGTGCCGGCGGCATTCCGGTCGATCGCGCGACGTGGCGGCAGATTCGCGAGAGCGCGGCTGCGGTCGGCTTCGACGAAGCCGGGCTCGACGCGTGGACGCGGCGCTGCACGGAATCCGCATGAGCTGGCAGTCGGAGAAGGCGCACGGCGAGGAGATCGCGTATCAGCTCGCGCCGCTCGGCAACGTCACGGTCGTGCGGTTCTTCAGCGGTGCGGCGATGCGGCTCGACGGCGTGATGTTCGGCTTCATGTCGCGCGGGTCGCTGTTCCTGCGTGTGGATGACGTGAACCGTCCGGCGTTCGTCGCGGCGGGGATGGGGCCGTTCTCGTACGAGCGGCCCACGCGCACGGTTTCGCTCGACGGCTATTACGAAACGCCTGCCGACGTGCTCGAGGATGCGGGCGCGCTGTTCGACTGGTGCCGCAGCGCGTATCGCGCGGCGCTGCTGGCGGGGCCGCCGAAGCGCAAGGCGAGGGCGGTGGCGAAGCGGGTAGTGAAACCGGTGGCAAAACCGGCAGCGAAACCGACGGCGAAACCGGTGGCGAAACCAGCGGCTAAACCGGCGGCTAAACCGGCGGCGAAACCAGCGGCGAAACCAGCGGCGAAACCAGCGGCGAAGCCGGCAGCGAAGCCGGTGGCGAAGCGGGTAGCGAAACCAACGGCTAAACCGGCGGCAAAGTCGTCAGCGAAGCGCAAGCAGACTTAATTCCGATCGAGCGAAGCGACCGCTTCGCGAATTTCGCTTTCCTTTCTTTCGATCTCGACCGTTTCCGCGGGATCCAGGTGGCGCGCGGCACACAGTGCCCGGTGGCGCACCCGCACAGGTGCGCAAAATCATCCATCCTGCCGCACCGCACATCCCCCATGCTTCACAACGGCGGCCACGGCGTTTATGATCGGCGCGGGTTGCACCCGTACCTGGCGCGACCCGCGCCGGCCTCGCCGCCGGCCCCGCGAACGGCGCATCGTACGCCGCGCGGAACGCTTCCCCACTCATCATTCCAGACGGAGACAGCCGATGCTCGTCCTGATTCTCGGTTTAGCGATCTTCCTCGGTGTGCACTCGATCCGGATCGTCGCGGACGGCTGGCGGTCAGCGACGATCGAACGGATCGGCGAGAAAGGCTGGAAGGGCCCCTATGCGATCGCGTCGATCGTCGGCTTCGTGCTGATCATCTGGGGCTACGGCATCGCGCGCCAGGGCGCGACGCTGCTGTGGGTGTCGCCCGTCGGCGTGCGCCACCTCACCGGCATGCTGACCGCGATCGCATTCGTGCTGATCGCCGCCTCCTACGTGCCCGGCAACCGCATCAAGACGCTCGTCGGCCATCCGATGGTGGCCGGCGTGGCGGTATGGGCGATCGCCCACCTGCTCGCGAACGGCACGCTGCATGCAGTCGTGCTGTTCGGCGCGTTCTTCGTGTGGTCGCTCGTCGATTTCGTCGTATGGCGTGCGCGTGACCGCCGCGATGGTGTGCGCTATCCGGCGGGCAGGCTGTCGGGCGACGCGGTGACGATCGTGGCCGGGCTCGTCGTGTGGGCGGTCTTCGCGCTGTTCCTGCACGGCTGGCTGATCGGCGTGCGGCCGTTCGGCTGAGCGACTCAGCAACTGAGCGGCGGCCGGCCGGCGCGCCGCTCGCCTGCTAGGGCAACGGTCAGCGCAGCTTCACGCCGGCCGCGTCGCCGAGTTGAGCCGGTTTGCGGCGCAGGAAATATGCCGCGACGATCGCAAGCGCCGTCAATACCGTGAACCAGAACTGGAAGCGCGAATCCGGGTTGAAGGCCTGCGAGCCGAGCACGGCGACCAGCGCCAGCAGCGCGACCCAGTTCGACACCGGATAAAACCACGCGCGGAATGCCTGCGGATCGCGTGGTGCATGCTTCTCCTGCCGGCGCATCGCGAAGTGCGCGACGATGATGAAGATCCACACGATCATCACGAACGCGCCGCTGCTCTTCGCGAGCATCAGGAACAGGTCGCCGCCGCTCACGAAGTGAACGCCGAGGATCGACACGCAGATCGCGAGGCACAGCACGAGCGCGTTCATCGGCACGCCTTTCGCGTTGGTCCGGCCGAACATCGCGGGCGCGTGGCCGCGCTGGCTGAGCGAGAACAGCATGCGCGAGTTCGAGAACAGGAACGAGTTCATCACCGACATGAACGACACGAACAGCACGATCTTCATCGCGACGGCCGCGCTCGTGAAGCCTGCCATGTTGAACAGCGACACGTACGGCGATTTCAGGTTCGCCTTGTCGATCCATGGCATGCACAGGATCAGGATCGACACCGAGCCGACGTAGAACACCATCACGCGCACGATCACGCTCTTGATCGCGCGGATCACGTTCTTGCTCGGGTTCTCGGATTCGCCCGCCGCAACGGCTGCGATTTCGCTGCCGCCGAGCGAGAAGATCACGACCATCACGCCGGCGAGCACGGGCGAAATGCCGTTCGGCATGAAGCCGCCGTGATCGGTGAGGTTCACGAACCCGGGCGCGGGAATGCGCGGCTGGAAGCCGAGCAGGATCGATGCGCCGAGCGCCATGAAAATGATGATCGTCGTGACCTTCGCGAACGACAGCCAGTATTCGGCTTCACCGAACGAGCGCACCGAGTACGCGTTGCTTGCGATCAGCGTGACGAGCATGAACAGCGCGCCGCCCCACACGGGCAGCCACGGCAGGAAATCGTGGAGGATCGCGCCGAGCAGGATCGCCTCGACGGTGATCGTCATCATCGACTTGAACCAGTACAGCCAGCCGACCGCGAAGCCGGCCCATTCGCCGAGATAGTTGCTTGCGTAGGTGGAGAACGATCCGCTGTCGGGGTTGCGCGACGCCATTTCACCGAGCATGAACATGACCAGCGTGACGATCACGCCGCCGATCAGGTACGACAGGATCGCCGCGGGGCCAGCGGTCGCGATGATGGCGCCGGAGCCGACGAACAGGCCTGCGCCGATCACGCCGCCAAGCGCGATCATCGTGATGTGCCGTTGCTTGAGGCTTTGCCTCAACGAGTTGTCCTGCATCTCCTACCTCTAGTTATTGTTGGCCCGTTGGCCGGGAACGCATCGGGCGGCGCGGCGGCAAGCGTTCTGCCGCCGCATGGGGCGCCGATGTCGAGGGAGCGTGTGTGACGCGATGTGCCGGGCCGCCGGCGGTGAATCGGAATGGCGGCCGCGAAGTGCCGGTCGGTGCCCGCGAGAGGGCGATGACGACGACAACCCCGGATTGTGGGCGGACACCGCCGTCGCGGCAAACGAGATATGCGAAAGACGTCTTGCGGTTTGCTCATCAATTGCCGGTTCGTCCATGCCGGCGTCGACATGAACTACATGAAGGCGCGGCGATGGGAGCGGCGCCGGTCTCTCGATATCGTTGTTTCCACGCGGCAACGTCTCGGGTTAGACGGCCGCCGCGTCGACGACAACGCTTCCATGGAGACACGAATGACGCATACCCAGGTCGTGCCGTTGACTCGGTCACGCGCACCGGTTCCGCCCCGCCATTGCACGTTCGACGTGCGCGATTGGGAAATCCTGAGCCGCTACTGGCACCCGGTCGCGTTTGCGACCGATGTGGGCGACCGCCCGCTTGGCGTGACGCTGCTCGACGAGCGCATCGTGCTGTTCCGGTCCGGCGGCACCATCGTCGCGGCACGTGACGTATGCCCGCATCGCGGCGCGCCGCTGAGCCGCGGCTGGGTGGTCGAGGACCGGCTCGTGTGCCCGTATCACGGCCTCGAATACGCGGCGGACGGCAAGTGCGCGCGCATTCCGTCGCAGCCCGACGGCCCGATTCCGGAGCGTCTGTGCCTGACGACCTATGCGGCGCAGCAGGCCTACGGGCTTGTGTGGGTGTCGCTGGGCGGCGGCGAACTGCCGCTGCCGGATTTCCCCGCGTGGAATGCGGATGGGTTCCAGCAGATCCTGCCGCCGTCGATCGACATTCGCGCGTCGGCCGGCCGGCAGACGGAAGGCTTCATCGATGTCGCGCACTTCGCATGGATTCATCACGAGAGCTTTGCCGACCGCCGCAATCCGGTCGTGCCGCAGTACTCGGTGGAGCGGCGCGAGAACGGCCTGCATGCGGAATACGTGAGCACGGTCAGCAATTTCCCGAAGTCGATGCAGCATCGCGCGCCCGAGGGCTTTCCGTGGCGGCGCGTGTTCGAAGTCGACGTGCCGTTCTTCGCGCGCCTCACCGTGCACTTTCCGGAAGGTGGCCGGCTCGCGATCCTGAACGCAGCCAGCCCGGTTTCCGCCCGCCTGACGCGCCTGTTCGTGCCGATCGCGCGCAACTTCGATCACGACCTGCCGCTCGACGACGTGTATGAATTCAATCGCCAGGTATTCGAGGAAGATCGCGAGATCGTCGAGCAGCAGTGTCCGGAGGACTTGCCGATCGACCGTTCGCACGAAGCGCCGATCCTGGCCGATCGCTCGTCGGGTGCGTACCGGCGCGCGCTCGGCGAGCTCGGGCTTGGCCAGTCTTATGCGCGCTGAGCGGCGCACGGGAGCCATGATGAAGATCTGGGAATGCGTGATTTGCGGGTTTCGATACGTCGAGGCCGAAGGCCTTCCGCAGCACGGGATCGCGGCTGGCACGCGCTGGGAAGACGTGCCGGACGACTGGATGTGTCCGGACTGCGCGACCGGCAAGCACGATTTCGACATGCAGGTGGTGGCGGCATGAGCGCGAACGAAACGTCAGGAAGCCGCGGCGATCCGGTGGTCATCGTCGGCACGGGCCTCGCGGGCTACACGGTTGCGCGCGAGTGGCGCAAGCTCGACGGCGATACGCCGCTCGTGATGATCAGCCGCGACGACGGCAGTTTCTATTCGAAGCCGGCGCTGTCGAACGCGCTTGCGCAACGCAAGACGCCCGAGCAACTGGCGATGTCCGATGCGCGGACGATGGCGGAACAGCTGCGCGCAACCATCCGGACGCACTGCGCGGTGCGACGGATTTGCCCGGCGGAACACGAGATCGTGCTCGACGACGGGCGTGTGCAGCGCTATCGCGCGCTCGTCCTCGCGACCGGTGCCGATGCACGGCGCGTGCCTTGCGAAGGCGATGGTGCGGCCGACGTCCTGTCGATCAACGACCTGGCCGACTACGCGCGTTTTCGCGGCGGGCTGCGCGACTGCCGCTCGGTCGCGATGCTCGGTGCGGGGCTGATCGGCTGCGAGTTCGCGAACGACCTGGCGGCGGCGGGGCTGACCGTGACCGTGATCGACCCCGCCGACGTGCCGCTGTCGCGACTGCTGCCGGCGGAGGCCGGCCGCGTGTTCGGGCACGCGCTGAGTGACGCGGGCGTGCATCTGCGGCTCGGCACGGGCGTGCGTTCGATCGCGCGTCTCGCGCGCGGGTACCGGCTTGCGCTGACGGACGGCGGGCACCTCGAGGCCGATCTCGTGATATCCGCGATCGGGCTCGCGTCGCGAGTCGCGCTGGCGCGGGACGCGGGGCTCGACGTCGCGGACGGCATCGTGACCGACGCATGGTGCCGCACTAGCGCACCGGACATCTTCGCGCTCGGCGATTGCGCGGCGATAGACGGGCGGGTCCGGCCGTATGTGCTGCCGATCATGCACGCGGCGCGCGCACTCGCGCAGTGCTTGCGCGGTACGCCGACACGCGTGGATTTTCCGGTGATGCCGATCGTCGTCAAGACGCCGGCGATCCCGGCGGTGGTCGTCGCGGCGGACGGTGGCGGCCGCTGGACCACGGAGGTGGGCGTGGGTGACGCGCCGCGCGCGACGCGCGCGCTCTGCGCGGATCCCGACTCCGGCCGCCTCACCGGCTTTGCGCTGCTCGATGCGGCAACGGTGGAAAAGGCCGCGTTGCTGAAGACGATGGCCGGCGACCGGGCGAAATAGCCTGCGGCCCGCGTCGATCCCGACATGGCGCCTTTCCAGATGCGCCATCGACAGGCAGCCTCTTTGCTGACCGACCCCTGTCGCGGACGCGACCCGCACGCTGCACGCGGCGCCGTCCGTTCATTGCCGCGAGCATGCGCTCGCGGCTTTTTTGCTTTTCAATGCGGATGCCGCGCGATTTCCGGCACCAGTTTCTTCGCGACGCCGGACACGAGGCGCCGCAACCAGACGGCGGCCGCGCTGCGATGCGTGCGGTCGTGCCAGAGCTGGTAGTAGGTCAACGCCTGCGGTTCGCACGGAACCGGTTCGATGCGCAGCGGCAGCAGGCTGCAGAAATGCATCGCGAGCGTGCGCGTCGTCGTGAACAACAGGTTCGAGCGCATCAGCACGTAAGGCGCCATGCCGAAATAGGGCATCGTCGTCGTGACGTTTCTCGACAGGCCGCCGCGCGCGAGTTCCCGGTCGATGGTGCCGAGCCCGGTCGCGTGATGGGTGGTCACGCCGAGATGGTCGGCTTCGCGGTAGACGTCCGCGGTGAGCTGGCCGCGCCGGATCCGATGATCGTCCCGCATCACGCACACGAGATCGTCGCGGCATAGCGGCTGCAGATGCAGCTGCTCCGGTGGCGTGCTCCAGTTGCCGACCGCCAGGTCGAGCGAGCCGCTTTCGAGTGCGTGTTCGTATCCGCCGTCCACGGTCATCAGATGCTGGAACTCGATCCTCGCGCCCGGCGCCTCGTGCTTGAACGCATCGACGATCGCAGGCAGGAAGAACACGTCGAGATAGTCGGGAGAGCCGATGCGGAAGGTGCGGTGCGTCGTGGCGGGATCGAACGTGCTGGCCGGATTCAGCACGGCGGCGATGCCGGCGAGCGCCTGATCGAGCGGTTCGACGAGCGTCATCGCGTGACTGGTCGGCACCATCCGGCTGCCGCTTCGCACCAGCAGCGGATCGCCGGTGATTGCGCGCAGCCGGCGCAATGCGACGCTGATGGTCGGTTGCGATTGCCCGAGTAACACGGCGGTTCGCGAGACGCTCGATTCGGTGATGAGCGTGTGAAGGATCTTCAGAAGATGTGCATCGATGACGTATCGGGACATGCCGGCTGCCGGTGGGGGTATCGTGTCTCGATGTATACGTAGCGATATTTCGGTCGTCAATCGAGCGGATATCCGGAGCGGCCCGGGCGGGCCTTGCGCGGCGGACTTCATAACGGATCGGATATCGCGTCCATGTTCGTGCCGTCATGGCCCCGGAATGGCTGGCGGGGCGGCGCGAGCGGCGCGCTCGCGTCAGATCGGCTTGACGAACAACCCGACGGTCAGCACCGCGCCGATGCAGACGATCCCGATCCGCAGCACGCGTTCGTTCACGCGATGCAGCGCCCAGGTGCCGAGCAGCCCGCCGACGATCGCGCCGCCGCCGAGCGCGAGCGCCTTGCCCCAGTGCAGGTGCGGCGACGTCAGGAACAGCACCACGGCCGATGCGTTCATCACGCCCGCGAGCGCGTTCTTCGTCGACATCGCGTGGCGCGGCGACAGCCCGGCCATCGTCAGCACGGCCATCATCAGGAAGCCGAGCCCGCCGCCGAAATAGCCGCCGTAGATCGCGATCATGAACTGCGACAGCGCGGCGGGGACGGTGCCGAGGTGCGCGGTGCCTTCGCTCGGCTTGCGGAAAAAGCTGCCCCACGCGAACACGATCGTCGCGAACAGCACGAGCCACGGCACGAGGCGCGAGAAGATCGACGAAGGCGTCTTCAGCAACAGCAGCCCGCCGAGCGCGCCGCCGACCACGCTGATCGCGAACATCGCGCGAAACGACAGTTTGCCCACGCCGCGCACCATGTTGC
This sequence comes from Burkholderia lata, assembly GCF_902499335.1. GTDB lineage: Bacteria > Pseudomonadota > Gammaproteobacteria > Burkholderiales > Burkholderiaceae > Burkholderia > Burkholderia lata_B. The sequence continues at coordinate 254,414 of NZ_CABVQK010000004.1, read as the reverse complement.
GGCTCGCCCAGCCGGTCGTGACCTGCGCGGGAAACAGCGCGACCGTCGACGTGATGTTCGCCGCGAGCGGCGACATGCCCGACACGATCAGCGCGGGCAGCGTGACGAACGAACCGCCGCCCGCGAGGGTGTTCTGCAGTCCGGCCCACAGGCCGGCGAGGATGACGAGAGCGAGCATGGGTGCGGGACCGGGGAAGTGGCTGGGCTGGCTTGCCGCAAGCGGGCAAACGTGGCGGACGCTCGATGGTAATGCAGGATCGGGTTTGCCGGGAACGGGGGCCGGGACGGCGTCGCCGCCGCACGGCGTGCCGCTGGACGCATGGATGCGTGGCAGTGGCAGCCGCCATCCGCCGGATCGATGTGCAAAACGGGAATCCGGCGAAGCGGTTTCAGGTTTCACGCACGCGCCACACGTCCGGATACATCGTACCGGCCGCATTTTCGTGAAATGCCGATCGAGTCGCGAAAGGGGCGGCCCGGGCAATCAAACGGATTTTCCCGGATTTCGGAGAGACATGCGTGAATCGACCGATCGGGATTTGTTTTGTGAAACGTTTGACTGCCAAAACGGAATGTCGGTGTGAAAGTCAATAGAAGAGTTTAAAAGTTCTGTAATTCAGCCCGATGCGCAGAACGTGCGGTACTTGGCGCGGAAGCCGTGCCGGCGGGCGGTCTCGCGGTGTCTGGTGAGGCCCGCGCAGGCTAGCTGCGGCGGGCTTTGCGTCGTCGGCCGGCAGGTTTGTGTGCGCGATGCGCGGATCGGAGCAATGGAATCGGTTTGTTTTATTGTTCATTGGAGCGCATCGTTTCGTTTAAACCGAATGCGCATCGAGTCGGGTTGCGATTTGTTGCAGCGCGGTGCACAATCGTTCACAAGTGCAATAAATCCGCAGCGGATTTTCTCAGCGGCAGAAATTCTCCCCGCCATTCACCGCACGCCTTTTCGGCGGGCGCACGATCGTGCGTCAGGCTCGGCGGCGCGACTGCCGATTTCCGGTATATCGCGAATCACGGAGCACATACGCCCGAGGCACGATGCCGTTGGCCCATCGGCCGGCCGGTCCCGACAGTACAGCATGGGCGCATCATGGCGACTTCCATTGACCTCAATCTTCTTGTCGTTCTGGACGCATTGCTGTCCGAGAACAGCGTAGTGGGCGCGGCCAACGCGCTCGGCCTCAGCCCGTCCGCGCTCAGCCGCTCGCTCGCGCGGTTGCGGGTGATGACGGGCGACCCGTTGCTGGTGCGGGCGGGGCGGGATCTCGTCCCGACCCCGCGCGCGCTCGAGTTGCGCGACAGGGTGCATGCGCTCGTGGTGGAGGCGCAATCGGTCATGTGCCCGTGCGAACGGGTCGACATGACCACGCTCAAGCGCACGTTCTCGATTCGCGCGAACGAGGCGTTCGTCGAGACGTTCGCGCCGGCGCTGCTCGAGCACGCGTCGCGCACGGCACCCGACGTGCGGCTGCGCTTCGCACCCAAACCCAACAAGCATGTCGATGCGCTGCGCAACGGCGACATCGATCTCGAGGTCGGCGTGATCGGCCAGGCCGGCCCGGAGTTGCGCGTGCAGGCGCTGTTTCGCGACCGCTTCATCGGCGTGGTCCGCGCGGATCATCCGCTCGCGTCAGGAGAAATGACGCCGGAGCGCTTCGCGTCGTTTCCGCAGGTGGGCGTGTCGCGCCGCGGGCAGTTCAACGGCCCGATCGATACGCTGCTCGATTCCCTCGGCCTCGCGCGCTCGGTGACCACCGTCGTGTCGAGCTTCCCGACGGCGCTGTCGCTCGCGCGCGGTTCGGACTTCGTCGCCAGCGTGCCGGAGCGACAGACCGAGCGGTCCCGCGTCGGCATGCACAGCTTTACGCTGCCGGTGCCGATCGCGGATCTCACCGTCTCGCAGATCTGGCACCCGCGTTTCGATCGCGACCCCGCGCATCGATGGCTGCGTGATTGCGTGCGCAATATCTGTGCGCCGCGCGTTGCCGAGGCGAACGCCCGCTAGTTATGTGGATGCTTCGACGTGACGCGTCATGCAAGTCTTGTGGCGTGCGTCAACGTCATTGATATATTGCGTTTCATGCATCTTCCGAAGCGTAAATCGATTCGGTATGCTCGATTCCGTTTGGACAACACCGGAGATAATAGGTAGGACATTTGTTGCTTTTGAATTCGCCGAACATTCGTGACGCCTTTAAATAATAAATATCCAATCCGAGGGGTATGTGAATTGAGGTGAACATTGGAAATCGTGAATCTGAAATATTGGCGTCTTATTATGGATGGAGAAACGAATGGTTCATTGTGCGGCGAATATCGCGACTCCCGATGATGTCACACTGAGTATGCGCGAATGCGAGGTATTGCGATGGGCGGCGGAGGGGAAGACCGCGTATGAGATCGGCATCATTCTCGGCTTGACCGAGCGGACGATCAATTTCCATATCTCGAGGTCGATTGCGAAGCTCAACGCATCCAACAAGACCAATGCGGTTGTGAAGGCCGTGCTGATGGGCCTGATCGTGTTTGCATGAACGGCACCGGGGCGTGCGCCCCGGTTGCGACATCAGATTGCGCCCTGGAACGACAGCACGCGCGTCCTGAACTCTTCCGGCACCGGCACGGTGGTCTTGCTGCCGTAGTCGAACATCACGTGCGTGGACACGGCCCGCGCAACCACCGCCTGATCGTCGTCCGAATCCTCGTTCGCCGCCTGTGCGTCGCGCACCATCAGGTATTCCAGTTCGAAGCTCTTCGAGCCGAAGCGCGTGACGCTGCTGCGAACCGTGATCGTATCGCCGTACTGCGCGGGTTTCAGATACTCGCACGACGTCTTGACCATGATGTGCGGCAGCTTTTCCGAATAGGGCAGTTCGAGCAGATCGTGCATGTAGGTCAGGTATGCATGCTGCAGATAATCGTAATAGACCGGGCTGCTCACATGGCCCAGTGCGTCCGTTTCCCGATATTTCACGTCGATTCGGGTTTCGAAATATTTTCTTGTCATTGCGAGGCTCCTTGGCAGAACAGCAGGTGAGAACGTGTTTGTTCAGGAGTTAAGTTAGACGCGATCCGTATATTGGAATACTGTCGGAAATCACAGATATTCACTATGCGGAATGCTTCTGAGATAAATGACAGTATCACCCCGGATTTGACCGCGCTCTAATTGCTTCGTAAATCGGCATCCGATCAGCGAGAGTGGAGTGATAAATGGAAAAATCCGTTGAGGCAGCGTTGACGCAAGGTGTGGCGGTGATCAGTGCGCAGCGATTGCGCGCCGAGTTGCCATGCGATCCCGGCCTGGCACGCTCGATCAGCGATGCGCGGCGTGCATTGGCCCAGATCATCGCGGGCGAGGACGATCGGCTTGCGCTGATCGTCGGCCCGTGTTCGATCCATGACGCAGAGGCCGCGCTGGCGTTCGCGCGCCGGCTCGCGCCGCTGCGCGAGCGGTACGCCGATGTGCTCGAGATCGTGATGCGCGTCTATTTCGAAAAGCCGCGCACCACGGTCGGCTGGAAAGGGCTGTTGAACGATCCGTATCTCGACGGCAGTTTCCGGATCGAGGACGGCCTGCGCGTTGCGCGCAAGGTGCTGCTGGGCATCAATGCGCTGGGCCTGCCGGCCGCGACGGAGTTTCTCGATCCGATGACCGCGCCGTATCTCGACGACCTCGTATCCTGGGGCGCGATCGGCGCCCGGACGACCGAATCGCAGATCCATCGCCAGGCGGCATCGGGGCTCGACCTGCCGGTCGGTTTCAAGAACGGCACCGACGGCAACGTGAAGGTCGCGATCGATGCGATCCGCGCGTCGCGCGTTTCGCACTGCTACCTGAGGCCGTCGGTGTCCGGCGGCGTGGAAATCGCGACCACGCCCGGCAATCCCGACACGCATGTCGTCCTGCGCGGCGGCAAGACCCCGAACTACGACGCCGTGAGCGTGGCGGCAGCCTGCGCCGCGCTGCGCGACGCGCATCTCCCCCCGTATGTCGTGATCGACGCGAGCCATGGCAACAGCGGCAAGCAGACGCGCGCGCAGATCGATGTCTGCGGCAATCTCGCCGCGCAACTGCATCGCGGCGAGCGCGCCATCGTGGGCGTGATGATCGAGTCGTTCCTCGTCGAGGGGCGGCAGGACGTGGTGCCGGGCACGCCGCCGGTGTTCGGCCAAAGCATTACCGACGCATGTCTCGGCTGGGATCACACGGCCGAACTCGTCGAGCAGTTGGCTGCCGCGGTGGTTGCGCGGCGGCGTTCGCCAGCCGGCTTCATCGCGCACGGCGCCGCCGTCGCGATGCAGGCCGTTTCTTACTGAAAGGAGCTCTCTTGAACTCACCCATCGACATCGCCCGCGCGCTCGACTGGAAAGGCGACGGCGCCAGCCGCACGCCGTACGAGGCGTACACGAGTGAAGCGCTGTATCAGCGCGAACTCGAGCGCCTGTTCTACGCGAATCACTGGTGCTACATCGGCCTCGAAGCCGAAGTGCCGTCTCCCGGCGATTTCCAGCGCACGGAAGTCGGCGAGCGTTCCGTCGTGATGACGCGCACGGAGGACGGTGAAGTCGTCGTCTTCGAAAATGCGTGCGCGCACCGCGGCATGCAGTTTTGCCGGGAACGCTCGGGGAAAGCAAAGGATTTCCACTGCCCGTATCACCAGTGGAACTACGACCTGAAGGGCAACCTGATCGGCGTGCCGTTCCGGCGCGGCGTGCGTCAGGGCGGCACGATCAACGGCGGCATGCCGGCGGATTTCGATCCGGGCAAGCACGCGTTGCGGCGCCTGCGCGTGTCGACGCGCGGCGGCGCGGTGTTCGCGTCGTTCGACGAGAATGTCGAATCGTTCGAGGATTTCCTCGGGCCGCGCATCCTGCCTTACTACGATCGCCTGTTCCATGGCCCGAAGCTGACCGTGCTCGGCTACACGCGGCAGCGCGTGCCGAGCAATTGGAAACTGATGGTCGAGAACATCAAGGATCCGTATCACGCGGGGCTGCTGCATACCTGGTTCGTCAATTTCGGCCTGTGGCGCGCGGACAATCCCGCGAAGCTCGTGACCGACGAGCATCACCGGCACGGTGCGATGGTGTCGATCCGCAGCGGCGGCGGCGGCGGCGAGGTGACCCACAACGTGACGAGCTTCAAGGAGCGCATGACGCTGAACGACGACCGCTTCCTCGATGTCGTGCACGAACCGTGGTGGGGCGATCCGACCGTCGTGATGCTCACGCTGATGCCGAGCGTCATCATCCAGCAGCAGGTCAATGCGCTGTCGACGCGGCGCATCCGGCCGATCAGCCCGGGCGTGTTCGACTACGTATGGACGCATTTCGGCTTCGAGACCGACACCGAAGAGATGACGCGGCGCCGTCTGCGCCAGGCCAATCTGTTCGGGCCGGCCGGTTTCGTGTCGGCGGACGATGGCGAGGTCATCGAATGCGTGCAGCAGAGCTTCGAGCAGATCCAGCACGGCAACGTCTACAACGAACTCGGCGGCCGGCAGATCGACGAGCAAACCGACCATATGGTCAGTGAAACGCTGGTGCGCGGCATGTACCAGTACTGGCGCCAAGTGATGGAGGCCTGAATGAGCACGATCACGACACGAACGGGCCGGCCGGCCGCCGAGCCGCACCTGGGCAGCGCGAGCTTCGAGGATTTCTATGCGCTCGTCCAGCTCAATGCGCGGTATGCGGCCGTGCTCGACAGCGGCGACTGGGACGCGTGGCCGGAATTCTTCGTCGAGCAATGCCGGTACACGGTAGTGCCGCGCGAGAACCACGAGCGCAACCTGCCGCTCGCGGTGATGGACTTCGAGAGCAAGGGCATGCTGAAGGATCGCGTCTACGGGATCAAGGAGACGCTGTTCTTCGATCCGTACTATCAGCGCCACGTGATCGGGCTGCCGCTCGTCACGTATCTCGACGACACGGTGATCGAGGCGGAGACGAACTACGCGGTGCTGCGCACGAAGACCGAGCAGATGAGCGACGTCTACAACACCGGGCGCTACCTGGACCGCATCGTGCGTACGCCGCAGGGGCTGCGTTTCGAGTCGCGCATCTGCGTCTACGACAGCGAGATGATTCCGAACTCGCTGATTTTCCCGGTTTGAGCGAGGTGCCGAAAGTGACTACGAATTGGATCGACGCGGTCGCGCCGGAAGCGGTGCGGACCGACGGATTGCTCGGCGTCTGGGTGGGCGGCCGCGACATCGCGCTGTATGCGGTCGGCGACGAGATCTTCGCGACCGAGAACCAGTGCACGCACGGCGACGCGCGGCTGAGCGACGGTTTCCTGCTCGACGACGAGATCGAGTGCCCGCTGCATCAGGGGCGCTTCAGCGTGCGGACCGGCATTGCGCTGTGCGCGCCGCTGACGACGTGCGTGCGTACCTATCCGGTGAAGATCGAGAACGGCCGCGTGTTCGTGCAGCTTGCGGCGGCCGATGCGGCGGCGCCGGCGGAGGCGCAGTCATGAGCGCATACGTGGTGTTCGATATCGACATTCACGACGTCGAGGCATACCAGGCGTACCGCCGGCTCGGCGCGCCGACGGTGGCCGAGTACGGCGGACGCTTCCTGGTGCGCGGCGTCGAAGTCGAAACGCTGGAAGGAGAATGGTCGCCGAAGCGCGTCGTCGTGCTCGAATTCGAGTCGGCGGAGCGCGCCCGCGCGTGGTATCGGTCCGAGGGCTATCAGGCGGCGAAGCTGCTGCGCGAGCCGGCCGCCCGGACGACCGGTATCCTCGCCGAAGGATACGTGCCGGTCGCCAGCGATCCGCGTTAAGCGGTGAAGGTCGAGGGGCTCCGCGCCGGGTCGTCCGGCGTGGAGCCCCTTTTTTCGTTCAGGGGTGCAGTCGGGCGGGGCGGGCGGTTTCGGTTCGTCGGTGATGGCGATGCGATGCGATTCGATTCGGCGGATACCCGCGCTGCTTACCGGCGGGCCGGCTACCCGGTCGGTCGCTTCAGCCGGGTGTGGCGGGTTTCGGATTTTCCCCCCGCGCGGTTTCGCCCATGCCGTTGCCCGGTGTACGCAGAGGTTGCGCATGTGAGGGCACGCTTGACGGTGCGGGAGGTGTGTCAATGCGCTGTCGTGATCGAACGTCGCTGCGGTTGCGGCGCGCGTGCACCGAAGTCGAAGCCGAAGCCGAAGCCGAAGTCGAAGTCGAAGTCGAAGCCGAAGTCGAAGTCGAAGTCGAAGTCGAAGTCGAAGTCGAAGTCGAAGTCGAAGTCGAAGTCGAAGTCGAAGTCGAAGTCGCCGGAGCCGTACGTATCGCAGAAGGTGCGCGCCACGGCCGCCGGCCGTGGCGCGTGCATCACGCGTGGCGGTAGCGGATCGACCAGACCGTCAGCAGTGTCGCGCCGAACAGCAGCAGGCAGCCGAACGAAAAGTCGTTCAGCGCGAGCATGTGCGCTTCGACGTCGATCGAATGTGCGACCGATGCAAGCGCACCGGACGGCGACAGTCCCGCGTGATCGAGCCGCGCGAACCAGTCGCCGGACGCGAAATCGTACGGTGTGATGTGGTCGACGAGATAGGTGTTGTGCACGCGGGAGCGGCGCTCGAAGTAAGTCGGCGCGACCGAGGTCGCGACGCTGGTGCCGATCCGTCGCAGCGCGTTCTGCAGCCCGGATGCCGCGGGCAGCCGCTCGCGGGGCAGCCCGGCGAGCGAAAGCGACACGAGCGGCGTGATGAAGAACGCGGTGGCGGCGCCCATCAGCAGCGAATTGGCGGCGATGTCGCCGAGGGTCACGTCGGTGTTGAAATGCATGCGCCAAAACGATGCGGCGCCCCAGCCGACGAGTGCGACGGTCGCGAGCAGGCGCGGGTCGGTGCGGCCCTGGAAGCGGCCGAGCAGCGGTGCGATCACGATCCCCGCGACGCCGAGCGGCGCGGTGGCGATGCCGGCCCAGGTGGCCGTGTAGCCCTGCTGGGTCTGCAACCACAGCGGCACGAGCACCAGCGCACCGAAGTAGAGCCCGAAGCCGACCGTGATCGCGAGCGTGCTCGTCGAGAAGTTGCGGTCCGCGAACAGCCGCAGGTCGACGATCGGATGGTCGTCGGTCAGCTCCCAGATGATCAGCGCGATGAACGACACGACCGCCACGACCGCCAGCCCGCGAATTTCGCCGGAGGCAAACCAGTCGAGGTTCTGTCCGCGATCGAGCAGCAGCTGGAACGAACCGAACGCGGCGGTGAGCAGCAGCAGCCCGACGACGTCGACCGGCAGGCGCCGCGTCGCGTTGTCGCGTCCCGCCAGCAGCCGCGCGAGTACACCCAGCACGAGCAGGCCCGGCGGTATGTTCACGTAGAAGATGTACGGCCAGCTCAGGTTGTCGGTGATCCAGCCGCCGGCGATCGGTCCGAGCACCGGTGCGACGAACGTCGTGGTCTGCCACACGGCCAGCGCGACGTGGCGGCGCGTCGACGGGAACACCGCCATCAGCAGCGCCTGGGACAGCGCGGTGATCGGGCCCGACGCGGCGCCCTGAAGCGCGCGAAACAGCAGCAGCGACTCGAAGTTCGGCGCCATCCCGCACAGGACCGACGTGAGCACGAAGAGCAGTACCGACAGGCGGAACAACCGCACCTGGCCGAAGCGCTGCGTGAGCCAGCCGGTGAGCGGCAGCGTGATCGCGAGCGGCGTCGCGAACGAGGTCAGCATCCAGGTGCCCATGTCGGGCGCGACGCCGAGATCGCCCGCGATGGTCGGGACGGCGACGTTCGCGATCGTCAGGTCGAGCGTCTGCATGAAGTTCGCGACGCTGACCGCGATCGCGACGAGCGCCAGCGGCATGCCGGCGAGCGGCTCCAGCGGCAGTTTCGGCGCCGCGTTCCGGGCGAAAAAGCGCATCGTCAGGCTCCCGGTGCGAGCGGGTGCGCGCCGCTGTTCGCGCGAATCGTCTCGGCGACGAGCGTATTTCCCGCTTCGTCGTCGTCACGGTAGATCGACGTGGCGTCGACCGACCTGCGCACCTCGGGCGAGCGGGCGATCGGCGATGCCGATGCGGTGCCGCGGCCGTGTTCGACCGGCACCGATGCCGTCATCGACAGGCCGATGCGCAGCGGGTGCGCGCGCAGCTCGGCGGGGTCGAGCGCGATCCGGACCGGCACGCGCTGGACGACCTTGATCCAGTTGCCGGTCGCGTTCTGTGCCGGCACGGCCGCGAACGCGGCGCCCGTGCCGGCTTCGAGCCCGACGACGCGCCCGTGGAACACCACGTCGCTGCCGTACAGATCCGAGAACAGCTCGACCGGCTGCCCGGCGCGCATGCCGCGCAGCTGCGATTCCTTGAAGTTGGCCTCGACCCACACGTGATCGAGCGGCACGAGCGCCATCGACGGCGTGCCCGGCGACACGTGCTGGCCGACCTGCACGACCCGGCGCGTGACGAGCCCGCCGAGCGGCGCGCGTATTTCGGTGCGGCGCAGCGCAAGCGCCGCGCTGCGGACCCGGGACGCCGCCGCGCGCACGAGCGGGTTCGTGTCGATCGACGTGCCGTCGGTGTGCGCGAGCGTCGCGTCGTAGGCGGCCTGCTGCGCGTTCAGCGCGGCCGACGCGCCGTCCATCGCATCCCGCGCATGGCGAAGATCCTCGCGCGACACGCCGCCGTCCTGCGCGAGGCTCTGCCGGCGCTGCAGATCGTCATTCGCCTTGGACAATTCGGCACGACGCAGCCGGATCTGCGCTTCCTCGCGCGCCGCGTCCGCATGCGCGGTACGGTATTCGCGCACCGCGTGGGCGAGCTGGGCGACCGCTTCGTCCAGCGCGAGCCGCGCATCGGTCTTGTCGACGCTGAAGAGCAGGTCGCCCGGACCGACCCAGTCGGCGTTCTGCACGCGCACGGCGTCGACGGTGCCGCCGATCTGCGGCGAGATCTGCACGACGTCGCCGGATACGTACGCATCGTCGGTCGTCTCGGTCCCGCGCGTGGTGGCCCACGCGGCGACGCCGATGCCGGCGGCGCCGGCGAGTGCGATGAAGAACCAGCGGAAGTAGCGCCGGCGTGCGCGTTGCAGCGAGGGCTCGGCGGCGGGGGATTCGGGACGGTTCATTGCGTGACTCCAGTGGAAGTGGTGCCGCCGAGCGCGGCGATCAGGCGGGCGTGCTCGATCGCGAACGACGCGTCCGCACGGGCGACCGATGCGCGATCCTCGAGCAGCCGGCCTTCGGCGAGCAGGACGTCGAGGTAGCCGGAAATGCCTTTCCGGTAGCGCTGCGTTTCGACGGTGTAGGTCTGTTGCGCGCGCGACAGCGCCTCGCGCTGAAGCGCGCGCTGCCGGCGGAGCGTGTCGATCTGGACGAGGGTGTCGCTGACCTGTGCCAGCGCGTTGACGACGGTGTCGTCGTACACCGCGACGGCGGCGTTGTAGGCGGCGGTTTGCGCGCGCAGGCCGGCACGCAGCCGGCCACCCTCGAATATCGGCAGCGTGATCGCGGGGCCCGCGCCGAACGTGCCGCTGTTGCCGTGGAACAGCGCGCGGAAGCCGAAGCTCTGCACGCCGGCGAAGGCCATCAGGTTGACGTCCGGATAGAACGCGGCGCGCGCCGCGTCGATGTTCGCCGCTTCGGCTTCGACCTGGTAGCGCGCCGCCAGCACGTCCGGCCGGCGGCCGATCAGCGCCGCGGGCAGGACGGCCGGCATCGGCAGCTCGGCCGCGGGCGGCGCGGCGGGCGTCAGCGCGTCGGCGTAGCCGGGCCCCCGGCCGACGAGCGCGGCGAGCCGGTGGCGCAGACGGGCCGATGCGGCCGCATGCGTGTTGATGTCGGCCTGCGCGTGCGGAATGGGTTCGCTTGCCCGGAGCACGGCGACCTGCATGTCGAGCCCGGCGTCGGCGCGTTGCGACGTGAGGCGGAGCAGATAGCTGTGTTGCTGCAGCGTATCGCGCGAGATCGCGAGGAGTTGCTGTTCGAGCACGAGCTGCAGATAGGTTTCGACGATCGCCGCCTGCAGCGACACGGTGGCCGCGTGCTCGAGCGCGCGCTGCTGGTCCGCGCGCAGCGCCGCGGCGCGCGCCAGCGCGTGCTGCCGGCCGGCGATGTCGAGATTCCACGATGCGCCGAGGAGCGCCTGCGCGTCGACCTGCCAGTGGCCGGCCGCGGGCGGTGGCGTCCGGTAGCTGCCGGGCAGGCGCGTCGGCACCGCGCTCACCGTCGCGCCGAGTTGCGGCAGCAGCGCGGCGTTTTCGACGTCGGCGTCGGCGAGCGCCTGCGCGACACGTTCGCGCTGCGCCTGCAGCGTCGGTGCGCCGGCCAGTGCATCGTCGACGAGGCGATCCAGCTGCGTATCGCCGAACGCCGTCCACCAGCGTTCGGCGATCGTCGGCGAGCCAGCGCCGGCGGCGTGGATCGCGGCGCCTGCATCGAGTTGCTCGACGGGCGTCATCCGCGCCGCCGGGCGTTGCGAGCCGAACGGCGCGCAGCCGGCGATCGCGAGCGCGGCGAGCGCGGGAACCAGGCGGCGGGAGCCGCGCGCTCGGTCGATGAGGAAGGGCATGGTCGGTTTCCTGTGCGCGATGGCGAACGATATATATCTAAAAATATATCTTTAGATATTATTTGACGCTCGGCAACTGGTAGAAATAGCAGTCGGCCGAACCGGCCGGCGTCGTTGAAACAGCTGAAAGGGGGGCAGATCGGGGTACGCGGGTTACGCCATGGCAAGCGCGTCGAGCGCTGCCGCGAGCGTTTGGGCGACGGACTGGCCCGAGGTGTCGATGCGGCAGTGCGCGCATGCGCGGTACAGCGATTCGCGCGCGTCGTGCAGCGCGGCGAGCGCCGCGCGCGGATTGGCGACGTTCAGCAGCGGGCGGGATGCGTCGTCGCGCGTGCGATGCCACAGGGTGTCGAGATCGCTCGCAAGATGGATCACGAAACAGCGCTGGCCGAGCCGGGTGCGCGTCTCGTCGCGCAGCACGGCGCCGCCGCCGGTCGCGAGCACGAGCGCCGGCCCGCGCGTCAGCGCATCGATGACGTCGGCTTCACGTGCGCGGAAGTCGCCCGCATGGAATTGCGCTGCGACCGGGGCGCCGAAGCGGCGTTCGAGTTCGCGGTCGGCGTCGACGAACGGCAACCCGAGCGCGCTGGCCAGTGCGCTGCCGAGGGTCGTCTTGCCGGCGCCGGGCATCCCGACGAGCGCGATGCGCGTCGGGCCGGCCTGCGAGCGCGGGCTCACAGGCGGCTCCGCAGCGACGGGGCGCGGCGTGTCACGGCGGCGATCCGCTGCATCCGGACGTAGTTGGCGAGCGGGTCCAGTGCATCGGTGATGAAGGTGTGAGGCGCGCCAGGGGCGGTGTCCAGCGCAATGCCGGCGATGACGAGCGAGCCGTCGTACAGGGCGTCGGTGAGCGCGCCGATCCGGGCGCCAAGCGCCGGTGACGCGGCGCCGAAATCGGCGACGACGCGGCGCGAGCGCGGCCAGTCGACCGGCTCGGCCGGGCGTGCGGGCCAGCGCGCCAGCAGGCCGCCTGGCAGCGGCGCTGCGGGCCGTGCCGCTGCCGTTTCGAGCACCCGCCAGGTCAGCGGCGCCGCGGGCAGGCAGGCGCGCCAGCGGCCGTACGCGGTTGCCGCGGTGTCGCCGATCGCGACCGCCGGAAGCTGGAGGCGCGCGCAGCGCCGCAACAGGCACGCGGTGTCGGCGGCGTCCGGCATGCCGCGCACGATCGGCAGCAACTCCAGTTCGTCGTCGTATTCGGCGCGCAGTGCGCGCAGCCATCGTCCGGCGAAGAGCGGCAGGCATCCCGCCGACGCGATGCCGCACAGCACGAGCAGGCGATCGTCGCGACCGTCGCGAATCGCGAGCAGCCGGGCGGCGACGCGGGACGAAGCGGGTGCCGTCGTCATTGCGCGGCCGTGCCGTCGGCGTGTGCGCCCGTACCGCTCGCGGCACGCGGATACGCGCCGAGGACGCGCAGCTCGGCGGCGGCGAGCGCGACTTCGTCGAGCGCCGCGCGCACGTTCGGATCGAGCGGGTGCCCGCCGAAATCGATGCAGTACCGATACGCATGGCCGGCCCCCCGTGCCGGACGCACGTCGACCCACAGCAGCGGTGCGCGGTGGTGGGCGAGCGCATCGAATATGCGCGCGAGCGCGTCGGGCGCATCGGTCGGCCGCAGCACGATGCTCGTGCGGTCATGGCCGGTCGGGGCGGGCGTCTGCCCGCCGACGATCACGAAGCGCGTGCGGTTGTCCGGATGATCCTGGATCGCCCGGGATACGATTCGCAGTCCGTAAAGCGCGGCCGCCGGTTCGCCGGCGATCGCCGCGCAGTCGTACAGGTGCGAGGCCTCGCGCGCGGCCACCGCGTTGCTTGAAACGGGGATGCGGCGCAGGCCGGGCGCATGCGTGTCGAGCCACACGCGGCATTGTGCGAGCGCCTGCGGATGGCCGACCACGCTGTCGACGCCGGCGAGCGATCCGCTGGCGCTCAGCAGGCAGTGCGCGACCGGCAGTTCGATCTCGCCCGTGACGGGCGCCGCTTGCCCGATCAGCAGGTCGAGCGTGCGGGTCACGCTGCCTTCGGAAGAATTCTCGACCGGCACGACCGCGCATTCCGCGTCGCCGTGCGCGAGCGCTTCAAATACCGCGTCGATCGTCTCGTGCGCCTGCCCGCGGGCGAACTCGCCGAAGTGCCGCAGCATCGCGGCTTCGGTGTAGGTGCCCGACGGGCCGAGAAACGCGACGGACGGCAGCGATTGCGCGTCACGGCTCGCGCGGAACAGCGTTTGCCAGATGGCCTTCAGGTCACGGTCGCGCAGCCCCCACGGCGCGCGCGTGCACAGCTCGGCGACGATCGACGCTTCGCGGGCGGGCTGCTGCACCGCGAGCCCCGCGTGCCGCTTGAGGTGACCGATCTCGGTTGCGTGTGCGATGCGCTGGCCGATCAGCGCGAGAAGCTCGTCGTCGATCACGTCGATCTGCGCGCGGCGGCGCGCGATCGCATCGTCGACGGACGACGGGGCGGCAAGTTCGGACGGCGTCATGGCGTTTCGATCCGTGAAGTCGAGGAAACGGCCGGCCGGTGTGCGGCGACGTGCCCGGCCGCCACCGGCTGCATGCGCGCGACGGCGCGCGCGTATTCGGCCTCGAGCCGTTCGACGATCTCGGCGACGCTGAGTACCGCGTCCATCGCGCCGACGCCCTGGCCGGCCCCCCAGATGTCGCGCCACTGCTTCGCGCCGCCTTCCGGCGAGAAATCGAGCTGCGCGCCGTCGACCCGCGCGAGCCGGCGCGCGTCGAGCCCGGCCGCCTCGATGCTCTGGCGCAGGTAGTTGCCGTGGACGCCGGTGAACGCGTCGGTATAGATGATGTCGGCCGCGCTGGCTTCGACGATCGTGTCCTTGTATCGCTGCACCACGTTTGCTTCGTGCGACGCCAGGAAGCGCGTCCCGATGTACGCGAAGTCGGCGCCGAGCGCGCGCGCGGCGGCGATCGCATCGCCTGTCGCGATCGCGCCGGACAGTGCGATGAAGCCGTCGTAGAAGCGTCGTACTTCCGTGACCAGCGCGAACGGCGACAGCGTGCCGGCGTGGCCGCCCGCACCCGCCGCGACGAGAACGAGGCCGTCGACGCCGGCTTCCAGCGCCTTCTGCGCATGCCGCACCGTCGTGACGTCGTGCAGCACGATTCCGCCGTAGGCGTGGATCGCGTCGACGATGTCGCGCGACGGTGCGCGCAGGCTCGTGATCATCAGCGGCACACGCCGCTCGATGCAGATGAGCAGGTCCTGTTCGACGCGCGGATTCGACGGATGGCAGATGTGGTTGACCGCGTACGGGCCGACCGGCGCATCGGGATGGGCGTCCCGGTACGCACGCAGCGTGCCGTCGATCGTGTCGATCCAGTCGCCGAGCTGCGCGCTGAGCCGCGCGTTGAGCGCGGGAAATGCGCCGACGATCCCGCTCTTGCACTGGGCGAGCACCATCTCGGGATAGCTCGCGATCAGCATCGGAGACGCAATCACCGGCAGCCGGAGACCCTGCAGCGGAAGCGGAATCATGGTCGGGCTCCGGCTCGTTAGCGCGCGAGCGCCGCGCTGTCGCGCCGCTCGCCCAGGCGGCGGTGGAAGCCGTCGCGGCTGACCGCGCAGCGCGTATGCACGCCTTCGCCGACCACGCCCACTGCGTCGCGCACTTCGACCCGGTACGTCATCATGCGGCCGTCGACCTCGATCAGTTCGGCGTCGACCGTCACTTCCCATTCCGGCGGCGTCGGTGCGAGATGCTTGATCTCGAAGTTGTAGCCCACCGTCATCTGCCCGTCCGGCAGCAGATGGTCGGTCGCCTGCATGCAGGTCTGCTCGATGAAGATGATCATGATCGGGCTCGCGAGCGCGTGCGCTTCGCCTCCCCATTGATCGGCGAGCGAAATCGTGTCGACGCGGTGGGTGGCGCGGGCGCGCAGGCCAGTCTGGATAGTCAAGAGAAACTCCTGAAGTGGTGGTGAAAGGTGAGCGGTCACGCCGCGCGCGCCGTGGCGGCCGCGCGTCGTTGCATCTGGCTGAAGATGTTCCGGTAATGCATTTCCTCGGTGCCGCCGGCTGATCCCATTGCGAGCGCGTCGGCGACGAAGGTGGCGAGCGGGCCGTGCCGGTAGCCGTCGCTGCCGTGAATCGCAAGCAGGTGCAGCGCGGCCTGCGCGAGATCGCGCGCGCCTGCGAGCTTCGCGATCGAACAGTTCGCGAGGGCTTCGGGACGCTGCTCGACGAGCAGGTCGAGCGCGGCGCGCGCCGTCCAGCGGGTACGTTCGATGCCGACCTGCACGTCGACCAGCCGGCGCTGCACGTGCTGATGGCTGTCCAGCGCGACGCCGAGCGTCTTGCGGGCGCCGGTGTGTGCGAGTGCGTCGGCGAGGAACGGCTGGGTGACGTTCGCGCACAACAGGCCGAACAGCGCGCGATTCATCGACGCGATGTCCATCAGCAGGCGTAGTCCGTCGCCGGGCGCGCCGAGCAACTCGTCGGCCTCGACGCGTACGCCGGACAACGCGATGTCTCCGATCGGCAAGTCCGTGACGCCGAGCGTTGCCTGCGGCGCGCTGCGCTGCACGCCTGCGCGTTCGGGATCGATCAGCACCAGCGCGGTGGCCGGCTTGCCGTCGCCGGTAAGGGTCGCCACGATCATCATCAGGCGCGCTTCGGGCGCGTGGCTGATGTTGTATTTGTGGCCGTCGAGCCGGTAGTGGTCGCCGTCCCGCACGAGGCCCGTTTCGAGCGCGCGCACTTCGGTGCCGGTGCCTTTCTCCGAGATCGCCGTGGCGCCGATGGCGCCGGACAGCAGCGGTGGCAGATGCCGTGCGCGCTGCGCGTCGGAACCGTACGCGACGATCGCGCGAATCAGCGTCGCCTGGTTGGCGAGCGCCATCGCGAAGCCGACGGAGCGCAGCGCCGCGGCGATCGACTCGAACGCGTCGATGAAGTCGCGCCACGTACCTCCCGTACCGCCGAGTTCACGCGGTACCGGCAGGCGCCACAGTCCCGCCTCGGACAATGCATCCCATGCATCGCGATGGAATGAGCCGGAAGGGGCGGACTGCGCATGGCGTTCGGCGATGTCGCGGAACGTGGCGGTCGTCGTGTGCTGTGCTTCGCTGGCAGTGATTGTCATGTCGGGGAGCGAGACTTTGCATGGATCGTGTCGCCAATCTAATGAAAAGCCCCCGGCCGAGAAACTGTCAGATATTGCACTCCGACGCGACGCGCATCAGTGGATGATCCGGGCGAAACGAGCGATGTGACGAACGGTGGCGCACGCTTGTCGAGCGAGGTCGTGATGCCGGATGCACGCATCGTCGCGAAGGATCGCTGCGAGAGTCGGAGCGCTTCGACGACGGGAAACGATGGCGCGCCGGCCGGTGACGGTGCTGCCGCGCGTCGATCGTGACGGCGAGGCGGTGCCGGGTTGTCGGTCCATCTTTCAAGCGGGTGGATTCGATTGAATTCGCACTGCAGATTATTTTAAAAAGCCGAGGTTCGAACGATGTCGGTTCTCGTGACTGGAAGCGGGTCGGCATTCCAGTTGCGCACGAGGGCGGCAACCGTACCGATCGCGTAGCGAAAGCCCGCGCGGAGAGAATGCGGTGACGAATATCCCGTCGCGGTGGGGTCAGTGTGTCGTGAGCGGCAATACGTTCGCGCCGGATGCCGGGACGCCAGGATGCCCGTGTCGTTGTCGTCGACACGTCGGACGGTTGCCGGGCGCACTTGCGTTGCATCGGGGCGCGCGACGATGAAATTCGGAACGGAAATGATCGGACAATTAGGGTGCCCGATCTTGCTGTCCTGTCCCGACGATCGGGGAAAACATTTCCAGCTTGCTCCCGTGAAATTGACGTGCTAATTTTTCATGAAATTTATCGGCATAAATTTCACGGGAGCCCGCATGTTCGTGCAGTCCGACCGTCACGTCGCAAGCTACTACGCCGGCACTTATCCGGCGCCGATCCCGCGTCGTCCGGAACTGGACGAACGCATCGACGCCGACGTGCTCGTCGTCGGCGCGGGTTTCAGCGGGCTGCATACGGCGCTGCGCCTGGCGCTTGCGGGCAAGCGCGTCGTCGTGCTCGAAGCGAGCCGCGTCGCATGGGCCGCGTCGGGCCGCAACGGCGGGCAGGCGCTGCTCGGCTGGTCGTGCGACATGCAGCCGCTCGAGGATTCGCTCGGCCGCGATGGCGCGCGCCTGCTGTGGGACAGCATGCGCTGGGCCGCGGCCGAGGTGCGCGAATTGCCGGCGCGGCACGGTTTCGACATCGACTACCGGCCCGGCAGCCTGTGGGCGGCGGTGCGGCCGCGGCGCGTCGCGATGCTCGCGCAGGCCCGCGACGAAGCGGCCGAGCGCTGGGGCTACGACCGGCTGCGCGTGATCGGCCAGGCGGAAATGCCTGAATGGATCGGCGGCACACGCTATCTCGCGGCGCTGCACGATCCCGAGGCCGGCCACCTGAATCCGCTGAAGCTCGCGCTCGGCCTCGCGCAGACGATCGAGCGCACGGGCGGCCGCATCTTCGAGCAGAGCCGTGTGCTCGACTGCCGCGAGACGGCGGGCGGCCACGTTGCCCGCACGGCGCGCGGCGAAGTGCGCGCGGACGTGCTCGTGCTGGCCTGCAACGCGTATGTCGACCGGCTCGATCGTGACCTCGCGCGCCGGCTGCTGCCGGTCGGCACGTACCAGGTCGCGACCGCGCCGCTCGCGCCTGACGTCGCCCGTTCGCTGCTGCCGCAGAACAGTTGCGTGATCGACAACCAGTTCGTGCCCGACTATTTCCGCCTGAGCCCCGACAACCGGCTGCTGTTCGGCGGCGGCTGCACGTATCTCGGCGGCATTCCGGGCGATATCGCGGCGGCGACGCGCCCGCACCTCGAGCGCGTGTTCCCGCAACTGGCCGGCGTGCCGCTCGACTACGCGTGGGGCGGCCATATCGACATCAGCATGCGCCGCACGCCGGACATCGGCCGCCACGGGCAGCGTTTCTGGCTGCAGGGGTTCTCGGGGCACGGCGTGCTGCCGACGCTCGCGGGGGCGCGCGCGGTGGCCGACGCGGTGCTCGGCGACGAACGCCTGCTCGCGCAGTACCAGCGCATCCGCAACCCGCGCTTCCCCGGCGGCGACCGGCTCGCCGCGCCGCTGGAAGCGATCGGCAAGGCCTGGTACCGTTTGCGCGATACCGTTTGACTGCACCGGAACTCACCATGAATGAACAGGAAGAGATAGAAAGCCTGGCGATCCTGATCCGCGACCTGCGCAAGCATCGCAAGGTCACGCTCAACGATCTCGCGGAACGGATCGGCCGCTCGGTCGGCTTTCTGTCGCAGGTCGAGCGCGGGCTGTCGCGCCCGACGGTTGCGGATCTCACCGCGATCGGCGAGGCGCTTGGCGTGCCGACCACCTATTTCTACAGCCTGAGCAAGCCGCGCAGCGTGCCGTGGGTGACACGGCCCGACGAGCGGCGCACCGTGTATTACGCGGCCGGCATTACCGACATCCTCGTGTCGCCGAACATGCGCTCGCGCTTCTCGATCCTCGAAAGCCACCTGGCGCCGGGCGCGAGCAGCGGCGAGCGGCCCGTCGACGACAGCGACGAACAGGGCGGCTTCGTGCTCGAAGGAGAGCTGACGATCTGGATCGACGGCGACGATACACCCATCACGCTTGGCCCGAACGACGCATTCCAGCTTCCGGCGCACAAGCGGTTCCGTTACGCCAACCTGACCGACGCGCCGACGCGCGTGATCTGGGTATTCACCTGAGTTGTCGGCGGGGCGGGCGGTGTTGCAGGCCGCCGCGCCACGCAGCCTGTTTGCAGTACTGATTTAAATGCGGCGATCGTTGTCGAGTGTGCCGCGTGAATCCGGTTCGCCGCGCTGCGGCACCGCCATACAAGACATGGAAAGGATGAGACATGACTGACGTCGTTCCCGCGCTGGTCGGTGAAGTCCGCGCATTCCGGCAGGCGCACCCCGAGATTCGTTATGTCGACCTGATCTGCCTCGACCTGCCCGGACATTTCTACGGCAAGCGCTACCCGATCGATGCGCTCGAGAAGGTGGCGGCCGGCTCGCTGCTGAAGCTGCCGCAGAACTGCATCCTGCTCGGCACGCAGGGCGGGCTCTACAAGATCGGCGACTACTGTTTCAACGACGGCGACCCGGACGCCGTACGACGATTGATCCCCGGCACGCTGAAGCCCGTGACCTGGGAGAAGCAGCCGCTCGGCCAAATGCTGATCACGACGGACGGTACCGACGCGCCGGTCGAGTTCGAGCCGCGCGAGGTGCTCGCGCGGGTGCTGAAGCGGCTCGCGCGGCGTGGCATCCGGCCGGTCGTCGCGTTCGAGCTCGAGTTCTACCTGTTCGACGCGCAGCTCGAAGAGGGGATGCCGAAGTATCCGCGCGACCGCCTGTCCGATGATCGCGACGATCAGCCGAACATGCATATCGAGCGGCTGTCGCGCTTCTCCGACGTGCTGCACGAGATGGTCGACGTGGCGTGCAAGCAGGGGGTCGACGCGACCGTGATCACCGCCGAGCTGGGGCCGGGCCAGTTCGAGATCAACTTCGGCCATTGCGACGACGGGCTGCGCGCGGCCGACTGGTCGGCGATGTTCTGCCGCAGCACGCGCGGCGTCGCGTTGCAGCACGGCTATCGCGCGAGCTTCATGGGCAAGCCGTACCTGCATGCGCCGGGTAGCGGGATGCACGTGCACGTGAGCCTCTACGACGATGCAGGGCGCAACCTGCTCGCGGCGGACGGGCAGCGGCCGCTGCGGCACGCGGTGGCCGGATGCCTCGCGCTGCTGCCGCACTGCATGCCCGTGTTCGCGCCGAATCACAACGCGTTCCGGCGTTACGGATCGATGGTGAATGCGGCGAGCCGTGCGAGCTGGGGCTTCGAGGATCGCGATGCGTGCATCCGGATTCCCGAATCGGATGCGCGCAACCTGCGGATCGAGCACCGGCTCGCGAGTGCGGACGCGAACCCCTACCTCGTGCTCGCGGCGATTCTCACCGGGATGGAGCACGGGCTCGACGTGAAGCTCGAGCCGATCGCGCCGCTCAACGAGGATCGCGGCAGCGGGATCGATTTTCCGAAGGAGATGCTGTCGGCCGTTGCGGAGATGCAAGATCATGCGGCCGTGCGCGACGGGCTCGGCAGCGAGTTCGTGATGGTGTATTGCGAGAACAAGCGGCAGGAGGAGCTGGATTTCCGCAACGAAATCGGGGCGCGGGAGTATCGGTGGTTCTTGTGATCGACTGACCGGCATCACGCCGGCCGCATGCGCGGCCGGCGCGTCGCGCGAACGCGCATCGCACGCCGCACGCCGCTCTGCGCGTGCGCTCACACTTCGTTCGACCACGCGCCGGTCAGCCGGCCGCCGCGGCCCGTATCGTCCATGCAGGCCCCTTCCGGGGCGCGTTCACTTTCGGACGAATAGGCAACATTCTCATAATTTCGAGTCTTATCGGCGCGGCACGTGCCGACTATAGTTTTCCGGTTTCCACCCGTCCTCTGCCACGCGTTCGGCGATGCGAGCTTTCGCATCGATGCATCGCGCGCGCAAGCGTCGCGGGTTCGTCCAGTGCGTTCGTGCCGTGACGGCATGCCTGCGACCAGCCGGATGCGTCGTCCGGCCTGATGCGGCCGGCTGTCGAACCCGGTTCCCCACAGAATAGGTCAGACAGAATGACAGATATCACCATCAACGGTCAGCGGCATCAGTTCGCTGGCGATCCCGACATGCCGCTGCTCTGGTACCTGCGCGACGAGCTCGGGCTGACGGGAACGAAATTCGGCTGCGGCATGGCGCTGTGCGGCGCGTGCACGGTTCATGTCGAAGGCCAGCCGATGCGCGCGTGCGTAACGCCGATCGGTACGCTCGCCGGCCGCAGCGTCACGACGATCGAGGCCGCACACGAGAAGAAGGTCGGCCAGGCCGTGCAGAAGGCGTGGATCGACGAACAGGTGCCGCAGTGCGGCTATTGCCAGTCCGGGCAGGTGATGTCGGCGGTCGCGCTGCTGACCGTGAAACCTGCTCCGACGGATGCCGACATCGATGCCGCGATGAGCGGGAACATCTGTCGCTGTGCGACCTATCAGCGGATCCGTGTCGCGATCCACAAAGCCGCGGAGAACCTCAAGGCATGAGCCAGTCCACACGTTCCCGGCAATCGGCCGGCACGCCGGAATCCGCAGACGGCATCGTATCGGCTTCGCGCCGCAGGTTTCTCGGCAACATGGCCGCGCTGACGCTCGCGGTCGGTTTCAGCGGCGAGATCGCGCTCGCCAAATCGGTCACGCCGGCCACCGCAGGCGTGTCGTTCGAGCCGAACGCCTTCATTCGCATCGGCGCCGACGGCATGGTCAGCGTCGTGTCCGAGTACCTCGAAATGGGGCAGGGCACGTTCACCGGCATCGCGACGCTCGCGGCGGACGAACTCGACGTCGGTCTCGACAAGGTGCGGGTCGTGGCGGCACAGGCCGATGCGACGCGCTACGTGAACCCGATGTTCGCGAAGATGGGCTGGATGATCCAGGCGACGGGCGGCAGTACCGCGATGGCCGGCTCGTGGACGGTGATGCGCGAAGCGGCCGCCACCGCGCGCGCGATGCTGCTGTCGGCCGCCGCACGGAAGTGGAAGGTCGATCCGGCGTCGCTGCGCATCGAGGACGGCGTGATCGTTCATGCCGCATCGGGCCGCCGCGCGGGCTTCGGCCAGTTCGCCGCCGATGCGGCGCGCGAGCCGGTGCCGTCGAAAGTGGTTGTCAAGCAGCGGGCCGACTTCAAGCTGATCGGCAAACGCGACACGCGGCGTGTCGATATTCCCGCGAAGGTCAACGGTTCGGCGATCTATACGCAGGACGTGAAGCTGCCCGGCATGCTGGTCGCGGTGATCGCCCATCCGCCGCGCTTGTGGGGCAAGGTCCGTCACGTCGACGCGAGCAAGGCGAAGGCGATTCCCGGCGTGGTCGCGGTTGTCCAGGTGCCGGGCGACGACAACGTGCAGGGCGGTGTCGCGGTGCTGGCGCGCAATACGTGGGTGGCGCGCCAGGGGCGCGATGCATTGAAAATTACGTGGGACGATACGCATGCGCTGGCGATCGGTTCCGCCGACATCTCGAAGCAGTACCGGGCCGCGCTCGACAAGCCGGGCGTGGTCGCGGTGACGCGCGGCAACGTGGCGAGCGAAGCGCCGTCCGGCGGCAAGTTCATCGACGCGACCTACGAGCAGCCGTATCTGTCGCACGCGCCGATGGAGCCGCTGAATTGCGTCGTGTGGTTGCATGCGGATCGCTGCGAGATCTGGAACGGCGAGCAGTGGCATACCGGCGACCAGGTCATCGTCGCGAAGGAAGTCGGCCTCAAGCCGGAGCAGGTGACGATCAACCAGCTGTACGCGGGTGGCAGCTTCGGCCGCCGCGCGAACCCGGTCGGCGACTACGTGTGCGAGGCCGCGCGAATCGCCCGCGCCGCGCGTGCGCAAGGGATCGACGCACCGGTCAAGCTCGTGTGGATGCGCGAGGACGACATGCGCGCCGGCTTCTACCGGCCGGCGACCCTGCACCGGGTCCGGCTCGCCGTGGACAAGGCAGGGAACCTCGTGTCGTGGAACCAGGACGTGGTGGGGCAGAGCTTCTTTGCGCCGCTTCCGTCGGGCGTCGATCCGACGCTCGTCGAAGGGTCCGCCGACATTCCGTACGAGATCCCGAACTTCAAGGTGACGCAGCACATCCAGACGTTCGCCGTGAAGACGCAATGGATGCGCTCGGTCGGCCATACGCACGCGGCGTTCGTCGGCGAAACGCTGATGGACGAGGCCGCGCATGCGGCCGGCAAGGATCCGTACGCGTTCCGCCGTGCGTTGCTCACGAAGATGCCGCGACATCGCGGGGTACTCGATCTGGTCGCGCAGAAGGCCGGCTGGTCGACGCCGATGCGTGCCGGTGCACCCGGCACGAAGCGCGGACGAGGGATCGCGCTGCAATTCGCGTTCGGCACGTATGTGGCGCAGGTCGCGGAAGTCACGGTGCTGCAGGACGGCACGTTCACGATCGATCGCATCGTCTGCGCGGTCGATTGCGGCACCGTCGTGAATCCCGACGTGGTCGCGTCGCAGGTGGAAGGCGGGATCGGTTTCGGCCTCACGTTCCTGCGCGCCGAGATCACGCTGGAGAACGGGCGTGTGCAGCAAGGCAACTTCAACGACTATCCGGTACTGCGCATGAGCGGCATGCCGCACGTCGAAGTGCACGTCGTGCCGTCGCAGGAGCCGCCGAGCGGTATCGGCGAGCCCGGCGTGCCGCCGGCCGCGCCGGCCGTCGCGAATGCGCTGACGGCCGCAACCGGCACCACGTTCCGGTCGTTGCCGATGCGTGACACGCTGCGTCCGGCCTGACCGTTCGCGTTCCTATCGAATTCAAGAGAAGCATCCATCGTGAAATTTCGTCGAGTCATCGGCTATGCCGTTGCGGCTGTCGTCGTGGTCGCGGCCGGTGTGGCCGGCCGCGCGTGGCTGACCCCCGCCGGCACCGAACCCCAACCGCCGGTCGCCGGCACGCCGGCGGACCTGCCTGCGACCATCGCGCGTGGCGAGTATCTGGCGAAGGCCGCCGATTGCGTCGCGTGCCATACGGCCGTGGGCGGCACGCCTTATGCCGGCGGCAGGCCGTTCAAGCTGCCGTTCGGGCAGCTGTATTCCACCAACATCACGCCGGACAAGGCAACCGGCATCGGCAACTGGTCGGCCGACGCGTTCGTTCGCGCGGTGCGCGAAGGCGTGGGCTCGCACGGAAATCTGTATCCGGCGATGCCGTATACGTCGTATGCCGAAATGAGCCGTGACGACGTGCTGGCGATCCGGCAGTACCTGATGACGCTCGAACCGGTTCGTCGGGCGCCGCCCGAAAACGAACTGTCGTTCCCGTTCAACCAGCGCTGGGGCCTGGCCGCGTGGAACGCCGTGTTCTTCCGCGGACAGCGCTTCGCACCGGATCCAAAGCAGAGCGTGGAGTGGAATCGCGGCGCCTATCTGGCCGGTGCGCTCGGCCATTGCGGCGAATGCCATACGCCGCGCAACGTCGGCTTCGCGATGAAGTCGCGCGACTATCTGTCGGGTGCCGACATCGAAGGCTGGAAGGCCTACAACACGACTTCCGATCAGGCATACGGCCTCGGCTCGTGGACCGACGAACAGATTGCGCAGTACCTGTCGCGCGGCCATGCGCCGGGACGCAGCTCGGCTGCCGGCCCGATGGCGGACGTGGTCGAGCATAGCCTGCAGTACCTGACGCAGAACGACATCGCATCGATGGTCGTCTATCTGCGCAGCGTGAGTCCGGCCACGGGCGGGCAGACAGGCAAGATCGAACTCGATCCGTCCGCCGCGCGTGCGTCGAACGCGGTGCTGCCGGGCGCGGCGTCGCTGCCGCAGGCGCTCGAACGCGGCCAGCGGCTCTTTGCCGGCGACTGCGCGGGCTGTCACCAGTGGAACGGTGCCGGTCGCCAGAGCGAATATGCGTCGCTCGTCGGCGCGCATGCGGTCAACGACCCATCCGGCGCGGCACTCATCCAGGTGCTGCTGCACGGCACCAGCCTGACCGTCGACGGCCGCACGCAACAGATGCCGGGTTTCGGTGCTGCATACAGCGACGCCGATGTCGCGGCGGTCGCGAACTTCGTGCTGAGTCACTTCGGCTCGAAGCAGGGCGTGGTCACTGTCGAGCAGGTCGGCAAGGCGCGTGCGCAATGACGGTCGGGCATATGCGGGAAGCAGCCCGGCTTTACCAGACCTGAACGATTGAGTCAGGACGATTAGGGCAGTCGTGTGCGGGCATCGACCGACACGACTTCCCGGCATGCCGCGCCATCGGCAAGGCCTATCGATCCCGAAGTGATGGCATCGGCAGGCCCGCTCCCCACGCGCTCGCGAGCGCTTCGATCTCGGCGACCGGATCGGCCTGCCGGGCGGCTTCGTGCGTATCGTTGCCGAATAACCGATGAGCGAACTCGCGTGCGCGTAGCGTGATCGCCGCGGTTTTCCGGCTGCGTCGCAGTGTGAACGACGCGAGCGCAGCGTCGAGGTTGCTGCCGTTGCCCTTTCCATGCTCGCCGAGGCAACGGGCGAGATGCCACGCGTCCTCGAGTGCCTGGCATGCGCCCTGTCCGGAGGTGGGGAGCGGCGCGTGCGCGGCATCGCCGATCAGCAGCACATTGCCGCGGTGCCATACATCGACCGGATCGAGATCGTGTACGCGGATCTTCGCGATGGTGCCCGGCGGCGTTGCGCGCATCACGTCCGCGATCGGTGCCGGCCAGCCGTCGAAGAGCCGTTCCAGCAGTGGGCCGGGATCATCGGGCGCCGCATCGTCGCCGTCGTCGTTGTGGTCGTTATCGTCGGTTGCGGCCTCGGCCCGGGCCGCCGCCCAGTACATCCGATGCCGGTCCACGGCGACGATGCCGAATCGCTCGCGCTGGCCCCAGTAGTCGAATATCGACACTTCGTCGACCAGCGGTACATCGCTCTGCGCCACGCCGATCCAGTTGACGAATCCCTGATAGACGGGCGTGGCGTCGCCGACCACATGGCGCCGCGCGACGGAATTCATGCGGCCGTCGGCGCCGATCACGAGATCGGGGGTGATTGCCATGCCGTTATCGAAGCGAACGACCGCGCGGCCGTCGGTGCCGGTGTCGATCGCGGTTGCGCAGTGGCCGAAGCAGACTTCGATGTCGTGCGCGGCGACATGCCGCGCCAGCACGGCCTGCAGGTCGCGCCGCAGGATCGAGCGCGTTGGAAACCCCATGTGGCGGTCGAGTTCGCCGATTTCGAAGCGCTTGAACGGGGTGCCGTCCCGATCCATGCACCGCATCGCGCGCAGGTGGCCGCTGACCTCGACGATGTCCGGCAGGAGGCCGAGTTGCGCGAGCACGAAGCCGGCATTCGGCCATAGCACGACGCCGGCGCCCATCGTCGTCTCGGACGGCCTGCGTTCGTACAGCCGTATCCGGTGCCCCTGCCGGCCAAGCGCGAGCGCGGTGCTCATGCCGGCCACGCCGGCGCCGAGAATGGCGATATCCATGTTGATGCTCCCGTAGGTTCGTGCGCGCGCTCGCGTCGACGTGGGTTCGTGCGTCGGCGGCCGCGCCTTGACTGGATCCGGATCGTAAATTACGGTCTCGAACGGGATAAGCCGTGAAAAACGGCGAGCTTTGATACCTGAAACGGGATAATGATGCGCAGCAAGCTGGATCTGAACGCGGTGCGCGTGTTCGTGTCGGTGGTCGACGAAGGCAGCTTTGCCGGCGCCGCGCGCGTGCTGTCGATACCCGGTTCCAACGTGAGCCGCCATGTGGCGCAACTGGAGTCGAGGCTCGGCGTGCGCCTGCTGGAGCGCAGTACGCGGCACCTGCGCATGACGGAGGCCGGACGCCTGTTGCACGAGCGCGCGAAGCCGATGCTCGACGCACTGACGCTCGCCGAGTTCGAACTGACCTCGCAGCAAACGGAGCTACGCGGCGTGCTGAAGCTCTGCGTGCCCGGCGAAATCGGGCCGCGCATGCTCGGGCCGATCGTCGCGGAATTCGCCGTCCGCCATCCGCGTGTCGAAATCGATTGCGATACCAGCCTCGCGGGCGTATCGACGTTGCGCGACGATATCGACCTGTCGATCATCGTCAATCGCGGCAAGCTGGACGACAGCGCGTTCGTCGTCAGGCCGCTCGTGAGCCTGCCGAGCGTCGTCGTGGCCGCGCCGTCGCTGATCGAACGCGCGGGCATGCCGACCCGGACGGAGCAGCTCAGGCAGTTGCCGTGCATCACGACGCTGAGCACGCTGAAAGGGCAGCCGTGGCAGTTTGCCGACGGCGACGGGCGGATTCACAAGATTCCGGTCGCGAGCCGGTATCGCGTCAATAGCGGCGAGATGGCGGGGCTGGCGGCGGTGAACGGGATCGGCTTCGCGATTCTCGTCGAACGCGGTTGCGCGGCGGAACTGGCCGCCGGGCGGCTCGTGCGCGTGCCGCTGGAGATGGCGCCGGCGCCGCTCGAACTGCTGGCCGCCTATTCGAGCCGCAATTCGGTCAACGCGAAGATCCGCGAGTTGCTGCAGTTGATGCAGGCGCGTCTTGCGGCGGAGGGGGCGATGCCGTCATGACGATCGCTTCGGCAATGCGCGCCAGTAGCGTACTTCGTCGATTGGCGCACCGTCGATCTCGAACGTCTTGATGTCGTCTTCGGCGACGAAACCTTCGCGTTCATAGAACGCCCGTGCGCGACGGTTCTTGACCAGCACCCAGAGCGACACCCACGCATGGCCCATGTCGTGCAGCGCATGGCATGCATGGTCGACCAGCGCCGCGCCGACGCCTTGCCCGCAATGCGTTGGATGCAGATAGATCGCTTCGATTTCGCCCCAGGTGCGATCCTTGTCGGTGTCGCGTGTCGGACCATAGGCGATCCAGCCGGTCGGGCCGCTTTCCGCGAACGCGAGCGCGACACGCGGCCGTCCCGCGTCGAGCGCGTAGCGCCACGAAGCGGTGCGCTTGTCGACCGACAGGCCGGCGAGGAACGGGGCCGGCATGATGCCCGGATAGGTGGCCTGCCACGATGCGACGTGGATGGCGGCGATGGCCGGGGCATCGGCGGGTGTGGCAGGGCGGATGTCGATGTTCATCGTGTTCGGTGTCATGGCTACTCCGCCTGATCGGTTGCCGTGTGCCGCGCCGTCGCGCGCGGGATTCAATTCGCCGGATCCGGACTGCCTTCCATCGCGAAACTGTAGTTGATATCCACCTGTGATGCGTCGCCCGGTGCGTCGGCTTTCTTCAGCACGAATTCGAACGCCGGCTCGAACCAGCCGTCGCGCGGGACTTCTCCACCGAGGATCTCGACGTCATACCAGCCGTTGTCGATTTCAATCACGGGCCTGCCCGGTTCGCGGTAACGCGCGAGCAGTGCGCTGACCGTCGCGTCATTGAAGCGT
Organism: Burkholderia lata; assembly: GCF_902499335.1. Lineage (GTDB taxonomy): Bacteria > Pseudomonadota > Gammaproteobacteria > Burkholderiales > Burkholderiaceae > Burkholderia > Burkholderia lata_B. The sequence goes on along the minus strand of NZ_CABVQK010000004.1, from coordinate 225,938 downwards.
TCGAGAATCCGCCACGTATAGAGCATGATCGAACGATGTTCGACGCGCAGCACGTACCCGCCGCGCCGATGCTGCAGGCGGCTTCCCGTCTTCAGCAATTCGGGTGTTGCGTCATCCAGCGTGAAGATTACCGTGTACGGATGGTTCTCGATGCCGGCCAGCGGGATGACGATGCCTTCCAGCACGGCGCGGTCGCCGCTGTCGCTCGTCGTGAACGCCGTTGCGACGTCGTCCGGCAACGCGTGCCGTTCCTTGAAGCGCTTCAGCAGCAGGAGATCGCCGACGAGAAAATAGTCGACCAGATCGTTGAGGACTTCGGAGAATTCATGTCGCATCGCCGCTCCTTTTGCGGTGCCGAAGCGGAAGGTTCGCAAGGGCATGAAGCGCCGCGCCGCGAAACGCTTCGCGGCGCGGCACGCGCGACGCCCTTAATCGCCGAGCTTCGACGTCACGCAACCCGTGCTGGTGCACTCGCGTTCACGCTCGCGCAGGAAAGACAGCCGCGACTGCGTCATGTCGGTCGCGCACTGGAGATCCACGAGGTACCCGTTGTTGCGCGTCTCGCTACACTGCGCGTCGCGTTGCTTCATCCACGCGAGCTGGCCGGCCTTCAGCGTCGCCTGCTGGTCGCTGCTCAGTTGTTTGCGCAGGCGGCCGTACTCGTCGTTGAGGTCACGGTCGGTCTGCGAGAACTGGGTGCTGCTGCAGTACACCTGGTCGAACGCGCTGTGCGGCTTCGCACAGCCGGCCGCGTGCGCGGCGAACGGAACGGCAAGCGCGAACAGGGCGCAGGATGCGAGCAGATTCTTCATTTTCATGGTGATGCTCCTGACTGGGTGAAAACCGTTGGCCCGATGGGCGTTATCGTTGTTTATTGCGGCACCGTGCACGCGTCGATCCCGCCCGCGATTGCAGTGGACAGCTTCTGGATCGTCTCGCGACGCGCAAGCCGTGCTTCCTCGTCCGGGTTGACGATCACGCCGGCCTCGACGAGCACCGCCGGAATCGGTGCGGTGCGCAGCACGACGAGATCGTCGAAGCGGTGGATGCCGAGTTGCGGGTCGATCAGCGGGCGATTCTCGCCGCGGATCGGCTGCGCGTGATACAGCGACGGCCGCTCGCCGGCCGCGACCAGCCGCTCGGCGATCGCCTTCGCGCAACGCAGGCTTTCCGCATAGTGCGGATTGCGTTCCGACACGAACACCGAGAAGCCGCGGAATTCGCGCTGCCGGCCCGCGTCGATGAACTGCTGCTGCATCGAGTCGTGGTGGATCGACACGAACAGGTTCGCGTCGGGCGCCTGCGTCGAACGCTGGTCGAGCGTGATCTCGCGGCCATCGGCCGACGTGCGCAGCACGCGGTCGCCATGCGCGGAGAGTTTCTCTGCGACCGCCGCGGACAGGTCGAGGTTGTACAGGTATTCGACGCGGCCGCTCGCGCCGGTGGAGCCCGGGTGAGCCGGCGTGTGGCCGGTGTCGACGACGACGTAGCGCCCGGAGGCGGGCGCGGTGCCGGTGGTGGCCGCGGTGTCGGCCGCATGCAGCGCCAGCGGTGCGCCGAGCAGCGGGGCACAGGCGAGCACGCGCGCGGCGGCACGCACGAACGGGCGAAGGCGTCGGATGGTTCGGTTCGTCATTGTTGTTGTCGAGGAGGGCATACGGCGCGTCGGACGGCGCGGCACCGTCGGCCTGCTCAATGCAGTCGGAATGTCGCGCGATTATAGCGGGTGGCGATGCCGCCGCAATGACGGATGACGGCCGTCAGGCCAGCACGCGCCGGGCGGCGAGCATGCCCCAGTACGACGCTTCCTCGAACAGCGACAGCCCGGACAGATCGGCGTGGGCGAACACGACGGGGCCGTCGGCATCGCGCAGCGCGAGCAGCTCCGGCCGGCTCAGGAAGCCGACGTCGGGCGTCGCCATCGCGTGACCGCGCACGGTGATCTCGAGCGCCGTCGCGTGTTTCCACAGTTCGCGCCCGTAGGCGGCTTGCAAGTCGATCGCCGCTTGTTCGCGCAACGCGTCGGGCCTGGCCTGTGCGAGCCAGCGGCGCGTGTCGTCCGGTGCTTGCGTGCTCAACGCCTGGTACGCGGAGAACACCGAGCGCGTCGGTGGCGACATGCGGATCAGCTGGTGCGTCGACACGACATAGCCGAGCCCCGCGCCGTCGTAGACGACGTTGTCCCACGCGAGCGGTACGCCGGCTGCTTCGGCCGGCATGCCGTCGAGCAGGAAGTTGGACACGAGCCACGGCGCGCGCGGCGGCAGGTCGCGCGCGGGGTCGAAGCCGTACGCGGCGAGCTGCGGAAACACGCGCGCCGCGACGAACAGCGGCATCGCGCAAACGACGCGCCGCGCCTTCAGCGTGAACGTCGACAGCGTGCCGTCATTGCCGATGCGCGCGCACAGTACGTCGACGCCGCCCGCGCGTTCGGTCGCACGCACCGCGAAGCCGTCGCGCGACCATGCGTTCGAGCCGGTGCGCGTGGTGATTGAATCGGTGAGCTTCGTCACCATCGTGTGCAGCCCGTCGGGCCAGGTCAGCACCGCGCCGTCGCTCGCATCGCCCGCATGGCCGCCGCGTGACGAGAAATAGTGCAGGCCGGCCCACGCGGACACGTGCTCGTACCCGGCGCCGTAGTCGTCGCGGCAGCAGTAGTTCAGGTACCAGTGCAGCGCCTTCGCGGTGTAGCCCTCGTCGAGCAGCCACTGGCGGAACGAGCACCGGTCCAGCGCGAGCCAGCGCGGGTCGCGTGACGATTCCGCGATCGGGATGCAGAACACCTTGCGGCCATCGGCGCCGCGTGCGGTGCGCAGCCCGTCGGTGTACGCGAAGAAGCGTGCCTGTTGCGCGAGCTCGTCGGCGCCGAGGCCGGTTGCCGGCACGATCCCGTCCTGCCACTGCCCGGCGATGAAGAGCCGTTCGTCGGGCGCATGGACGAGCACGCGCTCGTCGTACACCGGGCGCGCGGAGAGCGGCGCCGATTCGATCACGCCGAGATCGGCGAGCATGTCGCGCAGATGCGTGGATTCGAGCGACGGCAGCGGCAGGTAGTGCGCACCTTTCGGATAGCCGAGATCGCCGAAGCGGCCGCCGGACGCATTGCCGCCGAATTCGGGGCCGGCGAGCACCGTGAAGCGCTTGTGCCCCGCGCGCGCAAGCTGCCACGCGCACGACAGCCCGGCCGCGCCCGCGCCGAGGATCGCGACGTCGGTCTCGATCGTGCCGGAAGGCGGCGGCAGCGCGGCATGGTCGCGCAGTGCGTGGCCTTCGCGCATGCCGGGGTAGCCGACATGCGGTGTCGTCTCGATCCAGCCGGTGCGCCCGCAGGCGGCGAGCGACGCGGCCGCGGACGCGACGAGGAACGTGCGGCGGTCCATCAGCGCAGCACGTGCTTCCAGTCGTCGTCGAAGCGGCGCACGAGCGGCTGGTCGTTGAGTTCGTTCGGCGACATCGGCAGCGCCGGCATGTCGGCCGGGAAGTGGAACATCTCGGCGGCCGTCTGCGCGTCGAGCCAGCGCGTGGGCACCGAGTAGTGCGTGGGCACCGTGAAGTCGCGGCGCTTGCCGGCGATCACGAAGCCCCAGTCGCCGAACGACGGCACGTAGCAGTGGTACGGCCACGTGTTGAGTCCGGCCTCGTGCAGCGTCGCGATGATGGTCCAGTACGCGTGCGGCGCGAAATATGGCGACGTCGACTGGATCACCGCATAGCCGTTTTCCGACAGGTGGCGCGCAAGCAGCCGGAACACGGGCACCGAATACAGCCGGCCGAGGCCGAAGTTGGTCGGGTCGGGGAAGTCGACGACGATCGCGTCGTACACGTCGGCGTTCGATTCGAGCCAGCGCACCGCGTCGTCGTTGATCACGTGCACGCGCGAATCCTTCAGCGAGCCCTGGTTCAGCTTGAGGAGCGGTGCGGAGGTCGAGAACAGCTTCGTCATCGCGGGATCGAGATCGACGAGCGTGATCTGTTCGAGGTTGCGGTGCTTCAGCAGTTCGCGCACCGCGAGGCCGTCGCCGCCGCCGAGCACGAGCACGCGCTTCGCCCACGGCAGCGCGTCGATCGTCGGGTGGATCAGCGCCTCGTGATAGCGATGCTCGTCGCGCGACGAGAACTGCAGGTTGCCGTTCAGGTACAGCCGCATGTCGTCGTGCCACTGCGTGAGCACGATGCGCTGGTACGGCGTCGTCTCCGAATAGATCGTCTCGTCGCCGTACACGCCGTGTTCGGCCCAGTGCGTGATGCGGTCCGACAGCGCGAAGCCGGCGACGAGCAGCCCGATCACGAGCGACGCACGCATCAGCTTGGCGCGCACGTTGCGGATCTCGTCGCGGAACAGGTGGGTAGTCCACAGCGCGACGAACGCGTTGAGGAGCCCGAACAGGAAGCTGGTGCGCAGCAGGCCGAGACGCGGCGCGAGCACCAGCGGGAAGATCAGCGACACGGCGAGCGAGCCGAGATAGTCGAAAGTCAGCACCTCGCTGACGGTATGGCGAAACGCCTGGCGCCGCTGCTGGAACGCGCGCATCACGAGCGGGATCTCCATCCCGATCAGCAGGCCGAGCGCCAGCACGAGTGCATAGAGCGCCGCGCGGAACGGTGCGGCGAGCCACGCGAACACCACGAACAGCAGGGCTGCCGAGACGCCGCCGAGCAGGCCGACGAGCAGCTCGATATCGACGAAGCGGTCGAGCACGTCGTCGTCCTCGACGAACTTCGCGAGCCACGAGCCGATCCCCATCGCAAACAGGTAGCTGCCGATCACCGACGAGAACTGCAGGATCGAATCGCCGAGCAGGTAGCTGGACAGCGCGCTGCTGATCAGTTCGTAGCCGAGCCCGCACGATGCGAGCACGAGAATCGACAGGACGAGCGCGCGCTTATGCAGCATGGTGCGTCCGTTGTGCGGCGGTCGGCAATGTGGATATACTGGCGCGGAATTTTGTCAGCTGGCCCTGCGCGGGCCGGCCGGCGACGGGGCGGCGAACCGAGCACAAAATCCGAGGGAAAGAATGAATAGTGCCTATCTCTATGCGGTTCATTTACTGTCGGCGTTCGTGCTGCTTCTTGTGTTCGCGGCAGTGTACCTGAAGGTCACCCCGTTCGACGAACTGGCGCTGATCCGCGACGGCAACGCGGCCGCGACGCTGTCGTTCGGCGGCGCACTGATCGGTTTCTGCCTGACACTCGCATCCAGCATCGCGCACAATTCCACGCTCGGCGAAGTCGTGATCTGGGCCGTCGGCGCGATGGCCGTGCAACTGATTACCTATGCGGCGCTCACACGGCTGATGCCCGGCATGAATCATGCGATCGAGGATCGCAACGTCGCGATGGGCGGCCTGATGGGCACCGCGTCGCTCGTCGTCGGCATCATCAATGCCGCCTGCCTGACCTGACGCACCACGCGTTTCGAGGAGACCGACATGAGTCTGGGATCGTTTATCCGCAAGCAGTTCGTCGACGTCCTGCAATGGACCGAAGACACCGATGGCGTGCTGGCCTGGCGCTATCCGATGGAAGACATGGAAATCCGGTATGGCGGCAAGCTGACCGTGCGCGAGACGCAGGTCGCGATCTTCGTCAATGAAGGCAAGATCGCCGACATCTTTCAGGCGGGGCTGTACACGCTGGAAACGAACACGCTGCCGGTGCTCACGTACCTGAAGAACTGGGACAAACTCTTTCAGTCACCTTTCAAGTCGGACGTCTATTTCTTCAGCACGCGGCTGCAGCTCGGCCGGCGCTGGGGCACCGCGCAGCCGGTGACGATCCGCGACCGCGAATTCGGCTTCGTGCAGGTGCGTGCGTTCGGCATCTACTCGTACCGGATCGTCGACGCGGGCGCGTTCTATCGCGAGGTCAGCGGCACGCGCGCGCAGTACACGGTCGACGATCTCGAACAGCAACTGCGCAACCTGGTCGTCACGGCGATGAGCACCACGTTCGGCTCGGCCGACGTGCCGTTCGTCGACATGGCCGCGAACCAGTCGCTGCTGTCGCAGCGCATCGCCGAGGCGCTCGCGCCGGTGTTCACGCGCTACGGCCTCGCGCTCGACGCGTTCGCGGTCGAGAGCGTGTCGCTGCCGGCGGAGCTGCAGAAGGCGCTCGACCTGCGGATCGGCGCGGGGATGGCCGGCGATCTCGCGCGCGCCACGCAATACCAGACCGCGCAGGCGATTCCGCTCGCCGCGCAGAACCCGGGCGGCATCGCCGGGGTCGGTGCGGGGCTCGCCGCGGGCGCGGCGATCGGGCAGGCGATGGCCGGCCAGATCGCGGGCGCCGCGCAACCGGCGCCGGCCGCACCGCCTGCGCCCGCGGCGGCGCAGGTGGCCGCCGCGCAGCCTGCCGCTCCGGTGGAAGGCACCGATTACGTGCAGCGGCTCGAACAGTTGAAGGCGCTGTTCGACAAGGGCCTCGTGACCGAAGACGAGTACTCGCGCGCGAAGGCCGAGATCCTCGCGAAGCTCACCCGGTAAGCGTCGCGCATGTTCAGTACCTCGTGCCCCCAGTGCGGTGCGCCGGTCGAGTTTCGCTCGGCGGCGGCGGTGATGGCCGTCTGCGCGTTCTGCCGCAGCACGCTGTTCAAGCGCGGGTCCGACGTCGAACGTATCGGCGAACTGGCCACGGTGCTCGACGATGCGTCGCCGATCCAGATCGGCACGGCGGGGCGCTACGACAAGCGCGCGTTCACGGTGCTCGGGCGCATCCAGATGACCTACGACGCCGGCGCGTGGAGCGAGTGGTACGTCGTGTTCGACGACGGCACGTTCGGCTGGCTGTCGGACGCGTCGGGCCAGTATGCGATCACCGTGCGCGAGCCCGACGATGCGTCAGGCGGCGCGTGGCCCGCGTTCGGCACGCTGGAACCGGGCATGCGGATCGACCACGGCGGCCGCGCGTTTCTCGTGTCCGACGTGCGCACCGCGCGCTGCACGGGCGGCGACGGCGAATTGCCGTTTCGCGTCGATGCCGGCTGGGAGGCGCGCGTCGTCGACCTGCGCACCGGCAACGCATTCGCGACCTACGACTATTCCGACGCCGATGCGAACGGCGGGAGTCCGGCCGTCTATACGGGCGAAGCGCTGGCGTTCGATGCGCTCGCGTTCACCGGGCTGCGCGATACCGAAAACGATACGCGCGAGAAGCGCGGCTCGGAGATGGTGCCGTTCGCGTGCCCAAGCTGCGGCGCGCCGCTGTCGTATGCACCGAACGTCGCCGACTACGTGGTGTGCGGCAGTTGCCATGCCGGCGTGCAGTGCACGGCCGAGCAGCAGACCGTGTTCGCGGCGCAGCGCAAGCTCGAAGCGGTGAAGGGTGCGCTGGAGCTCGGCGCGATCGGCACGTTCGACGGCGTGAAGTACACGGTGATCGGGATGATGCGTTGCCGCGTGCCGGACGACGAAGAGACGTGGGACGAATACCTGCTGCTGAACCCGAAGCGCGGGTTCCTGTGGCTCGTGCAGAGCGAAGGGCGCTGGGAGCGCGTGCAGGTGCTCGACCAATGGCCGACGATCGGCAGCGATGCCGACGTGAGCGATGGCGACAAGACCTACCGCCTGCGCGAGGAATACGACTCGGAGGTCGTCTACGTGGTCGGTGCATTCAACTGGCGCGTGCAGGTCGGCGATCGCACGTCGATCATCGACTACGGCTGGCAGAAGGACAAGCTGACGCGCGAGCGCAGCGACGCGGAGATCGTCTGGTCGCGCGCGCGGCCGCTGTCGGGCAGTACGCTTGCCGAACGCTTCGGCACGCCGGCGCTCGCGACAGCCGCGGCTGCGGCGGCTACGGGCGCCACCGCGTCGACGGGCCTGTTCGGCCGGAAAGGCCCGCACAGTTTCGCGCCGCTGCCGCTCGTGTTCAGCGCACTGCTCGTGATCCTGAACATGGGCTCGCTGTTCTCGTTCAGCGGCCGCTCCGTCTACGTGATGGTCGGCTTGCTGGTGCTGTGGCTGCCTGAATGGCTGTGGAAGAGCTTTGCGTCGGACGGGGGCAACGCGTGATCCGGTACATTCTCTACGGCATCTACGGCCTGATCGTCGTCACGCTGTTCAGCTGCGCATCGATCGGCGGCAGCGGTTCGGGCGGCAGCGGCTGGGGCAGTTCGTCGGCCCGCAGCGGCTACTCGTCGTACGGGTCGCACAAATGACCGCGCGCGACGGGATCGCGCCACCGCGCGCGACGTTCGGTTCGCACGTGCTGGCCGATCTGGCCGGCATCGACGCGGCGCTGCTGCGCGACGCGGCGCGGCTCGAGGCGCTTCTCACCGAAGCGGCACAAAAGGCGGGCGCGCGCGTGATCGGCGCGCATTTCCATCATTTCGGCGGCGACCATGGTGTGACGGGTGTCGTGCTGCTGGCCGAATCGCACATCACGATCCACACGTGGCCCGAGCATCGCTTCGCGGCCGTCGACGCGTTCATGTGCGGCGCGGCGCGTGCGGCCGATGCGGTCGATGCGATCGCCGCGGCGCTCGGCACGCAGGCGCAAGTCCGGCAGCAGGTTGCGCGCGGCGGCGCGTCGACGTGAGCGGGTGATTCACTTCCTTTACCGATATGCGTAACAGAATCCGATTCGCCGCGTTGCTTGGCTGGGCGCTGCTCGCGGGCAACGCTGCCGCCGATGTGCCGCCGAAGCCGCCCGGGCCGGTCGTGATGGTTCACTTCGATTACTACGAGAAGGACAAGGCGCGCCTTCGCGCGCTGGAGCAGCGGCTGGATCGCGCGGTGAAACAGGCAGGGGCCGGCGAACTGGGCGAGACCGAACTGCATCGAGACGGCAACGACGGTTATCTGTACTTCTATGGTACGAGCGCCGACCGCCTGTACGCGATCGCGCGCCCGATCCTGAAATCGTCAGGATGGCTGACCGGTACGGAGGTCACGCTGCGCCGCGATGCGGGGGCGGAAACGTTCCCGTTGCGCGGGGACGGTGCGCGTTAGCGCGTCGCCATCGCGCCCTGTGACGGCGCCGGCCCGTCGATTCCTGCCCGGGCGGACGCGCGTCGCGCGATGCCCGCTAACGCTCGAACCGGAACGATGACACGCTGTGCAGCGTCGCGTCGTCAGTGCCGACGATACCCTGCGTATTCGCGACGGCAGCGCGCTTGCCGTTGCTCAGCACCGCCCAGTAGCATTCGCCGCCGGCCGCGTGGAAGCCGGTTTCCGGATCGCTGATGCCGCAGGTGATCGTCGCGCGCATGCCGCGCCAGCCGGCGCCGGAGAAGCGTTCGACCTCTTGCGGCGTGCCGCGACCGTACGTCGACATCCATTTGCCGTCATCCTGCGGCTCGAAACCGGCTTCCTTTTCCGCAACGGGTTCGAGCGCGCCGTCGACGATCTCGAACGCGATGAAATAGCTGCTGTTCGTCATGTTGCGGCCGACGACCGCGACGCAGCGGTCGCCGCCGATTTCAGGGCACGGCTTCTTGATCTGGCGGTTCCCGAGGTACTCGAACGAGATGCCGAGCGCCGGATCGCGATAGGTTTTCCAGCCTGCGTGTTTCACTTGCTTCAGCGCTGCGGTACGGTCGCGGTAAGCGGTGGCGATGCACGCTGCATCGGCGCACGCATCGCGTTGCGCGAGCCATGCGCGTTGCGACCTGACCACGGCCTGCTGGTCGGCCGCAATGTCGATCGCGTTGTAGTAGGCGCCTGCCAGTGTGCTGTCGGCCGACACGAGCGCCTTGTCGCTGCAAATCAGGCGATCGGTGCGCGTCTTCGCGCGCGAGCAGTCGATGCTGTCGGCGTGCGCCGGCAACGAGAGGCCGATGGCGGCCAGCATGAGACCAATGCGGATGCCGAACACGGATCGCTCCTGGTGGGGTTCAAGCGGCGGCTGTCGCGCCGCCGTCAGGTGACACAGCGGCGCACGCGGTTCGCGAAGCGTTGAACCCATGCGCCGTGCTGCAAGATACGGCGGGCGAAATCAGCGATTGATTTCGTCCGCCGAGATCAGCTCGGCCACCAGCACCGGTGCCGGCCCCTGCAGGTAGTACTCGTGCTCGAGCGGTTCACGCAGCTTCATGAACGTTTCCGCGCCGATCTGCATCGTTTCGCCCGCATGCATGCGCGCGCCGCTTTCCAGCAGGTAATGCATCACGTTGTTGAAGATGCCCGAATAGCGTTCGCCCTCGTGATGGCCTTCCGCGAGCGCGGCGAAATCGGGCAGGCCGAACACGTCGGCGCCATAGGTGCGCATCCACACGCCGTCGACGCCTTCGACTTCGTATTTCACGAAGCCGCAGAAGAACAGGTTCAGCGGGATATCCCGCAGCACTTCGAGGCTTTCCTCGCCGAGTTCCTTCGCATTGAAGACGCCGGCCGGCAGCGACGTGTGCGCGTGCTCGTTCAGCACCGCGAGGCCGTTCTGTTCGGCCAGCGCGCCGGCGACGGCCGCCAGCGCGACATACTGGTCGAGCGGATTCGCTTCGTGTCCGGCGTAGTAGAGGATCACGTGGCTGCGGCTTGTGCGCACCTGCTGCTTCAGGTCCTGCCCGTAGTGGGCCGGCGCGACACACACTTCCAGTGCCTCGGACGGATAGGGCGCGTCGAAGCCGACGAGCCGGACGACGTGGTTGCCCCAGCCGGCGAGCCCGAATACCTGCTCGAGCGTCGGCTCGGTTTCGACGCGCGCCTGCTTCATGCTCGGGTGGTACGCGCGCAGTGCGGCCGTCAGCGCGGCGATATCGATCTGCAGCGGGCCGTCGAAGACGACCGTCACGCTCAGCGGATTCTCGACGTCGGGTGCCGCGACCAGCGCGACGGGGTTTTCGGGTTCTTCCTTGCGGCCAAAGAATCGGGATATCAGGCTCATCGGATTATGTTCGTGTCGAAGCCGTTTCAGGGAGGTGTGCCCCGTTCTCTCGGTCGGGGCTTGCCGTCAGGGTGACGGCCGCCCGTAGTTTCCCCGGGTTCGACGAATCTGGCAAATGCGTGGTGAAGGCCCGACGGCGCGGCAATGGCGCGTTCGAACACTTTCGGGAGGAGGGGGTGTGGACACGCCGGGCCGTGCGGCCCGTGGCCGCCGGTCAGTGCGGCAGCGCTTCGGCTTCGGCCCAGCGCTTGAACGAATCGAGACGCCGGCGCGTCTGCACGAGATAGAACGCGCCGATCAGCGGTTCGAGCAGCCAGCGCAGCCAGGCCGGCTGAACGCGGAAGTGGTACGTGAATTTCACCTCGGTCGTGCCGGGCGTGTGCTCGGTGAAGTTCCAGCTGCCGCTGAAGCGCTCGAGCACTTTCGGCCCGTCGACCATTTCGACGGCGGCGACCTGCGGCGGACGGTACGAGATATAGCGCGACACCATCGTCGCGCCCGACTGGCTGCGGCAGAACGCATCGACGCCGACGTCGGCCGTCATGCCGTCCAGCAGATAGGCGTCGGTGAGGAAGCTGTCCCACACGAGCCGTCGCGCGTAATCCTGCGACCACGTGAAGAGGCGTCTGCGATCGACGCCGACGGTCCGGCTGACTGAGATCCTCATGATGGCGGGCGCAATGGCGCGGATTGGGATGGAATCGAGTGTAACCCGCCAATGCCGCGCATTTCTTCAGACTTGGTCAAGTCGAGGATGGGCTCGATTGACGCACCCCGGGATTTCCCCTAGGATTTACTCCAACCCTTCGGGAAAGACCCGAAGCGTTTCAATCTCTTGAGGGAGCCTCATGAGTACGCAACAGAACCGGCGCTTCGACGCGCTCGTTTTCATTGGTCGTTTCCAGCCTCCGCATCGTGGTCACCTGAACGTGCTGAAGTCGGCACTGAGCCGGGCCGAGCGCGTGTGCGTGCTGATCGGATCGACCGACAAGCCCCGCACCATCAAGGATCCGTTCTCGTTCGACGAGCGCCGCCAGATGCTGGCTTCGCTGCTCGACGCGTCCGAGCGCGACCGCGTCACGGTCGCGCCGTTGCAGGATTCGACCTACAACGACGGCGACTGGGTGCGCTGGGTGCAGGACGCCGTCGCGTCCGCGCTCGGCGATCTCGCACAGCGCAAGGTCGGGCTGATCGGCCACGAGAAGGACGCCACTTCGTATTACCTGCGGATGTTCCCGCAATGGGAGCTCGTCGACGTCGACGCGACGGAAGACATTTCCGCCACCGAGATCCGCGACCAGTATTTCGCCGAACGCACCAACAGCTTCGTGCAGTGGGCCGTGCCGGAACCCGTGTTCGGCTGGCTCGAGCGTTTCCGCACGCAGCCGGAATTCGCGCAGCTGAAATCGGAAGCCGAATTCATCGCCGGGTATCGCAAGGCGTGGGCGGCCGCGCCGTATCCCGTCACGTTCGTGACGGTCGACGCGGTGGTCGTGCACTCGGGCCATATCCTGCTCGTGCGCCGCCGCAGCGAGCCTGGCCGCGGCCTGTGGGCGCTGCCGGGCGGGTTCGTGAACCAGGACGAGCGGCTCGACGCGGCCTGTATCCGCGAACTGCGCGAGGAGACCGGCCTGAAGCTGCCGGAGCCCGTGCTGCGCGGCTCGATCAAGGATCGCCAGGTGTTCGATCACCCGACGCGTTCGCTGCGCGGTCGCACGATCACGCACGCGTGCCTGTTCAACTTCCCGACCGGCGAGCTGCCGCGCGTGAAGGGCAGCGACGACGCCGACAAGGCGCGCTGGGTGCCGCTGAACGAATTCGCGCAGATGCGCGGCGTGATGTTCGAGGATCACTTCGACATCGCGTATCACTTCCTGGGGAAGCTGTGATCCGCTGATTCCCCGCACTTCGGTCCGCCGCGACAGACGCGGCGGCACTTCAACGGCCTAGAGGAGCTCTAGCCATGCAAGACGATCTCGGCGGCTTTGCCGTGGTTCTCGCCAATCCGATTCTCAACACGGATTCGTACAAGGCTTCCCACTTCCTGCAATATCCGCCCGACGCGTCGGCGATGTTCTCGTACGTCGAATCGCGCGGCGGCCGCTACGACCGCACGGTGTTCTTCGGCCTGCAGATGCTGCTGAAGGAATATCTGTGCAAGCCGATCACGCACGCGATGATCGACGAAGCGCGCGATTTCTTCACGGTGCACGGCGAGCCGTTCAACGAAGCGGGGTGGCGATACATCGTCGAACGCTACGACGGCTACCTGCCGGTGAAAATCCGCGCGGTGCCCGAGGGCTCGGTCGTACCGGTGCACAACGTGCTGATGACGGTCGAATGCGACGACCCGCAGGTGTTCTGGCTCGCGTCGTATCTCGAGACGATGCTGCTGCGCGTGTGGTATCCGGTGACGGTCGCGACGCGCAGCTGGCACCTGCGGCAGACGATCCGCCGCTTCCTCGAAAAGACCGACGACGATCTCGCGCAACTGCCGTTCAAGCTGCACGACTTCGGCGCGCGCGGCGTATCGAGCGCGGAGTCGGCCGCGATCGGCGGCGCGGCGCACCTCGTGAACTTCATGGGTTCGGACACGGTGCTCGGCGTGCTGGCCGCGAACCGCTTCTATCGCGAGCCGATGGCCGCGTACTCGGTGCCGGCGGCCGAGCACAGCACGATCACGTCGTGGGGCCGCGAACACGAAGCCGATGCGTACCGGAACATGATTCGCCGCTTTGGCCTGCCTGGTGCGATCGTGTCGGTCGTGTCGGACTCCTACGATCTGTTCGCCGCGCTCGATCTGTGGGGCGGCGAGCTTCGGCAGGCCGTGCTCGATTCGGGCGCGACACTGGTCGTGCGTCCCGATTCGGGCGACCCCGTGGCGATCGTGCTGCAGACCGTGCGCGCGCTCGACGAATCGTTCGGCTCGACCGTGAACGGCAAGGGGCGGCGCGTGCTGAATCGCGTGCGGGTGATTCAGGGCGATGGTGTCGACGAGCTGTCGATCGATGCGATTCTTTCCGCGCTCGACGACGCGGGTTATGCGGCCGGCAATGTCGTGTTCGGCATGGGCGGCGCGCTGCTGCAGCAGGTGAACCGCGATACGCAGCGCTTCGCGATGAAGTGCTCGGCGATCCGGCGCGGCGGCGTGTGGCACGACGTCCGCAAGGATCCGGTCACCGACCAGGGCAAGCGCTCGAAGAAGGGACGGCTCGCGCTGCTGCGCAGTTTCCGCACCGGTGAGTATCGGACGACGACGTTGCCCGCCGCGTGGGACGACCGGATGCTGGAAGGCGAATGGGAGGAAGCGCTCGTAACGGTGTTCGATACGGGGCGGTTGCTCGTCGATACGTCGTTTGCGGAAGTGCGGGCGAGGGCGCACGCGGGGGAGGTGTGAAGCGGGCGGGGGAGGCATCAAACCTCCTCCGCCGCCCGCTTCAAGCATTTACCGGTCGTTCGCCTCCACCGGCACGCTGCCGCGTTCGTCCACCCGCACCGCCTCCATCGCCCGCGCCAGCGCATCGAACACCGCCGGCCCCTTGCAGCGCGACACGTTGAAACGCAGGTACGACGTCGCGCTGTGCGACGCGCTGAACACGTTGCCGGGCGCGAGCACCACATCGTGGTCCAGCGCTTGGCGCGCGACACGCGCGGCGTCGAGCCCGTCGGGCAATTCCGCCCACACGAGCAGGCCGCCGCGCGGCTCCGTCCAGATCCGCAGCCCGGCGCGTGTGAGACGTCGGAGCGTTTCGCCCATCGCGTCCGCGAGGCGCGTGCGCAGGCTGTCGACGTGGCGCCGGTACGTGCCGTCGACGAGCAGCCGGTGTACGACGTTCGCGCCGATCTGCGCATGGCCGAACGACGTCGCGAGCTTCAGGTCGACGAGTGCCTCGATCCATTCCGGGCGCGCGGCGACATAGCCGCAGCGGATCGCGGCCGACAGCGTCTTCGAGAAGCTGCCGATCGACACGACGCGCGACAACCCGTCGAAGGCCGTGAGACGCGGCGCGGGCGTGCTCTCGAAATCCGCGAAGATGTCGTCCTCGACGATCAGCAGGCCATGCTCGGCCGCGAGCGTCAGCAGCCGGTGCGCGACGGGCGCCGAGAGTGTCGCGCCGGTCGGGTTGTGCAGCGCCGCGTTGGTGATGTACAGGCGCGGCCGGTGCTCGGCGAGCACCTGCTCGAAGCGTGCGAGATCGGGGCCGTTCGGCGTGTACGGGACGCTGACGATCCGCGCACGGTGCGCGCGCAGCAGCGCCTGGAAGTTGAAGTAGCACGGATCGTCGAGCACGACCGTGTCGCCCGGCTCCAGCAGCAGGCGGCAGACGAGATCGAGTGCGTGCGAGCCGCCGTCGGTCAGCATGATCTGCGCGGGTTCGGCCTGGACGCCGTGTTGCGCGAGCCGCCATGCGAGCTGCTGGCGCATCGCGGGCAGGCCGAGCGGCGTCGCGTAGTCGGTCAGCGCGTCGGATTCGTCACGCGACGCGGCGCGCAGCGCGCGGCGCAGGCTCTCGTCCGGCAGCCATGACGGCGGCAGCCATCCGCACCCGGGCTTCACGGACGTCGGCGCGGCCTCGAGCGACTGGCGCGACAGCCACAGCGGATCGAGCCCGCGATCGAGCTGCGGGCCGAGATCGGCGAGCGCGAGCGGCGGCGCGTGCCCCGACACATAGAACCCCGAGCCGCGCCGCGCGACGAGCACGCCTTCGCTCGCGAGCCGCTCGTACGCATCGACGACGGTCGATTTCGACACGCCCAGCCCGTCCGCCATCATCCGGATCGACGGCACGCGCGCGCCGGGCATCAGCGCACGGCTCGCGATCCGTGCGCGCAACGTGTCCATCACGGTTTCCACGCGCGTGCGCGACGGAGTGGGCGGAACGGGATGCGGGGTGGTCTGGCTCATGGCGAAGAATGAACTGTACGGCCAGTTGTCCAGTACAGTTTGTCCGAATTGTATTGGGCTGTAGCTTACGCGCTTTTCACGGGCGGCGGATCATCGGTAATCCATATTCCCCGTTCAGGATTTCCCGTGCAAAAGACGACCGACGGATGGCTCAGCGGCCTGCTGGGCGTGATCATCTTCAGTGGCTCGCTGCCCGCGACGCGTATCGCGGTGCAGGGGCTCGACCCGCTGTTCCTCACGTTCGCGCGCGCGACGATCGCCGGCGCGCTCGGCCTGCTGCTGCTCGTCGTGCTGAAGCAGCGCCGGCCGACTCGTGCCGAAGCCGTGTCGCTGGCGATCGTCGCGCTCGGGGTCGTGGTCGGTTTTCCGTTGCTGACGGCGCTCGCGCTGAAGCACGTGACCTCCGCGCACGCGATCGTGTTCGTCGGGCTGCTGCCGCTCGCGACCGCACTGTTCGGCGTGTGGCGCGGCGGCGAACGGCCGCAGCTGCCGTTCTGGATCTTCTCGATCGTCGGCAGCGGTGCGGTGGCCGCGTTTGCGCTGCGTAACGGCGGCCAGGCGTCGGTGGTCGGCGATGCGCTGATGCTGGCCGCGATCGTCGCGTGCGGGCTGGGCTATGCGGAAGGCGCACGCCTGTCGCGCCAGCTCGGCGGGTGGCAGGTGATCTCGTGGGCGCTCGTGCTGTCGCTGCCGCTGATGCTGCCGCTCACGTGGCTCACATGGCCCGCGTCGTTCGACGGCGTCGATGCCGCCGCGTTGTGGGGGCTCGCGTACGTATCGCTGTTCAGCATGCTGATCGGCTTCGTGTTCTGGTATCGCGGGCTCGCGCTCGGCGGGATCGCGGGCGTCGGCCAGTTGCAGTTGCTGCAGCCGTTCTTCGGCCTGCTGCTGGCTGCCGGTCTGCTGCATGAGACGGTGCCGCCGTCGATGGTCGTGGTGACGGTCGTCGTGGTTGGCTGCGTGGCGGGCGCGAAGTACTTCTCGAAGATGGCGCCCGTGCAGCGCGCGGGCTGACGCGCGCGCCTGAACGCGTGTGCGGGCGCGACCCGTCGAAGGCGCGCCCGCTCGCGCTCAATCGTCCGGCGTGCATACGCGCAAGCGGTGGCCGTCCGGGTCGAGCGCGACGAACGTCAGCCCGAACACGGCCGTCATGGGCGCCTGCTCGAACGGCACGCCGAGTGCCTTCCACGCCTCGTACAGGCGCCGGACTTCGCGGTCGTCGTCGACCATGAATGCCAGCTCCGAACGGTGGCCGGCGCCGCCCGACACGAAATCGCGCGCGCTGGTCGACCACAGGCCCAGATGCAACCCGTTGTCGAACGTGAATGCCGCATAGGTGGGAAACGCGGCGACGGGCGGGCGTCCGAACAGGCGCTCGTAGAACTGCGCGCTGCGCGCCGGGTCCTCGACATACAGAAGAACGAGATTCGGGGAAGTCATGCTGAGCCGTCCTGGGATCGATTAAGATGCGTTCCATTCTATGAATGGATGCTGCCAGAAAGTGGCAGCATGAAACGATGACGCGTGCCGAACGATTGCTCTCGCTGCTGCAGGTGCTGCGGCGCCACCGCCGCCCGGTGAGTGGCCGCTTGCTGGCCGGGGAACTCGGCGTCAGCCTCCGGACGGTCTATCGCGACATCGCGTCGCTGCAGGCGCAGGGGGCGGATATCGACGGCGAGCCCGGTGTCGGTTATGTGCTGCGCGCCGGGTTCATGCTGCCGCCGCTGATGTTCTCGCAGACGGAACTGGAAGCGCTGATGCTCGGCTTTCGCTGGGTCGGGAAGTTTGCGGATGCACAGCTCACGACGGCTGCTGCCGATGCACTCGCGAAGATTTCAGCAGTGTTGCCGGCCGAGCTGCGCCGCGAGATGGAATGCACGACGCTGCTCGTCGGCCCGCGCACGATCGTGGATCGGGAAACGGTCGACATGGGTGTCGTGCGCGCGGCGATCCGCACCGAAAGCAAGCTCGGGATCCGCTACGCCAGCGAGGGCCGGAAAACGCTCGACGAACGGATCGTGTGGCCGTTCGCGCTCGGTTACTTCAATGACGTACGGATCCTGGCGGCGTGGTGCGAAGGCCGGAACGATTTCCGGCATTTCCGGACGGATCGCATCGTCGCGCTGGAACCGCTGGATACGCGTTACCCGCGGCGGCGCGCGGCCTTGCTGAAGGCGTGGCGCGCAGCGGGCGCCGACGTGCGCGTGACGGTGAGGTAGTGTGCGGGCGGTGCGACGAACGGGCCGCGCGTCGCGCGTCCCGTTCCATGCCGTCAGGCGACGGCACCCGCCTGCGTGCTTACGCGACGTGCGCCACCCCGTACTGCGAAGACAGATACCGCCGGATATCGGCCGGCGAATCGATGAAGCGCCGGCCGTCGTGCTCGCGAATTGCGAGTGCGCCGTCGTTCGGCGTCTGTCCGTCGCCGAGCACGAGTACCGGCGCCGACTGGTTGTCCGTGCCGATCAGCACGACGATCGGCTGGCGCGGCCGCGGTGCGTCGATGTATTCGACGTCGACGGCATCGCGCAACCGCGGATAGAAGCTCAGCAGTCCCTCGACGGAAACCGAATCGCCGCAGTAGAACGGACCTTCGGACTCCTTGAAGAAATCGGGGCGGAGAATGAAAAGCTTGTCTTTCATGATGGTCTCGCTAAGGGTTGGGGAAACCGGTGAATAAAACGTGATGCGGTGGGGCTACATCGCCGGACGTCAGGCTTCCGCGAGCGCGGCGGCGCGCATCCGTGCGAAACCGGCGGCGAGGTCGGCGATCATGTCGTCGGGATGCTCGAGCCCCGCGTGAATCCGCAGCAGCGGGCCTGCCGCGGCCCATTGCGTGGCGGTGCGATGGCGCGACGGATTCGACGGAATGATCAGGCTTTCGAAGCCACCCCAGCTATAACCCATGCCGAAGCACGTCAGTCTGTCGAGCAGCGCACGCACCGCATCGTCGGGCTGCGGATGCAACACCATGCCGAATAGCCCGCATGCGCCGGTGAAATCGCGCTGCCACAGCGCGTGGCTCGGATCACCGTGTCTTGCCGGATACAGGATTTGCGCGACTTCCGGCTGTTGCGCGAGCCATTCGATCAGCGTGTGCGCGTTACGCTGGTGCCGTTCGAGCCGGACCGACAGCGTGCGCAGGCCGCGCAGCGCGAGATACGCGTCGTCGCCGCTGACGGTCATCCCGAGTTGCCGGTAGAAGCGGGTGACTTTCGGCGCGAGCGCCTCGGTCGTCAGGATCGCCCCCATCAGTACATCCGAGTGTCCTGCGATGTATTTGGTCGCGGCGTGAATCGACACGTCGATGCCATGCGAGAACGAGCGGAAATTCAGCGGCGTGCCCCACGTGTTGTCGAGCAGCACGACCGCGCCGTGCCGGTGCGCGACGCGGCTGATGGCCGGAATATCCTGCACTTCGAACGTGAGCGAGCCCGGCGATTCGGTGAATACCGCACGCGTGTTCGGCCGCATCAGCGACGCGATGTCCGCGCCGATCGTCGGATCGTAGTAAGTCGTCTCGATGCCGAGGCGCGCCAGCGTTTCGTCGCAGAACGAACGGGTCGGGTCGTATACCGAGTCGGCCATCAGCAGATGGTCGCCCGGATTCAGCACCGCGAGCAGTGCGGTCGTGATGGCGCTAAGGCCGCTCGGTGTCAGCAGGGCGGCGTGCGCGCCTTCGAGCCGAGCGAGCGCCTTCTCGAGCGCGCGCGTGGTCGGGCTGCCGTGGCGCCCGTATGCGAGTGGTGTGCCGCGTACGGCGTCGAGCGCGTCGGTACCATGAAAGAGCAGCGTCGACTGCCGGTAGACGGGCGGGTTCACGGGCGAACCGGGCTGGCCGTGCGAGCGGCCTTCATGGGCGAGAACGGTGTCGGTCGAATGCAGGTGGTTCAAGATGTCTCCTTTGAGTGTCGATCAATCGAAGCAGGGCAGCCGTCGCACGGTCAATGCAGGATCTTGTCGAGGAAGTCGCGCGCGCGTTCGGAGCGCGGCGCGGCGAAGAACCGGTCGCTGGCCGCGTCCTCGACCACCGCGCCCTGGTCCATGAAGATCACGCGATGCGCGACCTTCCGCGCGAAGCCCATTTCATGCGTCACGCACACCATCGTCATCCCGTCGCGCGCGAGCTCGACCATCACGTCGAGCACTTCATTGATCATCTCGGGATCGAGCGCGGAAGTCGGTTCGTCGAACAGCATCGCGACCGGGTTCATCGACAGTGCGCGCGCGATCGCGACGCGCTGCTGCTGCCCGCCGGACAACTGCCCCGGGTACTTGTGCGCGTGCGCCTTCAGGCCGACGCGATCGAGCAGCTTCATGCCGTTCTCGACGGCTTCGTCCTTGCGGCGGCCGAGCACCTTGACCTGCGCGAGTGTCAGGTTTTCGGTGATCGACAGGTGCGGGAACAGTTCGAAGTGCTGAAACACCATGCCGACCCGGGCGCGCAATTGCGCAAGCTTCGCGGCGGGATCGCCGAGCCGCGTGCCGTCGACGGTGATGCTGCCTTTCTGGAACGGTTCGAGCCCGTTGATCGTCTTGATCAGCGTCGATTTTCCGGAGCCCGACGGCCCGCACACGACGACCACCTCGCCCTTCGAGACTGCCGCGCTGCATGCCGAGAGCACCTGGTGCTTGCCATACCATTTCGATACGTTGTCGAGCGTAATCATGTTCTGTCCGTCGATGGAGTTCATGTGAATGCCGGGTGCGCGTTCAATGCGTGGACGGCAGCGCGAGGCGCGTCTCGACGCGACCCTGCAGCCGCGTGAGCAGCGTGCTCAGCACCCAGTAGATCGCGGCGGCGGCGAGATAGAGCGGCAGCGGCTGGAACGTCGCGGCGATCACCTCCTGCGTCGAGCGCAGCAATTCGGTGACGGTGATCACGGAGACCAGCGACGTGTCCTTGATCAGGCTGATCAGCGTGTTGCCGAGACTCGGCACCGCGAGACGCAGCGCTTGCGGACAGACGACGTAGCGCAGCGTCTGCACGTGCGTGAGACCGAGACTGTGTGCGGCCGCCCATTGCCCGCGGCCGATGCCGAGAATCGCGCCGCGCATGCTCTCCGACAGGTAGGCGCCTGCGTTGAGCGTCAGCGTGAAGATGCCGGCCGTCGTGGGATCGAGCGTGATGCCGAGGTCGGGCAGCCCGTAGTAGACGACGAACATCTGCACGAGCAGCGGCGTGCCGCGCATCAGGCTGACATAGCCCTGCGCGAGCGCTGCCGCGAACCGGTTGCTGCCGATGCGCATGATCGCGATCACGAGCCCGACGACGAGCCCCAACGCCATCGACGCGACGGCAAACTTCAGCGTGAGCATGGCGCCCTTGACCATCACGGGCAGCGTATGTACGACCAGTTGGAGTGCTTCCATTGCGTGTCTCCTGATTGTGTGCCGGACGGCCCGCGCGTTCGTGCATTTGTGCGCGCGGGCGTGGGGCGGGCTGCGTTATTGCGTCACCGGCTTGGTCGTGTCCGCGCCGAACCACTGCATCGAGATCTTCTTCATCGTGCCGTCCTGCTGCAGCGATGCCACTGCGTCGTCGATCGCCTTCGCGAATTTCGGATTGCCCTTGCGGAACGGGATGCCCATCCGGTCCTCGCCGCCCGCGAGCACGGAGCCCGGGCGCAGCGGCAGGTGCGAGTTCTTGATCAGGTAGCTGAGCATCAGGCGATCGTTGACCGCCGCGTCGATCCGGCCGGCCGCCAGGTCACGCAGGTTCTCCGGCGTACCGGGGTAGACCTGCAGGTCGATCGCGGGCACGGTCTTGACCAGATCGACGTAGTTGCTGCCCATCGTCACGCCGACCTTCTTGCCCTTCAGTTCGTCGAGCGACTTGAATGCGCGCGCATCGTTTTGCCGTTGCAGCAGTTGGGCGGACGAATACACGTACGGCACGCTGAAGTCGAGCGCCTGCTGGCGTGACGGCGTGATCGCGACCTGGTTGACGATCACGTCGAACTTGCCGGCCTGCAGGCCGGCAAGAATCCCGCTCCATTCGGTCGTCACGAACTGCGGCTTCACGCCGAGGCGAGCGGCAACCGCCTTCGCGACGTCGACGTCGAAGCCTTCTAGCTGGCCGTCGGCATTGCGGTAGTCGAACGGCGGGTAGGTGCCTTCCAGCGCGATCTTCAGCACACCGGCCTGCTTGACGGTGTCGAGCAGGTCAGCCGCGTGCGATGTCGCGGTCGCGATGCAGAGGAGGGCGGCCGCGATGCCTTGCTTGAACGTCGGGGTGAAGTGCTTCATGGTTGTCTCCGTGGTTGTTGTCGAAAATTCAGGGTGTGCGACGCCGCGGCGACGGGCGGCGTCGCCGTGAGCGGGAAGTCGGTGAGGCGTGAGGCGGCGAGCGTTGCTGTCCGCCGTGCGCGATGCCGTGCGTTACGGCATGCGTTCGTGGGCGATGGAGGACCGGCGTGCGTACGGATGGATGAGGCAGGCGCGCGAGCGGCAGCGAAGGCCGGCGTGCGCTGCTAAGCGTTCAAGCGTGCGATTCATGATTGCCCGTGCAGCATTGCGAGTGTTGTGGACCGGACGCATCGTCAATGCGTATCCGGCGACAGGAATGCGGTGCGACTGAGGGCAATCTTAGTTTTGTCAAAAGGGAATGTGTTTCCAAAGATGCGTGCACTTTTCACGCGACGTGGAATGTTTTTCTCTGCGTGCGAGAGGTGGCGCATGCGATCTGCTGCGGTTGCGCGCGATGAGAAGGATCAGGTGCTACGGTACGGGCGAACGGTTGCTCCAGGCTGCGATCCGGCCTTACGCCGAAAAGCAGAACGGCCAGGCTGCCGTTAGCGGCAAGCCTGGCCGTTGGCCATCGTCACGCGGGATGCGCGTTACTCGAACGTTTCGAGCGCGATCAGTTCGTCGATCGTCTGCCGGCGGCGGATCAGCCGCGGCGCACCGCGATCGACGAGCACTTCCGGCGCGAGCGGCCGGCTGTTGTAGTTCGAGGACATCGACGCGCCGTATGCGCCCGCGTCGTGCAGGAACAGCAGGTCGCCGATCTGCGGCTGCGCCAGCTTGCGGTGCGTGACCACGCCGCCCGCGTCCTGCGTGAACACGTCACCGGATTCGCACAGCGGCCCCGCGATCGCGAGATCGACGAGCGGCCGGCCGGCAGGCAGCGCGCCATCCTGCGTGTGCACCGACACCGCGTGGTAGCTGCCGTACATCGACGGGCGCATCAGGTCGTTGAAGCCCGCGTCGATCAGCACGAAATCGTGCTTCGGCCGGCGGTTGACGGCCTGCACTTCGGTGACGAGCGTGCCGGCTTCGGCGACGAGGAAGCGGCCCGGTTCGATCTCGATGCGCACCGGGTGGCCGAGATGGCGTTCGATCCGCTTGCGCGCGGCGTCCCACTGGCTGAAGTAGTGACCGACGTCGACGCGCGGCTCGCCGTCGCGATACGGGATCGACAGGCCGCCGCCGGCCGAGATCGCGTCGATGTCGTGGCCGAGCGACGTGACGAGATCGACCATCGCATCGCACACCTGCGACAGGTGGCCGTAGTCGACACCCGAACCGATATGCATGTGGATGCCGACGAGCTTCAGCCCGTACTGGCGCACGATCTCGAGCGCGCGCGGCACGTCGTCGATCCAGATGCCGTGCTTGCTCTGCGGGCCGCCGGTGTTGGTCTTGTTGCTGTGGCCGTGGCCGAAACCGGGGTTGACGCGCAGCCACACGCGGTGGCCGGGCGCGTGCTCGCCGATGCGCGCGAGCATGTCGAGCGAACCGGCGTTCACGGTCACGCCGTGCTTCAGCACGGCCGCGAGCGTCGGGCGGTCGATCAGGTCGGCCGTGAACACGACGCCTTCCGGTTCGCCGGCGGGGCTGAACCCGGCCGCGAGGCTGCGCTCGATCTCGCCGAGCGACACAGCATCGACGCATGCGCCTTCCTCGCGCATCAGCTTCAGGATATGGATGTTCGAGTTCGCCTTCTGCGCATAGCGGATCACGTCGAACTGACGCAGTTGGGCGATGCGGTCACGGATGACGTCGGCGTCGTACACCCACAGCGGGGTGCCGTATTGCTGCGCGAGCGTCGCGAGCTGGCGGGAATCGAGGGACATGGCAGATGAATCGGGACGAATGAACGGATAACGTGGATGATGCACCTGATCGGCTATACAGTAAAATGCCTGATTATCGAGATTCGATTCATATCTGATATAGAAGAACATGCTCACGCACCGCCATATCGAGGTCTTTCGCGCGCTGATGGTCACCGGCAGCACGACGCGCGCGGCCGAGATGCTCTATACGTCGCAACCGACGATCAGCCGCGAGCTCGCGCGGATGGAGCAGGTCGTCGGCTTCGCGCTGTTCGAGCGCGCGCATGGCCGGCTGCGGCCGACGATGGCGGCGCTCACGCTGTTCGACGACGTGCGGCTCGCGTATGTGGGGCTTGAACGCGTCGCGGCGACGGCCGCGCGCCTGCGCGAGTTTCGCGACGGTCAGTTGTCGGTGATCGCGCTGCCGGCGTTCTCGCACGCGATCCTGCCCGGCGCGTGCCGGCGTTTTAACGAGAAGCACGCGGGCGCCAGCGTGTCGGTTGCGACGCAGGAATCGCCGGTGCTCGAGGAGTGGCTGACCGCGCAGCGTTACGACCTCGGGCTGACCGAGCGCGACGTCGCGCCGGCCGGCACCGTGCTCACGCCGCTGTTCGAGTTCGACGAAGTGTGCGTGCTGCCCGACGGTCATCCGCTGCTCGCGCAGGATGCGATCGATCTGCTGGATCTCGCCGATCGCCCGTTCGTGAGCCTGTCGCTGAACGATCCGTACCGCATCCTGATCGACGAGGCGTTCGCGCAGCTCGGCGTGGCGCCGCGCTCGGTCGTCGAGACACCGTCCGCCGTGTCGGTGTGCGCGTTCGTGCGACAGGGGCTCGGCGCGGCGATCGTCAATCCGCTGACCGCGCTCGATTTCGTCGGGCGCGACCTGCACGTGCGGCCGCTCACGCGGTCGTTTCCGTACCGGGTCAGCGTGATCGTGCCCGAGCACCGGCCGAAGAACCTGCTCGTCGATGCGTTCGCCGACGCGCTGCGCAGTGAGGCGAAGGCGATCCGTCGCCGGTTGGGCGCGCTCCTCGGCTGACGCGGCCGTATGATGGGCGTTTCGCCGTCATCGTCGTCTCATTCCGGAACCCCTCATGACCGATGTTTCTGCTTCCCTCGAACCACCGATTCTTACCGGCGAACGCGTCGAACTGAGGCCGCTCGACCGATCCGACCGGCAGGCGCTGCTGGACGCTGCCGCCGACGGCCAGTTGTGGAACCTGAAGGTCACGGTCGTGCCGGGCCCGGACACGATCGACGCATATATCGATACCGCACTGCAAGGGCGTTCGGCCGGCACCGTGATGCCGTTCACGATCGTCGATCGCGCATCGGGCCGCGTGATCGGCAGCACGCGTTTCTGGAAGATCGATCGCAAGAACCGCAAGCTCGAGATCGGCCATACGTGGCTGAGCGAATCGGCGCAGCGCACGCGCGCGAATACCGAGGCGAAATGGTTGCTGCTGGTGTACGCGTTCGACGAGTTGCAATGCGTGCGCGTGCAGTTCACGACCGACGAGCTGAACGAGAAATCGCGCGCGGCGATCCTGCGGCTCGGTGCGAAGCAGGAAGGCATCGTGCGGCACGAACGGATCATGCCGGATGGTCGCAAGCGCAATTCGGTGCGCTTCAGCATCATCGATGACGAATGGCCGGAAGTGCGTGCGCGGCTGTTGGCGAAGCTCGCGACGTAACGTGTGACGCGTGACGTTTGACGTGCGTCGCGCCGCCGGAAAGGGCGGGACGACAGGGGAGGCAGGGCGCCGCGCCCGAAGCGCGGCGCTGCGGCGCGTTACTGCGCCGATGCGAGGTGGTGGCGTTCCGCGAGCTTCTGCGCGTCGGCGTAGTGCTTCTGCAGGATCGGCAGCGACTGGCGTGCGACTTCCTTCAGCTTCGTGTCGCGGCCCGACGCGATTTCGGCCTGGAATGCCGAGATGGCCTTCTGCTGGCCGGCAAGCGCGACTTGCTCGATATACGCCTTGTCGAACTCGGCGCCGCGCAGGTTCTTGATGCTGCCCAGCACGGCCGTGTCGGGGTCGTTGGCCGGCACGTCGACGCCGCGCGGGCTCGCTGCGCGCATCGCCTGGATGATCTTTTCATCGTCGGTCGACACGCGTTGCGCGAATGCCTTCACCTGGCTGTCCGACGTGCGCGAATCGGCGATGCGCGCCGCGTCGTGCTGCGTCGACACGGTCTTCGTGCCGTCCGTGATGAACGCCTGGTCGGCTTCGTGGATACGCGTCGCGGCGGCGGCCGGTGCGTTCGGTGCGGCCGGTGCCGGTTGTGCGGTTTGCGCGGTCGCCGTCACGGCGACGAGAAGCAGGCCAGCGGCAGACAAAGCAAGGCGCGAGATGTGGGGAAAGCGGTTCATGGGACCTCCTTTCGATCGGGGCTCTGGTTGAAAAACGGATCACGTGATCCGTCGCTGTGCGAGAGACCGGGCGCGCCCGGGCCGGATTCGACCGCCGCTCTGCCGCGGCGCCGGTCGAAGTGTTTCCCGGCCCGACTGATTCTAGGAGAGCGATCCGGTAGCAGGTGCAACCGCGCTGTGGTTTGTGTAACGGTTGGTAAGACGAATCGATGAGCCAGCGTGGCGACAGGTAGTGCGTACCTGTTGCGTGCGCGATGGTGGCAATTTTTGCGCGCCCGATGCGAGCGAGATGCAGGTGGGTGTCATCTGTTTTTCATCGTCGTGCTGCCGTGTCGTGCGAAGACGTGCGCATCGAGTGACGGGTCGGAACGGATGCGCGCAGCGCTCGAATGCGTCACACGCGATCGAGCAATGCGTCGAGACGCGGCAGCAATGGCGTCGCGCAATGTGCCTGCAACGCGTCCGGCGCGGTGTAGCCCCACGCGACGCCCTGGAATGCGATGCGCGCGCGCCGTGCCGCGTCGGCGTCGCGGATTTCATCGCCGACATACAGCACTTCGTCGTTGCGCACGCCGGCCTCATGAACGAGCGCGCGCAGGCGACGTGCCTTGCCGAACAACGGAATGCCGCACGCGAAATGCTCGACACGGCTGCTGGCGTGCGGGCCGAGCCGGTCGCGCACGATTTCTTCGGTATTCGATGTGGCGATCGCGATGCGGATGCCGCGCGCGACGAGCGCGTCGAACGTTTCGTCGACGCCGGGGAACAGCGCCACTTGCGCGACGCGCGGCTGCATCAGGCGACGCATGTCGATCGTCACGCGCGGCACTTTCCACATCGGCACGTCGAGCGCGCGAATGATGTCGCGCGCCGACATGCCGCGCAGCGCAGGGCGCAGCTCGGGCGTGGCATCGCGAAAGCCGTGCATGCGCGACGCTTCCGACAGTGCCGCGAGAAAACTGTCGAGCGAATCGGCGAGCGTGCCGTCGAAGTCGAATGCGATGAGGCGGAAGGTCATGACGCGGCGTGGCGGGTTGATTGGGCAGGCGACATTGCCACCGAATCGAGCTCCGTCGCCCGCATGGTCGATTGCGTCTGCGGCGACGCGAGATAGTCGAGCAGCTTACTCGCTTCTTCCGGATGAGCGGCGCCGATCGGGATCCCGCCGACGAAACGCGTGACCGACTGTACGGATTCGGGCACCGTGCCCGCATATGTGACGCCCGGTACAGGCAGCAGCTCGCCGACCTGGTGGAAGCCGATCTCGGAGTCACCGTTCGTGCTGTCCGACTACGCGAACGATTTCGTATTCAGCAGCACGTCCTTCAACCGGTCGACGGTGCCGGGCCTCGACGAGATGCCCGACATGTCGACGAAGGGCTGGGTCGTCACCAACGCCGGCGGGCATGGCTACGGTTGCGCATGCCTCGACCTCGAAATCGACCCGCGCACGCGCGAGGTGACGCGGATCGTCGCAGCCCGGCCGCTGCCGTTGAAGCGGTGCAAGGCAGATCGGACGTTGCGGGCGCCGTGAGCCACGGGGCGATGCTATTCGTAGTGATAGCGGCAGGACACGATGCTGATCTGCAAATCGTCAGCCTCGTAGACCAGACGGTTCGTGTCGTCGATACGGCGCGACCAGAAGCCGGAGAGATTGGCCTTTAACGGTTCGGGTTTGCCGATGCCTTCGAACGGCGTTCGCTGGGCTTCGCGAATGAGCTGGTTGATGCGCTTGAGCGTCTTGCGATCCTGCCCCTGCCAGTAGACATAGTCGTCCCACGCGTCGGAAGTAAAGAGCACGCGGCGTACGCTCATTCGTCATCCGCCGCGAGCTTGTGTTCTTTCGCCTTGCCTTTGCGCAGTTGCGCGATCGAACGTTCGAGATGGGCGACGTTGGCCGGGGACCGGAGCAAGTGAACCGTCTCCATCAGGCTATCGTAGTAGTCCTGCGACATGATGACGGCGTTCGGTGCATCGCGGCGCGTGATGAGCGTCACGTCCGCATCATCGACGACCTGGTCGATAACGGTCTTCAGATTGCCTCGGGCATCCGAAAAATGAATCGTGCGCATGATTGCCTCACTTGTACATATAACCGTACAAGTGTAGCACAGTCGTTGAATGTGTACGGTTTGCTGTACAGGTCGACTACCCCCAGCCTGGTTGCACACCACATTCGTCCGCAACGAGCGGGCACATTCATTGGGCCGCCGTAGCGATGAGCGGCGCCGCTTGTAGCCCCTCGCGCCGCGCGGTATCGTCAGCATTTCGCCTTCCACCACCCCGACCGGAGACCGACGTGCCCGCTGCCACCCCCGCCACGCTGAGATTTTCCACCGACAAGCGCGAACTCGACGTTGACGCGATCTTCGACTTCCTGCATCGCGACGCGTACTGGTCACTGGGCATTCCGCGCGACGTGGTGGAACGTGCGATCGAGGGCTCGCTATGCTTCGGGGCCTACGTGGGCGACCGGCTCGTCGGTTTCGCGCGGCTCGTGACCGATCACGCGACGTTCGCGTACCTGTGCGACGTGTTCGTGCTGCCGGCCGAACGCGGCAACGGCTACGGCCGCGCGCTGATCGACCACGTGTTCGCGCAGGAGATGGTGCAGGGCCTGCGTCGCATCATGCTCGTGACGTCCGATGCGCACGAGCTGTACCGGCCGGTCGGCTTCGGGCCGTCGGCGAATCCCGAGCGGGTGATGGAGATCCGCCGCCCGGACATCTACGCGAAACGCTGACGCGCGGCGCAGCGCATACAATACGCGCTTTCCGTTTTTGCCGAAGAGAAGCCCATCATGACCGAACAGGAAGCCGAACAGCTCGCGACGCACCGCCATTACAAGGGCGGGCTGTATCGCTACATCGGCGTTGCGCGCCATTCCGAAACCGAGGAATCGGTGGTCGTGTACGAACACCTGTGGCCGCATGCACGCGGGCTGTGGGTGCGGCCGGAAGCGATGTTCAACGGGAACCTCGAAGACGGCACGCCGCGTTTCCGCAAGCTGCGCGACTGATTTGCGGGCGGCGGCGCGTGGCGCCGCCGTGCCAGCCGGCTGCGTGAACGTCTACGCGCCGGCCAGCGCCTTCACCAATTCCGGCGGGGCCTGCCCGACCGTGACTTCCGGCGTGCCGTGCCACGCCGCGAGCTTCTTCACCGCCTTCGCGACATCGGCTGCGAGCCCCGTGCCGAACCGCACGCCCGGCTCGACATGCACGGCCTTCAGTTCGAACGTGCCGAGCGTGCGATGTGCCTTCGCGTCGATGCGCCCGACCAGCCGCCCGCGATGCAGTACGGGCAGGCAGAAATAGCCGTAACGCCGCTTGTGCCCGGGCGTATAGCATTCGATCGTGTAGTCGAAACCGAATAGCGTCGATGCACGCCGCCGGTCCCAGACGACCGGGTCGAACGGCGACAGCAGCGTCGTGACCGTCGAGCGCAGCGTGTCGGCCTCCGCGGCCGGCAGCAGCGCTTCGAGCGAGCGGTGCACGTAGGCCGGCTCCTTCCAGTCGTCGATTGCCACCGGAATCAGGTCGCCCGCGTCCGCGAGCTGCTCGAGCTCCGCGCGGTACGAACGTCGCGGCAGCCGATAGTAGTCGGCCACCCAGTCCGCACGCACCACACCGAGCGCGCGGCACGTGTAGTCGAGCAGCGCGGTCAGCACGGCGCTGCGCGGCGGCAGGTCGCGCGAGTCGTCCCAGTCGGGCAGCACGCGCTCGCGCACGTCGTACACGCGCTGGAAATTGCGGCGTTCCGACACCATCAGGTCGCCCGTCGTGAACAGCACTTCCAGATGCTGCTTCTCGGGCTTGCGATCCCACCAGCCGTTGCCTTTCACGCCATCCTCGCGGGAGAAATCGGCCGACCGCACGGGGCCCTCGGCGCGAATCCGCGCGAGCAGCCGCTCGATGTCGGGACGATTCTGCTCATGCCACTCGGCCGCGTACTTCCAGCCCATCCCCGACGGGTCGAGCATCTTGTAGCGCATCAGGCCGAACTGCTCGACCGGCAGGAAGCACGCTTCATGCGACCAGTATTCGAACAGGCGCGCTTCGGCGAGATGTTCGTCGAGCCACTGCGGCGAGAAATCGCCGAGACGGCTGAACAGCACGAGATACGGGCTGCGCGCGACGACGTGGATGGTATCGATCTGCAGCTGCGCCATCCGGCGGATCGTGTCGAGCACGTCGGATTTGGTCGCCTTGCGGCGGGGCGGCGTCAGCAGGCCCTGTGCGGCGAGATGCAGCGCGCGGGCGGCGGCGGTCGAGAGCGTAAGCATCGGAAGGGCGGCCGGGAGTGATGGTCGGGAACCACTTTAGCGCGAATGCGGAGCGCGCGTGCGACGTGCCGATGCACCGTGTCTGACAATGGTTGACAGACGCGTTTTGCAAGTTTCCCTATAGTGCAGTTCATGGCGCGACGATAAATACGCGCAACAATTTTGCTTCCGACGCACATATGTCAATGGCACGCAGGAAGTGAATCCGGGATTCTCAACCCCCATCGGGAGACCCGGAGCCCTGAGCGGACATCCATGCGGCTGTGCACCGGCCCCGTGTGGATGTCCGCTGATTTTTTTGTATTTTCCGGTTTGCTTCGCGGGCGGTTTGTCCTTTTGCCCGTTCTGCCCCTTTCGCTATTTCCCGCTCGTTTGCCTGATGGCTATTGCCGCTTGCCGCGCGCGACTTCGTCGCCGGCGCCGGGCGGCAGCCGCCGCGTGATCGGAATCGACGCGAGCGAGCACAGCCCGACCACGAGGAAAGCGGGCCAGAAATCCGACCACACCATCTTCTGATGACCTTGCAGCCAGTGCGAAATGTGCAGCACGAGGCCGGCCACGGTCACGCCCAGGCCGAGCGACATCTGCTGCACGACGCTGCCGAGGCTCGTCGCGCGGCCCGCGTCGCGCGGCGAGATGTCCGCGTAGATCATCGAGTTCAGGCTCGTGAACTGCAGCGCGGGGAAGATGCCGCCGACGAGCACGATCAGCCAGATCGCCCAGGTCGCCATGCCGGGATGGAACACGCCGTACGCGGCGATCGCGAGCCCCGCGAATGCCGCGTTGTAGATCAGCACCGTGCGGAAGCCGAAGCGGCGCAGCGTGTGGGTGGCCGTCGAGCGGCTCATCGCGCCGCCGAATGCGGACGCGCACGTGATGAGCCCCGAATGGAACGCGCTCATGCCGAGCCCTTCCTGCAGCGCGAGCGGCAGCAGGAACGGCACCGCGCCGAGGCCGATGCGGAACAGCGACCCGCCGACGACACTCGCGTGGTACGTCGGGATCTTCAGGAAGCTGAGGTCGAGCACCGGGCGCTCCTTGCGGCGCGCGTACGGAACGTAGAGCGCGAGCAGCGCGGTGCCGGCCACGCACATGACGAGCGCGTTCGAGCGCGACGTGAGCGAGCCGTCGATCAGCGTGAGGCCCATCAGCAGCAGCGCGGCGCCGCTGGCCGACAGCAGGAAGCCGAACCAGTCGAGCGGGCCCGGATCGGGTTCGCGCGTGTTCGCGATGTGCTTGCTCGCGAGGTAGATCCCGTAGATGCCGATCGGCACGTTGATGAAGAAGATCATCCGCCAGTGCAGGTAGGTCGTGATGAAGCCGCCGACCAGCGGCCCGACCGTGGGCCCGAACAGCGCGGGAATCGCGAGGTAGTTCATCGCGCGCACGAGATCCGAGCGCGGCACTGCGCGGAAGATGATGATGCGGCCGACGGGCACCATCATCGCGCCGCCGACGCCCTGGATGAAGCGCGCGAACGTGAGCACGCCGAGGGAATTGGATGCCGCGCACATCAGCGAGCCGACGACGAAGATGCCGATCGCGGTGCGGAACACGGAGCGTGCGCTGAAGCGGTCGGCCAGCCAGCCGCAGATCGGGATGAATACGCCGAGCCCGACCACGTAGGCCGTGATCGCGATGTTCAACGTGACGGGGCTGTGCCCGAAGTCCCTCGCCATCGCGGGGAGGGCGGTGACGATGATGTTCGCGTCGACGCTTTCCATGAACAACGCACAGGCAACGATGAGCGGTGCTAGAAAGACGGGCGACATGGGTTGGGCGCGCGGTAAAGACGCCATTATGCCCACAATGTGACCGTTGAGTCACGTACGACAACAGTTGTTCCGCATGTTGCAACAGTCGTCTTTGTTAGCGGGCGGCGCAGAAAGAACGACTGCGCAAACGCGGCGCCTGCATCGCGCCTGTATCCCGCGTGCGCCCGGACGGCAGGCAGCGCGGCCGCTTCGCCGTTGGCCGCATATACGTTCTCGACACCTGGCAGGATCTCGACGATGTCGAAGCAGCGATCCCGGAACGGCGTCTCGCGAAGCGTGTCGATCACGCGTTCGCATGCGTGGTGATCGTGCGCGTTTCCGATACACCCATCGGTCACGCGAGCCGAGTGGAACGCGGTGTCGTGGCAATGCAGCGATACGCGTTCGCCGTGAGTCTTGCGAATCGGCGCGATGTAGTCGCGCAGCGGCTGCAAGCGCTTCGGCACGGGGGAGCCGAGCCATTGTGGGTGCGTCTTCACGAGGATGAGGGCGGGCGGGGGCGCGGCTAGCAGGGGCACGCGGATTCCTTTTTGACAGAGTGGAAGGGCGTTTCTAGAATATGAGCGTTTGCTCATATTCGAAACTCGCATTCCAGCCATGTCCGAATCGTCCCCGCGAATCCCGCTGTCGCCCCGCAAGGCGCCGCGCCAGCGCCGCTCGGTGGCCACCGTCGACGCGCTCGTCGAGGCCGCCGCTCGCATTCTGGAGCGCGACGGCTTCGACGGCTACACGACGAACGCGGTCGCGGCGCTGGCCGGCGTGAGCATCGGTTCGCTCTATCAATACTTCCCGAATCGCGATGCGTTGACGGCCGCACTCGTCGAGCGCGAGAGTGCGCATCTGCTCGACGACGTCGAGCGGGCTGGCGCGCTGTCGTCATGCGACGACGTACTGCGCGCCCTGGTACGCGCGGCGGTCGCGCACCAGATGCGCCGTCCCGCGCTCGCGCGGCTGATCGATTTCGAGGAGGCGCGGCTGCCGCTCGGCGCGCGCACCGCACACGTCGCGGACAGCATCCACGCGACGCTGCTGCATGCGCTCACGCTGCGCGATGCGCCGCGCGTTGCTGCGCCCGACGTCGTCGCGCACGATCTGCTCGCGATCGTGAAAGGGATCGTCGATGCGGCGGGCGCGCGCGGCGAGACCGACGCGGATGCGCTCGACGCGCGTGCGTGGCGGGCCGTACGCGGTTATCTGCGCGAGTCGCGCGAATCGAAACTTGCTTGATGTGCACGTTTCGTGCGACAGTCGGACCCACTCGCAACACAAAACGACGCGTATCGATCGAGGGCCATCGAGACGAGCGCGTGCGCGAACGAGACCTCGTGCCGACCCACTCACCATCGAAAGGAGGGGACACGTCATGACGTCACGTCGTGCCGCATCGATTGCATCGCGCTTCTCGAGTCGCTTTTCAAGCCGCTTCTCATCCCGTCTCTCACCGCCTCTCACGCCACCCGCGCCGCGTCTTCGCTGGGCCGCAGCGCTGGCCGTCGCGTATCTCGCCGTTGCCGGCTGCGCCGCGCAGGCCGACAACGCGAACCAGGCCGCCGCGCAGGCGGCTGCCCAGTCGGCACCGCGCGCTACGGCCGCCGTTGCCGCCCCAGCGTCGGGCACGCTGCTGCCGCCGCCGAGCCAGCTCTACGGCGACCTGTTCGTCGCGGTGCAGACCGCGCAGATCTATCCCGACCAGAAAACCTTCGTCGACGCGACGCCTGATAGCGACCCCGCGACGATCGTGCAGTTGTATCAGCAACAGAAATCGCAGCCGGGCTTCTCGCTGAAGGCGTTCGTCGGCCAGCATTTCACGCCGCCCCCGGAGGGCGGCGTGACGCCGCCGCCGAACCAGACGCTGCGCCAGCACATCGACTGGCTGTG
Organism: Burkholderia lata; assembly: GCF_902499335.1. Lineage (GTDB taxonomy): Bacteria > Pseudomonadota > Gammaproteobacteria > Burkholderiales > Burkholderiaceae > Burkholderia > Burkholderia lata_B. The sequence continues at coordinate 191,842 of NZ_CABVQK010000004.1, read as the reverse complement.
GCCGCAGCTCACGCGCACGAGCACGACGGTGCCGCCCTACAGCTCGCTGATCCCGCTGCCGAAGCCGTACGTCGTGCCGGGCGGCCGCTTCCGCGAAGGCTACTACTGGGATACCTATTTCACGATGCTCGGGCTGCAGGTATCGGGCCGCGAGGATCTCGTCGACAACATGCTCGACAACTTCGCCCATTTGATCGACACGATCGGGCACATCCCGAACGGCAACCGCACGTACTACGCGAGCCGCTCGCAGCCGCCGTTCTTTGCGTACATGGTCACGCTCGCCGCGCAGGCCGAAGGCGACAAGGTCTACCAGAAATACCTGCCGGCACTGCGCAAGGAGCATGCGTACTGGATGCAGGGCGAAACCACGACGCCGCGCGGGCAGGCCGCGCGCCATGTGGTCGCGATGCCCGACGGCGCGGTGCTGAACCGCTACTGGGATGCGAGCGATACGCCGCGCGACGAGTCGTATCTCGAGGACGTGACGACCGCGAAGTCGGCGGCGGGGCGTCCCGCGAACGAGGTCTACCGCGACCTGCGCGCGGGCGCCGAAAGCGGCTGGGACTACAGCTCGCGCTGGTTCGGCGACGGCAAGACGCTCGCGACGATCCGCACGACGTCGATCGTGCCGGTCGACCTGAACAGCCTGATGTTCCATCTCGAGACGACGATCGTGAAGGGCTGCACGGTCACGCGCGACATGGCATGCGTGACGGATTTTTCAGCGCGCGCGGCGCGGCGTGCGGCCGCGATCAACCGCTATCTGTGGAACCGCCGCGGCTACTACGGCGACTACGACTGGCAGCTGCGCAAGCCGCGCGACGCCGTGACGGCCGCTGCGCTGTATCCGTTGCTCGCGGGCGTGGCCTGGCCCGAGCGCGCGAAGGCGACTGCGCGCGAGGTACGCAAGACGCTGTTGCAGCCGGGCGGCCTCGCGACGACCACCGAGAACACCGGGCAGCAGTGGGATGCGCCGAACGGCTGGGCGCCGCTGCAGTGGATCGCGATCGACGGGCTGCGCCGCTATGGCGAACCGGCGCTCGCGAAGGACATCGGCACGCGCTTCCTGGCCGACGTGAAGCATGTGTATGCGACCGAAGGCAAGCTCGTCGAGAAGTACGTGGTCGAAGGCGCCGGCACGGGCGGCGGCGGTGGTGGTGAATATCCGCTGCAGGACGGTTTCGGCTGGACCAACGGTGTCACGCTGAAACTGCTCGGGCTATACGGCGAGTGACGCGCGGCAAGTGACGCGCGCCTGCACCGCAAGAGAATGCACGGGCCGGACCGTCGCACAAGCGGCCGTCCGGCCCGTGTCAGCATCCGGCTTGCTTTGGCGCGTCAGAACGTGATCGTCGTGCGCACGCCGACCACCGTTTCGTCGCCGATGCGCGCCCCGGCCGCGTTCGGGTTCGGGATGCCGCCGCCCGGACGGAAGAAGTGCTGCAGGTCGGCCTGCAGTTGCCACCACGGCGCGACCTGGTACTGGTACGTCGCCTCGACGACCGTTTCCGCGCGGCGCACCGGATAGCCGGGCGTCGTGTACACGCCGGTGTCGCCGTCGAGGCCGCGCGCATGCGAGCCGATCTTCGCGTAGCCGACCGCGATGCCTGCGACGTCGTTGTCGCGTCCCTTGAACGGCGCCTTCAGCGTCACGCCTGCGTTGGCCGCGAAATCGACGGTATTGCGATCGCCCGGCGCGCCCATCACGCGCGCGAACACGTTGACCGAGCGCGGGCTGTCGGCCGACGGCCGCCATACCATCTGGTCCGCGACCGCATAGAACGAGTAGTTGCCGCGATGGGTGGCGGCAATGCCGTTGCTGTCCGGATTCGCGAGCGACAGGCCGTCGGTGCCGTAGCGCGGGTCGTTCGCATGTTGCGACTGATACCAGAAGCCGAGCTTGTACGTACCCGGCAGGCCGGCGGGCTGCGGCGCCTTCGGATCGGCGGGCGGCGCGTTCAGCGCGTACTGCACTTCGCCGATCACGAATGTGCCGCTGCGCAGGTTGAAGTTCGTGCCGTGCGCGTTCAGCACCTGCGCATCGCCGTCGCTGCGGCCGGCCGGGTTGCCGTCGAACACGCCGACCATCGCGGTCCACGCATCGGACGGCTTCACGCGCAGCCGCACGCCGAGCGACGACAGCGGATACGCGGGGCCGCCGGCCGGCAGGTCGGTCGACGGCAGTACGGGCCAGCCGAACGTGGCGTTCATGAACGTTGCCGCGTTCTGGCTCACCATGAATTCCTGGTCGACGCTCTGCTGGCCGACCTTCACGTCGACCTTGCCGTCGAGCAGCGACTGCTGGTACCAGAGTTCCCACAGGCGCGTGGTCGAATTCGCCTCGATGCCGGTCGCGGTCTGCAGCGTTTGCAGATAGCGCTGCGTGAGGTTGGTGCCGTGAATCTGCAGCGCCGACACGTTGAACGTGCCGCCCGGCAGGCCGACCGCCTTGCCCGTGTCGACGTTGAAACCGAATTGCGTGAGCCCCTGGTACGCGCCGCCGCGATTCGTGCCGCCCGACGTGTTGTACAGGTACTCGCTGGTTTCCTGCAGGCTCAGCGTGATGCCGTGATCGCCGAGCTTGTCGCGCAGGCCGCCCATGTTGCCGAGCAGGTTCGAACGCTCCCAGAAGCCGGTGGGGGCGGGCGCGGCAGCATCGGCGGCCTGTTGTGCGGGAGCGGCGGCGTCGCTGGCGCCGGCCGCCGGTTCGGCTGCTGCCGACGACGCTTGCGCGAACGCCGGCGCGGCGGCGAGCGACAGCAGCAGCGTGGCGAGCGCATTGACGCGGACCTGGCGCGGGACGGGTTCGAGGTAGTTCTTCATGTGGGTTCCGTTGGCGGTTTGATTAGTTGGGCTGAAGAAACGAAAACGTGATACGGGATGCGCGGCAAGACGATCGCGCGGCGGCACCTGGCGCGTGATGCTGCCGCGCGACGCGGGATTTACGGCAGCCAGCCGCCAATGCGCCACACCTGCGCGAAGCCGAGGCGCGGCGCGGCCGAGCACAGCAGCGCGACGAGCGCGACCGCGGCTGCCATCACGGCGAGCAGCAGGCAGTCGAGCGGCCGGGGCGCTGCCGGCACGTGGGCGAGCGCCGTGCCGCGCCAGTTGGTGAACGCGTGGGCGAGCGGCGAGAGGCCGGAAACGAATGAGCGGTCGCATGCGAGATGCACGATGCGCTTGAGTCTGACCGCGAACGATTGAAGAAACATGACGCTGCCTCCGTCCGGTCCGGCTCGGGCCGGACGACGTGATCGAGCGCGGGCGCGTGACGCGGCCTGCGATCGGAGGGTGGAACGTAATGGAGCGTGCAACGGACGAACCGGCGATGGCCGGCCCGGAAGGAAGCGCGCTAACCCGACGAATGCGAGCTAGCGGCGTAAGACATGCGTCTGGCTGCTATCTCGCGATGGCTTGGCCGGCCTGGACCGGCATCGAACTGCAACTAGAGCATGTGTCCACGGAGGGACTCCCTTGATGAATTGCGGCGGATTGTATTCGTGTCGTTTGCTGCAGCGCAAGTAAAAAACGCATAAAAAGCGAGGCGCGTTGCACGAGCGCCGCGACGGCCCGTTCCGGCGCGGGACGGGTGGCGGTTGAACGTGGCGGGAGGCGTCCCCCCGTTGTTCATACGCATCGATCACCGGCTGCACCGCGTGCCCTGAAAGGTTGCGCCGCGTGTTTTCAAGGGCAAATCTTTCAGTGCCGCAAGGCAGGAAATTTATTTCGAGAAATGGGGTTGGGAGGGGTTGACTTCACTTTCGGGCCGTCCATAGAATCCGCCATCTTCACTCTTGGGGCCGCCGCCTTGGACGCCTGCAGTAGTCGATCTTCGAACGAAATTTCCGCCTGAGCGACCGACGTCCGCGCCTCATCGAAGCCGCCGTTTGTCTCCCAGGCAAACGGTGCGCGCAGCAGCATTCCGCAGCAAATTCCTACGTGCACCCTGATTCGCGCCGGTTAGCGTGATGCGTTTTCGCATGCGCCGTCCGGTTTCACCGCCGCCTGGCTGGCGGCCGCGTTCGCGCATGCCTTTTCCGGGCTCGCGAATGCCGGCCCGCACGCCTGACGGCGGTCAACCGTGTTTTCCGGAACACCGCACAGGAGCCGCCATGAACGACAGTGACAGTTGTCCCTTATGCCCGTTGCACACACAGACCCTTTTGAACCCGGGTCGCAGGGACAATCCGGCCGACTAGCCTGACACGTCGTTCAGGCCCCGGACTGGCCCCGCGCCCAATACGCGGCCGGCACGCCTGCCGTCGCCGCACGGAGCCAGACCATGAACTTCGGCCTTCTGCTGTCGAATCTCCCGCACGTCACGGAATCGCGCAACCACTACGACGCGATGCTGACGCTCGACGCCCGTCCGCGGGTGTTCTCCCGCCTGTTGAACCAGCTGAAATCGTTGATCCGCTGAAAAGAAGCGCCGAGCGCGCCTCGGCATGCGCACGCGTGGCCGCCATCGAGCGGCCGCCCCGCGCGCATTCCAAGGTCACACGCTCATCAGATAACCCTTAGCCGTACGGAATAAATCATGTCCACGCCATCCAACGTTTCTCCACCGATCGCCGTCGAACGCAGCGCCGTGCTCGACGAAGCCCACCTGGGCGACATTCGCGGCGCGCTCGGTACGATCTCGCGTCACGACACCGGTGCACGCGGCACGTGGTGGGCGCGTCTGCGCACGCTGCTTGCAATCATCGGCCCGGGCCTCATCGTGATGGTCGGCGACAACGACGCCGGCGCATTCGGCACTTATACGCAGGCCGGCCAGAACTACGGCACGACGCTGCTGTGGACGCTGCTGCTGCTCGTGCCCGTGCTGTACGTGAACCAGGAAATGGTGCTGCGCCTTGGCGCGGTGACGGGCGTCGGCCATGCCCGCCTGATCTTCGAGCGCTTCGGCAAGTTCTGGGGCGCGTTCAGCGTGATCGACCTGTTCCTGCTCAATGCGCTCACCATCGTCACCGAGTTCATCGGCATCACGTTCGTGCTGGATTTCTTCGGGCTGCCGAAGGTGGCCGGCGTGTGCGTGGCCGCGGCGTTGACGATGGCCGCGGTGAGTACCGGGGATTTCAGGCGCTTCGAGCGGTTCGCGATCGGGCTGTGCTTGCTGAGCCTGCTGCTCGTGCCCGTGCTCGTGTCGATCCATCCGCCGGTGGCGCAGATCACGCGCGATTTCTTCGTGCCGAACTGGCCCGCGCACGCGAAGCTGTCGGACGTGATGCTGCTCGTGATCGGCATCGTCGGCACGACCGTCGCGCCATGGCAGCTGTTCTTCCAGCAGAGCTACGTGATCGACAAGCGCATCACGCCGCGCTTCATGAAGTATGAAAAGGCGGACCTGTGGATCGGCATCGCCTTCGTGCTGGTGGGCGCGGTCGCGATGATCGCGTTCTCCGCGCAACTGTTCGCGGGTCATCCGGAATTCGGCAACTTCACCGACGCCGGCGGCATCATCGCAGGCCTCGAAAAGTATTCGGGCCGCACGAGCGCGACGCTGTTCGCGGTGGCGCTGCTCGACGCGTGCATCATCGGCGCGGCGGCCGTGTCGCTGTCGACCGCCTATGCGATCGGCGACGTGTTCAAGATCCGTCACTCGCTGCACCGTAACGTGTCGGACGCGAAGGGCTTCTATCTCGTCTACTTCGGCATCGTCGCGGCCGCCGCCGCGCTGGTGCTGATCCCGGGCAGCCCGCTGGGCCTGCTGACGGAAGCCGTGCAGACGCTCGCGGGCGTGCTGCTGCCGAGCGCGACCGTGTTCCTGCTGCTGCTCTGCAACGACAAGCAGGTGCTCGGCCCGTGGATCAACTCGACGAAGCTCAACGTGTTCACGGGCGCGGTGATCTGGGTGCTCGTGATGCTGTCGATCATCCTGACCGCATCGGTGATGTACCCGGATATCAGCGGCGAAGCAATCCTCGACGTGCTGGTGGGCGGCAGCGTGCTCGCGATCGTCGGCTATCTCGCGACGGTGCTGATCCGCCGCAACAAGCGTGTCGTCGAACCGGGCGTCGACCGTTCGCAACGCGACACGTGGCGCATGCCGCCGCTCGAGACGCTCGAGCCGCAGAAGATGACGCTGACGACGCGCGTGTGGATGGCCGTGCTGCGCGGCTATCTCGTGATCGCGGTCGGTCTCGTGATCGTCAAGGTGGTGCAGATGACGCTGCTGAAGTAACGCAGGTCGTCTTCCAGGAAGCGGCGCCGGACCCGGCACCGCGCCGCAACCCGCACATGCCGGCCTCCGTGGCCGGCATGTGCGTTTACGCGTCCGCTTGCGGCACGCCGCATGCGCCGCGCGGCCGTCAGATCAGCTCGAGCTTCGACGTCAGGTACGTGAGCTGGATCCGGTTCGCGACGCCGAAGCGCTTGCGCAGCTTGCGCAGGTGATAGTCGACGTTGTGCGCACTCGTGTCGAGGCGCCGGCCGATCTCCTTGTCTGAGGCGCCTTCGGCGATGCCGAGCAGCAGTTCCTGCTCGAACGGCGTGAGCCCGTTCACCGCGCGCTCGCGCGACGTCGAGATCAGCTGCGGCGACGCGAACTTGTGTACCGACAGCCCGATCGACAGCGCCTGCTCGATCGTCGCCGGCGTGATCCATTCGCGTGTGCGGCGCGGCGCGGTGAAGCTCATGAACGCGTGCAGCCGCGTGCCGGGCACGGCCATCGAATACATGATGCCGCTGCACATCCCGTCGTCCTGCATCGTCTGCAGGAAGCCGTCGAGCGCGGCCGGCGTCACGTGCGGGCCATCATCGCGCTCGCGATGTTCGCGGCGCAACTGCTGCAGGTCCCACACGATCGGCATGTTGCATACGCGCGCGCCGAGCGTGCGCGGATCGATGTCGTGGTGGTTGTGCCGCACGTAGTCGCCGCGATAGGTGGCCGGCGTGAAGGCTTCGTGCAGGTACAGGCTTTCGACCCGCTCGCGCGCGAATTCGAGCGCGAAGTACGCGAACGTCGAGAAGCCCGTCAGATGCAGCAGGCTCGTGACGATCCGGTTGCGCTCGGCCGTGCTCTGCGCGTGCGCGAGCGTATCGGCGACGCCGAGCTTCGGCGCGTGCGGCTGCGCGACGTCGCCGCGCTTCACGTCGTCACACCAGACGACCTGCACGGCACGCTCCCGCAGCGCATCCGCGCATGCGTTCAACCCGCGTGACGGGCGGGAATAGGTTGGGGCGACCGCTTCTTCATGCAATGCAATATCGGACATGAGCCATCCCTCGGAATCGACGCGCATCGCCTGGCGGTGGCCGTATCGTGTACGGCATTCGCGGCGGTGCGATCGAGCATCGTTTTGATATGGGCCGATCGTCATCCCTGACGAAACGCGGGGGCATTGTACAAAAATGCTTGTATCCGCGTAATATGCCGTAATACTAATTGCGGCGAAAGGTTCATATTCGCACGCATATAACGACGACCAGAAAATCATAAAGAAAAGACCAGATCGTGACGGGGCGCAGTTTCACATATTGGGAAAGGGCGGGCTCCTCATGACACATGCTGACGGCGCACCACGCGTCGAATGGTTCTCACAAGCCGATATAACGGCTGCTGCCGCTTATTCGAGCGAATATCAGGCAATCGAGCGCGACGTTTTTACCGGGCTCCAAATTACGCCCGGTAAATCCGACTTCGCACCGGTCGATTTCGCGCAATGCCATGCGCGATTACGGCAAATCGGATTCAGCACGCTCGGTTACGGCGCGTACGAAATGATCGGGCGGCGCATCCTGTGCGCGCACCTGCTGCGCGATCTCGCACCGGCGACGTTCATGCAGCCGTTCATCGAAGGCATGCTCTACGAAAGCGACCCGCGCTTCGCGCAGGTGCGGCAGAGCGGCTTTCCGGTCGCGTGGCGGCTCGACGAGATCGAAGCGGCCGCGCAGGGCAGCGGCGACCGCAAGGTGCTGGCGCTTGCCGGCCATCTGCGCGCGCACGCGATGAACAGCGGTGTGATCTTCGGCCTGTCGGCGCCGCGCCTCGACCTGCGTGTCGCGGTGAACGTGACGTCGGAGACGCACGGCACCGACTGGATCGACGATCGCGTGATCGGCGGCGCGCTGTCGGTCAGCCTCGCCGTGCATCGCGTCGCGCTGCCGTTCCTCGAGGCGCGCATCGCGCGCATGCGCGGCTTCGCCCTCGGCGACGAGCAGCAGCAGGTGCTCGACCGGCTCGTGCACGGGCTGTCCGACCAGGAGATCGCGAGCGCATTGCGCACGTCGCTGCACAAGGTCGGCCACCACATCCGCTCGCTCGAAAAACTCTTCAACGTGCAGAATCGCGCGCAGCTCGCATACCTCGCCGCGCGGCGGATGCCGTCCGACCTGACGTCCGCCTGACGCGCGCGCCGGCGGCCCGGCGCGCGATGGAAGCGGTTCCGGCGGCGCGTGCCAGAACGTGCCGCCGGGTTTCGTAGTCCGATTCGATCGTCGCCGGAAAACGCGCTTTCACGCTACGAGGCGCGTCCCTTTTTCCGTCGTTCCCCGTCGCTACACTCGTCCCATTCAACGGTCCGTGCGACATGGGGCAGGGTTGCCCGTACCAGCCGGCAATAACGACAGGACAACGGCACGATGGCAGAACCGAAGGCGCTCCCCCGCGACTGGCAGCGGTTGTTTTCCGCTGGCCGCGGCGTGTCCGGACGGCGTCTCGGGGGCGCGTCGCCGCGCGCCGACCTGTTCCTCGCGACGTTCATCGTCGCGGTCGTCGCGCTGTTCATCCTGCCGCTGCCGCAGGCCGCGCTCGACGGAATGATCTCGCTGAATCTCGCCGCGAGCGTCGTGTTGCTGACGGTGTCGACCTACGTGCCGTCGGCGGTCAGCTTCTCGTCGTTTCCCGCGCTGCTGCTGTTCACGACGCTGTTCCGGCTCGCGCTGAACATCGCGTCGTGCAAGCTGATCCTGCTGCACGCGAACGCGGGCCACGTGATCGACGCGTTCGGGCGGCTCGTGGTGGGCAACAACGTCGTGGTGGGCGGCGTGGTGTTCCTCGTGATCGCGGTCGTGCAGTTCATCGTGATCGCGAAGGGCTCGGAGCGGGTGGCCGAGGTCGGCGCGCGCTTCTCGCTCGATGCGATGCCGGGCAAGCAGATGAGCATCGACGCGGACTTGCGCGCGGGCATCGTCAGCGCCGACGAAGCGCGCGAACGCCGCGAGAAGCTCGAGCAGGAATCGCAGATGCACGGCGCGATGGACGGCGCGATGAAGTTCGTGAAGGGCGACGCGATCGCAGGCCTCGTGATCGCGTTCATCAACATCGTCGCGGGGATCGCGGTCGGCACGCTGATGCACGGAATGGATATCGGCGATGCGCTGCAACGTTACGCGATCCTGACGGTCGGCGACGGGATGGCGTCGCAGATCCCGTCGCTGCTCGTGTCGATCGCGGCCGGCATCGTGACGACGCGTGTCGCGACGCGCGATGCGCGGCAGCGCCAGCTCGGCGAACAGCTCGGCGAGCAACTGGGCGCGCATCCGCGCGCATTGCTGATCGCGGCGTTCGTGCTGAGCGGGTTCCTCGTCGTGCCCGGCTTTCCGAAATGGTCGTTCGCGCTGATCGCGCTCGGCCTCGGCGCGTTTGCGTTCTCGCAGCTCAGGCGCAAGACGGCCGCGCCGAGCTTCAATCTGATTCATGTCGCGGGGCGCGTCGGTGCGGCCGACGACGGCCAGCCCGCGAAGGTGTCGCATGCGGCCGGCGTCACGTCGCTGATCGCTGTGTCGCTGTCCGACGACCTGCGCACGAGCCTGAACCTGGCGCACCTGCAGGCCGCGCTGTCGAGCGCGAAGGCGCGTGTCGACGCGGACATCGGCACGGTGTTCCCGCGCATCACGCTGAACGACGATGAAGGCGCGGCGGCCGGCACGTACCGGATCTACCTGCAGGACGTGCTCGCCGCGCAAGGCGCGCTGAAGCCGGGCTGGCTGCTGTGGGACGGCGTCGCGCCGCTGCCCGAGCGCGCGGAGCGCCAGCCGGCCGAAGCGTTCGGCCCGTTTGCGACCGCGCTGTGGATCAAGCCCGACGGCGCCGCGCCCGACGGCAAGTGGCTGTCGAGCGAAAGCGCGCTCGCCGCGCACGTCGAGCAGATCGTGCGCCAGCATGCGGACGAGTTGCTCGGCATCCAGGAGACGCAGGCGCTCGTGCATCTGGTGCGCCGCGATCACCCGGAGCTCGTCGGCGAACTGACGCGGCTCGTGCCGCTGCAGCGCGTGACCGAGGTGTTGCGCCGGCTGCTGGCGGAACAGGTGCCGATCCGCAATTTGCGCGTGATCTTCGAGAGCCTGATCACCTGGGCGCCGAACGAACCCGACGACGTGATCGCGCTGGTCGAACTCGTGCGTGTCGACCTGCGCCGGATGATCACCGACCGCCATGCGGGCACGACGCGTCAGCTGAGGGTCGTGCTGTTCGAGCAGAACCTGCAGGAGCGGATCGAGAGTGCGGTGATGCGCACGAAGCAGGGGAATTTCCTCGCGCTGTCGAGCGCGGTCAAGCAGGACATCGGCGAGCAGGTGCGCGCGATCGTGCAGGCCGCGCAGGCGGCCGGCCCCGGCGGCCACGGCACTGCGCAGGGCGCCGCGCGGCTCGCGGTGATGGTTGCGCTCGGCGCGCGCCGCTATGTGAAGACGATCCTGCAGCCGGTGCTGCCCGAACTCGCGGTGCTGTCGTACCAGGAGGTCGAGGAGGACGTGCAACTGCACACGGTCGGCTGGGTCAAGAACCCGCCGGACGACGGGACGGTCGGCGCGGGCGCCGACGTGCGCGTGCCGGGAGCCGTGCAATGACCAGCTCGACGATCCTCGACCTGACGCGCCAGGCGCTGATGCTCGTGCTGCTGCTGTCGCTGCCGATCGTGCTGATCGCCACCGTGACCGGCCTCATCGTCGCGATCCTGCAGGCCGTCACGCAGGTGCAGGACGCCAATATCGGCATCGCGGTGCGGCTGATCGCCGTGATGGTCGCCCTCGTGCTGCTGTCGGGCTGGCTCGGCGGCGAAGTGCTGCGCTTTGCGCAGCAGGCGCTGGAACGCATGTTCGTTTCTTCCACAGGAGTCCTTTGATGCGTCGACGCGTCGCCTCGATCCGGTTTCAACCGCGCAGCCTGCAACGGGCCGCGCTTGCCGTGTGCGCGACCGCGCTGCTCGCGGCATCGCTGTGCATGGCGCCCGCGCAGCCCGCGCGCGCCGCGGACCTGCGCTGGCGCAACAAGCCGTTCACGATCGTCGCGAACGGCAAGAAGATCGGCGACTTCATCCGCGAGCTCGCGTCGTCGCAGGGGGTGACGGCGGTGGTCGACCCGAAGGTCGACGGCGTGATCAGCGGCCGCTTCTCCGGTACGCCGCAGCAGACGCTCGAAACGATCTGCTCGACCTACGGGCTGACCTGGTACTACGACGGCTCGTTCCTGTACGTCGATCCGGCCGATCAGTCGCAGACGCAGATGATCCCGATCCCGCCGAATGCATCCGGAGAAATCGGCCGCGCGCTGCAGGCGATGCAGATCCCCGACAAGCGCTACACGCTGGTGATCAACGACCGCGCGAACAGCGTGTACGTGGCCGGCCCGCGCCGCTACGTCGAGCTCGTGCGGCAGGCGGTGGGCTCGGTCGGAGACCCGTCGGCGAACGGCGCGCACGCGGATATCCGCGCGTTCCGGCTCAAGTACGGCTGGGCGTCGGATTTCACGATCAACCGCTCCGGCAAGGAAGTGACGGTGCCGGGCGTCGCGACGATCCTGCGGCGGCTGTTCGGCAAGATGGGCGACACGACCGCGGCGCCGTCGAGCCCGTCGCTCGGGCAGGCCGCGCGCCAGGTGAAGCTCGGCTCGGGGCTGACGATCGCGGTGCCGCGCCTCGATTTCCCCGATATCTCCGGCGGCCCGCGTTCGGGCGGCTATTCCGGCGACGGCAGCATGGGCGGCGGGTTCTCGCCGTTCTCGAACAGCGGCGGCGACACGCTGCCGCAGATCGTCGCCGACCCGGCGATCAACGCGGTGATCGTGCGCGACCTGCCGGAGAACATGTACCGCTACCAGTCGCTGATCAACCAGCTCGACGAGCGGCCGCGCATCGTCGAGATCAACGTGACGATCATCGACATCAACGAGGATTCGCTCGACAGCCTCGGGATCGACTGGCGCCTGCACACGACGCACGGCGACGTGCAGATCGGCAATGGCCAGAACCCGCTGAACGGCAACACGCAGTACAACGGCGTCGGCAATCCGCCGCTGACGTTCGGGATCGGCACGTCGGAAACCGGGCAGACGGGTACCTTCATGCCGACCGGCATCGCGTTGACCGCGTCGATCGGCGGGTCGCTGCGCAACTACCTGCTCACGCGCGTGAACGCGCTCGCGCAGAAGGGGCAGGCGCAACTGCGATCGAAGCCGAAGGTGCTCGCGCTCGACAACACCGAGGCGATCCTCGAGAACCTCACGCAGTTCTACGTGCAGGTGCCGGGCTACCAGGATTCGTCGCTGTACAGCGTGACGACCGGCACGAGCATCAAGGTGACGCCGATGATCGTCGACGAGGCGATCCGCAACGCGGCCGCCGTCTCCGGAAATCCGCAGAGCGTGATGATGTCGATCGATATCCAGGACGGCAACATCGTGCCGGGGCAGGCCGTGTCGAACGTGCCGGTGATCCAGCAGCGCAACATCGTCACCAAGACGATGATCGACGAAGGCAAGAGCCTGCTGATCGCGGGCTTCAACGACGACGAGGTGAGGCTGAACAAGAGCGGCGTGCCCTGGCTGTCCGACATTCCGCTGATCGGCAACCTGTTCAAGTACACCGACAAGTCGGGCAACCACATGGAGCGGTTCTACCTGTTGACGCCGCGCGTGGTGACGACCGCGTCGATGTATGCGCCCGACGGCTCGCCGGTGAACCCGGGCGCCGACGGGCCGGCCAATCCGGAAGGGATGTCGATGTACCGGCCGCCGGACAACGACGTCGCGGTGCCGCTGACGCCGAAGCCGCTGCCCGGCACGAAGTTCGGGCCGCCCGCGTTGCCGCCGCCGTCGATTTCGGCGTCGCAGCCGGCGGCGACGACCGCAGGAGTCACCACGCATGTCGACGACCATCATTGATCCGCACGGCGACGGCGCATTGCCCGGCGGCGCGGGAGGCGGCACGGCCGCGCCCGCGTCGCCGTGGAACCTGTGCTTCCTGAGCGGGCCGATGTACGGCCGCACGATGTCGCTCGCGCGCGGCGCGAACTGGGTCGGCACCGCGGCCGACTGCGAGGTGATCCTGCCCGATCGCGAGATCGGTGCGAAACAGGTGTGCCTGCAGGTCGGTGCGCTCGCGGTGACCGTGCAGAATCACGGCGGCGACGCCGGTGCACCGGTGCTGTTCAACGACGAGCCGCTCGGCGCGGGCCGCCGCTCGCTGACGCCGCATGACGTCGTGACGGTCGGCTCGATCCGGCTCGGCATTGCGCGGCACGCGCAGGCAAGCGTCGCGCTGCCGGATGAAGCCGGCGCGCCGGACCCTGCGCGCGAGGCCGCGTGGCTCGGCTGGCTCGCGGGCGGGCTGCGCCGCCTCGGCAGCCGGCGGCTCGTGATCGCGCTGGTCGCGCTGTGGCTCGGCGTGCTGCTCGGCGCGCTCGGCTACGGCTTCGTCACCTGGTCGGGGCGCCTGCCGTGGCAGCACGAATCGGTGCTCGCGCGCACGCACCGGCTGCAGCAACTGCTGCGCGCGTACCCGGAGCTGGCCGTCGCGCCGCGCGACGACGGCGTGATCGTGTCGGGCTACGTGAGCGATCCGGCCGCGCGCGAACGCGTCGCGCAGATCGTCTCGGGTGTCGACAACGCGGCGCTCGGCAATATCTATGTGGTCAGCGACCTGGTTGCGACCGCGCAGACCTATTTCAGCGACACGGCATTGACCGTCGCGTATCTCGGCCGCGGCCGGATCGAGGTGGCCGGCGCGGCCGCGCGCGCGCAGATCGAGCCGCGTATCCGCAACTACATGAAGGATGCGCGTCCGGCGCTCGAAGTGGTCGATCACGTGCGCGACGCCGATCCGGCTGCGCCGCGCACGGCGACGACGCTCGGCGGGATGGCCGGGATACCGGAGATCACGACCGTGTTCGCCGGGGACGGCGACCAGCGTTACATCGAGACGGCCGACGGCAGCCGCTATTTCGAGGGCGCGCGGCTGAAGGAGGGCGCGACGGTCGTGTCGATCGGCCCGGACGAAGTCGTGTTCGAGCGCAACGGCCAGCGGATCACGATGCCGCTCGGCGGACCGCAGGCGAACGCGCCCGAGCAGGTACCGGCGCCGCCCGTGGCGCCGCTCGCGAGCGGCGCGGCGGCCGGGATCGCGCAGCCGGTGCCGACGCTGTTGCCGGATGGTTCGGCGGCCGATGCTGCGGCGGCACGCGCATCGAAGGAGGCGGCGCACTAGCGCCGCGACAGGTCATGCGCATCGCGCGGCGCGCGGTGCGCGCATTACGCGGGGCGTCGCGAGCGTGCGGCGGCTCACGTCGACGGCGGAGCATGGGGCTCCCGTCGCCAGGTGGATGACGTTCACGTAAAGGAGCGCAACATGGGTACGCAGGCAACAGGTGGTGCAACCAACACGAACCAGGTCCAGCAGCAGGCGGACGACCTGACCAAGACGCAGCTCGAACTGACGAAGATCAACTTCCAGGTCCAGCAGTCGACCGCGACGTTCGAAACCAGCAACGCGGTAACCGCGCAGGAGGGGACGGCGAACGCCCAGGTCGCGCAACACCTGAGCTCGGCCGGCCGCGCATGACGCCGGCCGCCGGCCACGCCGCGTGCCGCCGTGCGCCGGGCCTGCCCGCGAAGGGCGCCCGGTGGCGGCTGTGCGCGTGCCGGCCGGCCCGTTCCGGGCGGGCCCGACCGGTCCGGTCCGGCGCCTGCTTTTCGAGGAGGACATGGACATGTCAGTGACAGGCGTAGGCGCGGCGGCGCCGGGTGCGGCCGCGCTCGCGGGAGCCGCGCAGCAAACGGGCGCGGCGTCCGATCCGGCGCAGGTGCGCCAGTTCGATGCGCTGATGCAGCCGGGCGCATCGCCGGCCGCGCCACCGTCTTCGTCGGGCGTCGCGATGTCGCGCGCACCGGCGGATGCGGCGCCGGCCGTGCAGATGACGCCCGCGCAGGTGAACCAGTCGTCGCTCGTCGAGCGGTTGCGCACCTACGGCAACGATCTCGACGCGCGGTACGCGAACATCGACAAGCATCGCAGCGAGATGCTGACGTCGATGGCCGACAGCCGCAGCGATCCGATGATGACGATGGTGAAGGCGATGGATTTTCAGTGGACGGCGACCACCACGATTTCGGAATACCAGTTGAGCCTGTCGGTCGCGCAGGCGGCGAACGGCTTCACGCACACGGTGCTGAAGACGCAGGAGTGATGGCGTGTGCGCGTGCCGCACACGGCCGCGCTCACACGGAAGCGGACAAACGATGACGACGATCGATTCGACGCCGCGCGCGCATGCGTGGCGCAGCCGGGCGGCGCGCGCGCTGCTCGCGGGGCTGCTCGTGCTGCTGGCCGGGTGCCAGAAGGAGCTGTACTCGGGCCTGTCGGAGCGCGATGCGAACCAGATGGTCGCGGTGCTCGGCGATGCGGGCATCAGCGCGTCGAAGGACAACGACGCGCGCGACACGTCGGACCGCAACGCGTGGCTCGTCAGCGTCGCGGACGGCGACATGCAGTCGGCGCTCACGGTGCTGCAGGCGAACGGGTTGCCGAAGCCGAGCTACGCGAGCCTCGGCGAGCTGTTCCAGAAGCAGGGCCTGGTATCGACGCCGGCCGAGGAGCGCGTGCGCTACCTGTACGGCGTGTCGCAGGACCTGTCGCGCACGCTGCAGGACATCGAGGGCGTGGTCGTCGCGCGCGTGCAGGTCGTGATTCCGGAGAACGATCCGCTCGCGGACAAGATCAAGCCGTCGTCCGCGGCCGTGTATATCCGCTACCGGCCCGGCGTCGACCTGCGCGCGATGGCGCCGATGGTCAAGGATCTCGTCGCGCACAGCATCGAAGGGCTGCAGTACGACAACGTGTCGCTGTTCCTGCAGCCGGCCGCCGCGCGCGCGACGCGCGTGGACGGGATCGGCAGCGCGGTGACCGACATCGTGCGGCTGCGCTCGCCGCTCGGCTGGCTGGTGTTCGCGCTGATCCTGCTGACCTGCGCGGTGATCGCGCTGTCGGCGGCGCGGCGCGGGATGTTCGGCGCACGGCTCGCGGGCCTGCTCGGCGCATCGCGCGCGGGGCACGGTACGGCCGGTTCCGGCGGCCTGCGCACGCCGGACGGCGCGCGCGACGGCGCATGAGCGATCCGCACGCGCCGCTGCCGGGCGACGGGCCCGCCGCATCCGACGCGGCGCCGCTGCCGTGGCTGCAGCCGCTCGGGCCGCCGCCCGCGGCACGCCGTGCCGCGTTTCATGCGCTCGTCTGCGACTTCAACCTGCGGCCCGACCGCTATCTGCACGTGACGCGCGTGCCGGCCGACTGGCCCGCGCGCTACCGTTCGCCGGATGCGTTCGGCGCGGCCGGCCGCAAGCTGCTTGCGCGGCACCTGCTCGAGGCGAACGGCGTGGCCGGCCGGCACGACTTCGACGTGGCGAACCCGTGCGCGCGGCTCGCGCTGCTACCGGGCGCGGCGCTCGAGCAGCTGGCCGCGTATGCGGGGCTCCTGCTGCATCGCACCTGGCTGCGCGATGCGCTGGCCGCGCGGCGCATCCGCGCCGAAGTGGCGGCGAAGCTCGGCGCCGACGCACTGGAACTCGCGCTCGAACGCGCGCCGGAATTCGGTGCGCTCGCCGAAACGCTCGAGCCGTGGCGCGCCGATCCCGCTGCGTTGCCTGCCGTGATTCGCGCGCGTGGCGGGCGGCTGCTGGCGGATTTCATCGGCGTGGCGGGCGACGCGGTCGCGCGGCGCACGCGCCTGAAATTCCACCGCGCGATCGACGACGAAGCGCCGTACTGGCTGAACCGCGCACAGCGCGACCAGTTCGGCGAACTGATGTTCCTGTTTCTGATTCCCGAGAGGCTTGCGTCATGGGACTGGCTTTTCTAATCACGAGCGACAACCTGCAACTCCTGTCGGAGCGCAAGGTGCTCAAGGAGCGCGAATACGCGGCGCTGCTCGACGCGTCCGCGGTGATCGCCACCGCGCGCGACGAGGCTGCGCGCATCGTCGCCGACGCGCAGCGCGAATTCGACAAGCGCCAGGCGGCCGGCTACGACGAAGGGATGCGCCGCGCGCAGCGCGAGCAGGCCGCGCAGGCTTATACGCAGGCGCTCGCCTCGGCGCGCACGATGGAGACGATGAAGGATGCGATGGCCGACATCGTCGTGAAAGCCGTGCGCGCGATCGTCGGCGAGATGAGCACGAAGACGCTGTACGAGGCCGCGCTCGCACGGATCGCGCCGCTCGTGCGCGACGAGGCGTTCCTGATCGTGCGGATCGCGCCCGGCCGCAAGGACGAAATGCGCGAAGCGCTCGACGGCGCATTCGCCGGGCAGTCGAACCGGCAGAAGATCCGCATCGTCGAGGACGCGCAGCTCGAACGCCACGCGTGCACGGTCGAGACGCCGTCCGGACGCATCGACGCGAGCCTCGACCTGCAGATCGACGCACTGCGCCAGGCGATCCGCCGCGATGCGCTGAAGGGTGCCGCGCGATGAACGCACCGCTCGACGATACGCAGCCGTTCGGCGACGACGACGGCGCGCCGTTCGATCGCGGCCGCCTCGTCGGCGAACTCGACGCGGGGCTCGCGTTCTTCTCGCCGGTGTCGGTGCAGGGCCGCGTCAATCACGCGGTCGGGCAGATCCTGAATGCGACGGGCATCCGGGCGCGCCTCGGGGAAATCTGCGAGCTGCGCACGCCGAACCAGCCGACGCTGCTCGCCGAAGTGGTCGGCTTCTCGCGGCAGACGACGCTGCTCACGCCGCTCGGCGACGTGGCGGGCCTGTCGCCCGAGACGACCGTCGTGCCGTCCGGGCGCGAGCATGTGTTTCCGGTGGGAGAAGGGCTGTTCGGCCGCGTGCTCGACGGGCTCGGCCGGCCGCTCGACGATCGCGGGCCGGTGGCGGGCGCCGCGTGGGTGTCGACGCAGCAGGACCCGCCGAATCCACTTGCGCGCAAGATGATCGACACACCGTTTCCGACCGGCGTGCGCGTGATCGACGGCCTGATGACGCTCGGCATCGGGCAGCGCGTCGGCATCTTCGCGCCGTCCGGCGTCGGCAAGAGCACGCTGCTCGGCATGATCGCGCGCGGCGCGCAGGCCGACGTGAACGTGATTGCGCTCGTGGGCGAACGCGGCCGCGAGGTGCGCGAATTCATCGAGCACAGCCTGTCGCCCGAGGTGCGCGCGCGTTCGATCGTCGTCGTGTCGACGTCCGATCGCCCGGCGATGGAGCGCGTGAAATCCGCGCTGGTCGCCACCGCGATCGCCGAACATTTCCGCGATGCGGGCAAGCGCGTGCTGCTGCTGGTCGATTCGCTCACGCGCTTCGCGCGCGCGCAGCGCGAGGTCGGCCTCGCGAGCGGCGAGCCGCCGACGCGGCGCAGTTTCCCGCCGTCGACGTTCGCGGTGCTGCCGCGCCTGCTCGAGCGCGCGGGGCAGGGCGCGCGCGGCTCGATCACCGCGCTCTACACGGTGCTCGTCGAAGGCGACGAGGAATCGGACCCGATCGCCGAGGAAGTGCGCTCGATTCTCGACGGCCATATCGTGCTGTCGCGCAAGATCGCGCTCGCGAACCGCTATCCGGCGATCGACGTGCTCGCGAGCCTGTCGCGGGTGATGCCGCTCGTCGCGAGCCGCGCGCACCAGCATGCGGCCGCGCGCGTGCGCGAGCTGATCGCGAAGTACCAGGAGATCGAGCTGCTCGTGCAGATTGGCGAATATCGCGAAGGCAGCGACCGGCTCGGCGATCTCGCGCTGCGTGCACGCGACGCGATCGGTGCGTTCTGTGCACAGGCGTCGGACGAGGACGTGCGCTTCGACACGCTGCTCGCGAAGCTGACGAAGCTGGCGAACGATCATGTCTGAAGCCGACGACCGCCTCGTGCTTGCGACGCTCGCACGCCTGAAGCGCGTGCGCGAGATGCGCAGCCAGATCGCACGCGTCGCGGCCGCGCGCCAGCAGGGCATCGCCGTGCAGAGCCGGCGCACGCTCGACGCCGCGCACGCGCAGCTTGCGCAGCAGGTCGCCGCGAAGGCCGCGATCCAGACGCGGCTTGCCGACGACGTGCGCGAGGCGCGCGCGCTGCAGAACGCGGCAGCCGACACGCGCACGTTCGACCGGCATATCGGCACCGCGAACGCGTCGGTGAACGAGGCCGCGCACGTGCATCGCGGCCACGAAGCGACGCTCGCCGACCTGCAGCGCGCCGCGCGCAAGGCGCAGGCCGCCGAGGACAAGCTCGGGAAGGCCGGCGAGAAGGCGCTGCATGCGCGCGCCGCGCGGGTCGAGCGCGATGCCGATGAAGTCGCGGACGGCTATGCGGTGCGACGCTTCGCGACGGCCGGCGCATGGGCGGCCACGGCTGCCGACGCGTCCGGCCACGGGGAGGCCTCGTCCGAGGCAACGCTGGCATTCGATGCGGAGATGACCACGCCGCCGGCCGACACGCAAGCCGATCCGGACGACGCGGCCGCTTCCGCCGCCGATGGCGACGCTCCCCGCGACTCCGACGATCCCCCCGACATCGCATCGCCCGCCGCCGTGGAGCGCCGATGCTAGACCCGGCCTCGGGCTTCAACGACGTCGCGGGCATGCTGCGGCCGCTGCTCTACGTGATGCCGCGCCTGTTGCCGATCATGTTCGTCGTGCCGGTATTCAACGAGCAGATCGTCACGGGCCTCGTGCGCAACGGGATCGCCGTCGTGATCGCCGCGTTCGTCGCGCCGGCGATCGACGCCGCGCAGGTGGCCGCGCTGCCGTTCCTGATGTGGTGCCTGCTCGTCGCGAAGGAGGCGATGGTCGGCATGTTGCTCGCGGGCGCGTTCAGCGCGGTGCTGTTCGCAATCCAGGGCGTCGGCTACCTGATCGACTTCCAGACCGGCAGCGGCAGCGCCGCGTTCTTCGATCCGATGGGCGGGCATGAGGGCGGCCCGACGTCGGGATTCCTCAACTTCGTCGCGATCGCGCTGTTCGTCACCGCGGGCGGGCTGCAGGTGCTCGTGCAGCTGTTTGCGCAGTCGTATGCGTGGTGGCCGATCGGCTCGCTCGGCCCCGATTTCTCGTCGATGCTGCAGACCTTCGTCGTGCGCCAGACCGACACGATCTTCGAATGGATGGTGAAGCTCGCCGCGCCGGTGACGATCGTGCTGGTGCTCGTCGAGCTCGGCGTCGGCCTCGTGGGGCGCGCGGTGCCGCAGCTCAACATCTTCGTGTTCTCGCAGCCGCTGAAGAGCGCGCTCGCGCTGCTGATGATGGTGCTGTTCCTGCCGGCGGTGTACGCGTCGCTGCATGCGCTGCTGAGCCCCGACAGCGGGCTGATGGCGTTGCTGCGCGCGCTGTTCGCCGCGCACGGCGGCGCGTGAGCGCGACGGAGCCGCGATGGCCGAAAAGGACCAGAAGCCGACTGCGAAACGCCTGCGCGAGGCACGCGAGAAAGGCGATGTGCCGAAGAGCGCGGAAACGATTTCGTCGGCGTTCTTCGTCGGCGTGTGCGTCGCGCTCGCGGTGGGCATCGGTGCGCTGTTCGCGCGGCTGCAGGCGCTGTTCCGGCTTGTGTTCGATGCGGTCGGCGCGGCCGACCCGTCCGCGCGGATCGCGGTGCTGATCGACGGCGCCGCGCGCGACTGGGCGACGCTGTCCGCGCAGATCGTCGCGGCCGGGCTGCTCGCGGGCCTGCTTGCGGGCTTCGTGCAGGTCGGCGGCGTGATGGCGTGGAGCCGCCTCGTGCCGCAGCTGTCGCGGCTCAATCCGGCCGAAGGGATGAAGAACCTGTGGTCGCTGCGCAACCTCGTCAATCTCGCGAAGATGCTGCTGAAGACGGCGCTGCTCGTCGCGACGCTCGGCTGGCTGATCGTCGAGTCGCTCGACCCGTCGGTGCAGTCGGGCTTCACGCGGCCGATCTCGATCCTCGCGCTGATCGTGAAGCTGCTGATGCTGCTGTTCGGCTGGGCCGCGCTGATCTACATCGTGATGGCACTGATCGACATCGTGCATCAGCGGCACGAATTCAATCAGAAGATGAAAATGTCGATCGATGAAGTGCGGCGCGAGCACAAGGAAGACGAAGGCGATCCGCACATCGAAGCGAAGCGCCGCCAGCTCGCGCGCGAAGCGCAGTTCGCGTCGCTGCCCGACCGGATCGGCTATGCATCGGTGGTCGTCTATTCGCCGCGCGTCGCGGTCGCGCTGTATTACGGCGGGATCGGCACGCTGCCATGGGTGCTCGCGCGCGGCGAGGGCGACGCGGCCGAGCGGATCGTGCGTGCCGCGCGCGATGCGCTGCGCCCGACGCTCGCGAACGTCGGGCTCGCGCAGGCGCTGTACGAGACGACGCCCGAGAACGGCACGATCCAGCCGCAGCATTTCCGCGAGGTCGCGCAGTTGCTGAAATGGGCGACCGGCGCGGGCTGATGCGTGCGACGGCAGCCGCTTCGGCATGCCACCCCTTTTTTCGTTCCGCGCACGTGCGCGGCCATTCGTTCCTTTCCGATATGGCCCCTAGGGGCGGTCATGCGTGCGCCGCGCTTGACGATATTTTTTTCTTGCTCGCGCGGAAGTTCACCTGTGAATTATTGCTGATTTATTTCTTCGTAATATGGCTCGACCGTCACGCCGGACGGTGGGCCGCGAGGTGGCGCCACGCGTGACGAACATGGTCAACAGGGGCGGACAAATCAAATGTGCGGAATCGACGGCTTTCTGAATAGCGTCGCCTTCGATGAGGAGACTGCGCGCGGCACGCTCGCGCGGATGACGGCAAGCCTCGCGCATCGCGGGCCGGACGGGCAGGGGATCTGGGTCGACCCGGAAGCCGGCATCGCGCTCGGCCACCGGCGGCTCGCGATCGTCGACCTGTCGGTGCACGGCCGACAGCCGATGGCATCCGCGTGCGGTCGCTACGTCATGGTCTTCAACGGCGAAATCTACAACCATCGCGAACTGCGCGCGGAACTCGAGCGTGCAGGGCGTGCACCGGCGTGGCGCGGCCACTCCGACAGCGAGGTGCTGATCGCGGCGATCGTCGCGTGGGGTGTCGAGGCGACATTGCGGCGCGCGACCGGCATGTTCGCGTTCGCGCTGTGGAACCGCGCGTCGCGGGTGCTGACGCTCGCGCGCGACCGGATCGGCGAGAAGCCGCTCTATTACGGCCGGATCGGCGACGCGCTGGTATTCGCGTCCGAGCTGAAGGCGCTGCGCGGCTATCCGGGCTTCGACGGCGCGATCGACCGCGACGCGCTGTGCCTGTACCTGCGCCAGTCGAGCGTGCCCGCGCCTTACACGATCTATCGCGGCATCCACAAGCTGCCGCCGGGCACCTTCATCCAGTTCGAGCATGCGCGCGACACGCCGCGCATCCGTACGTACTGGACGCTCGAACAGGCCATCGAGGATGGCCGTGCGCAGCCGTTCGAGGGCAGCGCCGACGAAGCCGTCGGCCAGCTCGACACGATCCTGCGCCAGGCGGTTGCGCGGCAGATGGAAGCGGACGTGCCGCTCGGCGCCTTCCTGTCGGGCGGCATCGATTCATCGACGATCGTCGCGCTGATGCAGGCGCAATCGGCGACGCCGGTCGACACGTTTACGATCGGCTTCCATGAAGCCGGCTACGACGAAGCCGGTTACGCGAAGGCGGTCGCGCGCCACCTCGGCACCCGCCATACCGAACTCTACGTGACGGCCGACCATGCGCTCGGCGTCGTGCCGAAACTGCCGTCGATCTATGACGAGCCGTTCTCCGATGCTTCGCAGATTCCGACCTTCCTCGTGTCGGAGCTGACGCGCCGGCACGTGAAGGTGAGCCTGTCCGGCGATGGCGGCGACGAGCTGTTCGGCGGCTATACGCGCTACTTCCTGACGCCGCGCCTGTGGCGCAAGCTGCATCGCGTGCCGGCGGCGGTGCGTGCGCGGATCGCCGCCGCGTTGCATGCGTTGCGGCCCGATCACGCCGACCAGCTCGCGGCCGTCGCGCAGGGCGCGTGGGGCAGCGTGGAGGCGCGCGAATCGGCGACGCGCATCGGCGACCGCCTGCACAAGCTCGGCCACGTGATGACGGCCGAGAGCCGCATCGGGCTGTACCGGCTGCTGATGTCGGCGGTGCATCATCCGGAGCGCATCGCGCTGTCGGGGCGCGAGCCGCCGACGCCGCTCGACACGGTGTCCGCATGGCCCGAGCACCTGAGCTTCGCCGAGCAGGCGATGGCGATCGATACGCTCACCTACCTGCCGACCGACATCCTCGCGAAGGTCGATCGCGCGGCGATGGCCGTCAGCCTCGAAACGCGCATGCCGTTCCTCGATCATCACGTCGTCGAATTCGCGTGGCGCGTGCCTGCGGCGGTGCGCTTGCCGGAAGGGCAGTCGAAGGCGCTGCTGCGGCGCCTGCTCGACCGTTACGTGCCGTCCGCGCTGATCGACCGGCCGAAGCAGGGCTTCTGCGCGCCTGTCGATCATTGGCTGCGTGGCTCGCTGCGCGACTGGGCCGAGGCGCTGCTGCGGCCGTCGCGGCTGCGCGAAGAGGGCTTCTTCGACGCGGCCGCGGTCGAGCGCCTGTGGCGGCAGCACCAGACCGGCCGGATGAACTGGCAGCACCAGCTGTGGACGGTGCTGATGTTCCAGTCATGGCTGGAACATCAGCGCGCGGGGTGACGCGGTGCGCGGCCGGGGCGGCCGGCCGTTGCGACGGACGTCAGCCGACGTTCAGCGGCGTGCCGATCGCGAGACGGCCCGGATCAGCGGCAACCGACGGATTGAGCTGCAGGATCTCGCTCAGCGCGCGCGCGTCCTGCTCGCCCTGCGTCATCGCCTGCTGTTCGGCGCGCGACACGTGCGCGGCGTCGAGCAGCGACTGGCGATGCTGGTCCGCGATCACCCATAGCGAATCGCCGGCGACGACGATGTACGGCTGCGGCGAATTCGACGGCGATGGCGGACTTGACGGCGTCCCCTGCGACGGCTGCGGCTGCGACGACGGCGACGTGATCGCAGCGGGCGACGACGTGGCGGACGGCGCTGCACTGGGCGACGTGCTCGGCGAAGCACTAGGCGAAGCACTCGGCAACGCGCCCGGCGCGAGATTCGACTGCGACGGCCCCCCGCCGCCGAAGATCCAGTTGAACAGGCCGCCGACCAGCGGCGCGACGCCGATGATGAACTTGTAGCCGAATGCGGCGACCGGAATCATCACGATGGCGGTCGGGATCTTCTTGACGAGCGGCGTTGCGTTCGGGAAGTGCGTGTTGAGGCGGCCGGCGAGCAGCAGCGCGGTCGACGTCGCGGTCGCGACCGCGAGATCGACTTCGCCCTGTTTCCATTGCGATACGGTGGAAAGGCCGCCGAGCGCGACCGATGCGAAATCGCCCGCCGAATCGAATACGCGCACGACGCGGCTGCGCTTGTCCGCGTTCACGCGCCGCGACACGATCACGAACGACGCGCCTGCATACGCGGCGCCGAGCACGCCGCTCGCGACGCCGGTCGTACCCAGTGCCAGGCTGAACCAGTCGTGCGCGCCGGCGATCTTGCCGATGCCGCTCGCGAGCGTGGCGACCGATGCGACGGTCATGCCCGCGCGCGCCGAGATGCCCAGCACGCTGCGCGGATTGCCCGCGTGAAGCTGCTGCAGCGACGTGCCGCCGACGAATCCCTGCATTTGCGTGAGCACGTCGTCGGCGAGTGCCGTGATGTTCGCCTTGGCGTCGTCGAAGCTCATCGTCCCGCGCTTGTATTGCTCGACGTATTGCATGGTCATCGCTTGCGCGTCGCGCACCGCGGCGTCGAGCTGCAGCGGCCGGTGCTCGCCGTATTCGTGCGTATCGGAGCCCAATTGCCGGGCGAGCGTCGCCTCGAGATGCGAGAGCGCCGCGATCGCCGCCTTCGGATCGCCCGACTGCAGGCTGCGGATGGCGCCCTGGTGCATCACCTGGAACACGCGCCCGAGACGCGACGCGAGCAGGAACGACGACGACATGTTGCTCATCAAGACCGGGCTCATCCAGTGGAATTTGGCGTCCAGGCCGATCAGGCTCGATGCGCCGAGGACGATCCCGCCCGTGATCTTCGTTTTCCTCCGGTCCGACGGGTCTTTCGAATGCCGGTGCACGCGCAGCGCATTGAGGTGCGCGGTGGCCTCGTCCATCGTCGCGGCGGGCTGGTCGGGCTGCGCGATCGCCTTGCGATTGGCGCCGATCGGATGGGAGCCGTCGTTTTGCAGCGCCTTTCGGCTGGTGACCGCCTTCCAGTGCAGGCGGGCGTCGGAAGCCGGCGTCTGTGCCAGTTCCGGCCGTTCGGCGGTGCTGTCGCGATTGCGCTTGAGCCAGTCGCGGCCGACTTCACGCGCCTTCTTCTCCCGTGTGCCGATGCCCTTGTCGCCTTTGCGGCGCCACATGCTTTGCCCGTACTCGTTCGTCGCACGACGCGCCTGGTTCAGCAGCGTCGACGTGTTGCGCTCGTACAGTTGATCGCGCAATGCCGCGATCTGATCGTCCGTCATCCCGTTCTTTTTCGCGATGCGCTCGATTTCCGTGAAGAGGATCCGTTGCTGGTTCGCGAAGTCTTCGGTGCTGTTCGGCTCGTACACGCGTGTCAGCGCATCGCCGCCGTGCAGTCTGTCGAACTTGCCGGAGCCGTCCAGCTTGTACTCGACGATCTTTTGCGCCAGCGCGCGCGTCAGGTCCGCATTCGCGATGAAGTCGTCGCCGTGCGTGCCCCATGACAGGCCGACGTGGACCCAGTCGAGCTGTTCCCGGCCGAGGATCTCGTCCAGCAACTGCACGTGGCCTTCGCCCGGCACCGGCTCGAGCACGGCGTCCGCGCCGTGGAAGGTCAGCATCACGAGCGGCGCCTTCTCGCCTTCGTTCTGCTTCGCCCAGGTCTCGAGCGATTCGCCGATGCGCCGGATCTCCGCGTATCCGTTGTTCGTGCCGGCCATCGCATGACCGTCCTCGAGCGACACGAGCGGGCGTGCCGGCGCGGCTTCGAGCCGCAGCAGGAAGCCGTATTTCGAGGCTGCCGTGAGCCACTTGTGCAGGTGGGCGAGGTCGTCGAGTTCGAGCGTGCGCTGCGTGCCGTCGGGGTCCGTGCGCGTGATCGTCGCGGTGTCGTCGTCATAGCGGGCGCCGGTTGGGTCACCGAATTGCCTGGCGCGCCGGATCAGCCCCGGGTCCTGCTTGCCGCCGACCGCGGCGGCCTGCGAATACGGATCGACCTGGAGCGCGACGGCCGTGAGCGCGCCGCCGTATTGCTCGATGGTCTGCCTCATCTGCTCGGGGTCGTCGCGCAGCGAGAACGAGCGCGACATCGGGACGAGCCGGTCGCGGATGTCGGCCGGGAGTTCGACGTAGGCGTCGATCAGCTTCCGGTCGGTGGTGCGCGCGGCGCCGTGGTCGATGGCGAACTGCTGCGAACGGCGCACCAGCCGGTTGCGGCCGCCGCCCGGATTGGCGAGGAAGCCGTGCGGATGGAGGCTCGATGCCTCTCGCCACATGTCCAGCGTCTTGAAGATCTTCTTCCATAGCGCGGCATCGGCCATGATCGCCTGCGGCGTGTCGCTGAACGTCAGGCCGTCGCCATCGTGCTTGCCCTGGTCGCGCTTGCCCCATTCCTTGAGGCGTTCGAGCGTCGATGCGAAATCGCCGACCTTCGCCTTGCCGTAGCGCGTGACCGATTCGACGATCGTGCTCGACACGAACGCAGGCTGATACGGCTCCAGCGCGATCGGCTTGGCGGCCGGGACGGCGGGCGGTTTGGCGGGCTGGGCGGCGGGTTGCTTCGGTTGCTTCGATGGAGGTTTGCCGCGCATGCGCTTGCGGCCGGGTTTGCCGGCCTGGACGCCATTGCCGCCGTTGTTGCTTTTTCCGCCTTTCGCGCCTTTGCCCGCGGCCGGCGGCGCGGCAGCGGCCGCCGCTGCCGCCGCGGCTTGCCGGGCCGCTTCCTCGGCTTGCAGCGCGGCCTCCTTGAGCGCGGTCGCGCGCGGCACGAACGCATCGGGCGCGAGCGTGGACAGCAGGAAGTGCTGATTCCCGCCAAACGGCCCGCGGCCGATCGTCGCCCGTTCGAGCGGCAGGCCTTCGTTCGTGCCGTCGTGGAACTGGGCGGCATCGTCGTACCAGCGGACCGTGCCGTTCTCCACCGCGACGATGCCGGTGAGCGTGCCGCGCAGCGCGTCGGTGACGCTCCCTTCGTGGTCGTACACGTACACGAAGCGGCCGTCGGGGATCTCGCCCATCTCGAGCGCGCGAATCAGCTGAGGTGCGTGCTGCGCGTTGAAGTCGAGCGCGGTGTCCGCGTTCGCCGGCAGCAGGTTCGGCGTGGCGGCGTCGGCCGCTTCCCGGTTCTTTTGCCGCAGCGACGGGCGGACCTGTCCGAGCACGCGCTGGACGGTCGCGTCCGGCTTCGACAGCGGCGTCTTCCGGTCGTCGAGCGCGCGACGCATCTTGGCCGGCGCGAATCCGCCGTAGCTGTCGACGACGTCGTGCGCGACGTCGGCCACGACGAACCGCACGCCGCGGCGCCCGTCGGGCAACAGGCGCGAGCGGCGCCGGAACGCATCGGCGAGTTCGCGATCGGCGATCGTCGCGTCGCCGAGCGACGTGGTTTCGACGTAGGTCCATTTCTGCGCGGCATCGAGCGTCGCATAGCCGAGCACCTTGCCGGTCTTGCGGTCGATCGCATAGACCGTCTTGTCCGTGCCGGCCTGCTTGCTCGCGTGCTTCGCCGCCTGCTTGGGGCGCTGGAAGCGCGGCGCGTCGTCGAGCTGCTTCATGGTGGCGACGACCGCGTCGGCGGCACCCGTCGCGGACGGCTCGACGTCCCATTGGCGCTGCTCGCCGAAATACGCTTCGATGCGGGCGGCGCCGCCGAATGCGAGCAACTCGTCGAGCGGCACGGGCGACACGTAGTAGTCGTAGTCCTTGCGGTTCGCGTCGCCTTTCGACTTGAGCGGATGGAAGGCGTCCTGCGCCACCTTCGGATCGAGATTGTCCGATGCCGGCTTCTTGTCGATGAACTTGCCGTTGGCGCCCGTGCGCATGCTCGCGATGAACTCGGGCTGCGGATGCCGTGCGTCGATCCGGTCGGCCGGCCGGTCGATGTGCGGCGCGATCAGCACATGCGCGTCGTTGCCGAACGCGGCCTTCATGTCGGCGACAGTGGGGAGCTGGTCGCCGTCGATGCGGACCAGGTCGCGCTTGCCGTGCGATGCGAGCTGGTCGAGCGCACGCTGCGTGCGCTTGGCGGCCTGCCTCGCGGCGCGTGCGGGTACCGGCGCATTGCGTCGCGAGAGCGGTGCGGGGGCCGGCATTTCGCGCGGTACGCCGCCGGCCTGGATGTGTGCGGCCTGGCTCGCGTAGTAGTCGCGATAGGTTGCGTGGCCGGGCACCGACGGCGCGGCGTCGCCGAACGCGGCTGCGAGCCGGCGCAGGCCGGCTTCGTCGCCGGGCATCACGCGATCGGCTTCGCGCGCGATCGCGTCGGGCAGGTGCGCGCCCTTCGCGATGTCGATGCCCGCGTCGTCGATGAGCTCGCGGCGCACCGCGAACGCATTCGCCTGCGCGCGCGCCTCCGCCATCAGCGCGCTTTCCGTCAGCGCGTCGGGCGAAGCGTGGTCGAGCGCGAGTTGGCGCGTGATGGTTTCGACCGCGTGCTGCGCTTCGTGCGCGAGCGCGTACACGAGCGTGCCCGTGCCGCGCAGCCGTCCGTCCAGCACGATGCGCTGCTTCGCGGTATCGATCCGGCTGCCGCGCCCGGGGCGGCCGACCACGACTGTCCAGCCGGCATCGTGCGCGAGCGCGACCTGTCCGCTCAGCAGCGTCGAGCGGTCGACCAGCGCATACGCTTCCTTCGGCAGCGGCGCGCCGCCGAAGCGCATCCGTACGCGCGTGATGATCGACGGCTTCTGCACGAACGCGTCGGGCGCGGGCGTTTCGGCGAGTTCGGGATGCGCGAGTTCGATGTTGCCGCGCTCGAGCCCTTGCGTCAGCGCGCGCTCGATGACCGAGAGGCGCTGCAGCGCGGTGAAATGCTCGCCCGCGCCCATGCCGATCGGGCCCGGGTCGCTCAGCAGGAAATCGCCGCGGCGCGTGAACAACCCCTGCAGGTCGAAGCCGATGCCCGTGCGTTCGACGACTTCGCGAATCTGCCGGATGTGCTCGAGCGCGGCGCGCGACACCACGCGCGGCAGCGCGCCCGTCTCGAAGCCGAAGCTGTGGAACACGCCGAGCGGCCGGTACAGCACCGCGACGCGGTTGAGGGCGGAGAACGGGCCGCTCATCGTCAGGGTTTGCAGGCCGTACGAGGCGAGATCGTCGAGCGCGATGCTTTCGTCGATCGCCGCGTCAAGCTGGCCGCCCTCCGACGTATGCGGGCCTTTGTCGTACACCGCGAGCGCGGCGTCGTGACCGAGTGCGAACACGGTTTTCTCGCCGCCGCTGCCGAGCAGTTCGCCGACGTGACGGTCGACGTCGATCCGCCTGGCCGGATGACCTTCGACGTGCACGCCTTCGGCGTCGGCCGTCAGTGGGCCGAGGTCGTGCGGCGCCGCGGGCG
The DNA here is from genome assembly GCF_902499335.1 of Burkholderia lata. Classification (GTDB taxonomy): domain Bacteria; phylum Pseudomonadota; class Gammaproteobacteria; order Burkholderiales; family Burkholderiaceae; genus Burkholderia; species Burkholderia lata_B. The sequence continues at coordinate 162,110 of NZ_CABVQK010000004.1, read as the reverse complement.
CCGGGTCGAAGCGGCGGAACGTGCCGGTGTCGAGCAGCGCCGCGTGCTCGCCGACCGCGCGTCCGGGCGGCGCGTACACCGGGCGCTGCCACAGGTTCGCGAGCTGCGCGGCGGCCGCATCGCCGCCGTGCTTCGCGGACAGCACGATCGAATAGCCGTCCTGGATGATGAACGCGGGTGCCTGGTCGAGCGCGTATTCGTGCACGCCGACCGGGCGGCCGCCGGCGAGCAGCGTGCCGTCCGGCAGCGTGTCGGCGTGCAGCATCAGCACGCCTTCGTCCTGCATCACCGTGAAGTGGCGGCTGCGCGCGGCCTGCAAATCGGCGATGGCCGGCACCGGCCCGTCGCCGAACGGCGACGCGTATTCGGCATGCGCCTGGCTCCACGCCACGCGTTCGTCGAAGCTGCGCACGCCGCGCGGCGCGTCGCCGGTCTCGCGCATCTGCGGCGCGGGCATCCGGCGCGGAATGCCGCCGCGGCGCTTCTGGCGAGCCCATACGTCGTTGTAGAACTCGCGGTAGGTCTCGCCGTTGCGGCCCGACACAGGCGCGTCGGCGAACGCATCGACGAGCCGGCCGACCGTGCCCGCGTAGTCGTGCGACGGCGCGCGCCACACGTTGCCTTCGTGCTCGATTGCGTCGGGCAGCCGCACGTGCGCGGCGATGTCGCCGCCGCCGGCCAGCTGGATCTCGTAGCGCGCTTCGAACGCGTTGATCTGCGCGCGTGCCTCGGCTTCGAGCGCCTTGCGCGTGAAGCCGCTGCGGTTGCGATAGTCGAGGTTCAGCACGCCGGCCATCGCCTCGACCGCATGCCGCGCTTCGTGCGCGAGCGTGTACGTGATGCTGCCCGGGTGCTGGAGGGCGCCGTCGATCGTCACGCGGCGCTTGCGCGGATCGATACGGCTGCCGCCGCCGCGCTTGCCGAGCGTCACGCGCCAGCCGGCGTCCTGCAACATGCGCAGTTGCGTCGCGAGCGTGCCGGACTGCATCGCCAGCGCCTGCGCGGCTTCGGGCAGTGCCGCGCCGCCAAAGCGCATCTGCATCCGCGTGATCCAGCCGGGGTTCGGCGCCGCAAGGTCGGGCGGCGGCGTTTCCGTCATTTCCGGATGCGCGGCGGCGAGCCCGATATCGTCGTTCGCGGCGGACGGCCGCTCGCCGGTAGCGTTCGTGCGGGCGGTCTTGCCGTCGGCGCCGGCGTCTGCCGCCTTGCCGGCGGGGGCGCCTTCGGTGCCCGTGTCGTGTTCCGCCGTGCGTTCGACGGTGGCGGGACGCTCCGGCTTGACGAGCACGAGCACGCGATTCGGCGCGCTGAAGATGCCGTCGAGCGCGCTGACGGGTTCGGCCGTCGCGGCCGGGCGCGGCAGCGCCGGTTCGTTCGGGCCGCGCTTGCCGGCGAGCACGATCACGGTGTCGTCGGCGGCGGCCGGGCGGGGCGGTGCCGGCGGCGTTTCTTCGGCCGCGGCCGCGGCGGCGCCGGGCACGCCGGGTTCGGCCGCCATGGCTTCCGGCGCGGGATCGAAGCGGAGCACGCGTGCGCCCGCGTGCAGTTGGCCGTCGGCACCGAACGCGTCGGGCGCGGCTGCATAGACGGGTTTCTGCCAGCGGTTCGCGAGTTCGGGCGCGAGTGCCGCGTCGTGCTCGCCCGCGACGACGATCACGGGTTCCTCGAGATCCTGCGGACGCAGCGCGGCCGGTCGTGCGCCCGGTGCCTCCTTCGCTGCACCGTCGCGCACGACGTAGACGGTGCGGTCGCCGACCTCCATCGGTTCGGCGCCAGGCCCGCGCGGCACCGCGATGCCGGCAGGATCGCGCGTGGCCGGCCGCGTGGCGGGCGCTTCATCGGTCAGGTCGATCACTTTCACGGTGACGCGCGGCGGCGCGCCGTCGGCTTTCGTACGCGTGCCGGCGCCCGCCGGCTCGTCGAGTTCGGCGGTGCGGGCGCGCAGTGCCTGCGCATCCGCGCTGCGCCGGTCGCTGCGCGCAGCCGCCGTGCGGTTCACCTCGGTTTCGTCGTGCTGTTGATCGACGCGCGCGCGCTCCTGGCTCGTGCGCTGCGTGCTGCGGGCGTTGCTCGCGGTGCTTGCCGTCTCGCCCTCGGCGGCAGTCTGTTCGAGGCTGCGCGGCCCCTGCGCTTCGGTGTCGTTCGCTTGCCGGATCGCATCGCGCGTTTGCGCGATCTCATGGTCGAGGAGCGCGAGCTTCGTCTTCGCGACGATGTTCGGCGTCGTGCTCATCTCGCCGTCCGGGCCGAACGACAGGCGCTCGCCGGTGCCCGTCACGTCGTCGACGCGCGTGCCGTTGGTCCAGGCCTTCGGCGACGCCTTCACGACGGACAGCGTACCGTCTTCGCCGAGCACCACGGTTTCGCCGGGCGGCATCTGCTTGCTCGAGACCTTGTCGAGCACGCGGATCGGCTTGTTGTCGTAGGTCAGGATCTTGTCGCCGACCATCAGCATGCCTTCGGGCGACACCTTCACGGCGTCGCCGTCGAGCGTCGCGCGGGTGCGGCCGTACGCGAGCGACGACGCGTCGCCCTTGTTCAGGATCTGGCCGAGCAGCTTGCTGTCGACCGTGACGGTTTGGCCGTCGGCCGTGCGGATCGGCACCGGCCGGCCCGAGCGGATCCGCTGCGACGTGACCGCGCGCTCCTTGAGGCCGCCGGCGGCCATCAGCGCGACGTTGGTGAGCCCGGCCTTGAGTTCCTCGCCGGCTGCCTTCTTGTTGCCGGTGAAATAGTCGACGCCGGCTTCGCCGAACGCCTCGACCGCGCCGCCGACGCCGGTCACGAGCGCGGTCGCCTTCGCGCCGGTGGTGAGCAGCGATGCGACTTTCGGCGTGCGCGTGAGCGCCGTCACGGCGCGCGTGAACAGCTTGCTGCCGGCGAGCTTCGCGGCACCCGCCGCGCCCATCGGCACGAGATTGATGAAGTCGGAGCGGGCGCCCGCGTCGGTGAACGGGTTGATGCTGCGGCCGTGCTCGATGCGCGTCGCGATGTCGAGCCCGGCGCTCGTCATCGTCGAGCCGATCGCCGTGTACATCATCGTCGCGCCGAGGACGTTCAGCGGCACGCCGACGATCGCGCCGATACCGGTGCCGTCGAGCAGCCCGCCGAGGCCTTCGAGCGCCATCCCGCCGAGCATCATGCCGATATTCGCGCCGGTGCTGGTCAGCGCGCCGAGGAAACTGTCGAAGCCGCTTTCGTGATGCGCGGCCTTCGATACGAGCTGCAGCGTGCCGTCCGCGTTGTGGCCGGTCGCGATATCGACGGTGCCGTCCTTCGAGAGTTCGTTGTTGTTGATGTAGTCGTTGATGTCGTTGTACGTGCTGCCCGTTTCGTCGACGTATTGCGTGCCGTCCTTGCCGGTGACCTTGAAGATCGCGCTCGTCGTCATGCCGGCGTCCTTCGCCGCATACACCATCGGCAGCACGCTGACCTGCGTGTTCGCGCCGCCGCCGGCCGACAGCAGCGTGTCGCGCACGGTGTTGATCGTCTTCAGCTTGTCCTTGTCGGTGAAGCGCGCGACGTCGTCGCGCGTCGGCGATACGGGATCCGAACCGTCGCTCGCCGATGCAGGGCTCTGCACGTCGGGCTGCATCCCGAGCGCGACGCCGATCAGGTTGCGCTGCTCGTTGTCGGTCAGCTTGCCGAATGCGATCGTGTTGCCGTTCTGCGTGCTCGCGCTCGCCGCGTCTAGCAGCGAGTTCGACAGCTCGCCGCGATGGGCCTCGTAGAAGTCGTGCAGCGCCTTCCCGTAGTCGCTCCCGGCGTCGGAGTCGGGCGCCGCGTTACGCAGCCGCTCGTCGAGCCCCGCGTCGAACTGGTCCATCAGCACCTGCTGGTGGGACGTCTCGCCCAGCAACTGCAGGCGCTGTACCGCGTTGTCCGCCTGCGTGACGGCCGCCTTCGCCTTGTCGAGCTGGTCCTGGTACAGGTTCGGGCGCGGCGTCGACGGCGCCGGGATCATGTCGTCGCCCGCGACGGTGCGAAATCGCACGGGCGGCGGATTGGCGGCCGCCCAGTCGTCGTACTGCTGCTGCACCGACGCAAGCGTGCTCTTCGCGCCCGTCTGCTGGATGCGTGCCTGCGACAGCGCGGCCTGGGTCGCGCGCTCGTTGACCGAATCCGACAGCCGGCTGTCGGCCGCGCGGATCGCGCCGGCCACCACCTGCAGGCGCTTCGCGTCGAGCATCGTCGGGCCCGTCGGCGCCGCCGGCGTGGCCGTCGATTGCGGCAGCGCGAAGGGCGTGGTGAGCGACTGCGGTAATCCGCCGTTCGCGGTCGACAGCGACGGCGCCGGCAACGGTGATGCCGTCGGCAAGGTCGGCGTGGCGGTGGGCGTGGCGGTCGCGGCGGTCGACAGCGACGGCGCGGGCTGCGCCGGCAAGCCGTTCGCGGTCGACAGCGGCGGCGCAAGGAACGGCGATTGCGCGGTCGGTTTCGTGAAGATCGAGCGCGCGTTGACCTGCGCCTGGATCTGCGACGCCTGATCGTCGTACTGTTGCGCGAGCGTTGCGCCGTAGGTGGCGACGAAGCCGTCGTGCGCGATGCCCGCCTGCTGCTGCGCCTGCGTCAGTTTCGCGTACGCGTCGCCCACGTCGAGATCGACCTGCGGGTCCTTCAGCGTCGAATTCGGGTTGGCCTTGTGCCAGGCGTCGGCCGCCTGCGTCTTCTTCGTGTAGTCGGCCTGCAGCGTGTCGACCTGCTGCTGCGCGGACAGCATCTGCAGGTAGCTGCCGCTCGTGTTCGCGGCCGTCTGTGCGCGGGCGAGGGTGGTCTTCGCGTCCGACACCGCATTCGGGACGATCACCGTCGGCCCTTCCTTGCCGCTGGCCGCATCGTAGCGCTGCTGCGCGGTCGTGAGCGCCAGGCTGTCGTTCGCCGCGCCGGCCGCGGCGTTCGCGTAGTTCGCATCCTTCGCGGCCGCCGTGACGGCCTGCTGCGCGGCGTCCTGCGAAGCGGGCGCGTCGGGCATCGTGACCTGCAGCTCCAGCGGCTGGAGCGCGTCGTTCAGCCGGCCGACGCCCGCGTCGAGCGCGCTCTTGTAATCCGGATCGGCGAGGTACGACTGGAATTGCGTGTACGCGAGATTCGAATTCGCGACGTCCGCGTAATACTTCGACGCGCCGACCGCGGCCGTTGCGCTGGCCGTCTGCCAGTCGTCGTAGAGCCGGGTCTGCAGCGGGTTCTTGCAGTCGCCCGGCTGCGGCACCCAGTTCGGATCGTTCGCGTGATCGGGAAACGCGGCCAGCAGCGCCTTGAACTGCTGGTCGGCGGCGTGCTGCGCGTCGCCCGGGTCGGTCACCTTGCCGGTGTCGTCGATCTTCATCCCGGCCGGCATGTCGGCGTTCGCCTGTTCGCCGTACAGGATCATGTAGCCCGCGTCGGTCGTCACGTTCAGGTCGCGCTGCGCGCTGTCGGCGGCGGTGCGCGCTTTCGCGTAGGCGTCCTGAGCGGTCTTGCGGTCGTCGGGTGTCGACTCGGGATCGCGGTTCGTGAGCCGCAGCACGTTCTGCGCGCCCTGCAGCGATTGCGACGCGTTGTCGTATTGCGTTTGCGCGTCCTGCATCGCCTTCTGCACGGCGCGCGTCTTGTCGTTTTCGACCGTGATGTCGGGCGGCGGCACCGTGTACTGCGCGGCCATGCTCTGGACCAGCGACGTCGCGGACGCGATCTCGGCGTTGGTCGGCTTCGACGGATCGGTGGACGGCGTGGCCGTCACGGGAATCGGCGGCGCCACGCTCGGGTTCGTGGGGCCGGCCGACGGACCGTCCTGCTTGGGCGGGGGCGGAGGCGGGGGTGGCGGCGCGACGACCGGGTTCAGCGTTTCCGACAGGAAGCGCTGCCAGTTGACGCCCAGTCCCAATCCGTCGATCAACAGCATGCTTGTCTCCCTTGAACCGCGCGGCGCACGGCGCCTGCGCGCCGCGATGCGATCCGACGAGTGTAGGGACACGGGTTGCGGCCGGATCGCCGCTGTTTCGTAGCGCTGCGGCGCGGCCGGCGCGCGGGCGCGCCGCACGCTACGAGACGCGGGCGGCCCTGCGGCGGCGGGGCGCCGGCGGCGTTCGCGCCCTTTAAAACGGGCCGTGCGCCGTTACTCGTCGAGACACTTCACGCATAGCCGCTTCGCCTGGCTGGCCCCGAGCCCGCGGCACATCATCACGACCCGGCGGGCATGGCACGACGGTGGATCGGCGGACGCGGCGGACGAGGGCAGCCGGCGCGCGCGTTCGGGCGGCGTGGTGGCGGCCGCGTCCATGCGCCGCTGGCGCGCGGGCGGCGGCGTGTCGCTGACGACGGGAATCGGTTCTGCACCGCCTTCGCGCGCGTTGCGCTGCGCGCTGGCGACCACGCGGCTCACGTAGCCGCTCGAGAAGCCGGTCGTGAAGTTGCCGCTGTAGTAGCACGACAGCGCCGCGCGCAACGCGGCCTGCGCGTCGCGACCGGTGCCCGACGAGCGCGCGAAGCATTCGGTCAGGATCGCGCCGCCGGCCCGCAGGTTCCGGCACGGCTCGAACATCGTCGCTTCATCGAGCCCGTATTTCGCAAAATTGCGTTCGTTCACCTGCGCGAGGCCGACGCTGTAGCTGAAGCCGCGCGCCGCGAGGTCGCGCGCGGTCGCGCGCGCTTCGTCGAGCGAAGCGGGCTGGCGCGCCAGATGGCCGCCGACCACGCCGATCGCATACGGATTGAAGCCCGACTCGGTGCGCACGAGCGCGGCGAGCGTGTCGGGATCGACGTTCGGCGCGCATGCACGCGCGAGCGGCGCGAAGCCCGTACTGGTGCCGGCGGCTTGCACGCAGCGCAGCGGCAGGCATGAGAACGCGAGCGCTGCCAGCGCGCACAGGCAGGCGGCGGCGGTTCGCAGGCGGTGCGTACTCATCCCGCGCCCGTCACCCGGTACGACATCACGAGCCCGTGCACGAGCAGCGACCAGCCGTCGAGCGCGACGAACAGCAGCAGCTTGAACGGCACCGAGATCGTGGTCGGCGAGATCATCTGCATGCCGAGCGCGAGCAGGATGTTCGCGACCAGCAGGTCGACGACGATGAACACGATATAGATCACGAAGCCGATCTGGAACGCCTTCGTCAGCTCGGCGAGCGTGAAGCTCGGCACCAGCACCAGCAGGTCGTCGTCCTTGATGCCGTCCGCGCGGTTCTTCGGCCACACCGAGGTCGCGGTGCGCACGAAGAATTCGCGATCGCGCTGCCGTGTGTGTGACACGAGGAAATCCTTGATCGGCGGCAGCGCGGCATCGGCGAGCGCGCCGACGTCGGCGGTCGACAACTGCCCCGACGCATCGAAGTGGCGCGCCTGCAGCGCGTCGCGGATCGACATCCCGACGGGCGCCATGATGAACAGCGACAGGATCAGCGCGATGCCGTTCAGCACGAGGTTCGGCGGCACCTGCTGGATCCCGAGCGCGGAGCGCAACAGGCCGAGCACGACGACGAGCTTCGTGTAGCTCGTGACCATCAGCGCCGCGAACGGCGCGATGCCGAGCGCGGCGATCACCGCGATCAGCGCGACCGGATTCGGCAGGTTGCCCATCGTTCAGCGCTCGCGCGGCGCGGGTTGGGTCAGCGTGACGACCCGCACGCCGAGCTTCTGGCCGACCGCGATCAGGTGCCCGGTGCCGATCAGCATTCCGTTCGCGACGAGATGGATCACGCTCTGGTTGATCCCTTGCTGCAGTTCGATCACGGCGCCGGGCTGCAGCGCGCTCAGCTCGCCGAGCGGCATCGACGTGGGCGGCAGCTCGAAGCGCAGGTCGACCGTGAGGCCGTCGAGCGGGCGCCGCGCATCGGCGGGCGGCGCGTCGTGCGTCGTCGCGGACGCGATGTCGGTGCGGGTCGGTTCCAAAGGCATCTCCCTGATTCGTTCGACGGTCAGCCGGTTGCCCGATGGCCGTCCGGTAATCTCCCACGCCGGCGCGGCCGGCAGCCGCGCGACGCACAGCAGGTTCTGCTCGTGCGCCTGCCAGCGCTCGATCGCGATGATGTCGCCGCCGACGACGTCGGCCAGCTCGGCCGTCGTCAGCTCGGTACGGCCGATCTCGAACACGAGCGGCACGGGCAGGTTCGCGTAGGCCGCGCGCGTGTCGGCGGGTGCGGCGGGCGCAGCCGCGAAGAACACGGCCAGCGCATCCGGCGCGTCGAACAGCAGCGCGCCATGGCAGCGCCATGCGGCGTCGGCGCGCCGCAGCTCGAAGCGCAGCGCGGCCGGCGCCGCGCGCCATGCGGGCACACTGACGGGCGGCGGCAGCAATTCCACGCGCTGCCGCGTTGCGGCCTGCAGCACGGTCGCGAGCGGCGCGCACAGATCGGCGAGCAGCGCCGCGCGGATCACGGCCGGCACGGCCGGATCGGCCGCGTCACCCAGCCATGCCGCTTCCGCGACCGGGTCGATCCACAGCGTGCCGGCGGCCGGGCCGACGACGAAGCGGTACGCGTGCGCATCGGCGGCCGGCTCGGCGTCGACGCGCCAGCGTACTTCGTACGCGTGCTCGCCGAGCATGACCGGAACGGCGCCGGTCGCGCAGTAGGCGTGCGACAGCCCGCGCGCGGCGGCAGCGGACAGGCGCGGCAGGTGGGGCGACGCGTCGAGCACGACCGCGGCCGCGGCCGGCAATGCGGCGGGCGGCGCGGAAGCGCCGGGCATCGCCCGGTTCGCGGCATCGCCGGCGTCGGCATTCGTCAGGAACAGCGCAGGCACGGCGGGATCGGGGCGGATTCGGCGTTGGTTCGACGGGTTGTTCTGGGGCCGGTGGCGCTCGGGGGCACGCGGCTGCTGCGTCGATTGTAGGGACGGCCATGGCCGCGTGCCGCGCCGGAATCCGTAGTCGCGTGCATCGTGAGACGAGCGCCGAAGCGGGGCGCTACGAAGCGTGACGAAGCGCAGGCTGCGGGCGGCGCCCAAAAGCGACCGCCGCCCGGAGGCGGCGGTCGGGTCGCGACTGGCTGGCGGGCCGGGCGGCGTGCAGGCCGCGCCCGACGGGCGGGCCGCGAGGCGCTGCGGGTTGGCGCAGCGCGGTGGGGGGAGCGTGGCCGGCGCGCCGCGAACGGGCGGCGTGCGGGCGAATCGTCAGGCGTAGTCGGCGGCCATCACGGCCTGCGGCGCCACGCGCAGGATCGGCGCCGCTTCATGGCGCTCGACGTGCGTCATCGCCGCCCCGAACAGCACCAGGCGATAGCCGACCGCGTAGATCGGGATGATCCGCAGGTTCTTGTCGTGATCGAGCTGCAGCTTCGAACGGATACGCGAGATATGGGTGTCGAGCGTGCGCGACGACACGCCGAGTTCACGGCCCCACACGGCTTCCTGGATTGCCTGCCGCGGCACGATCTTGTTCATGTTGTCGAGCAGGAATTCGACGACGTCGAACTCACGCGGCGTGACATCAATGATCTTGTTGTCGATTTCGATCGTGCGGCGCACGAAGTTGATTTTTATGTTGTCGATGTACAGGTATTTGCAATCCATGGTGGCCCTCGCATGTCCATAAAGGAGTGTTTGCGGGTCCTGTGCTGCAACTTCCGGGCCAGGGAGAGATTCGCCACGTATCGACCGGGGGCGGCGCCTGCGCAGGCGGCGCGGCAGCCTTGAATTTAAAAGAATTTTTAACGGGAGGCGCGGGGCGGATAAAAAATGGGGCCGGGGCAACGGTGAAGGATTGTTACGTAGCATCGGCGTGCGACGTTACGGGCGTTACGTCGGGCGTAACGTGTGGGGGCGCGGGAATCGGAGGGCGGGGCGGAGCATCGCTGCGGCCGAATGGCGAACCCGACATCGAACCCTGCGCGGATCGATGGGTTCTCTATATGGATCAATGTGTTACGCGCGATTTTTGCCGACATCGAACCCTGCATCGGCCGCGTCCGGCAAAAAAACGCCGGCCGCGAGACGTCTCCGCCCCGCGGCCGGCGTTCCGGTCGCCATCAAGCCTTCGCGCTATCCGCCGAATCGAACGGCAGCACGTAATGCCGCTTGCCCGTCGCCGCGAAGATCGCGTTCGCGACCGCCGGCCCGATGGGCGCGACGCCCGGCTCGCCGACGCCGGTCGGCGCCTCGGCCGACGGCACGATATGCACCTCGACCTTCGGCATCTCGGCCATCCGCAGCACGTTGTAGCCGTCGAAGTTGCGCTGCTCGACCTGGCCGTCCTTCAGCGTGATCGCGCTGTGCATCGCCGCGCCGAGCCCGAAGCCGATGCCGCCTTCCATCTGCGCGGCGACGATGTCGGGATTGATCGCGATCCCGCAATCGACCGCGCACACCACGCGTTCGACCTTCACCTTGCCGTCCGCGTCGACCGACACCTCGGCCACCTGCGCGACATAGCTCTTGAACGCCTCGGCGACCGCGATCCCGCGCCCGCGGCCTTTCGGCAGCGGCTTGGCCGGATCCCAGCCGGCCTTCTGCGCGGCCAGGTCCAGCACCGCGCGCATGCGCGGCTCCTTCGCGAGCAGGTCGCGGCGGAACGCGTACGGATCCTTGCCGGCCGTGTGCGCGGCTTCGTCGATGAACGCCTCGACCGCGTAGGCCGTGTGCGAACTGCCGACCACACGCCACCACAGCACGGGCAGGCCGACCTTGGTGGTGGTGAGCTCGACCGACACGTTCGGCACCGCGTACGGCAGGTTCGCCGCGCCCTCGACCGAGGTGGCGTCGACCCCGTTCTTCACCATGAACGCCTCGAACGGCGTGCCGGCGAGGATCGACTGGCCGACGATCCGGTGGCGCCAGCCGACCAGCTTGCCGTCCGCGGTCAGCCCCGCGTCGAGCTTGTGGAAGTACATCGGCCGGTAGAAGCCGCCCTGGATGTCGTCCTCGCGCGTCCATTGCAGCTTGACGGGCTTGCCGTCCGCGCCGAGCGCCTTCGCGATCGACACGGCCTCGACCACGTAGTCCGACCACGCGTTCGCGCGCCGCCCGAAGCTGCCGCCTGCGTACAGCGTGTGGATCTGCACCTGCTCGGGCTTCAGGCCCGCCGTCCGGGCCGCGTTGGCCTGGTCGACCGTCTGGAACTGGTCGCCGGCCCAGATCTCGCAGTTGTTCGCCGTCAGCTTGACGACCGCGTCGAGCGGCTCCATCGGCGCGTGCGCGAGATACGGGAATTCGTACGTCGCGCTGATCTTGCGCGCGGCGCCCGTGATCGCCGCATCGGCATCGCCGTCCTTGCGGGCCGACGTGCCCGGCTTGTCGGCGAGCTGCCGGTATTCGCGCATGATCTCGTTCGAGCCGCGCTTTTCGGCGTTCGCTTCGTCCCATTCGACCTTCAGCGCGTCGCGGCCCTGTTTCGCGGCCCAGAAGCCGGTTCCGACGACCGCGACGCCACCCGGCACCTGCACGACCGACACGACGCCCGGCACGGCCTTGGCCGCCGTCGCGTCGAACGACTTCACCTTCGCGCCGAAGCGCGGCGGGCGTTGCAGCAGCGCGACGCGCATGCCGGGGAAGGTCGTGTCGAGCGTGAAGTGCGCGGTGCCGTTCGATTTCGCCGACGCGTCGACGCGCGGAATTTGGTGGCCGATCAGCTTGAAATCGGCCGGCTGCTTCAGCGTGACCTTGTCCGGCACCGGCAGCTTCGCGGCATCGGCGACGAGCGTGCCGTACGCGGCCGTCTTGCCGCTCTTCGCGTGGCTGACGACGCCATTGGCCGTCGTCAGCTCGCTCGCCGGCACCTTCCAGCGGGCCGCCGCGGCCGATACCAGCATCGCGCGGGCCTTGCCGCCCGCTTCGCGCAGTTGCTGCCACGAGTTCGACATGGCCGAGCTGCCGCCCGTCCCCTGCATCGTGCCGAACGCGAGGTTCGCGTAGCGTTTCGCATCAGCGGGTGCGCTTTCGACGCGCACGTGCGACCAGTCGGCGTCGAGCTCCTCGGCGACGATCGTCGCGATGCCCGTATACGCGCCCTGGCCCATTTCAACGTGTTTCGCGATGACCGTGACGGCGCCGTCGGGCGTGATGCGCAGGAACGCATTCGGCGCGAAATCGGCGGCGGGCGCGGTCGCTGCCAGCGCGCGGCGGCCGAGGCCGGCCCATTCGAAGCCGATGGTCAGGCTGACGGCGGCCGCGGCGCCCGCGGCTTTCAGGAACGTGCGACGCGACGGACGCACCGAACCGGTGTTGTCGAGTTCGATCGTCATGGTCAGGCTCCCAGCGTCGCGGCCGCGTCGTGGATCGCCGCCCGGATGCGGGCGTAGGTCGCACAGCGGCACAGGTTGCCGTTCATCGCGGCGTCGATGTCCGCGTCGGTCGGCTTCGGGTTCTGTTCGAGCAGCGCGGTGGCCGACATGATCTGGCCGGACTGGCAGTAGCCGCACTGCGGCACCTGCAGCTTGACCCAGGCGGTCTGCACGGCATGCGCCGGCTTGCTCTGCAGGCCTTCGATCGTCGTGATGTGCTTGCCCGCGATGCCGGCGAGCGGCAGCACGCACGAGCGGACGGCCTGGCCTTCGAGATGCACCGTGCACGCGCCGCACTGCGCCATGCCGCAGCCGAACTTCGTGCCGGTCAATCCCGCGTGTTCGCGAATCGCCCAGAGGACGGGCATCGACGGATCGGCGTCGAGCGTGACGTTCTTGCCGTTCAGGACAAACGAGGTAGGCATTTTGATTGTCTCCGTGGGGAAAACCCGGCATGCGCCCGGTCAGCGGGCAGTGTGCGCGAGTGCCCGGTTTTTGCGTCTACCCAATCCTGCAAATTTATTGAACAATCCTGCAAATCCCCGGCAGGTCGCGGGTGGTTTCGCTATGCTCCCGCGACATGAGGAAATCTATCGAGGAAGTGTCATGGACATGACCGATATCGCGACGTCGCGCGAATCCGGGCGGCGCGAGCTGGCGATGCTGATCAGCCGTTTCGCACCGGCGGACGGCTCGCAATCGACGGCCGTGCCGGGCCTGATGCTGCACCGGCACACGCGGCCGGTCGATCTCGGCTGCGGCGTGTCGCGGGCCGCGCTCGTGATCGCCGCGCAGGGCGCGAAGCGCGTGATCGTGGCCGGCCAGGCTTACGAATACGACACGCAGAATTGCCTGATTACATCGATCGATTTGCCGATCCTCTCGCGCGTGACGCGCGCGTCGCCGGACGCGCCGTACCTGTGCCTGTCGCTGACGCTCGATCCGCAGCGCATCGTCGAGCTCGCGGCCGAGATGCGGCTGCCCGAACCCGATGCGGGCCCCGAAGGCGAGGGGATCGCGCTCGCCGAGCTGACGCCGCCGCTGCTCGATGCCGCGCTGCGACTGATGCGGCTGCTCGATACGCCGGCCGACATTCCGGTCGTCGCGCCGCTGATCGAAAAGGAACTGCTGTACCGGCTGATGACGAGCGGGCAGGGCACGCGGCTGCGGCACATGGCGATCGCAGGCAGCCAGACGCACCGGATCGCACGCGCGATCGAATGGATCCGCGATCACTTCGCGGAGCCGATGCGCGTCGAGTCGCTCGCGCAGGCGGTCAACATGAGCGTGTCGTCGCTGCACCATCATTTCAAGCACGTGACGACGCTGAGCCCGCTGCAGTACCAGAAGCAGTTGCGGCTGCACGAGGCGCGGCGGCTGTTGCTGCGGCAGGGCGGCGACGTCGGGTCGGTGGCCGCCGTCGTCGGCTACGAAAGCGCGTCGCAGTTCAGCCGCGAATACAGCCGGCTGTTCGGCGCGCCGCCAATGCGCGACGTCGTGCAGTTGCGGAAGAAGGAGCTGCTCGGCTGATGGCGCGCTGCTGACGCGCCACCGGGCACCGATCCATTCACCTGGCGACCACCGACGTCTGCAGGAACGCCGGCGCGATCCGCCAGTCCGGCACGTAGTGCGCCGGCCACGCGCCGGGCGTATCGACCGCGTTGAAATACACGATGGCCTTCAGCAGCGGATAGCGCCACAGCGACCGCTGGAATTCGTCGAGTGCCTCGCGCTTGCGCGCATTCGACCCGTCGACGCCGAGCTCTGTGACCATCACCGGCAGCCCGTAGTCGGCCACGCGCTCGTACTTGGTCCGCAGGATGCTCGCGGCGGAGGCGCGGCCGCCGGCCGGCCAGACCGCGCAGCGCGGGCAGTCGAACACGGACAGGCCGATGTCGTCCACATAGGCGCGGCCCGGGAAATAGTCGTCGAGGTTCCGGTTACCGGCCGGCGACCACACGAAGCGGATCCGGTCAGTCATCGTGCGGCACGCGGTCACGACCCGCCGGTAAGCATCCACGTAGGCCGACGCATCGCCGATGGCCCACGGATAGCGTCCGGTGTCGGCCTCCATCTCGTGGCCCCAGCGTACGAACACGGGGCCCTTCAACGCGGCGAGCGCCGAGCAGGTGGCCGCGATCCGCGCGTCGTAGCGCCCGTGCGCGATATCGTCGAGCAGCGCGCCTTGTCGCGTGTCGCCGGCCGCCCACGGCTCGACGGTCAGCATCAGCGAGCGGTTGCGCGCCTGCGCGTTCCGGTACGCATCGTCGATTTCCGCGCGGATGTCCGGCGCATTCCACGACACGAACACATGGTCGAACGCGAGATCCCGGCTGGCTGCGAGCGTCCTGTCGGGATCGTAGGCGCCGAGTTCGGGTTGCTTCACCGGTTCGCCCGGCACGGGCGCGACCACGGCCGGCAAACCCGAGCGCCACATCATCGCCTGCCAGCCTTTCGGCGCGCGCAGCCCGATGCCCGACAGCAGCATCGCGAGCGCGATCACGAACAGCGCGTTGCGCACGGGCAGGCGGCTGAGGAACATCTGCCGGAACGCCGACCACTCGAGCCCTTGCTCCCTGCCGTGATTTACCGCGACGACGGCCGCGATCAAGAGATACAGGATGCTCGTCAGCGTCGAGAACAGATAGAAGCCGGCGGCGTTGCGCGGATTCTCGACCGTGACGACGGGCAGGCTGCAGAACAGCGAGATCAGCAGGTACGGCGCGACCACGCGCAGCGGCGCGTCCGGTTCGATCGTGCCGCCCTTCGGCGTGACCTTGAACGGAAATTCCTTGCCGCGCACGCAGTCGAACACCGCCGACGCGCAGCCGAGCACGACCCACGGCCAGCGTGCGAACACGAACGACAGGCCTTCCCACGACAGCAGCTTCGTATTCAGCGGGCGGCACGACTGGGTCGTTTGCGTGGCCCAGGTCACGACGCACAGGATCAGCACGGTCAGCGGCAGCGCGTAGGTGAGATACGTGAGGTAGTCGACGTGTGCCCACACGCGGCCGGTGAGCAGCGCGACGACCGGAATCACGACGCTGCCGGCCATCGCCAGCGCGCACAGCGGGTACCACAGCTGGCAGAACAGGAACTGCGCCTTCAGCTTCAGCGGCAGCCCCATGAAATAGTGGCGCGTGTAGCGCAGCATGATGATCATCACGCTCTTGGACCACTGGAATTCCTGCGTAGCCAGGTCGCCGAAGGTGCGCGGCCCTTCGCCGTTCGCGATCGCGTTCAGCGCATGCATGCCGCGCCAGCCCTTCGAATTGAAGATCATCGTGGTCGAGTGATCCTCGGCGAGTTCGGGCCCGAGCCCGCCGATCTCGCGCAGCGCGCGGCAGCGCACCGCATAGTGCGAGCCGATGCACAGCGGCGCGAGGCCGCCCGCATAGCCGGCCTGCATCGTGCCGTGCAGCGGCCCCTCGACGTTCACGCGCCCGCGTGCGCTCCAGCTCGCGGCCGCGTTGCTGTCGCAGATGCTCGGCGCCGACACGTAGCCGACTTTCGGATCGACGAACGGCCGCAGCATCTCCTCGAGATAGGTGCGGGTCGGCACGTGATCGGCGTCGAGCTGCGACACGAAATCGTAGTTGTCGTAGCCGTACATGTCGTAGAAGTACGCGAGATTGCCTTCCTTGCATCGGGTCCGGCGCGGCCAGCTTGCGCGGTGGTACGAGGCAATGCCGCGCCGCGTCGACACGAATACGCCGTGCTCGCGGCACCAGTCGAGCGTTTCGGGCGATGGGTCTTCATCGGCGAGCCACGTATCGTGCGGGTAGGTCTGGTCGAGCATCGCGAGCAGCGTCGTGCGGACGATGTCGAACGGCTCGGACGGCGCCTTGGTGACGACCATCGCGACGCGCCAGTCGCGCGGCACCTGCAGCGCGGGGTTCGGCACGACCGCCGAGCGGATGATGAAGATGAAGTAGCCGGGAATGAAGGTGGTCCAGAACAGCACGAAGCAGTTGACGCCGAAACGGAACGCGTCGACGTAGTGCTCGTCGCGCAGCCACCAGCGCCAGAAGATGCCCAGCGCGACGAACCAGCCCAGCGCGAGGATGTGGAAGACGATCCTGGTCCCGCTGTCCATCAACGGGACGAGGAGCGGGACCTCCGCGTGCGGCGATGCGGTGCGGTCCGCTTCGGCGTCGGTGGGGGCGGTGGTGTCGGCGGTATCGGCAGTATCCGGCGCAAGGCCGCCGGCAAGCGACGCAACCAGCTTCTTCATGGTGCTCTCCCGTCAAGGTCAGATCATCAGTCTTGAAGCAGGCCGCGCTGCGGCCGGGTGTCCTCGCCTGCATGCTGTTGTTCGGGTGCCGGGTCGGCCGGCGTGCGTTCGCCGCACGAGCGGCCCACGCGTTCGTAACGGCGAAAGCCGCTGTCGACCGCGAGCCGTTCGCTGAACAGGTTGCGCATGTCGAGCATCACGGGATCGGCCATGTGATCGGCGAGGTCGGCGAGATCGAGTGCCTCGAACGCTTTCCACTCGGTCATCACGACGACGGCGTCCGCGCTGCGCACCGCGTCGATCGCTGAGCCCTCCATGAACACCTGCGGCAGCAGCCGCGACGCTTCGTGCGGACGCGCCGGGTCGTACGCGCGGATATGCGCGCCCGCGCCGACAAGCAACTGGATCACGTCGATGCTCGGGCTTTCGCGCACGTCGTCGGTCTGGCCTTTGAACGTGAGGCCGAGCACCGCGATGCGCTTGTCCTTGATCGAGCCGCCGCAGGCCTTCTCGATGCGGCGCAGGATCTGGTCCTTGCGCAGCGCGTTCGATTCGATCGCCGCGCTGACGATGCGCAGCGGCACTGCATGCTCGGAAGCCGTCGCCTTCAGCGCGCGCGTGTCCTTCGGGAAGCACGAGCCGCCCCAGCCGGGGCCGGCCTTCAGGAACGACGCGCCGATGCGGCGGTCGAGGCCCATGCCGTTCGCGACCAGTTCGACATCGGCGCCGACGGCTTCGCACAGGTCCGAGATCTCGTTGATGTAGCTGATCTTTACCGCAAGGAACGCATTCGCCGCGTATTTCACGAGTTCGGCCGTTTCGATCTCGGTTGCGAGCACGAGATGGCCGGCCGCTTCCAGCGGCGCGTAGATGGCCTTCATGATCTCGATCGCGCGAGGATGCTCGGCGCCGAACACGACGCGGTCCGGATGCATGAAATCGTCGATCGCCGAGCCTTCGCGCAGGAACTCCGGATTCGATGCGATCGCCGCGTCGATGCCGTCCGGTGCGCAGCGTTCGACGATCTGCTTGACGATCCGGTTGGTGCCGACCGGCACCGTCGACTTCGTGACGACGACCGCGAAACCGGTCAGGTTCGACGCGATCTCACGCGCGGCCGCCTCGACGTATCGCAGGTCCGCCTGGTCGGTGCCCGGCAGCGTCGGCGTGCCGACCGCGATGAATACCGCATCGCGATCGCGCACGCTCGCCGCAAGGTCGCTGCTGAAGCGCAGCGTGCCGCGTTCGACGTTGCGTGCGACGACGGCGTCGAGGCCCGGTTCGTAGATCGGCATGCGGCCTTCGTTCAGCGCGTCGATCTTGCCGTGATTGTTGTCGATGCAGACGACGTCATGCCCGAGATCCGCAAAGCATGCGCCGCTCACCAGCCCGACGTAGCCCGTGCCGACGATGGCGATCCGTACCTTCATGGTGATTCCCCTGCGTGGCGTTCAAGGAAACTTGCTCACTTGCCGGATTCGAATTGCAGTGCTTTCTGAAACCACGCCGCGGCGTGTTCGACCATCGGTTCGATCGCGGTGAAACGCGGCCGCCAGCCGAGCACGAGCGCGGCTTTCGTGGCGTCGGCGTACAGCTCGGGCGGGTCGCCCGGCCGGCGCGCGGCCGTCACCGTCGGCACGCGGCGGCCCGTCACGGCTTCGACGGTGCGCAGTGCGTCGAGCACCGACGTTCCTTTGCCGGTGCCGAGATTCAATGCGACGCTGTGGCCGCCGCCGCACAGATAGGCGGTTGCCTTCAGGTGCGCGTCGGCGAGGTCGCTCACGTGCACGTAATCGCGAATCGCCGAGCCGTCGGGTGTCGGGTAGTCGGTGCCCATCACCTGGAATGCGTTGCCGGTGCCGAATGCCGCGCGGATCGCGAGCGGCAGCGCGTGCGTTTCCGGTTCGTGGCATTCGCCGATCTCGCCGTCAGGGTCCGCGCCCGCCGCGTTGAAGTAGCGCAGCGCGACCCACTTCAACCCGTATGCGCGCTCGAAGTCGGCGGCCATCCGTTCCATCGCGTACTTCGTGAAGCCGTACGGATTGATCGGCAGCTGCGGCGTGCGCTCCGAGATCGGCAGCACGTCCGGAATGCCGTACGTCGCGCACGACGACGACATCACGATCCGGCCGACGCCGGCCGCGTGCATCGCGCTCAGCAGCGTGCAGGTGCCCGTGACGTTGACCGTGTAATAGCGGTCGGGCGCGAGCACCGATTCGCCGACGTACGCGAGTGCGGCGAAATGGATCACGACGTCGGGCCGATGCAGGGCGAACGCCTTCGACAGCGCGTCGCGGTCTAGAATGTCGGCCGCGACGAGCGGCCCCCATCGCACCGCGTCGCGCTGGCCGGTCGACAGGTTGTCGTAGGCGACCGGCTCGTGTCCCGCTTCCGCGAGTGCCTTGCAGGTGTGGCTGCCGATATAGCCCGCTCCGCCTGTCACGAGCACCTTCATGCCGTGGCCCCGGTCATGCGCAGCACCGGCTCGAGCCACAGTTCACGGCTGAAATAGTCGACGGTCCGGCGCAGGCCTTCGTCGAGATCGATGGCCGGCCGCCAGCCAAGCTCGGCCGACGCGATCGAGATGTCGGGCCTGCGCTGGTGCGGATCGTCGATCGGCAGCGGCCGGAACACGATTTCCGATTTCGAGCCCGTCATCGCGAGCACTTTCTCCGCGAGCTCGATCATCGTGAACTCGCTGGGGTTGCCGATGTTGACCGGCGTGCCGACGTTGCGATCGGTGCTCATCAGGCAGAAGAAGCCGTCGATCAGGTCGCTGGCGAAGCAGAACGAGCGCGTCTGCTTGCCGTCGCCGTAGATCTCGAGCGGCGCGCCGTTGAGTGCGCCGACGATGAAGTTCGACACGACGCGGCCGTCGCGCGGCGACATCCGCGGGCCGTAGGTGTTGAAGATGCGCGCGACGCGCACGTCGATGCCGTGCGCGCGGTAGTAGTCGTAGCACAGCGCCTCGGCCGCGCGCTTGCCTTCGTCGTAGCACGCGCGTGGGCCGATCGTGTTCACGTTGCCGCGATAGGTTTCCGTCTGCGGATGCACGCCCGGGTCGCCGTAGATCTCGCTGGTCGACGCCTGGAACACGCGTGCGCCCGTCTTGCGCGCGAGCGCGAGGCAGTGGTTCATGCCGAGCACGTTCGTCATCATCGTATGGACGGGATCGATCTGGTAGGTGGGCGGCGATGCCGCACACGCGAGATTCCAGATCTCGTCCACCTGCAGTTGCGGCAGGCCGAGCGCTACGTCGCCTTTCACGAACTCGAAGCGGCCGGACGCTTTCAGGTCGGCGACGTTGAGCTTGCGCCCCGTCAGCAGGCTGTCGATGCACGTGACGGATGCGCCTTCCATGACCAGGCGCTCGCATACGTAGCTGCCGAGAAAGCCGGCGCCGCCCGTCACGAGGACGCGCTGACCGGCGCGCGTGTCGAGCGCGACCCTGTCATTCATGGCTTTCTCCTTCGTCGATCAGCTCAAGGAACCACACGTCGATTTGCTCGACGGCGGTGCGCACGCGTTCCATCCCGCTGCACGGGTAGCGTTTCGGCAAGCGCCGGCTCGCATGGGCTGATGTCGACGAAGCGCCGCGACAGGCGCTCCGGTTTCGCGGACTACCCCGTTGAAACTTGAACGACGCAAGCGTCGATCGATCGGTGGTGATCTTCATCGCCTTTTCCCCGATTCACTGATTGACGAGCAGGCCGCCACCGTAATCTTGTGCCTTGGCGTGCCGCTCGGTGAGAGCCGGGAATCAGGCAATCGGCATGCCATGAACGATGCCGTCACGATGCGCACGGGCGTTGCGGCGCGATTGCTGCGCGATATGTGCGCTTCTGTTTCATCTGTGTATCGTGGGGACAGAAAAGCGGGCAAGCCAATTGCCGGGTCGATGCGGTTCGATACGACGAAATGCGCGATAAATCAGGCTATTGCGGGAATGGCTTCGTCAAAAATGTGTTGGATCGGAATGTTTCATCAATGAGAAGTGCGTCGCTAAGGAATTAAAAACGTATCGGAAATGTGCTGCTCATCGAGCGATTCTGCGCGTGAAAGGAAGGGGAGGTGAAATTGAAAAAATGATGCTCGTGATCCAGGGGTGAGCGTTTTCATTTTTTTTAAATATTACGCCGTAACGAAAGTTTTCTTTTTTACGGTCCATTTCGGTGCTCTGGCGGCGTGTGATCCCGTCGGTATTTTCACGGATGAATCAAATTCGTTTCGGTCATCAGGGGAAACGCGTGGCGACGGCTTGCCGGAGGCGGCTGTGCCGGGCTCCCGGCGCCCGGTGCCGGGCGTATCGATTCTCGTTTGTGATGGCCGGGAAGGGGGGCGCACACGCCGCGCCCCACGGTTTGCGGGCGGAAAAGCCCGCCCCGCCTGCCTTGCGCGGCCGCGCGCTTCTCAAGTTTGAAACACCCGTTCACCGGGCCTCCCGGTGCAGGCCTGTGAGCCGGATTCGTCCGTCTAATCCGGCTATTGCTTCGTGGCGCTCAACGATCGGAGAGGGTGTCAGACTGTTATTGCGATACATTCCTGAAACAAAAAATGTCGTTCCTGGCGTTGCGTGCCGCCGTGGCGGCCGTTTGCCGAGCGCAATATGCGGTGGAATATCACGTGGCATGCTGCTTGCGGTACTGGACGCACCGGCGGGCGGTCGACACGAAGTAACGAACAGGTGGGGCGGCCAACTCGTCAATAAGCAGTCGGGGAAACGGCGATGAAGATCATAAGCAGTAGCTTGATCGGCGCGTACTTTGCGCACCAATGGGGTAGTCGGAAAGGCCGGGGTGACGCTCGCGACGCTGTGCCAGCTTCGCGGGTTGCGCTGTCCCGGTTTCTTGCCCGCCGCGCGCTTCGCGTGCTGGCGCGGTTGTCGCGCCGCACGGCAGTCGGGCGACAGCGGTACTCGCTTTCATTCAGTTCACCCGGATGGATCAGGCTGTTCGTGCCGGACAGCGTGATGCCGATTCGTCTCCGACCATGCAGGGTCGCTTCGATCGCGCCTGGCCCATGCCGGCGCCAACCGGATTAGATCGAACGCCCGTCGGCCGGATTATCCGGAAGACCTTTCGTCGCTAGCTCAGGGAGAAGCCATGCCACCTGGCTGCAATGCAGGCCCGTTGTCGCCCGGATAAAGGGTGTATTTCAGACGGTGCTGTGTTTTGCGGTGGTTAATGTATTCGCGAATTTTCGATTCCGGAATGACGTGCCGCGTGCCGGCATTATTTCCGGCGGGGTGTCGAATATCGCAGGCCGGAAAGATGTGCGCATCGTTCCGGTTTATCAGGTAATGGTGTTTTCGTTGAAAAACAAATGTTCATAAAAATAATAGAAAACACCTAGCAAAAAGATTTGGATAACTAAAAATCGCGAAGCTAAGCTTCGTCTGGCCGAAATCACAAAAAACATGAATCGAAAAGGAAATACGATTTTATTAATTGCATAGTGATCCTTAATTTTGAGGATTGCTCAAGTCAGGAAGGTTGATGGCGTGCGATCTTCCTGACTCACTCCGTCCACGCCGTTTTGGAGTCGACCATGAAGAAGCTTCTGATTGCAGCAGCAGTTCTGGCGGTTTCGGGTGCAGCGTTCGCTGGCAGCGGCACGGTGTCGAGCAGCAATTCGTCGAGCGGCGGTTCGACGATGGCTGGCGTTGCAGGGTTCGGCCATTTCACCGCGACCGATTCCGGCTCGGCACTCGGTGCAGCTGGCGCACTTGCCGGCGGCCCGGGCAGCGGTTCGGTCTCGTACACGAACCACACCCAATCGTCGTCGGTTAGCGGCTTCGGCTTCGGCGGCGCACAAGCTGGTGGCACCAGCGGTGCGAATGCCGGTTCGATCGGCTGGACGATTCACCACTAAGCCGCGACGCGTAGCGTTCGTCATTGGCTGGCGGTACGGACGCCGGGTTCCGCTCGATGGGGGTTGACCCGGCTCCGCCACCGCCGAACTTACTCACAGCAAGGAATTGCTATGAAAGCCAAAGTCATTTTCGCGACAGCGCTCACCGTCTTGGCGTCGGCTGCATTGGCAGCGGGTTCCTCCACGACCAACCAGACTCAATCCGTTGCGGCGGGTGTTTCCGGTTCGGTCCTGGTCGGCTCCGGCAGCTATACCAGCAATTCGACTTCGACGGCGGGCGCGAACGCGGGCAGTACGGTGACACCCGCTGGTTCCGTCGGCACGGCATCCGCCTTCCACAACTCGACCTCGACGGCCAGCGGTTCGGGCACGAACGGGGGCGCGTTCGCGGCAGGCGGCGGTATCGGTGCCGCAGGCTCGTACGGTGGAAACAGCAGCACGAACGAGAACGCGAATGCGTTGTCGGGAGGGGTGAGCGCCACGATCGTACTCGGCGCAAACCACTACACGGCCTCGGGTGCGAACGACCAGGGCGTGGCCAACGCGGGTGCCGCTGGGCTGACCGGCAGTGGTGGGTCAGGCGCGATCACGGGTTCGAATCACTACAACTCGTCGACCGTTTGGAGTACCGGTCCGGCCGGCTCGCCGTCCGCATCGGGCGGAAGCCAGGGCAGTGCAAGTGCGACCGGAAGCAGTCATTAGTCTGGTGTGGGGGGACCAGTTTCCCAGCGACGCTGGTCTCTTTTCCCCACATTGTTGTCACGTAAGGAGTTGGCATGAAGCAGAAACTGATTGCCGCCGCTCTGATGCTCGCGTCTCTGACGGCGTATGGCGCTGACCGTATTGCCAACGACGTGCAATCGAATTTGCAGACGTCAAACAACCCTGACCAGACAACCAAACCGTCAGAACAACAAACGCTTTCTTCGGGCAGTGCCATCGGCGGACCAGACGCCCAGCAGTGGCAGGGCATGTCGGCCGGCTCGTGGTCCCAGCTGGGCAACGGCTGGAAACAGTTCGGGGAAGCAGCGAAGGCTGAAGGGAATCAGGGGAACTAGTACGGTTGCCTGGGTGGGAGGTCAAACCTCGTCCGGAGAGTGAAATGAACAGCAACAGGATCAAGGTGGCATGCGCAGCGATGTTCGCGATGACCACGATCGGCGCCCAAGCGCAAACCGCCGACTCGACTTCGAGCTCGCAGTCGTCGACGTCGTCGACGGCGATCAGCCAGGGCGGCGGCTCGAGCATGAACACGAACACCACGAGCTCGCGCGGCGGCAACGCCACCAGCTCCAGCGGGGTTCGCGGCAGCGGCAATTCGAGCGTGAACGTGAACGTGACGATGCCGTCCGGCACGAGTGGCGGTTCAAGCGTGACGCCGCAGAGCGTAAGTTCGCTCCAGTCGTCCGGCGCACCCGGCACCAACCCGTACAACACCCAGACCTCGGAAAACGTCAATTACTCCGGGACGCAGACGATCAAGACGAACCCCTCGATCCAGGCGCCTGGTCTCACGACCACGCTGTCCGATACCTGCATGGGATCGGTGAGCGTCGGCGTGTCGTTCCCGGGGTTCGGCGCGACGGGGGGCACGACGCTGGTCGACCAGGCCTGCGTACGCCGTCTCGATGCGCGTGAATTCCGTGCGATGGGCCTGACCGACGTGGCGCTCGCGCTGCTCTGCCAGAGCGACGCGAACCGGCGTGCGGTGGAAGCGACCGGCCATCTGTGCCCGGGCACGACCGCGCCGCTCGCCCGTTCGAACGTGGCGCCGAGCGTGGAAGCGACCGTCGCCGACGACGTGAAGTATCGCGATCCGATCGTGCGCAACCGCATGGGCTTGCCGCCGCTGGGCGCTGCCGCGCCGGCACCGGCGCAGCCCCGCCCGGTGGCGACGACCTCGGTGCAGGCGGCACCCGTGTCGGTGCCGGTACCGGTGCCCGTGCCGTCGATGGCGCCGGTTGCCGCCGTCCCGGCTGTTGCAGCGCCGGCTGTTGCTGCCGCACCGGCAGTGGCGACGCCTGCAGTTGCCGCCGCCGCCCCGGCCGTTGCAGCACCTGCCGTCGCAGCCGCGGCACCGGCCGCAGCCGTAGCGCCCGCTGTCGCCGCCGCACCCGCAGCGTCGGTCGTACCGGCGGCCGCGATCGCAGCCGTACCGGCTGCCGCCGTGATCGCCGCACCGGCAGTGGCGGACAAGGCATCGCCGGTGCCTGCCGCGCCGGTTGCCGACACGAAGGCATCCGAGCCCGTGCAGCCCGTGGCCGACAAGGCGCCGGAGCCCGTACCGGCGGTTGCCGACAAGGCACCCGAACCTGCACCGGTGGTTGCCGACAAGGCCCCCGAGCCCGTGCAGCCCGTCGCCGACAAGGCGCCGGAGCCGATGCCGGCCGCGACCGACAACGCAGCGCAGGCCGCTGCCGCGCCGGCTGCGGACACGATGCCGGCTGCTGCCGTCGTCGCGGCGCCCGCGGCCGAAGCTTCGATGCCCGCACCGGCAGCCGATGCGAAGGCCGCCGAGCCGGCTCCGGTCGCCGCGGAAGCGCCCGCGCCGGAAGCCGCGCAGCCTGCCGTAGCAGCAGCGCCTGCCGACATGCCGGCTGCCGATGCGAAGGTGCCGGAAGAAGCCGCTGCGCAGCCCGCCGACATGCCGGCGTTGTCCGATCCGGCGCAAGGATTGCCGCCGGCTCAGGTCGACCAGCAGGCCGCCCCGGCTGTACCGGTCGTGCCGGCTCCGGCTGTCATCTCGACGAGCACGTCGTCGTAAGCACGCGGGTCGGACGCCCGTGCGGCCGGAACGCAGGCCGCACGGGCGTCGTTCGAGCCCGATGCCCGACGGTCGTTTCCTGTTTGATGGGTGTTGGTTCCATCCCCGAGATCAACACCTCTTTTTGCCTGACGAGGATGCAAGGAGGCCTCAACCATGAGGATCTTTTTGGTCGCTCTGCTGTTGTACAGCGCACAAGCCGCGGCGCAGGTGGCTTTTCAGAACCCTGCGGTCTTCGTCATCCTGGGCGAGCAGACCGCGGCGAACGCCGCAAGCGTCGCGCAGGCGCTGTCGACGCTCGGTCGCGCCGACAACACGGCATGTGCGCCGATGATGATGATCGGCGATCCGCAGATGATCTACATGATGCCGGAGGAGGGGCACGCGCCGTCGTGGCAATCGCCGGTGTATGGCCGTGGCGCGCCGTTCGAAGCGCAGAACGGGCCGACGCCGACCGGCAAGACGATCGGCGCGATGCAGCATGCCGAGGACATGCAGACGCAGCCATGGAGCGACGGCAGCGCGATCACGCAGAAGATCGCCGGCGAGTCGAGCGTGACGGCGGCGGATCGGGTGAGCGGGTGGCAGCGCAACGGGCTCAACTCGATCGAGACGGCCCGTTCGACGGAAGTGACGGTCAACGGCAAGACCTACCGGGCCTATCGTGACGATCTCAACCGCTCCGCGAAGCCGGTCGTCGAGCCGCAGATCTACACCCAGCGCGTCGTCTTCTGCCGATAACGAAACGTCAATCCGAGGACGGCCCGGCGCCGCGCCGCGGGACCACGATGCCCCGCCCCACGCGATCCGGCAACGGCCGTTTCGACAACCAACCCAAGCGACGAGGCCATCGTGAACTATTGCTGCCAGATCAGGGTGTCGGGCCCGCAGGATCTCGAACGCGATGCGGGTACGGCGCCGTTCCTGGCCGTCCGGCGCAACCATGTCGTACCGTCGCGGCCGCTCGTCTACCTGTCGCAGCAGCACGATGCCGCGCTCGTCGACTGTCTCGAATCGCGCGGCTGGGACGTGTGGCGCGCGAAAACCGTTGCGGACGCATTGAATCTCGTCAAGGTGAACCGTCCGCACGCGGGCATCGTCGATTTCGGCAGCTTCGCGTCGCCCGACGTGACCTCGTTCGAGGCGCTGCTGCGCGATCCGCGCGTCGGCTGGGTCGCGCTCGCCGACAATGAGCGGCTGCGGGATCTCACCATCGCGCGGCTGATCCGCCACTGCTGCTTCGACTATGTGCGCAATGCGACTGCCTATACGACGATCGGCTATCTGGTCGGCCATGCATACGGGATGCTGAAGCTCGCGGACGGCAGCCCGGACGCCGATGCCGCGCCCCCGGGTGACACGATGATCGGCTCGTGCGATGCGATGCGCCGGCTGTTCGCGACGATCCGCAAGGTCGCGAACACGGACGCCACCGTTTTCATCGCCGGCGAATCCGGTACCGGAAAGGAGCTGACGGCGGCGGCGATCCACCGGCAGTCGTTGCGCGCCGACGCGCCATTCGTTGCCGTGAACTGCGCGGCCATTCCGTCGACGCTGCTGCAGGCCGAACTGTTCGGCCACGAGCGCGGCGCGTTCACGGGCGCGCACCAGCGCAAGATCGGCCGGATCGAGGCCGCGCACGGCGGCACGCTGTTTCTCGATGAAATCGGCGACATGCCGTTCGAGAGTCAGGCGAGCCTGCTGCGCTTCCTGCAGGAAGGCACGATCGAGCGGCTCGGCGGGCACGCGTCGATTTCGGTGGACGTGCGGATCGTGTCGGCGACCCACGTCGATCTCGAGGCCGCGATGCAGGCGGGGCGGTTCCGTGCCGACCTGTACTACCGCCTGTGCGTGCTGCGCATCGACGAGCCTCCGCTGCGCGTGCGCGGCCGCGACATCATGCTGCTCGCCGACTACGTGTTGCGGCGCTATCGCGCCGACAGCTCGCACCGGATTCGCGGCTTCATGCCATGCGCGATCGAAGCGATCCACAACTATCCGTGGCCCGGCAACGTGCGCGAGCTGATCAACCGGATCCGGTTCGCGGTCGTGATGACGAACGGCCCGATGATCTCGGCCACCGATCTCGAACTGCACCCGTACACGTCGCGGCAACCGCCGACGCTTGCGCAAGCGCGCCGGCAGGCCGAGCGGCGCGCGATCGAGGAAACGCTGATGCGCCATCGTCACCAGCATGCGGACGTGGCGGCCGACCTTGGCATTTCGCGCGCGACGCTGTATCGGCTGATGACCGCGCACGGGCTGCACGGCTGACGCGCCGTGGCCCCCGGCCGCTCAAGACCGCGCGACGTCGGCCGTTAAGACAGGAAACGGCCCGTCTGGCCCGCCGGCGCAGGAATGCGCGCGCGGCCGGCACGCGGCGCATCACGCTTATCCGAGGTTATCGTGGCAGAGTGCAGTCACTGCGGCAGGACGTTCCTGGTCGGCGGGCGGTCGATCGACGGCCGCCGCTATTGCAGTCCGGCGTGCGCGCAAGCGCACCCGATCGTCGTCGAGGCAGAACGGGTGCCCGACGTGAAAGTCTGGGAGTACGTGCACGACTGGCGTTACGGGCCGTGCCCGATCTGCCGTCGCGACGACCAGCCGGTCGATGTCCATGCGTCCCATCGCGTCGTGTCGCTGCTGTTCGTCACGCGCTGGGCGACGCGGCGCCACGTGTGTTGCCGGCGTTGCGGCCGCAGGAAGCAGGCGGTCGCGCTGCTGGCCTCGGCCGCGTTCGGCTGGTGGGGGCTGCCGTGGGGCCTCGTGCTGACGCCGATTCAGCTCGCGCGCAACGCGCTCGGGCTGGCCGCGCGCGATCCGGAGGTCGCGACGCAACAGTTCGAGCAGCTCGTGCGGCGCAAGCTGGCGGCGCGCCGGCTGCGGCGTGCGCGGCAGGGCGCCGGCGCCTGAGCGTGGCCCGGCGCGCCGCGCGCGATCAGGAGGCCGGCCGCTCGAAGCCCGACGCGACCCAGCGCTCGGCGCTGGCCTTGTTGAGCTTGAACCCGGCCGACACCTTTGCTTCGGCCAGCAGCGCGCCATACGGATCGAATGCCTTGAGCTGCGCGTACGGCTCGAATTCGTCCGGCACGATGTCGAGTGTCACCGACACATCCTGGTCGTCTTCGCCCTGAACCGTCACTTCCTTGTGCAGCATCGCGCGCCGCTGCTGCTCGTGGCGCATCAGCACCTCGGTGGCGGTCTTCACGAGCGTGCGGAACGCGTTCGCGTCCATCGGCTTCGGGTTCTTCTTGTCGCGGCCCATGGTCCACGGGCCGACGAGCGCGGGCTCGGACTCGCCGTCCTTGATCATCTCGACGGCCCAGCCGTCGTCGTCTTCGTTCTTGATGATGCGGGCCGTCCAGCCGTTGTCGCGCCAGAGGCCGTCTTCGTGGATGGAGGTGTCGTCGGATTGCAGGTCGGATTCGGTCATGAGGAAAGCGGGGAGTACGGGCAGCCGGGAGGTCGGGCAGCCGGCGACAGGGCGGCGGCGCGCGGCCGGCATCGGCGCGTCGCTCGCCGCCGGTGGCCCGGCGCGGCATGCAAAGGCGTCGATTTTACCTGCTGGCCGGCTGCTTGGCCCGCATGGCCCGCCACGTTGGCCATCCGGCCGATGTCCGCAGCTGCCGGCCGCCGTGCGCCGGGCGCTCGAACCGGCGCAAATATCAAACTCGTATTACGTCCCCGGCGGCCGATCCCGATCCCGTCCGATATCCCGTCCGCACGCCGCTTCATAGAATCGACGTTCGGGCTAAAAATAGCCTGAACGTCCTTTCAACGCCAAACCGGCCGTGCGCGTTCCGCGTCGCGCGGCCGATGAACCATCTGGAACTGCGCATGAGGAAATTCAATGTTCGCGTCGTTTTCGCGTACGACTGGCCGTTGACGCTGGCCGGCATCGAGCAGGTCGCGGGCAGCGGCTGTGCGATCGAGCTCGTCGCGGTCTACCGGAGCGTGGCCGAACTGGTCGCGTCGCTCGGCGGCGTCGACTGCGACGTCGTGCTGGTCGACTATGCGATCCGCGGAGACGAGCAGATGGACGGCCTCGCGCTGTTCCACTGGCTGCGGCGCACGCGTCCGAACGTCGGGATCGTCGCGCTGGTCGCGAACGAGAATCCGCTGATCTTCGGGTCGATCCTCGCGATCGGCGGCGTGAGCATCGTCAGCAAGTTCGACGAGGTCGGCCATATCGTCACGGCCATTCATTCGAGCTACAGCGGCGGGTGCTACCTGTCGCCGATCGTCAGGCGCGCGGTCGATGCCGGCGGCGAGCGCCGCGAGGCGCCCGTGAAGCTGTCGGCGCGCGAGATCGAGGTCATTCGCCTGTATCTGTCGGGTGTGCCGATCAAGACGATCGCGCAGCGCCTGAGCAAGGGCAAGCAGACGGTCAGCGCGCAGAAGATCAGTGCGATGAAGAAGCTTGGCGTGAACAACGATGTCGAGCTGATCCAGCGGGCGGCGGGGCTGGGGCTCGGCACCGCCGCCGCCCCGTCATGTCCCGGCGGCGCCGTGTGAGCATGCGCGCGCCGGGCGGCTACCGTCAGGCCGGCAACGCGAACCGCGTCACGGCATCCCGCAGCGCCTCGGCCTGATCGCGCAGCGAATGCGCGGCGGCCGCGGCTTCCTCGACGAGCGCCGCGTTCTGCTGCGTGACCTGGTCCATTTCGCCCACCGCGCGATTGACCTGCTCGATCCCGGCGCTCTGTTCGCGCGACGCATGGCTGATCTCGTCGAGGATCTCGTTCACGCGCCGCACCGACTGCACGATCTCGGCCATCGTCTCGCCCGCGTGCGTGACCAGCGCCGCGCCTTGCTCGACGGTCTCGTTCGACGACACGATCAGCGACTTGATCTCCTTCGCGGCCGTCGCCGAGCGTTGCGCAAGCGAGCGCACCTCGGCCGCGACCACGGCGAAGCCGCGGCCCTGTTCGCCCGCCCGCGCGGCTTCGACCGCCGCATTCAGCGCGAGGATGTTGGTCTGGAACGCGATCCCGTCGATCACGCCGATGATGTCGCCGATCTTGTGCGAGCGGTCGGTGATCTCGTTCATCGTGCGCACGACGTCGTCGACCACCGCGCTGCCGCGCGTCGCGACCTGCGCGGCCTGGCCGGCGAGCGTCGCGGCCTGCGCGGCGCTGTCCGCGTTCTGCTTCACGTTCGCGGTCATCTGATCCATGCTCGACGCAGTCTGCACGAGCGCGGCCGCCTGTTCCTCGGTGCGCTGCGACAGGTCCGTGTTGCCGGATGCGATCTCGCTTGCGCCGACGTTGATGTTCTCGGTGCCCATCCGCACGCGCGACACCATGTCGATCAGCCCGCCCTGCATCGTGTGCAGCGCGTGCAGCAGGCTGCCGCGATCGTCGTGCTTCACGGTGACGTGCGCGGTCAGGTCGCCCTGCGCGATGCGCTGCGCGGCGTCGAGCGCCACTTCCAGTTCGCCGCCGAGGTTCGCGCGCACGCTTTTCAGCACCAGCACCATCACGGCGGTCGCGATCCCGCCGAGCACGGCCGTCATCGCGAGCCAGCGACCGACGCTTTCGAGCACCGCCGAGCGCACGTCGTTCATGTACATGCCGGTCACGAGATACCAGTCCCACGGCGCGAAGCGCTGCACGGCGCTGGTTTTCTCCTGCGGCTTGTCGGCGCCCGGCTTCGGCCACAGATACTCGACGAAGCCCTTGCCGCCTTCCTGGTTGCCGGCCTTCACGATCTCGACGAACAGGTGCTTGCCGTTCGGATCGGTGAAATTCGACACGTCCTTGCCGTTGAGCTCGGACTTGATCGGATGCATCACGATCACCGGCTTCGAGTCGTTGATCGAGATGTAGCCGTCGGCGCCGTAGCGCATCGCGGCGATCGCCTCGAGCGCCTTCTGCTTCGCGTCGGCTTCCGGCAGCGCGTTCTGCTGCGACAGCTTGTAGAAATGGTCGGTCACGCTCGCGGCCTGCGCGACCAGTGAAGCGAGCTGGTCGCGGCGGTCCGTGATCATCGATGCGCGCGTCTGCCATGCGCCGAGCCCGGCGATTACGAGCAGGCCGAGCCAGAGGATGACGATCATCGAGGCGAGTTTCTGATTCAGTGAAAGGTTGCGCATGGTGTGTGGTCGGTCGGTCGTGGAAGCTCGCCGAAACGGCGTGACGGGATAAGTGTCTTGACGGCGCCCGGCGTGCGTCCCCGTAGACGGGTTATCCCTAGGAACCGGTACCGTGGATGCATCCCTCTAATGACGATAAGGGTATCTATGCATATGCATAACGGGTGTCGCTATACTCACGGGGCGATGGCGTGCGCGCAGCGGGCCCGGCTCGGCGGCGCGGCGGCGAATGAAACCGAAAGGAGGCAACGATGCGAATTCTGGTGGTAGGGGCCGGCGCGGTCGGCGGATATTTCGGCGGCCGGCTGGCCGCGGCGGGGCGCGACGTGACGTTCCTGGTGCGTGACGGCCGTGCGGCGGCGCTGGCGCGTGACGGGCTGCTGATCCGCAGCCCGCGCGGCGACTTGACGCTCGCGAACGTGCAGACGGTGCGCGGGAGCGATGCGGATGCCGGCGTCGCGCCGTTCGACCTCGTGCTGCTGAGCTGCAAGGCGTACAGCCTCGACGACGCGATTCACTCGTTCGCACCGTTCGTCGGCCCGCAGACGTTGATCCTGCCGATGCTCAACGGCATGCGTCATCTCGACGTGCTGCGCGACCGGTTCGGCGTCGCGCAGGTGCTCGGCGGGCTGTGCGTGATCGCGGCGACGCTCGATCGCGAGCAGCGCATCGTGCACCTCAACGACACGCACGGGGTCACCTTCGGTGAACTCGCGGGCGGTGAATCGCCGCGCGTACGGGCGGTGGCCGAGGTGCTCGGCGGCGCGGGTTTCGATGCGACGCTCAGCGACAACGTGGCCGCACGGATGTGGGAAAAATGGGTGTTCCTCGCGACGCTCGCCGCGAGCACGTCGCTGTTCCGCGGCTCGGTGGGCGATATTCTCGCCGCGCCGGACGGCCGCCGCCTGCTCGAGACGATGCTCGGCGAATGCAGCGCGATTGCCGAGCACAACGGCTTCCGGCCCGACCCGGCCGCGATCGAGCGGATGCAGCGGATGGTGCTGACGCCGTCGCCGCTGACCGCGTCGATGCTGCGCGACGTCGAGAACCACGCGCGCGTCGAAGCCGATCACGTGATCGGCGACCTGCTCGCGCGGCGCGACCCGCAGGCGGCCGATGCGCTGTCGCTGCTGCGGATCGCGTACAACCACCTGAAGGCATACGAAGTGCGTACGGCGCGCGAGCACGCGGCCGCGTAAGCACCGGAGCGGGCGGCCGCCCGGCCGTTCCGCGCTGCACAAATTTGCCGTCCGGCGCCGTTTGCGGCCGGAATGCGCAAAAAAGTATCGGAAATCAGGCGTAAAGTTGGTGGAGCCGCGCGCTTGATCGACCTACATTGCTTCCCATGCGACCGGTCGCGTCGCCGCGTGAAATGCGCGGCGCACGCGCGCAACGAACCGGCCAGCGAGACATGGGAATGGAGACGCCAACAATGATGCACCCCGATCTGGAAGTGGTCGAAGTGCGACGCGACGAGTCGTTCAAGGTCTGGTCGCACGGCTATCCGTATCGCACGATCCGCTGGCACTTCCATCCCGAATTCGAACTGCACCTGATCGTCGCGACGCGCGGCAAGTATTTTGTCGGCGATCACATCGGCTCGTTCGGCCCCGGCCATCTCGTGCTGCTCGGCCCGAACCTGCCGCACAACTGGGTCAGCGACATGGCCGAAGGCGAAACCGTCGAGCGCCGCAATCTCGTGATCCAGTTCGACCCGGCGTTCGTGCGCCGCTGCATGGACGCGTTTCCCGAATGCCGCGACGCGCAGGCGCTGCTCGACGATGCGCGGCGCGGGGTCGGCTTCGACGCGGCGACCAGCGCCGCGATTGCGCCGCTGTTCGACGAACTGCTGGCCGCGCGCGGCATGCGCCGCATCGCGCTGTTCATGACGATCCTCGAACGGCTTTGCGGAGCGGCCGAACGTACGCTGCTCGCGAGCCCCGCGTACGACCAGGCCGATGTCACGCCGACGCGGCTCAGCCATGCGCTGTCGTACATCGGCAAGAACCTCGCATCCGAGCTGCGCGAAGCCGATCTCGCGCAACTGACGGGGCAGAGCGTCAGCGCGTTCTCGCGAGCGTTCCACCGCCAGACGGGCATGCCGTTCGTCCAGTACGTGAATCGTCTGCGGATTGAGTCCGCGTGCCAGATGCTGCTCGCCGACGACGCGAACATCACCGATATCTGCTTCCAGGCCGGCTTCAACAACGTGTCGAACTTCAACCGCCAGTTCCGTGCGGTGAAGGGGATGGCGCCGTCCGAATTCCGCGCGCTGCAGCGCCTGAACGCGCGCAGCCGCGAGCTTGCGCTTCACGCGGCGCCCACCGGCAATCCGCTGCCGCCACGCGTCGTCACGCCCGGCATCCCCGAGCTCGCGCCGCAGCCCGGATGATCGCGGGGCCGCGGCCCGCCTGAACTTTCCCCACCGTTTCACCCAGCGCAATCGCGTCGCCCCCGTCGCGAGGGGCGCGTTCACCCACGAAAAAGCTGCATATACAACCGGAGACACCGTCATGACGCATGCATCGCCCGCTTCATCCCCCCGCCGCGCCGCCCGCATGGCGGTGGTTGCCGCGCTCGCCGTCGCGGCCTGGCTGCCCGCTGCCGCCGTGCACGCCGCACCGCTGCGGATCGGCATGACGTTCCAGGAGCTGAACAACCCGTATTTCGTGACGATGCAGAAGGCGCTGAACGACGCGGCCGCATCGATCGGCGCGCAGGTCGTCGTCACCGACGCGCATCACGACGTCAGCAAGCAGGTGAGCGATGTCGAGGACATGTTGCAGAAGAAGATCGACATCCTGCTCGTGAACCCGACCGATTCGACCGGGATCCAGTCGGCGATCACGCAGGCGAAGAAGGCCGGCGCGGTGGTGGTGGCCGTCGATGCGAACGCGAACGGCCCGGTCGATTCGTTCGTCGGCTCGAAGAACTACGACGCCGGCGTGATGTCGTGCGACTACCTCGCGAAGGCGATCGGCGGCAGCGGCGAGGTCGCGATTCTCGACGGCATTCCGGTCGTGCCGATTCTCGAACGCGTGCGCGGCTGCAAGGCGGGGCTCGCGAAATATCCGAACGTGAAGCTGGTCGACACGCAGAACGGCAAGCAGGAGCGCGCGACCGCGCTGTCGGTGACCGAGAACATGATCTCCGCGCATCCGAACCTGAAGGGCATCTTCAGCGTGAACGACGGCGGCGCGATGGGCGCGCTCGCCGCGATCGAGAGCTCGGGCAAGGACATCAAGCTGACGAGCGTCGACGGCGCGCCCGAGGCGATCGCCGCGATCCAGAAGCCGAATTCGAAGTTCATCGAGACGACCGCGCAGTTCCCGGCCGACCAGGTGCGCATCGCGCTCGGCATCGCGATCGCGCGCAAGTGGGGCGCGACGGTGCCGAAGGCGATCCCGGTCGACGTGAAGGTGGTCGATCGCGGCAACGCGAAGGGCTTCAGCTGGTGAACGGCGTGCGATGCGACGCGAAGGGCGGCGGCACGGCCGGCGCCCTTCGTACGGAGAAGCCGATGGACACGATACTCAGGCTCAGCCACATCACGAAAAGCTTTCCGGGCGTGAAGGCGCTGTCCGACATTCATCTGGAGATTGCGCGCGGCGAGATTCACGCGCTGCTCGGCGAGAACGGCGCGGGCAAGTCGACGCTGATGAAGATCCTGTGCGGCATTCATCAGCCGGATGCCGGCACGATCGAGATCGATGGCACCGCACGCCATTTCGCGGACTATCACGACGCGGTCGCGGCGGGCGTCGGCATCGTGTTCCAGGAATTCAGCCTGATTCCGCACCTCGATGCCGTCGACAACCTGTTCCTCGGCCGCGAGCTGCGCACCCGCTGGGGCGCACGCGACCGCAAACGGATGCGTCACGCGGCGGCCGCGATCTTCGCGCGGCTCGGCGTGGCGATCGATCTCGATGCGCCGATTCGCGCGCTGTCGGTCGCGCAGCAGCAGTTCGTCGAGATCGGCAAGGCGCTGTCGCTCGACGCGCGCATCCTGATCCTCGACGAACCGACCGCCACGCTCACGCCGGCCGAGGCCGGGCACCTGTTCGCGATCATGCGCGAGCTGAAGCGGCAGGGCGTCGCGATGATCTTCATCTCGCACCACCTCGACGAGATTTTCGCGGTGTGCGACCGCATCACGGTGCTGCGCGACGGCCAGTACGTGGCGACGACCGACGTTGCGTGCACGGACGTCGAACAGCTCGTGCGGATGATGGTCGGCCGCCGGATCGAAAGCAGCTTTCCGCCGAAGCCGGCGCGCGCGGCCGATGCGCCGCGGGTGCTGGAGGTCGATGAACTGCAGATCGAGCGCGGCGGCCCGGTGAACCGCTTCACGCTGCATGCCGGCGAGATCCTCGGCTTCGCCGGGTTGGTCGGCTCGGGCCGTACCGAAACCGCGCTCGCGGTGATCGGCGCGACGCGGGCGCATCGCAAGGACGTGCGCGTGCGCGGCGCGGCCGCGAAGCTTGCCGATCCGGCCGACGCGCTGCGCGCGGGCATCGGCATCCTGCCGGAAAGCCGCAAGACGGAAGGGCTCGTCACGTCGTTCTCGAT
The DNA here is from genome assembly GCF_902499335.1 of Burkholderia lata. GTDB lineage: Bacteria > Pseudomonadota > Gammaproteobacteria > Burkholderiales > Burkholderiaceae > Burkholderia > Burkholderia lata_B. Next base: position 126,384 of record NZ_CABVQK010000004.1, on the reverse strand, counting down.
CCGCGACAACATCTCGCTGAACAACCTCGGCAAGTACCGGTCGATGCGCTGGCTGATCGACCGCCGCGGCGAGGCGCGCGCGACGCATGACGTGATGCGGCGCGTCGGCGTGAAGGCGCCGTCGATCCACACCGAGGTCGCGACGCTGTCCGGCGGCAACCAGCAGAAGGTCGTGATCGCGCGCTGGCTGAACCATCACACGTCGGTGCTGATCTTCGACGAGCCGACGCGCGGCATCGACGTCGGCGCGAAAGCCGAAATCTACGGGCTGATGCGCGAACTCACCGCGCGCGGCTACGCCATCATCATGATCTCGTCCGAATTGCCGGAAATCGTCGGCATGTGCGATCGCGTCGCCGTGTTCCGGCAGGGCCGCATCGAGGCGACGCTCGCAGGCGACGAGATCGATCCCGACACGGTCATGACCTATGCCACGGCCGGCACGCGAGGAGCGATCCATGAACCTGCCTGATTCTTCTTCCACGCCTTCCACCACGCTCGCGGCCACCGCCGGAAATGGCGACGCACCGCCGCCACGCGCGATGTGGGCGCAACTGCGGCGCTCGACGCTGTTCTATCCGCTCGTCGGGCTGATCGTCGTGTGCATCGCGATGATGATCGCGAGCCCGAGCTTTCTGTCCGCCGCGAACCTCGAGAACGTGCTGCGCCAGGTGTCGATCAACGCGATCATCGCGGTCGGCATGACCTGCGTGATCCTGACCGGCGGGATCGACCTGTCGGTCGGCTCGGTGATGGCGCTGTCGGGCACGCTGGCGGCCGGGCTGATGGTCGCGGGCGTGAACGCGGTTGCCGCGCTCGCGATCGGCATCGCGGTCGGCCTCGGTTTCGGCTTCCTGAACGGCGTGTTCGTCGCGTTCGCGGGGATGCCGCCGATCATCGTCACGCTCGCGACGATGGGCATCGCGCGTGGCCTCGCACTGATCTACACGGGCGGCTATCCGATCGACGGCTTGCCCGACTGGGTCGCATTCTTCGGTAGCGGCAAGGTGTTCGGCATCCAGGCGCCCGTGCTGATCATGCTGGTGGTCTATGCGATCGCATGGCTGCTGCTCGACCGGATGCCGTTCGGCCGCTACGTGTATGCGATCGGCGGCAACGAGCAGGCGACGCGGCTCACCGGCGTGCGGGTCGCGCGCGTGAAGCTGATCGTCTACACGCTGGCGGGGCTCACGTCGGCGCTCGCCGCGATCGTGCTGACCGGGCGGCTGATGAGCGGGCAGCCGAACGCCGGCGTGGGCTTCGAGCTCGACGCGATCGCGGCCGTCGTGATGGGCGGCACGTCGATCTCCGGCGGGCGCGGCGCGATCCTCGGCACGCTGGTCGGCGCGCTTCTGCTCGGCGTGCTCAACAACGGGCTGAACATGATCGGCGTGAACCCGTATGTGCAGAACGTGATCAAGGGCGGAATCATCCTGCTCGCGATCTACATCAGCCGCGAACGGTCGCGGTAACGATCGATTTATCAGTCATCCGAATCATCAACGAAAGAGATAACCCATGACGACACCCGAAGCCCCGCCGCGGATGACCGCGGTCGTCTGCCACGGCCCCGAGGACTATCGCGTCGAACAGGTCGCGAAGCCGCGCCCCGGCGCGAACGAGCTCGTGATCCGCATCGCCGCATGCGGGATCTGCGCGAGCGACTGCAAGTGCTATACCGGCGCGAAGATGTTCTGGGGCGGCCCGAGCCCGTGGGTGAAGGCGCCCGTGATTCCCGGCCACGAGTTCTTCGGCTATGTCGAAGCGCTTGGCGACGGCGCGGCCGAGCACTTCGGCGTGGCGGTGGGCGACCGCGTGATCGCCGAGCAGATCGTGCCGTGCGGCAAGTGCCGCTATTGCAAGTCGGGCCAGTACTGGATGTGCGAAGTGCACAACATCTTCGGCTTCCAGCGCGAGGTGGCCGACGGCGGGATGGCCGAGTACATGCGCATTCCGCCGACCGCGATCGTCCACAGGATCCCGCTTGGCGTGTCGCTTGAAGACGCCGCGATCATCGAGCCGCTGTCGTGCGCGATCCATACGGTGAATCGCGGCGACGTCCAACTCGACGATGTGGTCGTGATCGCGGGCGCGGGCCCGCTCGGGCTGATGATGACGCAGGTCGCGCGCCTGAAGACGCCGAAGAAGCTCGTCGTGATCGACCTGATCGACGAGCGGCTGGAACTCGCGCGGCAATACGGTGCGGACGTGACGATCAACCCGAAGCGCGACGACGCGCGCGAGATCGTCAGGTCGCTCACCGACGGCTACGGCTGCGACGTCTACATCGAGACGACCGGCGCGCCGGTCGGCGTGAGCCAGGGGCTCGACCTGATCCGCAAGCTCGGCCGCTTCGTCGAATTCAGCGTGTTCGGCGAGGATGCGACCGTCGACTGGTCGATCATCGGCGACCGCAAGGAACTCGACGTGCGCGGCGCGCACCTGGGGCCATACTGCTACCCGATCGCGATCGACCTGCTCGCACGCGGGCTCGTCACGTCGAAAGGCATCGTCACGCACGATTTCGCACTCGAGGACTGGGACGACGCGATCCGCGTCGCGAAATCGCCCGAATCGATCAAGGTGCTGCTGAAGCCGGCCCGCTGACGGACGGCGTGCGCCTCACCGGAGACATCATGGAATACGTCATAGGCGTCGACATCGGCACGCAGAGCACCAAGGCGCTGCTCGTCGACCGGCACGGCACGATCGTCGCGCGGTGCTCGGCCGGCTACCAGCCCGATACGCCGCGCCCGCTGTGGGCCGAGCAATGGCCGCAGGTGTGGTTCGACGCGGTGCTCGCGTGCATTGCGGGCTGCGTGAGCGATGCGCGCGCGCAGGGCGTGCCGGCCGATGCGATCCGCGCGGTGTGCGTGAGCAGCCTGTACGGCGGCTCGGGCATTCCGGTCGACAGCGACATGCGGCCGATCCATCCGTGCCTGATCTGGATGGACCGGCGCGCGACCGCGGAAGTCGACTGGGTCAACGCGAACGTGAACGTCGAGCGGCTGCGCGTGATCACGGGCAACGGCGTCGACAGCTATTACGGCTTCACGAAGATGCTGTGGCTGCGCGACCAGCGCCCGGATGTGTGGGCGAACGTGCGCTATTTCCTGCCGCCGAACGCGTACGTGATCTACCTGCTGACCGGCGAGGTCGCGGTCGATCACAGTTCGGCCGGCAATATCGGCGGCGTGTACGACGTCGCGCGTCGCGAGTGGTCCGACGACGCGCTCGACATGCTCGGCATTCCGGCGACGATGATGCCCGAGCGGCTCGTCGAATCGACGGACATCGTCGGCGGGCTGCTGTCGCAATGGACGGCGCAGCTCGGGCTGCCGGCCGGCACGCCTGTCGTCGCGGGCGGCGTCGATGCGGCCGTCGCGACCTTCGCGGCCGGCGCGACGCGCACGGGGCAGCATGTCGCGATGATCGGCACCAGCATGTGCTGGGGTTACGTGAGCCAGCACGTCGATGCGCGGCACGGGTTCGTCAGCATGCCGCACGTGTTCAACGGACAGCGCGACCTGTACGTGTTCGGCGGCGCGATCACGGCCGGCGCGTCGGTTGCGTGGTTTCGCGACCAGTTCTGTCACGCGGAAATCGATGCGGCACGCCTGCTGCCGCATGGCGATCCGCACGTATTGCTCGAGGAAGCAGCCGAAAGCGTGCCGCCGGGCGCCGACGGCGTGCTGTTCCTGCCGTACCTGATGGGCGAGCGCAGCCCCGTGTGGGACGCGAAGGCGAGCGGCGCGTTCGTCGGGTTGAGTCTGGCCCATACGCGCGCGCACCTGTATCGCGCGGTGCTCGAAGGCGTCGCATTCGCATTGCGGCATAACATCGAGGCCGGGCGGCGTGGTGCGGCTGCGCTCGACGACCGGCTGATCGTCGTGGGCGGGGCCGCGCATTCGGCGCTATGGATGCAGATCATCGCGGACGTGACGGGTTTCCCGGTGTGGACCATCGAGCAGGACGTCGAAGCCGCGATGGGGGCGGCGTTGCTCGCGGGCGTCGGGGCTGGGCTCGTGTCGCACGACGACGCGCAGGGCGGCTGGGTCACGCTCGTCGAGCGTGCGCGGCCCGACGCCGAACGCGCGAAAGCGTATGCGGCGCGCTTTGCGCTCTACACGGCGCTGTATCCGGCGCTCAAACCGATCATGCACGGGTTGCACACGCCATCATGAAGACACGATTCGATTTCGGCGGTTCGCGGGTGCTCGTCACGGGGGCGTCGAGCGGGATCGGGCGCGCGTGCGCGGTCGCACTGGCGCAGGCGGGCGCGCGGGTCGTCGCGGCCGGGCGCGACATGGCCGCGCTCGATGCGCTGGCCGGCGAGACCGCGTGCGAGACGATGCGACTCGATGTCGGCGGCGACGAGCATGCGATCGACGCGGCCCTCGCCGCGGACGATGCGTTCGACGGCCTCGTGAATTGCGCGGGGATCGCGTCGCTCGAATCGGCGCTCGAGGTGAGCGCCGCGCATTTCGATCGCGTGATGGCCGTCAATGCGCGCGGCGCGGCGCTCGTCGCACGGGCCGTCGCACGGAAGATGATCGCGCGCGACGGCCGTGGCGCCGCGCAGGCGCGGGGCAGCATCGTCAACGTATCGAGCCAGGCCGCGCTCGTCGGGTTGCCCGCGCATCTGAGCTATTGCGCGTCGAAGGCGGCGATGGACGCGATCACGCGCGTACTGTGCATCGAACTCGGGCCGCACGGTATTCGTGTGAACAGTGTGAACCCGACCGTGACGCTCACGCCGATGGCGCAGTTCGCGTGGAGCGAACCGGAAAAGCGTGCGCCGATGCTGGCCGCGATTCCGCTCGGGCGATTTGCGGAGCCGGACGAGGTGGTCGAACCGATCCTGTTCCTGCTGAGCGATGCGGCGTCGATGGTCAACGGGGTGTCGTTGCCGGTCGACGGCGGGTATACGGCGCGCTAGAACCCGTCAAGTCAGTAGCGGGTCGAGTTTGCGGCGCGGCCGGCGCGAGGCTAGACCGGGTCCTTGCTCGGCGGTCCGTCCGGCTGCTGCGGGTTGTCGTGATGGCCGGGCGGCGGCGAGAACGGATCGTCTTCCGGATCGCGGTTCGGGTCGGCCGGTGGCTCGGGCGTCGGGGTCGTGTGGTCGCTCATCAGAATTTGCTCCGAGAAACCCCGCCATTGATGGCGGGAAGGAAAGGCGTGCTGTTGACAGGCAGCTTCTTCCACGGGTTAGGATCACCGGCATGATCCTTGTTTACCGCTACCGCGTGAAGTCGCTCAACGGACTGCTCAACAAGCAGAGCCGTGCGGTGAACGACGTCTGGAACTTCTGCAATGACACGCAGAAGCACGCGCTCAAGTGGAGCAAGAAGTGGCCGACGGGATTCGACTTGAACGTGCTGACGACCGGTACTAGCAAGGAGCTCGGCATCCACTCCGGCACGGTCAACGCAACGTGCGAACAATACGCGAAGTCGCGCAGCCTGCATTGTCGCCCTTACCTGCGCTATCGCGGCAGGAAGTCGCTGGGCTGGGTGCCGCTGAAGGGCCGTGACCTGAAGCGAGAGAGTGACGCGTTCCGTTTCGCCGGCAACACGTTTCGCGTGTTCAACAGCCGCCCGCTTCCCGAAGGCAAGATCAAGGACGGGACCAACTTTGCGCAGGACGCGCGTGGCAACTGGTTCCTGAACATCGCGATCGAGATGCCCGATGTGCAGGCCCGCCCAATCTGTTCCGGCGTCGGCATCGATCTCGGCCTGAAAGACTTCGCCACACTTTCGACCGGCGAGAAGCTGCCCAATGACCAGTTCGGTCGACGAGCGGCGGAAAAGCTGGCGAAAGCGCAACGGGCGCGAAAGCACAAGCGGCATATCGCGAAGCTGCACGCCAAGGTCGCGAATGCCCGTGCCGATTTCCAGCACAAGCTCGCGCTCGATCTGGTGCGGCGCTTCGATTTCATCGCGGTCGGCAACGTGTCGGCTGTCAAACTCGCCAGAACCAGGATGGCGAAGAGCGTCTACGACGCATCCTGGTCGTCCTTCCGAAACAAGCTCCGCTACAAAGCGATCGCGCACGGAGCCACGTTCGAGGAAGTCGACGAAAGCGGTTCTACCCAGTCCTGTTCGGCGTGCGGATCGAAAGACAGCACGACGCGGCCGAAAGGTATCGCGGGACTGAGAATAAGAGAGTGGGCCTGCAGTGACTGTGGTGTCGAGCATGATCGGGATATCAACGCTGCGCTGAACATTCTCCGATGCGGACGTGCATCGCCAGGTGTGGGAATCCTCCGCCTTTAGGCGGACGAGGACGTCAAGGAGAACTCGCGCGGTGCGTGACGGCGGTGGCGCGGCGGACGCGCCTCGTTTCCGTTATAGCCAATCGGGCGCACGTTTGCAGCGGGATTCTTGCGATGGGTTGTCGATCGTCGGGGAAATCCGCTTATTGGCAGTGTTCCTGCAGGATATTGCGGGCTCGCGCAAGTGAAGTCAGCGCAAGTCCGCCGGTGTATCGACGTCGCGCACGATGCCGGGATCGTCGACGTCGAGCAGCCTGACCGGTGCGCTGGCGAACAGCGCGCGGGCGCCGGTGTCGCCGTCGAGCGCGGCGAGCGCATCGAAGTGGTGCGCGGCGAACCCGACCGGATGGCCGCGCACGCCGCGATGCGCGGGCGCGACGATCGATGCGTCGTCGGCGTCGAGCGCGCGCGTGACGGTTTCGTAGGTGGACGCCGCGATCCACGGCATGTCGCCGAGCGCGACGAGCCAGCCGTTCGCGTCGGGCGTCGCCCGCACGCCGGCCGCGAGGCTCGCGCCCATCCCGCGTACGGTGTCGGGCGCATAGACGACGTGGCAGCCGGCTTCGTTCAGCAGCATCGCGAGTTTTTCGGCACCGGGACGCACGACGGCGATCACGTTGGCCGTGGCCGCGGCGAGATGGCGGGCGGCCGCAACCGCAACCGGCGTGCCGTCGGGAAGCAGCGCCAGCAGCTTGCTTTGCAGGCCGCTCGGGTCGAAGCGTTGACCGAGGCCGCCGGCGAGCAGGACGCCGGTGGTGAGTGACGCATAGGACATCAGCGCGGGGGAGAGTGACGCAGGTGCCGCGATTGTGCGGGAGCGGGCTGGGATCGACAAGTGAGGATGTTACCGAGGCGGGCGCGTTTCGTCGGAAAGAATGTCAGCGCGCGACTTCGTCGAGCATGTCTTCCTCGACGGGGCCGTAGATCGCGTGCGATTGGTCGTGCATCACGGCCCAATAGCGGTCGCCGAACGACCAATGCCACCATTCCGACGGGTAGTTCGTGAGGCCGGCGCCGGTCAGCGCGGTGATCAATACCTGACGGTTGCGGGCGGCCGACCGGCTGATGAACGGGTTGTGCGTGTAGCACGCGCCGGATGATTCCTGGTCGGTGGCGTCGAGCACGCAACCCATGTCGAGCTCGATGCCTTCCGCCGAGATCAGCGTCAGGTCGACGGCCGCGCCCGTCGGATGGGCGGCGACTTCCGGCGGAGCGACGTAGTGGCTCGTCAGTGCGATCAGCGCGTCTTCGTCCGGCAGCGGATTCAGCGTGCGGCGCAGGTGCGCGAGATGCCCGGTGAAGTAGCGGCGCTGCAGGGCCAGCGGACGATAGCCTTCCTTGACGTACAGGCGCAGGCCCGCCGGGAGCGTGTGCGCGGCGGCGATCAGCCGTTCTGCCACGCCACGACGTACTTTCAGGAAATGTGCGCTCGTGTTCGCGACGTCGTCGGGGCCGGGAGCAACGGCGATGCGGTCATGGAAGCCGGCGAGATCGACAAATCCTTCGTGCGACTCCAGCAGGGCAATCGACCGGACAACGGGATCGGAGAGCGAAATCACGATAGCGGGCAGCGAGTGCGACGACGATTGAGGGCCACGTCCGGCGGGTTGCGGGAAGCTTCGTGGCGCAAGGCCGGCCGCTCGCGGTCGATTTGGTCAGACGAATCGCCAATATGCCAGAGTCGGGGAGAGGATGTGTCGCGGTTTTCGCTGCGGGGGCGAGATTGTCTTATCGAGGCGTCTCGATGGATGTGTCTGCGTGGGCGCCTTCGTTTCGCGTGCCGCATTGCGGCGCTTCCCAGGCGCTTTCCTCGATTGGATCGACGGGATTGCCGTTGTGCAAGATCGAGCCGCACAACACGTCTGGCGGCTGGATTGCACTCAGCTGGCTACGCATCCGCCCACTTCCTCAACAGGTTGTGATAAATCCCCGTCAATGAAATGACCATCGGATCCTTCGCGCCTTTCTCCGCCGAAAGCGCCTGAATCTGCGTATCGAGCTGGAACAGCAGCGTGCGGTCGCCGTCGTCGCGCACCATGCTCTGGATCCAGAAGAACGACGCGACGCGCTCGCCGCGCGTCACGGGCGTGACGTGATGCAGGCTCGACGCCGGATACAGCACGAGGTCGCCCGCCGGCAGCTTCGCGCGATGTGTGCCGTACGTATCCTCGACACACAGCTCGCCGCCGTCGTACGCATCGGGTTCTTCGAGAAACAGCGTTGCCGACAGATCGCTGCGCACGCGGAAATCCGTGCCACGCAGCAACCGGATCGCGTTGTCGACGTGCGTGCCGAACGTCTCGCCGCCTTCGTAGCGATTGAACAGCGGCGGAAACACCTTGAGCGGCAGCGCCGCCGAAAAGAACAGCGGATGGCGTGCCAGCGCGTCCTGGATCGCGTCGCCCACCGCGCGTGCGGCCGGCGAACCTTCCGGCAATTGCCGGTTGCGTTTCGCGAGCGCCGACTGCGTGCCGGACGTCGCATTGCCGTCGACCCATTCGGCCGCATCGAGCAGCTCGCGACATTGCGTGACCTGCGCCTTCGTCAGTACGCCGGGGATATGAAGCATCATGATGCGGATTCCATGCAGTGCGGCTGCGGCTGTGGTTGCAACTGCAGCGCCGCCGCACGAAACGCGTCGAGCGGCGACGACGCGAGATACGCGCGCATCTTCGCGACGAACGCGGGGGTGGCGGTGGCCGGCACGCGCGCGAGCCACGCGAGCGCTTCGTCGATGCGCCCGCGCTCGGCGAGCAGACGTGCAAGGTTGAACTGGCCGCGGAAGTCGCCGGCAACGGCGGCGCGGCGATAGTGGTCGAATGCGGCGTCGGGGTCGACTGGCACGACCCAGCCATCCTCGTAGAAGCCGCCGATCAGGTTGATCGATTTCGCATGGCCGAGCGCGGCTGCGCGCTGGAACCAGTCGAGTGCATCGGCGCGATTCTCGTCGACGCCGTTGCCGAGCGCGAGCGCCGTCGCGTAGTTGTACATGCCCCAGTCGAGCCCCGCCTGCGCGGCGAGCCGGTACCAGTACACGGCGACCGGCGCGCATGCGGCCGTGCCCCAGCCGAATTCGTAGCAGCGGCCGAGCATGTTCATCGCCATCGCGTGGCCGGCCCGCGCCGCGTGCCGGAACCAGTTGAACGCGGCTGCCGGATCGCGCGCGACGCCATGCCCGTCGAGCAGGTATTGCCCGTAGACGGCCTGCGCATCGACGATGCCGTTGTCGGCCGCCGCCGCGACCCACGCGGCGGCGCGCTCGGGCGGCCCGGCCAGGATGTCGGCGAACTCGCGCGGCGAAACGGACGCGAGCGCCTTCAGCGACACGGCCTCCATCGATCAGTAGCGCGCGTTCAGCGTGACGAACGCCGAGCGGCCCGGTGCGATCGACGCGTAGTGCGCCGGATACGCCTGATCGAAGTAGGTGCGGTTGAACAGGTTGTTCACGTTCAGCTGCAGGTCGAGCTTCTTGTTGATGCGGTACTGCGCCATGGCATCGAAGCGCCAGTACGACGGCACCGCGTGCTGGTTCGCGGTATCGCCGAACACCTGCGACATGTAGAACGCGCCGCCGCCGACGGTGAACTTCGGCGTCACGTCGTAGTTCGACCACATCGTGAAGCTGTGCTTCGGCGTGTTCGGGAAGCGGTTGCCGTTGTTCGCCGTGTCCTTGCCGTTGTCGCGCAGCTCGCTCTTCATGTACGTGTAGCCGCCGAACAGCTGCCACTGCTTCGTGATCTGGCCTGCGACGCCGAGCTCGAGCCCCTGCACGCGCTTGTTGCCGACCATCGCGTACTGGTTGTTCGGCAGCGTCACGCGTGCGTTCGTCGTGTCGATCTGGAACAGCGCGGCGGTCAGCGCGAGCTTGTCGTTCAGTACGTTCCACTTCGTGCCGAGCTCGATGCTGCGGTTCTTTTCCGGCGACAGCTGATCGGCGTTCGAGCCGACGCCGCCGCGGCCCGGCGTGAGCGACTGCGTTTCGCTGCCTTCGCCGAGCATCATGCCGGCCGGCGTCGACGACGTCGCGTACGACGCATAGATGCTGCCGTTCTGCGCGGGCTTGAACACGAGGCCGGCCTGCCAGTTCACGAGGGTGTCGTCACGCGTCGTGGTCTTGCCGCCGTTGGCCTTGGTGTCGGTGAAGCGGGTCGAGTAGTCGTCGATGCGCACGCCACCGTTGACCTGCCAGCGCGGCGTGATCTCGATCGTGTCGAAGCCGTAGATCGACTTCGTCACGGTGCGGGCATGCGCATAGTCGTTGTTGCGCGTGATCGAGCCGGCCCACGGATCGTTGGGATTCGGCGACCACAGGCTCGTGCAGTTGTAGCCCGATGCCGCGCCGATGCCGTTCTGGCAGATCTTGCCGTTCGCGGTGGCGACGTTGTACGTGTCGCGCTTGCCCCATTCGCGCGACAGCTCGATGCCGGTCGTGAAGCTGTGCTTGAACGGGCCGGTGCGGAATTCGCCGAACAGCTCGGTCTGGTTCGCGATGCTGTTGATCGAGCTGTTGCGCGTGTTCGCACGCCGCCAGACCTTGCCGTTGACCACGTTGCCCTGGCTGTCGTCGGGCTGCGTCCAGATGTAGTCCTGCGTCGATTCCGTGTAGCGCGTGGTGTTGCGGATCGTCAGCGACGACGTGATGTCGTGCTCGATCTTGAGCGTGCTGATGTCCGACGTGGTCTTGCGGAAGTCGCGGTTGGTCAGGCCGTAGAAGTTGTGGCGGTCGACGGGCGCCGGGCCGTCGGTGGCGACGCCTTTCGGGAGGTTGAAGCCGTAGAAGTACGGGATGCCGCCGTCGGGCATGTCGTCCGTCGACAGGTGGTAATAGCTCGCGGTCACGCGCGTCGCCGTGCCGAGGCCGAACGCGATCGACGGCGCGACGCCCCAGCGCTCGTTGTTGACCGCGTCGCGGCCGGCGATGTCGTTGTTGTGGCTCATCAGGTTCAGGCGGAACGCGGCGTGATCGGCGAACTGCCAGTTGCCGTCGGCCGTGAAGCGGCGATAGCGGTCAGTGCCGAGGCCCGCGCTCGCGGCGGCGGTGGTGCCGAGGTGCGGGGCCTTCGTGATCAGGTTGATGCTGCCGCCCGCGCCGCCGCGGCCGCCGTACGCGCCGTCGGAACCCTTGGTGATCTCGATGCGCTCGGTGTTGAAGATTTCGCGGGTCGTGGCGCCCGTGTCGCGCATGCCGTCGACGAACATGCTGCCCTGCGTGTCGTAGCCGCGGATGAACGGACGATCGCCGAGCGGATTGCCGCCTTCGCCGGCGCCGAACGTGATGCCGGGCACGGTGCGCAGTGCTTCGGTCAGCGTCGACGCGCCGCTGTTCTGGATCAGCTCCTGCGGGATCACGGTGACGGATTTCGGCGTGTCGACGAGCGGCGCGGTGAATTTCGCGGAAGCGGAGAAGTCGGCCTTGTAGCTGTGCTCGGCCTTGCCCTGGACCTCGATCGGCGCGAGATGGCCTTCGGTGCTGGCCGGGGCGGGCGGCGGCGTGCCGTCCGCCGCGAACGCGGGGCTCGCGGCGAGCACGCTGCACAGGGTGGTGAATTTGCCGAGCTTCAGCTCGTCGGAACGTGACTTCATGGTGCGCTTCGACCTCGCGGTGTGGCCCCGGGGCGCTGCGCTGCGGAAATGTGCATGCCGTCGGGAATTATTACGATTTGTTTTCAGGCGGCATTCTATGTAATTTTCTGTTAAATGAGAAGCGTTCGTGTTCTCGTTTGTTGGGAAATTGTTGACGAATGTGACGGGGTGGTTGAGGGGCTTGCGGGGCAGGGTTGATGGCCGAAAGGCCAGGTGTGGCGGGCGTGTCGGGCGGGTTAGAGTGGGTCTGTTGCGGATCGCCCGCCATGACATCAAGGTGCTAATATGACAGCATTGAAAGCAAATATGGTGAGGTGCATCATGCCCGTGATTACCGTTCGAAATCTGCCCGACGAAGTGCACCGCGCGCTTCGGATTCGTGCGGCCCAGCATGGGCGCAGCACCGAAGCAGAGGTGCGAGACATCCTCGAGCAGGCCGTTCTGCCGGGTGGGCGGCTCAAGCTGGGGACGCTGCTGGCAGAAATCGGACGGGAGGCGGGCGGTGTCGATTTCGACGTTCAACGCGACAAGACGCCAACCGACCCGCTGAGCTTCGAATGATCCTTGTCGATACGACAGTGATGTCCGAGCCGCTGCGGCGCGAGCCGAGCGCGGCCGTGATCGAGTGGCTCGATGCCCAGAACGTCGAAACGCTGTTTCTTGCTGCGATCAGCCTCGCCGAAATGCGCTTTGGCGTGGCGGCGTTGCCGGAAGGGCGCAGGCGCGACTGGCTGCATCAAAGCATCGAGCAGCGCGTGGTGCCGCTGTTTCGCGGCCGGATCCTGCCGTTCGACGATGCGGCGAGCAAAGCGTATGCGGGCATTCGAGCGCGTGCGCGTGCGTCAGGCAGCGCGATCGCACCCGCCGATGTCTTTATCGCCGCGACGGCCGAGGCGAACGGGTTGATCATTGCGACGCGCGACGTCGCGCCATTCACGGCGGTCGGCTTGCGGGTGATCGATCCGTGGGCGTCCTAGGCGCCGATTGCTCACTTGTTCATCGCGCGAAAAAATAAAGCGCGCCGGGTTGTCCGGCGCGCTTTTCGCTGAGCGTAGCGGCGCCTGACTAGTGCGCCCCCTGCTGTTCCTTCTCAATCGACCCCGTGAAACACCGCATCCTCCGGCCCGAGATACGCCGGCGGGCGCCACGTCGCGTCGCGCATTGAATGCTGGACGAGGTTCTCGACGCCGAGCAGTACCGCGAAGATCGCCATCCGCACCGGAATGCCGTTGTCGGTCTGGCGGAAGATCGCGAGGCGCGGGTCGCGGTTCAGGTCTACCGACAGGTCGTTCGCGCCGGGCCGGCTGTCGCGCGGCAGCGGGTGCATGATCAGCGTGTCCGGTTTGCACACCGTATCGACGAGCGCCTGGTTGATCTGGAAATCCGGCGTGTAGCCTTCGAACGACTCGTCGGTGAAGCGCTCCTTCTGGATCCGCGTCGCATAGACGACGTCCGCGCCGCGCAGGCCGGCCGCGAGGTCCGTCGTCTGCTCGATCACATGGCCGTTCGTCGCGATCTGGTCGACGATGTGGGCCGGCATCTCGAGCGTCGGCGGCGACACGAGCGTGAACTTGAGCCCGCGGTACAGCGCGAGCAGCTTGACGAGGGAGTGCACGGTGCGGCCGTACTTGAGGTCGCCGACCAGCGCGATGTGCGCACCGTCGACGATCTTGCCGAGCCGCGAGAACTCGCGCTGAATCGTATAGAGATCGAGCAGCGCCTGGCTCGGGTGCTCGCCTGGGCCGTCGCCGCCGTTGATCACGGGCAGGTTGGTCGCGCGCGCGAACTCGGCCACCGAGCCTTTCTCCGGATGGCGGATCACGAGCGCGTCGACGTAGCCGGCCATCACGCGGCTCGTGTCGTAGATCGATTCGCCCTTGGCCATCGAAGAGAACGTGAAGCCCGTCGTGTCGCACACCGAGCCGCCGAGCCGGCAGAAGGCCGCGCCGAACGACACGCGCGTACGCGTGCTGGCCTCGAAGAACAGGTTGCCGAGCACCGCGCCTTCCAGCACGCGCGAAATCTTGTGGCGGCGCGCGATCGGTTGCATCACGTCGGCCACGCGGAACAACGCTTCGACCGATTCGCGCGAGAACTGGTCGACCGACAGCAGTTGCGGCTTGCCTTCGAAAAAGAACTGCTTGGCGAGCCCCTGATTATCTACGCTTTGCGTATATCCGCCGCCTTCCGGTACCGAGCGCTCGACGATTTCCGACACGAAGCGCTCGACGATCTCGGGCATCCCGCGCGATTCCTGCGAGTCGTCGGGCAACAGCCAGGTATCTAGCGCGCGCCGGCTGACGCCGATGCGATTGGCGAACGCTTCGCGGGTCATGTTGAGGCGGCGCATGGCGTCGCGGAGGAAGGCTTGCTGGGGAACGGTCATCGGCGGCTCCTGACGAAAAATATACGCGGTGCGTATATTAGTTCCTGGCGCGTTGAAGTCAAGGAAAATCTGCGCGAGCCAGCTGTGTGGCCCGTGTGACATGCGGCGGGTTCGTACTGGCGCGCGGCGGCCGTCTCCGTATAATCAGGTCAGGCCCCGTGCCCTGCATCTTGCCGGGCGCCACGCCGCATACGATTCGCCCGTCGGGCTTGTTGATTCGAAGGAGAATGAGAATGACGCGTACGATTGCTGCAATGCTGCTGGTGGTGACCGCCGCGCTCGCCGGTTGCAACACGGTCGCCGGCATGGGGCAGGACATTTCGAAGGGCGGCCAGGCGATCAGCGATACGGCTGAAAAGGCGAAGTAAGCCGACCGGTTCCGGAATGCAGAAGGCGCCGGGCCGTCCCGCGATTGCGGGGCGGTCCGGCGCCTTTTTTTGCGGCCGGCGTCTGAAGCCAGTAGCGTCAGGCGTGCTCGACGAACGCGTAACGGCCTTCGACCTTGCGCGGCGTGAACCAGCCGTAGTCGGGGAACACGCGGTTGCGGACGAACCACACGTAGCCCACCAGCAGGACCGTGATCGCGAGGCTCGGCAGCGCGGTTGACGGATCGCGTCCGAGCTCGGCGATGGTCTTCGGCACCTGTAACAGCGACAGCACGATGAACGCGTGATACGCGCCGACACGATTGGTCGCAAAGCCCCAGATGAACAGCAGCGACAGCGGCACCGTCAACGCGAGGAACACCAGCACGAGGCCGTTGCCGGCGCCTGTTGCGAAGAAGTAGTACGCGAGCACGAGGCTGATCGCGAGCTGGGCGATGCCGAGCGCGACCAGGATCCGGATGTGCAGCTTGTTCTTGCGGCAGCGTTCGGGATCGGGGCGCGACGCGATCAGGTGCGCGAGCACGCGATCCTTGAGTCCCTGTCCGGACAGTTCGGCCAGCGCGTCGGCCTTCCTCGTTCCCGCGGACAGCAGCACCGCGATTCTTGTTTTGGCTTCCTTCCTGTTCATTGCGTGGCGGATTGTTGTTCGATGGTTGTCAAAGGTCCCGGCCACGCGAATATTGCATCTTGCGGGGTGGTGCGCAACGGTTTTGCGGCGCGCGGACACATTCCTACAGTTGCCGGCCGCGTGGCGGGAATGCGGGGATCGACAGGCCAGGCGGCGGGGCGGAGCCGCCGCCGTTTTCGCAACGTGGCGATGAGCGCGAGTCAGTCGGCGGCGGTCTGCGCGGCGGGCTCGGGGCTGGCCTGCCGAGCCGGATTCGCCGGGTGCGCATCGCGTGCTTCGGCTGGCGGTTCGCGCCGCCGCGTCGCGCCGACGACCATGCCGGCGACGACCAACGCGATGCCCGCGACCCGCGTGCCGTTGAGCGTTTCGCCGAACAGCGCGACCGCGAACAGCACGGCCGAGACCGGCGCGACCGCCGTGAACAGCGCGGCCTCGGTGCCGCTCGTGCGCGCCGAACCCGCATACCAGCACAGGTAGCCGAGCACGGTCGGCACCAGCGCGTAGTAGGCGATCGCCGACACGGCGCCGACGGTCCAGCCGGTTGCCACCGCGTGCCATTCGAACGCGGCCGGCACGAGTGCGAGCACGAAGCCGAGGCCCGACATCGCGGTGGAAAGCGCCAGCGGCGGCAATGGTGCGGCCAGCCGCCGGTTGAGCAGGATGAATACGGCTTCGCACGCGACGGCGGCCAGCACCAGCGCATCGCCGGCAAGCGTGCGGAGCGACGGCAGCGCCTGGCCGGGCGCGAACGTGACGAACAGCACGCCGGCCGTTGCGAGCGCGGCGGCCACCCAGTCGCGCGGCGTCTGCCGCTCGCGCAGCACGACGGCCGCGATCAGCGTCGACATCGCGGGCAGCGTGCCGAGCATCACGCCCGCATCGAGCGGCGACGACAGCGTCGTGCCGCAGATCAGCAGGACCGTATAACCGACACCGCCTGCCGCCGCCTGGATGACGAGCAGCACGGCGTCACCCGGGGAGATGCGTGGCCAGCGCATGCGCTGCGCGCGCATCAGCGCGAACAGCAGCGGCGTCGCGATCAGGAAGCGCAGCGCCGTGGCCGCGAACGGTGGCAGGCCGCCCGCCGCGAGACGGCTCGCGATGACGGTGCTGCCGACGCCCGCCATCGCGGCGGCGAGATAGAGATAGCCAATCAGTCGTGTCTTCATGCGCCGCATCGTCGCGTACGGCGGCCGTGGGCGTCTTGAACGAAATTGCAGCGCGCGCGGGGGTGTCGAATACGGAGCGCGCGACTCGGCATGCTTGTGCCAAGGGGGCGGGCGACAGTTACCGCTGCTGTCGATGTGGCCGCTGCCTTCGAGGTCGGTGTGCGTGGCGGCGCGTCCCGCGGGATGGCGGCGGCGTCAAACGGCCTGCGTGAACCGCCCCGGCGTGATCCCGAACTGGCGCGCGAACGCACGCGTCAAATGGCTCTGGTCGGCAAAGCCGGCTTCGGCCGCGGCATCGGCGATCGGCAGGCCGCTGGCCAGCAGCGCGCGCGCCAACCGCGCACGCGACTGGATCAGGTAGGCGTGCGGCGTGATGCCGAGTTCACGGGCAAACCCGCGCAGCAGCTGGAAGCGGCTGACGCCGCTCAGGTCGGCCAGTTCGGTGAGCGAAACGGGGGCGGCCGGCGCCCCGTCGAGCCGCTCCCGGGCGATACGGATTGCCGGTGCGACGCCCGCCACCGGCAGCGCGCGGTTTGCGTGCCGTGCGAGCAGCCCGGCGACGAGCATCACGAGCGCCTCGTCGCGGGCGAGCGGCTGGGATTCACCCGCGACGATGCGTGCATGCAGCCGGCCGACGGCGGCCGTGAGCCGCGCGTCGCGTACCGCCGGGTGCGCCAGTTCGACGCCGCCGAGGCCTTCTTCCGCCGCGACGCCCGCGATCAGCGCGGGCGCGAGGTACAGCATCCGCCAGTGCCGGCCCGTGCCGGCCTCGATCGGCGAGCCGTCGTGCATCTCGCCCGGGTTGACCATGATCGCGTCGCCGGCCAGCGCGTCGACCTGCCCGCGGCCGCTCCACGACCGGTGCGCGCCGCTGACGATCACGCCGACCCCGAATTCGTCGTGCGCGTGGCGCGGAAACGCGCGGTCGGATTCGAGGCTGATTGCCTCGATGCCTTCGCCGGTCCGTCGGTAATGGGTGACGCGGTGCATGTGCGCTCCTCGCGCCGGTCGCGGCGCGGATTTCGTGCACTTTAGCGCGTTCCGGCACCGCGCGCCCTTCATCCTTTTGGCCGATACCGCGCGGCGCGCGCAGCCCGCACCATGTGCACATGAGCAGCGTACACGGCCCGCCGGGCCTGAAGCTGCGCGGGAGACGGCAGGTGGAACGACAGGATCCGGTATTCATTCAGGTTGGCGCGCTCGCGGACGGCTTCGCGCCGGAAGCGAACATCCTCGCATCCGTCGACGCGCTCGCCGGGCGTACGATTGCGCTCGGCGACGCATCCGGCGCGTGGCGCGTCTATACGTTCGAGCCCGGCGCGCTGCAGTGGCGCGACGCGGCAACCGACACGGGCGGCCGCGAGCCGTGCCGCGTGACGCGGCTGCGCGACGGGCTGTACTTCGTCGACTACATCGATTCGGCCGCACGCGCGACGTCGGTCAGTCTCGTGATCGATTTCGACAACGGCGTCTGGACGTCGGTGGTCGGCACGCTGCCGACCGAAGCCGACACGCGCATCGACGCGTTCACGCGGGTTGCGCGCGGACTGCCGCTGACGGGCGTCGAGGCCGAGTTCCGGCACGGCACGCTCGGCGGCCACACGCAGCCGGGGCCGCTGCACGGGCCCACGCGCGAGCTGATCGGCAAGCGCACGATGTACCGCTACAGCCCGACCGAATGCTACGAGCACATCTACCTGAACGAGAATTTCTACGCATGGCAGTGCCTGCAGGGTGTCGAAGGCGGGCTGGCCGATGTCGATCGCTGCCATTACTTCAGGATTGCAGACGAGCTGTATCTGTTCGTGTGGCGCGAAAAGGTGGTGCCGACGCTCGGCGTCGTGCTGATCGACCTCGCGCAGCGCAAGACCGACGGCAAGATCTTCGGTTATCAGGGCGGCGATTTCGGCACGCTGTCGAACTTCCCGATCGGCGCTCATGCGCAGGTGCTGAACGACACCGTGCATCCGCTCGACGGCGAGGCGCAGCGATGAATGCCGTGCCGGGCAGTGGCCGCCTGCGTGCGGATTTCAGCGGGCGCGTCGTGCTCGTCACGGGCGCCGCGCAGGGGATCGGCGCGGCGATCGCACACCGTTTCGCGGAATCCGACGCGTTCGTCGCGCTGGCCGACCTGAACGGCGAGGCCGCCGCCGCGCAGGCCGATGCGCTCGCGAGCACGGGCGGCGAGGCGCGCGCCTACCGGGTGGACGCCGCCAGCCGTGACGACCTGTTCGCGCTGGTCGCGGCGGTCGAGCGCGACGGCGGCCGGCTCGATGTGGTCGTCCACAATGCCGCGTACTTTCCGCTGACGCCGTTCACGCAGATCGACGAGCCGACGCTCGACCGGACGCTGTCGGTCAATCTGTCGGCGCTGTTCTGGCTCGCGCAGGCCGCGTTGCCGGCATTCGAACGCGCGGGAGCGGGGCGGTTGCTCGTCACGTCGTCGGTGACGGGGCCGCGTGTCGTGTATCCGGGGCTCGCGCATTACGCGGCGTCGAAGGCCGGCGTGAACGGCTTCATTCGCGCGGCGGCGCTGGAACTCGCGCGCCGCAACGTGACGGTCAACGGTGTCGAGCCGGGCATGATCCGCACGCCGGCGGCCGGCAATCTCGGCGACGCATCGGTCGCGGCGCAGATCGCGCGCGACATTCCGCTCGCGCGGATGGGCGAGCCGGAAGATATCGCGAACGCGATGCTGTTTCTCGCGTCGGCCGATGCCGCGTACATCACGGGGCAGACGATCGTCGTCGATGGCGGTGCGACGCTGCCCGAGAGCGGGGCGGTGCTTGGGGGCGAGTGAAGGGGGACCGGGTAACGGCCGGCGGAACAGGGTGGTCCCGGCGGCCTGCTGCGAGCTCGCGCGGCTGGGTCGGCGTGTTCCGTCGGGGGCAACGGCGCAGGCGTCAGTCCGGCATCCCGTCATGGTCACCGAGCGGTCTGGCGGGCCAGTCCACCCAGCGGTCCGCGCGGGTCAGCTCATACGCCTCGTTCATCGGGTAGCGAATGCGGTTGTCGTCGCGCGGACGTTCACCGATCACCATCAGCCGGACTTCGTCCTCCGTGTTGTTGATGAAGGTGTGGCAGATGCCGGTGCCCGCCGGGAACGCGACGGAATCGCCTTCTGCAACGGGGTAAAGCACGCCGTCGATCCAGACATCGGGCTTGCCTTCGAGCACGTACACGAATTCCTGCTCGGTGCTTTCGGCATGCGGATAGGACGTCCGACGGCCCGGCAGAAGCCTCACGTGATGAATGCCGATACGCGTGATGCCGAGCGCGGCGGAAAGCGGTGCATCCAGCGCCATCGGCTCGGTGTCGCCGCGATAGCAGTGCGCTTCCGGCTCTTCGAGCTCGGTCCAGTGCTTGATGAAATCGGGGCGGGTCATCGGTTGGGCTCCTGTCGGGCGGATGTCGATGGTAGCGGTTCAAGCGCCGGTGTGAGCGGTGACTCGCGCCCCATCCCGGCGAATGGATCTCGCCCGATAACTTACCAGCGAATGCAGAAGGACGATTGCTCGTCGAATTTCCCGAGCGGCCGTGGCGGCGAAGCCGGCTGGCGTGATCTTGACCGCCGGCCATGCGGGACGTCAGGTGCCGGGCGGCGAGATTCACGGTGGCCCGGATGTCGCGGATCGCGCGATCGACGATATCCACGGAAATCGGCACCTAACCCCTTCTTGCGTTGCGCTAAAAGCGTCTGCGACGCGACGCGCGCGTGCCGCTCGCCGCGTATCGCCGCGACTACAGCCAGCCGTTGCGGATGAACTCGACGATCGAATAGCGGCGGTGCTCGAGATCGTGCTGCCGAACGGCGTCGACGATGCGCGATACACCGTCCGCGTAAGGCGTCGCGCCCACCACGCGCGATTCGAACTGCAGGCTGCACGCACCGTCGTCGATGCGTATCCGGTGAATCGCGTGGCGGCCGAGCTGATCGTCGGCGACCGCGAATTCGCTGCGCTGCACGTCCGGGTCGCGCACGGAGCGGATGTCTTCCGGCCGCACGCCGAGCGACTGGCCGATCCCGACGGCCGTGCCGGGGACGGACGTCTTGCCGGCCTGGTGCGACTCGGTCAGGCTGATCAGGCAGTCATGAAACAGGTGACCGCTGGTTTCCAGCATGCTCATGAACTTGAGCATCAGGATGTTCGTGTTCGGGCACAGCACGATCGGGAAAGCATGCGAGCCGGTTTCGAGTTCGGAGCCGGTGGACAGCTCGACGAGCGGCGATGCGGTGGCCTCGCAGAACGCGATGACGTCGGGGAGTTCGCGGCCGGAACCGGCATGCACGACGATCGTTCTGGTGTCGCTACGCTGCGCATCGTCGCGCGCGTTGTCGGACCAGGGGATCACGCGACAGGTTGCCGGATCGAGCCGGTGCGCGTCGAGCAGCTCGCTGGCCAGCTTGCCGGTTCCTACGACGAGTACTTGCATTGAGTTGACGGGTTGAGGTTCAGGATTCGGGACGGGGATGGCGCGGGCCATCGGGTGGGGCGGCACGGTCGCGGCGGGCGGCGCCGGACCGGCCTCGCGCATTATGCCCGGCCGCTCGCCTGCGTGCCCACCGGGCCTCGCGGCCGGAGGCCCGGTGCGTCAGCTTGCCGACACGGTCGGCAGCCATGCATTTGCCGCATTCTGCGTTGCGAGTTGCTTCGCGATCGAGCGCGCGAGGCGGTCCGTATCGGACGCCACTGTGTCGTGCTTCACTTCCGATACGCCATGCAGGCCGGCGCCAACCGCTGCCGACGTCGCGAGGCGGCCGGCCGCCGCGCCGACCCCGGCGGTTTCCACCATGCCGGGCAGGTGGCCGCTGTTCGCGCTGGACGAGAACGTGCCGAGCGGCTGCGGCGCACCATGCGCCGGCTGGAACAGCACGGTGACCGATGCCTTCACTTCGCTCTTGCCCGCGCCGAGCCCGATCAGCGTGCGGCGGCGGCGGTTGCCGGCGTCGATCGACTCGAACCGGCCTTCGACGACCAGCGCGTCGCGTCCGTCGGGCACCGGGCCGCGCAGCGCGGGGATGCCTTGTGACCGGAGTTCGCGCACGAGTGCGTCGGCGAGCTGCTCGCGGGTCTTCAGCGCGCTCTGCTGGCGCTGCGCGTCGGCGGACGAACTGCTTGCGAGCGTCGCGAGTTTGCTGATCATCCCGCCGTCGACCTTGACGTCGGTCGTGTCCACGTCGAACGCTGACACATAGACGACGTCCGCGCGAACCTGCGTCTGCGTGCGGGCTGCCGGCGCCGCGGTCATGGCCGTAGTCGCGGTCGATGCGCAGCCGGTCATCGCGAGTGTGCCGGCGATCAGCGCGACACTGGTCAGACGTTTGGCGTGGGCAGCAAGTGCGTGAAGGGAAGAAAACATGTCGATCTCCGTGGCCTGGATGAAGTTGCCGATACTGTCGCGGCATTCAGGAACGCGAACGATCGGAAGCGGGGCGTGATCGCTGGCTGGGGAGAGGTTTCATGCCGTTGCGCAACACGCAGGCGCAAGTATGCGGAGGTCGGGCGTGCTGCGCCACGCAGGAATTATGTCGGCGCATGTCATGTGCGGCTGAGTGAGGATGCGCACGGCAGGCATGCAGGCATGCAGGCATGCAGGCATGCAGGCATGCAGACATGCAGACATGCAGACATGCAGACATGCAGACATGCAGACATGCAGACATGCAGACATGCAGACGGGCAGACGGGCAGACGGGCAGACGGGCAGGCATGCAGACATGCAGACATGCAGACATGCAGACATGCAGACATGCAGACATGCAGACATGCAGACAGGCAGACAGGCAGACAGGCAGACAGGCAGACCCGCGAACTGTCAGACATTAAGGCAGGCTGACAGGCAAACACCCCGTCAGCCCGTCAGCCCGTCAGCGACCGCCGCACCGCCCCCGACGAATCGAGCGGCAACGCGACGACGGCCTCCAGCCCGCCGCCATCGCGGTCGCGGAACGTCAGCGAGCCGCCGTGCAGGCGGGCGATCCGCTCGACGATCGCGAGGCCGAGGCCAGTACCGCCCGCATGACTGCGTGCGTTCGCCCCCCGGCTGAACGGCGCCTTGAGCCGTTCGAGTTCGGCCGCGCCGATCCCGTTGCCGCGATCGCTGACCACTGCATACGCGATGCCGCGTTCGGTCCACGTGCGCACGCTGAGCCCCGTCCGGCCATAGACGACCGCGTTCTGCATCAGGTTCATCAGCAGCCGCATCAGGCTGATCGGACGGAATGCGAACGCGGGCACCTCGCCTTCGTCGAAGTCGAATTCGTGGCCGAGCCCCGCGAAATCCGCGACGAGCTGCCCGATCAGCGCATTCAAGTCGCCGGTTTGCGGCGTTTCGCGCTCGCCGCTGCCCGCGTAGTCCATGAATTGCTGCAGGATCGTATCGATCTGATCGAGGTAATGCTCGGTCGACGTGGTGAGCGCGTCGTGCGTGCCACGCGGCAGCGCCATCGCGATCGCCAGGCGCAGCTTGGTGAGCGGCGTGCGGATGTCGTGCGACACGCCGGCCAGCATCAGCGAGCGGGTCGCTTCCGCCTGTTGCAGCGCGTCGGCCATCTGGTTGAACGCGCGGCTCACGTCGGCGATTTCGGTCGGGCCGTCGGTGGGTAGCGGCGGCGGGCGCTCGCCCGCGCTGACGCGCTGCGCCGCGCGCGCCAGTGCGTCGAGCGGCCGGTTCAGGTGGAGCTGGATCAGGTAGCCGGTCAGCGCCGCGAGCAGCGCCAGTCCGATCGACAGCACGAGCGCCGTCGTGATGCCGCTCGCCTGCGCGTCGGCGGCCATCGGCAGCGGCACCCAGACAGGCGAGCCGGCCGCATGCAGGCGGATCCACAGGCGCTCGTCGTCGCCCGATTGCCAGCGCGCCGGAAGATCTGGCGGCAGATGGCGTTCGAGCGCCTGCACGAATACGTCGCGCTGCCAGGTGCGGAAGAAGGCCGCCAGGGTCGGTGCATGCGGCGACACGGCGGGCGGCGGCGCGGCCTGGCCGCCGAACTGCGCGATGACCGCGCGGCCCGCATCGGGCGGCATGCCGGCCAGCGTACGGTCGAGCAATTGCACGTAGTCGGAAAAGATGATCGAGGCCCGCTCGATGCGCGGGCGCTGCACGTAGTGCAGCAGCACGGTGAGCGAACAGGCGAGCGACAGTGCGACGAGCGCCACCAGCAGCGCGATGTTGCGCGCGAGCAGCGAGCGCGGCAGCGGGATGCGCATCACGGCTCGATGCCGGCCACGAGCATGTAGCCGATGCCCCAGACGGTCTTGATGAAGCGCGGTTTGCCGGGATCGTCCTCGACGATCTGGCGCAGCCGCAGGATCTGCACGTCGACGCTGCGGTCGAGTGCGGCATGGTCGCGTCCGCGTGCGCGGGCGAGCAGGTTCTCGCGGCTCACCGCGCGGTTCGGCGACGAGCCGAGCGCGTGCAACAGCAGCATCTGCGCCGAATGGATCTCGACCGGCGTGCCGTCGCGCATCAGCGTCTGCTGGCCGACGTCGAACGTGAATGCACCGAAACGCAACTGTTGCGACGTGACCGTCGGTTCGCCGGCCGCCATCTTCTGCCGTCGCAGCAGCGCGCGGACGCGGGCCACGAGTTCGTCGGGGAGAAACGGCTTCGCCAGGTAGTCGTCGGCGCCCGTCTCGAGGCCGACGACCTTGTCCGCGGCGTCGCCTTTCGCGGTGAGCATCAGGATCGGCAGCGTCTGGCCTTCGGCGCGCAGGCGCCGGCACACGCTCAGGCCGTCCTCGGGCTCCATCATCAGGTCGAGCACCAGCAGGTCGTACGGTTCGCGCTGCAGCAGGCGGTCGAGCCGCTTGCCGTCGGCGACCGCGCGGACCTGGAAGCCGTGGCCGGTCAGGAAGCGCTGCAGCATGTTGCGCAACTCGGCTTCATCGTCGAGCACGACGATCCTGCAGGACTGTTCCATCGCTTGCCTCCCGGTGCGTGCGCGGCCGGATTCTCGTGCGGGTTCAACGGGCCGCCATGCGCTGGCGCATGAAACCGGCGAGCTGCTCGAGCGTGACGTAGCCGTTGTGCTGCGTATCGATTTCGTCGAAATGCTGCGCGACCATCGGCATGCCCGCGGCGGCCTGTTCGCGGGTGAGCTTGCCGTCGTGCGTCGTGTTCGCGCTGGCGAAGCGGGTCTGCAACTGCATCAGCGCACGTTCGACGCGTGCACCGCCGTTCGCCGCGCCGGGCGGCACCTGCTGGGCCGACGCTGCTGCTGAGACGATACACAAAACGACGACGGCAATCATCTTCTTGATGGACTTCATGGGGTTTCTCCTTGCGTGGCCAGCGGTCTGCGCCGGCCGGGTGGTTGATGAAACGGATGGAAAACGAAACTGGGTTAAACGAAGCGGCGCCGGGTCATGCCCAGTGCGCGGGCACCCACACGCGGCCGGCCCAGTGGGCGGGCACCCAGATGACGGCGCGCGGCGGGTGAGCGACATACACGGCGCGCGGGGCGACGTACACGGAGCGCGGCAGCGGCGGCGCGAGGTACAGGACCTTCGGCGGCGGCGGTGCGACGTAGACGACGCGCGGCGCGGGCGTGACGACGACAGCCTTCGGCGGCGCAACACGCACGACCTTCGGCGGGGGCGGCGGCGTGACGATGACGGCGGCCGGCACGGGCGGCGGGGGCGTGACCACGACGGCGGCCGGTGCAGGTGCCGCGACAGCGACCGTGGTAGCGGGCGTCGGGGCCGTCACGACCACCGCGGCCGCCGAAGGCGCCACCACGGGCACCGGCACCGGGACAGGAACCGGCACCGTCCCGCCGGCCACGACGACCGCGCCGCCTGCCGCCGTGCTGCCGTGGATCACGGTCGTGCCACCGGTCGAGACCGTGCCGCCGTGGACGATCGTCGAGCCGCCCGACGTCGTCACGACACCCGGCGCCACGCGCGTCGCGCTGCCGGAATGCGTGACGGTTCCGCCGTCGGTGCCCGTCACGGTGCCCGAACGCGAGCAGGTCGAGCCCGCGCAATTCGTCGACGCCGTATGGCTGGCCGTGTTGCCGTTCGAGCCCGTGATCGTGCCGCTCGACGAATACTGGCCCGGGCCGTTGCGCGTCACGCTGCCCGACGTTGTTGCGCTGTGGCCGTCCGAGCCCGTCATTGAACCGGTGTGCGAGCAGGTGCCGTCCGCGCAGCTCGTGTCGCCGCTGTGCTGGACCGAGCGCCCGTTCGGGCCGACGGCCGTGCCGCTGTTGGAGAACTGGCCGGGCGCGGTGCGCGTGACGGTGCCCGTGTTGGTCGCGATACCGCCGCCGGGGCCGATCACGCCACCTGCATGCGAGCAGCTGCCGCCGCCGCACGAGCCGGCGTGCGCGCCGTTGTAGGTGCCGCGCGGCGTGTACGCGGTGCCGTGGCCGGCCCAGCCGGCGAAGGCCGGCGCGCAGGTGAGGGTGAGTGCGACGGCGGTGACGAGGAAGCGGGTTTTCATCGGGTGTCCTTGCGGTTCGTTTCGGTGCACGCAGTGGCGTGGCGACCGGACGAACTTTAGGGCGATGACGCGCGCCCGTCGCGTCATAAAAGATGTCGCGGTGTTACACGTGCCGTGCGGTTTCGCGGTACGACGAATGCGTGCGCCGTCCGCGCCGATCGCGGGCATGCCGCGCGGGGCAAGGCGGACGGCGATGCGATCGCGTGCGGGCAGCGTGCCGCGGCGAGGGTGCGGAACGTGTCGTGCGCAGCGCGAAAATGTGTCGCGCCGACATGCGGCGACATATTTGCCGGCCGATTCACGCGTGTTTCGTGTCGAGCCGCATCACGCGAATTGAACGCATGCAGTACGCCACATGCGACTGGAACGGGCTTCTCCGTAACGGGGCGCCGCTGTCGCATACCGTCCGAGGAATCGGCTTCCTTCCGATCGGTAACGACAGTGTTCATAGGTCGCGTAGAGCTTATCCGTCGGCCAATGTCATGTTGTGTACCCCGTCGACCGGCTTCGTCACGGGCGACACATTTTCCGCGGACATATATACCCGCAGCCACGAGCCAGCCACGCTCCAGTCCACAAGCGCCCGCGTTCGCCATGCATCACCTGAACGCCTTCCCCTCGGCATGCGGAAACAAATTCGCCGCGTAGACACGTACACGCAGCCCCAACCCGGCGCGGCTCCAGCCCACAAGCGCCCGCGCCCGCCACGCACCACCTGAACACCTTCCCCCGCGACATGCGGCGACACATTTCCCGCCGGACACACATACGCGCATCAACAAACCAGCCCGGCTCCAGCCCACAAGCGTCCGCGCCCGCCACGCACACCCCGATCACCTCTCCCCACGACATACGGCGACATATTTCCCGCGTGGCCTTTCCGTTCCCCGCCCACTACAGTGCGTTCCATTCGACGCGATGGCAGCCCGTGCAGCCGATGACGCGTCCGACTCAACCGGAGGAAAGGCCCATCATGCTCACCACTACAGGAAAGCTCGCGTACTACGTGACGCTCTTCATCGTCGCCGTCTCGCTCGTCGAGGCGGCCGTGCTCACCTGGCGCCGCGCCCGCGGGCCCGAACCGTTCGACTGGAACGAGGTGTGGCTGTCGCTCGCCGATCTTGCGGGCCGCAAGCTGCTCGCGCTGGTGCCGCTGTCGCTCGCCACGCCGCTGTTCGACCTCGCGTGGGCGCACCGGCTCTTCACGATCCCGCTCCACAGCGTTGCGCTCGCGCTGCTCGTGTTCGTCGGCCAGGAGTTCTGCTACTACTGGTATCACCGCGCGTCGCACCGCGTGCGCTTCTTCTGGTCGACCCATGCGGTGCACCATTCGCCGAACCAGTTGACGCTGTCGTCCGCATTTCGCCTCGGCTGGACTGGCAAGATCGCCGGCGCCGCGATGTTCTTCACGCCGCTCGTGTGGCTCGGCGTGCGTCCGGAAGCCGTGCTCGCGATCCTGTCGTTCAACCTGTTGTACCAGTTCTGGCTGCACAACACGTGGATGCCGAAGCTCGGCTGGTTCGAATATGTGTTCAATACGCCGTCCGCGCACCGCGTGCACCACGCGTCGAATCTCGACTATCTCGATGCGAACTACGGTGGCGTGCTGGTCGTGTTCGACCGGCTGTTCGGCACCTATGTCGCCGAGCGCGCCGACGAGCCGTGCCGTTTCGGCCTCGTCACGCCGACCCGCTCGCGCAATCCGTTCGTCGTCGAGCTCGAGCACTGGGCGAGCCTCGCCCGCGACGTCGCAACGGCCCGCGACGTGTGGACCGCGATCCGCTTCGTACTGCTGCCGCCGGGCTGGCGCCCGGACAACCAGGGCGAAACGACGGAGGAACTGCGCCGTCGCAGCCTCGTCGCGGTGCGCACGGATGCGTGAACGGCGCTACGCTGTGGCAAATTGCCGGCCGCGCATGCATGCCGCGGCCGGCATGACTCATTCGACACGCATCATCAAGCAACCCTCGATCCAGGAGAAAACATCGATGGAACACGATTTCAAAGGCAAGGCAGTCGCGATCACCGGCGGATTCGGTCATCTGGGCGTCGCGACAGCCGCGTGGCTCGGCGAGCGCGGCGCGCGCGTCGCGCTGATCGGCCGCGGCGCGGCCCCGGCGGCGCAGGCGCTGCCCGGCGTGCCGGCTGATGCATTGCGCATCGGCGGCATCGATCTCGTCGATCCGCAGGCCGCCGCGCAGGCGCTCGATACCGTGCAGCGCGAATTCGGCCGGGTCGATGCGCTGCTGAACATCGCGGGTGCGTTCGTGTGGCAGACGATCGCCGACGGCGATGCCGCCACGTGGGACCGCATGTACGAATTGAACGTGAAGACCGCGCTGAACGCGTCGAAGGCCGCACTACCGCACCTGCTGGCGAACCCGTCCGGGCGCATCGTCAACATCGGCGCGGGCGCGGCGTTCAAGGCCGGCACGGGGATGGGCGCGTACGCGGCCGCGAAGGCCGGCGTCGCGCGGCTCACCGAGGCGCTGGCGGCCGAACTGCTCGACCGCGGCGTGACGGTGAACGCGATCCTGCCGAGCATCATCGATACGCCGCCGAACCGCGCGGACATGCCTGACGCGGATTTCACGCGCTGGGTGCGGCCGGAGCAGATCGCGGCGACGATCGGCTTCCTGCTGTCGGCCGACGCGCAGGCGATCACCGGCGCGTCGATTCCGGTGACCGGCCGCGTGGCATAGCACGACGGGCAGGGGCTCGCGCCGCGGCCGGCCGTGCGTACAATGTCGCACCGGATTGCGCGAGCCCAGCCTGAGACCATGCATCAACCCAATATCCTGATCGTCGAAGATGAAGTGGCGATCGCGGACACGATCATCTACGCCCTCGGCACCGACGGCATGCAGACCGTCCACTGCACGCTCGGGCAGGCGGCGCTCGACCATCTGCGCGACACGCGCTTCGATCTCGTCGTGCTCGACGTCGGCCTGCCGGATCTCAGCGGCTTCGAGGTGTGCCGGCGGCTTCGTACGTTCTCCGACGTGCCGGTGATCTTCCTCACTGCGCGGCACGATGAAATCGACCGGATCGTCGGGCTCGAAATCGGTGCCGACGATTACGTGGTCAAGCCGTTTTCGCCGCGCGAGCTGGCGGCGCGGGTGCGCGTGATCCTGCGGCGTTTCTACCGGACGGCCGCACCCGAAGCGACACCCGCGCCCGCGCCGGCGCCAGCCGAGACGATCGCACCGGGTTTCACGCTCGATACCGATGGCGCGCGCGTGTCGTGGCTCGGGCACGCACTCGACCTCACGCGCTACGAATTCGGGCTGCTGGCGCTGCTGGTCCGGCATCCGGGGCGTATCTATTCGCGCGAGCAATTGATGGACCTCGTGTGGCACGAGGCATTCGATTCGGCCGACCGCACGGTCGACACGCACATCAAGACGCTGCGCGCGAAGCTGCGCGCGATCGACCCCGAGCGCGACCCGATCCGCACGCATCGCGGGATGGGTTATTCGCTGCAACCGTAACGACCGGCACCGCCCATGCATATCGGCCTGCGCATCTTCTTCGGCTTTTTCCTGATCGTCGGCCTGGCCGCGCTGATCACGCTGCGCGTGTTCGTGCAGGAAGTGAAGCCCGGCGTGCGCGAGGCGATGGAGGATACGCTCGTCGATACCGCACAAGTGCTCGCGACGCTGGCCGCCGACGACATGGCGAACGGCCATATCGCCAACGGCGCGTTCGCGCGGCAGCTCTCGAATCTGCACGAACACCCGGTCAGCGCGAACGTGTGGGGCGTGCAAAAGAACGCGATCGGCTACCGTCTCTACATCACCGATGCACACGGCATCGTGCGCTACGACTCGTCCGGCCGCGCGGTCGGGCAGGACTATTCGCGCTGGAACGACGTGTATCGGACGCTGCGCGGCGAGTACGGCGCGCGCAGCACGCGCAGCGATCCGAACGACGACAGCAGCACCGTGATGCACGTGGCGGCGCCGATCCGGCGCGGCAACGAGATCATCGGCGTGCTGACGATCGCGAAGCCGAACCAGACGGTCGCGCCGTTCATCGCGCGCAGCCAGCGCAAGATCATGCTGTACGGTGCGCTGCTGATGGGCGGCGCGATCCTGATCGGCGTGGCCTGCACGTGGTGGCTGGTGGTCGGGCTGCGGCGCCTGCAGCGCTATGCGCGCGCGATCGCGGCGGGCGAGCGGGCCGACATGCCGCTGCAGGGCGCGAGCGAGCTGGCCGAGCTCGGGCGCGCGGTGGAAAGCATGCATCAGCGGCTGGAGGACCGGCAGTACGTCGAAACCTACATCCACACGCTCACACACGAGATGAAAAGCCCGTTGGCGGCGATCAGCGGCGCGGCCGAACTGCTGCAGGAAGACATGCCGGTTGCGAACCGGCGGCGTTTCACCGAGAACATCCGCCGCCAGGCCGGCCGCCTCGAACTGATGATCCGCAAGCTGCTCGCGCTTGCCGAAGTCGAGCAGAAGCAGCGCCTGTCGGTGCGCGAACCGGTCGCGCTGCGGCCGGTGCTCGAGCAGCTCGTCGACGATATCGAGCCGCGCGCGCGGCAGCGCGGCGTGAACCTGTCGATCGACGCGCACGACCCGGCCGACCCTGCGGTCGTCGAAGGCGATCCGTTCCTGCTGCGCCAGGCGCTCGGCAACCTGCTCGACAACGCGCTGGATTTCGCACCGCAAGGCAGCACGATCCGGATCACGCTCGAGCGGCAGCCGGCGGGCAGGGCGCACGTCGCCGTCGTGCGCGTGACCGACGACGGCCCCGGCGTGCCCGACTACGCACTGGCGCGCGTGTTCGAGCGCTTCTATTCGCTGCCGCGCCCCGACGGGCAGGATCGCAGCACGGGCCTCGGGCTGTGTTTCGTCCGCGAAGTCGCGATGCTGCACCGAGGCCAGGTCGCGCTCGCGAACCGCGACGAAGGCGGCGCGTGCGCGACGCTCACGCTGCCGTCGGCCGGCTGACCGCGCTTCACGTTCGCCACACATTCACTTCACGCCGGCTTCAATCGCCCTTCACCGGGGCCGCTCATGCTGACCGTACCCTTTTACTCCGGTACTTGTCGGCCATGAATCGAGTCCTGTTGTTCAAATTCGCGATCACCGCGTTTCTCGCGCTGCTGATCCTGATCCCGCTGCAGATGGTGCAAAGCATCGTGCAGGAACGTTCCGCGTATCGCAGGGATGCGCTGCAGAGCATCTGGTCGAGCTATGCGGGGCCGCAGACGGTGGCGGGGCCGGTGCTCGTCGTGCATTACACGGAAGTCACGCGCGTGCGTGACGATTCGCCGCCACGAGGCGCGGCCAAGACGAGCCTGCGAAGCGAGACGAAGCGCCTGCTCGTGTTTCCGAAGACGCTGAACGTCGACGGCACGCTGACGACCAGCGTCCGCTATCGTGGCATCCACAAGGCGCTGGTCTACGAGCTGGCAAGCAGGATGTCCGGCACGCTGCCGTTGCCGGACCTGAAGAAGCTGCCGCAGGCGGACGGCCACGTGAGCTTCAAGGTCGACGACGCTTATGTCGCGATCGGCATCGGCGACATCCGCGGGCTGACCGCGCAGCCCGACCTGCGCATCGGCGGCGCGCGCTTCGACGTCGAGCAGGGCACGCGGCTGGCCAGCCTGCGCCAGGGCGTGCACGCGAACGTCGATCTCGCGGCGCTGGCGGATGCAAGCGCGGGGGCGGCCGTGCCGTTCAGCATCGACCTGCCGCTGCGCGGCGCGGATTCCGTCGCGTTCGCGCCGGTGGGCGACCAGAACGATTTCTCGCTGAAATCGTCGTGGCCGCATCCGAGTTTCGACGGCGCGTTCCTGCCGAACAACCGCACGGTCGATGCGCACGGCTTCACCGGCAACTGGCGCGTGACGTCGTTCAACACGAAGGCGCGCGAGCAGATCGCATCCGGCGACGGGGAAGGCGCGATCGAAATGGCGTCGGTGTCGGTGATCGAACCTGTGAACGTCTACCTGCAGGCCGAACGCGCGACGAAGTACGGCGCGCTGTTCGTGATGCTCACGTTCGCGAGCTTCTTCATGTACGAGCTCGTGAAGCGGCTGCGCATTCACCCGATCCAGTACACGCTGGTCGGCCTGTCGCTCGCGTTGTTCTTCCTGCTGCTGCTGAGCCTGTCCGAACACATCAGGTTCGCGTATGCGTATCTCGCGGCGAGCGGTGCATGCATCGGGCTGCTCGCCTTCTACCTGTCGTTCGTGCTGCACAGCGTGAAGCGCGGCGCGGTGTTCGCGGCGCTGCTCGCGGTGCTGTACGCGGCACTCTACGGGTTGCTGCTGTCGGAAGACAACGCGCTGATGCTCGGTTCGCTGCTGCTGTTCGCGATCCTTGCCGGCATCATGACGCTCACGCGCCGCGTCGACTGGTATTCGCTCGGTGCCGCGTGGCAGCCGCTGGCCGACAAGGTGGGCGCGGGGGCCGTGAAGCCGGGCGCGCAGGTGAAGTAAGCGGGTGGGTTTTGGGCAGGCGCGCCGGTCGGGAATGCTACGGCCGGCGCGTCATAAGGCGCGGCGCCGCATCGCTGATTTACGCGCGCGATGCAGGCCGGCGAAACCGCGCCAGCGGAATTTCAGCCACAGCGGTGATCTCGATCAGCAGATCGGGATGGTAAAGACGCTCGACCTGGACGGTCGTCGTCACGGGATAAGGCTCGGCGAAATACGTCTTGCGGATGTCGCCGGCCTGCATGAAGGCATCGATGTCGGTCGCGTAGTGAACGAGCGAGATCACGTCCTGCATCTGCCCGCCCATCGTCGTGAGCACGGCGCGGATGTTGTCGAGCGTCTGGCGCACCTGCGTGCGCATGTCACCGTGGCCGACCACCTGGCCGTCGCGGTCGAGCGCCACTTGCCCCTTCAGATGCACGATCCGGCCATCACCCTGGATCACGGCCATCGAGAACGCGCCGAACGGCGCCCAGACTTCCGGTGGATTCACGGCTTCGGCCATGACGCAGCTCCTGTGTGGCGTGAATGGGTCGGGCACAGCGGATTGATGTCGTCGATCGTCTCGCCATTATGGATGCGTTCGCTTTCGCGCTCCCTGCGGCCGGTGCGAACCGCCTGTCCCGATCGGGCGGCTCCCGGGCGGCGATATTTTTTCTTTCGCGGTGTGAATCGATTCGACTGTTGACGTAGCAGTAATTCTGCGGGGATTCGAGCCTGGAGCACGTCTGCACCGATATGATTCACACGCGCATTCCGCGGTCGGGGACGCGCATGGTCCGAGGGGCGGGCCGATCACGCGCCTGCTATTGCTTCTCGTCAAAACAAGGAAAACAACATGTGTACGAGTTTTGTGATCCGCACGCTGGATGAGCACGTCGTCTATGGCAGAACCATGGAGTTCGCAGAGGATCTGGGTTCGGTCCCGATCGTCATCGAGGCCGGCAAGACGCTGTACGCGTCGCCGCCGCTCGGCAAGCAGGGCAAGAGCTGGACGACGAAGTACAAGGCGATCGGGATGAACGGGCTGAAGATGCCGATCCTGGTGGACGGCATCAACGAGGCGGGGCTGGCCGGCGGGATGCTCTACTTCCCGGAGTTCGCCGAGTATCCGGCGCTGACACCGGAGAACACGGCGCGCGCGTTGGCGCCGTGGGATTTCCTCACCTGGGCGCTGACCGGCTTCGACAGCGTGAGCGACGTCAAGCAGGCGCTCGACGGCATCGTCGTCGCCGATATCCCGCACCCCGCATTCGACGGCGCGCCGCCCTTGCATTACACGCTGCATGACGCGAGCGGCGCATCGCTCGTCGTCGAGCCGGTCGGCGGCGAACTGCGTGTCCACGACAACCCGCTCGGCGTGATGACCAACTCGCCGCCGTTCGACTGGCATTGCACCAACCTGCACAACTACCTGAACCTGTCGCGCGTCACGCCATCGAGCAGGACGCTGTCGCTGTCGCGCGACGCGAAACACGTGAAGCTCAAGGCGTATGGCCAGGGCTACGGGATGCTGGGCCTGCCCGGCGACATCACGCCGGCGTCGCGTTTCGTGCGCGCGGTCGGGTACGCGACGTACGCAGAAAATCCGCATAGCGGCGCCGACGCGATCCGGCTGGCCGAACACATCATCAATACGTTCGACATTCCGAAAGGGTGGATCAAGGAGGAAGTCGATCACGACACGCCGGTCTACGAATACACGCAGTGGACCACGATCGCCGACCTGGAGGCGCGCAAGTATTACTTCCGGACGTATGACGATACGGTGATGCGTGTGATCGACCTGGCGACGTCGACGGTGTCGACGGTCGCGTCGCCGATGCACATCGAACTGACAATCGTCTAGCCGTTCGGCCTGCTGGAAGCGGCGGTGGCCCGGATCGACCTATACTGATCGTCTTACTTCACCGGACCACGCCGTGCCGAACCAATCTTCCGGGGATCCGTCCGTCGACGATCCCCGTCCGACCCCGCCCATCCAACCCGAACTGGAAGACTGCTGCAACAGCGGCTGTTCGCCGTGCGTCTTCGATCTCTACGACGAAGCACTCGCGCGCTATCGCGTCGAGCTGGCCGAATGGGAAGCGCGTCAGGCGCAACGCAAGCATCACGCATAAGCCGGCGCTAGGCGAGTCGCTACATCTGCACCGTTTCCGCGTCAGACCCCTGCCGTCGCCACGATTCCCGTCCCGCTTACGTGCCTGCATGCAGCCGCCGATGCAGCGGCCCGAGCATTGCCGACAGCGCCACGCACACGAGCAGCACGACCGTCAGCGCGAACATCGACGTCCTGAAGCCCTGAACATAATCGAGCGCGGCCGGATGCGCGCCGAGCCGGGCGAAGAACACGCCGCCGAGCGTGGCCGCGCCGACCGCCGCGCCGATCTGCAGCATCGCGGTGACCATGCCGGATGCGACCCCCGCGCGCGCCGTGTCGACTTCCGCGAGCACGATCCGCACGACCGACGGCAGCACGAGGCCCTGGCCGATCCCGATCGCCGCGATCCCCGCGTAGAAGCCGGGGCCCGGTGCTGCCGCGCCAGCCAGCGCGGCGGCCGTCGCGACGCCGGCCGCGAGCATCGCGAAACCGAGCGTGAGCACGCGATAGCCGTCGAACCGGGCGACGAGTCGCGGCATCAGCAGCGGGCTCGACAGGAAGCCGAGCCCGAGCGGCAGGATCGCGAGCCCCGACGCGAGCGGCGACCAGTTCAGGCAGCCCTGCAGGTAGATCCCGTAGCTCAGGAAGAACGCGCTCAGCGTATAGAACAGGAACGCCAGCACGAGCCCGAGCGCGACGACGGGATTGCGGAACAGGCGCACGTCGAGCAGCGGATCGTGGCCGCTCGCGAGGCGGCGCGCCTCGACCGCCAGCAGCGCACCGAGCATCGGCAGCGCGCCGACGAGGCACGCGACCATCCACAGCGGCCAGCCGGCCTCGCGCCCGTGCGTGAGCGGGTAGACGAGCATCAGCAGGAACAGCGACAGCAGCGCCATGCCGGGGACGTCGATGCGCTGGCCTTTCGGCGGCCGGCTTTCCGGGATGAAGCGCCAGCTGCCGATCAGCGCCAGGATGCCGATCGGCAGGTTGACGAGGAAGATCGCGCGCCAGCCGAGCCCGAACGGATGCAGGCTGATCAACGCGCCGCCGCCGAGCTGGCCGATCACGGCCGCGAGGCCGAACACGAAACCGTAGAAGCCCATCACGCGCACCTGCTCCTGCGGGCTGAACACGCTGCGGATCGTCGCGAGCACCTGCGGTGCGAGGATCGCGGCGAACAGGCCCTGCAGCACGCGGCCGCCGACCAGCACCGCGCCGCTGCCGGCGAGCCCGCACAGCGTCGACGCGACGACGAAGCCGGCCATCCCGATCATGAACATGCGCTTGCGGCCGTACAGGTCGCCGAGCCGGCCGCCGGTGATCTGCACGACGGCATTCGCGCACGCGTAGGCCGACACGACCAGCTGCAGCTCGGCCGGGCGCGCGCCGATGCCGTCGCGGATGGCCGGCAGCGCGAGATTCACAATGAAGTAGTCGAGCGGCGGCAAAATCGCGCCAACCAGCAGGACCACCAGCGCCCAGCCGTGGTGGCTGCGCGGCGCCGCCGCGGCGGCCGGGCCGGCCGGCACGCAGGGGGCAAGGGTGTCGTTCGTCATGGAAGCAGGTCCGAAAGAATGAGTGCCACATTCACGCCGGACGCGACGCAGGAAGCGCCGGTTCGGCCGTGGACGGGCGATTGACCCCCATTCTGGGTGGTGTCAATGAATCGGAAAAGCGGGAATTGGTGGTAGCATCCATCGGGTTATTCGATGGATGGAGCATGGCGATGCGCGGTTTCGACCTGGATCAGTTGCGTACTTTCGCGGCGGTCGCGGACGCCGGCAGCCTGACAGCCGCCGCGCCGCTGCTGCACCTGTCGCAGTCGACGGTCAGCGAGCAGGTGCGCAAGCTCGAATCGCGCGCCGGCGTGCCGCTGTTCGTGCGCAGCAAGCGCGGGGTCGAGCCGACGCCCGCCGGCTCGCGGCTGCTGCAGCACGCGCGGCGCATCGTCGCGCTGAACGAGGCCGCGTTCGACGAAGTGCGCGGGCAGGCGATCAAGGGCGAGCTGCGCGTCGCGATCACCGATTACTACCGGACCAACGAAGTCGCGGGCCTGCTCGCACGGCTGCGGGAGTGCTACCCGCAGCTGAGCCTGCACGTCAGCGCGATGAAGAGCGCGGATATCGAGGCGGCGCATGCGCGCGGGCAGGTCGATCTCGGCGTGGTGATGAACCTGTCGAGCGGGCCGTTCCGGCCGGCGTCGGCCGATACGCGCTGGGTGCTGCGGCGCGAGCCGCTGTCGTGGGTCGCATCGCCCGCGCTCGCCGAGCAGTTGCCCGAGCCGCTGCCGCTCGTGCTGCTGCCGGACGACTGCATGATGCATCAGGTCGCGGTGCGCTCGCTCGACGAGCAGCACATGCCGTACCGGCTCGTGCACAGCGCGTCGGGGGTCGCGGGGCTGCAGTCGATGCTGGCGGCGGGGCTCGGGGTGGGCTGCCTGTGCGCGTCGGCGATCGGCGAGGGCCTGATGCGGCTCGGCGCGAAATACCGGCTGCCGCCGCTGCCCGACGCGGTGTTTTCGCTGACGCCGCCGATGCCCGGCGAACGCGAGACCGTCACGCAGGCGCGCGAGGTGCTGTCGCGGCAATTGCTGATGTAAAACCGGGCCGCACGACATGCGGCAGCGCGTACCTGAGAGGCGCGCCAGGGGACAAAAAATGAACGACGAACTGCAACGCCAGATGGCCGCGAAGCTGCAGGATGCGCTGGAACGCGTGATCGACGAACGCTCGCTGATCCACTTCCTGCGCGTGCTCGGCCACGACTGGAACAAGGAGCGGCAGCTCGAGGCCGACGTGCCGCCGTCGCCGTACTCGCGCGCCGCGCTCGGCTGGGAAAACCATTCGATCGGCGAGTACCTGGACGCAATGGTCGACTGGGCCGAGGCATCGGAGGATGGGTTGCGCTTCTACGACGTGCCCGACAATCCATGGCGGCGCATGGCGGACATCCTGTTCGCCGGGAAAATCTACGAATAGCGCCGCTCGGGCGCTTCGTTCACTTCGTTCGTGACCGTCGCCGCGAACCGTCTATTCGACGGTTTCGCCATTCGCATACGCACGCAGCCCGTCGGCCAGCGCATCGAACACCGCGCGGCAGCGCGGGCTCGTCCGCAGGTCCTCGTGCATCACGACCCAGGTTTCCAGCTGCATCGCGGGCCCGTCCGGCAGCACGCGCACGAGCCGCGCGTCGCGTTTCGCGAGCCCGGTCTGGCAGAAGCCGATCCCGTAGCCGGCGCGGATCATCGCGAGCTGTGCGAGGTTGCTGTCGGTGCGCAGCGAGAACGCATCGCGCTTCCACAGCGGCATGCTGTGGCCCGCCGAGCGGATGAACGGCGTGACCGTGTCGAAGCCGATCAGCGCGTGATGCGCGAGTTCATCGATCGTCGCGGGCGCACCGTTGCGCGCCAGGTAGTCGTCGCGCGCATACATCCCGACCTCGATTTCGCCGATGCGTCTTGCAACGAGCGCTTCCTGCGCGGGCGACGCCATCCGCACCGCGATGTCGGCCTCGCGCTTGAGCACGTCCTGGATGCGGTCGGTCGGCACCAGTTCGATGACGAGACCCGGATGGTTGCGCCGCAATTGCGCGAGCATCGGCGGCAGCACTTCGACGGCGATCACGTCGCTGGCGGAGATCCGCAC
The DNA here is from genome assembly GCF_902499335.1 of Burkholderia lata. Taxonomy (GTDB): domain Bacteria; phylum Pseudomonadota; class Gammaproteobacteria; order Burkholderiales; family Burkholderiaceae; genus Burkholderia; species Burkholderia lata_B. Next base: position 88,318 of record NZ_CABVQK010000004.1, on the reverse strand, counting down.
GATGCCGCGCACGCCGGCGCCGTGGCTCGCGGCCGCGCGCTCGAACGCGGCCGCCGCGCTGCGCAGCGCCTCCGCATGGCCGCGCAGCGCGAGCGCCGCCTCGGTCGGCAGCAAGCCGGACGGCGAGCGCGTGAACAGCGTCTGGCCGAACGCGGCCTCGAGCGCCGCGACGTGGCGGCCGGCCGTCGGCTGCGTGATGCCGAGCGCGCGCGCCGCGCCCGACAGCGAGCCTTCCGTCAGCACGGCGAGGAAGGTGCGGTAGCGTTCCCAGTTCAGATCGGTGGTCATACATAAATGTATAGCTGATCGATTGGGTTCGGCAATTCCTTGATAGCCGATGGCGCGCCAGAACGCGTGTCATCAAGGAAGTTCATTCAAGGAGAGCGGCAATGACGAACCACGTGGGCGGGACGCAACGACAGGCACTCGTGCTCGGCGCGAGCGGCGGGATTGGCGGGGAAGTCGCTCGGCAGTTGCGCGATGCGGGCTGGCAGGTGCGCGCGCTGAAGCGCGGGCTCGACGCCGAGGTCGTGGAGCGCGACGGCATCGCATGGATGCGCGGCGACGCGATGAACCGCGATGCAGTCGTCCGGGCCGCGCGCGGCTGCAGCGTGATCGTGCACGCGGTGAATCCCCCTGGCTACCGGAACTGGGCCGGGCAGGTGCTGCCGATGATCGACAACACGATCGCGGCGGCGAAGGCGGAGCACGCCACCGTCGTGCTGCCGGGCACGGTCTACAACTACGGTGCCGATGCGTTTCCGGTGCTGGTCGAGGATGCGCCGCAGCATCCGTCGACGCGCAAGGGCGCGATCCGCGTCGAGCTGGAGCGCCGGCTGCAGGATGCGGCCGGGCAGGGCGTTCGCACGATCATCGTGCGCGCCGGCGATTTCTTCGGGCCGAAGCTCACCGGCAACAGCTGGTTCGCGGCGGGGTTCGTCAAGGCCGGGCAGCCGGTTGCGGCCATCAGCGTGCCGGGGCGGGACGGCATCGGGCATCAATGGTCGTATGTGCCGGACGCCGCGCGCACGATGGTCGAGCTGATCGAGCGGCGCGACACGCTGGAACCGTTTGCACGCTTTCACCTCGGCGGACATTGGGATGCGGACGGCACGCAGATGGCGGAGGCCGTACGGCGCGTCGCGCAGCGGCACGGGCTGCGTCCGACGGTGCGCAAGTTCCCGTGGTGGTTCGTGTGGGTCGCGGCGCCGTTCGTCACGACGCTGCGCGAATTGCTCGAGATGCGCTACCTGTGGCGCGAATCGATCCGGCTCGACAACGCGCGGGTAACCGCGGTGCTCGGCCGCGAGCCGGTGACGCCGCTCGACACGGCGGTGGAGGCGACGCTGGCGGGGCTCGGGTGTCTCAAGTGAGCAACGGCGGTCGCGAACGCAAGCGCGTTCTGCTATGATCCGCGCTCCCTTCCTCGACGCTGCTGCAGGAAGGTACCCACGACCGCCGGAAAGCCGGGGGTCGCGTCGTACCTTTTTCATTTCCAGCAGCGATGTCTACTCTTCCTCGCTTAAAAAAGGCCTTGCAACGGCAAGGCATCCATGTCGACTATCACGCCGGCATCTATCACCTGCGCAATGAACTGACGCAGGCGTCCGTCCTGTTGCCCGATTCGCTCCCGCTCGAGGAGAAGGCCGTTCAGCAGTTGCTCGCGTTCGCGGCCGTCCGTTCGCCGGATGGCCATCAGGGCGTGTGCAAGGCGTGCGCGACGCCCGACTTTCATCCGGGCGGAGTCGCGCCCGTCGGGTCGATCGTCGCGACCGACGACGCGTTCGTGATTCCCGCTGCGGTCGGCACCGATATCAATTGCGGGATGCGTCTCGTCACCACGGGCCTCAAGCGGTCGGCGCTCGCGCCGTTCGAGACGGCGCTGGTCGAGCGGCTGACGCGTGCGATTCTCGCGGATCGGCGCGACGTGCCGGTCGCCAGCGACGCATTCCGCGCGCTGTTCGATGCGGGCCCGGCGGCATTCGTCGATCGCGTCGCGCAGCAGGGGCTCTGGCAGCACGTCGACCGCGACCGGCTCATCGACGAACTGTCGTCGTGCATCGGCCTCGACCGGTTCGGCGGCAGCGCGAAATACGCGCCGGACGCACACGTCGGGTCGCGCGAGGTATTCCGCGATCCTTGCCTCGGTACACCCGGGTCGGGCAATCATTTCGTCGAACTGCAGGTGGTCGACGCCGTGTTCGATCGGCATGCGGCCTACCGTGCGGGACTCGCGAAGGACGATGTCGTCGTGATGATCCACAGCGGTTCGCGCGATGTCGGTTTCTACGTCGGGCGCCGCTGGATGGACCGGGCGCGCGCGGCGTGGCCGGCGGGCGTCAGGCATCCGGAAAGCGGCCTGTACGGGCTTTCCGGCGAACTGGCGCGCGAATACCTCGTCGCGATGGGCACGGCCGCGCGCTATGCGTGGCTCAACCGTGTCGTGCTTGCCGAGATGGTGCGCAAGGAACTGGCGGAACTCACCGGCGAGACCCGCTCGGCACTCGTGGTCGACGTGCCGCACAACGTCGTGCTGCGCGAAAACGGGATGAACATCCATCGCAAGGGGGCGACGCCCGCCCGCGACGGCGATCTCGTGCTGATTCCCGGATCGATGGGCGATGCGTCGTTTCTCGCGACCGGGCTCGGCCACCCCGACTGGCTGTGGTCATGCAGCCACGGTGCCGGCCGCAGCGTGCGCCGGCAGGCGGTACGGCGCATGCGCACGGAGCAGGCGCCGGGCACGTGGCGCTGCGTCACGCTGCGCGACGAGCGCCGCATCGAGGAAGCGCCGGAAGCCTACAAGCCGATCGGGCCCGTGATCGATGCGCAGGAGCAGGCCGGCCTCATTCGCAGCGCGGTCCGGCTGAAGCCGTGGATCACGTTCAAGGCGTGACGGGCGGCGGCGTGCTCCGTGCCCGCCGTCGTTGCGTGCGCCAGGGCCGGCGACACACCGTCCGCCTGCTCGTGCCTCGGCCTGCGCCCGGGCACGGGGAGGCGTCGTCGCGAACCGAAGCACACGCGGCACAACAATTTTCCACATACCCGGGCGCGTCCGATGAGCATCATGTCGATCAACGTCGAAAAAAGCGAAAACGGGTGCGCAATGTTGCATTTCGGATGGAAAGTGTCGGTTGCGGGGGCAATTATGTTCGCATTGAGCGGGTGCACCGACCTGGCTGGTGTTTTGTATTGCAACAACTCGCAGATCAACTTCCCGGACTATCACTGCTTTCAGCCGTACTAGCAGCGGCAGGCGCGGCGACAGGACGCTGCCGCGCCGGTGTGCCGCGCCTCATCGCCCGTTATGCCACGACCGGCAACATCTCCACTGCATAGCGGTGCCGAAGGCTGCGCCCGAGCACTGGATCGTGCAGTTCCATCTCGAACGCATCGCCGTCGCCCATCGCCGCGATCGCGCCATGCACGGCGACCGTGCCGCCGTACATCGCGCAGCGCGCGGGCATCGTGCGGCGGTCGTCGAAGCGCTGCCACAGCACGTCGGGCGCGAGCAGGCCGCTTGCTGCGCCGTGCTGGTACGCCGTCCGCTCGCCATCGCGCGAGATCAGCCACGAACGCATCTCGATCGCATCCCAGTGATCCGCTACTTCCGCGTAAAGCCACGCGTCGCGGCCGAGCGGCTTCGCGCACACCTGCTTCGACACCGCGACGCCGTAGGCTTCGACTTCACGATCCGTATGGTCGGAGCCGACGGTCACGAGCGTGCCGGCCGGGCTGTCGGCCAGCACGCATTCGATCTCACCGCCCGAGCGTGCGCCGAGCACGCCGATCGCGGGCGCCTGCGTGAGCAGCGCGGCCGATACGCGATAGAAGCAGGGTGTGGTCGACGGCGGCGCGACGCCGAGCGCCGCGAGTTCGTCGATATGCGCGCGGATCGCCGCCGGATCGCGCCCGGCCCAGCCGGCGATCACGACGCGTTCGATCTCGGCGTTGACGGTGGTCGGCGCGCCTTGCCGGGAAATCACGTTGAACGACAGGGTTTGCATGCGGGTATCCGTTTGAAGTGCGAAGGAATGAATCGGCTGGCGGCGACGCTCAATCCGCGAGCGGCTTGTGCGCGGTTTCGCGGGCGGCGAGGAGCGCGATCGACGTGACGACGAGCGCGGCGGTGACGTACAGCGATACGGCCGTCGTCGTGCCCGTCTGCCGGAACAACGCGGCGATCACGAGCGGCGCGAAGCCGCCGCCGACGATGCCCGCAAGCGTGTATGCGAGCGACGAGCCTGCATAGCGCACGCGGGTCGGGAACTGTTCGGTCACGAACGCGCCCTGCGGGCCGTACATCACCGCGTGGATCACGAGGCCGATCGCGACGGCCGCGACGATCGCGCCGGGCCGCGCCGAATCGAGCATCGCGAAGAACACGAACGCCCATACGATGCCGGCGAGCGCGCCCGCGAGATACACGGGCCGGCGGCCGAAGCGGTCCGACAGCGCGCCGAAGAACGGCACCGCGAGCGCATTGCAGGCCGTGCCGATCATCACGGCCGTCAGTGCGACGGGGCGCGACAGGTGCAGCACGGTCGTCACGTAGGTGAGCGTGAACACGACGATCAGCGCATACAGCACGTCCGAACCGATCCGCGAACCGCCCGCGATCAGCAGGCGTTTCCAGTGGTACTTCAGCACGTCCGCGACGGGCACCTCGGCGGTCGCGTGCGATTCGGCGAGTTGCTCGAACTGCGGCGTTTCGTCGACGCCGCGCCGCAGCCAGAAGCCGAACACGACGAGCAGCGCGCTGGCCGCGAACGGCACGCGCCAGCCCCACGACAGGAAGTCTCCCGACGTGGTCGACAGCGTCACCAGCGCGATGCAGCCGGTGCCGAGCAGCGTGCCGAACGACGGGCCGATCTGCGTCCACGACGCGGACAGCCCACGGCGCTCCTGGTCGCCGTGCTCGACCGACAGCAGCACCGCGCCGGCCCATTCGCCGCCGAGTGCGACACCTTGCACGAAGCGCAGCGCGACGAGCAGGATCGGGCTCAGGATGCCGGCCTGCGCGTAGGTCGGCAGCGCGCCCATCAGCGCGGTCGTCACGCCCATCAGCACGAGCGTGAGCATCAGCACCGCGCGGCGGCCGATGCGGTCGCCGAGATTGCCGAACACGAAGCCGCCGAGCGGACGCGATACGTAGCCGACCGCATAGGTCGAGAACGCGAGGATCGTGCCGGCCAGCGGATCGACCGACGGAAAGAACAGGTGGTTGAAGACGAGCGCGGCGAGCGTGTTGTAGATCGTGAAGTCGTACCACTCGAGCGACGTGCCGATCATGCTCGCGGTCGCGAGTCGGCTGTTGCGGACGCGACGGGGCGCGTGGGCGGCGGGCTGGGCGAGAGTGCTCATGGTGTCGGGTATGTCGTGACGGGGAACGGGATGAAACGCCGGGCCGATGCGCTGGCGGGCATCGCGCCTGCGGTGCGGCCGGCGTGGGCGATCAGGCCGGCAGGGCGGCAGCGGTAGCGGCCTCGGTTTCGACGTTGCCGCGTGCCGTATGCAGCGGTGCGGCGGCGCGCCACAGCAGGTCGAAGGTGCGGACGTCTTCGTGCCCGGCGAGCGATGCGGCCACGCGGCGTGTCGTGGCCGCATCGCTGCCTTCGATCAGCACGAGCGCATCGGCGGCCGGGCGGGCGGCCGCATCGGCACCGATCGGCGCGGACAGCTCGGGCGCGGTGCAAAAGAGCCGCGCGGCGTGGATGCCCGGTTCGTGCAGTGCGCCGTCGAAGCGCTCGCGCAGCCGCGGTACGTCGATGCGATCCGGCGGCAGCACGAACAGCGCGAGATGCGCGCCTTCGCCGTTACCGGCCTCGATCGTCAGTTCTCCGACGCGTCGCTGCGTGCCCGTCATGCGCTCGAAGTTCGCGAGCGACCATGCGGTCTGCTGCGTGAACGCGCGCCGGTACGCGTCGCCATGGAACACGTCGAGCGCGTCCGTCACATACAGCGCGAGGTACTTGCGCGGGCCGCGATCGGTTGCACGGAAGCGCCGCGCATGCGTGAAGCCGGGAATCGCGACACGTTCCTGCATGTGCTCGCGGTCGTACCACGCGTTGAAATCGGCTTCGTGCGCGGCGTCGATATCCGTCCAGACGCAAAGCTGGCCGTGCGGAAGGGAAAGGCGGGTCATCGCGGGGTTCCTCGTGACGGGGGTGTGTCAGGAACCGCAGTTTCCCGAAGACGGGCCGCGCCCGTCCAACAAGAAAACAAATTCGCGGTGAACAGGTTTTCTTATGAGCGGCGCGGGCGGCGTTTCGCGGGGGGCGTGGCGGCCGGTGCGGCTTGCGTCGTGCGCTTCGCTTTCGCCGGTGTGTTGGCTTTGGTTTTCGTTTTCGTCGCGGGACGGGCGGGTGTTTTGTCCACGCTGTCGGTCGTGGCCGGCGCTGCCGTCCTTGCGTGGCTCGCGGCGGCCGCCATCGCGCGTGCGACTTCGCTGGCCAGTTCCGCGATGCGCGCGGCTACCGGCAGGCCCTGGCTGCGATACGTCGCGACGAGCGGCAGTGCGGGGAATTCGGGAGCGACGTCGAGCAGTTCGAGCGCGCCTTCGTGCAACTCGCGCCCGATGATCGCGGGCGGCAATGCGGCCACGCCGAAGCCGTCGGCAACGAGGCGGATCATCGCGGCGACCGACGTGATGCAGTTGATGCTGGCCGGCCGCTCGACGGCGGCGAACAACCGCTCGATCGTCGCGTGCGGCCCCGAGTGGCGGGAGAAGCTGATGATCGGGAATTCGGCCAGGCGTGCGACGTCGAGCGCCTGGCCGCCGAGCCCGAGGCGCGGGCTGGCCGCCCAGCGCACCGGGAATTCGCACAGCGGCAGGTTCGTGAAATCGGGGCCCGGCACCGGGTCGGTCTGCAGGATCAGGTCGACGCCGTCGGTGCTGAGCAGGCGAATCAGGTGCAGCGTCGTGTCGCTCGTGATCTCGACGTCGAGGCGCGGATAGCGCTCGCGCAGTTGCGCCATCAGCGCGGGGAACCAGCTGTGCACGATCGATTCGATCACGCCGATCCGGATCAGGCCCGCGTCGCTCGCCGCATCGATGTCGCGCCGCATTTCGCCGTCGAGCCGCACGATTCGCTCCGCGTACGCGAGCATCCGGCGCCCGGCGGGCGTGAGCGTGGCCGAGCGCGTGTTGCGATCGAACAGGCGCACGTCGAACGCTTCCTCGAGCGACGCGATGCGGCTCGACACGGCAGCTTGCGTCGTGTGCAGTTTTTCGGCCGTGAGCCGGAAGTTTTCCAGCTTCGCGAGCCAGACGAAGGTTTCAAGAAACCGGATGTTCATCGACGTTCAAACAGTAAGGCGGTGCCGGGCAGGGCGGCGGGATCGGTCGATGGTAGCGGATTTTCGGAGGCGGGAAACGAGCGGATGCCGCGATGCGCGTGCGGTGGCCGGTGCGGGGGCGGGTGGTAAAGGGCAGGAGGACGTGCACGAAACGCCGCCTGCGATGTGTGCGTCACGCGGGCGGCGTGCCAGCACGCATCAAAGCTTGTCGAGCGCGAGCGTCGGCACGTCGACGACCATCGCGCCGCCGTCCGCGACGAGCGTCGCGCCGGTCACGAACGATGCGTCCGGCGATGCGAGGAACGCGCAGACGGCCGCGATCTCGTCCGGGTCGGCCGCGCGCCGCAGCGGCACGTCGGCGCTGACACGCGCATACGCGCCGTCGAGCGTGTCGCCGTGCGCCGACATCAGCGGTTCCATTTCCGCATCGGCCATCGGCGTGCGTACCCAGCCGGGGCACACCGCATTTGCCCGCACGCCGTGTGGCCCGTAGTCGCGCGCGAGCGACCGCGCGAGCCCGAGCAGCGCGTGCTTGCCGACCGTGTAGCCGCACACGCCGGGCCCGGCCGCGAGCGCGGCGATCGACGCGACCAGCACGATGCTGCCGCGCTGCGCGATCAGGTCGGGCAGGCAAGCACGTGCGCTGACGAACGCGGTGTCGAGGTTCGCGTGCATTGCGTCGCGCCACTGCGTGTCGTCGGTCTCGTCCGCGCGGCCGAGACCGTGGCCGCCCGCGCACGTGACGAGCGCGTCGACGCGGCCGAAGCGTTCGGCGATCTGCGGCAGGAAGCGGGCCCAGTCGGCGGTGCTTGCGGCATCGCCGGCCAGCGCGAGGCCGCCCGTTTCGGCGGCCAGCGCGTCGAGCGGCGCCTGGCGCCGCCCGATCAGCACGACGCGGTCGCCGCGATGGGCGAAGCGGCGCGCGCACGCGGCGCCGATACCGGTGCCCGCGCCGGTGATCGCGATCGTGCGGGGTTGTGGGTGGGTCATGTCGTGCTCCGGAAAGGTGTCGTTTCCGGTCACTTTAGGCGGCGCGGGCGAGCGCTGGTATCAGCCGAAAGGATGAACGCGGGCCGCGTCCTGGCGACCGGGGCGGCAGCGGGCCATTTTGCAAAGGCTGACGATGTCCGGCGCCGAATCACTCTATCCTCCACATTTTTGCGATAAGTCACGAAAGCCCGGCAGAATAGCGCGGGCGGGCCGCGTATCGACGCGCGGCACATCGGTCGGCCGATTCCGTCGTGCGAGCGGAGCGGCAGGCCGGCGATCCCGGCGTGTGCGCGCACCCGACGCGCATGGCATCGGCCGACGGATCGTGCCACGACAACATATCGCCCGGTGGCGCGCTCGCGCGCCGGATCATCGACAAGAACAGGGAGGGCCGGCTATGAGGCTGGACGACGAAAGGGAAAGCACGAACGTCGAGGATCGCCGCGGCGCCGGCGGGTTCGGCGGCGGGCGTGGCGCGACGATCGGCATCGGCACGATCGTGGTTGCGTTCGCCGCGTCGTATTTCTTCGGGATCGACCCGCGCGTGATACTCGAAGGCGCATCGGCGCTGCAGGGCCGCCAGCAGCAGGCGCAGCCCGCGCCCGCGCAGCGGCAGGGCGCGCCGGCGAACGATGCGGGCACGGTATTTACGCGCAAGGTGCTCGGCAATATCGAGCGCACGTGGACGGGCGTGTTCAATACCCAGTTGCACGCGCAGTACCAGCCGCCGACGCTCGTGATGTTCAAGAACTCGACGCCGACCGCATGCGGCACGGGCCAGACCGCGATGGGGCCGTTCTATTGCCCGGGCGACCGCAAGGTGTACATCGATCTCGGCTTCTACGACGAACTGCGCACGCGTTTCGGCGCGGGCGGCGATTTCGCGCAGGCTTACGTGATCGCGCACGAAGTCGGCCATCACGTGCAGAACCTGCTCGGCATTTCCGACAAGGTCGACGCCGCGCGCCGGCGGGCGAGCCAGGCTCACTCGAACGCGCTGTCGGTGCGGATGGAACTGCAGGCCGACTGCTTTGCCGGTGTGTGGGCGAACAACGCGCAGCGCGCGAACCAGCGGCTGATGGAACCCGGCGATTTCGAGCAGGGGTTGAAAGCCGCCGCCGCGATCGGCGACGACCGGCTGCAGCAGCAAGGGCAGGGCTATGTCGTACCGGAGAGCTTCACGCACGGCACCAGCGACCAGCGCGTGTACTGGCTGCGGCGCGGGATGGAGTCGGGCGAGCTGAGCGCCTGCGACACGTTCGCCGCGAACGCACGCTGAAAGCGGCGCGCGTACCGTCGCGCGCCCGCATCGTCCCGGCCGAATCCGCGATGCCGGCCGGGCCGGGACGATTTGCCGATTTGTGCTCACCGGCGCTTTTCGGCGCCGGTAGGCTGGCCCGAACTTCGATCTTCGATAGGTTCGCCCGCCAGCCGATTCCACCATGCCGACCCCAACCACTCCCGCCGATCAGGACGCCGCCGACTGGCAACGCGCGCTGCGCGCGTGCGTGGACGCGTTCGACGCGTTCGCGAGCCCGTCCGCGATCGTGTTCTACCGGCTCGACCAGAGCGGCGAACCGGCCGATTTCGAGCTGTTCGGGATGCCGGAATCGATGCATCGCACCTATGTCGCGCGCTACCGGATGCTCGATCCGCTGCATCCGTCGCGCTGCGCGGCAGGCGAGTGCGCGGTCGTCACGCTCGCTTCCCAATTGCCTGACGAAAGACGCGACGCGTCCGCGTACTGGACCCGTTTCCTGCGGCGGCACGACGTGGCCGACGTCGTCGAGATCTGGCTACGTGATGCGGGCCGGACGGTCGGCGCGTTCTCGCTGCTGCGCTTCGGGGCGGGTGAAACGCTTGAGGGCGTGGCCGGCAACAGCACGGCCGGGCGGTTCGCGCCCGGCGAGATCGATGCGCTCGCACGGCTGCAGCCCGTTGCCGAAGCCGCGCTGAGCCCGCTGCTGCGCGCGCGGCGCGGGATCCACCGGATCGGCTGCGAGGAGCGGCTGACCTACCGCGAGGAGCAGATCGCGCGCCTGGTGCGCGACGGCCGCTCGAACAAGGAGATCGCCCGCGATCTCGCGCTCGGCCAGCCGACCGTCAAGACGCACCTGATGCGCATGTTCCGCAAGCTCGGCGTGTCGAACCGCACGGAACTGGTCGGGGCGCTGTTCCTGTAATTCGTCGGATAATTGCGGTCCGGACTTCGAACCTTTCGCGATCGCCGATTCATGAATACCAACGCCAAAGTGCTGCTGGCCGTGCTGCTTTTCCTGCTGGGTGCCGCGACGGCCTCGACGGCCTGCGCGCAAGAGAGTGAGCCCGATCCTTGTCTCGTGCTTCAACCGACCCGGATTGCCCCGGACGACGTCGGCGAGGCCGGTGACTATCCCGGAGGCGGGTGGCTCGGGCTGATTCCGGCCGGGAATCGCTGGAAGCTCGCACTCGCAACCGTCCGGTTCGAACCGTCGCAGCCGAGCGGCGACATCGTCGACATCAAGTCAAACCTCGGAAAAGCCGTGGCGCTGTTCCGCTGCAAGTCGCTCAGGCAGGGCAAGGTCGACGCGGCGAACCTGGCGTTTCCGAAGGACGGAAGGGCGATCGAGCCCGGCGCCAGCCCGCTGCGCTTCGGCTTTCATGGCCGCCGGTATGCACTGCGCCACACGGTATCCGGTGCGGTGATTGCAGAAGGCGACGGCAAGCGGTCGGTCCTGCATGACTTCGACGGCAGCTCGCCGCCGTTCAGCGCGTCGCTGATCTGGGCGGGCGACCTCGATCGCGACGGCCGACTGGACTTCCTGATGGAATTCGAAAGCGACCTCGGCGCCAGCTTTTGCCTGTTTACATCGGGTAGTGCGAAGGAAAACGAACTGGTCGGTCAAGCGGGCTGCATGAGCGTCAGTGGGTGACCGACGTCGGTCCCGGGCCGACTGATTGCCTCGACCGCCAGCCAGCCCGGCGGGGTTCGAACCCGTCCGCTCAGCGCCCACGCGCTGCCAATTTGCGCTCACCGGGCGCGAACCCTCGTCGATACAGTGGAACGACGCCCGCGTGCCCGTGCGCATGCGGTCCAGCCACGACAATCCTCGAGACGCCCATGAGCACCACGAATTTCGTCGCCGTCAGCGACACCGTGCGCACCTTCGTTGCGCGCGATTTCGGCCTCTTCATCGACGGTGAAATGCAGCCCGCACACGCGGCCGCGCGGCTCGACGTGTACGACCCCGCGACGGGCGAGCGGCTCGCGACGGTCGCGGACGCCGATGAACGCGACGTCGACCGCGCGGTCGCCAGCGCGAAGCGCGCATTCGACACCCGCGTGTGGAGCGGCCTGCGCCCGGCCGATCGCGAACGCATCCTGCTGAAACTCGCCGACCTGATCGAGCGCGATGCCGAAACGCTCGCGCAGCTCGAAACGCTGAACCAGGGCAAGTCGATCCACGTGTCGCGCGCGATCGAAGTTGGCGCGAGCGTCGAATACGTGCGCTACATGGCCGGCTGGGCGACCAAGATCACCGGCCAGACGCTCGACGTGTCGATCCCGTTCCCGCCCGGCGCGCGCTATACGGCCTATACGCGCAAGGAGCCGGTCGGCGTGGTCGCCGCGATCGTGCCGTGGAATTTCCCGCTGATGATCGCCGTGTGGAAGCTGATCCCCGCGCTCGCGGCCGGCTGCACGATCGTGTTGAAGCCGTCGCCGGAAACGCCGCTCACCGCGCTGCGCCTGGCCGAACTCGCGCTCGAAGCCGGCGTGCCGCCCGGCGTGTTCAACGTCGTCACCGGCGGCCGTGTGTGCGGTGCGGCGCTCGCGAGCCACCCGTCGATCGCGAAGATCTCGTTCACGGGTTCGACCGCGACCGGCAAGCTGGTCGGCGCGGCGGCCGTGCAGAACATGACGCGCTTCTCGCTCGAGCTGGGCGGCAAGAACCCGATCGTGATGCTCGACGACATCGACGTCGCGCAGGCGCTCGACGGCGTCGCCGCCGGCGCGTTCTTCAACCAGGGGCAGGTGTGCGCGGCTGCGTCGCGCATCTATGTGCACCGCAGCAAGTTCGCCCAGCTCGCGGATGGCCTCGCGGGCGTCGCGCAGTCGATGAAGCTCGGCGCGGGCCTCGACACGACCGCGCAAATCAACCCGCTGGTCTCCGCGCACCACCGCGACAAGGTCGTCCAGCACATCGAAGGCGCGCGCCGCGCGGGCCTGACGTTCCTCGCGGGCGGCACGCCGGCCGACGACCTGCCCGGCTACTACGTGAAGCCCGCCGTGATCGCCGATCCGCATCCGGACAGCGCGATCGTGCGCGACGAAGTGTTCGGCCCGGTGATCGTCGTCGTGCCGTTCGACGACGCGGCCGATGCGGTGCGCCTCGCGAATGCGTCGCCGTATGGACTTGCCGCGAGCATCTGGAGCAACGACCTGAAGCGCGTGATGAACCTCGTGCCGCAGATCGAGGCCGGCACCGTGTGGGTGAACTGCCATATCCCGCTCGACCCGTCGATGCCGTTCGGCGGCTACAAGCAATCGGGCATCGGCCGCGAATTCGGCCAGTACGCGATCGAAGGCTTCACCGAAACCAAATCCGTCTGCATCGCGCACTGACGCGCGGCATCAACCCCGAACCTCGAACCCTGAACCAGAACGACCCAGGTTCAAACGATCCGACAGTGGAGACTGCAATGAGCTACAACGAAGCGAAATTCTGGCATCCGATGGTGCACCCGAACGAGATGAAGCAACGCAAGCCGATCCGCATCGTGCGCGGCGACGGCTGCTACGTGTTCGATGAAGAGGGCCGCAAGCTCGTCGACGGCGTCGCGGGCCTGTGGAACGTGAACGTCGGCCACAACCGTCAGGAAGTGAAGGACGCGATCGTGCGCCAGCTCGACGAACTCGAATACTTCCAGCTGTTCGACGGCATTTCGCATCCGCGCGCGGAAGAACTGTCGAAGAAGGTGATCGACATGCTCGAACCGGAAGGCATGCGCCGCGTGCTGTACAGCTCGGGCGGCTCCGATTCGATCGAGACCGCGCTGAAGATCGCGCGCCAGTACTGGAAGGTGCGCGGCCAGGCCGACCGCACGAAGTTCATCTCGTTGAAGCAGGGCTATCACGGCACGCACTTCGGCGGCGCGTCGGTGAACGGCAATACGGTGTTCCGCCGCAACTACGAGCCGAACCTGCCCGGCTGCTTCCACGTCGAGACACCGTGGCTGTACCGCAACCCGTTCACGCAGGATCCCGAAGAACTCGGCCGGATCTGCGCGGAAATGCTCGAGCGCGAGATCCAGTTCCAGAGCCCCGACACGGTCGCCGCGTTCATCGCGGAGCCGATCCAGGGCGCGGGCGGCGTGATCGTGCCGCCGGCCAACTACTGGCCGCTCGTGCGCGAGGTGTGCGACCGGTACGGCGTGCTGCTGATCGCCGACGAAGTCGTGACCGGCTTCGGCCGCAGCGGCAGCATGTTCGGCAGCCGCGGCTGGGGCGTGCGCCCGGACATCATGTGTCTCGCGAAGGGGATTTCGTCGGGCTACGTGCCGCTCGGCGCGACGGTCGTGAACGCGCGGATCGAGGACGCGTTCGCCGCGAACGCCGACTTCGGCGGCGCGATCATGCACGGCTACACGTACGCGGGCCACCCGGTCGCATGCGCGGCCGCGATCGCGAGCCTCGACATCGTCGTGAAGGAAGACCTGCCGGCGAACGCGGCGAAGCAGGGCGCGTATCTGCTCGAAGCGTTGAAGCCGTTCGCGGAACGCTTCGCGGCGGTCGGCGAGGTGCGCGGCAAGGGGCTGATGCTCGCGCTCGACCTCGTCGCGAACAAGGACACGCGCGAGCCGATCGACCCGCTGTCCGGCTATGCGAACGCGGTCGCGGAAGTCGCGCGCGAGAACGGCGTGCTGGTGCGCCCGGTCGGCACGAAGATCATCTTGTCGCCGCCGCTCGTGATCCAGCGCGAGCAGCTCGACCGGATCGTCGACGCGCTGGCGGCGGGCTTCGAGGCCGTGCCGTTCGCGTGATGGCATGACAGCGTGACGGCACGCCGGCGGCGGGCAGTACAGCTGTCGCCGGTTTGCCGATTTGCGCTATGACCGGATTATTTTGCCTGCGTATTTTTTCGACATCGGATCGAGGTGTGATCGACAGGGGGCCCGGGAATCGAAGCGCTGAAGCGCCGCCCCGGGCTGACCGCAATGCCATGGAACCCCGGTCGCCGACGAAGCGGCGGCCAGGGTCGACACAGGAAGGAGACAGGGATGTCGGGATGGTCAGGAGTTACCGGCGCAGCGGGCGGCACGCCCGCCGGCACGCCGGCTGAAGCGGGTGGCGGCACGGCGCTGAACGCGGGTGCGGTCGGTTTTCCGACCGCGCTGGCGAGTGCCGTCGGCCTCATCATGGCAAGCCCGGTGATTCTCACCGCGACGTCGGGCTTCGGGATGGGCGGCTGGGCGTTCGCGGTCGCGATGATCATCGCGTTCGTGATGATGCAGGCGCAGGCGACGACCTTCTCCGAAGCCGCCGCGATGCTGCCGACGGCCGGCTCGGTTTACGATTACCTGTCGTGCGGGCTCGGCCGCTTCTGGGCGATCACCGGTACGATCTCCGCGTATTTCCTCGTGCACGTGTTCGCCGGCACGGCGGAAACGATCCTGAGCGGCATCATGGCGCTCGTCAATTTCGAATCGCTGAATGCCGCGTTCGAGAAGCACAACAGCTCGTGGCTCGTCGGCGTCGGCCTCGTCGTCACGTTCGCGATCACCAACATCATCGGCATCAAGGTGTTCAGCAAGCTCGAGATCGTGCTGACGGCCGGCATGTGGCTGTCGCTGATGATCTTCGGGATCCTCGGGCTCGCGGCCGCGCCGGCCGTGCATCTCGACGGCTGGTTCGGCGGCTCGGAAGTCGGCACGTCGGTGCCGGCGGTGCTGTCGCTCGTCGGGATGGCGATGTTCATGTTCGTCGGCTGCGAGTTCGTCACGCCGCTCGCGCCGGAGATGAAATCGCCGGGCAAGACGATTCCGCGCGCGATGGCGCTCGGCCTCGTCGGCGTCGCGATCTGCATGTTCCTGTACGGCGCGGCGATCCGCCGCCAGGTCGCGAACGTGCCGGTGAGCCCCGACGGCCTCACGCACCTGCTCGACACGCCGGGTGCGATTCCCGCGTTTGCGCTGCAGGTGCTTGGGCCGTTCGGCCGCATCTGGTTCGGCATCGCGTTCCTCTGTGCGGGCGCCGCGACGATCAACACGCTGATGGCCGGGCTGCCGCGCATCCTGTACGGGATGGCGATCGACGGTGCGCTGCCGCGCTGCTTCGCGTATCTGCACCCGCGCTTCAAGACGCCCGTGGTCGGTATCGTCGCGGCGGCGATCGTGCCGATCTTCCACGCGTGGCTGATCAACGGCAATCTCGACAGCATCCTGCACCTCGTGCTCGCCGCGACCTGCGCGTGGGGCACCGCGTACCTGCTCGTCACCGCGTCGGTCGTGATGTTGCGGATTCGCCGGCCTGACCTGCCGCGCCCGTACCGTTCGCCGCTGTTCCCGCTGCCGCAGATCGTATCGAGCGTCGGCATCATCCTGGCGATCTGGTACATCACGCCGCCCGGGATGAATGCGCGCGACATCTACGTGCCGTTCGGCGCGATGCTCGGGCTCACCGCGCTGTACGCACTGTTCTGGACGCTCGTCGTGCAGCGCCGGCATCCGTTCAAGCCGGTGCCGGTCGAGGAAGTGCTGCGCAACGAGCACGTCGCGTCGTGAAGGCCGCGCTCGCCCGCTGGCGCGCGGCGCCCGATGCGCCGCCGCCCGGCCATCGGCCCGGTGCGATCGCCGCGCGCGTGCTGGCCGACCTGCGCGCCGAGCGCGATGCCGATGGCGCCGGCAGCCTGACGGCCCGGCTGCCGAACGGCGTGCGCGTGAGCGTCGACGAGCGTGTCGACCGCCAGTTCCTGATGCATACGGTCAGCGTGAAGGTGGCGGCAACCGCGTGCGGCCCGGCCGCGCAGGGCAGCGCGCGCGTGCGCCAGACCGGCTGGCTGCGCCGCACGGGCATCGACGCGGTGGCTGCGCCGGGATGCGACCGCGGATTCGTCGACACGGTGGCCGCGCTGGTCGCCGAGCCGTTGCTGGCCGATGCGCTGCGGCCACTGCACCTGACCGACTGCACGATCGACGCGCGCGACGGCCGCTGGACGCTCGCGATCGTGCCGTTCGGCGGCAGCGAGGTCGTGAACCGGATGCCGTCGTTCCGCCGCTACGTTCGCCTGACGGGCGAGCAGGCCACTGCGCTGTCGGCGGCCTGTCTTGCGTTCGAAACCGCACTACGCAGGATTTTGCACGGGTAAGCTGTGGCGTTGCGCGCCGGGGAACCGGCGGCCGCGTTTAAGGGTTTTACCGGAGATGCCGATGCTGTTCCAGTCACGCTCACACGAAGACGTGCACGATCACGGGCTCGCGATCGCGGGCTGGCATCAGGTCTACCGCCAGATGACGCCGGGCCGCTTCAAGGGCACCGTCACGCAGGTGCTGTACGACGATTTTCACTTCTTCCGCGAAACGACCAACCGGCGCGTCGCGCAAACCGGGCTCGCGCCGGCCGGGCGCACGTCGCTCGCGGTGCCGCTGTCCGTGCCGCTCGCGGGCACGTTCCAGGGCCAGCCCGTCGACGGCTATGCGCTGCTCGCGCTGCGCGCCGGCGAGGATTTCGAATTCCACACGCCGGAAGGGATGGGGCTCGTCGGGATCAGCGCGGCGTCCGACATGGTCGACGAGCTGTGCGAAGCCGAATTCGGCGCATCCGGCGCGCGCAAGCTGCGCCACGTGACGCGGCTGTCCGACGAGCAGGGCGTCGCGCTCGGCGTGCGGCTGTCGGCGCTGATCGACGATGCGCAGCGCAATCCGGGCCACCTCGAATACGCGGCCACCCGCAAGATGTTCCGCGACGCGATGCTCGGCATGTTCCTCGATGCGCTCGAGCAGGGCATCGGCGTCGAGCGCCGCGACATCACGCACGCCACCTACAGCGACATCGTGAGCCGTTGCGAGAAGCATCTGCGCGACCGGCCCGAGGAACCCGTCACCGTGCTCGAACTGTGCCGCGCGCTGCGCTGCAGCCGCCGCACGCTGCAAACGAGCTTCCAACGCGTGGCCGACGTCACGCCGGTCGGCTATCTGCGCACGATCCGGCTGAACGCGGTGCGCCGCATGCTGCGCACGACGTCCGTGCAGCAGCTCGGCGTCGGCGAGGCGGCCGCGAGCTGGGGTTTCACGCACCTCGGCTATTTCGCGCGCGAGTATCGCGACCTGTTCGGCGAGCTGCCTTCCCAGACGACGCGCCCAGAATGACGCACGCGCGCCGCGACGGCGTCGCCGGGCGACGTCGCGGGCCATGTGTGCCACTGTTTGCCGATTTGCGATAGAGGTCCTGAATTTTCGCTGGATAGAGTCCTGTCACCCATATCGATAACTCCATCGATCTGCACTGCGAATCGATGACAACAGAGGGGCGGGGCATGAAGATCGGACGACGACTGGCCGCGGCTGCGGCGACACTGGGTTGCATGCACGCACACGCGCAGACCTCGGGCAGCGTGACGCTGTACGGCACCGTGGACACCGGCATCATCTACTCGACGAACCAGCAGTTCACGCGCGCCGACGGCAGCACGGGCGGCGGCCATGCGTGGCAGATGGGCGGCGGCAACCTCGTGCCGTCGCGCTTCGGCTTCCAGGGTGCCGAGCCGCTCGGCGGCGGGCTCAATGCGGTGTTCACGCTCGAGCAGCAGTTCCTGTCGGCGAACGGGCAGGCGCTGCAGGGCGGCACGGCCTTCAGCCGGCAGGCGTGGGTCGGGCTGCGCCAGGACGGCATCGGCACGCTCGGCCTCGGCCGCCAGTACGACTCGTACACCGACATGCTCGGCGCATACGTGTCGAGCAACAACTGGGCGACGCCGTACGGCTCGCACCTCGGCGACGTCGACAACCTGAACGCCGCGTTCAACTTCAACAATGCCGTGAAGTTCACCAGCGCCGATTTCAACGGCCTCACGTTCGGCGGCACGTTCAGCTTCGGCGGGCAGGCCGGCGATTTCTCCGCGAAGCGCGGCTATGCGGTGGCCGCGACTTACACGCGTGCACCGGTCGCGTTCTCGGTCGGCTACCTCGACCTGCACCAGCCGCTCGACGCGGCGCTCGGCGGCGCGAGCGGCTACATCGGCGATTTCGCGTGCAGCAACCCGGGAGCGATGTACTGCCTGCTGCAGGACGCCGGCTCGATGCGCGCGTTCGGCGCGGGCGGGTCGGTCACGTTCGGCGATGCGACGATCGCGCTCACCTATACGCATACGCGTCTCGGCGACAGCCGCTATTTCTCGACCGCCGCGCAGCCGCGCACGCAGGCGTTCACGTTCGACATCGGCGAACTGAACGCCACCTACATGTTCACGCCCGCGCTGCAGGGCGGCGTCGCCTATATCTTCAACGCCGCGCATACCGACGGGCGCGGCACGACGCGGTTCCACCAGGTGAACGTCGGCACGAACTACAGCCTGTCGAAGCGCACGGCGCTGTATGCGGTCGCGATCGGCCAGATCGCGAGCGGGAAGGGGCTCGGCACCGACGCGAACGGCAACGCGGTGAACTACGCGCAGATACCGGTGCTCGCGAACAGCAACTCCAGCCGGCAACTGGCGGTGATGGCCGGGATCCGCGTGAACTTCTGATCCGGCCGGGGAGATCCGGCCGGGGAGGTGGGGCTGGACCCGCCAGGCGGCCGGGGAGGCCGGGCACGGCGGCGGCCTCTTCCGCCGCGTGCCATAAATTCTTAACGATTGGCGTGAACAATGGCGTTCGCTACAGGCGGCCACAAGCATCCCCCGCGTTGCACACGTGTGCAACGCCTGGCCGTCCCGTCATCACGCCGAACGAGAGAGACCTCATGACCTTGCTGAGCCGCCTGCGCGCGCTGTCCGCCGCCCTTGCGCTGTCCTTCGCCGCCACGCACGCAGTTGCCGCGGATCTCGTCATCGCAGGCCGCGACGACATCTACGGCAAGGGGCTGGCCGACGCCGTCGCCGGCTTCAACAAGCTGCACCCGGGCACCGAGATCGAGCTGCTCAAGCTGCCGAACGCGAACCTGTACCAGAAGCTCAAGCTGTCGATGCGCGAAGGCACCGGCGCGTACGACCTCGTGATGATGGACGACACGTGGGCACCCGAATTCATCGGCAACGGCTGGCTGAAGCCGCTGCCCGCGTCGCTCGCGGACGCCGATCTCGTGCCGTCCGCCGTCGCGCTCGGCCGCAACGCGGCCGGTGCGCTGTACGCGCTGCCGATCGTCGGCAACGTCGAGATGTTCGCGTACCGCAAGGACCTGCTCGCGAAGTACAAGCTGCAGCCGCCGCGCAACTGGGACGACGTGCTGAAGATCGCGCAGACCGTCGGCGGCGCGGACAAGAGCGTGTCGGGCGTCGTGTTCCGCGGCACGAAGGGCAACCCGGTCGTGACGGGCTTCCTGCCGATCCTGTGGGCCTACGGCGGCGACGTGTTCGACCATGCCGGCAACGTGACGATCGATTCGCGCGAAGCGCAGGCCGCGCTGAAGACCTTCCTCGCGCTGAAGGCGTCCGCGCCGAAGGATGTCGACGTGTACGGCGCGGCGGAAGTGCGCGATGCACTGCAGCGCGGCACGGCCGCGCAGTCGATCGAGGTGTGGCCGGCGTGGGTGCCGGCGCTCGACGATCCGAAGCAGTCGCGCGTGGTCGGCCAGATCGCGCTGCAGCCGCCGCCCGGGCAGACCGCGGGCCCGGCGCCGATGCTCGGCATCTGGCAGATGGGCATTCCGAAGGACGCGCCGCACGCGAAGCTCGCGCAGGATTTCCTCGCGTACCTGACTGCGCGCGACACGCAGACGCGCCTCGCCGGCATCGGCATTCCGCCGACCCGCCGCAGCGTGTTCAACGACCCGGCGCTGGTGCGCCAGTACCGCTGGTATCCGGATCAGCTGAAGGCGCTCGAAGCCGGCCGTGCGCGGCCGCGCGTGAAGGACTGGCAGCAGGTCGAGAGCATTCTCGGTGACCAGCTGCAGCTCGCGCTGACGGGGCAGGCCGCGCCTGACGCCGCGCTGCGCCAGGCGCAACAGAAGATCGCGCAGGCGACGGCCGCGGCCGGCAAGTGACGGCGCGTCTCGAACCCTCGCCGGGACGCGGCGCATGAAAGCCTTCGGCCGCAGCCTGCCGTTCGTCGCGCTGCTCGGGCCCGCGCTGCTGGTGCTCGCCGCGCTCGCGCTGTATCCGGTCGCGCAGGTGCTGATCGATTCGTTCTGCCAGGTCGACTACTCGGCCGGCCGCCGCGCATTCGCCGGGCTTGCGAACTATCGCGCGGTGCTCGGCGACGACGCGTTCACGGCCGGCTTCGGCAACACGCTGCGCTTCACGATCGTCGCGTCGCTCGCCGAAGTCGCGCTGGGTTTCGGCCTCGCGCTGCTGTTCGTACGCGCGTTTCCGGGGCGGCGCATCGCGCTGCCGCTCGCGATCCTGCCGATGATGCTGTCCACGCTCGTGTGCTCGGCGATCTGGCGCAACTGGCTCAACTTCGACGGTTTCCTGAACGCGCTGCTCGCGGCGTTCGGCATCGAAGGCGTGCGCTGGCTGTCCGATCCGCATCTCGCGCTGTGGTCGCTCGCGCTCGTCGACGTGTGGCAGTGGACGCCGATGGCGTTCCTGATCGTGCTCGCGGGGCTGCAGTCGATCCCTCAGGAATTGTACGAAGCCGCACGCACCGACGGCGCGAGCGAGTGGCAGTGCCTGCGCGACATCACGCTGCCGCTCGCGGCGCCGCAGATCGGCCTCGCAATGTTGCTGCGCTCGATCGACACGTTCAAGCTGTTCGACAAGGTCTATGCGCTGACGGGCGGTGGCCCCGGCAACGCGACGCAGACGCTGTCGACTTATATCTACGACACGGGCTTCCGCTTCTTCAACGTCGGGCCGGCGAGCGCCGCGTCGGTGCTGATGCTCGCGGCGTCCGCGCTGCTGGTCTCGGGGTACGTATGGCAGACGGTTCGCAAGCGGCGCGCATGACCGCGCAATCCGCAGGCATCACGGGCGCCCGCCCGGGCGCCGCATTCGGTCGCGCGATGCCGTGGGCGTTGCGCATCGCCGCGCTCGTGCTGTTGCTGCTGCCGTGCCTGTGGATGGCCGGCGCGGCGTTCATGCCGACGCTCGAACGCCTCGATCATCCGTTGCGGATCTGGCCGGCCGCGCCGACCTTCGAACATTTCGTATCGGTATGGTCCAACGGTATCGGCGCGCCGCTGTTCAATTCGCTGCTGGTCGGCTTCGGCACGACGCTGCTCGCGCTGGCGCTCGCGTTTCCGGCCGCGTACGCGCTCGTGCGGCTGCGGTTTCCGGCGCGGCTCGACCTGCTGTTCCTGGTGCTCGTGCTCGCGTTGAAGCTGATGCCGCCGATCACGATCGCGGTGCCGCTGTTCGCGCTCGCGAAGCGGCTGCACCTGCTCGATTCGACGCTCGGCCTGATGCTCGCGTACCAGATCTACGCGCTGCCGATGGCGATCTGGATGCTGCTCGCGTTCGTGCGTGACGTGCCGATCGAATACGAGGAAGCGGCCTGCATCGATGGCGTGGGCCTGGCGCGACGGCTCGTGCAGATCGTGCTGCCGCTGTGTGCGCCGGGGCTGATCGCGACCGCGATCTTCGTGTTCATCGCCGCGTGGAACGAATTCCTGATCGCGCTGCTGTTCGTGTCGACGCCGAGCCGCTTCACGCTGCCGCTGGCGATTGCCGGCTACGTGACGGAGAACGGCATCGACTGGGGCGACCTGATGAGTGCGGGGCTGATGGCGTCGCTGCCCACGCTGGCCGTGGCCGGCTACGTGCAGCGCTACCTGTTGCGCGGGTTCGCGGGCGGGCTGAAGTGACGCGCGGCGTCGCCGCGCCCGATTTCAATCCGTCATGCGCAGCTGGCCCGCACTACCTGCGTGACTGGCACGATGCGTGTGCGCGACGGGCCGTCGAACGTCTGCATCCGGTCGGCAAGCAGGTCGACTGCGGCCTGCGCAAGGCCGCGCGTATCCTGCCGGAGCGTCGTGAGCCGATACGCGTCGTAATCGGCGGCCGGGATGTCGTCGAAGCCGATCACGCGCACGTCGTCCGGCACGCGCAACCCGAATTCGCTGCGCGCGACATCGATCACGCCGAGCGCGAGCAGGTCCGACGAGCAGAACACGCCGTCGGGCCGCTTGCCGCTCGCGAACAGTTGCCGCGCGGCTTCGATCCCGCTCGCATGCGTATCGGACGGTGTGTCGAGCACGTGCGCGAGCGTCGCGTCGAACGCGTCGCCGCGCCCGATCGCATGCTCGAACGCGGTGGCGCGCGACTGCGCGCTGTAGCTCGCGCCGCGCGGCCCGACGAACGCGAGCCGGCGCGCGCCGGCCCGCACGAGCCGCTGCGCCGCATGGACGGCGCCCGCCGCGTTGTCGCTGACGACGATGTCCGCGCCCGGCAGGTTCGCCTCGCGGTTGATCATCACGACCGGGATCCGGTGTTCGAGATACTGCTGCGCGACCGACAGCGGCGGCGACGCCGATGTCATCACGAGGCCCGCGATCCGGTAGCTGAGCAGCTGTTCGAGCGATTGCCGGACCTGGCGCGGATCTTCCGCATTGGTCACGAGCGGCGTGAGCGCGCGCTGCCCGAGCGCGGCCATCAGGTCCGACAGCAGCCGCGCGCGAAACGGATTCTCGAACCCGGCCGTCACGACGCCGATCATGCTGCTGCGTTGCGTGATCATGTCGCGCGCGATCAGGTTGACCTGGTAGCCGAGCGCGCGCGCGGCGACCATCACGCGCTCACGCGTCTGCGGTGCGATGCTGGCTGTCGGCGAGAACGCGCGCGACACCGCGGAGCGCGATACGCCCGCCCGCACCGCGACATCCGACGCCGTTACCCACGGCTTTCTTTCCTTGTCATTCATCGATTCATGATCCCTTCGAGCCACGATACGTGCATGCCGCCCGCCGACTGGATGTCGGCGCTCGACGATGCGCGGCTGCTGCATACGCTGACCCTACCGGGCAGCCATGACACCTGTGCGTATACCGTCGACGATTTGCTCGTGCGCACCCAGCGTGCGCCGCTCGATGCACAGCTCGCGCATGGTGTGCGGCTGCTCGACATCCGCTGCCGGCACGCGCGCGATGCATTCGACATCCATCACGGCGGCATCGCGCTCGGCATGACGTTCGACGACGTGCTGGCAACCTGTGCGCGCTTTCTCGAAGCGCATCCGCGCGAATGCATCGTGATGTCGGTGAAGGACGAATGGCCGGCGCACGCGTGTACGCGCAGTTTCGATGCGACGTTCGACGCGCATCGTGCCCGGCATCCGCGGCTGCGCTGGCATGCCGGCGGCACGCTGCCCGCGCTCGGCGACGTGCGCGGCGCAATCGTGCTGCTGCGCCGCTTTCGCAGCAGCCGGCCGCTCGGCATCGACCTGACCGCGTGGCCCGACAACGCGACGTTCACGATCGATCATCCCGACGGCGCGTTCGTGATCCAGGACGAATATCGCGTGCCGGTGGCCGCGTCGATCGGCTGGAAGTGGCGCGCGATCGATGCGCTGCTCACGGACTTGCCGTCGCCGGATAGCGGCCGCTGGGCGATCAACTTCTGCAGCGGGACCGGGATGGGCGCGAATCCGTCGGTGGTCGCGCACGGCGACGGCAGGGTGCAGGGCATTCATGTGCGGCTCACCGAACGACTGCGCGAGCAGCACGGCCCGTATGGCGCGATGCTGCTCGACTTCTGCGATGACGATGACTGGGCGCTGGTGCGCGCGCTGATCGCGTGCAACGACCATGTGCCGGCGCCGGGCGTCTGGCGCAAGACGTTTCGCTGTTAACGGAGATTGGCGCTGAAGAACGCGAGCGCCTTCGCGTCGAGTGTTTCGTGGAAGGCCGTGCGGTCGAATCCCTTCGCATCGGTACAGACTTCAGGCGAGTTGTGCGCCAGTGATTCAGAGCAGGGCGCGAGAAACGCGAAATGCGCGGAATTCGGCACGATGTGGAATTCCGGTCGTTGCGGCAGCATGCCGGCCAGCGCGGGGACCGTTTCCGGCTCCACGCCGTCGCCACCCGCTTCGGATGCCCAGAGCTGGATCGGCGCGTGCACGTCCTTCAGCGTATCGGCGGTCGGGAATTCGTTCATCGGGTCGGCGATCACGTAGGCCTTGATCCGAGGATCGTGCGTCAGCGGCTGGCGCGGCAGGTCATGGTCGCGGATCTGCTTGCAGATCAGCCAGGTCGGGTCCGGGCAGGCCACGTGCGCGTGCACGAAATCCGGATTGGCGCCGGCCAGCACGAGGCCCGTATAGCCGCCGCGCGAGAAGCCGAAGAAGCCGATCCGCGCACGATCGATATGCGCGGCGTCGGGCCCGTTGGCCAGCATGTAGTCGACCAGGCGCTTGATGTCCTCCGGCCGCTCCGCCAGTTCCCTCAGGTCGGCCGCGCGGCTCGTGTCGGCATGCGTGTCGCCGGGATGGTTGATCGCCGCGACGACGTAGCCCGCGTCGGCAAGCGTTTCGGCGAGGTCGTGATGCCCGAAGTACGTGCCGGCATGGCCGTGAGAAATCACGACCAGTGGCAGCTTGTCGCCGACGGTCGGGCAGTTGCGTTGCCCTTTCAGCAGGAACGGGCCGATCGTGAGCGATTGCGCGGGGGTTGCGCATGGCGTCCAGATAGCCGCGCGCAGCTCGGGGCCGGCCGCGTCGGCCGGGATGCTGACGAACTTGACGCCGGCCGCATGCGCGACGGTGGCGGACAGGCAGAGCAGGGCAGCCGATAGCCAGGTTTTCATATGGGTTCCCGGGGGCAACGGAGGGGCACGGCGCGATGTGCGCCGGACAGTGGCGCTTACCGCGTCGCGATCGCCACCGCCGCACCGGCCATCGCGGTCGCGCTCGTGCGGTTGGCGATCCGCTTGGCGCGCGCCGACGTCAGGAATGCCCGTGCGCGTGACGCAAGCAGCGACCAGAAGCAGTCGGCAAGGATCAGCACGGCGAGCATCGTGCCGACCAGCTCGGCCCACGCGGTCACACCGACGTGCGTGAGATCGACGATGGTCGGCAGCAGCGCGAGATAGAACACCATGATCTTCGGATTCCCGAGCGTGACCAGCATGCCCGCGACGAACATGCGCCACGGCGACTGGCCGCGCGGCAGGTCGTCGGCGCTGGTCTCGGTCGGTGCGATCCACATCTTCCATGCGAGGAACAGCAGGTACGCGACGCCGAGCAGCTTCAGCACGATCAGGCCTGTCTCGAACGTGCGTGCGAACGCGGACAGCCCCGCGACCGCGAGCGTGAGCCACAGCGCTTCGCCGAGCCACATGGCGGCGAGGAACGGCAGCACGTCGCGCACGCCGTTCGTCAGTACGCGCGCAACCAGCGCGGCGACGCTCGGCCCGGGCGTGCCGGCGGTGACGAGCAGGGTGACAGCGAAGACGGCGAGCGCGGACAACGTCATGACGAACCTCGTGGGTCGGGCGTTCGAAACGTATGAAGTTTCGATTATAGTGACGGCCGTTCCAGACTGCCTGCCTGAATTTCCGTCATGACTGCATCGATTCTGATCCGTCCCGCCACGCGGGAAGACGCGGCCGCGATGGCCGCCGTGGAAGTCGCCGCCGCGCAGCGGTTTCGCGAAATCGGCATGACCCACATTGCCGAAGCCGAGCCGACCGATGCGGCTGCCGTGCTCGTGCGTATCGACGACGGTCGCGCGTATGTCGCGGTCGATCCGCAAGGCACGTGCGTCGGGTTCGCGTTTTACCGGCTGCTCGATGCGCAGCGGCTGTATCTGGAAGAACTGGATGTCGCGCCGTCGCATGCGGGACAGCGGATCGGCGCGCGCCTGATCGAACAGGTAGCAGCGCGCGCCGCGCAGGAGGGCATCGCGGAGGTCGTGCTGTCGACGTTTCGCGACGCGCCGTGGAATGCGCCGTACTACGCGCGCCTGGGTTTCGGCATCGTCGACGACGCGACGCTCGACGCCGCGCTGCGTGCGATCCGCGCGCACCACGTCGCGCTCGGGCTCGACGAGACGCAGCGCGTGTTCATGCGCACGGACGTACGCGGCTGAACACGCGCTGCCCGGCCGTCAGGCCGCGTCGCTCAGCGCCGGGTAATCGGTATAACCCGTCTCGCCTTCCGCGTAGAACGTCTCCGGCACCGGCTTGTTGAGCGGTGCGTCGAGTTCGAGGCGGCGCGGCAGGTCGGGGTTCGCGATGAACAGCTTGCCCCATGCGATCGCGTCGGCGCTGCCGTTCGCGAGCGTGGCCTGCGCGGTGTCGAGCGTGAACTGCTCGTTCGCGATCAGCGGGCCGCCGAACGCTTCCTTCAGGCGCGGGCTCAAGTGGTCGCCCGAATACGACTCACGCGTGAAGATGAACGCGATCTTGCGGCGGCCGAGTTCGCGCGCGACATAGCCGAACGTTGCCGCCGGATCGGAATCGCCCATCGTGTGCGCGTCGCCGCGCGGTGCAAGGTGCACGCCGACGCGGCCGGCGCCCCACACGTCGATCGCCGTGTCGACCACTTCGAGCAGCAGGCGGGCGCGGTTCTCGACCGGGCCGCCGTACGCATCGGTGCGGCGATTGGTGCTGTCCTGCAGGAACTGGTCGAGCAGGTAGCCGTTCGCGCCGTGGATCTCGACACCGTCGAAGCCGGCGGCCTTCGCGTTCTCCGCACCCTTGCGGTACGCGGCGACGATGCCCGGGATTTCGTCGAGTTCGAGTGCGCGCGGCGTCACGTACGGGCGCTGCGGACGCACGAGGCTCACGTGGCCGCCGGCGGCGATCGCGCTCGGCGCGACCGGCAGGTCGCCGTTCAGGAACACCGGGTCGGAGATCCGGCCGACGTGCCAGAGTTGCAGCACGATGCGCCCACCGGCCGTATGCACGGCCTGCGTCACCTGTTTCCAGCCTTCGACCTGCTCGTCGGACCAGATACCGGGGGTATCCGCGTAGCCGACGCCCTGCGGCGTGACCGACGTTGCCTCGGTAATGATCAGGCCGGCCGTGGCGCGCTCGGCGTAGTAGCGGGCCATCAGTGCGTTCGGCACGCGCGCCGCACCCGCGCGGGAGCGGGTGAGCGGCGCCATCACGATGCGGTTCGGCAGGGTCAGGTCGCCGAGGGTGACGGGATCGAACAGTGTGGGCATGGCAAATAACCTCTTCACGAAAGGCGGGAAACCGTCGCGTCATGGGCGACAGCGCTCCGCATGGCCGGTTCGGCCGTGTTGACTAGAGTTCGCGGCGCAGGGCGTCGTGAAATGCGTCGATGACGGCCTCGTTGCGCTGGAAGAAAGCCCACTGGCCAATCCGCGTCGACGTCACGAGCCCCGCGCGCTGCAGTGTCGCGAGGTGGGCAGAGACAGTCGATTGCGACAGCCCGCAGCGCGCGTCGATCTGGCCCGCGCAGACGCCGTGTTCATACGGCAGCGTCTGGTTCGGGAAATGCTCGCCCGGCGTTTTCAGCCAGTTGAGGATTTCCCGGCGCACGGGGTTCGAGAGCGCTTTCAGGATCGCGTCGATGTCGAGTTCGGTCGGCATGGATGGGGTAGGCGTTTCGGTCAGGCAACGAAGTATCGTCGATGGGCGAATCTTATATCGGAACTTGACGATATGTTTGAAAGCATTGTTGGCAATGGGGTTGATAGCGAAACGCGATGACGGGGATAGATCGTGGCGAATGCAGAGGGTGAGGAGCGTGTCGCCCCGCAACGGCGAGATCTGGCCCTTAGTCGGGCAGGCCGAGGATCTCGTACCGCCCCTGCGTCGCATCGACATGCGCGACCGTATCGAGCACGCGTATCACCGGCGGAAAGCCGTACACCCGCTCGACCATCGCCTTGTATTCGTCGCCGTGCCAGCGCGCGGCGGCTTCACGCGTGCGCCACACGTACACGCCGCCGCCTTCGTGCGTTGCCGCGTCGTAGAAATACCACTTGTGCAGCAGATCCGGGTTTTGCGCCCACTTCGACGCGGTGCTTTCATAGCGGGCTTTCAGCATGGTGACATCGACGTCGGGTTGTAGCTTGAAGAAGACGATTTCGGTGATCACGGTCGATCCTCCGTTGGCAAATCACGGGAATGAAACGCACACGCCGACGGGGGTGTCGGAAACCGCGCAGCATGAGCTTCAAGCGGCAGACGCAGTGCATTCGCGAGATAACTCACTGTTCGATAGAAGCCCGCGAGCATCAGCAATTCGAGCAGCGCCTCGTCGCTGAAATGCGGGCGCAGCGCGTGCCACAGGTCGTCGTCGATGTCGCAATGCCGATGCAGCGTGTCGCACAGCCGGATCAGCAACCGGTCCTCCTCGCTCCAGCATGCGTCGTCGGCCGAGCCGTGGGCCAGCGAGCGAATCTGCTCGCTGGTCAACCCGGCGGCCGCCGAAAACACGGTGACATGCACACCCCATTCGTATTCGGACCCGCAAAGCACGGTGGTGCGGTCGATGACGATCTCGCGTTGCCGGATGTCGAGATGGCCTTTGTCCAGCAGGCCAGCGGCGAAGAACTTCGTGAACAGGCGCGCGTCGCGCGCCAGCGTGGTGAAGAGGCGCAACGGCGGGCGGCCCCGCATGATCCGGTCGATCGACGCGGCGATGTCGGGTGCGAACGGCGGTGATGCGGATGCAATGCGCTGAGTCATGTGAACCCCGTGCCTGAGAGGATGCATGCGTGGAAGCGTAGGCGTCGTGCTTTAAAAAGTAAAGCAGAGGCGGGGCTCGATTCAAGCGATTGACTCTGCCTGGCGATTGCTTTAAAAAGTAAAGCATGACCACACCGAAAATCGGACAGCGCGTTCGCGGATCGACGACAGGGCGACCCATCATGGTCGTGCTGGACCTGCTCGGGCGCCGCACCACGCTGCGCATCCTGTGGGAGCTGCGCGGCGAGCCGCTCACTTTCCGTGCACTGCAGGAAGCCTGCGCAACGAACGCTCGCCTGCTCAACACGCGCCTGACCGAGCTCAAGGCGTCGGGCCTCGTCGAGCATGGCGAGGGCGGCTACTGCATGACCGCCGAAGGCCGGCGGCTCGAGGCGGCACTGCAGCCGTTGCTGGGGTGGGCGAAACAATGGGCGAAGCGCGACCCGGACGGGTTCGACGCGGCCGATCGCGAGCAATCCGGTCAGGAACGCTGATCGATCGACACGCCAGTGCGCATCGCAACGTCATGCCGGTTCGCGCATCGTGCGCGCGCCATTTTTGTTTGCGGAGTCCTTTCATGTCTGTTCGGGCCGTCATCTTCGATTTCGATCTGACGCTGGCGGATTCGTCCGCCGCGATCATCGAATGCACGGAATACGCATTGCATCAGCTGGATGCCGCCGGCGCGACGCCGGCGCAGATCGGTGCCGTGATCGGGCTGCCGCTGCACGAGATGTTTCGCTTGCTGGCGGGTGAAACCGAGCCGGCGCGGGCCGACGCGTTCGCGCGTCTCTTCGTGGCGCGCGCCGACGAGATCATGGTGCCCGGCACCCGTATCTATCCCGAAGTCCCGCCGCTGCTTGCCCGGTTGCGAGAGCAAGGGCTCGCCGTCGCGATCGTGTCGTCGAAGTTTCGTTACCGGATCGAGGCGATTCTCGAGCGCAACGGTTTGCAGTCGCTCGTCGACGTGCTGATCGGCGGGGAAGACGTGCAGCGTCACAAGCCGGATCCGGAAGGGCTCGTGCAGGCACTGGCGCGACTTGGCCTGCCGGCTCACTCGGCGATCTACGTCGGCGATCATGCGGTGGATGCGCAGGCGGCCGAGCGTGCCGGCATGGCGTTCGTCGGCGCAGTGAGCGGGATGACGTCGTTCGACGGATGGGCGCAGGCGGGCAAGCAGGCGGTGGCCACGCACATCGGCGAACTGGACGCGATCGTGCAACGGATGCAGCGCGATCCGTCAGAAGCATCGGGCTGACGTGCACCCAGCCTGTCGATCGTCGGGATGTCGATGATCCTGACGATCCGCTTCCAGCGCAGTGCAATCGGCCCACCGGCGGCTGGCGGGTCCGAGGACGGACGCCGGGAATCGGTGTCCGCGAAATGACGAATTCGCGGGCTTCATCCCGGCATCCCGGGTTCGTCGAGCTGACGAACCGATGGCGGCTGCATTTCGCTCAGGATTTAAGAAGTGGTATTTTCATGAAATCCCGGTTTTCAGAATGAATGCAGATTCGATCGAGTATCAGCTGATCGTGCCGATAATGACGAAACTGAAATTCCGGTCGCTGTATTTTCCATATGAGTCGCCGGTTTGAATCGTGGCCCCGCTGCCGGAAAGCGCCGGGAAGATCACGTTGTCCAGCGTGTTCTGCCCGCCGCCGTATCCCCATTGCGACCCGGTAGCCGCCGGCGTCTTGGTGAATGCGGTGCTGAACGAGAGCTGATACGTCCCCGTGCTTTCACGTTTCACCGTGAATCCGCCCGAGCCATCCACGACCGTGCCGTTGCCCTGCACACTGCCCCAAAGCGTAACTTGAGCCATGATCGCTTCTCCTTATCTATTGTTGAAACAATATCGATAATTGAAACGGGATGCAGATCAAGATTTTAATTAATTATCTGGATCGGCGGTTGTATTGTATGTGATGGATTTTTGAAATTTGATTGGGTGTAAATAATTTATTCTGATTTTTATTTTAAATGTGCCGAATTTGTAATTGAACGAGAGCGCTGTTGCGTAACGTTGGCATTCGGTCGTTGGCCGGGCATCCAGGCGATCGACGCACGCTGATGCCGGGGATGGGCGGGAGGCCGAACTCGGCGCAGAACCGGCCGACTGGCCAGCTTCCCGCAACAGTCCGGCAGCGCGCGACGGATTCTGCGACCATCGCCGTTAAAGTCATACCTGCTACTCGATCCGCCGCCATGTCACTCATTTCCGTCGCCTTCGCAAGCCTCCGGTTCTCGCGCGTGCTGCCGGCCGCCCGAGCGCTGTCATATGCTGTTTCGCTCGCGGCAGCCAGCGCCGTGCTCGGCGTGCCGGGCGGTGCGCGTCCGGCCGAAGCCGCCACGCCCGCGCAGCGCGCACGCCTCGACGCACCGGTCAAGGCCGTCGCCGACCAGCGCTTGACCGTCGACACGCCGCAGGGCAGCGCGGCGCTGCCCGTCTACGCCGATCGTCCGCTCGACCAGGCCGTGCCCGACGTCACACGCGTGTTCATCGTGATTCACGGCACGCTGCGCAATGCCGACGCGTACTACGCATCGGGACTCAAGGTCGTCGAGAAGGCCGGCGCTGCCGGCAAGGGCACGATGGTCGTCGCGCCGCAGTTCCTGACACGCGCCGATACGCGCGCGTTTTCGTTGCCCGCGCAGACGCTGGCGTGGACGCAGGAGGGATGGAAGGGCGGCGACGCGGCCCGTCAGCCGGGGCCGATCAGTTCGTTCACCGCGCTCGACGCATTGCTGGCGCATTTCGCCGACCGCAGCCTGTATCCCGCGTTGTCGACCGTGGTCGTGATCGGCCATTCCGCCGGCGCGCAGTTGCTGCAGCGCTATGCGGTGGCCGGACACGAAGGCGATGCGCTGGTGCGGGCCGGCATCGCGGTGCGCTATGTGGTCGCGAATCCGTCGAGCTACCTGTATTTCGACGATGAACGGCCGAATGCCGACGCGATCGCCGGCGGCACCTGCCCGCGGGCGACGCAATGGAAGTACGGCCTGGAGTCCGCGCCGCCTTACGTTGCGTCGCAGGATGGGCGCGATCTCGAAACGCGTTACGTTGCGCGCCACGTCGTGTACCTGCTCGGGCAGGCCGATACGAATCCGTACACGCATTTCATCGACCGTTCGTGCGCGGCGATGGCGCAAGGCCCGTACCGGCTCGCACGCGGGCTCGCCTATTTCGATTACCTGAAGAAGCGGCATCCTGACGATCTCGCGCAGCAGGTCGTCGAAGTGCCGGGTGTCGGGCATGACGGTCTCGGCATGTTCACGTCCGCTTGCGGGCTGGCCGTGCTGTTCGGGCAGGCAATGCCGCAATCGTGTCCGGTCGTTGCCGGTACGGCGCCGGACATGCGCTCGGCAGCGCAGTGAGCGTGCGTGCGAGGCCCGCGCATGGCAAAAATCGGTCGATCAGAAAAATGCAGGAATCGGCAAGATAAATTCATTTCCGTGCGAAGCGCTTCCGGTTCAGGATGACGGCGTTGCCAGGAGCGCTCCCCATGAACATCACGATCCTCGACGATTATTTCGACACGCTGCGCACGCTGCCGTGCTTTCGCAAGCTGGACGGGCATGCGGTCACGATCTGGAACGATCACGTGCAGGACGTCGACGCGCTGGCCGAGCGCCTGCGCGACACGGAAGTGCTGGTGCTGATCCGCGAGCGCACGCAGATTCGCGCACCGCTGATCGCGCGGCTGCCGAAGCTGCGATTGATCAGCCAGCGCAGCGTCTATCCGCACATCGACATCGACGCATGCACCGCGCACGGCGTGATTGTGTCGTCGAACCAGCATGCCGGCACGCCTTCTTACGCGGCCGCCGAGCTCACCTGGGGCCTCGTGCTCGCCGCGATGCGCCGGATTCCGCAGCAGATGCGCGCGCTGCAGGCGGGCAACTGGCAGATCGGGGTCGGGCGGACGCTGCGCGGGCGCACGCTGGGGATTTACGGCTATGGCCGGATCGGTGCGGAGGTCGCCCGGTACGGCGCCGCGTTCGGGATGAACGTGCTGGTCTGGGCGCGCGAAGCATCGCTGCAGCGTGCGCGCGACGACGGGTGGAATACGGCGCCGGACAAGCGCACCTTCTTCGAAACCTGCGACGTGCTTTCGCTGCACATGCGGCTCGTGCCGGCCACGCGCGGCATCGTGACCGCCGAGGATCTGGGCCGGATGAAGCCCGGCGCGCTGCTGGTGAACACGAGCCGCGCGGGTCTTGTCGCACCGGGCGTGCTCGAAGCGGCGTTGCAGGCCGGCCGGCCCGGGATGGCGGCGGTGGATGTCTACGAGACCGAGCCGTTGCGCGACCCGCGGCATCCGCTGCTGCGTTTGCCGAATGTCGTGTGTACGCCGCATATCGGCTACGTGACCGAGGACGAATACGAGACGCAGTTCGCGGATGTGTTCGACCAGATCGTGTCCTATGCGGCCGGGCAGCCGATTCACGTGGTCAACCCGGATGTGCTCGTGCGTGAAACGGCGTCGATCGAGCCGCTGATCCTCGATCTGCTCGAATGGATCGGGCCCGCCCGGCGCCCTTATGACGAGGTGATCGATGCGTGGCGCACGTCATGCCCGCGCCTGCCGGTGTGGGAGGAAGCCTGCGCGCGCGGCTACGTGGTCCGGCACCATGCTCCGGGCGGCGTGGCGGAAGTCGAAGTGAGTGAAGCCGGTCGCGCGCATTTCCGGGCCGCGCGCGCCTGACCGCGCCGGGCGGTCGGCGCGCCGTGGAGTCACCCGCGCGTCATGCTGTTTTTTCGGCGGCCGGCGCTGCGTCCGGATCGAACACCGTCAGGCCTTCCGTCGGGTCCGTCGGCAGGTCCCACGGACGTGCCGCGATGGCCCGTTGCGCCGCGTCGTAGCCGGCCTGCCGGCGGGCTGCGATGCCGTCCGGCGTGAAATCGATGTCCTTCAGCTGATTGTCGCCGACGAGTCGTGGTGCCGCGAGCTTGACCAGGTGCATCGTGGTTTCGCATCCCCATGCGGCGAGCCGGCGCACGGCCGGCGACGCGCGTTCGGCTTCCGGCACGTGCCGGGCCAGTTCGCGGATCACGTGGCGCAGCCGGTGAATCTGCTGCTGGCGCGCGATGTGGCTGTCGGTGCGGCTTGCGTACTGGATGTCCTTCTGCCGCTCCGACACCTGCCAGATGCTCTCGGGTTCGGGGCCGGCCGGATTCCACATCTGGACGGAGAAGATGATCGAGCTGCGGCGCGGGTTGTCGTCGAGCACGACCTCGACCGGCGTGTTCGAATACACGCCGCCATCCCAGTACGGTTCGCCGTCGATCCGTATCGCCGGGAACGCGGGCGGCAGCGCGCCCGAACTCATGATGTGCTCGATCCCGAGCCGCGTGTCGCGCGAATCGAAATAGCGCATCGTGCCTGTGCACGCATTGACCGCGCTGACGGTCAGGCGCGGGTGGCCCGCGTTCAGCAGGTCGGGATCGATCAGCGACGTGAGCGTGTCGCGCAGCGGCGCGATCCGGTAATACGACGCGCGATCGACGCCGAGGCGGACCATCGGCCCGAGCCACGATGCCGGGTTGGGCTGGAAGAATCCCGCGATGCCGCCGCCGATGATCATCAGTTCGGCCAGCGTCCGGTCCCAGCCGGGCAGCAGCGGCGCGGTGTCGAAACGGGTGCGTTCGGTCACGCGGCGCCAGAATGCCGACAGCTTCTCGTAGCGTAGCGCCGGCGGGTTCCCGGCGATCAGCGCCGCGTTGATCGCGCCGATCGACGTCCCGATCACCCAGTCGGGTTGAATACCGGCTTCGTCCAGCGCCTGAAAGACGCCGAGCTGGAACGCGCCCAGTGCGCCGCCGCCCTGGAGCACGAGCACCACTTGCCCGGGGAGGTCCATGCGTGCCGGCTGGCTCGCGGTCATGGCTTGCCTCGCTGCGTGTGACGGTGGGTCGGATCAGAACGGATCGATTCAGTTTAGGCGATCGGCGGCGGGGGGCCGCCCGCAATGCAACGGGCGGCTGCGTTTGCTTTCATGCCGGTCGCTTCCGACCCTCAAGGGTGTTCACGGCGGTGCGCGTGTGCACGGCAGAGCGCGCCGTTCCTGGCCGGGCATCCGCAGACGTGAGCAGCCGGCGTCACGCGTCCGGGTAAGGCGTACCGTCCTTGTGCAGGAACCGGCCGTCGCGGCTCGGGCTCATCATGTCGATGTCCGGGCAGGTGATCACGTCGTCCGGCGAGCGCGAGCCGACTTCAAGATAGACGGCGACCGCATCCGACCGGTTGATCAGGTGATGGCCGTTGCCCGAGCCTTTCGGAAACGCCGCACAGTCGCCGGCGCGCAGCACGGTTTCGCCGCCGTCCTCGATCATCACGAGTTCGCCTTCGAGCACGTAGACGAATTCGTCTTCGTCGGAATGCCAGTGGCGCTGGCTCGACCAGCCGCCCGGCGGCACGCGCATCAGGTTGACGCCAAAATCGCGCAGCCCGCCGGCGTCGCCGACGCGCTGGCGGATGCGTTGCGCGCACGGCGCGTCGAACGGCCGCGGATAGCCGCTGCCGCGGCGTTCGGGCACGGTGCTGAGGTCGATCCTGGGCATGGGCGGCTCCGTCAGCCACGCGGGCGAATGGGATGGGGGCATTGTAGGCGCCGCCGCCCGCCATTCGTCCGCGTGTGTCGTGATGCGCCGCGTCATTCGACCGTGATGGTCTCCTTCATGTACGGGTGAATCCCGCAGAACACCTTGTAGACGCCCGGCTTGTCGAAGCGGAACGAGTACGTCTCGTCCTGGTCGAGCGCCTTCGAATGAAAGATGCCGGCGTCGTTGACGACGGTGTGCGGTTCCGCGTCGAGGTTCTTCCACGTGATCGTCGTGCCGGCCTTGATCGTCGTCGACATCGGCGAAAACATGAAATTGCGGATCGTCACGAGCGAGCCTTCGGGGCCCTGCGCGAATGCGGCGAGCGGGGCGGTGGCGCACAGGATCAGCGCCGCGATGAGGCGGGATTGCTTGAAGCGGGTCATGTCGGTCTCCTTGTGGTTCGGTGCGTCAGGCCAGCGTCGCATCGTGCAGCGACGACGTGACGGGATGGCCGGCGAATTCGACGGTCGTCACGCCGAGCATCGACGGCAGCCGGTCGCGCGGCACGGTGAGCGGCACGGGGCCCGGGCCGTTGCCGGCCGTCGGCTGCGGGAACGCGGTGGAGCGTGCGGTGTGGAACGTCACGTTGCCCTCGACCTTCGACACGATCTGGTGGATGTGCCCGTTCAGCACGGTGACCGAGCCGAAGCGGCGCAGCAGCGCCATCGTCTGCGGCGCGTCGCCGGTGCCCCAGCCCCATGGTTCGTAGATGGTCCACATCGGCATGTGCGAGAACACGACGATCGGCGTGCTCGACGAGCGGCCCTTGAGATCCTGCGCGAGCCACGCGAGCTGGTCGTCGCCGAAGCTGCCGAGCCCGTTCGGCTTGAAGTGCATCACGTTGACGAGGCCGATGAAGTGCACGCCCGCGTGATCGAAGCTGTAATACCCGCGGTTGTCCGACGCCTTGCCGAACCGGCCGAAATATTCGGCGCCCGAACCGTCGGTGACGTCGTGCTCGCCGGGCACCGTATGCAGTTCCGGCACGCGCAGCGCGGAGAGCAGCTGCGACGCGTGGTCGAACTCCTCGGGCTTGGACAGGTGCGTGATGTCGCCGGTATGGATGGCCAGCGCGGGCATGGCCGGCATGCCGTTGACGAGATCGATCGTCTGCTTCAGCGTGGCCGACACGTCGGGATTCGCATCCTTGTTGAAGCCGATGTGCGTGTCGCTGATCTGCACGAACAGCGGGCGGCCCGCGTTGGCCGGGAGCGCGTCGCCGGTCTGCGCGAGCGCGAGGTCGAACGGCGTCAGGACGCCGCCCGACAGCGTAAACAGCGTGCCGAGGCCGCCGAAGGCCATGCACTGCAGCGCCTTGCGGCGCGACGGGTTGGTGGGGGTCGATGAAGACATGTGAGCCTCGCATTCGTATGACGGAACCGGACGGCCGGATCGTCCTGGAATAAACCGGCGCCTTCGCGTGCCATACCGGCCA
The DNA here is from genome assembly GCF_902499335.1 of Burkholderia lata. Taxonomy (GTDB): domain Bacteria; phylum Pseudomonadota; class Gammaproteobacteria; order Burkholderiales; family Burkholderiaceae; genus Burkholderia; species Burkholderia lata_B. The sequence goes on along the minus strand of NZ_CABVQK010000004.1, from coordinate 51,258 downwards.
AGTGGCGGATTTATTCCCGCACGTTACAAGGTCGAACGCCCGTGTTTGCGGCTTGCGCGGCGATGTACGGTTCCTGACAGATGACTTGTCAATGTCCTGTAAGTGACACGTCACATTTGCGTCACGACCGGTCGATAGCCTGCCACTCCGAGTCACCTCTCCGGAGCCCCTTCATGCCGAATCTCGCGGCAACGGAAACCAGCGGTGCGGTCAGCAACCGCACGCGCAACATCAGCCTCGCGCTGTTTTTTCTGATCATTGCCTGCGGCATCGTCTATGTCGGCATTCATCTCAGCGCCGACCTCAGTCCCGTCAAGGAAAGCTCGGTCCTCCCGTTCCTGCTGCTGATCGTCGCGCTGCTGATCGCGCTCGGCTTCGAATTCGTCAACGGCTTCCACGACACCGCGAACGCGGTCGCGACCGTCATCTATACGCATTCGCTCGACCCGCACCTCGCCGTCGTCTGGTCGGGCCTCTGGAACCTGTTCGGCGTGCTCGTGTCGAGCGGCGCCGTCGCGTTCGGCATCCTGCAGTTGCTGCCGGTCGAGCTGATCCTGCAGGTGGGCAGCGGCTCCGGCTTCGCGATGGTGTTCTCGCTGCTGATCGCGGCCGTCACGTGGAACCTCGCGACCTGGTATTTCGGGCTGCCGTCGTCGAGTTCGCACACGCTCGTGGGCTCGATCATCGGCGTCGGCCTGATGAACCAGATCGTCAACGGCCCGTCGGGCACGAGTGGCGTCGACTGGAACCAGGCACTCGGTGTCGGCAAGGCGCTGCTGTTCTCGCCGCTGATCGGCTTCGTGCTGTCCGCGCTCGTGCTGTTGCTGTTGAAGGCGCTCGTGCGCGTGCCGGCGCTGTACCAGGAGCCGAAGGGCAACAAGCCGCCGCCGTTCTGGATCCGCCTGCTGCTGATCCTCACGTGCACGGGCGTGTCGTTCGCGCACGGCTCGAACGACGGGCAGAAGGGCATGGGGCTGATCATGCTGATCCTGATCGGCGTGATGCCGACCGCGTACGCGCTGAACAAGGCCGTGACGCCCGACCAGACGAGCACGTTCGTCGCGGTGGCGCGCCATGCGTCGACGACGCTCGTCAAGTATGCGGACCCGGCCGCGCAGTCGGCCGACCCGCGCGCCGACGTCGAGACGTACGTGCGCACGCACAAGCTGACGCCCGCGACGATTCCCGCGCTGGGCAAGCTCACCGACACGATCGCCGACCAGGTCGCGCAGGCCGGCGGCATCTCGAGCGTGCCGCAGAACCTCGTCGACAACGTGCGCAACAACATGTACGTCGCGTCCGAGGCGATCCGGCTGATGGAGAAGGCGAAGGCGCCGGCGTTCTCGGTCGAGGACGCGAGCGCGCTCGAAGCGTTCAAGAAGCAGATGGACCGCGCGACGAAATTCATCCCGACGTGGGTGAAGGTCGCGGTTGCGATCGCGCTCGGCCTCGGCACGATGGTCGGGTGGAAGCGGATCGTCGTGACGGTCGGCGAGAAGATCGGCAAGTCGCATCTCACGTACGGGCAGGGCGCATCGGCCGAGGCCGTCGCGATGCTGACGATCGGGATGGCCGACGCATACGGGCTGCCGGTGTCGACGACGCACGTGCTCGCGTCGGGCGTGGCCGGCACGATGACGGCGAGCGGCTCGGGCCTGCGCTGGGATACGGTGCGCAACCTCGTGCTCGCGTGGGTGCTGACGCTGCCCGCGTCGATCGCACTGTCGGCCGGGCTGTACTGGGTGCTGCACGGACTGTTCTGACCCGCGCCGGGGGGCGCGACGTCCGGCCGTGCGACGCGCGGCCGGTCCCATCGATTTTCAATTCAACACAAGACGCTACCGATGGATATCAGTTTCGATCCGAACCGCACCGCGAACGCTTCGGCGTGGCGCGTGCTGCCCAACCGCTGGGATGCCGTCGCGTTTCCGCTGATCATCTGCCTGCTCGCGATGGCGATCGTCGGCTTCCATCAGACCATGGCGCCGATCGGCGTGCTGCAGACGCAGAAGATTTCGCTCGATCCGTCGAACCTGCCCGAATACGCGTTGCGCACCACGCTGCGGATGCTCGCCGCGATGATCGCGTCGCTCGTGTTCACGCTCGTCTACGGCACGCTCGCGGCCAAGAGCCGCCGCGCGGGCATGGTGTTGATTCCGATCCTCGACATCCTGCAGTCGGTGCCGGTGCTCGGCTACATCTCGTTTACCGTCACGTTCTTCCTCGCGCTGTTTCCGGGCCGCGTGCTCGGTGCGGAGCTGGCCGCGATCTTCGCGATCTTCACGAGCCAGGCGTGGAACATGACGTTCAGCTTCTACCAGTCGCTGCGCACGGTGCCGCGCGACCTGAGCGAAGTGTCGCGCGGCTTTCACCTGACGCCGTGGCAACGCTTCTGGAAGCTCGATGTGCCGTTCTCGATGCCGGGCCTGATCTGGAACATGATGATGTCGATGTCGGGCGGCTGGTTCTTCGTCGTCGCATCGGAAGCGATCACGGTGGGCAACCAGACCATCACGCTGCCGGGCATCGGCGCGTATCTCGCGCAGGCGATCTCCGACAAGAACCTCGGCGCGGTCGGCTGGGTGATCGTCGCGATGTCGGTCGTGATCCTCGCCTATGACCAGTTCCTGTTCCGCCCGCTCGTCGCGTGGGCCGACAAGTTCCGGATGGAGAACACCGCGTCCGGCGATGCGCCGCAATCCTGGCTGCTCGACATGATGCGCCGCACGGACCTGATCCATCAGCTGCTCGTGCCGGCCGGCTGGCTGCTGTCGCAGGCCGCGCGGATCCCGCTGCGCTTTCCGTCGATGAAGGGCGTGCGTGCGCGCGGTGCGTCGTCGCGCGGCGCGTCGCGCATCGGCGACATCGTGTGGGGCGCGTTCGTGATCCTGCTGACGGTGTACGTCGTGTGGCGCGTCGTCACGTTCGTCGCGACCGGCGTGACGATGGGCGAGGTCGGGCATGTGCTCGTGCTCGGGCTCATCACGCTGCTGCGCGTGCTGGTGCTGATCGCGATCGCGTCGGTGATCTGGGTGCCGCTCGGCGTGCTGATCGGGCTGCGCCCGGCGCTGGCCGAGAAGATCCAGCCGCTCGCGCAGTTTCTCGCCGCGTTCCCGGCGAACCTGCTGTTCCCGGTGTTCGTGATCGTGATCGTCCACTTCCACCTGAATGCGGACATCTGGCTGTCGCCGCTGATCGTGCTCGGTACGCAGTGGTACATCCTGTTCAACGTGATCGCCGGCGCGATGTCCTATCCGAACGACTACAAGGAAGCGACGAAGAATTTCCGCATCCGCGGCTGGCAGTGGTGGCGGCAGGCGATCCTGCCCGGCATCTTCCCGTACTACGTGACGGGTGCCATTACTGCCTCGGGCGGCGCGTGGAACGCGAGCATCGTGTCCGAGTTCGTGCAGTGGGGCGACACGAAGGTCGTCGCGCACGGCCTCGGTGCCTATATCGCGCAGACCACCGCCGCCGGCGATTTTCCGAAGATCATCCTGGGCATCGCCGTGATGTCCCTGTTCGTTACCCTGTTCAACCGTCTGCTGTGGCGTCCGATGTACGCCTATGCGGAATCCCGGCTCCGTCTCGATTGAGAGTAAGCGCGATGCAAAATTCGAACGTTATCAACGCCCCCGTCAAGACGTCCCAGCCGCTGCAGCCGCCGCGCCTCGGCGACGAAATCCTGCGCGTCGAGCACGTGAACCGCGGCTTCAGCAAGTCGCAGGGCGAACTGCTCGTGCTCGACGATGCGAACCTGTCGCTGCGCGAAGGCGAGATCGTCGGGCTGCTCGGCCGTTCCGGCTCGGGCAAGTCGACGCTGCTGCGCATCATCGCCGGGCTGATCGAGCCGACCGGCGGTGAAGTGACCTATCTCGGCCAGCCGCTGCGCGGCCCGGCCGAAGGCGTCGCGATGGTGTTCCAGACCTTCGCGCTGTTCCCGTGGCTCACCGTGCTGCAGAACGTGGAAGCCGGCCTCGAAGCGCTCGGCGTCGGCGCGCGCGAGCGGCGTGAGCGTGCGCTGGCCGCGATCGACCTGATCGGTCTCGACGGCTTCGAGAATGCGTACCCGCGCGAGCTGTCGGGCGGCATGCGCCAGCGCGTGGGCTTTGCGCGCGCGCTCGTCGTCGACCCGACGATCCTGCTGATGGACGAGCCGTTCTCCGCGCTCGACGTGCTGACGGCCGAGACGCTGCGTACCGACCTGCTCGACCTGTGGACGCAAGGCCGGATGCCGATCAAGTCGGTGCTGATCGTCACGCACAACATCGAGGAAGCCGTGTTCATGTGCGACCGGATCCTCGTGCTGTCGTCGAACCCGGGCCGCGTGATCGCCGAGATCAAGGTGCCGTTCAAGCATCCGCGCAACCGGCTCGACACCGATTTCCGCAAGCTCGTCGACGACATCTACGCGAAGATGACCGCGCGCCAGACCAACGAGGCGACGAAGAAGGGGCTGGAGCTCGGCAGCTGGATGCCGCGCGTGTCGACCAACCTGATGGCCGGCCTGATCGAGACGCTCGCGATGGCGCCGTACCACGGTCGTGCGGACATGCCGGAAATCGCGCGTACGCTGCACCTCGAGGTCGACGAATTGTTCCCGATCGCCGAAGTGCTGCAGTACCTCGGTTTCGCGGACGTGCGGGAAGGCGACGTGTTCCTCACGCCGCCTGCGCGCGTGTTCGCGGAATTCGGCACGCAGGAACGCAAGCTGATGTTCGCGGATCACCTGCTGAAGCACGTGCCGCTTGCCGCGCGGATCCGGAAAGTGCTGAACGAGCGCCCGGGCCATCGGGCGCCGCGTGTGCGCTTCGAGCAGGAGCTGGAGGATTTCCTGTCGGACGAAGCGGCCGAGGAAACGCTTGATGCGGTGATCGACTGGGGCCGTTACGGCGAAGTGTTCTCGTATAACGACAAGACCGAGGTGTTCAGCCTCGAGGATGTCGAGAGCTGAAGCTCGTGCCCGAATGGCGAGTCATCGTCATTCGGGCAAATCGCGCTGGTTGGTGTCCTGTTCGATGCCGCCCGTGTTGAGATGCTCGATCTTCTCCATCCGCTGCCTTGCCATCTCCGGCAACTGGTTCGTCACACCGATCACGAGCGCTTCGGCGAGCGCGAGCGCGGGCACGTTGGTTTGCAGCATCGCGAACGGCTGCCCGCGGATACGCAGCACGATCTCGGCAAACTCGCCGATCGGCGAGTGCCATTCGTCCGTGATCAGCAGCACGCGCGTACCGAGCCTGTGCGCGGCCTGCGCGAACCGGATGCTGTCCCGCTGATAACGGCGGAAATCGAAAATGACGAGCACATCTCCGGGCCCCATGTCCGCCAGCGCGATCGACGCGAGGTTCACATTCGGTTCGACATGCTGAACGTGTGGCCGCGCGTACGCGAGCGTGAACGAAAACAGCGACGCGAGCGGCGCGGTGTAACGCCCGCCGCCGCAAAAGACACGCACATCCGGATTGGCCAGCAACGCCACTGCAGCGTCGAACGCTGCCGCATCGAGCCCTTCGATCGTGGTGGCCAGCGACTCGGACAGCCGCTGGAAAATCGCCGCGTGACTGTCGCGCATGCCCCCGGCCGAGTGGAACGCATCCATCCGGGCGAGCGGCGAATTCATCGCCGTGTCGATTTCGCCGTACAGCGCCTGCTGGAACGACGAGTAATTCGGAAAGCCGATCCGGACGACAAAGCGAAACACGGTCGGATCGCTGACTTCAGCCTGTTTGGCAAAGCTCGCAATCGGCCCGAGCCCGAGGCTCGGGTAGCGGTCCAGCAACGCCTGCGCGACCTTCTGTTCCGACGGCGTGAAGCTATCCATCTGGGATAACAGCAACGCCCTGATGCTCGTCCCCATCGGGCACTCCAGCTCTCTGATCCGAATGACAAACGGCGGACGGGTGTCTGCCGGCGACTCCACGCATGTTAGCCGATCGATGTGCGGCGGGCCGTGCACGCTCCGAAATTAGAGGGACGCATCACTACGAAGGCCGGCTCATTCATCATTGTAATAAAACAAACATTGATAAACGACAGGTTCAGCGAATATTCGTTCTTTATTCAGTGATAACCCTAGGTTTTGGCGCAAAAAAGCGAGTGATATGATCGCGGCCTCGCTGGGATGTATTGTTCATTACATGTTTCGATTGACGCGCCGACACGTGTCGATGCGGCGTCGCGTTCCGGCATGCAACGGTTTTTTTGTCTGGAGGATCCCGTCATGAGGCGGCTCGTAGTACTCACCCTGTTGTCAGCCATGAGCGTGTGCGCGTTCGCCGCTTCGGACCCTGCGGTCGAAGCGAAGAACGGCATGGTTGTTTCGTCGCAGCACTTCGCGTCGCAGATCGGCGTCGACATCCTGAAGGAAGGCGGCAACGCGGTGGACGCGGCAGTGGCGGTCGGCTACGCGCAGGCCGTGACCAACCCGTGCTGCGGCAACATCGGCGGCGGCGGCTTCATGACCGTGCACCTGGCCGACGGCCGCGACCGCTTCATCAATTTCCGCGAAACCGCGCCGGCTGCGGCTTCCGCGAACATGTATCTCGATGCGAAGGGCAACGTCATTCCCGACGACAGTCTGTACGGCTATCGTGCGGTCGGCGTGCCGGGCACGGTCGCCGGCCTCGACCTCGCGCAGCGCAAGTACGGCAAGCTGACGCGCAAGCAGGTGATGGCGCCGGCGATCCGGCTCGCGCGCGACGGCTTCGTGCTGACGCGTGGCGATACGGACATCCTCGACACGACGATCGACCGCTTCAAGAAGGATCCGGATGCGGCACGCATCTTCCTGCGGCCGGACGGCACGCCGCTGCAGCCGGGCGACCGTCTGGTGCAGAAGGACCTGGCCCGCACGCTCGAGCGCATCGCGGAGCAGGGGCCCGACGCGTTCTATCACGGCGAGATCCCGAAGATCGTCGAGGCTGCGGCGAAGCGCGGCGGCGGCCTGATCACGGCGGCTGATTTCGCGTCGTACCGCGCGCAGGACATGGCGCCGCTGACGTGTTCGTATCGCGGCTACGAGTTCGTGTCGGCGCCGCCGCCGAGCTCGGGTGGCGTGACGATGTGCGAGACGCTGAACATTCTCGAAGGGTACGACATGCGCAAGCTTGGCTACCATTCGGCCGCGGCGGTTCACTACATGACCGAAGCGATGCGGCACGCATACGAAGATCGCAACACGCTGCTGGGCGACCCGAACTTCATCGACAACCCGGTCGCGAAGCTGACGAGCAAGGAATACGCGGCGCAGATCCGCAAGAGCATCCATTCGGATACGGCAACGCCGTCGGTCGACGTGCAGCCGGGTGTCGGCGTGCACGAGAAGCCGGAGACGACCCACTATTCGATCATCGACAAGGACGGCAACGCGGTATCGACGACCTACACGGTCAACGGCCGCTTCGGTGCCGTGGTCATCGCGCCGGGCACGGGCTTCTTCCTGAACGACGAGATGGACGACTTCACCGTGAAGGTCGGCGCGCAGAACCTGTTCGGTCTCGTGCAGGGCACGCGCAATTCGATCGCGCCGGGCAAGCGTCCGCTGTCGTCGATGGCGCCGACCATCGTGAAGAAGGACGGCAAGGTGTTCATGGTGGTCGGTTCGCCGGGCGGCTCGCGCATCATCACGATCACGCTGCAGACGGTGCTGAACGTGATCGACTACGGGATGACGCCGCAGGACGCGGTCACCGCGCCGCGCATCCACCACCAGTGGCTGCCCGACGAGGTCTATTACGAAACCTACGGCCTGTCGCCCGACACGCTCGCGATCCTGCGCAACATGGGCTACAAGATGGTCGAGCAGACGCCGTGGGGCGCCGCCGAGCTGATCATGGTCGGCCTGCCGGGCACCGAAGCGGCGAGCCGCCAGAGTTCCGGGAACGATTCGTCCGTGTCCGGCAACGTGCGTGTCGGCTTCATCTACGGCTACAACGACCCGCGCCGTCCGGCCGGATCGGCAATCGGTTACTGACCTGATCGCATCATGCTGAATCGCTGCCGCCGGCATTCGCCCCCGTGCGAATGCCGTTGCGGGCGGCAGCACGTCGGTTCGCGGGCATCCGCGAGCCCGACCGGCGCCGGCGCCCGTGCCCGACACACCGGGCACGTCCGGCTCGCCACGCGCGCTCCCTGGAATGGCACGGGACGCGTGCCTTTCATCCGTCAACTTCTTCCCGTGCTTTGGATTCCGTTATGAACAAACGAATGTCAGCAGCAGGCTGGATCCTGCTCGCGATGGCGGCCGGTATCCTGATCGGCTACATGATCTTTACGCAGTTGCCGGACAAGCAGTCCGCGGCGGAGATCGCCGGCTACATCTCGCTGGTGTCCGACGTGTTCCTGCGGCTGATCAAGATGGTGATCGGCCCGCTGGTGTTCTCGACGCTGGTCGTCGGCATCGCGCACATGGGCGACGCGTCGTCGGTGGGCCGCGTGTTCGTGAAGGCGCTCGGCTGGTTCGTCACCGCGTCGCTGATCTCGCTGCTGCTCGGCCTGCTGATGGCGAACCTGCTGCGTCCGGGCGAGAACCTCGGCTTGCCGCTGCCGGATATCGGCGCGTCCGCGCATCTGGCGACGTCCAAGTTCACGCTGAAGGATTTCGTCGGCCACATGGTGCCGAAATCGATCGCCGAGGCGATGGCGAACAACGAGATCCTGCAGATCGTCGTGTTCTCGATGTTCTTCGGCGTCGCGCTCGCGTCGCTTGGCGAACGCGGCAAGATTCTCGTCGCGGCGATCGACCAACTCGCGCACGTGATGCTGAAGATTACCGGCTACGTGATGAAGCTCGCGCCGCTCGCGGTGCTGGCGGCGATGGCGTCGACCGTCGCGATCAACGGCCTGTCGATCCTGCTGAAGTTCGCGGTGTTCATGGGCGACTTCTACCTGAGCCTGTTCCTGCTGTGGGGCACGCTCGTCGCTGCCGGGCTGCTGTTCCTCGGCCGCCGCGTGTTCAAGCTGCTGGTGCTGATCAAGGAAGCGTTCATGCTGTCGTTCGCGACCGCGAGCTCGGAAGCCGCGTATCCGAAGATCCTCGATGCGCTCGACCGTTTCGGCGTGCGCCGCAAGATCTCGAGCTTCGTGATGCCGATGGGCTATTCGTTCAACCTCGACGGCTCGATGATGTACTGCACGTTCGCGTCGCTGTTCATCGCGCAGGCGTACGGCATTCATCTGTCGCTCGGCACGCAGGTGACGATGCTCTTGATCCTGATGCTGACGTCGAAAGGCATGGCCGGCGTGCCGCGTGCGTCGCTCGTCGTGATCGCCGCGACGCTGCACCAGTTCAACATCCCGGAAGCCGGGCTGCTGCTGATTCTCGGCGTCGATACGTTCCTCGACATGGGCCGTTCGGCCACGAACGCAGTGGGCAACTCGATCGCCAGCGCGGTGGTCGCGAAATGGGAAGGCGAGCTGATGCCGGAAGCGGAAGCCGAAGCGAATGCGGCGCGGCTGGATGCGGAAGCCGAAGCACGCATGAACGAGGCGGTCCGCGATGCGGATCGCGTCACCACTGCCTGAAGCGGAATCCCGGGTCGAATCCCGGGCTTTCAGGCCGCCTCGGCGGGGCGGGCCGCGTCGATGCACGCGGCCAGCACCATCGCGGCGGCGTTGCCCGGCGTCGAGCCGAGCAATTGCGGTGCAAAGACACTGTCGCCGATCTCGATCGGCTGCCCCGACAGCGCGCACACGCCGCGCTTGCGCGTGGTGAACAGCCGCCACTTCTGATAACCGTAGTGCCCGGTGCATGCGTCGCGCCATGAAATCATCACGGTGTCGGCCGTGGGCCGCTCGAGCACGCTGATCGACGGCTTGCTCGTCGCATCCCACGACGGCAGGCGATCGCGCGTGACGCTGCGCCGCCGCGGCATGCCCCACGAGACGGAAGGCATGTCGAAACTGCTGATCGCGGCGACGGTCATGAGCCAGGGTGCCAAACGGTTGTTCATGTCAGTTTTCCTCGAAACGTTACGCGACACCGCCGCACGCGGCATCACGACAGGCGGATGCGCGGCTGCACGCAGCCGTTGATCCGTTCGGCGATCCACAGCAGGGTCGCCTTGGAGAAGCCGTGCAGCGCCTGCTGGTGCCGCCGGTAGAGCATCAGGTGGCTGAACTGCGCGAAACGCCCCTGGATGAAGCCGCCGCGAAAGAACCCGAACTGCCCGAGCGTGCCGAACGCGTCGTAGTCGCTGATCGACACGAGCGCGCCGAAATCGTGGAACGCGAACGGCGGAATCGGCGTGCCGTCGAGCCACGCGGGCAGGTGCTTCGCGAGATGCTCGGCCTGCTGCGTCGCGACTTGCGCGGTGGGCGGCAGCGGCCGTTCCTGGCCGTCGGGCAAGAGGCTTGCGCAATCACCGATCGCGAATATGTGCTCGTCGCCCGTTGCCTGCAGCGTCGGCCCGACGACGATCTGGTTCGCGCGATTCGTGTCGAGCCCGTCGAGCGCCTGCATGAAATCGGGTGCCTTCACGCCGGCCGCCCAGACCATCAGGTCCGCTTCCGCAAATGAACCGTCGCCGTAGTGGAAGCCGTTCGCGTCGGCGGACGTGACGCGGGTCGACGTCAGCACGTGAAAGCCGATCTGTTCGAGCCGCCGCTGCGCCGACGCGGAAATCCGCGGCGGGAACGCGGCGAGGATGCGCGGGCCGCTTTCGAGCAACGTGAGCTGCAGCCGCTCGCGCACCGTTGCGTCGCCGTACGCCTGCGCCACTTCCAGCAGGCGGCTCAGCTCCGCCGCGAGTTCCACGCCGGTCGCGCCTGCGCCGACGATCGCGACGCGGAACGGCTCGTCGCGCGCGATGCTGCGAAATACACGCATCCGCAACGCTTCGTTGAAGGTCTCGGCCTGCTGCTGGCTGTCGATGAAATAGCAGTGCTCGCGCACGCCCGGCACGCCGAAATCGTTGGCCTGACTGCCGAGCGCGAGGATCAGCACGTCGTATTCGAGTTCGCGTGCCTCGAGCACCAGTTCGCCGTCCTGCGAGCGGATCTCGCCGAGCCGCACGCGGCGGCGTGCGCGATCGAGCCCCTTCAGTTCGCCGGGCTGGTACGCGTAGCCGTGGTCGCGAGCATGGGCGAGGAAGATCACCTGCTGTTGCTGCACGTCGCGCGTACCGGCTGCGATGGTGTGCAGCATCGGCTTCCAGATGTGGGTCGGGCTGCGGTCGACGACGGTGACCTGTGCGCGGCCCGACTTGCCGAGGCGCTCGCCCAGGCGGGTGGCGAGCTGAAGTCCGGCGATCCCTCCGCCGATGATGACGATGCGTGTAAGGGTTGTCATGGATAAATCATCACGTGATGAATAAGGTATGATCCTAGCGCTTCCCGGCTTCGCGTGTCAACGGAGCGGGGCAGGTCACCCGTTTTTCGGTGCCGCTAAAGCGGGGCCGGAACGGGCGTATTCGAATCATTCAAGGAGAGCAGGAAGACGTGACTGAAGTCACTGAGCGCGCGCCGGCCAAGCGGCGTATGCGAGGGCGGCCGCTGGCCGGGGCGTCCGTGGGGCCGGACGTGATATTGCGGGCCGCGCGTCGCACGTTCGCGAAGCGTGGCTACGACGCAACGAGCGTGCGCGAAGTCGCGCGCGAGCTGGGGGTCGACGCGGCACTGATCGCGCACCATTTCGGTACGAAGGAAACGTTGTGGCTGGCGGTTGTCGAGCAGATCGCCGAGCTGGCCGAGCCGATGTTCGACGCGCTGCGCGCGTTGCGCACGTCGCCGCTGTCGCATCGCGACCGCGTGCTGCGCGCGATCGAGCTGTGTGTCGAGCACGAGTTCAACGAGCCCGACATGGGCATGTTCTTCTCGACGGCGGCGACCGAAGTGGGCGGGCGGCTCGACCGGCTGCAGGAGCGGATCGTGCGCCCGTATTACGACGTGCTGTTTCCGCTGTTGTCGGACGGCGTCGAGGCCGGCGTGATCCGCCCGGTCGATCCGACCGTGCTGTTCTTCATGTTTGCGAGCGCGATCGGCACGACGGTGTCGTACAGCCACATGATGCTGGAGTACACGTCGCTGCCCACGCAGCAGGACGCGTTCCGGAAGGCCGTGGTGGACGTCGCGTTCAACGTCGTCGGCGGCTGAGCACTGCGCGCGCGATGCGCGCGGTCACGTCGCCGGCACCAGCCTCATTTCGCGCACCGCGCTTCGCGCGGTCTCGCGCAACGCATCGATGAGCGCGGCGATGGCGCTCGGTACGCGATCGCCAGTTCGTACGCGAGCGGGCTGCCCGCATCCTTAAATTCGCAAAACGTAATGCCTTGCGGCTGCATCGGCACGAACCGGCGCGGCCGGGCGCGCCACGCCCGGCCTGCCGGTCATTCGATATCCGCGGGCGGCTTGTCGCCGAGCCAGCGCCGCGCGCCGGGCCCGTTACGGCCCGCGCGGTCTTCCGGGTTCGTCAGCTTGCAGCGCTTCAGCGACAGGCAGCCGCAGCCGATGCATTCGTCGAGGTTGATGTAAAGGCGCTGCAACTCCTCGATCCGGCTCGCGACGCGCTGCTTCCAGCCGCGCGACAGCCGCTGCCAGTCCTTGTTGCTCGGCGCGGTGTCCTCGGGGAGGCTGACGAGCTGCTCGGCGATCTCGTCGAGCGTATAGCCGATCTTCTGCGCGAACACGATGAACGCGATCAGCCGCAGCACCGCGCGCGAATAGTGGCGATGGCTCGAGCCGTTACGATGCGACTTGATGAGCCCGCGCGTCTCGTAGAACCGCAGTGTCGACGCCGGCACGCCACTGCGCGCGGCCACTTCGCGAATCGACATCAGCGGCCATTGCGGGATTTCCTGGATACCCATGTTGCCCCTCCGGGAAAACTTGACTTGAAGTTAACTTCAACTTTTATGCTACGCGGCAGTTTAACCCGTCGCGAGGCATCATGCTCTCCTTATCCCTACGCAGGACGTCGCCTTTGGGCGCGGCCTGTGCACTGTTGCTGGCGTTGTCGGGCTGTCACGACGGCAAAGGCGCATCGTCGGCCCAATCCCTTCCCGAAGTCGGCGTTGCCACCATCGCGCCGCGCACGATCCGCCTCGCGGACGAATTCAACGGACGCGTCGAAGCGGTCGATGCGGTCGAACTGCGGCCGCGCGTGAGCGGCTATCTGCAGCGCGTCGCCTACAAGGAGGGCGACCTGGTCGCGCAGGGCGCGCTGCTGTTCGAGATCGACCCGCGCCCGTACCGGATCGCACTCGATCGCGCGAATGCGCAGCTGCAGCGGGCCCGCGCGGCCGCGAGCCTCGCGAACGTGCAGCTCAAGCGCGTGCAGACGCTGATCGATGCGCATGCGACGTCGCAGGAAGAACTCGACAACGCGCGCGCCACGGCCGAGCAGGCGCGTGCGGACCTGCAGGCGGCCGACGCGGCCGTCGCCGACGCGAAGCTCAATCTCGGTTTCACCGAAGTGCGCGCGCCGATCGCGGGCCGTGTCGGCCGCGCGGTCGCCACCGTCGGCAACCTGGCGCGCGCGGACGACACGCTGCTGACGACCGTCGTGTCGCAGAACCCCGTCTACGTGTATTTCGACTGCGACGAACAGAGCTACCTGCGCTACAACGCGCGGCGCGCCGATCCGAAGCATCGCGCGATCGGCGCCGATCCGGTGCGCGTGGGCCTCGCGAACGAGACGGGCTTCCCGCATGCGGGCACCGTCGACTTCCTCGACAACCGGCTCGACCCGCAAACGGGCACGATCCGCGCGCGCGTGCGGCTGCCGAATGCGGACCATACGTTTACGCCGGGCCTGTATGCGCGCGTGCAGCTCGTCAGCGGCCGTGACCAGGATGCGCTGCTCGTCGACGACAAGGCCGTGCTCACCGACCAGGACCGCAAGTACGTGTACGTGATCGGGCCCGGCGACAAGGCGCTGCGCCGTGACGTGACGATCGGCCGGGGGCTGGATGGCGAGCGGATCATCGAGAAGGGGATCCAGGCGGGCGACCGCGTGGTCGTCGACGGCATGCAGCGGATCTACTATCCGGGCGCGCAGGTGAAGCCGAAGGCGCTGCCCGCACGCGCTGACGCCGGCACCGGCAACGGCGCCAGCGCAGGCAACGGGCCGGGCAACGGTACGCAGGCCGTCGCCGATGCCGGCGCGCCGGCCGCGCAGTGACGGGAGACAGGCAATGGATTTCTCCCGATTCTTCATCGACCGGCCGATCTTCGCGGTCGTGCTGTCGATCGTCATCTTCGCGATCGGCCTGATCTCGATCCCGATGCTGCCCGCCGGCGAATACCCGGAAGTCGTGCCGCCGAGCGTTGTCGTGCGCGCGACGTACCCGGGCGCGAACCCGAAGGAAATCGCCGAATCGGTCGCCGAACCGCTGGAAGAGGCGATCAACGGCGTCGAAGGCATCATGTACATGAAGTCGGTCGCGGGTTCCGACGGCAGCCTGCAGGTCGTCGTCACGTTCCTGCAGGGCGTCGATCCTGACACCGCCGCCGTGCGCGTGCAGAACCGAGTGAGCCAGGCGCTGTCGCGCCTGCCCGACGAAGTGCGCCAGTACGGCGTGACCACGCAGAAGCAGTCGCCGACGCCGCTGATGTACGTGAGCCTCTATTCGCCGGACAACAGCCGCGATTCGCTGTACCTGCGCAACTACCTGACGCTGCACGTGAAGGACGAGTTGTCGCGGCTCACCGGTGTGGGCGATGTTGGTTTGTCCGGTGCCGGCGACTATGCGATGCGGCTGTGGCTCGACCCGAACCGGCTCGCGTCGCGCGGGCTGACCGCGAGCGACGTGATTGCCGCCGTGCGCGAGCAGAACGTGCAGGTGTCGGCCGGCCAGCTCGGCGCGGAGCCGTCGCCGAAGAAAAACGACTTCCTGCTGTCGATCAACGTGCGCGGCCGGCTGCGCACGGTACAGGAGTTCGGCGACATCGTGCTGCGCAACGGCGACGACGGCCAGGTCGTGAAGCTGTCCGACGTCGCGCGCATCGAGCTCGGCGCGGGCGACTATACGCTGCGCTCGTATTTCAACGACAAGCAATCGGCCGTGGTCGGCATCTTCCTGTCACCGGGCGCGAACGCGCTCGAGGTCGCCAAGGCCGTGTATGCGAAGTTCGACGAACTGTCGAAGCGCTTCCCGCCCGGCGTCGCGTACCGTCCCGTGTGGGATCCGACGGTGTTCGTGCGCGAATCGATCCGCGCGGTGCAGCACACGCTGATCGAGGCCGTCGTGCTGGTCGTGCTCGTCGTGATCCTGTTCCTGCAGACATGGCGCGCGTCGATCATTCCGCTCGTCGCGGTGCCCGTGTCGGTAGTCGGCACGTTCGCGTGGCTTTATCTGCTCGGCTATTCGATCAACACGCTGACGCTGTTCGGGCTCGTGCTCGCGATCGGGATCGTCGTCGACGATGCGATCGTGGTCGTCGAGAACGTCGAGCGCAACATCGCGCAGGGCCTGAGCCCGCGCGACGCCGCGCATCAGGCGATGCGCGAGGTGTCGGGGCCGATCGTCGCGATCGCGCTCGTGCTGTGCGCGGTGTTCGTGCCGATGGCGTTCATGTCCGGCGTCACGGGCCAGTTCTACCGGCAGTTCGCGGTGACGATCGCGATTTCGACGGTGATCTCCGCGATCAACTCGCTGACGCTGTCGCCCGCGCTCGCCGCGAAGCTGCTGCGTCCGCACGGCGCGCCGAAGGATGCGCTCACGCGCGGGCTCGACCGTGCGTTCGGCTGGCTGTTCCATCCGTTCAACCGCTTCTTCGACCGCAGTTCCGATCGCTATCACGGCTTCGTGTCGCGCACGCTGAAGCGGCGCGGGGTGGTGTTCGCGGTCTACGCGGCGCTGCTCGCGGCGACCACGCTGCTGCTCAACGCGGTGCCGGGCGGCTTCATCCCCGTGCAGGACAAGCTGTACCTGTTCGCTGGCGCGAAGCTGCCGGAAGGCGCATCGCTTGCTCGCACCAGCGAGGTGGCCGAGCAGATGACGAAGATCGCGCTCGGTACCGACGGTGTCGAGATGGTGCCGGCGTTTGCCGGGCTGAATGCGCTGCAGGGCGTGAACACGCCGAACATCACGAACTCGTACGTGATCCTGAAGCCGTTCGACCAGCGCCACCGCAGCGCCGCGCAAATTAACGCAGACCTGAACGCGCGCTTCTCGGCCATCGGTGGCGGTATTACCTATGCGCTGATGCCGCCACCGATCCAGGGCCTCGGCAACGGCTCGGGGTATTCGCTGTACCTGGAGGATCGCGGCGGGCTCGGCTACGGCGCATTGCAGAACGCGCTTACCGCGTTCCAGGGTGCGGTCGCGAAGACGCCGGGGATGAGTTACCCGGTCAGCTCGTACCAGGCGAACATCCCGCAGCTCGAGGTGAAGGTCGACCGCTTGAAGGCAAAGGCGCAGGGCGTCGCGCTGACCGACCTGTTCAGCACGCTGCAGGTCTATCTGGGCTCGATGTACGTGAACGACTTCAACCTGTTCGGCCGCGTGTACCGCGTGATGGCGCAGGCGGATGCCGGCCACCGGCAGACGGCCGCCGACATCGCGAACCTGCGCACGCGCAATTCGAAGGGCGAGATGGTGCCGATCGGCTCGATGGTGACGGTGGTGCCCGCGTACGGGCCCGACCCGGTGGTGCGCTACAACGGTTATCCGGCCGCGAACCTGATCGGCGACGCCGATCCGAAGGTGATGTCGTCGTCGCAGGCGATCGAGAAGCTGCAGCAGATCGCGAAGGAAGTGCTGCCGCCGGGTATCACGCTCGAATGGACCGACCTCAGCTACCAGCAGGTCACGCAGAGCAACGCGGCGATCGTCGTGTTCCCGCTTGCGGTGATGCTCGTGTTCCTCGTGCTCGCGTCGCTGTACGAGAGCTGGACGCTGCCGCTCGCGGTGATCCTGATCGTGCCCGTGTGCATCTGCGCCGCGCTGTTCGGCGTGTGGCTGTCGGGAGGCGACAACAACGTGTTCGTGCAGGTCGGTCTTGTCGTGCTGATGGGGTTGGCGTGCAAGAACGCGATCCTGATCGTGGAGTTCGCGCGCGAACTCGAAATCCAGGGCAAGGGCGTGATCGAAGCCGCGCTCGAAGCGTGCAAGCTGCGGCTGCGCCCGATCGTGATGACGTCGGTCGCGTTCATCGCGGGCTCGGTGCCGCTCCTGATCGGCGGCGGCGCGGGCAGCGAAGTGCGGGCGGCCACCGGCATCACCGTGTTCGCGGGGATGCTCGGCGTCACGCTGTTCGGGCTGTTCCTGACGCCCGTGTTCTATGTGGCGATCCGCAAGCTCGCGGGCGGCACGCCGGCCGTGTGGAGCGAACACCACGGCACCCTCGAAGGAGAAAACCGATGAGCGCCGCTTTCCGTCTTTCCGCGCTCGCGATGTCGGTGACGCTCGCCGCGTGCGCGGTCGGCCCCGATTTCAAGCGGCCCGACACGGCCACGGCCGCGCGGTTCGCGCGCGACGCGCATCCGGCTGCGCCGCGCGATGTGTCGCCGTCCGGTACGACACCGGATACGCCGCCCGACGCGTCGGCCGATGCCGATGCCGCGTTCTGGCGCGGCTTCGGCGATCCGGCGCTGACGCAGCTGATCGACACGGCGCTCGCGGCGAACCAGGACCTGCAGGTCGCCGTATCGCGCTACGACGCGTCGAATGCGCTGCTGTCGCAGGCCACGTTCGACCGCTATCCGACGATCACCGCGAGCGGGCAGATCGGCCATCAGCTGATGAGCAAGGACCAGGCGTTCGGCGCGCCGCGCAGCCAGCGCGATACGCCGATGTCCAGCGTCGGGATCAATGCCGCGTGGGAGCTCGACCTGTTCGGACGCGTACGTCGCTCGATCGAGTCGCAGCGTGCGGAAACGGCCGCCAGCGCGGCGGACGTGCGCGCGGTACGCGTCGCGATCGCCGGCGAGGTGGCGAGCACGTACGTCGATCTGCGCGGCTCGCAGGAGCGGCTGCGGATCGCGCGCGAGAACGCCGACAACCAGAAGCAGACGCTTGCGCTGATCAACGCGCGCGTAGGCGCAGGGCGCGGCTCCGAACTCGATGCGGCGCGGGCGCGCGCGCAGTACGAATCGACGACGTCGCGGATCGCCGTGTACGAAGCGGCGATCGGCGTCGACGAGCACCGGCTCGCGGTGCTGACCGGGCAGACGCCGGACGCGCTGATCGGCCGCTTCGACCTCCCGAAGGCAGCCGCGTCGGCGGGCACGCCCGTGCCGCTGCTGGCCGCCGACATCGATCCCGGCACGCCGGGCGACCTGCTGCGGCGGCGGCCCGACGTCGCGGCCGCCGAGGCGCGGCTGCACGCGGCGACCGCGCGCATCGGCGTCGCGACCGCCGACCTGTTCCCGCGCTTCACGCTGTCGGGGCTGCTCGGCAGCGCGACGAGCAGCTACGGGTTCTTCCGTGCGGGCAGCGACACGAACCTTATCGCGCTCGGCATCGACTGGTCGTTCCTCGACGTCGGCCGCGTGCGTGCACGGATCGCTGCGAGTGACGCGGAAGCGGCCGGCCAGCTTGCGCAGTACCGGCAGACCGTGCTCGGGGCGCTGGAGGAAACCGAGAACGCGCTGCTGCGCGCCGCCCGAACGCGTGACGAGACGAACCATCTCGTGCGGGCCGCGACCGACAGCGCACGTGCCGCACAACTGGCGCAGGCGCGGTTTTCGGCGGGCGCGATCGACTACTACGAAGTGCTCGACGCGCAACGCACGCTGCTGCAGGCGCAGGATGCGGCGGCCGACGGGCGGATGCGCAGCGCGGCGTCGACGGTGGCGCTGTACAAGGCACTGGCGGGCGGCTGGCCGTCGGGAACGGGGCAGGGCCCGCAAGGCCCGCTCGCGCAGGCGGGGCAGTAGCGCGGGCACGGCGGCGCGGCAGGCCGGAGCGATCCAGCCTGCCGCGCGCCGCATGACTACACACTGGCCGGATCGACCTTGTCGATGTCGATGCCGTAGCGCCGGATGGCTTCGCCGACGCGCGCCCGCGGTATCGCGCCATCGTCGGCGAGCGCCTTCAGCGCCGCGATCACGATGAAGTGCCGGTCGACCTCGAAGAACGTGCGCAGCGCGTCGCGCGTATCCGAGCGGCCGAAGCCGTCGGTGCCGAGCGACACGAAGCGCCGGCCGTCGATGAACCCGCGGATCTGGTCGCCGACGATCTTCATGTAATCGGTTGCCACCACCACCGGCCCCGTGCGGCCATCGAGGCATTGCTGCACGTACGGCACGCGCGGCGCCTGCTCGGGATGTAGCAGGTTCCAGCGTTCCGCCGCGAGCCCGTCGCGGCGCAGCTCGTTCAGGCTCGTCGCGCTCCACACGTCGCTCGACACGCCGAAGTCCTGCGCAAGCAGGTCACTCGCGGCGAGCACTTCGCGCAGGATCGCGCCGCTGCCCATCAGTTGCACGTGCGGCACGTGCGGCGCGCTGGCCGCACGCGACGTGTCTTCGCGCAGCAGGTAGAGACCCTTGAGAATGCCGGCCTCCGCGCCATCCGGCAGCGCCGGATGCGGGTAGTTCTCGTTGAGCAGCGTGATGTAGTAGTAAACGTCCTCCTGCTCCGCGAACATCCGCCGCAGGCCGTCGCGCACGATCACCGCGAGTTCGTATGCATAGGTCGGGTCGTACGACACGCAGTTCGGAATCACCGACGACAGCACGTGGCTGTGCCCGTCATCGTGCTGCAACCCTTCGCCCATCAACGTCGTGCGGCCCGACGTCGCGCCGAGCAGGAAGCCGCGCGTACGTGCGTCGCCGGCCGCCCACGCGAGATCGCCGACGCGCTGCAGCCCGAACATCGAATAGAAGATGTAAAACGAGATCGTCGGCAACCCATGATTGCTGTACGCAGTGCCCGCCGCGATCCACGACGCGATCGCACCCGATTCGTTGATGCCTTCCTGCAGGATCTGCCCGTCCTTCGCTTCCTTGTAGTAGCTGAGCTGGCCCGCGTCCTGCGGCGTATAGAGCTGGCCCAGATGCGAGTGAATGCCGATCTGGCGGAACAGGCCCTCCATCCCGAACGTGCGCGACTCGTCCGGCACGATCGGCACGACGAGCTTGCCGAGTGCCGGATCCTTCAGCAGCGTGCCGAGGATGCGCACGAACGCCATCGTCGTCGACAGCCCGCGCTCGCCGCTGTCCTTGAGCTGCACGTCGAACGCGGCGAGCGGCGGCACCGGCAGAGGCGCCACGTGGCTGAAGCGGGCCGGCACGTGGCCGCCGAGCGCGGCACGGCGCTCCGCGAAATAGCGTGCCTCGGCGCTGCCCGGTTCCGGCTTGAGGTAAGGCAGTTCGTCGAGCTGTGCGTCGCTGACCGGCAGCGCGAAGCGGTCGCGGAACGCGCGTACGGCGTCCGCGCTCATCTTCTTCAACTGGTGGTTCACGTTCTGGCCTTCGCCGGCTTCGCCCATCCCGAAGCCCTTGACCGTCTTCGCGAGCACGACGGTCGGCCGTCCGTCCGCGCGCATCGCCTGTGCATAGGCCGCATGCACCTTTTCCGGATCGTGGCCGCCGCGCGCGAGTTTCCAGATGTCGTCGTCGGACAGGTCTGCGACGAGCTCGAGCAGTTCCGGATACTTGCCGAAGAAATGCTCGCGCACGTACGCGCCGCTCTGCGACTTGAAGGTCTGGTAGTCACCGTCGACGCATTCCATCATGCGCTGGCGCAGCAGGCCGGTCGTATCGCGTTCGAGCAGGCGATCCCAGCCGCCGCCCCAGATCACCTTGATGACGTTCCAGCCCGCCGCGCGGAACGTGCCTTCGAGTTCCTGGATGACCTTGCCGTTGCCGCGTACCGGGCCGTCAAGGCGCTGCAGGTTGCAGTTGACGACGAAGATCAGGTTGTCGAGCCGTTCGCGCCCGGCGAGCGAGATCGCGGCGAGCGATTCGGGCTGGTCCATTTCGCCGTCGCCGAGAAATGCCCAGACCTTGCGGCCCTGATGCGCTTTCAGCCCGCGATATTCGAGGTAGCGCATGAAGCGCGCCTGATACGCGGCCGTGAGCGGCCCGAGCCCCATCGACACCGTGGGGAATTGCCAGAAATCGGGCATCAGCCGCGGATGCGGATACGACGACAGCCCGTCGCGTCCCGCTTCGCGGCCGGTCTCGCGGCGGAAGTTGTCGAGTTGCGCGTCGGTGATGCGGCCTTCCAGGTACGCGCGGCCGTAGATGCCGGGCGCCGAATGCCCCTGGATGTAGACCATGTCGCCGTCGAAGGTGTCGGTGCGGCCGCGGAAGAAGTGATCGAAGCCGACGTCGTACAGCACCGCGGCTGACTGATAGGTCGCGATGTGTCCGCCGACGTTCGAATGCCGGCCGGCGCGCAGCACCATCACCATTGCGTTCCAGCGGATCATCGCGTTCAGGCGCCGTTCGAGCGCGAGATCGCCCGGGTAGGCCGGTTGCCGTTCACGCGGCACCGAATTCACGTATGCGGTCGTCACGCGGCCGTGCAGGTCGCCGTGGCGTGCCGCGTCGAGGTCGGATAGCTGGTCGAGCAGGTAGTGCGCGCGCGGGCGGCCTTCGAGCGCGATCACGGATTCGAGCGCATCGAGCCATTCGCGGGTTTCCTGCGGGTCGATGTCGGGTAGCGCGAGAGGTGCGGTCATGCAATGTCTCCAGAAGCATAAGACTGCGCGGGGCGACGGTCGTGGCGCCGCGTCGCGCGACGGAACGCCCGCCGATCGGCGGGCAGATAGTTGCAATTGCAATCGTATGGCGGCAATTGTTATCGAGGTAAAATTTAATTGCAACTGCAATTCAACGAGAGGAACGACCTGACATGAGCGCACCCGAACCCGATCTGTGGTTCTCGTTCGTCCGCGCGCACCGGACGATGATTCGCGAGATCGAGCGCCGCCTCGCGGCGGCCGGCCTGCCGGCCTATGCGTGGTACGACGCGTTGTGGGGGCTCGAAAGCGGGCCCGACGGCACGCGCCGCATGCACGAGCTGGCCGATGTGCTCGCGATCGAGCGCTACAACCTCACCCGGCTCGTCGACCGGCTCGAACAGGAGGGGCTCGTCACGCGTGCCCGTTCGGCGGATGACGGCCGTGCTGCGTACGCGAGCATCACCGACAAGGGGCGGACGCTGCGCAAGAAGATGTGGAAGGTGTACCAGTCGACGGTCGCGGAACTCTTCCTCGACCAGTTCACAGGCAAGGAGCAGGCGGCGATGGCCGCCGCGCTCGACCGTGCGACCGCTGCGGCGCGCGACGCGGCGGCCGACGCGAAGTAGCGGTGGCCGGCTCGCGCGTCACCCGCTCACATAGCGGCGCATCGCCTGCGCGGCCCAGTCGGCCGGCACGCGGCTGTCGTCGGCCAGCAGGCGAAGCGCGACCGCGGCGATCCAGCGCGCACTGGGCGCACGTGTGCCGGGGCCCGGGCCGGCCAGATCCGCGCCGAGCGCCGCGAAGCGGGCCGGCACGAACGCGCTGATCTGCGCGGCGACGTGCCCCGCGTAGCCCGTTACCGCGAGCACCGGCGTGCGGCTGTCGCCGACGCATCGGCGCACATGCGCGATGCGCGGTTCGGCCTCCGGATGCAACAGGTTCCACCGGTCGGCTGCATGGCCGTCGCGGGCGAGCTGTGTGTAGCTCGGGCAGCTCCAGATCGTCGAATCGACGCGCCATTCGTCGTGCAGCAGATCGGCCGCTTCCATGACTTGTGCGAGCGTGCTGCCCGCGCCGCACAGCCGGATCTGCGCGGCCGCGCTCGCCGCCGCGCGCCCGCCGGCCCGCACCATGCCGCTGAATGCATCGCGGGCCGCGGTGGCCGACAGCGGCTTCGCGTCGGGTATGGAGTCGTCGTGGCTCGCGAGGTAGCAGAATCCCGGCTGGCCGGTGACATAGAGCGTGCGCAGCGCGTGGCGCAGGATCGCGATCGCCTCGTGGCCCGAAGCCGGATCGTACGGCGTACACGCGGGGTTCGCGGCCAGCCAGTGCGGGACGTCGGGCGTCACGCCCTTCGGCCAGGACGACGCGACCGTTTCAGCATCGTTCACGAAGATCCCCCGATCGACGGTTTCGATCGACGCCAGCCGCAGCCGGTCGATCGCGCGCGCATGCAGCAGGTACAGCAGTGGTTTCTCGAACCGCTTGCGCGTATCGAGAAACCGTAGCGGCCATGCGCTGATGCGGCGATGTGCTCCCGCGTCTGCAGACGGCTCCCGCGCATCGGCACGCACGATCCATACGCGTTCCGATGTCGCCGCATCGCGTTCGAGGCAATCGGCGGCCGCGCGCATCGCGCCGAGCGGCGATACCGCACGGCCACGCGGCGTGAGCCGCTGCGTCAGCAGCCTTTCGAGGCAGGCCGCCGCGGCGCGGCGGGTGTCGGGTGTCCGCGCGGGCGGACCGGATCGCGCAGTCTGCATGTCCCTCCTTCGAGTACTGGCATGTCTCCGGGGTCATCGGTTCCGGCATAGGATTGCAATTGCAACGATTGTAGTTGCAACTATAACCGGAAGACAAGGACCGACATGATCTCGACGCATCCCCTCACGTTCCATACGGCCGACACGCCGAACGGGCACAAGATCGCCATTTACCTGGAAGAGGCCGGGCTGGCATACGACTGCGTGCACGTGAACCTGTCCGCCGGCGAGCAGCGCAGCCCGGCGTTCCTTGCGATCAACCCGAACGGCAAGATCCCGGCCATCGTCGACCACGACGCCGGGCTGACCGTGTTCGAATCCGGCGCGATCCTGAGCTATCTCGCCGCGAAGACGGGCTTTCTGCAGCCCGACACGCTGGCCGAACGCACGGCCGTCCAGCAATGGCTGCACTTCCAGATCGGCGGGATCGGGCCGATGCTCGGCCAGCTCTGGTGGTTCCTGCATGCATCGAAGACGGTCAATGCGCAAGCGCTCGAGCGCTACCGGAACGAGGTGCGGCGTCTCTATGGGGTCGTGAACGGCCGCTTGGCGGAATCGGCGTATCTCGCGTCGCCGCGGTACTCGATCGCCGACATCGCCGCGTTTCCGTGGTTGCGCACGGCGGCCGAACTCGATCTCGATCTTGCGGGCTACCCGCACGTCGAGCGCTGGCTCGCCGGCATCGAGGCGCGCCAGGCCGTTCAGCGGGGCCTGATCGCGTGCCGCGCGCCGGCGGTGGAGGGCGCGCGCTGACGTCGCATCGCCCGCGCCGCACGGATGGCGCGGGCGCCGGCCGCTGGCCTGCCGGGAAACATTGTTCTCCTTCGTCGTAAACGTCTCGAATGCGTGATATTTGCGCCGCGCGATCCGGTTTAGAGTGGCCGCGAATCGATGACGATGTGTCGTATCGCCGCAGCACCGGGCCGTACAGATGCACCAGAGGAGTTGGAGACAAATGAGTGAAGGCAGGATTACGCAGGTCGAGTCGTTCGGTTTCGAGCGCATTCCCGATGCATCGCGCTATGCGCGGCCGATCGATCTGTTCAGGTTGCTGTTCGGCGGCTGCAATACATTTTCCACATCGGTGCTCGGCAGCTTTCCCGTGCTGGTCGGGCTGTCGTTCAAGGCGGGTGTCTGCGCGATCGTGCTCGGCGTGCTTGCCGGCACCTGCATCCTTGCGCCGATGAGCCTGTTCGGCCCCCGCAACGGTACCAGCGACCCCGTGTCGTCCGGCGCGCATTTCGGCATCCACGGCCGGATCGTCGGCTCGTTCCTCGCGCTGCTCACGTCGATCGCGTTCTTCTCGCTCGCGGTGTGGAGCTCGGGTGATGCGCTCGTCGGCGGCGCGCACAACATGGTCGGCGTGCCGGTCAACGGCTTCACGCTCGGCGCGGCGTACATGGTGTTCGCGGTGCTCGTGCTGATCGTCTGCATCTACGGCTTCCGCTTCATGCTGTGGGTCAACAAGATCGCCGTGTGGGCCGCGAGCGTGCTGTTCGTCGCGGGCCTGTTCGCGTTCGCCGGCCTGTTCGACATGAACTATGCCGGCACGGTGCAGCAGGGCAGCGCGGGCTTCTGGGCCGCGTTCGTCGGCGCGGTGCTGGTCGCGCTGAGCAACCCGGTATCGTTCGCGTCGACGCTCGGCGACTGGGCGCGCTACATCCCGCAGAACACGCCGAAGCACCGCGTGATGGGCGCCGTGTTCGTCGCGCAGATCGCGACCTTCGTGCCGTTCTTCTTCGGCCTCGCGACCGCGACGATCATCGCGACGCAGGCGCCCGCGTTCATCGCGTCGAACGACTACGTCGGCGGGCTGCTCGCGATCTCGCCGCGCTGGTTCCTGTTGCCGATGTGCCTGATCGCGATCATCGGCGGGATGTCGACCGGCACGACCGCGCTGTACGGCACTGGCCTCGACGTGTCGAGCATGTTCCCGCGCCTGCTGAACCGCGTGCGTGCGACGCTGCTGATCGGCACGATCGCGATCGCGTTCATCTTCGTCGGCCGCTTCTGGTTCAACCTCGTCGAAAGCGTCGCGACGTTCTCGACGCTGATCGATACGTTCAGCTGCCCGTGGATGGCGATCATGGTGATCGGCTACGTGACGCGGCGCGGCTACTATCTCGCGGATGACCTGCAGGTGTTCAACCGCGGGCTGCGCGGCGGCCACTACTGGTTCACGCACGGCTGGAACGTGCGCGCGATGGGTGCATGGCTGCCGGCCGCGCTCGTCGGGCTGTCGTTTGTGAACCTGCCGGGCCAGTTCGTGGGGCCGCTCGGCAACCTCGCGGGCGGGCTCGACCTGAGCGTGCCGGTGTCGCTGGTGGTGGGCGGGGTGCTGTATTTCGTGCTGCTGACGCTGTATCCGGAACCGGAGGGCGTGTACGGCCCGCATGGGCGCCGCTTGGTGCGCGGCGGCAGGCAGGCAATGAGCGGTAGCGGCGCGCCGGCGATCCAGCCGAAGGGGTACTGAGCGGCACGTGGTGTGTTGCTGCGCAAATGACGATGCCGCCGTGCGGGAGAGCCGCCGGCGGCATCGTCGTTTTCGGGTGCGTGATTGCCTGAAGGGGAGGCCGTACGCTCCATTCGGCGGCCCGCAAACGCAAAAGAAAACGCCCGCCGGGTTGGCGGGCGTGCGTCGACCTGGACGACCTGGATGCGTGTCAGTGGAACGAGCTGCCTGCGAGCATCCCGCCATCGACGATGAATTCCGACCCGGTGCAGTACGCGGATTCGTCGGACGCGAGGAACAGCACGAGGCTCGCCACTTCGTCCGGCTTGCCGATGCGCGCGATCGGCAGGCCGCTGTAGATCGACGACGGATCGAAATCCGCGTACTCGGGCGGGCGCGCCATCACGGTATCGATGCCGCCCGGATGCACCGAATTCACGCGAATGCCGTAGCGGCCGAATTCGAGCGCTGCGGCCTTCGTCATCCCGCGCACCGCGAATTTGCTCGATACGTACGCGCTGCCGCCCGCGACGCCTTCCATCCCGGCCGTCGACGACACGTTGACGATCGAGCCGCCGCCCGCCGCCTTCAGCGCGCCAAGCGCCGACTTCATGCCGAGCCAGCAGCCGACCTGGTTCACGTCGATCACCTTGCGATAGTCGTCGAGCGAACACGCTTCGATCGGGATGAGCTTCAGGATCGCCGCGTTGTTCACGAGGATGTCGAGCCGGCCGAACTGCGCGAGCGTCGCATCGACGGCAGCCTGCCAGTCGGCTTCGCTGGTCACGTCGAGATGCTGGAAACGTGCGGCGTCGCCGAGTTCGGCCGCGACGCGCCGGCCGGCGTCGTCCAGCACGTCGGCGATCACCACGCGTGCGCCTTCGGCGACGAACCGGCGCGCTTCCGCTTCGCCCTGACCGCGGGCACCGCCCGTGATCAGTGCCACCTTGCCTTCGAGTCGTTTCATGCTGCTTGCTCCTGTGAGTGAGAGGGGCGCGCGGGGCCGCTTACGCGGAGGCGGCCGCCGCGTCGATGATGCGAACCGGATCGGCGCCATCCCATGCGCGGGCTTCGGCGATGCCGTGCGCGATCATGTCGCGCATGCCGGCGCCTTCGATCACTTCGACGCGTACGCCGGGATCGTCGGCGTCGTCGAGATACGCGACGCGCGTGGCCGGGTTGCGCGCGTCGAACACGACACGCAGGCCGCGCGCCGTGAGTTGCGCGAGTGCGGCATCGAGATCGTCGACGACCCACGCGACGTGATGCAGCCCGACGAGCGGCTGCCCATGCGCATCGCGGTACGGGGACGACGTGTCGTTCGTTACGTGAATCAGTTCGATCTGCAGATCGCCGCGATACGCGAGCCCGACGTCCATCGTGACCGTCGCCGGCTCGCCGAGATGATGGCCGTCGAGGCGCACGTTGCGGAAGACGGTCCACGGGCCGACGCCGTGGCGTTCGCGCCAGCGCGCGATGCTGCGGTCGAGATCGGCGACCACGTAGCCGATCTGGTCGATGGGGCCGAGGACAGGGTCGTTCATGACGTCTCCGTGGCGGACGCACGCGTGCGTGCCGCGCGATGAATGACGGCCATGATCGCAACAAAGCGCGCGCGGCGTGCCATCCAAACGGATGAGTGCGCACGCTTCGCCATGACGTGACGGGGGGCGCGCCAGGGAGCGACGATGCAGGTGCGTGAAGCGGAACGGAGGAGGAGAGCGCTGCCGGGCGGCGATCCGCGCGTTACCGCGCGTTCGGCCCCTTGACCGTCAGCCGGCACACGGTCGCGAGTGCGAGCAGGTTCGGGTCGCGTTCGCGCCGGTGCAGGAAGCTCAGGCCGATCGTCTGGCGGATCGTGGGCCCCGCAAGCGGCACGAGCGCGATCTTGTGCGCGAACAGGTCGCGTACGCGGCCGGGCAGCAGCGAGCAGCCGACGCCGCCCGACACGAGGTTGATCAACGAAAAGATGTCGCCCACCCGCATCACGACGTTCGGGGTGACGCCGACCGAACGAAACGCTTCCGTGAAGCCGTGATGCGTCGCGAAGCCTTCGCCGAGCGACACGAACGGTGCGTCGCCGCACCTGCCGAGATCGATGGCGTCGTGCCGCGCGTACGGCGAGTCGATCGGCGCGGCGAAGAACATCTCGTCCTCGAACAGCGCGATCGATTCGATCTCGGTGTCCGGTTCGGGCAATGCCATCAGCGTCGCGTCGATCGCGCCCTGCCGGAGCTTGTCGAGCAGGTCGGCGTTCGAGCCGAGCACGAGCTCGGCCTGCAGCTCGGGGCGGCGTGCCTTCAACGCGATCACGACTTCGGGCACGGTGCGGATCGTCAGCGAGTAGAGCGAACCGATTTTCAACTGGCCGGCGCCGTAGCCGGCCGCCTCGCGCGTCGAGCGGATCCCGTCCGTCATCGTCTTGAGCACTTCGCCGGCGACTTCGGCGAGCACCTGCGCGGCATCGGTCGGAATCAGGTTCCGCCCCTCGTGGCGGAACAGCGCGCAATGCATCCCTTCCTCGAGCGTGTGCAGCGCGCGGTGCACGCTGACCGTGCTGACGCCCAGCGCCTCGGCGGCCTTCGCGAGGCTGCCGGCTTCCATGAAGGCGAGCAGCACCTCGAGCTTGCGGAACGTGATCTCTTCGTTGATGCGGTTGCGCATGGTGCGAGCGACGGGAAGGGCGGCCGACGATTCTGCCGCAGAACCGGGGCTGCAACAATGCGCGAATTTCCGGGGTTTTCGCGTGGCGGAGCCCGGCGGGGCAACATTTAATCTCCGGCTAATCATCTGCCGCGGGCATTAATTGATGCGGGTTTTTGGCGTCCCTATGATCGTTTTGCGCTGGTCGTGCGCATGGCCGAGAGGTTTCGATGGTGCGTGCCTGTCTCGCACCGGCCGGCGATCCGAACCGCCGATTCGCCCGTGCTCGCCGCGAAAAGCGGCTCGCATGTGCGCGGCGCCATGAGACTGCAGGAGAAAAGCATGCGCGACTCACGTCGGAACTCGCGGCATCGGCAGGTGGTTGCCGCTGTCGTCGGCAACACCCTCGAGTGGTACGACTTCATCGTTTACGGTTTCTTCTCCGGCATCATCGCGCGGCTGTTCTTTCCCGCCGAGAGCCAGTACGCATCGCTGCTGATGTCGCTCGCGACCTTCGGCGTCGGCTTCTTCATGCGCCCGGTGGGCGGCATCCTGCTCGGGCTCTATGCGGACCGCAAGGGCCGCAAGGCCGCGATGCAGCTCATCATCTTCCTGATGACGCTGTCGATCGCGCTGATCACGTTCGCACCGTCGTACGCGGCGATCGGCCCGGCAGCGCCGGTCCTGATCGTCGTCGCGCGGCTGCTGCAGGGGTTCGCCACCGGCGGCGAATACGCGAGCGCGACCGCATTCCTCGTGGAAAGCGCGCCGGAGAACCGGCGCGGGCTGTACGGATCGTGGCAACTGATCGGCCAGTGTCTCGCGGTGTTCTCGGGTGCCGCGATGGGCGCGTGGGCCACGCAGTCGCTGTCGGAGGCGGCGTTGCATAGCTGGGGCTGGCGCGTGCCGTTCGCGCTCGGGCTGCTGATCGGGCCGGTCGGCCTGTGGATCCGCCGGCACATGGAGGAGACCGAGGCGTTCCTCGACGCGAGCAAGTCGACCGTCGAGCCGCCGGCGAGCGTGTCGGGCGTGCTGCGCGACAACCTGCGCGGCGTGC
This sequence comes from Burkholderia lata, assembly GCF_902499335.1. Classification (GTDB taxonomy): domain Bacteria; phylum Pseudomonadota; class Gammaproteobacteria; order Burkholderiales; family Burkholderiaceae; genus Burkholderia; species Burkholderia lata_B. Next base: position 21,770 of record NZ_CABVQK010000004.1, on the reverse strand, counting down.
TGGTGTCGATGGGCCAGACGATCACCGGCACGGCCGTGTTCTACGTGATGCTCGTGAACATGCCGACGTTCGTGCACAAGACCTTCGGGCTGCCGCTCGACCAGGTATTCAAGGTGCAGATGGCGGCGGTTGCGCTGCTGACGGTGACGATTCCGGTTGCGGCGCTCGTGTCCGACCGCATCGGCCGGCGGCCCGTGCTGATCGCCGGCACGCTGTCGCTGCTGACGGTCACGTATCCGCTGTTCACGTGGCTGGCTGCCGCGCCGGGCATCGGGCGCCTGCTCGTGATGCAGCTCGTGATCTGCACGATCATCGGCATCTGCTACGGGCCCGCGCCGACCACGCTCGCCGAACAGTTCGCGACGCGTTCGCGCTCGACCGGCATCGCGCTCGCCTACAACGTCGCGGTGATGGTGTTCGGCGGCTTCGCGCCGTTCATCGTCACGTGGCTGACGCACGCGAGCGGGTCGCCTGTCGCACCTGCGTGGTACGTGTTGTTCGCGGCGTCGTTCGGGCTGCTCGCGAGCGTGTTCATGCATGACGGCGCGCCGTGCGTGCTCGCGCGCCGGCAGTTCCAGGGTGAGCCGTTGAGCGTCAAGTAGCGGCCACGGCCCGGCGCCCGCGCCGGCGAGCCATCGGCGCGGGCGGCATGCAGGGTGTCGGTCCTGCCGATGGTTAGCATCGCGGTCGGCGGCCTACCGCGGCCGCCGGCCGGTCGTTACGCTTGGGCGATCATCCACTCTGTCCGGAAGGTCGCCATGTCCCGGCTCGATTACACGTTGCTCGGCCCCTGCCTGCTCGCCATCGCGATCGACGCGATGGGATTCGGGCTCGTCTATCCGATGATGTCCGCGATCTTCAGCGATCCGCACGCGGGCATCCTGCCGGCCGACGCCGGCGCGCATGCACGCAATTTCTACCTCGGTCTGGGCTACGGGATCTACCCGTTGTGCATGTTCTTCGGCTCGTCGCTGATGGGCGACCTGTCCGATCGCTATGGCCGCCGCAGGATCCTGCTGCTGTGCGTGCTCGGCCTCGCGGGCGGCTACGCGATGATGGCGGCCGGCGCATGGCATGCGAGCGTCGCGCTGCTGCTGGCCGGCCGTGGGCTCACCGGCTTGATGGCCGGCTGCCAGGGCATCGCGCAGGCGGCGATCACCGACGTGAGCACGCCGGAGAACAAGGCGTACAACATGAGCATCATGTCGCTCGCGTTCAGCGCGGGCGTGATCGTCGGCCCCGTGCTCGGCGGCGTCACGTCCGACCGCACGATTTCGCCGCTGTTCGACTACGGCACGCCGTTCGTGCTGGTCGCCGCGCTGTCGCTGGTCTGCGCGTTCTGGACCTGGGCGTCGTATCGCGACTCGACGGCCCCGCGCGGCGACACGCGCATCGATCCGCTGCTGCCGCTGCGGATCATCGGGGAGGCCGCGCGCCAGCGCAACGTCGCGTTCCTGTCGGTGGTGTTCTTCCTGATGCAGGTCGGCTATGGGCTCTACCTGCAGACCATCATGCTGCTGCTGCAGGCGAAATTCGGCTACACGAGCGCGCGGCTCGGGCTGTTCAGCGGCGTGATCGGCCTCTGCTTCGTGTTCGGCCTGCTGTTCGTCGTGCGGCGGATGCTGCGCGTGTGGCGCGTGGTCGACATCGCGAAGACGGGCCTGCTCGTCGCGGGCGTTGGCCAGGTCCTGTCCGCGCTGTTTCCGCAGGAGTCGGTGTTGTGGGCGCTTGCGATGGTCGTCGGCTGCTTCGACATGGTCGCGTATACGACGATGTATACGGCGTTCTCCGACGCGGTCAGCGAGGACCGGCAAGGCTGGGCGCTCGGCGTCGCGGGCTCGGTGATGGCGGTTGCGTGGGTCGTGACGGGCGCGCTCACGAACCTGCTGCCCGTGTTCGGCGAGATCGGCCTGCTGCTGATCGGCGGCGCGGGCTTCCTGCTCAGCTTCGCGATGATGGTCGCATACGGCCGCACGCAGCCGGGTGCGCGAACGGCGGCGCTGTCGTAGGGTTTGCACGTTGGCCCGATCCTGTCGGACGTTGTCCCGCGCGCCGCTGTCGCGTCGGGCCGCGCGGCCCGACACTGGCGCCTCGCGTCCCGGGAGCATCCGGGCCGCGTCCGGTGGCGCCGGCTGGCCCGGCGCGCCGTTCCTTCGACATGCCAACCGAGAGAGCGACCCATGCAACATCCGACCATCCGTACCCTGGCGGGCGCGAGCGCGCCGACGTCGATCGCCGCCGCCCGCACCGCGCTGCTGGTGATCGATTTCCAGAACGAATACTTCAGCGGCCGCCTGCCGATTCCGGAGGGGCCGCGCGCGCTGGGCAATGCGCAGCGCGTGATCGCGTTCGCCGACCGCGCGGGCATTCCTGTGTTTCACGTCCAGCACGTCGATACGGTCGACAGCCCGATCTTCGCCGACGGCAGCGACGGTTTCCGCTTTCACGCGGACCTGCAGCCGGCGTCGCATCACGCGGTGGTGAAGAAGACGTCGGTGAGCGTGTTCCCGACGACGGACATCGATACGCGCCTGAAGGCGGCAGGTATCGACACGCTGATCGTGACGGGCCTGATGACGCATGCGTGCGTCGCCGGCGCGGCACGCGATGCGGTGCCGCTCGGCTACGCGGTGATTGTCGTCGACGACGCATGCGCGACGCGCGACCTCGACATCGCGGACGGCGGCACGGTATCGCACCGCGACCTCCATCGCGCGACGCTGGCCGCGCTGTCGGACACGTTCGGCGACGTGCTGACGACCGAGCAGGTGCTGGCGCTCGGCGTCGCCTGACGGCCGCCGGCTTCGTGCTTCAGTCGGCCCAGCCCGGCGCGGCGTACACGACTTCGCCGCGGAAGCACGTCTCGATCACGCGGGTTTGCGCGAACGTTTCGACCGGGTGCGCGAACGGATTGCGGTCGAAAATCGCGAAGCTCGCGTCCTTGCCCGCTTCGAGCGAACCCGTGCAGTCGTCGAAGCGCAGCGCATACGCGGTGTTGACCGTATAGGCCTCGAGCATCGTGAGCAGGTCGAGGCGTTCGTGCGGATTCCACGGCGGGCTGTCGGGCTGGTCGATCAGCAGGTGCGTGACGCCCGTCTGGATGATCTGCATCGGGTCCATCGTGCTGACCGACCAGTCGGAGCCGGCCGCGAGCATCGCGCCCGCGTTGCGCAGGCTGCGGAACGGATAGTTGCGCGCGGTGCGTTCCGCGCCGAGCAGGTCGCGATAGAGCTGCTGCTGCTCCTCGCGCGCGGCCGTCCACAGCGTCTGCACGCTGGCGATCGCGCCGAGCTGGTTGAAACGGCTCATGTCGGCAGGATCGACGATCTGCAGGTGCGCGAGCTGCGCGCGCCGGTCGCGCCTGCCGTTGCGGATCCGGACGTATTCGAGCGCGTCGAGCGTCATGCGCACCGCGCGATCGGCGAGCGTGTGGAAATGCAGGTCGAAGCCGGCCGTATCGGCGAGCAGGCAGATCTCGTTCAGCGCGTCCTGGCTCCACAGCGCGAGGCCGCAGTCGTCGGTGCCGGCGTACGGCTCGAGCAGTGCGGCGGTTTTCGATTCGGGCACGCCGTCGACGAAGATCTTCACCGTATGCAGGCGCAGGTTGTCGCACTCGTACTCGCGACGCCATCCGGCGAAGCGCTCGATCTGCTCGCGCGGATCGCGGCGCGGGTTCGCATAGAGGCCGGCGCTCATGTACACCTTCAGCGTGCCCGCGCGCTGCGCGGCGGCATACGCCTTGAGTTCGGCCTCGTCGACGCGCGCGTCGAACCAGCCGGTGATGCCGTAACCGTGCGCCATCGCGTGCGCTTTCGCGAGCGACTTCGGGTAGCCGGCCGGGCTCAACTGCGGAATGATCGGGCAGACGCGGTAGAACGCTGCTTCGTGCACGACGCCATTCGGCGCGCCGGATGCGTCGCGTTCGTACACGCCGCCGGCCGGGTCGGGCGTGTCGGTATGGATGCCGGCCGCTTCGAGGCCCTTTGTGTTGAGGCAGCCGCTGTGTACGTCGAAGCCGACCACGAGCAGCGGCCGGTCGGGCACGATCCGGTCGAGCAGTTCGCGGGTCGGATAGGCGCCGAATGCGGCCAGGTTGGCGCCGCCGAGATAGACCCATGGTTCGTTCGGCGTCGCATCGGCGCATGCGCGGATGCGCTGCAGGATCGTGTCGGGATCGTTGATGCCGGACAAGTCGAAGTCACCGAGGATCTGGTGGCCTTCGAGCGGGTGCACGTGGCCGTCGATGAGGCCCGGCAGCATCAGCCTGCCGGCCAGGTCGACGATGCGCGTCGCGGGGCCGGTCAGTCGGCGGATGTCGTCGTCGCGACCGACGGCGACGATCTTGCCGTCTTTGGTGGCCAGCGCCTGAGCGAAGCGGCGCTGCGCGTCGCCCGTGTAAAGCAGGCCGTTCAGATAGACGGTATCGGCGTGTTGCATGTGTCTCCTCCGGATGGGGGCGGCTAGGTGCCGGTGCTGCGCGGCAGGCGCGGCGATGCGTCGGGGTGAAGGCCGGCCGCCGGAGCGTCATGCCGATCGCGCCGCCGGGTCTGAATCGGCGGATCGACGCGCGACGCGCGCTCGGCCGTGCGGGCCGGCGTCCATCCGGTATTCGGCATGCCGTGTCTCCTTGATATCCGACGCGTTCCTGTCGTCGGGTGAGTCAGATACTAGGAGCGGGGCGGCCGGCTGTCTGTCATCGTTTTGAGGACAACGCGCGACAAAGGCGGCGGGGGCGACGGGGATTGATGCGATGCGGAGGGAGCATCTATTGACCGCGGTCCTCCGGCGGTTCCTCTTCGGTCACGCACCACGAGAACAACCCGGCCCGGTTCACCACGCCGAGCTTCGCGAGCGCGCGCCCGAGATAGGTGCGCACGCTGCTCGGCTTGAGCGCGAGCGTGTCGGCGATCTGCGGGACGGGCTGGCCTTGCAGCACCGCGCGGCACACGAGCCGTTCGCGCTGCGACAGCGCCGCGCCGCTGGCCGACAGGCGCTGTTCGAACCGCTGCAGCAGCGCGCCGTCGTCCGAGCGCGGCGTCAGGCGTGCGAGCCGCGCATGCTGGATCAGGAGCGGCAGCACGAAATCGCCGAGCTGCCGCAGCAGTGCCAGCTCGGCCAACGTATAGGACGGCTGGCCGCGCCGGCGGAACAGCGAGAACGCATAGACATAGTCGCGCTCGCTGCCGAGCAGCGTGCAGTCTTCGCCGAGATCGCCGAGCGCGAATTGGCGGCCGTATTCGGTCGCCGTGTCGATTTCCTCGTTGCACGAGAACACGAGCTGCGAATCGGTGGCGCGCTCGATATGCGGGAGCAGCGTGTCGGTGCGCCAGTCACCCTGTGTATACAGATCGAGCGCGTGGCGGGTGCCGTCGGGATCGTCGCCGCCCGCGAAGAACAGCACGTCGACGCTGTCGACCGACTGCGACGGCGCATCGCGACGGTATCGCGTCGCGACACTGTAATGGGACTGCGGATCGACGGTTTCGCGCAGCCAGGCCCAAAGCCGGGCGGGAAACTGCGGGCTGCCGAGGCTGGCGACCAGGTCGCCGGCATTGCTGAGGGAAATATGGGCGGGGCTCATCGTTGACACCGTCTTCGCGAACGGCCGCCCGTGCCGGCCGTGCTTCGCGTACGACGGCGCGCCGGCGGCGGTGCGGTCGTGCGGGACGGAGGCCGATGCGGCGGCGAAGCACGATTGTAGGGGACTTCGACGGCGCGGGGCATTCGCGCTTGCCCGACGGGCGGCCGGTCGTCTATCGACGGGCGGTGCGCATCGTTGCGCACCGCGTGCCGGCCCCCGCGTGTCAGAACATCGTGTTCGCGTTCGCGGACTTCTCGGGCACCGGCTGGATCACGTCCCAGTGTTCGACGATCTTGCCGCCCTTCACGCGGAAGATGTCGACGACGGCTTCGCCGCGATCACCCGGGCGCTCGGTCGCCTGCACGTGCAGGTAGACGAGGTCGCCGTCGGTTGCGCTGCGCACGATGCGCGCACGCGATGCCGGGTTCTTCTGGAAGGCGCCGACGAAGTACGACACGAACGGCTTCTTGCCGTCCGGCACGTGCGGGTTGTGCTGCTTGTAGTCGTCCGCGACGACGGCGGCGGCTTCGACGGCTTCGTGTTTGTTGAAGAAGCGGTCGTAGAACGTCAGCACGAGCTGGCGGTTGGCTTCCTCGGCGGCCAGGTCGCGTGTGGCCGGGCCGGCGGCCAGCGCGGCTGTCGACGCGGCCAGCAGGACGAGCGCGGTAACGGCGCGGACGGGGGAGCGGAGCGATGACATGTAGCGGGTTCCTTGTCTGACGAAGCGTAGGTTGGAGCGTGATGCGCGACGGCTGATCGAGCTGACCGTGACGATCGGCGGGCGACGGGGCATGGTTGCGGATGCACGTCTCTTATCGACGTGGGGAATTCACCGCGCTGTCCGTATCGTCACGAAACGGACAGCGCGAGGCCGCGCGTTGTCGTCATGCTTCGTTGAACTGGCGAATCCGCGCGGCTGCCGGGCCGATCGAATGGTACAGTTGCCGCGAACCCGTCACAAGAAGTCAGCGCGGTGTGAACAGGTCACACCGCGCTGACCATGCGTTGCCCTTGAAAGAGATTCCAGCCATGGCGTTCCCGCCCACCGACGAAACCGTCGAACTCGATCAGCCGTGCCCGATCCGCGATGTGCTCGACCGCATCGGCGACCAGTGGAGCCTGCTCGTGCTCGAAGCGCTGTCCGGCGGGACGATGCGTTTCAACGAACTCGGCCGCGCGATCGGTGATGTGTCGAACCAGATGCTGTCGCGCACGCTCAAGCGGCTCGAGCAGGACGGCTTCGTCAGCCGCACGCTGTTTGCCGAAGTGCCGCCGCGTGTCGAATATGCGCTGACCGACCTCGGGCGTTCGTTCCTGACGCCGATGCAGGCGATGATCCGGTGGGCCGACGAACATCATCGCGCGATCTGCGCCGCGCGACGTCGTGCGCGGGCGCTGGAGGACGGCAGGCGCTGAGCGCGGCGCACGCGCTGTCTCGTCGAGGGGCGATGCGTGGCGGATCGGTTGCGACGCGACGAGGCATGACATGACCGCATGTGCAGCGTTGTTCCATGATTTCGTTATCCGAACGATCTCGTCGACATGAGCAGGAACGCCTATGCATCGGTGTGTGCCGATTATCTCGAATGCGGCAATGCGCCGGCGGTGCTCTGTCAACGAGGGCACGCGCCCGGGGTGATCGAAACAGCGGTCTTCCGCTGCATGGCGCTCGACCGGGGCGGCTGGCCTCGGGGCGGGGCGGGGTGGCGCGCCGGAGATCGGCGGGCATGTCGATGGTCGAAGTTGCGTGACCGGACGCCTCGGCACCGGTTTGGGCGCCCCCATCGGGGCCGGGTGGGGCAGGATTCGCGGGGATGCCTGCCCGGCATCATGATGTCGGGGCCGAACGGTGCGGATTCGCTCGCGCCACCCGGCTCCGCGCCTGCCATCGGCCGGGCGCCGGGTGCCGGCCTATCGCCACGTACCGTCGACGTAGATCCACACCTGCCCCTGGCGGCGCCAGTAGCCGGGCACCCACCGCCGACCGGGGCGCCGTGCGACCCAGCGGCCGGACACCCATATATAGCGGCCACGCTGCCAGCGCCAATAGCCGTCCGTCCATATATAGCCGTGCGGCCGTGGCGGCGGCGGACGGCGGTCGTGCCGGACGGCCGGCGGCGCGAAGCCCGGGCGGTCCCCATAGGGCGGCCCGCCGGGGACGCGGTTCGGACCGGACGGCCGGTACACGGGCGGCGCGGGCTGGGCAGAGGCGGCGCGCAGCCAGCCGGTGCCGACGAAGGCGGCAGTCAATCCGATGGCGCGTAACAACGAGCGTCGATTCATGGCGTGTCCTGTTCTGTATTCGAGGCTGCCTTACATTAGCCTGCCAGTCGGCCGGCCGGGTTACGCGAGCGGTTAAGGCTGTTACGGTGTGTCACGGCGGGCGGGCTAACCGCCGGCAGGCGGAGACCGGCCTTTCTATTCTTCTGCAGCTGACGAGTGTTGCCCGCGATACGAACATCGCGCCCTGTTTACTGGCTGGCGGATGCGTTTTAGGTGCCCGGCGCCTGAAATTCGAGACTGATTCGGGTAAAATTTGCCGATTCCGGGGTGTCGCGCCGAATCCGTTTGTTGTTTCTATGCAACCGTCAAGACGATGACATGAAAGAATGGTGCGATGAATGCCTTCAAAAAGCCCCCGTCAAGAAGTCAAAAACAAACATCAAAACAAATACTTATAACTCGGCCCCACTTTCATTATTTCTAGTTCTGGAAAAGCTTATTTCTTTATTTGCGGATCGCTCCCCTAGGGTACACCCCTAAACTCACGGTTCCCAAACGGGCAACTATCCGGGCGCGGCCAGCAGGATCGATGGCGCTCCCGGGCGGTTGCAGACCGTTTATGAACAAGGTCGCGAGACCTGCCTCTTTTTAGAAGGGAGCTCCACGAATGAACAAGACTCTGATCGTTGCAGCAGCTGCAGCATCGTTTGCTACCGTCGCTCACGCACAAAGCAGCGTCACGCTGTACGGCGTGCTGGACGCAGGCATCACCTACCAAAGCAACGTCGGCGGCAAGTCGCTGTGGTCGATGGGCTCGGGCGTTGACCAAAGCCGTTTCGGCCTGCGTGGTTCGGAAGACCTCGGTGGCGGCCTGAAGGCAATCTTCACGTTGGAAAGCGGCTTCAACATCGGTAACGGCAAGCTGGGCAACAACGGCGGCATGTTCAACCGCCAGGCTTTCGTTGGCCTGTCGAGCCAGTACGGCACGGTTACGCTGGGTAAGCAATACGACGCAACGCAAGACTACCTGGCGCCGCTGACGGCAACGGGCTCGTGGGGCGGCACGTACTTCGCGCACCCGATCAACAACGATCGTCTGAGCACGAACGGCGACGTCGCGCTGAACAACTCGATCAAGTACACGAGCGCTAACTACGCTGGCCTGCAATTCGGCGGCACGTACTCGTTCTCGAACAACACGAACTTCGGCAACAACCGTGCATACAGCGCGGGTGCTGCATACCAGTTCCAAGGCCTGAAGCTCGCAGCTGCATACTCGCAAGCGAACCTGGGTGACGGTACGAACGCAAACGGCGCATCGTCGATCAACGCACAAGGCCGCGTCCGTACGTACGGCGCTGCTGCTGGTTACGCATTCGGCCCGGCACAAGTCGGCGCTGCATGGACGCAATCGCGTATCGACAACCAAGCTAACGGTGCTGGCACGCTGCGCGCTGACAACTACGAAGTCAACGCAAAGTACAACCTGACGCCGGCTCTCGGCCTGGGCGCTGCTTACACGTACACGAACGCGAAGGTCAACAACGGCAGCTCGCACTGGAACCAGTTCGGCGTTCAAGCTGACTACGCTCTGTCGAAGCGCACCGACGTCTACGCACAAGCTGTGTACCAGCGTGGTGCGAAGGGCAACAACATCGTTGGCACGGGCATCTACAACGGCAACCTCGACACCGCGTCGAGCTCGTCGATCAACCAAACCGCAGCAACGGTTGGCCTGCGTCACCGCTTCTAAGCGTGACGGCGGGGTAACCCGCTTCGCAGCATCAAAAAAGGCGCCTTCGGGCGCCTTTTTTTCGTCTGCGGGATGTGATGTCGACGATTCGCGTCGTCCGGATGCAAAAAAGCGAGGCCCATGCCTCGCTTTTTTCGTGGTGCGCCGTTGCGGCGCGGTGCCGCCGGCAGGTGGCTCAGCGCGTGTATTCGCCGTTGGCTTCAGGCTGGAACACGATCGCGGCGACCTTCATCAGCTTTTCGGCGCCGCTCGGCTGCATCACCTTGACCAGCTGGCCGCGCTGGGTGCCCAGCAGTGCCATGCCGACGGGCGAGAAGACGTTCAGGCGGCCGAGCTCGAGATTGGCGGCGTCCGGATAAACAATCGTCCAGGTGGCTTGTTCCTGGGTTGCTTCGTCGAGCAGCGTGATCTGCGAGTTCATCGTGACGACGTTCGCCTTGATGGCATCGGGCTGGACGATGTCGGCGCGTTCGAGCAGCGTATCGAGCATCGACTGGAAGCGCGGGTTGTGTTCGGCGTGCTTCTCGAGGCGAGCAACGTCGAGTTCGGTCAACTGGTAAAGGCGTTGTTTCATGGCAGTTCTCCAAATGATCGGCAGGGGCAGGCGGGGCGTGCCTATGAGGATCGCCCGGAGCCTGTCTGACCTGGCTCCGGGAGGAGACCGAGCGGTCAGATCAGGCGCCGGGCAAGGGCGAGCGGCGCCTGGGCCGTGCGTCGAGCGAGGGGATGCGCCGTATGACCGGCGCGCGCGCGCACGCCGGCGGGGCCGGACGGCGAAACCGAAAGGGGCGTGAGCGCGTACATGGTGGGTGGAAGATCGACTGACGAATAAAACCTTACGATTCTACAACACAACCTTCGGAATATGTGATTTGGCTGTCGGCATTTCGTCAGCGATTGTTGTGCAGGTGACGCAAGTTGCAGCGCTGTCATCCGGAAAAAGCCGGCGATTTTTGTCAAAATCGCAACGCTGTATGTTCAAACTAAGGGTTTCCCCTTGGGGTGGCGAGAACTACACTGGATTCAATCGCTTCAGACAGTCCTGCCGAGGCGACGCCATAAGAGAACATATTCCGGAGGTAAATCATGAAGTCGATCATCTACGCAGCCATCGCCGCATCCGTCCTTGCAGCCCCGATCGCATCGTTTGCGCAGTCCGAGCAGGGGCTGACCCGCGACCAGGTCAAGGCCGAGCTCGTGCAACTCGAACAGAACGGCTACAAGCCGCTGGCGAGCGATTCGCAGTATCCGGACAACATCCAGGCCGCCGAACAACGGATTCAACCGAACCAGCCGATGCTCGCGCAAGCGGATACGAGCGGTTACGGTGCCGTGGCGACGGGTGCCGGTCAAGCCGGCCGTCGCGTGACGCGGGAAGCGCCGAATCCCGTGAACTCGGTCTACTTCGGCAACTGAAGAACGCCCCCGGGTCTGCCCGAGCGCACCGCTTAATCGACGAGACGCGCGCGAGTTGTGCGCGTCATTCGCCCGCAGGAGCAGAACCTCCGTCGCCGCATTCCGGCGGCTTTCCGCCCAGACGCTCGCGCGTTTGGGCCTTTTTTGCTGGGGCGGGTCAGGCGGACGTGACGGCGGGCGTGCCGTGGATATAGTGTTCGAGCTGGCTGATCGTGAACTGCTGATCGGCAATCACGCTCTTGACGAGGTCACCGATCGAGATGAGGCCGACCAGCTTGCCGCCGTCGAGGACGGGCAGGTGGCGCATCCGGTGCTCGGTCATCAGCGCCATGCACTCGTCGGTGGATTGCGACGGTTCGACGTAGCGCACCTTCGCGGTCATGATTTCCTCGACGCGGGTGGCTTTCGACGAGCGATCCAGCAGGACGACCTTGCGCGCGTAGTCGCGCTCGGTGACGATGCCCGCGATGTCGTCGCCGTCCACGACCAGCAGCGCGCCGATGCCTTTTTCCGCCATCAGCTTGATGGCGTCGTAGACGAAATCGGTCTTCGTGACGGTGTAGATGGTGCGGCCCGAATCCGGCTTGGCCTTGAGAATCTGCGCGACAGTCGTGCTCATTCGCTTTCTCCGTGTGCAGGTCGATGCTGGGCAGGCAGGGCGTGATGTGTGTCACCCGACGAGCCCAGTATAGCCGCGCAGGTGGCGGCAGTCGCGTGACGATTCCAGATTAGCGGTAAACTCCCGTCACGCACTATCCACACAACTCCTACATTCCTGAACGTTTCGATTGAATTCATGATGTCATCGCGTCCCCAATCGCCCACGCCGGGCAATGGCCAGGCCGACGAGTGCGTGACGCTCGTCGCTACCGCGTCGCTGCCCACGCGCTACGGTACGTTCACGTCGTACGCTTTCCGCGTATCGGGCAGCGATGCCGAACATCTTGCGCTCGTGATGGGCGACGTCGCCGGCGAGCAGTCCGTGCTGACGCGGCTGCATTCCGAATGCCTGACCGGTGACGTGTTCGGCTCGTACCGCTGCGACTGCGGCGAGCAGCTCGATCTCGCATTGCGCTATATCGCCGCCGAAGACCGCGGCGTGCTGCTGTATCTGCGCGGCCATGAAGGGCGCGGGATCGGCCTGAGCAACAAGATCCGCGCGTACGCGCTGCAGGAGCAGGGGCGCGACACCGTCGAGGCGAACCTCGATCTTGGCCTGCCCGACGACGCCCGCGAATACGATTCGGCCGCCGCGATCCTCCGGATCCTCGGCGTGACGTCGGTGCGGCTGATGAGCAACAACCCGGCGAAGTTCGACACGCTCGCGAAGCACGGTATTCCCGTCTGCGAACGCGTGGCGCTTGCGGTGCCCGTGCGCGAGGAAAACGAACGTTATATCCGCACGAAGCAGACGAAGTTCGGGCATTACTTCGAGGAAAACGAGTAGCGAAAACAAGGGGCTCTGCGGAGCCCCTTGCTCCATCTGGCTCTCACCCCTCGAAGTCTTTCTGGTAAAGGGTTTGAGCGGAAAGTTGCGTTTGTCAGGTGCCTTGGCTGCACTTGACGAAATAGGCGAAAACTTGGCACTCTGGCGTAACATTTTCCTACGCCAGACCGAAAAGCTACGCTGCGGTCCCGGCCTCCAACAAAAACCTACGCCGACCGCCGATGAGATTCGACGCACGTACCGCGAGCAAGCTGCCTGCGGGCCAACATATGACCTTTGACGGGTTTCCCGGACTTCGCTTCCAGGCGAGCGAAAGCCGCCGATCTTGGATCTACCGATACAAATCCCCCATCGACGACCGGATGCGCCAGGTGAAGCTCGGCGAATGGCCAGCCATGGGTTTCCCTGCGGCGATCTCTGAGTGGGAGCAAAAGCGATCCGAACGTGATGCTGGGGCGGATCCCGCTGCCGCAAAGCGTGAGAAGCGTGCCGCGGTTGTTGCTTCTCGCTCTGTCGACGCCTATACCGTCAAGCAGGTGTGTTTCGACTACATGGGCGGCTATCTCGAGCCGAACCGCAAGGAGAAGGGCGTCGTCGAGGTGAGGCGAATGTTCAAAGCCATGCTGGGACCGATCGAGAGCGTTCCAGCCGCGTCGATCACCCGCGCCCAGGCGTTCGAGTTTCTGGATTCGTACCGGGCGACGCCAGCGCTCGCGGCGCGACTTCGGATGGAACTGGGCGGCGCTTGGGACTATGCGATGGACGCCGGCCGACTCCCCGACGGAACGCCGAACTGGTGGCGAATGATCCTGCGCGGCAAGCTTCGCAGCAAGGGGCGCACGATCGACGGCGTCGCCATGGGCACGAAAAAGCGGGTATTGAGCGAGGATGAGATTGGCACGCTGCTCCGCTGGCTGCCGAATATGAGCCTAACGGTTTCCGACGCGATCACGTTGTATCTGTGGACGGGCGCCCGCGGCGGCGAAATCATTTCGATGGAGGCGCACGAAATCGCTGAGGAAAGCGATGGCCTCTGGTGGACCGTGCCGAAGGAAAAAACGAAGAACTCTTGGCGGTCGAAGGCGGGGGATTTGCGGGTTCCGATCACGGGCCGAGCGGAGGCCATTGTGCGACGGCGCAAGGAACAAGCCGTGAACGGATTTCTGTTCCCAACGTCGACTGGCGAAATGATGAAACAGACCGTAATTTCGCATGGCATCTACTACCATCAGCCTTACTGCAAACAGGCGCCGCATCACAGTCGGCCGCGCCTGACGGTGACTCACTGGTCGCCGCATGATCTGCGCCGTACCGCCCGCACAATGCTCGCGGCGCTTGGATGCCCCCATGATGTTGCAGAGGCGGTGCTCGGCCATATTCAGCCAGGCGTAGCCGGCGTGTACAACCGGCACCACTACGATCGCGAGCGGCGTGAATGGCTCACGCGCCTTGGCCAGTTTCTTGACGAGCTTGCGCTGAAGTATCCGAAGAAGTAGTGCGCCGGCGTCGGTTGCCGTGGCCCATGTTTGGCGGAGGCGCGAGGTCCGATTCCCGGCACGCTTCTGCCTAGGCTTCCACGTCGCGCGTCAGCCAGGCTACGCGCCGATCGGAGAGTAGCCGCGGCTTCGGAAATTTGCTCTCGCGCACAAGTTTCTGAACGGTCGCTACCGACAGCGAGAGAGTTGTCGCGACTGCGGGCAGGTCTAGGTAGAGCGGCTTCATGGTGGACGATGCGGGCATGCTACGATTCCTCCGTCTCAAAATGGTGTTGAATCAATGCAGAAGAAATTTTTGATGCGCGGGTACGAGATGAACTGCGAACCGCGCGTGACGGAGGACGGCAAGTACGCCGCCCAGGTCGAGGTAACGAAGTTGGGATTCAGCCGTGAGGCCGCGTTCCGCGCGCTCGGCACGTTCGATACCGAGGTCGAGGCTGTTGCCTACGCGAAGAAGTTTTCGGAAGAGTGGTTGAGCCGGTACGCGTGACGATCGATACCCCATGCAGTGCCTGCATTGCAATGCATGGTGCATCTGCCGATATTGAGCCACGACATCTCGAGCTGGTTGGAGTGGTTACGCGGAATGGGAGTCCGTTCGAAGAGCACTATCAGTGCCCAATATGTGGCGCCTCGTCTTCACGTTCCGTAGCGGCAGTGCCGGAGGCGCGCATCTGGTTCTTGGTCGATGGCGCGCGGCATTGATACGTATTAGCTCTGATCTGCCCGGTCTCTCAAACCATCATGCCGAGTGCGTGGCCCAGGGCCGGCGTAAGCGTGGTTGGGTAGGGGCGCGCGGTCATGGGGGCATCTGTATAAGCCTGGACTAGACGAGACAGCGTATGTTCAGCTGACTCAGTTCGGCCACGCAGAGTCATCCGCTTGCACGGTTGCCCAGACATTCAGACGTCTGTTCTGCGCTGGTGAGCTGCCATTCCCTTCGCGTGGCCACCGTGCGCCACGCATGGCCGTCGCGTAACGCTCAATCCCTTGGGCGGCTCGACGCGTTGTCAGCCCTTCATTTGCGCAGGGCTTCTCGCTCGATCAGCTCGCGGGGCAAATGCCGGACGTCCGTTCCCTTGACGATATAGATGACGAGTTCCGCCAAATTCGTCGCATGGTCACCAATCCGTTCGATGGCCGATGCGATGGCCAGGTAGTCGAGCGCGGCGGTGATGACACTAGGATCCTCAGCCATGTACGTGACCAACTTGCGCATGAACCCGCGGTACTGGTCATCGATCGCATCGTCTTCACGCAAGATTTGCGCTGCGGCACTAGTGTCGAGTCGAGCGAATGCATCGAGGGCATGGCGCAGGATGGCCGCTGCCAACTGACCGGACAACAGTATTTCCGCGATGTTGATCTTGATGCCGGCTCCCTCTTGGGTGATTCGCAGGGTCCGTTTCGCAACCTTACGCGCCTCGTCGCCGGCACGCTCGAGATTGGTGATGCCCTTCGAGATTGCCACTAGCAGACGCAGATCGGACGCTGCGGGTTGGCGTCGCGCGATCACGTTGCAGCACTCCGCGTCGATCTCGACTTCCATCTCATTGAGACGATGCTCTGTGGCAATGACATTCTCGATCAATTCCAAGTCAAAGTGGTTCAGCGCCGCGATCGCATCATTCAATTGCGACTCAACGATGCCCCCCATCTCGAGAAATTTGGACGACAGATGCTGCAGTTCAGCGTCGAAGTGACTTGAAATATGTTTGTATGCCATGGAGAGCTCCCGTCGACGTATTGACCGGCACTGTTATCGTCGCTTTTAGTTCGGTGACTGCCTACAAGAGGCATCCGCCCGTGATGCAGTTGGCGGCCAAGAAACTTGGTTGCCTCATTGTGGTCAGAAGAATGTGGCACTGTCTATCGCGACCAATATTCACTGCTCTGACACGAGCTGGGTGCAACTCGTCGGTTGTCCCTCAGCGCGCTCGAAGCCATGTGCAGGAACCTACCGACGTCGAGTGGACTGTTGGGTTACGGCCGTCGGACGACCCGAGTTTCATGTCGTTTCGCATGATTGCTTGATCGGTCCGGCTGGTAACGTTTCCGAACTGGGGCATCCACCTATAGGGTGGCGCCCCCCCGATTCAATACGATCAAGCTAGAATGTTCCCGCTAAATTAACATTGCGCTCTGACGGGAAAGAGTCGGGTTTGCCCAGCTTGCCCTTGCCCCCGAGTCGTTCGGGCAGGCGTCGAACTGCACAAGGGAGCGTACAAATGACGGGTTTCACGCCGGACCAACTGGTTGCCTCAAGCAAAGCCACGGTGGCCGCCATGTTTGCGCTCGCGAACCAGGCGTTCCACGGTTGCGAGCAAATGATTCAACTCAACCTGCAAACGGCTCGACAGGCGCTTACCGAAAGCCGGTCGTATTGGCCTGAAGCGCTGTCGCACAAGGCTCCGGAGCATGCCATCGCACACCATACGATGCTGTTGCAATCGAGCACCAAGATTGCGCTGTCGTATGGCAGTCAACTTGCCGCCATTGCGTCCAACACTCACGCAGAATGGTTGAAGATCGTCGGATCGCAAGTCGAATTGCATTCCCGCGGCCTTCCGCGCGGCTAACCGTCTTGCGAGGCATATACCGGCCCGCACGGACGTTACAACAAGCATGCTGACCGCGTTGTTTCGGCTGCGGTCATTGACCGGGGTCGCGTTGTTGTTGGTACCACAGCGATGTGGCGTCGCCATGTGTCTGCGCATGCATCCATATTCGATGCGAGGAGCTTACGATGCCGAGTCCGCACGAAATCGCCAAGTTGATGATGGCGTGGGACGCCCCGGACCAGATTGAATCCGACCGCGAAGAGCTTTTCACGTTACTGGAGCGCCAACTGATTGCCTTTGATCCGTCGGCGTCAGAAGATCGACATATTCTGGTGACGGCCGAAGGTCACGCTGTCCTGAAAGCGGTCTCACGAATTCGTTAGGCAGACTGGGCAATTCGACAAGGCTTGCCTAGTCTATCCAAGCCAGCAGGGCAGCGCGATAATCGACCATAACTCTCAGACTAGGTGGGAGTCAGCCGTCGCCAGGACTGGACGCAATGACGGAGGCAACGATGGACGGATCATGGGTTGGGATCGTGGTCGGGACGTTCGTGCTGGCCCTCGCGGCGCTCGCTGTCGCGAGCCACTATCGCCGCGAGCATCGCCGTGCGGAATTGCTCAGAAACTTGGATCACCACGACTGGTGTCGATGGACACATGCGCATCGAGCCGGTTCAAGGTCAGTGAAACGATGAGACGCTGTTCGCTGAAAAAATGAATCAAGGAGTAGAAACCGGCTACACGCTCGATGTGCTGCCGGTTCCACTCTCTCGCAATGGCTTGTCATCGGTTTTTGTTACCGACATGATCGGAAAACAACCAAGTACCGGGGGCAATATGCGGAATCCTGAAGAAGTGCCGGCTGGGCCGATCTGGGGGGTGATTGCCGGTGTCTTAATGGTAGCGACTGGAATCGGCCTCGGAATCGCCTCGAAACTCGTCAACGGCGCCGGCAATTTCGATGAGTCGTTGGCCATTAGCGCCGTGATGTTCGGCGTCTTGCTCGCCGTGTACGCAGGTCATGAGATGACGCGCAAAAAGCGACACTGAACGAAGCAGGCACTACCCCGCTAATTCCGCGATTGCCGGTCACACATCGATAGGCTCAGCAGCAGGTCATCAACGATGATCTGGCCTGCTGCGCGCCCCGCACGCACCGCTTCCAGACTTTCGGCGAACGGCTTCCCGCGATCGCCGGCCAGTCGAACCGGCGTGAAGAGTAGCGCAGACGTGTCGCTCATTCGAACCTGCACAACCACAACGTATCCCCGACCGTTGCTCGTGATCTGGGTGCAGGCATCAGCGAGGCCGGTATCGACTTCGCATCGCACCTCAATCGTGTAACCGTGATAATCGTACGTGCTGCTCATCGGTACCTCGACATGTTCGGATTGACGTTGCAGTCGGCTCATCCAATCCGGGGTGTCCGATGGCGACGTTATCGGCCCGCAGACACACCTTCTGCGCTTACGCGTGAACGATTGTATAGAAGCTCGACGATCTGCAGTGTGGGCACGCTGGTCGGAAGCGAAGTTACCTCGAAATGTCCGAACCATCGACAGCGCTTGATCTCCATGCCCGGTTGTGGTTTGGCGTGCACAGGAACGTCGGCCACGAACACATGGTGCAGCTTCGTCAATCCCCCGAACTGGAAAACATAGGTCAATTTCAGCCCGATTAAACCCGTTTCTTCCCTGAGTTCACGATGGGCGGCATCAACGGGAAATTCGTCAGACTTAATGGTGCCGCCCGGCAGTGCCCAGCGCGACGCGGTACGCGCCACGAGCAAAACTTTCTGCCCTTGACGGCAGACGATGGTGGCTCGCTCTTTGAGATCTGGCGTGCTTGATCGAGGGGACATGGCTCTGGTTACGTTGCGTGGGATAAAGGCCCAATTTCGGCCGGATGGATAGTACCTCACTCGTGGTGAATTACCACGTACGTGACGAATATCGTAGCGCAACGTCGTGGGCGCCAACGACGGGCCAGTAACCAAGTCCGATGACCGTTGCACGCCTGAGACCTGCCATCCGTAAGTTATTCAAATGACCGGCCGCAGTGGGTCGATCACGGCCCTTGATGAAGTGACGGCCAAGCAATCTCAGACCTGATCCGCCGCTGACTGAGAGGTCGAGTCTTGGCTTGCGCAAGTGACCTTGCGGCGCCGGTTGCCGTGGCCAGTGTTGGGAGGAGGTGCGAGGTCCGATTCCGGGCATGCTTCTGCCCAGGCTTCTACCTCGCGCGTCAGCCAGGCAACTCGCCGATCGGAGAGCAGCCGAGGCTTCGGAAATTTGCTCTCTCTTACCAGTTTCTGGACGGTCGCCTCCGACAGCGAAAGAGCGGTCGCCACAGCGGGTAGATCGAGGTAGAGCGGTTTCATTTTGGTCGATGCGGACATGCTACAGATCCCTCTGTCTCAAAATGGTGTTGAATCAATGCAGAAGAAATTTGTGATTCGCGGGTACGAGATGAACTGCGAACCGCGCGTGGCGGAGGATGGCAAGTACGCCGCCTAGGTCGAAGTAACGAAGTTGGGATTCAGCCGGGAAGCTGCGTTTCGGAATCTTGGCGTGTTTGGCACTGAAGCCGAGGCTGTTGCCTGCGCGAAGAATTATTCTGAAGAATGGCTGAGCCGGTACGCGTGACGGAGCAGGAGCAACACCTATCTCTGCTACGACGTCGAGATTGAGGCGACCAAACGAGATCCGGATATAGCGGTGGCGTCGTAAATTTCGCGGCACGCCTGCCAAAGTGCGCCGTCAACCTCAAACAGTGTGCCGCTTCCCGAAATCTCAGTCGCCGCCGCGTGCTACGATGATTGATCGGCGAGCGGGGGGAGCAATGGACCTGGACGAATTCAAGCCATATCGTGGCTATTTCTACCGAGTCTCTGCAAATTTCGGCGACGATGGCCAGTGGCGCGGCACGATAGATGTTCTTCGGCGCCATTGGAACGGCACCACCGAAACCGTGATTTCGCAGATGAGCGTGCCTGGCACTTTCATTTCGGAGGGCCTGGCACTCGACGCCTCCGACGCCTACTGTCATTTGCTCATCGACGAGGGGAGTTTCGGGGAGGAGTAGTTTCAAGACACCGTCCAGTCCGGAATTCAACAACCCACACCCAGGGGTTTTTATCCCAGCCGTGACCGCGGGCGGCGTCGATGGCGGCATCGAGTTCATCGGCGCGCAGCGTGTCGCCAATGCCGTTGATCACGCTCCAGCGCTGGCCGCGCCGTAGGCATCGATACCGCTCGGCACACACCTTATCGTCGTCTGTCACCTCGGCGCGCGGCTCCCGCTGAAACTCGTACATCAGGGCGACTCGAAGTGCAGTTCGCGTATCGCGCGTCGGTTTCTCGTGGTAATCGTCTACGACGGTGAGGATTCGCTTCGAACGCTCGATCGCGTCACGCGGCTCCGGCTGCTGAGCGACGAGAAGGGCGTCGATCGTCGAGAACAGGTCGGTAATGCGCGCCGGTGGATCGTTCTCCCATTCGACTTGGGCCAGTTCCTCCCGCGCCTGACGCAGCGCATCCGTCAGCCCCTGCCGAGTGGCGACCTGCGCGGGCGGGGCGGCATGGCGCACGATCTCGACGACCATTTCAATGCAGTCCACCGGCAGGCCAATGCCGTGCGCGTCGCAGATCGAAACCACATCGTCGTAATCGAACGCCGCCCACTCGTCGGTCACTGGCGGTTCGGGCTGCTTGGCGTCGGCGTCCGCTTCCCGCCTTTCGAGGAAGTCGACCAAATCGTCATAATCGGTGTTGTCCCAAACGGCACCGATGCCCCCGCATTCGGCGCAGCCTGCGCCGAGATCGCATTGAAGGATGTCGCTGTACGGGTATTCGCCGACCGGATGCCCGTCTTCGGATTCGTGACAGCCCGAGCAGGTACGCCAGAAGCCTTTGCCGCTCGTCAGAACCTCGTGCACATTCGAAAGCTCTACGGCCGGCACTGCTTCGTGCTGCTCGACAGGGGATGCGACGAGGATCAGCTCGTCGGAGAATCGCGCGAACGAATCCGCGTCCTGAAACAATAGCCCGGTGAAGTAGGCTCCTGCGTATTTGCGCGCGACCGCTTCGATCGATTCGCGCGTCAGCGCATCAGCGCGGCTCTTATCGGTGGTCGTGGTCATGGCGCTCCTCACGCGTGCGTTGCATATACGGCGTACGGGCCGTCGTCGTTGTCGCCGATCTCGATCAGCCACCAGCCTGGCTCCGGATCGGGATTCCAGAGCGAGACACCTTCGCCGCGTTCCCAATACGCCACGACGGCCGGATGATCTGCCGGCTCGGATTCGAGGTAGTAGATCGACGTCTTGATGCCGGCCTGCGCCTCGAGCGCGGCCCACTGTTCCTTCGTGCAGTGCTCGGCGCTGTCCATCATGACCGTCCAGAAGTGGAGCAAATCGGGGTGGATGAAATAGCCGTCTTGGTCACGCACGACGGGGATTTTTTGCAGCATCGGTGTGGTGATCATGTGTGGTCCTCAGGACGTCGGAAGGTTGTATTGCATTCGTGCTAGGCTCGGACTCACATAGCGGAGGTCGTCATGCAGCGAACTATCCAGTACCGCGGCTTTGAAATTGATGTCCAACTGACCTCATCTGCTCCGGACATGTACGACGTCACGTTCCAGATAAAGGGTCACGACAATCTCGGTATCCTTGGTGCGCGCGGACATCGGATAAAGCTTCGAAATGGCCCATTTACCCGACGCTGGGCATACCTCGTGGCCGAGATCGCAGGGCAGGCGGCGATTGACGTTTTGCTTGGTCCCGACGAGTGATCTGCGTCCTCGGCCGTCAATTCGAGAGCTAGGCCTTTCCTCGGCTAAGGTTCTCGGCCAGCAGCTCGTTTACCTGCTTGCGGGATGCGGATCCGCGTGCGGCTCGTTCGCGTCGCAGCAGATGCGCCAGCTGCCAGGCCTCGTCCGTGAAGGTGACCCAATGCGTGGGCTTCCGGCCGTAATGCGACAGAGGTTCCAGCAGCGCGGCGGGAACGCGGCCGAATGACAGAATGCCGGCGTCCTCGAACCGTCCCAGGGAGACGAGATCGGCGTCGTTCATTCGCATGCCTTCGAGTAGGCCGCCGTATTCGACGCTGCACGATTCCGCGTAAAGGATGATGCTGCGCTCAACCTTCGTGAGCGAGGTGATATCGATGGTGGTCATGGTGCATTCCTTGGGGGTCAAGCTTCATTGGCTGATGTGTTGATTTCCACCGAGTCTTAACCCACCGATTTCATCTAAATCTGACCCACCCTGAGACAGCGTAGTACATCTA
>NZ_CABVQK010000003.1 GCF_902499335.1 Burkholderia lata | reverse complement strand
CAAATCGGCAGCATGATTGCCTCGGCCGCTCCACTTAAAAATCTCAGAAAACTGTCCGAACGAGTGAGGCCACCTCTCAGGTGCCGTCGTTCAATCAGGCCCAGGCAACGATCCGCGGGCAGCTTGAGGCACTTGCACTGGAAAAGGCGAGTGCGCAGATCGTTGGCGGTCTGCTGAAGAATGCGACGATTCAGCAGAATTGAACGTACTTATCGACGGCGTTCGATACGCACAGCCAATGCTGCTTGCTTGTTTATAAGAACGTGGCCGGGGTGCCGGATGGATTACTAGAAAAATGAAAAACACCTTCAAGAACGCATGGAACGGGGAAGAACGTTTGTGGAAAGTCTGGTGGCTGATCGGGGTGCCGTTCGGTCTGCTGTCCATTCCGTTGCTGGTATTGATTCTCGGGCCGACATTTCCGGTACCGCTGCGTCTTGCGGCATTCGTCATTTACATCGTGCCATTTTGCGCATGGGTTCGCTGCGCGTGGATGTGCGCACCGAACGTCGAGAATCGAATCTGGACGATCGCCGCACGCGGCGTCATCGTCTATCGCATAGGTTCGCTCGGTTATCTTTTGTTCAACCTGAATTGACCGTGCAAAGCCTCCCGATCGTCACGCATCGAGCACCGGCAGATTCCGCGGCAGACCCCGCTTGAACATCGCGAGGATCTGCCGCGCCGCCGTCGGTGGCAGCGGGATCGCATGGCGGGCGGCTGCCGCGATCTGGAGCGATCATCGTGACCAACACGTCGTCGATCTCGATCACCGCGCTCGCGGCGCCGCTAGCCGATCCAACACCCGCGCCGATCAGGTCTGGATCGTGTTCATCACATTGGCCGGCGTGATGAGGTCGAACACCACGGTTTCGGGAATCGCGGTGGCGCCCGGATGGGCGTTCAGGTAGTTCGCCGTATCCTTCGCCTGCCGTGCGCCGATCGCCTCGCCGATCTTCACGACATCCCGGTAGTACTCGAACACGGCGTCCCGCAGCTGCGGCTCGACGAAACCGTAGGTGTCCTGCAGGAAGTCGATCGAGGGCTCCAGCACGCCGCGTCCCGTCACCGTTTCGGGGTAGGGGCCCTGGCCGGTCACCGACGCGTTGATCTGCACGTCCATGAAGTTCATGCCGCCGAGGGTCGGATAGGTGGCCGTTTGCGACGGCAGGCAGGCCAGCACGTCGGCCGGCGTCCACCGCGAGGACGGCTTGCCCGCCGGCAACGGATACATCAGCGTCGATGCGTTGGGCACGAATGCCGCATGGTTGTACGCGCCGTCGTTGACCACCGTGTGCTGCACCGAGAACTGCCAGATGAACATCGTGAGCACGTCGCGCAGCGCCGCGACGGTCTTGACCTCGGCCGGGAAGCGATGGGCGAACGTCGCATTGTCGACGAAGTTGAACGCGGGAATCAGTTTGTCGAAGAAGCGCTGAAGCTGGATGTCCGCCGCGATCGCCGGATCGCCGTCCGGATACCGGGTCGCGATGAACTTGCCGACGAACCGGAAGATCGCGTCGTACCAAAGGCCGGCGTCATGAACGTACGCGTAGGAGAACGGCGTCTGCTCGACACCGCGCCGCTTCGTATCGGCCGGAAGGGCCTGCTCCAGGAAGCGAAAGCGATCGTTGTCGTAGTACATCTTGTCCTGCAGCTGATAGTTGCCGATCCGCCCGCACGAGAAGATCAGGTCGTAGACGAAGCCGATGTTGTACACCCCGGGTGCGCCGTTCGCGTCGCGGGTCGCCGGGAAGGACTCGGCATACGGGTCGTAGGCGCGGTTGTAGATGGTCTGCTGGAATTCCACGGTCTTCACCACGTGCGGCCGCAGCAGCTTGAACACGGGGTGCTGCTGGAACGGCTCCGCGGAATGGGGCAGCGTGTCCGGGTTGAACACCTCTTCCGAGAACAGCGCGATCGACACCATCGCGCAGATCTGGTGCGTCAGCAACTGATGAAAGCCCACGTCGTGCAGCGTCTGGCCCGCGCAGTTGGTCTGCATCTTGGCCAGCAGCCACGCATTGTCCGCATTGGGCATGTCCGGCGTGAACAGCTCGCCGCCCGGTTCGAGCTGGATGCCGACCGGCATCAGCTCGTGATGGTGGTTCACGGTGAAGAAGACGAGCGGCTTGGCGAGGTAGTAGCCCACCGGCGTCACCGTGCAGGCGTCCAGGTAGCGCCGGTAGTTGGCCACGTATTGCACCGCGCCCGGCCGGCCGAGACGCGCCGCGTCGACAATGCCGGCTTCCGAAACCAGCCGGTCGAAGTCCGCCGTCGACACCTTCTCGAGCAACGTCGGCATGAAGCCCGCGAGCTGCTGCCGGGCGAACTCGTCGTCGCTCTTCAGCCAGAATTTCGGTGCGGGGATCGTCTGGAAATTGTTGCCGTAGTAGATGTCCTCCAGCATCTTCACCGCGTTTTCCCTATCCACGGGCCTGGGCGGCAGCTTCGCGCGCCAGGCGACGTTGTCGTCCCAGGCCGTGTTCAGCATCGCCAGCACCTGCTTGTCGCGGTTGATGGCCTTCATCGATTGCGGCACCGTGTCGTAGTCCGCCACGAACGCGGGCACCTGGCCATCGAACACGTATTGCGCGTCGCCGTAGATGCTGTCGCCGCCGCCCGGCGGCTTCGATGCCGCGTCGCGGTCCGCCAGGTTGTACGTGTACGCATACGACATCTGGTTGGCCGTGGCCGGGTCGCCTTCGATATCCGGCGCCAGGAACTTGCCCCAGGTCTGCTGCATGGCCTCGATCTTTTCAGCCTCGCCCGCATGCAGAAGGATGTTCAGCACGGCGTTGTAGGCCGAATCCAGCGCCCCGACGATCCAGCCGTGATGCACCGAGCAGCACTCGCCGGCGAAGTTCAGGCAGCCGTCGAACTCGGGCGTCAGCAGCGTCGGGTAGAGCTGCTT
Source organism: Burkholderia lata (assembly GCF_902499335.1). Taxonomy (GTDB): domain Bacteria; phylum Pseudomonadota; class Gammaproteobacteria; order Burkholderiales; family Burkholderiaceae; genus Burkholderia; species Burkholderia lata_B. The sequence goes on along the minus strand of NZ_CABVQK010000003.1, from coordinate 624,116 downwards.
GAACTGCCCCGGCTTGAACAGCGCGAACGCGCCGCCGCCCGCGTGCTCGTCCCAGAACCAGGTCTTGGTCGTCACGCCGTCCTCGTAGCCCGCGAAGCACTCGTCGATATTGACTTCGGGGTACAGGTATTGAATGCCCTTGAGGCATTCCGCGATGCGCTCCCGGTCGTCGAGCGCCCCCAGCTTGCGCGCATCGAGCGCCCAGCAATACACCTGCAGCACGCCCTGGTCCGCCGCATAGCCGTACGACGGATAGATGATCTGCCGGTTCGGGCGGTCGGTTGCCGCCGCGCCGTAGCCGCCCGTCTGCTCCTGGCGCTCGCCCGCGTCGGCCCAGAACTGGCGCTTGAAGGTCAGGAAGGCCTTGAACGACGCCATGTAGTTGCATTCGCGGATGGCCTGCGCCTTGTCGAAGGAGATCCCTTCCAGCAGGTTCACGTGCTTCTGGCCGTTCAGGTAGGCGCCGGTGGGCAGCGTGGTGACGACATAGGGATAGGTCCGCTCGTGCTCGCGGCCGTCGTGCGTGCGGCGCACCTTGACCCGCATGCCGCCCTGGCCGTCGTTCAGGCTCGGGTCGTGGCGCAGGCTCGTCACCTCGTGCTGAAGGTGCACGCGCGGCTTGTAAGCGGCCCGCGACGGCTCGCCGCGCGGCGCGCCTTCCGGATCGCGCGCGGTGGATGCCGGCGGCCTGGCATCCGGCGTGAGATTGGGCGGATCGTAACGGTAGGGGCCGCCCGGTTGCGGCAACATGCCGACCTGAATCTGCGCGGTGACGCCATCCTGCACCGTGACGGCGTCCTGCAGATCGAGCACCGTCCGGCACGCGTCCGGGAAGCGCTGCATCCCCTGGTCCACGGTGAGCATGTAGATCGCGTCGTCGTCCGGCCGATACGGGTCCTTGCTGCCGCCCCAGTCATAGACGGCGATCACCATCTCGACGAACGACACCGAGTACATCCCGCTGCCGACGTTGGTGGTCTCGAGGAAATTGGCTACGGACCACGGCAACAGGTCGTTCTTCGCGCCCATCGCCGGATCGTAGTACTCGCCGAGATCCCCGAGGCGGAACTGCGTCGTCAGGTAATCCCACATCGAATACTGGTCGTACTGCATCAGGAGGTCGAAGCCCTCGGCAAACGACCGGTTGATGGCCTTCAGGAACGGCGCGTTCACCTGATCCAGCACCTTGTTGATCGGCAGGTATTGGTCGTTGCCGACGCCCTTCGGCGTCACCCAGGCCAACGGCACGTCGCCGCCGTTCGCCACGCCGAAGTTGAAGCTGTCCAGCGTCGACTCGGCGGCCGTCGTGGGTACGGCCATGTTGTTGTAGCGCAGCCGCTGCTGCGGCGAGTTGTAATAGAACTTCCGCCAGTACACGCTCTGGTCGTCCAGGCCGTTGCGGGCCAGCACCGCATTCACCGCCAGCGCAAGCTGCTGCACCGGCAGCATGTCCGCCGAAAACTGCGGCAGGCGCATCCCGCCGACTTCGCCATACAGGCCGGCGCGCTGCACGTCGTTCGGATCGTAGTCGCTCGAGTACCACGTGTGAATGCGTCCGCCCACACGGTCCGACGATTCGAACAGCTCGAACTCGATGCCGAGCGACTGCAGGATCAGCCCCGCGAACATCCCCGCGAAACCGCCGCCGACGATCCCGACCTGGGGCGCGTCCGCTTTCGCCGATAGCTTGTACGCGGCAGCGCCGCGCGTCGCGCGGATTTCGGCGGCCTTCGCGCGCTGCGTTTCGATCCTGGCGCGGTAGGTGGCCCCATGGTTGGCCAGTATCCAGTTCGAGAACGCGGCGCCGAGCGGGCGCCGCTGCCGGGCGTGGCTCACCGGCGACACGGTCGTGGCGTTGAAATGAAGGAAGCTCATGATGACCTCTTTGCGTGTGGTGTGACGGCGGGGACGGCTAAGTCATTGGGCGATGCCGATGCGTCTCCGAATCGACATCGGACACGCGACGCGCGCGGTGCGCGACGCAAATGCGTGCTCGATCGACAGGGAGGCTGACTTACTTCGGGAGGGGGTGTCCGATGGACGCGTTTCTATACGGGGAACTGCGCCAGGCGCTATTGCGAACAAAGCTGTCCATTTTGAAATGGTCTCCGTGACAGAGCTGTTCAACCCGATGACGTGGATCGGGATTTTTTAAATAAATATTGAATTTAAAATCAACCAGCCGCGACAGCAGGCCATGCAGTCGTCGGTTAAATCCGCGCAACTATGTTTTTTAAATATTGCCTTTTTCTGCCTGGAAGCCCGATGTAATTGGTGCTGTAATCAACTCGTCACATTTGCCGATTCGAGGATGTCGGATTCGCGTTTCGGCGGGGGCATTCTGATATTAGTGGTCGGGTATCTAATATTCCACCTGTTATTATCGACAGTGTTTTTAAATATTGGAATTATCGACGGTATTTTTCAGTATTGGAGAACGGTCGGGCGGTGCCGTACGATATTTCCTGATCGAAGCGGAGCGGATGCCTATACTTGTCGATTGCCGTGCTGCACATTCGAATTCGATCGACATCGAGGCGCAATGACGGACACTCTCCTTTACGGCGATTTCGCGCGGTACTACGATCTCGTGCATGCCGGGTTCGATTACGACGGCCATGTCGATGCGATGCATGCACTGCTGCGCGCGGAGGACGTGCTCGACGGCGCGAACGTGCTCGAAGCGGCCTGCGGCACGGGCAATTACCTGATGGCACTGCGCCGGCATTACACGGTGTACGGGTTCGATCGCAGCGAGGCGATGCTGCGCGTGGCGCGCGACAAGCTGCCCGACACGCCGCTGCGGTTGGCCGATCTCCGGGATTTCGACTGGCCGGAACGCGTCGACGTGATCCTCTGCCTCTGTTCCGCCATTGCCTATCTACGCTCGTACGACGAGCTTGCCGAAGCCATCGCGGCGTTCGCGCGCGCGTTGCCGCCGCGCGGGGTGCTCGTTCTGCGTCCGTGGCTGACCCCCGCCCAGGCGTGCGACGGTGCGCTCTGGATGGACACGTTCGACGGCAATGCGCTCAAGCTGTGCCGGCAGGCCGTGCTCAGGCGCGAGAACCGTGACTCGATACTCGATTTTCATTGGCTGGTCGCGACGGCCGAAGCCGGTGTCAGCCATCACGTCGATCGTCACGTGCTGCATCTTTTCGACGATCGCGAGATCGAGACGGCGCTGTCGACGGGAGGCTTTTCGTGCCGGCGCGTCGTCGTCGCCGGCTTCGGCGAGCCGTTGTGGCTCGCTCGCCGGGCGGCCTGACCATGAGCGCGGAACTCTTTCCCGGCCGGGCGCGCGGCGCGCCGTTCAGGATCTGCGTGTGTGGCGGCGGAAGCCTTGCGCATGCACTCGTCGCGGTGCTGGGGGCGAGCGCGTCGAACGAGGTACGGTTGCTCACGCGCCAGCCCGAGCGGTGGTCGCGGCGCATCCGGCTGATCTACCTCGACAAGGCCGAGCTGCACGGGACCGTGCGCGCCGTCTCGGAGGACCCGTCCGAGGTGGTCGCCGGCGCCGACCTCGTGATCCTGGCGATTCCGCACGCCGCGCGTGAAGTCGTGTTGCGCCGGATCGCGCCGTATCTGAGCCGGCACACCTGGCTCGCGGGCTTTCCGGGCTACGGCGGCTTGCCATGGGCCGTGCGTCTTGCGCTCGGTCCCGAGCAGCGCTTTCTCGGCCTGCAGCGCGTGCCGTACGTCCGGAAGGTCGTGTCGTACGGCGAGGTCGTCTGGGTATCCGGCATCCGTCCCGAGCTGTTCGTCGCCACCGTGCCGGGCCACTGCGCACCGTCCGCCGCGCGATGGCTGCAAGCGCTGCTCAACATCCCGACGACGCCGCTCGCGCATTATCTTGCGGTCTGCCTGAGCAATTCCAATCCGATCTTCCATCCCGCGCGCCTTTACTCGCTCTGGCGCGACGCGTCACCGGAAGGCGTCTGGGCGACGCGTCCGCAGTTCTACGAAGACTGGGACGAGCCGGCATCGACGCGCTATCTGGCTTGCGAGCGCGATCTGCAATCGATCGGCGGCGCGTGCCCGGCCGATCTGTCGGGCCGCCGGTCCTTGCTCGACCACTACGGCGCGCGAGATGCGCGGGAGATGACGCAGATCATCCGGCGTATCGCGGCGCTGCGCGACCGGCCCGTGCCGATGCGGGCCGTCGACGATGGCTGGATGCCCGACGTGCACAGTTACTACTTTGCCGAGGACGTGCCGTACGGCATCGTCGTGCAACGCGCACTCGCCGATATCGTGGGCGTCGCGACACCGGCGCTCGATGAGGTCATTCGCTGGGCGCAGCGCTGGATGGGCAGAATGTGGCTCGACGACGGCCACGCGCTGGGTCGCGACACGCATGGCTTGCCGCTGCCGCAGCGTTTCGGCGTGGCGAATGCGGCGGATCTCGTCGACACGCTCAGGTGACGCGGCATCGCGCATCGGATCGTTGGTGCGCGCCTATGCGTGCCTACGCGCGCCACAAAACCGGAAAGACCAGTGGGTCCGCAAAATCCGGCGTGCCGCCCGGCGTCAGCCTGCACAGCAATTCGTTCGAATGCATCGCTCGGCGGCCGTTCGGCTGAATCCACGGTTGATGGCGATTCGCCGCGTCCTGCAGATGGACGGCGAGCGCGATTCGTGGGGCTTTGCCGAGATTCGGCACGCTCCGATGCAGCACCCGGCTGTGGTGGAACACGACCTGGCCACGCGCGACGGGCAACACGCGCACGACCGGCTCGACCGCATCCGGCACCATCGCCGCCGGTACCTGTCCGTCGAAGTCGGGCGTCAGGAAGCGTCGTTCCAGCGAGATCGTCGGCCAACGGTGGCTGCCCTCGACAACGGCGAGCGTCCCATCGTCCGCGCTGCAATCCGCGAGCGGAATCCACGCGGTCAGCAGTTCCGTCGAACTCGAGTTGCCCCAATAGGCCACATCCGTATGCCAGCCGGTTTCGGTCGACGCCGGCGGGAGTCCGCCGGGCTTCACGATCAGGCGGTCGTGGAACAGGCGGATCTCGCTCGTGCGCGCGAGTCGCCCCGCGATCGCGGCGATCGCGGGGTAGGCGACGAGGTCGCGCACCGCGCGCATCTGCAACGACAGGTAGCCGCTGATCTGGATGACTTGCGCGGCCCCCTCGACCCAGTCGCGCTGCGTCGCCTGCGCGGCAATCGTCGCGTCGCGATCGCCGCGCCGGTAGCGCGCGATGTCCTCGGCGGCCGCGTCGAGCAAAGCGGCGGGAACGATGGCATCGCTCACGAACCAGCCCCGTTGCGCGTAGGCCGAGCAATCGGCATCGTTCGGCAGGCACGCGGCCTGGTCGGGCGGGAGCGCCGCCGTGGCGGGAAAGGTCAGCATGGCGAGCCATCCAGGATTGCGGCGCTTGCGCCGGCGTAGAGCGGTGCGCAGCGCATCGGCAAGCGCGCGTCGCGCGAGAACGATTCGACGGACGCCGCGTCGAGTAGCCCCAGGGATTGGGCGTCCTGCCACGGCGAAGGGGGCGCCGCGCGATCGTGGGCCGGCAGTTCAATCAGCCTTTCGGCCCATCCGAGCATCGTGTCGAGCACCGGCGTTTCCACGCGGGCGAGTCGGCCAAGTTCTCGATGGATCGCCAGTCCGTACGCGAAGTCTTCCTGAAAGAAGCGCGCATCGGTATCGGGCGAACCATCGGCCCGGGATGGGACGGCGATATGGCGCAGCGGCGCCATCGAGCGAATGAGCGCCGTCACGACGTCCGGCGAATTCGCGCCGAAATGGGCGCGCGCACCGATTTCGTCCGGCACGTTCAACGCGCTTCGGATCCGCGCGAGCTCGTCGTCGAGGCACAGCAGATGCGCGCTGGCCACGTCGTTCCAGTCGCCGTAAAAGCGCACGGACTGCGGGACCGGTCTGCCGCTGCCGTAGAGCGCGAAGAGACGCGGCGGATGCAGGGCGGGGTTGTCGAACCCGAGCGTGACGGACAGGTAGCCGTTCAGCGGGCGAAGCTCGAACCCGAACGCGTCGGACAGACGCGGCGCGAGCGCCGCCAGCTCGCGTGCCGGATGGCCCGCGATGCCGACGCGGCTTCGGACCGCGGTGACGTGAACCACCTGGCCGCGCACGATGGTGCACGCGACCCATGGCGTGCGTTGCAATCCGAAATATCGCACGCTGCTCCCGAGCGCTCGGGCGACGCGCCAGTCGAATCCGGCCGCGCAGCCGAGGCACCCCACCCACGCGTGCGGTGCGAGGAACGGCCGGATGTGTTCGAGGAGCGTGGCATGCGCGAACGCGGGCACCGCGAGCAACACCCAGTCGCTCGCGCCGATCGCGCGGGCCGGGTCGTCTGTCGCAGCGACGGGGCCGGCCAGGCGCAGGCGATCGCCGAAATGAATCGTGGCGACGTCCGACCAGCCCGACGGTTCGCGCGTCAGTACCGAGACCTCGAAACCAGGCCTTGCCGCGAGCACCGCCGCCGCCGTGAGCGCGATGCTGCCTCCGCCGCAGACGGCGACCTTCATGACGTAGCGGAGGCGGGCGACGGGGCCGTGAGCGCGTGCAGTTCGACGAAGGTGGCGCGAAGCAGGCTGGCGATGTCGCGCAGCAACGGAATGACGACGGACGCGCCGCCGCGTTCGGCGGTCAGCCGGTAGGCGATCTCCACCATCTCCGCATAGTGGTCGTCCTGTTCGTCGATGCGCAGGTGTGCTTTCGCGCCGCGCACGTGTCGCTCGCCGAACACGGCGGCGGCCCGTTCGATCGCCGCGCGGGAGAAGCGCGCCGAATTCCACTCGACGAAAATCGAATAGCTGACCGCGGCCACCGAGCCGACGCCGTGGATTTGCGCCTCGAGATAGTCGAGCAGCGCACGCGTCGATTTCAGCGGCGGCCGCTCGTCGATGATCGACTTCCGGTAACCGTGCGTGGCGAGATCGGCCAGGAACATGCGGTCGTGCTTCATCTCCTCGACGATGTAGTCGCCCCACCGGCACGCGGTGTCGTAATCCTCGTCGAGCATCTTCAGCAACGCGAGCGCGTCGGTGCGCGCCGTCAGGCGGATGCGATGAACCGTCTCGATCCGGTGCGCGATGTAGTAATCGGTGTCGAACGGCAGCGTCGCGTCCGCCAATTGCCCGGCGCGCGGCACTTCGGCTCGATACCGGTGCGCCTCCTCGAGCAGCACCGCCTCGATCGCGTCGCGAAATGCCGCCGCTGACGGCGCGGCGGCCGACGGCATGTCGTACGCGTTGCGCGCGACGCTCATTTAACGAGATCGAAACCGATCGGAAGCCGGTCGACGGTCAGTCGGTCCGCCGCCGCATGGATTTCTGCGGCCCGATGCGCACGCTGCAACAGCAGATCGACGAATTTGACGTCGTCGTCGGTCAATTTATTCGAACCGAGACGCTCGCGAATGTCACGAATATCCTGAGCGGCAATGATGACGTAAGCCATGCTGATCCCCTTGTAAAATTTATTGAAGAAGTAATGCCTTTATCTTTCTAGGTAACGGGGTGGGCGAAGTCAAGGAGCGTCACCCGGCATGATTCATGCGCCGCGCGCGTGGTGGCGTGAATGCCGTTTCGGTTCACGCTGAAAGCAATTACGCCACTTTTTGCAATCACACTTCGAGTGAATTTCTTGAGAGAAGACGACGTGCGTGCGGGTAAAACGGGGGCTGTCGGGAAAATGAAAAATATCGACCGCTTGCCCATTCGAGTCGAACTGCGATCACAAAATCGACGCTGAATTTATAGAAAAATAAATGCGAATTTCAATGCGTACTTGTCTGAATAAAAGCTATTGGCGCCTGTCCTAGACTTCGGATTCCGTCCGCGAGGGATTTCACGGATGGGGAGATCCCTGCGCGTATCACGAAGCCGTTCATGCGCGGCGGGCGACGATTGGGTCGATAAAGAGAAAGCAATCGGACGACACCTGCGTCTACGTTCTCAGCTCGGGGCTGAATCGGAAAAGTACTAAGGAGGCCATAAAATGACCAAATATATTCGCAACAATGCCTGGAATGCCGGTGGCGATTTCAACAATCAGGATCTCCTCTGGTACGCGAAGGGCGTCGCAAAGATGATGGGGCGCGCGCTGAACGACACGTCCAGCTGGTGGTTCTACGCGGCCATGCATGGCGAGTACCTCACGCCCGCAACGACCGGGAAGATCCCACCGGGTCTCTACCCGAGGTGGAGCGAGATCCAGAGCCCGCCGAGCGTGCCGACCACGCCGCTTCCCGACCTGGCGACCCAGAATCGGTACTGGAATCAGTGCCAGCATGGCACCTGGTATTTCCTGCCGTGGCACCGTGGTTATCTGCTGGCGCTCGAGGCTCAGTTGCGTGCCGACATCGTCAGCCTGGGCGGCCCCGCAACCTGGGCGCTGCCTTACTGGAACTACTTTGGCGGCGTGAACGGCGCCGAGGCGCAGATGCCGCCGGCTTTTGCCCAGCAGACCTTGTCCGACGGGAGTGCCAATCCCCTGTATGTGAAGATGCGTTATGGTCCGGACGGAGACGGCGACATCTACATCCCGACGAACACCAGGGCGGCGGCGGACGATCAGAATGTCGATCAGGACGTGACGCAAGCCTGCCAGACCAACGACCTCTTTACCGGGACGAATCAAGCAACCCCGTGGCCGGGATACGGTGGTCCGGATCACGCGTGGTTTTCCCACAATGGCAGGACCCACGGAAACATGGAGCACAATCCGCACGACCTGGTCCATGTATACGCGGGGGGCACGGTCAGCAAAGACGATTTCGGCCTGATGGCCGATCCCGGCACGGCGGGACTGGACCCGATCTTCTACCTGCATCACGCCAACATCGACCGCATGTGGGCATCGTGGAACGCGGCAGGCAACGCCAACCCTGAAGACGCAGACTGGCTTCATGGCCCCGTGCGGATTTTCGTGATGCCGGAGCCGAACGGCGAAAGCAAGCAGTTCACGCCCGGGGACATGACCAGCCTTGCCAACCTGGACTACACCTACGAGGACCTCGCCGTGGCTGGCCAGGTCGCGGGAGCGCCGCTAGTGCTGAGACTGCAGAAGCTGGGCGTCGCCGGCCTTCCGGCCGCGACGGCGCATCAGGCGCCCAGCCCGAAGGCGACGCAAACGCCTGCCGAGCTGCTGGGCGCTGCCTCGGGTGCCGTGCAGATCTCGGGAGCCGGCAGCGGGTCCATCAGTGTGCGACTGGATGCCGATGTCCAGCAGCGCGTGATCGAGAGTCTCGCGGATGCGTCGCTCGCGGCTCCGCCCGATCGGGTGTACCTCAAGCTGGAGAACGTGCGCGGCACGCTGGATGCGACGGTGCTGGGCGTGTACGTCAACCTGCCTGCCGATCACGCCAGCCCGGCGGTTCGGCACGCACACCAGGCGGGCGCCATCGCGTTGTTCGGGCTGCGGCGTGCCAGCGACGCGGATGGCGGGCATGGCGGAGACGGCTTGACCTACGTGCTGGACATCACGCAATTGCTGGACCAGCAGTATCTTGAGGGCCAGCTGCCGAGCGCAAACCTCACCGTCACCCTGTTGGCACGACACGCGCTGTCCGAGCAAGCCACGATCGAGATAGGCCGCGTGAGCGTCTATCGGCAGCCCGAATGAGCGCGCCGCATCATGATCCTCAATCGGCGTGAGCTTGCCCGCGTGCGGTTCGGCGTGCTTGGCGCAAGCGCGGCTGCCTGGATCGCGATCGTCGCGTCGTCGCTCGGGTTGGGCCACGAGGGGCTTGAGGATGCGTTGTGCAGTTCGACGCAACCCGTCATCGGGCCGGCCGCAGGCTGGATTCTGTCGACCAGCCGCGGTTGGCTGTTGATGATCGTGGCCATGATGGGCCCGATGACGCTGCCCGCCATCGTGCACATTCGTGTCAGCACCTTTGCCAACCGACGCTGGCGTGCCGTTGCACTGTTCATGCTGGGCTTCATGGCCGCGTGGGTGATACCGGGCCTGGCGATGACGGCGCTGGGAACGGCCGTGAAAGACGCGACGGCGAATTCGTACGTTCCGGCCGCGGTGGCCGCGTTCGTCGCGTGCGTCTGGCAGGTTTCGCCGTTCAAGCAGCGGTGCCTCAATCGCTGTCATGCGCACCGTCCGTTGTCGCCGTTCGGGCGGAAGGCCGATGTCGATGCCCTTCGGCTCGGGCTGCGGCACGGGTGGTGGTGCATCGGCACGTGCTGGGCGCTGATGCTGGCGATGGTGCTGCTGCCCGGATGGCAACTGGCGGCGATGGTCGCCGTTTCGGTGCTGGCTTTTTGCGAGCGGCTGGACCCCCCGACGGCGCCCGCATGGCGGCTCAGGGGGGCGCGCACGGCCGGCCTCTGGCTGCGCCGCGAAATCGCGCATGCCAGGTTGCGCATGCTGCGTCAAACGGGGCACAGTGCTGAACGTCAGGCTCGGAAACATGAACTCGTATGACTGACCCAACCAACGTGACAGGCCCGCGTCGCTCGCTGCGCGTGATTGCATCGAGCGACGCCCCCATCCTCGTGGAAGGCGATGGCGCGGAGGTCCAGCTGAGCATCGACCACGCGGCCATCGTCGCGCTGGCGTCCGAACAAGCCGTCCACGCGGGCGACGCATCCGTGTTCCGTTTCTACCTGGAGCTGGAGCAGGTCCGCGGTACGCACGATGCGGCCGTGTTGCAGGTGTTTCTGCGGACCCCGGGTGCCACCCAGGCCAGCCATCCCCAGGACACCTATCTGGCCAGCGTCGGTTTGTTCGGACTCCGGCTGGCAAGCATGGGCGATGCGGGCGAGGGGCTGTTCTACTCCCTCGACATCACATCGCACGCCGCGCGACTGCAGCACGCGGCCGTGCCGGCGGCAGCGCGCCTCTGCGTGTCGATCCAGTCCCGGCACACGCTTCCCGGCGGCGTCGGGATTCACATCGGTCGAGTCAGCATCTGCGTCGAACGTATCAACACTTGAAAGCAGCGTGCTGAACATGCAGCGCGCGCATCGCATACGGGGAGAGCATGCAATGGGCACAACCGGCAATCGCTCGCGTTCCTGCGGCGGCGGCAAGCATCGAAACGGATTGAGGCAAGCCTGCGTGTCCGCGGCGATCGGCCTGGCGGCCGCGCTGGGCGCGTCTGGCGCGATGTCCGCGTCCGGCGGCGATGCGCATGGCGCGGCGGTTCACGACATGCACGGCATGGCGAGCGAGCACATGATGAGCACGCTGCCCGGCAGCAAGGCGTCGATCTCGCTGGCGGAAATCGCGGCCAACGATCCCGAGCCGCCGACCGATTTCGACATCGGGACGCTGACGAAAAAGATCAAGACGGCCAACCCGGAGACGCAGGCCTTTTTCGATCAGGGGCTGCGTTTCTACTGCGCGTTCAATTTTCGCGAATCGTACCGCGCGTTCAAGGCCGCGCTCAAGCGAGACCCCGACTGCGTGATGTGCCGGTGGGGGATCGCGATGTCGCTGGGCGTGAACATCAATCAGCTCGATCAGCCGGAACAGGATCGCCGGATCGCGCAGCAGATGCTCAACGACGCACTGCGTATCCGCGATGCGGATCCGAAGGAGCGCGCGCTGGTCGAGGCGGTGCTGCCGCGCTATGAAGCGCATCGGCAGATTCCCGGGGAGCTCGAACGCCAGGCCCGGCGCAACAAGGACTATGCCGGCGCGATGACTGCGCTCGCCCACCGCTACCCGGACGATCCGGACATTCAGACCCAGTATGCGGATGCGGTGATGAACCTCAAGCCGTGGGAATACTGGGACCGTCAGGGGAACGCGGCCTACCGGGAGATTCCACCGGCAGTCGATGCGGTCGAGGACGGGCTGAAGGATCACGCCGATCACATGGCGCTCGTCCATTGGTACATCCATATTCGCGAGGGGTCGACGGAGCCGGATGTCGTGACGCCCTTTGCGAACAAGTTGCCGGCGCTCGCGCCCGGCGCGGGCCACCTGGTCCATATGCCGTCGCACATCTACTACCGCACCGGCGACCACCTGAAATCGTTCGAAGCGAACCGGAACGCCACGGCGAGCGACGAGGCTTATTTCAGCAAGGTCGACGCGGGGCGCCCGGGCGGCATCGATCACCCGGACGGCGACCGCTATCGCTGGGGCTACTACCGGCACAACATCCATTTCGCGCTGGCGTCGGCGATCATGACCGGCAACGTCGAGGACATGAGCTGGGCCGCGGATCGGCTGCGGCGTTCGGAAGGCGAGGGCGTGACGTTCCGGACCGACCGCTATCGCGGCGTCTATTACCAGGCGCTGCCGTACTTCAAGGCGCCGGACGAGATCATCCAGCAGCCGCCGCCGGGCGGGGCGGCAAAGGACTGGCGCTTCGCGCGCATCTCGTGGGACTACGCGCAGGTGCTTGCCTACGTTCGCAAACGCGATGTCCAGCGCGCACGCGGCGCGTATCTGAAACTCGAGGAGGATGTGATCGCGTTCAGGAACGAGCGGCGCGACGAAGTGATGGGGCACCAGGCCGCGCAGATCATGCAAGCGGTCGCGCGCGCGCGAATCGACCAGATGAACGGCGACGCGCGAGGCGGCGTGCGCGTGCTCGAACACTCGGTCAGGCTACAGGACGCGATGAACTACGACGAGCCGCCTTACTGGATGGTGCCGGTCAGGCAGACCCTCGCCGCACTGCTGATCGACCTCGGCCGATACGACAACGCGATCGACACGCTCCACGCGTCGCTTGGCGGCGACGACCCGAATCGCAACCTGTACATGAATTTCAAGGGCAACGGCTGGGCGTATTTCGGGCTGACGCAAGCGTATGAACGCAAGGGGATCGAGAACCTGACGCCCGATCAACGGAGCGACTACGACAACGCACGGAAGCGGCTCGCCGAATACTGTCCGCCGGGCAGTGAGGCATGCGCGTTGTCGCTCGACCGGATGTAGGCAGGCCGTGCCGGCCGGTTGAATTATTTCGTAAATCGATTTTAATCGTCAAATAGTTAAGCTAATCAGAGTCGCATTCTTTCATATCGATTAAATTGACGTTTCAATATGTAATGTTATATCTTGATTGCCCAAAAACAATCGAGAGAAAATAAAGTGGCAATAAACGAGGTGCTTCAAAAAAGCCGCCGCTGGTCGGCCATCGTCGCGTGGTCGGTATTCGCCGGACTGGCCGGCACCGCGTCGGCCAATACCGAGCCGGCGCAGCCGACGCAACCCAAGCAGGCGCGCATGCCTCGCGTGCCGCAGAATCTGCCCGTGTCGCCCGAGCAGGCGCAGTACAACCTGCCGCTCAGCGAGCAGGATCGCGCGGCGCTGACCAAGCCTTCGCAGCTCAAGCAGCCGGCCACGCGCAGCAAGCGCAGCACGTCGGGTGCCGATTGCCGCGACATGTCGGTGATGACCCAGTACCGCGGCGCGGCACTCGCCGATTACATCGCGAATCTTCCCGATTACGAATGCCATTACGGCCTGTTCTCGGTCGATAAAGCGCAGGCCACACAGATCTTCAATGCCGAAAACGTGCACGCTGTCGCGGGTCGTTTCGTGCAGGAAATCTATAAATACGATGCAAGCAATTTGATCCTGGTCAATTTGCTGATTTACCTGCGTGCCGCTTATTACCAATATGATGTATCGGGCATTGCGAACCCGATTCCGAATCTCGCGGTGTCGCTGCGCCCGTATATCAAGCAAAGTCTGGAGGGCGATGCGCTCTATCGCGACAATTCGCGCGCGCCGAGTACCGCGAACGAGCTGATGAAGCTCATCACGAACATGCGGGACGAAGCGTACTATCTGCCGACGCTGAAGAACCGCATCGCGTCCTACACCGTGAGCGCGGCGAATCCGCAGGGGGCGGCGCCGCTGCTGCAACGCAGTGCGGCGGGCGGCTTCACCGGCTTGCTCACGGTGTTCTTCTACGCGCACCAGCGCAGCGGCGCGCAGCCGATGCTCGACAGCGACGCGACGCTCCCGGAGACGCTCAACCGCTTCGTCACCGCGAACCGCGCGAGCCTGTCGAACACGAGCGCCGCCTATCAGCTGGCCGACGCGGCGCGCGAAACGTTCCGCTTCCTCCGCTATCCGACGCAGAAGCCACGCGTGAAGAAAATGATCCAGGACATGCTCGCGTCGACGAGCATGACGGGCGCGGACAGCGATCTCTGGCTCGCGGCGGCGGAAGCGGTCGACTACGGCGATCCGGGCAGCTGCGCGGACTACGGCACCTGCGACTACAAGAAGCGGCTGGCCGACACGGTGCTGTCGAATCGCTACGCTTGCAACGCGGGCGTGCGCATTCTCGCGCAGGACATGACGATGCCGCAGCTGCAGTCGGTCTGCACGGCGGTCGCGCGGCAGGACGACTACTTCCACCGGATGATGAAGACCGGGCGCAAGCCGGTCACGGGCGATCGCAACGACACGATCGAACTCGTCATTTTCGATGACTACACGAACTATCGAAAATACGCGTCGGTGATCTACGGCATCAGCACCGACAACGGCGGCATGTATCTCGAGGGCGATCCGTCCGCACCCGGCAACCAGGCGCGCTTCATCGCGCACGAGGCATCGTGGCTGCGGCCCGAGTTCAAGGTGTGGAACCTCGAGCACGAGTTCACGCACTATCTCGACGGCCGCTACGACATGGCGGGCGACTTCTCGGTGAGCACCGCGAAGCCGACCGTGTGGTGGATCGAAGGCGTCGCCGAGTATCTGTCGAGAAAGAACGACAACCAGGAGTCGATCGACGCGGTGCGCACGAGCGCGTACCGGTTCTCGGACGTGCTCGGCACGCGTTACTCGTCGAGTGACTACGTCGCGCGCGCGTACCGGTGGGGCTACATGGCGACGCGCTTCATGTTCGAACGCCATCGCGCGGACGTCGACACGATCGTGTCGCGCTTCCGGGTAGGCGACTACGACGGCTACGCAAACTATGTCGCGTACATCGGCAATCGCTACGACACCGAGTTCGCCGACTGGGCGCGCAACGCGACGACGACGGGCGAGCCGCCGGTGCCGGCGAAGCGCTGACCGGCACGGGCCGGCTCCGCGTGATCGGACGCCGGCCACCGTGGCGCCCGACGCACCAGGGCAGGAAGCAGGGGCAGGAAGCGGCCCTCGAACGGAGGTTCGAGGGCCGCGTCGCGTCGACATGACGCGACGCCACCGCGCTAGCGATCCGTGCCGGTATCGGCAACATAGTTTGCGATGCTGAAGAAACGATAGTCGCTCAGCAGATCAGGCGCCGGGAACCCCTCCGGATGAATCCGCCCATAAATCGGGCTGTCGGGGCGCAGGCCGGCCAGGGTCAACGCGAGCGTGAATTCGTTGAACGGCGCCATGAATTGACGCGACACGAAATGCATGCCCCAGTTGAACACCGACGGAAGCTGCTCGGTGCGCAACCACGTGTCCGGCCCGCCCGGCGCGCGTGCGCAAAGATTCTCCGCCCACGGGCTATGCCCTTCCACAATGAGAAAGCCATGCTTCGCGTGGCGCTTCCAGCGGGTCAGGAAATCGATGAGATCCGCCGCGGCCACGTAACCGGGAACGAGGCCTTCCGCATCGCTATACGCCACCTTGAACGCACGCTTGATCTGGTCGAGCGCGATCGGCAGCTCGGCCTGATCCGATACCGTCAGGACGCCCGCATAGTGCTGATCGACAACCGCGCGCAGGCGTGCTCGATCGACGGTGCGGAGATGGCGCTCGAGGATCGCTTCGGCGGCGTCCGTGCGGCGGATGCTCAGCCGGCGGTTGTGGACCAGGAACATGAAGGTATGCAACAAGTCGCTCAGCCGCGCCGGGCGCACGCTGCCGTCCGGCTGCGTGACGGTCAGGCCGCTTTCGGCCACGGCTTCGTCGTAGCGGTCGGGCTGGGAAATGTCGGCGGCGATCACGCGGACCTGCACGCCGGCGACGTCCCGCAGCGCAGACAGCGTGGCGGCTGCGCGGCCGCGCGCGGATTCGTTGTAGTCCGCGCCGATCACCAGCAGCGGATAGTCCGCGAGGTGCCGGCCGCGCCGCGTCGACGTAATGACGTATTCCGCCAGGCGCTTCAGCGCGCTGCCGTCGCCGCAGCCCATGTCGGCGATGCCGGCCGGTTGGCGGTCCAGCGGCGTGTCGTCGAACAACGCGCGCAGGATTTTTGTGGTGATTTCCTGCGACGCCGGCCCTGACCCGGCGCCGCTCGATGCATACACGTTCATCACGCGATCGATGTGGCCGTCGCTATCGATATCGAGCGGATCGGGGTTGCCGAACAGGAGTTCGTCGAGCAACGCATACGAACGCAGATAGGACGCGGGCAACCCCGCGTAAGGGGCGGCAATCGGCCGGTGAATCCGACCCGACTCGGTGAGGCGCACCTTTTCCCGATCGATTTCCGCCATGCCGAACTTGCACATCAGCGCCCATGCCGCGTGCAGCACGACAGGATCGGCCTGCGTCCAGGCGCCGACGACGACTCCGTCGGGCTCACCGTCGAGCTTGCCGAGGATGCCGGGCGCCGATTGCGAGTACTGGCCATCCGGCTGCCTGTCGAACACCGGCATATCGAGCGCGACCCAGGTCGGGCCGAGCAACAGGCCGTCCATCGCGGTGCGCAGCTGTCCATTCGCCTGGCGCTCCAGATCGGTGGCCGGGAGCGGAAGCTCCGGCCAGCCCGCTACACAGATCCGCGCGAGCTGCGCATACAGCACGCTTTCGTCGGCCGCGATGCGCGTTCGATGACACAGGGCGTGCAGATGCTGGAGCACCGACGTGGCATTCGCCAGTTGCTCGAACAGCGGCCGGGTGCGCTCGACGCACGCGACGACATATTCGCCGGCCGGGGTGAGCGCATATTCGGCGTCTTCGTCGCCGCGATCGAGGGTCAGCCAGCCGGCCAGGCTCAACAGGTTGAGGGCGCCCCACAGAATCCCCAGGTTACGGGTCGGGTCGGGCTGGCGGGACGCGGCGAACGCGCGCATCGCGCGGGGCGCTCCGGCCCGCAGGCCGCGGAACGCGCCGGCAAACACGAGGCGCGCCAGCGTCGGCACCAGCACGATGCCGTTCGCCCAGTTGCAGCTGCGCGTATAGGCCATCACGCGTTGAGCGTCGTGCCGGCCGATGCGCAGCGTGGCCGCATGCGTGTGTTGCTCGAGCTTGACCGGCAGCTCCATGTCGAGCACCTCGACGCCGATCGTGGTGCCGGCCGACAGGCCGAGCAAGGTGCGTGTTTCGTCGGGATAGGCGCCGAGATAGTGTTCGAGCTGCCGGGCCAGTGCGGCGGTGGAATCACCAAGGTCGAATCGGGCATGCATGTTGGACGGTCTCACAGGGTCGAAGGTTGGGCTGCAATGGGTGAAGATGCATCCGGATCGGCGTGCGCGACGGCAACCGCCGGCGCGGCGCCGTGAGTCCGGGGCGCGAGATGGGCGGCCAGCGCGCGAATGGACGGGTAGTCCCAGACCGCGGACGGATCGACGGTTACGCTGAAGGTCTCGCTCAATACGATCGTCATTTCGACGGCGAGGATCGAGTCGAAGCCGATTGCGGCGAACGTCGACTCGCGCGTCAATCGAAGCTTGCGGTGCTTGAGGCGCTCGCCCAGCCACGCGATGAGCCATTGTTCGACGGCATGCACCTGCTGGCGATCGAGCAGGCTTGCCGGTTCGTTCACGACCGGGGTTGCGGTGGAACCGGCGTCTTCGCCGGCTGGCGCGTCGGGCACGCGGGAGCCCGAATGCGCGCCGGCATCGGCGTCCAGCAGCGGATCGACGAGTTGGCTTGCACCCGGGATCGTCTGCTCGATCGAGCCGATCTCGAACCCGGTGCGCGCTGCCCAGTCGTTTAATTCCACTGTCGTGGGCAACGCAGATCGCAGTCCGACCTGCCGTTGCGCCGCCTCGATCGCGAGTTCGTACTGGCGCTGCGCCCAGCGCAGCGTGCCGTCGCCGATGCGCTGCTGCGCAGCCGCGCGTTCGATCACCGCCAGCAGCAATCCCCATTGCGCGATCGTGCCGAGCCAATAATTGACCCAGACGGCGGCGTGCGCGGTGCCGTCGAGTTTCGACGCATTGGCGAGCCCGTCCTGCGCCAGCTGTGCACCCAGCTCGCGCAGCTCCCTGGCCAGCGCACCGGCGCCCAGCGCACTCTCCAGATAGCGCAGCAAATCGTCGCTCCCGTTGAGCAGGCGGCTACCCAGGTGAACCAGCAGCGTTTCGGTCGGCCCCTCGAAGATGCGGGTCAGGCGCGCGTCCCGGAAGATCTGCGGCGCCAGGTTGGTCTCGATATACCCCCGGCCGCCCAGGAACTGCATCATCTCGTCAGCGGATTGCGACAGCAGCTCGGAGCCGAGAATCTTCGAAATCAGGAGGCAGTCTTCAGGCAGCGCGACGCCGAGGTCCAGTTCGGTGGCCAGGTGCTCGACCAACGCGTTGAGCCCGTCGATGCGGTCCCGCAGCTCGCCCAGGCGCAGGCGGCTCAGCGGGTTGTCCAGCAGGAGGCCGGTGCCGACCTGGCGCCGCGCGCCGTAGCGATGCATCAGCTGCGCACAGCGTTTCATGCCGCCCACGCAGACGGCAGCGATGCCAAGGCGCGCAATGTTCATTGCGTGCTGCGCGACGGCCATCCCTTGCCCGATGTCGCCGAGCCGGTATGCGTCGCTGATTCGTGCCTGATCCAGATGCAGCGAATTCTGGATCATGCCGCGCACGCCCATCGTCAGTTCCTCGGCGCCGATCCGCACGCCCGGCGTGCCGGGGCGCACCGCCAGTCCGACCATGCCGGTGCCGTCGGCCTGCTTCGCGAACACGTTGATGATCCCCGCCCATGCGGATGAGCCGCTCCAGCGCTTGTTCCCCGTGACCAGCCAGTCGCCGGAATCGATGCGCTGGGCGCGAGAGGCAATCGCGCGCACATGCGAGCCCGCGGCCGGCTCCGTGATCGCGAATGCCGCGAGCATCCGGCCGCTCGCGAGGCTCGGCAGCAATTCCTCGCGCAATGCCGGCTGTGCATGGTGCATGATCGGCAGGATCCCGAGCGTGTTGTTCAGGGTGACGAAGAAAGCCAGGGTCGAATCGATCGCGGCCAACTGCGCCAGCACGCGCGACATGTCGCGCTGGCCGAGGCCGAGGCCGCCATGCGAACGGTCGATCGGCATGCCGAGCAGGCCCCGGTTCCCGAAATCGAGCACGATGTGCGGCGGAATAGTGCGACGCTCGTCGATGGTTCGGGAATCGATCCGCGTGCGGGCGTAGTGCCTGAGCCAGTCGTTCAGTTCGTCGACGGTGGCGCTGTCATCGCGCCGGCGATCGTTGGCCGCCGGCTTGTCGACCACGGCTGCCGGGTGCGCGGGCTGCCGGCGCTCGGGCGCGGGCGCCTGGACGCCGCCGTCGACGTCCCACTGCGCAAGGATCGTCAGCGCGCCGTCGTGCAGCTGCGTGCGGCACGTGCTGCGGCGCACCTTGCCGCTCGACGTCTTCGGCACGCTGCCGGGCGACACCAGCACGATCGCGCTCGGGCCGATGTCGAGGCGGTTCCAGATCGCCTGGCGAATCGCGTCGATGAAGCTGTCGAGATTGCCCTTGCGCTGCGTGCGCTCGACTTCTGCCACGACGATCAGGCGCTCCGCGTCGACCTGGTCGTCCATGAAGGCCGCGCAACCGTTCGGCACGAGTTCCGGCACGCCGACGATCAGCGCGTACTCGATATCTTCCGAGTAATAGTTGCGGCCGGCCAGGATCACCATGTCCTTGAGGCGGCCGGTGACGTACAGCTCGTCGTCCAGAATGAAGCCGAGATCGCCGGTGCGCATGAACACCTGATCCCGATGGCCCGCCAGGCTGTGCCGGAAGGTCGAATGCGTCTGCTCGTCCAGACGCCAGTAGCCGGCGGCGACGCTCGGGCCGGCCACGCAGATTTCGCCGATGGTCCGGTCGGCGCAACGCTCGTTCGTCTCCAGGTCGCGCACGATCACGTGTTGTTCGCCGTCGGTGCGACCCACGCTGACCAGGACCCGTTCGCCCGGACGATCCAGCGGCTGCTGCGACACGCCCACGCATTCGCCGCGCAGCACCACGGATTGCTGCTGGAGGGCCGCCTGGTCGACGCATAGCGTCCGGATCGGATGCCGCTCCGTGCGACCGGCGACGTACAGCGTTCCCTCCGCCAGCCCGTAGCACGGCAGAAAGCCGTCGGCGGCGAAACCCGCGGCGGCGAAGCGCTGCGCAAAATCGGTCAGGGTGCTGGCGCGGACGGACTCGGCGCCGTTATAGGCGACCCGCAGGCACGACAGGTCGAGCGTCGCCAGCTGTTCGTCGGAGATCCGCCGGCAGCACATCCGGTACGCGAAATCCGGCGCGCCCGTCAGATCCGCACGGTACTGGCTGATCGCACGCAACCACAGGTACGGATGCTGGATGAAGCGTTCCGGGGCCATCAGCACGCTCCGGAAGCCGCCGTAGAGCGACGTCAGGATCACGCTGATCAGGCCCATGTCGTGGTAGGGCGGCAGCCAGCTGACGATCGTGCTCTGCTCGTCATAGGCGAGCCATTCGCGCATCAGCCCCAGGTTATGCATCAGGTTGCCGTGCGACACCATCACGCCCTTGGGGCTACCGGTGGTTCCCGACGTGTATTGCAGAAAGGCGATCTCGGAAGGCTGCACGCTGACGGGCGAATGCACGGGATCCAGCACCTGCGCGCCCCCGACGTCGAGCAGCGTGCTGCCGGATGCGTCGGTATCGGCGAGCCAGGTCGCGCAGCGCGCATGGTCCTCGGCCGAACACAGAATCGTGTTCGCACCGGCGTTCTCGACGATGCCGGCGATCCGCACCATATGCTGCCGGTTGCGCGGCGGGTAGGCGGGAACGGCGATGGCGCCCGCATACAGGCACCCCATGAACGCGCCGACATAGTCGAGCCCCGGCCGGCACAGCAGCAGGACCCGGTCGCCGATGTCGATCGCGTTCTGCCGCAGCAGCGCGGCGACCCGGCGAGCGCGTACGTCGAGTTCCGCGAACGTCATCGATTCGGGCTGTTCCTGTTCGGGCGGGCCGCTCAGGAACACGTAGGCGGTCTTGTCGCCGAGTGTGGCGGCCCGGTTCTGAAGCAATTCGCTAAGCGTGGTCGGCAAAATCGCAGTGGTCATGATGTCGTCGGAAGAGGAATGAAAACAGCGAGCAGCCGCCTGACGCCGGGCGGCGCCGATGCGTTGCTGCGGCGGGAATCCGAAGGAGGCTATTCGGCGCGATGGAACAGATCGATCATGTGCATCATGCTTTTGAGATGCAGGAAATGCGGCACCACCCGTTCGCTCCTTGCCGCATAACGTGCCGTCCAGTGGTGGGCCAGCTCGTGCGTGGCGGCGGCGTTGCCGCGCACCGCGCGCGCGTCGGCCTCGCGCGCATCGAGGGCTGCGCGTGCGTGCCGAACGGCCGATCGGGCGAGCTCGCCGGTGAGGATGCCGTGGTGTCCCAGTGCGAGCCGCGGCTGCTGCAGTTGCTCGATGACGTGCAGCGAGTGCCGATAGGCGAACAGGTCCTGAAAGACCAGCGGCAGCCAGCTGGTGGCGCCGTGAAACTCGCCGAGCGCATCCGACACGAAAGCGATGTCCAGCTGCGGGCAGTAGTAGCCGAACTGGCAACGGCTGTGGCCCGGCAGCGCGATCGCGCGAATCTGCATCCCGGCGCCGATGTCGAGCTGCGTGCCCGGATTGACCGGGTAGAACGGCAGGTCGGCCAACTCGGTGAAATCGACGCCGGCGGCGGGCTGCCACGACCGTGACGCATGCGTGTCGAGCTGACGAATGGTCCGGCACGCCGACGGGCTCTGGAACGCATCGAACGCGTCGGGAGAGCCGGATACATGGAGCCACGGCATGCGCGACTTGAGCGTCATCAGCAGGCTGCAATGGTCATAGTGCGAGTGGGTGATCAGCCAGTAGCGCAGATGCCGGATGCCGCCGAAGTCGCGCAGCAGCGCGTGAAGCTGCTGCCATACGAGCTCCGTCATGCCGCTCAGGCCGCCCTCGATCAACGTCGCGGCCTCGTCGTTGACGATCACGTACAGCGGCACGTCAGCCGTGCCGACGAGGGCCAGCCGCGGCTCGATCCACCCCGGGGTAGCGATCAGCATGTCGTTCAGCTCCGATAGAGCGCACAGGCCCATGTCGCGCCCGCGCCGTAGGTCACGAGGAGGTTGAGCTGCCCGCTCGGCATGCGGCCTTGCTCGCGCGCGAGGGAGAGCGCGACCGGAAACGCCGCACTGGCCATGTTGCCGAGCTGATCGACGGAAATCATGCACCGCTCGCGGGGCAGACCGAGTTGCCCGATGACCGCATCGAGGATGCGCAGGTTCGGCTGGTGCGGTACGACCAGGCCGATATCCGACAGCGTCAGCCGGTGCTTGTCGAGCATCTGCCGGCATGCGTCGACGATGCGCCGCGTGGCGTCTTCGAACATCGGCCCGCCTTTCATCCGGAAATGGTGCCGGCCGGACGCGAGGTCGTCTGCGTCGATGAAGCGTGGGCGTCGCGCGCCGGGCGCTTCGGTGCTGAGCAGGTCGAACTGGGTGCCGTCGGCGCCGAGCGTCAGGTCGATCAGCCCGTGCGCCGGGTGGTCCGTCGCTTGCAGCAGCATCGCGGCGGCGCCGTCGCTCAGCAGGATCGACAGATTGCGGCCGGCATTGCTGGTGTCGATTCGCCGCGACAGGGCCTCGGCGCAGATCAGCAGCACGTTGCGGTACAGGCCGCTCGCGAGGAAATGGCGCGCGATCTCGATCCCGTAGAGCCCGCCGCTGCATTGCGCGCGGATATCGAAGCACGGAATTTCCCGCAATCCGAGCCGAGGCTGGATGTAGCAGGCCTGCGACGGATCGTGATGATCCGGCGACAGCGTATTGACGATCAGCAGGTCGACGTCGCGCGCCGTGACGCCGGCGTCGGCCATCGCCCGTTCCGCGGCCGGGCACGCGAGATCCGCCAGATGCTGGTCGGGCGCGAGATAGCGTCGTGCCACGACGCCGGTTCGTTCGCGAATGAACGCGTCGCTGGTGTCGATCATGCCGGCGACTTCGTCGTTGCTGACGATCCGGTCCGGCAGCGCGTGGCCCATCCCGGCGATGACGAGTCTGGCGGTCATGCCTGCACCTCCTGCTCCGTCACGGCGGGGAAGGCATCGCCCGCATCGGTCACGACGGTTTCGCCCCAGCGCCACAACTGCGCACCGAAGCCCCAGCCTGCGCCTGCGCCGGCAAGCACGACCAACGATCCCGGCCGGATCACGCCTTCGCGGATCGACTCGTACAGTGCAAACGGCACGGCGGCCGATACGAGGCACGCACAATCGGCCACGCGAATCACGTATTGGTCGGGCTTGAGCCCGAGCCGCTGGGCCCATGCGCGCACGAGCAGCGCCGACGGCTGATGGAACACCATCGCATCGACATCGGCGATGTCCGTTCCGCTCCGGTGCAACAACTGCTCGACGATATCGGGAATGGCCACGGGCATGAAGCGGGCGATCGCTTCCTGCGCTTCGGGCTTGAGCGTGAAATACACGCCGAACGGGTTGTCGGCGTCGGCTGCCGCATCGTCGTCCGTTGCAGCCCGGGCGTTACGCCACTGCATCGTCACGAGGTCGTAGTGGGTTGCATCGCTGCGATACGCGGCATCCAGCCAGTCGGCACCGTCGGGATCGGCCGGCTCGGCGACGAGCACGGCCGCGGCCGCGCCGTCGCCGAAATTCGTCGACGATTTACTGGTGTAGTCGACCACGGCCGACATGCGCTCCGACGAGCACACCAGCGCACGCTTCACCCGTCCCTGCTTGATGAGGTTGGCGGCGATCTGCAGTTGCAGCACGAAACTCGCGCATTCCATCTCGACATCGGCGTCGAGCGCGCGTGTCGCACCGAGCCGGTCGCGCAGCGTACGCGCAAGGCGCGGCGCGAAACGGCGCCGGCCGTCGGCGAGCGAGACGAACGGCGACGTCATGTTGAACAGCACCAGATCGAGTTCGGCGGCTTCCACGCCGGCACGGGCGAGTGCGTCGCGGGCCGTGCGCTCGGCCAGCGCAAGCTCGGATTCGCCGGCATCGGGATCGATCATGTAGCGCGATTCGATGCCCCAGAATTGCCACCATTCCGGCGGAATGGGCTCGACGCCCGCGAAGACGGGATCGTCGTTGGGCACCTGGCGTGCCGGCAGGCGGCAGGCGAGACTTGCGATTCGGACGTTGTGCACTATCAGATCTCCATCGTGCTGCAGGCGATGCGCGGCCTGAACGGATCCAGCGTCATGGCGACCACCGTACGTTCATCGTCACGCAACGACATCGAATGTGCGACGCGGGACGAGAGCCACGCCGGCAACTGGAACGGGTTCGGGATGTCCGTCGAACCGGCGACGACATCGACGTGGAAATCGCGGCTCACGCCGATGGCGATCGATGGCCATCCGCTCAACCACGATTCGCAAAACAGCGAGGTGGCGCGCCGGTCGATGCGGCTCTGCACCGCGTCGACCATCGCGCGCACCGCGCTGGCCGCATTGGCCGGTTCGGCGTCGAATCGGCCGGTTGCGTGATCGAACCGGCTCTCGAAGCAGGCCAGCGACAGGATGCCGTCCACGCGCCGGGCGGGAAGGGCGTCGAGCGTCGCGAACGGCGGCGCGTCGAGGTCCGCGTAGCGGCTGGCATGATCGCGGTCTTGCCCGGCAGGCGTCAGGATGATCGCCCCGGCGCCGTCGGCGAAGCCGCTCGTGGCCACCTGTTCGACGTCCGCGAGCGCCTCCGCGCGAACGACGAGCGCGCGCCGATAGCCGAGCTGTTTGCAATGGCTGTTCGCGAGATCGAGGGCGAGCGTCCAGTCCGCGTCGAGCAGATCGAACACGGTCGCATGTCGCGCACGCAGGTCGCGCTGCACCGGGTGCGCCAGCCGCGGCCCGGCGATCGTCGGTGCGTCCGCCATCCGGCTGGGAGAAATCGACAGGCTGACGATCAGGTCCAGTTCCGACGGCAGGCAACCGGCTTGCAGCAGCGCCTGCCTGGCTGCCTTGATCGCGTAATCGTTGGCGCAGGATTGCGCGGTGGTCGCGGGGTCCGGAATGGCCACCGCGGCTCCGAGAATTTTCATAGGGCGTGCTCGTTCTGGACGGTTTGATTCAGGGGACGCGTCGCGCCATGACCCGCCTGCCGGAGCACGGCGCGACGCAATTTGCCCGATTCGTTACGTGGCAAGCTGGCGGCGTGATAGGTCACGCGATGCGGACATTTGTATGGCGCGATCACGTTCTTGACGTGCTGCTGCAGTTGGGTCGTCAACGCGTCCGAGCCGCCGACACCCGGTCGCAGCACTACATGCGCGCAGATGAGCGTGCCACCCAATTCGTCGATTTGCCCGACGACGCCGCACTCGGCGATATCGGGATGGCGCAGCAGCGCCTGCTCCACTTCGCCGGGAGACACCGTGTAGCCGGAGCTGATGATCATGTCGTCCGCGCGTGCCTGATAGAACAGGTAGCCATCCTCATCGAGGTAGGCGCTGTCGCCCGTCAGGTTCCAGCCGTGCTTGACGTAGTCGCGTTGCCGCGCGTCATTCAGGTAGCGGCATCCGGTCGGCCCCTGCACGGCCAGATAGCCGATTTCGTAGGGCGGCAGGCATTGGCCGTGCTCATCCACGACGGCAAGGCGGTAACCGGGCACCGCCTTGCCGATTGCGCCGTCCTTCGTGACGGTGTCGCCGGTGGACGCGAAGATATGCAGCATCTCGGTCGACCCGATTCCGTCGATCAGGTGCAGGCCGGTGCGCGCCTGCCATGTGTCGCGCGTCCACGACGGGAGCGCCTCGCCCGCCGACACGCATTTGCGCAGGGACGTCACGTCATGCCTGTCGAGATGGTCGAGCATGGCCCGATAGGCTGCCGGCGCCGTAAACAGGATGCTGACCCGATGCCGGTCGACGGCGGCCAGCAGCCGTTCCGGGCTCGCTTTCTGCAACAGCACGACGCTCGCGCCGACACTGATCGGAAACAGCAACAGCGCGCCGAGGCCGAACGTAAACGCAAGCGGCGGCGACCCGCAGAAGACGTCATCGGCCGTGGGCCTGAGCACGTGCTGCGGAAAGCAGTGGCAGGCCGCCATCACGTCGCGATGAAAATGGACGGTGGCCTTCGGTTCCCCGGTCGTCCCCGATGTGAACGCGATGAGGCAAGGATCGTCCGCACGCGTGTCGGCGGCCGCGAATGCCGCTGAATAGCCGTCGAGCCAGCGCGCGTGCGGATGCATGTCGTCCGTCTCGTAGCGCCGAACGTCGCCGCGCCACTGCATGCGCGCCATCGCCGCGTCGAGCTCGGCCGACAGCCCGGCTTCGCAGATCACGTGCGTGACCCGGGCTCGGCCGATGACGGTCGACAGTTCTCCCGCGCGCAGCTTCGGCATCGTCGCGACGGCCACGCCGCCGGCCTTGACCACGCCGAACCACGCGGCGGCCAGCATCGGGTGATTGGTGCCGTGCAACAGCACCCGATTGCCGGCCACCAGGCCCGCATCGCGCACCAGCATGTTGGCGATCCGGTTGCCGGCATCGCGCAATTCGCGGTACGACCACGTGATGCCCGACTCGGTCCTGATCGCAACGCGATCGCCCCAGCCCCGTTCATCGACTGCGATGTCCAGCAGCGCGGCGGCGCAATTGAGAAACGGCGGAAACTGCAGCCCCGGCAACTCAAAGACAAACGCCGGCCAATCTTCGGCAGGGGGCAAGTTCGCGCGGCAAAAGTCGTCCATTGTCAGCGCTCGCAAGAGTGTGAGTTCGAAGTCCGCGATAGCGGTGCGGCGCCGGCCGGGCCCTATGATCGGGCCCGTCCCGCGCAACCTGAATCGCGATGCCAAAGAGACGTGGTCGGGGCGGCAGGCACATGTCGCCGGACGACGCACGGAGAGCCCGGTCAATCACATGACGGCTTGCCGGTTTTTATGGATTTATTCAATCTCATTTGATTTTAAAAACGATCAATAATCGATCGATTTAATTCGGATTGCTTCTGATTTCGAGTTCATCGATATAATTTGTGGATTTAAAAGCGTGCCGTAAGCTTAGCGGAAGAAAACTCGGAAAGTAAACTGTAATGCGAGTGAATTAAGAGAATTATCTTTGAAATCGATTCCATTCTGCATCGACATTCCATTGAATTAACCGATTTCGGTTAACCATCTTGCGATTTGTTGACTTCGGTGGAGTCTGGTCGCCGGAGCGCTGAATAAAGCATCGGGAAGTTCAACAAGGCGAAACGAGCGCCGCGTCACGAAGTGGATTGCCCTGCACGAAAGGCGAAAGACCCGCGCTCTCGGGAACGGCGGGGTATCGAGTCGATCTGGAAGGAAAATCAGGGATTCGAGCGCCGGGGTCTCGGATTGCGCCCGTATGGATTTATGTAATTGTATTAACGAATATTTTGTTTCAAGCGGGAAGTCGGAGTGCCCCGGTTCGAGGATTCGCGCAAACCCTGGATGTCAGGCGCCGGTAAATATTCCGGAATATCTGCTTGAACATCGCGAGAAATTTGCGCGCCGCCGTCGGCATGGCGCGAGTCTATCGCGCGCTCTTTTTCCACGACCGAAATAATTCCAGTAGCGCGCGGCACGGCGTCGACGTTGCACCGCCCCGTCGCCATACCGCACCGACATCCATCGTCGGTACGGTCACACTGAGATTGCGGCGGCTGATCCGGTTTCCTTCCAGAGACCAGGGACGATAGACAAGATCCGACAGGATCGTGACGCCTTGTCCGAGCGCCACGAGGCTTCTTACGGCCTCGATCGATTTGCTCTGCATCCAGACGTTTGGCGTGATGCCGTAGCTTCCCCAATACTTGCCGACGGTTCGCAGGTGCTCGTCCATGTCCAGGAGCAGGTAGTTTTCGCGCGCGACGTCCTCCAGCGTGACCCGGTGCGCTTCCTGCAGCGGATGATCCGGATGGGTCCACAGCCTGCGAGGCGAGCGAAGCATCGTCTCGTATTTCAATTCCCGAATCTCTGCCGTGTTCGACACCAACAGCAGTGCGATATCGAGGCGGTCATCGACGAGCATTTCCTCGATCGCTTCGCGCTCGCTTTCGACGATGCTCACGCTCAGGTTGCCGAACCGTTGGGAAATGACCGACATCAGCGACGGCATCAGATAAGCCGAAATGGTTTCGGTCACGCCGATACGCACATGCCCCGAGATCTGCTCGGGCTCTTCCTGCGCCGCCGCCACGGCGCGATCGATCGACAGGGTCGCGTGTTGCACGTGACGCAGGAATCGCTCGCCTGCCGGTGTCAGTCGCACCCCTCTCGAATGACGCTGAAGCAGCGTGACGCCCACCATGTCCTCGAGATTCTTCAGCGCGATGGTCATCGACGACTGGGATACCGAGCACAGGTTGGCCGACTGCGAAATCTGGCCGGTGTCGGCAACGGAGACGAAATACTCGATCTGGCGGAGGGTGATGTGCGTGCTCACGGGCGAGGCTCCGAGAAATCCGGGCGGTTGCGGAAAGGCGCCGCCTCGAGGGTCCGAACGGTACACCGGATCGGGTCGCGCGATATTGATTCAATATATATCAAAGCATCAAAAGGATGAATTTGTCATGGCCCGTTCCGCTTCTTAGCATGGAGTCAAACATGAAGCGGACGATGCGAACTGATGGAAACGCAGGAGAAAAAAGGCTATTGCACGTTGTGCCGGTCACGGTGCGGCACGATCAACGTCGTGCGTGGCGACATGATGATCAAGGTGCGGCCCGACGAAACGCATCCGACCGGCCATGCGATGTGCATGAAGGGGAAGGCCGCACCTGAACTCGTGCATAGCCCGAACCGGGTGTTGTATCCGATGCGGCGGACCCGGCCCAAGGGGTCCGCCGATCCGGGCTGGAAGCGCATCGGCTGGGAGGAGGCCCTGTCCGAGATCGCCGAGCGTCTTGCGCATTTCAAGCGCGAGAACGGTGCCGAATCGGTGGCGTTCGGCGTCACGACGCCGAGCGGAACACCCATGAGCGACAGTATCGACTGGGTCGAACGATTCGTCTGGTTGTTCGGAAGTCCGAACATCTGCTACGCGACCGAGATATGCAACTGGCACAAGGACAGCGCGCATGTCTTCACGTTCGGCTGCGGCATGCCGACCGCGGATTATCAGCATGCCGATCTCATCGTTCTGTGGGGCAACAATCCCGCCAATACGTGGCTGGCCCAGGCCGATGCGATTGCAAAGGGCCGCCGCCGAGGGGCGAAGCTGATCGTCGTCGATCCGCGGCCGACGCCGCTCGCACGCGAGGCGGACCTGTGGCTGCGAGTCAATCCCGGAACCGATGGTGCGCTCGCGATGGCCATCGCGCGGCAGATGATCGAGATCGGCAACGTCGACGATACCTTCGTGCGGAGATGGACGAACGGCCCGTTGCTGGTGCGTGGCGATACCGGACGGTTTCTGCGTGAACGGGATATCGACCCGCACGCATCGGGCAATCGGTACGCATTCTGGAACCAGACGCTCGATCGGCTGGAACTGGTTGAAGAGGAGGCCGGTACGGCACTCTCCGATCTGTTGATGACCGGCACGCGCCACGTCGGGATCACGGACTCGACCGGCCGTTGCAGGCAGGTGGAATGCACGCCTGCGTTCGACCTCTATTCGCGTGCGCTCGCAGCCTATACGCCGGAACACGCAAGCACGATCACCGGCGTCGATGCAGCCGACATCATGAAGGCTGCCGAAATGCTGCATCCCGGGCAGGGAATTGCCTATCACGCGTGGTCCGGCGTGGGGATGCACACCAATGCCACGCAGACGGAGCGATCCATTGCGACGTTGTATGCGTTGACGGGCGCGTTCGATACGTGCGGCTCCAATCGGGAATGGACGAAGCAGCCGGCCAATGCGGTCAGCAGCTATGCGATGCTGGACCCGCGGCAACGCGCGAAGGCGCTCGGCCTGGCGGAACGACCGCTCGGTCCGCCGTCCCAGGGTTGGGTGACGGCACGCGACGTCTATCGCGCCATTCTCGACGCGGAGCCCTATCGGATACGCGCGCTGTTCGCGTTCGGCACGAACATGGTGCTGTCCCAGGCGGATGGCGGCATCGCCCACGATGCGCTTTGCGCGCTCGATTTTCACGTTCACTGCGATCTCTTCGAGACGCCGTCGTCCCGCTACGCGGACATCCTGCTGCCCGTGAACACACCGTGGGAGCGGGAAGGCTTGCGGCTCGGTTTCGAGATCAACGAGCGTGCGGTCGAACTCGTCCAGTTGAGACAGCGCATGGTGCCGCCGAGAGGGGAAAGCCGCGCCGACTACGACATCGTCTTCGATCTGGCCGTTCGGCTCGGCATGAAGGACCGGTTCTTCGGCGGCAGTATCGAGGCGGGGTGGAATCATGTGCTCGAACCGCTCGGGCTGGACGTCGCGTCGCTGCGCGCGCATCCGGAGGGCATATCCAGGCCGTTGACCCAATGCGAGCGTCGATACGCGTCGTCGACACCCGACGGCGCACGCGGTTTCAACACGGAGACGTTGCGGGTCGAACTGTATTCCGAGAAGTTGCATCGTCACGGCTACCCGCCGGTTCCCCGATATGTGCCGCCGCAGCATGGACAGGGCGGGGAGGCGAACGATCGCCGCCGATTCCCCTGCACGCTGACCTCGATGAAGAACGGGTACTACTGCCACAGTCAGCACCGCGGGCTTCCGAGCCTGCGCCGTCGCGCGCCGTACCCCGTAGCGGAACTCAATGACGATCTGGCGGCGGAACACGGCATCGTCGATGACGACTGGTTCCTGATCGAAACGACGAACGGCGCGGCGCGCTTCAAGGCACGCCTCGTGCCGGAGCTTGCGCATGACGTGATCGTGGCCGAATACGGCTGGTGGCAGGCCTGCGACGAGATCGGCATGGATTCGCTCGCCGTGGACGGTCGAAACAGCAGCAACTTCAATCGGCTCGTTTCGGCGGCCAGACTCGACCCGGTGAGCGGATCCTCGCCGCTGCGTTCCGTCCGCTGCCGCATCCGTCCGGACCCGTCGATCGATCCGTCGCGCCGTTCGTGGAAAGGGTTGCGGGATTTTGTCGTATCCGCCGTACACGAGGAAGCGAGCGGCGTGCGAACCGTCACGTTTCGGGCGTCGGACCGAGGGGCGTTGCCGGACTACTTGCCCGGGCAGCACGTGACCGTGCACGTTCCGACGCTTGGCGACGGCGGTACGACACGGGCCTATTCCTTGACGGGCGCCGCCTGCGAAGACGATCGCCGGACTTACTCCATCTCGGTGCGCCACCAGAAGGGCAGAACCGCGGAGGGTGTTCCGTTCGAAGGTGCGATGTCCTCCTACATACATGGATCGCTCAAGGTGGGAGATCCCGTTCTGCTCGGCGCTCCCGCCGGCACCTTCATCGTACCGCCGGCGTCGAAGCAACCCGTCGTGATGTTCGCGGGCGGCATCGGCATCACGCCATTCATCTCCTATCTGGAGTCGATCCGGGATCGGGGGGCGCAGGCGCCGGAATCGAGACTCTTCTATGCAAACCTGAACAGCACGACGCACGCATTCCGCGAGCGCATCGAGATATTGAAGCAGCGGCTGCCGAAGCTGGAAGTCGTCAACTGCTACAACCAGCCGCACGACGAGGTACTCGGGCGCGCTTACCAGATAAAAGGCTATCTGACGGCGGACGTAGTCAGTGACGATCTGATTCAACGGCGCGCACGGTTTTATTTGTGCGGCCCGGAACCGATGATGCAGGCGATCACCGCGGGATTGATCGAACGTGGTGTTCCGCCCTTCGACATCTTCAAGGAGGCGTTCAGGTCGCCGTCCAGGCCGGCGCCCGACCCGTCGAAGCGATTCGTCGTCGAGTTCACCCGATCGCGTCGCGTTGCCACCTGGACGCCTCGCGACGGAAGCCTGCTGTCGTTCGCGGAGTCGCTCGGGGTCGTCCTGCCGAGCGGTTGCCGTGTCGGACAGTGCGAGAGCTGCGCGGTCAAGGTCGTATCGGGTGAAGTCGCGCATTTGAGCGGGCACGGGCCCGATGAACCGGATGTGTGTCTCGCCTGTCAGGCCATTCCGGCAACCGACGTTGCCATCGATGCATGAACCCGCCTAAGGAAATGTTCACCATGAAATACTTTGACGCCGTGGCAACGCGCGATGCACTGGATTTTGAATCGCTGGTATCGCGCTTGAGGCAAGCGTTCGTCGAGGGTTGCAACGTGCCGCTTCGCCATGCGCATGCCGTCAATTCCGGCGGTGAAGACGAGGGCACGGTTCTCATCATGCCCGCGTGGGAAGACAACGGCTATCTGGGCATCAAGACGGTCAATATCTTCCCGGGTAATGCGAGGCACGGATTACCCGGGTTGCACTCGACTTATGTGCTCTATGACGGGCGAACGGGAAAGCCGCTTGCGCAGCTGGACGGGGACGAGATCACATCACGCCGCACCGCGGCTGCATCGGCACTGGCCGCGACCTATCTGGCCCGTCCGGATGCGTCGCGTCTCGTCCTGCTGGGCGCCGGACGAGTCGGCAGCCTGGTTCCGCTCGCGTATCGCAGCCAGTTGCCGATTTCGGACGTCGAAGTCTGGGACAGGAACCCCCGGGCAGTGGCCGAACTGGTCGGCCGGCTGACCGGTCTTGGCTTCAACACGGAGCCCGTTACCGATCTCGAGAAGAGCGTCAGACGCGCTGATATCGTTAGTTGTGCGACGCTTGCGACGGAGCCGATCGTCCGCGGCGAATGGCTCGCACCGGGATCGCATCTCGACCTGATCGGCAGTTTTACGCCGCGCATGCGCGAGGCCGACGACGACTGTTTCCGGAATGCGGAGATTTACGTCGATACGGACGAAGCACCACAAAAATCCGGTGATCTCCTGGGCCCGCTGTCGCGCGGTGTCATGGCGATCGGCGACTTGAACCGGACATTGTCGGCATTGTGCAAGGGCGAAGCGAAAGGCAGGCCGAACGACAGCCGGAGAACGGTGTTCAAGGCCGTCGGTACCGCGATGGAAGACCTGGCTGCTGCCATCCAGGTCTATGAAAAATCAAACTAGTGTGTTGATGGACAAGGAGACCAGGATGAAGGATCTGATGGAGGTGCCGCGCGTCGATGCGCCGGCGACGGACCGTGAAGGCGCGCTCGAGCGAATGGCCGCCGGCGTGGCGCGCTGGTCGGAGAAGTGGTTCCCGGACGCTTATATCTTCGCGGCGATCGCGGTGGTCATCGTGGCAGTGGGCGCGATTGCAATCGGCGCGCCAATCAGGCAGGTCGGCGTGGCGTTCGGCGACGGCTTCTGGAGCCTCATCCCGTTCACGATGCAGATGGCGATCGTTGCAATTTCGGGTTATGTCGTCGCGGTATCGCCACCCGCGTCGAAACTGATCGGCGCGCTCGCGCGTTTGCCGTCGTCCGGACGGGCGGCCGTGACGTTCGTCGCGTTCGTCAGTATCGTTGCATCGTTGTTCAACTGGGCGATCAGCCTGATCTTCAGCGGCCTTCTGGTTCGGGCACTGGCGCGTCGCGCCGATCTGCACATGGACTACCGGGCAGCGGGCGCGGCCGCTTATCTCGGCATGGGGGCGACATGGGCACTGGGATTGAGCTCGTCCGCATCGCAACTGCAGGCGAATCCGGAGAGCCTGCCCAAGACGCTGCTCGCCATCTCCGGCGTCATTCCCTTCGCGGAAACCATCTTTCTTCCGCAGTCGATGTTGATGGCTGCCGTGCTGACGGCCGTTTCGCTACTGGTTGCCTGGCTGTCCGCGCCCGGCGGCACGCGTGCAAAGACTGCGGCGGAACTCGGGATTCATCTCGACGAGGCCCACGCGACGATCCCGCGCCCGACTCGCCCGGGAGACTGGCTCGAGTACAGCCCGCTCATCACCCTCGCGATCGTGGCGATCGGGTCGATCTGGGTTGCGCACACGTTCACGACGAAAAATCCGATGATCGCGATTTCGAATCTGAACACGTACAACTTCCTGTTCCTGATGCTGGGCATGCTGCTGAACTGGCGGCCGAGGCGATTCCTCAATGCCGTCGCGCGCTCCGTGCCATCGGTCGCAGGTGTGCTGATCCAGTTTCCGTTGTACGGCGGAATCGCCTACATCCTGACCAAGGCGTCGGCGCCTGCCGGACTGCCGCTCTCCGATCATCTCGCGCATTTCTTCGTCGCGCTGTCCTCGCAATCATCGTTTCCCGCGGTGATGGGTATGTACTCGGCCGTACTCGGATTCTTCGTTCCGTCCGGCGGTGGCAAGTGGATCATCGAAGCGCCCTACGTGATCGAAGCGGCAAAACTGCTGCACGTCCATCTGGGCTGGGCGGTGACGGTCTACAACGCGGCCGAGGCATTGCCGAACCTGGTCAATCCGTTCTGGATGCTGCCGCTCCTTGGTGTGCTCGGGCTGCGTGCCCGCGACATCGTGGGGTTCACGTTCACGCAGCTGATGGTGCATCTTCCGCTGGTGATTTTCATGCTCTGGGCCCTCGCGAGCACGCTCAGCTACCATCCGCCAGTCATGCCGTGACGAACGTCAGGCTTGTTTGCCGTCGGCGGATGTCGTGCGATGCGTCGATGGGCGACCGGTTCCGTATCCGGCAGGCGCGGTGCGAAGTCGGTGCCGGCCGCGTACTTTGCTTGACACGACTACGCGTCCAGCACCGACAGATCCCGCGGTAGTCCCCGCTTGAACATCGCAAGGATCTGCCTCGCTGCCTTTGGCGGCAGCGTGATCGCATGGCGCACGGCCGCCGCGATCTGGACCATCATCAGCTCGGCGAATGCGCTCCGTTGCGCGTGCGGGGTGCCGGGCGCCACTTCTCCCAGCGCATCCGCGAACATCCCCGCCAGAAACTCGCCGTCCGCCCGGTCGAGCGCCTGCAGCGCGCGGTCGGCCTGCGTGGCCCGCCAGATGTCGCGCATCAGCGGCTCATCGACGAACATCCGGTAGTAGCTGTCCGTGATGCGGGCGAGCGTGGCGTGCAGGTCGTCGAGCGTCTTCATCGCGGCTAGGTCGCGCCGCACGCAGTCGTGCCCGGCCTCGTTGTAGCGCTCGGCCAGCGTGCCGATCACGGCCGCCTTGTCCGGAAAGTACTGATACAGCGAACCGAACGAGATGCCCGTGCGTTCGACGATGTCGCTCATCCGGAACGCGTCGCAGCCTTTCTCGACCATCACTTCCGACGCGCACGCGAGGATGCGCTCGAATCGCTCGCGGCTGCGCTGCTGCGTTGGCACCAGCCGCGCGCGCGCCGGCGCGTCCGCTGCCGCTGCCGCCGCTTCCGGCTCGTCGTTCTGCCCCGATTTTTGTCGGCCCATGCCGCCTCCGGAAAAACTTGACGTTGCTAATGCGAGAGTCTATCGTGTTTTTCAAACGCGAGATATTCTCGCATTTTAGTCAAAGGAGACGGTCATGTCGGCACTTCCCATCCTCATCGTCGGCGGTTCGGGCAAGACGGGCGCCCGCGTCGATGCACGGCTGCGCGCGCGCGGCATGGCGACCCGGCCCGTGTCGCGCACGTCGGCCGTCCGCTTCGACTGGGCGGCGCCCGAGACGTGGCCCGCCGCGCTGGAAGGCGTATCAGCCGCGTACGTGACTTACCAGCCGGACCTTGCCGTCGAAGGCGCGGTGGACGCGATCGCCGCATTCGCGCGGCTTGCGCGGGAAAGCGGCGTCGAGCGCGTGGTGCTGCTGTCCGGGCGCGGCGAGCCCCGCGCGCAGGCTGCCGAGGCCGCGTTGCAGGCGTCGGGTGTCGGCTGGGGCGTGGTGCGCGCGAGCTGGTTCAACCAGAACTTTTCCGAGGGCTACCTGATCGACGGCGTACTGGCCGGCGAAGTCGCGTTGCCGGCCGGCTCGGTGCGCGAGCCGTTCGTCGATGCGGACGACATCGCGGACGTGGCGGTGGCCGCACTCACCGATGCCCGTTTCGCGAACCGCGTGATCGAGGTCACGGGCCCGCGCGCGCTGACGTTTGCCGAAGCGGTCGGCGAAATCGCGCGGGCCGCTGGGCGGCCGGTCGTCTATCGCGAGATTCCGGCCGATGCGTTCGTTGCCGGATTGCGCGAGGTCGGGGTGCCGGAGCCGGTCGTCGCGCTGCTCGACGATCTGTTCGGCGTGGTGCTCGACGGGCGCAACAGCGCGGTGACGTACGGCATCGAAGAGACGCTCGGGCGGCCGGCACGCGATTTCGCCGACTATGCGCGCGCGACGGCCGCGACCGGCGTGTGGAGTGCACGATCATGATCGCGTTCGTGACCGCCGCATTGCTGTGGGGCTCGGCCATCGGCTGCGGGCTGATGGCCGGCGTGTATTTCGCGTTCTCGACGTTCGTGATGACGTCGCTCGGACGGATCGCGCCGCATGCCGGCGTGGCCGCGATGAACGCGATCAACGTCGACATCGTGCGTTCGCCGTTCATGCCGCTGTTCCTCGTCACGACGCTGATGGCGCTTGCACTGGTCGTGATCGCGCTGCTCGATCGTAACCAGCCGGGCGCGATGGCGGCGGTCGCTGGCGGCGCGTTGTACGTGTTCGGGATGTTCGCGGTGACGATGGCCGTCAACGTGCCGCTCAACGATGCGCTTGCCGCGGCCGATCCGTCGACCGCGCACGGCGCGGCGCTGTGGACGCGCTACGTGCACGACTGGACGATGTGGAATCACGTGCGCACGGTGGCGTCGGCAGCCGCGTGCGTGTTTTTCATCGCGGGGATTGCCGCGCGGTAACGGCGCGCGTCATGCGGTGTGCGCGGCCTGCCCGGGCAACCGGTATTCGGCGATGGTGCCGGCATCGAATGCGATCAGCGAACCGCGCACCGGATCGTGCCGCCGGGCAACGAAGCCCGGAAGGGCCCCGAGCGGCGCACCCGAGGCGATGCGCCAGATCGTCGTGCCGGCGGGCGTCGCCACATATAACGACGCGCCATCGCTGAACAGGCCGCCGATCCGGTCGGGTTCGGTCGCCATCGGGATGCGCCGGTCGTTCGATTGCAGGGCTACGGTCACATCCAGGATGCGTACGCCGGCGTCCTGCCCGGTTTCGGCGAATTCGTCCTCGTCCCAGTCGGCGAGCCCCCAGTACGCGATATGCCGGTTGTCGATCCAGCAGGCGGGCGTGTCCCAGTCGTCGCGCTGGGTCAGGTCGACGACCGATGCGCCGTCTTCGCTTTCGAAGGGGTTGGCGTCGAGCCACGCGGCGACCGACCACGCGCGCGGGATCGAAACGGGATGCCAGACCCAGCCGTCATCGAACAGCCGGCTGCCGTCGGGGCTCGGCACGAGCCGGCCGTGGAAGTAGTCGAGGAAATGCGCGGGCCGGTCGTCGTTGGTGTACGGCGCGATGTCGCGCGCAGTCAGCGATGCACCGGTGGCCGGGTCGGCCGCATCGAGCCGGTTCCAGGCGGTGCGATGCACGAAGATCGTGCGATCGCGATGACGGAGGAAGCACGCACTGAACGGCACGGTATGCGGGTAGTAGTCGCCGCCGTCGAGCTGCATCGTCGGTGCGCCGGTGGCGAGGTCGACGACAAGGCCGTGCCGCCCGTAGTCGGTCACGATCGCCGCGTACCGGCCGTCAGGCGCAGCGTGCAGGCGATAAGCGGGCGTGCCGAACGCGGTGTGCCCCGTGGCAGGCGGGAGCGGCGGTAACGACACCGAACACAGCGTCGTGGGGCGCCCCGTATCGAGATCGACGCCGTGCAGCGAGCCGTCCGCCGTCAACACGAGCAGATGGCCGTAGCCGGCCTGAACAATACAGGTATCGACGATCGGCGCGTGTTCCCACGTGTGCGTATTCACGGTACGGGATTCGTGCGTCGATGCAGACAAACGGTGCGGGCTGGTCGTGTTCATGAGCGCGATTCTATCGCTCACGGCGCCCGTGTCTATGCATAAAACGCCGACGGCGACACGCCGAAATGCCGCTTGAACATCGCGGAGAACGCACTCTGGCTGCTGTAGCCGTGATCCATCGCGACGGTCAGCACCTTCTCGCCGTGCGCGAGACGCTTGAGCGCGAGCAGCAGCCGCGCCTGTTCGCGCCAGCGGCGAAAGCTGAGCCCCGTCTCGCGCCGGAACGCGCGATGGAGCGTGCGAACCGACAGCCCGAGCAGGTCGGCCCATTCGGCGATCGTGCGCAGGTCGTCGGGCGCGGCGACGAGCGCGTCGCAGATCGTGCGCAGGCGCGGGTCGTGTGGCCACGGCAGGTACAGCGGCAGCAGCGGCGCGACCGTCACCTCGTCGAGCAGCAGGTGCATCAGGTGATCGTGGCGCGAGCCCGGCGCATAGTCGAGCGGCACGTCGACCGCGGCGAGGATCAGCTCGCGCAGCAGCGGATGCACTTCCACGACGCAGCTCCGTGCGGGCAGGTGCTCGACCGCGCCCGGCTCGACGAACACGGTGCGCATCTGCACGTCGCCGCTCATCTGCACCGTGTGGTCGAGACCGGCTTCGAGCCACACGCCGCGCGTCGGCGGCACGACCCACGACGCGCCTTCGGACTGCACGTGCATCACGCCCTCGATCGCATAGAGCAGCTGCGCGCGGCGATGCCGGTGCGGCGCGATCGACGTGCCGTGCGCGTACGTCGCCGCCATCGCCGACACGGGCATCGGCGTCGATTCGTAGCGCAGGTGTGCGCCGGGCGGGGTGGACTCGAGTGTCCGATTCGCGACAAGTCGTGACATTTTGGCGTGAGACAGGCAGTTGGGCGGGCGGGCACGATGGCGTTCCCATCCACGCCAGATCCCTGTCAGGATATTAATCCGTCAATTGCGATGAACAAGTCCCCTTTTCTGTTTCCTTTCTGCGCGATCGCGCTGTGGGCCGGCAACGTGGTCGTGTCGAAGCTGTCGGCGTCGACGATCGACCCGTCGGCGATCACCTTCTACCGGCTGGTGCTCGCCGTCGCGCTGATGAGCGTGTTCACGCTGCGCCCCGCGTGGCGCAATCGCGCGGCGCTGGTCGCGCACCTGCCGAAGCTCGCGGTGCTCGGCTTTCTCGCGATGGCGCTGTTCCAGAGCCTGTCCTACGAGGCCGCGAAAACGACCAGCGCGACCAACATGGCGATCATCACGGCGCTCGTGCCGCTGATGACGATGCTGCTCAGCTCGCTGCTGCTCGGCGATCCGCCGGGCGCAGGCATGGTCGGCGGCGGGGTGCTGTCGCTCGCGGGCGTGGTCTACCTGATCGCCGAGGGGCACCCGACGACGATCGCCGCGCGCGGCGTGCATGAGGGCGACCTGCTGATGCTGGCCGCGTCGGCTGCGTATGCGTTGTACGGCGTGTTGCTCAAGCGCTGGCGCATCGGTGCGCTGCCGGCATGGCAGTCGACCTACGTGCAGGCGCTCGCCGCGCTCGTTTTCATGGTGCCGATGCTGCTGCGATTGCCCGCGCAGGCGGCGTGGCCGACGCGTGCGAGCGTGCCGCTGATCCTGTATGCCGGCGTGCTGGCGTCGGTGGTGCTGCCGTATTTGTGGATGCAGGGCGTGCGGCTGCTCGGCCCGAGCCGTTGCGCGATGTTCATGAACCTGCTGCCGGTGATGACGGCCGGCGGCGCGATCGTGCTGCTCGGTGAATCGCTGCGCCTGTATCACCTGATCGGCGGCGGCGTGGCGCTCGTCGGCGTCGCGATCGCGCAGCGGTTTCCGTTCCAGGCGAGCGCATCGCAAGGAGTGCGGCAATGAGCGGCGATCGCGATATGCAGTACCTGATGGCCGCGCTGCCGGACGCTCGCGCATCCGTCGATGCACCGGCGCTCGCGCACCAGCTCGAACGGATCGCGACCGCGCTCGAAGCGCTGGCGGGCACCGGTCAGCCGGCGCACGTCGATTTCGACGCGGGCGTTGCATTCCGCTGGCGCGGCTTCGACGGCGGGCCACGGACAGCACCGCTCGAACCGGTCGCGGCACCCGCGCTCATCGCGTTCGATGCGCTGCGCAACGTCGAGAGACAGGTGGCGATCGTCGAACGGAACACGCGGCAATTCGTGCGCGGGTTCGCGGCGAATCACGTGCTGTTGACCGGTGCGCGTGGCACCGGGAAGTCGTCGATCGTGAAGGCGTGCCTGCACGCGTTCGCGCCGCACGGGCTGCGGCTGATCGAGGTCGGCAAGGAACGGTTGAGCGACCTGCCGGCGATCGTCGAAATGGTACGTGCGCGGCCCGAACGATACATCGTGTTCTGCGACGACCTGTCGTTCGAGGCGGGCGAGACCGGTTACAAGGAACTGAAGACGGTGCTCGACGGCTCGGTCGCGAGCGACCTGTCGAACGTGCTCGTGTACGCGACGTCGAATCGTCGCCACCTGATGCCCGAGCAGGCGAGCGACAACGCGAATGTGTCGCGTGCGGAGAACGGCGAGCTGCATCCGGGTGACGCGGTGGAGGAGAAGATCTCGTTGTCCGAGCGCTTCGGGATCTGGGTGACGTTCTACGGGTTCACGCAGGACGCGTATCTGGCTGTTGTCGAAAGCCGGCTCGGTGAGGCCGGGTTCGATGCGGAGCAGATTCGTGCGGCGCGCGAACCGGCACTGCAGTGGGCGCTGGAACGCGGTGCGCGGTCGGGGCGGATTGCCGCGCAGTTCGTGCGGGATTTCCTCGGGCGGCAGGCGGACGACAGTGATGCGGATGAAAACGCAGGCGGATTGAGCAAGGCACTACGGTAACGTTGCTGATAGCACGCGGAGCGCAACATCGCGCGTAGTTCATCCCGGTGCGCGCGGAGCCATCATGATCATGAGGCTCCGCCAGTCAGCGCCCGAATGCAATCGTCGATTTCGTCGAGCGAGCGCTCCAGCATTGCAGGCGTCAAGTACCCGTACCCGAACACGAATCCGGGGATATCGTCGTTCAGCGCGGAGAAGCGAGCGACTTCGTTGAAGCGGATGCCGCGCGACTTCAGCGCGGCCCGCAGGGCGCGATCGAACGCAGGATCGCGGCCGGCGATCCACACGTGCAGCCCGACGCGGTCGCCATGCAGGTCGATGCGGTCGGCATGCACCGCGAGCCGGGCGAGCAGGGTGTTGCGCATCGCAGCATAGTGCCGCTGCATGCGCCGCAGATGGCGGTCGAGCTGGCCCGATGCGAGCAGGAACTCGGCGACCCGCTGCGCGGGCAGCGACACGTGCTTGCATTCGCGATCAACGAATGCGGCGAGCGCCTCGGCAACCGCCGAGGGCGCCACGATGAAGCCGAGCCGCAACGACGGGCCGACCACCCTGGAAAACGTGCCGATCAGCATCGTGGTATCGGGCGCGCTCGCGAAGATCGGCGGTAGCCGGGTGCCTTCGTGCTGGAATTCACTGTCGTACTCGTGCTCGACGATCAGGATGCCGTGCTGTCGGGCCAGTTCGATCAGCGCTTCACGGCGCGATCGCGGCAGGCGCCCGCCAAGCGGATACTGATGCGCGGGCGTGATGTGCACCATCTGCGGCACGGCTCCGTCGACGACGACATGCTCGACGAGCAAGCCGTCACGGTCGACGGGCACCGGCCTGACCGTCGCGCCGGCCCGCGTGAACGCGGTCATCGCCCTCTGGTATCCCGGATCTTCGATCACGCACAGATCTCCGCCGTTCAGCAATGCCTGCGAGACCAGTTGGAGATCGTTACCGACGCCGTGCGTGACGACAACGTGATCAGGATCGACCTCGACAGACCGATGCGTACGCAACCATCGTGCGATGCCACGGCGCAGGCCGCGTTCGCCTCGTGGATCGCCGTAGTCCTGCGGTGGAAGATGCCGGCCTGCCTCCCGGCATGCGTTGCGCCAGACGTCGAGCGGCAGCGCATGAGCATGTGCGCTTTCGGGCCGCCAGTCTAGCGACGCTGCGCCCCCGGTTTCGTCGGCCGGTGTGGGCGCCTGCAGGCGTTCGAGTACCGCGGGAAGCGGGGTACGCGGGGCGGGACGCACGCTGCCGTCCGATGCGCCCGAGCGGACGAACGTGCCGTGGCGGCCACGCCCTTCGAGCAGGCCGACCGCGATCAACTCGTCATACGCGTTGACCACGCAGTTGCGCGTCACGCCCAATTGCGCGGCCAGGTCGCGGCTTGCCGGCAGGCGGGCGTCCGACTGCAACCTGCCACTGTCGATCAATCCCCGCAGTTGCCGCACGATCTGGCGAGCGATGGGCTCGTCCAGATGCCGATGCACGTCGATTTCGACCAAGGTCGGCGATGCATGCCGGGACACGTGCCTTGCAACCATTGACGCCTCGAATTGAGCCGGTTTTGGCTCTTAAAGATTGTGTGGAAATGCCGAAGAATGCCGACTCCGGGAAACCATGACGCGCGCCGGCGTGACGATTGCGTTGGCCCGCGTGGGCGACGTTCCCCCCGCCACCCCGGGGGAGCGGCGATGTCGGCGATGCGGCGGAGCAATAACCTGCATTGAATTCATGAACAAGTTCATCAATCTGCGCGTGCTGGTTGCGGACGCGCACGCGGCCGTTTGCGCGGGCGTACGTCTTGCGCTGCAGGCCGACCCGGTCGTCGGTGACGTCGTTGAAGCGCGTTGCGCGGAGGATCTGGTGAGGCACCTGGATCAGAACCATTTCGACATATTGGTGTGCGAGCTGACGCTGCTTGGAAGGAACGACGGCGGCGGCGTCAGCCTCGAAGGCGTTTACCGGCGTCGCCCGGCAACGAGGATCGTCGTGCTCACGCAATCGGACAACGCGGGCGTGATGCACGCGTTGCTGACGCAAGGCGTGCAGTGCATCGTCAGCAAGGCGGACGATCTCGATCATCTGCTTTGCGCGATTGTTCGTGCACATGCGCACGAACCCTATTTGTCGCCGCGCATTCTGGCGCTTGTGCAAGGCCTGAAGGCGGGCAGGAACGGATTGAACATGCTGACCGCTCGAGAGGCGGAGGTTGTGCGGATGTTCGTATCCGGGATCGGGATCGATGAAATCGCGGCGCGAGTAGGACGAAGCAAGAAAACCATCAGCACGCAGAAGGGCACGGCGATGCGCAAGCTACGGCTTTGCAGCGATATCGAACTGTTGAGATTCGGCATGGAAGTCGGGCTGACGGCGCTTTGATTGCGAATGGACGACAGTGTGCGGCCGTTTACGAATCAATTTCGCACAGCTTGCAATGTATTAAGTTATCTAGTCCAAGTCCGATGTACGAGCCACCGAGCGGCCCGCACAATTCGTCACAGCTCACCCGGATGACCGACGCAAAACCGGTATGGGCCATTGCTCGTGTGATACGAGCAGGCGATCGCCGGAATTCCATGGCGATCGTCACGATTTCCTGGTGATGGTGATTGAAGGCTGATCATTCCGTTTCGACAAATCAAAAGAGCACGCACAATAAGTCGCAGTCCTGATTACTTGGCATGCGTTAGTTGATGCGTGGTCTTCAAACAGACTGCTACACGCAAATGAACCGAATGTACAAAGTGATCTGGCGCGCGGCG
This sequence comes from Burkholderia lata, assembly GCF_902499335.1. Classification (GTDB taxonomy): domain Bacteria; phylum Pseudomonadota; class Gammaproteobacteria; order Burkholderiales; family Burkholderiaceae; genus Burkholderia; species Burkholderia lata_B. Next base: position 580,718 of record NZ_CABVQK010000003.1, on the reverse strand, counting down.
CTCGGGATCTGGGTTGTTTCGTCCGAATTGGGCAAGACGCAAGGCAAGCAGACGGCGTGCGCGTCGGTTGCGCAGGGGGCGTCTGCTCCATCCGTGTCCGCGCCGGTGCCGCGAGGGGGGCGTGGTGCACCTGACTTTTCGGAGATCCATTGCCGGGAGTACGTTGTCCGGATAGCCATGGGCATGCTTCTGATCGGCGGGTCGATGGTGTTGGTGCCACGCGCATACGCCGGGCAGAATCCCCTCGATGTGCGGTTTCCCCTTGATAGATACGCCAATCAAGCGTCGATTATCGAAAACTTCTATTCGAAGACGGGCGCGACGGCCGATCTGGGGATCCCTCCTGGATCGAAGCCGAGTGCCAACCCGTCGCCTTGTCTCGGGAGGCTCTTCGATCGAGGAAATCCGGGCTATCAGGGCTCACGTTTTCAAATTCCCACTGCCAACCAAGGTGTGAGTGGAGCGACTTATGTGGCAGACCTTGGCTGTTCGGTAGCTTTGGGCATGGGTGCAAGCGCTGATGCCCAGGCCAGCATTGCGATCGGTGACAGTGCTCGCGCTGCGCAGGTTGGTGTCGCGCTGGGTTTCGGCGCCGTGGCCACGAATGGTTCGGGTGTTGCGATCGGACCGGTCGCGCAGGCAGGGGGGAGCTCGAGTATTGCGATCGGCAGGCAGTCGGCGGCAAACGGTGGCTACTCGGTAGCGCTCGGCAATGTCTCCAATGCGCCGGCACTAGGCGGTATTGCGATCGGAAATTCGGCGGCTGCGGAGGGCTACCGTTCGATCGCGATCGGTGCATCGGATATCAACGCGGGAAATGCGTCGACGAACGGTCCGGTGGCGGGGGGCGCACTCTACGGCAACAACCAGACACGAGCCATGGGTATAGGCTCGGTGGCGCTGGGGGCAAGCGCGACGGCAAGCGACGCCGACAGCGTGGTGCTCGGATCGTGGAGCGTCAGCTCGCCGAATGCAACGGGACGCGCAATGTACAGCGGCGATACGATCGCTTCGAACGGCGCAGTGTCGATCGGCAAGGCCGGCAGCGAACGCCAGATCAAGAATGTCGCGGGCGGCACGGCCGGCACCGATGCAGTCAACCTGAACCAGTTGACCGCGGTGTGGAATGATGCGGTGAAGTACGACGACCCGAAGACCGGTGCCATCAACACCGTGACGCTGAAACCGGGGACGACGCTCACGAACGTTGCGGCGGGCCAGCTGTCGGCGACGAGCACGGACGCGGTCAACGGTTCGCAGCTCTACCAGACGAACCTGACCGTGAACAACCTGGGCAGCAGCACGGCATCGCTCATCGGCGGTGGCGCAACGTACGATCCGGCGACGGGCAAGATGACAGGGCCGACGTTCAACATCGCAGGCGGCCAGCAGACGACGATCAGCGACGCGATCAACGCGTTGAACGAAGGCTGGAACGTGACGACGAGCGGCAACGCGAGCGGCACGTCGGTGACGGCAATCAAGCCGGGGGCGACGATGACGGTCGACGGCGGCAAGAACATTGCGCTGACGCAGGACGGTTCGACGATCTCGATCACGACGAGCGAGACGCCGACGTTCACGAGCGTGGGGATCGACAACGGCGGCCCCGTGCTGTCGGGGTCGGGGCTCGACATGGCGGGCCAGAGGGTCACGAACGTGGCACCGGGCAATGTGTCGGCGACGAGCACGGACGCGGTGAACGGTTCGCAGCTCAACGACACGAATCGAACGGTACAGCAAGTCAGCGACAGGGCGGTGAAGTACGACACGAACGCGGACGGCTCGATCAACACCAACAGCGTGACGCTGAACCCGGGCGGTACGCCGACGACGCTCACGAATGTGGCGGCGGGCCAGCTGTCGGCCACGAGCACCGACGCGGTCAACGGTTCGCAGCTTTACCAGACGAACCAGACCGTGAACAACCTGAGCGGTCAGATCGACGGTATCGTGAACGGCGGCGGCGTCAAGTACTTCCACGCGAACAGCGGTGGCACGACGCCACTGCTCGATTCGCAGGCGAACGGCGCGGGCAGCACGGCGATGGGCCCGGCGGCAACGGCCAACGGTGCGAACACGGTCGCGGCAGGCAACGGTGCGGTCGCGAACAAGGACGGTGACGTCGCGCTGGGCGCGGGATCGGTAGCCGATCGTGGCGCGGAGTCGTACACCGGCAAGTATTCCGGCGCCGACAACAAGACGGCCGGTACGGTGTCGGTGGGCGCACCGGGTGCCGAACGTACGCTCAGCAACGTGGCCGACGGCCATGATGCGACGGACGCGGTAAACCTGCGCCAGCTCGACGGGACCCTCCAGGCGGCGAAGGATTACACCGACCAGCGCGTGCAGGACCTGACCGGCCAGATCGTGGACGGCAAGTTCGAGCAGATCACCACGCAGACCACCAGCCTGGGCGATCGGGTGACGAGTGTCGAAGGCAACGTGACGAACCTCTCGAACGGCGCCAGCGGCATGTTCCAGGTCAGCCAGGACCAGGTTCCGGTCGCACCGATCGCAAGCGGCAGCAATTCGGTGGCCGGCGGTACGGGCGCGGTCGCGTCGGGCGCGAACAGCGCGGCGCTTGGCAACCACGCAAGCGCGACGGGCAGCAATTCGACGGCGATCGGCAATGGCGCGGCGGCGTCGGGCAACAATTCGGTTGCGCTGGGGGCCGGTTCGGACGGCAGCCGCGACAACGCGGTGTCGGTGGGTTCGGTCGGCCAGGAGCGCCAGATCGTGAATGTCGCGCCGGGCACGGCCGGCACCGACGCGGTCAACGTCAACCAACTGCGCGAGACGGAACGCAATTTCGGCAACCAGATTGCCGGCGTGCGCGGCGACATGCAGGGCATGGACCATCGCCTGAGCGCGGGCATCGCCACGGCAATGGCGATGGCCGGCCTGCCGCAGGCGTATGTGCCGGGCAAGAGCATGGTCGCGCTCGGCGGCGCCACGTGGCGCGGCGAAAGCGGTGTCGCGCTCGGCTTGTCGACCATCTCCGACAGCGGCAAATGGGTCGTCAAGGGCAGTGCGAGCAGTACGTCGCGCGGCGATATCGGCGCGTCGGTGGGCGTCGGTTACCAGTGGTAAGTGCGCGGATCGGATAAGGGCCGTTGACATCGGGAGGTAGCCGGAGCGGGACTTCCTGTTCCGGTTGCCCTCAGCGAACCTTCCGTCGTCGTGCAAAAGAGCGATAGGATTGTTGAGGATACGAAACCACTGTCGAGAAGAACATGGAAGCCACGGACCGGCAATTGCGCTACTTCGTATGCATAGCGGAATCGGGGACACTGTCGAAGGCCGCGGATGTGCTCGATCAGACTCAATCCGGGCTGAGCAAGCAACTCGCGGCGCTGGAATCGTCGATCGGGCAGCCGCTGTTTGCCCGTACCGGGCGCGGCGTGGAACTCACGGAAGCGGGGATGTTGCTGTACAACGCAGTGCAGCCGGCTTATCGCGACATCGACTTCGCGGTCGAGAGCGTCCGGCGCCATGGCGTCACGCACGGCACGGTGCGCCTGGCCACGGTGCATACGTTGAGCTACTACTTCACGGCCGACCTTGTCGCGCGCTTTATCGGCACGCACCCGCAGGTGAATCTCTCCATCCTCGGGCGCAGTTCCCCTGAAGTGGTCGCGCTGGTCGAATGCGGCAAGGCGGATATCGGGCTTGTCTACGATTCGGTCGTGGATGCGGAATCGCTCGTGTCGCACCCCTTGTTCGACGATGACATGGCGTTGATCGTGCGCGTCGAAAGTCCCCTCGCGGGCCCGCAGGACTTGACGCGCATTCCGTTGCGGCTGGTCGGATTCCCTGCCCACTACGCGCTGCGGCGCATGCTGCAAAGCGCTGGACTGCAGCCAGAGTTCTCCGCGGAAGCCGAAACCATCGACACGATGCTCGAACTGGTCTCGTCGGGCGTCGGAGACTGCGTTCTGCCGTCGAACATTCCCGACAGGCTCCTGGCCAACTACGGCTTGCGCAAGCTGCCGGTCGTGTCGCCGATGCTGCGCCGCCGCGTGGTGGCGATCACGCACGCAGGAAAACGCCAAACTCCGCTGGTGAAAGCGTTCCTGCAGTGCACCACGAAACTTGCCGACGAACTGCGAGGCGGACGGCCGGAATAGCTGCTATGAGTCGGGCTTCATGGCTCTCCGTGGCCGGTGTCGACAGTATTGGGTCTTCGCGCGCACACCGCGCCGACAGCCACCCTATTGGAGACACATCGCATGGATACCCAGCTCAGAGAGAAATCGTATTTCGACCAGCGCGCAACGGATGACATGAAGAAGCATCTGCGCGCCGTCGAGCGCAGCGTTCAGGAAACCATGGCCTACGCGTGCCGGATTCTCGCGATGACGGAACAGGAGGCAGGGCTTGCCGGGCAGATCAGCGTGCGGTCGAAGCGCCCCGGTGCGTACTGGACGCTTCGTTTCGGGCTGGGTTTCGACGAAGCCACCCCGGACGACTTCATCGAGGTCGATGCCGACCTGAATACGTTGACGGGTGAAGGCATGGCCAATCCCGCCACGCGCTTTCATCTGTGGGTTTATGACGCGCGTCCGGACGTGAACGCCATCATCCACACCCATTCGCCTTGGGCAACTGCCCTCGCGACGGCACGCCAGCCGCTGGTGATTGCCCAGATGGACATGACGCCGCTGCACGACGACTGCGCATTTCTGGCCGACTGGCCGGGCGTGCCCATTGCGGACCAGGAAGGCGTGCTCATTTCCGATGCGCTGGGATCCAAGCGAGCGATCATCCTTGCCCATCACGGGTACCTGACCGCGGGCGCGACCTGCGAGGAAGCCACCTACCTGTCGGTATACCTGGAGCGCGCCGCCCGCCTGCAGGTTCGCGCACAGGCTGCCTTCGGCCCGTTGACGCCGGTGAGCGATGCGCTCGCCGCCGAGGCGCATGACTATCTGCTCAAGCCCTCGATCGTCAATGCGACCTTCAATTACTGGGCGCGTCAGACCCGCGGCATTCCTGCGTTGTCGGTCGCCTGACCGCCGGCTTTCTCGAATCGTTCTCCCGGAAGTCACTATGACAACGTCAGCTACGCGTGCGGCGAACTCTCGCCGTCAATATGTCACGGCCGGACTGGCCAGCATGATGGGTACCACGATCGAGTGGTACGACTACTTTCTGTACGGCACCGCCGCGGCCCTGGTCTTCAACAAGATTTTCTTCCCTGCCTTCGATCCCGTGACGGGCACATTGGCTGCGTTCGCGACCTATGCAGTCGGCTTCTTTGCGCGTCCGCTGGGCGGCATCGTATTCGGGCACTTCGGCGATCGGGTCGGGCGCAAGTCCATGTTGCTCATCACGCTTTTCATGATGGGTGTCCCGACCATTCTGATCGGCCTCATTCCGTCTTACGACAGCATTGGATACTGGGCCGCGGTGCTGCTCGTCGTGATGCGTGTCCTGCAAGGGATCGCGGTGGGCGGGGAGTGGGGCGGTGCCGTGCTGATGGCCGTCGAGCATGCACCAGAGGGGAAGAAGGGTTTCTTCGGCAGCCTGCCGCAGACGGGTGTTGCGCCGGGCCTGATCCTTTCGTCGCTCGCAATGGGCGCCGTCGCGAAACTGCCGGAACAGGACATGTTGTCCTGGGGATGGCGGATCCCGTTCGTGTGCAGCGTCCTGCTGTTGCTCGTGGGGTGGTTCATCCGAGTCAAGGTGGCCGAGTCCCCCGACTTCGCACGCGTGCAAACCAAGGGCGACAAGGTCGAGGTGCCGGCCCTGGTCGTGCTGCGCCGCTATCCCAAGGAAGTGCTGATCGTGATGGGCGGTCGGTTGGCCGAGGTGACGTGGTTCTACACCGTCGTCACGTTTGCGCTGGCGTACACCACGGGAACGCTGGGCATCCCGCGCACGGTGATGCTGGATGCAACGGTCTGGGCCGCTGCCGTGGCACTGTTCACCATGCCGATAGCCGGCGTGCTGGGTGACCGGATCGGCTTCAAGTGGGTTTTCATGGCGGGAGCAGCAGGCATTCTGGTGTTCGCGCCGGTCTTCTTCACGATGCTGCAAAGCAGGAATCCGGCCACCATCACGGCCGCAGTCGCGATTGCAGTCGGCGTGGTCTATGCGGCGCTGTATGGTCCGGAGGGCGGCCTGTTCTCCGCGCAATTCCCGCCCGAAGTGCGCTACAGCGGGATTTCGATGGCGGTGCAAGTCTCCGGGGCGATCGGCGGCGGGCTCGCGCCGCTCGTGGCGACGTCGCTGCTGGCTCTGGGCGGCGGAGATGCACGTTACATCGCATGGTATCTGAGTGCCCTGGGTGTCCTTGCCATCATCAGCGCGCTTTTCATGCATCACCCGTCACGCTTCGCATTGCCCGTTGGTGATCGCCTGGAAGCCCGGCCATGACGCCGGCCGGCTGCCAGTTCCGCGCAATCGTCAAGAGCCCAAAGCGGCTCGATTCGAGGCATGAATGGTTGCAAGGCATGTGACCCGGCAGGCATCGCCCACACTGATCGAAATCGACGTGAATCGTCATCTGGACGAACCCATCGTCCGGCAGATCGTGCGGCAACTGCGGCAGCTGATCGGCTCGGGCAGGCTGCCCCACGGGGCTCGCTTGCCCGCAAGCCGCGACCTGGCGGCCCAACTGGGCGTGACGCGCAACTGTGTGGTCGACGCTTATGACGAGTTGATTTCGGGCGGCCTGCTCGAAGGGCGTGGCCGCCACGGCACCTTCGTCAGGTCGGGCGCATCGACCGGCAGCGCGTATCCCGGCCGGCAAAACCCGCTTCCCGCGGTACTGGCGCGTTTGCTGGCGCGGCCATCGGTCGATGGGACAGGATCCGCCGCGTCACTCGACTGGCGGCCGGGCCTGGCGCATGTCGATGCGCTTCCGCTTGACGTCTGGCGCAACGCCTGCCGGGAAGCGGGGCGGCATCTTCCGCCGCAGGGCTACGGCGATCCGAAAGGCGAGCGTGGCCTGCGTCGTGGCATCGCGACCTGGTTGCGTACGCATCGTTCGATCGACGTCGATCCGGATCACATCATCGTCACGCACGGCATCGGTAACGCGCTTCAGACGATTGCGCAGGCACTGCTTCGACACGGTGATTGTTGTGTGACCGAGAATCCCGGCTACGCGGGGGCGGTCACGGAGTTCACCCGGGCGGGTGCGGCGGTCCGGGCCGTCGCCGTCGACCGCGACGGCATGTGCGTCGACCAGGTCGTGCTCGACGGTGCGGCGCCGCAGATGGTGCACGTCACGTCCGCGCATCAGTATCCGCTTGGGGGGCGGCTGCCGAGGTGGCGCCGTGAAGCGCTCACCGGCCTGGCGCGCAAGCACGGCATCCTGATTCTCGAGAACGAATACAACAGCGAATTCCAGTATGAAGGCGCGAAGCTGCCGCCGATCTTTGCCAGCGCGCCTGATACCACGCTGCTGTTGGGTACGTTCGCAAGAGTGGTCGGCCCATCGTTGCGGCTCGGGTTCATCGCGGCGCCACCGGCAATCGTCGAAGTGCTCGTCGACTTCGTCGATCGCGAACGCAGGCATGTGTCGCTGCCCACGCAGAAAGTCGCCGAGTTCCTGCTCGTGTCCGGTCAGCTCGATCGTCATCTGCGGCGCTTGCAACGCCATTACGCGGCGATGCGGGCCACCCTTCGCAGCAGGCTGTCGGTACACGCCGAGCGGATCGACATGTGCGGCGACAGCGGCGGGTTGCATGTGTCGATTGCCGGTCGTGTCCCCGCATTTGATCGCGAGCTGCGAACGGCATTGAGGTCATGCGGGATTCGCTTCAACGACATCGCGCAGTTCTCGACGCCGAACGACAATATCCCGGGCTTCGTGTTCGGGTACGGGCACATGTCTCCGGCGATGCTCGAGCGCTCGCTCGACGAAATCGATGCGTGCATCGCGGAGTTGACCTAGTGGGGAAATAGCGGCAGCTGACGGGGCGTGATGCCGCAATGCGCGTAATACGGGTTGGTGCGCTCCGTATAGCCTGCGTGATCGTTCGATGCGGATCCTTGTCCAGCCACGGCTACCAAACCGGTCCCGATTCGGCACAGTCGTGCGGCCGTTGGCGACCGAGTCGACTGGTGGTGGCCCGACTCACGCCCGCCAACGGCGGCCGGCGACCTCAACCGTTCGGGTATTCGCGATTGATCAATTCGAGCCGCAGCATGCCGAGCTGCACGGCCAGGTTGCTCATCAGATAGAGATCGCGCCGCCGCAATGCCGGCATCTGCGCGGACGTGTCGTAGAGAAGCGGCAGCGTCAGGCCAGCCGGCACCGCTGCCTGCATCCCCGCGGCCTTCGATGCGCGCACGGCGATCGACGCCTGATCCGAATGGGTGACGACGCCGATCTTGCCGAGCGCCGCAGCGGAGCCGGCCCGCTTGACGATCGCGGCAGCCACGCCGTCGGGCGTCGGTATCGGGCTGCCGGTGGCTGCCGCGGGCGTCGCGATCGGCGTCACGCCGGCGGTCAGTCCGTATTTCGACGCGAGCGCGCTCGCCACTTCCTGCTGCGCGAAGATTGGCGCTGCAACCTTCTGTCGAAGCTGGAACACGGCGTCGGCAATCGCCTCGTTCACGGGGTCTGGCACGGGCGCAGCACCTGGTGCCCCTGCATGACTGCCGAAGCTGAACGCGGCAATCGTGTCGATGCCGGTGGTGTCGACGGTGGGCGGCGCCCACGAGAAAAATGTGTCGAACAGGTAGCCGGTTTCGTCGGAGGCGGTCGCGCGGTCGTTCAGTTCGTTCGTCAGCTTGCCGAGTATCTGGCGCTGCAGCTCCGTGTCGGAATCAGGAACCTCGTTCGCGAACGCGGGGACAACGGATGCGCGTGAAGCGGCAAGCAATGAAGTGGAAGCCAGGAAATGGCGGCGGGTCGTCATGATCATCAAGTTGGCGTGGAGAACGGAAGGCTCAGCCCTTCGGGAATGCTTGCGTCGTTGCGCTGGTCGCGCGAGCAGGCAACTGCACGGACATGTCGTGTACGAGGTACAGGCTGCGGTTGCGTGTCCACGGCTGGCCCGATTGCGGGTCGTAGAGCGTCGGTAGCGGCACCTCGGCCACCGCGGCCGCCTTCATACCCGTCTGCTGCGAGGTCTGGATGCAGCGCTTCGCGTGGTCGCGATGGCCGACCACCGCGACGGTGCCCATTGCGGATGCGCCACCTGCGCGCGACACCGCTTCTTTGGCTACGCCGACCGTGTTCAGGTACACGATCGTACCGTCGCTCGCGATCACCGGCTCGATCGACGACAGCACGTCCGTGTCCATTCCGTATTTCGACACGAGAAAACGGGCGATCTCCCACTGCGCGTAGACCTTGACCGGCTTCAGCTGCCGAATGCGGTACACGGCATCCGCGAGCGCTTCGTTGACGGGCCCGGGGTCGGGCAGCGCGGACTGATTGCCGCCCGTGCTCGACGTATTGCCGCTCGCCGCGTTCGGGCGATTGCCGAAGCTGTACGCGACGATCGCATCGATCTGCGCGGCGGGTACCGTCGGCAGGTCCCACGTGAAGCCCACGTCGGTCAGCACGGGCAGGATCGCACTGACCGTCGCCGCGTCGTCGAGCTGCGCGTTCAGCTTCGCGGACATCTGCGCGGCCAGTGCCGCATCGGTGATAGGCACCGGCGTGACGTCGTCGCCGCCGCACGCGCTCAGCAGCGGCACCACCGCGGCGGCTGGCGCGGCCGCCAGGAATTTTCTACGTGAAGGAGTCTGATTTTTTAAATTCATAAGATATGCGAAACGATGTGAGTGGCGTCCGGGCATGTCATTGCGTGGCGTATCACCGGTCAAGGGGAGTGGTAGTCGGGCGAGCGCGTCGTGGCTCGACGAACGGCAGAGTCGCGGCGCAGGTCGCTGCGTATCGGCCGATTGACGATGCCGGATCGTAGTCGGTGTTTATTAAATTTGAGTGAAGTCGTCGATCGGGTTCGGTCGTGCGATACGCTTTATATTTATATTGAGTGGTCTGTTGAATTCGAGTTTCCGAATGAATGATGGCAACGCGACACGATCCATGGAATGGCTCGTCTGCCTTGCCCTATAAGGCCGATGTGGTCGGCTACGCTCCGCGGGCATGTCGCCTTTGGGTAATGGAAATGGCTCGGAGAAAGGCCGGCTAATCGTGATTAGACGTACTGAAACCATTATCGAACCAACTTTCTCCGACTTTGGTTCTTGGAAAAACATCACCGATCGCAAACACTGAGTGTTTGAATGTATTGCGACTGGAATCATGCGCATCCGCATCATCACTGACGACCTCACGAGTGCGCTGGACGGGGCGGTTTGTTTCGCTGGTGCGGGCCGGACGACGGCGGTTCTCGCCCGAGCCGACGACCTCGGAACGGACGACGCGGTCGCGCGCTTCGACACCGACACGCGCGCGCATCCCGCGGGTGGCAAGGCGGCATCGGTCGTGAAGGCCGCGCTCGCCTGGCGTGACGCGGACATCCAGGTGTTGCAGTTCGACTCGGTGCCGCACGGGCACGTCGCACGCGATTGCCTCACCGCGCATGCCGTGTCCGGGCGGCGGAAGTCGCTGATCGCGCCGGCATTTCCGGCGGCTGGCCGCACGATGGTCGACGGTATCGTCGGGATCCACGGCATGCGTGGTCGGGCGGACACATGAAATGAAGACGTATCAGGAACTGCTCGAGGATTTCGATCGATTGAAACGGGAGATCGACATCGCGCGAGAATACGAAGCGGCTCGCCTGGCTGAACGCATCGCCGCGCTGCTGGCAGAAAGCGGTGTCGACATGCGCAGGTTGCTCGACGCGCTGCAGGTGGAACCGCGCATGCCGGAGCCGGCCGGGCGAACGCGCATGCCGGTCAAGCCCAAATACTGGGATCCGGTGACGGGTGCGACGTGGGCAGGTAGAGGCAAGACGCCACGCTGGCTGGTCGGCAAGGATTGGGCCGAGTATCGTATCCCGGACGACGCGTCGAACCGGGATTGACTCGGCGGAGGTACGCCGGGCCCGGGCCTGAAACGGCGCGGCCGGGATTCGGAGGGGCGGGCCTTGCCGCGTGGTCAGGCAATGTCGTGCCGCGTATTGCGTGACACGAACCGGCAACGCCCGAAATTTACGCAGGAAACGTAAGTCGGCCGGTGCGTGGAGATCGACCGTAAAAGGTGGGGCGGGTCGTACAACGCAGAACCCGCACAGCATCAAGTTCAACCCGCGGATCCAGAACCAAGGAAGCATGCAGATGAGCGCTGTCATCCCTCTTGCAACCGCGCCGGCATGCGCACCGGCCAGCGAGCAGGTCGCGGCCCCTGTCTTCGATGTGCCGTTCGGTGCGGTCGATACGCATGCCCATGTCATATCCGACGGCGCCTGCCCGATGGTGGCAGCGCGCAGCTATACGCCGCCGCCGGCTCCGGAGGCAAAATACCTGGCCATGCTCGACGCCCTCGGGATGACGTACGGCGTGCTGGTGCAGATCAGCGTATACGGTACGGACAATCGAACCATGCTGGAGGTGCTGCGACGCCATCCTCGCCGTCTGCGAGGCGTTGCGGTTGTCGATTCGACCATCACCGACCGCGAACTGGAAGCACTGCACGAGGCCGGGGTGCGCGGGCTGCGCATCAACGTGTTGTTCGGTGGTGGCATCGGCTTCGCCGAAATGGAGAAGCTGGCTCATCGCATCAAGTATCTCGGCTGGCACATGCAGTTCCTGATGGATGCACGCCATCTGCCGGAACTGATGCCGCGCTTGGTCACGCTGCCGGTCACTGGCGTGATCGACCATATCGGGCATATGCCGGTCGCGCTCGGCATCGACGATCCGGGCTATGTGGCACTTCGACGACTTGTGGTCGAGCATGGCTACTGGGTCAAGCTCTCGGGCGCCTATCGCATTAGCGACCAGTTCCAGACGTTCGAAGACGTTGCACCCGTCGCCCGGGCACTGATCGAGGATGCGCCGGATCGCATGCTGTGGGGAAGCGACTGGCCGCATGTTTCGCTGCAGCGCGTACCCGACACGGGCAGGCTTTTGAATCTGCTTCATGCTTGGGCGCCTGATGCGGAAACCCGTCGACGCATCCTGGTGACCAATCCCGCTCGACTCTACGGCTTTCCACTCTCCATCAAGTACTTCTGATTGCGCGCCGCGATCGCCGGCGCTACAGCACCCGCTCCGACAACACCCGGAACGCGACATCCGGCACGACGAAGCACAGCGGTTCGCCGGTCGCGCCGATGCGCGCGAGGAACTCGCCGCCGCCGACCGGCTCGACCGGTTTCAGCGGCCGGACCGCGTCGATATCGATCGGCAGGTCGATCGACGCATGCGCGAGGCGGTCGCAGTCGGCGACATGCGCGACGGCCGCGTGCTGTAGCGACAGGTAAGCGATGGCATCGTGCCAGCCTCCGAAGAACGGCGCGAACGCCGCGGGCAGCCTGTAGTCGTCCGACACGGCCGCCGCGCAGTGGAAATCCGGCGCGCTCCCTTTACCACCGGCCAGCACCGTTCGATACCGTCCTTCCTGCACCGCATGCGTGAAGCGCTCGGCGAGATGCGACGGCAACGCGTCGCTGAAGAGCCGGCTGCCGAGCGCGTAGAGCGGATGATCGAACACGTTCTTCACGAACAGCACCGTGCGATCGGCCGGCACGCCGCCCGGCAGCGCCTCGACGTAAAGCCGCCAGTTGCTTTGCAGCGGTGACGGGAACACGCGTCGCAGCGGGCCCGCGAGACGCGGGCCGAAATGACGGTGCGCATAGGTGAGGATCGTGAACGGCGTGCGGCCGTCGCGGCTCGCGAGCGTGACGCCGCGCGGCACCAGATGCGCGACGGCGGCGACATCGACGAGCCACGTGCAGTACACGACGTTCTCGACGTCGCTCGCGAGCTGCAGGAACGGCAGCCGTGACAGCAGCGCGCGGCGTGCGCGCAGCAGCGGGCGGCTCGCGACGAGCCGGTTGGCGAGGCGGCCGACGGGGCCGGCGGACGGATAGACGAACGCGTTGTCATGGAGCATGAGCGGCATTGTGCCGGTGTCGCGGAGCGGACGGAAGAGGCGATGCCGCGCGTTGATCAGTCGACTTCCCCTTTTCGGCTTCCCGTCTGCGCGATCGTGCCGTGGGCCGGCAACAGCGTCGTATCCGTGCGCCCGGTGTTCGCGGCGGGCCCGAAGCGCGTCTCCCAGCCGCCGCCGAGCGCCTTGCACAGCGTGACGAGATGCATCGCCGCGTCGGCCTCGCTGGTCTCCTGCTGGCCTTGCGCGTCGAACAATTGCCGCTGGGCGTTGAGTACGTCGAGATAGTCGGCCGCACCGGACCGGTATTGTTGCTGCGCAATCGTGAGCGCCCGCTGGTTCAGCGTCACGATCGCGACGAGTCGATCGTGGCGCTGCTGTTCGGCGTGATAGACCACCAGCGCATCGTCCACCTCGCGCCACGCTTCGAGCACGGTGCGCTGATAGACAATCGCGGCTTCCTGCTGCTGTGCCCGGCGCAGGTTCAGCATGCCGGTCAGGCGCCCGCCCTCGAAGATCGGCAGCGAGATCGACGGCCCGACCACGAACTGGCCCGACGCCCAGCTGGCGAGACTCGAGAGCTGGAGGCTCTGGAAGCCGGCACTGCCGTTCAGCGTGATGCGCGGATAGAAGTCGGCCTGCGCCACGCCGATGGCGGCGGTCGCCGCATGCAGCTGCGCCTCGGCCTGACGAATGTCGGGCCGGCGTTGCGCAAGTTCGGACGGAAAGCCGATCGGCACGCTTGCCGGGAGCCCGGGCACCGCATGCGGTGCGTCGAGGATCGGACCCAGCGCGCCGGGCGGTTGCGCGAGCAGCACGCCGATTGCATTGGCGCGCGTTTCGCGGCGCGATTCCAGCATCGGCAGCCGGCTTTCGATCGAAGCCACCTGCGCGGCCGCATTGGCCACGTCGAGGTCGGTCGTCACGCCGTCCTTGCGGCGAATGCGCACGAGTTTCTCCAGGTCGAGCGCGATGGCGAGGTTTTGCCGGGCGATCCGCAACTGGGCCTGTGCGTCGCGCAGTTCGAGGTAGTCGCGTGCGAGTTCCGCGCGGGCCGACAGCAAGACCGCATTGCGTGCTTCGTACGAGGCCCGGGTCAGCGCATCGGCCGCCTCGACGCCGCGCCGCACGCGTCCCCAGAGGTCGAGTTCCCACGACGCATCGAAGCCGGCCTGGTAGAGGTTGTAGGCGGGCGAGCCCGACGAGCCGGGCATGGCGGCCACGCCGAGGGGCGTATCGCCTGAGGCCGACTGCGTGGGTGCCGCGCTCGGCGTGACGCCGAGCAGCGACAGGATGCCGTTCTCGCTGCCGCGCTCGCGGTCGTACGACCCGGCCGCGGCGAGTGTCGGCAGCTCGGCCGCGCCGGCGACGCGCCGTTCGGCCCGACTCTGCCGCAGCCGCGCCGAGGCGGCCGCCACGTCGAGATTGGCATCGGCCAGGCGCTGTTCGAGCGTATCCAGCACGGGGTCGTCGAACAGGGTCCACCAGTCGGCCTTGAAGGCGGCCTCGACGGGCTGGCTGGCGGCCTGCAGGGTTTGCGTGCGTGCGAACACGGGCGGCACCGTGCTGGCCGGCGCCTCGAAGTTGGGACCCACGGTGCAGGCCGTCAGCGCGGCGCTGGCGATGAGCGCAAGCGTCGCCGCGCGCAGGAAACGAATGGGATTCATCGCTGCGCCTCCTGGTCGTTCCCGGTCTTGCGATGCGCGCCGGTGTCGACGCTCGCTTCGACGGACAGCCCCACGCTCAGCGCGGCGGCCTGCTCGCGCGGCCCGTCGATGGCGATCTTGACCGGCACGCGCTGCACGATCTTGGTGAAATTGCCGGTGGCGTTGTCCGGGGCGATCGGCGCGAAGCTCACGCCGGTGGCCGGCGCGAGGCTCGCGACGTGGCCCGCGATGCTGACGCCCGGCAGGCTGTCGACGTGGATGCGCACGCGGTCGCCCGGATGCATCGCGCCGATCTGGTTCTCCTGGAAATTCGCGATCACGTACGCATCGGCGAGCGGCACGATCGCGAGCAGCGGTGCGCCGGGCGTGACGAAGGCGCCGACCCGCGCGGTGCGGCGGCCCACCTTGCCGTCGACGGGCGCACGCACTTCCGTGTAGGACAGGTTCAGCTTCGCCTGTTCGAGCGCGGCTTCGGCGCGGGCCAGTGCGCCGCTTGCCTGGTCGCGCCGGGCGTGCAGCACCGCGAGGTTCTGGCTGATCGATGCCAGCGCGGCTGCATCGCCGGCGCGCTTCGCCAGCTGCCCGGCCAGCGTGCTGGCCGCGCGTTGCTGCTCCTGCGCGGTGCCGGCGCCGTTGTCGGCCAGGTCGCGGTAGCGGGCGTCGTTGGCCTGCGAGAACTGCACGGCGGCGTCGTCGGCGCGCAGGGCGGCGCGCGCCTGGTCGACGAGCGCCGGCTGGCGCGCGATTTCGGCCTCGTCGTTGGCCACCGCTGCGCGGGCGGCATCCACGTCGGCCTGCGCGCTCGTCAGCGCGGCACGGAAGTCGCGGTCGTCGATGCGCAGCAGCAGCTGGCCGGCGCGCACGGGCTGGTTGTCGTCGACCAGGACCTCGACGAGCGGCCCGGCGACGCGTGGTGCGACCAGCGTGAAGTCGGCAGCGACGGTCGCGTCGTCAGTCGTTTCGGTATGCGAATCGATGAAGCGGTGCGTGCCGGCGCAGGCCGCGACGCCGACGGCGATCACGAGCGCGGCGGCGGCAAGCGCCTTGTGCTTGGGGGAGGTGGCGGATGACATGGCGATCGTCTCTCAGTGCGAGGAAGGAGGTTGCGGAGCCCACGGCGGTGCGATCCGTACCGGCAGCAGCGGCACGAGCAGCAGCAGGGCGACGGCGACACCGGCGGCCAGCCGGTACAGGTCGGCGGAGGCCAGCACCAGCGCCTGCTCGTGCAGCCGGTGCGCGAGCGGGGCGAGGCCGGTTGCGTTGTCGAGCACGGTGCCGGCGCTCAACTGCGCCCGGTTGCCGAGCTGGTCCACCAGTCGGTTCGAATGCAGGTGTTCGCGGGCCGTGCCCAGCGTCTCGAGCAGGCCGGTGGCCAGCGCTGCCGAAAAGGTTTTCAGGGAATTGAACATGGCCGACGCGAACGGCCCCTCGGCGGGCGGCAGGCCGGTGGTGACGCCCATCAGGATCGGCAGGATCAGCATCGGTTGCGCGACGATCTGGATTGACTGGAGCCAGTAGAAGTCGTCGCGGATCCACTCGGCCGTGATCCGGCTGCCCGCGACGCAGGTGAGCGCCATCAGCAGGCAGCCGGTGGCCAGCACCCAGCGCGAATCGACGCATCGCAGATTCAGGAGCGCAGCCGTCAGCGGCAGGCTCAGCAGCAGCGGCATGGCCACCAGCAGCGACAGCGGCGCGGTCTGCAGCGGCCGGTAGCCGTGCACGCCGGCGAGATGGTGACCCGGTATCGCGGCCACCGCGGTCAGCAGCATCACCGCGCCGGCCAGCGTGAGCAGCCCGTGCGTGAAGTTGCGGCGCGCCAGCAGTCGCAGCCGGAAGAACGGCAGTGGATGAAACCATTCGTTGACGAGGAAGGCGGCGAGCAGGATCAGGCCGCCGGCCACCAGTGCACGAATGGCCGCCGACTCGAACCAGTCGAGGCGGTCGCCCTGCAGCAATGCAACGACGAGCATCGCCACGGCCGGGAAACCGGTCAGGAATCCGGACCAGTTGAAGGCGCGCAGCCGTTCGGGCTTCGTCGTATCGGCGGGCAGGCCGTAGCCGATCGCCGCGCAGCAGGCAATGCCGAGCGGCACGATCTGCCAGAACGCCAGGCGCCAGTCGGCGAACTCGGTCCACAGCGCGGCGAGCGGCGTGCCGAGCGCGGGCCCGAAGGTTGCCGTCATCGCATAGCCGGCGAGCCCGTACAGCTTCGCCTTCGGCGGCAGGTAGCGCAGCGCCGCGATGATCAGCATCGGCGGCAGGCAGCCGCCCGCGATGCCCTGCAGCACGCGCAGCCCGGTCAGCGCGGCGAAGCCCGGCGCGAACGGGCACAGCACGCCGAGCATCAGCGTCGCCAGCACCGCGCCGATCGTGAAGCGCTTCAGCGTGAAGGTGACGCCGAACCACGGCGCGAACACCATGGTCGCGACGTTGGCTGCCTCGAACAGCGCGGTCAGCCAGCTGCCGTCGTCATGGCCGATCGAGAAGGCGCCGAGGATGTCGGCCATCGCGGCGGCGGTGACCTGTTCGTTGAGGATGGCCAGCAAGGACGCGAGCAGCATGCCGGCGAGGCCGGTCGCAAGGCGCGGCGTCAGGATGGGCGGCGCGGCGGCGCTGGCCTGTGGCGCAGGCGCTGAGGCGATGGCCGGCAAGGAAGCGGTGTTCATGGTGTCGAGTGTTTCGAATGGGTTCGGATTGCGCGGGGTCTGGCGGACGGCGATCACGAAATCGCCACCGTGAAAGCACGATACATCCTTCAGGATTTGCCGATAATTGGTCTGATTCGGGAATCATCCTCTCGGAAATCGGGAGGGGACTCGCGTAAAAAAACGCCGACGGATTCCCGTACGGCGTGTGTGTCTCGCGATGGAAAAAGGGCAGCGGGATAGATGCCGGTGCGTGACGAAACGGCGGCCCGGTGCCGCGGGTCAGAGTTCGCTGACGATGCTGGCGATAAACGCGGCGATGACCGTTTCGTCGCGGGCGACGAAGCGCCACTGGCCGATCGTCGTCGCCACGATCAGGCCGGCCTCGCGCAGTACGGCGATGTGCGCCGACACGGTCGATTGCGACAAGCCGCTGCGTACCACGATCGACGAAAGCGCCACACCGTGTTGCGAGCGAAGGCGTGCGGCATCCGGCAACAACGTATCGGGCGACTTCAGCCAGCGCAGCACGTCCTGCCGGAACGGATGCGCGAGCGCCTTGTGAACGAGGGTGACGTCGATCATGACGCGCGCCGGATCAGCGCCGCCCCACGCAGCGATGCACGAGCGCCGCGGCCAGCCCGGCCGCGATGCCGAATGCGACCACGCCATGCCAGCCGAAGCGGGCCATCAGCGCGCCGCTGACGGTCGCACCGAGCGCACCGCCGACGAAGGTCGCGGTCATGTAAAGGCTGTTGATGCGGCCCTGTGCCTTCGGATCGGCGGCGAACGCGCGCGTCTGGTTCGCGACCAGGCCGGCCTGCACGCCGATGTCGAGCACCACCACGCCGATCACGAGCAACGCGAGCGAGCTGCCGGCGCCGGCGAGGATCAGGTAGGAGACCGTCACGATCGCAATGCCCAGGCCGATCACGCGCCGCGTGCCGATCCGGTCGGACGCCCGGCCGCCGATCGTGGCGGCCAGCGCGCCTGCCGCGCCAATGAGGCCGAAGCCGCCGGCCCACGCGCTGCCGAGGTGCCAGGGCCCGTCGGCGAGCAGCGCCGCGAGATTGACCCAGAACGCATTGAACGCGGCCCACAGCAACGCCTGCACGACCATCGATTCGCGGATCGGACGATGCGCGCGCGCCAGCGTCCACAGCGACGCGAGCAGCCGGCCATACGACAGTGTGGTGCTCGGCACGCCGCGCGGCAGCAGCCACGCGGCGGCGATTCCCACCGGCACCATTGCGGCAGCTTCGACGGCATACACCGCGCGCCACCCGGCGTGCGCGGCGATCAGGCCGCTGACCGCGCGGCCGAGCAGGATGCCGACCATGATGCCGGTGACCACCGTGCCGACGTTGCGTCCACGTTCATTGGGCGCGGACATCACGGCCGCGAACGGCACCAGTTGCTGCGGCACGCAGCTGACCACACCGAGCGAGAACGCGGCGCCGATCAGCGCCCAGACCCCCGGCGCGAGCGCCGAAGCCACCGCAAATGCGAAGGCCAGCACGATCTGGCCCAGCACCAGCTTGCGCCGGTCGTAGCGGTCGCCGAGCGGCAACAGCAGCGCCAGCCCGGTCGCGAAGCCGAGGAGCGCCGCGCCGGCCACCAGGTCGGCCGTCGCCGGGGCGACCTGCAGATCGTGCGCGATCAGCGGCAGGATCGGCTGCGTGCAGTAGATGTTGGTCACGACCGCGCCGGCGATGGCGGCCATCGCGACGATCTTGCCGCGCGACGCGGCGGCAGGCGGCGCGACAGCCGCGGCGGGCGGCATGCCGGTGGCGAGGGGCAATTCGTTCATGGCGGATTCCTTTCATGGCGATCGGTCATTGCGGGCAGCGGATGCTGTCGGCGAGAGGCATGAAAGGAGCGTACTGCCTTGCACGTGGAAAGATAATCCACCAGAATCTGGAATCATCTTTCCGAAATTCGAGAGGCACTATGAATCGTCTCGAGTCGATGTCCATGCTGGTGGCGGTCATCGATGCCGGCAGCATGTCGGCTGCCGCGCGCCAGCTCGGCATTCCGCTGGCGACCGTGAGCCGCAAGATCGCGGACCTCGAGGCCTACCTGAACACGCGGCTGCTGCATCGCACGACGCGGCAACTGTCGCTGACCGAGGCGGGCGAATCGTATGTCGCCGGGTGCAGGCGCATCCTCGACGACATCGCGGAAACCGAGCGCGCCGCCACCGGCGAATATGCGGCGCCGCGCGGCGAGCTGATCGTCACCGCGCCGATCGTGTTCGGGCGTCTGCATATCGTGCCGGTGCTGGCCGCGTTCCTTGCCCACTATCCCGAGATCGACGTGCGGCTGGTGCTGACGGACCGTGTCGCCCACCTGATGGAAGAACAGATCGACGTCGCGCTGCGGATCGGCGAGTTGCCCGACAGCAGCTTCATGGCCACCCGTGTCGGCAGTGTGCGCCGCGTGGTCTGTGCGAGTCCTGCGTACCTCGCCGCGCATGGCACACCCGCCGAACCGGCCGACCTCGCGCGGCATCAATGCATCACGTTCGAGGTGCTGGCGTCGCGGCGCGCGTGGGTGTTCGACGGCGAGAAGGGGGAACTGACGGTGCCCGTGCACTCGCGCTTCGCGGTGAATACGGCCGAGGCGGCCATCGATGCGGCCGTGCTCGGCGTCGGGCTGATCCGCGTGCTGTCGTACCAGGTTGCGCAGGCGCTGCGCGATCGCGCGCTGGACGTGGTGCTCGACGCGTTCGAATCGCAGCCGCTGCCGGTCAGCCTGGTGCACAAGGGGCAGGCGCCGATGCCGCTGAAGCTGCGCGCGTTTCTCGATTTCGTGGCGCCGCGGTTGCGCGAACGGATCGCGGGGCTGGGGGCGGGCGGCTGATCGACAAGCAAAGGTGGTGGGTGGCGGTCCGTCGCGCGTCGACCGCCGCGCCAAACAGACGAAGAACGCTTTCATCGGACGGGTGACGAAGGCGCACGCGAACGGTGCGCGAGAGCGCCAAACGTACCACTGCGGCCGCGTCCGCAAATCCGTCGGCGGCCTGCAGCGTCGGTCAATACCCCGACCCACTCGCTCCGTGATCGGAAACGATCGCCACCCCCGAGCTCGTGCCGAGTCGTGTCGCGCCGGCCTCGATCATCGCCAGCGCGGCCGCGCGGTCGCGCACGCCGCCCGATGCCTTCACACCGAGCACGGGGCCGACCGTGCGGCGCATCAGCGCGACATCCGCGAGCGTCGCGCCGCCGTGGCCGAACCCGGTCGACGTCTTCACGAACGCGACGCCGAGATCGCGGCACATCTCGCACACGCGCACCTTCTCGTCGTCGGTCAGCAGCCCCGTTTCGAGGATCACCTTGAGCGGCACCGCGCCGCATGCGCGGTGCACGGCGTCGATGTCGGCCTTCACGTCGTCGGCGCGGCCGCTCTTCAGCGCGCCGATGTTGATCACCATGTCGATCTCGCCGGCGCCCGCCGCGATCGCGGCGGTGGCTTCAAATGCCTTGGCGGCCGACAGCCCGGCACCGAGCGGAAAACCGACCACGGCACAGACGAGCACGCCGGTAGCGGCCAGCTCGCGCGCGGCGAGCGGCACGTTCGCCGAATTCACGCAGACCGAGTAAAAGCGATGCTCGGCCGCCTGGCGGCAGAGTTCGCGGATCTGCGCGTCGCTCGCGTCGGGCGCGAGCAGCGTGTGATCGATGGCTTGAGCGAGTTGGGCGTTGGAAAGCGGCATGTTTCAGGACTCCACGGAGCGTGTGCCGGAAGGGCACACGTAAAGTTGATGTTTTCACATCGGTTTGTTACAAATACGACATTCCGGCCGGGCCTGTGCGCCCGGCACCACAAGCGACGGATACGACGGGCACGCAGGATACTGGCATGGAAACGAAGAAGGGCGAACGGATCAAGACACTGATGAACGTACTGCAAGGGCAGAACGCGATTCATCTGAGGGAAGTCGCCGAGCTGTTCGGTGTATCCGAAATGACGATCCGCCGCGATCTCGCGGACAACCCGCACGGCTTGAGCCTGATCGGCGGCTACGTGACGCGCCACTTCGCCGCGCAGCGCAGCGACATCGGCGAGTACGTGGTCAGCGCCGAGAACAACCGGCAGACCGAGGAGAAGCGCCGCATCGGCAAGCTGGCCGCGCAGTTCGTGACGACCGGCGACACGATCTTCGTCGACTGCGGCTCGACCACGCCGTTCGTCGTCGACTTCATTCCGGACGACCTCGAATTCACCGCCGTCTGCAATTCGCTGAACGTGTTCGCGAAGCTGCAGCAGAAGCCGCATTGCAGCGTGATCCTGTGCGGTGGCGCGTACCACCGCAAGAACATGGTGTTCGAGTCGGTGGCTGAGACGGGCATCCTCGACACGGTGCGCGTGTCGAAGGCGTTCATCTCGGCGGCCGGCGTGAGCGACCGCTGCGGCGTCACCTGCTTCAACTTCCACGAAGTCGACGCGAAGAAGAAGGTGATGGAACGCGCGCAGAACCGCTTCCTGCTCGTCGATCACACGAAGTTCGACGAAGTGCGCGCGGCCTATTTCGCCGAGCTGACCGACTTCAACTACGTGATCTCGGACGGGCAACTGAGCCGCCGCTACGAAACGGCGATCCGCGAACACGGGATCGCGCTCGTGACCTGATGGCGCGCGGCCGCGCATCGCTTCACGCATCGCGTGCTTCCGCCGCGCTCAGGTAGCCGGTGACGACTTCGAAGCGGCGCGTCGCGCCCGGCGCGAGTGCCGCCACATGACCCTTGCGGCGTTCGGCTTCATAACCCTCCGGCTCGCAGGTCGACGGCAGCGCGAATGCGGCGACCTGCTGGTCGGCGTTGTGCAGGATCCAGCGCGTCGCATGCGGGAATTGCTCGGGCCGGTATGCGGTGTGGAATGCGCCGCCGTCCGGATGCGCGAGCAGGAAATGTGCGACGCCCTCCGCATCCGTTTCCGCATCGTTCATGAAGAACACGATCTCCGGGTCGTACAGCGCGGGCGCATCGAGCGTGTGAAGCCGTTCCGGTTCGCGCGCGAGCGTAGCCGTGTAGTCGCGCCACGCGGCAGTCGGCTTCACGTGTGCGGGCACGCTGTCGCGCAGCCGTAACCCGTCTTTAGACAACGCTTGCACGAAGCGACCGCCCGGCACGTACGCGTAGTTCAGGTGCGCCATGTACATCAGGTCCATCGGCGTGCCGCCGAGATTCGTCACGTCCATCGCGATCGTCATCTGCGCGTCGTGCTCGGCGAGCCGTACCGACGGGCGCGCCACGTAGTGGCTGCCGAAACCCTGCACGTATTCGTATTCGCCTGTCACCTCGACGAACGCGCCGCGCGCATCCGCGCCGACGACGAGGCTCGCGCGATCCATCGGCGCGCATGGCATCTCGCCGTGCAGCGCATGCGTGTCGTCCGGCCCCGGGCAGCCGTTGCGCAGCAGCCCGCTGTGGAACATGAAGCAGCCGTAGGTATCGATGATCGACGCCGCCCGCTTGGGTTGCCGGAACATGTGCTTCATCGTCAGGTCGCGACCGTCGAACGCGGCGGCCCAGATCATCTGGCCGAGATACGGCAGCACGACGAGGTGGCCGCGGCGGTTCTCGAGCTTCAGCGCCTCGACGCCGGACGGATACGCGAACGCGGTGACGGTGAGGCCGTCGGTGCGGTACAGCGTGCGCGACGTGTCGCGGAAGTCGTCGCGCCGCAGTTCGATTTCGCCTCGCATGCTTACGCTCCCGACGTGTTGCGCGTGGCGGCGTAGCGCGCCGGCGCGTTGCCGTCGGCGGCCGTGTCGGGCGTCGCGGCCGGCAGGTGGCGCAGGCAGTAGAAGCCGTAGTAGACGATCACGACGAAGCATGCGAGCGGTACGACGAACGCGAGCTGCATGTTGCCGCCCGTGTGATCGGAGATCAGCCCCTGGATCAGCGGCACGACCGCGCCGCCGACGATGCTCATCACGAGGATCGAGCCGCCGTACTCGGTGTCCTTGCCGAGCCCGTCGATCGTGAGGCCGTAGATCGTCGGCCAGCACGGGCCGAGGAACACGCTCACGCCCACGGCCGCATAGACGGCCGTGATGTTGTGCACGCTGATCGTGTAAGCGAGCAGCGCGATGCACAGGATGCCGTAGACGATCAGCACCTTGGCCGGGCCGACGCGCTTCATCACGAGCGTCGCGACCAGCTTGCCGACGAAGAACGCGAAGAACGTGGCGAGCAGGTAGTGCGACGCATCGCGTTCGGTAAGGCCGCCAATCTGCATCGCAAGCCGGATCGTGAAACTCCACACGCCGACCTGCGCGCCGACATACAGGAACTGCGCGACGACGCCCGCGACGAAGCGCCGGTTGCCGAACAGGCGCGCGAGCGTGCCGCGCGCGTCGATCCGGTGCGTGGCCACGCCGGGGCCGTTGCCCTTGCAGGCCGGGTAGGGCGTGAGCGCGAACACGATGAACACGGCGACGAGCACCACGATCAGCCATTTGTACGGCTCGAGCGTGGCCTGGATCATCGCGAGCTGGTGCACGTGCGCTTCGGCTGCCGACATCGCGGCGAGCTGCGCATGCGACGCATCGCCTTCCTTGAAGATCAGGAAACTGCCCATGTACACACCGGCCATCGCGCCGAACGGATAGAACGTCTGCGAGATGTTCAGCCGCCGCGTGCTGGTTTCGCGCGGGCCCATCAGCGTCGAATACGAGTTCGATGCCGTTTCGAGGAACGACAGGCCCGCCGCGATCACGAACAGCGCGACGAGGAACATCCCGTACTTCGCCATCGAAGCCGCCGGGAAAAACAGCAGGCAGCCGGTCGTGTAGAGCAGCAGGCCGACGAGGATGGTCGTCTTGTAGCTGAACTTCTTCACGACGGTCGCGGCTGGAATCGCGAGGAAGAAGTAGCCGAGGTAGAACGCGGACTGCACGAACGCCGATTCGAAATCGGACAGGAAGAACGACTTCTTGAACTGCGCGATCAGCACGTCGTTCAGGTTCGCGGCGGTGCCCCATAGCGCGAACAGGCAGCACAGCAGCGTGAACGCGAAGAGCGGCGTGCGGTTCAGGTAATAGCCGTCGGAGGTGTGTTCGATTCTGGCTCGGCCCATGGGTGTCTCCTTCCCAATTGTCTCGTCGATGAAGGCGCCGTTCAGCAGCCGGCGTCGTGGAGGAAGCGTTCGAACGTCGCGGTGTCGGCGTACGACTTCTGCGTGCCGAGGCCCGTGACCGAATGTGCGGCGTACGCGGACGCGTACCGCATTGCGTCGAGCGCGTCGCGCGACGCGGCGTAGCAGCGCGCGAAGCAGCCGATATACGCATCGCCGGCGCCCGTCGTGTCGCGCGCGTCGACCGGTACGCCCGGCACGTGCCGCACGCCGTCGCGCGATACCAGCAGCGAACCGTTGCTACCGAGCGTGACGAGCACGTGCTTGAGCCCGCGCGCGACCAGCGCTTCGGCGGCGCGCGCCGCGGTGTCGCGCGAATCGACCGGCATGCCCGACACGATCGCGAGCTCGGTTTCGTTCGGCACGAAGAATTCGACGGTGCGGATCCGCTCGAAATCGAGATCGGCCACCGCGGGCGCGGGGTTCAGCAGCACGGGAATGCCGTGCCGCGCGCCGAATGCGATCGCGTGATAGACGGTGTCGAGCTCGATCTCGAGCTGCAGCACGATCAGTGCGCATTCGGCGAGCTGCGGCGCGGCCGCGTCGATGTCGGCCGGGGTCAGGTGGCGGTTCGCGCCCTTGACGATCAGGATGCTGTTGCTCGAATCGGGTTCGACGAAGATCGGCGCGACGCCACTCGGCACGCCGGCGACCTTGCGCACGTGCGTGGTGTCGATGCCTTCGAGCTCGAAGTTGCGGATCGTGTTGTCGGCGAACACGTCGTCGCCGACCTTCGTGACCATCACGACGCGCGCGCCGAGGCGGGCGGCCGCGACGGCCTGGTTCGCCCCCTTGCCGCCGCAGCCGAGCTCGAAGTTCGGCGCTTCGAGCGTTTCGCCCCGGGCGGGCATGCGTGTGACATAGGTCACGAGGTCGACCATGTTGCTGCCGATGACGGCGATTGTCTCCATCTGCGTCTCTTCCTTGGTATGGGTGCGCCGTGCGCGTGGTTGGCGGCGGCGTGCAAGATACGATAATAAAATCACATTGAATGTGAAAATGCAATCATATGATGTTCGGAGGGTTACTTCCGGGGGCGCGCATGCGGTGGCTCCTCGGGGAAATCGAGGTTCCTGCTGGTTTTATTGTCTGATGTCGTATGAGATGGGCGAGGAAAAAAAACGGCGCTGAGGGGGCTGCTGCAGAGAGTCGTGCCGCGCGGGCGCGTCGGGGCGCCGCGCGCGACGGGCCGGTTCTATCGATCCGAAGGGGCGATGCGGGCGCGCCTGGCGCCTACGCGTACGCGTCGATCAGCGCATCGAGATTGCGCAGCGCACGCGCCGTGAGCGGTGCGAATTCCGCCGATTGAAACAGCGGGGCCTGCGCACGCAGATGTTCGAGCGCCTGCCTGCGGCCCGTGCGGAATGCTGCAGACGGCGCATCGGGATCCTGCGCCCACTCGCGTGCGATTGCGCGGTCGTATTCGTGCAGCTGGTCGGGTGCGGCCGCGAGGATCGCGAGATCGGCGTCGAGAAAAATCCGCCCGGCGCGCTGCAGGTCCGGATCGGATGCGAACGTATCGGGCAGCCGGTGCGACTTCGTCGCAAGCACGAGATCGTGTGCAACGGACACGTGCGCTGCGTGCGCATGCAACCAGGATTCGTCGCAGTGTGCGTTCGTGACCTGCACGAGCCATTGCGCGCTGCGTGCTTCGTTGTCCGCATAATCCGGCGGCGTCGTCGCGTACACGAAGTCGTGCGCCCATACCGCGAGCTCGATCGCAGGCCACAGCGGTTCCTCGCGATACGGCGCGAGATGCGCGAACAGCTCGGCCAGGTGCGCGAGCGTGTGGTAGAAGCGTTGCGGCTCGCCATACGCGTGCTCGACGAGCGGCCAGACGGCGGCCGTGCCGAAGCACGCGTCGCAGGACGCGCGCAGCGTGCGGGCGAGGTCGGGGGCGAGGTCGTTCATGTCGGCGATCGGCTCGGGCTGGCGATGCGCGCAGCATAGCAAACGCGACGGCGCGTGCGTTGCTGCACCGTATCGGGCGGCGGTTGCGGTCCGGCAGGCAGCCGCCGTCTCTCTCGACTGAAACGAGCGACCGGGCGCGGGCGAATGGCTGAGAGCGTCCGCCTGAATGCTTGCGGCCATCGTAGCGAAGCGCGCGGCATGTACCGTTGCTTTTTCGGCGGGTGAAACCCCATAGCCCGTTTGATAACGGGCTGTACAACACCCTCCCGTAACGAGGCTTCAAGCGCTGCGGTTACAGCTACGACACAGCCCGCGACTCGCATCGCCTCCTGAAGGCGTTCCGCGGGCAGCGCGCGAAAGTCCTGCCAACGTCACGACTGTGCTTGGCCATTCACCGAGAGCAGCCAGGTGATTTCAGCGACATCTCCAGAACCACGTCGCACGCCGCGCAGAGCATCGTCTTGGCACTTTAAATCCTCTCGAATTTGAGAGATTGGTTGTCAGTTTTGTCGATTCCGTACTCAGATCTGAACGGGCATAGTGACGACACGCGCGGCGGCTCACACGAAGCAGCTTCACATTGTTGGCGCTGACAACGTGATCTTCGATGGCGGAAACGTCTCCGACGAAGTCCTTCACCTTCAGCCGAAGGGGATCGACGCGGCGCTCGAGGTGATCGGCACGTCGACGTTGCGCGACACCACACGGACGTTGAAACCCTTCGGCGCAGTCACCGTGATCGGGATGCTGGGCGGCCCGCCGGTGCTTGAACGATTCAATTTGATGGCGGATCTGCCGCCGGCTGTTCGGCTTGCCTCTTTCCCGGCGCAGTTGCCCGGCTCGGCGGCGCTTCCGCTGGAAGATTCGCCGCTGCGCTCGATCGTCAACGACATTGCCGCCGACCAACTGCCGTCGCATCGGCAACACCTGTTCGCGTTCGATGAAGCGCGCGAGTGGATCGAGAGCAATCGTGCACATGGAAAGCTGGTGGTGCGGGTCTGAATTTTTTTGAATGGGGTGTCGCCGCTCACCCGTTCCGAATCGCAACTTGAGCAGCGCGTGCTGCATGAATGCAGGAGATTCCAGATTGGCTAATGAACAATTCGACTATTCCGGCAAGACCGTCCTGATCACGGGAGCGGCATCGGGTATCGGCCGGGCCACGGCGCTGGCGTTTGCCGAGCGCGGTGCTCGGCTGGTGATCGGCGATGTGGGGCAGGGTGCCAACGAAACCGTCGAGCAAATCCGCGCATCGGGTGGCGAAGCGATCTTCGTGCAGACGGACGTCAGCAACGCCGAGGCGGTGCGTGCGCTGGTGGCCACGGCGGTGGAGACTTACGGGAAGATCGACGCCGCATTCAACAATGCGGGGATCTTGCCGCGGACCGCGCCTTTCGCCGACATGACGGAAGAAGATTTTGACCGGGTGATCGCCGTCGATCTCAAGGGCGTGTTCCTGTGCGTCAAGCACGAGATCGAGGCCATGCTCAAAACCGGCGGCGGCGCGATCGTGAACACGGCTTCGGTCGCGGGGGTGATCGCGGATCCCGGGATGGCGCCTTATGCGGCAGCGAAACACGGGGTGATCGGCCTGACGAAGGCTGCGGCCCTCGACTACGCAACCAAGGGAATTCGTGTGAATGCATTGGCGCCGGGTCTGATCCGTACGCCGATGACGGACCGCTGGTTGAGCGATCCGGCCATGACGCAGACCCTGATGGCGAGCAGCCCGATGGGGCGTGCAGCGGAGCCCGAGGAAATGGCCGGCGTGGTGCTGTTCCTGTGTTCTTCCGCGGCGTCGTTCGTCACGGGTGCGGTTTGGCTTGCCGATGGTGGTATGACGGCACATTGAGGCGCGGCATACGCGCGATTGCGCGAGAGAACGGAATCCCGGATATACAGGATTACGAATTTTCGAGGCGTGCGGTTGCAAATGCAACTTTTTCTTGTCCAGTTCCGGCAAGCGCATCAGTCGGACGTGAACGCGATGGCCGGGCCTCCCATCTGACTACAGGATCGATATATGAGCAATTCAAGTCATCTCATTGCAAAGGATCAGGCAAGCGCAGTCACTGAATCGCCCACTGTTTTGAAGTTGGAGACAAAGGACGATATTGAAGCGACGCGAGCCGCCGTGCGCATGTTCAGCTCGAAAGTGGACGACACTTTTTTCGGGAAGAGAGTCCAGGTAAACGAAGATGTGAGCGTCCTCGTGTACGGTCCTTCGCAAAGGGCAGAAAACAAACTGCTGCCTGCGATTTTCTATATCCACGGCGGTGGGTATGTATCAGGTTCCGCTGACCTGTACGACAACGAGCACCACGAGGCGGCCACGAAGTTGAACTGCGTTGTCGTTGCAGTCGACTACAGGTTGGCTCCCGAACATCCGTATCCGACACCACTGAACGACTGCGCTTCCGCCATAACGTGGGTCTACGACAACGCGGAACAGCTTGGCATCGACCGGGAGAGAATCACGGTGATGGGGGAAAGCGCAGGGGGCGGTCTCACTGCTTCGCTGTGCCACTATCTGAGGGACAAGACAAAGATCACCCCCAGGAACCAGGTCATGCTGTTCCCGATGCTGGACTACAAGACGTCTGCCAATCCCGCCGAGGTCAAAAACAAATACGCCGGCGAGTATGTGTGGACCCACGATGTGAACGACTTCGGATGGAAATATCTTCTTGGCGACAACAAGGTGGAGGATATTGAAATTCAATATTACTCGCCGTCGTATGCGCCGAGTTTCGAGAATTTGCCCCGCACGTACATCGTGGTCGGCAGCCTCGATCTGCTGCTTGATGAAAGTCTGGAGTACGCCAAGAAGCTGAGCTGTGCAGGCGTACCGATTTCGATGGAAGTGGTGGCCGGGGCCGTTCACGGGTTCAACTTCATTCCCAGCGAAACGGCAAGAAAGTTCAATGCGCGACTCAGTGAGTATCTGATGTCTGTTTTGTAATGAATGCCGGATAGCGGGTGAGCCGGTCCGTGGCGCCTCTCATTGACAACACGTCTGCCAATGGTTGGGGCGCATCAAATGATTGCCTTGACCGCGAGTGCCGTGTTGGCGCGGATTCGATGGGGTGCTCGCAGCGAACCGGGCCCCGACGCAACAAGGATGTTCCGCGATGCGTCACGCCGGGCGATTTCGCCCGGCAATTCGATTGTCAAACTCGTTGACGTACATGCATCCGGCTCAGGATCACATGTGTCTCGTTCGCCCCCGGAAGGTCAATGTGTCGGAGCGGGGGCGGCGCCAATATGCGTACGAAAGAGCCTGTACGGCTTTTGGCGCAGGTCCTTGCCGCCATGGAATCCGGCCTGCCGCGGCAATTGATTGGCCGTGAAGTACAGGTAGCCGTCCGGGCCGATGGCCAGCGTGTCGGGCCAGAGAATTCGGGAGTCGTGCACGATGGTCGTCCACGCTCCATCGGGCGAGCGCTTGCGGATCGCATTGTGCTCGTAGTCGCCCGCGTACACGGTGCCATTCGCGTCTGCCGCGAGCCCGTCGGATGCGCCTTTCTCGCCGAGATCCTGGACGGCCGCCGACAGCTGGGTGTCGCTGACGGAGGCATCACGCAGCATTGCCGTCGATACCGCGTAGAGACGGCGACTGGAGAGCGGGCAGTAATACAGCGTCTTCCCATCCGGTGACAGGGCAATGCCGTCCGACGCCACCGAGAAAGGCCGGGTGTTGCCGTCGGCATCGCGGGTCATCAGGTGTTCGCCATCGAAGACAGGTACGAAATGCGGATCGGCCGATGTCGATACGTCACCCGTGAGGCGTCGCATTGCGCTGCCCGTGTCAAGGTCGACGATGATGATGCCGCCAGTACCCGTGAGCGACGAGTCCGTCACATAGGCGACCCCCGCCTTGCCGACGCGGAAATCGAAGCGCACGTCGTTGACATAGGTTTGCGCGCGCATGACGTTGCCGGGAAAGACGATGGTCTTCACGATCCGATTTTGCTTCAGATCAATGGCGACGAGCTTTGCGCCGCCCGCGACCGGGCTGGAAAAATTCGGCGCAGCCGTATCGAGCACCCAGAGGCGGCCGCGACCGTCCGCCACCACGCTCTGGACGCTCAGGAAGTGATCGGCCGGTTTCCGGTTGTCCGCGCGATTGACCTCGGCATCCGGATACGGGGCGACCTTGCCGTGCCGCAGTTCGCCGACGGTGAACGGCACGTCGTCCCCCCAGCGCGGAAAGTTGACGAAGATGCGGCCGGATTCGGAAACCGTGACGCCGGTCGGCATCGCATCGTTGAACGTGGCAACAGTATCCAGGGTACCCGGGGCTGACCGGGTGTCGGAAGGTGTCGGCGCGACGGTTGCCGCAGGCGTCGCGGCGACGCTCGAGGCGTAAGGCGCAACGCTCCACAATGCGAGCGCACTGGCAAGCGCGAGTGATTTCAGGCGGTAGCGGATTGGCGTGGAATGCTGGCGCGAGTGGCGCATGGTTATTTTCCTGTCGTTGAGGGAGTCCGGCTGCCGGTGAGGCATCGAATGCCGACGCGGTGTTGCCGTGCTCAAAACCCCTCGAGCACGATCTTGCCGCGTGCGCGGCCGCTTTCGATGAGGGCGTGCGCGCGGCGGAGGTTTTCCGCATTGACGACCCCGAAGTGCTCGCCCATCGTCGTACGAAGCGTGCCGTCGTCGATCAGGGTGGCGACGCGGTCGAGGATGTCGTGCTGGCGGATCATGTCCGGCGTCTCGAAGAGCGAGCGGGTGAACATCAGCTCCCAGTGCAGCGAGATGGCCTTGCGCTTGAGCGGCACCGCATCCAGCGTCGCCGGATCGTCGATGACACCGAGCCGCCCCTGAGGGGCGAGCGCTTCGACGATCTGCGCATAGTGGTTATCCGTCTGCGTGAGACTGGCAACATAACGTACGTGGGGTACGCCGATTTCCCGCAGCCCTTCGACCAGAGGCCGAGAATGATCGATGACGTCGTGGGCACCCAGTTCCCGGACCCAGGCCTGCGTTTCCGGGCGCGAGGCCGTGCCGATGACGCGCAACCGGGTGAGGCGCCGCGCGAGTTGCGTCAGGATCGACCCGACGCCGCCGGACGCACCGACGATCAGGATGGCATCGCCTTCGCCGCCTCCCTCGGCCACGCCGAGACGGTCGAACAGCAACTCCCATGCGGTGAGCGATGTCAGCGGAAGGGCGGCGGCATGAGCATCGCTCAGGCTGGCGGGCTTGCGCGCGGCAATGCGTTCGTCCACCAGCCCGTACTCCGCATAGGCGCCGGCTCGCGCGATCGACCCTGCGTAGTAAACGTCGTCGCCCGGCTGATACAGCGAAACGTCGCGACCCACGGCCTCGACCGTGCCGACCGCATCCCAGCCCAGCACACGCGGCGCGTCGGTCGGCGATCCCTTCCGGACCTTGGTGTCGACAGGGTTCACGGCGATCGCCCGGATCCTGACGAGCAGGTCCCTTGGCCCCGGCTCGGGCAGGGGCAACTCCGCTTCGTGGAGTGCGTTGGGGTGGGTGGCCGGGAGGCCGTGCTGCGTATAGACGATGGCTTTCATGCGGTGTGTTCCAGTCAATGTGGAGAGCGGTCGGGAACCGGCGGCTATCGCCGCCGTCGACGTGTGGATCGTATTTTCCGTACTGCAACACGGATGAAAAACCAGGAAAATCGGGTAGAACTTTCACTGCTGGAATGAAAATGATCCGGATTGACGACCTTGGACTCTTCGTGCGTACGGCGGTGCTGGGCAGCTTCTCCAACGCCGCCCGTGAGGCCGACCTGCTTCCGGGGCAGGTCAGTGCGGCGATTCAGCGGCTGGAACGGGAGCTGGACATTCGCCTGTTTGCCCGGTCGACGCGCAGCCTGAAGCTCACGTCGGAGGGCGAGCAATACCTGCCCTATGCGCAGGAAGTGCTGTCGGCGCTCAGGGAGGGGCGGGAGCGCCTGCATGGGGAGCGCCACGAACTGCAGGGCGTGCTGAAGATCTCCGCGCCGTCGGATCTTGGGCGAAACGTGCTGCTGTCATGGCTGACGGCGTTTCGCGACGCGCATCCGAAGCTGGTGCTGAAGCTGTCGCTGTCGGATTACGTGGCGGACGTGTTCCGCGATCCGGTGGACGTCGCGATTCGCTATGGCGTGGCGGAAACCGCCAGCTATGTGGCGTTGCCGCTCGCGGAGAGCAACCGGCGTGTGCTGGTCGCATCGCCGGCCTATCTGGCGCGCCATGGTCGCCCGACCTCGCTCGACGAGCTTGCGTTGCACAAGTGCCTGCTCTTCGCGCTCGGCGGCCGCGTGTACGACCGATGGGTATTTCCCGTCGACGGCGTGCGCCGGCTGGTGACGGTCAACGGAGAACTGCTTTGCGACGACGCAGACGTTGCGCGTCGCTGGGCGGTGGAGGGGCTCGGTGTTGCCTACAAGTCATGGCTCGACGTCTGCGATGACGTCACGAGCGGGCGGCTGGAGGTGCTGATTCCGGATCAGCCCGGCGAGCCTGCGCCGCTGAACCTCGTATGCCCGCACCGCCGGCAATTCTCGCCGACGGTGCGTTATCTGCACGCGGCGCTTCGAGAACCCATCTCGAACATGGCCGCTGAAATGAAAAATCACACCGTGCTTCAAGGAAGATAAGGGCGCACGGGGCATCCGGACGGCACGGATCGTGCGTGGCCTTTCCACGGGAGCGGTGTTGTCACGTCAAGGCTCGGAGAGCGTCCATGATGCCTGCGCGAAGTGCTTGGCGAGAGCGTCGAGCAGCAGCGTGACGCGCGCCGGACGCAGCGTGCCGGGTGGCGTGATGAGGTTGATGTTGATGTCGGAGGCCGTCCAGTCCTGCATCACGACCTCCGGTGCGCCGCGCTGCGGAGGTTTGGCGAGACGCGGCCGAACGCGCTGCGTTCCGCCTTGGCGGGCGCGCTCGCCACCGGTTCAGAGCGCTTGTGACCGGACCACGCGAACCGGGACCGACTTGTACGATGGCGTGCCGCTTTCCTTGTCGATGTAGTCGAGCGGGACGAGCACGTTCGCTTCCGGGTAATACGCGCCGACGGATCCCGCGGCGATGTCGTAGGCGATCGCCGTGATCTTCTCGAGCCGCATCGGCCGGCCGCCAGGTGCGACGGTCTCGATGTCGACCAGATCACCGTGTTCGAGCCCGCATGCGGCCAGATCGCCCTCGTTCATGAACAATACGTCGCGCCGGCCGAACACGCCGCGATAGCGGTCGTCGAGCCCGTAGATCGTGGTGTTGTACTGGTCGTGGCTGCGCAGCGTCACGAGGCGCAGGATGTCGTCGCCATGAACGGGGGCATCTTCCGCGACGCCGCCGAACACCGAGAACATCGCCTTGCCGGTCGCCGTCGGCCATTGGCGTTCGGTCGGCGGCAGCGGCAGCCGGAATCCGCCTGGAGCCCTGATCCGTTCGTTGAAGTTCTCGAAACCCGGTATGGTCCGTTCGATCAAGGCGCGGATTTCGTCGTAGTCGGCGATCAGGTCCAGCCAGGCGACCTTGCTGTCACGCAGCGTGGCGTGCGCAATGCCGGCGACGATGGCGGGCTCGGAGCGCAAATGCCCGGACGCCGGCGTGAGTTTGCCCGACGACGCATGGACCATCGACATCGAATCCTCGACCGTCACCGATTGCGGGCCGCCTGCCTGCACGTCGAGCTCGGTGCGCCCGAGGCAGGGCAGCACGAAAGTCTCTTTCGCGACCAGCAGATGCGAGCGATTGAGCTTGGTGCCGAGGTGGACGCTCAGGTCGAGCTGCCCCATCGCCGGAAAGCATTGGCCGGAGTCGGGCAGCGCGACCGCGAAGTTGCCGCCGAGGCAGATCAGCGCCTTGGCCGTGCCATCGATCATCGCCTGCATGCCCTTGACGGCGTCATGGCCGTGCGCACGCGGCGGCGTGAAGCCGAATACGTCCTCGATCTTCCTCAGGAATTCGGCCGACGGCTTTTCGGTGATGCCCACCGTCCGGTTGCCCTGCACGTTCGAGTGACCGCGCAGCGGGCAGATGCCTGCGCCGGGTTTGCCGATATTGCCGCGCAACAGCAGCAGGTCGGCAATCAGGCGTACGTTCGCCGTGCCCGTGTTGTGCTGGGTGATGCCCATCCCGTAGGTGACGATCGTCGCGTTCGCCTTTGCATAGGCGTTCGCCACCTGTTCGAGTGCGGCGCGCGCGAGCCCGCTTTCGCGCTCGATCGCGTCCCAGCCGGTCGCGACGAGATCGGCGGCGAACGTGTCGAAGCCTTCGGTGTGCTCGGCGATGAACGTATGGTCCAGCACGTTGCCTTGTGCGGCGTCCAGGGCCAGCAGCGCCTTCATGATGCCCTTGAGCGCGGCCGCGTCGCCGCCGGCCTTGACCTGGAAGTAGGTCGACGCAATGCGCGTCGACCCATAGGTGGCCATCTCGACGGGATTCTGAGGGTCGGCGAAGCGTTCGAGCGCACGCTCGCGCAGCGGGTTGAACACGATGATCGGCACGTTGCGGCGCGCGGCTTCGTGCAACGTACCCATCATGCGCGGATGGTTGGTTCCCGGGTTGTGGCCGATCGAGATGATCAGGTCGCACACGTCGAAATCTTCCAGCGATACCGTTCCCTTGCCGATGCCGATCGACTGCGGC
This sequence comes from Burkholderia lata, assembly GCF_902499335.1. Lineage (GTDB taxonomy): Bacteria > Pseudomonadota > Gammaproteobacteria > Burkholderiales > Burkholderiaceae > Burkholderia > Burkholderia lata_B. The sequence goes on along the minus strand of NZ_CABVQK010000003.1, from coordinate 545,758 downwards.
AAGCCGACACTCGTCGGCTCGTGACACATGTTCGAGCAGTCGGGGAAGTTGTTCGTCCCGTATTCGCGTGCGAATAGCTGGAACAGATACGCGGCCTCGTTCGACGCGCGGCCGGACGTATAGAACTCGACCTGCTCGGGCGGCAGCGCGCGTAGCACTTCGCCGATGCGTGCGAACGCGTCGTCCCATTCGATCGTGCGGAACGTGTCGCTCGCGCGGTCGTAGACGAGCGGATGCGTGAGCCGGCCCATGTTCTCCAGTTCGTAGTCCGACATGCGCAGCAGCGACGACACGGTGTTCACCGCGAAGAACCCGGGCGTCACGCGCTTGGTCGTCGCTTCCCACGTGACGGCTTTCGCGCCGTTCTCGCAGAACTGGAACGTCGACTTGTGTTCCTTGTCGGGCCATGCGCAGCCGGGGCAGTCGAAGCCATCGGGCTGATTGGTCCTGAGCAGCGTGATCGGCGCCTTGAGCGATTCCATCTGCGTGCGGACCGCCTCCGCCGTTGCCCGGAGGGCGCCCCAGCCGCCGGCCGGGCCGTCGTATGCGCGGATACCGGGTACGTCGCGTCGTGCAGTCATGTGAACTCCGTTGCTGTCCAGGCCAGCTTGAATGTCGGTCGGTTTGGCCGGTCACTGTGCCTGTTCGAATCGCGATCGGGAATCGACAAATCTGATAACCTCCCTCTCAAATTCGAAAGGCCGATATGGATCTGAATGCTGTCGAGATGTTCGTGATCGTCGTGCAGGCTGGCAGCCTGTCGGCGGCGGCCGTACGTACGGGTATCCCGCTGCCGACACTGAGTCGCCGGATCAGGGCCCTCGAAAGCGAACTGGCCGTGCAATTGCTCGAGCGTTCAGTGCGTGGCACGCGCTTGACGGATGCCGGCGTGCGGCTTTACGAACACGCCAGTCGCGGCATCGAAGCGCTGGCCGAGGCGCGGGAGTCGGTGGTGGGCGCGCAGCACGAACTGAAAGGGTTCCTGCGTTTGTCGTTGCCGCCGACGTTCGAAGTCTGGTGGGATCTGCTCGGCGAGTTTCAGGCGCGTTATCCGGGTATTCGCCTGTTCGTTCATACCACCGAGCGCCGTGTCGACCTGATTCTCGACGGTATCGATGTGGCATTGCGTGTCGGGGCGATCGAGCAGGAGTCGATGGTGGCGCGCAAGATCGCGATCTATCGGCATCGGCTCGTCGCGAGCCCCGCGTTGCTGGAGCGTTACGGCCGGCCGGAGACGCCGGACGACCTGCATCGTTTGCCGTGTGCGACCTGGGGGCGCGGCGCGTATGCACCGCCTGTCTGGCCCCTCGGCGGCACGAAATTTCATCCGCGCCCGGTGCTGTCGACGAACGATTACTCGCATCTGCGCAACCGCGCGCTCGTCGGACATGTCGTGACCGAACTCCCGCCGTTTCTTGTCACGGACGAGCTGCGTAAAGGCCGGCTGGTCTCGATTCTGGACGACTATCCGTTTCCTGACGTCGAACTGAACCTGCTGTTTCCGTCACACCGACATCCGTCATCGATCGTCAGGGCGTATCTCGACTTTTGCCAGGCGTATTGGGACGCGAAGTTGAGCGATGTCGCGAACGTGACAGGGCTTCCGGATTCGCACGCTTGATCCGGTGATCCCGGGCAGCGTTCCCGGACCATTCTCGCTGCCTGCTTCGTGGCGATCCGATCGCGATTCGGTACGACCCGGCTGACCGCGGCGTCGATCCTGAACGGGATGCGCAACGTGGAATAGGATCGATTCCAGTTCTTCCGTTTCGTGCAAAAGCCAATGCGTGCCCGATGATCAGCGTGGGATCCGGCTGCTCGAGTGCAATGCATGTCGGGCTTTGTCGATCGATCCGATCAGGAAAGCAATCCATTGCCTGTCTGCCTGAAAGGGCGGCACACGCGACAAGCCATCGAAGTTGATGGCGACGTCCGCGATTTCCCGACCCGGCCCAGGCCATCGGGCGCGCGGGCTCATTCCTCATGCGCGCGGTCGGCGGCTTCTCAAGCAAATCCCGATTCCAGCTCTATACCGTCTTCTTGAATTTGAGAGGACGGTTATCAGATTTGTCGGTTCCGCAGCATGAACGGAACGGGCATAGTGCTCGAGCCATTTCGTCCACGCAAGGAGGAACACGATGCTCGAGATCAGGCATGCAGATGAACGCGGACGAGCAGAACACGGCTGGCTCAGCACGCGTCACACGTTTTCGTTCGCGAACTATTACGATCCGAAGCAAAGCGGCTTTTCCGATCTGCTGGTGATCAACGACGACCGGATCATGCCGGCGCAAGGATTCGGCAAGCACCCGCACCGCGACATGGAGATCTTCACGTACGTGCTGGCGGGTTCGCTGGAACACAAGGACACGATGGGCACCGGATCGGTGATCGTGCCCGGTGACATCCAGGTGATGAGCGCCGGCACGGGTGTCGCCCATAGCGAATACAACCCTTCTGAGCGCGACCCCGTGCACCTGCTGCAGGTGTGGATCGCAACGGCCACGACGGGCACGCCGCCACGCTATCAGCAACGTCACTTCGGCGACGAGCAGAAGCGTGGGGTGCTGCGCCTGGTGTTGTCACCCGACGGCGCGAACGAATCGCTGACGCTGCAACAGGATGCTCGCGTTTATGCCGGACTGTTCGACGGCGACGAAAGCGCCGAGCTCGATCTTGCCGCAAATCGCTATGCGTATGTGCATGTGGCGCGCGGCACGATTGCCGTGAACGGCGTCGAACTTGGCGAAGGTGACGGCGCACGGGTTCGCGGCGAACGAACACTGAGCTTCACGCGAGGTCACGGTGCTGAAGTACTGGTGTTCGATTTGCGCGGCATCGAAGCGCCAGCGTTGTGGTCTTGACCGGCGCTGCGAGGGCGCATCGAGCGCCAGGTGGCGCAACACTTACTTCATCGAGAAAAATCGTGGGTGACACGTTATTTGAAAACCGCAAGGACGAGTTGATTCTCGTCGCTCGCATTCTGTTGATGGTGCTCTTCGTGATGTTCGGCTGGTCGAAGCTGACCGGGTTTTCCGGAACCGTTGCATTCATGGCATCGAGTGGCGTACCCGCCCCCGAGTTGTCGACGATCGTCGCCGTGGTGATGGAGTTCGTCGTAGGCATCGCGCTGGTGGTCGGGGTCCGTACACGCCTGCTGGCCTTGTTGCTCGCGCTCTACACATTGGGTACGGCGATTGTCGGTCATCACTACTGGAACATGACCGGTGCTGTTCAATACGACAACATGATCCACTTCTACAAGAACATCAGCATCATTGGCGGGCTGATGCTGCTATGCGTGACGGGTGCGGGAAAGTATTCCGTCGACGGGCGTTGAGCCGTTGGTCTTATTAGTCAGGAGTGTTACAGATGAGTGACGAAAAACAATTCGACTTCATCGTTGCCGGCGGTGGGGCCGCGGGCTGCGTCATGGCCGCACGGCTCAGTGAAGATCCGTCGATCTCGGTTCTGCTGCTCGAAGCCGGCTCGGTGTTTCACCCGGAGGAAGCGCCCGCCGCTGTCAGCCAGGCGTTCACGGTTGGCGGGAACGCGGAGATCCTCTGGGACGACAGCGCATCGCACATCGACGGGCAACCGGTCGAGATCCGCGCGCGCGTCCTCGGCGGCGGGTCGTCGATCAATGCAGGCGTCTTCGTGCGTGCCCTGCCCACGGATCTCCAGCACTGGGTCGATCGAGGTCTCGAGAACTGGTCCTACGACGATGTCCTGCCTTATTTCCGGAAGATCGAATCCGACGACCATGGCGACGCGTCGCTCCACGGCCGCGATGGCCCGGTTCCGGTGCGGAGGTGGGATGCGAAGGAACTGAGCCCGTCGCACGCGGCATTCATCGAAGCCGCGAAAGCGCAGGGCTTTCCGGAAGTGGACGACTTCAACGGAAAGGTGCACTTCGGCGTCGGCCGCTATCCGATGAACATCACCCGGGAAGGAATCCGGTTCGGTGCGGCGCTCGCGTATCTGACCGACGAGGTGTGGAAGCGTCCGAATCTCACCGTTCGTGGCGGCGTCCTGATCGATGTCGTCACGTTCTCGGGGCAAGTCGCGACGGGGGTAAGGCTTGCCGACGGGGAGGAGATCGCGGCCCGGAACGTTGTTCTGACGGCCGGGACGATCGGTTCGGCCGCCGTGCTGTTGCGATCCGGAATCGGCCCGGCAGGCGAGCTGCGCGCGCTCGGCATCGACACGGTTGCCGATTTGCCGATCGGGCAAAACTACATGCAACAGCCGGCCAGCGGCGTGGTTTTCTCGACGACGTCGGAGAAAATGGGCGCTACCGTGCCGCCGATCTCCGCGCTCCTGTTTGCCCGAAGCGGAGGGCGAACCGAAGGTGCGCCCGATCTGCACATCATTCCGAGTCACATCACGATGCTGGAGGCGATGTCGTCGGACGCCGGCATGGTGTTCTCCATGAGTCTCGCGGTGGCTACGCCGGAGGACGATTCCCGGGGACGGCTCACGCTGGTCTCGCGCGACCCCAAGGCGCCTCCGCGGATCGAGACGGGCATTCTGGGGAACAGCAAGGACCTGGAGAAACTCGCGGATGCGGTGGAAACGGCGCGGCGCATCGCGTCGACGGAGCCCTTCTCGCGGTACCTGGATACCGAGATTTCGCCCGGGCCCGACGTGAAGACCCGTGACGACATCAGGGCATTTCTCCGCCAACACGTTCAGACGTACTTGCACATGACGTCGACCGCTCCGATGGGGAATGAAGACGATCCACGAGCGGTGGTCGATGATAGCGGACGGGTGCGCGGCGTTAGCGGCCTGTACGTCGGCGATGCCTCCATCATCCCGCGCGTACCGTCTGTCGCGACCAATCCGACCGTTCTGACGGTCGCGGAGATCGTGGCGGACCGTATCAAGTCGGCGTACCCGGTGCGCTGACGGCCATCGACCTGGTTCCGTCGTCGCAAGACACGGAACCAAGCGCATGGTGCGAGTGCCCGACGTCGAAATGTTACGCCGGGTCGTGGACGCGAGCGACGAGTGGGGTGGGGCGCCTGATGTTGGCGGCGATGCCCCGCGTTTCGCGCTGACGCAGGACGCTTCGTGAAAAGGCGTTGCGTAGTGATACCGTCATCTTTGCGATTCCGCTCCGCATCCGCGACGCGAGCGGTGTGCGATCCCAATCGTCTGAAAAGTTCATCTTCCGACAACGGAATCAGCGTTGTCATCCACACCCACCATTCCGTCAGGCCCCGTCAAAAATCGGCGGACGTGCGTCGAGTGTGACCTGCTGCCGAACCAGAATGAATCGCGATCCAATGGCAATCCGAATGTCATTGCCGAGACAATCTCGTATGATGGCGTCGAAACGTGACTGGCGGCCTGCGAAACACGGTGTACGTGCTGCCACCGAATGGACGAAGTCTGACCAGGTGAACCGATATGAATACTGGAACACATTCCCATCGAGCAGAACACTGCGCCCGCATCCGGACCGCGCTTCTCAATTTGCACCGGACACTGGTCGAACTTGAGCGTCGCGAGTATGAGAAGACCCATGGGCATCAATCGGCCGGCGATTTTCTGCAAGTGATGGCCTTCGACAATTCGATGAAGTGGCTGGAGCCGCTCAGCCGACTGATCGTCATGCTGGACGAAGCGCTGGATCAAGAGGGCGAACTGGAGCTGACGCCGACGGTAGTCGTGGCAAGAACGCGGGAATTGCTCAAGCTGGACCGTGCGTCCACGGACGCATTTGCGACGCGCTATCTGTATCACTTCGACAACTCCGCCGATCTCGCGGTCGACCACACTGCGTTGTTGCAGCTCATCGGCAGTGTTGCGTAGGCCATGTTCGAAGCGAGTGGTCGACGTTCCTGGCGCAGCCTCTACGCGTCACGCTGACAGGACGTGTAGCCGCTGAGACTTCGCATGAACTTGCCGCCATCGAGAGTGATCTCGATCGGCATGATCCGTTGATCTGGATTGCACACGCATGTCTGGTCCGTTGCACGCAGGTGGCTTTCTCATCGATCGTCAGGATCGAAGATGGGCCCACCGCGTCCTGACCTCACGGGAGAGACGATATGGTTCTTCGGCAAATCATCGGCAGTTGGCGTGATGTGTCCTTCGAGGTTGCGGCATGGGATGGTGTCGGCGCGCAGGTCGATCTTTCCTGCGGTTGCATGTTCACCCGCGAGGCGGCAGGTGAGGGGCCGACGGGCGGACTACGCCATCTCGACCTCGTGCTTTCGGGGGCGCTCACCGGGTTGCGGCGCGAAGGTCACTTTCCGGCAGCGCCGATGGAAACACTGTTGATCAGCCGTCCGCCTGCGGGCATCGAAGCAGCTCGCGTGCTGCTGGTCGGGCTCGGTGATCCCGCAAGCTGGACAATTGAAGTCACCGCGGAGGCTGCCGCCACGGCTGCCCGAACGGCGATGCAGCAGGGTTTGCAGAGTGTAGCCTTCGCGCCGAGCATACTCGACGGCGGGTTGACGACTGCGGCCACCGACGGTATGCCGCAAGCCATGGTGACGGCCGTGCTGGCCGCGATAGACGCACAGTACCGGATTGCCGAGCTCGGGCTCGCCGCGCTACCGTCACTGCGCCATTGGGTCTTCGATGTCGGAGCATCACGCTTCGACGGCGCCGTGGAGCATTTCGGAAACGCACTTGCGACGGCACGGTTTCAACGCCCGAAGTGATGGAAGAGTCGACTCGGCTTGCGTGTCGTGCGGCATCCGCAGCCGGCTCGTCGCATCGTCCATGTAAAGCAAGCCGGCGCTTGCTCCTCGAATCGCCGATGATCGCCGCTGTCGATCTGAACGGATCCTACGGTTGCCAAGGTAACACCCATGCACACGCGGACAGCGAGATGCGCCTGATGTGTTCGGAAATGGAACCCGGCTATCCGCGAGGTATGAACTGTCGTCTGGATGGCCTCGGCCGACGTAGAAGTGGGGCGGCGATACATCACGATCGATGGAACTCGCCGCAGGCCAATCAATAAGCGTCCGTGGTGGCTGGAACCGCTCCGATCGAGTTCGCGTGCCGTGTCGGCGTAGTTCGCACGGAGAGCGTGATGATCACGGCAAGCAACAGGGAGGCTGCCATGAACATATATGACGCGGTCGGACTGCCGGTTACGCCGTCGAGGTAGCCAACGATCCACGAGCCGAAGAACGCGCCCAGCGCGCCGCTGGAATTGACGATCCCGATTGCTCCACCGAACACGTTGCTCGGGAGCAACTCGGACACCAGCGCGAAGAACGGACCGTATGGCGCATACATCGTCGCGCCAGCCACCACCAAAAGCCAGAACGAGACCCAGAAGTGCGCAGTGCCTATCAAACACGACGCGATGAAAGCAAGTGCGCCAATGGTGAGAAGCGGCCACACGAACAGCTTTCGATTATCCATCTTGTCGCAGAGCCACGACGTACCGACCATGAGTACGACCGCACCGGCATACGGAACGGCCGCGAGCCAACCAACCGATACGATGTCGATTTTGGAAGCCATTTTGAGGATCGACGGCAGCCACATGATGAAGCCATATACGCCGATGCTCCACAGCGCGTGGATCGCGCAACACTTCAGAACGATTGCGGAACGAAATGCGGCCTTGTAGTTTCGTACCGGAGGAATATGCGCCTGTTCAGCCTCAAGGCGCGCAGCGAGTTGATTCCTTTCGACAGAGGTCATCCAGCCGGCATCTGCTGGGCGCTCCTTGACGATCAGCCACCACACGATAGCCCATGCCAGCGCAGGCAATCCCTCGATCACGAACATCTCGCGCCACCCGAAGCCTTGCACCAGGTAGCCCGATACCACCGACATCCACAGTACGGTCACCGGATTGCCCAGAACCAGAAAGGTGTTGGCTCGCGAGCGCTCGCTGCGCGTAAACCACCGGCTGATATAGAGCAGCATGGAAGGCATCACCGCTGCTTCGACCACGCCGAGCATGAAGCGTAACGCCATCAACGTCGGGATGTTGCTCACCATGCCCGTGGCCATCGCACACAGCCCCCAGAGGATCAGGCTGAAAAATATCAGCTTCTTGACGCTGTTGTGCTGCGCATAAATTGCACCGGGTACCTGAAACAAGCAATAGCCCAGAAAGAATAGCGAACCGATCAATGACGATGTTCCGTGGGTGATGCCCAGATCCTTGTCGATTCCAGCAGCTGCCGCGAAGCCGTAGTTTGCGCGATCCAGATAGGCGAGGCTGTAGGTGATGAAGATGACGGGCATCAGATACCACCATCTTTGATTGGCCAAGGGTTTTTCGCCTTCCATTACGTCTCCTGTTTTGTGTTGGCTGGCTAGCGTGGTTCAAATCGCCGTGTTTTGAGGCAGGCCGCCGATATTCCGCAGCACGTGATCGACGATCTGATCCGGCGTGAGCTCGATGCCGATCGTGATTGCTTCATGCGGCGCCGGTTCTTCGAGCGTGTCGAGCTGGTTTTCCAGCAGCGACGGATCGAAGAAATGACCGCGACGATCATTCAGACGTGCGCGCAATACCTCGAGCGAGCCTTTGAGGTATATGAACCGGACGTCGTGGTTGCCGCAGCTCAGCGCGTTGCGATACGAACGCTTTAACGACGAGCACGTGAATACGGCCGTGCTGCCGGTGCGCTGCTTGTCTTCAATGGCGGTGCGGATCGACTGTAGCCATGGCCAGCGGTCTTCATCGATCAGTGGCGTGCCGTGGCGCATCTTTGCCTTGTTGGCGGCGCTGTGAAATGCATCGCCGTCCGTGTAGCTGCATGACAGGCGCTTCGCAAGCATTTCGCCGATATGCGACTTTCCGGCGCCGGATACACCCATTACGATCAAGATCATTGATTACGTCTCCGCCGTTGACATCTCGACGCGAAAAATTCTGCCTGGACGAGATATTTCTTTTACCGGCTGGTAGTTCACCGCACTGTCACGATCGGCGCAAATGGTGTTTTTTGATGTGGTGATCACGATACGTGATAACGCCGGCAAGGCTGCGGCTAGCCTTGCCGTGATGAACGAGCGGTGACGGTGCAGATCCTGCGCGATCTTCGTACCGTGGGCCGTACAGGTGCCCGCGAAGCAGCCTTTTCCGTCACAAGCTGATGCAAGGCGTCGACTTTCGGCACATCAATGCCGCTAAAAAATCGCGCTTACGACAATGCCGGTTGCATCATTTTCCCGGAGGAATCGGGTGAATTTTTCTTGTTGCTGTCAGTTGATTTCGTGATTCCTGGAGACAGTAACGTGCTGCGTAGGGCGGCGGTCGTGAGGACGCGCTGTGCTCGCCAGGTAGATTGCAACGGGTTTCTTGCGCGCATTGCGCCGTTGAAGATCGCTGCGATATTTCCGTTCAGCGCGCCTACACGTTGACGACGCCGCGCCCGAGTTCGATCACGCGCCCGCCGACTCCGATTTCTCCGCTCGCATTGACCGACAACCGCAGCAGGCAGGGCCGGCCGACGGCTTCACCCTGCTCGACCTGAAACGCGGCAGGCAACTCGCGGTTCATCGCAAGCAGCCACCCGCCCAGGTTCGCGCACGCAGACCCCGTGCCCGGGTCTTCCGAAACGCTGCCTTGCTTCACGAAGAAGTAGCGCGACATCACCGTCCCCGGACGCTCGGCATCGAACGCGAACACGTAGGCGGTCTTGCGGCCGAGGCTGCTGGTCGGCCAGATGTCGAGGCATGCGCTGTCGGGCTGCGCGCGGTGCACGGCGGCGGGGTCCTTGAGTGCGACCAGCAACTGGTCGGCGCCGGTGTCGACCCAGATCGGCGGCGCGAGCAGATCGTCTTCCGTCAGTCCCAGCACAGCCGCCATCCGGGCATCGGGCAACTCGCATGCTGCCGTCTTCGGCATGCCGGAATGCGGCGCGATGAACGTCCACACGTCGTCGTGCGCGTTCACGTCGACCACGCCGGCCTTGAATTCGAGCGCGAGATCGTCGCCCGCACCCAGCAGGTCGCGCACGACATGCGCGGTGCCGAGCGTCGGATGGCCCGCAAAGGCCATCTCGTAGCCGGGTGTGAAGATGCGCACCCGCGCATGCGCGCGCTCCGACGGCAGCACGAAGGTCGTTTCGGACAGGTTGAACTGCACGGCAAGTGCCCGCATGGTCGCGTCGTCCATGCCGCGCGCATCTTCGAATACGCAAAGCGAGTTGCCGCCGAACGTGGATTCGGCGAAGACATTCAGCAGGCGGAAGGCATAAGCGGTCATTTGACGCTCGCGTGAGTGGGGTGGTTACCGTACCTGGGTGAGGCGCGCGTTGCGCGATGCGCCGGCAGCCGCGCGGAGTCGCATGGGTCAGCTCGGCTTGTCGAGCGGCGCAAGCATCGCCTGCATGTCGGGATGCTTCAGGATTTTCCTGTACTCCGCCGGACTCATTGCGTCGATCAACACGCGCCCGCTCACGTCCGCCTTGATGTACTCGACCGCGAGCAGCGCGATGACCGGATTGGTCGTCAAGGTGGCGTGATCGGGTGAATGATCGCCGAATTCCGCCACCACTGCCTCGGTGTTGTCCGCCACCGCGACGGCGAGCCGGCGACCGGACAGCCTGAGCCTCGCACTGGCGCCGCATTTGGCCATGTCGTAGTGGCGCGGCCCGTTGAGCGTGCGATTGCCGTAGATCGCCACGTGCGTGTCGACGCCCCGTGCCGCGGCAGCCTCGAGCAGCGGCCCGAGATCGTCGATCTCTTCGTCCCAGACACCCGCGAAGATCTGCGTTTTCGCATTGACGATGACGCGCGCGAACGCGCTGGCGATCGCTTCCCGTCCGCTCAACGACCAGACGAGCCCCGGCTCCTGTTGAACCGGCAGCCGGTCGAGCGCGCCCGCGGCCAGTTCGAGATCCGCATTGAAGCGCGTGCGCAAGTCCTCGAGCAACGACCGGTGGGGCACGGCCGCATAGCGGACAGGTTCCGACCGGTTGACGAGCACCGCACCGCGCGTTTCCAGGCGGCCGAGAGTTTCGTAGATCTTCGATGGCGGCATGCCGGCGCGCCGGCCGACTTCCGCACCCGTCAGTGCGGCCTGCCCGACGAGGGCTGCGTAGGCCTGCGCTTCGTACTGGGTGAATCCAAGCCGGATCAACGACGTGATCAGCTCCGTGTTCTCGCTCATGTGTATCGGCTCCTGCTCCCACGACGACCTGCATGGGGCTTCTTGATTAACTACCGGAGTAGTATACAATCGCTCGAACTTACTACCCAAGTAGTAAGCGATGTTCGTCAACCTGACTGGAGGGATCTTCAAGATGCGTAAACGGATCAGCACCGGCTCCCCGTGGGAGCCCAAGGTCGGCTACTCGCGCGCCGTGGTCGTCGACAACACCATCTACATTTCGGGGACGGCCGGCAAAGGCGCGGACTTGTACGCGCAGACACGCGATGCGCTGGCGACGATCGACCGCGTGCTGGCGGACAGCGGGTTCTCGTTGTCGGACGTTGTCCAGAGCCGCCTGGTGGTCGCGGACTTCGACAACTGGGAAGCCGCGGCCCGCGCGCATGGGGAGATCTACGGCGACATCCGGCCGGCGTTTTCGCTGGTGCATGCGCTTCCGTTCGTCGATCCGGAGATCCTGGTCGAAGTCGAGGCGATCGCGGTCAGGACCGCGGCATGACCGTCGGCGGCAACCGCGTGCCGCTGTCCCGCACCGCGACGGTGGTGCTTGCACTGGCGGCCGGCGTCGCGATCGCCAACGGCTACGCGTTGCAGCCGTCGCTGTCGGCCATCGCGAGCGAGTTCGGCGTGGCTGCGTCGCGCATGGCGGCCCTCGCGTCCGTGACGATGCTCGGTTACCTGGTCGGCCTTGCATGGCTGGTGCCGCTGGTCGACCGCTTCAGTCCGCGCGTGCTCGTTGCGACGCAGATGGGTGTGCTCGCGTTGTTGCTGGCGTGCGCGTCGTGGTCGCCCGGGCCGCTCGCGCTCGATGCCGGCTTCTTTCTGGTGGGCGCGGCAACCACGGTGGCCGCGCAATGCAGTGCGGTTGCCGGAAAACACGCGGATCCGCAACGGCGCGGCGTGGCGATGGGGGCCGTGTCGGCGGGCATTTCCGCGGGGATCCTGCTGAGCCGTTTCGTGGGCGGCGTGCTGTCGCAATGGTGCGGATGGCGCGGCGCATTGCTCGCGCTGGCCGGATGCGTTGCGCTGGCCGCCATCGGCGGGGCGATGCTGTTGCCCGGCGGCCGGCCGGAAGGGCTGCCGGGCCGTGCGAACGCGATCGGTGCCATTCCGCGGTTGCTGCGCGACAGCGCCCAGTTGAGGCGCCGCACCTGCGCCGGCATGCTCTGGTTCTTCGCGTTCAACCTGGTCTGGGTAGGGCTCGCACTCCGCCTGGCCGGGCCGCCGTATGGCCTCGGTGCCGCGGCGATCGGGGCGTACAGTCTCGCGGGCGTGCTGGGTCTCGGCGTGACGCGCGTGGCCGGAAAACTCGCCGATCGATTCGGCGATCGCGCGGTCATCCGGGGCGGGCTCTTCGTGTCGGCCGTGTCGGCGTTGTTGCTTGCCGTTGCGCTCGGTCGTCCCGGATGGCTGGGCGTGGGGCTGGCCATGTTCGATGCCGGTTGCTTTGCCGCGCAGGTCGCGAACCAGGCGCGTGTCGTCGCGATTCAGCCGGCCCGGGCCGGGGCGTTGAGCGCAGCGTACCTGACGCTTTACTACGCGGCCGGTGCCGGCGGTGCGGTGGCGGCGGGGCTGCTCAACGCGCGGGTCGGGTGGGGCGCGATGATGATCGTGACGGCTGCGGCAGTCGCGGCGGCCGGGTTGATCGGTACCGCATCGGCGAGCGCCGATGCGCGGAGCGAGCCGACCTCCGCCGCTTGAGCGCAGGCGCGACGCGCGTGCGCGCGCGGTCGATCCGAAATTCATTTTTCGTGCATGATCGGGTTTCTCCGTTGATCGACGGCGATCGGGCTCCGGCATTCAACTATCCGCAACGCCGGCGGATATTTTTACGCTGAAGCAGACAGTCACGCCGCCGTGCGTGACATTTGCGATCGCATGCGAACACGGGCTCATCGGATTGACCACAACGACGCCGTGCCCATGCAACACGTGTCGGGTTCAGTGTCGCTCAACGCGTGCCGGTTGCCGCACGCAGGAGGAAGACATGGAACCAGACAGAAGCGTCCTGAATACCGGCGGCGGGTTGGCCGCCGCGCACGCGGAAACCGGCTCGCCGCAGGCTCTCCTGAACGCGATCGTCCGTGGCGTGGAAGGCCACGGTATTCCGGCCGGCACCGATTGGCCGACAGCGAAGCAAACCCTCGCGGACAACGACGGGCAGTGGAAATTCTCGGCGGTGCTGGTCGCGATCGTCGCGCGGCGCGAGCCGACGATCCTGCTGACCAAGCGCGCGTCGGATCTCAGCGAATACTCGTCGCATGTGAGTTTCCCGGGCGGACGCCCGGCGGAGTCCGATCGCGATATCGGCGCGACCGCGTTGCGCGAGGCGTTCGAGGAAATCCGCCTCGCGCCTGATGCGGTCCGCGTGGCCGGCAGCTTGCCGATCCATAAAACCAGAAAGCGCAATCACGCGATCTTTCCCGTGATCGGCATCGTGCCGGAAACGGCGGAATGGGAGGCGGCGCCCGCGGAAGTCGCGGAGATCTTCGAGTTTCCATTCGCCGCATTGCTGAATCCGGATCTGCCGCGGCAATACACGGAAGGCGAACGCGCGGGCGCGTGGTACTGGGCGGAGCAGACGCAGGACATCTGGGGCGTGACGGCGCTCATCCTGAAGTCGCTCGCCGGTCTGGTACGCGATGCCGCGCGCGGCGAGCACGCGCGTCATGACTAGTTCATGCACCGGGCCTTGATCCGGCAAGGATGACTCATGGAGATTGCAGAAACGTACGGCGACGAAGGATTCGACATCCCTCGCCGCTATTTTGCAGCGGTCGCGATTCTGGTCGGCGCATTCATGTCCGCGCTGGACAGCGCGATCGTCAATATCGCGCTGCCGACGATCTCGACCGACCTGCACGTGAGCGCGGCGTCGGTCATCTGGGTCGCGAACGGGTACCAGGTGGCGAGCGCGGCGACGATGCTGACGTGCGCGTCGCTCGGGTCGAGAATCGGCGAGCGGCGCTTTTACACGATCGGGCTGGTGTTGTTCACGATCGCGTCCCTCGGCTGCGGACTGGCGTCCACCTTCGGCGGGTTGGTGGCCATGCGGATCCTGCAGGGCATCAGCTATGCGATCCTGATCAGCGTCGGCTACGGCCTCTACCGGGTGATTTTCCCGCCCGCTTCGCTGGGGACGATCTTCGGCGTCAATGCGCTGGTATTTGCGGTAGGGACCGCCGTCGGCCCCGCATTGGGCGGCCTGATCGTCTCCTGGGCATCGTGGCCCTGGCTGTTCTTCATCAACCTCCCGTTCGGGATCGCCGCCATCGCGTTTTCGTTCGTCGCGCTGGGGAAAGACACGCATCGGGAGCGCGGTTTCGACGTCCCGGGCGCGGTGACTTCCGCCGCGGCATTCGGCCTCTTCGCGCTCGCCGTCGACCAGATCGGGCGGTGGAGCAATCGTACCGTGCTCGTGCTTGCCGTCGCGGCGGTGGCGTTGATGCTGGCCTTCTGCATCGGGCAGACCCGGGCACGGCATCCGCTGCTGCCGCTGGATATTTTCAGGTCGCGCCGGTACACGTTCGCGGTGCTGACGTCCGTGACGATGTTCGTGTCGCAGGGCATCGCATTGGTGGCGTTGCCGTTCGTGCTGCAGCACACCTATGCGTACAGCGTGTTGAAATCGGCGCTGGTCTTTACGCCCTGGCCGATCGCGGTCGCGCTGTGCGCGCCGTTTGCCGGGCGGCTGGCGAATCGCTTCAATGCGACACAGCTGTCGAGTGTCGGTGTGCTGATGTTCTGTCTCGGGATCGGGTCGCTGACCCTGTTGCCCGCGCAACCAGTGGTCGGGGATTTCCTGTGGCGCGTCGCGCTGTGCGGCGTGGGGTACGGCTTCTTCCTGCCGCCGAACAACAAGGAGATGTTTGCGAACGCGGCGAAGAACCGGACGGCCACCGCGTCCGGCGTGCTGTCGACCGCGAGAACGACCGGCCAGTCGATCGGCGCCGCGCTGGTCGCCGTGGTGATCGCACTGGTTGGCGGCGCGGGCGGAGGAGGGGGCGGAGGAGGGGGCGAGCGGCAATTTCCCGTGTACGTGTTCGCATTGGCCTGCGCGATCGCCGCGCTGTCGTTCTTCGCGAGCATCGCGCGCGTCTACCGGCAGCGCGCCTAGGTGCGGCTGACGGAAACCGACATGCGGGCCCGTCGCGGTGCCCGCATCAATGCGACGACACGAACACCGCATCCTCGAAGGCTTCCGGAATCGCGAAGCTTTCTCGCATGCGCTGCGTTTCCTTCGCCGGCGTCAGGCCGAACAGGCGCTTGAATTCGCGGCTGAACTGCGACGGGCTCGCATAGCCGACCGCGTAGCCGGCCGCTTCCGCCGTCAGGTCCTCGCGCACCATCAGCAACCGCGCCTGATGCAGCCGTGTCGACTTCAGGTACTGCATCGGCGATACCTGCGTGATCGCCTTGAAGTGGCTGTGAAAGCTCGGCACGCTCATGCCGGCTTCGTCGGCCAGTTGCGGCACGTCGAGCGGCTGTGCGTAATCGGCGTGGATCACGCGCAGTGACCGGCCGATCCGGCCGAACTGTCCGCGCATCGCCAGCGCGCTGCGCATCGCGCTGCCCTGCGCGCCGGTGAGCACGCGGAAATACAGCTCGCGCAGCAGCGCCGGGCCGAGCACAGCGGCGTCGAGCGGCCGATGCATCGCCTCGACGAAACGCAGCACCGACGCGTGCATCGTTTCATCCATCGGCGTCGACATCATGCTCCTGGGCGCCTGCACGGGCTCCGCCGTGCCTGCGCGGTCGATCTGCGCCGCGAGTTCGGCGGCCATCGTGAAATCGAGGTGCAGATACAGCGCGAGCAGCGGGCGCTCGGGCGTGGCGTCGGTTTCCATGCTGAACGGCACGGGCACGGACACCGCCAGGTAGTGGTGCTCGTCGTACAGATAGCGCTCGCCGCCGAAGTAGCCGCGCTTGCAGCCCTGGCACACGATCACGATGCCCGGGTCGTACAGCACCGGCGTGCGCGACAGCGCGCGGTTCGACCGCAGGATGCGCACGCTGGGCAACGCCGTCAGGTTGTAGCCTTCGTCGGGCGCCAGCGTGCGCAGCAGCGTCACCAGGCGCTTTCGGTCGCGCGGCGGCAGCGACGGGGATCGGGCGAGGGCGGGATCGGTGCTCATAGTTTTGTGCAAGAAAATCAGCGGAATCGAGCTTATTCGACGGGGTTCGTCAGACTAGTATGCACGCTCCAATCGACATTCGGGAGAAGCTCAAATGGCATCCGGCAAGCTCATGCTTATTACTGGCGTCAGCAGCGGCTTCGGCCGCGCGCTCGCGCATGAGGCACTCGCGGCGGGTTACACGGTGGTTGGCACCGTGCGAAGCGCGCAGGCGGCGCAGGATTTCGAAGCGCTGTCCGCGCAGGCGTTCGCGCGGGTGCTCGACGTGACCGACTTCGATCGCATCGACGGCGTCGTGGCGGAAATCGAGGCGAACGTCGGGCCCGTCGACGTGCTGGTGAACAACGCCGGCTACGGGCACGAAGGGATCATGGAAGAAGCGCCGCTCGCGGAGATGCGCCGGCAGTTCGACGTGAACGTATTCGGCGCGGTCGCGATGACGAAGGCGGTCGTACCGTTCATGCGTGAACGGCGGCGCGGCCGCATCCTCAACATCACGTCGATGGGCGGCCACATCACGATGCCGGGCATCGCCTACTACTGCGGCAGCAAGTTCGCGCTCGAAGGTATTTCCGAAACCGCCGGCAAGGAGCTGGCGCCGTTCGGCATCGCCGTGACGGCTGTGGCGCCGGGTTCGTTCCGCACCGACTGGGCCGGCCGCTCGATGCTGCGCACTCCTCGCTCGATCGCGGATTACGACGCGAGCTTCGATCCGATCCGCCAGGCGCGCGAAGAGAAGAGCGGCAAGCAGCTGGGCGATCCCGCGAAGGCCGCGCGGGCGATGCTCGCGGCGATCGCGGCGGACCATCCGCCCGCGCACCTGCTGCTCGGCAGCGATGCGCTGCGGCTCGTGCGCGGCAAACTGGCGGCGCTGGACGAGGAAATCCGGGCGTGGGAGGCCGTGACGGTGTCGACGGACGGCTGACGCGCGGCGCGGCGGGAACGGGCACGCGAACGCGGCGTTGGGCCGCCACTGTGCGGGATTCGGCGCGTATGCTCAGCCGCCGACGCGCTTCGCGTTGCCGTGATCGGCGATGGCCGCGTCTCGCGATATCAGGTAGGTGACCGACGGGTACTTGGGCGTTTCGCCACGCTGCATGACCGTGCCGCCCAGCGATTCCGCGATGCGGCGGCTGGGTTCGTTGGCTTCGGCAACCGGATAGGTGAAGCGTCGAATGCCGAGCGTCTCGCATGCCCATTCGACGACGAGACCGACCGCTTCACGGCCGATGCCTTCGCGGTGGCGATCCTCGCGAATCCAGACACCGAGTTCCGCACCGGCAATCGTGACGTGATGAAGGCCGGCCAGGCCCAGGAACATTCCGCCGTCGCGTTGGCGGACCGTGAGGACGAAGTCGCTCCCGTCCGCGATCGAAGGCAGCCACGCGCGCCAGATGCGATCGAAGCTGTCGCGGTCGGGAGGCGGCTCCCAGGCCATGAAACGCGTCAGGGTCGGTGTGATGCACGGAAACGTCGCATCGGCGTCGCCGGCAGAAAACGGCTTGATCGATAGTCGGTCCGATTCGATGTAAATCGGGTCAGCGCGCAGCGCCATCGTTCGCACCTCGAGGGTTCATCCACGTTGACGAAATTGTCGACGATCATTCGCATTGCGGCATCATCGTTTAACAAACCTGTCCGATAATGGCTTTCGGCCACTGCGCCGAGTTCATCCACCTTACAGGAGTCCATCGCGATGCCATACGTCACAACGAAGGATCACGTCGAGATTTTCTACAAGGACTGGGGCCCGAAGGACGCGCAGCCCATCGTTTTCCATCATGGCTGGCCGTTGTCTGCGGACGACTGGGACGCGCAGATGCTCTTCTTCGTCCAGAAGGGCTATCGCGTGGTGGCGCACGATCGTCGCGGCCACGGCCGGTCGGCGCAGGTGTCGGACGGCCATGACATGGATCATTACGCCGCAGACGCATTCGCCGTCGTCGAAGCGCTCGACCTGCGCAATGCGGTGCACATCGGCCACTCGACCGGCGGCGGCGAAGTGGCGCGCTACGTCGCGAAGCACGGCGAGCCGGCCGGCCGCGTCGCGAAGGCGGTGCTGGTCAGCGCGGTACCGCCGCTGATGGTGAAAACCGCATCGAACCCCGAAGGCTTGCCGCTCGAGGTGTTCGACGGCTTCCGCAAAGCGCTCGCCGACAATCGCGCGCAGTTCTTCCTCGACGTGCCGAGCGGCCCGTTCTACGGGTTCAACCGTGAAGGTGCAACCGTGCATCAGGGCGTGATCCGCAACTGGTGGCGGCAGGGTATGGAAGGGAGCGCCAAGGCGCATTACGAAGGCATCAAGGCTTTTTCGGAAACGGACCAGACCGAAGACCTGAAGTCGATCTCCGTCCCGACGCTCGTGCTGCATGGCGAGGACGACCAGATCGTGCCGATCGCGGATGCCGCGCTGAAGTCGATCAAGCTGCTGAAGAACGGCACGCTTAAAACGTACCCGGGCTACTCGCACGGGATGCTGACGGTCAACGCGGACGTCCTCAACGCCGACCTGCTGGCTTTCGTGCAGGCGTAATGTTGTCGGCGCAGGCCCGACTCGGCGGGCCTGCGCTGTCGTTGCGGGCCGGCGGCGCGAGGTTGCGCCGGTCGCGCCGTCGGCAACGCGGCCGGGCCGCCGGCCGCAGCGGTCAGCCCGGACCGTTGAAGCGGATGCCCGGAAACGTCAGGCGTGGCATCCGGCTTTCCAGGAACGCGAGCAATTCGCGCACCTGCGCGGCCTTGGCGGAGTCCTCCGGCCAGACGAGGTAGTACGCGTCGCCGGTATTGACGGCCGTCTTGAACGGCAGCACGAGCTGCTTCTCGTCGATGGCCGTCGCACACAGCGCGAGATCGCCGATCGATAGGCCGTGGCCGGCGATGGCCGCCGCGATCCCCTGTTCGAGCATGTCGAACACCTGCCCGCGCGTGATGTCCACCTCCAGATCGTGGCCGCTGCCGTTGAGCCAGCGCCGCCAGTCGCGCCGGTCGGGCGACGGGTGGATCAGCTCGCACGCCGCCGGATTCGTGCGTGCGACCGTCGCGGTCGCCCGCGAGCACACCGGAATCAGCCATTCGTCGAACAGCTTCACGCACTGCGTGGCCTCGCCGAACTTGCCTGCGCCGAGCAGGATCGCGCAATCGTAGGATTCGCTGAAGAAATCGACGGTATCGACATCCATCCACACGCTCGCGATCTGCACCTCGAACGCCGGCCGCGTGGAGCGAAACGCGGCCAGTGCGTCGAGCAGCCAGCGCATCGTGAGCGTGGACGGCGCCTTGAGCCGCAGCACGTCGCGTTGCGACTGGAACAGCACGCAGGCTTCCTCGATCTGCCGGAAGCCGCGCCGCAGGCCCGACGCGAAGATGTGCGCTTCCGCCGTCACGGTCATTTTCGGGCCGCGCCGGACGAACAGCTTCCGGCCGAAGTACGCCTCGAGCGTCCTGACGTGCTTGCTCACCGCGCTTTGCGTGAGGCTCAGTTCCTCGGCGGCCAGCGTAAACGAGCCGGTGCGCGCGGCGCTTTCGAATGCGCGCAGCGCGTAGACAGGGGGGAGCGGTTTGGCCTTCACGGGTTTCGAATAGGAATAAAACTCATGTCATCCGGCAGGATTTTCCGTTTTTCAACAGCGGGCCGGGCACGCAATACTGCAGAAAACCGTGCAATCCGCTGCGCTGCATCCCGATGATGCCACCGTGGCGGGCACGCGCGTCAATCCATTCAACAACTTTTTGTCATGACACTCCATTACCCGCTGCTGTTCGCCTATCTCGCCGCGATCGTGCTGCTCATCGCGACGCCCGGCCCGGTCGTCATGCTCGTGGTCGGCACCGTCGCGCGACGCGGAATCCGCCAGGGCATGCTGACCGCGGTGGGCGCGAATGCCGCGAGCCTCGTGATGATCGCGGGGGCGATGCTGATGGTGTTCGGCGTCGTGCTCGTCAGCGAGCGCCTGCTCACGGGGCTGCACGTGGCGGGTTGCGTGTTCATCGCGGTGCTGGCCGTCCGGACGCTGCTCGGCGAATGGCGCGCCAGCCGGTCGCGCGACGGCAACGATTCGCGGGAAGGCGAACCGGCATCACAGGCACGGCGCTTGCCGGGTGTCGTGCGCGGCTTTCTCGTCGGCATTGCGAATCCGAAGGACCTGCTGTTCTTCGTCGCGTTCTTTCCGCAGTTCGTCGGCATCACGCCGGATTCGCGCGTGAGCCTGGCCATCCTGGCCGCGCTGTGGATCGCGGTCGATTTCGCGATCCTGACCAGCTACATGGCCGCGATCAACCATCCGCTGATTCATCGCAAGCAGCGCTGGATTATCGCGTCGTCAGCGGGCGCGCTGCTCGTGATTGCGCTCGCCGGGCTCGGCAGTGCGATCGCGGGTGCCGCGTAAGCTCGTCGGCGATCTGCGTTACGCTTCGTTTGCCCCCACTTCTTGATCGAGTTCAATCATGTCCAGCACCACCCCTATTTTCTCCGAGCACCTCTTCTCATACGGCACGCTGCAACTCGAACCGGTGCAGCTCGCGACCTTCGGCCGCAAGCTCGACGGTCGTGAGGATGCGATGCCCGGTTACGCGATGACGATGCTGAAGATCGACGACCCGGAAGTGGTGGCGACGAGCGGGAAGATGCATCATCCGGTGGTGGCCTATACCGGCCAGGTGGGCGATCGCGTAACGGGCACCGTGTTTGCGATCACGCCGGAAGAACTGCAGCACGCGGACGACTACGAAGTCGACGCGTATCGCCGCGATCGCGTGGTGCTCGAGTCGGGCGTCGCCGCATGGGTGTACGTGGACGCGACTTCGCCGCGCCCCGAATAAATCCGGAGCACGGGCAGGATCGACGCCGCCGCGCCTTGGCGCGCTAGCCGTTGCGCAGGAACACGACGTAGCCGCGGAACCACGGGTTCGTCGCGAGGTACGGCGGTGCGTCCCATTCGCCGCCCTGGATGATGCCGATGCGAAACGGCAACTGCAGCCGCGCGACGCGCGGCAGGTAGTTGGCGTAGTCGGGGATCGTGCTGCGGCCCTGGTAGGTCTGCACGACCACTTCGTCGACGATCCCCCTGAGCTGGTTGACCTGGTCGGTGTCGATGCGGCTGCTCCAGTCGAGCAACCCCGTGATGCTCAGCCGGCAATCGGCGGGCAGCGTCTCGCGCAGCGACTGCAGGAATGCGAGGTAATCCTGCAGGTGGCGCGTGCGCGCATCGAAGTCGATCTGGATGCCGGTGATCGCGCGGCCCGACGCGCGCCAGCGCGTGAGCTGCGCGAGCATGATCTGCGTGACGCGCGGCGTCCAGCGCAGCGTATGGGCACGATAGACGAGCCACACGCGCGCCTGCGGCGCGGGCGGCAGCGCGACGCCCTGCGCGATCACGCGGACCTGCGACTCGTCCCGCGGCGATGCCTCGATCTGCCCTTGCAGCACGTAGACGGTGCGTGCGCCGCGCACGACCGCCTGCGGCTTCACGCCCGCCCATAGCCAGAACGCGTCGTACTGCGCGGCATCGACGGTGCCGGCCAGTGCGGCGCGTCCGGCCAGCAGTAGCGCAAGGCACGCAATGCACGCGATACGCTTCACGCGGCGCTTACCAGTAGTAGCGGAGCTTCTGCGCCCACGGGCTGCCCGGGTAGCTGGCCTTCAGCGTATCGAACCAGCGCTTGCGGGTGTTCTTCGGCACCTCCTTGCCGCCGCATTCGTTGGAGCCGGCCGGCGCATAGCACTTGATCGCACGGTAGTACGCGTAGGCGCGGTCGTTCGGGTTCGCCTGCGCATCGGCCATCACCGTCACGTAGCTCGACATCCGCTCGTACGGCTTGCCCGCGAACTGTGACGGCGCGCCGCCGAGCGTCGGCGGGAGGCGCGTGGCGGACGTCGTCGATGCGTTGCGCATCCACAGCGGCACCGGATCGCTTTCGAGGCCGGAAGCGGGCGGGTGCAGGCGCACGAAATCGGCGAGACAGTTCAGCCCTTTCGCATCGGCGGGATTCTGCTGGAGTGCCGCGGCGATGTCGTTCGCGGACGGGCACGCATAACCGTCTTCGTTTTTGGCGCCGGCGGCGATGAACGGCTTCAACGGATCGGCGGGCTTGCCGGACACCAGCGCGGCATCCGCGATGAACTCGGCGTAATGCGAGCGCGTGAGCTCCTTGTACAGCAGCGTGTACAGCGCGGTGTCGCGCAGCGCGCCGCCGGTCGCCTGGTTTTGCGCCTGCGCACGCAGCAGGTCCGCATTGGCCGAGCGTTGCAGCAGCACGGCACGGATCGCGGCGTTCTGCACGGGCGAATCGTCGGCAAATGCGTCGTTGACGAGCCCGGCCTGCTCCAGGTTGATCGCGAGCGCGAGTTCCAGCGCCTCGCGCTGGAAGCGGAATTTCGCGAGCGGGATCAGGTCGCGCCACAGCTGGCGTGCCTTGTCGGTCTGGCCGCTATCCTCCAGCGCGAACCCGCGCAGCGCCTGCTGGCTCAGGCCGAAGTAGTCGAGCGGCTCGGCGGGCGTCTGCGGCAGCAACGCGAGCGCGGCGTCCGGCTTGTGTCCGATCTGAACGTACCAGGTCGCGAGCAGGTAATCGTAGAGCGCGGGCGCATTCGCGAAGCGCGGCTTCTGCGCCTGCAGGTCGTCCAGCGACAGCGGCTTGGCGCGGCTCGAGTCGCTGTTTTCCGACGTGCGCATGCGCAGCAGGTCGACGGTCGCGAGCACGGTCGGCGACTGGATCTGGCGCGCGTCGAATTCCGGCCCGAACAGCAGCTTGCTGTCGAGTTCGTTCGCCAGCTGGATCAGCGGCACGTTCGACGTCGCCGGCGACCAGTGCGCGAGCGCGTGGCCGTACAGGTCGGCCTGTTGCGTCACGTTGCCGCCGAGCCACGCGACACGCCGCAGCAGCCCCGTCGCGGAGGTCGCATAACGCCCCTGCGGATACACCTTCAGGTAAGTACGAAACACCGTATTCGCGGCGTCGAGCGACACCTTCGTCACGCGGCCGCGCGACGGCGTGGGGCTGTCGTTGTCGAATACGTTGGCCTGCGCGGCGTTCAGCTGCGAACGCCCGGCCATATAGAGCCCGGTTTCCTTCAGCCACGGGTTCGCGCTGCGCGAAGCGCTCGCGAAGGCTCTGGTCGCGGTGAGGAAGTCGGCGCGGTAGAACGCGTTCGTGCCGTCGAGGTACGCGGCGAACTGCTGGCCTAGCGGCGACTTGATCGGCGGTTTCGTCCACGCGGCGCTCGCGCCGCCGGCGGCACAGGTCTTCTGCGCGATGTCGGCGCGCGCCGCGCGCAGCCGTGTGGCTTCGTCGGCGGGGAGGCCGCCGGCACCGCCCAGTGCGTCGTTGAACGCGTCGGCGCCCGAGGTCATGCTGCGGCAGATGCTGCCTTCGCCGTCGGCGTACTGGTTCGACGGCGCTGCGGCATCCGCTGCATTGCCGGTCTTGTCCGGCTCCTTCTGCCCGATATAGATCCATCCGGAGAAGTCCATCGGAAACGGCACGATGATCTGGTTGATCCGGTCTTTCGCCGGGATCGTCTTCGGGTCGGGAAACGCCTGCGCGACCTTGGCGCTGTCGACCATCATCAGCATCGCGTTGATGCGCGTGTCGTTGGCGGGGCTCAGTATCGGCAGGTTGCCGCAGAAGTACGCATTCTGCCGGAGCGTGGCCGGTGCTTCGCAGCTATCGTCCGAGCTGGCATGGGCGCCGGGGATCCAGAGCAGGCTGGCCGCCAGCGCGGCGAACAGGTTTCGGTGCAGCAAGGGGCTTTTAGGCATTTTCTTCTTGTGCCGGGTATGGGGCCGCAGCGGCCGGGTCTCTCAGGTGAGGCGTTTCGCCCCGGCGCGTATCGTACCGCACCGGCCGCCCAGGCCGCGAGCGCGCGCAGGCCGGCAGTCGGGGCGAATGCGGGCCGGCGAAATGGAAGTCCACTCAGTGTAGACGCAACGGCACCTTGAATCCGGACGCCCTGAATTAAGATGCAGCCGGCAGCGACGGACATCCGACGATAGACGACTTGCCGTCGTCCTCGCTGCCCGACGGGGGCGGTCTGCCGAAAGCGGCGTTCGCATCGATCCGCACGACGGTGTCGATCACGACTGATGGCGAACGGATGCCGGTTTCCATGCCTGTTCAATAGTATTGCTTATCAATCGGCCGAACGATGCGATGCGATGTGTCGTGCGGCGAACGGCAGACGAGAGTGCGCCGGAACACGAAAAAAAGAGGATTCCGATGAAACCCATTACATGGATGGTCATGGCAGTCGCGCTCGCGCTGTCCGCATGCGGCGGCGACGACGTCGCTACGAACGGCGGCGCGTCGTTGTCGTCGCCGAACAATCCCGGTTCACCTTCCGGTCCGACCTCGCCCGGTGGCGGTTCGAATGGCGGACCGACGGGCGGCGGGACCGCGCAGCCGCAAGCCGGCTGGTCGAAGGCCGCCGCGGTGGACGGCACGGGGCCGGAAGGCCAGCCCAGCGTGACCATCGACGCGAGCGGCAACGCGCTCGCCACCTGGATGACCAATGGCCCTGCCGGCACGAACGGCAACGAAATGTGGGGCGCGCGCCATGTGGCGGGCTCGGGCTGGGGAAGCGCGACGCGGCTCGACACGAGTGACGGTTCGCATGCGATGAACGCGCTGACCGGGGTGCAGCCGCGACTGGTCGGCAACGCGAGCGGGCAGGCGGTCGCGTTCTGGACCGAGTGGACGCCGGGCCCCAACACGTACGCGCTGTGGGCGCGCCCGTACAGCCCGGGTAGCGGATGGGGCACGCCCGTCACCCTGGCGCCGGACATGGCCGGTTCGTCCTATTCGGCCGGCATGGACGGCCAGGGCAACGCGCTCGTCACCTGGACGCAGTCGATCAGCCTGCTCGATACGCGCATCGCGTGGACGCGCTATACGCAGGCCGGACAGTGGTCGCCGACGGCGCTGGTCCAGATGCCGGTGCAGAGCGGGCCGGACGCGGTGACCGGCGATACCGACAACGTGAGGCCGATGCTGTCGGTCCTGTCGTCCGGCCGCGCGGTGCTTGCGTGGCGGCAGACCAACCATACGAAGTCGGCGCTGTGGACGGCCACGTACGACGCGACCAACGGCTGGACCAACGCCAACCAGGTCGTATCGAACTCGAGCCTGTTCACGACGATCATCTCGCCGGTCGCCGGCATGGATGCGAAGGGCAACATCACGCTGGTCTGGGGGCAGCTCGACGTGACGGGCGGGAAGCTCTACAACGCCACGATGTCGCAGCGCTATGTATCCGGAACCGGATGGCAGCCCGCGCAGCCCGTCGCCCCGGCGATCGTGGTGCCCACGGGCTTCATCGCGACGCCGATGCTGACCGTCAACGAAAACGGCGTGGCCGCCGCGATGTGGGGGGAAGGCGGCGCGGTCCTGCAGGCGAGCGTGTCGGATGCCAGCGGAAACTGGGGGCCGCTGCAGAAGCTGACGGAACACCTGAACGGGGCGGCGCTCCAGTACCCGCCGCTGGTGGTCGACCCGGCCGGCAACGTGACGGTCGCATGGGAGGACACGGGCACGCCGAACGCGTCGGTCCTCCTCGTGGCCGGCTACCGGAACGGTGCGTGGAGCACGTCGACGCTGGATCCGCAGGATGGGTCGTGGCCGGCGCTGGCGGTCAACGCGACGGGGGCGATGGCGCTCGTCTGGCAGGGGTTTGCCGCGAACATCGGCAGCCAGATCCAGTCCAGTTTTTATACGCCGGGCTCGTAATCGTGTCGCGTCGGGCATTCGAAGGAGAAGCCATGAAGAAAGTCTTGCAGCGCACCGTCACCTTGCGGACCGCGCTGGGCGCGGCGGCCGCTGGCCTCGTGTTATCCGCGTGCGGTTCGACGCAGATGAACATGATCGACGTGCAGGCGTCGACCGCGAAGACGCTCGGGCTGGCGTCGTCGGACGAGATCACGGTCGCCAACGTGCAGTACGGGAAGAAGGACGGCCTGGGCGGCCAGAAGGTGAGTTACGACGCGACGACCGGCAAGGGGCGGCGTTTCGGCTGTACGGTATTCATGATTCCGGGGCTCACGCCGATCGATCGGCCGACGTACAACAACTGGGAATGCCATCCGCAACGCTGATGGCCGCGAGAT
The DNA here is from genome assembly GCF_902499335.1 of Burkholderia lata. Classification (GTDB taxonomy): domain Bacteria; phylum Pseudomonadota; class Gammaproteobacteria; order Burkholderiales; family Burkholderiaceae; genus Burkholderia; species Burkholderia lata_B. The sequence continues at coordinate 519,422 of NZ_CABVQK010000003.1, read as the reverse complement.
CGACGGCGCCCGTCGCGGGGCGCCGGTCGGCCGCTTCGGTGGACGATATGCCGCGCCGGCCTTGCGCCGGCGCAATTTGGTCCGATAATCGACGAACCGATCTATCCTCTCGTGTCGGCTCGATAAAAAAACTGTCATGGATCAAGCGGCATTCGTCCCTGTTTTCAAGTTTCGCACGATCGACTACCCCGAGCAGGACCGGTTCCACGTCTGGGTCAAGGACATGCTGTGCGACTACCGTCTCGATGACGACGGTGGCCATGGCGCGTTCGACGCGGAAGCGAGCGGCGCGGCGCTCGGCCCGCTGATCCTGTCGGGCCGGCACTGGCGCTCGCGCGCGCCGGCCTATCGGGTCAACCGGACCACGCGGCGGATCCGGCTCGACGGCCAGGATTCGATCCGTTTCACGCTGCTGCTCGGCGGGCGGCTGGCCAGCCACACCGGCGGGCCCGAACTGGTCAAGGGCGCCGGCGACCTGTTCGTCTACGACGTCGCGCAGGTCAACGACTGCAGGGTCGAGGCCGGCGACGTGATCAGTCTCGTCGTGCCGAGGTACCTGCTGCCGAGCCATGCGGCGCAGGCGCACGGCCAGACGCTGACGAGCGGCGTGGGACGGCTGCTCGGCGACCACATGCTGTCGCTGTTCCGCAACCTGCCGAATCTGCGCACGCACGAGATCCCGAGCATCGTGCAATCGATGCTGATGCTGCTGGCCGCGGCCGTTTCACCGACCGCGCAGGCGTTGCACGACGCACGTGGCCCGATCGACGGGGCGTTGGCCGAGCGGGTGCGGCGCTATATCGACGTGCATCTGCTGGAGCCCGATCTCGATCCCGACCGGATCTGCCGCGACATCGGCGTGTCGAGAGCGCGGCTCTATCAACTGTTCAAGGAAGACGGCGGCGTGATGCGGCAGATCACGCGGCGGCGGCTGCGCCACGCATACCACGTGCTGGGCGACCCGCAGCGCCGGCATCAGCGCATCGCGGAGATCGCGTGGGCGCACGGCTTTCCCGACGAGAAGTATTTCCACCGGCTGTTCAAGGCGGAGTTCGGTCATACGCCGAAGGAAACCCTCGAATGCGCGACCGCGCCGGTTCTGCTGCCATGTGATGCGGCCGAGGATCGATGGGCGGATGGCGGCCGGCTGACAGGATGGACGTTGCCGTTCGGCGTGCTCACCAACTGAGCGGGCGGTGCTTTCAGGCCGCCGCACGGCGGCTCGTTTCGAGCGTCACGCGTATACGCTGCTCGCTACCCCGTCTTCATCGACATCGTCGATCGCGGCCCGCAAGTCGTCGATCGCCACCATCAGCTCGCGGACCTGCCGCAACGACGGGTACTGGTGCAGCACCGCATGCCATTGCGGCAGCGTCAGCAGCGCGTGCCAGACGACGCCGAGGCCGCCAGGATCGGCATCCGGTCGCTGCGCGAGCGCACTCGCGTATTCGAGGCTGGCCTGCGCCGACAGCAACTGCATCCGGCTTGCGGCGCCCAGCAGGCGCGGCGTCGCATCGGCGGACGCATCGCAGCAATAGAGCACTTCCCGTGGCAGCGCTGCTTCGTCGATCGTCAGCGCCCGCAGCGACGCGCCGTGCACGCGCACCGTGCCCTGGTGCGTCTCGAACGCATAGATCGTGTCCGGGTCGGCCTGCGCGAGCAGGGTCAGGCCGCGCAGCAGCCGCGGCAGATCGGTCGTCGCGGCATCCGCGGACGCTTTCGCTTCGACGAGGAAGCGTACGTTCCATACGGGTGCCGGGTCATCGCCGCGCGTGCGTTCGAGCAGGATCGCGTCCCATTCGGTTTTCGCGCGATCGTGCCGGCCCGGTATCGATGACGGCACGCGCATCGACGTCACCACGCGGTACGTGCGGCGTGCGTCGACGGCGTCGAGCCTGCTGGCCAGCGCGTCGAGCGCCTGTGCGGCCAGCGCCTCGACGGCTGCGCCGCGCTGCTGCGATGCGACGCCCTGCGCGACGGCAACGGTGCTGCCCTCGAGCGGACCCTGGCGGACCCAGAGCGCGCGATAGCGACGCACGTGCTCGTCCGATGCCAGTGCGCCGACACGCAGCATGCGTTCGAGCGCGGGGCTGTCTTTCAGCTTGACGATGTCCTGTTCGAACGCGGCGTCGGTCGCCATGTCGGGCAGCGCGAGCAGGTGCCGCAGCGTGTCGTGCAACTCGGCCCACGACGCGGCGGTAGCGGCCGCATGCAGCCGCGCGAGCCCGTCGCGTTGCCATGGGCGGGCGCTGCGCTCGAGCTTGGCCGGGTGCGCGATCGCGTTGACGGCCGAGTGCAGCGCGCGACGGTCCTGCTCGGCGTGCGCGGACAACGACGCGTATTCGCGCACGCTCGGCGCATCGTGCCGCAGCACCGCGGCCTGAAAGGCGGGGTCGCCGGCGTGCGTATCCATCGCATCGCGGATCATCTGCGCGAGGGCGTCGATGAAGCGCTGCCGCAGTGCCGCGTCGGGCGTCTGTCCGTCGCTTCGCATCCTGCGCGCTTCCTCGATCACGGTCGCAAGCGTGGCGGCCGGGTTCGCGGCGTCGGCCGGCGACAGCGCGCTGTCGAGCGGCGGCAGCCGGTAGCGGCGCGCGACGGTGCGCAGGGTTTCGTCGAGCAGGGCGGGAAGCGGTGTCAGCGACATGTTCGATATCGGCGTGAAAGCGGTGTGCGCGCCCGGCGGGGCGGGCCCGTGCGCGGGTGATGTGCAACGTTATCACGCCGGGGCGGGCGGGATGGGGCGAGCGGTTGACGGCGCCACGGGGTTCGGGACATCCGGATGCCGATCGTCGCCTACGACTTGCGTGTGCCCGGCGGCGGATGCTCGCCGGGATCCAGCAGGTTCGCGTTGAAGTTGCACGACTGCGCGGCGAGCCGTGCGATCTCGGCATTGAGCGAATGCGGCCGGTTGGCGCGGTGCAACGCGACGTAGCGAACGGGGGGTAGCGCGGGGCGCGTCTGCATGATCTCGAGCGCGCCGCACGCGACCATGCGCGACAGGCAGGCCGTCGGCAGGTAGGTGACACCCAGCCCCGACAGCGCGAGCCCGATCTGGGCGATCAGGCTGTTGCTGGCCAGGGTGCGCTGCATGCCGACCCCGTGCTCCTGGAGAAAGCGCGTGTACAGATGGCCGGTGCCCGACAGGCCGCCTTGCAGGATCAGCGGGAACTGCGCGATGTCCGCAAGCGGGATGGCCGTTTTCCGCTTCGGTGCGAATCCGGCCGCGCACATCCACGCGTTGTCGACCTCGCCGACCGGTGTCGACTCGAACGGCTCGGTGGCATGGATCTGCGGCACGACGATCAGGTCGATCGTATCGGCCGCCAGGCGCTCGCGCAGCGTCGCGTTCAGGTCCACTTCGGCTTCCACGTGCACTTTCGGATAGGCAGCCTGAACGGCCGCGATCAGGCGCGGCAGCCACGTGAGCGCGGTGAGTTCCGTCACGCCGATCCGGACCTGCCGCACCAGCACCTCCTTCGAACTGATGCGCTCGACGATCTGGTCGCGGCGTTCGAGCAATTCCTTCGCATGGTCGAAGAGCTCGGCCCCCTTGTCGGTGAGCCTCGCGCTGCGATGCGCGCGGTCGAACACGGTCAGGTCGAACGCGCGCTCGAGTTCCTGGATGCGCTTCGATACCGCCGACTGCGTCGTATTCAGCCGGTTCGCCGCTGCTTCGAACGAGCCGAGCTGCACGATCCAGTACAACGCCTCCATCTGCTTGAAGGTCAGCATCGCGTCCGCCGATTGATGAATAAAAGCGATAGTTTGACATATAAAAAAATCGCTTTTTTCGCTTATTTAGGCTGCTTAAGGTGTCGATGTCGTGTCGCCCGGCGTGTCCCGCGCGGCCCGAACCGGCCGGCAATCCCGCGCCGGCATGCGCGCCGCACGGTGCGCCACGATCAATCGCATGGACCCCGGTTATGGAGACAGACATGGACACCGTCATTGAACACCCGCCGGCCGAGCCCGCCGCGCGCAAGCCGCGCGTCGGGCTGGCGTGGCAGATCGTCATCGGCCTCGTCGCGGGCATCGCGGCCGGACTCGTACTGAACCGCTTCCCGCAGCTGCGTGACGCGGCGGTGTCCGGGTTCCTGCAGCCGGCCGGCGACATCTTCATCAAGCTGATCCGGATGATCGTCGTGCCGATCGTGTTCACGAGCATGGTGATCGGCATCGCGGGCGTCGGCGACGGCAAGTCGCTCGGCCGCATCGGCCTGAAGACGCTGGTCTACTTCGAGGCGGTGACCACCGTCGCGATCGTGCTCGGTCTCGTGATCGGCAACGTGCTGCAGCCCGGTGTCGGCACCGACCTGTCGCAGCTCGGGCATGCGGACCTGTCGCATTACCAGCAGGCGGCGCAGCAGGCGCAGGCCCATCACGGGCTGATGGCGCTCGTACTCGGCGTGATTCCCGACAACATCGTCGCGTCGATGGCGAAGGGCGACCTGCTGCCGGTGATCTTCTTTTCGCTGCTGTTCGGGCTCGGGCTGCAATCGGTGCCGGACGAATACCGGGCGCCGGTCCTCGCGACGCTGAAAGGGATTGCCGATGCGATGTTCAAGGTCACGAACATGGTCATGCACTACGCGCCGATCGGAGTGTGTGCATTGATCGCGGTGACGGTCGCGAGCTTCGGCTTCGGTTCGCTGTTGCCGCTGCTGAAGCTGGTCGCCGTGACCTACCTCGCGATCCTGCTGTTCGCGCTCGGCGTGCTCGGCGCCGTCGCGCGGATGTGCGGGTTCCGGATCTTCACGCTGCTGCGCGTGATCAAGGACGAGCTGATCATCGCGTTCTCGACCTGCAGCTCGGCGACGGTGCTGCCGCAGCTGATGAAGAAGATGGAGGACTACGGTGTGCCGAAGAGCATCACGACGTTCGTGGTGCCGACGGGTTACACGTTCAATCTCGACGGCGCGTCGATCTATCTCGGGATCGGCACGCTGTTCGTCGCGCAGCTGTACGGCGTGCATCTCGGTTGGCAGGAGCAAATCGTGCTGACGCTGACGATGGTCGTCACGTCGAAAGGCGCGGCAGGCGTACCGGGTTTCATGTTCGTGATCCTGCTCGCCACGCTGGCGAGCGCGGGGCTGCCGCTCGAGGGGCTGGCCTTCATCGCCGGAGTCGATCGCGTGATGGACATGGGACGCACCGCACTGAACGTGATCGGCAATGCGCTCGCGCCGCTCGTCATCGCGAAGTGGGAAGGCCGGTACGACGCGGAAAAGGGCCGCGCGTATCTCGCGTCGCTCGACGCGTGACCCTGGCCGCACGACACCGACCGACAACCTCAAGAACCAAACAGGAGCATCGCAGATGAGCAGTATCCGTGGAGCCTTTTTTCCCGACGCGCTGATGCGCGAAATCCGGTCGCGCTTTCATCACCTCGACCGTGACATCGACGGGCGCGAACGCCTGTTTTTCGACAACGCCGGCGGGTCGTTCCGGCTGAAGGCGGCACTCGATGCGTATGCGCGTGTCGATGCGCTGCCCGACTGCCCGGAGCGCATTCACGAACGCGCGCTCGACCTGCAGGCGATCCAGGCGCGCGGCGAGGACGACGTTCGCACGATCCTCAACGCGCAGGGCGGCTCGATCTACGCATCGCTGACGGCATCCGGCGCGATGTTCGACATGGTGCGGGCGATCATGGAGAACGTGCCGGGCACGAACGCGGTCACGACCGTGCTCGAGCATCCGTCGTCCCATGATGCGATGACGTACTACGCGGAGCGCACCGGCAAGACGTTGCGCATCGCGCCGAGCAATCCGCGAACCGGCGGCGTGGACGTCGACGCGATCGTGTCGCTCGTCGACGCGGATACGGCGCTGCTCAGCGTGATGGCCGCGTCGAACATTTCCGGTGCGAAACTCGACATCGAAGCGATCGTTGCACGGGCACGCGAGAAGAAGCCGGATCTGTTCATCGTCGTCGATGCCGTCCAGCATGCGCCGCACGGCGTGATCGACCTGCGGGCAACGCCGGTCGACGGCATCAATTTCGCCCCTTACAAGTTCTTCGGCTGCCGCGGCTCCGGGATCTCTTGGCTGTCGCCGCGCGCGGCGTCGCTGCCGCATCACCGGCTCGCGGCGAAAGCGTCGGGCGTGTGGGAACTCGGCAGCCCGGCGCCCGCGCAATTCGCGGTCGTCACGGCGATCGTCGATTACGTCACGTGGATCGGCGCGTACTTCAACGATTCGGACGATCGGCGCACGCTGTTCGCCGAAGGCATGCACCGGATCGAACTGCACGAACGGGCGTTGCTGGCGGCGCTGCTCGACGGTCACGGCGGCCGGCGGGGGCTCAGGGCGATGGAAGGCGTTCGCGTGTTCTGGGACCACGACTTGTTCGAGGAACGCGATTTGATCGTCGGCATCGGGTTCGCGAATCTCGACGCGACGCAGGCGGTACGCGAGTACGAGCGGCGCGGCGTGATCGTCTACGAGCGGGTCGCGTCAAGCCTGTATTCAGGGCGAATGCTGAAGTCGTTCAATCTCGACGGCGCGGTGCGCGTGTCGCCGCTTCATTGCCAGACGGGTGAAGAGATCGAGCGGTTTCTTGCGGTCACGGAGGCGATGGCGACGCGTTGATGGCGGGGGCAGGAGGCCGTGCCGGGTCGCGGAAGAGGTGGCCCGGAACCATCAACGCGCAATGTTCCGGGTCAACGTCTCGATGGTCAGGCTGTCGTCGCGCGGCACGCCGACGCCTGCGTCGAACGGGTAGCGCATCGGCTCACCCGTCCGCGTGTAGCCGCGGCGCAAATAGAAATCGATCAGTTCGTGGCGGATCGAAAGAACGACCATGACGGCAGTACCGATCTTCCAGTTGCGAACGGCGAATTGCTCGGCCTCGCTCAGTAATGCCTTTCCGAGTCCGCGGTCCTGCATGGAAGGTGAGACGGCCAATGTGCCGAAATAGGCCGTATTCCCGTCCTTCCTGACTTCGATGCAGCCGGCGATGCGTCCTTCGATCTCCGCGACGAGCAGAACGGAGTCCGGCGCGCGCAAGGTGGCGACGAGTTGCACCGAGGTGATCCGCGGGCCATCGATCAAATCGGCTTCGTGCGTCCATCCGGCCGCGCCCGCCGTCGGGCGATAGGCCGAGTTGACGAGTTGAACAAGCGCGTCGACGTCTTGCTCGTTCGCCGCGCGATAGCTGGCGGTGTGCTTGAGCACGTTTGTCGATTCATCCATTGAATCCCTCAGAGTCCGTTGCAGCGGTTTGTCCTGAACGTCACATCGTCCAAGGATAGCCGAACGAATGGCCGGCATCGGCAACTGAGCAACGCGGCCGAGCAACCGGCAATCCACATTTCGCGTCAGGCTGAATCATTCGCGCCAGGCCACCGGCATCATCTGCGTGTGCGGCCCTGCCGAACGGGGCGACCCCAACCCCGTCATGGAATTCGAACACGCTCCCCGACATGCAGCAGCCCGTCATGCCCCGCAGCCAACCGACCGTCACGGATCTGCTCCTGCTCCTCGCGCTCTCGACGTTATGGGGCGCGTCCTATTCGTTCATCCGGATCGGTGTCGCGACGATTCCGCCGCTGACGCTGATTGCCGCGCGGACCTTGATCGCCGGCTCGGTGCTGCTGCTGTGGATGCGCATCCGCCGCATTCCGATGCCGCGCGATCTCGCGGTCTGGCGGCGCTTCTTCGTGCAGGCGCTGTTGAACAGCGTCGTGCCGTTCACGCTGATCGCGTGGGCCGAACGTTCGGTCGAAGCCGGTCTCGCGACGATCCTCAATTCGGCGTCGCCCGTCCTCGCATTCGTCGGCACCTGGCTGATTACCCGCCATGAACCGCTGACGCCGCGGAAGCTGTTCGGCGTCGTCGCGGGGCTCGTCGGCATCTCGCTGGTGGTCGGCGTCAGCGCGTTCGAAGGACTCGGGCGGCAGCTCGTGCCGCAACTGGCGATCGTCGCGGCGACCGTCTGCTACGCGGGCGCCGCGATTTACGGACGCGCCTTCAGCGGACTGTCGCCCGCGACGCCGGCCGCCGGCTCGCTGATTGTCGGCGCGCTCGTGCTGGTACCAGCCAGCATCGTTGTCGATCGCCCGTGGACGCTTCATCCGTCGCCGCAATCGCTGATCGCGTTGGCGGCGCTCGCGGTGTTTTCGACCGCACTCGCGCTCGTCATCTACTTCCGGCTCGTCCAGACGCTCGGCTCGGTGGGTACGACGGCGCAAGCCTATCTGCGCGTGCCGATCGGCGTCGGCATCGGCATGGCGCTGCTCGGGGAATCGCTGTCGGCATCGGCGTGGGTGGGACTCGGATGCGTCGTTGCCGGGGTGGCCGCGATGACGTTGCCGTCGCGGACGGCCCGGAAGGGGCGCGCGTGACGCGTCCCGACCCCGCCGCCCATCCGTGGGATCACCGGCACCCGTGCGCGAACCGCTCGATCGCGTCGCATGCCGTCGCGAGCGATGCGGTGTCCAGCGCATACGCGATGCGCAAATACCCGTCGAGCCCGAATGCGCTGCCCGGCACGATCGCGACGCCGGCTTCGTCGAGCAGCGCCATCGCTATCGCGTCGTCGGAGTCGAGCGCCGTACCGGCCGGCGACATCGTGCCGATCAATGCTTCGCACGACGCGAACGCATAGAACGCGCCCTGCGGCGTCGGGCAATGCATGCCGCGCACCGCATCGAGCCGCGCGACGACCAGGTCGCGACGGGCCTCGAAGACGCCGCGCGCATGCGCGATATGATCCTGCGGCCCGGTCAGCGCCGCGAGTGCCGCATGCTGCGAGATCGAACATGCGCCTGATGTCTGCTGGCCCTGCAGCGTTTCCATCGCGTCGATCAGCCAGCGCGGGCCAGTGCCGTACCCGATCCGCCATCCCGTCATCGCATAGGCCTTCGATACGCCGTTCATCGTCAGCGTTCGCGGCCGCAGGCGCGGCTCGACCTGAGCAATCGTGCGAAACGCCAGGCCGTCGAACACGAGGTGCTCGTAGATGTCGTCGGACAGCACGAGCACGTCGGGATGGGCGAGCAGGACGTCGGCCAGTGCGCGCAACTCGTTTTCTGAGTAGACCGCGCCGGTCGGGTTCGACGGCGAATTCAGCACGAGCCAACGCGTGCGCGACGTGATGGCCTGCGCGAGCGCGTCCGGCGTGAGCTTGAAGCCGCTCCCGGCCCCGCAGCGCACGGCAACGGGCGTGCCGCCGCACAGCAGGACCATCTCCGGATAGCTGACCCAGTACGGCGCCGGCACGACGACTTCGTCGCCGTCGTTCAAGGTTGCCGAAAATGCGTTGAAGATCACCTGCTTGCCGCCGCTGCACACGATCGTGTCCTGCCAGTCGACCTCGAGACCGTTCTCGCGGACGAATTTGCCTGCGATGGCCTCGCGCAGCGTGCGCAGTCCGGCAACCTGCGTGTAGCGCGTGTGGCCCGCGCGAATCGCGTCGATGGCGGCCGTGCGGACCGGTTCGGGTGTGTCGAAGTCGGGTTCGCCAGCACTGAGCGAAACGACCGCGTGCCCGGCCGCGCGGCGCGCGGCAACGCGGTCCATGATCCGGTAGGTCGCCGACGGCCGCGCGGTGGCCAGGCGAGCGTTCAACCGCGAAATCGATTGCGTCATGACGCGGTCCTCCAGTGTTCGAGATTCATCAGTTCGAGCGTGGTCGCGCCTTCAGCGAGCCGGCGCATCATGGCGGCCTCCTTGTCCGCGCGCGCCTCGCCGTTCGCGACGATCTGCGTGACACGGGCGGCCGGCAGGATCACGACACCGTCGTCGTCGCCGACGACGAGGTCGCCGGGCGCGACCGGCGCGCCCGAGAAATGCAGCGCGATGCCGACCGACGGTGCGCTGGCCTTGACCGTGCCGCGCACCGACACGCCGCACGTGAACACCGGGAACCGCCGTGCGCGCAGGGCCGCGACGTCGCGGACGCCGCCGTTGATCACGAGCCCAGCGAGGCCGGCCGCCTGCGCGGCGACCGTCAATACCTCGCCCCAGTAGCCGGCGAGGAAGCCGCCCGTGTCGACGACGAGCACGCTGCCGCGCGGTGCGCGTTCGAGCGCGATGTGGATCGCGAGGTTGTCGCCGGGCGAGCACGCGACGGGATAGGCCGGCGCGGCGACGAAGGCGCCGGGCCATAGCGCCCGGACTTGCGGATCGACCGAGCATGGCAGCCCGGACGCTTCGAACAGCGTCGCGGTGCCGAGCGTCCGTGCGCGGGCGTGGAGCGCGGCGATGCCGTCGGCGGACAGGTCGGGCGCGCTCATCGATCCCTCCGCTGCAACGTGTGATAGCCGAGCGCCGCGCGCGCGTCGGCGAGCGTCGCGCCGGCGGCGATCCGGTCGCGAATGTGCTGTTCGACGGCCTCGATACCACGGGCGATATCGGCAACTTCACGCACGCGCGCGCGTGGCACGACGACCACGCCGTTCGCGTCGGCCACGACGATGTCGCGGCTGCAGACGCGCGCGGTGCCGATCGACACGGGTGCATTGACCGCTTCGACCTGCACGCGGTCCTTGCCGGTTCGCATGAAGCGGCCTTTGGTGAACAGTGGATACCGGTCGGCGAGCGCACGGGCGACGTCGCGGCAGACGCCGTCGATCACGGTGCCCGCGATACCGCGCAGGCCCGCGTACTGCGTCATGATGTCTCCCCAGACGGTACAGTCGGTGCGACCGTCGTTGTCGATCACGACGACGTCGCCGGCGCGGACCTCGTCGACGAAATCGCCGACCGTGCCGGGAGGCGTGCCGGCCGTCGCGTACCGCACGGTGAATGCCGGCCCGATGACGACCTGCGCCGGATCGGCGAGCGGCATCACGCCGACGCATTGGCCGGCGATGCCGAGCGTATCGAGCGCGTCGGACACCGCGGGTGTGTCGAGCCCTGCCAGCAATGCGACGAGCGTTTGATCGTCGGTGCTCATGCGCGTTCCTCCCGGATGGCTTCGAATGCCGTGTCGTGCATCACGTCGGCGACGGAGCGTCCGCCGCGCACCGCGTGCACCATCCCGTCCTGGCGGCGCGCGATGCGCTCCGCGTATGCGAGTACGTCGTCGATTCTCGCGGCCGGCACGAACACGGTGCCGCAACGGTCGGCAATCACATAGTCATCCTGACTGACGATCACGCCGGCCATCGTCACGGGGTCGCCCGCTGCAACCTGGACGACGCGATTGCGTGCACTGACCATCGTGACGCCGCGGCCGTAGACGGGGTAGCCGATCGCTTCGCTGCCTTCGATGTCGCGGCTCATGCCGTCGATCACCGAGCCGCGGATGCGGCGGACCTGCGCGGCGTTCGCGAGGATGTCGCCCCAGCACGAGATGCCGTCGAGGCCGCCCGCGATCACGAGAATCCGGTCGTCGGCGTCGATCGCGGCGACGACGGGCGAAATCAGGTGCGCAGTCGGCGCGTCGCCGGTTTTCGCGGCGAGCTGCACGGTGCTCGCACGGCCGACGATTTTCGGGCACGCCCAGAGCGGGCGCAGGCCGACCGTCGCACCGGGCAGCGCGAGGAAGTCCAGCGCGTCCGATACGGTATTCGTATCGAAACGCGCGAGACGATCGAGTAGGGATGATTCGGGCATGGTGGGCTCCGTCTGCATGTCGAATCCGCACTATCGGCGCTCGCGTTCGATATGTATATTCCGAATTCAGGATTCAATTGATACGTCGAGGCTATCGAACCATGGTCAACTTTCGTTTGATTCGGCACCTGTGGCTGTTTCTCGCGGTGGCAGAGGAGGGGCATTTCGGACGAGCCGCGAAACGTTTGAACATGTCGCAACCGCCGCTGACCGAGCAGATCCAGGTGCTCGAGCAGGCGCTGAAGGTGCGGTTGTTCGAGCGCTCGCGGCGCGGTGCGCAACTGACGCCGGTCGGCGCGGCGATCCTGCCCGCGGTGCGCAAGTTCGTCGAACAGGTCGAGCGTCTGGAGCTCGCGGTGCGTGAGGCGGTGGACGGGCACAGCGGCGTGCTGACGATCGGTGCGATCACGTCCGCGATGGTGGACGTGCTGCCGCCGGTCATCGCGCGATTGAAGGCCGAGTATCCGAAGTTGACGGTATCGGTACGGGAAATCGACAGCGTCGAGGCCGTGCCGGCGCTGGAGGCCGGCGACGTCGATCTCGCGCTCGCGCGGCTGGAGGGTGGACTGGGCGATGCGATCGCGCTGGAGCCGCTACGGCAGGACCGTCTGGTCGCCGCGTTGCCGGATGGGCATCCGCTTGCGAAGCGCGCACGAATTCCGCTGGCCGATCTCGCGGACGAAAACTTCGTGATGTTCGCGCGGCAAGTGAGCCCCGTTCACTTCGACAGTCTGGTCGCCGCGTGCCGGACGAACGGTTTTTCGCCGCGCATCGTGCATCAGGTGCGTTCGGTGGCGTCGCAGGTCGCGTTCGTCGCGTGCGGGCAGGGCGTCGCGCTCGTGCCGGCATCGCTCGAAAAGCTCGCGCCCGAGAACGTCGCGTTCCGGCCGCTCAGGGAAGGCGTCAGCGTCGTCACCACGGCCGTCGCGTGGAATACGACGCGCGACAACCCGCTCGTCGCGGCGGTCGTCGACATGTTGAAGCACCCGCGGAAAAAAAGCGGCGGCGCGCGCGTGGGCGGCGCGCCGGATCAGACGGGAACGACGCGGGCCTAGGCGGCTTCGGCCGATGCGATGAATGAGGCGATCCGTTGCCACATCTCGGCCGGATTCGAATACATCGGGAAATGGCCCGACTGGCGGATGCGGGCCAGCGCGACACCTGCGTCCTGCAGGCGCGGCAGGTACGACAGCGTTGCATTCTGGTCGCCGTGCATGAACATCCGGCGGCACGGCAGGCCGAGGAACTTCGTCATCAGCCCGCCGTGGTCGGACAGTTCGACCATCGACGTGAAGATGCCGCGCACCGCGGCGGCGCGTACCTTGTGCCGCAGGCTCGCGGCATACAGCGCACTTGAATGGAACGGCGCATGCCACGCACGTTCGATGAACGCGTCGAGGAACGTATCGGGATCGTCGGCCGGGTAGTCGACGATCTGTCGGCTCAGGAAGCAGTCCTCGGGCGCCACGTTGCCTTCGATGTCGATAAAGCTCAGGACGCGCTCGCGCAGCACGTGCGTGAGCAGCAGCGCGGTCAGCCCGCCCATCGAATGGCCGACGAGGTGGAACCGCTCGATGCGATGGTGGTCGAGCACCGCGTGTGCGGTCTCGACGAGCAGCGGGATCGAGACGGCCGACAGGTCGTCGCAGGCGGTGGCGCCGCAACCGGGCGCGTCGTACGCGATGAACGGGCGGCCGTCGAACGCCGGGTAGCGCGCGATGTCGACGTAGTCTTCCTTCGTCGAACCGAATCCGTGCAGGAACACGATCGGGGCGGCATCGCCCGCGCGGCGCGCGAGCGACAGGTCGACGCGGACGCCGCGGATGCGAAGCGGCAGGCGTTCTTTCAGGACTTCAGGCATGAGGGATCCGGGCACGATGGCGGGTTGTCGCCGCAGAGGTTGCGGCCAACACCAGTGTCGTGCCCGGCGCTCGCCCGGTAAATTCCGAAGGACGGATCGTTTCGATATGCCGCGGCTATCGGACGGCACCGTACGCGGCGTGCGTCGTCACGCCGGAATCACGGCGTCGTGCGCGAGCGGGTGAGTGGGAACGGGAGCGGCGTGCGGGCATCGTTTCCGCATGCCGCCCGCGCGCATCACGCCGTCAACGTCACCGACAGGCTGCCGAGTTCGCCGAAGCGCACCGTCAGCGCATCGCCGAGCGGCACGTCGATCGCGCCCGCGTACGAACCGGTCGTCACGATCTGCCCGGCGCGCACGGCGTCGCCGCGCGAGGCGAGGAAATTGACGAGCCACACCAGCGGCTTCAGCGGATCGCCGTCCGGATGGCGGCCGTCGATCGCGCGGTTCAGCGCGCCTTCGAACGACAGTGCCAGCGTCTCGAGCGGCGCGTTCAGCCCGTCGGGTACGACCGGGCCGACGCACAGCCCCTGGTTGAATTGACCGTCGGCCAGCAGCTCGAACTTCGACGCGCGCGTGGGCTCCGCATAGCGGCAACCGAGCACTTCGAGCACGATGCGCACTTCGCGGATCGCGTCGCGCACGTCCTGTTCGTCGTACGGCTGTTCGCGTGCGGGCAGGTCGCGATCGAGCACGAACGCGATTTCCGGTTCGATCCGCACGATCGGGCCGCCGACGACGCGGTACGGCGCATCGGCTTCGCGGATCGTCGACGCGAAGATCGGCGCGAGGATCACGCGGTCGGGCGGCGGCAGCGCACATTTCCATCCGCCGACGGGTTCGCCGAGCAGGTCGGCCACACGCTGCTGGATTGCCAGTGCAGTCTCGACGTTCTCGGGACGCAGCGCATCGGGCAGCAGCGGGCCGGGCGAGCCGGCATGGCGGGCGGCGACGAGATGCTGGGCGGCGCCGTCCACGCGTTCGGTAGTCGTTGTCATGTCGGTTGAGCGAGTTGAAAGTGGGCCGGCAAATAAGGGCCGGACGAGAGTCGCACATTCGATGATAGCGCCTTCGGCACGATGACCGCTCGATCCGGTTGCGAACGGGCGGTTCGCCACCGCTGCGACACGCCCCCGGGATATCCCCTAGACGATCGGTTCGCCCCGGCGCTTGCACGCCGGGCAGGTTGTGCGACACAATAGGGAAAGCGCTTTCCCAAATGAATCGAACAACGGGGAAACGCGGGATTCCTGCGCGACGGATCGCGGCTGCATGCATGCCGCACGCCATTGGCCGTGCACCACTGGCCGTGCGCCACTCGCCGTGCGCAACGATTCAACAACAACGTGGAGACAGCAGATGTTCAACAGGCTTCGGGCGGCAACTTTCGCAGTCCTTTCAGTGCTGGCGGCGCACGTGTGCGCCGCGCCGGTCACGCTTGACGTGACGGGCTGGAAGGGCGGCGGTGCCGAGCCCGCCAACATGGCGGCGCTGATCGCAAAGTTCGAGAAGGAAAACCCCGACATCAAGGTCAAGTTCGAATACATGTCGCGCAACGACACGACGACGGTCGTGTCGTCGCGGCTGCAGGGCGGCAACGGGCCCGACGTGCTGATGGTCGACCGCGAGCTGATGCGGCAGTGGCAGGGCGCCCATCAGTTGCTGGACCTGAGCGGCGAGAAGTGGGCACCGACGATCTGGCGCGGCGTGCGCAACCACACGCAGATCGGCGGGAAGACCTACATGCTGCCGATGGAGCTGGTCGGCATCGGCCTGTTCGCGAACCTCGACCTGTTCAAGCGCGCGGGCGTCGCGACGGTGCCGACCGATGTCGACCAGCTGAAGGCCGCGTGCGGGAAGCTCGCCGCGGCCGGCATCACGCCGATGCTGCTGCCCGCGAAGGAAGGCTGGGCGCCCGCGGCGCTCGTGATCGCGTCCGGGCTGGCAGCCGGCGGCGGTGACGCGGATGCACGTGCCGAATCGTTCGTTGGCGCGGGCAGCGCGCGCTTCGCGGCCGATCCGTCGTTCAAGCAGTCGATGGCCGCGCTGAAAGTGCTGGCGGACGCGAAGTGCTTCGTGCCGCGCCTGAACAATGGCGTGAGCGCATGGAGTACGGGGTTGACCGAGTTCCAGGCCGGCCGCGTCGCGATGATGCCGCAGGGCGCATGGAACATCGCGAAGTTCAGCGCGACGAAGGGCCTGTCGTTCCAGTTCGCGCCGCTGCCGGCGCTCGTGCCCGGCAACGGGCCCGTCGCGCTCGACATGCTCGGCACCGCGTGGGCGATCAACGCGGCATCGCACCAGACCGATGCCGCGAAGAAGTGGCTCGCGTTCTGGGCGCGCCCCGACAACGACCGACAGTTCCTCGACGCGGAAGCCGGGTTCAGCCCGTTCGAGGGCGGCACCGACGCGATGCCGCCGCAGGCGCAGCCGTATGCGGCCGCGCAGAAGAACGGGCACGTCGTGCTGTATCCGAAGGGCGTGTGGACCGGCACGCTGTTCACGGCGATCTGGAATTCGATGTCCGCGTATTTCCTCGACATCGGGCAGGACCCGGCGAAGCTGCTGGCCCGTTGGGATGCGGCCGCGCGATGAACGGCCTGTCCGCTGACATTTCCGGTGCCGCGCGATCTCGCGCGGCGCGGTTCGACGAAGGAGGCGCGTGATGAAGCGCAACCGGACCTTGCTGTGGTGCGCCGTTCCGGCGCTTGCGCTGTACGCGCTGCTGAGCCTGTATCCGCTGTTCAAGGCCGCGCGGATGAGCCTGACGGATTTCTCCGGCGTGGGCGATGCGCACTGGATCGGGCTCGCGAACTACGCGGCGGCGTTTCGCGATCCCGCGAGCCTGCATACGCTCGTCGTCACGTTTGCGTACGCGGCGATCGTCGTGATCGTGCAGAACGGGCTCGGGCTGCTGTTCGCGGCGCTGCTGTTCTCGCTGCCGCGGCTGCGCGGCGCGTTGCGCGTCGGGCTGCTGGTGCCGAGCATGTTCTCGGCGGTGATCGCCGGGTTCGTGTGGGAGTACCTGTACTCGCCGCTCGGCGGCGGCATCAACGAATTGCTGCATCTCGTGCATCTCGACGCGCTGCAGCAGGTGTGGCTCGGCGATCCGTCGGTCACGCTGCCGGCCGTCACGGCCGTGCACGTATGGATGTACGTCGGCTATTCGACGGCGATCTTCCTGGCCGGCTACCTGAACATCCCGTCGGAACTGCACGACGCGGCGAAGCTCGACGGCGCGAACGCGTGGGTGCGCTTCACGCGCATCGACCTGCCGCTGCTCGCGCCGGCGTTCACCGTGAACATCACGCTGAGCACGATCGGCACGCTGAAGACTTTCGAACTGCCGCTCGTGCTGACCAACGGCGGGCCGGACGGCGCGACGACCACGCTCGGGCTGCAGATCTTCCACAGCCTGTTCAACGACTACAAGTTCGGCTTCGCGAGCGCGCTGTCGATGATCATGCTCGCGATCGTGGTGGTGGTCGCCACCACGCAGAACACGATCCTGCGCCGCCGGGAGGACAACCTGTGAACGTCATCCGTCAACGCTTTCATGCGGACCATCCGTCCGCCGGCACGTCGGGCGGCGGGCTGCGCACGGGCGCATTGCTGCGTCGTGTGCCGGGGTTCGCGCGGCTCGTCGCCGCGATCGCGATCGTCGCGATCGTGCTGCTGCCGACGATCTACATGGTGCTGATGTCGCTGCGCACCGGCGACGACATCATTGCGCGCCCGCTAGGGCTGCCCGATCACGTGTTCTTCGGCAACTACGCGGCCGTGTTCACGCAGATGAACTACTGGCGCAGCGTCGCGAACACGATCGGCATCACGCTCGCGGTCACGTTCCTCGTCGCGCTGCTGTCGTCGCTCGCGGCCTATCCGCTGGCACGCGTGAAGGGCCGGCTGTCGAACGCGGTCTACATCGTGCTGACGCTCGGCCTGACGATCCCGATGTTCGTCAGCTTGACGCCGCTGTACGTGCTGTTCCGCGACCTGCACCTGCTCAACACGTACCTCGGCGTCGTGCTCGCGTACACCGTGCAGAGCCTGCCGCTCGGCGTGTTCTTCTACACGAGCTTCCTGAAGCGGATTCCGCTCGAACTGGAAGAGGCCGCGGTGATGGACGGCTGCAGCCCGCTGCAGGTGTACTGGTACATCGTGCTGCCGCTGCTGCGGCCGATCACCGGCACGCTCGCGATGTTCGTCACGCTGTCGGTGTGGAACGACCTCGTCTATCCGCTGCTGTTCCTGACCGACTCGTCGAAGTTCACGATCACGGTCGCGGTGTTCCGCTTCATCGGCACCAACGACATCGATCCGACCAAGCTGTTCCCGGCAGCCGTGATGGGCACGCTGCCGCTGCTCGTGCTGTTCTTCCTGCTCCAGCGCAGGATCGTCGCGGGCATCACGGCCGGCGCGGTCAAGGGGTGAAACCATGAATCCATTTGAATCGCTCGACGGCCGCGTGGTCGTCGTCACCGGCGGCGGCGACGGCATCGGCCTCGGCATCGTCGAAGTGCTCGCGCAATGCGGGGTACGGGTCGTCGTCGCGGAGAAGAACGCCGCGCGCGCCGACGTGGTACGCGAACGGCTCGGCGGACGCGATGCACTGTTCGTCGAGACCGACGTCGCCGAGCCGGCGAGCGTCGCTGCACTGTTCGAGCGCGTCGATGCGCATTACGGCCGGCTCGACGGGCTCGTGAACAACGCGGGCATCACGCTGCACGGCCCGTTCGACGCATTCTCGCTCGACGACTGCGACCGCCTGTACCGCACCAACCTGCGTTCGATGTTCCAGTGCGCGCAGCTCGCGGCGCCGCGCATCGCGCGCTCAGGCGGCGGCGCGATCGTCAACATCGCATCGAACCATGCGGGCGCGAGCGTGCCGGGCTTCGAGATGTACGCGGCGACCAAGGGCGGCATCGTCGCGATGTCGCGTGCGATGGCGACGAGCCTCGCGCCGCAGCGCATCCGCGTGAACACGCTGAGCCCCGGCTTCACGCTGAACGCGCCGATCGGCGCCGCACTCGAGCGCGATCCCGCGCTGCTCGACGCGTATCGCGCGCTGCATCCCGCGCAGCGCATCAACGAACCGGCCGATATCGGCCGGATCGCCGCGTTCCTGCTGTCGGACGCGGCGGCCGGCATCGCCGGCGCGGATCTCGTCGCCGACAACGGCATGTCGGCGCTGCTGTTCAACCGGACCCGTTCCTCCACATGAAGATCACCGAAATCGAAACATTCGCGGTCGCGCCGCGCTGGCAGTTCGTGAAGGTCAGCACCGACGAGGGCCTGGCCGGCTGGGGCGAGCCGATCGTCGAAGGGCGCGCGGCCACCACGGCCGCCGCCGTGCACGAACTCGCCGACTACCTGATCGGCCGCGACCCGCGCCACATCGAGGATTTGTTCCAGGTCATGTATCGCGGCGGCTTCTATCGCGGCGGCCCGATCCTGACGAGCGCGATCTCGGGTATCGAGCAGGCGCTGTGGGACATCAAGGCGCGCGCGCTCGGCGTGCCCGTCTACGACCTGCTCGGCGGCCCCGTGCGCGACAAGGCGCGCGTCTATGCGCACGTGAAGGGCGACACGCCCGAGGACATGGCCGCGAACGCACGGCAGCTCGTCGAGGCCGGCTATACCGCGCTGAAGATGGGCGTGGTCAACGCGACCGACTGGATCGAGTCGCCGGCGGCGATCGACCGCGCGGTCGCGCGCTTCGGCACGGTGCGCGACGCGATCGGCAAGGAGGTCGGGCTCGGCATCGATTTCCACGGCCGTGTGCGCCGCCCGGTCGCGAAGGCGCTCGCGAAAGCACTCGCGCCGTTCGACCCGATGTTCTACGAGGAATTGCTGCTGCCCGAGCACAACGACGCGCTGCGCGAAGTTGCGCGCGACTGCGCGGTGCCGCTCGCGACCGGCGAGCGGCTGTTCACGCGCTGGCAGTTCAAGGAGCTGCTGCAGGAAGGTGTCGTCGACATCGTGCAGCCCGACGTGAGCCACACGGGCGGGATCTGGGAGCTGCGCAAGATCGCGGCGATGGCCGAGGCATACGACGTCGCGGTCGCACCGCATTGCCCGCTTGGGCCGCTGACGCTCGCGGCGTCGCTGCAGATCGATTTCTGCACGCCGAACGCGTTCATCCAGGAGCAGTCGACCAATGTGGCCTATCACGACGACAACGCGATGTACGCGTACACGCGCGGCATCCCGTTCGCGTTCGATGCGGGCTACGTCGCACGCCCGGATGCGCCGGGGCTCGGCGTCGAGATCGACGAGGTGAAGGTGAGGGAAGCCGCCGCGACCGGGCACCGCTGGCGCAACCCGGTGTGGCGTCGCGAGGACGGCTCGGTCGCCGAATGGTGAGCGGCAGCAACGGACGAGGAGAAAGGCAATCATGGCAAGTGTGTCGCTCAAGCAGATCCGCAAGCGCTACGACGACGGCGCGGACGTGATCAAGGACGTCAGCCTCGACATCGAGGATGGCGAATTCATGGTGTTCGTCGGCCCGTCGGGCTGCGGCAAGTCGACGATGTTGCGGATGCTGGCGGGGCTCGAGGAGATCACGTCGGGCGACCTGCTGATCGACGGCCGCCGCGTCAACGACGTGCCGGCCGCGAAGCGCGGGCTCGCGATGGTGTTCCAGAACTACGCGCTGTATCCGCACATGACGGTGTTCGAGAACATGGCGTTCGGGCTGAAGCTCGCGGGTGTCGATGCGGCCGAGACGCGCACGCGCGTCGGGCAGGCGGCCGAGGCGCTGCGGCTGTCGGCGCTGCTCGACCGCAAGCCGAAGGCGCTGTCGGGCGGCCAGCGGCAGCGCGTCGCGATCGGCCGCGCGATCGTGCGCAAGCCGGGCGTGTTCCTGTTCGACGAACCGTTGTCGAACCTCGACGCGGCGCTGCGCGGCGGGATGCGGCTCGAACTCACGCGGCTGCATCGCGAGCTGGGCAGCACGATGATCTACGTGACGCACGACCAGGTCGAGGCGATGACGCTCGGCGACCGGATCGCGGTGTTCAACGGCGGGCGCATCGAGCAGGTCGGCTCGCCGCTGGCGCTGTACGAGCAGCCGGCGAACCATTTCGTCGCGTCGTTCCTCGGTTCGCCGTCGATGAACTTCCTGCCGTGCCGCGCGCACGGCGGCGCCGACGCGCTGCGCTTCGACGTGCCGGGCGGCTCGCTTGCCGCGACGCCGGACGCCGCGCGCGCGTGGCCGTCGGGTTCGCTGCAGCTCGGCATCCGGCCCGAGAACCTCACGGTCGGCGCACCCGGCACGGGGCTCGACGGCCGCGTCACGCACGCCGAGCACCTCGGCGACGCGACGATCGTCTATGTCGAGCTCGCGGGTCACGACCGGCCGCTGTCGGTGCGGCAGAACCGCGACGCATACACGGTCGCGGCGGGGCAACCGGTCGGCGTGCGCTTCGACATGCGGCACGCGCACTTCTTCGACGACGCGGGCCGCGCGCTCTGAGTCCGGCCCGGCCGGCAGGTTCCGCCCGCCGCTCCGGCGGGCGGCCGAACGCATGCATAAAAACAGAATTTCGATGACGACAGTAAAACTGGTACAGGGCGCGAACGCGATCCTGGGAGAGGGCCCGCTCTGGTGCGAACGCTCGGCGTCGCTCTACTGGATCGACATCAAGCGCACCGCGCTCTATCGCTACACGCCCGGTCACGGGCAGACAGGCTTCTGGCTGTTGCCGGAGCTGGCGGGTTGCGTCGCGAGCGTCGACGACGGGCGGCTGCTCGTCGCGCTCAAGAGCGGCCTGCACCTGTTCGATCCCGCGCACGGCACGCTCGAACGGCTGGCCGACGCCGCGCATGCACGGCCGTCGCTGCGCTACAACGATGGCGCGGTGGATGCGCGCGGCCGCTTCTGGGTCGGCACGATGGCCGACGACGGTGACGGCCCCGGAGACCTGCATTGCTTCGAGCATGCGCGTGCGTCGCGCGTCGCGGTGGCGGGCTTCGCATGTGCGAACGGAATGGGCTGGAGCCCGGACGGTTCGACGATGTACGTGACCGATTCCGGCCGCCGCACGATCTTCGCGTACGACTTCGACGTCGATGCCGCACGGTTATCGAATGCGCGGCCGTTCGCGACGTTCGGCGACGCGCGCGGCGTGCCGGACGGGCTCGCGGTCGATGCGGAGGGCGGCGTGTGGTCGGCGATCTGGGATGGCTGGCGGCTGCATCGCTATGCGCCGGACGGCGCGCTCGACAAGGTCGTCGAGATGCCGGTGCAGCGGCCGACCAGCGTCGCGTTCGGCGGTGCCGATCGCGCGACGCTGTTCGTCACGTCCGCGTCGGTCAACGTGAGCACGGACGGATTGCTGCGCGGGCCGCTCGCGGGTAGCCTGTTCGAGACGCGCCCGGGCGTGGCCGGGCTCGAGCAGCATTGCGTCGCGCGCGCGTGGCTGGGTGACGCGGTCGCGGCCGCGCCGCGTTGATCAGGCAGTAAGCGGCGGGCGCTCAGCGGCGGCGCGCGTCGCGCGGCCGCACCGTCGATTCGCGCACGACGAGCCGCGCATCGAGCATCGTATGCGGATCGGGCGACTTGCCCGCGAGCGCGTCGAGCAGCGTCGTCATCGCGACTTCGCCCGCGCGCTCGGTTTCGGTGTCGATCGACGTCAGCGTGGGCGACGTGAGCTTGCCGAGTTCGAGGTTGTCGAAGCCGCACACGGCGACGTCATGCGGGATCGCGATGCCGAGCCGTTCGGCTTCCTTGATGAAGCCGGCCGCGATCATGTCGTTGTAGCAGATCACCGCATCGGGCGGCTCGGCCGACAGCATCACCGACGCGCATACGCGCTCGCCGTCGGCGACCGTCGCGCGCGGCACGCTGAAGGTACGCAGCGGCAGGCCGGCGCGCGCGAGCACCTGCTCGGCGCCGGCGCGGCGTTCGTCGTCGCCGCGCGCGTTGGGCAGGCTGATGTACGCGAAGCGCTGGTACTTCTCCATCAGCAGGTGCTGCGCGAGCATCTCGCCCGCGCGGACCGGATCCGAGTACAGCGTGAGCAGGCCGTCGCGCGGCGCGGAACCGACCGCGACCACCGGCTTGCCGAGGCTCGCGGTCCAGCGCAGGTCGTCGTCGGGCATGCTGGTGTTCAGGATCAGCCCGTCGACGCGCCGGCTGAGTTTCGTCAGCGCCGGCCGTTCGCCCTTGCGGTTCTCGTCGGCATCGACGATCAGGACGACGAAGTCGTTGCGCTGCGCGATCCGGTTCACGCCCTTCACCATCGCGGTGAAGTACGGGTTGAGAATGTCCTGGATCACCACGCCGACCGCGCCCGTCTGGCCGGTGGCCATCGAGCGCGCGAGCGGATTCGACTCGTAGCCGAGCTGCTCGATCGCTTCTGCAATGCGGCGCTCGACGTCGGGCGAGAAGCGCTTCGTCTTGTTGATGAACTTCGAGACGGTTCCGATGGAGACGCCTGCAGCGGCGGCGACTTCGTTGATCTTGGCCACGATGAAAGTGAGTGTCAGTGCATTTTGCCGGCGAGCATAGCATGCGCGCCGGCGGCGGCGACCGTGCGGCGGCATCGGAGGCGTGCCGCGCGATCGGACTCGGTAGTATCCCTTGGAGGGCCAGAATTTTCTTGAAAATGCGCAACTGCGCGTCGACAATGAAAGCGCTTTCCCTTTTTCGCGAGCATAGCACGCGCGCATTCCGTCGGAGATGTAACGGAAAACGACGCACGACAACCGCCGCGAAATTTTTTTGCCGTAGAGGGAAATCGTTTTCCCAATCAAGCGAGACGTGAACGAAAAGAAGGAGGAGATCTTGATGCGACAGTATGGGTGGATCGCGGCGCTGGCATTGGCGGTGCCGGCCGTGGCGCAGGCTCAATCGAGCGTCACCGTGTGGGGGCGTGTGGGCGGCGACGTGCAGTACCTGAGCGGCGTGCAGAATGGCCCGCATTCGACGGGATCGCGCTTCTCGGAAGGCAACGACTGGGGGACGAGCATCCTCGGCATCACCGGTAAGGAGGATCTCGGCGGCGGCAACCAGGCCGTGTTCTGGCTCGAATCGTCGATCAATGCGGCCAACGGCAACTACGGCGGCGGCGTGCTGTTCCAGCGCGGCGCGTGGGTCGGCTTCAGGAACGAGCGCTACGGCTTCCTGCGGCTCGGGCAGGGCTCGTTCATCAACAGCTATATCTGGTCGTACGATCCGCTGCTCGAGGAAAACTACTCGGTCGAGTCGCTGACGTCGTACCGGAACGGCCCGAAGCTGTCGAACGGGATCCGCTACGAATCGCCGAAGTTCGGCGGCTTCTCGTTCGCGCTGCAGGCGAACCTCGGCAACAGCTCGAACGGCTGGCTGCGCGGCTCGCCGAACAACGTGGGCGCGACGGGCCTGTCCGACGGCGCGACAGTCGCCTACACGCACGGCGACTTCGAGGTGCGTGCCATCTGGAACGAGATCCGCAACCAGTACGGCCGCGAAGACAACCTGTTCACTGCGTCGCAGGAAGCGTTCATCGGCGTGCGCGACCGCTTCGGCCCGGCGCTGGTGCAGCTCGGCTATACGCGCTACAGCGCGCCCGACACGCCGGCCGGCCTGTCGCGCACCGCGAACTACTACTGGGGCGGCGTGACGTACGACGCGACGCCGTTCCTGCATCTGCAGAGCGCCGTCTATTCGATGAAGATCGACGCGGGCCAGTGGACTGCCGACCACAGCGGCGAAGGGCGCTCGACGATCATCGGCCTCGGCGCGATGTACGACCTGTCGAAGCGCACGTTCCTGTATGCGACGGCCGCGCACGTGTTCAACAGCGCGGGGGCGAACCTGGGCGTGAACCCGCAGTCGCCGGGGCTCGGCAACGGCAACGGGCTCGGTGCGTCGCCGATGCCGGGGCACGGGCAGACGGGCGTCTACGCGGGTATCGAGACGCTCTTCTGATACCGGCCTGACGAAGCATCGAACCGCAACCGTCAAACAGAGGAATCCTATGCAAGATGCAATACCACGGCCTGGCGGCCACACGCCGGTGCCGCGCCTGATCGCACTCGACTGGGGCACCACGTCGCTGCGCGCGTACCTGATGGCGGATGCGCGGACGGTGCTCGACGAGCGGGCCGCACCGAAGGGCGTGATGCAGCTGGGCGGCGCCGGTGCCACGATCGCCGACGCGTGCGATGCGGCGTTCGACGACGTGTGCGGCGCGTGGCTCGATGCGTGGCCGGCACTGCCGGTTGTCGCGGCCGGCATGGTCGGCAGCACGCAGGGCTGGCGCGAGGCGCCGTATGCGAACGTGCCGATCGATGCGGCGCGGCTTGGCGCATCGCTGCAGACGGTGCGCGCGCGGCGTGGCGTGACCGTCCACATCGTGCCTGGGTTGATCCAGCGCGGCGAGCTGGCGAACGTGATGCGCGGCGAGGAGACGCAGATCGTCGGCGCGCTGCAGGCCGGCGACGCGACGCACGGTTCGGCGTCGGTCCGGTGGATCGGTCTGCCGGGCACGCATTCGAAGTGGGTCGCCGTGCGCGGCTCGCGCATCGAGCGCTTTCGCACGTTCATGACGGGCGAACTGTACGCGCTGCTGTGCACGCACAGCCTGCTCGGCCGAACGATGCGGCCGTCGGGCGGATTCGCGCGCGACGCATTCGAGCGTGGCGTGCGCGCCGCGCAGGCTGGCCATGCGACGGGGCTGCTCGCGACGATTTTCGGCAGCCGCGCACGGCTGCTGGCCGGCGATCTGGCGCCTGACGAACAGGCCGACTACCTGTCCGGCGTGCTGATCGGCCATGAACTTGCGGGGCTGGCGGCCGAAGACGGCGGCCCGGGCGGAGCGGCCCGTGACGACGCGCTGCGACCGATGTTGATCGGCGACGCCGCGCTATGCGCGCGTTACCAGCATGCGGCATTGCTGTTCGGCTGGCCGCCCGTCGACACGATCGACGGCGCGGCGGCAGCCGGCCTGTGGGTGCTGGCCGAGCGGGCGGGGCTGTTGCCCGCGGCAAGCGAGGAGGGGGCGCCGGTTCGTGTCGACGAACCGGCTGCCGGAATGAGCTGCCGGCACGCGGATCGACCTGCGGTCGACCCGGTGCCGGATCACGAATGCCCTATTTCGGGAGACTGACTTTGAAACACTGGAAGATTGTCGCAGCGCCGCTGATCGGCGCGCTCGCAGCATGCGGTGGCGGGGAATCGGCGGACGGCGTCGCGGCCGGGCAGCAGCTTGCCGCTGCGCCCGCGGCTGAAAAGGCGGCCGATGGGACGCCCGGCACGCTGCATGTCGACTGCTCGCTCGGCTCGAACGGAACGGGATCGCCCGCGACGCTCGGCTCCGCCGCGAATCCGATCCACGATCTCGCGACACTGAACCGGATCGTGCTCACGCCCGGCATGCACGTGCGCTTCAAGCGCGGCACGACCTGCGACGGCAGCTTCACGCCCGCGCCGGGCAGTACCGGCGCGGCCGGTGCACCGATCGTCGTCGACGCGTACGGCGACCCGAAGGCGCAGCGCCCCGTCATCGCGGCCGGCTGCGCCGATGCGACGGCCGACCCCGACCAGTCGATCACCGAGCAGCACAAGACGCCGAGCGGGTTCAGCGGCTATTACTCGCTGTGCAAGTCGGACAACCCGACCGTGAACCGCGCGGCCATCTATCTGTACAACACCCAGTACTGGGAAATCCGCTCGCTCGAGCTGACCAACGATGCGACGACGCCCGGCGGGCGCCTCGGGCTGTATGTGCGGCTCGAGGATTACGGCACGGGCAGCCACTATCACGTCGACGATGTGTACGTGCATCACGTGCGCGGCTATCTGAAAGACGTCGCCGGCAATACGGTCGGGTCGTACAAGACGACCGGCGGGATGCTGTTCGAGGTGACGCGCGACAACGAGGTCGTCGGCACGAAGGAGAAGCGCACCGGCTTCGACGACATCGCGGTCGAGAACAGCGAGATCTACGACGTCGACGCGGTCGCGCTGTCGACCCGGTCCGCGTGGATGTGCCGGGAGGGCGGCGCGCCGTGCGGCGACTATCCGCCGTACAAGGGCAATTCGGCCTACCTGACGAATCCGGCCACGCAGGCAGCGACGGACTATTTCCCGATGACGCGCGTCGTGTTCCGCAACAACCTGATCCACAACGTCGGCGGCGACGGCATCATCGTTCGCACGGCAACCGCGCCGCAGGTCGAGGCGAATCACCTGTATGACGTCTGGATGCGTGCGCCGGGCAACAGCGCCGGTGCGTGGGCGATCAATACGGACGATGCGCTGTTCCGCTACAACGAAGTCAACGGCGTGCGGCTGCAGAACAATATCGAGGCCGGCGACGGGATGGCGTTCGACGCCGATCTCGGCACGCGCAACACGCACGTGGCCGCGAACTTCAGCCACGACAACGACGGCGGGCTGATGCTGTTCTGCGGATGCGGTTCCGACGGGCTGGGCCACGTCGCGCAGGAGACGGGGGCGATCGTCGAGAACAACCTGAGCCTGAACGACAAGCGGCGGATCGTGTCCGCCGCGGGATCGGCCGATTCCGTCGTGCGCGACAACGTCGTGATCACGCGCACGCCGGGCCTGATCACGCCGATCGTCGAGAACCTCAGCTACGCGAACGCGTTCCAGGTGACGGGCAACCGCTTCTACAACGCATCGGACAGCGGCGCGATCTTCCGGACGAAGAATCCGCAAGGCAGTTACGCGAACATCGTGTGGAGCGGCAACACGTACTTCGGCTATGCGGCGGATCCGGAATTCACCGGGCCGAACTATCGTCACGGCGCCCAACCCGATACGGTGCTGCCGTTCGCGGGACAGGACGTGGACGCGGTCGCCAGCGCGTGGTCGCGGGACAGCGGGTTCGACGAGCACAAGTACCGCGCGCCGCACGCACGATGAAGTAGATGCCTCCGGCGCGGGGCGGCGCCCTGCGTCGGCTGGTCGCAGCTTGAATGCCGGCGCGACTTGATCGGCATCAACATTCGAACCCGTCATCCGCCGATGATGGTGACAGGGCCGCGCGCGATCAGACGTGCGGCCATTCACCCCAGCGAGGTTCGCATGTACAAGAAGATCATGGTGGCCGTCGACGGCAGCGCTTCATCGAAACAGGCGCTTGCCGAGGCAGTGAAGGTCGCGCTGGCAGGCGACGCGCACGTCAGCGTCGTGTACGTGGTGGACAAATCGGTGTTGTTCACCTACGCAGGCCGTTTCGACCCGCATGCACTGGTCGAGGAAATCCGCGACGACGGGCGCAAGGTGTTGCGCGAAGCCGAGCAGATCCTCGCGCTGGCCGGTGCGAAGGGCGAGGCCGAACTCGTCGAGACCGAAAGCATCGGCGAGGACATCGCGGAACGTCTGCAGCGCTATGTGAAGGAATGCGGGAGCGATCTCGCGGTGGTCGGCACGCACGGGCGGCGCGGGATCCGGCGCGTGTTGCTCGGCAGCGTCGCCGAGCGCTTCGTGCGCGGCTCGAAGTGCCCGGTGCTGCTGATTCGCGGCGACGATGACGACGTCGCGGCCGCCGCTGCAGCTGCTTAACGCGGCGGGCGCGCGATGATACGCCGCCAGTACCGGATCGTCGTCGCGGCGATCGCCGTGTTCGTGTCGCTCGCGGGAATGATGGCCGTCGTGTCGGGGCTGCTGTTCGACAGCACGACGGCGCTGCGCGGCGGCGCGATCGCGCTGGTCGTCGGCGTGGCCGGCTTCGTCGTGATGCTCAACCCGGGCGCGAAAGGCGAGGAGTGACGCGGGTGCGCCCGCACGGCTTCTTGCGTTCGACCGAGCCGGAGGCAGCCGGCAACCGCTTTCCGCAAGACTGGCGATAGCCGCTGCCGCGCCGCTGCTCCACTTACTCGCTGGCGGTACCCGGCGCGTTCGCGCCGTCCTGCCCGATCTGTATCGCCAGCCGCTTCAACGTTTCCGCCAGCTCCCCGTTCTTCGGCTGAACCTTCCGCGCCTGCGCGAACACATCGCGCGCTTCATCCTGGCGGCCCAGTTTCCACAGCACTTCGCCCTTGTGCGTCAGCCCGGTCGCATGGGCTTCGCTTGCGTCCTTGTCCGTGTCGCCGTCCTTCGCGAAGATCGCGATCGAGCGGTCGAACCACGTCAGCGCCTCGTCGTTGCGGCCGAGGCGATACAACGCCCATCCCTTGCTGTCGAGCGCATACGCATCGTTCGGCGATTCCGCGAGATGCGCGTCGATCATCGCGAGCCCGCGCTCGACCGCGACGCCGGCGTCGGCGAGCCGGTAGCCGATGTCGTTCAGGCGATCGTCGGGAATCCTGTCTAGATCGAGCGCGGCGGCCACGCGGCCCGCGTCGCGTTCGGCGATCGCGAGCGACAGCAGCTTGGCGACGATCTGCTGCCGCAACTCGCTGCTGATCCGGTCGCCGTTGGCGACCAGGCTGCCGAGGTATTGCGTGTACAGGTCGGGCGCACCCGGGGCGTTCGTGCTGTTCGCGATGGTCATGCCCGGGCCCGCGCACCAGTCGGTGTCGGCCCTCCCGGCCAGCGCGCCGGCGTAAAGATTGACGTTTCGCGGCGTGCGCGATTGCGCGTAGTAGGTGTAGCCGTTCGCATCGGAATAGCCGCACGCCAGATATTCGTTCTCCACGTCCAGCACGTACGGGAAATGGCCGATCGGTTCCGAGCCGCCCGGCTCGACCAGCTGGAACGATTCGCCCAGATCGCCGTCGCCGACGATCGGGTTGAACACCCACTGCTTCTCCGGATGCCATTTCGGCAGCCGGACCCGGACGGTGCGCCCGGCCGCGTCGGTCGTGCCGAAGATCACGCTGTCATGCTGCTCCGGCTTGACGGGCAGCCCCGCGATGACCTGACCGGGCAGGAACAGCCGATAGCGCGCATTCGGCAGCGGCTGGTGCGTGGCGGGGTCGCGCAGCACGAACTGGTGAACGTAGGCGCCTTTTCCGAACGACACGGTCGGCGCGACGTAGGTGCGCGCGTAGGCGGCGGGCAGGGCGGTACAGCTCAAGGCCGCGGCAACGAGCGCGGCGAGAAGGCGGGATGTCATGAATTGGCGGTTCTTGTTGGTAAAGGTGTTATTGACCGACGGCCGGAAATGCCCTGAACGAACCGCGCGACCTTCGATATCCCGATGCGAACACCGATACGGATGGCCGGATCGTCCAGCGCAATTCAATGCGGATCTCGCCCGCCGCAACGTGATGCGAGGAAGCGGCGAACGGATGACGCGGGAATGCAGTGCGCAGCATAGCAGGCTGCTCGCTCCCCATTTGGTTTCGTTGTTTCGTCCGGATCAACGATATCGTGATTTGTATCAAATCATGATATGTCGATCCACACGACAATCGATTCGAGCACGGTGAAAAGCGCGCAACGATCGCGATTCAGTCGACCTTTACATCCGCTATTTCACCTCCTTAAATAATCAGGGTCTGCCAAAAGACCGGAAAAACGAGATCCCCATGAGCCATTTCCTGGACAGATTGCGTTATTTCTCCACCACGAGGCCACGCTTCTCCGACGGACACGGTGCCGTCACGGAAGAAGACCGAAAATGGGAAGACGGCTACCGGATGCGCTGGCAGCACGACAAGATCGTCCGCTCGACCCATGGCGTGAACTGCACGGGCTCGTGCTCGTGGAAGGTCTATGTGAAAGGCGGGATCGTCACCTGGGAAACCCAGCAGACCGACTATCCGCGCACGCGCCCCGACATGCCGAACCACGAGCCGCGCGGCTGCTCGCGCGGTGCGTCGTACTCCTGGTATCTGTACAGCGCGAACCGCCTGAAGCATCCGATGGTGCGCAGCGCGCTAGTGAAGCTGTGGCGGGAGCGCCGTCGCACGCTAGGCCCGGTCGAAGCGTGGCGCTCGATCGTCGAGGACGACGAAGCACGCCGTTCGTACCAGAGCCGGCGCGGGCTCGGCGGCTTCGTGCGCGCGAGCTGGGACGAGGTCAACGAGATCGTCGCGGCGGCGAATGTCCACACTGTGAAGCAGCACGGCCCCGATCGCGTGGTCGGCTTCTCGCCGATTCCGGCGATGTCGATGGTGTCGTATGCGGCAGGTTCGCGCTACCTGTCGCTGATCGGCGGCGTGTGCCTGAGCTTCTACGACTGGTATTGCGACCTGCCTCCTGCGTCGCCGCAGACCTGGGGCGAGCAGACCGACGTGCCGGAATCGGCCGACTGGTACAACTCGACGTTCATCATGATGTGGGGCTCCAATGTCCCGCAGACGCGCACGCCCGACGCGCACTTCCTCGTCGAGGCGCGCTATCGCGGCACCAAGGTCGTGTCGGTGTTCCCCGACTACTCGGAAGGCGCGAAATTCGGCGACCTGTGGCTGCATCCGAAGCAGGGCACCGACGCGGCGCTCGCGCTCGCGATGGGGCACGTGATCATCAAGGAATTCCATCTGGCGGGGAAGAGCGACTACTTCGTCGACTACTGCAAGCGCTATACCGACATGCCGTGCCTCGTGCGCCTCGTGCCGCACGGCGACGGCTACGTACCCGAACGCCTCGTGCGCGCCTCCGACTTCGACGATGCGCTCGACGAGGCCGCGCATCCGGACTGGAAGACCGTGATGATCGACGACGCGAACGGCGAGTTCGTCGTGCCGGTCGGCTCGGTGGGGTTCCGCTGGGGGCAGCAGGACGACGCCGACAAGGGCAAGTGGAACCTGCGCGGCGAGACATCGAAGGGGGCGGCGCTCGCGCCGCGGCTGTCGTGCACGGCGGCGCACGACGAAGTCGTCGACGTGCTGTTCCCGTACTTCGGCAACCAGCCGCACGCGCATTTCAATTCGACGCGGCACACGTCCGAGTTGTCGCGCCGGATCGGCGTGCGGCGCATCGCGACGCGCAACGGCGACCTGCTCGTCGCCACCGTCTACGACCTGTTCGTCGCGAACTACGGGCTCGACCAGGGCCTCGGCGGTCGCGACGTGGCCGCGAGCTACGACGACGACCTGCCTTACACACCGGCCTGGCAGGAAGCGATCACCGGCGTGAAGCGTGCGGACGTGATCTCGGTCGCGCGGCAGTTCGCGGAGAACGCGCACAAGACGCAGGGCAAGTCGATGGTGATCATCGGCGCGGGGATCAATCACTGGTTCCACATGGACATGTCGTACCGCGCGATCATGAACATGCTGATCATGTGCGGCTGCGTCGGCAAGCCGGGCGGCGGCTGGTCGCACTACGTGGGCCAGGAGAAGCTGCGCCCGCAGACGGGCTGGACGGCGCTGTCGGGCGCGCTCGACTGGAGCCGGCCGCCGCGCCAGATGAATTCGACGTCGTTCTTCTACGCGCACACCGACCAGTGGCGCTACGACCCGATGGACCCGGCCACGCTGCTGTCGCCGCTCGCGGACAAGTCGAAGTTTCACGGCGCGCCGATCGACTACAACGTGCGCGCGGAACGGATGGGCTGGCTGCCGTCCGCGCCGCAGCTCGCGGTGAATCCGTTGAAGGTCGGCGCGGCGCTCGGCGATCCCGCGCACGCCGGTGCGGAGGTGGCTCAACAGCTGAAGGCGGGCACGCTGAAGATGGCGAGCGAGGACCCGGATGCGCCGGAGAACTTCCCGCGCAACCTGTTCGTGTTGCGCTCGAACCTGCTCGGCTCGTCGGGCAAGGGGCATGAATACTTCCTGAAGCACCTGCTCGGCACCACCCACGGCGTGCAGGGCGAGGATCTCGGCGCGACGGGCGGCAAGCGCCCCGAGGAAGTGACGTGGCATGACGACGCGCCGCGCGGCAAGCTCGACCTGCTCGTGACGCTCGACTTCCGGATGTCGACGACCTGCATGTACTCGGACGTCGTGCTGCCCACCGCGACGTGGTACGAGAAGGACGACATGAACACGTCCGACATGCACCCGTTCATTCACCCGCTGTCGGCGGCCGTCGATCCCGCGTGGGAATCGAAGAGCGACTGGGAGATCTTCAAGGGGATCGCGAAGCGCTTCTCCGAGCTGTGCGACGGGCATCTGGGTGTCGAACGCGACGTCGTGCTCGCACCGATCGCGCACGACACGCCGGGCGAGCTCGCGCAACCGTTCGACGTGCAGGACTGGAAGCGCGGCGAATGCGAGCCGGTGCCGGGCCGCACGATGCCGAATGTGACCGTCGTCGAGCGCGACTATCCGAACACCTACGCGCGCTTCACGTCGCTTGGGCCGCTGATGGACAAGCTCGGCAACGGCGGCAAGGGCATCGGCTGGGACACGAAGGATGAAGTGAAGCTGCTCGGCGACCTCAACTACAAGGTGGCCGACGGCGCGGCGCAAGGGCGCCCGCGCATCGACACGGCGCTCGACGCGGCCGAGGTGATCCTCGCGCTCGCGCCCGAGACCAACGGCGAAGTGGCGGTGAAGGCGTGGCGCGCGCTGTCCGGCATCACGGGCATCGACCATACGCACCTGGCCGCCGCGCGCGCGGACGAGAAGATCCGCTTCCGCGACATCCAGGCGCAGCCGCGCAAGATCATCTCGTCGCCGACGTGGAGCGGGATCGAATCCGAGCACGTGTCGTACAACGCCGGCTACGTGAATGTGCACGAGCTGGTGCCGTGGCGCACGATGACCGGCCGCCAGCAGCTCTATCAGGACCATGCGTGGATGCGCGCGTTCGGCGAATCGCTGTGCGCGTACAAGCCGCCGGTCGATACCGGCAGCTACACGCACATGGTCGGCACGCGCTCGAACGGCAACCCCGAGCGTGTGCTGAATTTCCTGACGCCGCACCAGAAGTGGGGGATCCACAGCACCTACACGGACAACCTGCTGATGCTGACGCTGTCGCGCGGCGGCCCGATCGTGTGGATGTCGGAGGACGATGCGAAGGCGATCGGCGCGGTCGATAACGACTGGATCGAGTGCTACAACTCGAACGGCGCGCTGTGCGCGCGGGCCGTGGTCAGCCAGCGGATCCCGTCCGGGATGGTGATGATGTACCACGCGCAGGAAAAGATCGTGAACACGCCGGGCTCCGAGATCACCGGCACGCGCGGCGGCATCCACAACTCGGTCACGCGCATCGCGCTGAAGCCGACCCACATGATCGGCGGCTACGCGCAGCTCGCGTACGGCTTCAAC
This sequence comes from Burkholderia lata, assembly GCF_902499335.1. Lineage (GTDB taxonomy): Bacteria > Pseudomonadota > Gammaproteobacteria > Burkholderiales > Burkholderiaceae > Burkholderia > Burkholderia lata_B. The sequence continues at coordinate 485,932 of NZ_CABVQK010000003.1, read as the reverse complement.
TACTACGGCACGGTCGGCTCGAATCGCGACGAGTTCCTGATCGTGCGCAGGATGAACAGGATCGACTGGCTCGACGGCGAAGACGCCACGGTGACACACGGTGCCCGCGAAGGAGAAACGTCATGAAGGTACGCGCACAGATCGCGATGGTGCTGAACCTCGACAAGTGCATCGGCTGCCATACCTGCTCGGTGACCTGCAAGAACGTGTGGACGAGCCGCGAGGGGATGGAATACGCGTGGTTCAACAACGTCGAGACGAAACCGGGCATCGGCTACCCGAAGGACTGGGAGAACCAGGACCGCTGGCGCGGCGGCTGGAAACGGCGCGCGGACGGCAAGATCGAACCGCGCCTCGGCAGCAAGTGGCGGCTGCTCGCGCAGATCTTCGCGAATCCGCACCTGCCCGAGATCGACGATTACTACGAGCCGTTCACGTTCGACTACGCGCACCTGCAGGAAGCCGGCAATACGCGCGCGATGCCGGTTGCGCGGCCGCGTTCCGTGATCAGCGGCCAGCGGCTCGAGAAGATCGAATGGGGGCCGAACTGGGAAGAAATCCTCGGCGGCGAGTTCGAGAAGCGCGCGAAGGACACCAACTTCGAAGGGGTGCAGAAGGAGATCTACGGGCAGTTCGAGAACACCTTCATGATGTACCTGCCGCGCCTGTGCGAGCACTGCCTGAACCCGGCGTGCGTCGCGTCGTGCCCGTCGGGCTCGATCTACAAGCGCGAGGAAGACGGCATCGTGCTGATCGACCAGGACAAGTGCCGCGGCTGGCGCATGTGCGTGTCGGGCTGCCCGTACAAGAAGATCTACTACAACTGGCAGAGCGGCAAGGCCGAGAAGTGCATCTTCTGCTATCCGCGCATCGAGGCCGGCCAGCCGACCGTGTGCTCGGAAACCTGCGTGGGCCGCATCCGCTATCTCGGCGTGCTGCTGTACGACGCCGACCGGATCAGCGAGGCGGCCAGCGCCGAGAACGAGCAGGATCTGTACGAAGCGCAACTGTCGCTGTTCCTCGATCCGGACGATCCGGCCGTGATCGCGCAGGCCGAACGCGACGGCGTGCCGGCCGCGTGGATCGACGCAGCTCGCCGTTCGCCGACCTACAAGATGGCGATCGACTGGAAGATCGCGTTCCCGCTGCATCCGGAATACCGGACGCTGCCGATGGTGTGGTACGTGCCGCCGCTGTCGCCGATCAACGCGGCCGCCAATAGCGGTGAGCTCGGGATGAACGGCTACCTGCCCGACGTCGAATCGCTGCGCATCCCGCTGCGCTACCTCGCGAACCTGCTGACGGCCGGCGACGAGGCGCCCGTGAAGCTCGCGCTCGAACGGCTGCTCGCGATGCGCGCGTTCATGCGTGCGCGTCACGTGGACGGTATCGACGCGCGCGGCGTGCTCGACCAGGTCGGGCTGTCGCTCGCGCAGGTCGAGGAGATGTACCGCTATCTCGCGATCGCGAACTACGAGGATCGCTTCGTGATCCCGACCACGCACCGCGAGTACGCGGAGAACGCCTACGACCTGCGCGCGTCGTGCGGCTTCTCGTTCGGCAACGGCTGTTCGGACGGCCGCTCCGAGGCGAGCCTGTTCAGCCCGAGGAAGGGCGGCAAGACGATTCCGATCCACGAGGCTTCCCGATGATGAGCACCGCACCCGATCCGACCTACGCGGCGCTCGCGGCGCTGCTCGACTATCCCGACGAGGCGCTCGTCGCCTCGCTCGACTCGATCGACGCGCACCTGCGCGAGCACGCGCGCCTGCCGAAAGCGGTGCGCGCGGGCCTCGACCGGTTCCTGGCGTACGTGCGCGAGCGCGACCTGCTGACGCTGCAGGAGAACTACGTCGGGCTGTTCGATCGCGGCCGCGCGACGTCGCTGTACCTGTTCGAGCACGTGCACGGCGAATCGCGCGACCGCGGGCAGGCGATGGTCGACCTGCTGCAGATGTACGAGCGAAACGGACTGATCTTGAACCAGGGCGAACTGCCCGACTACCTGCCCGTGTTCCTCGAATACCTGTCGCGGCTGCCGGCGCCCGATGCACGCAAGCTGCTCGCCGAAACCGGCGACATCCTGCGCGCGCTGGCCGGCCAGCTCGCACAGCGCGGCAGCCATTATGGCTTCGTCGTCGGTGCACTGCTGCCGATGGCCGGCCTCGCACCGGCCGGCGCACCGGATGCCATCGCGGACGACGTGGCCGCCGAGCGGCCGAGCGCCGCCGACTACCGCGCGCTCGACGCGTCGTATGCGGACGAGGCCGTGCGCTTCGTCGGCGCGGCCACGCCCGCGGAGGAACCGGTGCGCTTCTACGATCAACGGCCTGCGCCGCGCGCATAGGCGCGTCGGTCCAACAGGGGAAAGCCATGAACGATTACCTGCATCAATTCCTGTTCGGGATCTACCCGTACATCTGTCTCGCCGTGCTGCTGCTGGGCAGCCTGATCCGCTTCGACCGCGAGCAGTACACGTGGAAAAGCGATTCGTCGCAGCTGTTGCGCCACGGCATGCTGCGGCTCGGCAGCAACCTGTTCCACTGGGGCGTGCTGGTCGTGGTGCTCGGGCACTTCGGCGGCTTTCTCGCGCCGCACTGGCTCGTGTCGCCGTTCCTGTCGGCGTCCGGGCACCAGCTCGTCGCGATGGTGGCGGGCGGGGCGGCCGGCGTCGCGGCGATCATCGGGCTGACGATCCTGATCTGGCGGCGCCTGGGCGACCCGCGCATCCGTCGCAACAGCCGCCAGTCGGACATCCTGATCGTGCTGATGCTGTGGGTGCAGCTCGCGCTCGGGCTCGGCACCGTCGTGCTGTCGACGCGCCACATGGACGGCGCGATGTTCGAGCAGCTCACCGACTACGTGAAGGGCGTCGTCACGTTCCGGCCGGACATTGCGAGCCTGCTCGTCGGCGTGCCGCTGACGTACCGGCTGCATATCCTGCTCGGCTTCACGATCTTCCTCGTGTCGCCGTTCACGCGGATGGTGCACATCTGGAGCGGCATCGCGTCGGTTGCGTACCTGATCCGCCCGTACCAGCTCGTGCGCAAGCGCTGAGGAGGCACCATGAACGACGTTCTCTCCGAAGCACCGGCCGCGCTGCTGACGATCAACGGTGTTGTGATCGACGATGTGGCCATTGCGGCCGAAGCCGCGCATCACGGCGACGCGCCCGATCCGCTCGACGCCGCACGGCGCGCGCTCGCGGTGCGCGAACTGCTGCGGCAGCGCGCGGTGTCGCTCGCGCTGCTCGACGAAGGCGCGCCGCTCGACGATGCGGCCGTCGACGCGTTGCTCGACCGCGAGCTCACGCACGTGCCCGAACCCGATCGCGCGGATTGCGAGCGCTATTACGCGCAGCATCCGGCGCGCTTTCGCCGCAACGACATCGTCTATGCGAGCCACGTGCTGTTCGCGATGACGGACCGCGTGCCGCTCGCGCCGCTGCGGCAGCGCGCGGAAGCCGCACTCGCCGATGTGGTGGCTGCGCCCGATACGTTCGAAGCGGTCGCGCGCGCATCGTCGAACTGCCCGTCGGCGGAAGTCGGTGGCAGCCTCGGGCAACTGCTGCGCGGCGACACGGTGCCGGAATTCGAGACTGCGCTGTTCGACACCGACGGGCTCGGCGTGCTGCCGAAACTCGTCAATACGCGCTTCGGCTTTCACATCGTGCGCATCGAGCGCCGCGTACCGGGCGACGCAGTGCCGTTCGACGAAGCCGCCGCGCAGATCGCCGCGTACCTGTCGGAACGCGTGCGGGAGCGGGCGATGCGGCAGTACGTGGCGATTCTCGCGGGCGACGCGCGTGTCGAAGGCGTCGAATTCGACGGCGCGAACGGGCCGCTGGTCCAGTGAAACGGGGTCTGGTGTATGGCAACTCAACAACAAGGTAACGTGGTGCCGGCCGGCGGCGCGCCGGCGATTCCGCTGCGCGCGTGGTCGGTGCTGGCCGCGAGCACGCTCGCGTTCATGGTGTGCTTCGTCGTGTGGATGATGTTCGGCGTGCTCGGCGTGCAGCTGCGCACCGATCTCGGGCTGAACAGCACGGAATTCGGGCTGCTCACGTCGACGCCCGTGCTGACCGGCGCGCTGATGCGCTTGCCGCTCGGCACGTGGACCGACCGCTTCGGCGGCCGGATCGTGATGACGGTGCTGCTCGTCGTGTGCGCGGTGCCCGTCTATATCGTCAGCTACGCGACGCAGCTGTGGCAGTTCCTGCTGATCGGGCTGTTTCTCGGGTGCGTCGGCGCGTCGTTCGCGGTCGGCACGCCGTATGTCGCGCGTTTCTTCCCGCCGCAGCGGCGCGGGCTCGCGATGGGCGTGTTCGGCGCGGGCACCTGCGGCGCGGCCGTCAACCTGTTCGTCACGCCGCTGCTGCTCAACGCGTACGGCTGGCGCTTCGTGCCGCGCGTCTACGCGGTCGCGCTGCTCGTCACCGCCGCGATCTTCTGGTTCGCGTCGGCACCGGATCCGGGCGCCGGCAAGCGCGGCGGCTCGTGGCTCGATTCGTTCAAGGTGCTGCGCGACCCGCGCGTGTGGCGGCTTTGCCAGTACTACTCGATCACGTTCGGCGGCTTCACCGCGCTGTCGCTGTGGATTCCGCAGTACCTGAAGAGCGAATACGGGATGACGCTCGTGATGGCGTCCGCGTTCGCGGCTGGCTTCTCGCTGCCGGGCTCGGTGCTGCGCGCGCTCGGCGGTGCGCTGTCCGACCGCTTCGGCGCGCACGCGGTCACATGGTGGGGGCTGTGGGTCGCGTGGATCGCGCTGTTCCTGCTGTCGTATCCGGCGACCGACTTCGTGATCCACACGATCGACGGCACCGCGACGCTGAACGTCGCGATGCCGGTGGCCGGCTTCGTTGCGCTGACCTTCGTGCTCGGCGCGGTGTTCGCGCTCGGGATGGCGTCGACCTTCAAGTACGTCGCCGACGATTTCGCGGACAACATGGGGGTCGTCACGGGCATCGTCGGGCTCGCGGGCGGGCTCGGCGGCTTCCTGCTGCCGATCCTGTTCGGCGTGCTGCTCGACCTGCTGCGCGTGCGCACGACCTGCTTCATGTTCCTGTACGGGATCGTGTGGGTGTCGCTGATCCTGATCTACCTGTCGGAAGTGCGGCGCACGCCCGTCACGGGCTGACGGGTTTCGATCGATGCGATGTGCGTGGGCGCGATGCCGGAACGATCCGGTGTCGCGCATTGGCGCCCATCGCGCCCGGAACGCCGTGCGCGACGTATCCGGCCGCGCGCGCTTCTGTCAAACTGACGCGCATGAAACCGCGCCTCGCCTCACCGCCTTCCTCCGATTCCGCGCCTGCGCCCGCAGGTTTTCCCGACGCCGACGAACTGGCCGCGCTGCGCGCGTGGTACGCGGGCATGACCGTGCGCCAGGCCGTCGAGCGCTACCTGCCCGATCGTCTCGGCGAAGGGCGCTCGGCGCGCGGCGTGATCGGCGGCATCCGGCGCCGCCTTGTGCGCGTCGCGCGGCAGGTTGGCCGGCCCGATCTCGCGGAACGTCTCGGTCATTCCGACGGTGAGCGTTTACGGGAAGCGAGGGCTGCCGCCGAAGCGATCGGCCTGCTGCGTCATGCGCGCGCGCCAGTCCCGCAGATCAGCGACGACGTCGGCCTGTGGCTGCCCGCGCGTGCGGTCGTCGCGCTGCGGGCGCACAGGATCGCGACGCTGGCCGATCTCACGGTGCGGATTCCGCGCCGGCGCCAGTGGTGGCGTGCGATCGCGGGTCTCGGCGTGGCGAGTGCGCGGCACATCGAGGCGTTTTTCGCCGTGCATCCGGAGCTGACCGAACGGGCGCGCGCGCTGATCGCGGCGACGCCGCGCGGCAGCATCGTGCCGTGGGAGCAACTGAAGCTGCCGCATGAGGTCGACGGTTCGGCCGGCACGTTCCGCGCGCCGCGCGCGACCAGCACGCTCGATGCGGACAACGACTACGCGGCCGTGCACGCGTGGCTGTCGCTGCACGAATCGGCTGCGACGCGGCGTGCGTACCGGAAGGAGGCGGAGCGGCTGATCCTGTGGGCGATCGTCGAGCGCGGCCGCGCGCTGTCATCGCTGACGACCGAGGATGCGGTCGCGTATCGCGCGTTCGTGCGACGCCCGACGCCACACGAGCGCTGGGTCGGGCCCGTGCGCCCGCGCGGTGCGCCTGACTGGCGGCCGTTCTCGGGCGCGCTGTCCGCGCGCTCGGCCGCGTACACGCTGTCGGTGCTCGGCGCGCTGTTCCGCTGGCTGATCGAGCAGCGCTACCTGCTCGCGAACCCGTTCGCGGGCGTCAAGGTGCGCGACACGCGCGGCGCGAACGCACTCGACACGTCGCATGCGTTCACCGAAGGCGAGTGGCTGCTCGTGCGCACGATCGCCGACGGGCTCGAGTTCCGCAAGGGCACGATGGCCGGTGCGCCGCAGTCGGGCTGGACACCCGCCGCCGCGCAACGGCTGCGCTTCATTCTCGATTTCGGTTATGCGACCGGGCTGCGCGCGAGCGAGCTGGTCGGCGCGACGCTCGGCGACATCGAAACCGATCCGCACGGCGACGCGTGGCTGAAGGTGATCGGCAAGGGCAGCAAGGCCGCACGTGTCGCGCTGCCGCCGCTTGCGCGCACGGGCCTCGACCGCTTTCTGGTTGCACGCCGGCTGCCGGTCACGCCGTCGCGCTGGCGGCCCGACACGCCACTGATCCCGAGCCTCGCGGAAGACGGCGCCGCCGCGATCACGAGCGTGCGGCTGTGGAAGGTGATGCAGCGTTTCTTCGCGCAGACGGCCGATCAAGTCGATGCCGACAACCCGGCGCTCGCGCAGAAGCTGCGGCAGGCGAGCCCGCACTGGATGCGACATACGCATGCAACGCATGCGCTGGCGCGCGGTGCCGAGTTGACGACCGTGCGCGACAACCTGCGACATGCGTCGATCTCGACGACGTCGATTTACCTGCACGGCGACGATGTGAAGCGGGCGCGGCAGATGTCGAGCGCGTTTGCGGCCGACAAGTAACCGCGTCGTGCCGATCGGGCAGCGGCTGCCTGCACGTCAAGTCGCCTGCCGGCTCGTGTCCGGCTGCGGGAGGTTCTGCGCCGCACGCGCCACGACCGCATGACGATCGGGCCGCACGCGCTCGAACAGCGCGGACACCGACGCGAGTATGTCGGGCGCGGCCCGCTCCGGACGTCCGCAGTCGAACGGCGGCTCGGGCGCGTATTCGATGCCGAGCTGCACCGCTTGCGCGTAGGTCGGGCCGGCGATGTCGGCCATCACCGCGAGCGCCATGTCGATGCCGGCGGTGACGCCGCCGCCCGTGATGACCGGGCCGTCACGCACCACGCGGCCGTCGTCGACAATCGCGCCGAACGGCGCCAGCAGGTCACGCCACGCCCAATGGCAGGCGGCCCGGCGGCCTTGCAGTAACCCGGCCGCGCCGAGCACCAGCGACCCGCTGCACACGGAGGTAACATAGCGGGCGCCAAGCGCGAGCCGGCGCACCTCGCGGATGAACGCGTCGTCGGCGATCGCGTCGATCACGCCGAGTCCGCCCGGCACGCAGACGAGATCGGCGTGCGCGATGTCGGCGAGCCGCTCGACCTCCGCGATGGCCAGGCCGCTGTCCGCATGTATCGATCCACCGTGCACCGAGGCCCGCCGAATCCGCGCACCCGGAAGACGCCAGAACACTTCGTCCGGCCCGGTGAAATCGAGCTGCGTGACACGATCGAACAATGCGAATACGACGACGAACGGCGTGGTGGCCATCACGAGCTCCCGAAGACATGAACGGCCTGTAGCATCGGGCCGCGCGCCGTCCGTCGCAATGTCATTTCTCCCGCACTTTCTGCCATGACCCATCGCGTCGCCATGCTCGTGTATCCCGGCTTCCAGTTGCTCGATGCCGCCGGGCCCGTCTCCGCGTTCGAGATGGCCGACTACGCGCGCACGCCGTATTACTCGGTTCGCATCGTCGCGGCGCAGCCGGGGCTGGTCCGCAGTTCGTCGGGCGTGAGCTGGCACGCCGAGCCGTTGCCGGAGGCGGCGGACGTCGATACGTTGCTGGTCGCGGGCGGCGATGGCGTCGATGCAGCGATGGCCGACGAAGCGACGTGCGCGTTCGTCCGGCGCTGTGCGGCGCGCGGCATCCGCGTGGCGAGTGTGTGTTCGGGCAGCCTGCTGCTGGCCGCGGCCGGTGTGCTGGACGGCCGGCTCGCGACCACGCACTGGGGCTGCGGCGAGCGCTTCGCGCAGGCGTTTCCGCAGGTGCGGCTGGCGCTCGACCGCATCTACGTGAATGACGGGCCGTTCTGGACGAGCGCCGGCATCACGGCCGGCATCGACCTGACGCTCGCGCTGATCGGCGAGGATCGCGGCGAGCGGCTCGCGCGCGCGGTCGCGAAACGGCTGGTCGTGTACTACCGGCGCCCCGGCGGGCAGTCGCAATTCTCGGCGCTGATCGAACTCGACAGCGCGCAAGGGCGCTTCAAGCCGTTGCTCGACTACATTCGCCGCAATCTCGGCGCGCGCTTGCGCGTGAGCGACCTGGCCGAGCAGGCGTGCATGAGCCCGCGTCAGTTCGCGCGGGCGTTCCAGACGGAAACCGGCCTCACGCCGGCCAAGGCCGTCGAGAAACTGCGCGTGGAGGCCGCCCGCGCCGCGCTGGAAAGCGGTGCGCCGTCGCTGCAGCGCGTGGCGAACGAGTGCGGGTTCGGCGACACGGAGAACATGCGGCGCAGTTTTCACCGCTGGCTGGGCGTTGCGCCGTCGGTATTGCGTTCGTAGACGGGCGTGGCCGCGATCGGCGACGGAACGCGATGCGTTGTTCCGTGGTCGCCGGCCGCTCAGGCGCCGGCCGGATCGTCACGCTACGCAGCCACGCGGGCGAGCCATTCCGCAAAACTGGAGGCGACGTGTTCGCGCTGTTCGTCGTCATGCCAGACCCGGATCACTTGCCCGACCGTGCCGCCTTCCGCGGGATCGAGGTCGACGCACAGATGATTGCCGCTGCCGTCGTGCGTGAACGGAATCCACTTGAGGTTGTACCAGTCGTCGCGGATGCCGGCGGCGGGGTCGGACGTCATGTCGTCGAAGTCGCCGCCGGACACGAGCTTGTTCCAGATCGACCATTGCGCGAGGATTTCGTGCGCGCTCAGCAATGCGTCGATATCGGCGAAGACGGCGTCCGGATCGGCTTGTCCGTCGTGCAGCCGGAGGCTTTCCAGCAGGTCGTCCGGCAGCGTCGCGCCCAGCGCGGCGTGCAATGCGGCGATCGCGTGCTCCGGGGCTGGCCCGTTGAGTCCGCCGGGCAGGCGTGCCGGATCTGCGGCGATCCAGCTTTCGACGCGTTGCCAGGTTTCGCGAACGGCGGGGACGGTTGCGCCGGCAATGGATGTGTCGGATACGCTCATCGGGTTCCTTGCAGAGATGCTTCGAGGCGCGCCGCGATCCGGGCGGCTGGCCCGTGCCGCTCTCCCGGCACGTCGGCGAAGCACGATTTTCGTGAAGCGCTATTGGACGATTCACCGCGCCGTAATGCAACTGTCAGGGATGTCAGGAAGGGGCGGGCGATCGTGAGGGCACGTGCCTGAGTGCGCGCTCCACCGACCAACGGATGACGCACCGCAGCGTATCCGCAATCAGGCGGAACGGTCCGGAGCACGCCAGGGTCATAACTATTTTTCAGGGAGCAGCGAATGGCATCGAGCCAAAGCACAGTGGATTTCATCGTCGAGCAGATGGCGGCGGCCGGCACGGTATCGGCGCGCAAGATGTTCGGCGAATACGGTATTTATTGCGACGGCAAGATGGCCGCGCTCGTCTGCGACGATCGGCTGTTCGTCAAGCCGACGCCCGAAGGCCGCGCGTTTCTCGGTGACTGCGAAGAGGGGCCGCCGTATCCGGGCGCGAAGCCGCATCTCGTCATCTCCGGCGAGCGCTGGGACGATCGCGAGTGGCTGTCGGCACTGATCCGGATCACCGCCGCGCAGTTGCCGGTGCCGGTCAAGCGGAGCCGATAACGGCTCGCTCGCGTGCAATGTTGCGCTGCGGCCAGGCGTATTCTGTGACACATGTGCGCGACCCTCGCGCGCCAGGCGGGAGCACAAGAATGAAGACATCCGGACATCCGCGCGGCACGAGGCTTGCTCGCCGCGCCTGGCACGCGCTCGTCGCGGCCCTGTGCGTCGGCTGGAGCGCGCTGTCGTTCGGCGCGGACGATGCGGCGACGCTGCTCGAGCGTTACCGCAGCCTCGGCCCGCAACTGAAGGACAACGCGTTTCATCGGCCGCTGGTCCTCGAATCGGCGGAAGCGTCGTCGTCGCTGAAGGGCGACATCTATGCGGTGGTCGACTATCCGTACGCGGTCGTGAACGGCCAGCTCGACGATCCCGCGCAGGGCCCCGCGAACTGGTGCGCGGTGCTGATCCTGCACCTGAACACGAAGTATTGCCATGCGTCGACCGGCAGCAACGGCCCGGTGCTCGACGTGAACCTCGGACGCAAGATCCAGCAGAAGCTGCCGGACACCTATCGCGTGCAGTTCCGCTATCGCGTGGCGGCCGCGACGCCCGACTATTTCCAGGTCGACCTGACCGCCGACAGCGGCCCGATGGGCACGAAGGATTACCGGATCGCGCTGGAGGCCGTGCCGGTCGGCGGGTCGCGCACGTTCCTGCATCTCACGTATTCATATGGCTTCGGCACGGTGGGCCGTATGGCGATGAAGACTTACCTCGCGACCGTCGGCAGCGACAAGGTCGGCTTCACGACCGTCAGCGGCGGATCGGCCGCGCAGCCGCAGTACATCGGCGGCGTGCGCGGGCTGCTGGAGCGCAACACGATGCGCTACTACCTCGCGATCGACACGTATCTGGCGACGCTCGACAAGCCGCTCGACCAGCGCCTTGCGCGCTGGTTCGACGCGACCGAGCAGTATCCGCAGCAACTGCACGAGGTCGAGCGCGGCGCGTATATGCAGATGAAAGCGCAGGAGGTGCAGCGGCAGCAGGCGGCGCGGTGACGCCGCCTGCTGCCGACTGCTCGGCGTCGATCAGTTCGACGCGCCGCCGACCGTACGGATGCTGTGCCACTGTCCCTGTTCGACGCGAAACAGCGTGTACGGCGGCTTGATCAGGTCGCCGCGCTCGTCGAACGAGATCTTCCCGGTCACGCCGGTGACCGATACGCCGGGCAGGCTCGCGACGATCTTGGCGCGGTCGGTCGAATCGGCCTTGTGGATCGCCGCGATCATTGCGAGCGCCGCGTCGTACGCGAACGGCGCATACAGCTCGACGTCCTGGTTGAAGCGCGCCTTGTAGCGCTGCGCGAACGCGACGGCCGACGGCAGCTTGTCGAGCGCCGGCCCCGGTTCGAGATCCTGCGTGCCTTCGCCCGAGGTGCCGGCGATCTTCAGGAATGCATTGCTTTTCAGTGCGCCGGCGCCGAACAGTTGCGCGCGGATGCCGAGCGAGCGCATCTGCTTGACGAGCATCGCGCCTTGCTCGTCGAGTCCGCCGAAGAACAGCAGGTCGATGTTGTTGCTCTTCATCGTCGTCAGGATGCCGCGAAAATCGACGGCCTTGTCGTTCGTGTATTCGCGACCGACGACGCTGCCGTGCGCGTCCTTCACGCCTTTCTCGAACGCGTCCGCGAGCCCTTGCCCGAAGGCGGTGCGATCGTCGATGATGCCGATCCGCTTCGCCTTCAGCTGCTCGACCGCGAAGCGGCCGGCCACCACGCCGCCGACGCCGTCGTGCCCCATCGTGCGGAACACGTTCTTGAAGCCCTGCATCGTCAGCTGCGGATTGGTCGAGCCCGGCGTGATCATCGCGACGTTCGCCTGCCGGTAGACGGCCGATGCGGGAATGCTGCAGCCCGAGTTGTAGTGGCCGACCACGCCGACTACACCGTCGTCGACGAGCTTCTGCGCGACCTGGATCGCGATGCGCGGATCGGCCTGGTCGTCCTGCACGTCGAGCACGAAGCGTACGGGCTTGCCGCCCACGGTCGGATGTTTCGCGTTCTCTTCGTCGAGCGCGAGTTGCGCGCCGTATTGCAGATCCTTGCCGACGCGCGCGACGGGCCCCGTCAGCGGGCCGGCGAAGCCGATCTTGATGGTCTCCGGGTCCGCGGCCTGAGCGGATGCCGCGACCGTGCCGATCGAGCAGACGGCCAGCCATACCAGCCAGTTACGACGATTCATGATGCCTCCTTGCAGGGGTGGAAGTCGCGGCGCGCGTCAGAATCGCGCGGCCCGGTACGGTGTGAGGTCCAGCGGCGGCGCGCGCTGGGCGACGAGGTCGGCGACGATTTGCCCGGTGATGCCGGCGAGCGTCACGCCGAGATGCTGATGACCGAATGCATGGATCACCCGCGCGCTGCGCCGCGCGCGGCCGATGACGGGCACGCCGTCCGGCAGCGTCGGCCGGAAGCCGAGCCAGCTGCGCGTCGGAGTGCCGAGCGCCGGCACGGCTTCGCGTGCGGAACGCGTGAGCAGCGCGATGAGCGACGGATTCATCGGCGCGTCGAAGCCGCCGAGTTCGACGGTGCCGGCCGCGCGCAGCCCTTCGTCGAGCGGCGTCATGTAGAAACCGCGCTCGGCCCAGCCGACCGGTCGCGTGACGATCGACTCATGCGCGCCGAACTGCACGTGATAGCCGCGCTCGGTATCGAGCGGCACCGTGTCGCCGCACGCGGCCGCGAAGGCGCGCGAACGGGCGCCGGCGGCGATGACGGCGTGATCGAACGCGCGCACGGTACCGCCCGCATGCACGTTCACGCTGTCGCCGGCGGGCTCGATCCGTTCGACCCGCACGCGTTCGAGCGTCGCGCCGCCGGTGGCGAGGTGCGCGAACAGTTCGCCGAGAAACCCGCACGGATCGGAGAAATTCCAGCTGCCGACGAACAGCACGCCGCGCGTGAAGATCGGCGCGAGCGCGGGCTCGAGCTGGCGGATCGCGCTCGCGTCGAGCGTCTCGAACGGCACGCCGAGCCGGCGCCGCAGCGCGAGCGACGGCTGCGCGGCGTCGAACGACGCCTGCCGCGCATACAGGTACAGGCATTCGCGCGGCCGCACGAACGCCGCGAGCCGCGAGGCGCCCAGCAGCGGCGCATAGCCGTCGGCGGCGCGCGACAGCAGCGCGGCCAGCGCGGTCGCGCTGCGTGCGTGGTGAGCGGGTGTCGACGCGAGCAGGAACCGCGCGAGCCACGGCGCGCCGTGCAGCAGGTACGGCCAGCGGATGCGCAGCGGGCTGTCGGCGGCGAACAGGAAGTGGGGCATGTCGCGGAACACCGACGGGCCGTTCACCGGCACGCAGCCGTACGGCGCGAACGTCGCGGCATTGCCGAACGACGCGCCCTGGCCGACGCCGTCCGGATCGAACAGCGTCACGCGATGCCCGTCGCGCTGCAGCCATGCCGCCGCGCCGAGCCCGATGAAGCCTGCACCCACGATGGCGACATTCGCCATGACGCGCCCCTCCGGTCCACATGATTCACACAAAGTTGAGATAAAGAATCACACAGTAATTTTTTGTGTGCAATCAAAATGAGATTGTGTGGCGCCAGTGTTTACCCGATTCCAACCGACTGATTCAACAGACATTTCTGCTGACGTTTGACGGGGAGGGGATGTCGGCTACAATCGCTGGACAGGTCAAAATGGCAGACAAACGCTTTTTGTGTGGTCACATGCGACAAATGGCATCAGACAAACTTTCCGGCGAGCGCGATAGCAGCCTGCCGGCGCAGGCGAAGCGGCCGACTTATGTCGAGGTATCGAGCTCGATCGAGGAGGAAATCCGCAACGGAACGTATCCGCCGGGCAGCCGCCTGCCGCCGCAGCGCCAGCTCGCGACCGAGCTCGGCATCAATGTGTCGACCGTGTCCCGTGCGTACAAGGAATTGCAGCTGCGCGGCCTCGTGATCGGCAGCAAACGCCGCGGCTCGCTCGTCACCGGCGGCGCGATGCCGAGCATCGAGCCGGCGCGCGCGTCGCTCGCGGCGGGCAACGGCGTGATCGACCTGACCGTGAACCGTCCCGCGACCGGCGAATTTCTCGCGAGCCTCGCGCAGACGTTCGGCACGCTGCCGAACGATCCGCGTTTCGCCGCGCTGCAGGAATACCAGCCGCCGCAGGGCCCCGACTGGGCGCGCGCGGCCGGCGCACAGTGGCTGGCCGCGCCGGGCTTCGCGCCGTCGCGCGACCAGGTGGTCGTCACGAGCGGCGCGCAGCACGGGCTGTACGCGGTGCTGAACAGCCTGATCGGCACCGACGGCGTGATCGTGGCCGATCGCCTCACGTATTACGGGCTCAAGGCGCTCGCGCCGGTGTTCCAGTTCGAGATCGTCAGCGCGCCTGCCGACGACGACGGCCTGCTGCCCGACGAGATCGAGCGGATCTGCCAGCGCATGCCGGTCAAGGCGATCTTCGTCGTGCCGAACCTGCAGAACCCGACCGTGACGACGATGAGCCTCGCGCGCCGGATGGCGCTCGTCGACATCGCGCGGCGTCATCACGTGACGATCATCGAGGACGACGTGTACGGCCCGCTCGTGCGCGACCGGCTGCCGGCGATCGCGGGGCTGTGCCCGGAACTGACGTTCCATATCGGCGCGACGTCGAAGATCCTCGCGCCGGGGCTGCGCCTCGGCTACCTGAGCTGCCCGCGCGACAGCGTCGCCCTGTGCGCGGAGGCGGTGCGCACGACTGCATGGATGCCGGCCCCCACGTCGATGCTGATCGCGACGGTCTGGATCGAGGACGGCACCGCCGAGCGGATCATGGCCGCGCAACTCGCGGAGATCCGCGCACGGGTCGATCTCGCAAGGGAGCTGCTGCCGGCCGGCCAGCTGAAATCCGACCCGGCGTGCATGTTCGTGTGGCTGCGCCTGCCGCCGCCGTGGCGGGCTGACGACTTCGCCGCGAATGCGAAGGCGCGCGGCGTGATCGTGATGCCGTCGTCGACGTTCGCGGTCGATCGCGCGGAAATCGAGCACGGCGTGCGCATCAACCTCGCGTGCCCGGCCACCCGCGACGAACTCGTCAACGGGCTGCGGATTCTCGCCGGCACGCTGAAGGACCGGCCGCGCGCGCTGTTCGGTTCGATCTGAGCGCCGCTGCTCAATCGAGCAACCCCGCAACGACGTCGACGATCCGCTGCAGCAGCGCTTCGTCGTAAGGCAGCCACGGCACCGCGCGCAGCGGCGACGGCGGCGGCTCGATCGCGGGTTCGACGGGTTCGCCGTCGCGCATCACGCGCCCGGTCGCGCAATGTACCGACCACGCGCCGACGCGCACATGGCGTTCGTCGATCGTCATCTTCCCTTGCGCCAGCGGCCCGGCGAACACGAGCGACAGCACGTGCCGGCGATGCCGCGCCATCGTGCCCAGCGGCACATCCGACAACCGGTTCAGGCGCTGCCAGCGTTCCGCTTCGCGCTCACGCTGGCGCACCGGGTCGACCGTGAGTGCAGCGGCGGCCGCGCGTGTTGCGTCGTCGTCGAGCGCGAACGCGGCGACACTCACGAGCAGGTCAACGGCGCGCGCCACTTCCGAGAACACGACGCGATCGATCTCGCCGATCGGCAACGGCACCCAGCGCCGGTCGTGCCGGCGTTCGACGTGCAGCCGGCGCGACGTGCCGTGGCTTTCCGAGCCCGGATAGAGCCGCGCATCGACGAAGAAGGTCGCACGCACGTCGCCGAATTCGCGGACGAGCCCGTCGTCGTACGCGCGGATCGACCAGCCTTCGCGGCGCGCGACGCCGAGCAGCGGCCGGCTCGACAGCACGTGGCCTTCGAACATCGCGGAATCGCTGGCCGATGCATCGCCGTCGGCCGGCACGTAGTATTCGCGGAAGGCCTGCCTGACCGGTTGCCGCAGCGTGCGGCCGACGATCGCGCGTTGCCACGCGAGCCGTTCGTCCGCGTCGGCCAGCAGCGGGTGCCATAGCCGGATATCGCTGTCGCCGGCGAGGTCGATCGCATGCCCGGCCGCGTCGCGCAGCACGACCTTGCCCTTCGCGATGTCCGGCATGAACGACTGCGTCGAGCCATCGGGGCCGCGCGCGTGCCAGATCGTGCGCGCGGCGAACGCGGCGCCGGCCGGCGCATCGACGAGGCGCTCGCGCCATTCGGCATGGCCGAGCGTCATCGACTGCCAGAAGCCGGCTTCCATGCACGTGGCAAGCATCGCGAGCTGCTTCTTGTCGGGCTTCGCGTCGAGCGTCATGCGCAGCGCGGTGTGCGGCCGCTCGCCGAGCGCGCGCTCGGCCGGTTTCAGGTTGCGCGCGAGTTTCTTCTGCACGCCGGCATGACGCACGGTGGCCAGCGCGTCGCGCAGCGCACGCACGCTCTCGGGCGTGGGGATCGTCTCGACCGCGTGGCCGAGCGCGATCGCGAGCGACTGCGACGGCGCGGTTTTCGCGGTTGTCGGCGCGACGCACACGCCGGTCAGCAGCGGCCCGATCAGCGGGCGCAGCCACGCTTCGTCGCGATAGGCGGCCACGCGTGCGGCGCGCGCGACGACCTGCGCGTCGTCGGTCGTGAACGCGCGATCGGCTTCGTATGGAACGGCGCCCGCATGGAGCGCCGCGACCTGTTGCGCGGCTTCGGTCAGCGCATCGCGCGCGAAGGCGACGTACGCGGCGTCTTCCGCGAGCGTGACGGCCGGATCGCTGAAGTCGAGCCACAGCCGCCTCGGCGCGAAGTAGCCATCGTTCGTCGCGGCCAGCGCGAGCAGCGCGGCCGGCCCGAGTTCGGGCAGCACGTCGAGTTCGCGCACGCGAAACGGCGAATCCGCCAGCGCTTGCGCATACGCGTCGCGTCGCACCGAGAAGTCGCGGCGGCCGGCGAACCGGTCGAGCGCATACACGCCGTAGGTGCTGGATCCCGAGCGCACGTCGCCTTCCTCCGGTTCGCCCGCAATGCGCGCGAGTTCGACTTGCAGCGCCGGCGACGGCAGGGTGTCGAGGCAGGGCAACTCCTCCAGCGCGCGTTTCCACCCGCCGGCCGGGATGTCGCGGAACAGTTCGAGCGCGGCATCGGCGCCGACGAGCGGCACGAGTCCGAGCGCATCGATCTGCCCGTGCAGCCAGCGCGCGAATTCGGCGCGCGGATCGTCGAATGCGTGGTCGCGCAGCATGATCTCGTGCTCGACACGGCGCAGTGCCGGCCACACGGCGCCGAGCGCGTGCGCGTCGAGCGTCGACAGGTCGATCGGCGCGCCGGTGAAGCGCGGGTGGTCGGCGCGGCCGGTCAGCCGCGCGACGAGCTGGTCGACGAGGGCGCGATCAGTCATCCGCGGCCTCCTGGCCGGCCGCGTCGTTCCGGCGCCATTTCTGTACGTGCCGGGCGGCGCGGATCCTGCCGCCGAGGGCGGATGCCTGTTCGATCGTGTACTGCATGGTCTGACTCCGGCAGTGAAAACCGTGCGGACGCACAGTATTGCACCCCAATTGATGCAACCCCGCGAAAGGCCGTGCGGCGGGCGTTTCGGGCCGATCCGGCCACGCCGCGCAACGCTTCCGGCCGCCCGGCCATTTCATAAGACGTACAGTTCTCTCACCATGCGCGATTCGCGCCGAACTGTACTCTTGTTCGCGTGGCCGATGTGTGTACTCGCCGCCAACTGTTCTGCTCTTAAGATTTCATCATCAAGTGCACAGTGCCGCAGATCCAGTCGTTCCGGAACCCTGTTGGCGCATCTTCAAGAGAGAGCCAGTGCGATGGAAAAGGCAAAACCGGAGGGAAAGATCAGGAATCACGACGGCCCGGTCGGCGGGCGAAACACGTGCGTATCCGACGCAAACGGCAGGGCAGCACGGCTGCGCGGGCCGGCGGGAGGCGCGCGATGAAACTCTATGAAAAACTCGCGGACGACATCGAGCGCCTGATCCGCCAGGGCGTGTACCGGCATGGCGACCGGATTCCGTCGGTGCGGCAGGCGAGCCAGCAGCACCGGATCAGCATTACGACCGTGCTGCATGCGTATCTGCTGCTGGAAAGCCGCGGGCTGCTCGAAAGCCGTCCGCAGTCCGGCTATTTCGTGAACCTGCGGCGCGACGACAGCCATGCGCCGGTGCGCGAACTGCGACCGTCGAAGCCGATCGCGATCTCGTCGTCGGTCGACGTGAGCCGGCTCGTGCTGTCGACGCTGCGCTCGATCGGTACCGACGACGCTGTGCCGCTCGGCTCGCCGTATCCGGACCCGAGCCTGTTCCCGTTCGAGAAGCTGAACCGCTACGCGTATGCAGCCGGCCGCGACAAGTCGCTGTGGGGCGTGACGGACGGGCTGCCGCCCGGCCATCCGCGGCTGATCCGGCAGATCGCGCGCCGCTACCTGGAAAACGGGATGTCGGTGGACCCGAACGAGATCATCGTGACGGTCGGCGCGACGGAGGCGATCAACCTGTGCCTGCAGGCCGTTGCGAAGCCGGGCGACACGATCGCGGTGGAGTCGCCGACGTTCTACGCGATGCTGCACGCGATCGAACGGATGGGGATGAAGGCGATCGAGGTGGCGACGCATCCGGAATACGGGATCGACATCGCGGCGCTGGCCGCGATCGCGAAGTCGCAGCCGATCGCCGCGTGCATGGTGATGCCGAACTTCCAGAACCCGCTCGGCTTCCAGATGCCGGACGAGCGCAAGCGCGAGCTGGTCGAGTTCGCCACGAAGGCCGGGATGCCGCTGATCGAGAACGGCGTGTACAACGAACTGTATTTCGGCGATGCACATCCGAGTTCGCTGAAGTCCTATGACCGCAGCGGGATCGTGCTGCACTGCTCGTCGTTCTCGAAGAGCCTGACGGCGGCGTACCGGATCGGCTGGGCGCTGCCGGGCCGCTATCGCGACCAGGTCGAGAAGCTGAAATTCCTGAACACGCTCGCGACGCCGTCGCTACCGCAGCTCGCGATCGCGGAGTTTCTCGAACGCGACGGCTACGAGCATCACCTGCGGCGCCTGCGCAAGGCGTATGCGCAGCAGGCGAACCTGATGCGCGCGATGGTGTCGCGGTTTTTCCCGGAGGGCACGCGCATTTCCAGCCCGGCGGGCGGCTACGTGCTGTGGATCGAACTGCCCGCGCAGGTCGATGCGATGCGGCTGTACCAGCTCGCGCTGGAGCAGGGGATCACGATCGGGCCCGGCTACATGTTCTCGATCACGGACAGTTACCGGAACTTCATCCGGCTGAACTACAGCAGCCCGTGGTCGCCGGAGATCGAGCAGGCGGTGATCACGGTCGGGAAGCTGGCCGCGGCGTGCATGCGGTAGAAGGGTGGGTTCTTGCCTGGCGCCGTCCGGCGTAACCCGGACGGTTCCAGGCGTCAGCGATTGAGCTCCTCGAGCCGCACGCCGTTGGTCCTTGGGCCGAACGCGCCAATGACGACGACCACGACCAGCATGAATACGGTGATCCCGGTGAACACGCCGGGCACGCCGAAGTCCTTCAGCAGCGCCGCGATGATGAAGCCCGACATCATCGCGCCGGCGCGGCTGGCCGAATACGCGATGCCGCTTGCGCGGGAGCGCACCTCGGTCGGGAACAGCTCGCACTGGTATGCGTGATACGCGACGGAGATCGTCTGCCCGGCGAGGCTGATCAGCACGCCGAGCACGATGAGCGGCACGACGGTCCTGACCTGCGCGAACGCGAGCCCGCAGACGATCACGGCCAGCGCACCGCCGACGATCAGGTGCTTGCGCTGGATCCGGTCCGCATAGCGCATCGCGAGCAGCGGCCCGGCCGGCATCGCGAACGCGATGACGAACGCATACAGCAGGCTCTTCGTGACGGTGATGCCCTGGCCGATCAACAGTGTCGGCACCCAGTTCGCGAATCCGTAATAGCCGATGGCCTGGCAGAAGTTGAACGCGACGAGCATCAGCAGACGGGCACGATAGGGTGCGCGCCACAATGCCGCGAACGCCGCGCTGCGCACTTCAGGGGCTTCGCTCGCCGGTGCGGGCGGCGGCAGCGGCATGCCCGACTCGCGCTCGGCGATCGCTTCCATCCGGCTCACGATCCGCTCGCTTCGTTCTGCATCGCCGTGCGCGGCCAGCCACCGCGGGCTTTCGGGCACCGCGCGGCGGATGAACCAGACGATCACGGCGCCGGCCGAGCCGGCCAGTACCACGATGCGCCAGCCGTCGAGCCCGAACACCGTCGCGGGAACGAGCCACCACGACAGGATCGCCGCGACCGGTGCGGCGGCGAACATCACCAGCTGGTTGAACGCGATCGCGCGGCCGCGCATCTGCTGCGGCACGAGTTCGGTCACGTAGGTGTCGATCGTGACGATCTCCAGCCCGACGCCGATGCCGGTGATGAAGCGCCACAGCAGCACGCCTTCGGGCGTCGTCTGGAATGCCATGATGGCCGAGCCGATCGAGTACCACAGCAGCGAGTACGTGAAGACGGCGCGGCGCCCGTAGCGGTCCGGCATCCAGCCGAAGCCGAACGTGCCGACGAACAGCCCCGCGAAGGTCGCCGCGATGAAGGCGGCGATGCCGGTGAAGCCGAAGAATGCCTGCGTGGTGGTTTGCAACAGGCCGCTTTTGGCCATGCCCGGCGCGATATAGCCGGTAAAGATCAGGTCGTAGACTTCGAAGAAGCCGCCGAGGGAGATCAGCAGCACGAGCATCCACTGGTGCCGGGTGATCGGTAGCCGGTCCATGCGCGCGGAGATGTCCGCGCCGGCGCGGATGCCGGCGCGTACCTGCGGCGTATCGAGCGGGGCGCCGCCCGCGGTGACGGTCTGATGCATGGGTTGTCTCCTGATCCTCTGACGGGCGGCATGCTTCTTCGAGCTGCCTGCCTTTAAAACGGTTATAGGCGAGCGCGATGTGGACGGCGCGCCCAATTCATGGCGGCGCGCGACCGGGCCTGCATCGACGCCGGCCGACTGCTGCCGGACCGGCATCGGCTGCCGCTCATGCGACCGCGCGGCGTTTCAGCCGTGCCAGCACTTCCTGCGTGTGCTCGCCGACGCGCGCGAGCGCCTGACGCACGCCGGGCCGTCGTCCGCCCATCGTGATCGGCAGCAGCACGACATCGGTCGTGTGGCCGTCGTCGGTCTGCATCGGCACGAGTCCACCGCTCGCTTTCAGGTGCGGATCGTCGAGCAGTTGCTCGGGACGGACGATCGGCGCATACGGAATGCCGGCCGCTTCGAGTTTCGGCGACAGCTCGGCGGCGCGATGGTCCTTCAGGATCGCGCCGAGCCGTTCGAGCAACCGCGGCCGCACGGCGACCCGCTGCGCGTTGGTGGCGAACTCCGGTTCGGCGGCGAGCCCGGGGCACGCGAGCACGTCGCACAGCGTGACGAACTGCCGGTCGCTGACCGCGCCGATGAACAGCTGTTCGCCGTCCGCGAGCGTGAACACGTCGTAGACGCTCCACGCGGACACGCGCGCCGGCATCGGCGGCGGCGGTTCGTGCGTCATCGCGTACTGCTGCATGTGCTGCGCGCACAGAAACACGCAGTTCTCGAACAGCGCGCTCTGCACTTCCTGCCCGCGGCCCGTGCGATCGCGTTCGCGCAGCGCGGCGAGCACGCCGATCGCACCGAACATGCCGCCCATGATGTCGTTGACCGACGTGCCGGCGCGCAGCGGCCGGCCGACCGGCCCCGTCATGTACGACAACCCGCCCATCATCTGCACGACTTCGTCGAGCGCGAGGCGCCGGTCGTACGGGCCGGGCAGGAAGCCCTTGTGCGTCACGTAGACGAGCGCCGGGTAGCGGGCCGACAGCGTGTCGTAGTCGAGGCCGAGCGTCGCCATCAGGCCGGGCCGGAAATTCTCCAGCATCACGTCGCAGGTGCCGATCAGTTCGACCGCGGCCGCCTTGCCTTCGGGCGTATGGAGATCGAGCACGACGCTCTTCTTGTTGCGGTTGAACGAACGGAAGAAGCCGATGCCGAGGCCGGGCAGGTTGCGCGTCTTGTCTCCGCCGGGCGGCTCGATCTTGATCACTTCGGCGCCGAGATCGGCGAGGATCATCCCGCACGTCGGCCCCATGACCATGTGCGTGAATTCGATGACGCGAATGCCGTCGAGTGGAAGTCGGGTGTCGTGGTTCATGATGGATTCAGACGGTGGTGGTGGCCGCGGCGGCGTGGGTGGCCGGCAGGCCCGCGCGCCACAGCGCGCCGTGCAGTGTTTCGCCGTCGAGCCAGCGCGCGACCTTCGCGCGCAGCGTCAGCAGCGCGGCAATGTCGATGCCGGTTTCGATCCCCATGTCGGCGAGCATGAACGCGAGGTCTTCGCTCGACGCGTTGCCGCTCGCGCCGGGCGCATGCGGGCACCCGCCGATGCCGGCGAGCGTCGCGTCGAAGCGGGCGACACCCGTTTCGAGCGCCGCGTACACATTCGCGAGCGCGAGGCCGCGGGTGTCGTGAAAGTGGCCGCACCAGAAGCGCTCGCCCGCGGCGGCGCGCGCCTTGCCGAACAGTTCACCGACGGCGGCCGGCCCCGCGTAGCCGACCGTATCGGCGATGCTCACGCGATCGGCGCCGGCATCGAGCAACGCATGCAGGTAACGCAGCACCGCGGACTGCTCGACGCGGCCCTGGATCGTGCAGCCGAACGCGGTGCCGATGCCGCCTTCGATCAGCGTCTTCGAGCCGGCCGCATCGCGCGCGGCGCGGATGCGCGCCACCTCGGCGACGACTTCGTCGGGTGTCTTGCGCAGGTTCGCGATGCTATGCGCGCGGCTCGCCGAGAGCGGCACCAGCATCAGGTCGGCACCTGCGTCGAGCGCGTGCTCCGCGCCCTTGAGGTTCGGCACCAGCACCGACACGCACAGGCCGGGCAGCGTCTTCGCATACGACACGAGCTCGGCCGTATCGGCCAGTTGCGGGAGCAGGCGCGCGGGCACGAACGATCCGACCTCGATTTCGCGCTGACCGGCCGCGTACGCGTCGCCGATCCACTCGATCTTGTGTTTCGTCGGAAGAATGCGCGGGATGCTTTGCAGCCCGTCGCGCAAGCCCACTTCGCGTATGACTGCATGCTGGGGGAACGACCGCATGTCGCTTGTCTCCGTTGATTTCGCCCGTGTCGATGCACCGGCGTCGTGCTAACTTTAGACATTCCTGATGGACATTAAAGCGGTATTTCGGAACCGTCACGTTTCCGAAATGGAATGTCTGAATGCTTGATTGCCTGGAGACGGCGGATGCGCGACATCGACCTGAAAACGCTGCGGCTGCTGGTGGCCGTGTGCGATCACCGCAACATGGCGCGGGCGGCGGAGGCGGTTCATATCGAGCCGTCGGCGATCAGCAAGCGCATCGCGCAACTCGAAAGCGACCTCGGCGTGCGGCTGCTCACGCGCTCGCGGCGCGGCGTCGAGCCGACGGCCGCGGGCAATGCGTTGCTCGAGCACGCGCGCAGCGTGCTTTTCACGATGGAGCGCATCGCGAGCGATATCGCCGCGTTCGGCGGCGGGCTGAAGGGGCGCGTCAGCATCTGCGCATCGGCGTCTGCGATCGCGGAGGCACTGCTCGACGACATTTCGTCGTTCATGCGCGAACCGGCCAACGAGAACATCCGGGTCGACGTGGAAGAGCGGTTGTCGTCCGAACTCGTGCGGCAGTTGCGCGAAGGCGCGGCGAGCGTGGGCGTGTGCTGGGACAACGTCGATCTTCAGGGCCTGCAGCATCGGCCATATCGGCAGGACCGGCTGGCGCTGGCCGTGCATCGCGATCATCCGCTCGCGAACGCGCCGTCGCTGAGCTTCGAGCAGACGCTGGGCTACGAGCATGTCGGCCTGCTGCCGACGACTGCCGTCCACACGCTGCTGCAGCGCGCGGCCGCCGATGCCGGCACGACGGTGTCGTATCGCGTGATCGTGTCGGGTTTCGATGCCGCGTTTCGCGTCGTCGCGGCCGGGCTCGGGATCAGTGTCGTGCCGATGGAAGTGGCCGACACGTATCGGCCGGTGTTCGGCATCAAGGTGATCCCGCTCGTCGATGCGTGGGCGAAGCGCCGGTTCGTCGTCTGCTTCAGGAGCTTCGAGGCGCTGCAACCGGCCGCGCAACGGATGGTCGACTATCTGTCGAGCCGGGCCGCGATGCCGGCCGTGAGCGGCTGATACGCAACGCCAACGCGTGCGAACGGCGACGGGCGATCGATGTCATGCCGGATTCCTTCCGGCTCGTCGTGATGTCAGCCGCCCGTCACCGGCGGGAAAAACGCCACTTCGCTATCCTCCCGCACGACGAATTCCCCCGTCACCATCTCGAGATTCACGGCGGCCCGCACGGGCCGGCCCATCCGCAGTGCTTCCGCGCTGCGCGCGTCGCGTGCGGCCAGCGTGTCGCGCAGCGCGTCGACGGTGAGTTCGCGTGCATCGATCTCGACGATTTCCTCGTCGAGATCGAGTTGTTCGCGGATGCTTGCAAAGTATTTGATCGTCAGTTTCATCGCGATGTCTTGAAAGGAATCACTCGGCGGAATCGGAACACGCGCAGCGCATACGCTCAGCCCCAGCGCCGCATTGCCTGGTCGTCGTGCGCCTTCGCCTCGACCCAGCCGGATACACCGTCGTGGCGGATCTCCTTCTTCCAGAACGGTGCGTGGGTCTTCAGAAAGTCCATCAGGAATTCGCACGCATCGAACGCGGATCCGCGATGCGCGGCGGCCACCACGACCAGCACGACCGCCTGGCCGAGCGGAATGCGCCCGACGCGATGCACGATCTTGATCGCTTCGAGCTGCCAGCGCGCGCTGGCTTCCTCGACGATGCTCCACAGGGCCTGTTCGGTCATCGTCGGATAGTGCTCGACCTCGAGCGCGATCACATCGTCGACGTCGCCTTCGTTGCGCACGACACCGAGGAAATTCACGACCGCGCCGACATTCGGATTGCGAACGATCGGCGCGAGCTCGGCGCCTGCGTCGATCGATGCGTATTGCACGCGAACTTCGAAGCCGGCGGCAATCGACGGTGGCGGCTCGGGGTGCGGGTCGGTCGTGTTGTCGGGAGTGGCGCTGCCGGCGCGCAACGGATCGTCCGGCAGCCCGGCACGGGATTCGGTGAAAGTCGTCATGACGATTCTCCTGTAGGCGGTGCGTCCTGGGTCGCGCGGCGGCCCCTCAGCCGCCGACCAGCGACATGCGCACGGTCGGGTAGGTCTTGCCCGGCGCACGGGCAGGCCGTGCGGCCCGGCGCTCGGAATAGCGGTCGTCGCGGTGCGTCCAGCGATCGCGCACGGCGGCGGCGAGGTCGGCGCTCGACGCTGTGTCGTCGAGCCACGGCCGCAGGTCGGTGCCTTGCGTCGCGAACAGGCACGTGTAGAGCTGTCCGTCGGCCGACACACGGGCGCGAGAGCACGTGCCGCAGAACGGATGCGACACGCTCGCGATGAAGCCGACTTCGCCCGCGCCGTCGATGTGCGCGCAACGGATCGCGGTTGCGTCGTGCCCCGGCTCGCCGACGAGCACGAGCGGATAGTGTTCGTCGATCAGTTCGCGCATCCGTGCGGCCGGTACGACCTTGTCGCCGGACCAGAAGCTCGCGCCGCCGACGTCCATGTACTCGATGAAGCGCACGGCCACGCCGGTATGACGGAAGTGCCGCACGAGCGGCAGGATCTGGTCGTCGTTCGCGCCGCGTTCGATCACCGCGTTGACCTTGACCGGCGCGAGCCCGGCCGCCTGCGCGGCCTCGATGCCGTCCAGCACGCGCGACACGGGCGCGTCGGCATCGCTCATCCGGCGGAACACCGCGTCGTCGAGCGCATCGAGGCTGACGGTCACGCGCGACAGGCCCGCATCGCGCAGCGTGCGCGCCTTCGTGGCCAGCAGCGAGCCGTTCGTCGTCAGCGCGATTTCGACGGGCTTGCCGTCGACGGTCGTGAGCGTGGCGAGGCGTTCGATCAGTGCTTCGAGGTTGCGGCGCAGCAGCGGCTCGCCACCCGTGATGCGGATCTTTTCGACACCGAGCGACGTGAACGCGCGGGCGATTTTTTCGAGTTGCGCGAACGACAGGCGCTCGGACGACGGCATGAATGCGTAGTCGGTGCCGAAGCTTTCGCGCGGCATGCAGTAGCCGCAGCGGAAATTGCACTGGTCGATCACGGACAGGCGCAGGTCGCGCAGCGGGCGGCCGAGCGTGTCGGACGTGCGGGGGAAAGCGCCGGGCGATGCGCCGCCGGAAGGTGCGGCAGCGGCCGGCGCGGCGGAAGCGATGGCATTCACGATCGGTTCGTCGGCCTGCAAGAAGTAAGCGGTGGGGCGTCGCCGGTCGGCCGTGCGTGTGCGGATGTGCAGGCGCATGGCGCGTGACGAGCCTCTTCGTGAGGATAGTCCGCCGGGTTTTTCCGGCAGGGACACAATCGCGCCCGAATTGCAGGAATACAGTTCGCCGAGCGGCCGGCGTGGCCTGCGCGGCGAAGGGCGCGGATCGGGCGGGTGTCCGGCATCGCGTTCATGCGAGCCAGTGCGCGAATTCGTAATACGGTACCGCGTCGCCGCACGCGATGCGCTGCCCGGCCGGCAGCCGGGCCAGCCCGCTCGCCTGCACGAGCGATTGCAGCGTGCCGGCGCCTTGCTGACGCAGCGTGTCGAGGGCGGGCGTGCCGTCGAGGCCGACCGTGCAGTGCACACGCACGAAGCGCTCGCGCTGCGCATCCGGTTCGAAGTCGGCGTCGATCGGCAGCGACGGCACGATCGGCAGGCGTGCATTGCGCCCCTGGAGGCGGCGGATCAGCGGCGCGACGAACAGCGCGAACGCCGTCATTGCGGCGCCCGGATTGCCGGGCAGCAGCACCACCGGTTGCGTGTCGAGCCGTGCGAGTGCAACCGGCTTGCCCGGCTTCATGCGCACGCCGGCGACGATGAACGATGCGCCGAGCGCGTCCAGCGCGGGGCGCAGCAGATCCTTGTCGCCGACCGATGCGCCGCCGACGCAGATCACCAGGTCGCAGCCCGCGTGCAGGTCGCGCAGCGCACGATCGACGGCCGGCGCCGTGTCGGCCGCATGCAGGCTCATCGCGACTTCGGCGCCGGTTCCCGACACCAGCGCGGCGAGCATCGGCGCATTGCTGTTGTAGATCTGTTGCGGCGCACGCGGCTGGCCGCACGCGACGAGCTCGTCGCCGGTCGTCAGGATGCCGACGCGCAGCGCCGGGCGCACGTCGACGCACGCGAACCCTTGCGCGGCGGCCACGCCGACATGCATCGCGCTCATGCGTACGCCGGCCGCCACGAGCAGGTCGCCGGCGCGCACTTCCTCGCCCTGGCGGCGGATATGCGAGCCGCTGCGCTGCGGCGCGTCGAACGCGACCCAGCCGTCCTGCTCGCGTGCGTGCTCCTGCATCACGACGGTGTCCGCGCCGGGCGGAATCACGCTGCCGGTGAAGATGCGCGCGGCCGTCCGCGGGGCCAGCGGCATCGGCGTGTCGCCCGCATAGCAGCGCTGCGCGACGTGCAGCGGCTCGCCGTGCGCGAGATCCGCGTGACGCACGGCGTAGCCGTCCATCGCGCTCTGGTCGGCCGGCGGCTGGTCGAGCACGGCGGTGAGCGGCGCGGCCAGCACGTGGCCGGCGGCTTCCGCGACCGGGATGGACGTGGTGGCCGCAAGCGGCGCGAACGTGCTCGCGAAATGCTGCTGCGCGGTATCGAAATCGGTCAGGGGTTTCATCAGGAGAGAGCCGGATGCGCTGGCGCAAGCGCCGGTTGGTCGGGGTGACAGGGGTGAGCGGCGGCGGGCGACACGTACTCGACGAAGCCGTCGTTGCGGCAGAAGCCGACCAGCCGCACGCCGGCTTCGCGGGCGACGTCGATCGCGAGCGACGTCGGCGCCGAGATCGTTGCGATCATCGGGATGCCGACCCGCGCGGCCTTGCGCACCAGTTCGTAGCTTGCGCGGCTCGACAGGAACACGAAGCCTTCGTGCAGGTTCGCGCGGCGCCGCGCGAGCCGGCCGATCAGCTTGTCGAGCGCGTTGTGGCGGCCGACGTCCTCGAACACGTCGAGCACGGCGCCGTCGCGGTCGCACCAGGCGGCTGCGTGGATGCCGCCCGTCTCGCGCATCAGCGTCTGGTGGGCCGGCAACTCACGCGCGGCGCGTGCGATCGCTTCCGCGCCGATACCGGCGGCCGTGCCGGCGGCGGCGATGCGCGGCGGGTGCAGGTCGAGCTGCGCGATGCTTTCGATCCCGCATACGCCGCAGCCCGTGCGGCCGGCCAGTGCGCGCCGGTGCGCCTTCATCGCCATGAACGCCTGCTGCGACACGGTAAGCCGCACTTCGGCGCTGCCGGCCCGGCATTCGCTTTCGATGTCGAACACGTCCGACGCGCGCTCGACGATGCCTTCGCTGAGCGCGAAGCCGAGGCCGAACACGTCGAGGTCGATCGGGGTCGCCATCATGACCGTGTGCGCAATATCGTTGAACACGAGTGCAACCGGCGTTTCGTCGACGACGCGGTCGACGGTGTCGCGCGCGTCGCCGGCACGGTGGCGTGTCACATGACACGCGGTGCTGCCGGTCGGATCGTCGCGGCGGATGCAGGACTCCATGCGGTTTTCTCCAGTCGGATCGGCCGGCGGGCCGGCCGGGTCGAGCGCGTGCGCCGGACCAGGGGAATCGATGCTGCCGGGCGGGCGCGGCCGAGGGGGCGCGCCGTCGCCTCGGGCAGGCGTTTCATGGGATGTTAAGGGGGATGACAGGCGTACCGGATGCACAGCGCCGCAACGCGGAAAGCAGTACAGCTGACCATCCCGCAGGCACGAAATGTGTTTTCCGTACACACATCTCCGGCAGCGGAGGCAGCACAGTTTCAACGCACGTTCGAACGATTGCGAGTATCGTTGCAAACGCGATATCGTCATTCACGCTTCGATGCCATGCGAGTGACCGTTTGTGTTCGCATGTGTTGTCGCCAAGCCGTCGCGCGATTTCCTGCTTCGAGCGTACGTCCTCACAACCACGAGCAAATTACGGTCATGGAAATCTTCGATGCGTTCCATCTCGCCCGATTGCAATTCGCGTTCACGGTGTCGTTCCACATCGTGTTTCCCGCGATCAGCATCGGCATGGCGAGCTTCCTGGCGGTGCTGGAATGGCGCTACCTCGTCACCGGCGATGCCGCCTACAAATCCATGTTCCAGTTCTGGTCGAAGATCTTCGCGATCGGCTTCGGGATGGGCGTGGTCTCCGGCGTCGTGATGGCGTACGAGTTCGGCACCAACTGGGCCGGCTTCTCACGCGTCGCGGGCAACATCACGGGCCCGCTGCTCACGTATGAAGTGTTGACCGCGTTCTTCCTCGAAGCCGGCTTCCTCGGCGTGATGCTGTTCGGCTGGCAGCGCGTCAGCCCGCGCGCCCACTTCTTCGCGACGCTGATGGTCGCGGTCGGCACGCTGATCTCGACGTTCTGGATCCTCGCGTCGAACAGCTTCATGCAGACGCCGCAGGGCTACAAGATCGAGAACGGGCTCGTCGTGCCGGTCGACTGGTTCAAGATCATCTTCAATCCGTCGTTCCCGTATCGCCTCGTGCACATGACGATCGCGGCGTTCATCGTCGCGGGCTTCATCGTCGCCGCGTGCGGCGCGTGGCACCTGCTCAAGGGGCGCCGCGACGAGCCGGTGAAGCGCAGCTTCTCGATGGCGCTGTGGATGCTGCTGGTGCTCGCGCCGATCCAGATCGTCGTCGGTGACGCGCATGGGCTGAACACCCGCGAATACCAGCCGGCGAAGATCGCGGCGATCGAGGGGCTGTGGGAAACCGAGAAGGGCGGCACCGCGCTGAACCTCTTCGGGCTGCCCGACATGCAGGCGGAAACCACGCGCTATGCGATCCAGGTGCCGCACCTCGGCAGCCTGATCCTCACGCACAGCTGGGACGGCGAGATTCGCGGGCTGAAGGAATTCCCGCCGCAGGACCGCCCGTATTCGCCGATCGTGTTCTGGACGTTCCGGATCATGGCGGGCCTCGGGATGCTGATGCTGCTCACCGCGCTGCTCGGGCTGCTGCTGAGAAAGGGCGGGCGCCTGTATGAAACCCGCTGGTTCCAGTGGTTCGTGGTGGCGATGGGGCCGTCGGGCATCCTCGCGCTACTGGCCGGCTGGATCACGACCGAGGTCGGGCGGCAGCCGTGGACCGTCTACGGCGTGCTGCGCACCGTCGATTCCGTCGCGCCGGTCAGTGCGCAGCAGGTCGGCGTGTCGCTGCTGATCTTCGTGGTCGTGTATTTCCTGGTGTTCGGAACGGGTATCTACTACATGATGAAACTGATGAAGCGCGGGCCGGCTGCCCAGGCCGGGTATATCGAGCTGCACCGGCATCCGGGGCTGCGCAAGAGCGCGCTGTCCACGCCGCTGAACGTCACCGAAGCGGAGTAAGCCATGCAAATCGATCTTCCTGTCATTTGGGCCGCGATCATCGGCCTCGGCGTATTCATCTACGTGATGCTGGACGGCTTCGATCTCGGCATCGGCCTGCTGTTTCCGTTCTTCGATGCGAAGGCCGAGCGCCAGGTGATGCTCGACACCGTCGCGCCGGTGTGGGACGGCAACGAGACGTTCCTGGTGCTCGGCGGCGCGGGCCTCTATGGCGCATTCCCGGTCGTGTATTCGACGCTGCTGCCGGCGAACTACCTGCCGCTGGTGCTGATGCTGGTCGGGCTGATCTTCCGTGGGGCGGCGTTCGAGCTGCGCGCGAAGGCCACCCGCACGCAACACATGTGGGATCTCGCGTTCATCGGCGGCTCGGCACTCGCCGCGTTCTGCCAGGGGATCGTGCTCGGTTCGCTGCTGCAGGGCATCAAGATCGAGAACAACCAGTTCGCGGGCGGGCCGTTCGACTGGCTGTCGCCGTTCAGCCTGCTGTGCGGGATCGGCGTGCTCGTCACGTATGCGACGCTCGGCTGCGGCTGGCTGATCCTGAAGGTGGACGGCGAACTGCAGCGCAAGATGCGGCTCCTGATGAAGCCGCTCGCGGGCGTGCTGCTCGCGGTGATGGGCGTGGTGAGCCTGTGGACCGTGATCGGGCTGCCGGCCGTCGCGCACCGCTGGTTCGGCAGCGGCAACCTCGGTTGGTTCCTGCCGGTGCCTGTCCTCGTCGTCGCGTGCGTGTGGGGCATTTTCCACACGGTGAAGCGTGAGCACGAGGCCACACCGTTCCTGCTGACGCTCGCGCTCGTGTTCCTCGGCTACACGGGGCTCGTGATCAGCATCTGGCCGAACATCGTGCCGCCGTCCCTGTCGATCTGGGACGCGTCGTCGAGCCCTTCGAGCCAGAAGTTCGCGCTCGTCGGCACCGTGATCGTGCTGCCGATCATCCTCGTGTACAACGCGATGCAGTACCGTGTGTTCCGCGGCAAGGTGCGCGAGGGCGATATCGGCTATCACTGAGCGGCTATCACCGAACCCCACACGATGTGACGGGCGAGGCGGGTGCAGTGGGCGCGGGCGTATCATCACGCGCAGCGCGGCGCCCGTGCCCGGCACTCACCCGACAGCGGCCCGCCACGCGCGGGCCGTTGCGCATCGGGCGCCGGCGCGCCGTTTGATGCACCCCCTGGCAGTCGAGAAAACACCATGATCGTCCGACCACAACAAAACTGGCTCAGGATGCTGTTCGTCTGGAACGGCTCCGTGCTGCAATCGATCATTCCGCAGCTCGTGTTCATGGCGGTCGTCAGCACGCTGGCGGTCTTCACGAACGGGCGCATCTTCGGCGAGAAGATCCCGCTCAACACCGCGCCGTTCACGCTGTTCGGGCTCGCGCTCGCGATCTTTCTCGGGTTTCGCAACAGCGCGAGCTTCGAGCGCTTCAAGGAGGCGCGGCATCTGTGGGGCAACCTGCTGATCGCGGCGCGTACGCTGACGTCGCAGTTCAATCGCTACCTGCCCGACAGCGTGAGCGACGCCGAGCGCAACAGGCTGGCCGACCTGCTGATCGCGCTCACCTATGCGCTGAAGCATCAGCTTCGTCATACCGATCCGACGGCGGACCTGCAGCGCATTCTCGGGGCGGAGCGCACGGCTGAGCTTGGCGGCAAATGCTTCAAGCCCGTCGCGATCCTCGACGAGCTGCGTGGCGGCATCGTCCGCGCGCTGGGCCGTGCGCCCGGCAG
Source organism: Burkholderia lata (assembly GCF_902499335.1). GTDB lineage: Bacteria > Pseudomonadota > Gammaproteobacteria > Burkholderiales > Burkholderiaceae > Burkholderia > Burkholderia lata_B. The sequence continues at coordinate 453,845 of NZ_CABVQK010000003.1, read as the reverse complement.
CGACGCGACCTGCTGGATGTTCGAGGCGCAACTCGATGAGGTGGGCAAATCGGTCGGCGGGTGCGAACGCATCCTGTCGACGCCGATCCCGTTCTCGTACAGCGTGCTGCTGCATCGCACCGTGTATGCGTATTGCGTGCTGCTGCCGTTCGGCCTCGTCGATTCGACGGAGTTCTTCACGCCGCTGATCTGCGTGTTCATCTCGTACACGCTGATCGCGCTCGAAGCGATCGCGAGCGAGGTGGCCGAGCCGTTCGGCCTCGCGCCGAATGCGCTGGCGCTCGATGCGATGACGCGCACGATCGAGCGGTCGGTGCTCGAACTGGGCGAACGCCCGATGCCGGAGGAATTCGTGCCGGCGTCGACATACCAGATCACGTAGGCGGGGGCGCGTCGCAGCGCTACATCGATTTCGAGCCGGCACCGGGCGGCGAGGTCGGGCAGGTCGTGCGCTTCCTGCACGATCCCGACAGCTATGCGGTGATCGCCGACGACTTCGACGGGTACCTGCGCAAGCTGATCGACGACGGTTATGCGTTTGTCATCGATTTCGACGAAGAATAGCGGCGGGGCGAGGCCCGTGATCGATGTGGCGTGACCGCGCGAGCGGCGGCGCCTGCTGCAATTTCAGGAGAGGTTGAAATGCGAATCTACGTGACGAGTATCTTTGTCGACGACCAGGACAAGGCGTTGACGTTCTACACCGACAAGCTCGGGTTCAAGCTGAAGAACAGCGTGCCGGTGGGCGAGTACCGCTGGCTGACCGTGGTGTCGAAGGATCAGCCGGACGGCACCGAGCTGCTGCTCGAGCCGAGCAACCATCGCGCGGTCGGGCCTTACAAGCAGGCGCTGTACGAGGACGGCATTCCGGCGGCATCGTTCCAGGTCGACGATCTCGATGCGGAGTTCGTGCGGCTCAGGGATCTCGATGTCCGCTTCACGCTGGAGCCGATGGACGCGGGGCCCGTGCGCGTCGCGGTCGTCGACGATACGTGCGGGAACCTCATTCAACTGATGCAGTTGAAGTGACTCATTGCGCCGCGCGGGGCGCTCGCTCAGCGCACCGCGACCGGTGGCGCATGGTGCATCCAGCTGCGCTCCTGCGTACGGCTTCGGATGCGCCACCCGCATTCGGTTCGCACCAGCAGGTCGCGATACCAGAGCCCGACGAAGCACACGCGATCGTCGCCGGCTTCATCTGCCGAGATCATCATCGCCTGGCCGGCCGTTCGCGCGGTTGCGGCGTCACCGTCGACGATCAGCAGCGCCGTCGAGATCGTATGCTGCGTGCCGCGCAATGCCGACGTCACCTGTTCCAGATAGGCGGCTATCTCCGCACGGCTGCCGGCCGGACCGCCGAAGGCCGTGTAGTCGAGGTTCGCATTGGCCGCGAAGAGGCGCTCGAATTCGTGCCAGTCGTGGCGATCGACGGCGTGGCAGTAGCGGGTCAGCAGATCCTGGATCTCCATCCGGTCGATCGTTTCCTGTGGCGTCATGGTGTCGTGGGTTGGGGGATGACGGGGAAACGATAGCGGGGGCGTGCGGGGGCGGCATCGGCGGAGTGGACTAAGGGCCGGCAGAGATTGACGACCGGTCGCGCAAGTGCGGGTGGCTGCCGGTGCCGATCATTCCTTGATCGCCTTGGCGTCCCACTTGCCCAGTGAGACAGCCTTGCACAGCATGCTGACGGTCAATGCCTCCCGTTCGAATGTATGGGGTTTCCTGAACAGGTACTTGCGCACGATGTGATAAAGGAACCCTTCGCCCTCCATCAGGAAGTAGCGTCCGAAATCGTAGTCGCCGCGATCCACCTCGAATCGGGTGAAGAATCGATCCATGAAGATGTCCGCATCGTTTCCGGTTTGTCCGAGATCGTCGGATACCGATGTACTCCCGGTAATCCGGCGCTTGCTCGATACGGCTGCTTCCTCGCGAACGAATGCTTCCAGTTTTTCCCACAATTGACGGTCGTCCATTACAGAATCCTGTCCTCCGGTTTTGCAATCTGGTTGTACCGGGAAACGTGTTCCGGACAATATGGAAGGCATCTTTGGCGAGCAGAACCCAGCCGACGCCCGGCACGGTCCGGCCAACGAACACTGCAAGACGATGAGTCAGGATCACACGCAGATTCTTGATGCTTTGTAGCGTGACGGTCGGTAGTACCTTGCGTTTGAATTCATGCCGGAATACCGATCGTGCCATCACGGATGCGACGGAGGTACCTTGGGTCGCCCCGAGCGGTTTGGCGCGGGTCGGCAGGATCGGCAGGCCGGAAAGAATCAGAATAACGGCTTCCACATCGTCTATTCCGGCTTGTTTGCGCGTTTCGTCGGCGGCAATCAGGAAGAATAGTTCGGTCGGACTCAGGTTTTGCTGGTTCTGGTAGCGATAGGTATTCACTCGCTGCCCTCGAGGTGCAGGCGAAACGAGCCGCATGTGCTGCATGTCTCGCTTGCTGTCTTTGCTATTGGTGGGGCACGTTAGCGAGACCGTCGCTGCAGGTCAATTTCGGAGAGAGGGAATGCGTGCGGCTTGCGATGGCTCGCGCGCTCGAGCGAAGGCTGCCTGATGGCCTGCGTTTGCAGTGCCGTCACCGACGAGCGGTGTGGAGGCCGTCAACGCACGCGCCGTTTCTGCAGCGACGGATGGCTTGAATCGAAAGGTTTCCAAGTGTCGCTGGCCGTGTTCCGGACCGACGCCTGCCTTGAAAGCGGCTTCGTGCTGCATCTGTGTGGGCGCGCAGTGAGTCGAAGTACTGACCGACATGCCGCATGGTCGCACGGGCGCCAGGAAAGATGGTCGGTCGGACGGAAACGGGCACGCTTGTGTAGACTCACGCTCATTCAATGGAGCAAACATCATGCAACTGCTTGATCACGTGTCAATCAGCGTGCCGGATATCGAACTGGCGCGCCCGTTCTACGATGCCGTGATGACTGCGCTGGGCGCAGCCAAGGTCTATGACCGGCCGGCCGCGCTCGGCTATGGCGAACGCTGCAATGCGAACGACACCGCATCGACGTTTCTGGCGGTCTATCTGGATCCCGCAGAAGTCGGCGTGAGCAAGCGGCACTGGTGCTTCAAGGCCGCGAGCCGCGAGCAGGTGGATGCGTTTTTCGAGGCCGGCCTGGCGACGGGCGGGCAATCCGACGGTGAACCGGGCTTGCGGCCGCATTACCACGGCGACTACTACGGCGCATTTCTCGTCGACCCGGCCGGCAACCGGGTCGAGGCGGTGTGCCACGCGTCCGTGCCGGCGCACGCATCGCGATGAAGTGGCAGTGGCATCGACGCGCGTTCACACACGCGATGCAGTGATCGCCGCGCGCCGGCGCGATACCGACCGGCGCGCGAAGTACGTTCTCGCGTGCTCTGCCTGCGCAGCTCAATCGAAGTAGTTCAACCCCATCGCCCCCTTCACCTCCGCAAGCGTCGCGCCGGCCACGTCCCGTGCGTGCATCGTGCCGCGCTTCAGGATCGCCATCACTTCGGCCTTGTCGGCCTCGAATTCGCGGCGGCGCGCGCGGATCGGTTCGATCAGCGCCTGCAGCCGCTCGTTCAGCACGCGCTTGACGACGCTGTCGCCGAGCCCGCCGCGACGGTAGTGCGCTTTCAGCTCGTCGACCTTCTGCACGTCGGGTTCGAACGCATCCAGGAACGTGAACACGACGTTGCCCTCGACCTGGCCGGGATCGCTCACGCGCAGGTGGTTCGGGTCCGTATACATGTCCTTCACGGCCTGCGTGATCTCGTCCGGCGTCGAGCCGAGCGTGATCGCGTTGCCGAGCGACTTGCTCATCTTCGCCTTGCCGTCGATCCCCGGCAGCCGCGTGACCGGCGACAGCACGGCCTCGCATTCGACCAGCACGGGCTGCTCGACAGTCGCGTTGAAGCGGCGCACGAGTTCGTTGGTCTGCTCGATCATCGGCAACTGGTCGTCGCCGACCGGCACGTGCGTTGCCTTGAACGCGGTGATGTCGGCCGCCTGGCTCACCGGATAGGTCAGGAAGCCGGCCGGGATGTCACGCTCGAAACCGCGCAGGCGGATCTCTTCCTTGATGGTCGGGTTGCGTTCGAGGCGCGCGACCGTGACGAGGTTGAGCAGGTATTGCGACAGTTCGGCGAGCTCGGGCACCTGCGACTGCACGACGATCGTCGAGATCGCCGGGTCGATGCCGACGGCGAGATAGTCGAGCGCGACTTCGATCACGTTCTCGGTGACGCGCTGGCGGCGGCCCATGTTGTCGGTCAGCGCCTGCGTGTCGGCGAGCAGCAGGAACTGCTTCGCTTCGTGCTGCATCTGCACGCGGGCGCGCAGCGAGCCGATGTAGTGGCCGAGATGCAGCGGGCCGGTCGTGCGGTCGCCGGTGAGGATGGTCGGTCGAGTCGGGTGGGTCATGTTTGGTCGTTGCTCCGGGTTATCGAAGCCGCCAGCCATGGTGTCTGCGCAGAAACGCAAATGCCGCCATCGCTGGCGGCATCACGTTTGGGACATGCAAAAGGAAACGGGCCGCCTGGGTCAGGCGCGCCACCAGCAATGCACGATCGGCGAGGCGGGTTGGGTTTCCATTGCGTGAGTATAGCGTAGTGCGTGCCGGACGGCCGTGCGCGTCAGCGGATCACCGACTCCATCGCGAGGTACGCGGTTTCGGCCGAAGGCCACAGCAGGTACAGCAGGCCGGCCATCAGCAGCAGCGCGCCGGCACGTGCGAACGGCGTGCGGTCTTTCTCGCGCGAGGGGCGGGTGGGCGGCTTCGGGTTCTTCATGCTTGCTGGCGCACGAGGCGCCACTCCAACGGTTGCTGCAACGGGTCGGGTGGGGCGACGCCGGGGTGTTGCGGGGTTCGACGGGGGCTGGGGTGCGGTTGGGCACCGTGTCGCCTGGACGGGACGGCACGGATGACCGGTCTCGCGGCCCATTAAAAGGGATCGATCGGGTGTCCGGTGTCCGCTTTCCATGCTGAGGCGACCGGCATCCTACCAGTTTGGCGGGGTGGGCACAGTCAAGAATTGTCGGGGAGGGGGCGGCCGGAGGAGGCATCTCCAATTTCACAGACTCGTCTCACGGTTCGTCCCTACAGCGGTCCTGCCGAACTTTACGGTGAGGCCGTCGCACGTCCATTCCCGGGAGAACACCATGCGATATCCATTGCAGCCTGCTGACCAGGGCGCCTCGGCACCGCGTCCGTCCGCCCTCCAACCGCACGCACCGGCGTCGCGGGCGGACATCGAGGAGAGGTAAGCCATGAGCCACGAAGCACTCGACCCGCTGCTGCGGCAGTTTGCGGAGAAGCGACTGGGGCGGCCCCTCGCGCCGGCCGAAGAACAGGCGCTGCTGGAGCAACTGCCGGGCAGGAGTGGGAACCCGTCAGCGCCGGCGGCGGGCACGGCCGTGCCGGCGCCCGCCGCGAACCGGCCGTTGCCGCAGTTGAAAACCCGGCAGGAGGCGCGCGAACAGATCAAGCATTTCCTGCAGCTCAACCAGCAGAAGGCGTACGAGAAGATGCGCGGCATCCTGCAGACGATCGAAACACAGAACGAGACGACTCTCGGCATGCTGGCGTCGGAACAGCGGAAAGTGTCGGGCGTACTCGACGCGCATGAGCCGCCGGGCGATACGCAGGCATCAGGCGCGGCCGAGATCCAGGACAGCACCCGCGAGGCGCTGGCGATGATCGGCGAACAGCTGACGGGCCTGATCCGGCAGGAAATCGACGCGTGCTTCCGGCAATACGTCGATTCGCTCGCCGAACGGCTCATCGCAAGGCTCGACGCGATGGACGACCGGTTGCGAAGCGTCGGCGCTACCTCGTCCGAACCGACCGAACCGACCGTCGTCGCCGCCGCTGCCGTTCACGATACCTCCGGCCAAGCGTCCATGGAGTAGCACGCGGGTTATTCCGGCAGAAAGCGAAACCGGCCGGCCCCCGATGTGCGACCTCTCAACTACGTGAACCAAGGAGCAACAAATGGCTGATACGTGTCAAGTGTGCCAGGTGAATCCCGCGATTACCGATGCGGTCACACAGGTCAACGTCAAGGTGGTCGCGGAAGCGCCGGCAATGGCGATGGGCTCGCTGTACCAGGCCCAGAGCCATTCGCTCAGCATCCTGTTCGAGAACGCGGTGCAGCAGCAGTCGCAGGCCGCAATCCAGTCGCAGACGTCGACGAACGTGGGGACGATGCAGCTCTACACGATCGGGCCGGAAAGCGCGGGCGCGGCCGCCACGGAAATCGGCGCGAACGGGATCATCTCCATTCTGGCCGACGTGATCGCAATCGGGAAGGCAGTCAAGGCCTGACGCGCCATCGCAACGCCGCGGTTGAGCGGCGGCGCAAGCGGCGGGAGCCGCCAATGCCGCCGCCGCGCCGTGGACCCGCATGGCCGCCGGCGCCTGAACAGCGGTGCCGCGTGGTGTTCCGGAGCAAACGACAGAACGGGCAGAGCCGATTCGATGCGGCGCCTGTTCGCGAATCAGGAGAAATACGATGGCAGATGGCGCAAACGACTCGAAAGACCCCTGCAACTGCAAGACGTGCGCGGTGAACGCCGCGATCACCGACGCGGTCACGCAAACCAACGTCAAGGTGGTTGGCGAAGCGCCTGCGATGGCAACGGGCTCGCTGTACCAGGCTCAGAGCCACTCGCTCAGCGTGCTGTTCGAGAACGCGGTTCAGCAGCAGTCGCAGTCGGCGGTGCAGCTGCCGACCTCGACGAACGTGGGCACGATGCAGCTGTACACGCTCGGGCCGGCAAGCGCGGGGGCCGCCGCGACGGAAATCGGCTCGAACGGGGTGCTTTCCGTGCTGGCTGATGTACTCGCGCTCGGCAGGGCGCTTGCCTGACGCGTAGCCTGGCGTCGACGCCGGGCGGCGGCCCCGATCGGTGGCTGCCGCCCGGCGCCAGACGTCGTGTCGACGCCCGCGAAGGCGGGCCCCGGCGGCGGCATGCGGCACGCATCGCCGACCGACCCACTCATGCTTTCGCCGTGACAGCGCCGCAGCGGCGAGCCAACCAGGAGCAACGACATGCCGGAACAGGTTTCCCCCGCGGTGACCGATGCGGTCACGCAAGCCAACGTCAAGGTGGTGGGCGAAGCGCCCGCCGTGGCCTTGGGCACGCTCATGCAGTCGAACAGCCATGCGTCCGCGATCCTGCTGCACAACGCGGTGCAGATGCAGGCGAACCAGGCGATGTCCAACCTTGCCGCCACGACCGTCGGCGTCATGCAGCTCTATGCGGGCTCACCGGCGGCTGCGGCGGCCGGCGCGGCGCGGTCGGCGAACGACAGCTTTGCGTCGCAGCTGGCCGCCGTCGCGCAACTGATGAACGCCATCAGCCACTGGCGCGGCTGACCCTCGCCACGCGCGGCCCGAACCGGCGCGCGCAGCCGCCCCGCGCCGCGGCACCGCACGACGCACGTGCGTGCCGGGCCCTCAATTGGTGTCGACGATGGTCCGGAGCTGCTCCGGTTTCTCGATCGTCACACCGTGCTCGTGTAGCCGGATCAGGCCGTCGCGCTGCATCTTCTGCAGGCTGCTGTTCAGTCGCGGCCGGCTGACGTTGAGCATCGCCGCGAGGATGCTCTGGTTCTCCGGCAGCGGCACCTCGAGATCGTTCCCTTGCATGCGGTTCAGCAGATGGCGCGCGAGCCTTGCGTCGAGCCGGTACAGGCATGCCGATTCGACGAAGTCGCTCAGCTGGTGGATATGCCGGCACAGCTGCTCGTGGATGCGCCCCATGAATTCCGCGTTGGCCAGCAGCGGCGCGAAGTATGGGCGATGCAGCAGCGAAATGCGGCAGTCGGGGCTCAACTGGGCGGTGAAGTTGCGCTGGTGTGCGCGAATCAGTGTGTTTTCGCCGATGAGTTCGCCAGGCATCGAGTGGCCGAGAATGACCTCGCGTCCGCCGGGTTCGTGCAGCGTCCTGTAGACGCGGCCGCGGTGCACGAACGCGACGAAATCACCCGGATCGCCCTTGAAGAACAACAGGCGATTGCCGTGTTCGGGCCAGAGGGTGACATGCCGCTCGATATGGGCGATCAGACTTTCCGGGAGATCGGCGAGTATCGGTATGTTGCGCAACGTTGGAGCGTTAGCAAGGGCAGGCATGTTTTCCGCGCGAGGTTGTTAGACGATGCGGCCACCTAGCGAAAAACGCTGCCTTCGGCATTGCGTGAAGAATGAATAACGAATATATCGGGATAATCGGCAAGCAGTCCGGATATCGCGGCACTCTGACGGTAACGGCGCTTGGCCGATTGACATGGATAGCCGTATGCCGGCGCATGAACCCATCGCGGCGGCAGTTGTCCTCTTTCATCGCAATGCCGTTATTCAGGTCCGGCGACGCCCCTTAAACGACGGATCGGAGCATGCCGGGGGATTAATATTTCTGTTCATAATAATCAAGAAAATTTACCGGAACCGATTATCGTTATAACGGTGTTACGCGGGTAACAGCGCCATTCCCGGTATCGACTCGATTCTGTGTTTTCCAATAAAAAGGAAGGCACGGGATGACAACCTCGAACCAGCACGCTGCCCCGGCGCCCGAGTCTCCGGCGCAGCAGCTCGATCGCACGTGGCGGGAAATGCAGGGGAAATTGCGGCGCCGCGCGCGCCTGTTGTGCAAGGGCGATATTCACCGCGCCGACGAACTGCTCTCCGACACCGCACTCAAGGTCCACATTTACCTGCAGCGCTCGCCCGAGCGCGTTCAGAACCTGGCCGGCTTTCTCTTTCTGGTGCTGAACCATGCGTTCCTCGATGGCGCGCGCCGCCGTCTGCGCGAAAGCGGCATGCTCGAATTCGACCCGGGCTGGGACGACGATCACGCCGTCGAGCTGGCCGGCCACGCGCCGTCGGTGGAGCACCAACTACTCCTCCGGCAGCAACTGCTGCGTCTCGAGCAGGCGCTGTCCACGCTGCCCCCGCAGCAGCAGATGCTGTTCACGCTCAAGTTCGAGGAGGACCGGCCCTATCTGCACATCGCGACGACACTCGGGATCAACGAGCCGCTTGCCAGAAAGCGCGTCGAGCTGTTGCGCAAGAAGTTGCGCGAGCAACTCGCGTAAGCGCGTTCACGAACGCGGGCACGCAGCGTTCCTAACGGCATGTGCGGCGTCGCTGGCCTGCCGGCCCGTCCGTTCCTTCAATCGCATGCCGGAGCCGGGTTCCGAGGAGGCCTCGTGGCAGACAAAGTCAATGAGCAGATTACCGACGCGGTGACGCAGACCAACGTCAACGTCGTGGCTGGGTCTCCGGCCCAGGCGCTGGGCACGCTTTACCAGATGTTCAGCCAGGCCGTCGGCATCTCGGCGCAGAACATGACGCAGCAGCAGGCAGCGCTGAACCAGATTTCGAACGCCGTCGTGTCGAAGGCGGTGGCCATGATCCTGTCCGTCGAAGCATCGCCGAAGGGCGCATCGGGCGGTGGGTCCGGCGGCGCGCCGCAGGTTCCGGCGGCCGGGCCGCAGACGGGCCCCACGCATTAGGACGCGACGACTCTCGGGATACCTGAACCATGAACATGAAAGGACTTTTGGGCGGACGCGGTGACGGCACGACGCAGACGCCGGACGATGTCGCGGACACCGCAGCCGAACCCACGACGCCGGCCGATGTCGCGCCGGACACCGCGACACCCAAAGCCGGCGCGCGCACGTGGCCGGTCAACCGGCTGCGCCGCTTCACCGATGCATTGAAAGCACCGAACCAGGTCGCGGATGCGCCCGGGTCCGGCGGCTCGGCGCTGCAGACCGTGCAGGCGATCAACGCGGAGGCGGCGTCCTATGCGACGACGCAGATCGCCGTCGGCCCGAACATGATGATCACGCAGGCGGGCGGCATGGTCGCGCAGGCGGCGGCCAACTACTTCGAGGCGACGACGTCGCTGGCGATCGCGGGCAAGAGCGTGCTGATGAAGGACCTTGCGCAGAAGACCGTCGACGAGAACGTGCCCGGCATGGCAATGGATGCGGTGGGCCTGTTGTTGACCGATCTGTTCGTGGCGACCGCGGCGATCGTCGCGGGTGCCGCGGAAGCGATCGAAGGGGAGGCCGCCAGTGTCGCACTCGACAGGATCGACGAAAGCCTGCAGAAGTATCAGGCGCTGCTGGACAAGAAGGGCGCGTAGGGTGCGCCGACGATGCAGCCGCGGGCTGCGTGGGCAGCGTCGACGACGACCCGGGCAGGCGCGAAACGGCAGGCATTGAATCGATGCATGCGTGATCGTCCGCGTGGTGTGGATGATCGCGCCGATGGGGAACGTCGCGGGCAATTGCCGTCCGCATGCGCACCGACGAAGCATCAATCGACACGACCCGCCGGGCCGTCAGGCTCGATGCGGGATGTGAGCGGCGGGACCGACGCACGGCCATTCTGTCGAACACGTCGCGGCTTGCCAACAGCAGTCCTATCTAGTCATGTGAGGCACTCATGTCCTACATCATTCACGACGTACACGGTCCCGCGCCGCTGGGGGTTGGCGAGCTCAACTGGGGAGATGCGACGGAAATCGACTTCGGCGCGATGACGAGCTGCATCGCGCTCGTCGAGCAGACACCGGGCCAGCCGACGATGGTGCGCGGGATTCATCTGTCGATCGTCAGCGCCGGCGGCACGAACGTCTACGATCCGGCGGCAGACGTAGCCGGACAGGTCGAGACGATCATGCAGCAGAGTGGCGATCTGCGCGCGTGCCTCGGGCGCATCGACCTTTGGCAGGCCAGCGAGTTGCAAGAGGTGCAGGATTTCTTCGCCGGGTTGATGCAGAGTCTCGACATGACTGACTGGGTGCCGGTGCCGGACGGCAACCTGCGGGTGCGGATCCACGGTGGCGTGATGCAGTATCAGCAGGGCACCGGCGCATGGACCAACGTGTAGCCGGCACGATCCGCTGAAGCCGGTACCCGCCATGCGTGCGGGCGCCGGTTCGAATGGATCTTGACGGGGCGGAGTGATTCCGCGAGGCCATTCGGATCAGGACCATGAGTACCGGTTACGTCACGCTGACCGGAATCTCTATCAGGTTCGGCTGTCCCGATGCGATTCCGCACGCGACGGCGGCCGCGATGTCTCCCGGCCGCGCCACGCGACGGGCGGCCAGCCCCCAGGATCTCGCGAGTGCCAGGAAGTCGATGGGCGGGTCCTTGAGGTCCATGCCGGCGAAGCGATCGGCATGGGCGCTGACGAAATGATGCTGCGATTTCATGTACTTCTTCAGGATGTTGTACTCCTGATTGTTCACGACGACGAACGTGACCGGAAGACATTCATGCGCCGCGGTCCACAACGCTTGCGGCGCGTAGAGGGCGGAGCCGTCGCCGATGATCGCGACGACGGGCTCCCGTCCGAGCCCCAGCGATATGCCGACCGCCGCGCCCATGCCCCATCCGAGGATGGCGCCCCGGGTACCGTAGTACTGCCGGGTACCGGCGGAGTGGAGCGCGCTGCGAATCAGCGGCATCGTCGCCGGCGATTCATCGACGACAGGCGTCGTCGGACCGAGCGCCCGCGCGACTTCGTGCGCGGCGACGAGCGGTGTCGTCATCGTGGCGCTCAACCCGGACGCGACCTGCTCCTCGAGGTTGATGCGCCGTCGTGTGCGACTGCGCTGCGCGTCGGCGCGCAAGGTATCGATTTCGGCGCGCCGATGCTGCGACGCGTCGCGCAGCATCGGCAGGAGTGCCTGGAGGGATGCGCGAAGGGCGCCGACGCAGCCCAGTGCTGTTGCATGTATCCGGCCCAGGTCGTGCGGGTCGCTTGCCAGCTGATAAAGCCTGCACGTAGACGGAATGGCAGGGCCGACGGAGTAGAGGATCGTGATGCTGAAGTGACCGCCGAGCACGAAGACCGCGTCGAAGGCGCCGAGCGTTTCATGCATGTCGGCGGCCGTCATGGGCAGGTTGCCGCACCACAATGCATGCGACGTCGGAAACGGCAGGTGGGCCGGCCAGGATGGACCAAATACCGAGGCTCCCAGCGTTTCGGCGATGGCTACGGCTTCCGCGCTGGCGCCGGCCGCGAACACTTCGTCGCCCACCACCATCGCAACGCGTCCGGGAAGGATCGAGGCCAATGCCTTCGCCAGATCGGGCAGCGCCGCCGGGATCGAGGTGCGGTCGATCGCCGATTGCCGCGCGACAGGCCGGGACGTGGTGCGCTCCATGACATCCATCGGCAGGGACAGAAAGACCGGCCCGGACGGGGCCGCCGCGCTGTCGTTGAATGCGCGCCTCACGAGCACGCCGATTTCATCGGGGTGAGCGACTTCCCGTGCCCATTTGACCGCCGGACGGGCGACACCCAGCGAATCGCCGTACAACAGCGGATCGGTGTATGCATGGCGGGTATCCTGCTGGCCAGCCGTGACGACCAGCGGCGTTCTGGCCGCCTTTGCATTCAGAAGGGCGCCCATCGCGTGGCCGAGGCCGCCCACCGTATGCAGGTTCGTAAAGCCGGGCCGGCCCGAAGCCTGGGCATAGCCATCCGCCATCGCCACGACCGCGGCCTCCTGCAAGCCCAGCACATACGACAGGTCGGGCGCGTCGGTCAGTGCATCGATGAATGACAGCTCGGTCGTGCCGGGATTGCCGAAAACGTAGCGTACACCTTCGCTTCTCAGCACCTCGACGAGCACCTCCGCGCCGCGTCGGGGCTGGATGTCGTCGAGCGCTACGAAGCCCGTATCGGCTTCTGTTTCCCCGTTCGTCACCGGGCGTCGTCGTTGATTTGCGTCCATGTCTTCCTCCCATTGAGGGCGAGGATAGGACGCGATACGACGCTCGCGCTTGAACGTTCTTGCGCTGTGCGCCTTTTTGTTACCGGGTGTCGCTCCAGCGACTCGGCGCGACACCGTTTGCCTTCTTGAAGTGACGGTTGAAGTGGCTCTGGTCCGCGAAGCCGAAAGTCGCGGCCACTTCCGTTGCGGGCATGCCGGCACGAAGCGCATCGCAGGCGCGGGCCAGTCGGACCTGGTTGCGCCAGGCATGCGGTGCCATGCCGACCTCGCGCGAGAAGATGCGCGCGGCATGGAATTTCGACACGCCAACGACGTTGGCCAGCTCGGCCAGGTCGAGCGACGCGGTCAGCTCGTCGAGCATGCGCGCCTTCATCCGCTCGACACGCATGCGATCGATGCTCATCGGCCGGGAAGGCGGGCGCATCCGTCCATAGCGCTTCAGCAGCGTGGAAACGGCGTCGAGCAACACGTACTCCACGGCAAGCATGTCGGTGCCGGTCTCGAGTACGCGGTGCGCTCGCAGCGCGCGGCCGACCAGGTCGACATCCTTGATGATGTCCGAGTCGAACCAGGGCGTGCCGTGATAGGACAGCCCGGCCTCTTCGGCCACGCCCTGCACGAAATCGACCGGCAAATAGAACGTGCGGCATTGCCAGCCTGCGTCGGCCGCGCTCGAACCGGTATGGATTTCGCCGGGATTGATGATGGGAAGGGACCCGGCGTCGGCGACGAACCGCGTGCCGCGATAGTCGTAACGTTCAGCCCCGCGTTCGATGACCGATATCGTGTACGCGTCGTGCCAGTGGGGAGAGTAGACATGGTCGGTGAAGCGGGCCGTGACCATCTCTCCGCCGGGGACCAGCGTGGAGCGCCAGACGCGCGCGTCGTTTCGGCGCGTCGGCTTGCCGTTCGCGTGAGGCGCGTGTTGCTCGATATCGTCGGAGTCGATTGCAGACATAGGTCACTCGGGCGTGGTCATCCATGTTCGAGCCGCAGGATAGCGTCAAAATGAAATGTTCGCCGACGCGGTTTCACGGGTGATCCGTTGGTCGACGAGCCACGCATTTGAGACTGTCGTCGCGGACGCGTGCCACGCGACGACAATTCATCGCCGCTGTCCCGTTCAATCCAAGTACGTCAACCCCACCGCGCCCCTCGCCTCCGCGATGGTCCGCCCGCCTAGCCCCGCGCGCGGGCCGGTTCGCTGCCCCGTAGTCGCGAGACCGACGACAGCATGGCCTCGCATTCAACCAGCACCGGCTGTTCGACGGTCGTGTTGAAGCGTCGCGCGAATTCGTTGGTGTGTTCGATCATCTGCAACGGGTCATCGCCGGCTGGCATAGCCGGTTGCATAAAAAAGGGGATCGATCGGGCATGCCGAGGAAGCGGCTGGGAAGGGAGTGCCGCCCGTCGCGAAGTGCCGGGAATACCAACAGTTTGGCGGGGTGGGCATAGTCAGGAATTGACGGCCGAAGGTCGAATCCGGTCGGGCGGAAGATGAGTAATATTTACTTTCGAGTGATGGAAAGAATGTTAAATGTCAATGGAATCAACATGTTCCATTCTTTTTGATGTCAAAAGGTGTGGGTGTTGTTCCGCTGTATTCAAGGCGCGTGCATGTGTTGCCGTCTGTTACCACAGCGCAATTGTTTTTGTGTGAACGTTGCATTTAAAATCGACACTCAAATCAATTAAGTGCGCAGGTGACGTAGCGGTCTGAGAGCGTCGTCGCCGAATGCCCATCGATAAGTGAACGTGACCGAAATTCTGCGTGCCTTCGTGAGCGCGCTCGATCAGAACAATCGTGCAATCCGGTTTCATTGGGGACGACATCAAGAGGCGCTGGCACGTGTCCTCGTACCGCAAAGCATCGATTTGACGGAAGGCTTGTGTACCGGCATCGAAGGGCATTTGACCTGTCTGTCTTCGCGCCCGGATCTTCCGCTGTCCACGTTTCTGGGGTTGCCGCTTTCCGTGCAACTGATGACGGATCGAGGCAAGCCGTACCCGATCAACGGAATCATCACCGACGTGCGTGCCGGTCAATCGGACGGCTCGCTCACGTGCGTACAACTGACGTTGCGCGACGCGCTTGGAATCCTCGAGCAGCGTGTCAACAGCAGAACGTTTCGTTCGACGAGCGTCCCGGACATTCTGGAAACACTGCTGCACGAATGGCAGCAACGCAGTTCGGCGTTGGCGCAGGCTTTCGATTTCGAACTCGTGCTCGATCGCAATCAGTATCCGAAGCGCGAGCAGACGCGTCAGGCGGGCGAATCGGATGCGGCTTTCATTCGCCGGCTGTGCCGGCGTGACGGCATTTTCTGGTATGCACGGGCCGGCAAGCATGACGGAGCGGCAACCGATACGCCGGTCCACACGCTCGTGTTCTGCGACGATCCGACGAAGTTGCCTCAGGCGGCGGCAGGCCAGGTGCCTTATCACCGCGGTTCGCAGTCGCGGGAGCGTGACGCGGTCACGCTCTGGTCCACGGCCCGAGCGCTGACGCCCGGCAGCGTGCGACGTTCCAGTTGGGATTACAAAGCCGGCAGGATGGCACAGTCCGAGCAGGAGACGATCGTCGATCAGGGGGAGGCAGGCAACGATCTCGCGAAATTGCTGGCTGATTCGGTCATCGACGTCCCGCACGCAGGCGATTCGGACGCCGATCAAGAGCGCTTGGCGAAGGCACGCATTCTGGCGCACGAACGTCGTGCGGAGTGCGTATACGCGGCGAGCGATGTCCGGGACGTTTCACCAGGTTTTTGGTTCACGCTGCTTGGGCATCCCGAGGTCGACACGCGGCCGGACGAACAGCGGCAATTCGTGATCACCAGCCTTCATCATCGGGCCAGCAACAACTACTCCAAGGCGCTCGATGAACGGGCGCAGGCACTGTTTGCCGCGAGTCGCTGGAGCTTCGACACGTTACCGGCGGAAGAAGAGGGGGCCGGGGTTCGATACGAGAACACGTTCACGTGCGTGCGCCGGGGCGTGCCGCTGACGCCAGCTTACGACCCGCGCGTTGATTTGCCGCCCGTGCATCCGTTTACCGCGAAAGTGGTTGGTCAGGATGGCGAGGAAGTGCATTGCGACGAATTCGGCCGCATCAAGGTGCAGATTCTTGGCTTGCGCGCCGACGACCACACTCATGCACAGGGCGCCGGCACCAGTGGAACCGAGCGGGACAGCGCGTGGGTGAGATGGGTCAGCCCCTGGGCCGGCCCGAACTACGGCATGGACATGCTGCCGCGTGCCGGCATGGAAGTGCTGATCGACCATCTGCATGGCGATCCCGACAAGATGATCGTGACCGGGGTGCTGCACGGCGGTCCCAATATGCCGACCACGTTCAGCCACACGGGCTCGCTTCCGGGCAATCGATATCTGTCCGGTATCAAGACGAAGGAGGTCAAGGCGGATCGCTACAACCAGCTGCGCTTCGACGATACGCCCGGCCAGATCAGCAGTCAGCTTGCCAGCGAGCACACCCATACCCAGTTGAACCTGGGTTACCTGACGGAGCCTCGCGACGACGGTAAAGGCGCGCCTCGCGGCGACGGTCTGGAGGCTAGAACCGATGCCCAGGCGGTCATTCGCGCGGCGAAGGGCGTCTACGTGACCGCGCAGCAGCAGGGACGTGCCGAAGGCAAGATGCTCGAACGCACGGCATTGCAGACGTTGATCGAACAGTTGCAGGAACTGGTACGAAACCTCGGTGATGCGTCCGCTGCGAATGACGCCGAGAATACCGATCTTGCACGCATCGAGAAGATCACATCACAGATCAAGGGCTGGGACGCCGGCAGCAACGTCGACCAGGGTGGTGGAGGCGGTGGTGGCGGTGCGCCGATGGTTGCAATCGAGGGGCCGGCCGGTGTGACCGTGGCCAGCGAGGATGCGATGGTGCTCGGTGCGCAGACCAACATCGATGCCGTAAGTATCGGCAACACGCAGATCAGCGCGGGACGTCGTCTGCTGATGCGCGTCGGAGACTGGATGAGTGCCTTCGCGGCCAAGGGCATGACGCTCGTCACGGCAGAGGGCAAGCTCCGGATTGAAGCGCACAAGGAGGACGTCGTCGTGAAGGCCGCCAAACGGATCATTCTGGAGGCGGGTGAGGAAATCGTGTTTCGCTCGCCTAAGGTCAATACCCAGGCGAGCGACGAAGCGTCGATCAACGGCGGTTCGAGCTACAGCCAGTGGAATGGTGGCGGCGTCGTGCATGGCACGAGCGGCGTGTGGCGCGAACATGCGGCGTCGCACAGCCTCGTCGGCCCGGACAACAAGCCCGTGAAAGCGCCCGATCCCCTGACCTTCAAGGAACTGGAGCAACAGGACAGCCTGGCTGTGGTGCTCCGTTCGCATCCGGAGGACGGCCGGCCGCTCGCCTATGAGCCGTACACGCTTTACAAGGGATCGGCCAAGATTGCGGACGGCGTGACCGACGAGCATGGTCAACTGATCATTGCGAATCACCAGAAGGGCACGTCTTCCTATACGGTCAAGCTGCACAACGGGCATGAGATCGACGTGCCCGTGAAGGAGGAGGGCTTGACCGATGACGAGCAACTGGCCGCGCAGGGATGGCGAGCGGTCGACGGCGATCCGGAATCGCGCCAGCGCCACGCAGAGGGCTGACCGGCGATTTGCCACAGTTTTTGACGAGAAACCTGATGTCCGATACCAATACCCAAAACAAATCGAAGGCGCCGGTCGATGTCGGTAAGCGGCAGACGGTCGCCAGTGCACAGTGGTTTCTGGAAAAGCAGGCGGACTACTACGCGCCGCCATACGAAAAGAACAATCTCGACGTATTCATCTGCGGCGAGGATGCGTTCAAGCAGATTGCGGCCGATTTGAAGGCGGCCAAGCACAGTGTCGAGATCATCTGCTGGGGCTTCGATCCCGGGATGGAGTTGATCCGGAACGGAAAGGTCTGGCCGCGAGGAGATACCTGGGGTGGATTGCTGCGCGACGTAGCGGCAGGGAAATTCAACAATGGCAAGCCGGTGCAGGTTCGTTTGCTTTCGTGGTATGGCTTCATCGGAAGTCTCGGCTCGAACAACATGCCGGGTCACAGCAGCGGTCGCCTGAACTATGAAGAGAAGATGGCCATGGAGGTCGCCATGGCAGGCGGTATCTATTTGCCGACCGAGAATCCGCCTCAACCGCAGACTCCGCGGGAACGGCGCGAGGATTTCAATTCGCGATGGTATGACGATGCGTTTGCCGGCCGGCTGCCCAACCTGTCGATTCGTACGCGGGACGGCAGCAGCAAGGACGTCCATGAAAGCCTGAAGAGCGAGCCGGGCAAACGTGATTTCACCGAGGTACTGGGGCTGGAGAAGGTGGCCACCGACCATCAGAAGACTATCCTGATCGATTACGACCATGAAGGCGGCGTGCACGCCGTCGGCTACGTGATGGGGCTGAATAGCGTGACGGACTATTGGGACACGCAGCAGCACCTCTTCAATGATCCACGCCGTGGTGAGGCGTGGGAAGGGGCCAATGACACGGAGCCGGGCCTCAAGCCTTACCAGGACTATGCAAGTCGGATTCGGGGTGAGGCGCTGGTGGCGGTGAGCAAGAACTTTACCGACGCGTGGAACCGTGCCAAGGGCAAGGGCACGAACCTGTCGCGAACGCACGATTTCAAAAAGGTGCCCCCGGGATTGACGCAGAATCTCGGCACGCCGTGCCAGCGTGCGCAAATTGTCCGTACGCAGCCTGAAGAAAAGGACAAATCCGTCAAGGCCTTGTATAACCAGGCGACGTCGTTTGCGCGCAGCTATATCTACATCGAGAACCAGTATTTTCAGTATACCGAGTGGCCGACGAAGCTGAAGGAATTGCGAGCTGAGTTTCTGTCATGCAGCCAGGCGGCCGGAAAGAATCCCGCCGACATACCGAATTTGCACGTGATGGCTGTCATTCCCACGCCCGAGCGGGCACAGATGGTGCCGCGCACGCATGATACGGTCAAGGTGCTGGGCCATGGCACTTCGATGCCCAATCAGGACAAGGCGGTGGAAGACGAACTCGCGCGCAACCGGCAGCAGCAGGCAACCTGGGATGCTTACGTCAAGCGTCAGAAAGCGAGCGGCGCGAGCATCGACCCCGACTATTACCCTGCTCCGCTGTCGCCTGCGGCGCAAAGCGCCAAGGACCTCGGTGACAAGGCGTCCCTGACGAAATCGCTGGATCAGATGGGTATCCGCGCGCTGGTCGGTAGCCTGTGGTCATTTGATTACAATTGGCGCAGTTCCAAGCTGAATACCGAAACTGAGAAGAAGCAGGCTCGCTGGGACGACTACGTAAAAAAGCAGCAAGCCAAAGGCGAACTGCCAGACCCGGATCTGGCGCCGATGCTACCGTTACAGGCACAATCATTCGCGGCCCGGTACAGGGAGATCTACATCCACAGTAAACTGCTGGTGATCGACGACAGTTTCTTCACGTTGGGCAGTGCCAATCTGAATTTGCGGAGCATGGCAGTGGATGCCGAGATCAACGTGGGAACCGACGACCCTATGAAAAGCGAAGATCTGCGCAAGCGGGTGTGGAAGCTTCATACCGGAAATGCAGCGGATTGCAATCCGTCGTCGTTGACTCCGCAGGCCATGTCAAAAGCGTTTCGCAACTGGGTGCAATTGCTGCGGGCCAATGAGCTTGCCCGAAAGAAGGGTGATGCGCCGACCGGCTTCCTGCATCCGTTCCATGATGAGCGTGCGACAGGCGTTCGCTTATCCTGAGTAGGTTTCCCAAATCGTGCTAAATCAATTGCGATCGACTCCCACCAACCGTATCGGCTTGACCCGGTTAGTTTCTGCTTTCCTGTTCCTTGCATGTGCAGCCTGCTCAATGAACGATTCTCTTCCTCGCAACATGTCGTTGACCGCCTTCAACCCTCATCGCACAGCATTTGAGTGCAAGCACGAGGTTGACGTGGTTCCCCCCCTCGACCCCGAGGCCGATCGATGGAACCAGCAGGCAATGGCGTTGACCAGCGCGCTGTTGTGGCCGAACCAGCGCGATTACAAGGGCGCTGTCGATTTGTGGACGAAGGCGGCCGAGCGCAAGCACTGGAAGGCAATGCTGAATCTGGCGAATGCCTACGCCCAGGGGCAGGGGGTGGATCGTGATTCCGAACATGCCGTGCAGATCACCGAACAGGCGATGAAACTGGGTATTCCGGCGGCTTACGATCTGATGGGTACGTATCACATGAACGGGATGGGCGTAACGCAGGATGCCAGCCGCGCCTATGCATTCTGGCAATTGGCCGCCGATATGGGCAGCCCAAGTGCGATGGCGTATCTGGGTGGCAAGATGGACGCGCTCTATGATGATCCCAAGGCGGGTTTCTGGGGCAACCGCAAGATCGCACTCCAGATGCTTGAATGTGCGGTCGCACAGGGCAACGGAAGTGCAGCATATGAGTTGGGAACGACGATTACGGGTGATCGAGCCGAGTTGAGCGAGAACAACGAACGTGCGCTCAAGACGCTGCATGCGGGCGTGAAATTCGGCAGTGCCGAGAGTGCGGGATGGTTGAGTGCGTCGTTTGGCAAGGGGGACGCGCTGGTCGGCCATGTCAAGGATGAAGCCCGCGCCGAGCGCTACGGTGTCCTTGCCGATCGCCTCGAGCGCGACCCCGACCTGCGTCTGCCGAACCTGGACAAGGTGGTGCCGCTTCCGCCCGCCAAACTGCCCAAGTGGGACGGCAACAAGGAGACGTTGATCAACGCGGCGAAGGCGGTGACGTCCGCGCCGGCGTCGCCGGTCAAGCCCGCCGTGCACCCCGTGTCGCTGCATACGGGCCGCGCGCACGTGCCCGATGGCTACATGCTGCCGGAGAAGCCGCAGGTCACCGTGCCTCCGCAGGCGGAAACGACTGCCGCTCCTGTCGGTGGTTACTGGCTGGCACAACTGAAATATCCGGTCGCCGATCGTCACCTCGCATGGAATATGGCTCAGCTACCGATGCATTACCGGAAGGAGGAGCTGTTCGATCGGAGCCGCCCCGGTTTGATGCCGGAGGATGGCCGCATCTTCTTCCACTATGTCGGTGACGTGATTCCCATGCCCGCGCAAACGGTGGAATCGCATCCGCGCGTCACGCAGGGCATCGTGCGCGCCGCCGAATTTCCCGACCCGGCCATCCGGTGTCGCGGCACGCGTGCGTGCCCGGTGACGGGCATCTGGCAAGCCGATGTGGCAGGCGATCATCCTCGGGCGGCCACGTTCAACCAGTGGTATCGCCAGGCGTACGTCATGCAGGGCGATACGTTCCCCGATCCGCGGGCGACGCATCTGGACGTATCGCCGGCTGACGTGACGTGGACGTGGTGGAACGAGGCCAATCACCTGGGGTTCGCGAAGCTGCCTCAGGTCAGCGTCGGCAACGCGTCCGAGAACGCTTGAGGGGGCGGAGATGCGTAAATCGACGATTGCCGCGACGGTGTGTGTCGGCGGTCTGATCCTGGCCGCCTGGGGTGCGATCGCGGCAATGGGCTCCGTGGCCCAGATCAGCGGAGGTAGCTACGGTTCGCACGATGTGAGCGATTTCGCGATCGAGAATTTCCTGTTTCTCGGTCCGCTGCTTGCTTTGGGTGGCGTGGTCGCATGGTTCGCCAGCCGGGGTTCGGCAACATCCGGCGACGATGACGAGGAACAGCACTCGGACAAGGATGAGACCGATGCCGTGGCTCCCGCGCACCGGGAAGCAGATCGATGAGCAGTTCTGAAATCATCTACAAACACGATCAGTGGCGCAAGGGCGCGGGCGGTGCGCCCGCGGGACTGTCTGGTCAGGCAGACAGTTCGGCCTACGCCGGCCTCGATCTGGGTCTCGCGCAATTTGCCGGCAGCAGTTTCAACGGTAGCAGTTTCGCCGGCACGTCATTCCGGCAAGCCGGCTGGACGGGCTGCCGGTTCTCGGCCTGCACGTTCGCAGGTTGCGATTTTGCCGGGATTGCGATTTCCGGATGCACATTCGTCGATTGCAGCTTCAATGACGCCGCCTTTCAGGGCAGCACGTTCAACGGCGTGAAATTTCTCGGATGCAAGTGGAACGGTGTCAGGTTCGACGGCAACACGTGGCATTCGGTGCAGGTGCTGGACTGTACAGGCACCACGGTTGAAGCTCACGGTCTCAAGGGACTGGACGTCGATTTCACCGGGAGCTATTTCGAGCATCTGGCCTTCGAAGATACGGAAATCAACGGCGGGCATTGAGTCGAGGCGGTGTCCGTGACCGGGTTTCGTCAACGTAGCTGCGAGTTGGCCAGCAAAGGCCTTTTTGGCCGTCAATACCCACAAAGAAACATCATTTCGCGCAAGGCGGTCTGTCAGCGGAATGTCTCAACTCCAACCAGGCGGTTTCGGCGGACAGCCACGGCAGATACAGCAGGCCAGCCATCAGCAGCAACGTACTGGCGCGTACCCAAGTGCTTGGTCTTCGTAGCGACGGGGCTGATGGACTACCTCGATTTCTTCATGCTTGCCGGCGCGGGGAGCGCCACTCTAACGGTTGCTGCAACGGCGCGCGCGGGATCAGGAAAGGGCGGTTGAAGATCCGGCAGCCGCTACCTGTCCGCCCGAAGCGCGCGATTCGCCGTACAAATTCCGCGTCGAGGTCAACGGCCGCTTCCTGAACATGGATTCGAGCGACGTGGTGAGCGGCACGACTGGAATATTCACTGCGTATGCGGCGCCTCACGATTTGCCGGGTCCGAATCATGGTCGCTGATGGCCGGGCAGGCGGCGAAAACGATCCGGGCATAGCGATCCGAACATCGCACATGGGGTTCCAGATCAGGAGTGGAATCGGTTACATCGCGACGTAGGGCGCGCGTAATTAGCCTGAGATGGGCCGGCCCGATGCCTGCGGCGGGCGTGTAGCGGGCAGTGCGACGAAAGGGGCGTGCGCTGGTGTGCGATGCGCTGATGTCTTGTCCGCAGGTACTTCACCTTGAACGGCTCTTCCGGCACCGCCCACCGCCCATATTCCCCCACCCCCAGCTTTTTTCTCGTCAACACCAACAAAAATCATCATTTCGCGCCCGCCTGCGCATCAGCAGAATGTCTCCATTCCAACTCACGCGACAGCACGAGCGTCGCACTGAGCCGCACTTCAGAAGGAGACAGCCGTGGCAGTCGAAACAACCTCAATCGATACGCTCGTCGTCGGCGCCGGTCAGGCCGGCGTGGCCATGAGCGAGCACCTGGGCAAGCTGGGCGTACCGCATCTCGTGCTGGAGCGCAGTCGAATTGCCGAACGCTGGCGCACCGGGCGCTGGGATTCGCTGGTCGCGAACGGCCCCGTGTGGCACGACCGCTTCCCCGGCCTCGAATTCGACGGCCTCGATCCTGACGCGTTCGCGTCGAAAGACCAGGTCGCGGACTACTTCGAAGCATATGCGCGCAAGTTCAACGCGCCGATCCGCACGGGCGTCGAGGTCAAGAAGGTCGTGCGCAATACAGGTAAGCCGGGTTTCGTCGTCGAGACGTCCGACGGCACGATCGAGGCAAACCGCGTGGTCGTCGCGACGGGGCCGTTCCAGCGCCCGGTGATTCCGCCGATCGCGCCGGACGACGCGCGCCTCGTGCAGCTCCATTCCGCCGACTATCGCAACCCGGGCCAGCTTCCGGACGGCGCGGTGCTGGTGGTCGGCGCGGGTTCGTCGGGCGTGCAGATCGCCGACGAACTGCAGCGCGCGGGCCGGCAGGTGTACCTGTCGGTCGGCCCGCACGATCGTCCGCCGCGCGCGTATCGCGGCCGCGATTTCTGCTGGTGGCTCGGCGTGCTCGGCGAATGGGACAAGGAAGTCGCGACACCCGGCCGCGAACACGTGACGATCGCGGTGAGCGGCGCGCGCGGCGGCCATACGGTGGATTTCCGCAGGCTCGCGAACCAGGGCGTGACGCTCGTCGGGCTGACGAAGTCGTTCGATGGCGGCGTGGCCGTGTTCGAACGCGATCTCGCGATCAATCTCGCGCGCGGCGACGAAAACTACCTGTCGCTGCTCGACGCGGCCGATGCCTATGCGGCGCGCAACGGCCTCGACCTGCCGGAAGAACCCGAAGCGCGCCACATCCTGCCGAACCCCGAGTGCGTCGCGCATCCGATCCTCGCGCTCGACCTCGCCGGCGCGGGCGTCACGTCGATCATCTGGGCAACGGGCTATGCGGTCGACTATGGCTGGCTGAAGGTCGACGCGTTCGCCGACAACGGCAAGCCGCAGCACCAGCGCGGCGTGTCGAAGGAGCCGGGCATCTATTTCCTCGGGCTGCCGTGGCTGTCGCGGCGCGGCTCCAGCTTCATCTGGGGCGTGTGGCACGACGCGCGGCACATCGCCGATCACATCGCGATCCAGCGTACCTACCTCGACTACCACGACGCATCGCAGCGCCGCTCGACATCGCACGCGGAGCAGGACGGCGCCGCGACTCACGCCCACGCGCAGCCGCTTGCCGACGCGGTGAACTGACCGAACCCACGCCGCCTGCCGCACCCCGTTCGCATCCGGTGCGGCGGCGTGACCTTGACGACCGAAGGATTCCGATGAGCCAACCCACCCATACCCGTATCCGCATGTTCAACACGAAGGATACCTACCCGAACCAGACGCTCGACAACGATCTGTGCCAGGCCGTGCGGGCCGGCAACACCGTCTACGTGCGCGGCCAGGTCGGCACCGATTTCGACGGCAACCTGATCGGCCTCGGCGATCCGCGCGCGCAGGCCGAGCAGGCGATGAAGAACGTCAAACAGCTGCTGGAGGAAGCCGGCAGCGACCTCACGCACATCGTGAAGACGACGACCTACCTGATCGACCCGCGCTATCGCGAGCCCGTGTACCAGGAAGTCGGCAAGTGGCTGAAGGGCGTGTATCCGATCTCGACGGGGCTCGTCGTGTCCGCGCTCGGCCAGCCGCAGTGGCTGATGGAAATCGACGTGATCGCCGTGATCCCGGACAACTGGCAGCCGAACCGCGCGTAGGAGGCGACATGACTTTCTCCATCGTCGGGCGTTGCCCGGAGACGGGCCAGCTCGGGATCGCGATCAGCTCGTCGAGCATTGCGGTGGGCGCACGCTGCCCGTGGGTGCGCGCGGGCGTCGGCGCTGTCGCGACGCAGAACATCACGCTGCCGGCGCTCGGGCCGCAGATCCTCGACCTGATCGAGCACGAGCAGCTTGCGCCTGCCGCGGCGCTCGACCGCGCGCTCAGCGCGAACGGCTGGAGCCAGTACCGGCAGGTCACGGTGATCGACGGGCAGGGGCAGACGGCGTGCTTCACCGGCAAGGAAGCGCTCGGCACGCATCACGCGGTGCAGGGCGAGCAATGCGTGGCGGCCGGCAACCTGCTGGCTGCGCCGGCCGTGATCGACGCGATGGCGCGCGCATTCGAGCAGGCGCCCGGCCTGCTCGCCGATCGCCTGCTGGCCGCGATGCATGCGGCGATGGCGGCCGGCGGCGAGGCGGGGCCGGTGCACTCGGCCGCGCTGAAGGTGGCCGGTGACGTGACCTGGCCGATCGTCGACCTGCGCGTCGACTGGGCCGATGCCGATCCGATCGGGCAGCTCGATGCGCTGTGGCAGGCTTATCGGCCGCAGATGCAGGACTACCAGACGCGTGCGCTGAATCCCACCGCCGCGCCGAGCTACGGAGTGCCGGGCGATGAATGACACGTCGAGCCGCGCTCTGCTGGAGCGGCTGATCGGTTTCGCGACGGTCAGCCGCGATTCGAACCTCGAGATGATCGGTTTCATCCGTGACTATCTCGCGGGCTTCGGCGTCGAGAGCGAACTGTTCTACAACGGCGAACGCACGAAGGCGAGCCTGTACGCGACGATCGGGCCGCGCGATCGCGGCGGCATCGCGCTGTCGGGCCATACCGACGTGGTGCCGGTCGACGGGCAGGCGTGGACGGTCGAGCCGTTTCGGCTGACCGAGCGCGACGGCCGCCTGTACGGCCGCGGCACGGCCGACATGAAGGGCTTCATCGCATCGGTGCTCGCGGCCGTGCCGGCGTTCGTCGCCCGACCGCTGAGTGTGCCCGTGCATCTCGCGTTCTCGTACGACGAGGAAGTCGGCTGCCTCGGCGTGCGGCCGATGCTCGAAGCACTGGCCGCGCGCGAGCACCGGCCGCGCCTGTGCCTGATCGGCGAGCCGACCGAGCTGAAGCCGGTGCTCGGTCACAAGGGCAAGCTCGCGATGCGCTGTCATGTAAA
Organism: Burkholderia lata; assembly: GCF_902499335.1. GTDB lineage: Bacteria > Pseudomonadota > Gammaproteobacteria > Burkholderiales > Burkholderiaceae > Burkholderia > Burkholderia lata_B. The sequence continues at coordinate 427,855 of NZ_CABVQK010000003.1, read as the reverse complement.
GGGCGCCGCGTGCCACTCCGCGTATGCGCCGTCGGGCGTCAATGCGATCGACTATGCGGCGAAGCTGATCGGCCGGCTCGGCGAGATCGGTGATGCGCTCGCGCGGCCCGAACGGCACGACGAGCGTTTCGATCCGCCGTTTTCGACCGTGCAGACGGGGCTGATCAAGGGTGGCCGTGCGCTGAACATCGTGCCGGCCGAATGCGAGTTCGATTTCGAGGTACGGGCGCTGCCGGATTTCGACGCGCACGACGTGCCGAGGAAGTTGCAGGACTATGCGGAATCCGAACTGTTGCCGAGGATGCGCGCGGTTCAGCCCGACACCGACATCCGGCTGCAGCCGCTGGGCGCGTATCCGGGGCTCGCGACTTCGCCGGACAGCGAGGCCGCGCGCCTGCTCGCGATGCTGAGCGGCTCCGATGCATTCGGGACGGTGGCATTCGGCACCGAGGGCGGGCTGTTCGGGCAGGCCGGCATTCCGACCGTGGTGTGCGGGCCCGGCAGCATGGACCAGGGGCACAAGCCCGACGAGTTCGTCACGCTCGACCAGCTCCACGGCTGCGACGCGATGCTGGGCCGGCTGGCCGCGCATCTCTCTGCGGCCACCTGAAACGGCGAGCGGCCGACACGCACGTACCGCGTCCTGCGGCGCGTGCGTTTTCCTGTTCCTTCCTGTTCGTTATCGCGCCGTTTCCGCGACGATCTGCGCGAGCCGCTCGCGGCAGAAATCGACGAACGACTGCGCCTGCTTCGTGAGCTGACCGCGCTTGAGCCGCGCGCTCACGAGCCCCGACGGGCTCACCGTTTCGCTGAGGCTGATCGTCACGACGCGCTGGCCGTCGTACGTGTATTCGGAATGCGGGCGCGTGACGAGTAGCGAGAAGCCGAACCCCTGGCCGACCATCCCGCGCACCATCTCGATCGAAGGCGATCCGAACACGATGTTCGGCGTGAGCCCGAGTTCGTGAAAGAGGCTGACGAAATACGTGCGGCTCGGCTGCACGTCGAGCAGGATCATCGGCTCGACGCAGAGGTCGCGCAGCGATACGTGCGTCTGGCCCGCGAACCGGTGGTTCTCCGGCAGCAGCACGTACGGCTGCTGCGGCGGCATCAGCGGCTCGGTCTCGATCGTGCCGTCGAGATCGTGGTCGTACATGAGCGCGAGATCGAAGGTGCCGGACGTCAGGCCCTGCACGAGTTCCTGCTGGTCGCCGTCGCGCAGCCGGATGTTCACGCCCGGGTAGCGCTCGCGAAAGCCCGCGATCAGTTGCGGCAGATAGAGCGGCGCGACCGTCTCGAAGCAGCCGATGTCGATCTGCCCGGTGATCACGTCGTTGTCGGCGAGCGCGTTCTGTTCGAATTCGTGCGCGATGCGCAGCAGCTCCTGCGCCTTCCGGTAGAAGCGCGTGCCGCTCGGCGTGAGCGACACGCCCTGCGCGTGATGGCGGATGAACAGCTTCACGCCGAAGCTTTCCTCCAGACCCTTGATCGCGCTGGAGATCGACGGCTGCGCGATGAAGAGCTGGCGCGAAGCCTCGGCGACGCTGCCGGATTCCACCGTCGTCACGAAGTATTTCAGTTGCCGCAAAGTGTAGTGAGCCACAAGCACCTCTGATGCACGGCCCCGGCATGCCGCCGCGGGCGCAATCTGTCCATGGTTGTGCGTAGCACCTTACCTGAAAGCCCCCCGGTGCCGGCATTTCCGCTGCAGAGCTTTTTCGTATGTCCCGGAAATATTTTTAGTATTTTCCGGCCGCGATGCTCGTGGCGCACCATCGTCTCCAACCTGGATCACGACGATCACGAAGCGGTTGCGCACGCGGCAGCGGGTCATGGCATCCGTCCCCGCATGCGCATCGTCCGCTTCGTTCGACACCGCCGCGCGTGCACGCGGCGCGTCGTCGCTCGCGTATCCGGACCCGATTGCAGGCGCGTACCCCAACGCGCGCCGGCTGACACGGCAAGCGCGCATCGTCGCGCAGGACAGGAGACATCACCATGACGAACGTGGACCGCAACGCGTCCCCGATGATAGAGAAGCACACGATCGGCTACGTGCCGCCCGCGGAACGCCACGGCAAGGTGCGCGACCTGTTCACGCTCTGGTTCGGCGGCAACATCGCGCCGTTGCCGATCGTGACCGGCGCGCTCGGCGTGCAGCTCTTCCACCTGAACCTGATGTGGGGCATCGTCGCGATCGTCGTCGGCCAGGCGGTCGGCGGCGTGCTGATGGCGCTGCATTCGGCACAGGGGCCGCAGATGGGCATCCCGCAGATGATCCAGAGCCGCGCGCAGTTCGGCTCGTGGGGTGCGTTGCTCGTGACCGTGATCGCGGCCGTGATGTACGTCGGCTTCTTCGCATCGAACATCGTGCTCGCCGGCAAGTCGGTGCACGGCATCGCGTCGTCGGTACCGGTGCCCGTCGGCATCGTGATCGGCGCGGTGGGCTCGGGGCTGATCGGTATCGTCGGCTACCGGTTCATCCACATCCTGAACCGGATCGGCACGTGGGTGCTCGGCATCGGGATCCTGGTCGGCTTCTGGATGATCCTCACGCACGTGACGACCGACGATTTCCTGACGCGCGGCGGCTTCAACTTCGCGGGATGGCTCGCGACGGTGTCGCTGTCGGCGTTGTGGCAGATCGCGTTCGCGCCGTACGTGTCGGATTACTCGCGCTATCTGCCGGAAAGCGTCGGCGTGGCGTCGACGTTCTGGGCGACCTATCTCGGCTGCACGATCGGCTCGACGCTCGCGTTCATCTTCGGCGCGGTCGCGGTGCTCGCGGTGCCGGCCGGCGCCGACGCGATGGATGCGGTCAAGCAGGCGACGGGCCCGCTCGGCCCGCTGATGCTCGTGCTGTTCCTGCTGAGCGTGATCAGCCACAACGCGCTGAACCTGTACGGCGCGGTGCTGGCGGTGATCACGTCGGTGCAGACGTTCGCATACAAGTGGATTCCGACCGCGAAGGCGCGCGCGGTGGTGTCGGTCGTGATCTTCGTCGCGTGCTGCTACGCGGCGATCGGCGCGTCGACGAACTTCGTCGGCAACCTCGTCGATCTCGTGCTCGCGCTGCTCGTCGTGCTGGTGCCGTGGACGGCGATCAACCTGATCGACTTCTACGTGATCCACAAGGGCAAGTACGACATCAAGTCGATCTTCATGGCCGATGGCGGGATCTATGGCCGCTTCAACCCGCAGGCGCTGCTCGCGTATGCGATCGGCATCCTCGTGCAGATTCCGTTCATGAACACGCCGATGTACGCGGGCCCGATTCCCGCGCATCTCGGCGGCGCGGACCTGTCATGGCTCGTGGGGCTGGCGCTGACGTCGCCGCTGTACTACTGGCTCGCGTCGCGCGACAGCGCGTACCGGCGCCGGCAGACGGCCGCGACGATGCCGCCGACGGCGGTGCACTGAACGGGGCGTGGTTTGCTGCGCGGGAGGCGGCCAGGGTGCCGTCTCCCGTGCTGCGTTGTGGAGGCGGCACTGAAGGCCGAGGGCAGGCTTTCCTTGCGGTCATGGCGCCGTAGTCCCGGCTCCGGCTCCGGCGGGCAACGCGTTCGGTTGATCGCGACGAGATGGGGAAACCGCCGATGGAGTAGAGTGCATCGTCCGGTCCGGCCGGATGTGCGGGAAACGCAGCGATGCGACCGCGCATGCGGCCACACACTACCGGATCGCATCTCCATCCGCCGATGCCGACATCCGGCCGACGCGAGCCCGACAATCGATCGTGGAGCAGGAACATGCCCCTTCAACTGCATAATCCGGCCGGCATCGCCGAGCCGTTTTCCCGTTACAGTCACGGCGTCTCGGCGCCGGCCCAGGCATGCTGGCTGCACATTTCCGGCCAGGTCGGGGCTGCGCCCGACGGCAGCGTGCCGGACGATCCCGAGCGGCAGATGGAACTGGCCTGGGACAACCTGTTCGCCGTGCTGGCCGATGCGGACATGGTGGCGTCGGATCTGGTCAAGGTGGACGGGTTCCTGACTCGTCCCGATCTGGTGCCGCTCTATCGCACCGTGCGTGAGCGGCGGCTGGGCGGCCATGCGAGCGCGTCGACCGTCGTGATCGTCAGCGGCCTGGTCGTGCCGGCGCTGCTGGTCGAGATCCAGGCGGTCGCGGCGAAGTAGCCGGGCGAGCCGTGCGCGGCAGGGCTCGCCGGCCGGCGGCAGGCCCGCGCGGCGCACCGATCCGCGCACGCGAGCCTGCCGCTGCTTCAGACCACCGACGAGCGCGCGACGTGTACCGGCACCGACTTGTACGACGGCGTGCCGCTTTCCTTGTCGATGTAGTCGAGCGGCACGAGCACGTTCGCCTCCGGGTAGTACGCGCCGACCGACCCCGGCGCGATGTCGTACTCGATCGCGGTGATCTTCTCGAGACGCAGCGCGCGGCCCGATGAGGTGACCGTTTCGATGTCGACGAGGTCGCCGTGTTCGAGCCCGTACTTCGCGAGATCGGCGGGGTTCATGAACAGCACGTCACGCCGGCCGAACACGCCGCGATAGCGGTCGTCGAGCCCGTAGATCGTCGTGTTGTACTGGTCGTGGCTGCGCAGCGTGATCAGCCGCAGCACCTGCTCGGCGCCGAGCACGTCGGCATCTTCCTTCACGCCCTTGTAGACCGAGAACATCGCCTTGCCGGTCGGCGTCGGCCACACGCGCTCGGTGGGCGGCAGCGGCAGGCGGAAGCCGCCCGGCGTGCGGATGCGCTCGTTGAACGCCTCGAAGCCGGACACCGTGCGGTCGATCAGGTCGCGGATGCGGTCGTAGTCGGCGATCAGGTCGAGCCACGCGACCTTGCTCGCCGGCAGCGTCGCATGCGCGATCCCCGCGACGATCGCAGGCTCCGAGCGCAACTCGTCGGACGCCGGCTTGAGCTTGCCGGCCGACGCGTGAACCATCGACATCGAATCCTCGACCGTGATCGACTGCCGGCCGGTGGCCTGCATGTCGAGCTCGGTGCGGCCGAGCACCGGCAGGATGAAGGTTTCCTTCGCGACCAGCAGGTGCGAGCGGTTCAGCTTCGTGCCGAGATGCACGCTCAGGTCGAGCTTCGCCATCGCCGGGAACGACTGTTCCGGATCGGGCAGCGCGACCGCGAAGTTGCCGCCGAGGCACAGCAGCGCCTTCGCGGTGCCGTCGATCATCGCCTGCATCGCCTGCACCGCGTCATGCCCGTGATGCGCGGGCGGCGTGAAGCCGCACACGTCCTCGATCTTCTTCAGGAACTCGGCCGACGGCTTCTCGGTGATGCCGACCGTGCGGTTGCCCTGCACGTTCGAATGGCCGCGCAGCGGGCACACGCCGGCGCCGGGCTTGCCGATGTTGCCGCGCATCAGCAGCAGGTCGGCGATCAGGCGCACGGTTGCCGTGCCCTTGTTGTGCTGCGTGACGCCCATTCCGTACGTGACGATCGTCGCGTTCGACTTCGCGTACGCGAGCGCGACCTGTTCGAGCTGCGCCTGGCTGAGCCCGCTCGCGCGCTCGATGTCGTCCCACGACGTGGCTTCGAGGTCGGCCGAGAACGCGTCGAAGCCGTTGGTGTGCTGCGCGATGAAGTCGCGGTCGAGCACGTCGCCGCGTTCGGCTTCGAGCTGCAGCAGCGCCTTCATGATGCCCTTCAGCGCGGCCGCGTCGCCGCCGGCGTCGACCTGGTAGTACGTCGATGCGATTCGCGTCGAGCCGAACGACGCCATCTCGATCATGTCCTGCGGATCGGCGAAGCGCTCGAGCGCGCGCTCGCGCAGCGGGTTGAACACGATGATCGGCACGTTGCGCCGCGAGCACTCGTGCAGCGTGCCCATCATCCGCGGGTGGTTCGTGCCGGGGTTGTGGCCGATCGAAATGATCAGCTCGCAGTGGTCGAAATCCTCCAGCGACACGGTGCCCTTGCCGATGCCGATCGACTGCGGCAGGCCGACGCTGGTCGGCTCGTGGCACATGTTCGAGCAGTCGGGAAAGTTGTTGGTGCCGAACTCGCGCGCGAACAGCTGGTACAGGTACGCGGCTTCGTTCGACGCGCGGCCCGACGTATAGAACTCGACTTGGTCGGGCGGCAGCGCGCGCAGCACTTCGCCGATGCGCGCGAACGCGTCGTCCCATTCGACCGTGCGGAACGTGTCGGTCGCGCGATCGTAGACGAGCGGATGCGTGAGGCGGCCCATGTTCTCCAGCTCGTAGTCCGACATGCGCAGCAGCGACGACACGGTGTTCGCCGCGAAGAACTCGGGCGTCACGCGCTTGGTGGTCGCTTCCCACGTGACGGCTTTCGCACCGTTCTCGCAGAACTGGAACGTCGACTTGTGTTCCTTGTCGGGCCACGCGCAGCCGGGGCAGTCGAAACCGTCGGGCTGGTTGGTCCGCATCAGCACGATCGGCGCCTCGATGGTTTCCATTTGCGTGCGCACCGCATCGGCTGTCGCGCGAAGCGCGCCCCAACCACCGGCGGGCCCGTCGTACTTCCTGATGCCTGGCACTTCGCGTCGATTTGTCATGTGAATCTCCATCAGCCGGTCCCGATACGGGCGGCTCGGTTTGCGCCGTGTCGCGGCGTGGGGCGGCTCCGTCCGGTGGACGGAGCCGGTCATGCATGCCCCGGGCGTGCGGGGCACGCTGGGTTTCAGTGCGCGTCCTTCTTCGCGCCGGACGACTTCTTGCCGGAGGGCTTCGCGGCAGGCGCGGGCGGCGGTGCGTCGGCGGGCGTGTCGCCGGCCTTCGCATCGTCGGTGGCCTTGGCCGCCTTGCCGTTCGGTTTTGCCTTGCCTTCAGCGTCCTTCTTCGCGTCCTTGGCCGCCTTCGCATCAGGCGCCGCGAGCATGTTGAACTTCACTTCGTCGCTGGCCTTGTCGTAGTCGACTTCGCACCGGTCGCCGGACTTCAGGCGATCGGCGAGGATCTCCTTCGCGAGCCGGGTCTCGATGGTCTGGCGGATCTGGCGCTTCAGCTCGCGCGCGCCGAATTCCGGCTGGTAGCCGGCTTCGGTCAGGTGCTCGACGAGCGAGTCGCCCATCACGAGCGTGATGTCCTGCGCGGCGGCCGTGCGTACCACGCGGTCGAGCTGGATCTGCACGATCGCGCGGATGTTCTCCTTCGACAGCGCATGGAAGACGATCACCTCGTCGATCCGGTTCAGGAACTCGGGGCGGAAATGGCCCTTCAGCACCTGCATCAGTTCCTCGCGAATCGCCTTGTCGGTCTTGCGCGCGGCTTCCGGTTGCGTGAGGTTGTCCATGATGATCGCGGCGCCGAGGTTGCTCGTCGCGATGATGATCGTGTTGCTGAAGTCGACCACGCGGCCCTTGCCGTCAGTCAGGCGGCCGTCGTCGAACACCTGCAGCAGTACGTTGTAGACGTCCGGATGCGCCTTCTCGATCTCGTCGAGCAGGATCACGCTGTACGGGCGGCGCCGTACGCGCTCGGTGAGCTGGCCGCCTTCGTCGTAGCCGACGTACCCGGGCGGCGCGCCGATCAGCCGCGCGACCGCGTGCCGCTCCATGTACTCGGACATGTCGATGCGGATGATCGCCTGCTCGTCGCCGAACACGGTCTCGGCGAGCGCCTTCGCGAGCTCGGTCTTGCCGACGCCCGTCGGCCCGAGGAACAGGAACGTCGCGATCGGCCGGTGCGTCTGACCGAGCCCCGCGCGCGACAGCCGCACGGCATCGCTGACGGCCACCACCGCGTCGCTCTGGCCGACCACGCGCTCGCGCAGTTGCTCTTCCATCTTCAGCAGCTTCTGGCGCTCTTCCTGCGTGAGTTCGGACACCGGGATGCCGGTGAGGCGCGACACGACTTCGGCCACCGATTCGACGGTCACTTCGAGCGTCTCCGAACCGGTCTTGCGCTGCCACGCCTCCATCATCTCGTCGACGGCCTTCTGCTTCGCGTTGATCTGCTCCTCGAACTGCTTCGCTTCGTCGAAGCGCTTGCGCGACGTCGCGTAGTCCTGCTCGCGCTTCAGTTGCGCGATCTGCGCTTCGCCTTCCTGGATGTCGACCGGGCGCGACGTCGCGCCGATCCGCACGCGCGCGGCGGCCTGGTCGATCAGGTCGATCGCCTTGTCGGGCAGGAAGCGCGACGTGATGTAGCGGTCGGCGAACTCCGCGGCCGCGACGAATGCGTCGTCGGCGAACGTCACCTGATGGTGCGCCTCGAGGCTGTCGCGCAGCCCGCGCAGGATCACGATTGTTTGCTCGACGCTCGGCTCCGGCACGAACACGGGCTGGAAGCGCCGTTCGAGCGCCGCGTCCTTTTCGATGTACTTCTGGTATTCGTTGAGCGTTGTCGCGCCGATCAGGCTCAGCTCGCCACGCGCGAGAGCGGGCTTCAGCACGTTAGCGATGTCGAGGCCGCCTTCACCGCCGCCCTGGCCCGCGCCGACGATCGTGTGCAGCTCGTCGATGAACAGGATCAGTTCGTCGTGCTTCGCAGTGACTTCGTCGATCAGCTGCTTCGCGCGCTCCTCGAATTCACCGCGATACTTCGCGCCGGCCACCATCGAGTTGATGTTGACTTCGACGAGCCGCTTGCCGCGCAGCACCTCGGGCACGTCGCCGTTGACGATCCGCTGCGCGAGCCCTTCGACGATCGCAGTCTTGCCGACGCCCGGCTCGCCGATCAGCACCGGGTTGTTCTTCTTGCGGCGCGCGAGCACCTCGATCGTGCTCTCGATTTCCTGCGCGCGGCCGAGCACCGGGTCGAGCTTGCCCTGGCGCGCGATCGCGGTGAGGTCGCGGCCGAACTTGTCGAGGTTCGGCGTGCCGGTCGGCGCATCGACGCGGCCGTCCTCGGCACCTTTGCCGACCACCTTCACGACTTTCTGGCGCAGCGCCTCGGGCGTCACGCCGTATTTCTTCAGCAGCGTGCCGGCGACGCTGTCCGGCACCGATGCGAGCCCGATCAGCAGGTGCTCGGGGCCGATGTACGAGTGACCGAGATCGCGCGACGCCTGGAACGCGTACTGTACGGCCTTCTTCACGCGCGGCGAGATCGACAGCTTGTCGAGCGGCGCGTCGGGGTCGGCCGTGCCGGTGTGCGCATGCTCGTCGATGTACGACCGGATGTCCTGCGGCGACAGCTTCAGTTCCTTCAACAGCGCGGCACACACGTCGGTGTCCGCGAGCGCGTACAGCAGGTGTTCGGAATCGAGCTCGCTGCGGCGCAGCTCGTGCGCCTTCTCGGCCGCGCGCTGCAGCAGTTCCAGCGTCTGCTCGCTGAACGCGTCGGTCGGGTCGACCGATTCGCGCGGAATCTCGGCGGCGAGCGGCGATTCGTCATCGAGCCCGCCGAACAGCGACGACGAGCCGCCGCCGCCCAGCAGCGAATCGAACGGGTTCAGCATGCTCTGATGCCGCATCAGCTGACGGAAGTGGTAATCGCAGATCGAGATCGTCTTGCGCTCGCCGTCCTGCATCACGGTTGCGCGCGCGACGGCCGGCCGGGCGTGGCAGATATCGCAAAGTGCGGGCATGGTGGTCTGGCTCCTGTCGGTGAAAGTGGGTCGAAGGGTGAAGTCCCGATGCGGTGCGGCGCTTGGCGCATCCCGACCGCGAACGCACGACGCGCGGCACGGCGGCGCGCGGGCGGCACCGGTGCTGTCGCGCAGCGCGCGCCGGCGTCGTGCAGGGTCGCGGTCAGGGCGGCAAGCGTGCGTGCCGGGAGGAGCCCACGGCATCGCTTCGACTGCGTTCAAAATAGCGAATCGGCGGAGGCCATCCAAGACACAGTTCCGCGCCGGGCAGGCAGGGAATTGCACCCTCGCATGCGCTTGCGCACGGGTGGCAAGGAGTACAGACGGGCGTGCGCGCGGCGGCGCGGGCGTGCGCGGCTTACGCAGCGTGTGATGGCAGGAAGCGGGAGCGGGCGGAACGCGAACGGAGCGCGGTGCGACATCGGCGCGCAGGGCGCCGGTTGCCGGTGGGTGGAGCGCACCGCGGGTGCGCAGGCGCGACGGAAGCGCCGCAGGGGGAACGTGCTTCGACCGGCCAAGTGCGACCACGCACGCACCGCAGCCGATGCGTGTGTGGTGGCCGAAGGAGAGGGCGGGTTGCACGGTCCGGGCCGGACACGGCGCAACCGTGGCGTGCCGCGATCAGTCCGGGAATGTCATCGCGAGCCGTTGCCGGGCGATCTGCTTCACGTCCGTTGACAGTGCCGCATTCGGCAGACCATTGGCCCAGACGGAGAACGAATCCTCGATCAGGTTGCGCGTGTCGGGCGGCAACTCGGCCAGGACCAGCGACATGACGGTGAACAGCACGGCGGTGTCGCCGGCCTGGCTGCTCGCGTTCGCATCGACCGTCTGCTTCAGGTGATCGACCGACGCCTGTAGCGCCTGCAATGCCTCATTCGAATCGCTCATCACACACTCCATGCAAGATGGGTTCGATCGGCGACGAACATGCGGCCGGCGGTGCGGTCGGTCGCGCGCGACACCTGGCGGGCATCGCGCGCGGGCAACCGTGATCAGGCTGCCGTGCTGGCCTGCGGCGCCACGGCCACCGATGCTTCGCTCGTCAGCATCAGGAACGTGAACGTCTCGCGCAGGTACAGGCGGACGACCTTGTCGGTATGGCTCGTGTAGCCGATTGATACGTCTTCCCCGAGATGCAGCTCGTAATCGCCGCCGCGCGTGGACAGCACGCAGCCGCCGCTGATCGCCGGCGCCCAGATGATCTCGCCGCTGACGATCCGCTTGATATGGCCGAGGACCGGATAGCCCTGGTCGCGCGCTTCGCTGAGCGCCGTGTACGCATCCGAGCCGAGCACGACCGAGTACGGGCCGTCGACGCCCGCGAGCCGCAGTGCCTCGAGCGCGTCGCTGATCGCGTCGGGATACGCGCTGACGTCCGCCGGCAGCGTGAGCTTGCGGTTCGACGTGCCTTCGCGGATGCCGACGATGCCGGCGGCTTGGTAGCCGTCGAAAATCGCGCCGTCTTCGGCGAACGCGAGCCGCTGCGCGGCGTCCTTTGCCGGTTGCCAGTCGGCGTCGCGCGCGCCGCGCTCGACGCTGTCGATCGCATCGCGGCTCAATTCGAACGGCACCGTCAGCTCGACGATCGTGCGGACTTCGCGCAGCCGTGCATTCACGAGCTCGCGCGGCGCGCTGACTTCGACCAGGTGCCCCGTGCCGACGGCCGACAGCTCGGGGCCTTCGGGGCCGTCGACGTCGACGACGCGGCGGCCGGCTACTGATCGTTTGAACGTGCGGGCCACTTCCTCCTCGATTTGTTCCCAGGCGGAGGACGAGATCGGGGCGAGTTCGCGGTGCAGGTTATTCATGGGTTCTTGTTGCCTCACGTCAGCGAAAACACTTCATGGTGGGCCGATCGGCTGACGGACTGCGCCTGATGCCAGGCATGCCGATCGCGGGCGAAAATGCATATTAGCAGGCTCGATTGACACCACTGCAGCACAAATCGAAACGACACCGTGCGGTGGCGCAACTGTTATGCAATTCGCGCGTGGGGTGAGGGTGTGCACATGTGCGGAATGCCGCGACCGGATGGCGATATCGGGTTCGTGCCGGCGCTGACACCGCTCGGGCCGCGCTCGACAACACGCCGAACCATTTCCGGTCGACGGCCCATCGCGAGTCGTGCATTCTTACGAACATTCATCCGGCAGGGTTTCCGGAAGCCGCGTTTGGCGGCGTTCAGTCGCCGGGCCTGCGCACGGATGAATCATAGACGCAGCCTATTGAAGCTTCACAACAAGTGGAGGTCATCCATGGCACTACAACTCGTCTCGCCCGAAGACAAATACATGCTGAAGACGGGCGTCATCAATCACGAGGCAGTCATCTCGCATTTGAAGCAGGTGTTGCGCTCGCTTGCCATGAAACCGGAGTACAGCAAGTTCTATATCGGCATCACCAGCGATCTGAATACCCGGCTGGCTTCACACCGGGCCAACAAGCCTGATTTCAAGTTGATGTGCCCGATTTATCTCGAGGCGCACAACCTGGTCGGGAATGCGTTCGATCGCCTTGAGCGCAAGGCCATCGAAACCTTCCGTAGTGGTATCACGCACCCTGACACCCATGAAATGATGCTGGAATGCCGCAACGGGCCGGGCGGCGCACTGCCGAAGAACTGGCTCTATATCCTGGTCGGCTGATTCGTCGAGCGGAGCGTCAGGAGCGTAAGCAGGTGCGCGCAACGGCCTGCATGCGGTGGTATCGCCGAGGGCGTGCCCATGCGCAGCGCAGCACGCCTTCACCACATGTGTGCTCCGGTCAGCCGGGCCGCGGCCATTCCGGACACGCCCGGCGCGGGGTTGCGCGCCGGACTGCCCCTGGCGCGTTGCCTTACGACGGCACGCCTTTCAGCGAGCCGATTTTCAGCGAGCCGTCGCGATGCGGCGCGGCTGACGACGCTTCCGGCTGCACGGCGTCCGCGGCCGGCGCCGCACGATCGGCGAGTGCTTCGAGCAGGTCGGCCGACGGCACGAAGAACAGCGAGCCGGTGACGGCGCGGCTGTAGTCGAGCAGGCGGTCGTAGTTGCCGGGCGGGCGGCCGACGAACATGTTCTCGAGCATCTGCTCGATCGGCGCCGGCGTGCGCGCGTAGCCGATGAAGTAGGTGCCGAATTCGCCTGCGCCCGGGCGCCCGAACGGCATGTTGTCGCGCAGGATCTTCACTTCCTGGCCGTCCTCGTCGAGCGTGGTCAGCGAGCTGTGCGAGCACGACGGCTTCACGTCCGGTGCGAGTTCGATGTCGGACAATTTGGTGCGGCCGATGATGCGCTCCTGCGTCTCGACCGCAAGTGCGTTCCAGCCGGCCATGTCGTGCAGGTACTTCTGCACGATCACGTAGCTGCCGCCCGCGAATTCCGCGTCTTCGTCGCCGATCACCGTGAAGTCGACCGCCTCGCGGCCTTCCGGGTTCTCGGTGCCGTCGACGAAGCCGATCATCGCGCGCTGGTCGAAATTGCGGAAGCCGTGCACCTCGTCGACGACCGTGACGGCATCGCCGAGCGCGCCGAGCAGCTGCGTCGCGAGTTCGAAGCACAGGTCCATCGCTTCCGCGCGAATGTGCAGCAGGATGTCGCCCGGCGTCGCGACCGCGACGCGCTGCCCCGCGCCGAATTCGCGGAACGGATGCAGCGTGGCGGGGCGCGGGTTGCCGAACAGCGCATCCCACGCGTCGGCGCCGAAGCCGCACACGCAGGTGAGGTTGCCGCCCGGTACGCGCTTGCCGACCGAGCGCACGAGCGCGGCGATGTCGCCGCACCATGAACGGATCGTGTCGGCGTGGTCGGCGCCGGGATTGATCGTCGCCACGAGGAAGATCGCGCTGCGCGTGATCGTGCTGTGAACGTTTTGGGAGAGCGGGGGAGGTGTCTGCATCGTGGCCTGCCGGTCAGTCATGTCGGGACGGAAGTGCCGTGGCGCGCGAAGGCGAACGGTTGAACTGTGTCATGCGACTGTTCTCTTTGTGTCATGCGGATGAAGGACGTTGCGCGGACCTCGCGCAACGGGCCGCAGCGGTGGCGGCCGGCCGCACGGCGCGTGACCTGCCCGCACCGCGTAACGTCGTCGAGCAAGCAATCTAGCAGCTTCGGCCAGTCTTTGGAACACGTATCGCCAATCTGTCATTCGAATGCGTCAAACAGGGCCGGATTTTGAGCGGCGCCCGCACAGCTGTACTCCTGGCGCGCGCGGCGCTGTGCTCTTGAGCGTGCGTGCCGCGTGCAGTAGATTAGGTCCCGCTGCGCCCGCCGACGAGGAGCGTCATCATGAACCTGCTGGAAGCGATGCGTGTGTATGTCGCGGTGGTCGAGCATGGCGGCCTGGCCGGCGCGGCGTTCGAACTGCAGCTCGACGAAGCACAGGTGAGCGAACGGATCGACGGCCTCGAACGGTATCTCGGCTGCCGCCTGCTGCTGTGCCGCGAGCACGACGACGTTGCCTGCACCGATGCGGGTGACGCGTTCCACGTGTGCTGCCGCCGGACGCTGTCCGCGGTCGAGCAGGCGGTCGGCGCGGCCGGCCCGCACGCGCCGGATGTGCCGGTTGCGTCGGACGCGCACGATACCGCGCATGCCGCCGCGCACGCCGCGGTTTTCCCGCCGCCCGGCGCCGTTCAAGCCTCATCACCGCGACTGTCACCTTGAATACGACCACCGTTTCCTGCTCGCCGGCCGAGCGCATTCGCCGCCGCTTCGGCCATTTCCTTCATGCAGCCGAACTGGCCGGGCTGATCGTGATCGGGCTCGCGACCGCGTTCGCGATGACGCAGGAAGCGTGGAAGGTCGTGCTCGCGGGCGAGGTGTCGCTGACCGACCTGCTGCTGATGTTCCTGTACCTGGAAGTGCTCGCGATGGACGTGCGCTACCTGCGGCTCGGCCGGTTGCCCGTGCGGTTTCCGCTGTTCATTGCGATGACGTCGCTCGCGCGCGACCTGATATTGCGCGGTGCAACCGACAGCCCCGAGCGGATGCTGATGACGACGTTCGGGATCGTGCTGCTCGCAGTTGGCGTGCTGATCCTGAGTTTCGGCCAGCACCGCTTCCCGGCCGACGTCGCCGATGTCGAGGACGATGCGCATGCGCGCAGGTGACACACGAGCGGCAGGCCGCATGCATGTTCCCTGTCCCTGCAAGGAGGATGCCGGATGAGCACGCATTCCGTTGAAACGAAACAGGCGATCGAACTGCAGCACGCGGCGTCGGACGCCTACCGGCTGGCGCGCGACACGCGCGATGCCGATCCGGCGCTCGCGCGCGCGCCGTCCGTCGCCAGGCTGCAGCGGGAGGCCGCGCACGCGTATGCCGATGCGGCCCGTGCACGCGTGGCGGCCACCGGCATCTGAATCGAACTCCGGCGTGCCGCATGCGGAGCGGCGGCTGTCACTGACCATCCAACCGAGCGAGGTGTCGCATGACCAAGCAACTGATCGTCGCCGTGTTCGGCAGCGTCGACACGGCCCGCCAGGCCGCGAACGATTTCGAGGCGCTGTCGGAGAAGAACGAAGGATTCCACATCGAGAACGGCGTCGTCGTCGAGAAGGACGCGACCGGCAAGCTCGCGGTGCTCCACGCCGAATCGAGGCCGTTCAAGGGCGGCGTGATCGGCACGATCGCAGGCGGTTTGCTCGGGCTGCTCGCCGGGCCGCTTGGCGTGGTCACCGGCATGGCGGCCGGTGCGGGCGCCGGCATTCTCGCGGAAGCGGCCGGTAATGCGCTGCTCGACGGCACGTTCGTCGAGACGATCGCGGCACGGCTCGTGCCCGGCAGCATCTCGGTCATCCTGGAAGCGAAGGAGGACACGCCGTTCTCGGTCGACAACGTCGTGACGGGATTCGGCGGCAAGGTGTTCCGCCAGTCGCTCGACTGACCTCGCCATCTTCGAACCGCATCGAGAGAACGACATGCGCATCGATCAATCGTACCGGCGCTTCGACATCGCGGCGACACTGTCGCCGCTGCCCGGCAACGCCAACCGCGCGATCGCGGTCGTCGACGTGACGACCGACGATCCGGCCCGCATCGCCGATCTCGGCACCGGGCAATTCCTGCAGATCCGCAAGTGGGTCGAGTCGAACGACGTCGCGTTGCTGACGGTGGTGTTCGACGAATGCAAGGTCGCGATCGATCACTACGCGGACAACGTCGACGACGCTTGAGCGCACGCGCGGCCCGCGCATGACCGGGCTTCGCGTGATTGCCGCCCGCGGCCATCGGCAAACCGCGCTGACGCGTGCCGGCATCGTGCCCGGCGAATGGCTGCCGCGCGATCGCGCGGGGCCGCGCCGTCGCGTTCGAATCTGTTCACCACGCCGGCCGGATTTCACGTTTCCTCGCCAAACTGTCACTTACATTCGTCGAAATGACGCAGTAGGATGCCGAACCTTGTCTAGATGAGATTCGCATTGCTATCCGCCTTCAATTTCGATAACGGACGAGGTTCGCACCGGCACGCCCACGCCCACGCCCACGCCCGGGCACGGCTATCCGGCTTCGTGCACCGGCGCGGCCATGCCGCCCGTGCACCGCAGGCCGGTTCACCGCTGGCGGGGCGAGGCGGATGAAGCTCTACGAGAAATTTGCAAACGACATAGAGAGACTCATCCGGCAAGGGGTATATCGACACGGCGATCGTGTGCCGTCGGTGCGGCAGGCGAGCCAGCAGCACCGGATCAGCATCACGACCGTGCTGCATGCGTATCTGCTGCTGGAAAGCCGCGGGCTGCTCGAAAGCCGTCCGCAGTCCGGCTATTTCGTGAACCTGCGGCGCGACGACAGCCATGCGCCGGTGCGCGAACTGCGACCGTCGAAGCCGATCGCGATCTCGTCGTCGGTCGACGTGAGCCGGCTCGTGCTGTCGACGCTGCGCTCGATCGGTACCGACGACGCTGTGCCGCTCGGCTCGCCGTATCCGGACCCGAGCCTGTTCCCGTTCGAGAAGCTGAACCGCTACGCGTATGCAGCCGGCCGCGACAAGTCGCTGTGGGGCGTGACGGACGGGCTGCCGCCCGGCCATCCGCGGCTGATCCGGCAGATCGCGCGCCGCTACCTGGAAAACGGGATGTCGGTGGACCCGAACGAGATCATCGTGACGGTCGGCGCGACGGAGGCGATCAACCTGTGCCTGCAGGCCGTTGCGAAGCCGGGCGACACGATCGCGGTGGAGTCGCCGACGTTCTACGCGATGCTGCACGCGATCGAACGGATGGGGATGAAGGCGATCGAGGTGGCGACGCATCCGGAATACGGGATCGACATCGCGGCGCTGGCTGCGATCGCGAAGTCGCAGCCGATCGCCGCGTGCATGGTGATGCCGAACTTCCAGAACCCGCTCGGCTTTCAGATGCCGGACGAGCGCAAGCGCGAGCTGGTCGAGTTCGCCGCGAAAGCCGACCTGCCGATCATCGAGAATGGCGTGTACAACGAACTGTACTTCGGCAACGTGCATCCGAGCACGCTGAAGTCGTTCGACCGTCACGACAACGTGCTGCATTGCTCGTCGTTCTCGAAGAGCCTGACGGCGGCGTACCGGATCGGCTGGGCGCTGCCGGGCCGCTATCGCGAGCAGGTCGAGAAGCTGAAGTTTCTGAACACGCTCGCGACGCCGTCGTTGCCGCAGCTCGCGATCGCGGAGTTTCTCGAGCGCGACGGCTACGAGCATCACCTGCGGCGGATTCGCAAGGCCTATGCGCAGCAGGCGAACCTGATGCGTACGATGGTGTCGCGGTTCTTCCCGGAAGGCACGCGCATTTCGAGCCCGGCAGGCGGCTACGTGCTGTGGATCGAACTGCCCGTGCAGGTCGACGCGATGCGCTTGTACCAGCTCGCGCTGGAGCAGGGGATCACGATCGGCCCCGGCTACATGTTCTCGATCGCGGACAGCTACCGCAATTTCATCCGCCTTAACTACAGCAGCCCGTGGTCGCCGGAGATCGAGCAGGCGGTCGTGACCGTCGGCAAGCTCGCGGCCTACTGCGTCGACTGAGCGTACCGCCGCGAGTTGGGTGCAGCGCGCAGCGTCACGTCAGCCGGTACGACTGCGCGCCCGTTCCCGCGAGCGTGCCGCCGTCGACGATCAGGTATTCATTGCGGATCGGCTTGCCGTCGAACCAGCATTGCAGGATCTCCAGCGTGCCGGCCGCATAGCGTGCCTGCGCGGACAGCGACGTGCCGGAGATGTGCGGCGTCATCCCGTTGAACGGCATCGTGCGCCACGGGTGATCGGCCGGCGCCGGCTGAGGAAACCACACGTCGCCGCCGTAGCCCGCGAGATGCCCGGACGTGACGGCATTCACGACCGCGTCGCGGTCGACCAGCTTCGCGCGTGCGGTGTTGATCAGGTACGCGCCGCGTTTCATGCGCGCGATCATCGCCGCGTCGAACAGGTGCTCGGTCGACGGGTACAGCGGAATCTGCAGGTTGACGATGTCGACGGCGCCCGCGAGCGACGCGGCATCGGCGTGATACGTGAGCCCGAGTTCCTGTTCGACCGATGCATCGAGCCGGTGGCGCTGCGTGTAGTGCAGATGCAGGCCGAACGGCTTCAGCCGGCGCAGCACGGCGAGCCCGATGCGCCCCGCGCCGACCGTACCGAAGTGCATGCCTTCGACGTCGTAGCTGCGCGACACGCAATCGGCGATGTTCCAGCCGCCTTGCCGCGCGATCGCATGCGACGGCAAGTAGTTGCGCACCAGCGCGAGCGTCGTCATCACCACGTGCTCGGCCACGCTGATGCTGTTCGAGCCGGTGACTTCGGCGACGGTGATGTGCGCGCGGGCGGCGGCGTCGAGATCGACGTGATCGGAGCCGATGCCGGCCGTCAGCGCGAGCTTCAGCTTCGGCGCGCGGGCGATCCGTTCCGCCGTCAGGTACGCGGGCCAGAACGGCTGCGAGATCACCACGTCCGCTTCGGGCAGCCGGCGCTCGAATTCGGAGTCGGGGCCGTCCTTGTCGCTCGTGACGATCAGCGTGTGGCCGTGCGCTTCCATGTAGTCACGCAATCCGAGCGCGCCGGACACCGAACCGACGAGTTCGCCGGGCCGGAAACCGGGCGGGCCGGCCGGTGTCGGCGCGGTTTGTCCGTCCGCGTAGCGCGTGATGACCGGAATCGCATCGCGCACGTAGCGCGGCGGATAGCCGTCCACGGGATCGGGATAGAGCACGCACAGGACGGTGGCCATCGGGTAGCACTCCTGGTGACGGGGGGAAGGCGCGCGGCATGCGGATTGCGCAGGGCCCGCGACATGCGCTGCAGGCGGCTGGCGTGTTGCGCCGCAACGTTGATGACGTTCTACGCCCGTCATGGATCTCGTACAAGCTACAGTCCGTGTTTGCGTGCGCTGCGGGGGCGTCTGTACCTGTTCTTTTCATGAGGGACGCCGATAATGGGATCGTTACCTGACTCTGCGGGAGCGATGTCATGTCCGGAAGCGATTCCTCGTCTTCACGTCCCGATCTCACGCAAGGCATCGCGCTCGACGATCTCGCCGACGGTGCAATGATCGAGGGCCATGTCGGCGACGCAGCGGTGCTGCTCGTGCGCCGCGCCGACGAACTGTTTGCCGTGGGCGCGCAGTGCCCGCACTACGGCGCGCCATTGGCCGACGGCCTGCTGGAGGGCGATACGATCCGCTGCCCGTGGCATCACGCGGCGTTCTGCCTGCGCACCGGCGAGCTGCTGCGCGCGCCGGCGCTCGACGGGCTGCCGTGCTGGCGCGTCGAACGCCGCGACGGCCGCGCTGTCGTGCTCGATGCGCGGCCGGCCGCCGCGCTGCCCGCGCTGAATGCGGCCGGACTGCCCGCGTCGGTGGTGATCGTCGGCGGCGGGGCCGCTGCGATCGCGGCTGCCGTGACGTTGCGGCAGGAGGGCTATCCGCATCCCGTCACGCTGCTCACCGCCGATGCCGATCCGCCGTACGACCGGCCGAACCTGTCGAAAGACTATCTCGCCGGCACGGCCGACGCCGACTGGCTGCCGCTGCGTGCGCCGTCGTTTTATGCGGACCATCGCATCGACGTGCGGTGCGGTGCGCGTGTCGCGCGGATCGATCCCGCGCGGCAGGCGGTCGAACTGGCCGACGGCAGCCGCGTCGGCTACGGTGTGCTGCTGCTTGCAACGGGCGCCGAGCCGAACCGGCTGACCGTGCCCGGTGCGGATCTGCCGCACGTGTGCGTGCTGCGCTCGCGTGCCGATTGCGATGCACTGATCGGCAAGCTGAAAACGGCACGTTGCTGCGTCGTGGTCGGCGCGAGCTTCATCGGGCTCGAAGCGGCCGCCGCGTTGCGCACGCGCGGGCTCGACGTGCGGGTCGTCGCGCCCGATGCGCATCCGATGGCGCGCGTGCTCGGCGAAGCGCTCGGCAGCACGATCCAGGCACTGCACGAGTCGCACGGCGTCGTGTTCCATCTCGGCGCGACGCCCGCGCAGATCACGCCGGACAGCGTGACGCTGTCGACCGGCGACGTGCTGCCGGCCGATCTCGTGGTGGTCGGCATCGGCGTTCATCCGAATGTGGCGCTCGCGCAGGACGCGGGGCTGGCCGTCGAGCGCGGCGTGACGGTCGACCGCTTCCTTCAGACGAGTGCGCCCGGCATCTACGCGGCCGGTGACATCGCGCGCTGGCCCGATCCGCTGACGGGCGAGTGGATTCGCGTCGAGCACTGGGTCGTCGCCGAGCGGCAGGGTATCGTCGCCGCGCGCAACATGCTCGGGCAGCAGCGGCCGTTCGACGCGGTGCCGTTCTTCTGGAGCCAGCATTACGACCTGACGATCAACTATGTCGGGCATGCGGAGCAATTCGATCGTGTCGAGATCGATGGCGACCTCGGCGCGCACGATTGTTCGATCGCGTACTGGCGCGGCAACACGCGGCTCGCGGTCGCGACGATCGGCCGCGATCTCGACAGCCTGAAGGCGGAAGCGGCATTCGAGCGGCAGATTGCCGCCGCGTGACAGCGGCGTGACGACATGATTCGAACCCGGAGGCAAGATGAATCCCGATGTCCGTACACGTTTCGAAACCGAGTTTGCGCCGCGCATCGCGGCGCGCGTGCTCGGCCTGTATCAGTCCGGCGAAGTGAGGGTGAACGTCGTGCCGCATGACGGGCAGGGGAGCCCGACCTGTGTCGACGTGATCGGCCTCACGTCGACGGTCGGGCTGCCGAACCGGCTGAACGCGCGGCTCGCGTGGCGCGACGATGCGATCGACGCGCTGCTGGCCGAGCCTGATCGTAGCCGCTTCGATCGCTATCTCGCGGCGCTGCCGGTCACGATCGAACGCTGGCAGATGGAACTGCCGGTCGACTTCAGCACGCGGACCCAGCGCGATCGCGAGATCCTGATCGGCGATCTGGATTTCGATGCGTGAAACGCGTCGCCCAATGCGTGCCGATGAACCGGTGGACGTTACCGGTCGCGTGTCTTGATGATCACGCGGCCCTGGTCGATGCCGCCACGCAGCGCTTCGTCGCACGTGAGCCATTCGGGGGTGACGAGCTCCGGTGCCGGAAGGTCGACCGGCGCGCCGTCGCGGAAGATCCGCACCTGGGCGACCCACGCGCCGTTCGCGTTGCGCGTCGCGTCGACGCGAATTTCGTGATCCATGAAGGTGTCGGTGGCTTGCATCGGTCGGGGCCCTCCGTCGTGCGTGAACGCGGTGCGTCGATCGTAGCAGCATGGCGCGCGCCGTGCATCGGAAACCATGCGGAACCTGCGCACGATTCGAAGCACGTTTCGTCGCGCGAGACGGGAGCCAGCCTGTGGCCTTCGACCTGACCTTTTCCTTGACATCCTCCCCGCCTGAAGACGGGAGATTCCTACCGCGTTTGAAACGATGATGCTTGTCTCAGATCGCCTCGGCGGGTTCCTGCTTCACGGAGCGGCCCGACTGCACCGGCTCTCCACAGGCTGCAACGCGGTGTCCACGCGCCAGAATGTTCAGAGCACCGACGACATCGGCGTTCTCCTCGTAACTGCATTCGACACAGGCGAATTTTTCCTGCGTGGTCCGGTTATCCGCACTCACGTATCCACAAGCCGGACACGTCCGGCTTGTATTCGCGGGCGGAACCGCCACCAGCCAGCCGCCATTCCAGGCCAGCTTGTATTCCAACTGCCGCCTGAACTCGAACCACCCTTGGTCGAGGATGGCCTTGTTCAGACCGGACTTGGCCCGAACATTTTTGCCAGGCGCATCGGTGCTGCCTGCCGCCGACCTGGACATATTCCGAACCTGCAAGTCCTCGATACACACCATCGCGTGGTTTTTGCTGATCGTGGTCGTGGCCTTGTGCAGGTAGTCGCGGCGAGCATTGCCGATGCGCGCATGGATGCGCTGGACTCTGGCCTTGGCTTTTATCCAGTTATTGCTGAACTTGACCTTGCGGCTCATCGCACGTTGGCATCGGCGCAGACGAGCCTCATGTTTCTTGAAACTGTTGAGCGGTGCGACAAACGTGCCGTCGCTCATTGTGGCGAAGCGGGCGATGCCCACATCGATGCCGATCACGCTGGTGGCATGGGGCACCGGCTGCTCGACCTCCCGCTCGGTCTGGATCGAGACACACCACTTGCCCGCGTTGAAGCTGACCGTTGCGTTGCGCAGTTCGCCCGGCACGGGACGCGACAACCTCAGCCGCATCCAGCCCAGCTTGGGCAGGAAAATGCGCCCATTGGGCTGGTCGAGCCTGAATTGCTTGGGGTCCGGGTAGCGAAAACTGTCGCGCTGGCCGCACTTCTTGAACTTCGGAAACGCCGCTCGCTGGGCGAAGAAGTTCTTGTAGGCCCGCTCCATGTCCTTGAGAGCCTGTTGCAACGGGTGAACGGGTGCGTCCTTGAGCCATGGCGTTTCGCCTCCGTTACGCCACTCCGTCAGATGCTTGGCCATTGCTACGTAGCCAATGAACTTGCCGCCCGCCTCGTAGTTCTCCTTCTGCAACGCCAGTGCCTTGTTGTAGACGAACCGGCACGATCCGGCGAAGCGGCGCATATCGCGCTGCTGCTCGCCGTTCGGCATCAGTTCGAACTTGAAGGCCTGGAGTCGTCGCATCGGACGATTGTATGTCTGGCCCACAAGAGCGAGTCAAGCCATTCGACGTGGTCGCAACTACGTCTTTCAAGTGCTACTCGAGCATTCGTAAAAAGTTGTGGGGCGGCGCGCGGGGTCTCTGTCTTACTTTGCCGGAAGTTGTGGCGGAGCGCCTGTCGAAATCGTTCGCAAATACATCGACCAACAGAAAACGCCCCGCTAGCCGCCCGAAAGGACCCCTACGACGTCCGCGCTATCCTTCCCTGCCCCCTGAAGGACGAGGTTTGACGCGCATTCAGATCAAGGTGTTCGCGGCGCTGTTCGCGATCATGAACCCGATTGCAAACATCCCTGTGTTCCTGTCGCTGACGGAAGGCGCGGCGGACGGCGTGCGCCGCAAGGTCGCGCTCACGGCGGCGATCGGCGTGACGGCCGGCTGCATCGTGTCGGCCGTCGCGGGTGGCGTGATCCTGCATGTGTTCGGCCTGACGATCGACGATTTTCGCCTCGCGGGCGGGCTGCTGGTGCTGCTGATCGCGCTGTCGATGCTGCACGGCGCGCCGAGCCGCCAGCATTCGCCGGGCGACGACGAAGGCGCCGACCCGGCGGCGGCAGAGAGCGTCGCAATCTATCCGCTGACGATCCCGCTACTCGTCGGCCCCGGCACGATCGCGACGATGATCGTGCTCGGGCACAGCGCGTGGTCGACCGGGCAGGAACTCGCGTTCGCGCTCGGGCTCGCCGCGTTTCTCGTGCTGCTGGCCGTTTCGCTGCTGTCCGCGCCGCTGATCGGCCATTACCTGTCGCCGCGAGTGACGGCGGTGACACAGCGCCTGATGGGGATGATTCTCGCGGCGATCGCGATGCAGATGATCGTCGCGAGCCTGAAGGCAGCGTTCGGGCTGCCGCATTGAGCGCGGCGCATCCCGAACTGGCCACCTGATTTCACGGAGTCGCTGATGAATACGCTGATTGTGTTGTCCTATCCCGACCTCGCGGCGGCCCATCGCGCGCTTGCCGAACTCGATACGTTGCGCGACCGGCACGTCGTTGCGCTGTCGGGTGTGGCGATCGTCGAGTGTGCAACCGATGGCCAGTTGCGCGCGCATGCGGTAGACCCCGGCCGCACGCCGCCAGGGTCGCTGCTCGACAGCGTGGTCGAGCACATCGAATCGTCGCTCGATGCATGGCGCGAGAAGCCGGTGGACGACGCACTGATCGACCGTGTCGCGCGCAAGGCGCGCCCCGGCACCGTATCGCTCGGGCTGGCCGCGACGCAACTCGACATCTACGCGCTGAGCGCGGCGCTCGCCCCGTTCGGCGGAGAAGTGATCGACACGACGCTGTCGATCGACGACGAACTGAAACTCGTCGAAGCGATTTCGAAAGCGCGCGACGGTGGCAGTCAGGCAGCGACCGACTGACTGACGAAGCGCACAGGGCGCGCGGCGTGCGACGCTTGAATCGGCAGGGTCTGAAGCGAACGTAAGCCGTCGAACCACCAGGTATCGTCGCCAATGGATTTCGACATGCGAAAAGTCAGGCCGGAAAGTTTGACCGCATCCGTCTCAGAAGTGCGCAAAAGATGTGATCACGATGACTTCACGCCGCATGATCCGCTCGAAAGCGGCGACGTTCTTACCGATCGCGATGCATTGAATCTGGCAATGCAGGTGACCTGCGCGGATTGATTTATTCGATGATCGGCGAATGCGCGACATCGCTCTTCTATACTGAAAGGGACTGCTTTTCACGGGAGGACAGCCAGTCGGCACGAGTACATCGATCATGCCGTATCGTCGTGCGATCGGTGGCCGGACTTCGCTGCAACCCGCCGCGGTCACGGCGGATACGCGCGCCGGGGCCGCTTCACAAGGAGCCACGATGCCCTACGTCCTGATCGTCGAAGATGACGCCGACACGCGGACGATGCTTGCGGCGCTCGCGCGTACGCAGCAGCTTTCATGCGATACGGCCGCGACGCTCGAAGAAGCGCGCACGCTCGTCACGACGCATACCCCCGATCTCGTGCTGTGCGATCTCGTGCTGCCGGACGGCAACGGGATGGAATTGTTCGATGCGTTGCCGAAGCATTCGCACTGCGAAATGGTGTTGACCACCGGCCACGCCAGCCTCGAAACCGCGATCGACGCATTGCGGCGCGGCGCGACCGACTACCTGGTGAAGCCGCTGAACATGCAGCGGCTGAACAGCATCTTCGCGCGCGTGCCGCGCACCACGGCGCTGCACGAGGAAATCGCCGAGCTGCGCTCGGAATTGCAACGCCTTGGCCGCTTCGGCCGCATGCTCGGCAGTTCGCCCGCGATGCAGGCCGTCTACGACGCGATCGGCCGGGTTGCCCGCACCGAGGCGTCGGTGCTGCTGACGGGCGAGTCGGGCACCGGCAAGGAGCTGGCCGCGCAGACGGTGCACGACTTGAGCCTGCGCCGGCGCGGCCCGTTCCTCGCGGTGAACTGCGGCGCGATCGCCGCGAACCTCGTCGAGAGCGAGATGTTCGGCCACGACCGTGGCAGTTTCACGGGCGCGGAGCGCCAGCACAAGGGCTTCTTCGAACGCGCGGACGGCGGCACGCTGTTGCTCGACGAGATCACCGAAATGCCGCCCGAATCGCAGGTCAAGCTGCTGCGCGTGCTCGAGACGGGGCGCGTCACAAGGCTCGGTTCGACGCGCGAGATCGACGTCGACGTGCGCATTGTCGCGGCGACCAATCGCGATCCGGAAGCCGCGATGGCGGACGGCAAGCTGCGCCCCGACCTGTTCCACCGGATCAACGTGTTCCCGATCCCGCTGCCGTCGCTGCGCGAGCGCGGCGACGACATCCCGATGCTGGCCGATGCGTTCCTGCAGCAGTTCAATGCCGAAAGCGGCCGGAACCTGCGCTTCGCACCGGCCGCACGCGAAGCGCTGAAGACCTACGCATGGCCGGGCAACGTGCGCGAGCTGCGCAACTTCGTGCAGCGCGCGAGCATCTTCAGCGACGCCGACCTGATCGATACGCTGCCGCCGCCGATCATGGACGAACTGTCGAACCTGGCCGATTCGCACGAGGATCGCGTGACCGTGCCGTTCGGCACGCCGCTCGAGGAAGTCGACCGGCGGCTGATCCTCGGCACGATCGCGCAATGCGGCGGCGTGAAGGCGCAGGCGGCCGAGGTGCTCGACGTCAGCCTGAAGACGATCTACAACCGGCTCGCGCAGCTCGAAGACGAAGCGGACAAGTCGGAATCCTGATGCCGCCGCGACGGCGCGCGCGCGACCTGCCGGATCCGCATGCGATCTCGGTCGACTGGGTCGGTGCGCGAAATGCGTGCCCAAAACTTGCCGTGGGCTTGTAAAAAAAGAACAGTCCCGGCATGCGCATGGGGAGAGGCGAACTCGCTCGCACCGCGACGCATGGCGATCGGCCCGGCTGGCATGAAAGCTGCCTGAATGCTGTATCCGAAGCGAAACCCGAGAAACGTCAGGAGGGCCATCGATGTCCGTCACGCTAGCGCTGCAGATGCGTCAGCATCTCGCACTGACGCCGAGGCTTCAGCAGTCGTTGCGGCTGCTGCAGTTGTCGTCGCTCGAATTTCAACAGGAATTGCGGCAGGCGCTCGACCTGAATCCGTTTCTCGAAGACGGGCAGGGCGACGAGGCGGCCGCCGCCGAGACGCCGGAGCAGGGGGCCGAAATCGCCGCGCCCGAAGCGGTGCCCGAATCCGTCGTCGTGGGCACGCCGGCCGGCGAGATGCCCGACGCACCCGAGGTACCGCTGACGGCCGCACCCGCACCGCGAGGCACGAGCCGCCAGGGTGATGATGCGGGTGGCCTGTCGCCCGGGGAATGGATGGCTGCGGAGCCATCGTTGCATCAGCAACTGCACGATGCGCTGCGGCTCTACCCGCTCAACGACCGCGACCGTGAAGCCGCGCGCCTCGTGATCGACGCGCTCGACGACGACGGCTACCTGCGCCAGGCACTGCCTGAACTGCTGGTCGCGGCCGACCCGGCGCTGCTGCTCTCCGAGCAGGATCTCGCGATCGCGCTGCGGCTCGTGCAGATGCTCGACCGCCCGGGCATCGCCGCGCGCTCGCTGTCCGAATGCCTCGTGCTGCAGCTCGACGCGATCCCGACCGGCACGCCGGCACTCGCGGAAGCGAAGGCGATCGCCCATGAGCATCTGGAACGGCTCGCGCGGCGCGAGACGGCCGAGATCCAGCGGCGCATCGGCTGCAAGACGCAGGCGCTGCATGCGGCCTTTGCGCTGGTGCGCGGGCTCGACCCGCGTCCCGGCAATCACTACGGCAGCACGCACGGCGACTACGTGGTGCCCGACGTGATCGTGCGTCAGGTGCGCGACGAGTGGATCGTGACGATCAACCCGGCCGTGCTGCCGCGCGCGCGCGTGCACGAACGCTATGCAACGCTGTTCGCGCAGTCGAGCGGCGAGCGCGATTCGCCGCTCGGCCAGCAATTGCAGGAAGCGCGCTGGCTGATCCGCAACGTGCAGAAGCGCTTCGATACCATCCAGCGCGTCGGCGAATGCATCGTCGCGCGGCAGCGCGATTTCTTCCGTTACGGCGAGATCGCGATGAAGCCGCTCGTGCTGCGCGACATTGCGGAAGCGCTCGACCTGCACGAATCGACCGTGTCGCGTGCCACGGGCAACAAGTACATGGCCACGCCGTACGGCACGTTCGAATTCAAGCATTTCTTCCCGCGCAAGCTCGAGGCAGCCGGCAAGGGCGTGTGCTCGGCAGCGGCCGCGAAGGTGCTGATCCGCGACATGATCGCCGCCGAGCGGCACGCCGATCCGCTGTCCGACGTCGCGCTTGCGCACCAGCTCGAGGGCCGCGGCATTCTGCTGGCGCGCCGCACGGTGACGAAATATCGGCAGGCGATGAAGATTCCGCCGGCTGACCTGCGACGTCGCGATGCCGCATGACGGCTGCGCGGCGATGCAAGCGCGCGTGCCGGCGTCGCGTCGACGTGTGCACCGACGACCGGAGCGCAACCATGCCGGCCATATCGCAGGCGCCGGCAGCTTGCGGCAGGAGCCGCGCTGTCGGCCAGACGCGGTCAGTCGAATACCAAGGATCTCAAGCCACCGGCGAAGTCGATGGCCAGATCGATGAGCGAAAAGGAACGCGAAAAAATGGCATCCACCCCGACGCGCGGCAAGCCGGAGCGCAAGTACGATGCGTGACCGGCGACGACGTGTCCTGACGACTGCTGCCATCCAGGAGGTATCCATGCTTCGATACGCAGTCATCTTTTTCATCATCGCGATCGTCGCGGCCGTGCTCGGCTTCGGCGGTATCGCCGCCGGTGCGGCGGAAATCGCGAAGATCCTGTTTTACATCTTCATCGTGATCTTCCTGGTCACGCTGTTGCTGGGTATCGTTCGACGATGAGCCGCGCGTCCAGCCGGTCGCGGTGCGTCGCGGAACTCGAGCGCGCGCTTGCGAACGGTTTCCCGTCGGAGTCGACTGTCGTCGTGCATGCGGACGACGCATCCGGACGGCCGACGATCCAGGTCGCGTGGGTGCGCGAGCCGACCGAGGACAACGCGCGCGAATGGCGCTGCGCGGTCGACCTGCGGTTCGACGCGGATGCGATCGGACGTTACGCATCGCTCGACGCGGCGGGCCGGCTGCGCGTGCGCACGCACCTGTGCGACCTCGCGCGGCGCGCGGTGGACGAGCGCAAGCCGCGTGTCGGGGATGCCGCGATCGAATGCAATGTGGCGCTCGATGTGACGTGCGTCGAACTGGACGCGGCGTTGCGCGCGCCCTGACGCGGTTGCCGAGTCTGGCGTCGCAGTAGCCGGGGGGCGGCGCGTATTTTGCATCGTCATTGCAGACGAGCACTGGAGGCCATCGTGCAGAATCAACAGGATGCACAGGTTCGCGACCCGTATCGTGGCCACGAGATCTGCGTGTGGGCGCGGCGCAATGATAGCGGCGCGTGGCGCGACGAGGTGCAGGTGTATGTCGGCGGCGAGCGCGTCGAGCTGGGCACGCCAGCCGCCGCCGGCCCGGACTGGCTGACCGAGAGCGAAGCGCTGCTCGCGGGCGTCGAGCGTGGCCGCTATCTGATCGACAAGCGTATCGACGACGATTGAGCCGCGCGGCGGCCGCGTATCGTTACCGCGGTGGCGGGCCGGTGATCGTTCACAGTCTGGCGAAGCCGACGGCGATCCGGCGAAGGTGCCGTCGGCGAAGCAGGCGTTTCAGGGCCGCGCCGCAATCTCGTCGAGATGCCACAGCAGGTCGGCCGGATCGTCGTACACGCGCAGCGCGCCCGCGCGTTCGAGTTCGTCGCTGCCGTATCCGCCCGACAGCAGCCCGACGCCGAGCGAGCGGCAGCGGGCAGCGGCCAGCATGTCCCAGATGCTGTCGCCGACCACGACCGTGTGTTCGATCGGCACGTTCAGTTGTGCGGCAGCCGTCAGGAACAGGTCCGGGTCCGGCTTCGCGTACTTGACCTGGTCGCGCGTGACCACGACGCTCTTCGCCGGATCGACGCCGAGCGCCTCGAGATTGATGGCGGCCGTTTCCATCCGCCCGCTGGTCGCGATCGCCCAGCGGATGCCGGCTGACGACAGCGCGGCCAGCAGTTCGCGCGCGCCCGGCAGCGGCCGGACCTGCGCGCGCAGCCGCTGGTACGCGGCCGCATGGAGGCGCGCAAGCCGCTCGACGCGCTCGGCGTCGAGGTCGCCCGACGTCTCGCGCAGCAGCTGATTCAGGAACAGGCCGCCGCTCATGCCGATCTTGCGGTGGATGCGCCACACCGACAGTTCGATGCCCTCGGCATCGAGCGCTTCCTTCCACGCGAGCACGTGCTGATAGACGCTGTCGACGAGCGTGCCGTCGAGATCGAACAGAAAAGACGTTTCAATGCGCATGTGAATCTCCTGGCTCGGTAAGGTTCGAGCGAACGGGTCGTGAAAAGCCGGTCCGCACATTATCGGCGCACGGCCATGTCATGGCGATGTCCCGCGACCAACCGACGCCCCCCGCGCCGCGCCGTGTCATGCGCCGCTGGTACAATCGCGGCGATCGCCGGGCCGGGTTCTCCGTGCCGCGCGCCCCCAACCCTCGTCTCGTCGATTCCAGGCATGGCCACACCGGACGCCGTCAGTTCCAAGCACTCGTGGTGGGGCGTACTGGCCCTGGCACTCACCGCCTTCATCTTCAATACCACCGAATTCGTGCCCGTCGCGCTGCTCAGCGCGATCGGCGACAGCCTGCACATGCAGCCGACCGACGTCGGCCTGATGCTGACGATCTACGCGTGGGCCGTGGCCGTCGTGTCGCTGCCGCTGACGCTGGCCACGCGCCATGTCGAGCGCCGCAAGCTGCTGACGGGGGCGTTGCTGGTGTTCATCGGCAGTCACGTGGTGACCGGCGTCGCGTGGAATTTCGCGGTGCTGATGGTCGGCCGGCTGGGCATCGCTTGCGCGCATGCGGTGTTCTGGTCGATTTCCGTGCCGCTGGCCGTGCGGCTCGCGCCGAGCGACCGGAAAAGCCGCGCGCTCAGCCTGCTGGCGATGGGCACGGCAATCGCGATGGTGGCCGGCATTCCGCTCGGGCGCGTGGTCGGCGAGACCTTCGGCTGGCGGGTCACGTTCCTGATCATCGCCGGCGCGGCGGGCGTCGCGTTGCTGCTGCTGCGCGCGACGTTGCCGGTATCGCCGAGCCAGGGCGCCGGGTCGCTCAGCAGCATCGGCGTGTTCCTGCGCAAGCCCGCGCTGGTGGCGCTGTACGCGATCACCGTGCTCGTCGTGTCCGCGCACTTCACGTCGTACACGTACATCGAGCCGTTCGTCCAGAGCGTCAATCATGCGAGCAGCAGCCGGATTACCTACGTGCTGATCTTGTTCGGCGTCGCCGGCATACCGGCCGCGATCTGCTTCAACCGCGTCTATCCGCACCGGCCGGACGACTTCCTGCTCGGGTCGATCGTCGCGCTGGCAGGATGCCTCCTGATCCTGTTCCCGTGCGCGCTGAACATCGTCACGCTGTCCGTGCATACGCTGGTCTGGGGCGGCGCGATCGTCTGCTTCGGCCTGGCCATGCAGGCATGGGTGCTGAAGCTGGCGCCGGAGGGAACCGACCTGGCGGTGTCGATCTTCTCCGGGCTGTACAACGTCGGTATCGGCGCCGGCGCGCTGATCGGCAACCATATCGCCAGCGACTTCGGGCTGCCGTGGGTCGGCACGTTCGGCGGCGTGGTCGGCGCGGTTGCGGTCGGGATCGCGTGGCTTGCGTTGCGGCTGCATGCGAGGCAGGCGGTGGCGTAGCCGGCGCCGGGTTGCGGCGCGCGGCGCAGGCGGCCACCGCCCGGCCTCGCTTTTCGCCTGTCATGCCACCGAGTACCCGCCGTCGGCCACGAGCGCATGCCCCGACACATAGCTGGAGTCGTCCGACGCGAGGAACGCGACGATCGTCGCCATCTCCTCGGCGGAGCCCCAGCGTCCTGCCGGTGTCGATGCGGCAAACGCCTGTTGCGCATCGTCCGACGGCCAGATGCCGCGATGATGGAACGGCGTTTCGATCAGCCCCGGGCACAGTGCGTTCACGCGCACGCCACGCTTGAACCATTCGATCGAAGCGGTCTTCGTCATCCCGATCACCGCGTGCTTGCTCGCGATATAGACCGACGCATTCTCGAAGCCGATCAGCCCGCCCATCGACGCGTTGTTGATGATGCTGCCCGAACCCTGCCGCAGCATGATTTCAGCGGCGTATTTCATCGAATTGAATACGCCGCGCACGTTCGGTTCGAACACCCTGTCGAACCGCTCGGCATCCTGCTCGAGCAGCGGCGCGAACACGCCTTCCGTACCGGCATTGTTGAACGCGATGTCGAGGCGTCCGTAGGTCTTTACCGTGAAATCGAACAGCTTGCGCAGATCATCTTCGTTCGCGACGTCCGCGACGAAGGCCTTCGCTTCGCCGCCGGCGGTCACGATCTCGTCGACCAGTCGATCGAGCTCGGCCTTGCGCCGGGCAGAGACGACGACCTTTGCGCCGCGACGCGCGAGTTCGATCGAGGATGCGCGGCCAATGCCGGAACTGGCGCCCGTCACCAGTGCGATGCGGCCGTCGAGTTGGGCGGGTTTCGTGCTTGCGTTCATGATGAAGTTCTCCAGAGTGGTGTTTGAAAGCGACGCATGTGGCTGAGTTGAATCGGTTGCGATGCACGCTTGATGTGCATTGTGGTCGCTCGCCCGGCGTAAAAAAATGGAACAATGGCGCATTCAGAATTCCTGTTTCGGGAATTAAAATCGTTACCTCAAGCGCGTCAGAAGGGTTCTCCATGCTCAACCGGCTCGACATCCTGAAGATCTTTGCCACGGCCGCCGCGGCGCCCACGTTCCGCGAGGCGGCAGCGCGTCTGGGCGTATCGCCGCAGGTCGTGACGCGCGCGGTGCGCGAACTGGAAGAGATGCTCGGCGAAACGCTGTTTCACCGGACGACCCGGAGCATCCGGATCACCGCGTTCGGGCAGGCATTTGCGCGTGACGCGCAGGTAGCGCTTTCCGCCGTCGACGGGCTGTTCGGGCCCGCGACCGGCCAGGCCGACGAGCCGGTGGGCGTCGTGCGGATCACGGCGCCGTCGGGCATGGGGCGTCGTTACGTCCAGCCGATCCTGAGCGATCTCATGCAGCGGTATCCGGGGCTCGTGCCCGACCTGAGGCTGTCGGACGTGCCGTCGCCGGTGGTCGACGAACAGATCGACATCGGCGTGCGCGTCGGGGCGATCGGCGACAACCGCTTCGTCGCGCGCATGGTCGGGCCGTTACCGATGTGGATCGTCGGCGCGCCGTCGCTGATCAGGCGGCTGGGTGAGCCCAAAAACCGCAAGGAACTCGAATCGATGCCGGTCACGTGCCTGATCGATCGCGCGAGCGGCCGTGCGTGGCCGTGGATGTTTCGGGGGGAACATCAGTTCGTCCCGTCGTCGCCGGCGTATCTGACGGACGATACCGAGGTGGAGATCGAGGCCATATGCGCGGGGGTGGGGCTGGGCCAGTGCTCCGAGTATCTCGTTCGGCCGTACATCGACAAGGGGCGCCTCGTGCGGCTGCTGCCCGGCCTCGAACCCGAACCGTGGAAGCTGCACGTCTATCGTCCGCGGCGCGGGCCGATGCCCAGGCGCATTCGGGTGGTGTATGACGAGCTGGTGGCGAAGCTTGCGGACGCGACGTGGCGGGGGTAGCCGGCGCGACCGGGGTGCGCGGCCGCTGATCGCATCGGCGCGAAGCGGCATCAATCACCGCTCGACGGCATCGGCGCACCGGCGAAGTAGTAATGTGCGCACGGCACGGCCACGGGCGGTCGCGTCATTCGTCGCAAGACACGCGGCAAGCCGACATATTGCGGCATCATCATGGTGCCGACGCACCCGCATTCGGTGCCCGATTTTCGACTGGAGACTCTGCATGCCGATACCCCGGATTGAAACCCGCGACGCGATGGGCGACCCCGATGTGGTCTATCTGAACCCGGATCACGTGCTGTGGATGTCGCAGCCGACCGCTGCGCAGCGGCGGCCGGGCGGCACGGCCATTCGTGTGGACGATCGCGTGAAGGGCGGCTCGTTGCTGATGGCTGACAATCCGCCGGTCGCTCAACTGCTGCAGGATCTCGGGCCGTTCGTGACGGTGACGCTGGCGAACCCGTCGTCCGACTATCCGGACGGTCTCGTGCATGTGCGT
The DNA here is from genome assembly GCF_902499335.1 of Burkholderia lata. Classification (GTDB taxonomy): domain Bacteria; phylum Pseudomonadota; class Gammaproteobacteria; order Burkholderiales; family Burkholderiaceae; genus Burkholderia; species Burkholderia lata_B. Next base: position 394,625 of record NZ_CABVQK010000003.1, on the reverse strand, counting down.
GCGCATGCAATCGTCAAGATCGCGACGGACGACCACGACAAGCCGCTCGCCGAGCGCACGCTCGGCTGGGTCCACGTTCAGGACGGCTCCGCCTTCAAGGTCAGGGATTACGCCGGCGTGGCCGCGCAATGGCAGGCGTCGGTGGCGGCCGCCGGCCGCTGAGCGGGTCTGCACGTTTGCGCAATGACGTGGCGGCCCGCCGTGCCGCGGTTGGCCGGTCGTGGTTGGGGCATGAACAAGGTAAGCGTAAATTCCTATCATAAGCCTTGAAGTTATAGAGATTGCGCTGATCAATACGATCCGGGGCAGTAGCGTCCGATTTTCTTGCATTAATCTGAGCGGCCCTCTGCGATCCGGACGATCCGCATGGCTACCCTCGAACGCACCGCGTACCCGCGCTTCCCCGAGGTTCTGGCACCCCGGGAACTGCAAACCGGCTCACGTCACTGCCCGATGAACTCGAATGGCCACGCCGGTCAACGCGCGGTGAGCGACCTCGCCTAGGCCTGCTGGTGCTACTGAAGGTCTTTCAGCAACTGCACTATTTCCCGCCGCTCGACACCATTCCGACCGCCATCGTTGGTCACGTTCGGGCAGCCGCCGATATCGGCGACATCGTGCAATTTGGCTACGACACCGCGTCGTCTCCAACGCTCTTTCGGCATTACACCGCGGTACGCACGTGGCTCGACGTGAAGCCGTATTACGGCACCGACGCGAACGCAATCGCGACACGAGCAGCACACACGGCGTCGCTGACGATGGACCAGCAGGTGGACATCATCAACGCAACGATCGACGAGTGGCTCGCGCGCGATATCGAGCTACCGGCGTTCTCGACGCTCGACCGGCTGACCGAACAAATCCACGCCCGGGCGCAGTCCCGACTCTTCAAGCGCGTCACGCGATGCCTGACCGATGAACAGAAACTCGCGCTCGACCGGCTGCTCGCGCGCGATCTGTCGAGCCGGCAGACTGCCTGCAACCGGATCAAGCGTCATGCGAAACGCCCATCGCGCCAGCACCTGAGCCTGCTGATCGACCAGATTGCCTGGCTCGACGATCTCGGCGATTTTTCACTGGCCAGCGCCGGGATTCCCGCCTCGAAGCTGCGCTCGCTGGCAAATCAGGCGATGGCGCTCGACGCGGCGGCGCTCAGGAACGACACTCTGCCCGAGAAGCGCTACACATTGATCGTCGCGCTGCTCAACCGCATGCGCGTGCGCGCTCGCGACGATCTCGCCGACATGTTTGTACGGCGCATGGGCGCCATCCACAAGCGCGCGAGCGGCGAGTTGGACGCAATTCAACGCAAGCAGCATGATCAAGTTAGCGGTGTTTATCCGGCCGCAGACGTCCGGATACGAGACGGTCACGCGCAGCGGCTCCGTTGCGCGTATTTTGAGCACGCCAGTCGCCGCGGCCCCATCCATCGAACCTTTATGGCGGTGCTGGTCGGGGCCGCTAAAGCAGGTCTTGCCGCTGGAAAAAACGATCGTGCCACCGGACGTCGTAGCGGTATGCAGACTTCATCTGTCGCCAACGCCGGGGCCGCTGGCGCTGCGGCGCGCTTAAGGCTCGAACCCGGGAAGTGCGCCACCGCTAATAATCCGCGAATCAGCACCAATCTCACAGTGCACTTTCCGCCGACGAAAGTCATGGCAGTCCGATTGGGTTCATGGGCGATCAAGCGGACACATTCTAGTTTCATCACGAGGCGTGGTCAGACTCGAAGGTTGGGCCCCGACTCCGATGCTTCCGAGACGCTTGCGTTCTCATGCGTCAAGCCTACGCCGGAAACAGCGCATATTAACGTCCATTTGCGCTGGGGAGAATCGCCGACGGCGTACATAATAAATGGCTATAGCCCGCCAACGAACCTCAACAAACGGGGAGAGCCATGATGTGCGTGGGTCGAATGCTCGGACGTATCATTCTGGCCAGCGCGATGCTGATTTGCGTGATTCGCGGCGCGGTAGCCGCGGACGGTGCAACGCTTGCCCAAGCGAGGGCGCGCGGCGTACTGCACTGCGGCGTCAGCGAAGGCATCATGGGATTTTCGTCACGCGACGCGTTTGGCACCTGGACGGGCATCGACGTCGACTTCTGCCGGGCGGTCGCGGCTGCCGCGCTGGGCAGTCCGGACAAGGTGACCTTCGTGCCGCTTCGCGCGTCGGAGCGCTTTCCCGCGTTGCGTGAAGGCGTGATCGACCTGCTGGCCCGCAACACGACCTGGACCCTGCTCCGCGAGGGTGCGCTCGGCGTGCAATTCGCGGGCGTCCTGTACTACGACGGCCAGGCATTCATGGTCAGGATGCAGGGCGCGCCGCGCACGCCCGCGGGCCTCGAAGGCGCAACCGTGTGCGTGAAGAAAGATACGACGAGCCTGGATCATCTGGCCGCGTATTCGGCAGCACACGGCCTCGATCTGCGGCCGGTCATCGTCGCCTCGGCAGGCGAAGCGAGTGCGGCATTGTTCTCCAGACGATGCCGCGCGTGGACGAGCGATGCGTCGCAGCTCGGCGCCGCGCGCCTGACCGCCCCCGGCGGTCCACAAGCCTGGCTCATCATGCCGGAACGCATTTCGCAGGAGCCGCTGGGGCCCGTCGTACGCGACGACGACCCGAAGTGGTTCGTCCTCGTGCGCTGGGTGCTGATCGCACTGGTGCGCGCCGAGCAGCTCGGCCTCACGCGGGCAAACGTGGCGCTGCGGTCGCACGAAGCTGTCGTGCAGGCCGCGATGGTCGCCGACGATGAGGTCGACCGTAGCCTCGGCGTCACATCCGGCTGGATGCTGCGCGCGGTACAGGCCGCCGGCAACTATGGCGAAATGTTCGATCGCAATCTCGGGCAGCACAGCCAGCTCGGTCTCGAGCGGGGGCTCAACAGGCTCTCGACCGAGGGTGGCCTGATGGTTGCGCAGCCGGTGCGATAGACGAGGAGAACCGGCCCATGAGTGAAGTGCAGATCGTTATCGTGCTGGCCGTCTTCTCGACGGTCATTCTCGCCATTGCCTTCAATCTGGTCGACATGGCGGTCGCCGCGCTGGTCGGTACGTGCCTGCTCGTCATGCTCGGCATCCTGACTGCGCGGGATATTGCCGACGCTTTCGGCAGTTCGACCGGCCCGCTGAGCCTGCTGTTCGGCGGCATGGTTGTCGCACGCATCCTCGGCACGACGGGCGTGTTCGATCTGCTCGGCGATTACTACCTGCACGCGACGGGCGGGAGCGGCCGCCGGTTCCTGCTGCTGCTGGTCGCAATCGTGGCACCGTTGTGTGCCGTCCTCCCGAATGCGACCACGGTCGTGCTGCTCGCGCCCGTCATCATCCGCGTCGCGACGGCGCTCGAACTGGACATCGCCGAGCCGATGATCCTGACTGCGATCGTCAGCAATTCCGCCGGCCTGCTGACGCTCGTCGGCGACCCGGCGACCTACCTCGTCGGCAGCTCGGTCGGCATGACGTTCGCGTCGTATCTGCGCTACGTGAGCCTCGGCGGCGTGATGGCGATCGCGATCGTCGTGCCGCTGCTGCCGCGCCTGATGACGCGCGTGTGGAACCTGCGGCGCGCGTTGCCGCCGCGTGAGACCTCGACGCGCATCGCGCGGCCGATCTACGCGGGCATCACGCTCGCCGTGCTGGCCGCGATGGTGATGCTGTTCATTTTTGGCGAGCATTTGCCCGCGCCGATCGTCCCCCCGGCCGCGGCGCTGATTGCCAGCGCGCTTGCGCTGCTCGTCGGGTTCGCGGCGCGTATCGAGCCGACCGACAACGTGTTGCGCGACGTCGACTGGAAGACGCTCGTCTTTCTGGCGAGCATCTTCTGTCTCGTGCAGGCGACGGTCAAGACCGGCATGCTCCAGTTGATGGCGCTCAGGCTGTATGACGTATTCGGTGCGCAACTCACGCTCGTCGCGCTGGCAGTCATCGCGGGAATCGGCTTCCTGTCGAGCCTGCTCGCCAACGTTCCAGTGGCCGCCGCGTCGATCGTGATGATCAAGGGCTATCTGGTGGCGGCCGCGGTCGTGCCCGAAACCGCGCTGTCCGCGCAGTTCACGCATTGGCCTTCCGCGGCGATCCCGGTGTTCATCGCGATGATGTTCGGCGCGACGCTCGGCGGCAACGCCACGCTGATCGGTGCGTCTGCAAACATCGTCGCGGCGGGCATCAGTGCGCGCAACGGCACGCCGGTCACGTTCGCGCGATTCTTGCGTTTCGGGCTGCCCGTCACGCTTTGCCAACTGGCGGCATCGGCGCTGTACGTGACGGTGCTGGCGTGGTTGATGCGATAGCCATCATCCTGACGAACCGATTACATCGATCAACCCTGCTCGCATGGCGCGCGCGCCGACGGCAAAAAATTCCGGTGCGTCTGGCATGCAATGCACGCGTATACCTAAAATTGATTCCGGGTGCGCGGTGAATCGCGGCCCGTGACGCCGACGTCCAGGCGGCATGTCGTGCGAGACCCAACCAGATGCATCGATCCGGAACCGGACGCGCCAGGACCTTCACGGCCGCCCGTTCGCAGGTCTGGTGACCCGCGCAACCATCGCCCTTGCGCACCGTGGAATGCTCGACTGGTGCTGGATTTCCCGCGCGTCGCCACGGAGCAAAATGGCCATGTCTCTCTCCATGCTGGGAATCGAGGTTGTCCTGGCGGCGACGCTCTCGCCATTCGTTTGGCAGTTACATAACTGGCGCCTGCCATGGCGATCGCGGCGTGGCTCGGCTGCCGGTCCGGCGGCGCGGTCTGCGCCGCCATGCAATGCATTCATCCACCCGTCCTCCGTCATCGGCACGATCGTCGTGCTGCCATGTGCCGCACCGCGCCGGGAATGGCGCGGCGACGGGATCCTGCCGGCTTCAGGACGGCACATCGTGCCGGCGCTGCGTCGCGCGACGCACGCGACGGGACGCATTCCATGGCTCGGCAAACGTTTCAAGCCCGCCGGAGGCGGCCGGGAGACGGCGGCCCCCATGCGCGATGCGCTCGAACTCGTGCCGGTGGCCATCGTCGGTTTCAGCATGCAGGCAGAAATCGTCTTCGCGAATGCGAAGGCGAGGACGCTGTTCGGTTACCGCGTCGACGAATTGATCGGCATGTCCGAGCGCGGCCTGTTTGCCGGATGCCTCGTCGACACTGCGCGCGATGCGCGGGAGCAGGCCGTGTCGTTAGCGCCGGCGCCACTCGGGCAGACGATGCAGACGGTCGTCGCGAAACGCCGCGACGGCGTCGAATTCCCGGCGGACGTGACGACGAGTGAGTGCAGCGTCGATGGCATGCCGACGCGGCTCGCGGTGATCGTCGATCGCAGCGAGCGGCTCGAATTACACCGCAATCGGCAGGAACTCGCCCATCTCACGCGCGTCTCGGCGCTTGGCGAACTGGCGGGATCGCTCGCCCACGAACTGAACCAGCCGCTGACCGCGATCCTGAGCAATGCGCAGGCCGCGCAGCGCTTCATCGACGCGGACCCGATCGACCTGTCCGAGGTGCGCGAGACCTTGAACGACATTGTGGCGGACAATTGCCGGGCCGGAGAAATCATCGGCAGGATCCGCGCGCTGGTCCGGAAGGGCGACGTGGACCTGCAGCTGCTCGATATCGGCGGCGTCGTTCGCGATGTCGTCGTGCTCGTCCACAGCGACGCCGTCCTGCGCGGGATCCGGACGGCGCTCGACATCGACGACGCGCTGCCCGTGGTACGCGGAGACAAGGTGCAGTTGCAACAGGTCGTGCTCAATCTCCTGCTCAACGCGTTCGACGCGGTGCACGACGGGTACGCGTCGGACCGCATCGTCGCGGTGCGCGTATGGGCGGAGCCGGATGCAACGGTGCGCATTGCCGTGCGGGATCGTGGGCACGGGCTGACGGTCGACCAGCTCGACAAGATCTTCAAGCCGTTCTTCACGTCGAAGCCGCACGGGCTCGGTCTTGGCCTGTCGATCAGCCGCACGATCGTCGCCGCGCACGGCGGCCGTCTCTGGGCGGAGAACAACGCGGACCGCGGCGCGTCGTTCCATGTCGCATTGCCTTCGGCGGGCGCGGCGGCCCCGAACCGCGCGTGCAGCCAGCCATGAACGATGCCGCGCCTGTCGTGTTCATCGTGGACGACGACGCGTCGGTGTGCCGCGCGCTGACGCGGCTCGCGCGTGCAGCCGGTCATCGTGCGGAATCCTTCGAATCGGCGCGCGCGTTTCTCGCCGGCGCCGACCTGACCTGCTGCCCGGCGTGCCTGCTGCTGGATCTCGAGCTGCCGGACGTGAACGGGCTCGAACTGCAGCGCGAGCTGAACGCGGCGCTGCCGATCGTCTTCATCACCGGGCATGGCGACATCGGCACGACCGTGAACGCGATGAAGGCCGGCGCGACCGATTTCCTGCCGAAGCCGGTCGGCGATGCGGTGCTGCTCGAGGCGATCGCGCACGCGCTCGAACGTTCGATGCAGATGTCCGCGTGTCGCCGTGAACTCGAGAGCATACGGGAGCGCCTGGACCGCCTGACGCCGCGCGAGCGGGAAGTGCTCGCGCTCGTGGTGACCGGCCGCCTCAACAAGCAGGTCGCGGACGATCTCGGCATTGCCGAGAAGACGGTCAGGATCCATCGCGCGCGCGTGATGGAAAAAATGGAGGCGGCCACGCTGGCCGACCTCGTGCGTCTTGCCGACAAGATCGGCGTCGGCGCGACGCACAGCGCCCGCACGCTTCGCTGAGCGCACGCGCTGCGCACGGTCCATCGCGGCGGTGGACCAAAGTCCTATACCGGTTTTGCTTCGCGGCTGATAGCCTCAATCTGCGGGATCGCTTTAACGCGGTCAATTGCCGAATCCGGAAAGATCACAATGGGTAACGTCAAGCCATTCGTTGCGGTGGTCGACGACGATGAATCGGTTGGCCGGGCGATCAAGCGCTTGTTGCGTTCCGTCGGCATCGGCTCGGACACGTTCTCGAGCGGCGACGATTTTCTCGACGCGCTGGCGGCCATGCCCGCGTACCGCCCGGCCTGCGTGATTCTCGATATCCAGATGCCCGGCCTCAACGGCCTCGAGGTGCAGCGGCGCCTTGCCGGGAGCGGCATGCCCGTCATCCTGATCACCGCCTACGACGACGTCGCCGTGCGCGAGGAGGGGCTTGCATCCGGTGCGGCCGGATATCTGCGCAAACCGTTCAACGACGCGCTGCTGATCAAGACCGTGCAGACGGCGCTGGGCATCCCGTCGACGCCCTGATTCCACTCCTGCGCGGTGACGCGATATGGGACCAAGGTCCGATTGTCTTCTCAAGATATGGCAACCACACTGAAATGCGACAACGCGCGGACCATCCGCGAATGTGTCGCACGCGCTCGCTCGACGGCCGGAAATCAACGGGAGTACGCATCATGTTCGATTGTGTTCGCAAGCTGGCAATGGTCTCCCTGTTCGCCCTGACGGCCGCCTGCTCGACCGGGCAATCGCCGTCAGGTTCGTCTTCGGAGGATGCCGTGCTCGACCAGGACGTGCAGGCCGCGCTGGCGAATCTCTATGCCGGTACGCCGCAGGCCAAGGACGTGGCGCAGAAGGCCAAGGGCATCCTGGTGTTTCCGAGCGTGGTGCGTGCCGGGTTCATCGCGGGCGCGTCGCATGGCACCGGGGAGCTGATCGAGAACGGCAAGGTCACGGGCTACTACGCAACGACCTCGGTGACCTATGGTCTCCAGGCCGGTGTGCAAACCTATGGCTACGTGATGATGTTCATGTCGGACAAGGCGCTCGACAACCTGAAGACGAGCTCCGGATTCGAGGTCGGCATGGCGCCGACGGTGGTGATCGGGGATGCGGGCGCCGCGAAGAACCTGACGACGGCGACGCTTCAATCCGACATTTATGCGTTCATCTTCGATCAGAAAGGGCTGATGGCCGGGATCGGCCTCAGGGGATCGAAGATTACCCGCCTCAATCGGCGATGACGGCATGTCATTCGTCGTGATGGCGCGATGCACGCGCGCGCGACGAAGGGCAGGTCGACGGAATGATCGGACGGAAGCGAGGCCGGAGATGGCATCCGCACGACAGCGAGCGAAAGGGACACCGCAGGGCGCGCATGCACGTGCCGTCCGCGCCTGGCGGTTCACGTGCGCGACAGCCGGCGTTGTCGCATTGACGATCGCCGGCACGGTATCCGCGCAGCCGCAGCCGATCTACTACCCAGCCAAGGGCCAGAGCCCGCAGAAGCAGCAGACCGACACGGCGGAATGCCAGGTGTGGGCGAAGCAGACCACGGGCGTCGACCCGGTCGCGCTCGCGCAGCGCAACGCGTACGCGCCGGCTCCGCCGCCGCAGGGCGGCATGCTCCGAGGGGCGGCGGGCGGCGCCGCGGCGGGTGCCGCGATTGGCGCGATCGCCGGCGACGCGGGCAAGGGCGCGGCGATCGGCGCGATCACCGGCACGGCGGGCGGCATGATGCGCCGGCATCGTCGGGAAGAGGCGGCGGCCTATCAGCAGCAGAGCATGCAGGGCAGCACCGCGAGCCAGCTCTCGACGTTCACGCGCGCGGTAACGGCCTGCATGACCGGGCGCGGCTACACGAGCCAATAGCATCGGAGCCGAGTGGAGGATGCAGCCATGAAGAAGCTTCGGTTTGCGGCGCTGGCGGCGCTCTCCATGCTGGTTTGCGCGGGCGCCTCGGCAAGCGATTTCGACGGCAGCAAACCGTTGCTGTGCGCGACGATCGACGCGCACGCATGCGACCCGGGCCTCCCGTGCGCGCGTGCGTTGCCGGCAGATCTCGGCGCGCCGCGATTTCTGACGATCGACTTCGCGAAGAAGACGATTGCAGGGCCCGCGCGGAGCTCGCCGATCCAGTTCATGGAGAAGGCGCCCACCCAGATCGCCATGCAGGGCACCGAACTCGGCTACGCGTGGACGCTGGTGCTCGACACGCGCGACGGGACGATGACCGCGACGCTCGTCAATCGCGACGATGCCGTCGTGGTGTTCGGCAACTGCATGGCGAAGTAGCGATCGGGGATCAGCTCATGAAGCCCGTATCCGTTCTCTGTTCGATGCCGCTGATCGTGGCCCTCGTGGTGTGCGCGGGATGCAAGAAGCCGGCGGGCGCCCCGGCGCTCGGCGCGCCTCAGGTGACGGTCGTCACGGTCGCGCAGCGCGACACGCCGGTCGATTTCGAATTCACCGCGCAGACGCAGAGCTCGCACGAAGTCGAGATACGCGCGCGCGTGGACGGCTTTCTCGACAAGCGCACCTATGTGGAAGGCCAGATGGTGAAGGCCGGCGAGACGCTGTTCCTGATGGACCACAAGCCGTTCGAGGCGACGCTCCAGACGGCGAAGGGCCAGTTGGCGCAGCAGCAGGCGCGGCTCAACGTCGCGAAGGAGAACCTGGCCAGGGTGAGGCCGCTCGCCGCGCAGAACGCATTGAGCAAGAAGGATCTCGACGACGCGGTGGGCAACGCGCAGCAGGCGGAAGCCGCGGTGATCGCCGCACAGGGGCAGGTGCAGACCGCGCAGCTCAATCTCGGCTACACGACGATCAAGTCGCCGATCACCGGGCTGTCGAGCTTCGCCCGGCAGCAGGACGGCAGCTACGTGACGGCCACGGCCAACGGGCTGCTCACCTATGTGTATCAGCTCGATCCAATGTGGGTGAACTTCAGCATTTCGGAAAACGAGCTGCTCAAGTACCGCGACGAAATCTCGCGCGGGAAGCTGCGCTTTCCGCAGAGCGACGAGTTCGTCGTGACCCTCGTGCTCGCGGACGGCTCCGAGTTCCCGGAGCGCGGGCGAATCAACTTCGCGAACCCGGCGTTCAGCACCGAAACCGGTACGTTCCTCGTGCGCGCGGTGTTCGAAAACCCGAAGGGTACGTTGCGGCCCGGGCAGTTCGTGCGCGCGCGCGTGTCGGGCGCGACGCGTCCCGCGGCGGTGCTCGTGCCGCAGCGCGCGGTGCTGCAGGGTGCGAGGAGCCATTTCGTGTGGGTGGTCGACAATGCATCGAAGGCGCATCAGCGCGTCGTCGAAGTCGGCGAGTGGCACGGCGACGACTGGTTCATCACCGACGGGCTCAAGGCCGGCGAGCGTGTCGTCGTTGACGGCGCGATCCGCGTCGCGCCCGACACGCCGCTTTCGATCGTGTCGGCGCCGGCGGCACAGTCGTCATCGGCAAACGGATCGGGCAGCGCGGCGACGCAATGACGGAGCGGCCAGATGAGCATCTCCCACTACTGCATCGACCGACCGATCTTCGCGTCCGTTATCTCGATCGTCATCACGCTCGGCGGTGCGCTGACGATGCTCGCGCTGCCGGTTGCGCAGTACCCGGACGTCACGCCGCCTCAGATCACGATTGCCGCGTCCTATCCGGGCGCCAGCGCCGACGTCGTGGCCAACAACGTGGCCGCACCGATCGAGCAGCAGGTCAATGGCGCGGACAACATGATCTACATGGAGTCGTCGAGTTCATCGACCGGCAGCCTGACGATCAACGCATACTTCGAGATCGGCACCAACCCGGAGCTCGCGCAGGTCGACGTGCAGAACCGCGTGAACCTGGCGCTGCCGCAATTGCCGCAGTCGGTCCAGGCGCAGGGCGTGCAGATCCAGAAGAAGTCGTCCGCGTTCATGATGGTGATTGCGATCTACTCGCCACAGGACCGCTACGACGCGACCTACATCGCGAACTACGCAAACATCTACGTGCTCGATGCGATCAAGCGCATCGGCGGCGCCAACCAGGCGAGCATCTTCGGCACGCCCGATTACGCGATGCGGATCTGGCTGAAGCCGGATCGCATGGCACAGCTCGGCATCACGGCGGCCGACGTCCAGCGGGCGGTCGCCAACCAGAACCAGCAGTTCGCTGTCGGGCGGCTCGGCCAGGCGCCGACGGGCGGCCCGGTCGAACAATCGTTCGCGGTGACGACCCCGGGCCGCCTCGCCGAGCCGTCCGACTTCGACAACATCATCATCCGCGCCGCGAGCCAGGGTACGGCGATCGTCCGGCTCAAGGACATCGGGCGCGCGGAGCTCGGGCAGAAGGATTACTCGATCCGCAGCCGCTTCCAGGGCAAGCCAGCCACGATCATCGCGGTGTACCAGCAGCCGGGCGCGAATGCGCTCAATGTGTCGAAGGATGTCCGCGCGACGCTCGCCGAGATGAAGAAATCGTTCCCGGAAGGGCTCGACTACCGGATCGCGATGGACACGACGGAGTTCACGCGCGCGTCGATCAACGACGTCGTGCACACGTTCTTCGAAGCGCTGGTGCTGGTGGTGATCGTCGTATTCGTGTTCCTGCAAAGCCTGCGCGCGACCATCATTCCGGTGCTGGCCGTGCCGGTGTCGATTCTCGGCACGGCGATGGGGATGGCGGTGCTCGGCTTCTCGGTCAACATGCTGACGCTGTTCGGCATGGTGCTCGCGATCGGCATCGTGGTCGACGACGCGATCGTGGTGATCGAGAACGTCGAGCGCAACATGGCCGTGCACAAGCTCGATCCGAAGGCAGCCGCGAAGCGGGCGATGGACGAGGTTGCCGGGCCGGTCGTGGCGATCGTGCTGGTGCTGTGCGCGGTGTTCGTCCCGGTCGCGTTCCTCGGCGGCATCACGGGGCAGCTGTACAAGCAGTTCGCGATCACGATCGCGATTTCCGTGGTGATCTCCGGCATCGTCGCGCTGACCTTGTCGCCGGCGCTTGCCGCGCTGTTGCTCAAGAGCGGGCACCACGAGAAGAAGGGCTTCTTCCGATGGTTCGAGAGCGTGTTCGCGCGGATGACCGCGCATTACACGCGCGCGGTCCGGTTCGTCATCAAGCGCTTCGTCATCGCGCTCGTGCTGTTCGGCGGCATGATCGCGCTGACGGTGGTGATGTTCCGGGTGGTGCCCGGCGCGTTCCTGCCGCCGGAAGACCAGGGCTACCTTCTCGGCGCGGTCATCATGCCGGATGCGGCGAGCCTCGATCGGACCGGCGACGTGTCGCAGCAGGTCGCCGACTACTTCATGAAACAGCCGGCGGTGGACAGCGTAACGACCGTTGACGGCTTCAGCCTGCTCGACAGCCAGAACAAGAACAACGCCGGCACCTTCTTCGTCGGCCTGAAGGGCTTCGACGAGCGCTACAAGTTCGCGAACATCAAGACACAGAATGCGCGTGCGGTGCTGATCAACGCGTACGAGGCACTGTCGCGGGTCAGGGAGGGGATCATCATTCCGGTCAACCCGCCGTCCATTCCGGGGCTGGGCACGACGGGCGGCACCGAGGTCTGGGTGCAGAGCAAGGGAGATACATCGATCTCGCAGCTCGCCGGCGTCGTGGACGAGTTCGTGCGCAACGCGAAGGCGCAGCCCGAGCTGGCGGGCGTGACGTCGACCTTCAATGCATCGTCGCAGCAGTTGCTGGTCGACGTGGATCGCGACAAGTCCGAGACGCTCGGCGTGCCGGTGCAGGACGTGTACAGCGCGATGCAGACGATGTTCGGCTCGCTCTATGTGTCGCAGTTCAACCGCTCGAGCCGGCTCTGGCAGGTCATCCTGCAGGCCGAGCCGTCCTACCGGCTCAAGCCGCGAGACCTCGACCAGATCTTCGTGCGCAGCACGAAAGGAAACATGGTGCCGCTCAAGTCGGTGGTGAACTACCGGTACGTGACCGGCCCCGACCTGATCACGCGCTTCAACAATTTCCCCGCGGTCAAGATCACTGCCAACGCGGCGCCGGGCTACAGCTCGGGACAGGTGATCGCCGCGCTGGAGCAGGTTGCCGCACGGATGCCGCCCGGCTACGACGTTGCGTGGAGCGGCGAGGCGTACGAAGCGCGCAAGTCGGGCGGCACGTCCGGCAACGTGTTCGTCTTCGGCCTGATCATGGTGTTCCTGATCCTCGCGGCGCAATACGAGAAATGGTCGCTGCCGTTCGGCGTGCTGATGGCCGTACCGTTCGCGATATTCGGTGCGCTCGTCGCGATCATGCTGCGCGGGCTCAACAACGACGTCTACTTCCAGATCGGCTTGACCATGCTGGTGGCGCTGGCGGCGAAGAACGCGATCCTGATCTTCGAATTCGCGGTGATCAACCGCGACGCGGGCGCGTCGCCGTTCGACGCGGCGCTCACGGCGTCGGAGGAGCGCCTGCGGCCGATCATCATGACCTCGCTGGCGTTCATCCTCGGCGTCGTGCCGCTCGCGATCGCGCTCGGCGCGTCGGCGAACAGCCGCCACTCGATCGGCACCGGCGTGATCGGCGGAATGCTCGGCGCGACAGCGATCGCGGTGTTCTTCATCCCGATGTTCTACTATCTGCTCGAAGCGATGTCGTCGCGCTCGCGCGGCCAGGCCCTGCCGCCTTCCTCCGAGTCGGGGCCCGGCTCGCCGCACGCTGCGCCGTCCGAGCGGCGCAAGGACGACTGACATGCGCCGCGCTGCACTGTGGCGCCTCGGTGCGCCGGTCCTGCTGGCGGGGTTGAGCGGGTGCCTGCTCGGCCCCGACTACGTGCGGCCGAAAGTGGACGCGCCGGCGACATACCGCTTCCAATCCGCGGAGACGGCGGATGTCGCCAATACCGCGTGGTGGGAGCAGTTCCAGGATCCGGCGCTGAACGCGCTGATCGCGACCGCGCTCGCGGAAAACCGCGACGTCAAGATGGCGTCGGCGCGCGTCGACGAGTTCCTCGGCCAGTTCGTGTCGACCCGCTCGGCGCTGTTCCCGCAGGTCGGCGCGGGCTTCGACGCGTCGCGCCAGCGCTCGTCGCAAAGCGGTCCGATCCCGCTGCCGGGCGCGGTGCCGCCGGTCTCCAACCAGTTCCAGGCGAGCCTGTCCGCGTCGTGGGACATCGACCTGTTCGGCAAGGTCCGGCGGCAGACCGAGGCCGCACGTGCGAACCTGCACGCGAGCGAGGAGGCGCGCCGCGCGACCATCCTCACGCTGGTGGCGTCGGTCGCATCGTCCTACGTCACGCTGCGCAGCCTCGATCGCCAGCTGGAGATCGCGAAAGCGACGACGGTGAGCCGCGCCGATTCGGTCAGGGTGTTCACCGCGCGCTTCAACGGCGGTGAGGTGTCGCAGATGGAGCTCTCGCAGAGCCAGTCGGAGTACGAGGCGACAGTGGCGACCATCCCGCAGTTCGAAGCGCAGATCGCGCAGCAGGAGCATGCGCTGTCCGTGCTGCTCGGCCGCAATCCCGGCCCGATAATGCGCGGCCGCGAGCTAGACGCGCTCGAGACGCCGGCGGTGCCCGCGGGGCTGCCGTCCGACCTGCTGGAACGCCGGCCGGACCTGCGGCAGGCCGAGCAGAATCTGATTGCGCAGAATGCGCTGATCGGCGCGGCGCGCGCGCTGTACTTCCCGTCGATCTCGATGACCGGGCTGTTCGGCTCGGTCAGTTCGCGGTTCTCGAATCTCTTCACCGGGCCCGCGCGCGTGTGGTCGTTCGCCGGCTCGGTGACGCAGCCGATCTTCACGGGCGGCAACATCGCCGGGCAGGTCCGTCAGGCCGAGGCGCGGCAGCAGGAAGCGCTCTATACGTACCAGAAGGCGATCGAGGTTGCATTCCAGCAGGTCGAGGATGCACTGATCGCACTGCAGAAATCGCGCGAACAGCTGGAGACGCAGAGCCGGCAGCTCGATGCGCTGCGCACGTACGAGCATCTTGCGCGGATGCGCTACGAGGGCGGCTATACGAGCTACATCGAAGTGCTCGACGCGGAGCGCACGCTGTTCAACGCGGAACTGTCGTACACGCAGACGCGGAGCACGACGCTGACCACGCTCGTCAGCCTGTATCTCGCGATGGGCGGGGGCTGGGTCGTCACGGCCGAACGGATGACCGTGCCGCCGCCCGCCGCCGGCCAACCTGTCGCCGCCGAGCCGGGCGCCGGGGTACCGCAATGAGGCGCACCTGTCTCGTCGCCTGCCACGAGTGCGACCTGCTCCAGCGCGACGTGCCGGTGCCGCCCGGCGGCACGCTGCGCTGCAGGCGCTGCCACGCGCAGCTCTACCGGAACCGCACGGACAGCCTCGAACGTGCGCTGGCGTTCACCGTTGCGTCCATCGTGCTGTTCATTGTCTCCAACCTGTATCCGATCGTTGGCCTGTCGGTCAGCGGCACGCTCGTCGAGACGACGCTGGCGGGCGCCGTGCGCGTGCTGTACGAGGACGGGATGTGGCCGCTCGCCGGACTCGTGTTCGCCACCACGATCCTGATGCCGGTCGTGCAGATCGCCGGCATGCTCTGGCTGCTGTTGCCGCTGCGGACAAAGCGCGTGCCCGCGCGCGCGGCGCTCGTGTTTCGCATGTGTCACCTTGCCGAGCCGTGGGGGATGACGGAGGTGCTGATCCTCGGCCTGCTGGTGGCGCTGGTGAAGCTTGCCCATATCGCGAGCGTCGTGACTGGGGTCGCGCTGTATTCGTTCGGCGCGTTGATGCTGGTGCTGGCGGCCGCCCGCGCGGCCTTCGATGCGCGCGAACTGTGGGCGCGCATCGAAGCGGCGCAAGGCGCGGCAGGCGGCGGTGATGGCGAGAGCGAAGGTGAGGCCGAGGTCGAAGTCGAAGGCGAGATGCACGCGCAGCACCCAACGGGCATCGTCACGGCGGCCGAATGCGGCCTCGTGCTGTGCCACGATTGCGGGCTGCTCGCGAAGGTGCCGGGCGATGCGCACGATCTGGCCTGCCCGCGCTGCGGAGCCGCGCTGCATGTCCGCAAGCCGGCGAGCGTGTCGCGCACGTGGGCGCTCTTGATCGCCGCCATCGTGCTGTACGTCCCGGCGAACGTGCTGCCGGTGATGTATACGAGTTCGCTGTTCGGTGCGCAGACGGACACGATCATGAGCGGCGTCGTCTATTTGTGGGTCTCCGGATCGTGGCCGCTCGCGCTCGTGGTGTTCATCGCGAGCATCGCCGTACCGATGCTCAAGATTCTCGCGCTCGCGTATCTCGCGTTCGCGGCGCAACGGCATTCGCGCTGGCTGCCGGAGCAGCGTGCGCGCATCTACCGGATGGTCGAATTCGTCGGGCGCTGGTCGATGCTCGACATCTACGTGATCACGATGCTCGTCGCGCTGGTGCAGTTCCAGGCGCTGGCGACGATCAAGGCCGGTCCGGCGGCAATTGCGTTCGGCGCGGTGGTCGTCCTGACGATGTTTGCGGCGATGACGTTCGACCCGCGCCTGATCTGGGACACTGCGGAGCAGGATCATGGGCGGCCCCGAACAGAAGCCTGACATCCCCGAAGCCCTCGTCAGCACGCGTTCGCGCTGGCGCGTGCAGCTCGTGTGGCTCGTGCCGATCGTCGCCGTGCTGATCGGCGGGTGGCTGGCCGTGAAGGCGGTCATCGAGCAGGGCCCGACGATCACGATCAGCTTCAAGACCGGCGAAGGGCTCGAAGCGGGCAAGACGAAGATCAAGTTCAAGAACGTCGATATCGGCGTGGTCAGGTCGGTAGTGCTGTCCGGCGACCACAAGCGCGTGCTGGCGACGGCAGACATCACCAAGGACGCCACGTCGCTGCTGGTCGACAACACGCGTTTCTGGGTCGTGCGCCCGCGCATTTCAGGCGGGACGGTATCCGGCCTCGGCACGCTGTTGTCCGGCTCGTTCATCGGCACGGATGTCGGCGACGCGAAGGCGGCGCGCCGCGACTTCGCCGGCCTCGAGACGCCGCCGGTGTTCACGAGCGACGAGCCGGGCCGGACGTTCGTCCTGAAAGGCGCGGACATGGGTTCGATCGACGTCGGCACGCCGGTCTTTTTCCGGCGGCTGCAGGTCGGGCAGATCGTCTCGTACGCGCTCGATCCGGACGGCAAGGGCGTGACGGTGCACGCATTCGTCAATGCGCCCTATGACCGGTTCGTGAATACGGATTCGCGGTTCTGGCACGCGAGCGGCATCGACGTTGCGCTGGATCCCGCCGGCGTGCGCGTCGAAACGCAGTCGCTGGTGTCGATCATGATCGGCGGCATCGCGTTCGAGACGCCCGGCGAGCCGCTCGCGCAGGCGGCGGCGCCGACCGACATGCAGTTCGCGCTGTACCGCGACCGCGCGGAGGCGATGAAGCGTCACGACACCATCGTCGAGAAGTACCTGGTGAACTTCACCGATTCTGTGCGCGGCCTGACGGTCGGCGCGCCGGTCGATTTCCGCGGCGTGGCGGTCGGCGAGGTGACCGGCATCTATACGCGCTTCGATCGCGAAACCCGCAAATTCAGCATTCCCGTCGAAATCAACCTGTATCCGGAGCGCTTCACGTCGCGATACCGGACGGGCGCGAAGGGCGGGCGCCTGTCCCAGCATCCGGAACAACTGGCGAACACGCTCGTGGAGCACGGGCTGCGCGCACAACTGAGGACCGGCAACCTGCTGACCGGGCAACTCTATGTCGCGCTCGATTTCTTTCCCGATGCGCAGAAGGCGACCATCGACTGGGCGGTTAACCCGCCCGAAATACCGGCGATTCCCGGGACGTTGCAATCGTTGCAGGATTCGGTGACGCGTCTCGTGGCGAAGCTCAATGGTGTTCCGCTCGACGCGATCGGCAAGAACGCGCAGCAGACGCTCTCCAGCGCGAACCTGTTGCTCAAGCAGCTTGATTCCCAGGTGATGCCGCAGGCGCGCGATACGCTGGCATCCGCCCATTCCGCGCTGGATTCCGCGAACAGCGCGCTGCAGCCGGGCTCGGAACTGCAGCAGAACACCGGTGACGCGATGCGGGAGATCGCGCGCACGGCCGCGGCCTTCCGGACGCTCGCGGATTACCTGGAGCGGCATCCGGAAGCGATCGTGCGGGGCAAACCGGAGGGTACTCAGTGAGACGCGCATACGTGTTCATCGCCGCCGTTGTGGCCGTCGGATGGCTGGGGGGCTGCGGCAGTTCGCCGAAGGCGAGCTTCTACGCGCTGGGCCCCGATGCGACGCTCGCGCGCACCGGCGACACCGCCCCGGTCCATGTCGTGATCGGCCCGGTCACGGTCCCGGATCTGGTCGACCGTCCGCAGATCGTCACGCGTGCCGCCGGCAGCCGCGTGGACATCGACGAATTCGCGCGCTGGGCCGAGCCGCTGAAAACGGATATCGCGCGGGTCATTGCGGCCGATCTCGGCGCGCTGCTCGGTTCGGCGCAGGTGACCGTGTTCGATAGCGGAGCCGGCGCGGCGCCGGCCTGGCGCGTGCGCGTGGACGTGATGCGCTTCGATTCGATGCCGGGTGATTCGGTCACGATCGAAGCCCAGTGGGCGGTCCGGCCGCCCGGGAAGCGGGATGTGGTGATGGGGCGCTCCGTTGCACGCGAGCCCGTGCAGGGGCAGGGTTACGACGCGCTCGTCACGGCGCACGATCGTGCGCTTGCGTCGGTGAGCCGCGATATTGCGTCGGCCATCCGCACGAACTTGCCTCGATGAAGTCGAATTGCGCTAGATGGGGGGTGCCATGGAATCGACCAACGAATGCTGCTGTGCAAACCATCCGAAGGACAGCACGCGGCGTGCGTGGCTGAGAGGCGGGGCAGGCGTCTGCACGATGGGCGTGTTGACCGCGATCGGACTGCGTCCCGAGGCCGCCGCCGCCGCGTCCCTGACTCGGACGCAGCGTGACGCCCTGACACCCGACCAGGTCATCGACATGATGAAGAAAGGTAACGCGCGCTTTCGCTCCGGGAAAATGAAGGCGCACGATTTTCTGGCGCAGAAGCGCGCCAGCGCGTCCGGCCAGTACCCAGCCGCTATCGTCCTAGGGTGTATCGACTCGCGCGCACCCGCCGAGATCATTCTGGACATGGGCATCGGGGACACGTTCAACGCTCGCGTAGCAGGAAACATCGCGAATCCGGACATGCTTGGCAGCATGGAGTTCGCCTGCGTGGTGGCCGGCGCAAAAGTGATCCTCGTGATGGGACACACTGCATGTGGCGCGATCAAAGGCGCGATCGACAACGTCCATCTGGGCAATCTCACCGACCTGCTCGACGCGATCAAGCCGGCTGTCGAAGCCACGCAATACGACGGTGAGCGTACGAGCAAGAACGCCGAATTTGTCGACGCGGTGGCGCAATCGAATGTCCGGCACACCATCGACGTGATCCGGACCAGCAGTGTGATCCTGTCGGATCTGGAGCGGAAGGGAAGCATCAAGATCGTCGGGTCGATGTACAACCTGCGCAACGGGATGGTGACGTTCCTGGGTTGAATGCCCGGATGCTCGGGCCGTATGCGAGGAGTTTGCAATGACGCCATTCCAGGGCGTGTTTGCGGCAATTTCCGCGGTGATTCTATTCCTGTACGGACTTCAGGGCTTCAGCCGCGAACTCCAGACAGTCGGCGGCGAAACGCTGAAGGCATGGCTCGCGCGCGTGACGGCCAACCGTTGGCGTGGCTTTCTGGTCGGCGCGCTGGCGACGGCCGTCGTTCAGTCGAGCAGCGCAATTACCGCGCTTGCCGTGACGCTGGTCGGTGCGACCGTCATCTCCTTTCCTGCCAGCTTGGGCATCCTGCTCGGCGCTAACGTGGGAACCACGGCGACCGCGTGGTTGGTCTCCTTCAAGCTCACCGGCATCGGCCCCGTGTTCATCGTCGTCGGCGCGCTCATCTCGGTGCTGCCAACCCGGGCGAACGTTATCGGGAAGGCCGTCTTCTACTTCGGATTGATCTTCTTCGCGCTGGATCTCATTTCGACGGAACTCAAGCCGCTGCAGAACCGCGCGCAATTCAGGGAATGGCTGGCTCTCGCGGAGACGCCGTGGATGGGTGTCCTGGCTGGCCTCGTGTTCACCGCGCTGGTCCAATCCAGCAGCGTGACCACCGGGCTCGCCATTCTGCTGGTTCAGCAAGGCGTGCTGCCGCCGCAGGCAGCCATTCCGATCGTGATCGGCTCGAACGTCGGGTCCACGTCGACGGCGCTTGTCGCAGGCGTCGGGATGAGCTCGGTGGCCCGAGCGACCGCGATCAGCAACTTTCTCTTCAACGCGGCGGGTGCCCTGTGCTATTTGCCGTTTCTGAGGCCATTCTCACGGGCAGCAGTAAACCTGACAGCCAACCCGGGTATTGCCGTTGCATGGGCGCATCTCATCTTCAATCTGTCGATCGCGCTGATTTTCCTTCTGACGCTGAAGTGGGTGGAACCCTCTCTGCGCGGTTGGCTGCGCGCAGATGCGAAATCCCCACGGGCAGAATCCATGCGCTGATCAGACTTCAAGCTTCCTTTTCTCGCCAGGGACCCGGCGAAGTGAGTGGCGAGGCGATCATTTGGAAGCGCCTCGGGCGACCGCCTTCACCGACCGGATCGGACGACTTCCGTGTCCGGCGCAGAATCCCCTTGTCGTCGAAGCAGGACATGTACATCGATTGCCGACCCGCGCGCTGAAATACATGGGTGAAAAAGGGCGTGTGGCGGCAGTCGCCACGAGGACTTTCGCACGCGAAATGCGGGTGACGCCACGGGTCGTCTGCCGCCACCTGGCGGATGCGCCCCAAGGGTCGACCGGAGGCAAGACCGGGGCCGCAACGAGCACGTCGTACGGTGCGATAAACGGGAAAGGCTGACAACGTCGACCTATCTGCACAGCGACGAAGTGCAGCGAGCGCGGCAGTTCGACCAGGCGTTTGCCGCACGGGACTTCAAGCGGTAGGCCGTTTATACCGATCTCCGCATAAGCACGCGAATTTTCATGACTTCGCGGCTTATGATAGGAATTTACGTTTACCTTGTTCGCCCCCCTGGTTCTCCTCGGGAAAACGTGTGCCTTGCCTCGTGCGCCGGGGCAAACGGTTCAGGTGTCGTATCCGATACGCAATGCGTCGACCAGCCGGGTAACATGGCGGATCGCGACGCACCCGCGGCCGTTCGGGCCTTTGTCGCGAAAGCCCTCGTCGAAGCGCTCGATGCAGATGATCTCCACCGGCTTGCCGAGGAACCGTCCGTCATGAACCTTTCCGCGTCCGATATCACGCCAGAGGAACTCCGGCTGTTCGGCGACATCGTCGCCCGCCTGGAAGAGCTGGGGCCGGTCGTCGACGTCAGGACGGTCGTGCTGCCCGCGATCACGCAGCTGCTGCGTGCCGATTTCGCCGCGTCGTTCGACTGCGACGAACGAACCGGCCTGTGGCGCAACGGGTTCTCGTACAACGTCGATCCGTTGCAGATCGCCCGGTACGAAGCGTGGTTCCAGCATGTCGATCCGGTCACGTCACAGCTGTGCGCGCGCCGCGTGGCGACCTGCGTCGACGAGGTGGTGAGCCGGCGCGAGCTGGAGCAGACCGAGTTCTACAACGATTTCCTGTGCCGCGACGGCATGCACCACGGCATCAACGTCTACGCGTTCGACGGCGCGACGCACGTCGGCGACCTGCGCATCTGGCGGGCGCAGGGGCGGCCCGATTTCACCGAACGCGACAAGCTGCTGTTGAACGGCATCGAGCCGTTTTTCCGGCGCGCGCTGCTGCGGCGGCGCCATGCGTGCGCGGGGCTGACCGAGCGCGAGAGCGACGTCGCGCGGCTCGTCGCCGCCGGCTATACCGACAAGAACGTTGCGCGCACGCTCGGCATCGGGGTGCCGACGGTCCGCACGCACCTGCGGCGCGTGATGGCGAAGAAGGGCGTCGCCAACCGCGCGAGCCTGGCGGCCGCGCTGGCTTGACCGGCCGCGCGGCCGACGGCCGGGGTCATCCATTGTGATGATGGGCGTCAAAATCGGCGCGTCCTACCTTGTGACGATCCCCTGTGACGAGGAACGACGACGATGCCCACCCTGGGAACCCTGACGCTCACCGAAGCCCGGAACGCGATCCTGCGCCGGGAGTTTTCCTGTGTCGACTACGCGTACGCATTGATCGAGCGGCACGCACGCTGGCGCTACCTGAACGGCTTTACATGTGTCGACGACGCGCGGCTGCTCGCCGAAGCGGCCCGCTGCGACCGCGACCTCGCGACGTCGGCTACCCCGCACGCGCTGCTGGGCCTGCCGATCGCGATCAAGGACAACATCGATACCGCCTGCCTGCCGACCGGCAACGGCACGCTGGCGCTGCACAACCGCGTGCCGCCGCAGCACGCGCCGGTCGTCGCGCGGCTGCTGGCGCACGGGGCGCTGATCGCGGGCAAGGCGAACCTGCACGAGCTGGCATTCGGCGTATCGGGCAACAACCGAGTGACGGGCGCGGTACGCAACCCGTACGACTTCAACCGGATCCCGGGCGGCAGCAGCAGCGGCTCGGGCGCACTGGTCGGCGCGGGCGTGGTGCCTGCCGCACTCGGGACGGACACCGGCGGCTCGGTCCGGATTCCGGCGGCGCTGTGCGGCGCCGTCGGCCTCCGTCCGACCGTGGGGCGCTACCCGTCGGCTGGCGTGGCGCCGATTTCGCGCACGCGCGACACCGTCGGGCCGATCGCGCGGTCGGTCGAGGACATCGCGCTGCTCGACGCGATTCTGTCGGGCACCGGCACCGGCACCGGCGCGCCGACGTCGATGCCGACGCGCAGCGCGACGCGCCCGGTGCGCCTGGCGGTCCCGCGCACGACGTTCTGGCGTGGCCTCGCGCCGGATGTCGACGCGGTGGCGAATGCCGCGGTGGCAAAGCTGGAGCAGGCGGGATTCGAGTGCGTCGACCTCGACCTGAACGACTATCCGGGGTTCTTCGACGACGAGCCGGCCGTCATCGCGATGTATGAATTCCGTTCGTCGATGCACGCGTACCTGGTCGAGAACGGCTACGAGCTGTCGGTCGATGACATCGTCGCGAACGTGGGAAGCCCGGACGTCGCGAAGATCGCCCGCCATATCACCGGCCCGGACGGTATCGCCGAAGCGGCGTACCGCACCGCGCTCGACCGGCGTGCGCGGTCGCGTGCCGCGTATCGGCAGTGCCTCGCCGACAGCGGTGCCGATGCGCTGGTGTTTCCGACCACGATCGCCGCCGCGTGCCCGATTCCGTCGGGCGACGCGATGATCCTCAACGGCGAGACCGCTTCGGTGTTCTCGACCTACATCCGGAATACCGAGCCGGGCAGCAACGCCGGCGTACCGGGCATGACCGTCCCGGCCGGCCTGACGGCGGCCGGGCTGCCGGTCGGTCTCGCACTGGATGGGGCAGCCGGCACCGATCGCGAGCTCATCGCGGTCGCGCTGGAGGTCGAGCGGGTCCTCGGGCGGTTGCCGGCGCCGGATGACGGGTATGGGGTAGAGGGGCGGCTGGCCGGATATCCGGCCAGCGACGGCGCGTCGTGACGCGTAATCTGCCAGGACGCCCGGCGAGCCGATCGCGACGGGATGCGATCGGCTCGGCTGTCGCGTTCCTGGCAGCGCGCCGGTGCGGCTACCGGGACATCGACGGAATGGAGCTGGTGGTTGCCTTCGCATAGAAGCCGACCAGCGTGTCGTGCATCTGTTGACGGCTGGCGTCGTCTGCGTATGCCATATGGCCTCCCGGGTACAGCACCCGCGTGTAGTTGGACTGCATTTGCGATTGCGGGATCTGGCCGCCGTTCGGATCCGATACGTATTGCATGTCCCAGTCGATTGCGGCGGCCGGGACCACGCCGTCGTAGTACCCGGCCGCGGTCAGCACCTGCATTTTCGGATTGATCGCCATTTCGTCGGCAATGAAAATGGTCGCGTCCGGAAACGGGAGCCGAGAACCATCCGGATAGCTCGTGAGCTTGTTCCAGGCAGAACTGATCGCCGAATTCAGCCCTTGATATCCGGAAACCGCTTGATACTTGAGCGTGTTGTACGCATACGACGTGAAGATCGGCGTATAGGCGGACAGGTCGTCAAGGGATGGATCGTAAGTCAGGTAATTGCTGATCGATGCGGGGATCGTGGTTCCCGTTAACGCCTTGCGTAAATCATAAAGCCCGAGCGTCTTTCCGTTGACCATCGCATCAACGGACGCGACAAAGCCGAAATTCGTCACATAAAACGACTGCGCACCGACTTGACTCACCATCGCATTGGCCATGCGCAGCGTGATGCTTTGGTCTGCGGAACTGGACGGCGAACCTGTCGCGGCCTGATTGAAGAGGTAGCTATTGTTTGCCGACGCGTACACGCCGTTTCCGAGCAGTGCATTGAGCGGCTGAACCGACGCTTGCGACTGGGTCATCGCGGCAGCCGAGCTTTGCCAGGACGTGTCGATCGATCCGTCGCTACCGATCGGATTGGCGAGTTTCTTCAGGTCGCTGAATACGAAATCTTCAGACTTTTGAAAAAGATCGGTGAGACTCAGGTTGACCAGTGACGGGTCGCTAATTGCCCCCCAGTATTTCGCGGCCATTGTAATGGTGGGAATCGTGAATGCAGGAAGCGGATAGCGCCGTGCGGGGTGAACCGACCCGTCCGGGTAGCGGTTGGAACTGGCATTTTCGTAGAAATTCAACGCGGGTGCCTGCATCAGGAGGCCGCTCAGCTTGATCCCGTACGTATCGTGCAGCGTGTACGACATGATCCCGACACGCGGGCCGCCGTACGACTCGCCGTAGATCATCAACGGCGACTGTCCGCGGTTGTTGATGTTCAGGTAGCGGTAGATCAGCCCCGCATTGACCAGTTCATCCGCATCGACGCCCCAGAAATCCTTGTTCTGCTTCGGCGCGATCGCTTCCGAATAACCCGTTCCCGGCGGATCGACGAACACGATATCGGTCTTGTCGAGCAGCGTCTGCGGATTTTCTCCCAGGGTGACGTCATTGGGACCGGAGACGGTCGAGCCTTGTGCGGAAAATACCCGCATCGGCGCGTAAGAACCCATATGGAGAAAGTTCGACGATGAACCGGGCCCGCCGTTGAAGAAGAAGGTGACAGGGCGCTTGGTGACGTCCGCGCCGTCCAGCGTGTACGCCGTATAGAAGAGCGACGCCGTCGGCGCGTTGGTGTTGGGATCGCGCACGGTCAAGTGGCCCGCCGTCGCCGTATAGGTCAGGGGCTTGCCGTTGAGCGTAATGCGATGGTGCGTCACGGCCGCTGCTTCCGTCGCGGACGGTAGCGATCCGGTTGCGGTCGTGTCGTAGGCCGTGTTGTCGACGTAGGGCTGGTCGGCGGCCAGTTGCGGCAGCGACGGCGATGCCGGTGTGGTGGCGGACGTGGTTTGAGGCGGTAGCGGCGCCGGCGCCGCAGCGGAAGACGTTGTAGCGGCCGGGCCGTCATCGCCACCGCAGGCGGATACGAGACATGCGGCGAGGATGGCCGCTCCGAGATAGGCGGCCTTGATCGACGGTAGCCGACGGCCGAAATGATTCGCATCAGGTAAACGCGACATTTTTACCCCTTCTGTTCGAATTTGAAAAAGCGAGCAAGTTTTTATACGTCTCCTCTATTTGGCAACCTCCTGTTTGCCGTCTTTTAATGAATTTAATGGGCGTGAAAAATCCTGCGCGATTACGCGCCGCAGGTATTGTTTGGTGAATTAACCCCGATCAGGGCCGCTGTTATTTTTAATGAAGCGAGGGCTTAAGTGATGTCTCCATTAGTATGGCGTGCTGAATGTATGTCACAAAATTTTACGGCGCAAGAGGTTTGTGGAAGTTAAAAAATGTTTCTCATGTTTTTATAAACATCGATTAACTCAAGGGATTTTCCAATCAATAAAGATGCTTTTTGATTGTTGGGTGCCAGCGGATATTCGACTTGCGCGCGAGCGGGAAGGGGCCGGCGCCGACGTTGGCCGGATCGTCCGCCATGCGCCACCGTAAGGGAAGCGGCCGCCTGCCGGATGAGCCTGCTGCGGCGCACGTCCCCCGCGCTCGGGCGGAATCCCGATGCCGGACAGCCGCGTTCCCGTCGAGCGTGCCGGTGTACCGTTCCGGCGATGCGTCTCGTTCGTTGGTTCGGCGCGCCCGGCGTTGTGCTGCCACCGTTGCCGACGATCGGGCGCGCCGCCAATCCCGCCGGTCAACGCCGGCGACCCATCAGGAAAACCCTGATGCGGCCCGGCGAAGCGGCCTTTTTCATGCCCCGGCCGCCGCTGCAGCCGTTTCACCGCCAGCCCTTGGCGGCCCCCATCCCGGGTGGCCGCTCCCCTCGATCCAGCATGGCTTCCAGGTCGTATTGCCTGTCATATGAGGTATGGTGAGTCGCAGAATTTCGACGATATTTTCGCGTTTCAATACCTGTCAGGTATTGAAATGGCCGCCTAAAAGTATTGGACGCTCGATTCGGCCGAGACGTATAAATCGCCTCAAGAACTTCACCCACACGGCGTGCCCCATGTCCTCCGTCACCATCGAACGCATCGAAACCCGCCTCGTCGACCTGCCGACGATCCGCCCGCACAAGCTGTCGGTGGCCACGATGTATGGCCAGACGCTGATGCTCGTGAAGGTGTTCTGCAGCGACGGCGTGTCGGGCCTCGGCGAAGGCACGACGATCGCCGGGATGGCGTACGGCCCGGAAAGCCCCGAAGCGATGAAGCTGGCGATCGACACGTATCTCGCGCCGGCAATCGTCGGCAAGGACGCGACGCGCATCCAGACGCTGATGGCGTTCCTCGGCAAGCTCGCGAAGGTCAACCACTTCGCGAAGAGCGCGCTCGAAACCGCGCTGCTCGACGCGCACGGCAAGCGGCTCGGCGTGCCGGTGAGCGAACTGCTCGGCGGCCGCCGCCGTGACCGCCTGCCGGTTGCGTGGACGCTCGCATCGGGCGACACGGCCACCGACATCGCCGAGGCCGAGCGGATGCTCGACCAGCGCCGCCACAATGTGTTCAAGCTGAAGATCGGCGCGAAGGCGCCCGAGGCCGATATCCGCCACGTGGCCGAGATCAAGAAGGCCGTCGGCGATCGTGCATCGGTGCGTGTCGACGTGAACATGGCGTGGAGCGAAACGCAGGCTGCTCGCGCGATTCCGGCGCTGGCCGATGCGGGCTGCGAACTGGTCGAGCAGCCGGTGGCGTCGGCCGCGGCGCTGGCGCGCCTGATGCGCCGCTTCCCGGTCGCGCTGATGGCCGATGAAATCCTGCAGGGCCCCGACAGCGCATTCGACATCGCGAAGCATCACGGTGCCGACGTGTTCGCGATCAAGATCGAACAGAGCGGTGGCCTGTTCGCCGCGCAGCGCGTCGCCGCGATCGCGGATGCGGCCGGTATCGAGCTGTACGGCGGCACGATGCTCGAAGGCGCGTTCAGCACGGTGGCGTCCGCGCACCTGTTCGCGAGTTTCGCGAACCTGCAGTGGGGCACCGAACTGTTCGGCCCGCTGCTGATCACCGAAGAGATCCTGACGCAGCCGCTCGATTACAGCGACTTCGAACTGACCGTGCCGGACGGCCCTGGCCTCGGCATCGAACTCGACGAGGACAAGGTCAGGCGTTTCACTCGCGACGGGCTGACGAAGGTCGCGCGATAACCCGAGCCAGGCAAAGGCCGTCATTCCCCCCAATACACGTGGAGACACCATCATGAGCGTCAAAGTTTTCGATACCCGGGAAGTGCAGGAACTGCTGAAGGCCGCGTCGAACGCGGGCGCGGACAGCACGAAGGGCGGTAACGCGCGCACGCAGCAGGTCGTGCTGCGGCTGCTGGGCGACCTGTTCAAGGCGATCGACGATCTCGACATCACGCCCGACGAAGTGTGGGCCGGCGTCAACTACCTGAACAAGCTCGGCCAGGACGGCGAAGCGGCGCTGCTCGCGGCCGGCCTCGGCCTCGAGAAGTATCTCGACATCCGGATGGATGCCGCGGACAAGGCAGTCGGCCTCGACGGCGGCACGCCGCGCACGATCGAAGGGCCGCTGTATGTCGCGGGCGCACCGGTGCGCGACGGCGTGTCGAAGATCGACCTCGACGCGGACGACGGCGCGGGCCCGCTCGTGATCCACGGCACGGTCACGGGCATCGACGGCAAGCCGATCGCGGGCGCGCTGGTCGAATGCTGGCACGCGAACTCGCACGGCTTCTATTCGCACTTCGACCCGACCGGCAAGCAGAGCGATTTCAACCTGCGCGGTGCCGTGAAGACGGGCGCCGACGGCAAGTACGAATTCCGCACGCTGATGCCGGTCGGGTACGGCTGCCCGCCGCAGGGCGCGACCCAGCAGCTGCTGAACGGCCTCGGCCGCCACGGCAACCGCCCGGCGCACGTGCACTTCTTCGTCGACAGCAACGACCACCGCAAGTTGACGACGCAGTTCAACATCGACGGCGATCCGCTAATCTGGGATGACTTCGCGTATGCGACGCGCGAGGAGCTGATCCCGCCCGTGGTCGACAAGACCGGCGGCACGGCGCTCGGCATGAAGGCCGATGCGTACCAGGACATCGAGTTCAACTTCGTGCTGACGCCGCTGGTACAGGGCAAGGACAACCAGATCGTACACCGCCTGCGCGCAGCCGCGACGGCCTGACCGCCCGCCGGCGCGGCGCGGATGCGCCGCCGCCGGCCGGGTTCCCGCGAGATTCAACCGATTACCGATGCGAGCGTGCTTGCAGGACGCGGCACGCGCATGGGAGGAGCCAACATGTCCGCCACGATCGACCAAGCCACCGACCTGGATCACCTGCTCGCCACCGCCGTGCAGGACGACAAGGAGGCAGGCGTATTCCGCTGCCGCCGCGACATCTTCACGAACGCCGAGCTGTACGAGCTCGAGATGAAGCACATCTTCGAGAGCAACTGGGTGTACCTGGCGCACGAAAGCCAGATCCCGGCCAACAACGATTACTACACGACGTGGATCGGCCGCCAGCCGATCGTGATCACGCGCGACAAGACCGGCGAGCTGCACGCGGTGATCAATGCCTGCGCGCACAAGGGCGCGATGCTGTGCCGCCGCAAGCACGGCAACAAGGGCAGCTTCACGTGCCCGTTCCACGGCTGGACGTTCTCGAACACCGGCAAGCTGCTGAAGGTGAAGGACGAGAAGACGACCGAGTATCCGGTGCAGTTCAACACGCACGGCACGCACGACCTGAAGAAGGTCGCGCGCTTCGCGAACTATCGCGGCTTCCTGTTCGGCAGCCTCAGCGCCGACGTGCTGCCGCTCGAAGAGTATCTCGGCGAAGCGCGCGTGATCATCGACCAGATCGTCGACCAGGCGCCGAACGGGCTCGAAGTGCTGCGCGGCAACTCGTCCTACATCTACGAAGGCAACTGGAAGATGCAGATGGAGAACGGCTGCGACGGCTACCACGTCAGCACCGTGCACTGGAACTACGCGGCGACGATGGGCCGCCGCAAGGAAGACGGCACCAAGGCCGTCGATGCGAACAGCTGGAGCAAGTCGGTCGCAGGCGTGTACGGGTTCGACAACGGCCACATCCTGCTGTGGACGCAGACGATGAACCCGGAAGTGCGGCCGGTGTACCAGCACCGTGACGAGATCAAGGCGCGCGTCGGCGACGTGCAGGCCGACTTCATCGTCAACCAGACGCGCAACCTGTGCGTGTACCCGAACGTGTTCCTGATGGACCAGTTCAGCACGCAGATCCGCGTGGTGCGGCCGCTCGGCGTCGACAAGACCGAAGTCACGATCTTCTGCTTCGCGCCGAAGGGCGAGAGCGAGACCGACCGCACGGTGCGGATCCGCCAGTACGAGGATTTCTTCAACGTGACCGGCATGGGTACGGCCGACGACCTCGAGGAGTTCCGCGCATGCCAGGCCGGCTATGCGGGCATCACGGCGATGTGGAACGACCTGTCACGCGGCGCGCCGCTGTGGGTCGACGGGCCCGACGAGAACGCGAAGAAGATGGGGCTGAACCCGCGCATTTCCGGCGAGCGCAGCGAGGATGAAGGGCTGTTCGTGTGCCAGCACGAACACTGGGTGCATGTGATGCGCGATGCGCTGAAGAAGGAACGCGGGGAGGTGGCAGCATGAGCTTCGATTACCGGACCATTTGCGCGGCGCTGTATCGCGAAGCGCGCCTGCTCGACGATCGCCAGTGGGACGAGTGGCTGACCTGCTACACGGAGGACGTCACGTACTGGATGCCCGCGTGGGACGACGACGATCGGCCGACCGACGATCACCAGAGCCAGATCTCGCTGATGTACTACCCGGACCGCGGCGGCCTCGAGGATCGCGTGTTCCGGATCAAGACCGAGCGCAGCGGCGCATCGACGCCCGAGCCGCGCACCAGCCACAACGTGACGAATGTCGAGGTGCTGGCCGAACGCGACGGCGAGGTGGACGTACGCTACAACTTTCATACGCTGAACCACCGCTACCGCGTGACCGATCACTTCTTCGGCACGATGTTCGTCACGTTGCGCCGTGCGGGCGATGAGCTGCTGATCTCGTACAAGAAGATCGTGCTGAAGAACGACTACATCCGGCAGGTGCTCGACGTCTATCACGTCTGACACCCGTTGTTTTGTCATGAAAGGAAGTGGAGGTGACGCCATGTCCAGCTACAAGATTGCACTGAATTTCGAGGACGGGGTAACCCGCTTCATCGATTGCAAGGCCGGCGAGAAGGTTCTCGACGCGGCCTTCCGCGCGAAGATCAACCTGCCGATGGATTGTTCCGACGGCGTGTGCGGCACCTGCAAGTGCCGCGCCGAAAGCGGCAGCTACGACCTCGGCGACGACTACATCGACGACGCGCTCACCGAAGACGAAAAGGACGGCGGCCTCGTGCTGACCTGCCAGATGGTGCCGCAAAGCGATTGCGTGATCGCGGTGCCGACGTCGTCGGTCGCATGCAAGACGGGCCAGAGCGGGTTCGCCGCCACGGTCACGAAGGTCGAGCAGCACAACGATGCGGCCGTCGTGCTCGAACTCGACGTCGGCGCGGCCGCGCCGGTCTTCCTGCCGGGCCAGTACGTGAACATCGACGTGCCCGCGAGCGGCCAGCATCGTTCGTACTCGTTCTCGTCGGCGCCGGCCGACGCGAAGGTCAGCTTCCTGATCAAGAAGATTCCCGGCGGCGTGATGAGCACATGGCTCGAATCGGCGCAGCCCGGCGACACGCTGGAACTGCACGGGCCGCTCGGCAGCTTCTACCTGCGCGACGTGCAGCGGCCGCTGCTGTTCCTCGCAGGCGGCACCGGGCTCGCGCCGTTCCTGTCGATGCTCGAGGTGCTCGTGCGCACCGGGTCGCAGCACAAGGTGCATCTGATCTACGGCGTGACGCGCGATCTCGATCTCGTGCTGGTCGAAGCGATCGAAGCCTACGCGGCGAAACTGCCGAACTTCAGCTTCGCGACGGTCATCGCGGATGCCGCGTCGAGCCATCCACGCAAGGGCTGGGTCACGCAGCACATCCCGGCCGATGCGCTGAACGACGGCGACGTCGACGTGTATCTGTGCGGGCCGCCGCCGATGGTCGACGCGGTGCGCAAGTACTTCGACGACGAAGGCGTGAAGCCGAACAGCTTCCACTACGAGAAGTTCACCCCCAACGTCACGGCAAAGGCGGCGTGATCATGCAACGATTCTCTGGCAAGGTCATCGTCGTCACGGGCGCCGCGCAGGGCATCGGCCGCGGCGTCGCGCTGCGCGCGGCGGCCGAAGGCGGCAGGGTGCTGTTCGTCGATCGCGCGGATTTCGTCGCCGAGGTCGCGGCCGAAGCGGCCGGTTGCGAGACGGCCGGATTCGTCGCCGATCTCGAAACGTACGAAGGTGCGCATGCGGCGGTCGCACACGCGGTGCAGACGTTCGGCGGCATCGACATCCTGATCAACGGCGTCGGCGGCGCGATTCGCATGCGCCCGTTCGCCGAATTCGAGCCGGCGCAGATCGATGCGGAAATCCGCCGCTCGCTGATGCCGACGCTCTATACGTGCCACGCGGTGTTGCCGCACCTGCTCGCGCGCGGCGGCGGCACGATCGTCAACATCTCGTCGAACGCGACGCGCGGCATCCGCCGTGTGCCGTACTCGACGGCGAAAGGCGGCGTCAATGCGCTGACGGCGGCGCTCGCGATGGAATACGCGGAGCACAACATCCGGGTCGTGGCCACCGCGCCGGGCGGCACCAGCGCGCCGCCGCGCCGCGTGCCGCGCAACGCGGCCGGCGACAGCGAACAGGAACAGGCGTGGATGGGCGAAGCCGTGCGCCAGGTCACGGAATCGACGTTCTTCAAGCGCTACGGCAGCCTCGACGAACAGATCGCGCCGATCCTGTTCCTCGCGTCCGACGACGCGAGCTACATCACCGGCACGGTGCTGCCGGTCGCGGGCGGCGATACGGGTTGAGCGGCGCATCACAACGCCGCTTGCAGGTGTTCAACGTATTTCATCGACAACCAACCGGCCGGCGCGATGAAGCCGGCCACGGAGCCTCCCATGCGTGATCGCAAAGCCATCGTTCCGGCGGGAATGGAAGCGGTGTACGAGAAGATCGGCTACGCGCCCGGCCTGAAGGTCGGCGATACGCTGTACGTATCCGGCCAGATTGGCCGCGATGCGGCGATGCAACTCGTCGAAGGCCGTGAAGCCCAGATCGTGCAGGCATTCGAGAACCTGAAGCACGTGCTGGAAGCCGCCGGCGCAACGTTCAGCGACGTGGTCGACCTGACGACCTTCCATACCGACATGCGCGACCTGCCGCTGTTCATGCAGGTGCGCGACCGCTACCTCGATGCGCACCCGAAGCCGGCGTGGACGGCGGTCGGTGCGCACATGCTGGGCGGCGCGCCCGGCTATATCGTCGAGATCAAGGCGGTCGCCGTGTCGGCGGCGTGAATCGCGGTAACGAGGTGCTGGCGCGCGAGACTTCGCGACGCACGACGGAATCCTGACGAATGGCTTTCTCGCGACCTTCGGCGTCAATCGTCGCGCCGCGGTCAGCGACAAGTCGCACGAGTTCGTTTATGGTGCGAGGGAACGCAGCGTCGTCTCTTTCCTTCCGTCGAGAATCCGCGATGAAATGCCTGCCACGCGCCATCTTCGCCGCCCTCGCTTTCACCGTCGCGCAAACCGCGCTCGCCCAGGTGCCGGGAACGGTGCAGCTCGAAGACATGACCTGGACCGAACTGCGCGACAGCATCCGGGCCGGCAAGACCACCATCCTGATTCCGGTCGGCGCGACCGAGCAAAGCGGGCCGTACGTGGCGCTCGGCAAGCACAACGCGCGGGTCAGGGTGCTGTCCGAGCGGATCGCGGAAGGTCTCGGCAACGCGATCGTCGCGCCGGTCATCGCCTATGTGCCCGAGGGAGGCTATGCGCCGACGACGTCGCACATGCGCTTCCCGGGCACGATCACCGTGCCCGACGACGTCTTCGAAAAGACCCTCGAGTCCGCAGCCAACAGCTTCCGGGTCCATGGTTTCACGAACATCGTGTTTCTCGGCGACCACGGCGGCTACCAGAACGACATCAGACAGTCGGTCGCCCGGCTCAACAAGTCGTGGGGCGGCACGGGCGCGCGCGCGTTCGTGCCGGCCGCGTATTACGGCACCAGTTCCGACGGATATGACCAGATCCTGCGCGAGCACGGCGTGCCGGCCGCGGATATCGGCACGCACGCGGGGCTGGCCGATACGTCGCTGCTGCTGGCCGTCGAGCCGCGCATGGTCAGGGTCGACAAGCTGCGCAATGCCGCGAAGCCCGGCGCCGTCGACGGCGTCTACGGCGGCGATCCGCGTCATGCGAGCGTCGAACTCGGCCGGCTGGGCACCGACGCAATCGTGTCGCGTACCGTCGACGCGATCAGAAAGGAAATCGCCGGCCGCTGACGCAGCCTTGCCATCGCGCCGCCTTTGCCGTCGTTCCATTCAATCGAACAGGGACATCGTCATGCAACCGCGCTTTCGCCGTCACATCCGCTTCTTCTGTCCCGCGATCGTCATCGCGGCAGCGCTGGCCGGCTTCGGCGCTCACGGCGCGCTCGCGGCGTCCGCCGTTGCGGCCGTGCCCGGCATGCCGCCCGTCATCAACCCCGACAACCTGTACAGCGAGGCGCAGGCCGGCCGCATGAGCGCGGCGGTAGCGGGCGTATTGCCGCGCATCTACGTGCCGAACCTGAGATCGAACGACGTCTATGTGATCGACCCGGCCACGTACAAGGTCGTCGACCGGTTCGCGGTCGGCCGCAGTCCGCAGCACGTCGTGCCGGCATGGGATCTGCAGACACTGTGGGTCGCGAACAATGCGGAAGGGCGGACCGACGGCAGCCTGACGCCGATCGACCCGAAGACGGGCAAGCCCGGCCAGGCAGTGAGCGTCGACGATCCGTACAACATGTATTTCACGCCCGACGGCAAGGAGGCGATCGTGGTGGCCGAGGCGCATGCACGGCTCGACTTCCGCGATCCGAACACGATGGCGCTGAAATCGAGCCTCGATGTGCCGCAATGCAAGGGCATCAACCATGCCGACTTTTCGATCGACGGCCGGTATGCGCTCTTCACGTGCGAGTTCGGCGGCAAGCTCGCGAAGATCGACCTGGTGAACCGCAAGGTGATCGGCTACCTCGAACTCGACCGCAAGGGGATGCCGCAGGACATCCGCGTGTCCCCGGACGGCAAGGTGTTCTATGTCGCCGACATGATGGCAGACGGCGTATACGTCATCGATGGCGACGGCTTCACGAAAGCCGGATTCATCCGCACCGGCGTCGGCACGCACGGGCTGTATCCAAGCCGCGACGGCACGAAGCTCTATATCGCGAATCGCGGCTCCAATCATGTCCACGGGCCGCGCCACGGCAAGGGCAGCGTATCGGTGCTCGATTTCGCGACGCGCAAGGTGGTCGCGACCTGGCCGATCCCCGGCGGCGGCAGCCCCGACATGGGCAACGTCAGCGCGGACGGCAAGACGCTGTGGTTGTCGGGCCGCTTCGATGACGTCGTCTACGCGATCGACACCACGAGCGGCGCGGTCCGGTCGATTCCCGTCGGCATGGAGCCGCACGGCCTGACCGTGTGGCCGCAGCCGGGGCGCTATTCGCTCGGCCATACGGGAAACATGCGATAGCGCGGCGGCCACGTGGCGTCCCAACCGGAGAAAGCCGATGACCGAACCTCAGTCCCCCGACACGACGCCGCCGCACGCGGAGCCTGGCGCACACGATGCGCTCGAACACTTGCTCGGCAGCCTGCACCGGCATGGATTCCTGCACTTGGCGAGCGAGGTCGTCAGCGCGAACGCGCGGCTGGCCGACACGTTCGTCGATGCGCTCGACAAGCCGGGCATGCAGAGCGGCATGCAGAATCTCGCGGTGCTGCTGATGGCGCTGTCGCGCATTCCGCCCGAGCAATTCGGCAAGGCCGTGTTCGCGGCCGCCGACGCGCTGCACCACGTCGCCGCGTGGCAACCGGCGCAGCACGAGCATGTCGCCCCCGGCGTGCGCGGCGCCTACCGGCTCCTGCACGACGAAGCGCTGTGGGACGCGTTGACGCCGTTGCTCGAAGGCTTGAAGGTGTTCGCGCAAGGGCTTGCGCGCGATCCGGAGACGCCCGTTACCGCGCCCGGCGAGCAGACGAAGGGCACGTGACGGTGTGCGGTTGCATGTCGCGTCATTCCCACGCGTGCTTGCTGAACTGATAGCCCTTGCAGCGAATCGTCTTGATTCGCTTCGGCTCCGTGACGTCATCACACAGCTTGCGGCGCAGCTTCGAGATGCGGCCGTCGATCGAGCGGTCGAAGCCGTCGAACTCGATCCCGCGTAACAGCACCGTCAGGTCTTCCCGGCTGACCACCTCGCCGGCGCGGCAGGCAAGGGCCCACAGCAGGTCGAATTCGGTTGAGGTCAGGCGAGGCGCGCTACCGTCAGGAAGGCGAACCTTGCGATCGGCCCGGTCGATCGAAAACTTGCCGAACTCGAATCGATGGGGCGATGCCGGTGCGACGTCGGCCGAGCGGATGCGTATCCGTCGCAGGTGGGCCTTGATCCGCGCGAGCAGGATGCGCGGCTCGACCGGTTTGTGGAGAAAGTCGTCCGCGCCGAATTCCAGGCCGAGCAACTCGTCGAACTGTTCGTCACGGGCCGTCATCATGATGACGATGCCGTCGTACTGCATGCGTGCCTCGCGGCAAATCTCGAAGCCGTCCTTGCCCGGCAGATTGATGTCGAGCAGCACCAGGTCGGGGCGACGCGCGACGATCGTGGACACGGCGTCGGTGCCGTCAAGCAGCGTGTCCACGTCGTACTGATGCTTGCGCAGATAGTCTGCGATCAGCGCGGACAGTTGGACGTCGTCTTCGACGAGCAGGATTCGGATGGGCATCGCTAAACGAGGGGGCAAAACGGGAAAATGGCGAGCGGTTAGGCCCAGTCCGAACGCGTGGTAGCCGAGGCGACGCGGATGATACTGCGAAACATTCCGGCAGAATGTGATGAAATCTGCATCGTCCGTCGAACCCGTCCGCGCGGAAATCTTTGCCGTTCTGCAACAAACGTCGACGAACGACCCGATGAGCGGGCGAAATCCTTCAGCGCGATATCTGGCACGTGGCCGGCGGCGAACCCCGACCAGGCGTAGTTCGGGCAAATCCGTTTGCGGAAATCGGCTGGTGTGGACGCCGCGACGCCATTCGATTCAGGCCAGGTAAAGATTACTCGACAGATCATTACGAAATATTACACGATCTGCCGTAGATGGCTCCCTACAATTCTCACCACTGGCCGGGAACATGACGTGCCGCGTTTCCGTCCTGTCGTCGAAGTCTCTGCAGAGACGAAGGCAGTGATCGATTCACGCCGTTGCCCGCACTCGGCGCGCGACTGCCGCCTTCGTATGCGTGCGGATCCGTGTTGACGCGGCACTGGCTTTCGATGCGAAAGCTTGTTGGCGGTACGGCAGACAAATAGGAATGCGAAATGGATCAGTTGCAAGTCGTCCACAGTATCGAGGTGCTCACCAACGCAATCGAAGTCGCGGTTACCCGCGCCGACTGGAGCGAGGCCGTCCGCGCCGCGGAAGCGCGTTCAAGGTTCCTGACGACGCTTGTGCCCGATCAACCCGACGAGGTCCACGCGGCGATCGGGAGAATGCAGGAAACCGATTTGCGGATCTCTACCGCCGCACGGGAAACGCTGGAGGCACTCGTCGCAGAGGGCCGGAAGGCGTTGCATGAAACCCGTCTGGCGGCGAACGCGTTGGCCGCGCAGCCGCTGTGGCCCGGGGCGGACGCCGTGGCCTCCCGATCCTCCTCGTGGCTCTCGTGAGTTTCACGTCCCGTCGCGACGCACATGCTCAATACGCGGACAGGTCTTCGGAAGGGCCGGTCAGGTCTCAACGTTTCGGTGGCGGTATGCGATTTCGAAAACGCATCAGTTATGTCGATGCAACACGGTGGTTCGTCGATGGCGACCACGATCGGGTGGAAACCCGCGACGGCGGACGGGCGGTCGCCACGCCGGAAGGCTGGCGTTCGGTGCAGGCGGGCGACTGGATATTGCTGGATGAGCGTGGCAACTGTTGGCCGATGGACAACGGGCTCTTTACCAGTCTCTATGAGCCGGTCACGGAGTGAGCGGGGATGACGCACCGGCGCCGCATGCCGATGCGGCGCGCCCGTGATAGCCGGTGCAGCATCGCAGCCTACCGGCTCGCGCGCGAAAACAGCAATGTGTCGGCGTCGTTGAACCGGATCCGGATCGGTTCGCCATAACCGGCTTTCTCCGCCACGCGGATCGACGCAACGTTGGTCGGCGCGATCACGCACACGCTGCGCTCGAACCGCTGCTGCCCGTCGAGCCACGCGAGCGCGGCCGCGAGCGCTTCGGTCGCGTAGCCCTTGCCGTGCGCCCACGTCGCAAGTGCCCAGCCGGCTTCCGGCACGCCGCGAATCGACGGCTCGATGAGCCGGTGGAAATCGGCGAAGCCGAGATCGCCGACATAGCGGCCCGATGCTTTTTCCCGAATCGCCCAGTAGCCATAGCCCAGCAGCGGCCACAGTCCGCGATACGCGAGCATGCGCATCCACGAGTCGCGCGGTGCGGACGGCTCGCCGTTGAAGATGTGCTCGACGACCTTCGGCTCGGTCCACATCGTGGCGAGCGCTTCGAAGTCGCCGAGCGGATGGCCTTCGAGGACGAGGCGCGGTGTATCGAGAACGGGCGGGGAGGAGACGGGCGGCATCGTGGTGGGTCGAATAGGGAGAGGGCCGGGCGGCTAGACCGTCAGCACGTCGATGCCGCGCTGACGCAGGTCGTCGACCACGGCAGCGTCGGCGCCCGTATCGGTGATCAGCATGTCGAGCTGCTCAACGCTTGCGATGACGGAGAGGTTGCGCTTCATCAGCTTCGATGAATCCGCAACCGCGATGACCTGGCGTGAAATCTTCAGCATCTGCGCGTTCAGCTGCGCTTCGAGCAGGTGCGGCGTCATCAGGCCGATCTCGGGATCGAGGCTGTCGACGCCGAGAAACAGCCGGTCCGCGTACAGCCCCTGAAGCGCGACGACGGCCTGCGGCCCCGACAGCGAATAGGAGTTCGGCCGAAGCTGCCCGCCGGGCATGATCAGGTTGATATGCGGTGCGGCCGCGAGCAGCACGGCCACGTTCAGCGCATTCGTGATCACGTTCAGCGACTGCAGCTTCATCGTGACGATTTGCTTCGCGATTTCCTCGGTCGTGCTGCCCGAGTCGAGCAGTATCGTTTCGCCGTCGCCGATCAGTGCGGCGGCGGCCGTCGCGATCCGCACCTTTTCCGCGTGCCGGAGCTTCTGCTTGACCGCGATCGGTACCTCGTCGCTTTCGCGCAGCACGAGCGCACCGCCGTGCGTGCGCAGCACCGCACCGGCGGCCGCGAGCGCGTTCAGGTCGCTGCGCACCGTGACGAGCGAGATGCCGAACCGCTCGGCCAGCTCCTCGACGGTGACTTTCTCCCGTTCGCGCACCAACTCGCAGATCAGGCGGCGGCGTTCCTCGACGAGCAACGGTGCGTGATCGACGGCGGGCGGCGGAGGCACTCTGTGAGCGGGCATGTCCATTTCGGCAAGACAGGGAGCCGAAATGATATCAAAACCCCTGCCCGGGCTGGAGCGCGCGCAACGCCGTCGGATCGAGGGGCCGGCCCGCCAGCCGGGCCGCGTGGACGGCCGCGCCGACATGCGGGCCGAGCTGCGGCGCGGTGAGTACCGCGTGCGGCATGCAGCGGGCGAGCGCATCGCGCAGCGGATCGAGCACGAGCGCGTCCGCATTGAACACACCGCCCGAATACGACACGGGCAACGGCTGACCGGGCGGCCAGCCGAGCGCGCGCGCGACGCCGGCCGCGAGCCGCGCGAGTTCGTCCGTTGCGCGCAGGATCAGCGTATGCGCTTCGGTGTCGCCCGCGCGCGCCGCGTCGATCACGAGCCGCGACAACTGCGCGAAGCGGCTGCGCACGGCGCCCGAATTCACGGCCGCACACAGGTCGAGATCGTGGTCGAGCGAGAAGTGCGCGCGCACGATGTCGAACAGCGGCCCGCGCACGGTGCGGCCGTCCGCCATCCGTGAGAACGCGGCGAGCCCTTCGCGCGCGAGCCAGTAGGCCGAACCCTCGTCGCCGAAGATCTCGCCCCAACCACCGCAGCGCGCGGCGCGGCCTTCGCGTTGCCCGTACGCGATCGACCCGGTGCCGGCGACGATGCTGATGCCATCGCCGCCGGCCAGCGTGCCGGCCCAACTGCACACCATGTCGTTGCCGATCCGGTAGCGCTCGCGCGCCAACAGCGGTGCGAGCAGGCCGTCGAGCTCGGGCAGCAGGCGGCTGTCCTCGCCGTATGCGGGCAAGCCGGCGAACGCATACGCGATCTCGTCGCGCGCGACGTTCGCTGCGGCCAGCACCGCGAGCACGCCGTCGGCGAGCAGCGTGCGCAGCGCGTCCATGCCGATCTCGAGGTAGTAGCTCGTGGTCGTTTCATGGCGTGCACGCACGCGGCCTTGCTGGTCGATCACCATGAATGCGGTTTTCGTGCCGCCGCCGTCGATGCCGAGAAAGAGTGGGGTCATGTGGGCTGCCCTGCATACGGATGAATGGTGACGCCGGCGACGACCCGGTTGACCGTGCCGGACGCGCTGGGGTTGTCGGGCGTGAGCCCGAGCCGCAGCGACGCAAGCAGCGCGAAGCACTGTGCGAGGATCAGCGCGACGGGCGCGAGCGCGAGATCGGGCAGGCCGGGCGGCAGCGGCACTACGAGGTCGTCGTCGGACGGCGGCAGCGTCCCGGTGATGCTCGCGCCGTCGGATGGTGCGACGCCGATCGATAGTATGCCGGCCGCACGGTTTTCGCGCCGCAGTTCGCGTAGCAGGTCGAGATCGTAGCGGCGCGTATGCGGATCGCCGGACAGCAGC
This sequence comes from Burkholderia lata, assembly GCF_902499335.1. GTDB lineage: Bacteria > Pseudomonadota > Gammaproteobacteria > Burkholderiales > Burkholderiaceae > Burkholderia > Burkholderia lata_B. The sequence goes on along the minus strand of NZ_CABVQK010000003.1, from coordinate 354,493 downwards.
ACGACGACGAGCGTGCGCTCGTCGAGAAAGGTTTTCGGGCCGTGCCGGAAGCCGAGCGGCGATTCGGCCATCGCGACGATCAGCCCGTCGGTCAGTTCCAGCAGCTTCAGCGCGGCTTCGCGCGCGAGCCCGAGCAATGCGCCGCTGCCGAGATACACGACGCGCTCGGGCAACTGCCGCACGTGCGCGGCGATGCGCGAAGCCTGTTCGCGCAGCAGCGTGCGCGCAGCATCGGCCAGCGGCCCGACCGGCATGCCGGCCACGCCGAACGCCCAGGCCGCGGCGAGCAACATGCCGCTGAAACTGGACGTCATCGCGAACGCCTGGTCGTGCGTGGCCTCCGGCAGCAGCACGACGTGCGCGCGCGGATGCGTGCCGAGGCGGCGGTTCAGCAAGCCGTCGGCCGCGCATGTCAGCACGAGATGGCGGCAGCCGTCGACGAAACGGTCCGCCAGGTCGACGGCGGCGACGCTTTCGGGGCTGTTGCCCGATCGCGCGAACGAGACCAGCAGCGTCGGCACGCCGGGCTGCAGCGTGTCGCCGGGGTTCGAGACGATGTCGGTGGTGGCCACTGCTTCGACGCGGCCGCCGAAGCGATGCCGCAGCGCGGGCACGAGGCACTGTCCGATGAACGCCGAGCTGCCGGCGCCTGTCAGGACGATGCGCAGGCGCGGGTCGGCGAGCAGCGGCGCGAGAAACGCGTCGAGTGCCGTGCGTTGCGCGTCGACGACGGCATGCACGTCGGGCCAGACGTCGGGTTGCTGGGCGATTTCGCGGGCCGTGTGAGCGGCGTGGCGGCGGGTGAGGTCGGCGGGATCGAGGTCGAAAAATTCCATGGGCGGATCTGAGGAGAGTCGGTCACGCGGCACACGCGTGAAGATACGGACGGATGGCCGCGGCCGTGCCGTCTTGCAACAGTGCGCTCGCACGCAGGCCGAGCCGCCCTTCGCGGACGGCCTCGTACTGGCGCGGCAGATGCTGGCTGACCAGCGTGAGCGGGGGCGGCGATGCGTCGAGGCGCGCGAGCAGGTCGGCGCACGCGCGCTGCACGACCGGATGGGCCCAGTAGTAGCGGATGCGGTCGCTCAGGCTGTATGCGAGGTCGAGCTCGAGCTGCGCACCGGCCGCGTAGTAGTCCCGCCAGTGCTCGGGTTCGCTGCGCATCACGCCGAGCACGGTCGCGATGAAGCCGGCGTCGCCGCCGAGCCATTCGCGCTCGATCGCGGCGAGTGCCCACAGCGTTTCGCGCATCGCGAAGGTCACGCCGGGGCCCACCTTCAGGATCGCAAAGTGATCGCGCGCGAGTTGCGCGAGATTGTCGGGTGTCTGGTAGTCCGTCGAATGCGCTTCGAACACGAGCGCGGGTTCGCGTTCGATGAATGCGCTCAGCGCGCGCGCGTTGCCGGCGTCGTAGTCGATGACCTTGTGATGATCGAACTCGACACCGGGCTGCACGACCATGGCGATCACACGCGACCAGGCATCGTCGAGACCGGCGCGTGCGAACGCGTCGCGATGCAGCGCCAGCGTCGAGCCGGCTGCGTCGGGCGTCGTGACGGCCAGCGCGTCGAGTGTCTCGTGCGCACCGCCGGGCACCGGTACTTCGGTGCCGATCACGTAGACGGGCGCCTCGCCGCGCGGCGAGGTGGCTGCCCACGCCGCCTCGGCGGCGCGGCACAGGCGCACCGCACGTGCGGCGATCTCGGCTTCGGGCAACGGCGACGGATCGTCCACGCACGACATCGAGCAGTCGAGATGCAGCTTGCGGAAGCCGGCCGCCACGTATTGCGCGACCATCGTCTCGGCCTTGCCCATCGCATGCGCGGCCGGCAGCCGGCGCCAGGCGTTCGGGCCGAGATGGTCGCCGCCGAGCAGGATCGCATCGGGGCTGACGCCTTCGCGTGCGGCGATGTCGAAGACGTAGCGGCGGAAGTCGTGCGGCGTCATGCCCGTATAACCGCCGTCCTGGTTGACCTGGTTGCAGGTCGCTTCGATCAGCGCAGGGCGCTCGCGCGCTGCGCATTCGCGCAGCGCCGCGGCGATCGCGACCGGATGCGCGGAGCATACGGACGGGATGCCGACCGCGGGTACGCCGTGCGGCGCGTGACGGGGTGCCTGCTTGTGGCGGCGGACGAGATCGAGCAGGGTGTTCATGCCGATTCTCCCGCCGCGTTGGTTGCCGCCGCGCCTTCGGGCTGCAGCGCGAGCAGCAGCGCGGCGAGCAGCGCCAGCGCGATGCCCGTCAGTTTGCTGCCGGTCGGCGTCGTGCCGGTGACGGCCATCGAGATCACCGACGTCAGCAGCGGCGCGCCCGCGTTGACGAGCGGCGATACGACGATCGCCTTGCCGAAGCGGAACGCATACACGAGCGTCAGCGCGCCGATCGCGTTCAGCACCTGGATCGCGGCGGCGAGGCCCGGGCCGCCGATTCCGTAGTTGATCGTGCGGCCGAAATCGGTCATCCACAGCGCGAACGGCACGCAGAGCAGGCCCGTCAGCGCCATGTAGAAGAAGATCGATTCCGCGTCCATCGTCGTGTTCGCGATCTTGATGAGATACGCCTGCAGCCCCCATGCAACGAGCACCAGCAGCGCGAGCGCGAACCACATCCCGAACCGGGCGGGCCCCTGGCCCGACTGGAAATCGAACAGCGGCAGCGAGCACAGCGCGAGCGCGATGCCGGCCACGCCGAGCTTGCCTGTGCGCTCGCGCAAAAGCAGGAACGACAGCGCGATCGTCAGTGCCGGCGACAGCGACACGATCGGGAACACGAGATACGGCGGCCCCGATTCGACCGCGCGAAACAGCAGCATCTGCCCGCCCGCGCCGAGCAGCCCGATGGCGAGACCGAGCGCGAGCGACCGGCCGTCGTGCCGCACGCGCCAGCCGGCACGTCCGAGCGCGACGAGCGCTGGCGGAATCATCGTGAACGCCCAGACCACGTAGATCAGCGTATCGGGGAAGCCCTGCTCGGCGGGCAAGCCGGTGAATGCACCCCACACGCCCCACAGCAGGGTCGTGACGAGCGCGTGAACGAGCCAGTTGTTTTGCATCGGTCGCGTCTTTCGAAATGGGTTCAAATCCGTCGAATGCTTTCGTTTTATGGCATGAAAGATGAAATCGGCAGGCTTTCGACGGGCAGCCACGACAACGTATCGGGAAAAAATTTAAGGATCACGCATCGGGAGCCGCCAATCTATTGGCTTTCGATTTCTTTCGTTATTAGTGTAAACCACAAACGAAAGAAATCGAAAGATGATCTAGATTGCCGATCTGCGCGAGACAGATGTGTCGCGCACGGCCCTTCTTCACGAGGAATTCCGCATGAACGCTTGCTTTTCCTTTCGATATCCCCCGCCAGTCCGACGTGCCGGCAGGCCGGCACGGTGCGCGTCGCTTCGCCGCGAGGTGCACCCATGACCACCCGGCGGGCGTTCGTGCAGTGGCTGGCCGCCGGCGCGGCGAGCCCGATCCTGGTTGGTGTCGGGGTGCGCGATGCACGCGGCGCTGAACCGCGGCGCGTCGCGCTGCGTGACGACCGGTTCGTGATCGAGTTCGACCCGGCGATGCGTAGCCGGCTGGCCGTGCGTCGCGGCGGCGGCACGCGCACACTGACCCGGTTCGATGCGAGCGAGACGCTCGAACAACTGATCGGTCCGGCGCCGGCGCCGACGGCGGATGGCCCTGCGCCCGACACGCGGCCGGTGCGCACGATCGACCGCTTTGCGATCGTCGACGCCGCGCACGCTGAAGTCTCGACCCGGTTCGGCGCGGGGCGGCAACTGCGGCTGGTCGGGCGTTCGGCGAACGGCTTCGAGAAGACGGTACGCGTCACGCTGCTCGAAGCGCGGCCGGGCGTTGCGCTGATCGACACGCAGTTCCGCAACGTCGGCACGCAGGCGGCCGACATCCGCGCATGGAACGTCGGCGCGCACCGGCTGCTGCCGGCCGACGCCGGCGCGGGCGGTTACTGGATCTATTCCGGCGCGAGCCATGCGGACCGGCGCGACTGGGTGCAGCCCGTGAAGGCCGGTTTCGACCAGCGCAATTTCATGGGGATGAACGCGTCGGATTACGGCGGCGGCACGCCGGTCGTCGACGTGTGGCGGCGCGACCAGGGCATCGCGCTCGGCCATCTCGACACCGTGCCGCGTCTGGTGTCGCTGCCGGTGAAGGGCGTGCGCGACGAAGTGACGCTCGGCCTGCGCGGCGAGAAGACGGTCACGCTCGTGCCGGGCGCGACGCTCGAGGCACCGACCGCGTTCGTGATGCTGCACGACGGCGATTATTTTGTCGCGCTCGACACATACCGGCAGATGATGGGTGCGCAGGGCTTCCATTCGCCGCGGCCGCCGGCGAGTGCCTACGAGCCGATCTGGTGTGCGTGGGGCTACGAGCGCCAGTTCAGCCTCGACTACGTGCGCGCCACGTTGCCGAAGGTGCAGGAGCTCGGCTTCAAGTGGGCCGTGCTCGACGACGGCTGGCAACGGCGGACCGGCGACTGGGTGCCCGACCGCGCGAAATTCCCGGCCGGCGACGCGGACATGAAGGCACTCGTGGACGACATCCACGCGCGCGGGCAGAAGGCGCGGCTCTGGATCGCGCCGCTCGCGGTCGCGCCGGGCAGCGACGAACTGCACGACAACACCGACATGCTGCTGCTCGACGCGGACGGCGCACCGCAGGCGATCACGTGGTGGAACAGCTTCTACCTGTGCCCGGCCTACGAGAAGACGCAGGCGCACGTCGCCGCGCTCGTGAAGAAGGTGATCGGCGAGTGGGGCTTCGACGGGATGAAGATCGACGGCCAGCACCTGAACGGCGTCGCGCCGTGCTTCAACCCTGCGCACCGCCATGCGCGGCCGGAGGATTCGGTCGAGCATCTCGCGGATTTCTACCGCACGTTCTACGACGCCGCGCATGCGGTCAAGCCGGATGCGGTCGTCGAAGTGTGCCCGTGCGGCACCGCGTACGCGTTCCACAACATGCGCTACATCGACCAGGCGCCCGCATCCGATCCGTTGTCGAGCTGGCAGGTGCGCCACAAGGGCAAGACGCTGAAGGCGCTGATGGGGGCGTCGTCTGCGTATGCGGGCGACCACGTCGAACTGAGTGACGGCGGCCGCGACTTCGCGTCGGCGGTGGGCGTCGGCGCCGTCATCTCGACGAAGTTCACGTGGCCCGTCGATCCGAAACCGAAGGATTCGTTCCTGCTGACGCCCGAGCACGAGCGGGAATGGCGGCACTGGGTCGAGGTTTACAACGCGCATCGGCTCGCCGAGGGCCGCTATCGCGGCGAACTGTACGACATCGCGTTCGACAAGCCCGAGGCGCACGTCGTGGAAAAGGACGGCGTGCTGCATTACGCGTTCTACGCCGACCGCTGGAGCGGCAAGGTCGCACTGCGAGGCCTGCAGCCTGGACGGTCGTACCGGATCGTCGACTACGCGAACGGCAATCGCGAGGTCGGCCGCATCGCGCCCGGGCACGACGCGATCGCATTGCGCTTCGAGCATGCGGCGCTGCTGCGCGCCGAGCCGCTCGACGCATGAGCGTTACCCGGCATCACCGCGTATCACCGCTTGGCCGTGCCGTTGCCGAGCAACCTTGCAGTTCCTCAACACGCAGTGCCATTCGTCATCCCGATCCCTCCACTGGAGATGCTTCGATGAAAAAGACCTTACGCAACCTTTCCTGTGTCACGGCGCTCGCGCTGTGCGCATCGATCCTGCAGGCCTGCGGCGACGGGTCGTCCGACCCGCTGTCGGCAAGCGCCTTTGCCGCTTCCCCGCCGGTCGCGGCGGCGCCCGCGCGCGCCGCCGCGCACTGGACGCCCGTCGCGTCCGATACGTGGCAGTGGCAGCTCAGGGGCAAGCTCAATACGTCATACAACGTCACGATCTACGACATCGACCTGTTCGATACCGATCCGGCGACGATCGCGGCGCTCAAGCAGGCCGGGCGCAAGGTCGTCTGTTATTTCTCGGCGGGGAGCTCGGAGAACTGGCGGCCCGATTTCTCGAAGTTCAAGGAATCCGACCAGGGCAAGAAGCTCGACGACTGGGAGGGCGAGCGCTGGCTCGACATCCGTTCGAGCAACGTGCGCGACATCATGACTGCCCGCCTCGATCGCGCGGTGGCAAAGGGGTGCGACGGTGTCGAGCCCGACAACGTCGACGGTTACGCGAACGACACGGGTTTCCCGCTGCAGGACGCCGACCAGTATGCGTTCAACGTGTTCATCGCGAACGAGGCGCACAAGCGCAACCTGGCGGTCGGGCTGAAGAACGACGTCGATCAGCTCGTGGCGCTCGAACCGTCGTTCGATTTCGCGGTGAACGAGGAGTGCAACGAGCAGAAGGAGTGCGGCGGCTACAAAGTGTTCACGTCGAAGAACAAGCCGGTGCTGAACGCCGAGTATGCGGGCAAGTACCGTACGCCGAGCGGGCAGCGCGCGCTGTGCGATGCGGCGCGCATGCTCAACATGCGCACGCTCGTGCTGGCGAAGAAGCTCGACGACAGCTACCGGTTCAGCTGCGACGCATCCTGATCGAGCCGCGCCCGTCGTAGCGGGCGAACCTGTGTGACTGGTGCTCGCGCGCACGCCACGTGCCCAGGCGTGCGCGCCGAGAGCGTCGCGATGCCGCGATCCGGCACAGCGCACGGCCGATATCGCGCCGGCGTCCGTTCAAATCGATTCGCAGTACTTATCCATAATCACGATGAAAAATTGCATGCTGATTGCAGGTGCCGCCGTGGCGGCCGCACTTTCCGTCGCCGCGCGCGCGGAGGGCTCGGTCACGCTGTACGGCACGATCGATACGGGGCTGGCGTACCTGAACCACGCGGAAGGCGGGAAGTCGCGCGTGTCGATGTCGTCGGGCGCGCTGTCGGCGAACGAATGGGGGTTGACCGGCAGCGAGGATCTCGGCGGCGGGATCAGCGCGATCTTCACGCTCGAGAACAATTTCGACGTCGCGACCGGCCAGCTCGACGAAGGTCGGCTGTTCGGTTCGAAAGCGTTCGTCGGCATCGCATCCGACAGGTGGGGCAAGTTGACGCTCGGCAGGCAGAACGATCCCGTGACGGATCTCGTGCAGCCGATCACGGCCGATGCGTTCAGCGGGCTTTTCGCGCCGCCCGGCGACGTCGACAACTACGACAGCAGCGTAACGTTCAGCAACGCAGTCAAATGGACGAGCGCGACGTGGCGCGGCGCGACGGTCGCGGCGATGGTCTCGCCGGGCGGCGTGGCCGGCGCGTCGGGGTCGGGACTCTCATATGCCGGGGCGGTCGGTTATGCCGACGGCCCGCTAAGCGTCGCGGCCGGCTATCTGCACGTCGACAACGGCAATGCGATCCATTCGACGCGCGGCGCGTCGTCGGCCGATGCGTTTTTCAAGAGCGCCGTCAGTCGCGCGTATGCGTCGGCCCGTTCGATCGGGATCGCGCGCGCCGGTGCGCAATATGCGATCGGCAACGTGACGGTCGGCGCGGCGTTCAGCTTCAGCGAATACCGCCCCGACGCGTCGTCGTCGTTCGTGCAGGCGGAGCGCTACCGGAACGGCTCCGCGTTCGTGCAATGGCAGGCGCTGCCGTCGCTGCTGACGATCGTCGGCTACAACTTCACGTGGTCGGGCGGCGATTCGTCCGCGCGCTATCACCAGGTCAACGTCGGTGCCGACTATCTGCTGAGCAAGCGCACCGATCTCTATACGACCGTCGGCTACCAGCATGCGAACGGCTTCAATGGGGCGGGGCCGGCCCAGGCCGTGATCGGGTCGTACAACGTCGATGCCGGTACGAACTCGCAACTGCTTGCGATCGTCGGTATCCGGCACAGGTTCTGAGCCCGCCGGCCCGTTTGCGCGTTACTTCCGGCTTTTCAGGAAGGTCCGCCCCTCGGCCGTGATCGACGCGCCGGAGCGGCCGTGCGCGGAATGGCTGACGAAGCCCGCGCTGACGAGCTCTCGTGCGATCGACCAGCCGAGCGCCGGCGCATCGCGCCCGTAGCGGACGTCGGCGAGGCGTTCGAGCGCCCAGATGGCGGAGGCCGACAGGTTCGGGGTGTTGGACGTGAAGTTGTCGCTCATCGCTTCCTCGTGAAAAGGGGGATTCGGGGTGGGCGGGATGCCGTGACATCGGGTGGCGCGGGTCAGCGCGCTTGCAGCACGGGCAGCAGTGCCTGCAGTGCAGCCTCCTCGTCGGGGCCGGTGGCCAGCACCTGTGCGGACGTGCCGCCGTGCACCTGCAGCGCCGAGACGGCGGCGCTGTCCTTCGCATCGCTGCTGATCCCGTTCGCGATCAGCAGGATGTCGCTTTCGAAGCCGCGCGCCGCGTCGACGGCGGCTTCTCGTGCGGCGCCGCCGCGATTGCGGTTCCACGCGGGGCCGATTTCAACGTACACAACGGTTGCCACGATGTCGGAAAGCCTCTGGACGGGAACGTCGGAACGGTGTGCGGTGCCGGGCCGGTAGTGCGCCAGACACGCGTGAAACGCGCTTTCCCGTACGACTCAGGGAAGCCGGCGGCCCGGCCCGGGGGTGTCATCCTGCTTGGATGTGCCGGCATTCTCGGTGAAACGGGCCGCAAGTCCGGCGAACGACGCGAAAGCGGCAATTATAATACAGCGGTCAAGATATGTGTATTGCATTATAATGTCGTGTGTGCCGAAGGCGGCCCGCCGATCCGTCGGCGCGCGCCTCCAGGGCGCGCCGGGCGACGCTGCCAGCGCGTCCGGCATTTTTATCGACGACTCAACTTTCCCTGAATGGACGCTGCAATGAACGCCGCCCCCGCCTGCCCGCAATGCGCGATGGAAAACACTTACCCGGACGGCACGCTGACCGTATGCGCGGACTGCGGCCATGAATGGTCGGCAGGCGCCGGCACCGAAACGGGCGACGAACCGGCGGGCGACGTCGTCAAGGACGCCAACGGCAACGTGCTGTCGGATGGCGATTCGGTCGTGCTGATCAAGGACTTGCGCGTGAAGGGCTCGTCGATCACGCTGAAGATGGGCACCAAGGTCAAGAGCATCCGGCTCGTCGGCGGCGATCACGAGGTCGACTGCAAGACCGACATGGGCGGCTTCATGCTGAAGGCCTGCTACCTGAAGAAAGTCTGAGCACACACGCCCCGATCGACCGTTTGCAATCGACTGCCCGCCCATGGCCGAAGATCGAATTTCCTACGATGCGTTCGTCAGATTCCTGGCGACGCCGCTGAACGACGGCCGGCCTTTCGTGCTGGAGACGAAGCACGCGCTTTCGCTGCACTTCGACCATTTCGGCACGCAGAGCTTCATGTCGCTCCGCGATCCGGGCCGGCTCGAACTCGGCTATACGCGCGTGATGATGGGCTTTCTGCTGCTGCATCCCGAGCCTGCACACATCTGCATGCTCGGGCTCGGCGGCGGTTCGCTGGCGAAGTACTGTTACCGGCACCTGCCCGGCGCGGCGATCGAAGCGGTCGAGATCAACCCTGACGTGATCGCGCTGCGAGATGTATTCAGGATTCCCGTCGATGACGGCCGGTTCGCGGTGGTGTGCGCTGACGGCGCGGATCATCTGGAAAGGGGGGATGTCAGGACGGACGTGATCCTGCACGACGCGTTCGTCGCCGACGGCATGCGGGGCCGGTGTACGGGCGCTGCATTCCTCGCTGCATGCCGCGAGCGCCTCAGCGAAACCGGCGTGCTGGCAATCAACTTCATGGACGACGATCCGGCGCTGCCGGAGCACCTCGAGCAGCTGCGATCGGTGTTCGGTGCAGCATATACGCTGGTGCCGTGCGGCGACGACAACAACTTCATCGCGTTCGCATGGAAGGGCGGCAGCCGGCTGCCGTCGCTGCGTATCCTGCTCGAACGCGCACTTGCGTGCGCACGGGCCGGCGAGCTCAAGCTGGCGGCCACGGCGAGGCGCATGAAGGCAGGGGAGAATGTCGACCCGCAGCGGCTGGTGCTGCGTGCGCAGCCGCACGGGCGATGGGAAATCGGTACGTAAGCGGCGCCGCCGGCGTGGCCTGTGCGGCCGCGCTTACTTCACGCGCTTGCCGAGTGCGCTCTTGGTCTTGTACGTCACGCCGTGGCGGTCGAGATACTCGCGGATCAGTTGCCGCACGACTTGCGAAGGCGTGAGATCCTGCTCCGCGCAGAGCATCTCGAAGGCTTCCTTCTTCGCGGGGTCGATCAGGACGGTCAGGCGGGCGGTTTTCGTTTCCATTGCGGGGCGAGGGTGGTCGGTATGTTAATCAAATTATAATCGATCCGCCTGCGGCCCACGCGCCGGAAACGCTGCCCGGGTGCGCGCTCAGCGCCTGCTGCGGAGCAACGCGAGCAGGTCGTCGATCACCGGCACGATCGCGAGCGTGACGAGCACCGCGGCGAGCGGCACGGTCGACACGTAGCCGACATGCTTGAAGCCGATCGCGCCGGCCAGGCCGCCGATGAAGAACGACGTGAGCATCGTCGCGTGAATCCGCAGTTTCGAGCGGTTGGCGACGACCGCATGCGCGTCGACGTCGACCGCCGACCGGTTCCAGTAGAACAGCTTCCCGAGCTCGATGCCGAGGTCGGTCACGATGCCGGTCATGTGCGTCGTGCGGATCTCCGCGCCCGACAGCTTCGTGATCGTCGCGTTCTGCAGCCCCATGATGAAGCACAGCAGCGTCACGGTCACCGGCACGAAGAAGGTTTCCCACAGCGCGAGGTGGCTGCCGAGCAGCCCGAACAGAAGCAGCAGCGCGGCCTCGACCAGCAGCGGCAGCACGAACTGGCTGTGCAGGCCGCGGCGGCGGCCCCAGTTGACGAGGATCGCCGAGCAGCTGGCGCCGATCAGGAACGACCCGAGCGAGCTGATGCCGGCCAGCGCGAGCCGCACGTCGCCGAGCGCCGTCTGGTCGGCGATCGCCGACACGATGCCGCTCATGTGCGACGTGTATTGCTTGACCGCGAGGAAACCGCCGGCATTGGCCGCGCCGGCGACGAACGCCAGCGAAAACCCGAGCTGACGGTTCGCGGTCGCGCTGCGGTGTTTTCCCGTCAGGTTTCGAAAGTACTGCGCTGGCATAGGGGCTAGGGGCTTCGCTCAATCGCCGCGGATCGCGGGCACGGACGTTAAGACCGGCGCCGGACGGCAGGGCGGGCACGCCGCCTGCGCTCAGGCACCGGGTCTGTCGAATCATGTGACGAACATGATAATGCCATTATCATACTCTGTTAGCCGAATGGGGCTTTCAGTACAATGTCGTCCGGCGCGGCCTGACTGCGGCTTCGCTGCCGCACGGCCGCGCCGCCCGCATTCGCGATCACTTCTGCCCACCGTTTCATGACCCCGATCAAGTTCATTCTTCGCTACACGGCGATCCCGTTCACGGCCATCGTGGCCGTGGTGGTCTGGACTGTCATACCATCGTCGAAAGAGATCGATGCGAGACAATATGCGGCGCTGTCGCGCGCGTACGCGAGTTTCCCGCTGCCGTTCCGGCGCGAGATCTCGGAAACGATGGACCACGGCCGGATCAACGACCGTCGCTACCAGGCGCTCGTGCGCGATTCGCTGGGCAATGGCGTCGCGCTGGACTGGCCGGCGTCGGGCGTCGGCGGGCTTGCCGACGAGCGGCAAAAACTGGCCGAACTGATTCAGGCCGATTCCGATCTTCAAGGGCATCACCAATGAAAACTCTGCTGGTTTCCGTGGCATTCGCGATGATCATCGCGAGCCTGATCTTCGCGCTGTATTTCATGAATCACGATCGCGGCAAGTCCAAGCGGATGGCATGGTCGCTCGCGGCACGCGTCGGGCTGTCGGTCACGCTGTTCCTGTCGCTGCTGATCGCTTACAAGCTGGGCTGGATCGAGCCGACGGGGCTGCCGATCGGGCGCTGAACGACGGACGCCCCGTTGCATGCGGGGCGTTCGCGCAAATGCGAGTTTTATTCTCTAATCGAGCTATTGTGATAAGAAAACTTATCGTTATGGAATGATTGCGCGTTCAGAATCAGGTATCGCACAACGCGCGACAGGGCTTGCCAACGCTGCAACGGCACCGCACGGGAGTTGACGCTGGTCTTGGCAAGACCACGGCCGGTGACAACCTGAATTCGCGACGTGCAACCTCATGAATTCACGAGGATTTCACGCCTTCCAGCCAACGTTGACCGGCGAAGTGACAGCCTTGCTTTGCAAACAGTGACAAGTTCATTTTGGTCTAGGCTACCCAGCACCGGCACCGCGCGATCAACAATCGTGATGCGCGGCGGCCCCGTGGACGAACCCGTCGTGCTCGCTCGCCTGCCGCGGCGTGCTACTCTCGCAAACGGCACCGGCCGAGACAGTTCAGTGGTGCGCGACCAGTGAACATTGTGGATTCACGCATATGTACTCGATCTTGCCCGCGTTTGTATCTGCGCTGTTTCTCGGGTTTGGCCTCTACGTGCTGGCCACCAAGGGTTTCACGCGGGTATCCGTTCCGTTCGCCTTGATGTGCGCGACGACCTTCGTCTGGCAGGGAACGTGGGCCTTCCTGTTCCAGACGACCGATGCGGACGTTGCCAACTTGCTGGTCAAGGCAGGCTATCTGTTCATCCTTTTCCTGCCGACGACCTTCTATCATTTCGTGACGGAGATCGTGTCGCGTCGGGACGAGCGACCGATCATCTTCGCATCCTACGGACTCTGCGCCCTGCTGGCCGTGCTGCTGGTCACGAGCAATGCGGTCGTCGATGGATTCCGCCTGCATTTCTTTGGCCCGTATCCCAACGCAGGCCCGCTGCATCCGTTGCACGTCGTGCAGACGGTACTCCTGGTCGGCCGCAGCGGTTGGCTCCTGATCGAGGCAAGACGACAGGGGAGAGCGCGAGACGTCCGGCAGTTGCTCACTCAATGTCTCGTCAGCCTGGGCTTCTACTCGCTCGCGGCGACCGACTATGCGGTGAACTACGGCGTCGGGTTCTATCCGGTGGGGGTGCTGTTTATCGCGATCAGTCTCGGGATTCTCGCGACGTCGATCGTTCGCTATGGCCTGATGGGCCCGTATCTCCTGGCCGCGACGGTCGCGCACGAAGTGGCCACGCCGCTGGCGGCGATCGGCCTGCACGCGGACGAGCTGCGCAACGTCCTGCCGGTGCTACTGAGCGGGTATCGGCTAGCGGTGGAGCACCGGTTGTGCGCCGACGATTTGTATCCCGGGCAGCTGGAGCGGCTATCGACGCTCGCGTCGTCGATCCGGCGCCAGGTCGACACCACGAGTACCGTGGTCGAGATGTCCCTGGCGTCCTTTACGCTGGACCGCCTCGATCGCCAAAGCTTCGCGGCCTATCCGATACGGGCCTGTGTCGACGCCGCGGTGGATCGCTTTCCCTTCCGTCCGGGTGAGCGAGACCGCGTGTCGGTCGACGCGATCGATACGGACATCCAGTTTTTCGGATCCGACTCGCTCGTGATCTTCGTCATCTTCAATCTGCTGAAAAACGCCCTGTACGCGATCCACGCAAGCGGCCGTGGGCAGATCGAGATCGACGCTCATCGCAGCGACGGTTACTGCGTGGTGCGTTTCAGCGATACGGGCCCAGGCATCGCCCCCGATGTGCTCCCTCAAATCTTCGACGCCTTCTTCTCGACCAAGTCGCACGGTCGCGGCGCCGGCATGGGCTTGAGTTTTTGTCGCCGCGTATGTGAAGCGCTCGGCGGCACCATCACGTGTGAATCCGTCCCCGGCGTCCGGACCACATTCACGATTCGGCTGCCGGAGCCCGGTTCGCCGGCGGATGACACATTGCGCGATCCGCCGGCGCTTCCCCGGCGCTATCGCATCGGGTAAAGCGGTCTCACATTCAGTTCGCGGTGGACGGCAGGATCAGTTCATACGCCTTGACCCGCTCGATGATGCCCGGCGGAAACCGGCGGATCCGCTTGTCGGAACCGGCAAACACGATCTGCTGATACCCCAGCGACACCTGTCGTCCGTCAACGTAGAAGCGAAACAGCAGATAGGCCGAACATTGGCGAACCTCGAACGTATTGAGGAAGCAATCGACACGTTGGAACGGAAACGTCTCCTGGACGTATTCCTGATGCGCGCGCTTCGTCACGAACGCCCCGCCGGCCGCCAGCAGGTTGTTGTGGATGCATTCGTGAAACCAGCGTTCACGGCACACGCCCTGCCATTCGAAGTAACGTGCGAAATAGGTATTCATAAAGGCATTGGAATCCTTGAGGTAAATGTCGACCACGTGGTGGAAGGTTTTCTCGGCCAGATGTGCCGTTTCGTTGGAAAGGACTTGAAGAATTGCGTCTCGCGTCAACATGGATAACTCCTTGAGTCGCTACTGGCGGTAGCGGCGCATTCCTTCTACGAGAAGGAATGGCCCGATTCTCCCAGTGCAATTCCGATGAGCGGTTCGGTTGAAACATGCCGAATTCGCGAATGACGAGCAGTTGATGTGCGTCCCACTTTCGCTGGATAATTGGCGCGATCGTTATTCGCGGTAATGCGTCTCCGGTACCGCATCTTTTTCTGCTGATTTATCGAGATTTGTATGCAACCCTTCGTTAGGCAGCCGGTGCTCTATCCCGTGTCCGTGGTGTTTGTCGACGACAATCCGGATTTCCTGCACGCGCTGCGGGGCGCATTTCCGGACGAACGCCTGAATCGCTTTTTTACGCACCCCCAGGCGGCGCTCGACTTCGTGTCGTCGCGAGACGCGGAGCTGCCACCCATGGCTGCGGACTATTTCGGTGCGGAGAAAACAGGCGGGAATGCGATCGGCGAGGATGCGCTCGCCGATCCCGCCCGATTCGAGGCGGTGGGCGCGGTGGTCGTGGACTATTCGATGCCGGAGGTCGACGGCATCCAGTTTCTGACCTCCATCCGCAACGCGAACTGCATGAAAATCCTGCTCACCGGCGTCGCCGATGAGCGCGAGGCGGTGGCCGCGTTCAACGCGGGACTGATCGATTGCTATCTGAAGAAAACCGACGTCGAGATGGCGCGCAAGCTGGCAGCCGTGCTGGACAACGCGAAACGCAAGTGCTGCGCGGCCCGCGGGCACATCAGCCTGCATGAAGCGGGGGCGACCTACCGGGATCCACGGGTCGTCAAACTGATCGATGAGGTGGCCGCGCGGGAAGGCATCGTCGAATACTACTGGCGCCCCAATCAGGACGCGGTGCTGATGTTCGATGCCGTCGGCGCGCCAAGTGTATTTCTCGCCTGGAACGAAGAGGACTGGTCGTTCCACTGCGATATCGTGTCCGACGCGGGCGGGCCGGCCGAATTGCGCCAAGGAATGGAAGCACGCCGCATCATGCCGCTATTCTGGCCATTTCAGGCCTATCGGCCGGGCCTCGCGGACATCCGATGCGCCGCCCCGCTACCCGTTCCGGGATGGCACGGCACGTCTTATAGCTGGAGCCGTCTGGATGATACGGCCACCGAGCGCGAACTGACCACGCTGGCGAAATGGCGTCACGCGTGAGAGATCATTCGCCCATTTCCAAATGGGAAAGATGGGCGAGGCGGTGCTGTCATCGACTCGGTAGCAACTCAAATTGGAACAATACCTGTCAATGTTGACAGTTATCAGCGGCACGGACTTTTGTTCCAATAGCGCCATATTCCGAGGGCCGCCCCTTTTTCAATTAGACGGCACATCCGCTCAGTGCAGACCGTTGACCAACGGTCTGCACCGTCTCTCAATATCGATCGATTTTCGATCTGATGTTGTCATCAAGCTTCACGAAAGCCGCAGCGACAAACGATCCGTCAATTTCCGGCTGGCGCGTTGAAGCTCGTTTTCACGGCGCGTCGACGTCGATGTCATGTTGCGGGCTCCGCCGAGATAATTTCCTTTATTGGTTTGAGATCGTTGGCCGCATTGCGTCCGCCGGGTGCGAAATGCATTGAAATGGACGCCCTCAGACGCTCAACGCCATTGATACGTGCCGGAATGCGACAATCGAACCGAAATCGAGAGCCTCGCGGTGATCGTCGCGAAACGCGGGATCGGCATGCATCCGACCGAGAGGTATCTTAACGGCCTGCTAACCGCCCGACTCGCTCGCGATGTCATGGCGATAGGCGCGGGGAGAGCAACCCGCGATGCGCTTGAACGCATGCCCGAACGCGCTATCCGAGTCGTAGCCGAGCATCTGCGCGATCGCCGATATCGATGCGTTCGAGCGCCGCAGTTCCCGCATTGCAAGCTGGACGCGCCAGCGCAGTACGTACTCGAGCGGCCCGAATCCCAGCCGTCGCTTGAAATGCAGCGCGAACGTCGAACGTGATACGTGGCAACAGGTCGCGAGTTCGTCGACCGTCCAGCGTCGCGCGGGCTCCGCATGAATGGCGACCAGTGCGGTGCTCACCCGGGAGTCCGCGAACCCGGCAAGCCAGCCGACATCGCTGTTCGCGCCGTCGTCCACGTAGCGCCGCAGGATCTCGACCAGCATCATGTGGCCGAGATGCCGAACCATCAACGACGCCCCCGGCGACGGCTTGCCGAATTCATGCGCGAGCCGCTGCAGCGCCCAGCGCAACACCGCCGCCTGCTCGGAGTCGCCGCTCACGACGACCACGGGCGGCAGGCTGCCCAGCAGCAGCGGCATGCCTTCCTCGTACGAGAAGCGGCCACCGATCAGAAAGCAATTTACCGGCTCGCCATAGTGCGCGATACCGCGTTCGACGTTCCGGTACACGTCGGCGGCAGGCACCGGCGTGACCGATGGATCGCTCGCCAGCGAAAATGCCCGCGGCGATGCGAGCAGGAAGCAGTCTCCCGTGCGCAGCTGGATCGGCGGTCCGGCGCCGTCGACGGTCAGCCAGCAACTTCCTTCGACAACCGCATTGAACTTGATGCCCTCAGGCGGCGGAATGGCAACCGCCCACTCGCCGCCTGCTCTCACGCCGGTGAAATACGAGTTGCGCGTTTCCAGCAGCGACAGCACTTCCGATAGGGGATCCACGTGCAAGCTCCGGACGATCTCGACGAAAAGCCGGATTCTATTGCATTCACAGTCCGGGGGCATCGCCGGAGAATGACCTCGTGCAGTGACGCGGCCGACAGGCGGGCGCGTGCTTCACGCATCGTTCCAGGAGCCTTCAATGACGAGCAGGCAACACCCCCTTCATTCCGGATTCGGCGCCGCATCGACGGCAAGCGACGTACTGGCCGGTCTCGACCTGCGTGGCAAGACCGCCATCGTCACGGGCGGCCATTCGGGTCTCGGCCTGGAAACGACGCGCGCGCTGGCGCAGGCCGGTGCGACCGTCGTCGTCGGGGCACGGAGCGCCGATGCCGCGCGCGAAGCAACGCGCGGCATCGGCGGTGTGGAGATTGCGGCGCTCGACCTCGCCGATCTCGCGAGCGTGGCCGCATTCGCGGCGCGATTCGTCGATGCGCGCCGCGACGTGGATATCGTCATCAACAGCGCGGGCATCATGGCGTGCCCCGAGACGCGCGTCGGCGACGGCCGGGAAGCGCAGATGGCCGTCAATCATCTCGGTCATTACGCGCTCGTCAACGGGCTGTGGCCCGTGCTCGCGCATGGCGGCGGTGCCCGCGTGGTCTCGGTGTCGTCGCTCGGGCACCGGCTGTCACCGATTCGCTGGGATGACGTCCAGTTCGCGCATGGCTACGACAAATGGCTCGCGTACGGGCAGTCGAAGACCGCCAACGCGCTGTTCGCGGTGCAGCTCGATGCGCTCGGCGCCCCGTTCGGTGTCCGCGCCTGTTCGCTGCATCCGGGCAAGATCGCGACGCCGCTGCAGCGTCATCTGACACGTGAAGAGATGATGGCGCAGGGCTGGGTGGACGAGCACGGCGTGCCAATCGATCCAACTTTCAAGACACCTGCACAGGGCGCGGCAACCCAGGTGTGGGCGGCAACGTCGCCGCGCCTTGCCGGGATCGGCGGTGTTTACTGCGAGGATTGCGACGTCGCGGAGCTCACGCAGGGAAACGAGGAATCGGGCGTGAGGCCGCATGCGATCGATCCGGAGGAGGCTGCGCGTCTGTGGGCGTGGTCCGCGGAGCTGACCGGAATCGATGCTTTTGCGGCGCACCGCTGACGCCCGAGCGGTCACATCGGAATGTACGGGCACCGGCGGAGGCAGGGGCATGCGGCCGGAGCGGCAGCTTTCGGCCCGCAGGCCGCGCGATACGGCTCGACCGGAATCCGGATGCACCGAGGCGCCCAGGTTGTCGCCCGCAACCTGACAACGCCAATTCTGCAAGCCGGTACCGTCGACTCACGATTCGTCTCCGGTCCCGGGTGGGCTCGAAGCCGCGCATGACGGACATCGCCGGCTGGCCGGTGCGGCACGCGAATGTCCCGAAGGGGGCCGGGTCGGCGCAGGTCGACATGGTTAGAATGACCGCCGCACCTCCGTTCATTCCGTGGCCCGTCACCGGGCCGGCACGAGCCCATGACCTTACAAGAACTCGAGAAACTGATGCGACGCCTGTTCGAGGATGAGAGCCTCGACATCGTCGGCGACACCGGCTACAGCCTTTCCTTCCTCGTGCCCGGCAAGGTCCGGGACGTCAAGGCCGCGCTGCAGGCGCGCACCGACCCGGCCGGATGGGACGGCGAGGCGGTGCACTGGTTCTACCGGTGCGACGACGAGGACTGGGCGCTGTACCTGCGCTCGGTCCCGCATGCGGTGTACTGCATCGCGTCCGTGCAGTCGCTGCATGCGCGCCACATGCAACAGGTTGAGGAGGCGTCGAAGGTCACGCCGGAACAGCAGGCAATCTACGACGCGGAGGAGGCGCAGCGCCGCGAGGAGGCGGAAGCGCGGCGCCGGCGCGATACGCGCAACGAGCCGCTCGCGCCGCTCGGCGGGCCGTTTCATAGCGATGGCGAACGTGTCTGGGCGCGCACCGGCAGCGGGCATCAGTATCGCGCGCTCAACAATTTCGATCTCGGCAGCTTCCGGCACCTGGTCGACAACTTTGCCGTCGATGCATCGGGGCTGCGCTACTACGCGGCCGGCGCCGCGTTCAGCTACGACTACGCAGGCGAAGGGCTCATTGCCGACGGCGACGCCGCCACGCTGGAATCCGTGGGCGGCGACTGGTATCGCGATGCACGGCAGGCTTACCACTTCGAGCGCGACCTTTACGATCCCGATCGCGGCCAGTGCCATCTGACCGTCGTCAAGGCCGACGTGGCCAGCCTGACGCATATCGGCGGCGCGTACGCGCGGGATGCGAAGCACCTGTTCTGCGCGGGCGTGCGCAAGCGCGGCATCGACGATCCGGCCGGCGTGGTCAGCCTCGGGTACCGGTATGCGCGGCTCGGCGCGCAGATTCTTTACGATGGCAAGGTCGTGGACAAGCCCGGGCGTGTCGATGTCGAGACCGCGCGCGGCGTCTTTCACGACATGCTGATCGACGCTGATGGCCACGTGCTGTGGGGGAAGAACTACCGCAAGCCGTTGCCGGGAATCGATGCCCGAAGCCTGCGCTTCCTGAACTGGGCCTTCGCGGTCGACGATCAGCGCGTGTACTACCGGACCAACACGAACCTGGCCGTGTGCAAGGGCATCGACCGCGCGAGCGTGGAAGTCGTGCCGCCGCTACGCATCCGCGACAAGAACGGGCTGATCGACATCCGGTATCCGGAAGGCGCCGTGCACGTACCCGATCCGTCGACGGAGTCGTGACGGCCGCCGCGATCGGCCGTTTTCGCATGTGGCGCTGTCGCCCGCTGCCGCGCCGTATGCGGGAGCAGCGATCTTTATCAGCGCAGCAGATAAACGTATCGGAATCGCTTCGTTGACGCCGTCCGGCGCGCACTCGTAGATTCGCGTTTTGACCGAATCAGGGGCCGTACCGTGACGACTACCGCCATCCGCGACGCTGCATCGCTTACCGCCGGGCATCCGCCCGCATCGCGGCCGCGCGTCGCGGCGCAGCACTTCGACATCGTGCCGTTCGATGCGCCGCTCGGCGCCGAAGTGGTCGGCCTCGACCTGTCGCAACCGCTCGACGCCGGCGACTTCGCGCGCATTCATCGCGCGCATCTCGACCATCACGTGCTGGTGTTTCGCGACCAGCGCATCACGCCGGACGAGCACATCGCGTTCAGCCGCCGCTTCGGCCCGCTGCAGATCCACGTGCTGCACCAGTTCGCGCTTGCCGGCCATCCGGAGGTGCTGATCGTGTCGAACGTCGTCGAGAACGGCAAGCCGATCGGGCTCGGCGACGCAGGCCATTTCTGGCACTCCGACCTGTCGTACAAGGAGAAGCCGAGCCTCGGCTCGCTGCTGCATGCGCAGGAGCTGCCGGCCGAAGGCGGCGACACGCTGTTCGCGAACATGCATCTCGCATGGGACACGCTGCCGGCCCATCTGCGCCGTGCGGTAGAAGGGCGGCGCGCCGAGCATACGTATCTCGCACGCTATGCGGAGCTACAGGCGCGCAATCCGTGGCGGCCGAACCTGTCTCCCGAGCAGATCGCGCAGGTTGCCGCGGTCGTGCATCCGGTCGTGCGCACGCACCCGGAAACGGGCCGCAAGGCGCTGTTCGTCAGCGAGCATTTCACGACGCGCATCGTCGGCTTGCCCGACGACGAAAGCCGCGCGCTGCTCGATGAGCTGTTCGCGCACAGCGTGCGTGTCGAGCACCTGTACCGGCACCAGTGGCGCGAGCACGATCTCGTGTTCTGGGACAACCGTTCGCTGATGCATCTCGCCGCCGGCACGCCCGACCACCTGCGCCGCAAGCTGTACCGCACGACGATCGAAGGCGACGCGCCTTTCTGAGCCGCGTACCGCGTCAATCTTCCGCCCCATCCTGACCGGAGTTCCGATGTCGTTTTCATTTTTGCCGGCGCGTCGCGCGCTGGCGGCCACGCTTACCGCCGCGCTCGCCTTCGCCGGCGCACTCGCCCCGCAAGGCGCGCACGCGGAAGGCCGCATCCGCATCGCCGAGCAGTTCGGCGTCGTCTACCTGATGCTGAACGTTGCGCGCGACCAGCAGTTGATCGAAAAGGAAGGCCGCAAGGCCGGCGTCGACATCAAGGTCGACTGGGTGCGGCTGTCGGGCGGCGCGGCCGTGAACGACGCGCTGTTGTCCGGCGCGGTGGATATCGCGGGCGCGGGCGTCGGGCCGCTGCTGACCGTGTGGGATCGCACGCGCGGCCGGCAGAACGTGAAGGGCGTGGCGTCGCTCGGCAATTTCCCGTACTACCTCGTCAGCAGCAACCCGAACGTGAAGACGATCGCCGACCTGAGCGCGAAGGACCGCATCGCGGTGCCGGCGGTCGGTGTGTCGGTGCAGTCGCGCGTGCTTCAGTACGCGGCCGCGAAGCAGTGGGGCGACAAGCAGTTCGACAAGCTCGACGCGCTCACGCAGGCGATTCCGCATCCGGACGCAACGGCTGCCATTCTGGCGAACAGCAGCGTGATTACCGGCCACTTCGGCAATCCGCCGTTCCAGGAGCAGGAACTCGCCGGCAATCCGAATGCGCACATCGTGCTGAATTCCTATGACGTGCTCGGCGGCCCGAGCTCTGCGACGGTGTTGTATGCCACCGAGAAATTCCGCGACGACAACCCGAAGACCTATCGTGCATTCGTTGCCGCGCTGGCCGATGCCGCGCGGCAGATCGCGGCCGATCCCGAGCGCGCGGCCGATACCTATATCCGCGTGAACGCATCGAAGATCGATCGCGCGCTGCTGCTGAAGATCCTGCGCAATCCGCAGGTGCAATTCAAGACCACGCCGCAGAACACGCTCGCACTCGCGCAGTTCATGCATCGCACCGGCGCGATCCGCAACGAACCGAAGTCGTGGCGCGACTACTTCTTCGACGATCCCGCGACCGCCGGCGGCAGTTGAGCAGCGCCGCCGCTTCGACGCCGCGATCGACGCTTATGCGTCGGCGCGGTTTCGATATGTGGAATCGATGGTTGGTCGGCACGGAGTCCGGCCGCATGCTGATGCTTTACCCGCAAGAGATTCAATCGTGAACGCCACTTCTCCCCGAACCTGGCTGCAGCCGTATGCGGCACGCGGCGGCGCGTCGCCTGCCGCGCCCGACACACGTGCGGCCGGTCGGTCCGCTGCGGCTGCCGCGCAGGCCGGCGCGCACAGCGAACGCCTGCTGGCCATCGACCATGTCAGCCTCGAATACCGCAGCGGCGCGCGGATCGTGCGCGCCACCCACCGGGTGAGCTTCGACGTGTATGGCAGCGATCGCTTCGTGCTGCTCGGCCCGTCGGGGTGCGGGAAGTCGACGCTGCTGAAGGCGATTGCCGGTTTCATCGAGCCCGTATCGGGTTCGATCGCGCTCGACGGTCAGCCGGTACGCGGGCCGGGGCCCGACCGCGTCGTGGTGTTCCAGGAATTCGACCAGTTGCCGCCATGGAAGACGGTCGTCGAGAACGTCGCGTTTCCGTTGCGTGCCGCCGCGAAGCTGTCGCGTGCCGAAGCACGGGAGCGTGCGCTGCATTATCTCGACAAGGTCGGGCTGGGCGCGTTCGCCGACGCCTATCCGCACACGCTGTCGGGCGGCATGAAGCAGCGTGTCGCGATCGCACGCGCACTGGCGATGCAGCCGCGCGTGCTGCTGATGGACGAACCGTTCGCCGCGCTCGACGCGCTGACGCGCCGCAAGATGCAGGAGGAACTGCTGCGCCTGTGGGACGAGTTCCGCTTCACGCTGCTGTTCGTCACGCATTCGATCGAGGAAGCGCTCGTCGTCGGCAACCGCATCCTGCTGCTGTCGCCGCATCCGGGCCGCGTGCGTGCGGAACTCAACAGCCACGAGCATTCGCTCGACAACGTCGATACCGGCGACTTCCGCGACAACGTCGCGCGGATCCATCGCCTGCTGTTCGATACCGACATGACCAGCGCCCCGACGACGGAGGAAGTCGCATCATGAGCACGATCGATCCGGCATTGCCGCCGCTACCGCCCGTGCGCGCCGAATACGAACGCACGCTCGACACGCTGCCCGACGCCGAACGTGCGGTGCCGGACCCGCTGTGGCGTCGCGTCGTCGGCGCGGGATGGTTTCGGCGCAGCGTCATCGCGCTTGTGCTGATTGCCGCATGGGAGATCGTCGCACGCATCGTCGCGAACGATCTGCTCGTGCCGACCTTCGGCGCGACGCTGGCCGCGTTCGTGCAGGGCATCGAGTCGGGCGAACTGCTGGTGAAGACGGGCATCTCGCTGTCGGTGTTGCTGCGCGGCTACGCGCTGGGCGTGTTCTTCGCATTTGCGCTGACATCGCTCGCGGTATCGACGCGCATCGGCCGCGACCTGCTGGCGATGCTGACGTCGATGTTCAATCCGCTGCCGTCGATCGCGTTGCTGCCGATCGCGCTGCTGTGGTTCGGGCTCGGCACCGGCAGCTTGCTGTTCGTGCTCGTGCATGCGGTGCTGTGGCCGCTCGCGCTCAGCATGTATACGGGCTTCGCCGGCGTGCCGGCCACGCTGAAGATGGCGGGGCGCAACTACGGCCTCACGGGCCTGCGCCAGATCGCGCTGATTCTCGTGCCGGCCGCGCTGCCGTCGATCCTGTCGGGCCTGCGCGTCGGCTGGGCATTTGCATGGCGCACGCTGATCGCGGCCGAGCTGGTATTCGGCGCGAGCGCGGGCCAGGGCGGGCTCGGCTGGTACATCTTCCAGAACCGCAACGAGCTGTATACGGATCGCGTGTTCGCGGGCCTCGCGGCCGTCATCGTGATCGGCCTGCTCGTCGAGAACCTCGTGTTCGACACGCTCGAACGCGTGACCGTGCGGCGCTGGGGCATCCAGCACTGATGTAACCGCACGCGGCGATTCCCGGCGCATGCATAACGTAAGCTGAAATCGGCTTTTCGCGCGCGCCAAGTGCGTCCCTATACTTTGCGATGCTGCGCATGCGGCGGTTCGCGAATGCCGCGATCGCGAGACGCAGCGCCCGATCTTCTCGAACAAGGACCTGCCGAATGACTGCCCGTGATGCCGTCGATCCGCGCGACGCGTTGCGCGACGCGCTTGCCGCGCTGCCCGATCTCGCGAACGCGATCGGGCAGGATGCTGCGCAACGCGAAGCGCGTCGCGAACTGCCGTTCGAGGGCTTCGCAGTCTTCCGTCGCTCGGCGCTGGGCGTGCTGCGGATTCCGGTAGAACGTGGCGGCCTCGGCGGCACGCTGGTCGACCTGTTCGACACGATCGTGACGCTGGCCGCCGCCGATTCGAATCTCGCGCACGCGCTGCGGATCCACTACGACCAGATCGAAACGCTGCGGCTGTCGCCGCGCACGCCGTTCAACGACGTGCAGCTCGAGCGCGCGCTGGCCGGCGCGATCTTCGGCGGCGCGTCGACCGAGCGTGGCACGTCGCGGCCCGGCGAGAACACCACCGTGCTGCGCCGGGACGGCGACCACTATCGCGTGACGGGCCGCAAATATTATTCGACCGGCACCGCGTTTGCCGATTTCGCGCGCATCAACGTGGAGAACGAGGAGGGTGACGCAGTCGCCGTGATCATTCCCGTCGCGCGCGACGGCGTGCAGGTGCTCGACGACTGGGACGGCATGGGCCAGCGCATGACCGCGAGCGGCAGCCTGCTGCTCGACGACGTGCAGGTGTTCGCGGATGAAGTAGCGGCGCGCGACGGCTCGACGCTCGTCGGCCGCCATTGCGGCGCGCTGCGGCAGCTGCATCTCGTCGCGACGGGCGCGGGCATCGTGCGCAACGTGGTTGCCGATGCGCGCCACTACGTGCTCGCGCACGGCCGCCCGGTGCTGCACAGTCCGGCGCCGACCGCGCGCGACGATCATTTCATCCAGCAGATCGTCGGCGAGCTGTCCGCGCACAGTCATGCAATCGATGCGCTCGTCCGCGAAAACGCGCGGGCGCTCGACCGTTCCGCCGACGCGATCGAAGCCGGCGATGCCGATGCGCATGCACTGGTGCTCGACAGCGCGCTCGCAACCGCACGCACGCAGCTCATCGTCAGCAAGCTGGCGCTGCATGCGGCGGAGCGGCTGTTCGAAGTCGGCGGCGCGTCGGCGACGGCGCGCGAACACAACCTCGACCGGCACTGGCGCAACCTGCGCACGCTCTTCAGCCACAACCCGTTGCTACACAAGGCGCGCGTGATCGGCGACTACGAACTGAACGGCGTGACGACGCACCTGACCGAAGGCCGCGTGTTCTGACCCGGACGTGGCGAAACGGCGCGTGATGCAGCACACGCCGCATCCGCTGCCTGACGTCAGCGCCGCAAGCCGGCGTCGCGCAGCAGCGGCAGCACACGCTCGCCGAAGAAGTCGAGATCGGGCTTGAAGTCGTAGAAGCTCAGCTGGATGCCGTCGATGCCCGCGCGGTGCAACCGCACGATCGTATCGGCGACTTCTTCGGGCGAGCCCGTGATCGAGATATTGCCGCCTATCGCGCGCGCGGCCGCCTGCGAGCGCTGGTCGAAGCCGCCGCGCCACGCATGCGCATCGCTGTCGAAGCGATGAAAGCTGCCTTCATCCGCATGGGCGACGATGGCGTCGCGGTACGCACGCGCTTCGGCCGCCGTTTCGCGGCAGATCACGAGCGGGTTGAGCAGCGTGCGAATCGCCCGGCCGCGCGCCGCGGCAGCCGCCTTCACACGCGCGGTATGCGCGGGCAGTGCATCGATCGCGCGTTCGGCGTCGGGGCCGGCCGGGCTCGTGACGAAAACGATGTCCGAATAGCGTGCCGCGAAGTCGATGCCCGCATCGGAGCCCGTCGCGTTGATCAGCAGCGGGCGGCCGTAGCGCGGCTTCGGCGTCACGAATGCGCCGCCCAGCCGCCAGCTCGACAGCGCCGGCGTGTAGCTGAAATTGTCCGGTTGCACCCACAACTGCTGGACCGCATCGAGGAACTCGGCGGCCATTTCGTAGCGCCGGTCGTGTTCGATCCGGTTCCAGCCGAACATCTCGTGCTCGATCGCGCGGTGGCCGGTCACGACATTGATGCCCCAGCGTCCGCGCGAGATGTGATCGAGCGTCGCGGTGAACTTCGCGAAATGCAGCGGATGCCATGGCCCGTAGAGCACGTGGCTCGTCGCGACGAGGATGATCCGTTCGGTACGCGCGGTCAACGCGGCCAGCGTCATGAACGAGTCGAGCGCGTGGCCGTCGAACACGCCGCCGTAACCGCCTTTCGGCAGCCACTGCGACAGCGCGAACACGAGATCGAAGCCGAGCGCCTCCGCGCGCGCGACCAGGTCGGCGTTGTAGTCGAAGGTCCAGTCGGTCGTGCGCGGCAGCGTCGACGCACTCCAGCCGCCGGCCTGGATCGGCAGGAACAGCCCGAGCATCAGCGGCTGCGCGAGGGCGCGCGACACCGGGCTGTCGGGGAAATCCGCCGGCGAGCGAACGTCGACGAACGGCGACGGCGCGACCGGAGCGGCGAGGGAGGTGTCGCTCATGATGGCTTCCTTGCGGGTTGGGCACGTACCGGGCGACAACGGCGTGCACGTGCGGCGGCGAGTGGATCGAGCAGTGTCATAGCGTGCCGGGCCTCGGATCGGGCACGAAACCTTCGCGGTTCGGCATCCGCACGCGTGGCAGCGTGCTCGAGTCGAGCCGTGCATCGCCGGGCACGATGCCGTTCAGATGGAGGACATACGCGGTGACCGCATAGACTTCGTCCGTGCTCAGCGATTGCGGTGCGTTGTACGGCATCGCGCGGCGGATGTAGTCGAACAGCGTCGTCGCGTACGGCCAGTAGCTGCCGACCGTCTTTTTCGGCTTGGCGCTCGCGAGCGAGCCGATGCCGCCGACGAGCGGATCGCCGACGCCGCCTTCGCCGCCGGCGCCGTGGCACATCGCGCATTTGTCCGCGAACACGTGAGCGCCGCGCGCGACCGTGCCCGCGCCGGACGGCAGGCCGCTGCCGTCGGGCGCGACGTCGATGTCCCACGCAGCGAGCGCGGCACGGTCGACCGGCTGGCCGAGACCGTAGCCCGCGCCGAACGCGCTCGGGACGAGCACGGATGCGGCGAGCAGGCAGGCAAGCAGTTTACGCATTGCGCACCTCGCCGTTCGCCCCGACGCGCCAGTTCTGGATGCCGTTGTAGTGGTACTGCGAGTTGACGCCGCGCACGGCGACGAGCGCCTCGCGGGTTGGCTGCACATAGCCGGTGTCGTCGGTGGCGCGGCTTTGCAGGTCGGCCGGCTCGCCGTTCCAGATCCAGTCGGCTTCGAAGCGCGTCAGCGCGCGATCACGCACGTCGCCCGCGAGTCGCGCGGGCCGCCACGTGCGGCCGCCGTCGGTCGAGACGTCGACCGCGCGAATCCGGCCGCGTCCCGACCACGCGTAGCCGCTGATCGGGTGATAGCCGTGCGCGACGAGCCGATGGCCGGCCGACGGCCGCGTGATGACCGACTTCGCATCCATCTCGAACACGAACTGGCGTGCGCAGCCGCCAGGCAGCAGGTTCGTGTATTTCGACGTTTCCTCGCGCGTCATCTCCGGCGCGTGCACCAGCTTCAGCCGCCGCAGCCACTTGATGTTCGTGTTGCCTTCGAAACCCGGCACGATCAGTCGCACCGGATAGCCGTTCTCGGGGCGCAGCCGTTCGCCGTTCTGCGCATAGACGACGAGCGCGCGCTCCAGGATCCGGTCGAGCGGCAGGCTGCGCGTCATCGCCGCGCCGTCGGCGCCTTCGGCGAGCAGCCAGCGCGCATCCGGATCGACGCCGGTTTCGTCGAGCAGCGTCGACAGCCGGACGCCCGTCCATTCGCAGCACGACAGCAGCCCGTGCGTGAACTGGACGGGCTGGCCGCTCGGGCCGTTCCATTCGCTGCCGGTGTTGCCCGAGCATTCGAGGAAGTGGATCCGCGATTCGGACGGAAAGCGCAGCAGGTCGTCGATCGTGAACACGCGCGGCTCGCGCACGAGGCCGTGCACGACGACGCGATGACGCTGCGCATCGATCTCGGGCACGCCCGCGTGATGACGCTCATAGACGAGGCCGTTCGGCGTGATGTCGCCGAACAGGTCGGCGAGCGGCGTCATCGATGAGCCGGAGCCGGGCAATGCCGGCGTACGGGCGCTGCGGCGGATCACGTCGCGTTCGTGCGGCCCCGGCGTGCCGTAGGGTGGCGACAGTAGCGGTGAGCCTGGTTCGCGTGTCCATTGAGGCACGTCGAGCGGAGAGAGCGGGGTGAGCGGCTGGCTCGCCAGCGCGCCGCCGGCAGGCAGCATCGCTGCCGCCCATCCGCCGGCGAGCTGGCGCAGTGCGGCGCGCCGGCCGCTGCGCGGTGGACGGGGCGGGAAACGGGAGTCGGTCATGGTCGAACGCGAATCGCGCGCCGGGCAGCGCGCGGGGAAACGCACATTCTCGGCAACCGGGCACGGCGCGGCAAACAACGATTCCCGCTTTGCTTATCGCGCCGTGCTGGGCCGCGCCCGATGCGCGTGCCGTCAGAACTTCACGCGTAGCCCGGTGACGAACGCGACCTGGCGGTTCGTCGACGACGCGCTGCCGATGTTCGAGATCGCTGCGATCTTGCGATAGCCGCCCGACGTTGCCGTGCTCGCGTCGCCGGCTGCGAGCTGGTAGATGCCGGACAGGTAGATATCGGTGCGTTTCGACAGCGCGTAGTCGAACCCGAGCGTGAACTGGTGCCAGCGCGGCTTCAGCGTCTGGCCGCTGGTGCCCGGCAGGCCGCTCGCGCGCCCGTCGGTGAACGTGTAGACACCGATCAGCGTGGCCGCCGGCGTGATCTGGTAACGAGCGTTCACGTCGTAGTTGTTGAACTTGCGCGACGAGCCGTCGAGGTAGTCGAGCTGCGTGTGGCTCCACGCGAAGCCGAGCGTCGCACGGCCGAGTGCGTAGTTCGCGCCCACCGCGCCGATCTGCTGCTTGAGCACGCCGCCGTTCAGCCCGTAGAAGAACGCACCGCTGTAGTCGTTGCCGGTGGTCGAGGTCGCGCCGCCCACCGCGCCGCTCGTATTCGACGTCGCATTCGGATGATTGAACCGCACATAGCCGGCGCCCACCGACAACGGTCCGTTCACGTAGTTCGCCGACGCGCCCCATGCGTTGTTGTTCGAGAAACCCGTGCCCGCGCCGCCGTTGGCCTGGTTGCTGAATGCGTAGAGCAGGTCGGCCGTGAAGCCCGCGATCGTGTCGCTGCGGAACTTCACAGCGTTGTTCAGCCGGAAGCTCTGGTTCATGTTGTCGTTGTCGCCCACGTGCGTGGCCGGCGACCAGAAGCCGGACCCCGAGTACTGTGCGACGAGGTCGGTGATCGGTTCGTACTGGCGGCCGAAGGTCAGCGTGCCGAGTCCCTTGCTGGCGAGGCCCACGTACGCGGAGCGGCCGAACAGGCGGCCGCCCTGGCCGAGCCCGCCATCGCTCGGCCGGAACCCGCTTTCGAGCGTGAAGACCGCCTGCAGGCCGCCGCCGAGATCTTCCACGCCTTTCAGGCCCCAGCGGCTGCCGCTCAGCTTGCCGCTCGTCTGCTGGATGTTGCTCGCGCCCCCCTGATTGTTCGTATAGGCGAAACCGGCATCGACGACGCCGTACAACGTGACCGAACTCTGCGCATGCGCGCTGACCGAACCGATCGAAACCAAACCCAGGACTACCGATTTTTTGATCATGACTATCCTCTGTTTTTATGGGTACATCTGCGAGGATCACGATGCTATTGACGACGGTCGTGCCGGCGAACGGTCGATCCGTGGTTTGCAAATCGCGGCGCGGCCGATTTGCAATGTGCGTTGCCGCAAGCCCGGCATGTGCGTCACGATCGCGTCCGGTACCTATGCTGCGGCGAACACATCGTGCGAACCGCGAACGTCGAGGACCGGAAACGCGCGCGGGCCGTCATATCGATCGATGAAATCGTTCGATGTGCGCAACACATGCGGCCAGGCACGCGATGTTTTTACGCAACGCCCGCTGTGCGGCGGGCGGCCGATGCGCTACGTGCGCCCGCATATCGATTCCGCAAAACGTTGGTAGGGCCGTGCGACGCGTGACGGTAGAGTCGGGCATCCGGCCTCGGGCCGGCATCCTCCGGGAGCAACAGGGCGCGCAAGCGCGCGTTCATCCCGGCTGAACAACGAACGCGGGAGCCGTTTGACATGAGTCGCGATGTGCTGTTTCTGCTGGAACCGGGCTTTGCCGATCCGAAGCATCCGGGCCAGCGCTTCGTCTGTCCGCATGGACTGTCGATCGAGGGGCTGCTGGCGAGCGCGCCCGATCGTGCGGGTCGAATCGACGTGAAACGCGTCGGTTTCGAGCGGCCGCGGCACGCGGTGATCGACGCGCTCGATGATGCACACCAGGGGCTGCCGGTCCTCGTGCTCGGCCGCGACCAGCCGGCGCCGGACGACGCGCAGACGCTCGGCGGCGTGCGTTTCGTCACCGACGCGCGCCGCATCCTCGAACTGCTGGCCGAGCGCCACGGATTTCCGGTGCTGCATTGACGCGGCGGTTTTCCCTTTCCATTTGATCGACCGACAGGAGCAACCGATGTCGTCAATTTCGGCGGCACGCCGCCGTTTGCTGGTTGCCGGCGCCGCGGCCGTGGCGGCGCCATGGGCCGCGAAGGCCGCATTCGCGGCGCCCGCCGCCGTCAACGCCGATCTCGCCGGCACCACGTTGCGCGTCGCGACCTACAAGGGCGGCTGGCGCGCGCTGTTGCAGGCGGCCGGGCTTGCGGACACGCCATACCGGATCGACTGGCGCGAGCTGAACAACGGCGTGCTGCACATCGAGGCACTCAATGCGGATGCGCTGGACATCGGTTCGGGCAGCGAAATTCCGGCCGTGTTCGCCGCGCGCCAGAAGGCCAACGTGCGGCTCATCACGCGCGTGCGCGAAGACCTGAACAACCAGGTGACGCTCGCGCGCAAGGATACGTCGATCCGCAGCATTGCGGACCTGAAGGGCAAGCGGGTCGGGTACGTGCGTGCGACGACGTCGCACTACTTCCTGTATCGCCAGCTCACGGAGGCTGGCCTGGGTTTCGACGACATCCAGCCGATCAACCTGTCGCCGACCGATGGCCTGTCCGCGTACGACCGCGGCGACATCGACGCATGGGCAATCTACGGCTATAACGGCCAGCTGGCGCGTAATCGCTACGGTGCACGCGTGCTGAAGACGGGGAAGGGTTATCTGTCGGGCAATTTTCCGGTCTATGCGAACCCGCGCACGCTCGACGATGCGCACCGTCGTGCGGCGACGGGCGATCTGCTGCTGCGGTTTCGACGCGCGTATGCATGGGCGAATGGACATTTCAGCGACTATGCGCTGGTGCAGAACCGCGAAACGCGTGTGCCGGTTGCCGATCTCGTCGCGATGTTCGACCAGCGCAGCGAAGACTACGCGCTGCTGCCGGTGACGCCCGACGTGGTGGCGCAGCATCAGCAGGTTGCGGACGTGTTCGCGCGGATCGGTGTGCTGGACGGGCCGGCCAACGTTGCGCCGCTCTGGGATACGTCGTTCAACGCGCTGGTGGCGGCGACGTGATCGGGGGCAGCGAGAAGATCCCCACGTGAGCGGGGGATTCAGGGCACGCGTACTTGTTGAAAGCGCTGCTTTCCCCGCGTGAGCGAGGCTTCACGTCCATCGTGGGCCTCGTCGAAAGATCTTGCGTGACCGGGTCAGGCGAACGTCGTCGCGACCATGATGCCGAACACGACGCCGATCGCAATCCCGCAGAGCCGGCCGTAAATCGATGCGCGCACATTGTCATCGAGCACGAACGGCGAGCGTTTGTGCTTCCATACCGTGCTGAATGCCACCGGGCGGGTCAGCAGCGCGAGGCATGCGATCAGCACCGGCGTTGCGATGAGCATCGCGATGCGTTGGCCGTTCCAGTCGACGCCGTGCATCGCCAGCGAAACGATCGCGGCAAGCGGCACCTCGACGCACAGGCCCAGCAACGAACCGTTGACGAAGGAATCTCCGGGGGACTGAAACATGATCGTTCCTAGCGTTCGGATGAAATCGGCGCCCGGTTCGAGCTCCCGAAAATAAAAAGACATGGCCGTTGTCCAAGGTCGGTCGACCGCGTTCGACATCAGCCAGGATGACGGGCGGATAGTACGGCAAATCCTTGACCCGTTGGCGGTCATTCAAGCTATTTAACAAATGCTTCGGGTAACGGCGCATTTTTATGCTGCATCGGGATATCGAGCCGTGACCGGAAGGGGGGATGTGACGTCGACCAACAGGCTGGCCGGCATCCGATCGGCTCGTGTACGACTCGGCCCGGGTTCGCCTGCCGGAATTCGTTGGATTACAATCGGGCGTCGATTTCTCTGCGAACGGATGCGCTGACACGAAGGCAGTTGCATGGATTCTTCGTGTAATCGCATGGCGGAAATCGACCTCCGATTGCTTCCCGATCATCGGCTTCGCGCGTAAAAAGCTGCAGTTGAAACTAGGCGAAACGCGGACTACCCATTCATCCCACACGCATGAACACGCCCGATAACAACGAGACCAACCGCAGCCATCTCGTCGCCTTCGCGATCGACGACAACAGGCAAGCCTGGTACGAGATGGTCATTCCGTTCATCGTGTCGCTGCGCGCGACGGACTACCGCGGGCGCATCGGCGTCATCGGTTATGGCTTGTCTGAAGAAAAGCGCCAGCGGCTGCGTGACAACGGCATAGAGGTCTACGTAGGGGCAGGCGTCGGCGACCTTGCCTGGGATCGCTA
Organism: Burkholderia lata; assembly: GCF_902499335.1. Taxonomy (GTDB): domain Bacteria; phylum Pseudomonadota; class Gammaproteobacteria; order Burkholderiales; family Burkholderiaceae; genus Burkholderia; species Burkholderia lata_B. The sequence goes on along the minus strand of NZ_CABVQK010000003.1, from coordinate 321,821 downwards.
CATCTCCGCAGCCGCGGTCTTCGACACCGATCCGGAATTGCAGACGCTCGCCCTCTACGATGCCGATATCTGGTTCCCCGGGCCGCAGTTCGATATCTTCGACGTCGTGCCGGGCGACGATTGCCTTCACGTCGCCCCAGACGCCCATTTCTGCGCATTCGTGATGTCCCCGATCATCGGTGAACGGAGGGACGCGCTGATCCGCCAGTGCGTCCAGGACGTGCTCGATCAGGTCGGGCATCCGCTTCAGGCCGGGCTCGTCGTGGGCGGCCGCGCGCCTTGGGCGCGGTTTGGACAATATGTCCGCGAGCAGGCAGGGCGAGTCGGTCAGGACTTTGCCGCGATCCACGGGCTCGATACGACATTCCTGCATCTGTGGGGCGGCCTTGGGCAGGTACGACTTGTCGGCTGCGAACAGAATTTCGTCACGAAATGGGGGCTTCACGAGCGGCACGATTTCGATGCGGTCCGGATCCTGCTCGAGCATCGGGGTAAACCGATCCGTGGCCTGCACATGACGGGCGACGTGCGTTTCCTGAATCACTGGCGATATCTGGCTCGCGATGTCGAGCATGCGATTGCGCACGGGCAGGCGCTCGCGCTGGCATCCGAACCGGGCAGGCGGGAACAGCCGGCCGACCTCGACACGCTTCAGCTCGAACGCCTTGCCGCCAGCGGGTTGTCGTTCGTTGCCGCGCACGAGGACGTGCTGCCGAACGTCCCGCGTCTTGCCGCGGGAACGTCGTTCCGAAACCCGCAGGGCAGTGCGCTCAATGCCTGGGCGTCGCACCGGATCGAATTCGAGGTGACGCGCGAACGCATGGTGCTGGACGTGTCGTTGTCCTACCTGAGCGGCCAGCCGTCGGCACCCAGCGCCCGACTGGCGCGCAACGGCGAAAGCGTGTCGCTGCAGGCGCCTCACAAACTCAGCGTCGCGACGCAACAGGGCGACCGGATCGCACTGAGCGCGCTCACGTTACCGGGCCAGGTGTGCCATACCGCTTGGGATATCGTCGTCCGGCATGGGTGACGTCGTGGCAACCGGGCGTGCAGTGGGCCGGCGCGCGCCGGCCCGGGTTCGTCAGGCAGCGAAGGTCCGGCGCGGGTAGTCGGGGGCAGGCGATCGATGTCGTGGCCGGAACATCGCAGCGGGCTTTTCGGCGCGGGCCGGAGCCATCGCATCATCCGGTAACGCACGTCGGCCACACGCCCCAGTCCGTCCCGCGGCGCATCAACGGGATGTTGCGAATGTCCCGCAACCCGTCGCGAATCTCATGCACATGGAAATGCTTGCTGGCGCGTTGGTTCAATTCAGCGAGCGCTCGTGCGGCTTGCCCCGCATGACGGGGTTTGTCTCGAGGCGGTTATCAGGCGGCGGCTACGTTCTATAGTTGACGCAATGCCCGTGACCGTGGCGGGCTTCAAACCGGATATCGACGAGACGCCGTGGCTCGTGAAGCAGGTCATGCACACGATTTCCGGCGATGCTGGCTTCACGTCTGCGCTCGAACAGGAAGTGCGCGACGATCCGACGACGGATCGACATCGATCACATTTCCGGAAACGAAGCCAATCAGAAACCTGAAGACGATGCAGGGACACCGCGTTGTTCAGTTCGGCCGTCCTAAGGGCAGTCTTAGCCTCGCGGCTTTAGAGCCCAGCTCAAAGCCGATACTTGATGCCGGTATCGACGATACCGGCATCAAAGTGCGCTCAGGATAGGGCAAAGCCCTGCAGTCCACCTACTCACTATTTAACATTGATGCCATACTGTGGCTTGCAATCCGATGGCATTGATATGAAACACACGAACAACTTCGATTTTTTGAGATTATTTGCGGCATTCATGGTGCTGTACTCCCATCAGCACGCCTTGCTGGGCCTGTCAGAACCAGGGTTAGGAAATCAGTTTACGCTCGGGTCAATTGGTGTCGGGATTTTCTTCGCCATTAGCGGTTATCTCGTAATGCAGAGTTGGGAACGAGATCCGCACATCCTTCGCTTCGCGATAAAACGCTTCCTAAGAATTTGGCCGGGATTGTTCGTCGCCACAATTATCGCAGCTTTTGTTTTGGGGGCGCTTGTTTCGCGATTGTCAGTTGCGGATTATTTTCAGCACCCGTCAACATGGCGCTACTTGAACAATCTTCGCTTGAAGATGTCATTCGAATTGCCCGGAGTCTTTGAAAACAATCCGTATCCTAATGCCGTCAATGGATCGATATGGACGATCCCGCTCGAAGTCCGCTGGTACCTGTATCTTCTCATAGGAGGCGTGCTAACACTGATGCGCAGGCGCTGGATCGTACTCGCTTCCGCAATCCTACTTTCTGCCCATTACTTCGCCGTATATGATGCCGAAAATAATCCTGACGTGGCTTACAGCACGGAATTCGGTCTCTATTTTTGCGTTGGGGCACTGATGTGGCTCTACCGCGACAAATGGATAATGCGACGTCACACATGGGCCATACTGGCCATGCTTACTGGCGCACAGGCATGTTTTTTCGGTCAGACGCGCTTGGGCTTATTGCTGCTCATTGGCCCGCTCGTCGTGATTATTGGCGAAGCGTCTACGGCGTATCTTCGTCGCTTTGGCCGATTCGGTGATCTTTCTTACGGCGTCTACATCTATGCATTCATCGTGCAACAGACCCTTGCCTCGAGTTTTGGCTACAGCCTGTCATTCGTCGCTCATCTTGCATTGACAAGCGTGATTACGCTCGTATGTGCATGGCTGTCATGGCATCTGATCGAGAAACGTGCACTGTTGCTTAAGAACGGCATTCCAACGTTTCAGCGAGTAGCTGCGCTCTGAACAATTTGCTTCTATCACGGATTTTTTGTACTGACCTCTTCGAGTGCAATATTTTCCGTTTTCTGAGGATGCCCTCAATAGAAAAGCCCGCTTTTGCGGGCTTTTCTGTTTCGCGACGACGGATAACCCGTTTAAATCGGTGATGCGAAAAAATCGCGCCGACGGACTTGTCGCGGATGTGCGAAAGTTTCATGCCAGGGGTGACCTTGATTTCAGTGCAATTCCCCGGTTAGAGCGATCTAGGCTGCCCGCGGGGTTGCGGCATGACCCCAATAAATATTTGTTTAAGATCAAATGGTTGCTGTCTGGGTGCCAAGTGGGTTGCGCTCTTGTGCCTGGCGCGCGCAAAGCAGCGCTACAACCCGTTCAGCCATTGCGGCTGGGCGGCAATCGCCAGCCGGCCTCTCGGGACACGCCCGGGCTGGTCTATCTTGGCGGGCATTTCGTTGAAGACAAGCTGGACCTCTACCGCAGCGAGATGCGGGAGCGCATCGGCTGGTGTTTTGTGCCGCCGCAAATTCTCTACCAGCTGACGGCGATGATGACGCATCCAGCCGACAAACCGGCCGGCCGAACTCACTGGCCCCGGCTTGATGCCCGGTTCCTAGGTGTCACTGTCGGATGTAATTTCCCCGGAGGGGGCGGCATAAACCAGTCCAAGATTTTTGCCGTACCCATTGTGGGTCAGATTTCTGTCGGCGTTGACACATGGCCTCTGGAATGCTCATCCCGCCTCGACTAATCCATTCGTAGAGGGGCGTACACAGAGCATCCTGTTCTTCGCGGATGGTGCGTGTCGGAGGGGGACGCGATGGCACCTGGCACCACTCAACACCAGCGTCGTCGAAGGGTTCAACGATCCCATCGAGGTCATCAAGCGTCGGGCTTACGGGTATCGCGACGAGGATTACTTCTTCCTCAAAATCCGCGCCGCGTTCCACGGTATCCCGCGATGAACCGGATTAATGGACACCATTAGCTGAATTAGAGAACCTTAACATCTACAGGGCCGATTGCGACGCGATGGGTGGACTGATCGGCTTTTTTTCGAGATTTGCCGAGCTCGTGCATCGTACGGCCCGAGTGGATCGGTCCCTTGCTCCGCGGATCATTCAGATATCCGCGTTTCGGTCGTGGATCATTCCGTCAGAATTGCGCCGACCGACTTCCATGTCCGTTCATGCCACAACATGAAATCCTCCGTCGACATATACCGTCGACCCCGTTAACGCCATCCCGGCATCGCTTGCCAGCAACGCTGCGACACGTCCGACGTCATGGGTCGATACGAGTTGATGCGCCGGCGTGCGGGCGCGCACATCGTCGAGCAACCGATCGAAATCGTCGATGCCGGACGCGGCTCGCGTTTTCAGCGCGCCCGCGGAGATCGCGTGTACATGAATCCGCTGTTCGGCGAGATCGGCCGCGAGGTAACGAACGCTGGATTCCAGTGCAGCCTTCACGGGCCCCATGACGTTATAGTGGGCGACTGCGCGCTCGGCACCGTAGAAACTGACGGTTGTCAGGCTGCCGCCGTCTTTCATGAGCGCCAGCGCCAGCTTGCTCGCGCGCAAGAAGGAATGGCACGACACATCCATCGCCAGAGCGAATCCTTCCGCGGAACAATCGACGAGCGGCACGTGCAATGCGCCGCTCGACGCGAACGCAATCGAGTGAAGGACGAAATCGAGTTGTCCCCACTGCGTTTCGATTGCGCGGAATACCTGTTCGAGCTGTCCGGGGCGCGTGACATCGCACGGCAGGATCAACGGCGCGGCCAGGGATTCGGCGATCGGTCGGACGAACGGCTCGGCGCGTTCGTTCAGATAGGTCACGGCAATCCGCGCGCCGGCGGCGACGTAGTTTTTCGCGCATCCTGTCGCGATGCTGTTTTCATTCGCGATGCCGATCACCAGCCCGCGTTTGCCGGATAGATCGATGATCGGGCTCATGTCGCGGCTCCGGCATGCAGGATGGCGAGCGTCTCTTCGGCGATGACCTGTTCTTCGTCGGTTGGCAGGACCAGCAGCGCCGCGCGGCTGGCGCGGCCGTGAATCTCGGCGGCATTGGCGCGATTCGCGTCGATGTCGACCGCGACGCCGAGCCAGCCCAGCCATTGGCAGATGGCGGCGCGCACGCCGGGCTGGTGCTCGCCGATTCCTGCGGTGAACACGATCGCATCCAGTCCGCCGAGCGTGGTGGCCAACCGCGCGATCTCGCCAGCGATGCGGAATGCGAACAGATCCAGCGCCTCCCGCGCGGCAGGCGCGGGATTGTCCACCAGCACCCGGCTGTCCGCACTGATGCCCGATACGCCCAGCAGACCGGACTGGTGATATAGGATCGTCTCGACCTCATCGACCGTGTATTTCTCCTGCTTCTGCAGATGCAGCACGACACCGGCATCGAGCGCGCCGCAGCGCGTCGCCATCGGAATGCCGTCGAGGGTCGAAAATCCCATGCTGGTGTCCCGGCTCACGCCGGCATCGAGCGCGCACAGGCTCGCGCCGCTGCCCAGGTGCGCGGCGATCACCTTGCCTTGCGCCAGCCGTGGATAGGACGCGGCCAGCCGCGTTGCGATGAACCGGTACGACAGGCCGTGGAAGCCGTAACGCTTGACGCCCGCGTCATACAGCGCACGCGGAATCGCGAAGCGCCGCACCAGGGCGGCCTGGCTGCGATGGAAGGCCGTGTCGAACGACGCGCACTGGCGCAACTGCGGGCGCAGATGGCGAATCGCCCGGATCAGCCGCAAAGCCTGCGGCTGATGCAACGGGGCGAGCGGAACCAGCGCCTCGATCGCCTGCAGCGTGCGCGCATCGATCTCGGCCGGGCCGGAAAACGCATCGCCGCCATGCACGACGCGATGCCCGACCGACGCCAACCGATGCATCGACAGGTGACCGGAGATCCAGTCGAGCGCCTCGTCGAGCACGCCGTGCAGATCGTCCGTTGCCGCCACGCCGAGCGGAATCGCGAGCTGGCCGTCGGGGCCGGTGAATTCGAGCTGCAGCTGCGCGTGCCCGAAGTCGATCCGGCTGCGCCCGAGATGAACCGGCACATTACCGTCGATACCGAACAGGCCGATCTTGAGCGTCGATGAGCCGGCATTGAAGGTCATCAGCAAGGGCAGGCTCATTGAATGCTCCCGCGTTCGGCAGTACGTTCGGCCACCAGCTTGGCGAGCGCGGCCGACGCGATCCGCACTCGCAGGCTGTCCGAACGGCTCGTCAGGATGATCGGCAGGCGGGCGCCCAACACCAGTCCGGCGCCGTCCGCGCCGGCGAAGTACATCAGTTGCTTGGCCAGCATGTTGCCTGCTTCCAGATCGGGCACGAGCAGGATGTCGGCGCGGCCGGCGACCGGCGAACGGATGCCTTTCGATTGCGCGGCGGCGGCGCTGATCGCATTGTCGAATGCCAGCGGGCCGTCGACGATCGCGCCGCTGATCTGGCCGCGCGCGGCCATCATGGTGAGCGCGGCGGCGTCGAGCGTGGCGGGCATTCTGGCATTGACGGTTTCGACCGCCGCGAGCACGGCGACGTGCGGCTGCTCGACGCCCAGCAGACGCAGCAGATCGATCGCGTTCTGGCAGATATCGCGCTTCTGGTCGAGCGACGGTGCGATGTTGATCGCGGCGTCGGTGATGATGAGCGGTTTCGGATAGGCGGGGATGTCCATCGCATAGACATGGCTGATGCGCCGGTCGGTGCGCAGTCCCGAGGTCGGGGCCACGACGGCGGCCAGCAGTTCGTCCGTATGAAGGCTGCCTTTCATGAGCGCGGCGACCTTGCCCGCCGCACCCAGTTCGACCGCGCGCGCCGCCGCGGCGTGGCTATGCTCGACCGGCTCGATATCGATGCCCGCGAGACTGATCTGGGCCGTGTCGGCCGCCGCGCGGATCCTGGCCTCGGGGCCGATCAGCAGCGGATCGAGCAGGTTGGCGTCGCGCGCGTCGAGCGCGGCGCGCAACGCGTCGGGCGAGCACGGATGGGCGATCGCGGTGCGCAGCGGCGGCTGGGCGCGCGCGTCGCGGATAAAGGCTTCATAACGATCGTGATGGCGCACCGACACGTCAGGCCGGGGCGTGCGTTCGACCGTGAGCGGTTGGTCCGGTGCGATCACCGTCGCCGTGCCCATCAACACGATCTGCCCGGCCTGGTTGGCGCAGCGTGTGTCGAGCAGCACGATGCGCTTGTCGGGACGCTTTTCCTTCACGGTCACGGTCGCGGTGATCGTGTCGCCCGGCGCGACCGGGTGGCGAAATTCGAGTGTCTGGTCCAGATAGATCGTGCCCGGTCCGGGCAACTGCGTGCCGAGTACGGCGGATACCAGCGCGCCGGTCCACATGCCATGCACCACGATGTGGCCGAACAGGTCGTGCGCGGCGAAGGCCGCATCGACATGCGCCGGATTCACGTCGCCGGACAGCGCGGCGAACAGATCGATGTCGTCCCGGGACGCGGTGCGCGTGAGCGACGCGCTATCGCCGATCGCGAGCGTGCCGAACGGGCGGTTCGTCAGGAGTTCCTGGTTCATGTCGGTCGCCTATTTCTGGAAGACGTAGGTGCCCGGCGCGTCGCCGAGCGCCTCGGCGTCCGGATCGCCCGCTCCGAGGGCCGGCGGCTGCACGCGCTGGCCGTCCGAGTGTTCGGCGAGCCACAGGTGCCAGGCGGACCACCATGATCCCTCCTGCTCCGTCGCACGGTCCGCCCATTCGTCGGGCGACAGGTTCGGGTCCATCGCGCGCGTGGACTTGATCCGGTAGTGTCGGCCCCGATGCCCGGATTCGCTGACGATACCGGCGTTGTGCCCCCCCGTCGTCAGCACGAAGGTGACATCGGTGTCCGTCAGGTAATGGATCTTGTAGACGGAATGCCAGGGCGCGACGTGATCCTGCTCGGTGCCCACCGCGAACACCGGCATCCGGAGGTTGAGCAGCGACACCGTATGCCCGTCGACGACCAGGCGGTTGCACGCCAGATCGTTGTCGAGAAACAGCTTGCGCAGATATTCGGCATGCATCCGGTACGGCATCCGGGTCGCGTCGGCATTCCATGCCATCAGGTCGAATACCGGCGTGCGCTCGCCGAGCAGGTAGTCGTGCACGCCGCGCGACCAGATCAGGTCGTTCGATTGCAGCATCTGGAATGCCCCGCTCATCTGGCCGGCTTCCAGGCAGCCACGTTCCCACATCATGCTTTCGAGAAAATGGATCTCGCTGTCGTCGATGAAGAGCTGCAGCTCGCCGGGCTCGGTGAAATCCGTCTGCGCGGCAAGCATCGTCATCGTTGCCAGCCGGTCGTCGTGTGCGTTCGCCATCGCGGCCGCCGCGATCGACAGCAGCGTGCCGCCGAGGCAGTAGCCGGCCGCATGAACCCGGCGGCCCGGAACGATCGCCGATACCGCGTCCAGCGCGGCCATCACGCCGAGCCGGCGATAGTCGTCCATGCCCAGATCCCGGTCGTCCGCGTCGACGTTGCGCCACGAGATGCAGAACACCGTACGTCCCTGGCTGACCAGGTAGCGGATCAGCGAATTGTGCGGCGACAGGTCGAGGATGTAGTACTTCATGATCCAGGCCGGCACGATCAACACGGGTTCGGCGTCCACCTCGGCGGTCGCCGGCCGATACTGAATCAGTTCGATCAGGTGATTGCGGAACACGACGCGCCCGGGGGTTGCCGCGATGTCGATGCCGACCTTGAACGCGTCGACGCCGGCCGGCGGCTGCCGGGTCGCGATACGGGTCAGGTCGTCGAGCAGGTTGAACGCGCCTTGTGTGAGATTGGCGCCGAACGACGTGACGGTACGTTGCATGACCGCCGGGTTCGACCAGAGGTAATTCGCGGGAGCGAACGCGTCGAGCCATTGCCGCATGCAGAACGCGACGACCTCTTCATGGTGGCGCGAGGTGCCGGGTACGTCGCGGGTCGCGGCGCGCCACCAGTGCTCGGTCATCAGGAACGATTGCTGCCAGAAACGATAGGGTTCGATGTGCCACAGGGCATCGCTGAACCGCGTATCGCCTGCGCAGGGCTGGGCGAACGGTTCGGCGGCGGTCCCGGTTGCCGCCTGACCGGCATAGGCGAGGGCGAGGGCCCGGGCCGCTTCGCGCGCCGCGAGCGACGCCAGTTCGAGGCGTTTGCCGGGCGCGGCGGCCAGATGAATCAGCCAGTCCGAGAACGCGAGCTGAAGCGCGGCGGGGGACAGGCCGGCGGTCAGCCGCGCCAACGCGGCTTCCTTGGCGAAATCCAGCGCGCGGAACGGGTTGTCCGCCGGACGATCGGTTGGCGGCCATGCCCGGTGCGCGGGCGCGTCTTGCGGAGGTTGCCGCGGCGTATCCATCGGTTTTCCGTCGAAAGGGCTTGCTTGTGGGCCGCCACGAGAAGCGGGTGGCGGGCATGGAGCCGGCTCGCGGTTCCATGGAGGACTGCGCTGCGAACCACTCTAGCGTCGGCCGGGCCGCCGACGCTGATTTGCATCAAATGAAGTCGCTCCTTAATTTCCGGGCGCGTCATCAAGGTGCCATGGGGAGCCGCCGCGCCGGTCGTCGTCCCGGGAAATGCGAAGCGCGCGCCGGTCAGGTTGTCCGGCAACCGGCCGGCGAGCGTCGTACTCGCGGGTTGCGTGAATCGTCTGGCCATTTCTTGACGAGGATCAGCCCCGGAACGCGAGCAGCCGTTACCGTGGAAAAGGACCCAACGATAGCGGGCAGGCACACGGTGACGATCGATCAAGGGCTGACCTCCGAACCGGCGGAACACGCCGCGCAAGCGCACCGCGACGGCCGCGTGCTGGCCGTGCGTGGCGCCGTGCTGGACGTCGGGTTCGACGCGCACGCGCTGCCCGCGCTGAACGACGCGCTCGACATCGTCGTCGACGGCGCGGCGCCGGTGACGGCCGAGGTGCACGCGCACCTGAGTGAAACCGCCGTGCGCGCACTCGCGCTCGCGCCGACGGGCGGCTTGCGGCGCGGCATGACGGTCCGGCCGCACGGCGGGCCGCTGCGGGTGCCCGTGGGCGAGCGCGTGCTGGGCCGGCTGCTGACGATGACGGGCGCGCCCGGCGACGATGGCCCGGCGCTGCCGGCCGACGTGCCGCGGCGGCCGATTCACCGCGATGCCCCGCCGCTGGCCGAGCAGAAGGGCACGAGCACGCTGTTCGCGACGGGCATCAAGGTGATCGACCTGCTCGCGCCGCTCGCGCAAGGCGGCAAGGCCGCGATGTTCGGCGGCGCCGGAGTCGGCAAGACGGTGCTCGTGATGGAGCTGATCCATGCGATGGTCGAGCGTTATCAGGGCATTTCGGTGTTCGCGGGCGTGGGCGAGCGGTCGCGCGAGGGGCACGAGATGCTGCTCGACATGCGCGGTTCCGGCGTGCTGGGCCGCACGGTGCTGGTGTACGGCCAGATGAACGAGCCGCCGGGCGCCCGCTGGCGCGTGCCGCTGACGGCGCTGACCATCGCCGAATATTTCCGCGACGAACGCGCGCAAAACGTGCTGCTGCTGATGGACAACGTGTTCCGTTTCGTTCAGGCGGGCGCGGAGGTGTCGGGTCTGCTGGGCCGCCTGCCGTCCCGGGTCGGCTACCAGCCGACGCTGGCGAGCGAGGTCGCCGCGCTGCAGGAGCGGATCGCGTCGGTGGAGGGCGCTGCCGTCACGGCGATCGAGGCCGTCTATGTGCCGGCGGACGATTTCACGGATCCGGCGGTCACCGCCATCGCCGCGCACATCGACAGCATGGTGGTGCTGTCGCGTTCGATGGCGGCGGAAGGCATGTATCCGGCGATCGATCCGGTCGCGTCGTCGTCGATCCTGCTCGATCCGCTCGTGGTCGGGGACGAGCACGTCGCGGTCGCGACCGAGGTGCGCCGCGCGATCGAGCATTACCGCGAACTGCAGGACGTGATCGCGCTGCTCGGCATCGAGGAACTGGGCGCGGACGATCGCCGCACCGTCGAGCGCGCGCGCCGCCTGCAGCGCTTCCTCACGCAGCCGTTCGCGGTGACCGAGGCGTTTACCGGCCAGCCGGGCCGCTCGGTGACGACCGCCGAGACGATCGCCGGCTGCGCCGCGATTCTGCGCGGCGAGTGCGATACATGGCGGGAAAGCTCGCTGTACATGGTCGGCACGCTGGACGACGCGCGCCGCAAGGAAGCCGCCGCCGCGGGCGGGGATGGAGGCGCGCATGGCTAGGCTCGACCTGACGATCGCGACGCCCGCGCAGCTGCTGGTCGATGCGCTGGAGATCGCCTCGCTGCGCGCCGAGGATGCGACCGGCAGCTTCGGCGTGCGACCCGGCCACGTCGATTTCGTGACGCTGCTGCGCGCGTCGGTGGTGCGCTGGCGAACACCCGACGACCAATGGCATTACTGCGCGCTGGACGAAGGCGTGTTGAGCGTGTCAGGCGGCGTTCGCGTCGCGATCGCGTGCCGCGACGCGGTGCCCGGCGATTCGCTCGAACAACTCGACGCGCTCGTGCGCGCGAACCGCGCCGCCCGGCTGGACGCCGAACGGCGCGCGCGCGTCGACGAGACACGGCTGCATGCCGAAACGGTCAGGCGTTTGCTGACCTATCTGCGACCCGGGGGAAGCGCGGGCGACGCCCGCGATCCCTTCGTCGCGGAGCCACGGCGATGAGCGGGCGGCCGCCGCCGGATCCGCGCGACCGGCCCGATCGGGTCGAGCAGGCCGCGCGGCATGCCGCCGAACGCGCGGCGCGCGGCGCGCGCGATCCCGAACCGTCGCTGGGCACGCGGCTGGCGCAGATCGGCGTGCTCGGCTGGGCGATCCTCGCGCCGACGCTCGCCGGGCTGGCGCTGGGGCGCTGGCTGGACCGGCTGGCTGCGACGCGCGTGTTCTTCTCCGCGCCGCTCGTCATGATCGGCGCGGCCGCCGGATTCTGGTTCGCGTGGAAATGGATGCATGGCCAACAAGGACACAACCATGACGATTGATGCGTGGCTGGCGCCGCCAGCTGTCGCCAACCTGGCCGCCGCGACGCTCGGCGTGGTCGTCGGCCTTGCGCTCGGCGCATGGCACTTCGGTTCGCTCGCATGGAACGGCCGCCTGTTCGCGGCCGGCCGCGTGGCGTGCGCGCTCGGCCTGCAAGGCGCGCGCATCGCCATCGCGGTCGCCGTGCTGGTGGCGCTGGCCCGGCTCGGCGCCGCCGCCGTCGTGGCGGGCGCGCTCGGGCTGCTGTTCGCGCGCGCCGTCGCGCTCCGATACGCCGGCGCATTGACGGCGCCCCGGGGGCCGCGATGAGCGCCTCGCCGCTCGCGACCGTCCCGCTGTGGACGCTGGGTCCACTGTCGATATCGTCGCCCGTGCTGGTCACCTGGGGAATCATGCTGGCGCTGGCGGCACTCTCGGCGTTCGCGCGCCGCCGCTTGTCGCTCGAGCCGTCGCGCCTGCAAAGCGTGCTGGAGTTGCTGGTCGTCGCCGTCGACGCACAGATCGTCGGCACGATGCGAGCCGGGGCCGCCCGCTATCGCGCATTGATCGGCACGATCTTCCTGTTCGTGTTCACCGCGAACGCGTCGTCGCTGATCCCGGGCGTCGAGCCGCCCACCGCGCACCTGGAAACCGACGCGGCGCTCGCGCTGGTCGTACTGGGCGCGACGTGCTACTACGGCGTGCGCACGCGCGGCTGGAAGAACTATCTCGCCACTTTCGCCGAACCGACCTGGGTGATGATCCCGCTCAATCTCGTCGAGCAATTGACGCGCACGTTCTCGCTGATCGTGCGGCTGTTCGGCAACGTGATGAGCGGCGTGTTCGTGATCGGCATCGTGCTGTCGCTCGCGGGATTGATCGTGCCGATTCCGCTGATGGCCCTCGACCTGCTGACCGGCACGGTCCAGGCCTACATCTTCATGGTGTTGTCGATGGTGTTCATTGGCGCGGCGGCGGCCGATGACGAACCTTCCGTTCACCGCCGCAAGCAGGAGCAGTCATGAGCAATCTCATCGAAATCGTCAGCATCGCGGCAGCGGCGCTCGCCGTGTCGTTCGGTGCGATCGGGCCCGCGCTGGCCGAAGGCCGCGCGGTCGGCGCGGCCATGGACGCGATTGCCCGCCAGCCCGATGCGGCGGGCACGGTTTCGCGCACGCTGTTCGTCGGGCTGGCGATGATCGAGACGATGGCGATCTACTGCCTGGTGATCGCGTTGCTGCTGTTGTTCGCCAACCCGTTCATCAAGTAGCGCGAGGCGACGATGCGAATCGACTGGTCCACGCTGATCCTGCAGACCATCAACGTGCTGGTGCTGGTGTGGCTGCTGTCGCGCTTTCTGTTCAAGCCGGTCAGCGCGATCATCGCGGCGCGCCAGGAAGCGGCGCGCAAGCTGATCGACGCCGCGCGCGACGATGCCCGCGCGGCGAGCGCTGCGCGCCAGGCGGCGCAAGCCGAGCTCGCCACGGTGGTGGCCGCGCGCGCCGATGCGTTGAAGGCGGTGGCGGGGCAGGCCGCCGCCGAGAAGGCATCGCTGCTCGCGCAGGCGCAGGCGGAAGCCGGACAGTTGCGCGACGCGGCGGCGGCGCGGCTGGAGTCGGAGCGGCTCGAGCGCACGCGCGACGACGCCCGCCGCTCGACCCGCCTCGCGCTCGACATCGCGGCGCGGCTGTTCACGCGCCTGCCGGAGCCGGCGCGCGTGACCGGCTTCATCGATGGTCTCGCCGGGCAAGTCGCGCTGCTGCCCGAATCGGTCCGCTCGGAACTGGGCGCGGGCAACACGCCGCTGCAACTCAGCACGCCGCGTGCGCTCGACGCGCAGGAAATCGCGTCATGTCGCGCCGCGCTGTCCGCCAGCCTGGGCCGGCCGGTCGAACTGGCGGTGCGGATCGACGCGTCGCTGATCGCGGGACTCGAGCTCGACGCGGCGCACGCGCGAGTGCGCAACAGCCTGAAGCAGGATCTGGAACATATCGAGGCGGTACTGCTGAATGACGATGAAGCCAGCCGACCTTCCTGAACACGCCGACTGGCTCGCGCGCCAGCGCGCCGCGCTCGACGGCGCCGCACTCGCGCCGTCGGCGGAGGCCATCGGGCGAGTCGAACGGCTTGCCGACGGGATCGCATTCGTGTCCGGACTGCCCGACGCGATGCTCAACGAGCGGCTGCTCTTCGACAACGGCTCGACCGGTTTCGTGCATACGCTCGACGCCGACCTGATCAGCGTGGTGCTGCTCGACGCCGATGCGGGGCTGGAGGCGGGCGCGGCGGTGCGCTGCTCGGGCGCCGTGCTGGAGGTGCCGGTCGGCCCGGCCCTGCTCGGCCGGGTGGTCGATCCGCTCGGCCGGCCGCTCGATCATCCGGGCCCCGTCGGCGCGACGATGCGCTCGCCGATCGAACGGCCGGCCCCCGCGATCATCGATCGGGACCTGGTGGTCGAACCGCTCGAGACGGGCTTGCTGATCGTCGACGCGCTGTTCACGATCGGCCGCGGGCAGCGCGAACTCATCATCGGCGACCGGGCGGTCGGCAAGACCGCGCTGGCGATCGATGCGATCGTCAACCAGCGGCATTCGGACGTGATCTGCGTCTACGTGGCGATCGGCCAGCGGGCGAGCGCCGTGCAGCGCGTGATCGACGCGGTGGCCCGGTACGGCGCGCCGGAGCGTTGCATTTTCGTCGTGGCGCCGGCCGCCGCGGCAGCCGGCCTGCAGTGGATCGCGCCGTTCGCCGGGTTCACGATGGCCGAATATTTTCGCGACCGCGGCCAGCACGCGCTCATCGTGATCGACGACCTGACCAAGCACGCGGCCACGCACCGCGAGCTGGCGCTGCTGACGCGCGAGCCGCCCGGCCGCGAAGCGTATCCGGGCGACATCTTCTATCTGCACGCCAGGCTGCTCGAACGCGCCGCGAAGCTGTCCGCGACGCTCGGCGGCGGTTCGCTCAGCGCGCTGCCGATCGCGGAAACGGATGCCGGCAACCTGGCCGCGTATATCCCCACCAACCTGATCTCGATCACGGACGGCCAGATCGTGCTGGACGCCGCGCTGTTCGCGTCCAACCAGCGGCCCGCCGTGGACGTCGGCCTCAGCGTCAGCCGGGTGGGCGGCAAGGCGCAGCACCCGGCGCTGCGCGAGGCGTCCGGGCGCTTGCGGCTCGACTATGCGCAGTTCCTCGAACTCGAGGCGTTCACGCGCTTCGGCGGGTTGACCGATGCGCGCCTGAAAGGGCAGATCACGCGCGGCGAGCGGATTCGCGCGCTGATCACGCAGCCGCGTTTTCATCCGTTGCGAACGATCGATGAAGTCGTGCTGCTGAAAGCGCTGGCCGACGGCGTGTTCGACTCCGCGCCGCCACGCCTGCTGACGACGATTCGCGAACAACTGCCGGCCTGGCTCGATGCGCAACAGGCGCCGCCGGGTGCCCTGCTCGACGATCCGGCCGCGCTCGCCGGGCTGGTGCGGACAGTTCGGGAGCAGGTCGAGCGGCTGGCGGCCCAGGCCGGCGCGGCGGAATCCGGGGCCGTGCCGTCATGAGCGACAAGCTGAGCGCCGCGGAAGCGCGCGCCGACACCGCCCGCCAGCTGCAGTCCGTGATCGGCGCGATGCGCGGCGTCGCGGCCGCGCGTGCGCATGACGCGCAGGCCCGTTTGCCGGGCGTGCGCGCCTGCGCCGCGATCATCGGCGCGGCGATCTGCGCCGTTCTGTCGGCGGATGCGACGCGTCCGGGGAGCGGCACGGCCGCAGCGCCCGCGAAACCGCAGGTGGTCATCGTGCTGTGCAGCGAGCAGGGCTTCGTCGGGGCGTACAACGCGCAGATTCTCGATCGGGCCCGCCGCCGCGGGGAGGCGGCCCACTATCTGCTGATCGGGTCGCGCGGCGCCGCGCTTGCCGAGGCGCGCGGGCTGCCGGTCGCCTGGACCGCGCCGATGACGTCGCGCGCGGACGATGTGGTCGCCCTCGCGGGCCGCTTGACCGACGCGCTGTTCGCCCATCTCGCCGCCAGCGGCGCCGAAACCGTGTCGATCGTGCACGCGATGCCCGGGTCCGCACGGCTCGACGTGGTCGAGCATCGGCTGCTGCCGTTCGACTACAGCCGCTTCGACGCCGCGCCGCGCTCGCAGCCGCCGTTGCTGAGCTTGCCGCCCGGCCGGGTGCTGGCGGAGCTGGCGCAGGCGTATGTCTTCGTCGAACTGTGCGAGGCGACGATGCTGGCGTTCGCGGCGGAAAACGAAGCGCGCACGCGGGCCATGATCGCCGCGCGCGCCAATATCGAACACAAGCTCGCCGAATTGCTGCAAATCTGCCGGCTCGCGCGCCAGGATGAAATCACGGCCGACATCCTCGAACTGGCGGCGGGTATCGATCCGTGACCGGGATGGCCGATCGCGCCCCGCGCCAGCACGCCACCGGCTGCGTGGCGGAACGCCGCCGGGGTGTGCCCGAGCGTGCTTGACGCAGGTCAAGCGCCGATGGCGGGCGACTCCCTAGAGTGGCACTGCAAGGGACCTCGTCCCGTCAACGGAGGCAAGACCATGAAAGCCCTGGTGTATCACGGCCCCGGCCGCAAATCGCTCGACGAGCGGCCGATGCCGGAACTGGCCGCGGCCACGGATGCGATCGTCAAGGTGACGCGCACGACCATCTGCGGCACCGACCTGCATATCCTGAAAGGCGACGTGCCGTCGTGCGAACCGGGTCGCGTGCTCGGTCACGAGGGCGTCGGCATCGTCGAGCAGGTCGGCAGCGCGGTGACGTCGCTGACGGTCGGCGACCGGGTGCTGATCTCGTGCATCTCGTCATGCGGCCAGTGCGAATATTGCCGGCGCGGGCTCTACTCGCATTGCGCGACAGGCGGCTGGATTCTCGGAAATCGGATCGACGGCACGCAGGCGCAATACGTGCGCATTCCGCACGCGCAGACCAGTCTCTACCGGATTCCCCCGGGGGCGGACGAGGAGGCGCTCGTGATGCTGTCCGACATCCTGCCGACCGGATTCGAATGCGGCGTGCTGAACGGCAAGGTGCAGCCGGGCAGCACGGTCGCGATCGTCGGCGCGGGGCCGATCGGGCTCGCGGCGTTGCTGACCGCGCAGTTCTACACGCCCGCGCGGATCATCATGGTCGATCCCGACCGGAACCGGCTGGAGGTTGCGCGCCGGTTCGGCGCAACCGACTGCATCGACGGGCGCGCGGGCGACCCGGCCGGCGACATCCTGAAACTGACCGACGGGATCGGCGTCGACTGCGCGATCGAGGCGGTCGGCATCCCGGCGACGTTCGAGCTGTGCACGGCGATCGTCGCGCCGGGCGGCGTCGTCGCGAACGTCGGCGTGCATGGCGTCAAGGCGGATCTGCACCTCGAGAAGCTATGGGATCGCAACATCGCGATCACGACCCGGCTGGTCGACACGTCGAGCACGCCGATGCTGATGAGGACGGTGGGGGCCGGACGCCTGGACCCGAAGCAACTGATCACGCATCGCTTCACGCTCGACGACGTGACGAGCGCCTATGACACGTTCTCGCGCGCGGCCGATACCCATGCATTGAAAGTCATCATCGAAGTCGCCTAGCGCGAACGGGGGACGCTGCGCGTCGTCGACGGCGCCGCCGGGCAATCCGGGCGGCGCCGTGGTTTTTTGAGGGACGGTCGGAACCGTGCCCGCGCTTGATAAAAGTCAACGCTGCGGATTCCGAAGCTTCGAAGATGAAGGCATGGCTGCGTTCGCCGCGTTCGATGGTTTCGTGCGGCAGGCAGCGCGGGCAGGTGCAGGGTCCGACCTGCCGTCCCGCAGGCCGGCACGGCATCCGGCATCCGGCGCGCGGTGCCGGGCAGCGTGGCCATGCGGTTGCCGCGCGTGGCCGACTGTCCGGTGTCGACGATTTTCGTCACCCGGGCTATCGATGCCGATGCCTGAAACGTCGCAGTCGTCATCCCTTTCCAGGAGAGCGGCATGTTTCCCAACGTGTTTCGCCAGTGTTTTGCCAACGTCGCGATCTTCGCGTCGCAAGCCGGGCTCATCGCAACGGTGCACGCCATGCTGGTCCACGACGGCTGGGCGCTTTATGTGGGCACGCTGTCCTGTTGTGCGGGCGTCGCGGGATGGATCGCGATGCGGCAGCCGACGATCGCGCGCACCGTGCGGGTCCGGCGCGATCGCCTGTAACGGGAGGATGCCTGATGGCACCCCGGCCGAAGCCGCCCCGACGTTCGTGCGGGTCGAGCCCAACGTGTGTCGGACGATCCGGTTGTCCGACCCGCGCACCGATCGGGCCTGCGGCGGTTGCCGGCGCAGATCGCCGATGCCGGCACCGTCTCCAACTGAACGAGCCGGCGGCGGGTTGCCGCCGCGCCGCCGGCCGGCTGGATGCTCGCCGCCGATTTCACGAGTCCGGCGCCGGTTGGCGGACAGCGTGTGGCGATGTCCGTCGCTTGACTCACATCAACGACGCAGAGCCGTCGCCACGGAAGATGGAGGCACGGAATCGGGTAGGGCGAACGCACCACACGGATGAACCGGTTCTCGCCGTCAATCGGCGCGATCAACAGGAGCGGAACATGGGAATCGGGATGCAGATCGCTTACTTCGGCTTCGCCGGGTCGGCTCGGCTGGAGGCGGAAGCGAGCATCCAGCTGATGCGCCTCGAGCCGTTCTGTACGCAACTGGCCGGCTGCCATCTCGCGATCGAGGCCATG
The DNA here is from genome assembly GCF_902499335.1 of Burkholderia lata. Classification (GTDB taxonomy): domain Bacteria; phylum Pseudomonadota; class Gammaproteobacteria; order Burkholderiales; family Burkholderiaceae; genus Burkholderia; species Burkholderia lata_B. The sequence goes on along the minus strand of NZ_CABVQK010000003.1, from coordinate 303,346 downwards.
GGCGCGTCGACCCGCGAGCCGAGGTATGACGTACGACTCGATCTGATCACCCGCAAGGGGGAATTTCGTCCCGTTCAGCATATGACGGGCACGGATCCCATGGACGCGCTGAAGCGGGCATTCGACATCGCCGAGCGGCAACTCGCCGGGACCGCGGCCGCTGAAACTCACGAGAACCCGAGCTGACACGTCCCGCGCATCGGACGCGATTCGCCATGCGCGAGTCGATCCGCCGCGGCGACCGGGGCGGCGCAGCCGGCGCCGCCGGTCCGGCTACGCTTCTTCGTCGCCCGTGAATATCTCGTGCTCCGGCGTTTCCGCCGTTTCGTCGACACACTGCACCCGCCATGCGCCCGGTACGGGCGCCTGCCGGGCATCGCGCAGCCAGCGTGCGATGCCGGCCTGGCCTTCGAACGGCCCGGACGGCGCGTCGAGATCGAAATCGTCGAGCCAGCACAGGGCGCCGGCGTCGTCGGGGCCCGTCATCAGGGTGGCGCCGCCTTCGCGGACGAGCGTGCCCCACACCGGCAGGTCCATCCCCGCATGACCTTCGCGCGACCAGCGACGCATGGCCGTGTCGATCCAGAGAATGGCATAGGCCGAAGGGTTGTCGCAGGCGAAAGTATCGAGATGCAGGGTGATTCGCACGATGGGCTCCGAATCGACGAAGGAGGGCGGCCGCCGTCACCGGCGGCCGACGCTTTTACTGGCTCATGACCCAGCGAATCAGCGTATGCGCGTCCTCGGAGGACAGCGCGCCGCCGCGCTCGGCGGGCAGCGGCATCGCGGTGTCGCTCCAGTGCGCGCGGCCGCCCAGTCTCAGCTTGTTCGCGAGGATGTCTTCGGCATGCGGCGTGTCCCGATACCGATCCGCGATCTCGTGAAACGACGGTGCGAGGAACGGCATGTCCGAGGTGTGGCAGAACATGCAATGCTGCTGATCGATGAGCGCGGCGGGCTCCCGCACCTGGGCGGACGCCGTCCCGCCCGCGAGCCATGCGAGGGCGAGCAGGTATCCCGGCAGGCGTGTCATTGGAGCGGTTGTCATCGCGCGGTGTCCGGCAAGTAGTTCGACCCAGTCTATGCGCGGCTCCGCGCCGGCGATTGATGCAAGTCAAACGCCGCCACGCGCTCGCCGGCCGGCTGGATCCGCGGCCCGGGCCGCGCATCGATCCGCGGCGCGTTGACGCATGTCAAGCGCGGTGGCGCTGCCGCGCGTTTCAATGGATTCAGCCAGGACGACCTCGGATGAAGGCGGTGTCCTTGCAGGAGGGCGGTGATGAACCAGGATCGGTTGTTCGCCTCGTTGGCGGCCTTGGCGCGCGACCTGTCGATTCCGGACGACGCGTTGCGGCGGATGCTCGACGACGAAATCGCGGCGCTGACGAAAGATGCCCGCGTGCATGATTACCTGCGGATATTCGCGATTCGTCGCCTGAGCCGGCGCATGCGGTCGCTGGATGCTGCAGGCGGGCATCCGGGGCGGCCGGAACCGGGAGGATAGGCGATGCGCGCGAGGGTATTCGACGGAACCGGTTCGAGCCTGCGGGATACCTGGCCGCCGGACCCGGCGCGGGCGGCCCGCGCTCAGACGCGGGCGAGCCTGGCCAGATCGATGATATGAATCTGCTTGCCGTGCGGGTCGATCAGGCCGTCGCGCTGGAATTTCGACAGCATCCGGCTGACCGTTTCGAGCTTGATCCCGAGATAGCAGCCGATTTCCTCGCGCGTCATGCGCAGGTTGAAATCGGCCGACGAATAACCGCGCGCCCTGAAGCGTTCGGACAGGTTCAGCAGGAACTCCGCGACGCGCTGTTCCGCGGACATCGTGCCCAGCAGCATCATCAGGCTCGATTCGCGCACGATCTCGCCGCTCATCATCTTGTGGAGGTGGTGCTGCATCGACCTCACCTTGGCGCAAACCTTCTCCAGCTGGCCGAACGGGATGATGCAGACCGTGCTGTCCTCCAGCGCGATCGCGTCGCAGTTGTGACGCCCGCCGCACACGCCGTCGAGACCGAGCGTTTCCCCGGCGATCTGGAATCCGGTCACTTGCTCCTGGCCGTCGCGATGCATGACGATCGTCTTGAACGAGCCGGTGTGGACCGCATAGAGACTCTGGAACGTATCGTGCGCGCGGAACAGCGACTCGCCCCGCTTGACCGAGCGGGTCGTGCAGACCACCTCGTCGAGGACGGCCAGGTCGGCCGCGTCGAGTTCCGCCGGCATGCACGCCGAACGGACCGGGCACGTCGAACAGCGCGCGCCGGGGCGCTTCACCCGCTCGTCCCGATCGACGGGATGAAGCGCGATCGTCATCGCATGCGCGACGGCGGGGTAGGCAGTTTCGTGGGGTTGGGCAGTCAGCATGATCTGCTCCTGGTGACTCGATTTCGTCAGCGCGACGGCGCCGCCGCGGGATGCGGAACCGTGCGGCGCAATCGACGGGCAAGACTGGCGGCGGCACGAGCGGCGCTCGGGCATCCATGTAAAGCAGTATGGTTCGCGCGCGGCCGGACCGAAATCGGCAGGGATGGAAAGTCACGTAGGGTTTGGAGAACGGCTGTAGGAGGATGCTGACACCGGCCGCGGCCGGCGAAAACCTTCGTTGGCGGTGCGTGGAGGCGCGGCGCGATGCCTGCGATGCGCTCGGGCAGCCCCCCGCGATGCGTTGACATGTGTCAAGCGCGCCGGTCGGCACGGCAATACAGTCGAACCCGGGGCGCTTGCGGGTGGCGCGTGAAACCCGCGACCGGATGGGGTGTCGGCGATGAAACAGGGATGGTTGGCGATGGGCATGCTGTTGATGCTGGGCGCATGCGCCAGCGACGAGCGCATGGCCAGGTTCAGGCAAAGCGAAACGCAGCTGCTCACGTTGCGGCAGACGGCGTCGTTGCCGTGTGCGACGCAAGCGGCATGCGACCGCGCGTGGCAGCTCACCCGGCGCTACGTCGAAAACCGTTCGTCCACCCGCATCACGCGGTCCGACGCTGAGGTGATCGAAACGGCCCCGTCGCACCTGGCCGGCAACGTGTACCTCTGGGCGTCGCGCGTGGCGTTGAGCGAAGGAGGCTGGCTGATCCGGATCAAGGGGATGTGCAAGGGCATGTACAGCAGCGACGGCGGCCCCGGCTGGCGATACGACGTGTGCGCGGCGCAGATCCTCGAGATCGAGGGCGGCTTCCGGTCGTTCGCCGACCCGTTGTCCGGCCCGCAACCGGCGGGCGTCTCGCCCGGGTAGCGCGGCCGGGGGGCGCGAGCGGCGCCAGGCCGTGGCCGTCCGTCCCCCGGCGAATACGAGCGGCTCACGGCATCGGGTTCCGGCTACCCGGCGTCGCGTGCCAGCGCCAGTCGCGGATTTCCGGCAGGTCGTCGCCGTACCGGTCCACATGGCGTCGATGCTCGACCAGCCTGTCGCGCAGGTATTGCCTGAAATGCGCGCCCGGCTGCACGTGTTCGCCCACGTGATCGAGCACGGCCTCGCACAGATGGAACCGGTCGACCCGGTTGAGGACCGTCATGTCGAACGGCGTCGTGGTCGTCCCTTCCTCGATGAAACCGTGCACATGGAAATTCGCGTGATTCGTGCGGCGATAGGTCAGCCGGTGAATCAGGGCCGGGTAGCTGTGATGCGCGAAGATCACCGGCCGGTTCGTCGTGAACATCGCGTCGAAATCCGCGTCGCTCAACCCGTGCGGATGGACGTCGGCAGGCTCCAGCGTCATCAGGTCGACGACGTTGACGACCCGGACGCGCAACGCCGGCAGATGGGTGCGCAGCAGGTCGACGGCCGCGAGCGTCTCGAGCGTCGGCACGTCGCCCGCGCAGGCCATCACGACATCCGGCTCGCCGTCGCCGTCGTTCCCCGCCCACTCCCAGATGCCCGCGCCGGCGCTGCAATGCCGGATCGCGGCATCCAGGTCGAGCCATTGCGGCGCCGGCTGCTTGCCGGCGACGATCACGTTGATCCGGTTCCAGGTGCGCAGCGCGTGATCCGTGACGACCAGCAGCGTGTTCGCGTCGGGCGGCAGGTAGACGCGCACCGTGTCGGCTTTCTTGTTGACCGCGAAATCGATGAACCCCGGATCCTGGTGGCTGAAGCCGTTGTGGTCCTGCCGCCAGACGTGCGAGGTCAGCAGGTAGTTGAGCGACGGCAGCGGCCGCCGCCAGCGGATGTCCCGGCACGCCTTCAACCATTTCGCATGCTGGTTGAACATCGAATCCACGATATGGATGAACGCCTCGTAGCACGACATCAGCCCGTGCCGCCCGGTCAGCAGATAACCTTCGAGCCAGCCCTGGCACGTATGTTCGCTGAGTATCTCCATGACGCGGCCGTCGGGCGCGAGCTGGACGTCGTCGGGATCGGTCTCCGCCATCCAGGTGCGCGCGGTGACGTCGAACAGCGCCGACAAGCGGTTGGATTCCGTTTCGTCCGGGCCGAACACGCGAAACGTCCGGTCGGCCAGATTCGCGGACATCACGTCGCGCAGGAAGCCGCCCATCACGCGCGTGGCCTGCGCGTCGACCTGCCCGGGCGCGGGCACCGCCACCGCGTGGCGGGTGAAATCCGGCATCCGCAACTCGCGCGCCTCGCCGCCGCCGTTCGCCACCGGATTCGCGCTCATCCTGCGCGATCCGGCCGGCGCCAGCGACCGGATCGCCTCGCACGGACGCCCGTCCGCGTCGAACAGTTCGTCGGGGCGATAGCTGTTCAGCCAGTCTTCCAGCAAGTGCAGGTGCGCCGGTTGTTTCAGGTCGGCGATCGGCACCTGATGCGAGCGGAAGCTGCCCTCCGTTTTCAGGCCGTCGACGCGCTTCGGGCCGGTCCAGCCCTTCGGCGTGCGCAGCACGATCATCGGCCAGCGCGGGCGGACGAGGTTGCCTGCGCTGCGCGCCCGCGCCTGGATGCCGCGAATGTCGTCCAGCGCGTCGTCGAGCGCGGCCGCCATGCGCTGGTGCGTGGCCATCGGCTCGTCGCCCGACACGAACAGCGGCCGATAGCCATAGCCGGTGAGCAGGCTCTCCAGTTCGTCCTGTCCGATGCGGCTGAGGATCGACGGACTGGCGATCTTGTAGCCGTTCAAGTGCAGGATGGGCAGCACCGCGCCGTCCGAGGCCGGATCGAGGAACTTGTTCGAATGCCAGGCGGTGGCGAGCGGCCCGGTTTCCGCCTCGCCGTCGCCCACGACGCAGGCGACGATCAGCCCGGGATGATCGAAGGCCGCGCCGAACGCATGCGACAGCGAGTAGCCGAGTTCGCCGCCTTCATGAATGGAGCCCGGCGTCTGCGGCGCGACGTGGCTCGGCACGCCGCCGGGGAAGCTGAACTGGCGGAACAGCGCGGCCATGCCCTCGGCGTTTTGCGGCACGTTCGGATAGATGTCGCTGTACACGCCTTCGAGCCAGGCGTTGGCGAGCACGCCGGGGCCGCCGTGGCCCGGGCCGGCGATGAACAGCACGTCGAGATCGCGCGCGTTGATCACCCGGTTCAGATGGGCGTAGATGAAGTTCAGCCCCGGCGTCGTGCCCCAGTGGCCGAGCAGGCGCGGCTTGACGTGCGCGATCTGCAAAGGCTCGCGAAGGAGCGGATTGTCGAGCAGATAGATCTGCCCGACCGACAGATAGTTGGCGGCCCGCCACCACGCGTTCATGCGATGCAGCAGCGCGTCGGAAAGCGGGGCGGGGGAGGTCTGGTCGGCTTGGTTCATGCAACGCTCCTGAAAGTGGCCGTGCGGCATGGCAGACAGCGCGATTCGCGGCGAATCGCCCAGCATCCACCGTACGGCGAGCGGCCCCGCGGCGCTTGATCGTCATCAAGCCGGCGCAACGCCCGGCCGGCGCATCCGCCGGCGACATCGCCGATTGAGCCATGTCAATGGCGCGTGCCGGCCGCGTCGTTACCTTGATGCCATCGGGGGCGCGTGCGCCTTGCATCCCGACCGCAAGCCTTGCGTACGCGTTGCCCCGATCCGGAGCCGTCATGTCCGAACCCGTTATCCAGACCCTGGCGCTTTCACGGCGCTTCGGCGACATGGTCGCCGTGGACGGATTGACGCTCTCGATCGCGGCGGGCGAGGTTTTCGGGCTCCTGGGCCGCAACGGCGCCGGCAAATCGACCGTCGTCAAGATGCTCACGACCTTGCTGCCGCCCAGCGCGGGCACCGCAAAGGTCGGGGGATTCGACATCGTCCGCGACGCCGCGGCGGTCCGCGGGATCATCGGCTACGTGCCGCAGGCGCTGTCGGCCGACGGCGACCTGACCGGCTACGAGAACCTGCTGGTGTTCGCGAAGCTGTACGACATTCCGCGCGCCGAGCGCGGTGAGCGCATCCGCACCGCATTGGCGCTGATGGAGCTTACCGATGCGCGCGACCGGCTGGTGAAGACGTATTCGGGCGGCATGATCCGCCGGCTCGAAATCGCGCAATCCACGCTGCACCGCCCCCGCGTGCTGTTTCTCGACGAGCCGACGGTCGGGCTCGATCCCGTCGCGCGGCTGTCGGTGTGGGGGCAGGTCGAGCGGCTGCAGTCGACGCAGGGCAGCGCGATTCTCCTGACGACGCACTATCTCGAGGAAGCGGAACGTCTGTGCGATCGCGTCGCGATCATGAATCGAGGCCGGATCGCCGCGCTCGGCGCGCCGGACGACCTGACGCGCGCGCTGGGTTCCGGCGCGACTTTCGAGGATGTATTCGAGCGCTACACGAATGGCGACATGGCATCGCAAGGGGCCTACGATGAAACCTCCCAAACCCGCGTCACCACTCGCCGGCTCGGTTGAGCCCGGGCCGGCCGCGCGCCCGGCCGTCATCCGCTTCGCAGCCAAGACGCTCGCGATTGCTGACATGGAGGTCCGCAAGCTCCGGCACGATCCGACCGAACTCGCGACGCGCGCCGTCCAGCCCGCGCTGTGGTTGCTGATCTTCGGCCAGGTGATGAGCCGCGCCCGGCTGATCGAGACGGGCGGCTTGCCTTACCTCGACTTCATCACGCCGGGCATCCTCGCGCAAAGCGTGCTGTTCATCGCGATCTTCAACGGCATCTCGGTGATCTGGGAAAAGGATCTCGGCATCGTCCACAAATTCCTCGCGAGCCCGACGCCGCGCGCGGCGCTCGTGCTGGGCAAGGCGCTCGGCGGCGGCGTGCGCGCGCTGGTGCAGGCCGCCGTGGTGATCGCGCTCGCCGCGCTGCTGGGTGTCCGGCTCAATACCGGCCCGCAAGCGTGGGCGGGGCTCGTGCTGTTCGTCGTGCTCGGCGCCGCGGTGTTTTCCAGTTTTTCGCTGATCATCGCGTGCCTGGTCAAGACGCGCGAGCGCTTCATGGGGGTCGGGCAGTTGCTGACCATGCCGCTGTTCTTCGCGAGCAACGCGATCTATCCGACCGCCATGATGCCCCGCGCGTTGCAAGTGATTTCCCACCTGAATCCGCTGACCTACCAGGTCGACGCGCTGCGCACCCTGCTGTTGCCGGGTTTTTCCAGCGCCGTGCCTTACGGCCTCGGCGCCGACTTCGTCATCCTGACCGCGACGCTGGCCGCGCTGGTCGCGATCAGCGCGAGGATGTACCCGCACATCGCGCAATAGCCGCGCGGCCGGCAGGCCCGGATGGCCCGCCGTCATGGAACGGGTGGGCGCCGCTGCCGGGCGTAATGGTCGACCGCATCGGTCACCGTGGGGAAAAACGAGGCGGCGCCAAAGATCTCGTACAGCCCGTAGGCCCGCAGCCGGTCCTTGACCGGCCCTTTCATTTCGGCGATCTGGAGCGCGATGCGACGCCCCGACAATTCATGGCGCAGCGCGACCAGCGTGTCGGCCGCCGTCACGTCGATGTCGGTGATGGGTTCGGCGGCGAGCGTGACGCACTCGACCGGCGCTTCGGCCCGCGCGATCGCCGTGCGCACGTGGTCGCAGAAAATCCCGGCGTTCGCGTAGAACAGCGGCGCATCCCACCTGAACACCACGACGCCGGAAGACTGCCGCGCGCCCGGATGCCGCGAAATGTCGTGATAGCCGCGCATGCCGGCAATCCGGCCGAGCACCGCGTCGTACGGATGCCAGGCGCGCCACACGAACGACAGCAGCGACAGCCCCACGGCCAGCAGGATGCCCGGCACCACGCCAAGCAGCACGACGCCGGCAAAGCAAAACAGGGAGATCGCGAACTCTCCGCGGCGCATCCGGAACAGCCGAGCCACGCTGCGTACGTCGATGATCCCCGCCGCGGAGAAGATCACCACGGCGGCCAGCGCGGCGTTGGGCACATGGCTGAGCATCGCGGGCAGCACGAGGAGCAGCGCAATGCAGGCCGCGGCCGCGAGATTGGTCAGCTGCGTGCGGGCGCCCGCGGCGAGCGCCACCGGCGTGCGCGACGAACTGCTGCTGACCGCGCAGCCGCGCAGCAGTCCCGCCAGCAGGTTCGCGATGCCGAGCGCGACCAGTTCCTGGTTGCGATCGGTGTCGTCCCCGTTGCTGGCGGAAAAGGCGCGCGACAACACGCTGATGTCGGCGACCGACACCAATGCGATCGCGATCGCGCCGGGCGCGAGGCGGCCGATGTCGGCGAGCGGTACCCGCGGAATCCGCGGCCACGGTGCGCCGCCGGGCAACATGCCGACCACCGCGACGTGCGCGCCCGGCGCATGTTGCAGCCACCTGCCCGCCAGGGTCGCGCCGATCACGGCCACGAGCACGCCGGGCCAGCGCGGCGCGTACCGCCGCATCAGCATCAGGCAAGCGATGCAGCCGGCACCGAGCGTGAACGATGCGTTGTCGACCCGGCCCGCGAGCACGCCGCGCACGATACTCGACGCCGCGTCGGCAAAGGTGGCGCCGGAAGCGGAAAATCCCAGCAGCCCCGGTACCTGGCCGACGGCGAGCGTGACCGCGATGCCGTTCAGATAGCCGTACTGGATCGGCCGCGACAGCAGATCGGTCACGAAGCCCAGTTTCAACACGCCGGCCAGCGTGCACAAGGTGCCGGACATGATCGCGAGCAGGGCGGCGAGCGCCAGCGCGCGTCCGGCATCCCCGTGAGCGAGCGGCACGATTGCGCCTGCGATCAGCGCGGCCAGCGCGGAATCGGGACCGAGGACGAGAATGCGGCTCGGCCCGAATATCGCGTAGCCGACGAGGGCCGCGATCGTCGCATAGAGCCCCGCGATCACGGGGAGCCCGGACGCTTGCGCATAGCTCATGCCGATCGGCACGAGCACCGCGGTCAGCACCACGCCGGCAAGCAGGTCTCGCGGGAGCCAGCCGCGCTGGTAGGTGCGCAGCATCGCGACGCCCGGCACCCAGCGCAGCCATGCGGTCGCGGGCCGCAAGCGGGCGGGCGACACGGCTAGGCCGCGCGCCCCGCGAGCGGGCGCCGGCCGTCGCGTGCGGCGGCCGGATCGAACGGGCGCTCCGGGCTGGACGAATGCATCGTGCAAGCTCCTGACTGCGGCCGCGATGCCGCGTGACGAGTAGATTCATCGTGTCAGCGGAACGCCGGCCGTCATTGACTCAGATCAACCGGGGCAGGCCGGTGCCGTCCCCGGAAACGAACCGATGCGCGGACGCCGCGCCGCATCCGCGGCGGCGCGCCTCCGCTCCGCGTGCAACGCGGCCAGCAGCGGCCGCCAATACCCGGCCGACCGGAACCGATCGATCGGCACCTCCGTATCGAAGGGAAGCGAGATCGCTGTTTCGTCCGGCGTCAACGGCTCGGCGTCGCGCCACTGCGCGTCCAGCACCGCGGGCCCGGCATCGGACGCGTCGTTTCCCGCCAGCCAGCGGCGGTTGACGCGTTCGGCCATGCAGGTCCGGCTGGCGCGGAAATCGAGGATGAACACGGGGACGCCAAGCGCCTCGGCCAACGCGACGAAGCGCGCACGGCGGGCGCGGGCCAGGAAGGTGGCGTCGACGATCGTCGGGTAGCCGGCCCGCAGCGTGGTTTCCGCGATCGCGCGCAGCCGATCGTATTGGGCGTCGATCGCGCGCGCCGTATAGGCGCTGTCGGGCAGTGCGCCGCGCTCGACGGGGGCGAGCGGCTGCGTGCGTTTGCGCTCGCTGTCGCTCGACACTCGGACCGCGCCGATCAGATCGGCCAGCGCGCGGCTTGCGACGGATTTGCCGGTGCCGGACGCGCCGTGGCACAGCAGCAGATACGGCGGCGGCCGGTGTGCGACGCGCGCGGCGAGCGCGATGTAACGTCTGGCCGCGCGCAGATCGTCGTTTTGCGCCGGCGTGCGTCGCGGGCCGCCCGAGCCGGCGCGCAACACGGCCACCTGCGCGCGCACCAGCGCGCGATAGCCGACGTACAGCGGCAGCGCCGCGAGGCCGGCGAAATCGCCCGTCGCCTCCAGCCAGCGATTGAGCAGGCGATGGGCGAGATCGGCGCGGCCGTGCGCGCACAGATCCATCGCCAGGAACGCAAGGTCGTTGACGACGTCGATCCAGCGGAGGGCGTCGCTGAATTCGATGCAGTCGAACATCAACACGTCGGTGCCCCGGCGGACCAGATTGCCGAGGTGCAGGTCGCCGTGGCAGGCGCGCACGAAGCCGTCCGCCCGGCGCGTGTCGAGATGAGGAGACAGCGCCATGCAGCTGTGCCGGTAGCTGTCCTGCAGCGCGGCCGGCAGGGCCATGGGCTCGACCGCGAGCGACGCGAGCACGGTGTCGAGTTGCGCGCGCAGCAAGGCGGCGCTGCCGAACGCGGCGGACGGCACGTCCTTGCCGGCGCGCGCATGAAAGCGCGCAAGCCGGGCCGCGACGCGGTCGATATCCGCGTTCGTGAGCGCGCCCGCCGCCAGCAGGTGGGAAAACAGCGCGGCCTGGTCGAAACGGCGCATCTTCACGAGATAGTCGATGGCCGCCGCCGCGCGCGTAGCGCAGCCGGCAAGCCGGCAACCGCGCCGCGTGCGTTCGAGCGGCATGACGGCCAGATAGAGTTCGCGCGCCAGCGGCCGGTTCAGGATCAGCTCGGCGTCGCAACTGCGGCGCCGGGCGGCGAGGGGTCTGAGGTCGGCAAAGCCCAGGTCGAGCGGCTTGAGCCGCTTGTAGGCGAAACGTCCGGCCAGGTAGACCACGGAGAGGTGTGTCTCGATTCGTTCGATCCGGCCGGCGGGGTGCGGGTAGGCGGACGCGCGCCGCAGCGCCGCGTCGAGCCGCCGCGCGTGGCGGCGGGCGGCCCGCGACTGGTTCTGTTTTCGCAGCGGGCCGGGACGGCGGCGGAGCACGGCAAGCGACATGATTTCCCCTGGGATCCGTCAATGAATCGCGCATGGCGGGCGTCCGGCTGCCGGACGCGGCTGCGGCTGCGGCCCCGGTTTGGGCTCGCGGCCGGTTCCGCGCGTGTCCGTGAGCAAGGCACGCATGCGCCGGGCCCGCGCCCGGACTCGGCTTCATTCAACGCAATCACGGACCGATCGGCCATGACCTGCGTCAATCGCCGCCCATCGCGTGACCGGGAGACAGTGTTCCGACGTCGCGCGTCCCGGAAACCACCGCGGCATTGATCCGCGTCAAGGCGTACGCGTCGGATGCGGCGATGCTCGACGACAGAAGGGCGCGATGTTCGTGCGCCACGATGGGGGCCGGCGCTCGCGCCGCGCCCGAAGAGCACGCCGCCGGAGAACCGGCACGGGCGGAACGGAGGCAGGCGAATCGATCGCGCTTCCGTTCGCCGCGTCGCGCCCTCCGCGCGATGTGCACCGAACACCAGCCGGATACCACCATGAACAGATCGAACGAGCGGAACGCGAAGCCCGGAATGCGCCGCGACAAGCAGCCGGGGCCTCATACGCGGGACAGCTATCGGTCGCCGGCGCGCATCAAGGGCTCGACGCGCTGCGGCGAATGCGGCGCGCTCTACGAAGACGGGCGGTGGATCTGGCGCGCGTCGTCGGATGCATTGCGGCAGCTCACGTGCCCGGCCTGCCGCCGGATCCACGACCATGCGCCGGCCGGCGAGTTCGTGCTGACGGGCGAGTATCTCGCGGGCCATCGCGACGATCTGGTCGCGCTGCTGCGCCGCCAGGCGGCCGGCGAAGAAAACGAGCATCCGCTCGAACGCATCATGGAAATCGACGAACAGCCGGCCCGGATGACCGTGCGGACCACGGGGCCGCATTTGCTGCGCCGGCTTGGCGAGGCCGTGCTGCGCGCGCACCAGGGCCACTTGACGCTCCACTATCGGGACGGCGACGGCCTGTTGCGCGCCGACTGGCAGCGCGCTGGCGGCTGAGTGCCGCAGCGGCCTCGCGCGCATCCCGGCCGCCGACGGACGGCAAGGCCGCCAATCGCCCTTCGGCTAGCAGTTGACGCAAGGCGACGACGCGCAGGCTCCCGCCTCGACGGCCACGAGCACCGCGTCGAGTGACGCGTCGGGCCTGAACACGGTCACGCCTTTCAGTTTCGACCGCCAGGCGGTGAAGAACAGCGCATCGATCTGCGACAGCGTGCAGGCGCTGCCGACCGTCACCGTCTTCGAGATCGCCGCATCCACGTAGGGTTGAAGCGCGGCGAGCATGGCCACGTGATCCGGCGGCGCAACGTCGACGGCTCGGGTGAAGTAGTCGGGCAGCGGCGTCCGGTCGCCGCATAGTTCGCGAAACCGGCGATGCGCGCGGTTTTCCGCACGCAGGCTGTGGGTTTCGCCGTCACCGAGTCGGACCTTGCGCTGGCAGATCCAGTCGTAGGCCGGTTCGACGCCGTTCGAACAATTTCCGCCGAACGCAATGCTGACGCTGCCGGTCGGCGCGAACGACAGCAGATGGCTGTTGCGCAATCCGGCGCGCTCGATGGCTGCGCGGACCGCGCCAGGCAAGGGCGGCGCGCCGGTGCGCCCGTCGAGATGGACGGCCGGATCGCAGCAGGGATACGCGCCGCGCTCGCCCGCCAGCCGGGCCGACGCGGCATACGCGTGATCCCGCATGTGGCGGGCGATCCGTCCTGCCAGTTCGCGCGCGGCGGGTGCGTCATAGCGCAATTTCATCATGGTCAGCGCGTCGCCGAGCGCCGTCACGCCCACGCCGATGCGGCGCGTTGCACGGGCTTCGCGCGCGTGGGCGGCGAGCGGCCAGTGCGTCAGGTCCAGCACGTTATCCAGCAGCCGGACCTGGATCTCCACGGCGGCTGCCAGCGCGCTGAAATCGAAGCGCGGTTCGCCGTCCACACCGAACGGATGCCGAACCAGCCGCGACAGGTCGATCGGGCCGAGCACGCAGCTGCCATACGGCGGCAGCGGTTGCTCGCCGCAGGGATTGGTGGCCGCGAGGGTTTCCCGGAAGCGCAACGGATTCGCCGCATTGATCGTGTCGATGAACAGCAGGCCCGGCTCCGCGCTGTCGCGCGCCTGGGTGACGATTTCATGCCAGATCCGGCGCGCGGGCAGCGTCGCATAGTCCTGGCGGCCATCGGGCGCAGCGGGCGGACTGCCGCTCGCGCCGGGCGGCGGCGCCCGGTGTCGCAGCGTCCACGGCTGATCGTCCGCAACCGCGTTCATGAATGCGTCGGTCACCGCGACCGACAGGTTGAACGTAGGCCAGCGCGAGCGTCCGCGTTTCGCGCCGACGAACGCCAGCAGGTCAGGGTGGTCGCAGCGCAGCACGGCCATCTGCGCACCACGCCGCGTTCCGGTCGCACCGACTTCCGAGCACATGCGATCGAACCGGTCGATGGCTGCGCACACGCCGCGCTCGCTCGTCGCGCCGCTGTCGCGCAGCGCAGTCGCCGGCGGGATGTCGGAAAAATCGTAGCCGACGCCGCCGCCCATCGACAGCGTCAGGCGAGCCTCGTCCAGCGCCCGGTCGAGGTCGGGGGCCTCGTGCGGCGCCGAGGCAGGCGCGGCAACGGGATGCACGAAGCAGTTCACCATCGTCTGGTTCGGCGGCCCGCCCGCATTGGCCATGATGCGGCCCGCGCCGAACGCCCCATGCCGCAGATTGCGAACGAACTGCCGCGCGACCGGCTCCCGGGTGGCGGCCGGCTCGGCGAGCGCCAGGGCCTGCGCCACGCGGTCGAACAGTTGCTGGCGCGACGTTTCGGCAGGCATCGCGTAGCGATCGGCGAAGACCACATCGCATAGGGGTTGCTCAGCCATGGAAGCCGTCCTTCGAGGTGACGGCACCACTGTACGGACCGTGGCCGCGGGTTCCTTGATCGACCTCAAGCCGCGTGCCGTTCTCTGCGCGGGGCCGCATCGGATGGCGCAATCGTGCGGATTTCGGTTGCCGCCGCTAGAGAACCGCGCCGAGCAGCCGGCCGACGAACGTCATGCCGAGCATCGTCAACGCGCCCCATGCAAGCACCCGGAACACGCTCCGCGCGACCTGCGCGCCGCCCAGCCGGGCGGCCGCGGCGCCGAGCGCGGCGAGGACCGCGAGCGCAACCGCGACGACGACGGCGACCGCCCGCGAGGGCGATGCGAGAACGGCGGCGAGCAGCGGCCCGACGCCGCCTGCGGCGAAGCTGACGAGCGAGGTGGCCGCCGCGGCGATCGGCCGGGCGGCCATGGCGCTCGAGATGCCGATATCGTCGCGCGCGTGCGCGGCGAGCGCATCGCGCGCCATCAGTTGCTCGGCGACCTGGCGTGCCAGCACCGCATCGAGACCGCGCTGGACGTAGATATCGGCCAGCTCGTCCTGCTCGTACGCATAATCGGCTTGCAGCGCCCGCCGCTCGATTTCCGTATCGGCGGATTCGACATCCGCCTGCGAGCTGACCGACACGTATTCCCCGGCGCTCATCGACAGCATCCCGGCCGCAAGCCCCGCGATGCCGGCGGTGAGCATCGTGCGAGGCGCCATCCCCGCCGACGCCATGCCGACCATCAGGCTCGCCATCGACAGCACGCCGTCGTTGGCGCCCAGCACGGCCGCGCGCAACCAGCCCGACCGATGGGTCCGATGGACATGACGAGGGCTGCCTGCGCTATTCATCGCCGGCACCGAACATGCGGGTCGCGTCGTCGTAGGTGTAGAGCCCCGACGCGCGACCCCAGTCGATGACGGTTCGCAGCGTATCCGCGGCGTCCTGCCGGTTGAGGCGATCTTCCAGTTCGAGCTCGAAACGTTCGCGCGGCGCCCGATGCCCGTCCCGTTCGTCGAGGACGGCCCGGATGTGACTGGCAAGCGGAACGAAATGTTCGAGATGCTCGCGCAACAGCCGCTTGCGGTCGGCCGCACGTCCCTGCGCATAGACCCGGCCGGCGGCAGTGAGCCGTATCGCGCCGTCGCGCAGTTCCGCGAACGCCAGGATATGCAGCGCGGCGGCGGCGGGCAGCAGTTCGTCCACCTTGAGCAGCGGCCCGGCGATCTTCGACAGCTCGGCGTAGCCGTTGCTCGAGCCGGCGGCGAGGGTCTCGATGAAGCCGTCGATGCGGTGGCTCGACACCACCGGCAGCCGTTGCGTGAAATCGGCCAGTCCCTTGCGCTGCGCATCGAGCGATTCGACCAGCCGCGCGGTCAGGATCGCGTAGATTTCGTTGGCGAGCGCCTGGAACTGGCTGTCGAGACGCTGGCGCGGATGCGGCAGCGGAATCCGGAGTTCGGCGACGATATGGCCGGGATGCGCGCCCAGCACGAGCACGCGGTCGCACATCTGGACCGCTTCCTCGATGTTGTGCGTGACGAGCAATACCGCCTTGGTCGGCAACTGCCGCGCGGCCCACAGATCCAGGAAATCCATGCGCAGCGTGTCGGCGGTCAGCACGTCGAGCGCCGAGAACGGCTCGTCCATCAACAGCAGCGCCGGTTCGCCGACGAGCGCACGCGCAAACCCGACGCGTTGCCGCATGCCGCCCGACAGTTCGCGTGGAAACGCGGACTCGAAGCCGTCGAGACCGATCAGTTCGATGACCGACGACGCGCGCCGGCGAATGACCTCGCGCGGCAAGTCGCTCGCATCGAGTCCCAGCTCGACGTTGTCCAGCACGGTCAGCCACGGGTAGAGCGCGAACGTCTGGAACACGACCCCGATTCCTTCCGCGGGCCCCGCGAGCGGCGCGCCGCGATAACGGACCTGGCCGGACGAGGGCTGGACGAGACCGCCCGCGATGCGCAGCAGCGTGGATTTACCGGACCCCGACCGCCCCAGCAAGCCGAGAATCTCGCCTTCGCGCAGCGTCAGGTCGACGCCGGCCAGTACCGGCAGCGGCGCGCCCGAGGGTTTGGCGAACGACATGCAGATATCGCTCAGTTCGATCACGGGCGGCGCCTCGCGAATGGCCGGCGCGGCGTCGGGCTGAATGGCAGGAGGCGGAAGCTCGGACATGGCGGGAGTCAATCCAGTCGGGCGCGGCGTTCCGCATACACATAGAGCGGACGCCACAGCAGGCGGTTCGTGGCGATCACCAGTATCGACATCATCGCGATGCCGAGTGCGATGCGCAGGTAGTCGCCCGCAACGGTCATGCGCGCGATATAGGCGCCGAGCCCGCCGCCGTCGAGCGTGGTCGGCCCCCAGCTGACCACTTCGGACACGATGCTGGCATTCCACGCGCCGCCCGATGCCGTGATCGCACCCGTGACGTAATAGGGAAAAATGCCGGGGAGCATCACCTTGCGCCACCACGCCAGCGGTCGCAGGCGCAAGCTCGCGGCGGCTTCCCGCAGATCGTCCGGCAGCGCGGTCGCGCCCGCGATCACGTTGAACAGGATGTACCACTGCGTGCCCAGGATCATGAGCGGGCTCAACCAGATCCTCGGCGCGAGGCCGAAGCGCACGATCAGGAAGACCGCCACCGGAAACAGCAGGTTGGCGGGGAATGCCGCGAGAAACTGCGCAATCGGCTGCACGCGCTCCGTCATCCTGGGCCGCAGTCCGATCAGCACCCCGAGCGGCACCCAGACGATCGACGCGATCACGATCAGCACGGCGACCCGCGACAAGGTCAGCAGGCCGTCGTGCGCGACGACGGTGACATCGGCCCAGGCCAGGCGCGGCACGGCGACGCGCAGCAACGCCGAGACCACGTAAGCGAGGCCGGCGGCGCACGAGGCCAGCCAGATCGCGTCGCCCGTGCGCCGGGACAAGGACAGACGCAGCGCGGGCGCATGCCGCGGCAACGCGAGGCGCGCGTGCGCGGTCCGCTGCAGGACCGAGCCGAGCGGCGCGCTTGCGTGCCGGATCAGGCTGGAGCGCCGCAGCAGATCGAGCACCCAGCTGTGCGGCGCGCTTCGGCTGACCGTCTGTTCGAAGCGGAACTTGTCGGCCCAGGCGACCATCGGCCGAAACAGCAACTGGTCGTAGAGCACGATTGCGACGGTCATGGCGAGAATCGCATAGCCGACCGCGCGGAGATCGCGCTGCTCGATCGCCTGCGCGACATACGAACCGACGCCCGGCAGCGCGATTCGCAGGGTGCCGACCGAAATCGCTTCGGAGGCCACCACGAAGAACCATCCGCCCGACATCGACATCATCGTGTTCCAGATCAGGCCGGGCATCGCGAACGGCACTTCGAGCCGCCAGAATCGTTGCCATGCCGACAGCCGCAGGCTGCGGCTCGCTTCGTCCAGATCGTGCGGCACCATCCGCAGCGACTGGTAGAAACTGAAGGTCATGTTCCATGCCTGGCTCGTGAAAATCGCGAATATCGCCGCCAGTTCCGCGCCGAGCACGTTGCCGGGAAACAGCGACACGAAAAACACCACCGTAAACGACAGATAACCGAGAATCGGCACGGATTGCAGGACGTCGAGCAGCGGAATCAGCACCATTTCCGCGCGGCGGCTTTTCGCGGCGAGCGTCGCATAAGTGAAGGTGAAACACAGCGACGCGCACAGCGCGGCCAGCATGCGCATCACCGTGCGCAGCGTGTATTCAGGCAACGCGCCGGGCGCGAGCGTGATGGGCGCGTGCTGAGCGATCACGAGCGGCCCGACCATCTGCCGTGCGCCGGCGCCGACGAGCACCGCCAGGCCGAGCACCAGCAGAACGGCGAGCGGATCGCGCCAGTCGGCCGCGCGCGGGTACCAGCGTCCGCCGCTCAGGATGTCGGCATGGTGCTCCACGTGGCTCCCCCGTTCCGTGTCGTCACATCGTCGACCACGCTTGCCGGTGGGCCGTTGACATGGGTCAATCCCGTTGCCGGATCGCTGAATACGCTGCGAAGGAGGGGGCGCGAACGCGCGTGAACGACGCTTTCGCGCTGCCGTCCCGCGCCGCGCCATGCCGGAATTCACGGCACGGGGCGCCGCTTCGGCCAGGCTGCGGCGACGCATGCGCCGGCCGGTCCGTCGCTCCATCGCTTTTCCCGTCAGGTCTTTCTCATGGAATACAAGGACTACTACGAGGTGCTGGGCCTGGCGCGCGACGCGACGCAGGACGACATCAAGCGGGCGTATCGCAAGCTCGCGCGCAAATATCACCCCGACGTCAGCAAGCATCAGGATGCCGAAGCGCATTTCAAGGAAGTCGGGCACGCCTACGAGGTGTTGAAGGACCCCGAGAAGCGGGCCGCCTACGACAGGCTCGGCGCCGGATGGCACGGCGGCGACGCATTCCGCCCGGAGCCGAACTGGGACGAAGGGTTCGAATTCAGCGGAGCCGGCGCGCCGCCCGACTTCGACGACTATCTGGCGTCGATCTTCGCCGCCGGGCGAGCCCGGCCGGACGGGCCGCTCAACGCCGGGCGCGATCACCATGCAAAGCTCGTCGTCGATCTGGAAGACGCGTATCGCGGCGCGCAGCGCGTCATTTCGCTGAGCCTGCCGGGCATCGACCCGCAGGGACACGTGCGGCTGCAGCCGCGGACGCTGAATGTCTCCATCCCGAAAGGCATCCGGGCCGGACAGTACATCCGGTTGGCGGGACAGGGCGGCGTCGGGCACGGTGGCGGTGCGCCCGGCGATCTGTATCTCGAGATCGCGTTTCGCGACCATCCGCGTTTTCAGGTGAACGACCGGGATGTGACGGTCGATCTCCCGGTCGCGCCATGGGAAGCGGCACTCGGCGCAACGGTCACGACGCCGACGCCCGACGGCGAGGTCGCGGTGACCGTGCCCGGGAATTCGCCATCCGGAAGACGGCTGCGATTGAAAGGCAAGGGGATTCCCGGCGATCCGCCCGGCAACCTGTACGTGAAGCTCAAGATTGTCCTGCCGCCCGCCGATAGCGAGCGGAGCAAGGCTGCCTACGACACCATGCGCCAGTCGTTCGATTTCGACCCGCGCGCGCATTTTTACGGGTGACGCATCATGAAAGAAACCAGAACCGCCTGTCTGCAAGGACAGGTCATCGACGAGCGCGTCGAGCTGACGTTCGTCGAGCTGTGCCGGATCAGCGGCGCGTCCGAGGCGGAACTGACGCTGTGGGTCGCCGAGGGCGCCCTCGATCCGATGGGCGCCGGCCCGCGAGAGTGGCGTTTCAGCGGGGCGGTGCTGCGCCGTGTCGCGATCGCGCAGCGCCTGTCCCGGGATCTGATGATCAACCCGCCCGGCATCGCGCTCGCGCTCGATCTGCTCGACGAGATCGATGCGCTGCGCGCCGTCACCCGGGCCACCTCGGCCGCGCATCGGGAATCGGGCCCGCCCGCGGGGCCCGCCTGATTCAAGTCAAGGACGCGAACCGGTCGCGGGCGCTTGCCGATCGGCCCGGCGCGCGTCGCGCGGGCAGATCGTGAGCGCCGCGCCCGCCGTCCTGCATGCCGCGCTCAGGCATCGTGCAGCGTCGTGAATGCCCGATACAGCACCCGTGGGTCGTGCTGTCCCTTGTAGACCGGGGGCGGCCGGCGGTCGAGATCGAGCAGTGCCGCAACGGCCGTCTGCGCGCTGCGGATCGAGTATTCGACGGTAAACACGACGTCGTCCGGCAACTCGCAGAACTGCCCGACGAAAGCAAGATTGGCCGTGCCTTCCGGCGTCACCTGCGGCCGGTCGCCGTCCTGGCGCGCCAGGAACTGGCTCGTGATGAACGGCATCATGCACGGGATGCAGGTAAGCCCGGCGAGGAGGTCGTCAGCCTGCTCGGCGAGTCGCAGATGTCCGAGCAATTCGGTCATGATCTCGCGCCCCGTGCAGGCCGCCATCGGCTTCTCGACGAAGTTGCCGGGCGCGTCGACGAACAGCCCGTATCCCCACAACACGCTGACGTCCTCGGGCTGACCAAGGAAATGCGGCTGATGCGGCACCACGATCGACATCAGCCAGTTCGACTCCGCGAAGGTGATCAGGCCGCCTTCGCCGGGCACATTGCCGGTCAGGTCGCGAATCCGCTGGAGCAGGGCGGGCTCGCGCAGCGTGGCCGTGAACGACAGCCATTTGGATTCGTCGATGTGATCGGCGAACGCGGCCGGGCGTCCGAACGCCGGCCGTCCGGCCGCGATCTTCTCCCACAGCGCCCATGCGCCGGCGTCGGCCCGGCCGTTGAGCGTCGCGGGGCGGTCCATGCCGCCGAGGCTCGATCCTTCCGTCATGGAGCCCAGCGTGACGATCGCGCAATCGCCTTCGCGCACCGCGATTCGGGTGGTGGCGCCGTCGCGCTCGCAGACGATTTCCTCGACGCGGGTGTCGCCCTCGGTGCGGCTCAACACGAGATCGGTCACGCGGGTATTCGACTCGAACCGCACGCCGCGCTCGTCGAGCCATTT
Source organism: Burkholderia lata (assembly GCF_902499335.1). Classification (GTDB taxonomy): domain Bacteria; phylum Pseudomonadota; class Gammaproteobacteria; order Burkholderiales; family Burkholderiaceae; genus Burkholderia; species Burkholderia lata_B. The sequence continues at coordinate 282,772 of NZ_CABVQK010000003.1, read as the reverse complement.
CTCGAGCGGCCTCACCAGCGAATCGTACTGGTTGTAGACCGTGCGCATGATGCCCTGCAACTGGTTGAATCCGGACACCATGTGCGCGAACCGGAGCAGGTAGCGCCTGAATTCGACCGCGCTGTGCCAGGGCTGGAACGCGAAGGTCGTGCACCACATCAGCCAGAAATTCGTCGTGAAGAAACCGGCGTTGAAGTGATCGGAGATCCGGCTGTCTCCGAGCATGCTTTCCGGCTCGATCGACAGGCGCTCCAGCGCGACGATGTGCCCTTCGTCGAGCCCGAAGGGCGGCTTGTTCACCCGTCGGCCGTCGCGCACCAGGCGCGACTTCGACGCGGTCCGCATGGTCTCGTTCCAGTCGAGGATTTCGCGGGTGACGGAACCGCGCTTGTCGAGCGTCGGGATCGACGAAAACAGATCGTAGGTGCAGAGGTACTTGCTTTCGAGCATGCGGCCGCCCCGGATCACGTAGCCCTCGTCGGCCGAACCCGCGCCGTCCAGGCTGCCGCCGAGGCGATCGAGCGCTTCGATGATCGTGATATTGCAGCCGCGTACGTCGCCGTCCCGGATCAGAAAGGCCGCCGCCGCCAGCGATGCGATGCCGCCGCCCACCAGATAGAACCGGCTGTTGTCCCGATCGATGCCGGCCGCGCGTCGGCGGGCGGCTCGATCCGAATCCCGTGTGCTGCGTTGCATGGAAATGCCCCTGTTCAGATTGGGTGAAACCGCTGTCGACGTCCGGGGACGCCGGATCGCGCTGCCGTCATTGGCGAGCGCTCGCGCCACGATATCCGCGTTCCGGGCGCGGCGATTGAGATGCGTCAACCGATCCGGATGCGGCAGGCCATGCCGGTGCGTATCGCGCGCGGCTTGACGCAACTCAAGCAGATCCGCGGCTTCGTGCGCTGCAATTCGGATGCGCGCGAGGCCCTGCGGAGCGGGTGCGGCGCCGGATGGGCTTGATGTGCGTCAAGGTGCCCGGTGACCCGAGGGGCGAGATTGATCACGGGAACGGCCACGACGAAGCGCGGCCGCCACGACTGCGATCCGAGGAGAATCGATCATGGGAAACGACTTTCGACAGGGGGCGCGACCAGAAGAGTCGCAGCGCGTATCGGGCGACGACGACGTCGGCCTTCGGCAGTATGTGCGGCGCATCTACAACTATATGGCCGGGGGCCTGGCGCTGACGGGCGCTGTTGCGTACCTCGGCGCGTCAACCGGGTTTTACCGGTCGATCGCCGGAACGCCCCTCTTCTGGGTGGTGCTGCTCGCACCGCTGGCGCTGGTCATGTTGCTGAGCTTCCGCATCGAGCACATCAGCTTCGGCGCGGCGCAGATCAGTTTCTGGGCCTACGCCGCGCTGGTCGGGCTCTCGCTTTCCGGCATCTTCCTCGTGTATACGGGCGAGAGCATTGCGCGCGTGTTCTTCATCAGCGCGGCCACGTTCGGCGCAACGAGCCTCTATGGCTACACGACACGGGCCGATCTCTCGCGCTTCGGCTCCTTTCTGTTCATGGGGCTGATCGGCATCATCATCGCGGGGTTCGTGAATCTCTTCCTGGTTTCGTCGGCGCTGCAGTTCGTCGTTTCCGTGATCGGCGTGCTCGTGTTCACGGGACTCACCGCGTACGACACGCAACGCATCAAGCGTATCTACATCGCGGGCGAAGCGGACGAGATCGCCGGCAAGAAGGCGATCATGGGCGCGCTTGCGCTCTATCTCGACTTTCTCAACCTGTTCCTGATGCTGATGCGGCTCTTCGGCAACCGCCGCAGCTAGGCGAGCGCCGGGGATCGGGGCGGGGAGCCCCGTGCGGCAAACCCCGGCAGGATCATCGCTGGAGCAAACAGGGGCCGGGCCGTGATGAACCTGGCCCGGCCGTCCGCTACCGGCCGCACATCATGTCGGTCTGGTTTGAACGTTGACGCTGCCCAACGCCTCGAGCGCGCCGAGTCGGGCATTCATCAGCTCAGCATGCAGCTTGATCGCCCGGATCAGAAATTGAACATCCTCGTTTTCGCTTTTCGAAGCAAGGTCATCGAATTCGGCCCACATCTCCTTTATCCGTTCGGCGCGCATGGCGACTCCTTTGGCGTGTGTATGGATGACGTCGTACGGCAGACTGGAACACCGTTGACGCCGTATGAACAGCATCGGCACGGGCCTGCGTTGCGTGCTGATCTGGATCAAGGGGGCGCAACTTCGAGGTATCGCTCGACATTCGGCACCGGGTTTGAACGGACCGTGTCTCGCCCGGAAGCGCGCGCGCCGTGGCGATCCGCCCAGGCCGCCGCACTTTGTACGTCAGCGTGCAGACGACACGCCTTTACGACCCCATGCTTTCAAACAAACCGGTGCCTGTGAATCGCAGGTCATTGCGGGTTCGTTCACCTGCCGAATGGATGGGTGTTTGTCATGATCAAAGTGGTGATTTCCGACGCGCATGCCGTCATGCGGGCAGGGGTGCGCAACGTCCTCGAAGCGGTCGACGGCTTCGATGTCGCCGGCGAAGCGACCGATGGGGCCGGCACACTCGAACTCGTGCGTGCTTTGAAGCCGCGCGTGCTGTCACTCGGATTGATGATGTCCGGCATTCACGGAGTCGACCTGATCAGGCAAATCAAGAAGGAGTACCAGGAGGTCCGGGTGCTCGTGCTGACGGCGCATTCCGAACAGACCCATGCGGTGCGTGCTTTCAGGGCCGGGGCGTCGGGATTTCTTTCAAAGACCTGCTCGAAGTCGGATCTGATCGATGCGGTTCGAAAGCTCGCCGATGGCGGGGTATATGTGAGCACGATGGTGGGCGACTTGTTGGCGCAAGTCACAAACGGCGACAGTGGGGCGCTCGCGCATCATCGTCTGACCGAGCGGGAGTTCGAGGTCCTGGTTGGTTTGGCATCCGGACAATCGATTACGCAGATGGCCGGGAGCCTGGACATCAGCATCAAAACGGTCAGCACGTACAAGTCGCGCATTATGGAAAAACTGGATCTGACCAATGAATCGGACATGATTCGCTTTGCGCTACGTCATCAGTTGCTGGACCTTGGCGACAATATTCTCGGGTAGTCGATCGCTGCGATGGGTGAAACGCCACCCGTGTGCGAAATCGCACGGCAGATCCTGTCGTGCGGTTTCCGCATCGAAATCCGGCGCGATGCCGGACATTTCGCACGGTTGATTTCGGTCAACGTCCGATCTCGACGAGCGGTGATGATGAAGGCAAGTCCAAACGTCGCCTGTACGCCTGTCCATCCCGCGAGGTCCGTATGTACACGAATATCATGGTCGCCGTAGACGGTAGTGCTTCGTCCAGCCAAGCGCTTGACGAAGGCCTGAAGATGGCCAGGTTATACGGAGCCCGTCTGTTTGCCGTTTTCGTCGTCGACAAATCCATTTTGCTCAGTTACGCCGGACGAATCGATCCGAATGCCTTGATCGAGGAAGTCAGACGTGACGGTGTAGCCGTGCTGCGAGAAGCCGAGCGGACGATCGCGCGCGCGGGCGTGAACGGCGATACGGAAATCGCCGAAACGGAGCTCGGTCAGGATGTCGCGGAGCGCCTGCAGCGCTATGTCGCCGAACATGCGATCGATCTGGCCGTACTCGGCACGCATGGGCGGCGCGGGATCCGGCGCATGGTGCTCGGCAGTGTCGCGGAACGCTTCCTGCGCGCGGCGAGCTGCCCGGTACTGCTCGTGCGCGGCGACGACGCGGCGCGGGCAGTCGTTGCGGCCGCCTGACACCCCACCGTGCAAGCGTCGATCGGGGCGCCATCCCGTCAGGAGACCGTCATGGATATCTCGTTTCCCGCCGAACCACCGGCGTATTCCGGGATGGAGCCCGCGCTGGCCTTTTCAGCGCTCATCGAAGGTCGGCGCGTGCAATGCGTGATCACGGCCGAGGCACTGGAAGACCATTTCCGCGCCGCGTCGCCTCGCGAGCCGGATCTCGTGGCCGCGTTCTCGTGCAATCGCCCCGCCATCGAATGCGCGGCGCGCCGCATGCTCGAGGAAGTCGGCGGCCGGCCGATCCTGCTCCACAGCGGATTTTTCCGGTTCTGCACCTGACCACCGCGCGCCGTTGACACGTATCAAGCCGCAGCCGGCCGGCACGTCTACGCTGGATGCCAGACAGGACGGTTCGTTCCTCGCGCGACACGCATGTGCCGCGGCGGCGCGTCCCGCCTTCCGGTCCGGCACCGTCGGGACGAACGCGCCGGGTCGATTCAACCGTTCGAGGAGTGCACATCATGAGCAATCTGATTCACTACGATCCGTTTTCCGTCGACCCTGTCTCCGACCTGTTCCAGGGGCTGTTCAGGCCACTGCGAGGCATGGCGATGACGGACGAACCCAATCTCGCGTCGATGAAGATCGACGTCACGGAAAGCGACGATGCTTATAAGGTCAACGCGGAACTGCCGGGCGTCGCAAAGGAAGACATCGACGTCCAGGTGACGGGCCGGGCCGTCTCGATCAACGCAAAGATCGAGCGCAACAACGAGCAGAAGGACGGCGAGCGCGTGATCCGGCGCGAGCGCTACAGCGGCACGATCAGCCGCTCGTTCTCGCTGCCCGGCGAGATCGACGACGCGAACGCGACGGCGTCGTATCAGGATGGCGTTCTGGCGCTGACGCTGCCGAAGAAGACGCCGGCCGGACAGAAGAAACTGACGATCGGCTGAGCGCGCGGCAGGCGCGGCGAGGCAGGATCGCGCCACCGGGGAAAGCGAAACGGCGTGCGGCGCGATCCGCGCGCCGTTTGTTTTCGTGTGACCGCCGCCACCGGCGCGACGGCATCCGGTGCCGGATCAGGCCGCCGACGACGAGCCTCACGCACGGAAGCCGACGGTCTGCGCAACGATCGGTAACTCGTCCTCGTTCAGACGCAATGCGTCGGCGAGCGCCCGATGGTTGATCCAGCCGCGCACGACCGTCCCCAACCCGGCGGACGCGCAATACAGCGAAACGTTCTGTGCAATCGCACCAGCCGCGATCGCCGAGAACACGTCGCGCTGCTGCGGCGGCATCGCCAGGAGCGCGGCGATTCGCACGACGTAGACGAGATCGAGCGGCGCGCGGCCGACAAAATCCTGGTAACCCGTCAGGTTGCGCGCGTCGACCGCATGCTTCAGCACGAGTCGGTGCGCGGGCGCGTCGTAGCGATATACGCCGCCCGGCAGCGCGACGTAAATGTCGATCTCGTTGAAGGCATGGGCGGATGGCGCCGTGCGGCCGCCGTTCGCCGGCCGGTTGATTCCGTCCGCCGCCCACAGCATGGCGCCGAGCGTTTCCGGCGAGAGCGGCGCCGCGGCGAATTCGCGGCAGCTCATTCTTGCCGCGAGCGCCGTCATCAACGGAACGCCGCCGTCGAGATCGGGGCGGGGCAAATCGATGACGGCGGGCGACTCGCCCTGCGGCGCAACGGGGTGCGCGGGCGCCGCCGGCGAATAGGCCAACAGTTGCTGTTCGGTCATCTGGGTCTCCTTCAAGCATGTGTGCGACTGCTCGGCATCTCGCGTCGCGGCGATCTCACGATAGAACGAAGGGGCGGCGCCCGCTTGACCTTTGTCAAGCGGCGCGTCGGCTGGCAACACGTTGCGGCGCCGCCGGCACCATTGACCTGCATCAGCGTTCCCGCCGCGCGCCTGTGCAAATCTGGTGACGTGCGGCGAAGGCGAATGCCGCGGCTCACTGGGGAGCAGGCGATGAAAAGCGACAAGCAATTGAAGCAGGACGTTCAGGACGAACTGGAATCCGACCCGACTATCGACGCGACGCGTATCGGCGTCGAAGTGGCGAACCGCATCGTGACGTTGTCGGGCCATCCGCCGAGCTATGCGGAGAAACTCGCGATCGAGCGAGCGGCGAACCGTGTCGCCGGCGTCAAGGCGATCGTGATCGACATGACCGTGCATTTGCCGGACGACGACGTCCGGACCGACGAGGACATCGCGAACGCGGTGCGTTCAGTGCTTCACTGGACCGTCGGCCTGCATGACGATGCGATCAGGGTGCAGGTCGAGCGCGGCTGGATCACGTTGTCCGGGAAGGTCGACTGGGTGCACCAGAGCCATCTCGCGGTGCGCGCGATCTCGCAGATGCGCAGCGTGACGGGCGTGACGGACCACATCCACGTGCAGGGCTCGGTCGCCGCGGCCGACATCGGCGAGAGCATCAAGCGCGCGATCATGCGTCACGCGGAGCGAGAGGCGATGCATCTCGAGGTCGACGTGCACGACGGCACCGTGACGCTGTCGGGCAAGATCGGATCGGCAGCCGAACGCGAGGCGGTGCGCGGCGCCGCCTGGTCGTCGAAAGGCGTGCGGGCGGTGGTCGACAATCTGGTCGTCGACTGAACCGGGGCGGCGCGGCGGGCTGCCGGTGTGAGGGGAATGAGCGAAGGGGCACGAGATGACGCTTTCAGGCGAGCTTCACGAAGCGGACTGGTCGGTGGCGATCGAGACGATCCCCAACGAAACAGGGGGCTATCGTTGCCGGATTCATGTGACGCTCAAGTCGCCGGATGGCGTATGCGAGCACACGTTCGCGCATAGCAGGACCCACGTCACCGAGCGCGAGGCCGCCGTCGAAGGATTGCGAGCCGGGATGACGTGGATCGAGATGAGGAAATCCGACACCTTCACGCTCTGAGTTCAATCGGGCGGCCTCGAGCCGCGCGCAGGAAACGGCCCAATGAAGGCCCAATGAATTCGGCTCATTCCCGCATCGGGCGGTTCGCCCGTGAGGTCGAGCGTCGCGGCGGCGATCGCCGCTGTGCATACCAGCCGCCGATGGCATGCCAGATGTCCAGCGCGGATTCGCAATAGACGAACAAGTCGAGATCGCTGCGATCGATCATCCCGTCATCGGCGAGAAACGCGAAATCGACGGCGCGGCGCCAGTAAGCTTCGCCGACGAGTATCACGGGAAGCGGCGCGATCTTCCGGGTTTGCAGGAGCGTCAACACCTCGAACAACTCGTCGAAGGTGCCGTACCCGCCCGGGAAGAACACCGCTGCTTTCGCGCGTTCGAGCAGGTGCAGCTTGCGGATCGCGAAATAGTGAAATCGAAAGCACAGGGCCGGCGTGAGGTAGGGGTTGGGCGCCTGTTCCCTCGGAAGCTCGATGTTCAAGCCGATGCTCGGCGCGCCGCTTTCGTATGCGCCTCGATTGGCGGCCTCCATGATTCCCGGGCCGCCGCCGGTGATCACGGCGAGGCGTGCCGTGCGGGTGCGCCGGTCGGCACGGCCGACGATGCGCCCGAATTCGCGCGCGACACGATAGTAGACGCTGTATTTGACGAGACGGCTCGCGGCCGCGACGGCGCGACGCCGGCGCGCGTCGTGCGGCCGCTCCGCCAGCGCGCGGCTCGCTTCGCCCAGCAGCGCATGGGCTTCCGCGGGCGCGACCATGCGCGTGCTGCCGTAAACCACGATGGCGTGACCGATGCGTTCCTGTTGCAGGCGCTCCTCGGCCTTCCAGTAGTCGAATTGCAGCCGGAGGCCGCGCATGCCGGGGCGCTTCAGGAGCGTCGTGTCTTCATCGGCCCATATGCGGTGCGTGGTATCGGCCCGGCGCCGCGGCCGCCGCGCAAGGGGGCGCGCGGTTCGCACGCGACGTTGCGGGGCCCTGAAAGCGGTCCGTTTGACTGCGCTCATGATGGAGGGCGGGTAACGAGGCTCGGTTACTGGCTCATGACCCATTGCACCAGTTGATGCGCGTCGTCACGCGAGAGCGGACCGCCGCGCTCGGCGGCGGACGGCATCGGCGTATCGCCCCAATGCGCGCGGCCGCCGACACGCAGCTTGGTTTCGAGCTGCTCGTCGGCGTGCGGCACGCCCCGGTAGCGTTCCGCGATCTGGTGGAACGATGGCGCGAGGAACGGCATGTCGGAGGTGTGACAAAACATGCAGTGCTGTGCGTTGACGAGCTCGGTGGGTTCCGGCACCGCCGTCTGGGCGGCTGCGATGCCGGCCAGCGCGGAGAGCACGCCGGCAGCGAGTGGGCGCGTGACGTTCATGGTTTTTTCCTCGTTTTCCGCGTCGGAACGAAAGCCGGCACCGGGCGCGATCAGGCAATCACTTCGTCGAGCGGCCGGCGCGGCGAATGCGGCACGTGCGGGCCGCGCCCGATGCGCAGCAGCAGTTGCGGATGCCCGCGCAGCGCGAGCAATTGGCACAGGTGCGCACGCAGTCCGGCCGCCTCGATCGGCTGGTTCAGGTACGACGCCGTGTAGCCCGCACGCGTCGCGACGAGCAGCATGCGCTCGAGCGCTTGCCCGGCGGCGAGCCAGGCGTCGCGATCGTCGCTGACCGTCGAGATGCAAACGATCAGCGGCGACGCGCCGACGAGCTGGTGATGCAGCGCGGCCAGGCCGTTGCCGAGATCGAACGTGCGCACCGCGGTCGTCACGATCGGCGCGGCGAAATCCAGCAGCGCCGGCACGCCGGCCGCGAACGCGGGCATGCCGTCGACGTGCCGGCGCGGGTCGATCCAGCTCGCCAGTTCGCGCCGAAACCGCGGGTCGGCAAACTGCTGGCGGTCCGCTTCGGCGATGACCTCGGCCACCCGGGCGCGCCGTGCGATCGAGTCCGCACAGGCCACGTCCGCGCCTTCCGCTGCGCCCGCCGCGATCAGCTCGCGCTGCAGCGCGTCCGGAACGGGTTCGGATTCGAACGGGGCGCGCGTCGTGACGCGCTCGGGGATCGCGGCGAACAGCGTACCGAGCTCCGCATCGGTGTAGCCGTCGTCGCACACGCGCACGAGTGCCAGGATGTCGGGATCGATGTCGGACGGGAACGTGCTGATCGTATGCGCGATCCCGGCATGATCGAGCGCGACGCGGAGGTTGAGCAGCGCCGCGCCGCAACTGATGATCAGTTCGCGATCGAATGGATCGACCACCGGTAACGCGCGAACCCGGTCCGCGCATACCGCGATCGTCGTCCCGTCGACGATGAACCGCCACGGCTGGGAATTGTGGCTTGATGGCGCCAGCACCGCGTAGCCGAGCAGCGACCGCAGTCGATCGTCGAGACGGGGGATTGCGGCAAGGGGAGTAACGGATCTCATTCGACAACCTCCAGGGAGCCGGCCAGCGGCGGAACGCCATTTCATCCTGTCAGCAACCGGCCGGCGGCCGTTGACCCACGTCAAGCCCGCGTTACCGAGTCGTACGGACTCGGTTTCGCGCGCCTAGGCTTGGAACAAGCGAAGCGCGCGAGGCGATCGCGCGGGGGAGGTCCACATGCTTGCGATGATGTTCGACGGCACGACACCGGATTTGCGCGAAGCGCACGTGCCGGCCCCCGTGCCCGCGGCAGGCCAGTTGCTGATCGACGTGCATGCCTGCGGCGTATGCCGCACCGACCTCCACGTGATCGACGGCGAGCTCGTGCATCCGAAGCTGCCGCTGATTCCGGGGCATGAAATCGTCGGGACGGTGCTGTCGCCGGGTACGGGCGTGACGGGTTTCGCGGTCGGCGACCGGGTTGGCGTGCCATGGCTCGGCCAGACGTGCGGGCATTGCGCGTATTGCGCCGCCGGACGGGAAAATCTGTGCGACAGCCCCGGATTCACCGGTTATACGATCGACGGCGGTTATGCCGAGCGCACCGTCGCGGACCACCGTTATTGCGTGCATCTGCCGCGGCGCTACTCGGATCAGGACGCCGCGCCGCTGCTTTGCGCCGGCCTGATCGGCTACCGTACGTTGCGCATGGCCGGCGACGCACGGCGAATCGGGATCTACGGGTTCGGCGCGGCAGCGCATCTCGTCGCGCAGATCGCACACCATGAAGGACGCAAGGTGTTCGCGCTGACCAAACCCGGCGATACCGTTGCACAGCAGCTTGCGCTGTCGCTGGGGGCGGCATGGGCAGGCGGCAGCGACGAAGCGCCGCCCGAGCCGCTCGACGCCGCGCTGATTTTCGCGCCGCTCGGCGCGCTGGTACCGGTGGCGCTCCGGGCGGTCGACAAAGGCGGGATCGTCGTGTGTGGCGGCATTCACATGAGCGACATTCCGGCTTTCCCGTATGCGTGGCTGTGGGGCGAGCGCCGCATCGCATCGGTGGCCAATCTGACGCGCGCGGATGCCGTCGCGTTCATGCGGATCGCCGACGCGATGCCGCTGCGGGTCGAAGCCACGCGCTATGCGCTGACCGACGCGAATCGCGCGCTCTCGGACCTGCGCATGGGCCATGTATCGGGCGCCGCCGTACTCGACATGCGCGGCTGAACCGCGCGACGCCCGTGCCGGGCAATCCGCGGCGTCAGAGGCGCGCGAGCCCTTCCGAATCGACGATGCGGATCTGCTTGCCCTGCGCCGCGACGAGCCCTTTCTGCTGGAACTTCGACAGCATGCGGCTGACCGTCTCGAGTTTCATGCCCAGATACTCGCCGATCTCGTCGCGGGTCATCCGCAGCACGAATTCCGCGGCCGAGTAGCCACGTGCCTTGAAACGCGTCGAGAGATTCAGCAGGAACGCGGCCACGCGCTGTTCCGCGCTCATCGTGCCGAGCAGCAGCATCAACGCGGACTCGCGGACGATCTCGCCGCTCATCATCTGGTAGACGTGGTGCTGCATCGACTGCACCTCGCGGCACATCTGCTCGAGCTGGCCGAACGGAATGATGCAGACGGTGCTGTCTTCGAGCGCGATCGCATCGCCGTTGTGACGTCCGGTATGCACGCCGTCCAGCCCGAGCGATTCGCCGGCGATCTGGAAGCCGGTCACCTGCGCGTCGCCGTCGCGATGCATGACGACGGTCTTGAACGATCCGGTTCTCACCGCGTAGATGCTGTTGAATGTATCGCCGGCCCGATACAGGGTGTCGCCGCGCTTGATGTGACGCGTCGTGCAGATCATCGCGTCGACCCGCGCGAAATCGTCGGGTGTCAGCGCCTGGGGCAGGCAAACGGCGCGCAGTGCGCACGACGAGCAGCGGGACGACGCGCGCTTCGGCTGGTCCGACCGCTCGACGGAGTGCAGCGGAATAAAGGGGCGCGACAACGGGGGCATCGACACTTCGGCATGGCTCTGCATGATCTGCTCCGGTTCGTTGGGGGAGGGCAGCGAATCGCGTTGGCACGGTCGCGCTGGCCGCGGTACGGCGGCTTGAAACCTCGCCGCCTTCATCAAGGACGCGCCGTACCGGATCGGCGGGACGACGGATGCAGTCGACGCAGGACTGCGCCGCCGGGCTGCTCCGGAAGGCACGCGTGTTCGTTTTTCTTGATCGGAAGTATGGAGAGCCGGACGCGAGAATGAAATCAGCGGAGATTGAAGATTCAGTAGGTGACGAGGAAGGGCTGTAGGGCAATTCCTACAAGCGCGCGGCATCTTGTCGCACTCGAGACGGATGCATGGGGCCGCCATGTCCGTCGCGAGGCTCGCTTGATCGGCGTCAACGGGCCGGGCCGCGGCGCGCTCAGACTGAAATTCCCGATCCGGCCGGAACGGGATGGATCAACCGGGAGACGCCATGTATGAACGGATCTTCGCCGCGCTCGACGACACGCGCGCCGCGCGGCTTGCGCTCGACGAGGCGATTGCAATCGCCCGCGCGTCGGGCGGCCTCGTCGTCGCGGTGTGCGTCGTGTCGGATCTGCTGCAGCTGACGGGTATCGACGGCGGTTATGTCGAGCGGATCGACCCGAGCGGCGTGGGGACGGACCGGGCGGCGACGGCGGTCGCCGATGCCGAGATCGCGTTCCGGCTGTGCGGGGTGCGCGGCACCGCGCGAACGATCGACGCACGCGGCGAGAACGTGTCGTCGGTGCTGGCGCGCGCGGCCGCCGAATGCAATGCCGACCTGATCGTGATGGGGACGCACGGCCGGCACGGGGTTCGCAGGGCGTTGCTCGGCAGCGTCGCCGAGTCGCTGCTACGCACCGCGGACCGGCCCGTGCTGCTGGTCCGCGACGCGCCGGGCGCGTGGTGATCCACCAGGGCGGGGCGGCCGAATGAGGCTGCCCCGTTTCCGTTCGCGCTCAGTGCGACAGCAGCACCGGCACCGTCATGGTTTCAAGGATCGTGCGCGTCGCGCCGCCGAGTACGCGCTCGTGCGTCCGAGTATGGCTGTACAGGCCCATCACGATCAGGTCGGCGTGAAGGTCGGTGGCCCGGTTCAGCAGCGTCGCGCCGACGCCGACCGTGCTCGCGCGCGTTGTTGTCGAGAACGATGCGCGGATGCCGTGGCGCTCCAGGTACGCGGCGACGTCCACGCCGATCGGCGTCTTGTCCGGATCGGGATGCCCGTGGCCGACCGTCTCGACGTTCACGAAACGCGCCCGCGCGAGCAGCGGCAGCGCGTCGGCCATCGCGCGCGCGGCTTCGCGCCCGCCGTCCCAGGCGATCAGCACGTTCTCGCCGAGGGGGCGCACGTCGCCCGCGTACGGCACGACGAGCGCCGGCCGGCCGCTGCCCATCACGACGTCCTCGATGAAATGGCGCGCGACGTGCGTCAGGCGATCGTCGGGATCTTCCTGGCCGAGCACGAGCAGGTCGGCATGACGCGCATGCAGGATCGCCGTGTCGGTCGCGGCGCCGGCGGGCGCCCGCCATTCGACGCTGCGCCCCGCGCGCTCGGCGGCTTCGAGAAATTTCTCCTCCGCGTCCTTGCGCCGCTGTTCGCACAGGCGCTCGTACGCCGCAAGCGTGAGCGGCTCGTCGGGCCGCCGCAACGGTTCGAAGATAGCCTGGCAAACCACGTAGAGGCCGATCAGGTGAGCGTTCCAGCGTCCCGCGAGATCGAGCGCCAGTTCGACGCGCGTCGCGCAACGATCGCTGTCGTCGAGATGGACGAGCAGGGTCTTGTAGCTCATGACGGCTCCTTTTCGGTCGACGCGGCGGCGGGCGCCGCGGCGGGCACTGGCGAGCCACTCGCCGGAATCATCAGCACGGGGCACGCGGCCTGCCGCAACACGCGCTCGGCGACGCTGCCCAGGACGAGGCGGCGGAAGCCGCGCCGGCCGTGGGTGCCCATCACGATCAGGTCGGCGCCGGTTTCCTTCGCAACGAGCACGATCCGCTGCGCGACGTCTTCGCCGACCGGTTCGACATTGGCGATCTGCGGCGTGCCGGCGACGCCGCGCGCCTGCATGCGCTTCGCCGCGTCTTCGGTGACGCGCAGCCCTTCCTCGCGGAACGCGTCGATCAGGATCGACGGGTCGTAGCCGTACATGTCGTAGGCCGGCACCAGGAAATCGACCACGTAGACGGGCGTGAGCCGCGCACCCGATTCCGACGCCAGCGTCAACGCGGTATCGAGCGCGCGGGAAGACGTTTCGCTGCCGTCGAGCGCGACCAGAATGTTCGAATACATGGCGGTCCCCTTTGAACGCGTATCAATGATTTGATCATCGGCCCGCGCGCGCCGATCGCGCTGATCTGGATCAAGCGGCGCCGTCGCGTCGCGGCAGGCGCATCGCATCCGGTGTCGAGCGCTTCGCCTTCGTGCAGCGGCCGGCGTGCTCAGTGCGACATCAGTACCGGCATCGTCATCGACGCCAGCACCGTGCGCGTGGCGCCGCCCATCAGCAGCTCGTGCCAGCGCGGATGGCCGTATGCGCCCATCACGAGCAGATCGGTGCCGCTTTCATACGCGCGTGACAGCAGCGTGTCGCCGATGGACGCGCCGGGGCCGTTATCGATGTCGAGCACGTTGACGTCCGGCGCGTGGCGCGCAAGCATCAGCGCGGCATCCGCGGCCGGAATGCGGGTGGTCGCGGCTTCGGAATCGCCATCGACCACCGCGACGACCGTCGTGCGTTTCGCGTGTTCGAGGAACGGAAGCGCATCGTGCGCGGCGCGCGTGGCCTCGCGGCTGCCGTCCCAGGCCACCAGCGCGCGTTCGCCGACCGACGGGAATTCCCCGGCGTACGGCACGAACAGCACCGGACGCCCCGCCGACAGCACGAGCGTTTCCGGAAACTGGTCGTCGATATAGGTTTCGGGATCGTTCGGGTCGCTCTGGCCCGCGATCACGAGATCCGCAAGGCGCGCGAGACGCGGCACCGCGACGTTGGCGCGCGCATCGGCGCGAATCCAGGCCGACGACACCCCGGCCCGCGCCGTTTCGGCGTGAAACAGGCGTTCGAGCGCGGCGAGACGTTCGTCGCGCCGTTCGCGATGTTCGCGAAAGTAATCGGCGGAGCCGGCCATCACGTAGAACGAAGTCGGCTCCGGCGTGTAGATCGCGAACAGCCCGGTCAAGTGCGCCTTGAAGCGCCGCGCGAGACGCAATGCGAACTCGAGGCGCGAATGCGCGCCAACGCTCGTATCGAGATGCACGACCATGCTCTTGTAGCTCATCGGGATCGCTCCATCGACGGTGTATCCGCCAGTGCAATTCAGTCTACGAAGCAGGCTTCCCGCGCGCTTGACCCAGATCAACGGCCGCCGTGCCGCACAGCCGCAGAGTGACACGGTCGCGGCCGGTATCGGGCAGGCGGCGCGAGACGGGTGCAGACACCCTTCGACCGAATCGACAGAGGGAAGACCATGACCACCGACGCTTTGACGACACCGAATATGACGGAAACGGCCGGCGCGAACGGCGCGTTGGCGCTTGCCGCCGAGCGGCGCGACGGCGCGAATGCGACGCGGGAGCACGATCATGTGCGCTGATCGGGTCGCATTCGTGACGGGCGGCATGGGCGGCCTGGGCGCCGCGATCAGCCGTCGCCTGCATGCGGCGGGCATGACGGTCGCCGTGTCGCACACGGAGCGCAACGACCATATCGCGACCTGGCTGGTGCACGAACGGGAAGCCGGGCGCACCTTCCACGGCTTCGAAGTCGACGTCGCCGACTACGACGCGTGCCAGCAGTGCGCGGCGCGCGTGCTCGCGCAATTCGGGCGTGTCGACGTGCTCGTCAACAACGCCGGCATCACGCGCGACGCCAGCTTCGTGAAGATGACCAAGAGCATGTGGGACGCGGTGCTGCGCACCAATCTCGACAGCATGTTCAACATGACGAAGCCGTTCGTGCCCGGCATGATCGAAGCCGGTTTCGGCCGCATCGTCAACATCGGCTCGGTGAACGGCTCGAGAGGCGCGTACGGGCAGGCCAACTATGCGGCCGCCAAGGCGGGCATTCACGGTTTCACGAAGGCGCTCGCGCTCGAACTCGCGCGGCACGGCGTGACGGTCAACACGGTGTCGCCCGGCTACCTCGCGACCGCGATGCTCGACTCGGTGCCGAAGGACGTGCTCGACACGAAAATCCTGCCGCAGATTCCGGTGGGGCGCCTCGGCAACCCCGACGAGATCGCCGCGCTCGTCGCGTGGCTGTGCTCGGATGCGGGCGCGTTCGCGACCGGCGCGGAATTCGACGTCAACGGCGGCATGCACATGCGCTGAATGCGTCCGTCATCCGTGTGCCGGCCACGTTCTCGCTCGACGACGTCGAGCGTGACAACGACACGTTCGGCCGCGCCGCAAACACGCATGCGCTGAAGGATCATCATCGAAGCGGCGTGATTGCAGCGCGCATCGTGGCGAGGGGCGGGTGCCCGCCGCGACGGATGACGGGACGCGCGGCGTTCGTGCGCCGCGCGTTGCCGTCAGGATGAAAGCGCCGCCTGTCCGCGTGCGTCGTCGCGTACGACTTCGTCGAGATCGACCGTCTGCCCGTAGGTCGGCACCTCGCACGGCCAGTGCAGGGTCTCGGCGATGCGCCGCCGCAAGGCATCGGCCGCCGCCGGCTCGCCGTGCGTGACGAAGGTCCGGAACGGCGCGCGCTGCATCGTGCCGAGCCACTGCAGGATTTCCGCGTAGTCGGCATGCGCGGACAGCGCCGCGATCGACTCGACCCGCGCCCGCACGCGCACGTACTCCCCGTGAATCTTCACCGTCGGCTCGTGCGCGGCCAGCGCCGCGCCGCGCGTGCCCGCGGCCTGGTAACCCACCAGCGCGATCGTGTTGCGTGCGTCGGGCGCATAGCGGCTCAGATGATGCAGCACGCGACCGCCCGTCGCCATGCCGCTTCCCGCAATGATGACCATCGGCCCCTGGTGCCCGGCGATCGCCTTCGACTGGTCGACCGTGCGGACCATCGTCGCCGCGTGGCCGAGCGCGTTCGCTTCCGACAAGGTCAGCCGGTGCTCGAGGAGGTGGTGGCGATAGATCTCCGTCACGTCCGTCGCCATCGGGCTGTCGAGAAACACCGGCACGCGCGCCATGCGGCCGGCCGCTTTCAGGCGCGCGATGTAGTGCAGGATCTCCTGCGCGCGGCCGACGGTGAAACACGGGATCACGACCACGCCGCCGCGCGAGAAGGTGGTGTCGAACAGCGCGGCCAGCTCGCTCTCGGGGTCCGATGCCGGATGCAGGCGGTCGCCGTACGTCGATTCGACGACCAGGTAATCCGCATGGGCCGGCGCCGTCGGCGGCTGCATGATCGGGTCGTGATAGCGGCCGAGATCGCCGGAGAACGCCAGTACCTTGTGATCCCAGTGCATGACGACGCTGGCGGCGCCGAGGATGTGACCGGCGGGCAGCAGCCGGAACGACAGGTCCTCGCCCAGCGTGACGCATTCGTCGAATGCGGCGGGTTTCATGAGATGCAGCGCGCGCTGCGCATCCCCGGTCGTGTAGAGCGGCTGGGCCGGATGATGCTTCGAATAACCGTGCCGGTTCGCGAAATCCGCTTCTTCCTCCTGCAGCCGCGCGCTGTCGCGCAGCATGATGTCGCACAGTTCGGCCGTCGCCGGCGTGCAGTACACCGGGCCGCGAAACCCGTCGCGCGCCAGGACCGGCAGGTAGCCGGTGTGGTCGAGATGCGCATGCGTGAGGACCACCGCATCCAGGGTGTCGGGCGCGATCGGCAGCGGGCTCCAGTTGCGCAGCCGCAGGTTCTTCGTGCCCTGGAACAGGCCGCAATCGACCAGGACGCGCCGGTTGCGGTGCTCGACCAGATACTTCGATCCGGTCACGGTTTCGGTCGCACCGAGAAAAGTCAGTTTCATGGGTTGCCTCGCCGGAAGTTGAGGAGTTCGGTGTTCCGATTACATCGCGTGCGCGCGCCACCGGGTTGACGGAAGTCAGGGATTGCCGTGTCCGTGTCCGTGCGCGTGAGCGCGACGGTGGCGATTCGACGGAGGAATGGCGGCGGGCCGCCGTGCGGCATACGGGGCACGTCGTTTCGCGGGGTTGATGCCGGTCAACGCATGGGCCCGGCGGCAGTACGATAGTGATTGCATGTGCGACGGCGGCGCCGCGTCCCGGCAACCCGGGCGCGCGTCGCGCGCGAGGCGAGGTGCGTGCCGATATGACAGGATTTTCAGGGCGAGGCCCATCATGACGTTGATCGCGAATCTGGACGGCGCGCGGGCCGGCTACCGGCTGTGCTTCGTTCGCCGCCCGTGGGCGTGGTTCACCTGTCTGCCGCTTGACGAGCAATGCGGTCAAGGCTGGGCGGACGTTCCGTATCAGGACTTTGCGAAACCGCCTTACAGCGATTCGCGCGCTCAGCTGCTGCGGGTCGCGTTCGACGCACCGCGCCTGCTGACGCCCGAGACGGGGCTGCATGCGCATGCCTGCAGCGTCGAGCAAATCAACGAGGGGGCCGCGCCGTGGCTGCGCAGCGAGGATTTCGTCGACGGCACGACGCTCGTCGTGCCGGGCGGGATCGCGCTCGGTGCGTTCGTCGAGCGGATCGAGGCGGCCGGCGGCACCGTGTACGCGCCGCTCGGCTGGGCCGAACTGCCGCCGTGGCACCGTCCCGACGTCGCGGCGCCCGCGGGCTGAACCGCCGCCTCGCCGCGTCAGCCCGCTTCACCCCAGCCGCCGCCGAGCGCGACGTAGAACGCGACCGTATCCTGCAGCCGCTGGGCAACGGCCTGCAGCCACGCGACGCGCGCCTGATGGTATTGCGTGTCGGCGACGAGCAGCGGAATGTAGCCGGTGATGCCGCCGTCGTAGCCGGCCTGCGTGAGCGTCAGTGCGTCGCGGGCCGCCGCCATCGCGCGCGCCTGCGCATCGAGCGCCGCCGCGTCGTTCGCCAGCGCACGCAAGGTGTCGGCGACTTGCGAAAACGCCGACAGCACGACCTGCCGATACGCGGCGTCCGCTTCGTGATACGCGTCCTGTGCGGCGCGCCGCTGGTTCCACAACGTCCCGCCATGAAACAGCGGCGCGGTAAGTCCCGCACCGACGCTCCATGCGCGTCCGGCCGGCGCGAACAACTGGCCGGCGACGATGCTGTCGAATCCGCCCGAAGCGGACAGCGTGATGTTCGGGTAGAGCGCCGCCGTCGCGACGCCGACCTGCGCGCTGGCGACATGCAACTGCGCTTCCGCCTGCAGGATGTCCGGCCGGCGCCGCACCAGCGACGACGGCGCCGTGTCCGGCAGGCTCGCGGGTAGCGCGATCGCGTCGAGCGACACCTCGGCGGTCGTCCCGTCGGCAGGGTAGCGGCCCGCCAGCAGGGCGAGCAGGTCGTCGGCCTGCCCGCGCTTCTGTTCGAGCGCGGGCAGCGTCGCCTCGAGCGACGCCCGCTGCGATTCCAGCGTCAGCACCGCGACATAGGCGGTTGCGCCCGCCGTCACCTGCGCGCGTGTGAGGCGGATCTGCTCGTCGAGCAGGCCGATCATTTCGCGCGTCGCGGCAGCCTCGTCGCGATACGCGGCGCGCGCGATCATCGTATTGACCACGTTCGCCGTCAGCATCAGGTACGCGCCGGCGAGCGCCTGGCGTTGCGCATCGACATCGGCCGCCAGCGCCTCGACCTGGCGCCGCTCGCCGCCCCACAGGTCGAGGGTGTAGCTGACCGTCGCGGACAGCGTGAACAGGTTGAAGATCGTCGGCGGCAGCGTCTGTCCGGTGCGCAGCGGCGCGGAGCGCTGGCGCGCCGCGCCGGCCTGCGCGTCCGCCTGCGGGAAAAAGATCCCTTCGCCGGCCCGCAGCGCGTGCTCGCTGCGCTGCAGCGTCGCTTGCGCGCCCGCGAGCGTCGGGCTGCCGGTCAGCGCGTCGTCCACGGCCGAGTCGATCGCGCGGCTGCCGAAGCGCATCCACCAGTCGCGCGTGAGCGGTTCGCCGGCCGACAGCGCCTGCGTCTGGCCGCCGCCGGCCCAAGTGCCGGCCGCGGCGCCTGCGTCGTCGGGCGGCATGAAACGCGACACGCGCGGGGCAGGCGGGCGCACGAAGTCGGGCCCGACCGTGCATCCGGCCAGCAGCGCCGCGACGGCGAGCGCGCCGGTTGCGCGCCACGCCCGTTTATTTGCCGGCCACGTAGACATCGACGATCTGCCCGGGGAACAGCCGGACATCCTTGTTCGGCACGATACGGAAGATGACCGGCAGCACGCGTACGTCGACGCGTTCGGTGCGCTGGTCGGACAGTTCGATCTTCGGCGTCACGTACGGCTGGACCCGCACGAACTGGAGATCGGCCCCGACCGACGTGCCGCGCACGAACATGTGCGCCTTCAGCGCGTGCAGGTCGGGCAACTGGTGGATCAGGATCTCGTCGATATAGCAGCGCACCTGCAGGCGGTCGCCCGGCGTACCGAGAACGATGACGGGCGAATTGCCCTGCGCGTAGGTGTCGTAAAGCCCTTGCGACGTCAGGTAGGCGCCCACTGCCGCGTTCATCGCGAGCACCATGCCGTCGGACGGCGCACGCAGTGTGTAGCGCGCGAGCAGCGCGGCGGCCGCATCCGCGGCGCGCCGCAGCGCGACGACCTGCGCTTCCTGGTTGCGCACGTCGTAGCGCCACGCACCGGCTTTCGTCAGGCGAAACTGACGCGTGACGACATCGAGGTTCGCGGTCGCGACGCGCACGCCGTTCGCGGCGGTGTCGAGCGCGTCGCGGCTGACCGCTTTCGGATCGATGTCATAGGCGTGGCGCTGTTTGTCGTACTGGTCCTGCGCAAGCTTGAGGCTGGCCTGGGCGGCCGTCGTCTGGGCGCTGGCGACGTCGAGCACTTCGCGGCGCGGTTGCGCCCTCAGTTCGTCGAGCAGCGCGGCGGCCGCGTCGGCCTGCGCGGCGAGCTGCGCGGCGGTCGCGCGCTGCACCGAGTCGTCGATCGTCAGCAGCGGATCGCCAGCCTTCACCGGGTCGCCGTCATGCACCATCACGCGTGTCACGGCGCCCGATACGTCCGGATACACGTTCACGTTCGCGCCCGCAGGCTGCTCGCTTTCGACGATGCCGTTCGCGTAGACGCCGCGCACATACGGATTCGCGGCCGGGTTGAACACCGGCGGCTGCGGCGGTTCCTGGCGGCCGTACAGCCAGGCGGCGCCGATGCTCGCGAGAAAGCCGAGCAGGGCCGCCGCGAACACGAACTTGTGCTTCATTGCGCGCCTCCGCGGTCGATGCCGTTCAGCTTGCCGTCTTCCATCCGCAGGATGCGATCCGCGTACTCGAAGATCCGGGCGTCGTGCGTGACGATCACGATGCAGCGCGTGTCGTTCAGCACCTTGTGCTTGACGAAGTCGATGATCATGCGCCCGGTGTCGCCGTCGAGCGATGCGGTCGGCTCGTCGAGAATCAGCAGGTCGGGCTGGCTGACGATCGCCCGCGCGATCGCGACGCGTTGCTGTTCGCCGCCGGACAGCTTGACGGGCGGCAGTTGCGCGCGATTTTTCAGCCCGACGATGTCGAGATAGCCGAGCGCTTCCTTGATGGCTTCATCCCACGGCCGGCGTTTCAGGATCAGCGGGATCGCGACGTTCTCCGCGGTCGTGAGCTTCGGAAACAGGTGATAGTCCTGGAACACGAAGCCGATCCGGTTCAGCCGGAAATCGGCGATCGCGTCGTTCGGCTGCGCCCACAGATCGACGCCGTCGATCGACACCGAACCGCCTTCCGGCCGCAGGATTCCGGAGATCACGCTGAGCAGTGTCGTCTTGCCGCTGCCGGACGGCCCGACGATCAGCAGCATTTCGCCGAAGCGCGCCTGCATCGACACCTCGCGCAGTGCCTGCGTGCGCGCGTCGCCTTCGCCGAACCACTTGCTGACGCCGCGCGCGTCGATCGCGATGCATGTCATCGTCAGCCCCGGAAGATGTCGAACGGCTCGATGCGCAGCACGCGCCGCACGCCGAGGTAGCTCGAGATCGTCGCGATCACGACCACCATGCCGAACGCGAGCGCCAGGTTGCCGTATGTGACCAGCGCCGCATAGTCGGGAATCTGCAGCTTCGCGAGGCTGATCATCAGCACGCACAGGCCGACCCCGATCCCGTAGCCGGTGAGCGCCGTGAAGGTCGCCTGGAACAGGATCATCACGACGAGTTCGCGGCTCTTCGCGCCGATTGCCTTCAGCGCGCCGAATTTGTCCAGGTTCTCGAGGATGAACGCGTAGAAGGTCTGGCCCGAAATCGACAGCCCGATGATGAAGCTGATGATCGTCATCAGCATGATGTTGGTGCCGAGGCCCGTCTTGTATTTGTAGAAACGGGCGATCTGCGCGATGAATTCGTCGCGGGTGTACGCGAGGTAGCCGAGCGAGTGGACGACCGCCTTGATGTGTGCGATGTCCGCATCCGATTTCGGCTCGACGAGGATGTAGGACGTCGTGAAACGCGGCGACGGAATGTACTGGATTGCGCGCGCATAGGTCGTGTAGAGCGTCGGTGTGCCGAATAGCCCGCTCGCCGTGACCTTCGCGATGCCGACGATCACGCCGCGATGGTCGTTCAGTTCGAAATCGGTGCCGATCGACGGATTCTCGAGCTTGGGAAACTCCGGATCCTGGATCGCGATGAAGCCGTTCTCCGCGTAGATGTCCTCGATCCGGCCCTTCAGCATCGTCGGGCGGCCCAGCAGGCTCGCGTCGTCGAGGCCGATCACCGTCACCGCCTGGTAAGCGCCGGAGCGCAGCTTGACGAGCGCCGCGCCGGAGTAGAGCGGCACCGCATACTTGACGCCGTCGATGCTGCGCACCGCGTCGAGCACGTAGTCGGGCATGCCGATGCTGCTCGCGATCGTCTGAACGGCCGGGTCCATCACCCACATCTTGGCGCCGATGTTGATGACGGCCGCCGACGACTTGTTCAGGATGCCGGCGAACAGCGACGTCATCTCGATCATCAGCAGCACCGAAAACGTGATACCGACGGTCAGCGCGGTGAATTTCGCGCTGTCGTTGACGAGCAGCTTGAAGGCGAGCCGGAGGATGCCGTTCATGGTGTCGAATGCCGCGGGGCCGGAAGCGTCACGGCCGGTCGTGGACGGTGGGATTCAGCAGCGCGACGAATGCGAGGATGCTCGAGATCAGCGTGACGATCGCATAGCGAAAGATCCGCCCGTCGTCGAACAGCAGCGCGTGCACCACGCCGGCGAGCGAAGCGAGCGTGATGAACACGCAGAGCGTCGCAAGAACGATCCGGTATTGCTTTCGAATCATGACGGTCTCCCGGGAAGCGGCCTCCGGCCACGTCGCCAAGGCTCGCGCAAGGTCTGGTGTCATGATCGCGGCGCAGGCGCCGGCGCGGTTGATCTGTATCAATGGACAAATCCGGCCGCCGCAAAGGCGGCCGGCCCTCCGCAAGCCCGTCGCCGGTTGATCCTCGTCAAGCCGCCGGCACCGCGCTGAGCGATGCTGATCGGGAACGGCATGCGTGCGACGGCAAGACTGGCTGTCGTCATGACCGACGGGAGACCGACATGAAATCCGATGCAGCGCTGAAGCAGGATGTCGAGCAGGCGCTTTTCTGGAATCCGGCGATCGATGCGAGGCGGATCGACGTCGAGGTGCGCGACCGCATCGTCACGTTGCGCGGCACGGTGGCCGGCTGGGCCCAGAAACTCGAAGCGCAGAAGATCGCGCAGCATGTCGAGGGCGCACGCGCGCTGGTGCTCGAACTGGACGTTGAAAAGTCGTCCCAGGCCGCCTGTGCGGATCGCGAACTGGCCATCGCGATCACCTTCGCGCTCGGCTGGCAGGAAGCGCTGCGCGATCTGGCGATCCAGGTCGAGGTCGATCACGGCTGCGTGACGCTCGACGGCGAAGTGGATCATGCGTATCAACGCCACGCGGCGGAGCGGCTGGTGAGCCGGATGATCGGCGTCGTGGGTGTCGCGAATCGCATCCAGGTGCGCGCCGACCATACGGTGCCCGACGTCGGCGCCCGGATCGCCGAAGCACTTGCGCGACGCGCGCGGCGCGAATCCGCGGCCATTTCGGTCGACGCGATCGACGGCACCGTCACGCTGACGGGCAAGGTCGCGTCGCTGGCGGAGCGTCGCGCCGTGTGCGGCGCGGCATGGTCGGTCAAGGGCGTCCGGGAAGTCGTCGATCAGTTGACCGTCGCCTGACCCGCGCGGTTCTCCGCGTTAATCCTCCGGCTCCATGCGATGAAACGCCCCATCGACTACCCCGGGCTGGTGATCGTGATCGGCTTCGTCGCGCTGGTCGCGGCCCAACTGCTGATGTCGCGTCAGCCGACGACGTCGATCGGCTACAGCGATTTCCACCGGCTCGTCGAAGCGAAGCTCGTCGACGATCTGGAGATCGACCAGTCGTCGGTTTCCGGCGCGTTGCGCATGCCGGAGGCCGGGGCGATGCTGCCGGCAGCGGATGCCGTCGCGGTGAAAAAAGCCGGACCGCCATGGCGCTTCACAACCCATCGCGTGACCGACGACCATCTGGTCGACGCATTGACGGCTTCCGGCATTCGCTACCGCGGCATGCCGGAGGCCGGCTGGATCGGTACGCTCGTGTCATGGGCACTGCCCGTGATCGCCTTCGTGTTGATCTGGAACATCATGATGCGCAGGCCGGGCGGGGTGCGGGACCTGAGCGGCATGGGCAAGAGTCAGGCCCGGGTCTACGTGCAACAGGAAACGGGCATCACGTTCGACGATATCGCAGGCATCGACGAGGCGAAGGCCGAACTGCAGCAGATCGTCGCGTTCCTGCGTGAACCCGAACGCTATCAGCGGCTCGGCGGCAAGATCCCGAAGGGAGTCTTGATCGTCGGATCGCCTGGAACCGGCAAGACGCTGCTGGCGCGCGCGGTGGCCGGCGAGGCGGCTGTGCCGTTCTTTTCGATCAGCGGCTCGGCGTTCGTCGAGATGTTCGTCGGCGTTGGCGCCGCGCGCGTGCGCGATCTGTTCGCACAGGCGCAGCAGAAGGCGCCGTGCATCGTGTTCATCGACGAACTCGATGCGCTCGGCAAGGTACGCGGCGTCGGCGCGATGTCGGGGAACGACGAGCGCGAGCAGACGCTGAACCAGCTGCTCGTCGAGATGGACGGCTTCCAGGCGAATTCCGGCGTGATCATCATGGCCGCGACCAACCGGCCCGAGATCCTCGACCCGGCGCTGCTGCGGCCGGGCCGCTTCGACCGTCACATCGCGATCGACCGGCCGGACCTGACCGGACGAAAACAGATCCTCGCCGTGCATACGAAACGCGTGAAGCTTGCACCGGAGGTCGATCTCGCCGAACTGGCGTCGCGCACGCCCGGTTTCGTCGGCGCGGATCTCGCGAACGTGGTCAACGAGGCCGCGCTGCACGCGGCCGAACTCGGCAAGCCGGCGATCGGCATGGCCGATTTCGACGAGGCGATCGACCGCGCGATGACCGGCATCGAACGCAAGAGCCGCGTGATGAACGAGCAGGAGAAGCGGATCATCGCGTATCACGAATCCGGGCATGCGCTCGTGGCGCAAAGCCGCGCGCACTGCGATCCCGTGAAGAAGGTATCCATCATTCCGCGCGGCGTCGCGACGCTCGGCTATACGCAGCAGGTGCCGACCGAGGACCGCTACGTGCTGCGCAGGAGCGAGCTGCTCGACCGACTCGACGTGCTGCTCGGTGGCCGCGTCGCGGAAGAACTCGTGTTCGGCGATGTGTCGACGGGCGCGCAGAACGATCTCGAGCGTGCGACCGCAATGGTGCGCCACATGATCATGCAGTACGGGATGAGCGAAAAGATCGGCCTGTCGACGTTCGACGACGGCACGCCACAGGCCGGCCCGCCGGGCTTGTGGATGCCGGGTAACGGGCGTTGCAGCGAACATACGGCGCAGATGATCGACGACGAGGTGCGCGCGCTGCTCGCCGATGCGCATGCGCGCGTCGCGTCGACGCTCGGCAAGCAGCGTGACGCGCTCGAGCGGATTGCACGATGTTTGCTGGAACAGGAGTCGATCGATCACGACACGCTGGCGGCCCTGATCGCACCGCCGGCCGATGCCGATCTGGCGACGCGGGCGGAGGCGACGGCGCGTGTTCCGGTATAGCGCATCGTGTCGTTCTACGGGCGACGCGCACGGCTCGGTGAGAGCCCATGATGACGCGCTGATTCGTCGAACACCGCCATTGACTCAAGACGCCAAATTAGCGAGAGACGACGCCGACTCTGTTAATTGGCAGAGGGGCGTCATAATGGCCACCGGAATCTGCCGCGCTGCTAGTTGCAATTTGATATTTGACATAAGCTAAATTATCGACAAAATAGGGTCGGGCTAAAATTTCTACTTCGCGCCAAACGCTCTCGTCGATTTCCGGCTGCACCGAGATAATTTGCCTTTGGGAGGCTTGCCGGCCACGGCCACGGCCGCAGTCAGATATCGCTCGCGACGCGCTCAGAGCTCCCATATCTTCAACTTCCGTAGAACCGAGCTTCTACCTTTTTCGTTGGATCCTCGCGCAGCGTTAGAATATCGCCCCTTCTCATAGGAGACGAAAATGTCCTGGTTCGTTTACGAAGTGCCCGAATACCACGAAGACGCTGCGCGCATCGAGCCGTTGAGCGAGCTGCGTAGCCGTGTGTTGAAAATCAGCGGTCCGGCCATGGCCGACGAACTGGAAAGCATTCGCGAGAACGCCGCGGCGGCAGCGGACACCCCCGAGCGCCCCCTGCGTACTCCGGAAAATCCGAATGTCTTTCCGATTCCTTACGCCGACTCCATGATCCTGGTCGGGTTCATCTTCGATCTGAAACGCGAATTCCGGCAACTGGTCGTGTCGCCCGTTGAAATGCCCTGGCTGAAAGACGCGTAATAAGTGGCCGGTTCCGATGGGTTGATCCTAATTCTGGTGCGTCACTGCCTGGAAGGCTTCATACGCCAACCTGTCCAGGAAACCCGGAGCGCGTCCGTGTACGACGCTGACGCCACCGGCGATGGTAGCCCCTGCCTTAAGGGCTTCATTGCCCCTTTCGTGGGTATTGCCTGCCAACCATCGCCGATCCCGGCACACCTACACCGCCCCCCGGCCAAGCAACACGGCGACATTGCGCTCGGCCAACGCGGCGATCGTGCGTGACGGATTCAACCCAAGCGCACGCGGAATCGTCGCACCGTCCATCACGTAGAGCCCGTCGTACCCGAATACTTTTCCGTCCGCATTCACCACGCCATCCGCGCGCGTGAGCCCCATGTTGCAACCACCGAGCGGATGCGGCGTGATCAGCTTGTGGAAGTCGCTCCACGTCGGCGGGACGAAGGGGGCGCCGCCCGTCACGGTCGACAGGCGCCGGTGCGTATCGACCATCGCCTCGACAATCGCCTCGGATCGCGTGTACGACCAGTCGAGCCGCAACTCGCGACGCCATGGCGCAAACCAGCAGCGCCCGAGACGCATGCGCCCGTCACCCGGATCGATCGCCTGGCCGAACCAGGGCATCATGTTCTCGACCGGGTCATCGCAATCGAAATGGCGCGCGAAGGCTCGCCAGAACGTGCGCATCACCCCGCCGTGCGAGCGCTGCAGATGGCGACGCACGAAATCATGTGCAAGATTGGGCACGCCGCCGTCCTCGACGAACAGCGGCTCACCATCGTCGTCAGTCCGGTCGAGAAGATCGATCGCGGCGGAAATGGTGACGCCGTGCGATGGCGAGATCTTCCGGTGCCTGTAGAAGGCCGGCGTGACGAAATCACCGTTGAAAGCCCAGCCCCAGCCGAGCCTCGGCGATAGATTCGGCAGCGTGCGATGCTCGTCGCGACAGCGGAGCAGCAACTCGGTACTGCCGATCGATCCGGCGCTGACGATCACTGTGGCCGCCGTCGCGGTGCCGGGCATGAAGCTTCCGGCGGCGGGATCGATGACGTTGAAATGCACGCGCCATCCCTGGCCCAGCGGCTCGAGCTTCTGCACGACGTGCAACGGCAGGATTTTTGCGCCACGGCGCTCGGCCACAGCCAGATAGTTGAGGTCGAGCGTGTTCTTCGCCGACACCTGGCATCCAATGTCGCAATTGCCACAGTGGACGCACGTGCCCTGCGGTACGCCATGCACGTTGACGTGCCTGACCGAATGCCGGTCGTCGCGCGCGCCGGGCAAGGACGGATCGTAGGTCGGCGAAAACGACACGGCGAGCGGCAACTTGCGATACCGGTCGCCCCACCCGCAGGCGTCGGCAGCGTCGCGCAACAAGCGGGTGCGTTCGCTGATCTGGTTGTCGGGCACCTCCTGGACCGACAGCATCCAGCCCACGCGCTGATAAAAAGGCTCGAGCGCCTCGTACGTGATCTCCGGTGGCCAGCCGTGGTCGAAGGCGTCGGGTCTGGCCTCGACCGAGACGTTGGCGTAGATCAGCGACCCGCCGCCCACGCCCGCGGCGGCCACCACCGACATGTTGGAAAATACGCGCAGGTCGGCCCAGCCATGGAATCGTTGCGGGTTCCGCTGACTCCACAGCCACGGGTCGGCCTCGTCACGCGGATACGTGTCCGGCGTCCAGCGGCGACCACGCTCCAGCACCAGCACCCTTCTTCCCGCTTCCGCGAGGCGGCAGGCCGCCACCGCTCCGCCGAAGCCGCTCCCGACAACGATGACATCGTATTCAATCGCGCTCATGACGACGATCTCCTGACGCAGGTGCGTCACAGTTCCGATGCGAAACCCCTGAAGAATCCTCTCGTCCGCGAAGGCATCGCGATGCCAACCGCGGCGAAGTCGATGTGGCCCGTCCGGCCGCTGTCGTGTTGGATCAAGTGAAACAGCCGCTAGCGAAATTGTTTGGAGAAACCCGACATCGTCGTTTCCCGATCTTGCCCGACGAAACCGGCGAAACGTCGAAAGCCGTACAGAATTTCCTTTGTTTTCATGTGTTTAAGGCTCGTCGTGCGCACGTGATTCGCGGTTGGCACGTCCTATGCGTTTGTAGCAGCGAGCGCAACGAAAAGTGCTCTCTTCCAAACCGCAGCAAACTCAAGGAGATTTATCATGTCCGCACTGATGATCAACGACCTGTCCCGCGCCCACGAACTCAGCCGCAAGGAAATGGCTTCCGTCAGCGGTGGTAGCGTG
Organism: Burkholderia lata; assembly: GCF_902499335.1. GTDB lineage: Bacteria > Pseudomonadota > Gammaproteobacteria > Burkholderiales > Burkholderiaceae > Burkholderia > Burkholderia lata_B. Next base: position 254,544 of record NZ_CABVQK010000003.1, on the reverse strand, counting down.
TTCCAGAACCTCGGCATCAACAACATCACGACCGGCAGCGGATTCTCGTTCGCCAGCCCGAACACCATCACGGCCCCGGTTACCCAGGTCGATGCATCGACCCACCTGGATCTCACCAGCGTGACCAACTCGATCAACAACCTTGGCGGCCTGGTTGTCGGGAAGCTCGGCCTGTAAGCTTCACCCTGCTTTCTCGCAGCGGCAGCAGTGTTCGATCGCGTTGTACCGAACTACCGACGTTCTCCAGTCCGCCGCGGGGTTGTCCTCGCGACGTTCAAAGCCCGCCAGGCCGTATCGCTTGGCGGGCTTCCTTGCATGACGAGAACGAAGCCGGCATGAACAAGCCGATTCGCTGACGTCATCAGCACCGCTTGTTCCCCCACCTGCGGCCGTGCTGATCCCGACGCACTTTTCATCCTCCCTCCCCTGCACGCGGCGCCAGTCATCGAACTGCGTGGCGCGTCGATGCGTCGTTGACCATCGACGCGGTATTCCCGCTACGTCCCGCCGTTCTACCGATTCTCAGAAAATTCAGCTATCCGAATCACATGATTCCCGATCCTCGCATCGATACGGGTTGCATCCGCCCGTCGGATCGCTTGCGCGTTGGCAAATTTTCGCGCAGGCGCGCCTGCATCGCTGCTGCCGCACATGGATACCGTCGACGCGAATCGCAAGCGCCACGCTTCATTTCATGTTGGCCGAGACAAGACAGCAGCCACGGAAATTGTTTGGAAGAACCCGACATCGTCGTGCTTCGATCCTGCTCGACGAACCCGGTGAAGCGGCGTCACGCAGATTGAATTTCTTTTGTTTTCATGAGGTTGGGTCAGTCGCCAGCACGCACGCGTCGAGGCTGGCACGCCCCGTGCATTTGTAGCTGCGAGCGCAACGAAACGTGCTCTCTTCCAGACCGCAGCAAACCCAAGGAGATTTACCATGTCCGCACTGATGATCAACGACCTGTCCCGCGCCCACGAACTCAGCCGCAAGGAAATGGCTTCCGTCAGCGGTGGTAGCGTGTTCCAGAACGCCGGTATCAACAACATCGCTACCGGCAGTGGATTCTCGTTCGCCAGCCCCAACACCATCACGGCTCCGGTTACTCAAGTCGATGCATCGACCCACCAGGATCTCACCAGCGTGACCAACTCGATCAACAACCTTGGCGGCCAGGTCATCGCCAAGCTGGGTCTGTAAGTTTCGCCATGCTTCCTCTCAGGGGTAGCCGTATTCGATAGTGTCGTACCGCACCACCGATGTTCTCCAGGCCGCCGCGGGTTCGTCCTCGCGGTGTTTCAAGCCCGCCAGGTTCCGTCTCCTGGCGGGCTTTTTTGCATGACCGGTGTATCAACTGCCGAGCGGCAGGCAGTCCGATCGACGAGCTGCGTCGTGCCATCCGATATCCAGCCCCGCTCGCGTATAACTCTGCGCCAACACGGCTCTGTTGTACTCGTAGCTTTGCGTCACCCAGTCGCGGTACAGCGCGGCCAGCAAGCCCGCCCGATCCGGATGACGTGAAACCTCGATGGCCATTGCGCCCGCGCGCAGGCCGGAAGCGAGGGCAAAACGCAGACCATCGCCGGTCGCGGGATCGAGATAACCCGCCGCGTCGCCGCACACGATATAGCCGGGTCCCGCGGTCTGGTGCACGCACTGCCAGCGCCTGCACTCGCGCCACACCGGTCCGACGGGCATCGTGTCGATTGGCCACGCGATATCGCCATCGCGCAGCGTCGATAGCGACGTCCAGATTCGAAACGTGGAAGTTGCTTTCATCCATAGCCAGCCGCCATGCGCGATCGTCCAGTATGTGCCGGGGTGCGCCCCATGCCCGCGCGCGTAGCCGCGGCGAAGCCAGAACGGCGAAGAGTCGGTTGCCACATCGAGCCGAATCGCGCGATGCAACCAGCCGTTGATGCCGGTCGCATCGATCACGATGCTTGCGCCGACCTCGCTGTCACCGTGCGTGATGCCCGTGACCGCTCCGTGTTCGACACGGGCGGCAAGTCCGCCGGCGGGCGCACGCGAATAGCGAACGCCTGCGGTCAGCGCCTCGGCACGCAAGCCGTCGTCGAGGCGGCTGCGGATGACTGCACGCCCCTGCTGCGGATCGGCGCGACCATCGAGCCATGTATGCGGTTGCCGGGCCAACCTCGGCGCCAGTCGATCGAGCAACGTGAGCGCGGCGCCGGACACGCATTCCGGCGCCGTACGCGAACGCCCGCGGCCCAGCATCCACACGTTGCCGCCCGCTCTCGCCGCAGCGATCGCAGCAGCGCATCCGGCAGGCCCGTCGCCGACGACGAGCACGTCACACGCATCCATCGCCATCACTCAGTAAAGGCCGAGCGCGTCGGGCCCCGGTGCGCGGCGCAGCACCGGCCCGATCACCCGAGCGTCGGTCGCATCGCAACGGATCGCCTCCCCGTAGCGCACGCGCAATCGTCCCGGCGTGTGCTGTGTCGGCGCCGCGGCATCAGCAGCAGGAAGCACAAAAAGAAAGCGATAGCGCCCGGCAATACCCGGCGAGTCGCCGAGTTCCCGTGCGGATACCAGCCACAGCTTCGTATGCGAAGGTGTTTGTCCGTTGTCGCATGCAGCGACGGCATGGCGCAACGCACTGATCCGACGAATCAGCTCGGCCGAGTCGACGTGCTCGAATGCGCCGTACAGCACCTCGCCGTGCAATGCGTTGGCGACGTAGTCCGAGCGCTCGATGTCCGCGTAATCCACGCTGCCGTCGGGCGTCAGGTACGGGCCGTATTCACCGTCCCATCCGCGCCGCGTATTCGACTCGTCGCCACGCGCGACCAGCGGATGGCACGGATGCAACCCGAGTTCGCGGTCGAGCATGGGAATGGCGGTCGGCGCGTCGGTCCGATTGAAGGTCCTGGACGCATCGGGACTCACGGCGGGCCAGAAGCTGTTGGAGGCCGCGCACAGCTTGATGTCCTCGGCGAACGGGCTGCCCAACCCGAAGGTCGCGAGGAAGATGCCCCGCCGGTTGCCCGCATAGGTGACGTCCCAGCCGGGCGCAAAGACACCCGAAGACGCGTCCGACAGAAACGAAGTCATGCGTGGCGTATGCACGTCCCTGTCCTTCCGGCGCGTTGCGCGTGCCGCCAGGCTGAACGCGACGGCGACCGTCCGGTCACGCGGCGAAAACGCCTGCGTGTTGCTGAATGGATCGATGTGGCCGGGATTGGCCGGGAGTCGCTCGGCGCTGAGCGATATCGGCGAGCCGCTCCTGAACTGCGACTTCGGATCGATCCGCCGGTCCTTGAACCAGCGCTGCAGTTCCGCCTGGTCGGCGTACGGATAGAAATCCGGCGCGGCAACGACCGAATAGGCCGGGAGCACGGCGCGTTCCGCCAGCTCGGCGATACGGATCGTCACGACCCCTTCGGAGCAGTGATCGAGAAACAACTGCGCGCGGTAGCCGCCTTTGCCGACCTCTCCGAGAAATGCCTGCCGGTCGACGGGATGTGCGCGCATATCCGTATAGGTACCGTCCTCATGCGCCTTGTGCCGGATGTTGATGAACTCCGGTGCATTGCGGGGTTCGGGAAATTGCAGCCACCCGGGCGCGAAATGCGGAAAATATTGCTGCCGCACCTCGTCGATGGCGGCCAGCACCAGCTTCCACAGGTTCGTGATGATTCTCATCGTCGTGAAGCGCCGATTGGCGAGCGGTACCAGCCACCATTGAGCCGGCACGCCAAAGCCGTGTACCCCGAAGTTGGCCGAGGTCATGGGCTCGATCAGGGGCCGCGCGGCCGGCATCAACAGCACGCCTGCGCCCGAGCGCTTCAGGGCCACTGACGACGCGGTCGGGCCGGCAGGCGTGACGGTGCCGGGATCCTGGCAACTGATCGCATACGGCGCGCCACACAGATCGCCTGATGGCGACGGCTGCACGCCCCAGCGCGCCTCGGCGGCCCGCTTCAATTTCTCGCTGACATGGCGGTGGCCATATTCCAACGTCAACCGGCGTCCGGGCACGCACTCATCGGGAAACAGCTTGCGCACGGGCTCGACGAAGGTTCGCTGATGGTCGCCCGCTCGCCTGCCCTCGATCAGTGCGAGCCTGTCGGAACCGGTGACCCGACGGACGAGAAACGCGCCATAGCGCGCCGGCATCACGCGGACATGCTCGATCGCGTCCCGCACGTGCGGCACGAAGCTTCGGGTCTGCTCTTCGTAGCATGCGTCGGTGTCGCCGTTGCGTGCGATGCCGAGCCGCGAGAACACGAGATCCGCATGCTGCTGATGTCCCGTACGGCGCGCCGGCCGGTACTGATATGCCAGCACCGCGACGTCCAGCGTCTGCCAGTCGGGTGGCAACGGCGCCAGCGAAGCGATGTAGTTCTCCAGCAAATCGAGCGCTTCGAGACGTACGCCGGCATCCGGCGACGGGCACTCGGACAGTGCCAGCATGTGATAGATCAGGCTGCGCGCGGGGTCGCCGGGCTCGATCGCGCGCGTGGTGTTCGCGCAGAGATCGTGAATGCGGGGATCGTCCCAGTCGATCGGCAGCGGCCGGCCCAGTCGATTCGCCGTCTCCTCGGGCGTGCCCGAACCGGCCAGGTCAAGACCGTGACGTTTGAACGCTTCTCGCCACGGAGCCGGAAGGTCAAGCAGCAACGCGTGAACCTCATCGACAAGCATCAACGACCTCCGGTTGGCGGTGCGTTCGAAGCGGTTGGCACGACGCGCTTCGCGCCCCGGCAGCCACGCATATTCATCCGGCCGCGGCAGGCAGCGTCTTCAGCGCTTGTTTCAAACCGATATCACATTCAGGTTCTCAGTTGCCGATATCAGTGACTAATATAGGTGATTGCAGCAGCAATGAAATGACGGATTGTGTTTGAAACATTGAATTGTCGAGACGCGCAGCGTGATGCGCTGGATGCGCGGTGACTCGATCAACGCATGTCGGCGGCCACATCATGGTGAAGCGCAGAACCTTCCTGTTGGGCAGTGCGGGCGCGGCGGGGATGCTGGTGATCGGCTGGGCATGGTGGCGTCCCGACGACCGGCTGGGGATACCCGCACAGCTGGAGATGTCTCGTGTCGATGTGCCGCTGAACGGTTGGGTGATGATCAGTTCCGCTAACGACGTGACGATCGTCATGAGCAAATCCGAAATGGGCCAGGGGATACATACCGGCGCGGCCATGTTGCTGGCGGAAGAGCTCGATGCAGACTGGTCGCGGGTCCGCATCGTCATGTCTCCGCTCGACACGATCTACAAGGACCGTGAATCGCTGGCCGACGGCCTGCCGTTTCGCCCCGATGATGACAGCCTGCTCGCCCGCGGCGCAGCGGCGCTGGTGCGCCATGGAGCACGCTATCTGGGTTCGATGGTCACGGGAGGATCGACGAGCATGATCGATCTGTGGGGGCCCATGCGCGAGGCCGGCGCCACGGCCCGCATCATGTTGTGCAGCGCTGCGGCGAAGCTTTGGCAGGTGCCCGTCGCGGAATGCGAGACGAAGGCCGGCATGGTGCTGCATCGTTCGGGACGCTCGGCGACGTACGGCGCACTTGTCCAGCTCGCGCGGGACGTGCCGCGCCCGACACACGTCGACCTGAAGGACCCGAAGACGTTCACGCTGGTCGGGAAACGATTGGGTCGCATCGAGGCGCACTCGAAACTCGACGGCAGCGCGCGCTATGGCATCGACGTGCTTCCGGACAAGCTCCTGTACGCGAGCGTCACGATGTGTCCGACACTTGGCGGAAAGGCGCTGGATTTCAACCCGTCCGGCGTTGCCAGCCGGAAGGGCGTGACCGGCATCTTCAGGATCGAGCCATACAACGGCGGAACGGGCGGCGTTGCCGTCATTGCCGACAATCCCTTCATCGCGATGCGGACGTCGTGCCAGTTGTCGGTCACGTGGGATCACGGGCCGGCTGCCGGCGTGAATACCGCAGGTGTCCGCACGGCGTTGACGCACGCCCTCGACGACGATGAGGGCCGCCACGTGTTCTACGCCGCCGGCGACGCCGATGCCGCGCTGAGCCACGCGAAGCCGCTGGTCGCGCAGTACGAAGTGCCCTACCTGGCTCACGGGCCGCTGGAGCCGATGAATTGCACGGTGCTGGTCGAGGACGAATCGGCAACGATCTGGTGCGGCACGCAGGCCCCCATGGTGGCACGCAAGGCAGTCGCCGCGCTGCTGGGCCTGGACGAAGACAAGGTGGCCGTGAATCAGCAATTGATCGGCGGCGCATTCGGCCGGCGGCTCGAGGTCGACTTCATCACGCAGGCCGCCGCGATCGCGCTTCATGCGAAGGGAAGGCCCGTGCAGACGATCTGGTCGCGCCCGCAGGACATGACGCACGACTTCTACCGCCCGGCTTGCGTGGCGAGATACAGCGGCGCTATCGATGCGAGCGGCAGGCTGGTCGCATGGAAAGGCGTGTCGGCGAGCCAGTCGATCAGCGCGCAGGCGATGCCTCGCACGTTCGGCATGCCGAGCCTCGCCGCGAAATGGTTGCCCGACGCCACCACGGCGGAAGGCGCATTCGACCTGCCCTACGAATGCGAGAACATACTCGTCCAGCACAATACGGTGACGCTCCCGGTTCCGGTTGGCTACTGGCGCTCCGTCGGGCACTCGCATCAGGCATTCTTTGTCGAGAGCTTCATCGACGAGATGGCCGTGCTGGCACGGAAAGACCCGATCCAGTTTCGCCTCGACATGCTCAAGCAGCCGGCGCACCAGCGCCATGCGGCCGTGTTGCGCGCGCTCGTCGCGCTGTCCGGCTGGCGTTCGCCGCTGGCATGGCGTGACAAGACGGGCGCGCGGCGCGCACGCGGCGTGGCGATGCATGAGTCGTTCGGTAGCGTGGTCGCGCAAGTCGCCGAAGTCCGGCAGGAAAGTGACGGCTTTCGCGTGACGCGCGTGGTCTGCGTGATCGACTGCGGGCTGGCCGTGAATCCGAACCTGGTCGAGCAGCAGATGGAAAGCGGGATCATCTTCGGGTTGTCGGCCGCGCTCGAGCAGGCGATCACGATCGAGAACGGGCAGGTCGCGCAGCATTATTTCGACAGCTATCCGCTCGTCAACATGGAGACGTGTCCCGAGATCGTCACGCAAGTCGTGGCAGGCGGGACCGAGCCGCACGGCGTCGGCGAAGCGGGCACGCCGCCGATCGCGGCGGCCGTGGCGAATGCGCTGTATTCGCTCACGGGCGTGCGTCATCGCACGCTGCCGTTCGTCACGCCGAGCCCACCCGACCAAGGAGATGACCGATGGTGTCAGTCCGTATCAACGGGGAAACCGCTCACGTCGATTCCGAGCCCGCCACCCCGCTGCTCTGGGTGATTCGCTGCGAACGCAAGCTGACCGGCACGAAGTTCGGCTGTGGCGTCGGGGTCTGCGGTGCATGCACGGTGCTGCTTGACGACCGGGCCGTGCCTGCATGCCAGCTCCCGGTCGGTACGCTGAACGGCGCGCGCATCACGACCGTCGAAGGGCTGAACGGCGTCGAAGCGCGCGCACTGAAGGACGCGTGGATTGCCGTCGACGTCGTGCAGTGCGGCTATTGCCAGAGCGCACAGCTGATCGCCGCCACTGCCCTGCTCATGCGCTGCCCGCGCCCCGACGACAACCAGATCAACGAAGCCATGAAGGCGATTGCCTGCCGGTGCGGCACCTTTCCGCGCATCCGCAAGGCGATTCACCAGGCGGCGGAATCGCTAGCTCGCTAGTCTGGGCGAACCGGCTCGATCAGTTGCCGTTGGCATGCGTCGTGATCTGGATGAAATCGGCGGCAATGCGCCCCGCGCCGTATTTGGCCTCGAACAGCTTCAATTGCCGATCGATTGCCGCGAGATAGGCGGCGCGCGGCTCGGATGGCGGGCGCATCCCGTCGAACAGCGGCGCGGGCGTAACGAGGAGCACGATCATCTCGGTACCGAAAGGCTTGCCGATCACCCACTCGCCCATGCTGCCGATCGTCGCGGCGTAATTCGGCGGCGCCTGGTTGTCGCGCTCGCGGCTGCTTGGCACGAGATGCACGACGCTCCCGTTCAGCACGTAGTAATCGACGTTCACATACGAGTCGTAACCGGGTGTCGTGATGTCGATGACCAGCGGGTTGCCTTCAGCGAAATGTGCATCGGGCGCTCGCGTGCGGATCGAAGCCGCATGTGGCGCAGCCCGATTCGATCGCCAGTACGGAGCAAGCGCGCTCACGACCTCGCAGTTGTGCGCATCGATCGGGCGCACGTCGAGACTGGCCGCCTGTCCGCCCGCCAGGCTGCTGAGCGCGGTTCGCACGCGCCCGATGCCGACACCGGCTTCCGCAAACCCGCGCACCTGCAGGACGTGATCCTGCACCGACGCATCGAGTGCCGAACACGGGATGCGTGCCAGCGCCGCCATCACGGATGCCAGCGAGATCGCCGGTGCCGGTGCCGGCGGCGGCGCGCTGGCCGCAGCGGGCACGGCGTTCGCGACGCTCGCGGGCGCGCTGCTCGCCGCGGCACCGGCCGTCACGCCACTGCCTGCGCCGGCAGACGCGTGCACGGCCGTGTCCGCGGCGGGGCGCCTTTCGCCGCTGCGCGAAAGTGCCTGGTAGCCGTACCAGAGCACGGCGATCGCCGCCACCGTGCAAGCGCCCACGGCCGCCCCGGTGCGTGCGCCCGATGCACGCATGGGGCGCTTGAGCACGCCCATGCCTTCCAGGAACAGGTTGACGCTGGGCGTGCGCGTTGCGCGGTCGAACGACAACGCGGCGCTCAAGGTGCGCCATTGCGTGCGATCGAGACCGGGGTGGCGCTCGGGCCGCAAGTGGTCGTGACGCGCCTGGGTGGCCGACAACCGGTTGAACGGATGGTGTCCGGTCAGCAATTCGTAGGTGACGCAGGCGAGCGCGTAGACGTCGTCGCACGGATCCGGCTCGAGATGCTCGAACATCTCCGGGCTCGCGTAGGCCGGCGTGATGCCGCCGAGGCTCGCCGGGTCGAACACGGTGACGTCGGGATCCTCGTCGCGCCGCTGGAATGCGCGTGCGATCCCGAAGTCGATCACCTTCACTTCGCCACGGTCGGTGAGAAACACGTTGGCAGGCTTGAAATCGCAGTGGACGAAACCGCGTTCGTGCGCGTAGGCCAGCGCCTGGCCCATGCCGGCAATGATCGGCAACGCGGCATCGAGCGGCATGCCCTTGAAGTCCGGCGCGCGCAGCACCTTGCTGAGCGGCCGGCCCGACAGATACTCCATCGTGAGATAGACGAGCGGACCGTCCCGATCGAAGTCGTAGACGGTGACGATGTTGCGATGGGCGAGCGTCTGCGCCTTGCGGGCTTCGCGCTGAAGGGCGATCAGTGAAGTCGGCTGGCCGCGGAACTGCACGTTGAGCACCTTGATCGCAATGTGCGGCTTGCGATCCGACGCCTCCAGCTTGCGCAGGTCGAGCGCCTTGTACACGGTACCCATCCCGCCGACGCCGAGGCACTCCTCCAGCACGAAGCGTCCGTTCAGCGTATCGCCGATGCCTTTCACGCGTTCGCTGTCGATGGACATTGCGCCGTCCGACGGCCCGGGCGGAGGGGCCGGACGTGCCGCCGGCCGAGGCGGGCTTTCGTGGATCCGGGTTGCGTCGCCCGCGGATGCCGTTCTGTCATGACATCGCTCGATGCGCTTCAGCACTTCCGCATAGATATCGTCCGACAGCGGCTGCGTGGTTTGCGTCTGGTCGAGTACTTCGCGCAGACGGGCGCAATCGACCTGATCGGTTGCCAGCACCCGGTCGATCTCCGAGAAGAACGCGTCCTGCGACAGCGTCCCGCTCTGGAATGTCTGAATCAGCTCCGCAAAGCTCATCATTCGTATGCCGTGTACTCAGCTTCAGCTTGCCGACCCGTTTCGGCGCCTCACGGTGCCGCCAGGGCAAGGACTGTCCATGGCGGCCCCCTGCAGCGCGACGTAGCGGCGATGCACCGGACACGATCGATCCCGCCGCCACGTCATCGTCAGACGAATTCGACTGCGCGCCGCACCGGCCGCGGGCCTTCTGACAGGACGTCTAACAAATCATACTAGTCTGCGGTAACGCCCTGTGCAATCGGTGCCGGAACTAGAATTCGGGCAGATTCATCGCGAACCGGCTTCGGGTGTTCGCCGTCCGCATCGCCTGCGCCCCGCCTTCCATTTTCCGGCGCGCGTGGCCGTGCGACGGAACCTATACTGGACAGATTCCCGGCACGTCGGCGCATCGCATGATGCCGCGCGGCTGCCCTTCTCCCGTCCGATATCGTGGAGCCAACCATGGGCGTGCTCGTCATCAACGATCTTCCCGAAAGCGTCGACCTCGACAGGCAGGCGATGGCCACCATCACCGGTGGCGCGAAGGTACGCGCGCATCAGACGATGCTTGCGCCGCAACCTTTCCCCTACCTGCACACCGACGCCCGCAATGTTGCGTTGGCGCGTGCACCGGTGGCCGAAGCCGTGGCGTCCCCGGCCCGTCCGACGCTGTTGCGTTGACGGACGCACCGCTCGACCCGGCGCGCACGCTCAGGCCGCTCGCGCCGTCATCTCGGGCCGCCGGTCGGCCGGCGGGAACACCCACCATGAGCCGTCGTCGTGACGAAAGAAGAAGATGACGATCGTGCCGGCCGGATGCACGGCCTCGACGCAGACAAAGCGCCGCCGTTGCGCAGGCATGCGGCTGAAGCGCACGACGCGCGCCGGCACGCGCGTGCTCGGCGCGAGCCACTTGTCGACCTGCATGCGCAGCGAAGATTCGATCCCGTTCATGTGAGCCTCCTCGTGGCGATGTCGTACGCATCGGGACGTCGCTCATGCGGTGGCGATGGCGGCCGCGGCGCCCCGTCCGCCCGCATGCCGCGCGACGAGCAACGCGCGGCAGACCGACAGCGCGAACCGGAATGCCGTCCGCGGATGCATGACGCACGTGCGAACCTGCTCGCTGTGGCCTGTCCCTTCCACACACCACGTGCAGAAGTGCTCGCAGTTGTTCGTCAGCAGGCGGTAGCGGTCTTCGCCCAGGCGGGAACGTGCGCGCAGCACCGCGGTGCGCCCTGCATAGGCTGCGGACGGATGCGGCATGACGCGAACCGCGTGACCGTCGGCGAATCGTTCGAGCGTGACTTCCTCGATCGGGCCGCGATGCAGCGATGTGCAGAGCCCCGCGTAGTGGACGACGCGTCCGTCGCCGACATAGATGCCGTGATGGCTGTAGCAGCCGCGATCGGAAACCAGGTGCGCGCCAAGCGGCAGTGCCTCGACGCCGCCCGGCAGCGAAACCGCATGCGCGATTGCGTCCGCAGCGCCAGCCGCCGCACAGGGCGCGGTGCTGTTCGCTGGTTGAAGATCGCGTTCCATGACGGGCTCCATCTGCAGGTTGGCGGCCGCCCGTGGTGCGCAAGGGTTCGCCGGTTGCCAACTAACCTGCATCAAGCGTGCCAATCACCGGGAGCCCGTCGCGCAACGCTCGGCGGGCGATGCGCGGCGAACCGGGCACCGCGCTGTCGCCGCGCAGCCAACCATTTGCGGGAGCGTTCGTTGGTGCGACAACACCAGTTGGCGCGCCGGACAGCCGTTTGCGTCCGCCGGCGCATGTGTCGGTTTCGCGGCCACGTTCGGGCGCACGACTGTTGGCTGGCGCACAACCATTGCAGGACCCGGTCGCGACGCACTAGCATGCAAGCAACGCGTGTCGATAACGCCTTGCCTTGCCGCGTGCGGCGCTCAGCGGATCGACGCACGTGCCCGGGCAACGCACGCGGGTTGTGTCACGCATGGCACGGGGTTTGCACGTATCGGGTACCCGGTCCGTCGGCCAGCCTCTTTCGGAGACTCATCATGACCACGCTCGCAATCACCGACCTTCACATGCAGCACGACATCGACCGCAAGACGATGTCGTTCATCCGCGGCGCAGGCGCGCCGTGGGTATTCGGCTGGATCCAGCCCTACGCGCCGCCGGCTCCGTCGTTCGGGCCCGTCGTGAACCTCTATCAGACGTACAACACGTTCTACGCGAACCAGGTCCTCAACCAGATTCAGAACGTCGACGTCACGAACTCGGCGCCCGGCGCGAACATCGCGGTCGGGGTTGGCGCGGACGGCAGGAACCGGCTCGTCTAGCGCCTTCATGCCAACCGGCAACGCACGTTCACCTGCCCGTTATCGGCATGAGCGGGCACTGGACGAAAGGGAATGGCGGGCCGTGAGCGCAGAACTGCAATGGACTTCGGCGTCACGCACTGACGTGGGCCTGGTCCGCGAGATCAACGAAGACGATTGTCTCGCGTTGCCGCACCGTGGCCTGTGGGCCGTTGCGGACGGCATGGGCGGACATTCGGCCGGCGACCTCGCGAGCCGGACGATCGTGCAGGCGCTGGAACGGCTGCCCGCCCCGGCCACGCTGGCGGACTTCATCGAGGCAGCGCGCACCGCGCTCGATGCCGTCAACGTGCGCTTGCGCGTATCGGCCGCCGAGCGCGGCGTACGCCTGATCGGCAGCACGGTGGCGGTGCTGCTGGCGAGCGGCCGCCAGTGCGGCTGGCTCTGGGCCGGAGACAGCCGGATCTACCTCTATCGCGACGCACACCTGACCCAGCTCACGCTCGACCACAGCCACGTCGCGGAATTGCAGGCCCAGGGCCACCTGAGCGCACAGCAGGCGCGCCATCACCCGTCGCAGCACGTGATCACGCGCGCCGTCGGCGCCGCCGAGCAGCTGCATCTCGACGAACGACGCATCGACGTATGCGACGGCGACATGTTCCTCCTGTGCAGCGACGGCCTGAGCAACGAAATGGACGAAGCCGACATCTCGGCCGCCCTCGCCTGCGGCGATTGCGCGTACGCAACGGACGCGCTCGTCGACCTCGCGTTGCGCGAAGGCGGCCGGGACAACGTCACCTGCATCGTGATCCGCGCCGACGATCCCGAAGCGTCGGACCGGACGCTCGCCAATCCTGCCGTGCAACGCTGAGCGATCGAGCGGCCGCGGGTGCGTTCACGCGTCCTTGTCGGGCGCCGCGCCGTCCTGATGACGGAACGCTTTCGAACGGATGCCGTGCTTCTTGAGCAGCATCTGCAGGTGCGACCGGTTCATCTCGCAACGGCGCGCCAGTTCGGCCACGGTTCCGCCGGTCTCCTGCAACCCGCGTTCGAGAAACGCGCGCTCCGCCTCGTCGCTTGCCGCGCGCTTCGCGTCGCTGAGCGACATCGGCCTGCCCGGCGCACCGTCATCCGTCGCACGCACGGCGCCCGACACGGCCTTCGGACGGATGTCCTCGGGCAAGTGCTCGATATCCGCGATGTCGCCGGCCAGGCACGACAGCCGGTAGACGAGGTTGCGCAGCTCGCGGATGTTGCCCGGATACGGATAGGTCAGCAGGAAGTCGCGCAGTTTCGGTGTCGTCTTGATGGGCCGGCGCTTCAGGGCCCCGGCTGCCTCGTCGCCGAAATAGGCGAGCAGCAGCGGAATTTCATCGCGCCGTTCGCGCAGCGCCGGCAACGTCAGATGAATGACGCTCAGGCGGTAGAACAGGTCCTCGCGAAAGAGCCCCTGTTCGCTCAATTGCCGCAGGTTCTTGTTGGTGGCGGCGACGATGCGCGTATCGACGCTGATCGGCTCGTCCGAGCCGACCCGCTGGATTTCGTGCGACTCCAGGACACGCAGCAACTTGACCTGGCCCGACAGCGGCAATTCGCCGATTTCGTCGAGGAAGATCGTGCCGGTATGCGCGCTCTCGAACTTGCCCTTGCGATCGTTCGACGCGCCGGTGAACGCGCCGCGCCGATGGCCGAACAGCTCGGATTCGAGCAGGTTGTCGGGAATCGCGCCGCAGTTCACCGAGATGTAGGGGCGGTCGGCGCGCGCCCCGTTCGCGTGGATGACTTTCGCCATCAGTTCCTTGCCGGTCCCGCTTTCGCCGTCGATCAGCACCGGCAGGTCGGTCGGCGCAGCCTTTTCGGCGATTTCGAGTGCGGCGAGCAACTTCGGATTGTCGCCAAAAATGCCCTCGAAGATGAAACTGCGCTCGATCAGGGCCTGTCGGCGTCGCTGCACCGGGGCCGCGGCCGCTTCCAGCGCCTCGGGTGTCTCCGGCGCGGCCACGGCGGCCTCGACGAAGCGCTCCTTGCGCGACATCTGCATGACTTCGTCGCGCAGCACGTTCGCCTGGTTGAGCAGCTTCTCGATGTCGGCACGCTCGAGCTTGGGTGCCCAGCGCAGCATCGAGCGCAGGATCTCGATCTTCTCGAGCAGGCCGGCATACGAGATCGCGGAGTTGCCGAATCCGTGCGGGTCGAAGAGTTTCATGCGGCACCCAGCTGTTTCTGCACGAGCTGGTAATACATGCCCTTGAGGGCGACCAGCTCGTCGTGCGAGCCCTGTTCGACGATCGCGCCTTCGTACAGGACGAGGATCTTGTCCGCACGCATGATCGTGCTGAGCCGGTGCGCGATGATCACCGCGGTGCGCCCTTGCAGGATTTCATGCATGTTCGCGAGGATGTTGCTCTCCGACTGCGTGTCGAGCGACGAGGTTGCTTCGTCGAACACGAGCAGGCGCGGATCGTGATACAGCGCGCGTGCGATGCAGAGCCGCTGGATCTGGCCACCCGACAGGCCCACGCCGCGCTCGCCCACCACCTGTTCGTAGCCGAGCGGCAATTTGCTGATGAATGCATGCGCGTCGGCCATTCGTGCGACCTCCTCCATGCGGCGCCAGTCGGGGCTCGTGTCGCCGCATGCGATGTTCTCGGCAATCGATCCGGAAAAGACCAGATTGGATTGCATCACGTAGCCGATCTGCGCACGGTAGCAAGCCTTGTCGATCGCGCTCATGTCGTAGCCGTCGACCACGATCTTGCCGTCGGTGGGCGCATAGAATCCCACGAGCAGCTTCGCCAGCGTGGTTTTCCCCGAACCGCTGCGCCCGACGATGGCCACCATCTCGCCGCGCTTGATCGTGCAGTTGATGTTCTCGAGCACGTAAGGCGTTTCGTTGCCGCCATAGCGGAAATACACGCCGTCGAAGCTGATGTCGCCCTGCAGGTCGGGCAGCAGCACGCGTGAGGCCAGCTCGGCCGGCTGCTGCTCGGGCTCGATGTCGAGGACGTCGCCGAGCCGCTCCATCGCCACCGCCGCGTCGTTCATCAGGCTCCACATGCCGACGAGCCCCATCAGCGGCGCCAGCACGCTGCCCATGAACGCATTGAAGGCGATCAGTTGCCCGATGCTGAGTTCATGCGCGAGCACGAGGTTCGCACCGACCCACAGGATCACGATGGTGGTGGCCGCATTCAGCAGCTGGCTGCACAGCGCCACCACGATATTGAAAGCCTGCGCACGATACTGGACGTCGAGCGCCTTCGCATACTTGCGCTCCCACTTCAGCCGTACCGACCGTTCGATGCCCATGCCTTTCACGGTCTCGACGCCGCCGAGCGTCTCCATCAGCAGCGACTTCGCATCGGTGGACGCGGCAAACACCTCGCGCGCATAGCCTTTCAGCTTCGGGGTCGCGAGCGCCGTGAGCGCCATGATCGGGATCACGAAGGCGATCAGCACCAGCGTCATCTTCACGTTGTAGAGAAACATGATCGTGAAGTAGATGAAGATCATCAGGAGATTGAGCGCGGTCGTCACGGTGGACTCCGTCAGGAACGCGCGGATCGTCTGGTTCTCCTGGAAGCGCGCGAACACGTCCCCGCTCTTGCGGCGAGCGAAGAACGAATACGGCAGCGACATCGTGTGTTTATAGAACTGCGACATCATCGCGAAGTCGAGACTGCGCACCATGAAATTGGAAAGATGCGCGCGGATCGTCGTCATCAGCTGGGTAAACACGTGTGAAATGACGAGCCCCGCAATCAGCAGGTGCAGCAGGCTGACGTTCTGGTGCACGATCACGCCGTCCAGGATGCTCTGGATGATGATCGGCGGTATGACGCCCAGCACCTGGATCACGAAGGTCGCCAGGAACAGATGCGCGAGGATCTTCCTGTAAGGGCGCAGATAGCCGATGAAGCGCACCCATGGCGAACGTGACTCGGCCGGCGCCGCGGCCGGCCCGCTCGCGGTGAACAGCAGGCACGTGCCGCTCCAGCCGCGCTCGAACGCCTCGACGCTCAGCTTCCGGAAGCCGAGCGCCGGATCGGCGATCCGCACCCACGACTTCGACACACCGTACACGACGACGTAGTGGTATCCCTCCCAGTGCACGATGAACGGAAGGTCGAACCCGAGCAGCGCCTCGTAGGTGCACTGCACGCCGCGCGTCGCGAAGCCCACCGCCTCGCCGGTGCGCGCGAGACTGTCGAGCGTCGCGCCCTGCGTCGTCACGTTCGCGAGATCGCGCAGCTTGCCGAGCGTCATCGCGACGCCGTAGTGACGGCAGATCATCGCGAGGCACGCCGCCCCGCAATCCATTTCCTCGGCCTGCTCGACCAGCACGAAACGCTTGATCATGCGCTCGCCGAACGCGGCGTCGGAGCCGATATCGATCTGCAGCGGGTGGCGACGCCGTTCGGCGAGCTTCTTCTGTCGCTTCAGTTCCTGCTCGACGAAGCGGATGCGCTCCTCGAGCACCTCGCGCAGTTTCGGGTTGCGCTCGAGCATGAAGTGCACGGTCTTTTCCGGAATGACGAGCAGGCGCGTGTCGGTGACGGCGGTGACGGTCGCCGCCTGCTCCTGTCGCAGCAGGCACGCGCGCTCGCCGAAAATCTCGCCCGCGCCGAGCGTCGCGAGCGGATAGTCGCTGCCGTCCTCGTGGCACGAGACGCTCACCTCGCCCTGGCGCACGACATACAGCCGGAGGTCGCCGCCCGGCCCCTGCCGGACGATCTCCTTGCCGGCCGCCACGCGCTTCACGCCGACGCTCGACACGTACTCCTCGAGTTCGGCGCGCGTCAGCTTGCCGCGCAGGTCGAACAGCCGCGTCACGAACCCGCCGGCCGAGCTGATCGCGACATAGCTCGTCACGAACGCCTGCGCGGCGGGATTGTCGCGCAGGATCGGCTCGATCGCGCTGCGCGGGATGCACAGTACCTCGGTCTTCGTCGACGCGCGCACCGACACCTCGTGCCAGTAGTCGCGCAGCATCGCCATTTCACCGAACACCTCGCGTTCCTTGCGCACGCCGACGCTGGTTTCCTTGCCGCGCTCGTCGGCGATCAGGCGCACGGACCCGAAACGCAGCACATACAGGCCCTCGGCCGGCTCGCCGCGATTGCAGACGGTGTCGCCGAACGCGTAGGTGCGCACCTGCGCCTGCGCGGCCATGCGATCGAGCTCTTCGGGCGAGAAGAGCGACAGCGGCTCCACCGACGCGAGAAACGCCGCGAGCGGCGGGATGCTGGCCGGGGCGGGGGCGTGTGCGTCCATTGCTGCGGGTCTCCGTGATCAGCGTGCGTCGATGACGTGTTCCTGCGCGCGCTCGGCAAGCCACTCCTCGCGCAGCAGGCGACGCACCTCCGACGCGACGTCGGCGTCGAGCGTGGCCGGGTGTTTGGCGGTAACCGAGAAAATCTCGAAGAACGCGCCGTCGGGCGCGGCGAACGGCCCGAGCAGGTCGCCTACCCGCGCGTTGAACACCTTGGCCTCGATATCCGTCTTCAGCGAGCCGCGCAGCACCTTGCCGATCACGCCGCCGCGCTCGCTCGTGTCGGCGATCGAATGCTCGTGCGCCATGTCGCCGAAGCAGTCCGGGTCGTCCTCCAGGATCGCCATCATTTCGCGGGCCTTGCCTTCCGAATCCAGCACGATGTGACTGACCTCGATGCTGTCGAACTTCGGCGAATTGAGCTTGAAGTACGCTTCGACGGCCGCATCGCTGCACACCGTGTCGAGCGTCTTTTCCTGGTACAGCGTGTCGGTAATGAAGCGCTCGAACTCGTCGAGACTGATGCCGAACACGTCCAGGTAGCGGTTCATGTCCGCGGCGCGGTGCAGGCCGCGCACGCGGCGAAACTGGTCGGCGCGCTCCTGGATTTCTTCAGGCGTCACCTGCATGCCCATCTTCCGCGCCGCGATCACCGTCAGCCGGTCGCGAACCTGCTGCTCGACGAGGCCCTCGAACTGCCCGGTGAGCTTCAGCACGCGGATGAAGTCGTCGGTGCCGATCACCTCGTCGTCGATACGCACTATTGCCGTCATGTCGTTCCCCTTGGTCCTGTAAGCGGCGATCGCCCTGATTCGCCGCCGATACCTCGCATCACCACCCGCCGCCGCGCCGCTACGACGTGGCAGGCGCCATCAGCCCGCGATCTGCCTGAACGGGTCCAGCGCGAACCCGATCACGCGGCGCTCGCGCACCACGATTTCAGCGGTGGCCGTCATCCCGTAGCGCAGCGGGTATTTCGTGCCGGCAATCGTGTACGCGTTGCGCCCGAGCGCCACGCGGCCTTCGTAGACGGGTTCCTTCGTCTGCGCCTGCGGCTTCGTCGCCGGCGAGATGTATTCGAGCGTGCCGTCGATCACGCCGTAGCGCTGATACGGAAACGCATTGAACTTGAGCTTCACGGGCAAGCCTTCATGCAGGAACGCGCGGTCCTGCTCCGCGATCGCGACCTTCACCACCGGCCGCGCATCGGACGGCGCGATGCTGCCGAGCGGTGTGTTGGCGAGTATCTTGTCGCCGGGCTGCGTCGTGGTCACATCGGTGATCACGCCGGAGACGGGCGCGAGCACGAGCAGGAAATTGTCCTTGTCGATGTTCTCGAAGCGGATGCGCGCGGCGGCATCCGCGGCGAGGCGCGCCGTCTGCACCTGCAGGCGCAGCTTCTCTTCGGTGTTCGCGATGTCGCGCAAGGTTGCGTCGTACTGGATGCGCAGCCCGGCCAGCGTCTCGCCGCTGCCCTCGAGTTGCGCCTTCGCCTGCGCGAACTCGTGGCTCTGCTGCGCCTCGAGCTGCGACAGCCGCGCCTGCGCGACGCGGTAGCTGTCCTGGGCCTGCAGGTAGGCACTGCGCTTCTGTTCCACCTGGCTCTGCGACACGCCGCCGCCGCCGGGCAGCGCGAACAGGCGCGCGTACTTGTCCTGTTCGTCTTTCGCGAGATCGAGTGCGTGGCGCGCGTTGTCGATATTGCTGCGGGCTTCGTCGATCTGGGCCCGCTGCGATTGCGCGAGCTTGCTGGTGCCTTCGGCCATGCGGTTCTGGTGCAGGTGCTCCTCGACCTCGATCTGTTGCTTCAGGGCGTCGGCCTTGCGCTCCATCAACTGCTTCTTGTCCGGAAACTGCTTCCATTCGCGCTCCGCGTCGTCGAGCTTGAGGCGTGCATCGAGCGCGTTGGTCGCAGCCTCGATCGCGCCGCGCGCGTTGATCCGGCCGATCACGTCGTTCTTTTCGACCGGTTGACCTTCGGCGATATAGATATCCACCAGTTCGCCGTCGACGGGCGCGTAAATGCGGCGCACCTCGGACTCCGGCGCGAGCGCACCCTGCGCGGTCACGATCACGTCGGCGCGGCCGACGAACGACCACAGCAGTGCGCACACGACGAGCCCGACCATCGCGATGATGGTCGCCTGCGTGAGCCGCCATGGCCGCGCGGTCAGGATCGCGATGCCTTCGACGCTGTGATCCTCCAGCGCTTCACCCAGCGAGCGCGGCGGCTCAGGCGGCGTTGCCTGCCGCGCGCGCTTAAGGAGACTGTCGAGCTTCACCGCGCCCTCCCGACGAAGCGAGCCGTTCCAGCGTCGCGACATGTGCAGCGAATTGCGGCGTCGCGAAGCGGAACTGCTTGAGGCGATCCAGTACGGCCGGACCGTGCCCGGCCCGCGCGTCGCTCTCGAACTGCAGGTACTGCTGCAGATCGGCGCGCACGGCATCGAGGCCGCCGAGGCGCGGATAGCGCTGCTCGTCATCGGCGAGCAGTGCCGGGAGCGCGTCGAGCCGGTCGTCGTCGAGTGCCGACGCGATCGCGCGCTGCAACCGCTCGAGCGCGGCCACGTAGACGGAGTTGTCGCTTTGCAGCTTGCGCAACTGACTGAGCGCGTCGGCATACAGTACGCCGAACGCGGGAACGTATGACGAAATCCGGTCGAGCAGCCGCTGATGCGCACCCGGGTCGGCGTTCCAGCGGCCGGTCAATGCCTTGATCGGCGCTTCGTCGCGATAGATGCGGATCGGCGCTTCCGCCCCGCCGCGCCCCGCAACGAATGCCTGCAGTTCGCCGATCCACGCAACTTCGTCGACGAGCGGCCGTGCGTCGGCGTTATGGCGGGCCAGCGTGCGCATGTCCTGCACGACGGCGCGGGCGCGGTCGAACGCGCGCACGTTCATCGCGGCGATCCAGTCCGGCACTTTCGAGCGGATGAGTGCCTCGGTACCGAGCGCGCGGAACGCCGGGTCGTCCGGATGGCTCGCGAGATAGCGGTCGGCCAGTTGCGTCGCCTGCGCCGTATCGCCCCGCGCCAGCATCGCGTGCATCTCGCGCAGCGGCGCGTCGTGGAAATACAGCGTCGCGAGCAGCAGGACGAGCGCCGCGAGCAGCCCGCCGCTCCACCAGCCGAGCCGGCGCAGGTTGACGTGCCCGCTACCGCCGAACGCCTCGCTCAACTCCGACAGGAAGACTTCGGCCCTGCCGCGCCGGCGGCGCGCGTCATGCGCGGTTTCGGCGGCACCATGCGCGGCGTGCGGATTGATCTCGTCGTCCTGCTGGACGGCCGGAACCGTGCAGAAGATGTCGAGGAAAGAATGCGCGGTATCGACGAAGGTCGTCCGGTCGGGGTCCACGGCGGCCCCGTTCGCGGCGGCGCCGGGCGGCGACGTGGCCGTCACGGTCGAGTCCGGCCCCGTCTCGCGCTGCAGGCCGACGCGATAGACAAAATGATCGCCGCCGAACGCGAGCATCGCGCCGTCGTCGAGCGGCACCGCATGCTCGTCGAGACGCCGCCCGTCGACGAACGTGCCGTTCGTGCTGCCGAGGTCTTCCACGAATACGTCGCCGTCCTGCACGTAGATGTGCGCATGACGCCGCGACAGATAGTTGACCTGATGCGGATACGCGTTCCGGTAGCAGGCGAACGTGTCGTCGGTCTTGCTCACGAGAAACGGGAAGGCGGTAATGATGACCGGTTGCAGGCCGAGATCGCCGCGCTCCGGTGCCAGCGTGACGATGGCCGGCCGTGCCGGCTGATGCGTCGCACGCGGCACGAACGAGACGCGGTACGCCAGCGCGCCGGCGAAGCGCAGTTCGTCACCGTCGCGCAGCAAGTGCGGCTTGTCGCCGACATCGACGCCGTTGACGGCCGTGCCGTTCTTGCTGCCGAGATCGGCGACATAGGCGGCGCCATCTTCAAGGAAGATGCGCGCATGCCGGCGCGACAGGTCGGCCACCCGCTCGGGGCGCGCGGACGCGAACGGCGTGTTCGTGCGCCCGACGGCGAACAGCGCCTTGTCGATCCGGATCTCGCTCAGTTCCGGATCGGAAACCGGCTTGAGCACGATGTCGAACTGCCGGTCGAGGGCGGCCTGTTTCTCGGCAATCGAAGCGGCGTCTGGAATCATGATTCTGCCAACGATCGACATGCGCCCGCCAATGGGCACGCCGCGCAGGAAGCGCGACGCGCTTTCGAACCACCTGGGTGAAGCCGCGCCGCCACGGCACATGGCGGCACGATCGTGAAAAAAGTTTAGGCGACGGATGACGGTAGTCAATCGGCTGGCACCGATCGCGCAGTGACGCAAGGCTGGCGTGTTCATTGCATCGCTTGCCGGACGGGCTCGCTGCTTGCATTCGAGATTTCGACCGCGCGCCAGCCGCCGCCGATCGCCTTGTAGAGCGTGACCGTGTCGCTCAGAATCTGCTGATGATTCGCGAGCAGCGCGAGTTCCGCGGATGCCACCGAGCGTTCTGATTCGAGCACCTCGAGCTGCGACACGAGCCCTTCCCTGAGCTGCGCCTCGACCTGCGCGGCGACGGTGCGCAGACGCTCGCTCTGCTGCTGAAGCTGCACGCGCTGCTGCTTGTGCGCGTCGAGATCGACGAGCGCGTTTTCCACTTCCTTGAACGCGGTGAACACGGTCTGCCGGTACTGTTGCTCGGCGACCTTCGTCTGCGCGTCGGTCGTCTTGATGTGCGCGCGCACGCTCGGGTCGAACATCGGCAGGTTGATGCTCGGCAGGAAGCTGAACGTGAATGCCTTGAAGAGATCCGACAGCGCAAACGCCGCGGTGCCGCCGCGCCCCGTCAGGCTGATCGACGGCAGTTGCGCCAGCTTCGCCGCCCCCACTTCGTCATACGATTCGAGCACGCGATACTGCGCGGCGACGACATCCGGCCGGCGCGCGAGCAGTTGCGCGGGCAGCCCCATCGGCACGTCCGGCAGCTTGACGCGCTGCCGGAGATGGCCGGCAGGCATCCTGAATTCGCCGGCCGGCACGCCCAGCAGCGTCGCGAGCGCGTTCTCGGCCGTGTCGCGCGATCGGTGCAGCTCGATCAGCTGGTTCGCCAGCCCGTTGATCTCCGCGCTCTGCCGCAGGACTTCCGTCTGCGGCGCGATGCCGTTCGCCAGCATCGACTGGTAGATCGCGAGGATCTTCCGGTTCTTGTCGAGCGTGCGCTGCTCCTGTTCGATCTGGTCGTCGAACTGGAGGATCTCGAAGTACGTGCTCGACACGTCGGCGACGAGCGTCAGATAGCCCGCGCGCCAGTCGGCCTCGGTCGCGTGATATTCGGCCTTCTGCGCCTGCACGCCTTTCTCGACCTTGCCCCAGATGTCGATCTCCCAGTTCACCTGGCTACCGAGGTTGTAGGTCCTCGACGGCGCTTGATGCGTGTTCTTCTCGAAGTCCACGCCCGCGCCGAGGTCGGCGCTCGGCAGCGCGCCGGCCTGGACTTCGCCGACCTGCGCGCCGGCCACGCCGATGCGAGCCGCCAGCACCCTGATATCGGCGTTGCCCGCGATGGCCTTGTCGATGAGCGCGTCGAGATACGGATCGTCGAAACTCTTCCACCAGTCGGCATTGACCGTGTCCGACGCGGATACCGGCCCGTGCGCGTGTGCCCAGGTGGTCTTTGCCGGCATCTCCGGGCGCTGGTAGACGGGCATGTTCAGGTCCATGCATCCGGACAGCAACGCCGCGCACGCGCCGGCGGAACCGGCCATGCGGGCCAGCGAACGCATGAGACCGCGGCAGTTGCGCGTGGCTGTCGGCGACAGGTGGATGTTCACGATCGACTCCTTCGGGGGGACGCGGCGACGATGCGGGATCGGGTGGATGTGTTGGTGTTCGTGCTGCAGCGTTGCACGCTCGTGTCTCATACCGCATGGGGCGTGCCAGCCGCCCGCCGGACCGGCGGGAATCTTGCCGGACGGCTTGCCGGCGCGGGGCCGGGCGACGAAGACGGAGGAGAAGCCACGTGTGCGCGGCACACGGATCGAGGATGCGTGATGGGTCGTCGCCGACAGTTCCGGCTCAGGATGTCGGGAACACACCGACACTTGCGGAAGCGCGGCCGCGCGCTCGCCGCGCCACACGACCGGAGATCGGTGTGTGCAACGTCACTTCACGTAGACCGTGATTTTCTTCGAGTAGATGGGGGGATTGTGCGGCACGTGATTGGCGTCGCCCATCAGCAGCTGCAGCGTGTGCTTGCCCGGAGGAAGGTCCAGCGTGGTTTCGGTCTCGCCCGCGCCGAAATGCAGGTGATTCCGGTCGGACGGAATCGGCTGGTCCATCGGCGGCAGGTCGGTGTCGACCAGCAGGTGATGGTGGCCCGTGTTCGGAAACTGCACATGCGACGGCGCGACACCCATGTCGCGCAAGCCGAACCACACCCGGAACGGACGTCCGGCCGGCAGCACCTGGCCATCGTTGGGCCATCCGATGTAGACGACGGCCTTCGGGGGATGCGTGCTGGTCTCCGCGGTCGTCGCCCCCGTCCATAGCAGCGTCACGGCAACGGCGAAGAGGATGAACTTGTTCATGGCGGCAATTCCCGGTTCGTGCGGCAGGCGCGGCATGGCACGCTACTTGACCGTGATCGTGATCTTCTTCGAATACACCGGCGGATCGTGCGGCACGTGGTCGTGGTCTCCCATCAGCAGCTGCAGCGTGTGCTTGCCGGGGGGAAGCTCGATGCGCGCCTCGGTTTGGCCGGCGCCGTAATGGAGATGATTCCGGTCCGACGGTATCGGCTGGTCCAGCGGCGGGAGATCGGTATCGACGAGCAGATGATGATGGCCCACGTTGGGCCGATCGATGCCTTTCGGGCAGATACCCATGTTGCGCAGGCCCATTCGCACCCAGAACTTGCCGCCCGTGATCGTCGCACCGTCCGACGGCCAGATGATGTATGCCTCGGCGCCGGGCGGCGACGGCGTACGTCCGGCGGCAAACGCGATCCGTGGCGCCAGGACGGTGGCGGCCAAAGCCAACAACGTAGCCCTTCTTCGCATCGTGTTGCTCCTCGCGTTGGTGGCGGCGCGCGGCGTCGGACAGTGGAGCGTGTCTAACAGCTTAGGACGTAATCGACCGGAAGACACATAGCGATGTCCACGGGTGACAGGCCGGCGTCGATGCGTGTACGCATATGTCTGTTTTTCGCGGAAACCGCGGGTGGATCCGGTGATCGCCGCCGAGCGCACGTGCTATCTTGAATGTGTCCCGGCCGTGCCCGCGGCAGCCGCAAGCCGGCAATACGCGCGCCGCGGCCGGACACCCGGCAACGGCTGCGCTCCGCCTTCGGCACCTCGTCCGACGGCGCACCCTGGGGGGCTGAATATGTGGCGAATACTCTTGCCCGCATGCCTGTTTGCGTCGATCTCCGTGACATCGAGCACCTGCTCCGGCGAGGACATGCGTCCTTTTTCGATGCCGCCGGCAGCCTCCGCGCGCGCTGGGTCGATCGAACCGCATGGCGTCGCGCTCGTCATCGGCAACGGCGCCTATCGTGACCATCCGCTTGCCAATCCCGTCCACGATGCCGATGCAATGGGCGATACGCTGCAGGCGCTCGGCTTCGACGTCATCACGTTGCACGACGCCTCCCGGCAGCAAATGCTCGACGGGCTGGCAGCGTTCGAGCACCGCATCGCGGCCGGCGGCACCGCGCTGGTCTATTTTGCGGGCCACGGCGCCAGCGCGGGTGGAACGACATGGCTTGCACCGGTCGATGCCGACGTCGGTTCTCCGGCCAGCCTGTCGCGAACGGGTATCGACCTGCAAACCGTGTTCGACGCGACGTCGCGGCCGCACGGCGAACGGATTGATCTGATCATTCTGGATTCCTGCCTGATCGCGCCGCCCGGTGCCGGCAACATGGCGCCCCGCAAGCCGCCGCCGCATACGCTCGTCGCCTACGCGGCAGCGCCTGGCGAAGGTGCGGCCGACGGCGCGACGCACGGTGTCTACACGGCGGCGCTGCTGAAGACGCTCGCGTTGCCGGGGCTCGGGATCGCACAGGTCTTCGATCGTGCCGGCGCGCTGGTCGAACGTGCCACCGGGTATCGGCAGATGCCCTGGATCGCGTCTTCCCTTTCCGATGCGGCAGGGGTGTTCACGTTCAACGGGGCCCGTCGTGCAGGAACCGGCGTGGTGCATTCCGGCGGCGGCACGGAGCACGGATCCGACGTGTTGGCGGACGTCGGCGCCGTCGCGCTCGATAGCCGGGGCGTGATGCCGAAAGACAGCTCCGAACAGTATGAAATTACGTTCTGGGAGTCGATCAAGGACAGCAAGGAGGCGGGCGATTACGAGGCCTATCTGAAGACTTACCCGAACGGCCGCTTCGCACAGTTGGCGCAGGCCCGTCTCACACGACTGCGCGCAGCCGCGCCCAAGGCGCCTGCGGCGTCCACACCTGCGCCTGCGCCCGCGCGGACGGCGAGCCCAACGCCCGCCCCCGTTCCGGCTCCTGCGCCGCCAGCGTCGACGTCGGCGCAACCGGCGCACACGGCCGGCTCACCGCCGAAAGCACCACCTCCCGTTGCGGTGGCGGCGCCATCGGCACCGGCTCAGAAAGGAGGTACGACGGCCGCCAATGAAATCCGGGATTGCGCCGCATGCCCGGCGATGCTGGCGGTCAGTCCGGGGGCCTTCGCAATGGGTAGCAATTCCGGCGACCCGTCGGAAAAACCTGCGCATCGCGTGACGCTCGATCATTCTTTCGCGCTCGCGAAGTACGTGGTGACTGTCGCGCAATGGAACGCGTGCCGCGATGCGGGTGCCTGTCCGCGCCTGCCCAACGACAGCAATACGGTAGCGAACGCACCGGCGCGCGATTTGAGTTGGGACGACGCGCAACTGTACGTGAAGTGGTTAGCGAAAATAAGCGGCAAGTCTTACCGGCTGCCGACCGAGGCTGAATGGGAATTCGCGGCGCGTGGCGGCACCGCAACGCGCTACTGGTGGGGCAACGAGATGCATCCGGGCAACGCAAACTGCAAGGACTGCGGCCCACCGTGGCGTGCCGATGCACCCGCTGACGTCGGCACGTTCGCGGCCAATCCTCTCGGCTTCTACGACATGGCGGGCGGCGTGTGGGAATGGGTCAGCGATTGCTGGCACAACTCGTACAAGAATGCGCCTGCCGACGGGCGCTCGTGGGACGAGCCGAATTGCCAGGTACGCGTGATTCGCGGCGGTTCGTGGAGGGATGGTGCGACCTACATGCCGGTCTCGACACGCTTCAAGTACGACAGCAGCGTACGCTTTTCGGCAAACGGATTTCGCGTGGCCCGCGACGTGAAGTAGAGCGATATCGGTCGCACCGAGGAACCGCGCGGAAGCCGCGGTTGCCCCGGTCGATCCTCGGCACCACTTCGCCAGGACGCGGGTCGTTGTCAGCATGCGCCCGCCGTCCGGCGGGCGCGTTTCACCTGGATCGAAGCCGGGCGGCGGGATCCGCGTAACCGGGTTACCGCCCGCTGACCTTCACGCGCGGCAGCCATTCGACCTCGGCGCCCTGCGTGCCTGTCAGACGGGCGGGAGATCAGATCAACGCACCCGGTCGATCACGACGGCACCTGGTTCCAAATCATCCGGCTGATCTTCGTCACCCCGTCTTCCTCGCGAAATTCCCAGATTTCGCGCGAACGCACCACCTGCGTCGGATCCCCGTTGTCGAACATGATCGTGATGGTGCCGAGCAGCGCGGCGGAGCCAACCTGCCCCGAGACGTGAATCTGCGTCGCCTCGAACACGGGCTCGAACCGGCAGCCGCGCGTCAGCTCGGCAAATCCGTCGCGAATCTGCCGCGGACCGATGCGCGTCGCGCGTCCGAGCGGCCACCACACGCCATCGCTCGTAAACATCTCCGCATAACCGTCGATATCCGCGGTGCGAACGAAGTGCGGCTGAAGTTCCTTGTAGATCTGTTCGATCTGTTCCCTGGTCACCAACGGTCTGCCCTCGCAACGGTTCAGATCACGGTCTCGATGCCGTGGAAGTTCTCGTAGAAATCGAGCGAAACGCTCTCGCCTGCCGATGGCGCGAACGGCTGTTCCAGCCATTGCGAGATCAATGCGGCCTGACGCGCGGTGCCCGCCCAGCTCAACCCCACCAGGGTGGTTCGCTCGCCGGGGCGAACCGTGTAGCGGCGGGCCTGGTTGCCGCGCAGCACGTCGAGCGTGATGTCGGCGCCCTGGCGAACCGCGCCGTTCAGCGCCTCCAGCGAGAACGGATAGGCATCGACGGCGACCACCACGTCCTCGGCCGCGAGCCCGCTGCGGCTGGCCGGGCTGCCGTCGAGCACGCTGTAGACGGCAGGGCCCGTATCGCCCGCGAGAATCACGCCGCAATACGGCACCTGCCCTTCACTAACGGCGAAACCGAGTGCGCGCAGACTGTCGGGCAGCGAAAGCCGCGCCGGCTCGACGGCCTTCGTCCGCAATCGATCGCCGAGGCCGGGCCGGTAGCGTTCGAAGAAATCGCAGATGTCGTCGACCGTGTAGCCCGCGCCCTTGCCCGCGAAGGCTTCGTAAAATGCGGCGAATGCCGTGTCGAGCGATTGCGTGCCGTCGCTCTCGATGCGCAGCGCCGCATCGAGTTCGAATGCGATCACCATCCCGGCGTCGTAATAGTCGATCGCGCTGTTGGCCCGCCCCGGATACTTGTCGTGATTGAGGTACGACGCCGCCGATGCATCGGCCGGGCTCACATGGTGATAGGCCGGCAGCGCGGCCAGGTGCGTGTAGTAGCCGGTCACCGCGCTCAGGAACTGCGCCGGCGTGTAGACGGCGGTGCGCGTGCAGGACAGGAATTCGTAGTAGCGCGTGAAGCCCTCCGCGACCCACAGCCCGTCGCTGAAACAGCCGCGTTCGAAGTCGAGATGGCCGAGCGGCGCCGGCCGCAGGCGTCGGACGTTCCATGCATGGAAAAGCTCGTGCGCGCAGACCCGCAGGCTGACGTTGTACTGGTCGGCGTCGTAGAAGGTCGACGGATCGAGCCCGACCATGGTGCTCGTCAGGTGCTCGAGTCCCCACGAGTCGTTCGGATTGAACGACAGCACGTACGTATAGTCCTCGAACGGGAAGCCGCCGAAGATGTCGCGATAGACGTCGGCGATCTTGCACAGATCGTCGACGAACCTGTCGACGTGCGCGTCGAAACCCTGTGCGCGTGTCAGGAACACATGGTGGAACGGCGTGCCGTGCACGTCGCGTGTGATCGTATCGAAGTTCCCGAACGAGACGGGCGTATCGACCAGACGCGCATAGCCGTCGTATTCCCAGGTTTTGTCGGGCAGCGCCAGCGCGCCCGACGGATGGTGGATCGCCCAGCCGTCGGGCACGTGATAGCGCACCGTGCAGCGCCCGTCATGTGCGGTCACGCGCAGATACCGCGTGCCGAGCAGCACGCCGTTCAGGTCGCCGAGCACGCCGCATTCCTCGCTCATCTCGACCGAGGCGGCCGCGGCGCGATAGCGGATCACCACGCTGGCGTCCGAGGTGCGCCCCGCCGGCACCTGGATCGTGTAGGCGGGCCAGCCGCGACGGTGCACGTCGAGTGCCGTGCCGGTCGTCCCGTCGGTCGCGCGCACGTCGAACACGTCGCGGCCGAACGGCTCGAAATCGTAATCGCCGGGCACCCAGGTCGGCGTCGCGAGCACCAGCTCGCCGGGCGGTACGCCGTCGATCGCGAGTTCGATACCCAGTTCGTGGCGCGCAGGATCGAGCGTCACCTCGTAGTGGACTTTCATTGTGCGACCTCACTTGAACGTACCGACGGCGCCGCATGCGGGGCGCCGCATGGATCGACCGCATTGAGCATGTTGCCGGTGCTGTACCAGAAGGTGTTGCCCACCGTCAGCGGCACGGCCGCATTGGCGAGGCCCTGGAAGTACACGGTGTGCACGCCCGGCGCGACGGGCGACGTGCAGCCGATCGGCGCGCTCGGCTGCGGGAAGCTCACCAGCACGCCCGCCTGCAACTGGGTGACGTCGAGCCAGTCGGGCACGGCCGGCAGCGTCATCAGATGCTGGAAGTCCGGATCGAGCGCGATGTAGTGATCGAGGTGCGCCTCCTTGCCGTCGCCGAACAGCACGTAGGTCAGATTCGCCGGGCGCGGAATGCCCTGGTCGAACGCGCGGTACACGACGACGCGATCGACGAACACGGTCGCCTCGTCGACGATCGGCGTACTCGGCGTGCCGCCGCCGTCATTCGAGTAATCGCGGTAGATCGCGGCGACATACTGCCGGATCTGGCCGCACGCCACCTGCGGCAGCGTGAACGCGCCGCTTTCGAGATTGGTCAGGTTGTACGCGGAGCCGGGATGCTGCGCCTTGTCCGCCAGATACGTCGACATCGACGTCGGGTCGAGCCGGATCTGCAGCGTCATCTGATAGAGGTGGTCCTCCTTGTCGAACATCGGCATGTGGCACAGATACAGCGTGGTCGTGCCGAGCATGAACATCCCGTGCGTATTCGGTGTGTCCTTGATCGGCCACGGCTTGAGATCATCGTTCATGGTTGAGTCTCCGTTGCGTGAATGGCGCCGGCTGCCGGCGTCGTGTCGCGATGGCGTCGCCGGCGCCAGAACGGCGCATTGGCCCAGCGGCGCTCCCGGGCGTAAAAGTCGTCACGCATCCGCGTGTAGTCGGCGAACCGTTCGCCGATCCGTTGCTCGTGCCGGTCGGCGATGGCGTCGTCGCCCCGCTCACCGCCGGCGACGGGGGCGCCTCCCGACGAGCGGTCTTCGCGGGTCGCCGCGTGTGCGACGAAGGCCGGATGGCCCGCGATCTCGCGTGCTGCGGCCAGCCCGTCGAGCATCGCCTTGATCACGCCTTGTGACGACAGCGGATCGAAACTCGATGCCGCGTCGCCGATCGCGAGCCAGCGCCGCCCTGCGGAGCGGCTCAGGCGTGTCGAGCGCGCCTGGCGGACCGTCAGCGCGCCGGGTATTTCCCGTACACCGTCACCGAGCGCAGCCGCGACGTGTCGCGTGTCGCGCAGCCGCGCATGCCACGACGCCGGCAGATGCAGCGCATGCCGGCGCAGCATCTGCGCATCGGTTGCAACGACCACGATCGCCTCGCCAGGTGAAAAGCGCGCGACATACCACCAGCCGTATTCGACCGCTTCGAGCAGCGAGCGCTGCCCGAGCCCGCTGTCGGCGCCGACCGGCACGCAGGCCGACACGCAGACGAGCCGATCGCCGTCGAGCCGCTCGGCGCCCATCGCGCGTGCGATGCAGGCGGCATGACCGCTCGCATCGACGACGAAGGCCGCGTCGACCCGTTCGGTCGCGCCGCCCGGCAGCGCGACCTGCAGCCGCACGCCGTCGTCGGTCGCGCTGCATTGTTCGACCCGACCGGTCGTCCAGTGCGCGCCGGCCCGGATCGCGCAATCGCGCAGCAGCGCGTCGAAGCGGCGGCGCTCGACGTGCCAGCCGAAGCCGTGCGGATTGAACAGGAAGTCGTTGTAGCCGAGCGCGTCGTCCCCCCACGACGACGCGCTGCCGCAACACGGATCGAATGCCTGCGTATCGAACGCGTGCTGCAGGCCGAGCGCCGCGAACACCAGCCGGATGTCGGGCGGCAGGCTTTCGCCGAAGCGTGGCGGGCGCGGGCCGCCGGCCGCCGGCCGCGCCCGCTCGCCACTGCCACCGTCATGGCCGGCCGTATCGATCAGCCGCACCGGCCCCACGCCGGCTCGGGCCAATGCGATCGCCGCCGCGCAACCGGCGGGGCCGGCGCCGACGATCGCGATGCCGTGACCCTGGGTCATCGCTCAGCCGCCGAGTGAATTCGAGTTCATCGGCCACGGTTCGATCGGCGGATCGTCGAGCTGGCTCGCCACCTCGAGATACAACTCCGGGCTGTAGCGGGTTTCACCCGCGATCGCGCTGCCCTGGATCACGAAGCCGATACGGTGCCAGTGCTTCACGATGTCGAGCAGATCCTGATACCGGCCGGCTTCGCCGAGATCGTCGGTGGCGGTGCCGGGGCCGCGAATCGAATAGCGCTGCGGGCCGGGCTGACCGTCGTGCACGTCGGCCGCCACATGCACGGCGACCGGCCGCTGCGACGGCCACGACCAGTAGAGCGCGGTGCTGTTGGTCGGATTCGGCGCCGAGTTGTGGGTGGCACACGCGTTGTAGTCGGTCTGCCACGGCACCGCCATGAACTTCGACACGTCGCCCGGCTCGAGCGGCGCCGGATGGATGCCGTCCGGCCCCGGATGCAGCGGCACATAGCCGACCGTCAGGAACGGCGCGCTCGCCTGCACCGTCGCGTAGTCGAGCGGGCGCGCGCGCAGCCGGAACGGCCCCGCGCCGGAGGTCTGCCAGTCCTGCTGGTAGATCGCGGGATCGCGGATGATGAAGGTCATTTCGATGCCGGGCGCGAAGCGGCCGCCGAGACAGTTCACCATCACCGTGCGGTCGAGCGCCTCGCCCGGCCCGAGCGTCAGGCGCGCGTCGCGGTCGTACCGCCCTTCGTTCCACTGCTGGAGGAAGAAATACTGGGTCAGCGTGACGCTCATGAACGCCTTGCCCGCATCACCCATCGACAGCGGCATCAGCGGCGCGCCGAGATTCGACTGCTCCGGCACGTTCGGATTGCGCACGTAGGCGAGGCCCGTCATGATCGTCTCGCGCGGGTCGTCCTGCGCGCGGATCGCGCCGACCGCATCGTGCGCGGCGATCGCGCGTGCAGGCAGGTTCGTGTTCCAGCGCTGCAGCGCGGGGGCACGGAAGATCGGCAGAAGATGATCGTCGAACCTCGGCCGGTATTCGCGATTGAAGCGGTGATCGAAGATCTCCGGCATCAAGTCCATGCGCCGCACCCAGGTGTCGAACATGTCGTCCCAGAGGCTGGTCACGTTCAGCGTCTGCGGCGCGTAGCCGGGATCGGTGCTGACCACCCACGCAGGCACCACGCTCGCGGTGGAGTCGTCCTCGAACACGAGCGTGGCCGACACCGGGCCATCCGCGGTGTCGTCGAACCAGCCGTCCGCGTTCACGTCGCCGTATTCCCCCGGCGCGATCAGGCCGCCGATCAGCGGGAACGGCGTGCCGTCGGGGCGCAGCCAGCCGCACGCGCGGCCCCACGCCGGCAGCACGAGCAGGCGTCCCTTCTCGTCGGTGCGCAGTTCGCCGAGCGTGTCGATCATGCCGGTCGGCGTATAAAGCTGGGAGAAGCCGTCGTCGGGGAACGTCTTCGGATAGTTCGGCATCGGCTTGATCGAGCCGTGCTCGGCCACGTAGGTCGCGATCGTCGCCTTGTCGAACCGCACGCTGCCGTGGTGTGTTCCGCGGATCGCGCGCGGTCCCGCGTCGATCACGAGCTTCTTGAGCCGCGCCGCGTTGTTCGGGTCTTCGCCTTCCGCCGCGTTGCGCAGGTTCAGCTGGTCGGCGTTCGTCTTCTCGTACACGGCGAGGCCGAGTTCGTCGTTCAGCAGGTATGCGTTCGCCTTCTTGTTCGCGAGATGCACGGACCAGACGATGTCGCGCACGGTTTTGCCGTCGATCACGCTGCCGATCGCCACCTCGGTACCGCCGCCGTTCGGGTAGTGCTCCTCGCCGCCGTCGGTCGCGTAGTGATAGATGCGAAAGCGTGCGGCCTGCCGCTTCATGCGCCCGCCACGATCGCGCAGGTCCTCGCTCGAGATCACCTGCGATTCGGTGCCGGCCTTGATCGGCAGGCCACCCGTCACATGCGGGTTGCCGACGTCGACGGACGGATCGATCGGCAAGCCTGCCATCGTTTCAGGCCCGAGGTAGAACTCTTCGCTCGTGCCGACGCGCGCGATGCCGAAAGCCGGATGGATACGGAAGTGGGATGACAGGCTCATGCTTGCTCCTGCGAGAATCGGGGAATGGCC
The DNA here is from genome assembly GCF_902499335.1 of Burkholderia lata. Classification (GTDB taxonomy): domain Bacteria; phylum Pseudomonadota; class Gammaproteobacteria; order Burkholderiales; family Burkholderiaceae; genus Burkholderia; species Burkholderia lata_B. The sequence goes on along the minus strand of NZ_CABVQK010000003.1, from coordinate 221,269 downwards.
TGGTGCTTCCAGCAGCTCAGGATGTCACCGCCGAGCTTCGCCATCAGGACACCGAACGAAGGCGGCGGGGCTTCGCCGCGGAACATGCCGTCGAGCACCTTGAGGAACGCCGCGAAATCGCCGATCAGCACCTGCTGGGCGGCGTGTCCGGCGCTGCCCGACGGCGGATTCGCTTCGCCCGAATAGGTCGCGGGCAGCGCCGGCAGGCGCCGGATGGCATCGAAGCGCTGGAAATGCGGCGTCTTGTTGTGAAAGCCGTCCGCCGTGTTCTGGAATTCGACGGGCACGGTCTCGGCGGGCTCGGTCTGGCCTTCGCCCTGCTCGACGATCATGTCGAGCAGCGTCAGCGCCTGCCGGAACCCGGCGTCGCCGTCTTCGGTCACCGTGAGCCCCGGGTGGTTCCGGTAGAACGGCCCGAACTCGTCGAACTGGCGGCGATTGCCGACCACCTCCGAGCGCAGCGCGCCCATGCCGTAACGCAGCGCCGTATAGAACTCGGCGATCGAGCCGTACTGGTCGGTCGTGTCGGCCACGTCGGGTTCGCGCCCCGTGCACCACTCCGGATACTCGACGAGGCACATCGTGTTGATCCGCGCCGCGTCGAGCGGGCCGAGCTCCGCGCTGTACGGCGTGAACTCGGTCGTCGGATTCGGCTCGTCCAGGTCGAAATCGAGATGGGGAACGTGCTGCCCCTTGTACACCGGTACGCTCGCTTTCGGCGAGAAGCCGTACGCGTTGGCGACGTTTGCGACCAGTTGCGCATGCAGCATTTCCTGGTAGACGGCGGCCTGGATCAGTTGCGCGGCCCGCGAGCCGGGCTCCTTGATCGAATACAGCACCGTCAGGTAGTACGGAATCGTCCACAGTTCGAGATCGATCGCATCCTGGAGGTGGATCTTCAACGCCGGCAGGGTCCACTCGCGCGGCAACTCCAGCTTTTCTCTTTTCACGGTTTTCTCCTGAAACAACCTCGGTCCTTCGGTTGGCCGGCGCGCGCGGCCGCCGGTTTGCACGGCGCCGCCACGAGCGACGCCGCTGCCCGTGCTTCCGCCTCGCTGAACAGAAAACTGTAGTCGCTCGCATAGGTCTTCGGCCGGTTCCCCCAGTCGGGCGGAAAGCCGCGCGCCGGCAGCTTCGCAACCGTATGGCACGCAAGACAGTTCGGTTGCGTGAGCAACGGGTTCGGCGATGCGGAGTTGAGCGTCTGGAAGTAGGTTTCGAGCACCGCGTTCGCGAGCCCGCCGACCCCGTTCGGCGGTTGCGGCGTACCGGCGGTCAGGGGGGCCAGCGGCGTGCCGCTGATCGGTGTCGACGAGGACGGCCACATCACGCTGATCAACTGGTAGTACTGCATCACCGACTTCGGATTCGCGCCGCGAATCACGTCCTGCACGTACGCGTTCAGCGCCGCGACGTCGTCGCGGATCGGCTCCACGCGGGCAATCTGGGTCGGCTGCGCGTAGTCACACGCGTTGCCGGTGCAAACCGGCGCGGTGTTGACTTGGCACTGGTACGGATCCGAGGCCGGATTGCACCGCGGGTTGTAGTAGGTGTACGGCCCCGCGCCGACCTGACCTTGTACCGGCACGTTGTCCACCTGCTCGAACGTCGCCCACGTGAACTGCTGTGCCGTGCGCGTCTTGTGGATGATGTGCAGTCCGACGAGGCCGACCACCGCTTTCTCGCGCTTGCCGCTCGCCGGATCGATCAGCGTGGCCGGCCGCGTCAGGTAGCGCGCATACAGCGACGGATCGGTGAGCGGCAGCCAGGCGGCCTTGATTTCGATCGCACCGACGGTGCCGTCCGCGGAGCCGTCCGGCAGCTGAATGCCGGTGCCGTCCGCGATCCGCTGCCACTGTGCGCTCGCATCGTAGAGGCGGTTGCCGACGATGTAGTCGTACTCTTCGACGTTCATGCGCTTCTCGTAGTACGTCGGCTTGCCGTTCTGCGCCGTGATCCACGTTTTGATGAATGCCTGGAGAATATCCGTGAGCGCATCTTCGGCGGCCGCGCCGCGCACGAACCCGGTCGTGCCGGGGCTGGCGCGCCCGCCCGCCTTCCGGTTGACGCCGTTGAACGGCAGCGGCTGGGCCGCGTTCTTGCGGAACACGTTCGAGCTCAGCGCGTAGGTTTCCCAGACGGTCGGCGCGGGCGCACCGGACGCCGCCGGCATGCCGAACGACGCCGCCGTCACGCTCGTGTCGGGTTGGCCATTCCGTGTGGCCGACGCCTGCCAGTTCAACGCGATGAATTGCTGCCAGGCAAAGCAATTCATGTCGTCCTGATCGGAGATGGCCGCATCTCGGGGCAGCGTGTAGGACACGGTCGGCGGCTCGACGCAGGCGTTGTAGGACGGTGTCGCGGCACGCGCCGTCGTCGCGTAGCCGCTCGCGTCGGCCGGGACGGGCGACGGCGGCGCTTTCGCGTGCACGCTGCCCGCCGCGAACGCGAGGCATGCGCCGGCCGTCGCGGCGATGCGCGCCGCCGGACCGGCTCCTTGTCGTGCGCGGCTCATCACTCGATCCAGAGGAAGCCCGGGGCGGCCTGGCCGGCCGCTTCCCCGTGGTTGCCGACGCGTACGCCCCGTAGGCCGGGCGCTGCGCCGGCGGCAATCGTCACGTCGATCGACAGCACCTGGTTCGTCGACGGATACGAATCCCCCGGCACGGTATAGGTGACGTTGTCGACCAGCCCGGTCACCACCGCCGTCACGTTGCCGTCCGGTCCGTCGAAACCGACGGTCGGCAACTCGCCGTTGGGGCCGACGCTCGCGCCGCGGCACACGAGGCTCATCGGCACCGCCTGCGTGCCGCGCCCGACTGTCGGCGGCAGGATCACCGTGTTGCTCGCGAGCACCATCGGGTGCCCGACCGGATTCACCGGCGCGGCGGTGCCGTAATACGCATTCCACAGCGCCGTGTGCCACATCTGCAGCGGCTGCGGCGAAGGCGTCGGCGCGTCGCCCGCGCAACCCTGCTGGTTCAGCGGCGGGTTGACCGGAATCGCCGTCGCGTTGATCTGCATGAAGAAGGTCGCCGCGACCTGGGCCGCATAATCGATCGTCGCGCCGCCGATCGTGATGTCGCCGACGGTGAAGCCGAGCTCGGCCGGCACCTCGAACACCGCGTGCAGGATGAAGTTGCCCGGCAGCGGATTGCCGTACATGTCGTTCAGCGACATCGCACCGCGCACGACCCGCCAGTAATCCTGCGCTTTCGCGCCGGCCGGCGCGTTCGACGGCAGCGCGTACTGGCTGAAGCTGGGCATCTGCATGTAGAGTCCGGGCGGATCGGCGATCGTGATCTTCTTGTTCGTCCCGACCACCTGGTTGACGACGAACCCGATGTGCGGATCGCTGTTGCGATGCGGCTGGCCGAACTGCGCGCAGCACAGGAGCTGCTCCGCGCCGCCCGGATGGCTGGACCGCTGGATGGTTGCCGCACCGGCGAGCCCGGCCAGCTCGGTCTGCAGCGTGTTCGGCGTGCTCGTCAGGTGCATCGCGCCACCCGAGGCCGCGGTACGCTCCGTGCCGCGATTCCAGATGTTCAGCGGGTCGTATGCGGGGTCGCCCGTCGACGGATCGAGCACGGGGTTGCCGCCGGCATCCTTGAGCCACAGGTCCGACAGCTGGATGGCCTGATTGTCGAGTGTCGCGCGGTACAGGTCGAGTACGACGTCCGGCGCGACCCGCCACAGCGTGTACCAGTATTCCGGGTTCTCGCAGGTGAAATCGATCCGCACGATCTTGTTGGTGGTCGGGTCGCGCACGACGCTCCACTCGCAATACTCGTCCTGCCAGCCGCGCGGGCCATAGGGGCCATACGCCTTGACGTCCGGGTCGCCCGAGCACGGATCCGTGGTCAGGTTGGGGAACGTCTGCCGGCCGGCCGCGCTGGGCGACGGCGTCCACCCGTAGTCCGCGAGCTGGTTGATCTGCGTGAGCGACAACTCGCTGTCCCAGTCCGCCTGGTCGTAGTACGCGATCCGGCCCGGCATCGCCGACCACTGGACGGGCTTGGTCGGCGCGTCGGTCGGGATCACCGTCGTGAGCGGATTGAAGTAATACGGCGTGTTCGCCGAATTGCTCGCCTGCCACGGATTGCCGACGATCGCCTGCTGCGAGATGGCGTCGAGATACGCGTTCCAGAGTGCCGCGAACGCGGTGAGCGCGGTCGGATAGTCCGCGAGATCTCTCGCGGCCTGATTGGCCGGCGATCGGAAAGCGGGAAGCGGAATGGCATCCATGTCGACCTCGTATCGGAAGTGAAGTGCGCCGCGGCAAGCCGCATCGTGCGGTACCGCGCTGGCGTCGGCGGCACCGACGCACGGCGTGCTTCTTTAGCGAATCGCGTGCCAGCCGCGTGCTGCCCCACCGGCAGGCCGTTTCCGGCGGACGGGGGCGTGGCGGGCGTTCGGCGGTGGACGCCGGCGTCCGGTGAATCGATGCCGGATGGACGAATTCGTCCGCTCGCACGTCCCGACAGCACGCGACGTCGCCGTCGTTCGCATCGCGACGGCACGCTTGCGGCCAACAGGTATCGCTGCCCCGCATGAGCGCGTTCACCCGCCGGGGTCATGAAAAAGCAGCATGCGGCCGCGCTCGTGTCGGCAGGCGCAAACATCGATCAGGCGATGCCGGTCGCTGTCGTATGGGGGATGTGGCTCGGCAGGTCGCGCACGTGGCGCACCGCCGGCTCGCGCCCTCGTGCTTCAGCCGAAGAACGCGCAGCCTGACGTCCGGGCGATCGAGGATCGCGCCGAACCGGTCGATATGTCGTCAGCCGGCTTTCCCGTGTGGAGAGCGTCGCGGATCGATCACGGATGTGCCGGACGTGCGACGGCGCCACGATCGTGGCGCGGCGGCGGACAGGACATCAGCGCATGCGCGCGGCGCAGCTCGGCAAGCTGCGATGCCGCACGCTGCGTCACGGGCGCCGCCTGCAGCGGCGGCGTGCCGCGCAAAGCGCGTTCGAGCGTCTGGATCGCGTCGACGTGCCGGCCGGTTCCGGCCAGCAGATCGGCGAGGTGCGTCGCGGCGGAGACGCGTGCCGGCACCGAGCCGAGCGCCTGGGCCGTCGAGATCGCGCTGCGCAGCTCCTGTTCGGCCCGCTCGAGCCCGCCGCCGGCACGCACCGCACGGGCGCGGGCCACCAGCAATTCGCCGAGATACACGCGCTCCTGCCCCTCGAGCACGACGTCGAGCGCGGCGCTCAGGATCTGCTCGCAGTCGCGGTAGCGGCCCGCGCGCAGCAGCAGTTCGCCGTGCTGCCAGGTCGTCAGCGAATAGAACAGCGTGCCGCCGTGGCCCGTCATATGCTGGTGGCCGCTCAGCAACATCTGCTCGGCCTCGCCAAACCGGCCGTTTGCGCCGAGCCAGCAGGCCCGGAACATCTCGCCCGCGCCCTGGCAGAACGAGAGCCCGGTGCGTTCCGCAACGCGGACGAGTTCGGCGGCAAGCTCACCGAGCTGTGCGAAGTCGTCGAACAGGCATGCGAGCCACGCGGCGCCCAGCAGGTCCGGCACGTGCACGCCCGGCCGGGCGGCGCGCGCCATCAGCACCGCCATCGCGTGTCGCGCGCGATCGTCGGCCCCCGTCTGATAACAGGCGAGCCCTTCGAAGGTCAGCGCGAGCCCGGCCAGGTCGAGGCCTTGCGCGCCGACGCGATGATCGTCGAGACCGACGCCGAGCAGGTTGCCGCGCGCCAGGCACGCGATGACCTCGCTGCTGTCGCCGAGGCAAAACAGCGTGCTGGTCATCGCGACGTGTGCGTCGTCGAGCGTCGCCGGCGTGCCGCCCCGGTGTGCGCGCTGCAACATGTCCTGCGCGGTTGCACGCGCGTCGCTCAGATGCATCGTCATGAGCTGGGCGGCCCAGATGCCGAACTGCGTCGACGCGAGTTCGGCGGCGTCGCACACGCCCTCGCCTGCCGCGAGCGCCGCCGCATAGGCAGCGCTCACCTCCGGATAGAGCCAGCCGTGCATGCTGCGCAGGCTGACGGCCAGCGCGAGATAGGCGTCGAAACGCACGCACCGCGTATCGGTCTCGTCGCCGCTCTTCATCAGGCAGTCGAGGCAGCGCCGCAGCAGTGGCACCGCGTCGCGGAACCGCGCGTTCCGGATGAGTGCCTGTGCGTGGCCCAGATGTCGGCGCGCCTCGTCGTCGCGATCGACCCGCGCCTTGAGCCGCCGCTCGACGACCTTGCGGCTGACACCCAGCAGCGCGGCGGCCGCACTCTTGTTGTTGTCGGTTCTCTGGAGCGCGCGATCGATCAGCAGATATTCGGCGGCCGCGAGCTTGTCGTCGCCGTCAAGCTGCAACAGGCGGTCGGCCAGTTGCTCGCCCCACTCGGCGCCGCGTGTCTCGGTCGCGAGGAACGGTTCCAGCACGTCGACACCGACCAGGGTATCGGGGGCGAGCACGCTGAGCCGGCTGACGAAATTGCGCAACTGCCGCACATGTCCCGGCCATGCGTGGCGACGCAGCCGCTGCATCGCGGCCGGCGTGAAATCGATCACACGCTGCTGCTGCGCGGCAAAGTACCTGACGAGCGCGGGAATGTCGTCGGCGCGCTGATCCAGGCCGGGCACCGCCAGCACGAATACCGCGAGCCGGTAGTAGAGATCCTCGCGAAAGTGACCCAATCGGACTGCTTCGTGCAGATCGCGATGGGTAGCCGCGACCACGCGCCCATCGAAACGCAGCGGAGCCGACGCGCCGATCGGACGAAAGCTGCCGGTCTCGAGCACGCGCAGCAACTTCGGTTGCAGCGCGAGCGGCAATTCGCCGATCTCGTCGAGAAACAGCGTGCCGCTTCCGACCTGCTGGAACACGCCGGCTCGACTCCCCGATGCGCCGGTGAACGCGCCACGCACATGACCGAACAGTTCGGCTTCGACCAGGTTCTCGGGAATCGCGCCGCAGTTCACGTCGACGAATGGCGCGTCGGGCATTTCACTGAGCGCATGGATGCGACGCGCGACGACCTCCTTGCCGGAACCGGTCGGCCCCGTCACCAGCAACGCGTGGCGTGTCGGTGCAACGTGGTCGACCAGCCGGATCAGTTGCAGGAGGGTGGGCGACTGGCCGACCAGCATCGGTTCGGAGAGCGTGCGCGGCGCCGGTCCGGCACTGTGCGCGGCGAACTGCACCGCACCGCACGGCGTATTCATCGCTGTGCTCCGGTGTACCGCGACGGGAAATCCGACTGCAGCGCCGAGAACGGACAACGGAACGCACATTGGCACGCCATGAGCTTCACCCCGGAGACAATATTATTTTCGGTGACCTTACACCGGCGCCGATCGCTTGCCGCGCGGCCGCCGGTACGGTCACTCCATTCAATCCGTCGCTCGCCCTTCATTCATCGAGGGACGCATCGTTGGTCGATGCTGTCCGCATTCTCGGCGCGCGGCGCGTCTGCTTCATGTCATTTTCGGGCGACGCGAATCCGTCGCGAAACACCGTACCAAGCGTAGCATGGCGTGCTCGCTGCATCACGCATCTGCCATCCGGCGGCCGCAATTTTTTATGACAGCGCGCACTGATTCCAGGTGACGGCTATTCGGTTTGCAGACTATTCGCGATTTTGTATTCGATCGAATTGATTGCAGCGAAGAATGCAACCAGTGACCGACCCACTGACGCCGGCATCAACGCGGCCTTCGCACATACGATGCGCTGCATCGACCGCCGACGAGACGCCGCTGCGATCGGCGCATGTAACCGGCTCCGATATCGCCCACGCGACGACAAACGACACGCTTGCCGGTGCTGAAGAGATACTCGTGCTCGGCACAGGCCGAGCTTCCCGCTGAACGCAAATCGCGCCAACCTCATCGCGTCGCGGCGAATGCCGATTTAGTATCATTTAATGATATATAAGGATGGCTGAATGAAAACCCGTGAGCTGCGGGATTCATTCCCGGCTCGCGCTTGCCGGAACCTGTTGCGGGGCGTATGGTTTATTTCTCTATCGCCCTTTTTCGGGAGATATCAAAATGGCTGCCATGCAATCCGCGGCCACGCCCCTCTCCGACGAGGAAGCCCGGCGCCAGTTGCACCGCGCCGTCATCGCCAGCACGATTGGCACCACGATCGAATGGTATGACTTCTTCCTCTACAGCACGGTCACCGGCCTGGTCTTCGCAAAGCTGTATTTCCCGCAATCCCACCCACTCGTCGGCACGCTGCAGGCGTTCCTGATCTATGCCGTCGGCTTTGTCGCACGCCCGGTCGGCGCGGCGATCTTCGGCCACTACGGCGACCGCATCGGACGCAAGGCCACACTGATCGTGACCCTGTTGCTGATGGGGCTCGCCACGTTCGCCGTGGCCTTCGTTCCGACCTACGCCGCGATCGGCATCTGGGGCGCCGTCATCCTCACGGTACTGCGCTTCATCCAGGGCGTCGGCGTGGGTGGCGAATGGGGCGGCTCGGTCCTGATGTCGATGGAGTGGGCGCGCACCAATGCGCATCGCGGTTTCGTCGCGTCGTGGCCCCAGTTCGGCGTGCCGGCGGGATTGTTCCTCGCCAACCTTGCCGTGCTGGCCATGAGCTGGATTTCCGGCGGTGCCTTCCTCGCGTGGGGCTGGCGCGTGCCGTTTTTCCTGAGCATCGTGCTGGTGGGGATCGGGCTCTACATCCGCCTGAACATTCTCGAGACGCCGATCTTCGCGAAGCTGCTGGCCGAGCGTCGGATCGAGAAGACGCCGATGCTCGAAGTGCTGCGCAAGCAGCCGAGGGATATCGTGCTGTCGGCGTTCGCGCGGATGGCCGAACAGGCGCCCTTCTATATCTATACGGCGTTCGTGTTCACTTACGGGATCACGGCGCTGGGCGTCACGCGCGAACTGCTGCTGGCGGCGGTGCTGGCCGCATCCGTGGTCGAGTTCTTCACCATTCCGCTGTTCGGGCACGTGTCGGACCTGATCGGGCGGCGGCGGATGTACATGATCGGCGCGGCTGCCGTCGGCGTGTTCGGATTCGTCTACTTCGCGATGGTCGATAGCCGGAATCCGGTCTGGATCTTCGTGGCCATCGTGTTGTCGCTGGTTCCGCATTCGATGATGTATGGACCGCAGGCTGCATTGATTGCCGAGTCGTTCACGGGGCGGTTGCGGTATAGCGGCGCGTCGATGGGTTATCAACTCGCGTCCGTCATTGCCGGTGGCCCGGCACCGCTGATTGCAACGGCGCTGTTTGCCTACTACCACTCGGGGTATGCGATCGCGGCGTACGTGCTGGTGTGTGCGGTGCTGAGCGTGGTCGCCGCATCGAAGCTCGGGGACTATACGAACAAGGATATTTCGCGGGAATACGACGACGCTCGGGGGCTGGGGGATCATGGGCACGCGCCGCCGGTGACTTGACGAATCGGCCGGCGCAGGCCGACTACGACGACCGCAGCCGCGATCCGGTGGCGCCCCGGGGCGCAAGACGGTCGTTGCTTGCGGGCGCATCGACGCACCTTTGGCGGGCCATCGTGCGTGGCCGGCTGCGGCCCGTACCGGCATGTCAGCGAATTGGCGCTCAATACGATCCGGGTCACGCGCGGCACTGGCGCCGCGATAGCGTCGATGGCCGCGGGCGGCGAAATTGCCGCGACGTTCGTGATCCGGCGCTCGCCGTCCGGCGAGCGCGTTTCACATGGATCGAAATCGGGAGAGCCGCCGGACGGCGAGATCGGCGCTGTCGCGCAGGGGTTCGACCGGCGTAACCGGGTTATCGCTCGCTGACCTTCACGCGCGGCAGCCATTCGGCTTCTGCGCCCTGCGTGCCTTTCAGATGAGCGGGAATCGCGTCCTGCGCGTGCGCGCCGAGGCGACGTGCTGCCTCGGTGTCGAGATGCCGGCCGTCGAACGTCGACTGGCGACGGGTAATCATGTTGATGCGAAGGCGTTTTGCCGCCATGGTCGGTATTCCTAGAGGAAACGGGACCCCGCCGACTGGCGAAGTGCCATAGATTTACGCGAGAAAGATGTCGCGGCGATGACGCGGCGCGCGACGCCGCCGCCATCACATCGAAACGATCAGCGCCATCCCGTCCCACCTGCCCCGGCGCCTCAAGATCGCGATGGACCGGCACGGCGGCAAGCAGCTCATGATGGACAAGAAACACCGCGTCGAGTTCAGTGCGCTCAGCGACCGTCAAAGTCCGCGCGTCACCGCTCTCTGTCCCTCCGCCCCTTTACCGTTCCTGGTGGATTCCCGTCTCATCCATCCTCGTGCCGTTCATTCCAGGATTGCATCGAGCCCCCCGTCAAGCATCCGCCCACATCCTCAACAGGTTGTGATATGCCCCCGTCAGCTGCAGCAACGACTCCCCGTCCGCGTCCTGCTGCGTCAACCGCTGGATCGCGACATCCATGTCCAGCAGCAGACTCCGCTGCGCATCCTCGCGCACCAGGCTTTCCACCCAGAAAAACGAGGCCAGTCGCTCGCCGCGCGTCACGGCCTCGACCTTGTGCACGCTCGATCCCGGATACAGGATCATGCTGCCCGCGGCGAGCTTCGCGCGGTGCTCGCCGTACGTGTCGCGCACGACGAGTTCACCGCCGTCGTAACTCGCCGGATCGTTCAGGAACAGCGTCGCCGACAGATCGGTACGCACGCGCTCGCGCGACGCGCGGATGCCGCGCACTGCGTTGTCGACGTGATAGCCGAACGACTCGCCGCCCGCATACCGGTTGAACAGCGGCGGATAAATGCGCTTGGGCAGCGCCGCCGACATGAACACCGCGTTCTGCGCGAGACGGCGAATGATCTCGTCGCCGATCTCGCGCGCGAGCGGATCGTCGCCGTCGAGCTGCCGGTTCTCCTTCACGCGCCGCGATTGCGCGCCGGCCGTCGCGCGGCCGTCGATCCATTGCGCGGCCCGCAGCCGCTCGACGAGCTGGGCGGCCTCCGCCGGGCTGAACACGCCCGGAATCTCGATCATCATCGTGTGCTCTCCTTCGAAGCGGATGCGGTGGCGCTCGCGCGCATCAGAACCGGACGTCGGCGGTTGCCATGACGGTGCGCCCGGCTCCCGGCACGCCGTACAACTGGAAGCCGTCGAGCGACGCGCCGATCGCCGAGTAGTAGAACGTGTTGAACAGGTTCTGCACGTTCAGGCCAAGCGTCAGGTGCTTGTCGACTTCGTAGCGCGCGGCGATCGAATGCAGCCAGAACGACGGTGCCTTTTCGCCGTCCGCGACGTACACGGGATGCTTGCCGCTTGCACCGTTCACGGTGCTGCTGTTGTTGCTCTGGCCGCCGACGTAGCGGTTGTCGGTATAGCGTCGCGTGCCGACGTACTGCGCACCGTAGCTGACCGACAGCTTCGGCGTGACGGCATACGTCGTCCACAGGTTGAACGTCGCGTTGGGCACGTTGGCGGGCCGCAACCCGGCATTCGCGCCCTTCGTGATGCGGCCGCGCATCGCGGCAAACCCCGCGAATGCGGACCATCGGTCGGTCAGGTTGCCCGACACGCCGAGCTCGAGGCCGTCGACCCGGCGCGGCGGCAGCGCACGCACGACCGTCGTCGTGCCGTCGCCGTAGTCCCACGAATCGGACAGCTCGGTGCGAAACAGCGCGCCCGTCAGCGACAGCCGGTGGTCGAACAGGTCCCATTTCGAGCCGAGTTCCCAGGTTTGCGCGACGGCCGCCTGCAGGTCCTGGTTCGACGTGTTGCCGTAGATCACGTTGTTGGTCGTCGCGCCGACCGCCGACGGTTGCGCGGCCCGGCTGTAGGTCGCATAGACGCTGCCGAACGGCACCGGCTTGTACGTGATGCCGATGCGGCCGCTCAACGCGCCGTCGTTACTGCGCGCGACGGTGTGCGCGTCCGCCGCGCCGTTGACCTGTTTCAGCGAGAAGCGGTCGTAGCGCACCGCGCCCTCGACGATCCACTTCGGCGTGACGGTCACGGTGTCACGCAGGTACACGCCTGCATCGGTGAGCGACGCGTAGTCGCCCGCGCCACCTTCGAGCGTCGGCACGCCACCCATGTTCGTACCGTATGCGTTCGTCAGGTTCATCACGGGATTGACCGACGGCGCGAGAATCGTGCGCGCGAGATCGCCGTAGCGCTCGTGATACACCTCCGCACCCGCGACGACGTCGTGATGCAAGCCGCCGGTGTCGAACGACAGGTTCAGGTTGGTTTCGTTCGCCACGATGTCGTAGCGCTTCGACGTGCCGTAGTTGCTGCCGCGCAGCACGGCCAACGGTGACGCATTCGCGATCGGCGCGTAACCGCTGTACGACGCAAGCCCCGCGCCGCTCGTGACGAGCGGCCCCGTGCCCGTGTAGCCGTACGACGTGCCGCCGGTCGAGTTGAAGCGCGCCGGCGAAAGGACGGTAATGCGATCGGTCTGCTCGAAGCGGCTGATATTGGAAATCCGCACGTTGTCGTTGAAGTCGTGCTCGACCTTGACCGTCGCGCGATCCGTCACCTCGCGATCGGTGAACAGGTTCGGGTCGCCGTACCAGCCGTTGCGCGGCACGCCCGGCATGCGCGCGCCGCCGGTGCCGCGCTCGATCGGCACGCCCGTGTCGGGCGTGTTCACGTCGTTCTGGTGCAGATAGTCGATCGTCACGCGCGTCGGCGTGCCGAGGCCGAGCGCGAGCGAACCGGCCACGCCCCAGCGGTCATAGTCGGTCACCGCGCGGCCGTCGACCGCGTTGTAGTGGCGCATCAGGTTCAGCCGGAACGCTGACGTCGGTGTGAGCTGCTTGTTGAGGTCGGCCGTCACGCGCCGGTAGCTGGCGGTGCCGAGCGTCGTCGACAGGTGGTACGCGTCGCCGGCATGCGCCTCCTTGCTGACGAGGTTCACGCTGCCGCCCGGCGCGGCAACGCCGGACTCGATCGTGCCGGTGCCCTTGAATACCTCGACGCGCTCGACGTTGAACGTATCCGTGCGCCCGGCGAGGCCCGCGTCGCGAATGCCGTCGACGGTAATGCTCTGCTCGCCCGAGAAACCGCGGATCGTGAACATGTCGCCCCAGCCGAGATTGCCTTCGCCCGACGTGAACGTGATGCCGGGCACGTTCTTCAGGATGTCCTGCAGGCTCTGCGCCTGCTGCTCGTCGAGCACTTTCTTCGGGATGACGGTGACGCTCTGCGCGACGTCCAGCAGCGGCGCGGTGAACTGGTCCGACTGCAGGAACTCGGTGCGGTATGGCGACGAATGCGCGTTGACGTCGATCGCGGGCAGCGTCGCGCCCGGCGACGACGAAGCGTCCGGCGCAGCGGCCGAAATGCCCGACTGCGCATGCGCGGCCGACAGCATGGCCAGCCCGAGCGTAGCGCCCAACAGGTTCGACAGCACGGCCGACGGCGATCGGCCGGCTCGTTGATGAGACGACGACATGAATCCTTCCGGTGATGAGAGAAGTGAAGAGGACGGCTAGCGCGATGGAGCGGCAACCGGGTCGTGGGCCGCGAGCCCGTCGATCAGCACCTGGAGCTGGCCGCGCGAGCAGCGCTCGATGCGCGCGGCGACGCCGAACACGTCGGCGAGGCTGGCCGGCGTCACGACGTCTTCCGGCGTGCCGAAGCGCACGATGCGGCCACGGTGCAACAGCATCGCGCGGTCGCAACCGCGCAGTGCGGCGCTGATGTCGTGCAGCACGACGACCGTCACGAGCTGCCGTTCGCGCGTGATGTCGCGCAGCGCGGCCATCACCTGATGCTGGTGATTCAGGTCGAGCGCCGACAGCGGTTCGTCGAGCAGCAGCACCTGCGGATCGCGGGCAAGCGCCTGCGCAAGGCCGACGAGCTGGCGCTGGCCGCCGGAGAGTTCGTCGAGCGTGCGCAGCGCGAGCCCGTCGATGCCGAGCCGCGCGAGCACCGCAAGGGCGGCCGTATCGTCGCCCTCCCCGCTCCCGGCGCGGCCGGCCGTCATGAAGCCCTGCCGTGTCGCGCGACGCGCGACGACGACCGATTCGAGCACCTGCAGGCGTACGCCGGCCGGCAACGCCTGCGGCAGGTAGACGACGCCATGCGAACGCGCGTCGCGCAGCCCCGGCACGAACGGCGTCGCGCCATCGAACGCGAGCTCGCCCGACGCAGCGCGTGTGAGCCCGCCAAGCGTGCGCAGCAGCGTCGACTTGCCGCTGCCGTTCGGGCCGAGGAGCGCGGTGATCCGGCCGCGCGGCAACGGCCCCGCACTCAGCGACGTGAGCACGTCGCGCCGCCCATAACGTACGGTCAGCCCTGCGATCGTCAGCCCGCTCATGCTTGCCCTCCCTGCGACCGCACGACGATGCCGAGGAACAGCGGAATGCCAACCAGCGCGGTGACGATCCCGACCGGGATCAGCACGCCCGGCACGATCAACTTCGATGCGATCGACGCAAGTGACAGCATCAGCGCGCCGAGCAGCAGGCTGCCGGGCAGATAGAAGCGATGGTCCTCGCCGAACAGCGTGCGCGCGAGATGCGGCGCGATCAAACCGACGAAGCCGATCGTGCCGACGAACGACACCGCGAGCGCAGACAGCGCAGACACCCGCAGCAGCGTCGCGAGCCGCACGCGCTTCACGTCGACGCCGAAGCTCGCCGCACGATCCTCGCCGAGCCGCATCGCAGTGAGCGTCCATGCGTTGCGCATCGACAGCGGCAACGCGATCGCGAGTGCCGTGCCGAGCACCGCGAGCTTCGGCCAGTCGGCGCGCGCGAGCGATCCGAGCGTCCAGAACACGAGCCCCTGCAGCGCGTCGGCCGATGCGATGAACTGCATCAGCGACACGAGCGCGTGGAACGCGAACACCAGCGCGATGCCCATCAGCACGACGCCCGTGGTGTTCATCCCGCGCCAGCGCGCGACCGCATCGAGCAGCAGCGCGGACAGGAACGCGAAAACGAACGCGTTCGCCGATACGACCCAGGTTTGCGCGACGCCGGGAATGGTCACGTCGAGCACGATCGCGAGCGACGCGCCGAACGCGGCGGCCGCCGATACGCCGAGCGTGTACGGGCTGGCGAGCGGATTGGCGAGGATCGTCTGCATTTCCGCACCGGACAGCCCGAGCGCCGCGCCGACGAGCACGGCCATCGCCGCGTACGGCAGGCGGATCTGCCAGACGATCACGCGCGCGGCCGGATCGGCGCCCGCGCGTTCGACGAGCGTGCGCAACAGCGTCGCGACCGGCATTCCCGATGGCCCGGACGACAGGTCGAACAGCACCGACACGACGATCAGCAGCGCGACGACGACGAGCGCGGCCGTGCGCCGCCGCGTGAGGCGGCGGTAGTCGCGCAGGCTCGCCGCACGGATACGGCCAGGCGCGAGATCCTGAAGCACGGCGTCGCTCATCGTGCCGCCTGCGACGTGGCGGCCGGTAGCGGCGCATCGACCCACTCGGCGCCCTGCGGCGCGATCGCGAGGAAGCGGCGATGCAGTTCGGCCTGCGTCGCATGTACGTCGAGATCCTTGAACTGCTGCGGATAGAACCACTTCGAGAACGCTTCGATCGCGAGGATGTTGTACGGCGAGTCGTAGTAGTTGTGAGAGATGCCGTGCACACGGCCGTCGTGGATCGCCTTGATCGCATCAAAGCCCGGCCGCGCGGCAAGCTGCGCGAGGCTCGCCGCCGCATCGTGCGCACTCGTCTGCGCGCCGACCCGCAGCGACGCGAGCCCCGGC
Source organism: Burkholderia lata (assembly GCF_902499335.1). Taxonomy (GTDB): domain Bacteria; phylum Pseudomonadota; class Gammaproteobacteria; order Burkholderiales; family Burkholderiaceae; genus Burkholderia; species Burkholderia lata_B. The sequence continues at coordinate 205,637 of NZ_CABVQK010000003.1, read as the reverse complement.
TTCGAGCGGCTGCCGGTCGCGATGTACACGTCGGGCCGCGCGGCGATCGCCTGCTCCATGCTGATGTCGCCGAGCACGCCGGGCAGCAGCCCCGTGGCAATGTTGCGGCCGCCCGCGGCCGTCACGAACTCGCCGAAATTGCCGTTGCCGGCCGTGTGGCAGCAGCCGGCATCCCACACGCCCGCGAGCAGGTCGACGAACACCTTCGGCCGCTGCGCGTCGGGAATCCGGTTCACGACCGCCTCGATGCGCGCGAGATGCGCTCGATAGAACGTTGCATACGCATTCGCTTGCGCGGTGCGATGCATGACCGCGCCGAGCAGCGTGATGCTCGGCAGCGTGTTCTGCAGCGGATGCAGCCGGAAATCGACGAATACGACCGTCGTACCGGTCGCCTCGAGCTGCTTCACGAGCGCGTTGTAGCGGCTCGGCCCGTGCCCGCCGAGGCTGAAGATCGCGAGATCGGGCTTCAGGCTCAGCGCCTTCTCGGCGCTGATGCTGTCCTCGGTTGCCTGGCCGATCAGCGGGATGCGGCGGATTTGCGGAAACGCCTGGGCGTACGCGTCGTAGGTCTGCGGGTCCATCAGCGGCAGGTCGCCCTGCCAGCCGACGATGCGCGCGAGCGGCTGCTTCCCGTCGAGCAACGCGACGGCCGACAGCAGCCGGCTCTCGCCGAGCAGGATACGGCGCGGCGCCTGTGCCGGGACGCGCACCGTGCGGCCCGCGAGATCGGTCACGGCCGCCGGCGCAGGCGACACCGAGGGAACCGGCTCGGCCGTCGCCGCCGATGCGTGTGCAACGGTCGCGCCGAGCATCCATGCGATTGCGCCGATGCACACGCGCCGCGCCCACGCCTGTCTGAAAATTGCCATAATGTCGCCTCTGAATGAGAATCATTGCCATTTGAAGGGCGACACTGTAATCACCGCGTGTAATGGCGATGTGTTGGAAGCGCGGCCTTTTGTAATGGAATGTGTTGGCGCGCCATTCCTTTCAAAATCATTTCGATTTATCCGGAAGCTTCTCCCGATGGACCACATCCTTGTCGTCGACGACGATCCGAACATCCGTACGCTGCTCGGCGACTACCTGCGCGGCATGAACTACCGCGTCACGCTGGCCGAGAACGGCCAGCAGCTTCGGCAGGCGCTCGGGACGTCGAGCGTCGATCTCGTCGTGCTCGACCTGATGCTCGACGGCGAGGACGGCCTCGACCTCACGCGCGACCTGCGGCAGCGCCACGACGTGCCGATCGTGATCCTGAGCGCGCGCGGCGGCCTGCTCGACCGGATCCTCGGCCTCGAGATGGGCGCGGACGACTACCTGCCGAAGCCGTTCGACCCGCGCGAGCTCGTCGCGAAGATCAAGGTCGTGCTGCGCCGCACGCGCGCGATTCCGGGCACGCGGCGCACGGAAGCCTCGTCGCGCGTCAGCTTCGCCGGCTGGCATCTCGATACGCGGATGAAGCAGATGATGTCGCCCGACGGCGTCGTCGTGTCGCTCGGCGGCTCGGACTACCGCACACTGCGCGCGCTGCTCGATCACCCGAACCGCCCGCTGTCGCGCGAGTTCCTGCTCGATCGCGTGTTCGGCAAGGAGCTTGCGCCGCTCGATCGCTCGATCGACGTGTGCGTGAGCCGGCTGCGCCACCACCTGAAGGATGCCGCGCGCAACGCGGCGCTGATCCGCACGGTCCGCAACGAGGGTTACATGCTCGTCGCCGACGTCGTGCACGAAGCGTGATGGGCATGCGGCGCATGAAGCTGCGCGTGTGGCCCGACTCGCTGTTCGGGCGGCTCGTGGCCATCCTTGTGGCCGGCATGTTCGCCGGCCAGATGCTGACCGGCACGATCTGGTTCGACACCCACGACAACCGCATGCTGGAAATTCCGGCGCGCCTGTTCGCGAGCCGGCTCGCCGATACGCTGCGGCTCGTCGACGCCACGCCGGACCCGGCCGCGCGCGACGCGGCCATCGCCGCGCTGGGCGACGCCCGCTACCGCCTCGAGCGCATCGATGCGCCCTCGCCCGCCGGCACGCTGAGTTTCGCGCAGCACGCAACGGCTGGCCTGATCGCCGGCGTCCTGTCGCGGCGGCTCGGTGCCGATGTGCCGTTTCGCCTCGTCGAAGCCGCGTTGCACGACGACGCAGGCCATCATGCCGGCCCGCTGAGCCTGTTCGATTCGCGGATGCCGACGGGCGAATTCCACGTCCAGGTCGGCCTGCCGTCGGGCGGCTGGCTCGACGTGCGTGCCGACGAAGGCCAGGCCGGCATGCATGCGATGCCCGCGTCGCTCGTCGTCGACTACCTGCTGAGGCTTTACCTGATCCGTTTCGTCGCGGTGTGCGCGGTTGCATTCGTCGCCGTGCGCTTCGCGCTGAAGCCGCTCACGCAGCTCGCGCGTGCCGCCGAAGCGCTCGGCCGCGACATCCACCGGCCGCCGCTTGCCGTCGACGGGCCGTCGGAAGTGCGCCGCGCGGCCGAGTCGTTCAATGCGATGCAGCAGCAGTTGATCGACAGCTTCGCCGGGCGGGCGCGTTTTCTCGGCGCGGTGTCGCACGACCTGCGCACGCCGCTCACGCGCTTGCGGCTGCGCACCGAGATGCTGCCGGATCCCGAGTGGCGCGACCGGCTGCGCGGCGATCTCGACGAAATGGAATCGATGGTTCGCGGCGCGCTCGACGCGGTGCGCGGTGTGGAGGTGACGGAACCGCGCTGCGGCATCGATCTCGATTCGATGCTCGAAGGGCTGGCGGAAGATGCGCGCGATACCGGCCAGGCGGTCACGATCAACGGACACGCGACGGCGCCGGTGTCGGGCTTTGCGCGCAACCTGAAACGCTGCCTGCAGAACCTGCTCGACAACGCCGCGCACTACAGCGGCGGCGCGCCGGTGACGATCGACGTGCGCGACAGCAAGGATGCCGTGCGCATCGTCGTCGGCGATACCGGCCCCGGCCTTCCCGACGACTGGCTCGAACGCGTGTTCGAGCCGTACCGGCGCGGCAAGCACGCCGACCTCGACGACGGCGGCACGGGGCTGGGGCTCACGATCGCGCGCAGCATCGCGACGCTGCACGGCGGCACGCTGATTCTGCGCAATCGGGACGGCGGCGGGCTCGATGCGGTTCTCACGCTGCCGCGCGACAGTGCATGAACGTTGCTGGCCCGTGCTCCGTGGCTTAGGGCCCCGAGGCCGTGTGGCGGTGGTTGCGTGGGCATGACGTCGACAAATGTGCGCAATGGGTGACGACGGTTGCAGCGCACCCCGCGCCCGTGAATGCCGGCCTCGCTGAATCGGTCATCCCCTCGGGTCGAGAGCGCCGTTCGACAGATCGACCCAACAGGGCCAGAAATTTCCGAACGATAACGGTCCGCTGTCCGACACCTTCGTTCTCGATTCCCGCAAGCAAGCATCGCAACCCGCTCCTCTGCGATCCGCTTGCGGCCCGACACGGGATCAGACAGAATCGCGACGATCGAATCGGACCGGACGTCCGCTGTGCGCGGCGCAGCGGATCTCAATTGGGCGGGTCAATGACTCCTTTAATCGAAGCCATCGTTGGCTGGGTCACCGTCTCACTCGGTGGACTGGGTTTGCTCGCCATGATATTGGGCGTGCTGGCCCCGGACCGGTGGATGTTCGACGCCGGCTACGGATGCGTTCCCGACGGCGGGGATCTGGTGCTGTCGCCGCGCCGCGTGCGCATCAACCGCTTCGTCTGGTGGCTGCTCGGCTTCGGCTTCAGCACGCTGGGGCTGGCCTGTCTGATCGGCGTACCCGCGCTGACCGGGCTCCTGACCGGCGACGAGCTGCATGCCTGGTACGAATGGCTCGGCCTCGGCATCGCGGTGCTACTCCTCGTCGGCGTGGGCGTGCTGATGATCTGGATCGGCTGCAAGCTGATGCGCGCGCGCTGGTTCGGCGGCCCGCTGCGTGAAACCCGCTTCTGCTGGCGAGACGGGGAGCGCTGGATCGACGTCACCACGATGCGGCTGCTGCGCACGCCGGTGCGGCATACCTACGCGTGCCGCGATCTCGAGCGTTTGCTGATTGGTGCTCGCCGGAGTCTGGACGGCGCAGTCGTGGGCGGCTCGTGGACGACTCTCCAGCAGGATCTTGTGCAAGTCGTGCTGGTTTTTCGCGCCTGCCCGCCGATCGATTTGATGGGCCGGTTCAATGATGGCGCCGGGGCGCGCCGCATGATCGACATGATCGGCACCTGGTGCGGCGTCGCCGTACAGCGGGTCGAAGGCTTGCCGGACGTGACGCCGTTCAATTTCGACCGGATTTGATCTTGCCGGCCGGGTTTTGATCGGGTCGCCGCTGTCATCGCGGCGACGCTACAGCGGCGGCAGCTTGTCGCTTGCCGGCTACGCCGGGATAATTTCCGCTTCGCGCGCAACGCGCTCAAGACAAATACAACGGTTTCCCCTGGCATCACCGGGTTCACGGGGATCCCCGGGAAAAAAGAGAGGGCCTCGCCGATGCCGGTTTCCACGAGTTTTGATCGCAACGCATTCAGGGACTATCCGCTGGATGGCGCACTGCTGCGCTTTCACCCCGCGACGGGAACGCACATCCGGATCGAGAATGCAGCGACCAGCGATTTTCGACGCCCCGCCCCGCGAGTCGTGATGTTCGGGATAACGAACAAGTGCAACCTGTCCTGCGATTTTTGCTCGCGCGACGTGCAGCGCGACAGCGCCTGGTCCGTCCAGTCGGCCGTTGACGTCCTTCGCGGCCTCAGCGCCGCGGGAACGCTGGAAGTGGCCTTTGGCGGCGGCGAGCCGTTCGCGTTCCGTGGCTTCGCCGAGTTGATCGACATTCTCCATCACACCACGCCGCTTGCACTGAACGTCACGACCAACGGAACGCTGATCCGGCGAAACACGTTTGCGCCCTACGCCGGCCGCTTCGGTCAGGTCCGCGTCTCGCTCTACGATGACGTGCGCTGGCGCGACGCGAGCACGGTCCTGTCGGAATACGGGCAACGATGGGGCGCCAACCTGATCGTCGATGATGCCGTGCTGCAGGGGCTGCCCGCGCTTTTGGCTGAACTGGCCGTGCTGGGTTGCCAGGATGTCTCGTTGTTGTCTTACATCGGCCCCGATCCGCGCAGGCACCTTTCGCCACGCGGGCGGGCGCAGCTTGCGGCGATCGTGCAGAATTCGCCGATTGCCTGCCGACTGTCAGTGTGCTTTGGCGATGCGGTTCCCGTACCCAGATTGTTCGATGGCGCCGACGGAAGTGGCGACTGCGGCGCAGGTCTGGACTTCGTTTCCATCACGCCGGATCGACGCATGCAGGGCTGCTCGTTCCATGACGGCGGCCTGCCTGCGACCAGTGCGGAGGAAATCCTGCATGGATGGCGGAACGAGCGCGCGCGTCTCGGGCAGCCAAGCGCGCGGCGAGGTTGCGCACGTCGCGGCACGGACGCGTATCGAACCCGGTCCACGCCATCAGTCAGTGTGTGGCAGGCATTCTCCGGCAACAACAGCGGCGAGTGCGTGATGGTCGCGAAGTTCGAGACCATCGCGGATGCGGACGCCTACCTCGCCCAACTGCTGCCGTCATGGGCGCCGGATGCCGAGTACTCGTCCGAGTGGAAGCGCCTGTTCAAGGAAGAAGCGGTGGCGGGCCCGCGATTGTCGGGTGGAGGATCGCCTCGCGAGCTGGCGGCGATCGGTCGCTCGGTGATCGCGACGGGATACGAAGCAGACGACCTGTTTCCGGAGCTGCGCGCGCTGGCCTGGAAGAAAGGCGCATACGTGGTGCCCGAAGGAATCCACGCCCATGACGTGTACCTGCTGGCGGCGGTGCGTGCGTCGAGCGCCGACGACGCCCGCAACCTGGCCAGCCTGACGCCCCGTCCCGCCGCCAGGACCTGGCTGCATGGCGATGTCATCCTCGTCACGCTCGAATTGCAGGGTGACAGCGTGCCAGGTGAACTCGTCGAGATTCGGCAATGGCTCACCACCTATGCGGCCGGTCGCCCGCTCGCCGCGGAGCTCGTGTTTGACGAGATGAATGAGACGGCGGTGCTGTCGGTCATGAAGCGACTCGGTGCGGAAATCGGCAGAACGCCAAGGCTTGCGGTGCATTTCGGATGGCGCGACGATTCCGGCCAGAGAGCGGTTCGATTCGCGCAAATGATCGGCGAGGGCCAGACGGACGTCGCAGGCACGTGCGTATTGGTATCGGGACTCGAGCGGCGCAAGCGGCTCGCCGTGCTGGCCTACCGACAGGGTGCGCATGTCAGCGCCATCGACGGCCAGGAAGTACGTGTCAGCGCCTATTTTGTCGTGCCGGGTACCAAGCCTCAAAAGGGCCGGCGTACCGAACCCGGCGAGATTGATATCGGCCGGGTTCGCGAAGCCCTCCACCAACGGCTCCCGAGCGGCACACGCATTGAAGTCAAGCCGGGATATCGCCGAAGCATGGCCTTCGTGAACATCGTCACCGCGGATCCCGGATACGCCTTCGCTCAACTCGAACAGCTTGCAACGTTGTTGGGCGCCACGCTTTCCGTCGGGGTTCACGAGGTCGATCCGCTGGCGTTTGCGGTTCGACGCGTGATCGCGGACGTCCGGTCCTGATCTGCCGCGCAACCCGTCGAACCCACGCCATCGTCATCCCCGAATTCGCGTACTTCGGCGTCAGTCGATGCGAACCCGTTGACTCAGGTGCGAACCTGCACACCATCTTCGTCGAACACGGTGATCGCACCGGTATCCGCATGCGTCACCTTGTAGTGAAACACCTTGGTGTCGTCGTCGCGTTTGACCTCTAACACCTCGATATCGTTGTCGGGCATTGTCCCGAGCCGAACGAGGCGGCACGTAAAGATCTCCGGCACGTCGTTGCCCGGACGGATCGCAACGATCCGGCCGAACGCGTCGTCGATTGAATCGTACTCGGCCGGCAGACGCCATTGCCCTGAAGCATCGAGCACCCCCCAGCGCTCGTGCTCGCAGGCGGCCCAGCACCTGCTGCCGGAGTGTTGCAGCACGGTCAACGCCGCATAACGGCACGGGATGACCTGTACCCCGTTGCGATCCACCACTCCGAACTTGCCGTCGTGCTGCACCCGCGCATATTCGCCGCGCCAGAATGCCCAGACACGCTCGTACTGCACCGGCGTAATCTCTTTCCCCTGGCTATCGACATGTCCGTAACGGTCGCCTTGCCGGACGATGGCGACTTCCATCCATCGATCGAAACCAATCTCGTCGTAATGCGGCGGCACCAGCACCTCGCCCGTGATCGCCATGATGCCCATTTTTTCGTCTTGCTCGAACACTTCGACCTGGTCGTAGTAAATCGACGTCAACGGCTCCCACCCGTAGTCGTAGTGATCCTGGTTGATCAGTTCGCGAAAGCTGGTGACATCTTCTTCCGCCAGGCCCTCGCACTGGTCGAGCATGGCGGGATCGTCGGCCTCGATCGCGTGCTCGATCCGCGCGCTGTCGCGCTCGATGCGCGCCAGCAGCATCCGAGCCTGCTCGACGTGCGGATCCACCGACAGATTGAACACATCCCATCCGTTCAGGTGAAAGTAGCGATGCACCGCGCGATTCCCGAGGAATGCGAATATCCGTCGCTTTGCGTCCCGGAAGGCGTCGAGATCGTCGATGAGGCGGTCGGCATGGCGTTCCAGGAACGCGTACAGCCTGGCCATCCGTGCCTTGCCGCCTTCCGCTTCGGCATAGATCCCGTCGTCGTCGCCGGTATCGTTGCAACGATTGCGTGCAAGGAATGGCGCCGCCGCGAGCAGCGGACTCAACACCGTCGGGAAATCGTAGTTCCACTCCACCATGTTCAGGCATGGCGTGTCGGCCGGGCCGACGTCTTGCAGATTGAACATGTACATGCGATGCGCCATCGGAGTTCCTTGTTTTTTATGAGTGAAGCGTTGGCATTCGGCATCCCGGGTGCCTATGATAGCGGCTTGCCGGCCCACCGATCGAACCGGCCGGTCGGTTCTGGAAAACCTTCACGCCGTCTCTTTCGCGATGTCATTCAATGAAAACCGAACACATACTTGTTTTGGATATCGACGGCACGCTGACGGATTCGGTCGCCGTGCATCAGTCCGCGTTCCTGGCGGCGCTGCTTGCGTTGAACCTGCCTGCCCTCGACACCGACTGGGCACGCTATCCGCATCACACGGACACGGGCATCCTCGCGCACGCACTGGCGACCAATGGCTGGAGCCCGATGAATGCATCGGCGGTTGCTGCCTTCGAGCAGGATATCGACCGCAATTTCGTGGATGCGCTTTCCCGTCAGGAACTCCAGGAAATCCCTGGCGCCCGCAGGTTCGTGCGGGAGGCGATGGCTTCCGGCTGGGGAATCGTCTTTGCGACGGGTGGCGTACGGCGCGTCAGCGAGCGGAAACTGCAGGCCGTGGGAATCTCGTTTGACGACCACCTGCTGGTTACGGCGTCGGAGTACCCGTCACGGACGGATCTTGTTGCCGCTGCCGTCGAACGCGCTCGGGAATACCATGGCGTCGCGTCAGCTTGCCGGACCGTTTCCGTCGGAGACGGGCTTTGGGATCTCGAAGTCGCCGACCATCTCGGCCTCGAATTCATCGGTATCGGCATGCCGCCGAAGGCGGACGTTCTGACCACGCGCGGTGCGGTTGTCTTTCCGGATTTCGACGATGACCGGCTTGCCGATCGGCTTGGGTTCGCAACGGCTGGCTGAGAAACATGGCAGTCACTCAGGGCATGTCTAGTCCACGCAGACTGCGTGCCGGATTGCTCTGGCACGCAATTGCGATTGCACGAATCAAACCGCCAGGCACAGATATTTGATGACGACGTAGTCGTCGATGCCGTAGTGCGAGCCTTCGCGGCCGAGGCCGGATTGCTTCACGCCACCGAACGGCGCGACTTCGTTCGAGATCAGGCCCGTGTTCACGCCGACCATCCCGTATTCGAGTGCTTCCGCAACCTTCCACACGCGGCCGATGTCGCGGCTGTAGAAGTACGCGGCCAGGCCGAACTCGGTGTCGTTCGCGAGGCGGATCACTTCGTCGTCGTTGCTGAACTTGAACAGCGGCGCGAGCGGCCCGAACGTCTCGTCCTTCGCGACCTTCATCGCCGACGTGACACCCGTCAGCACGGTCGGCTCGAAGAAGCCGTGGCCGAGCGCGTGGCGCTTGCCGCCCGTCACGACGGTCGCGCCCTTCGCGAGCGCGTCCTCGATATGCGCCTCGACCTTCAGCACCGCTGCTTCGTTGATCAGCGGACCTTGCGTGACGCCCGGCTCCGTGCCGCGGCCCACCTTCAACTGGCCGACGGCCGCCGCGAGCTTCTGCGCGAACTGGTCGTACACGGCTTCATGCACGTAGAAGCGGTTCGTGCACACGCAGGTCTGGCCGCTGTTGCGGTACTTCGACGCGATCGCGCCCTGCACGGCCGCGTCGAGATCGGCGTCGTCGAACACGATGAACGGTGCGTTGCCGCCGAGCTCCAGCGACACCTTCTTGACCGTCGCCGCGCACTGCGACATCAGCAGGCGGCCGACCGGCGTCGAGCCGGTGAACGACAGCTTGCGAACGATCGGGTTCGACGTCAGCTCGCCGCCGATCGCCTTCGGGTCGCCCGTGACGACGCTGAACACGCCGGCCGGCACGCCCGCGCGCTCGGCCAGCACGGCCATTGCGAGCGCGGAGAACGGCGTGGCCTCGGCCGGCTTCACGACGATCGGGCAGCCTGCCGCGAGTGCCGGGCCGACCTTGCGCGTGATCATCGCCGCCGGGAAGTTCCACGGCGTGATCGCCGCGCACACGCCGATCGCTTCCTTCGTCACGACGATGCGCTTGTCGCTCGCCGGCGTCGGGATCGTGTCGCCGTACACGCGCTTGCCTTCTTCCGCGAACCATTCGAGGAACGATGCGGCATAGCCGATCTCGCCCTTCGCTTCGGCCAGCGACTTGCCCTGCTCGGTCGTCAGGATCAGCGCGAGGTCATCGGCGTTTTCCATCATCAGGTCGTGCCACTTGCGCAGGACGACCGCGCGTTCCTTCGCGGTCTTCTTGCGCCATGCCGGCCATGCGGCATTCGCGGCTTCAATCGCGTGACGCGTCTCGGCCGCGCCCATCAACGGCACTGTACCAACGACGTCTCCGGTTGACGGGTCCCGGACTTCGAAGGTTTCGCCGCTTGCCGCGGCCTGCCATTCGCCATTCACGTAGGCCTGTTGGCGAAACAGCGCCGGATCCTTCAACGCACTTCCAAATTCCATCATCGTTCCTCGACTCGCAGAGACTTGTATCGGTTGATCCAATGCGGATCCAATATTAAATCCGGCCACGAAGCGACACGTCGACTGCCGTGGCGCGCCGAAACCGGGTCAAGCATTGCAACAAATTCAGGACGGACTTGAGTCAGAGAAGACACTCCCGCGTCAACCAGTCCGATCGACGCGTCTGCGCCATCATCCGGCGTGTTTCCCACTGGCGTGCTCCTGCCCTTCGCCCAACAACGTCCGGGCAATTTCGGCGACGCGGTTGACGTGCGCAAGCGCAGCCTCGCTCGCGGCCGCCGCGTTCCCGGCCCGTATCGCAGCCACGATCAGGCGCATCTCCTGCACCGCCTGCTGCCCGCGATCGTCCGAGGAGATGGTCATCGCCCTCAGGCGGTTGATCCGCGCCATCAGCGACTGCACGATCTCCCACGCCACCTGCTTTTTCCCCGCGAGAAACATGCGCTCGTAAAACGACGTCGTGAGCATCCGGACGCTGCGGTAATCCCGGCTTCCGAATGCATCCCGAATGCGATCGATCAGCGCTTCCAGTTCCACGATCGTCCGTTCGTCCGCCAGCCGCGCACACGCCGAAGCGGCCTCGCCTTCCAGTAATCCCCGAATCTCGTAGATCTCGGCTGCCCGATCGAGATCGAGCACGGCGACGATCGGGCCCTGGTTGGGCACCGTATCGACGAGCCCTTCCGCTTCCAGATGGCGCAACACCTCGCGCACGACGGTACGGCTCACGCCCAGTTCCTCGCACAACGTCCGCTCGACGAGCCGTTCGCCCGGCAGAAAGCGTGCATCGAGGATGGCCGTGCGCATTTTCTCGAGGACGAGTTCCCGCAGCGTGGTCGTACGGCGCTCGACCTTCAGGGATGGAAACGATTCGTGCATCGCCGGCTACCGGTTCATGCCTGCGCGAACAGGCGCACGTCACGTGCGTCCCAGTCCACCAGCGCACGGGTACCGACGACGATGCCGCTGTCCCGGTGATCGCCTGCCGGCATCCGGACGGAGATCTCCTGCTCCCACGGCGTCGTGACCGAATAGTGCATCGCGTCGCCCAGATACGTGATGTCGCGAACGGTCACCGGCAAGCCGGCCGTGTCTTGCGCCGCCTGGGCCGCGCGGATGCGCATCTGCTCGGGGCGAACCATCAGCGTGCCGTCGCCGCCCACGGCGACGGACGCATTGCCCGCGGTCGCCACTTGGTGGCCGCTCGGAAACACCGCGTTCGATTGCGCGGTGCCGCTCGACGTGACGCGCACCGGAAGAAAATTGGAATTGCCGATGAAGTTCGCGACGAAGCGCGAAGCCGGGTTCGCATAGAGCTCCTCGCCGGTCCCGCATTGCTCGATGCAGCCCTTGTTGAATACGGCAATCCGGTCCGACAGGCGCAACGCCTCCTCCTGGTCGTGCGTGACGTAGAGAATGGTGACGCCGGTTTCCTGGTGAATGCGGCGCAGCTCAAGCTGGATCTCTTCGCGAAGCTTCTTGTCGAGCGCGGAGAGCGGCTCGTCCATCAGCAGCACCGGCGGATCGTAGGCCAGTGCGCGCGCGATCGCCACACGTTGCTGCTGCCCGCCGGACAACTGGGCCGGCATGCGGTCACGAAACTCGGAAAGATGGACCAGCTCCAGCATCTGGTCGACTTTCTTCCGGATTTCCGCTTCCGGCTGGCGGCGCACCCGTAACGGAAATGCGACGTTCTGGCCCACGGTCAGATGCGGAAACAGCGTGTAGCGCTGGAACACCATGCCGATGTTGCGCTTGTTCGGCGCAACGGCGAGCAGCGGCTTGCCGTCGATCAGCACCCGGCCCTCGGTCGGCTCCTGAAAACCGGCAACGATATAGAGCGTGGTGCTCTTGCCGGAACCGGACGGCCCCAGGAACGTCATGAATTCGCCCTTTCGGACATCGAGCGACACCTGGTCGATCGCGACGACATCGTCGTAGGTCTTGCGCAGGCGCTGGATTTGCAGGAATGCGGAAGTCATGGCTCGGTTACCTCATTTATCGAGCGCGGCGCAGCAGCGCGCCCGCCAACATCAATACAGTCGTCAGGCCGACCAGCAACGAAGAGGCTGCTGCGACCACGGGCGTCAGGTCCTGGCGCAGCGTCGCCCAGATGCGTACGGGCAGCGTCTGCAACGTCGGGCTCGACATGAAGATCGACACCACCACTTCGTCCCATGACGCGAGGAACGAGAAGATCGCGGCCGCGAACAGGCCCAGCCGGATCGCCGGTATCGTGACGCGCAGCTTGACCTCGAGCGGCGACGCGCCGCAGATCAACGCGGCGTCTTCGAGCGCGGTGTCGAAGCTCGCGAGCGAGTTGCTGATCGAAATGATCGAGAACGGCAACGCGATGATCAGGTGGCCGATCACGAAGCCCGTCATCGTGCCGTCCAGGCCGACGCGCAGGACGAACGCATAGAGCGCCACGGCCAGCACGACCACCGGCAGCACCATCGGCGTGAGGAAGAACGCCTGCACGGCGGCGCGGCCGCGAAACTTGCCGCGCACCAGCGCGAGCGATGCGAGAAAGCCGATCAGTACCGACAGCACGGTCACGATGACGGCGAGCTTGGCACTCGTCATCAGCGAATCGAGCCAGCCGGCGTCGGTGAACAACTGGCGGTACCAGTCCAGCGTCCAGCCCGGAGGCGGGAAGATCAGCCACTGCGAATCGCCGAACGACAGCGCGACGATGAACAGGATCGGAAGCAGAAGAAACAGGGCAACCGCGCCGCCGATCGACAGCAACAGCCAGCGCACTGCACCCAGACGGTCGAAATCCAGCAACATGTCAGCGCCCTCCCATACCGTTGCGCGCGGCGCCCGTGAAGCGCAGCTGAAGCGCATAGAGCGAAAGCGTCACCGCGAGCAGCACCAGTGCCGCGGCGCCGGCGAGCCCCCAGTTCAGCAACTGTTGAACGAGCTGCGCGATCAGTTCCGCCAGCATCATGTATTGCGCGCCACCGAGCAGCGCCGGCGTCACGAAGTAGCCGAGCGCCATCACGAACACCATCAACGCACCCGACGCGATGCCGGGCATCGCGAGCGGGACGAGGATGCGCCAGAACGCCTGCCAGCGGCTCGCCCCGCAGACCGCCGCGGCGCGCAGCGTGGACGGGTCGATGCTGCGCAGCGTCGCGTGCAGCGGCATCACGAGGAACGGCAGCATGATGTAGGTCATGCCGATCGTCACGCCGACCAGGTTGTTCACCAGCGCCAGCGGCTCGCTGATGAGGCCGAGCGCCATCAGCATCCGGTTGATCGGGCCGGTCGCCTGCAGCAGGACCATCCACGCGAACGTCCGCGCGAGCAGGTTGGTCCACATCGACAGCAGCAGGATCGAGAACAGCACCGAACTCAGCTTCCTGGGCGCGATCGCAAGCAGCCATGCGGTCGGAAAGCCGATCGCGACGGTCACCACCGTCACGACGGTCGCAACCAGGAACGTGTTGCCGAACACGCGCAGATAGGTGGTCGAGCCGAGCAGCTGCACATAGTTCTGCAAGCCGGGCGCCGGCTCGAGCACGCTGCGCAACAGCAGCGACAGCACCGGCAGCAGGAAGAAAATCGCGAGCAGCAACATCGCCGGGATCAGCAAGCGGATGTTGCGCCAGTCGGGCCGCCGGCGCGCGGCCTTCGCCGGCGGATGAGCGACGGAACTCAGAACATTGGGCATGGTGTCTCCTGCATCTCTCCTGTTTCAGTCATGCACCGCCCGTGTCACGGCCGGGTCGGGGCATGCCTGCGTCAATCGTATTGACGTCGAGTCGTGCTACTTCGATTGCCACGCATACCAGCGCTTCGCAATCGCATCGCGATGGTCGGCCCAGTACTTCATGTCCAGGTTGATCTGCGAATCCTTGTACTGATCCGGCAATGTCTTCGCCACTGCGGCGGGCATCTGCGCCGCCGACTTCACGTTGATCGGCGCGTAACCCGTATCGGCCGCGAACTTCGCCTGTGCCTGCGCGCTGGTCGCCGCCGCGAGGAACTTCATCGCCTCGGCCTTGTGCTTCGCGCCCTTGGGAATCACGAGCATGTCGGCGGCCGTCAGGTTCTGGTTCCACGAAATGCCGACCGGCACGCCGGTCTGCGCGAGCGCATGCAGGCGCCCGTTCCAGAACATGCCCATCGGCGCCTCGCCCGACGCGAGCAGCTGCTGCGATTGCGCGCCGCCGCTCCACCACACGATGTTGCTCTTGATCGTGTCGAGCTTCCGGAAGGCCCGGTCGAGGTCGAGCGGATAGAGCTTGTTCGCCGGCACGCCGTCGGCCAGCAGCGCGATTTCGAGCACGCCGGGCGCCGACCACTTGTAGAGCGTCCGCTTGCCCGGGAATTTCTTCGTATCGAACAGATCGGCCCACGACTGCGGTTGCGCACCCTTGAAGCTCGACTTGTTGAAGCCCAGCACGAACGAGTAGTAGAAGCTTCCCACCGCATGGGTCGTCGAGAAGCGCGGGTCGAGGTCGTCCTTCTTCACCACCGAGTAATCGATCGGCTCGACGAGGCCGGCCTGCGCGGCTGCGTAAGCGAAGTCGCCCTCCACGTCCACCACGTCCCAGTTGACGTTGCCGCTGTCGACCATCGCCTTGAGCTTGCCGTAGTCGGTCGGCCCGTCCATCAGCACGTTGATGCCGCTCGCCTGCGTGAACGGCTGCGCCCAGTCCTTCTGCTGCGACGATTGCGTCGTGCCGCCCCAACTCGTGAACACGATCTGCTCCGCGGCCGGCGCCGGCGCCGCAACCAGCGTCGCCGCGCAAAGCATGGCCATCGGGGCGAAACGTGTAAGGCTTCTGCTGCTCATGGTCTCTCTCCAGGGGGAAACGGTTGCGCGTCGCGACCACCGGGGCGGCGGCCATCCGAACACGCGTATTCAGGCCGGCGACGCAGATCGCGCCGGCTTCATGATCTTGTCGCTCATCGCCGAGCCGCGATGGCGCCTGCGCATTCCGGTTCGACAGGTGTCCTCAATGTGCAAGCGCGAGCGTCTGCACCGTTCCCGCTTCCGCATCGCCGACATAGATGCCGTACGCGTCCTGCCTGCGTTCGCGCACATAGCGCTCGAGCATCGAACGCACGGCGGCGTCGGCGATGTCGTCCCACGGAATCTGCCAGAGCGGCACGATGCGGATGCTGTCGTCGAACCACGGCGAACCGGTGTGTATCACACGGCCGCGGTAATAGATGTGTACGCCCGGCTCTTGCTCGTCGCTCGCCTCGAACACCGCGAACAGGAAGTCGAGATGTGCGTTGAGGCCGAGCTTCGCGAGCACGCCGCGCAGGCTCGCCGGGTTGCTGGCCGGTTCGAGCCGGATGCCGGCCGGCAACCGCAGCCCTTGCGCGGTGTCGACGAGCACCAGCCCGTCGCGATGTTCCAGGATCGCGCCCACCTGGGCACGCGCGCCGAGCGCACGACACAAGCCGTGCGCATCGAATGCCTGTTGCGCGGTGTGTCCGGTCATCGACTCAGCCATGGCGTTCTCCCGTGATCGCTGCGTTACCCGATGAGATTATGGTATGCCATCTTATGGCCCACAACAATGCGCATCGTATTATGGAATACCATGAGTCAAATCGGCAGACAAAACAAAAGGCCGCCGGCGTGTTGCGCCGGCGGCCTTTCGTGTCGAACGTCGCGCGCCGACCCGGCGCGCGGGATCCCGTCAATTGTCGGCGACTGCCTCGTTCTGCTCCGCAAGCGCCGCCAATGCCAGTTCGGAAACCCGTTTGATGTGCGCGGCCGACGCCGCCGAAGCCGCGTCGCCGTCGCGCCGCTCGATCGCGTCGAGCAAGCGGTTCATTTCGGCATTCGAGTCGCCGCCGCGCCCCGGCATCGCGATGGTCAGCGCGCGCAACCGGTTGATACGCGCGTTGAGCGTCTTGACGACCGTCAGCGACACCTGCTTCCCGGCTGCTTCGAACAGCGTTTCGTAGAAGCGCTCGGTGTACTCGAGCACGCGCGGCAGTTCCCGCTTCTCGAACGCATCTTCGATCACCGCGCGGACCTCGCGCAGCTGCCGCACGACCTCGGGTGTCGCACCCTCGGCGCAGGCTCGCGCGGCATTGGCTTCGAGCAGGCCGCGCAATTCGTAGATTTCGCCCACCTGCGCCGGATCGAGCCGCGCGACGACCGGGCCTTGCCGCGACACGGTCTCGACGAGCCCTTCGGTCTCCAGATGGCGCAACACCTCGCGCACCACAGTGCGGCTCACGCCGAGCTCGTCGCACAGCGTGCGCTCGACGAGCCGCGCGCCCGGCCGGAAATAGCCCTGCACGATCGCACCGCGCAGTTTGTCGAGCGTCAGTTCACGCAGGGTCTTGGCATTGCGGTCGATCTTGAGGTCTTGCATGGGCGGCACTCTGGAAACAGGTTGGTGGCCTGCGCCGGCCGGGAGGCCGACGCAAACATGGAATGCCATATTATGACTTAACTGTCATCAGGCTTTCCATCCCGCGCGGCCTCGGCCCGCAGCCAGCCGTCAGTGCGCGGATCAGCCCTCCAGCCCTTCGACGATCGCGATCTGCGCGCGGCAATACCCGTCCCGCTTCGATTTCGCCGCCTGGTACTCGGGCGAGTGATAGCACGCGAGCGCCGTTTGCATGTCGGCAAACCGGATCACGACGTGGCGCTCGAACGACTCCCCCTCCAGCACCTGCGACGGGCCTCCGCGCGCCAGGAAAACGGCACCGAACTTCCTGAACGCCTGCGGCGCGATATCCGTGTAGTCCTTGTATTTCGCGGCATCCAGCACCGTCACGTGGGCAATCCAGTACGCAGTCATTTTCCACCTCCACTTTCGAGAAATTTCCGGACGAGGGTTAACACTCATGGTATGCCGTAACATGGTATACCACAATCAAATCCACAATCAACGCACGAAAGGAAGGTGCCATGAGCCTGATTCGGAAATCCGTCCTCCATGTCGAGACCGTCTACGTCGATGGCGACAAGGTCGCGGCCAAGCCGCTGAAGATGATCGGGGCGGTCGCCGTGATCAAGAACCCGTGGGCAGGCCGCGGATATGTCGAGGACCTGTCGCCGGAGATCCGCGCGCTGGCGCCGCAGCTCAGCGAACACCTGACGAAGCTGATCCTCGACGAAGCCGGTTCGGGCGAAGCCGTCGAAGCGTTCGGCAAGAGCGCGATCGTCGGCCTCGACGGCGAGATCGAGCATGCGTCCGCGCTGATCCACACGCTGCACTTCGGCAACACCTATCGAACGGCCGTCGGCGCGAAGTCGTACCTCGCGTTCAACAACACGCGCGGCCCGGCCAATGCGCCGCTGCTGATCCCGATGATGGACAAGAACGACGAAGGCCGCCGTTCGCACTACCTGACGCTCCAGTTCGCGATTCCGGACGCACCGGCCGCCGACGAACTGGTCATCGCCATCGGCGCCGCCACCGCCGGCCGTCCGCATCACCGCATCGGCGACCGCTACAAAGATCTCGCAGAGCTCGGAAATGACGTCAAGAACCCTGCTGCTGTCAAATAAGCGCGCCGCCCACTTTCTCGAGCAAGGTGCCGGCGAACCGCTGGTCCTGATTCACGGCGTGGGCATGCAGGCGAACGCGTGGTATCCGCAGATCGATGACCTGTCGCGCGAATTCCGCGTGATCGCGGTCGACATGCCGGGCCACGGCAAAAGCGATGCGCTCGCCCCGGACGCCGACCTGCAGCAGTTCGTGCAGTGGGCGATCGAGTTCATCGAAGCGCTTCACGCCGGCCCCGTGAACCTGGCCGGCCACTCGATGGGTTCGCTGATTGCCGCCGGCGTGGCCGTCACGCGGCCCGACCTGGTCAAGCGGGTGGCCGTCCTGAACGGTGTCTACCGCCGCACCGAGCAGGCTCGCGAAGCCGTGCTGCAACGCGCCGCGGAACTGCGTTCGGGAACCATCGACGTGGAAACGCCGTTGCGGCGCTGGTTCAACGCCGACGAAGCGCAGCAGGTCGCCGCGCAGAAGGTCGAGTCGTGGCTGCAGTCCGTCGACCTGGAGGGTTACGCCACCGCGTACACGGCGTTCGCGAAGGGCGACGAAGTGTATGCGGACGGCTGGCACCGGATCGCGTGCCCCGCGCTCGTGCTCACCGGGTCGGACGACCCGAATTCGACGCCGGAGATGGCCAGGCAGATGGCGCAGGCCGCACACGACGGAAAGGCCGTCGTGATCGAGAACGAGCGCCACATGGTGAACCTGACCGCGCCCGACGAAGTCAATCGCGCCCTGCGTGCCTGGTTGCAGACCCAGCCACAGGCGGAAACCCTGAAATCGGAAGTGTGACATGAGCCAAGCAACCAGCCAGGAAGCCCCGACGATCAACACCCGGGAGCTGCGCGACGCGTTCGGCGCGTTCATGACCGGCGTGACGATCGTCACCACCGCGCGCGACGACGACCAGCCGCTCGGCTTCACCGCGAATTCGTTCTCGTCGGTGTCGCTGGACCCGGCCCTGCTGCTCGTGAGCATCGCGAAGACGTCGAGCAATTACCAGACGTTTTCCGCCACGGGCCATTTCGCGATCAACATTCTCGCGGAGGGGCAAAAGGACCTGTCCAACACGTTTGCCCGGCCGAGCGAAGATCGCTTCGCGAAGGTCGACTGGCAACTGAGCGCCCATCGCAATCCGCTCATCGACGGCGTCAGCGCATGGTTCGACTGCACGACGCACGCGGTGATCGATGCGGGCGATCACGCGCTGCTGATCGGCAAGGTCGAGGCGTTTCATTCCGCGGGCTACGCGGGCCTCGGCTACTACCGCGGCGGCTATTTCACGCCGGCGAAGGTGTCGGCCGAAGTCATCGCCGGCCCGAAGGTGATCGTCAGCGCGATCATCACGCGCGACGACAAGGTGCTCATGGTGAAGACGGCCGACGGCAAGTGGGCGCTGCCCACGAAGGAGATCGGCAACGAAGGCGCCGACAAGGCGCTCGCCGAACTGTTCCGGCGCTACCAGCCGGACGCATCGGCAAGCTTCATCTATTCGGTCTACAACAATACCGAGACGCACTACCAGTACATCTCGTTCCTCTGCAGCGCACCGGACGAAGCGGCGGTCGCCGGCGAATTCGTGAGCCTCGACGACATCGAGCCCGACGCGTTCCAGGACAGCGCGCTGGCCAGCATGCTCGAACGCTATCGCAAGGAGAGCCAGTTGAAGAGCTACGGCCTGTACTTCGGCGATCACAGCACCGGCACCGTCCGCCCGCTTCTTTCCTGAAAGGTCACATCATGCGTTTTTCGCTTTTCGTTCACATGGAGCGCGTCTCCGACCAGACCAGCCAAAAGCAGCTGTACGACGAGATGGTCGAGCTGTGCCAGATCGCCGATCGCGGCGGCATGCACGCCGTCTGGACCGGCGAGCACCACGGCATGGATTTCACGATCGCGCCGAACCCGTTCATCAACCTCGCCGATCTCGCGAACAAGACGAAGCGCGTGCGGCTCGGCACGGGCACGGTCGTCGCGCCGTTCTGGCACCCGATCAAGCTCGCCGGCGAAGCCGCGATGACCGACATCATCTCGGGCGGCCGCCTGGAACTCGGGATCGCGCGCGGCGCATACTCGTTCGAATACGAGCGCCTGATGCCGGGGCTCGATGCATGGGGCGCCGGGCAGCGCATGCGCGAACTCATTCCGGCGGTGAAGAAGCTGTGGGAAGGCGACTACGCGCACGAAGGCGAGTTCTGGCAATTCCCGGCGACGACGTCGTCGCCGCTGCCGCTGCAGCAACCGCATCCGCCGATCTGGGTGGCCGCGCGCGACCCGAACAGCCACGAGTTCGCGGTGGCGAACGGCTGCAACGTGCAGGTCACGCCGCTGCACTTCGGCGACGAGGAAGTCGAGAAGCTGGTCGGCCACTTCAACGCCGCGTGCGAGAAGTTCAGCGACATGCCGCGCCCGAAGATCATGCTGTTGCGTCACACCTATGTGGCGAGCAGCGAGGATGACGCGCAAGTGGCCGCCGACGAAGTCAACGTGTTCTACAACTACTTCGGCGCGTGGTTCAAGAACGAGCGGCCCATCAGCCGCGGGATGATCAAGCCGCTGAGCAAGGAGGAAATCGCCGCTCACCCGTTCTATACGCCGGAAGCGATGCGCAAGAACAACGTGATCGGCACGCCCGCCGAGGTCATTGCGCGCCTGAAGGCCTACGAGGCGCTCGGCTTCGACGAGTACTCGTTCTGGATCGACACCGGCATGAGCTTCGAGCGCAAGAAGGCTTCGCTCGAACGGATGATCCGCGATGTGATGCCCGCGTTCCAATAAGGTCCCGACGCCATGAATGTGCATTTTCAGCTGTATATCGACGGCCGGTTCGAGCCCGGCGCCGCGACGTTCGGCAGCGTGAATCCCGCGACCGGCACGGTGTGGGCGCAGATGCCGGAAGCGCGAACCGACGAGGTCAACCGCGCGGTCACGGCGGCCGGCCGTGCATTGACCGATCCGCAATGGGCCGGACTATCCGCGTCGGCGCGCGGCAAGCTGCTGCACAAGCTCGCCGATCTCGTCGAACAGGCCGCGCCGCGGCTCGCTGAAATCGAAACGACCGACACCGGCAAGATCATCCGGGAAACGTCGAGCCAGATCGCCTATGTCGCGGAGTACTACCGCTACTACGCCGGCATTGCCGACAAGCTCGAAGGCAGCCACATCCCCGTCGACAAGCCCGACATGCAGGTCTGGCTCGAGCGGCAGCCCGTCGGCGTGGTCGCCGCGATCGTGCCCTGGAACAGCCAGCTGTTCCTGTCCGCGGTCAAGGTCGGCCCGGCGCTCGCGGCGGGCTGCACGGTGGTGCTCAAGGCGTCCGAGGAAGCACCGGGCCCGTTGCTCGAATTCGCGCGGCTCGTGCACGAGGCGGGATTTCCGGCGGGCGTCGTCAACGTCATCACCGGCTTCGGCCCGGAATGCGGCGCGGTGCTGAGCAGCCACCCCGGCGTGGACAAGGTCGCGTTCACCGGCGGCCCCGAGACCGCGCGCCACATCGTGCGCAACACGGCCGGCAATCTCGCGAAGGTGTCGCTGGAGCTCGGCGGCAAGTCGCCGTTCATCGTGTTCGCCGATGCCGATATCCAGAGCGCGGTGAATGCGCAGGTGGCCGCGATCTTCGCGGCGAGCGGCCAGAGCTGCGTGGCGGGTTCGCGCCTGCTGATCGAGGCCTCCGTCAAGGAGCGGTTCCTCGCGCTGCTGGTCGAACGCGTGTCGCGCATTCGCGTGGGTTCGCCGGGCGAGATGGCAACGGAGTACGGGCCGCTCTGCACGGAGCGACAGCTTCGCCACATCGAGGCGGTCGTCGCGAGTTCGGTGAGCCAGGGCGCGAAAGTGCTCGCCGGCGGGAACACGCTGGAGCGCGACGGGTACTACTACGCGCCGACGATTCTGGACTGCACCGGCGTCGACCAAGCAGACAGCATCACGACCGAGCTGTTCGGCCCCGTGCTGTCGGTCGATACGTTCGAATCCGAGCAGGAAGCGATCGACAAGGCCAACAGCACGGCCTATGGCCTCGCGGCCGGCATCTTCACGACCAACCTCACCCGCGCTCACCGTGTGTCGAAGCGCGTGCGCTCGGGCATCGTCTGGATCAACACCTATCGGGCGGTGTCGCCGCTCGTGCCGTTCGGCGGTTTCGGCTTGTCGGGGCACGGCCGCGAAGGTGGCCTGAGCGCCGCGCTCGAATATACGACGACGAAATCCGTGTGGCTTCGCACGTCGGACGAGCCGATCAGCGATCCGTTCGTGATGCGTTGAGCAACGGCGCATTCACCCGCAGTACCGATCAAAAGCCTCGAAGGTTCGCCGGGCCGCACACACGAACGTGCGCGCGCCGGCATGCCCGGGCAATAAGGATGGAGACAGCATGACACACCCGGAAAGCGATAGCGGCGTTCTGGCTATCGAAAGCAATTCGATCGACTACGTTGCACCCGAGGCCCGGCACGGCAAACCGGCCGACCTGTTCACCCTGTGGTTCTGCACGAACGTCGCACCGTTGGCCGTGATTTCCGGCGCGACTTCGGTGCTGGTGTTCCACCTCGACCTGGTGAGCGCGATCCTCGCGATCGTGGCCGGGCAATTCTTCGGCGCGATCTTCCATGCGCTGACCTCCGCGCAAGGGCCGCTCGTCGGCGTACCGCAGATGATCCAGAGCCGCGCCCAGTTCGGCCGTTACGGGTCGCTGCTGGTGGTGGGATTCACGACGCTGATCTACCTCGGCTTCTTCGTGTCGAACATCATCCTCGCGGGCAAGACGCTCCATACGGCAGCGCCTTCGGTGCCCGTGCCGGTCGCGACCGTCGTCGGCGCCATGCTCGCGACGCTGGTCGGCGTGATCGGCTGCCACTTCATCCATCGCTTCAACAAGGTGGGCGCGTGGTTCATGGGCGGTGCGCTCGTCGTCGGTATCGCGCTGATGGCGCCGAGCCTCGACGCCCGGATCTTCCAGCAGGGCCAGTTCGATCTCGCCAACTGGTTCGCGATGTTCGGACTGTGCGCGGTATGGCAGATCAGCTTCGCCCCCTATACGTCCGATTATTCGCGCTATCTCCCCGCCTCCACCGGATTCGCGAAGACCTTTGCATACACGTACTTCGGCACGTCGCTCGGCACGATCTTCGCGTTCCTGTTCGGCGTGCTGGCCGTCAGCACCGGGCATTCCACGGACGCAATGCAGGCGATCCGCGATCAGACCGGCGTGTTCGGCTACGTGCTGATCTTTCTGTTCCTGGTCAACATCATCGGCCACAACGGGATGAACCTGTATGGCGCGGTGCTGTCCTTCATCACCGCCGCGCAGACCTTCCGGCCGCACTGGGTTCCCGGTCGAAGCGTACGCGTCGTCGTGTCGATGGTCCTGCTGGTCGCGTCGACCGCCACCGCGCTGTGGGCATCGAGCAATTTCATCGCGATCTTCCTGAATGCGGTCTTCGCGATGCGCATCGTGCTCGCGCCGTGGATCGCGATCGACCTGATCGATTTCTACCTCGTCAACGACCGGCACTATCGGGTCGCGGAAATCATCGGCAGCCACGGCGGTGCATACGGATCGTTCAACGTCAGGAACATGGCGATCTACGTGTTCGGCATTGCCGTCCAGGTGCCGTTCATGGACGAGAGTTTTTTCCACGGCCCGTGGGCGTCGATTCTCGGCGGCGCGGACGTGTCGTGGATGGTCGGCCTCGTCGTCACGGCACTGGCCTGCTATCTGTTCGCGTCGAAGGACGGTTCGCGTGCCCATCGCGGGTGCCCGGCCGCCGCCGAGGCATTGGAGTAAGCGGGCGTGTCGCTCGTCGGCGAGGTTCGCGCGGAACGGGTTCGAATACCGCTTCCCGATCTCGTTCCGGCGGTGACGGCAGGCTTTCAAGGACGCTCGTGCGTCAACAGGAGAAATCGATCATGAACGAAGATGATGCGCTGTTTCAGAAGGGGTTGCCGATTCGCCGCGAAGTGCTCGGCGCCGAATATGTCGATGCGTCGATGGAAAAGGCCGATGCCTTCATGATGGCGTTCCAGCGTGCAACGACCGCCTGGGCCTGGGGATGGGCCTGGGGCGACGACACGCTCGATCGCAAGACCCGCAGCCTGCTCAACCTCGCGATGTTGACGGCGGCCGGCCATACCAACGAACTCAAGCTGCACGTCAAGGGGGCGCTCAACACCGGGGTGAGCGTGGATGAAATCAAGGCGACGCTGCTGCACGCGACCGCTTACTCGGGCATCCCGCACGGCCTGAGCGCATTCAAGGCCGCACACGAAGTGCTGGTGGCCGAAGGGGCGTTGAAGTGAGTATCGCGAGCTGAAAAAGGTTGGGCAGACCGTGCCGATGACAGGGCGGCCGTGTCTGCACTCGCGCGTGACGATCCGTATCGGGCATCCGGTCGTCCAGTCGTTCGTCGACTGGTGACGCTCACGCCTGCCTGGCCGTGGCCTGCGCCGCCAGCGCGGCCCGCTCGATCCAGCGGATCGCCGGCGCATCCTGCTCGCCCGGCGCGGGCTTGCCGATCAGGAAGCCCTGCACCTCGCGACAGCCGGCATCCGTGATGCACGCCAGTTGTTCCTCCGTCTCGACGCCTTCCGCGACGGTCGTCACGCCGAGGCGCTTGCCGAGATCGGCCACCGCACGCACGACGGCCGCGCAGTCCGGGCGCGTGACCGCATCGCGCACGAAGCTGCCGTCGATCTTGATCTTGTCGAACGGAAACGCGCGCAGATGCGCGAGCGACGAGAAGCCCGTGCCGAAGTCGTCGAGCGCGACGCGCACGCCCATCGAGCGCAGCGCGCGCAGGTCCGCGATGGCCTTGCCCTCGTCGTGCAGCAGCGCGGTTTCCGTCACCTCGATTTCCAGCCGGTCGGGCGTGAGGCCCGCGCCGGCCAGCGCCGCCGCGAAGGTCGGCACGATCGTGCCGTGGCCGAGCTGCGCCGCCGACACGTTGACGGCAACACGCGCGCCGTCCGGCCAGCGCGCCGCCTCCCGGCAGGCCTGGTCGAGCACGAAGCGGCCGAGCCGCTCGATCAGCCCGCCGCGCTCGGCCACCGGAATGAAGCGGCCCGGCGAAATCCAGCCGGCGCGCGGGTGATGCCAGCGCAGCAGCGCCTCGCGCGTCGTGATCTGCCGGGTGCGGACATCGACGATCGGCTGGTAGAACACGTACAGCCCCTGGTTCTCGTCCAGGGCGACGCGCAGCTTCGATTCGAGCGCGATCCGCTCCTGCGCGCTCGTTTCCATGTCCGGCGAGAACATCCGGTACGTACCCTTCCCGGCTTTCTTGGCCGCATAGAGCGCCATGTCCGCGCGCGACAGCAGCACGCCGGCGTCGTTGCCGTGATGCGGCGCCAGCACGCAGCCGATCGACGCGCCGATGCGGAACTGCCGCTCGGGCGACGTCGCATAGGGGGCGACGAGCGTGTCGACGAGCCGCGCGGCCGCGCCCATCGCGCCGTCCACGTCGGTGTCGCGCAGCAGCACCGCGAATTCGTCGCCGCCGATGCGCCCGAGCATCATCCCCGGCTCGGGGCATTGCCCGCGCAGGCGTTCCGCGACCTGGCGCAGCACCGCGTCCCCCGCCGAGTGCCCGCACGCGTCGTTGATCAGCTTGAAGCCGTCGAGATCGATGAAGAGCAGCCCGAGCACCTTGTCCGCGCGCCGCAGGCTCGCGTCGAATTCGGCAAGGAAGGTGGCACGGTTCGGCAGGCCGGTGAGCGAATCGTGATGCGCGAGCTGGTGGATGCGCGCTTCCGCCTCGGCCTGCTGCGTGACGATCGACCACGACAGCATCGGGCCGATGTAGCGCCCCTGGGCGTCGCGCACGGCCGAGACCTGGATGTCGAGCACTTCCGGCCCGAGCGGAATGCGGGCGCGATGCGGCAGGTTCGCCGGATCGGCGAGCAGGCGGCGCTGGTGCTGCGGGTGCGGGTGAAAGAAGTCGATCGACGCGCCGAGCGCGTCGTCCGCGCGGATCGGCAGCAGATGCTCGATCGAGCGCAGCAGGTTGCGCGACGTCGCGTTCAGGTAGTTGATGCGGAACGTCTCCGGGTCGGCCGTCATCACGGCCACCGGCATGTCGTCGATCATCCGCATCAGCCGGGTCTGCGCCTGCTCGCGCAGACGCGATTCGGCCTGGGCATCGATGGTGCGCAGGAAGCCCCGGTAGTTGACCGTGATGACGGCGATCAGCGCCGCGGACACGAAGGCCATGTTGACCGCGGTCGCGACGAGCGTCGGCTGGCGCGTCGAGAGGAAGAACGCGATGAACGCGACGTTGACGATCACGGCCACGCTCAGCGCGGCCGTGCGCAGGTACATCAGGCTGAAGATGCAGCCGATCACCGTGATCGCCATGTAGAACGCGACCTGGGCCTTTTGCCACGCGTCGCCGTACGGGAACAGCAGCAGCGCCCAGGCGGTGAACGTCACCGCGATCGGGATCACCAGCCAGTTCGTGACCGTGAGCGCGCGCAGCACGGTGTCCGGTGTCGGTTCCATCTGCCGGGCGCGGTGCCAGTGCAGCAGCCGCGCGAGCGACACGAGCGTCATCGCGGCCGGCATCGCGACCGACAGCCACCACGGCGTACTGCCGAGGTGCGTGACGGCGAGGCTCCAGGTACTCGAGATGAGGATCAGGTACATCACCGGGAGCTGGCTGGCGAATACCCGGTATTGTGCCGCGAGCAGGTCCGGGTTCCGGGCCGGCGCCGCGATGCTTGCCAGTCTAGTCATCCGTGCGTGGTGGATTTTCATGTGAGCCTGCGTGCTGCAACCCGGGTTCAGGTTGCCGTGTCCGGCGTCGTCGGTTACCCGCGCGGGCCCGCGTCCATCTCGGCGTTGACGGCCGATTCGGACGCGGGTACCGGCGCGCTGGCGCGCTTGCTGCCGGTCAGCGTGATCTGCCCGCTGCCGACAATCTCGTTGAGTGGTGCGGGCCTGCCGAGCAGGAAACCCTGCGCTTCGTCGCAGCCTTCGTCGGCCAGCAACGCAAGCTGGTCGTGTGTCTCGATGCCTTCGGCCAGGATCGGAATGCCCAGGCTCTTGCCGAGCGCGAGCACGGCGCGGATGATCGCGCGGTCCTGCGGTTTCGCTTCCGCGTCCGCGACGAACGACTGGTCGAGCTTGATGCGGTCGAACGGGAACGAGCGCAACGTGTCGAGCGACGAATAGCCGGTACCGAAATCGTCGAGCGCGATGCTCACGCCCAGCGCCTTGATCTGCCGCAGCGTGTCCAGCGCGCGCTCGCGGCCGGCGAAGATCGTCGATTCGGTCAGCTCCAGCTGCAGGCGCGAGGCCGGCAAGCGGGTTTCTTCGAGCACCTCCGCCACGAGCGCCGTCAGGTCCGCGTGCATGAATTGCACGGCCGATACGTTCACCGCGACGGCATAAGGCGGCTCCCACGTCGCCGCCCGCGCGCATGCCTCGCGCAGTACCCACGCGCCGATGTCCAGGATCACGCCGTTTTCCTCGGCGAGCGGAATGAACTCGGCGGGCGGAATCGTGCCGAGCGTCGCATGCTGCCAGCGCAGTAGCGCCTCGTAGCCGCGGATCTCGCCGGTCGCGAGCGAAGTCTGCACCTGGTAGTGGATGCTCAGCTGGTTGTCGCCCACCGCGCGGCGCAGGTCGGCCGAGAGGCTGCGGCGCGCGCGGACGATCAGGTCCATCGCCGGCTCGTAGAAGCAGATCGACTGCGCGATGCTGCCCTTGGCGCGGTACATCGCGAGGTCGGCATTGTTGATGAGGATGGCCTTGGTGGCGGCGTCGTCCGGGTAGATGGCGACACCGAAGCTCGCACCCGGCACGACCTCGTAGTCGTCCAGCCTGACCGGCTTGTAGAGTGCCGGCTCGAGCCGCTCGAGCAGATCCATCAGGCGTGTGTCGTCGTCCATCCGGCACAGCGCCGCGAATTCGTCGCCGCCGATGCGGGCGACGAATTCGCCGTCACGCAGCAGGTTCGCCATGCGCCGCGCGAGGATGCGCAGCACCTCGTCGCCGGCGTGGTGGCCGCGCAGGTCGTTGATTTCCTTGAAGCGGTTCAAATCGATGCCGATCAGCGCGAGCTTCGTGCGTTGTTCTTGCGCAAGCGCGATTTCGAGGTCCAGCCGCTCGTTGAAGCTTGCCCGGTTCGGCAGGCCGGTCAGCATGTCGCTCAGCGCCAGCCGGCGCAGGTGTTCGAGCGATTCGGCCCGCACGTTGCTGTCGATCAGGTAGCTCACGAGCCCCGTGCAGACGATCACGAGCGACGTACCCGCGACCGCCAGCGCCAGCGGGCGCAGCGCGCTCACGTCGGTCCAGGTGCCGTCGAGCATCAGCGGCGTGATGCGCAGCGCGGACATCCCGGTGAAATGCAATGCAAGGATCGCGAGCGACAGCACGCCGGCCATCTGGTTGACCGCGTGCGGCGACGGCCGCATCGCAAGGTGCAACGCGAGCGCCGCGAGGGTCATCGCCAGGAGCACCGACGCGATCAGGTAGCCGACATCCCACGACACGATGCCCTCGACCCGCCACGCGAGCATGCCGGTGTAGTGCATCAGCACGATCGCCACGCCGACGATCGCGCCGCCGAGCGCGGGCGCGACCTTGACGACGCGGCAGGTCGTCAGCGCGAAGCCGATCGTGCTGCCGCCCACCGCGATGAGCAGCGACACGAGCGTGAGCGGCAGGTTGAAGTGCACGGGCGCGCCGGCGTCGAAGCCGAGCATCGCGATGAAGTGCGTGCACCAGATCGCCACGCCGGCCGAAATGGCCGTCAGCACGTGCCAGCCGAGCCGCTGCGTGCCTGAGGTGTTCACCGTGCGCTGGAACAGGCGCGCGGTGACCCACGAGCCACCCCCGCACAACAGTGCGGCAAGCAACACCAGCCAGTGATTGTGCCGATGAACGATGCACCCGAAAACTGTCGCCAAAACCTTCTTTCCCCTATCCGTCGCATGGGCTGATGCCGTGCCTGATCGACGCGGCGGGGGCGATGCCGCGCTCGATCAGGAGCGCCTTCAAGATATCGGCATGTGATGAATAAACTGAACGCCACGCGGCTGGGCGCAAACGATTGCCGGCAACTATTTTTTGTGGAAAAAAGTGCCGGAACGAGGCGGGATGGGGAATCGAAGGTTCGGCCGATGGCTTGCCAATCGAATGGGGGCGGTAGGCAACGGGTGATGCGGCGGGAATCCGCGGTCAGGCAACCGCCAGCTCGACGGGGCTGCTGGTACAGTCTGCAGCGATCCGTCGAGGCTGACACGTTCCAGTCAATCGACTTGCCGGTTTCCTACTTTATCGATCGTGCCGCGATGTGACCTTCCCGGATCGCGGGTTGAATGTCTCGAGCCGACAGCGCATCGCCAACCAGATGCAACTGCGGCACACGCCCGCGCAACGCCTCCCAGATTTCGTTCTGTGACTCCCGGTAGCCCACCAGCACCACCGTGTCGGCCGGGATACGCTCGGTCTGATTCCCGAAGAGCGGCCTGATCTCGGCACTGCCGCTGTTGATCGACACCAGCGCCGATTGCGTGACGATGCGCAGCGTGCCCGCGCTGTGCAGGCGGCGCAACGCGGCCTGCGTGCGCCCGGTGGTCTCGACGGCCGGGGCGAACATCAGGTGGCGCGTCACATAGGTCACCTCGACGCCGCGATTGATCAGCGCTTCGCAGCAGCCGATGGCTTCGTAGTGCCCGACGTCGTCGAACACCAGCGCCGTGCGCCCCACGTCCTGCGGCGGCGCCATCGCGAGATCCAGCGGCGTCAGCACCGTCGCCTCACGTGCAATCCGCACCTGCGCGGCGGGGTCGGCCGTCTGCCGGAACGCGCGCACGTCCGCGGGCTGCGAGCCGGTCGCCACGATGACGGCATCCGGCTCCTCGGCCAGCACGTCGTCCGCGTCCACGTATGTCGACAGCCGCACGTCCGCACCGAGGCGATAGATCTCGTTCTCCAGCCAGATCGCGATGTCCCCGATCGGGTGGAGTTTCGGCAGGTGTTTCGCGCAGTTCAGCAGGCCGCCCAGGTCGGACATCGCCTCGACCAGCGTCACGCGGTGCCCGGCGAGCAGTGCCGTGCGGGCGGCTTCCATGCCCGCCACGCCGCCGCCCACCACCAGCACCTTGCGTGGTGTTGCGGCTTTCGCGATCGTCTCGTCGGACAGCGTCCGCTCGTAGCCTACCGCCGGATTCACCGCGCAGCCCATCCGGCCGGCGAACGCGCCGCCCAGGCACCCCTGGTTGCAGCCGATGCAAGGCCGCACCTCGGTGCCACGCCCTTCCCGGCTCTTCACGACCAGCATCGGATCGGCGATCATCCCGCGCACGATGTTGATCATGTCGGCCTGCCCGGTCTTCAACGCCTGCTCGGCATCGTCCAGCGTCGCGTAACGGCCCACGACGATGCGCGGCACCGTCACGCCCTCCGATATTCGCTCGACGTGCGGCATCTGGTAGCCGACCGGCGCGTCCATGCCCGCATAGCGGTCGACGTGAAAGTAGTAGTCGCCATGCGTGATGTTGACGAAATCGATCAGCCCCTCGGCCTGTGCCCGCAATGCAATCGCGTTGACGTCCTCGTCCGTGAGAATGCGCGGGTCCGAGCTTCCGCCGATACGCACGCCAAGCGCGAAATCCGGCGACGTCGCCGCGCGAATCGCGCGCAGCGTTTCCAGGAACGCCCGGATGCGGTTGTCGAAGCTGCCGCCGTACGCATCGGTACGCTGGTTCAGTACCGGCGAGAAGAATTGCGAGAACAGGTAGCCCGCTCCGGCCAGCACTTCCACGCCGTCCAGACCCGCGGCCTGCATCCGGGCGGCCGCCTTGGCGTACGCATCGATCACCTCCTCGATCTGGTCGGTGGTCATCGGAATCGGCGGCGCAACCGAGTAGCGCCCCGCCAGTGCCGATACGGCCCACGGCAGGCCGCCGTCCGCCGCCGGATCGGTGTAACCGCCGTGCCAGAGCTGCGTAAACAGCTTCATGCCCGTCGGCGCGATGGCATCGACCAGCTTGCGCATCGGCGCAATCGATCCATCGTCGCTCGCCGTCAGCGAAAAGGTCGATGAGCGGTGAACCGACGTGCTTTCGATGATCGACAACCCCGCGCCACCTTTCGCGCGCGCCAGGTGATAGGCAATCAGGTCGTCGTTGACGTAGCGGTCGGCCAGGCGTGTCGCATGCGCGGTGCGCACGATCCGGTTCGGAATCTCGACGGCGCCGATCCGAAGCGGCGAGAAAACATGCTTGTACATGGTCAGGCTACCGAGCGCTTGGAAGTGATGCCACCGTCGACCGTGACGATGGTGCCGCTGGTGTAGCCCGAGCGGGGCGACGCCAGATAGACGAACAGATCGGCAACTTCGTCGACCGTCGCCGCACGCCCCAGCGGATAGCCGGCCATCAGCTCGTCGGAGCGCGCTTCGTCACCGAGCAGGCGCGCCGCGTGGTTTTTCAGCACCTTGGCGATTCGCTCGGTGCCGACCGGCCCCGGATTGACACCCACCACGCGGATGCCATCCTCCAGGCTGCGGCCACCCAGCGCACACGTAAACGCCATCAACGCGGCGTTGCCGGTCGAACCCGCGATGTAGTTGAAGTCGAAGTTCTGCCCGCCATTGCCGATGTTGTTGAGAATCACGCCGCCGCCGCGTGCCTTCATCCGTGTGTAGATCGCGCGCGTCAGGTTGATGTAGCCGAACACCTTCAGCTCCCAGCCCTTGCGCCACGCCTCCTCGTCGACGTCCCACAGCGTGCCGCCCGGAATCGCGCCGGCGTTGTTCACCAGCACATCGACGTCGCCCGCGAACGCGACGACCTCGTCGATCGCGCCGGGCGCCGTCATGTCCAGTGCCAGCACGTCCACGCGCGCGTCGTGCGCGGCGCGCAGGTCGGCGGCCAGATTTTCCAGCTTGTCTGCCGAGCGTGCGGTCAAGACGAGGTGGCATCCCTCTGCGGCAAACGCCTTCGCGAGGCCCTCGCCGATGCCCTGTGATGCGCCGGTGATCAGGACTCGCCGGCCTGCAAGTTTCATGTCCATGTTGGGTTTCCGTACTTTCACTACACGAAATGCGTCATTCCAGTGTCGACCCGGGGCGTGCGAGCGTGACGGCAACGTCCCTGCAGCCTTCTTCGAATGTTGAACGCGGAACCGGGCCCCGGATCATCAGGCCCGTGCAACCCTTCCGTACTTTGATACGTCGCCAGGAACCGTTCCGTACGCGTTCGGGAATGCGCCGTCAGGCTTTCCTGAACGACGCTTCACCGGCGCCACCCGGATACGCTCACTACGTCGATTCGCCGATCCGCTCCCCCGACTGACAGGCACACGCTCGTGCGGACGTCGATGCGAAAGACGGCTTCGATCCAGAAACCGGCACATCGGGAATCGCTTCGCTCGAATGCCGATAGCCCGATGCGCAGGCGTGCGGCTGCACGATGTAGCCGATCTGGATAACGACTGACCGTGCCTGGCGGGGATGCATGAAATTCGTCTCCGGAGTTCTTATCCTCGTTCATGCATGGTCGAGTGTCGGGTTAGCGTCGTCAATCGAGCGACGTGCTCTGTCCCGTGCTTTGGAAGCCTCCGTTCTACAGGCGCGTGCGCGTTCATTTCGCGTTCCGCCGTTACTTTCAAAGTACGGAAACGTGAGCCGGTTTCAATTGCGGCGCATTCCTCTCGTCCCTTTCAATCGGGGCTGACGTGACGCAAAACGGGAACGGCAACGGGCGCATCCCGGCGGTCGCCGGAAACGCTTCGATTTCCCGGGCACACGTCGATACGCGTTACCCGACACGCTTCCAGAGGAGACACTCATGACAGACAAATCAGCGCTCAAGGCCGAATTCGAACGACTACACGGCTACTGGAGCGACGTGCACGACCAGGCGCTCGCAGAGGATCCCGTCTTCTTCAACGATTACCTCGTGATGGCCCGCGCCGCACTGGATGCCGGCCACCTCGAGCCCAAACTCTGCGATCTCGTCATGATCGCGGCAAGCGCGAGCGTCACGCACCTGAACGGCGACGCGGTTGCGCTGCACATCCAGGGCGCGCTGCGTCACGGCGCCACGCGCCAGGAAATCGCGGAGGCGTTGCAGATCTCGTCGGTGCTCGGCATTCATTCGTACATGGTCGGCGTGCCCGTGCTGTTCGACGAAATCGAGGCAAGCGGCCAGTCTGTCGATGCGACATTTCCGCTCGACGACGCATTCGAGAAGGTCAAATCGGCGTTCACTGCCGGCCGGGGCTACTGGAGCGATCAACTGACGGCGATGGTCCGCAGCTCGCCGGCGTTCTTCGACGGCTATACCGCGTTCTCGTCCACGCCTTGGCGCGAGGGCACCCTGGCGCCCGTCGTCAAGGAGCTGCTGTATGTGGCGATCGACGTATCGACCACCCACATGTTCGAGCCGGGCGTGCGCATTCATACGCGCAATGCGCTGCGCTACGGCGCGACACCGGCGCAGGTGCTCCAGGTCATGCAGATCGTCAGTTGCCTCGGCATGCAGAGTTTCCTGCTCGGCGTTCCGCCGCTGCGGCGGGCCGCTGCATAGCACGCGGACATCACGCTCGAACGGCACGCCCCCGAACGCGCGTGCCGTTCCGCTCCTCGACGTACCGGAGGATCGACGTAAAGTCGTCGCCACCTCGGCCGGCTTCGTACGCCGCGTGCCAGACGTCCCGCGCGCGTTCGATGGCCGGCATCGCCACTTCCATCAGGCGTGCCTCGGCAAGGCCGAGCGCCATGTCTTTCTCGATCACGGCGAGCGCGGCACCAAAGTCGAATTGCCCCGACACGGCCCGGCTCATGATCTTCGAGCACGCGAAACTCTGGC
Organism: Burkholderia lata; assembly: GCF_902499335.1. Lineage (GTDB taxonomy): Bacteria > Pseudomonadota > Gammaproteobacteria > Burkholderiales > Burkholderiaceae > Burkholderia > Burkholderia lata_B. Next base: position 172,051 of record NZ_CABVQK010000003.1, on the reverse strand, counting down.
CGGAACCGGAATCGATCAGCCGCATCATCATGTCCGCGTCGAGCCCGGCTTTCGCGCCCATCGCGAGCCCCTCGGCACAGACCACCAGGTTGGCCGCCATCACGACGTTGTTCACGATCTTCATGATCTGCGCCATGCCGGGGCGGTCCCCCATCGGAAACACTTCCTTGCCGATCCGTTCAAGCAGCGGCGACACCTGCTCGACCGCTGACGGCATGCCCGATACCAGCATCGCGAGCGTGCCGGCCCGCGCCGCGGACGGGCCGCCGGAGACCGGCGCGTCGACGATATCGATCCCGCGTTGCGCGAGGCCGTCACCGATCCGCTCGATCATGTCCTGGCCGATCGTCGACATCTCCACATAAAGACGCATCGCGGAACCGTGCACGACACCGTCGGGCCCGAGACCGACGGCCAGCGACACGTCCCGGTTCGGCAAACAGGCGAAGACGATGCTCGCCGCGTCGGCGACCGCGCGCGGCGATCCATACGCGACGGCGCCGCCGTCAACGAACGGCGCCATCGCCTGCGCGGACGGATCGTACACATGCAGCCGGCAGGCCTGCCCCAGCAGGCGCTCGGCCATCGGCGCCCCCATCTTCCCCAGCCCCAGAAAGCCGATGTCCTGTACTGATGTCATGACACTCTCGAACAAGCTTGTGAATGGTCGATGAAACCGCACGCGCTGCCGCGGCGGTTCATCTCGTCGTCGTGGTCGCTTCAGCGCAGCGGCGGCGCGGCTTCAACGCCCTTCGGGATCGCAGCGACTTCACGCGTATTCGGCATCGCGCGTCACGCCTCGGCTGCCTGAACATCGGCGATCACGAAACCGCGATAGTCATCGCGGACGACTTCGTCGCAAATCGCGCGGTACCGGTGAAACCCGCCCACATACGGCATGAACACGCGTGGCTTGCCCGGCACATTCGCGCCCGTGTACCACGACTCCGCCAGCGGATACAGCGTCGCGTCCGCCACCTCGTTGACATGCTCGACCCAGCGCGTCTCCGCCTCCGGATCCGGCTCGATCGTCGAGGTGCCGTGGGCGGCGAGCTTGCCGATGCAATCGGTGATCCAGTTCAGGTGCTGTTCGATCGCGCACACCATGTTCGACTTCACCGACGGGCTGCCCGGGCCGGTCACGATGAACAGGTTCGGGAAACCCGCCGTCATCAGCCCGAGATAGGTGCGCGGCCCGTGCACCCATTTCTGCTTCAGCAGCAGGCCGTCGCGTCCGCGGATATCGATGTCCGCGAGCGCGCCGGTGATCGCATCGAAGCCGGTCGCGAACACGATCGTGTCGAGCGCATAGTCGCCCGTCGCGGTCTTCACGCCCGTTTCCGTGATTTCGACGATCGGCGCCGATTTCGTGTCGACCAGCTTCACGTTCGGCAGGTTGAACGTCTCGTAATAGCCGGTGTCGAGGCACAGGCGTCGCGCGCCGATCGGATAGTCCTTCGGCACGAGCAGCTCGGCGGTCGCCGGATCCTTCACCGTGCTGCGGATCTTGTTGCGGACGAACTCCGCGGCCGTGTCGTTCGCCGCCTGGTTGGTCAGCAGGTCCTTGTACGCATACAGGAAGCTGATGCTGCCGCCGGCCTTCCATTTTTCCTCGAACGTGGCGAGACGATCCCCGGGGGTGTCGTCCAGCGCGTTCTTCGTCGGCGCCGCGTGCCCAGCGATACCGAAGGGCGTGTTTTGCGCCTCGGCCCGCCAGAATTCGTAACGCGCCTTGTGCCGGCCAAGTTCGTCGCCGGTCAGTGCGCGGTTGCGAGCGGGCAGCGTGAAGTTTGCCGTGCGTTGAAACACGAACAGTTCGCTTGCCTGCTTCGCGACGATGGGGATGACCTGAATGCCGGACGAACCCGTACCGATCACGCCTACCCGGCGCCCGGTGAAGTCGACGGGTTCGTCGGGCCAGAGGCCGGTGTGATACCAGTTGCCCTTGAAGGTATCGAGCCCCTTGAATTGCGGCACGCGCGGCAACGACAGATTGCCGGTCGCCATCACGCAGAAACGTGCGGTGACAACCTGCCCGTCGACCGTCTCGACACGCCAGACGCCGTTCGACGCGTCGAAGCTCGCCGACTGCACGCGCGTGTTCAGCCGGATGTCGCGACGCAGATCGAAGCGATCGGCGACGTGATTGATGTATCGAAGAATGTCGCCCTGTGCGGAAAAGCGCTCCGGCCAGTTCCATTCCTGCTGCAGCTCGTCGGAAAACGAATACGAGTACTCGACGCTGTCCACATCGCATCGTGCGCCGGGATATCGGTTCCAGAACCACGTGCCGCCGATGCCGCTGCCCGCTTCGAGTGCTTGTGCACGCAGGCCCAGCTTGCGGAGCTTGTACAGCGCGTAAAGGCCGGCGAATCCGGCGCCGACGACGATCACGTCGAGATCCGGTGCGGCATGTGCGCCGTCACGACGCGTCGAACCGATTTCGTCAGGGTATTGCATGGCGTGTCTCCAGTGTTGTCATCCCGTGCGGACTCCATTGGAGACCTGCCTACCCTGCCCGACAATCGAGCGCGCGATGCCTTCCCGTGCTTTGAAAGTTCGCGCGGCAGACAGCACATTTCCGGTGCAGTAGAATTTCAAAGCACGAGAGCCCCCGATTCTTGTCGACCGGAATTGCATGAACCACGCGCGGGTTCCTTCATCAACCTCGCGCCTGTGAAGAACGATCCGACGCGCGACACATACCATCGACTCGACACCACGATGCCACCCGAAAGATCTCTGCCCCGGCACGCCGGCAAGAAGTCCCTCAGTGGACCCTATGGAATCGATCTGGCATGGCCCCGCGCACCGCAAGGCAATCAGGCCGATGCGGCCGTCGTCGTGGCGCCGCTCGCGCGCGGCCTGTCGATTCTCTCCGCGTTTACGCCCGACAAGCCGTCGCTCGGCAACCAGGAGATCGCGGACACGACCGGCATTCCCGCACCCACCGTACTGCGTTTGTTGCGCTCCCTGATGGCGCTCGGCTATCTGCATCGGGACGACCGGAGCAAACGGTATTCGCTGGCATCGGCTTCGCTGGCCCTCGGCTATGCCGCGATCGCCGACCCCGAGATGCTGCGGCTCGCCAGTGTCGAAATGCGCGCGTTCGCGGAGGCGACGGATACCTACGTGCTGCTCGGCACACGTGACCGGCTCGATGTGATTCTGCTGGAAACGCACGTCGACCGCCGCTCGCTGCTGGAATTGAAGTTGTCACCCGGCATGCACGTGCCGATCGCCTATTCGATGATGGGCTGGGCGTTGCTGGCCGCACTTCCGGAGGACGAGCGGCAATATCTGCGGACCCAGGTGGAGCGCCATGCCGGCGACGCGTGGCCGCCGGCCATTCGCCGCCGGATGAACGAGAAGATCGCGCAAGTGCATGAACTCGGCTTCTGCATGCTGCACGGCGAATGGGAGCCCGAGCTGACCTGCGTTGCCGCGCCCCTGACACTGCCCGGTCGGCCGCCGCTCGTGCTGTGCTGCGTCGGCCGCACCGCGCGGGTCGCGCAGGCGGCTGTCGAGCGGGAGCTCGGATCGCGACTCGTCGCATGTGCACGCGTGCTGCAGGAACGCCTGCCCGTGCGCCGCTGACCCGTCTTGCCGACCGACACGACTACAGGTACCGCCATGCCTCGCCAGACCGAACCAACGACGATGACGCTCGAACGCGGGATGCAGGTGCTCAACGCATTTCATGCGGAGCGCATCTCGCTGACGAACGGCGACCTGGTACGGCGAACCGGCCTGTCGCGCTCGGTCGTGTCCCGCCTGACGTCCACGCTGATTCAACTGGGATTCATCCGTCGCGTGGGCGGCGGGCCGCGCTTCGAGCTGGCGGCCGGCATCTTCGGCATCGGCCACACCTACCTGGAAACCAATCCCGTCACGCGGCTGGCGCAACCGCTCATGCAACGGCTGGCCGACACGCTCGGCGCGGCGGTGGCACTCGCCGTGCCGCACCGGCTCGAGATGCTGTACGTCGCCCATTGCTACAGCGTGCGGAACTCGACGCTGCAGCTCGGCGTCGGGTCGTTGCTTCCGATGAGCACGACGTCGATCGGCAAGGCCTGGCTGTGGGGGCTGCCGGAAGACGCGCGCAACGACTATGTCGCGCGCTTGCTGAGCGCGGCGGACGCGCGCGCGCCCACGCTGAAGGCCGGCTTCGATGCCGCGTTCGACGAACTCGATTCGACCGGCGTGTGTACGTCGATCGGCGAGTTCCAGCACGACGTGTACGGTATCGCGTTGCCGATCACCGTCGGGCGCTTCGCGACGCCGATGGCCCTGAGCTGCGGCGCGGTGGACCTGCATCCCGACATCGACGCGATCAGGAACCGGATCGCACCGCAGCTCAAGCCGGCCGCGGCCGAGCTCGCCGCCGCGCTTCGCGACGTTCCGTTCATGCCGTGAGACCTCGCTCGGGGGAGCCGGGCCGAGCATCATGCGCGTGACGGCACCGGCCTCACTACACCATCGCCGCCGTGTATCGGGCCATCTGGTAGTCGCTGTCGCCGAACAGCGGATCGAACATCGTCAGTCGCTTGAAGTAGTCGCCGACCTCGAGCTCGTCGGTCATCCCCATTCCGCCGTGAAGCTGCACGGCCTGCTGGCCGACAAAACGCCCGGCTTTCGCCACCATCACCTTGGCGGCCGCAATCTTGCGCGTGCGTTCGTCCGACCCGGCTTCGTCGAGCGCCAGGGCCGCAACATAGGCCATCGACAGCGCGATCTCCTTCTGGATCAGCATGTCGGCCATCCGGTGCTGCAGCGCCTGGAACGCGCCGAGCGGCTTGCCGAACTGCTGGCGTGTGCGCAGATATTCGGCGGTAATCTCGATCAGCCGCTCCATCGCGCCCGATGCCTCGGCACACAGCGCCGCGATGCCGTGGTCGATGCCGTGCTGAAGCGCGTCGAGGCCGCCTTCGATCAACGCGTCGGCAGCCACGGTCACGCCGTCGAGCCCGACATCCGCCGCGCGCAAGCCGTCCATCGTCGGGTAGCCCGTCACCGTCACGCCGGTTGCGTCGCGCGGCACCACGAACAACCCGATGTCGCCCGAGCCCGCGATGCGCGCGGTCACGAGCAGCGCGTCGGCCACCTCGCCATGCCACGCGAGCGCTTTCCGGCCGGTGATCACGTAGCCGTCGCCGCTGCGTTCGGCGGCCGTGCGCACGGCGTCCGCGCAATAACGCGACTCGGGCTCGAGATACGCCACCGAGACGATCTGCTCGCCGCTGGCGATGGCCGGCAGCCACGCCTGCTTCTGCGCGTCGCTGCCGTAGCGGCCGAACACGGCGCCAGCCACCACCGCCGACGGCACCACCGGCTCGAGCGCAAGCCCGCGGCCGAGTTCGCGCTGCACGACGAGACGGCTCGCCGGCCCTTCGCCGAAACCGCCGTGGTCGGCGTCGATCGCGAGCCCCAGCACGCCCAGTTCGCCGAGCGACGTCCACACCGCGCGATCGAACGCACCGGCTTCGCGCGAGCGCTTGCGGCGTCGCTCGAACGCGTATTCGGTCTCCACGAACCGGCGCAGGCTGTCGGCCATCATCTGCTGCTCTTCGCTGTAGGTAAAGTCCATGCCTGCTCCTTAGAAACCGAGAATCATCTTCGAGATGATGTTCTTCTGAACCTCCGTCGCGCCGCCGAAGATCGAGATCTTGCGCATGTCGAAGTACGTCGATGCCGCGGGCGATGCCCAGTCCGGCCCGCTCACCGGCTGAACGGCACCGTCGACCAGCCAGTCCGGCGAATACGGCCAGCCGTGTGGCCCGGCCACCTCCTGCTGCAGCATCGCGATGTCCTGCTGGATTTCGGAGCCGCGGATCTTCAGGATCGACGCTTCCGGCCCCGGCGCCTTACCGGCGCCCTGCGTGGCGACGCGCAGCAGCAGCATCTCGAGCGCCATCACGTCCATCTCGATCCGCGCGATCTTGTCGCGCATCCGGCCGTCATCGATCATGACGCCGCCCTTGCCGTCCGGCGTGATCCGCGCGTAGTGCTTGAGCTGGCGGAGCTCGCGGTAGCAGTGGCCGATGCCCGCGATGCCGGTGCGCTCGTGCCCGAGCAAGTATTTCGCGTAAGTCCAGCCCTTGTTCTCCTCGCCGACCAGGTTCTCGACCGGTACCTCGACCTCCTCCAGCCAGGTCTCGTTGACGTCGTGGCCGCCGTCGAGCGTCACGATCGGGCGGACGGTCACGCCGGGCGTCTTCATGTCGATCAGCAGCAGCGAAATGCCTTCCTGCGGCTTCGCATCCGGGTCCGTGCGAACCAGGCAGAAGAGCCAGTCGGCGAAATGCGCCATCGTCGTCCAGGTCTTCTGCCCGGTGACGACGTACTTGTCGCCCTTGCGAACCGCGCGTGTCTTCAGCGACGCGAGATCGCTGCCGGCGCCCGGCTCGGAATAGCCCTGGCACCAGAAATCGTCCATGTTCGGAATGCGCGGGAGAAACCGCGCCTGCATCTGCGGCGATGCGTACTTCATCAGCACCGGCCCAATCATCAGCAGACCGAACGGCAGCAGGCGCGGTGCACCTAGCTTGAACGACTCGATCTCGAAGATGAGGCGCTGCAGCGGGCTCCAGCCGGTTCCGCCGTGCTCCTTCGGCCAGGCCGGCGCGCCCCAGCCGCGAGCGTTCAGGATCCGATGCCATCGCACGTAATCGTCCTTCTCGACGCGGCGATGCCCCAGGACCTTGTCCCGGATGTCGTTCGGCAAGTTCGCGTCGACGAACGCGCGCACTTCTTCGCGGAACGCGTGTTCCGCCGCGGTGTAACGCAGGTCCATCCTGATGTCCTCCTCGATGCTCGACAGGCGCGCGACGACAGCACGCGCAATCTGGTTATTTCTGACGCTATCGAGTGTGTTGGACCGCGATGCACGGTGCAACTGGTATTCGGCGAACGCGGCAATCGGCTTCCGCGAACACGCCGGCACATGCATGTCAGCCATGACCGAACGCGCCCGCAGCGTTCGGAAAGCGCGAACACCGCCGTCGCGACTTGCGATTTGAACCTGCCCCGACGCCTTGTTACATTGAATTCACCGAAACCCGCACGCACGCATGCATCGCACCGCCGGGTTTCTCCGACACCACGACAACCACCCGCGCGGCAACGGCAACCGTCGCGCTGCGCGATCGAACGGTCGTCGAACATCCATCAAAACAGGAGGCAGACTTGTCCAGACTGAAAACCCCGTTGTGCGAACTGCTCAACATCGAATACCCGATTCTCCAGGCCGGCATGGGCGGCGTGGCGTTCGGCCCGCTGGCCGCCGCCGTGTCGAAGGCCGGCGGCCTCGGCACCATCGCCGCGATCTCGCCGACGCCCGAGCGCGTCGAACAGGAAATCAAGCTCGTGCGCAGCCTGACCGACAAGCCGCTGTGCGTGGATATCGGGTTTCCGCTGCGCGCGCCCAAGAACCTGGCCTCGATCAGGATCGAGCAGCTGCCGTCGCCGATCGTTCAACTGCAAAAGGAAATCGAGGCGCTCGGCATCGAGGTCAAGCCGGTCGACGACCAGGCCATGGGCATCGAGGACGCGAAAACCAAGCTGGAGATCTGCTTCGCGCACAAGGTCGAGGTCATCGCCTGCGCGCTGGGCACGCCGGCGTGGGTGGTCGACGAATGCCATGCGCGCGGCGTCAAGGTCATCAGCATGGTCGGCTCTGCCCGGCATGCGAAGGCCGCGATCAAGGCCGGCACCGACGTCGTCGTGGTACAAGGCACCGAAGGCGGCGGTCATACCGGCGACGTCGGCCTGATCACGCTGCTCGCGGAAGTGCTCGAGTTTTCGCCGGTGCCGGTGGTCGCGGCCGGTGGCATCGTGACGGGCGCGCAGATCGCCGCCGTGCTGACCCAGGGCGCACAGGGCGTGTGGGTCGGCACGCGCTTCATCGGCAGCCAGGAGGCGACGGTCGGCCCGAACTACAAGCAGTCGATTGTCGAGGCCGGCTACGACCAGACCATTCGTTCGCTGCTGTTCGACGGCCTGTACGTGCGCCAGCTCAAGAATCGCTACACCGAGGTGTGGGAAGGCCACGAGGACGAAATGCTGCCGTATCCCGAGCAGCGCGTCGCCATCGGGCCGGTCCGCTTCGCGTCGGTGGAGGCGGATTTGAAGGATCATCAGCCGCTGCCGGCAGGCCAGGGTTCCAGCCTGATCCGCGACGTGCCGCCGGCCGGCGACGTGCTGCGTCGTCTGGTCGATGAAACGGTAGCCACGCTCGAGCAGTCGCGCAGCCGTATCGAATTCGCCAACTGAGCGCGAAGGGAAATGAACCCTGCATCCGGTACGTCACGGATGCGGGGTTGTCGATTCGAATCTCGATTTGAAGAAACAGCGCGACGTGTCGCGCACCATCTTCCCGCGCGAGCAACCCGCGGCCGATCACCGGTGCCTGGATTTCCGCCGTGCCCTCGATGAGGTTCAGGATGCGTGCATCGCAGGGCACACGGTTTATTTCGAACGTCAGCGAAGGAAATCAGGCTCGCCGCCGACCGGATCGATGCGAATCTCGTTCGCGCCGAGCTGCCGCAGATGCAGCGCGCTCGACGGCGCGGCGATGACGGACGCGCACTTGACCACGCGCATCCCGTTCAGCAGTTGGTACGTGACGCGCGCCCTGCCGTTACGAGACGACGCGCTCGAACACCGCCGCGAGCCCCTGGCCGCCGCCGATGCACATCGTCTCGAGCCCGTAGCGCCCCGCGCGGCGATCGAGTTCGCGCAGCATCGTCGCGAGGATCCGTACGCCGGTCGCGCCGACGGGATGGCCGAGCGAAATGCCCGAACCGTTGACGTTCAGCCGCTCGTAATCGCCGGCGTCGAATCCCATGGCCGCCGTGCACGCGAGCACCTGTGCCGCGAACGCCTCGTTCAGCTCGATCAGGTCGAGATCCTTCAGCGCGAGGCCCGCGCGCCGCAACGCGAGTTCGGTCGCGGGCACGGGTCCGATCCCCATCCGCTCCGGCTCGACGCCCGCGACTGCCCACGTGACGAGGCGCGCGAGCGGCCGCAGGCCGAGCTCGGCCGCCTGCTCCGGCGTCGTCACGATGCAGACGGCCGCGCCGTCGTTTTGCCCGCTCGCGTTGCCGGGCGTCACCGTCGATTCCGCATCGACCTGCCGCCGAACCGGGCGCAGCGCAGCGAGGCTTTCCATCGTCACGTCCGCGCGCGGATGCTCGTCGCGATCGACGCACGCGGCACCGCCTTTCGTCTTCACCTGCACCGGCACGATCTCGTCGTCGAAGCGGCCGGATTCGTGCGCGGCGATCGCGCGGCTGTGCGACCGGTAGGCGAGCGCGTCCTGCGCATCGCGCGTGATCCCGTATTCGCGCCGCAGGTTCTCGGCGGTCTCGAGCATTCCGCCTTCTACCGGATGATGGCGGCCGCCGGACGTGATACGCCCTCGCGCGATCCGGTCCCACAGCGGCGACGAATCGCCGCGCAGCCCGCCCCAGCGTGCGCCGAGCACATAGTGCTCCGCCTGGCTCATGCTCTCGGCGCCGCCGGCGAGCACCAGGTCGGCCGCGCCGGTCTGCACGCGCATCGCCGCATCGATCACCGCCTGCAGGCCCGATCCGCACCGGCGGTCGAGCTGCAGGCCGGGCACGCGAATGCCGAGACCCGCATCGAGGCTTGCGACGCGCCCGATCGCCGGCGCCTCGCCGTTCGGGTAGCACTGACCGAAGATCACGTCGTCGATCCGCGCGGGATCGAGCGCCGTACGCCGAACCAGTTCGCGGATCGCCGTCTCGGCCAGTGTCGCGGCCGGAATGTCCTTGAACACGCCGCCGTAGCGCCCCACCGGCGTGCGTACCGGTTCGCAGATCACTGCTTGTCTCATGAGAACCTCGTTTCGATTGAATGAAGCGGGATGAGCCGGCGGCGATCGTCGCGCATGGCCGCCCGGTGGCCACAGATTACGCGCCGATCCCGCCATGCCGCGATCTCGCACGCATCTAGCTCGAGCAGGCGGCCGCCGATTTCGTCATTCGCGTCTCCCGGCGCCGGCGCCGCACCGTCAGGTCGAGCGCCCGAATCGTGCTCAACGGCCGAGGTCGATTGCTTGCCGGCGCCGCTGAAACCGGCGCGGCCGTCCCCGGCCGCCTTCTCTTCATGTCTTTTCCCCGGTTGCGCGGCAAACCGCGATGCACGCGTGCCGCGCGCGAGGCCATGCGCTTACTTCGGGCGCAGCATCATCAGGCCGGTACGCACCGCCGTGCACACTTCCTCGTCACGCTGGTTCAGTGCGACGTGACGAAACACGACGATGCCCGAGTCGCTGCGGCTTTTCGACAACCGCGCGCTGACGATCTCGGTACGCACGCGAATCGTGTCGCCGTGGAAGGTGGGCTTCGGAAACTTGATTTCCTGGAAACCGAGGTTGCCGAGCGTCGTGCCGAGCGTCGTTTCATACACGGTGATGCCGGCGAGGAGCGCCAGCAGGAACATGCTGTTGACGAGCCGCTGCCCGTAGATCGAGCCCTTGCTGTACTCGGCATCGATGTGCAGCGGCGCGCAGTTGTACGTCATCGCGGAGAACAGCACGTTGTCGGTTTCCGTCACGGTGCGGCGGATCGCGTGTTCGACCACGAGGCCTTCACGGCAATCTTCGAAATAGAGTCCGGCCATTTGTCGGGTTCCTTGTTCAGTCAGTGAGTGAGGGATTTCGCGCGCGCGACGATCTCGTGTGCGGTCTTGACGTGGGCGATGTCGATGTGTTCGCCGTCGTAGATGCACGACGCGCGGCCACCGGCCTGTGCCTCGTCGAGCGCGGCGATCATGCCTTCGTAGTACGCGACTTCGTCGGCCGACGGGCTGTACACGTCGTTGATCGTCGCGACGTTCGACGGATGCAGCGCGAGCTCGCCGGACATGCCGAGATTGCGGTCGAGCACCGACGACTTGCGCAGCCCGTCGAGATCCTTGACCTGCTGCCATACGCCGCCGATCGCGTGCTTGCCGGCCGCACGCGCGGCCATCACCGCGCGCGACTTGAAGTACAGGCTTTCGCGGCCGTCTGGCGTCCACACGTAGCCGAGTGCGCGCGCGACGTCGGCGTTCTTCGCGGTCGCGCCGACGATCGCGCCGACGCGCTCGCGCGATGCGATTTCATATGCGAACTGCAGCGAACGCGCCGTCTCGAGCAGCGGTATCACGCGCGTCGATCCGAGCGCCGCGCCGTTACGGAATTCCGCCTCGGCGAGCATCATCGACACGCAGTCGATGTCCTCGGGCCCGACGGGCTTCGAGATCACGATCCCCTCCACGTGCGGCCCGACCACCGCGAGGATGTCGTCGAAGTCGTACAGGTACGGGCTACGGTTGATCCGGACATACACGCGCTGCCGCTGCTCGGCCAGCCATGCCAGCTTCGACCGGACGACCGCGCGGGCCTCGACCTTCAGGGGCACTGGCACGCTGTCCTCGAGATCCAGAATCAGCGCATCCGCTTTCGCGGCGATCGATTTCTCGATCCAGTCCGGTTTGTTGCCCGGCACGAACAGCAGCGATCGGGCCGGCCTCACGGCATTCGTAGTCACTTTCGTCTCCTTGTTGACGGGTTGATGCGAAAAATGGATTCGGTGCGTCGCGCCGGCATCACGTCGTGGCCGTTGCCACGCGTTCGGGTATCGACAGGACGGCGTCCGCGTAGCGCTCGCTCATCCGCGGTCCGCCGTTTTTGAAATGCCGTGCCGGCCTGCCGCCGCCGCGATCGCATCGAGCGTCTCGGGGTTGGCCAGCGAAGAGAGGTCGCCAGGCGGAAGGCCGAGGCATGCGGAACGCACCGCTCGGCGCATGATCTTCATGTTGCGCGTCTTGGGCAGCTCGTCGACGAACAGCACCAGCGACGGCCGAAACGCGGCGCCGAGCCCCGACACGACCGCCGAGCTCAACGCTTTCTCGACGTCCGCGTCAGCCGTCACGCCCGGCATCAACGTAACCACGAGGCCGACGGTCTCGCCCTTGACCGGATCGGGCACGCCGATCGCCGCCGCTTCGGCGACGCGCCCTGTCGCCATCACGAGCGTCTCGATCTCCGCCGGCCCGGTGCGCTTGCCGGCAACTTTCAGCGTATCGTCGGCGCGACCGAGCACGTACCAGAACCCGTCCTCGTCGATCGCGGCGCGATCGCCGTGCCGCCACATGCCCGGCGTCTTGCCCCAGTAGTTGGCCAGGTAGCGTTCGTTGTCGCGCCACAGCCCGCGCGTGAGGCCGATCGACGGCCCGCGCAACGCGAGCTCACCGGTCCCGCCCGGCCCGACGGAGCGGCCCACGTCGTCGACGACATCCGCCCCCATGCCCGGAATCGGCCCCGCGAATGCGCACGGCTTCATCGGATGGATCACGGTACCGGTGACGATGCCGCCGCCCACTTCAGTGCCGCCCGAGTAATTGACGATCGGCCGGCTGCCGCCGCAAACCTTGTCGAACATCCAGTGCCATGCATCGACCGTCCACGCCTCGCCGGTCGACAGCGCGACACGCAACGCGGAAAGATCGTGGTTTTCGATGCCCGCGCCGCCCGCCTGCATGAAACTGCGCACGATCGTCGGCGCGATACCGAGCACGCTCACGCGATGCCGCTCCATCAGCCGCCAGAACCGTCCCCGGTCGGGGAAATCGTGCGCACCCTCGGCCATCACGATGGTGCCGCCCAGCAGCGTGGTGCCGTAGATCAGCATCGGCCCGACCAGCCAGCCCATGTCGCTCAGCCACATCAGCCGGTCGCCGGCGCGCATGTCCGCGCACAGCCCCATGTCGAGCGCGAGCTTCGTGACGAATCCGCAGTGCGAATGGACGGTGCCTTTCGGCTTGCCGGTCGTGCCCGATGTGTACATCAGCATCATCGGTGCGTCGGCCGGCATCTCGGTGGTCGGTGCATCGATCGGCTGGCCGTCGATCAGTTCATGCCACCAGCGGTCGACCCGCGTGTCCCATTCCGTCGGGGTGCCGTGGTTGCGCAGCACGACGACATGTTTCAGTGTGGGCACGTCCGCGCGCGCCGCATCGATCGTCTGCTTCATCGGCGTCGCCTTGCCGCGGCGCGTGCTCGCATCCGCCGTCAGCACCGCCACCGCGCCCGCATCCTGCAGGCGGCTCGCGACGGCCTGTGCACCGAATCCGGAAAACAGCGGCAGCACGATCGCGCCGATCTTCGAGATCGCCAGCATGGCGGCCACGGCCTCCGGCACCATCGGCAAGTAGATCGCAATGACGTCGCCCGGCTGACAGCCGATCTGGCGCAACCCGGCCGCAAGGCGGCTCGTCTGCGCGTCGAGTTCGGCGTACGTCCAGCGACGCACGGTGCCGTCCTCGCCTTCCCACACCACCGCTTCCTGCCGGTCGCGTGCGGTGCCGCGATAGCGGTCCAGGCAATTCAGTACCGCATTGGTCGTGCCGCCGACGCACCACTTCGCCCACTCGATGCCGTCGCGCGTATCGACGACCGATTCGTACGGTTGATAGAACCGCAGGTCCATGTGCCGGATGAGCGCGTTCCAGTAGGCGTCGGGATGAGTCGCTGCGAATGCCAGCAGTTGCTGGTACCCGACCGGATCGGCCTGCTCGATGCCGACGGATCGCATGAACGCAGCCAGTGCGCTGGCATGTGCCGCCTCGGGTTCGGGGCGCCACGCCACGTCGCACACCTGCCATGCAGTTTCCATTCACGTCTCCGGTTTGACCTGGCATTGCCTTGATTCAATGCTAGTCGTGCGCACCGGCCGGACTCAAGTTTTCACTCGCGAATCCATGATTCGCATTGCGCGAATCGTTGCGTCAGGCGTGCACCGGCACATGAAGAAGGTGCCGACTTTCGTGCGGATCGGGAGGGCAGATGCGACGAATGCGCATCCGGAACGGAAGCCTTCTTCTTGATGTACGCGCGTGCGTTCCGCGACGCCTTCACGCCCGAGGCCCGATCGCAAGCCGCCCGCGCGCGGCCGAATACGCGCGCTCTTTCCAGCTCGCGAATGCAAGAGGAATCGGGCCGCTGCGGATATCGTTCAGGATTCCGACCGGCCCTCATGCCATCAATACCGGAGCATCACCGACTTCGCTTCCGTATAGGTCTGAATCGACTCGGCGCCAAACTCGCGGCCCAGCCCCGACTGCTTGTAGCCGCCGAACGGCATCACCGGATCGGTTTCGCCGAACGTGTTGATCCAGATCCGGCCGCCCTTCAACGCCCCCGCGATCCGGTGCGCCCGGCCGATGTCACGCGTCCAGATGCCGCCGGCCAGCCCGTAAGCCGAATCGTTGCCCTGCGCGATCACGTCGTCCTCGGTATCGAACGGAATCACGCAGGCGACCGGGCCGAAGATCTCCTCCTGCGCGATCTTCATCGCGTTGCGCACACCGGAAAACACCGTCGGCTCGACGAAGTACCCGGCTTCGCGCACGTGTCGGCCGCCGGTCAACAGCGTCGCGCCCTCATCGCTGCCGGCGTCCACGTACGACATCACGCGATCGCGCTGCTTCGACGAAATCAGCGGGCCGAGCTTCGTATCGGCATCGAACGGGTTGCCGACCTTCAGGCTCGCGGCGAGCTTCGCCACTTCGTTCGCGAATTCGTCGTGAATGCTGCGATGAACGAACAGGCGCGTGCCGGACGAGCAGATCTGCCCGGAATTGCGCGTGAAACCGTTGACCGCGGCAGCGAGCGCCTTGTCGAGATCGGCATCCGGAAACACGATGTGCGGCGTCTTCCCGCCAAGTTCGAGCGTCACGCGCTTCAGGTTGCCGGCCGACGCGAGCAGGATCTGCTTGCCGATCGCGGTCGAGCCGGTAAACGCGACCTTGTCGATACCCGGATGCTCGGAGATCGCCGCGCCGACCGTCTGCCCGTAGCCGGTCACCACGTTCAGCACGCCCGGCGGCAGCCCGGCCTCGTGAAATAGTTCGACGAGCCGCAGGCAGGTCAGCGACGCGAGCTCCGACGGCTTCGTGACGATCGTATTGCCGCACGCGAGCGCCGGCGCGAACTTGACGCCGGCCAGCAGCAGCGGCACGTTCCACGGATTGATCTGGCCGCAGACCCCGATCGGTTCGCGCAGCGTGTAGATGAACGCGGAGGAATCCGTCGGCACGGTCGTGCCGAGTATCTTCGTCGGCCAGCCCGCGTAGTAGCGGAACGTGTCGACGGTCATCTTCACCACCGCCGCGCTGAACCAGGCCGGCATCCCGTTGTCGAGCGTCTCGAGGGCGGCCAGTTCGTCCGCGTGTTGCTCGATCGCGTCCGCGAGGCGCAGCAGCACGGCGGTGCGCGCATGCGGAGACATGCTGCGCCAGCCCGACGATTCGAACGCGCGTCGCGCGGCGGCCACCGCAAGGTCGACGTCCGTCTTGTCGCCTTCGGCGATGCGGGCGAGCACGTCCGCCGTCGCCGGGTTCAGTGTCTCCATCGTTCTGCCGGACGCGGACGGCACCCACTTGCCGTCGATGAAGTGCTGCTTGGCGCCGGAGCGGCACCACGCGAGCGCCGCGGCCAGGCCGGGATGTTCGGATTCTGACTTCGTGGAAAGGACGGTCACTGCCTGTCTCCGTTAAGAATGGTTCGTGATGTTTTGCTGCACGGCGTCGACGGGGCGTACATCGCCCCTGTCGCGCGCAGCATCGGTTGCGCACGCCGCTCGACGCGGTCGGGCGCTGGAACTTGTGAATGATTCCGCGGTTGAATCCAACCATCGTGCCCGGCGCGTCTCCGGCTTTCTCGCTATCGACAGCGCCGGACAGGCGAAGCAATACATGTCACCCTCCGTGCTTATCTACTCATTTGTATTTCTAATTATTCGGTTAATGCAGCGAAGCAGCAGGCCATTTGTTCATTCGACTGGTGGCCCTTGGCGTGCGGCGCAATGACGATGATGTTAGTCAGCGCATCCTGCAACGCTCAAGTCGTGACTTGCGAATCCGCGATTCACGATGCACGAATCGCCGCAATGCGATGCCGTCGCGACGTGTTCGTATTCCGGAACTCGCGCGCTCACGAATCGTCACTTGAGGCGCTCATCGCGGGCTTCTAGTATTTCCGCATGGCCCGCAACCGGGCCGGCACGCTCCGGGCCGGACGGCTGCGCGACAGAATGACACCGGGAGACAATCTTGAAAGACAACGCAGGAGCCGGACCGCTCGCCGGTCTGAAAATCATCGAACTCGGCGGGATCGGGCCGGGCCCGTTCTGCGCGATGCTGCTGGCGGACATGGGCGCCGACGTGCTGCGCCTCGACCGCATCGTGCCGTCGGACAGCGGCGTGCACATGGATCACCGTTTCAATCTGCTCAACCGCGGCCGCCGCTCGGTGGCCATCGACCTGAAGCTGCCGCAGGCCGTCGAACTGGTCAAGCGGCTCACCGCCTCCGCCGACGCAGCGCTCGAGGGCTTTCGCCCCGGCGTGGCCGAGCGGCTCGGCGTGGGCCCGGACGATCTGCTGGCGTGCAATCCGCGCCTCGTCTACGGCCGCATGACCGGCTGGGGCCAGGACGGCCCGCTTGCGCAAGCGCCCGGACACGACATGAACTACATCTCGCTGAGCGGTGCGTTGCACACGATCGGCGAACGCGACGGGCCGCCCGTGCCGCCGCTCAACCTGGTCGGCGATTTTGGCGGCGGCGCGATGTATCTCGCGTTCGGCATGGTCTGCGCGATGCTCGAAGCCTCACGCTCGGGAGCCGGGCAAGTAGTCGATGCGTCGATGGTCGACGGCTCCGCGCATCTGATGACACTGATCTACGGCATGTACGCGGCGGGCGCATGGAGCGACCGGCGCGGCGACAACCGGCTCGATTCGGGCACGCCGTGGTACAGCGTCTATCGCACGCGCGACGATCGCTACGTGTCACTCGCGTCCAACGAGCCGCGCTTCTATCGCGAAACGCTCGCACTGCTGGGGCTCTCCGACACGCCGCTCCCCGATCAGCACGACCGCCACGGCTGGCCGGTGCTGCGCGAGCATTTCACTCGGGTGTTCGCCACGAAGACGCGCGACGAATGGTGCGCGCTCGCAGCCGGCACCGACGTCTGCCTCGCCCCCGTGCTGTCGCTGGCCGAGGCACCGCATCACCCGCACAACGTTGCCCGCCGCACGTTCGTCGAAGTCGACGGCATCGTGCAGCCGGGGCCCGCGCCGCGTTTCAGCCGGACCCGGCCGACGCTGCGCGGCGGCGCGCCCGCGCCCGGCGCCCATACGACGGCTGCACTGCGCGACTGGGGCATCGACGCTCGCGAAATCGACGCGCTGCGCACCGCGGGGGTCCTGCAATGAACGCACCTGAAAACAGGCAAACGAACACCGCCGACCGGCCGCTGGACGGCGTGCGGGTACTCGCCGTCGAGAATTTCATCGCGGGCCCCTATGCGTCGATGTGGCTCGCCGATGCCGGTGCTGAAGTGGTCAAGGTCGAATCGCGCGAAGGCGGAGATTTTTCCCGCGGCACGAGCCCCGTCAAGACCGACGCGAACGGCGTCGCGCACGGCCTGTCGTTTCTGCGCTCGAACCGTAACAAGAAGAGCGTCACGCTCGACCTGAAGCATCCCGACGGCAAGCGGATCTTCATCGAGCTGGCGCGCGAAGCCGACATCGTCGTGGAGAACCTGCGCCCAGGCGTCATGGACCGGCTCGGCATCGGCTACGACGTGTTGCGCGAACACAATCCGCGCCTGATCTACGTCGCGATCTCCGGGTTCGGCCACACCGACGTGAAGCCCAGCCCGTATACGGACTACCCGGCATTCGACATCGTCGGGCAGGCGATGAGCGGGTTGATGTACCGGCCCGAGCGCACCGGCGATCGCCCGACCTATCTCGGCTTTTCGCTGGCCGATCTGCAAGGCGGGATCCTGGCGATGCAGGGCGCGCTGCTCGCGCTCTATCAGCGCCAGCGCACCGGCCGTGGCAAGAAGGTCGACATTTCGCTATACGACGCTTCACTGATCCAGAACGAGATCTCCGTCGCGATGTATTCCGCGTTGCGCCAGCCGACGCCGCCCGGCGTGCATGCGGTCACCGCTCCGTTCGGTACGTATCGCGCGAACGACGGCTATATCGTCATCGCCGTGCTCGGCGAACACATCTGGCGCCGCTTCTGCGACGTGATCGGCCGACCGGAACTGCCCGACGATCCTCGCTTCGCAGACGGCATCTCCCGCCGTGCCAACGGCGAGGCGCTCGACCGGCACATCGATGCATGGCTGGCCGTGCGGACACGTGCGGATGCGGTCCGGACGTTGCGCGACGGCGGCGTGCCGGCCTCGGTGGTGAACGATGTCGCCGACCTGTTCGACTGCCCGCACGTGGCCGCCCGCGACATGCTGATGACGCTCGACGACCCGGTCTGGGGACCGATCCAGGTCGCCGGCAATCCGATCAAGATGTCGGACGTGCCGGAGCCCGAGGCCGGCCTGCCGCCCCGGCTTGGCCAGCACACGCAGGCCGTACTCGAAGCGTGGCTGCAGATGGACGCCGGCGACGTGGCAGCGCTGCGCGCGCGGCAGGTCATCTGAACCCTGAAGCAAAGAGGGCATCGCGCATCGGTTTGCGCGATGCCCTTCATGAAACGGGCTCCCGGACGGTTTGCGTCAGAGCGCGGTAAACCCGCCATCGACCACGAGTTCCGCGCCGGTCACGTACGACGATTCGTCGCTGGCCAGGAACAGGAGCACGTTTGCGACTTCCTCGGGCCGCCCCGCGCGCGCCAGCGGAATCTTCGAGTGGATGACCTTGATGACTTCCGGATCATCGAACAGGTATTCGCTCTGCGGCGTGCGGATCACGCCCGGGTGAATCGAGTTCACGCGAATCCCGCGACCGGCCAGGTCGATCGCCGCGCACTTGGAAAGCAGCCGGTTCGCCCCCTTCGATGCGCCATAGCCCGGGTGTAGCCCCGGAAAGGCGATCATGCCGGCGATCGACGACATGTTGACGATCGATCCGCCTCCGGCGCGCTCCATCACCGGAATGACCGTCTTGATCCCCAGGAACTGGCCGTTGAGATTCAGCTCGATCAGCTTGTTCAGGCCGTCGAGCGTCGCCTGTTCCCACGTATCGGGTGTGCCGGGCAGCCCGGCGTTGTTGACGAGCACGTCGACTCGCCCCCACGTCGCGAGCGCCTTGCCGACGGCAGCCTGCCATTGCGCCTCGTCGGTGACGTCGAGGCCGCAGTGCTCGGCGCTCAGCCCCTGTTCGCGAATCCCGGCGGCCACCTGCGCCGCGCCGTCGGCGCGGATGTCGGTCACCAGGACGTTCGCGCCCTCGCGCGCGAGCAATCCGGCCCCCGCCGCGCCCATGCCGCTCGCGGCGCCCGTGATGATGACCGTCTTGCCTTTCATGCGATTCATGTGAAACTCCCGTTCGCTTGGTTTGATTGTCGACTTGTCAGAATCTTCGGATTACTGATCCGGTGAAACACTTCGGCGCGTTGGCATATGCACCGCACGCTAGGCGCTGCCCTCGCCAGCGGCGCCCAGCTCGCCGGTACCACGCTGCGGCGCACCGCGCCTGACGCGGTCGGACAACCTGTCGTTGACGAGCGCGACGGCGAGCGCGCCGATCACCGCGGGAACCGCCATCGCATAGAAGTTGAATTGCAGCGGTAGCGCGAGCCCCACGATCACCCCGATGAGGATCGGGCCGAACATCGCGCCGAGGCGCCCGATACCCGCAGCCCAGCCTACGCCGGTCGAACGCACGTTCGTCGGGTAGAACTGGCCCGCGTATGCGTAGACCACGATCTGCGTGCCGATCGTGCAGGCGCCGGCGACGGTCACGACCGCGTACAGCAACGCGGTGGGCGCCTTGTAGCCGAGCAGCGCGATCGATACGGCCGCAAGCAGGTACATGCCGATCAACACGCGCTGGATATTGAGGCGATCGGCCAGCCAGCCGCCGCCGATCGCACCGACCACCGCGCCGAGATTCATCGCCATCACGAACGTCAGCGCGGAACCGAGGCTGTAGCCGGCGGACGCCATCAGCTTGGTCAGCCACGAACTCAGCCCGTAGACCATGAAGAGATTGGTGATGCAGGTCACCCAGAACATCAGCGTGCTGAACGCGCGCCCTTCGCTGAACAGCGCGCCGAGCAGCCTCGTCGGCCCGGCCTCCTCCTTCGGCATCGCAAAGCGGTCGCCCGGCTGGGGCACATGGCCAGGAATCAGCCGTTGCGCGATCCTGCGCACCTCCGCATCACGGCCCTTGAGCACCAGGAACGACAGCGATTCCGGCAGCGTGCGCCAGATCACCGGCACCAGCACGATCGGCACCGCCGCCGCGAAATACATCGACCGCCACCCGTAGTTTTCCATCAGGCTCTTGCCGAGCAGCGCCG
Organism: Burkholderia lata; assembly: GCF_902499335.1. Lineage (GTDB taxonomy): Bacteria > Pseudomonadota > Gammaproteobacteria > Burkholderiales > Burkholderiaceae > Burkholderia > Burkholderia lata_B. The sequence goes on along the minus strand of NZ_CABVQK010000003.1, from coordinate 151,710 downwards.
CCAGCACCCCGCCGCCCGAATAGCCGGCGAACATCAGCGAAACGAGCATGCTGCGCATGCGGCGCGGAGAATACTCCGTCATCTGCGCGGCGCACGTGGGGGCGATGCCGCCGAGACCCAGTCCCGCCAGGAACCGCAACGCACAAAACGCGACGGCGCCCCCAACCGCACCGGCCGCGGCGCTGAACACGCTGAAGAGCAGTACGCACAGCACGATCGCCGGGCGGCGCCCGATACGGTCGGCGATGCTACCCAGCAGGATGCTGCCGACCATCATGCCGAACAGGCTCGAACTGGCAATGACGCCTGCGGTGACGGGGGTGATGTGCATCTCCTTCATGATCAGCGGCAGCGAAATGCCGACGATCGCGAGGTCGTACCCGTCGAGAATCATGATCAGGATGCACCAGCAAAGAACGACGGTATGGAATCGACCGAATCGGGCTTCGTCGATCACCGCCTGCAAATCGAATTGACGCATGGTTCCTTTGTCTCCGTGTCTGGAAGGTCGCAGTGCCTTTCCTTTTTTCATTCGGCATGGCCCGTGTACCGGGCCGCCGGCGGCCGCCGCGCATTCGCATTGCGTGCGAGCGTCGGTGGCGCCATCAATGCTATGAGGCGCACGCTGCATCTTCAAATCACGAATTGCGAGGCCGCCGTTCGCGGTTCACGAACGTCGGGCGCGGCCGGCCATGCGTTGTCTGGAGCCGGTCAGGATGACGGACGACGCGGTGCCGACCGCAATGCGACGCCAGAGGGCGGCGGCCGCGCGGTCGAGCACCGGGAATCAGGAGCAGGAATCGGGGAAATGGAGCGCTTCGGCGCGCAGCGATAAGGCCGCGCCCGGCCCATCGATCAATCGGCCAGAGGGCCTGACGACGGCGCGGCCTTCGGGCGCCCGGTCAGTTGGTCGATGAGCGCACGCGTGGCCGAGGTCGTGGCCTTGCCTTTTCGGGTGCCGACCCGCAGCACCCGTACGGCCCACGGCTCCTGGATGCGCAGGACGGCGCACCGGTCGCGGCTGTCCATCGGCACCATGCATTCCGGCAGCACCGTCACGCCGAGGCTCGCCTGTACCAGACTCAGCGCGACGTCGGCGCCCGATACCGTGAACCGTGCGCGAATCGTCTCCCCGAGCGCATGTGCGGCTTCGTTGACCTTGAACATCAGCGTCGTATTGACCGGTTGCGCGATGAAGGGCTCGCGCACGAGATCGATGGTCTTCACCGTGCGTTGTTCCGCGAGCGGATGATTACGCGGAACAACGGCGACGAAGCTGTCGGTACGATAAGGCAGCGTATCCAGCAGCGTGTCGTCCACGTCGCCGCTCACCACGTACACACACAGATCGACGTCGCCCGTCGTCACGGCTCGAACCAGGTTGGTGTTGGGTTCCTGCTTCAATTCGAGTTCAACTTGCGGATAGTTGCGTGCGAACTCACCGAATTCTCGCCCCAGATACTGGACAACGCTGGCCCCTGTCGTCGCAACGCTCACGTGTCCGCGCACGCCCGCCGAAAATTCGCCGAGCTCGCGCCGCATGTCTTCGAAGTTTTCGAACATCTGTCGCAGATAGCGTGCAAGCACTTCACCCGCCGCATTGGGCACGACCCCGTTCGGAATGCGTTCGAGCAACTGCACGCCGGCGATGTCCTCGAGGTCCTGCACACGCTTCGTCGCGGCGGATGGCGCGATGTTTTCCCGCGTCGCGGCGCGCCGGATCTGGCGCTCCTCCACGACCGTGAGAAACAGACGCAACGTAAAAAGGTCGACCCGGCGGGTCAAACCGTGCACGCTCAACGCACTCATGATGTCTCCTTCCGTCCGGTCGCTCGATCGAGCGCTCGCGACAGCGATCGACTTGCGGCGACACGGTACTGTGTTCGCTCCACGTAGGCGCGGGTCGGCCCGTCGCTTATCGGGGAGGCATGTCTTTATGGGAATCCTGTCCGTGAAACGAACAGCTGAAGCCGCTTTTCCTGATCACCGGTTGCGCGGCCGGCACATCGGATCGGCCGCATGACCGCGGGAGACTTTTCTCTGATGTCACGCGCATACGGTAGCACCAACGCTCACCGCATGCTCGTGAACCGCGCGTCTGCCGCCGGGTGTGCGAGATCGCGCGCAACGCGCGGGCGTTCGTCACTGGAGCGGCAATGCAGGCACTGACATCGACCACTGGCTCCGGAATTTGATGATCAGCTCGTTGCGCTGATTGTAGACACGACATTCGAACTCGATAACGATGCCTTCGTTGCCCGTATCGTAGCGGCCCACGGTTTCGCTTTCCGCCCAGATCGTATCGCCGATGAAAACGGGTCGTACGAATCGGACGTCCGTGCAGCCCAGGCCGATGGAATGGCGTGTCCGGTTCAGCTCGTACGCGTGTGCACCGCTGGCCACGCACAACACGAACGTGCTGTTTGCCGCCCGAGCGTGGTGCGGGGACGATCCGCCACGCCCGCCATCCAGATACAACGGCTCCGCGTGATGGGTCAACGTGCTGAACAGGAGGTCGCAGGCCTCGGTGAGCGTATGCTGAATCGGGTGCCGGCAAGTCGCACCGATCACGAATCGGTCAAGGCAGCCGCCGGAAATGGCTTCCGTCATGATGCGCTCCTCCTCCCCTCTTCCGTTCTTCCCGAACTCCAGGTTCTGGCGATACTGCGGATGCGTCACCAAGGGTAAATGCCAAACACAACCGCGCCAAGTCGCGTTCCGCGCAGGGGCGATTCGTGAACGGCGATTTCATGCGGGCACCGACACACCGCGGCCGATGTTCACCCCATCGCGGAATGTCGGCGCGGACCGGGGCATCGCCGCCCGGCGCGAGGCAGCCGCGTGCGATCACGGAAACAGACTTTGAAGTGGGGATTCTGCGGATTGCGTTTCACGCGCACGAAGCCCGACTGGACCGGCGGCCGTCACGCGATTCGCAACCTGTCGGGCGCAAGCAGCCCGGTTGCCTCCGGCTCGGCGCTTCAACGCTGAATAACGGACGGACCGATGAAGCGTGCGACAAAAGATCGGCCGCCTGCAATCGCAGGCGGCCGATCAACCTCTGCCCGTCATTCGCGTGAGTGTCGCGTGGCTTCGATCGGTTCCCCTTTCTCCGGCACGCAATATCGCCACGCGATTCCCGGGCGTTCACCGCACTGACACAAGCGCCATCAATTCACCCCGACCGCACTCCACGCGCGAGCGACCGTGGCGCTTTCGGCCGAATTCGCGCCGTACAGGTCGTTCGCCGCCTGGATCGAAGCACGACGTGCGTTCGGGTAGCTCGAGTTGGCGTTCAGATACACGGTCAGCGTCCGGTACCAGATCTTGCCGGCCTTCTCGCGGCCCAGGCCGCTGAAGGTCGTGTCGCCGTTGCAGACCAGCTTCGCCTGCGTCAGGCCGGTATCGGTCGACGGCACCGTCGGGCCTTCGGCCAGCAGGTAGAACAGGCGGTTGCCGACACCCGACGTGTAATGCGGATCATGGCGCGGATTCGACCACGAGAATCCACCCGACGGGTAACAGCTGAACGACCGGCCGTCGAGATCCTGCTTGTACATCTTGCGCAGGCCGCCGCTCACCACGCGCGCACCGATCACGTAGTTGCCGGGATCGTTCGGGTTGTTGGCGTAGTACTTCACGAGCGTGCCGAAAATGTCGGACGTCGACTCGTTCAGGCCGCCCGCGTCGCCCGAATAGTTCAGGTTGGCCGTGGCCTCGGTCACGCCGTGGCTCATCTCGTGTCCGGCGACGTCGACCGAAACGACCGGTTTCGGCAGACTGGTGCCGGGTTGGCCGTCACCGTACACCATCACGTGCGACGACAGCCATGCCGCATTCGCGCCGGTCGTGCCGCTACCGGTATTGAATACGACGTGCGCATAGCTCTTCACGCCGCGGCCGTCGTTGAAGATGCCGTTGCGGTTGTGCGTAGTCTTGTAGTAGTCCCAAGTGAGTGCGAGACCATAATCGATGTCTGCGGCGACGGTCTGCCGGTCGGTGGTCGTGTTGTTGCCCCACAAGTTCGTGCTGCTCGTGAAGATCGGCAGGTCAGTCGCCTGCTCGACGTCGTCCGAGGTCAGGCCGCGGCCGTCGTAGACCGAGCCGGAGCCGCGACTCGGATCCAGCATCCGGTACGCGTTCGTGCCCGTCTGGTCGGTGGTGAGCGTCAGGTTGCCGTAGTACAACGAGCGGCCGGTGCCGGTCGCGGCGGCGGTCTTGATCAGGTCCTGTGCGTCGAGCACGGTGCCGGTTCGCGCGTCGACGTAGTACAGCACGGCATCGCCATGCGTGTCGGTCGCCTTGCCGTAGACGCGCACCGCGTAGGCCAGCGTCGGTGTGACGTCGCGTGCGAACACGACGAGTTCCGCGTCATCGACGCGACGCACGTCCGAGTCGAAACGCGCGGCTGCGATGCGCTTGACCCGGGCGGCACCGACGTCGGGTGCGTTGCGCACCACGGAGCGGTCTCCGACCTTGCCGATCTTGCCGGCTAGACTGATCGGCGCGAGCTGCGTCACGCTCGCCTGCTTCAACTGCCCCTTGCTCGAATGGACGACAACGTCGCCACCGATCACGGGCAGGCCCGCGTAGAAGCGATCGAAGCGCACGTGCTCGGTGCCGTCAGGATCGACGATCACGTCGCGCACCTGGAACTGATCGCCATCCGTCGGCGCGCTCGCCTGCGGCCCTGCGAACTTCAACGCGCGTGTTGTGCCGCCGGTTGCGAGACTGAAGGCGGACGGGTTCTGCTGGATCAGTTGCAGGGCCTTGTCGACCGTAGCCGACTGGTCACCGGCCTGGGCAAAAGCACTGAGACTCGCGACGGTAATCGCGGTGATGGACAGCAGACGAGACAGTTTCTTCATGTAATCCCCCGGCTATGTATGGGTGATGTTCGAGGAATGCATCAAGTACAAACTTTGATCTAAGACATGTCACGAACCGCAGAGGGATGCTAGAAGGTCATTTTTATAATTACAAGATATTTTCTGACAGGTTAATTTTTGCTGTCGCCGATGTTAATCGATTCATGATTTGGTGAGAAATCTGAAATGATCTCGTCGGCCGGGATGTCGGTATCGGCAACGCTGCATCGGCGGAATGTCCCTGGCGGGCCGGGTGTTATCAGGCCGAGGCGTTGCGTGGCGCGGGGCGGGCAGGACGGATGATGTGAAGCGGGCGTAAAGCGGCGGATACTATTTGCTTTATTAAATATTGATTTTGATTGTTGCCGTCTCGCGCGCATCAATACCATTTGCCAATGACGCTGCGATTCCGGTTTTTGATGGCGATACCTTTGAATTCGTAGTGAAAGCCAGGCGAACGACGAACAAGATAATGCCTTCTACGAATCTTTCGTTCGGGCGACGCGGCGCAACTCATGGCGGGTGCGCCGTGGCACACCGCTGCTTTCGCGGAAGACGCATGCGGCCGATGAACCATCCGTTGACGCCTGCCGCCTACCTGCCCCTCACCTTGACCTGCACCACCAGCCACGTCAGCGCCCCCAGCACGAACACGGCAAGCGTCCACGTGCCGCCATGGTGCTGCAGCACCGCGGCTGTCGCGGCGATGCCCGCCAGTCCCTGCTGCAGGAAGCCGCACAAGGCCATCGCGTGCGCGCCATGTTCGTGCGCATCGCTGACGGCGGTCGCCATGCTGTTGGGAAACAGCACTGCCTGCCCGAAAATCGCGAGGCAATACAGCGCGATGAAGATCCACAGGCCGGTGAAATGGGCCAGCAGGCCGCCCAGCCACGACGCCAGCATCAACGTGGTTGCCAACGCAACCAGCGCGGCGCCGGCCTGCATCAGCCGGACCCCGCCGACCCGTCTCACGAGGCGATTGACCAGCATTGCCCCACTGAAATAGGCGATGCCGAGCAGCAGGCCGATACTGCCGAAGCTCGTCACGGCCAGCTTGAAATGCTCCTGGAACACGAACGGACTCACTTCCTGCAAGGTCACGATCGTCGCGAACCCCAACCCGCCGGCGCAGGCTGGCCACAGGAAGCCCGGGCGCCGCAGCAGGAGCCCGTAAGTGCCGGCCATGCCCGACGTGACAGCGGTGCGGTTTCCCGCCTTCAACGGCAACGCGTACGACAGACCGATCGCGAGCGCGGCGATGACGGCCATCAGCACGAAACCCGTTTGCCAGTGACTGTATCGGCCGATCAGCCCGCCGACGAACTGGCCGCCGCCCAGCGCCGTGATGAAGGCGATCGACAACACGGAGAGGCGTCGCGCCAGTTCGTCGCCGCGCCAGTTGTCTCGAACGATGATTCTGGCGATGATCGCCGCGCCGCCGCCCCCGATGCCCTGGAGGGCGCGCAACACGAGCAGCGCCGGTGCGAGCGTGCAGCTGGCGAGCAGCAGGCTGCTGGCGACGAACAGCAACAGCGAAATCAGCAGCGGGCCACGCCTGCCCCAGCGTTCCGCGGCGGCGCCCCAGAACGGCACCGGCAGCGCCGCGCCGATCACATAGGCGGAGATGGACAATTCGGCGCCGCCTTGCGTCATCTTCAGTTCGCGCATGACGACAGGCAGCGACGGCAGGTACACCGTCGTCGCCATTTGCGCCATGAAGACGATCAGACAGGCCAGCGCCATCAGGGACGCAGTCGACGCCGCCGGTTCGCACGGTGTGCCGGCAGCAAGAACGGGTTTGTCGCTCATGCCAGCCCCCGATTCGCTCGAGACGCGGGCCCGGCCGTTACCCATCCGCGCACACATGACGGGCTGCCGTCGCGGGTGCTACGCACATGCATGCTGTCCCGCAACCCGGGTTCGGTCGCCATCGTTTCTCTCTTTTGATCTTGTCGAGGTTGGCCGCGGCGGTGTGCGGCAGGATTGTTGTGGTTGGTCGTACAAAGGCGCAGGCAGCGAACAGCCGACGTCGATGTCACATTCAAATGGCCATTGCGGGGCGGCGAGACTACCCGGCCCGGACACCTCTGCTCGCCCCCCGATACAGGCGCTGCAGGCACGCCGCGCAGCGTAATCACGTGTAATCGATTCTCGAAAAAACCGGTCCTATATTGGCGTCACTCTTTCGCCATGCGCCTGACTTCAGGCTGGTCGAACAGAGCCAATCAAGCGCCGGTCATCGTTCGATCAACCTCGAGACTGACGGGGAAGAATTCAACGCACCCGTGCGTACCGTTCGAATGAATCAGGAGAGCATCATGCCAGAATTCTTCATCTGGAAGCCCAACGAAAACCAGACATACAGCACGGCGGACGTGAATGAATCGAGCGCCCCTTCCTTTGACAAGGAAGCCGGCAAATCCTTCTCGATGATCGCTCCCGCCGGAACGTTGACGCTGCTGTCCCGGCAGTCGTCGGTATGGGGCGGAAGTTTCGACAACGACATCCCGCCCGTTGAAATCAATCTTCGTAGCGGTGCCCTCGTGATGCGCGGCAATTCCGGCGATGCGCGCGGCGTCGATTTCACGATGGGCCCGTATCCGCACAAGCTCATCGGTCACCCGTTCGTCAACTTCAGGATCGTCGACGCCGCGTTCGAGGCCAGCCGTTTCGATACGGTGAATGCGGGCGGCCTGGTCCCGCCGTTGCTCGGCATGTATATCGACCTTCTCCTCGATCTGGAACTGGCCGGCGCCAGCCGCTATGACGTCTACTGCCGGTTGTACGCCAGCACCAAGAAGCTGCGTGTCCTGGGCCAGTCCGCGGTGAATGTCCGTGCCGAAGAGATCGTGCTGACATTCAGCGAGTATGCCGTTCTGCCGGCGGCGCTGCCCCGGGTTCCGGGCAACGATTACTCGCTGCACATGGAATCAACGGGCGGCAAGATGGAGATCGCCGAATCGCGTCTCGCGTTCGGAAAGCGTGCGAAGAGCGCGATGACGAGCAAGCAGATTACGTTGCGCAAAAGCGTGCGGGTCTGGGCTCAGGTCGATGCAAATGCGAAGTTCGTCACCGACGCGGTCGAGTTTTACGACAGTGCGTCGACGGCAACGTTTTCCATCTCGCACAACGCCAATGTGGAATTCGATACGTATTCCGGCGGCAAGCCTTTCGATTTCCTGGGTAACAAGACGTATCCCGAGGGGTTGTTCAACTTCCAGTCGACGCCTGAGTCCAAGGCCACGGGCAAGTTCACCCTCTACGGCGCCGGCAGCGCGTTCGACCAGTCGGCGATGCTGCACAAGCAGGTTATCGCCATCGACGGAGTTCCGCAGTCGACCTCCAAACAACTCCGCTTCGATTACGTCCCCTTCGGCAACACGCAGAACATGGTGGTGTCGCTCAAGAAGTGACCGGAAGGGTTCCGTCTTCAGCCTGCGTGTGACGGGTCCGAGCAACGGCCCGTCAGGCTGATACGGCGTTGACCAGGCTGCCCCGCCAATGCAGATGGGTCGGCGGAGCAAGCCCGGGCATCGCGAATATTCAATGACGAACCGCGGCATTCGAAGGGCCGCTTCCTGCATGCGGCACGCATGAGGCACAATACGCAGCTTCAAAAATTCAGCCGCGGTCAAACACATGCGCTTCATCGTCGTTGGAACCAGCGGAGCGGGGAAATCCACCTTTTCCAGCGCACTGGCGGCAGCAGCAGGCTGCCCGTACATCGAGCTGGATCGACTCTACTGGGGCCCCGGCTGGACAGCCGTGCCGCCGGAACAGTTCGAGAGCGCCGTGCTGGCCGCGACGGCCGGCGACCGATGGGTCGCCGACGGGAACTACAGCGCCGTGCGCGACGTGCTCTGGTCGAGAGCCACGCACGTGATCTGGCTGAACTTCGGGCGACGGACGGTGTTCTCCCGGGTGCTCTGGCGCACGTTGAGCCGAGGGCTCATGCGCACCGAGCTTTCGCACGGAAACCGTGAATCGCTGCGGATGGCATTCTCCCGGGAGTCGGTGCTGCTGTGGTCATACACCACGTTCGCCAAGAATCGTGTCAAGTTCGCCGGCCTGCGTGACGACCCGAAATTCGCGCATCTGCACTGGGTTGAAATCACCAGCCCGTCGCGCACCCGCGCAGTCATCGACATGCTGGCCCGCGCCGGCGGTTGAGCTTGCGCCAACGGCGCATCACTTCACGGCCGCATTCCCGCCGTCGGCGAACAGGGCCGAGCCCGTAACGAAACTGGCCATCGGGCTCGCCAGGAACAGCGCCGCGGACGCGATCTCGTCGGGGCTGGCGATACGCTTCATCGCGTGGAGCCCGGCTGCCCATTCCTTCTGCTCCCGGTCTCCACCCATCGCGGTATCCACGCCGCCCGGCAACAGTGCGTTTGCCCGAATCCCCCGTGCCGCATAGTCCGCGGTGATTCCCTTCACCAATCCCATCAAGCCGGCCTTGGACGCGCCATACGCGGCCATGCCGGGAAGACCGACGCTGGTTCCGACGAAGCTGGACGTGAAGACGATCGAACCGCCTCCGCGTTCAAGCATCACGGGAATCTGGTTGCTCGCTCCCAGGAAGGCCGCCGTCAGGTTGGTCGACAGCGTCTGCTGCCAATCGTCGAGCGAAATGTCGGCGAGCGGCTTGAGCGGCCCGACCGTTCCTGCGTTGTTGATCGCGATGTCGAGGCCGCCGAACTCGCGCAAGGCCGTCTCGACGAGCCTCCGATGCGTATCGACGTGATCGACGTCGCCGGCGCATGCGCACGCCTGCCCGCCCTGACGACGGATCTCGTCGACAACCTGATTCAGGGTGGCTTCGCTTCGCGCGCCCAATACGACTGATGCGCCGTGCGCCGCGAACATCAGCGCGATCGCGCGGCCGATGCCGGTAGAGGCGCCGGTGATGATGGCTACTTTCCCTTCGAGTAAGGTCATTGTCTTTACATCCCGTGAGTGAGGTTCGTCACGGCAATGTAGGCGACCCTACGCAGGCAGACACTCCGTTTCTTGCGCTTGAAGTCCTGCGCAACGACAAAGCGCGCGCCGGGTTGCGGGTGGCAGGAACTGGCGCATGTCGCGCACTGCAACAATCCGCACTCGACGGCAATCACCAGCCCTTCGCGCACGCACGCCAGCGGTTGGGCGCGGCGCGACACGTACCCGCGTCAGTCGTCGAAGGTCTCGCGATATTCCGGCGCGGCATCCGCGCGCGTGTTCAGTTCGAACATCACGCCGCCCGGTGCGCGGCAGAAGAAGCGCGAACCACGCCCGTTGTTGAAGATGTCCGTCTCCATTGCGACGCCCTCCGCCGTGAATCGCTCGAACAACGTGCGCACGGCATCGAGGCTCGGCAGTTCGAAGCCGACGTGGAAATTCGTCGGCCACGCGGGCACGCCGTCGCCGACGTGATCGATCACGACGTCGAAGCCCGGGCGCTTGAGGATCCAGGATTTGTCCCAGCTTCCCGCGATCGTGAAGCCGAGGTATCGCTCGAAGAATCGGGCCGTCGCCAGCGTGTCGGCCGAGGGGAAGCTCAGGTGGTTGAGCTTCATCGTTTGTGTCGTTTCGGTCATTGTCGTGCTCTCTGATGCGGTGATCGGCGGTGGCCCCATGCCTTCCCGCCCGACGACTTCAGAATACGAGCCGGTGCTCGCATTCGACAACTCGCATTGGACGCACGTTTCGACAGCGCGCGAACCCGCGTGAAACCGAGGATCGGGGCGCGGGTGTGTTCGCCGCGGATCGCGCTACTCGCATTCGTGCCGGGATTTGCCCGATCGACAGGTTCGGGTTCAAGTGAACGCGCGAAGCGTCCCAAAAGCAATTTTCGCTATCGCTTGTCGGCCCCGGCGATTGCAGCGGTCATTCGATTTTCTACCTGTACAAGTGGAACCATCGTTGACAGCGACATGCCGCATGCCGCCCTACGTCTTCGCCGCTTCGTAAACCTTCGTCTTCGGATTGAACCGGTATTCGACGACATCCGTGGCGCCGTAGGTCTTCTTCTGACCGGCGTTGTCGATGCCCGTCCCCTTCATCGCCACACGAAGACGCGGCCAATCGCGGCCCACGGCCGGCAGGAAGGTCAGGGTCGACGAGCCGGTCACGCACGGGACGTGATTGCCGGTGCCGTCGGCATCGCATGCCGCGCCGTTGTCGTTACCGCGAAACACATTGCCGGCATAAGTCCAGTCAGTATCGTCAGGATTGCTTGTCGCATTGGTGCGCTGATAGACGAACATGCTGAACGACTTGATCCGGGTACCGGAGGCCAGATACCAGGTCGGGACCGCCAGCACGATCTGCCCGTTCGGTGTCGTCATACTCACTGCGGGCTCCTTGTCGTCGATCGTGTCGGCCTTCTCGTAGCCGCCAAACTCGCCGATGGAGCGCTCCGACCCGACCATGTTCCAGCCGGCCACGCCGCCGTCCGTGGTCCATTCGAACGTTGCTTCGGTGATCGTCACCCTGGCGTCGGGCGCCGGGGCCGCGGTTTTCTCCTGTTCGGCGTACTTGTTCGGCGTGTCGTAAGCGAAACCGGTGAAGAAGTGGTTGCCGTTCAGATCGAACGCGTGGCCGTACCAGTAAGAGGCCTGGCTTCCATTGGCGATCTCCATCGTGTCCTCGCCATGCGCGTCCTTCTGGTAAATGGCCTCGAGTACCTGGCCGGGCCTCGGCGGCACGGGTGCCGGGCGCTTCTCGCTACCGTCGCCCTGTGCGGCAACGGCGTGTGCCGAGGAAGCGGCCGCAGACTGCGCATTCGACGCGGAATCGGTGTGCCCGGAATGGTCCCCGCATGCCGAGACCAGAAGCGAAACGACGGACAGCCACGCAAACTTCCCGATCATCTGCCTTTCCCCCAGTGTGCGGTTCCATGATGCGTCGTTATGTGACCCGATGCCCATCCAACGGGGTGCACTAACGGATATCGCCGGTCGATACCGATTGCCCGGCTGATCGATTCAGGCGACGGCTATTTTCTTGAACAAATGGAGCGGATTGTCCGGGTGCTCAGCGGTACCGGTAGCCGTGACCGGCCGGAAACGCCGACGGCATGACGGCCGGTGCCGCGCAGGCAGGCAGCCGAATTTGACGCGGCAACGCAAAGCGCTGCGCAGGAAGCATCTTGTTGACGGGTTTCATCGTTTTCATTGGTCGTTGTCGGCGCCAATACGGGATTGGAAGACGTGCTCGGACACGCTCAACGCGGGTTGCATTGCGCCAGCTGACGATTATCACCACTATCGGCGAATAAATCATCCATCGACTGCATCGACGGGCGTCGTTTCTCGCGAAGCACTGTCGACTGCCGACGGCATCGCGTGAAATGCGCACGCCCCTGGCGCAGGCCATGCGCCTTCTTTCATGCGGATGACACATGCCATCGGGGCACAAGCCATGCTCTCATGACAGGCCCGGCGCAACCATATCGATCTTTGCGACGCATCAAGCGCCAATGGCCCGGGGTCGACAAATCCACCCCGGGCCACGGATTTTCCGCCGGTGCCGGGCATCACAACCGCTGCCCGGCACGACCGGTCGATCAATGCCGCGCGAACGACGTCAGAACTGGTAACCGGCGCCCACCACCGCGCCGAAGTCCGAACGCGTGTTGCCCGTCACCGACGCCTTGACGACCCAGCGGTTGCTTTCCGTCACGTACGAGTACCCGGCGGCGAAACCCTGCTGGCCGTGATAGTTCGACGTAGCCGCCGAGACCATCGAGCGGCCCGCGCCCGTCGGTTGCGGCAGGCCGGCCACGGCCATTGCCGATGCCACGCCGCCGTACATGTCCTTCTTCAGGTCGTTGAACGAGTTGTACACCTGGCCGATGCGCTGGTCGGTGTAGCCCTTCGCCTGATTCGACGCGGCCGACAGGTTGTCGTTCAGCTGCTGCACGTTCACCGCATCGGTCGGCGCCGTGCCGGCCGCGACGTTCGTGACCTGGCGCTCGCTGCCCTTCGCGCCGACCGAGAACGAATTGTCGCGATCGGCGACGGAGCCCTGGCCGACCGCCACCGCGTTCTTGCCGGTTGCGGTTGCCGTCGACCCGATCGAACCCGCATCGGCACGCACGATCCACGTGGTGTTCGCATCGGTCGCCGCCGCGCGGATCTGGTCGTTGGCCGCCGCGTTCTTCAGCGCGCTATTGAACTGACCCATGTTGACCGCGTCGTTGTTGTTCACGCCCGCCGCGACACCGGTCAGCACGCGGTCGCCCGCCGTGCCGGAGAAGTTCACACTGGTGCCTCCGGTGTCCTTCCCGACCGTGATCGCGCCGTTCGGATCCTGCTGCTGCACGAGGCCGGCGTTGCCGTTGGCGATGTTGGTCACGTTCCCCTGCAGGTTCGTGATATCGGTCGTGTTCTTCGCAACCTGCTGATTGGTCGCGTAGAGCTGCGAGCCGTTCACCGCGTCCGTGCTGGTTGCGCTGAGCGTGCCTGCCTGCACGTTGGTGATGCGCGTGCCGCCGGCGCCGCCGAGCGTGATCGAGCTCTTCGAGCTGTCGTCGTACTGCACCGCGAGCGCGCCGAGCTGGTTGAGACTCGACTGCACGCCCTTCAGCTGCTTCACGTTCACCGCGTCCGTATCGGCAGTGCCCGCGGCGACGTTCTTCAGCACGACGGCCGCATTCGCGTCACCGCCGATCAGCGATACCGAGTTCATCCGGTTGCCGTTCGCGTCGACGTCGTACTTGACGACGTTCTTCACGGCCTCGCCCGCCTGATTGGACACCTGCGTGATCTGCTGTTCGAGCGACGATTTCACGCCCGACAACTGGCCGCCGTTCACCGCGTCCGTGCTGCCTGCGGCGATGTTGCCGTCGGCCACGTTCGTCAGCTTCGTCGGTGCACCGCCGCGCGCCGCGTTGTATGCGCCGGCCTTCGGGTCGAACTGCAGCGCGTCCTGCTGCAGCCCGGCGATCGCGGCCGTGTTGCCGGCGATGTTCGTTTCGGCGTTGCCGATGCGCGTTTCGTGATTCTCGAGCGTCGTCGTGTTGCTGCCGACACGGCCGTCGAGGTTCGTGAGCGCGTCGCCGACGTTGTTGAACGAACCGCCGCCGACTTTATAGGCCGGCGCGCTGATCGAGCCGTCCGGATTCGCCGTTGCGCCGCCGCCCAGCGCGGCCGCCGTGCCGTCGGTCGCGCGGCGCAGTTGCGCGCCGTTCACCGCGTCCGTGCTGCCGGCCGCGACGTTGCCTTCCGCGATATTGGTCAGTCGCACCGGGCTCCCGCCGTTCCCGGCGCCGAGCGAAACCTGCTTCTTGCTCGCGTCGTCGTATTTCACGGCGAGCGCATCGAGCTGGCTCGTGCCGTCCTGAATCGCCGCGTTCAACTGGTCGACGTTGACCGCGTCCGTTCCGTTCTTGCCGGCCGCGACATTGCCGATGCGTTGCGGACCTTTGCCGCCGTGGCTCGCATCGTAGGTGCCGAGATTCGCGTTCCACTGGAGCGCGTCCTGCTGAAGCGCCGCGATGTTGCCCGTATTCGTCGTCACCTGGTTACCGAGCGTCGTCACGTTGTTGCTGACGGTCGTGATCGACTGGTTCAGCGTGTCGGTTGCCTTGCCGAGCTGGCCGACGTTCACCGCGTCGCTCGCGGCAATGCCGTCCGCCACGTTGTGCAGGCCGACCGGCGACTGCGCGCCCTTGCCGCCGAGCGTCACGCCGCTGTGCACGTCATCGTCGTACTGCACGGCGTTCTTCGTCGCGTTGCCGATCTGGTTGTTGATCGACGTGCTCAGGTTGCCGAGCGTCGTGTTGATGTTGTTCGTCACGCTCGTGCTGAGCGACGACAGGCCGCCGTTCAGTTGCCCGACGTTCACCGCGTCGGTGTTCGCGACACCGGCGGCGACATTGTGCAGCGTCGTGCCGTTCGTGCCGGCGAACGTCACCGAGTCGAACCCGCTCTGGCCGTCGTACTTCACGTTGCGTGCGTCCGCTGCCTGCAGGTTGCTGATGTTGGTGGTCGCCGTGCTCAGCGATGCATTGATGCCGGTGACGTTGCCCTGCAGGTTCGTGATGTTCGACGCCGCCGTGGAGATGGACGATTGCAGCGGCGCGATGCTGCCCGTCAGCTGACCGACGTTGACCGCATCGGTGTTGGCGACGCCGGCCGCGACGTTGCCGATGCGTTGCGGACCGTTGCCGCCGTGGCTCGCATCGTACGCGCCGAGGTTCGCGTTCCACAGAAGCGCATCCTGCTGGAGCGCCGCGATGTTGCCCGTATTCGTCGTCACCTGGTTACCGAGCGTCGTCACGTTGTTGCCGACATTCGTAATCGACTGGTTGAGCGTGTCGGTTGCCTTGCCGAGCTGGCCGACGTTCACGGCGTCGCTCGCGGCAATGCCGTCCGCCACGTTGTGCAGGCCGACCGGCGACTGCGCGCCCTTGCCGCCGAGCGTCACGCCGCTGTGTGCGTCATCGTCGTACTGCACGGCGTTCTTCGTCGCGTTGCCGATCTGGTTGGTGACCGATGTGCTCAGGTTGCCGAGCGTCGTGCTGAGGTTGTTCGTCACGCTCGTGCTGAGCGACGACAGGCCACCGTTCAGCTGACCGACGTTGACTGCGTCCGTATTCGCGACACCCGCTGCGACGTTGTGCAGCGTCGTGCCGTTCGTGCCGGCGAACGTCACCGAGTCGAATCCGCTCTGGCCGTCATACTTCACGTTGCGTGCATCGGCCGCCTGCAGGTTGCCGATGTTCGTGGTCGCCGTGCTCAGCGACGTGTTGATGCCGGTTACGCTGGTTTGCAGGTTCGTGATGTTCGACGCCGCCGTCGAGATGGACGTCTGCAGCGGTGCGATGCTGCCCTTCAGCTGACCGACGTTGACCGCATCGGTGTTGGCGACACCCGCCGCGACGCCGCTGATCGTCGTGCCGTTGCCGCCGTCGAGCGCGATCGCCGCATGCGAATCGTCGGTGTATTTCACGACGTTCTTCGTCGCCGTCACGATGCCGGTGCTGAGGCTGTTGCCCACGCTGGTCACACGCGCGTCGACGTTGGCAATGCTCGTGGTGAGCGTGCCGTTCACGTTCTTCAGCTGCTGGACGTTGACGGCATCCGTATCGGCCGCACCCGCCGCGACGTTCTTGAGCTGGCGCTCGTTGCCGATTGCGCCGAACGACACCGCGCCACCAACCGGCGCGGCCGTGCCGCCGAACACCGGTGTGCCGCCATTGTTCGCACCAACGCTGCCCGAGCCGATCGCCACCTGGTTGTTGTCGTTCGTCTGCGCGCCTGCGCCGATCGCCACGGATTGCGTGCCGCCGGCGCGCGTTTGGGTGGCCGCATCATACGACGCGCCGGCCGACACGCCGTCGCTCGACGTCGGGTTCGCGCCGCCGATCGCGACCGAACGATCACCGCTTGCCAGCGCCGAGTGACCGAGTGCGATCGAGCTCGTGCCGCGTGCGTCCGCGACGTTGCCGAGTGCCATCGAGAAGTCGCCGAGCGCGGCCGACTGGCGGCCGATGGCGAGCGCCGTATTGCCTTGCGCGACGGCCACCGTGCCGATCGCCGTGGCCGAGTTAGCCAGCGCCTGCGCGCCGACGCCGACAGCAATCGAACCGCCGCTGCTGGTGCCGCCCTTGCTGGCCGCATTCGACTGGTCGCCGATCGCGATACCGCTGGTACCGGCCCTGGCATTCGTTCCCATCGTGACGTTCGTCGTGCTCACCGCCACGTAACTCCCGCTCTTGGTCGATACGCACAGCGGGTTCGTCCCATCGATGCACTGACCGCTCAGCGCGTTGTCCGGGTTGCCTCGATCGACGAAGTTGTCCGCATGCGCGGCCCCGGCGATAAAGACACCTGCACCCGTGAACATGGCGGCGGCAAGTGCCGAAATCTGCTTCCTCTTCATGGTCTTCTGCTCCGTTTTATAGCGTTTGGTTTGAATACGGACTACTTACGTTTATTGAAGACTTCAGCTGCGATTACGATTGCGACTTCAGTGCGGAACCCGATGCCCATGCCCGGCTCGAGCGTGCCGAAGGCGACACGCATCGTCCGCCCGTAGCGACGGGACGTTCGAAAACCCGGGCACGCCGTTTCTGTTACGGCCCGTTCCGTTAATCCAGGTAATACATTAGGAATGCATATTGTGTTGTATGGGCGAATTCGCCCAGCGACTGAATCCGGAGATTCAACCCGCTTTTATGGACACCCCTGATTTGATGCCGCGCTGACCGCGACCAACCCCGCTTCTTTTATTTCATCCACGGCAACCGGATTGTCGCCTGCGCACAACGGACATGCGTTCGGATGCACATCAATCGATGCCTCGGATCCGAATCGCACAACGTCCGTCGCAACCCGCCGTGCCTTGTGTTGCTCGGTGCAACCCTGCGTTCAAAGTTCGGACGAATTATGGGACACGATCTAAAATTATTGAAGGTGACATTCTTTATAGATTGTAAAATTCAATATATTCAATAACTTGCGTTAAAAATGCTCATCTCGCAAACGATTTCGCGCCGCCAAAATTAATCTGGATGTTTTGTGGAGCGGATAAACTATTTGCCAAAGCGGATTAAAAATAAATTCCAGCAAAAAGTTTTCGACGAAAAATTTCCGAGCCGCGCGATTGCACGTGCGGTGCCAATGAAAATGGCGGAATTGGACAGGCATCAGCATGCCGCGCCGCAAACGCAAATCACAATACCCGATGAAGAATCAGAAAAGCGGAATGAAGCGAATAGAGTCAACGCGTCTGGCGAGAATCTAAATATGCCCCTACAATTCGGCTCGCATCGATACCGGCAGCCGCGTGCTTTTCGGCGCACGACGACGGCAATGCACCGAATCTTTACCCACTCAGCGATCAAAACAACCCGTGCGGGGAATTACGCCGGCCGGTTGTCCGTCGGGTAGTGGGCGAAATCCGAATATCGATGCGCTTGTACGTCGCCATAGAGCAGCTTCCGACGATTGATCCGAACCGGGCCGGCCACCCGCAGGAACGCAGCCAGCAGCCATTCCAGAACAGGTGCACGATGCATCCATCGATCTCCGCATTGGGCGATGCCCATATCCTGATCGTCGACGATCAGCCCGACCAGCTTCGCTTGCTGATCGACATCCTGCGCGGCACGGGGTGCCGGATCAGCATTGCATCCGACGGGCTGCAGGCGTGCCAGCGCGCGCAGGCGCTCATGCCCGACCTGATCCTGATGGATGTCCGCATGCCGCGCATGGACGGCTTCACCGCGTGCCGGCTGCTTGCCGCCGATCCGCTGACGTGCACGATTCCGGTCATCTTCCTGACCGTGGCCGGCGCATTGCACGAGCGCCTCGAGGGGTTCGAAATCGGCTGTGTCGACTATGTGGTGAAGCCGTTCGAGCCGGCCGAAGTGCTCGCGCGGATTCGCGTGCAGCTCGCGCGGGAGAAGCGCGACCGGCCCGTCGACACGGAAAGCCCGTTCGTGGCCGGCAAGGACGACGACATCATCGTGCGCGCGGCCATCCGCCATCTGGCGCGGACGCTGAACGACCCGCCGACGGTGGAACAACTGGCTCGCGCGGTCGGCACGCATGAAAAGCGGCTCTCACGTGCGTTTCGCGACAATCTCGGCCAGACGGTGTTCGAGTATCTGCGGCACGAGCGGCTGCGGATCGCGCAGGATCTGCTGGATTCGACATCGCTCAGCATTGCCAGCATCGCGAAGGAAATCGGCTTTTCCACACCGGCGAATTTCGCGACCGCATTCCGCGAACGTTTCGGCCTCACGCCGACCGAGTGGCGGCGCCAGCGCCACGCCGGCGAACGTGCCGTGCGTCGGGAGCCGCAACGCGACGCTTAGGACGCGTTTCGCGCGTTCACGATCACCAGTTGTATTTCGCGGTGGCCAGCACGGTCCGCTCGTTGCCGAACACGCAGACGGCGTACGACTGGCAGCCGCTGACATAACTCCGGTCGAACAGGTTCGCGACGTTCAGCGCGAACCGCCAGTGCGGCATTTCGTAGTGCAGCGCCAGGTCGACCAGCGTCACGCTCGGTACCGTCAGCGAGTTGTCCGGCGCGCCGGCCGACGCACTCTGGTAGCGCACGCCGCCGCCGATCCCGAGGCCCGACAGCGCACCCGTGCGCCAGGTCCAGTCGGCCCACATCGACGCCATCTGCCGCGGCAGCGGCACGGCCACCGGCCAGTGGTTCAGCGACGCGTCGTTCGCCTGCACGTTCTTGACGTCCTGATAGACATACGACGCGACGACCGACAACTCGCGGCTGACCTTGCCGACCGCGCTCAGCTCGATCCCGCGCGAGCGCACCTTGCCGGTCTGCACGGACGTCGTGCCCGTCGGGTCGAGATTCACCGGCGTCGGCGTCGCGACGTTGGTCTGGTCGATCTGGTAGACGGCCGCGGTCAGCATCAGGTTCCTGCCGGGCGGCTGCCAGCGCAACCCGGCTTCCGTCTGCTTGCCGCGCGTCGGTTTAGGCAAGCCGCCGCCGTACACCCTCACGCCGATGACGGGATCGAACGACGTCGAATAGCTCACGTACGGCGACAGCCCGGCGTCCCCCTGATAGGTGAGCCCGACGCGGCCGGAGAACGCACTGACGTCCTGCTGCACCTGCGTGCCGGCCGTCCGGTCGTCGAATCTCGCATTGACGAAATCCTCGCGGCCGCCGAGCGTCAGCGTCCAGCGCTTCCAGCGGATCTGGTCCTGCGCGTACACGCCGAACCCGTTCATCGCCGTGTACTGGTCGACGTGACCAAGCGACGTCGGGCCGGAGAAAATCGCGGCCGTGACGGGCCGGTAGACGGGGTGATACAGGTTGAGCGACGGCGCGATCGCAAGCCACACGCTGTTGGTCGTCGTCTGCCGGTCATATTGCGCGCCGAGCAGCAGCGTGTGTTCGAGCGGCCCCGTGCCGAAGCGCGCCTGCGCGTGGTTGTCGATATCGAGCCGGCTGTAGTTGAGCTGGAACAGCCCCGCATACCGCATCATGTTGGTGGTGCTGCGGGGCACCAGGCCGATGCCGAACACCGTCGCGTCGTCGAGCGACAGGTGCGACCAGCGCACGTCCTGGTGCAGCGACCAGATTGCATTCACGCGGTGCTCCAGCGTGTAGCCGACCGACCATTGCTTCTTCCGGTAGTCGTTGAACCCGGGGGCGCCCATGTAGATGTCCTGCGACAGGCGGCCGTTCGGGTTCGGCAACACCGTGCCCGACGCGGGCAGGAAGTTCGACGAGATATCGCCGCTGTCCTGCAGGAATGTCGCCGAGACCGTCAGCGACGTGTCGGCGTTCGGCCGCCATCGGAACGACGGCGCCAGCGCGACACGCCGGTCGCCGTTCGGGCCGGTTACCGCGTTGCCGTCCCGCGCCACGCCGACGAAGCGGTACGCATATCGGCCGTCCGGATCGAGCGCGTCGCCGACATCGACCATGAACTGCTTGCGCGCGTCATTGCCGAGCTGCACGCCGGCTTCGCGGACGCGTTCGCCGTCGGCGAGCTTCGTGTGCGCGTCGACGATCGCGCCGGGCTCCCCCGCGCCGTACAGCACCGACGTCGGCCCGCGCAGCACGGCGATCGAGTCGATCGTGTACGGGTCGACGCGCCAGTTCGCGATTACGGCCGTATTCGGCGCTGCCACGCCGTCGACGTACAGCGTCGGCGTGAAGCCGCGCAGCGCCGCATACCAGTCGGTGCGGCTGTCGGCGCCGAACGTCGCGAATCCCGGCACGTAGCGCAGTGCCTGGTTCAGATCGGTCGCGCCCGTCATCTCGATCTGCTGCGCGGTCACGAGATTGATCGTTTGCGGAATCTCGGCCACCGGCGTGTCGGTCTTCGTGCCGGCCGTGGAACGCAGCCCGACGAGCCCGCTCGACGCGCCGTCGGCCTTCCCTGTCACGTCGATTGCCGGCAGCACGGCCGCCGCCGCGCCGGCCGGCGGCGTGGCTGCCGCACCCGACGCCTGCGCGTGTGCGCCGCCCGTTGCCGCCACGTACAACGCGCCCCCGGCAGCGATCGCCCTCGCGCGTCGCGCCGCACCCGTCCCCGTTACCATCGTTCCATGCTCCGTCGTGCTGGTGGCCGATTCGGCCTGATCGCGGCGCGACGCGCCGTCGGCGTCCGCCCTGTGTTGTCATGCTTGCGATGCTGGTTGCGCGCGAGTCGGCATGCTCCGCCAATGGCGTCGTTCGCGAGCGCAGCGATGATACCGGGCGAACGTGGCGAGGTCTTTAAAAAAGTGCGTCGGTGTTCGCCGCGTGGAAGGCGGGGGCCGGCTCGGGATCGATCCATACGGCTGCTGCCGGGCAAGGCGGATGAAAGACGGGGGCGCTAGACTGCGTGCGCCCCATGAGCGGCCACGAGGCTGCTCGACTCTGCGCATATCGCCGGGATTCGTCGTGCTTTGCCGGCCGCGCACGTCCAGCGTCGCGATGTTGCCCGCTCCAGGGGGCTTTGCCACACTACCGTCACCACCGAGGACCGTATGCGCCGCATGTCGACTCGACCGCTGTTCGCCGCGTGGCTCGTCGTGAGCGCGCTCTTCGCCGTCGTGCCGCCGGCCCGCGCCTGCGACATCCCGGCGGCCGTCACGACGATCGATCCGCCCGGCTACTATGACGACGCCGCGGGCTATGCGCGCGCCGTGAAGCCGATGCGCGATTTCATTTCACGGCTCAATGCGTCGGCGGACCACGGGGACTGGTCGTGTGCGGCGAGCCTGCTGGAAAGCTGGGCAAGGGCCGACGCGCTGATGGGCCGGATCTCCGGATACCAGGGCTACTACGAGCGTTCTTGGGCCGGCACCGACTTCGCGATGGTGATCCTGCGCATGCCGCGCGACGTGCGCGAAGCCAACCGCGCGCGGTTCGACGCGATCGATCCATGGCTCGAACGCATCGCGATCGCCACCCGCGATGCGGAGGCGATCAACCATCTGCACAACAACCTCGTGTACTGGGCCGGACTCGACCTGATCGCCATCGGCACCGTGACCGGCAACACGAGCCTCGTCGACTCGGGGCTGCTGCGGGTACGCGAAGGCATCCGCGACATCGGGCCCGACGGGTCGCTCGCGCGCGAAGTCAAACGCGGCAACCGCGCGCTGCACTATCACACGTTCGCGCTGCTCCCGCTCGTGTTCGCGGCGGAACTCGTGCAGCGGCGCCATATCGATCTCTACCGGGAAAACGACGGCGCGATCGGCCGCCTCGCGAATCTCGTCATCAACGCGGTGGAGAACCCCGCGAGCTTCACGGCCATCACGCCGGTCAGGCAGGAACTGTTCCCGTGGACGTTCCGCGATGAACTGAGCTGGGTCGAGCCGTACTACGCGCGCTTTCACGATAGCCGCTTGCCGGCGATCATCGCGCCGCGCCGCCCGTTCAGTGAATGGCGGCTCGGCGACGACGTGACGGCGGTCTGGGGTGCGCCGCTGCCATAAGCCCGGTCACCCGCGCACGCGGCGCATCCTGAGCGCCGCCGTATCGTCGGCCGGCAGCTTCTCGCGAACATGTTGCAGCCGCAGCGGCCGCACGAACCCCATCGGACATTCAATCGCGGCTGTCCGGATCGCCTGCGAGCCGCTGGTTCAGCACGCGCGCGTCCGCCTGCCGGTCCAGCGACAGGCATACGTCGCCCAGGGCTTCGACCTGCGCAGGGCCGAGCGCCATGCCCGCCAGCTCACGAAATTTTGCCAGCAGCGCGGCGTCGGAGAGCGGGTTGCGCGGATCGCCGAGCGCGATCGGCACGTGCCGTGATTCCCGCATTCCGTCCGCGCGATACAGGGTGACCGTCGGCTCGTCGAGATCGCCGAGTGCGGGATCGACGTCGACCTCGATGCGCGCGAGCAGCGCGGTGACGCGCGGATCGGTGCGCCGGTCGTCGCGATAGACGCCGAGCCCCGTGTCGCCGAACGCGAGTGCCGCCGCCACCGCATACGGCAGGCTCATTTGCGCGGATGACAGCGTCGACAGGTCGCGGCCGCCGCACATCCGTGCCACGAACGCGCTCGCCCGCACGACCACCCGCTCGATCTCGCCCGCGTCGAACGTGCGTCCGTCCGCAAGCTGCAGCGCCGCGTCGACGGCCGCATGCGCACTGCGGCACGATGCATGCGGCTTGATCGAGCAGCGCATCAGCTTCCAGTGCTCACCCAGGCCGTCGGTCAACGCGTCGGGCACACGGGACTGCGCGGCGAACGTGTTGAGGAAGCCGCCCCATACGTCGTCGAACACGCGGGCGGGACCGCTTACGCCTTCGCGCGCGAGCAGCGCCGCAAGCACGCCGCCTTCCGCCGCGCGCCCGGCGTGCAACCGCTTCGTCTGCGATCCGTCGTGAATGAAGCTCCACAGCCCGCCGGAAAAGCTCGCCGCATGACCGAGCGCATCGCGCGTGCGTGCGGCGTCGAGCCCGAGCACGCGCGCGCTGGCGGCCGCCGCGCCGAACACGCCGCAACTGAGCGTCGAGTGCCAGCCCGCGCCGTTGTGAACCGAGTAGCCGCCGGCTGCTTCGAGTACGCGCCGGCCGACGTCGTAGCCGAGCACGATCGCCGCCACGCATTCCCGGCCCGTCACGGGACGGCCGGCACACGACAACGCGGCGAGCACGGCAGGCAGAACGACCGCGCCGGAATGATCGCAGCCGCCGGAATCGTCAAGTTCGAGCGCATGCGCGGCAATGCCGTTGACGAACGCCGCGTCGCGCGCGCCGGCGGTCCGGCGCGTGCCCCAGAGCGATGCGCCGCCGTGCGCGGTGTCGCCGGTCAGCGCGCGGGCGCTGCGCGTCTCGACGGCCGACGTGCCGGCCAGCGCGGCACCGAATGTGTCGAGCACGTGACGCCTGGCCTTCGCGACGACCTCCTCCGGCAACGCGTCGGCGGCCGTCTGCGCGACGAACGCCGCGAGCCGCGTCGCGCGTGTTTGTGCATCCGTCGTCATCTCGCCGACTCCTCTGCCACGCAGTGCGCGAACACGTCGACCGGATGGCCCGGTTCATTGACGGGCGCCTGGGTGCGCCACCAGCGCGCGATCTCGCACCCGGTGGCAAACCACACGTCGCCCGCGTCGCGCAGGTGAGCCAGCAACGCCCGCAGCAGATCGATGCGCGCCGGCGTGCCGATAATCTCGGGATGCAGGCGCAGCACGCAGCACAGCCCGAAGCGCCGGAACCCGTCGACGTCGCGCAGCCAGTTGTCGAGCACGTCGCGATAGGCCGCGATACGAGGCTGGCCGGCAGGCACGGGCGGCGACAGGTTGAACGCGAAGTACGGCTCGTCGTCGAGTTCGTCGTGGAGCGGCAGTTCGACGAGCCGCGCACCTTCCGTGCCGCCGTCGCCGCGCGGATGCACGTACGGCCGATCGTCGCCGCGCCACGACGACGACCACGTGAAGCCTTCCGCGACGAGAAAATCCACGAAACCGTCGGCCCAGTTGCCGGTGAACGAGCGAAACCCTTCCACGTCGCGGCCGGTCGCGTCCGCCAGTGCGGCACGCCCGGCGCGGCACGCACCGATCTGCGCGGCGAGCGGCAGCACATCAAAATCCTCGCAGCGATAACCGCTCACGCCGAGCTCGTGGCCGGCCGCCGCGATCTCGCGCACCGCGGCCCCGTGGGTTTCGGCGACGACGCCGGGCACGAACCAGCTCGCCGGTACGCCGAACGCGTCGAATGCCGCGAGCAACCGGTCGACGCCTCGGGTCGCGCCGTAGCGCCACACCGACAGCGATTTCTCGCGGCCGACGATGCGCGGCTCGCGGGTCTGGATGCCATGAATGTCGTTGAAGTCGACCGTGATCGCGACCGCGCAGCGCGCGCTGCCCGGCCATGCAGGAAATATCGTCACGCGTTGCTCCGTTGCGTCGGTTGTGCATCTCGCGCGGCCTGCGCGAGCCACCAGTCGGCTACTTCGCGGCAGCGCGCGAACCATACGCCATCCCGTGCGCGCATGTGCGCGAACCACGCCTCCAGTAGCGCGATGCGCCCCGGCTTGCCGCAGACCTTCGGATGCAGCAGCGTCGTCAGGCACAGCCCTTCGCGGTACACGCCGTCGAATTCGCGCGTCCAGTTGTCGAGTGTCGCGCCGTAACCGGCGATCCGGTCGAGCCCGGCCGGATAGTCGGGGTTGCGGTGATACGCGAGCGACGCGTAATCGTCGGTCTCCCAGCGGCCCGGAATCTCGACGAGCGGCGGCGCGCCGTCCGTGCCGTGCAGCAGGTACGGCCGGTCGTCGCCGCGCATCGAACTCGAATAGCGCACGCCCGCCTCGCGCAGCACGGCCACGGTCGCGTCGCTCCAGTCGCCGGACGGCGTGCGAAACCCGACCGGCCGCACGCCGAGCGTGCGCGCGAAGACGTCGGCCGACTGCGCCATGATTTCGCGCTGCCGCTCGGGCTCGAGCGTCCAGAAGGCTTCGTGCCGATAGCCGTGATAGCCGATTTCGTGGCCGCGCTCGACGATCGCCGCGCATTGCGCGGGCCACGTCTGCGCGATCCACGCGGGCACGAAGAACGTCGCGGGCAGGTCGAACGACGCGAGCATGTCGAGCAACCGGCCGAGCGCGCGCCACGGCCCGTAGCTGCCGAGCGTGAAATACGCGGGGTTGTGCCAGATCGACCCGTTCAGCATCGCGTCGCCGGTCGGGCCGTCGAGATCGAACGCGAGCGCGACGCATGCGCGCTTCGCGTCCGGCCAGCGGGGAGCGAGGTCCGTCATCTCGCGCTCAGCGCGTCGCGTTGATCGTCGCCTTCGCCACTGCGTGCTCCTGCAGCCCCCATTTCGCGAGCAGCTTCTGGTACGAACCGTCGGCGATCAGCTGGTTGAGCGCCGTCGTCAGCGCGCTGCTCAGCGCGGTATTGCCCTTCGCGACGCCGATACCCGTGTATTGCGACAGGAACGGCTTGCCGACCGGCGCATACGCGTTCTGTTCGAGACTGTTCTGGTACGGCAGCGTCTCGCCGCCCTGCACGGCCGCGTCGATGCGGTTCTGGCGCAATTGCATCCGCGCATCCGCCGAGCCGTCGGTGCCAATCACGACGATCGCCGGCTTGCCGGCCTTCACGCAGTTCTCCGCGCTCCACGCAGTCGTGTTGTCGGGAAACGACGTGCGCCGGCTCGACCCGACGCGCTTGCCGCACAGCGCGTTCATCTGCGCGAACTCGCCGGCGCGCGCCTTCAGCGTGTAGAACTGCGGGCCCGTCTCGATGTAGTCGACGAAGGTCACCGCATCGCGGCGGGTCGGCAGGTCGGTCATGCCGGACAGGATCATGTCGACGCGTTGGGTGGCAACCGCGCTCATCATCTGGTCGAAGCTGGTTTCGACCCAGTTCAGTTTCGCGCCCATCTTCGCGGCCAGTGCCTCGCCGAGATCGACGTCGAAGCCCGCCAGCTTGTCGGTCGCCGGGTCCTTGTATTCGAACGGCGGATAGTTCGGCACGATCGCGACGTTCAGCGTGCGTTTCGCGCTCGCGGATTGCGCGGCGGCGTACGACGCGTGGAGCGCGAGCGCGCCGAATGCCACGGCGGCCAGCGTGCGGGTCAGGACGGATGCTTTCATGGGATGTCGCCTTGTCGTAATGAAGTCATGGGGGGACTGCGCCGCTCTCGGTGACGGCTCGATCGATCGGGGGCCCGGCCCGTTCATGCAATCACGGCGGAGATGAAGTCGCGCGTGCGCGCATGCGTCGGCGCGGACAGCACCTGGTCGGGCGGCCCGCTCTCGACGATCCGGCCGCCGTCCATGAACACGACACGGTCGGCCACCTCCCGCGCGAACCCGAGCTCGTGCGTGACGACGATCATCGTCATCCCGCTCTTCGCGAGATCGCGCATCACGGCCAGCACTTCGCCGACGAGTTCAGGGTCGAGCGCCGACGTCGGTTCGTCGAACAGGATCAGTTGCGGATGCATCGCGAGCGCCCGCGCGATCGCGACGCGCTGCTGCTGGCCGCCCGACAGCTCGACCGGAAACGCGTCGCACTTGTGCCCGAGCCCGACGCGCGCGAGCAGCGCGCGCGCTTCCTCCTCGGCTTGCGCGCGGCGGCGCTTGAGCACCTGCACGGGGCCTTCGATCACGTTCTCGAGCGCGGTCTTGTGCGGAAACAGGTTGAAGCGCTGGAACACCATGCTGGTCGCGAGCCGCTGGCGCGCGACCTGGCGCTCCGACAGTTCGTGAAGCCGGTCGCCGGTGCGCCGGTAGCCGGCCAGCTCGCCGTTGACCCACAGCGCGCCCGCGCTGATCGTCTCGAGCTGGTTGATGCAGCGCAGGAACGTGCTCTTGCCCGAGCCCGACGGCCCGATGATGCACAGCACTTCGCCCGGCGCAACGTCGAGCGTGATGCCGTGCAGCGCCTGGAAATCGCCGTACGACTTGCGCACGTCGACCGCGCGAACGACCGCGTTCGTCATGACGTTCTCCCGATGGTTGAGGATCGTATCGTTCATTTGCGCCCTGCCGCGCGGCCCGCGCCGCGTGCGTAGCGCCGTTCGACGCGCGCCTGCGCGAGCGACAGCACGGTCACGACCGCGAGATACCAGATGCCGGCAACGATCAGCAGCTCGATCACGCGGGCGTTCGCGTAATAGATGTTCTGCGCGTTGTGCAGCATCTCCGCGTACTGCACGACGCTCGCGAGCGACGTCAGCTTGACCATGCCGATCAGCTCGTTGCCGATCGGCGGCACGATCACGCGCATCGCCTGCGGCAGGATGATCCGGCGTAGCGCCTGCAGGCGCGCCATGCCGATCGATTTCGCGGCCTCGTACTGGCCGGTGTCGACCGACAGCAGCCCCGCGCGCACGACCTCCGACGTATACGCGCCCTGGTTGATCCCGAGCCCGAGCACGGCCGCGAGGAACGGCGTCATCACGTCGACGGTCCGGTATTCGGCGATGCCCGGGATGCCGAGCGTCGGAAACACCAGCGCGAGGTTGAACCACAGCAGCAGCTGCAGGATCACCGGCGTGCCGCGGAACAGCCAGATGTAGCCCTGCGCGATCGCGCCGAGCACCGGGTTCGACGACAGCCGCATCACCGCGGTGACGACGCCGAGCACGACACCGAGTGTCATCGCAAGCACGGTCATCACGATCGTGTTGCCGAGCCCCGTCAGGATCGAATGCGCGGTGAGGAACTGGCCGACGACACGCCACTCGATCTGCCCGCGCGCGAACGCGGCGACCACATAGGCGAGCGCGGCGATGATCGCGATCGATGCGACATAGCGGCCCCAGTAGCGCCGGCGCACGCGCACGAGGCCGGCCGTGTCGTCTGCCGCGGGGCCGGCCGGCACGGATGCGCCGTCGAGACGGCTCGAATCGGATGCGCTCAGCATGACGGCCCCCGGTAGTCGGCCGCCCACGCGGCCTGGCGTTCGATTGCTTCGCTCAGGCGGCCGATCTGCTCGCGCACACGGGCGGGCGACGTGCCGCCCGCACCGCCGCGGGCCGCGACGGCCGCGTCGAGCGTCAGGTGCGCGCGCACCGCCGGCGCGAGCCGCGCGTCGACGGCCTGCAGCTGTGCCGCGCTTGCGTCCGCGAGCTCGATGCCGTCCCGCTCGCACGCGCGCACGAGCGCGCCGGTGATTTCGTGCGCTTCGCTGAACGGCACCCCCGTCAGCGCCAGCCAGTCGGCGACTTCGGTGGCGAGCGTGAAACCGAGCGGTGCCTGGCGACGCATCTCGTCGACGTTCACGCGCATCGTGCGGATCATCCCGGCCATCGCCGGCAACACGAGTTCGAGCGTGTCGATCGCATCGAACGCGGCGATCTTGTCTTCGGCGAGATCGCGGTTGTACGCGAGCGGCAGCGATTTCAGCGTCGCGAGCAGGCCCGTGAGATTGCCGATCAGGCGCCCCGCCTTGCCGCGCGTGAGTTCCGCGATGTCCGGGTTCTTCTTCTGCGGCATGATCGAGCTGCCCGTCGCATAGCCGTCGTCGAGTTCCACCCAGCGGAATTGTCGCGACGTCCACAGGATCACTTCTTCCGACAGGCGGGACAGGTTGACGGCCAGCATGCTCGTGACGAACGAGAATTCGGCGACGTGATCGCGGGCGGCCACCGCGTCGATCGAGTTCTCGCACGGCGCGTCATAACCGAGCTCCTGCGCGGACAGCTCGGGCCGCACGCAGATCGCCGAACCAGCGAGCGCGGCCGCGCCGAGCGGCGAACGCGCAGTGCGGCGGTCCCAGTCGACCAGGCGGTCGGCGTCGCGATACAGCGACTGCGCATGTGCGAGCAACTGATGGCCGAACACGATCGGCTGGGCCGGCTGCAGGTGGGTGAATCCGGCCGTCACCGTATCGACGTGCCGGCTCGCCTGGCCGACCAGCGCGTCCTGCAGGTCGAGCACGCCGCGCACCAGCTGGCGCGCCTTGTCGCGCAGGTACAGGCGCAGGTCGTTCGCCGCCTGGTCGTTGCGCGAGCGCCCGGCGCGCAGCTTGCCGCCCAGCGCCGGCAGCCGCTGCGTGAGTACGCGCTCGAGGAAGGTATGCACGTCCTCGTCCGCCAGCGACGGCGCGATCGCGCCGGCCGCGTAGTCGCGTGCGATGCCGTCCATCGCGGCCAGCAGTTGCGCCAGTTCGTCGTCGCTCAGGATGCCTGCGCGATTCAGCTCGCGCGCATGCGCACGGGAGCCCGCCAGGTCGTACGGCACGAGACGGAAGAAACTCGGATCGGAGCGGGACAGGTTCAGCAGCGCATCGGACGGCTTCGACTGGAAGCGGCCGCCCCACAGGCGTTCGATCGGTTCGGTAAGGCTCATTGCGGTCGACCTCGACTCGGTTGGATTGCCCCCACTGTAGGCATTCAATTTTTTTTGTTGTAGCGAGAAATTGAATCCGCTTAAATGAAATTTTTCTCAGCACAGCGTCGTTCGACGCGCCTGCCGATGCGCAACCGCCTGCCCCCGCTGAACCCGCTTCGTGCGTTCGAAGCCGCCGCCCGGCGCGGCAGCGTGTCGGCCGCCGCCGACGAACTGCACGTGACCGCGAGCGCGGTCAGCCACCAGATCCGGATTCTCGAAAGCACGCTCGGCGTCGCGCTTTTCGTCAGATCAAAGGCGCGCGTGAAGCTCACGCCGGAAGGCGAGGCGCTGCTGGAGCCGGTCGGCGCCGCGTTCGACATGATCGCGAACGCGACCGTCAGGCTCGATTCGCCGGCCGCCGCCGGCGATCTGGTCGTGTCGACGCCGCTGTCGCTGACGTCGCGCTGGCTCGCCAGGCACATCGGCGATTTTCTCGAGCGCTACCCGGGTATCCACCTGAAAGTGATTCCGTCGAACGACGAGCGTGAGATTTATTCGCCGGACGTCGACGTCTGCATTCGCTACGGGGAAGGCAACTGGCGCAACCGGCATGTCGAGCTGCTCGAGCATCCGGCGCTGTTTCCGGTCGTGAGCCCGGCCTTGATGAACGGGCCGGATGCGATCCGCAAGGTTCAGGATCTCGCGGGACGCACGCTGTTCTGCGAGCATGCGGGTTCGTGGATGCGCTGGCTGGCGGAAGCGAACGCCGACCAGCTGCCGGGCATCCGCATTCTCGAAATCGGCAACGCGCACATCGGCGTCGAAGCCGCGGTGCACGGGCAAGGCGTGGCGCTCGGCGACAGCCTGTCGGTGCGCGACGACCTGATCGACGGCACGCTCGTGCGGCCGTTCAGCGCCACGGTGCCGTCACGTCATGCTTACTATCTCGTCACGCGTCAGGAGCTGGCCGACTCGCCGCTCGTGACCGCGTTCACGTCGTGGCTGCGCGCGCGCCTCGCGTGACGCGAGGCCGGGCTCAGGTCGCGAGACTCGCAAGATCGTCCCACACCATCACGATGTTGTGCGACCGCCAGATCGGCCCCGGATCGATGTACTCGCCGGCAAGCCGGCCGTGCAGCGCCTCATAGAACGCGATCGCAGCGTCGTTTCCGGTGACGACGCTCAACGCGGCGCCGTGGTAGCCCAACCGGCTCAAATGCATCGCCAGTCGCGCCAGCAGCTGACGGCCGATGCCGCGCCGCTTGTACCCGGGATCGACATACAGGAATTTGATCTCGCCGCGGCCGTCGAAGATCGATTCCGACGGCGCGCCGGCCGCGCCGATTCCAACGATCCTGTTGTCGGTCTCCGCAATCAGCACGAGCTGGTGCGCGTCGTTCGACGACAGCTTTTCCCGCCATTTCCTGCCACGATAGCGTTCGTCGAGGACGGCGTACGCTTGCGCCGGAGCGAGATCCCTGTAGGTATGCCGCCAGACCTTGACGTGAAAGTCGGCGATCGCCTGCGCATCGTCGAGATGGGCGGACCGGATGGCTATGCCAGTCATCGAAAACTCTCCCGGGCGGCGTGGCGATGGTGGGTATGGCGTGCATCGCGGATTGTCCGCGATCCGTGCAGCGATGTCGACGACTGCTCATCGCCGGCGGCCGGGCATGCCAAACGTGCCCGCCATTTCCTTCGTCAACCCCGCACGCGCCGCATCCTGAGCGTCGCGGACGGCGACTCGCCGAACGCCCGCTTGTACTCGATCGCGAACCGCCCGAGGTGCGCGAAGCCCCATTTCAGCGCGATGTCCGTCACCGAGGCGAACCCCGGCGACGCGTCGGCCAGCAGCTCCTCGCGCACATGTTGCAGCCGCAACTGCCGGACGAAGCCCATCGGCGTGATCCCGTGGCGATGGCGGAAGCCGGCGAACAGCGTGCTCGGGCTGACGCCGGCGAGTTCGGCGAGCCGCTCGATCGTCAGCGGCTCGTCGAGATGCGCGCGGATGTAGTCCTCGACGCGCCGCACGTAGAACGGCGCGAGCGCCACCGGCAAGTGCCGCGTGCCGTTGCGCGCGCTGTTCGGGTGGCCGTGCAGCAGCAGGTTGAGCAGCGTCGATTCGAGCTGCTCGAACGCGAGCGGATGACGCAGCGGATGTGCATCCGTCGCAATCGCCCCGGCAAGGATCGGCAGCATCTGCGCCAGACACGTCCCCTGCGACGACGACAGGCTGAATTCCGGCTCGAATTCGACCGGCGCGCGCCGGTCGTCGCCGAAATGCCGCTGCGCGTGGCGCTCCATCACTTCGCGTTCGATGCGCAGGATGACCTGCGGGCACGCATCGCCCCAGCGCATCTTCAGCGACAGCGTCGGCGAGATCAGCGACGCGGTGCCCGGCGACGACACGAAACGCGCCGACCCGCACTCGATCTCCGCGTCGCCGCGCAGCGGAATCTGCAACAGGAAGAAGTGCTCGAGCGGCCCGGGCTCGATGCTGACGCCACCGCCATAATCGAGCAGGTTCAACGACAGGTTGCCCCAGCGCGCATGATGCATGCAGCTGTGCAGCGCGCGCGATTCGCCGGTCGGCGTGAGCCGGTGCGGCTTGAATACGTCGGCGACGCGTGCGCGAACCTCGTCGACGTCGTTCGACTGCAGCAGCAGGTTGTCGTGATTGAAACAGGCCGTATCCGGCAGCCAGCCTGTTCCGGAAATTTGCGCCATCGATGTTCTCCCGTCATGCTCGATTGCACTCGCGCCGTGCAGGCGTTCCCGGTATGGGGGCATCCGCCGCACGATCCGGATAGCGCCCGGAGTATCCGGACAGTCCGGCCGCCAAAGCACGCAAGTCCCGCGCAAACGACGCAAGAAGCGGACCGTTCGCGCATCGTAGAAAACTGTGCGGGCCTTCCGCATCCGCACATACCCGCAGTCAGCCGCGCGTCTGCCCACGCGCGGCGGCCGGTGCAACAGGTTTCCGGAATTCGCGGATACCGGCCGAAGAAAGCGGATAGAAACACCCATTTCGTCCGCCAATACTGGGCCCGTCGCAGCAATGAAACGAATGGAGGGACACATGCAAGGACGTCACATCGAGATTCCGTCGCCGGACGGCGGCACGTTTCGCGCATACCTGAGCACACCGGCCGCCGGCAAGGGGCCCGGCATCGTGCTTTGCCACGAGATCTTCGGCGCGAACGCAACGATGCGGGAAGCAGCCGACTACTACGCGGAGGAAGGCTATACGGTGCTCGTGCCCGACCTGTTCTGGCGTCAGGCGCCGGGAATCGAGCTCGGTTACACAGCCACCGATGCCGAGCGCGCGATGACCCTTTACCGCGAATACGACGAGAACAAGGGCGTCGAGGACATCGGCGTCGCGCTGGGCGCACTCAAGCAGCTGCCCGAATGCACGGGCGAAGCCGGCGTGCTCGGCTACTGCCTCGGCGGCAAGCTCGCCTATCTCGCCGCGTGCCGGCTGCCGGGCGTGGCCGCGGCGGTCAGCTACTACGGCGTGGGCATCGAGGAGGCTCTCGACGAAACGTCGCACCTGCACGGCCGGCTCGTGCTGCAGATCGCGGGCCAGGACCGCTTCTGCCCGCCCGACGCGCAGCAGCGCATCGCCGAAGCGCTGGCCGGGCGCGACGACGTCGAAGTGTATGTGTATCCGGGCGTCGATCACGCGTTCGCGCGCGCCGGCGGCGATCATTTCGACAAGGCCGCCGCGGTGATGGCCCACCAGCGCGCGATCGCCGCGTTCCGTGCCGCGCTCGGCCCGCGCTACGACCTGTCCACACTGTGGGAAGCGCACCTCAAGCACGAATTCGACACGCGCAACGTCGATGCAACGATGGCGACGATGGTTGCCGAACCGTACGTCAACCATATTCCGACGCTGACGGGCGGCGTGGGCTACGACGAACTCAAGCGCTTCTACACGCATCATTTCGTGCACGCGAATCCGCCGGACACGACGATCACGCCGATCTCGCGCACGATCGGCGCGAGCCAGATCGTCGACGAGCTGCTGTTCTGCTTCACGCACACGACCGAGATCGACTGGATGCTGCCGGGCGTCGCACCGACCGGCAAGCGCGTCGAGATTCCGCTCGTCGCGATCGTCAAATTCCGCGGCGACAAGCTCTATCACGAGCACATCTACTGGGACCAGGCGAGCGTGCTGGTGCAGATCGGCCTGCTCGATCCGGCCGGCCTGCCCGTCGCGGGCGTCGAAACGGCCCGCAAGCTGCTCGACGAAGCCGTGCCGTCGAACGGCCTGATGCGCCGCTGGCAGGACAGCGAGCCGCCGACGGGTGCGCATTGACGCAGCCCTTCCCTCACCCAACGATTCCCGGAGACACCCCATGACTGCCCTTGCTGGCAAAGTCGCGATCGTCACCGGCGGCGCCACGCTGATCGGCGCCGCGGTCGCGCAGGACCTGAGCCGCGCCGGTGCGTGCGTCGCGATTCTCGATCTGGATGCGGAAAACGGCACGCGCGTGGCCGATTCGCTTGGCGAACGGGCGCTGTTCGTCGCGCTCGACATCACCGACGATCGCGCGATCGAGCGTGCGGTATCGGCCATCGCCGAACGGTTCGGCGCGATCGACGTGCTCGTCAACCTCGCGTGCAGCTACGTCGACAACGGTATCCAGGCGACCCGCAACGACTGGCTCGCCGCGATGGACGTCAACGTCGTGTCGGCGGCGATGCTCGCGAAGGCCGTGCATCCGCACATGGTCCGGCGCGGCGGCGGCGCGATCGTGAACTTCAGCTCGATCTCGGCCCAGTGCGCGCAGACCGGCCGCTGGCTGTACCCGACCTCCAAGGCGGCGATCCGCCAGCTCACGCGCAGCATGGCGATGGATCTCGCGCCCGACCGCATTCGCGTCAACTCGGTGTCGCCGGGATGGACGTGGTCGCGCGTGATGGACGAGATGACGCGCGGCGACCGTGCGAAGACCGATCGCGTCGCCGCGCCGTTCCACCTGCTCGGCCGGGTCGGCGATCCGTCCGAGGTCGCGCAGGTCGTGACGTTCCTGTGCAGCGACGCGGCGAGCTTCGTGACGGGCGCCGACTACGCGGTGGATGGCGGCTATTCCGCGATGGGCCCCGAACAGGCGGTGCCGGCCATTCCGCGCCTCGCGGAATGACCGCTGCCCGCCGCCGCTTTCCGCCACCCTTTTTCCGGCCGGCATCCGGCCAACCAAGGACCTACTCATGAGACGCATCGCCATCGTCGGCGCCGGCCAGTCCGGCCTGCAACTCGCCTTCGCCCTGCTCGACCAGGGCTACCACGTCACGCTCGCGACCAATCGCGACGCCGAACAGATCCGCACGGGCAAGGTGATGTCGAGCCAGTGCATGTTTCACACGTCGTTGCAGATCGAGCGCGATCTCGGCCTGAATACGTGGGAGGAAGCGTGCCCGTCCGTCGAAGGGATCGGCATCGCGGTGCCGCATCCGGACGGCAACGGCCGCAAGGCGATGGACTGGTCGTCGCGGCTGACCCGCTATGCGCAGTCGGTCGACCAGCGCGTGAAAATGGCCGACTGGCTCGACGGCGTGCGGCGCCGCGGCGCGGACGTGCGCATTGGCGACATCGGCGTGCCCGAACTCGAGGAACTGGCGCGCAGCCACGACCTCGTGCTGCTCGCGGCCGGCAAGGGCGAGATCGTCAACCTGCTCGGCCGCGACGACGCGCGCAGCGCGTTCGACCGCCCGCAACGCGCACTGGCCCTCACCTACGTGAAAGGGATGACGCCGAGCCAGCCGTATTCGCGCGTGCGCTTCAACCTGCTGCCCGGCATCGGCGAGTATTTCGTGTTCCCCGCGCTGACCACGACGGGCCCGTGCGAAATCATGGTGTTCGAAGGCATTCCGGGCGGCCCGCTCGACTGCTGGGCCGATGTGAAAACGCCCGAGCAGCATCTGGACCGGAGCCTGTCGTTCCTGCAGCACTATGTGCCGTGGGAATTCGAGCGCT
This sequence comes from Burkholderia lata, assembly GCF_902499335.1. Lineage (GTDB taxonomy): Bacteria > Pseudomonadota > Gammaproteobacteria > Burkholderiales > Burkholderiaceae > Burkholderia > Burkholderia lata_B. The sequence continues at coordinate 116,149 of NZ_CABVQK010000003.1, read as the reverse complement.
GCCGCGACGTCGAGCTCACCGATCCGAACGGCACGCTGGCCGGGCGCTTCGCGCCAACGGTGCGCAAGCCGTTCTTCCGGCTGCCGTCGGGCCGCACGGTGTTCGGGATGGCCGATGCGGTGGTCGTCAACGATCCGATCACCGGCCAGGGATCGAACAACGCCGCGAAATGCGCAAAGGCGTATTTCGACGCGATCGTCGCGCGCGACGCCGCGCCGTTCGGCGAAGACTGGATGCAGCAGACCTTCGAAGGTTACTGGGCCTATGCGCAGCACGTCGTGCGCTGGACCAACTCGCTGCTCACGCCGCCACCGCCGCACATCCTCGAACTGCTCGGCGCGGCCGGCCAGTTGCCGTCGCTCGCCGCGGCGATCGTCGACGGCTTCGACGATCCGCGCCGGTTCTCGTCGTGGTGGTTCGAGCCGTCGGCCTGCGCGTCGATGATCCGCGAACACAGCGTACGTGCGGAGTGACCGGCATGGACACGACCGCAACCGATCGCCCGGCCCTCGACCCGATGCAGTTGCGCGCCGCGTTCGGGCAATTCCCGACCGGCGTCACCGTGATCACAACGTGCGCGGCCGACGGACGCAAGGTGGGCCTCACCGCCAATTCGTTCTCGTCGCTGTCGCTCGATCCACCGCTCGTGCTGTGGAGCCTGCGCAAGGTCGCGCCGAGCCGCCCGGATTTCGTCGCGGCCACCCATTTCGCGATCAACATCCTCGCGCACGACCAGATCGAGCTGTCGCGCCGCTTCGCGACGCCCTGCGCCGACAAGTTCGACGGCGTGCTTCACGTCGATTCGGAGACGGGCGGCGTGCCTTGCCTCGACGGCGCGAGCGCGCGCTTCGTGTGCCGTAACGTCGGCCATTACGAAGGCGGCGATCACCTGCTGTTCATCGGCCAGATCGAGCAGTTCGACGCGAACGGCCATGCGCCGCTGGTGTTCCATGCCGGTCAGTATCGTGCGATCGCCGATCATCCCGATCTTTTTCGTGCCGTTTGATTAGTTATGCCAATAACTCTACAGGAGATGGTGAACATGAAATTCGGCTCTCGCCTGCTCGTCGTCGCAGGCCTCACGATCGCCGGCATGGCCGCAAGCGCACCCGCCGGCGCGACCGACCTGCCGGCGGTCAACCTCGGCATGACCAGCTTCCTCGACGGCATGCCGCCGGCCGGCTCCGGCTGGTACGGCACGCAGTACCTGCAGTACTACACGGCCGGCCGCGTCAACGACAATGCGGGCAACAAGGTCGGGCTGCCGAAGCAGGACATCGACCTGTTCGCCGGGCTGAGCCAGCTCGTCTATCAGTCGCCGCTGACGTTCGCGGGCATGCATCCCGGCCTCGACGTGATCCTGCCGTGGATCGCGTCCGCGCGGACCGACGACGGCATCGGCAACGTCGCGCTGAATGCGCGTGCGGGCTTCGGCGACCTGCTGATCGGCCCGTTCATCCAGTTCGACCCGGTGATGGGCGCGCAAGGCCCACGCTTCGCGCAGCGCGTGGAATTCCAGTTCATCGCGCCGACCGGCGCGTACGATCCGTCGCGCGCGATCAACCCCGGCAGCCATTTCTGGTCGTTCGATCCGTACTGGGCGGCGACGCTGTGGCTCACGCCCAAGTGGACCGTGTCGTGGCGGCTGCATTATTTGTGGAACGCGACCAACCACCAGCCCGCCACGTCGCTCGGCCCCGACGTGACGTCGACGCAGGCCGGCCAGGCGATCCACGCGAACTTCGCGACCGAGTACGAAGTGCGCCCCGGCCTGCGGCTGGGGCTCAACGGCTACTGGCTGCGCCAGACCACCGACATGAAGGAAAACGGGCAGGACGTGCCGGGCACGCGGGAGGCCGTATTCGCGATCGGCCCGGGGGCCATGTATAGCTTCTCGCCGCAGGACCATCTGATGTTCAACGCGTACTTCGAGACCTACGCGCGGAACCGGCCGCAGGGCACGCGGATGGTGCTGCGTTACGTGCATCACTTTCAGTGACGGCCGCGACCGGGTAAGCGGGCCGGATCACTATCGTCGGATGAAAATGCAGGCTGCCGGCACCCACGCGCCTGTCCTATAGTTTTGGAGAAGACAACGCAGGTAATACGTCACGACCACGAAGGGTCCGCGCCATGGCTACCTCAGCAACCTCCCGGTTCTTGTCGAACGTCGCGCGGCGGCTGGTGCGCGGCATCGTTGCCTTCGCACCGGCCGTGGTCATCGGCATCGCCGTGTCCGCGTGCGGCGGCGACGGTTCGCCTGCCTCGAGTTCGCCCGCGTTCGCGAACGCCGCGCGCCCGCAGATCAACGCACTGCTCACGGACACGCTGACGCCCGGCGCGATCGTCTTTGTTCAATCGCCGCAGGGCAACTGGCTCGAATCGTTCGGCACGGCCGTACGAGGCACGAACACGCCGATACCGACGAATGCGCACTTTCGCGTCGGTAGCGTGACGAAGACCTGGACCGGCACGGTGATCCTGCAACTCGTGCAGGAAGGCCGGCTGAGCCTCGGCGACACCGTCAGCAAGTTCGTCGCGAACGTGCCCAACGGCAATACGATCACGATCGAACAGTTGCTGTCCATGCGCAGCGGCCTCTACAACTATTCGACGAATCTCGCGTTCAACCAGACGCTCGATGCGCAACCGGACAAGGTGTGGACCACGTCCGAGTTGCTGGGGATCGCCGAAGGCCAGCCGGTCTATTTCGCGCCCGGCGCGGATTTTCGCTACTCGAATACGAACACGGTGCTGCTCGGGCTCATCATCGAGCAACTGACCGGCATGAGCGCGGCCGATGCGATGAACGCACGCCTGTTTGCGTCGCTCGGCCTGGCCAATACCTTTCTCCCGCCGCAGCAGGATACGTCGCTGCCGGCGCCGGCACCGCAGGGCTATCAATGGGGCACCAATGCCGAGACGACCGACAGCGACGCGCTGTCGCCCCAGCGCCAGGCTGACGCGAAAAACGGCACGCTGCAGCCGACGAACGTGACCGGCGTCAATACGTCGTGGGCGTGGACGGCCGGCTCCGGCATTTCAACCGTGACGGAACTGGCCGCCTACGTGCAGCGGCTGGTCGGCGGCGGCTACCTGAGCGCCGACCTGCAGGCGCAACGGCTCGCGAGTTGCACGCCGATCGATCCGTCCGACCCGATGTCGGCAAGCTACTGCCTGGGCCTGGCCAAATTCGGCACGTTTTACGGGCACACAGGCGAGATACCGGGCTTCAATACCTTCATGGGCTACGACCCGGTCACGAAAACGACGATCGTCACGTGGACGAACACGGCTGCCGCGCCCGATGGGCGCGCACCGGCCAACGAAATCGCGCGGATCATCATGGGCGAGCTCAGCAAGGCGGCCGAGGTGCCAAGCGAAGGACGGCCGTGATGCGGTGAAGGGGAACGTCGCGACCGGCCATGACGTGTGCCTCAGTCTGCGGCTCAACGGCGACTGCCTGCGGCAGAACACCGGCATGAAGGACGACGCGCACGACGCGCCCGTCAGCGCACGGCATCGGCCGCAACCGCCAGGCCCCCTGGTGAAACGGCGTCATTCACCGGCCGACATCGCCCGCCACAAAATGGCGAACAGTTCGTCGAACTGCGCGGTCAGCGGCCGCGTCTCGCCCCGCATCAGATGCATCACCATCACGCGCCCCAGCACGCCCATGAACACGTCCAGCAGCACCTTGCTGGATACCTTGTTGTTCAACGTGCCGCGCGCCTGCCCGTCCTTGAATACGCCGAGGAAGGCTTCCATCAGCTCCCGGCTCTCATAGATGCCGATGTTCTTGTACCGCGACATGGGCATGGTCGTGAACATCATCAGCATCACCGAAGGATGCTTGTCCATGTAGTCCAGCGTGACCCAGCAGGTCTTGCGCAGGCGCTCGCGCACGTCGTCGATGCCCTGCAGGTGATCGATCATGCGCTCGGCCAGCCGGCCCAGCATCACGTCGAGCATCGCGCAAACCAGCACCTCCTTGCTGCCGAAGTACTTGTAGATGGTTTGCAGCGACACGTTGGCCGCACGGGCCACGTCGGCCAGGCCCACCTCATGGAAATCGCGCCCGGAAAACAGCTCCAGCACGGCCTTCTCGATCCGGGCCAGCGTGTGACCGCGCATCCGCATCAGGAGGGCACGGCGCTCCTCGGGCTTGAGTGCATCGGGCGCCGCCTGGGCGTCAATGGATGGGTTCCTTTCCTTCATGGAAAGGCATGTTACCAAATCATCTCAAAATGAAGATAGGCCCTCCCGTTGCCTTGCCTTTCATCGCTCGCGTTACGAGAATGGCTCGCACTTGATGCCGATTTTTCACGGGTGACGCGTCGCATCAGGCATGCAGAATCGGTAATCAGGATTACCGATATCGGTTGACCCATCGGGAAAACCCGGATCGCAATCACCCGACGAGCACACACCATGGCTATTCAAAATTTCTCCCCGAGCTGGATGACCCATGAGCACCAGATGCTCTTCGATACGGCCAACCGTTTCTTCAAGGAGCAGTGGGTTCCCAGGGACGAAGCCTGGCGCCAGGCCGGCATGATGGACCGGCACGCGTGGGAAGAAGCCGGGGCCAACGGCTTCCTGTGTGCGTCGATGCCCGAGGAATACGGCGGCGCGGGTGGCGACTTCGGGCATGAGGCCGCACTGATCCTGGCCCAGGGCGCAGCGGGAATCGGCGGCTTCGGCGGCTCGCTGCACTCGGGCATCGTCGCCCCCTACATCCTGCGCCACGGCACCGAAGCGCAAAAGCAATGCTGGTTGCCGCGCCTCGCCACGGGCGAGCTGATCGGCGCGATTGCAATGACCGAACCCGGCACGGGGTCGGATCTGCAGGCCGTACGCACCACCGCCACCCGGGATGGCGACCACTACCGGATCAACGGCAGCAAGACCTTCATCACCAACGGCCAGCTCGCCAACCTGGTCATCGTGGTCTGCAAGACCAGCAGGGACGAAGGCGCGCAAGGCATGTCGCTGCTCGTGATCGAGACGGATCAGGCGCCGGGCTTCAGGCGCGGGCGCAACCTCGACAAGCTGGGGATGGATGCGCAGGACACCTCGGAACTGTTCTTCGACGACGTGCGGGTGCCCGTCGACAACCTGCTGGGCGGGAACGAAGGCATGGGCTTCATCCAGCTGATGCAGGAGCTGCCGCAGGAACGGCTGATCGTCGCCGTGGCGGGCATCGCGGCCATGGAGCTGGCGATGCAGGAAACGCTGGCCTACACCAAGGAGCGCCAGGCGTTCGGCAAGCCGATCTTCTCGTTCCAGAACACGCGCTTCAAGCTCGCCGAATGCCAGGCGCTGCTGATGGCGTCGCGCGCGCTCGTGGACGCGGCCATCGTCGCGCACCTCCGCGGCGAGCTGGGCGTGGACCGCGCAGCGCTCATCAAGTACTGGGTCACCGACAACCAGTGCAAGCTGATCGACGAATGCCTGCAGTTCTTCGGCGGCTACGGCTACATGAAGGAATACCCGATCGCCCGCCTGTACGCCGACGCGCGCGTGCAGCGCATCTACGGCGGGACCAACGAAATCATGAAGGAACTGGCTTCGCGCTACCTGTAAGCGCCGGCGCGCCTTCATCCCACCCATCCATCCAGGGAATGTTCCTCATGACCGAAGCCTGTATTTTCGATGCCGTGCGCACGCCGCGCGGCAAGGGCAAGAAAGACGGCGGCCTGCACCAGGCCACCCCCGTATGGCTGCTGCGCACGCTGCTGCAGGCGCTGCAAGCGCGCAGCGGGCTCGACACCGCGCGGGTGGACGACGTGGTGCTGGGCTGCGTGACGCCCGTGGGCGAGCAAGGCGCGGACATTGCCCGCACCGCCGTGCTCGACGCGGGCTGGGCGCAAAGCGTGGCGGGCGTGACGCTGTCGCGCTTCTGCGCGTCGGGGCTGGAGGCCGCCAACCTCGCCGCGGCGAAGATCATGTCGGGGATGGAGGACATGGTGGTGGCCGGCGGTGTCGAATCCATGAGCCGCTGGGCGATGGGCAGCGACGGCGGCGCGTGGGTGATGGATCCGCGCGTCAACAGCGGCACGGCCTTCGTTCCGCAGGGCATCAGCGCCGATCTCGTCGCCACGCTCGAAGGCTTCGGCCGCGGCGATCTCGATGCGTATGCCGCCGAGTCGCATCGCCGTGCAGCGCATGCGCAGGCGCAGGGTTACTTCGCGCGGTCGATCGTCCCGGTGACGGATCTCAACGGCCGGCTCCTGCTGGATCGCGACGAAACGGTCCGCCCCGGCGCCTCGGTCGAATCGCTTGCGCAGATCGGCGCCGCGTTTGAAACGATGGGCGCCATGGGCTTCGATGCCACCGCGCTGGACAAATACACAACCATCGAAAAGATCCACCACCACCACCATGCGGGCAACTCGTCCGGCATCGTCGACGGCGCGGCACTGCTGCTGATGGGCAGCAAGGCCGCGGGCGAGCAGGCGGGGCTCAAGCCGCGCGCCCGGGTGCGCGCGTTCGCGGTCACGGGCACCGAGCCCACCATCATGCTCACCGGCCCCACGCCCGCCGTGCGCAAGGCGCTGGCCAAGGCGGGCATGGCGGCCTCGGACATCGACCTGTGGGAGATCAACGAAGCGTTCGCCACCGTGCCGATGAAGACGGCGCGCGATCTCGGCGTGTCGCTCGACCGCGTGAACGTCAACGGCGGCTCGATCGCGATGGGCCACCCGCTGGGCGCGACGGGCGCCATCCTCCTCGGCACCGCGCTGGACGAACTGGAGCGCACCGGCCAATCCACCGCACTGGCCACCCTGTGCGTCGGCGCCGGCATGGGTATCGCCACCATCATCGAACGCGTTTGAAGAAGGCCCCATACATGACCTCCTACACCACCCTCTCGTTTGATGTGGACGCCAACGGCATCGGCCTGGTCGCCATCGATCAGCCCGGCCGCGCGATGAACGTGCTCGCCCCCGCGCTGATGGAAGATTTCACGCGCGTCATCGGGCACGTGGAACAGGAAGCCGGGATCAGGGGCCTCGTGATCACCTCCGGCAAGCCGAGCTTCATCGCCGGCGCCGACATCGACCAGCTCAGCCGGATCACGTCCGCCGAGCAAGCCTTCCAGTTGAGCGAACAGCTCAAGGCGCTGCTGCGCCGCATGGAAAAATGCGGCAAGCCCGTCGTGGCCGCGCTCAACGGCACCGCGCTCGGCGGCGGACTGGAACTGGCGCTGGCCTGCCATGCGCGCTTTGCGATCGACGACCCCAAGGCAAGGATCGGCCTGCCTGAAGTCAAGCTGGGCCTGTTGCCCGGCGGCGGCGGGACCCAGCGCCTGCCGCGCATGATCGGCATCCAGAAGAGCTTCGAGCTGATCACCCAGGGCACCGAGCTGAGCCCGTCCAAGGCGCTCGGTCTCGGCCTGCTGAACGAACTGGCCGCCACGCGCGAGGAACTGCTGCAACAGGCCCGTGCGTGGTGCGTGGCCAACCCCGCGCCCGTGCAGCCGTGGGACAGCAAGGGTTTTCGCATTCCCGGCGGCGACAGCAAGAGTCCCGCCGTCGTGCAGATGCTGGCCGTCGCGCCCTCCATGGCCAATGCGAAGGCACATGGCAACTACCCGGCGCTTACCCACATCATGAGTTGCCTGTTCGAGGGCTGCCTGCTCGACTTCGACGCCGGCTCGCAGGTGGAGTCGCGCTACTTCGCCGCCTGCGTGATGTCGCAGGTCAGCCGGAACATGATCGGCACGCTGTGGTACCAGCTCAATGCGATCAAGAAGGGGCAGTCGCGCCCCGCCGGCGTGCCGCCGGGCAAAGTGAGGAAGGTCGGGATCCTCGGCGCGGGGATGATGGGCGCGGGCATCGCGTACGTATCGGCCAAGGCGGGGATCGACGTGGTGCTGCTCGACACCACGCAGGAGAACGCCGACAAGGGCAAGGCGTATTCGCAGGGGCTGCTGGAGAAGGCGCTGGCGCGCGGCAAGACCACGCAGGACAAGCGCGACGCCCTGCTCGCGCGCATCCTGCCCACCACGCGCTACGACGACCTGCGGGGCTGCGACCTGGTGGTCGAGGCCGTGTTCGAGGACCGCGCGATCAAGGCCGACTGCACGACGCTGGCCGAGGCCGTCATCGGCGAGGATGCGGTGTTCGCGTCCAACACGTCGACGCTGCCGATCACGGGGCTCGCACACGTGAGCCGCCGCCCGGCCCACTTCATCGGCCTGCACTTCTTCTCGCCCGTGGACAAGATGCCGCTGGTCGAGATCATCGTGGGCGCGAAGACCTCCGACGAAACGCTGGCGCGCGGCTTCGACTACGTGCTGCAGATCGGCAAGACGCCCATCGTGGTGAATGACAGCCGGGGCTTCTACACGTCGCGCGTGTTCGCCACCTACGTGATGGAGGGCATCGCGATGCTGGCCGAAGGCGTGCATCCGCGCTCCATCGAGGTGGCCGGCCTCAAGGCCGGCATGCCCATGCCGCCGCTGGCGCTGCAGGACGAAGTCTCGCTCGGCCTGTCGTTGCACGTGACGGACCAGACACGCCGCGACCTGGAGGCCGAAGGCAAGGTCTACCCGCCGCACCCCGCCGAAGCCGTGCTGCGCAAGGTGGGTCGCGACCTGGGCCGGGTCGGAAAGAAGGCGGGCAAAGGCTTTTACGACTACCAGGGCAAGGAAAAGTCGTTGTGGCCCGAGCTCACCGCGCTCTACCCGCCGCGTGCCGACCAGCCCGCGCAGCAGGAGCTGGTGGATCGCCTGATGTTCATCCAGGCGAACGAGGCCGCGCGCTGCTTCGAGGAAAACGTGGTGCGTTCGGTGGCCGATACCAACATCGGCTCGATCTTCGGCTGGGGCTTTGCGCCACACCATGGCGGGGCCTTGCAGTTCATCAATGCGATGGGCGCGCAACGCTTCGTGCAGCGTGCGCGCGAACTGGCGGCGCAGTATGGCGCGCGTTTCGAGCCCGCGGCGATCGTGGTCGAGCAGGCGCGTGCAGGCGGGAGGTTCGACGATGCATGACGCCGCTTTCGCCGGCGGCGCCTTGCCTCCGTTGCTGTCCGGCCTGCGGGTGCTCGATCTCTCGCGCAACCTTCCCGGCCCGTTTGCGACACGCATGCTGACAGATCTGGGCGCGAGCGTCATCAAGGTGGAGCCGCCCGAGGGCGACCCGACGCGGCCGCTGGCGGGGCTGTTCGACGCCCTCAACCACGGCAAGGAATGCCGCACCATCGACTTTCGCCATGACGCGGACCTGGATCGGCTGCGCACCTGGATCAAGGATGCCGACGTGCTGCTCGACAGCTTCCGCCCAGGCGTATTGCAAAGCCTGGGGCTGGACGGTGCCGCCCTGCATGCGATCAACCCTCGCCTGACCATGGTGTCCATCACCGGCTATGGGCAAAGCGGCCCGTGGGCGTGCAAGGCCGGACATGACCTCAACTTCATGGCGATGTCGGGCGTGCTCGACCAGATGCGCGCCCTAACGGGCGAACCGGCTCAGCCCAATGTGCAATGGGGTGACCTCGCGGGCGGGAGCGCGATGGCCTGCATCGCCGTGCTGTCGGGTGTGTTCGACGCGCGGAGAACGGGACGGGGCAGGCATCTGGACGTGAGCATGACCCACGGACTGCACGCGCAGCTCGTGATGCCGCGTGCCACGGGCGCCATGCTGGCAGCGGTGCTGGGCCGCCGCCCCGGCGCAGGCGAGGACCTGCTCAATGGCGCATTGCCTTGCTATGGCCTGTACGCGACGCAGGACGGTCGCCACCTCGCGGTCGGCGCGCTGGAGTTCAAGTTCTGGAAAGCGGCGTGTGAAGTGTTCGACCGCCCCGACTGGGAGGCACGGCACTGGCAGCGCGGGCAAGTGCCCGGCTCCAGCGACTGCGCGGCCCTGCGCGCCGAGGTGGATCGCCTGATCGCGTCGCAACCGCTGGCGGTCTGGAGCGAACGGTTCGCACCGGCGGACGCCTGCGTGACGCCCGTTCTCACGCTGGAGGAGGCTCACGCACATCCTCTTTTCGCGGGTCACGCCCGGCCGCAGCCCTGGGCCGAGATCGGGGCTTGAGGGGCCGGTGACGGAATCACGAGAAAGGACGGAGACAACGCGCGGCCCGGCACGCCGATCGGCCCTCCTCCGCTCACGGGCCGCGAATGCCCGCGTCGATCCGCAGCAGCTGGCCGGCGTTCGCGATCGCGATGAGCTCGTTCAGATCGCGCGACACCTTGTGCCGGCTCCACAGGTAGATCGGCTACACGGTCAGGCAGGTCATCGCGATAACCGGCGCAATTCCGGCGAGTGTCATCAGCGGGTACGGCGCCGGATTTCGCGAAGCGGCAGGAACGCCGGTCGCGATCCACGCGCGACGCGTCGTCGCGCACAACGTGATGCCGGCAAACTTCGCCGGCATTCAGGTTAGCAGCAGGGGGCAGCCGGTATGGCGGTGGACTACGGCTAGTTCCATGGCCGACCATGGGTCCAGGATGCCTTGACGCCGCTATGGTCAACCTGTCTCGCGGCGCCGCCTGGGGAGGGAGCCTCCATGAAGCCTGTTGCCGTGCCGGCCGGCGGGGGGGAGCCGTCCGGCACGCAAAACCTTTATCGACGAAACCGGCGCAACGCCGGTCCGTTGCTCACTGCCCGATGCCAACAAACGTCGGCAGCAGCACGCGATAGACGTGGATCATGGCCGGCCCGAGCAGCACCAGCATCAGCGCGGGGAAGATGCAGAAGATCAGCGGGAACAGCAGCTTCAGCGCGATCTTCGCGGCCCGCTCTTCCGCGCGCATCCGCCGCCGCGTGCGCAGCATGTCGGACAGCACGCGCAGCGATTCGCTGATGCTCGTGCCGAACCGGTCGGCCTGGATCAGCATCGCGCAGAACGACTCGATGTCCTCCACGCCGGTACGCAGCGCGAGATTGCGCAGCGCCGTCTCCTTCGTGAAGCCGGAGCGCATCTCGAGCAGCAGCAGGTCGAGTTCGCTCGCGACCACCTCGCTGCTGAACCGCAGCTCCTCGCTCACCTTCATCAGCGCCGCATCGAGCCCGAGACCCGCTTCGACGCACACCGTCAACAGGTCGAGCGCATCCGGGAAATCCTCGAAGATCTTCTGCTGGCGCACCTTGACCCGCTGCGACAGCACGATGTTCGGGATGTAGTAGCCGATCCCGGCGAGCGCGACGAGGATCACCGACAGGATCGCGCGCTCGTCGCCAAGCGACGTCGTGATCAGCACCACCAGCGCGGCGCACGGCAGCCCGAGCGCGAGCGCCGTCTTCGCGGTGAAGTACAGTGCGGCCGCGCTCTGGTTGCGCCAGCCGGCATTCATGAGCCGGATGCGCAGCGGTGAATTCTCCCAGCCCTCCTTCGGCACCGACAGCTTCGAGATCGGGGTGGACAGCTCGACCAGCTTCGCGACCCAGCGCGACGCCATGTCGTCGCCGTCGCCGGTGCCCGCCGCGCCGGTCGCGCCCGCCCCGGCCGCGCCGGCCTGCTGGAGCCGGCGCTGGATGCTGCGCGGCGCGAACAGCAGCATCGCGACGAGCACGCCGCCGGCCACGAAGATGAACAAGCCGCCCAGCATCACGGCCTGGACCACGCTCAGATTTTGCATGACAGCCTCGCAATGGTTGGTTATATGACTCGCACGTCAGACGCGAATGCGGACGATGCGGCGGATCCAGAACAGGCCGAACAGCATCGACACCAGCATCCCGCCGACCATCCTGATCCCCGCCGGATCTTCCCAGAGCACCGACAGGAATTCGCGGTTCAGCAGCGCCATCACCGCGGCGGTGCCGAACGGCAGCAGCCCGAGAATCCAAGCCGACAGACGTCCTTCGGCCGACAGCACGCGCACCTTGTCGAACAGCTTGAAGCGCTCGCGGATCAGCGCGGAGATACAGTCGAGCAGCTCGGCCAGGTTGCCGCCCGTCTCGCGCTGGATCAGCACCGCGATCACGAAGTAGCGCAGGTCCTGCACCGGCACGCGCGTCGCGAGGTTCATCAGCGCATCGTGCAGCGACACGCCGTAGTTCACCTCGTCGAACGTGACACGGAACTCGCCACCCATCGGATCGGGAAACTCGTCGCCGACCATCCCGAGCGTGCTGGTGAACGAATGGCCGGAACGCAGCGCGCGCGAGATCATGTCGCAGATGTCCGGCAACTGCCGCTCGAGCTTGCGCATCCGCTTCGCGCGGCAGCGCATCACGTACATCATCGGCAGCCATCCGGCGAACAGCGCGACCGGCAGCGCAGCGAGCTGCGGCAACGTCGCGAAGCTCAGCGCAAGCCAGGCGAACGCTGCGAACACCGCGCTGAGCACGATCAGCTTCGGCAGCGTCCAGTCGAGGCCCGACTGCTGGATCACGAGATCGAGGCGATGCACGCGCGGCATGCGCAGCAGCAACCGGTCGAACGGCTTCGATTCGTCGAGCATCCGCTTCTTCAGGATCGACAGCCGCTCCTGCTGGACGTTGCCGCCGGCCGACATCGAGCGGATGCGCGATTCGATCCGGCGCGCGGCAGAGCCGTGCCGCGCGTTCCACCATTGATAGCCCCCTTCGATCGCGAGTACCACCGCGACGAAGGTGAGAATCACAAAACCGTAAAAGATCGTGTTCATGAAGCCTCCCCGATAGCGAACGGCGCCCTGTCGTCAGTTCGTCTCGTACCGCTGAGACGGGTCGTACAGCGAATCCGGCAGGTTGATGCCGAACGCCTGCAGCCGCTCGACGAACTTCGGCCGCACGCCGGTCGCGCAGAAGTGGCCGCGTACCGCGCCGTCGCGGTCCATGCCCATGCGTTTGAACGTGAAAATCTCCTGCATGTTGATGATGTCGCCTTCCATCCCGGTCAGTTCCTGGATGCTGACGATCTTGCGCTTGCCGTCGGTGAGCCGTGCCGCCTGCACGACCACCGAGATCGTCGACGCGATCTGCTGGCGCATCGTCTTCGGCGGCAGCGTCAGGCCGGAGATGCTGATCATGTTCTCGAGCCGAGTCAGCGCGTCGCGCGGCGTGTTCGCGTGGATCGTCGCGAGCGAGCCTTCGTGGCCGGTGTTCATCGCGTTGAGCATGTCGAGCGCTTCCGCACCGCGCACTTCGCCGAGGATGATCCGGTCCGGGCGCATCCGCAGCGCGTTGCGCACCAGCGTGCGCTGCGTGATCTCGCCCTTGCCCTCGATGTTCGGCGGGCGCGTTTCGAGCCGCAGCACGTGCGGCTGCTGCAGTTGCAGCTCGGCCGCATCCTCGATCGTCACGATCCGTTCGTTGCGCGGAATGTAGCCGGACAGGATGTTGAGCAGCGTCGTCTTGCCGCTGCCGGTACCGCCCGACACCAGCACGTTGATCTTCGCGCGCGACAGCGCGTCGAGCAGCTCGGCCATCGGCGGCGTCAGGCTGTGGTAGCGCACGAGGTCGTCCATCTTCAGCGGATTGACCGCGAAACGCCGGATCGACATCAGCGGCCCGTCGATCGCGGACGGCGGGATGATCGCGTTCACGCGCGAGCCGTCCGGCAGCCGTGCATCGACCATCGGGCTCGATTCGTCGATGCGGCGCCCGACGCGCGACACGATCTTCTCGATCACCTTCATCAGGTGTGCGTCGTCGTAGAACGTCACGTCGGTCAGTTCGAGCTGACCGAAGCGCTCGACATAGACCTGCCGGTACGTGTTCACGAGGATGTCGGAGATGCTCGGGTCACGCAGCAGCGCTTCGAGCGGGCCGAAACCGAACATCTCGTCGTACACGTCGATCGCGAGCTGCCGCCGCTCGATGTCGTTCGCGGGCAGCCGCTCCTCGTCGAGGATGCGCGTGATCAGCAGGCCAATCTCCATGCGGACCGATTCCTGCGGCATCCGCGACAGGCGCTCGAGCTCGACGCGTTCGAGCACGGCCAGGTGGATTTCGCGGCGCAGCTTCTGGTATGCGTCGCGCACCGACGAATGTGCCGGACCGGCCGGCTCGCTGCCCACCGCCAGCGGCTGGGCCCGGTGCAAGGACATCTGTTCGCGCAATGACATGATGGTTCCCCGAATGAGTTACATGGACTTGAGCTTCGGCGTGGCCTTGCGGCCGAAAAGCCTGGACATCAGCGGTTCGCTGCTCGCCGCGCTGTGCCCCGCACGCACTTCGCCTTCGACGAGTTGTTTCGCGCACCCCTGCAACGCACGCACGACCGCGGTACCTCGGGCGAGCCGCGACACCGGATGGCCCTGGTTGATCGCTTCGAGCACGGTGTCGGCATCGTCGGGAATCGTGCAGGCCGCGTGCAGGCCGAGCACTTCCTCGAGCGCGGTGCGGGTGCGGTCGCTCGCGCGCGTCGCGCGGTTCACGATCAGCCGCATCTGGTCGGTCGAGTAGCCGAGCGACACGAGGATCTCCAGCAGCCGGCGGCCGGCGCGCACGTGCGGCATCGCGGGCTGCATCACGAGCTGGATCTGGTCGCTGCGATCCAGCGCGACCATCGACAGCGGATTGATGCAGACGCCGATGTCGAAGATCACGAAGTCGTAGCGCGGCGCGGCGACGCCCAGGATCCATTCGAGCGCGTCCTCGCGCATCTCGGCCGCCTTGACCGGGTCGCCCGCGCCCGCGAGCACGTGAAAGTTCTCCGTCACGTGCGCGACGCTCGCGTCGAGAAACGCGCTGTCGAGCCGCTCGATCTGCGCGCAAAGCTGCGGCAGTGTCGACGGCGGGGTTTCGTCGCTGACGAGGAACGCCGCGTCGGCGAACTGCTGGTTCAGGTCGATCAGCAGCACGCGGCGCTTGAAGCCTTCGGCGATCTCGAACGCGATGTTGCTGGCCGCGAAGCTCGTGCCGGCCCCGCCCTTGCACGACATGAACGACACGATCCGCGTATCGTCGGTGTCGCGCCGCGTGCTTTGCGCGGCCGCCCGTTCGAGCGCGTTGCCGAGCGCCTGCGGATCGAGCGGCCATTGCAGCACGTCGCGCGCGCCTGCGCGCATCGCGTCGAGCAGCATGTGCGGCGATGTATCCGCGGTCACGAGAATGCAGGTCAGGCCAGCGTGCGCGCGGCAGATGCGCTCGATCGCCGACAGTTCGGACGGTTCGAGCGACGTACCGTCGACCAGCAGGATGTCGAATGCGTCGAGCCCGTCGCTGCGGTGCTCGATCTGCGACGGCCGGCCGGTTGCGCGCGTCGCGCGATAGCGTCCGCAGTCGGCAACGAGGCGCGCGATCTGCGTGAGCCGCGCGGTGTCGTCGGAAGCTACGAGGATGTTGATCATTTCGTGTACCTCGTCTGTTCGATCAATTGCAGTTGGCGCCGCCGGTCGACGACGTCAGGCTTTCGCGCGGCAGCGTCGTCGTGAACGGCGGCATCGTCACCGAGACGTTCACGAACGGGATCATCGTCTTGACCGTGACGTTCGTGACGCTGACCGTCACGAACGCGCACGAATTCACGTCACAGCTTGCGGGCGAGTAGTTCACCGATACGTTCGCGTTCGACAGCAGCGGCAGCAGCGATCGCACCCGCTTCACGACGCCGGCCGCATTGACGTCGCAGACCACCGCCGTGCGTGCGCCCAGCCGCACGGCCTCGCTGGCGGTGCTCCAATAGAACAGCACGCGGCCGAACTCGAAGATGCCGATCAGCAGCATGATCAGGACCGACGCGATCAGCGCGAACTCGACGATCGCGGCGCCGCGCTGCGTGCGCCGGCGTGACAGGGGGACGTGGCGCGCGCTCATGACACTTGCCTCATCACGGTGACGATGTTGTTGAAGGTGATCGACGGCAGCCCCGGGAACGCGGGGATCGGCTGGTACTTGTAGCCCTTGATCTTCACCTCGACGACGTTGATCGCGCCCGTCGCCGTGCCGCTCGCCGCGTTGTTGTTCGAGTCGTAGGTCGGCAGGCTCGCGAACTGCGACGGGTCGGACGCGTCGCCGCAGCCGGTCGTGCGCTGCGCGTCGCAGATCGTCACCATCGACGTCGTGAGCCCCGGCACCAGCTCGGTGCCGGCGGCGCCGCACGTCGTGCTGCCGTAGACGACGAGGCACTGCGCCTGCGAGGCCGGATACGCGGCGTCGGTCGGCAACCAGACCGACAGGTAGCGCGCCGCATCGCGCGTCGCCTTGGTCAGCGTCTCGAACTGGTAGATCGCGCGGCCGAACTCCGCCACACCGGTTGCGAGCATGATCATCGGCATCAGCACGAGCGCGAACTCGACGGCGACGGCGCCACGGGTGCGCGAACGGCGAAACGGGGGCTTTTTCATGATCCTTTCTCCGCTATTGAACGAGCATCGGGACCTGGGTCCCGGACGCGCTGCCGCTGCCGGGCAAGCCGTGCGTCGCGCACGGGTTGTTGCCGGAGACCGACGAGCCGAGGTATTCGAGGTGCGCGAGGACCGCGCCGCTGCCTGCGCTGAACGGAAGCGGATCGAGCATCAGCACGCAATCCCATTGCGTGACATGCACCTTGCCGCTGTTGCCCTTCAGCGTCGAGCAGTCGCCCTCCGGCGCGAGCGCGACGCGGCGGTCGCCGCCGTAGGTCTGGTAGTTGCTCGCCGTCACCGTGCCGTTGGTCGAGATCCCGCTGCCCGAAGGCGGCGCGCCATCGCCCTGGTAGGCCTTGAAGGTCGTGCGATCGGTGACGAACTGCGTGTAGGCATCGCCCTTGATGCCCGCCGTTCCCGGCGGCCCGTAGTTCGGCCCGACATACGCGTAGCCGGTGAAGTCGGGCTGGCCGCTCGAGCCGTTCGCGCCGTTCGTATAGATACCGAAGCGCGTATTCCAGGCGCGCAGCGACGCCGACTTCAGGCCCGTGGTGCTGAGGTCCGGCGGGCTCGTGATGTTGCAGGTGTTGCCCGACAGCTCGCCGGCCAGCGTGGTTTCGTTCGTCGAACCGTCGAGTGCCGCCCAGCCGAAGTTGCCCGGCCCGTAGGTCGATGACGACCCGGACGGCGACGTGATCCAGTCGCCGACGTTATACGACGGCGAGCCCGTCGTACGGCATACGAACACCGGGATCGCGCAAGTCGTCTGCCCGCCGCCGACGGTGGCAATCGCGTTGGCCGACACTTCCGCCGCGTTCGCGAGCTTCGTGCCCGGCAGCACGTTCAGCACCTCGATGAACCAGTGCGCGATGTTGCTCAGCGTCGCGGTGCACTGCACGTACTTGATGTTCGCCGGCGTCGTGACCGAGTTCTTCGCCAGGAACGGGTTGGTCAACGAGTCGCTGAACGTGACGTTCGCGTTCGTCGACATCTGCACCGACTTGTTCTGGAAAAACACGAAGTTCAGGTGGCCGGCGGCGATACCGTCCGCTTCGGCCACCGACAGGCTGATGGCCGAAGTCAGGTCACGCGCAGCCGACAGCGCGCAGGCATCGGCGCTGTTCTGCAGTTCGCTGCGCGTGACGTACAGCTTGCCGAGATCCAGCGCGAGTCCGACGAACCCGATCATCACCGCCAATGCGAGACCGACGATGATCGCGACGGCACCGCGCTGGCGATGCAGGCTGCGACGCATGACTTTCGGATGGCGAGCTGCGCTGTTCATGGCGTTCTCCCTGAGCGTGCCGTCGTTACTGGGTGGCCTTGCCGATGCCGATCACGAATGCATTGGCGGGCGGCACGGTTTGCTTGAACGACTTGTCGTAGTTGTCGAGTGCGGCCGCGGCGGCACCGCCGTCGACGCCCGGCGCCGACGCCGAGGCCGCGTGTTCGGCGGCATGCGGGTCGATGATCTGGGCCTGGGTCACGGCGCGGACCGAATCGCCGAAGCGGGTGTCCCACACCGGGGTCGACGACATGCAGCCGGCAAGCGCGAACGCGAGCGGTGCGGCAAGCGCCACGCGGCGCACGATTACGAGGTAGGCGGAGTTCATGAGCTTCCCCTTGGATAGCTTCAACGATCGGTGGATTCAGGTGCCGCGCTCACGCGCACGACCTGCGCCTGGGCCGCCGCCGGAGTCCGGCGCTTCGGCTGCCCCGCCGGCTGGGCCGGCGTGTCGGGGCCGGTCGCCGCGAGGCGCGCGGCGGCGGCTTCGATACGCGCGACGCGGGCCGCGTTTGCTGCGCTTGCCACGTCGTGCTGCGGCGTGGCGGCCGCCACCGGCGCGGGCGTCTTCTGCGGTTCGGCCGGTACCGGCGGCTGTGCGTCCGAGCCCTGCGGTGCGCGCGGCGCGGGCAGCGCGGCGGCCGGGCCGGCGGGCGCTTCCGATTGCGGTGCCGGTGCCGGTGCGGGGGCCGGCGCCTGGGCCGGAGTCTGCGGTGCAGCTGCCGCGCCGTTCGCCGGTTGTGCGCCGTGCTTGCGGAGGCCACCGCGGCCTTCCATGTTGCCCGTCGCATACACGTCGACTTCGTTCGGCTTCGTGAAGCTGTCGGTCGGCAGCGGCACGTCGGCGGTCTGCAGCGGTTTCACCAGGTGCGGCGTGATCACGAAGATCAGTTCGGTGCGGTCCTGCTGGAACGACGTACTGCGGAGCAGCGCGCCGAGCACCGGAATTTCGCCGACACCCGGGAGCGCCTTCAGCGCACCGGTCCCGTTGTCCTTGATCAGCCCGCCGATCGCGAACGTTTCGCCGTCGCCCATCTGGACCGTCGTCGATGCGCGCCGCGTCGTGATCAGCGGCAGGATCGACGTGCCGCCGATGTTGGTCGCGCTCAGCGTGACACCCGTCTGCGACAGCTCCGACACCTCCGGCGCGACCTTCAAGCTGATCCGGCCATTACCCAGCACGGTCGGCGTGAACTTCAGCGCGACGCCGAATTCCTCTTCCTGCAGCGTGATCGACGACGTGCCGTTGCCGCTGCTTTGCGGGATCGGGATGAAGATCTTGCCGCCGGCGAGGAACGTCGCTTCCTGGCCGCTGATCGTCACGAGATTCGGCTCCGCGAGGATCTTGACCAGGTTGTCGGTGTTCTGCGCGTCGGCCGCGAGGTTGAACGGCTTGTTGTTCGCCTTGCTGAAGGCGATCCCGGTTGCGACGCCCGCGAGCAAGTTGCTGACCAGCGCGCCGCTCCACGAACCGAACCCGCCCTGGATGTTGAGCGCGCTGCCCATCTGGTTGATCAGCGTCTTCGACACCTCGGCCACCTTCACCTCGAGCATCACCTGCTGCGGCGACGTGACGTTCAGCATGTTGAGCACCCCGCCACCCGCCTTGCCGCCGCCCGCCGGATCGCTCGCGCTGTCACCGTACGCATGGGCGATCTGCACGGCCTGCTGGGCGGCCATCGAGCTCGACACGGTACCGGCCAGCACGATCGTGCCAGCGGCGGTCGACACATGGATGTCGCGCTCGTTCGGCATCAGCTGCATCAGCGACGCCTGCAGGCCGCCGGCATCCGCGCCGACCGCGACGTCGATCACGCGGCATGCACCGCTCTTGCCCTGCACGATCATGTTGGTCGTGCCGACCGAGAGCCCGAGGATGTACAGCGTCTGCGGCGACACCATCGTGGCCTGCGCGACGGCCGGATTGCCGATCGTCCGATTGCGGACCGGCTCCGGCATCGGCACCAGCAGCGACTTGCCGAGCGGCACGCTGACGCTGGTCGATTCGCGCACCGCGCCGACGCAGTTCGGCCCGCGCAGCGGCCCCGCCGATGCGGCGGGCGCGGCGGCCGCGACCGGCGCCATGCTGATCGTCATCTGCATCGGCCCCTTGCCGACCGCGGCCGGCGCGCTGGCGCCGCCCTTCGTCAGCACCGCCGACTCGACGCCTTCCTGCGCGAGTGCGCCATAAACGGTCAGCCATCCAGAACAGAGGATTGCGGCCATCATCGTGCCCCGTGCCACGCGCGTGCGCAGCGGGCCGGTACCTGTGCATTGCGGTTTGATCTTCATTTCGTCTGATCCCCCGAGAGACCGGCGCCGTGCCGGTTATCGACTTCCAGGGCCGCCGCGCGTTGCAGGCGGCCGTTTATGTGACTTCAATGAACCGATTCAGAAACACTCGACGCTGCCCTTCACGCCCGTCAGCACGCCGACGCAGTCGCGCCGTACTTCCGGCGCCGCGTGCGATGCGACATGCACGCGTACCGTCTTCACACGGACCGGTGCCGGCGGCGCTTCGGGTGCGGGCTCCTTGCCGAGCAGCGTCAGCTTGGTCGCGCCGTCGGTGTTCAGCGTCTTCTGGTCGACCTGGTTGCGCAGCACGAGCGACAGCGTGCCGACGCTGCGTGCGAGGTCGAGCCGTTCGGCCTGGTCGGGCGTGACTTCCAGCGTCACCGCGTTGACGACCTTCGGCGCCGTGTCGTCGCGGCTGACCTGCTGCGCGACGGCGAGCACGAGGATGTGCTCGAGCACGATCTTCGAGATGCTCTGCCCGTCGGTCTTGCCCTGTTGTTCCTGCGTGTTGACGATGACGTCGACGTAGTTGCCCGGCAGCGCGAAGCCCGCGACGCCGACCACGTCGTTCACGCGCACCGTGATCGCGCGGCTGCCGTCGGCGATGACCGCGGACAGCCCGCCCTTCGTGCCGACCGGCGCGAGCTTCGACTCGATCACCGGCTCGCCGCGTGCCAGGCTGGTGCGCACGACGCGCCCTTCGAGCACCTTCGTATCGGTGAACGCGCCGGTGGGCACGCTGCCCGACGGCCAGCTGACCATGTGGATCTGGTTCGGCCCGAGCGGTTCGCCCAGGTTCAGGTCGGTGTTGGCCACCGCGACCGGCGTGACCGAACTCGTGGATGTCTGCACCAGCCAGTGGGACGCGAACACGACCGCGGCAAGACCCGCGACCATCGCGACGACCAGCATCATGACCGCTCGACTGTTTTTCATGGCAATGCTCCTCGACGAATCGTGAAAGAAACCGCTCAACCGGTAACGAACGTACGGCCACCGCGCTCGACGGGCGACGGATGGCTGCCGTCCCGTTCAGGCGCTGCGCCGAAGTAACTCGCCCACGCGTCGTACAGCGCGTCGTGCGTTACCTCGGGCGGATCGCCGCGATAACGCGCGCCGGCGGCCACGAGGCGCAACAGGTCCGCCGGAAAGCATGCGAGAAATGCCTTGCCGGTCGGCAGGTGCAGCCGATGCAGCAGGAAATCGAACGCATCGGTCGCCGATACGAGTCCGAGCGATGCGCAGGCCGCGTTGTACACCTGGCGGTAGTCGTCGATCGACATCGCGCCGACGTGCAGCTTCGAGCCGAGGCGGCGCAGGAATGCGTCGTCGCAGAACTGCTCCGGCGACAGGTTGCTCGAGAACACCGGCCAGACGTCGAACGGCATCACGAAGCGGTTGCCGGATTCGAGCGTCAGGTAATCGACGCCGCGATCGAGCGGGCGCAGCCAGCGATTGAGCAGGTCGCGCGGCTCGACGCGCTGGCGGCCGAGATCGTCGACGACGTACATGCCCATGTTCGCTTTCATGTGCGGGGGCGCCTGGTAGAAACCGGCGGCCTCGTCGCGGCGCAGTTCGAGCTCGTCGAGCGTCAGTTCACCACCGGACATCACGACCGGCCGCTTGCACAGGCGCCAGCGGCGATCGACCGACTGGCCGCCGGACTGGGCTTGCGCGTCCACATGGACGAGCGGGTCGTAGATCTGGATCACTTCGCCGGCCGCGCAGATCGCATGCGGCACCGGCACGCGGCCGCGCATCAGCGAACCGAGCCGCTCGGCGAGGAAGGTCTTGCCGCTGCCGGCCGGGCCGTAGATCAGCAGCGGGCGGCCCGCGTTCAGCGCGGCAGCCGCCGCATCGAGCAGCGACGTGTCGATCACGATGCCTTCGAATGCCGCCCACACTTCGTTCTGGCTGATGTGCAGCTTGCGCACCGAATGCACGTTCAGGCACTCGATATAGGCGTCGAGCGTCACCGGCGCGGGCCCGCTGTAGCCGCTGCGCGAGCGTTCCTCCAGCGCGAGCACGCGGCCCGCGTCGGTCAGGCGGAACGTCACGTCGAGATCGGTCGCGCCGCGATGGGTGAGCTCGACGAGATGCTCGCGCACCAGGAATGCAAAGACGTCGTCGAGCACCGCGAGCGGCAGGCAGTGCCGTTCGACCAGGTCGCCGTACGACGGGCGGCCAAGCATCAGCGTCGACTTCAGCACGAGGCCGGCGACGAACGTCATGCTCAACCCGGTTTCCTCGAGCGAGCGCGGCGCCGTCGGCAGCTGCGCGCCCAGCTTCGTATGCGCTTCCCGCGACGGCAACGGATCGGGCAGGCGTGCCACCTGTGCGTCGCGTCTCGGTTCGGTGTGATTCGTGTTCATGATCGTTGCGTCCTCGTTTCGGATGCGTCGCGCTATGCGCACGACACGAACAGCATGCCCAGCGTGCCGGCCGCGATCGCCACGCCGTACGGCAGCGTGCCGACCGATGCGATTTCGACGGGGCCGCCGGCGGCCTCGGCGCTCGCGCCTTGCGAACGCCGCGTGATCAACGCACGCACGTTCGCCCACATCTGGCGCATCCGCCCGCGCAGCAGCGCGTAGGCGATGGCGCCGATCCCGCCGGCCAGGAAGGTGGCCAGCACGATGAAAAACGTCATTTCCGCGCCGACCCACGCGCCGATCGCGAGCATCAGCTTCACGTCGCCGGCCGCCATGCCGCGCAACAGGTAGAACGGCAACAGCAGGCCGAAGCCGGTCGCGGCGCCGGCGAGCCATCCGAGTGCGCCAGCCAGGACGCCATGCAACATGCACTGGGCAACCAGCGCACCGGCCAGGCCGATCAGCACGAGGCGGTTCGGAATACGGCGGGTCGCGATGTCCGTGCTGGCCGCGGCGACCGCGAGCAGCGTCACGCACAACGGAACCGGGTAAGGCAGCGCAACGGGTAGCATGGCGAACCTCGTGGATCGAATCGGTGGATCAGGAAACCATCGCCAGCGCGGTGGCCACGGCGGCCGTGACGGCCGTTGCGATCACCTCGTACGTGCCGGCAAGCGAGCCTTTCAGGGTGACGACGCTGCCCAGCACCGCGACGGCGAACATGGCCCCGAGCAACGCGTATTCGATCGACGTCACGCCCTGCTCGTCGCCGATCCAGTTGCGTACGACACGCACCTTGGCTTGCATGATGGTCTCCGGTTCCAGGTTGATCAGAAGACCGGGGACGGCTCGAGCGCTGCACCGGCCGAGCCGTCCGCGGCACGGTCCATCAGATGCCGGCTACCGCCGAATCCAGATCGGCCGCGATCGTGCTGAAAACGGTCTTGAGGTCCTTCCCGATCGTCGACAGCGCGAGGATGATGCCGACTGCGATCAGTGCGGCGATCAGGCCGTATTCGATGGCGGTCACGCCGTCTTCGTCACGAACGAAACGGCTGGCTTGTTGAATGAACTTGGACATGATGATCTCCTTGCGTGGTGAATTTCATGGTCCTCGCGTGCCGGCTGGTCGAATGACCGTGCATCGATACGTCGAGGAATGTCGTTAATGCCGTGTGGTGCAGACAAACGAGTTGAATGATTCGCTTGCCGTACCATCCATCAGAAGCCCGCTACTATCGAGTCCAGATCCGCGGCGACCGTACTGAACACGGTCTTCAGATCCGTACCGACCGTCGTCAACGCAACGACGATGCCGATCGCGATCAGTGCAGCGATCAGGCCGTATTCGATGGCCGTCACACCGTCCTGGTCCTGGATGAACCACGCGATCTTTTCGATGATTCTTGACATGGACACTCTCCTTTCGGACTGCTATGAAATTCCCTTCGTCGGTCAGGACGTCGGGGGTGGGCACCACCGGCACTACTCGAAAAATCGGAACGCGACGCTCAGCTGCGGGAGCGGGGATGCACACCCCTGTCCGTGCGAACGGGTATCAGTGACGCAGTGAGCGAGAGAGGCGTGTACGGTGCGACCGGCCGGATAATCCGGGCAATCAGATCGACCTGAACGGCACGGCTGCCATTCGACGCATGGAATCCAGTTGAACGGGAAATAAACTCCCGGATAATCTGCAATGTTTTTTTAATCCGGTTTGCGAACCGTGATGTGCTGTGGTCTTTCATTTTTATTCCCCATTTACGGCTATGCCAATTTCTTATTGCCCTGACGAAACCGGGTCTCATGGGTCACTCGACGAACGCTTGCGCGGTTGATCGACCTGGAGCTGCGTGTTCCCCGACGCGCTCCGGCCCTTCTTTCCGCCCGTGATTCCGAAGCTGGTTCCCTGTTTCTCCTGCCGGAACCGCCCGGTCGTCACATCGTCGACTGCCGTGCCAACGCTTACGCAAAGAGCAGGCCACCTTGGACCAAATCCATACGCAGCAAGGGTTCCAGCGATGCCTGAGTTTCCCGGCCAAGGGCGCGAAACGCGAAATGTTTCAAAATTGATATATGTTTGGTCCGCAAGCGTTGCAAGCCTGAACGCCCGCCGCCGCGCTGCGCCAAGGATCATAAATTTTTACTTGGGACTTTCCCGAACGCCCGAAGCCACTCGCGGCCCACGCGATCGGCGGGGTGCCGAACTGGTCAAAATGACAGAATGTTTCAAGACAGAAACACAAGAACCGGCCGTGTCTATTTCTCATACCTGAAAACGCGGTTTTCACCTGCCTCTTCGGCTAATCCGGATTCCGGCTTTCAGCAGGTGGTTTGCAATGCGCGATTTTTTCTTCAACAATGAACTCACCGGATAACGCCATTTCAGAGCGTTTGGATCCGCAGGCACCAGAACACGAAACGGCTGAGACTGACCAGGCAGCCACCACTAAATACGGGGAATCATGTACACCGCCAATCGCGAAATGCGCGGGCGTGCAATACGCCGCGTTCAATGGCTGACGGCCGACCGGATCATTCCGTACAGCTGCATCATGCTGATGCTCTTCGCCGCGTTGCTGGTTACCTGGGGCATCGTGACGAACGGCTTCACGTCGAGCGCTATCGCGCGCCCCGGCGTCGATTTCTCGGTCTTCTGGACCGCATCGCACCTGGTGTTGCAAGGCCATGCCGCATCGGTCTACGACTCCTCTTCATTCCTGCAGGCCGAGTTCGCGCACTTCGGTGCGTATCTGCAGCACCGGCCGCTTCCCTGGCTCTATCCGCCGACGATGTTGCTGTTCATCGCTCCGGTTGCCCTTGTGCCTTTCCTGCCCGCATATTTCCTCTTTTTCGCGGGCAGTCTTTTATGCTATGCGTTCGCCGTCTCGCGGTTGTCGGGATTGCGCGCGTATCTTCCCGTGCCGCGCGCCGCGGCGCTCGTCGTGGTCGCGTATTCAGCCGTATGCATGGCCGCGCTGTTCGGCCAGAACAGCGTCCTGACCGCCGGCGTCGCCGCGCTCGCGCTGCATCTGCTCGGCAAGCGTCCGGTCGTCGCCGGCGTGCTGATCGGCTTGCTCGCGATCAAGCCGCAACTGGCCGTGGTGTTCCCGTTCGTGCTGATCGCGGCACGTGCGTGGCGCACGTTCGCGGCGGCCGCGATCACCGCGTTGCTGTTCGCGGCCGCCGGCATCGCACTGGCCGGCCCCGGCGCGTTGCACGGGCTCAGTCAGACACTGTCGACGGTGCGCGACCAGCATTTCATGCTCCCGTCGTACTGGCTCGCGTCGCCGACGCCGTTCGCCGCATTGCGGCTCGCGGGCATGCCGGTGGCAACCGCGCTGGCCGCGCAAGCGGCGATCGCGCTGCTCTCGATCGCCTCGGCCGTCGACGTGTGGCGCCGCACGCAGGACATGCGCCTGCGCGGCGCGGTGCTGGCCGTCGCGACGCTGCTGACCACACCGTATCTGTGGAACTACGAACTGACGTGGCTCGGCATCGCGATCTTCTGCCTGATCGCGCACGGCCTCGACAAAGGCTGGCGGCCTGGCGATCAGGGCATCATCGTGCTTGCGTGGCTGCTGCCGATCTTCGAGATGTTCAACCGGCTGATGAAGCTGCCGCAGATCGGGCCGCTCGTGCTGCTCGCGGTGCTGTTCGTCGTCGTGCGCCGCACGGCGCTCGAGTCCCGGAGCGCACGATGAGATCGTCACCTTTTGCGCGCCACGCGCACCCGGACGCCGACGTGCATCCGGAACTCCCGATCGCGGGCCCGCGCCGCTACCCGCACTGGCTCAATCGCGAGCGCGTGCGCCTCTATGCGGGCGCCGCGCTGGTGACCGAGCTGCTGTTCATCTGCATCTACGTGATCCGCGTGTTCCTGTCGCACAACGGCGCGCTGCAACCGCTGTCGCAGGATTTCTCGCCGATCTGGAGCGCCGCGTGGCTCGCCGCGCACGGGCATGCGGCCGACGCATGGCATTTTCCCGCGCTGTTCGCGGTCCAGAAGCTTGCGATCCCGACGATGAATCTCGCGGACGGCACGCTGCCGTGGCTCTATCCGCCCTCCATGCTGCTGCTCGTGCTGCCGCTCGGCTGGCTGCCGTACACGCTGGCGCTCGTGCTGTGGCTCGGGATCACGTATGTGCTGTTCGCGGCGACGATCCGCGCGATCGTGCAGCGCGATGCCGCGTGGCTGTGCGCGCTCGCGTTCCCCGGCGCGTTCCTCACGGTGATCGTCGGACAGACCAGCCTCTTCACCGCGTTGCTCGCCGGTGCCGGCCTGCTCGTGCTGAACCGCCGCCCCGTGTACGCCGGGATCTGCTTCGGCTTGCTGACGATGAAGCCGCAGCTCGCGGTGCTGTTCCCGCTCGCGCTGCTGTGCGCGGGTCAATGGCGCGCACTGGCCGCATGGGCCGCGACGATCGCCTGTAGCGTCGCGCTCACGACACTCGCGTTCGGGTTCGGCCCGTGGCTCACGTTCGCGCATGTGATCGACAACGTCTACGCGATCGTCGGCACCGGCCAGGCCAAGCTCGTGCGCATGCCGTCGGTGTTCGCGCTCGCAACGATGGCCGGCTGGCCCGCGATCGTCGCGAACGGCCTCCAGCTGCTGTCGGTCGCGACCGCTGCCATCGCCGTCGTCTACGCGTGGCGCGGCGCGTGCGCCTATGCGCTGCGCGCCGCGACCCTCGTCTGCGCCTGCCTGCTCGTCAGCCCCTACCTGTACGACTACGACCTGACCTGGTACGGCATCGTGATCGCATGGTACGCGCGCTACGCGTGGACGCACGGCTGGCGGCGCTTCGATCGCGAATGGCTGATGCTGCTGTGGCTGATGCCGCTCGCGGGCCTCGGGGTCGTGCCGCATCTGTCGTTCCAGTTCATGCCGCTCGTCACGCTGGCGTCGCTCGGGCTGCTCGTCAGCCGGATCGCACAGGAAAGACACGACGTGCCGTCGATGCCCGACGCACGCGACAACTCGACCGAGACCGGCTTCGTGCATCCGGCCCGGTCGCACCACCGCCCGGCGTACGAAATGCGCCGCACCGGCCGACCGACCATCGGCGCGCATCGGTGAAGCGACATCACAAGGGGAATCATCATGCGGGAACCACTCTATACACCGCTCATCTCGCTGGTCGTGCCGTTCTATAACGAAGGCGAGGCCGTCGAGCGCTTCTTCGACGTCGTGATTCCGCTGATGACGTCCATCGACGCGATCCGTTTCGAGATCGTCTGCGTGAACGACGGCAGCCGCGACGACACGCTCGAGCGGCTGATCCGGATCAGCACCGGCGAGCGGCGCGTGCGCGTGATCGATCTCACCCGCAACTTCGGCAAGGAAGCCGCGCTCACGGCCGGCCTCGACGAGGCCCTCGGCGACGCGGTGATCCCGCTCGACGCCGACCTGCAGGATCCGCCGAGCCTGATTCCCGTGATGATCGAACACTGGCGCGACGGCGCGGAAGTCGTCGCCGCGAAGCGCAGCAATCGCGCGTGCGACTCGTTCGCGAAGCGCACGGCGGCCGCGATCTACTATCGCGTGCACAACATGCTGTCGGACGTGAAACTGCCGGAAAACGTCGGCGATTTCCGGCTGATGGACCGCAAGGTCGTGAACGCGCTGCGCAACCTGCCCGAACGGCATCGCTTCATGAAGGGGCTGTTCGCGT
Organism: Burkholderia lata; assembly: GCF_902499335.1. Lineage (GTDB taxonomy): Bacteria > Pseudomonadota > Gammaproteobacteria > Burkholderiales > Burkholderiaceae > Burkholderia > Burkholderia lata_B. The sequence continues at coordinate 88,291 of NZ_CABVQK010000003.1, read as the reverse complement.
GGGTCGGTTACCGGACCGTGATCGTCGAATACCAGCGTGACCCGCGCAGCGCCGGGCACTCGAAGTTCTCCGGCTGGAAGCTGTGGAATTTCGCGCTGGAAGGCATCACGAGCTTCAGCACCGTGCCGCTGCGCAGCTGGACCTACATCGGCGTCGGCATCGCCGCGCTCGCGTTCCTGTACGGCTCGTTCATCATCTTCCGCACGCTGCTGTTCGGCAACCCGGTGCTCGGCTACGCGTCGCTGATCTCGGTCACGCTGTTCATCGGCGGCATCGAGCTCATCGGGATCGGGGTCGTCGGCGAATACATCGGGCGGATCTACGACGAGTCCAAGCAACGGCCCGTCTACCTGATCCGCCGCCGCTACCAGGCGCACGGCAAGGTGATCGAACTCCCGGTCGCGCGCGATGCGCGCCGCCAGATCGCCCGCCGGCGCGTGCAGGCGACCCGCGCGCGGGTCGGCGAACGCTGACATGCCGACGGCCATGATCGACCTGCTTTATGCCGAGCGCACCCGGCTCGTGCGCTTCGGCGTGTCCGGGCTCTGCTCGACCGCAATTCACACGCTGGTCGCGGCGGCGCTGTTCGCGCAGTTCGATGCGACGCTCGTGACCGCGAACGCGATCGCATTCCTCTGTGCAACCGCGTTCTCGTATCTCGCGAATACGCTGTGGAGCTTTTCGTCGACGGTGCGCACTCGCAACATGGTGCGCTTTCTCGCGGTCACGCTGGCCGGCTTCGTCGAAACGCTGCTGCTCGCGCGGGCGGCCGAAGCGCTCGACGTGTCCCGCGGGATGAGCATCGTCGCGATCGCGCTGCTGATTCCGCCGACGACGTTCGTACTGCATCGGCTCTGGACCTACCGGTAAGCGATCCCTCCCCCGCCTCGCTGTTCCCGAAAATAGTCCGCCATTCGTTTAACAGATTCAATGTCGTTATATTTATGTAACGCATCGATTCGATTGATTCCGAATTTAAAATTACCACCTGAAATAATATTAAATACCCTGTTTACTTTTACAGCTTCCAGAATTAATCGAACGGGATAACCTGCATCGGCCATCACGCCTGCACGTGCCGAGACAGGCACAAAGCCTTACAGGACAAGGCGATGGCGGACGCGCGAAGAAATTCGCGCAACAACAAGTCCCATTCATTCAAACGGGAGCTTCTATGTCACGCGTCACCGATGTGCTCGTCTCTTTCGATACCGAAACCATTCTCAAAAAATATCCGAATCCCAGCAAGAATCCGGCTGCGCCGACGCTGATCGATTGGCGCTATGTCTATATGGTGACCAACCAGGACAACGTGATCTCCGGGCAGGCCGGTGGCGAACTCGACCTGAAGGCACAGGTCGGCGACCTGATCCGCTGGCGTGAAACGAGCCTGTCGCTGGGCTTCGAGAACCAGGTGGTGTTCTACAAGTTCATCGGCAACGTCGGCAACGAACTGATCTCGACGCCGACGCCGCGCGTCGCGGAAGCGTCGATTCCGGTGCCGAACACCAGCAAGCCCGAGGTGCCGACCTGCCAGAAGGTCGCAAACTACTACTGGTCGTCGGAATGTCTGAAGGTCGGCCGCGTGACCTACCACTTCCAGTTCCAGATCATCGATCGCAACTGCCAGATCCAGGGTTGCTTCTCCTGGGATCCGTTCATCTCGATCCATAACTGATCGCGGCAGGCGGGCGGCCGCGCGGCGGCTGCCCGCGTCATCCACTTGTTGCGGAGGAAGCGCTCATGCCTGGTGTTCGTTGCGATGTGCTGGTGATCGTCGACGCCGTCACGCTGCTGTCGACCTACCCCGAGGCGAGCCGGGACCCCGGCGCGCCGACCGTGATCGACGGCCGCCACCTCTATGTGGTGAGCCCCGGCGATGCCGCTCAGCTCGGCCACAACGACAGCCGCCTCTTTGCCGGCCTGATGCCGGGCGACCAGCTGCACCTGCGCGAAACCGCGCTGGCACTGCGCGCCGAGGTAAGCGTGTTGTTCGTCCGGTTCGCGTTGAAGGATGCGGGCATCGTCGCGCCGATCGAACTCGAAGTGCGCGATGCGGCCACGCCGGTGCCGGATGCCGACGACCTGCTGCATCCGCCGTGCCGGCCGATGAAGGACCACTACTGGCGCAGCGACGTGCTGGCAACGGGCGCCACCACGTGTACGGCTGATTTCGCCGTGTTCGACCGCGACGGCACCGTATCCGGGTATTTCCGCTGGGAAACGTCGATCCAGATCGCCGCTGGCCAGCCGGACACGAAGCACCCCGGTTTCAGGCCATCGTCGGATCGCAACGGCAACTTCACGCTGCCGCCGAATACCGTGTTCAAGGCGATCTTCTACGCGAATGCCGCCGACCGGCAGGACCTGAAACTCTTCATCGACGATGCGCCGGAACCGGCCGCGTCGTTCGCGGGCAACAGCGAGGATGACGTCAGGCTGTTCACGCTGAACTCGAAGGGCGGCAAGATCCGGATCGACGCGTCCGCCAACGGCAGGAAATCCGCGACCGATGCGCGCCTCGCGCCGTTGTCCGCGGGCGACACGGTCTGGCTCGGCTGGTTCGGTGCCGAGGACGGCGCCGATACCGACTACAACGACGGGATCGTGATCCTGCAGTGGCCGATCACCTGAGCGTCACGGCGACCGGCATGCGGGCGGATCAGGTGCGCGGCAGCCCCGGCGGGTTGGTCTGCGACCGGTCGATCGCCTCGGCGTCGAGGCTCCAGCGGCCGAGCACCTTCCGGTAGCTGCCGTTCGCGATCAGCGCATTGATCGCGACCGTCAGCGGATCGGCGAGGCCGCTGCCCTTGCGCGTCGTGATCGCGATATCAGCGGTGCGCGGCCAGCCGCCGCTCACGGTGCCGATCAGCTTCGCATCGCCGCGCAGCGACGCCTGGTACGCGAGCATCGAATTCACGCTGAAGATCGTGTCGACGCGCCCCGACTGCAGCGCGACCCAGCGCTCCGCCGCGTCCGCGTAATACTGGATCTCGACCGGCGCGAGGCCGCCCGCGACGTTCTGCCGGTTCCACTCGAGCAGGATCTTTTCCTGGTTCGTGCCCGAATCGGTCACGACGCGCAGCCCGGCGACGTCCTTCGGCTCGCGGATCGCGGCAATCCGGCTGCCGTTCTTCACGTAGAAGCCGAGCTGATCCTTCCGGTAGGTCGAGAAGTCGAATTTCTCCTTGCGCTGCTCCGTCACGGTCACGTTCGAGATCACCGCGTCGACCTTGCCGGACTGCAACGCGAGCGGCCAGTCGGCCCACGAAAGCGGCACGATCTTCAGCTTGCGGCCGATGCTGTCCGCGACAAGCTGCGCGAGATCGGGATCGAAGCCCACCACCGTTCGCGCATCGGTCGCATAGGTGCTGAGCGGCGGCAGGTTCGGCGCGATGCCGATCGTCAGCGTGTTCGCCTCGGCAAACCGGAAGCCGGCCGGCAACGCCTGCTCGACCGCCGGGTTCACGGTGCCGCGCTGCCGGCCGGGCTGCTCGGGGCTCAGGTCGAACGTCGCGGCCTGCGCGGCAACGCTGCCGCCGATCAGGACGGCGGCCAGCACACGGACGACGCGCACAACGGGAAATGCTGTTCTTCTCATGTCTTGTGGATTCCTTGCTGTTCGATGACACATGTGCCGAACGCGGGCGGGGCGAACGATTTTCACCGTCCGTCTCCGCCTGGCGTTCCCGGCCCGCTCAGGCGGGCGTCGCTTCGAGTTCGGCCGCGGCCGCGCGTTGCGTCACCGGCTGTGCGACCGGCGACGGGCGCGCCGCTTGTGACTCGCCCGCATACAGCGCCTTCGGATCGAACACGCGCGCCTGCAGCGGCGTGAACGCGCGGAAGTTCCACAGGCTGCGCGCGACGAACACGCGCTGCACCCAGCGGAATGCACGATCGTTCTCGTCGTATTGCGGATCGAAACGGTCGCGCGAATGCAGCGTGAAATGGTTGTTGATCAGCACCAGTTTGCCCGGCTGCACCTGCACGCCGAACGACACCTCGCGCACCGCGCGATACAGGTTGGCCAGCGCCTCCTGCGCGCGCGTATTGACCGCCAGCACCATGTCCGGATAGAACGCGACCGTCACGCGCGGCGCATCGAGCGGCCCCGACAGCACGGCGCTCAGGTCGGTGTTGTCGCGCGGCGTCGGCGCCGCGCCGCGCCACCGGTACGGCACGCGGATGATGTAGTGCTCGCCGTAGAGCTGCGCGATATCCTCCGGCGACAGCAGCTGCAGCGCGCGGCGCGCATCGGCGAGCCGCGTGTACGGGCCGCCGCCGGCTTCGCTGCGCACGCCGAGCAGCAGCAACGCGAACGGCGACGTATCGCCTTCCGGCATGTGCGCCTGCGCGGCATTCTCGATATGAAAATCGAGCTCGACCTCCGAGCCGAGGCCCGTATAGTCGCGCGCGGTCGCCTTGTGCGGCGTGAGGTTGTTCACGAGCTCGCGGCCTTCGTGCGCAATCGAATACGGCTCGCCGGCCAGCGTGCTCAGGGCAACCAGCACGTTCTCGCTCAGCACGCCGGCCTTGAACGAGCGGCCGGTTTCCTCGAATCTCGGGCTGCCCTTCACGTCGTCGTCGATCGGCAGGTTGTCGATCTCGATCGAGCCGTGCGCATCGGCGGTTGGCGCCTTCGCGCGGTCGAACGCGTCGACGACCCGGTCGGGAAACGCGTTGTAGGCAAGCTTGCGCACCGCGCTGATGTAGCCCGCGCCGCCGGCCGGATCATAGGCCAGTGCGCCGAGCGTCTTCCGGATGTGACTGGACTCCGCTGCCGTCAAAACGATGCGTTCATCTGCGAGATAGGTCATAGGTCTCTCGTATAAAGATCGGGGGTCGATAAGCGGTATGGCACTACCGCCGCGCGTTGCCGTCCTCGGGGCGCAGCGCTCGACAAGACTAGGAGACCGTCATTGCATTGAGAAATGATATTAATTCGATTGCAAACAAAAATTTTAGATATAAGTTCAGCAACGCGGCCGGCGGCGGGCCGCGCCGTTCGCACCATCGCTTAACACGAATGGTTGTTAAAAAATCGCTGGTTATTATTTGTATTCGCTAACGGGTCGATGCTAGTTTGCTGTCGGATTCGACGATGCGCCGGCCGTCGATCGGCAGCCGGCGCCCTTCCTCCGCCCTACGGAACCCCGTTAGATGAACCGATTCCACCTGCTGCGCAGTTCGCCCGGAAACGACGCGCCGTTGGCTGCGTGCCGCCCCACCCGCCACGCGGCGCGGAGGATGCGATGAGCGATCGCGCTCCGGCACTCGACCGCACGCTGACCGCCGGCGCGCCGTCGCACCGCACGTCGCTGCGCGCGATCTTCCCGACCGTCGCGGCCGCGAGCCTCGGCTTCGCGATCGTCCAGCTCGACGTGACCGTGGTCAACGTCGCGATTCCGAGCCTCGGCCATTCATTCGGATCGAGCGTCCACGGGCTGCAATGGATCGTCGATGCGTACACGCTGTCGTTCGCCGCGCTGCTGCTGACGTCCGGCACGCTGGCCGACCGCTTCGGCAGCCGCCGCCTGTTCGCGTACGGCCTCGCGCTGTTCCTGCTGGCATCGCTCGGCTGCGCGCTCGCGCCGTCGCTGGCCGCGCTGATCGCCGCGCGTGTCGCGCAGGGCGTCGGCGCCGCGATGATCCTGCCCACGTCGCTCGCGCTCATCACCCATGCTTGCGCAAACGATGCCGCCGCACGCGTGCGGGCCGTCGCGTGGTGGAGCGCGACGGGCGGCGCGATCAGCGCGGCCGGGCCGACGCTCGGCGGCCTGCTGATCGATTCGCTCGGCTGGCGCGCGATCTTCTTCATCAATCTGCCGATCTGCGCGGCCGGCCTGTGGCTCACGTTGCGCCATGTGCGTGATTCGGCCGCCGCGCGCACGCGGCTGTTCGATCCGGCCGGCCAGATCGTCGCGGTGCTCGTGCTCGCACTGCTGACGGGCGGGATCATCCGGGCCGGCGCGCAGGGGGTTGGCGATCCGTATGCGGCCGGCGCGCTGGCCGCGTCGGTCGTGCTCGGTGCGCTGTTCGTCGCGATCGAGCGGCGCGTGGCCGCGCCGATGCTGCAGCTCGCATTCTTCCGGATCGCGCGCGTGCCGGGCGTGCTCGCGATCGGCGCGGTCACGAATGCCGCGTTCTACGGGCTGATCTTCTCGCTGAGCCTCTATTTCCAGAACGCACGCGGCTTCACCGCGACCGAGTCGGGGCTCGCGCTCGCGCCGCTCACGATCATCATGCTCGCCAACATCGCGAGCGCGCGTCTCGCCGTCCGCCATGGATTCCGCGCGACCGTCATCGTCGGCCTCGCCGTGTCGCTCGCGGGCTACGTGTGGCTGTGGCAGACGCTCGGCGCGCACACGCCGTATGCACTATTGGCACCGGGGCTCGCGGCGATGGCGATCGGCGGCGGCATCGCGATTCCCGCACTGACGTCGACGATGCTCGGCAGCGTCGAGGCCGGCCGCTCGGCCACCGCGTCGGCGATCCTCAATACCGCTCGCCAGGTGGGCGCAGCCGTCGGTGTCGCGGCGCTCGGCGCGCTGGTCGCGGGCCAGGGCGCGGCGATCGTGGCCGGCGCGGCGCGCGGGTTCGCCGTCGCGGCCGCGCTCGTCGCCCTCTGCATCGTGCTGGCCGCGCGCTGGCCCGGCGATGCGCCCGATACCGGCCCGCGGGCCTGAGTGCCTCCCCCCTTCAACCGATCCCATAGCCCAGCGAGGAATCCATGCCGCATCGTTTCATCGATACCGTCCTGATCGTCGACGGCGCGTCGACAGCCGCCTATCTGGCGCCCGCGTTCCGCGCCTACGGCATCCGTTGCGCGCACGTGATCAGCGACCCCGACCTGCCGGAAATCTACCGGAACCAGTTCGTCCCGTCCGACTATATCCGCCAGGTCCAGCATCGCGGCGATATCGATGCGACGCTTGCGCAACTGAGCGACCTGCGCATCGGCGCGGTGCTGCACGGCCTCGATGCGGCGCTGGAACTGGCCGACACGCTGGCCGAGCGGCTCGACGTGCCCACTCGCAATCCGCTCGCGACCTCGGCCGCGCGGCGCGACAAGTATGCGATGAACGAGCGTATCCGCCAGGCCGGCCTGCGCGCGCCGGCCCACTTCCACAGTACGTCGGTCGACGACGCGCTCGAATGGGCTCGCGCGTACGGCAAGCTGCCGCTCGTGGTGAAGCCGGCGCGCAGCGCGGGCGTGACCGGCGTGAAGATCTGCCGGACGCTCGACCAGGTCGAGGCCGCCGCGCGCGACGTGCTGGCCACCCGTTCGCTGTACAACCAGCCGAACGACGACATCGTGATCCAGAGCTATTCGGAGGGGCAGGAATACATCGTCGATTCGGTGTCGTTCGAAGGCCGCCATCGGGTCGTCAGCCTGTGGGAAGTGCACCGCGACCGCACGCATGCGCCGCGGCTCGACAAGATGCTGGTGCTGAATCACGCCGATCCGCGCTACGCGCCGCTGCTCGACTACGCGGCCGCCGTGCTCGACGCGCTCGACGTGCGATTCGGGCCGACCCATCTCGAGCTGTTCGATACGGCCGAGGGCCCGACGATCGTCGAGCTGAACGCGCGGCTGCACGGCAGCCTCGATCCGCGGCTGACAAGCGCGGTCAGCGGCGAGAATCATGTGTCGGCTGCCGTCGAGGCCGTGCTGCATCCGGAGCGGCTGTTCGGCGACGCCACCACGCCGACGGATTTTCGCGGCTATTGCGGGCACGTGCTGCTGCTGTCGTCGCGCAACGGCGTGCTCCGGCAGGACTTCACGTGGCAGGCGATCCAGGCGCTGCCGTCGTTCGTCGGGCTCAAGCAATGGGCGAAGGTGGGCGACACGCTGCGCGTGACGACCGACCTGCAGACGGCGCTCGGCACCGTCGGCCTCTACAGCCCGACGTTCGAACGCTTGCTCGAGGATTGCCAGCGCATCCGCGAGATCGAGGCCGATTTCTTCGCGGATGAACGGGCGGTTGTGCCGGCGTAGCCGAGCAGCTTCAGCAGGTTGTATCGATGGTTCGTCCAGGCCGAATCCGGGAACCGGAAGCCACCGACCTTCCGGGAACCCGGCCGGATGAACGCCCATCAGAATACCCACTTCACCGACGGTACGGGATGCGACATCCATACCTCAAAGCGTGAGGTTTCGACGTGCCCCCTATGCGATGCTACCTAGCTTCGTGTCCCAGTACGCCTGGCAAAAATCCAGATAGGTCCTTACGATCGATGACGGATATCGATGCGACGGAAACAGCAAATTCACATCAACAGGAGGGAACGGATAGTCGTCCAGCACCGGTATCAGTCGACCTGCACGCAGATCGTCCACCGCCAGAAAAGGCGGGAGCTCAGTCACGACCTGCCCATTGAGCACGCAGTTGCGCAGATGCGAGTAATCGTTGGTCGACAGCACCGGCCGCGGATGAAACTTCGTGTCGCCAAGTTGCCAGACAGGCGGGGCGTACGCGCCGCGCCCCCAGGTCGCACACGGCAGGCCGTGCAAATCATCCGGTGTAACCGGCCGGCCGTGACGTTCCAGCAATGCGGGGCTCGCAACAAGCCGATGCCGATAGGTGGCGATCTTGCGTGCCACCATCGACTCCTGTTCGATGGCACCGACCCGCAATACGACATCGATGCCGTCGAGGATCAGATCGACGCGGCGCTCGGTCGTGTAAACGAACAGGCGAATGCCCGGGTATCGCGCCTGAAACTCGTCCAGCAGCGCCCACCAGATTTCGAACGTCGGTGGCAACGACAGCCGCAAGAACCCTTTCAATTCGTGCTGGGCACCCACCACCGATTCCCGTGCCTCGACCAGTGCTTCGATGCCGCGGCTGGCAAGTTCGTAGAGCCGCACGCCGGCATCGGTCAATCTCGTGCCGCGCACCGATCGTTCCAGCAACTGCACGGCCAGTTCGCTTTCGAGCGCCCGGATTCGACGGCTCAACGTGGGAAGCGGGATACCGGTACGCGTGGCTGCCGCCGACAGGCTGCCCGCCTGCACGACGCTCACGAACATCTCGACAGCATTCAGATCCACATCGGCCTTTCGAATTTGAGCGTGGCCTGCATCCCGCATTTACTGTTCAATCTTCGCATCCTTCACCAATCCGCCCACGAAATCGGCAGTCGCTTTCTGGAGCGCGAGTGCTTGCAGCTGCTGCCGGATCTCCCCCTGCGCTGCGTCGAATGACGGCACCCGAGTCGGGCGCTTCGCATCGATCTTTACGATCGCTCGCGGGCCATTCGCGTCACTCCCCAGCCGAATCGCTTCAGGCGTCACTCCGCCGGCCGGCAATCGGGCCATCGCCTGTGCGACAGCAAGCGGCAATCCTTGAGTATCCTGTTCAGTGGGCGGCGTTTTGAAACTGATCCACGGCAACTCGCCACCGGCAGCACCAGTCGGTGCCTGGCTGTACTGTTGCGCGAGTGATTCGAACGACTGTCCGGACTTCAGCCGTGTCAGCACAATTGCCGCTGTCGCTGCGTCCCGCGTCACGATGATGCGCGGCTTGACCTCGTCCTTGCCAAGTAATCCGACGACCTCGTCGTAACGTGCCTTGACCTGCGTATCGGACACCGGCGCAGGCCTGACGTTGTCCTTCAGATACAGCTGCACTTCGGCATTGGACTTCGCCATGCGTTCCGCAGCCTGAACCTCCGGCTTGTTGCCGTAGCTCGCCCGCTCGGCCGCCTGCTGGATCACCACGCGCGCAATCAATTGATTCTTGATCGCTTGCCGGATTTGCGGCGTATCCGTTTGCTTCGACGCTTGCAATACAGCATTGACTTCCGCGTCTGTGATCGGTGTTCCGTTGACAGTCGTTTCCGCGTGAGCCGGTATCGACAGTTGCCAAGCGAATGCCGTAGCAACCAGAATTCGATAGACCGTGGATTGCATGATTGCCGTCCTTCAGAATAAAAAAATGCAGCGATTCAAGTCACTGCAAGAAAAATGCTCGAACGCGACACGCGATCGAGCATTCGGAGGAAAAAAAGCGCGGCGACCCAACCCGCCGCACAAAGCGGATCAACCCGCGAGGAATGACCAAAGCACGAGGAAAGCGTCCGTGCCGCCGGTTCGCTGCTTCGAGCGTGAGCATTGCGCTTTCATACAAAGCATTTGTCTAGCTCATTTAATTGCAACGCCGATTACTCTTGATTATTCGCACAATAATGACGTGACGAAGCGTCGACAAATCTGAACAACTGTCACATTTGGAGAATAGGTTTCCGCACTCCGTCTCAGAATACGAATCATCCGTTTCACGAAGATTCGCATGCGTGCGGCCCGACCGTCATGAAATTGCGCAAAATGCCCGGTGGCTTCGCCATTGCGATCCGGATTGCCCTGCTCGCGGACGCGACGCTGCGCTCAACATGACTCTGTGCGGTGTGCCGGCCGCACGTCGCCTCTCCCCGATATCTGAACAAGCATGGCCGCTCGGCGCACCCGCGCGAACTCGAGAAACATGCGCCCCCTGCGTTACACGAACCTGCCCGCTTACGGCAAAAAATGCTCTCTCTATAAATATCCAAACAAGCGTTTTAGTTCATTTTCATCAGACGTTTGACCGCTCATCGACCGTTCAATATTTATCACATTCGTGACAGTTGTTCAGATTTCAAGCAGACCCCGAAAACCACAATCCGATCGAGGCCATTCGATCTGAAAACCATCCATTCTCATTCGGTTTTCATCGCCTCTTCATTGTAAAAATTTCTCACACCACACGCCCGGCCAATGCCGTAGGGGGTACTAATGAATAGGTGTTACAAAACCATTTGGAATGACGCGCTTGGTGCATGGGTCGCGGCTTCTGAAAATGACGCTGCTCGCGGAAAGAAGAATAGCAAGGCGTTGGTGCCATTGGTCGCCCTGTCACTTCTGCTCGGGGCGCAGTCGAGCCAGGCGCAATTGGTATCAGGAATTGCATCAACCTCACTCGGTTCACTCATACCAATCCCAGCCCCAGCCTACGCGACCGGATATGGCGACACTGCTATTGGCGCTGGGGCCATTTCGAGCTCGGGGTTTCTTTTAGCCACCAACTTTAAGCCTGCCACGGCTATCGGCTATCTGTCGAACGCAACTGGCGCATACGCGTCGGCACTCGGTTCGCTGTCTGTAGCATCGGCAGCTAATGCGACAGCAGTCGGAGCCACATCGACGGCCTCCGGAACGGGTTCCACGGCGCTTGGCGTTGGCGCGATCGCCTCGAACGCCAACTCCGTCGCATTGGGCTCGAATTCCGTCACGTCCGCTGCGGTTGCGACAACGAGCGCAACGATCGGAGGGATAACCTACAGCTTTGCAGGCACGAGCCCCACGTCGACCGTGAGCGTCGGATCGTCGGGTTCGGAACGCACGATTACGAATGTAGCGGCAGGTTCGATCACGTCGACCAGCACGGATGCGGTCAACGGATCGCAACTGAATGCGACGAATCTCGCAGTCGACTCGCTGTCCACCTCGACATCGACAACGTTGACGTCGCTGTCGACCGGGATTTCGACCGTCGTTTCACTGTCGACTTCGCTCACGAACGGCCTGTCGTCTTTGTCGACCGGCCTTTCGACTGTCTCCTCGGTGTCGACTGCCCTGAGCTCGACCAACAGCAGCCTCGCTTCGCTGTCGACGTCGACGTCTTCCAGCGTCGGCTCGCTGTCCACCGGCCTCTCGTCGACCGACAGCACGGTCACGTCACTGTCGACCTCGACCTCGTCCAGCGTCAGCTCGCTGTCCACTGGCCTGAGCTCGACCGATAGCACCGTCACGTCGCTCTCGACTTCGACTTCGACTGGCCTGTCCTCGGCTAACAGCGCGATCACATCGCTGTCGACCTCGACGTCGTCCAGCGTCAACTCACTGTCCACTGGCTTGAGTTCGACCGACAGCACCGTCGCGTCGCTCTCGACTTCGACTTCGACTGGCCTGTCGTCGACCAACAGCACGGTCACGTCGCTGTCGACCTCGACGTCGTCCAGCGTCAACTCATTGTCCACCGGCCTGAGCTCGACCGACAGCACCGTCGCGTCACTCTCGACTTCGACCTCGACTGGTTTGTCGTCGACCAACAGCACGGTCTCGTCGCTGTCGACCTCGACCTCGTCCAGCGTCAGCTCGCTGTCCACCGGCTTGAGCTCGACTGACAGCACCGTCGCGTCGCTCTCGACTTCGACCTCGACTGGCCTCTCGTCGACCAACAGCACGGTCTCGTCGCTGTCGACCTCGACCTCGTCCAGCGTCAGCTCGCTGTCCACTGGACTGAGCTCGACCGACAGCACCGTCACGTCGCTCTCGACTTCGACCTCGACTGGCCTGTCCTCCGCTAACAGCGCGATCACATCGCTGTCGACCTCGACCTCGTCCAGCGTCAGCTCGTTGTCCACCGGCTTGAGCTCGACTGACAGCACCGTCGCGTCGCTCTCGACCTCGACGTCGTCCAGCGTCAGCTCGCTGTCCACCGGCTTGAGCTCGACTGACAGCACCGTCGCGTCGCTCTCGACTTCGACCTCGACTGGCCTCTCGTCGACCAACAGCACAGTCTCGTCGCTGTCGACCTCGACGTCGTCCAGCGTCAGCTCGCTGTCCACCGGCCTGAGCTCCACCGATAGCACCGTCACGTCGCTCTCGACTTCGGCCTCCACCGGCCTGTCGTCGACCAACAGCGCAGTCACGTCGCTCTCGACCTCCACGTCGTCCAGCGTCGGCTCGTTGTCCACCGGCCTGAGTTCGACCAACAGCAACGTCGCGTCGCTGTCCACGTCGACCTCGGCAAGCCTGTCGTCGACCAACAGTGCGGTCACGTCGCTGTCGACCTCCACGTCGTCCAGCGTCGGCTCGTTGTCCACTGGCCTGAGCTCGACCAACAGCAACGTCGCGTCGCTGTCCACGTCGACCTCGGCAAGCCTGTCGTCGACCAACAGCACGGTCTCGTCGCTGTCGACCTCCACGTCGTCCAGCGTCGGCTCGTTGTCCACTGGCCTGAGTTCGACCACCAGCAGTGTCGCATCGCTCTCGACCTCCACGTCGACGAGCCTGTCTTCGGCCACGAGTGCCATTACGTCGCTCTCCACCTCGACCTCGACGGGCCTCAGTTCGACGAACAGCAATGTGTCGTCCTTGTCGACCGGATTGAGCACGACGAGCAGCAGCGTCGCGTCTCTCTCGACCGGTTTGTCCTCGACAGACGCCACACTGACATCGCTTTCGACTGCGGTCGCGCCGCTGACGGCGATCAAGACCCAGACGACAGATGGCAGCACGTCGCTCGGTTCAGGCGCATCGGCAGCAGCCAGTTCGACGGCCGTCGGCCAAGACGCAACAGCATCGGGCACTCAGTCGACTGCAGTAGGCCAAGGCGCATCGGCATCGGGACAAAACTCGACCGCCGAAGGCCAAGGCTCAACGGCATCGGGTCAAAACTCGACCACCCAAGGCCAAGGCTCAACGGCATCGGGTCAGAACTCGACCGCCCAAGGCCAAGGCTCAACGGCATCGGGGCAGAACTCGACCGCCCAAGGCCAAGGCTCAACGGCTTCGGGTCAGAACTCGACCGCTCAAGGCCAAGGCGCAACGGCATCGGGGCAAAACTCGACCGCCCAAGGTCAAGGCGCCGTCGCATCGGGTACCAACTCGAAGGCGGACGGTCAGGCTGCATCGGCGACCGGCAGCAATTCGACGGCACTTGGCCAGGGTTCGACCGCATCAGGCACCAATACGACCGCGGTGGGACAAGGCAGCGTGGCAAGCGCACCGAATTCCGTCGCGATCGGTGCGGGTTCGATCGCTTCACAGCCGAACACCGTCTCCTTCGGGTCGCCGGGCAACGAACGTCGCCTGACGAACGTCGCGCCAGGGATCAACGGCACGGACGCCGCAAACATGAATCAATTGTGGGGTGTCCAGTCGAGCGTCAATGAAGTGGCTCGCCGTGCGTATTCGGGTGTCGCTGCGGCAACTGCGTTGACCATGATTCCGGAAGTCGATCCCGGGAAGACGATCGCGGTCGGCGTTGGCGCCGGTACCTATCAGGGATACGCAGCAACCGCACTTGGTGTGTCCATCCGTTTCAGTGACGCCGTCAAGGCCAAGCTGGGGGTGGGGATCAGCGGCTCCAGCAGCACCTACGGCGGCGGGATCTCCTACCAGTGGTAAGCCACTGATCACGCTACCCGGGCACGGTCCAGTTTCCGTCGCCCGGGAGCGCCGAATATCGCGATCGGGTCGTATGTACGACGATCAGGTCATGACGGAAGCCGACGGCATCCAATCGCGACAAGCCTGAATCGAGCCCGCCGCGACACGCGTGGCGGGCTTCACTCAAACCAACCATTGAGGATGTAACCGTGAACAAACTCGCTCTTGCGCTCGCGTTTTCCGCAACGGCCCTCGCCGCGTGCTCGACCGCATCCGGCCCGACCTACAGCGCTTCCGAACTGCAGCCGCGCGACGGCGTGCGGACCTTCCGGGTCGACTGCGGCGGCCTGCTGTCCGGCTCGCAAACCTGCATGAAGCCCGCCCGCAAGATCTGCGGCGACCAGCCGGTGCGCGTCGTCGACTCAGTCCGCACGCTGCGCGACAACTCCAACCCCTCGTCGCTGATATTCCAGTGCGGTGCTGCACCGGTCGAACCCGCAGCAGCCGCTCCCGCGCCGGCAGCCCAGCCGGCGCCCGCACCCGTCGAGCACGTGAACCTCTCTGGCGACGCGCTGTTCGCGACCGGCCAAGCCACGCTCGCGCCGACCGCCCGCGCGTCGCTCGACAAGCTGCTCGGCGAACGCGATGACCGCACGTACTCGCAGGTCACGGTCACCGGCTATACCGACTCGGTCGGCGGCGATCAGTACAACCTTGCGCTGTCGAAGCGCCGCGCCGAAGCCGTCGCCGGGTACCTGAAGTCGCACGGGCTGAAGGCGGAAACGCTGACGGTCACGGGACGCGGCAAGGCCGACCCGGTTGCGTCGAACGAAACGGCCGAGGGCCGCACCAGCAACCGCCGCGTCGATATCACACTGCAGCGCTGAACAGCCGGCTGGACGCAACGCCGCGCGCGCTCTGCATCGCATGGCGCGCGGGCAATGCCGGCGCGAACGAAACCAAGATCATTCACGGCGTGCCGACTTCCGTGCCCGGCACCCGAGGTCCGGCTGAGCGCACGACGCCGCAGAGGAAACCAACCGGTGACGGACATCAATGAAGCCGCCTCGGGCGGCACCCGCAAGCAACGGCCGGCCGTCGGCATCTCGCTGTTTGCGCGCGACGGCCAGGCGATCTGGGAAAACGGCATACACCAGAACATCGCGTTCCTCGCGATGATGCTCAAGCGCTCGGATCGCGTCGGCCCCGTCTACTTCCTGAACGGCGGCGACGCCTGCGCGCTGCCGGCCGGCCTCGAACTCGACGGCCTCGACATCCCGCTCGTGAAGCCCTCCGACGTCACGCACGAAGTCGACGTCGTGATTGAAATGGGCGCGCAGCTGCCGGTCGAATGGCTCTGGCACATGAAGGCGCTCGGCAAGAAAATCGCCGCGTTCTTCTGTGGGCACGTGTATGCCGGCCTGTGCGAAACCCCGATCTTCGGCAAACCGTCGGGGCACGTCTTCAACGGTGCACCGTTCGACGAAGTGTGGCTGCTGCCGCAATACGACAAGACGGCCGCGCCGATGCTGCAGACCATCCTGCGCGCGCCGGTACACCTGATGCCGCATATCTGGTCGCCGTACTTCCTCGACCGCCGCATCGCCGCGCTCGCCGCGGAAGGCGCGACGTTCGGCTATCGGCCCGGCCGCCGCCCGTGGCACCTGGCGATGCTCGAACCGAACATCTCGGTCGCCAAGTCCTGCCACTACCCGATGCTCGCGTGCGACGAGTTCTATCGTGCGCGTCCGGACGCGGTTCAACACATGTTCGTCGTGAACGCGTTGCACATGAAGGAGCATCCGACCTTCGTGCACTTCGCGAACAGTCTCGATCTCGTGCGCCAGCACAAGGCGACCTTCGAGCCGCGCCTCGACCTGCCGGGCTTCATGGCGCGCCATGCCGACGCCGTCGTGTCGCACCACTGGGAAAACGGGCAGAACTATCTGTATTACGACGTGCTGTACGGCGGCTATCCGCTGATCCACAACTCGACGCTGATCGGCGACGCCGGCTATTACTACCCGGACTTCGATTCCGCGGCAGGCGGCCGGGCGCTGCTCGACGCGTGGCTGCATCATGACGAACGCCTCGACGACTACCGCGCGAAGGCCGGCCGGCTGCTGCAGTCGGTCTCGATCGACAACCCCGCGAACCTCGACGCGTTTGTCTCGCGTCTGGTCGCCTGAACCCGAGGCACGTATGTCGGGATCTTGTTCGATGAAAGCGCCGATAATGCCCTCCCCTCAGTCGATAAAACCAGATGAGATATGCGTCGAAATAGAGACGGTGTTCCTAGAATGCATCGATCAATTATGCAACTCGCATGACATCTGCGATGGCAGAGGAGGGAGAATTGAAATTCTCATGCAGCATTTTGAATCTCGCGCCCATGCGCTAATCGACAAATATACAAGCCCTGATGACCGAGATAGCGTACAGCTTGCGTACGCTGCCGGCATTGCCAGCGCTGTTTACGGCAAGCGCTCGGCCGTCGCCGACGGGCTACGGAAGCAGTTGGCGGTTGTGCTTGGAAAGCGAAATATCGAATCCAGTCAATCTTATAAATTAATGAGAGCATTTATAAAATTTGGCCGAATATGCGGTACCGATATTTTGCACTCTACACATGAATAAATTGAAACATTATCGATATTGAAAGTATTCCGTTAAAAATGAATGCTCGGCAATTGTGCAGAAAGAATCGCCCGCTCGTCGTCGGCGTGTCGCTGTTCGTGCGCGGCGCCGGCCAGTCGCTGTGGGAAAACGGCATCTTCCAGAACTGCCTGCTGCTGATCCTGCTGCTGCGCCAGTCGCCGCTCGTCGCGGAAGCCGTGATGGTGAACGGCGGCGAACAGGTCGCCGATCCGCAGATGATGCTCGGCGAATGGGACGTGCCGCTGCTGTCGATGGACGAAGCGCTGCAGCGCTGCGACGTGCTGATCGAAATGAGCGCGCAGTTCGGCGCGGACTACCTGCGCGCGTTCCGCGAGCGCGGCGGCAAGGCCGTCACGATGCGGGTCGGCAACGACTACGTGATCGACATCGAACGCGCGATGTTCAACAAGCCGTCGGGTTTCCTGTTCTCGGGCGCGCCGTACGACGCCGTGTGGACGATTCCCGAATTCGAGCGCTCGTGCCTGCACTATTACCAGACGGGCCTGCGCGCGCCCGTCATGATCGTCCCGCACATCTGGCACCCGATGCTGTTCGACAAGGCGCGCGCGACGCTCGGCGCCGGGCTGTCGTTCGGCTATGAGCCCGGCAAGCCGCGCTGGCGCGTGACGATGTTCGAGCCGAACATCTGCATGGTGAAGACGAGCGTCATCCCGATGCTGGTGGCCGAGGAAGCGTATCGGGCCAAGCCCGATTTCATCGAGTTCGTGCGCGTGTGCAACACGCTGCACCTGAAGGAACATGCGACGTTCGTCCACTTCGCGAAGAGCCTCGACATCGTGAACCACGGGATCACGACGTTCGAGAGCCGCTACGCGGTGTACGAGTTCATGGCCGCGTACGGTGACGCAGTGGTGTCGCACACGTGGGAAAACGCGCAGAACTACCTGTACTACGAGCTGCTGTACGGCGACTACCCGCTGATCCACAACTCGCCGTTCCTCGGCAAGGCCGGGTATTTCTATCCGGACTTCGACTGCCAGGCCGGCGGCCGCGCGCTGCTGCAGGCATTCGCCGAGCACGATGCGAACCTGGAGGCGTACCGCGAGCAGTCGAAGCACGTGCTCAGCTCCGTCAGCATCTACAACCCCGAGAACGTCGCCGCTTATACGGACGCGATCGCCACCCTCTATCGCGACGCGTGACGCGCCGCCCCTCCCGGAGCCCGGCATGACAAACGCTCAACCCCGCGCATGGCATTACGCCCTGGCAAATCTCGAGGCAAGCCTGACATCGGATCGAGCTCATATTACCGGTGTGCCGACCGTACGGCTCATGCGACTGGTTGCCTTGATGGGAGCCGTCAACATTCCCCGGTATCAAGATTCGCTCTTGTTCGGGACGCATCGATTAAGCGAATGGAGCGTCAATATGGGAAGCGGAAACCTACCCGGAATCGATTTGCAGCGAATTTGATTTTTTGTACGCCAGAGGGTGGCTGAAATCGCATCACATGTGCGGGCAACGCCGCCTTTCTGGAAACAAGCCGTCATGGAAAATCGATGAATTGCTCACCGCATTTCTCGCGCACATTCTTAAAACGGAATCCCTGGAAGCTTCACTGATACTCATGCAGCGCTTGGTACACAGCAACGCCTGTGTTCAGCCTGGAACAATCACCAATAGAGTGATATTGAAGAATCAAGACTGCAGAGCCGAATTTTCGTCGCCTGCAATGCTGAGCATCCGGAACGATCGATAAATTAAATCGCAGCCGCCAGACCGGGCAGCGATCAATTTCACACCACTTCCAGACGATATCCGATCATGTATACAGACTTCAACAACAATCCATTTTCAGAAGAGAGAGACAGTTTATTCCTCAGTCGATAGACATGAGTATCCAGCGATCGGGACATCACACTTTCCGGCTTCCCCCAAATAATATTAACCAGATGATCTCGCGATATTATCGTTCCAACATTATCAAAAAACTCGACCGCAATATCAAACTCTTTTCTTGTGATCGAAAATTTATTTCCACGGAATGACACACTCCTCGCTTTTTTGTCGACAATATAATCCCCCACCCTGACAATATCCGGAAATTCCCGGAGGTGCATACCACGCCTCGTCAATGCCGCCACTCTCGCGATCAACTCGTTGCGGCCGACAGGCTTCACAACATAATCGTCTGCGCCGGAATTCAATGCCTCTGCAATATGTTGATCAAACTGACGATTGGTTATAAAGATGATCGGAATGAAAGGACCCAGATTGTGGCGAATCCACCTCAGCACATCAAGTCCGGACACCATCGGAACAATCCAGTCCAGGATAACGAGATCAACGCTTGCTTTTTCCAGGATACGTATGGCACGCGTACCATCCTCGGCGATCAGAACTTCGTGACCAGCGCCCCGCAATACCAAATTGATATATTCCAAATAAACCACATCGTCATCAAGCACAAGAATCTTCATTTCACATAGACATTCGAAAAAATTCGCGACAAAATTATTTCAGCTGTCGCCAGCGCCACTGCAAATTTTCACCCACGAATCCGCTAGTGATGCATACGCACAGATCATCACACGGGAAAAATAGGTCTCTACTTTCCGATTTGATATCGATCGAACATTCCAGCAGGCGTTTCAACTTTCCGACATCGATGCCAGCCTTCCTTCTCTCGAAGATCAAAAAAGCAAATCGACACCGCCCTCGGCTACCGCCCGACAAGATCGAACCCCAGCAACGACGTTTAAGTTATTTCAAAATCCTTTCTGCTTCGCCCCTTGATCCACAGTGGTTCCTTACCCACTCCGGACCATGTCTTTCCCGTTACCGGATCGCAATATTTGGCCTTTCGACGCCGCTTCTGATCGGCATCTTTCCCGAAGATATCTGCTTCGGTAATTCCGAAAAGCGCGACACACTCCTTGACCTCCTTGATTACCACTTGCAGAATCCTGAGTCGCTCTCGATCGAGATCGCGCTCGAGTTGCATCTTCCGGTGAAGATATTCCCTATACGATTCCATTATCTATTCAGCTTCATTAGTCACATAAACATTAACTCTCATGCTATGCAAATAAATTCAACCCATTTCTGAACAAATGTCACTTTTTGTAACAGCCCCCCCTACATACCGCCTTCCATTTTTTATATTTCAATTAATACACTTCCGGTCAACCTCACTATCAATCAGAGTCGCCAGAGAGACGGGATAACTTTCGAGTCCATTCAATGCCGGCCGGGAAGCGAAAGACACCTCTTATGTGCGTCGATGCATTTGAATGATGTCGTGTGCACCCTTTGACGCCAGGCAATTTGGCCAGCGACCGGACCGTCATCAGTTCTCCAGTCATCACACGAGCTATCCTGGATTTACGAACGGAACCGGCAATCAGGACCATGTTTTCAGCAGACCGACAACGTGCCGGCTCGACTGCGTGGGAGTCAGATGGCGACTCAAAAAGCGCAATAGTCCGAACTGATTTCCCTTGATGATAGCGCTTACATACATTCCGACTCGCGTGATCCGTCAGCCTTTCAGCCGGTGACCGATCTCCATTGAATGCCGAATGACTGCCAACTCGGATTCGCTTGTCATTCCGGATTCGTCACAAGGCGGCAATCAGGCATTTGCTCAGCGGTGCCTTGAACTTGTTCGCCGTATCGTTGGGTATGAAATTGAACCCGTGGACAGATGCGGGTGCGTCGCTTGTGGTTCCAACACCCGACTCAGACACATTCAGACTCGCACCACCAGCTTTCCATGTGCACGGTTACCCTCGATCCACTCGTGCGCTTCGCGCACCTCATCGAATGCGAACGCATGTTGCAGATGCGACGGCAGATGATCGGCGGCAACATCGTTGACGATCGCACGAAGCGGCGAATCTGCCAGCGGAAGCGCCGCCGAGCCGAGCAACTGCGCCGGAAAGAAGGCAAGCCGCACAGCCGGCGGGAGATCCGCCATCAAATTGAATCGTTCAAGCACCGGTGGGCCGCCCAGCATCCCGATCACCGTGACTGCGCCGAAGGGTCTCAACGTCCGTGCGGTATCGCGCAGCGTTGACGCGCCGACCACCTCGAGCGCGGCATCGATCCCCTTCGGTTGAAGGTGAAGGACTTCGTCCGAGACGTTTCCGCCATCGATGATCACGTCGTCCGCGCCAGCGATGTGAAGCTGCTTCGCGTGAGCTGCCGCGCGT
This sequence comes from Burkholderia lata, assembly GCF_902499335.1. GTDB lineage: Bacteria > Pseudomonadota > Gammaproteobacteria > Burkholderiales > Burkholderiaceae > Burkholderia > Burkholderia lata_B. The sequence goes on along the minus strand of NZ_CABVQK010000003.1, from coordinate 67,300 downwards.
GTCGTCGCGATCACGTGAAGCCCACTCGCCTTCGCGTAGGTGACGGCTGCCAGCCCGATTGTCGACGTCGCGCCGCGCACGAGGAGTGTCTGCCCCATCTCGATCTCCAGGCTGCGACTCAGCGCGCCCCAGATCGTCAGATAGGCCAGCGGCAGCGCCGCAAGTTCTTCCCATGGCATTTCAGTGTTGCCGAGGTCGATCACGCTCGTACGCAACACGGTCACTTCTTCGGCATAGCTGCCGCGGCGAGAAAACTGCAGACCGCCCATCACGGTTGCAACGCGCTGGCCGACCCTGAACGTACCGGACGGATCCTCGATGATTTCACCCACTGCCTCGACGCCCGGTACCCGCATGCCATCGACCGGCCCCATCTTGCCCGCGCGAAGATAAGTCTCGACGCGGTTCAGGCCAAACGCGCGGACCCGGATGCGCACCTCATCCGCGTTCGGCGAAATGGACGGAATGTCACGGAGCTGCAGGACTTCCGGCCCGCCAATTCGGTCAATGACATAGGCTTTCAAGACGCGTCCTTCGTAAGAAAGTGGGCCAATCCGAACGTGCGGATGCGCAGATCGGATGCAACATGACCGGTGCGGTAGAATCCACGCGCTGTCTCGATCGCTCGCTCAAATCGCCGGTTCTGGCGGAGGAGCGGGGACGAAGCCGTCGTAGCGATCCGGATCCTCCGGTCGATCACCTGACTGTCGAGCGCGCGGCCAGGGCCGTACTGGCTGACCGCAGTCACTGCCTGGAAAACGCTACGACCGCGTGCATCCGGCTCGTCGCCGACTCGGGAGTGTCGTCACTATGCCCGTTCAGATCTGATTCCGGAATCGACAAAACTGACAATCACCCTCTCATTTTTGAGAGGATGGCGTTGATCGAGATGCTGATGTGATGTCCTGCGCGTCGTGCAGCGAGGCTCTGACGAGTTCGCTGAAATCACAGGGCGGCTTTCCGGTGAACGGTCGAGCACGTATGTGACGTTGGCAGGATCTTCGCGCGCGGGCGTGGCACGCCGCCGGGAGAGCATCGGCATGCCAGGGCTCGGCCCATCGCATCGGAGCCATGGCGAGCTGGCGTCATCACTCCAGCTCGCATCGCGCTCATCGCGCCATCGGCGGCGTTGCATCGATGGCCAGGCTTCCTGCATCCGGAAGCCACTTCTTGGCGCTTCACAACTCACCTCGCGGACGCGGCCCGCTCCTCGCTCCCCGGCTAGCGCGCGAGCAGCGCCCCCGCCTGCCGCCCCAGCACCGCGCGCACCGTATCGAGTTCCGGCAACTCAGGCGCTTCTTCGGACGTAACGAGATAGGTCGTCACACTGTCGAGATCATCGAACGCGTGCGCCCGCAGTTCCTTGCGCGCCACGTGCTCGGTCGTGATCCGCTTCGGCAGGATCGCGACGCCCATGCCGGCAGCCACGCAGCCGAGGATCGCGCCGAACGTGCCGAACGACGCCACCGACTCGATCGCGATGCCGCGCGCCTTCAGCCAGTGCTCCGCGACCGCGCGATACGGGCAGCCGTCGTGAAACGCAAGCAGCCGCACCGTATTGTCGGCCAGCACCTGCCGCCGCGTGACCGTGGCCGCGCTCACCAGCACCATCTCTTCGGCGAACGCCGGCGCGTAGCGCAACCCGGGCCGCACGACCGCGCGCGCGGTGAGTGCGGCGTCGATCCGGCCGCGCAGCAACGCATCGGCCAGATCCGGCTCGCTGCCGATCTGCACCGCGAGGCCGAGCGCCGGATCGCGCTCCTTCAACGCGGCGGCCAGCGCCGGCAGCCGCGTGGCCGCCGTGCTTTCCATCGAGCCGAGCCGGAAGCTGCGCGCGACCGGCGTCTCGCGTACCACCTGCGTCGCTTCGTCGACGAGGCGCAGGATGCGGTCGCAATACGGGATCAGCCGGCGCCCGGCGTCGTTCAGCACCAGCCGCTTGCCGTGGCGGTCGAACAGCGGCGCGTCGAGCGACTCTTCGAGCTGGCGCAGCCGCGCGGTGACGTTCGACTGCGTGCAACCGAGCCGTTCGGCCGCGCGCAGCGCGCTGCCTTCCTGCACGACGGCCCGGAAGGTTTCGAGCAGAGGGATGTTCATATCACTTTCTCTTGTTACTGATTGTGTTTATATCATTTTACTTCGCCAAAAATCCGGATTAGCCTTGCGCATACCCGGTGCCCGACGGCCCGCTTCCGAGGAATCCGCATGCCATTCTCCGCCTGCCGTGGTCGTACGACCGTCCGCCGTCATCCCGACGCTCGCCCGTGCGTACGCTGATCGCCGCGCTGGTGCGGCGTGGCCCGACCGTGCTCGCGTGCGGCGTCGGCCTCGGGCTGCTGGTGCCGCCGCTCGCGGATCTCGCGCGGCCGCTGATGCCCGTCACGGTGTTCCTGTTCGTGCTCGGCACGCTGCTGCGCGTCGAGCCCAGTGCGGTGCGCGCGGTCGCGCGGCGGCCGGCCGTGTCGCTGCTGCTGCCCGCCGTGACGATGATCGCGTGCCCGGTCGCGCTCGGCGTCGCCGCGCGGCTCGCCGGCATGCCGTACGACTGGGTCGTCGCGCTGGTGATCGCGTACTGCGCGCCACCGTCGAGCGGCACGTCGACGATCGCGCGGATGCTGTCGCTCGACGCCAGCGTCGCGCTCGTCGCAACCCTCGCGTCGATGGTGTTCGTGCCGCTCACCGCGCCGCTGCTGACGGCCTGGTTCAGCCACGATGCAGCCGTGTCGATCTCGCCGCTGAATCTCGCGTTGCGGCTCGCACTGCTGATCGGCAGCGCCGAGGGCGTCGCGCTGCTCGTACGGCACTTCGCCGGTTCGCGGCTCGACCGCTATGCGACGCCGATCGATGCAACCGTCGTCGCCGCGCTGCTGGTGTTCGCGCTCGGCACGATGGCCGGCATGCAGCAATCGATCATCGACGCGCCGCACCGCGCGTTGACCGCGATCGCACTCGCGTTCGCCGTCAACGCGGGCTTCCAGGTCATCGCGTACGGGCTCACGCCCGGCGACGTCCGCACGCGGCTCAATGTCGCGCTGATCGTCGCCAATCGCAACGTCGGCCTGATGTGGGCTGCGCTCGGGCTCGCCGCGACACCCACCATGGCGCTCGTGTTCACGTGCGCGCAGTTGCCGATCTACACGCTGCCGCGCGTCGTCCAGCATCTGCTGCCGCGCCTCGAAGCGCAGCGCCTGCGCCGCCGTGCGCGCTAGCCGGCACGCAATGCCGTTCCACTCTTCCGCCTTCGATCAAGGATCCAGCATGAAGCGACTCATCGTGATCGGCGCCCGCGCCACCGGCAGCAGCCTCGCGCTCGTGCGCGGTGCGCTTGCGCGGCAAGTGGCCGTGACCGTGATCACCGCCCCCGGGCACCGTCTCGACGGCGTCTTTCCGGCGGGCGTCGAGACGATCAATCTCGAACCCGATGCCGGCCAGCTCGCCGGCTGGCTGCGCACGCGCTATCCGGACGAGATCGACACGCTGCGCGTGACGACCGCGCACGACACCTATGCGCGCACCGCCGCGTGGGTCGCCGACGCGCTCGGCCTGCCCGGCCCCGATGCGCGCCACGTCACGCACGCGGTGTCGAAGTCGAACCAGAAAGCGCTGCTCGCCGCGCACGGCATCCCGGCCGCGCAATTCGTCACGGGCACGCTGGCGGCGCCGGCGGCGCTCGCGGCCGCAGCCGACCCGTTGCGTTTCCCGGTCGTCGTCAAGCCGTCGGAAGGCTCGGCGAGCGATGGCGTGCGGCGCTGCGAGGACATCGCCGAAGTGCGCGCGCAGCTCGACGCCCTCGCCGCCGGACAGGCCGATGCACAAGCGCTTGCGACCGAGCGCGTCGTGATCGAGGAATTCCTGAGCGGGAGCGAATACTGCGTCGAGTATTTCGACGGCCGGTACGTCGGTGCGCTGCGCAAGCTGAAACGGCATGGGGCAGGCTTTCTCGAGCGCGGCTATACGTCGGAACTCGACCTCGATGCGGGCACGCTGCGCGCGTTGATCGACGTCGGGTCGCGCGCCACGGCGGCCGCCGGATTGACCTGGGGACCCGTGCACCTGGACTGCATCGTGCACGACGGCGTGCCGCACGTGATCGAACTGAATCCGCGCATCGCGGGCAGCTTCATCTGCGACATCGTGCGCGACGGCTATGGCTTCAACGTGGTCGAAGCATTGCTCGACAAGCTCGATGGACGCCCGGTGGAGATTCCCGAGCTGTTCGAACCGCATGCGTATGCGCGCGCCGAATTCCTGCTCGACAGCGATCCCCGCGCATGGCGTTTCGCTCAGGCGGGGGAGATCCACGACGGCACGGTCACGATCAGTTACGGGCCGCAGGTGCTGCCCGATCGCGAGCGGCGTGCGTTTCTTTACGTGCGGGTTGCGCTGCCGGTCGCGCATGGTGTGGACGCCGCGCCCGCGCATCCCGGATCGTCGGCCCACGGGAATCCCGTCGGGCAGCCCACCGTTTCCGGCTAGCCATGCATCGACCGCCTGCATGCCTTCCCGGGCTCGGCCGATAGCTGTCGTGCCGCGTGGCTTCGGCCATGCACAGTCACAAACGACGCCCCAACAACTGCCCCGGCCACCCTTCCACGGCGAAGGGTGAAATCCGTTCGTATCCGCAGGACTCGTAGAAACGCACCAGCGCGCCGGTCCCGCCGCCATAGCAGTCCACCCGCAAGCGCTCCACCCCGGCCGCCCGGGCGCGCTCATCCGCGAAGGCCATCAGGAGACGGCCGACACCCCGCGCCCGCGCATCGCGCGACGCAACCAGCACGCGCACATAGATTTCCGGCTCGGTCGCGGACGGCACGTAGGGCATGGACTCGCCGAGGATCAATGCGCCCAGGACGCGGCCTTCCTGATCCTCCGCCACCCACGCGTCGGGCAGCGCACAGGCTTCGGTCACGAGTGCAATCCGCTTGGGTTGCGTCGACCAGGGCTCGCGGCCCCATTGCCCCTCGTTGCCGATGGCGACGAACCACGCAATTACGTCATCGAAGATACCCAGCACGGCCGGGGCATCGAGCGCACTGGCACGACGGATCACCACTTCGTCCATTCCTGTCACCGTCACGTTCAACACTCCTTCGCCAGCGTCATCGACCGGCGCGCAATGGGATGTCAAGCCGGGCTGCCCCAGGACACGCGATGGAAGCCAGGCGATCAAGCCTGCTACGGTACTGAAATTCCACCCGATTGATCAAGCTGTGACAGCCCGCGATTCGACGTGACGGGTGCTCTTCCTGAAAAACCCGGGAGATCAGCGCGAGGCGGGGTGTCAATCGACCTTCGCATGCATGGGCGTGGTCGACTCACGCCAACGAGCCGCAACTTCGCCGGCGCGATCGGTACGGCAAAAGCGGTCTAGTGCCGTGACGACGGTGCCGAAAAACCATGCTGCAGCGCATTACCGATAGCGCTCACCTGATCCGGCGGGCCGACGCGCCGCCTGCTTCACCCCGAATCTCAGCGAATCGATTCCCGCGCGAATGTCGTCGCTCACGGCAAAAATATACAATCGACGCGATGCATCGAAGGCACGCGGCGCCAGCCGCCCACTCTCGCTCGCCACCATGAACGCACCCGCTGACTCCAACCCCTCCGCCCCGTCGGTACTCGGCGTCTATCGGCAACTGGCGGACCCGTCCGCCGGGCAATGGATCGTCAGCCGCTCCGAACGCGCGCACATGTACCGCATCCAGCATCACCGGCCCGACGGCAGCACATCGGTCGATACGGTCGTGGATGCGGACAACCTCGATGCGAAGCTGCACAAGTGGATCCAGGAAGGCTTCGTCCGCCGTGAAACAGACGACCGCGCGGCGCCCGCCCATCGCGACCGCTTCATGCAGGCGCTGCGAAGCGCGCACGCGTCGCGACCGGCGGCAGCCGGCGACGCAGCGCACGTCGAGCACGTGGGCGGCGTGCCGATGCTGCGCGGCCCGGGCGGGCCGCTCGTGCCGCCGCTGAACCCGGCCTACCTGTTCACCGCGCGCGCGACGAACGTGCTGGAAGACATCGTCGAGAACCGGCGCATCCTGTTGATCGGCCACACCGGCACGGGCAAAACGAGCCTCATCGAGCAGGCCGCCGCGCTGGCCGGCCACGGCGTGCTGCGCTCGAACATGAACGGGCAGACGACGGTCGGCGACTTCGTCGGGTTCTGGACCGTCAAGGGCGGCGAGACGATCTGGGTCGACGGCGTGCTGCCGACCGCGATGCGCGAAGGGCTGTGGCTCATCGTCGACGAGATCGACTTCGCGGAACCGGCGATCCTCGCGGTGCTGACCGCCGTGCTCGAACCGGCCGGACGCCTGCTGCTGAAGGAAAAAGGCAACGAGATCGTCGTCCCGCATCCGTCGTTCCGGCTGTTCGCGACTGCCAACGCGGTGGGCGCGATGGGGCAGTTTCGCCATCTGTATCAGGGCGCCAACGTGATGAACGAGGCGTTTCTCGACCGCTGGCGCGTGTACCGCCTCGACTATCTGCCGCCTTCCGACGAGGCGCGCGTGCTGCAACGCACGTTCGGTACGGCCATGACCGGGGCAATGGCCGACACGCTCACGGCGATCGCGGCCGACTGCCGCGCCGCGTTCGTCCGCGAGGATCTGGCCAGCGCGTTCTCGACGCGGCGCCTGATCGACTGGGCCGAGCTGATGCTGCGCACCGGCGACCCCGAATCGGCCGCCGGCCCGACGATCTATGCGAAGGTCAGCGCGGAAGACGCCGACCTGATCCGCAGCATCATCCGCCACTACATCGACGTCGAGGCCTGACGCGATGGATCGGGACGACGACGCGCGGTCGCTCCACCTGACCCGGCTGGCCCGCTCGCTCGCGCAACGGCACGGCATCGAGGTGCGGTTCGCGCGCCACGTGCCGGTCGCGCAACGCGAGCTGCTGGTGCTGCCCGACACGCTGCTCGCCGGCGACGTCGACGACGACGCGATCACCGGCCTCGTCGACCTCCATGCGGCGCGCGCGCGCTTCGTCGCGATCCATGACATTGCCGCGCTGGCGTCGCCCGCGGTGCGGGCCATTGCGCAGGCGATCGACGACCGGCGTGCGGCCGGCTGCCTCGCTGCGATCTATCCCGGCGCGATGACGTTCCTGCGGCGGATGCGCGCGGCGACGGCCGCCGACACGCTCCGCCGGTGGCCACGGATGGCGTGGCGCGACAGATTGGTGTGGCGCATCGAGCGTGCGCTGTGGGAAGAACTGCCGTCCTCCGTCGAGCGCATGCCGTCGCTCGACGCCACGCTGGCCGCGTCGGACGATCTCGTCGACGAAGCGCGTGCAACGACATCGACCGCCGACAGCATCCGCGCCGCGCACCGGATCGTCGAACGCGTGCGCGCACTGGCGTCGGCCGGCGCGAACAACATGATGTTCACGGCCGATCCTGGCAGCACGATCGACAGCGACAGCATCGCAGCGGAATTCGAATCGGACGGACCGGGCACGCCGGACGACGCGCGTGCGCCGGTGTCGGCGGAATCGGGCGCCGGTGCGATCGCCAACACGGAATCGTCAACGGAAGCGCCAACGCACGGCGATACGGCACCCGGCACGATCCGCCTGTCCGCCGACAACCGGCCGCTGCTGTCGGTCCCGCTGACCACCGCGTTCGACACGGTGACGGACTTCACCGGCAAGGGCGAGCCGGCGCGCTGGCACCGCCTGCGAAGCGCGGCCCGCGCGCAGACCGAGCCGCTCAAGCTGCGACTCGAACGCGCGTTGAAGGTGGACGAGCAGACGCGCTGGAAACGCGAACAGGAACGCGGCGAGCTCGACCGGATGTCGCTCGCCCGCCTCGTCACTTCGCCCGGCTATCGCACGCCGTTCCGCGTCCGGCGTGCGGCGCCCGGACGCGATGCCGCCGTGAGCCTGCTGATCGATTGCAGCGGATCGATGGCCGGCAGGAAGATCGAGCTCGCCAGGCTGTGCGCGGCGGCGCTGTGCGATGCGCTGACGCAGCTCGGCTTTGCGTGTGAAGTGCTCGGCTACAGCTCGGTCGAAGACGCCGCGATGCGCGCGCATTACCAGCGCTGGATCGGCGCCGGCCGCGACACGTTCGGCTATAACCGGTTCGTCGAACGGCTCGACCTGCGCGTCTACAAGCGGTTCGATTCCGACAACCCGAGCGGCCTCGCCTGCATCGAATGCGGCCACGAGAATCCCGACGGCGAGGCGCTGAGCTGGGCCGCCGAGCGGCTGCTGGCAAAGCGGGCGCGGCGACGGATCCTGATGGTGCTGTCGGACGGCTATCCGGCCACCGGCGACGGCCACCCCGCAATCCTGCGCACCGACCTGCGCACACGCGTCGATGCACTGCGCGAGCGGCGCGTCGAACTGATCGGCGTCGGGATACTCGACGATTCGGTCGAAGCGTTCTATCCGGTCAGCAGCGTGGTCGAGCATCTGCACGAGCTGCCGGGCGCGGCGTTCAGTGTACTGAGCGATACGCTGCTGGATCGCCGCTAGCCTCCGCCGCGGTCGCGGTCGCGGTCGCGGTCGCGGTTACGGTTGCAATCGAACTCGCACTCGTATTGCCGCCGGCCCGCCGGATCGGAATTCGAACGCAGAACGTCGTGCCGCGCCCGGGCTCGCTCGTCACGTCGATCGTGCCGCGATGGCGCTCGACGATGCCGTGCGATACCGACAAGCCGAGCCCCGTGCCCTGCCCGACCGGCTTCGTCGTGAAGAACGGATCGAAGATCCGCCGGACGACGTCGGGCGTCATGCCCGTTCCGGTGTCGCTGATCGCGATCGACACCTGTTCGCCGTCGCTCGACGTGCGGATCGTGATCACGCCGCGCTCGGGAATCGCGTGCGCCGCGTTCACCAGCAGGTTCATGAAAACCTGGTTCAACTGCGACGGCAGGCATTCGACCTGCGGCACGTCGCCGTAATCGCGCACGATTTCGGCCTTGTACTTCAGTTCGTTGTGGACGACGTTGAGCGTGCTTTCCAGGCCCGCGCGGAGATCGACCACGCTCCACTCGTCGCTGGCCGGACGCGAGAAATCGCGCAGATCCTGCACGATGCGCCGCACGCGCAGCGCGCCGTCGATCGATTCGTCGATGAGCGTCACGATCTCGTCGCGCACGTAGTCGAGATCCGCCGTGCGGCCCGTCGCCGTCAGCGCATCACGCGCGGCCGGGTCGAGCTGCGGCAGCGCGGCTTCATGCGCGGCGATCACGTCGAGCAGGCTGCGCACCCACGTCTTCAACGTATTGAGGTTCGCGCTGACGAAACCGATCGGATTGTTGATCTCGTGTGCGACGCCGGCCGCGAGCTGGCCGATCGATGCGAGCTTTTCCGACTGCAGCAACTGCTCGTGGGTTTCTTCGAGCGCCTGCAACAGGCGCCGCTGCTCCTCCTTCTCCTGTTCGAGCCGCGCCTGCGCGGCCTTGCGTTCGTCGATCTCGGTCGCCATGATCTCGCGCGTACGCTGCAGTACCGCTGTCGTCTGTTCGTAGCGGTGCAGCGCGCGCTCCAGTTCCGCGGTTCGCAGCCGCACGAGCCGCTCGAGCGTATCGGTCATTCCGCGCAGGAAGGTTGTGCGCGCATCGAATCGGCTCAGCAACAGCGTGACGACCAGTGTCCCCGTCGTAAACAGCGCGACGGTCGTCGCGAGCCACGGCGTGTCGACCCCGTTCGCTGCGCCGCACCGCGCGTCCGGCGCGAAATGCGCGGCCGCCATCGCCGTGTAATGCATGCCGGTAATCGCAATGCCCATCACGAAAGCCGCACCGACCCGCTGGGCGGTCGCATGGCGCGCCTGCCGCACACGCAGCGCTTGCGCGATCCACAATGCGGCCGTCGACGCGATCACCGCGATGCCGATCGACGCGGCGAACAGCGCGGCATCGTAGCGAATGCCCGGCTCCATGCGCATCGCGGCCATCCCCGCGTAATGCATGCCGGCGATCCCGCCGCCCATCAGCGCGCCGCCCGCAAGTAGCCGCCGCCAGCCCAGCCGCGCGCGCGTGACGACAGTCAGTGCGAAGTACGACACGAGCACGGCAATCGCCAGCGACGCGCCCGTATCCGGCAATGCGTAGCCGAGCGGAATCGGCAGCGAGAACGCGAGCATGCCGACGAAATGCATCGACCAGATGCCGGTACCCATCGCCGCCGCGCCGCCGCCCAGCCACGCACGCTTGAGCTTCGGGTTGTCGAGCAGCGAAATGAAGGCGGCCAGGTCGAGCGTCGTATAGGAGGCCAGCGTCGCGATCGCGAGCGACAGCAGCACGAGCGGGAGATTGTAGGTGCCGTACATGATCGAGCGCCCGAATCGAGGTGAGTGCGTTACCGCGGCGCGCGGTCGCGCACCGCGGCCATCAGGCCGCGCGTCCGGGCTCAGGCAGACGCCGCGCCCGCGTTCGACGCGTTCGACGCCGGCTTCGCCGCCTGGCCAGCCAGGACGAGGATGTCGAACGACGTCCCCTCGCGCGTCTCGAAGCGGCGCACGAGCTCGATCTGGTGCGCCGACATCACGCTGCCCTTGGTCATCAGCAGCACGCCGCGATGCGTGCGCAGATCGTCGGCGAGCTGCATCCCTTCGCGCAACTGCGCGGACTTGATCTCCGCGACGGACGCCGCGATGCCGAGGCTTGCCGGATCCCGCATCAGCTCGACCAGACTTTCGACGATCCGCGGGTCGTAACGCACGCCGGCCTGCGAGCGCAACGCGTCGATCGCCTGCTCGACCGAATGCGGCGCACCGATGTCACCGTTGCGCAGCCCTTCGAAATCGCGCGCGATCGCCACGATCCGCGAGCCGAGCGGGATCGAGTCGCCCGCCAGCCCGTCCGGCGTCCCGCGTCCGTTGAAGCGTTCGTACTGGTGCAGCACGATCGACGCGACCTTGTGCAGTTGCGCGACCGGCGTCAGCACCATCTGCGCACGCAGCGGATGCTGCAGGTAGAGGCTGTGCTCTTCGGCCGTCATCTTCACGAGCGGCTTGCGCAGCAATTCGTCCGGCAGCGACAACTTGCCGATGCCGTGCAGCAGCCCCGCGAAATAGACGTCCTGCGCATGCAGCTCGCTCATCTCGGCGGCCAGCGCGAGCCGCCGCGCAATCTCGCCGACCCGCATCGCATGCCCGCTGGCGGACCCGCAGCGCATCTCGATCATGCTCGCGCAGACCTGGACCATCGCGGTGAAACTGCTTTTCAGGTCGCGTTGCGCGGCTTCGAGGAACATCACGGTCTGGCCGAGCTCTTCCGTGCGCGCGCGAACCTGCGTTTCGAGTTCCGTGTTGAAGCGGCGCAGCGCTTCGTTCTGCGCTTCCGTCAGCGCGGCCAGCCGGGCCGCTTCGCGCCGCAGGTGTCGCTGCTCCAGTGCGTGTTCGATGGTCAGCAGCAGGTCGTGATCGTCCCACGGCTTGTTCAGGTAGCGATACACGCCGCCGTCGTTGACGGCCTGCACGACCGACGCGATCTCCGCATAGCCGGTCAGCAGGATGCGCATCGTGTCCGGATAGAGCGCCCGTGCACGGGCCAGGAACTCCGCGCCGCTCAAGCCCGGCATCCGCATGTCGGACACGATCAGGTCGACTTCGGTCGACGCCAGTATCTCGAGGGCGGCCTCGCCGCTTTCCGCGGTCAGGATCTCGTAGCCGGCGGGCCGGAACGCGCGCCTGAGCGCCGACAGCACGCTCGGCTCGTCGTCCACCAGCAGGATCGACGGCACGCCACCCGCATCGTCGGATGTCGCTGGTGCTCCGGTCGTTTCAGGCGATACCGCATTCGGTCCGTTTGTTGCAGATGTCGTCATGATTGGCCTCGGATCATGTATTTATATTCTCTCTGCATCATCGGCATACGCCGCGCATTCCATATCCGGGAAAACGCTAATGCGCTCGTCCGGCTCACACCGCGTATGCGTCGCCGCGGCGCGTGGCCGCAAGCGATCTACACCGTCGTCGAACCCGGTTCGCGCACGTAGTAGATGTCCCACTCCGCTTCGTCGGCACGCACGAAGCCGTGCCGCGCATAGAAGCGGTTCGAATCGCTGCCGCGCAGTGCACCGACGCGTACGGCTACGCGCTTCTCATCCGCCTCGACAAGGATCCTGCGCAGCACGGTCGCGCCGATGCCCTTCCCCTGATGCCCGGGCACGATGTACAGATGGTCGAGCAGCCAATGGTCTTCCTGCGGCCGGACCACGAAAAAGCCCGCGCTCACGCCATCGGCTTCGATGAAGCGGCATAGCGCCGGGTCGAACGACGCGAGAAAGCGTTCGCGCGCACGCTGGGGATCGAAGCGGCCGATGCGTTCGAGGCTGTCGCGCATCGCGACGATGCGGATCGCGACCAGCGCTTCCACGTCGGATCGCGTGGCGACGGGAAAGGTCAGGTTCATGGGCAAGCAGCACTCACGCAGAAAGCACCCGGCATCGCGGCGCGGCCGTCGAAGCCGCCTCGCGACGCCGGCCAACGGGCGGCACGGGCGGCATGCATCAGGGCGTCTCGATGCCTTCCGCCCGCGTCGCCAGGAATCGCAGGTACTTGCCGTCCTCGTCCTCGAACAGCTCCGGCCCGCCGCCCATGTACGCACGCATCAGCTCGTCGGCCGCGCGGTCGAGATTGCCCAGTTCGAACTGGCACTGACCGAGCCTCAGGTGCAGGAACGGGTTGCCGATCGCGTTGGGGAAATGCATCGACTGGGCGAGATTGTCGCGTCCGGCCGCGTAGTCCTCTTTCAGGAAATTCGCGTCGCCGATCGCGGCCATCAGCCAGGTGCCGGCCTCCCAGTTGGTCTTGGGCTCGGGAAGCAGGTCGAATCCTGCCCAGAATTTCTCCAGCGCGCCTTCGTAATCCCCGTCTTCCATCAATGCATCACCCGCGTCGCTCAGCGCGCCGATCCGCTCGTACAGCGCGTTGTCCAGTTCTGCCATGTCGAATCCCTGTTCCGGAGTTGAAATCGGCCCGGTGCGGCCGTGGTTGTGATGCAATCGCGGTGATTGCGTACGGTTTTGCCGTCCTGGTCGGTCATCCGTCCGGCATTCATCCAGCATACTCGAGCCGTATGACGCGCGCGTCTCGACTTTCATCGCAGTTTCGTCTGCACGGGCGCACCGCTCCTCGCATTACACTATCTGCCGCAACGCTACGCGTCCCGACAATCCGTGTTGCCGGGTATCGTGCCGACCGTAATCCGGATCGCGCTCACCTGGCAAATTTTCGTTTGATCACCCGATCCATGCTCCGCTTCGACAATCTCGGCAAGCGCTACGACAAGCGCATCATCTTCAAAGGACTCAACTACGCATCCGGCGCCGGATGCGTGGCGCTGTGCGACGAAACCGGCAGTGGCAAATCGACGTTGCTCGCCATTCTCGCCGGCACGATCGACGCGGACGAAGGCGAGGTGTGGCTCGGCGGCCATTCGCTGCGCACGGCGCCGCACGATGCGAAATCCGCGCTGGCGTACGTGCCCGACGATTGCCTGGCGTATCCGCTCCAGACCGGTCGCGAGTTTCTCGATCTCGTGGCGGCCGCCAGGAAAACTGCTGTCGACACCCGCACGCTCGAACTGGCGGATCGATTCGGGCTTGCACCGCATCTGGAGAAGCGCTTCGAGCAGATGTCGTTCGGCACGCGCAAGAAGCTGTTCCTGACGGCGACGACGCTCGGCGCGCCCGCCGTCGTGATCGCCGACGAACCGGACAGCGGGCTCGATGCTGCGTCGCGTGCGGTTCTGATCGATCTGTTCAGGACGTTGGCAGCAGACCGTGTCGTCTTTTTTGCGAGTCACGATCCGGCGCTGGCAAGTGCCTGCGACGCAAGGGTCACCAATTTTGCGGAGCTTGGATTCGCGGGATAGGCGGCATCGTCGCCGGCGCGGTCACGCGGAAAGGGCCGGCGTGGCTGCCGTGCGGAGAGAGGAAACGCACCGCTGCCATTCGAGCGGCGGGTGCTGTAACGGCGGCCGGCAAGGCCCCCGTGTCTATTGCGTGTTCGTGCGGACAAGCACGACCGCGCCATTGGGCAGGAAAGCGGCCGAGCAAAGCCATTCGGCAACCGACGGCGCTTCCGCGAACGTCACGCCGATGGCGTGGCAGCCTTCCGCTCCAACAACATCATTCGCGTTGATCGTTGATCTGCGCACCGACAACCGATCGCTGTCTTTTTGCCGGAAGGAAGTGCGAAACGGATCCTCCCGCTCCGCACTTCCGTGATCTCCTCGATGCGCAGGTCCGGCGTGCCGGGCCTCGATCAACCGGCTGCCCACACCGCAGCCGGTTATCGTTCGCCCCGCGCACGTACCCGAACCTGCGCCCCGTCAGGCCTTCAACGCGCCGAACACCTCGTCCAGCATCTTCTTCGCGTCGCCGAACAGCATCCGGTTGTTGTCCTTGTAGAACAGCGGATTGTCGACGCCCGCATAGCCGGACGCCATGCTGCGCTTCATCACGATCGACGTCTTCGCCTTCCACACCTCGAGCACCGGCATGCCGGCGATCGGGCTGCCCGGATCTTCCTGCGCCGCCGGGTTCACGATGTCGTTCGCGCCGATCACCATCGACACGTCGGCTTCGGGGAAATCGCCGTTGATCTCGTCCATCTCCATCACGATGTCGTAAGGCACCTTCGCCTCGGCGAGCAGCACGTTCATGTGCCCCGGCATGCGCCCGGCCACCGGATGGATCGCGAAACGCACGTCGACGCCCTTCTCGCGCAGCACCTTCGTGAGCTCATGCACGGTGTGCTGGGCTTGCGCCACGGCCATCCCGTACCCGGGCACGATGATCACGCTCTTCGCATCGCGCAGCAGCTCGGCCGTCTCGAGCGCGCTCACGGCCACCACTTCGCCGGCCGGCTGCGCACTGCCGCCCGCCGTCGCGGGCGCACCGCTGCCGGTACCGAAGCCGCCGGCAATCACGCTGATGAAGTTGCGGTTCATCGCGCGGCACATGATGTACGACAGGATCGCACCCGACGAGCCCACCAGTGCGCCGATCACGATCAGCAGGTCGTTGCCGAGCATGAAGCCGGTGGCGGCCGCCGCCCAGCCCGAGTAGCTGTTGAGCATCGACACCACGACGGGCATGTCCGCGCCGCCGATCGCCATCACCATGTGCACGCCGAACAGCAGCGACACCACCGTCATCACGATGAGCGGCGTCATGCCGTCCTGGATCGACTCCGCATGCAGGAACGCGCGGCCGTACACGATTACCACCACGAGCCCGGCCAGGTTCAGCCAGTGCCGTGCCGGCAGCAGCAGCGGCTTGCCGCCGATCTTGCCGGAGAGCTTGCCGAACGCGATCACCGAACCCGCGAAGGTCACCGCGCCGATCAGGATGCCGACGTAGATTTCCACTTCGTGGATCGCATGCTCGGCACCCGTGAACTGCACCGACGTATCGATATAGCTCGCGAAGCCCACCAGGCACGCCGCCAGGCCGACCAGGCTGTGCATCAGCGCAACCAGCTCGGGCATCTGCGTCATCTGCACTTTCTTCGCGGCGTAGAGACCGACCGCGCCGCCGACGACCAGTGCAGCCACGATATAAGGAATGCCCTCGGCCGATACGCGCGGGCCCAGCACGGTGGCGAGCACGGCGATCAGCATGCCGATCATGCCGAGCAGGTTGCCGCGGCGCGCGGTTTCGGGATTGGCCAGCCCGCCGAGGCTGAGGATGAACAGAATGGCCGCGCCGATATAGGAGACGGTAGTCAGATTGGAAGTCATTGTGGTCGTCTCCTTACTTGCGGAACATCGCCAGCATGCGGCGCGTCACCGCGAAACCGCCGAACATGTTGACGGCCGTGAGCGTCAGCGCGCCCACCGCCAGGCCCAGGATCAGCCCGGACGGACGGCCCTCCGCCGCAGCGTCGCCCAACGGCGGCGCGACCTGCACCAGCGCGCCGATCGCGATGATCGACGAGATCGCGTTGGTCACGCTCATCAGCGGCGTATGCAGCGAAGGCGTGACGTTCCAGATCACCATGTAGCCGACGAAGCAGGCCAGCACGAACACCGTGAAGTGCGACAGGAACGTGGCCGGCGCGAACTGGCCGACCAGCAGGAACGCCAGTGCGCCGACGGCGAACGTGATGGCGAGCGACTTCGCCGACATCGGCGCGCCGCTGCCGTGGCCATGGCCCTTCGACGCCGCTGCCGCGACCGGCGGCGTGGCGGGTTTCGCTGCGGCGACCGGCTGCTGGATCGGCGGCGGCGGCCACGTGACGTTGCCTTCCTTGATGACCGTGAGGCCGCGGATCGCGTCGTCGTCGAAGTCGACGTTGATCGTGCCGTCCTTGGTCTTGCACAGCTCCTCGGTCACGCGCAGCAGGTTGGTCGCATACAGCGTCGACGACTGTCGTGCCAGGCGCGACGCGAGATCCGTGTAGCCGACGATGGTCACGCCATGACGCACCACGGCCTGGCCCGGCACCGTCAGTTCGCAGTTGCCGCCTTGCTCGCCGGCCATGTCGACGATCACGCTGCCCGGCTTCATCGACTGCACCATCTCGGCCGTGATCAGCTTCGGCGCCGGTTTGCCGGGAATCAGCGCGGTGGTGATGATGATGTCCGCCTCCTTGGCCTGCTGCGCGTACATCGCGCGCTGTGCCTGCTGGAAGCCTTCACTCATCACCTTCGCGTAGCCGCCGCCGCCCGAGCCTTCTTCCTCGTAGTCGACCTTGACGAATTCGCCACCGAGCGACTTCACCTGGTCGGCCACTTCCGCACGCGTGTCGTTGGCGCGCACGATCGCGCCGAGGCCCGCGGCCGTGCCGATCGCCGCGAGGCCGGCGACGCCCGCGCCGGCGATGAACACCTTGGCCGGCGGCACCTTGCCCGCGGCCGTGATCTGCCCGTTGAAGTAGCGGCCGAATGCGTGAGCCGCCTCGATGACGGCGCGGTAGCCGCTCACGCCGGCCATCGACGTGAGTGCGTCCATCTTCTGCGCGCGCGACAGCGTGCGCGGCAGCGAATCGATGGCCAGCACCGTGGCCCGCTTCGCGGCCAGCTGCTGCATCAGTTCAGGGTTCTGGGCCGGCCAGACGAAGCCGATCAGCGTGCCGCCCTCGCGCATCAGCGCGACTTCCTCGCTGCTCGGCGGACGCACCTTGAGGACGATATCGCTGCGGCCCCATAGATCGGCGGCCGTCGCCACGACGTCGGCGCCGGCCGTGCGGTAGTCGTCATCGCTGAAGTTCGCGCCGGTGCCGGCACCGCTTTGCACGGCCACCGAGAACCCGAGCTTGATCAGCTTTTCGACGACGTCGGGAACGGTTGCTACGCGCCGCTCCTCGTGGGCCGTCTCCAGAGGGACCCCAATCAGTAATGTCATATCCTGAACTGTCAGTAGTGGCCGTCGCGAGGAATTACGGCCTGCGTTTCAAGTCACCCAACTCAATCCGTGTACGACTTTGCTCCGCGCGCAGCTTGGCACTACCGCGCAGATTTCACAAACGATCGATCCTCTAATGGATCGCCTTGTCAGAGCAAACCGGTTCGTGCTCTTGCCTGATTATCCTGACGAATATCCGGCGTATGTACCGATCGGATAAGACCTGCCAAGCATATCCCGTGCCAGAGTCTTTCCAAAATTTATATTTTGAATCGGCGCGCATTCAATCCATGAATCCCCTGTCTGGACACAACGGCCCGCCAACCTCCCGCTCACGCGCCGGAGCCGCCCTGGCGGCCCCGTCAACACGTGAAACCGTTTGAAACGTGAATAATCGGCGATCGGCACAGAAGCATCGGAATCGGTTTCATCGGGAATCTCCCCGCCTGTCGGCACGATGCGATTTGTGGCGTGCCAACGACATAATCCGTGTGGCCGACGCGCTTCAGTGCCGGCGAGTTTAAAGGAGAACGCTGACTGACTGTCCGGACCCGATCCGGTGACGATCATTCACGCTGCGCGTCGACGTGGGCACGTATGCGGCGCGCGCGCGTTCCTCCGGCGTGCAGGTAGATGTGTCGATGCGCAGCGAGTACGGCCGCGAACAAGCCGGATGCCCGAACCGGGATCGGGCCATGCCTTCGCATCGATCCGGCCTCGCACGTTCGCGCTGTTCGAGGATATCCAGCGGGCACGTAACTCCGATGACAAAGGTTTGACGAGGCGACAGCGCGGCAATGTGCTCGTCGAGCACGGCCGGATCCCGAAGCACGAGATCCGGCACGACCTCGAAATGGCTGGCCGCCATCCGCGAGAGCGTCGACTGCAGGTTGAGCGGGTGAAGTCTCAGCGCCTGATTCAACGCTTCGTCGGATCGCATGTCACGCCGACGCGACATTTCGGCAAACTGCAGGGTCGCAAACTAGGTGACCCCTGATCGAAGCTCGCTGGCGAACTCGTGTTGGCTCGATACCCGGCAACAGACATGGTTGCGCCGCTTGCGCGCGGTGTAGAGCGATGACGTCGTCGTTCCGATCTGCGGCGGATCGGTCGACTGCGCAGCGACGACGGTGACTGGCGCTTTGCCAGCAAGGCGAAACTACGGACTACGACGCGGCGCCGGCAGCGTCAAAGCCAATCGGCCTCACACCCTGCTCAGGCGTACCACCCAGAGCAGGGTATTGTCGTTCTGATACCTAATCAAAGAAACGGCATACCTCCCGCACTCGACCATGACCTCTATCGTATTGTCCATGCCGACAGCATCTTCCCACGCGAACGCCGCGTCGAACACAACCATGTTCGATGACTTGATCTCGAACTCGAAGGGCTGATCCTCGACGCTCGCCTTGCGTCCGTTCACAACTTCACGCACGCACTGCTCGATCTCCTCGTCGCTCCCGCCAAACTCGATCTTCACCAACAAGTACAAACCAGCGGAAATTTCATAAAACCCGATCTCCTGTTACGCTCCACACACCACCAAAACATCACTGACGAGCACGTTTCTCAACACATTCACATACTCGTCCGGCCCCCCGAGGCTACGGCATGCCAGGTCGTAATCACTGCCGTCGGCGGCCGCGGGCGTCGCACTCGATCCTTCGTTGCCTCGCCACCGCTCGGCAACCGGCATTCCCGTGAAAATGAAATTTCCGCCGCTGGAATAAATCCATTTCATCATGCAAACCTGTGAAGAGTCTTGCATCTAAAAGCCCTGCGTACAGCGTGCGCAGGGCCGCAATCTTTTTCGTCACGATCACGATAGTCACATGCATCGGTTGCTCGCGGTAGCACTTGATGTTCTTCGAAAATTCGAAATGCATGGGCACTACAGGCGTCTGCTCATCGCTATCCGAGGTGATCTCAAAACCCGGCAAGGCAATTGAAATATAAGAAGCCGTAACTCCGTTCAAATATTGCAAAAATGGCCACCTGTTCTGCAAACCTTAAAGTTGCGTGACGTTCTGGCTCGAAGGCAGTCGTGCGCCGGCGCGCAGATAGTTGATACCCGCGCGACTGCACTATCTGGTGCGCTTGAAAGCCAGTATTACATTGGCGTAATCCATGAACACGGGTAGCGATTTTGAAAGAATTCAGCCGACGCCCGCTTTCCCGACGGCCCATACGCCCTGCCCTGATTTCCCGCTGCACGAGGAGCAGCATCATTCCCGCCGCCATCGCGCTGCACAAGAAATTTTCCGCCAGTGTCTACCTCGACTCGCTTTTTAGAATGCCAAGCACGCGAAATATTGGCAATTTTTCACCGATTTCGCCACTGTCCCGGCCAACCATCGGGAAAGTCCGGAATACGTTTTCGCGTTGTGGCGCCGAGCGGCGCCGCATTCGATCATCAGGTGGGTCGTTCATCCCCGCAATCATTTATGTAGAGTATCGCGAACTTCATTCAACAAAATGAAATTGCAAGCTTCGGCTCTAAAACCATGACCAAAACTTCCTGCAAAAAATAAATCCATTTATATGGAAAATGGCTTGACACTTTAGTGCCCCGCCCACATAGTCAGCGGGCGGTTTTAACCCTAATTGGAGGAACCCGTGCCTACTCTTAGCTATAACCTCACGCCTGCCGTACAAATTCAAACCGTAGTCACGTCGCAGGGGGCATCGACGAATAACGTGGCCACCGTCAGCATCATCAACGCTGGTACGGTCATGTGGACCCAGGTGCTCATTCAAAGCTCAAACACCGGCGTCACGCCCGAAATCAAAATCGGCAGCGGCAGCGCCCTGGTCGTGATTTACGCCGGCAGCTCGTTTGCATTGACCGTACCCACCTCGTTGCAATCGGGAAACATCTTCGCCAATCTCACCTACGATAGCGGCGACAACAAGGGCATCCAACTTCAAAACCAGTTGTACAGCTGGACGCTGACGGATAAGTAATCAATCGGTGATGATGCGTCGTCTTCTCACGATAGCGACCTTCATCACCGTTCACACGCTGGCCGCGGCACAAACCGTGTCCGGCCAGCGCGATATTTCGTCGCTTACCGTAACTTATTCGACCAGCAACACCCCGCAAGTACAGGCAGATATTTCGCTCAGCCTGGGCGGCGCAAGCGTCGATCGTTTCGTTCTCACGTATTCAAAGCCGCTGCATCACTTTTCAGTCGCTTTCGACAGCATCAAGGCGGAAGGCTCAATCGGTCTCGTCATCGCAGCTTCGCCCGATCCTTCCCGTATCGACGGATTCTTTTCCATACAGACGCAGAAGAATCCACCGTTTCAGTTTCAAGGCAGTGTCGTCTCCTGGAACGTACCTGATACAGCCGTACTCGCGCAGATGGATTACAACCTTACGAGTTCCGTCATGGCCAGAACGCGTATCCAGAACGGCAGTCGTTATGGCGCCGAGGTTGCCTTCATCGACGCGGGGCAACCTATCTTCACCGCTTTCCTGTTACCGCCTTCTCCGGTTGCCGTTGTGCCGGCCGACCTGATCGTGGGCTCGGACAAGATCAACAGCGGCGCGCAGTTCACGCTGACGCCGCCTTCCGAGCTGGCGAACGGACAAGTGTTCTTGTCCTGCACCTTCTCGTCAGCAACGGTACCGCCTACGAACTTCGCAGCCGATATCGCCAGTTGGCCTCTGGGGAACCAAGATGAGCGTAGCGTTCGAGCAAGCAGGAAAGTCGCGCCTGTATCAAGTCCCGCCCGGCGCTTCCGTCGGTTGGTGCGCCTACATCCTCTCCCCGCAAGACGACAATCCGAACGCGCCGATCTTGCTCCAAGCCGCGCTGACCGACTATAGCGGCTCCTTTGTATTCGCACCGGTAGCCCCGTCGTTCACCAGCACGGAAACCGCCGACGACTTCGTATCGGCCGTTCAGGATTGGCTCGCGCCTTCCGGCGTGCTGGGGCGGTATTGCGTCTGGCTACCCAGTGCCGCCCCGCTGACTTTCGGGGCGCCCTCCTTCAGCGACAGCAACGCAAAGTATTTCGCATTCTCCTTTTCACGGCAGATCTCGGGGTTGACGCTTCAGTCCGACTTCAATTCGAACGTCGGAACGAATCTCTTTCTCTCGATGCCAAGCGGGATCTTTCTCGACACGCAGCAAGACAGCCTCCATTTCCGCGGCCTCAGCCCCTTTATCGCCATCAACTGTCCCGCCACGCTCAGCTTCACCGTTGCCTCGAACGAAAACGCCGCGAACGAGGCCTACCTTCCGTTCTCGGGGAACTGCGCGGGTTGCCTCGTCCTGGCCGGCAAGATGACCATCACCCCCGGGGCCAGCAACCTTCTGATCGGCATGCAGTTCGCCTATGGGAATCCGAGTGCGCCCGATACCGTGCAGCAGTTTCCCCTGCTGGACTTGAATGCGGCCCGAACGATGCCCTACCTCGCGTCGTTCGACCCCATCGATCCGATCTGCACTGGCCCCGTATCGCAATCGCGGCCGGACGCGGGCATCTATCGCACGATCGTGACACTGCCCGCTGCGGATGCCGAGGCATCGTTGCCGAGCTACTACCGCACGGCGACCAATCAGCCGGTGTGCTTGCTCCCCGTCGCGAGCGGCAGCGTGCCCTTGGGGCCCGCCGCGTACGACGCGGGCTTCGTCTTCCAACCCGCCACGCCGACGGTCATCGATCCGGCGACAGGCCTGCCGGTCAGCACCACGCCTTACGTCGCGCCGGCCGGCGACTATCGGCTCGGCGTCGCGGGGACCACGACCGAAATTTCGATGCTGTGCGGGCTTGCGGGCACCGAAACCTTGAACATGCAGCCTGCCGGCGGTACGGCGTCAGCGGATCGACTGCGGTTTGTCGCGTGTTCGCCTGCCTACACGCCGGTTTTTCCATTGCCGGCAGCCGACCTGTCCAACCCCTCCACGGGTGTGGCGACGCCCCCTCTGCCGGAGCCCGCCGCCGGCGCGACGGCGTACCTCACGAGCTGGACCGAAGTCGTCGCCAACGCGCAAGCGGCGCCGACCTACAGCGCTGAGCCGCAGGGCAATCCGCTGTTTGGCCAGGCGGGCCCTTATGGCAACGGCAGCACGGTCGTCGGCGCATTGCATCCCACCATGGCGCTCGGCCCGGTCAGTTTCCCGCTGGCTCCCTGGGCCGGGGTGCCGCTGTCCGCAACCTCGGGAATCCCGCCGGACCAATGGAGCAGCTACGAGGCCAAGGTGCTCTCGGCAACACGGCGCAATGCGATTCTCGCGTCCGCTCGGCCCCTGATCGCTTCTGCCAAGGCGGCTCGCGCGGCGCGCGCAACGACGGCCGCCCCGCCGGCGGTCATCCCCAACGGCACCACCCCGCAAGGATTGCTCGCGCAGATCGAGACTTCAGGCGGCCACACCGACTATGCGGCGGTGATTCTTGCCCAGTCGCAGCCGGATCCGGCCCAGACGCCCACCCAGATGGCGTTTCTGAACATGAGCCCGGAGCTTCAGGGCCTCTTCCAGACCAACCAGCTGTTTGCCGTGATCGTCAACAACCAATACGTGGGCACCTCCGCCGACGGCAGGTTCGCCAACACGGTGAACGTCGCCGGCTGGACCATGCAGATCAATGTCGGCGGAACCGCCAGCTCATCGAACGTCAGCAACGTGCTCATCCTGAAGTTCTGCGTCGGTGCGCTCACGGACCTCGTGGCCACGCCGAGCGCATGGGTCGATCCATCCGACTTCTCCAACCCGGATCCCAGCTCCGGCGTGGCCCTGCTGTCGCAAGCCTTGCAGGACTACTTCGCAAGCGCGATCGCCAAAGCGGACGCGGGCAACGCGCTCTACGCGAACTTCAAGGCCATCGTGACCAATCCGCAATGGCAAGGCGTGCTCGCGCTCGCTGCCGACATGACGCCCGAGGGTCTGCCGCCGCAACTCGCCGGCCTTGCCGCGGGCATCGATTTCAGTCAATTTCGCGCCCACCACTTCGGCGTGACGACAAGCCCCGTTCACTACGACGGCAAGAACTTCTCCATCCCCGGACAAAGCAGCTTCTTCGGCCTCGTCGACTATCAACTGCCCGCCTATGTGCAGAACATCGCCGCCGGCGGATCGCCTACCCAGCCGCTGCCCCTGCCCGTTGGCGGCGATTACAACTTCACCGTCCTGCAGTTGCAGAGCCTGTTCTTCAACAGCACCCTCGTCGATTTCCAGAGCCACGTACAGGTCACGATCAATAAAGCCCTCGGCTCCACCGTGACCGCCTCGTACGCGGGCGCCACGCAGCTTGCCGCCAACGGCGTCGTGCTGACCGGGTACTACCAGAGCCAGGGCGACACCGGCACCTACCTCTTCGAAAGCGACGCCACGACGGTGCTGGTGCCGGACAGCAACGTCCTCGATGCGCTCGTGATCGACAAGGTGATCTACAACACGCTCACCAGCAACGATGGTGCGACGCCACCCAATATCCTGAGCCGCATCCTGATCTGGGGCAGCCTCGACTTCGCGGTGCTCAACGACGGCAAAGGCAACAACTTCGACGTCATGTCCTATGGCATGCCGGCAGGCACGGATCCCGCGAAGGCCACGGGCGGCCTTGCCTTCTCGAACCTCCACATCGATATGTCCTCGCCGGTCGCGAGTCCCAACATGACGACCTACCGGATCGTCGAAACGGACATGGTCTTCGATCAGGCAGGCAGTCTGCTGCGAGCCGGCAGCGCGGCGGCAGGCCTCGCGCTGCAACCGCAGCGCGCCCTTGCGGCAACCGCCGGCACGACGCCCGCCGCCAGGGGCTACCTGCCGGTACGCTTCACGACGGGCGCGCCGCCGCAATTGCCGGTGTCCCAGGCGTGGTACGGCATTTCCTTTCTGGTCAACATGGGCGGCCCGGGCGCGCTCGCCTCGGCCGCGGGGTTCACCTCTCAACTGCTGTTCGCGTGGAGCCCGCAATCGGCCCGCAGCGCGACCAGCTATGCGGCCTTCGCGGGCCTGCAGCTTCCGGGAGCGTCCCCCGGCGCCAGCGCATTCAGCCTGCAAGGCGTGGTCAAGCTGACCGTCGGCAACATCTCGCTCTCGTATGCGCCGATCAACAACGGCGCGACGCCGCCCACCTACGCGTTCACGCTGTGTCTCGGCGATATCGCCGTCAGCTTTCTGGGCCTTGCCAAGCTGCCCTCGAACGCGAGCATCGACATGTTCCTCTTCGGCGACCCCAACGGCACCGGAAGCCTGGGCTGGTACGCGGCCTACGTCGAGAACAGCGCATCCGCGCAAGCCAAGCTGCTTACGTCCCTGGAGACGGCGAAATGAGCACGATCCTCTACTGGAATATTCAGGACTTCGCGATCAACAAGATTCAGGACCAGGGGAAAAAGCGTAATCGATACGGCAAGCGCCGCAAGCTCGATACCCACTCGGCGCTTCGATTCGACTACATCCACGCCCATGTCGCCGACCTGCAACCGCAGATCTTCGTCGTCGTGGAGGTCGAGGCGCCCCAGAGCGCCGCGCGCGGAGAACTCATCCACCCCTACAGCGGTGGCGGCACCGGACTGCTGACGTTGCGAAACAGTCTGGCGACCATCGGACAGTACGATCTGGTGCCGCCCATCAAGACGGGCAACCACGAAAGCGTCGGCATCTTCTTTCGTCGCGACCAGCTGGTGTTCACCGGTCCCAATTTCTGGGCCGGCGGCAATGGGCCGTCACCGAACGCCACGACCTTCGCAGGCAGCGGGGACTATCCGCTGCATTGGCAGACCCTGGCCGCCACCGCGATTCCTGCCGGCGCATGGAATCACGGCGGCGGCGCAACCCAGAACCGATGCGCGGCGCGCGTCGAGTTTGCCCTCGCGGCACCACCCGGAGGCAACATCAACTTCGGCACGTTGAGAGCGCCGATGCAGGCGACGTTCTGGGATATCGCCAACAACCGGAACGTCAATCTCTTCATCGTGCACGCACCGCCGGCGCCGGCCGCGGCCGCGACCTTTCTTAACGATCTGGCCACGATTCCCGCCATCACGGGCGCCGCGGCCGCCAATGAGGTACGCCTCGTCCTCGGCGACTTCAACCTCAACCTGCTGACGCCGGCCGGCGCCTACACGAACTGCTACGGCACGCTCTGCGCGCCGCCGCTGGCCCATCCGTTCACCGTCGGGCTGCTCCCCAACCCGATCGGCCCCGCTCCTGTGCCGGGCATGGTGGGTCAGTACCGGGCCTACTTCGCAACGCATATCCTGCCGATCAAATCGACGAAGGACACGGAATACGGCAACGTCATCCGTCCGGGAGCGAGCTTCTGGAGCACGTCGACCAGGAACAGCAACTATCCCGGCTTTGACTACACCTCCGTCTCGTACGACGCGGCGGGCAACATCGTGTCACCCTCCGATTCGCTCGACAACATCCTGTACAAGACCGGCGCGGCGGCGGCCGTCGTGAACCCGCCGCAGATGACGGTCATCAACGGTATCGTCGGTTCCGCCTATCATGCCGTGGGCGCCAACCCCGGCGCAGGCAATCTCGGGCACCAGGCATTCACGACGCAGCTCGAAACCGTCTGGAATCTGGTGTATCCCCCGCCGCCGCCCGTGCCCCCCGCGCAAGTCCCTCCCAACGTCGCCGTACGGGCCACCACCGACAACATCATGGGCATCCGGAACGGGTTCATTCGCAACCTGACCAACTACCCCACGGTGCGCGGCACCAGCGATCACCTCCCCCTCTTTTTCAGCTTCTAGAAGAGGCGCGGCGCCCCTGTCTCGAACGTCACGCAGCCCTAACTACGCGGGAGTTTCATCGTGTCTCTTCAGTCGCTGCAGACCGCCTTCGCCAACGCCTCGTGGCCCGTCAACCTCAACGCCGCCTTTCTCTCCTCGGCCGGCGCGACGCCGCCCGCGGGCTTCGATGCGCTGCTCAAGAGCGCGTTCTGCCTGGGGGACGCCACGGGCCTGTCGGTCGGGCAAGGCACGGTCGGCGCGGTGGCCGGCGGCACGTTCAGCATCACGGGCGCGACGTTGACGAACGGACTCTTCGGCGCGGCGGCCGCCGACACCTCCGTCACGCTCGTTTTCACGCTGCCGGCCGACACCTCGATCCTGCTGGTCCAGATCGTCACGGATTTGCGCGGGGGCTGGACCTTCGCCACCAGTTCCTTCCAGATGGTGGGCAAGCCGTTTTCGATGCTCGCCATCACGCAGCCCTGCATGCTGTTTTCCTCCGCAGCGGGCAGCGTGAATTGGCCCGCGCCATCGAGCAGCGCAATCCCCCTCGCCGCCGGCATGAACTTCGCAGGAACGGCGCAGCTCAACGACTATGCGCAATCGATCCTGAGCTTCACGAGCCCGGTGCTGACCCTGCCTTCGCCCCTCGTCATCAGCGGCCCGTTCGACGCCTCGGCCGTCGCCGCCTCGGGCGCCTATCCCGTCATGGATCTCAAGGCATGGCTGCCGCCGACGAGCTTTTCGCTGCTCGGCTTCAGCGCCGTCGCGCCGCGCTTCGAGTTTTCCATCGGCCCCCTTCCGGCAGACGCGGACCCTGAGGACGACGAGGGCGCAGTGCAGGACATCGCCTACGTATTTGCCGCCACCGTGACCACGGCCACCACGCCGCCGCTCGTGGTGGACTTCTCGGTCATGATCTTCGCGGACAACGCCGCCGGCGACAGCAACTACTCGCTGTTCCTCACGCCGTCGAAGGCGCTGCCCAACGCCCTGACGCCCGCGAACATCGCCGCCATCGCCGGTGTCGATACGCAATTCATCGGCGCGGTACCCGCACCGATCCAGAAGTTCTTTACGAGCATCGCGCTCCTCGGCGTCAACGTCACGGCCGTGCGGGCCTCCAGCGCCGCCATGCCGTCGATCACGTCGACGGGCGTCTCCGTCGGGACGGTGGAGAACTTCAGTCTGGTCCTGATCGACGATCCCACCGGCAAGTTCAACGTCACCCTCACCTCGCTCGAGCTGGACTGGTACGTTCTCGATCCAACCGCCAAATCCAGGCAGCAATCGCTGCTGTTCACGAGCACGTTCACGCTGATGCCGGCCGTGTTCAAGGACGACGACGGCAAGGACGGCGGACAGTTCGTCGTGACGATCGACCAGAATTACGCGATCACCGCAGCCTTCAACGGCCAGGTCAGCCTGGCGGACCTGCTGCCGGCGATCACCGGCGGCCTCGTCGGCATGCCTTCGGGCATCAGCGTGACGTTCAGCGACGTCCTGCTCTCCATCGATACCAGCGCCGGGGCGTATGCCTTCTCCTTCGTCGTCAACCTCGACGTCGACGTCATCACCTACAACGGCAATCCGCTGCTGCGCGTGCAGGACATGGTGCTGGCGATCGGCGCGCAAACCCCGCAGAAGGCGGGCGCGAAGACGACCTACAGCGCCACGATGACAGGGGGGCTGATCGTCGGCCCCGTGGGGCTGAACGTCGCGATCGAATACGACGGGGCGGCGGAGCGCCCGCAATGGCTGCTCAGCAGTTCGCTCGCGTCGCCGCTCAATCTCGGCGAACTGCTCGTCGACCTCTTCGACGTGCTGGACGGCGATCTCGGCAGCTTCCTCCCGGAATTCCTGCCAAGCCATCTTGTCGTCGATACGTTCTCGGTCGACGCCGCCATTCCCGCCGGCAACGGCGCGTCCTCGTACTCGATCTCGGGCGCCCTGGACTGGCGCACCGATGCGCTGCCGGGGCTGCCGATCGCGTGCAAGGCAAGCCTCGCGCTCGCCTATGACGGCAGCCTGGCGACCAACCGGTTCTCCGGCTCCGTGCTCGGCACCATCAGCCTCGCGTCGATCCCCTCGCTCACGATCGGCTACGCCTTCAACCAGCCGGGCAGCCAGGGCGGAACGACGCTGACCGTCCAATGGGCGGGCGTGACGGGCGCCTATGACAGCACGCACCAGACCATCAAGCTGTCGTTCAACGGCTGGAGTCTCGGCACGCTGGTGACCGAACTCGTGGCGTTGACCGGCGACGCGTATTTCACGCTGTCGGGCCCCTGGACCTTCCTCAACGCGATTTCGCTGGACGGCCTGTCCATCACGTTCTACCTCGCCGCGGACGCGAAAAACCAGATCACCGCCTCCTACACGCTGCCGAGCCCGATCACCACGGGCTTTCTCAACATCGAGGGCTTCGACTTCAACCGCGATCCGAAGACGAACAAGATCCTCTTTTCGATCCGCGGCTCGTCGCCGCTCGCGAGCAGCAGCGACCAATGGAAAAATCTCTTCGCCAGCCCCGACAATGACGGGTCGAAGCCGGCGCAGGGACAGGACGTCACCCGGATGCCGGGCGTGCCCGGCCAGGGCAACGAACTCTTCGACCTGCAGCTGCTGGCCCTCGGCCAACGCGTGTCGATCAACGATGCCAACCTCAACACGACACAGCAGGTCATCGATTCGCTCAAGCTCATCCCGAGCACGCTCGCCGGCGGGGGCAATCCGGTCAATCCCGGCAGCGGCGCGGCGAATCAGCCGTATTACAACGCGCAGAGCAACTGGCTGATTGCCGCTCATATGCTCCTGCTCGGCGTCAAGAACCCGAACGGCAAGGGGTACACCTACACCATCGACGTCATGGTGGTCTTCAACGACCCCAATCTCTACGGCCTGCGCCTCGCGTTCGCCGGCAGCAAGGCCGGTCCGCTTGCCGACCTGTCGTTCGACATCATGTACAAGAAGGTCACCGACAGCATCGGCGTCTATCAGATCGAGTTCACGCTGCCCACCGCGCTGCGGCAGTGGAACTTCGGCGCGGTCAACATCACGCTGCCGTCGATCGGCGTGGAGGTGTACACAAACGGCGATTTCCTCTTCGACGTCGGCTTCCCGTACAACATGGATTTCTCGAGGTCGTTCGTGATCCAGATGATCGTGCCGCCCGGCATACCGGTCATGGGCGGCGGCGGTTTCTACTACGGTCAACTGAGTAATGGGACGGCGACCAGCCTGCCGAAGACGATCTACGGCACCTTCGATCCCGTGATCGAGTTCGGCCTCGGCCTGCAGGCCGGCATCGGCTACTCGATCGACAAGGGCATCCTCTCGGCGGGCTTCTCGATCACGTTCTTCGGGATTGTTCAGGGTGTCATCGCGCCCTACCATCCTTATCAGCTGCCGGGCAAGCCCGGCAGCGACACCAGCGTCCAGGCCACCAACTACTTCTGGCTCGAAGGCCAGTTCGGCATCTGCGGCAAGCTCTACGGCACCGTCAACTTCGCGATCATCTCGGCCAGCGTCTCGCTCACCATCACCATCGCCGCACAGATCGTCTACGAGGCCTACCACGACATCCCGCTTTCGGTCTCCGCGTCCGTCTCGGTATCGGTTTCGGTGCGCATCAATCTCGGCCTCTTCTCGTTCTCGATCAGCTTCTCGTTCGCCACGACGATCTCGGAGGATTTCACGATCAGGAACCCGAGCAGCGAACCCGCACCCTGGCTTACGCCGCCGGGCGCCGCACTGGCGCTCGACATGCCGCACGGCCGGGCGCTTCCCGCAAGCAGCCGATACCGCGCGAAAGTCGGACGGATGCGCCGCATGGAAGCGCGGCGCCGTGTCGTACCGCTGACGTTTGCCTCGCATCCGTCGTTCGCGGTCCGCGCGAAAGCCAATGCGGCCGACCTGGCCGGCGCAGCCCCCGCGACCCTGACGATCCTGATGGCGCCTCAATTCACCGTGCTCGCTCCGGATGTCGCCAATCTCACGCTCGGGGGCCAGCAAGGCGCGTTCGTCGCGCTATTCTCGATGGACGCGCCTTCGGCGAACAGCAACGGCAACGCCTCCGGTTCGTCGTTCGCGAGCCTCTGCAGCGCACTGCTGCCGTGGGTGATCACCTCCCATCCGGGCGTCGCCGCCGACGCGTTCGACACGACCCCCGTGACCATCGAGGATCTGAAGGTCACGCTCA
The DNA here is from genome assembly GCF_902499335.1 of Burkholderia lata. Lineage (GTDB taxonomy): Bacteria > Pseudomonadota > Gammaproteobacteria > Burkholderiales > Burkholderiaceae > Burkholderia > Burkholderia lata_B. The sequence continues at coordinate 37,085 of NZ_CABVQK010000003.1, read as the reverse complement.
ATTCGCTCGCGTGCCCCACCACGCAGCCTGCCATTCCCATGGCAAGCATCATCGATTTCCTGAAGGCGACCTTTACGGTCGACGTCGTCACGGACCCTTTGCTGCTCAGCCAATCGTTGCAGGACCGCTTCACCGCCGGCGCCGTGATCTTCCCCGCGCTCCCGGGGCTCGAACTCACCGTGCCGTCCCCCACGGCCGCGGGCAAGACCGTCTCGATCGCGCTTGGCAACTGGGCGCAGGTCACGCCGGACTATCGCAGCGCAGTAAATGCGGCGTTCAACAAGCTCGCCGCGACGCTCGTCAACCCGGCGAACCCTCCCGCTTCACCGCCGCCTTCCGACTGCCCGCCGGCTACCTCGAGCACGACGCCGGAGTCGCTCACGCAGGTCGTCTTCGAGGATTCCTTCGCATTGATCGCGCGCCAGCTCCTGCAAGCCGCGATCGACGCCTACGCGTCCTACCCGTACGTCCTGCAGCAAAACGATTCGATCCAGTCGATCATGGATTTTGCTCATATCGACGGCAAGCACAATCCCGACTTCACGCCCGCCGATCTCGTCAACGCCAACAGCGCGCTGTCGCTCACGGCCGGCAAGGTTCTCCAGCTTGCGGGCCTTGGGTACACGGTGCAAAGCGGCGACACGCTCGACGCGATCGCGCTCCGTTACACCGCGCCGTCGAACTCGACGGCGTCCTACGCGACGCCTCCCGCCGCCTTGATCGAGCTCGATGCCAACGCGCGCGCGACGGCGCTGCTGCAGCCGGGCGTCACGATCACGGTCGGGACGGCATCGACGACGACGGGGCCCGGCAGCAGCTTCGCGTCGGTCGCCGACGCGCTCGGGATCCCGTTGGCTATGCTCGCCGCCGACAAGGATCTGTGGGCGATGAACAAGCTCTTGCTGCCGGGCGCGACGCTTGCGATCCCGCCGATCGCCTACACCACGGCAAAGAGCCCGCTCGACACGCTCGAATCGATCCTCGACTCGTTCGGGCTCACGACCGAGGCTTTCGTCGGCGTGGCGCAAAACCTGGCTGTTTCCGGCCTCTTCGAATTCGATTCGAGCAAGGCGACGCTCGTTCAGTTGTCCAACCTGGACGAACTCACGGGCGAGCAACTCGCTCAGGCAGTCGCCGCGGGTGAAACCATCGGAAACACGGCCGGCATGGTCTCGCGTTTCATGCTGCAGGGGCTGCGCCTGCCCAACACGCCGGGGCTCACGTTGCCGCAGGCCTTCCTGTATCCGGCGCAGCAGCCCGATTACAGTCTCTATCAGCTGACCGGCCAGCAATTCCCGGTGACTTCGTTTACCGACGTGCCGATCTCGCTGGCGAAGGAGCAAACGCTCGACTGGCTGCAAATCAACGGAAGCGCCGGCAACGATTCGGGAAAAATGGATCTCTCGCCGGCAGCGGCCAATCTGCGGATCGTGCTCGATTGGGCGATCGCCCACGGCTACAATCCGAACGGCCCGGACGTGGCGCCGCCGCTGACCGTCGCCGCCGAATCGCCGCTTCGGCTCGTGCCCCAGCAGTTCGCGGCGTCCGCCTATCTGCCATGGACCACCTCGGGCACGGCCGAGATGTTGCAGATCGCATCGGCGCCGGGGTCCAGGCCGAGTCCGACCGCGCAGGTGAAGCCCATCGTGTGGGCGCTTCCGTCCTCGCTGTTGAGCGCCGTCGAGATTCAGCAACGCGCGTTGACGGCGGATGCGGACCTGAGCACGGCGCTCCGCTATCTGCCCGTGCTGGCGCCGATGACGCTCACCACGGACCCGACCACGCATATCGCGGTCCCGGCGCCCGTGGACGATTTCACGCTGGCCACGCGCATCGACTTCAAGATCCGTCAACTGCAGCAATCGGCCGGCGCCCAGACCCAGACGGCGACGACGAACACGCTGCTGCCGGCCGGTCCCGGCAATACGCCCCCGGTCACGCAACTCGCCCCCAATGCCTATGAGCTGCTCGGCCCCAACCCCAGCGACGCTCAGCTGCTGGAGCGCATCCTGCTCTTGCTGAAGGCAGCCGGGCCTTCGGCCATCAGCGGCCTGATCGTCGGGTACGGCGATCCCTCCGGCGCACAGGCGGGCCTCGTCGGCCACCTGACGAGCGATGTCTATACGTTCGTGACGCGCACCAATCTGTCGACGCAGGGCAATCCGCCGCCCCAGGCTCGCATGACATCCGCAGGCCTGGCGTCCGCCGACGGCGCCCTGCAGCCGCTCGTCAACAACTTCGCCAACGACTTCAGCGAATTCATCCAGCTGCTGTGGGAGTTGAGCACCGTGCAGTCCGGCGGCTACAGCTTCTATTGGAACGGGCTGGCGAAGGGCACCGCCCTGCCGTCCGGCATCTTCGACGCAAGCGGTTATGCGACGCTCACGATTCTCGTCACCTATGCGCGCGACGCGAGCCTGCCCTCGAGCGCCCGGATGACCGACTGCTGCAACGCCGTCTTGACGACCGGCAACATCGATCCGGCCCGCAGCACGTTCGTCATGGTCTCGCAGTCGGATCCGCAAACGGCCAGCATGCGCAGCGCCGATACGCTGGCGGGCTTCGCGACGCGCTATTCGATGACGCCCGGCACGGTCGCGCGCGACAACGCGCCGGCACCGCTGACCCAAGGCAGCACCTTCGCGCTCAGCGCCGCCGTGCACGAAGTCACCCCGGCGGACGTCGCGAGCGGCGACGTCTGGGGCACGGTCGCGCGCTACTACTCGCACAACGCCACGCCGGCAACGATCATCACCGCCGCAGCCCTGCAAGGCTACAACCCTCGTGTCACGGCGCCCGCGCTCTACACGCTGCTGTTCATTCCCACGATCGAATACGTCGTGCAGCAGGGCGACACCTTCTCCGGCATCGCCGCATACTTCGGCCTTGACGTGGAGCAGGTCGGCAGCATGGCGCAGCGCGCGGCGGGGCTGATTGCGAGCACGCAACCGCTCAACGTCGATTCGCAAAGCTTCTCGGTATCGCAGTCGATCGGCGTCGGCAACATCGGCCTGCAGCTCACGCGCGCGAATCTTCCGGCGCCCGTCGATCCGGCCAGCGCCGACTATGGGCAGCAGTACCTGTTCTCGCTCTACTCCCTGCTCGACGCCGGCTACTACGCGAACCCGTTCTTTTCGAACAGCGTCGCCGGCCTTCCGTTCGGGCCGACGAACAACGGCATTGCGCCGCAGAACCCGCGGCAGCGCTCCGCACGGCACGCCGATCGCACGCTGCAGACGTCGTTGCGGCATGGGTCACGCGTCGCCGCCATCCGCGACCCTCATGCGCGCCGGGCCATGCTGCAGGCCGAAGCGGCCAGCACCGTCCTCGGCTATGAACAGGCCCTTACGTTCGGCGCCAACGCGCTCGCGAACGCCGCGCCCGCCAATCCGCCGGCGAATCTTCCACCGGCGAGCGCCAATCCGTATCTGGGCGTCGGAACGTTCGCGCAGCTCAGCCTGCGCTGGCTCGACGTGTTCGGCAACCAGACCTCCACGCCTTTCAACCATCCGCCGAAGGACTACACCGGCCCGCTGAACAACGCCCCGATACCGATCCTCTACACGGATCGGCTCATCGCGCTGAGCCAGTGGCCGAATGTCAGCGCGTCCTACGTCTATGCGGGCTCCGCGGGCGCCCCGCAGCTGCAGATCACACTCCAGCTCAACACCGCGGCCTACCAGCCTTCGGCGGGCCAGCCGGCGCAGGCAGCCGTGACCGATGCGACGCTCTTCAACAACGTCTACTTCCAGCTCAATCAGGACTATTCCCGCCTCGGCATCCCGGGCCTCACCGGCTCCGCCGTGGCCCTCGCGATCCGCAACAGCCTGACGGGCGCAGCGGCACAGCCCCTCGGCGCGAGTGCGTCCGCGCAATTGATCGACTTCGTCAACCGTTGCGCGCAGACCGTCAATGCCGCCGCCGCAAGCCAGCCTGTCGCACCGCCGGCGACGCTCTCCGTCATGCTGACGCTCGACATCGATGTCGCCAGTGTTGTCGATCAGAACGTCACGCGCCTCCAGCTCTGGCTGGTTCAGAGCCGCCGGACGGATCTCGTCGATCCGAGCCTGCTCGATACGACCGGGGGCGCATCGGTCGAAACGGAGATTTCGCCCCGGCTCGATTACGTGCTCTCCGCGCCGGTGCCCGCGGGCGAAACACGCGACACGGCTTCCAATGCATCGGTGGACGCGCTTCTGACCTTCGCCCATGGCTTCGAAACCGCCTTCGTCACGCACGACTGGCAACTGCGCGCGGGTACCGGGCCAGCGGACCCCGACGAGGCGCTCTCGAACCAGACCTACACGATATGGTCGGTTCGCTTCAATCTGAACAACTCGTCGAAAGGCATCGCGTTCACGTTGGGTACGGCTGCTTCGTTCTTCGCGCCGAAGCCGCTCGCCAACAGCCTCTATTCGGGCAGCGTCGTGCTGCCCGTCTACGCGACAGGAAAGCCGTTGCAGTTTGGAAGCGGCCCCTCCACGCTCTTTACGAACGTCGACCTGAACAGCTGGTTTGAGCAAGCACTGGGGCTCGTCGACAACTTCCTGTCGCCCGCGTATGTCGTTCAGACCTTCATGCTCGACAAGCTGCAAGGCAACGATCCGGCATCCGCGGGCTACCTCTTCGACATACTCCAGGACAAATCCGCGCTCGCCACGACGATCGCCGGCACCCTCCGGTCGATCCTCGCGCAGCCGGACGCTTCGCCGGCCACGCTGGCGGCCGCCACGGAAACGTTGAAACAGTCGCTGCTACAGCAGCTCGGCAACGCCTACGCCGTCACCGCGACCGTCGTGCTGCCCGTGACGAACGCCACGACCCACGAGCCGTCCCAGCCGGGCACCGCGAGTCCGCCCGCCCTGTATGGGCTCCCCGTGAATCCGGCACCCTCGGCACCGAACGCCAGGACGCCGAACTACACGTTTTCGCAGGCGCTCCTGCCGCTCAATGCCGCCAAAGGCGGTAACGCCGAAGAGAACGGCACAGCCGAGTCGGCTCTCGCGTTTTTGTTCACGTGCTCGAACCCCACGTTGCAAACCAGCGTGTCCATTCCGCTCACGTATCAGATCACGCATCTGCAGAACGACATCACCGCCGTGGCCGGCATCGACGGATACCGTCAAAGCAGCTGGATCGGGTTCGTCACGGGTCCGATCTCGTATCCGGTCAACGACGGCAACAATCTCGACATTCCGGTCGCCTTGCTCGCGCTGCCCACGCCGCCGACGGCGCAGGCGCAAACGGCGGACGCGAGCAAGCTGCCGCCGGCGCCTGCCCCGCGCGACCTTGCACACTGGGACTACACATTTACCTACGTTCCAAGCGGCGTCGCGCAGGACTCGCTGCTGGGAACGGTCGCGTTCAACACGCGCGCCGCGCAATCGAACAGCGCGAATGCGCCGTCAAATGCGCTGTTCGTCGCGCTCGCCGGACTGCTTTCCTGCGCACCCGCGATCTTTGCCGACTTCAACACGTATCTGCCGCAGATCACGCCGGATATCAGCACCACCAGCCCCGCCTACCTCAACGCGGCAGCCGCGCTCGCCGCATGGAAGACGCTGATCGGGAACCTGAACGCCGCTTACTCCGATTGGGCGAACGGCAAGCTCTCCGCGCGCGCCTTGCTCGATGCCGCGCCCTCCGGCCCGCCGCCCGTCACGCTCAGCTTCTCGGTCGAGCTGGAAAAGGACGAAAGCGATGGCTCGGCGCGCGTCGTCGTCGAACCGGTGAGCGGTGACACCAGCCTCGTCCCGCTCATCGAGTACTTGTCCACGCCGTATAGCCCGCAGCCCGCCGATCCGCCAGCGGCGTTCCCCGCGACCTATCGCTACTACGATTCGGCGTCGAAGCAGTATCTCGGCTACGAGGCCGCGCTCGGACTGCCGATGACCGTGGCCTTCTCGAAGCTCGATGCGATTCGCTACCAGACGGGCGACACGTCGATCGAATTCCGGCGCAATCTCGATCTCGTTCCCGGCCGGACGGTCAGCAACGACTTCCTGTTCTCGACGCCCCCCGTAGCCTTCGCGACCCCCGCCGTTCCGCTCGTGCCGGCACCCGGCACACGCTACAACCTCGCCTCGCTCAAGCCGCCAGTCTCGCCACCGGCACAGCTATCGACGTATCTCGAGGTGTTCTTCGCGCAATTGCTGGAAACGGATGACGCAACGTGGGTGATCGCACAGGTCAGCGCGAGTGCCCAGTACCCGATCAGCGCGGTGGTCGATGCCCCTCGCATTACGCTACCCGTCGCCCTGATGCCATCCGGCGAACCGTCGTCGTCGAACGTCGCCTCGCTCGCGAATGCCGTCAGCGCATGGCTCACCGACCATCGCAGCGCGCTAAAGGGCATTGGTGCCACGATCAACGTCGCCGTGACACTGCACGGCACCGCACCGGGAGTGAGCCTTCCGATCGTCAAGATAGACGAGGTGTACGTCGATATCGATGGCCTTGCTTGAGCGTTGGCCATTCCGCTTCCGGAACCGAGGGGGCAATCCATGAGGTCGGCAGCGAGACGCCGATCGCCCCTTCATTTCGGCCGGTGTGCGTGACGGGATCACACGTGGCGCGAGCCCCGCCCGCGCCCGTCGCATCAGCCCGGCGAGGCGGCCTTCGCGGCGGCAGCAGCTTGGCGATGAGCGTCAGGCGCTGCCGTGCGGCGCGCATCCCCGCGCTTCATTCAGCATCCATGTCGCGAAGGCCTGCAACGGCCCCTCGGCCAGTTCGATCGGTTCGGGCAGGACGAGACAGAAGTTTTTCGTCACCGCCTTGCCTGCCGGCCACGGTGCGACCAGCCGGCCCTGCTCGAGCTCGGCGTCGATGTAAAGGCGCGGCACCAGCGCGACACCCAGGCCCGCCAGCGCCGCTTCGATCAGCATCGAATGAAGGTCGTAACGCGCGCCAACCGCCGAATTGGTCAGCACGATGCCGGACTCCTGCGCATAGGCCTGCCACGCGTCGGGGTTTTGCCGCCGGTGCAGACGTGGCAGCGCATCCAGCGACGGGTTCGCTCCGGCGTCCGCGAGCAGCGCCGGACTGCAGACGGGCACCAGCACCTCCTCCAGCAGCGGATGCAGATGCATCCCCGCCCATGCCGGATGCGCGAAATGTATGGCCGCGTCGAAACCGCTCCCGGCCAGCAGGAACGGCTCCATCCGCTCGGCGATATGCACCGTGATGTTCGGATGCCGGTCTTGAAAGTGTTTCAGCCGCGGGATCAGCCAGCGAGTGGCAAAGGTTGGAATGGCGGCGATATCGATGCTCGCGCCTTCGATGGGCTGCCCCATCAGGTACAGGCTGTCGCGTTCCAGCCGATCCAGGATTTCGCGAACCTGCACCGCATAGCGCGCACCGTTCGGCGCCAGCCGTACCCGGTTGCCGATCCGCTCGAACAGGGCGACGCCCAGGAACGCCTCCAGCCGGCCGATCTGACGGCTGACGGCGCCCTCGGTCCGTGCGAGTTCCTCGGCGGCGCGGGCAAAGCTGCCGTGGCGGGCCGCGGCTTCGAACGCCTGGAGCGCGGAATTGCTTGGGATCTTGCGGGACATGGGCGTCTTGTCGGTCAGGATGTACTTGCCGTCAGCTTGATCAAATATCACTGAAGGCTGACTTTATTTCGTTTTATGGGCAGGAAATGCGAGCTTAGCATTACGTTACCGCACTGATCATCAAACGTTCGCAGATGGAGGTGCACCCCGCTCAAAGGACAATCCAATGATCTACACCGTGGAATGCAGCTTCGCCGACCTGGACAGCGAAGCCGAATGGAACGACTTCTACAGCCTTGAAAAACTGCCCGCCCTGATCTCGGTGACGGGGTTTCACACGTCGCAGCGGTTCAAGGCGCTCAGCGGCGGTTGCCCTGTCTATCTGGCGATCCACACGATCGACGGGCTCGACGTGCTGACCGGCGACGAATATCGCCGGAAAGGCGGCGGCAATTTCGCGAAGTGGAAGCCGCACATCACCGACTGGCATCGCAATCTCTATAGCGATATCGGTCTTGCCCCGGCGGTGAAGGACGGTGAACGCCTCGCGCTGTGTGCCGGCGGCCCTGATCCACTGATCCGGTTGGGCCTCGAACCGCTGCCCATGCAGGCCGTTGCGCTGGAGAAGTTTCCGGAGCGACGCTGGCTCGCCGTCGTGCCGCGCAATAGCGCGCTGCGTGTCGAGGCGCTCCCGGAAGGCATGCATCTTTACGCGCCGATGACGGAGCAACTGACAAGCGCACGCTCGCTTTCGGCTGCGCAGGAGTAGACCGCGATGCCGAACGTCACTTTCTCGATCGATGCGAAACGGATGCCGGCTGATGAAGCTCTTGCCGACCTGTCGCGCGACTGCGTCGAGCTCTGTACGCATGTGCTTGAAGCAGCGCTCAAGAACGTCCACGTCATTTTTCTGGAAGTTCGGCATGGGCATGGACATCCCGTCTTCGCGGACATCCGCTATCGCGTCGGGACCTCTCGCACGCCGGCCGTCATGAACCGGTTCATGGAAGCGCTGGATCAGGCGATCGTTCGCCGTACCGGTCTCACCGCGCGCATTCGGTGTTTTGGCTACACCGAGTCGAATATTCACGCCCGCAACTAGCCGATTCGGAGAAGCATGATGTCCACGCTTACCTTTCCCGGTCAGCAAGTCGGGGATTTCACGATTACCGCCATCAGCGATGGTTACCTCACCGCCAGCCTCGATTTTCTGTCGAATATCGATTCGGCCGACGCGTCAAGAATGCAGCGTGATGCCGGGCAGACGGAGCCCGCCGCCGTGCATATCAATTGCTACGTCGTGCGCGGCGCAGGCCGCACCGTTCTCATTGATGGTGGAGCGGGAGGGTTCAAGCAATGGGGCGGCCAACTCAAGACGAACCTGGTGCTCGCCGGCATCGAACCCGCTGCAGTCGACACGATCCTGCTTACCCACGCGCATCCCGATCATGTCGGTGGGCTGGTGAATGATGCAGGACAGGTCGCGTTTCCGAATGCGGAACTGGTTGTACATCAACGAGAGGTTAAATTCTGGCAGGACGACGGCAACCTGAGCCGCGCCAGTGAGCGGGCACGTGGCAACTTTGCGAAGGCGCGTCAGGTGTTCGATGCCTACGGCGACAGGCTTCGTCTGTTCGACGACGGACAGGTGCTCCCCGGTATCAGTGCGCTACCTTTGCCGGGACACACCGAGGGGCACACCGGGTATGTTCTTGAATCTCGCGACCAGGGCCTTCTTGTGTGGGGGGACGTGGTTCATTTCCCGCATATCCAGATTCAGCGCCCGGACGTGTCGATTGCGTTCGATCATGACGCGTCGCTGGCCGTTGCTACTCGGTCACGGCTTCTCGATCAGGTCAGTTCGGAAGGATTACTGATCGCTGGAATGCATCTGGGGGAACTCGGGTTCGCGCGGATCAAGCGGACTGATGGGCGGTACGGGTTGCTCTACGAGAATGAAGGATGAAGCCGCAACCGACGATATCTCATATCGCTGCCGCACGCTGCATGGGAACGCCCATGAACACCGCGATGCGGCAACGACCGACCTCGCCCCTTCGCGATTTACCGGACACGCCCGCTGCACTGGCGCGATGGCCGACGGCGACAGGAGGATCACGGCAGATACCACCCGCACCTCTGGATGTGCAGGAAGACGCGTGCTCGATCACCGGCTTCAATGCCGGTCGGTGAACAGCGCTCGAGACTCATTCACGAATGACCTGGATACGTCCGGCTTTGACCGCGGCGTTCAATACCGCCCAGTCCGCCTCATTCTGATCCGCGTAAGCGAGCGCGAATTGCACGATCGCTTCGTCGAATGCGTCCGACCTGCCGACATATCCGCTGAGCAATGCGGGATCGCTTGCTTTCGCCATCGAATGAGCCAGCGCATGCGCGCAAGAAACCGCATATTCGCCGAGATCCTCAACATCGAAGGTGGTGAAGTCGAATGCGCCCTTCATGTCACGCAACTGTCGAACATAAAAGTTGTTGCCGGTGTGGAACATCTTCGACCACCCGAGAAAGATGTGGCTGGCCGACTGCAACAGACGCTGCCCGTTCACGACACGCTGGCCATGATTGGGATAGCGGCTCGGCGGCAGATAACCTTCAAGCACGGAAGCCCGCGCTTCCTTGAGTTGCAGGAACAGCGGGCACGCTCCGTCGGCCATGAAAAGCGCCTCGTAACAACGCGTCCCCACCGACCCGATGCCCACGACGCGAATGGCGACGTCCACCAGTTCATAGCGATCGAACAGTGCACGCCTGTCATCAGGAAGCGTCAGCCGGTAGTCGGCGAAGAAGCGCCGTACCAGCGCGTCGTACTGTTTGCGATCGTGCGGGCTCTCCAGCGGGACGTGGTACACGAGCGGCGGCGCGTCCTTGATGCGCAGCTTGCCGTTGACCATTTCAGTTGCATGCGTCAATACGGAGCGTGACGACTGTTGCCTCGCCTTGTCGATCACGGCCCGTTCTTTCCGCCTTTCCTCCACCGAATCGGCAATGGCCAGCATGCTCGCCGCCTTGAACTGGCAGTACCAGACGTCCAGCGTGTCCATGCTGCTGAAATCGGCGATCCGTTGCCGGAAGGTCTCGCATAGCCGACGAACCACGCCGCGCTGGTCCCGCACGGTGAATCCGCGTTCACGCGCAGCGATCACAAATGACGTGGCAAGCCGGCGCACATCCCAGTCGAATGGCCCGGGCAGCGTTTCGTCGAAATCGTTGGGGCCGAAGAGAATCCGACGCTCCGGGCTTGCGAAGAGTCCGAAATTGGCGAGATGCGCATCGCCCCCGAGTTGCACGATCACGTCCGAATGCGGCAGCTTCGACAGATCGTGCGCCATCAACGGCGCGGCGCCGCGATAGAACGCGAACGGGCCCGCGACCATCCGCCCATAGCGGATCGGTATCAGTTCCGCCACCCGGCCCACATTGGAAGCATCGAGCAAGCCGATGGGATCGCGATCTGCAATCTTGCAGTCCGCCAGCTTCTTGCGCGGCACTTGTCTGCGCGCAACCTTCCCCCGCTCGATGCGCGCAGCCAATGAGCCGCGCCCTGCAAATAGCGTGGACGGATCTTCTTGTTCCGCCAGCATCGTTGGATTCGCGCGATCCGTGGCGGTTTCGGCGCGCATTGGAGCCTTTGGAGCAGTCGAATCAGGCACGCATCACTCCTTTTTCGCTACAAGGTCGAACCGGATTGCCGTCATTCAGCTTTGCTTCATTCCGGCCTGGTGCCAGACGAAGGTACGGACGCAGATGGCGAACTATCGCGCAGTGCGTCAATGGCGGCGTCGACTGTCGCAAAGATCTCGCGATGCGCGCCGCCCGAACGCAGTACCTTATACCGTTCGATTTCATGCCGTACGCCCGTTGGAAGCGCAACCGCGGCGACACCCACGCCCCGCTTGTCGAGCTCCGCACCCAACTCGACCAGTTTCTTGCCTGCCGTGTAGTCGATGTTGTTGATCTCGGAGGCATCGATCACCACCCAGCGCAACGGTACGCTAGCTTCGTTGACGAGTTTCAGCACATCCTCCGTGAAGCGCCCCGTGTTCGCATAGAACAGGTCTGCCTCGAACCTGTAGACAACGATGCCGGGCGCCGCGAGCAGATTGGGTTCGACACGATGCGGGTACCAGTGGCCGGTGGCGCTGCGCGTCAACACGCGCGTGCGAAGGCGGTAGCTATGCCGCGCATGCGCGATCAGCGACAACACGATAGCGGCGAGAATGCCGTGCATCACATCGACGAACACGACCACGCACGCCGTCAGCAATGCGACGACGAACTCGTCCCGCTGCATGCGAAACAGTTCCATCATGCCCTTCACGTCGATCAGCTTCGCGCCGATCATGAAGACGATCGCCGACAATACGGCTGCGGGCAGAAGACTCAGCGGCTTCGTGAGAAACAGCAGCACCACCAGTACGATGACGGACGTCGTCAGATGGGCGACCTGGGTTCGCCCGCCCGCATCGTCGACCATCTCGGTCTTGGTCGGACTGCCGTTCACGACGAAGGTGCCGGTGAAAGCCGCCGCTGCATTCGCGGCAGCTAGCCCGATGATGTCGGCATTGTCATCGCCCTGCTCGTTGTATCGGTTCGCGTAAGCGCGCGCCGTCGCAGCACTCTGAGCGATGATGACGATGAAGCACGAGCCAGCCGTCGCCAGCACCTGGTTGATCTCGCCCATATGCAACAGCGGCAGAAACAGCGACGGGAGCCCGCCAGGCACTTCACCTGTTACCGCGATGCCATGTCCGGCGAAATTGAACACGCCGCTTGCGACGATGGAACCGATTACCGCGATGAGCGCGCCCGGCGCTCGCGGCGCGATACGCTTGCAACCGATGATCACGACGAGGACGGCAATCGAAAGCGCGGTGGTCAGGTGGTTCGCCGCGCCGATACGTTGCGCCACGGATGCGATCTGCATCAACGGACCGTGTCCCTGCTTCTCGAGCCCGATCAGCCCGGCAAGCTCGCCCGCCGCGACCTGGACGCCCACGCCCGTCAGGAAACCGATCAACGCGCTGCGGGAAAGAAAGTCGGCCAGAAAACCCAGACGAAAGATGCGCGCAATCACCAGCATCACGGCAACCGTCAAGGCAACGGTGCTCGTCAGGCCGATATATTCGCTGCTGCCCAATGCGGCGACAGCGGTTAGCGTTCCCGCGAGAATAGCGGCTGTCGCGGAGTCCGCCGCGACGACCAGTTGACGCGACGCACCAAAAAACGCGAACGCCACGAGCGGCAGCAGTATCGTATAAAGGCCCGTGACCGTGGGCGTGCCTGCAATCTTCGTGTACCCCATCACCTCGGGAATGCCGAGTGCCGCCAGCGTGATCCCGGCGATGACGTCATGCGGCAACTGGGCGGGATTGACGGGCAACAGCCCCTGCAGGAAGGGCAAGTGATGTAGATGAGAGGGAGTCGGGGCCGCGGGCTTCATTTCGCTGCCTCAACTACTTTCGAGATCGTGCCGATCAGTGCATTGGCAATGATCTCATCTGCTATCACCACGTTGGATGCGCCAGCGCTCCTGAGCAGCTCTTTCCTCAAGGGGTTTTCGCCGGGCACTGCAATCGCGAGCGAATCGTTCAGCGTATGGGCCAGCAGGGTGATCGCAAGATTGTTGTTGCTGTCGGGCGTCGTCACGACCATTGCCTTGGCGCTGTCCAGCCGTGCATGCTTGAGTACGTCGTCGAACGCACCCGGCGAACCGAGCACGACCATGTGGCCGCAATCCGCCGCCCGGTCGGCCTGATCCTGATCGCCCACGAGGACGAGCACGGTCTCTCCTGCGCCGCTCAGGCGATTCGCGACCCATTCCCCGAGCGAATGGAATCCGACTACCACGACGTGATTGGCGAGTTTTTCGAGCTTGCCTTCCATGAGCCTGTTCTCCCGAAAAACCATCACATCGTCGCCCGACAGCATGCCCGTGAGCCTGGAAACCGCGAATCCGCCGATCACGAGCGTGGCAACCATGGCCAGCAGCATGAAGATCTTTTGAGGCTGATTGAACTCGCTGAAGGAACCGATTGTGGTGACGAGATTGACCCCGTCCCACAAGGCCGTAAACATTTTCTTCGGAAGCGCATCCTTCGACTGATCGAGCACGGTCAACCCGACGGCCGCGCTGGCCAGCAGCAGGCCGAGAAGGCCGATCGTGTGGCGCGCGCGGCGGCGCCATTCTCGAATACGGATGACCCCAAGCCGAGGCTCATCGACACGGAAGATCCACATGGTTACCTCGGACAATTGATCTGATCGAGACAACAGCGAACCCAGTGCGAATTCGATACGCTCCCCCTTTTATCGCCCCGAGTCAATAGTCAGGATCCCGACTGATAACCGGTGACGGAGACGTGTTCAGGCGTATCTCCGAACGTCACACGAATCGGATGCGGTCGGGTGTTGCTTGCAGGGATCGCCACGCACCGGACTAGTAGCCAGCCGCTTAATACACGGAAGACGCATCCGGTGCCGTTATGGGTCAAGCGCGACGAAGTCGACCGTGGGGAACGTAATCGCGCAAGCACGGCCGAGCCTGAACGTATCAAGGCGCCGGAGCGGAAAGTCGAAGCACTGCGCCAGACCAGCGAGACGCTCAAGCCGGCGAGTGCATGGTTCGCCCAGGTTGAACTCGATCGCCGTTTCAAGTCCCGAAGATCTTCATTGATCTGCATCACGATCACCTCACTGTACGGACGTGCCATGGCACCACCAAAGGCGCGAGGTGCGCTGGTCACAAGTTCGAACCGAGTGACGCTTTTTGAGGGTTATACGACCTTTGAGCCATTCGCTTCGCGTTCCATACTTCGCGTGGAAGATCGAGCTGGGACAGGCGCTCAAACGTGATTGCGTTTCGAGCCTTCGGCTCGATCAATCACGCGCAAAAATGGAGCAGAAGATGAGACTTAAGAACAAGTCGGCGTTAATCACGGGCGGTACCAGTGGCATCGGCCTTGCAACCGCGAAGCTGTTCATTGCAGAAGGCGCCCGCGTAGCGGTTACGGGCCGCGACGATGCGGTGTTCGAGCGGGTGAAGGCCGAACTCGGCGAGCATGCGCTCGTTCTCAAGGGCGACGTCCGTTCGATCCAGGACATGCGCGCGATTGCCGCTGACGTAAAGGAGAAATTCGGCGGCCTGGACATCGTGTTCGCGAACGCGGGCTGGGCCTTTCCGTCCGCAGTCGACGACATCGACGACGCACTCTACAGCGATATCATGGACATCAACGTCAAGGGCGTGGTGTTCACGCTTCAGGCGGTGTTGCCGGACCTGCGCGAGGGCGCCTCGGTCATTCTCAATACGTCGTTTGTCGCGCAGACCGGCAAGCACGGCATCTCGTTGACGGCGGCCGCGAAGGCCGCCGTGCGGTCGCTTGCCCGCAGTTGGTCCTACGAGTTTCTCGACCGGAAAATCCGCTTCAACGCGATCGCGCCCGGCGCGATCGACACACCTCTGCTCTCCAGATGGGGCATGCCCGACGAATGGGTGCGCGACCGCAAGGCCGAGTTCGCCGAAACCATTCCGGTGGGCCGCCTGGGCAAGGCCGAGGACATCGCCAACGCGGCGCTCTATCTCGCCAGCGACGAATCCTCGTATGTCGTCGGCACCGAACTGGTCGTCGATGGCGGTGCCTCGCAGCTTTGAGCCTGCGGCGCCCGATTCCCTAGCCCTGCACGTCGTCGCCGCTCATCCGCACATCTGATCTCACGTCCGCCACGCCTTTCTTCGCGGCGGTTATTCCATCCGACCCAGCCTGGTTGCACTCGCAACGGGGTCGCAATGCAAGGAGAAGTGATCTTGACCGACAGTAACGAAAACAATGCTTCCGGGCAGCCACTCACCAGAGCAGGTCGCTCGCGCCGCGATGTGCTCAAGTTTGGCGGCGTCGCGACCCTCGGCGCCGTCCTCGGTGGCGGAGCCCTGCTTGAGCACGCAACCCCTGCTCTTGCGCAGGCAGGCAGCGAAGCAGCACTTGCCCCGAATGACCCGCTCAATATCCTGATCGTCAATTACGACGGCGGGACGCTTCTCGACTTCGCCGGCCCCAGCGAGATTTTCCATCGGCTACCGAATACGAACGTTCGCTACGCGAGCCTCGATGGCGGCAACGTGACGCTCGAATTCGGCGTCGTGTACGGCAAGACCGAACGACTGGCCGATATCGAGAAGACCGACGTGCTCCTGGTCCCCGGCGGGTCAGATTTGTCGGCGCCGATGCGACCCGCCTATCAAGCGCAGATCCGGCGTCTGGCGGAAAGCGCCAAACACGTGACGTCGGTTTGCAACGGATCGCTCGTGCTCGCTGCAACGGGCATTCTCAATGGCAAGCGAAGCGCCTGCCATTGGGCCTTCGTCAACAAGCTGGCCGAATATGGCGCGATTCCCGTGCCCGATCGCTTCGTCGAAGACGACAACGGCCGGTTCATGAGCGGCGGCGGCGTGACGGCGGGCATCGACTTCGCCCTTCGCGTGGCAGCGAAACTGCGCGGTCGACAGGCCGCCGAATTCACGCAACTCACTATCGAATACGATCCCGCGCCACCGTTCCACTCCGGTCATCCCCGAGACGCGCGGCCGGAAGTCGTTGCGATGGTCGACAAGAAACTGCCCGGCGCATCCAGGGGGCTCGCACGCGTACCGGGCGTTCGCTGAGGCGCTTGCAGGCAATGTGAGCAAGGCCGTCTTCGGGCCTCGATGATCACCGCATCCGACATTGCCTGCTCCACTTCTAAATTTTCGCAGTCCTCTCAATTCAAGCCACGACTGGAAATCAATCGATGCAACAGATTCGTATGTGTACTGCCGCCCTTGCCGCCTATGCCACCTTTTTCGCGCTTGCGGCGCCGGCGACTGCCGGTGGATTGCAACGTCCGCCCGAAGCGGCCATCGAGGCCGAAAACGCACGATGGGCGGATGCCTTTGCGCGCGGAGACTATGAGGCGATCGGCCGCCTCTACACCAACGACGGCACGCTCTTGCCGCCTGGAGGCAAGAAGGTAACGGGGAACAGCGCGATCGTCGAGTACTTCACCAAAGGGTATGCCGGATCAAAGCCGGCCACCGTATCGTTCAGCAACTACGAGTTCTACGGTAATGACCGGGTCGTGACTGAAGTTTCGGATGCGGATATCCGTGACCACGATGGAAAGCTCAAGTACCGCGGCAAGCAGATTCTCGTCTTTCTGAAAGAGGGCGGCGCCTGGAAGTTGCACCGAGACATGTGGAACGATTACGGTCCGCTGAAAGCGGATGACCATTGATGGTCTGGAGCAGTGAAAATGACGTACCGAACGCGTCAATAGGCTGCTAGACGGACGTTGACCAGACAGCGCGCGTATCGAACGGCGCTCGCGATCAGCGCGTGCCGTTCGATCGACTCTCGCGTCGAATCGCTTGCGGCGGGTGCCCATGGAGTTTGATGAAGGCCCGCCGCATCCGCTCCGGATCGGTGAACCCTACGGCCAGCGCAATCTGTTCGATCGGTTCGCTACCGCCCTGCAGGCGCAGCCTCGCCGCTTCGACTCGCAAGCGTTCGACCGCCTTGGCCGGTGTTTCTCCCGTTTCCCGGCGAAATGCGCGTCCGAACTGTCGCGGGCTCAATCTTGCGGCGTCGGCGAGCCGCTCGACAGGCAACGGTTCGGCCAGATGCTCCCTCGCAAAATTCAGCGCGATGCGGATACGATCCGATTCCGGCTCCATCTGCGACATCGCGGAGAACTGCGACTGACCGCCTGGCCGACGATACGGAACAACCAGAAGCCTGGAGACGGCACGCGCAACCTCCGCGCCCATGTCCTGTTCAATCAAGCCGAGCGCCAGGTCGATTCCGGAGGCGATACCCGCCGACGTCCAGATGCGGCCCTCCTCGATATAAATACTGTCGCCCTCGACCCTGGTGAGAGGAAAGCGCGACTGCAACTGAGCGGCGTATCGCCAGTGCGTCGTGGCTCTCAAGCCGTCCAGCAAGCCGGTTTCCGCCAGCAGGAATGCGCCCGTGCACACGCTCGCCACCCGCGCAGCCCTCGCGCCCAGTTTCCTGGCGGCGGCGATATTCTCGGGTGTCTGCATCGGATCGACATCACCGCCCACGAAAACGACGGTGTCGAACGTGCGCCTGCCGCTCGGCTTCGTCTCGATCGAGAGGCCCGTATTGCCGCGAACCGGGCCGCCGGACTGCGAGATGACATGGAGATCGTATGGCGTATGGCCCGCCGCCGTGGCCACCTGATTGAAGGCCGACAGTGGCCCGCCCAGATCAAGCACATCGTAGCCACGGCAAACGAAGAATCCGATTCGATGCATGACGAAGTCGCCAACTGAAAATCCCGGAAAGTCGCATTTTACGGGGAACCCTCAGATAGCGCCATTCGGCGTGAAATGAGGGAAAAACGTCGTTTACGTCGTGATTGATTGTCCGTATGCCTAGCCGACGACATCTGTCAGGCCTGGATCGGAGCCGGCCCACCCTACTCCGTATTCACCTTCCGCCACTGCATCGGCGACATCTCGTACCGCCCGCGAAACGCCCGACTGAATGCCGCTTCCGACGTGTACCCAACCCGACCGGCAATATCCGAAATCGGCGCGCGGCTGTAGCGCAACAACTCCGCCGCACGATCCAGACGCCAGGTCGTGAGATAGCTCAACGGCGCCTGCCCCACGACGCGCTGGAACCGGTCCGCGAAAGCCGACCGCGACAGATTCGACAACTCGGCGAGATCACTCACGCTCCACGCACGTCCGGGATCCGCGTGAATCGCGGACATCGCCGGGTTGATCCGGCTATCGATCGCACCGGACAACCAGCCGTGCCCCGCCGAGCCCTCCGTCGCCCACGTGCGCAGCAACTGGACGAAGATGACATCCAGCAGCCGGGAGATCATCGCGGCGGCGCCCGCGCGCGGGCTCAGTGCCTCGTCGAGGATGAAATGACAGCTCAGCTCCAGCCACTCGAACGGCCGCTCCCGTAACCCTTTCAGCACCAGCACCGACGGCAGCACGGACAGCAAACGTTGCGACAGCACGCCGTCGAATCCGAAGTCGCCGCACAGCCAGGTGGTGTCTCCGCTCCCGATCGTCAGGCGCTCGCGGTCGTAGTACTGTGGCGCGAGATCCGTGACGAGCCTCGCGGAGCGGCCCGGCCGGTCGGAGATGACATGGCCGTGACCGTGCATCAGCATGACCAGGTCTCCCTGCGACGCGTGATACCGCTCGTCGAGCCCCTCCACTTCGATCGCCACGCTGCCGCTGCGGATGATGTGCAAACGATACTTGCCGGGAGGAAAGCGCAAGCCGAAAGGCGCCGATGCCGCGCACGTGAAGACCGTGTTGCCGCGGATGCGGATCAGCTCCAGCACGTCGGAAAAGGCATCCCGCTTGAAGGCGAACGGATCTGACTCATCGTCCAGCGCAGTCGGCGTTTGAGCAAAGAATTCCGGCTTTTTGGCCATGTCGCGTACTCGGATGATCTTTATGATGGACACATCATTCACGCTGAACGTCGCCGGTGTCAAAGACTATTCTCAAGATACGTGGCGCACGGCAACCGCGTAGTACCCCTTGTTTCGATGCTGGCAAAGCACGGGGCAGACCCAACCGGAAATACCAAGGTCTCACGGGCGTGATTTTCGTCATCTAGCGATCACAGGAGCAGGGATATGAATCCGGAAACGCGTACCGACACGGTTGTACTTGTTCACGGCCTGTGGATGACACCGTTGTCCTGGGAACATTGGGTCACTCGCTACGAGCAGCGCGGCATGCGCGTCATCACGCCGGGGTATCCGGGCGTCCAGCCGGGCACGGCCGGCGTCGAGGCACTCCGCCGCGATCCTTCGCCGCTGGTGAATCTCGGCGTGCGCGAGATCTTCGATCACCTGGCCCGGACCATCGCGGCGCTCGACACGAAGCCGATCATCATGGGGCATTCGTTCGGCGGCGCATTCGTCCAGCTTCTTCTCGACGCGGGTTACGGCTCGGCCGGTGTCTCGATCGACGGCGCCGCGGTGAAGGGCGTGTGGGCGCTGCCGTTCAGCGAGGTCAAGGCGACCTTCCCGGTCCTGCGCAATCCGGCCAACCTGCATCGCGCGGTGCCCATCACCGAGCAAGAGTTTCACTACGCGTTCACGAACAACCTGAGCCTCGAGGAATCGAAGCGGGTTTACGACCGCTACGCGGTTCCCGTGTCCGGGCGCATCCTGTTCCAAGGCGGGTTCGCGAACGTCACCCCGAATGCCACGACAAGCTACAACTTCGCGAACGACGATCGCGCACCGCTGCTCTTTATCGCCGGCGGCAACGACAACATTCTGCCGCCGGCCGTACAGCGCGAGAATTTCGAAAGGAATGCGAAGGGCTCGCGGGCCATGTCGGCATACAAGCTGTTCGACGGCCGCAGCCACTACACCTGTGGCGAGAAAGGCTGGGAGGATGTTGCCGACTTCGCGCTCGACTGGGCGCTGGCGCCTGCGGCGGGGGATCTCGGCAAGCGCTGAGGTGCCCGCCAATTGCCCATCACCGGCTACGGCCATGAATCCGCCCACTCGCGTTCAACCACGCGACTGGGCGGCCATTGCTGTTTGCATAGCCTGGATACGGCGGCATCGTGGTCGAAACGAGGCGTTTTCAACAACCGGTCAGCCCCCTCCTTCAATCAGTTGCTCGTGCCGAGACCGTCCAGAAACGTCTGCGTCACGCCGACCCATTCACCGGCTCCGCCGTTGCTGCCGTTGTATTCGACCGCGGGGTTCTGCCCGCCCCAGATCACGAACCCGCTCGCCGTCGTGCCCCTGATGTCGTTCAGCAGGTATTGCCACTGGCTGCCCGGCACGAGCACGGTGTTCCTGTCGTAGTACTGCGGCCACAGATACGGGAACACCGGATGCGTTCCCGTGCTGCTCAGCGCATCAGCCTGTGCGGCCGATGCGATGTTGCGATTGAGCTGCGTCGCCCAATCCACGCCCGTCCAAGAGTCCGTGCCGTTCGCGCGAATGTACGCGCTCGGGAAATGCGCGGTACGCCCGCCATCGAGATCCATCAGTTCGGCCACGCCCCGATACGCGGCATTCGGATCGGTGCTGCTGATGTGGGCCGTGTTGACGAGCCCGTACCAGCCGAGCACGCGATTGGGCCGCACTTCGCGCGCCCATGCCTGCAGCTGCTTGAGTATGGCCAGGTGATTCGCGACCGTCGCGCTGCTGCCGGTCAGGTACAGTTCCTCGCAATCGAGCACGAGATAGCCCGGCGCGTCGGCGGGCGTCGGATCATACGTGTTGATCAGGTTGATCCACGCGCTGCGGGTCGGCAGCACGGCGCGACCGCTCGCGTCGACCGTGATCGGCTTGCAGTACCGCGCCGGGATGAAATTGATTTTGACGGCGCCGTGACCGATCGACACGTTGGTATAAGCCGTGTTGTCCAGCACGGAGAACGGCCCGGCGGCCCGCGCCGCGGGTGCGGCAATGCACGCGCCCAGGGCCAGCAGCGCGACGGGCAGGCCGATCCTCGCGGCGGCCCGGCGAACGAATCCGTTTTTCTTCATGGTCATCACCTCGATCGTTGGATACAGGAAATCCGGCCCGGCGTACGTACCGGGCCGCTCGCCGCCGCTCGTCAGAACAGCGTCTCCACGCCGGCATACAGGCCGCTCTGGCCTTGCCCCGGCGGCGGATTGGTGCCCCAGCCGGCGCCGCCCGGCCCGCGCCCCGGGTTCTGCGGATTCACGCCGAAATTCCCCTGCGCGCTGTTGAACACGTGGGCCGCCATGCTGTAGAGGAAGGTGCGTTTCGACAGGTTGTACATGCAACCAACACCGAGCATCGTCGTGCGCGCCGCGCCGTCATGATCGTCGGTCCATCGCCCCGGCCCGACGCGCATCGTGTAGACGGCACCATGCACGTGCAGCGCGGGATTGACGTCGTACGAAAGCCCTGCCCACCAGAGGTCGGCGCTGTCCGACAGGCCCGCCGGCGTATCCGGCGCCGAATAATGCGTGTAGGCCGCCTGGACCTGGAACGGGCCGTAGCGGTTGCGGATGCCGACGAACGCTTCACGCGAATAGCGGAACAGGTTGTCTTCCTTGCCCTGCGCGTTGCGGATCTCGTCCCACAGCACGCGCACCTGGAAATCGCCGTTCGTGTAGGCGGCCGCGAAGCCGTCCGCCCGCCCGGCCTTGCCGGCGTTGTTCGGGTCGCCGGAATTGAAATTGACCGAACTGTTGCCGAGGTTCAGCTCCGCCTCGAACGAAAATCCGTGCAGTTCGGGAGACAGGTAGCGGATCCCGTTCGACAGCCGCGACCCGTTGCGATACGCGACGAACGACTGCGCGCCGAAGTTCTCTTCGAGCAGCGGGTCGAATTCCCAGACGTAGTTGTTGACCATCGGCCCCTGGCCGAAGCGGATCGTGCCGAGCCGATCGTTCTTCAGCGCCACCCACGCGGCGCGCTGGAATATCAGCCCGGCCACGAGCGAGCCGGTCGGCGTGAACGCCGATTCGAGCAGGAACATCGCGTGATTGCCGTGCCCGAGATCCTCCGCCCCCTTGAAACCCAGGATGTTGACGCCCCAGTCGCTGCCCTCCGCCCATCTCGCGCCCGCGCCGCCGTTCGCCGTCTGCACGTTCGACGTGTACTGCACGTCCCCGCCCAGACGGCCCCATACGAGCACGCTCGACTGCGCATGCGCGAACGCGGCCCACGACAGCGCCACGCCCAACAGAATCCCGCGTTTCATGATTTAGTTATCCGAATTTATAAGAACGGCACGCCCGGGCGCACCCCTTCGCCCGCCGGGCGATACCCCGTTACAGCGCGGCCGCGACGGCGGGCTGGCGCTCCGTGCCGTCCACGCCGCTCGCGCCGTCGGCGCGCCGCTGCGCATCGCTCAGGCCGAAGAACCAGGTCAGCACGAAGCCGCTCGCATACGCGACCGCCACCGCCACGCAGTAGGTCGCGACGCTCGCCACGAGCCCCATCGGCCCCGTGACGAGCGGGATCAGCATCAGGTTGGCCGGGCCGATCGTCGTCGCCCCCACGTCGTGCCCGTGCGCGGCGCAATAACCGAGCACGAGCGCGCCCATCCCGCCGCCCAGCGACGCCGTGATCAGCGGGCGGCCGAGCGGCAGCGTGACGCCGTACAGCAGCGGCTCGCTCACGCCGAGCATGCAGGTCGGCAACGTATTCCGGATCGTCTGCTTCAGGCGCGGGTCCCGCGTACGGAAATACAGCGCGAACGCGGCGCCTGCCTGTCCGCATCCGGACATCGCGAGAATCGGGAACAGCGCGGTGTAGCCGTACTGCGCGATCAGTTGCGCGTGGATCGGAATCAGCGCCTGATGCAGGCCGAACATCAGCAGGCCCACGAACGACGCGGCCAGCACGAACGCGGCCGGCATGCCTCCCGCGCGCAGCAGGGTCGCGGTCAGGCTGCCGACCGCCTGCGTCAGCAACTCCGCGACCGGCATGATGACGAACAGCGTTGCGATACCCGCGAGCCCCAGCGCGACGGTTGGCGCGAGCAGCGTCTGGGCGGCCGACGCGATGCGCGCGCGCACGCTGCGCTCGATGCCGGCCGTCAGCGCGCCGGCCAGCAGTGCGCCCATCAATCCGCCCTGCCCGGGCTTCAGCGCGATCTCGCCGATGATCGGCAGCGCGAACGCGGGCAGCTTCGCGATCGCGGGCAGGATCAGGATGCCCGCGGTCGCCCCGCCGAGGCATGGCGTGCCGCCAAATTCAGCGGCCGCGTTCATGCCGACCTGGATCACGAGGAACGCGAAAAATGCCGTACCGACGATCGATGCGACCGTCGCGGCGAACGTCAGCGTGCCGGCGCCTCCGGCAGGCGCCTGCGCAGCCCAGACCTTCAACAGCCCGGCGATCGCGTTGAGCAGGCCCGCGCCGATCAGCGCCGGAATGAGCGGCGTGAAGATGCTCGCAATGCGCCGCAGGAACCGGTGCGCGGCCGTGTTCCTGCGGGCGGGGCGACCGGCCGGCTTGCGTGTGCCGGTGGCCCGTGTGGCCGCAGCGGTCACAGCGGCCGTACGGCCGGCGTCGGCGGGTACGGCCTCGCCTTGCGCCGGCTGCTCGGCCAGCGCGGCGGCAAAGGCGGCCGACGCCTGCGCGACCGCCCCCGGGCCGATCACGATCTGCAGGGGCTCGCCGGGCACGACGCCCAGCACCGCCGGCAGTGCCTTCAGCGCCGCAACGTCGGCCCGGTCGGGATCGACGAGCACCAGGCGCAGGCGCGTCATGCAATGAAAATGACGGCGGACGTTCGACGCCCCGCCGATCGCCCCGAGTATTGCGCGAGCCAGCGCGTCGAATCGCGCGCTCTCATCCGAAGTCATGCCTTGCTCCTACAGATCGGTCCGTTGAATCACGCCTGCCCGCCGCTCAGGGCGGCTCGCACAGGCTCCATGCGAAAGGTATGGGTTCGCAATAATTGGACCGTACCAAATATCAATCAACTCGCAAAACCGTTCTTCTGATATCGATATTCCCGGCTCGGAGAAATCTCATGAAATCCTCGTGTACACGGGGAATTTACGGTTGAATCGCAGCACTTCGCCCGACGCTCGAAGCGATCACGGCCGCCATACCTGTTTTAAAATATGTCCGTACCAATTATCATGCGAAGAACTTCTTCCGGGAGAGCGCACGGCCATGCATCTGGAGCACCTTGTCACCGAGCAGCCCAACGGGCAAAGCGCGAATCTCGACGCGCTCGGCATCGGCGAAGCCCTGGCGCTGATGAACCGCGAGGACGCCGGCGTCGCCGCGCGCGTTGCGCACGCGCTGCCCGCGATCGCTTCCGGCGTGGCGGTGATTGCCGACGCGCTGCGCGCTGGCGGCCGGCTGATCTACATCGGCGCCGGCAACAGCGGCCGCATCGGTTATCTCGACGCGCTCGAATGCCAGCCCACGTTCGGCACGCAGCCGGGCGAGATCATCGGCATCGTCGCGGGCGGGTTCGCGGGCATCACGGAATCGGTCGAGGATTCGGACACGCTCGGCCGCCAGGATCTCGACGCGGCCGGGCTCGCGCGCGGCGACGTGGTCGTCGGGCTTACCGCGAGCGGACGCACGCCGTACGTGCTCGGCGCGCTTCGTCATGCGCGAGACACCGGGTGCCGGACCATCGCCGTCGCGTGCAACGTGGGCAGCGAGGCGGCCGCACTCGCGGACGTGGCGATCGAGGTCGACTGCGGCCCCGAGGTGCTGACGGGCTCCACGCGGCTGAAGGCCGGCACCGCGCAGAAAATGATCTGCAACATGCTGTCGACGATTTCGATGGTGGCGCTCGGCAAGACGTACGGCAACCTGATGGTCGACGTCCAGGTTCACAATCACAAGCTTCGCCAGCGGGCGATCGGGATCGTGTCGCAGGCGGCCGGCGTGCCCACCGACGTGGCGGCGCGCGCGCTCGAACAGGCCGGCGACCGGCCCCGCATCGCAATCCTCATGCTCCGCGCCGGCGTCGACCGAGCCGGCGCAGAGCGGCTGGCCGATGCCGCGGGCGGCTCGATCCGCAAGGCGCTCGCGACGCTTGCGCCATCCGCGCGCGCATGACGCCCACACGAATCACGACAACCCGTATGAAACCTTCAAATCCGATGCCCCGCGGCCGGCCTCGTGTCCGCCCGGCCGGCCTTACCGACTTGTTCGACGCCACCCGGGCGGCGGAACTTCGCGCGCCGGGCGGCGACGGCGAATCGTCGATCTCGATGCGCCTCGCCCGGCTGCTGCGCGAGGCGATCGTCGAAGGCCGGCTGAAGACCGGAGAAAGCCTGCCGCCGGAACGCGAACTCGCCGAACACTTCCAGGTATCGCGGGACACCGTGCGGCGCGCGATCGACAGGCTCACGCGGCAAGGCCTGATCGAATCCCGGCGAGGCGCGGGCACGTTCGTCGCCGCCAGGGTCGAACAGCAGCTCGCGCGAATCACCAGCTTCTCGGACGACATGCTGCGGCGCGGGCTCACGCCCGGGTCGCAGTGGATCAGGAGAACACTCGACCGCCCGACGCCCGACGAGCTGCTCGCGCTCGGCCTCGCGCCCGATGCGCAGGTGCTGCGCCTCGAACGCGTCAGAACGGCGGACGCGGTGCCGATGGCCATCGAGCGCGCGACGCTGCCGGCCGCGCTGCTCGACTACAACGTCGATTTCGGCGAGTCGCTCTATCGCGCACTGCAGGACGCCAACGTACAGCCCGGCCGTGCGATCCAGCGCCTGCGCGCCGAGCTGGCGTCGGCCCGCGATGCCGAGTTGCTGGGTATCGGCACGGGCGATCCCGTGCTTTCCATCGAGCGTCGCTCGTTTTCGAGCGAAGGCTCTCCGCTCGAACTGACGCGCTCGCTGTATCGCGGCGATCGATACGACTATGTCGCGGTGCTCGAGCATCCGACAGGCAGTGCCGCAACGGCGTGAAGCGGATTCGACGCACCCACGCCAGACCGATCGGCCGACGTGCACCGGCTTACGCGGCCTTGGCAAGCTCCGCATCGATGGCGGCGACCAGCTTCGGGTCGTCCGCGGCCGTGTCGGGCGAAAAGCGCGCCACCACTTCGCCCGTGCGGCTCACGAGAAACTTCTCGAAGTTCCACAGCACCTCGGGCGCCGGATTCGGCTGAATGCCGTAGCCTTCGAGGCGTGCGCGGAACGGGCCGTCGCCGGCCGCCTGCGGCTGCGCCTGGGTGAGCGAGCGATAGAGCGGATGCTTGTCGTCGCCGATCACGGAGATTTTCGAAAACAACGGAAACTTCACGCCAAAGGTGCCGGTACAGAAAGCCTGGATTTCCGCATCGGTGCCCGGCTCCTGGCCCTTGAAGTTGTTGGCGGGGAACGCCAGCACCTCGAGGCCCTCGGCGCGCTTGCCTTCGTAGAGCGCCTCCAGACCTTCGTACTGCGGCGTCAGCCCGCATTTGGACGCCACGTTCACCACCAGAAGCACTTTGCCTTCGTAGGACCGCAGGGATGTCTGCGCACCATCGATCGCGTTGACAGGAATATCGTAAATCGTGCTCATGTCTGCATCCTTCAATTGATTGAATTGATTGGCGAACCGCCGGAGTCGGGGGATATCGCGTTCATTGGAGCACCTCGCGCGTCGCGCCGGCAAAGACGCGTTATCGACGCTCGTGGTCTGCGCGTAGCAGAGCCCTATCCTACTGCGATCGGTCAACTTCTTGCTTGCAGGCGCCGGCAGCAGGGTCGGACAGGCGGCCTCGAAAGACGCTGGACGTCGATACGCCGGCTGAGCGCATTCATCAATTCGTTGCGAGGTGGTACAGGAAGGAAAAAACAAGGACCAAAAAGACCGCCAACCCTACCCCCCCTGGAATCAGAATCGTCGAACCATCGTGGCGGACACAATGTCCTCTGCAGACATGTTGAAGAAGAATTTGAACGTCCATCGCCAGGCCCTTGACCTGCGATAGAAGGCCAATAGCCGTTCAGGACGAAATGCCATGATTGCGGACATCGCGATGCCATCCGCGGTCCAGACAACGCCGAAAATGATGCGGCAGGTCGATTCGTTCACGTAGTGACCTCAGATCGACATATCAAGTAAACGGACAGAACGTCCGAAGCTGACGTCTTGACTCAAATAGCAGATGTCCTGGTGTCTGGAGTACGACAAGCTGCTATCCCGGGGACGATATTCGGAATTCCACGCAAGGGCAGGACTGTCATCATTGGACAAGTTCCAGAGGAGTGGTACCCAGGCATGATGTGCATCGCCGTTTAAATTGCGTGACGTCGCTCGCGGAGGCATACGTTGGCGCCGTATGGCACTCGAGTGCAATGATCGAGGAGATCGTTGATTTTCTCAGGTTGACCGCGAAAATCCATGGACATCAGACGCAAACGGAAACGGCTTAACGTGGAAGCCTGAACCAGACCACACAGACAGCGTCAGGTCGCCTCCCGTCATTAGCAAACGCAAATCAGCACTCGATCTGCCTCTGCATTAGATAGAATTTCATGTCGTTGCGGCCATGCATTGAAATCGGTTTCAGATCGCGATTAAAGCCGAGCATTTCGTAGAACGGGTATGCTGATTCGCGTGCCGTGCACCAGAGCAGAATTCCGCGCTGTTCGCGGACATAGCGAATGGATAGATTGACCAGAAGGCGTCCGAATCCCAGACCACGTACGGATGGATGGACGGCCATGCCGCGAAGGCGCCAGGCTTCAGCGTTCAAAACACCGGATTGTCCTTCTTTACACACTGACGCCACGGCCACAATACCGGCGTTGTCACGAACGGCAAAGTGCCTTGTCGTTGGAGCGAGGTCTCCGGGTAGAGCGCTTCCCTCTTCATCTCCGGCCATCAAGATTGCGGCCCTGAGGGGATAAGTTTCTTCCGCACGAACGACGCAGATGGTAAAGCGCACATCTTGTGAAATCATCTAATTGTCAACTCTCTTCGTGACGCGGATTTTCTTCCGGTTTTCTTGCGGCAAAGCCACTCGCAAAAATAGCAGTTGCCGGGCGTTACCAGTAAGGGTAATTTCCTATCCGTCTTTTCTTTTCCAATCATACGCTAACTGCGATCACAGATGACGTCGAAAGTCTCGACAGATGCAGAGCTTGCCTACGACGAGATCCGATTGAGGATCTTTGACGGCCGCCTTGCGCCTGGGCAGAAAGTATCCCATCGAGGCCTGTCGGACGAACTTGGCTTCGGTCAAATGCCCGTGCGCAGCGCATTGCATTTGCTTGAGTCCGAAGGGCTGGTCGTCGTAATCGAAAAGAGTGGGACCTATGTCGCATCGCCGACGACGAGCGATCTCCGCGAAATTTTTGAAATGCGGCTGGCCCTCGAGAGTACAGCCGCGTTTCTTGCAGCCAGGTCGGGAGTAACGGCAGGCCTTCGCGAGGCGGCAGAGAAAATGCGGGAGCTGATTGACCAGGACGTCGCGGACATCATGCTCGAGCAACGTGTCGGTTGGGTATTTCATCAAGCGTTGTTTGCCGCCGCAAGGAACGCGCGAATCTCATCGGCGTATGGTCTATTGCGGGCCCAAACCCTGGCCCTGAACGAACTCCCGCGTAGCGACGCCGAAACCGTTCGGCGCGGCACGATCGAGCATCTGCGAATCTTTCACGCAATCGAAGCAAACGACGGCGAGCTTGCGCGTCAGCATATGTGGAATCACATTGTTGACGGTACTCCCGCACGGATAAAACTACTAAAGGCGCGGCATGAACACGAAAAATAAGGGGCTTTCCCTCCCGATGCAAATGCTTGGCGGGCTTGTCCTGGGCGTCGCTTGCGGCGTGTTTGCTCCTGGCTTTGCAGCGAAGCTGGGCTTTCTAAGCGCGATGTTCGGCCACGCGATCAAGATGGTCGTCATGCCGTTGATCTTCCTGTCGGTCACGGTCGGGGTCTTTCGTGCGGGCCGACTTCGCGAGCGGCTTGGAAAAGTCACACTGTCCAGTATCGTCTTCTTCGTTTTCATGACGGGCCTGGCTGCATCGCTCGGCCTGCTGCTCAACTTTGCATTTCGACCGGGTCTCGGTGCGAGCATCGTTCACTCTGGATCGATGCCCACGGCACTCGCGTCCAGCATCGACTGGACGAAATTTCTCGTTGACTTGATCCCGGCAAACATCGTCGCTGCGCTCGCTGCAGGGAATTCGCTCCCAGTACTCGTTTTCGGCGTCATTTTCGGTGCAGCATTGGCGGCTGCCCCGGAGCGTGCCGAGCCTGCGATTGCCGTTTTCGAGGCGCTGCTGTCGGGACTGTTCAAGATGACCCAGTGGGTGATCGCATGGTCGCCGCTCGCGATCTTCGCCGCGATCGCGCAGCTGTTGTCAGCCAAGGGCTTTGCCGGCGCGCACTCGCTGATCGAGCTTCTGGGCGTGGCCTATCTCGGCATGGCGATCCTGGCGGTTGTACTCACCATCGTCATTCGCGTCGCCGGTCAGTCGCCTCTCGCCGTGCTCAGGAAGGTGAAGGAACCCCTGATCCTTGGTTTCACGACGCGTTCGTCTGAAATCACATACCCGTTGCACCTGAAGAAGCTGGTTGAATTGGGCGTTCCCTACGGCGTGGCGTCCACGATTTTGCCTCTCGCATATATTTTCAATCGCGACGGTGCGGTCCTCTATACGGCCCTTGCGGTCGGCTATCTGGCCGACGCCTATCACCTTGCCTGGTCCTGGCCGCTGGCGATTACGATTTTGATCTTGACGATCATCACCATCGACGGAGCAGCAAACGTGCCCTCCGGGGCGATCGTAGCCATCACCATCGTTCTGACGTCGATCGGGTTGCCGGCCGATGCGGTGCTGCTGCTTTTGGGCGTCGACGCCTTTTTCGACATGGGGAGAACCGCCCTCAACGTCTACGGGAGTACGGCGGGAGCTGCTGTTGCGGTGAGACTTTCCGGTTCGGACAGTATCGCCGCGGAAACCGTGACTCGTCAGGCAAGCGTGTAGGTGCTTCGGATGCTATGGGCGCAGCGCGTTTCAGCGGTGCGCCCGCCCATTGCAGGGCGCTGGGGCACATCCACTCGAGCATCCAGGTACGGCGAGGCGAACAGGATTGGATGAACGTTCGCTCTCATTGATCTTCAGTTAGTAGAACGACGGATCTTTTGCAGGAGAAACAGTATGGTTGGTTCTGAATCTGCAGATTATTTTATGCTCCGCTTAGGCACGCCGCATCCGGCGTGGGCGTTGACTGATGACAGCAACATGATCGCCATTGTCGATTGTGACGGGGTGATGAGTGCCATGTTCGAGCTGGATCGCAACCAAATCGCGCGAATTAGAGGATTGGGCCAATCGGTGGAGAGAATCAGGTGTATTTGCGACCGCGCTGGCCGGGCGCTGCACTTTTATCTCCATGGCAGACAGGTGTCTCGAGGCGTGTGGGCCGGGGTCGCGTCGGCCGATCCTGACTATCTGCCGACTGACGCGATGATCGCAACATGGGACGTACCGAAAAAGCCCGACGATGCCTTCAAGTTTCCACGCGTGAGTGCACGTCTGGTCGCATCCGCTAGCCTAGCCTAAACTGCGATCACAGATCGTTGCGCGAGCTCGAGCCGGAACAACCCCGATTTTCGGGACCGATTGTTCGACATGCCCGGCTGGCTGCACGCGCACGCCGTTCAGTGCCTTTGGTTCTGGCACACCTCACCCTCGGATCGCCAGGACCACTTTGCTGGCCAGTTCACCGGCCAGCGTTTTTCATTCTTGGGTGCGCGGTCATTGAGCGACGCCCTTTCATCGCAAGACTCGATCACGAGACTACGCGCAAGCCCGCACATCACACCAACCATGCAGCAGTACCTGCGCCGCACCTGACAAGACGCAACGTGTGAAGTTACGCCAAGCCCTACGCTCGCCCGTTCCGAGACCGAGCACTCCGCCCTCTCAACCGCCCTACGGCGCTCACCGCATCACCGCCCAAGTCCTCTGCTCGCCTCGCGCGTTCCCCGTTCGACCAAAATCCGAAACATTCAGCGAGACCGTATCGGCCTTCGCCTTTGAGCGCGTCTTGCGCGCAACCGCCAGGATCGGAGCCAAATGCTCGTAAAAGCATTCGAGCTGTCGCGCGTCAGATGCCAGTCGCTCAAGGTCGCATGCCTTCTCGAGAATAAACCGGGCAATATGAAATCGCTGAAGTCCACGGCCGATCCGAATCTGAAACACGACGCCATCGCTGCTATGCGGCACCCCCGCCCACACAAGCGAACTGCGATCCATAAAGCCTCCAAGAAATCCTAATCGTCACATCAATATGCCAGCCATCCCGCACGTTGCATATTTGTATTTCAAAATTGTGGCGATTCACACATTGCCATTTTCTAGAAACCCGGATATTGCGCCGCAGCAAAAGTGTCCGTAGACTGAATTCGCACGTTCGACGTAGTTGCCTCGCAGTCGCCCCATGACGGGAGAGCACGCCATGACGACTTCTTCACCCGCACTAAGCCAGGCGCCCCCGGCCCTCCATGTGTTCCAGCAAGATGGCGGCTGGCACTGGGGCATCACGGTGCCTCGCTCCGCCGGGTCCGGCTTCAAACTGATCGCATTCAGTACCGACATCTTTTCCACTGAAGACACCGCCCAACGCGACGGCGACCGAGCGTTGGCCGCCATCGCCGCAAGTGACGTACATTGAACTTGGCGGATCGAGCAGCTGCACTGTCCTTGAGTTTTCACAGCCGGCTGCAATACTCCTATCACCGTTCGATGTGAGACCGCTTGCCGCGCACGATGACGGAATCCGCCACTTGTCTGACCTACCCGATCGTCGGTGACGATCCAAGCCGGTCGCTCGCTTCTTGCGGCCCCGGTTGGGGATACGTTGCAATCAAGTTCTCGGCGGACGTCATGCGAGAAATGCGCGGCGCAGAGACTGCTCCACCCACGCAATTGCTCACCGTGTTTGAAAGCAACCGAGAGAAGATCACTGCCGCGGTCAACCGACAGACGTTGCCGAAAGACGGCCGGCGGATCCCACTCGACCAGTCAGACTTCTAAACCGAGGCCAGCTTGCAGGCCAGCATGCCGACAGCAGACAGGAGGCGTTTCATGAACATCCGGATCATGGTTCCCTGCACCCTGGTTCTTGTAGCCCTCAGCGCGCACGCTGCAGATATCACCGGCGCAGGCAGCACGTTCGCGGCACCGATTTACGCAAAGTGGGCCGATGCGTACAAGAAGGCCGGCGGTGGCAAGGTCAACTATCAAGGCATCGGCTCGTCGGGCGGCCTGAAGCAAATCAACGCGAAGACAGTCGATTTTGCCGGTTCGGACGCTCCGCTGAAGGATGACGAGCTCGCGAAGGAAGGCCTGTTCCAGTTCCCGACGGTGGTCGGTGGCGTGGTGCCGGTCGTCAATGTGCCGGGCGTGAAGGCCGGTGAACTGACGCTGTCGGGACCGGTGCTCGGCGACATCTATCTGGGCAAGATCAAGAAGTGGAACGACCCGGCAATCACCGCGCTGAACCCGAAGGTCAAGCTATCGGATACGGACATCGCCGTGGTGCGCCGGGCTGATGGTTCGGGCACGAGCTTCATCTGGACGAACTACCTGTCGAAGGTCAACGGCGAATGGAAGTCGAAGATCGGCGAAGGCACGACGGTCAACTGGCCGACGGGCACGGGCGGCAAGGGCAATGATGGCGTCGCAGCGTTCGTGCAGCGCCTGCCGGGCTCGATCGGCTACGTCGAATGGGCGTACGCGAAGAAGAACAACATGGTCTACACCGCGCTGAAGAACTCGACGGGCACAGTGGTCGAGCCGAAGACGGAAACGTTCAAGGCCGCTGCCGCAGGCGCGAACTGGTCGAAGTCGTTCTACCAGATCCTGACGGACGAGCCGGGCAAGGACGCATGGCCGGTCGTCGGCGCGACGTTCGTGCTGCTGCACGCAACGCAGGAGAAGCCGGCACAAGGTGCGGAAACGCTCAGGTTCTTCGACTGGGCATTCCACAACGGCAACCAGGCCGCGACGGAGCTGGACTACATCTCGCTTCCCGATTCGGTGGTGTCCGAAATCCGCAAGCAATGGAAAGCGAAAGTCAAGGATGCCTCCGGTAAGGCGGTTGCAAACTGAATGATCCGGATGGGACGCGCAATCGTCCGCATTCGCCTCGCAGCGAAGGAGAACGTCCCTTCGATGACCTTCCAGCGTGTCCGCTATGGCCGAAACTTGACACACGTCGCGATGGCGAGCGCGCTTGAATCGAGCATGGGACGGATGCATTGCCGATCACGTTGCAATCAGCGGACCATTTGAGCCATGAGCGACGAGGCGCCTCCTCGAGCCGACGAGTTCCCGAAAAGCTGACGCATATGCGTTGCGAAGCCTGCACGAACATGCACGCGACTTCCGATCCTGTCGCACATCGCGAACTGGTGGAATTGCACAAGCCAACGAAATTGCGGCCGCTGGGTCGACCTGCAATAGTCGTGCGACAGTATCGCTGTCGTCTTTGCAATACGAACTGGCTGGTGGAGTCTGATCCGTTGCAAACCGGGATCACCGAATGGCTCTGCCTGAACGGGTCGTCAAACATTCTCGCCCCCTCCTCCACACCGCAGCCAAACGACGTGGCAACCGGGCGCCCTGGAGAAGCCGGTATCGGGAACACGGCGTTACTGCTGAACCCGGCTCACTGCGATGGAGACAGTGCCATTCCTTTTTTTCGAGCTACGGCAGGTAAGGCTTGATGTTCGTCAGCGCACGAGCGACGTACTCTTCCTTCTCCCCGACCGGCGCAACGTAGTGCAGCGCACTCCGTGCGGCTTCCTCGCCTTCCAGGCGCGCAATGATCCATGCGGCCAGATACTGCGAGGCAAAGCAGCCACCCGCCGTTGCGACGTTACCTTGAGCGAAGAACGGCTGATTGAGGACTTCGACGCCCGCCTCGACGACCCAGGGTTTGGTAGTGAGGTCCGTGCACGCGGGGATGTTGTCGAGAAGGCCGAGCTTTGCCAGAACCAGCGTGCCCGAACATTGGGCACCAATCAGTTGCCGGGTCGGATCGAGATTCAGTTGCTCCATCAGCGTCGCGTCGTTGACGACATCCCGGGTTTGAATACCGCTCCCGACGATGACGGCATCCGCCGTGCATGCGTCCCCCAACGTTGACTGCGCCTGCACGGTCACACCATTCATCGACGTGACGAAATGCTCCGGACATGACAGCGTTACGCGCCAGTCAGGCTTCTTGATTCGATTGAGTACGCCCAGTGCGATGAGGGAGTCGAGTTCGTTGAAGCCCTGGAAGGTCAGAATTGCGATGTGCATGGGGAGCCCTGGCTGAGGTCTGTCGATGCATCTTGCCAGATCGCCGGGATGAATGGATTTGCGTTGCCGAAAACTTACTGTTGCGGCCGCTAGGGCCAGGTCAGAAGGTGCACTTCGCGTTCTCACGTCAGAGGTGCTTTCCGGATCGGCGGTTATCGATCCGTTGCGGTCTCTCGGTTTCTTGCAAAGCGGCCGTTCATCGGCGAAAACTCACAGGCAGCGCCGCGTGTACCATGCACATTCTCGGACATAGGACGGGTCGCGATGGAGAGCCTTATAACTACTTCAGGCCGTGCCATGCTGTCGACGCAAGTCATCGGCAGCGGAGAACCGATTGTATTTTTGCACGCTCGGGTCGCGGACCGCCGGATGTGGCGCCACCAGATGCGCGAAATTGGTGCTAGCCACCAAGCTATCGCCTATGATCGACGCGGATTTGGAGAAACAGTTGCCGAAGCAGAGGACCACTCTGCCGTCGGAGATTTGATCGCCGTTCTGGAATCGGTCGCAGGCGGGGTCCCTGCGATACTCGTTGCCTGTTCTCAAGGCGGAGGCATTGCACTCGACGCAGCTCTTCGGTATTCGTCGTATGTTCGCGGTCTCGTTCTTATCGCGCCGAATGTGACAGGCGCGCCGAAAATCACTCATGCAACGCGGGTTGAAGATTTGATCACACGTCTGGCGGCGGCTGAAGCGAAGCATGACATTAAAGAGGCCATCGCGATTCGCAGGACTCTCTGGCTTGATGGTCCACTTCAACCTGAGGGCCGCGTGACGGGTGAAGCTCGCAAGTTGTTTGATGAGATGAACGTTGTTGCGCTCGGTTTGCCGCCGACGGGCACGAACACTGACGCACCGATCGCTTACGGGCTGTTGGGCGAAATATCAGTGCCAACGTTGGTCGCGTGTGGGGATTTGAACCTGGCCGGCATTCAGGAGCGAAGTCGTTACGTCGCGACTAACGTAGCCTGCGGGACGTTCCACCAAATATCAGGGACCGCGCATTTGCCGTCCCTCGAATGGCCACAGGAAGTCACGAGCGTGATCGCGGGTTTCATCGATCAATTGTAGAGCCCTGCAATAGCCGAGGCAGCGAAAATGCTAGCGAAGACTTTCCGGTGGCGTATGAAGTGATTGTTGACGAGCTAGACGGTGTTATCGATTGACCGTTGATGGCCGCATGGCAACGTTACCGCATTGCAACGTACAGCAAAACAGGGAAACCCGGTGATCCGACGAAATTTGCAGGCAGTAACCGCCCGACGAGGCAACGGACTACCGCTCATAACTCAGCCACCGCCGACGATCTGCTTAAGATCAACTTCGGTCAGGGTTTCACATTCCCTTGCCTGGAGCCGATGGCCGCAGCAATGCGGCTTTGCACAGCGACGAGTTGGTCATCCGTGGTCGCCACCAGCCACAGATGTGCCTGCTCCTCGATTTGGCGGTTGTGATCCTTCAACGGGCCCATCGCGGCAGCGGCCTTCCAGGCGACCGGGGCGATTCGACTTTTCCTGCCTGACGGCGCGCCTACCAGCAGGCAGTAAGGTCCCAGCGGGAGCGATACAAACGGAAGTGCCGGACTGGCACGCACGCGCCAGTCGATGAAGGGCGTGTCGCCGATAAGCAGCGGCATGGGCAAGCCGTGGAGCACACTAAAATCGTACAGCGCCAGTTGCTCCCGCATGCCGGCGTAAATACGCCGGATGTCGTCGACAACCGCCGCGCGGATCTCGTCATCGAACATTGGTTCCTGCGCGTATCGGGCAAACGCCTTTCGAGCCTCCCATTGATATGCGCTGAACAGGCCAATCTCCACGCAGTCCTGCACTGCGCGCTGGACATCCGCTACAGAACCGGCTTCCTCCGGCGTACCCAACTGCGCGGCCCGCAAAAACCGGGCAAGTCCAGCCTCCTGGATCGCAGGCCCCTCCGCAGATGCATCGTCTTCAGCGCCCTTGCCAAGGGGCACATAGATATATTTCTCGGCCGCGAAATGCGACTTCTTGCCCTCGTCAAACCTGATTTCGCCATCAACGCAGTCGAGATAGCGAGTCCCGATTCGACCATGCTCCCAAACCCAATTTTTCAGGAGCGGACGTAGTGGATGCAGTCTGTCGTGATCGGTCATGGAAGCCTCCAGGTTGCCCAGTATAGTTCCAAGTTGTCGATTGTTTCGTGGAGGACATGGCGATCAATCGATCCACTACCGCCGTTGGAGCCCGCGCAGCCTCAACGGTTGTTTAACCGGATATCAGTGGCCCCGTGCCTACGCGTTGAGCGGCAAGTGCTCGGCCTTTGCAGGCGTTCACGTGTCGGCCGCGGTAGGTCGACTTGACGCCATCTTGCGGACGTTCGGCTGAGCATCTGCACCGAACGTCTGCTGTCAGGCTCAGCGAATAGGCATTTTCGACCCGAAGGCGACGTTTGCCATTTCCGGTAGTGGTCATTCGCGTGAGGAGCCTGAGCAACATGTTGGAGACAGACCGAGACACGGCTGACCATCGAAATTAAAGGCCATTGCGTGCAAAATAATCCGACATCGTCAGCAAATACGCTCTTAACTGTTCCGGATCGTCGGAGAAGTCTTGGATCAAACTGAAATTCCCATGCTTGCTTACTGCATAGGCCCATTTGATGCCTAAATGAGCATTGTCGTCTAAGGCTACTGTGGAGTTGGTAAAGAAGAACCAGCAGTGCTCCGCCTCCAAATAGTGTGTTGATTTCCACCGAGTCTTAACCCACCGATTTCATCTAAATCTGACCCACCCTGAGACAGCGTAGTACATCTATT
>NZ_CABVQK010000002.1 GCF_902499335.1 Burkholderia lata | reverse complement strand
TGCAGCGTCCACGGCACGTTGCCGCCCATCAGCTTCTGCTCGAGCCCGACCATCAGCGTGCCGAGGTACAGGCCCTTGGCCATCCACTGCTTGAAGTTGCGCGCGCGGTACAGCTCCGTGTACAGCCACGACTGCTTGAAGGCGTCCGGGTACGCGTTGAGCTCGTCGCTCTGGCGGCCGGCCTGCACCGCGTCGAACGCGGCGTCGGCCGCCAGCATGCCGGTCTTGATCGCCGCGTGGCTGCCCTTGATCCGCGAGGCGTTCAGGAAGCCCGCGTCGTCGCCGATCAGCGCGCCGCCCGGGAACACCGTCTTCGGTAGCGACAGCAGCCCGCCGGCCGTGATCGCACGCGCGCCGTACGACACGCGCTTGCCGCCTTCCAGGAACGCGCGGATCGACGGGTGCGTCTTGTAGCGCTGGAATTCCTCGAACGGCGACAGGTACGGGTTCGTATAGCCGAGGCCCACCACGAAGCCGACCACGACCTGGTTGTTGTCCATGTGATACAGGAACGAGCCGCCGTACGTATCCGACTTCAGCGGCCAGCCGGCCGTGTGGATCACGAGGCCCGGCTTGTGCTTCGCCGGATCGATCTCCCACAGTTCCTTGATGCCGATCCCGTACGCCTGCGGATCCGCGTTCGCGTCGAGCTTGAACTTCGAGATCAGCTGGCGGCCGAGGTGGCCGCGGCAGCCTTCGGCGAACAGCGTGTACTTCGCGTGCAGCTCCATGCCGAGCTGGAAGTTCTCGGTCGGCTCGCCGTCCTTGCCCACGCCCATGTTGCCGGTCGCGACGCCCTTCACCGAGCCGTCGTCGTTGTACAGGATCTCGGCGGCGGGGAAGCCGGGGAAGATCTCGACGCCCAGCGCTTCGGCCTGTGCCCCCAGCCAGCGCGTGACGTTGCCCAGCGAAATCACGTAGTTGCCGTGGTTCTGGAAGTTGGCGGGCAGCGCCCAGTTCGGCGTGGTGACCGCGCTCTTCTCGGACAGGAACAGGAAGCGGTCTTCCGTCACCTCGACGTCGAGCGGTACGCCGCGTTCCTTCCAGTCGGGGAACAGTTCGTTGATCGCGCGCGGGTCCATCACCGCGCCCGACAGGATGTGCGCGCCGATCTCGGAACCCTTCTCGAGCACGCACACGCCGATCTCGGTGCCTTTCTCGGCGGCCAGCTGCTTGAGCCGGATCGCCGCCGACAGCCCGGCGGGGCCGCCGCCGACGATCACGACGTCGTATTCCATCGATTCGCGCGGGCCGTATTGCTCGATGAGGCTTGCGGGGGTCATTGGCGTTCCTCTAACCGTTAGAATGCTTTTATTCGGGAGCGTATTGTCTGCGAAACGAAACGCTTGCCGCAACAGCATGCGGCTAGATTAGCACGATCGTTCTATTTTCGTGCTAGGGTAATGCCGTTCGGGCCATGCTGCCCGTGGCGGCGAAACGACATCGAAAGGGGAAGTGCAAATGGGTCGGTCGATCAATCTGGAAGGCAAGGTTGCGCTGGTCACGGGTGCGTCGAGCGGCCTCGGGCAGCGCTTTGCGCAGGTGCTGTCGCAGGCCGGTGCGAAGGTCGTGCTCGCGAGCCGTCGCGTCGAGCGCCTGAAGGAGCTGCGTGCCGAGATCGAGGCGGCGGGCGGTGCCGCGCACGTCGTGTCGCTCGACGTCACCGACGTCCAGAGCATCAAGGCGGCGGTCGCGCACGCGGAGACGGAAGCCGGTACGATCGACATCCTCGTGAACAATTCGGGCGTCTCGACGATGCAGAAGCTCGTCGACGTGACGCCGGCGGATTTCGAGTTCGTGTTCGATACCAACACGCGCGGCGCATTTTTCGTCGCGCAGGAAGTCGCGAAGCGGATGATCATGCGCGCGAACGGAAGCGGCAACGGCAAGCCGCCGTGCCGGATCATCAACATCGCGTCGGTGGCCGGGCTGCGCGTGTTTCCGCAGATCGGGCTGTACGCGATGAGCAAGGCGGCGGTCGTGCAGATGACGCGCGCGATGGCGCTCGAGTGGGGGCGCCACGGGATCAACGTCAACGCGATCTGTCCGGGCTATATCGATACCGAAATCAATCATTACCTGTGGGAAACCGAGCAGGGCCAGAAGCTGCAGTCGATGCTGCCGCGCCGGCGCGTCGGCAAGCCGCAGGATCTCGACGGGCTGTTGTTGCTGCTCGCGGCCGACGAGTCGCAGTTCATCAATGGCTCGATTATCTCCGCCGACGACGGCTTCGGCCTCGCCTGAGCGGATGACATTCAGCAACAAAGAAGACTGCAATGAGCGATTATTCCCCCGTTTTTGAGATGTCGATGCCGATCCGCTGGGGCGACATGGACGCGTTCGGCCATGTGAACAACACGGTCTATTTCCGTTACATGGAGCAGGCGCGGATCTCGTGGTTCGAGGAGCTGGGCATCGCCGGCGGTAACGGCGAGGGGCAGGGGCCCGTCATCGTCACGGCGTCGATGGAGTTTCTCAAGCAACTGCACTATCCGGGCGACGTGATCGCGAAGATGTCGGCTGCGAAACCCGGCCGCAGCAGCTTCGACACGGGTTTCGAGCTGACGCGCGCCGACGATCCGCAGCACGTCTACGCGCGCGGCAATGCGCGCTGCGTGTGGGTCGACTACGCGCTCGGCAAGTCGGTGCCGCTGCCCCAGTTGCTGCGCGACACGATCGAGCGTGCGCTCGCGACGAAGGTCGGCTGAGCGTCGAGTCGGCGAGGCCGGCGCCAGGCCGCCGGTGGCACGCCATGCCCGTTGTTTCCCGAATCGGCCGCCATGCGCAGCCGATTGTCGTTCGGACGCCGTCGTTCACTGCCCGAGCAGGCGCTGCAGCAGCTCCGGCGTATTGTTGGTCCCGTACTTGCGCATCAGCCGTGCGCGGTAGATGTCGACCGTACGCGGGCTGATGTCGAGCACGCGCCCGATCTGCTTGCTGGTCTTGCCGGTCGCGAGCTGCGCGGCGATCTCGCGCTCGCGCGGGGTCAGTTCGACGGCGACCCGGCGCGTCGCGCTCAAATCCTCGAAGGTCCAGACGCCCGCCGCAAGCGGCGCGGTGCGATCGAGCGCGCGGCCGGTGACGTGGCACCAGAACAGCTCGCCGCCCGCCCGTTTCATGATTCTGTCATCCGAGTAGATGCCGTTCGCGGCCATCACGCGCGAGATCCGTTCGCCGATTCGCTGGAATTCGTCCGTTGACGGGTAGAGCACCTCGTACGATTTCCCGATCAGGTCGGCCCGCTCGCAGCGGAAGATCGACGCGAGCGCGTCGTTGCAATCCTCGATCACGCGGTCGCGCGACAGGACGAGGCCGAGCGGCGCGAGGTGGAAGGCAGTCTGGTAATCGAGAGCGGGCATGGCGCAGGCAAGCGGAGGCAAACGCTTATGTATTTTTGCGTATTGTGCCGCATCCGCGCCGCATCGTACCCTTTCAGGCATCTCGTGGCGGTTTGCCGCGACATAAAAACAGCGCGCCTCGACGCAGGCATCGCCGTGCATGCATAGAATGATGCGGCGGGCTTGCGGCCCAGGTGGGCGCGTGAACCGGTTTCGCTGGTTTCCATAGAGGAAGGGACAACTGATGAACAAAGTCTATCCAAGCGCGGCTGCCGCGCTGGAAGGGATCGTCCGCGACGGACAGACCTTCGCGGTGGGCGGCTTCGGCCTGTGCGGCATTCCCGAGGCGCTGATCGCGGCGTTGCGTGATTCGGCCGTCAAGGGCATCACCTGCATCAGCAACAACGCGGGCGTCGACGGCTTCGGCCTCGGCCTGCTGCTGGAAACGCGCCAGATCAAGAAGATGATCTCGTCGTACGTCGGCGAGAACAAGGAGTTCGAGCGCCAGTACCTGGCCGGCGAACTCGAGCTCGAATTCACGCCGCAAGGCACGCTCGCCGAGAAGCTGCGCGCGGGCGGTGCGGGCATCCCCGCGTTCTTTACGAACACGGGCTACGGCACCGTGATCGCGGAAGGCAAGGAGACGCGCCAGTTCGGCGATCGCCACTATGTGCTCGAGCCGTCGCTCACGGCCGATGTCGCGCTCGTGAAGGCCTGGAAGGCCGACAAGTCCGGCAACCTGATCTTTCGCCGCACCGCGCGCAACTTCAACCCGATGTGCGCGATGGCCGGCAAGATCACCGTCGCGGAGGTCGAGGAGATCGTCGAGAACGGCGAGCTCGATCCGGACCACATCCACACGCCGGGGATTTTCGTGCAGCGCATCGTGCTGAACGCGACGCCCGAAAAACGCATCGAACAACGCGTCGTACGCGCGAAAGGAGACTGACATGGCCTGGAATCGTGATCAGATGGCCGCGCGCGCGGCGAAGGAACTGCAGGACGGCTTCTACGTGAACCTCGGCATCGGCCTGCCGACGCTCGTCGCGAACCACGTGCCGGAAGGCGTCGAGGTGTGGCTGCAGTCAGAGAACGGCCTGCTCGGCATCGGCCCGTCGCCGACCGAAGACGAAGTCGACGCCGATCTCATCAACGCCGGCAAGCAGACCGTCACGACGCTGCCGGGCTCGTCGATCTTCTCGTCGGCCGATTCGTTCGCGATGATTCGCGGCGGCCACATCAACCTCGCGATCCTCGGCGCGATGCAGGTCAGCAAGCAGGGCGACCTCGCGAACTGGATGATCCCCGGCAAGATGATCAAGGGGATGGGCGGCGCAATGGATCTCGTCGCCGGCGTGAAGCGCGTCGTCGTGCTGATGGAGCATGTCGCGAAGGGCGACCAGCACAAGATCCTCGAGGAATGCAACCTGCCGCTGACGGGTGTCGGCGTGGTCGACCTGATCATCACCGATCTCGGCGTGATCGAAGTGACGCCGTCCGGCCTGAAGGTCCTCGAACTCGCCGATGGCGTGAGCGCCGACGAGATCAAGGCGAAGACGGGCGCACCGCTCGACGTGAGCGCGGTGGGCTGAGTCTTTCGGCGCGAAGCGATTCGCCCCGCATGCCGGCAGGCATGCGGGGCGTTTTCGTTTCCGGGCCGCTGCAGCGGCTCTCCGGAGGTTGCGGCGGACGCGTCAGACGGCGACCCGCAACGACGCGAGGCTGCGCCCGGTTGCCGGCGTGTCGTCGTCGGTGTCAGGCGAGCCGAGCTGCAACGCATGAAACAGGAAGCGCTGCAGCGTTGCGGCCGCCGACGTGCGGTCGCCGGCATCCGCATGGCTGAACAGACCGAAGTCCGCGGCAGGCGGTGTGGGTAGCCCGGCGGCCTGCGGGTCGAGCACGCGCATCGTATCGCCGCGCACGTTCCGGTCGAGCAGCACTGCGACGCCGAGGCCGGCTTCGACAGCCGACTGGATGGCGGACAGACTCGTGCTCGTGCAGACGACGCGCCACGCGAGGCCGGCTTCACGCAGCGCCGTGAACAGTTTCTCCTGCCACGGGCACGTGCCGCCGAATGCGACGAGCGGTAAGGGTTCGTCGCGCGGCAGCGCGTTCTGCGCACGCGCGGCGGCCCAGCGAAGCGGATGGCGCCAGGTGGCGAGCGGTTCGGCCCGGATCAGCGCGGGGTCGCCGATGACGAAGTCGAGCGTATGGGTCGCGAGCCGCTGCGACAGCGAGGGGCTCGAATCGACAACGATCTCGAGCGCGACGCGCGGAAACGATGCCGCGAACTGCCGCAACGCATGCGGCAGATGGCCGACGGCGATGTCCTCGAGGATGCCGAGCCGAACGGTGCCCGAGATATCGCCGGCGTTGAGCGCGGCGCGCGCGGCGAGCCCGACGTTCAGCAACTGGTGTGCATAGGGCAGCAGCACGCTGCCGGCCGCCGTCGGCTTCACGCCGCGCGACGAGCGTTCGAGCAGGCGCTGGCCGACTTCGTCCTCGAGTCGGCGCAGCGCCATGCTGACGGCTGCCTGCGTGCGATGGAGTGCCGTTGCCGCATCGCTGACGCTGCCTGTTTCGACCACCGTCACGAACGTGCGCAGCAGCGTGCTGTCGAGATCGCGGATCATCAATTTTCCTGATGCGAGCATAAGAATTATCAGCTTATATCAAGCGTGCGGCCGCGGTTAGGATCGTCGTGTCATCGACCTGGAGCGACCGAATGAGCGACGAATTGAGCACTGCACGACCGAATGGCGCCGAGCGCGCGTCCTCGTCGTTTGCGCATGCGGTCGCGCCGTTGCTTGCCGTTGCGTCGATGTGCAGCGTGCAACTCGGCGCCGCGCTGTCGCGGCCGGCGACGATCGAATATGGCACGGTCAGCACCACATGGTTGCGGCTTTGCTTCGCCGCACTCGCGCTGGCGATCGTCGTGCGACCGCCGCTCCATACGTATTCCCGGCAGCGCTGGATTGCCGCGATCGCGCTCGGCGGTGCGATGGCCGCGATGACGCTGTGCTTTTTCGCGGCGGTCAGGCGCGTGCCGCTCGGGCTGGCCGTTGCGATCAACTTCCTCGGGCCGCTGGCGGTTGCCACGTTCGGCGTGCGCAAGCCGGCGATGCTGGTGTGGCCGGTGCTTGCGCTGACGGGCGTGCTGCTGCTGGCGCGGCAGGACGGCATGTGGGTGGCGACGCCGGCCGCGCTGATCTTTCCGGTCGGCTCGGCGCTTGGCTGGGCTGCGTACATCCTGCTGATGAA
Source organism: Burkholderia lata (assembly GCF_902499335.1). Taxonomy (GTDB): domain Bacteria; phylum Pseudomonadota; class Gammaproteobacteria; order Burkholderiales; family Burkholderiaceae; genus Burkholderia; species Burkholderia lata_B. The sequence goes on along the minus strand of NZ_CABVQK010000002.1, from coordinate 765,712 downwards.
GCGCGTCGGCACGCTGTTCGATGGATTGCAGGGGCTTGCGACGTCGTTGATCGTGGCCGCGCTCGTGACCACGCCGTTCGGGCTCGCGCAAAGCGGCGGCCATCTGCCGGCCGGGCAACTGGTCGATGCCGCGTATCTGGCGGTGCTGGTCCCGCTGTTCCCGTATGTGCTGGAACTGATCGCGCTGCGGCGGATGAGTGCGTCGGCATTCGGCATCCTGATGAGCGCCGAGCCCGCGATCGCGGCGGCGATCGGCTTCGTCGTGCTGGCCCAGCCGATGGGGGCGCTGCAGATTGCCGGCACGCTGTGCGTGGTCGGCGCGAGCATCGGCGCGGTCGTGCAGAAGTGAAGATGAAGTAGCCAGGACGTTCTGGCCATAACAAGCCGGCGCAACGACGGTGCGTTCGCGGCGCCGTGCCTGCAGCCGCGCAATCTCTTTCCTGTCGGTTTCGCGATCTGCACGACGATGCGGCGCGCTTCGGTGCGTGCCCGGATGCCGCACGCGTCGCGTCGGCATCGCCCGGGCGCGGCGGCTTCCTGATGCGGCCCGAGCCGGTCGACAACTGGTTCGTCGGGGCCGAGTTGCCGACCGGCGTGGTCGCGTTGTACGACACCGTCGTGTCGAAGCGCGATCACGTCTTCGACGCGACTCGCGCGCGGTTCCGCTATCGCGGCACGTCGGAGCGCGAGATCGCGCGGGCGATCGGCGCTCCGCTGAGCGGCTTCCGTTACACGCTGGCCGACGCCGCGGTGCCAAGCCGTTGGGGCTGGTCGCGCGATCGCCTGGCGGACGCGCCGTTCGCGACCGCATGGGCGAGGTACGGCGGGTGGCGAGGGGGAACAGCGTGTCGCCGCCCGCCGGTTTCTTTCTACCCGGCCGAGCATGAAGTACGACGCCCGATTTGCCGGTGCCGCGTGCGACTCGAGCGCCTGCGGGCGTGATGAACCGACTCGTGATCCGGAACGGGTTTACAATCAGTTGCGTCCCCGCCCATCCTTCGGGCCGGGCCGGCGCACGTCATCGCGTCGCACCGCACCGTTCGACAGGATGCCTCCGATGCCCACTTCTTCCGTGAATTCCTCGATCCCTCGCCAGCGGCGCGTGCAGTGCGCGAGCGCGGCCGGCCTTCACCACGTCGCCTATACCGAATGGGGCGATCCCGCCAACCCGCGCGTGCTGGTCTGCGTGCATGGCCTGACCCGTTCCGGGCGCGATTTCGACCGGCTTGCCGCTGCGCTGTCCGATACGTATCGCGTCGTCTGTCCCGATGTCGTCGGGCGCGGCCAGTCGGACTGGCTGGCCGATCCGCGGCTCTATGCGATTCCGCAGTACGTGGCCGACATGGTGACGCTGATCGCGCGGATCGACGTCGAATCGGTCGACTGGTTCGGCACGTCGATGGGCGGGCTGATCGGCATGGCGTTCGCGGGGCTGCCCGGTTCGCCGCTGAGCCGGATGATCGTCAACGACGTCGGCCCGCGCATCGAACCCGATTCGCTGACGCGCATCGGCGAATATCTCGGCGTGCAGCCGCGCTTTGCGACCGAGCAGGAGGGCATCGACTACCTGACGTCGCTGTCGCTGCCGTTCGGTGCGCTGAGCGCCGACGAGTGGCGCGAGATCAACGGGCCGCTGCTGCGCGAGCTGCCCGAAGGTGGCTGGACGATCCGCTACGATCCGCGCATCGCCGAACCGTTCAAGGCGACGACGCCCGAACTGGCGGCGCTCGGCGAGGCCGCGCTGTGGCGCGCCATCGAGACGACGGACGCATCGCTGCTCGTCGTGCGTGGCGAGACGTCCGACCTGCTGTCGCGCGAGACGGTGGCCGACATGGTGCGTCGCGGCCGGCACGTGACGCACGCCGAGATTCCGGGGGCGGGCCACGCGCCGGCGTTCATCGACGCCAGCCAGATTGCGCTCGCGCGGCGGTTTTTCGTCGAAGGCGGCGCATAAACGCGTCATAATATGCGGTTCGGCGGCACGCGGGCCGTGTCGTCGCCCGAATCTCCATTCACTCACGACCGGAACATTCCATGGCAGTCATTCGTCACCACGTCGGGGCCCGTCTCTCCGAAACCGCGATCCACAACGGTACCGTGTATCTGGCCGGCCAGATCGCCGAAGACACCACGCAGGACATCAACGGCCAGACGCGCGAAGTGCTCGGCCACATCGACCGCCTGCTCGCCGAAGCGAACAGCGACAAGGCACATCTGCTGTCGGTGCAGATCTACATCTCGGATCTGGCGAACTTCGAAGGCATGAATGCGGAGTGGGATGCGTGGGTCGCGCAGGGCAACACGCCGCCGCGTGCGACCGTCGAAGCGAAGCTCGCGGATCCCGCGCTGCTCGTCGAAATCGTGGTCGTCGCCGCGCAGCGGAGCTGAACATAGCCCGACGATGATCGCAATACGCCAGGCCGAGCAATGACCGAGTCCGTTTCCGCATCCCCCGTCGCGGCGCCGTCGTTCGACGACGTGCTCGCGTTCGTGCGCGAGCGGGCCGGTGACGTGCGCCTGTCGTCGGGCGAACTGCTCGCCGATCACTCGGCGGGCACGGCGTCGATCATGCGCACGCTGAACGTCGATCCGCACGCGATGCAGGCAGCCGCGCTGTTCGTGCTGACGCCGCACCTGAGCGACCCCGAGCGTGAACTCACCGAGCGTTTCGGCGACGAAGTGGCACGGCTCGTGTCCGACGTGCGCAAGCTGTTGCGGCTCGGTACCGTCAGCCTGCGTGCCGCGCAGAACGCGGTACCCGACGCTGGGCGCGACGCGGCGGAAGAGCGGCGCACGCAGATCGAGGCGCTGCGCAAGATGCTGCTTGCGTTCGCGCAAGACATCCGCGTGGTGCTGATCCGGCTCGCATCGCGCTTGCAGTCGCTGCGCTATTACGCGGCCGCGAAGATCGACCCGCCGCCCGACGTCGCGCGCGAGACGCTCGAGATCTATGCGCCGCTCGCGAACCGTCTCGGTATCTGGCAACTGAAGTGGGAACTCGAGGATCTCGCGTTCCGCTTCGAGGATCCCGTCACCTACAAGCGGATCGCGAAGCTGCTCGACGAGAAGCGCATCGAGCGCGAAGCGTACGTCACGCAGGCGATCGACCGGTTGCAGCAAGAGCTGGCGGACGCGCACATCCAGGCCGATGTGAGCGGCCGGCCGAAGCATATCTACAGCATCTGGCGCAAGATGCGCGGCAAGGAGCTCGATTTCTCCGAGCTGTACGACGTGCGCGCATTTCGCGTGATCGTGCCGGACATCAAGGATTGCTATGCGGTGCTCGGCATCGTGCACCACCTGTGGCAGCCGGTGCCGAAGGAATTCGACGACTACATCTCGCGGCCGAAGCCGAACGGCTACAAGTCGCTGCATACGGTCGTGATCGGCGATGACGGCCGTGCGTTCGAAGTGCAGATCCGTACGCATGAGATGCACCGTTTCGCGGAGTACGGCGTCGCTGCGCACTGGCGCTACAAGGAGGCCGGCGCGCGCGGCTACGGTGGCCAGTTCTCGGCGAGCGACAAGTACGACGAGAAGATTGCATGGCTGCGCCAGCTGCTCGCGTGGAAGGATGACGTCGAGGACGGCGCGGAAAAGTCGGGCGACAAGGCGTGGGCGCAATTGCGCGAGACGTCGCTCGATGACGACCATATCTACGTGCTGACGCCGCAGGCGCGCGTGATCGCGTTGCCGCAGGGCGCGACGCCGGTCGATTTCGCGTACCACCTGCACAGCGAACTCGGCCATCGGTGCCGTGGCGCGCGCGTCGACGGCGCGATGGTGCCGCTCAACACGCCGCTCGCAAACGGCCAGACGGTCGAGATCGTCGCGGTGAAGGAGGGCGGGCCGTCGCGCGACTGGCTGAACCTGCAGCTCGGCTATATGAAGAGCCCGCGCGCGCGCCAGAAAGTGCGGGCGTGGTTCAACTCGATCGAGCAGGAAGAAAACGTCGCGCATGGCCGCGCGCTCGTCGAAAAGACGCTGCAACGCGAGGGCAAGACGTCGGTCAACCTGGACAACCTCGCCGCGAAGCTCGGCTTCAAGTCGCCCGAGGATCTGTTCTCGGTCGTGGGCAAGGAAGAGTTCAGCCTGCGCAATGTCGAGCACGCGCTGTCCGATGCGCCGCCGCCCGAACCGACGCCCGAAGCACCTGCTGATTTCGAGAAGCGCAGCAGCGGCGCGAGCGTCGCGCACGGCGCGTCGACCGGCGTGCTGGTCGTGGGGGTCGACGCGCTGCTGACCCAGCTCGCGCGCTGCTGCCGTCCGGCGCCGCCCGATCCGATCAGCGGTTTCGTCACGCGCGGCAAGGGGATGTCGATCCACCGCACCGATTGCCCGACGTTCCGCCGGATGGTCGAGCGCGCGCCGGAACGCGTGCTGCAGACGACCTGGTCGGCCGACGTGCTCGGCGGGCGCGGCGCGTCCGTCTATCCGGTCGACCTGATGATCGAGGCGAGCGACCGGCAAGGGTTGCTGCGCGACATCTCCGAAGTGTTCGCGCGCGAGAAGATGAACGTGGTGGGCGTGAAGACGCAGAGCCGCCGCAACGCGGCATTCATGCAGTTCACGGTCGAGGTGTCGAACTCGGCGCAGGTGCAGCGCGCGTGCACGCTGCTCGGCGAGGTGCAGGGCGTCGTGCGGGCCGGGCGGAAGGCATGATGTGGGGCTCGAACCCCGTTATTTTGCTGCGACCGCATAAAAATACTTGCCAAGCGGGTAACGGCTCCATATAATCTTAGCTTCACTAGGCTCGTAGCTCAGCTGGTTAGAGCACCACCTTGACATGGTGGGGGTCGTTGGTTCGAGTCCAATCGAGCCTACCAACGAATTGAGAATGCCCGGTCTCCGGGTGTTCGATGCAGCAAATAACTCAACGCGAACAAGGCGAATACGGTTATGACACCGCGAACGTTGACCGAAACTTTTTCGGAGCGACGCTAGTCGAGGAACCCTTTCGCCCTTTCGCCCTTTCAGTTTGAGTGAAGTATCGAATGCGGCCCCTCGAAAGCGGGGCCGCATTTTTTTTGTCGCGAAATTTTCCCGCGTGATTCTTAAATCGCGTACCTGGTCTGCCGCCCACTGTCGGCATCACGGAGATTGCTATGGTTTCGATACGCTTGCCTGACGGCTCAGTTCGACAATACGAGCATCCGGTGACAGTTGCCGAGGTTGCAGCCTCGATCGGTCCCGGCCTTGCGAAGGCTGCGCTTGGTGGCAAGATCGATGGCGAGCTCGTCGATACGTCGGCCGTGATCGACCGTGACGCGTCGCTCGCGATCATCACGGACAAGGATGCCGACGGCCTCGACATCATCCGTCACTCGACCGCTCACTTGCTCGCGTATGCGGTGAAGGATCTGTATCCGGATGCGCAGGTGACGATCGGCCCGGTGATCGACAACGGGTTCTATTACGACTTCTCGTACAACCGTCCGTTTACGCCCGAAGATCTGGAAAAGATCGAAAAGCGCATGCAGGAGCTCGCGAAGAAGGACGAGCCCGTGACGCGCCGCGTCGTGTCGCGCGACGAGGCGGCGGGCTACTTCCGCAGCATCGGCGAGAAGTACAAGGCCGAGATCATCGAGTCGATTCCGCAAAGCGACGAAATCAAGCTGTACTCGCATGGCGGCTTCACCGACCTGTGCCGCGGCCCGCACGTGCCGTCCACCGGCAAGATGAAGGTCTTCAAGCTGATGAAGGTCGCGGGCGCTTACTGGCGCGGCGATTCGAAGAACGAGCAGTTGCAGCGCATCTACGGTACGGCCTGGACGAAGAAGGAAGACCAGGATCAGTACCTGCACATGCTCGAGGAAGCGGAAAAGCGCGACCACCGCAAGCTCGGCAAGCAGCTCGACCTGTTCCACATGCAGGAAGAGTCGCCGGGCATGGTGTTCTGGCATCCGAAGGGCTGGGCGCTGTGGCAGCAGGTCGAGCAGTACATGCGCCGCCGCGTGAACGAAGCCGGCTACCTCGAGATCAAGACGCCGATGATCATGGACCGCTCGCTGTGGGAAGCGTCGGGCCACTGGCAGAACTACCGCGAGAACATGTTCACGACGGAGTCGGAGAAGCGCGACTACGCGATCAAGCCGATGAACTGCCCGGGCCACGTCCAGGTGTTCAAGCACGGCCTGCGCTCGTACCGCGACCTGCCGCTGCGTTATGCGGAATTCGGTTCGTGCCACCGCAACGAGGCATCGGGCGCGCTGCACGGCCTGATGCGCGTGCGCGGTTTCGTACAGGACGATGCGCACATCTTCTGTACGGAAGACCAGTTCATCTCGGAATCGATCGCGTTCAACACGCTGGCAATGAGCGTGTACAAGGACTTCGGTTTCGATCACATCGACATCAAGCTGTCGCTGCGCCCGGAGCAACGCGCGGGTACGGACGAGACGTGGGATCGCGCCGAGCAGGGCCTGCGCGACGCGCTGACGGCCTGCGGCCTCACGTGGGAAGAGTTGCCGGGTGAGGGCGCGTTCTACGGCCCGAAGATCGAGTACCACATCAAGGATGCGCTCGGCCGTTCGTGGCAGTGCGGCACGCTGCAGCTCGACATGGTGCTGCCGGAGCGCCTCGGCGCCGAGTATGTCGCGGATGACAGCAGCCGTCGCCGTCCGGTGATGCTGCACCGTGCGATCGTCGGTTCGATGGAGCGTTTCCTCGGCATTTTGATCGAGCACCACGCTGGTGCGATGCCGGCCTGGCTCGCGCCGTTCCAGGCAGTTGTGCTCAATATCGCCGAAAGTCAGGCCGAATATGCGCAATCTCTGGCCCAATCGTTGCAAAAACAAGGGGTTAGAGTGGCGGCCGATTTGCGCAATGAGAAGATTAGCTATAAAATACGCGAGCACACGCTGGAAAAGGTGCCTTATCTCCTCGTCGTGGGTGATAAGGAGCGTGATGCGCAAACGGTAGCCGTGCGTGCCCGTGGCGGCGTCGATCTTGGCGTGATGCCGGTCGAAGCCTTCGTTGAGCGTCTGCAGGAAGACCTGCGCTCGTTCAAGTAACCGCCCTGGCAGCGCGGCTCGTTTTTTTAATTTTTAGAGGAAACGTAACATCGCTACTGATAAGTCGTCGCACCGCATCAACGGTGAAATCACTGCGCCGGAAGTGCGTCTGGTCGGGATCGAGAACGAACCGCTCGGTATCGTAAAACTCGCTGATGCTTTCCGTAAATCGGAAGAACTGGATGTTGACCTGGTGGAAATCGCGCCGCAAGCGGTTCCCCCGGTTTGCCGTCTGATGGATTACGGCAAGTTCAAGTACCAGGAATCGAAGAAGCAGCACGAAGCGAAGCTGAAGCAGAAGGTCATCCAGGTCAAGGAAGTCAAGTTCCGCCCGGGTACCGATGACGGTGACTACAACGTCAAGCTCCGCAATCTCGTGCGCTTCCTCGAAGAAGGCGACAAGACGAAGATCACGTTGCGTTTCCGCGGCCGCGAAATGGCTCACCAGGAAATCGGTATGCGGATGCTTGAGCGTCTGCGCACGGATCTCGAGGAAGTCGGCCAGGTCGAGCAGATGCCGAAGATGGAAGGGCGCCAGATGATCATGGTGCTCTCGCCGAAGAAAAAGAAGTAACGGGCCCGCGCGCTTCGCGCGCAGGTTCGCAGTGGTTCGGCGCGTTGCCCGGTCAGGGCGGCGTGCCAGCAATGACGGCGGCTGCGCAAGCGGTTCGCCGTACACAAGTGGACTGGGTTTCGAAGGGCGGGTCAAGGGCGCAAGCCAACCGCACACCCATCGCCATCTAATAAACTGGAGTTGTTCGTCATGCCTAAGATGAAGACCAAGAAGAGTGCTGCAAAGCGCTTCGTGGTGCGTCCGGGCGGTACCGTCAAGCGCGGTCAAGCCTTCAAGCGTCACATCCTGACCAAGAAAACCACGAAGAACAAGCGTCACCTGCGCGGCGCAACGGCAGTTCATGATTCCGATCTGAACTCCGTCCGCGCGATGCTGCCGTTCGCGTAACCCCTAACTGATACTCTAAGGAGAGAAACATGCCTCGAGTCAAACGTGGGGTAACCGCACGGGCCCGCCACAAGAAGATCATCAACCTGGCCAAGGGTTATCGCGGCCGCCGCAATAACGTCTACCGCATCGCCAAGCAGGCGGTGATGCGTGCTGGTCAGTACGCGTACCGCGATCGCCGCAACAAGAAGCGTGTGTTCCGCGCACTGTGGATCACGCGTATCAACGCGGCAGTTCGCCAGCACGACATGACCTACAGCGTGTTCATCAACGGCCTGAAGAAGGCGTCGATCGAACTCGACCGTAAGGTTCTGGCCGACATGGCGGTGTTCGACAAGGCTGCTTTTGCTGCGATCGTCAAGCAGGTGAAAGCCGCCGTTGCAGCCTAATTGCGAAATTAGCACTGCGTGGTTAGTTGCAGCGATGTTCCGGTAGTCTCGGCCGCTGCAGCGAAAACGGGGCTCTTCCGAGCCCCTTTTTTGTTTGGTGGGCGATTTCGCTCGCCAAGACCGAATGACGTTGGAAATGATGGGATCTATGGATCTGGACCAGATTGTCGCCGACGCGCAGCAGTCCTTCGAACAGGCTGCCGACATCACCACGCTCGAAAACGAGAAAGCACGATTTCTCGGCAAGTCGGGTGCGCTGACCGAGTTGCTGAAGGGCCTCGGCAAGCTCGATCCCGAAGCACGCAAGACCGAAGGCGCACGCATCAACGTCGTGAAGCAGCAGGTTGAAGCCGCGCTGACCGCGCGCCGTCAGGCACTGGCCGACGCGCTGCTGAATCAGCGTCTCACTGCCGAAGCGATCGACGTGACGTTGCCGGGCCGTGGCGCCGGTGCAGGCAGCCTGCACCCGGTGATGCGCACGTGGGAGCGTGTCGAACAGATTTTCGGCTCGATCGGCTTCGATGTGGCCGACGGCCCCGAGATCGAGACCGACTGGTACAACTTCACGTCGCTGAACAGCCCGGAGAACCATCCGGCGCGTTCGATGCAGGATACCTTCTACGTCGAAGGCAAGGATGCCGACGGCCGCCAGCTGCTGCTGCGCACACACACGAGCCCGATGCAGGTGCGTTACGCGCGCATGAACCGTCCGCCGATCAAGGTGATCGCGCCGGGCCGCACGTATCGCGTCGACAGCGATGCGACCCACTCGCCGATGTTCAATCAGGTCGAGGGGCTGTGGATCGACGAGAACATCAGCTTCGCCGATCTCAAGGGCGTCTATACCGACTTCCTGAAAAAATTCTTCGAGCGCGACGACATCCTCGTGCGCTTCCGTCCGTCGTATTTCCCGTTCACGGAACCGTCGGCCGAGATCGACATGATGTTCGAGCAAGGCAAGAACGCCGGCAAGTGGCTCGAGATCTCCGGTTCGGGGCAGGTGCATCCGACCGTGATTCGCAACATGGGCCTCGATCCCGAGCGCTATATCGGTTTTGCGTTCGGCAGCGGCCTCGAGCGCTTGACGATGCTGCGCTACGGTGTCCAGGATCTCCGGCTGTTCTTCGAGAACGACCTGCGTTTCCTGCGCCAGTTCGCGTAACGCCGCGCGCCGCGCCGACCTGTGCCCGAGCACGCCCCGATGGACGATCCGACGGGGCCCGGGCGTCGATCTAACCTGTTTCGAACGTAGACATCCATGCAATTCCCTGAATCCTGGTTGAGAACCTTTGTCGACCCGCAGCTGACGACCGACGAACTGTCGCACGCGCTGACGATGGCGGGGCTCGAAGTCGAATCGCTGAGCAAGGCTGCGCCGCCGACGTCGAAGATCGTCGTCGGCCGCGTGCTCGAAGTCGTCAAGCATCCGGATGCGGACAAGCTCAATGTCTGCCAGGTCGACGCCGGCACCGGCGCGACGCTGAATATCGTCTGCGGCGCACCGAACGTCGCGCCCGGCATCAAGGTACCGGTCGCGCTGGTCGGCGCGGAACTGCCGCCGGCAGAAGAGGGCGGCAAGCCGTTCGCGATCAAGCTGTCGAAGCTGCGCGGCGTGGAGAGCCAGGGGATGCTGTGCTCGGCGCGCGAGCTGAAGCTGTCCGAGGATCACAGCGGCCTGCTGGTGCTGCCGGAAGACACGCCGGTTGGCCAGGATATCCGCGAGACGCTCAATCTCGACGACACGATCTTCGAAATCAAGCTGACGCCGAACAAGGCCGACTGCCTGTCCGTATTCGGCATCGCACGCGAGACGGCTGCGATCACCGGTGCGCCGCTGACGCCGGTCGACATCCGCCCGGTGCGCGTCGAGCTCGACGAGACGCTGCCGGTGCGCATTGCCGCCCCCGATCTGTGCGGCCGCTTCTCGGGTCGCGTGATCCGCGGCGTGAACGCGCATGCGAAGACCCCGCAGTGGATGCTCGAACGCCTCGAGCGTTCCGGCCAGCGCAGCGTGTCGGCACTCGTCGACATCTCGAACTACGTGATGTTCGAGCTTGGCCGCCCGTCGCACGTGTTCGATCTCGACAAGATCCACGGCGGCATCGAGGTGCGCTGGGGCAAGCGCGGTGAATCGCTGAAGCTGCTCAACGGCAACACCGTCGAACTCGACGAAACGGTCGGCGTGATTTCGGACGACCGGCACGTCGAAAGCCTGGCCGGCATCATGGGCGGCGACAGCACGGCCGTTACGCTCGATACGACCAACATCTACCTGGAAGCCGCGTTCTGGTGGCCGGACAGCATCCGCGGCCGTGCACGCAAGTACAACTTCTCGACCGATGCGGCCCATCGCTTCGAGCGCGGCGTCGATTACGCGACGACCGTCGAGCACGTCGAGCGCATCACGCAACTGATTCTCGAGATCTGCGGCGGCAAGGCGGGCCCGGTCGACGATCAGGCCGTGAACCTGCCGCAGCGCGCGCCGGTGAAGATGCGCGTGTCGCGCGCGAACCGCATCATCGGCGTGCAGATCAGCGGCGACGAGATCGCCAGCATCTTCACGCGCCTCGGCCTGCCGTTCGAACGTGAAGACGACGCGTTCCTCGTTACGCCGCCGTCGCATCGCTTCGACATCGAGATCGAGGAAGACCTGATCGAGGAAGTGGCGCGTATCTACGGCTTCGAAAAGATTCCGGCGCGTCCGCCGGTCGCGACGAGCGAAATGCGCGCGACCAACGAGACGCGTCGCTCGATCCACGACATCCGTCACGCGCTTGCCGCGCGCGACTACGCGGAAACCGTCAACTTCAGCTTCGTCGATGCGGAGTGGGAGCAGGATTTCGCGGGCAACGACCATCCGATCCGCCTGCTGAACCCGATCGCGAGCCAGCTGTCGGTGATGCGCACGACGCTGTTCGGCAGCCTGATTTCGGTGCTGCGCCACAACCTGAACCGCCGCGCGGATCGCGTGCGCGTGTTCGAGGCTGGCCGCGTGTTCCTTACCGATGCGGCGGCGAAGGCCGGTGAGCTGACGGTCGAGGGCTACGTGCAGCCGAAGCGCGTCGGCGCGCTTGCCTATGGTCCGGCGCTCGACGAGCAGTGGGGCGTGGCGACCCGCGCGGTCGATTTCTTCGACGTGAAGGGCGATCTCGAGGCGCTGCTCGCGCCCGCGGCCGCGCGCTTCGTGAAGGCAGAGCATCCGGCCCTCCATCCGGGCCGCAGCGCGCGCATCGAAGTCGATGGCCGTGCGGTTGGCTGGATCGGCGAACTGCACCCGCGCCTGATGCAGAAGTACGAACTGCCGCACGCGCCCGTGATGTTCGAGGTCGATGCGGACGCGCTGATTGCGCGTGCGCTGCCCGCGCCGACCGACGTGTCGAAATTCCCGCCGGTTCGTCGCGATATCGCCGTTGTCGTCGATCAGGCGGTCGAGGTTCAGGCACTTTTCGACGAAATGAAGAAGGCGCTTGCCGAAGAGGCCTGCCGATTCGTTCAGAAGGTTGTACTCTTCGACGAATTTCGTGCAAAATCAAATACTTCCGGTGGTCTTGCCGCGCACGAGAAGAGCCTTGCCTTCCGCGTGACGCTGCAGGACGCGGCTGGCACGCTACAGGATGAGGTCGTCGATCAGGCGATCCAGACGCTGGTCGAGCGGATGGCTCGTGCCGGTGCGCGCCTGCGCGGCTAAGGAGGAGGTCCGCCCGCTCGCGGGCGGCCTTTTCCGATCGTAAGTTTTGATTTAACGCGCTGTATGGCAGATATGAACGACATGACCTCGAGTGAATTCGAAGCCCTCCTGACGGCGCAACGCAGCGCCATGAACCGCGACGCTTCGGCGCCGGCGTCCACCGAGACGCCCACGCTGACGAAGGCGGAACTGGCGGAGCTGCTGTTCGACAGCGTCGGGCTGAACAAGCGGGAAGCGAAGGACATGGTCGAGGCGTTTTTCGAGGTGATCCGCGACGCGCTCGAAAACGGCGAGAGCGTCAAGCTGTCGGGGTTCGGCAATTTCCAGTTGCGCGACAAGCCGCAGCGTCCGGGCCGCAATCCGAAGACGGGCGAGGCGATTCCGATCGCGGCCCGCCGGGTGGTAACCTTCCACGCGAGCCAGAAGCTGAAGGCGCTGGTCGAAAACGGCGCGGAGTAAGCCCCGCGCGCTGACGTCTCCGCGCGGCCGCCGCGCACCCTTTACCGACGGTTAACCGACGATGACCACTACGGTTGAGAAAGTCGTCTTGCCTCCGATTCCCGCGAAGCGCTACTTCACGATCGGTGAAGTCAGCGAACTGTGCGGGGTCAAGCCTCATGTGCTGCGTTATTGGGAACAGGAATTTACGCAACTGCGGCCGGTGAAGCGGCGTGGCAATCGTCGGTATTACCAGCACCACGAAGTACTGCTGATCCGGCGAATTCGCGAGTTGCTGTACGAGCAGGGATTCACGATCAACGGCGCGCGCAACCGGCTCGATTCGCCGGGCGGCGAGCGGGCCGTCGCAGCACCCGTCGAGCCGGAGGTACCGGCCACCGATGCACGCGCGCCGGGCAAGCCCGGCACGACCGTCGACGTAACGGCATTGCGGCAGGCGCTACTCGACGTGATTGACGGACTCAAGCACGACTGAGCGCGAAGCGCGAAGAATGAAATGAAAAGCCCGGTTGGCAAACTGCCACCGGGCTTTTTTCATGCGTGTCGTGCACGCAGATCAACGCGACGCGAGCGGATTCTTTTTCCCCATGTCGACGACCAGCGTGCCGTCCGGCAGCATTCGCACCGAGCCTTGTGCGACCTGGTTGCGGTAGCCGTACAGGTCGAAACGCATCGGGCCGGCCTCGGCCGAATTCCGGATCAGCGCGCGCACGTTCAGTTCGAGCACGTTGAACATCTTCATGTCGCCGCCTTCCATCCACATGTAGCTCGGCGCATCGATCTGCGGCCGTTGCGGCGCAGGTGCGCCCGCCGCGCGCCGGAACGTGAGGCGCAGCCCGTCACGCTCGACGGTGGCCTGTCCGAGCTTGCCGTTCAGCATGGGCGGCGGAAACACGGTGTACTGGTCGAGCACGAGCGTGTCGCCGCGCAGTTCCGCGCCGCGCCGCTGCAACGGCGTCAGCGAAGCGAGCTCGATACCGAGCGAACGCAGCAGCTTCGCCTGCGGAATGCCGAGCACCGACACCTGTGACGGCTTGAACGCGAGGTGCCGGTCATCGAGCACGGACAACGTGCCCTTCATGTCGGTCGGCAGCCAGACGCCGGGCACGTGGTTCCACAGCTTGATGCCGCCCTGGACGCGCAGGTTCGTGCCGTCCGCGCTCAGTTGCAGGTCGTTGAGCGAGCGCGGCGAGTAGTCGAGCAAATAATTGTTGAAGAGCGCGGACATTGCCTTCCACGACTCGACGACGGTGCCGCCGAGGATGCGGATGTCGTACTGGTTCGGATCGTCGAGATCGACGGGTTCGCCGGGCCGCTTCGAGACGAGTTCCACGTCGAGATCCTCGACGTGAAAGCCGATATCCCCGGACAGGTTGAAGTCGACGTTGCGCAAGTGGATCGTCGGGTTGCGGTTCGACACGTGCCGTTCGTTGAACGGCGTGGTCGACGTGCGCCGCATCGCGACCTTCTGCATGCCGGGTTGAGCGGTGTTCGCCGCGAGTGCGTAGGCTTCCCAGTGCTGGCGTATGTCGCGCAGCGTATTCTGCTGCGCGGCGAGGAAGCTGTCGTTCAGGCGCGCGGCCGCGTTGCCGAGCAGCGCGCCACTGGCCGGGCCTGTGTACGACGGCATCCGGATCGCCATCGCACCGTTTTCGTCGAAATTGAAGTAGCCGGCCGACACCTGGTCGCGATAGTGATACAGGTCGAACACGAAAGTCTGGTCGCGCTTCGTGGAATCGACCGGGCCGATCAGGATGTCCGCGTTCATCGGCATCGAGCGCATGAACTTCACATCGCCGCCGCGAATGACCATCGCTTGCTGCGGCGCGTTCGCGGGCATCGCAAAGCCGGCATGCGTGCCGTCGTCGAGCTTCAGGTCGAGGCCGGCCGGCGTGACCCGCAGCGCGGTGATCGTGAGCTTCAGGCGCGGCGGCGGCATCAGCTTGTCGACCGCCATCACGAGATCGTCGCCGGCGAGTTGCGCGATCGGCGTCTGGACTTTCAGCAGGTCGGCCATCTTCACGTTGGCCGCGCGCATCACCGGCTGCGCGTTGATGCCCGACACGCGCACACCGGTCGGATGGAACACGAGCTGGCTGCCGTCACGGATCGCGAGCGTGCCCGTCAGCGAGAACGGCACCCAGCCGTCGCGCTGCATCTCGCCTTGCAGGTGAATCACGCCGTCGCCGGCCGACACGGCGAGCTTGCGCAGCGGCGCGTTGCGATAGCCGAAGATGTAGGTGTTGAAGAGGGCGGTCAGCTTCGCGTCGTCGAGCGTGACCGTGCCTTCATGCACGTCGATCTCGAAACTCGTCGGATCGTCGAACACGATCGGCGCGCCGGCCTGCGTCGGTACGAGCGTCGCCGACAACTGATGGATGAAGAAGCCGAGGTTGTTGACGATGCGGAAATCGACGTCGCGCAGGAACGTCATCGCGCCGTTCTGGCCCGAGTCGCGCAGCGTGAACGGGCGCGGTTGCGTGAGGCTGATCGATGCGAGCGACGGCACGGTGCGTGCGACCTGCTGCTCTCGGGCGAGGCGTTCGGCCTTGGTGCGTTCGATCTTCGTCGACGCGACCGACGTGTTGCCGTCACGCTGCGCGGACGATTCCGCACAGCCGGCACACAGCAGCGCGAGCGCCAGCGCGCCGCAGCCGAACACGCGGGATGTCCTGGGCGAGATGGGGCGGGCCACGCGTGGCGGGCCGGAAATCCAGTCGAAAATTGCCAAAGGCGAGCGATGGCCGCGCCGGACCGCATTCCGCATCGTCTGTCTCCATGTCTTGTCGTGATCGACGGCGGCGCGCGCCACTGCGCGGCGCGAGCGTCGATGCCGTGCAGTGTGGCATAGCGAGCTAGAGCGTCGTTACCAAACAACGGGCGCCCGGGCAGCGCGGATCGGCGGGCTGCGGGACAACGGATTCGGGGCGGCCGGGCGGCCGGATCAAACGGTCGTTTGGTTTGCGCGGCGCGTCGTCGGCGGATGTGGCTGCGTCCGGGCAAACCCGCTCCAGCCTTGGCCGGTGCGGGTTTCGCCGGATGCGACGGGCAGCGTCCGCGGTGGTTGAGGCGCGGATGCGATCCGGCCCCGTCGCGGCAGCCCGCGGGTCGGTCAGACCAGCATGTGCTGCCGGATTGCGTTCAGCGTTGCCTGGTCGAGTTGCAGGCCGTTCGCGATATACGACGTCATCGAGCCGTACGACGCGGTGACCTGATCGAATGCCGCCTGCAGATAGTCGGTGTGAGCGCCTTGCAGCGCGGTCATCATGTCTGCCGCATTTTGCCCGCCGGCTTTTTGCGCCTGGGCGACCGAGGCGGCGATTTCCGATGCGCTATAGGTGTTGGTCAGCAGATAGTCGGCGAGTATCGTCTGCCCGGAGATGCCGAGGATCGTGTGCAGGATGGCGGTCGCCCAGCCCGTGCGATCCTTGCCTGCCGTGCAGTGGAACACCAGGTTTTCGCCGGAGGCAGCGAAGCCGGTGAAGAGCGCGTGATAGCTGGCATGCGCGGTGTCCGACGTGACGAACGCGCGGTACATGCTCAACATGAATGCCGTCGCGGTGGCGCCGGTGGTCGGGATCGGCCCGATACTGGCGGCCCCGAGCACGTTGAGGTTTTGCCAGGTGGCGCCGGCCAGCGGCACATCCGGTTGCGTCTTGATCTCGGCGGGCGTGCGCAGGTCGCAGACCTGCCTGATGCCGAGCGTGCCGACGGTGGCGGCGTCGGCGGCGGACAACGCGAGCGCGGATGACCGATAGATCACGCCTTTCTTCATCTTCGCGCCGCTCGTCGTCACGTAGCCGGTTCCGTCCGGCCCGGCCGTGTCGCGAAAATTCGATACCGAACTCAGCCGCGGCGTCGTGACCGGCGCGACCGCAATCGAGTCGCCTCCGCATGCCGACAGCAGCGACGTGCTCCCCAGCACGACGCCTATCGTGCCGGCGCCCAGCCGGAGAAAATGTCGACGGGAAATTTCGTTTTTCTGATGCATTCAATGCCCTTTGTCGCAGATGGTTACAAGAGATCGCGACTGCGGTGGTGACCGGAGCCGCCTCCTGTATCGCGCGCGACGCGGCAAAGCCGGGGCGGGCCGGATCGATCGGCATGCAGTCGGACGGGTCGCCCGTACGCATCGATCTCGCGCCGGGTAATCGCACGGTAGCGATTTGCGGCGAAGCGGCCATCGTCCCTTTCGATTAGGGCGGCGTGCGGGTTGCCGGTGTCGGCTGCGCGTTGTCGACAGGTAGGATCGGTGGCAGCGGCGGGGTAAGATCGTCATACAAAGGCTGTATCGACCAAAGCACGGTAGCCATCACGGGGAAACGTCATGGATCTCAAGGAAGTCGACGTATTGGGTGCGGGCGTGGGCGATCACTGGTACTACGCGTCGAAGGCGAGTGCGATCCGTCGATTCCTGGGTGCGCCGGGTGCGAAGCGGATACTCGATGTCGGTGCAGGCTCCGGCTTCTTCTCGAAGCACTTGCTGGAGCGTACGCAGGCGATGGAAGCATGGTGTGTCGATACGAGCTACGCCGACGATACCGACGGCGAAGCGTCCGGCAAGCCCATCCACTTTCGGCGATCCGTTGATCGATTCGACGCCGATCTCGTGTTGCTGATGGACGTGCTTGAACACGTCGACGACGATGTCGGTCTGCTGATGCAGTACGTAAAGGGCGCGCCTTCGGGCAGCCGGTTCCTGATCACGGTTCCCGCGTTCCAGTTCCTCTGGAGCGGCCATGACGATTTTCTCGAGCACAAGCGCCGCTATACGCTCGGCGGTCTCGAGGACGTGGTGCGTCGCGCGGGGCTCGACGTCGAGCACGGTGCCTATTATTTCGGCCTCACGTTTCCGCTCGCGGCAGCATTGCGGCTGGGCGAGCGTGCGCGCCGGCATTCGCGCGAGCCGGCGTCACAATTGCGCCGTCACCATCCGTTCGTCAACGGCCTGCTCAAGACGATCTGCCGCATCGAGTTGCCGATGTTTCGTTTCAATCGCGTCGCCGGGCTGACGGTCATCTGTGTCGCACGCAAGCGGTGAATGCGATGTGATGCGAGGCCGTGTGGCCGGTGCGCAGGGCGCCATGGCATGCGCGTCGTTGCGTGCATCGGTACCGTCACGCCAAAAAATTTCACAAGAATGGCCACAAAATGCATGCGACCCGTTCTAAATCGGATGACTGTCTGTTATAATTTTTTTCTTTCGGGGCGTAGCGCAGCCTGGTAGCGTACCTGCATGGGGTGCAGGTGGTCGGAGGTTCAAATCCTCTCGCCCCGACCAGATAAAGAACCCGCGTCAGCTCAGGCTGACGCGGGTTTTTTCTTGCCGGTCGCTTTTTTGCACATCGCGGCGCGGCCCCGGTAAAATCCAAGGTTGATCCACGGAAAGCGCCGTGATTTAGCGGAAGAGGATTCCCCGAACATGACTGATCTTCGTCTTACCATGCGGTTCGCTGCAGTGCTCGCCACCGGCGCGCTCGTCGCCGGTTGCGGTACGTCGTCGCCCACGAAAGTGGACTACAAGAGCGATTCGAAATCGAAGGAAGCGTCGCTCGCAGTGCCGCCCAACATGCTCGACGAGACGGCCGATCAGCGTTCGCTGCCGCCCCAGGGCGGCGCGACTTCCCTGTCCGCGCTTCAGCAGGTCCAGCAGGCGGCGCCTGCGCTGGACACCGTTGCTCCGGCCGTGGCAGGCATGCATATCCAGCGCGACGGCACCGAGAGCTGGCTCGTGATCGACGGCAAGCAACCGGCCGACGTCTGGCCGCAGGTTCGCCGCTTCTGGCAGGAGCAGGGCTTCCTGCTCGTCGTCGACCAGCGCGACAAGGGCGTGATGGAAACCGACTGGAACGAAACCCATCCGCAGATCAACGACGGCCTGATCCGCAGCGTGATCTCGAAGGCGATGGGCAACTCGTACGTGACGGCCGAGCGCAACAAGTACCGTACGCGTCTCGATTCGGCGCCGAATGGCGGCACTTACGTGTTCATTAGCCAGAAGGGGATGCGTGAAGCAATCACGGGCTCGAACAACGATTCGAGCAAGTGGGAACCGAAGCCGAACGATCCGGCGCTCGAGACCGAATACCTGAAGCGGTTGATGGCCGTGCTCGCGCAGAACGAGCAGCGCGCGAAGAACGGCGAGCCGCCGATCGCGAACATCAAGGACAACACGGTACCGAAGGAAAAGGACAAGAAGGCCGACGCCGACGCATCGTCGAAGGCTGCTGCTGCGATTGCCGCGCAAAACGTCTCCCGCACGTCGGCACAAGGCAACGATACGGCCGACGCCGCCGTGCCGTCGGAAGTCACGCTCGGCGAGGCGTACGACCGGTCGTGGCTGCATGTCGGTCTCGCGCTCGATCGTGCGAACTTCACGGTCGACGATCGTGATCGTACGAAGGGCCTGTATTTCGTGCGCTATGTCGACCCGAAGGATCTGAGTTCGGCCGAGCAAGGCTTCTGGAGTCAGCTGTTCCACGGCAAGAAGGAAAAGCAGGCGAAGCAATACCGCGTCAACGTGAAGGCGCTCACGGCCGACCAGACGCGCGTGTCGGTCGTCGACGATTCGGGGGCGGTCGACACGTCGTCGCCGGCTCGCCAGATCATGGGGCTGCTCGTGAATCAGCTCCGCTGATTTCGACGTTTCTCCGCATCAACGAAAAGCCCGCCACATGGCGGGCTTTTTTCATGGCCGCTCGCCGGCGCGTACGGGTGCGGGAGGTTCGGTCCCTCCTCGTGACGTTACGTAACATCAGCGCGTTACGGCGGCAGAACACATGCCGCATTGTCGCCGACTTAAAAATTTTCCTTATAAATCAACAGGGTGATCGGCCGCTATCGGCTGGCACGCAACCTGCTTTATAGGTTGGAATCGTTGAAACAGGGAGGACGGCGTCAGATACCGGGGGTGCGCCGCGAGCGCCCGATCAACGGAATCGACGTCTTCGAATGCCGGCGCGACAAGCGTCGGCGCAACAGATGACGATCCGCGCCAGCGTGCGGATCTCGATGGCCCCGTCGCCTATCCTCGTAGGGCGACGGTTTCGCCCGCGCTTCTCTGAAGCGCGGGCTATTTTTTTGGGGGCCGTCGAGCGGTGCCGTGCCGACGCAGCCGACACGCGATTCGCGTATTCTCGGACTTTTCCAGATGAAAGGGGGCGGGAATGGCCGAAATTGCAGTCGTGGCGCTGATCGTGGCGAAGCCGGGCGCCGAGGAGAAGTTGCGTGCCCAGCTCGAAGGGATCGTCGAGCCGACCCGCAACGAAGCCGGTGCGTTGCAGTACGACCTGCATCGGGACCTGAAGGAGCCCGCGCGGTTCGTATTCGTCGAGCGCTGGGAAAGCGAGGAGGCGTTGGCTGCACATGCGCGTTCCGCGCACATTCTCGCTTATCGGGAAGCGGCCGCGAACTGGATCGAGCGTTCCGAAATTCGCGTGCTGTCGAAGCTCGTCTGAGCCGGGTGAGGCGACCGGACGCGTCCGGTCGCGGGGTGCGTCAGTGCGACGTGTTGGGTACGTCGAGGATCAGGATGATCGTCCAGTCGGCGTCGCCGTCGTGATGATACTGTCGCTCGGCCACGATGAACGGCGCCTGCTTGCCTTGCGGGCCAAGGAAGAGCACGTCGCCCTCCATCGGCAGACACTCGATCGGCGGCAGCGCGAGGAACGCGTCGGCCGAGCCGCGGGGCATCAGTTGCTTGATCTGGCGAGTGGCGGCTTCGGTCCACTCGATGTCGAGTTGAATGTTGCTCATGCTGTCCTCCGCACCGGGGTGCGCACGGGTGGAAAAATTCGGTGCGCGACTTTAGCACAGCGCACGGGCACCGCAACCAAAAAAGCCGAACCCGGTTGCCCGGATTCGGCTTTTCGCTTGTGCGGTGCCGCCGAACTTACTGGCTGGCAGCGTCTGCGGCCTTGGCAGCTTTCTTGCCGGCCTTCTTCGCGGCAGCCTTGTGGTGAGCAGCCTTCTTGCCGTGGTGATGCTCTTCCTGCATCGCCGGCTGTGCGGCTTCAGCCGCTTGCTGCTGCTGCAGCGCCTGCGCGCGCTGCTCGATCTCGGAGATCTTGGCCGGATCGGTAATCGTCTTGATTTCCGTGCTCTCTTGCGCATACGCTGCGCCAGTCAGCGCCGACATCGCTACCAGGATAGCCAGGGACGTCTTCTTCATTGCTTTACCTCCGCTAAGTGGTGATGAACCCGAGTGTTGCCGTTTTGTCTGGCGACTGCAATCGAGTGCGTGTCGAGTGTAACAAAAGTGACGGATCAATGTGCATCGGATCGTGGCGCGACGCAAGGCCCCGTTGAAGTCGCGCAACACTTCGCACACTTCGTCACGCGCCTGCCATCGTCGCCGCGGCAGTCATTTCCACTCCGGTTTTCGCCGCCGCGGTCAGAACCACCCGAGCCATCGATAGACATGGAACTGCGCGATGCCGGCCAGTTCGTGCAGCGCCTGTTCGGCGTTGGCCACATTGCGCCAGTGCGGCAGCCAGCCCGTTTGCGCGCGCCGGCGATTCGCATAAACGGGCTGCGGATCGATCCCGAAACGGCGGAAATCGAGCAATGCGCGGCGCATCTGGTATGACGAAGTGACGAGAATGCGTGCGTCGTCATACTGTGAGCGTAGTATAGGCGCAGTGAATTTCGCATTTTCGTAGGTCGTGCGGCTATCCGGTTCCAGAACGAGGTCCGCGGGAGCGATACCTTCCGCGACGAGTTGGCGCCCGTAGACGGCCGCTTCGGTTTCGCCGTGATGCTGCGGGTCACCACCCGACATCACCACGGTGCAGCGCTCGGCCTGCTGCCGGCAAGTACGGTAGAGCGCCGCGACCTTGTGGATGCGGGCGGCTCCGTCAGGTGGAGGCCGCAGCCCGGTGTCGGTGCGCCGCGTGCCGGCACCGATGAGAATCAGTGTGGTCCGCCCGTGCATGTCCGGGTGCTCGACGGGTACGACGCCCGCCTCGGTCCAGGCGATCAGCGGCGCGGCGAGCCAGCCTGTGGCGAGCAGCCAGAACAGCGCAACGGCGGCGATCGAGATGATTCGCCGCCGCTTGCGGCAGAGCATGAAACAGATGAAGAGAAGTACAAATGAATCGAACAGAATCAATTTGATTGGGGTATGGTGTCTTTTTATGGACGGCTGACGATCCGGCCCTGACGCGACGCCGAACGTCGGCCTCCAGAATCGGTGGCGGTATCGGCGGGCGGAGACCCCGCCCGGCGCACCGCTTCGCATTGTCGCTGCACTTTAAGAAAGAATCGAGATGGCCACGTATTCCAACGAAGCGGTGCTCGACGCATTGAGACGAGTGCAGTACCGCCAGGTACCGTGGGCGCGCCGCCCAGGCGTGTTCGAGTATCTCCGTTCGCTCGGGCTGATGGACACGGTCAGGCAGAAAACCGTTGCTCCCGCGCCGGGCTTCCATGCACCGGTCGACATTGCCGTGCTGACCGAAAACGGTCGAGCCGAATTCTCGCGCCTCGAGCGCGACGAGAAATTACTTTCCTGGACCGATCGCCGCATGGCCGACTACGCATTGAGCGAAGCGAGTGCCGTGGCGATTCTCGAAAGCCGCCTGTAGCGGCCGATCATCCCGCCGCGGGCATCGCCATGCGGCCGGCGATGCCCCAAAAAAAAGCCCGTATCGCGAGGATACGGGCGTACCGGATACTTTTGCTGTTGCCACGCTGTGCTCATGGCAACGTTGTGACTCGTCGCATGCAGCGCAGTTCCCGGCAGCGGGCATTTTCTTTGGCGAAATCCTGAAATTGGCAGGACTACGGATGACGCGGCACGTCCGACGGCTGCGAGCCGATGCGCGCTCGCGCATTGCTTGCGATGTCGCCGCGAAGGTCGCCGCGCGGGACGGTCTGCCGGCTGGACGGGTTGGCGGACGGTGGCTGGCGGAGGCTGTTCCGGTGATCCTGCTGGCGATGGGGTGGCTTCGTGCGATCGTCGGCGTGGGCTGGAGCGGACAACGCCAGGGAAATGACAATGCCGCATGCGACGAGCAGTGACATTGGTTTCATGGCGGGGCTCCCTTCAAGCCGTCGACGCGGCCTGTTGATATGTCGCTAAGGTAAGCGTGGGAGTGCAGGCTTGCTGTAAATATTGGTAAATAGTTGTATCGCGGTACGACAGCGGTAATCGACGGCAACGCAGGCGTCGCGAGCAGGTCGCGTCGCAAAAAGAAACCGGGCGGCCGAAGCCGCCCGATCGAGCATTCGTTACGCCATCTTGACGGGCGCGCGCCAGGACTCCGGATTGGTCCAGAAGGCGCCGCGCAGCCGGTCGCGGCTCGGTGGTGCGGGCGGCTTCGCAGCGCTTGCGCCGATGCGCCCGCGCAGGGAAATCTGCCGGCCGCTCGTGCCGAGTCGTTTCACGATTTCGGCGAGCGTGCCGTCCGCCTGCCATTCGTCGAAGCGACGGCGGCAAGTCGGCGGCGACGGATAGCGGCCCGGCAGCTTCGACCAGCCTTCACCCGTCGACAGCACCCACAGCACGGCGTTCACCACCGAGCGGGCTTCCACGCGGGGGCGGCCGCGCCGCTCACTCCGTGCGGGTTCCGAGCAAAACAGACCCTCGACCAGCGCCCACTCGTTATCTCTCAAATCGTCGAACAGCATCATGTCCTCACCTCAGCGAAGCTAACTCCGGTGCGCTGCCCTGCGCCGCGCACTCTTCAAGCACTCGATCGTCGAGTGCCGGGTGGGGGCGTCCGGTTGGCCGGCAGCGGCGTTTCTGCTCTTCCGTCCGACAAACCTGCGCCCTGTGCGCCAGGTAATGCACGAAGCGTGCCATGTCGGAGGTAATACCCTCGAGAGCCGCTTGGCAGCGAGCTAACGGCTAAGTCAGCTAGGGGCGTATAAGACGCCAAAATAACCCGCCAGCAAATCGGGACAATCACCAATCTTGTGCAGTTCGCCCGCACCACGTGCGTTCGCGGATGTATTGCACCGCAGCGAAACATGTGGGGCAGGTGCCTGATTCGCACATCGACCCCGAATTCGCGCATTAAAATCGCGCATCGATATCGAAGATTGATGAGGTCAGGAAATGAACGTCACGTTGCGCCAGCTTCGCGTCTTCATCGAGGTAGCGCGGCTCAAGAGCTTCAGTCGTGCGGGCGACGAGATCGGGCTCACGCAGTCCGCGGTCAGCCGCTGCGTGCGCGAGCTCGAGGCCGAGCTCGGGTTGAAGCTGATCGACCGCACGACGCGCGACGTGCAGCTGACCGATGTCGGCGCGAACCTGATCGCGAGCGTGTCGCGTCTGCTCGACGATCTCGACGACACGCTGCGCGAGATTCGCGAGATCGGCGAGCAGCGCCGCGGGCGCGTGATCGTCGCGGCAAGCCCGACGATCGCATGCCGGCTGATGCCGCGCGTGGTTGCGTCGTGCGAACGGCAGTTCCCGTTCGTGACGCTCGGTTTGCGCGACGACGTGCAGAGCGACGTGTTGCGCAAGGTGAAGTCGAGCGAGGTCGATTTCGGCGTCGTGATCGGGCCGCTCGCGGTGGCCGATCTCGTCTGCGAATCGCTGATGACCGATTCGTTCTGCCTGGTCGCGCGCGCCGACCATCCGCTCGCGGCGCGTGCCGAGGTGCCCTGGACGGCGCTGGACGGCGAGCGCCTCGTGCTCCTCGATCATGCGTCGGGAAGCCGCCCGCTGATCGATGCGGCGCTGGCCGCCCATCGCGTCAACGCGACGGTCATGCAGGAGCTGGGGCATTCGGCGACCGTGTTCGGGCTCGTCGAGGCCGGCGTCGGCGTGAGCGTGCAGCCGTGGCTGTCGCTGCCGCTACCGGCCGGCTCGACGCTCGTCGCGCGGCCGCTCACGCCACGCACCGAGCGCACGGTCGAGCTGGTGCGCCGCCGCGACCGGTCATTGTCGCCCGCTGCGCAGGCGATCTGGGAACTCGTGCGGCAGATGCCGGCGAGGGCGGAGGACCTCGACTGACGCGCATCGACGCTGATGCGCGCCGGTCCGGCTTGCGGGCCGGTACACTACGCGGATCGTGGTCCTCGATGGTGGTTCTCGATGGCGCATTCCGCAGATTCTCTTCCGGTGACCGGCGCGCCGGCGGCACGCGACGCGGTGCACGCGTTGCGTCCGTCGCTGATCCGGGAAGTAGCCAACGCAGGCTTTGGCGTGCCGGACATGCTGCCGTTCTGGTTCGGCGAATCCGATCGCGTGACGCCGGACTTCATCCGCGACGCCGCTGCGGCGGCGCTGCGCGATGGCGCAACCTTCTACACGCACAACCTCGGTACCGAGCCGCTGCGCGACGCGATCGCGGCCTACGTCGGCGCCCGCCACGGCGCGACGGCGGCTGACACGGTGGCCGTGACGAGTTCGGGCGTGAGCGCGCTGATGCTCGCCGCCCAGATGCTGGTCGGTCCGGGCGAGCGCGTCGTCGCGGTCACGCCGCTGTGGCCGAATCTTGTCGAGATTCCAAAGATCCTTGGCGCGCAGGTCGAATGCGTGCCGCTTGGCTATGGCGATGCGGGCTGGCAGCTCGATGTCGGGCGGCTGCTCGCGGCGCTGACGCCCGATACGCGGATGCTGCTGATCAATTCGCCGAACAATCCGACCGGCTGGACGATGTCGCGCGACGACCAGCAAGCCGTGCTCGCCCATTGCCGCCGCCACGGCATCTGGCTGGTTGCCGATGAGGTGTACGAGCGGCTCGCTTTCGACACGGACGGCGCGGGCGGCGCGCCGTCGTTCCTCGACATCGCGTCGCGCGACGAGCGGGTCGTCGTCGTGAATTCGTTTTCCAAGGCATGGGCGATGACGGGCTGGCGTCTGGGATGGCTCATCGCGCCGGCAGCGGTGATGGGCGATCTGTCGAAGCTCGTCGAATACAACACGTCGTGTGCGCCGGGCTTCGTGCAGGCCGCGGGTGAGGTCGCGCTGCGTGATGGCGAGCCGTTCGTGCGGTCGTTCGTCGCGTCGCTGCGCGACGCGCGCGATCACCTGGTTGCCGCGTTGCGGACCCTGCCGGGCGTCGAGGTGGTGCCGCCTCCACCGGGCGCGATGTACGTGTTCCTGCGCCTGCCGGGCGCGGCAGACAGTCTGGCGTTCTGCAAGGCGCTGGTGCGCGATGCGGGGCTCGGCCTTGCGCCCGGGCGTGCTTTCGGCCCGGAGGGGGAAGGGTTCGTGCGTTGGTGCTACGCATGCGATCCGGCGCGACTAGACGCGGGCGTCGAGCGGCTGCGCCGGTTCCTCGCGCGTGGCGCAGCTGTCCGCTGAAGCGGGGCCGGAGCGGATTCGGTGCGCTGGCGGCAGCCCGTTCGGCTCATCTTTACGCACCGGGCAATTTTGCGTAATATGGCGCTCAGTCACGCGGTTCCGTCGTTGAGCCGTGCTGTTCCGTCCGGTTTGGGCCTGGCCTGAAGTTGGTTCGCCGCCCCCGGTTCGTGCTCCCATCAATATGACCGATCAGAATCGGGCGAGCGCGTCTTCCGTTCCTTTCGTCTGTTTGTTGATCCGGTTCGTTTGACCACAGGGTCTGGCCTAGCTGCATGAATACCCAAGAGGCGAAGATCGTCCTCGAGACTGCTTTGATCTGCGCGCAGGAACCGCTGAAGCTCGGCGATTTGCGCAAGCTCTTTGCCGACGGCGTGTCGGCTGACACGGTCCGCACGTTGCTCGAAGATCTGAAACAGGATTGGTCCGGCCGCGGCGTCGAACTGGTGGCGCTGGCGACCGGATGGCGCTTCCAGAGCAAGCCGGCGATGCGTCACTATCTGGATCGCCTGCATCCCGAGAAGCCGCCGAAGTATTCGCGAGCGGTGCTCGAAACGCTCGCGATCATCGCGTACCGGCAGCCGGTCACGCGCGGCGACATCGAAGAGATTCGCGGTGTGACGGTCAATACGCAGGTGGTCAAGCAACTCGAGGATCGCGGCTGGATCGAAGTGATCGGTCATCGCGACGTGCCGGGACGCCCGGCGCTGTATGCGACGACCAAGCAGTTCCTCGACGACCTCGGTCTGAAGGCGCTCGACGATCTGCCTGCGCTCGAGGAGCCGGCCGCGAACATCGAGGCTGCGCTGCTGGCGCAGCAGGCAATGGATTTCGACGAGGGCGTGCCGGTTTCGGATGACGCAGCGGGCGACGCGCCGCAATCGGATGAGGCGTCCGCCGGTCAATCGGCGGAATTGCCGGAAGATTCCGCGGCGGATGTCGTGTCGACGCAGGAAATCCCGAGTCGCGATACGCTCGAGGCTGATCGCGGACACGCGGAACAAATGGAACAGGCTGGCGCCGAAGCAGTGCCGGCCGGTGTGCAGCCCGAGCCGCTGCGCGCGGATTGGAGCGAGGAAGATCGCAAGCCGGCTGCCGAAGCGGTTGCCGGAGACGGAGCGGAAGCGGCCGGCGACATGCCCGGCGAGGCTGGCCAGGCCGACGCCTCCCGTTCCCGTCCCGCGGACGACGAGATGCTGGACGACACGTCCGACAGTCTCGCCGACGCCGTACGAAGCGCCAGTGCACCCATCGGTGCCGACGCGCTGCCGGACGACGAAGCAGAACCCGAACAGCGTCGCGCCTGATCGCGGCCAACTTCTTGCCGCGCCCGCGCCGGGCGCGAGACCTGACATTTTGAGGTTGTTTTGACAGATATCCACGATATTGAATCGTCCGCGCCTGCCGTGCAGGCAGCGCGTGCCGACGATGCGCCGGAGCAAGGCGCTTCGGCCGAGGGTGGCGACGAGCGTCCCCGCCGCGGTTTGCGGCGAGGCCCGCGCAGCCTGATCGCGCGGCGTCGCGCGGCGGCCAAGTCGAAGGGCGCCGAAGGCGAGCCGCAGGGCGGCGAAGGCGATGACGCGCAGCCGGCCGAAGCCACGGAAGCGCAGCAGCCGGCGCGTGCGCCGCGCAAGGAAGGTGCAGCCAAGGGCGCTCGCAAGCCGGCCGCCAAGCGCGAAGGCGCGGCCAAGGCCCAGGGCGGTCAGGGTGGCCAAGGCGGCCAGGGCCGTCGCGGCGGTGCATCGAAGGCTGAAAGCAGTGCGCCGAAGGTGGAAGGCGAGGCGTCCCAGGACGAGCTGTTCGCCTACGTGACGTCGCCGGCATTCGACGCGGACAACTCCGCGGGCGGTAGCGGCGTGCGTGCGCCGATGCTGCGCCGCGGCCGCAGCCAGCCGACGAACAAGCGCGTGCTGTCGCCGGACGACGACGCGCCGAAGCTTCACAAGGTGCTGGCGGAAGCAGGCATGGGCTCGCGCCGCGAAATGGAAGAGCTGATCGTCGCCGGCCGCGTGTCGGTGAACGGCGAGCCCGCGCACATCGGCCAGCGCATCATGCCGACCGACCAGGTGCGGATCAACGGCAAGCCGGTCAAGCGCAAGCTGCCGAACAAGCCGCCGCGCGTGCTGCTGTACCACAAGCCGACCGGCGAGATCGTCAGCCACGCGGATCCGGAAGGCCGTCCGTCGGTGTTCGACCGCCTGCCGCCGATGAAGACGGCGAAATGGCTCGCGGTGGGCCGTCTCGACTTCAATACCGAAGGTCTGCTGATGCTGACGACTTCGGGTGACCTCGCAAACCGCTTCATGCACCCGCGCTACAGCGTCGAGCGCGAGTACGCGGTGCGCGTCGTCGGCGAGCTGGCCGAAGGCATGCGGCAGAAGCTGCTGCACGGCGTCGAGCTCGATGACGGCCCGGCGAACTTCCTGCGCATCCGCGATGGCGGCGGCGAGGGTACGAATCACTGGTATCACGTCGCGCTGGCCGAAGGCCGCAACCGTGAGGTGCGCCGGATGTTCGAGGCGGTCGGCCTGATGGTGAGCCGCCTGATCCGTACGCGTCACGGCCCGATTCCGCTGCCGCGCGGTCTGAAGCGCGGCCGCTGGGAGGAGCTCGACGACACGCAGGTGCGCAAGCTGATGGCGACCGTCGGCCTGAAGGCGCCGTCCGAGGAGAAAGGCAAGCGCGGTGGTGCCGATCAGGCCGAGCGTCGCCAGCCGGATCCGATGCAGACGTCGATGGGCTTCATCGGCCGTGAGCCGGTGCTGACTGCGCACGGGCAACTGGATCAGCCGCGTCGCGGCGGTGGTCGCCGCGGCGGGCCAGGCCTGCCGGGTCTGAGCGGCTACGGCAGCCTGCCGGTCGCGCCGTCGGGTTACGGCAATCGCGCTGGCGGCGGCCGAGATGGCAACCGTGCGGGCGGCGGTGGACGCGATGGCAATCGCGCCGGCGGTGGCCGTGGCGATGTCGACGGCAACCGCGCGTCGTATGGCGCAGGCCCCAAGCGCGACAGCGCGGGCCCCAAGCGCGGCGGCAGCAAGGGCGGTAATCGCAACCCGAACGGCAATCGTGCCGAGGGCGCCGGCAATGGCGGCGGCCCGCGCGGCGGCCAACGTCCGCAGCGCAGCCGCACGCGTAGCCGCTGAGCATTCGGACGCGCGGCGCAAGGCTGCCGGCTGGCCTTGTCGGCGCAAGGCATTGCGTTTATTGCTTTCGACTGTATATATGTCACGCGGCGCTGCATGGCCGCCGACATAACCGATCTCCGGCGCGCCACGATGGCGCCGGTCGATCGAGCAGCCCGATTTCGCATTTTTGAGCCCGTAAAGGCAGGCGACACGCTGCTTTTACCGGCTGGCTTGGCGTTTGCGCCAAAAATCGCTATAATCGCGGAGTCGCTGGGCGTACGGATTCAATGTGCGGCTCAGGTGCGACCACCAGTAAGAAGATGGGCGTTCCGCCCATTTTTTTTTGCTGAAACGGTTAGGCATCTCGGGTAGCGCTTCCTGCGCCGGCTAAGGCGCGCGCCCGCGGGTGAATCGCGAGCGGCGGGCGCGAACACCTGAGAGGACACAGTGCAACTGACGGAACTGATAGAAACCACGGTCACCGGGCTCGGCTACGAGCTGGTGGATCTCGAGCGCACCGGGCGCGGCATGCTTTGCATCTACATCGATCAGCCTGCCGGCATCTCGCTCGAAGATTGCGAAAAGGTCACGCGTCAGCTCCAGCACGTCTTGACGGTCGAAAACATCGATTACGAACGGCTCGAAGTCTCGTCCCCGGGGCTCGACCGCCCGTTGAAGAAGCTGGCCGACTTCGAGCGCTTCGCCGGCAGCGAAGTTTCCGTGACCTTGAAAAAGCCGCTGGACGGGCGCAAGACGTACCGGGGCATTCTGCACGCGCCGAATGGCGAAACGATCGGTTTGGAATTTGAGAGGAAGAAGGGCGAGGCGGCCATGCTGGATTTCACGCTGGCCGATATCGACAAAGCCCGCCTGATTCCGCAAGTTGACTTTAGGAGCCGCAAATAATGAGTCGCGAAGTGTTGATGCTGGTGGATGCGCTGGCGCGCGAGAAAAACGTCGACAAGGATGTGGTGCTGGGCGCCCTCGAGGCTGCGCTCGCGTCCGCTTCCAAGAAGCTGTTCGACGAAGGCGCCGAAATCCGCGTCCATATCGATCGCGAAAGCGGCGAGCACGAAACCTTCCGTCGCTGGCTCGTCGTGCCCGACGAGGCAGGCTTGCAGGAGCCGGATCGCGAGATCCTGCTGTTCGAGGCACGTGAACAGAATGCCGACGTCGAAGTCGGCGAGTATGTCGAGGAACCCGTTCCGTCGATCGAATTCGGTCGCATTGGCGCGCAGGCCGCGAAGCAGGTGATCCTGCAGAAGGTGCGCGACGCGGAGCGCGAGCAGATCCTGAACGACTACCTCGAGCGTGGTGAAAAGATCATGACGGGTACGGTGAAGCGCCTCGACAAGGGCAACTTCATCGTTGAATCGGGCCGTGTCGAGGCGCTGCTGCGCCGCGATCAGCTGATCCCGAAGGAAAACCTGCGCGTGGGCGACCGCGTGCGTGCGTACATCGCGAAGGTCGACCGTACCGCGCGCGGCCCGCAGATCGAGCTGTCGCGTACGGCGCCCGAATTCCTGATGAAGCTGTTCGAGATGGAAGTGCCGGAAATCGAGCAGGGCCTGCTCGAGATCAAGGCGGCTGCCCGCGACCCGGGCGTGCGCGCGAAGATCGGCGTCATCGCGTACGACAAGCGGATCGATCCGATCGGCACCTGCGTCGGCATCCGCGGTTCCCGCGTGCAGGCCGTGCGCAACGAGCTCGGTGGCGAAAACATCGACATCGTGCTATGGTCGGAGGATCCCGCCCAGTTCGTGATCGGCGCGCTCGCGCCGGCAGCTGTTCAGTCGATTGTCGTCGATGAAGAAAAGCACTCGATGGACGTCGTCGTCGACGAGAACGAGCTGGCTGTCGCGATCGGCCGCAGTGGTCAGAACGTTCGCCTTGCCGGCGAACTGACCGGCTGGCAGATCAACATCATGACGCCGGACGAATCCGCCCTGAAGCAGGGTGAAGAGCGCGACCGGCTGCGTGCGCTGTTCATGGCGCGTCTCGACGTCGACGAAGAAGTTGCCGACATCCTGATCGACGAAGGCTTCACGAGCCTCGAAGAAATCGCGTACGTGCCGCTCAACGAAATGCTCGAAATCGAAGCGTTCGACGAGGACACCGTGCACGAACTGCGCAACCGCGCACGCGACGCACTGTTGACGATGGCGATCGCGAACGAAGAAAAGGTCGAGAACGCAGCGCTGGATCTCAAGAGCCTCGACGGCATGACGCCGGAGCTGCTCGCGAAGCTGGCCGAACACGGTGTAGCCACGCGCGACGATCTCGCCGAGCTGGCTGTGGACGAACTGGTCGACATGACCGGGATGGAAGAGGATGCCGCTAAGGCGTTGATCATGAAAGCACGTGAACATTGGTTCCAGTGAGAAATGACCATGGCGCACTGATTTGATGGCGGCCGTATGGCCTGACCCGATGCTAACCGCAAGGAATCGGTCCTTGCACTAAGAGGAATGAATGGCGAGTAACAACGTAGCCCAATTTGCCGCGGAACTGAAAATGCCTGCTGGTGTGCTGCTCGAACAGCTGCAGGCAGCGGGCGTCCAGAAAGCGAGTGAAGACGATGCGCTGTCCGAAACGGACAAGGCGCGTCTGCTCGATCATTTGCGCAAGTCGCACGGCGCAACCGACGGCGACAAGCGCAAGATCACGCTGACCCGCAAGCATACGTCGGAGATCAAGCAATCTGACGCGACGGGCAAGGCTCGCACCATTCAGGTCGAGGTCCGCAAGAAGCGTACGTTCGTCAAGCGCGACGACGTGAGCGAGGGTGCGGAACAGGGTCAGGCGCAGGTCGCCGAAGCGGACGACGATGCAGAACTGAAGCGTCGCGAAGAAGAAGCGCGCCGCGAGGCCGAGCTGCTCGAGAAGCAGGCGCAGGAACTGCGCGAGCGTCAGGAACGCCTCGAGCGCGAGGAATCGGAGCGCCGTGCCCGCGAGGAAGCGGCTGAAGCCGAGCGCCGTCGCGCCGAGGAAGAGGCAGCGGCGAAGCGTGCCGTGGCCGAAGCTGCTGCGGCGCAGCAGCAGGCAGCCGCGCAGCAGCAGGCGGCCGCACAGCAGGCTGCTGCTTCCGAACAGGAAGCGGCGACTGCACAGTCCGCGCAGGACGAAGCACGCGCAGCCGCCGAACGTGCGGCACAGCGCGAAGCGGCGAAGAAGGCTGAAGACGCTGCCCGCGAGGCGGCGGACAAGGCGCGCGCCGAGCAGGAAGAGATCAGCAAGCGCCGTGCGGCGGCAGAAGCCGAAGCGCGTGCGATTCGCGAAATGATGAACACGCCGCGCAAGGCCGTGGTCAAGGCAGTCGAGCCGCCGAAGCCGGTCGAGCCGCCGAAGCCGGCCGAAGCGAAGGGCACGCTGCACAAGCCGGCGAAGCCGGAAGGCGCGCAGGCGCGTCCGGCGGTGAAGAAGCCGGCTGGCGGTGCAGCACCGGCAACGACGCAGGCACCGGCAGGCGCGGGCGACCGCAACAAGAAGCCGGGCGCAGGCAAGAGCGGCTGGCAGGACGACGCAGCGAAGCGTCGCGGCATCAAGACGCGCGGCGATTCGAGTGGCGGTGTCGACCGCGGCTGGCGCGGCGGCCCGAAGGGTCGCGGCCGTCACCAGGACAGCGCATCGTCGTTCCAGGCGCCGACCGAGCCGATCGTCCGTGAAGTGCACGTGCCGGAAACCGTTTCGGTTGCCGATCTCGCGCACAAGATGTCGATCAAGGCCTCCGAAGTCATCAAGGTGATGATGAAGATGGGCCAGATGGTCACGATCAACCAGGTGCTGGACCAGGAAACGGCGATGATCATCGTCGAGGAACTGGGCCATCGCGCGGTTGCCGCGAAGCTGGACGATCCGGAAGCGTTGCTCGTCGTAGGCGAAACCGCTACCGACGCAGAGCAACTGCCGCGTCCGCCGGTCGTCACGGTGATGGGTCACGTCGACCACGGCAAGACCTCGCTGCTCGACCACATCCGCCGCGCTAAGGTTGCCGCGGGCGAAGCGGGCGGCATTACGCAGCACATCGGCGCGTATCACGTCGACACGCCGCGTGGCGTCATCACGTTCCTCGATACGCCGGGTCACGAAGCGTTCACGGCAATGCGTGCACGCGGCGCGAAGGCGACCGACATCGTGGTGCTGGTGGTGGCGGCCGACGACGGCGTGATGCCGCAGACGAAGGAAGCAATCGCCCACGCGAAGGCGGGTGGCGTGCCGATCGTCGTCGCGATCAACAAGATCGACAAGCCGGATGCGAACCCCGATCGCGTCAAGCAGGAGCTGGTCGCGGAAAGCGTCGTGCCGGAAGAATACGGTGGCGATTCGCCGTTCGTGGCAGTGTCGGCCAAGACGGGCGCAGGTATCGACGATCTGCTCGAGAACGTGCTGCTGCAAGCCGAAGTGCTGGAACTGAAGGCACCGGTCGAAGCGCCGGCCAAGGGTATCGTGATCGAAGCGAAGCTCGACAAGGGCAAGGGCCCGGTCGCGACGATCCTCGTGCAGTCCGGTACGCTGAACCGCGGCGACATCGTGCTGGCGGGTACGGCCTACGGCCGCGTGCGTGCGATGCTCGACGAGAACGGCAAGCCGACGAAGGAAGCCGGCCCGTCGATCCCGGTCGAAATCCAGGGTCTG
The DNA here is from genome assembly GCF_902499335.1 of Burkholderia lata. GTDB lineage: Bacteria > Pseudomonadota > Gammaproteobacteria > Burkholderiales > Burkholderiaceae > Burkholderia > Burkholderia lata_B. The sequence continues at coordinate 732,187 of NZ_CABVQK010000002.1, read as the reverse complement.
TCGGAAGTGCCGGGTGCGGGCGAAGAAGTGATCGTGCTGCCGGACGAGCGCAAGGCGCGTGAAATCGCGCTGTTCCGTCAGGGCAAGTTCCGCGACGTCAAGCTTGCGAAGCAGCAGGCCGCGAAGCTGGAAAGCATGCTCGAGCAGATGGGCGAAGGCGAAGTGCAGAACCTGCCGCTCATCATCAAGGCGGACGTGCAGGGCTCGCAGGAAGCACTCGTGCAGTCGCTGCTCAAGCTGTCGACCGACGAAGTGCGCGTGCAGATCGTGCACAGCGCGGTGGGTGGCATCAGCGAAAACGACGTCAACCTCGCAACGGCATCGAAGGCGGTCATCATCGGCTTCAACACGCGTGCGGATGCACAGGCACGCAAGCTGGCCGAGTCGAACGGCATCGACATCCGCTACTACAACATCATCTATGACGCAGTGGATGAGGTGAAGGCGGCAATGTCGGGCATGCTCGCGCCGGAGAAGCGCGAAGTCATCACCGGCATGGTCGAGGTGCGCCAGGTCTTCAAGGTGCCGAAGGTCGGCACGGTTGCAGGCTGTATGGTCACGGACGGTATCGTCAAGCGCTCGTCGTCGGTTCGCGTGCTGCGCAACAACGTCGTGATCTTCACGGGCGAACTCGAATCGCTGAAGCGCTTCAAGGACGACGTGAAGGAAGTGAAGCAAGGCTTCGAGTGCGGTATGTCGGTGAAGAACTTCAACGACGTCATCGAAGGCGACCAGTTCGAAGTCTTCGAAGTGACCGAAGTCGCGCGTACGCTGTAACCCTCGCGCATCGGCTCATGGGCGGGGCAGGCTTGGGCCTGTCCCGCCCATTTTCATGGTGGCGTGCCAACACTGGCCGCCGCTTTATCCTGATAAACGGATCACGGATCGATCATGTCCAGGAAACGTACTTCCCCCAATCGTAACGTGCAGATCGCTGACCAGATTCAGCGCGATCTGTCCGAACTCATCATGCGCGAGGTCAAGGATCCGCGCATCGGCATCGTGACCATCCAGAGCGTGGAACTCACGCCGGATTACGCACACGCGAAGGTCTACTTCACCGCGTTGACCGGCGATCCGGCCAAGACGCAGGAAGCGCTGAACCACGCGTCGGGTCACTTGCACAACCTGCTGTTCAAGCGCCTGCACATTCATACGGTGCCGACGCTGCATTTCCACTACGACCAGACGATCGAGAAGGCCGTGGAAATGTCGCGCCTGATCAAGGAAGCGAACTCGACGCGTGCCAAGGACGACGACGAGGCCGACGCGGCCACCAAGGACGACTGAGCTCGACCGGCCTATGACGACTGCAGCACCCCAACGTCCGCGCGTACCCCGGCGCGTGCTGGACGGCGTCCTCCTGCTCGACAAGCCGGTCGGCCTGTCGAGCAACGACGCGCTGATTCGCGCGAAGCGCCTGCTGCTCGCGAAGAAAGCCGGTCACACCGGCACGCTCGATCCGCTGGCTTCGGGCCTGCTGCCGCTGTGCTTCGGCGAGGCGACGAAGTTCTCGCAGGATCTGCTTGAAGCGGACAAGACCTACGAAGCGACGATGCGTCTCGGCCAGCGTACGGCCACCGGCGACGCGGAAGGCGAGGTGATCGACACGCGGCCCGTGGAATGCGACCGCGCGGCGGTGGAAGCCGCGCTCGTGCGCTTTACCGGCGAGATCGTGCAGGTGCCGCCGATGTATTCGGCGCTCAAGCGCGACGGCAAGCCGCTGTACGAATATGCGCGCGCGGGGCAGACCGTCGAGCGTGAGGGCCGCAACGTGACGATCCTCGCACTCGACCTGCTCGCGTGCAACCTGCCTGACGTGACGTTTCGCGTGACCTGCACCAAGGGTACGTACGTGCGCACGCTGGCGGAGGATATCGGCGAGCTGCTCGGTTGTGGTGCGCATCTGACGATGCTGCGTCGCACGGGCGTCGGTGCGCTGACGCTCGAGCATGCGGTGACGCTCGATGCGCTGTCCGATGCCGACGAAGCGTCGCGCGATGCGTGGCTCCAGCCGGTCGACGCGTTGCTGTCGACGTTTCCGCTGGTTCGTCTCGATGAAACCAGCGCGAAGCGGTTCCTGCACGGCCAGCGTCTGCCGCTGTCGGCGCTCGACCCGATCGACGCGGCCGACGGCGAGCGCGTGCGCGTCTATGACGCAACCCGGCTGCTGGGCGTGGCTCGCAAGGCGAGCGGCGTACTGGCGCCGGAGCGGCTCGTCGTCACGGCGGCCTGACGCAGCCGCGCGAGCGCGAGCCCGTCGGAATAAAAAAAGCCCGGTCGGTCGACCGGGCTTTTTGTTTGCGTTCGGGCTGCGTGTTCAGTGCGCAGCCGATGCTGCGGCACCTGCATCGCCGCCACCCGAGCGCTCGGGCTTCGTGATCCAGATCAGCCCGATCAGCAGCACGAAGATGGCCGCCGAGATGTAGAACAGGTCGTTCACGCCGAGCTGGGCGGCCTGCTGCGTGGCCATATTGTTGATCAGCCCGTGCGCCTGGTCCTGCGTCAGCCCGAGGTTGCCCATCTGCGTGACGGCCTGGTTGAACGTCGGGTTGTAGACGTTCGTCTGCTCGACCAGCTGCGCGTGATGGAAGTTGTTGCGATGGTCCCAGGCCGTCTGGAAGATCGACGTGCCGATGCCGCCGCACATGATCCGCACGAAGTTCGACAGGCCCGAGGCCGCGGGAATGCGGTGGCCGGGCAGGCCGGACAGCGTGATCGACACCAGCGGGATGAAGAAGCCGGCCATCGCGATGCCCTGCACGAGCGTCGGCAGCGTCAGCGACCATTCGTCGACACCCGTCGTGTAGCGCGAGCGCATCCAGAAGCACAGCGCAAACGTCAGGAACGACGCCGTCGAGATGAAGCGCGGATCGGTACGTGGCAGGTACTTCCCGGTGAGTGGCGACAGCAGGATGGCAAACAGCCCGACCGGCGCCATCACGAGACCGGCGTCGGTCGCCGTGTAGCCGATCTGCGTCTGCAGCCACAGCGGCAACAGCACGAGGTTGCCGAAGTACAGGCCGTACCCGATCGACAGCGCAACCGTGCCGCCGGTGAAGTTCCGCATGCGGAACAGCGACAGGTCGACGACCGGGTGCTCGGCGGTCAATTCCCAGATGACGAAGAACGCGAACGCAATGACGGCCGTCAGCGCGAGCACGATGATGGTCGTCGACGCGAACCAGTCGAGATCCTTGCCCTTGTCGAGCATGATCTGCAGCGAGCCGACCCAGATGACCAGCAGCGCGAGGCCCACGCCGTCGATCGGCGCACGGCGCACGGCCGACTCCCGATTGCGGTAGATCGCCCACGTCGCGGCGGCGGCAGCGATGCCGACCGGGATGTTGACGTAGAAGATCCACGGCCACGAGTAGTTGTCCGAGATCCAGCCGCCGAGGATCGGGCCGGCAACCGGGGCGATCAGCGTCGTCATCGCCCATAGCGCGAGCGCCATTGGCGCCTTGGCACGCGGATAGCTGGACAGCAGGAGCGCTTGGGACAGCGGAATCATCGGGCCCGCAACCGCGCCCTGGAGCACGCGCGACGCGAGCAGGAACGGCAGCGTCGGCGCGAGTCCGCACATCCACGACGAAATGACGAACAGGATGATCGACGCGAGGAACAGGCGAACCTGACCGAAGCGGTCGGTCAGCCAGCCCGTCAGCGGCACCGAGATCGCATTCGCGACTGCGAACGACGTAATGACCCACGTACCCTGGTCGGATGACACGCCGAGGTCGCCCGAGATGGTCGGGATCGCGACGTTCGCGATGGACGTGTCCAGCACGTTCATGAACACCGCGAGCGACACCGCGATCGTCCCGAGCACGAGTTGCCCGCCCTGCAAGGGCGGGTGAGAGACAGGAGCCTGTGCCATGTCGGTTGTTTTTCCGGAGTCGGAACGGTTACATCATCTTCGCGACGGCGTTCGACTTCGCCGCGGCCGGCGCCGGTGCGTTGCCGCCTGCGTTCTCGGCGATGACGCGCGCGATTTCGGCATCGGCTTCGTCGCCGTACTTCGCGAACACGTTGGTCTCGTAGACGGTGTTCGGCGCGTTCACGAGCTGGTCGCCGCGTTCGTCCTTGATGTCCACGTCGACCTGCATCGACAGGCCGATGCGCAGCGGGTGCTTGGCGAGATCCTTCGGATCGAGTTCGATCCGCACCGGCAGGCGCTGCACGACCTTGATCCAGTTACCCGTCGCGTTCTGCGCCGGCAGCAGCGAGAACGCCGAGCCCGTACCGGCAGAGAAGCCGACAACCTTGCCGTGGTAGACCGCCGACGAGCCATAGATGTCGGCCGTCAGTTCGACCGGCTGGCCGATGCGCATGTGCTTGAGCTGGACTTCCTTGAAGTTCGCATCGACCCACACCGCGTTCAGCGGCACCACCGACATCAGCGGATTGCCCGGCGACACGCGCTGGCCGACCTGCACCGAGCGTTTCGCGACGTAGCCGGTGACCGGCGCCGGCAGGACGTTACGTGCGTTCGCGAGGTACGCGTCGCGAACCTTCGCAGCGGCGGCCATCACGTTCGGGTGCGATGCGATCGTCGTGTTCGCGGTCAGTGCGCGATTCGATGCGAGTTGTTGTTGCGCGGCATCGACCGATGCTTGCGCGGCCTTCACGGCGTCACGCGCATGCGAGATTTCTTCCTGCGACACGGCGCCCGTCTGCGCGACGGCCACGCGGCGGCGGAGGTCGTCCTCGGCCTTCGACAGGTCGGACTGGCGCAGCGCGACTTGCGCGCGGTACTGGTCGTCGTTGACGAACAGGCCGCGCACCTGGCGCACCGTTTGTGCGAGATTGGCTTCGGCCTGCTGCAGCGCGACCTGCGAGTCGGCAGGGTCGAGCACGACGAGCGGATCGCCGGCCTTGACCGTCTGCGTGTCGTCGGCCTTCACCGCGATCACGGTGCCGGTGACTTGCGGCGTGATCTGCACGACGTTGCCGTTCACGTATGCGTCGTCGGTCCCTTCATGGAAGCGGGCGACGAGGAAGTAGTACAGGCCATACGCGATGGCCGCGATCACGATGACCGCGACGAGCAGCGTCATCATCCGTTTGCGCTTGCCGTTGTTCTGCGGCTGCGCGCTGGCGGCGTTTTGTTGGTCGCTCATGGCGATTTTCTCCGTCCGTTATTTCGAGTGTCTGCGTAGTGGTGGCGCCGGGTCAGTTGGCGGCCTGTTTTGTCGGCTTGTCGGCATCGGGTGCGGCGAGCGGCGTGCCGGTCGCGTCGAACCCGCCACCCAGCGCCTTGATCAGCGCGAGCTGCATGTCGCGGCGGCGCATCTTCAGGTTGGTCACCGTCTGCTCCGATGCGAGGCGGTTGCTGTCCGCGGTCAGCACCTGCAACTGCGGCGACAGGCCGGCCTTGTAGCGGATGACCGCGAGGTCATAGGCGCGCGTCGATGCGTCGAGTGCGCGTTGCGCATCGCCCATCTGGCGATCGACCGCGCGGATCGACGCGACCTGCGTCGCGACGTCGTTCAGCGCGCTGATCAGCGTCTGGTTGTAGTTCGCCACCGACAGGTCGAAGTCCGCGTAGCGGCCCTTGAGCTGCGCGCGTAGCGCGCCGGCGTCGAAGATCGGCAGGTGGATCGCCGGGCCGAACTGCGCCTGGCGGCTCGCGAAGTTCAGGAATTTGCCCCAGCCGAACGCATCGAAGCCGAAGCCGGCCGCGAGGTTCACGTCGGGATAGAACTCGGCCTTCGCTTCCTTCACGTCGTGCATCGCGGCTTCGACCTGCCAGCGCGCGGCGACGATGTCGGGGCGGCGCGAGACGAGATCGGCCGGCAGGTTGCCGGGCAGCGCGACTTCGCCGCTCGGGTTCAGCACGGGTGCCGCGATCTGCAGCCCGCGATCCGGGCCCTTGCCGAGCAGTGCCGCGAGCTGGTAGCGCACCGTCGTGATCTGGCCATCGAGATCCGACAGCGAAGCCTGGGTCGTCGCGATGTTGCCGCGGGCCGTCTGGCGTTCGACGTTGGTGTCGAGGCCGGCCGACACGCGGCCGTCGGTGATCTTGCCGACCGTCTCGCGGTTGGTGATCTCGCGTTGGGCGATATCGCGCAGCGCATAGAGTTGCGCGAGCGAGTTGTAGGTGCGTGCGACCGACGACGCGAGCGTGATGCGCGCCTGCTGCATGTCGGCTTCGGCCGCCTTTTCCTGCGACACGGCGGTGTGCAGGCGTTCGCGGTTCTTGCCCCACAGGTCGAGTTCCCACGACGCGCTCGCGAGCGCGTTGTTCTCGCTGTACCACTGGCCGCCGTACGGGGGCGGGAACAGCGCATTCGCCGAATACAGCTCGCGTGTCCACGAATAGCTGGCTTCCGCCTTCGGCATCAGGTTCGAACGCGACGATTCGATGTACGACGATGCCTTTGCGATACGCGCCTGCGCCTGCGCGATCGACGGACTGCCCTGCAGGGCTTCGTCGATCAGCTTCGGCAGCTGCGGATCGCCGAACTGGCTGGCCCAGTCGAGCGCCGGCCATTGGCCGCCCTGGGCCGGCAGGCTCTGGGCGGATTCGAATTGCGACGCGGGGGCGATCTGCTTGTCGCTCTTGATGCCGATGTAATTGGCGCAGCCCGCCAGCGCCAGTGCGGCGACCGCGGCGGCAACGGCGGCGCGGCACGACCCGGCGCGCACGGACAACGGGGAGGATTTCATCGCGCTGATCCCTGACTCGGAATGAATGATGGACACTGCAAGGATTTCCTTACATTAATCTGTCAAAAGTAATTGTTATGGCAACTATTACGTGATGCTGCCGCCGGCGGTCTCGCAGTAGTTGCTGAGAATGCGGCGGAGCATGCTCTTCAGGAACCCGACTTCTTCCGGCGTAAACCCGTCCAGCACCTGGTCGAGCACGCTGCGGAAAATCGGCGGCAGCCGTTCGGCGAGCGCACGGCCTTCGTCGGTCAGCTCGAGGCGCACGACACGCCGATCCTCGATGCTGCGGACGCGGGACAGCAGGCCTCGTTTCTCGACCCGGTCGAGCAGGCGCGTGACCGCGCTTGCGTCGATCCCGTACTCGCGCGCAAGCTCGGCGGCCGTCGAGCACTTGCCGACTGCGATCATGAACAGCATGCTCGCCTGCGTGCCCGTGATGCCAAGCTCTTCCTGCGTGCGTTGCGTGACGAGGTTGGTCATCACCGACTTCACGCGCGACATCAGATAACCGACGCTGTCGTTCATCTGATACGAAGACAGCGGCGAAACGGGTGGTTGGGTAGAGGAATCCGACATAAAACCCTGAAGCTGCAATAGTTGACTAGGCAGCAGTATAGGCACAATTGCTTGCCGCGGCAAATGTTAATCGAACGGCAAAGGGCGCGCTTCGCGCCTCGAAAATCCCTGGTGGCGATAAGGTTTTTGAGCTGACGGGCGACGTGGGGGCGCCGTGCGCTTCGCCTGATCAGCGCGTTCGAGGGGAGGGCGTGCCGGCCGGCTGGTCAAGTTGCGCCGCGTCCGTCAGCTCTCGACATTCTCACGTGCTATAATTTGTGGCTTTCCAAGCTGCAATGTGCGCGCGCCCGTGAAAAACGAGCGGGCGCGTTTGCGCGTTCAAACGATTTCCAGGTTTCTATGACCCGCGCCCTTCGCAATATCGCCATCATCGCCCACGTCGACCACGGCAAGACCACGCTCGTCGACCAACTGCTCCGCCAGTCCGGCACCTTCCGCGAGAACCAGCAGATTGCGGAGCGGGTGATGGACTCGAACGACATCGAAAAAGAGCGCGGGATCACGATTCTCGCGAAGAACTGCGCGGTCGAGTACGAAGGCACGCACATCAACATCGTCGACACGCCGGGGCACGCGGACTTCGGTGGCGAGGTGGAGCGCGTGCTGTCGATGGTCGACTCGGTGCTGCTGCTCGTCGACGCGGTCGAAGGCCCGATGCCGCAGACCCGCTTCGTCACGAAGAAGGCGCTCGCGCTCGGCCTGAAGCCGATCGTCATCGTCAACAAGATCGATCGTCCGGGTGCGCGGATCGACTGGGTCATCAACCAGACCTTCGACCTGTTCGACAAGCTCGGCGCAACCGAAGAGCAGCTCGATTTCCCGATCGTCTACGCATCGGGCCTGAACGGCTATGCGTCGCTCGATCCGTCGGCGCGCGAGGGTGACATGCGTCCGCTGTTCGAGGCGGTCCTCGAGCACGTGCCGGTTCGTCCGGCCGATCCGGAAGCGCCGCTGCAACTGCAGATCACGTCGCTCGACTATTCGACGTACGTCGGCCGGATCGGCGTCGGCCGCATCACGCGCGGTCGCATCAAGCCGGGCCAGCCGGTCGTGATGCGCTTCGGCCCGGATGGCGACGTGCTAAACCGCAAGATCAACCAGGTGCTGTCGTTCACGGGCCTCGAGCGCGTGCAGGTCGATTCGGCCGAAGCGGGCGACATCGTGCTGATCAACGGTATTGAAGACGTCGGTATCGGCGCAACGATCTGCGCGGTGGATACGCCGGAAGCGCTGCCGATGATCACCGTCGACGAGCCGACGCTGACGATGAACTTCCTCGTCAACTCGTCGCCGCTCGCCGGCCGCGAAGGCAAGTTCGTCACGAGCCGCCAGATCCGCGATCGCCTGATGAAGGAACTGAACCACAACGTCGCGCTGCGCGTGAAGGACACCGGCGACGAAACGGTGTTCGAAGTGTCGGGCCGTGGCGAGCTGCACCTGACGATTCTCGTCGAGAACATGCGCCGTGAAGGCTACGAGCTGGCCGTGTCGCGTCCGCGCGTCGTGATGCAGGAAATCGACGGTGTGAAGAACGAGCCGTACGAGCTGCTGACGGTCGACGTCGAAGACGAGCATCAGGGTGGCGTGATGGAAGAGCTTGGTCGCCGCAAGGGCGAGATGCTCGACATGGCGTCGGACGGCCGCGGCCGCACGCGCCTCGAGTACAAGATCTCGGCCCGTGGCCTGATCGGCTTCCAGAGCGAATTCCTGACGCTCACGCGCGGCACGGGCCTGATGAGCCACATCTTCGACTCGTACGCACCGGTCAAGGACGGCTCGGTCTTCGAGCGTCGCAACGGCGTGCTGATCTCGCAGGACGACGGCGCTGCCGTGGCCTACGCACTGTGGAAGCTGCAGGATCGCGGCCGCATGTTCGTGAAGCCGGGTGACGCGCTCTATGAGGGCATGATCATCGGTATCCACAGCCGTGACAACGACCTCGTCGTGAACCCGATCAAGGGCAAGCAGCTGACCAACGTGCGTGCGTCGGGCACCGACGAAGCCGTGCGCCTCGTGCCGCCGGTCCAGATGTCGCTCGAGTACGCGGTCGAATTCATCGACGACGACGAGCTCGTCGAAGTGACGCCGCAGTCGATCCGTCTGCGCAAGCGTCACCTGAAGGAACACGAGCGTCGCCGCGCAAGCCGCGAAGGCGCGGTCGACTAAGCGTTTCGACCGGGGTTCATGCATGACAAAAAAGGCTGCCTGCGGGCGGCCTTTTTCGCATCCGCGCGGAGTGTAATCAGGGTGCCTGCAAAACACTGTTTCTGCGGGTCGTGGCAATCCGGCAAAACCCCGTCACGCGGTGCTTTCAGGCACATTTCACCGTGAACTTCGGTATCGGTTCTGTGATATGCTGCGCGCACGCAAGTTTTAGGTCCTTCCAAGCAAGACTTGATTCGCAATCCGCTAAACGGTCAGGCCGTGTCGCGGAAGGTTGAGTAACCCGCTATTTCTCGAGAAGCTCGAAGAAAGGTGAGCGTAAAATGTCAGATGTAATGAAGCAGTTTCAGCTGAACTCCTATCTGTTCGGCGGCAATGCTTCGTACGTTGAAGAACTGTACGATGCATACCTCAACAATCCGGCATCGGTGCCGGAGAACTGGCGAGAGTATTTCGACGCGCTGCAGAATGTGCCTGCAACGGACGGGTCGAATGCCAATGACGTCGCCCATTTTCCGATCGTCGAATCGTTCGCCGAGCGCGCGAAGGCCAATGCCTTCATCCCGCGCGAAAGCACGACCAATCTGGCTGCGGCACGCAAGCAGGTGCACGTCCAGTCGCTCATCAGCGCTTATCGCTTCCTCGGCTCGCAATGGGCCAATCTGGATCCGCTGAAGCGTCGCGAACGTCCCGCCATTCCCGAGCTCGAACCCGCGTTCTACGATTTCTCCGAAGGCGACCTCGACCAGACGTACAGCGCAAGCAACCTGTACTTCGGTTTCGACCAGGCTTCGCTGCGTGACATCGTCAAGGGCCTGCGCGACACGTACTGCGGCACGATCGGCGCCGAATACATGTACATCAGCGACCCGGAACAGAAGCGCTGGTGGCAAGAGCGCCTGGAGTCGACCCGCGCGACGCCGAACTTCTCGGCAGACGAGAAGAAGCACATCCTGAATCGCCTGACGGCCGCTGAAGGCCTCGAGCGCTACCTGCATACCAAGTACGTCGGCCAGAAGCGCTTCTCGCTCGAAGGCGGCGAAAGCTTCATCGCGGCGATGGACGAAGTCGTCCAGCACTCGGGCAAGCGCGGCGTGCAGGAAATCATCATCGGCATGGCCCACCGCGGCCGTCTGAACGTGCTGGTCAACACGCTGGGCAAGATGCCGGCCGACCTGTTTGCCGAATTCGAAGGCAAGCACGTCGACGACCTTCCGGCCGGTGACGTGAAGTACCACAAGGGCTTCTCGTCGGACGTGTCGACGGAAGGCGGCCCGGTCCACCTGTCGCTCGCATTCAACCCGTCGCACCTCGAAATCGTGAACCCGGTGGTCGAAGGTTCCGCGAAGGCGCGTATGGACCGTCGCGGCGACGAAGACGGCCTGCAGGTGCTGCCGGTGCAGATCCACGGTGACGCGGCCTTCGCTGGCCAGGGCGTCGTGATGGAAACGCTGAACCTCGCGCAGACGCGCGGCTACGGCACGCACGGCACGCTGCACATCGTCATCAACAACCAGATCGGCTTCACGACGTCCGACCCGCGCGATGCGCGCTCGACGCTGTACTGTACCGACGTCGTCAAGATGATCGAGGCGCCGGTGCTGCACGTGAACGGCGACGATCCGGAAGCCGTCGTGCTCGCGATCCAGATCGCGATCGACTACCGGATGCAGTTCCACAAGGATGTCGTGATCGACATCGTCTGCTTCCGCAAGCTGGGCCACAACGAGCAGGACACGCCGGCCGTCACGCAGCCGCTGATGTACAAGAAGATCGCACAGCACCCGGGCACCCGTGCGCTGTACGCCGAGAAGCTCGTGCAGCAGGGCGTGATCAGCGCGGAAGACGCCGACAACTTCGTGAAGGCGTACCGCAAGGCAATGGACGACGGTCACCACACGGTCGACCCGGTCCTGTCGAACTACAAGAGCAAGTACGCGGTCGACTGGGTTCCGTTCCTGAACCGCAAGTGGACGGATGCAGCCGACACGGCCGTGCCGCTCGCAGAACTGAAGCGCCTCGGCGAACGCATCACGACGGTCCCGGAAAACTTCAAGGTCCACCCGCTCGTCGAGCGCGTGATCAACGACCGCCGCAACATGGCGCGTGGCGACCAGCCGCTCGACTGGGGCATGGGCGAGCACCTCGCGTTCGCGTCGCTCGTCGCATCGGGCTACTCGGTGCGCCTGACCGGCCAGGACTCGGGCCGCGGCACGTTCACGCACCGTCACGCGGTGCTGCACGACCAGAACCGCGAGCGCTGGAACGACGGCACGTACGTGCCGCTGCAGAACATCGCTGAAGGCCAGGCGAAGTTCACGGTGATCGACTCGGTGCTGTCGGAAGAAGCTGTGCTGGGCTTCGAATACGGTTACTCGACCGCCGAGCCGAACACGCTCGTGCTGTGGGAAGCGCAGTTCGGCGACTTCGTCAACGGCGCGCAGGTCGTGATCGACCAGTTCATCTCGTCGGGCGAAGTGAAGTGGGGCCGCGTGTCGGGTCTCACGATGCTGCTGCCGCACGGCTACGAAGGCCAGGGTCCGGAACACTCGTCGACGCGTATCGAGCGTTTCCTGCAACTGTGTGCGGATCACAACATGCAGGTCGTTCAACCGACGACGCCGGCGCAGATTTTCCACCTGCTGCGTCGCCAGATGATCCGCCTGTTCCGCAAGCCGCTGATCGTTGCGACGCCGAAGTCGCTGCTGCGCCACAAGGAAGCAGTGTCGGACCTGTCGGAACTGGCGAAGGGCTCGTTCCAGCCGGTGCTGGGCGAAACCGACGGCGGCATCGACGCGAAGAAGGTCAAGCGCGTGCTGGCATGCTCGGGCCGCGTGTATTACGACCTCGTTGCACATCGCCGCGAAGCGAAGGCGAACGATGTCGCGATCATCCGTATCGAGCAGCTGTACCCGTTCGCGCACAAGCAGTTCGAAGCCGAAATGAAGAAGTACGAGAACGCGACTGAAGTGGTCTGGGTGCAGGACGAGCCGCAGAACCAGGGCCCCTGGTTCTACGTCGAGCACCATCTGAAGGAAGGCATGAAGGAAGGGCAGAAGCTGGCATACAGCGGCCGCCCGGCTTCGGCCTCGCCGGCGGTTGGCTACTACGCGAAGCACTACGAGCAGCAGAAGGCCCTCATCGAAGGTGCATTCGGCCGCCTGAAGAGCGCATCGATCGCGAAATAACCGACGGAAGCGAAACGGGAAGGCGCCATGCGCTTTCCCGTCTCTTTTGGCCCGCCGGGCGCGTTGCGCGCCGCATTGGCCGAAGGAATCGCACGAACCTCGTCATTACCCAGATTAAGCATCCAGGAAAATCACATGGCTATCGTAGAAGTCAAAGTCCCCCAGCTTTCGGAGTCGGTTTCGGAAGCCACCATGCTGCAGTGGAAGAAGAAGCCGGGCGAAGCAGTCGCACAAGACGAAATCCTGATCGAACTCGAGACCGACAAGGTCGTGCTCGAAGTGCCGGCACCGGCCGCAGGCGTGCTCGCGCAAGTGCTGCAGAACGACGGTGACACCGTTGTTGCCGACCAGCTGATCGCGACGATCGACACCGAAGCGAAGGCAGGTGCAGCCGAAGCCGCGGCAGGCGCCGCCGAAGTCAAGCCGGCAGCAGCGCCTGCTGCAGCCGCACCGGCAGCACAGCCGGTCGCCGCAGCCGCATCGTCGACGACCGCATCGCCGGCCGCATCGAAGCTGCTGGCCGAGAAGGGCCTGTCGGCGGGCGACGTCGCAGGTTCGGGCCGCGACGGCCGCGTCACGAAGGGCGACGCACTGGCAGCAGGTAGCGCAGCGAAGGCCGCTCCGGCTGCCGCACCGGCCAAGACGGCCGCTGCGAAGCCGTCGCTGCCGGACGTGAAGGTGCCGGCGTCGGCGACGACCTGGCTGAACGACCGTCCGGAGCAGCGCGTGCCGATGTCGCGCCTGCGTGCGCGTATCGCCGAGCGCCTGCTCGAGTCGCAGCAGACCAACGCGATCCTGACGACGTTCAACGAAGTGAACATGGCCCCGGTCATGGAACTGCGCAACAAGTACAAGGACAAGTTCGAGAAGGAACATGGCGTGAAGCTCGGCTTCATGTCGTTCTTCGTGAAGGCGGCCGTGCACGCGCTGAAGAAGTTCCCGCTCGTGAACGCGTCGATCGACGGTAACGACATCGTCTACCACGGCTACTTCGACATCGGTATCGCCGTCGGCTCGCCGCGCGGCCTCGTCGTGCCGATCCTGCGCAACGCGGATCAGCTGAGCCTCGCCGAGATCGAAAAGAAGATCGCCGAGTTCGGCCAGAAGGCGAAGGACGGCAAGCTGTCGATCGAGGAAATGACGGGCGGTACGTTCTCGATCTCGAACGGCGGCGTGTTCGGCTCGATGCTGTCGACCCCGATCATCAACCCGCCGCAGTCGGCAATCCTCGGCGTGCACGCGACGAAGGAGCGTCCGGTCGTCGAAAACGGCCAGATCGTGATCCGTCCGATCAACTACCTCGCGCTGTCGTACGACCACCGCATCATCGACGGCCGCGAAGCCGTGCTGTCGCTCGTCGCGATGAAGGATGCGCTGGAAGATCCGGCACGCCTGCTGCTCGACCTGTAAGCCGAGTTTCACCGCATTGACCCGCTCCGCACGGGCGCGCGACACGCGCTGCCCGTGCGGACGCACAAGAAGAAAGGATTGCCATGTCCAAGGAATTTGACGTCGTCGTGATCGGCGCCGGCCCCGGCGGCTACATCGCCGCGATTCGTGCCGCGCAGCTGGGCAAGACCGTTGCCTGTATCGAAAAGTGGAAGAACCCGGCCGGCGCGCTGAAGCTCGGCGGCACCTGCCTGAACGTCGGCTGCATCCCGTCGAAGGCGCTGCTCGCGTCGTCGGAAGAGTTCGAGAACACGTCGCACCACCTGGCCGACCACGGCATCACGGTTGACGGCGTGAAGATCGACGTCGCGAAGATGCTCGGCCGCAAGGACGCGATCGTCGAGAAGATGACGAGCGGGATCGAGTTCCTGTTCAAGAAGAACAAGATCACCTGGCTGAAGGGCCACGGCAAGTTCACCGGCAAGACCGACGCCGGCGTGCAGATCGAAGTGAGCGGCGAGGGTGAAACCGAAGTCGTCACCGCGAAGAACGTGATCATCGCGACGGGCTCGAAGGCACGTCACCTGCCGGGCCTTCCGGTCGACAACAAGATCGTGTCGGACAACGAAGGTGCGCTGACGTTCGACGCAGTGCCGAAGAAGCTCGCCGTGATCGGCGCAGGCGTGATCGGCCTCGAACTCGGTTCGGTGTGGCGTCGCCTGGGTGCCGAAGTGACGGTGCTCGAAGCGCTGCCGGCATTCCTCGGCGCAGCTGACGAAGCACTCGCGAAGGAAGCGGCCAAGCTGTTCAAGAAGCAGGGCCTCGACATCCATCTCGGCGTGAAGATCGGCGAAGTGAAGACGACCGCGAACGGCGTGTCGATCGCCTACACGGACAAGGACGGCAACGCGCAGACGCTCGACGCCGACCGCCTGATCGTGTCGGTCGGCCGCGTGCCGAACACCGACAACCTCGGCCTCGAGGCAATCGGCCTGAAGGCGAACGAACGCGGCTTCATCGACGTGGACGACCACTGCCGTACGGCGGTGCCGAACGTGTACGCGATCGGCGACGTGGTGCGTGGCCCGATGCTCGCGCACAAGGCGGAAGACGAAGGCGTGCTGGTCGCGGAAGTGATCGACGGCCAGAAGCCGCACATCGACTACAACTGCATTCCGTGGGTGATCTACACGTACCCGGAAATCGCATGGGTCGGCAAGACGGAGCAGCAGCTGAAGGCGGAAGGCCGCGAGATCAAGTCGGGCAAGTTCCCGTTCTCGATCAACGGCCGCGCGCTCGGCATGAACGCACCGGACGGCTTCGTGAAGATGATCGCGGACGCGAAGACCGACGAACTGCTCGGCGTGCACGTGATCGCGGCCAACGCGTCGGACCTGATCGCGGAAGCCGTCGTGGCGATGGAATTCAAGGCGGCGTCGGAAGACATCGCCCGCATCTGCCATCCGCACCCGTCGATGTCGGAAGTGATGCGCGAAGCGGCGCTCGCCGTCGACAAGCGCTCGCTGAACAGCTGAGCGCGGTATAGCGCCGGCCGGCCATCGGCCGGCGCAGCCGTCTCATGACGAGGGCGGGCGGGGTTTCCCGTCCGCCTTCGTTTTTTCCGGTTTGCACGATGAACGTCACCGAATACTACACGCGCGAATTGACCACGCGCGGCTATCAGTCCGATCCCGCGCAGCGGGCCGCCGTCGACCGCCTGCAGGAATGTTTCGACGAGTGGGTCGAGTACAAGGCGCGCCGCTCGAACGCATTCAAGAAGCTCATCAATCATCCCGACCTCCCGCGCGGCGTCTACATGTGGGGCGGCGTCGGTCGCGGCAAGAGCTTCCTGATGGACAGCTTCTACGCGGTCGTGCCCGTGCAGCGCAAGACGCGCCTGCATTTCCACGAATTCATGCGCGAGGTGCACCGCGAGCTCGAGGAATTGAAAGGGCAGGCCGATCCGCTCGACGAACTCGCACGGCGCATCGCGAAGCGCTACCGGCTGATCTGCTTCGACGAGTTCCACGTGTCGGACATTGCCGATGCGATGATCCTGTACCGTCTGCTCGATCGCTTGTTCAACAACGGCGTGCAGTTCGTGATGACGTCCAACTACGATCCCGATGACCTGTATCCGGACGGCCTGCATCGTGACCGCATGCTGCCGGCGATCGCGCTGATCAAGTCCAGGCTCGACGTGCTCAACGTCGATGCGGGCGTCGATTATCGCCAGCGCACGCTCGCGCAGGTGAAGATGTATCACACGCCGCTCGGCGCGGACGCCGATCGCGAATTGCGGCATGCGTTCCAGAAGCTCGCTGCCGTTCCCGACGAAAGCCCGCTCCTGCATATCGAGAAGCGCGAGCTGAAGGCGCTGCGCAAGGCGGACGGCGTCGTATGGTTCGACTTCGCGACGCTGTGCGGCGGCCCGCGCTCGCAGAACGACTATCTCGAGCTCGCAAGCCGCTTCCACGCGATCGTGCTGTCCGAGGTGCCGCAGATGTCGCCGCGGATGGCGTCCGAAGCGCGCCGCTTCACGTGGCTCATCGACGTGCTGTACGACCACAAGGTCAAGCTGCTGATGTCCGCGGCGGTGCCGGCGGAGCAGTTGTACATCGAAGGCCCGATGGCCAACGAGTTTGCACGTACGGTGTCGCGAATCGTCGAGATGCAGTCGAAGGAATATATCGAAACGCCGCGCCGCATCGTCGATACGTCGCTGACCTGAGTGCGATTTCCGGCAATGGACGGGATTCAAACGTCAATTCCGGTCAAATTAAGGCAATCTCGGGGTATTTTCGGATTTGTCTTATATTCATTGTTGAGGTGAGCCGATATCGTTGTGTCATGGTTACTAAGGCTGGAGAGGTCCATGACACCGTATCGCGATCTGACCGAACACGAGTGGCGCTGCGTCGCGCCGCTTCTGCCCGAAATGCAGCCGCGCACCGAGTTGCGCGGCCGTCCGTTGGCCAATACGCGTGCCGTCCTGAACGGCGTGCTCTGGGTGATCTACAGTGGCGCAACGTGGTCGGCCATGCCGCGCCGTTACCCTTCGTACCAAACTTGCCATCGGCGCTTCAAGGTCTGGCACGAGACGGGTA
Organism: Burkholderia lata; assembly: GCF_902499335.1. Lineage (GTDB taxonomy): Bacteria > Pseudomonadota > Gammaproteobacteria > Burkholderiales > Burkholderiaceae > Burkholderia > Burkholderia lata_B. Next base: position 715,089 of record NZ_CABVQK010000002.1, on the reverse strand, counting down.
CGTTGATGAGTATCATGCGTGAGCTCTATGGCGACGCAGGCGTCAATCTGTGCAATGAATTGTCCACGCGAATGCGCAAGCACACGCAATCGAAAGCGGCGGAAGCGCGCAGCAATGTGGCGCCCGCGTATCGCGCACCGGGCAGCTATGCGTCTGACACGCTGAAACATGCAGCGTGATGTCCGCAGGTTCCAGTTACGCACGCACCAAAACAAAATCGGCCTGACGACTTCGTCGCAGGCCGATTTTTTCATTGAGCCGCGCGTTCAAGCGCGAGTCGCATTATTGCTGGCGAACCCAGGTCTGCGAACGACCGAGCAGCGACACGCCGATATAACCGCGCACGACGAGTTTCTGGCCGCCGTCTTCAAGCGTCATCTTGCACTTGTAGACCTTGCCGTTCTCCGGGTCGAGAATGTTGCCGCCGTCCCAGTGGTCGCCTTCCTTCTTCATTGCCTTGATGATCGTCATGCCCTTGATGAGCTGATCCTTGCGCTCGTCCGTGCAGGCGGTGCAGCGGCGATCAGGCGTATCGTTCGCACCGAGGCCCTTGACGACCTTGCCGTTCAGCGCACCGTCGCCGTCTTCGGAGATCTGCACGAGTGCCTTCGGCTGATGGGTGCTGTCGTCGATCGTCTGCCACATGCCGATGGGGCTGTCTGCTTGTGCGAGCGTCGGAGCGGCGCAAGCGAGCAGTGCGCCGGCGATGGCGATTGCACGCAACGGGCGGGTCAGTTGAATCATTGTCATCCTCCTTGTTTTGCATGTCGTGTTCGATTTGCCCGCACGACCGTCTGCATGGGGCGGGCATGTTGCGAGCTTCGCCAGAATACGTGAAACCACGCGCCACGTTTGATAGAGGGGACTCTAATCGAAACAGCCCGCGTGGCGCGGGCTGTTTGGTGACCGATCAGTTGAGCTGATACGAGAATGCGGCGTTGATGCGCGGGCTGCGTGATGCACTTTCGACGGGTGCGTCACCCACCGGCTTCGCGACGTTCAGGTCGAGGCTGTAGAAGCGGCTGTCCGTGAAACGTACACCGATGCCGACCGACGACATGCGGTTCGGCGACGGCGTGCCCGCGTGCAGGTACACGCGCGCCATGTCGTAGGCGATGTACGGCGTAACGGATTTCATATACGTCCAGCCCGGCGTGAAGCCGCGGTTGACCTCCAGCGACATCCCCCATCCCGAGTCGCCCGACGCTTCGCCTGGCTGATAGCCGAGCGCGTAGCGCGTCGAACCGAACGAGATCTGCTCGGACGTCGGCAGCGAGTCGGGGCTGTATTGCCCGGTGAGCGATACTGACGTGCCGATCCGGAACGGCCATTCGTTCGTTTGCGTGAAGGTTGCGCCGGTGCGGACGAAGGTCAGTGATGTCGGGTCGGCGTACGTAATCGTCGAGCCGTTCGCCTGGGCGACCTGCGATTTCGACGCGCCGAGAATGTCGAACGCCTTGGCGACGTTGACGCTCAACTTTCGCACCTGTTTCGGCTGGACGTTCGTGTAGTCGAGCTGCAGTTGCAGCACGCGAACCTGCGACCGGTTGTTGAGCGTCGCGCCGTTGATCTGGTTCTGGTAATTGTCCTCGTTGTGCGCCGCGTAGCCCGACACCGTGCCGAGCAGGCTGCGCTGGTTGTTCAGCAGTATCGGATAGGATGCCGAAAGACCAAGCTTCTCGTTCTTGACCGTACGCTGCACGTATGACGGCAGCCCCGGATTGTTGGTCGGCTTGCCGCGATACGTGCTCGCGTCGAGGCGCGTGATCAGGCCGCTGCTGCCGACGGGTACCGCGCCGCTGAATGCGAAATAAGTCTGCTTGTCGCGCCCCGGCGGCGCCAGCGCGGAAATGCTCAGTTGCTCGCCGAACGACGTGAGGCCGTTTTCGGTGGCGGTGATGAGGCCCTGGACGCCCGGGTGGTTGAAGTCGATACCGGTGCTGACGTTGAACGGCTTGCGGTCGACCGCGAGTTCGAGCGTCGTGGCACCGTCGGTGGTTTGCGGCGGCGGTACGTTCGCCTTTACCGTGAGGCCGGGTAACAGGCCGAACGTGTTTACGTAGCGTTCGAACGTCGCGCGGCGCAGCGGGCGATCGGCGGTGATATGCGCGGCGATCGCGCGAATCTTCGATTCCATCGCACCGGGCTTGCCGGTGACCTTGACGTCCGACACATAGCCTTCGACGACCGTGATGCGCACGACGCCGTTCTCGAACGTCTGGGCAGGAACGAATGCGAACGACAGCGCGAAGCCGCGATCCTGGTACAGCTTCGTCACACCGTTGGCGGTTTCGATCAATTCGCCGATCGTGATGTCCTTACCGACGAGAGGGGTGAAGCGACGCGAGATTTCCTCGAACGGCACGGACTTCACGCCTTCGACCTGGAACGTCGTCGGCGTCAGATGGCGCGACAGCAACTCCTGCAACTGCGGCGCTTGCGGTGCGACCTGCACGGTCACGTTCGGACCGGTTTTCGGCGCGTTGATCTGGGGGAGGGAGTCGAGCGGGTTACCCCCGACGCGCGTTTGTGCATGTGCCGTGCCTGCCGCCGCGATGGCGAGCAGCATCATCCATCTGTCGAGTCTGGATTTCATTGTTCTTCCTCGTTGGCCTTGCTTTTCGTCTTCTTTGTAATGCCGGCGCGCGACACCAGGGTGCCGCGCGCCGCGTGCCGCAATGCCGGTCGTATTTGTACGGTCGCGCCATCCGCTCCGGCTGCGAAGGTGCGACCGTCCTCCTTACTTGCCAACGCTACCCAGCGTACCCAGCAACCCCGTTACCGGTGCCAGCAGGCCCGTCGAGCCGCCGCCCGACGTCGCCGTACCCGTGACGCTGCCGACCAGCGACGTGACCGGCGCGAGCGGGCTCGCGCCACCGGATCCTGCTGCGCCGCCAACTGCTCCGGTGACAGTATTCAGCAAACCGGTGACAGGCGCGAGAGGGTTTGCACTGCCTGCGCCACCCGTTGCGCCGCCGAGCGTGCCCGTGACCGTCGACACGAGATTCGTGACCGGGGCGAGCGGGCCGCCGCTGCCGCCCGCCGCACCGCTCAGTGCGCCGGTAACGGTGGAGACGAGGCCCGTGACGGGGGCGAGCGGGCTGCTGCCCGAGCCGCCGGTCGCGCCGCCGAGTGCGCCGGTGAGCGAGCCGAGCGGCGTCGAGCCGAGACCCGACAGCAGGCCGCCGAGCGGATTCGTCGAGCCGGAACCCGACGACGTGCCGTTCTGCACGCTCGCCGTCGAGCCGCCGACGAGGCTCGTGATCAGGCCGGGGATCGGTGCCGCGCCGTTCGGGCCGTTCGGATTGACGAGGCCACCCGCGTTGGTCACGGTGTTGCCGACCGCGGTCACGAGCTGACCGACGTCGCCGACGAGCGGCTGGCTCGACGTGCCGCCGACCTGCTTGCCGGCCGAGCTGATCGCGCCACCGACCTGGCCGAGCAGGCCCGAGACGGGTTGGCCGAGGCCGGTCGTCGTGCCGACCTGTTGCGTGACCTGGCCGGCGGTGATCATGAGCGGCGTGATCGCCGAGCTGAGCGGCTGCGTCACTTGCTGCACGGCGCCCGACGACAGCGTCGAGCCGATCGTCGTGCCGGCGGCCGTCAAGCCGTTGGCCACCGTGTCGAGCACGGTGCCGACCGGGGTCGTGACGGGCGCGAGCGGCGCGAGCTGGCCCGTGCCGAGTGCCTTGACCGTCGAGCTCAGCCCGGACACCGTGTTGCTCGTCGCGCCGACCACATTGCCGAGGCCGGCGACGGTCGTGCCGACCGGATCCTTAGTCGTCCCGATCTGTCCCAGACCATTGCTCACGGCATCGGCGGCTGCGCCGACGATCGTGCCGGTGCTGGAGAGCGTGCTGCCGACGCCCTTCGTCACGCCGTCGCCGAGGCCCGGCACGCTGATGTTGCCGACCGTGCTGCCGAGGTCGGTGGCCGTCTGGCCAACCGTGCTGACGACACCCTTGGTGCCGGTGGACGTGCCGCTGGTGCCGCTCGTGCTCGGCGTGCCGCTCGTGCTGCTGGGGTTGTTACTGCTGCTGGTCGGCGGCGAGCTCACGCCGCCGCCGCCGCAGGCGGCCAGCAGGCAGGCGGCGGCGAAGGCCGTGAGGGGCACGCGCCACTGGCTCAGGGCGGCTGTCGTGAGAGAACGTTGCTGGGACATGATTGACTCCTCGCTGTCTTGTCGATTGATGGATGTTGGTTTACTTGCCGTGCGTGCCACCGAGCAGGCCGCCGATCAGCGACGTGACAGGCGCGAGCGGATTCGACGACGAGCCCGAGTTCGTGACGGCGCCCGTGCCGCCGGTCAATGCCGGCGCGCCGACCGCGCTGGTCACCGTGGACACGACGTTCGTCACCGGGGCAAGCGGGCTGCTGCCGCCTGCGCCGCCCGTCGCGCTGCCGAGTGCGCCCGTCACCGTGCCGAGGAGGCCGGTGACCGGGGCGAGCGGGCCGCTGCCGCCACCCGTTGCGCCGCCGAGTGCGCCCGTGACTGTGGAGACGAGGCCCGTGACCGGGGCGAGCGGGCCACTGCCGCCGCCTGCTGCACCGCCGAGTGCGCCCGTGACCGTGGAGACGAGGCCGGTGACCGGGGCGAGCGGGCCGCTGCCGCCGCCCGCTGCGCCGCCGAGTGCGCCCGTGACCGTGGAGACGAGGCCGGTGACCGGGGCGAGCGGGCCGCTGCCGCCGCCTGCTGCGCCGCCGAGTGCGCCCGTGACCGTGGAGACGAGGCCAGTGACCGGGGCGAGCGGGCCGCTGCCGCCGCCTGCTGCGCCGCCGAGTGCGCCCGTGACCGTGGAGACGAGGCCGGTGACCGGGGCGAGCGGGCCGCTGCCGCCACCCGTTGCGCCGCCGAGTGCGCCGGTGACCGTCGAGACGAGGCCAGTGAGCGGTGCGAGCGGGTTGGTCACGCCGCCGGTGCCGCCCGTGAGCAGGCCGCCGACGGCCTTCACGGTGTTGCCCGTCGACGAGACCGTGTTGCCAAGGCCGGTCGTGACGGGGTTGCCGCCCGCCGACGCGAGCAGGGCGCCGGCCTGGTTCAGGCCGTTGCCGACCGTGCCGAGCAGCGTGTTGACGGGCGCACCGAGGCCGGTCGCCGTGCCGATCGTCTGGGTCGTCTGGCCGACCATCGTCGTGATCGGCGTGATGGCCGAGCTGACCGTCTGCGTGACTTGCTGGATCGGGCCGGTCGACAGTGCGTTGGTGAGGGTGGTGCCGCCGTTCGAGACGGCACCGCCGAGCGTCGACACGAGGCCGCCGACGGCGCCCGTGACCGGTGCGAGCGGCGACAGCGGCCCGCTGCCGAGGCTCGTGACCAGGTTGCCGGTCTGCGTGACTGCGCCGCCGAGCTGGTTGACCACGCCGCCCGTGCTGGCCAGCGTCGTGCCGAGCGGATCCTTCGTCGCGCCGAGCTGGCCGAGACCGTTGCCGAGGCCGTTGCCGAGTGCGGTCACCGCACCGCCGACGCTTTGCACGATGCCGCCTGCGGCTTGCGTGGTGGCCGGGTTGACGCCCGGCAGCGACTGGCTGCCGATCACGGAGCCGAGACCCGAGACGGTTCCGCCGACACCCGTGACGATGTTGCTGCTGCTTGCGAGGACAGTTCCCACTGCGTTCGACGACACACCCGAGGTGCCCGAGGTACCGCTCGTGCCCGACGTACCGCTGGTGCCGGACGTTCCGCTCGTTCCCGAGGTTCCGCTGGTGCCGGACGTACCGCTCGTGCCCGAGCTTCCGCTGGTGCCGGAGGTGCCGGAGGTGCCGCTCGTGCCCGAGGTGCCGCTCGAGCCGGACGTACCGCCACCCGAAGTCGAGATCGAATCGCCGCCGCCGGAGCTCGAGCCGCCGCCAAGACCCTGGCTGATGGAGCCGGAACCGCCGCACGCGGAGAGGGAAAGCATGGCTGCAACGGTGGCCGCGATCAGAGTCGTCCGGAACACGCCATGGGGGATAACCTTAATGTCCATTTTGTCCTCGCATTAAAAATGTGTTGTGAACTTCGTTGTGTTGAGTGGTGCGCGGACTACTCTGCAACTGTCGTGCCATTTCGATGGCCGACGGTTCGACAACAGGTTTTAAACGGGGCAATTCCTTGTCGGAAAAGGAAGTTATGGAAATTGAAAGATTGTTGAATCTGTTTAAGGACAGACGGATGAGAACGGTTTCGAGCGTCGCGTAACGTAACGTCACAACATTGGCGTTACGCGTGCGACGTAACGTTGGGGCCGCGCAGGCTTGGTGGACGAGGCAATTGTTTTACTGGTGGATTAGGTGTGCACATCTAACCTATCGTAAATCCTATGTGTAAGTCGTACCGAAACACCGTACAAATACGTTGTGCTCCAGGTCATTTTTTTCCATCCATGTCGTTAAAAGAGGTTGGAAGTTAAATGGGATCGGATATAGAATCCGGAGCAGATGTAAGGAAATGTACGGTTCGGTACACAACGTTCGAGGAGGTCACTATCGCGAATGTTAACTTGCATCAAATGATGAGCCATGCCCCTCGGGGCAATCTATAAAGAAAGCGCACCCGGTTGACGCTACAGCAGATGTGGCGAACAGCGCGGGGCAACGGCCGGATATGCGGGGACGTTTACGTATAAAAGGCCAAAGAACGTAAATACAGGCACGAGGAATAAAATGAAAGCAATGTTGATTCGCTTCTTTCGGGAAGAAAACGGGGTTACCGCGATCGAGTATGGTCTGATTGCGGGTCTGATTGCTGTCGCAATCGTTGCCGGGGTGACGAACATCGGCAGCAGTCTCGGCAACATGTTCACCAATCTTGGCACTTGCGTGTCCTCCCCTTCGGCTACCAACTGTTCTGCCACCGCGATCCGAGCAGTCCCGGCGGGCTAAGCTGACACTTCTTTTTCGGAAGTCGTCTTGGCGCAGTAGCGGGCGGATTGCCTCGGTAATCCGCTCGCCCTCGTATTTGCTGCGGATCGTGGCGCGATGGGACATCTTATTTTTAGCGGGGTATTTCTGACCTGGGCAGGTTTTGTCGTGGTCAGCGATATTCGTTTCCGCCGTATTTCGAACGCGCTTGTTCTGGTCGGACTGGTCAGCGGGTTCGGCGGCGCATGCGTGGCCGCGAATCCATTTGGCATTTCCATGCTTCAGTCAGTGGCCGGCATGCTGGTCGGCTTGATTGGGCTTATGCCGTTCTTCCTTCTGCGCGTGATGGGCGCAGCCGATGTAAAGATTTTCGCCGTGCTCGGCATCTGGTGCGGTGCGCATGCGCTGCTTTGGCTGTGGGTGGCCGCCAGCCTGGCTGCAGGCCTGCACGCGCTCGCGCTGATGGTGCTGTCGCGCACCTCGCTCGGGGGCTTGTGGCGACCGCGCGAGCCTGCGCTGAGACTCGGGAGATATCGGGCAACGCCCTATGCCGCATGCCTTGCGGTGCCGGCTGCCATATGGCTGATCTATCTTGCCGCAACGGGGGGCGTGCGATGAAACGACAGAGCGCGTGGCGAGGGCGTCGGCGGCAGCGCGGAGCGACAGCGGTCGAGTTTGCGATCGTGTTTCCGCTGTTCTTCGTGATTTTCTACGCGATTCTGAGTTTCGGGATGATTTTTCTCATTCAGCAGAGCTTGACGATGGCGGCAAGCGAGGGCGCGCGCGCTGGATTGAGCTACGCACCTGATCTCACGACACGCGTCGCGAACGCGAAGACGACGACCCAGAACGTCCTCGGCTGGCTGAACAGTAGTCCGCCCAACGTCGTGGCGCAGCAGTGCAACTACAACGGGACGCCGACGCCGTTGCTGTACTGCCTGACGGTCACGGTGAGCTATACGCCGGACAGCTGGATGACGATCATGCCGTTCCTGGGGACATTCATGACGGCACCATTGACGGGTTCGGCAGTGGTGCAAATTCCGCAGACCATGTTATGAGCACGTCATTCACGAATCACGCGGCAAGAAGCTAACTGGATTTTTATTCCTGCATCCATTCGACAACATGGCCAACAACGTAACGAAGATCATTGCGGGGCTGCTGATTGCGATCGCAGTTTTGCTTGGGATCTATGCATGGGTGCTTGGACGCAGCGCTTCGCGTCCCGCGCCGGTCCAGCAAGCGGCGACGGCAACAGCCGTACCCGTCGTGATTGCGACGCGCACCTTGCCGGGCGGTCAGCCGATCCCGGCTGATGCACTGAAGATCCAGTCGACTGCGCTCGTACCGGTGGGCGCGTTCAGTGATCCCGTTCCGCTTGTCGGCCGCGTGCCGGTTCGGGAGATCCCGGCCTCGGCGCCGGTCGTTGCGGATGCGCTGGTATCGGGGCTTGCCGAGGACGTACAGCCCGGCGAGCGCGCGGTTGCGGTTCGCGTCGACGAATCGAATGCAGTCGGCAACCGGCTGCGGCCCGGCAACTATGTCGACGTGTTCCTGAATCTGAAACGTGAAGGCGGCGGCACGATGCTTGACGGCGAGGTCTCGCAGTCGCAGGCGCGTCTCCTGTTGTCGAAGGTCCGTGTGCTGTCGTTCGGTGATGCGACTTCGGATCGCGACAGCGGGAACAACAACGGCGGCAACGGGCAACCGGCCGGCGTCCGCATCGCGGTGCTCGCGGTACCGACCGCGCAGGTCGATGCGCTGACGCTCGGCGAAGCGAGCGGCCGGCTGACGTTCGCCTTGCGCAACCCGCGTGACGACGAGCTTGCGATACAGACGGTTGCGGTACGTACGGACAACAAGCTGTCGCCGTCGGCACTGGCTGCGGCGGGCGTTTCGTTGCAACAACTGTCCGGTACGCCGAGAACACCGGTGGCCAATGTGAACGTGCCGCCGTTACCGCAGCGATTGCTGCCGGTGGTGCGGCCGAGCGGGGGAGGCGGCAACATCGAAGTGATCCGTGGCGGCCGGTCGGAAACGGTTGCCTATTGAAAGACATCGACGGCCATCGATATCAGCGACGACAAGTAGAAGGCCGCGCGACGGTCTACCAAACGATGAAAAAAACACTGATTGCATTCGCGATTGCCATCTTCACCATGACTTTCGCATCGTTCGCGACTGCGAGCAGCACGATCGAGCTTGCGGTCGGCGCGCAAAGACAGATTTCGGCGAGCCGCACGCTGCAGCGTGTCGCGGTCGGCGATCCTGCGATAGCCGACGTGCTGATCATGAAGGGGAACCGCTCGGGATCGGTGCTGCTTACCGCGAAGGCGCCCGGCGCGACGAACGTCATGCTGTGGGAGCGCGGTCACGACGAGCCGACGGTCTGGAACGTCGAAGTCGTCGACGCGGCCGCTCAAGCGGTGCTCGACGGTTCTACGCCGCGCGTGAATGCATACGGCGGGACGGCGGTATTGCAAGGCTCGTCGGCGTCGCTCGAGGCGCATGCGCGCGCGGCCGCGGTCGGCAAGAACATGAGCGGGAAGGGGGCCGTGATCGACCGCTCGACGGTTCCCGGCAAGAGCGTCGTGCAGGTCGACGTGCGGGTTGTCGAATTCAGCCGTTCGGTGCTCAAGCAGGTCGGGTTCAATTTCTTCAAGCAAAGCAACGGTTTTTCGTTCGGATCGTTTTCGCCGGGGGGCGTGCAGTCTTATAGCGGAGGGTCCGGCCCAGGTACCGCGGGTTACGTTCCGACGCTCGGTTCGCCGGTCGCGTCGGCGTTCAACCTGGTCGTGAACGCCGCCGGGCACGGCATTTTTGCTGATCTGTCACTGCTCGAGGCGAACAATCTCGCTCGCGTGCTGGCGGAGCCGACGCTGGTCGCCCTGTCCGGGCAGAGCGCGAGCTTTCTCGCGGGCGGCGAGATTCCGGTGCCGTCGCCGCAAGGGCTCGGCTCGACCGCGATCCAGTGGAAGCAATATGGTGTCGGGCTCTCGCTGATGCCGACGGTCCTGAGCCCGAACCGGATCGCGTTGAAGGTCGCCCCCGAGTCGAGTCAGCTCGACTTCGTGAACAGCGTGACGATCAGTGGCGTTGCGGTGCCCGGCATCACGACGCGCCGCGCGGACACGACCGTCGAGCTCGGCGATGGCGAAAGCTTCGTGATCGGCGGCCTGATCGATCGGCAGACGATGTCGAACGTGAGCAAGGTGCCGTTGCTGGGCGATCTGCCGATTATCGGTACGTTCTTCAAGAATATGAATTATCAGCAGAACGACAAGGAACTGCTGATCATCGTGACACCTCACCTTGTCGCGCCGATCGCCAAGGGGGCCGTGCTGCCCGCGACGCCCGGCGAGCTGTCCGAGCAGCACGATGGACCGGTCTGGAAATCGTATCTGGGCGGAGCTGCGTCGCCGGACGCCGCTCCGGGGTTTTCGAAATGAGTGGGATGTCTCGCGGATTGCGACGCGTCGCCACGCTTTGTGTAGTCGGGGGTGTTCGACATGAACGCGCGAATCCAGTCATTGTGTGAACCCGCCGTGACCGACTATTTCGTTTGCGCGTCACCACACGAGGCGCATGTCCGCTGGCTGGCCGATACGCTCGTATCGGCCGGTGCGGTCGAGGCTGCGTCGCTCGAGCCGGGCGTGCTTGCTCAGCGCATCACGGGGCTCAATCCGGCGCTCGTGTTCATCGATTTTTCCGACGGCAGCGCGGCTGCGAGCGTGGCCGCCGCGGCGGTACGTGCATCGCATCCGGGGCTGCCGATCATCGCACTCGGCTCGCTCGCACAGCCGGAGAGCACGCTCGCCGCATTGCGCGCCGGCGTGCGCGATTTCATCGACGTGTCGGCCGCGGCGGAAGAGGCGTTGCGCACGACGCGCGGGCTGCTGGCAAACGTCGGCGAGCCGGCAAGCCGTCACGGCAAGCTCGTCGCATTGCTGGGCGCGCGCGCCGGCATGGGCGTGAGCACGCTCGCGGCGAATCTCGCCGTGTGGCTGCAGAAGCGCGCGGTGAGCCCGGGGGCAACCGGCGAGCCGAATGGCGGCACGCCGGCCGGGCGCCAGACCGCGCTCGTCGACCTGGGGCTGCCGGCAGGCGACGGTGCGCTGTTCCTGAATACCCGCTGCGAATTCCATTTCATCGATGCGGTTCACAACCTGCGCCGCATCGACCGAACCTTCGTGAATACCGCACTGACCCGGCATGAGAGCGGTGTTGCATTGACGACGCTGCCGGCCGATCTCGGCGGGCTGCGCGATGTCTCGTATGCGTCGTGCGCCGGCGTGCTGAACCGGTTTCGCGCATTTTTCGATCAGCAGATCGTCGATCTCGGTGGTTTCTCGAACCGCGAGTTCGTTGCCCAGATTACGATGTCGGCCGATGAAGCGTGGCTCGTCTGCGACCAGGGTGTCGCGTCGATCGTGTCCGCGGCCGATCTGCTCACCGGGCTGCGCGACGCGGGTGTCGACACCGATCGTGTACGGCTCGTCGTCAACCAGTACGATCCCGCACTCGACCTGACGCCTGCACAGATCGCCGAGCGCCTCGGTCTTGCGCTGGTGGGTACGTTGCCGTCGCGCCGCGTCGCGATCGGCCATGCGGCAAACCAGGGCCGGCTCATCGTCGACATGACGGAGCGCGACCCGTACGTGCGCGCGCTCGAGTCGCTCGCCGCGCGGCTGCCAGGCGTGTCGGTCAGACCGGCCGCCGCGCGACCGGCATCCGGCCTTTCCGCGCTGAAGCGCTTCATTCAACCCTCGTCCAAGCGGTCGTAAGCGATGGCACACGACATTCAATTCGCCGACGGCGCAGCGCCGTTCTCCCAGACGCAGCAATTTCACGACATCAAGAATGCCGCGCACGAGCACTTGCTGACGCGTATCGAAGAACTGGGCGCCGAGTTCGGCCGTTGGTCGCGACAGGCGATCAACCAGTTCGTCGATCTCGAGATCGACAGCTTCGTGCGCCTGCGCCGCATCCCGCTCAACGAAAACGAGGTGCGTGCGATCGCCGAGGCCCTGACGAAGGAGCTCGCTGGCTTCGGGCCGATCGAGGACCTGCTGGCGGACCCGGCGGTCGAGGACATCCTGATCAACGGCTACAACGACGTGTACGTGTCGCGCCACGGGATCCTCGCGAAGCTGCCGGTGCGCTTTACCGACAACGCGCACCTGCTGCGGATCGTGCGCCGGATCCTCGCACCGATCGGCCGCCGTCTCGACGAGTCGAACCCGATGGTCGACGCGCGGCTGCCCGACGGTGGCCGAGTGAACGTCGTGATCGAGCCGCTGTCGATCGACGGCCCGGTCGTATCGATCCGGAAATTCCGCAAGGATCCGCTGAAGCCCTCCGATCTGCTCGGCAACGGCACGTTCAACGAAGAGATCAACACGCTGCTCCAGGCGGCAGTCGAGGCGCGCTGCAACATTCTCGTGTCGGGCGGCACGAGTTCCGGCAAGACGTCGCTGCTCAACGCGCTCGCGTTCCACATTCCGGAGATCGAGCGTGTCGTGACGATCGAGGATACGGCGGAGCTGTCGCTGAATCACCCGCACGTCGTGCGTCTCGAGAGCCGGCCGGGCGGTTTCGACGGCAACGGCGTCGTATCGATTCGCGACCTGCTGCGCAATACGCTGCGGATGCGCCCGGACCGGATCATCGTCGGCGAAGTGCGCGGTGGTGAAGTGCTGGAAATGCTGCAGGCGATGAACACGGGCCATGACGGCTCGATGGGCACCGTGCATGCGAGCTCACCGCGAGAGTGCCTGTACCGTCTCGAGATGCTTGCGGGTTTCGCGGGCTTTCAGGGCACCGAGTCGAGCCTGCGCCGGCAGATCGCGAATGCGATCGACTTCATCGTGCAGATCGGTCGCCTGTCGAACGGGCGGCGGCGGATCCTGTCGATCACGGAAGTCACCGGTCTGTCCGACAACATCATCGCGACGCAGGAACTTTACCGTTACGAAGCACGCGTGACGCCGGAGGGCGAGGAAGTCGACCACTGGGAGACGCTGGGCATTCATCCGCATTCGCCGAAGCTCGCGCGCTTCCGCCAGACGCTGACGAGCGGCGGGTTCGGCGACGGCGGGTTTGGCGGCGGGTTCGGTGGCGGCGGGTTCGGCCGCGGCGGCGGGGGCTTCAATGTATAGCGGGATGGTGTGGGCGCTGGCCTTCGCGATGCTGTGCGTCGCGGCCGCGATGATGCTGTGGCGTCACGCGGAAACCCGGCGCGTACGGACCGACGCCAAGCGTTTCATCGACAGCCGGCTCGAACCCGGCGCACGTGCAGGTGTCGCCGCGCAGGCAGCACGGCCGGCGGCGGCAGGTGCCGCGCGCGCGGTGCCGATGCAGCCGGGCGCGGCACGAAACGCATCATCCGACGCATTCTGGGCACATTGGTATGCGACGGCATCCGAATATCTGTCGAACCTCGCGAGTCGTGCAGGGATAGACGACGCACGCGGCAAGGCCTTCATCGCGCTTGCAGTGCTTGTCGTGGCTGCATTCGTCGCGGGTAGTCACGGCGGCATGCTCGCGTGTTTCGCGGCGCTCATTTGCGGAAGCGCGATACTCGGCGTCTGGCTCGCGTCACGGATTCAGCGGCGGCGGTTGAAGATCGTCCGGCAGATCCCGTCGTTCCTCGACGGGATCGTGCGTCTCGTCACGTTGGGCAACAGCGTGCCGGCTGCCTTCCAGGCAGCACTCCTGACGACCGAGGAGCCGCTGCGCGGCTGCCTCGACGTCGTGTCGCGGATGCTGCGCGGCGGTATCGAGATCGATCGCGCGATGATGCACATCGCGAAGATCTACCGGACGGAAGAGTTTGAACTCGTCGGCTCGGTGCTGCGCTTGTCGGTCAAATACGGCGGTCGCGCGGACGTGATGCTCGAGCGGATGTCGGTGTTCATGCGCGATCTCGAGCAGGCCGAGCGTGAATTGACCGCGATGTCGTCGGAGACGCGGCTGTCGGCGTTTGTCCTCGTCATGCTGCCGATCGCGATCGGCAGTTTTGTCGTGATGACAAACCCGAGGTATCTGTACGGGATGTGGGGCGATCCGAGCGGTCGGTCGCTGCTCACGATCGCATTCCTGGCGCAAGTGGCCGGCAGCATATGGCTGTACCGAATGGCTCGGCTCAGGTGAGGCTATGACAGCAACTCAAATCGGAGCGATTGCGCTGGCAGTGGGCGCGCTTGGGGTGCTGCTGCTAGGCATGGTCGCCGTGTTGCGTGCGCATGCAGCGGGGCGGGCCGAACGTGCGCTGGTCGATGCGCTGGATCGGCGCATGGCGGCACTCGAGGCAGCGAAAGCACGGACCGCGCCGAACGGCGATGCGCCTGCGAAATCCGATGTGCGCGGCGGGCAACGCGTCCAGCGTTTGCTGGACCGGTTGTCGGCGGCGGGCATGCGTTGGCTGGATACGGGATTCGGCAAATACGCTGTCGCGGAAGAGGATCGCCGCCTGCTCGAGCAAGCCGGATATGTCGACGCGCGCACGCGCGGGTTGTTTCTGAGCGCGCGAGTCGCGTGCGGGATCGCGCTGCCGCTGCTGTTCGTGATCTTCGCGAGCGGGCGCGCGAAAGGCAGTATCTGGATGGTCGGCATGTTCGTCGCCTTCGGGCTCGGCTTCATGCTGCCGAAACTCTATGTGCAGCGCCGTGCGGCATCACGGCGGCAGAGCGTCGTCGACGAACTGCCGCTGCTCGTCGATATGTTGCGCTTGCTGCAAGGTGTCGGGCTGTCGCTCGATCAGAGCCTGCAGGTCGTGACGAACGATTTTCGCGGGATGCTGCCGGTGCTGTCGTCGGAGGTGGGAATCGCGCAGCGTCAGTTCGCTGCGGGACGTACGCGCGAGCAGTCGCTGCAACGGCTGTCCGGCGGATTCGACAACGAGGATTTGCGCGCGATCGTGCGATTGATGATCCAGGTCGACAAGCATGGCGGTGCGGTGCAGGAGCCGCTCAAGCAGTTCGGCGATCGTTTGCGCGAGACACGCCGCGCGATGCTGCGCGAACGTATCGGCAGATTGACCGTGAAGATGACGGGCGTCATGGTGCTGACGCTGTTGCCTGCATTGCTGATCGTGACGGCCGGGCCGGGCATGCTGGCGGTGATGCGCGCATTGGCGTCGCAGCATTGAAGGACGGAAGGACAGACCATGAAGCGAATCGGCGAAACAGTGACACGGGCAGGCATGTTGGCGGCGGTGCTGCTGCTTGGTGCATGCGCCACCAAGGAAAGCGGGTATGGCGTCGGTGCGCAGACCGAGCGTGCGGCGCTGATGCAGGCAGCAGATCAGAAGCAGTCCGTACCGGATACGCCGGGGATGTACCTGGGCCTGATTCAGCGCATGCAAACGCAAGGGCTCTATTACGCTTCGCTCGCGCACATCGACGCATACGACAAGACATACGGCGTCATGCCGGAATCGGTCCTGCTGCGCGCGGATGCGCTGCGGATGACCGATCAGCCGGCCGCAAGCGCGGCCGCGTACAACCAGTTGCTGAAGACGCCGCTCGCTGCGCGCGGCTATCGCGGGCTCGGGTTGCTGGCGGGTGCCGCGGGGGATTTCGACCGTGCGGTGCAGGCATTGACGCAGGCGTCGGAGCTTGCGCCGACGGATCCGTCGCTGCTTTCCGACCTGGCTTACGCGAAGTTGCGCAGCGGCGACGTCGTCGGTTCACGGGTGCCGTTGATGAAGGCGGCCGAACTCGATCAGCGCAATCCGAAGATCGTCAGCAACCTCGCGCTGTATCTGTTTGCGGCAGGACGTGCGCAGGATGCGCAACGGTTGATGAACCAGCAGCATCTGTCGGCCGATATTCGCAAGGACATCAACAGCGATGCCGCGAAGATCGCTGCGGCCGTGCGCGCCCAGCAGCGTGCAGTCGCGACACCGCCGGTGGTATCGCGACGCGGCGCGGCAACACCGATCACGCCGATGGCGAACAACGTCGGCTACGACCAGACAGTGCCGCTGTTGCAACGGTTTGCACAATGAACGGATATCCGGGGAGCAACATGAACGAGAACAAACATAATCGAAGCGTACGCATCGGCTGGATCGCGACGCTGGGTGCGATCGCCTGCATCGTCACGAGCTCCGGCGCGGCCTATGGTCAACAGTCCGTGGCATCGGGCGCGTCAGACGTTGGCCGTTCGACCAGGGGCTGGCTCGCGATGCAGCGTGACAATCGCGCGGCGGCGCCGGCGCAACCGGTGTTCGGCGATGTCGCATCGCTTTCCTACCAGCGCTATCTTGATTCGTTCAAGAACAAGATCCCGGATTCGATAAGTTCGCAACTCGGTGCAACGGGTGGCATGTCGGGCGGCGGGCAGGGCGCGCAATAAGAGATGACCATGCGCGCAGATCAATCGCACGCGGCGCGGCGGGGTGGCGCTGGCGGCCCGCGGAGAAGTCGCCAGCGGGGGAGCGTCGCGGTCATGGCGACGATCTGGGCATTGGTTGCGATTATCGTGCTGGGTGCGATCGACGTCGGCCATTTCTATGCTGAAAGACGTCGAATGCAGGCGGCGGCCGATTTGGCCGCGCTGTCAGCGGTGTCGCAAATTAGCACCGACTCGACTTGTCAGGCAGCTAAGACCGCTGCCGGTCAAATCGCCAACCCATCGAAGAACCCGTTGCCCACCGGTTCGAGCGTGTCCGTGTCTTGCGGCATCTGGAGCGCGCCTCAGGGCAGCGGCAGCGCGCAGTTCACCTGGATGTCGGGAGACCCGATCAGCGGTGGCCAATGCGCCGGTCTGTCGGCCGGAACGGTCAATGGCCAATCGACCAATGCCGTTTGTGTCACGGTGGCCGAGCCGGTCGACGGGATTTTTCGCGGTGGCGTCACGATCGGTGGATCCGCCATCGCCAAGAGCGTGCCGACCGATACCTTTACGCTGACCACGTCGCTGGCGACATTGAACGGCGGGTTGGCCAATCAGTTGCTCAAGGTGCTGACGGGGTCTCCGAATGCGCTGAGCCTGCAGGTTCTCGACTACCAGGGGCTGGCGCAAGTCAACCTGAAGCTGGCCGGTATTCTCGCCAATCTGCCGGTCGGCACGACCACAGGCGTATTGAACGGTACCGTGACGCTCGGGCAGCTGGCCAACGCCGCAGTGCAGGCGGCGACGCAGCAGAATCTGGTCGGGGCGAACCTGAACGTCCTGAACGCGATTGTCGCTGCGCTCTGTTCGGGCAGCGTCTGCGGCGGTCCGCAGATCGCGCTCGGCCAGCTGGTTTCCGCTGCTACCGCTACGGGAACCTCCGCCGTCGACGCCAGCGTCAATGCACTCGGATTGCTGTCGACGGCATTGCAGATCGCGAACGGCACGAGTTCGGTCAGCATTCCCAGCGTCACGGTTCAGACGCCTACCTTGCTCGCGCCGCTGCTGAACGTGAACGTATCGGGTTCGGTCAAGCTCGGGGCGAATCCGCCGTCCACCGCGAGCGGTCCGCCGGGGCCGTCGAACTGCGGGACGTCCAATTGCACGACCAATACGTCGACCGCGCAGGGGAACATCTTCCTCAATACGTCGATATCTTTGCTGTCGACCTGTCCGACCGGCGGGCTGGTCTATCCGGGGGGCACGTGCCCGTCGGGTAGTCCCACGCCGCTTGCGGCGGTGCAACTGCCGATCACCGCCTATGTGGCACCGGCAACGGCGGGCCTGGCGTCGGTCACCTGTACGGCGGACGGCACGAAAAGCGCGACGGTGAACGTGCAGACCGGAGTGGTTGCCGTGTATCTCGGCGGCTCGGCGAATACGCCGATCAACCTCAATGCACCGAGCGGATATACACAGAACGGTAGCGCAACACCGATTACGCTGGTGTCCGTCAACCTGCAGAGCCTGCTTAACCTGTTGAACCTGGGCGGTCTGATTTCCGGGTTGTCGACGTTGGTCAAGACCTTGACGTTAGGGCTCCTCGACCTGAGCCAGATCTCGGTCAACGTCAACCTGACGCCCGGACAGTTGACCATTCCCGTTGCCAATCAAAGCGCGACACCGTTGACGTTTACCTATCCCGGTCCTGGTTCATCCGCGTCCCCGGCCCCTGCATCGCCATACATGTTGAGCACCGGCACGGATCAGCTTCTGTCACCCGCGGTTCAAAGCGCACTTAACAGTGGCCTGTCGATCCAGTTGACCGCCAACAGCGGTTTGCTCGCATTGCTGGGCGATGTTGTCACACCGGTGCTGAACGTCGTTCTCGGGCCGATTTTGTCAGCACTGGGAACTACACTCGTCCCGCTGCTGCTGCAACCGATTGATTCGCTCCTGACCTCGGTCACGGGCCTGCTCGGCCTCAGCCTCGGGAATGCCTATGTCACGAACACACCGGACTCGATCAAATGCGGCAACCCCATGCTGGTTCAATAAATGCCTGAACGTTCTGTCATCAAGGCAGGCAGCGTCGCTGCCGCCTGCAACCGCTCACTGAGCCGCAATGTCGAGCCACTCGTCAATTACTGAAGCCGCACCCGAATCATGAGAACCACGCCCGCAATCGAAGAGCTCGACCTGTACGTCTGGGAAGGCAAGGCAGACATCGTCGACCGCGTCGCCCGGTGCATGGCGAGCTTCGACGTCGAAGTGATCCGTGCCGACAACGCGGAGGTCTCGGCCGAGCGCGCCGCGTTGCGGCCGTCGCTGGCGATCATCAGCGTGACGATGATCGAAACCGGCGCGGCATTCCTGCGCGACTGGCAGGCCAACATCGGCATGCCGGTCGTCTGGGTCGGCGCGGCGCGCGATCACGACGCGTCGCAGTATCCGCCCGAGTATTCGCATGTCCTGCCGCTCGACTTCACGTGTGCCGAACTGCGCGGCATGATCGGCAAGCTCGTCACGCAGCTGCGTGCGCATACGGCTGAAACGTCGCATCCGGCCGCACTCGTCGCGCACTCGGAATCGATGCAGGCGCTCCTGCACGAAGTCGATACGTTCGCCGATTGCGACACCAACGTGCTGCTGCACGGCGAAACCGGCGTCGGCAAGGAGCGCATCGCGCAACTGCTGCACGACAAGCATTCGCGCTACCGGCACGGCGAGTTCGTGCCGGTGAACTGCGGCGCGATTCCCGACGGCCTGTTCGAATCGCTGTTCTTCGGTCATGCGAAGGGTTCGTTCACGGGCGCGGTTGTTGCGCATAAAGGCTATTTCGAGCAGGCGGGCGGCGGCACGCTGTTCCTCGACGAAGTTGGCGATCTGCCGCTGTACCAGCAGGTCAAGCTGCTGCGCGTGCTCGAGGACGGCGCGGTGCTGCGTGTCGGCGCGACGACGCCGGTCAAGGTCGATTTCCGCCTGGTCGCGGCGAGCAACAAGAAGCTGCCGCAGCTCGTGAAGGACGGCCTGTTCCGTGCCGATCTCTACTACCGGCTCGCGGTGATCGAGCTGAGCATTCCGTCGCTGGAAGAGCGTGGCGCTGTCGACAAGATCGCGTTGTTCAAGTCGTTCGTCGAGCAGGTCGTCGGCGAAGACAGGCTCGCTCAGTTGTCCGATCTGCCGTACTGGTTGACGGATTCGGTCGCGGACAGCTATTTCCCCGGCAACGTGCGCGAACTGCGCAACCTCGCCGAGCGTGTCGGCGTAACGGTGCGGCAGACGGGCGGGTGGGATGCCGCGCGGTTGCAGCGACTGATCGCACACGCGCGCAATTCGGCACAGCCGGTACCGGCGGAGAGCGCGGCCGAAGTCTTCGTCGATCGCAGCAAGTGGGACATGAACGAGCGCAACCGCGTCATTGCGGCGCTCGACGCAAACGGCTGGCGGCGTCAGGATACGGCGCAGCAGCTCGGTATCAGCCGCAAAGTGTTGTGGGAAAAAATGCGCAAATATCAGATCTTCGACGAGGAGCCCGAGACCCGCGAAAGTGAGTAATTAATGAGATAAAATCGCGCTGAATTACAACGACTCGGGCGGGAATAGAACTTCATGAGCCATATGACGGGGTTGGGAAGGGCGTGCGTATTGTTCGCCCTGGCGGGAGGCATGCAGGGCGCATACGCGCAAAGTCTGGCAGACAGCGGTTCGCCGGCAGTACAGCAGGCGTCGGCGCCGGTGGCGGCGATTCCGGTGATCGATTCGCAGACGTCGGTGCAGCCGCAGGCGGGCGAGTCGACGGGGCCGAGCACGGTCGACGACTTGCAGCGCCAGATCCAGGCGCACACGCTGACCGAAATGCGCACGAGCTACAACGGCAGCTACGGCGCGAGCCTGCTGTTCAACGTAAAGGACGGTGCGTACTTCGTCGCGCTGTTCCAGCAGAAGGCGTTCTGGCGCGTGATCAAGACCTACGATGAAACCCGTGCGGAAGCGATCTATCGCGATTTCTCGCGCCAGGCGGAGCGGCTGGCCGTGAACGAACTGCGGGCGGCGAAGCTGGAATCGCAGAAGACGCAAATGGACAAGCAGATCGAAGTCACGCAGGATCGTGCGCGGCGTCTGCAGGCCGATATCTCGATCGCACGCCAGCAGCAGGCGGCAGTCGCGGATCGCCAGAAGAGTGTACGCAACGAGACGGCCGCATTGCAGGCGCAGCAGGCCGAACTTCAGTCGCAACTGCGTGCGTTGCAGCAGCAGGTGCGGTCGTTGCAGCGCGAGGCCGATGCAGGCCTGCCGGCGACGGCACACTGAACCCGGCGGCGGTGCGGCGACATGCCGCGCCGGCTGCACAAGTAAAAAGGGCAAGCCGGTTGGCTTGCCCTTTTGCTTTACTGGCCGTCCGGCACGATTCGCCGGCGGCGCGTCACGATCACCGGCCCGTTGCCGCCGCGGGAATCCGACGGCGATGCGCTGCCGGATGCGTCGCCGGCGTCGCGCGGCGCGCCGTAGCTTTCGCGCGGTTCACGGGGTTCGCGCGGGGCGCCGTAGCCTTCGCGCGGCTCACGCGAGCCGTAACCCTCGCGCGGTTCGCGCGAGCCATAGCCTTCACGCGGTTCGCGGGAGCCGTAGCCGCCGTCGCCGCGCGATTCGCGCGGGCCGCCGTGCGAGCCGTACGGGCTGTGACCGCCACCTTCACGGCCGCCGGGGCGCCCGCCGGTGCGCGGCCCGCGGGGACCGCTGCCGCCCGGGCGCGAGCCGCCCGTGTCGAGCTGGATCGTGGAAATCGCGCGCTTGTAGATGCCTTGCAGACCCACGGGGGTGCGCAGCATCACCAAGTACTGGTCGAACGACTCGATACACCCCGTCAGACGAATGCCGTTGACGAGATAGATTTCAACGCGCTTACGTTCCTTGCGCGCCGAATTGATGAAGTCGTTTTGCGGATGGGATTCTGCGGGATTGGCCATTGAGGTGCGGCAGGAGCCTGCGTCAGAGAATATGTTGTGCGTGTGTGTGGCGTGTTCGTCCACAAGGTGTTTGGCGGGATTCTACCCTGTTCGATCGGTGAGCGCGCAGTCGTGATTGTGTCGAACCGTAACCCACTATAGACGTTCCAGCGCATTTTCGCGATTCGGCCGAACGGCTAACGCCATTTCGTTACGCCGCGTTACGACTCTCGCAATGCCGTATCACCTGGGTTCGCACGCGGCGCTTACATTCGTTGCGCGAGCCGGACGGGCCGGCATATCAGGGATTCAGAACATGAACAAGAGACGATGGGCAGGGTGGGTCGGGGGCGTGGCGTTGCTGGCTTCCGGTAGTGCGATGGCGGGGCATGTCGACCTGTCGGTCGGCATCGGCGTACCGGTCGCGCCGGTCTATGTCGAGCCGGCTCCGGTCTATGTGGCGCCGCAACCGGCCGTGGTCGCCTATCCAGGCTACGGATACGGCTACTATGGCGATGACGACGACGATCGCTATCGCAAGTGGCGCAAGCACTATTACAAGCATTGGCACCGCCACCACGGCGACGACGATGACGATTGAGCCCGAGGCCGGCCCCGCCGGCGCGCATCAGAACGCGTAGTCGGGGTTTTTCGGGTCGAATGCGGTGTCGTCGAGCGTCGCCGGCGCGATTTTCTCGATGACGATCCGCTCGAAGATCTTGCCGTCGTTGTCATAGGACTCGACGGTCCGGAAATAGGGCGCGTGCAGGTCGAGCCCGAGGACTTCCTTCTTCGCGTAGAACTGCGGCCGGCCGGTCGGCGTTTCGTAGGTGAGCGCAACGACGCGCACGCCGTTGATCGTCCTGGCCTCTACATCGGTCGGCCGCTGCACGCCGGCTTCCAGGTATTTCTTCCCTTCGGTCAGGTACAGGTTCGTGATGAACTCGGTGCCGAGATCCTTCACCTGGTGATTCGACTGCGCGCGCGCGAGTGCGCCGTCGAGTGCCGTCCACAGCGGAATCTTGCCGAGCAGGCCGCCGAGGTGGCCGTACATCTCGTCCTTGCGCTGCGTCGTGTCGTAGATCGTCTCCTGTCCGGCATGTGCGCCGCCCGGCAGCCATTTCGCGTAGACGCGCAGCGGCTCGCGGGTGGTCTTCACGAGCATGCGGTCGGGCGTATCGGACCATTTTCCGCTGATGCGCTCCTGCCGCACCATCGTGAACTGGTACGACGGATAGCCGTTGGGACCGTTCCGGATATAGAGCGGTACGGCGAGCGGATCGAGTGCCTTGAAGAGCGCCGTGAGCGTCGCGTCATCGAGTTGCGCGAGCGTGCCGCGCTGCGCGGCCGTGCGCAGCCAGCGCGCCTGCTGCGCGACCGGCTCGCGCGTGAGTTTCGCGAGATCCGCCGGCAGTGCGACGCCGGTTGCCGCGCTCGCGGCGTCGGCCGTTTCCTGTGCATGCAGGCCCGCCTGTGCGAGCGACAACAGGCACGCGACTGCCACGGCGGCGGCATGCCGCGCGTGGCGCTTCTTTCCTTCGTTCATCGACGGCGTCTCCCGGGGCGATGGATCGTTCAGCCTTGCTTCGCGGCCTTGATTTTGGCGAGCTCCTCGTCGCGCAGCGCGCGGCGCAGGATCTTGCCGACGTTCGTCTGCGGCAGCGCGTCGCGGAACTCGACGAATTTCGGCATCTTGTAGCCGGTCAGGTTCTTGCGGCAGTGCGCGAGCACGTCGTCGACCGTCAGCGACGGGTCGCGGCGCACGACGAACACCTTGATCCGTTCGCCCTGTACCTCGTCAGGAATGCCGATCGCCGCGGCTTCGCTGATGCCCGGATGCATCACCAGCACTTCCTCGATCTCGTTCGGATACACGTTGAAGCCCGATACGAGGATCATGTCCTTCTTGCGGTCGATCAGGCGGATGAAGCCGCGTTCGTCCATCACGCCGATGTCGCCGGTGCCGAGCCAGCCGTCGGCGTCGATGACCTTGGCCGTCTCGTCGGGGCGCTGCCAGTAGCCGCGCATCACCTGCGGGCCGTGTACGCACAGCTCGCCCGGTTCGCCGATGGGCGCCCAGGTGCCGTCCTCGCGGCGAAAGCGCACGACGGTGGACGGCGCGGGCAGGCCGATCGAACCGCTGAACGCGGCCATGTCGTTCAGGTCCACGGGGTTCATCGTGACGATCGGCGAGCATTCGGTCAGGCCGTAGCCTTCGACGACCGGCCGGCCCGTCACCTGCTGGAAGCGTTCCGCGACCGCGCGCTGCATCGCCATCCCGCCGGCCATCGCGAGCTTCAGCTTCGAGAAATCGCGCTTGCGGAATTCCTCGTTGTCGAGGAACGCGTTGTACAGCGTGTTGATGCCGGTGATCCCGGTGAACGTCTCGTTGCGGATGATCTTCATCACCATCGTCATGTCGCGCGGGTTCGCGATCAGGATGTTGCGCCCGCCGAGCCCCATGAAGATGAATGCGTTCACCGTCAGCGAATAGATGTGATACAGCGGCAGCGGCGTGAGCACGGTTTCGACGTCGCCCGAGACCTGGTCGGCGATCCAGGCCTTCGCCTGCAGCAGGTTCGCGATCAGGTTGCCGTGCGTGAGCATCGCGCCTTTCGCGACGCCGGTCGTGCCGCCCGTGTATTGCAGGAACGCGAGGTCGTCGCGCGTGATCTGCACGAGCTGCGGCTTGCCGCGCGCACCGAGCGCGAGGGCGGAGCGCAACCGGATGGCCTGCGGCAGGTGGTAGGCCGGCACGAGCTTCTTCACGTGCTTCAGCACGAAATTGATCAGGCGTCCTTTCGCATTGAAACCGTCGGCGAGCAGGTCGCCGAGCGCGGTGACGACGATGTTCTTCACCTGCGTTTCCGGCAGCGCGTCCTGCAGCGTGCGCGCGAAATTCTCGAACACGACGATCGTCTGCGCGCCGCTGTCCTTCAGCTGGTGCGCGAGTTCGCGCACGGTGTAGAGCGGATTCACGTTGACGACGATCGCGCCGGCCTTCAGCGTGCCGAACAGCGCGACCGGATACTGGAACGTGTTCGGCAACATGATCGCGACGCGGTCGCCGGGCTTGACGCCGATGCTTTGCAGGTACGACGCGAACGCGTCGACTTTCTGCGCGAGCGTGCGGTAGGTCATCGATGCGCCTGCGCTCACATAGGCGACGCGCTCGGCGAAGCGGCTCGTGCATTCGTCGAAGAACTGCACGAGCGATGCGTATTGCGTGACGTCGATGTCGTGCGGGACGCCGGGCGGGTATGACGCGTACCAGATGCCGTCGGTGTTCGGCGGAACCTGGGCCGCTGCGGTTGCTGCGGAAGATGACATGACGTGTCTCCGGTGTTTGCTCTCGGCGAGGGCGGGCGCTTCAGCGCCGGCCCGTGCCCCGTGCCGCACGGTCGATCGACGGGGCGCCTCGACGCTCCGCATGACCGCGCGTTTCAATCAAATCGTGAACAGGAAGCCGCGCGTGGCCTCGCGCGCTCAGTTCGTGGAATGCAGCGTCGCCGTATCGGCGGTGGTCGCACCCGACTGCGGCAGCCCGAATGCTTCGCTTGCGCCTGCATCGTCGAGCACGGCCGCGAAGATCGACAGTTGCGCGCTGTCGGGCATCGGCGCCTTCAGCGCGGCGACGATCAGCGACGACAGGCGCGCGATCATCTGCACGTCGTTCATCGTGCGGCCCTGCGAAAACTCGTCGATCAGGCTTTCCGTTTCGGCGCCCGCGAGCGCGCCGGACAGCGCGCCGATCGCGAAGTGCAGCCGCCAGCCGAGCTCCGTGCGCGGCAGGTGCGGCAAGGCGCGCTGGAACGCGTCGAAGAAGCGGCCCGCGACGCTCGCGTAGTGCGCGGTCAGGAAGTTGCGCACGAACGGCGACGGATCGGTGTACGCACGGCCGATCAGCCGCAGGAACCCGGGCCCGCCGCGTTCGGGATTGCGCGATGCCTTCAGCGCGGGGATGAACATCGCGCCGAGCACGTGCTCGCAGGTGATGTGGGTGCCGAGTTGCGCATCGAAGCGGTCGAGGATGCCGAGGCGTTCCTGGTTGAGCTGGTCGAGCCGGCGCGACAGCATCGCGTGGATCAGCGCTTCCTTGCTGCCGAAGTGGTAGTTGACCGCGGCGAGGTTGACCGCCGCGCGCGAAGTAATCTGGCGCATCGACATCGCCTCGAAGCCATGCTCGATGAACAGATCCTCGGCCGCATCGAGGATGCGTGCCTTCGTCCCGCCGGTCTGCCGAGTGCCGGATGACCGCGCCCCGGACGGCCGTCCCGCGGATGGCCGTCCCTCCTGACTTACTGCCATGTCCCGCCTCCCATGCCGGTTGCCCGGCCGCGAACTGGTGATTTGTTTGTCTGATTCAAACAGTCGTTTTTATTAAGATAAAAAATCGCGGACGGAGCGGGCAAGCGGGGAAT
The DNA here is from genome assembly GCF_902499335.1 of Burkholderia lata. GTDB lineage: Bacteria > Pseudomonadota > Gammaproteobacteria > Burkholderiales > Burkholderiaceae > Burkholderia > Burkholderia lata_B. The sequence continues at coordinate 689,537 of NZ_CABVQK010000002.1, read as the reverse complement.
CTGGATAAATTCCTCTAGTTCGATGTGCGAATGCGGAAAGTATCGCGCGTGCCCTCGACAGGACGGGGCACGCGCGATGATGCAGTGCGGCAATGCGCGGGTTCAGCCGACCGTGCTACGCGTATTGACCGATTGCGTCATGTCGATGCCGCGCCGCTCGCGGCTGAACAGGATCAACACGGCGATCACGACGGCGACGATGCCGGCCACGAGCGCGAGCGCGAAGCTGTAATTGTTGTTGTGCGAAACGGCGAGCGAGGCCTGCATCGTCGCGTTGCCCGATGCGAGCAGGTTGCCGAGCTGGTAGACGACGCCGGGGAAAGTCGCGCGGATCTCGTCGGGCGAGATTTCGTTCAGGTGAACCGGGATCACGCCCCATGCACCCTGCACCGAGATCTGCATCAGGAACGCACCCGCGGCGAGGGCGACCGGGCCGCTCGAGAACGCCCACAGCGGCAGCACGGGCAGGGCGATCAACGCCGCGATGAAGACGGCACGGCGCCGGCCGATCCGCTCGGAGATCGCGCCGAACGACAGGCCGCCGACGATGGCACCGATGTTCAGCACGATCGTGATCCACGACACGGTATGCGGATCGAAGTGATGCTGTTCGCGCAGGAACGTCGGATAGAGATCCTGCGTGCCGTGCGAGAAGAAGTTGAACGCGGTCATCAGCACGATCGCGTAGATCGTGAGCTTCCAGTTCTGCTGCAGCGTGGTGCCGAGGCTCGGGCGCGGGCGCTTCTCCATCTGCTTCCACGCCGGCGATTCGGGCACGTGCGCGCGCACGTACAGCACGAGCAGCGCGGGCAGCACGCCGACCATGAACATTCCGCGCCAGCCGATGTACTGGTAGAACAGGCCGAACACGACGGACGCGAGCAGGTAGCCGCTCGGATAGCCGGCCTGCAGCAGCCCCGACACGAAGCCGCGCGCATGGGTCGGCACCGTTTCCATCGTCAGCGCGGAGCCGACACCCCATTCGCCGCCCATCGCGACGCCGAACAATGCGCGCAGCACGAGCAGCGCGGTCAGGCTCGGCGCGAAACCCGACGCGAGTTCGAGCAGCGAGTAGCACGCGATGTTGACCATCAGCGTCGGGCGGCGGCCGAAGCGATCGGCGAGCCGGCCGAAGATCAGCGCGCCGAGCGGGCGCATTGCAAGCGTCAGTGTGAGCGCGAACGCGACGGCAGGGATCGTCGACCCGAATTCGGCGGCGATGTCCTTCAGCACGAAGACCATCAGGAAGAAATCGAACGCATCGAGTGTCCAGCCCAGGTAGGCGGCGATCGTGACGTTGCGTTGTTCGCGGGTCCAGCTCATGTCCGAGGTCTCCTCGTTGGCTTGCGCGCTTACGATGTGCATGCGGATGCCGGCCCGGCTTGCGCGCGGTGCGGGGGCATTGATCGAGTGTAGGCCGCGGCGCCGGGCGATGTGGGGCGCGATACCGTCGAATCGGGAATAATCCCTAGGAAATGAACTGTTTCGGAAATGGAAACGGCGTCGCGCGAAACCGGCGACGGGCATCTGTATCATTCCGGAAGGCTGTTTGTAGTTGTTTTGTAATATGCTCGATGCGCATCGTCACCGAATCAGGAGTCCAGATGACCGAACGTTCCGCCGCCACGCTGCCCGTGCTCGAAACCGCCCGGCTGTGGCTGCGTCCGCGCGTGCTCGCCGATCTCGACGCGTGCCTCGCGATGGATCGCGATCCCGAGGTCACGCGGCACATCGCGGGCCCGTGGCACGATCCCGTCGAGCACCGGCGCTTCGTCACGCACCGGATCACGTGCGACTATCCGCCGGGACTCGGCTACTGGTCGATCTTCGAGAAGGCCGCGCCCGATGCGTTCATCGGCTGGATCCTGCTGATTCCCGATTATGTGGACGGCGCGCACGACATCGAGATCGGCTGGCGGCTGGTTCGTTCGACCTGGGGGCGTGGCATCGCGAGCGAGGCCGCGGCGGCCGTCGTGCGTCACGCCTTCGACACCGTGCGCCTGCCGCGCGTGATCGCCGATATCGCGGAGGCCAACGGCGGCTCGCTGAACGTCGCGCGCAAGCTCGGGATGCGTCGCGTGAGCGTCGTGCACGATGGCATTCCTTACATTCGACATCGTCTCGAACGCAACGATCTGCGCGCGTAGCGCGGCGTCGAGCGTGCGCAGGCCGTTGGGCGGTTGTCAGAGATCGTCAACCGGATGCGTATCGAGGTCATGACGTATTAACGGCTCGCGTGATCAGGAGTATCGTTGCCGGAATTTCGCAACATGGGGTACGACCATGGCTCTCGGCAACGATGTTCATCTGATTCCCGTCAAGCTGGAACAACTGCGTCCCACGCAGATGACGGTCGGCTATCGCGAAGTCAAGGCGAAGCGCAAGCACTGGAAGGGGCTCAGCAAGCGCGCGCGCAAGGCCGCGATCGAGTCGCACTGGTTCCCGGCCGTGCTCGGCCCGGACGGGCTGCACTACATCACCGATCACCACCACCTTGGCCTCGCGCTGATCGAGGAAGGGGAGACGCGCGTGAACGCGATGCTGCTGAAGGATCTGTCGTGGCTCGACGACACGATCTTCTGGCGGATGATGGAACACAACCAGTGGGTGCATCCGTTCGGCGCGGACGGTACGCGTCGCGACTACGCGAATCTGCCGAAGGTGCTGACGGGGCTCGTGGACGATCCGTACCGCAGCCTGGCAGGCGAGCTGCGCACGGCGGGCGGCTATGCGAAGGACGCGACGCCGTTCAGCGAATTCCTGTGGGCCGATTACTTGCGCCAGCACGTGTCGCTCGACCAGATCCGCAAGAACTTCGCGAAGGCGCTCGACGTCGCACTGCATCGCGCGCATGAGCAGGATGCACGCTATCTGCCCGGCTGGTCGGGCGTCATCGCCGTCAAGCCCTGACGCCGTCATGACGACCGCCCCGATCCGCCCGGATGCCGGCCCGCAGCATGCCGACCATTTCGCCGTGCTCGACGCGGCCTCGCCGCCGCCCAAGCGACGCATCGGCCTCGATGCGCTGGCCGGCCTGTCGATCGCGGGCCTGCTGATACCCGAGGCGGTCGCGTACGCGGGGCTGGCCAACCTGCCGCCGCAGGCCGGTCTCATCGCGTTGCTGTCGGGGCTCGTCGTCTATGCGCTCACCGGCAGCAGCCGCTTCGCGATCGTGTCGTCGACGTCGTCGTCGGCCGCCGTGCTCGCGGCGACCGTGCTCGCGGAGTCGGGGATGGCGCTTGCCGCGCAGCTCGCGCTCGCGGCGGCGCTCGTCGCGATGACGGGCGTGCTGTTCATCCTGGCGGGCGCCGCGCGGCTCGGCGGCATGTCGGATTTCGTCGCGCGGCCGGTGCTGCGCGGCTTCACGTTCGGCCTCGCACTGACGATCGTCATCAAGCAGTTGCCGAAGATTCTCGCGATTTCCGTGCAGCACAGCGACGCGCCGCATGTCGTGCTCGATATCGTCACGGGCGCGCCTCATGCGAATCTCGCGAGCGCGGTGGTCGGCGCGACCGCACTGGCATTGCTGTTCGTGCTCGGGCGGAGCTCGCGCGTACCCGCGACGCTCGTCGTGATCGTGCTGTCGATCGCGGCCGGCTATGCGATCGACTGGCAGCGATACGGGATCGCGATCGTCGGCCATATCGATTTCAAGCATATCGAGTTCGGCCTGCCGACCCTCGACCGCAATGCGTGGATGCAGACCATCGAGCTTGCATTCGCACTGATGCTGATCCTGTACGCGGAATCGTACGGATCGATCCGCAACTTCGCGCTGAAACATGGCGACAGCGTGTCGCCGAATCGCGACCTCGTCGCGCTCGGTTGCGCGAATCTCGTGTCGGGCCTGCTGCACGGGATGCCGGTCGGTGCGGGCTATTCGGCGACGTCGGCGAACGAAGCGGCTGGCGCGCAGTCGCGCTTTGCCGGCCTGTGGGCAGCGGGCGTGGTCGCGCTGATCGTCTGGCTGCTGCTGCCGCAGCTTGCGCGCACGCCGGAACCCGTGCTCGCGGCGATCGTGATCTTCGCGGTCAGCCACTCGCTGCATCCGTCCGTCTTCCGGCCGTACTGGGCCTGGCATCGCGACCGGCTCGTCGTGATCGCCGCGCTGCTCGCGGTGCTCGTGCTCGGCGTGCTGCACGGGCTGCTCGCGGCCATCGGCGTGAGCCTGCTGCTGACGCTGCGCAAGCTGTCCGAGCCGAACGTCAGCGTGCTCGGCAGGCTGCGCGACAGTCACGATTTCGTCGACGTGGCGAGCCATGCCGACGCGAAGCCGGTGCCGGGCGTGCTGATCGTGCGGCCCGAGGCGCAACTGTTCTTCGCGAATGCGGACCGGATGCTGAACCGCGTGCGTGCGCTGATGAAGGCCGCGCCGGACGCGCATACCGTGATGCTGAGCCTCGAGGAAACGCCGGATGTCGACAGCACGACGATCGAATCGTTGCGCACGTTCGCCGCCGAATGCACGGCGCGCGGGTTGCAGTTCGCGATCGTGCGGCTCAAGGTGCACGCGCTGCATGCGTTGCGCCGCGCGGCCGACGATACGCTGCATGACGACGCGATGTCCGAGCTGAGCGTCGACGAGAGCCTGCAACTGCTGCAGGCCGGGATGCCGCCGGACGGCAGCGGCGGAACGACCGCCGCTTGACGGTGCGGGGGGCGCCGCGCCGGCGCGTGTTATTGCGAAACCACGGCGTCGGCTGAGCGATCGATCATGTCGGTCACTTCGTCCGCCGTCGGCGCATAGGCGCCTGCGTGTGCACAGGCGACCGCCGCACAGGCGGCTGCGTAGCGCAGATGCTCGGCGGCCGATGCATCGGGGCGCGTGAGCTGGCTCGCGAGCCAGCCGCCGATGCTCGCATCGCCACAGCCGACGGTATCGGCAACCTCGGTCGGGAACGCGGGCTGGAACAGCACGGTATCGCGATGCAGGAGCTGCATGCCGGCGGCGCCGCGCGTGACGAGCATCGTCGCGTCGGGTGCCCATGCGCGCAGTTGCGCGAGTGCGGCGGCTTCATCGAGTTCGGGAAACAGCCCGCGCAGATCCTCGTCGGACACCTTGATCCAGTCGGCGAGCCCGGCCAGCCGGCGCAGCGTGTCGCGATACGACGGCGCGGCCATCGGCGCACGGAAGTTCGGGTCGAACGAGATCCGCTTGCCGGCCGCCCGCGCGGCTTGCGCCACTTCGATCAGGCGTGCCGCGAGCGGCTCGCGCACGACGCCGAGCGACCCGACGTGCACGATCTCGGCCGCGTCGAGTGCGCCGGCGGGCAGGTCCGCCGGATCGAACGCGAGATCGGCGCTGTTCTCGCCGATGAAGAAATAGTGGGGCGGCTGCTTCGACACGACCATCGCGAGCAGCGGCGCGCGATCGACCTGCCGGATGAAGCGCAGGTCGAGCCCCGCGTCGGCGCTCTTGCGCATCAGCTCGTCGCCGAAGGTATCGCGGCTGACCGTGCCGGCGAAGGCCGTCGGCACGCCGAGCCGCGCACCGACGCGCGCGACGTTCCAGCATGAGCCGCCGGCGACGCTGTGCCAGTGCTGCGCGTCGTCGCGGATGAAGTCGGTCAATGCTTCGCCGAATACGATCAGGCGGGGAAACGTCGTCGTCATGTCGAAACCTTGTGCCGCGGCGTTGTGCGCGGCCATGCAGCGGTTGATATGAAAGGGTGGGCAGGGCGGGCCGTCGCACGTTGCGACGCGGCCCGGCACTGCCCGGTCGTGCGGGCGGACGGGCGGCGCGATCAGCGCGGCGAGCTCCAGCCCTTGTAGGTCTTCACGTTGTCGCGCGTGATGAGCGTCGGTTCGATCAGGATCATCGGGTTGGCCGGCTTCTGGCCGTTCATGATGCCGTAGCCGACGTTGACGGCCTGCTGCGCCATCGCCCACGGGTCCTGGCTCGACGACGCCTGCACAAGCGTATTCGACTTGAGCGCGACCTCGATATCGGGCGCACCGTCGACCGACGTGATCACGATGCCCGGGCGGTTCAACTGCTTCGCGGCGAGATCGCTGCCGATCGCCTGCGGGTCGTTGATCGTGAACACCGCATCGAGCTTCGGAAAGCGCGTCAGGTAGCCCTGCATCGCGTTCATCCCGCCTTCACGCGAGCCCTTGCCGTCCTGGTCGCTCGACAGCACCTTGATGCCGGCGTTTTTCGCGAGCACGGTCTTGCAGCCGTTGACGCGATCGATCACGGCCGACACCTGCGGGCCGTTTTCGATGATCACGTTGCCCTTGCCGTTGAGTTTCTTCGCGATGTAATCGCATGCCAGTTCACCGGCCTTCACGTTGTTGGTCTGCACGGTCGCGTTCGCGCCGGCCGCTGCGACGTCGACCGCGACGACCGTGATGCCGGCCGCCTGCGCCTTCTTCACCGCCGGCTCGATCGCCTTCGGATCGGTTGCGTTGAGCAGGATCATGTCGACGTGCGCGGAGATGAAGTTGTCGATCTGCGTGAACTGCTTGTTCAGGTCGTAGTCGGCCGACACGGCCGTGACCTTCGCATTCGGGTTGATCTGCTTGGCGCGTGCCTCGGCGCCCTTGACGATCGTGACGAAGTACGGGTTGCCGAGCGACCCGACCGTGACGCCGATCGATTTGAGCGGCTTGTCGGCCGCGTGCGCGGCGGAAGCGCCGAAGGCGAGTGCGCAGGCGACGGCGGTCAGGGCGGCTTTGTGCTTGAACATGTCGTTGTGTCTCCGTGAAGTTGCTTGGCGAGCGGGCGCAGGGATCGGCCTGCGCCGCAAGGTTGAATGGACGGGAAGGGGCTCAGGTACGCGCCGAATCGCGCTGGCGGTAGCGGTCGAGCGCGACGGCGCCGATGATCACGAGCCCCTTGATGATGTACTGCCAGATGTCGGATACCCCGAGCAGCACGAGGCCGTTCGTCAGCACCGCGATGATTAGCGCACCGATCAGCGTGCCGACGATCGAGCCGACGCCGCCGACGAAACTCGTGCCGCCGAGGATCACCGCGGCGATCGCATCGAGTTCGTACGACTGGCCGAGCTGCAGGCCGTTGGCCGCATAGAGCCGCGCGGCCGACATCACCGCGCCGAGGCCGGCGAGCAGGCCCGACGCCGCATACACGAACATCTGGATCGCCCGCACGTTGATGCCCGACAGACGGGCGGCTTCCGGATTGCCGCCGACCGAATAGATGCGCATCCCGAGTACCGTGCGGCGCAGGATGAACCACGAGATCGCGATCACCGCGCACGCGATCACGACGAGCCACGGCACGCCGAGGATCGTGCCGTTGCCGATGAACGCGAACGGCAATTGCGGATTGAACACGGTCGTGTCGTTGCCGATCAGGCGTGCGACGCCGCGCACGGCCGTCATTGCACCGAGCGTGACGATGAACGGCGGCAGGCGCAGGAACGAGATCAGGCCGCCGTTGATCGCACCGAACACGAGGCCGACGAGGAGCGCGAACGGCACGCCGAGCCAGCCCCAACCCGGGATGGTCGACGCGAGCAGCGCCGCGACGGCCGCGGCGGCGAGCACCGAGCCGACCGACAGGTCGATGCCGCCGGTCAGGATCACGAAGGTCATGCCGGCGGCGAGCACGATGTTGATCGATGCCTGCTGCGTGACGATCGACAGGTTCTGCAGCGTGAAGAAACCGTCGGTCAGTAAGCCGAAGCCGATGCACAGAACCAGCAGCACGGGCAGCATGCCGGCGGTGCGGATCAGCGACTGCATGCGGGCGCGGTGATCGGCGACGCGCAACTGGGGAGTACGATCGCCCACCGGGTGGGCCGTCGCGGAAGCGAGGTTCCGCTGCTTGGTCGGGTTGATCATTTCGGTAGCCTGAATGTAAGAAAGAAATGAAAAGGGCGAGGCTCAGTGCGCGTCGGCGAGTTCGGCCTGCGAGCCGGTGGCGAGCGCGATGATTGCTTCCTGCGTGATGGGCGTCGGCGTGTAGCCGCCGAGTTCGCCGGCGATCTCGCCTTCGCGCATCACGAGCACGCGGTCGGCGACACCGATGATTTCCGGCAGTTCGCTCGAGATGACGATCACGCCCACGCCGGCCCGGGCCAGTTCGTTGATGATCCGGTAGATCTCGGATTTCGCGCCGATGTCGACGCCGCGTGTCGGTTCGTCGAGGATCAGCACGCGCGGCTTCGTCTCGAGCAGGCGCGACAGCAGCACTTTCTGCTGGTTGCCGCCCGACAGCGCGCCGACGTTCACGTTTGCGTTCGGCACGCGGATCGACAGCGATGCGATCGCGTCGCGTGCACGGTCGGCGCCGCGCGCGAGGTCGAGCGCACCGAGCCGCGCATCGCGGTTGCATACGGAGATGTTGATGTTGTCGCGCACGCTCATGTCGAGGAACAGGCCCTGGCGCTTGCGGTCTTCAGTCAGGTAGACGAGGCCCGCATCGATCGCGTCGCGCGGCGAGTGCGCGCCGAACGTGCGCTCGCCCACCTTCACGTCGCCGCGCACGCGTGGTTCGGCGCCGAAGATCAGCCGTGCGAGTTCGGTGCGGCCTGCGCCGACGAGCCCCGCGATGCCGAGCACTTCGCCGGCGTGCAGGTCGAGGCTGCAGCCGCGCACGCGCGCGCCGTCGGCGATGTCGCGGACCGACAGCAGCAGGTGGCCTGGGTCGTACGGCGCGTGTTCCTTCTTGTAGAAGCCGGAGATGTCGCGGCCGACCATCATCGCGACGAGACGCTCGGCCGACAGCGATTCGCGCTCGAGCGTGCCGACGTACGCGCCGTCGCGCAGCACCGACACACGGTCGGACAGTTCGTAGATCTCCGCCATCCGGTGGCTGATGTAGATGATCGCGAGACCTTCCTCGCGCAACTGGCGGATCAGGCGGAACAGGTGCTCGGTCTCGCGCGACGACAGCGGCGTGGTCGGCTCGTCCATCACGAGGATGCGTGCGCGGGTGTGCACGGCGCGTGCGATCTCGACGAGCTGCTGCTCCGCGATCGACAGCGTGTCGACGAGCGTGTCGGGCCCGAACGATGCGCCCAGGCGCGCGAGCACGTCCTCGCAGCCGCGCGCCATCGCCGCCCGGTCGATGGTGCCCCAGCGCCGGTTGCCGCGCCGCAGTTCGCGGCCGATGTAGATGTTTTCCGCGACGGTCAGGTTCGGCGACAGGCACAGCTCCTGGTAGATCACCGCGACGCCTGCATCGCGCGCGGCAAGCGGGCCGTCGATGTCGATGCGGGCACCGTCGATCAGGATCTCGCCGCCGGCGTCGGCACGGTATGCGCCCGACAGGATCTTCATCAGCGTCGATTTGCCCGCGCCGTTTTCGCCCATCAGCGAATGGATCTCGCCGGGATAGACGGTCAGGCTCACGTTGTCGAGCGCGCGCACGGCCGGGAACGTCTTGCTGATCCCGCGCATCTCGAGCAGCGGGCGGGGCGACTCAGATCGCGACATGGTTGACCTCCTGCGAGTCGGTGCGGGCGCCCTTGAGGATGCCGGCCCGCGGGGAGAAGTTGAAGAACATCGGCAGCGTGGCCGCGCCGATCGCACCGGCGTCGGCGCCGAACGTGCCGCGCACGAGCACCGGCGTGCCGCGCGCCTCGGGCGCGGTGGCGACGAGCGCCGCGCGCAAGCGCGTCGTGACCGCGTCGAGCAGGCCCGCGTCGGTATCGGCGTCGAGCACGACCACCGGCGCATCGACCACGCACAGCACCGCGCGCAATGCCGGCGCCAGCGCGTCGACGCAATCGTCGATCCATTCGTCGACGGCGGGCAGGCCGCGGGCGATGCACGCTTCGAGATCGGCCCGGTTGTCGACCGTCTCGCCGTGATGGCGCAGATGGCGCACGAGTGCGTGCAGCGACGCGCGCGCGAGCAGGATGTCCCACGGGCCGCGCGGCGGCGGCGCGGAGGCCAGCCGGCTCGGCGGCACGGGAATCACGGCGATATCGCCCGCATTGCCGGTCACGCCGCGCAGGCAGTCGCCGTCGATCGCGATGCCGCCGCCGATCGCCGGCCCGATGAACAGGTAGACGAAGTCGTCGCACTGCCGGCCGTATCCGTAGAACAGCTCGGCGATCGCGGCGGCGTTGCCGTCGTTTTCACCGAATACCGGGAGCGACAGCGTGCGACCGAGGTCAGCCGCGAAATCGACGTCTTCCCATGCGCGGAACGTGTCGGGCGCGAGGCCGAGTTCGCGCATCCACGCGCCGAGGTTGTAAGGCTGTGCGACGCCGACGCCGGTCAGGCGGGCGCGCTCGTGGTCGGGGAGCAGGGCCTGCATCGCGTCGATGTCGTGACGGACGATCTCGAGCACGTCGGCGGGCGGAGGGAGCAGCGTGTCGTGCGAGCGGCGGCCGAGCACGTCGCCCGCGAAGTTGACGAGCGCCGTTTCGATGCGCATGCGGTCGAGATGGACGCCGATGCCGAACGCGCCGCGCGGGTCGAGGCGGATCAGCGAGGCCGGCTGGCCGCGCTGGCCTTCGGTGCGGCCCGCGAATTCGATCAGCTTCGCGTCGGCGAGCGACCCGATGATGCTGCCGACTGCCGTTCCCGTCATGTTCGCAAGGCGGGCGAGGTCGGCCTTCGACGCGCTGCCTGCGCGGCGCAGCGTCTTCAGCAGCAGGCGCTCGTTGTAACGGCGCACGTTGGCCGAGTTGCTTCCCTGGCCGAAGTGCGGGCTTCTCATGGCGTCTCCTTCCATGGTGCGCCGTTCGGTGGCGCATTAAATAAATCACGTTGATTTATTTAACCGCGTGAGCGCCGCCATGTCAGCCTAGGGAAATCCCGGTTTGGGGTGGAGGTGGGGGATGGCGAGGCGGGGCGTCGGGAATCGGGGGCTGATCGAGGAGACCTGGAAAGTCGGGCGCAAGGTGGCGCGGGGTATGACGCGAACCCGGAGCAACGGATTTGCGCTGGATTCGCAGCATGCTGCCGCGGCTCATCGGCGGCTGGTTGCGCAAACCGAACCGATCAGGTCGCTCGCGAAGAAGGGGGATATGTTTCCGAAGCCGGAAATGAAAAAAGGCCGGCTAGAAGCCGACCTTTTCAAAAACAGATGGTGCCCAGGAGAGGACTCGAACCTCCACGATGTTGCCACCGCTAGGACCTGAACCTAGTGCGTCTACCAATTCCGCCACCTGGGCACGTTTTGCAGTAGCTGCTTGCTGCAAAGAAGCGAAATTATAGCGCGTCTTTCAGGACTGTCAACACTATTTGAGGTCGCGAACGAAAATAATTTGGCGGGCTTGTTCGGAGCATGAGGCAGGGTACTCAAACATCACGGCAGTCGACATGCATCGTCGAACTTGTGATTCCAGCTGCGCACGTGGGCGCATCAATTCCGGAGTCGGGAATGAAAAAGGACGACTAGAAGTAGGCCGCTTTAGAAGGCAGAGGATGGCGAGGAAGGAGGGGCTCGGTGGCACATGCGCGCTCCGGTCACGCTTTCAAATGCAGCCTTTCGAGATCTCGCGCGAAGCGGGCATCGTTTCCTGCGCCGGAAATGAAAAAGGCCGGCTAGAAGCCGACCTTTTTAGAAAACAGATGGTGCCCAGGAGAGGACTCGAACCTCCACGATGTTGCCACCGCTAGGACCTGAACCTAGTGCGTCTACCAATTCCGCCACCTGGGCACGTTTCGCTTGCTGCAGTGCGAAGACCGCTATTCTAGCGTGTCGGCGGAGTCTGTCAACACAATTTCATTCAAGGCGATAAAAATATCGCCCCTCACGCGACGGATTCTCACGCGCCGACCGGATCCGCGCGCTTCTCGGCGAATTTCCAGCGCTGCGCCTGGCGCGTATCGACGCGGGCCGGCAGCAGCCCCGCCGCGAGGAACGTGTCGGCGATCTTCTGCTGTTCACCGAAGTTTTGCGCGACCACCGCGCGGACGAGGTAGCTGCGCCGCGTGTTCGCGCGCGCGATCGTCGCCGCGTCGAGCCCCCAGATCGGCGCGAGCGTATTCGCGGCCTCCTGCGGGTGGTCGCGCAGCCACGTGCCGGCCTGCGACAACTGGTCGAACAGGATCTGGACGACGTCGGGCCGTGCGGCGGCGAAACTGCTTGATGCGAGGTAGTAGCGCTGGTACGACGCGAGTCCGTTGCCGTCGGCCAGAATCCGCACGTCCGGATTGCGGTCGACGGATGCGACATAGGGATCCCACGTGATCCACGCGTCCACGCTGCCGCGCTCGAACGCCGCGCGGCCGTCCGCGGGCGTCAGGTAGTGGATCGTCGCATCGGCCGGCCCGAGTTTCGCGCGTGCGAGCGCGGCGAGCAGCAGGTAATGGCTGCCGGCCGCCTTCGTGACCGCAATGCGCTTGCCCTTGAGATCGGCGAGCGTGCGCAGCGCGCTGTCCTGCTTGACGATGATCGCCTGCGCTTTCGGCGAAGGCGCTTCCTGCGCGACGTACACGAAACGCGCATGTGCGGCCTGTGCGAAGACCGGGACCGTATCGGCCACGTCGGCGCTGAAATCGACGGCGCCGACGTTGAGCGCTTCGGTCAGCGGCAATCCGCTCGCGAATTCATGCCACGACACGCGCAAGCCGTGCGGCGCCAGTGCCTGTTCGAGCGCGCCGCGCGTCTTGAGCAGCGTGATGAGCGTCGACGATTTCTGGTAGCCGATACGCAGCACATCGGGTGCGTTCTCGGCGTGCGCTCGGACGCCGGCGGCAGTGAGGCCTGCGGCCAGCATCACGCGTGCGAATGCGCGGCGGTTCATCGACGTCATGGATCGTGCTCCTTGTCTGGTTCGTTGCATTGAAGCGAGCCGGCTAACGTACCAACAGGGCGGGCGGACGATAACCGATAAATTCTGCTATCGATCCGGCTGGCGGGCATAAGAGCGGGGCGCCTGTGATCGCGGCGCGCCCATCCATGTGCGAGCGGCGATCGATGTTCCTGACTTGCATTTGATTGCATAGTCAAATATAGTCCATGCAGAAAACGTAGAGTCAGCGATTGGTGTCGGCGCGGGTAGCACCCGCGCGTCACGCCGATCGCTTTTTTTCCATTATTTATCTGACTTATCAGTTAATTTTGCTCGGCGCTGCGGCGGCTGTTCGCTGGCGCTCGATCAGAAGGACATCCGATGAAACCGTCCGAAAGTCCGGGTACGCCGGCGCCCCTGACCGGCGCCAGATTCGCGCTGGGTACGCTTGCAGTGGCGCTCGCCACGTTCATGAACGTGCTCGATTCCTCGATCGCCAACGTCGCGATTCCAACCATTTCCGGCAACCTGGGCGTGTCCATTGACGAGGGCACGTGGGTCATCACGCTGTTCTCGGCGGCCAACGCGGTGTCGATCCCGCTGACCGGCTGGCTCACGCAGCGGGTCGGGCAGGTGAAGCTGTTCGTCTGGGCCATTCTGCTGTTCGTGCTGTCGTCGGCTGCGTGCGGGCTCGCGCCGAACCTGACCGTGCTCCTCGCCGCGCGAATCGTTCAGGGCGCCGTGGCCGGGCCGCTCGTGCCGTTGTCGCAGGCGTTGCTGCTGGCTTCGTTCCCGAAGGAGAAGAGTTCGAGCGCGCTGTCGCTGTGGGGGATGACGGCGACCGTCGGGCCGATTGCCGGCCCCGCGCTCGGCGGCTGGATCACGGACAACTACAGCTGGTCGTGGATCTTCTATATCAACGTGCCTGTCGGGTTGTTCGCGGCGGCCGTGATCTGGGCGCTCTATCGCAACCGGGAAACGCCGGCCCGCAAGCTGCCGATCGACAAGGTCGGGCTGATCGCGCTGGTCGTGTGGGTGGCCGCGCTGCAGGTCATGCTCGACAAGGGCAAGGATCTCGACTGGTTCAATTCGTCGACGATCTGGATCCTGACCATCGTGGCGGTGGTCGGCTTCGTGTTCTTCCTGATCTGGGAGTTGACCGAGGCACGCCCGATCGTCGATCTCCGCCTGTTTGCACAACGAAATTTCCTCGGCGGAACGATGGCCATCTCGATTGCGTTTGCGGTGTTTTTTGCCAATCTCGTGATCCTGCCGCAATGGATCCAGGGCTCGCTCGGCTATCCGGTCGTCAATGCGGGCCTCGTCACCGCGCCGCTCGGCATCTTTGCGGTGATCCTTGCGCCGTTGGTCGGCAAGGTGATGCCGAAATCGGACATGCGCGTGCTCGTCACGCTCGCGTTTCTCGGGTTTGCCGGCGTGTTTTTCATGCGCTCGCGCTACACGACGGGCGTCGATACGTGGACGCTCGTGGTGCCCACGTTGCTGCAGGGCATCCCGACGGCGTTCTTCATGACGCCGCTCACGTCGATCATCCTGTCGGGGCTGCCGCCGGAGCGCATCCCGGCGGCAGCGGGCCTGTCCAATTTCGCGCGCGTGTTCATGGGCGCGGTCGGCACGTCGCTCGCGAGCACCGCCTGGAACGACCGCACGATCCTGCATCACGCGCAACTGGCCGAGCAGGGCAGCGTGAACAACCCGATCTTTGCGAGCGCGGTCGCCAGCGTGCAGAGCGCGCTCGACGCCGGTACGCCGAAGGCGCTGACGTTTCTCGAGGCGACGCTGAATGCACAGGCGACGATGCTGGGGCTGAACGATATCTTCTGGCTGTCGGCGGTGATCTTCGTGCTGATCATCCCGCTGGTCTGGGTGACGAAACCGGGCAAGGGCGTGGCAGCCGGAGCTGCGGCTGCCGGCGGGCATTGAGCCGGTGCGTGCGGTACGCACGCGGGATTCCGCGTGCCTTGAAAAATCGTGATGTCGCAATTATTGTGTGGGTCAACAAATTGCGACTCAGCGAGCACGATGGAACACTACACGCCGAAGAATTTCCTGCACACCGAAAGCGTGGGGTTCGTGCTCGTGAAGGCACGCAACCTGATCACGTCCGAGATGGATGCGGCGTTGAAGGATCTCGATATCACGGCGCAGCAGATGGGCGTCCTGCTGTCCCTGCGCACCGGCAGCGCAGCGACGCCTTTCGAATTGTCGAAGCTGCTCGGTGTCGACACCGGGCTGATGACGCGCGTGCTCGACAAACTGGAGGGCAAGGGGCTCGTCGAGCGTTCGCGCAGCGTCAGCGATCGTCGGGTGGTGAACCTCGCGCTGACTGAAGCGGGCCAGGCGATTGCCGCGCAGATTCCGGAGATCGCGCCGAAGGTGCTCAACGCCCGCTTGCGGAAATTTTCGAAGGCCGAGTTTGATGAACTGACCCGGCTGCTGCGCAAGTTCATCGGCGAGTGAGCCGAGCGGCGTTTCCTGGTGCCGGAAATGAAAAAAGGCCGGCTAGAAGCCGACCTTTTTAAAAACAGATGGTGCCCAGGAGAGGACTCGGTCACACATGCGCGACCCCGGCTGCGCTTGCAAGCGCAGCCTTTCGAGTCCTCACGCAAAGCGCGCAGGCGCTTTGCTTCCTGGGCCGGAAATGAAAAAAGGCCGGCTAGAAGCCGACCTTTTTAGAAAACAGATGGTGCCCAGGAGAGGACTCGAACCTCCACGATGTTGCCACCGCTAGGACCTGAACCTAGTGCGTCTACCAATTCCGCCACCTGGGCACGTTTTGCAGTAGCTGCTTGCTGCAAAGAAGGGAAATTATAGCGCCCCAATTATTCGTGTCAACACTTTTTTGCGATGCATCGCAAACCGGGCTCTGCCGCGCCTGCTGGCGGGCATTCCCGTCATTTGGTGACACAGGCGGGTGATAGAATGACCCGCCGCCGTCAATATAGAACTGTCTGAAGGACACCTCTATGTTGATGCCGTGCACCATCAGTCAACGCAACGAGAACAATCATCGACAAACCCTTGAGCAAATATCCGTACCCCATTCCGAGCCGTGAAGAAATTCTCGGCGTGCTGCGTACGAGCGACGCGCCGCTGGCCGCCAACGACATCGCAGAATCACTGTCGATCAAGCGTCAGGAGCGCGAGGGGTTCTTCCGGCGTGTCGCCGCGATGGAGCGCGACGGCCAGATCCGCCTCGACAAGCGTGGCCACTACCAGTTGACTCATCCGTCGAACTTCGTCGCCGGGCGCGTGCAGGGGCATCGTGACGGCTACGGGTTCGTGATCCGCGACGACGGCCAGGACGACCTGTTCTTGCCGAACGGCGAAATGCAGAAGGTGATGCACAACGATCGCGTGCTCGCGCGGATCGTCGGCTACGATCGCCGCGGCCGCCCGGAAGGGCATGTCGTCGAAGTCACCGAGCGCGCGAACAAGCGCGTGATCGGCCGCCTGCTCAACGAGAACGGCGCACTGATCGTCGCGCCGGAAGACAAGCGCATCGGCCACGACATCCTGATCACGCAGAACGTGAAGAAGGCGAAGGTCGGGCAGGTCGTCGTCGTCGAGCTGACCGATTTCCCGAGCCGTCATTCGCAGCCGCTCGGCCGTGTCGTCGAGGTGCTCGGCGACATCGACGATCCGGGCATGGAAATCGAAATCGCAGTGCGCAAGTACGGCGTGCCGCACGAATTCAGCCAGCCGGCGCTCGACGAAGCCGCCGCGCTGCCCGACAAGGTGCGGCCGACCGACCTGCGTTTCCGCGTCGATCTGCGCGACGTGCCGCTCGTGACGATCGACGGCGAGGACGCACGCGACTTCGACGACGCCGTCTACTGCGAGCCGGTCAAGGTCGGCCGCGGCGACGGCTACCGGCTGATCGTCGCGATCGCCGACGTATCGCACTACGTACAGCCGGGCAGCGGGCTCGATGCCGACGCGCTCGAGCGCAGCACGTCGGTCTACTTCCCGCGCCGCGTGATTCCGATGCTGCCGGAGAAGCTGTCGAACGGCCTGTGCTCGCTGAATCCGCAGGTCGACCGCTGCGTGCTTGCGTGCGACATGGTGATCACCGGGCGCGGCGAGATCAAGGCGTACCAGTTCTATCCGGCCGTCATCCATTCGGCTGCGCGCCTGACGTACACCGAAGTGGCGGCCGTGCTGTCGAACACGAAAGGGCCGGAGGCGGCGCGCCGCGCTGACCTGCTGCCGCACCTGCAGGATCTGTACGGCGTCTACAAGTCGCTGTTCGCCGCACGCCAGAAGCGTGGCGCGATCGATTTCGACACGACCGAGACCTACATCGTCTGCAACTCGCAGGGCAAGATCGAGCAGATCGTGCCGCGCCAGCGTAACGATGCGCACAAGCTGATCGAGGAATGCATGCTGGCCGCGAACGTGTGCGCGGCCGATTTCCTGAAGCGCAACAAGCATCCGGGCCTGTACCGCGTGCACGCGGGGCCGACGCCGGAGAAGCTCGAGAACCTGCGCGCGTTCCTGCGCGGCATGGGCCTCTCGCTCGGCGGCGGCGACAAGCCGCATGCGAGCGACTACGCGGCGCTGATGGCGCAGATCCGCGACCGGCCCGATGCGCAGATGCTGCAGCCGATGCTGCTGCGCTCGATGCAGCAGGCCGTCTACAGCCCGGACAACATCGGTCACTTCGGTCTTGCCTATGAGGCGTACGCGCACTTCACGAGCCCGATCCGCCGTTATCCGGACCTGCTCACGCACCGCGCGATCTACGCGATCCTGTCCGGCAAGAAATACGTGCCGAAGGCGCCGGACGGTTTCGAACTGAACACCGCGCTGTCGCCGCGCGCCCGCGCGATGCAGCAGGCCGACGACGAAACGCGTGGCCGCTCGCGCCCGAACACGGCGATCTGGGAAGAGCTCGGCCTGCACTGCTCGGCGAACGAGCGCCGCGCGGATGAAGCGTCGCGCGACGTCGAGGCCTGGCTCAAGTGCTACTTCATGCGCGACAAGCTCGGCGAGGAGTACGGCGGGATGGTGAACGGCGTCACGTCGTTCGGCATCTTCGTGCAGCTCGACACGCTCTTCATCGAAGGGCTCGTGCACGTCACGGAACTCGGCTCGGACTATTTCCAGTACGACGAAATCAAGAACGAGCTGCGCGGCGAACGCACGGGCATTCGCTATCGCCTGTCGGATCGCGTGCGCGTGCAGGTGAGCCGCGTCGATCTCGACGCGCGCAAGATCGATTTCCGCCTCGTGCGCGATACGCCGGTGAAGGCGCCGCGTCCGTCGCCTGCGCCGGCTGCCGCTGGCGGCGGTGTCGACCGCGGCAATGGCCCGCGCGTACGCGCGCTGCCGCAGGCGGAGGAGCCTGCGCCGCGTCGCAAGAAGGCCGTGAGCGCGCCGAGCGTCGCGGTGAAGGACGCGCGCGCCGCGCGTGCCGCCGCGAAGAAGAAGGGCGGCAGTAGCGGCAGTGGCGGCGGTGCGGCGGCGAAGCCGACCGCAAAGAAGACACGCCCCCGCAAGAAGTATTGAGCGTTCGGGGCGGCGCCAGCGCCCGCCCTGCAGTATCGAGAGACGCCGCGTTACCGGTCATCAGCCGGCAACGCGGCGCTTTCCTTTTCCATGGATCGCGGCTGCGCGCGTCGCGCGGCCGCACGTTTGATCGAAGGTTGTTCCAGTCATGTCACGTCTGAAGGTTCTTTACGGTTTTCATGCGGTGACCGCACGTTTGCGGCACGATGCATCGACGGTTGCGGAGGTGCTGTACGACCAGACGCGCCGTGACCGCCGCATGCAGGACTTCCTGCACACCGCGAAGGAAGCGGGCGTGCGGCTGATCGCGGCCGACGAAACCCGCCTGTGGGGCCTCGCGCACACCGAGCGTCACCAGGGCGTCGTCGCGCGTGTCGAGGACATCCCGCTCGCGCAGAACCTGTCCGAGCTGCTCGACGGCATCCAGGGCCCCGCGTTGCTGCTGGTGCTCGATGGCGTCACCGATCCGCACAACCTCGGCGCATGCCTGCGTGTCGCCGATTCGGCCGGCGCACACGCGGTGATCGCGCCGCGCGACCGTGCGGTCGGCCTGAACGCAACCGCGGCCAAGGTGGCGAGCGGCGCGGCCGATACGGTGCCGTACATCACGGTGACGAATCTCGCCCGTGCGCTGCGCGAGCTGAAGGACGCCGGCGTGTGGATCATCGGCACGTCGGACGAGGCATCGTCAACGCTCTACGAAACGAAGCTCGACGGCCCCGTCGCGCTCGTGATGGGCGCGGAAGGCGAGGGCATGCGCCGGCTTACGCGCGACACCTGCGACGAAGTGATGAGCATCCCGATGGCCGGCAGCGTGGAAAGCCTGAACGTGTCGGTCGCAAGCGGCGTATGCCTGTACGAAGCCGTGCGCCAGCGGCGTGTGAAGGGCTGACGCAGCCCGTCCCGCGCGCCCTGCGCGGGCCTCGAATGACCCGAACGACGCGTGCCGCGCTCCGATGCGGCACGCGGCTCTCCGGAGCTCGCGACCGATGACCCTGTTTCGCGCCGGCGCATCCTGCGCCGTGCTGTGCCTGCTGACGGCCTGCACGTCGCCGTCGCTCGTCGAACGCGGCACCTACTACGCCGACACGAGCCTGCACGCGCGCGGCGCCGATTCGCGGGTCCGCTTTCTCGTGATGCATTACACCGAAAGCGACGAGGCGAAATCGCTGCGCACGCTGACGGGCGATTCGGTCAGCGTGCATTACGTCATCCCGCCGCAGCCCCGCATCGAGCGCGGGATGCCGGTCGTCTACCAGCTCGTTCCGGAATCGGCGCGCGCATGGCATGCGGGCGTCAGCGAGTGGCAGGGTACGACCGAGCTGAACGCGGTGTCGATCGGCATCGAGAACGTGAACCGCGGCCCGCTGGATCCGCAGAACCGCACCTGGCAACCGTATCCGCCCGAACAGGTCGCGGCGCTGACCCGGCTGTCGAAGGACATCGTCGCGCGCTACGGGATTCCGCCGACGCGTGTGGTCGGGCACAGCGACATCGCACCGCAACGCAAGATCGATCCGGGGCCGCTGTTTCCGTGGCATGCGTTGGCCCAGGCCGGCGTCGGCGCGTGGCCGGACGATGCGACCGTGGCCGCGCGGCTCGGTGGTCGTGATCTGCATGCGCCGGTCGACGTGCGCGAACTGCAGCTCAAGCTCGCGCGCTACGGCTACGACGTGCCGACCGACGGCGTGCTCGATGCACGTACGCGACGCGTGTTCGCGGCGTTCCAGATGCATTTCAGGCCGTCCGACTATGCGGGCAACCCGGACGCCGAAACCGACGCGATCGCGCAGGCGTTGCTCGACAAGTACTCCCCCGGCACGCAACCGGCGGACAACGCGCCCGCGGCGGGCGCGCCCTGAACCGGTAGCGGACCGCACGCCGAAAAACGCGGGGCGTCATCCGAGTCCGGTAAACTGGCGGTTTTCCGCAATCCCGCAGCATTCCCACTCCATGACTCAAGACGAACTCAAACGCCTCGTCGGCCAGGCCGCCGCCGACTACGTGATCCAGAACGTGCCGGAAGGCGCCGTGATCGGCGTCGGCACCGGCTCGACCGCCAACTGCTTCATCGACGCGCTCGCCGTCGTCAAGGCGCGCTATCGCGGCGCCGTGTCGAGCTCCGTCGCCACGACCGAACGCCTGAAGTCGCACGGCATCAAGGTGTTCGACCTGAACGAGATCGACTCGCTGCAGGTGTACGTCGACGGCGCCGACGAGATCGACGCGAGCGGCGCGATGATCAAGGGCGGCGGCGGCGCGCTGACGCGCGAGAAGATCGTCGCGTCGGTGGCCGATACGTTCGTCTGCATCGCGGACGCCAGCAAGCGCGTACCGGTGCTCGGCGCGTTCCCGCTGCCGATCGAAGTCGTGCCGATGGCGCGCACGGCGATCGGCCGGCGCGTGACCGCGCTCGGCGGCGTGCCCGTGCTGCGCGTGACGAAGGACGGTGCGCCGACGATTACCGATAACGGCAACGAGATCATCGACGTGAAGGGGCTGCAGATCGCCGATCCGCGCGGTTTCGAAGCGCAGGTGAACGCATGGCCGGGCGTCGTGACGGTCGGCCTGTTCGCCGAGCGCGGCGCGAATCTGTGCTTGCTCGGCACGGAAAACGGCGTTGAAACGATCGTTTATTCGGCTAATTGAAAGACACGACAAGCAGTCCGTAATGATGTGTCACACGCCGTAATGGACTGAATGTTTAAATCTTGTGGAAATCGGGGCCCGGTAGGCGCAATGCGCTTCCCGGGCCTTATTTTTAGCCGTATAAATCACCCCGTCAAAAAGAGGGATAACCCTGTCAGGTGTTTACCAGATAGCGAAATATCCTCGAACTCATCAACTTATAGATCATAAGAACAGTCGTAACCAGGGCCGGCGGAACTGCGGAGCAGGTGTTCGCAAATCGACGCACGGGGAGGTGTCATGGAGCAGGGCAAAGACCGGTCACTGGTCGCCAAAGTGATGGATGGGCTTGTCTCGGGTATCGTCGAGGACAAGTACGGCGGCATCTTGCCGCCGCAGGACGTGTTGTCGAAAGAGTTCGATGTGAGTCGCACCGTGATGCGGGAAGCGTTGTCGATGTTGCTTGCGCGCGACATGCTCGACGTGCGTCCGAAAGTCGGCACGCGCGTGCGGCCGATGCGCGACTGGCGGATGATCGATGAAGACGTGGTGAGCTGGCGATTTCGGGCGAAACCCGATCCGCAGTTCATGCGCGACGTCATCGAATTCCGGATGCTGATCGAACCGCGCGCAACCGCGCAGGCGGCGGTGCGTGCGACAGCGGCGGACATCGCGGGCATCCGCGAAGCGTTCGATGCGTTCAAGGTGCTGCAGCCGGGAGACCCCGGCTACGACACCGCGGACGAGTTGCTGCACACGCGGATCGTCCAGGCGAGCGGCAATCAGTTCTTTCAGCAGATGGCGGCGATCGTGCGCGGTGCGGTGCGCCTCGTGAATCCGCGTGTCGTGCAGAAGGAAGGTGCGCACGAGATCGTGGTGAAGGCGCACGCGCGTGTGGTCGACGCGATCGAGCGTCGCGATCCGCGCGAAGCCGAAGCCGCTTCGCTCGCGCTGATCGATTTCAGCGCCGACGAGATCTCGCGCGATTTCTCCGTCGACGTGCCCATGCGCGCCTGACGCTGCGTGTGTCGCTCATCCGTGTGCCGCCGGGCCGTTTATCATGACGGCCGGCCGGCAGCGTGCCGGCCACCGTTATACGACCGACACGGAAGATCAGGATGAACGACAACGACCATCGCAAGGTGCGCTTCGGTATCATTGGCGCAGGCAGTATCGCGTGCCGCTTCGCGCAAAGCCTCGCACACGTGCCGGGCGCCACGCTCGCCGGTGCCTGGGCCCGCCGCGCCGATGCTGCGGCAGACTTTTGCGGCGCGTACGGCGGTACGCCTGCTGCAAGCCTCGAAGCACTCCTCGCGAGCGATATCGACGCGGTCTACATCGCGACGCTTCACGACAGTCACGCGCAGTACACGCTGGCCGCACTTGCCGCCGGCAAGGCCGTGCTGTGCGAAAAACCCGCGACGCTGAACGCGGCGCAGCTCGACACTGTGCTGCGTGCAGCACGCGACGCTGGGCAGCTCTTCATGGAAGCGATGAAGCCGCCGTTCTTTCCGCTGTACCGTCAGCTGCGCGCGCACCTGCGTGACGATCCGATCGGCGAGATCCGGCTCGTACGGGCGGGGTGCGCGTCGTCGTCGGTGCCGGACGACCATGCCGTCTATCGCCTCGATCGCGCGGGCGGTGCGCTGCTCGATATCGGGATCTACGAGGCGTTTCTCGCGGTGGACTGGCTCGGCGCGGCGCTCGATGTGCAGACGCTCGGCCGCGTCGGCGCAACCGGGGTCGACCTGTTCGCCAGCCTGAACAGCGTGCATGCGAACGGCGGGATCGCGCAGATTTTTTGCGGGCTCGACGTGATGGGGCGCGGCGACGCGCTGATCGCCGCGGCCGGCGGCCACGTGACGATTCACGAGAAGTGGTGGAACCCGGCGCGCGCGACGATCCGCTATGCGGATGGGCGCACCGTCGAACTCGACGCACCGGTCGACGGCGGCGGGCTGAACTACGAGACCGCGCATTTCTGCGACCTGCTGCGCGCGGGCAAGACCGAAAGCCCGATCATGACGCACGACCATTCTCGGCAGATGATTGCGATGACCGACGCCGCGCGCGCGGCACTCGGCGTGCGCTATTCGGGCGAGTAAGCGGGAAGGCGGGAGCCGGGCACGCGGGTGCGGCCCGGCGGATGGCGTGCGCTTAGTGCCGCGACGGCAGCGACAGGCGTTTTTCGTACCAGCGCTGCACCCATTCGAGGATCTGGCACAGGATCCAGTACACGGCCGCGGCGGCGAGATAGAGCGGTAGCGGCTGATAGGTCGCCGCGATCACTTCCTGCGCGCTGCGCAGCAGTTCGGTCACGGTGATCACGGACACGAGTGACGTGTCCTTGATCAGGCTGATCAGGCTGTTCGACAGGCTCGGCACCGCGATGCGCAGCGCCTGCGGACCGATCACGTAGCGCAGCGTCTGCCCCCACGACAGCCCGAGGCTGTACGAGGCGAGCCACTGGCCGCGCGCGATCCCGTTGATCGCGCCGCGCATGCTTTCCGACATGTAAGCCGCGACGTTCGCGGACAGCGCGATGACGCCGGCGGGCGTCGGGTCGAGCGAGATGCCGAGGCTCGGCAGCCCGTAATAAATGACGAAGATCTGCACGAGCAGCGGCGTGCCGCGCATCAGGCTCACGTACGCGCGTGCCAGCCACGCGAGCGCGTTGACCCAGATGCGTTCGAAGCCGTCGAGCGCTTCGCTTTGCCGGATGCCCATCATCGCGAGCACGACGGCACCAAGCAGGCCGAACACCATCGACAGCACGGCGAACTTGACGGTCAGAACGGCGCCTTGGGCGAGCACCGGCAGCGATTGGACGAGCAGGGACGTTGTCGACATGGAATACGAATCGAATGCGTGCGCGAAAGCGCAATCATAAACCGGACGAATAAAACAAAGGGCGGCATCGTCACGGATGCCGCCCTTTCCGGCCCGCCTTCAGGCGGGAAATGCAGGCGTGCTTACTTGATCGGCTTCGTCACGTCGATGCCGAACCACTTGTCCGAGATCTTCGTGAACGTGCCGTTGGCCTGGAGTTGTGCCATCGCGTCGTCGATCGCCTTCTGGAACTTCGGGTTGCCCTTCTTGAACGGGATGCCCGACGGGTTCGCCGAACCGACGTTCGCGCCCGGGCGCAGCGGCAGTTGCGAATTCTTCGTCAGGTACGCGAGCATCAGGCGGTCGTTGAGCGCCGCGTCGAGACGGCCGGCCGCGAGATCGCGCAGGTACTCGGGCGCGCCCGGGTACGTCTTCACGTCGATGCCGGGCACCGACTTCGCCATGTCCATGTAGTTCGTGCCGAGCGCGACGCCGAGCTTCTTGCCCTTCAGGTCTTCCAGCGACTTGAATTCACGCGTGTCGTCCTTGCGCTGGATCAGCTGCGCGGACGAGAACGTGTACGCCGGCGAGAAGTCGAGCGTTTCCTTGCGCTTGTCGGTGATGCCGACCTGGTTGGCGATCACGTCGAACTTGCCGGCCTGCAGGCCCGCGATGATGCCGCTCCATTCGGTCGTCACGAATTCCGCCTTCACGCCGAGCTTCGCGGCCACGGCCTTCGCGATGTCGACGTCGAAGCCGACGAGTTCGCCTTGCGGGTTCTTCGAGTTGAACGGCGGGAACGTGCCTTCGAGGCCGACCCGCAGCGTGCCGCGTTGCTTCACCTGGTCGAGGAGATCGGCCGCATGCGCGGTGGCGGCGGCGAACGACGTGCCGATCAGGCCGGCAACCAGCAGCTTCTTCAGCAGCGAAAATTTCATCGTGTGTTTCCTTGCCCTGTCCGGGTCATTGATTCTGGTAACGAGGTCGATGATAGCAAAAATGCAATCGACATCTAAATATCGTTTGTTTATGCCTATATTACGCGGTGCGTTCGCGGGCGATGGCCTTCACGCAGTCGGCGACGAGCGCCGGGCCGCGGTAGATGAAGCCGGTATAGAGCTGGACCAGCGACGCGCCGGCCGCGAGCTTCGCGCGGGCGTCCTCGCCCGAGAAGATGCCGCCGACGCCGATGATCGGCACCGCGCTGCCGACTTGCGCGTGCAGCTTGCGGATCACCTCGTTCGACGCGTCGAACACCGGGCGGCCCGACAGGCCGCCGGCTTCGTCCGCATGCGGCAGGCCCTGGACGGCCGCGCGCGACAGCGTCGTGTTGGTGGCGATGACCGCCTCGATCTTGTGGCGCAGCAGCGTATCGCCGATTTCCTTGACCTGTTCGTCGTCGAGATCGGGCGCGATCTTCAGTGCGAGCGGCACGAGCTTGCCGTGCAGGTCGGCGAGGCGCTGCTGCTTGTCCTTCAGCGCCGCGAGCAGCGCGTCGAGTTCGCCCGCGCCCTGCAGCTGGCGCAGGTTCTTCGTGTTCGGCGACGAGATGTTGATCGTCACGTAGCTCGCGAACGGGTACACGCGCTCGAGGCAGTACAGGTAGTCCTCGGCGGCGCGCTCGATCGGCGTATCGGCGTTCTTGCCGATGTTCAGGCCGAGGATGCCGCGATAGCGGGCGGCCTGGACGTTCTTCACGAACTGGTCGACGCCGTGGTTGTTGAAGCCCATCCGGTTGATCAGCGCTTCGGCCTGTGGCAGGCGGAACATCCGCGGGCGCGGGTTGCCGGGCTGCGGGCGCGGCGTGACCGTACCGACCTCGATGAAGCCGAAGCCGAGTGCCGCGAGGCCGTCGATGGCCGCGCCGTCCTTGTCGAGGCCGGCCGCGAGGCCGACCGGGTTGCGGAACGTGAGCCCCATCACGGTGCGCGGTGCGTCGGGCACACGGGCCGACAGCGCGCAGGCAAGGCCCGTGCGGCCGGCCGCGCCGAGCGCGCGCAGCGTGAGGTGGTGAGCGTCTTCCGCATCCATTTTGAACAGGGATGCGCGGGCCAGCGGATAGAGGGAACTGAACACGGGAATAGGGCGGACAGCCGGAATGAATGACAACCCGCTATTTTACCGGGAGTTGGGCGGCAGAGGCGCGCTTCGCTGCGTTACCCGTGCGGCGCGCGTCAGCCCGAGCCGGAATGCCCGCCCGGCAACGGCGCGCGCGCCAGCGCCGCGTCGACGGGCGGCAGGTCGATCCGTTCCGGATCGAGTATCTTCCAGCGGCCGTCGATCAGCCCTTCGAGCGGGTGGAAGTTCGCCTTGTAGGCCATCTTCGGGCTCTCGCGGATCCAGTAGCCGAGGTACACGTAGGGCAGGCCGAGGCTCTTCGCCTGCTCGATCTGCCACAGGATGTTGTAGGTGCCGTAGCTCGTGTGCTGGTCGTCCGGCTCGAAGAACGTGTAGACGGACGACAGCCCGTCGCCGAGGATGTCGATCATGCTGACCATGCGCAGCTTGCCGGGCTCGCCGCCCGGTGCGTCGAGGTCGCGGAATTCGACGAGGCGCGAGTTGATCCGGCTCTGCAGCAGGAACTGCTCGTACTGGTCGCGGCTGTCGCGATCCATGCCGCCACCGGCGTGGCGCGCGGACTGGTAGCGCATGTAGAGCGCGTAGTGCTCTTCGTCGTAGTGCAGCGGTGAAACCGTCGCGACGAGCGTGCGGTGCCGCTTCCACATCCGGCGCTGCGTGCGGGAAGGCGCGAACGCGTCGACCGGGACGCGCACCGGCACGCAGGCACGGCAGCCGTCGCAGTACGGACGATACGTGAAGACGCCCGAACGCCGGAAGCCGGCCTTGACGAGCTCGGTGTAGATGTCGGAGTTGATCAGGTGGCTCGGCGTCGCGACTTGCGAGCGCGCGACGCGGCCGTCCAGATAGCTGCACGGATAGGGCGCCGTTGCATAGAATTGCAGCGCCGAAAGCGGTGAAAGCGGCAGCTCAGTCGGGTGAGTCATGGGCAGCTCTCGTTGCAGGGAGGGAGTGCCGCGCTAGCGCTCGATCCCGGAGGGGGGCGCCGTTTCGGCGCGGCCCGTCAGCGCGGCGAGCACGCGCTTGTCGAACTGCCACGGAATCGGCGGTTCGGCTACCGCGCTGCGCACGTGAGCGACAAAGGCCTTGCGTGCGATCTCGCGGCCGCCGAGCGACGCTAGATGCGACGTATTCTGCTGGCAGTCTATCATTTCCAGCCCCTGCTCGCGAAGGTGTGCGACGAGCGTGGCCAGCGCGATTTTCGATGCGTCGGTCGCGTCCGCATACATCGATTCGCCGAAAAACATCCGCCCGAACGACACGCCGTACAGGCCGCCGACGCGTCGCCCGTCGTGCCACGTCTCGATGCTGTGTGCGTTGCCGGAGCGGTAGAGCGACGTGTACGCGTCGATGATCTCGGCCGTGATCCACGTGCCGCGCTGTCCGCGGCGCGGCGCCTGCGCGCACGCGCGCATCACGCCCGGAAAGTCGTAGTCGACGCGCACTTCCCATTCAGGCTCGCGCAGTACGCGCTTGAGCGTCTTGCGCAGCGACGGCGACACCTTGAATTCCGCCGGCACGAGAATCATGCGCGGGTCGGGGCTCCACCACAGCACGGGCTGGCCGTCCGAATACCACGGGAAGATGCCGCGCAGGTACGCGTCGATGAGGCGCGACGGCAACAGGTCGGCGCTCGCGGCGAGCAGCCCTGGCGCGCCGGTCGCGGGGCCGAGCGCGCGTTCGATGGGCGGAAACGGATCGTCCGGGCCGAGCCAGGGGACCATGGGGCGGGGGCTCAGCCGTTGCGCAGCGAGCGGAAGATATCGCCGGTGTGCACGCCGTAGTCGCCCGCGGCGCGATCGGCGAAGAAGAATCGCAGGGTCTGGCTGACGGTCGGGAACGCGATCTCGTCCCACGGGATGTCGGCTTCGTCGAACAGCTTCACTTCGAGGCTTTCCTCGCCGGCCTCGAACGCCGGATCGGTGAGCCGCGCGAGGTAGAACAGGTGAACCTGGTGCACGTGCGGCACGTTGAGCAGCGTGAACAGGTTCTGCACCTCGACACGCGCGCCGGCTTCCTCGAGCGTTTCGCGTGCG
The DNA here is from genome assembly GCF_902499335.1 of Burkholderia lata. GTDB lineage: Bacteria > Pseudomonadota > Gammaproteobacteria > Burkholderiales > Burkholderiaceae > Burkholderia > Burkholderia lata_B. The sequence continues at coordinate 661,771 of NZ_CABVQK010000002.1, read as the reverse complement.
GCGGCTTCGGCCGTCGTCTCGCCCATTTCCATGAAGCCTGCGGGCAGCGTCCAGAACCCGTAGCGCGGTTCGATCGCGCGGCGGCACAGCAGGATCTGATCGCCCCAGACCGGGACCGTGCCGACGACGTTGCGCGGATTCTGGTAATGGATCGTGCCGCAGTGATCGCAGACGAAGCGCTCGCGGTTGTCGCCCGGAGGAATGCGCGCGATGACTTCGTGACCGCAGACGGAGCAGAATTTCATGTCGAGTGGAAGGGACGAGGTGATGCGAGTGTATCACCGGGGCGCGGCATTCTTGAACGCCTGCGCGTGCAGGCCGCGTGTCGTACGAAGCGGAAGGTGCGGGCGCGCGAAGAGGGCGGGGAGTACGACGGAAAAACAAAAAGCCCGGCACAGGGCCGGGCTTTTTGCATGAATCTGGACGTTGGTTGCGGGGGTAGGATTTGAACCTACGACCTTCGGGTTATGAGCCCGACGAGCTGCCAGACTGCTCCACCCCGCGTCCGTCGAAGAAATGAATTATATGGGTTATCCCGAATGCGTGCAAGCGCTTTCTGACAATTTCTTGTCGCGGCTTGTGGGGCCGGTACGGCGGGTGCGTGCGCTAGAATCGAGCGGTTTGTTTCGTCTCTTCTGCAGCGGGGCCGTGCGCGATCGCATCGGCACCGTTGCGACTCTCATTACTGTATCGACGGATTCATGGACATCGCTCACGATCTGCAATCGATCGGCGCGCAGGAACAGGCGCTCGTGTTTCCCCATTTCGACCCGGCCCGCGCGTGGGCGCTCGGCAGTCGGATGCATGCGCTCGCGACGTCGCGTGGCCATGCGGTCGCGATCGACATCGTCACGTTCGGCCAGCCGCTGTTCTACGCGGCGCTCGCTGGCGCCACGCCCGACAATGCCGACTGGGTGCGCCGCAAGCGCAACGTCGTCGCGCATTTCCGCCGTAGTTCGTACGCCATCGGCCTGCGCATGCAGCAGGCCGGCGCGACGCTCGCCGACAAGCACGGGCTGCCGATCGCCGAATATTCGCCGCACGGCGGCTCGTTTCCGCTGACCGTTGCCGGTGCCGGCGTGATCGGCTCGATCACTGCATCGGGGCTGCCGCAGCGCGCGGACCACGAATTCGTCGTCGAGGCGCTGTGTGCGGAGCTCGGCCACGATTACGCCGTGCTGGCCCTCGCAAGGAGCTGAGCGATGCAACTGCCCGGTTACGCATGGCTCGCGATCGCGATCGTCGCGGAAGTGATCGGCACGTCCGCGCTGCGCGCGGCGGATGGCTTCACGCGTCTCTGGCCGTCGCTGCTCGTCGTTGCCGGCTACGGCATCGCGTTCTACTGCCTCTCGCTCACGTTGCGCACAATGCCTGTCGGCATCATCTATGCAGTCTGGTCGGGCGCCGGCATCGTGCTGATCACGCTCGTCGCGATGCTGCTCTATCGCCAGGTGCCGGACCTGCCGGCCGTGATCGGCCTTGGCCTGATCATCTCCGGCGTCGTGGTATTGAACCTGTTTTCGAAGATGCAGGCGCACTGAGCGTGCGACTGCCATTTGCCGGATGACCTCATGACCGATCCCAATTCCGCTGTCGTTTCCGCCGAATCCGCCCAGCCCGACGTACGCGCGTATGTCGCGAACCGCATCGGCTTTCTCGAACTGAACCGGCCGAAGGCGCTGAACGCGCTGTCGGTCGGCATGATCCGGCTGATGCAGCAGGCGCTCGACGCGTGGCGCGACGATCCGGAGGTCGTCGCGGTCGTCGTACACAGCCCGCATCCGCGCGCGTTCTGCGCGGGCGGCGACGTGCGCTTCTTCCACGATGCGTGGCAGCGCGGCGACCGCGATGCGGTCGACACGTTCTTCATCGAGGAATACACGCTGAACCACACGATCTTCGCGTATCCGAAGCCTTACATCGCGCTGATGCACGGCGTCGTGATGGGCGGCGGCATGGGGATTTCGCAGGCGGCGCGGCATACGGGCGGCCTGCGCGTCGTGACCGATTCGACGAAGATGGCAATGCCGGAAACGCGTATCGGCCTGTTCCCCGACGTCGGGATGAGCTGGTTCCTCGCGCGCACGCCCGGTGCGATCGGCCGCTATCTCGCCGTGACCGGCGCGACGCTCGACGCGGCCGGCGCGCTGTACGCGCAGCTCGCCGACGTCTATCTGCCCGATGCCGCATTGCCGGCGCTGCTCGATACGCTGCGCAGCGCGCGCATCGACACCGGCGAGCAGGCCGTCGCGTGCGTGACCGATGCGGCCGCCGCACACAAGGTCGTGCCGACCCCCGACACGTCGGCGCTGGCCGACGCGCGTGCCGGGATCGACCGGCATTTCGCGCAGCCGGACATCGGCGCGATCCTCGCTTCGCTCGACGCCGAGCAGGATTGCGCGGCCGTCGACGGATGGATCGAGAAGGCGACCCATGCGATGCGCGAACAGTTGTCGCCGTTGTCGATGGCCGTGTCGCTGGAAGTCGTCGAACGTGCACGCGGCGCGACGATGGCCGACTGCCTGCGGCGCGATCTCGATCTCACGCGCTCGACATTTGCGCGCGGCGACGTGATCGAAGGCGTGCGCGCATTGATCGTCGACAAGGACCACCAGCCGGCCTGGCGCTTCAAGTCGTCCGCCGATATCGATCGCGCGGACGTGCTCGCGATGTTCGACAGCCCGTGGACGCCCGACACGCATCCGCTGCGGAATCTGCAGGACTGACCGACGCACGAGCTGGAAACGAAAAGGCCGCCTGCACATGCAGGCGGCCTTTTTCATGGATGTCGGCCGGTTGACGGCCGAGGCGCGTAACGCTTGCGCGCGCGTTACTCGTCGCCTGCGTCGTCCGACATGAACGCACGCATGAACACGAGCGCGCCGAAGCCCCATACGGCATTCGCCGCGAAGCCGGCCGCGAGCACGGGCATCATGTTGCCCGACGGCCAGATGCCGCGCAGCGGATCGATCGCGAACACGCGGGCGGCCGTGAGCACGATGCCGCCGAATACCAGCGCACCGATCCACGACGCCTCGCGTTCCGGCGAGACGCGCAGCAGCCACGCCATCGGGATCGCGCAGCACGCACTGATCAGCGCATTCGCGACAAATTCAGGAATGCCGAGCGGCGCGAACGGCTGCGTGGAGAAGCCGGTTGCGGCGATCAGGTCGGCCGTATGAAGGAGTGCGAGCGTGGCTTCGCGGAAGAACAGGGCGGCCAGGAAGCCGGACAGGAATGGCAGGATGACTTTCTGCATCGATGAGTGCACCGCAGGCACGCACGGCCGGGGCCGTCCGCGCGGAGTTATTCGGATAGGTGCGTCATTATAGGGCCCGCCCGCCGCGATATTCGCTCCAGCGTCGTGCTAATCACGAAAGCGGAAAACCTAAGCTAAAAAAAATCGTTCCAAAGCCCTGCACCGATCCCTAGACTGATTTCCCAGAAACAGCCGTGCAATCGCGTCCTCGCCCGCTGCACGGCCTGACCGGCGAGCCATCCCGATTCGAACGCACACCATGCATGCGCCGCTGATCCGCGACGCGAGCAGGGCGGTGTTTTTTCAAATTCCGGCAAGGACAGTCAAGCAGGAGCAGCAGATGAATGTGTTCTGGTTTATCCCCACGCACGGCGACAGCCGCTATCTCGGCACGGCCGAAGGTGCGCGCGCCGCGGATTACGATTACTTCAAGCAGGTCGCGGTTGCGGCCGATACGCTCGGCTACGAGGGTGTGCTGCTGCCGACCGGCCGTTCCTGCGAGGATGCGTGGGTCGTTGCGTCGAGCCTCATCCCGGCGACGCAGCGCCTGAAATTCCTGGTCGCGATCCGTCCCGGCATCGCATCGCCGGGGCTGTCGGCGCGGATGGCCGCGACGTTCGACCGCCTGTCGGGCGGCCGCCTGCTGATCAACGTCGTGACGGGCGGCGATGCCGCCGAACTCGAAGGCGACGGCCTGTTCGCGGATCACGACACGCGCTACGAAATCACCGACGACTTCCTGAACATCTGGCGCGGGCTGCTGTCCGCGTCGCACGACAACGGCGGGTTCGACTACATCGGCAAGCATCTGCAGTCGAAGGGCGGCAAGGCGCTGTATCCGCCCGTGCAGCGTCCGCATCCGCCGCTGTGGTTCGGCGGCTCGTCTCCGGCCGCGCATGAGATCGCGGCCGATCACATCGACACCTACCTGACCTGGGGCGAGCCGCCCGAGGCCGTCGCGAAGAAGATCGCCGATATTCGTGCGCGCGCGGAATCCCGCGGCCGCAAGATCAAGTTCGGCATCCGTCTGCACGTGATCGTGCGTGAGACCGAGGACGAAGCATGGCGTGACGCGGAGCGCCTGATCAGCCGCCTCGACGACGAAACCATCGCACGCGCGCAGAAGGCGTTCGCGAACATGGATTCGGAAGGCCAGCGCCGGATGGCCGCGCTGCACGGCGGCAAGCGCGGCGGCCGCGAGGCGCTGGAGGTGTATCCGAACCTGTGGGCCGGCGTCGGCCTCGTGCGCGGCGGTGCGGGCACCGCGCTCGTCGGCAATCCGGAGCAGGTCGCGGAGCGCATGCGCGAATACGCGGATCTCGGCATCGAAACCTTCATCCTGTCCGGCTATCCGCACCTGGAGGAGTCGTACCGTTTCGCGGAACTCGTGTTCCCGCTGATCAAGGGCAACGGCGCGGCGAAGGCGACCGGCCCGCTGTCGGGCCCGTTCGGCGAGATCGTCGGCAACAGCTATCTGCCGAAAGCGGCCCAGAGCTGAGCGACAGGAGGCCTGCGATGACAACGAAAACGTCGACGACGGGTGCGGCCGTGGCCGCCCGCGCATGGCGCGGCATTGCGCCGTGGCTCGTGCCGCTCGCGCTGCTGGCGGCATGGGAGGTCGGCGCGCGCATCGGCTGGCTGTCGACCCGCGTGCTGCCCGAGCCCGTGGCGGTCGTCCGAGCGGCCTGGTCGCTCGTGACGTCGGGCGAAATGTGGGCGAACGTGAAAGTCAGCACCTGGCGCGCGCTGTTCGGTTTCGCGATCGGTGGCGGCGTCGGCCTCGCGCTGGGGCTCGCAACCGGTTTGTCGAAGGCGGCCGAGGTCGCGCTCGATTCGACGATCCAGATGATCCGCAACATCCCGGCGCTCGCGATGATTCCGCTCGTGATCTTGTGGTTCGGCATCGACGAGAAGGCGAAGCTGTTCCTCGTTGCGCTCGGGGTGTTCTTCCCGGTCTACATCAATACGTACCACGGGATCCGCTCGGTCGACGCGAACTTGATCGAGATGGCGAAGAGCTACGGCGTGCGCGGTTTTGCGCTGTACCGCGACGTGATCCTGCCCGGTGCGTTGCCGTCGATCCTCGTCGGCGTGCGCTTCGCGCTCGGGTTGATGTGGGTGATGCTGATCGTCGCGGAAACGATTTCCGCGCAATCGGGCATCGGCTACATGACGATGAACGCACGTGAATTCCTGCAAACCGACGTGGTGGTGGTCGGCATCCTGCTGTACGCGGTGCTCGGCAAGCTGGCCGACGTGCTGGCGAAATGGCTCGAGCGCGTGACGCTGCGCTGGCACCCCGCTTATCAATCAGGAGCAAAAGCATGAATGCGACGACTTCGGCGGCCGCCTACGGCCCGCTCGCCGGCGCAGACCTCGAGGCTGAACTTGCGCAGGCGCGCGTCGCGGACGGCGACGCACGGGACGCGGCGATCCTCGACCGTGACGGCGGCGCATCCGTCGTTCCGCTCGCGCGGCGGCGGGCAGGCAGCCCGGTACCCGACGATGCGGTCACGCTGTCGGGCGTCAGCAAGCGCTTCGGCGCACGCACGGTGCTCGACAACGTGGAGCTCGGCATCGCGCGCGGCAGTTTCGTCGCGATCGTCGGCCGCAGCGGCTGCGGCAAGTCGACGCTGCTGCGTCTCGTTGCCGGGCTCGAGCAGCCGAGCAGCGGTGCGCTCGTGACGCGCGGCGAGGGCGGCGGCGTGCTCGATACGCGGATCATGTACCAGGATGCGCGCCTGCTGCCATGGAAGACCGTGCTGCAGAACGTGATGCTGGGCCTCGGGCGCGGCGCGCGCGACCAGGCACGCGCGGTGCTCGATGAAGTCGGCCTGCTGGAGCGTGCGAACGACTGGCCCGCGCAACTGTCGGGCGGCCAGCGGCAGCGTGTCGCACTGGCCCGCGCACTCGTGCACCGGCCGCAACTGCTGTTGCTCGACGAGCCGCTCGGCGCGCTCGACGCGCTGACCCGCATCGAGATGCATGCGCTGATCGAGCGGTTGTGGCGCGAACATCGGTTCACCGCGCTGCTCGTCACGCACGACGTGCAGGAGGCCGTTGCGCTTGGCGACCGCATCCTGCTCATCGAGCAAGGGCGTGTGGCGCTGGATCAGCCGGTGCCGCTCGACCGGCCGCGCGCCCGCGCATCGGCCGCGTTTGCGTCGCTGGAGGATCGCGTGCTGAAACGCGTGCTTGCCGGCGGGCCTGGTGTGGCCGACGAGGGCGCGGTGCATGACGCAGACAACGTTCGACCGGTCGGGCAGATCCGCTGGGCCGTTTAAATCCGGGCGGCAGCGGCCGCCCGTTCTGAGATTTTTTTCTTCGGAGCGATCAACCTGATGAGCATCACTGCAATCAACGTACGTAACCAGTTCAAGGGCAAGGTCAAGGAGATCATTCGCGGATCCGTGGTCTCCGAGGTCGACGTCGAGACGCCGTTCGGCATCGTCACGTCGGTGATCACGACCCGTTCGGTCGACGAACTCGAACTGAAGGTCGGCGCGGAAGTCGTCGCGCTCGTGAAATCGACCGAAGTATCGATCGCGCGCCTCTGAGCCCGCGTGTCCTGCACCGGTGCGCCGCCGCGGGCAACCTGCCCGTTGGCGCCGCCCGGCATTTGCGCAGCGCGTTTGCCTTGGTATTCGACATCCGGATGAAGTGCTAGGATGGAGCGACACCGATGCCGGAGGCCAACGCATGACCCCCATCCTTTCCCCCGAAGCCATCGAGGCGCTGAAGTGGATCGACCAGTTCGGTGAAAGCCGGCCGGTTCCCGCCGCGTTCGACGACGTCGTCTACGCGTTGCTGAACGAGGGGCTGATCTACCAGGCGGCGGCCGACCGGGTCGACCTGACGGCCGATGGCAAATCCTTTTTATCCGACGAATACGATTGAGCGCACGGCGCCGGGCCGCCTGGGCGGCCGGCGCTGCATCGCCACGGAGCGTGCGATGGAACCGAGAGGCAGCGACCTCGGCGATTTCAGCGAGCCGTACCGCGGCTTCGAGATCGAGGTGAAGACCGAGCAGGTCTGGGACGGCGAGCATGCGCATTACCGTGTGCTGCAGGGTGAGGCCGTGCGGATCGACTGGCGACTCGTCAAGGTCGACGGGATACTGCTGACCGAACGACGCGTGATCGAACGCGTGCTCGACGAGGCGCGGCGGGCGGTCGATGCGGAGCTGGGCGAGGGGTAGCGCGCGTGCCGGGCAGGCACGGCCCGTCTTGCGGTAAAATACCGGGTTGTTTCCGCGCCGCCTGGCCTGTTGCCCGAAATCCATGTCCGTACCGTCCTCGCTTCCTCCCCGCCGCGTATCCGTCGCGCCCATGCTCGACTGGACTGACCGCCATTGCCGGTCGTTCCACCGTACGCTGACGCGCGACACGTGGCTGTATACGGAGATGATCACGACGGGCGCGCTGCTGTTCGGCGATGCCCAGCGACACCTCGCGTTCACGCCGAACGAATCGCCGGTCGCGCTGCAGTTGGGTGGCAGTGAGCGCGACGATCTCGCGCGTGCCGCGAAGCTCGGCGAGCAGTGGGGCTACGACGAAATCAACCTGAATTGCGGATGCCCGTCCGAGCGTGTGCAGCGCGGCGCGTTCGGCGCGTGCCTGATGAACGAGCCGCAACTGGTCGCCGACTGCGTGAAGGCGATGAGCGATGCGGTGTCGGTGCCGGTCACGGTCAAGCACCGGATTGGTGTCGACGCGGTCGAGGACTACGCGTTCGTGCGCGACTTCGTCGGCACGGTGGCTGAGGCCGGCTGCAAAACGTTCGTCGTGCATGCGCGCAATGCGATCCTGAAGGGGCTGTCGCCGAAGGAGAATCGCGAGATCCCGCCGCTCAAGTACGACTATGCGTATCAGTTGAAGCGCGATTTTCCGTCGCTCGAGATCGTCATCAACGGTGGCATCACGACGCTCGACGAAGTCGCGCAGCATCTCGAACATGTCGACGGTGTGATGCTGGGCCGCGAGGCGTATCACAACCCGTATGTGCTTGCGGAGGTCGACACGCGCTTCTACGGATCGACCGCAGCGGTGCCGACGCGCGAAGAGGCCGAGGCGAAGCTGATCGAATACTGCGCGGCCGAACTGAAGCGCGGGACCTACCTCGGCGCGATCGTGCGGCACGCGCTCGGACTGTATCGCGGCATGCCCGGCGCACGCGGCTGGCGTCGCGTGCTGTCCGACAACAAGAAGCTTGCGCGCGCCGATCTGGCCGTGTTCGACGAGGCGCGCGCGTATCTGAACGAGGCCGAAGAAGTTTTTGAAAAAAAAGCTTTGCAAGATTCAAAAGTGTTCGTATAATCTTGTTCTTCGCTGCTGAAACACAAAAGCAGCGAAGAACAAAAAGCAGTAACAGTGGTGGCTGTAGCTCAGTTGGTAGAGTCCAGGATTGTGATTCCTGTCGTCGTGGGTTCGAGTCCCATCAGCCACCCCAAAGAATTCAAGCAGTTAGAAACGGCACTGTCCCAAAAGACAGTGCCGTTTTTGTTTTGGAATTCCACAAAATGGAATTTAAAGCGTCTTCCGCTTCACGATTTTATTTCGATCGTAGACGCGCGCAGTGGTCGCTGGATTCGCGTGAAGATCGGGAAGAGCGCCACGCTCGCTCTTATGCGGGGGCGGGTAATATGCACGCAGGTCATGGAACGTGAATCGGCCGGCGATGACTTTCGACTCGATAGCCTCGTTCATCAATTTCCCCCAGAACCCCTTGAAGCCGTCGCGCGTGTAGTGTGTGCCGAATTTCGTCGTGAACACATACGGGCATTCTTTGTCGCCGCGGATCGCCTCCAGCCGATCGAGCAGCGCCGCGAGCGGCGGCGTGATTGTGACCTGTTCGATTACTTCGCCGCGCTGCTTCGCGCGTTTCACTCGAATGTGACCGGCCTTGCGGTCGACCTGGGGCCACGATAGGTCGAGAAATTCGATCTTTCCATCGAAAATGTCTTCGGCAGTCGGGTTTTCCGTACTCGGCCGCTGAGTCGCCGCCTCGCTCGCCTGTTCGGGAGCGGGACTCTTTTCGTTTTGGGTGGTCATGGTGTGGTCCTCAGTGGTCAGGCAGCAGGGGGCAGCGCCAGCGCGATGGCGATCTGGCGTACCTACACCGGCGTCGACGACAACTTGAACGTCTCACTGGATTCAGCGAGTAGCAGCGTCGTGGCCATCGCTTCGCCGATCGCCCGTGCGGCGTTCGGCGGCACAGCGTTGCCGATGCTCTCGCGTCACGCCTGATCGGACAGGCCGTCGAGCTCGAGTTGTTCTTCCGGCTCGGCGAGCGCCTGCAGCACTGCCAGTTCCAGCGTCGTGAACGGTCGATGCCGCATGCCGTCGAGAGCCTGCATCACAGCGACAGTTTTCTCGTTTGCCGCGGGCAGCCGAGGATCCGCAACGGACCAGCGGCCGTTGTCGTGGCCGGCGGCCGCCGACACAGCGCCGCTGTGTTGCTCCCAGCCGACGACGCCATGGTGGCCGCCAGTGAGGTATGCGTCGCCGCGCTCGCGGCGCATGCCCGGGCGCGGATCTGCAACAGCGAATGCGCCGCTGCGCGCGATTACCGTGCCGACCGGCTCTTCAAAGCCGGTCACGCGGTATTTGCCAGCCCCTTCGAAGCCAGTGCTCGCGCGAGGGGCGGCATACCGCGTATGCGCCCTGATCATCGCCGCCGATGACCGCAGCAGAAATCGAAGCTGTTGTACACACCCTGAACGTTCATAAATGTCGGAGTATTAAAAAACGGGCGCCATGCCAGCCCTCCATAAAAGAAGCCGCGCAACCGAGGCACCGGAATTTGCGGGGCTTTGGGGAGGTGATCGTGCTACGATTAATATCGAAACAATCTGCGTGCCATATTCCCATGGCCAACATGGCACGCATTAGATTGTTGCGCACATGTATGCGGTGCGGCATGTCGAAGTGATGTCAATCGAGAATGCGAACAAAAATGGAGAAATTTCGATGAGTTTATCTTCCTTCGTGAAATACTTTAAATTGTCTGCATTGCTGGCTTCTGTAATTGCGATTTGCCCATGCGCGGCGTCGGCTGGCACGGCACGCTTTGTTTCCTCGTTTTCCACGGTCACTGCGTCGGATTCGCAAAATTTACAGAACACGTATATGAGCGAGATGGACGGAAGTAACTCAGCCTACAACAAGCTGAATGGCGTCCATGTCACGCCTGAGCAATTCGTGTCGGTGCGCGGTAGAGACTCTATGTATCAAACCAAGGCAATCATTAGTGTCTGGTCGAGGTTGATCGGCAACGGTGGCACCCCCGTAAGTGATTTGGATGGCGCTATCAACACTTTGGGCCAGCAAGTAATTGACGGTTATAGAGACAAGATTCTCGCACTCTATATTTATGATGAGCCGACGGTCGCAAATGTCTCGAAGAGCTCGCTTGAGTTGATCATTTCAAAAATAAATGCTCGGTTTCCCGGGATTCCAACATATGTCGTGTACAACAGCAATTGTTACGTAAGTTCGTCATGCCCCTCGTCACTTTCCATGTCAGAGCGAGATATCCCTGGTAACGTGGATTGGGTCGGTTTCGATGTCTATAATTGGAACAACGACCCGTCGTTCGTCACAAACACGGTTTCTCCATATCTGACGCAATTGCGATCGCACCTGGACCAACTAGGTATGAAGAAGGCCATAGTGATTGTTGCACAAGGATTTCAACCTGGCTCGTCGACTCCATCGACGAGTAGTGACAATACGCTGGCACAACAGATGAAGAACTACTTTTCGCTACTGGAGTCGGCGAACAGTTGTACCCAATCCTGCGGGCTCCAAAGGGTCATCGGGATCGATAGCTATTTCTGGGGCGTCGATGCAAATGCCCAGGGAAGTCATTGGCTCCCCAATACGCAGCGAGCGATGTTTGATGTGGCTGGTCCAATTATCAATGCAAGTGTTTCAGGGAATAATTACTATACTCCTGAGCCGAATTTTAATGGGCAGTTTGCGGTAATCACAAATGGGGTGCCGAAGTACTATTACAAGTATGTGTCGAATTTGTATTATTGCGCGTACGCTAGTGAGAAAGAGTATCTGAATGATAAGTCCGCTCTCGGGCTGGCTAACGTGATCACGCCGATTTACCCGACGATAGAAACTCTGTTAAATAATGGTCCGTGTCATCCATAATGGAGTTCGGGAGCACGCTGGGTAATATGTGACCGGGAGCAATTCTCGGTACGAAGTGGAGGCGGGCGCAATACCCGCCTCACATGGCGGCGTTCGAAGGCCAGCCAAATGGCGTCGTCGTGTTCAGTTCATTCAACGAGACAGCCACTCCGTTCCTCTCACGGTCCGGGCAACCGGTTCGAGCACAAGCACCTCGGATTCCTTTTCGCTGTGCACAAGAGCGCTGCCGCGCTTCTGTGCTTTCTCCAGCGATGCGTGACGCTTCGGTTTGCAATACCTGCCGATGGTCACGAATGGTGGTGCGCGTACGCCGACTGGGCCGAGCGTCAGTTCGTCAATGCGCGCTTCGAGCGTCGCTGCATTCGCGTGCCTCAGCCTTGACTACCGCGGCGTCGCGCTCGGCCGTCAACGTCTTGATGACCTCCAGCAGGTCGCACACTCGAATCTCGGCGTCGACAACGTCATCGGTGATGTCGTCTGGCAGTACCGGGCTTGCGACGCACGAGAAGTTGGCGGCGACGGGTTGGTGCGCAAGCGCCACCTGAGCCACGTCGAGCGGCCGTTGCTCTGCCGCGTAGGTCGCCTCGGCTTCAGCATCGACAAGCGAATTGATTGGCGCCGGCGCTGGCGCGCGGCCGGCGAGCCAATACACGTATTCGTTGCCGCCGCCGCGCGTTTCTCTTTCGACGACTGCCTTGCCAAGCATGTGATTCAGTTCCTTCGTGACGTCGAGTTGCGGCACCCCAGTTCCAATCGCTGTGGACTTTGCCGAACCCGATAAGCGATATCAAGAAGATCGTATTGGGCTATCTGGCGACGTTCTTCGGCGAAATTTTCGCCCTTTGGGATAAGTTCGCCGGCCCGCAGGCGTATGTCGGCTGGGATCTGACAAGGCGGCCGGAGTATCGAGAGGGGACCGTCGTTGTCCGGCAGCACGCCGTCTCAGGTTCGAAACGTCCGGGCATTCAGTCGAGAAATAAAAATTCGTGATCCATAGCATTTTTCACGTCGCCCGCCTGATAACGAACGTTGAGTCGCAACGCATTGCTTCATTCCGCGACAGGCACCGATGAACCTTGGAGCCGGTGCCACGACACATCGTCACCCTGCGTTTCTTCGACGTAACGTTTTTCTTGCCTTCCCAGGCTTTCCAATTTCGGCTGTTACCGGCCCGCTTTGGTGGAACGGCGCCTGGCACTGTTAATGCATGCGTGGTGGATGTAGCGATCAGGCGAGGCTGCGGCTGCACTGTCGACATGCGTATCTGTTGTCGTCTGCTTCCGGTGCAGTGGCGGTCTTCACAGTCGGGGCGATCGTGACCGACGCAACGGAAGGTTCCGTCGTCGGGCAAGTGTCGATGCGTGGAGCAATTCGTATGAGGTTGAATCAGGCAGGCATACCTCTTCGGACTACGTCTTCCTGACACTCAAGGCGCACACGAGGCGTTCGCCCTAATCGCACACGCCAGTTTTCAGTCAGAGGTCAGTGAAAGGAGTTTTTTAATGAAAGCCTCGCTCAAGGTTGCTGCGGCGTGCGCCGCGATTTCGTCCGCGATTGCATTGATGGGCCCTGTTTGGAGCGCCGGACTCCCGAGTGCTTCCGTCCCACACACGCGCGTCGAGCCTCCACCGCGCACGGCCGTCGCGACCGAGGTTGTGCCAGGGATGTCGGAAGAGGGGAAACGCCATGCCGAGCGCGAGCACGGTATGGGACCGAATTTCAAGGAAGGCAAGCATCGCCTGAGCAACGGCAACTTTCGGCGCGACTAGGCGCGAAGGAGATGACAATGAAGAAGCTCATTCTCGCGTGGGTGCTGGTTCTCGGGTTCGCATTTGCCCAGATGCCGTCCTCCGTGCTCGCGCAGACCACCACGGCGAAAATCCTGGTGCTCTATGATGCCCCACCGAACGACGCGTACTCGAAGCTCGGTCTGGCTTACGCGATCATGCTGCGCAACCTGCTTGGCCATTTCAACACCAATGTCACGCTTGCACCCGTCGACAGCTATACGGCCGGAACTATCGAAACGTATCAGGCGACTTTCTATCTGGGTGACTATTACAACAACACCATTCCGTCCGCATTTCTCGCGGACGTCGTGAAGACGTCAAAGACGGTGGTCTGGTTCAAGAACAACCTGTGGGAAGTCGCATGGGATCCGTCGTACAACTTCACGGCCCGCTATGGATTCACCTTCACCGGAATAAGTGGACTGGCCAACACGCCAACGAGCAGCAACCCGAATCCGAACTTCTTCGACACGGTGCTTTACAAGAACATGAGCATGGTCAAGTACTATGCGTTTAACGCCAGCACCGGCGTGGTTAGTGCGGATCCCGACATTGGCGTCACTGCGGTGTCCGACGCAACAAAGGCCAGTGTACTTGTCACCATCAAGAACAGTCAGACGGGTGCGCAGGCGCCGTACGTGATGCGCGCAGGCAATTTCTGGTACTTCGCCGACATGCCGTTCTCGTACATCGGGCCACGCGACCGGTACCTGGTGATTTGTGATCTGCTGCACGACATTCTCGGGACCAACCAGCCGGTGCTGCATCGCGCGATGGTGCGTCTTGAAGACGTCAACGCGTTCACGACCACGTCGTCGATGAAGACGCTGACCGACTACATGTATGCGAAGCACATTCCGTTTTCGATTGCTACCATTCCGCGGTACGAAGACCCGCTCGGCGCCTATAACAACGGCGTGCCGCTGACCGTACACCTCGCGCAGGCGACCGGTCTGAAGCAGGCACTCAATTACGCACTGGCCCGGGGCGGCAAGATCCTGATGCACGGCTACACGCATCAGTACAATTCGACGCCGAATATCGACAACGCGGTGAGCGGCAATGACTACGAGTTCTGGCTTGCCACGCAGAACCGCCCCGTGGACGAAGATTCAACACAATGGGCATCGGCTCGTCTGAGCGCAGGCCTGCAGGAATTTTCGTCGAATGGCTATGTTCCCTTCGCGTGGGAGGCGCCGCACTACCAGTCTTCACCCCTTTCGATCAAGGCCGTTCCGCCGCTGTTCAAGACGACCTACCAGCGAGTCGTCTACTACACGTCAGATCAGCCGAACCTGAATTCGACCGCGCCGAATCACGACTTTTCAGTTGGCCAGTTCTTCCCGTATATCATCAATACCGACTATTACGGGCAACGGGTGCTGCCTGAGAACCTTGGGAACGTCGAATACAACATATGCAATATCGATCCATACTCGTGTCTGTCGTACACGTGGCAGGATCTCTATACGAATGCGCAGTACGCGCTAACGGTCCGGGATGGTTTTGCATCCTTCTTCTTCCATCCGTTCTGGCTTGAGCCCGACCTTGGCACGCCCGGCTATCAGGATTTCCAGAGCCTCGTGAGCGGGATAACCGGTCTCGGCTTCCAGTGGGTTGGTGCGTCTGACGCCAAGTAGTGTTGATGTCCAACCGGAATGGACCCACCGCGAGCCGTCAAGTCCGGTAGACCTTGAGCGAATAGAGTCGGGGGCTGTGCTTGGCCTGACAGTTGTCGAGGATTCCAGGTTGCCGTGCGATAAGGTAAGTTGTCTGGAAGATGGGTGAAGGGCGCCATGACAGGCAAGGCGCTGACGGGGCTGCACATTTCAATGACTCGTCGTCACTCATTGAAATGCGTGAAAAATGCGCAAGGATTGTGATTCCGTCGTCGTGGGTTGGCGTCCCATCCGCCACCCCACCGAATTCCAGGCGGTACAAGTAGTTGGAAACGGCACTGTCCAAAATGACAGTGCCGTTTTTGTTTTGTCATTCCCGAATGGACTTGGTCGAAGCGGGAAACGCCACCGCGAGCTGAAACGAAACGCCGGCTAACTCGGCCACGAACAAGGTTGGCATACAGTCAACGCGTTCTTAACGATCGACCACGTTGCTCGCGATGCCCGCCTGAACCGTTCGAGCGTTTCGAAAAACCAGCCACGACCACAAAGCGCCGCCAGCTACCTTGGCGACGAACTGCAACGCCGCGATCGTCGGAAACACAGTCCCGAACGCAATAAGCGGAAAGATGATGGAGTCGACCGCCGCACCCGCGACGTTCGCGCCATTTGCACGCGCCAGTATCGGGAAGCGGCGTGCGAGCTGAAACACGATCGCACTTGCTACGGCTGCCGAGCCGAACGCCACCAGAGATGCGAGGGCAATTTCCTTGGCGGCGGGATTGAGCGCGTAACTGACGACGCCGGCGGCCGCGATCAACGCAAACATCCGTGACCAAAGTGCGCGGCCGCGCCAGTCCAGGTGGAGCCGGTCTCGAATCGCGAGGTCGAGTCCGATCAGAAGGAACGCGATGATCGGTGTAGCAGCCGGTCCGAAATGAGCGACCATCAGGTTCGCGACAGCGACTGCTGCGATATAGATCAAGACGTACATGATTCCCCTGCAATAAAGAGTGCGCGCTGCGTAGATTCGGAGCCGAAGTTTGCCATACACGGCCGATTAAACGACCTGACGCTCCGCTACTCGCAAGCCGGGGCGTACAGCGAACGATTGGCGGAACGCCAAGGCTGGGAGCGACAGGACATTGTCACTGCGTCGCCGGTTTCCATCAAAGCAGCTTCGACGCGAGATTGTATGGCCGTATCCGGTCGACCTGATGTTGCGAAGTTTCCGTTTCCCGCTAAGGTTCGTGCGTTCCGTGCCGTTATCTTCCCTGGACAGCCCTCGTGCCTCGAATGCTGATCCGTTTTCTTGCCTGCTCACGTTCCGCGTGAGCAGGCTTTTTTCGTTCATGGCCGCCTTTTGTCGCCTGAGTGGCGGAATGAGACAGGGATTTGGCATGAATCGACAACGCGCAACAGTCTTACATTAGTGTAATGTGTCGACTTCCTCGTGCCCTCATGCTTTGCAGGGCCGTTCGATCCCGATAACCAATGACGGTGTCGGGATTTTTTTTGCCTGCATCCCGTTGCACTGGCAACGAGTTGCAGCGATGCCTGACGGGCAGGCGCCGACCTGATCGCGTCAGACGTGAAGGATGCGAACGCCCGCGATCGCAAATCCGATCGTTCCCGACAGGCGTCGCATCGTTTGATTCCCCCAAGGTTCGTTTTTCCGTCGTCCCGGGTCAGACCAACACAATATCGTTCGAGCGTGGCGACGTTGAGTTTTGCATGCCGTAACGCACGGTATATTTGCGACGAGACGTCCCGATCGAGAGAACAAACAGAAGGAGTGACCACCGATGCCGGCAACCCGGGCCACGCTGCGTGCCGCGACCGCGCAAGACGCAAACCACATCGCTCGCCTGCACACGCTGAGCTGGCAAACCGCATACGCCCACATCCTGCCGACGGCCTACCTGTCCGACGAGGTGCCGACGGAACACGCAACCCGGTGGCGGCAGTATCTCGATCGCAATGAAAAGGAGTGGGGCCTCGTGCTGATCGCCGAGTTCGATGGCGAACCCGTGGGCTTCGTCAGTGCCGAGCACCCGGTCGATCCGGTGCTTGGCGTGCTGCTCGACTGCCTGCACGTCCATCCTTCGCACCACGGAAGCGGCACGGGCAAGCGCATGATCGAAGCCGTTCGCGCATGGACGCGCACGCTCGGCGTGGACAAGGTTCACCTGACAGTGCTGGAGGGCAACGAACGCGCGATCGGCTTCTATGAGCACAACGGCTGGCAACTGGCGGGTATCGAAACGAGCCGCATCGGCCAGACGGAAGTCACCGATCGGATCTATGCGATACAGGCGTAGTGGCTTGGCGACATTCGAGCGAACGGTCGCACGATGTGCGGCCATCGCCGGGCGAATGCCGAACGTACTCCGCCGTTACTCGCCGCAGTACCGCACGAGCAGGTCGGCTTCCGTCTCGTGCACCTCGACGGGCAGGGTCGTTGCGCCTGCATAGGCGAGATAGCGCGCGCGATGCTGGCCGTTGCGGAACGACGCGACGCCGACCTTCGACAGGCCGGGGATGCCGAGCAGCGTTCGCGTTCTCGTCTCGCGAAACGTGATGTACGGCATGTCCGGAATCCTGTCCTGTTCAGGATCGAGGAATTCGCGAATACCCGCGGCCTTTCCAGGGGCCCAGTACAGAACGGACGGCAACACGTAGTCCGTCGTGTCCCGGTCGGCACACGCCAGCAGTTTTTTCACGTCGATCGTCACGACCCGGTGTCGCGTATCGTCGGACGAGAATACCCGCTTGAGATGCGTATAGGCATAGGGGGCGTGCCCGGGAAGCTGGACAATCCAGACTTCAACGCCATTCTGTTGTGCGTGGGCGAGTGCCATGGTTTCCTCTGGTGCTGCAAGCGGTCTTCTTGACTGGAGTTTAGCAGTGCGATTGCTTCGGCGAAGCGGGACAATACCCGGAACAGGAAAGCGGAGCGATTCGCGGCAGAACCTGAGCCGCGAGTGAAAGCGCAGAGAGGAATGGTGGGTAAATCGAAGGCGGTCATGTGTCGGCGATCGATATCGACAGGTCACGAGAATATCGCGATACTGCCAGCGGATATGGCGCGCCGCGCGAATTTCATCGAAGATTCACACTGTGTCGCGAAGCGCGGTGTGCGCGGGTCATCATAAGAACAGAGAGGGCAGATTGACAGGAGAAAACCATGTCGTCGAAACTTGAGATCGAGTACCTCGATTACTGTTTCACCGCGACGCTCGAAATCAGGGAGTCCGGTCGGACCGGCGTTGTCGATTGGCATCTCGAATCGGCTTCGCGAAGCAAGACGCTTGCGTGGGTCGTGTTCGACCGCTTTCTCGAGCGGAATGATTTCGCCGATGAGGAGGATGCGCGTGCCAATATCGTCGATTGGCTGGAGCGGCTGGCCGATCCGAGATCGGGCGCGTCGGTCGAAATCGCGCAAGCGAACGCGGTTGCGGTCGGGGTGGTGACGACGGGCGCTTCGACTGCATCGACCGCATCGACTGCCGAAATCGTCGGCGAAACCGTCATTGATATCGCCGGCGATCTCGACTGGATCGAGATGGTCGCGGAATGGCTTTTCAGTTGACCGTCACGATGATCAAACCGGATTGTCATGACGCAAGTTCTTGTGTTTGCGACACGCGGTTTCGAAAAAGTCGGCGTAGAAAAATGAAACCCGAGTCGTGTTGCTCGGGAAAAAATAGAATAAACCTGCTTTGACATTACCCGCGACTTACCGGAAACTGCGCGCGGGCCTGAAAAAATCCGCTTGAATTAAAGCAAAATAAAATTCCAGACGTGAAAAGAAGAGCGCTGCTGACGGCGGGCGCGATCATTGCCGCTGCCGGCCTGACAGGCTGCACTGCAATGCTGTTCGACGACGGCAGATACGAAGAGACAGTCGACCGATTTCTCGTCAGCGAGGACGGCAGGAAATTCGTCGTGCTCGGCAAGAAATATCACTACATCTTCGATATGCCCGAGCATCTCGGCGCTGTGCTGGCATCGCCTTACCGCAAATCGATCAATGTGGCGCTCTATGGGTTCGTCGCGCAGGGCAGCAAGATCTCGGGCAAGTTCTCGCTCCAGCTCAGTCGCACCGGTATGACCGACGACGACTGGAACCGCGCGCTGGAGGACGGCTTCACGAAGCGCGGAAGCAGCGGTCTGGAGATGACGGGTGGGCTGGACGGATCGCGCTATCTGGCCAATGGTTTTGCGCAGGGCAAGACGTGGTCGTCGTTTGCGCATGCGTACAAGATCCACGTTACCGACCGCATCACGGCGGCGGGCAAGGCCGTGCGCGTGCTCGCGACGCCTGTCACGCTTGCGGCCGACGGTGTGATGATGATCGGGGCCGTGGTGCTGTCGCCCATCATCGTGGTGATGCTCGCGCCGGCGGCGGGCGTTGCGCTCGGACCGTGACACGATCCGAGCGGCGCACGAGCGAGCCGGTTGCCGCGGCATTGTCACCAAATGGTGAGTTGCCGCACAGATCGTTGCGCGGCCCGCGCTCACAATTTGGCCGGTTGACCGTTCTTCCCCGGCCCGGTCAACCGTTTCCCCGCTCGCTCGCGCAGGAGCGGGGGCTTTTTGCCCGTCCGACGCCGGAAGGCTGCGTCGGCGGAACCGGACAGGCGTTCGGCGGGCGGCGTAATCGCATCGGTTGCGCGCCCCGGCATCCGTTCGCCTGATCCGCACGAATCGCTTTCCTCGTGCCTGAGCGAACCCTCAGGCCCATCGCCGGTTTCGGCCGGTGATGCCTTGTTCCCGGCGGCGCGCAAGCATGCCGCCGGGATATTTTTTGCGCCGGATGCGTTGCATCACCTGTCGCGCCGCGGGCAGGTCAACCCGCTCAGCCAGCCTGTTCGACGCTGGTTTCCCATCCGTCGTATTCCCCTCCGAGCGCACGTACCTCGCGGCTGATCGCGACCGTATGGCGCGTGATGTCGGCCAGCGCCATGGTGCCTTCGTGCGAAAACCGGACGGCCGACTTGCCGTCTTCGGTGGGCGCAACCGACTCGACCGGATAGCCCTTCGCTTCGGCCCAGTCCGCAAACTGATGCGCGTCGCTCGGGTCGGGGAAGTAGGCCCAGTGCATCACGCGCCGGCTTACGTCGCCGGCGTCGCCTTTCTTCCGCAATTCATCCAGCACGCGCATGTCGCGCATGATCTGCCAGTCGTCGTCGGTCGGGTAGAGCGTCTGCCAGTACGCTTCCTTGTCCGGATCGTTCTGGTGCGCGTACTGCAGTGCGTAGGTCGTCTGATCGGCCAGCGCGTCGACGATCTCCGCCGCGGCTTCTTCGTCGAACGGCACGTAGAAAAGGAAATCCCGATGGCCGTCGACGGTGATGCGGCCGACCTGCACACCACCTTTCGCGGTGATCGTGGCGTCCAGCAGATCCTCGATCTGCGTGAGACCGGCGAATTCGTCGCCGGTCGGCAGGCCTTCCGGCGTCGGATGCGCAAAGGGGACGCGCACGCTGAGCAGCGACGTGCGCGGATCGCCTTCGGCGATTTCCGCAAAGCTGTGGTTGAAGCTGATGAAAGCCTGATGGTCGCCCATTCTGGCAGGGAAGGTTCCCCAGGCGTCGGTCATGTGTTTCTCCCGTGCACGATTGTCTGTTGACGGTTGTAAAGCGTCCCAATGTATCATCGAAAATCGCGTTGGCCGGAGAAGTGGCGCATGTCTCGGAGGCCGTCGCGCGACTTGAATCGTGAGCATCCTGAACGAGTGAGGCCACGGTGACGGCACGATAGCGATTTCCGTGGCGGATCCGGCGGGAAACGTCTGCGAGATCTGGGGCCGTCAGTAACCGCGCATCGGTACGGCGGGCCAAAAAATTCGAAGGAGATACCGATGTCGATGTTTGCCGTGAATGGTGTGCGAATCGATCCGCTCAGCGCGCGTGTGACGCACGTGCGCTGGGCGGCCGTGAATCCGGCCGATCGGTCGTGGGCTGCGACGCCGAGCGAGGCGCCGGTGGCGGACGTGGCGCGCGCGCTCGCGTCCGGTAACGATGTTCGTGCAATCTTCTCGGCATCGGACGACACCGCGATCGGGCCCAGACTGAAACGCGTGCTGTATCGCGATGCATCGGAAGGCATCGAGCTCGACATCGATGCAACGAACGAGTCGCGCACGTTGCGCGATCTGCCGCAAATCTGACCGGCGCGGCATGCACCGGCGATAGCGTGTGCGGCCACCCGGATGGCGGCGCCCGGCCGAATGGTCGCTCGCACGACGTCGATCGCGAGGAGTAGTATTGGACGACCATCACGCTGCGTTGACGGTTGCGCGGAACGGTTTGACGGGTCACGTGATCTTCAGCGCGCCCGTTACCGGAAGCGAATATCGCAAACGCGTACGAGATCATGTCCAGACCGCTCATCGCCCCGTTGGCATCCGCTCTGTGTCTGGCGCTGTCGGCTTGCCAGACGTCGTCCGAGCCGCCTCTGCTGCCGTCGCCCGACACCGCGTCGACAGCCGCGGCCGTTCCGGCATCGTCGCCGGCCGCGCCGATCAACGGCATTGGCCTCGCGCCTCATCTGGCCGGACAGAGTCACTGGGCCACCGGTCAATGCACGACCAACGGTACCGTCAAGGTGTGCAACTGAACATGACCGATGGCGACGGAGCGCTGCCCGTTCCGCGCGGACGAAAGCGTGTCGCCGCGCGTCGATGCGTCCCTTCCTCGATCACGACCCATTCCCGTCGACAAGCCGCTCGTTTTGGCGCGCCGATATGGTGTCCGATCTCGATGACCCGGTTGCCGTCGATGTGAACGATCGGGCGATGGACGAAGAACGCGAATCCACCGAATCCGGCGGGTACGTCGATCCCGTCGCGGGAACGATCGCCGGCCGGTTGCCGGTGACGCTGGCGGTCGACAGCCGGAGCCTGAAAGGAAGGGCGGTCGTGTGTGCGGTGCTGGCTGCGGCGAGCCTGTGCGGTTACGTGGCCGTTCCGGCGCTCTGGCCGGTGGCGGCGCTGGCCGTATTGCTGGCGCTGGCGGGTGTCGCCTTCTTCATCTCGTCGCGGCGCAGGATGGCGCTGCAGGTCGACGAGACAGGCTTCAGGCTGATCGGGGCCGTGCGCGAGCAACCCGTCACGCCATGGCGTGACGTCGCCGAATTCCGGGTCATCAGCGTCGCCGGAAATCGTTACATCGGCTACCGGTTTTCGGCGCATTCGTCGCGCACCAGGGTGCCGGGTGGCGTGATGTTGCCGATCGCCCGGTTTGCCGATCTTCCGCTCGAAGAGGTGGCCGGATTGCTGGAGGCATGCCGCCGGCAGTTCGGTATGCCGGACAACGAGGCAGACCGAACGGGCGAATGACGCCCGATGCGGGGAACCCGCGCGCCCCGATACGAGAGAAAAAAATGTCGGGTGCCGTGTCGATTTCCGCCGGGGTCGTCCGTCGTAGCATCGGAGGCGTGCGCATCGCGCGTCCGTCCCGATTCCGATACGACTACCGACCGAAGGAGCGACACCCATGTCCACGCCCGTCAAACCGATCCCGGAAGGGATGCGCACGCTGACGCCGCATCTGATCTGCGCCGGCGCAACAGCGGCCATCGACTTCTACAAGCGCGCATTCAATGCGAGCGAGCAGTTTCGCCTGGCGATGCCCGACGGCCGGCTCGCGCACGCGTGCCTCGTAATTGGCGATTCGACGCTGATGCTGGTGGATGAAATGCCCGAGCACGGCGCGCTCGGGCCGAAGGCGCTGAAAGGCACGCCGGTCTGCCTGCACCTGTACGTGCCGGACACCGACGCGGCGATCGCGAAGGCGGTCGCGGCCGGCGCGACGGTCACGATTCCGGCGGCCGACATGTTCTGGGGCGATCGCTACGGACAGGTCGAGGATCCGTTCGGGCATCGCTGGTCGCTCGCGACGCACCAGCGCGACCTGACGCCCGAGCAGATCGCGGAGGCCATGGCCAGCGCGCCGCCGTGCGGAAGCTGACGCAGCCACTCAATCACCGCAGTTGAACGGCAGGGCGGCGGCCCGCGCGCGGTCTGCGCGCGCTCACGCGCCAGCCGTCTTGCCGCGTTGCTTGTCCTCGTACATCCGTTGATCGGCCGATGCGAGCAGGTCGGCTACGTCGCGATGGTGCGCGGGATCGTAGTCGACGTACCCGACGCTGAACCGGATGTCGTAGCCGCGCGCGTCGGCCGCGTTGCGCTGCGCGAGCGCCTGCGTCACGCGCTCGACCGGCTCGGCGACGTCGGCCGGATCGGTGGCGCTCAGCAGCACGACGAACTCGTCGCCGCCAAGCCGTGCGATCACGTCGCTGTCGCGCAGCGCGCCCGTCAGCGTATCGGCGAATGCCTTGAGCGCATGGTCGCCTTCGGCATGGCCGAAGCGGTCGTTGATCGACTTGAATTCGTTCAGGTCGAAGAACAGCAGCACCGCGTGACGTTCGAGGCGATCGCACAGGCTCAGCACGTGGCGGGCCAGGATCTCGAAGCCGCGCCGGTTCGTCAGCTGGGTGAGCTCGTCGGTGGTCGCGAAATGCAGCGCGGCGATTTCGCGCTCGGTCATGTGGGCGAGATCGCCGAGCAGCGCGAGTTCGTCGGGTTCGAGCGAGCGCGGCCGCGTGTCGATCAGGCACAGCGTGCCGATGGGCGCACCGTTCGGCGCGGTGAGCGGCCGGCCGGCGTAGAAGCGGATGCCGGGCGCGCCGGTGACGAGCGGGTTGTCGTGGAAGCGATTGTCGTTCAGCGCGTCCTGGATCACCATCGTATTGCCTTCGAGCAATGCATGTGAGCAGAACGATACGTCGCGCGACGTTTGCGTGACGTCAAGCCCGGCATGGCTCTTGAACCACTGGCGATCGTCGTCGACGAGGCTGACGAGTGCGATCGGTACGTCGAACAGCCTGCGTGCAAGACGCGTCAGGCGATCGAAGCGCTCTTCGGGCGGCGTGTCGAGGATCGAGAGCGAATGAAGCGTATCGAGCCGGGCCGCCTCGTCGGCAGGTTTCGGTGCGATTTGCATGGGCCTTGTCTTTTGTCCCGGCTGCAAGGCCGGTCGTGGGATCGTATGTCGGACAGTATCGCGCATTGTTCGCCGCATCGCCACGTTGCAAATCTGGCGACGGGCGGTTTCTGCTCGGTACGGATCGATGCAGATGCGGTAAGAAGTGGGTGTCATGGGCTCGCGTTTCGCCCCGATGCGCAATCGGCCGCGCGATGCCTCAAGGTGCCCGGCGCGGTGCCGTAAACAGGGCGAGTCCAATTGTTCATCGCTTCCCATCGCATCATGGTTCGAATTCTGTACGCGGGCTATCTCGCTTTTGCGCTGTATCTTCTTTATCCGATGGTTCAGAACACGCTGGTATTCGGCATGGGGTGTGTGAGCAGCGCACTGCCGGGCAGCGCCAGCGGCTTGTCGACATCTTCGGCAAGCAGCGTGGGTGGACAGGCGAATCGTTGTGCGCCGACGACGCAGACCGGCGCCTCGACCGGGCGGACGCCCGAAATCCATTGAGCGCGGCGGCGCGTCGTACTGGCCATTTGGCTGAATTGAGCTTCGCGCTACGCTCGACGATCATCTGCAACACGACGGATCGAGCACCGGGCGAGCGCCGCCCTGTGGCGTGCGTCAGTAGCTGGAGCGGTACGGCGTACCCTGGTCGAAGCGGCTTTGCCAGTGCGTGAGATAGCGCGACGCGAGTTGCGGGTTGTTCCACACCACGACGACATTCTCGGAATTGCGGCTGGCCGCCGACGCGCTGTAGTTGAACGAGCCCGTTTCGACGTGCTCGGCGTCGATCACGAGGTACTTGTCGTGATGGATCGCATAGGCATCGATCGTGCGCGTCGGGATACCTGCGTTGACGAGCAGGTTCAACGCCTGCTTGCTGCTCTTTGCACGATTGCCCTTGTCGTCGACGACCACGGCGACATTCACGCCGCGTTGCCTGGCGGCGAGCAGTGCGCGCGTGACGGGCGGCGACGTGAACGAGTAGGCGGCGACGCGGATCGAGCTGCGTGCGGCGCCGATCGCTTTCAGCACGAGCGCTTCAGCGCCGCCGTCCGGCGAAAACGCCGATTCGACGACCTGTGTCGCGGGTGCTTCGTGGGTGGGAGCCGGCAGCCATCGCGACACGAGGTCAATCGCCTGCTGGAGCAGCGATTCACTTTGCGTCTTGCCGAAGGCGGCGAACGGTGTGGCGAGCAGGGAAGCGGCGAGGCAGGCAGCGGCGAGGCGATTGCGCGACAACATCTTGGACAGCGAACAATTTCGAGACAGCGGGCCGTGAGTGTAACGCAGACGTGGCGGCCCGGTCACGTGCGGATGAGACGGGATGGGTCGTCGCGACGATCGGCGCCGGCATCGGTGGTGACGCAAAGTTGCGCAGCGCGGGATCCGTGTGCGCGATCGGGTTGATCAGCGGATGCGGGCGTTGGCAGCGCGCGAATGCTTGTGCGGTGGTGGCGGGATAGTGGCGTGCAAGCCATGCGCGAGTACAGCCGGGCGGGCGCGATGCGGCTCGCAACTGCAGCGCAAGCGCGACTAACGATCCGTGTGCGTCACGCGTTCAGGTACGCACGATGATTCAATCCTCGGCCGCGGGCGCTCCGGCTGCCTCGGCTGCGATCCAGCCGGGGCCGCGCTCCGGCTGCACGTCGCGTGCGTCGAGCGGCTCGCCGCAGGCCGAGCATACGGTGACCGCATGCATCAGATGGCCGCAGGTACGGTGGCGCAACTGCACCGGCGGCCCCTGGCCGTCGTCTTTCCAGCGGTCTCCCCACGCCGTCAGCGCGAGCAGGGTCGGGTAGAGGTCGAGGCCCTTGTCCGACAGCCGGTATTCGAAACGCGGCGGTCGCTCCTGATACGCGTGCTTGACCAGCACGCCTTCGTCGACGAGCCGCGCAAGCCGCTCGGCCAGCACATGGCGCGTGAGGCCAAGCTGGGTCTGGAACGCGTCGAAGCGGCGGCAGCCGAGGAACGCGTTGCGAAGGATCAGCATAGTCCAGCGGTCTCCGAGCACGGCAAGCGTACGCGCGACCGAACAGTTCAGCGTGCCGATGTCATCCCATTTCATCGTCGAGTCTCTTGCGGCGGTTCAGCGAAATAGCGGGCTCGATTATAGAACCCGTCTTCGGTTGTAACGGGCCCGGCCACGTTGACAACGGCCGCCATCGTTGTCAATAATGAGTTCCAATTTAGAACTTACTCGCGCGGCGACGCGCTTTCAACCCGGAGACAACCCGATGAACCCGCTTTCCCTGTCTGGTCTCGATCTGCTGCGCGCAGCGGTATCGGGCGATGCGCCGCTCGCGTCGATTTCCGAGACGATCCCGATGCGTCCGCTTGATGTCGAGCTCGGTTATGTGAAGTTTTCGGCGCGGGCGGACGGCCGGCACCTGAATCCGCTCGGCGGCGTGCACGGCGGGTTCGCCGCGACGGTGCTCGATTCGGTCACGGGATGCGCGGTGCATTCGATGCTTGATGCAGGCGTCGGCTACGGCACGGTCGATCTGCATGTGAAGATGCTGCGGCCCGTGCCGCGCGACGTCGACCTGGTTGCGGAAGGGCGCGTGATCCACCTGTCGCGTTCGCTGGGCGTTGCCGAGGGCACGCTGAAGACGGCGGACGACAAGATCGTCGCGCATGCGTCGGCGACCTGCTTCATCCAGCGGCCGCAGTAAAGGCGGGCGGCGACGCCATCGTCCAGGCCGGCGCGTGAACTTCCTTGCTGGTGCCGAAGGCCGCCTGTAAGCGTAGGCGGCGCCCGTCTGAAGCGGACGCTTCAATGTGATAGCGTTCCTGCTTTCCACCGACGCGACGGGAACAGCATGGAATACCGCACACTTGGCGATTCGGGCATCGAGGTCAGCCTGATCGGCCTCGGCACGATGACGTGGGGCGAGCAGAATTCGGAGCGCGATGCGCACGAGCAGATCGACTACGCGATCGGGCAGGGCGTGACGCTGATCGATGCCGCTGAGATGTATCCGGTGCCGCCGAAGCCTGACACGCAAGGGCGCACCGAGCAGTACATCGGTACCTGGCTCGCGCAGCATCGCGCGCAGCGCGAGCGCATCGTGCTTGCGACGAAAATCGCGGGGCCCGCGCGGCAGCCGCACAATCCGCGCCATATTCGCGGCGAAGGCAACCAGTTCGACCGCAAGAACCTGACCGAGGCGCTCGATGGCAGCCTCAAGCGCCTGCAGACCGACTACGTCGATCTCTATCAGCTGCACTGGCCCGATCGCAGCACGACGACGTTCGGCCGTCCGGCCTATCCGTGGGTCGACGACACCTATACGGTGCCGATCGAGGAAACGCTCGGCGTGCTCGCGGAATTCGTGAAGGCCGGCAAGGTGCGCGCGATCGGCGTGTCGAATGAAACGCCGTGGGGCGTCGCGCAGTTCCTGCGCGCGGCCGAGAAGCTCGGGCTGCCGCGCATCGCGAGCATCCAGAATCCGTACAGCCTGCTGAACCGTACGTTCGAAAACGGGCTGTCGGAATTCACGCACCGCGATGGCGTCGGCCTGCTCGCCTATTCGCCGCTCGCGTTCGGCTGGCTGTCCGGCAAGTACGAGAACGGCGCGCGTCCGGCCGGTGCGCGCATCACGCTGTTCGAGCGCTTCCAGCGTTACAGCAAGCCGCAGGCCGTCGAGGCGACGTCGCGTTATGTCGCGCTCGCGCGGCGTCACGGGCTGTCGCCCGCGCAGCTCGCGCTGGCGTTCGTCAACAGCCGGCCGTTCACGCGCAGCAACCTGGTTGGTGCGACGTCGCTCGAGCAGTTGAAGGAGAACATCGGCAGCATCGACGTGAAGCTGTCCGACGAGATCCTTGCCGAGATCGACGCGCTCCACGAACTGCAGCCGAACCCGGCGCCTTGACCTGAACCAGGCAGCGCGCGGCCCGCGCGGCAGCAATGCCGCGACGGGCCGCACCGGCGGCGCATCGCTGCGCCGCCGTTTCATCCGTTATCGCATCTTGAGCCGCGTGCGCGCGACGAACAGCGCGGTGAGGCTCAGCAGCGCGCAGCCCATCAGATAGAGCGCCGGCGACAGCCGGTTGCCGGTCGCGCTGATCAGCCAGGTGATGACGAACGGCGCGAAGCCGCCGAACAGCGTGACACCCGTGTTGTAGCTGACCGCGAGCCCCGTTGCGCGGGTCTGCGACGGGAACAGCTCGGCCATCAGCGCCGGCAGCGCGCCGCAGTACATCGCCTTCAGCGCACCGATCCAGACCAGTGCCGTGAGCATCGTCGCGAACGACGCGTGACGCGTGAGCCACGCGAACGTCGGGTACACGGTGACGAGCATCAGAACCGCCGCGACCGCCATCATGCGGATCCGCCCGGTGCGATCGGACAGGTGACCGACTACCGGCGTGACGAGCGTGAGCACGAAACCGGTCGCGAGCGTCGCCGCGAAGCCCGTCGACGCAGGCAGCCCGAGCTGCTTGATCGCGTAAGTCGGCATGTACAGGATCATGTAGTTGATCGCGGTCGAGATCACGAGCGCGCCGATCGACAGCAGCACCCGCACCTTTTGTTCCGCGAACAGCTCGCGCACCGGCGCTTCCGAGCGTGCCTGCGTCTTGAACTCGATGCCTTCGTCGACGTAGCGGCGGATATACAGCCCGACGGGACCGATCGCGAGCCCGAACAGGAACGGCACGCGCCAGCCCCAGCTTTCGAGTTGCGCGGTCGTCAGCGTGGACGTCAGCAGCGCGCCGAAGCCCGATGCGAGCAGCGTCGCGAGGCCCTGGCTCGCGAACTGCCAGCTCGACATGAAACCGCGCCGCTGCGGTGCGTGCTCGACGAGAAACGCGGTCGAGCTCGCGAATTCGCCGCCCGCGGAAAAGCCCTGCATCAGCCGCGACAGCATGATCCCGAGCGGCGCGAGTATGCCGATCGATGCGTAGGTCGGCATCAGTGCGATCAGCAGCGTGCCGCCCATCATCATCGCGATCGACAGTAGCAGCGACGCCTTGCGGCCCGCACGATCCGCGTATGCGCCGAGCACGAAGCCGCCGATCGGCCGGATCAGGTAGGACAGCCCGAATGTGCCGAGCGTGAGCATCAGCGACGTCGCTTCGCTCGTGGCGGGGAAGAACAGCTTGGCGATCGTCACCGCGAAGAAGCCGTAGACGATCAGGTCGAACCATTCGAGTGCGTTGCCGATCGACGCCGCGAAGATGATGCGCCGGATCTTCGCGGCGCTGGGGCGGACGGCTTCCTGCGAGGTCAGGGTGGTCGTATTCATCGTGTGTGCAGGTCCCGTGAAAGGGGCGAAGCGCGTTACAGGGCGGCGCCGGCCGCGGCGGGCGCCGCGCGGCGAACGGTCGGCGCGTCGTCGCCGAGATCCCAGAAGAGGCCGGCCATCATCTGCAGCCCCTCGCTGACGACGCTCGCAAGCAGGTGCTCGTCGGGCGCGTGCTGCGAGCACGCCGGGTACGAGTGCGGCACCCACAGCGTCGGCAGCCCGAGCGTGTCGGCGAACACTTCGTTCGGCAGCGTGCCGCCGAGATTCGGCAGGATCGCGGGCTTCTTGCCGGTGGTGCGCGCGAGCGACGTGACGGCCCAGCGCACCCACGGATCGTCCGGCGGCACGCGCGTCGCCGGTGCGCCGCGTTCGACGTCGATCTCGATGTCGGCGAAGCCGTGCGCATCGAGGTGCACGCGCAGATGCGCATGCAGCGCTTCCCAGTCGGTGCCGACGACGAAGCGCAACTGGCAGTGCGCATACGCGGCGGGCGGGATCGCATTGACGGGGTGCTCGGGGTTGCCGGCCTTGAACGCGAGGATCTCGAACGTGTTCCAGCCGAACACGCGCTCGGGTGCGGTGAGGCCGGGCTCGCCCCAGTCGGCGTCGAGCGTCGGGTCGCCGGGGCCGCCGCCCACGCAGAGATCGGCGAGCGCAGCGCGCACGGTGGCCGGGATCGGCGGCGGACGCAGCCCCGCGACGCGAATTGCGCCGCGCGCGTCGACGAGGCTCGCGAGCGCATGCGCGAGCACGATCGCCGGATTGCGCAGCAGCCCGCCCCAGTTGCCGGAGTGATGCGCGCCGTCGCGGGCGCGCAGGCTCAGCTTGAAATTGACCGAGCCACGCGAGCCGAGGAACACCGTGGGGCGCGCGGCGGCGATGCGCGGGCCGTCGGACGCGATCAGCACGTCGGCCGCGAGCGCGTCGCGCTCCTGGCGGCACAACGCGTCGAGGCCCGGCGAGCCCGTTTCCTCGCCCATCTCGATCAGCAGCTTCGCGTTGAAGCCGAGCCGGCCGCCGCGTGCGTCGAGCACACTCGCCAGCGCCGCCAGGTTGATCGTGTGCTGGCCCTTGTTGTCGGCGCTGCCGCGGCCGTACCAGCGGTCGCCGTCGGCCGTCAGCGTCCATGGGGACAGCGGCGCGCGCCACTGCGCGTCGTAGCCGCGCACGACGTCGCCGTGGCCGTAGATCAGCACGGTCGGCAGTGCGTCGTCTTCGTGGCGCGAGGCGAGCAGGAACGGCCCGCCACCGTCGACGGGATTGTCGACGATCCGCGACGTGAAGCCGAGGCGCGCGGCCTCGGGGGCGATCTCGTCGGTCAGGTAGGCGCGCAGCGCGGCTTCGTTGCCGCTTTCCTGGCTTTCGGTGCGCAGGCCGACGCGGCGGCTCAGGGTCGTGAAGAACGCACCGGATTCGAACTGGTTCAGCGCGTGCTGGATGGCGGCGGTACGGCTCAAGTCGTGTCTCCTCTGTCGGGTTCGCTGCACGCGCCGGATCGTGCATGCAGCGTGAAGTGCGATCGATTCTAGAAAGCCGTTTTTTTTGTCACAATGATCGAATTTCGAACCTTTCTTTGCCGAAAAGGCAAAGCAGCGCGGCCGGCAGCCGGGCGGAGACAGAACGATGGCGGCTTTCCTGCATGGCCTGGCGTTGCGGTATTTCGTCGAAGTGGCGCGCACCGGCTCGATCAGCGACGCGTCCGCGCGGCTGCACGTGGCCGTATCGGCGATCAGCCGCCAGATCGCGAAACTCGAGAGCGAGCTCGGTGCGCCGCTGTTCGAGCGCCGGCCGCGCGGAATGGCGCTGTCGGAGGCCGGCGAGCGGCTCCTGGCGTTCGCGCAGCGCAGCCTGCTGGAGGCCGAGCACGTGATGAAGGACATCGGCGGGCTCGACGCGCTGCACGGCAGCCTGCTGAAGATCGCATGCTCGGAAGGGTTCGCGATCGATTTCCTGCCCGGCACGCTCGCCAGCTTCAAGGCGCGCCATCCGGGTGTGGATTTCTCCGTGTGGGTGGTGTCGCCGGCGGACGCGACGCGGCGCGTGCGTGACGGCGACGTGGACATCGCGT
Source organism: Burkholderia lata (assembly GCF_902499335.1). Taxonomy (GTDB): domain Bacteria; phylum Pseudomonadota; class Gammaproteobacteria; order Burkholderiales; family Burkholderiaceae; genus Burkholderia; species Burkholderia lata_B. The sequence continues at coordinate 630,628 of NZ_CABVQK010000002.1, read as the reverse complement.
TGAGCTTCAGCCTCGCGCCGGAGAAGGGCGTGCGCGTCGAGCATACCGAGCGCGCGCCGATCTTCGCACTGGTGCGGCACGACCATCCGCTCGCGACGCGTGAAGCGGTGTCGCTCGCCGATGTCGCGCGTCACCCGCATGTGCTGCCCGAGGCCGGCACGACGGTGCGCCAGCTGATCGACATCGCGTGCGCGCTCGACGGGCTGCTGCTCGAGCCGGAGCTAACGAGCAACAACACGGCGGCGATGTACGGCTACGCGCGGCGCACGGGCGCGGTGATGTTCACCGGGCTGCTGTCGGTGCGCGACCGTTGCACCGCGGACGGCTTCGTCGTCGTGCCCGTGACGAACCCGCAACTGCGCGAGCGCAGCATCCAGGTGCAGACGATGGCGGGGCGCGATCTGCCCGCATCGGTCCGCGCGTTCCGCGACCATCTGATCGATGCGATGCAGGCCGCATCGTTGCCGCCGGCAGCCGCGCGCGGCCCGAGACGCCGGCCCGTGAGATAATCGTCAATCCGCCTTCCGTGCCCATGCGGCTCATCGAGCCGCATCGCCCCTGTTCGACGCCAAATTGAAGAACCTGCTTGTCACCCTCGATCACGCCGGTGAGTTCGACGAGATCATCGACGTGCGCACGCCGCTCGAGTTCGCCGAGGATCATATTCCCGGCGCACTGAACGCGCCCGTGCTCAGCAACGAGGAGCGCGTGCTCATCGGTACGATGTACCGGCAGGTGTCGCCCTACGAGGCGACCCGTGTGGGCGCGGCGATCGTCGCGCGCAACATCGCGCGCCATCTCGACACGACGTTCGCCGACCGGCCGCGCAACTGGCGGCCGCTGATCTACTGCTGGCGCGGCGGCAAGCGCTCGGGCTCGATGACGACCTGGTTCAATCTGATCGGCTGGAAGGCGCGCCAGCTCGACGGTGGCTACAAGGCGTACCGCCAGTCGGTGTGCGCGACGCTCGCCTCGCTGCCGACACGTTTTCGCTACATCGCGCTCGTCGGCCATACGGGCTGCGGCAAGACGCGCCTGCTGAACGCACTGCGCGACGTGGGCGCGCAGACGCTCGATCTCGAGGCGCTCGCGTGCCATCGCGGCTCGCTGCTCGGCGCGCTGCCGGGCAAGCCGCAGCCGGCACAGAAGGGGTTCGATTCGGGGCTCGTCGAAACGCTTGGACGTTTCGACCCCGAATGGCCGGTGTTCGTCGAATCGGAAAGCCGTCGAATCGGGCTCGTGCAGTTGCCGATCGCGTTGATCGAAGCGTTTCACGCGGGGCCGTGGGTGCACGTCGAGGCGGCGCACGACGAGCGCATCGCATTCCTCCTCGACGACTACGCGCACCTGTTCGACGAACCGGAAGCGTTCAAGGCGCAGCTCCATCGGCTGATCGGCTTGCATAGCCGCGAACAGGTCACGCACTGGACGGCGCTGATCGATGCGGACGCGCGGGCCGAACTGTTCACCGAGCTGATCGACAAGCATTACGATCCTGCCTACGCACGGACCTACCGCGCGACGTACAACAAGCCGAACCGGGCGCTGACGTTCACGTTCCGGCCCAACGCCGCCGACGGGCGCGATCAGGCGCGTGCGCTGCTGGCCGAACTCGCGCAAGCCGGGCTACCCGCATCGGCCGCGCTTGCCGCAGGCGCGACATCCGAATCCGACCAAAACCAATCGACGACCACACGATGACGACCACACGCACCCAACCCAGCCCGGCCCTCGGCTGGATGACCTTCCTGCTGATCGCGGTCGCGGGCCTGTTCTATGTGAAATGGTTTCCGTACTACAACAAGGCGTTCGTTGCCGCCGAGCATCATTCGATCGGCCAGTCGATCCTGATGGGCACGTCGGCGGCCGCGCCCGAGCCGTCGCTGAAGGCAGCGCTCGACTACGCGTGGGCGTACGGCAAGGCGATCTGGCAGGCGATGGTGCTCGGCCTGCTGCTCGGTTCGGCCGTGCAGGCGCTGCTGCCCGCGCACTGGGTCGCGCGCGTGCTCGGCCGCACCGGCTTCGGCAGCGTCGCCGCGGGCGGCCTGCTGTCGCTGCCCGGCATGATGTGCACGTGCTGCGCGGCGCCGGTCGTCGCGGGGCTGCGTGCGCGCCATGCATCACCGGGCGGCGCGGTCGCGTTCTGGCTCGGCAACACGGTGCTGAACCCGGCGGCGCTGGTGTTCATGGGCTTCGTGCTCGGGTGGCACTGGAGCGCGCTGCGCCTCGTGCTCGGCGTCGCGATGGTGTTCGGGATCGGCTATCTGCTGAACCGGATTGCACGCCCTGAAGACGCCCGCATCGACGATGCGCAGCTCGCCGCGCTGGCGGCCGAGCAGGCCGCGGCCGGCAATCCGTTCGTCCGCTGGATGAAGCTGCTTGCGCGCATGGCCGTGCGTCTCGTGCCCGAATACATCGTGCTCGTGCTGCTGCTCGGCGCCGCGCGCGCGTGGCTGTTCCCGCATATCGGCCCGGATATCGGCAATCATCTCGGCTGGATCGTCGCCTTCGCGGTCGCGGGCATGCTGTTCGTGATCCCGACGGCCGGCGAGGTGCCGATCATCCAGGCGATGCTGTCGCTCGGCATGGGCGTCGGCCCGGCCGCCGCGCTGCTGATGACGCTGCCACCGATCAGCGTGCCGTCGCTCGCGATGCTCGCGCGTTCGTTCAAGCCTTACATGCTGGCCATCGTCGCGATCCTCGTCGTCGTATTCGGGATCGCGAGCGGCCTGCTCGCGGTCGCGCTCGGGTTCTGACGCACGCAAGCGGTGCGCCAGCCGGGCGCAATCGTCGTATTCATCCGGCGCCGCCGTTTCACGCGTGCGGCGCCATTTACAAGAAGCAAACAGGAAAACGCATGACCCAACCGAAGATCCATCCTCGACTCGAAAAGGCGCTGACGCGCGGCGATCTCGCGATCCGCCAGGCCAATTCCGCGCGGGCGACTGCCGTGCTCAACGCACTCGGCACGATGATCATCGAGGCTTCCGCAACGATCGGCGTCGACGCCAGCATCGACATTCCGCAGGGCGACCGCATTTACGATCCGGTCAACGGACTGTGGCCGCAGAAGATGCTGGTGTCGTTCGACGGCCCGGTGGACGAAGCCGACGCGGACGAATTGCGCTCGGTCTATCTGGTCGCCGACGATCCGGGCACGCAGTTCCGCGTCGAATGGCATCGCGCGGACGGCAAGCTCGGCCGCCAGGAAGGTGGCCCGCTCGCGACCGTCGCGTTCCTGACCGACGTCGAGATCCCGTGGAGCGACGACGACGAGTAACGTCGTCGCATGAAGCCGGTGCGCGATGCGCCGGCCTTCAGCGCATCATCCGCCGCCGGAACAGCCACGCGGACAGCAGGAATCCGCCGACCGCGTAACCGGCGAGCACCGCGACATGCAATGCGACGTCGGTCGCCGGTCGGCCGAGCATCGCGGGCCGGATCAGCTCGACGGCGTTCGCGAGCGGCAGCGCATGCGCCGCGTGCTGCGCGATCGGCGGCAACTGCGTGGTCGGGAAGAACACGCCCGACAGCAGCAGCATCGGCGTCAGCACGAGCGTCTGATAAAACATGAAGAAGTCGTAGGACGGCGCGAGCGCCGTGACGATCATCGCGATGCTGGCAAACGCGAGGCCCGCGAGTGCGATCACGGGCAGCGCCGCGAGCATCGACGGAAACCGCGCATAGCCGAGCGCCCCCGCGACGAGCATGATCGCGGCCCCCGACAGCATCGCCTTGCTGGCCCCCCAGACGATCTCGCCGAGCACGATGTCGCCGAGCGCGAGCGGCGTATGCATGATCGCTTCCCACGTGCGCTGCACGTGCATCCGCGAGAAGCCCGAATACATCGACTCGAAGCTCGCGGACATCATCACGCTCGACCCGACCGTGCCGGCCGCGAGGAACGCGATATACGACACGCCGTCGACATGGCCGAGCATCAGGCCGAGCCCGAACCCCAACCCGAACAGATAGATCATCGGATCGGCAAGATTGCCGAACATCGACGCGAGCGCGAGCTTGCGCCAGACGAGATAGTTGCGCCGCCAGACGGCGATCCAGTTGGTCGCGTTCGCGGGCATCGCGATCGCGAAGCGTGACACGCGCGGCGGTGCCGACGGTGCGGCGGCGGAATAGTTGCGGACGTCCATGATCGATCAGTCCTGCATTTCGCGGCCCGTGAGCCGCAGGAACACATCTTCAAGATTGGCCGGGCGATGCAGATAGCGCAACCCCGTGCGACCCTTGAGCCGCGCACTGAGCGGTTCCGGGTCGCTCACGTAGCAGAACAGCGTCTCGCCGCTGATTTCGGTGTGCTTCGCGAACGCCGACAGCTCGTCACGCAGCGTGGCCGGATCGGGCCCGTAAATCTCGATCACGTCGCAGCCGATTTCCGATTCGATCAGTGCGTGCGGCGCGCCTTCCGCAATCTTGCGGCCTTCCTCGATCACGCACAGTCGGTCGCACAGGCGTTCGGCTTCTTCCATGAAGTGCGTGGTGATCAGGATCGTCTTGCCGCGCGCGAGCAGCGAGCGCAGCCGCTCCCACATGAGGTGACGCGCCTGCGGGTCGAGGCCCGTCGTCGGCTCGTCGAGCACCAGCACATCGGGATCGTTGACGAGCGCGCGGGCGAGCGTGAGACGGCGTTTCATGCCGCCCGACAGCTCGCCGACCTTCGCATCGGCCTTGTTCTCGAGCTTCGCGAATTCGAGCAGCGGCTTCACGAGCGTGCGGGCAGCCTGCGCCGACATGCCGAAATAGCGGCTGAAAACCAGCAGGTTCTCGCGCACGGTGAAGTCGGGGTCGAGATTGTCGAACTGCGGGACGACCCCGACGCGCTGTCGCGCATGCCGCGCGCGCGATGGAACCGGTTCGCCGCAGAGCGAAATGGTGCCTGCATCGGGATGCGTGAGACCGAGCAGCATTTTCAGCGTGGTGGTCTTGCCGGCGCCGTTCGGCCCGAGCAGGCCGTAGCATTCGCCGGCCTGTACGGTGAAGGACAGGCCGTTGACGACGAGCTTGTCGCCATAGCGCTTTTCGACGTTCCGGAAATCGATCGGTGCAACGGACATGGGCATGTTGTCGTTGTAAGCGGGCGCGGATGCGTTCCGCTGCCGGATGCGTGGCCGGTTGGCGAACCGATCGGACGATTGCGTGTCACACGGGCATGACCGAAGCGCACGACGCCGGCGCCTGATGGCCCGCTGGAGTACGGTACGAACGGGCCATTCTAGTGCATCGGCTGCGTCTCTTCAGGGCATGCCTGCACGGTGCGATGCATGCGCGCACCGATCGTGCACTGCATCATCGCGCACGCGCCGAGCGGGGCGAATCAGCGTTTTCCATCCCTTGCGTCCTGAATTGCGGCGCACCATGATGAATGCGTAGGCTCGGTGTTGCGATAGGGAGGCTTCATGGCTAGCTACAACAAGATTCTGCTGTGTTACGACGGCTCGCTCGAAGGGCGCAAGGCACTGCGCTGCGGCGCCAACCTCGCGATGGACCTGAAGGCCGAGACGCATTTGCTGTCGGTCGTCGACATGCGCTCGAGCATTGCACAGAGCGCGGGGTTGCTGACCGACGTCGCGTGCGGCCGGTTCGAGGAAACCGCGCGCGAAATCCTGCAGGAAGGGGTGAACTGGCTGCGCGAGCGCGGCGTGCAGGCCGAAGGCCATTTCGCGTTCGGCTATCCGATCGACGAAATCGCGAATCTCGCGACGGAGCTGAAGGCCGACCTCGTCGTCGTCGGCCACCGGTGCCGCAGCGGGTTGTCGAGATGGTGGATGGGCTCGGGCAATACGCAACTGCTCGATCGCGTGAACTGCAGCATTCTGGTTGCGTGTTCGTCGGCGGAAGAGCAGAAGGCCGAAATCGCGCGCGAGCGTGAAGCGGCCACGGCGAACGGCAAGTGATCCCATGATTCGCTGACTACCTGACCGGCGCGAATCGCCGGTCAGGCGTCGTGCCACGTCAGTGGCGTGGCGCGGGCGCTGACCGCGGCCAGTCAAGCCCTGTCAAGCGTGCAGGTCGATTGCAGACAACTTCCACGAGAACAGACCGAAGCGGTGGAATATCGCCGCATAGCGCGTGCCGTCGGCACTGCGCTGGTAGGTCACGACGAATTCGTCGACATTGCGGTAGCCGGCGCTGGTTTGCTGCTGGTGCGGCGCATGCGCTGCGTCGACCGGGCTGGCCGGTGCGGCAGCGGCCGGGGGCTGCGATGACGCGGCCGTAGCGGCCGCGTTGCTGCCCGGAGCGGCTGCGCTCGCCGGAGCCGGATTGGCCGCCGGTGCGGCCGGCGTATTGCCCGGGGCATTGCCGCCTGCCGGCAGATTCGACCATTCGGGTGGGCGCTCCCCCGGATTGCCGCGCGGCGGCAATCCGCTCATCAGCGCGGCCACACCCTCCGGAGTCGCGTACGCATCGACCAGCGGGCCGATCAGAGCCGACCCGATCAATGCACCGATCACCGCGAACGGATTGTTCTTCTTCACAGCGTCGATCCGGCGCATCAACTCTTCCGTGACCTGCTGCTTGAGGCTGATGCGCAGCGACGGAAAATCGACATACTCACTGATGGCCTGCGCGTCGCGCGCATCGATCGCCGATTTCAGGCGACCGAGCGCGACGTACGGCGACGCGTAGGCGTAGCCGATCGCCGCAATGATGGCGACGGCCAGCACGACGATCAGCAGGGGCTTGAGCCGCCATGCGCGGCCCGAAGATCCGGTCACGTTGACTCCGGTGCGGGGATGTTCCGCAATCAGAGACCGCCTGGCGTGGCCGATCGTTCCTCTGCGATGCAGTGATCGATCATCCGGCACACGGCATCGATCGTGCCGACCATGATCAGGCGCGAACGGCCGTGATAGACGCGCACCGGCGCGCGGCGCGCGGGTTCGGCGTGATTCAGGCCGGCGTTCAGCGATACCCGCGCGAAAGCGGGGAGCGCCGACGGCAGCAGGGACGCCTGCCGTTCGACTGCGACTTCTTCTTGCACAGGCGCCGCCGCGGACAGCGGTGCGCAGGGCGTGCGGCCGCGCAGATGACGCAGACGGCCGAATTGACGGAAAGGCAGCAGACGGGCAAGGCGTTCCATGATGTTCTCCTCAGCGAGACGGAATGTCAGAGTTCGCCCGAGCGGATCAGCCCGACGGCGATGCCTTCCAGCGCGAATTCCGCGCTGCCGGCCTTGACGAAGATGTTTTCGTAATCCGGGTTCTCCGCGATCAGCTCGAGACCGCCCGGCCGGCGCATCAGGCGCTTGACCGTGACGTCGTCGCCGAGACGCGCGACGATGATCTGGCCGTCCTTCGCTTCCGTGCGCTTCTGCACGGCGAGAAGATCGCCGTCGAGGATGCCGGCGTCGCGCATCGACAGGCCGCGCACTTTCAGCAGGTAGTCGGGCTTGCTGGAGAACAGCGCGGGATCGCACGCGTAATGCTGCGAGATGTGCTCCTGCGCGAGGATCGGGCTACCGGCTGCCACGCGGCCGACGAGCGGCAGCGACAGCTGCATCAGGCCGGCGTGCGGCAGCGTGAACTGGTGCGGGGCATCGTCGATGCCGAGCAGGCGGATGCCGCGCGACGCGCCGGCGGCCAGCTCGATCACACCCTTGCGTGCCAGCGCACGCAGGTGTTCCTCGGCCGCATTCGGCGAGCTGAAGCCCAGTTCGGCCGCGATCTCGGCACGGGTGGGCGGGAATCCGGAGCGCTCGATCGCGCGACGGATCAAGTCGAACACTTGCTGCTGACGGGCGGTGAGTTTGGTCATGGCTCAACTGTATGGATAGACAGTGAGCTGTATTTTTATACAGTAGTTCGCGAATTTCAAGTGTTACGTGAGGTTCGACGCGATGACGCCGGTTCCGGCGCGATTTCGCGACGTCCGGACGCCGGTTTATCTGCCGCAACCGTCCGTCCCGTCTGCGTTAGCACTTTTGAGTATTAAAAAATGAGGAACGATTATTTTTAATCATGTAACCCGTTCGTTAGACTGGCCCGACATCGCAATACCGACAACACTGGAGAACCAAGGATGGGCAAGCGCAATACGGGGCTGGTGGGCGGAGTGGGCCGCCTGATCGCAACACTCGCGCTGGGCGCGGCGGCGGCGCTGGGCGTCGCGTCGCACGCGCAGGCCGATACGACCTTCCTGAACGTGTCGTACGACCCGACGCGCGAGCTGTATCAGGACTTCAACCAGGCGTTCGGTAAGGAGTGGAAGGCGAAGACGGGCGAGACCGTCAACTTCAAGCAGTCGCACGGCGGCTCGGGCGCGCAGGCGCGCTCGGTGCTCGACGGCCTGCAGGCCGACGTCGTCACGCTGGCGCTCGCGTACGACATCGATGCGCTCGCGAACAAGGGTCTCGTCAACAAGGACTGGCAGAAGCGCCTGCCCGACAACGCATCGCCGTACACGTCGACGATCGTGTTCCTGGTGCGCAAGGGCAATCCGAAGGGGATCAAGGACTGGGACGACCTGACCAAGCCGGGCATCTCGATCGTCACGCCGAATCCGAAGACGTCGGGCGGCGCGCGCTGGAACTACCTGGCTGCGTGGGCGTACGCGGTGCACAAGCCGGGCGGCAACGAGCAGACGGCAAAGGAATTCGTCACGAAGCTCTACAAGAACGCAGGCGTGCTCGATTCGGGCGCGCGCGGCGCGACCACGAGCTTCGTGCAGCGCGGGATCGGCGACGTGCTGATCGCATGGGAAAACGAGGCATTCCTGTCGGTCAAGGAATTCGGCACCGACAAGTTCGAGATCGTCGTGCCGTCGGTGAGCATCCTGGCCGAGCCGCCCGTCGCGGTGGTCGACAAGGTGGTCGACAAGAAGGGCACGCGCAAGCTGGCCGATGCATACCTGAACTTCCTGTACAGCCCGCAGGGCCAGGAGATCGCGGCGCGCAACTACTACCGGCCGCGTTCGAAGAACGTGCCGGCGGAGCTGACGAAGCAGTTCCCGAAGCTGAAGCTGTACACGGTCGACGATACCTTCGGCGGCTGGACGAATGCGCAGAAGACGCATTTCGCGGACGGCGGCGTGTTCGACTCGATCTACAAGCCGCAGTAACGCCATAACGACAGCGGCGCGCCACGACAGCGCGCCGCATCCCCGACGGCTCGCCGGCGCGATTCACTGCGCCGGCGTTTGCGTCGGACCCATGAGCAGCATCGACCCAGCAAGAGCATCCGATGACGACGTACACCTTTCGCAAGCCGAGCGCGCTGCCCGGTTTCGGCGTGACGCTAGGCATCACGGTGGCCTATTTGAGCCTCGTGGTGCTGATACCGCTCGCCGCCACGTTCCTGAAGACCGCGACGCTGTCGTGGGACCAGTTCGTCACCGCCGTCACGTCGCCGCGCGTGCTCGCGTCGTATCGGCTGACGTTCTCCGCCGCGCTCGGCGGCGCGCTGATCAACGCCGTGTTCGGCTTCCTCGTCGCGTGGGTGCTCGTGCGCTACACGTTCCCGTTCAAGCGGCTCGTCGACGCGATCGTCGACCTGCCGTTCGCGCTGCCGACGTCGGTCGCCGGCATTTCGCTCGCGGCCGTCTACGCGACCAACGGCTGGGTCGGCCAGTATCTGGCGCCGCTCGGCATCAAGATCGCGTTCACGCCGGCCGGCGTGCTGGTCGCGCTGACCTTCATCGGGCTGCCGTTCGTCGTGCGCACGGTGCAGCCGGTGCTCGAGGATTTCGAGCGCGAGCAGGAAGAGGCCGCCGCGTGCCTCGGCGCATCGCGCTGGCTGACGTTCCGCCGCGTCGTGCTGCCGGCCGTGCTGCCGGCGCTCCTCACCGGGTTCGCGCTTGCGTTCGCGCGCGCGCTCGGCGAATACGGCTCGGTGATCTTCATTGCCGGCAACGTGCCGATGAAATCCGAGATCACGTCGCTGCTCATCATCACGAAGCTCGAGCAGTACGACTACGCGGGCGCGACCGCGCTCGCGGTCGTGATGCTCGTCGTGTCGTTCCTGATGCTGTTGCTGATCAACACGTTGCAGTGGTATCTGCAGCGCCGCACGAGCAAGAGCGCAAGCGGCCCCGCGCCCGCCACCGTCACCGCCGTCGCAGCAGGAGGCCAGCAATGAGCCAGGAGGCCACCGTCGTGCTGAAAACCCCGTCGCCGGCCGCGCGCGCCGCGAAGCGGCTCGACCCCGTCAGCGAGTCGCGCGTCGTGCGCTGGCTGCTCACGGGCATCGCGCTGGCGTTCCTCGCATTCTTCCTCGTCGTGCCGCTCGCCGCGGTGTTCGTCGAGGCGCTGCGAAAGGGCGTCGGCTTTTATCTCGAATCGCTGGCCGATCCCGATGCGTGGTCGGCGATCAAGCTCACGCTGACCGTCGCCGTGATCGCCGTGCCGCTGAACCTCGTGTTCGGCGTGTGCGCATCGTGGGCGATCGCGAAATTCGAATTCCGCGGCAAGGCGCTGCTGACGACGCTGATCGACCTGCCGTTCTCGGTGTCGCCGGTGATCTCGGGCCTCGTGTACGTGCTGCTGTTCGGCGCGCAGGGCTGGCTCGGGCCGTGGCTGCAGGCGCACGACGTGCAGATCATCTTCGCGGTGCCGGGCATCGTACTCGCGACGATCTTCGTCACGTTCCCGTTCGTCGCGCGCGAACTGATTCCGCTGATGCAGGCGCAAGGTACCGACGAGGAAGAAGCCGCGCGCGTGCTCGGTGCATCGGGCTGGCAGATCTTCCGCCGCGTGACGCTGCCGAACGTGAAGTGGGGCCTGCTGTACGGCGTGATCCTGTGCAATGCGCGCGCGATGGGCGAGTTCGGCGCGGTGTCGGTCGTGTCCGGCCACATCCGTGGCCAGACCGACACGATGCCGCTGCACGTCGAGATCCTGTACAACGAATACAACTTCGCGGCGGCGTTCGCGGTGGCGTCGGTGCTGGCGCTGCTCGCGCTCGTCACGCTCGCGCTGAAGCTGCTCGCCGAGCGCCACCTCGCCGCCGAACTGTCCGGCGCGCGCGACACCGTTCCCGCACATGCCGGCCCCGTCGCCGCCGTTTCGTCGAAATCGTAAAGAGGCAACCAGAATGGGTATCACCGTCCGTAACCTTCAGAAGCGCTTCGGCGATTTCACGGCGCTCGACAACGTATCGCTCGATTTCCCGCCCGGCGAACTGGTCGCGCTGCTCGGGCCGTCCGGCTGCGGCAAGACCACCTTGCTGCGCGTGATCGCGGGCCTCGAGCACGCGGACGCCGGCCAGGTCGTGCTGCAAGGGCTCGACGTCGCGTCGGTCGGCGCGCGTGACCGCCAGGTCGGCTTCGTGTTCCAGCACTACGCACTGTTCCGCCACATGACGGTCTTCGAGAACGTCGCGTTCGGGCTGCGCGTGAAGCCGCGCCGCGAGCGGCCGTCCGAAAGCGCGATCCGCGACAAGGTGCACGAGCTGCTGAAGCTCGTGCAGCTCGACTGGCTCGCGCAGCGCTATCCGTCCGAGCTGTCGGGCGGCCAGCGCCAGCGCATCGCGCTCGCCCGCGCGCTCGCGGTCGAGCCGAAGGTGCTGCTGCTCGACGAGCCGTTCGGCGCGCTCGACGCGAAGGTCCGCAAGGAGTTGCGCGGCTGGCTGCGTCGTCTGCACGACGACCTGCATATCTCGACGATCTTCGTCACGCACGACCAGGAGGAGGCGCTGGAAGTCGCGGACCGCATCGTCGTGCTGAACCGCGGCCACGTCGAGCAGGTCGGCAGCCCGCAGGACGTCTACGATCATCCGCAGAGCGCATTCGTCTACGAGTTCCTCGGTGCGGCCAACCGGTTGCCGGGCACGGTTGCCGGGCGCGGTTTCGTTGCCGAGGGGGCGGCCGCGCCGATCGAGGTCGACGCCGATTTCGCGGGCCCCGCGAATGCCTACGTGCGGCCGCACGACCTGCAGCTGTGGCCGGTCGGCGAAGGGCACCGCGACGGCATCGCGGTGGACGTGCGCCGCGTGATTCCGCTCGGCGGTTCGGTGCGCGTGGAGCTCGAGGCCCGTGCAGGCGGCGCGCTCGAGGCAGAGCTCGATCGCGATGCCTGGCGTGCGCTGTCGCTGCAGGTCGGCGATGGTGCGACGGCCGTGCCGCGCGCGGTGAGGGTGTTTCCCGCGCGTTAACGCCAGAATGCAGGGCAGGGGGCGGAAATTGCTCCGATTCGATAATCAAACAACGACAGCCTAAGAGGCATACCCATGAATTTTCAGCAATTGCGGTTCGTGCGCGAAGCGGTGCGGCAGAACATGAACCTGACGGAAGTGGCGAACGTGCTGTACACGTCGCAGTCGGGCGTGTCGAAGCAGATCAAGGATCTCGAGGATGAGCTGGGCGTCGACATCTTCATCCGGCGCGGCAAGCGGCTGACGGGGCTCACGGAACCCGGCAAGGCCGTGCACCAGCTGATCGAGCGGATGCTGCTCGACGCCGAGAACCTGCGCCGCGTCGCGCGCCAGTTCGCCGACCAGGACAGCGGCCACCTCGTCGTCGCGACGACGCACACGCAGGCGCGCTACGCGCTGCCGAAGGTGATCCGGCAGTTCACCGATGTGTTCCCGAAGGTGCATCTCGCGCTGCGCCAGGGCAGCCCGCAGCAGATCGCGCAGATGATCCTGAACGGCGAGGCCGATCTCGGCATCTCGACCGAGGCGCTCGACCGCTATCCGGACATCGTCACGTTCCCGTGCTATTCGTGGCACCACACGGTCGTCGTGCCGAAGGGCCATCCGCTCGTCGGCCGCGAGAACCTGACGCTCGAGGAAATCGCCGAGTACCCGATCATCACGTACGACCAGGACTTCACGGGCCGCTCGCACATCGATCAGGCGTTCACGCAGGCGGGTGCGGTACCCGACGTCGTGCTGACCGCGATCGACGCGGACGTGATCAAGACCTATGTCGAACTCGGGATGGGGATCGGCGTCGTCGCGGCGATGGCCTACGATCCGCAGCGCGACACGGGGCTCGTCGCGCTCGATACGCAGCACCTGTTCGAGGCGAGTACGACGCGGGTCGGGCTGCGCAAGGGCGCGTTCCTGCGCGCGTATGCGTACCGGCTGATCGAGATGTTCGCGCCGCACCTGAACGAAGCGGAAATCGCAGGGCTGTTGCGCGAAGCCGTTTGACGACAGTGCGCCATCCGCGCCATTGCCGCGGATGGCGCGATGTACGCGTACGGGATGGCCTGTATTGGGCGGCGGCAGGCGATCCGCCACCGCCCTGGTTGTTCGACTCACCGAAGCATCGACCGCAATCGCGGTTTCCAGTCTCATTCTTCGCCGCACGCGGCGAACGACACGTATTTGCTTGCCAGCGCAACGACAAGCACAACACGGCACGCTTGAACGCCACGTTTCCGTTTGGCCATTCGCCATACCGGACGACCCGTTTCCCCGCAGATGTGATTCAATGCGCGTGAATGCCGGCTGACGGGCGTTGAGGCGGCCCTTTGGCCACCATCCTGACCGCAGGCCCGCATCGGCGGCACAATGCGTTACGCCGGAACGAAGTGCGGGGCGCGTTATCGACAGCCATTTCGCAATTGCTAAACAACGCTCGCGGATTGCCGGTTCCGCCCCACACGGCGACATGTCGTACAGCACGCAACACGCGTGACGAAGAGGTAAACAATGAATCTGAAGTGGTTTCTCTTTTCCTTCGAAGGTCGCATCGGGCGCTTGCCGTGGTGGATCTACGCGGTCGTTTCCACGGTGCTCAGCGCGATTTTCGATGCGGGCTCCCGCGGCATGCCGGACGACGATCTGCCGCTGCTGGCGATGCTGGCGCTCGCCGCTATCGCGGTCGTCGCGGTGTGGTCGTCGATTGCGGTCGGCGTGAAGCGGCTGCACGACATCGACAAGTCGGGATGGTGGATGCTGCTGCTGTTCGTGCCGATCGTCGGCGCGCTCGCGTTGTTCGTGATGAACGGTTTCATCGCCGGCACGCCGCGTGCGAATCGATTCGGCGAGCTGCCGTCGGCCGATGAAGACGAGCCGGCGCCGCGGAACCCGGCGTGATGCGCGCTCCGAATAAACCCTTAATTATTGTTCAGACAGGTTGCGCGCCGACGCGAATCGGTACAGCATAGCCTTCACTCCGCCGGCGTCCCGCCGGCGGCGGCGCGTAAACGACAGCACGCGTCAGGCAGTCGGCCGTCTGCCTCGCTTCCATTCCGTGGTACCGACAGCAGCATCGATGGCCATTGTCCGGGTAGTGTGGCGCAAACGTTTGCTCACATTAAAACAACAGTCAAACAATAGTCCGGCCCTTCGGGCCAGTCGCCAGGAGATGTGTATGAATGTCCTCTTTCGCCGTCGCTTCCTGACCGCCGCGCTCGCCGCCGTCGCGGTCGCTGCCGCACCGGCCGTCCACGCGCAATCCACGGCCAAGCCGAAGGTCGCGCTCGTGATGAAGTCGCTCGCCAACGAGTTCTTCCTGACGATGGAAACGGGCGCGAAGGAATACCAGAAACACAATGCAAGCCAGTTCGACCTGATCACCAACGGCATCAAGGACGAGACCGACACAGCGAACCAGATCCGCATCGTCGAGCAGATGATCGTGTCGAAGGTCGATGCTATCGTGCTCGCGCCGGCCGACTCGAAGGCGCTCGTGCCGGTCGTGAAGAAGGCGGTGGACGCGGGCATCATTGTCGTCAACATCGACAACCGGCTCGATCCCGACGTGCTGAAGTCGAAGAACCTCAACGTGCCGTTCGTCGGCCCCGACAACCGCAAGGGCGCGCGCAAGATCGGCGACTACCTCGCGAAGAAGCTGAAGGCGGGCGACCAGGTCGGCATCGTCGAAGGCGTGTCGACGACGACCAACGCGCAGCAGCGCACGGCCGGCTTCCAGGACGCGATGAAGGCGGGCGGGATGAAGGTCGTGTCGGTGCAGTCCGGCGAATGGGAGATCGACAAGGGCAATGCGGTGGCTGCCGCGATGCTCAACGAATACCCGAACCTGAAGGCGCTGCTGTGCGGCAACGACAACATGGCGATCGGCGCCGTGTCGGCCGTGCGCGCGGCCGGCAAGCAGGGCAAGGTGCTCGTGGTCGGCTACGACAACATCAACGCGATCAAGCCGATGCTGAAGGACGGCCGCGTGCTCGCGACCGCCGATCAGTACGCGGCGAAGCAGGCCGTGTTCGGCATCGACACGGCGCTCAAGGCGATCGCCGAGCATCGCAAGCAGGCCGACATGTCGGGTGTGATCGAGACGCCGGTGGATCTCGTGACGAAGTGACGCGGCCCCGATGCGGCCGCCGCCCTCAAGAATTCGGCGCGGCGGCCGTTATCCGGAGTGAGCGCGATCACGGCCACTGCATGCACATGCACTTGTGAGCGTCACACCCGCGCGCCGCGTGCGCGCGGCCGCAACCAGGATCGCGATGGACCCGACTTTCCAACCCTCCCGCGCAGCTATTCCCGTGCTGTCCGTATCCGGCATCGGCAAGACCTATGCCGAACCCGTGCTCGCCGACGTCACGCTGACGCTCGAGCCGGGTCACGCGCTTGCGTTGACGGGCGAGAACGGCGCCGGCAAGAGCACGCTGTCGAAGATCATCGGCGGTCTCGTCGAGCCGACCGCCGGCACGATGCTGCTCGGCGGCCAGCCGTATGCGCCGGCGAGCCGCACGCAGGCCGAAGCGCTCGGCGTGCGCATGGTGATGCAGGAGCTGAACCTGCTGCCGACACTGACGGTCGCCGAAAACCTGTTCCTGAACCGCTTGCCGCGGCGCTTCGGGATCATCGATCGCGCGCGGCTGCGCGACGATGCGCGGGCCGCGATGGCGCAGGTCGGGCTCGACACGGTCGATCCCGATACGCCGGTGGGCGCGCTCGGCATCGGCCATCAGCAGATGGTCGAGATCGCGCGCAACCTGATCGGCGATTGCCGCGTGCTGATTCTCGACGAACCGACCGCGATGCTGACCGCGCGCGAAGTCGAGCTGCTGTTCGAGCAGATCGACCGGCTGAAGGCGCGCGGCGTCGCGATCATCTACATCTCGCACCGGCTCGAGGAACTTGCACGCGTTGCCGAGCGCGTCGCGGTGCTGCGCGACGGCCGGCTCGTCCACGCGGGCGACATGGCGGCGACAACGTCCGACGGGCTCGTCACGCTGATGGTCGGGCGCGAGATTGGCGAGCACATCGACCTTGGCGAGCGCCATATCGGCGCACCGCGGCTCGTCGTGTCGGGCCTCAGCCGCGGGACGGCGGTGCGCGACGTGTCGCTCGAGGTGCGCGCGGGCGAGATCTTCGGCATCTCGGGGCTGATCGGCGCGGGGCGTACCGAGCTGCTGCGGCTGATCTACGGCGCGGATGCGCCGGACGCGGGGACGATCGCGATCGGCCAGCCGCCGAAGCCGGTGCGGATCGGTTCGCCCGTCGAGGCGGTGAAGCAAGGCATCGCGTTGATCACCGAGGATCGCAAGGGCGAAGGGCTGCTGCTGACGCAGTCGATCACCGCGAACGTGTCGCTCGGCCAGCTCGACCGGCTCGCGCGCGGCGGGATCGTCGACGGCGCGCGCGAAACGGCGCTCGCCGAGCAGCAGATCGACGCGCTGCGGATCCGTACGCACGGCGCGGCGCAGGCGGTCGGCGAGCTGTCGGGCGGCAACCAGCAGAAGGTCGTGATCGGCCGCTGGCTCGCGCGCGACATGGGCGTGCTGCTGTTCGACGAGCCGACGCGCGGGATCGACGTCGGCGCGAAGTTCGAGATCTACACTTTGATGGGCGCGCTCGCGCGCGAAGGCCGCGCGCTCGTCGTCGTGTCGAGCGACCTGCGCGAGCTGATGCTGATCTGCGACCGGATCGGCGTGATGTCGGCCGGCCGCATGACCGCCGTGTTCGAGCGCGGCAACTGGACCCAGGATACGCTGCTGGCCGCGGCGTTCGCCGGCTTCGGCCGCGAGACGCCGCCGGGCGGCGCACGGCATCCGGATGCGGGGCAGGCGCCAGGCGCCGCTCCTGGCACTTCGACGACAGGACCACAGCAATGACCCAGCCTCCCGTAACCCCGACCGACGCAGGCGCGCAGCAGGACGTGACGGGGCGCCGCGCGCGCACGCTGTCCGGCACGCGGTTCGGCCTGTCGAACTATCTCGGGCTCGCCGGCGCGCTCGCCGCGATGATCGTGCTGTTTTCGACGTTGAGCTCGCATTTCCTGACCTACGATACGTTCAGCACGATCGCGAACCAGATTCCCGATCTCGTCGTGATGTCGGTCGGGATGACCTTCGTGCTGATCATCGCCGGGATCGACCTGTCGGTCGGCTCGGTGCTCGCGCTCGCCGCGTCGATGGTCAGCGTCGCCGCGCTGAAATGGCAGTGGGGGCCGCTGCCGGCCGCGCTGATCGGCATCGCGGTCGCGACCGTCACGGGCGCGCTGACGGGCGCGGTCACGGTCGGCTGGCGGATCCCGTCGTTCATCGTGTCGCTCGGTGTGCTGGAGGCCGCGCGCGGCGTCGCATACCAGCTGACGAATTCGCGTACGGCCTATATCGGCGACGCGTTCGATTTCCTGTCGAACCCGATCGCGCTCGGCATCTCGCCGGCGTTCCTGATCGCGGTCGCGGTGATGATCGCGGCCCAGTTCGTGCTGACGCGCACCGTGTTCGGACGCTATCTCGTCGGGATCGGCACGAACGAAGAAGCCGTCCGACTTGCGGGGGTTAACCCGAGGCCGTATAAAATTCTCGTATTCGCATTGATGGGCGCACTCGCAGGGCTTGCGTCGCTGTTCCAGATTTCGCGCCTCGAGGCGGCCGACCCGAACGCGGGCGTCGGCCTCGAACTGCAGGTGATTGCCGCCGTCGTGATCGGCGGCACGAGCCTGATGGGCGGGCGCGGCTCGGTGATCAGCACGTTCTTTGGCGTGTTGATCATCTCCGTGCTGGCTGCGGGGCTGGCGCAGATCGGCGCGAACGAGCCGACGAAACGGATCATCACCGGCGCGGTGATCGTGGTGGCGGTCGTGCTCGATACGTATCGCAGCCGGCGCACGCGCGTGCGGTAGATAGACAGACAGAACAGACCAGAGAGAAACGGGAAATGGCGACGATCAAGGATGTGGCAGCCATGGCGGGCGTGTCGTTTACGACCGTCTCGCACGTGGTGAACAATTCGCGGCCGGTGTCCGCGGATGTGCGTGCGAAGGTCGAGGGCGCGATCCGCGAGCTGAATTACGTGCCGTCGGCCGTGGCGCGCTCGCTGAAGGCACGCTCGACGGCGACCATCGGCCTCGTCGTGCCGAACAGCACGAATCCGTACTTCGCGGAGCTTGCGCGCGGCATCGAGGACCAGTGCGCGGCCAATGGCTATTGCGTGTTCTTCTGCAACTCGGACGACGATCCCGTGAAGCAGCGCAACTACCTGCGCGTGCTGCAGGAAAAGCGCATCGACGGGCTGATCGTCGCATCGGCCGGCGAGGACGCGGTGCTCGCGCAGACGCTCGCGGACATCCATGCGCCGCTCGTCGTCGTCGACCGCAACATCGAGGGGCTTGCGGCCGACCTCGTGCAGATCGACCACGAGCGCGGCGCGTACCTGGCGACGCGCCACCTGCTCGAGCTCGGGCACGCGAAGATCGGCTGCATCACGGGGCCGACCGACACGGCGGTCAGCGCAATGCGCGTGCACGGCTTCATCCGTGCGATGGCCGAGCGCGGTGTCGACATCGTGCCGGGCGCGATCGCGGAAAGCGACTTCTCGTGCCTCGGCGGCTATCACGCGGCGTCGCGGCTGTTCGAATCGGTGCGGCCGAGCGCGATCTTCGCGGGCAACGACCTGATGGGCGTCGGCGCGCTGCGCGCGGCGGCCGAGCGCGGCATGCGCGTGCCCGACGACTGTTCGATCATCGGGTTCGACGACATCGAATTCTCCCGCTACACGTATCCGGCGCTGTCGACGGTCGGCCAGTCGGTGCGCGCGCTCGGCGAAATGGCCGCGCAGACGCTGATCGAGCGGATCGGTGGCGGTTCGACCGCCGTGCCGAGCCGCCGCCGCGTCGTGTCGCCGCGCCTCGTGCTGCGCGAATCGACGGCGGTCTACCGCGAGCCGCCGGCCTCCGGCGGGCGCGCATGACGGCGCCCGCAGCAGGCACCGGCCGCGTGACGGTAGTCGGCAGTCTCAACATGGATCTCGTCGTGCGCGCGCCGCGTCTGCCGTTGCCGGGCGAAACGCTCGCCGGTCACGCGTTCGCGCAGGCGGCGGGCGGCAAGGGCGGCAACCAGGCCGTCGCCGCCGCGCGGCTCGGCGCGCAGGTCGCGATGATCGGCTGCGTCGGCGCGGATGCGCACGGCGCGGCACTGCGCGCGGGCCTCGAAGCCGAGGGGATCGACTGCGCGGGGCTCGCGACGAGCGCGTCGGCGTCGACCGGCGTCGCATTGATCGTCGTCGACGATGCGAGCCAGAACGCGATCGTGATCGTCGCAGGAGGCAACGGCGAGGTCACGACCGAAACGGTCGCACGGCACGAGGCTGCGCTGGCGTCGTCCGACGTGCTGATCTGCCAGCTCGAGACGCCGCCGGACGCGGTGTTCGCAGCGCTGTCGGCCGGCCGTCGGCTCGGCCGCACGGTGGTGCTCAATCCTGCCCCGGCCGTCGCACCGTTGCCGGATGGCTGGCTGCCGCTCGTCGATTACCTGATCCCGAACGAGGTCGAGGCGGCCGCGCTGACCGCGCTGCCGGTGGGCGACCCGGCCGAGGCGGAAGCCGCCGCGCGCGTGCTGCAGGCAGGCGGCGCGCGCAACGTGCTGGTCACGCTGGGCGCGCGCGGCGTGCTTGCGCTGACGGCCGATGGCGCCGCGCGCCATTATCCGGCGCCGGCCGTGCAGGCCGTCGACACGACGGCGGCCGGAGATACCTTCATCGGCGGCTTTTCCGCGCGGCTCGCGGCCGGCGCGGACGTCGACACGGCCATCCGCTTCGCGCAACGCGCGGCGGCACTGTCGGTCACGCGAGCGGGCGCGCAGCCGTCGATTCCAACGCTTGCCGAACTGGCCGGATAGGGCCTGATCACGCATCGCGGCCGGCTCGTCGCCAACGACGGCCGGTCGTGTCTTAGCGACGCCCGCCGACAGCGGAGGGCTTTCCATCGTCTTGCTTTCAGCGCACGCCAAATTACGCATTATTCATTTAGCTATTTGTAATAAACAGATGAATAATTCGAAAAAATAGCGCAAAAACCATCAAGTTGTGCGGTGCACGGTCGTAAATGCATCAGGTGAAGCAATGCTTCGAAGCGACGGGCCCGTCCCGTCCATCACGACGCAACACAGGAAGGATGATGGTGTTCAAAAACCTGACGATTCGTGCGCGCATCGGTTTCACGATGGCGTTTCTGGCGGTGCTCCTGGGGGTGATCGGCGGGCTCGGCGTGTACGGTATGGCACGCGCGAACGATACGACGCGCGAAATTTTCACGAACCAGATGCCGAGCGCGGTCGATGTATCGGTGGCCGAGATCTTCTCCGCGCGCGAACGCCTGGCGCTCGACCGGGCGGCGCTCCTGGCCGGCACGCCCGATGCGGCGGACGCCGTCGCGCGAAGCCGCGCGATGCGTACGCAGTCCGACGCGTGGTGGCAGAAGTACCTCGCGTTGCCGCGCGGCCCGGAGGAAGACCGGCTCGCCCAGGACGTCGCCGCGAAGCGGCTGGCCTTGCAACGCGTGTGCGACGCGTTCGCGAGCGTTGTCGGCGCGAATCAGGCCGACCAGATCGGCAACGGCGCGAAGCAGCTCCAGGCGAGCTATAGCGACCTGTCGACGGCGAGCGAGGCGCTGCGCAACTTCCAGTTCACCGATGCGCAAGCCGGCTTCGACCACGCGGAATCGACGAACGACACGCTGCGCGTGCTGGCGATCGCCGCGCTGGTGGCCGGCCTTGCCGCCGCGGTAGTGTCGTGGCTGACGCTGAGCCGCGCGATCGGCCGCCCGATTGCCGATGCGCTCGCGCATTTCGACGCGATTGCCGCCGGCGACCTGCGCCGGCCGATCGTCGTGGACCGCCATGACGAGATGGGCCAGCTTCTCGAGGGCCTCGGCAGGATGCAGCGCGGGCTCGTCGACACGGTGCGCACCGTGCGCGGCGGCAGCGAGTCGATCGCGACCGCGGCGCGCCAGATTGCGGCCGGCAACATCGACCTGTCGTCGCGCACCGAGGAACAGGCCGCGGCGCTGCAGGAAACCGCGTCGAGCATGGAACAGCTGACCGGCACCGTGAAACAGAATGCGGACAATGCGCGCCAGGCGAGTTCGCTGGCCGCGAATGCGTCGGAGATTGCAAACAAGGGCAATACGGTGGTCGGCCAGGTGGTCGGCACGATGGGCGAGATCAACGACAGCTCGGCGAAGATCGCGGACATCATCGCGATCATTGAGGGAATCGCATTCCAGACCAACATTCTTGCGCTGAATGCAGCAGTCGAAGCCGCGCGGGCCGGCGAGGAAGGCCGCGGTTTCGCGGTCGTCGCGGGCGAGGTGCGCAGCCTGGCACAGCGTTCGTCGACCGCGGCCAAGGAGATCAAGGTGCTGATCGACGCGTCGGTGGAGCGCATCCGGTCGGGTTCCACGCTGGTCGACGAAGCAGGGCGCACGATGAGCGACGTGATCGGTGCGGTGCAGCGCGTGACGGACATCATGGGCGAGATCGCGGCGGCGTCCGAGGAGCAGAGCGGCGGGATCGACCAGGTGGCACGCGCGGTCGCGCAGATGGACGAGGTCACGCAGCAGAACGCGGCGCTCGTCGAGGAAGCCGCGGCCGCCGCGCAATCGCTCGACGAACAGGCCGGACGCCTGCGCGAAACGGCAGCGGTGTTCCAGCTCGACGACGACACGTCACGCTCCGGCGGCACGACTCCGGTTGCGGTGCGTCACGCGCCGCGTGCGCCCTCCGCAGCGGTTGCCGTGCCTGTCCAGGCTGCTGCGCGCGACGATCGCGATGCAGCGCCGAAACGCGCGGCCGCAACGGCGCCGGTGCGCAAGCCCGCCGCTGCTTCGGCGGCGCCGGCGCAGACTGCCGCTACCGCCGACGCGGACGACTGGGAAACCTTCTGATTCGCGCTTGCCGCGCATCTATCCCCATTTGGTGACGAACAACGCCCGCGATACGCGGGCGTTGTTGTTTCTGCGGCGGAAAAATGTGACAGGCGACATGCATGAATGGCGATCGTGCATCGTCGCGTGCATCGCGTGACCTGCATCGACGGATGCGTGCATGGATGCAGGTGAAGTTCCCGCATCCGTCGTACGGGTATTTCCGTAAGGGCACTGCGAAAAAAATTTGTAACGGCGCGCGCAACGTGTCGTCGAAAACGATCGCTCGAACGTATAGGGATGAAGGGGGGAAGTGACGACGTCGGATGTGTCCAACACACAAGACGTTCCGTCGTTCGACGAGACGCGATGGATGCAGTTTCTGCGGCTCGGGAGATCGATTGTAAAACGACGAAATGTGTTGTCCAAGCGGTGTTGTCGAGAATGACGCACTTCATACGAAGAGTTCGTGAAAAAAAATAAGAAAGGGTTTAGGATGAATTCGAACGCGCTTGCTTCTGCGCAGTCGTACGAAGGCAGGCACGTCTTCAGACTCAGGCGAGGGAGGTAGCATGGATATTTACAGCAGCTTCGCGAACCGCTTCGAAAAAACGCGAGAGGAAGAGCTCTCGCTTGAGGAGTATCTCGCGCTCTGCAAGAACGATCCATCCGCGTACGCGACGGCTGGTGAACGCATGCTGGCAGCAATCGGGGAACCTGAACACATCGATACCCGCAACGACCCGCGCCTGTCGCGGATCTTTGCGAACAAGGTCATCAAGGTCTATCCCGCATTCCGTGAGTTCTACGGAATGGAGGAGGTGATCGAGCAGGTGGTCGCCTATTTCCGCCACGCTGCGCAAGGGCTCGAAGAGAAGAAGCAGATCCTCTATCTGCTTGGCCCGGTGGGCGGCGGCAAGTCGTCGATCGCCGAGCGTCTGAAGCAACTGATGGAGCGCGTGCCGTTCTATTCGCTGAAGGGCTCGCCCGTCAACGAATCGCCGCTCGGGCTGTTCGACTACGACGAAGACGGCCCGATCCTCGAAGAACAGTACGGCATTCCGCGCCGCTACCTGAAGAACATCCTGAGTCCGTGGGCCGTCAAGCGGCTGCACGAATACAACGGCGACATCCGCCAGTTCCGCGTGGTGCGCCGCTATCCGTCGATCCTGCGGCAGGTCGGCATCGCAAAGACGGAGCCGGGTGACGAGAACAACCAGGACATCTCGTCGCTGGTCGGCAAGGTCGACATCCGCAAGCTCGAACAGTACGCGCAGGACGACGCCGACGCGTACAGCTACTCGGGTGGCCTGTGCCTGGCGAACCAGGGCCTGCTCGAGTTCGTCGAAATGTTCAAGGCGCCGATCAAGGTGTTGCACCCGCTGCTCACCGCCACGCAGGAAGGCAACTTCAAGGGCACCGAGGGCTTCGGCGCGATTCCGTTCGACGGGATCATCCTCGCGCACTCGAACGAGTCGGAGTGGAAGGCGTTCCGCAACAACCGCAACAACGAGGCACTGCTCGACCGGATCTTCGTCGTGAAGGTGCCGTACTGCCTGCGCGTATCGGAAGAGACCAAGATCTACGAGAAGCTGATCCGCAACTCGTCGCTGGCCGAGGCCGTCTGCGCGCCGGGCACGCTGAAGATGATGTCGCAGTTCTCGGTGCTGTCGCGCCTGCACGAGCCGGAGAATTCGAGCCTGTTCTCGAAGATGCAGGTGTATGACGGCGAAAACCTCAAGGACACCGATCCGAAGGCGAAGTCGTACCAGGAATACCGCGACTACGCGGGCGTGGACGAAGGGATGACGGGCGTGTCGACACGCTTCGCGTTCAAGATCCTGTCGCGCGTGTTCAACTTCGATTCGAGCGAGGTGGCAGCCAACCCCGTGCACCTGATGTACGTGCTCGAACAGCAGATCGAACGCGAGCAGTTCCCGCCGGAAACCGAGCAGAAGTACCTGTCCTTCGTGAAGGACGTGCTCGCGTCGCGCTACGCGGAATTCATCGGCAAGGAGATCCAGACGGCCTACCTCGAGTCGTATTCGGAGTACGGCCAGAACATCTTCGACCGCTACGTCACGTATGCGGACTTCTGGATCCAGGACCAGGAATTCCGCGATCACGACACGGGCGAGAGCTTCGACCGCGCCGCGCTGAACGCGGAGCTGGAGAAGATCGAGAAGCCGGCCGGCATCAGTAATCCGAAGGATTACCGCAACGAGATCGTGAACTTCGTGTTGCGTGCGCGGGCGGCGAATGCCGGGAAGAACCCCGTGTGGACGAGCTACGAGAAGTTGCGCGTCGTGATCGAGAAGAAGATGTTCTCGAACACCGAGGAACTGTTGCCGGTGATTTCATTCAACGCAAAGGGTTCGGCGGAGGAACAGCGCAAGCATGAGGACTTTGTGAACCGGATGGTCGCGAAGGGCTATACGCCGAAGCAGGTGAGGCTGCTTTGCGACTGGTACCTGCGCGTGCGCAAGTCGTCATGACGCGCGCGGTACCGCGCCCGTACGGCGTCGCCGTACGGGTGTTTTCTGAGACGCCGCCTGCATGACGGGATACGGCATGTGCGGCGAGCGTCCCGGCGTATCGACTTTCGAGCGGGAGACCGGGAGTGCTTCATCAAATCATCGACCGCAGGCTGGCCGGCAAGAACAAGAGTATCGCCAACCGCGAACGCTTTCTGCGTCGCGTCAAGAACTACATTCGTCGTGCCGTGTCCGACGCGGTGCGCGATCGTAGCATCAAGGATATCCAGAGCACGCAGAGCATCACGATCCCGCGCAAGGACATCGCGGAGCCGAATTTTCGGCACGGCCCTGGCGGGCGTCGTGAATACGTGCACCCCGGCAACGAGGACTACGTGCGCGGCGACAAGATCCCGCGTCCGCAGGGCGGCTCGGGCGGGGGAGGCAGTCAGGCGAGCAACGAGGGCGAAGGGCAGGACGACTTCGTGTTCGAGTTGTCGCGTGACGAGTTCATGCAGTATTTCTTCGACGATCTCGAACTGCCGCGCCTCGTGAAGACGCACCTGCTGACGGTACCGAGCTGGAAGAACGTGCGCGCGGGCTGGTCGGCGGAAGGCACGCCGAACAACATCGATGTCGTGCGTTCGCTGCGCAGCGCGCTCGGGCGTCGCATCGCGCTCGGCTCGCCGCTCGTCAACGAGCTGCGCGAACTCGAGGCGCAGCTCGAGGCGATGAAGATCGATCCGGAAGACCGGCGCGCGGAGATCGCGGTGCTCGAGGCCGAGATCCATCACCTGAAGGGGCGCATCTGGCGGATTCCGTTCATCGATCCGTTCGACCTGCGCTACATCAATCGCGTGAAGCAGCCGCAACCGTCGAGCCAGGCCGTGATGTTCTGCCTGATGGACGTTTCAGGCTCGATGGACGAGCAGCGCAAGGACCTGTCGAAGCGCTTCTTCATCCTCCTTTACCTGTTCCTCAAGCGGAACTACGAGCGCATCGAGGTCGTGTTCATCCGTCACCACACGCGCGCCGAGGAAGTCGACGAAGACACCTTCTTCCATTCGACCGAGAGCGGCGGCACGGTGGTGTCGAGCGCGCTCGAGCTGATGCGCAAGGTGATGAACGAGCGCTACTCGCCGACCGAGTGGAACATCTACGGCGCGCAGGCGTCCGACGGCGACAACTGGACCGACGATTCGCCCAAGTGTCGCAAAATCCTGGAAGAGGATATCCTCACGAAGACGCGTTACTTCGCGTATATCCAGGTCGCGCCGGAAGAGCAGAACCTGTGGCTGGAATACGCGCAACTGGCCTTGTCGCAGCAGCATCTCGCGATGAAAAAAGTGGAATCGGCTGCCGACATCTACCCGGTGTTTCGCGAATTGTTCGAAAAGCAGGTGGAAATGTCATGACGACCCGCCATCTGCACAACGAGTCGCGCGGCTATGCGCCGCGCCCTTCCGGCGACGACCCGGCCGGCTCTGCCGCATCGCAGCAACGCGGGCAGGCCGAACCGCCGCCGGCCGCCGACTTGCCCGGTTCAGGGCAAAAGGAAGCGCGTATGAACGTTGCCGAACGCAAGCCGCTGCCGTGCCCGTCCGACTGGACATTCGAACTGCTCGAGGAATACGACACGCACATCTCGCAGGTCGCCGAACAATACGAGCTCGACATCTACCCGATCCAGCTCGAACTGATCAGCGCCGAGCAAATGATGGATGCGTATGCGTCGGTCGGGATGCCCGTCAACTACCGTCACTGGTCGTTCGGCAAGCACTTCCTGTCGACCGAGAAGAGCTACCGTCGCGGCCAGATGGGGCTCGCGTACGAAATCGTCATCAACTCGAACC
Source organism: Burkholderia lata (assembly GCF_902499335.1). Taxonomy (GTDB): domain Bacteria; phylum Pseudomonadota; class Gammaproteobacteria; order Burkholderiales; family Burkholderiaceae; genus Burkholderia; species Burkholderia lata_B. The sequence goes on along the minus strand of NZ_CABVQK010000002.1, from coordinate 604,284 downwards.
CGTGCATCGCGTACCTGATGGAAGAGAACACGATGACGATGCAGGCGCTCGTCATCGCGCACGCGGCGTACGGGCACAACTCGTTCTTCAAGGGCAACTACCTGTTCCGGCTGTGGACCGACGCACACGCGATCATCGACTATCTCGTGTACGCGAAGAACTACGTCGCGGAATGCGAGGAGCGCTACGGCCTCGACCGCGTCGAGGAACTGCTCGATTCGTGCCATGCGCTGATGAACTACGGCGTCGACCGCTACAAGCGGCCGCAGAAGCCTTCGCTGTCGAAGGAAGCTGCGCTGCGGCGCGAGCGCGAGGCGTACCTGCAGTCGCAGGTGAACGAACTGTGGCGCACGCTGCCGGGCAAGAAGCCCGAGCTGATGGAAGAGCAGGAAGGCCGTTATCCGCCCGAGCCGCAGGAAAACCTGCTGTATTTCGCGGAGAAGAACGCGCCGCTGCTCGAACCGTGGGAGCGGGAAGTGATCCGCATCGTGCGCAAGATCGGCCAGTATTTCTACCCGCAGCGGCAGACGCAGGTGATGAACGAAGGCTGGGCGACGTTCTGGCACTACACGCTGCTGAACACGCTGTACAACCAGGGGAAGCTGGAAGACCGCTTCATGATGGAGTTCCTGCATTCGCACAGCAACGTGGTCTACCAGCCGCCCGTCACGAAGCCGTACTACAGCGGGATCAACCCGTATGCGCTCGGCTTCTCGATGATGAGCGACATCCGGCGGATCTGCGAAGCGCCGACGGAAGAAGACTACAAGTGGTTTCCGGAGATCGCGGGCACCCCGTGGCTGCCGGCGATGCACTACGCGATGCGCAACTTCAAGGACGAGAGCTTCATCGCGCAATATCTGTCGCCGAGCCTGATCCGCGACATGCGGCTCTTCTCGGTGCTCGACGACGACATGCGCGATTCGCTGGAGGTGTCGGCGATCCACGACGATTCGGGCTACCAGTACGTACGGCAGGCGCTGTCGAGGCAGTACGACATCCATCACCGCGAGCCGAACATCCAGGTGTGGGCGGTGAACACGCGCGGCGACCGCAGTCTCACGCTGCGCCACTTCATGACCGACAACCGCCACCTGTCGAACGACAGCGACGAAGTGCTCAAGCACATGGCGCGGCTCTGGCAGTTCGACGTGTTCCTGGAAAGCGTCGACGAGGCCGGCACGGTGCGCAAGCGCTACGAATGCCGCTACGTGCCGCCGGAGGTGCGGATCTGAACACCGCCTGCGGAAAGTTTGCATCGGACGCCAGCCCGCGGGCTGGCGTTTTCATATGACGAACGCATGGCAGGAGAAAAATTTTCTACATCGGGACGAACCCGGAGAGCCTGTTACTTTACATTTCGCTAAAATCCCGTAGCGCCGTGCGCCGGAACCGGTGCCACGTGCGACCGAACGCGGCGGCCCCGGCCGTCTCGCCCAGAAAGCACTAAAAGGAACTGACCAATCCATGGACGTCCAGACCGACCAAGCTGCGCTGTCCGCGCATGACACCCGGCGGCGCGTGTTCGCCATCGTCGGCGCCTCGTCGGGCAACCTCGTCGAGTGGTTCGACTTCTACATCTACTCGTTCTGCGCGCTGTACTTCGCGCCGGCCTTCTTCCCGAGCGGCAACACGACGACGCAGCTGCTGAACACGGCAGGCGTGTTCGCGGCCGGCTTCCTGATGCGTCCGATCGGCGGCTGGTTGTTCGGCCGCATCGCCGACCGCCACGGCCGGCGTAACGCGATGATGATCTCGGTGCTGATGATGTGCGGCGGCTCGCTCGTGATCGCGGTGCTGCCGACCTATGCACAGATCGGCGCACTCGCGCCGGCGCTGCTGCTGGTCGCGCGGCTGTTCCAGGGGCTGTCGGTGGGCGGCGAATACGGCACGAGCGCGACCTACATGAGCGAGGTGGCGCTGAAGGGCCGCCGCGGCTTCTTCGCATCGTTCCAGTACGTGACGCTGATCGGCGGCCAGCTGTGCGCACTGCTCGTGCTCGTGATCCTGCAGCAGACGCTGTCGGCCGACGAACTGAAGGCGTGGGGCTGGCGCATTCCGTTCGTGGTCGGCGCGGCGGCCGCGCTGATCTCGCTGTACCTGCGCAAGTCGCTCGACGAGACGTCGACGACCGCATCGCGCGACAAGAAAGACGCAGGCACGATCCGCGGCGTGTGGCAGCACAAGGGTGCGTTCTTCACGGTGGTCGGCTTCACGGCCGGCGGCTCGCTGATCTTCTACACGTTCACGACGTACATGCAGAAGTACCTCGTGAACACGGCGGGCATGCATGCGAAGACGGCCAGCAACGTGATGACCGTCGCGCTGCTCGTCTACATGCTGATGCAACCGGTGTTCGGCGCGCTGTCCGACAGGATCGGCCGCCGCACGTCGATGATCCTGTTCGGTTCGTTCGCGGTGATCGGCACGGTGCCGCTGATGCACGCGCTGAAGGACGTGACGAGCCCGGTGGCCGCCTTCGTGCTGATCACGGTCGCGCTCGCGATCGTCAGCTTCTACACGTCGATCAGCGGCCTCATCAAGGCCGAGATGTTCCCGCCGGAAGTGCGCGCGATGGGCGTCGGCCTGTCGTACGCGGTCGCGAACGCGATCTTCGGCGGCTCGGCCGAGTACGTCGCGCTGTGGTTCAAGTCGGTCGGCAGCGAGGAAACCTTCTACTGGTACGTGACCGTGCTGTGCGCGATCTCGCTGATCGTGTCGTGGCGGATGCGCGATCCGAGCAAGGAAGGGTATCTGCGTCACGAGCCGTGATCGGCCGCGCAATGTGCGCATTCACGTCATGACGAACGTCCCGCCAGCCGGCGGGACGTTTTTTTTTGCGGCGTGCGATTACGTGGGTGGCGGCGGCGCGTGGTCGGGCGCCGGCTCGGATGCGCTCGACAGGCTGCCTTGCTCGACCAGCCATTCGAACATCCGCTCGACGATCGGCGAGCGCGACGGGCCTTCCATGCGCGACAGCCACCACGTGGTGCCGGGCAGGCGCGGGTAATCGTCGAGCACGGTCAGGGTGCGCTGGTCGATGCCTGCCTGCGCGACGAGACGCGGCAGGCAGGCGATGCCACGGCCGCGCAGCACGGCGTCCAGCACGAGCCGCTGGTCATCGTAGATCGCATGCATCCGGAACGCCGACAGCCGCTCGCGGAATACCGTCGCCAGGCGCTCGTCGGTCAGGCTGGCTTCGAGACAGATGACCCCCGCGTGCCGCGGGTGCTCGTCGCGCGGCACGCGTTCGAGTTGCGCCGCCAGCGGCGTCGCGCACACCGTCACCCATTCGTCCCGCATGAACGGGATATCCAGCAGGCCGGGCTGCAGCATCGGCCGCGTGCCGATCGTCATGTCGACGTCGATCTCGTCGACGTAGCGCGCCGTTTCGTCGGTCGACAGCAGCGGGCACAGGTCGGGCAGCACCTGCTGCAACTGCTCGAGGCGCGGCTGCAGCCAGCCATGCAGCAACGGCGCGGGACACACCAGCACGACGAGCCCCGGATTCAGGTAGGTCGCGATGCGGTCGAGGCCGCCGCGCAACGTGTCCATCGCGCGCTGCACGCTGCGCTGCAGGACCTCGCCGGCGATGGTCAGTTCGACGCCGCGGCCGCGCCGGCGGAACAGCGGTTGCCCGAGCTGTGCTTCGAGCTGTTGGATCTGATGGCTGATCGCCGATTGCGACAGGTGCAGCTCGTCGGCCGCGCGCGAGAAATTGCCCAATCGGGCCGCAGCTTCGAAGCCGGTCAGCAGTTTCAGGGACGGAACACGTTGCATCGAGGTATGAGGTTAATTGATTAATTCGGCCAAGAAATATCAATATTCATCAAGTTTAACCTGACGCACAATCGGCCATCAATCACAACGGAGGCTGAACGATGGGTCGCTTTGATGCTCGCCAGCGCGGTTACCGGATGCCCGCGGAATGGGAATCCATGGATGCCACGTGGCTCGGATGGCCGGTTCTCCACGATCGCGAGGATCTGTGGGGGAGCCACTACGCGCAGGTGTGCCGCGAATTCGCGCTGGTCGCGCGGACGATCGCCCGCTACCAGCGCTGCGTGGTGGCCGCGCACCACAGCCAGGTCGATGCCGCGCGCGAACTGGTCGGCGCGAGCGTCGACGTGCTGCCGGTCGCGGCCGAGGACAACTGGCTGCGCGACTGCGGGCCGACCTTCCTCGTGAGCGAACAGCGCGGGCTGGGCGCGGCCGTGTTCCGCTTCAACTGCTGGGGCGAGAAGTACCAGCCGTACGACGGCTGCCAGCAGGCCGGGCAGGACATCGCGCGCGCGGCCGGCGCGGAGATCTTCAATTCACCTCTGGTGCTGGAGGGCGGCTCGTTCTATGTCGATGGGCAGGGCACGCTGGTCACCACCGAGAGCTGCCTGCTGCATCCCAATCGCAATCCGCACCTGAGCCGCGCGGAGATCGAGGCGGAGCTGAGCCGCATGCTGGGCGTCGAGAAGATCATTTGGCTGCCGGGCAATCCCGACGAAGTGGAGACGAACGGGCACGTGGACGGCATCGCGTCGTTCATCGCACCCGGCCGGATGCTGTGCCAGGCCGCGCTGCCGGAGCAGGGCGACTATTTTCACGTGATGCGGGAAAACCGTCGCGCGCTGGAGCTCGCGACCGATGCGGCGGGGCGCCGTTTCGAGCTGCTCGACCTGCCGTCGCCGATCGTCACCGAACGCTTCGGCTCCGAGCGCTACTGCGATTGCTACGCGAACTACATTCTGGTGAACGGTGCGGTGATCGTGACCGCGTTCGGCGTCGAGCAGGATCAGGCCGCGCGCGAGGTCTTCAGTCGTGCGTTCCCCGGGCGTAACGTGGAGATGCTGCCGATTCCGACGCTGTCGATCGGCGGCGGCAGCATCCACTGTTCGACGCAGCAGCAGCCGTCCGTCGCGAACTGAGCGACGTTTCGCCAGCGGTTTCCGGTCCCACCGAGGAGCAATCGCAATGCCGTCCAAACACATCACCGTTGCCGCCGTCCAGATGGCGTCGGGCAGCTGGAATCTCGAAGACAACATGGCCACCGCGGAGCGCCTGATTCGCGCGGCCGCCGCGCAGGGCGCGAATCTCGTGCTGTGCCCGGAGCTGTTCGCGATGCCGTACTTCTGCCTCGACCAGAACGTGCGCCATCTCGAACTCGCGCAACCGTTCGAAGGCAACGCGCAGATCGCCCGTTTCGCGGCGCTGGCCGGCGAACTCGGCGTCGTGCTGCCGATCGGCTTCTTCGAGCGCGCGGGCAATGCCGCGTACAACTCGATCGCCGTCGCGGATGCGGACGGGCGCGTGCTCGGCGTCTATCGCAAGACGCATATCCCGGACGGGCCGGGCTATACGGAGAAGTTCTATTTCACGCCGGGCGACACCGGCTTCAAGGTGTGGGACACGCGCTTCGGCCGGATCGGCATCGGCATCTGCTGGGATCAGTGGTATCCGGAGACGGCGCGCAGCCTCGCGCTGATGGGCGCCGAGATCCTGTGCTTTCCGACCATCATCGGCTCGGAACCGTTCAGCAGTGCGTTCGATTCGTCCGGCCACTGGCAGCGCACGATGCAGGGCCACGCGGCCGCCAACATGGTGCCGGTGGTGGCCGCGAACCGGATCGGCCGCGAAGTCGGCTTCGGCAACGGCAATCCGGAGCAGCGGGGGCTCACGGGCGTGTTCTACGGGTCGAGCTTCATCGCGGATCACACTGGCGAGAAGCGGGCCGAGGCGAACCGCACCGACGAAGCCGTGCTCGTGCACACGTTCGATCTCGACGCGATCCGCGCCGACCGGCAATCGTGGGGCTTTTTCCGCGACCGCCGCCCGGAGATGTACCGCACGTTGCTGACCAGCGACGGCGTATCGTCCTGTTATCGATGAGGGAGGCCCGATGAAACGGAACGGATGGTTGCGCTGCGCGCTGCCGGGCCTCGCGCTGTGCGTGCTGGCCGGCACGGCCCGCGCCGATGAAGAGAAGGTGCTGAACCTGTACAACTGGAGCAATTACTTCGCGCCGGATACGCTCGCCGGCTTCGAGAAGGAAACCGGCATCAAGGTGCGCTACGACGCATACGACAGCGACGAGACGCTGCAGTCGAAGCTGCTGACCGGCAACAGCGGCTACGACCTCGTGTGGCCGACCAACGACTTCATGGCCAAGCAGATCCAGGCCGGCGTGTTTCGCAAGCTCGACAAGAACCGGCTGCCGAACCTGAAGTATCTCGACCCGTCGCTGCTGAAGCAGATGGCGCAATCCGATCCGGGCAACCAGTATGGCGTGCCGTACATGTGGGGCACCGTGGGCGTCGGCTACGACCGCGCGAAGGTGCGCGCGATCCTCGGCAAGGACATGCCGGCCGACAGCCTCGACCTGCTGTTCAAGCCGGAGATCGCGGCGCGCGTTGCCGCGAAGTGCGGGCTGGGCCTGCAGGATTCCGCGAGCACCGTGCTGCCGCTGGCGTTGCGCTATATCGGCCGCGATCCGATGCATCCGGGCGCGCAGGACTATGCGGCCGCGCAGGCGATGCTGATGAAGATCCGGCCGTTCATCCGCGAATTCGTCAATTCGTCCGATTCCAACGAGTTGATCGACGGCGAGCTGTGCGTGACGGTCGGCTTCTCCGGCGCGATCAACCTGGCCGCGCAGAAGGCGAAGGCGCGCGATCCGAAACGTGACGTCGCGTACGACATTCCGCGGATCGGCACCCTGATGTGGTTCGACGCGATGGTCATTCCGGCCTCCGCGAAGCATCCGGACAACGCGCATGCGTTCATCAACTACATCCTGCGTCCGGACGTGATCGCGAAGATCTCGAATTCGACGCGCTACGCGAATGCGAACCAGGGCGCGCTGAAGCTGATGGACCCGGCGCTGGTGCGCGATCCGGGCATCTATCCGGACGAGGCGACGCGGCGTACGTTGTTCACTCCGATCGCGGAATCGCCGGCCGCGATGCGTCTGGAAGGCCGGACCTGGCTCGGCTTCAAGACGGCGCGACCTTGACCGCGCATCACGAAGCCACCGAACGATTGAAACAACCGAAGCAAACGAAGCAACCGGCAAGCGAAAGAGGAATGCCATGACAACGAGACGTCAACTGTTGAAACGCGGCCTGTCCGTATCGGGGGCGGCGCTGGCCGCCGGCGCGCTGGGCGGGTTGCTCGGCCGCGCCGCGCACGCGCAGCAGGGCGCAACCTGGCACATGCCGGACGAAGGTGCGCCGCACACGGCGACCTGGATGGCGTTCGGCCCGAGCGAGGACATCTGGGGCGCGCGGCTGTTGCCCGTTGCGCGCGCGAACCTGGCCGCGATCGCGAAGGCGATCGCCGCGCACGAACCGCTCAAGATGCTGGTGCGGGAGCAGGACTATGCGATCGCGTCGCGGCTGTGCGGTTCGTCGGTCGAGCTCGTCCAGCACCCGATCGACGATCTGTGGATGCGCGACACGGGGCCCGTGTTCGTGAAGAACGCGTCGGGCCAGCTCGGCGGCGTGAGCTTCAATTTCAACGGGTGGGGCAACAAGCAGGAGCACGACCAGGATGCGGAAGTCGCGCCGTTCGTGGCGGAGCGCGCGGGTGTGCGGCTGCTCGACACGCGGCTGGTGCTCGAAGGCGGCGGCATCGAGGTGGATGGCGAAGGCACGGCGATCATCACGCGCAGCTGCGTGCTCAACCGGAACCGCAATCCGGGCGTCAGCCAGGCACAGTGCGAGGCGGACCTGAGCCGGCTGCTCGGACTGAAGAAGATCATCTGGCTGCCGGGCATCGCAGGCAAGGACATCACCGACGGGCATACCGATTTCTACGCGCGCTTCACGAGCCCGGGCGTCGTGGTAGCGGGGCTCGATACCGATCCGTCGTCGTACGATCACGCGGTGACGCGGCAGCACCTGGAGATCCTGCGGAAATCCACCGATGCGAAGGGCCGCCCGTTGAAGGTCGTCGTGCTGCCGGGGCCGAAGAACGTCCGACACCAGTACGAGAACGCGGAATTCGCGGCCGGCTATATCAACTTCTACGTGTGCAATCGTGCGGTGATCGCGCCCGAGTTCGGCGACAGCCGCGCCGACCGCAATACGCGCGACACGCTCGTCGACCTGTTCCCGGGGCGCGAGGTCATCCAGCTGAACATCGACGGTATCGCCGCGGGCGGCGGCGGCATCCACTGCACCACGCAACAGCAGCCGGCCTGAGCACGGCCGCGGGCCGGCATGCGTGACCGGCCCGCACGACCGTAGCAGGCAGCGGTTCGTTCCGGACTACTTAAAACAATGCGGAATCCGTCTTGCGAGACGGAAGCCGGTGCGCACGCACGCACCGACCGCGCAATGGAGTTGAAACATGACGAAACGACGTACCCACGCGAGCGCAGGCAAGCGTTCGCCGCACACGCCGGATACCGGCCGGCGAGACTTCATCCGGTATTCGGCCCCGCTTCTCGGCTTGCCGCTGCTGGGCAGCCTGGCCGCCTGCGGTGGCGGTGGCGGCGGCGACGGTGCATCCGGCGCGGCTTCCGCGTTGCCGGGCACGACGTCGTCGGCACGGCAGGTCACGTATCGACTGCCGGCCGAAGATGCACCGCACGCGTCGACCTACATGGCCTTTGCGTCCGGCGCGGACGGCATCTGGATGCCCGTCACGCCGCAGAGCCCGGATGCCGGCATCGACCGCGTGCGTGCCGACCTGATGGACGTCGCGAAGGCGATCGGTGCAACCGAATCGGTCGAGATGCTGGTGCTGCCGGCCGACCTGGACGCGGCGCGCGCGCTGCTCGGGACCGCGAGCGCCGCGAATCCCGACCTGCATGCGCGTTACGCGGCACGTGCCGCGGGTACCGGCGGGATCAACCTCGTACCGCTCGCCGACGGCTTCAACGATTTCTGGTTGCGCGACACGGGTTGCGTGTTCGTCAGGGACACGGCGAACGGCAACGCGCTGATTGCGGTGAGCTTCAATTTCAACGGCTGGGGCAATGCGAACACCGACGGCGCGGGCCTGAGCGCGGGGACGACGGTTCCGCCGGAGGTCGCGGCCGCGAGCAACCGGTCGAAGACGGGCAAGTTCTTCCATCCGTTCGCGCGCGACAGCGCGGTGGCTGGCTGGATGGCGCAGACGAAAGGCGCCAACCTGATCCGGAGCACATTGACGCTCGAAGGCGGCGCGCTCGAATTCGACGGCGACGCGACGGCGATCCTCACCGAATCGTCCGTGCTGCACGTGAACCGGAATCCGCAACTGTTCGACATCCCGAACGGCGTGATCGCGAATGCGTCGCTCCTGCCGACGGCGAAAGACACCGTGCTCGCCGAACTGCAGCGCACGCTCGGCGTGCGGAAGATCATCTGGCTGCCGGGCACGGCGACCTATCCGCGCGGCAGCGGAGCGGGCGGTGCCGGCGGCGCGGCAACCCCGGCCGGCGAGACCGACATCACGAACGGGCACGTCGATTTCTACGCGCGCTTTATCGCGCCCGGCGTGGTCGCATGCTGTTACGACGCATCGAATTCGACCGGCGAACGCGCGTTGACGGACGCCAACCGGCAACGGCTCGCGGGCCAGACCGATGCGAACGGCCGGCCGCTGCGGATCGTCGAACTGGTGCCGCCGGCCAATTTCGGCACGTCGGCCGGCACGCGCCTGACCGATCTGCAGATGACGAATTTTGCAGCCGGCTACATCAATTTCTACACGTGCAACGGTGCGATCGTCATGCCGAAGTTCAACGACGCGGCGGCCGATGCGGCCGCGGTCGCCGCGATCCGGCCGTATGCGGGGAACCGGGCGATCGTGCAGGTCGATATCCTCGGCATCGCGTCGGGCGGCGACGGCATCCACTGCTCGACCCGTGAAGTGCCGGCATGAGCGTGTCCCGTCATATCGATATTGAAATCGATTCGTTGTCCATGACGGGCGAATTCCTTAATCTGGGCCCGTAGTTCGTGTGACACCTCCTTGACTGGGATTCGCGCCCGCTGCTTGCAGCGGGCGTCTTTTTTTGTGCGCTGCGTCTCACGCCGGCCCCGGCGGGGTTGGTCGCGCGCGGCGGCTCGCCTATGCTGGTTGCTGCATGTCCGCGCGATGGCCCGGATCGGCCGGGCCGGTGACAGTTCGATGACATGCCACGTCAAGGAGAGTCATGATGAGCAAACCCGCGATCGTGCTCGTGCACGGCTTCTGGGGCGGCGCCGCGCACTGGGCAAAAGTGATCGTCGAACTCGCGCGCAAGGGCCATGAATCGCTGCATGCGGTCGAATTGCCGCTGACCTCGCTCGCCGACGACGCCGAACGCACGCGCCGGATGGTCGCGCAGCAGGCGGGCCCCGTGCTGCTGGTCGGCCATTCGTACGGCGGCGCAGTCATCACCGAGGCCGGCAACCTGCCGAACGTCGCGGGCCTCGTGTTCATTGCCGCATTCGCGCCCGACGCCGGCGAAAGCCCCGGCGGAATCACGCAGGAACACCTGCCGGCCGCCGCGCCGAACCTCGCTCCCGACAGCGACGGCTATCTGTGGATCAAGCCCGACAAATTCCACGAGAGCTTCTGCCAGGACCTTTCGTCGGACGAAGCGCTCGTGATGGCCGTCACGCAGAAGGCGCCGGTGGCGAGCACCTTCGCGGACACCATCCACGCGCCCGCGTGGCGCGTGAAACCGTCGTGGTACCAGATCTCGAGCGAAGACCGGATGATCGCGCCGGAAAACCAGCAGCGGATGTCGGCGCGGATGGACGCACGCAAGGTCATCACGCTCGATGCGAGCCATGCGTCGCTCGCGTCGAAACCGGTGGCCGTCGCGGCGCTGATCGACGAGGCGGCGACCGCGCTCGCCGGGTGATGCGCGGGAAGCGGCACGCGGTACGATGCCGCGCCCGCGGCCCGCGTGGCTCATCACGAAACCCGCTGAGCAAAGCACCATTTGTTGGTTCGGATTCGCCGCACGCGCTGATACGTTAGCGGCTTCGCGACGACACACTCCGTCGCGATGTTCTTCGAACCGGGCCGCCGCGCGATCCGCGGCGGCCTTCATAACAAATCAGGTCGTGCTCATGAAATTCCACACTCTCGCTACGTGGCTCATCGGGGCTGCACTCATTACCGCAGGCACCGTCGCGCATGCGGACCGTCTCGACGACATCAAGAAAGCCGGCGTGCTGCGCGTCGCGACGTTCGACAGCAACCCGCCGTTCGGCTATGTCGACGGCAAAAGCAATCACATCGTCGGCCTCGACGTCGACTATGCGAAGGCGCTCGCCGACAAGCTCGGCGTGAAGCTGCAGCTCCAGCCGACCAACCCCGCGAACCGCATTCCGTTCCTGACGTCCGGCAAGGTCGATCTCGTGCTCGCGAACTTCACGATCACCGACGAGCGCGCGAAGCAGGTCGATTTCAGCATTCCGTATTTCTCGTCGGGCCAGCAGTTTCTCGCGAAGAAGGGCGTGCTGAAATCGGCCGACCAACTGAACGCGCTGCGCGTCGGCGCCGACAAGGGCACGACCAACGAGATCACGCTGCGCGAGAAATTCCCGAAGGCGACGATCGTCGCGTACGACGACACGCCGTTCGCGTTCGCCGCGCTGCGCGCCGGCAACGTGCAGGCGATCACGCAGGACGGCCCGAAGCTGATCGGGCTGCTCGCGAACGTGCCGGACAAGCAGAACTACGAGATCCCGGCATTCACGATCTCGAACGACTACATGGGCGTCGGCGTGCCGAAGGGCGAGACGCGCCTGCTCGGCTTCGTCAACGACACGCTGAAGGGGCTCGAGGCGAACGGCCGCGCCGTGCAGATCTACGACGCATGGTTCGGGCCGACGACGAAGACGCCGCTCACGCGCATCTTCCGGATCGGCGACAAGACCTGATCCGCATCGCACGCGCGCCGCGATCGGCCGGACCCTCGGCCGCGCGGCGCTTTCCGTTTTCTTCCGATCGCGCGCTTCGTGCCCGCAACACAGCATGCTCGGGTTGGCTCCCAAATATCTGTCCTGGCTCTGGCAGGGCTTCCTGCTGACGCTCGGCCTCGCGGCCGCGTCGGCCGTCGCAGCGACCGCCGGCGGGCTGCTGCTCGCGGTCATGCGGCATGCGCGCGGCACGGTGCCGCGCGCACTGGCGGCCGCGTACGTCCTCACGTTCCGCAACACGCCGCTGCTCGTGCAGTTGCTGTTCTGGTATTTCGGCGTCGCGTCGCTGCTGCCCGACACGTGGATCGCGTGGCTGAACGCGCGCCATGCGTTGAGCGTCGGCCCGTTCACGCTCGCATGGCCGTCGTTCGAATTCGTCGCGGGCTGGGTCGGGCTGAGCGCGTACACGGCCGCGTTCGTCGCCGAGGAATGCGAAGCGGGCCTGCGCGGCGTGCGGCGCGCGCAGCACGACGCGGCGGCCGCGCTCGGCCTCACGCCGATGCAGTCGCTGCGCTACGTGGTGCTGCCGCAGGCCGTGCGTATCGCGTTGCCGCCGCTGTTCGGCCAATACATGAATCTCGTGAAGAATTCGTCGCTCGCGATGGCGATCGGCGTGGCCGAGCTGTCGTATGCGTCGCGGCAGGTCGAGACCGAGACGTTCAAGACGTTCGCCGCATTCGGCGTGGCGACCGTGCTGTACGTCGCGGCGGTGGCCGCGATCGAAGCGGGTGCGTATGCGGCGACGCAATGGCGCGACCGGCTGGGAGCGGGGCGCTGACGATGGATTTTTCACTGCTGTTCTCCAATCTGCCGTACCTGCTCGTCGGCGCGTTCCCGGAGGGGCCGCTCGGCGGCGCCGCGCTGTCGCTGCTGCTCGCGATCGCGTCGGCCGTCGCATCGGCCGTGCTCGGGATCGCGCTCGGCGTCGCGATGGCGCTCGCGCGCGGCCCGGCACGCGTGCTGCTGCTCGCGTTCATCGGCTTCTTCCGCGCGATTCCGGTGCTGATGCTGATTTTCTGGACCTACTTCCTGATGCCCATGCTGCTGCACATGGACGTGCCGGGGCTCGCGACGGTCGTGTGCGCGCTCGCGCTGATCGGCGGCGCGTATCTCGCGCATGCGGTGCATGCGGGCATCGTCGCGGCCGGCGACGGGCAATGGCAGGCCGGGCTGTCGCTCGGGCTCACGCGCTGGCAGACGGTGCGCTACGTGCTGCTGCCGCAGGCGATCCGGATCATGACGCCGTCGTTCGTCAACCAGTGGGTCGCGCTCGTGAAGGACACGTCGCTCGCGTATATCGTCGGCGTGCCGGAGCTGTCGTTCGTCGCGACGCAGGTGAACAACCGGCTGATGGTGTATCCGGCGCCGATCTTCCTGTTCGTCGCGCTGATCTATCTGGTGCTGTGCACGTCGCTCGACGGCGCGGCACGCTGGCTGCTGTCGCGTCGCCCGCGCGCGGAACGTGCCGCGCATGCGGCGGCCGAATACACGGAACCTGCGCGGTGACGGCATGCCGCGGCCGTTTCGAATGGCCGATGAAGCAGCATGGGTGAATGTGTGCAGTGGGCCGTACGCCTGGCAGGTCGGGCCCGGCGGGCAGTACGGACAAGGACGGTAGAGGGCCGGGCGCGCGCGCCGCTGCTCATCGAGCGGCGACGGGCGGCAGATGCGTCACGACGCCGAGTAATGCGTATTGAAGACCGCGCGCAGTGTCGACGAGTCGGTCGCGAAATCGCCCCACAGCGGCCCGTCGTTCTGCGCGAACGCGAACGGCGCCGTACTGATCGACGCGAGACGGAAGCGCCACTGCGCCGCTTCGTGGCGGAAGGCGGTGAGCTGCATGTCGGACAGCGCCGTCTGCGCGCTCGCGAGCGTGACGAGCGGGTCGACCGGATCGTTCGCGACGCGCACCTCGAAGTGCAGGTGCGGGCCCGTGGCGGCGCCGGTCATCCCGACCGAGCCGATGCGCTGGCCTTGCTTCACGGCTTCGCCCGTCTTGAGGCCGTGCGCGAACGCGGACAGGTGCGCGTAGTAGGTCGAGTACCCATCGGCATGATCGACGATCACGTAGCGTCCGTAGCCGCCCGGATCGGTGCCGACGAACGACACGACGCCGTCGGCCGCCGCGTCGACGGGCGTGCCGCTCGGCGCGGCGAGATCGACGCCCGTGTGGAACGCCATCGCCTGCGACAGCGGATGGATGCGCTCGCCGAAGAACGAGCTGATGCGCGTCCACTTGACCGGCATCGTGAATGCGGCGGCTTCGAGCGGCGAGCCGTCGAGTGCGTAGTACGCGCCGTGCTCCGCGCCCGGCGCGCGGAACCAGATCGCGCCGAACGTGCGGCCGGCGACGCGCAGCTCTAGCGCGGTGAGGCGCGGCGTGCCGTCGTTCGTATCGTATGCGACGCGGTAGTAGTCGCCGCGCTGCGCGCTCGCCCGCATCGCGACCTTGCCGCTGACGAGATCGCCGAGCTGGATGCGCACCTCGGGCGGTACGTCGAGACGGTTCAGCGTATCGGACAGCGTGAGCTCGATGTCGCCCGCGCGCATCCCGTGCTGGTTTTCAGGGGCCGCGAACTGGAACAGGTTCGCATAGCCGAGCATCTCGTTGCGGTGCGCGCTGAGCGGTGCGAACAGACCCGGCTGCTGGCTGCGGTCGTTGCGTTCGCCGGCATCGTTGCGCTCGCCGATCGTGCGGGCGAGTTCGCTCGTCACGAAATGCTGCGCGGTGGGAAACGGCGTGTCGGACAGCACGCGCTGCGGCAGCGCGGCCGTGCCGGAGTCGACGGCGCCCGGCAGTTGCGACACGGCCGGCAGCGCTGCGAGGCCGAGTGCGGCGAGGGCGCCGAGCACGGCGGCCGGTACGAGCGCGCGCACAACGCGCTGCGCGCGGCCGGGCGCGAAAGCATCAGGGGTAGCGGCAGACTTGACCAAGGTGTCCACATCCAGGAAAGCGGTTCAAAGGGGTGTGGGCAGGGGCCACCGGCGGCACATCCGTCGGGCAGCGACGGGGCGGGCGGCGGGCGTGCAACAAAACAGGCCCCGCCAGGGGCCTGTATCGTTTCCGTTCGACCCAACGCGCGGGTGGACCCGCTTCGAACGGCGGCGTGCATACCGGGTCGAACCCGGTTATCACGAAGACGCTAAAGAAAGATGACAGCGTCAGTCTACCGATGTTCCGCAAAACGTTAAAAATTTTAAAGGGGGTCAGCTCATTCGTTTCGCAGTGCGGTAAATCGGGTTAAATCAGCATTTATTACGACAAATCCCGTCAGTCCGGCAATTTGTGCGCGCGGATGCGCAGCGCGGCGGATGTGCGCACGGTGTCGAAGCCGGCGTCGAGCATGGCCTCGGCGTCGGTCCACAGGTTGCCGCGCAGCCGGTTGGTCCAGATCATCGACGCGAACACGCCTTCGAGCAGCGACACGAGATAGACGGCGGCCAGGTGCACGTCGAGATCGGCGGCGACTTCGCCGGCCGCGATCGCGCGGCGCAGCAGTGCCTTCGTGATCCGCAGCATCTGCAATTCGAGTAGCATGCGGCGCCGTTGCAGCGCGCCGTTTTCCTCGCTCTGCTCGCACTTCGTATAGAGGATCACGAGCACGCGCTGCATCGGGCCCGGCTCGCCGCATTCCTGCAGATAGTGCGACGCGGCACGCCGCAGCGTGGCGAGCGGGGGCAGCCCTTCGCCCGCGTCGAAGCCTTCCGACGTGCGCGCGAACGCGCGGTCGCACAGCGCGAGACACACTTCCATCTTGTTGCGGTAGTGGCCGTAGACGGCGCCCCGCGACATCCCGGCGGCCTCGGCGAGGTCCGCCATCGCGGTTTGCGCAACGCCTTTCTCGAGCAGCACGAGCTCGGCTGCGTCGAGGATCCGGTGCTTGATGGCGAGCGATTCTTCCCGGGTCTTGCGGGCCATGTCCTGAGATTCCTTACAGTTCGCTGTCGTTTTATTGAGACAGTGTGACGGGCAGATTGAAACAGCGTGTATTTAATCAGTCGTGACTGATTATAATCGGCCACCCTGAGCTGCCGCATTTTATCGGCGGCGATCGATCCGAGGTCACACATGAATAACAATCGCTCCCTGTTGCGCCACCGGCTGGCGCCGTTCGCGCTGGCGGCCGTGCTGGCCCTGGCCGGATGTGGAAAGGGCGACAAGGACGCCGCGCCGGAGGCCGCGAAACAGGCAACGGTCGTGACGGTGCGCCCGACGGCCGTGCCGATGACCGTCGAATTGCCGGGCCGGCTCGACGCCTACCGGCAGGCGGAGGTGCGCGCGCGGGTTGCGGGCATCGTGACCGCGCGCACCTACGAGGAAGGCCAGGAAGTGAAGCAGGGCGCGGTGCTGTTCCGCATCGATCCCGCGCCGCTGAAGGCCGCGCGCGACGCCGCGCAGGGTGCGCTTGCGAAGGCGCAGGCCGCCGCGCTCGCGGCGAGCGACAAGCGCCGCCGTTACGACGATCTCGTGCGCGATCGCGCGGTGAGCGAGCGCGACCACACCGAGGCGGTCGCGGCCGACACGCAGGCGAAGGCCGACGTTGCGTCCGCGAAGGCGGAACTCGCTCGGGCGCAGTTGCAGCTCGACTATGCGACCGTCACCGCGCCGATCGCGGGCCGCGCACGGCGCGCGCTCGTGACCGAAGGCGCGCTGGTCGGCCAGAACGAGGCGACGCCGCTCACGACCGTCGAGCAGCTCGATCCGATCTACGTGAACTTCTCGCAGCCGGCCGCCGACGTCGACACGCTGCGCCGCGCGGTGAAGAGCGGGCGGGCGACGGGCATCGCGCAGCACGACATCGCGGTGACGCTGCTGCGTGCCGACGGCACCGCGTACCCGCTGAAGGGCAAGCTGCTGTTCAGCGATCTCGCGGTCGATCCGACCACCGACACCGTCGCGATGCGCGCGCTGTTCCCGAATCCGGAGCGCGAGCTGCTGCCGGGCGCGTATGTGCGGATCGCGCTCGACACGGCGGTCGACCAGCGGGCGATCCTCGTGCCGCGCGATGCGCTGCTGCGCACGGCCGACCGCACGTCGGTGCGGGTCGTCGGCACGAACGGCAAGGTCAAGGACGTCGAGGTCGCGGCCGACCAGATGAGCGGCCATGACTGGCGCATCACGCGCGGCCTCGCGGGCGGCGAGCGCGTGATTGTCGACAACGCCGCGCAGTTCGCGCCCGATACGGCCGTCAAGCCCGTCGAGAAGGCGCCGCCGTCGAAGGCAGCGCCGGCAGCGGCCGCTTCGCAGGCGGCTGCCCGTCAAACCTGACCGGTTAACACCACACCACCATGGCACGTTTCTTCATCGATCGCCCCGTCTTCGCGTGGGTGATCGCAATCTTCATCATGCTGGGCGGCGCATTCGCGATCCGCGCGCTGCCCGTTGCGCAGTACCCGGACATCGCACCGCCCGTCGTCAGCATCTATGCGACGTACCCGGGCGCGTCCGCGCAGGTCGTCGAGGAATCGGTGACCGCGCTGATCGAGCGCGAAATGAACGGTGCGCCGGGGCTGATGTACACATCGGCCACCAGCAGCGCCGGGATGGCGTCGCTGTACCTGACGTTCAAGCAGGGCGTGAACGCCGATCTCGCGGCCGTCGAAGTGCAGAACCGGCTGAAGACGGTCGAGGCGCGGCTGCCCGAACCGGTGCGGCGCGACGGCATCCAGGTCGAGAAGGCCGCCGACAACATCCAGCTCGTGGTGTCGCTGACGTCCGACGACGGACGGATGACCGCCGTGCAGCTCGGCGAATATGCGTCGGCGAACGTCGTGCAGGCGCTGCGTCGCGTCGAGGGTGTCGGCAAGGTGCAGTTCTGGGGCGCCGAATACGCGATGCGGATCTGGCCCGACCCGGTGAAGATGGCCGGGCACGGCCTTACCGCGTCGGATATCGCGTCGGCCGTGCGTGCGCACAACGCGCGCGTGACGATCGGCGACATCGGCCGCAGCGCGGTGCCGGCCAGCGCGCCGATCGCGGCGACCGTGTTCGCCGATGCGCCGCTGAAGACGCCGGCCGATTTCGGCGCGATCGCGCTGCGCACGCAGGCCGACGGCTCCGCGCTGACCCTGCGCGACGTCGCACGCATCGAGTTCGGCGGCAACGACTACAACTACCCGTCGTACGTGAACGGCAAGGTCGCGACCGGGATGGGCATCAAGCTCGCGCCGGGCTCGAATGCGGTATCGACCGAGAAGCGCGTGCGCGCGACGATGGACGAGCTGTCCGCGTATTTTCCGCCGGGCGTGAAGTACCAGATCCCGTACGAGACGTCGTCGTTCGTGCGCGTATCGATGAACAAGGTCGTCACGACGCTGATCGAGGCCGGCGTGCTGGTGTTCCTCGTGATGTTCCTGTTCATGCAGAACCTGCGTG
The DNA here is from genome assembly GCF_902499335.1 of Burkholderia lata. Taxonomy (GTDB): domain Bacteria; phylum Pseudomonadota; class Gammaproteobacteria; order Burkholderiales; family Burkholderiaceae; genus Burkholderia; species Burkholderia lata_B. Next base: position 586,011 of record NZ_CABVQK010000002.1, on the reverse strand, counting down.
CGACGCTGATCCCGACGCTCGTCGTGCCGGTCGCGCTCGCGGGCACGTTCGGCGTGATGTATGCGGCGGGCTTCTCGATCAACGTGCTGACGATGTTCGGGATGGTGCTCGCTATCGGCATTCTCGTCGACGACGCGATCGTCGTGGTCGAGAACGTCGAGCGGCTGATGGTCGAGGAGGGGCTCGGGCCCTACGACGCGACCGTCAAGGCGATGAAGCAGATCAGCGGCGCGATCATCGGGATCACCGTGGTGCTGACGTCGGTGTTCCTGCCGATGGCGTTCTTCGGCGGCGCGGTGGGCAACATCTACCGGCAATTTGCGTTGTCGCTCGCGGTGTCGATCGGCTTCTCGGCTTTCCTCGCGCTGTCGCTGACGCCCGCGCTGTGCGCGACGCTGCTCAAGCCCGTGTCCGGCGGCCATCACGAGAAGCGCGGCTTCTTCGGCTGGTTCAACCGCTTCGTCGCGAGCTCGACGCAGCGCTATGCGACGCGCGTCGGCAAGATGCTGAAGAAGCCGGTGCGCTGGCTCGTCGTGTACGGCGCGCTGACCGGCGTCGCGGGGCTGATGCTCACGCAACTGCCGACCGCGTTCCTGCCGGACGAGGACCAGGGCAACTTCATGGTGATGGTGATCCGGCCGCAAGGCACGCCGCTCGCGGAAACGATGCAGAGCGTGCGGGAAGTCGAGTCGGCGATCCGCCGCGACGAGCCGACCGCGTTCACGTATGCGCTCGGCGGCTTCAACCTGTACGGCGAAGGGCCGAACGGCGGGATGATCTTCGTCTCGCTGAAGAACTGGAAGGAGCGCAAGAGCGAAGACGCTCACGTGCAGGCGATCGTCGCGCGCATCAACGAGCGCTTCGCGAGCACGCCGAACACGACGGTGTTCGCAATGAACTCGCCGGCGCTGCCCGATCTCGGCTCGTCGAGCGGCTTCGACTTCCGGCTGCAGAACCGCGGCGGGCTCGACTACGCGACGTTCAGCGCCGCGCGCGAGCAGCTGCTCGCGACGGGCCGCAAGGATCCGGCGCTGGCCGACCTGATGTTCGCCGGCACGCAGGACGCACCGCAGCTGAAGCTCGACATCGATCGCGCGAAGGCGTCCGCGCTCGGCGTGTCGATGGACGAGATCAACACGACGCTCGCGGTGATGTTCGGCTCCGACTATATCGGCGACTTCATGCACGGCACGCAGGTGCGGCGCGTGGTCGTGCAGGCCGACGGGCTGCACCGGCTCGATCCGGACGACGTGAAGAAGCTGCGCGTGCGCAATGCGCGCGGCGAGATGGTGCCGCTCGCGGCGTTCACGACGCTGCACTGGACGCTCGGGCCGCCGCAGCTCACGCGCTACAACGGCTTTCCGTCGTTCACGATCAACGGCTCGGCCGCGGAAGGCCACAGCAGCGGCGAGGCGATGGCCGCGATCGAGCGGCTCGCCGGGAAGCTGCCGGCCGGCACCGGCTTCTCGTGGTCGGGGCAGTCGTTCGAGGAGCGGCTGTCGGGCGCGCAGGCGCCGATGCTGTTCGCGCTGTCGGTGCTCGTCGTGTTCCTCGCGCTCGCGGCGCTCTACGAGAGCTGGTCGATTCCGTTCGCGGTGATGCTGGTCGTGCCGCTCGGCGTGATCGGTGCGGTGCTCGGCGTCACGCTGCGGATGATGCCGAACGACATCTACTTCAAGGTGGGGTTGATCGCGACGATCGGGCTGTCCGCGAAGAACGCGATCCTGATCGTCGAAGTCGCGAAGGACCTGGTCGCGCAGCGCATGTCGCTCGTCGACGCGGCGCTCGAGGCCGCGCGCCTGCGGCTGCGGCCGATCGTGATGACGTCGCTCGCGTTCGGCGTCGGCGTGCTGCCGCTCGCGTTCGCGTCGGGCGCCGCGTCCGGCGCGCAGATGGCGATCGGCACCGGCGTGCTGGGCGGCGTGATCACGGCGACCGTGCTCGCGGTGTTCCTCGTCCCGCTGTTTTTCGTGATCGTCGGCCGCCTGTTCGACGTCGGCCCGCGCCGGCGCGGCGGGGCACAGCCGGCGACGATGGAGGGTTCTCAATGATGTTTGCGCTGAATGCACGCGCCGCGCTGCGGGTCCAGGTTGCGCTGGCCGCCGCGCTCGCGCTGGCCGGCTGCACGCTCGCGCCGCGTTACGAGCGACCGGCGGCGCCGGTGCCGGCGACCTATGCGCCGGTCGATGGCAGCGCGGCACCGGCGGCCGAGGTGTCGCCCGCCGATGCCGCGCTGCTCGACGACTGGCGCACCTACTTTACCGATGCGTCACTGCAGGCGTGGATCGACGCGGCGCTCGCGAACAACCGCGACCTGCGGGTCGCGGCCGGCCGGCTCGAGGAAGCGCGCGCGCTGTACGGCGTGCAGCGCGCGGACCTGATGCCGTCGGTCGATGCGAATCTGGGCTATGACCGTGCGCGCCAGTACGACCCGGTCGTGCGCGAAAGCGCGATCAGCGGGCTGTATCGCGCGGGCGTCGGCATCAGTGCGTACGAGCTCGACCTGTTCGGCCGCGTCCGCAGCCTGTCCGATGCGGCGCTCGCCGACTATTTCGCGACGGCCAATGCACAGCGCACGGTTCGCATCGGCGTGATCGCCGACGTGGCAGGCGCGTATGTATCGGAGCGTTCGCTGCACGAGCAGCTCGCGCTGGCGCGGCGGACGCTGGACGCGCGTGAACACATGGCCGCGCTCACGCAGCGCCGCTATGCGGCCGGCACGAGCGACGCGATCGAGCTGCGCTCGGCCGAGATGCTGGTGGCATCCGCGCGCGCGTCGCAGGCCGCGCTGGAACGCGAGCATGCGCAATCCGTGCGCGCGCTGCAGTTGCTCGCGGGCGACTTCGCGCGCACCGTGCCGGGTGACACGACTGCGCTCGACACGCTGTCGATCGCGCCCGTGGCGCCCGGCGCACCGAGTGCGCTGCTCGAGCGACGCCCGGACATCCGGCAGGCGGAAGCGCGGCTCAAGGCCTCCAACGCGCAGATCGGTGCCGCGCGCGCGGCGTTCTTCCCGCGCATCACGTTGACGAGCGACTACGGCTCGGTCAGCGACGCGTTCTCGAGCCTGTTCACCGGCGGTACGAGCGTGTGGACCTTCGCGCCGCGCATCACGCTGCCGATCTTCGCGGGCGGCCGCAATCGCGCGAATCTCGACGTCGCGAACGCGCGCAAGCACATCGCGGTTGCCGATTACGAGAAGACGGTACAGACCGCGTTCCGCGAAGTGGCCGATGCATTCGCCGCGCGCGACTGGATCGATCGCCAGCTTGCCGCGCAGCAGGACGTATATACGGCCGACGGCGCGCGGCTGAAGCTCGCGGAGCGTCGCTACGCGGGCGGTGTCGCGACGTATCTCGAACTGCTCGACGCGCAGCGCAGCACGTACGAGTCGGGGCAGGAACTGATCCGGCTCAAGCAGCTCAGGCTCACGAACGCGATCACGCTGTACCGCGCGCTCGGCGGTGGCTGGTCGCCGGTGTCGGCGCAGGCCGAGGCTGCCGCGTAATGCCTGTCGCCTGACGCGACAACGCGCCGGGCGGCACGGCGGCGGTACGCTTCGACGTGCCGCCGCCGCTTCATTCGACCGATATCGCTGCTCCAGCGAAATCTCTCCCCGCTGACCGGCCGGTCAGGACGCCTTTCATCCAGCATCAACGCGCACGCGCGCGTTCCGGAACGGTGCCCGTCCTGCGACCGCTCGCGTCGCAATCCCGCGCAAACGTGTGCGGGTCATTTTCCCTTCTTTCTGCCATGCAATGCAGCCCGGATGTCGGGTTCTAAAGGCCGCTCGCGCATGCGATTTACGATCCGGAATTGATGGTCTAATTAATCAATGAATTGGAAATAATGAGGGCGGCAAAGTGTCGCAGTAAAACGTTTGTATTCATTGCGCAATCGTTTGCGCGAAAAAATTGTATTGATTGAATCGATCGTTAATTTCCTGTTTGTTGAAAATGATTCGATATTGGCGTTGTCGGTTCGCAACGATGGCGGCGCTGGACAATGTTTTGTCCTTTTTCGAGAGGATATCGCGAGAGCCAATGCCAGCAAGGAGGAGCGGGGTGATGTCGGTTATCCGCCGAAAATATCGTTAATCTTCAATTACTTCCGGTAAATAAAAAAGGACTGCGGATAAAAATGGCGAGATTGAAAATCGACGGGAAATAGTGAGGGTTTAGAGGGGTAAATCGGACATTGTCAGAGGCATTTGACAATGATTTACAGAAAACTTTCACGATTATCTCGATAATGCGGCCTCGTGACGGACGGGAGCCACCACACGCTGCCGTTTGTGTCCGCCACGTCATCTACTCCATTTGCACTCCTTACGGGTAACGTCATGAAAAAATCCCTCCTGACCGCTGTCGCACTCGCGGCCCTGTCGACCTCGGCCTTCGCAGCGGGCACCGGCACGATCAACTTCACGGGCGAGATCGTCGCGGGCGCATGCGGCATCGATTCGGGTTCGGTCAACCAGACCGTGAACCTCGGCAAGGTGCCGACCAACGTGTTCAAGCAGGCTGGCGACAAGTCCACGCCGACCAACTTCGACATCAAGTTGACCGACTGCGACACGAGCATCGCGCAGAACGCGTACTTCACGTTCACGGGCACGTCGAGCGCGGGCCAGCCGAAGCTGCTCGCGACGATCGGTTCGGCAACCAACGTCGGCATCCGCCTGCAGGCAGCGTCGGGCGAATACCTCGACAACGGCGCCGAGCAGAAGGCACCGACCGTGCTGCAGAACGGCACGAACACCGCGCGCTTCGCAGCCATGTACGAAGCGACCGCAGCCGGCGTGACGCCGGGTACCGCCGACGGCGTGGCGAACTTCACGGTCCGCTACCAGTAAGCCGCCGTACCGGGGAAGGGTGCGTGCACCCTTCCTCGTTCGTTTTTCCTTCTTTTTCCCCTTCCTGGACTTCCGGTAGCGCCGCGTGCGAATCAGACATTCCTTCCTTTGCGTCTCCGTGCTGGTTGTCGGCAGCCAGAGCCATGCGACGGAATTCAATTCGTCGTTCCTGAACATCGACGGTTCGAACAACGTCGACCTGTCGCAGTTCTCGCAGGCGGACTTCACGCTGCCCGGCGAGTACATGCTCGACGTACAGGTCAACGACCTGTTCTACGGGCTGCAGGCAATCGAGTTCATCGCCGTCGACACGTCGGGGGCGGGCAAACCGTGCCTGCCGCCGGAGCTCGTCGCGCAGTTCGGGTTGAAGCCTTCGCTCGCGAAGGACCTGCCGCGCTTCCAGGGCGGACGTTGCGTCGACCTCGGCGCGATCGAGGGGGCAACCGTGCGCTACCTGAAAAGCGACGGGCGGCTCAAGATCACGATTCCGCAGGCCGCGCTCGAGTTCACCGACTCGACCTACCTGCCGCCGTCGCGCTGGTCCGAAGGGATTCCGGGTGCGATGCTCGACTATCGCGTGATCGCGAACACGAACCGCAACTTCGGCACGGGCGGCAGCCAGACGAATTCGATCCAGGCCTACGGGACGGTTGGCGCGAACTGGGATGCATGGCGCTTTCGCGGCGACTACCAGGCGCAATCGAACGTGGGCAATACGGCCTACGCGGACCGCACGTTCCGCTTCAGCCGGCTTTATGCATTTCGCGCGCTGCCGTCGATCCAGTCGACGGTGACGTTCGGCGACGACTACCTGACGTCGGACATTTTCGACACGTTCGCGCTGACGGGCGCGTCGATCCGCAGCGACGACCGCATGCTGCCGCCATCGTTGCGCGGCTATGCGCCGCTGATCGCGGGCGTCGCACGCACCAACGCGACCGTGACCGTGTCGCAGGCAGGCCGCGTGTTGTACGTGACGCGCGTGTCGCCGGGCGCCTTCGCGTTGCAGAACATCAATACGAGCGTGCAGGGCACGCTCGACGTCGCGGTCGAGGAAGAAGACGGCAGCGTGCAGCGCTTTCAGGTGACGACGGCCGCCGTGCCGTTCCTCGCGCGCGCCGGGCAATTGCGCTACAAGGCCGCCGTCGGCAAGCCGCGGCTGTTCGGCGGTGCCGGCATCACGCCGTTCTTCGGCTTCGGTGAAATCGCGTACGGCCTGCCGTTCGACGTCACCGCGTATGGCGGTTTCATCACCGCGTCGGGCTACACGTCGATCGCGCTCGGCGTGGGCCGCGATTTCGGCGCGTTCGGCGCGCTGTCGGCCGACGTCACGCATGCGCGGGCGAAGCTGTGGTGGAACGGCGCGACCCGCAACGGCAACTCGTACCGCATCAACTATTCGAAGCACTTCGACGGGCTCGATGCCGACGTGCGCTTCTTCGGCTATCGCTTCTCCGAGCGCGAATACACGAACTTCGCGCAGTTCTCGGGCGACCCGACCGCGTACGGCCTCGCCAACAGCAAGCAGCGCTACTCGGCGACGCTGTCGAAGCGCTTCGGCGACACGTCGACCTATTTCTCGTACGACCAGACGACCTACTGGGAACGTGCGAACGAGCAGCGCGTCGGCCTCACGCTCACGCGGGCGTTCTCGATCGGCACGCTGCGCAACCTGAACGTGAGCGTGTCGGCCTTCCGCACGCAGAGCGCCGGTGCAAGCGGCAACCAGGTCTCGGTCACCGCGACGTTGCCGATCGGCGGCCGCCACACGGTCACGTCGAACCTGACGACGGGCAGCGGCAGCACGAGCGTGAACGCGGGCTACATCTACGACGATCCGGCCGGTCGCACCTACCAGATCAACGCGGGCGCGACCGACGGACGCGCATCGGCGAACGCGAGCTACCGCCAGCGCTCGTCGGCATATCAGCTGACCGCGCAGGCGTCGACCCTGGCCAATGCGTATGCGGCCGCATCGCTCGAAGTCGACGGTTCGTTCGTCGCGACGCAATACGGCGTGTCGGCGCATGCGAACGGCAATGCGGGCGACACGCGCCTGCTGGTGTCGACCGACGGCGTGCCCGATGTGCCGCTGTCCGGCACGCTCTCGCATACCGATTCGCGCGGCTATGCGGTGCTCGACGGCATCTCGCCGTACAACGTGTACGACGCGACCGTCAACGTCGAGAAGCTGCCGCTCGAAGTGCAGGTGTCGAACCCGATCCAGCGCATGGTGCTGACCGATGGCGCGATCGGCTTCGTGAAATTTTCCGCCGCGCGCGGCAGCAACCTGTACCTGACGATGACCGACCCGGCCGGCAAGCCGCTGCCGTTCGGTGCGTCGGTGCAGGACGCGGCGAACGGCAAGGAGCTCGGCATCGTCGGCGAGGGCGGTGCGGCGTTCCTGACCCAGGTTCAGCCGAAATCCACGCTGGCGGTGCGCGCGGGTGAACGCACGCTCTGCACGATCGATACGCTGCCGAACCAGCTCCAACTCGAAGGCACGCCGATTCCGGTGACGTGCCAGACACCCGTCGAGTCGCATGCAGCGGCCGCACGGGTCGAACGATGAATTCACGGATCAAGCGATGAAAAATTCCTTCTCCCTTTCCTTTTCGCGGCGCGCATGGTGCGTGCTCGCGACCGCCGGCGCGCTGTTCGCAAGCGCCGCGCAGGCGGCGATCGTGCCCGATCGCACGCGCGTGATCTTCAACGAAGGCGAACAGGCCGCGATCGTCACGATCACCAACAAGAGCACGACGTACCCGTATCTCGTGCAGTCGTGGCTCGAGGACGCGAAGGGCAACAAGATCACGACGCCGCTGATGGTCGTGCCGCCGCTGCAGCGCGTCGAGGCGAACGAGCGCAACGTGCTGCGGATCGCGAAGCTGCCGGGCACCGAGTTGCCGGCCGATCGCGAATCGGTGTTCTACCTGAACATCCGCGAAGTGCCGCCGAAGACGGATACGCCGAACACGCTGCAGATCGCGCTGCATACGCAGATGAAGCTGTTCTACCGGCCGAAGGCCGTGCAGCCGGCGCGCGACGAGGACTGGACGCTGCCGATGACGTTGCGGGTCGATTCGGCCGCGCACACGCTCGTGTTCGACAATCCGACGCCGTATCACATCACGATCGTCGACGTGGCTTCGGGTGCGCAGAAGACGCATGTGCCGCTGGACCCGGTGATGGTGAGCCCGATGAGCACGGCCGACGTGCCGTTCAAGGCCGCGACGCCGGCGACGCTGTTCGTCACGCACGTGGACGACTACGGCGGCCAGGTGGCGGTGGAGTATGCGTGTGAGGCCGGTGCGTGCAAGAGCGTGAAGAAATGAGCGGGGCAATGCGCCATCAGGAATCGCCGGCGGCATGGTTGCGCTGGGTCGTGCTCGTGTTGCTGGTCGCGGCCATGCAGCCCGCATGGGCACTGCGCTGCCTCACCAACAGCGGCGCGACTTCGTTGACCGAGCCGATCGGCGGGGTGGCCTCGTATCCGACCGACGCGCCCGACGGCTACGTGATCTGGGTGTCGCCGGTGCGCACGACGACGGGGTATTGCTACAAGGACCTGGGCGACGACAGCAGCCTGAAAGTCGTCGACAACATCTATTTCTACGCGAATCCGAATCGAACGAGTCCTGCCGCGTGGGGGCTCGAGATCGGCATCCGCTACAAGGGCGTCGATTATTTCGACAAGACCAGCAACCGCGGCGGCGGGGTGTTCACCGGGTATTCCGTGCCGCCGTGCAGCAAGTACGATTTCGACCGCGGGCGTTGCCAGCAAACGCGCATCAGCATCGACTATCAGGTCGTCGTGCGCAAGCGGGGTAGCTGGGTCCAGCCGCCGAGCGATATCTACACGGTGTTCCAGTTCGACGGCGAGTTCGGGCTGAACGCATACAACCCGAGCTTCCAGTACCGGCTGAGCGGCCTGCGCAACCTCAAGCCGACGCCGTGTTTCGTCGACGTGCTGGTGACGCCCGAACCGGGCATCATCAATTTCGGGCAGGTCCAGGCGGTCGGCAACGGCTTCCTGCCGGCGGTGCCGCGCAAACGGTTCTCGTTGTCGCTGACCAAGAAATGCAACGTCGCGGTGCGCGTCGACGGGTACTTCGAAACGAGCTATCCGGTTCAGAACGGTTTGCTGGTTCCCGCGAAGGACAGCAATTTCGGGATCGGCATCGAAGACAGCCAGGGCAAGGCGGTTCCGTTCAACCAGCAGTTCACGCTGGCGCAATTCCCGTCGAACGTGATGAATCAAAGCGTACTGATGGACGCGGTGCTGAAGTCGTTCGGCCCCCCGAAGATCGGGCGGTTCGACGCGACGGCAACGATTCGATTGTTTATCTACTGATGTGGATGTGCGCGGGCACGACCGCAAGCCCCGCCATCCCGTCATCAAAAAAGCGCCGACATGTGAACTGCACCCCAAAAGCTGGACTTGATCCGGCCTTTGGGGTGTTTTTTCATGAACCGGCGCCTTGTTTCGTTTACCGCACCCAGCGGCACATCTTGTGATGGTGATGGTCGAAGTGACACACGCGGTGCGGATGCGCTTCGGCGATCGCCGGCACGAGCACCGCAGCGGCGAGCGCCGCGACGGTCAGGGTTTTGAGTAGCGTCTTCATGTTGAGGTCCTGTCGTTGAATAGCGGGCTACGGGAGCGGCGGCGCATTACCACTGCGGCCGCTGATCGTCGCGACGGTCGTCCCGGCGATCGTCGCGGCGATCGTCACGCCCGCCGGGATGCTGAGCCTCCCAGTCGTGGCGCTCCCAGTATCGATGTCCGTCCCAGTAACGATCGCCATGCCAGCCGATCGTGACTTCAGCCTGGGCAGGATAGGCGACGCATCCGGTGAGCATCACGCTCGACAGCGCACCCACCATGACAGCGGATAACACGATGGATTTCATGTTGTTCTCCCTTGGAAACGGCACGTCGATCGTACGAGCCCTCAAAATTTCACGTAGTAATAAGTTGCTACCGCGCATGACAGGTGCAGGCATTTCGTCAGGCGCGTGAAAGGCCGTGTTGGCGTTGAGCGCTGGACGGACGCGTCCGTGACCGCGTGCCGAGCCCCATGGCACATGTCTCATCTGCCCGAACAACGATTCCGCCGATTATTCAGACAAATCCTGACAGCCGAAAGGGTCATCCCGTAATCGGATTGAGAATGATTTGCGTTTACGTTAAATTGCGCTATCTCGGAATTTGACGGAGCAGATCGATGGCGATGGCGGAAGTGCTCGACCGACCGGCGGCGGCAGCGGCGAACCCGTTCCTCGGCAGTTATCCCGACCGGCCGCCGCGCGCGCGCCGTGCCGCGGAGCCCCGGGTGCAGGGCGCGTTGCTCGACGTGCTGATCTCGCATCGCGCGATGCTCGTCAATGTCGCGCGCGGGTTCGTCGGCTGCGCGAGCCGTGCCGAGGACGTCGTGCACGACGTATTCGTGAAGCTCGTCGAATTCCCGAACCAGGACGCGGTGCGCCAGCCGGTCGCGTACGTGACGCGGATGGTGCGCAATGCGTCGATCGACGCGTGCCGCCGGCAAAGCCTCGAGAACGTCTATCACACGGAAGAGGACGACGGCTTCGACGTGCCGTCGCCCGAGCCGACGCCGGAAGCCGCGCTGCTGACGCGCGATACGCTGCGGCGCGTGTGGGCCGCGCTCGACGACCTGCCGGCGCGTAGCCGCGCGGCCTTCGAGATGGTGCGGCTGCGCGAGGAGACGCTGCAGACCGCGGCGCGCGCGCTGAACGTGTCGCAGACGCTCGTGCACTTCATGGTGCGCGACGCGGAGCGCCACTGCGCGGAATGCCTCGACGCGTGTCATCGCGGCGTCGCGTGCCCGGTGTTCCTGGGCGGCCGCGCACGGCGCCGGTAAAAAACCGCGCCGGTCAAACGTCTATCAGACAGGAGCGGCCGAAACCGCCGCTTCGCCACCTTCAACCGCCTCAGCGATTTCCGATCATGACGCAAGCCACGACGCCTTCCGCCGACACCGACGACCTCGTCTATACGGTCGTCATCAACGACGAAGAACAGTATTCGATCTGGCCGACGTTCCGGCCCGTGCCGGCCGGCTGGCGCGAGATCGGCGTGAGCGGCCCGAAAGCCGACTGTCTCGCGCACATCGAGACCGTCTGGACCGACATGCGCCCCGCGAGCCTGCGCCGCGCCATGGACGGCGAGCGCGCATCGCGCGCGTCGTGACCCGCTGCGCCGTGATCCGGCGCATCACCTGAAGAGGACGTTGCATGACCCTGCTTTCGTTGCCGACGCTCGACGACCTGCGTATCGAGCCGGGGCTGCCCACCGTCGTGTCGCCGCGCGGCGGCGACGGGATGTCGATCGACGACGTCGCGCCGCTCGCGCGAGAAATCGCGGCCGACACGCTCGAACGGGCGGGCGGCGTGCTGTTCACGGGTTTTCACGTGCCGTCGATCGACACGTTCCAGCAGTTCGCGGCGTCGTTCGGCGATCCGCTGATCGGCTATGAATACGCATCGACGCCGCGCAGCCAGGTCGAAGGCGCGGTCTACACGTCGACCGAATACCCGCCGCACCGCGCGATTCCGCTGCACAACGAGCAGTCGTACACACGCGAATGGCCGCTGCGGATCTGGTTCCACTGCGCGCTCGCGGCCCCGAAGGGCGGTGCGACGCCGATCGCGGACAGCCGCGCTGTGTACCGCGCGCTCGATCCGGCGCTGGTCGCGCGTTTCGAGAAGCGCGAGCTGCTGTATGTGCGCAATTTCGGGCAGGGGCTCGACCTGCCGTGGCAGCAGTCGTTCGGCACCGACGAGCCGGCCGAGGTCGAACGGATGTGCGCGGCGCGCGGCATCGAATGCACATGGCGCACCGACGATGATGGCGAACTGCTGCTGCGCACCCGCGAACGCTGCCAGGCCGTTGCGCGCCATCCGCGCACCGGCGACCGCGTGTGGTTCAACCAGGCGAACCTGTTCCACCTGTCGGCGCTCGACGACGACATGCAGGAAGCGCTCGTCGACGCGGTCGGGCTCGAGAACGTGCCGCGCAACGTGTATTACGGCGACGGCGAACCGCTCGAAGCCGATGCGCTCGCGGAGATCCGCGGCGTGCTCGACCAGCAGCGCATCGTGTTCCCGTGGCGCACGGGCGACGTGCTGATGCTCGACAACATGCTGACCGCGCATGCGCGCGACCCGTTCGAGGGGCCGCGCAAGGTCGTCGTCGCGATGGCGCAGAGTTATACGGTCCCGCGCGACCGAACGGAGGATTGATGACGCGTAGTACCGCCGCGCTTGCCGCGCGCGGGCTGTCGGTAGGGTATCGCGACCATGTCGTGATCGACGGGCTGGACCTGTCGATCGCGGCCGGCCGCGTAACCGCGCTGTGCGGACCGAACGGCTGCGGCAAGAGCACGCTGCTGCGCACGCTCGCGGGCCTGCAGCCCGCGCGTGCCGGCCATGTGGAAGTGAACGGCCAGCCGCTCGCGTCGTTTCGCCGTCGCGCGCTCGCGCGCGAGCTGACGATGCTCGCGCAGTTCAACCAGATTCCGTCGGGCCTCACGGTGCGCGAGCTTGTCGCGTATGGGCGCTATGCGTACGGCGGCTTCCTGCGCGGCCTGTCGCGGGCCGACCATGCGGCGATAGACGAGGCGCTCGAGACGAGCGGCCTCGCCGGCGACGCGAACCGCGACGTCGGTGCGCTGTCGGGCGGTGAGCGCCAGCGCGCGTGGATCGCAATGGCGCTCGCACAGCAGGCGCCGATCGTGCTGCTCGACGAACCGACGACCTATCTCGACATCCATCACCAGCTCGACATCCTCGATGCGCTGCGCACGCTGAACCGCACGCGCGGGCTGACGATCGTGTGGGTGCTGCACGACCTGAACCAGGCGGCTGCGTATAGCGACGAGATCGTGCTGATGCGCGCGGGCCGCCTCGTCGCACAGGGCACGCCCGACGCGATGCTCGATCCGGCGCGGCTGCGCGCGGCGTTCGGCGTCGAGATGCTGAAGCTCGCGCATCCGCAGACGGGCGCCCCGATGTGCGTGCCGGCCTACGGGCCGACGACCGACGGCGTGCCGCAGGCGGCCGGCGTCTTCGACCGGGATCTCGCCGTATGACGACGTTCGCGATGCGCAAGCGCCTCGCGGCAGCGGGGAAGGGTACGGCGTCAGGCCGGGCCGGCGCGATCGCGTTCGGCCTCGTGACGTTGATCGCGCTCCTCGCGGCGTTGCGTGTCGCCCCCGATCTGCGCGTGTGGTGGGATGCCGTGCCCGGCAGCGATGCCGCCGCGCTCGCGCACGTGTTCCTGTTCGATCTCAACCTGCCGCGCGTCGCAGCGGCGCTCGTCGCGGGCGGCTGCCTGGGCATCGCGGGCGCGCTGTTCCAGTCGCTCACGCGCAATCCGCTCGCGTCGCCCGACCTGCTCGGCGTGACGGGCGGCGCCCAGCTCGGCCTGCTCGCGGCGATGCTCGTGCCGGCGCTGGCCGGTGTCGCATCGGTGCCGCTGCTGTTCGTCTGCGGGCTGGCCGCTGCCGCCTGCGCGATCGTCGCGGCCGGCGGCTGGCGTGCGACGCCGTTGCGGCTCGTGCTCGCGGGCAGCGTGTGCATGCTGCTGTTCGCCGCGCTGTCGACGCTCGTGCTCGCATTCTTCGAGCAGAACATCGCGGGTGCCGCACTGTGGACCAACGGCAGCCTCTACCAGCCGGGCGCGACGGGCCTCGCGCTCGCCGCGCGCTGGCTCGTCGTGCCGCTCATCGCCTTGCCGTTCGTGATCCGGCCGCTGAATCCGCTCACGCTCGGCGATGACGCGGCGGCCGCGGCCGGCGTGCGCGTCGACGCGACGCGGCTCGCCGCGACGATCGTCGCGGTCGCGTTCACGAGCGTGGCCGTCAGTATCGCGGGCCCGCTGTCGTATGTCGGCCTTGTCGCGCCGAACCTGCTGCGCCAGGTGCGCGGCGCGCGCGCGGCGCGGCTCGGCGTGCTGGTGCCGCTGTCGGCGCTCGCGGGCGGTGCGCTCGTACTTGTTACCGACAGCGCGGTGCTCGCGTCGGGTCTCGATGCCACGCTGTCGACCGGCGTCGCGATCGCGCTGGTCGGCACGCCGCTGATGCTGGCGATGATCCGACGCGGTGCCGCGTGGTCGGGCGTACTGCACGCGGATGCCGAACGCGCGGCGGGCGGCGGCTCGACGCGGCTCGTCGGCTGGCTCGAACGGCTCGGCTGGCCGCTGCGCACCGCGCTGTTCGTCGTCGCGGGCGTGCTGGTCGTGTTGGTCGGTGTATCGGCCGGCCCCGAGTGGCTGTCGATCGCGCGCTGGTCCGATGCGCTGTCCGGCCACGATGCGCTCGCGCGGATGCTGATCGATCTGCGCATGCCGCGCCTGTTGTGCGCGCTTCTTGCTGGCGCGTTGCTGGCGGTCAGCGGTGTCGCGATGCAGAGCGTCGTGCGCAATCCGCTCGCAGGCCCCGAAGTGCTCGGCGTCACGCAGGGCGCGGGGCTCGTCACGCTGTTCGCGTTGTCGACGTGGCCGCTGATGGGGCACGTGACGCTTGCTGCCGCCGCGCTGATCGGCGGTGGGTTGTCGCTCGCGATCACGCTCGCGCTGAATCACCGGCATCGCTACGCGCCGCTCGCGGTGGCGCTGACGGGTATCGTGATCGGCGCACTGTGGACCACGCTCGCGCAATGGCTGATCACGCAGGAAAGCGTGCAGCCCGCGCGCTTCGTCGTGTGGCTCGTCGGCGGGACTTACGGCCGGAGCTGGGGCGAGGTGTCGATGCTGTTGCCGTGGTGCGTGCTCGCGGTGCCCGTGTTCGCGTGGCTCGCGAAGCCGCTCGACATGCTCGCGCTCGGCGACGACCAGGCAGCCGCGCTCGGCCTGCCGGTGGCCGCGCTGCGGCCGCTCGCGCTGACGATCGCGACGCTCGCCGCGTGCGCGGCCGTCGCGGCGGTCGGGCCGGTCGGCTTCATCGGCTTGATGGCGCCGCACGTCGCGACGATGCTCGGCGCGCGCCGGCACCGTACGCGGCTGTGGCTCGCGGCCGCATGCGGCGCGCTGATCCTCGGTGTGGCGGATCTCGCGGCGCGTACGGTCGTCGCGCCGCGTGAAGTGCCGGCCGGCGTGCTGACCGCGCTGATCGGCGCACCGTACCTGCTCGGGCTGCTGATCCTCGAGGGGCGCCGCGCCCGGCGCGCAGGGCGATGACACCGTCGCTCGACGCCGCGCGCGCCACGCGCTTCTCCGCGTTCGCGCCCGAACCGTTTGCCGAACACCTCGACGTCGTCTGGCTCGGCATGCCCGACGACGCGCCCGCGCCGGGCCGCCTCATCGTGCCGGTCAGCGCGTTGCCCGCGCACCGCGACATCGTGCTCGACGCGATGGTCCGCCATTACGGCGGCGATCCGGCGCAGCATGCGCGCGCGCTGATGTCGCAATGGAGCAAATACTATTTCGGCCGTGCGGCGCCGGCCGGCGTCGTCGCCGCGCTGACGCTCGGCCGGCCGCTCGACATGTCGCCCGAGCGCACGTTCGTCGCGCTCGACGACGGGATGCCCGCCGCGCTGTACTTCACGCACGATGCGCTCGGCGAACCGTGCGACGACCCGGCACCACGCTATGCGGGGCTCATCGCGCATCTCGGCGCGGTGATCGACCTGCTCGCGGCGATGGGCCGCGTCACGCCGCGCGTGCTGTGGAGCAACGCGGGCAACCTGCTCGACTATCTGCTCGATACGTGCCGTTCGCTGCCATGCGCCGCCGATCCCGTCCGCGATGCGGACTGGCTGTTCGGTTCGAGCTGCGTGCACGGCGAGCCGAATCCGCTGCGTGCGCCCGTGCGCGATGCCGTGCCGCGCTCTACGCTGCTGCCGACGCCGTTTCGTGCGCGCCGCGTGTGCTGCCTGCGCTATGAAATTCCTGGAGAAACGCAACTGTGTGGAAGCTGCCCCCTGCTACTGACGATGGACGACGCGGCACTGGCCGAGCAGGACGCGATCCGGTGACGGATGCCGGCCGCCGGCATGCGCTCGGCGCGCTCGCGGCGCTCTGCGCCGCGGGCTGCGGCGCGCTTTCCGCAGCGTCCGGCGCCGTTGCCGCGACCCTCGACGCCCATCGCGCGCAGGGCGTGCGTGCGCCGGGCGCGGTGTCGCTGGCCGGCAATCCCGTCGTGTCGCAGGCGAGCGCGACGATGCCGGTGCGGCCGCAGCGTGTGGTCGCGCTCGACTTCATGTTCGCGGAAAGCGTGATCGCACTCGACATCGTGCCGGTCGGGATGGCCGATACGGCGTTCTATCCGGGCTGGCTCGGCTATCAAAGCGACCGGCTCGCGAACGTGACCGACATCGGTTCGCGCCAGGAGCCGGGCCTCGAAGCGATCGCGGCAGTCAAGCCCGACCTGATCATCGGCGTCGGTTTCCGTCACGCGCCGATCTTCGACGCGCTCGACCGGATCGCGCCGACGATCCTGTTCCAGTTCAGCCCGAACGTGTCGGACGGCGGCGTGCCGGTCACGCAGCTCGACTGGATGCGGCAAATCTTCCGGACGATCGGTGCGGTGACGGGGCGCGACGCGCGGGCCCAGGCGGTCGACGCGCAGCTCGATGCGGGCATCGCGCGCAATGCGGCGCGGCTCGCGGCCGCGGGCCGCAAGGGCGAGCGCGTCGCGCTGCTGCAGGATCTCGGCTTGCCCGACCGCTACTGGGCCTATACGGGCAACAGCACGTCGGCGGGCCTCGCGCGCGCGCTCGGGCTCGACCCGTGGCCGAAGAAGCCGACGCGGGAAGGCACGCTGTACGTGACGTCGGCCGATTTGCTCAAGCAGCGCGAGCTGGCCGTGCTGTTCGTGACCGCATCCGGGATGGAGGTGCCGCTGTCCGCGAAACTCGATTCGCCGGTGTGGCGCTTCGTGCCCGCGATGAGGGAACACCGGATCGCGCTCATCGAACGCAATATCTGGGGGTTCGGCGGGCCGATGTCGGCGCTGAAACTGGCCGACGTGATGACCGATACGATGCTGAAGCTGCCGGCCGTGCGTTGAGTTCGCGGCGGTCGAGCGGCGGATGACGCCGCTTCGACTTCGACGGGCAGGGCATTGGGGCCGGCCTGACTCGTGGTGAACCGCCCACGCGCCCGAAGCATTTCCTTCTGAAACGAAAATCGCCGACGCACTGCCATTGCAGCGCGTCGGCGATTTTTTTGCATCGACTGCCGCGTTACGCGCTCAGCGCATCGACGCCATCCTGCGCGCGCGATCGCGCCGGCGTCGTGTCGCTGACGATGCGCCCGTTGTCGAGCTTCAACAGGCGGTCGGCGAGATCGAAGTAGCGGTCGTCGTGCGTGATCACGATCACGGCCTTGCCGCGCGCGCGCAGCTCGGGCAGCAGTTGCTCGTAGAACACGGCCTTGAACGACGGATCCTGGTCGGCCGCCCATTCGTCGAACAGGTAGAACGGCCGGTCCTCCAGGTACGCGACGACGAGCGCGAGCCGCTTGCGCTGCCCGGTCGACAGCGCACGGGTCGAGAACGCACCGTCGACCACCTTCACCTTGTGATCGAGCGCGAGTTTCGCGACCAGCGCGTTCGCGCGAGCATCAGCCTGCGCGCGGGACGGATCGTCCGGATCGACGATGCCGAGCAGCGCATCGAACAGGTGGAAATCGTTGAACACCGCGCTGAAGCGCTGCCGGTACGCGGCGCGCTCGCGCCAGCCGATCGTGCGGCCGTCGACCTCGATCGTGCCTTCTTCCGGCTCGTAGAGCCCCGTCAGCACCTTCGCGAGCGTCGTCTTGCCGCTGCCGTTGCCGCCGACGATGAACACGAGCTCGCCCGGCTGGATCGTGAGGTTGATCGGCCCGATGCTGAACATCCGTTCGTCGCGCTCGTGGAAGTACGCATGCGTGACGCCGCGCAGCATGACGGCGCCGGCCGGCGGCACGTCGGGTGCGTCGGACGCGGGTGGCACCGTGCGCAGCGCGCCGAATTCGGCCATCACGCCTTCGATCCGCGTGAGCGACACGCGGGCCGCGTTGACGGTCGGCAGGTTGTTCAGCAGCCCGTCGAGCGGCACGAGCATGAACAGGAACACGACGACGTAGCCGGCGGCCGAGGCCGGATCGGCATGCACGCCGAGTTGCGGCCAGAACGACGCGATGCCGAGGAACACGTAGAACAGGAAGATGATCCAGCCGACGCCGACCGCATACGCGCTGAACGCGCGACGGCGGTGGTCGCGCACTTCGCCGATCGCGGCGCCGAGCTGGCCGTCGACGAACTGGCGTGCGCGTTCATCGTGAAGCTTCAGCTCCTTCGCGCCGGAAAACAGCGAGCCGAGATAGCCGAACAGGCGGTCCTGCGCCTGGCCGGCCGCTTCGAGCGACGCGATCGCGCGGCGGTCGCCGGTGTGGTAGCCGAGCGAACCCGCGATGATCGCGGCCAGCGCCAGCAGGCACACCGGCCACGACAGCCACGCGAGGTAGCCGAGGCAGCCGAACACGATCGAGCCGTGCATGACCAGGTTCGGCAGCGCGAAGAACAGCATCGACACGTTGGTGGCGTCGTCGGTCAGCACCGACTGCACGGGTGCCGCGCCGATCCGCTCGATGTCGCGCAGCTCGGCCGCGCCGACGCGCCGCGCGAGATGCACGCGCAGCCGCGCCATCGTGTCCTGCGACAGGCGGGCAAACAGCGTGCCCGACACGATTCGCGTGACGAGTGCGATCACCGCGCACAGCGCGAAGCGCCACGCGAGCGACGCATCGGCGGCGCCCGGCTGCGACAGCGCGCGGTTCAACGTCGCGACGAGCAGCACGCTCGCGACGCCGTTCAGCACGCACGCGGTGAGCGCCAGCGCGAGTGACGCGCGGCTTTCGCGCAGCAGCGCAAGGATCAGGCGCGCCGCGGGGCGGGCGGGGGATGCGTCGAGGGACGGCGGGGAAGAGGGCTCGTGGGCGGCTGTCATCGGCAACGTCGGTAAAGGGAAGGCAAGCGAAAACGCGGAAACGGCAAAACTGACGTGAAAGCGGCGGGCGGGGCGGGGCCCCGTTCCGGCGTTCCTCCCTGATAGACGAACGGGCCGCGCAAATATTTAGCGGCGCGTTCAAAAAAGCGTTCGCATGGGCTTTGAGCACAAAACGGTAAAAAATCGGCCGCGCCGTTCGTCACACCAGTGAAGCCGCCCCAAGCGGCCCCGAGACTTGGCCGAAGCGGCCGGACCGAAGGACTTCACGCACATGACGAGTTTCCCGACTGCGCTGCATCACCGAATCCGCGAACTGGCGCGCCTCGCGCCCGACGCACCCGCGATCGCGGTTCCTTTCCAGAATGACTTGCGCCTGTCGCGCGGCGCGCTCGATGCGCAGGCGTCGCGGCTGGCCCGGCAACTGCGCGCGGCCGGCGTCGGCGCGGAAGTGCGGGTGGGCGTGTGCGTCGAGCGTTCGTGCGAACTGTTCGTCGCGCTGCTGGCCGTGCTGAAGGCGGGCGGTGTGTTCGTGCCGCTCGATCCGCGCCATCCGGCCGCGCGCCTCGACTGGATCGTCCAGGATGCGCAGTTGCGGCACGGGATCGTCGACGCGGCCGGCCGCGCGGCGCTCGGTAGGCCGTTCGAACACGCGTTCGACGCGGCATTCGACGCAGAGAGCGGGCAGGAGATCGCTGCGGATGACGAGGCGGTATCCGTTCACCCGCGTTCGGCCGCCTACATGATCTATACGTCCGGTTCGACCGGCACGCCGAAGGCGGTCGTCGTCGAGCACGGGCCGCTCGCCGCGCACTGCGACGCGCTCGCAGCCGCGCTGCCGATCGAGGCCGGCGACCGCCTGCTGCATTTCGCGTCGGTCAATTTCGATGCCGCGCACGAATGCTGGCTCGCGCCGCTCGCGACCGGTGCCGGCATCGTCGTGGCACCGCCGCAGCCGTTCGCGCCGGATGCCGCACATGCGCTGATGGTGAGTGAATCGGTCAACGTGGCTGCGTTCCCGCCTGCGTACCTGCGCGAATTCGCGGCGGTGGCCGCGCGCGACGGCGTGCCGCCGGCCCTGCGCGTGCTCGCGTTCGGCGGCGAAGCGCTGCCGCAGCAGGCGTTCGAATTCGTGCGCAGCACGTTCCCGTCGGTACGCCTTATCAACGGCTACGGGCCGACGGAGGCCGTCATTTCGCCGATGCTGTGGCCGGTCGAGCCGGGCGAGACGCCCGTGCTGGCCGCCGACGATGCGTATGCGTCGTTGCCGATCGGCCGCGTGATCGGGCCGCGCGTCGCGCGTGTCGACGGCGGCGAGGCCGATGGCGTGGGTGAGCTGCTGCTGGGCGGCGTCTGCGTCGCGCGTGGCTATCACGGCCGTCCGGCGCTGACGGCCGAGCATTTCATTCCCGATGCGGACGGCGAACCCGGTGCGCGCGTGTACCGCACGGGCGACCTCGCGCGGCTGCGCGACGACGGCGCATTCGACTATCTCGGCCGTCTCGACGATCAGGTCCAGGTGCGCGGCGTGCGCGTGGAACCCGCTGAAATCGCCGCGTGCCTGCGTTCGCATCCGGCCGTGGCCGACGCCGCCGTGGTCGCCGAAACCGGCAACGGGCCGACGCGGCTGATCGCGTGCGTCGCGCTACGCGCGGCGGCCGACGATGCGGCGCTGAAAGAACACGTGGCCGCGCAACTGCCGGCCGCGTGGCAGCCGCACCGGTTCGTGCGTTGCGATGCGCTGCCGTATACGCTGAACGGCAAGATCGACCGTGCCGCGCTGCGCGAGAAGATTGCCGCTGTGCGCGACACCGTGCAAGGCAGCGGCGACGCACCGCGCACGCCGACCGAACAGCAGCTCGCCGGCCTCTGGCAGACGCTGCTCGGCCTCGACGTCACGCCGTCGCGTGACGACCGCTTCTTCGCGCTGGGCGCCGATTCGCTCGCCGCGATGCAGTTGCAGGCCGCGATCCGTGCCGCAGTGCGCGTGAACCTGCGGCTCGATACGCTGTTCGCCGATCCGGCGCTCTTCGAACTGGCCGAAGCGGTCGATCGTGCGGAGCGCGAATCCGGCGCACCGCTGGCCGCCATTTCCGCACGTCGCGTGCCGGCCGAAGCGGCCGTATCGGACGCGCCGCACGTCGATCGTGCCGCCTCGCTCGCGCAACAACGTTTCTGGGTACTCGCGCAAACGCGTGATGCAAGCGCCGCGTATCACATCGCCGCGCACTGGACGATCGACGGCACGCTCGATCGCGCAGCGTTGCAGCGTGCGCTCGATCACGTGATCGGCCGCCACGAAGCATGGCGCACGACGCTCGTCGACAACGACGACGGTGTCGTGATGCAGCGGATCCACGCGCATCTGCCGGTGACGATCGCCGACGTCGACCTGCGCGACCAGCCGCCCGCTGCCCGCGACGCGCAAGCCGCGCGTCTCGCCGAGCGCGATGCGGCCGAACCGTTCGACTTCGCACGCGGCCCGCTGCTGCGCGCGACGCTGGTCGCGCTCGCCGACGACCGTCACCGCCTGCTGCTGACCGCGCATCACGCGATCACCGACGGCTGGAGCTCGCGCTGCGCATTCGACGAACTGTCGGCTGCCTATCGCGTGTATGCCGAAGGCCGCGAACCGTCGCTGCCCGAACTGCCGATCCAGTACGCCGACTATGCGGACTGGCAGCGCGACATGCTGGCTGGCGGCGAAGGTGAACGTCAGCTCGACTACTGGCGCGGCGCGTTGCGCGACGTGCCGGGCCCGCTTGCGCTGCCGGTCGATCGTCAGCCGGGCGCCACGCGCACGCTGCAAGGCGCACGCGTGTCGGTGCGGCTGCCCGACGCGGTCGCGGCCGACGTTCGGCAACTTGCGCGCGACGCGCAGGCGACCGTCTTCACGGTGCTGCTGGCCGGGCTCGACGCATGGCTGTCGCGCCTGACCGGCGCAACGGATGTCGTCGTCGCGGTGCCGGTCGCGCATCGCCAGCGTCCCGAAACGCGCGCACTGCTCGGGCTGTTCCTGAATACGGTCGCGCTACGCGTGCGCGTGGCCCCGACGCTGCCGTTCGGCGCGCTCGTCGACGCGGCGCGCACGGCGGCGCTCGACGCGGTCGCGCACCAGGATGTGCCGTTCGAGCGCGTCGTCGACGCGGTGAAGCCGCCGGTCAAGCGCGGCGACGAATGGCTGCGCGTGAAATTCGCGCAGCAGTTCGACGCGCGGCACGACAGCGTGCTGCCGGGCGCAACGGCCGTTGCAACGCCGGGCCCCGATCTTGCCGCGCGCTTCGACTTCGCGGTGGATTTCACTGACGATGCGAACGGCATCGAACTGGTTGCCGCCTATGCGACCGACTGCATCGACACCGACACCGCGCGCGCGTGGCTCGACAGCTACGCGGCGCTCGTCGGTGCGGCCGCGCGCGATCCGCGCCAAACGACGGCCGTACTGCCGTGCGACGCGTCGGCCGCTTCGCGCCAGCCGCGCGACGGCCGCGCGCTGCGCGTCGAACATGCGAATATCGTCGCCGCGTTTGCGCGGCAGGCAGCCGCGTATCCGCATCGCGTCGCGCTGGCCGATGCGTCGGCGTCGCTGACGTTCGCCGAACTCGACGACGCATCGAACCGCATCGCACGCGCGCTGACCCAGCGCGGCGTGGCCGCCGAAGCGTCCGTCATCGTCTGCATCGAGCGCTCGGCGCGCTTCGTCGTCGGCCTGCTCGGCGCGCTGAAGGCCGGTGCGCTCGCCGTGCTGCTCGATCCCGCCCAGCCGGCTGCACGACTGGCCGCGGCAGCCGCCGACTGTGACGCGCGCTGGGCGCTCGTCGCGGATGTCGCTGGCTGGCCGGCCGGCATCGACGCCCAGCCGCTCGACGTCGACACGCTCGCTCAGGACGCAACCCTCGCGCACGCAGTCGGCGTGCGCATCGCACCGCATCCGGAACAGGGCGCGTACCTGATCTATACGTCGGGCTCGACCGGCACGCCGAAGGGCGTCGTCGTGTCGCACGGCGCACTGGCCGACTATGTGCAGGGGATGCTCGACGAGCTCGCGTTCGCACCGGACGCGTCGTTCGCGATGGTGTCGACCGTCGCGGCCGACCTCGGCCATACGACGCTGTTCGGCGCGCTGTGCGCGGGCCGCACGCTGCACCTGCTGCCGGCCGCGTGCGCGTTCGATCCCGACCTGTTCGCCGAAGAAATGCGCCGCCGTGACGTCGGCGTGCTGAAGATCGTGCCGAGCCACCTGCAGGCGCTGCTCGACGCACGTGTACCGGCCGACGTGCTGCCGCGCCACGCGCTCGTGACGGGCGGCGAAACGCTCACGTGGGCGCTCGTCGCGCGCCTGGCCGCGCTTGCGCCGGCCTGTCGCGTGATCAACCACTACGGGCCGACCGAAGCGACGGTCGGCGCGATCGCCTGCGACACGGCGTCGATTGCCGCCGATGCGCGCGATCCCGCGAACGGCGTGCCGCTCGGTGTGCCGCTGCCGAATGCGCGCGCACTGGTGCTCGACGCGTTCGGCGCATGCGTGCCGGCCGGCGCGACGGGCGAACTGTATCTGGGTGGGCCGGGCGTCGCGCGCGGCTACCTCGGGCGTCCGGCGCAGACCGCCGAGCGCTTCGTACCCGATCCGTTCACGCCCGGCGCGCGGCTGTATCGCACGGGCGACCGCGTGCGCTTGCGCGTGGACGGCCGCCTCGCGTTCCTCGGCCGTATCGACGACCAGGTGAAGATTCGCGGCTACCGCGTCGAGCCGGGCGAGGTGAGTGCGGCCGTGCGTGCGGCCGGCCCGGTTGCGCAGGCCGAAACGCTCGCGATCGAACTCGACGGCCGCCTGCGGCTCGCGACCTTCGTCGTGATGCGCGACGGTGCGAGCTTCGACGAGGCTGCCATGCGCGCGGCGCTTGCCGCGAAGCTGCCCGACTACATGGTTCCTGCACAGTTTGTCGCGCTCGCGCGCCTGCCGGTCACCGCGAACGGCAAGATCGATCGCGCCGCGTTGCGCGAACTGGCAGCCGCGCCGGTCGCGACTGCATCCGGCGATGCACCGCAGGGCGCGGTCGAAACGGTGCTGGCCGAAGTCTGGCAGGCCGTGCTGAAGGCGCCGAAGGTCGGCCGCGACGACAACTTCTTCGAACTCGGCGGCGATTCGATCCTCGTGCTGCAGGTGATTGCCCGTGCGCGCAAGCGTGGTGTGCGCTTCACGCCGAAGCAGCTGTTCGACGGCCCGACGGTCGCCGAACTCGCGCGCATCGCGAAGACGGAGGACGTGGCCGCCGCGCAGCCTGCGGTCGCAGCTGCTGCCAGCGCGCCGGTGACGGAGCAGGTCCTGACGCCCGCGCAGCAGCGCTTCTTCGCGCTCGATATTCCGCATCCGGGCCACTGGAACCAGTCGGTCGCGTTCGAGGTGCGCGGGCCGTTCGACGCCGATGCGTTCGCGCGCGCCTTCGATGCATTGCTGACGCATCACGACGCATTCCGCCAACGCTTCGCGCGCGGCACGGACGGCACGTGGCAAGCCAGCGATGCCGCGAAGCCGTACGACGCGCTGCCGTCCGTCGAAGTCGCTGCCCGCGACGAAGCCGACGCGCTCGCGCGCTTCGACGCGTTGCAGCGCCGTCTCGACCTCGGCCGCGGGCCGCTTGCCTGCGCATGCGCGGCACGCCTGCCTGACGGTTCGACGCACCTCTATCTCGCGATTCACCATGCGATCGTCGACGGCGTGTCGTGGCGCATCCTGCTCGACGACCTGGACACGGCCTACCGTGCCGCATGCGAACGCACGCCGATCCGGCTGTCGCAGCCGGGCCTGCGCGCGGATGCATGGGCCGCACGGCTCGCACGTGCGGCAACGGAACCGGCATCGCCGTTCGCGGCCGAAGCCGCCTACTGGGCCGGCATGGCGCAGGGCGACGACGTCGTGCCCGATCATCCCGACGCAGCGGCGACGAACGCCGATGCGGCCGTCGTCGTGCAGACGATCGACGCGGCATTGACCCGCGCGGCGCTCACCGATGCGCACGCTGCCTATCGCACGCAGACGATCGAACTGCTGGGCGCGGCGCTCGCACTGTCGCTCGCTGGCGCGAGCGGTGCCGCATCGTGCCGTGTCGAACTGGAAGGGCATGGCCGCGAGGCGCTGTTCGACGACGCGGATGCCAGCCGCACGATCGGCTGGCTGACGAGCCATTACCCGGTGACGCTGCCGGTCGAGGCCACGGCTCGCGACACGCTGTGCGCGGTCAAGGACGTGCTGCGTGCCGTGCCGCACAAGGGGCTCGGCTTTGGCGTGCTCGCGCACTACGGCGCTGCGGCGACGCGTGCGGCGCTGGCCGCCGTGCCGCGTCCGCGCGTCACGTTCAACTATCTCGGCCAGTTCGACGCACCGCGCGATGCCACGCTCGTGCCGCGCTTCGGCGGCACCGGCGTCGAGCGCGATCCACAGGGGCCGCTCGGCAATTCGCTCGCGATCCACGCGTATCTCGATACGGATCGTGACGGCGCACGCACGCTGAAAGTGCACTGGGTCTACGGCGCACCGCAATTCGAGCGTGCGACGATCGACGCATTCGCCGAACGCTTCGCGGCGGCGCTGCGCGAACTCGTCGAAGCGTGCGCGTCACGGGTTGCGCATCGCGGCGGTGGTGCGACACCGGGCGATTTCCCGCTCGCGCAGGCCGCTGGTCTCACGCAGGCTGCGATCGAACGCACGCCGCTCGACTGGCGCACGATCGACGACGTGTATCCGCTGTCGCCGATGCAGCAGGGCATCCTGTTCCACGCGCTGTTCGCGCCCGGTCACGCCAGCTATGTGAACCAGCTCGTCGCGACCGCGACCGCGCTGGACGCCGACCGGCTCACGGCTGCGTTCGAAGCGTCGATCGCGCGCCACGACATCCTGCGCACGAGCGTGATGCCGGACGAAGCCGCGCCGCTGCAGTGCGTGCACCGCCACGCGCAAATGCCGGTCGAGCAGCTCGACTGGCGCACACGCGGCGACTCGTTCGACGCCGATTTCGACGCATGGCTCGCGGCTGATCGCGCCCGCGGTTTCGACTGGCGCGAGCCGCCGCTGATGCGGCTCACGCTGATCCGCGTGACCGACGACGCATGGCGTGTCGTCTGGACGCGTCACCACGTGCTGCTCGACGGCTGGAGCACCGCGCGCCTGCTCGCCGACGTGCTGCGCGACTATCGCGACCCGGACGCCGTGTCGCCGTTCGCAAGCCGTCCGGCGCTGCGGTATCGCGACTTCATCGCATGGCTCGGCACGCGCGATCACGACGCCGACGAACGCTTCTGGACGGGCCGCCTCGCACGGCTCGACGCCCCGACGCTGATCGCGGAACGCACGGCCGACCGCGCGGATGCCGAAATGGTCACGTGGCGCGCGGCGCTCGATGCCGGCACGACGACGCGCGTTGCGCAGACGGCGCGCGCACTGAAGCTGACCGTCAACACGCTGGTGCAGGGCGCCTGGGCGCTCGCGCTGCAACGGATGACGCACCAGCCGGCCGTCGCGTTCGGCGCGACGGTCGCCGGCCGTCCCGATGCACTCGCGGACGTCGACTCGGTACTCGGTCTCTTCATCAACACGCTGCCGGTGATCACGGCGCCCGCGCCGCAACAACGCGCGGCCGACTGGCTGCAAACGCTGCAACGCGAGAACGCGGCTGCCGCCGAGCACGCACACACGCCGCTCGCCGACATCCAGCGCTGGGCGCGTGGAGCGGGCGGCGCACTGTTCGACACGCTGGTCGTGTTCGAGAACTATCCGGTCGACGACTCGGCGCGCGACGCCGATCCTCGCGCGCTGACGTTGAGCGGCGTGCGCAGCATCGAATCGACCGATTTCGCGCTGACCCTCGTGATCGAGAGCGGCGCCGAGCTGACGATCGACTATGGCTACGACACCGCGCGCGTCGATGCGCGACAGGTTGAAACCTGGCACCGTGCGTTTGCCTGCGCGCTCGATGCGCTGGCCCGCACGCCGGACGCGCTGCTCGGCACGCTGTCGATCGCCGATGACGCCACCCGCGACGCGCTGGCGCAGGATACCGCGCGCGCTTGGCCGGCGTCGCAGCGGCAGCCGTTGCATCTTCAATTCACCGATGCGGCACGGGCGACGCCCGACGCGATCGCGCTCGAATACGCGGACGTCCACGGCGGCGTGCATCGCGCGACCTATCGCGAGCTCGACGTCAGCACGTCGCGCATCGCGGCTGCGCTGCGCCGGCGCGGCGTGCAGCCCGACACGCCGGTCGCGCTGTGCGTCGAGCGTTCGTTCGACATGGTGATGGCGCTCGTCGGCGTGCTGAAGGCCGGTGCGGCCTACCTGCCGGTCGATCCCGACTATCCGGCGGAGCGCATCGCGTACCTGCTGCGCGACGCGCGGCCGGCGGTCGCGATCACGCAGGCCCACCTGCGCGAGCAGGTCGAGGCCGCGCTCGGCGACGGCGCAACGACGCAGTTGCTGACGGTCGCGGACCTGCTCGCCGATGAAACCGGAAACGACACCGCCGGTGCGACCGCCACGATCGACGACGCGCAGCTCGCGTACCTGATCTACACGTCTGGTTCGACCGGCAAGCCGAAGGGCGCCGGCAACACGCACGGCGCGCTCGCGAACCGGATCGCGTGGATGCAGCACGCATACCGGCTGACGCGCGACGACGTCGTGCTGCACAAGACGCCGTTCGGCTTCGACGTGTCGGTATGGGAATTCGTGTGGCCGCTGGCGATCGGCGCGAAGCTCGCGATCGCCGCGCCCGGCGACCATCGCGATCCGGCGCGTCTTGCCGCCGCGATCCATGCGCACGGCGTGACGGTGCTGCACTTCGTGCCGTCGATGCTCGCCGCGTTCGCCGCTTATCTCGACGATTTCTCGGCCGCCGCGCAGTGCGACAGCGTGCGCCTGATCGTCGCGAGCGGCGAGGCGCTCGCACCTGAACTCGTCGCGAAGATGGCCCGGCTGCTGCCGAACGCGACGCTCGTGAACCTGTACGGGCCGACCGAGGCCGCGATCGACGTGTCGCACTGGACCTGCGGCCCCGACGATGCGCATGCGGTCGCGGTGCCGATCGGCCATCCGATCGCGAACCTGCAACTGCACGTGCTCGATGCCGCATGGCAGCCGGTGCCGGCCGGCGCGACCGGCGAACTGTATCTCGCGGGCGCGGGCCTCGCACGCGGCTATCTCGGCCGTTCCGCGCTGACCGCCGAGCGCTTCGTGCCCGATCCGTTCGTGCCGGGCGCGCGCATGTACCGCACGGGCGACCTCGCGCGCCGGCGTGCCGACGGTGCGCTCGACTACCTCGGCCGCGTCGATACGCAGGTCAAGCTGCGCGGCCAGCGGATCGAGCCGGGCGAGATCGAGGCATTGCTGCGCGCGACGCCCGGCGTGAACGACGCGGTCGTGATCGTGCGCGACGAGCAACTGATCGGCTATGTCGCGCGCGGCGACGCGGGCCCGCTCGACCGCGCGGCGCTGCTCGACGCGCTGCGCGCGCAACTGCCGGCCTACATGGTGCCGTCGCAGCTGATCGAACTCGATGCATTGCCGGTGACGCCGAACGGCAAGTGCGACCGCCATGCGCTGCCCGCGCCGGTGCGCGAAGCGGCGGCCGAAGTCGAACTCGCGACGGATACGGAACGCGCACTTGCCGAGATCTGGCAACGCGTACTGCATGTGGATGCGATCGGCCGAGACGGCGATTTCTTCCTGCTCGGCGGCCATTCGCTGCTCGCGACGCAGGCCCACGCGCAGGCGAACCTGCACTGGGGGCTCGCGTTGCCGCTGCGCACGCTGTTCGACACGCGCACGCTGGCGCGCTGCGCGGAAGCGATCGACGCGGCCTGCGCGGCGCGCGGCGAGACCGACGCGGCGAGCGCGATCGACGCGCTGCTCGGCGAACTGGAAACCCAATAAGGACGACGGATGACGAAGGTTCAACCCGACTGGCTCGCGCTCGCGACGCGTTTCGCGCAACTGCCCGACGCGCAGCGCGCGGTGTTCATCGACAAGCTCGGCGCGGCCGGCATCGACTTCCGTGTGCTGCCGATCCCGCCGCGCACGCCGCGCAGCGACCGTGTGCCGGCGTCGTTCGCACAGACGCGCCTGTGGCTGCACGCGCGGCTGATCGATGCACCCGACGCGTATCACATCACCGAGCGCCTGGCGCTGACCGGCCCGCTCGACGTGCATGCGCTGCGACTGGCGTGCGACGCGCTGATCGCGCGCCACGAGGCGCTGCGCACAACCTTCGACGAAGCGCAGGATGGCGTCGCGCAAACGATCCACGCACCGCTGCGCTGCCCGTGGCGCGAGACTGATCTCGAAGCGTTGCCGGACGCGCAGCGCACGTCGCGGGCGGAAACCGTCGCGACGGCTGACGAAGCCGAGCCGTTCGATCTCGGCGCGGCGCCGCTCGTGCGTGCGCACCTGGTGCGCTTCGATGCGACACATCACTGGCTCGCGCTGACTGTCCATCACATCGTGTCGGACGGCTGGTCGTCGGGCGTGATGCTCGAGGAACTCGCGGCGTTCTATCACGCATACGCGTCCGACCGACCGGTGCCGCTCGCGCCGCTGCCGATCCAGTACGCCGACTACGCGCTGTGGCAGCGCCGCTGGCTCGACGCCGGCGAGCGTGACCGCCAGCTCGCGTTCTGGCGCGAACGGCTCGATCCGCAACGCGGCGTGCTGGCGCTGCCGGGTGCGGCTGCACGGCCCGCACGCCGCAGTGCGCGCGGCGCACGCCACGTGTTTTCGCTCGACGCACGCATCGGCGCGCAACTGCGCGCATTCGCGGCTGCATCGGGCGCCACGCCGTTCGCGGTACTGCTCGCCGCGCTCGATGCGCTGCTGGCGCGCGCGACCGGCGATGCACGGATCTGCGTCGGCGTGCCGGCCGCGAACCGCGAACGCGCGGAAGTCGCCGGCCTGATCGGCTTCTTCGTCAATACGCTGGCGATCGACGTCGATGTGCCCGGGCACGGCGATTTCTCGTCGTTGGTCGCGCGCACGCAGCGCGCGCTCGTCGACGCGCAGATGCACCAGGACGTGCCGTTCGAGCAGGTGGTCGACGCGCTCGGCGTGCCGCGCAGCGCGAGCCACCATCCGTTGTTCCAGGTGATGGCCGCGTACGGCGAACGCCGCGCGCTGCCGGCGCTCGGTGCGACGTCGGCCGCGTTGCTGCCGTCGGGCACGCCGTCCGCGAAATTCGACCTGACGCTTTCGGTCGAAGCGACGCCGGACGGCACGTTCGACGCCGCATTCATCTACGCGCTCGACCTGTTCGAAGCGGACGCGATCGCACGGCTCGCCGCGCGCTTCGTCACGCTGCTGGCCGATGCGCTTGCGCGCCCCGACATGCCGGTCGGCGATCTCGACTGGCTGCCCGCCGATGAACGCGCGCAGCTCTTTGCGTGGAACGCACCGGCGGGCGCGACCGAATCCGAACCGTTCGTGCCGGTGCATGCACGCATTGCCGCGCATGCGCAAGCACGGCCCGACGCACGCGGCGTGGCCGATATCGATCGCGCGCTGACGCGCGGCGAAGTCGACGCGCGTGCGGCCCGCCTGGCGCGCCATCTGGTGGCAGCCGGCGTTCGCCCGGAAATGCGCATCGGCGTTGCACTGCAGCGCTCGGTCGACTTGCTCGTCGCACTGATCGCGGTGCTGAAGTCGGGCGCCGCGTTCGTGCCGCTCGATCCCGCGCATCCGCGCGAACGCCTCGCGCAGATCGTCGGCGACGCGAACATCGCGCACGTGCTGACCGACGGCGCGAGCGCCGCGTCGCTTCCCGAACTGCCGGATCTGCGGGTGTGGCGTGCCGATGAAGTCGATGCACTCGACGCAGCCGCGCACATCGTGCTGCCGGACGTGCTGCCGGGCCACGCGGCCTATGCGATCTACACGTCGGGCTCGACCGGCAAGCCGAAGGGCGTGATCGTCGATCATGCGTCGTTCGCGCTGCATTGCGCGGCGATCGCCGAGCGCTACGGCGCGGGCGAGAACGACGTGTTCCTGCTGTTCCAGTCGGTCAACTTCGACGGCGCGCATGAAGGCTGGTTTTCGCAATACATGTCGGGCGCCGCCGTGTCGGTGACGGCCGACGTGCTGTGGCCGCCCGCGCAGACCTGCGCGATGATGGTCCGCGACGGCGTGACGATGACCTACGTGCCGCCTGGCTGCGCCGCGCAGCTCGCCGAATGGGCGCTCGCGCACGGCGCGCCGCCGACGCTGCGTTCGCTGACGGTCGGCGGCGAGGCGACATCGCGCGAAGCGTTCGCGATGCTGCGCCGCGCGCTGCCGAACGTGCGCGTGGTCAACGGCTACGGCCCGACCGAGACGGTCATCACGCCGACGCTGTGGATGTTCCGGCCCGGCGACGATCTCGCGAAGCTCGGCGACGCCGCGTACCTGCCGATCGGCACGCTGGTCGGCGCACGCACCGCGCATGTGCTCGACGAACGGTTGCACCCGCTGCCGGTCGGCGTGATCGGCGAACTGTATCTGGGCGGCGAGGGGATCGGCGTTGCACGCGGTTATCTCGACCGCCCGGCGCTGACGGCCGAGCGCTTCGTGCCCGATCCGTACGGTGCGCCGGGCGCGCGGCTGTACCGCACGGGCGACCTCGTGCGGCGTCGGGCGGACGGCGTGTTCGACTTCATCGGCCGCGTCGACCACCAGGTGAAGCTGCGCGGGCTGCGCATCGAACTCGGCGAGATCGAAGCCCAGCTTGCCGCGCACGACGCGGTGCGCGAAGCCTGCGCGGTCGTGCACGGGCAGGGCGCGCTCGCGCAGCTCGTCGCGTACGTCGAGCTGACCGCCGACGCCCGGGCGGCCGCGCAGCCGGTCGAAGCCGCGACGCTCGACGCACACCTGCGCCGCACGCTGCCCGACTACATGGTGCCCGCGCAACTGATCGTGCTCGACGCGCTGCCGCGCAATGCGAACAGCAAGGTCGACCGCGCACGGCTGCCGGCGCCGGTACGCGTCGAACGCGCGTACGAAGCGCCGCACGACGGCGACGAAGCCGCGCTCGCGGCGATCTGGTGCGACGTGCTGAATCTCGAGCGCGTGGGCCGTGGCGATCACTTCTTCGATCTCGGCGGCCATTCGCTCGCCGCCGTGCGCGTCGCGACGCGCGTGGCCGAACGGCTCGGCCGCGACGTGCCGGTGCGCGCGTTGTTCGAGGCACCGGTGCTCGCGCAGTACGCGCTTCAGGTGGCCGATGCGCCGCGCGCCGCGCATGCCGGTGCTGCGGCGCCGGGCGTTGCCGTCGCCAAGTCGGACGCACACGGCGTGTGGCCGCTGTCGCCGGCGCAGCTCGGCCTGTGGTTCCTGTGGCGCGCGCAGCCGGACAGCGCCGCGTACAACATTCCGGTCGCGCTGCGTGTGCGCGGGCCGCTCGACGTCGATGCGCTGCGCGCAGCCTTCGCGGATGTCGCGGCCGTGCATCCGGCGCTGCGTGCTCGGCTCGTTGCGCGTGACGGTGCACTGCCGGGCCAGCGGGTCGATGCGGAGGGGGCCGTCGAACTGCCGCTGATCGACCTGTCGGCGCACGCCGATGCGCTCGCTCGCGCCGCAGCGCTGACCGACGAGGATGCACTTGCGCCGTTCGATCTGGCAGCCGATGCGCCGCTGTGGCGTGCGCGGGTACTGCGGCTCGGTGCGGACGACCACGTGCTGTCGGTGACGATCCATCACATCGTGTCGGATGGCGAATCGATCGAGCTGTGGCTCGACGCGGTTCGTGCGCGCTATGTCGCTCGCGTACAGGGCGCTGTGCCGGCCGATGAAGCCGCCCAACCGGTCGTGCCGCTCGTGCTGCCCGCGCCGTGCCATCCGGCCCGCGTCGCTTACTGGCGCGATGCGCTGGCCGATCTGCCGGCGCGTGTGCTGCCGCAGCGCGCGGACGCGCCGGCCGTGCCGCAATGGCGCGCAGCCCGCATCGCGTTCGAATTCGACGGCGCGCTGATCCGCGCTGCACGCGACACGGCGTCGTCCGCGCACGCGACGTTGCCGATGCTGTTGCACGCGGCGCTCAACACCGCACTGTTCCGCGCGACGGGTGTGGCCGACCAGCCGGTCGGCGTGCTCGCGTCGACGCGCGAGCTGACGGGCGACGCGGCCCGCGACGCGCTTGGCCTCTTCATCAATTCGGTCGTCGTGCGCACGCGGATCGACCCGGCCGCGCGCCGTGCGGACGTGCTCGCGCAAGTGCGCGACACAGCGCTCGCGGCTTATGCACACGCCGACGTGCCGTTCGCGGACGTCGTCGCGGCGCTGCGCGCGCCGCGTGCCGCGCAGGCCAATCCGCTGTTCCAGGTGATGTTCAACTACCTGCGCCCGACCGGTGCCGCGGCGCGCGACTGGGCCGGCCTGTCGCTGGCCGGATTCGACGACGTGCGCCATCGCGTCGTGTTCACGCTGGAGCTGGACGTCGTCGAGCATCCGGACGGCCGCGTGAGCGCCGCGTTCTCATATGCGGACGAACTGCTCGATAGCGGCTTCGTCGATGCGCTCGTCGATGTCTACCACGACGAAGTCGCGCGTTTCGCGGGCGCGTCGGAAGCGGCGCTTGGCATGCCCGACAAGCGTGACGTTGCGCAGGCGTCTCTTCATGCGCATGCGGCAGGCAATGCGCGTGCGGCAACGCCGTCACGCGCACCGCATGCGGCTGCCGCGCTCGCGGCGCTGTGGTCCGACACGTTCGCGACGGCCGCGCCCGAAGCGGACGCCAACCTGTTCGAAGCCGGTGCGACCTCGTTCGACGTCGTGCGCTTCGTCGACGCGGCCAGCCGTGCCGGTCACGCGCTGACGGTCGCCGACCTGTTCGCGTCGCCGACGCTCGCGGCACTCGGCGCGCGACTCGATGCACACACGGAAACGGGACAAGAGGCGCGCCATGCTGGCTGAAGTGCGTCCGGACGGATTCACGATGCTCGATACCTACCGCCTCGCATTCGCGGACGGCCTGTTCGCCGTGCGTGACGGCGCGGAGATCCGCGTCGCGCAGGGCGACGGCATCGGCGCGCAGTTGCTGCGCGCGCAACTCGGCGACGACGGCGCGCTGCGCCTCGTCGCGTACAACCATCGCGCGGCGCCGGCGGACCAGCGGCGCGCGTTGCTGGCCGCATTGGCCGCGGCGTTTTCGGACAGCGCGCGCCACGCGGCGATCCGGCTCGACCCGGCCGCGTGGCCGGCGGTCGCGCTCGACGCGCTGCGCGCGAGCGGCGTGCTCGCCGACGGCGGCCGCTGCATGCGCGAGGGCTGGGCGCAGCAGGGCGATCTGTGGCTCGTCGGCCCGCATCTGCCGTGCGCGACGTTGCCGATGTTCACCGACGGTCGCCGTCATCCGCGCCGGCCGCCGGCGCCGCGCGGCGACGTCTACACGCGCGACCTGCCGGCGCTCGGCGTGCGCTTCACGCTGCGCGGCTGGCAGCCGGCCGAGGATGCCCAACGCGTCGCGCGCTGGTTCGACGAGCCGCGCGTGCGCGACGGCTGGACGGGCGTGCAGCCCGGCGCGGACGGCCCGCAAGGCACCGCACCCGATGCCGATCCGCACGTGACCCCGCTCGTCGGCTGCTTCGACGGCGAACCGTTCGCGTATTTCGAAGCGTACTGGCTGAAGGAAGACGCGCTCGCACCGCACGTCGCGGCGCGCGACTACGACCGCGGGCTGCGGATGCTGGTCGGCGAGTCGCGCTGGCGCGGCCCGCATTGCGTGGCGGGCTGGCTGCCGTCCGTCGTTCATTACCTGTTTCTCGACGACCCGCGTACCGAAGCGGTCGGCTGTGCCGTTCCGGCCGGCCACGCGCGGGTTGCCGACCATCTCGCGCGGCATGGCTTCGCGCGGCAGCGCCGTCTCGCGCTGGCCGACGCGCAGCCGCTGTGGATGCACACGCTGCGCGAGACGTTCTTCTCCGGCCGTCACGTCTGACGCGCCGGATTCACCGACAAGGGAGCTGAGACATGCAGAGAGAAACCGTATTCGACCTGATCGGCGTCGGCTTCGGGCCGTCGAATCTGGCGCTGGCCATCCGCCTCGAGGAACGACGCACGACGCGCCCGTTCGCCCATTGCTTCGTCGAGCGCCAGCCGGAATTCGGCTGGCACCGCGGGATGCTGCTCGACGACTGCCGGATGCAGATCTCGTTTCTGAAGGATCTCGTCACGATGCGCGATCCGAAAAGCCGCTACACGTTCATCAACTACCTGTTCGAACGCGGCCGGCTGAACGAATTCGTCAACCTGAAGAACTTCTATCCGACTCGCGTCGAATTCCACGACTACCTGAGCTGGGTCGCCGAGGCGTTCGACGAGCACGTCCATTACAGCGAGACCGTGCTGGCGATCGAGCCGGTGCGCGGCGACGGCGCGAAGATCGACGCGCTGCGCGTGCTGTCGCGCGACGCGGCCGGCCACGAACGCCAGCGCGTCACGCGCGCGCTGTCGGTCGGCGTCGGCGGCACGCCGGCGATTCCGGACGCGTTCGCCGCGCTCGGCCGCGACCGCGTGATCCACTCGTCGTCGTATCTGACCGACATCGACCGGCTCGTCGCGTCGCCGGACGGCGAGCGCCGCCGCGTCGCGGTGATCGGCGCGGGGCAGAGCGCGGCCGAGGTGTTCATCGATCTCGCGCGCCGCTTCCCGCATGTCGACGCGAGCCTCGTGATGCGCGCAGGCGCACTGAAGCCGGCGGACGACAGCCCGTTCGTCAACGAGATCTTCAGCCCCGAATTCACCGACGTCGTCTATTCGCAGCCGCACGACGCGCGGCGCGCGCTGCTCGAGCGCTATCGCGACACGAACTACGCGGTGGTCGACCGGCCGCTGATCGAACAGATCTACGAAATGCTGTACCTGCAGCGCATCGACGGCACGCCGCGTCATGCGCTGCTCGCGAACAGCGCGATCGAGGCCGCGGTGCGCACCCCCGACGGCCGCATCGAGCTGACGCTGCGCGACCGGATGAGCGGCGCCACGCGCGTCGAGCGCTTCGATGCGCTCGTGCTGGCCACCGGCTATCGCCGCGACACGCATTCGGCGCTGCTCGAAGGGCTCGCACCGCACCTGGGCGATGCGCTTGTACGCGGTGACGTCACGCGCGACTACCTGCTCGCGACGCCCGAGCACTTCGCGCCGCGCATCTACCTGCAAGGCTGCTGCGAAGACAGCCACGGCCTGTCCGACACGTTGCTGTCGGTACTGGCGCGCCGCGCGGACGAAATCTGCGCGTCGCTCGAAGACGGGATCGCGCCCGCCCATGATGAAGGCGCGACCCGGGCATCACAGGAAAAACGACAGGAAAACGGGGTGAGCGCGAGCCGGATGGCTTTCGCTCTTTGACAAAGGCGCGGTCGGAGACCGCATGAAA
The DNA here is from genome assembly GCF_902499335.1 of Burkholderia lata. Lineage (GTDB taxonomy): Bacteria > Pseudomonadota > Gammaproteobacteria > Burkholderiales > Burkholderiaceae > Burkholderia > Burkholderia lata_B. Next base: position 549,822 of record NZ_CABVQK010000002.1, on the reverse strand, counting down.
AAAGTGGAGCAGAGAAAGATGGAGTGGGCAACAGGCACGCGTTTGCGTGCGATCGCAGCCGCGGCGAGCGTGGCGTTCGGTGTGGCGGCAGGGCAGGCACATGCCCAGGCGGCGCCGGCCGTGAACGCAGGCGCAGCGGCGTCGGCCAGCAGTGCGCAGAACGGTGCGGCGGCGAGTGCGTCGGCCAGTGCGTCGACCGGCACGCTGCCGACGATCAACGTCAACGCGGCCTCGGAAGGAGACGGCACGGTCGGGCTCGTCGCGAAGCGCAGCCGGACCGGCACGAAGACCAATACGTCGATCAACGAGATCCCGCAGACGATCAACGTCGTCACCGCGCAGCAGATCGAGATGACCGGCGCGACCGATGTGAACGCGGCGCTGCGCTACGTGCCGGGTTTCTCGTCGTACGGCTCGGACAACCGCTCCGACTGGTATTCGGCGCTGCGCGGCTTCACGCCGACCGCGTACGTGAACGGGCTGCAGGTGCCGAACACGCTGAACCTGTCGAGCTGGCGCGTCGATCCGTACATGATCGACAGCATCAGCGTGCTGCGCGGGCCGACGTCGGTGCTGTACGGCGCGGGCGACCCGGGCGCGATCATCGACGTGCAGACCAAGCTCGCCGACGGCGAGCGCGTGCGCGAGGCCGGCGTGCAGATCGGCAACTACGCGCGCAAGCAGTTCATGATCGACGTGGGCGACAAGCTCGATCCGGACGGCAAGTATGCGTACCGGTTCGTCGGCGTCGCACGCGACGGCAACGCGGTGACCGGCCCGAACAACGACCAGCGCGTCGCGCTCGCACCGTCGTTCCGCTGGCGTCCGAACGCGGATACGTCGCTGACGCTGTCGGCCACTTATCTGCAGGACTGGGGCGATATCTCGTCGAACTTCCTGCCCGCGCAGGGTACGGTGCTGCCGAACCCGAACGGTCAGATCAACAAGGACGTGTACGAAGGCGATCCGAACTTCAACTACTACCGCAAGAAGCAGTGGTCGGTCGGCTATCAGTTCGAGCGGAACCTGACGCAGGCCTGGACGTTCCGCCAGAACGTACGCCTGATGCACCTGTCGCTCGATAACGGCTCGGTGTGGGGCGCCGGCTTCGCCGACGGCAGCACGACCGACGTCAACCGCTGGGCCGGCGTGTTCCAGATGAACTACAGCCGCTTCGACATCGACAACAACCTCGAAGGTCGCTTCGCCACGGGGCCGCTCCAGCACACGCTGCTGCTCGGGTTCCAGTACAACCGCCAGACCGCGACCGACAGCGAATGGATGGCTGCCGCGCCGACGCTGAACATCTACAACCCCGTCTATACGCCCGTGACCACGGCCGTGTTCTCCGATCCGAACACCACGTATCGCACGAACACGTACACGACGATGAACACGTTCGGCCTTTACGCACAGGACCAGATCAAGTGGAACCGCTGGACGCTGACGCTCGGCGGCCGCGAGGACTGGGTCAACATGCGGATGGACGACCGTGCGGGCGGTACGTCGACGAAGGCTGATGTCACGGCGTTCACCGGCCGCGTCGGCCTCACGTACCAGGGCGATTACGGGCTGTCGCCGTACATCAGCTACGCGACGTCGTTCAACCCGCTGATTGGCGTGAACCTGCTCGGCGGCGGGCTGCCGCAACCGACGCGCGGCAAGCAGATCGAGGCCGGCCTGCGCTGGCAGCCGCCCGGCAAGAACCTGATGCTGAACGCGGCGATCTACCAGATCAACCAGACCAACGGGATCACGCCGGCGCTGCCGAGCCAGGACGATAGCGGCACGAAGTCGGTGCAGTCCGGCGAAGTGCGTTCGCGCGGGATCGAGTTGAGCGCGACCGGCAAGGTCACGCCGAACCTGTCGGTGATCGCGTCGTATGTCTACCAGGATGTGAAGATCATCAAGGCGAACGACAACACGCTGAACAACTGGCCGGTCGACGTTCCTCGTCCGCGCCAGATGGCATCGCTGTGGGCCGACTGGACGTGGCACACGGGGGCGCTCGCAGGCTTCGGCCTCGGCGGCGGCGTTCGGTACCAGAGCGCGTCGGCCGGTGGGGCCGACAACGCGCTGACGGTATCGAGCGTCACGCTGTTCGACGCGGGTGTGCACTACGACACGCGTAACTGGCGCTTCGCCGTGAATGGGACGAACCTGGCCAACCGCCACTACATCAGCGGCTGCCAATCGGTGAACGTCTGCATTTTCGGTACCGACCGCACCGTGATCGCGACCGCGAAATACAACTGGTGACGACGCGCGCCGCGGCTCGCCGGCCGGCCTTCATGGCCGGCGCGGGCCGGCCGCGGCGCCTTCGTCCGCTTTTCCACGACGCATCCATGCCGAAGAAAAATCTCGTCTACATCCAGTCGCTGCGCAACGGCGCAGCCGATCGTGCCGGGCAGCCGGTCGCTTATCAGGGCGGCACGCGCTACATGAAGGCGCCGCTCGAATTCCTCGTCGAACGCCTGAACGACTCGCCGCTCGGCGAGCGTTACACGCTCAAGGGCGTGATCGTCGACGACGACGACGGTTCGCCGGCCGACCGCGCGAAAGTCGCCGACTACGGCTTCGCCCGCACGCCGGGACGCCCGTGGATCCTGCCGGAAGGGTTGGCGGTGCAGGGCCGGCCGGTCGACGAACTGTTCTGCTCGATTCCGTCGACGTACCGGCGGCTGCCGCGCGACGCAAGCGAGCGCGCTGCGGGCAAGCAGGCGTTCGAGCGCCGCCTGCTCGAGCGCCTGCTCGAACTCGAAGCCGAGGTCGTCGTGCTCGACGGGCTGCTCGTGATCCTCGACGAACTCGTGCGGCCCGGCGCGCGCTTTCACCGGCGCATCGCCAACATCCACCCGGGCATTACCGCCGACGGTTCGCCGTACCAGCGGCGCGGCGCGTGGGCGACGCTCGATGCGCTGCACGGCGCGCGCGGCGAACGGGTCGACTGGGCGAGCGGCGCGACATCGTCCGTCGAGCCCGTGCTGATGACGGGTGCGTCGTTCCACTACGTCGACAACGGCATCGATTCCGGCGAGGTGATCAGCGACGTGCTCGACACGCCGATCGCGCCGGACGACACGATTCTCGAACTGCGCTGGAACAACTTCCAGCGCAGCCTGTTTCCGGCACTCGAGCGGGGGCTGCACGTCCTCGCCGACCGCCACGACGCGGGAGCACTGTGATGGAAGACACGCTGACGAAACCGGCCGGCGCCGCGGACGCCGTCGAAGGTGAAGTGGCCGCCGCGCTCGACGGCGCCGCACACGGGCAGGCAATGGCAGTCGCCGAGCACACGCTCGACGCGTGGCGGCTGGACGACTCGCCGGACGTACTGCTCGCGGCGTTCGTCGCGCTGTTCAACACCGACACGCGCTACGACGCGGCGACGATCACGGTGCCGCTCGGCGGCGCCGATGCGGCGGCAATCGCTTCGTACGTCGCGCGCGCGGTGCGCGAGGGCGTGATCGACGGCGCACAGGTTGCCGGCGACACGCTGCGCGTCACCGTGTCGCGCGCGACGTTCTGGCAGAACCCGCGGCCGTGGCTGAAGGCGCCGGCTTCTGGCGGGATGCCGCTGCGGCATGTGATCACGAACGGCCACCGGCACCCGGTGCGGCCGCCGTCGCCGGCCGGCGAAATCTATGCGCGCTACATGCCGCAGGTCGGGATGACGTTCAGCCTGCGCACCGTCGACATCGACGCGCACGCGGAGCTGTTCAGCGGCTGGATGAACCTCGATCGCGTCGCGCATTTCTGGGACCAGCGCGGCACGCGCGACGAGCACGCGGCGTATCTCGCCGAGCGGCTCGCCGATCCGCACATGCACCCGATGATCGGTTATTTCGACGACAAGCCGTTCGGCTATTTCGAGTTCTACTGGGCGAAGGAGGACCGTCTCGCGCCGTTCTACGACGCGCACGACTACGATCGCGGGCTGCACCTTCTGATCGGCGACTCGCGCTTCCAGAGCGCCGGCAAGCTGCATGCATGGTGGAGCGGGGTGCTGCACTACATGTTCGTCGACGAACCGCGCACGCAGCGGCTCGTGGGCGAACCGCGCGTCGATCACGTGCGGCACATCGCGTACATGCACCGGCTCGGGTTCTACACGCTGAAGGAATTCGACTTCCCGCACAAGCGCGCGGCGCTCACCGTGATCGAGCGCGATACGTTCTTCGACACTTTCCGGTTGCCGTGACGGTGCGGGTGCGCGGTGCGGCGCCGCGGCACGCCCGCATCGGCCGTCCGGGATAGGGGCTGCGCGGCCTGCGTCGTGAAGAATGGATCGCTATCCTTATCGACGACAGGTCCGCGACATGGCAAAAACTTGTGCGATAGCCGCGCGTTCGGCGCGTGTCGCCCGGTTATCGCTCGAAGACTGGGCGGCCTGAGCGCGGCCGGCCTGGTATCCACACGGTCGCGCGGCTGTTCCGCAGCCGCGCGTCACGTGCGGGGCGCGGGTTGGTCAACGAGAAAGGCGGTGCGGAACGCGTCGAGATACCGGTCGACGTCGTCGCTGAATTCACCGGGCAACAGCGCGAACGCGCGTGCCAGCAGATCCTGGCCGAGCGCCGCATAAGTCGCATCGTCCGACAACAGCGCGCGGATCGCGTCCCGCGTTTGCGGCGAAGCAATCCGTTGCGCCTCTCGCGCGAGCAGCGCGGCAGCGGCGAGGCCCGGCTGGAACGCGTGCATCTCGAGCAGGTCCGGCGCGGCATCCCAGATACGTTCGCGATTGCCGGCGTCGTGGAAATTCCGCAGCAGGAACAGCAGGTCGTACGCGTCGCTGTTCTGGCGCGCACGCCGGTCCTTCCACGCGAGCAGCTTCAGCAGCGCCAGCGCCGGCAGGCTGGCCACCGGCACCACGGTGCGCGCGTCGATCGACACCGGCAGTGCGGTGTCCACGGCCTCCTGAAACCCGAGCACGTTCAGCACGAATTCACCGCCGGGCGGCCACACGATCTCGCCCGGCGGCGTTTCGAGCGGCCCGAACGGCACGAGATCCAGCTCCGTGCGAAAACCGTGCGCGCCGCTGTCGAACAGCAGTTTCTGCTGCTGTTTCGGCGCGCGCGTGAATTGCCCGGTAGCGACGAGTGCCTCGATCAGCTGTTCATGAAATGGCCAGCTCACCACACACACCGCAACGTCGACGTCGCGCGTCGCGCGCACCGGCCGGATGCCGTGCACGTGCCACATCAGGATGTCGCGCGCGGTTGCGCCCGCCACCACGAACGCCGCGTCGAGGTGTGCGCAGGCCGATCTGACGGCCCGCAGCAGCGCGACCGCCGCGGGCTCGAGCGGCCGGCGTGGGTCGACTTCAAGCGGGCGGGTGGGCGAGGTATCGGTCATGGATGCGATCGGCGATGGCGAGATTGCGGCTGTCGCCGGACGAGACGAGATCCGCGTAGATCAGCAGCGGCGGCACGACCGGTACGTCCTGCTCGCGCCAGTCGAGTGCCGCGGACGGCGGCCAGAACGCTTCGACGAGTTCGACGTCGCCACGCTCGTCCGGACGCAGGCGGCCCTGGAGCAGCAGACGATTCGATGCAGGGCCGTGCGTATAGACGGTGATCGCGGCCGGTTTCAGGTCGTGCGTCAGCAGGTCGGCCGCCGGCTCGCCGCCGAGCCGCGCATCGAATGCCGCGAAATCGAAGCCGCGCCACCAGTCAGGCGCGAGGCTGGCAAACCGGCGGCTCGGCAGTTTCGCGCGCAAGCGGCTCGGGTAGAGCGCGACCCATTCCTGCACGAAGCGCGGCCAGTCGGGAATCAGGCGCTCGCCGTTGCGGCGCTGCCCGACGAGGCCGCGCGCGATCAGATCGTCCATCGCGAGATTGACCGTGCCGAGCGCGACGTCCGACGCGGCGGCGATCGCCCGGTACGGTTGCGCGACGAGGCCCGGCCGTGTCGCGAGCGCGAACATCACGGCCAGCCCCTTCGGCGTCGTCGCGCGCGATGCCTGTCGGCGCGGTGTGCGTGCGGGCTTCGGCCGTCCCGCAATCATCACGGTTGCCTCCGGCTGGATCAGGCATGCGTTGCCGGCGGTATCGAGAAACGGGATGCCCTGGTCGGTCAGTCCGGCGGCCAGTTCGGCTGAAAAATACGGCGCGACCAGCATCAGCGGCCGCTCGCCGGGCGTCGCGGGACCACCGCCGCGGCGGCGCATTTCCGCGAGCGCGCCTGCCAGCGATTCGACGCGCAGGCTCACGGCGACCGGCATCTCGAATGCCTGCCCGGCAACGTCGAATCGGATCATGGCGTCGGCATGCGCGTTGCAGGCGGCCGGCACGCGCACGGGCCGCGCGCGAAAGCGCCGGGTCGCGCTTTCGAACGCGGCGCAGGCTTCGTCGAGCACGTGCTGTTCCGGCACGGAGAGGGAAGGGTTCGCAGGCATCGAAGGGAATCGGATGTTCACTTTTCTGTCAGTGTACACAAAAAATGTACAACCATCAAAAAGTGAACAAGAATTCGCAAGTCTTTGATGGATAGGCACTATTCCATGATGCTGAGCGATAGTCATTGGTGTCGCCATGTGCAAGAAATCGATGGATGGCGCATAGCTTCACGCATCTGGCTCCGGTGCGGCAGTCGTCCGGATGGCCGGCTTGCGCTTGTCGTGCACGGCATTCACTAATGGCAACTGCCGGTTGCTACCGCGACGACTTTCCGTCTGCCCGGTTGCCGTTGAACCGACTATCCTTGCCTGCACATTCCCGCAGCACAGCACCCCAAGGAGACGACACCGTGACGCACAGCGTGATTCCCGCAGGCCTCGCCGACGAAATGATCGAGATCCGGCACCGCATCCACGCCCACCCCGAGCTCGGCTTCGAGGAATTCGCGACGAGCGACCTCGTCGCGGAACAACTGCAGTCGTGGGGCTACACGGTGCATCGCGGGCTCGGCGGCACGGGCGTCGTCGCGCAGTTGAAGGTCGGCAGCGGCGCTCAGCGCCTCGGCCTGCGCGCCGACATGGACGCGCTGCCGATCCACGAGGCCACGGGCCTGCCGTACGAGAGCAAGATCGCCGGCAAGATGCACGCGTGCGGCCACGATGGCCACACGGCGATGCTGCTCGCGGCCGCAAAGCATCTCGCGCGCGAGCGTCGCTTCTCGGGCACGCTGAACCTGATTTTCCAGCCGGCCGAGGAAGGGCTCGGCGGCGCGAAGAAGATGCTCGACGAAGGGCTGTTCGAGCTGTTCCCGTGCGATGCCATCTTCGCGATGCACAACATGCCCGGCTTCCCGACGGGCAAGTTCGGCTTCCTGCCGGGGCCGTTCACGGCGTCGTCGGATACGGTGATCGTCGACGTGCAGGGCCGCGGCGGCCACGGCGCGGTGCCGCACAAGGCGGTCGATTCGGTGGTCGTCTGCGCGCAGATCGTCATTGCGCTGCAGACGATCGTGTCGCGCAACGTGTCGCCGCTCGACATGGCGATTGTCACGGTCGGCGCGATCCACGCGGGCGAGGCGCCGAACGTGATTCCCGATCGCGCGCAGATGCGCCTGTCGGTGCGCGCGCTGAAGCCGGAGGTGCGGGACCTGCTCGAGACGCGCATCAAGGAAGTCGTGCATGCGCAGGCGGCCGTGTTCGGCGCGACCGCGACGATCGACTACCAGCGCCGCTATCCGGTGCTCGTCAACGATGCGGAAATGACCGCGTTCGCGCGCAACGTCGCACGCGAGTGGGTGGGCGATGCGAACCTGATCGACGGGATGGTGCCGCTCACCGGCAGCGAGGATTTCGCGTTCCTGCTCGAGAAGCGGCCGGGCTGCTACCTGATCATCGGCAATGGCGACGGGGAGGGCGGCTGCATGGTGCACAACCCCGGCTACGACTTCAACGACGCGGCGCTGCCGACCGGCGCGTCGTACTGGGTGAAGCTGGCGGAGTCGTTCCTGGTGTGACGCGTCGGCGCGTTTGACGCTTCTTGACATCGACGGGCCGGGCCGCGTGCTACGCTGCGCGCGACGCCGGACCGGCTCGATGAATACAGGTGCGTCCCCCATGCGAAGACAACTTTTGACGGTGCTGACGGCTTGCGCGTTCAGCGTTCTGGCGGCCGGATGCGACGACCAGAAGGTCGCCGATGCGGTGAATGCGCTCAAGCCCGATCCGATGGCGTTCGGCAATCTGCAGCCAGGCGTTTCGACGGCCGAGGACGTGCTCCGCCAGGCCGGCAAGCCCGAGATGGTCAGGCAACGCGAAGACGGCGCGCAGCGGTTCGAGTATCCGCGCGGTCCGTACGGCACCAGCACCTACATGCTCGATTTCGGTCCGGACGGCCGGCTCGTGTCGATCACGCAGGCGTTGACGGCAGCGAACCTCGCGAAAGTCGTGCCCGGGATGTCGAAGGACGACGTCCGGCAGTTGCTCGGCAAGCCGACCGAGGTCGCGCAATACGCGTTGAGCCACGAAGAGGTATGGAGCTGGCACTGGGCCGAGGGCGGCGTATCGGGCAGTGCGATGTTCAACGCGCATTTCTCGCCCGACGGCACCGTGGTCCGGACTTCGCGTTCGGAAGCGCCGGGCCGCGAAAAACCCTGACCTCCCGGCGCTTCATCGCGTTCCGTCAGAACGCCGTACCGCCGAACAGCGCCGCTGCCATCTCTGGATTCGACGGCCAGTACATGTGCATATACGTCGCGACGATCGGGCCCGTCTGATAAACGGCTTCACCGCTGCCGGGCGCCCCATCGGGCCGGGCAGCCGTCGCCACCGGCGCCAGCGGCGTATCGAGCCGCGAATAATGGAACGTATGACCGCGCATCGTCCCCGTGCGCATGTCCAGCTGCTGCATGCCGAGCGCCGCGAACCGGCGCTGCATCGTCGCCTGACCCGGCAACAACCCCAGCATCGGCGTCGTCACGCCGTCCACATCGGTCAGCGATTCGCACAGATACACCATCCCTCCGCATTCCGCGACGATCGGCTTGTCCGCTGCCGCGTGTGCGTGAATCGACCGCGCGGTCGTGGCATTCGCGGCGAGCCTTGCCGCATGCAGTTCCGGATACCCGCCCGGCAGGAACAGTGCGTCGCAGTCGTCCGGCACGGGTTCGTCGGCGAGCGGCGAGAAGAATCGCACCTGCGCACCGAGCGTGTCGAGCAAGGCGAGATTCGCCGGATAGATGAACGAAAACGCAACATCGCGCGCCACCGCGATCCGCTTGCCGGCGAGCGCACGCGGCAGCGGCGCTGCTGCATCCGGTTCCGCGAACGCAACAGCCGGCGGCAACTCGGCAAGCGCCGTTTGCGCGAGTGCATCGGCCGCGCGATCGAGCCGCGCATCGAGATCGTCGATGTCGTTCGGCTGGTGCAGGCCGAGATGCCGCTCCGGCAGCGCGATGCCCGCATCGGCGGGCATGTGCCCGAGCCAGCGCAAGTCGTCGGGCAACGCCTGTTGCAGCAGTTCCGCATGCCGGGCCGAGCCGACGCGATTCGCCAGCACGCCGTGAAACGGAAGTCCCGCCCGGAACCGCGCGAGCCCGAACGCGATCGCCGCGAACGTCTGCGCCATCGACTTCGCGGAAATCACCGCGACGACCGGCACGCCGAACGCGGCCGCGAGGTCGGCACTGCTCGGCGTGCCGTCGAACAGCCCCATCACGCCTTCGATCAGGATCAGGTCGGCATCGCGCGCGGCGTCGGCAAGCAGCGCGCGGCAGCCGGCCTCGCCGACCATCCCGAGGTCGAGCGCATGCACGGGCGCGCCGCTCGCGCGCTCGAGCAGCATCGGATCGAGAAAATCGGGCCCGGTCTTGAACACGCGCACGCGGCGGCCGAGCCGGCGGTGCAGCCGCGCGAGGCCGGCCGTCACCGACGTCTTGCCCTGGCCCGACGCGGGCGCACTGACGAACAGCGCGGGGCAGGCCGGCATGCTCAGAACTCCACGCCGCGCTGCGCCTTCACGCCTTGCTCCTTGTACGGATGCTTGACGAGCCGCATTTCGGTGACGAGGTCGGCCGCGTCGATCAGCGCGTCGGGCGCATGCCGCCCGGTCACGACGACGTGCACCGAATCGGGACGCGCGGCCAGCGTCGCGAGCACTTCGTCGAGCGGCAGGTATTCGTACTTCAGCACCGTGTTCAGCTCGTCGAGGATCACCATCCGGTAGTCGCCGCTTTCGATCATCCGGCGCGCCTCGTCCCAGCCCTTGCGCGCGGTCGCGATGTCGGCGTCGCGGTTCTGCGTGTTCCACGTATAGCCGTCGCCCATCGTGACGAAATCGCATTCGGCCACCGCGCCGAGGAAGTCGCGCTCGGACGTGTGCAGCGCGCCTTTGATGAACTGCACGACGCCGAGCCGCATGCCGTGGCCCAGCACGCGCACGGCCATGCCGAACGCGGCCGTGCTCTTGCCCTTGCCGTTGCCGGTGTTGACGATCAGCAGGCCCTTTTCATGGGTGGCGGCGGCCTGCTTCTTCTCGTGGCCCGCACGGCGGCGTTCGGTCATCCGTTGATGGGATTCGGCGTCGGTTTTCATCGGATTCGTCCTGTCGAAAGAAAGCGAAACAAAGGATTCAGAGCGGGCCGGCGAGTGCGACCGTCACGCCGTCCCGGATGGATTTGGGGCCCAGCAGCCGGCCGTGCGGTGCCGCGAGCTGCGCGCACGGCTCGGCCACGCCCGCGACGCCGAAGCGGGCGAGCGCGGCACCCGACGGGCCGCTCGCGGCCAGTTCGGGGCGGCTCGCGAGTTGCGCCGCGTCGAACGCAACCAGCGGCCAGCCGCGCCGCGCGCACAACGTGCGCAGCGCGCGGTCACGCGCCTTGTCGGCGAGCGTGGCGACGAGCGCCGGTTCGGCGGCCGGGTACAGCGTCAGCGCCGCGCGGATCGCGGCATCGAGCTGCGCGGCCGTCACGCCCGCGCGGAAACCGACGCCGAGCGCGACGCGCATCATGCGCCGCTGCCGAGCGCGGCACGTACCGCGGGATCGTCGGCGAACGCCGCGACGCGGCCGATCACGACGATCGCCGGCGAGCCGATGCCGGTTGCGCTGACGCGTTCGACGAGCGTGTCGAGCGTCGCGAGCACGTGCCGCTGCCCGGGGCGCGTCGCGTTCTCGATCGCCGCGCACGGCGTATCGCCGGGCAGGCCGCCGTCGCGCAGCGCGGTTGCAATCGCGTCGAGCCGGCGGATGCCCATGTAGACGACGATCGTCATGCGCGTGGCGGCGAGCGCGCGCCAGTCGGGTTCATCGGCGCCCGCGCCGTGGCCCGTGACGAAGATCACCCCCTGCGCGTCGCCGCGCTGCGTGACCGGTATGCCGATTGCGGCCGGCGCGGCGATGCCCGCGGTGACGCCGTTCACGACCTCGACCGGGAATCCCGCCGCGCCGAGCGCGGCCAGCTCCTCGCCGCCGCGGCCGAACACGAACGGATCGCCGCCCTTGAGCCGCGCGACGCTGCGGCCTGCTCGCAGATGCGCGAGCATCGCGGCGACGATCGCCTCCTGCGGCGTCGACGCATGACCGCCGCGCTTGCCGACGTGCTCGATGAGCGCATCGGCACGCGCATGGCGCAGCACGTCGGGATTCACGAGATCGTCGACGAGCAGCACGTCCGCCGTGCCGATCGCGTGGGCGGCCTTGAGCGTCAGCAGGTCGGCGTCGCCGGGGCCGGCGCCGATGAGCCAGGCGCGGCTCATCGGGCGTGGCACGGCGCGCACCGTGTCGAAACAGTGAAAAAGGGCAGGCAGGCGGCGCGGCGGCGGCCGGCGGACAGGTCAGGCATGACGGATCGAACGAAGCCCGCGCGGACGCGGGCGGAATGCGCACCCCATCCGTCCCCCGCGGATCGGGCGTTCGGCGAGCGTCGGGCTCGCCCCTTGCGTCGGCCGGTATCCGGGCTGGCCGCTTGCCAGGCCGCAGCCTTCCCGCCCGGCTGAAGGGCAGTGGCATCGTGGGCGGCATGGGCGCGTGCGCGGGGAAGCGCGTCGCGCGGGCGGCGTACCGTTGCGGGGACAGCACAGGCCGGGCGGTGGTCCGCCTCCTGTTTCCCGTTTAACTGCAGGCGCGGAATGCGCATGCGAGCACCGAACGCGGCGCATACGATAGCACAGCGATCCACCCGCGCGAACCGCCGCGCACGGCTTCCGGCCACGCGTGCCGGGCATGGGAAACCGGGCCTGGCGGCCCGCACCGCCTTGACGCTCCCCGCACCGCCGCCTACACTCGCACGCGTTTTGGTGCTCGCGCGCGCCGCTCCGGCGTGCGCAGTTAAACGGGAAACAGGAAGCCTGCCTGCGCCGCAGTCGAGCCAACCTGTGCTGCCCCCGCAACGGTAAGCGAACGCGTCGCGCGCAAGTGTGACGCAACGCCGCTTCGCCGCATGCCGCGCGCATGCGGACGACCGCCACTGGATGCCGCGTGCATTCGGGAAGGCGAAGCGGCGTGTTCGCCAGCCCGGATACCGGCCTAAACGTTGGGGTTCAGCGCCGCGGGGAGGCGGCGCATCGTCCACGGCCGCAGCAGGCCCGACGCCCGCGTGCCGCCCGTTTCCTCCGCCGATCCGTCCCTGCGCGAACCCGCGCCGGCCGGCGCGGTGAACGGCAGGCGGCGTGCAGCGGGCCAGCGGCAGCCGTGTTGGCACTCACGATGTCGACCGTTCGCAAGGAAGCACCATGTCCGATTCGTCGTACCACCTGTCCCGCGACTGTCCGTCCGGACCGCGCGGCGGCACGCCTGCGATCCGCCAGATGAGCTGCCACGCCGCCATCGACGCGACGATCCCGTCCTGATTCCATCTTCGACACCGGACCTACCATGACCCTACGCAAGCTTCCCGTCACGATCGTCACGGGCTTTCTCGGCAGCGGCAAGACGACGCTGATGCGCCACATCCTGCAGCATGCCGAAGGCCGCCGCATCGCGGTGATCGTCAACGAATTCGGCGAGCTCGGCATCGACGGCGAAATCCTCAAGGGCTGCGGCATCGGCTGCGAGGATGCCGAGGGCGCGCAGGGCGAAGCGGCGGGCCAGCTCTACGAACTCGCGAACGGCTGCCTGTGCTGCACCGTGCAGGAAGAGTTCTATCCGGTGATGGAAGCGCTCGTCGAGCGCCGCGCGGACATCGACCACGTGCTGATCGAAACCTCGGGCCTCGCGCTGCCGAAGCCGCTCGTGCAGGCGTTCAACTGGCCGACGATCCGCAACAGCTTCACGGTCGACGCGGTCGTGACCGTCGTCGACGGGCCGGCCGCCGCAAGCGGCCAGTTCGCGGAAAACCCGCAGGCCGTCGACGCGCAGCGCCGCGCCGATCCGAACCTCGACCACGAATCGCCGCTGCACGAGCTGTTCGCCGATCAACTGTCGTCCGCCGATCTCGTGATCGTGAACAAGGCCGATCTCGTCGGCGACACGGAGTTTGCGCAGATCGAAACCGCGATCCGCGACGAAATCCCGCCGCAGGTGAAGATCGTGCGCGCGACGCGCGGCGAACTCGACCTCGCACTGCTGCTCGGCCTCGAATCGGCATCGGAAGAAACGATCCACCTGCGTCACGATCATCACGGCTCGGCCGACGACGGCGATCACGATCACCATCACGACGATTTCGACTCGGTGGTCGTGTCGGGCGACGCCGGCACGCGCGAAGCGACGATCGCGGCGCTGCAGCGCGTCGTCGAGGCGCACACGATCTATCGCGCGAAAGGCTTCGCCGCGCTGCCCGGCGCGCCGATGCGGCTCGTGATCCAGGGCGTCGGGCGCCGCTTCGACAGCTATTTCGACCGTCGCTGGCAGGACGGCGAAACGCGCGCGAGCCGCTTCGTGCTGATCGGCGAGGATCTCGACGCGGCCGCGCTGCAACGCGCGTTCGACGCGGCGTGCGCGGCCGAGCCGCAACAGGCGTAACGCACGATGCATCTGCTGCGCACCACACCGGGCGGCTTCGTCGACGATACGCAGGGTGTCGTCCGGATCGACCAGCAGCCGGCCGATATCGTGATCCTGAGTTCGGCCGACACGACGCTGTCGCTGCTCGCGAGCGTCGTGCCGCACCTGCCGGCGGGCTTCCCGAGCGTGCGGCTCGCGAACGTCACGTTCCTGCGGCAGCCGGCGTCGGTCGACTTCTACGTCGACGACGTGCTGCAGCACGCGAAGTCGGTCGTGATCGACCATCTCGGCGGCGAGGCGTACTGGCCGTACGGGATCGAGCAGGCCGTGTCGCTCGCGTCGAAGCGCGGGCAGCAGCTCGCGATGTTCTCGGGCGACCTGCAGGAAGACCCGAACCTCGTCGCGAAGAGCACGGTCGCGCCCGACCTGTGCCGGCTGTGGTGGCGCTATCTGCGTGAAGGCGGCGTGCACAACGCCGAAGCGCTGCTGCGCAGCATTGCATTCCACACGCTCGGGTTCGGCGACGAACCCGAACTGCCGCGCCCGCTGCCGGCCGCGGCGCTGTATCACCCGGCGCGCGACCGTGCGAGCGTCGACGACTGGCGGCCGCGCTGGACGCCCGGCGCGCCCGTCGTCGCGATCCTGTTCTATCGCGCGCACTGGCAGGCCGCGAACACGGCCGTGTTCGATGCGCTGGCCGACGCACTCGTCGACGAAGGGCTGAATCCGCTGCCGATCGCGGTCACGTCGCTGAAGGACGCGGTGAGCCGCGAAGTCATCACGCAGCTCTGTGACACGCACGGCGTCGCGCTCGTGCTGAACACGACCGCGTTCGCGGCCGGCGCGATCGACAGCCCCGAACACGACGTGCTCGCCGGCGATGCGCCGGTATTGCAGGTGATCCTGTCCGGCGGCAATCGCGACGCGTGGGTGGCCGACAACCAGGGCCTGCATGCGCGCGATATCGCGATGCACATCGCGCTGCCGGAAGTCGACGGCCGCATCGTCACGCGCGCGGTGAGCTTCAAGGGGCTCGCGTACCGCTGTCCGCACACCGAGGTCGACGTCGTGCGCTACCAGCCGGACGCCGAACGGATCGCGTTCGTCGCGGCGCTCGCGCGCGGCTGGTGCCGGCTGCGCACGCTCGACAACATCGACAAGCGCGTCGGGCTGATTCTCGCGAACTATCCGCAAAGCGAAGGGCGGATCGGCAACGGCGTCGGGCTCGACACGCCGGCGTCCGCACTGCGCGTGCTCGCGGCGCTGCGCGACGCGGGCTACGCGGTGGCCGACCTGCCGCCCGACGGCGACGCGCTGATCGCGCGGCTCACCGAAGGCGTGACCAACGACGCGGCCGTGCATGCATTGCGTCCCGCATTCCAGAGCTTCCCGCTGGCGGACTACGTCGCGCGTTTCGCGCGGCTGCCGGCGGCCGTGCGCGACGCGCTGAACGAACGCTGGGGCCCGCCCGAAGCCGACCCGACGCTGCGGCAAGGGCGCTTCACGATCGCCGGCTGGCGCGCGGGCAACGTGTTCGTCGGCATCCAGCCGTCGCGCTCGCGCGGCGAGAACGACTATGCGAGCTACCACGACGCGGATCTCGTGCCGCCGCACGCGTATCTCGCGTTCTATTTCTGGCTGCGCGATGCGTATCGCATCGACGCGGTCATCCACCTCGGCAAGCACGGCAACCTCGAATGGCTGCCGGGCAAGAGCGTCGCGCTGTCCGACGCGTGCTGGCCCGACCTGACTCTCGGGCCGCTGCCGCACCTGTACCCGTTCATCGTCAACGATCCGGGCGAGGGCAGCCAGGCGAAGCGCCGCGCGCAGGCCGTGATCATCGATCACCTGATGCCGCCGCTCACGCGCGCCGAAAACTACGGCCCGCTGCAGGATCTCGAACGGCAGGTCGACGAATACTACGAAGCGCTGATGGTCGATGCAAGGCGCGCGAAGCTGCTGCGCAAGACGATCCTCGCGACGATCGCCGAGCACCGGCTGCATGACGAGCTGAGCGTGTCGCCGCCGCGCGATACGGGTGACGAGGATGCGCTGCTCACACGCGTCGACGCGTGGCTGTGCGAACTGAAGGAGGCGCAGATTCGCGACGGGCTGCACGTGTTCGGCGAGTCGCCCGCCGAGCGCCAGCGGCGCGACACGCTGCTCGCGCTCGCGCGCTTTCCGGTCGGCGACGGCAAGGGCGCACGCGCGGGGCTGATCGGCGCGCTCGCGCGCGATCTCATGCTCGGCGACGACTTCGATCCGCTCGCGGCCGACTGGGCCGCGCCGTGGGCCGGACCTCGGCCGGCCGTCCTGCAGGCACTCGACGCATCGCCGTGGCGCCACGCGGGCGATACGCGCGAACGGCTCGAACGGCTTGCGCAGCAATGGCTCGACGGGCTGTGCGCAGCGGACGGCGGCAACACGGGCGCCGACGCGACGCCTCCCGGCGACTGGCCGCATACGCTCGCCGTGATCGAACGCGCGCGCGCGACGCTGCTGCCCGCGCTCGACGCGTGCGGCGGCGAGGAAATGCGGCAGCTGCTGCGCGGGCTCGACGGCCGCTTCGTGCCGCCGGGGCCGAGCGGCTCGCCGTCGCGCGGCCGCCCCGACGTGCTGCCGACCGGCCGCAACTTCTACTCGGTCGACACGCGCGCGGTGCCGACGCAGGCCGCGTGGTCGCTCGGCCTGAAATCCGCGCAGCAACTGATCGAGCGCCATCTGCAGGATCACGGCGACTATCCGCGCGCAATCGGCCTGTCGGTATGGGGCACGGCGACGATGCGTACCGGCGGCGACGACATCGCGCAGGCGTTCGCGCTGCTCGGCGTGCGGCCGAAATGGGCGCACGGCAGCCATCGCGTGACCGACTTCGAGATCCTGCCGATCGAGATCTTCGACCGGCCGCGCATCGACGTGACGCTGCGCGTGTCGGGCTTCTTCCGCGACGCGTTCCCGAACCTGATGCACCTGTTCGACGCGGCCGTGCAGGCAGTGGCCGCGCTCGACGAGCCCGAGGAGCTGAATCCGATCCGTGCGCGCATCGAGCGCGAACGCGAGCAATGGATCGCACAGGGCGTGGCACCGGACGAAGCGCGGCGCCGCGCCGGCTGGCGCGTGTTCGGCGCACGGCCGGGCAGCTACGGCGCGGGCCTGCAGGACCTGATCGACCAGCGCCGCTGGCAGACCGACGCCGATCTCGCCGAGGCCTACCGCCAGTGGGGCGGCCATGCGTATGCGCAGAACAGCGCGGGCGACGCCGCGGCCGACGTGTTCGGCGAGCGGCTCGCGACGATCGACGTCGTCGTGCAGAACCAGGACAGCCGCGAGCACGACATCCTCGATTCGAACGACTACTACCAGTTCCAGGGCGGGATGACGGCGGCCGTGCGGCACCTGTCGGGGCAGCAGCCGAGCATCTACCACGGCGATCACGCGAACCCGGTCGCGCCGAAAATGCGCACGCTGCGCGAGGAAATCGCGCGCGTGATCCGCTCGCGCGTCGTCAACCCGAAATGGCTCGACGGCGTGAAGCGTCACGGCTACAAGGGCGCGGCCGAGATGGCGGCGACCGTCGACTACCTGTACGGCTATGACGCGACCGCGCGCGTGCTGTCCGACCATCAATACGCGCTCGTCGCCGACGCATACCTGTTCGACGACGCCACCCGCGCGTTCATCGAGCGGCACAACCCGAAGGCGCTGCACGGCATCTGCGAACGCTTCGTCGAGGCGATGCAGCGCGGCCTGTGGCAGCAGCCGGGCGACTATCGCGAACGGATCGAAGCGGTCTGGCTCGCGAGCGAACAACTCCAGGAAGGGGGACGGCGATGACCGATCCGACGACGCACCGTGCCCGCGCGGTTTTTCCGTTTGCGGCGCTCGTCGCGCAGGATGCGTTGCAGCAGGCGCTGCTGCTCGCCGCGATCGACCCGTCGCTGGGCGGCGTGCTCGTGAGCGGGCCGCGCGGCACCGCGAAATCGACCGCGGCGCGCGGCCTCGCGGAGCTGTTGCCCGAAGGGCAGTTCGTCACGCTGCCGCTGTCGGCGAGCGACGAGCAGGTGACGGGTACGCTCGATCTCGCGCATGCGCTCGCTGAAAACGGCGTGCGCTTCCGGCCGGGCCTGCTCGCGCGGGCGCATCTCGGCGTGCTGTACGTCGACGAAGTGAACCTGCTCGCCGACGGGCTCGTCGATACACTGCTCGACGTCGCCGCGAGCGGTGTGAACATCGTCGAACGCGATGGCGTGTCCCACGCGCACGACGCGCGCTTCGTGCTCATCGGGACGATGAATCCGGAAGAGGGCGAGCTGCGTCCGCAGCTGCTCGACCGCTTCGGCTTGATGGTCGAACTGGAAAACTGCTTCGACGCCACGCAGCGCCAGCGGATCGTGAAGGCACGGCTTGCATTCGATCTCGATCCGGATGCGTTCCGCGCGCGTCATGCATCCGCACAGCGCGAACTCGGCGACCGGATTCACGCGGCACGCGCACGGCTGGCGGCGCTCGATTTCGACGATGCCGTCCACGCGCGCGTCAGCGCGCTGTGCATCGATGCGGCCGTCGACGGGCTGCGCGCCGATCTCGTGATGCTGCGCGCGGCGCGCGCGCTCGCCGCGCTGGAGCAGGCCGATGCTGTGACGGTGTCGCATGTCGAGCGTGTGGCCGACGCGGTGCTGCGGCACCGGCGCCATGCGGGGACGCCGCCGTCGCACGGAGCGTCGCATCACGGTGGCGAGCGCGACGATCGTTCGCCGACGGATGCGCACCAGCGGCCCGACAACCGACCGGGCGAGACACAAGGCGATGCATCGGCAACGCAGGGCGACTGGGGTTATCTGCCGGCCGAACCGGCCGGGCTGCGCGACGTGAAAGGCGTGGTGCCGCTGCCGCTAAAAAAACGCTGAGCCATCGAGCCGGCGCCGCCGCGAACACCGTTCGCGGTCCTCGATGGCAATCAGGCGCCGCCGTGCGCGTGCCGGGCACGGCGCGTGCCGGCACGGCCGTCGCATGGCCGGCGACGCTCGCCGCGAAGCGCGGGCGCCCGCTGCATCGCGACCAGCTGCGCTTCCGCAAACGCGCCGGCACGCCGCACGCACTGCATTGCTTCGTGCTCGACTGTTCGGCGTCGATGCTGTCGCACGAGCGGCTCGCATTGGCGAAGGGGCTGATCGTCGCGTATTTCGACCAGGCCGCGCGCGACCGTGTCGAAACCGCGCTGATCTGTTTCGGCGGCAACGGCGCCGCGCGCCGCTTCGGCCCGGCCGTGCCGCGCTGGTGGAATGCGCGCTGGCTCGAACCGGTCGAGGGCGGCGGCGGTACGCCGCTCGCGGACGGCATCGCGGCCGCCGCGCAGTTGCTCGCGCGCGCGGCGCGGCGCGAGCCCGACAAGCAGCGCTGGCTGTGGGTGCTGTCCGACGGGCGCACGCGCGAGACGCCGGCGAAACCGGCGGCGGCCGATCACGTCGTGTTCGTCGACTTCGACGATGCGGCCGTGCGGATCGGGCAGGGCGCGCGGCTGGCCGACGCGTGGGGCGCGCAGTGGGTGACGGCCGACGCGCTGTGCACGGGCCGCGCCGGCTGATGGCCGGCCGGCGGTGCGCTATGATCGCCGCTTCTGCTTCAACCCATTGGAACAACCCGCCATGCAAGTACTGGTCGATGCCGACGCGTGTCCCGCCGTCATCAAGGACATGCTGTTTCGCGCCGCGCGTCGTGCCGAAATCTGCGTGACGCTGGTCGCGAACCAGTTTCTGCGCACGCCGCCGTCGCCGTTCATCAAGGCCGTGCAGGTACCGGCCGGCTTCGACGTGGCCGATGCGCGCATCGTCGAGCTGGTGGAAGCGGGCGACCTCGTGATCACCGCCGACATCCCGCTGGCCGCCGCCGTGCTCGACAAGGGCGCGCATGCGCTCGACCCGCGCGGCAACTGGTTCAGCCGCGAGAACATCGAGGAGCGCCTGTCGACGCGCGCGATGATGGATCAGCTGCGCAGCGCGGGCATCGACACGGGCGGGCCGGCGCCGTTCAGCGCGCGCGACGGCAAGACATTCGCATCGCAGCTCGACCGGTTCCTGGCTCGGCACGGCAAGCCTTGAGGTAGCGTCGAGGCGACCGCGTGCCGTGATCGTCCTGCGAGCGGCGACACGCGCACGCGCCATGCGCCATGCGCCACATCACCGAATCCGCATTAAATCGCGCTCATCGCCCATGCCGGGGGTGCAGGTTCGTGCCGACGCTGCTATCGTGGCGCAAACCACAACACAGGAGCGCACGCGTGTCACCGACTCAACTTCTCGTTCCGACCTTCACCCAGATGCTGCGCGCGCAGTCCGCGTGGCTCGACAAGGCTGTCGCACATCGGCAGGCCGCGGGCGACGCGCCCGATGCGGCGATGTCGCTGAAGCTGGCGCCCGACATGTATCCGCTCGCGGCACAGGTGCGCTTCTCGTGCTTCCAGGCGATGGAGCCCGTCCACCGGCTGCGCGGCGAACCGTTGCCGGCTGCGCTGCTGTCATTGCGCGAGGCAGGATGGAATGCGGATGCGCAGCCCGGCTCGCTCGCCGACGCGCAGGCGATCATCGCCGGCACGCTCGCGTTTCTCGGCGAGCTGGCGCCGGATGCGCTCGATGGCGGTGCCGCGCTGCCGATCGCGCTCGAAATGCCGAACGGGATCGCGTTCGACATGACGGGCGAACAGTACGCGCGCGACTGGGCGCTGCCGCAGTTCTACTTCCACGCGATCGCCGCTTACGCGATCCTGCGCCACCATGGCGTCGAACTCGGCAAGGCCGACTATGTGCCGCACATGCTCGCGTACGTTCGCCCGGGCACGATTCCGCAAGGGTGAGCAGGCAGGCACCCGGCCACCGCGAAGCGACATGACGCGGGCACTCTTCCTCTGCAGCCGCAACCGGCTGCGCAGCCCGACGGCCGAAGCGGTGTTCGCCGCATGGCCGGGCGTCGAAACCGACTCGGCGGGCCTCGCGCCCGATGCGGACACGCGCGTGTCCGCCGAGCAGCTCGACTGGGCCGACGTCGTGTTCGTGATGGAGCGTGCGCACAAGGCGAGGCTGGCGGCGCAATTCGGGGCGCATCTGCGGCACAAGAAGATCGTGTGCCTCGACATTCCGGACCGTTACACGACCATGCAGCCCGAACTCGTCACGCTGCTCGAACGCAAGGCCGGCCCGTTCCTGCGCGCGTGACCGGCGCGGGCGCTATCGACGTCAGCGCAGCCGGCCGTTCGCGATCGCCGAAAAACAGTCGAGACGCAGCAGCTCGATGATCTTGCGCGTCGGCACGCTTGCACGAAGCGTGTCGAGCCGGTCGACGGTGAACCACTTGCAGCGGGCGATCTCGTTGCTCGCGCGCGGCGTCAGGTGCGCCGGCACGTCGGCCACGAACACGTGATGGAGCTTCGTCAGCCCGCCGAACTGCACCGCGTAGTCGAGTGCGAGCCCCTCCAGCCGCGTTTCCTCGGCGAGCTCCCGCAGTGCAGCATCGAGCGGTGTCTCGCCACGCCGGATCGTGCCGCCCGGCAGCGACCAGCGTGACGCGGTGCGGGCGACCAGCAGCACGCTGCTGCGCTGACGGCACACGATCGTGGCGCGTTCCTTGATGACGGCGAGAGTGTCCGGCCCGGTACTCATGTTCGGCAAAACAGGTGCTGAATCGTGGAGAAAATGCGCGTCGGCGGCGCGTTACCCGGCAGCGTGCCGCGACGGTGTACAGGCAGCCGCTGCGATCTTACCGGCCGTTCGTGACAGTTCCGTGCACGGCGTCGCGAGACGAACGCCGGGTCACGCGTGCGTGTAGATCCCGCTGCGCGTCGGTTTCGCGTGGCGCGGCTGGCGGCGCTTGTGAACCGCGCGTCGATGGTGGGGCGACGGCGGCGCCGCGTGCCGGTGCGCGGGCGCCGGCCGTGCGGTCGGCGCTGCGCCCGGCATCCCGGTCTGTCCTTCGCCGAAGTGAAACGTCTGGGTTTGCGCGTGTCCGACGCCCAGCGTCGACGCCAGCACGAAGGCCGCCAGCAGTATCCGTTTCATGAATAATCCGTCCGATTTTTTTGAGATGAAGATTGCCCGCCAGCTTAGCGAAAGGCTGGATGCCACCGCAACCGGCCCGTGTTCGGTGTCGCCCCCACTTGTGCGCCACGGCCACTTCCGCATGGCATTCAGGGTGTCGCCGGGGTTGACAACATAATTCCTGAGTGTGAATATAAATTCACATACAAGAATTATTCGCCGAATCCGGAAGGTCGCGCCGCAGGCGCCGGGCCGCCGGAACCGGCAGTCCGATCAACCGGAACCAGGAGCGGGACGCATGGCGGAACACGAGCAGCAGGGCGCGCTGGCGGGATTGCGCATCATCGATCTGTCGCGGGTGCTGGGCGGCCCGTATGCAACGCAGATCCTGGCCGACCACGGCGCGGAGGTGATCAAGGTCGAACCGCCGTCCGGCGACGAGACGCGTACGTGGGGCCCGCCGTTCGACGGCGATACCGCGTCGTACTTCCTCGGCGTGAACCGCAACAAGCTCGGCATCGCGCTCGACCTGACGCAACCGGCCGACCGCGAGCGGTTGCTCGGCCTGCTCGAACACGCGGACGCCATCGTCGAGAATTTCAAGATCGGCACGATGGAGCGCTGGGGGCTCGGTTTCGACGCGCTGCATGCGCGGTTTCCGCGCCTCGTCCATTGCCGCGTGTCGGGCTTCGGCGCGGACGGTCCGCTCGGCGGGCTGCCCGGCTACGACGCGGCCGTGCAGGCGCTCGCGGGGCTGATGAGCGTCAATGGCGAAGCCGGCGGTACACCGCTGCGGGTCGGCGTGCCGATCGTCGATCTCGTCACCGGGCTGAACGCGGCGCTCGGCGTGCTGATGGCGCTGCGCGAGCGCGACGCGAGCGGCCGCGGCCAGTTCGTCGAATCGACGCTGTTCGACTGCGCGCTGTCGATCCTGCATCCGCATACGCCGAACTTCTTCCATTCGGGCAACGCGCCCGTGCGCACCGGCAACGCGCATCCGAACATCACGCCGTACGACAGCTTTCCGACGGCGAGCGTCGACATCTTTCTCGCGGTCGGCAACAACGGGCAGTTCGCGGCGCTGTGCGACGTGCTCGGCACGCGCGACTGGCTCGACGATCCGCGCTTTGCGGACAACCGCGCGCGCAGCGCGAACCGCGCCGCGTTGCGCACGCTGCTCGAAACGGCGCTGGCCGGACACGACGGCGCGGCACTCGCCGAGCAGCTGATGCGCCGCGGCGTGCCGTGTGCGCCGGTGCTCGGGCTCGATGCGGCGCTCGACCATCCGCATGTCGCGCACCGGCAGATGAAGGTCGAGCTGGGCCGGCATCGCGGCATCGCGTCGCCGATCAAGCTCGGCCGCACGCCGGCCACGTACCGGCGGCCGCCGCCCGCGCTGAACGAACACGCGGCGCAGGTGTTCGCCGACGCCAACAACGGCGGCCACGACACGCACCGGAACTGACCGGCATCACGGCCGCCGGCCGTGCCGCGCGCCCGACGGCGCCGCACGGCCACGTGTGCCGCACGACCCTTCGAACACCCGCCGGGCCCCGCACGGGCGCACCGGCTGAAGAGGAGACGCATCATGCTTGCATGGATCGGCGCGATCGCCATCGTCGCGCTGTTCGGCCTGATCATCACGAAGCGACTGTCGCCGCTCGTCGCACTGATCGTCGTGCCGGTGGCCGCATCGCTTGCGGCCGGTTTCGGGCTCGCGACCGGCAAGTTCATCGTGCACGGCGTACAGAACATCGGCCCGATCGCCGGGATGTTCGTTTTTGCGATTCTTTTTTTCGGAATCCTCACCGATGCCGGGATGCTCGACCCGATCATCGCGGGCGTGCTGCGCGTGATCGGCTGCCATCCGCCGCGCATCGTGATGGGCTCGGCGCTGCTCGCGCTGCTGATCCATCTCGACGGCTCGGGTGCCGTCACGTTTCTCGTCACGCTGCCCGCGATGATGCCGCTCTATACGCGGCTCGGGATGGATCGCCGCATCCTCGCGTGCGTCGCGTCGATGGCCGCCGGCGTCAATTTCCTGCCGTGGGTCGGGCCGATGCTGCGTGCGTCTGCGGCGCTGCACATTCCCGGCTCCGCGATCTTCATGCCGATGATTCCGGTGCAGATCGTCGGTCTCGTGTTCGTGTTCGGCACCGCATACGTGCTCGGCGTGCGCGAGGCGAAGCGGCTCGGGCTCGATCGTGCCGGTGCGGCGGCGCTCGCGATTGCGCCGCGTGCGCTGACCGACGCCGAACGCGCGTTGCGCCGGCCGGAGCGGTTCCGGATCAATCTCGCGCTGACGCTCGTCGTGCTCGTCACGCTCGTGTCGGGCATCGTTGACCCGATGGTGATGTTCATGCTCGGCACGGTCGCCGCGCTCGTGATCAATTACCCGGACGTGCAGGCCCAGCGCGAGCGGATCGACGCGCATGCCAAGGCCGCGCTGATGATGGCGAGCGTGCTGCTCGCGGCCGGCGCGTTCACCGGCATCATGTCCGGCACCGGGATGCTGAAGGCGATGGCGGACGTGGTGGTCGCGCACGTGCCGGTCGAGCATGCACGCCACATGCCGTTCGTGCTCGGGCTGCTGTCGATGCCGCTCAGCCTGCTGTTCGACCCCGATTCGTTCTACTTCGGCGTGCTGCCGGTGCTCGCGGAAAGCGCGAAGCTGCTGGGCGTGCCGCCGATCCAGATGGCGCAGGCCGCGCTGCTCGGCCAGATGACGACGGGCTTCCCGGTGAGCCCGCTCACGCCCGCAACGTTCCTGATCGTCGGCCTGACCGGCGTCGAGCTCGCCGAGCATCAGAAATTCACGATTCCGTTCCTGTTCGCCGCCACCGTGCTGATGGTGTTCGCCGCGGTGATCGTGGGCGTGTTTCCGTTGTGAGCGCCCGAGCCTGGCCGCTTCGTGTCGACGCACCCG
The DNA here is from genome assembly GCF_902499335.1 of Burkholderia lata. Lineage (GTDB taxonomy): Bacteria > Pseudomonadota > Gammaproteobacteria > Burkholderiales > Burkholderiaceae > Burkholderia > Burkholderia lata_B. The sequence goes on along the minus strand of NZ_CABVQK010000002.1, from coordinate 525,037 downwards.
GCAAAGGGACGTCCTTCGGAGCGGAAACGTTGGCGCCGCCTGGCTTTTTCTTGAGAGCGGCGCGACCGCTCACCTTTTTTTCCGGGAGTGCATTCCATGCAGTTCGACCTGACCGATGACCAGCGCGCGATCGAAAGCGCGATCGAGAAAATCTGCGCGCGCTTCGGCGACGATTACTGGCTCGAACGCGATCGCGCGGGCGGGTTTCCGGCCGATTTCCACGCGGCGCTCGCGGAGGCCGGCTGGCTCGGCATCGCGATGGATCCGGCCCATGGCGGTGCCGGGCTCGGGATGACCGAGGCCGCGCTGATGATGCGCACCATCAGCGCATCGGGCGCCGGCCTGTCCGGCGCGTCGGCCGTCCACATGAACATCTTCGGGCTGAACCCGGTGCAGGTGTTCGGCAACGACGCGCAGAAGGCGCGCTTCCTGCCGCCGCTGATCGCCGGGCGCGACAAGGCGTGCTTCGCGGTGACCGAACCCGATGCGGGCCTCGACACCACGCACCTGACCACGCAGGCACGCCGCGACGGCGACCACTACGTGCTGAGCGGGCGCAAGATCTGGATCTCGACCGCGCAGGTCGCGAACAAGATGCTGATCATCGCGCGCACGACGCCGCTCGACCAGGTCGCGAAGCCGACCGACGGGCTGAGCCTGTTCTATACCGATCTCGACCGCTCGTGCGTCGAGGTGCGCGAGATCGAGAAGATGGGCCGCAAGGCGGTCGATTCGAACATGCTGTTCATCGACAACCTGCGCGTGCCGGAAGGCGACCTGATCGGCAACGAAGGCGACGGCTTCCGCTACCTGCTGCACGGGCTGAATCCCGAACGGATCCTGATCGCTGCGGAGGCGATCGGGCTCGGGCAGGCCGCGCTGCGCCGCGCGACGCAGTATGCGTGCGAGCGCGTCGTGTTCGGCCGGCCGATCGGGCAGAACCAGTCGATCCAGCATCCGCTCGCGCAGGCGTGGATGCAACTCGAGGCCGCGTGGCTGATGGTGATGAAGGCCGCGACGCGCTACGACGCGGGGCAGCCGTGCGGCGCGGAGGCGAACGCCGCGAAATACCTCGGCGCGGAAGCCGCGTTCCAGGCCTGCCAGACGGCGGTCGCGACGCACGGCGGGATGGGCTATGCGAAGGAATACCATGTCGAGCGCTACCTGCGCGAGTGTATGATTCCGAGGCTCGCGCCCGTGAGTCCGCAACTGATCCTGTGCTACATCGCGGAGAAGGTGCTCGGGCTGCCGAAGTCGTACTGACCGTATCGACCCGGCGGCCGGCCCGGTGCGCGATTTCCCGTTCCGATTCAAGCACTCGTCATGGACGTCAAACTCGTTGCCCGCACGCTCGACCTGTTCGAGCTGTTCGCCGCCGAACGGCGGCCGCTGCCGCTCACCGAACTCGCGCGCCTGCTCAATGTGCCGGCGTCGAGCTGCCTCGCGATGGCGCGCACGCTCGTGAGCCGCGGCTACCTGTACGAAGTGCGCAAGCGCGGCGGCTACTACCCGACGCGCCGCCTGCAGACGATCGCCGCCGCGATCGACGCGACCGATCCGGTCGTCGACATCGTCCATCCGCATCTCGTCGCGCTGCGCGACGCGAGCCGCGAGACGGCCGTGCTCGGCAAGATCCAGGGCGTGTCCGTCACGTACCTCGACGTCGTCGAATCCGAGCAGGCGATCCGCTATACGCGTGCGCCGGGCGAGCTGCGCCCGCTGCATGCAAACTCGATCGGCAAGGCGATTTTCGCGGAACTGGCGGGCGACGCGCAGCAGGCGCTCGGCGCGCAATTGCCGTTCGAGCGCTTCACCGACGCGACGGTGGCGGATCTCCCTGCGCTCGTCGCGCAAACCGCCCGGTTTCGCGAACTCGGCTGGGCCGAGAACTTCGGCGAGAGCGCGCCCGAGCTGTCGGCCATTGCGGTCGCGCTGACGCTCGACGGCGACTGGTACGGGCTGTCGGTGGTCGGGCCGACCGAGCGGATCCGCCAGCATCGCGATACGCATGCGGCGCTGCTCGTCGACGCGAAGGCCAGGCTGCTGGCCGAGCACGCGCGCGGCTGACGGCGGGCGGGCAGGGTGCGCCGACCAGCGGGCCGTCCGCCGGCGATCCGGCATCGATCGCCGTGAACGGCCCCTGATGCGCAGGCCCGGGGCCTAGCGACGGCCGCTACGCCGCATCACGATTTCACCCACACACCGCCCGCACTCGGGTTGTCGCCCTGCGTCCACCATTTCGCGCAGTATTTCGCGCCCTGGTACATCACGCAGGTGCCGCCCGAATACGCGGTGGTTGCCGACCACGTGGCCGTGCCGCCGCCGACCGGCTTCCACACGGCGGCCTGGCCGGGCACGTCGCCCTGCGTCCACCATTGCGCCTGATACGTCGTGCCCTGGTAGGTGACCGTCGCGCCGGCCGTATAGACCTGGCCGGCCGCCCAGGGCGCGCCCGGCTGCGGCGTGCCGCCGTCCGAGCCGCCGCCGTAGTTCGGATCCTGCGTGACGCCCGCGCCCCACTTGCCGTCGAGCTGCTTGAAGATCGTCGCGAATGCGTACGGCTGCTGCGTGACGCCCGAGCAGGTCGGCGATGCAGACGTGCCGCCTGACGCGCACGCCTGATCGCGACCGACCGACCAGTTGCCGAAGAAGCCGTAGCCGTTGCTGACCGCCGCGTTCAGCACGCTCTGCGCATTCGCAAGCGTGAAGGTTTCGCCCTGCACGTCGTTCACGCCGATCATCGGCGTGACGCCGACCATCTGCCAGAGCTGGGCATTGGTCTTCGGCTGGCCGGCCGACTTGAAGGCCGTATCGAGTTGCGAGTAGAGCGCCTGCGCGGCACTGATCGCGGCCGCGCCCATGTCGATGTTCGCGGGGCCGTAGTCCATCGCCATCACGTTCACTGCGTCGAACACGGTCTTGTTCGAGATCGCCGCGTTGACGACGTTCAGGCCGTCCTGCGTAAGCCCGGTCGGCATCGTCGGCAATGTCAGCGTGACGTGCAGCGGCTTGCCTTTCGCCGCATAGCTCGCCTGCAGCTGCGTGACCGCCTGGAAGTTGCGTGCGACCGCGGCCGTGTCCAGCTGCGACACGCCCTCGATGTCGAAGTCGAGGTGCGTGAGGCCGTACGTGTCGATCACGGTCTGGTATGCGCTCGCCAGCGCGGGGACCGTCGAGCATGCCTGCATCAGCGGCGTGCCGTTCGCGCCGCCGAACGACACGGCCACTTCGCCGCCTTTCGCGCGATAGCTCGCGATCGACGTCGACAGCGCGGTCAGCAGGCCGCCGCTCGCGCCGTTGCCGATCGGCTGCACGCCGCCCCACGACGGCACACAACCGTTGCCCGCGACCACGAACGCGAGCGTGAACTGCTGGATGCCTTGCCGGACGCCGATCTGGTCGACGAGCGGCGTCGGATAGAGCGTCACGTCGACATAGGGCGCATAGACGCCGGCGCCCTGGGACACGCTCGCCACTGCAAGAAGGCAACCCGCGGCGAATGCGCGCGGGATGAAACGCGGCAACACATTGTTGTTCATTGTGTTCTCCAAGTGGAAGAGGGATACGCTGGCCCGCGTATCGCCGCCGGTCGGGCGACCGGGCATGCCCGGCCGGCGGCGTGCCCATCTTGGAGGATTCGCGTCGAATAGTGAATAGTCAGGAGTTCTTTTTGTTATTTGATTCCCGATACGTAACGATCTTGCCGATTCCACACAGTTCCGGAATGCGTGACGCGGGCGATTTTCCCGATCGATCGCGCGAGGTCCGACGCACTTCACTCGCCATGCATCAGGCCGATGCCGGCTGCGCAAGCGAGCGTGCCAGTGCGACGAAGCGCTCGACGCACGCCGACGCGAACGGCTCGTTCCACGACACGATCTGTTCGACCGCGCGGGTGCCGGCGAGCGGCACGTAGACGACGCCCGGACGCTGCAGCGTGGCCGTGAAGCCCGGCACGATCGCGATGCCGCGCTCGGCGGCCACCAGCGACACGAGCGTCGTGATCTGTGCCGCGGTCGCGCCGATCCGCGGCGCGAATCCGGCTTGCGCGCACAGGTCGTCCAGGGCCGCGGTCAATGCCGAGCCGTAACCGGGCGGAAAGGTGACGAAGGTTGCGTCCGCAAGCTCCGCGATGTCGACACTCGCACGGCCCGCGAGCGGATCGGCGGCCGGCACGGCCGCGACGAGCGGTTCGCGCGACACGACGAGCGACGCAACCGGCACGCCGGGCGCACCGTCCCATGCCCAGCCGAAACCGATGTCCATCGTGCCGTCCGCAATCTGCTGGCGCTGGCTGGCGGTCGCCGCCTCGCGAAACGCGAGCTCGACGTCGGGCATCGTGCGGCTCGCGTGGCGGATGACGTCCGGGAACGTGTCGGACATCGGGATCGAACTCGCATAGCCGATCACGATCCGCCCGGCGATGCCTTGCGCGATCTTGCGCGCGCTCGCCTCGGCTTCGGCGGCTGCGCTGACGACGTTGCGCGCATGGTCGAGGAACGCGGCGCCTTCCGGCGTCAGCCGCACCGCGCGCGTCGAACGCTCGAACAGCCGCACGCCGAGCTCGCTTTCCAGCGCGGCGATATGGCGTGTCAGCGGTGGCTGCGCGACCCGCAGGCGCAACGCCGCGCGGCCGAAGTGCAGTTCGTCGGCAACGACCACGAAATAGCGGAGGCGGCGCAGGTCGAGCATTGTTGTCGTTCCGGTATCAATGGCGGTGAAAACGGTATTGGCGTGCACGCGGCGCACTCGTCAGACTGTCGGCATCGACGACCAGGCAGCTCCGATGAACGACAGGACCACGCGCATCGCGTTCTTTCTCTGCGGCTTCGCCGCGTTTCTCAATCTGTATTCGACGCAGGGGATCCTGCACGAACTCGCGGCCACCTTCGGCGTCAGCGCGGAGCGCGCGGGGCAGGGCGTGAGCGCCACCACGACGGCCGTCGCCATTATCGCGCCGTTCGTCGGCGTGCTGGCCGCGCGCGTCGAGCGGCGCGTCGCGATCTCGCTCGCGGCGATGGCCGTCGCGCTGCCGGTCGTGTGGTCTGCGCATGCGGGCAGCTTTGCGTCGTTTCTCGGCGCGCGCTTTGCCGCCGGCCTGGTCATGCCGTTCGTCTTCGCACTGTCGATCGCCTATATCGCCGAGCGTTTCGATCGCGGCACGTCGGCGGAGATCAGCGCGCTGTTCGTCGCCGGCACGACGCTCGGCGGGTTCGCCGGCCGCTTCGCGACCAACCTGATGACGTCGATGTGGGGCTGGCGGCATGCGCTCGACGTCGTCGCGGCGCTGTGTCTCGTCACGGGCGTTGCGATCTACGCGAGCCTGCCGGCGTCCGGCGCGATCGCGCGTCGCGTCGAACACGATGCGGATAGCGGTGCGGGGCCGTCCTGGCGCATCGTCACGCGCGGCCCGCTGCTCGCATCGTTCGCGATCGGCGCGTGCGTGCTCGCGTCGCAGGTCGCGACGTTCACGTTCGTCGGCTTGCGCCTGGCCCGCGCGCCGTTCGGCTTCGGCACGGTCGGGATCGGCGCGATCTATGCGGTGTTTCTGGTGGCGGTGGTCGTGACCCCGCTGGCAGGGCGCCTCGCGCGGCATCGCGGCCCGCGCGCGCCAGGGCTTGCCGCGGCCGCGCTCGCGATCGGCGGGGCGCTGCTGACGCTGTCCGACAGCGTGCCGGTGATCCTGGCCGGCCTCGCGCTCAGCTCGACCGCCGTGTTCGTCGAACAGGCGTCGGCCAACACGTTCATCTCGCAGGCGGCGTCGAGCGCGCGCTCGACGGCGATCGGCATCTACCTGTCCTGCTATTACTTCGGCGGCAGCCTCGGCTCGATCCTGCCGGTGCCCGGCTGGCATCGGTGGGGATGGGCCGGCTGCGTCGCGTTCGTGGTCGCGGCGCAGGCCATCGTCGGCGTGCTCGTGTACCGGTTCTGGCACGCCGGCGGCGCAGCCGGCACCGCGCACGCCGACGCGCGCAGCGTCACGCCGGTGCGATAACCGGATTCAGCGATACCAGCGCGGCGTATAGACCCACTCGCGGGCGTTGCCGATCGCGAAACGGCGCGTCGTCGACGAGCCGACGATCACCATCGTGCGCATGTCGACCTGGTCGCTGCGCAGCGCGCCGAGCGTCGTCGTCGCGAGCGTTGCGCCCGGCCGGCCGATGTCGCGGCCGAGCACGACCACCGTATCGGCCGTGCGGTGCGCGCGCACGACATCGAGCGCACGATCGAGCTGCCACGGCCGCGCACGCGAAATCGGGTTGTAGAACGCCATCACGAGATCGGCCTGCGCCGCATGCCGCAGGCGCGTCTCGATCACGTCCCACGGCTTCAGGTTGTCGGACAGCGAGATCGCGCAGAAATCATGGCCAAGCGGCGCACCGGCCTGCGCGGCCGTCGCGAGCGACGCCGAGATGCCGGGCTCCACCCGCAGGTCGACCGCGGCCCAGTGCGGGTCGCGCGCTTCGTCGAGCGCTTCGAGCACGGCCGCGGCCATCGCGAATACGCCCGGGTCGCCCGACGACACGACCGCGACGCGCCGGCCCTCGGCCGCGAGCTCGAACGCATGGCGCGCGCGCTGCATCTCTTCGCGATTGTCGGTGCCGTGCACGCGCTGGTCGCCGCGGAACGGGCCGGCCATGTTCACGTAGGTCGTGTAGCCGAGGATGTCGGTCGCGTTCGCGAGCGCGGCGCGTGCGGCCGGCGTGAGCCACTCGGCGCCGCCCGGGCCGAGGCCGAGCACCGTCAGGCGGCCGCGCGCACGGCCGAGCGTGGCAGGATCGACCGGATGCGACGCAACCGCGCATGCGATGCCGTTCGTCGTGGCACGCAGCGTGTGTGCGACGCGCAATGCGCGGCCAAGCAGTGCGGCGGCCGCATCGGTGGGTGCGTCGCCGTCACTGTCGGCATCGACGAAGCGCAACGGCACGTCGAGCGTTTGCGCCGCTTCTTCCAGCACGCCATCACCGATTGCCGATGCGGGCGCGACGATGGCCGCGAGCGCCAGCCGCGCGAGACCTTGCGCATCGAGAGCGGCGTCGATGCGCGCAGCGAGCGCTTCATCGCCGTGGATAGCCTGCGCATCGACGCCGACCACCACGCTGCGCGGATGAATCACGAGTTCGTCGCGTGTGCCGCGCCATGCATCGGGTGTCACGCGGATCGCATGCGCGGCCGCATCGTCGCGCGGCAGCGCGACATCGTCGAGCCACGGCGCCGCGCCGTCGATGCGAGTCGACGTGCCCGCGAGCAGATCGGACACGAAGCGCTTGCCCTGCGCGAGATCGGCGAGCGCATAGCCTTCCGGCGGATTGAGCACGCACGCGCCGAAACGCAGTTCGCCGCTCGTCGTGATCGCCGGTGCAACACCAACGCATGCGGCGATTTCGCGCGCCATCACGTTGACACCCGTCAGCCCGCCGAGCAGCGGCACGACGGCCGAACCGTCTTCCGCCACCGCGAGCACGGGCGGCTCGACGCCCTTGTCGGCGAGTGCGGGGGCGATGCAGCGGATCACGATGCCGGCCGCGCACAGCGCGACGATCGGCAGCCCGCGTGCATAGAGTTCACGCAGGTGCGCACCGAGATCGTCGTACGGCACGTCGGCCGCGACGCGCGCTGCGAGGCCATGCACGAGCGCACCCGGATAGCGCGCCTGGATGCGCCGCGCGGTATCGAGCGCACCCGCGCCGAGAATCACGATCGCGGGCGGGGTCGTCATCCTTGCCATTTTTCCCCCGGCACGACGAGCAGCGAGAAATACGGCGACGCCATCGGATCGACTTCGTCGAGCGGCACGATGCGCTGGCTCGCCATCGTCGCGCGCTCGACATACAGCGCGCGTTTCGCGAGCCCCAGTTCGTCGAGCACGCGCCGAACCTTGTCGAAGTTGCGGCCGAGCTTCATCACGACGGCCGCGTCGGCCCGCGCGAGCCGCTCGCGCAGTTCATGCTCGGGGAGCACGCCCGACAGCACGGACAGGCTCTGGTTGCGATAGACGAGCGGCTGGCCGAGCACGGCCGTGCCGCCGAGCATCGCGCATACGCCGGGGATCACCTCGGTGTCATAGCGCGGCGCGAGGCGGTCATGCAGGTACATGTACGAGCCGTAGAAGAACGGATCGCCTTCGCAGATCACCGCGACGTCGCGCCCTGCGTCGAGATGCGCGGCAACGATCTCGGCGGCCGTATCGTAGAAGTCGGCGATCACCGTCTCGTAGCACAGCGGCGGCGGCAGCGCCTCGGTCGTCACCGGATAGACGAGCGGCAGTTGCGTCTGCCCGTCCCGCAGGTGCGCTTCGACGATGCCGTACGCATTGCCTTTCTTGCCCTTCGCGACGAAATACGCGACCACGGGCGCGGCCTGCAGCACGCGCAGCGCCTTGATCGTCATCAGTTCAGGATCGCCGGGGCCAACGCCGACCCCGAACAAGCGTCCGCGCGCGGTCGTCATTCGACCTCCGTCGCGAGCGCATTGACCGCCGCCGCCGCCATCGCGCTGCCGCCGCGCCGGCCGAGCAGCGCGACGTACGGCACGCCGCGGCTGTCGGCATCGAGCAGTGCCTTCGATTCGGCCGCGCCGATGAAGCCGACCGGGAAACCGAGGATCAGCGCGGGGCGCGGCGCGCCGGCGTCGATCATGTCGAGCAGGTGGAACAGCGCGGTCGGCGCATTGCCGATCACGACGACGCTGCCCGCGAGATGCGGACGCCACAGTTCGAGCGCGGCGGCCGAACGCGTGTTGCCGAGATGTCGCGCGAGATCGGGCACCTCGGGCTCGCCGAGCGTGCAGATCACGCGGTTGTCGGCCGGCAGCCGCGCACGCGTGATGCCTTCGGCGACCATCCTCGCGTCGCACAGGATCGGCGCGCCGGCCGCAAGGGCCGTGCGGCCCGCCGTGCCGGCGCCGGCCGAAAAGCGCAGGTCGTAGACGACGTCGACCATCCCGCACGCATGGATCACGCGCACCGCGAGTTTCTCGAGGTCGGGCGGAACCTGCGACAGGTCGGCCTCGGCGCGGATCGTCGCGAACGACTGGCGGTAGATTTCCTGCCCGTCGCGAATGTAGTCAAGCATCGGTGGTGTCCTGGCTGTGCCGCGTACCCGTCAAACGGGCCGCGGCCTGGTCAATCGTCAGATGGCGCGCGAGCGGGGCGCCGAGGCCCGCAGCGGCGTCGCGCCGGTAAAGGTCGTAGTGCGCGGGCGCAACCGCGACGAGCGTGTACGTCGCGGGATGCGGCAGCGCACAGTGGCGTTCGCAGCCCGTCAGGTGCACGTCGACCGCTTGGCCGATGCGCGCGGCGAGTGCGAGCGCATCGTGTTTCGTGTCGGCGTGCGCCTTCGCGCAGCCCGCGCTGCCGGTGCATGCAACGAGCGTCGCCAGCGGGTCGGACGACACGCAGACGAGGCCGAGCGACGCGAGCGCATCGAGCGTGGCCGGCGCGCGTTCGCGCGATACGCGATGCAGGAACACGCCTTGCCATGGCGTCATCGACAGCGTGCCGTCCCCGTCGGTTTCGGCCAGCGCGGCGAGCTGTTCCAGTTGTGATGCATCGAGCCGGCCGAGCACGAATTGCGCGCCGACGTTGCAGCGCGCCGCATCGAGCGACGGACGCACGCCGAAACGCAGCGCCGGGTCGGTGTGCGTGCGGCGCCAGCCGGCGAGTTCAGGATCGGCCGCGAGCGGGAAGGGCAAATAATGCTGCGCGCGTTCGAGCAACGCGCGTTCGCCGCATGTTGCGAGCAGCGCGCGCATGCGCGTGACGTCCGCCGGCGCGAGATCGAGGAACGCAAGCAGCAGCGCGCGGACCAGCGCGACGCCTTGATCGGGCGCTACGTCGACCGAAGCGGGCGAGGCGTCGAGCGCGACCGGCGGGCAGCCGGCCAGTCCGGCCGCGACGCGCACCGCACCGTCGCCGCGATGCCAGGCGGCCAGCCAGATGTCGTGCGGATGATCGAGCGCCGCAACCGATTCGCCGCCATCGAGCTGGATCGAGAATTTCGGCGACAGCTCGCCGCGGCGTGGCTCGCGCGCCAGCATGGCGAAGAGCGGCGCGGCGAGCGCGCGACTGTCGACGAGCGCGGCAGGATCATGGCCGGCGAGCGGGCTGAGCATCACGTTGCGGACGTCGTCGCTCGCGGCGAGCGCAGCCGCGTCGGCCGCTGCATTCGAGGTGGCATCGACGGACGGACCGAGACCCGCTTCGAGCAGCGCGCGCGTCAGCGCGTCGGCCGCGCCGTCGCGAATGCCGCGTAGCTGGAGATTCGCGCGATTGGTCGCGTCGATCGCGCCGGAGCCGAATGCACGCGCGGCGGCGGCGATCGCACGCGCCTGGCGCGCATCGAGCCGGCCGCCCGGCAGCTTGATCCGGCACAGCCCGCCGTCGGCGGCCGCGACCACGCGCACGAGCCCCGGGCAGGCCGACGGGCGCACGATGGGCGACGCAGGAATGGAAACGGGGGCGGAACTCAACGGGGTACCGGGACAGTGTCGCGCCGCGGCCAACGCATCGGTACACCCCGCCCGACGCCGACTGGCACGCACGCACTTTCTGGCCGGCAGGTCTCCTGGCTGACAGGTCGGCGCCGGCTCCCGGCCTTCCCGGTGGAACCAGTGGCATGAGGGGGGAGATCGGCTCGCTGTCTACAGTTGCGGGGGCAGCCACAGCGGCGCGTGGCGCGCCCTGTGTTCCCTCTTCGGCCCCGAAGGGCACCGGCGAACGAACGGCCGTAGGATACCCGATTTTCGCGACGATCCGGCATCGGCGATGCGTCGCGCAACCGCGCCGCAGCACGGCCGCAGCTGGTTTTGCGCTGTCTCGCAAATGGTACGATTGGCGGCTCGACACCCGATCGGCGACCGCCGGCACCCGCCATGAAACCCGGCAGGACGGAGCTGTTCGGCATGGGCGTCGCACTGGGCTGCTGGCGGTCACCGCATGGGTTCTGCTCGCGTGCATACTGATCCCGCTTGCGCCGTCGGCCGAGTGGCCGAAGAATGTCGGGCTCGCCGGCCTCGGCGTGCCGATCGTGGCGGGCGGAACGTTCCTGTACCGGAAAGGCGGGGCGCGGCCGCTCAGGTGGCGGCTGCCCGGCTGGCTGCTGATCGCGTCGATCGGCGGCATGGCTCCGGGCGTGCTGACCTTGGTCGGTGGCGCGCCGCGCGGCTGACAGCGCCGCCGTATCGCCCCGGCGGGCGGCGGCGTACAGGGCAAGGAAACGGCTCGGGATCGGGGTCGACAACGGATCAACGCGCGGTGGCCCGGCCGCCGCGCATCGCAACAAACGGTAGGGAATCGAACGATGGGGAAGGGTGCATGACGGCGTGGCTGACGGTAGTGGGCATCGGCGACGACGGATACGCGGGGCTCGGACGCAGCGCGCGCCGCGCGCTGCTCGACGCGACGCTCGTCGTCGGCGCGAAGCGGCATCTCGACATGCTGCCCGCGCGGCTGCCGGCCGCGCGCGAAACGTGGCCGTCGCCGTTCGATCTCGCGGGCGTGCTCGCGCGCCGCGCGTCACCCGTCTGCGTGCTCGCCAGCGGCGACCCGATGCTGTTCGGCGTCGGCGCCACGCTCGCGCGCCAGCTTTCCCCCGACGAATGGCGCGTGCTGCCCGCGCCGTCGTCGCTGTCGCTCGCGGCCGCGCGCCTCGGCTGGGCGCTACAGGATGTCGGCGCGGTTTCGCTCGTCGGCCGTCCGCTTGCGACGCTCACGCGTCACCTGCTGCCCGGCCGCCGCCTGTTCGTGCTGAGCGCCGACGGCCGCACGCCGGCCGCCGTCGCGGCCGAACTCGTCGCACGCGGCTTCGGGCCGACGCGCATCAGCGTGTTCGAACATCTGGGCGGCCCGCTCGAGCGGCGTATCGATGGCCTGGCGCAGGACTGGCGCATCGACGAAACGGCCGCGCTCAATCTGGTCGCGCTCGACTGCCAGGCCGGCCCCGACGCGCCGCGCCGCGCGCTCACGCCCGGCCTGCCGGACGATGCGTACCGTCACGACGGCCAGCTCACCAAGCGCGACCTGCGCGCGATGACGCTCGGGCGCCTCGCGCCCGTGCCCGGCGAGCTGCTGTGGGACGTCGGCGCCGGCAGCGGCTCGATCGGTATCGAATGGATGCGCGCGCATCCGTCATGCCAGGCGATCGCGATCGAAGCGCATGCGGAGCGACAGCGCTTCATCGAGCACAACCGCGACACGCTCGGCGTGCCGGGCCTGCAGCTCGTTGCCGGCCGCGCGCCCGATGCGCTCGCGGGGCTCGCCGCGCCCGACGCGATCTTCATCGGCGGCGGAGCGACCGCACCTGGCGTGCTCGACGCGTGCTGGGCGGCGCTGAAGCCCGGCGGCCGGCTGGTCGCGAACGCGGTCACGCTGCAGGGCGAAATGGCGCTCGCCGCGTGGCGCGATGCGCATGGCGGCACGCTCACGCGCGTGTCGCTCGCGCACGCCGAACCGCTCGGCCGCTTCGATACGTGGCGGCAGCCGTTGCCGGTCACGCTGTACGACGTGCGCAAGCCCGACGCGGCCGACACGATCGCATCGTCGGCCACGACCAACACAACGGACGCGTGATGCGCGACGAGACCCCCGAACAGCCCGCGCCGCTACGTTTCGGCTACACGACCGGCAGTTGCGCGACCGCGACGTCGCTCGCCGCCGCGCGGCTGCTGCTCGCGGGCCATGCGGACGACGCGGTCGAGATCGTGCTGCCGAAGGGGCAGCGCGTGATGATGCGGCTCGAGTTCTGCCGCACCACGGCCGACGGTGCGGAAGCCGGCACGATCAAGGATGCCGGCGACGATCCGGACGTGACGCACGGCGCGCTGATCTTCGCGCGCGTCGCGCTCGCGGCGGCGCCCGGCGTGCGTTTTCATGCGGGGCCGGGCGTCGGCACGGTCACGCGCGCGGGGCTGACGCTGCCGGTCGGCGAACCGGCGATCAACCCGGTGCCGCGCCAGATGATGACGACGCACCTGGAAGCGCTGGCGGCCGAGCAGGGTTATGCGGGCGGCTTCGACGTGACGATCGGCGTCGAAGGCGGTGAAGCGCTCGCGCTGAAGACGATGAACCCGCGTCTCGGCATCGTCGGCGGGCTGTCGATCCTCGGTACGACCGGCATCGTGCGGCCGTTCTCGTGCTCGGCCTATATCGCGTCGATCCACCAGGGCATCGACGTTGCGCGGGCGAACGGCATCGCGCATATCGCCGCGTGCACGGGCAACGCAAGCGAGGATGCGATGCGCGCGCACTACGGCCTGCCGGACATGGCGCTGATCGAGATGGGCGATTTCGCGGGCGCGGTGCTCAAGCACCTGCGGCGCGCGCCGGTCGCGCGGCTGTCGATGTGCGGCGGCTTCGGCAAGCTCAGCAAGCTCGCGGCCGGCCATCTCGACCTGCACAGCCGCCATTCGAGCATCGACCTGCCGCTGCTTGCGCAGTGGGCGGCCGAGGCCGGCGCAAGCGATGCGCTGCAGGCCGCGATGCGTGCCGCGAACACGAGCCAGGAAGCACTGAAGCTCGCGCACGCCGACGGTGTGCCACTCGGCGATCTGGTCTGCGCCCACGCGCTGCGCGTCGCGCGCGACATCGTGCCGCCGTCGGTCGCCGTCGAGATGTTCGCGATCGACCGGCAGGGCCGCTTCGTCGGGCAGGCGCGATGAGCACGCGCATCCTGCTGCTCGGCGGCACCGGCGACGCATTGAAAATCGCGCGCGCGCTTGGGCCGCATCACGTCTACAGCCTGGCCGGCCTCGGCAAGATACCCGACGACCTGCGCTGCGACGTGCGCGTCGGCGGCTTCGGCGGCGCTGCCGGGCTGGCCGCGTATCTGCGCAGCGCCGGTATCGGCCTCGTGATCGATGCGACGCATCCGTATGCCGCGCAGATCAGCGCGAATGCCGCAGCCGCGGCGCGTGAAGCGGGCGTACCGCTGTGGGCGCTGCGCCGCGCGCCGTGGGCGCCGCAACCCGGCGACGACTGGCGCATGGTCGACGACTGGGCCGGCATCGAGGCCGCGCTCGCGCCGTTCAAGCGGCCGCTGTTCACGCTCGGCCGCGAACCGCTCGCGCATCTCGACGCGATCCCGCCGCACCAGTTCTGGCTCGTGCGGTGCCTCGACGCGCATCCCGGCAACGCGCATGCGCAGATCGTCGCCGCGCGCGGGCCGTTCACGCTCGACGGCGAGCGCGCGCTGTTCGCGCTGATGGGCATCGACGTCGTCGTCAGCAAGAACAGCGGTGGCGCGGCCACCGAAGCCAAGCTCGACGTCGCGCGCGAACGCAGGCTGCCGGTCGTGATGCTGCGCCGGCCGCCGCTGCCCGACGCCGACCGCGCGTTCGATTCGGCTGCGGCGCTCATCGACGCGCTCGATCCGGCCACGCGCGCATGACGCCGTGCGGCCGGACATCCCATGAATTGACGGAGATTTTTCGATGACGGTGTATTTCATCGGCGCGGGCCCTGGCGACCCGGAGCTGATCACGGTGAAGGGCCAGCGCCTCGTGCGCACGTGCCCGGTGATCCTGTATGCGGGTTCGCTGGTGCCGGCCGCCGTGCTCGACGGCCATCGCGCGGAGCAGGTCGTCAATACGGCCGAACTCGACCTAGACGCAATCGTCGCGCTGCTCGCCGGCGCGCACGCGAAAGGGCAGGACGTCGCGCGCGTGCATTCGGGCGACCCGTCGCTGTACGGCGCGATCGGCGAGCAGATCCGCCGGTTGAAAGCGCTCGGGATTCCGTACGAAATCGTGCCCGGCGTGACGGCCACGGCCGCGTGCGCGGCGACGCTCGGCGTCGAGCTGACGCTGCCCGGCGTCGCACAGACGGTGATCCTCACGCGCTTCGCGGGCAAGACGACGATGCCCGAAGGCGAAGCGCTCGGCTCGCTCGCCGCGCACCGCGCGACGCTCGCGATCCATCTCGGCGTGCGCCATCTCGCCCGCATCGTCGACGAAGTGCTGCCGCATTACGGCGCCGATTGCCCGGTCGCGGTGATCTATCGCGCGAGCTGGCCGGACGAAGAGCGCGTGACCGGCACGCTCGCCGACATCGTCGGCAAGGTGCAGGGCACGCAGATCGAGCGCACCGCGCTGATCCTGATCGGGCGCGTGCTCGACGCCGAAGGGTTCGCGGATTCGACGCTGTACGCGAGCGCGGGTTGATCACGCGCGGGCCGGCCCCGGTTCGGTGCGGCGCTCGCGCAGATGCGTGTAAAGTGCCGCGCCGATCGTGATTGCGCCACCGACGAAGTAGATCGGCGACGCCGATTCGCCGAGGATCAGGATCGACGCCGTGATGCCGACGACCGGGATCAGGTTGAGCACGACCACGCTCCAGTACGATGCGTTGTCGCGTGCACCGCGAAAATAGAACAGGAACGCGAACGTGAACTGCAGCACGCCGATCGCCAGCGCGGGCCACACGGCCGGCCACGCCGGCAACCGGTACGGCCCGCCGCTGCCCGTGTCGACGCCGAGCAACACGAGCGCCAGGAGCAGCGAACCGGCCTGCTGGATCAGCAGCATCGCGGTCGCGGACGGAAGCGTCACGGCCTGCGTCGACAACGACACATACAGCGCGGCCACCATCACGCCGGCGAACACGAACGCATCGCCGCGCAGCGACGCGTGCCCGTCCGCCGATGGGTCGCCGAGCGTGATGACGACGACACCCAGCAACGCGACGACGCCCGCAATCAGCAGCCGCTTGTCGACCCTGAACCGGAACAGCGCGATGTTGAACGCGAGGATGCCGAGCGGTTCGAGCGCGAAGATCACCGCCGTGTGCAGCGCGGACGTGGATTGCATGCCGACGAACCCGAGGTAGTACGCGCCGCACGGTTCGAGCATGCCGATCAGCGCGACCACGGCGACCTGCGCCGGGGCGATGCCTTTCAGCGTCACGCGTTGCACGGCGGCAAGGCAGGCGAGTACCGCGACGCTGGCAGCGATCTGCAGCACGATGAGCCACGCGGGCGACAGGGCCGGCAGCACCATCTTGCTGAACGGGATGGCGACGCCCCAGCACAGCGTCGCCATGATCAGGCATCCGGTCTTGCGCGCGTTGTCGTTCATGCGTGGACTCCACTCGGCCTGTCGACCCGTAGAATGCCGGCGTGCGACTGTCCGGATCGAGCGGGCCGCGCCGCGGCTGACATCGGTGAATCGATGGGTTAAATTATATGCGTGACGCACACATATGCTAGGAGCGCCTACGTGAAAAAGCAACGCCTGAACAATTTGCTGGGCGCGCTCGCGCTCGGGCTGAACGACCGGGTAGAGGACACGATCGCCCGTGACACGGGGCTGCACGGATCGAGCGTGGATGCGTTGGTGCTGCTGTCGCAATCGCATGCGCTGACGATCGACGCGCTGGCGCGGCAATTGATGCTCGTGCATTCGTCGGCCGTGCGGCTCGCCGAACGAATGGCGCAGGAAGGACTCGTCGCGCGCGAACCCGGCGACGACAAGCGCACCGTCGTGCTGACGCTGACCGAGGCCGGGCACGATGCGGTGCAGCAGGTGCTTGCCGCGCGCGGCGCGGCGATCGCGGACCTTACGCGCACGTTGACGCCCGAGCAGTGCGCGCAACTCATGCCGATCTGCGAGCAACTGGTTGGCGCGCTGGCCGACGACATGCAGAACGCGATCCGCGTTTGCCGGCAGTGCGACGAAGACGCGTGCGATTTGCGGCGCTGCCCGTCCGAACGCGCCTATCGGCGGTTCGTGGCGGAACGGGAAACGGGCGGCTGACGCCGGCGCGATCTGACCGGCACGCCGGGCGCGGCCGGTCAGATCGCGAACCCCGCCGTATCCGATCGCGGCGGGGCAACATGCGCGGGACACGCGCTACGCGCGCGCGGCGTGCAGCGCCCGCTTCGGCGCAAATCCTGCCGCCAGCGCGAACAGCGCGACACACAGGCAGGCCATCGCAACCCACGCGGGCGACAGGTCCGCGAGATGCTGGCGCACGATGCCGGCCGCGAACGGGAACAACCCGGCGATCAGGTAGCCGATGCCCTGCACGAACCCCGTCAGCGATGCGGCATCGGCCGGCGTCGCCGCATGGTCGACCGTGACGATCAGCGACAGCGGAAACAGTGCGCCGATCCCCGCGCCCATCAGCAACGCGGCCGGCAGTGCGAGCGCTTCAGGCGCGGCCAGCATCACCAGCAACCCGACGAACAGCGACGCGATCGCCGCATGCAGCGCCGGCCGGCGATCGGGCAGGCGGTCGATCGTCGCCGAGATCGTCAGCCCCGCGACGACTTCCGCGAGCGTCACGCCGCCGAGCAGGCTGCCGGCTGCCGTCGGCGACCAGCCGAGCCGCATGTAGTACGGCGGCAGCCACGCGAGCACGAGCGTGTACGCGCCGGTCGCGATGCCGAAGAACAGCGCAAGCCGCCACGCGCGCGGCGAGCGCGACGGCTGCGCATTCGATGCCGACGTCGGCCCGGCGGCGAGCGCGTTGCCCCCGCGGCTGGCCAGCGGCCACGCCAGCGCGGCCACCGCGGCCGGCAGCGCCCAGCCCGCGAGCGCGGCGAGCCAGCCCCAGCGGGCCGCGGCGAACGGCGCGACGACGCTCGCGAGCACGGCGCCACCCATGATCGACGTCGAGTAGACGCCCATCGCGCCGCCGATCCGCGTCGCGAAATGCGCCTTCACGAAGCCGGGCAGCAGCGCCTGCACCATCGCGATCCCGACGCCCGCACAGCAGGCGCTCGCGAGCAACAGCCACGCGTGTTGCGCGCCGACGCGCGACACGCAGGCCAGCCCGATCAGCGCGACGCCGAGCCAGACGCCGCCCGCGATGCCGGTCAGGCGCTGCAGGCGCCGCGCACTCAGCGCGCCGAGCCCCATCAGCAGGATCGGGATCGTCGTCAGCAGGCTGGCCGCGCCGTCGCCGATGCCGGTCGCGCGCTGGATCATGTCGAGCAGCGGGCCGACCGCGGCGAGCGCCGGCCGCAGGTTCAGCCCGACAAGCACGATGGCGGCGAGCCGCCATCCGGGGGAAGTGAAGCGATTCATTGCAAGGCCCTCGATGTCGGTGCGCGGCCCCCCCGGGTGAGGCGCTGCGCGTTTTTCATGTAAAGTATCTCGACATCAAGATAAACGCCGATTTATCTCGACGTCAAGATAACTGCCAAGCCGAGGAGGGTTAATGGATCGAGCCGCGCATGCGCTCGCACAATGGCGCGCCGAGCGTCCGGATCTGGACGCGTCGTCGATGGTGGTGATGGGGCGGTTGCAGGAAGCGGCGCTCGTGATCGCGCGCGACCGGCTCAATCCGCTGTTCGCGCGCTACGGGATGCAGCCGGGAGAATTCGACGTGCTCGCCACGTTGCGGCGCGGCGGGGCGCCGTTCGCGCTGACGCCGACGGCGCTGTACGACGCGCTGATGATGTCGTCGGGCGGGATGACCGCGCGCATCGACCGGCTGCAGAAAGCCGGCTGGGTGGAGCGCCGGCCGAACCCGGCCGACGGGCGCGGCACGCTCGTCGCGCTGACGGAGACGGGCCGCGCACTGATCGACGAGGCGGTCGTCGCGCACATCGACAATCAGCGCGCGCTGCTGGCCGTGCTGTCGGATGCGGAACAGGCGCAGCTGTCGCAGCTGCTGGGAAAGGTGCTGGCTGGGCTGGAAGACGCGGCGCCGAAAGGGGCGGACGGCGAGTAGTGCCGCCGGATGCGTGATGCAGACGCACGTGGCGGGCAACAGGAATGCTTCGTGAATTTTCGTGGACGTCGCTTGCCGACCCGGTGCTGCCGGTCGAGCTGTTGCACCTCCGACGGCAAATGTCAGCGCACAACGGTCACGCGTTCCGACGATCCGAGAGCTTGTCCTCCGTTAGCGGCTCGGTTGCAGCAACCGGGAGCCCGGCGCACCACGTGACTGACGACCCCAAGGGCAAGCAATGATCAGAGATCGCCGCGCACTTCACCGGTTCCCAGCGCGCTCCGCTGCCGGTTGACTTCCGCCCAAAGCTCATCGCTATCGTCTTCGCGCAGCACGACCATCCCGTCCAGCTGATCGTCGGTCACGCCGAAGTATTCCAGGATTTCCCGGCGGACGGCATCGACGAACTGCGCGTATTCCGGGGTTGCCTGGGCCTGCGCGTGCAAGGCGTCGTATTCTGCATCGTCCGCGCCGCCGCCGTGCTCGTCGATATAGCGCGAGATCCACTGGTCTCGTTCGTGGTCGTAGTCGGCCTCGGCGCGCATCGCCTGCACAGCCGTGTATAAATCCAATTGGGCAAACGCGGCGATCGCCGCCGTCGTTGCCGCGTCGAATGTAGTCGTCATTCCATTTCTCATGTCGGTCATCGCACATCGTCGCACGGGCCGCACCCGGGCAGGTGCGTCGAATCCCCACGGCGCAACACGCCGCCTGGCGCCGACGTCTGGTCAGAGCGAAGGCCCCATGATCGGGAGGTTCACACCTGCCGGTGCGCCACGCAATGGGGCCGCCCGGGCAACAGGGCGCTCATTTTGCCGCATTGCAGCCCGGCGATGAAAACAACCGGGCGCGGCAGAGCGCTCAACACGTTTCGAGCGTATCGCCGCAAGCGCCACGCCGGCACCTGAGCGCCCATGCGGGCGCCGGTCGTGAACGGCTCGTGCATGGGCCGACTCGAACGGTCACCCTTGGGCGGCGGCCGGTGCGCTTGCGTGGCCGATCAGCCTCGTGCCGGGATATTGAGCCCGCGCGCGACAGCCGGACGCGCAACGAACGCGTCGAGCACCCGCTTGACGTTCCGGAATTCGCTGAAGCCGACCAGGTCGCCCGCTTCGTAGAAGCCGACGAGGTTGCGCACCCACGGGAAGATCGCGATGTCGGCGATCGTGTAGGTATCGCCCATCACCCACTGGCGGTTCGCGAGATGCGCGTCGAGCACGCCGAGCAGGCGCTTCGATTCGTCGACGTAGCGGTCGCGCGGGCGCTTGTCCTCGTAGTCGCGGCCGGCGAACTTGTGGAAGAAGCCGACCTGGCCGAACATCGGCCCGATGCCGCCCATCTGGAACATCACCCACTGGATCGTCTCGTAGCGACCCGCGAGATCCTTCGGGATCAACTGGCCCGTCTTGTCCGCGAGATAGATCAGGATCGCGCCCGATTCGAACAGCGGCAGCGGCTTGCCGTCCGGGCCGTTCGGATCGATGATCGCCGGGATCTTGTTGTTCGGGTTCAGCGACAGGAACGCGGGCGACAGCTGGTCGTTCGTGTCGAAGCGCACGAGGTGCGGCTCGTACGGCAGGCCGGTTTCCTCGAGCATGATCGATACCTTGACGCCGTTCGGCGTCGGCAGCGAGTAGAGCTGGAGACGGTCGGGATGCTGGGCCGGCCACTTTTGCGTGATCGGGAAGGCGGACAGGTCGGGCATGAAGGTTCGCTCGTCGAAGTGAATGTTCCGCGTTCCGTCCCTACCGCCGCGCGCGCCACGGCTCATGGCGCGACGGCGGGCGGAGCGCGCCGAAAACGCCCACTGTAGCCGATCCCGCGGATCGATGCAGGCGGTGGCCACGCGCGACCGCCGCTGCATCGCCAGGCGCAGCCGCCCATCGTCAGAAGTTGTGGCGCAGCCCGATCATCGCGGCCGTCGTGCCCACGCCCGGCGCGACCGGCTGCCCGTACACGAGCATCTGGTCCATCGTGCCGCGGTTGTTCACGTGGCCGACCTGCGCATAGACCATCGTCCGCTTCGACAGGCTGTAGTCGGCCGCGAGCACGACCGCCGTCGAGCGGTTTTCGGACTGGTTGCGGTCCTTCAGGTAATACACCGCGGACGTCACCTGCAACGCGGGTGTGAAGCGATAGCCGATACCGGCCGACAGCATGTCGAGGTTCACCTTGTCCGCATGCGACGGATTCCTGCCGTTGCCGTACGACGCCGACACCGAGAAATCGTGGATCGTGTATTTCGCGCCGACGTAGAGGAAGCGGTTGTTGTCGACGCCGGTCGGCGCGACGCCCGGCGCCGGGCTCGTGTCGTGGCCGTTGTAGTAGGCGGCCGATGCGTTCAGCCCGTAGTTCGCATACCTGAGCACGACCGATTCGCGCGTGCCGCCCTGGAACTGCCCGGCCACGCCGCCCGGCGCGTATTCGAGCGCGATCGACGCGCCCGCGAAGGTCGGCGACTGGTAGACGAGCGCATTGCTGTCGTACAGCGCGCCGATCGCTGCGTTGGTGCTCGTGCCCGACCAGCCGGCCGCCGTGTTCAGGCCGAGCCACGCGATCAGCACGCTGCCGAAGAACTGCGCGTTGCGCACGTCGGTGTCGGCCATCGCGTAGATCATCGGCACGATCTGGCGGCCGGCCGTGAACGTGCCGAACGGGCCCGACACGCCGAGCGACGCGACCTGGTTGAAGATCGCGACGGCGCCCGGCGTATCGCTCAGCTGCAGCTTGCCGGTGCCGCTGTCGAACGAACCCTGCAGCTTGAAGTTGACCTTGTAGCCGCCGCCGATGTCCTCGCTGCCCTTGATCCCCCAGAAGCTCGAGTAGATGCCGCCGTCCTTCATGCGGAACACCTTGCCCGTATTCGGCGCGGTCGGGCTGAACGACGCCGCCGACGTGCTCTGGTACAGCAGGCCCGAGTCGATCACGCCGTAGAGCGTGACGGAGGATTGCGCGTGCGCGAGTGCCGAACAGCCGGCAAGCGCCGCGAGCGCGGCCAGTTTCGTCTTCATGAAGTCTCCAGGGTCGTATTGGACCGGACGGGATCGAGCCAGTCCGGGTAAAGCGGGGAAGCAAGGAGGCTGGCGGGAAGGTGTGACAGGCGACGCCCGCGTGAGCCATGCGGAAAGACTACGCACCGGCGGGCGGCCGCTCCCCCCCATGCGCGGGGGGCAGGGTTGCGGAGAATCGGAGGAAGGAAGGCGGGCGCGGCTGCACGCCCGATTCGCGAAACCGGCGTTACAACGCTAGGGCGCGTTTTCGAGGAGACCCAGCACCAGCGCGCGGCGCACCGCATGCTTGCGCGAGCTGGCGTCGAGCTTGCCGAACAGGTTCTTCAGGTGCCACTTCACGGTTTCCTCGCCGACGGCGAGCGCCACCGCGATCTCCTTGTTCGACAGGTTGCGCGCGAGCAGCTCGAGAATCGCGCGCTCCTTCGGCGTCAGCACGACGCTCGGCACCGCGCGCGGGCTGGCCGCGACGCGCGGGGCGGGCGGCACGATGCGCGGCTGCGGCAGCGCATGCCGCGCGGGGCCGGCGCCGGCGGCCGCTTCGTCGCCCGCGCGGCGCGCCCAGTCGGCGATGGCCGGATGTGCGTCGGCAAGCGTGCGCGTCAGGCCGAACAGGTCCGCGAGGTTCATCGCCTCGTCGAGCAGCGCGCGGCCGGCGCCGCCCGACTGTTCGAGCGCGAACGCGCTGAGCGCCATGATTTCGATGCGTGCCTGCCCCATGCTCATTTCGCGGGCCAGCACCGCTGCTTCGTCGAGCGCCGCGCTCGCGTCGTCCCAGCGGCGCGCGGCGAGTGCCGCGCCCGCATGCGCGGTCGCCTGCAGCAGCACGACGGGGCGCCGCCACAACGGCCCGTGCGACGGAAACTCGGCCGCGGCGATCGCATCGATCCGCTCGACGAGCGCATGGCAGGTCGCCTCGCGATAGCGCGCCGCGTGAATGCGCACCTGCTCGGCGAGACTCGCGACCGACAGGCGCGGCAGGCGCCGCGCGACACCCATTGCGTCGAGCGCTTCGAGCAGGTCGATCGCGCGGTGCTCGACGCCGCGCAGCAGCGCGATGCGCGCGGCGGTGCGATAGCCGAGCAGCACGGTATCGGGCGTGCCCGAGTGTTCGAGCACGTCGAGCCGGTTCGCGAGCAACGCGGCGGCCTGGTCGACGCGGTCGGCCTCGTACGCGAGCGCCGCGCACATCGCCGCGAGCATGCAGGTGAGTGGATGGCGGCGTCCGAGATCGGCTTCCGCACGCGCCAGCGCCGGCGACAGCGCGTCGTCGGCCAGCCTGACCTGGCCTTCGCGCAGGTAGCTCAGGCCCGTGATCAGCTCGCCCCAGCGCGCGACATAGCCGAACCCGGCCGCCGTCTCGCCGCGCGGCGCCGCGTGCTGGAAACGGCGTGCCTGCGCCGGTTCGCCGACGATGATCGCGCGCGCCGACAGCCGGTTCGCGTGCATCTGCGCGAGCCATGTCGCCGCCGGCGGCGCGAAGTCGGCCCACGGCTCGAACAGCTCGACGAAGCGGTCGATTTCGTCGGCGTAATACGCGGCCGCGCTGAGGATCAGCGCGCATTCGTAGCGCATCGCCGCGGGCGTACCGCCATCCGCGAGGATGCCCGCGATCTGGCGCTGCGCCTCGACATGGCGCTCGCCGAGCGCCAGCGCCCACGCGACCGCGACGCGCAGCGTCGGACGCTTGTCGAGCTCCGCATCGGGCAGCAGCGCGAGCCAGTCGAGCACGTCGTTGATACGGCCCTGCTTGATCGCATCCTCGAGACAGCGCTGCGCGAGCGCATACGCCACCTCGAACTGGCCGGCCGCGTACGCATGGCGGGCGGCTTCCTCGGTCATCCCGTGCGCGTCGAGCCACGCGGCCGCACGCGCATGCAGCGCGTTGCGCTCGGTTTCCGGGCTCGCGGCCAGGCGGTCGCGCAGCGTGTCGCGCACGAGCGGATGCAGCCGGCACCAGTCCGAATCGTCCGACGCAATGAACAGCGGCGTGTCGCGGGCGAGCCGCGCGAGACGATCGGGCGCGTTCGCGTCGTCGAGCAGCGCCGCGCACAGCGACGGATGCAGGCGGTCGGCGACGCTCGTGCGCGTCAGGAACGCGGTGTCGTCGGCCGACAGGTTCGTGAGCAGCAGCTCGACCAGCCGGTCGCGCGTGCCGTCCATGCGGGCGGCGAGCGCGTCGACCGCCTGGCGCGGATCGGCCGAGCGCGCCATCGCGACCATCGCGAGCTGCAGGCCGAGCGGCCAGCCGTCGACGCGTTCGAACAGCCGCGCGCACGCGTCGGCGTCGACCCGCTGCGCGAAGCGCGCGCCGACCAGCGCGATCGTCTCGTCGAGCGTGAAGCGCAGCCAGTCGGGGCCCGCGAGCGTGCATTGCCCGCCGGCGAGCAGGTCGCCGGCCACATGATCGAGCCCGCGCCGCGCGGCGACGACGACATGCAGGTTTTGCGGCGAGTTGTGCAGCACGTAGGTCAGCGCGTCGAGGCCGGCGGGTGGCAGGCGCTCTGCATCGTCGACGATCAGCAGCGCATCGATCGACAGTTGCGCGACCTCGGCCAGCCACGCGGTCACGCCCTCCAGCGCACGCGCCGCGTCGGCCGCGCCGACCGGGATCAGGCGCCCGAAGCCGGGCCGCGCGCAGCCGGTCCGCACCGCCTGCACGAGCCCCTGCAGCAACCGCGCCGCATCGTCGCGCTCGTCGGCCGACAGCCACACGACCGCGCGGCCGAGCGCGAGGGTTTCGCGGCGCCATTGCGCGAGCAGCGACGTCTTGCCGTAACCGGCCGGCGCCTGCATGAGCGTGACCGGCCGGCCGTCGAAAGCGGGCGCGGCGAGGCTCAGCCGCGCGCGGGCCAGCAACTGCGCGGGCACGCGCGGCGCGGTCGTCTTCAGGACCAGTTCGGTGGGAGGCGCGTCGGCGCGATCGGGTGGGTGGGCCATCGGGGCAGCAGTCGGAATCCGGCGGTGCCGTGCGGGCCAGCGTCCGGGGTGGGCGTGGGGGGAAGGATCGGCCGAACCGCGTTCGCGCGTCAATCCCCCCCGCGACGAGTGGGGCCGCGCCGGCACCGCATCGATAGCATGGGTTCCGATGCATGACGAACACCACGAGGAGCCCACCCATGAACATCGTATCGACCGGCACGCGGCGCAGCGCGCCGCTCGCCGGATAAGCGGAGCGGCGCGATGTACCGCCATCTGCTCGTGACGGTCGACGGCACGCCCGGCGGCATCGACGCGATCGGCCATGCGCTCGAGCTGGCGCGTGCGGTCGGCGCCCGGGTCACGTTCATGCTGCCCGGCGCCGCGCCGGACTCGCGTTTATCCGGAGCGCGGCTGCCGGAGCACGGTGCGAAAGTGGAAGCCGCCGCGCGGGCGCAGGGGTTGTCCCATGCGATCGCGGGGGCCGGCCATCCGGCGGCCGGTGACGTCGAACCCGGCGCGCTTGCGGCCGAACTCGGCTGCGACCTGATCGGCGTCGCGGCGCTGCCCCACGATGCCGACGCGGCCGCCTGTGCGCAACGGCGGCACCTGCTCGCGACGAGCGGTGTGCCGGTGCTCGTGTGCACGTCGCGGCGAACGCCCGCCGAGGCGCGCGTGATGGCGCGTTGCCTCGATGCGCACCGCGCGGTCGGCCGGTTGCTGCATGCGCTGATGGCGTCCGGCGCTAACGCGGACGTGTACGTGCCGCAACAGCAAGCGGCCGACATGCAGGATGCGCTGGCATCGCTCGCCGCACTGCAGCGCGCCCGTGTCGGCACGGCCGCTGAAGCGCGCCTGTTCGCGGCATTGCGCGCCCGTGCGGAGTGTGTCGCGGCCGAACTGGACGAACTCGACCGCCAGGGTCAGCGCGACGCGCAAGCGCTCGATGCGCTCGTGCGGATCGCCGCGGACGGGCTGCCGTCGGCCGCGTTCGACACGGCGCTCGCCCGCTATGCGTACGGCGCGTTCGAGCAGATGGGGCGAATGGAAGGCGTGATTTTCCCGGCCGCGCGACGCTATCTCGGCAACGCGGACTGGGCCGGACTGGATGAATCGCTGGCGGACGGCGCAGCCGCGACGCCGCCACGCACGAACGAACCGAACGAACCCGACGATGCGCGACGCGCATCCGACTGACACCCTACGGAGAACAACATGGCACATGCAGTGCGATTTCACGAAACCGGCGGCCCCGAGGTCCTGCGCTGGGAGGAAGTCGACGTCGGCGACCCGGGCCCCGGCCAGGTACGCCTGCGGCACGACGCGGTCGGCCTGAATTTCGCCGACACGTACTTCCGCAGCGGCCTGTATCCGGTGCCGCTGCCTGCCGGCCTCGGTGTCGAGGCGGCCGGTGTGGTCGAGGCCGTCGGACCCGGCGTGACGAACGTCGCCGTCGGCGACCGCGTGACCTACACGGGCTTCCTGAACACGCTCGGCGCATACAGCACCGAACGGCTGATCCCCGCCGCGCCGCTCGTGCGGCTGCCGTCCGGCATTTCGTGCGAAACGGCTGCCGCGATGACGATGCGCGGCCTGACGTCCGCCTACCTGCTGCGCCGCATCCACGCGTTCGCACCGGGCGACACGATCCTGCTGCACGCGGCCGCCGGCGGCGTCGGGCTGATCGTGTCGCAATGGGCGAAGCTGCTCGGGCTCACGGTGATTGGCACGGTATCCAGCGAGCACAAGGCCGAGATCGCCCGCGCGCACGGTTGCGACCATACGATCGACTACAGCCGCGAGGACGTCGCGAAACGTGTGCGCGAACTGACCGACGGTGCAGGCGTCGACGTCGTGTTCGACAGCGTCGGCAAGGACACCTTCGAAGGCTCGCTCGATTCGCTGAAGCGGCGCGGGCTGATGGTGTGCGTCGGCACCGCGTCGGGCCCGATCCCGCCGTTCGATCCGCAGCGCCTCGCGATGAAGGGCTCGCTGTACCTGACGCGCCCGGCGCTGGCCGACTACATCGCCGATCCGGCCGAAAAGAACGACCTGGCCGGCGAATTGTTCGCACATGTCGCGGCCGGCCGGATCAGGATCGAGATCAACCAGCGCTATGCGCTGCAGGACGCCGCGCAGGCACACCGCGATCTCGAATCGCGCAAGACGACCGGTTCGTCGGTGTTCATCGTCTGAGGAGACGCGCATGCGAGTCGAACCCCTGACCTGCGCGATTGGCGCGGAACTGCTGGATGTGAGCCTCGCCGACGCCGTGCACGACGACGGCCTGTTCGCCGAGATCCGCGCGCAACTTCTGCGGCATCGCGTGCTGTTCCTGCGCGACCAGGACATCACGCGCGCCGAGCACGTCGCGTTCGCACGGCGCTTCGGCGAGCTCGAGGATCATCCGGTGGCCGGCAGCGATCCCGAGCACCCGGGGCTCGTGCGGATCTACAAGTCGCCCGACCAGCCGAACGACCGCTACGAGAATGCGTGGCACAGCGATGCGAGCTGGCGCGTGGCGCCGCCGTTCGGCTGTGTGCTGCGCTGCATCGACGGTCCGCCGGTTGGCGGCGACACGATGTGGGCGAACATGGTGCTCGCCTACGAGCGCCTGCCGGAACACGTGAAGCAGCAGATCGACGACTTGCACGCGCGCCACAGCATCGAGGCGAGCTTCGGCGCGGCGATGCCGATCGACAAGCGCCTCGCGCTGAAGGCGCAGTACCCGGACGCCGAGCATCCGGTCGTGCGCACGCATCCCGAAACGGGCGAGAAGGTGCTGTACGTGAATGCGTTCACCACGCATTTCACGAACTTCCACACGCCGGCGCGCGTGCGGGTCGGGCAGGACGCGAACCCCGGCGCCGGCCAGTTGCTGCAGTACCTGATCAGCCAGGCCTACATCCCCGAGTACCAGGTGCGCTGGCGCTGGAAGAAGAACAGCGTCGCGATCTGGGACAACCGCAGCACGCAGCACTACGCGGTGATGGACTACCCGCCGTGCGTGCGCCGGATGGAGCGCGCGGGCATCGTCGGCGACGTGCCGTTCTGAGCGCGCCCGCACCGTAACCGATCCCTGAAAAACCATGCAACGCGCCGGGCATCCCGCTCGGCGCGGCGGGATACGCACGCCCGTACGCCCGAAATACAACGATTTCCACTGGAGGACGACATGCAATTTCTCGACGATTCGCTGCACCCGGAAAACCAGGACAAGGTGGTCATCACGGTCGCGCCGTACGGCCCCGAATGGATGCCGGCCGATTTTCCGGAAGACATTCCGGTGACGATGGACGAACACGTGCAGAAGGCCGTCGACTGCTACAACGCGGGGGCGACGGTGCTGCACATGCATGTGCGCGAGCTCGACGGCAAGGGCAGCAAGCGGCTGTCGAAGTTCAACGAGCTGCTCGGCCGGCTGCGCGACGCGGTGCCCGACATGATCCTGCAGGTGGGCGGTTCGATCTCGTTCGCACCGGAAGGCGAGGGGGCGGACGCGAAATGGCTGTCCGACGACACGCGCCACATGCTCGCCGAGCTGACGCCGAAGCCCGACCAGGTGACGGTTGCGATCAACACCGTGCAGATGAACATCACCGAGCTGATGAACCGCCAGGACATCGCCGGCACGTCGCTGAACGAAGCCGCGTTGTGGGACGCGTACCGCGAGATGACCGTGCCGGCCGGCCCCGGCTGGGTCGATGAGCACCTGCGCCGCCTGCAGGCGGCCGGCATCCAGCCGCATTTCCAGCTCACCGGCATGCATGCGCTCGAAACGCTCGAACGGATCATCCGCCGCGGCGTCTATCGCGGCCCGCTGAACGTCACGTGGGTCGGCATCGGCGGCGGCTTCGACGGCCCGAACCCGTACAACTTCATGGAGTTCGTGCGGCGTTGCCCGGACGGCGCGTGCATCACGCTCGAATCGCTGATGAAGAACGTGCTGCCGATCAACACGGTCGCGATGGCGTTGGGCCTGCATCCGCGCTGCGGGATCGAGGACACGATCATCGACCAGAAGGGCAACCGGATGACGTCGGTGCAGCAGGTCGAGCAGTGCGCACGGATCGCGCGCGAACTCGGCCGCGACATCGCGACCGGCAAGGAGGCGAAGGCGATCTACCGGATCGGCGTGCAGTACGACGGCATCGACGAGACGCTGGCGCACCTCGGGATGGCGCCGAACCGCCGGCCGGGCCAGATGAACGTGCCGCTGCGGGCCGCCTGACGCGCCGCGCATCCGGGCAAGCGGCCGTCGCGGCCGCCGCCCGCCGATCGTTGTGGCGTGGCACCCATCCCTGCGCATGGCGCGGGGGATGACTCCGGCCAACGGAGCGGGGCCACGCAAGCCGCGCCGGAGCACGACCGCTCCGGTGCCGGAGGAGACACGCATGCTGATCCATCATGTCGAGCCGTCGATGCAGGACGTCGCCGCCGCCGGCCGGCGCGCGCCAGCGTATGCGTGGCTCGTGTTCGGGCTGACCGTCGGCCTGCTGCTGTCGGACTACATGTCGCGGCAGGTGCTCAACGCGGTGTTCCCGCTGCTCAAGCACGCGTGGGCGCTGTCGGACACGCAGCTCGGTTCCCTGTCCGGCGTCGTCGCGCTGCTGGTCGGGCTGCTGACGTTTCCGCTGTCGGTGCTCGCCGACCGCTTCGGGCGCGTGCGCAGCATCGTGCTGATGGCCGCGTTGTGGAGCGTCGCGACGCTCGGCTGCGCGCTGTCGACCAACTACACGGAGATGCTCGTCGCGCGTGGCCTCGTCGGGCTCGGCGAAGCCGCGTACGGCAGCGTCGGCGTCGCGCTGATCCTCAGCATCTTTCCGGCCCGGCTGCGCGCGACGCTGACCGGCGCGTTCATGGCCGGCGGCGCGTTCGGTTCGGTGTTCGGGATGGCGCTCGGCGGGCTGGTCGGCGCGCATCTCGGCTGGCGCTGGTCGTTCGGCGTGATGGCCGCGCTCGGCATCGTGCTGCTCGTCGCGTATCGCTGCGTCGTGACCGAACGACGGCTCGCCGCCTATCGCATCGAATCGTGCCGGCGCGACGCCGGCACACCGCACGACCTGCGCGGCAGCGTGCGCGCGCTGATGTCGGGGCTGTTCGCGTCGCGTTCGGTGATCTGCGCGTATCTCGGCAGCGGGCTGCACCTGTTCGTGCCGGGCGCGCTGTTCGCGTGGCTGCCGAGCTACCTGAACCGCTACTACGCGATGGCACCCGACCGCGCGGCCGTGCTCGCGGCCGGCTGCGTGCTGCTCGCGGGCGTCGGGATGGTCGGCTGCGGAATCGTCACCGACCGCGTCGGCAAGACCGACGGCAAGCGCAAGTGGCTGACCGCGATCGCGTATTGCGTGCTCACGGGCGTGTGCCTCGCGATTGCGTTCCGGCTGCCGCCCGGGCCGCTGCAGCTCGCGCTGATCTGCGCGGGGATGCTGGTCGGTGCGGGCGCGTCCGGTGCGTCGGGCGCGATGGTCGCGAACCTGACGCCGGCCGCGATCCACGCATCGGCGTTTGCCACGCTCACGCTCGCGAACAACCTGCTCGGCATGGCGCCGGGCCCGCTGCTGACGGGGTGGGTCGCCGATCGCGCCGGGCTCGTCGGCGCGCTGCAATGGATTCCCGTCGTGCCGCTCATGGCCGCCGTGCTGTTCGCCATCGGACGCGCGAGCTATGTGGCCGACCTCGCGCGCGTCGAACGCGAACGGCGCGCATCCCACCTTTCCTGAACGCTTCGGAGACTGCATGACCCTGACGACCGCACCCACCATCCTGATCGTGCCCGGCTTGCGCGATCACGTCGAAGACCACTGGCAGACGCACCTCGAACGGCGCCTGCCGAACGCGCGCTCGGTCGCGCCGCTCGAGGCCGACAAGCTGAGCCGCGCCGCACGCGTCGCGGCGCTCGATGCGGCGCTGGCCGGAATCGACGGCCCCGTGATCCTCGTCGCGCACAGCGCGGGCGTGATGATCACCGTGCACTGGGCGCGACAGGCCACGCGCAAGATTCACGGCGCGCTGCTCGCGGCGCCGGCCGATCTCGAGTCGCCGATGCCCGCCGGCTATCCAACGCCCGATGCGATCGACGCGAACGGCTGGACGCCGTTACCGACCGAACGGCTGCCGTTTCCGAGCATCGTCGCCGCGAGCCGCAACGATCCGCTCGCGCGCTTCGAACGCGTCGAGGCGCTGGCGGCCGGGTGGGGCAGCAAGCTCGTCGATCTGGGGGAGGTCGGGCACCTGAACCCGGCGTCCGGGTATGGCGAGTGGCGGGATGCGGAGCGGCTGATCGGGGAGGTGGCGGCGTCAAGCAAAAGCGGCGCGCCCTTGACGGGTTGATACGCCTGCGTCGTTTGCCGGCCTTCGGCCGTCACCGGCGGGCAGCAGTGACGTGCGCAATTCCGATTGCCATGCTAACTGGCGGAGCGCTTTCGCCCGCAATGCCGAGCCATCCAGATTGCGGCCTGGACCAGAGAACCGGCCAGGACGCACAAGATCCCCGCGCTCGTCATCACCATCCCCAGCGACGTCAACGCCGTGGCGTCGGGTGATCGCCTGGCGATATCGATGGTAATGGCCGTGCCCAACACCATCACCGACGCACATCCGATCCAGTAAATCCGAGCCGCGAGCGTCGGCCGTGCCCGATTGCGCCGGAATGCACAAAACAACGCATAACCAAGACTAAACAAATAGACCAGTGCCGGGATGCCGATGGATAAAAACCACGCTTTTGTCATCTCCATTTCACAAACACTCCCATGACTCAAAATCCGGATTTTCCGTGAATTGAAAACCATCCGAAACCAAACCGCTCGGCACTTCGATTTTTCTTTAACCTTCTTTTACCTTACATTAACCTTCGGATTCCTGTCAAATCAACTTGTCTAGGAACTACCGCTATGGATAAGAAGTCGTCAAGAAATGTATGGCCGGTCGATACCAATCACATCCGGCGTCTCATGTTGCTTGCGTCCGGGTCGGCATCGCTGGTGGGGCTCTTGAAATCGGCAAAAAGTTTCGCGGCGGGCGACCCCACGTTGCCCGCGATCACGGTCTCGACGTCTCCCATTACGGACCCTTATTATCCCGGGTCCGGAACGTTGGGAACCGGCGAAGTCGTTCCGTTCCGATTGCCCCCCGTGCTGACGAACGGCAACATCACCGGACCGGTATTTAAAGTCGGCGATTTCTTTCTGGTCAACGGCAAGAAAATACTCGATGCCATCGAACGCGGTGATTCCACCGGCGCCCTGGTCGAATTTGCCACCGGGTTGCAGAACGCCACGGAAGCCGCCGTGCGCTCTCAGGCAGCAGTTTATGGACTGATGACCGAGTGGCTTGCAGACCGTGGTTATATCAATCAACCCGGCGCAACTGAATATGCGTTTACGAACACTGGAAGCATGAGCACGCTGTTCGGTACCTTCAGCACTTGGTATTTCAGTCATCTTCCTTCGCGACCACCAACCGAGTTCAAGTTCTATGGCACGCCGTTCATGTCCATTGCGGCGATCTACTACTGGATGGCGGGTGACGGCACCTCGCGAACCATGAATATCTCGTCCCTCAATTTGAAAATGAGCCTGGATGATTTCGGCCCGATAAAAAGGGCGGTAGAAAATCCGGCATACGGTCCAGGAACCTATCCGTTCGACGCCGAGTTTTCGACCAATTTGTTCGATCACCAGACCAAGGACCTTTGGGCAGCCGGTGTGATCGGTCGAGTGGGTGGGCGGGTAAGCGGAACTTTGGAAGTAGGCGCAACCGGAGAGTATGTTTTTAACGGCAGCTTTTCGCTGAACCCGGACCGATACAAAGCATACGATTCAAATCGGACAATCACCCAGGAAGCGCTCACCAAATTTCTCGGCCTGCTCGGCACTTTTGGACACAAGGATTACGACATTCTCTTCACCGGCAGTCAGAATATACAGTTCAGTGGAAAGAAACCTGTCGCCTATCAGCAGCCTGCCAACCCGGGGGATGCCGTTCATCGCCCCTCATTCGGCGGCCGCCAGCGGCCTCCCATGAACCCGTAAACATCTCTGCATCGGGAATCACCAGTCGTAGTGCGATCGAATTGATGAATAGGGTCGCCCTATGGCTGGAACCTGCCGGCGCCTTGGTGTCCAACCGCCCGGGCCAATCGCCATCAACGCTTCGTCATGCCCGAAGCTGCCGGATTTCAATCCATATCGGATGCTCGTCGATCCTCCCTCATCAGAATTGACCCCGTCGAGATATGACGTCACAAGACACTTCGTCTCCCGTCAATGATCCGCTGACCCAAGCCGCCCGGTAATCAGATTGCCATCCGTCAGAAGGGCGTTTGTCAGGGAAAGTCCCGCCCCGCACGCCGTGGTTTTTTGTTGACCGACATCGTATAACGCCGTCATGATTTCCTGAAAAGAAAGGTCCCATCCACCGACCGAAGTGAGGAGACATGAACGCCACCAAGATCGCTCGCCGTGTCCGCCGGATCGCACTCGCCTTGGGCTTCACGCTGTCTGCCACAGCCGCCGTTGCCGCCCCCGTATCGCTGAACATCGTCGATGTCGCGGGCAACCTGCAGCTCACGCAGAAGGCCATCGAAGCCTTCCGCGACAAGAACCCGAACCTCGTGTCGAACGTCACGTTCACGAACGCGCCCGCGCCGCAGTTGCCGGGCAAGATCAAGGCGATGCAGGCGGCGGGGCGCGCCGACATCGACCTCGTGCTGACGGGCACCGACGCGCTGGCCGCCGGCACCGAGCAGAACCTGTGGCAGAAGCTGCTGCCCGACGACGCGGCCGCGCTTCCCGGCGTGCTCGACAAATACGCGCCCGGCCCGCGCAAGATGCAGGATCTCGCGCAGGGCTACGGCCTCGAAGTCACCTACATGCCGGCCGGCCCGCTGCTCGAATACAACCCGGCGAAGGTCAGCAACCCGCCGAAGACGCCCGATCAGCTGCTCGCATGGTGCAAGGCCCACCCGAACAAGCTGATCTATGCGCGCCCGGCGAACTCGGGCCCCGGCCGCACGTTCCTGATGGGGCTGCCGTACGTGCTCGGCGACAAGAATCCGCAGGATCCGATCAACGGCTGGGACAAGACCTGGGCGTTCCTCAAGGCACTGAACGACTGCGTCCCGTACTACCCGGGCGGCACGTCGGCGGTGATGAAGGAGCTCGGCGAGGGCACGCGCGACATGACCGTGACCGTCACCGGCTGGGACCTGAACCCGCGCGCGCTCGGCATCGTGCCGGCCGAGTTCAGGATCCAGGCATTCGACAACATGACGTGGGTGAACGACGCGCACTACATGGTGATCCCGAAGGGCGTGCCGAAGGAAAAACTCGACGTGCTGTTCAAGCTGATGAACTTCCTGCTCGAACCCGCGCAACAGGCGATGACCTACGACGACGGCTACTTCTATCCGGGCCCGGCCGTGAAGGGCGTGACGCTCGAGATGGCGCCCGCGCACAGCCAGGAGGTGGTCCGCAAGTTCGGCCGTCCCGAGTACGCGAAGCTGCTCGCTGAGCGCCCGCACGTGCAGCCGCTCAGCGCGCAGGCGATGGTCGCCGCGTTCCAGAAATGGGATCGCGAGATCGGTTCGCAGAAGTCGAAGTGACGCATGAACCGGCGGGCGCCGCGGCGCCCGCGTCGATGGAGTTCGCGCAATGAAGCACAGTTTCGAACGGCTGCGCCTCGATGGCGTGTGCCGCAGCTTCACCAATGCGGAAGGCGCGCAGGTCGCCGCACTGAACGGGCTCGATCTCGAGATCCGGCGCGGCGAATTCATCGCGCTGCTCGGCCCGTCGGGCTGCGGCAAGTCGACCGCGCTCAACTGCATCGCGGGGCTGCAGCCGCTCACGAGCGGCGGCATCTGGCTCGACGACACGCGCATCGACGTGCTGCCGCCCGAGCGCCGCGGCTTCGGGATGGTGTTTCAGAACTACGCGCTGTTTCCGCACATGTCGGTGCTCGACAACGTCGGCTTCGGCCTCAAGATGCGCGGCGTGCCGAAGCAGGAAACGCGGCGGCGCGCGCAGCAGGCGCTCGAACTCGTGCAGCTCGTCGGCCACGAGGGCAAGCTGCCCGGGCAACTGTCGGGCGGGCAGCAGCAGCGCGTCGCGATCGCACGCGCGATCGTGATCGAGCCGCCGCTCGTGCTGATGGACGAACCGCTGTCGAACCTCGACACGAAGCTGCGCATCGAGATGCGCGCCGAGATCCGCCGCATCCATACGCAGCTCGAACGCGCGACGATCTACGTAACGCACGACCAGGACGAGGCGCTGTCGATGGCCGACCGCATCGTCGTGATGAAGGAGGGCGTCGTGCAGCAGGTCGCGACGCCGAAGGACGTCTATACGCGCCCGCACAACCTGCACGTCGCGCGCTTCATGGGTTATCGCAACGTGCTGCCGTTCACGCTCGAAGGGATGGCTGGTGATTACATAAAGATCGCGGCCGGCGGTGTGCAGCTCACCGGTGTGCCGATGGCCAGCTTCGATGCGAAAGACGTTACCGTCGCGCTGCGGCCCGACGACATCGAGCGGGCAGACGATACGGGCGACAACACGAACGCGTTCGACGCAACCGTCGAAACGGTCGAGTACGGCGGCCGCGATTCGCTGATCCGCGCGGTCACGCCGTTCGGCGCGATCTGGGCGCGCGTGGCCGGCGAATTCGCGGAAGGCGAGCCGCTGAGGTTGCGCGTTGCGCCGTCACGCACGCTCGTCTATCCGGGAGCGCCGACATGAGCGGCGTGGCCGCAGCGCGGTTACACCGGGAGGCCGCATGAGCACGCTCCCGGCCGGCACGCCGCGCGACACGAAAGCCTGGCTCGTCACGCCCGCGCTCGCGTTCATCGTCGCGCTGTTCATCTATCCGTTCGCGTACGGCCTCGTGCTGTCGTTCCAGCCGATGAACGGCGGCGGCGCGCTCGCGAACTACGTGCAGTTCTTCACCGACACGGCCATGTGGCCGACCGTGCTCGTCACGCTGAAGCTCGCGGTGCCGGCGACGCTGCTCAACGTCGGCATCGCGGTGCCCGTCGCGTTCGCGTTGCGCCGCCATTCGCCGTACCAGAAGTTCGTCACGACGCTGCTCGTGATTCCCGTCACGCTCGGCACGGTGCTCGTCGCCGACGGGATGCTCACGTACTTCGGGCCGAACGGCTGGTTCCCGCAGGCGCTGCAGGGGCTGCACCTGTACACCGACGAAGTGCGCCTCACGCACAACTACTGGGGCGTGCTGCTGTCGCTGATCGTGTCGGGCTTTCCGTTCGCGTTCCTCCTGATGCTGTCGTACATCAGCGGCATCGACCCGACGCTCGCGCGCGCGGCCGCGACGCTCGGCGCGAACCCGTGGCAGCAGTTCCGGCAGATCTACCTGCCGCTGCTCGTGCCGGGGCTCACGATGGCCGCGTGCCTGTCGTTCGTGCAGGCGTTCTCGGTGTTCCCGTCGGCCGTGCTGCTCGGCGCGCCGGCCGGGCCCACGCGCGTGATCTCGATCGCCGCGGCGGAAGCCGCGTTCGAGAGCTACGACTATTCGCTCGCATCGGCGATCGCGATCGTGATGGGTTTCGTGCAGTTGCTGGTGGTCGCGTCGATGCTCGGCGCGCGCCGCTTCTTCTATACCGGCGCGGTGACGGGAGGCAAGGGCTGATGGCGACCGACAATCATGCCGCCCGCACCTGGCCGCCGAAGCACGACGCGCCCGATGCGCGGCCCGTCGACGCGAGGAAACCGCAGAAGATGACAAGCAATCTCGCCGGCCGCGCATGGAAGGCGCTCGTGTGGGGGCTGATGGCGTTCTTCCTGCTGAACGTGATGCTGCTGATCGCGACCGTCGCGGTGAACTCGATCGCGACCCGCTGGTTCGGCACGCCGTTGCCGCAGGGCTTCACGCTGCACTGGTATGCGAAGGCGTGGGAGGACTTCCAGCTCGCGAGCGTACTGTGGGTGACCGTCGAAGTCGTCGGCGCGGTCGTGCTGCTGTCGATCGCGCTCGGCGTGCCGGCCGCGTACGCGCTTGCGCGCGTGCAGTTTCGCGGCAAGCGCTTCGCGCTGCTGGTGTTCCTGCTGCCGCTGATGGTGCCGCCCGTCACGTACGGGATCCCGATGGCCACCGTGATGTACAAGGTCGGGCTCGCGGGCACGCTGCCCGGCGTGATCCTCGCGAACCTCGTGCCGGCGCTGCCGTTCGTGATCCTCGTGATGACGCCGTTCATCGAGCAGATCGACCCGAATCTCGAGTCCGCTGCGCGCATCTTCGGCGCGAACACGTGGCGCTATTTTCGCTACGTGCTGCTGCCGCTGCTGGTGCCCGGCATGCTCGCGGCCGGGCTGCTCGTGCTGGTGCGCACGATCGGGATGTTCGAGCTGACCTTCTTCACCGCGGGGCCGAGCACGCAGACGCTCGTCGTCGCGCTGTATTACGCGGTGTTCTCGACCGGCGTGCGCGCGCCGCAGTCGATCGACGCGATGGCGATGATCTACATGGCCATCACGCTCGTGTGGGTCGTGATCGCGCTGCAGTTCGTGAGCCCGACGCAGCTCGTGAGCCGCGTGAAGCAGGAGCGGCAATAGGCGAGGGCGACACACGGGCACGCGATGCCGCTTGCGTATCCGTGCAATTGGTTACAAATGGATACCGCGCACGACGCGCGGACGTTGCAGACTACGCGGCGTTCACCCGATAACGGATATCCATGAAGTTCCACACGCTGCTGACACTCGCCGGTGCATCGACGCTGCTGGCCGCCTGCAACCTGCTCCACGACGGCCCCGGGTCGAGCGACGTCGACGCCGCCGTGCGCCGCGCGCTCGAGGCGGAAAACCACGGCGGCCTGAACGCGCTGTTCGGCCAGCCGCTGCCCGTCTCGGCCGATGTCGTGTCGGCGAAGCCCGACGGCGACTGCAAGAAGCTCGGCGACCGCACCTACTCGTGCGACGTCGTGGTCACGTGGCGCAATGCCGACTACAAGCCTTCGCGCGCGAACCTGACCTTCGTGAAGGCCGCCGACGGCTCGTGGCAGACGTCCGGCGTCGACGCGGCGCTCGTGACGGGCACCGCGAAATCGCTGATCGACAGTATCGGCAAGGCGTTGCCGGGCAACGCGGCGAGCGGCGCGTCGGCGCCGCAGTAATCTGGCGCCACGCCATCGACCGCGTGGCCGCGAGCACCGGGGCGGGAGCAGGGACGCGTCAGCGCCCGCGACCGACCTGGCCGGACACGGTTGCCGGCAGCGCCGGACGGCCGGACGCGGTCGACGCACCGGCGTCCGCGCCGATACCCGACGATTGCGCGACGCGTGCTTCGGCCGCCTGGATATCCTCCGGGTACTGGCCTTTCAGCGGCTTGTAGCCGGCCTGTTCGAGCTGGCGCAACTGCGCGACGACTTCACCGCGCGTAACAGGGCCATTGGTCTGCGCAAACGACACGGCGGGCGCCGCGATCGCGGCGGCGAGGACGAGCAGGGAAAGGGCGGTTTTCATCTTCAGGATCTCCGAAAAGGACAGGGTGGCCGGCACGGTACGGACACCGCAACCGGTCGACCCATCTTGTTCGAGCGTCGCTTAAGCGCGGATTAACGGAGAAAAAGGGTGCGAGCACCTGGCCCGATCTCGATTGAAGGCATCCTCGGTATGCGGGCTGACTTATAGGGAAAACCCTTATTTCGAGATATAATAACGGCCTAAGAGATAGGTCGAACCATGCCTGAACGTTTCCAAGCCCTTGAAAAATTTGTGTTTTCCCTCGTCGTGATGTCCGCGGTCGTGTGCTCGGCATTCCTCGCATACGAGCGTCACCCCGAGATCAAGATCGCGCTGCACGAAGGCGAAGCGCTGATGCGCGAGAGCGCCAAGTACTCGGTCATTTGCTCGCCGTCCAAGGTCGATCCTTGCGTCGAGATGTCTGCTTACTGAAATTCGCGTCGATAGCAGTGCGCTGCTATCGAAACGGACGGCTTTTTGCATTCGTCCCATTCAGTTTCAGACTCGCCCTGCAGCGTCGGCAGCCCGGATTCCTTGCAGTAGAACCCGCCAGGAATTCGAAACCGTCCGCAAGACAGGGCGGATGCACGAACCCGTCACGTGCCGAGTCACTGGCGTAAGCAGCCCCCGAATTCAGCCGGCCCCGCCTCGAGCCATCGAGCGGGGCCGTTCTGTTTGCGCGGTTCAAATGACCGCCCGCCGCGCGATGCGCCGCGCACGTCACACCACGTGCCGCGGCGTGCCGCCCACGAACGCGGCGACATTGTCCACGAGTTGATCGGCCAGCGCCTGCATCGCCTCGTCGCTCGCCCACGCGACGTGCGGCGTCAGGATGAATGCCGGATGCGACAGGATCGCGTGGAACGGATGCGCGGCCGGCAGCGGCTCCTGCGTGACCACGTCGAACCCCGCGCCCGCGATCTGCCCCGACTGCAATGCGTCGACGAGCGCGCTTTCGTCCACGAGCCCGCCGCGCGCGGTATTGATCAGCAGCGGCCGGCGCGCCATCCGTGCGAACGCGGCCGCATCGATCAGGTGCCGCGTCGCGGGCGTGAGCGGGCAGTGCAGCGTAATCACGTCGCTGTCTCGCAGCAGCGTGTCGAACGGCACGTATTCGTCACCCGACGCATCGCCGTGCGCGGCAAACAGCACCCGCATGTCGAGCGCACGGGCGATGCCGGCCACCGCACGCCCGAGCACGCCGTCGCCGACGATCCCGAGCGTCGAGCCGGCCAGGTCGCGAATCGGATGATCGAAAAAACAGAACTGCCCGCTGTCGAGCCAGCGCCCCGCGCGCACCGCGTCGCGGTATGCGACGAGGCTGCGGCGCAGCGCGAAGATCAGCGCGAACGTGTGCTCGGGCACCGTGCGGACCGCATACCCGCGAATGTTGCTCACGACGATGCCGCGCGCCGCGCACGCGTCGACATCGACGATGTCGGTGCCTGTCGCGGCGATTGCGATCATCCGCAGGCGTCGCGCATCGGCGAGCGCCGCCGCATCGAGCCGCACCTTGTTGGTCACGACGATGTCCGCGTCGCCGATGCGCGCGGCAATCTCGTGCGCCGTCGTCCGGTCGAAGGTCTGCAACACATGCGGGAACGGGAACGGCTTCAGCACGGTGTGCGGCGACAGCGTCGCGCGGTCGAGAAACACGATCTTCGCGGGAGAGGAATCGGAAAACATGGCGGGTCTCGCTGACAGGCGCCCGGCGGGCGCGGAACGGGTTCGATTCTGCCGGCGGCGCGCGTGCCGTCGTTTGACCGTTGCGCGAGCGCACTTTCCCGGATGGAAAGGCTGACGCATCGCACAAGGGAACGGTGGCGCCGCACACCTTTCCGTTTCGGAAAGGCTGGTTGAGCATCGATCGATTTTCGCCGGGCGCGAACGCCGTCATGATCGCCGTCATCGACAACACGATTTCATCGGAGACAGCCATGACACGCCCCCTGGACGGTATCCGCGTGCTGGAACTCGGCCAACTGATCGCCGGGCCGTTCGCGGGCCGGATGCTCGCCGAATTCGGCGCCGACGTACTCAAGGTCGAGCCGCCCGGCCTCGGCGACCCGCTGCGCAAATGGCGGCTGCTGCACGACGGCACGTCGGTCTGGTGGGCCGCGCAGTCGCGCAACAAGACCTCGCTCACGCTCGACCTGCGCACGCCCGAAGGGCAGGACG
This sequence comes from Burkholderia lata, assembly GCF_902499335.1. Taxonomy (GTDB): domain Bacteria; phylum Pseudomonadota; class Gammaproteobacteria; order Burkholderiales; family Burkholderiaceae; genus Burkholderia; species Burkholderia lata_B. Next base: position 484,781 of record NZ_CABVQK010000002.1, on the reverse strand, counting down.
TCGTGCGCCGCCTCGTCGCCGAAACCGACGTGCTGATCGAGAACTTCCGGCCCGGCACGCTCGAAGGCTGGGGGCTCGGCTGGGACGCGCTGTCCGCGATCAATCCGGGGCTCGTGATGCTGCGTGTGTCGGGTTTCGGCCAGACGGGCCCGTACCGCGACCGTCCCGGCTTCGGCGTGATCGCCGAGGCGATGGGCGGCCTGCGGCACCTGACCGGCGAGCCCGGCCGCACGCCGGTGCGCGTCGGCATCTCGCTCGGCGATTCGCTGTCGGCACTGCACGGCGTGATCGGCGTGCTGCTCGCGCTGCGGCATCGCGAGCAGCAGGGCGGCAAAGGGCAGGTCGTCGACGTCGCGCTGTACGAGTCGGTGTTCAACATGATGGAAAGCCTGCTGCCCGAATACTCGGCGTTCGGTGCCGTGCGTGAAGCGGCCGGCAGCAGCCTGCCCGGCATCGCGCCGACCAACGCGTACCGCTGCCGCGACGGTAAGTACGCACTGATCGCCGGCAACGGCGACAGCATCTTCCGGCGCCTGATGGAGCTGATCGGCCGGCCCGATCTCGGCAGCGATCCCGCGCTCGCGCACAACGACGGACGGGTCGCGCAGGTCGAGCGCATCGATGCGGCGATCGGCGAGTGGAGCGCGCAGCACGATCTCGACGCGGTGCTGGCCGCGCTGAACGAAGCGCGCATTCCGTCCGGGCGCATTTACGACGTGGCCGACATCGCGGCCGATCCGCATTACCGTGCGCGCGACATGCTCGTCGACGCCGCGCTGCCCGACGGCACGCCCGTGCTCGTGCCGGGCATCGTGCCGAAGCTCGGCGCGACACCCGGGCGCATCGAACACGCGGCGCCCGCGCTCGGCGCGGATACCGACGCGGTACTCGAATCGCTCGGCATCGATGCGGCGACGCGCGGCGAATGGCGCACGCGCGGCGTGATCTGAGAAGCGGAAACAGGAGAAGACAGCATGAACGGGCAACGCAAACGGCTCTACATCCACGAAGTCGCGACACGCGACGGGTTCCAGAACGAAGCGGCCTTCGTCGACACCGACGACAAGATCGCGCTCGTCAATGCGCTGAGCGCGTGCGGCTACGCGAAGATCGAGGTCACGTCGTTCACGTCGCCGAAGGCGATCCCCGCACTACGCGACGCGGAGGCCGTGATGCACGGCATCGCGCGTGCGCCGGGTGTCGTCTATACGGTGCTCGTGCCGAACGTGCGCGGTGCCGAGCGCGCGCTGTCGTGCGGCGTCGACGAAGTGAACCTCGTGATGTCGATGAGCGAAAGCCACAATCGCGCGAACCTGCGGATGACGCGCGAGCAGTCGTTCGCGCAGTTGCGCGACGTGATCGACGCGGTACGCGGCACCGGGGTTGCGATCAACGTGTCGCTATCGACCGCGATGGGCTGCCCGATGGAGGGCGACGTGCCGGCCGAGGGCGTATTCGCGTGGATGCAGCGCTTCGCGGATATCGGCGTGCATGGCTTCACGCTGTGCGATACGACGGGCATGGCGTTTCCGTCGCAGGTGCGCGAACTGTCGGCACGCGCACGCGAGCGCTTCGGTGCGCTGCAGCTCACGCTGCACTTCCACAACACACGCGGGATGGCGCTCGCCAACACGCTCGCGGCACTCGATGCCGGGATCGACCGCTTCGACGCATCGCTCGGCGGCCTCGGCGGCTGCCCGTACGCGCCGGGCGCGACCGGCAACGCGTGCACCGAAGAACTCGTGCACATGCTCGAACTCGACGGCTACGATACGGGCATCGATCTCGCGGCCGTGCTGGCCGCGTCGGCCCGGCTACCCGCGCTGATCGGTCATGACGTGCCGAGCCAGATCCTGAAGGCCGGGCGCCGCTCGGACCTTCATCCGCCGCCGCGCGCGGACGCCGGCGACATGCCCGCGCAGCGCGCTTTCTCATGAACGACAAACCGGAGAGAACCTCATGGCACTGATCGATCACCTCGACCATCTCGTGCTGACCTGCGTCGATCCCGACAGGACGAAGCACTTCTACACCGAGGTGCTGCAGATGCAGCTCGAAACCTTCGGCGCCGGCCGGATCGCGTTCCGCTTCGGCAACCAGAAGATCAACCTGCACGTGCGCGGTGCGGAGTTCGAGCCGAAAGCGCATGTGCCGGTGCCCGGCGCGCTCGACCTGTGCTTCATCGCATCGGTGCCGCTCGACGACGTGATCGCGCACCTGAAGCGCGTCGAATGGCCGATCGTAGAAGGGCCTGTCGAACGCACGGGCGCGACGCAGAAGATCCGGTCGGTCTACGTGCGCGATCCCGACCTGAACCTGATCGAGATCTCCGAGCTGATCTGACCGTCGGCGCACCACCGGCCGTCTCGTGCCATCGCGCATGCGGCCCGGAGCACACCGGTGCGGCCGCACGCCGCGCCGATCTCCCGCCGAAAACGGACAACCGGTTTCCGCGCTCGCCGATTCCGGATAGCCGATCCGTACCGCGCTGCGGATAATGCGTGCATCGGCGACCGAGAGGCCGCCTTCGCACCGGGCGCGACGCTTGCGTCCGCGCTTCCGCAACCCGACCCTGGCGATTCCCGATGACGATCCTCTATCGCGGCATGGACCGCGCGGCGCTCGACGCCGCCTATCTGAACACGAAGGTCGTGCCCGATTTCCCCGCGTTGCTGGCGTCGATGCAGGCGCGCAGCGCGACGCTTTATGAGGCTGCTTCCGTCCGGCGCGACCTGCGTTACGGCGCGCAACCCGCGCAGCGTTTCGACTGGCTGTCGTGCGGTCAGCCCGATGCGCCGCTGTTCGTCTTCATTCACGGCGGCTACTGGCAGCACTGCGCGAAAGAGGATTTCGCGTATGCGGCAAGCGGGCCACTCGCGCGTGGTTTCGACGTGATACTCGCCGAATACACGCTCGCGCCGGTCGCGACGATGACCGGCATCGTCGGCGAGATCGGTGCGCTGCTCGACTACCTGGCGAACGATCCCGACGGCCTCGGCACCGCGAAGCGGCCGATCCACCTGAGCGGCCATTCGGCCGGCGGCCACCTGACGGCCGTGCACCGCGCGCATCCGGCCGTCGTCTCGGCGCTCGCGATCAGCCCGCTCGTCGATCTCGAACCGATCTCGCTGTGTTGCCTGAACGACAAGCTGCAGCTCACCGCGCAAGAGGTCGAGGCGTACAGCCCGTTGCGCCATATCGGGCCCGGCGCGCCCACGGTCGTTGCGGTCGGCGATGCGGAGTTGCCCGAACTCGTCCGGCAGGCGCATGACTACGCGACGGCATGCGACGCGACGGGTGAGCGGATCGTTCATGTCGGGCTCCCCGGCATGCAGCACTTCGACGTACTCGACGATCTCGCGAAGCCGGACGGTGCGATGCTTGCCGCATTGGAGTCGATCGCGCCGCGCCAGGCGCGCCGTATCGCGCGGGGTCGGCCGGGCGTATGATCGGCGTCAGGCCGCCGCGCTGACGGCATGCACCGGCACGGCCCTCCCAGGACCCACGACATGGTGAACCCGCTTCATTTCGATCTGCAGTCGCTGCGCGTGTTCGCGCTCGTCGCCGAGCACGGCAGCCTGACGAAGGCGGCCGAACATGGCCAGCTCACGCTGTCCGCGGTCAGCAAGCGCATCGCCGAGCTCGAAAGCGTGACGGGCAGTGCGCTGTTCGTCCGCCATGCGCGCGGCGTCGAGCTGACGCCCGCGGGCCGCGCACTGCTCGACCATGCGGCGAAGGTGATCGAGCAGGTCAACCGGATGGCGCACGAGATGAGCGACTACGTCGCCGGCGTGCGCGGCCACATCCACGTGTGGACCAACACGTCCGCGATCGTCCAGTTCCTGCCCGCCGATCTCGCCGCGTTCCTCACCGACAATCCGGGCATCAAGGTGAGCCTCGAGGAGCGTTTGAGCCACGAGATCGTCGACGCGCTCGCATCCGGCAAGGCCGATCTCGGCGTGTTCGCCGACAACGTGCCGGCGCCCGGCATCGAACGGCGGCTGTACCGGCGCGACGAGCTCGTGCTGCTCGTGCCGCGCACGCACCGGTTCGCCGCGCGCGACAGCATCCGCTTCGCGGATACGCTCGACGAGGACTACGTCGGGCTCAGCGACGGCAGTTCGCTGCTCGCGCGCATGACCGACGCCGCGTTCGCGGTCGAGCGCTCGCTGAAGCTGCGGATCCAGGTATCGAATTTCGACGGTGTGAGCCGGATGATCGAGGCGGGGCTCGGCATCGGCATCCTGCCGCGCGATGCGGTGACCGGCGAGCGCGCGGCGCGGCTCGGAGTCGTGAAGCTGGACGATGCGTGGGCGACGCGCACGCTGTGGGTCGGCGTGAAGGCCGGTACCGTGCTGACCACCGATATCGCGAAGCTGTTCGATTTCATGTCGGCGCGGTGAATGCGATCGGCCGGCGGCAAGACCGGCCCGGCGCGCCGGCTACCGATCCGCGGGTTCGATCTTAATGCTGTTGGACACGCGCCTCGGGGCACCCAATCCCGGGCCGGGGAATTCCAGCAGGAATCCTCACATTCCGAGCGCCTCGATGACTTTCCTGCCGAATCCCGCGTACCGGTTCACCGGCTCGTTCGCGAAGACGAACCGGATAAAGGCGCTTCCGTGTTGCCGGCCCCAGCCCGTCATCGCCGTCGCGCATACGTCCCGTTCGAGCAGCCGCTCCGACACCTGTTCACCCGTGAGACCGAAATCCGACACGCGCAGTAGCATCGACCAGCCGCCCGCAGGCATGCCGAACGGCAGACCGTGAAGCTCGGCGGCGATGGCGTCGCGACGTCGCTGCAGTTCCGCGACGTAATCGGGCAGGTCGGCCGCCGAACGCTCGAGCGCGATGGCGGCGGCCTCCTGCGCGATGCCGACCGGTACGACCACATTCGCGAGCGACACCGCAACCAGATCGGGGATGAACGCGTCCGGCGCCACGATCCAGCCCACTCGCCAGCCGATCATCCGCAACTCCTTCGACGCCGAGCCCACCGTGATCGTGCGCTCGGCCATGCCGGGCAGCCGGGCCGGATGAACGACCTTGCGCCCGTCGAACAACAACCGCTCCATCGCGCCGTCGACGATCAGCAGCAGGTCGTGCTGCACGCACAGCCCGGCGACGAAGGCCCAGTCATCCTCGTCAAGCACCGCGCCGGAAGGCATCGACGGGGACATCAACAGCATGGCCCGCGTCTTCGGGCCACACGCGGCGGACATCGCCGCGCGATCGAGTTTCCATGCCGCGCCCGGGTGAAAGCTGAACGGGGTCTGCACGGGCGAGCCGCCGGCCAGTCGCACGCGGTTGAGCAGCCCCGCATAGGTCGGGTCGGTCAGGATGACCTCGTCGCCGACTTCCAGCACGGCCAGCAGGACGTTCAGGATGCCGGACAGGCCGCCCGCCGAGACGATGACATTGTCGGCCCGGTAGTTCACCCCCGTCTGCACGGTGACGTGTGCCGCAACGGTGGCGCGCAGCCGGTCCTGGCCGACGAATGGCAGATACGAATTCGCGGCATCCTCGCTCACCGCCGCGCGAGTCCGCGCGAGCGCGTCGGCGTGCGGCGGGATATCCGTATCGAGATTCTCCAGCCGGAGCACGTCGCGGCCGGAGCCGTCCGCGATCGACCCCATGCGATCGACGCCGATGCCGGCGATGTCCTGCAGTCGGGCGGGGCGGCGGTGGCGCATGGTTGTCTCCTGATCTGCTACTATAGATTATAGATAATCTATTTTTATGGTGGTTGAGATGAGTGGCGATGTCAAGGACGATCGCTCGGTCGCGGCACATATCGCGCAGTCGATTGCCGCCCGGATCGTGTCGGGCGAGCTGGCGCCGGACGAGCGGCTCAAGCAGGACGAGTGGGCCGACGCGTTCAGTACGAGCCACGTGCCGGTCCGCGAAGCGTTCCGTCGGCTCGAGGCACAAGGCCTGGTCGTCGCGGAGCCTCGGCGTGGGGTTCGCGTGGCGCCGCTCGATGTCGAGGCGGTCGTCGAGGTCGCCCGAATGCGGGCTGCGCTCGAACCGCTCGCGCTCCGGTACGCGATTCCGCGCTACACCGAAGATGACCTGGCACTCGCCGCGTCCTTTCTCGAGGCCAGCGCACCATCGGGCGATATCGCCGCGCTCGAACGCGTCAATCGAGGCTTTCATCAGGCGATCACCACGCCGTGCGGCATGCCGCGGGTCGTCTCCGTGATCGCGGATCTGCATCAGGCCAGCGCGCGCCATCTGTTTGCCGCGTGGAAATGGCTCGACTGGCGCGCGCGCTCCGATAACGAGCACGTCGAGATATTCGATGCGGCATGCGCCGGTCGGGTCGACGAAGCCTGCGAGCGCCTGGCCGCGCACATCGCCGACGCCGGCCAGGCACTGACTGACGCGCTAAGACACAAGGCGATCCCGGCGGACCCGGATACGGACGGGGGCGGGGCGCCGTCCGTTTGATCCGCCGACTATCGCCGGTTGCGGACATTCGACCCTGACATCAGAATCATCGACATTCCGGACGCTCGGCCTGATGGACGTCACGGCGCCGGGTTGCATGTTCATGTGCCCGAGAAACGTGACTTCGGCTGCCGCGTTTCACGCGTCGGCCATCGCCACGCTGAATCCATCCGCTCCTGATACGTAGGCCACGATGACAATTGCCAAACGCCTGTTGTGGATTTGCGTTGCGCTCTCGATCTCCGGCGTGCGCGCCGAGCAGCTCAGATCGGACCTGCACGAATCGGCTTCGACAATCGACGTGGCGGTCAAGGATTTTTACGGGGCGGAACAAACGGGCAAGGTTGTGATCACGCAATTTCTTCCGGACGGCGATGGACCATTCCCGATCCTGATTCTCAATCATGGTCGCGGCGCGGATCGCGGCACGCCGCCGCGTTTTCGCTTCACCCGGCAAGCCGCCTTTTTCGTGAAACGGGGCTTCGCCGTATTCGAGCCGACGCGCATCGGCTACGGTCAGTTCGGCACGCAATTCGATCCGGAATACAGCGGCAAATGTCGTCAGAAGGACTATGCACCGATGATCGATGCGGCGCGCACCGAAGAGCTTGCCGTACTGGACTACGCGCGGCGGCAGCCCCATGTCGATCCGCATCGAATCGTCATGGTTGGCCAATCGGTCGGCGGGTTCGTCACGACGGCCATGGCGGCCGAAAATCCGGACGGCGTGATCGGGGCCATCAACTTCGCCGGCGGTTCCGGCGGCGATCCGGTCGAGCATCCGGGCGTGCCATGCCAGGGCGAACGCCTGGAGGCCATGTATTCGCGCTTCGGAAAGACGGCTCGCGTCCCGATGCTCTGGATCTATACCGAAAACGATCAGTACTTCGCTCCGGCCTATAGCAGCGCCTGGCACGATGCGTTCGTTCGCGCGGGTGGCAGCGCCGACTATCGGCTGCTTCCGCCGTTCGAGACAAACGGGCACATGCTGTTCGCACACGGTATCGACGTGTGGGAGCCCCTGGTATCCGAGTTTCTCGAACGGCATGGATTCCCCGTTCGATGACGCCATGATCGATGCGGAAACAGGTTCGACACGCGCACGACTTTTGATGCCCGGTTCGGGCTAGCCGCGACGGCGCGCGTGCTCATGTGACCGGGGCGCTCAGGATCACGAGCGACCTTCGATGCGTACGACTCGACTGCAGCCGGCGACCGCGATCACGCCACACGCTTCTCCCTCTCGTCCAGGGAGCGCCGATGCCGGGTCACGCGCCTGAAGCCGTCACGTTTCGCTGCCACGAAACTCATTTTCCGTGCTGTCGTCGCGGCTCGTTCCTTTCACCGTCTTTACACCTTCCCGGTCGCGTCGGCGACGCGCTTCCGGCAGGACAAACCGGCGTTCCGCCGACTTGGCGGCATGAACGATCTCCACCGCAAAGCCGACGCCTTCGGCAGTAAATTTTCACACTCGACACAATATTCGCGCGCCTGAAACGTCTTCAGGCACATGGAATCGCACTCACTTCACGCACGATGACCGACCCAGACCGCGACATCACCGCGATAGTGATGCGTGAACGAACGAGGCTCGTGAACTTTATCCGGCGTCGGATACGCGACCCGGACGATGCCGAGGACGTCCTGCAGGACGTGTTTCACGAATTCGTCCAGGCGTACCGGCTGCCGGCGCCGATCGAACAGGCGAGCGCGTGGCTGTTCCGTGCCGCGCGCAACCGTATCGTCGACCGCTTTCGCAAGAAGAAGGAGCAGCCGCTGGCGGATCTGTTCGACGCCGAGGATGACGCGGACAGCGAGTATCGCCTGGACCTCGCGCTACCCGCGCACGATGCCGGCCCCGAAGCGAGCTACGCGCGCACGCTGTTGCTCAAGGCCTTGCAGGATGCGCTCGACGAGTTGCCCGCGAATCAGCGCGAGGTATTCATCGCGCACGAACTGGAGGGCTGTTCCTTCAAGGAGATGGCCGAGCAAAGCGGTGTCGCGCTCAATACGCTGCTCGCTCGCAAACGCTATGCGGTCCTGCATCTGCGTGCCCGGCTGCAGCCCGTCTATGACGAACTGGACAATACCTAAAGGAGTCGACAGATGAATTTTCGAATCAGATGTGCAGGCAAGGCGCTGCTCGTGGTGATCGCGATAGCCGTGCTCGGATGGGTCGTCATGATGTTGTGGAACTGGGTGATGCCGGCGCTGTTCGTCGGCGCCCGTACGATCGACTTCCTGCATGCGCTGGGCCTGCTCGTGCTGAGCCGCATCCTGTTCGGCGGATTCCGCGGACACCACGGCTGGCGCGGTCGGCGCCACTGGCGCAAGTGGGAATCCATGACGCCCGAAGAACGCGAGCATTTCCGGACCGCATGGCGATCCGGCGGCAAGCGGCCCACGGGAGAGTGAACGTGCGCGAAAAATCAGCGGGCGACTGCAAGCAGAAGCCGGGCGTGATCGCGCCGGTCGTCGATCTGAAACGCTGCGAAGGCAAAGGAGATTGCGTCGCGGTTTGCCCCGAGAACGTGTTCGAGATCCGGCGCATCGACAACGCCGATTACGTCGGCCTCGATCTGATGCATCGCCTGAAGCTCCGCGTGCATGGCATGAAAGTCGCGTACACGCCGAACGCGCATGCGTGCCGGTCGTGCGGACTGTGTGTGACGGCGTGCCCCGAACGCGCCATCACGCTCGCCCGAACGGCGTAGCAACCACCGTGTATCGCCGATATCGAGCGAAGGCGCAGCCCCCTCACGGGAGAGGCCGTCGCTGGATACAGCGTCGAAACGATCAATTTCGTCAAGGAATGCACATGGCTTCACCCACCACCGTCCTTCTGAGACGGCTCCATGAAGAGAGCCGGACCGAAATCGTCGCCCGCGCCCGCGCGCAGTTCCAGGGATCGAACGAGGATTTTCTGTCGCTGGCCGACGAATACGAAGCGATCGCACCCCGTCTGCGCGGGCGGTTTCTCGAAACGTTCGGGCTGTCCAGCGACGACTTCGCGTCCCCGGAAGGCAGTCCGCTGTCGTTGGCCGTGTCGCCGGAAACGGGCGGATTCTTGCGCAACCTGGTGCTCTCGCAACGGCCGGCCAGAATCCTCGAGCTCGGCAGTTCATGCGGCGTGTCCACGCTGTATTTCGCCGAGGCACTGCGCACGTTGGGCGGCGGCGTGGTCGTCGCGACCGAACGCGATGCGCTCAAGTGCACGCGTTTGCGCGATCACGTCACAACGGCTGGCCTGGACGCGTATGTCGACGTGCGGGAAGGCGACGTATTCGAGACCGTTGCCGAACTGGACGGCACCTTCGACATGGTGTTCATCGACGTATGGGCCGACGTCTATCTGAAGGTGTTCAAGGAGATCGAGCGCCTGCTGCGCCCGGGATCGATCGTCCTGGCCGACAACATGTACACGGCCGAGGACGCCGTTCGACCGTACAAGCGCTACCTCGATGACGATCCGCGGTTCTCGACCACGACGCTGGATTTTGAATCGGGGATCGAATTCACGGTCGTCGTTTCTCAGGCGGGGATGTCGTCGTAGCATCCCTGGCGTGAACCACCAGACATGATGCGGGGAGCGCGTTCCCGCGCCCCCGCATCGAAACACGCTCAAACCGGATTGATCTCGTCCTGGCTGCGCCGCGTAGTCAGCGGCCCGAGCACACGCAGCGTGACCGCGACGATACCGAGCGCAACCGAAATCACGCCGAACATCGCCCCCGCGCCGTAACTGCCGAGCACCGGCAGCAACACGAACGGCAGCGCACCGCTGACGATGCGCGACAGCGCATAGGTACTGCCGATCGCCGTCGAGCGCACACGCGCCGGGAAAATCTCCGCCTGGTACACGTGATACGCGTTGCTGAACACGTTCGACGCACAGGTCGTCAGGAACCCGAAGCCGACGATCAGCACGGTATGCCCCGAGTACGCGAAGCACAGCCCGAACACGGCAATCGACAGGATCGACACGATCACGAGCGTGCGGCGCTCGATCCAGTTGAGCAGCGGAATCGACAGCAGCGAGCCGATCGGATAGCCGATGAACGACAGCGCAATGAACAGCGTACTGTCCGTCACGTCGAAGCCGCGACTCTTCACGACCGTGCTGGCCAGCGTACCGAAGCCGTAATAGCCGAAGCCCTGGAACAGGTGAAAGATCGCGAGCATCAGGTAGCGCGCACCATAGGGCTCGCGACGCAACAGCGCGACGCGCTCGCCGAGCCCGAGCGGCCGTTGCGGCTCGGCCGGTTCCGCGAACTGCTCGGGCACGCGCACGCCGGTGCCTTCCGCGAAGCGCCGCAATGCCGCGTGCGCATCTGCGGTGCGACCTTGCGCGAGCAACCAGCGCGGGCTCTCCGGCAGCCGGTGCTGGACGAGCAGCACGTACACGGCGCCGAGGCTGCCGATCGCAAGGATGATGCGCCAGCCGGCCACGCCACCCACATGCAGCGGGTTCAGCCACAGCGCGAGGAAGCCGACGAGCGGCACCGCGACATAGGAAGTCGTGTAGGCCCACGCGGCGAGCCGCCCGCGCTTTTCCTTCGGCAGGATCTCGGACAGGAAGCTGTCGGCGACCGGATAGATCGCGCCGACGCCGATGCCGGTCAGGAACCGGCACGCGACGAGCATGTCGGCATTCACCGAAAACGCGCCGACCAGCGAGAACGCGCTGTACCACGTGAGCGTCAGCAGGAACGCCTTGCGCCGGCCGATGCGGTCGGCGAGGCTGCCGAGGAACATCGCGCCGACGAACATGCCGATGAAGGCCGATGCCAGCAGCAGCTTGAAATCGCCGCTCTGGCGGCTCAGCCCGTACTCGTTCTGCAACGCGGAACCGATCGTGCTGACGAGAAAGATCTCGTACATGTCGAAGAACAGCCCGATGCCGATCACCCAGACGACGAACCGGTGCAAGGCGCCGACCGGCAGGTCGTCCATGAAATCGCCGAGCGTGACGCGGCGGGCGGGGAGGGCCGATGCATCGGCGCCGACGCCGGCGGCCGGCGGTCGTGCGGACGCGGGTCCGCCCGCGTTGCCGCCGAGATCGAGGGAATGGCTGTTCATCGTGTCTCCTGATTATCGATACGCCGTGGCGCAGGGCCCGGCCGTTCGCGACCGGCGCGCTGCATCCGGTCGCACGACGTGGCGGCAGGCACCGCAAGGCCCGTGAAAGGGCGGGATAGGCGGGCTGTACCGATCGTTGGACACATGGTGGGCAAATCCGCCGCACGTGATAATTGCGGAAGTTTCAAGCGTCCTTTCCTGCGCAGAAAGGGTGCGGAACACGCGGCAGCCGGCAGGCGCGCGGCAGGCCCGTGCAGCCTGCGTGGCACGCGGAAACGCACCGGAACCGGTTGTGCGCTCGCGCAACCGGCAGGCCGGGAAAACCATGAGGCCGGTTACGTGGCCACCGGCTCGACAACCGCCGGCGGCCACGCTGTCGTGCTCAGTCGGCCGGTACGAACGCCGCCCCGCAAAACACGCGCACCGGGTTGCCACGCTCCAGCGCAAAGTGCTGCATCCTCCGCTGCCGGCGCGCATCGGACGCGTGACGGTCGGCTTCCTGCTGCAGCCGCACCTGCAGCAACTGCAGCGCCAGGCGCTTGTTCGCGTGCTGGCTGCGCTCGCTTTCCACGCGTACCGACAGGCCGGTCGCGACATGGGTTGCACGAATCGCGGAGCTCGTCTTGTTCACGTGCTGGCCGCCCGGCCCGCGTGCGCGCATCGCTTCGAACCGCACGTCGCCGTCCGGCAGCGGCTGCGCGTCGGCACAGCGCGTGATACCGATGAACCAGTTCTTGCGCGGATGGCGCAACCGGTACGGGCTCGCGCAAATCCATTGCAGCGTGCCCGTCCAGCGGTCCGCGAGCGCCTGCGCAGCGGCCCCGTCGAGATCGAGCAACGCCGAGCGCAGTGTGCCGGGCCGTTCGCCCGGCTGCGCATCGAGCACCGTGACGACGACGCGCTGCGCGTCGGCCTCCGCCTGCAGGCGCCGCAAGGCATTGGCCGCGGCGAGCTGGCACTCCAGCGGGCCGTGCGCCGAGGAAATCTGCATCAGCATCGGCCAGCCTCCCCGGACGTCTTGTAGGTCAGCACCGGCGCGAGCCGTGCCAGCTTGCGCAGCAGGCCGGCCGCCTCGAGCGCGTCGACGACGCTGTCGATCGGCTTGTAGGCCTGCGGCGCTTCCTCGTACAGCAGTTCGCGGTCTTCGCAGATCACGTGACTGCCGAGCGGCGTGCGCGTGAGCTGCGACGGCGTGAAACGCCGTTCGAGGCGCCCCTTGCAATCGCCGCGCGCCCACTTGCGGCCCGCGCCGTGCGCCAGCGACGCAAGGCTCGCCGCATCGTCGGGACGCACCGGCGCGACGAGGTAGCTGTAGTCGCCGCGCGACCCGGGAATGACGACCGGACCCGCGTCGGCCGGCGTCGCGCCTTTGCGATGCAGCCAGCCCGGCTCGCCGTCGACGGTCGCGCGGCTCACCAGGTTGTGGTTCACGTCGAGCACGCACCGGCCATCGGTGCGCCAGCGCGCCAGCATGCGCCGCGCGATCAGGTCGCGGTTCGCGATCGCGTAGCGCAACGCCGCATCGTGACGCGCGAGGTACGCCGTGCAGGCGACATCCGTGTCGTCGAGGCCGTTGTAGCCGTGCTCGCGCATGTGCTGCTCGAGGATCGACTGGCCGAAGCCGCGCGACCCGCTATGCACGAGCAACAGCAGGCGATCGGAATCGAGACCGAGCGCGTGGACGGCATCGGTGTCGTACACCGCGTCGATCCGCTGCGCCTCCGCGAAATGATTGCCGCTGCCGATCGTGCCGAGCGATGCCGCATAGGCGTGATCCGCGAACCCTGCGGCCGCAATGAGCGGCTGCCAGCTTGCATCGGGCGTGGCGTCGATCGAGCCGAGCCGGCTCGCGAGCTTCGACGCGCTGACGCGCCGCGCATCGAGCGCGGTTTGCCACAGCGCCATCCCGCAGCCGATATCGCCGCCGATCAGCGCCGGATAGAGCCGGTCCGTTGAAAAGAACGCGGCGCCAACCGGGTAGCCGCGCCCGGGGTGAAGATCGGGCATGCCGGCGACGCGCCGCATGCCGGGGAGGGTGGCAGCGTGTTCGAGCTGCCGGATGGCCTCACCTTCGATCCAGGTGGTGGCGCAAGCGCACAGCGTGATGCGCTCGGCCAGGTATTGCATGGAATTGCCCATGGAGGTTTCCGTTCGATGAAAAAGTAGAACGGCGGGCCATGGCGCAGGCAGCGCACACATGCGCTGCCCGACATCTGAAGTCGGGAAGAGGGCGGCACGACCGGATCGGAACGACCCGGCTCATCGCCATGACGGCGATACGATGTGCCGCGTGGCGTGAACGATGAAACGAACGGACGCGAAAAACCCGAACTACGACCCGCGACGGGAGGAGTGCTGGCGTGACGTCATGTTTTCTTCTCCTTGCGAGTGAGGGGTTGATCGGAATGGCGGCGACTCTAGCATGCACGCTGCGGGCGCAGCAAGCGGGTAGCGCAACGTTGCCCGTCGAATCACCGCTCGATGTGGCGAAAAACACACACATAGGAATCCGGATTATTCCTGTGTCGATGGTGCGCGCAACACGCAGCAGCAGGCGTTCGACGCACGCAGACAGCCACAACGGATGCGCCCGGCCACGCTTGACAGCGCAAAAGCCGTTTCGTAGCATCCGCCTGCTTCATCCCTGAACCCTCATCGAACCGGTGATCCAAGTGCCCGCAAACATTCGTCCCTTCGCCTGATACGCCGACGACTGCCGTCCCGGCCGCGTGTCGTCCTGCCCGTTTCCGTCTGCCTCGCAGCGCCGGAACAGTGATCGCAGGGCCGCGCCCGGACACGCACTGACACCGCAACGCACACACCATCGTTCGTTCACGTCGTCGGCTTTTTCTGTTGTTTCCGGAGAAAGACCATGACGCTGGATTTTCGCGCCTACGCGCAATCGCTCGACCTCGCCCGCTACCCGCGCACGCCGCACCTCGAAGGCTCGCGCCTGCAGGACGGCGACGAAGGTCACGACCACGTTCCCTATCGCACCCTCGCGGGCGCCCATCTCGTCGTCGAGGAAAAGCTCGACGGCGCCAACACGGGCATCAGCTTCAGCCCGGGCGGCGAACTGCTGCTGCAGTCGCGCGGCCACTATCTGGCCGGCGGCGGCCGCGAGCGGCAGTTCGGTTTCGTGAAGACGTGGGCAGCCGCCCATGCCGCCTGGCTGCTCGACCGCCTCGGCGATCGGTACGTGATGTATGGCGAGACGATGAGCAAGAAGCACGCGGTGTTCTACGACGCGCTGCCGCATCACTTCTTCGAGTTCGACGTGTTCGACCGTGCGACGGGCCGTTTCCTGTCGACGCCCGCGCGTCGCGCGCTGCTCGCCGACGGGCCGGTGCTGTCGGTGCCCGTGCTGTACGAAGGCATCGCGCCCGCGCGATTGGCCGACCTGAAAGCACTGCTCGGCCCGTCGCTCGCGAAGACACCGGACTGGCGTCGCGCGTTCGAGGAGACCGTGCGGCGGCAGGGGCTCGACCTCGCGCGCGCATGGCAGCAGTGCGACAAGTCGGAGCGCTCCGAAGGGCTCTACGTGAAGGTCGAGACGGATGACACGACGACCGCGCGCCTGAAGTGGGTGCGCCACGATTTCGTGCAGGCCATTCTCGAATCGGCGCGCCATCACTCGGAGCAGCCGTTCATCCCGAACCTGCTCGCGCCGGATGTAGACCTGTATGCGCCGCGCCCGACGGTAACGTGGACATCGAGCCCCGCTGCGCACCGAAACAAATGAATGCGGAACGGCCGCGCGCCGTTTCGAGAGGAGTCTTGATCATGAAGTACGAACAATTGCAGGCACTCGTGCCTGCACCCGGCCGGCAGCCGGACTATCACGCGTGTCTCGCGGCATTTCCCGCGCTCGAACACGCGAAAACGACGCCGCAAGAGCCGGCACACCACGGCGAAGGCGACGTGTGGACGCATACGACGATGGTGATCGATGCGCTGCTCGCGCTGCCCGAGTACCAGGCCGCGTCGCGCGCCGACCAGGAAATCGTGTTCCTGGCCGCGCTGCTGCACGACATCGCCAAGCACGGCACGACGGTCGTCGATCCCGCCACCGGTGCGATCGGCCATCCCGGCCACTCGCGCAAGGGTGCGATCGATGCACGTATCGCGCTGTGGGACGCCGGCGTGCCGTTCGCGGTGCGCGAGGCGATCTGCCGGATGATCGCCGTGCACCAGGTGCCGTTCTTCGCAATCAGCGGGTCGCGCCGCGGCACGCCCGAGTTCGTCGCGCGCGAGCTGTCGTGGCAGGTCAGCCTGCCGCTGCTGTGCCTGCTCGCCGAAGCCGACATTCGCGGGCGCATCTGCGCCGATACGCAGCGCGTGCTCGACAACATCGAGCTGTTGCGTGAACTGGCGCGGGAAGAGGGCTGTTACGGCCAGCCGCGTGCGTTTGCCGATGCGCACACGGCACTCAGCTACTTTCGCGGCGCGGACGTGCATCCCGACTATCCGCTGTTCCGCGCGCCGGGCGCGCAGGTCGTCGTGATGTCGGGGCTGCCCGCGTCGGGCAAGAACACGTGGGTTGCGCGGCATCATCCGGATCTGCCGGTCGTGTCGTTCGACGATGCACGCGATGCATTGGGATTGCGTCATGGCCAGAACGAGGGCGCCGTCGCGCACCATGCGGTCGACGCTGCCAAGGCGCTGTTGCGCGCGCAAAAGCCGTTCGTGTGGAATGCGACGAACCTGTCGCCGCTGATGCGCAAGAAGACGCTCGACCTGCTGTTTGCGTACGGCGCCGACGTGACGCTCGTCTACCTCGAACAATCGCGCGCGGAACTGATGCGCCGTAATGCACGGCGCGACACGTCGCTGACGAACCGAGCGCTCGAGGCGATGCTGCTGCGTTGGGATCTGCCGCTGCCCACCGAAGCGCACGCGGTGCGGTACGAAGTCTGACGTGACAACGTCACAACACGAGCCGGTACGCCGCCAATCATCGCGGCGTACCGGCTCGCTTCATTTCAGCGCCGGATTCTGCTGCGTCGCGCAGGTGCGCAACGCCGTGACGAGATCGGCCTTGCCCAGCTTCTCGAACAGATCGGCCATCTCCATCTGCGCAACCGGATCACCTTCGCGCGCCGCACGCCAGCGCAGCGACGCGATCATCCCGCTCATGCCCTCGCCGGGTGTTTCGCCGTCGTAGCCCGACATCGCCTGCAAGACATCCGCGAGCTTGTTGTAGCCGGCCGGCACGTGATGAACGAGCAGCCACGCGATTACCGGCTGTGCGCCTTCCCAGTCCTCGTCGTCGAGCGAACTGCTCGCCAGGCGCGCGGCCGCGCGCCACGAACCGAGCGACGCGGCCTTCGCGTACGCCTTGTCGGCTTCGCGGCCGCGCGGCGACGGTGCCGCATCGAACGCGGCCTGCGCTTCGACGGACGGCGGCGGCAACGCGAGCTTCGTGCAGTGGAACGCACCTGCATCGGGAGCGTTGCCGGGCTGGTCGACCCAACGCGCCTGGTCCCTCAGCGCGCGATCGAGCGTGGGACGCACGTCGCTTTCCTTCATCGACGCGAACACCCAGTCGGTACGGACGTGACGGGCGGCGTCCCAGTCGCTTTCGGCGAACGCGTGTTGCGCGAAGGCGAGACAGGCGGCCGCGCAGCCGATCCGGAACATCGTTCGGGCAGGGGATTTCACCGTGGATTCCGGTCTCAACTCGCCACGATGATGAATGTGGTGAGTGCGATCGGGAACAGCGCGAGGCCGAGCAGGCCCAGCGCGCCATCGGCCGCCATCGCGATCGGCGACAAGGCCAGCTTGGCGCCGCGGCCGACAGCCGTCAGCTTGTCCGTCACCGTGACCTCGTACGGACGATTGAATGCTTGCGGGACCGACGCAGGCGAGACGTCGTTCGGCAGATAGCGCTTGCCGCTGATCGTGCCTTCCGACTCCAGGTAGGCACCGTCCTTCTTGAAACCGTCCGCGAGCGCACGCTCGCGCACATCGGAGCCGGCCGGCGCATCCGAGCGGTCCAGCCGCATCGTGTATTGACCGGTGATCGCGTCGCCGTGCGCCTCGAAATTGTTGAACGCCGTGTGGATCTTGGGACGATAGGGTGCAGTGAGCACCGTCGCGAGGCTCGGCGGCATCTCGAAGATGTAGTGATACTTCTTGCCGAGCACGACGAGTTGCTTGCCGTCCGCGGTAATCAGGAAGGTCGACAAGGTTTCGTCGTATTTCGAATCCTCCATCCACGCCTTGGTGACGGGGCCGAAATTGGAGCAGCCGGCGAGCATGCCGGACGCTGCCACGGCGGGCAGCGCGAGAAACGTTCTTCTTTTCATGAGTGCTGGTTGGATGTTGTTCGTTATTCAGCGGAACCGCTTGAATGTCGGACGCTGCGTTCGGTGAACGCGGCACCCTGACGGCCGGTCATGCGGTTTCTTCGCCTGCGCATTGTAGGGCCAAAACGGCAAGTGCAGTATCCCCCGGGCAAAGCACCGCGCCCGCGTGCGGTAGACTGCTCGCTCGCTTGCCTGCCGCCCATCACACGACCGTTCGCGCCCAGCTCACTCACACCATGGATCGAATCGATGCGATGAAGGTGTTCGTCGCCACGCTGGACGAGGGCAGCCTCGCGGGCGCGGGCCGGAAGCTGGGCCGGTCGCCGGCGGCGGTCAGCCGCGCGATCGCGTTTCTCGAGGAGCACACGGGCACCGCGCTGCTGTACCGCACGACCCGGACGATTCGGTTGAGCGAGGCAGGCGAACGCTATGCAGCCGCGTGCCGGCGCATCCTGTCCGATCTCGAGGAAGCCGACATGCTGGTCGCCGACGAGCGCTCGGCGCCGCGCGGCCTGTTGACGGTCACGGCACCGGTCGCCGCGGGTGAAGACGTGCTGCGCGCGCTGCTCGACGAATTCATCGAACGCCATCCGGCCGTGTCGATCCGCCTGCAGTTACTCGACCGCCCCGTCAGCCTGATCGACGAAGGGATGGATGTCGCGCTGCGGATCGCGCACCTGGCCGATTCGACGCTGGTGGCGATTCCCGTCGGCGCGGTGCGGCGGGTCGTCGTGGCATCGCCCGATTACCTGGCGAAGCATCCGGCAATCGAGACACCGGCCGATCTCGCGCAGCACCGGATCATCTCGATGACGCATTTCGGCCTCGATTCGTGGAGCTTCCCGCCGTCCGCGCCGTCGGCGTTGCCGCAGGTCGTCCAGTTCGCGCCGCGCTTCGTCATCAACACGATCCGCGGCGCGGTTGCGTCGGCAGTCGCCGGGCACGGCGTCACGCGGCTCTTTTCGTATCACGTCGCCGAACCGGTGCGGGACGGCGCGCTGCGAATCGTGCTGCGCGACAGCGAGCACGCGCCGCTGCCGATCCATCTCGTCACGTCTTACGGACGCCTTTCTGTGCCGAAGGTGCGCGCATTCGTCGATTTCGCGGCGCCGCGCCTGCGCGAGCACTTCGCGCGGCTGGCGGCCATCACCGACGGCGATTGAACCGGGATGCGGAAGAATGGCTTTCGCGTGACGGGGATTCACTCGACAATCGGCTCAATCTAGACTTCCTTCAACCAACGGACGCGCATGCCGCCCGTTCAGCGAATGGAGGTCAACATGTATCAAGCGCTTCCCGACCAGCCTCGCGCCCGTGCGTTCGGACTGACGCACCGCGTGGTGTCCGGTATCGGCATTGCCGGTTTCGGTTTCGGTTTCGTATTCGTGCCGTTGTCTGCAATCTTCGCGACGCAGCGGCTTCCCGCACCGATGACCGTGAAGGAGAGCATGCAATGAGCACGCTCTCGCATGCCCCCGTCGCGGCACTGGCCGAACGGCCCGCCGGCAGCTACGCCGAACGCAACACGCGCTACTGGCGGCGCAATCTCGCCGTCTGCGTGTTCGGCTCGTTCACGACGCTCGTCAGCCTGAGCATGTTGCTGCCGTTCTTGCCGCTGTACGTGCGGCAACTCGGCGTCGATGCGCAGTCGGCCGTGATCCAGTGGTCGGGCATCGCATTCGGCGCGACGTTTCTCGGCACGGCCGTCACCGCGCCGCTGTGGGGGCGCCTCGCGGACCGCTTCGGCCGCAAGCCGATGCTCGTGCGCGCGGCGATCGGCATGGCGATCGTGATGTCGCTGATCGGCGTCGCGCACAACGTGGTCGAACTCGTCGCGCTGCGGCTGCTCGCGGGGCTCGTCGGCGGCTACGCGTCGGCGTCGACCGTGATGGTCGGCACGCAGGCGCCGCGCGAGCGCGCGGGCTGGGCGCTCGGCATCCTGTCGACCGGCGCGCTCGCGGGCAACCTGGTCGGGCCGCTCGTCGGCGGGTTGCTGCCGGGCTGGCTCGGCATTCGCGGCACGTTCTTCGCCGGTGGCGCGATGATCGCCGTCGCCGCGCTGCTGACGATCTTCGTCGTGAAGGAAGACTTCCACGCGGGCACCGATGCCGGCACGCGCACCTCGAGCGCCGCGGCCGGCACGCCGCACCGCACGAATCGCGCGGCGGTCGCCGCACTGCTGGTGACGGCGATGATGGTGCTGCTCGCGAACATGTCGATCGAACCGATCATCACCGTCTACATTGGCGGCCTCGGCGTGGGCGGCGACCACCTCGCGCGTGTCGCCGGCGTCGTGATGGCGTGCTCGGCTTTCGGCAGCATGCTGACCGCCGCGCGGCTCGGCGCGCTCGCCGACCGGATCGGCAGCTGGAACGTGATCATCGGCTGCCTGCTGCTGACCGCGCTCGCGATGGTGCCACAGGCGTTCGTCACCCACTGGTGGCAGCTTGCCGCGTTGCGCGGGTTGATGGGCATGACGCTCGCGGGATTGCTGCCGTCGATCGGCAAGCTCGTGCGGCAATCGGTCGACGAGCGTGCGACCGGGCAGATGCTGGGCTACCTGCAGTCCGCGCAGTTCAGCGGGCAGGTAATCGGCCCCGTGATCGGCGGGCAGATCGGCGTCGCGTTCGGGCTGCATTCGGTGTTCTTCGTGACGGGCGCGCTGCTGGCGGTTTGCGCGGGGCTCGCTTATTGGGCGCGCGGCCGATAGCGGCTGGCCGGCGGATCGCGGGCTGGCGTAGGATGGGTGCAGATGCGGGTATCGCGCCGGGCAGTGGCGACGACACTCACCGTCGCCACAGTTGCAGACACCACCGCACCGCACGGCTGCCCATCGTTTTCGGCATGACTTTCACGTGACCGGTTGCGCGCAAAGCACGACGAACGCGCACCGATCCGAACCCGACACACGCGCTTCGCGCCCGTATCCGGCCGAAGCATTTCGATGACGGATTTTGCAGGAGACAAGCGACATGAATCAATCGACCGACAACCGGACGCTGTTGCGCATGCTCGGCATGCGCGCACCGATCGTCCAGGCGCCGATGGCCGGCGTCAGCACGCCGGCGCTGGCCGCCGCCGTGTCGAATGCGGGCGGGCTCGGCTCGCTCGGCGTAGGCGCGACGAACGCCGACGGCGCCCGCAAGATGATCCGCGACACGCGCGCGCTCACCGACCGGCCGTTCAACATCAACGTGTTCTGCCACCAGCCGGCGCATGCCGACGCGGCCGTCGAACGTGCGTGGCTCGAGTGGCTCGCGCCGGTGTTCCGCGAATACGGCGCGACACCGCCCGCATCGTTGTCGGAGATCTATACGAGCTTCGTCGCGGACGACGCGATGCAGGCGCTGCTCGTCGAAGAAAAGCCGGCCGTCGTCAGCTTCCATTTCGGGCTGCCGTCCGCGGACGTGATCGCCGCGCTGAAGCGCGCGGGCATCACGCTGTTCGCGTCCGCGACGAATCTCGACGAGGCCCGCCAGATCGCCGCCGCCGGCATCGACGCGATCGTCGCGCAGGGGATCGAAGCGGGAGGGCACCGCGGCGTGTTCGATTCGACCGCGCACGACGATCGTCTCGGCACGTTCGCGCTGACGCGCCTGATCGTGCGCGAATGCACGCTGCCGGTGATCGCCGCCGGCGGCATCATGGACGGCGAGGGGATCGCCGCCGCGCTCGCGCTTGGCGCGCAGGCCGCCCAGCTCGGCACCGCGTTCGTCGCGTGCCCGGAGACGTCGATCGACGACGGCTATCGCCGCGCGCTGCTCGGCGACGCGGCACGCCGCACGACGTTCACGGCCGCGATCTCGGGCCGGATCGCGCGCGGCCTCGCGAACCGGCTGACCGCGCTCGGCGACGACCCGCAAGCGCCGGCCACGCCCGCGTACCCGATCGCATACGACGCCGGCAAGGCGCTGCATGCGGCCGCGAAGGCGAAGGGCGAATTCGGCTACGGCGCGCAGTGGGCCGGGCAGGCGGCGCCGCTCGTGCGGTCGCTGCCGGCGGCCGAGCTGTTCGCCGCGCTCGAACGCGAAACGCGGGCGGCGATCGAGCGGATGCAGCACGTGCTGGATTGATCGCACGATTCGCGAGCGGCGGGCCGCGGGCACATGCCGCCGATCGATGAACATACCCCGATCGCGGCGCCTTTACGTCGCCGCCCGCCGCCGATTTGCAATGTTCTGTATCTGCACGAACCGCGGATACATCGCGATACAACGCACGTTCGGGCGTCCGCTATAAAGCAGGCATGACCTTTTCTGGAGTGCATCATGTCTGCAACCTGGTTCAAAGGGTCCTGCCATTGCGGGGCCGTCAAATTCGAAGTCAGAACGGCCATTACGCCGGCGGTGCGCTGCAACTGCAGCCTGTGCCGCCGGCGCGGCGCGCTGATGAGCCCGATGTTCGCCGCCGGTGAACTGAAGATCGTCGAGGGCGAGGGCGCACTGACGTGCTATCGCTTCAATACGCGCACGGCCCGTCACTATTTCTGCAGCCATTGCGGCGTTTATCCGTTCCATCAGACGCGCAAGGACCCCGCATGCTGGCGCGTCAATCTGGGCTGCCTCGACGGCGTCGATCCGTACGCGCTCGACGCGACGGTCGCCGACGGCGCGAGCCTCTCGGTCGTGGAGGACGCATGAAGCGCTGGCTGATGATCCTGCTGTTCGCGGCAGGCGGGCTCGCGACCGAAATCGCGCATCCGGTGCAATGCACGCTGCTGTCGTCCAGCCGCGTGCAGACCGGCAAGCGTCGCCGGGCGGACTGACGGCGCGCCGATTCATCGAGACCGATTATCATGCTTCCGATAAGATCGCACGCGATATATAATGCGTCCATCTGCGGCCGTTCGCGTCGCTGGAGGAAGTCCATGAAACCGACCGAAGCCCCATCCGCCGCCGCGCCGAAGCTGTCCGAGTTCCTGTGCTTTGCGATCTACTCGACGAACCTCGCGTTCGGCAAGGCCTACAAGCCGATCCTCGAAGAGCTCGGCCTCACGTATACGCAATACATCACGATCATTGCGCTGTGGGAGCAGGACAACCAGACGGTCGGCCAGCTCGGCGAGAAACTGTTCCTCGAATCCAATACGCTGACGCCGATCCTGAAGAAGCTCGAGGCGATGGGCTACCTGGAGCGGCACCGCGATCCGTCGGACGAACGCCAGGTGCTCGTCAGCCTGACGAAGAGCGGCCGCCGCGTGCGCGAGAAGGGGCTCGACATGGATCTGGTCGAAGCCACCGGGTTGAAGCCGGATGAATTCGCAAAGATGCAGAAGGCGATCGTCACGCTGCGCGGCAACCTGATCCGGTCGACCGACGAATAAACACCCGGACAACCTGCGGCCGGCACGCGCATCGCGCCGGCCGCATCGTCACGCGTGCGCGTCGCCCAGCACCAGCAGGTGCATTTCGCGACGGATGACGAAACCAAGGGCGAGATAGCGCTCGATCGCCACCTGGTTCGACGTGAGGACGTGCAGGAAAGGCGTTTCCGAACGCGCATCGATCTCCGCAATCAACGACCGCATCAGACGCGCCGCAAGCCCCTGGCGCCGGAACGCGGCATCCACGCACACGGCGCTGATCTCGGTATACCCGTCGGGTTGCATCCGCTCACCGGCCATCGCGGCCAGCCGGCCTTCGCCGCGGATGCCGATGTAATGGCCGAGCTCGTATGTGCGCGGGCCGAACGGGCCGGGCTGCGCGGCCGTGGTCAATGCGAGCATCTCCGGCACATCGGCTTCGGTGAGCGTGACGTAGCCCGACTCAGGTGCCGGGTCGAGCGTCCGCTGCCAGACCATCTGCAACAGGTTCGCGCGCCGGATCGCCGACAATCCCGCCGGCACCTCGATCTCGTCCGTCGTGACCAGTGCCGCCGGCCCGTGTGCGGCGATCAGTGCGCGCAACGCGTCGAAGGATGCCGCGCTCGTGTCCTCGATCGCGGCAAACGGCGCGATGGCCGCGGGAAACCGCCATGCACGGTCGTTGCCGAGCGCAAAGCGGCGCTGTCTGCCCGTCAGCGCACTCCACACCACATGGTCGAGCGGGTGCGCACTGCCTGTCGCGTTTCCGGTCGTTGCATCGGACATCGGCTGCTCCTCGATTGAAGATTTCGATTGCACAGCATAGACCGGGAACGGACGGGCAGGGCGCGGCGCAGCGTCGATCGCGTTACCGTCACGGCGCAGCATGGGCAGCACGTCTTGCCGAAACCCGCGCTACCGCTGCCAGCGCTGCGGATCCACCCATATCGGGAACGACAGGATCACCGTCAGCCCGCTCCCCCCGATACCGGCCGTCACCTCGACCGACCCGCCGTGCGACTCGGCGATGCGCGCGACGAGCGACAGGCCGATCCCGCTGCCCGGCTGCACCGTTCCCGGTACCCGGTAAAAGCGTTCGAAGATCCGCTCACGCTCGTTGGCCGGCACACCGGGCCCGTCGTCCGCGATACGCAGCTTGACCCACGCCCCGTCCGCATCGGCAGGAACGTCGCACGTGATCTCGACCCGCCCGCCGTCACGGCCGTAACGCAGCGCGTTGTCGATCAGGTTGCGCACCGCAATCGCGATCTCGTCCAGATCGCCCCAGACGCGCACCGGGTCGACCGCGATCCGCACTGTCTGTCGGCGCGCATGCGCGGCCGCGTCGAAGTCGCTCGCGATCAGCGCAACGAGCCGCGACAGTTCCACCGGCCCATGCTGGTCGGCGCGCGATCCGGCATCCAGCCGCGCCAGTTCGAGCAATTGCCCGGATAGCCGCGCGCTGCGCTCGACGCCCGTTGCGAGCCGGCGCAATGCTTCGTTCTTGTCCGCCAGACTGTCCGCCTGCAACGCCACTTCCGCCTGGGCCGACAGCGCCGCCAGCGGCGTGCGCAACTCGTGCGCCGCATCGCCGATGAAACGGCGCTCGGTGTCGACGGCCTGACTCAGCCGCGCGAGCAGGCGATTGAACGATTCGACGAGCGGGCGCAGTTCGCGCGGCAGCGTCACCAGCGGCAACGGCGAGAAATCGAATGCGGCCTTGTGCTGGATCGCCCGCTGGACCTCGCGCACCGGCCCGAACGACCAGCGGATCACCCACCAGATCACGACGCCCAGCATCGCGAGCATCACCGCCGTATTGAACAGCCCGAGTTGCAGCGCATTGTTCGCCTTCTCCTGCCAGGTCGTGGCCGGGCCGCCCGTCTGAACGTGAATCCGGCCCGCCGGATCCGACAGCGAGTAGACGCGCCAGGTCTCGTCGTGCGCGGCGCCACGACCGGTGCTCACCCCGTAGCCGTCGCGCAGGTCGGCCTTGAGCGCCGGCCCCGGCGCATCCGCGCTGTGCATCACGTTGCGGCCATCGACCCAGATCTGGAACGCGACGTCGTACTTGCCATACGCGGCTTTCGGCACCACCGCCTGGGCGTTCGCTGCGGGCAGGCGATCGATCGCATCCGGCAACGACAGGAGCAGCAGTTGCGCGGCGCTCTCGAGCATGCCGTCGCGCCAGCCGCGCTGTTCACGCCACAGGCCGATGCCGAGAAACGCCCCCCAGCTCGCCCAGAACACGACGACCGCCGCCATCACGGTCGCAAGCAGGCGCACGCGTAGGGACTTCATGCCGGGCTCTCCCCGACGCGATAGCCGAAGCCATGCACGGTCACGATCAGCTCTTCGCCGAGCTTGCGTCGAAGTTGATGGATGTACACCGCGATCGTGTTGCTTTCGATTTCGCTGTCGTTGCCGTACACGCGCTCTTCGAGCTGCGTCCGCGTGACGACGCGGCCTTGCCGCTCCATCAGCGCAAGCAGCGTGCGGTACTCGTGAATGCTGAGCGCAACAGGCTCGCCGGCGCGCGTGACCTCCTTGCGCGCCGGGTCGACGTGCACGTCGCGGTAGATCAGGCGCTCCGACACGCGGCCCTGGCTGCGGCGCGTCAGTGCGCGCAGCCGCGCGTAGAGCTCGTCGAGCTGGAACGGCTTCACGAGATAGTCGTCGGCGCCTGCGTCGAGGCCACGGATCCGGTCGCTCAACTGATCGCGCGCGGTCACGATCAATACCGGCGTCGAGTCGTAGTTCGCACGCATCGCGGCGAGCAGCGTGAAACCGGACGCACCCGCCAGTTGCAGGTCGAGCAGCACCACATCGTAGTCGTGGCCGACGAGCGCGAGCCGCGCGGCCGGCACGTCGGCCGACCAGTCCGCGCGCCAGCCGTTCTGCCGGAGGCCGGCGCAAACGGCGTCGGCCAGCATCACATCGTCTTCTACCAACAGGATATGCATCGGTTTCGCTCCTCGAATGTCGAGGTCGCCAGCCTGACCGACCGCGATTAAAAACTTCTTAAAGCCGGGGAGCCACGATGCGTGCCGATCGCCGCATTGCCGGTGCAATGCATCTGGCGTTTTCTCGAGAGGCTCGCGATGACCGTGTCACGTCCTTCAATTCCGTTGCTGCAATGCAATGCGGCACGAAGCTCCCCCTTCGCGCCGTCCCGGTGCGGGCCATTCTGGCATGGAAGGCCGCGTGCGTTGTGCGCGTTGCGTGCCCGCCGCGCGGGGGTGCCGCGATGAACCAGCTCACCACGCTCGTCCCGTTCGGCCTCGCGCTCAGCCTGGCCGGCGCCAACAGCATCGCCTGCCTCGTCGGCCTGTCGCTGGTCGAACGGCTGATCCCCGTGCTGCCGTCCCACGTGCTCCTCACGATGATCGGCGTCGCCAGCGCGCAAGGTGCATGGACACTGCCGGAAGCGATCGTCGTCACGGCGCTCGGCAGCTTCGCGGGCTGCCTGTTGCATTACGCGCTCGGCAACCTGTGGCCGGAAGACAGCGTGCTGAGCCTGCTGCGCCGCGTCGCGCCGCTGGGCAGGCTGCAGCCCGCAAGAATGGACGCGCTGATCGACGGAATCCGCGCGCGGCCCACGCGGCTCGCGCTCTGGTCGCAACTGGTGCCGTTCGTCCGGCTCGTCGCACCGGCGCTCGCCGGCTTGCTGGAAGCGAGTTTCGCGCGGTTCGCGTCCGGTGCCGCCGCCGGCATCGCGCTCTGGAACACGCTGTTCATCACGGCGGGCTACCTGGCCGCGCAAGCGGCGGTCTAGCCCGCCATGTCGTTGACCGATCGATCCCGTCTGGAGCCTGTCGATGCGAATCCCTGAATGGATGCTGTTCCTGCGTACCTGGTTGCGCAATCCTCGCCGGGTCGGTGCGCTCGCACCGTCCGGCCCGTCGCTCGCCGCGCTGATCACCGCCGATATCGCGAGCGACGGCGCTGCCGTGATTGAACTCGGTGCGGGCACCGGCGTGTTCACGCGCGCGCTGCTCGCGCGCGGCGTCACGAGTGACAGGCTGGTGCTGGTGGAGGCCGATCCCGCTTTCGCGAATACGCTGCGGCATCAGTTCCCCGCGTTGCGGATCATGCAGATGGACGCGGCGCAACTCGGCATGACGGGCGACTTCTTCGGCGGGGCGCGCGCGGATGCGATCGTGAGCGGGTTGCCGCTCGTTGCGATGCCGCTCGAACAGGCCGTCGCGATCGTTCACTGCGCGTTCGCGCGGCACCTGACTGCCGATGGCGCGTTCTACCAGTTCACGTACGTGCCGCGCTGCCCGATCCCGGCGCGCTATCTGGAGGCCATGCGCATTCGTGCCGTCCGGGTCGGTATCGCGTGGATGAACTTTCCGCCTGCCGTCGTGTATCGCTTCGAACGCCGGATCGATACGATTCACCATCCGTGGCCTGGTGCGCGGCCACAACGGTATGCGGTTGCGGAAGCAACCACTTTGCGCGGCCGCGAGATCACCCGGTTTCCCCATGCGCCATCGCTCGACTCGAGCGGCGCCGGGCCATCGACGGATGGACACCCATCATCGTGAACGCGCTCGGGGATGGGGTACGGTTCGGCCTGCCACGGCCGCGGTCTCATCTTCCACACTCGCCGGCCGCCAGAGTCGGCAGCCACGTCGGTGCTGCGCGCTATCGAATCCCGTGCCGACGCAAGCACGTGGGGCATGTCAACCCGCGGCGCTGCTTTTCGCGAAGACCGACGACGCGCGCACCACGCTCGCGCGCCCCCGTGTCTCACACGTCTTGCCCGGCCTTGCGCGACGATTCCGACGCGCCATGTTCAATGGCCGAAGTAGATCGACCGCTCGGCCGTGCGAACCGCGCTGCGGCTGCCCGACTGCGTCGCACCGCCGGCGTCGCTGCCGTAACCCGACGCCTGCGGCTCGACCGCGACTGCATCGGTGTCGTGGACCCGGCGCAGCGCAGCCTGGAGATTGTCCGGATAGTTCGGGTCATTGGGCCGGTTCGGCAGGTAGCCGGCCATCTGCAGCGCGGCCAGTTCCGCACGCACCTGCGCACGCGTCACGGTGCTTTCGCCAGCAAACGCCGGCGCGGCAACGGCAGCCGACACGGCAACGAGAAGGGCAGCGATCAGTTGGGTCTTCATCATTCACCTCGACAAGAAAATGGGGATTCAGCGGTTGCGCACCGTGCGCCGGCCACCGGCGCCGTTCGCGGTTTCGTTCAATGACCGAAGTAGATCGAGCGTTCGGCGATCCGCGTCGCGGGCCGGCTGCCCGACTGCGTCGCGGCAACGGCATCGCTGCCGTAACCGGACGTCGCCGCATCGGCCACTGCGGTGTCGTTCGCGTGAATGCGCGTCAGTGCGGCCTGCAGATCGTCCGGATAGTGCGGATCGTTCGCGCGGCCCGGCCGATAGCCGGCCTGTTCGAGCTGGACGAGCTCGGCACGCACCTGCGCACGGGACACGACGGTTGCATCGGCGAACGCCGGTGCGGCAGCGGATGCGGAAACGGCCACGAGAAGGGCTGCGATCAATTGGGTTTTCATCATTTACCTCGACAGGACTGGGATAGAAGGAATTCAGGATTCGTGTATCGACGATGCGCCGCGCTCAATGACCGAAATACACCGAGCGGTCGGCCACGTTGACCGCATGCCGGCGGCCCGCTTGCGTCGCCGCATCGCCGTTGCTGCCGTAGCCGGAAGCCTGCTCGTTGCCGGCGACCGCATCGGCCGCATGGATCCGCGTGAGTGCAGCCTGGAGAGCGTCCGGATAGGTTGCGTCGGTCGCGCGATTCAGCGGGTAGCCGGCCTGTTGCAACTGCGTGAGCTCGGCGCGCACCTGCGCACGCGTCACGGTGGCTTCGCTGGAGAACGCCGGTGCGGCAACAGAGGCCGAAACAGCAACGAAAAGGGCGGCGATCAGTCGGGTATTCATCATTCACCTCGAAAAAAGAAAGGAAATCGGGCATTCGGCAGGCGGCGCCCGGCCGCCTGATGCATCGTTCAAGCGATACGGATCTCGACGTCGATGTTGCCGCGCGTCGCCTTCGAATACGGGCAGGTCTGGTGTGCGGCGTCGACGATGCGCTGCGCGACGTCGCGATCGAGCCCCGGCACGCTCACGTTCAGCCGGGCCTGCAGGAAGTACGCGTTGCCGCCGGTACCGAGATCCACTTCGGCGTCGACCGCGAGATCGGCCGGCAGCGTCACCTTCGCTGCACGCGCCGCAAGCTGCATCGCGCCGATGAAGCAGGCCGACCAGCCGGCCGCGAACAGTTGCTCCGGGTTGGTGCCGGTGCCGGCGCTGCCCGGCGACGACAACTGAATGTCGAGGCGGCCGTCGGAACTGCGGGCCGTGCCGTCGCGGCCGCCCGAAGTCGTATGCGTCTTGCCCGTGTACAGCACTTTTTCGATCTTGCTCATCATTTGCTCCGTCAGTTGGCTGGTTTGTCTCAGATGCGATTCGATCGCATGCGATGGAGTTTCGTCGAGACGAGCACCCGAGTCAAGCGCATTCGATTAGATCGCATGCGATATTTTGTATTTCAATGTATCTGGAACGTGTACAGCTTTGCCGGGCAAGGCTTTCCGGCGATCGATCCCTGATATTCGAGGAGTAACAAATCCGGGCAGGGCGGGCGAATATGCCCCGGAATTGGCTGGCCGCCCCGCGGGGCGGCCGATTAGTCACGCCGTGTCGATCTCGGCGATCACGACGAGGATCACGGCCGCGTCGGCCGGCAACTGGCGCTGGGAGAACGCCGAGCGCGCATGGCCGGCCTTGCCGCCCAGCACGGCGGCGAACAGGTCCGACGCGCCGTCGATCACGGCCGGCTGCCCGAAAAAGCCGTCGGCCGAACTCACGTGCCCCTCGACGCGCACGATCTTGCGCAGGCGCTCGAACCCGCCCAGGTGCCGGCGGATCTGCGCGAGTACATTCAGCGCCGCGAGCCGGGCGGCATGCTTGCCTTCGTCGACGCTCAACTGCTCGCCGACGCGGCCGGTAAAGGCGACCTTGCCGTCGACGAGCGGCAGTTGTCCAGAGACGAACAGCAGGTTGCCGGCTTCGCTGATGGCCGTATAGCTGCCGAGCGGGTTCGGCGGTTCGGGTAACGCGAGGCCGAGGTCGGCCAGTTTCTGTTCGACGGTCATGTCGTGCTCCTTGCGGGAAATGGGTTCGGGATATCGGTGCTGCCTGTGAGTCACTGTAGTCATGCGGCCGAGGCCGGTAAATGTCAGCGGAGCAATTGATTCACGACGCGGTGTAACGAATCGCGCGATGCGTACCCGCTGGTTTCCCGCACGAGATTCATGCACACTCGGCTCCATCGCGCGCCACACGCCGGAGTCGGCAGGAACCGCCCCATGCAACGACAATTCGACGATCTGCTGCTCGGCAGCATCGAGCTGTTCTGTCTCGCCGCAGAACTCGGCAGCTTCACGCTGGCGGCCAACGCGGCGAGCGTCACGCCGGCCGCGGTCAGCCGGTCGGTGGCGAGGCTCGAGGAGCGGCTCGGCGTGCGGCTGTTCGTGCGCACGACACGCCAGATCCGCCTGACCGATTCCGGCCGCCGCTATTTCGAACAATGTCGCGACGCGCTGTCGCAACTCGTCGACGCGGAACGCGAGGCGACCGGCCAGCAGGCCACGCCCGCCGGCTTGCTGCGGATCAGCATGCCGACGCCGTACGGGCACTATCGCGTGCTGCCGCTGCTACCGGCGTTTCGCGAGCGGTATCCGGACGTGCGTGTCGAAACCCACCTGAGCAACCGCAACATCGACTTCGCCGAGGAAGGCTACGATCTCGCGATCCGCGGAAGCGCGCCGGCCGATTCGAACCTGGTCGCACGCAAGCTGGAGGACGCCGAACTCGTGGTCGTCGCGACGCCCGGCTACCTGAAGCGCGCGGGCATGCCGGCCGCCATCGACGATCTGCATGCGCACGAATGCGTCCAGTTCGAGCTGCCGAGCAGCGGGCGGCGGATTCCCTGGCTGTTCAACGATGGATCGGAGGAAATCGACGTCGCGACGACCGGCAGCTACGGTACGTCGGGCGACTACCTTGCCGGTGTGACGCTCGCGCGCAGCGGGGCGGGGCTGTTCCAGACCTATCGCTTCATCGTCGAGCAGGATCTGCACGCCGGCACGCTCGTGGAAGTGCTGCCCGGCCTTGGCGGCCGGTCGCGGCCGTTCATGCTGCTGTATCCGCATGCGCGCTTTCTGTCGTCGCGCGTGCGCGTGTTCGTCGACTTCCTCATCGAGCATCTGGCGCACGCGCCCGCCAGGCCTGCGGTCGGGACACGCGCCAAACGGGCCGGCGCTTCCCGATAGGCTCGCCGGCTCGCGGGTTCGATGCCGCGACTCAATGCCCGGCGCTCTGGCCGCCGTCGACATGCAGGATTTCGCCCGTGACGAACGGTGCCGAATCCAGGTACAGGATCGCGTCGACGATGTCGCTCATCTCGCCCATGCGGCCGACCGGATGCAGCGACGCGAGCGTCGCATGCGTTTCGGGCGCATGCATCGGCGACTTGATGATGCCGGGCGACACCGCATTCACGCGAATGCCGGCCTTCGCATACTCGATCGCGAGCGACTTCGTCGCCGCATTCAATCCGCCTTTCGTCAACGACGCGAGCACCGACGGCACGTTGCTGTTCGCGTGATCGACCAGGCTCGTCGTGATGCTGACCACGTGGCCGCCGCCGTGCTTCTGCATCGCGGCGATCGCATGCTGCGTGACGTGGAAGAAGCCGTTCAGGTTGACGCTCGTGATCTGCGCGTAGTCGTCGGCGGTGTACTGCGTGAACGGCTTCGCGATGAAGATCCCGGCGTTGTTGACGAGCGTGTCGACGCGGCCGAACCGTTCGATGGCGGCGTCGACCACGCGCCGCGCGACGGCCGCGTCGCCGATGTCGCCCGCGACGGTGACGAGATCGGGATCGTTCGACGGCCCGATCGAACGTGACGTGGCGACGACGCGATGGCCGCGGGCCCGGAATGCTTCGACGGTTGCCGCGCCGATGCCTTGCGATGCGCCGGTGACGATGATGACTTTGGATGCGCTCATGATTTGCCTCGATAAGTGAAGGGTTCTCGGCTTCGGTGCCGACCGGATCCGTGAATCCGATGGGCGAACTGTAGGCGCGCCGGTTGCAATCTCGAACACCCACCGTGGAGCAACAGTCTTGCGTCGGGGGAACAAATGCGGGGGAGGGGCGGTTGTCTCAGGTCGGCACGGCCGGTCAGCACGTGGAGGCGTGGACTGGACGATCCGTGGCCGGCCATTGACGCGGTGTCGCCTAGCTGCACGAGTTCGGTGTTTTCACCGGGAGGCTGGCCGAAACGCCCGTGATATTCGTGACTGAACCGCGCTGCGCTGCGCTGTCATTGCCGACGGCCGCGTCTTCCGGTCGATCAGGTCGTATCCCAGCTATTGTCAACGTGGGCACGGTTGAGCCGCCGTGCTTTGCCAACCTTGAATGCGATCGCGACAACCCAGTGCCGGCGACCACCCGCTAAAAACCGCATGGATTCCGGCGATTCCAGTTTCCGACCCGCCCGCTCGGCGGCGGCTGACCGGTGTGCGGCTCCTTCAAGTACATTGCGTGGATCGTTGGGCAATGCGCGTCCACGTAGGCATCGATGCCTTTCAGGTCGGCTGCGCTGATATCGAGGCCACCATGTGCCACACAATAGTCATGCTGTTCTTCAGCGACACATAGGTCGTGATTCCACACGGCCCGCTTGAACCGCATTCCCTGCTTCTGATCTTGTTCGATCTTGACCTCTAGCGCACATGACGAATCTCGGTCGAACCAGAAGGTGAGCCACGTGCCGAAATTGTCGTTGGTTAGCCCCTGTGTCCCGAAAAGCTTGATGGCGAACGGTGCGCCGATACTGCCGCCAGTCTGACGAGCGGTGGGCAGTGCATGAACGACATCAGCCTCGGTGATACAGGCGAACCGCTGCAAGGACGTGAATTTCAGCATGGCATGCGTCGTGTCCTGCGGTGGGTGATCGACGGTATATTCGAACGTCGGTGGAGGAGCTGCATTCGCGGTCGATGCGCTCGATATCCATGCGAATTGGGTGGGTTGGTACCAGCTTGGCGTATCCGCGGCGACGGTCGTGCGGTTGATCCTTCTGGACTCGCAGTCGACATGGCAGTTTGGCGCGAACGGGGTGCTATCGATGTTGACCGCGCGGTAGCGCAGATCGAGCCGGTGCATCGTCGCATCGACGTCGAACATCTCTCCGGAATTCGCGACATCGGCCAACCGCTTCACAAAATCGTCGATCAGGGCTGTCCGGACGCCGTCCGCGCCAGGTGCTGGCGGCGTCACCTTTGTGGCCGCCCGTGGGACATGGTTACAGGCCGCGAGCAGTGCTGTCACGGCGATCAAGAGGAAAAGTCGCATCGGGCGAGGTTTCGGTGAGTGAGTGGCCCGATCTTAACGTCGTTGCGATCCCGTGAGCACCGCTAGTGGGGCTGCTATGTGATCTTGGCGCGAATCTTGGCAGGCGCAGGCCATGGTGAAGCCAGAAAGACAGGCATGATGCAAAAGTTTTTGAATCTATCAAGATAACTTTTCTTATCATAACAGCGCGATTTAAAATCCAAACCCGACGTTTCGAAAACGTGTCTGACGCCCGACGTCCGGGCCGCCTTCATGCGTGTCGTCATCGATTCGAGGGCAGGGAAGCGAACATGCGACGTGCACGCCTCCCATCCGGCGCGTTGATCCGTGCCAGCAGCACCGTCAACACGTCGGCCGTCGCGCGCGCGACATCCTGCGAGGTCGTGTCGACGAGCGCATGCGCACATTCGCGATACAGCGGGTCGCGCATGCGGTACAACGCGGCGAGCGTCTGCCGCGGGTCGGCCGCCTGCAGCAGCGGCCGGCGGGTGTCATCGCGCGTGCGACGCCACAGCACATCCGGATCCGCATGCAGGTAGATCACGCAGCCGCGCTCGCTCAAGCGCGCGCGGCTGCGCGGATTCAGCACCGCGCCCCCGCCGGTCGCCACGACGACGTTCGGGCGCTGCGTCAGTTCGTCGACGATTTGCGTTTCGAGCAATCGAAAGCCGCCTTCACCGACCGTGTCGAACAGCGCGGCGACCGGGCGGCCGGTGCGCCGCTCGATCTCCTCGTCACTATCGGCAAACGTCCAGCCGAGCGATGCCGCGAGCGCGCGGCCGAGCGTCGATTTGCCAGCGCCCATCATGCCGACCAGGAACGCACGCGCGGGCAGGGCGCGTGCGTCGGGCGCCGCGACGACGGCGCTCATAGCCGCCGCGCGAGCGGCCAGCCGGCCCGCGTCGCCGCACTGATCCGCCGCGCGCGCACCGCGTCCGACAGCGTGTCGAGCGCGGCGCCGGTGGCCGAGTCGTCGGCGTCGAGCAGCGCGCCGAGCACCTGTCCGTCCGGATCGCCGCCCGCGATATGCTCGGCCGCATCCGCCGCGATGGTTTGCGGCGTACGTTCGGGCGCCTCATCGCGTTCAGGCCGCCGCCACCCGTTGCGCAGGTCGCGCCATCGCACGACCAGGCCGCAGAACAGCCCTCCGCCCGGTACGGTTGCGTCGTCGCGCGGCTCCGCCGTGTCGCCGGGCGTCGCGCACTGCGTGACCCAGCTCGCGAACTCGAGCAGCGACGCGTCGTGAGCGAGCGTCGCCGCGTCGAGCGCGACGGTCACGCCGGCATCCCGCAACCGCCCGAGCAGCGGCCGCACGCCGTCGTGTGCGCCCCCGCACGGCTGCAGCAGCACCTCGAGCTCATCCTCGTGGCGGCTGACGAGCGCGCGGTGCCGGTCGAGCGCGGCCGGCTCGAGCAACGCCTGCGCGGCATGCCGGACGATGACGATCGCGCGATCGTCACGGCGCTCGACGATCGCACCGATCCGGCGCCGGGCGCGCGCCACCGTGGCGCTCACGTGTCGCCCCCGAAATGGCGCGCCCGCATCACAGCGAACCCTGGAATTCGAGCACGCGTGCCTTGAACTCGTCGGGCACGGCCTGCGTCGTGTTGTTCGCGTAATCGAACATCACGTGCGTCGACATCCCGCGCGCGACGATGGTCTGGTCGTCGCGCTCCATCAGGTGTTCGAGATCGAAGCTCTTGCTGCCGAAGCGCACGATGCTCGACCGGATCGTCAGGTTGTCGCCGAATTGCGCCGGTGCGAGGTACTCGCACTGCGTCTTCACCATGATGTGCGGCAGCTTGTCGCTTCGCGGCAGGCCGAGGAGATCGAACATCTAGCAGAGGTACGAATGCTGCAGATAGTCGTAATAGACGGGACTGCTCACATGCCCCATCGAATCCGTATCGCGATACTTGACGTGGATGGGCGTTTCGTAATGACGTTTCGACATGGTGGTTCTCCGCAATGACTG
Source organism: Burkholderia lata (assembly GCF_902499335.1). Lineage (GTDB taxonomy): Bacteria > Pseudomonadota > Gammaproteobacteria > Burkholderiales > Burkholderiaceae > Burkholderia > Burkholderia lata_B. Next base: position 449,258 of record NZ_CABVQK010000002.1, on the reverse strand, counting down.
GGTTGATTGATTTAATTATTTGATCCTGATTGGACTGTCAGGAATTTGAAAATTAATCGAACCCCTATCGGGACGCCACTATCAGAACGAATAGCGATCCGCTGCGGAAGGCGTGCGCTCTGTAGTCCAAACCTGACGAAGCGCTCCAGCATCCCCCATTAAAAATCGATTTTCCCGCCTGCCAAGCATCTCGAAAACAAGCGAAACCAATGCCTCGACTTCCGGTCGCCTCGCTTATTTCCGTCATTCATAAGGTTATGAATTAGAAACTGGTAAATATGTTAGTTGCGCATGGAAAGAACCATTCAATACAGTCGCGCTGTAGTAAAAAATCCACCGAATTATCGACAGGAGGGCAGTCCCCATGCATGCGAATACCTGGACGACAAACCGTGACACCGTGCTGCATTTGCCGTCCCCCGCGGATCTGGCCGGCACGCTGCAGCCTGCGCTGCGTGCGTCGCGCACGGTTCATGCGGCTCGCCACGCGATCGTCGACGTGCTGAACGGCACGGACGACCGTCTCGTGGTCATCGCCGGCCCGTGCTCGGTGCACGATCCGGCCGCAGCGCGCGACTATGCGGCGCGGCTCGCGCTGCAACGCGCGCGCTTCGCGGACGAGCTGGAAATCGTGATGCGCGTGTACTTCGAGAAGCCGCGCACGACGGTCGGCTGGAAAGGGCTTATCAACGACCCGCTGCTGGACGGCACCGAACGGATCGACGCGGGGCTGCATACGGCACGCGCGCTGCTGTGCGACATCAACGGGGCGGAAATGCCGGCGGCGACCGAGTTTCTCGATCCGCTGTCGCCGCGCTATCTGGCCGACCTGGTCGCATGGGGCGCGATCGGCGCACGCACCGTGGAATCGCAGGTGCATCGCGAGCTGGCGTCGTCGCTGCCGATCCCGATCGGCTTCAAGAACGGCACCGACGGCAATGTCCAGGTGGCCGTCGATGCGATGTGCGCGGCCTCGCGAGCGCATCGCTTCCTGTCGGTCGACGCAGGCGGCCGGCTATGCGCGACGGCATCGCCCGGTAATCCGCATACGCACGTCGTGCTGCGCGGCGGACGCGAACCGAATTTCGATGCGGCCGCCGTGAATGCCGCATGCGAGCGCATGGCGGCCGCGCAATGCGCACCGCGCGTGATGATTGACGTCAGCCACGGCAACAGCCGCCGCCAGTTCCGCAATCAGCTGGGTGTCGGCACGGCCGTGGCCGCGCAGGTCGCGGCCGGCGACACGCGCATCGTCGGTGTGCTGATCGAGTCGAACCTGATCGAAGGGCGCCAGGATCTCGTGCCCGGCATGCCGCTGCGCTACGGGCAGAGCATCACCGACGCGTGCGTGTCGTTTGCCGATACCACGCAGCTCCTCGAGACGCTCGCGCACGCGGTACGTGCGCGACGGCGGGGCCATGCGCCGGCGCCGGATCTCGAGTTCGCGCACGAGCCGCTGCTCGCGTGCTGCGCGTGAGCGGCCCGGCGCAGCACGGTCAGATTTCGGCTTCGTCGTAGATCCGTGTCGCGTCGCCGGCCCACGCATCGCGATAGCGGGCGAGCCAGTGCTCGGCCTGGGTCGGCGCACCGGCGACGATCTCGTCGAGCGGCGCGAGATACACGGATTCGTCGCGGCCGGCCGCATCCCTGCGTGCCCGCGCGCGCAGGCCGCGATGCGCGATCGCCAGCGCTTCGGCCGCGAACGCGCGCAACGGGCGGCCGTCGACCGACGCGCCGAGCCCGAAACGCGGCACGTCGCGCCGCAAGGTCAGCAGCGCGCCGCGGTCGATCGCGGCGGCCAGCGTCTCCGCGTCCGACAGCGCGGCCGGATCGTACAGCAGGCCGGTCCAGAACGCGGACAGCGCGACCATCATGGCCGGCGAGCCCGCATCCGCACCGCGCATCTCGAGATAGCGCTTCAGCCGGACTTCGGTGAACACCGTCGTCAGATGGTCGGCGAAATCGCCTAGCGTCGGCGTGTCGCCCTCGAGATGCGGGATGCGCCGCCGCATGAAATCGCGGAACGTCCAGCCGGTCGCATCCGTGTAGCGATCACCGCGCCGCACGAAATACATCGGCACGTTGTCGAGCAGCCAGCTCACGTAGCGCTCGAAACCGAAGCTGCGCGACAGGAACAACGCGGGCGCCCCGCAGCGATCCTCGTCGGTGTCGAGCCACGTATGTGCGCGCGTCGACAGCAGGCCGGTCGGCCGGCCTTCGGAGAACGGCGAATTCGCGAACAGCGCGGTCGCAACGGGCTGCAGCGCGAGCGACACGCGCATCTTGCGCGCCATATCGCTTTCCGACGCGAAATCGAGGTTGACCTGCACGGTGCAGGTGCGCTGCATCATGTCGAGCCCGCGCGTCCCGACGCGCGGCATATAGCGCTGCATGATCCCGTAACGCTGCTTCGGCATCCACGGCAGTGCCGCGCGCGCAAGGTGAGGGTGAAAACCCAGCGGCGCGCAGCGCAGGCCGAGCGGCTCGCACGCGTCGCGGGCCGCGGCGAGATGCGCATGCAGTTCGGCATGCGTGCCGTGCAGCGTATCGAGCGGCGCGCCCGACAATTCGAGCTGGCCGGCCGGCTCGAGCGAGATCGCCGCGCCGTCGCGCTGGATCACGCCGACGATCCGCCCGGCATCGACGATCGGCGTGCCGTCGCCTTGCAGCCGCGCGAGCACTGCGGCGATCCCCGACGGCCCGTCATAAGGCGCGGCTGCGTGCGTCGCACGCGCGACGACGAACTTCTCGTGCTCGGTACCGATCCGGAACTGCGCGGCCGGCTTGCAGCCGGCGGCCAGATGATCGGCGAGCTGCTGCTCGGAGACGATCGGCGTGTGGTCCGATACAACGGCATTCGACATCGACACCCTCCACAAATCACATTGAGCGACCGACCGGTCGGTCACGCAGCGACTATAGCGACGTCGATGCCGATGCTGTACTGGCAGGGGTGATAGGGGCGGGGTAGCGCCGTACTGCGCTACGGCTGCCTGCGCTTCGCGAAGTAGTGCGCGGGCGAATCGCCGAACGCGCGGCGGAACATCGCGATGAAGTTGCTCGGCGTCGCATAGCCCAGCGCGTCGGCGATGTTGGCGACGCTGTCGCCGCTCGCGAGACGTTCGAGCGCGTGCGTCAGGCGCGCCTGCTGACGCCATTGCGCGAAGCTCGTGCCGGTTTCCGCGACGAACAGCCGGCTCAGCGTGCGGGCGGACAGCCCGGCCCATTCTGCCCACGCTTCGAGCGTGCGGCTGTCGTGCGGCTGCCCGAGGATCGCGTTGGCGATGCGCAGCAGCCGCCGGTCACGCGGCATCGGCAGGTGCAGCGGCTCATGCGGCGCGCGACGCATCTCGTCGAGCAGCACGACACTGATGCGCGCCTGCTCGATGTCGAGCCGATCCTGGTCGGCCCACGACACCGCGCGCCGCACGAGCGCGCGCATCAGCTCGGTGATTGCGATCACGCACGGCTGGCCCGGCATCCGCCGGCTCGCGGCCGGTGTGATCACGACGCTCCAGCCGCTCAACGCACCGCTGATGCTGACCTTGTGCTGCTCGCCCGGCGGAATCCAGCCCGCGCGATGCGGCGGCAGCAGCCACGAACCGTGCGGCGTGCGCACGTGCGCGAAACCGCTTTCCACGCAGAACACCTGGCCGCGCAGATGGCTGTGCCAGTCGACCTCGCGGGTGCCGAGCCGGTACGTGTTGCGGCCGTCGTCCTCGCCCCAGACGGCGATCAGCGACGGGCCGTCCTCACGCTCGCTCGGATCGGAGTCGGCGCGCTGCACGGTGCGTGGTGGAGAAACGTCTCGGATGGGCATGGCCGGAATTCATTATTTTTTGTCTAAACAACATTATCAGCTTTGTCCGGGAGCGTCCAACAATGCATGTCGTGTTCAAACCGATACGAAGTAGAGGAATGCGATGCATGCAGCACTTGCTCCCTGGACACGCGATGCCGGCGCACTGCGCGTCATGTCGCGAATCGCCGTCGCCGCGGCGCTCGTCGTGCTCGGCGCGTGCGCGAGCCGCGACGGGCTCGCGCCGGCCGGCACGCTGCGCAGCGCCGATACGCTCGCAGCCACGCGCAGCCTCGCTCAGGTGCCGGCTACCGACTGGCCGGCTGCCGACTGGTGGCGCGCGCTGAATGATGCGCAACTGAGTGCGCTGATCGACGAGGCGCTCGCCGGCAACCCCGATCTCGCGACCGCCGATGCACGCGCACGCGAAGCGCAGGCGCTGGTGATCGAAGCGCAGGCCGCGCGGCTGCCACATCTCGTCGGCCGCGGGAGCGCGAAGGCCGAGCGGCTGTCCGGCACCCAGTTTTCGTCGGGCGAGGGCGGTGGCTTCTTCAGCCACACGCGCGAGATCAATCTCGGCCTGAGCTGGGATCTCGATCTGTGGGGCGGCCGCCGTGCGGCGTGGGAAGCCGCGCTCGGCGAAGCGCGCGCCGCGCAAATCGATGCGCAGGCCGCACGCGTGCTGCTGTCGGTCAACGTTGCGCGCGCCTATGTGAATCTCGCGTACGCATTCGATCAGCAGGACGTCGCGCGGGCCGAATACGAGCGCGCGGACGAAGCGCTCACGCTCACACGACAGCGCGTCACGAAAGGCATCGACAACGTCGCGCAGCAGCGCCAGGCGGAAAGCGAAGTCGCGGCCGCGACGCGCGAGCAGGCCCGCGCCGCGCAGGCGATCGACAGTGCGCGCATCGCGCTCGCGATCCTGCTCGGCGCGGGCCCCGATCGCGGCCTTGCGCTGGTGCGGCCCGCGCCGCTGCCGGCCGCCGCGCTCGCCGTGCCGGCCGACCTGCCGGCCGCGCTGCTCGGCCGGCGCGCCGACCTCGTCGCCGCGCGCTGGCGGGTCGAGGCGGCCAGCCGCAACGTCGCGGCCGCCCGTGCGGATTTCCTGCCCAACGTCAGTCTCACCGCGCTGATCGGGCTCGCGACGCGCGGCGGCGCCTCGCTGTTCCAGGCCGCGTCGCGCACCTACAACGCCAGCCCGGCCGTGAGCCTGCCGATCTTCGACGGCGGCGAACGGCGCGGCGTGCTGCGCAGGCGCGACGCGCAATACGACCTCGCGGTCGCCGGCTACAACAAGACGCTGATCGGTGCGATCGGCGAGGTGGCCGACGATCTGCACCGGCTGCATTCGCTTGCGGTGCAAACGGACGCGCAGCAGCGCGCGTTCGACTCCGCCACCGATGCGTGGCGGCTCGCGGACGCGCGCTACCGCGCCGGCGTCGGCAGCTACCTCGACGCGCTCGTCGTGCGCCAGCAACTGCTGGTCGCGAGCCGCGAGGTCGCCGCGCTGCGCGCGCAGCGCGCGGACCAGTCGCTGCAGCTCGTCGCCGCGCTCGGCGGCGGCTTCCGCGCCGAGCCGGACGACGCCGCGCTTGCCGCCACTCCTTCCCAACGTCCTTGACATCGAACCATGAGCAGCGACAACTCCCTGCAGACTCCCGCGCGACCCGCCACCGCCGATCCCGCCAGCGCCCGCCAGCAGCCGGCGGCCGACCACACCGCTGCGCCGCGCGCGCCGGGCGGGCCAGGTGGGCCTGATGCCCGCCCACAACCGGCACCGGGCGGTGCCGCGCCCGCGACGCCGCCACCGCCGGCGCGGCGCAAGCACCTGGTGCGCGCGCTCATCGCCGTGTTCGCGCTCGGCATCATCGGCTGGGGCATCTGGTACGTGATCGTCGGCCGCTGGTACGAATCCACCGACAACGCGTACGCGCAAGGCAACGTCGTCGAGCTGACGCCGCAGGTGACGGGCACAGTCGTGTCGATCGACGCCGACGACGGCAACCTCGTACGCGCCGGCACGCCGCTCGTCCGTCTCGACCCGAGCGACGCGCAGATCGCGCTCGCGACCGCGCAGGCCGATCTCGCGGCAACGGTGCGCAAGGTGCGCGGCCTGTACAGCAACGAGCGCGGGCTGGCGAACAGCATCGACGGCGCACGCGCCGAACTCGATACGCGCCGCACCGCACTCGACAAGGCGAAGGCCGACTACAGCCGCCGCGAGGATCTCGGCCGCTCCGGCGCGATTTCACGCGAGGAACTCGCGCATGCACGCGACACGCTGACGTCGGCGCAAAGCGCATACGCGGCCGCGCAAAGCACGCTCGCGACGTTGAGCGAGCAGCACCAGACGAGCAAGGCGCTGATCGACGACACCGCGGTCGCGTCGCACCCGGATGTGCAGGCCGCAGCCGAACGGCTGAGGGCCGCCTACCTCGCGCATGCACGCACCAACGTCGTCGCGCCCGTCACCGGCTATGTCGCGAAGCGGACGGTGCAGGTCGGGCAGCGCGTGTCGCCCGGCGTGCCGCTGCTTGCGGTCGTGCCGCTGCGCGAGCTGTGGGTCGACGCGAACTTCACCGAGAAACAGCTCGAACACATGCGAATCGGACAGCCGGTCGAATTGACCGCCGACCTGTACGGCGACGCGGTGCGCTATACCGGCCGCGTGCAGAGCCTCGGCGTCGGCACCGGCAGCGCGTTCTCGCTGCTGCCTGCGCAGAACGCAACGGGCAACTGGATCAAGATCGTGCAGCGGCTGCCGGTCCGCATCGAACTGACGGATCCGGCTCAGCTCGACGCGCATCCGCTACGCATCGGCCTGTCGATGCACGCACGCGTCGACCAGCACGACCGCAGCGGCGCCATGCTGTCGCATCGCGAACAGCGCGCACCGGTATTCCGCACCGACGTGTACCGTGACGAACTCGCGCGCGCCGACAGCCTGATCGCCGATGTCATCCATGCGAACCTGCCGGCGGCCGTGCGCGCGGAGGCGGTGCGATGAGCGGCCCGATGGCAGCCGCCGACAGCGGCTTTCGTCCGTCGAGCGTCGGGCTCACGACCTTCGGCCTCGCGCTCGCGGTCTTCATGCAGGTGCTGGACGGCACCGTCGCGAACGTGTCGCTGCCGACGATCGCCGGCAACTTCGGCGTGAGCACGACGCAGAGCGCGTGGGTCGTCACGACGTTCTCGGTCAGCAACGCGATCGCGCTGCCGCTGACCGGGTTTCTCGTCAAGCGCGTCGGGCAGGTGCGGCTGTTCGTGTGGGCGACGCTCGCGTTCACGTTCGCGTCGCTCCTGTGCGGCCTCGCGCAGAACCTGCCGCAACTCATCGCGTTCCGCGCGCTGCAGGGCCTGGTGGCGGGGCCGATGATCCCGACCACGCAGGCGTTGATGCTGTCGATCTATCCGCCGCAGCGGCGCGGCTTCGCGCTATCGATGATCGCGATGGTCACCGTCGTCGCACCGATCGCGGGGCCCGTGTTCGGCGGCTGGGTCACCGAGCATTATTCGTGGCGCTGGGCGTTCCTGATCAACCTGCCGATCGGCGTGTTCGCCGCGATGTGCGTGTTCGCCCAGATGCGTGCACGCGTCGAGACGACGGTTGCCGCGCGCGTCGACTATGTCGGCCTCGCCGCGCTGATCGTCGGCGTCGGTGCGCTGCAGATCGTGCTCGACAAGGGCAATGAAGCCGACTGGTTCAATTCGACGTTCATCGTCGTGATGTCGGTGGTCGCCGCGTTCGGCATCGCGCTGTTCCTGATCTGGGAGCTCAACGAACCGAACCCGATCGTGAACCTGCGGCTCTTCGCGCATCGCAATTTCGCGGCCGGCACGCTGACGCTCGTGCTCGCGTATTCGGCGTTCTTCGCGGTCAACGTGATCGTGCCGCAATGGCTGCAGCGCACGCTCGGCTACACGGCGTTCTGGGCCGGGCTCGCCGTCGCGCCGATGGGCGTGATCCCGGTGCTGATGACGCCGTTCATGGGCAAGTACGCGCCGCGCTTCAACATGCGCGTGCTCGTGTGCTGCGCATTCGCGATCCTCGGCACGTCGTCGTTCCTGCGCGCGGGTTTCGTGCCCGACATCGACTTCACGCACATCGCGCTGATCCAGTTGCTGCAGGGTCTCGGCCTCGCGCTGTTCATCATGCCGATCAACAGCATCCTGCTGTCCGACCTGAAGCCGGACGAGATCGCTGCCGGCTCCGGCCTGTCGACGTTCCTGCGCACGCTCGGCGCGAGCTTCGCGGTGTCGATCACGTCGTTCCTGTGGGACCGGCGCGCAATCGTGCACCACGCGCAGCTCAGCGAGCACGTGAGCGCATTCGATCCGGCCGTGCGGGCCGAAGTCGCGCAGCTCGGCGGCGGCGATCCGCAACGCGCGGCGACGCTGCTGGGCAACCTGGTCGACGCGCAGGCGTACCAGATCTCGTTCAACGACATTTCGTTCGCGCTCGGCTGCGTGTATCTCGCCGTGATCGCGGTGGTCTGGCTCGCCCGTCCGCCGTTCGGCCCCGGTGCCGCCGCGAAACGATGAAGCGGGCGCTGCACGGCCCGTTCCAACCCATGCTGTTCAATTCGATGGAGGTTGACCCAATGCCTACCCACCACGCTGGCGCCATGCCGTCCGACCTGACGACGCTCGCCGTGTTCGACGTCACGGAATTTCCGTTCGTCGTCGTGCGCAACGACGCGATTGCATCCACCGGCTACGCGGAGCGCTGGCTCGACGACATGCATGTGCTGATGCGGCACGGCGAGCCGTTTGTCATGATCTTTCCGCCGGCCCGCCCCAATGAAGGGCACGACGACCGCAAGGAACGCGGCATGTGGCTCAAGCAAAACCGCGCCGCGCTCGCTGCGGTCTGCCGTGCGCTGATCACGATCGAACCGGACCCGGCCGAACGTGAAGCGGCCATCGCGAACGCGTCCGGCATCGAAAAGGCGTTCGGCATTCCGTTCGACGTGACGGCTTCGCTCGACGACGCGAAGCAGGCAGGCCGGCGACGTCTGGCTGAGGCGGTCTAGCGCGGCCCGTTCGCGCGCAACGTCTCGAACCGATTGCGCAAGTCCGCCTGAATGCAGATTCCAACTAAACGAACGGGGTGGCTTGTATGAATGGACTGGATTGTCTGAAATGGTTGGTACCCGGCGACACGGACGCGTCATGGCAGAGAATGACCGACGCAGCCGCCGGAATGGGGTTCGACAAGGTCGTGCTGATCGTGTTGCCGTTTACCGGCGCGTCGTTCGATCTCGCACGCAAGTGGAGCAGCGGCGTGCCCGGCTGGACGGCGCTGTACCGGCAGCGCCAGTTCGACCGCGTCGACCCGATGCTGCGGCATTGCTTCCGTTCGGCACTGCCGCTCGTCTGGGACGACGCACTGTTCGCGCTGCCGGAGCAGCGCCCGTGTTACGAAGCGGCGGCCGCGTACGGCATGCGCAGCGGCGTCGTGCTGCCCGTGCGCGGCGCGAAGGGGGAAGTCGGCATGCTGTTGTGTGCGAGCACGGACGAGCTTGCCGCCACGCGCGAGCACTGCGACCGCCACCTCGCGGCGCTGACGCTGCTGCGCGACGTCGCGTGCGAAGCGATCGCCGGCACGCGCTGCCATGCACCGCCCGACAGCGTGCCGCGGCTCAGCCGGCGGGAAGTCGAATGCCTGCGCTGGCACGCGGCCGGCAAGACCTCGTGGGAAATCGGCCACATCCTGAACGTGACCGAGTCGTGCATCAATTTCCACTTCATGAACATCCGCCGCAAGTTCAACGTGTCACGTCGGCATGAAGCCGTGCTGCGTGCGGTCGAGTGGGGGCTGATCAGCATCTCCGACGTGACGGTGCCGACCTGATGCGGGTGCATCGTCGAGCCAGCGGTCGAGAAACGCGCTGAGCCACGCGGCCGTCGCGCGGTCGTGCCGCCGGCCTTCACGTGCCTGCGTCGCGAGATCCTGCGCACCGGGCGCCGACAGCTTGTGCGCGGCGGCCGTACTCCAGCGCCGCATCATCGGATAGCTCACTTCCGGATGGAACTGGACGCCATATGCGCGCGGCCCGTAGCGGACGGCCTGGTTCTCGAAATGCTCGCCGGTCGCGAGGATCTCGAGCCCGGCGACGCGCTCGAAGCCCTCGCGATGCCACTGGTAGACGTGCGACGGCCATGATCCGAGCCGCCGGCCGGCGGGTGTCGCGGCGATCGGCCAATAGCCGATTTCCGCGCGCCCGTCACAATGCGCGCTCACGCGGCCGCCCAGGTGGCGGATCATCATCTGCGCGCCGAGGCAGACACCGAGAAAGGGCGCGGCTTCGCGCAGCGGCACGCCGATCCAGTCGATCTCGTCCTGAATCCAGCGATCGCCGTCGTTCGCGCTCATCGGACCGCCGAACACCACGGCGCCCGCATGGTCGGCCAGCGTCGCCGGCAGCGGATCGCCGAGCGGCGGACGGCGAATGTCGAGCGGATGGCCGCGGGCGGCCAGCAGCCGGCCGATCCGGCCAGGGCTCGACTGCTCGCGATGCAGGACGATCAGGATAGGACGAAGGGCGGAGTGCGTCATGTCGTGTTGAAAGGGTCGTGAGTTCGTGAGGCCGTGACAGTCGTCACGCAGGCAGTCAGCCCGGCTGGCCGCGCAATGCGTCGAACGACACCATCACCTGTTCGCGATAGGCGGGCCGTCGGCACAGGCGTGCGTACCAGGCCTCGACGTGCGGCAACGGCGGCCGCTCGACGTCGAGCGAGAAATAGCGGAACAGCGTCGCGCCGGCCGGAATGTCGGCCAGGCCGGGCGTCGCACCGCCAAGGAAAGGCTGGGCCGACAGCAGCCGGTCGAGCAACTGGAAATGCGTCGCGCTGCGTGCGGCCTTGTCGCGCACGAGCGCGTCGTCGCGCCGCTCGGGCGGCGTTCGCACGAGCGCCCAGAACAGCCCGGTCATCACGTCGGGTTCGAGCGCGGTCTGCGACCAGTCCATCCAGCGCTCCGCGCGCGAACGGGCGAACACGTCGCGGCACCAGAATGGATTGTTCGGCACGCGCGCCGCGAGATAGCGCAGGATCGTGTGCGATTCCCACACGACGTCGCCATCCCAGTCGATCACCGGAATCCGGCACGTCGGATTCAGCGCCGCGAACGCGGGCGTCTGCAGCGAGCCGTGTTCGCCGCCGGCCGCGATGTGCCGGTACGGCACGCCCAGCTCGCCGATCAGCCACAACACCTTCTGCACGTTGAACGACGTGCGGCGGCCCCAGACGGTCAGCATCGCGCGGCATCCTCGCAAGCGGTGGCCTGCCGCGCGCACGCCGCATAGCGATCGAGACCGGCCGCAAGATCGGCGATCAGGTCGTCCGGGTCCTCGAGGCCGATATGCAGGCGTACGCCGCGGCTGTCGGCCGGCCAGCGTGCCGCGAGGCCGTGTGCGTCCAGTTCGAACGGCAACGCGAGGCTCTCGTAGCCGCCCCACGAATAGCCGAGCCCGAACAGCCCGAGGTGGTCGAGAAATGCTTCAACCGCTTGCGGCGATGCAGGCTGCAGCACGACCGAGAACAACCCCGACGCGCCACGGAAATCGCGGCGCCACAGTGCATGTCCGTCGTCGCCGGGCAGGGCCGGATACAGCACGCGCTGCACTTCGGGGCGCGCTTCAAGCCAGGTCGCGACCGCAAGCGCATTGCGCTGGTGCTGTCGCAGCCGCACGCCGAGCGTGCGTAACCCGCGCAGCGCGAGATAGACGTCGTCGGGGCCTGCGCACAGTCCGAGATCGCCATGCAGTTGCTTCAACGCGGGCCACGCGCGTTCACTGGCCGATACGGTGCCGAGCATCGCATCGGAATGCCCGACCAGATACTTGGTGCCGGCCTGGATCGACAGGTCGATGCCGAATGCATGCGGCTGGAAGAAGAGGGGCGTGGCCCAGCTGTTGTCCGCGATGACCAGCGCGCCGTGCGCCTGCGCAAGCCGGACGAGCGCGGGGATATCGTGCATGTCGAACGTGTAGGAACCCGGCACTTCGATGTACAGCGCGCGCGTGTTCGCACGGAATGCGGCCGCGACGGGCGTGCTGCCGTCGTACCAGGTCGTCTCGACGCCGAGCCGTGCGAGCACGCCTTCGCACGCATGACGCACCGGGCCGTAGACCGACGCGGTCATCAGCAGGTGATCGCCAGGCTTCAGGCACGACAGCAGCGCAAGCGTGCACGCGGACAAACCCGACGGGCACAGCACTGCACCGGCGCCGCCTTCGAGGCTCGTCACCGCGCGCTCGAGCGCGTCGGTCGTCGGTGTGCCGCGGCGGCCGTAGATATACGGCTGCGTGCGGTTCAGCAGATCGGACACCGTCGGGCTGAGCACGGTCGACGCGTGATAGACGGGCGGATTGACGAAGCCGTGCCAGGCCGCGCTGTCGCGGCCCGCGTGCATGAGCCGCGTGTCGTCGTGCAGTTGGCCGTTGATTCGCTCATGCAGGGTGCCGCCCGGCTGCGACGGGTGTGCGGCGGACTTCAAGGCCATAGCGCGCACCGTTCCCAGCGCTGACCGTCACGACGGTACGCCTGCCGCGCGAAGCGGCGCGCGCTGTCGGCGCGCCAGAATTCGGCTTCGTCCGGCGCGAGCGTGTACAGGTGCCAGTCGTCCGATACGAGCGCCGGATCGGCAGCCAGCCGCTCGAGCTGCACGTCGATCGCGCGCGTCAGGTCGGCGGGATCGTCGAGCCGTTCGCTTTGCCGGCCGGCGAGGATGCTTGCGCGCGAACGCTCGGGGCGGCCCGCGAAATCCGCGCGGCCTTCGGCGGCCGGCAGCCGCTCGACCGGGCCGCTCAGGCGGACCTGGCTCGCGATCGCCGGCCAATAGAACGTCAGCGCGGCGAACGGCCGGTTTTCGATCTGGCGCCCCTTGGGGCTGCGCGTGCTCCCCGCGAAATGCCAGCCGCGCGCGTCGACGTTCAGCAGTACGACGGAGCGCGCATCGGGCCGGCCGTCAGGGCGGACCGTCGACAGCGTCATCACCTGCGGTTCGACGGCGCCCGCGGTAACGGCCTCGTCGAGCCAGCGTTCGAATTGCGCTTGCGGCGTGTCGGGCCAATTCTCGGCCGGAACGTGCGGCGCCGCATGCGCGAGGGTTTTCAACGCCTTCAGGCGCGTTGCGATCGTATCCATGACTGGCCTCAGGCGATGCCGAATTGCGTCGCGCGGGCGATCAGCCGATGCGCGGCGAGATAGTCGGGGACTTCCGCGAGGAAACCGTCGACGACGGCCGCGGCCACTCGGCGGCCGCCGGATTCGCGCCGTGCGGTGTCGAACGCGTCGATCACGCGGCGGGCGAGGGTGACTTCGTCGGCCGTCGGCGTCAGCACGCGATTGACGACCGGCACGAACTGCCTGTTGACGATCGCCTTGGCCTGGTATCCCAGGCCGCGCGACACGCGCATGTCGAGCTCCGCGCCTTCGTTGTCGGCATAGCTGTACGGGCAGTCGATCGCGGTGACGCCGACCGCCGCGCATTCCACGCGAAAGCGCGAGCGCACATAGTCGAGTTCGCGGCCCGCGCGGGTGCGCTCGGCCCCCATGTCGGCCACCATGTCCTCGGTCGCGACCAGTACGGCCGACACGCGCGGGCTCGAACGCGCGATCGCCATCGTGTTCACGAGCCCGAGCGTCGTCTCGATGTTCGGCACCAGTTCGGTCGAGCCGGGCGCGATATCGTATTCGCGCTCGAAACGCGTGACGGCTTCGTCGAGCGCGACGACCTGCTCGGGCGTCGCGACGTACGACATCATCACGATGTCCGGCCGGCCGCGCATCGCGGCCCGCAGGTCGTCGATGCCGCCCGCATCGAGCGGGTTCACGCGTACGGATGCGAGGATGCCGGCATCGCGCCAGCCCGCGAGCACGCGCTCGCTGAGTTCGCGCGCGGCCGGACGACGGTCGGGCGGCGTAAAGGTTTCGAGTTCCTGGATCAATACGTCCGCGCCGCTCGCGGCGCCGGCGACGAGCGCATCGTGATCGGCGCCGGCGAGGAACAGCCAGGAGCGGCGCAGGCGGGAAGGGCGTCGGTGGGTCGTTGTCATGCGTGGATTCCTGTAGAGCGCGTGGTACGCGTATCGATGGCGCGGGTGTTCAGCCGGCGCGCATCATCTGGTTGAAGATGTTCTTGCGATGCATTTCCTCGGTACCGCCGACGCTCATGAAGCCCAATGCGTCCGACGCGAATGCGGCCACCGGCCCGGCCTGGTAGCCGAGGCTGCCGTACAGCCGCACGAGGCCGAGCGCGCCGTCGACGAGATCCTGCGCGCCGACCAGCTTCGCGATCGAGCAGGTCATCAGCGCTTGCGGGTGGTCCGTCAGCAACTGCGCGAGCGCGCCGCGCGCGAGCCACGTGCCGCGCTCGATGCCGATCTGCAGGTCGACGAGACGGCCTTGCACGTACTGGTGCGCGTCGATCGTGCTGTCGAAGCTGCGGCGCTCGCGGCAATAGCCGATCGCGTCGCGCAGATACGGCGCCGTCACCTGCGCGGCGACGAGGCCGTAGTAGAGGCGGCCGAGCGAAATGATGTCGATCAGGTTGCCGAGCCCGGCGCCCGGTTCGCCCAGCAACTGGCCGCGCGTGATCGGACAGTCGTCGAAGTGCAGCGCGCCGGTGGGCAGGTCGTCGAGGCCGAGCTTGCGGTCGGGTTCGGCGACGGTCATGCCCGGCTGGTCGCGATCGACGATCACGAGCGCGGTATTGCGCCGGCCAAGCGTCTCGATGCGCGTGACGACGAGGATGAAGCGCGCGAGCGGCGCGTGCGCGATGTTGAATTTGCTGCCGGTCAGCCGGTAGCCGTCGCCGTGCTCGACCAGCTTCGTCGCAATGCTGCGCACGTCGGTGCCGGTGCCCGGTTCGGCGATCGCCGTCGCGCTCAGTTCGCCGCGCAGGATCGCGCCGAAATAGCAGTCCTGCTGGGTTGCCGTACCGTAGCGTTCGAGCGCGCGCACCATCCCGGCCTGCGCGATTACCGACAGCAGCAGCGCCGGGCGGCGAATCGACGATGCGAGCCCTTCGAGCGCCGCGGAAAAGTGCCACCAGCCGTGACCGTCGCCGCCGTACGTCTCCGGCACGATCATGTCCCACAGTCCTTCCTGACCAAGCCGGGTCCAGCCGGCTGCATCGAATCCGCCAGGCGCGCGGGTGTCGCGCTCCGCGGCGGCGATCTCCGTGCCGATGTCGCGAAAGCGCGCGAGCGTCGCATGCTGTTCCTGCGTCCAGTCAAATGGCATCTGTCGTGTCTCCGGTCGAAGCGGCGCGGCCTCGGACGGCGCGCCAGCGATGCCGACAAGAGTACGGGGGCAAGGACGGGGGAGGTACTGGCAGTAGTGGTAGTTGCCGGGTGGGGTGGTGTAGCGGGGGTGAGTGAGCTGGTTGCAGATCCAAGTGGGGTGCATTCGGTTGCACGCATCGCGGGCACTCGTGGTCCGGCCGTCATGCAAGCCGTGGACGGCGTTCGTGACGAATCTGCGGCTTGAAGTCAGTCGCCCTGGATGCGGGTAATCAACGCAAATCCTTTTTCAACGTTCAACGGCCGGCGGTTCAAAGAGCGAGGCGGCGCTTTCAATACTCGCATGGGGGACGCGCTGATCCGCCGGCCTCTGCGCGTTCCGTTCCTTTGCGATATCCATCGGAACGTCAATCCAGATCGCATGAGCTTCCGCATTGTGTCGACGGGCGATATCGATGATCGCCTTGCTGTGTATCGTGCCGGGCGACGCGGCGTCGAAGCAGATGCACGGTGGGTACGCATACGCATGCCGGTCGATCCAGTACGATTTCCCGGCTCCTTGTACGCCGCACACGACTGGAAACCGCGAAGAATTTTCCCGCGATGGGTGGCTAATGCGTTCCGCTGTACGTCATGGCTTGAACTTGCCGTCCGCCACGTCCTGAATGACCTTGAATCGGTCCAGTTCGCGCATCGTCATGGTGATCGTCCCAGTCGCGTTCATCGCCGGCGCTCCCAAGGGTGCAGACGATCAACCTACAGGCCAAAACACGACATTTTTATTTAGCGGAAACGCGACATCTGAACTTGGGACCTACACATAAACTATCGATAATGATGATTATGTCAAATGCGATATTTCTCCGCCCAACCCCACGGCAAGCAGCCCCCAACCGGCCGCTGCCGCACTTTTGAGCGCCCTCGAAACGCTCAGGAAACCGGATTCATCCACTCGGTCAACCCTTCGCGCGCATTCAATTCCAGAAACGTCGGCCTCCCGCGAAGCTCGTGGATATAGCGCGCCAGATTCGGCCACGTCGTTGCCGGGCGCGGCATGTTGCGCGTCCAGCGCATGAGCATCAGCGCCAGGAAGTCGACCGTGCTCAACCGATCGTTGATCAGGTACGAACGACCGTCCGACAGCAGATTGTCGAGATGCGCCATCGATTCCTCGACTTGCCCGCGCGAAAACGCCTTCACCATTTCAGCGCATCGCGGATCGCCGTCCGTCTCCGCATAAAACCAGTTTCGCATCGCCGGCAATACGGAATTGGCGAGATAGATCATCGTCTCGAACCACTCGGCACGTTCGGGCGCACCCGGATGCGGAGCCAGGCCCGGCTCCGGATGACGTTCGGCGAGCAGCATCAACAACGCGGCAGATTCGGTCCGCGGTTTGCCGTCGACGACCAGCGTCGGTACTCGGCCGGCGGGATTCAACCGCAGGTACTCGGGCGCATGCTGCGCACCCGAATCGATATCGACGAAGCGCGTTTCGAACGGCACGCCGAGTTCGATCAGCATCCAGTGCACGGCCATGCTTGCCGCACCGGGCGAGTAATACAGAACGTAGGACATGGTCTGAGTCCGTTTCCTTTAGTTGAGTCGTCTGCACGACAACCGCATTTAATCAAATGCAACGCACGAAAATCACCTAGCGGAGCGGCATCACTCCCCCACCACCTCCGCGTGCCGATCATCCCGCTTCGCCACCGCCACCCGCCGTCCGCGTCGCCCAACCGAGGCTACGACCCGAAACGCCACCGGCGCGAACACGAGCCCGAACACCGTCGCCGCCAGCACACCTCCGAACGCGCCCGTGCCGATCGAGCGCCGGCTTTCCGCCCCCGCGCCCGTCGCCAGCACCAGCGGCACGACGCCCAGCAAGAAAGCCATCGACGTCATCACGATCGGCCGGAAACGCGCAGCGGCCGCATCGACCACCGCCTGCCGCAACGGCACGCCGTGCCCGGCGAGATCGCGTGCGTACTGCACGATCAGGATTGCGTTCTTCGCCGCCAGCCCGACCACGGTGATCATCCCGACCTTGAAATACACGTCGTTCGGCATCCCGCGCGCGAGCGCCGCCGCGATCGCGCCGATCATGCCGAGCGGCACGATCGTCAGCACGGACAGCGGAATCGTCCAGCTTTCGTACAACGCAGCCAGCGCCATGAAGACCGCGAGCACCGACAATCCGACCAGCAGCGGCGTCTGGCGCGCGGCGACCTGCTCCTCGCGCGCCGCATCGACCCAGTCGAAACCGATCCCGGCCGGCAGCGCACCGGCAAGCCGCTCCATCTCCGCCATCGCCGCGCCGGAACTGGTGCCGGTCGCCGCCCGGCCGCTGATGTCGAGCGAAGGATAACCGTCGTACCGGTTCAGCATCACCGGCCCGATCGTCCAGTGCGGCGCGGCGATGGCCGACAGCGGCACCATGTCGCCGGTGCGGTTCGGAACGGTCAGCGCCATCAGTTGCGTATCGGTCGCGCGTGCGACCGGATCGGCCTCGATGATCACCCGCCGCATCCGTCCCGACGCAGGGAAATCGTTGATGTAGTTCGAGCCGAACGTGCCGCCCAGCAGCCCCGCGATCCGCTCGAACGGCACGCCGAGCGCATACGCTTTCGCGCGATCGACATCGAGTTCGATACGCGGCGCGTCCGGCAGGTCTTCGAAATGCACGGCCGAGAGCGACGGATCCGCCTTCGCGCGTTCGGCAAGCTGCTCGCGAGCCGCTTTCAACGCGTCGAGCCCGACCCCGCCGCGATCCTCGAGCCGGAACGTGAAGCCGTCGGAGTGCCCGATGCCGCGCACCGAAGGCGGCAGCGCCGCCTCGACGTCGCCGTCGAGGATCGCGCCGAAACGCCCGTTGAGCCGGTCGCGCAACGCCATTGCGTCGACGTCGCGCTTCGCCCAGTCCTTCAGTTCCACGAACGCCATCCCGACGTTCTGCCCGCTGCCCGCGAAACTCCAGCCGATCACGCTCGTCACGTTCGCGATCGCGGGCTCTCCGTGCAGGATCGCCTCCACTCGCTCGACGACCGAGAGCGTGCGCGCCTGCGTGGCGCCCGCCGGCAACTGGATCATCACCTGCAGTTGCCCCTGGTCCTCGGTCGGCAGGAAGCCGCCCGGCATCATCCAGTACAGCAGCCCGCATCCGATCACGAGCGCCGCATAGACGGCCGCGACCATGCCGGTACGGCGCACGGCAAACACGGCAACGCGGCGATAACCGGTTTCGGCGCGCGCGAAGGCTGCACCGAACCGGTCGGCCAGGCGCGCGCCGATGCCGCGTCGCCGCGCTCGGCCGGCGCCGCCGTCGTGTCGCGCGACCGGCTTCAGCAGGTTCGCGCACAGCGCGGGCGTGAGCGACAGCGCCATGAACGACGACACCAGCATCGACGCGATCATCGCGACCGCGAATTGCCGGTAGATGCCGCCGACGCTGCCCGGGAAAAACGCCATCGGCACGAACACGGCGGTCAGCACCGCGGTCACGCCGACGATCGCCCCGCCGATCCGCTTCATGGCCCGGCGCGTGGCATCGCGCGGCGACACGCCCTCCTCCATCACACGGTGCACGCTCTCGACGACGACGATCGCATCGTCGACCAGGATGCCGATCGCCAGCACGAGGCCGAACATCGTGAAGACATTGATCGACAGCCCGAACGCCCACATCGCGACGAACGCGCCCATCAGCGTGACCGGAATCACGACGGTCGGCACCAGCGTGTAGCGAAGGTCGCGCAGGAACAGCCACATCACGCAGAACACCAGCACGACGGCCTCGACGAGCGTCAGCACGACTTCGTGGATCGCGATCTTGACGAAATGCGCGCCGTCGAACGGAATCTCGACCGCGACGCCCGGCGGCAATGTCCGCGACAGCTCGGCGAGCCGCGCGCGGATCGCATTCGACGTTTCGAGCGCGTTGCCGCGCGGGCCGAGCTGAATGCCGACCGTCGCGGCGGGCCGGCCGTTCAGTCGCGAATAGAACGAATAGTCGTCGCGGCCGATCTCGACGCGCGCGACGTCGGCCACACGCACCACCGAGCCGTCCTGTTTCGACTTCAGCACGATCCGGCCGAACTCCTCGGGCGACGTAAGCTGGCCCTTGACCACGACCGTCGCGGTGAGCTGCTGGCCGCGCACGAACGGCGCATCGCCGATCGCGCCGGCCGTGACCGTCGCATTCTGTGCGCTGATCGCCGCGATCACGTCATCGGCGCCGAGATCGTATTCGCGCAACTTGACCGGATCGAGCCAGACCCGCAGCGCCTCGTCGGCATCCCACAGCTCGGCCGCGCCGACGCCCGGCGCGCGCTTCAGCTCGCGCAGCACGTAGCGGTTCAGGTAATCGCCGAGCTGCGCGGAATCGCGCGTGCCGTCGGTCGACGTCAGCGTGACGAGCATCAGGAACGTGTTCGCCGCCTTGAACACGCCGATCCCCTGCTGGACGACCTGCTGCGGCAGCCGCGGCTCGACCTGCTTCAACCGGTTGTTGACGTCGACGAGCGCAATGTCCGGATCGGTGCTCGGCGAAAACGTCACGTCGATCTCAAGGTTGCCGTGGCCGTCGCTGCTCGTCTCGTAGTACAGCAGCCCGTCGGCGCCGTCGAGGCTCTCCTCGATGATGCTGCCGACGTCGGCATCGACCGTCTCGGTCGACGCGCCCGGATAGGACGCGGTGATCACGACCCGCGGCGGCGCCAGGCGCGGATACTGCGCGATCGGCAGCTGCGGAATGGCCAGCACGCCCGCGACGACGATCGCGAGCGCGACGATCCACGCAAATACCGGACGGTCGATGAAGAATGACGGCATCGGCGAGTGTCGGCGAACGCGCTACAGCGTGAGCTCGAACGACCGCGCGAGCAGCCCCGGCAGCTGCGCGCCTCCGGTGGCCCGCTCGCCGTACGTGTCGTCGCTCGCGAGCAGCGCCGGTGCCGCGCCGAGCTGCTCGAGCTCCGACCCGAACAGCCGGTAGAAGCTGTCGTCGAACCGCATCGCGTCGACCGGCGCGACGATGCGGCCGCCTTCGACCCAGAACGTCGCGAACCGCGTCATCCCCGTCATCCGGCACGCGATCGGGTCCGAGAAGTTCAGGTACCAGAGGTTGCCGACGTAGAGCCCCGTGTCGAGCGCGGCCAGCACGTCGGCATCGGCGAGCGTGCCGCCCGCGATCGTCAGCGACTGCGGCGATTCGCCGTTGTCCGCGCCGTTCGGCGTGCCCCCTTGCTCGCGCGCGGTGCGTGCACATACGAGCTGCCCGGCGCCCCGCCCTTCGACGACGAGCGGCACGCTGTCGCGCCGGTAGCCGTCGGCGTTGAACGCCGGCGCGATGCCCAGCGAGAAATCCTCGGTGATCGACACGCGCGGATCGAGCGCGACCTCGCCGGTGTACAGGCGATGCAACGGGCTGCGGGCGCTCGCCAGCGCGCGCGCCGAAAAGCCGCTCCAGCCGAGCAGGCTCGTCATCTCGTGGACGGCGTCCGGCGCGAAATACGCTCGGTAGCGCCCGGGCGCAAGCGCCTTCGGCGTGCGGCCGAGCACGGGCAGCCGCGCGGCGGCCGCGTCGACCTTGGCCGCGAACGCCGCATCGCTCCAGTCGTCGCCCGCATAGACGGTCTTGATCGCCCGTCCGCTCGGGTCGTACAGCGACCAGCTGAAGTTGAAATTCTCGACCTCGTACCAGCCGCGGCTGCCGGTCGACGATGCGAAGCCGCGCGCCAGCGTGCCGCCCGCGTAAAAGCCGACGAAGTCGAGCCCGCGCGCGCATTCGGCCACGATTCGCGCGAGCCCGTCTGCCTCCGGCAGGCGCCCGGTGCGGCGCGTTTCCTGCACCCACGACGAGGTATCGAACAGCAGGTGCGGATCGTCCTGCGCATCGCGCAGGCCGTCGCGCAGCACGGCCAGCGCGTCCGCCAGTTCGCGCAGGTCGGCCGCCGGATCGCCGCAGACGGTCAGCGCCGAGTGCGCCTGCCGCGCCCCGTCGACGAGCCGCACGGACAGCCGCCCCTGCGTGACGCGCCCGGTCTGGCGGATCTTGCCGCCATTGAAGCGGATGAAGTCGGACGTTTCGCTGGAGAAACCGAGCAGGACGGTTTCGGCCGGCGTCGTCAGCCGTTGCGCGTCGTCGGCGAGCCGGGTGAAATGCGCGTGCCAGTCGATGCCGGCGCGGCGTGCCATCGGATCGAATCCCGTCATCACGCGCCTCCGAATACGTCGACGCCGGCGAACACGCAGGCCGGCGCGGCGTGGCCGACACGGATGATCTGCGCGGGTTCGCCCTTCCCGCAGTAAGGCGTGCCGTAGATGCCGAACGTGCTCGCATCGCCGACCGCACGCAGGCTGCGCCAGAACTGGGCGGAGATGCCGCGGTAGTTCGGGCGCTTGACGACCTGCGTAAGCCGGCCGTTCTCGATCAGTTGCCCGAATTCGCAGCCGAACTGGAATTTGTTGCGGTGGTCGTCGATCGACCAGGACGTGTTGGTGCGCATCAGGATCCCGTGCTCGGTGCCCGCGACCAGCGCGTCGAGCGACTGGTCGCCGGGTTCGACGTTCAGGTTCGCCATCCGGTCGATCGGCGCGCGGTTCCAGCTCGACGCGCGCGAGTTGGCCACGCCCGGCAGGCCCGCGCGCTGCTGCGACAGCGCCCCGCCGAGCAGCCGTTCGAGCACGCCGTTGCGAATCAGGTACTGCTTGCGCGCCGGCGTGCCGTCGTCGTCGAACGCGTAGGACGCGGCTTCGGCGGCCGGCTCCGGATCGAACGTGACGTTCAGCAGCGGCGAGCCATACTGATAGTGGCCGACCATCTCCGGCTTGACGAAGCTCGATCCGGCGAAGTTGCGCTCGTCGCCGAGAATCCGGTCGAGTTCGAGCGGATGGCCGATCGACTCGTGGATCTGCAGCATCATCTGGTCCGGCATCAGCAGCAGGTCGCGCGGGCCGGTCGGGCAGTTCGGCGCGGCGAGCAACTGCAGCGCCTCGTCGGCAACACGAACGCCGGCGCCGTCGAAGCCGTAGCGTGCCAGCACGTCAACGCCGCCCTGCGCCAGCGTGCCCGATTGACCAAGCGAGCGCGTCTGCGTGTCGCCGTCGCCATGGGCAACGGCTTGCAGCTCGGGCATCAGGAAACGGAAGCGCTGGTCGATCCGCACGCCGTCGCTCGTCACGTAACACTGCTCGGTGTGCACGATCATCACGCTCGCCGCGCGCTCGACGATGCGCGCGCCGAGGTTCGCCGCCGCGCATTCGTGTGCGAGACGCTCGATCCATTCCGCGCGCGACGGCAGCACCGCATCGACATCGGGCGACGCATACGTGCCGCTCGCCTGCGGTCGCGTGGCCTGGCGATGATCGACCAGCGCCCACGGCGCGCTGGCCCGTGCCCGCGCGGTCGCGATGTCGAGCGCCGCCTGCAGCCCGGCCGGGGACAGGTCGGGCGTCGCCGCATAACCCGCGCCGGTGCCGGCCCAGGCCGTCAGCATCGCGCCGCGCTCCCGCGTGCGCGAAAACGGCTGCGCGACGTCGTTGCGCACCGCATGCTCGTCGATCGTCTCGTCGACGATGCGCAACGACCAGAAATCGGCGTCGCTGCGTAACGCACGTGCGGCCTGCGCAGCCTGCACCGCTCGGGCGCCCGGCGCCCGGTTCTCGTCAATCATCGGTTCTCTCTTGCCTCTCCTGCGGGCCGCGCGCCGGCGCCAGCATGGACGACGCGAGCAACGCCCGCGTATACGGATGGGATGGCGCGTGCAGCACGTCGAGCGTCTCGCCCGCCTCGACCACGCGCCCCGCCTTCATCACGATGACCCGGTGGGCCATCGCGCGCATCACCGCCAGATCGTGCGTGATGAACAGGTAGCTGAGTTTGTACTTCTTTTGGAGATTCGTCAGCAGATTCAGCACCTGCTTCTGGATCGACACGTCGAGCGCACTCGTCGGCTCGTCGAGCACCAGCAGTTCCGGCTCCACCGCCAGCGCCCGCGCGATCGCGATCCGCTGTCGCTGCCCGCCGGAAAACTCGTGCGGATAGCGCAGCATCGCCTCGGGCGGCAGGCCCACCTCCTGCAGCAGCGCGGCGATCCGCGCCCGCCGCGCGTCGCCGCTCACCTGCGGCCGGTGCACGCCCAGCCCTTCACCGACGATCTGCTCGACCGTCATGCGCGGCGACAGCGAGCCGAACGGATCCTGGAACACCACCTGCATGCGCCCGTACAGCGTGCGCCGGCCCTGCGTCGTGCGCAGCGACGCCAGCGGCATGCCGTCGACCTCGATCCCGCCCGACGCCGGCCGCTGCAGGCCGAGCACGGCCGACGCGAGCGTCGATTTCCCCGAGCCCGACTCGCCGACGATCCCGAGCGTTTCGCCGCGCTTCAGGCTCAACTGCACGTCGTGCACGGCGCGGAACGTCGTCTTGCCGAGCACCGAGCGCCAGCCCTTTGCCGCGATGCGGTAGTCGACCGCGAGGTGCCGCACGTCGAGGATCGTCGGCGCGCCGGCGGCGACCGGCTCGACCGCCCGTTGCGGCGCGCTGTCGAGCAGCCGGCGCGTATACGGATGCTGCGGCGCCGCGAACAATTCGGCGGTCGTGTCGGTCTCCACCAGCACGCCCTTCTCCATCACGGCCACGCGCTGCGCGAAGCGCCGCACGAGGTTCAGGTCGTGCGTGATCAGCAGCACGGCCATCCCGCGCGCGGCGGCCTCCTGCTCCTGCAGCTCGATCAGCAGGTCGACGATCTGCTGGCGCACCGTCACGTCGAGCGCAGTGGTCGGCTCGTCCGCGAGCAGCAGCCGCGGCCGGCACGCCAGCGCCATCGCGATCATCGCGCGTTGCCGCTGCCCGCCCGACAGCTGGTGCGGGAAACTGTCGATGCGGCGCTCCGGCTCCGGAATCCCGGTGCGCCGCAGCAGCGCGATCCCGCGCTCGCGTGCTTCGCCCGGGCGCAGCCCCTCGTGCAGCCGCAGGCTCTCGGCGATCTGCTTGCCGATCGTATACAGCGGATTGAGCGCCGTCATCGGCTCCTGGAACACCATCGCGATATCGGCACCGCGGATCCCGCGCATCTGCTGCTCGGTCTTCGCGAGCAGATCCTCGCCGTCGAACAGCATCCGCCCCGACAGCGTCGCCTGCTGCGCGAGCCGCAGGATCGACAGTGCGGTCACGCTCTTGCCCGACCCCGACTCGCCGACCAGCGCCACCCGCTCGCCGCGGCCGATCGACAGGCTCAGGTCCTGTACGGCCGCGTGCACGCCGAAATGCGCGGAAAACCCGTCGATCTCCAGCAACGGTCTCGTCATCATCGCCCTCCGCCGAACGCCGAACCGCGCGTGCGCGTGTCGAGCGCGTTGCGCAGCGCATCGCCCATGAAGGTGAGCAGCAGCAGCGTCACCACCAGCGCCGCGAACGCCGCGATCGAGATCCACCACGCATCCAGGTTGTTCTTGCCCTCCTGCAGCAGCTCGCCGAGGCTCGGCGTCGGGGGTGGCACGCCGAGGCCGAGGAAATCGAGGCTCGTCAGCGACAGGATCGCCGCGCTCATCCGGAACGGCAGGAACGTGATCACCGGCGTGAGGCTGTTCGGCAGCACGTGACGCCACATGATCTGTGCGTTCGTGAGCCCCATCGTGCGCGCCGCTTTCACGTAGTCGAGCGCGCGGTTGCGCAGGAATTCGGCGCGGACGTAGTCGGACAGCACGAGCCAGCCGAACATCGACAGCAGGATGAACAGCAGCCACAGCGACGGCGTGAAGATCGACGCGAAGATGATCAGCAGGTACAGGTCCGGCAACGCGCTCCAGATCTCGATCAGACGCTGCCCGACCAGATCGGTGCGACCGCCGTAGAAGCCTTGCAGCGCGCCCGTCAGCACGCCGACCAGCACGCCCGACAAGGTCAGCGCGAAGGCCATCAGCACCGACAGCCGGAACCCGTACAGCAGCCGCGCGAGCACGTCGCGGCCGAACTGGTCGGTACCGAGCCAGTTGCTCGACGACGGCGGCGCCGGATACGGCCGCGACGCGAAATAGTCGATCGTGTCGTAGCGATAGCGGTTCGGCGGATAGATCGCGAAATTGCCGTGCGACTCGATCTTCGTGCGGATATACGGATCGAGATAGTTCGTCATCGCGGGAAAGTCGCCGCCGAACGCGGTCTCCGGATAGTCCTTCACGATCGGGAAGTAATAGTGCCCGTCGTAGCGCACGATCAGCGGCCGGTCGTTCGACAGCAGGTCCGCACCCAGGCTGAGCGCGAACAGCACCGTGAAGATCACGAGGCTCCAGTAGCCGAGCGGCTGCGCGCGAAAGCGCAGCCACGTGCGCCGCCACGGCGACGGCGAGGCCGCGCACGCGGCGCACGCCTGGTCAGTGGTCCAGGCGGTTGAACTGGATACGGGGGTCGACGAGGACATAGCAGATATCCGCGATGAGTTTGGTCAGCAGGCCGATCAGCGTGAACAGGAACAGCGAGCCGAGCACGACCGGATAGTCGCGGCGGATCACCGAGTCGTACGACAGTTGCCCCATGCCGTCGAGCGAAAACAGCGTCTCGATCAGCAGGTTGCCGTTCAGGAACGCGCCGACGAACGCGGCCGGCAGCCCGGTGAGCAACGGGATCGCCGCGTTGCGCAGCACGTGTTTCCACAGCACGTCGCGCTCCGGCGCGCCCTTCGCGCGTGCGGTCAGCACGTACTGCCGGCCGATTTCCTCGAGGAACGTGTTCTTGGTCAGGATCGTGACGATCGCGAAGTTGCCGACGACCGACGCCGTCACCGGCATCACGACGTGCCACAGGTAGTCGAGCGCCTTGCCGATCAGCGTCAGGTCGTCGAAGTTGTCGGACGTGAGCCCGCGCATCGGGAACACCTGCCAGAACGTGCCGCCGCCGAACAGCATCAGCAGCAGCACACCGAGCACGAAGCCCGGCACCGCGTAGCCGGCCAGCACCAGCACGCTCGTCACGGTGTCGAACCGCGACCCGTTGCGCACCGCCTTCGCGATGCCGAGCGGCACCGACACCAGATACGTGAGGATCACCGTCCAAATTCCGAGCGTGATCGACACCGGCAGCTTCGAGCGGATGACCGCCCACACGCTGCGGTGCGCGAAATAGGATTGGCCGAGGTCGAACGTTGCATAGCTTTTCAGCATCAACACGTAGCGCTCGAGCGGCGGCCGGTCGAAGCCGAACTGCTTGCGGATCTGTTCGATCTGCTGCGGGTCGACGCCCTGGCTGCCGTGGTAGCCGCCGCCTCCACCGCCCGCCTCCCCGCCGCGCGCGCTGCCGTGGCGCAACTGCGCGAGCACCTGTTCGACCGGGCCGCCCGGCACGAACTGCGTGACCGCGAACGTGATCGTCACCACCCCGATCAACGTCGGGATCATCAGCAGCAATCGCCTGAGTATGTATGCCAGCATCGTCGGTCCTCCGTCAGGCGGCCGGCGCGGGTTTCGCCGCCGGCTGCTTCACATACCAGTAGTCGATGATCCAGTCCTCGTACAGATAGGAATCCGGCACGATCGCCGGGTGGCCGAGCGTCGCCTTGTACGCGATCCGTGCATTCGGCAGGTAGTACTGCGGGATCAGCGCGTACAGGTTGATCAGCACGCGGTCGAGCGCGTGCGTGGCCGTCTCGAGATCGTCGAGCGTGTCGGCCGCGAGCGCCGCGCGGATCAGCGCATCGACGGCCTTCGACTTCACGCCCGGATAGTTCTCGGAGCCCGGCTGCGACGCGGCCGCGCTGCCGAAGCGGCGCGTCAGCTCCGCCCCCGGGATCGTCACGGGCAGGTAGATGTACGTCGTCATGTCGTACTCGAAATTGTCGAGGCGCTTCAGGTAGACCGCACTGTCGATCTCGCGCAGGTATGCGTGGATGCCCAGCATCGCGAGCGCCTGCGTGTACGGCAGGATCAGGCGGTCCATGCCGGGCTGGTCGTCGATGATCTCGATCGTCATCGGCGTGCCGTTCGCGTCGCGCAGCGCGCCGTCCCGGTAATGCCAGCCGGCCTGCGCGAGCAGGTCACGCGCCTCCTTCAGGTTCGCGCGCAGCGAGTCGGGCGGCAGCGTCGACGGCTGCCGGACCATCGGGCCGAACACCTCGGGCGGCAGTGTCGAGCGGAACGGTTCAAGCAGCGCGAGTTCCTTCTCGCTCGGCATGCCGGATGCCGCGAACGGGCTCGCCTCCCAGAAACTGTTGGTACGGCGGTATTGGCCGTAGAACATCATCCGGCTCATCCAGTCGAAATCGAACGCCAGCGCGAGCGCATGCCGCACCCGCACGTCCTGGAACATCGGCTTGCGCATGTTCATCAGGAAGCCCTGCATCTGCGCGGGGCCGTCGGGAAACTCGCCGCGCTTGAGCATGCCGTTACGGAAGTTCTTGCCGACATACTTGCGCGCCCATTGCGTCGCGCTGTATTCCATCCGCGCGTCGATGTCGCCGGCCTTGAACGCTTCGAGCGCCGTGTACTGGTCCAGGTACAGCTTGAACGACACGTGCGCGAAGCGGAACATGCCGCGTCGCGACGGCACGTTCGCCGCCCAGTAGTGCGGGTTGCGCGCGTAGCTGATCTGCTTGTCGTTCCTGCGCTGGTCGATCAGGTACGGGCCGCTCGCGATCGGCGGCACGTTCGCGATCTGGTCGAACGGCGGTCGCGTGCCGTCCGCGCGCTGCCCCCATTTCGGCGAGAACACCGGCAGGTCGCCCGCGATCAGCGCGGCGTCGCGCTCCGCGTGCTTGAACTCGAAGCGCACCGTGTGGCCATCTACCGCCACCGCGCGCTTGATGATCGCGAACTGCGCGTTGTACAGCGGCGACGCCTGCGGGCTCGTCAACGTGTCGAACGAATATTTGACATCGGCCGCGGTGATCGGGTCGCCGTTCGAGAAGCGTGCGGCCGGGTTGACGTGGAACGTCGCCGACAGCCCGTCGGGCGCGACTTCGACGTCGTCGGCAATCAGCGCGTATTCGGATGCGAGCTCGTCCCAGCTGCGCTGCATCAGCGTGTCGAACATCAGGTTCTTGATGTCCGGTGCGGGCGCGCCGCGCACGAGGAACGGGTTCAGCGAGTCGTAGCTCTGCGCTTCGTCGTAGTTTTCGAACTGGAGCGTGCCGCTGTCCGGCGCATCGGCATTCGCGTAGTCGAAATGCGTGAAGCCCGGCGGATACTTCGGATGGTCGTATTGCGAGATCGCCGGCACGGCGAGCGCGGCCTGCGGCATGACGCCGCCCGACACGAGCCACACGGCGCACGCGAGCAACGCGCCACGCGTGGCGGTGCGCATCCGCGCATGCATGCGCTTCAGGTGCGAGTGGCGCGGCACGCGTGCCCGTCGCCCATTCAACAGTCTCATGGTCAGTCTGTCCGGAAGCGTGCGGGCGCGAAGCCTGCGCGCAGTCGATGCCTGTGCCGGACGCCGCATATGGCCGCGTCCTACGGATGAAACGTGCTGGTCACGATCGGATGAGCTGCACCGCCGCGCGCCCCGGTTGCGGGCGGTCGTGGCGCCAGGCGAAAAAAGGCCGCCCCGAAAAGGGGGTAGTGGACGTGGAGCGGCCGGTCTAAGCCCGTCAGTGCATCGCGATCGCCATCAGAACTTGTACGTCGCGCCGATCTGCGCGAACCGGCCGATGTACGAATACACCGACGTGTCGTACCCGCTCTGGTCCAGCGTGCCGTTCGCGAAGATCGGGTCGTACGGCGGCGTGCGGTTGAAGAGGTTGTTGATGCCGCCGTAGATCGTCCAGTTCTTGAAGCCCGTGTACGTCATCATCAGGTTGAACTGGCTGTACGAACCGACCTTCGACGGCGCGGGCGCCGGCAGCAGGTTCTGCGCGTACGGGCCCGTGAACTGCCACGTGAGCGCCGCATCGAACTTCCGGTAGTTCCAGTCCAGCGTCGTGTTGCCGCGCCAGCGCGGGAAGCTGCCGCCGAACGGCTGGGTGATCGTGAAGTTGTTGCCCGCGCCGTTGACCGGCGTACCGCCCGGGAAACCGATCTTGTAGCTGTTGATGTACGCCCAGTCGCCCGACAGCGTGACCGTGCCCCAGCCCTTGAGCGGCAGGCCCTGGCGGAACGTGCCTTCGAAGCCGTTCGTGTCGAGGTAGCCGAGGTTCTGGTACGGGATCACCTTGTACAGCAGCTGGCCCGTCGTCGGGTCGGTGACGACCTGCGACGGCGCGCCCTGGCCGATCACGTTGTCGATGCGGATCTTGTACCAGTCGAAGCCGAGATCCGTGTAGCGGCTCGGCGACACCTGGAAGCCGATGTTGAAGTTGCGCGTGCGTTCCGGCGCGAGGTTCGGGTTGCCGACGGTGATCGACGTATAGTTCTGGCCGGTGGCCGGGTCGACCTGGATGCCGAGCGTCTGCGACTTGCTGTCCTCGACGAAGGTCGGCGCGCGGAAGCCGCGGTTGTACGACGTATACAGCGTGAGCGCCTTGATCGGCTGGTAGCGCAACGCGAAGCGCGGCGAGAAGGCGCCGCCCACGTCCGTGTAGTGATCGTAGCGTCCTGCCTGGCTGAACGTCAGGTTCTCGAGGATCGGCACGTTGATCTGGTAATAGACGGCCGCGACGTTGCGCTGGCCATCCACCGTCTCGAGGTCCGGCGTGATGACGGCTCCGCTCAGGTATTCGGAGCCCGGCGTCAGCGTTTCGCTCTGGTGCGTGAACTGCGCGCCGAAGCCGATACCGACGTCGCCCGCCGGCAGATGGAACAGGTTCGGCGTCGACAGCGTCGCGTCGATCGTGTCGAGCTTCGAGATGCCGAGGTTGTTCGCCTCCTGATAGAGCCCGTTGAACGCGTTCGGCGTCGCCGCCGGGTTCGCGAAATTCAGCGTGCCGTTCTGGTAGATGTTGTTCAGCGCATTGACGTTCAGCTGGTTCGTGAACACGTTCGACACCGTGCTCTGCGAGTGACTCACCGACGTCGCCCAGTCCCAGTCACCGTACGGCAGCGTAAACGACCCCTTGATGCCGGCGGCCGCACGCCAGTAGTTGGCCCAGGTCTTTTGTGCGACCGTGTTCGGAAACGCGTAGGTGAGCGGCGTGGCCGCGCCCGTCGTGTTGTACGGGTTGCTGACCGGGACCGTGTAGTTGAACGGCGACAGCAGCTTCGTCTGTGGATTCCAGACGAGCGCCGGGTTCTGTGAATTGCCGATCACGTTGTTCCACAGGCCGTCGTTGGTCGTGGTCGTGTTGTAGCTCTCGAGGAAATCCGCGAACGCGGTCGTCTTGTCGTCGATCTTGAAGTCCGCATGGAGCTTCGCGTTCAGGCGCTCGGTCATCGGCAGGATCGACGTGCTTTCGGCCGTGTTGTACCCGCAGACCGTGCCCGGCGACCCGGCCGACAACGAATTCGTCGCGGCCTGATGGACCGAGCCGCCGAACGGACAGCCCCCGCTCAACGCCTGTGCGACGCCGCCGGGCATGTTCCAGTACGACGGCGCGAGCAGCGAGAAGCCGCCCGGCTTGCCCGTGAAGTCCTGGTTGCGCGTCGAATCGCGGTCGGCAAGCGTGAAGCCGTTCGACTTGTAGTAGCTGAGCGCGGCCGTCACGTTGAAGCGGTCGGCGTTCAGGTCACCAAAGCCGCCCAGCACGCCGAACTTCATCGTGCCGTCGCCGTTACCCGCGTTGATCGCGCTGCCGAGGCTGCCGTCGAGCTGCAGGCCGCGGAAATTGTGTTTCGTGATGATGTTGACGACACCGCCGATCGCGTCCGAACCGTACTGCGACACGGCGCCCGTCTTCACGATTTCGATCCGCTCGATATCGTTGAGCGGGATCGTGTTGAGGTCGAAGAACGAGTCGACGCTGTTCGAAAAGAAGGCATACGGCGCGACGCGCTGGCCGTCGACCAGCACGAGCGTGTACTTCTCGGACAGGCCACGCAGCGCGATGCCGGCCGCGCCCGCCGCGAAGTTGCCCGATTGCCCTTCGCCCCAGCTGTTCGCCGAGTTGGCCGCCGCGTCGCGCAGGAAGTCGGTAACGGTCACCGCGCCGCTGGCCTGGATTTCCTTGGGTGTGATCGTCTGCACCTGCTGGAAACCGGTCTTGTCAGCCTGCCGGATCAGCGAACCCGTCACTTCGAACCGCTTGATCTGCGCGACCTTGCCCTGCCCGTTCGCGCCGGGTGCGGCAGGCGTCGCCTCGGCTGCCGCGCCGGCCGACGCATCGGGTACCGCGGGCGCTGCGGTGCCCGTGGCAGCGGCTGCGCCCGGCGTGCCGCTCGCCTGTGCAACGGTCACGGGAGCGCCGCTCGCGACCGCATCCGCGATCGCGACGGCGCCCGGCGCCGGCTGGCTCTGGGCAAACGCCGGCGGCACCAATGCGGCCGTCAACGCCAGTTCCGCCCAGACTATCCTCTTGATGGCCAACGCCAAAACTCTCTGCTTCATCTTGTTCCCTCTCGCTCGTAGTAAGACCCCACCTGCTGCGCGCCGGAACCTTGTGAATTCCTTGCGCGTCCTGGGTGCCCGTGTACCGGAACCCGCGATTGCCACGCTTTCGACTGCCACGACTCGAACGGATCGGCATCAGGCCGCCAGCACCATCCAGCATCACCGTCGTTTTCTATTTTTGTTCGTCATGCTAAACACCTACATTGAGCGCACTGCCTGATTCCTCCCGATTCGGCGGGCGGCCGGTCCTGCACAAGGCGAGCCCGTGCGCGCGCCGTACTGCGCACCATCCGCTGCCGATCTGGTACTTCTCTTTCCTGCCGGCCGCCTTCGCTAGAACAGCCTGGGCGTGCCGACCCAGACGATCACCGCCTCTTCGTCGGCCGTGTTGCGCCACGCATGCGGCATCGTCGATTCGTAATGTGCTGTATCGCCTTCGCTCAGCGTGAACGTGCAATCCTCGAGCGTCAGCGCCACCTGCCCTCGCAACACGTAGACGAACTCCTCGCCCGCATGCGTCGTCATCTCGGACGGCGACTGCCCTACCGGCATCCGGACCAGAATCGCGTCGAGCTTGCGGCCGTCCGCCAGATTCGTCAGCCTGGCTAACCGGCTGGCCGAGTTCGTGAACTGGAAATACTGCAGCGCGTTGCCGCGGCATACCGAGCGCGCTTCCGTCGGCGTGTCGATGAAGTACTGCATCGTCACGCCCAGCGCCTTCGCGATCCGGACCAGCGACGTGATCGACGGTGTCGCCCGCCCGCGTTCGACCTGCGACAGGAACGGCTTCGAAATGC
Source organism: Burkholderia lata (assembly GCF_902499335.1). GTDB lineage: Bacteria > Pseudomonadota > Gammaproteobacteria > Burkholderiales > Burkholderiaceae > Burkholderia > Burkholderia lata_B. Next base: position 416,999 of record NZ_CABVQK010000002.1, on the reverse strand, counting down.
CGGCGATCGTCGACGTTTCGTCGAGCGTGAGTTTCAGGCGCTGGCGCAGCGCCCGGATCTTGTTGCCTAGCGACACGGCGACGAGCACCGACTCATCAGGGGGCAAAACCATGGAAAGACGGACCCTCGCAGTCGAAATCGGTTTGATGTCGTCAAGCCTCGACCGATGCCGTGACGCGACCGGCCCGGCGCGATACCCCGCTGCACGCTGTCGCGGCGCGCAAACCACGCGCGGCGCGGCACGGCATTCGCACATTTCATTCGGTTTACTAATTAACAAGGTTGCCCCTTTCCATCGGCTGACCTGCTCGTCGTGCATTGATGCCATCGCGGCGGCACACCGCTTGCCGATCGCGCTTGCGTTGTGCGCGGTCGTACTCTTCCGTTGCGTTACCGGGATGCCACCACGGTCCAGAGGCGGGCCAGGTCACCGGAACCGTCGGCCCCCTTGACCGTACGCAGCACCTGGACCGCACGCGCCTTCTGTCCGGCCACGTAATACGCCTCGCCGAGCCGCAGTCGCGCCGCATCGGGGTGCTCGAGACCGCCCTTCGCGATCGCTTGTTCCATCATCGGCAGCCCCTGCTGCGCATGGCCCTCGAAGACGAGGTTCATGCCTGCATCGATCGGCGCCGCCGGCGTCGTGGCGTCCGCGCCCGATTGCGCGCGCTTCGCCGCAAGTGCCTGCAACCGCTTCTCGCGGTCGACCTGCGCGTCCTTGCCAAGTACCCCGGACGCGAACCCCTGGTCGATCACCTGCTTGCCTTCGGCGGGCGACCCTGCAACCAGCGCGAGCTGCGTCATCTCCATGTACGCGTTGGCGGTCGCGAGCGAGCCCGTCGCGCGGCGCAACCGGTAGAGGTCGAGGTCGAGCGACGGCAGATACCCGGGATTGCCGCGAATGGCCGTGACCATTTCGTCCCAGTACGCGGGGCTCGGGTGGTAGGCCACCAGCAGCCCGAGCGCCCCGCGATACGCGTTGCCGTCCTTCACTTTCTGCGCACAGGTCGCAAGCATCTGCAACTGCCCTTCATCCGGTGCGTGTCCGCCATTCGCCTGCGCGTCGGTGCTCGCTTTCAACTGGCTCACGAGCGGTGCGCAATCGTTTGACAGGTAGTACGACTGCGTGAGCAGCGTGCGCATTTCCGGATCCGATCCACCGGCCTTCAGGTAGCGCTGCGCGACCCGGATCGCCAGCGGGTAGTTCTTCTGCTGGAAGTAGATGCCGGCCAGCGCCGCCGTCGTCCGCTGCTCGTCGTCGCCCGACAGCCGCCCCGAGTTCAGCACGCTTTCGTAGGCTTGCGCGGCCGTGCCCGAGTCGCCGGCCGCCATCGCTGCCGCGCCGCGCATCTCTTCCACCACGGTGGTTTCGTACGGCGTCCGGTTCGGCACGGCGGCCGCCTGGGCGATCTTGCCCAGCGCATCGCGATACTTGTGCGCCCGGTACAGCTCCTGTGCGGCCGCCAGCGGTTTCGCCACGTCCGGCCGCAGCGCGTCCGCCGGCAACGCCGGGCGTCCGAGCAGGCCTGCCGCGCCGAGTGCCGTTACCGCCATCATCCGTTTCCATCGTCGCTGGTTCATCGGCTCGTCCGTGTCGTCATTGCATGAACTGTTCGTTGCCGATCAGGCCGATCTTGGTCGCGCCCACCCGTTGCGCGGATGCGAGCACGGCGGCCACGTCCTTGTACGGCACGAGCTTGTTGGGGCGCAGATGGATCTCCGCCTGCACGGGTTCCGCCGCCACCTGGGTCAGTTTCGCCTCGAGTGCCGTGCGGTCCGGCACCGGTGCACCGTTCCACGTCGTCGTGCCGTCGAAGTCGATGTCGATCTGCACGACTTCCGGCGGCGTGGCTGGTGGCGGCGGATTACCCACCGGCAGGTCCATCTTCACCGAATGCATCTGAATCGGGATCGTGATGATCAGCATGATCAGCAACACCAGCATCACGTCGATCAGCGGCGTGGTGTTGATATCGACCATCACTTCCGGTTCGGCGTTGCTCCCGCCCGAAGGCACATTCATTCCCATCGTCGACTCCTGTCGATCCACGTTAGCGCTTTAGCGCTTACGTGGGTCCCATGCTTCGCGGTCGATCCACGTTAGCGCTTCAGCGCTTACGTGGGTCCCATGCTTCGCGGTCGATCCACGTTTGCGCTTCATCACTTACGTGGATCCCATGCTTCGCGGTCGATCCACGTTAGCGCTTCAGCACTTACGCAGATCCCATGCTTCGCGGTCGCCCAACGTTGGCGCTTACGCACTCACGCTGGCCCCCTGTTCCACCACGATTCCCGCGCGCGACTATCCACCGCGCGCCGGCGGCTCCGTAATGAACGACAGCTTCGCGATCCCCGCGCGCTCGCACATCGTGACCACCCGGCCGATGAACTCGTAACGCGTGTTCTGATCGCCCCGCACGTGGACGCTCGGCTGCGGCTGCTGCTGCGACACGCCCTTCAGCTTCGCGAGCAGCGTCTGTGCATCCACCAGTTGCTCGCCCCAGAAGAAATCGCCGTCGCGGTTCACCGCGATCTCGATGCTCTTCGGCGTCGTCTGCAGCGGCTGCACCGTCTCCTTCGGCAACTGCAGCTGGATCGTGTGCGTCACGACCGGAATCGTGATCAGGAAGATGATCAGCAACACCAGCATCACGTCGACGAGCGGCGTCGTGTTGATGTTGGCGATCACCTCGTCGCTATCGTCCTGCCCGACGTTCATGGCCATTGCGCGTCTCCGTCAACCGATCAGTTCGCGAGCGATGCGGCTGCCGGCGCCGCCGACGACGCACGCACCGGGCGCCGATTGCCGGCCAGCAGCACCGTGTGCAGTTGCGCGCCGAAGTTGCGGACCCGCTCCATCACCGACTTGTTGCGCCGGACCAGGAAGTTGTAGCCGAGCACCGCCGGCACGGCGACGGCGAGGCCGATCGCGGTCATGATGAGCGCCTCGCCCACCGGGCCCGCGACCTTGTCGATCGACGCCTGGCCGGCGATGCCGATGGCCGTCAGCGCGTGATAAATCCCCCAGACCGTGCCGAACAGCCCGACGAACGGCGCGGTGGAACCCACCGTGGCCAGGAATGCGAGCCCGTCCTGCATCCGGTTCGACACGTTCGTGATCGAGCGCTCGACCGACACGTCGATCCACGTGTTGCGGTCCACCGCCTCCAGCAGCGCATCTTCATGATGCTCGCCGGCCTCGATTGCCGTTTCGGCGATGAACCGGAACGGCGACGCCTCGTCGAGCAGCCTGGCGCCCTCGGCCAGCGACGGCGCGGTCCAGAGCTGCGCGTCCGCCAGCTTCGCGCGGCGATTGGCGCGCAACTGTTCCAGGAACTTCGTGATCATGATGTACCAGCTTCCCATCGACATGATCACCAGCAGGATCAGCACGAAACGGGCAACGAAATCGCCGTTCTTCCAGAGCGCGCCGAGCCCGTATGGATTCTCGACCGCTTCCGTCGTGGCCGGCGCGGGCGGCGGAGCCGGCTCGGCGGCGGCCGGGGCCGGTGCAGCCGACGGTGCCGCGGCTTGCGCCGATGTGCCGGCCGCGCCGCTTGCCTGCGCGTGGGCGAGCTGCGGCGCAACGAACCCGTCGATTGCGGCGACGGACATCAGGATGCTTGCCGCCAGCGCGGCCAGTGAACGCTTCGTCATACCCCACTCCAGTTATTTCGGTGAACTTAGTACATCAGTTCGAGATGGTTTTCCCCGGCCCGGCTCGCGCCGGGCCGCCCACTGCATCAATTCAGATTGAACGAGAACGGTACCTGGACCCGCACCGACTGGCCCTGCGCGACGCACTTGAATCGCTTCACGGTGTTGAAGGCAGCGCGATCGAGAATCGGATCCGCCGACTGCGCCACGCGCTCGTTCGTGATGTTCCCTTCCGCATCCACGACGAATTCGATCGTCACGTCGCCCGTGATGTTGTTTTCCTGCGCTTCCTTCGGATACTGGATCGACGCGCGAAGCGTGTCCGAATTCGGGCAGACCACTCCCACGTCATGGCTGACGGGCTTGGCCGGCGCCGGGGGCGCCACGACCGGCGCCTGCACGGCTGGCGCGGAGGGCACCGGAGCCGACTGGTGCGTGATCGTCGCCTGCGGCGGCGCCTGCACCGGCACTTCCGGCGGCGGGACGAACGGCGGCGGGGGCGGCGCGAATTTCGGCGGCGGGAGTTTCACCACGGGCATCGGCGGTGGCGGCGGCGGCTTGACCGGCTCGATGATGCGGGTTTCGATCGGGTGCTGGATCACCTGCACGACTTTCGTCGCAAGGCCGTTGAGCAGCGCGTAGATCAGCACTGCATGCAGCACCAGGACGATTCCGATGCCGCCGAACCGGCGTACCGGATTCTGTTGCTTCTTGCCGAACTCTCGCGGACGGCCCAGCGTAGCCAGTCCGCTGTTCGACGTAGCCAGACGTTCTTCGACTTTCATGCCCACCATCCATCCCCCAAGCGATTCGCCCAGTATCGGATTGCTGCCGGCGGCGAAGCCAGGTCGGCATCGCCACCGCATCAACCCGAACATTTCATTTCAAATTCAATTAGCAATCCGAATTGAAAGAATTACATTCGAATGCCAATTCATTCTTTTTCAAGGAATCGTTCCGGCCGGCGCGGTCCGGTCATGCACCGGAAACCACGCGCCTGCACGTTCAGGCAATTGTCAGCTGAGCGGGCGGCACCTTACATTTCGCATGACGATCCGCCGTTCGTTACACGGTGATGTCATTGGCGCCGTTCACTTGGGTGCAGAAGATAGCAAGGAAAAAATTTCGACGTCAAACTTTATTTGATGCCCGAATACAAAGTTTGGAGGGTTTATTCAAATAATATTCCGGTAAGCACAAATCAAACATTTATTATAAAAACGGTAATTGAATTGTATGGATATATGCAAAACCGGATATTAAGCTGCTTCAACATAAATATCGGCATATTTCCCGCGCCGCACCAAAATGGGCCGCTCCGGAAGCGACCAGCAAGATGCACCCCTCCCCTCATCAGCGTCCGAATCGGTCGCCCGATACGCCGATCGACCGGCTCAAACCAGCCGGCACCGCTTCCTCAAAACGCCTGAAGCACGACGGATATCCAAAAAGTTAATCTGCCATGCGATTCGAATTTCGTGATGACCCGGTCCTCACGAAACCACACAAACAATTTCGGATAACGAATTAACTATTCTGCGACTTTACCGAGGCCCCGACACACGGCCCTGTCACACACGCACCGACAAGTGCCCGCGCACCGCGCGCGTCAGGAGTGCATGCCCTGCATCTTGTGCGAGAAATGCGCGCGCTCGGCCGTCTCCATCAGCATCAGGAATTCATCCTGCATCATGTGGATCAGCGCTTCGTGGTCGCCGGCTTCGAAATAGACTTCCGGCTGCTGCGCGAGACGTTCCTCGAGAAACGTCTTCATTCCGTACGCCATGCACACCGGCGGCAACGCGCCCATGTCGCAATCCTTGAACAGTTCGCGTAATTCCACTTCCCGGGCAAGCACGAGATGGCGCCCCGTCTTCACCCAGAGATCCGACAGGCGCACCGCGTGCGTCGTCGGCAATACGGCGGCGACGTAGCCTTCGTCGTCTTCGAGGAGCACGGTTTTCGCGAGACGATCGCCGGGAATGTGCGCGGCGGCGGCCGTCTCCATGCTCGTATGGCTATAGGGGTGGTACACCACTTCGTACCGCGATGACTTCTGACGCAGGCAATCCTGCAGGGTGGCTGACACAGGCATGGCACACCTCGTCTGAACGATCGGGCGAACGGCGTTCGCACCGGATTCGTTCAGCATAGGTCGCATTCGGGCGGATGGAAATCCTCACCTCACCCGCGCGTCACACGAGCGCAGTTTCCGGGTTCAGTCCCCCGGATCCAGTCCCTTTTCGCGCAGCCATTCCCGATTGAAAAGACGCGCGCGATAGATGTCGCCACGGTCGCACAGCAAGGTCACGATCGTGTGCCCCGGCCCCATCCGGCGGGCCAGCCAGACCGCCGCCGCGACGTTGATGCCGCTCGATCCGCCGACGTACAGCCCTTCCTCGCGCAGCAGCCGGTAGACCATCGTCACGCACTGCTGATCGTCGATCCGCACGGCGTCGTCGATCGGCGTGTCCGCGAGGTTCACGGTGACGCGCGTCGATCCGATGCCTTCGGTGATCGAGCTGCCTTCCGCGCCGAGGTCGCCTGTTTTCACGTAACCATAGAGCCCGCTGCCGTGCGGGTCGGCCAGCACGATCCGGACGTCCGGATTCTGCTCTTTCAGATAACGGCTCACGCCGGCCAGCGTGCCGCCCGTCCCGGTTGCGCAGACGAACGCATCGATCGTGCCCGCCGTATCGCGCCAGATCTCGGGCCCGGTCGTCTCGTAGTGCGCCTGGCGATTGACGACGTTGTCGAACTGATTGGCCCACACCGCGTTGTCGAGTTCGTCCGCGAGCCGCCCGGCAATCTTCTGATAGTTGTTCGGGTCACGGTATGGCGCCGCCGGCACCGGGCGCACCTCGGCGCCGAGCGTGCGCAGGATCGCCATCTTGTCCGGCGATTGCGTATCGGGAATCACGATCACGCAGCGATAGCCGCGCGCCGCGCAGATATGCGCCAGGCCGATGCCGGTGTTGCCCGCCGTACCCTCGACGACGGTGCCGCCCGGCTTCAGCACGCCGCGCCGTTCGGCGTCGCGGATGATGTAGAGTGCCGCGCGGTCCTTCACCGACCCGCCCGGATTCATGAATTCCGCCTTGCCCAGGATCTCGCAGCCTGTCTCGGCGCTGAGCTTCGTCAAGCGAATCAGCGGCGTGCGCCCCACGCAGTCGACGAAGCCTTGTCGCACGTCCATGTCTGCCTCCGTTGCCTTCGTGCAGTGCACGCACCACACACAACGAAGGATAGGCCGCCCTCGCGGCTTTCGTCGCCGGCCGCCGCGTATTAAGCTTGAAGGGCCCATTGCGGCGCACGCGCCGCATCGCGAGACGAGGTCCGCCATGCTGCAACTGCAAACCGTTGCCGTCGACAAGCCCGAGACCGTGAACTTCATCCTCGGCCAGTCGCATTTCATCAAATCCGTCGAGGACATCCACGAGGCGCTGGTCGGCACCGTGCCCGGCATCCGCTTCGGGCTCGCATTCTGCGAGGCGTCGGGCAAGCGGCTGGTGCGCCACTCCGGCACCGATGCGGCGCTCGTCGAAATGGCATGCCGCAACGCCAGCGCGATCGGCGCCGGGCACGCGTTCATCGTGTTCCTCGGCGACGGGTTCTATCCGGTCAACGTCCTCAATGCGATCAAGGCCGTGCCTGAGGTCTGCCGGATCTATTGCGCGACCGCGAACCCGACCGACGTGATCGTCGCGGAAACCGCGCAAGGACGCGGAATCGTCGGCGTCGTCGACGGCTTTGGGCCGCTCGGCGTCGAAAATGACGACGACATCCGCTGGCGCAAGGACCTGCTGCGCACGATCGGATACAAAGCGTAGGGACGGGCCGCCGGGCGTTGCCCTGTAGACCCGGCTGCATCGACGGCGCGTCGCGGCCGGGATTTCAGGACGGATGGCGCCTAGACCGTTAGTTGCATTTATAGCCGCACGCGCGCCGCCCTTCGTGTCGTGCCGCTACCGTCCGCCTGCCCTATACTGCCCGCAGCAGACTGACTGACGGCCGCGCCGATACCCCGGCCGCCGCGATTCTTTCCGGAGCCACCATGCATTACCAGTTGATCTACGAACTCGTCGACGATTACCTGGCCCGTCGCGAACCGTTCCGCGCCCAGCACCTCGCGCTTGCGCAGGCCGCGACCGAGCGCGGCGAACTCGTGCTCGCCGGCGCGCTGTCGGACCCGGCCGACCAGGCCGTGCTCGTGTTCGAAGGGGATTCGCCGGAAGCGGCCGAGTCATTCGCGCGCGCCGACCCGTACGTGCAGAACGGCCTCGTGAAATCGTGGCGCGTGCGTCCGTGGCGCGTCGTGATCGGCAAGCACGCGCCGCGCTAGGCGCGACGCGGGACTACAGCCACCCTGCCCGCTTGAATCGCCACCACAACCCGAAATCGGCGGCGACCATCACGGCGATGCAGCCGTAGAAGCCGTATTTCAGGTGCAGTTCGGGCATGTTCGCGAAGTTCATCCCGTAGATGCCGGCGATCATCGTCGGTATCGCGAACAGCGCGGCGAACGAGCCGAGCCGCTTCGTCACTTCGCTCTCGGCCAGCGAGATCATCCCGAGGTTGACCTGGATCGCCGTGACCACCATCTCGCGCCGCCCTTCGATCGTCTTCACGATCCGCTGCAGATGGTCGTACACGTCGCGAAAGTACGGTTCCATGCCGCTGCAGACTTGCGGAATGCGCCCGCCGGTGAGCTTCGCGAGCGGCTCGATCAGTGGTGCCGTGTGCTGGTACAGCATCACGAGCCGGCGCTTCAGCGAATAGAGATCCTCGATGATCGCGCGCGACGATGCGGGCGTGGCTTTCGCGAAGATGCGGTCCTCGAGTTCCTCGAGTTCGGTGCCGAGCGTTTCGAGGATCGGGAAATAGCGGTCGACGACCTGGTCCATCAGTGCGTAGAACACGAATGCCGAGCCTTCCTGGAGCAGATGCGGCTCGCGCTCGCAGCGCTTGCGCACGTCGCGAAAATCCTGCTCGGAATGGTTGCGGATCGACAGCACGTAGTTCGGGCCGACGAACACGTTCAGCTCGCCGACATTGAATTCACCGTCGTGGTCCAGCTCGACCGTATGCAGCACCGCGAACAGCGAATCGCCGTACTCCTCGATCTTCGGCCGCTGATGCCCCTTGCGGGCATCCTCGAGCGCCAGTTCGTGCAGCCCGAACTCCTCGCCCATCAGGTCGAGTTCCTCGGGCGTCGGATCCTTCAGCGCGACCCACACGAAGCACTCGGGCTTCGACACGTAGTCGCTGATGGCGTCGATATCGATGTCGGCCAGCTTGCGGCCGTCCTGGTATGCAGCACAGTTGATCAGCATGGTGTCCGTGATGTTGCGGTTTGCGCATCAGTTTACCGGTTTGCTGCGCGGGCGGCCCGGCTTGCGCGGCACGGCGATATTGGTCATGATCGGGCTGCGTGCGCCGCAGCATGCGCACCAGGACACTTCGGTACACACGCCGCACGGCCGTGCGGCCCAACCGTCAAGGAGACAGACCCATGTGGTATTTCTCGTGGATACTCGGCATCGGCGTGGCACTCGGCTTCGGCATCATCAACGCGATGTGGCTGGAGGCAGAAGTGTTCTCGCGCGGCGACAAACTCAACGGCGCGTCGAGCCCGCGGCCGGGAGGCAAGGTTTCGTGACGCACCTGGTGTTCTTCTGCGGTCACGCCGGCACCGGCAAGACCACGCTCGCGAAGCGGCTCATCGGGCCGCTGATGCGCGCGACCGGCGAGGCCTTCTGCCTGCTCGACAAGGACACGCTGTACGGCCGCTACAGCTCGGCCGCGATGGGCGCGCTCACCGAGGATCCGAACGACCGCGACAGCCCGCTCTACCTGAAGCACCTGCGCGATCCCGAATACCAGGGGCTGCTCGACACGGCCCGTGAAAATCTCGCGCTCGGCATCGGTGCGCTCGTAGTCGGCCCGCTGTCGCGCGAAGTGCGCGATCGCCGCATTCTCGACCGCGCCTGGCTCGGCATCGCGCCCGACGTCACGCTGACGGTCGTCTGGGTCCATACGTCGGAAGACGTCGCGCACCAGCGGATCGTCGCGCGCGGCAACCCGAACGATGCGTACAAGCTCACGCACTGGGACGAATACCGGCAGCGCCGCTTCGTGCCGACCGGCCGCGAATGCGACGGCATCGTGATGTTCGACAACACCGCGCCATCCGACGCCGACGTCGATGCGCTGCTGTACCGCATCGCGCCACCTCCGCAAGCGGCCACGATCGTCCCGCCGCTGCCGGCCTGACCGGCCGCTCTTTTTCGTTCCCCGCAAAAAACAACGCCGGAAGCGCTGTTGCGCTCCCGGCGTCGTACGGCCCTCGTGCCTGAGGCTGACGGGTGGTCAGGCCACCGCGTGCACGCGCTCCATCGTGCCGCCTTCGTACAGCTTGCCGAAGCGGTTCGACAGGAACGCCTTCAGCGACACCTTTTCCTGCGGGATGAAACCGCTCTGCGGCAGCTTCTTTTCGCGGAACAGATCCAGCACCGCGCACATCGCGCCGGCCGTCGTGATCTGGATCGCGCTCATGTGCATCCCGCACACGTCCTTCGCGAAGATCTTGCGCGTGAACACATCCTGAACCAGCTGGCCGTCCTTCACGCCCGTCACCGTGATGAACACGAGCACGACGTCCTGCTTCGTCGACGGCACCGCGCGGCGCATGATCGACTTCAGCGTGTCGCGGTCGGTCGACAGGCGCAGGTCTTCGAGCAGGAACTGCACGAGATCGCGGTGGCCCGGATAGCGCACCGACTTGTAGTCGAGCGTCTCGACCTTGCCCGACAGCGTCTCGCACAGCGTGCCCAGGCCGCCCGACGTGTTGAACGCTTCGTATTCGGTACCGTCGAGCGAGAAGTGCTCGAGGCCTTCGAGCGGCTGCACCCACTGCTTGCGGCCGTCGCGGATCGCTTCGCACGGCTGGCAGTACTCGTTGATCAGGCCGTCGACGCTCCACGTCAGGTTGTACTTCAGCGCGTTGGTCGGATACTCGGGCAGCGCGCCGACGCGCATCTTCACGTCGCGCACTTCGCTGAAGCCGTTCACCAGTTCATGGGCGGCGAGACCGATGAAGCCCGGTGCGAGGCCGCACTGCGGCATGAACGCACGGTCGGAGCCGTCGGCCAGTTCGCGGATCGCGTGGGTCGCGCGCACGTCTTCGGTCAGGTCGAAGTAGTGGACGCCGGCAGCCTTCGCGGCGGCGGCGACGTTGACCGCGAGGTAGTAAGGCAGCGCGTTGACGAGCGCATCGAAGCCCTTCACGGCTTCGCGAATCGCGTTCGCGTCGGCCGAATCGACCCGTTGCGTCGCGATGCCTTCGCGCGACAGCTTCGCGAGCGCATCCGCATCGCGGTCGAACGCGACGACTTCGTAGTCGCCCGTTTCACGCAGCATGTGAGCAATGGTGTGGCCGATCAGACCTGCGCCGACGATGGCGATTTTCATGCGCTTATCTCCTGATGATGGGTTGGTGTTGTGAACGGCGTTGAGCCATGAACACAGTTTAAGGACGCGCAAAATCAGTTCCAAGACGAAGAATGATGCGAAACGACCGATAATTTCGACGTTCCGACGACACATTTCGTCGAAATGTCGAAGCGAGGCATTTTCACCCGCTGCCGGCCCGCTATGGCTGGCCTAAGTCTTCCGTTTCAGACTGCATGCCGACCACCCGATTGCCAAGGAGGCATCGCATGCAATCCCTGCCCGTCCATCGCACGCCGCACTGGCTGAACAAGGTGCCCGACGTCGCGCTGTCGTTCTGGATCATCAAGATCATGTCGACCACGGTCGGCGAAACCGGCGCGGACTTTCTCGCGGTCAACGCGGGGCTCGGCCAGACCGTCACGCGTGTCGCGATGGCGTCGCTGCTCGCGATCGCGCTGTGGCTGCAGTTGCGCACGCGCCGCTACGTGCCGTGGATCTACTGGCTCACGGTGGTGCTGGTCAGCATCGTCGGCACGCAGATCACCGACCTGCTCACCGACGGCCTGAACGTCAGCCTCTATGCGAGTACCGCCGCGTTTGCCATCGGGCTCGCCGCGATCTTCTTCGTATGGCATCGCGTCGAAGGCACGCTGTCGATCGACACGATCGTCACGCCACGGCGCGAGCTGTTCTACTGGGCCGCGATCCTCTGCACGTTCGCGCTGGGCACCGCCGCGGGCGATCTCGCAACCGAGGCGCTCGGGCTCGGCTTCACGCTCGGCGCGCTGTGCTTCGGCGGTTTGATCGCGGCCGTGTTCGCGGCGTGGCGGCTCGGCGCCAACGCGGTGCTGGCATTCTGGATCGCATACATCCTGACGCGCCCGTTCGGCGCATCGCTCGGCGACCTGCTCACGCAGGCACGCACCTATGGCGGGCTCGGCTTCGGCGCCGCATGGACGAGCCTGCTGTTCCTGACCGTGATCGTGCTGCTCGTCGCCGTCGCGCAATTCGGCAGCGGCCCGCGCACGCGTGCCGGCACCGCCGAATGACGCCCTTTTCTTTCCGTTCTTTCCGTTCATCGAATCGAGGACACGCCATGCGCATCCCCCATCCCGTTTCCCGTCTCGCCGTTGCCGCGGCCACGATTGCCCTGTTGAGCGCCGCCGCCGGCTGCTCGAAGCAGCAGGATGCGAACGCGGCGACTCCGGTGCCCGCCTCGGCCGCCGCATCGCCTGCTGCGGCCCACGCATCGAAGCTCGGCGACCTGTCGCAGTTCCGCACGATCGCCGTCGACGTGAACACGCTCGTCGCCAAGGGCGACCTGCCCGGCGCGAAAACGCGCATCAAGGATCTCGAGATCGCGTGGGACTCGGCCGAAGCCGGCCTCAAGCCGCGCGCGGCCGCCGACTGGCACATGGTCGACCAGGAGATCGACCGCGCGCTCTCCGCGCTGCGCGCCGACCATCCGACCCAGGCCGATTCGGCCGCCGCGATGAAGAACCTGCTCGCGGCCCTCGACCGGTTCAGCGGCAAATAAGGCGCGCCGCGCGCGCGGCACGTGACGCCCGTGCGGGAATCGCATACGCTGGCGGCGTTTGCGCGGCACGGAGAACACGCATGCGAATACTGCTCGTCGAAGACGACCCGATGATCGGCGAGGCCGTCCATGCCGCGCTGAAGGACGCGTCGTACGCCACCGACTGGGTCACCGACGGCGTGCGCGCGTTGACCGCGTTCGCCGCGCAGCCCTACGACCTGGTCCTGCTCGACCTCGGCCTGCCCGGCCGCGACGGGCTCGACGTGCTGGCCGCCATCCGCGCGAAGGACGCCAGCGCACCACTGCTGATCGTCACCGCGCGCGACGGGCTCGACGATCGCCTGGCCGGCCTCGACGGCGGCGCCGACGACTACATCGTGAAGCCGTTCGAGATGGCCGAGCTGCTTGCGCGGATTCGCGTTGCGATCCGGCGCCGGGCCGGTTCGGCCGCGCCGCTGCTGAGCAACGGGATCGTGTCGCTCGACCCGGCGACGCGCGAGGCCGCCGTCGACGGGCAGGCGCCGGTGCCGCTGTCGAATCGCGAATTCTCGCTGCTGCGCGCACTGCTGGTACGCCCGGGCGCGATCCTGTCGCGGCGCGAGCTCGAGGATCGCCTGTACGGCTGGGGCGAGGAAGTCGAAAGCAATGCGGTCGAATTCCTGATCCATTCGCTGCGCCGCAAGCTCGGCAGCAGCGTGATCAAGAACGTCAGGGGTGCGGGATGGATGGTTTCAAGAAACGGCTGAACGAATCGATCGGGTTTCGCCTGTCGGTCGCGCTGTCGGCCGCGATCCTGGTGGTCGCAACGGCCGCGGCCGCGTTCGCGTTTTCATCGGCATTCGACGAAGCGCACGAACTGCAGGACGACGTGCTGCGCGAGGTCGCGACCCTGCTCGACCACCAGCGAGCGCCGGCGCCCCATGCCGCCGCCGGCGGGCCCGCGCGCGAAAGCGACGAGCTGTCGCGCGTGTTCGTGCAGCCGCTCGGCGGCACGCCGCAACCGGACAGCGACGGCGCACCGCGGCTCGCACTGGCGCCGACGCTCGCCGACGGGCTGCATACGATCGATGCCGGCGGCAGCACGTATCGCGTGATGGTCCGGACCTTCGCGAACGGCGAGCGCATCGCGGTCGCGCAGGAAGCCGGCATGCGCGACGATGTCGCACGCGAAAGCGCGTGGCGCACCGCATTGCCGCTGCTGATCCTCGTCCCGATCCTGCTGCTGCTCGTCGCCGATCTCGTGCGCAAGCTGTTCCGCCCGGTGGCCGTGCTGTCTGCCGGCATCGATGCGCGCGACGAGCACGACCTGCGCCCGGTGCCGGCCGAGCACGTGCCGGTCGAGGTGCGGCCGTTCGTCGTCGCGATCAACCGGATGCTGGCGCGCGTCGCGCAATCGGTCGCCGCGCAGCGCCGCTTCGTCGCCGACGCCGCGCACGAACTGCGCTCGCCGCTCACGGCGATGTCGCTGCAGGCCGAGCGCCTGGCCGATGCCGACCTGCCGGACGATGCGCGTGCGCGGCTCGCCGCGCTGCGTGGCGGGCTCGACCGCAGCCGCCACCTGATCGGGCAGCTGCTCGCGCTCGCGCGGGCGCAAAGCGCGCCGGCCTCGCCGCCCGGCGACGTGTCGGTGCATGCGATCTATCGCCGCGTGCTGGAAGACCTGATGCCGCTCGCGGAAGCGAAAGCGATCGACATCGGCATCGAAGAAGGCCCGGACACCTCGGTGCCCGTCGACGAGCTCGAACTCGCGTCGCTCGTGATGAACCTGGTCGACAACGCGATCCGCTACACACCGCCGGGCGGACGCGTGGATCTGTCGACGCAACGCACGGACACGCATGCATGCGTGACGATCGCCGATACAGGCCCGGGCATCGCGCCGCACGAACGCGAGCGCGTGTTCGATCCGTTCTACCGGGTGCCCGGCAACGCGCAGATCGGCTCCGGGCTCGGCCTGTCGATCGTGAAGATCGTCGCGGACCGAATGGGCGCCGACATCACGCTCGCATATGCGGATGAAGCGGAATCGCGCGGGTTGCGCATCTCGGTGCGGATTCCGCTGGTGCGGCCGCCTGGCACGATGCAGCCCGACAGCCCGGCCGATACGCCGGCGCAACACGCACGGCGCGACTGACACCGCGCTCGAGCGTCAGCCGCCGATCGTCCCGCGATCGATCTTGCGCGACAGAATGATCGACGTCGTCGTGCGTTCGACGCCTTCGAGCGTGCCGATCTGGTCGAGCAGGTCGTTGAGCCGTTCGGGCGAATCGGCGCGCAGCCACGCGACGTAGTCGTACTCGCCGCTCACCGCGCACAGCAACTGCACCTCCGGCATCCGGTCGAGCTTGCGCAGCACGTCCTTGCCGAACTTCGGCGTGAGGATGATGCCGACGTACGCATAAATGCTTGCATCGAGCACGTCCTGCCCGAGCCGGACGCTGTAGCCGGCGATCACGTTGGTGCGTTCGAGCCGCGCGATGCGGGCGACGACCGTCGTGCGCGCCACGTCGAGCTGGCGCGCGAGATCCGCGACGCTGGCGCGCGCATCGGCCTGCAGCAGCGCGACGAGTTGCCGGTCGAGATCGTCGAGTTGGTCGAGGCGGGGTGGACGCATGAGGCTGGGCCGGAGCGCGACGCGCCGGCTGAGTGGAAGGTGACGCGATGATAGCGCCGAACGCCGGCCCGCCCAAACGGCACCGCCCGGGTCCGGCCCGAACCTTTCAATTTCGATTCGTATCGGATGTAAGCAAGTGTCGCATTCACTGCTGCGCCGCACTCAACGTGCTACTAATAACGGGCGACGCGAGATGCGTGCTTGCGGCAGTTGCCGCCGCGCCCGCTCGCAAGACACCACCCCGGAGAGCCAACCATGAAGAAAATCTCGCTCACCCTCGCTACGCTCGCCGTTGCAGCCAGCGCGTTCGCGCAAACCCCGGCGCAGCCGCAGGCGCCCGCCCAGGCCCCCGCAACGACGGCCGCGGCGTCGGCCCCGAGCGCCGAGCAACGCGCGGCACGCCACGAAGCGCGCGTCGAGCAGCGCATCAAGTACCTGCACGACCAACTGAAGATCACGTCGGCGCAGGAACCGCAATGGAAGACCTTCGCCGATACGATGCGCGACAACGGCGACACGATGGGCCGCCTCTATCGCGAACGGATGGCCAAGCATGAGGTCTCCGCGCTCGACGACATGAAGCAGTATGCGGAACTGTCGCAGGCGAACGCCGACGGCGCGAAGAAGCTCGCCGATGCGTTTGCGCCGCTCTACGAGAGCTTCCCGGCCGACCAGAAGGCACTGGCCGACACGACGTTCCGCAGCTGGCTGCATCACGGCGGCGAGCACCGCGGCAAGGGCAAGACGAAGGGCAAGGAAGGCAAGGCGGCAGCCGCGCCGGCCGCCAGCGCGCCCGCGCAGCCCTGACGCCCTCCCCGCCGGCGCCGTGCCGCCCTCCGGGCCGAACGGCGCCGCGCCGCTCCAGGCGACCGGCGCGCCACACGGCGCGCCGGATTCGGGATAAGCTCCCGGCTTTTACAGCTTTCCCGCACTTCCCCGCCATGCTCGAACTCAAGCACCTCGACCTGCGTACCGATCCGCAGGCCCGTCGCGTCGTCAAGGACGAAACCGTCGCCGTTTCCTTCGCGGAGGCCGACGGCGAACTGATGAGCCTCGAAGGCCCGAACCGCTATGTGGCGGGCGACGCGCTGATCACGGGCTCGACCGGCGACCGCTGGGTCGTGTCGCGCGCGCGCTTCGACGCCAAGTACCTGCCCGCCGATCCGGCACGCGCACACGGCGAACCGGGCGCCTACCGGAACCGGCCGGCCGTCGTGCTCGCCCGCCGGATGGACGAGCCGTTCACGATTGCCCGCTCGGAAAACGGCGACACGCTGCGCGGCGTCGCCGGCGACTGGGTGATGCAGTACGCGCCCGGCGACTACGGTGTCGTGCAGGCGCAGCGCTTCGCGCAGGTCTACCGCGACGCGTAATGCAGCGCGCCGGCATTGCACCGGCGCGAACGATCAAGCAAAGTCTTCGTCGAGTTCGAGTTCCGCGTCGCGCTCGACGGCCTCACCGGCCGCGTGACGCTCCTCGAGCGACCCGAGCATCGCTTCGGTATACGCGTGCAGCACCGCATGACTGCGTGCGCGCTGCATCGGCTTGAGCGCCAGGTAGCGCGCGAGCGCAGCCGGCACGATGCGGATATCGAGCGTCATCCGCTTCGGCGCCGAGCCGAATCGCATCGCGAGCCACTGCACGGACAGGAACCGCCCGCGTGCGTCGCTGCTTTCGGCGAAACGCGTCTGCTCCGGAAAGAGATCGCAGATCACGCGTGCGAGCGCGTCGAATTCCGCGCTCTGGCATTCGATCAGATAGTCATCCATCCCGTCTCTCCCGTCAGGCTGCCGATTTCGACGGCCGGCATGCCTTCACCAGCACGACGACCAGGACCGCGGCCAGCACGAAATACGCGGCCTCGACCCAGCCGGCCGGCAGCACGCGCACCTGGTACAGCAGCGTCGGCGCGGCCGCCAGCGCATGCAGCACGATCGCGAGCGGCAACACGCCCGCACGGCCGGCGCGCACGCCGCGCCAGACCAGCACCGACAGCGCCAGCTGCAGCACGAATGCCGCGCAGCGTTCGAGCAGCAACAGCAGGATCGACTGCGCCGACAGCGTCGCGAGCATCACGTGCAGCCGCACGACGGTATCGCCCGGCAGGTCGGCGAGCTGCGTCTCGAGCTGGCCGCGGCTCGCGAGCCACGCGAGATACGACCACTGACCCCACACGAGTACACCGACGAACCATGCTTCGGCGCCACCGTGACCGATCCCGTAGCCGATTCCGCGGCTGTCGCCGGCCGACGGCCCGTAGCGGCGGTTCAGGAAACGCATCCCGAGATAGCGGCCGACTTCCTCGAATACGGCGGTCGCGAGCGCGCTGTACGCGACGAACGCGAGCGGCTGCGTGAGCCAGCCATCCGGCGACGTCCGGCTCAGCACGAGCCCGTGGAACGCGCGTTCGAGGATCATCGCAAACAGCGTGAAGACGGCCACGCCGACGATCGTGTCGCGGCGGTTCAGCGCCAGCGGCTTGCGCAGGATACGGAAGAGGACGAGCGGCAGGAGCGCGATGATCAGCGTGGCGGCGATCAGCACCGCCAGCGTGACGGGAGCGACAGTCATGTATTTCCTTGTTCGGGGCAGCGCACCTGACGCGCTGCGTGCCCCGAATGATACTCAGCTTGTGGTCGACGCGCGCGCAACCAGCTCGCCCGGCAACAGCGAGACGCGTACGTCGCCCGCTGCGCCGTCGATCCGCTCATGCACGAATTCGACGGCCTTGTAGCCGATTTCATAGGTCGGCTGGCGGATCGTCGTGATCCCGATCAGCTCGGCCCATTCCGGATCGTCGATCGACAGCAGCGCCGCCCTCTGCTGCCATGCGGTGCCGAAACGCGCGCGCAGGTGGCGCGCGATCGCGAGCGCGACCGGCGCGTTCGCGGCGAACAGCGCCGCGCGTACGCCGCGCCGTGCCGCGTCGTCGATGCGGGCATCGATGTCGGCCAGCGCCGCCGTGACCGCGTCGGGCTCGTTCAGGTCGAGCACGACCGTCGACGGCACCGTCAGCCCGCGCGCTGCCAGTGCCGCGCGGAACGCGGCCTCGCGCAGGCGCCGCGAACTGACGCGCTCGAACGGCTGCACGACGAAATGGATCGCGTCGAAACCGTGTTCGACCAGGTGTACGAGTGCCGTCTCGATCGCGTCGCCGTTGTCGAGGCCGATCAGGTCGGCCTCGAAGCCTTCGACCGTCCGGTCGACGAGCACGGCCGGGATGCCGGCCCCGCGCAGCGGGCGCAGCACGTCCTCGTCGGCGCCGAGCGCGTTGACGATCAGCCCTTCGACGCGGTAGGTCGTGAGCAGCTGCAGGAAGCGGCGCTCCATCTCGACTTCGTTTGCCGCGTGACAGATCAGCGGCATGTAGCCGAGCGCGTGGCACGCGGCCTCGACGCCCTGCAGCACTTCGACGGTATAGGGATTGGTCAGGTCGGCCGCGAGCATGCCGAGCAGCCGGTTGCGGCCGCGCTTGAGCCCGCGTGCCATCTGGTTCGGCCGGTAGTTGAGCCGTGCGATTGCCGCTTCGATCCGCTGGCGCAGATCGGTGGACAGCACGTGCGTCTCGCCGTTCAGGTAGCGCGACACGCTGGTTTTGCCCGTGCCGGCTTCGCGCGCGACATCGCTGATCGTCGCCGGACGCGTCGTGGTTGGTTGCGAATCGGTCACTGTCGTGCCTCGCGACGTACGATCCGCGCCGCTTCGTGAGCAGACGGACCTTTGTTGTTGGAAACGTAAGCCACCCGGTGGAATCTCCTGTCGGCCAGCGTTGGCGCTTCAGCGCTTACGTTGGCCCCATGCCTCGCGGTCGGCCAGCGTTAGCGCTTCAGCGCTTACGCTGACCCCATGCCTCGCGGTCGGCCAGCGTTGGCGCTTTAGCTTACGCTGATCCCGTGCTTCGCTGCTGATCGGCGCCGGTGCGTCGGCACCCGCCCCGGTCACCTGCAAAAGCAGTCGGCCGCACCGGATGGCGCGGATACCCGTCGCGGAACGCCACCGGCAGCGTTGCCGGCATCGTCGACGCGACGCGCGGGCGATCATAACGCAGCCAGCCCTCCGGCACCAAGATCATCGCCTCTAACAGCGCCGGCGTCACCCCGGCCGGACAAATATGGCGGATCAGACCTGCGCGAGGACATCCGGATTGACGAGATTCGTGCGCAGCGCGCCGGCCAGCGCGCCGACGAGGTTTTCCGCGGCGCAGCGCGCCATCGCGTGGCGCGTCTCGTGCGTCGCCGAACCGATATGAGGCAGCGCGACGACATTCTTCATCTGCAGCAGCGGCGAATCCGCCGGCAGCGGCTCCTTCTCGAACACATCGAGCCCCGCGCCGCGGATCGTGCCCGCGCGCAGCGCATCCACCAGCGCGGCTTCGTCGACCACCGG
Source organism: Burkholderia lata (assembly GCF_902499335.1). Taxonomy (GTDB): domain Bacteria; phylum Pseudomonadota; class Gammaproteobacteria; order Burkholderiales; family Burkholderiaceae; genus Burkholderia; species Burkholderia lata_B. The sequence continues at coordinate 397,353 of NZ_CABVQK010000002.1, read as the reverse complement.
CCCGCGCGATGCATTGATCAGGATCGCGCCGCGCTTCATCTTCGCGAATTCGGCCGCACCGATCAGGTGGTGCGTTTCCGGCGACAGCGGCACCTGCAGGCACACGAAATCCGATTGCGCGAGCAGTTCGTCGAGTGTCACGCGCCGCGCGCCGTACTGCGTCTCGGCTTCCGCATGCGCGGAGCGGTTCGCGTATAGCACCTGCATCCGGAAACCGAGCGCCGCGCGGCGCGCGACCGCGCCGCCGATCCGCCCGAGCCCGACGATGCCGAGCGTCTTGCCCTGCACGTCGGTGCCGTACAGGTCGGCGCCGATACTGTGATGCCAGTTTCCTGCCTTCACCCACTCGGCCAGTTCGACCACGCGTCGCGCGGACGCGAGGATCAGCGAGAACACCGTATCGGCGGTCGACTCGGTCAGTACGTCCGGCGTATGCGCGAGCACGATTCCGCGCCGCGTGAGATCCGCGACGTCGAAGTTGTCGTAGCCGACCGAGATCGTCGACCACGCCTTCAGCCGCGGTGCGCGGTCGAGCATCTGCGGCGTGACCTTCAGGCTCGCGCCGATCGCGCCGTCCGCGTCGCCGAGCGCATCGGCGAGGGCTGCGGCGCCGTCGGCCTGCACGACGTCCGCATGCTCGCGCAGGTACGCGAGGACGTCATCGGGCAGCGGCTTGTACGCGACGATACGGGGCTTCATCTGATTCATTTTCCTTGCAGCGGCGTCGCGAGCGGATGCGCATCGCGCGCCTGGGGTTTGACGGACAGCGTGAGGATCACCGCGGCGACGAGCGCGGCGCTCATGAACGCGTACGATGCGACGGGCGAGCCGGTCGCACCGTTCAGGTAGCCGACGAAGTACGAGCCGACGAACGAGCCGAGCGCGCCCATGCTGTTGATCAGCGCCATCGCGCCGCCGGCGACGTTCTTCGGCAGCAGTTCCGGCACGATCGCGAAGAACGGGCCGTACGGCGCGTACATCGCAGCGCCCGCCACGACCAGCAGCGCATACGAGATCCAGAAATGCGACGAGCCGAGTGCGTACGATGCGGCGAACGCAGCCGCGCCGATCAGCAGGAACGGCCACACGAAACCGCGGCGCGAACCGACCTTGTCGGACGCCCACGATGCGGCAATCATCGCGATCGTCGCGGCGAGATACGGCAGCGCGGACAGCCAGCCGGTCGCGACCATCCCGAGGTCCGAGCCGTTCTTGACGATCGACGGCAGCCACAGCACGAAGCCATACACGCCGATGCTCCAGCAGAAATACTGTGCACACAGCTTGATCACGGCCGGCGAGCGGAACGCCTCGCCATAGTTGCGCATGGGCTTGATCGCTGCCTGCTCGGCCGCGAGTGCGGCGTCGAGGTCACGCTTTTCCTGCGCGTTGAGCCACGGCGAATCGGCCGGCTTGTCCTGCACGAGGAACCACCAGCACACGGCCCAGATGATGGCCGGCACGCCTTCGGCGATGAACATGTGGCGCCAGCCGAATTCGTGCACGAGATAGCCCGACACGATCGACATCCACAGCACGGTGACCGGGTTGCCGAGGATCAGGAACGTGTTCGCGCGCGAGCGCTCGTTCTTCGTGAACCAGTTGCTGATGTAGATCAGCATCGCCGGCATCACGGCCGCCTCGACGACACCGAGCGCGAAGCGGATCGCCATCAGCGACGGGATGTTGCTGACCACGCCCGTGAGTGCCGCGCAGGCGCCCCACAGGATGAGGCTGACGAACACGAGCTTCTTCACGCTGCGGCGTTCCGCATAGATCGCGCCGGGGATCTGGAAGAAGAAATAGCCGAGGAAGAACAGCGCGCCGATCAGCGACGACAGACCCTTGCTGATCCCGAGGTCCTGGTTGATGCCGGCCGCGGCCGCGAACCCGTAGTTCGCGCGGTCGAGGTAGGCGAGGCTGTACGTGATGAAGACGATCGGCATGATCGTCCACCAGCGGCGGGCAGCGAGAGTGTTGGCCATCAGAATGTCTCCTGTGTCGACCTGAGTTAGTGCTTTAGCACTTACTCAGGTCCCATGCTTCGCGGTCGGTCCAAGTTAGTGCTTTAGCACTTACTTGGACCCCATGCTTCGCGGTCGACCTGAGTTAGTGCTTTAGCGCTTACTCCGGTCCCATGCTTCGCGGTCGACCCGAGTTAGCGCTTTTAGCACTTACTCAGGTCCCATGCTTCGCGGTCGACCCAAGTTCGTTCTTTAACACCGACTTGAGCCCCATGCTTCGCAATCGACCCGGACCAACGCTGCAGCGCCCGTCCCGGTCCCGTACCTTGCCGTGCGCATGCACGACGAAATGAGTCCGCGGATTGTGCCGTGTCCGGCCTCTCATTGCGCGGTGAAGGTTTCCTCTAAGCGATCGGCGCGATTGCTGACGTTTTCGAATCGATCGAGCGCGGCGCGGGTCGGCAGCCCTTCCGAATCGCCTATCACCTGGATCGCGAGCGCACCGATCCGGTTGCCGCGCGCCACGGCCTGCTCGATCGTCTTGCCCTCCAGCAACGCGCTGACCACGCCGACTGCGAAGCCGTCACCGGCGCCGACCGTGTCGACGACGTTCTGCACGCGCTCGCCCGCCACCGTTCCGTCACGGCCGTCAGCCGTCCGGTAGTACGCGCCTTCGGCACCGAGCTTGATCACGACGCCGCGCGCACCCTGCGCAAGATAGAAGCCCGCGATGTCGGCCGGCGTGTCGTGCCCCGTCAGTTGCCGCCCTTCGGCGACACCCGGCAGCACCCAGTCGGCGAGCGATGCGAGTGCGTTCAGCGTCTTCGCCATCACGTCGGCGGACGGCCACAGCGTCGGGCGCAGGTTCGGGTCGAACGAGATCGTCTTGCCGGCTGCGCGCATTTCGCGCGCGAGCTTGAACGCAAGCTCGCACGACGTCGCGGAGATCGCCGGCGCGACGCCCGTCAGGTGCAGGTGGCCCGCGCCGAGCACGTAGTCGGCCACGTAGTCGTCGCACGACAGGTGGCTCGCCGCCGAGCCCTTGCGGAAATATTCGACGGTCGGGTCGCTGCCGTCGTCGTTGCGCGACTTGAGCTGGAAGCCGGTCGGATAACGCGGATCGACGGTCACGCACGACGCGTCGATGCCCTCGCGCGCCAGCGTGTCGAGCACGTAGCCGCCGAACGAATCGCGGCCGACGCGGCTCATCCAGCCGACCCGGAAGCCGAGCCGCGACAGGCCGATCGCGACGTTCAGGTCGGCGCCCGCGATCCGTTTCGCGAATTGCGCCGCGTGCGCGAGATGGCCGGGCTCGGTCGCGACGAACATCGCCATCGCTTCGCCGTAGGTCACGACATCGAGTGCTGCTTTCATGAATGAACTCTCCAGGATCCTTCCGCCGTCACGCGGTGGCGAGCCACGCGACGCGCCGGCACGCATCGCCCGCCAGGTCGGCCGCGTCGAACGGAAACTCGATGCCGCGCGGCGCCTGCTGCGGCAGCGCCGCGAGCACGCCGGTCACGAGCGGGTCGTTCGGCGCCGGCGCAGCGGCGAAACGGCGCGCACCCTCGCCCGCGACTGCCTTGCAATGAATGTATTCCACATGCGGCGCGAGCACTTGCGCGCAATCAAGCGGCGCTTCGCCCGGCCACTGCCAGTTGCCGATGTCGAACGTCATCCCGAGCGCATCGGGCATGCCCGCCGCGGCTAGTGCATCGAACAGCCCGCGGAACTGCGCGAGCGCGCCGCCCACCGCAAGCTGGCCGTTCTCGACCACCACTCGGGCCCGCGCGCCGCGCGACAGCGCGACGATATCCGCTGCGTGCGCATTGCCGGCGAAGCCGCCGAGCTGGAATTTGACGAAGCGCGCGCCGAGCGCGTCGGCTTCCGCGAGCGCGCTGCGCAACGCGTCCGCATCGAGCGCGCCCGTTTCCGTGTACAGGTTGGCCGGCGTCGAATAGACCGACCACAGCCCGTGGCTGGCCAGTTGCGCGCCGAGCGCGGCCAGCGCGCCGGGCGCGGCTTCCTCTTCCGACGCGAACAGTTCGCGCCGCACCTCGAAGCCGGTCGCACCGGATGCTGCCGCGGTCGCGATGAATGCGCTGTGGCCCTCCTGACGCACGCGGTCCATCCCGAATGCGCTCGCCACGATCACGATGTCTGTCATTTTGCCCTTTTTCCCCGGAATGGAACCGGTTCCATTTGCTTGAGACGGATGGTGCGCTTCACCTCCGACCCACGCCATAGAGGAAATCCCTAAGATGGGGCATGACGCAAACGCGCGCCTGACGGCTCGCATCGCGCGTTCCCGGGCCGGGTTCGGCCGCTCAGGCGATGTCGTGCGCGAGGCTCATTTCGAGGAATTGTGCGGCGACCCGCGACGGCGCGCCGCCGTGCGGCACGAGAATGGAGAAGTGGCGCGTGAGCGGCGCAGGCGCGAGCGAGCGCAGGACGAGCGCGGCATCGTCGTGACGCAGCGACATCGCGGACACGAACCCGACACCCATGCCGGCCCGCACCGCTTCCTTCACCGCCTCGACGCCCGCGATCTCGAACGCGACGCGCATCGGCGCCGCGCCTTGCGCGAACGCACGCTCGACGAGTTGCCGCACGGCGGAGCCCGCCTCGCGCAGCACGAGCGGATGGGCCGCCAGCGAATCGAGTGTGACCCCCGAAGCATATTCAGGCGCGGCCAGCGGATGCCCGGACGGCACGATCGCGACGATCTCGTCCTCGCGCCATGCATGCACCGCGGTGCCTGGCGGCAACGCCTCGCCGGGCGGCCCTTCGATCATCGCGATATCGAGCGACGGCAGCGCCGCGACCACGTCGGCCGTGTTGCCGCTCATCGTCTGGATCGCCACGCGCGGCGCGCGCGGCTGGAACGCCGCGATCAGGTACGGCAGCAGGTAGCTCGCGGGCGTCGTGCTCGCGCCGATGCGCAGCGTGCCGGCCTCGAGGCCACGTACCGCATCGCGAAACGCGCGCGCCTGCGCGAAGGTGTCGCGCTGCGCCTTCGCGTACTGCGCGAGCTGTTCGCCGACCGGGGTCAGGCGGATGCCGCGACCTTCGCGCTGGTACAGCGGCTCGCCGAATTCGTCCTGCAGCAGCCGCAACTGGCCCGACACGGCCGGCTGCGACAGATGCAGCGCCACGGCGGCGTGGCTGATGTTCAGGTGCTCGGCGACGGCGGCGAACGTTATCAGTTGATCCGGGGTCATGGGGATAAATTATCGGCTTTCCGGATAGCTTACGTCACAAATCACAATTTTTCATATCGATATAACGAAATTAGGATTACACCATCGCAACACGCTCCATCACGGTGCCTCCATGTCCACTGCCCCGACTCCCCATCTCAGCCCCGCCGCGCCGTCGATGCGCGGCCAGTTGAACGGCGTGCTGTTCGTCGCGCTGTTCGCCGCCGCCGTCACGAGCCTGTCCCAGCTTCCCGCGATCGCGGGGCTCGGCCTGTCGCCGCTGATCGTCGGCATCGTCGCCGGTGCGCTGTACGGCAACGCGCTGCGCGACGGCATGCCGGCCAGCTGGGCGGCCGGCGTCAATTTCTCCGCGCGCAAGCTGCTGCGCATCGCGGTCGCGTTCTTCGGATTACGTGTGAGCCTGCAGGAAATCGCGCAGGTCGGGCTGCCGGGCCTGACGGTGTCGGTACTGGTCGTCGTCAGCACGCTCGTGATCGGCACCTGGGCCGGCATGAAGATCATGAAGCTCGACCGCGATTCCGCGCTGCTGACCGCCGCCGGCAGCGCAATCTGCGGCGCGGCCGCCGTGCTCGCGTTCGAATCGACGCTGCAGTCGAAGCCGCACCAGAGCGCGATGGCCGTGGGCAGCGTCGTGCTGTTCGGCACGCTGTCGATGTTCCTGTATCCGGTCGCGTATCACGCCGGGCTGCTGAACCTCGATCCGGCCGGCCTCGGCCTGTTCTTCGGCGGCACGATCCACGAGGTCGCACAGGTGGTCGGCGCGGCGAGCGACATCAGCCCGCAGGTCGCGCACATCGCGACGATCGTCAAGATGACCCGCGTGATGCTGCTCGTGCCGGTGCTGCTGGTGCTCGGCTGGTGGCTGGCCCGCTCGGCACGCGCCACCGCCGGCGGCGCGCAAGGCAAGCGCAAGGTGGCCGTGCCCTGGTTCGCGCTCGGTTTCCTCGGCTTCGTGATCGTCAATTCGCTGAATGTGCTGCCCACCGACGTCACGCACACGCTGAACGTGCTCGACACCTTCGCGCTGACGATGGCCATGACCGCGCTCGGCATCGAAACCCGCGTCGCGCAGATCCGCGCCGCCGGCCCCCGTGCGCTGATGACCGGCTTGATCCTGTACGTGTGGCTGATCGCCGGCGGCTACGGGATCACCTGGGCCGTGCAGCACTGGCTTGGCTGAGTTGCCCGCCCGTGACACTTCGCGCGCCGCGCCCGACGGGATGGTCCCGCGGGCGCGGCGCAGTGCTATGCTTCGCGTCGTTTTCCATCGCCCTCTTTCAGCCGTGCTCTCGTTCCTGCTGAAGCTGCGCACTCGCGCCCAAACGCTGTTCCGCCTGTCGGACGCCCATACGATGCTGATCTGGTCAGCCATCGTCGGTGTCGGCGGCGCCTTTGCCACGATGGCGTTCCGCGAAGGCATCGACCTGATGCAGCACCTGATTTCCGGACAAAGCGGCAGCTTCGTGCAGATGGCGAAGCGCCTGCCGTGGTACGTGCGGTTCTGGATGCCCGCCGCGGGCGGCTTCCTCGCCGGCTGCGTGCTGCTGCTCGCGACGCGCGGCGACAAGCAGGCCGCCAAGACCGACTACATGGAATCGGTCGCGCTCGGCAACGGCATCGTGCCGGTACGCCAGAGCCTGTGGCGCAGCGTGTCGTCGCTGCTGACGATCGGCAGCGGCGGCTCGATCGGCCGCGAAGGCCCGATGGTGCAGCTCGCGGCGCTCGCCGCATCGCTCGTCGGCCGCTTCGTGCACTTCGACCCGCCGCGCCTGCGCCTGCTGGTCGCCTGCGGGGCGGCGGCCGGCATCACGTCCGCATACAACGCGCCGATCGCCGGCGCATTCTTCGTGTCGGAGATCGTGCTCGGCGGCATCGCCATGGAAAGTCTCGGCCCGATGATCGTCTCGTCGGTCGTCGCGAACATCGTGATGCGCGAATTTGCCGGCTACCGGCCGCCGTACGAGATGCCGGTGTTTCCGGCCGTCACCGGCCCCGAAGTGCTGCTGTTCGTCGTGCTCGGCGCGCTGTGCGGCGTGCTCGCGCCGCAGTTCCTGCACCTGCTCGATGCATCGAAGAACCAGTTCAAGCGGCTGCCCGTGCCGCTGCCCGTGCGGCTCGCGCTCGGCGGCCTCGTCGTCGGCGTGATCTCGGTATGGGTGCCGGACGTGTGGGGCAACGGCTACAGCGTGGTGAACCTCATCCTCCATTCGCCGTGGACCTGGCAGGCACTCGTCGCGGTGCTCGTGTTCAAGGTGATCGCGACCTCCGCCACCGTCGGCTCCGGCGCGATCGGCGGGGTTTTCACGCCGACGCTGTTCGTCGGCGCGGTGTTCGGCTCGCTGTTCGGGCTCGCGATGCAAGCCGTGTGGCCCGGCCATACGTCGGCGTACTTCGCGTACGCGATCGTCGGGATGGGCGCGTTCCTGACGGGCGCCACGCAGGCGCCGCTGATGGCGATCCTGATGATCTTCGAGATGACGCTCAGCTACCAGGTCGTGCTGCCGCTGCTGGTGTCCTGCGTATTCGCGTACTTCGTTGCGCGCGCGACCGGCACGACGTCGATGTACGAGATCACACTGCACCACCACCAGGATGCCGAGGAACGCAGCCGGATCCGCACCACGCAGATGCGCGCGCTGATCCAGCCCGCGCAGACGGTCGTGCCGCTCACGGCGAGCGTCGCCGACATGACCCGCGTGTTTCTCGAATATCCGGTGAAGTATCTGTACGTGACCGACGACGCCGGACGCTTCCGTGGCGCAGTCGCGCTGAAGGACATCACGTCGGACCTCCTCGACAAGCGCGACACGACCGACAAGACGGCCGCGCACTATGCGCACACGCCGTTTCCGCTCCTCACGCCCGACATGCCGCTCGCCACCGCGCTCGAACGCTTCATGGCGTTCCAGGGCGAACGCCTGCCGGTGATCGAAAGCGAAGCCGAGCCGACGCTCGCCGGGGTCGTCTACAAGACGTCGCTGCTCGATGCGTACCGGCGGATGACCGGCGAACGCTGACCGGGCGCCTCGCCGCCGGCAGCGCGAGCGCGGCTCGAGGCCAGGGCCCGCTCAGTCCGGCGCGCGCCCGAGCACCACGCGTGCGAAGAATCCCGCCAGCACCGACTCGGCCACCTCGGCCGACACGTGCTGCGGATCAGCCGAGTAGTACGACTGCACGCCATCGCACAGGCACATCAGCCCGAACGCAAGCGTCTCCGCCGGCAGCAGCAGCGGCGTGCCCGCGCGCTCCGAGAAGCGCCGGATGAACTCGGCCATCTGCAGGCGCTTGCCATGCAGGAACTGGTTGAAGCGCACGCGGAACTTCGCGTCGCGCGCGGCCTGCAGCTTCGCCTCGCCCCACAGCAGCGAATATTCGTCGTCCTGAAACAGCGTCCGGTAATACGCGAGCGACATCGACTCCATCTGCTCGCGCGTTCCGCCCCCGTCGAAGATCGCCTGGAAGTCGGCCTGCACTTCAGCGTGATCGCGCTCCAGCAACTCCAGCAACAGGTCGGACTTGCTGCTGAAATTCGAATAGAACGCCCCGCGCGTAAAACCGGCCGCCGCCGCGATGTCCTCGACACTCGCGGCCACATAGCCTTTCTTCATAAAAATCCGGTGCGCGGCATTCAGCAGACGTTCGCGCGTCTGGTCCCTGCTCTGCTCGCGAGTTAAGCGCTGTGGTTTCATGGCGCGCAGTCTAGCACCCTTTACCTTTCGGATTCATCTTTGCATTCAGATACAGGTGTGTATTAGAATTCGCCACAGTTTCTGAAAGATGGTGTCCGCACGCCCGTGCCGGCGCCGCTCGGGGCAAGCGCCCACCGCGCTTGCCGGCTTCGTTCCGCTCTCGCTCTCACCTCATCTGGGGGTTTCGTGAATCGCTCCGGTTCCCGCGCCGCGCTGCTGGTCGGCGCCGCGCTCGTCCTCGCCGCCTGTCATCCGAAAGAATCCGCGCCGCCCGCCCCGCGCCCCGTCGTCGCGCTGCCCGCCCATGCCGACGGCGCTGCCGTCGCACGCACGCTCCCCGGCGAGATCCAGCCGCGCTACGCCACCCCGCTGTCGTTCCGCATTGCCGGCAAGATCATCGAGCGCAAGGTGCGCCTCGGCGATACGGTCAAGGTCGGCCAGGTCGTCGCGCTGCTCGATCCGTCCGACGTCGAGAAGAACGCCGCGAGCGCGCAGGCGCAGCTCGATGCCGCGACGCACAGCCTCGCGTTCGCGAAGCAGCAGCTCGACCGAGATCGCGCGCAGGCACGCGAAAACCTGATCGCCACCGCGCAGCTCGAGCAGACCGAGAACAGCTACACGTCGGCGCTCGCGCAGCGCGACCAGGCACAGCAGCAGCTCGCGCTCGCGAAGAACCAGCTCCGCTACGCGACGCTCGTCGCCGATCACGCGGGCTACATCACCGCCGAACAGGCCGATACCGGCCAGAACGTGTCGGCCGGCCAGGCCGTCTACCAGCTCGCATGGTCCGGCGACGTCGATGTCGTCAGCGACGTGCCCGAGGCCGCACTGGCGTCGCTCACGCCGGGCCACACGGCCACCGTCACGCTGCCGTCGCTGCCGGGCCGCCCGTTCGCCGCGAAGGTCCGCGAAATCGCACCGGCCGCCGATCCGCAAAGCCGCACGTATCGCGTGAAGCTCACGCTCGCCACACCCGATCCGGCGATCCGGCTCGGGATGACGGCCAGCGTCGCGTTCGACGGCGCACCGGCCACCGGTGACGCGCAGCCGATCACGCTGCCCGCGACCGCGCTGTTCCACGACGGCCAGCAACCGGCCGTGTGGGTCGTGCGCACGAAGGACGACACGCTCGAGCTGCGCCGCGTCGACGTCGCACGGTTCAACGAGCGCACGGTGACGGTGTCGCACGGGCTGCAGCCCGGCGAATGCGTGGTGCTGCAGGGTGTGCACACGGTCAGCGCGGGCGAGAAAGTGCGCGCGATCGCGCCGCTGCATCCGGAGGACTTCGCATCGTGAGCGTTTCCTACGAAGAAGGCCGCTTCAACCTGTCGGCGTGGGCGCTGCGCCACCAGGCGCTGGTCGTCTACCTGATCGCGCTCGCGACCCTCGCGGGCATCCTTGCGTACACGCGCCTCGCGCAATCCGAAGACCCGCCGTTCACGTTCCGCGTGATGGTGATCCGCACGTTCTGGCCCGGCGCGACCGCGCGGCAGGTGCAGGAACAGGTGACCGACCGGATCGGCCGCAAGCTGCAGGAAACGCCGGCCATCGACTTCCTGCGCAGCTATTCGCGCCCTGGCGAATCGCTGATCTTCTTCACGATGAAGGATTCGGCGCCCGTGAAGGACGTGCCTGAAACCTGGTACCAGATCCGCAAGAAGGTCGGCGACATCGGCTATACGCTGCCGCCCGGCGTGCAGGGCCCGTTCTTCAACGACGAATTCGGCGACGTCTACACCAACATCTGGACGCTCGAAGGCGACGGCTTCACGCCCGCGCAGCTTCACGATTACGCGGACCAGCTACGCACCGTGCTGCTGCGCGTGCCGGGCGTCGGCAAGGTCGACTATTTCGGCGACCCCGATCAGCGGATCTTCATCGAGGTGAACAACGCGCAGCTCACGCGCCTCGGCATCTCGCCGCAGCAGCTCGGGCAGGCGATCAACGCGCAGAACGACATCTCGTCGGCCGGCGTGCTGACGACCGCCGACGACCGCGTGTTCGTGCGGCCGAGCGGCCAGTTCGACAACGTCGACGCGATCGCCGACACGCTGATCCGCATCAACGGCCGTACGTTCCGGCTCGGCGATCTCGCGACGGTGAAGCGCGGCTACGACGACCCGGCCGTCACGCAGATGCGTGCGGGCGGCCGTGCGGTGCTCGGCATCGGCGTCACGATGCAGCCGGGCGGCGACGTGATCCGGCTCGGCAAGGCGCTCGACGCGGAATCGAAGGACCTGCAGGCGCAACTGCCGGCCGGCCTCAAGCTGACGCTGGTGTCGAGCATGCCGCACGCGGTCGAGCATTCGGTCGACGACTTCCTCGAAGCAGTGGCCGAAGCCGTCGCGATCGTGCTGGTCGTGAGCCTCGTGTCGCTCGGCCTGCGCACCGGGATGGTGGTCGTGATCTCGATTCCCGTCGTGCTCGCGGTCACCGCCCTCTTCATGTACCTGTTCGACATCGGGCTGCACAAGGTGTCGCTCGGCACGCTCGTGCTCGCGCTCGGGCTGCTCGTCGACGACGCGATCATCGCGGTCGAGATGATGGCCGTGAAGCTCGAACAGGGCTACACCCGTGCACGCGCCGCCGCGTTCGCCTATACGAGCACCGCGTTCCCGATGCTGACGGGCACGCTCGTCACCGTGTCGGGCTTCCTGCCGATCGCGCTCGCGAAATCGAGCACCGGCGAATACACGCGCTCGATCTTCGAGGTGTCTGCGATCGCACTGATCGCGTCGTGGTTCGCGGCGGTCGTGCTGATCCCGCTGCTCGGCTTCCACCTGCTGCCCGAACGCAAGCGGCAAGCACACGAGGCGCACCTGCCCGACGACCACGAGCACGACATCTACGACACGCGTTTCTACCGGCGGCTGCGCGGCTGGATCGACTGGTGCATCGAGCGGCGCTTCGTCGTGCTGCTGATCACGGGCGCGCTCTTCGTCGTGGCGTTGATGGGCTTCTCGCTCGTGCCGCAGCAGTTCTTCCCGAGCTCCGATCGCCCCGAGCTGCTCGTCGACCTGCGGCTGCCCGAAGGCGCGTCGTTCGCGGCGACGCTGCGCGAGACCGAACGCCTCGAGAAAGTGATCGACAAGCGCCCCGAGATCGATCATTCGGTGAACTTCGTCGGCAGCGGCGCGCCGCGCTTCTACCTGCCGCTCGACCAGCAGCTTCAACTGCCGAACTTCGCGCAGTTCGTGATCACCGCGAAATCGGTGAAGGACCGCGAGAAGCTCGCGGCCTGGCTCGAAACCACGTTGCGCGAGCAGTTCCCGGCCGTGCGCTCGCGGCTGTCGCGGCTCGAGAACGGCCCGCCGGTCGGCTACCCGGTGCAGTTCCGCGTGAGCGGCGACAGCATCGCGACGGTCCGCTCGATCGCCGAGAAGGTCGCGGCGACGATGCGCGGCGACGCGCGCACGGTCAACGTGCAGTTCGACTGGGACGAGCCGGCCGAGCGCTCGGTGCGCTTCGAGATCGACCAGAAGAAGGCGCGCGAGCTGAATGTCACGTCGCAGGACGTGTCGAGCTTCCTCGCGATGACGCTGTCCGGCACGACCGTCACGCAGTACCGCGAGCGCGACAAGCTGATCGCGGTCGACCTGCGCGCGCCACGGGCCGACCGTGTCGACCCCGCGAAGCTGGCGGGCCTCGCGCTGCCGACCCCGAACGGCCCGGTGCCGCTGGGCTCGCTCGGCCGCTTCAAGCCGACGCTCGAATACGGCGTCGTGTGGGAGCGCGACCGCCAGCCGACCATCACCGTGCAGTCGGACGTGCGCGCCGGCGCGCAGGGCATCGACGTCACGCATGCGGTCGACGCAAAGCTGAACGCGTTGCGCGCGCAGCTGCCGGTCGGCTATCAGATCAACATCGGCGGCTCGGTCGAGGAAAGCGCGAAGGCGCAGAAGTCGATCAACGCGCAGATGCCGCTGATGGCGATCGCCGTGTTCACGCTGCTGATGATCCAGCTGCAGAGCTTCTCGCGCGTGCTGATGGTCGTGCTGACCGCGCCGCTCGGGCTGATCGGCGTGGTCGCCACGCTGCTGCTGTTCGGCCAGCCGTTCGGCTTCGTCGCGATGCTCGGCGTGATCGCGATGTTCGGGATCATCATGCGCAACTCGGTGATCCTCGTCGACCAGATCGAGCAGGACATCGCGGCCGGCCACCGCCGTATCGACGCGATCATCGGCGCGACCGTGCGGCGCTTCCGTCCGATCACGCTGACAGCCGCGGCCGCCGTGCTCGCGCTGATCCCGCTGTTGCGCTCGAACTTCTTCGGGCCGATGGCGACCGCGCTGATGGGCGGCATCACGAGCGCGACCGTGCTGACGCTGTTCTACCTGCCCGCGCTGTATGCGACGTGGTTCCGCGTGAAGCACGACGAACGCGACCCGCAGGCCGGCCCGCCGCCTGGCGGCACGCCTGCCGCGCCGTCGGGAGCCTGACCATGGATCGATCGATGAACCTGAAAACGAAAGCCGTGCGGGCACTTGCCGTGGCGAGCCTCGCCGGCCCGCTCGCGGGCTGCTCCTGGTTCGCGCCGAGCGGCGAGCCGCCCGCGATGCCGTCGCCCGCGCACTACGGCAGCACACCGCAAGTCCAGCAGACCGTGTCCGCGCAAGGCGTCGCGCAGCAGTTCGAGGTCGGCGCGCAACCGGTGCCCGACTGGTGGAAGCAGTACCGCTCCGATGCGTTGAACGCGCTCGTCGACGAAGGGCTGCGCAACAGTCCGACGTTGAGCGCGGCATCGCACTCGCTCGATGCCGCGCGCGAACAGTTGCGCGGGCAGATCGGCAGCTCGATGCTGCCGTCGATCGACGCGGGCGGCCAGGCCACGCGCCAGCGTGCGCTCGGCGTACCGATTCCCGCGCTCGGCGCGCCGACGCTGCTGTACGACACGTTCGTCGGCCAATTGCAGGCGAGCTACACGATCGACCTGTTCGGTGCGTCGCGTTTCGCGAACCGTGCGCTGGCGCGGCGCGTCGACGTCAGCGCGTTCCAGCTCGAATCCGCGCGGCGCGCACTGGCCGCGAACATCGTCACCGCGTCGATCACGGTGTCGGTGCTGAACGCGCAGATCAGCACCACCGAGCGGCTCGTCGCGCTCGCCAACGACCAGGCGCACGATGCCGAACGCCGCTACGCGCTCGGTTCCGCATCGCGCAGCGACGCGCTGAACGCGCGGCAAAGCGCCGACACGTTCGCGGCGAGCCTGCCCGCGCTGCGCCAGCAACGCGACTCGGCACGCCATGCGCTCGCGGTGCTGGTCGGCCGCACGCCCGACCAACCGCCGGCCGATCTCACGCTTGCCGACCTGCACCTGCCCGAGCAAGTGCCCGTCGTCGTGCCGTCGGACCTGCTGCAAAGCCGCCCGGACATCCAGGCGGCCGACGCGGGGCTGAAGGCCGCCGCGGCCGAAGTGGGCCTCGCGACCGCGCAGCTGTTCCCGCAGCTGTCGCTGTCGGCCGCGATGGGCAAAGGCGGCTTCAGCTGGCCGACGATGCTGTCGGGCGCCGGCTCGATCTGGAACGTCGGCGCGTCGCTGAGCCAGCCGATCTTCCACGGCGGCGCGCTGCTCGCGCAGCGCCGCGCGGCGAAGGCGACCTACGAGGCCGCCGTCGACCAGTACAAACAGGCCGTGCTCGGCGCGTTCCAGAACGTCGCCGATTCGCTCGCGGCGCTCGAGCACGATGCGGAGGCGCTCGACGCGTCGTCCCGTGCCGCGCTGTCCGCGCGCGGCGCGTACGACGACGCGGCGGCCCGCGTGCGGCTCGGCGCGCTGCCGCCGTCGGCCGCGCGCGCCAGCGAGCTGCAGTATCGCAACGCGCGGCTCGACGAGATCCGCGCGACCGGCGCGCGGTTCGCGGATACCGCGCGGCTTTACCAGGCGATGGGCACGCCGCCGGTCGACAAGGCCGGCCAGTCCGGCAAGACCGACCCGGCAGCCGGCGGCTCCGCAACCGGCCAGCAAGCGCGCGCCACCGCCGCCGACACCCCGCCTTCGCCGCAATAAGCCGTCCCTGCCGTCGGGTGCGCGCGGAATCCCCCCGCGCACCCGATTCCCGATCTTCCGCTTGACCCTCACGTAGCGTAACGTTCGAGACTCCAGTGTGCGTACCGAACGGAGGAACGAATGCGACTGAAAGTGGGAGAACTGGCGAAACGCAGCGGGCTGACCGTCCGCACGCTTCATCACTATCACGCGATCGGTTTGCTGACGCCTTCGGCGCGCGCCGACAACGGCTACCGGCTGTACGACCGCCACGACATCGCCCGGCTCCACCAGATCCAGGCGCTGCGTCGCTTCGGCCTGTCGCTCACCGAAATCGGCGACCACCTGAACCAGCCCGACACCCCGCTCGTCGAGATCGTCGCGAAGCAGATCGCGCTGCTCGACCGTCAGCTCGCGCAGACCGCGCAGCTGCGCGAACGGCTCGTGAGCCTGCATGCGCAGCTCGCCGCGGGCACGGAGCCGGAGCTGGCCGATTGGCTCACCACACTGGAGTTGATGACCGTGTACGACAAATATTTTTCCGAGGAAGAACTCGCGCGCCTGCCGATGTACCAGAAGAGCCAGGCGGGCGACGCCGAATGGATCGCACTCGTCGACGACGTTCGCGCGCTGCACGACGCGGGCGTGCCCGCCGAAGACGAACGCACCCGTGCGCTCGCCAGCCGCTGGATGGCGCTGCTCGTGCGCGACACGAACAACGACCCACGGCTGCTGGCGAAGCTGAACCTGATGCACGAACACGAACCGGCAATGCAGTCGAAGATCGGCATTTCGACCGCGCTGCGCGACTATGTGCTGCGCGCGTCGTCGGAAACCAAGATGCGGATCTTCGAGAAGTATCTTGCGCCGGACGAGATCCGCTTCATGCGGGCCCACTACGGTGAAGGCGCAATGGCATGGCCGCAACTGATGGGCGACGTGCGCGACGCGATCGATGCGGGCGCCAGACCGGATTCACCGGAAGGCCGCGCGCTTGCGCAGCGCTGGCTCACGCTGTTCTGCAGCTACGCCGGCACCGATCCGGCCACGCATGCGAAATTCCGCCACGCGATGATGAACGAGCCGTCACTGACGAAGGATTCGTGGATCGACGACACGTTGATCGGCTTCGTGCGGGAGGCGATGGCGCAGCTTGCGCCTGCGCGTTGAGGTTGTTGAGTGCATGAAGGTGCGGGCGGCAGGCGGGTTTCCCGCGTGCCGCCCGTTTCACCATTTGCAGCCCGTGGACGGCGACAGCCACCGCGGCGATGCACGACCCACGCCGCCTCGGCACCTGACCATTGCGATGCGTCAGTCCGGCTCGCCGACACCGTCATCGCTGAACGCGAGCAGGTCGCCGGGCTGGCAGTCGAGATAGCGGCAGATCGCCTCGAGCGTCGCGAAACGGATGCCCTTGACCTTCCCTTGCTTGAGCAGCGACAGATTCTGTTCGGTGATGCCGACGGCCGCCGCGAGATCCTTCGAGCGGACCTTGCGCGTCGCGAGCATCACATCGAGCTTGACCACGATCGACATGGCGCGCCTCAGACGAACTGTCGATGTTCGGCATCGAGTTCGCTCGCCTGCCGGAGAATGTGCGCGATGACCGCAATGCAGGCCGCGGTGAACAGCGCGACCACGTACGGCAGGCTGAAGCCGATGCTGACCACGCGATGGCCGACCGGCTCGCGCAGCGTCGCCCACACGCTCAGAAGCGGTTCGCACAGCAGGCTCAGCAGCACCCACAGGCCGATCGCACGGCCCGTCTTGCCGAGATGGCCGGCCGCTTGCGCGGAGAAATAGTCGCGGCGCGCGTAGGTGCGGAACAGCGCACGCAGATGACGCAGGCCGTTCGCGAGTGCGATCAGCGGCACGCTCGACAGCAAGATGCCGACTCCCTTCTGCCACCACGGGAATGCGGCGACATCCACGTTCAGGTTCGAGATCACCGAATCGGTAAGGCCGAATACGAAGCCGGGCCCGGAGGCCGCGTTCAGTGACGGAAACGCCCAGCACGCGGCGTTGAGCACCAGCATGCCGACGATGAACCACAGCGTGACGGTGGCCATCTGCTGGCTGATACGGGCGATGCGATCGGAATGCATGCGAAGTCCTCGACGGGGAATGAACGTGCGTCGAGTGTACACCGATAATTATCGTAAAACGATAATTTATGGTTGTTCAGAAATGATTCCTTCTCGCCCGGCATGTTTGCACTCACCTCGACAGGCGCATGTCGCACGCACCGTCGCGATCGCCGGGCGCGCACCTATCGATAGTCGCGCGCGCTGATCCCGCGCCAATGCTTCGTCATGTAGCGCAGGAACGCGGGTTGGGCTTTCAGGTCCGCATTCGGCACGGGTGCCGCGCCGCCGTCCATGAACTTGCCGTTGACCGTGACGGTTTCCTCGCCGCGCAGCACGTACTTCGTACCCTGGTCGATCAGGAAGTACTTGACCTGGTCGGCGCTGACGTCGCCGCGGCAGCCGATCTTGTACGCGAACAGGAACTGCTTGCGGCCGTTGCCGAGCAGGTCGCGCATTTCGATCGACGCGGGCACGACGTCGAGGATCACGTCGACCGGGCATTCCTTCACGTAGTCGCGCACGGTCCAGTCGGGCCGGCCGTCGAGCGTCGCGGCAACCTTGAGTTCGACGTCGTCGCCGGACTCGGTTCTCGCGAGCGTCACCGCATGTGCGCCGGCCGCATCGGTCCATGTGTATTCGGCGGCGGCCTGCGCCGAGTTGCACAGCGCAGTAGCTGCAAGAAACAGGCAAGGCGAAAGGAAGCGTCTTTTCATCGGCGAAGTGGGGGCAGGATCGAACGCGCCATTATCGACAAAGCCGCCTGCCGCTGCCAACTGCCAGCCGCTCGCCGCGCGATCGTTCAGCGTTCGCGCGACCCGAGCCCGAGCGCCTTCATCCGCCGGTACAAGGTTCGCTCGCTCATCCCGACCTGCTCGGCGAGCGCCTTGCGCGTGCCGTCGAACGTGCGCGCGATGCGCACGAGTTCCGCGTCCGACACGCCGCGCGCATCGGCTGCTCCATCCTGCGGCGCCGCCGATGCGGCGACCAGCTCGGCCGGCAGATGCTCGACCCGGATCGTCCCGTCGTCCGCGAACAGGCACGCGCGTTCGAGCACGTTGCGCAGCTCGCGGATGTTGCCGGGCCATGCATACGCATCGAGACACGCACGCGCGCGCTCGGTCAGCACGAACGGCCGCGCGCCCGCGTCGCCCGCGCTGGCGCGCGCGTTCGCGATCCGCCGCAGGATCGATTCGGCCAGCAGCGCGACGTCCCCGCGCCGGTCGCGCAACGCCGGCAACGGAATCGGAAAAGCGTTGATCCGGTAGTAGAGGTCCTGCCGGAACCGGCCGTCGTCGATCATCTCGCGCAGCGGCTTGTGCGTGGCCGCGACCAGTCGGAAATCCGCGCGCAGCGCCTCGACACCGCCGACGCGGCGGAACGTGCCCGACTCGATCAGCCGCAGCAGCTTCACCTGCATCGGCAGCGGCACGTCGCCGATCTCGTCGAGAAACAGCGTGCCGCCCTGTGCGGTCTCGACGAGGCCCGGCTTGCGCTGGTTCGCGCCCGTGAACGCACCCTTCTCGTAACCGAACAGTTCGCTCTCGAACAGCGTCTCGGCGATCCCCGAACAATCGACGACGACGAACGGTCCCATCGCGCGGTCGCTCGCCTCGTGCAGCGCGCGGGCGAACAGTTCCTTGCCGGTGCCCGATTCGCCGAGCAGCAGCACCGGCAGCATCGAAGGAGCCACGCGCTGCAATGCGCCGAGCGCCGCATTGAACGCGTCGGCGCCTCCGACGAGCCCTTCCGCACTCGGCTGCGCGGACGCGCTGCGCACCGTCGTCAGCCGCTCGACGTACGCGATCACGTTGCCGAGCGCATCGAAGATCGGCCGCAATTCGACGTCGACATGCTCGGGGCCGCGCGGCGTGTGGTGGATGTGCAGCACGCGGTTCAACCCGCGCGATTCGAGCGCCTGCTTCATCGGACAATGCTCGCCGGCCTGGTCGCACGGCACGTCGTAGTGATGCGAGACCTGAAAGCAATGCCGGCCCACGTGCTCGACGCCCGCGACGCCGAACTGGCGCCGGTACGCATCGTTCGCCGCGAGGATGCGGTAGTCGGGATCGACGACGATCATCGGCTGCGGATCCTGCTCGAGATACGCGACCAGCGCGCGCACGTCGGGCATGACATCGTGGCGCGGCGCGGGGACGATCGGGATGGTGTCATGCGGATTCATGCGGACGCTCGGTGAAGGGGCTGCCTGACGAACTGCCAGGCTGACTGCCAATTCTGCCACGACACTGCCAGATGTGGCAGTCCACAGTGACGAACGGAGGCCGCCGACACCCGAACATCCCTGCGGCCGCGCAAAAAACCCGAGCCGAATCAAGTCCCTGGCAGATCGGCCTATGCCTTGGTGCAGGCTGGCACGGTTCTTGAATTACCCATCCCGATTGCAGATGCAGAACCCGATCGAGGACACCCCGTGAGCGATGCCACCACGCTGTCGGTCGAAGGCTTTTTCGACCCGGCGACCCACACCGTCAGCTATCTCCTGCTCGATACCGCGAGCCGCGCGTGCGCGCTGATCGACAGCGTGCTCGACTACGACCCGAAGTCCGGCCGAACGCACACGGCCAGCGCCGACCGGCTGATCGCCCGCGTCGCCGAACTCGGCGCGGACGTGCACTGGCTGCTGGAAACCCACGTGCACGCCGACCACCTGTCGGCCGCGCCGTACCTGAAGGAACACGTCGGCGGCCAGATCGCGATCGGTTCGCACGTGCGCCGCGTGCAGCACGTGTTCGGCACGCTGTTCAACGCGGGCCCCGGCTTCGCGCACGATGGCCGCCAGTTCGACCGGCTGCTCGACGACGGCGACACGCTCGCGCTCGGCGGGCTGACGATCCGCGCGCTGCATACACCGGGCCACACGCCCGCGTGCATGACCTACTGCGTCGACGACGCGACGCAACGCGCGGCCTTCGTCGGCGACACGCTGTTCATGCCCGACTACGGCACGGCCCGCTGCGACTTCCCCGGCGGCGACGCACGCACGCTGTACCGCTCGATCGCACGCGTGCTCGACTTGCCGCCCGACACGCGCCTGTACCTGTGCCACGACTACCAGCCGGGCGGCCGAGACGTGCAGTTCGAGACGACCGTGGCCGAGCAACGCCGCGCGAACGTGCACGTGAAGGACGGCGTGACCGAGGACGATTTCGTCGCGATGCGCACCGCGCGGGATGCCACGCTCGCGATGCCCGTGCTGATGCTGCCGTCCGTGCAGGTCAACATGCGCGCCGGCCACCTGCCCGAGCCCGAAAACAACGGCGTGCGCTACCTGAAGATCCCGCTCGACGCGATCTGAGCCGCACGCCCTACCCGGAGAACCCCGACATGACCATCCGCAAGCTGACCGACGCGCTGTCGGTCTCGCCGCAGATCGCGGCGGCCGACCTGCCCGCGCTTCACGCGGCCGGCATCCGCGCGATCATCTGCAACCGGCCCGACGGCGAAGGCCCCGACCAGCCGACCGTCACCGAGATCCGCGCGGCCGCCGCGCCGCTCGGCATCGACGTGCATTACCTGCCGGTCGATACGGGCAAGGTGACCGACGACCAGGCCGCGCAGTTCGGCGCACTCGTCGCGTCGCTTGAAGGCCCGGCGCTCGCGTACTGCCGCAGCGGCACGCGCTCGGCCACGCTGTGGGCGCTGTCGCAAGCCGGCCTGCGTCCGCTGAACGACATCGTCGCGACGGCCGGCGCAGCCGGCTACGACCTGCGCGCGCTCGCGTCGCGTGTCGCGCAAGGCGGCAAGCAGGCGGCACCGGCCGTCGACGCGCGGCACGACATCGTGATCGTCGGCGCGGGCGCGGCCGGCATCGCGGTCGCGTCGAGCCTGCTCGCGCGCGACGCGTCGCTCGACATCGCGGTGATCGATCCGGCCGACGTCCATTACTACCAGCCCGGCTGGACGATGGTCGGCGCGGGCGTGTTCCGGCCCGAGACCACCGCGCGCCGGATGACCGATGTGCTGCCGCGCGGCGTGCACCGGATCCAGGCCGCCGTCGCGGCCTTCGAGCCCGACGCGCACACGGTCGTGCTCGACGGTTGCCGCCGCATCGGATATCGCAAGCTCGTCGTGTGCCCGGGGCTCAAGCTCGACTGGCACGGAATCGAAGGCCTCGCCGACACGCTCGGCCGCAACGGCGTCACGTCCAACTACCGCTACGATCTCGCACCGTACACGTGGGAGCTCGTGCGCGCGTTCCGCGGCGGCAATGCACTCTTCACGCAACCGCCGATGCCGATCAAGTGCGCGGGCGCGCCACAGAAGGCGATGTACCTGTCGTGCGACCACTGGCGTCGCGCGGGCCGTCTCGAAGCCGCGAACGTCGAGTTCCTGAATGCGGGCGGCGCACTGTTCGGCGTCGCCGACTACGTGCCCGCGCTGATGGAGTACGTGAAAAGCTACGACATCGCGCTGTCGTTCGGCCACAACCTCGTGTCGATCGACGGGCCCGCGCGCCGCGCGACGTTCGCGCGCGCGCTGCCGGACGGCGGCAAGGAAACCGTCGTGCGCTCGTTCGACATGATCCACGTCGTGCCGCCGCAGAAGGCACCCGACTTCGTGCGTTCGAGCCCGCTCGCCGATGCGGCCGGCTGGATCGACGTCGATCCGGCGACGCTGCGGCACCGGCAGTTTCCGGACATCTACGCGCTCGGCGACGCCACCAACACGACCAATGCGAAAACGGCCGCGGCCGCCCGCAAGCAGGCGCCGGTGGTTGCACACAACCTGCTCGCGTCGCTCGGCCGCGCGCACGGCGACGCCGCGTACGACGGCTATGGCTCGTGCCCGCTCACGGTCGAGCGCGGCAAGATCGTGCTCGCCGAATTCCTGTACGGCGGCAAGGTCGCACCGACCTTCCCCGCATGGCTGATCGACGGCAAGCGCCCGTCACGGCTCGCGTGGCTGCTCAAGGAGCGCGTGCTGCCGCCGCTCTACTGGAAGGCGATGCTCAAGGGCCGCGAATGGCTCGCGAAGCCCGCGATCGCGCGTTGACCGGAGCGCGATGACGTCATGCTGATTTCCCTTGTACTGGGCGGTTTCGTCGGTGCCGTGCTCGGCCTGACCGGCGCCGGCGGCGGCATTCTCGCGGTGCCGGCGCTCGTCGTCGGCATGAGCTGGCCGATGCAGCAGGCCACGCCCGTCGCGCTCGTCGCGGTGGCGGGCAGCGCCGCGCTCGGCGCGCTCGAAGGTTTCCGCCGCGGCCTCGTGCGCTATCGCGCGGCGCTGCTGATGGCCGTGGCCGGCGTGCCGCTGACCACGCTCGGCGTACGGCTCGCGCACGTGCTGCCGCAACGCCTGCTGCTCGCGCTGTTCGCGCTGACGATGCTGGTCGTCGCCGGCCGCCTGTTGTTGCAGGCGCTGCGGCACGTGCCGGTCGACGCCGATGCGTCGCCGCTGTGCGTCGGCCGCGTGAACCCCGATACGGGCCGGCTCGTGTGGTCCTGGCCGGTCGGCGTCGCGCTGGCGTCGACCGGCGCGATGACGGGCCTGATGACGGGGCTGCTCGGTGTCGGCGGCGGCTTCGTGATCGTGCCGATGCTGCGCAAGTTCACGAACGTGTCGATGCATGGCGTCGTCGCGACGTCGCTGATGGTGATCGCGCTCGTCGGCACCGGCGGCGTGTTCGCGACGCTCGTGTCGGGCACGCGCGCACCGCTCGACGTGACGCTGTGGTTCACCGTCGCGACCGCGCTCGGCATGGCCGCCGGCCGCGGCGCGTCGCACCACCTCGCCGCGCGGCACGTGCAGGCCGGGTTCGCGGCCGTGCTCGTGTGCGTCGCGCTCGGGCTGCTGGCAAAGGCGGCGTTCGGCGCGTAAGCGGGCATACGACCGGGGCGCGGGAGTCGAACCCGCGTCCCGGTCGCGATGAGGCCGCCATTCTCAAATCGTCATGATCCGCCGGGAGTCCCATGCTAGATTCGTGTCGCGTCGCCATCGCGACGGGTATCGAATCTAACAACAAGCAAGGATTCCTGTTATGGCCATCGGCACACGAGGATGCGCGGCGATTGCCGCGCTGCTGTTCGCACCGCTCACTGCTTTCGCCACCCCCGCCTATACCGCCGCATTGACGCTCGCCACGCTATCGCCGTCGGTCGGCGGAACCGACAAGGCCACGCTCAAGCTCGCCAACACCGGAACCGCGCCCGCGGCCGCCGGGCTCTTCATCGGGATGCCCGCCGGCTTCAGCGCGAACGCCCTCACCAGTCCCTGCGGCGGCACGCTCGCCGACGACGGTGCGTCACGGGTCGTGCTGTCGGGCATGACGGTGCCGGCCGGCGGCACCTGCACGCTGGGCTTCACGCTCGACGTGCCGGCCGTCGCGTCGCTGCCGCCGGCGGGTGCGCGCAGCTTCACGATCACGGCCGACACGGCCGCGGGCCTCGCGACGCTGTCCGCCGCCACCGCGCCGACCCTGTCCGGCTTCCTCGGTTCGACGCCGGGCCTTTACAGCAACACGTGGTTCCCGTCGACGGTACGCAGCGTCGGCACGCTCGACCTGTTCATCACGCCGCAGACGGACCCGGGCCCGAACTCGAACGTATTCTGGTCGAACCAGATCGGGACGTTGAACGGCTATACCGGCCTGCAGTCGACCGAGTTGGTCTCGGCCAGCGAAGGCGTCGGCAAGCAATTCCTGTTCAGCCTGTGGGGCGCGACCGCCGCAAAACCCGGCACGCCCGCGAGCGCCGGCATCGGCGCGGGCAGCTACTGCACGGTCAGCGGCTCGGCGACGGACGGCAGCGCGGGCGCGCAATGCCGCTACCGCTACGAGTGGCTCGCAGGCCACACCTACCGGTTCCGCATCACGCCGGACACGAACCAGGGCCCGGGCTGGTTCAAAAGCAACGTCACCGACGTGACGCCCGGCTCGACCGGAGACAGCTTCGACATCGGCAGCATCTACGTCGGCACGACGCAGACGCAGGTGCCCGTCGGCTGGATCAGCCAGTGGGTCGAATATTTCGACTGGAACTCGAGCCGTACGAGCTGCGCGTCCGTCGCGCATACGGACGCGCAGTTCAGCATCCGCGCGTACGATGCGATCGGCAATGCGGTGACGGTCCCGGCGCCGTCGGTGACGGTCAACAAGTCGTGCCCGGCCGGCTATGCGAACGCATCCCAGACGAACGGCGTCGCCACGCTGATCGGCGGCCCGCAGCAGTCGGCGGCCGGCCTCGTGAAAGCGAACGGTGCATGCCTGACCGCGTCCGGCGGCCTCGGTGACGGCCATCCCGCCGCGCTGGCCACGTGTCCGACCCTGGCGTCGGTGCGCACGTCCGGCGGCACGCACTTCAATCCGCAACTGTGGGTCGTCGCGGGTGACGGTACGTTGCAGACCAAGTACAGCTACTGCCTCACCGCCCAGGCGCCCGGCACGGGTAACGGCATGCTGCTGCGCACCTGCGTCGCAGGCGAGACCGATCAGCAATGGCGCGTGAACGCCGGCACGGCGCCGGGTTCGGCGCAGCTCGTATCGCAGCCGACGGGCCGTTGCCTCGCGCCGGCCGCCGGCGGTGCACTGAATCTCCAGCCGTGCACAGCCGCCACGGCGGTCTGGACGACGCCCGGCAAGCGCTTCGCGTACTGACCGGCGCCGATCCACACGCGGCACCACCAAACAAAACGCCCGGCCCGACTCGTCGTCGGCACCGGGCGTTTTTCATGGCGATCGCAACCCGAACGTCAGGTCGCGAACCCCGCCAACCGCTTGCGCTCCTGGCGCAGCATCACGAAGTTCGCGATCACGACGCCGGCCGTCACCGCGACGATGAACAGCGTCGCGAGCGCGTTCATCTCCGGGTTCAGGCCGAGGCGCACGCGCGAGAACACCACGAGCGGCAGCGTCGTCGAGCCGGGGCCCGACAGGAACGCCGACAGCACGAGGTCGTCGATCGACAGCGTGAACGACAGCAGCCAGCCTGCGATCAACGCCTGCGAGATCAGCGGCAGCGTGATCGTGAAGAACACCTTCAGCGGCGTTGCGCCGAGATCGAGCGCGGCTTCTTCCAGTGACGGGTTCAGCTCGCGCACGCGCGACTGCACGATGATCGCGACGTACGAGATGCACAGCATCACGTGGCCAAGCCAGATCGTGAACACGCCACGTTCGGCCGGCCAGCCGATCCACTTCGCGAGCTCGATGAACAGCAGCAGCAGCGAGATCCCCTGGATCACCTCGGGAATCACGAGCGGCGCGTTGATCATCCCGCTGAACAGCGCGAAGCCGCGGAAGCGTCCCATCCGCGCGAGCACGAAGCCGGCCCACGTGCCGATGAACACCGACGCGAACGCGGTCAGCACGCCGATCTTCAGCGACAGCCACGCGGCCGTCAGCAGTTCGTCGTCCTCGACGAGCGCCGCGTACCAGCGGAACGAGAAACCCGACCACACGGTGACGAGCTTCGACTCGTTGAACGAATAGACGATCAGGCTGATGATCGGGATGTACAGGAACGCGAAGCCGGCAAACAGCGCCGCGAACTGCAAGTAACGATTCGGCTTCATCGACGGCCTCCCTGCTCTTTCGCCTGGAAGTGCTGGAACATCGCCATCGGCACGAGCAGCAGCAGCACCATCGCGCAGGTCACCGCCGACGCCATCGGCCAGTCTGCGTTGTTGAAGAACTCATTCCACATCACGCGGCCGATCATCAGCGTGTTCGCGCCGCCGAGCAGTTCGGGAATCACGTACTCGCCCACCGCCGGGATGAACACGAGCAGGCAGCCCGCGATGATCCCGTTCTTCGACAGCGGCAGCGTGATCTGCACGAACGCCTTCCACGGCTTCGCACCGAGGTCGTACGCTGCTTCAAGCAGGCGCAGGTCCATCTTCACGAGGTGCGCGTAGAGCGGCATCACGAGGAACGGCAGGTACGAATACACCATCCCGATGTACACCGCGTAGTTGGTGCGATACAGCTCGATCGGCGTATGGGTCAGGCCGATCCACATCAGGAAGTTGTTCAGCAGCCCGTTGTTCTTCAGGATGCCGATCCACGCGTACACGCGAATCAGGAACGACGTCCAGAACGGCAGCATCACGGCCATCATCAGCACGTTGCGGGTCGCCGGGTTCGAACGCGCGATGTAGTACGCCATCGGATAGCCGATCAGCAGACACAGCAGCGTCGTGATCGCGGCCACCCACACCGAGTTCACGTAGGTCGCGAAATACAGGGTGTCCGTAAACAGGAACGCGTAGTGCGACAGGTTCAGCGCAACGTGCACGACGCCGTCGGCATACGACGCAAGCTCCGTGTACGGCGGGATGCCGAGCTGCAGCTCCGCGAAGCTGATCTTGACGACCAGCACGAACGGCACGAGGAAGAACAGCACGAGCCACGTGAACGGCCCGGCAACGACCGCCGTGGCGCCCGTCAGGTTGAAGCGCCGCACCGGCCAGTCAAGCAAGGACTTGAACGTGGTCATGACGTCAGCACCACGCCCGCAGTCGCGCTCCAGCGCACGTAGATCTCGTCGCCGAGCGCCGGCGTCTCGAGCTCCGAAATCGCGAGGCTCGACACGTTCGCGATCACCGTCTTGCCGGCGTCGAGCTTCACGTGATACAGCGAGTAGCCGCCCATGTACGCGACGTTGCTGATCCGGCCGCGCGCCCAGTTGAACGCGCCTTCGGGTGGTTTGCGCGTGAGCGCGATCCGTTCGGGGCGCACCGACACCGTGACCGGCATCCCGAGCGGGCCCGAGATCCCGTGGCTCACGTACAGCCGGCTCGGCAGTTCCGGCGACTCGATGTACACGTGGTCGGGTTCGTCCTCGACGGTCACGCCTTCGAACAGGTTCGTAGAGCCGATGAATTCGGCCGAGAAGCGGCTGTTCGGATATTCGTACACTTCGTTCGGCGAGCCGATCTGCACGATCTGCCCTTCGCTCATCACCGCGAGGCGATTCGCCATCGTCATCGCTTCTTCCTGGTCGTGCGTGACCATGATGCAGGTGACGCCGACCTTGTTCAGGATGTTGACGAGCTCGATCTGCGTGCGCTGGCGGATCTGCTTGTCGAGCGCGGACATCGGCTCGTCGAGCAGCAACAGCTTCGGGCGCTTGACCAGCGAGCGCGCGAGCGCGACGCGCTGCTGCTGGCCGCCGGACAGTTGATGCGGCTTGCGCTTCGCGTACTTGCTCATCTGCACGAGTTCGAGCGCCGAAGCGACGCGCGCCTTCAGCTCGGCCTTAGGCGTGCCTTCCTGCTTGAGACCGAACGCGACGTTCGACTCGACCGACATGTGCGGGAACAGCGCATACGACTGGAACATCATGTTCACGGGCCGCTTGTACGGCGGCATCTGCGCGAGGTCCTCGCCGTCGATCAGGATCTTGCCCGACGTGACCGTCTCGAGGCCCGCGAGCATCCGCAGCAACGTCGACTTGCCGCAGCCCGAGCTGCCGAGCAGCGCGAACAGTTCGCCCTGGCGCACGGTCAGGTTGACGCTGCGCACGGCTTCGGTGTCGCCGAATTTCTTGACGACGTCGACGATCTGGACAAAGGTCTCGGCGCGCGCATCGGCGCCGGAGGAGGAAACGGAGGACGGCGCGCCCGCGACCGGCGCACCCGACTGGCTATTCATGATGTGCTGCTTCTCTCCTGCGTTGAACGAACAAAGCCCCCGGGGGCACCAGGGGCTTCATGACTGCTGGGAACACCGGCTCGTGTCAGCGGCCCGACTTCAGCTCGGTCCACAGACGCGTCTGCAGACGCTGGATTTCAGGCGGCAGCGGCTTGAGCAGGAACAGCGTCTTCACGACGTCGGCCGGCGGATAGACGGCCGGGTCGTTCGCGACGTCGGGCCGCACGTACTTGCGGGCCTCGGCGTTGGCGCTCGGGTAGTACACCGCGTTCGTGATCGCAGCGTGCACCTTCGGATCCTCGATGTAGTTGATCCACTGCAGCGCGGCATCCTTGTTCTTCGCATCCTTCGGGATCGCCATCACGTCGAACCACACCGGTGCGCCGCCCTTCGGAATGTAGTACTCGACCTTGTACGCCTTCTTCGCTTCGATCGCGCGATGCTTCGCGATCACGACGTCGCCCGACCAGCCGAACGCGAAGCAGATGTCGCCGCCGACCAGGTCGTTGATGTAGCCCGACGAGTTGAATTGCGTGATGTACGGGCGGATCTTCTTCAGCACTTCCATCGCGGCCTTGTAGTCGGCCGGGTTCGTGCTCATCGGATCCTTGCCGATGTAGTGCAGTGCGGCCGCGAACATCTGGTCGGGTGCGTCGAGCACCGACACGCCGCAGGACTTCAGCTTCGAGATGTTTTCCGGCTTGAACAGGATGTCCCAGTTGTCGAGCGGCACCTTGCCGAGCGCCTGCTGCGCCTTCGTCAGGTTGTACGCGAGACCGGTCGTGCCGTACGCCCAGGGCACCGAGTATTTATTGCCCGGGTCCGCGCCGGCGACGAGCGCCATCAGTTGCGGATCGAGGTACTTGAGGTTCGGCAGCTTCGACTTGTCGAGCGGCGCGAAGATGCCGGCGGCGATCTGCTTGCCCGCGTAGTTGCTGGTCGGCACGACGATGTCGTAGCCCGAGCTGCCCGTCAGCAGCTTCGCCTGCAGCGTGTCGTCGCTGTCGTAGTTGTCGTAGCGGACCTTGACGCCCGATTGCTTCTCGAAGTTCGGGATCGTGTCCTTCGCAATGTAGTCCGACCAGTTATAGACATTGAGCTGCGTATCCTTCGCTGCTGCCGCCGATGCACCCACGCACAGCGCGAGCGCTGCGAACCGGCCCACTACCTTTGCTTTCATCCCGTTCTCCCTCCGGCCGGACCTTGTGTCCGGCTGCCGTCTGCCTCGTCATGGCGGCGCATTCTGGCGCGCCGCCCCTCGAAAACCCCGAAAACTACCATCATTCGCGCCCCGTCACAAAAAAATCATGCCGGTGTCGCGCAAACGGAACAGATTCCCGCTGGAGGCCAGGCTGGCCGCCCGCGTGGCTGGGTGTTCCCGGGGAATTCTATCGGGTAATCGGCGGCTGTCCACCGGGAAAAACAGGCGGCGGCGAAACCGCGTTCGCAGGCCGGACGCGAACCGCCTGGCGGCTGTACCCGAACCCGGCCGTACTGTCACGCCGCGGCACCGGTACGGCATGCCGGCCGCCCCCGCCCGGACGTCCGGCCGCGATGCATTAAAATGGCGGCTGACGATTCAACTGCGTGAACCCTTCCGATGGCCTCCAATCTCCACGACCTGCCCGACAGCCCCTGTATCGGCGTGTGCTCGACCCTCTTCGACGAAGTCTGCAAGGGCTGCGGCCGCACGGCCGCCGAAGTGTCGAACTGGGTGTTCCTGAGCGACGACGAAAAACGTGCGGTGTGGGAGCGCATCTCGCGCGAAGGCACCGCGATGCGCTTCCAGTACGACAAGCTGTAAATCCGCCGCGCAAAAAAAAAGCGGCATGCCGACCGCCATGCCGCCAACCCCAACTCTGTTCTTTTCCCGCCGCGTCTAGAACTTCATCCCGACGCCCACGCCGACGATCAGCGGATCGATGTGCAGCGTGCCGATGCCCTTGTCGCCGAGCGTCGCATCGGTGCTCATCCAGATCTTCTTCACGTCGACGTTCATGAAGACCTTCTTCGTCACCTGCACGTCCACGCCGAACTGCAGCGCGGGGCCGAAGCTGCTCTTGTTGATCGACACGCCCTGCCCGCCGACGTTGAGCCCGTTGTTGTAGAAGTACGTGTAGTTCACCCCCGCGCCGACATACGGACGCACCTTGCCGGCATGGTTGAAGTGATACTGCAGCAGCAGCGTCGGCGGCAGCACGCCCACGCCGCCGAGATTGCCGAGGCTCGACGTCAGCTGGTGCCGCGACGTGCCGAGAATCAGTTCGACGCCCAGGTAGTCGCGGATCATGTACGTGAAGTCGAGCTCGGGCACGATCGCGTTGTTCACGCCGACGTTCAGCGCACCCAGCGTGTCGCTCGCGCGTTCGTTCGGCTGGATGCTGATCGCGCGCAGCCGGACCAGGACGTCGCCCTGGTTGATGCCGTCGCCCGGCGAGGCCGCGTGCGACAGCGAAGGCATCGCGGCGAAAGCGGCTGCAACGGCGGCAGCGGTGACACAAGTTCGAATCGTTTGATGCATGGTACGGACCCCCAAAGAATGGTTTCCATTCTCCCAGTAGGGTCTTTTCTTCATCTTGATATCCGTCAAGCCAGCGTAAACGTGGGACGGTTTGCCGCAGGCTCGGTCGCACAGCCCGTCAGCAGCAGGTCGAGCAGATCGCGCACGCTGCGGATCGCACGGCCGAACGGCAACGCTTCACGGCCGCGGAAGAACAGCCCGTTCGCGACGTCGCCGCGCAATGCGGCCGCGAGCCGCGTGTCGATGCAGAAATGGCCGAACTTCTCGATGCCGTCGCGCAAGCCGCATACGCTCAGGCATTCGAGCGCGGTCGGGCAGCGCTGCTTCAGCGCGCCGAGCTTGGTGCGGATGCGCGTCTCGTTGCGCAGGTAACGATCGAGCCACGGCGTCTTCACCGCGCGTGCGGGCAGCCCCGTCACGCTGACGAATTCGACGATGTCCTCGGGCGTCGCGTCGGCCAGCACGCGCTTGAAGTGCGGATGCGCATCGCCCTCTTCCGTCACCGCGAACGGCGTCCCCACCTGCACGCCGTTCGCGCCGGCTTCGAACGCCGCGCGCACCGTGTCGTGACTGTTGATCCCGCCCGCAACGATCAGCGGGATCGTTTCACGCGCGAGGCCGAGCGACGCCATCACCTGGGCGGTCTCGTCGAGCACGCGCGCGAAATCGAAGCGACCGTCGTGCATGTCGTCGATCTGCGTGACGCCGAGATGGCCGCCCGCATGCGCCGGATGCTCGATCACGATCGCGTCGGGCAGGCGCCCCTTCTTCATCCACTTCTTCAGCACGAGCGCGATCCCGCGGCTGTCCGACAGGATCGGAATCAGCGCGATGTCGTGTCCTTGCGTGAGATCGGGCAGGTCGAGCGGCAGGCCCGCGCCCATCACGATCGCATCCGCGCCCTCGTCGCACGCGACCCGCACGTAGTCCGCATGCGCGCTCACGGCCTTCATCACGTTGACCGCGATCATCCCGCGCCCTTCGCTGTAGGTCTTCGCGAGACGGATCTCGCGTGCGAGCGCCTCGAGGTTCGCGGCTTCGAGCGTCGCGCGATCGGGTTGCGCGCGGCAACGCGCGAGCAGGTCCGCATGATGGTGGCGCAGGTCGATGCTCGCGATCGTGCCGACCGCGCCTTCGCGCGCGACGCTGCCCGCCAGCCGGTGCGCGGAAATGCCGACGCCCATGCCGCCCTGCACGACAGGCAACAAGGTGCGGCCGCGGATCGTCAGCGGCGGAAAGGAAGTGCGTACGGTCATCTGAAACCTCGTCGGAACATCGGAACCGCGATGATCGACGATCCACCGACGCGCACCTTGACGGCCGTCAATAAAAAAACGGCACGCGAGCGTGCCGTTTCCGGTTCAGGCCGTGAGAAACGCTCAGGCCGGCTTCGCGGGCTTGAGCTGCATCGACTTGTACTCGAGATATTCTTCGAGCCCGTACACGCCGTTCTCGCGGCCGTGACCCGACTGCTTGTAGCCGCCGAACGGCGCGGCCATGTTCCACGTGCCGCCGTTGATGTCGACCTGCCCGGTGCGGATGCGGCGCGCGACGCCCATCGCGCGTTCGTCGCTGCCGGCCCACACCGCGCCGCCGAGCCCGTACGGCGAATCGTTCGCGATCCGCACGGCCTCGTCTTCATCGCGATACGTGATGATCGACAGCACCGGCCCGAAGATTTCTTCCTGCGCGATCGTCGATTTCGGATCGACTCGGCCGAACACGGTCGGCTTCACGAAGAAGCCCTTATCCAGCCCTTCCGGCAGGCCCGTGCCGCCCGTGACAAGCTCCGCGCCTTCGTCGATCCCGCGCTGGATGTAGTCCTGCACACGCTGCTGCTGCACCGCCGACGCAAGCGCGCCGAGGCGCGTCGCGTCCTGCCGCGGATCGC
Organism: Burkholderia lata; assembly: GCF_902499335.1. Taxonomy (GTDB): domain Bacteria; phylum Pseudomonadota; class Gammaproteobacteria; order Burkholderiales; family Burkholderiaceae; genus Burkholderia; species Burkholderia lata_B. Next base: position 365,385 of record NZ_CABVQK010000002.1, on the reverse strand, counting down.
CGGCGACGTAGGTTTCCGCCGCCGCCTTCGCGATCGCGCGCGCCTCGTCGTAGCGCGCTTCCGGCACCAGCATGCGCGTGTGCGCCGAGCAGGTCTGCCCCGCGTTCAGGTAGCACGCGTTGACCGTGCCCTTCACCGCCGTCGCGAAATCGGCATCGTCGAGGATCACCGAGGCCGACTTGCCGCCCAGCTCGAGCGCGACGCGCTTGACACCCGCGGCCGCCAGCTCGGCCACGCGCTTGCCGGCACGCGTCGAGCCCGTGAACGACACCATGTCGACGTCCGGATCGGTGGCCAGCACCTCGCCGACCACCGGGCCATAGCCGCACACGAGGTTGAACACGCCGGCCGGCAACCCGGCTTCGTGAATTGCCTCGGCGAGCATGAACGCGTTGAGCGGCGCGACTTCGGACGGCTTCAGGACGACCGTGCAGCCGGCCGCGAGCGCCGGTGCGACCTTCAGCGTGACCTGGTTGAGCGGATAGTTCCACGGCGTGATCGCCGCGACGACGCCGACCGGCTCGCGCACGACCAGCGAGTTGCCGACCTGTGCCTCGAATTCGAACGACTCGGCGAGCTTCGCGTACGCCTTCCAGTTGTAGATCGGGCCGCCGACCTGGATCGCGCGCGACAGCTTGATCGGCATCCCGACTTCGCCGGTGATCGACTGCGCGAGTTCCTCGCTGCGCGCCTGCAGATGCTCGACGATCTTGCGCAGGTAGCCCGCGCGCGTCGCGGGCGGCGTGGCCGCCCAGGCGTCGAAGGCTGCGCGCGCCGCGCGGATCGCGTCCTGCGCGTCGGACGCGACGCCTTCCGGAATCCGGCCGATCACGGCTTCGGTGCCCGAGTCGATCACGTCGATCGTGCCGGTGCCGGCCGGTTTGCGCCACGCGCCGTCGATATAGAACTGGTCGTAGATTTTCATCGCTTTCCGCCTCCAGGAAAGCCGACATTCTAGCGAGCGTTTCGGTCTGCCGGTGTGACGATTGACAGCCATTAGAAAGGTCTTTAGCCTCGGCGCCTCATTCATCATAAGAAAGGAGAATGCCTTGAGCATCCTGACCAAAATCGAGGGCGGCTATCTTCAGGTACTGCGCGTGATCGTGCTGTTGTTCGCGACCGCAGTCCTGATCGGCGGGGTCATATTCAGCGCGGTCGCACTCGACGCGCGCCTGTCGAAACCGCCGAAGGTCGATTCGGCCATCCAGGTCGATCCTGCATCGTTCGCGTGGGAGAACGATGCACCCGCCAAGGCCACGCCGGCCGCCGACGGCGCGGCAGCGAAGGACGACAACGCGTCGCCCGCGCTGCGCCTGTCGACGCGACTGTCGGGCATCGTGCAGAAGCACGGCCGGGCGGCCCTGGCGCCGGACTACGCGGTCGATCGCGACGCTTACGAGCCGTCGTTCCAGCGCGTGCTCGGCGAAGACGACCATCCGGACGTCGCGTACTACGAGCAGCAGATCGCGTATCTCGACAAGGTGCTGTCGCGCGCGGACGTCGCGGCCAGCGTCAAGAAGAAGGTCACCGGCCACGGCGACGAATATGCGCGCGAGCAGGCGTACACCAACGTCGTGTCGGCGGTCATGCGCGACTTCTCCGAGCGCTACGACGCACGCCGGACCGCGATCGACAACGAGAAGAAGGCCGCGGAGGAAACCGCTGCCGAGAACGGCCAGACCGCGCGCTACGCGGGCGTTGCCGCGCTCGTCGCGCTGTATTCGTTCGTGTCGCTCGCCGTGCTGATCATCCTGATCCGCGTCGAACGCAGCATCCGCTCGATCGCGCGCGCCACGCACACGCCGACCTGATCGCGCTCGTCCGCAGCCCGCGCGCCGGGCTGCGGCGGGCCCGCGAACGGGCCTCCTTCGCGGCGCCAGCGGCCGGTTCCCGGCCGCCTCTTCGCGCGCGGCTCCTCACGCGTTCGCGCACTTTCCGTTCCCGCCGCACCCTCACTCCGCCGTCGACCGTCCACGCCGGCGCAGCGTCCGCTTCGCCGCCGCCATGTCAGCATCCGCCCGGGTGCGCGGCCGGGCCCGCATCGTGCTATGTTTTTATTATCGGCACCGGCCCATTGCAACCGGCGCCGCCCGGAATCGACGTATTTCGTGAGCGCTGCCATGTCCGACGCATCCCATACCCTCGGCTCGCAAGACCGCCTCGAGCTGCTTTGCTGGCTCACCTGCGGCAACCTCGGCGCGTTTTACCTCAACGAATCGTGGCCGGACGCCACGTTCCATGTCCAGGCCGCACACCGCTGGCTCGACCGTCATCACCGTCAGGCCGACTGGCTCGTGATCGCCAGGCTCGCGGCGCTCGCGCAGGACATCGCGAAGCGGCATGCCGGGTTCGTCGATGCGTCGTGGGCGCGCGACGCGGTCGAGGAAATCGTCGATACCGACGATCTCGACTATCGGGCGAAACTCGTGCAATGGGTCTATGAAGACTGCTGCAAGGCGCTCGCCGACAAGCGGCTGGCCGACTGAGTCCATGCGTGCGGGCCGCGGCATCGCGCGGCCGCCCGTCTTTTCGTCGATGTCCGCGTGGCAGCCGCGATAATCGACCGGCACGGTACGCTTCGCACCGCACCCCGCACCGCCACGCGCCGAGAAACCTACAGCAGCGACTTCGCCTGCGTCAGCACCTTGTCGCAGATCTGCTTGGTCACCTGCTGCTTCAGGCCGCCGCCGCTCAGGTCGAGCTTGCTGCCGTTGCCGGCATCGAGGATCCCGCTTGCGCCGCTGGAATAGCCGCTGTCGGACGACGCGTTGCCGCCCAGCTTGCCCATCAGCGCGTCCTTCACCGACGACGCGCCGCCGGACGCCCCGCCGAGATAGTTGTTCTGGATGCAGAACTGCAGCAGGCCCGCGACGTTGCCGGTGCTGCCCGGCATCAGCGACGAACCGCCACCGCCCGTCAACGCGCCGCCGAGGCCCCCGAGGTTGCCGAGCGCACCGCCCGCGCTGCCGCCTGAATCGCCACCGCCGCCGACCTGCTTCAGGACATCGCCCAGCTGCGCATGCGCCACCGAAAACGGCGCGAGCAATCCGATCAGCGCGCCGGCAACGGTCGCGCGGTATAGACGTGCATTCATGTAAAGCCTCCCGGTTGTGACTGCATGAGTACCGTGAATCGAATTCAAGGATACTCAATCAACCCGGGCATGACAGCCCCTGCGCCGCCGACAAACGCACGCGGCGGCCCGATTTCTCGACAATTTGACAAAGCTTGACGTAACGCACCGACTCACCGGTCCATCGCTCGCGCGACAAACATCGCAACCTGCCGCACGGTGCCGGCACGTGCGCTGCTATGCGTCCGCCGCACGCGCTCCCCGCCACGAAGCGGCGACCGAAACGAGCGCCAGCATCACGCCGATCGACGCGAACGGCATGGCCGGATGCAGCTCGTACAGCATTGCGCCGACCAGTGGCCCGATCACCATGCTGAGCCCCTGGGCCATCGACATCGCGCCCGCGCATGCAGCCTGCTCGTGCGGCGCCACCCGTGCGCTCGCCAGCGCCGCCACGGCCGGAAACGCCGCGCCCATCCCGCATGCGGCGACGAGATAGCTCGCACACAGCGCCAGCGGCTGGCCGGCCTCGGCCATCAGCACCGACGCGAATCCGGCGCCGCCCGCGAGCGCGCCCCAGCGCAGCCACCGTGCCGGTGCAACCGACCGGAAACGCCCGACCAGCGCCTGCGTCACGATCAGCCCGAGGCCCGCGCTGCCGAGCGCATACCCGGTCGCGAGCGGCGCGGCCTGCGCGCTCACGCCCAAGCGGTCGATCACGTAAAACCCGAGTGCGCTGTTCGCGATCATCACGGCGCTGTAAAGCGCCAGCGCGCTGAACCAGGGCAGCCGCAGGCGCGGCTCGGTCGGCTTCAGGCGAGGCGGTGCCTGCCGCACCGCCCCCTCGCGGCCGTCGCGCCGGCCGCGCAACCCGGCCAGTCCGGCGAGCGGCAACACCGCGAACACGGCCAACGCAAGCGTCATGTCGTACCCGGCGATCCAGCCCGCCAGCGGCGGCGCGATCACCATCCCGACGGCGCCTGCGGCACCGAACCGGGCGATTGCCGCCGCGCGTCCCGTCACGGCCGTGCGGTCCGCGATCCACGCGGTCGCGGCGACCGGCAAGCCCGCGTAGCAACCGCCCATTGCCGCACGCGTGACGAGCAGCGCGACGAAGCCGATCCAGACGGCCGGCACGGCCGTGCCGCCATCGCACAGCGCCCAGCCGACGTACGCCGTCAGCAGCAGCGAACTCGCGACGAAGCCGCCGATCGCCGCGCGCATGGCCGGCAGCCGGCCGCGCAGATCCGCGACTCGCGCCCAGCGCGGTGAGGCCAGCATCCACACGAGCCCGACGATGCCGATGATCGCGCCGACGTGCAGCGGTTCAAGGTGCATGCGCCGGGCCATCGGGCCGGCGATCGTGACGAACGCGTAGGTTCCCGCGACCATCGCGAAGTTCGCGAGCAGCAGCGGCAAAAAGGACGCGCCGGCATCGGCCGGCGGGTTCAGGGTGTCAGCGGAAGGAGTCGACATGATTCGTTCGTAGTGGAGAAATGAAGGGGGCCGGCCGGTACCGGCCACGGTCAGCCCGCTCGCGCGAGCAGGCGGTTTCGTGCATGCAGCAACGCATCCGCGGTCGCCTCCCAGCCGATGCACGGATCGGTCACCGAGCAGCCGTAGCGCAGCGCGCCGCCAAACGGCTGCGCGCCCGTCTCGATGAAGCTTTCGAGCATCACGCCGCGAATCGCGTCGTCGCCCGCGCGCATCTGCTCGACGACGTCGTCGAGCACGGCCAGTTGCCGCATCGCCTGCTTGCCGCAATTCGCGTGCGAGCAATCGATCAGCACGTTCGCGGGCAAGCGGCTGGCCCGCAGCACATCCGCCGCGGCCGCGACCGACGCGGCGTCGTAGTTCGGTCCATGCCGGCCGCCGCGCAGCACGAGGTGCGCGTGCGGATTACCGGCGCTGTGCAGCAGCGCGGGACGGCCGGCCCCGTCGATCCCGATGAACGTGTGCGGCCGCATGCTGGCCAGCATCGCGTGAGCCGCGACGTCGATCTGGCCGTCCGTCCCGTTCTTGAAACCGACCGGCATCGGCAGACCCGACGCCATCTCGCGATGGATCTGCGACTCGGTCGTGCGGGCACCGACCGCCACCCAGCTCACCAGGTCGCCCAGATAGTGCGGCGTCATCACGTCGAGCGCTTCGGTCGCGGCCGGCAACCCGATCGCGTTGATGTCGGCGAGCAGTTGCCGTGCGGTGCGCAGGCCGTCCTCGATGCGATGGCTGCCGTCGAGCCCCGGATCGTTGATCAGCCCCTTCCATCCGACCGTCGTGCGAGGCTTCTCGAAGTAAACACGCATGACGACGCAGAACGTGTCCCGCACCTCGTGCGCGAGCGCGGCAAGCCGCCGCGCGTAGTCGAGCGCCGCGCCGGGATCGTGGACCGAGCATGGGCCGACGATGACGATCCGGCGCGCATCGCGCCGCTCGAGGATCGCGCGCAGCTGCGCGCGCCCCGCGTCGACGGTCGCCCGCGCGGCGAACGAGGCCGGTAGGTCGCGGCGCAGTGCTTCGGGTGACGGCAGCGGCGCGCCGACGCGCAGCCGCTCGTCATGACGCGGCTGCGCAAATGCGCCTGCCGCGCCCTGTTCGGTACAGGCAGTGAGATGTTTCATGGCCAGGGTTCCGGAAACCGTTTGTGCGTCACACGCCGAGCGTCGCGCCGCCGTCCACGCACAGCGTGTGCAACGTCACGTGACGCGACGTGTCGGACAGCAGGAACAGCACGGCTTCGGCGATATCGTCGGGGGCCGCGATGCGGCCGAGCGGAATGCCGTTCCGGTAGGTGTCGAGCGCCCCCGCAATGACCGTTGCCGGGCCTTCGGGGCCCTGCCAGAGCTGGCGCTGCATCGGCGTGTCGGTCGATCCCGGCGCGACGATGTTGCAGCGAATGCCGTGCGCGGCCAGTTCGAGGCCGAGGCAACGGGTGAACTGATGAGCCGCCGCCTTCGATGCCGCGTAGGCCGCCATCTGCGTGCGCGGCACGAGCGCCGCATTCGACCCGACGGTCACGATGGCGCCCGCCCGGCGCGCGGCCATGAGCGGCGCGACCGCGCGCGACAGATGAAACACGCCGTCGGCATTGACCGCGAAGCAATGCGCCCAGTCGTCGTCCGTCAGCGATGCCGCGCTTGAAAGCCGCAGCACGCCGGCGACGTTGGCGAGCATGCCGATCGGACCGACGGATGATTCCACCCGTTCGACGGCCGCCTGCACCGCGCGCGCGTCGGCGACGTCGACCGCGAACGCGTGCACGCGTCCCGCCGCCGGCGGGCTGTCGGCGATCGTGCGCGCCAGCGTGTCGCCATCCATGTCGAAGGCGGCCACGTCCACGCCGTGCGCGGCGAGCATGCGGACGACCGCGGCGCCGATTCCGCGCGCCGCACCGGTTACGACGGCGATACCCGCCGGGAATGTCAGGTTCGTAGTGCTTTTCATCGATTCGAATTCCGTGATTGAAGATCCTGGCCCGCCTCTGCGGCGAGCCGTTCGGTCAGGACAGCGCCGATCGCCGCCATCGGTTCGGGGTCCGACATGCCGTCGTGCGAGCAGTCGAGCGCATGGCAGGTCAGCGTCCCGTGCGGCCGATGCGCATGCCAGCTCTCGGGCGTCGGCATGCCCGGCCGCTTGCGGGTCGCGTTGAAGAGCAGCAGTTCGCCGTCGTAGCGCGGCGTGGATGTCGCACGAAACAGGCGCATCTGCCGCAGCGTCGCGGCGACGAGCGCATCGAGGCCTGCGCCGCCGAGCGCCGCGAACGGGCTGTTCGCGCGAAGCAGGCGTTGACGCAGCACGGTGTCGGACAGGTCGGCCGTATCGAAGTCGCCGTTGACGGTCAGCAGGATCCGCAGCGCGTCGCCGCAGGCCGGCATCGGCTGCGCGGTCCATGCCGACGACGGGTAGCTGTCCATCAGCGCGAGCGTGCCGACGGCCGCGCCGTCGCGCGCCAGCGCCGCCGCGACGCCGTAAGCCAGCGCGCCGCCGAGCGACCAGCCCAGCAGGTGATACGGCCCGTCGGGCTGCAATGCCCGTACGCGCCGCACATAGGACCGCACGAGCGCGTCGAAATCGGCCGCGTCGCACGTGTCGTCGACCGACAGCTGCAACCCGTCGATCGTCGCATCGGGCAGATAGGCCGCGAGCCGCAGGTAGCTCCACGCGAGGCCGTCGGCCGGATGGATGCAGATGAGCCGCGGCGCGGCGTCCGACGCCGACTGGATCGCCAGGTGCGGCGCAAATCCGTTGCGCTCGGTGCGCGGCCGGTACGCCAGCGGCGTGCGCAATGCAGCCGTCAGCATCGCGATCGTCGGATGCCGGAACAGCATCGAGACGGGCACGTCGCGCCCGAGTTCCGCCGCCAGCCTTGCGCTCGCCTGCATCGCCTGCAGCGACTTGCCGCCGAGGTCGAAGAAATTGGCGTCCGGGGTCAGCGCGACATCGCCGAGCACGTTCCGCCATACAGCCATTACCTGCCGCTCGAGCACGCCGGCGCGCGGATCGTCGGCCGCCTCGTCGCGCCGCGCATCGACCCGCTGCAGCGCGTTGCGATCGATCTTGCCGTTCGCGTTGCGCGGCAGCCGTTCGAGCACGTGCCAGCGGTCCGGAATCGCCGCTGCCGGCAGCCGCAGCGCCAGTTGCGCCCGCAACGCGGCAGGCTCGGCCGGCCCGGCGACGAATGCCGAGAGCGTCACCGTGCCTGCGCCGCTGCGCGAGGCGACGACCGCCGCCTCGCGCACGTCCGGTTCGCACAGCAGTGCGTCCTCGATCCCGCGCGGATCGATACGCACGCCGCTGATCTTCACTTCGTGATCGATCCGGCCGTCGAAATACAGCCGGCCGTCGCGCAGCGTCGCGAGATCGCCGGTGCGGTACGCACGCTGCCCGCCGCGCGGCAACGTGACGAAGCGTTCCGCCGTCAGCGCCGGATTGCCGGCATACGCGAGCGCCAGCCCGTCGCCGCACAGCACCAGTTCTCCGGTGCGCCCCGCAGCGACCGGGTACGCGCGCTCGTCGACGATGCACGCATCGACGCCCGCACGCGGCGTGCCGATCGGCACCGGCTCGCCTTCCTGCCAGACCGCCTGCGGACCGCCGATGCACGCTGCAGTCGCGATGATCGTCGCTTCGGTCGGTCCGTAGGTATTGAGCAGCACCGCGTCCGGCAGGTGTGCGCGCCAGCGCCGGATCCGCTCCGGCAACGCGGCCTCGCCGCCGATGATCGTCAGGCGCACGCGGTCGAGCCGCCGTGCATGACGCGCGTCGAGCGCATGCGCGAGCACGTGCCAGTAGGCAGTCGGCAGATCGAGCACGGTAATGCCGCGCCGCTCGACCTCGGCGGTAAACGTATCGACCGAATCGAGCATCGCATCGTCCCGCAGCACGAGCGTCGCGCCATGGCACAGCGTCGCGAAGATCTCCTCGAAGCTCGCGTCGAAATGCAACGGTGCGAACTGCAGCACGCGATCGCCCGGCCCGATGCGATACAGGTCGCGCGTGCTCGCAACGAACTGGCCGAGCGCGCCGCGTCCGGTCAGCACACCGTTCGGGCGGCCGGTCGACCCCGACGTGTACAGCAGATACGCGGGCAGCGCGTCCGGCACCGGTTCGTCGCCGGCCGGCGCGGGTTGCGTCGTCGGCACGCGCGCCGCATCGAGATCGAGCACCGGGCATGCGCCCGCGCATGCGTGGTGCGCGCCGCGCGTGATGACGATCGCGGGCGCCGCGTCCTCGCGCATTGCGGCCGTGCGTTGTGGCGGCCCGTCCGGGTCGAGCGGCACGATGACGGCGCCGAGCTTCAGTACGGCCAGCATCGCCGCGATCACGTCCGGCGCGCGCGGCGCCGCGAGCGCGACGCGTGTCTGCTGTGTCACGCCACGCCGGACGAGCTCGTCCGCCAGCGCCGCGGTTTCGGCGAGCAACGTGCGATAGTCGACGCGACACTCGCCGGCTTCGATCGCCGTGTTCGCAGGTGCGCCGCGCGCCGCGCGTTCGATCAGCGCGATCACGTCGTCGTGCGGCCCGGGCAGCGGCGCGCCGCGCATGATCGATGGCGGCGGCAGGTCGTCGATCAGCCGCGCGACCGGTTCGTCCGCCTCGCAGGCGGCGAACGTGTCGAGCCACTCCACGAAGCTTTGCGCGTACGCCGCAAGCGTGTCGGCGTCGTACGCGTTCGGATTGGCCTCGAGCGTCAGATGCCACGCGCCGCCACGCACGGCGAGCGTCACGTTCAGATCCTTCACCGGCCCGCCGCTCACCGCGTGCATATCGCTCGCCAGCCCGCGAAACGCGACCTGCCGCTCGAACGGCATCACGTTGACGGCCTGGTTGAACAGGAACACGTTGCGCTCGAGCAGGCCCAGATCGCCGCGAATCCAGCCGTACCGGTAGTAAAGATGCGGCCGGATCGCGCGCAGCTGCTCCGAGCAGGCGCGCGCGAGATCGCGCGGCGAATGGCCCGCGTCGACATGCACACGAAACGGCACGATGTTCATCGCCATGCAGGGCACACCGAGGGCCGCCGTGCCGAGCCGGTTCATCACCGGCAGCCCGAGCGTCAGGTCGCGCTGCCCGCCCTGTCTTGCCAGCCAGATCCCGGTCGCGCACAACAGCCACGCGTTCCAGTCGACGCCCGCGTGCGCCGCGGCGCCCCTGAGCCGGGCCAGCCGGGCGCCGTCGACCACGCGCGTGGCCCGCGCCGCTTCAGGGGCCACGTCCTGCTTCGGCGCGAGCGTGAGCGGCGCGGGCATGTCGCGCAGGTATGCGCTCCAGAATGCACGATCGGCATCGAAGCCGCCGTTCGCGCGATAACGCGCCTCGGCTTCGACGACGCGATCCACGCGCCAATCGGGCAGCTCCGGCACGGGCACTTGGCCGACCCGCGCGTTGTAGCGCGCCGCGACGGCTTGCTGCAGCAGCCCGTAGCCGAAGCCGTCCAGCGCGATGTGATGAACCTGCAGATACCACCAGTGCCGCGTCGGCGAGAGCCGCAACAGCATCGTGCGATACAGCGGATCGGACGTGACATCGCAGCACACCGACAGCGCTGCCATCATCCAGTCCCGTGCCGCCTGCTCGGGATCCGCTTGCGTCGACAGGTCCACGAGCGACAATCGCGTGGCCGGTGCGCGGCGACATTGCCAGAGCGTATCGTCGGCCCATGCAAAACGCATGTGCAGCGCATCGGCATGATCGAGCACCGCCTCGACGCTCCCGGTGAGCGCGTCAACGTCGAGCGCGCCGTCAAGTTCGATGATTTCGGCTGTCAGGTAGCCCGGATCGTCGGGATCGACCTGCTGCGCGACCCAGATCCCGTATTGCGCGGATGTCGCGCGTATCGGTTGTTCTTCGAGTTGCATGAATGGAGATATCGCGAATAAGCGTTGAACCGGAATTCAGGCCGTCAGTCGGCCTGCTGCCACGCAATCACGAGCTCGCGATTGCGCGACATCAGCACCAGGTGCTCGTCCATCACGTACTGGATCTGCGCGAGTTTGTCGGCCGCATCGGCTTCGCAGCGCAGCCACAGCCGATCGTCGACCCGCTGCATCCGGCAAGTTCCGTACGGGAAGTCGACGGTCGCGCGGTGCTCGTCGAATACGACAGGCACCTTGATCGCGTAGTGCTTGCACAGCTTGAACAGCACGCGATCGGCATGCGCCAGCGTGACTTCCGCCGTGCTGGCAAACGGCGCCGGATGGATGCCGGGCGCGTCCCGCACCGTCACGCCGGCACCTGTGCGGTGCGTTGCAGCAGGCGCGCCCATGCTTCGAGCGTCGGCTGTTCGGCGAGCTGGACGAACGTAACGTCGTGTCCGTCGGCCCGCCACTGCTCGACGAACGTCATCATGCGGATCGAATCGACGCCGCAATCGACGAGATTGGCGTCCGCGCGCAGCGTCGCGGCCGAAACGCGCAGGCTTCCGGCGACCAGCCGTGCGACGTCGTCGAGCATCGGCGTCGCGAGATCGTCATGGGCTGCGCCGACGAGCATGTCGACCGACACGACGCTGCCGCAGCGCCCCGCGACGTAATCGAGCGCCATCCGGTGCTCACGTTCGGAGAAATCCGCGAGCGCATCGCCGACGAAGAACGGCTTGATGTCGCGCATGAACGCATCGCATGCGGTCATCAGGCAGCCGATGTGCGCGTAGATCCCGCAGATCGCGAGCTGGTCGCGCCCCTGTGCACCCAGCCGGGTGTCGAGATCCGAGCGCCGGAAGGCGCTGTAGCGCCACTTGTCGAGCACCGTGTCGCCGGGCGCCGGCGCGACGATCTCGCTGATCGCCGCGCGCGCCGGCTGAGCGGTCAGGCCCGGGCCCCACATGTCGGTCAGGAGCGCACGATCCGCAGGCGCCTGGGTCGCCGGCTGCGCGGTGTAGTAAACCGGCATCCCCGTCGCATGCGCGAAATCGATCAGGCGCCGCACACCGGCAAGCAACGACGGCACCGGCGATGCGCCGCGATCGTAGAAATCGAGGAAATAGTCCTGCATGTCGTGCACGAGCAGCGCCGCGCGTCGCGGATCGAACTGCCAGGTCACGCGGTTGGCCGGCAGGTCTGCCGGCATCGGATAGGAAGCGATTTTCGGAATGGCCATGTTGGAATGTGTGGTGAAGCGTCGTGTAAATGAATGTTTTCGGCGTTACCTGAGCGCCGGACATCAGGCTGGCGCATCGGCCAGGCAATCAGCGATGCGTTGCCGCAACGCCCGCTTGTCGATCTTGCCCACCGGGGTCTTCGGGAACGCGTCGACGAACTCGATCCGGTCCGGCACCTTGTAGGTCGCAACGCCCTGCTCGCGCACGAACCGCACGAGATCGGCCGCGCTCGGTGCCGCGGATCCGCGAATCACGTACGCGCAACTGCGCTCGCCGAGATACGGGTCCGGCATCGGCACGAGTGCCGCGTCGGCAACGCCGGGATGCGCCAGCAGCAGATGCTCGATCTCCTCCGCGGGAATCTTCTCGCCGCCCCGATTGATCTGGTCCTTCGCGCGCCCCTCGACGACGAGATAGCCGCCGTCGGTGATCCGCACGCGATCGCCGGTGCGATAGAAGCCGTCCGCCGTGAACGCGCGTGCGTTGTGTACCGGCGCGTCGTAGTAGCCGCGGATCGTGTACGGGCCGCGCGTCAGCAGGTGTCCGACCTCGCCCGGCCCGACCGGACGATCGTCGTCGTCGACCACGAGAATCTCGTCGTCCGGCGAGATCGGCCGCCCTTGCGTGGCGATCACGACGTCGCGCGGATCGCCCAGCCGCGTGTAGTTGACGAGCCCCTCCGCCATCCCGAACACCTGCTGAAGCTGCGCGCCGAAGCCATCCGCCGCGCGCGCGGCCAGTGCCGGATCGAACCGCGCCCCGCCGACCTGCACGAGTTCGAGACTCGCCGGCGCGCCGCCGCGTCGCGCAGCGGCGTTCAGCCAGACGAGCACGAGCGGCGGCACGAGCGCGACCACGTTTACACGTTCACGCTCGATCAGCTCGAACGCAACGTCGGGGCTGGCGCTGTCGCACAGCACGACCGTGCCGCCCGCGTCGAATACACCGAGCGAGCCCGGCGAGCTGAGCGCGTAGTTGTGCGCGGCCGGCAGCGCGGCGAGATAGATGGTGCGTTCGCTCAGCCCGCAAATGCGCGCGCTCTCCCGTACGCTGTACAGATAATCGTCGTGCGTACGCGGAATCAGCTTCGGCGTGCCCGTGCTGCCGCCCGACAACTGCAGGAACGCCACCTCGTGCGCGGCCGGCCCGGGCGGCAATGCGGCCTCCGGTGCATCGGGCAGATCGAGCCCTGCGTTGCCCGGCGTCGTGAACAGCACGTGCTTCAGCGTCGGCGCGTCGGCCTGTACGTCGCGCGCAAGCGACCGGTAGTCGAAACCGTCGTGCGATTGCGCCGCGATATAGGCCACCGCACCCGCGTGCCGGCAAAAGAAGCCGATCTCGCGACGCCGGTGCGCGGGTAACGCAAAAACCGGCAGCGCGCCGATGCGGAACAGCGCGAACGTCGTCGCAAAGAAGGCCGCGCAGTTCGGCAGTTGCAACACCACGCGATCGCCCGGCGCGATGCCCGCCGCGCTCAGCGCGCGCGCAATGCGTTGCGCCTCGGCCGCGAGCGTCCGGTACGACCAGCGAAGATCGCCCTGCACGAGCGCCGTCCGTTCGCCGAATTGCGCGACACGCGCATCGAACCAACGGGTGAACGATTCGCCACGCCAATAGCCCTTCTTCCGGTACGTGTCGGCCAGCGCGGCCGGCCACGGCGTGCCGTGCGCGATCGTCATGCCGCCTCCCGGGCGCCGCCCGATGCGGCGTCGTGGCGAATCCCCAGCGCATCCAGCATCGTCCTGAACTTGGCCGCCGTTTCGGCCCGCTCGCCGTCGGGCGTCGACTCGGCGACGACGCCCGCTCCTGCATAGAGCCGCAGCGTGCGATCGAACGCTTGCGCGCAGCGGATCGTCACGATCCATTCGCCATCGCCGCGCGTATCGACCCAGCCGAGCATCCCCGCGTAGAACCCACGGTCGAACGGCTCGGCCGCGCGAATGCATGCACGGGCCGCGTCACGCGGCGCACCGCAGACCGCGGGCGTCGGATGCAGCGCAAGCGCGAGCGTCAATGCGTCGGCCTGCGTTTCGCCGCGCACTTCGGTGGACAGGTGCCACATCGTCTCGGTGTGCATCAGCGACGGGCGCGCCGGCACGTCGAGATGCGAGCAGAACGGCGCGAGGCTGTCCCGCACCGCCTCGACGACGACCCGGTGCTCGTCGAGATCCTTGGCCGAATCCAGCAGCGCCTCCGCGCGACGGCGGTCCTCGACGGGGTCGCGGCTGCGCGGCGCGGAACCGGCCAGCGGATTTGCGCGCACGACGCCGCCGAAGCGGTTCACGAGCAGTTCCGGGCTCGCGCCGAGCAGCGTGCACCCCGCGCCGAGATCGACGGAAAACGTATAGCCGTGCGGGTTGCGTGCCGCGAGACGCGCGACGAGCGGTGCGACGTCGACCGGCTGCTCGCCGTCGACTTCGAGCGTGCGCGCCAGCACGACCTTGTCGAGTTCGCCCGCGCGGATGCGCGCGACCGCATGCGCCACCGCGTCGCCATAGGCGTCGGCCGCCGGCACCTCGCGCGTCGCATAGCGCGCTCCGGACGGCTCCGGCACCCGCGGCACGCCGGACGGTGCCGCACGCAGCATCGTGTGCGCCACCCGCAGCGCGGCCGGCGTATCTGCGTCGAACGGCACGGCGCCGACCACCGCTGCGCCGGCATACCCATTCGCCTGCGCACGACGCAGCGCCTCTGTCACGCGCGCGGCCAGCGGCGTATTCGCATGTGGAATCGCTTCCGCCGGATCGGCCGCGAGCAGCGTATGGGCCGGAGTCGCCAGGAACAGCGCGGCATCGGCACGATAGAGATCCCATATGTTATGGGGTACTAAAAGACTAGAAGGATGGGATATCGCATTCATCGCATTCATCTCCAGATTGAAGGGCCGGCGCATCGCACCGGCCGTGCCGTCACATTTCGGCGGTGAGGCTCACCGCGACGCGGCGCCCCTGATCGATCAGCCAGTTACCGCTCAGGCCGGTCGTGCGCGTGCGATCGTCGATCGGAACCATCTTGTTGGTCAGGTTCAGCACCGCGAAGTTGACGGAGAAGCGCTTGTCGATCCGGTAGCGGCCGCCGAGATCGAAAGTGGTCGTCGACGGCCGCTCGCGAACACCCTGCGCGCCGTTGCGGAACGCCGCCCAGTATTCGCTGCCGATGTAGTTCGCCGTCGCGTACAGATCGAGCTTGGCAGTCGGCGTCCAGTCGACCTGCACGTTGAATTTGTGCTTGGGCGTCTTGTCGAGCGGATAGCCGTCGAGCGAGCTGCCGTTGAACGCCTTCTCGCCGCTGCCCTCGCGGCGCGACTGGGTCAGCGTGTAGGTGCCCGACACCTTCAGCGTACGCAGCACGCGCGTGCCCGCGCCGAGTTCGAGGCCGTACAGCTTGACCCGGTCGATGTTGTCGTACACATAGATGTTGCGGCCCGGCGAGCGCGGATCGGCCTTGCCCGTGTCGTAGCTGGCCACCTTGTTCTTGAACAGGTTGTTGAACAGCGTCAGCCCCGCATACGTGTCGCCCAGGTCGTAGCGCACGCCGAGTTCCTCGGTCAGGCTCGTCTCGGGCTTGAGATCCGGATTGCCGCACAGCGTGCCGGGCATCGCCCCCGCCGCGCCGCCCGACGTCATGCAGTAGCCGCCCGTGCTCTGGCGCAACGACGGCGGCCGGAAGCCCGTCGATACGCCGCCGCGCACCGTCCACGCCTGGCTGAGCTTGTAGACGCCATAGATGCGCGGACTCACGTGGCTGCCGTAACGATCGTCGTGATCGAGCCGTACGCCGGTGGTCAGCGTGAATCGGTCGTTGAA
Source organism: Burkholderia lata (assembly GCF_902499335.1). Lineage (GTDB taxonomy): Bacteria > Pseudomonadota > Gammaproteobacteria > Burkholderiales > Burkholderiaceae > Burkholderia > Burkholderia lata_B. The sequence continues at coordinate 349,907 of NZ_CABVQK010000002.1, read as the reverse complement.
GAAGTAGTCGTTTTCACCGAACAACGCCCAGGCATTGCGCCGGATCCGGTCCGAGTTCGCCGCACGGCCCTTCGGCACCGCGTCCTGGCGGGCCACGCCCGACAGCGTCGACCAGATATGCTGGCCACCGACCGTCAGGATGTTGCGCTCGCCCCACCACGGCACCTCGGCCTTGCCTTCGAGGATCGTGTCGGTCAGCGCGGGCCGGATCTCCTCGCGGCCGGCCGGCGTCCACTGATCCTGCACGCCGCGCTCGCCATAGAGCGACAGCGTGGTGTTGCCGAAACCCCAGCGACCGTCGTGCGTGATGCCCCAGTAGTCGCGGACGTGGCGCGTCTCGGTCACCGCCGACGCGGCCGTGCGCGGCGTGAGCGGCGCCGCGCTCTTGCCCGGCGTGCTCAGGTAGGTCAGCTGCTCACGCCCGATGTTCACGCTTACGTCCTGGTTGCGCGTGGGCTTCGCCGCGAGCTTCACGTCGAAGCTGCCGATCCGCTGCCCGTTCGCGCCGCCGGTGCCGCTGTTCGCGTAATAGATGTCATCCTCGCCACGGTGCAGGAGGCGACCGGACGCCTGCAGCCCGAGCACGTCGGATTTCAGCGGGCCGCCGAGCCAGAAGTCGACGCTCTGCGTATCGCCCTGGTTCGATTCAAGCTGCCACACGCTGCCGGCCGTGATCGTGCCGCCCCAACGCTTCGGTACCTTGCGCGTGATCACGTTGATCACGCCACCCATCGCATCCGCGCCGTACAGCGACGACATCGGCCCGCGCACGACCTCGATCCGCTCGATCGCGGACAGCGGCGGCATCAGGTTCGACTGCACGCCCGAGCTGCCGCGGTTCATCGTTTCCCGCGTGTTCTGGCGGCGGCCGTCGACCAGCAGCAACGTGTATTCGCCGGGCATCCCGCGAATCGAGATATCCTGATCGTTCGGCGACGCGCCGACGACGCTTACGCCTTCGACGTTGTTGACGATCTCGGCAACCGACGTATAAGGCTTCGCCGCGATATCGTCGCGACTGATCACGGAGATGCTCGCGGGCGCTTCCCGGATCGCCTGCTCGCGACGGCTGGCCGTCACGACGATTTCCTTCAGTACGGCCGGATCGGGTGGATCGCCGGCAACCGTCTGAACCGGAACGGCCGATGCGCCGGCGGGCCCGGCGGGCTGACCAGGCGTCTGCGCCCACGCGCTCGACACGCCCATCAGGTACAGGCCGGCGACGACAACCGGCTTCAATGCAAGGTTTGCAGCTTGACTCGACATGGTGGCGCTTTCGATGTTTCGTAATGTGATTGATTCTCATTTACATTATGAAACATGTAATGCGCCGAAATCTTTGCGTAAGCTACGAACTCGTTTGAGCGACGGTTGCCGCACCGTCAGCGATGGTCGCTGCGGCGCGCGAGCGTCGGCGTGACGCCGAAGCGGCGCTTGTAGGCGGTCGCGAAGTTCGCCGCGCTCGTATAGCCCGCAAGCGCCGCGGCCTGCTTGACGCTCACCGCATCACGCTCGAGGGCCAGCCGCGCGCGCTGCAGGTGATGTTCGCGAATGAAGTCGAACACCGTCGTGCCGTAGGCAGCACGGAACTGCCGCTGCATCGCGTTCGTACTCATTCCGGCATGGCGCGCGATATCGTCGAGCGACAAATCCTGTGCGGCATCGCTCGCCAGGAAGGCCCGCAATTCCGCCATCCGGCGGTAATCGCGCGATCCGAGCGCCTTATCCGGCACCTGCGCTGCGTCCACCGCCTCCACCTCGAGCGGCGCGAACGCCTCGGCAAGCAATTCCAGCACACGGCTCTCGAGATAGATCGCCTGCAGCATCGGCTGATAGGTCGGCGGACGCACGATCTGCTCGGCCAGCGCGGTCGCACGCGGCGTCGGCTGCCAGAAGCGAATCGCCAGATGCGCGGACAGCATCGCGTCCAGGCGCTCCGGCAACACACCACTGCTCGCGGCCTGCAGATGCCCCAGCCACTCGCCCGACATCGCAAGGCTGAGCCGCCGCGCATAGCCGCCCTTGCTGAGCCGTCGGCGGAACGTATCCGGCTGCACCGCGTTGAGCAGGAACGACTGCATCCGCACCGCGGGCCGCGGCACCGGGGCCCGATTCGCCCGGCGCGCGTCCGTCGTCAGCACCACGCGCCGGTCGCCGTACGACACGTCGAGCGCGCCTTCGAGCAGCAGCACGAGATGCAGGCCCGGCGTGCACTGCCCCGACATCACCGCATCGAATTCGTCGGTCGCGTCGTCCGCGTGGATGCGCAAGCCCGGACGCACCTCGCGGATCCGCGCAACGTGCGCATCGTGGCGATTGCCGCCGGGTTGGAAAGCAGCTTGCGTCTGCGCTGTCATGTCGTGATACCCCGTTGCGTGCGCGCTGCGCCCGCACAAACTATTTAGTCGCTGGATCAAACAACCGGCTTTCTGCAATGCCCGGCTGCTCGGTTACAATCAAATGAGAATTATTCTCATTTCTATCGTATCGGGAGTCGTGTGAGAAAGACAAGTGGAATGTGGGCCATGCTCGGCGCATGGCTGTGCAGTTGGCTCGCTGCGCAAGCGGCATGCGCGGACACCACCGTGACCGATCTTGCCGGTCGGCAGGTCCGGATTCCCGCGCGCGTCGAACGCGTCCTGCTCGGCGAAGGACGCCTGCTGCCCGCGCTGGCGGTCGTCGACGCCGGCGACCCCACCCGTCGTCTGGTCGGCATGATGGGCGATTTCGAACAGCTCGATCCGGCCAGCTACGGGCAATGGCTCGAACGGTTTCCGCGCTTGAAGGACGTGCCGCGCATCGGCCGCTCGCAAGCCGGCAGCTTCAGCGACGAACGCGCGCTCGCACTGCGCCCGCAAGTCGCGATCTTCGGCCTCGGCGGCGGCCACGGCCCCGGCGAGCGCGATCGCGAGACGCTGGCGCGGCTCGAAGCCGCCGGTGTCGCGATCGTCTTCGTCGATTTCCGGCACGACCCGCTCGTCAATACGACGCGCAGCATCGCGCTGCTCGGCCAGGTCCTCGGCACGCCGCAGCGCGCGGCGGATTTCAACGCGTACTGGCAGGCACAATTCGACCTCGTCCGCACGCGGCTGGCGAACGCCCACGCGGTCGCGCCGAGCGTGTTCCTCGAAAGCCGCGTCGGTCTGTCGAGCGACTGCTGCGACACGATGACGGGCATGATGGGGCGCCTGCTCGACGCCGCCGGCGGCAACAACATCGCGAAAGGCCGCGTGCCCGGCGAGCACGGCACGCTGAATCCCGAATACCTGCTCAGCCGCCAGCCCGATTTCTACATCGGCACGGGGATCGGCTCGACGCAGACGCTGCAAAGTGCGCCGCTGCGCATCGCGCTCGGCGCCGGCGTGTCCCGCGAAACCGCCGCCCGTTCGTTCGACCGGTCGCTGCAGCGCCCGCAGATCGCGCCGCTGCGCGCGGTCCGCGAGCACCGGGCCTATGCGATCTGGCATCACTTCTACAACTCGCCGTTCAACGTCGTCGCGGTGCAGGCTCTGGCCAAATGGCTGCATCCGGCGCTGTTCGCCGACGTTGACCCGCGCCGCACATTCGACACGATGGTGCAACGCTTCCAGCCGGTTCCACTGCAGGGCGAATACTGGGTACAGGAAGGCTCCTGACATGTCGCTCCCTGCTTCCACGATGCGCCGCTCGCTGCTCGTCGCCGGCCTCGCAGGCCCGCTCGGCGCCCGCATCGCCCCCGCACTCGCCGCTCGCGCACCGGACTGGCCCGCGCTCGACGCAGCGCCCGCCGTGCAGGTGCCGAACAGCCGCCAGTTCGACGTGACGGTCGGCGGCAAGCCCCGCCGCCTGTTCGTCGCGCTGCCCGCCGAGCGGGCTGTTGCCGTCCCCCATCCGGTGCTGATCGTCCTCGACGGCAACGCGCTCTTCCCGCTCGCCGCGCAGCTCGTGCGCAACCGGCGCGCGCGCCCCGACGCGACGCCCGATGCGGAGCCCGTCGTGATCGGCATCGGTTACCCGACCGATGCCGCATACGACATGGCGGCCCGCGCGGACGACTACACGCTCGCGCCGCTGAAGGACGGCCACGGTGTCGTCGCCGACCGCCTGCTCGATTTCATCGAGCAGGACGTGCAGCCCTGGCTCGCGCAACAGGTGGCGGTCGACCCGGCGCGCCGGACGCTGTTCGGCCATTCGTACGGCGGCCTGCTGACGCTGTACGCGATGCTGACGCGCCCGCACCTGTTCACGCGGTATGTCGCGGCGAGCCCGTCGATCTGGTGGGGCGACCGCGCGCTGCTGCCCTATGCGGACCGCTTCGCCGCGCAAGCGGCGTCGCTTGCGCCGGCGCTGCGGCTGCTCGTCACAGCGGGTAGCCTCGAAGAAGGCGCGCCGAATCCCGACGTCGAGCGCATGCGCCGGCAACAGGCGCGCAAGCAGGTCAGTTCCGCGCGCGACTTCGTCCGGCGCGTCGGTGCCCGCCCGGGGCTCGACGCGACGTTCCGCCTGATCGATGGCGAGGATCATGGCGGCGTCGTGGTGCCCAGCGCGATGCTGGCCACGCGCATCGCGGCCGAAACCGACGCGGGAGAGGCCGCATGAGCGCCGCGTCGCCCGCCTCGTCGCCTTCGTCCCGTTCGTCCGTTTCGCTGAAGCTGCGCTACCGCGCAATCGCCGCGCGGCGGGTCGGCGCACTGATGTTCCTCGCCTGCGTGCTCGGCACCCTGCTCGTCGTCGACATCGGCACCGGCCCGTCACCGTTCCCGATCGCGGATCTGGTCGCCGGGCTGTTCCGGCCGGACGCGCTGCCGCTCGAACAGCGCGTGATCCTCTGGGACGTGCGCCTGCCGTATGCGCTGATGGCCGTGCTCGTCGGCGCGTCGCTCGGCATCGCCGGCGCGGAAATGCAGACCGTGCTGAACAACCCGCTCGCGAGCCCGTTCACGCTCGGCATGTCGGCCGCCGCGAGCGTCGGCGCGTCGCTCGTCGTGATCTCGGGCTGGCACGTCGTGCTCTGGAACGAGAACATCGCGCTGTCGCTCGGTGCGTTCTGCTGCGCGAGCCTCGCGACGCTGCTGATCGTCTGGCTCGCGTGGCGCCATGGCGCGACGACCGAAACCGTGGTGCTGTTCGGCATCGGCCTGATGTTCAGTTTCGAGGCGCTGCTGTGGTTGCTGCAGTTTCTCGCGGACGCGAACGCGCTCCAGCAGATCGTGTTCTGGAGCATGGGCAGTCTCGCGCGCGCGACGTGGGGCAAGATCGCGCTGCTGTCGTGCGTGCTCGCCGCCTGCACGCTGTGGGCGAGCTTCGACGTCGCATCGCTGACGGCGCTGCGCGCCGGCGACGAACAGGCGCGCAGCATGGGCATCGCCGTCGAGCGGCTGCGACTCGTCGCGCTGGTGCGTATCAGCATGCTGTCGGCCACCGCGCTGTCGTTCGTCGGCACGATCGGCTTCGTCGGTCTCGTCGGGCCGCACGTCGCACGGCTGCTCGTCGGCGACGAGCATCGCTATTACCTGCCCGGCGCCGCCCTCGCCGGCGCGATCATGCTGGCTGGCGCATCCGTGCTCAGCAAGGCGCTGATCCCGGGGGTGACGCTGCCGATCGGGATCATCACCGCGCTGGTCGGCGTGCCGCTGTTCATGATCCTCGTCAGCCGGCGCAGGAGGCTCGATGGATAAGGGCACCCTGTACATCGACGACCTGGTCGCGCGCTATGGCGCGAAGGTCGTGCTCGACCGGTTGTCGCTCGCGCCCGTTACGCCCGGCACGATGGTCGGATTGCTCGGACCAAACGGGGTCGGCAAGTCGACGCTGCTGCGCGCACTCGCCCGGCTCGTGGCCGCGCACGGCAACGCGGCGTTCGGCGGATTGGACCTGCTGCGCGGCGCGCGCCGGGAACACACGCGACAGGTCGGCTACCTGCCGCAGACGCTGCCGCAACCGTCGTCGCTGCTCGTGTACGAGGCCGTCCGCAGCGCATTGCGCGCAACCTGTCCCGGTTTGTCCGACGCGGCACGCGACCTGCGCCTGCAGAACGTGTTCGAGCGCCTGCGGCTGCAAGCGCTCGCGATGTCGCCGCTCGAGCGGCTGTCCGGCGGACAGCGGCAGATGGTCGGACTTGCGCAGGTACTCGTGCGCGACACGCCGCTGCTGCTGCTCGACGAACCGACGAGCGCGCTCGACCTGCGCTGGCAGTTGCTCGCGTTGGAAGCGGTCGGGGACGCGGCACGCAGATGCGGTGCGGTCGTGCTCGTTGCGATGCACGACCTGAATCTCGCGTCGCGATTCTGCGACCGGCTCGTGCTGCTGGGCACCGACGGCCTCGTCGCCGACGGCGCACCTGCCGAAGTCCTGACACCGCCGCACCTGCGGCGCGCGTATCGTGTCGACGCCCGGGTCGAACGCACGGCGGCCGGCGATTATGTCGCGCTCGCGGAGCGAGCCATTACGGATGACGCGCGAGAAGCGTGCGACGCTTGAGCGCGGACCGGTCGTCGCGCTGACGACCGGCCCGGCTTGCGGGCATCAGGCCGCCATGCCGTTCGCGCAGTCGCACCGGACGCCGATAACAACGCGTGCCGGCACACGCGAAGCGTCATAGAATCGCGCGGCGGGGCCGTCAGGTCCCGACCCGCCGCGACATCGGCAAACGACCGCACGGCCACCGTGCGCGCGGCGGCCCGCTCCTCTTCCCTGCAAGGACGATCGCGTGATGCGTGCATACCGACTTCTGCTGACGGCCGGCGCCACGGCCATGCTTGCCGGCTGGGCCGTGGCTGCCCAGCCGGTGCCCGTCACCGCGGCGTCCGCCCGAAACTGCCCGTCGCCATCGTTTGATCGCTATCCCGCGCGCGCGGCGCGCGCGCCGCACACCACGGCCCATGCGCCCCGCCTGACCAGCAAGGAAGCCCGCCTCTACCGCACCGTGATTCGCGACGAATTCACGCAACCGGCCAATTTTGCCGGCCACTACCGTGTCGCGATCTGGGGTTGCGGAACAGACTGCCGGAATTTCGCGATCGTCGACAAGTACACGGGCGCGACGTACACGATGCCCGGCGTGCAGGCCATCGCGGGTGTGATGGGCAACGACGAGGAGCGCGTCGATTTCCGGCCCGGCAGTACGCTGCTGATCGTCGCAGGCTGCTTCAACGACGATTGCGACGACAACAGTGCGAAGGCCGCCCGGTTCTTCTACGAGTGGACCGGCACGCGCTTGCGTCGGGTCGGCACCTGTCCGCTGGCCATCGAGCCGACCCAGTAGGCGGCCGATGATTGCGCCGGCCTCCGCTCGCCGCGACTTGCGCTATCGTTCCTCCAGTACACCTTGAACGGCGCCCCACCCGCGATGTCCATTCGCCTCAGTTTCGATGACGGCCCCGGCCCTTCGACGCTCCCCTTGCTCGATGTCCTGCGCGCCGCATCCTGCCAGGCGACCTTCTTCCTCCTCGGCCAGAACCTGGCGGGCGCGCTCGACGTCGCAGCGAGGATGGCGTGTGACGGCCATCGTCTCGGCAATCACACGCATTCGCACGCGAAGCCCGGCGCGTTGGCAGACGATGCGTTGATCGACGAGATCGAGACGACCGACGCGCTGATCCGCGAAGCGTATCGCCGCGCCGGCGTTCCCGCGCCGGACACGATCCCGCTGCGTCTGCCTTACGGACTGATGCCGCAGGACAATCGCGCCGGCGTGCTCGTGCAGCTGCAGCGCGAACACACGGGCTGGACCGCGATACTGGACGACTGGCAGCGGCCGGCGCCGTCGCCGCAGGCGCTATACGACGCAATGTGCGCGCATGTCGACGCCAGCGCGGCACGGCAGCGCGACGTGCTGTTCTGCATGCACGACGGATCGCGGCACGGCGAGGCGCGGCCCAACACGGTCGAAGCGGTGCGCCTGTTCCTGAATCGGCAGCGTTGACGCAGCAGCCGGCTAACGTCCGGGTGCCGCGCCATCCAGCAACTGCCACCAGCCGCCGAGAAAGCCGATGCCGGGCCCCGGCGTCCACAGGCCGCGCTGCGCGGCTTCGAGATGGATCAGCGTCTGGTCCGCGCAGAACAGGGCCGTCAGCGCATCGCGGCGGTCGTGCATCCAGTCCGGCGCGGCATCGGAGCGCGTCGCGGCATAGGCTTGCAGGCCGGCGTCCCAGCGCTGCGCATCGAAAACGAAGCGATCGTCCCTGCCCGCATTGCGCGACAGCGCGAACAACGCAAAGGCCGCTTCGAGCCACTGCGCACCCTGCCCGACATCGTCGAAATCGAGCACACCGTTCACCGCGTGCCCCACGTACAGCAGATTGCCCGCGTGATAATCGCCGTGCAGCCAGTGCACGGCCCCCGTCAGCCAGCGCGAGGCAGCGTCGAGGTGCGCGCCGATCCGCCGGATCATCGTCCCGTAGTGGCCGATCAGATCGCCCGGCAACGACGGTGCGGGACGCGCCGCCACGCGTGCGTAGCGCGCCGACAGCCACGCCAGCGGCGCCGATTCGGTCGCGGGTATCACCGCCAGCGCCGCATGCAGATGCGCGAGTGCGCGCATCGCATCGCTCGCGCCCGCCTCCGCATCGTCCGGCAGACCGGGGCTGCCGTCGATATGCTCGAACAGATGCAGCCAGCTTCCATCGGGCAACTGCACACCGGATTGCGCATCCACGGTCGGCCGCAGGCGCGGCAGTGCGGGCAGCATCGGTGCCGTACGCGAGAGGCCGAGATGGCCGAGTATCGCCGCCTCGCGATGCACCTGCTCGACCGGCTTCCCGGACCACGACACGCGCAGCACCGCGCGCCCCGCCTCGCACTCGACGAGATACGTTTTGTTAGTATGGCCCGACGCCAGCGCCTGCATGCGCGCCGGCCCGATGTTCCAGTACCGGTGAAGCCACGGTTCCAGCGTTTTCACGTCACTCCTACTCATTGCATTGACCATGTCAGAGCGTCCTTCGGCCCGCATGCGGGACATCAACATCGAATGGCTGACGCGCGCTGCCGAATTCGACCATCTGTTCCAGACCCGCTGGCTCGGCGAGCGCTTCTTCCATCTGCCCGGGGACATGCTCGCGCTCCAGGAGCTGATCTGGCGCGAGCGTCCCGACTGCATCGTGCAGACCGGCATCGCGGCGGGCGGCGGCGTCGTGTTCTCCGCGTCGATGCTGGAACTGGCGGGCGACAGCGGCCGCGTCGTCGCGATCGAACCGCGCCTGCGCGACGAAGTCAGGCAGCGCCTGCAATCGCACCGGCTCGCCCATCGCATGACGCTGATCGAAGGCGAATCGTGCGCAGCCGACACACTCGCGTCGGTGCGCGCACAAATCGGCGACGGCGCGCGCGTGATGGCGATCCTCGATCTCACGCACACCCATGCGCACGTGCTGCGCGAACTCGAATGCTATGCGCCGCTCGTGACGCGCGGCAGCTACGCGATCGTGATGGACACCATCATGGAGTACCTGCCCGCGTCGATGTTCGACGGCAAGCCGTACGGCAAAGGCAACAACCCGGCCACCGCCGCGCGTGAATTCCTCGCCCGTGACGACCGGTTCGAGGTCGACTACGACATCGAAGACCGCGTACTCATGACGCTGTCGCCAGGCGGTTTCCTGAAGCGAGTGCGCTGATCAGGCGCGCCGCCTCGGCCGAACCGTCGCGCGCCGCATAGCTCGCGCGGATCCGCGCCGCCTGCTCGCGCAACGATCCGGGCCGCAACAGCCGCTCGAGCGCATCGGCGATGTCCGCCACGCCGGCCTGCTGCAGCTCCAGCACGCACCCCGCACCAGCCCGCTCGACGAAGTGCGCCGAATGGAACTGGTCGTTGCAGAACGGCGACAGCAGCATCGGCACACCGCATGCAAGCGACTCCATCACCGAATTCGCGCCGCCATGGCTGACGAACGCGTGCGTGCGCCGCAGCAGCGCCAGTTGCGGCACGTAACGCACGGCGACCACACGCTCGTCGCCGGCCGGCAACAGATCCGAATCGACCAGCTCGCCCACCGACAGCACCAGTTGCGCCGACGTCGCGCGCGTGGCGTCGATGACCTTCGCAAACACATCGGGATGGTAGTAAAGCTGGCTGCCGAGCGACATGTAGACGAGCGGTCGATCCGCGACGAGGCGCTCCCACGGGAACGCAGTTTCGTCGCCACGGGGGCCTGACGGCAGTGCCGGGCCGACCAGCTCGACACCGGGCGGCGGCGCGCCGACCAGCGCATCGGTCGTGAACGCGAGCGTCAGGTGCGGAGAAAGAATGTCGCAACCGCGAAAACGTGCATCGAGCCCGTAGCGCGCGAACAGGCGCGTGCGTTCCGGCGCGAGCCATCGCACCGTGCGCAGCAGTTCCGAATCGAGATCGTCCGGGAGCACCGGATTCAGCGAATTCGACATCGAGACCCACGGCAGCCCTTCCAGCTCCGCGGCAATCGCCGCCGCATAGAGCAGCGGATCGATCACGACCACGTCGGGCTGCCAGTCGCGCAGCACCGCGCGGATACCGTCCACCTGCGCGGGCGCAAGGTCGATCAGCAGCGTGCGAATCCAGTGCCGCAGCCAGTCCGCGTCGCGAATGTTCGCGGCGAAGCTCGCGCCGCGCGACAGGTCGTGGCGCTCGGGCGTCTCGCGCGGCCCGACGAACGCGAAGCCGCCCGCGCCGTCGAGCTGTGCGCTGATATCGGCCGGTGCGTAGAACGCAACATCGCAGCCGGCGGCGCGCAGATGCTGGGCCGGGCCGATGCACGGATTGACGTGCCCTTTCTCGGGCACCACGCAGAACAGGATGCGTTTCATGAGCGGCTCAGGTTGGGCGATGCGCGGCATCGAGGTGGTCGAAATGATCGAGGATCAGCGACAGCGTCGTCCACAGCACGCGTTCGTTGTCCGTCTGCAGCGTGGAGGCGGCCAGGCCGAGCTTATCGGCCAACGCGTGCGTGCGGTCGCGATCGAGCAGCGCCGCGAGGTCCATCGCCGGGGCGAGCCGTCCACGCTTGGGGCCGTGCACAAGACGGTCCGGCAGGTTCAGGCGCGCACCGAGATCGCGCAGGCATTGCTTGTCCGGATCGGGCGCGATGCTCGTCAGATGCGCGACGACGGCATCGTCGACGAACGGCGGATGCAGATCGACCGACGCCGCATCGAACAACGCGTGGCACAGCGGCAGATAGTTGGCCGACTGGTCGCGGCGCAACACCTGGTCCGCGCCGTCGCCGGTAATGGCCACCTCGACGCCGTCCGCGGCCATCGCCTCGGCGAGCAGCAGCTTCGCGACCGGATGCAGGTTGAACATCGGCTCCTCGACCGCATGGGTCGTTCTCGGCAGCGCCGCGACGAAATCGGCCTCGTTCGCGCGCACGATCTTCACATTCGCCTGCATCTGCTCAGCCAGTTCGAGTGCGGCATCGCGTTCGCAATAGTCCGGCATGTCGGTCACGAGGATGTAGGACGTCACGAGCCGATGCGCGCCGAGTTCGCGCAGCAACGCGAGCAGCAGCGCCGAATCGAGTCCGCCGCTCAGCGCCAGCGCAACTCGCTTGCCGCTGTAGAGCGCACGCTGCAGCGATGCGCGCAGCACGGTTTCAAGATCCGCGTGCTGTGGCTGCCCGGGTGCCGGCTGCACGGTCAGCCCTTCCGTCGAACGGACCAGCGCGTGGCCGGGCGGCACCGCGCGCACGTCGCGCAACACGGTGCGGCCCACCAGCCGCTCGCCGCTCAGGTAGCCCGCGATGGCCGCCGCGTCCGGCTCGCAGGCCGGTTGCCCCGCTGCGCGCAGGACGGCCCCGATGCCGGTCGCCGTCGTGCCGCTGCGCGGATGGTAGTGAAGCCGGTCGAAGCCGAACAGGTCGCGCGTGCCGACGATCATGGATAACGAGCCTTCAAGGAGTCCACTTCAATGCGTTTGAGGATGCGATGCGGCGCTACCGGCGCACTGCCGCCCTGGCAATGCAGGCATGCTTCGAGCGGCGCCTCGCGTTGCAGATAGGCGAGCATCGCGTCGAGCATGCCGGCGTCGTCGCGCAGCGGCAGGCCATCGGATTGAAAATCCTTCTCGCCCTTGTAGAGCGTATGGAAGTGCGCGGGACGCGTGCACGTGTAGAACATGCCGTCGCGAATCATATGGCAGCGCTCACGGATCCAGCAATCGTGATAAAGGCGCTGCGCTTCGTCGCGATCGGTGCCGGGCTGCGCGCGATTCATCGTCGTGAACACGTCCTGCACTTTCCAGTTCAGGCGCACGTCGAAGCGCGCGGCCTGATGCTCGATGTGCACGACCAGGTCGGGCGACAGCGCCGGTTTCGGATAGCGCGAGATCGTCAGTGCATCCACCGCCTGCCAGAACGCGTCGGTCATCTCTCCAAGCTTCAGGCCGTTCGTCGTGACGGAGATCACGGGCGCGATGCCCGTGGCGCGCACGCGCCGGACAAGTTCGACGAGCGCCGGATGCAGCAGCGGCTCGCCGCCGACCAGCTTGAACATGCGCGGGCGCAGCACCTTCGCCGCCTTGCGCAGATCGGCCTCGAGCGATTCGGGGCTCGCGTACCACTCGGGCAGCAGCGGCGACAGCGAGCAGCATTCCGCACAGGTCAGGTTGCAGTGATCGACGATGTGCGCTTCCAGCGAGCGCGTCAGCACGCGCCCGTCTTCGACGCGGTAATCGCGATCCAGCGGCGGCGGAAACACATGCTGCCGCTCGGCCGGCGGCGTCGGATTCGAAGTCCGGTTCAGATTCGCATTCACTTCAGCGTCCTGCTTCCACACAACGGGAAAAGAAATCGACCAGACGGTCGCGCGCATCCACCATCGCGGACGCCATCGTCACCGCGCCGTTCAGATGCGATGCAAACCGCGACGGGTCGTCGAGCCAGCCTTGCACGATCCAGAGCTTGAGCGCGTGCTGCAGACACGCAGCATCGACCGCCCATGCAATGCGCGCGGGATCTACCGGCCGGGTACGCCGGTATGCCAGCACGAACGCTTCCGCCAGACGCGGCGCCTCCAGCGGCAGATGGTTCAGGCAACGCACCAGTTCGTATTCGCGCGGTGCGCCGATCGACGCTTCCCAGTCGAGGATGAGCGGCGGCAGCGTGCCCGTGAACAGATAGTTGAACTGGTTGTAGTCGTTGTGGATCGGGTGCTGCGGATCGGCGGCGGGAAACGCGTCGATGCTGCCCGGATAGTAGCGGTCGAGCATGCGCAGCGCGAGATCGACGTAGCGGCGCAGGTTCTCGGCGCCGTCGTTCGAGCGGGCGCGATCCAGTGCGTCGAGCAGGCTGCGGCGCACCGCGTCCGCGTCGATCGCGACCAGCCGGGCGCGGATCGTGTCGAGCTGCGGCAAATGAAGCCGCTCGAGGCTCAGATGCAACGCCGCCAGACTCGCGCCGAGCGCATCCCATTCGGCCGGCGAAAACGTGTCGTAGGTTCTGAACTGCCCGGTTTCCCAGCGGGTCAGCATCGCGTGGGCGTGCGCCCCCGTCCACAGCGATGCGCCGGCTGCCGTGCGTTTCAACGCCTGCACATGGAAACGTGCATCGCCGTGCGTCTCGAAGTGTGCGAGCACCGCAGCTTCCTTGGCCGCACGTGCATGATGTTCGGAAGCGTAGAGCTTGACCGCTACGCCGCCGTCATCGGTCGTCAGGTGCCACACGCGTTCGCCGACCTGACGCGGCTGCCCGCTTCGGCCCAGCGCATAGGCATCGCGAATCTCGTCGAAGGTCGTGGCGAGCGAGTCCATTCAGATGTGCTCGGCCGGCCCGTATCGATACGGATGGCCGCTCAGGAACGTGTTGTGCCCGACGTAGCGCACCTTGTACATCGCCGGGCGGAACAGCACCGAAGGAGCGTTGTTCGCGATGCCGAGCAGCGGATACAGGTCCTGCCGCACGAAGAATGCGTTGTTGCCCATGTCGTCGCAGCAGACGAGTTCATAGCCCTTCTGCCGGCCGAGATGGACGAGCGATTCGAGGCTCGCGCCGTAATACGTCGAGCCGTCCCATTCGTGGTCCGGGTTGAAGCACATCACCCAACGCTCGGGCGGCGTGTAGTACGGGTTGTATTCGATCACGACAATGCGAGGCTGGAATGCCTGCAGGCCGCGCCACACCCAGTAGTCGTTGCCGTCGATGTCGATCGACAGCAGGTCGAAGTCGGCTGGCGTGTTCGCATCGGCGAGCAACGTGTCGATCGTGTCGGGCTGAACGCGGTCGTGGTGCAAGCGGACGCGGTCCGCGCCGGCGTAGTGGGCCGCCAGCTTGCCGAAACGGTATGCGCTGCCTTCAACAAGCACGCCGGACCAATCCTGTTCGCGCAGCAGCCGCGCGGTGTTGCTGTTGCGCAGGCCGTCGCTTGCGCCGATATCGACGCAGAAGCGGTTGGTCGGTGCGATCCGCTCCATCAGGCGCGACAGGATGCTTTCCTCAGTGCCCTGCGCGTACAGGCTTTGCGCAAGGCCGGACAGGTCGAGCGGGAAAGGATGGTCCTGCATCGAGGGGGCGGCTCCGGGTCGGAATTGAGGGTGGTATTCGGAGCGTAATTTACCCGAAGTCGATTGAGGGCAGGAAACGGCAATGCGCGACGCTACCGCGCGGTGACGGCGTGGAAATGAAAAAGCCCGCATCGACGATGCTGTCGATGCGGGCTCGATATGCTCAGGTTAGCGGCTTCGGTCTACGCGCCCCGGCTTCGTATTGCCCAGCCGTGACGCATGAACGGAACCGTCAGGACACTTACTCCTGCCCTTGGCTCGTCAGGAATTCCTCGTAATTGCCACCGAAGTCGAACAGGTTGCCGTCCGTCTTCACTTCGATGATCCGGTTCGCCAGCCCGCTCACGAACTCACGGTCGTGCGACACGAAAATCAGCGTGCCTTCGAACTGCTCGAGCGCGATCTGCAGCGACTCGATCGACTCCATGTCCATGTGGTTGGTCGGCTCGTCCATCAGCAGCACGTTGTGGCGGCCGAGCATCAGCTTGCCCCAGATCATGCGGCCCTTCTCGCCGCCCGACAGCACCTTCACCGACTTCTTGATGTCGTCCGACGAGAACAGCAGGCGGCCCAGCGTGCCGCGCACCATCGTTTCGTCGTCGCCGTCCTTGCGGTACTGGTCGATCCAGTCCATCAGCGTGATGTCGTTCGGGAACTCTTCGTACGTGTCCTGCGGCATGTAGCCGACATTCGCGTTCTCGGACCACTTCACCGTGCCGTGCTCGAGCGCGAGTGCGCCGAGCAGCGAACGCAGCAGCGTCGTCTTGCCCGCGCCGTTCTCGCCGATGATCGCGATCCGCTCGCCCGGCTGCACCGACAGGTTGAAGTTCTGGAAGATCGTGCGCTCGTACTTCTTCGTGATGTCTTCAGCCACCACCGCGACGTTGTGCAGCTTCTTCTCGAACTCGAAACGGATGAACGGGTTCTGGCGCGACGACGGCTTGAATTCCTCGATCTTGATCTTGTCGATCTGCTTCGCGCGGCTGGTCGCCTGACGGGCCTTCGACTTGTTCGCCGAGAAGCGGCGCACGAAGTCCTGCAGTTCGGCGACGCGTTCCTTCGCCCGCGTGTTCGCCGCGGCCTGGCGCTCGCGCGCCTGTGCCGATGCGAGCATGTAGTCGTCGTAGTTGCCCGGCCAGACCTTCAGCGTGCCGAAGTCCATATCGGCCATGTGCGTGCACACCGCGTTCAGGAAGTGACGATCGTGCGAAATGATGATCATCGTCGAGTTGTACTCGTTGAGCGTGTGCTCGAGCCAACGAATCGAGTTGATGTCGAGGTTGTTGGTCGGTTCGTCGAGCAGCAGCACGTCCGGCTTCGAGAACAGCGCCTGCGCGAGCAGCACGCGCAGCTTCCAGCCCGGCGCGACGTCGCTCATCGTGCCGGTGTGGAACTTCTCTTCGATGCCGATGCCGAGCAGCAGCGCGCCCGCGCGCGCCTCGGCGTCGTAGCCGCCGTATTCGGCGAACTTGCCTTCGAGTTCGGCGGCGTGCATGTAGTCGTCGTCGGTGGCTTCCGGGTTCGCGTAGATCGCGTCACGCTCGGTCATCGCGGCCCACATTTCGGTGTGGCCCATCATGACGACGTCGAGCACGCGCACGTCTTCGTATGCGAACTGGTCCTGGCGCAGCTTGCCGAGACGCACGTTCGGCTCCAGCGCGACGTTGCCGGCGCTCGACTCGAGGTCGCCGCCGAGGATCTTCATGAACGTCGACTTCCCGCAGCCGTTCGCGCCGATCAGACCATAGCGGTTGCCCTCGCCGAATTTGACCGAGATGTTCTCGAACAAGGGCTTCGGCCCGAATTGCATCGTGATGTTGGCAGTAGAAAGCACGGCAGGTCCCGTTAAAGGATAAATCGACGGAAAACCGTGTATTTTAGCAGGTGTCGGAGAAACTGCCGACCACGCCGTTCCGGCAGCGCATTTCAGGCGCCCTGACCCGCCGCCCGGCGGCCCGCCAACACGACGGCACGCGCCCCACCGCCGCCTTACCGGAATCCCGCATGCTTGCCAGCCAGCTTCGCGAACAACTCGTCGGCGCATGGCGCCTCGTGTCCTACGAAGTCCGCCCGCGCGACGGCAGCGCGGTCGCCTATCCGCTCGGTCGCGACGTGCGCGGCTGGCTTCTCTATACGCGGGACGGCTACATGTCCGCCCAGTTGATGGCCGCCGGCCGGCCGCCCTACGCGATCGGCGATCCGCACCACGGCGCCGACGACGAGTGCGCGGCGGCCGCGCGCGGCTATATCGCCTATTCGGGCCCCTTTCAGGTCGCCGACGACGGCACACTGACTCACGAAATGGACGTCAGCCTGTTCCCGAACTGGGTCGGGAACGTCCAGCAGCGGATCGCCGTGCTCGACGGCGATCGCCTGCGGCTCGGCCCCGCGGCACCGGTCCGGATCGACGGCCGGGAGGTCGACGTCTTGCTGCTCTGGGTGCGCGCGGGCCGCTGACGCCCGTTACTTGCCGACCTTCGCCGCCGCCCGCTGTGCGGCCTTCGCATTCATCTGACCGAACAGCTCCGAGCACGGCACGTCGCGGTTGTTGCTCGGCGCGATCAGCGGAATCAAGGCCGCGAACGGGTTGATCAGCCCGAGGCCGATCATCGCGCCGGCGCGCAGCGCGAGCGCACCGGCATCGACGCCGACGTCCGGGTTCTTGAACGTGCCCTTCGCATACAGCGGCGAGCGCAGCGAGAAGATCCGGAAACCCTTCGTGTGCGGGTGGATCTTCAGGTTCAGCGTTTCGTCGCGCAGGCTGATCGGGCCGTCGACATTGATCAGCGCGTCGTCCGTATCGAGCGCGAACACCTTCGGGTCGAGAATGCCGTTGGTCGCGACGAAGTCGATCGCCGCGCAGTTGATCTTCACGTCGTTGTTGCCGAACAGCTTCTCGTAGACGACGTTCGCGACGTTCAGCCCCGCCGCTTCCATCAGCAGGCGGCTGATGCGACCGTCCGTCACGAGTGCCTTCACTTCGCCGTTCGACGTCGCTGCCAGCGCGGCCGGCGAGTTGCCGGTCGCCGACAGCGACGCGTCGCCGTTGATCTCGCCGAGCGCCGACTGCATGACCTTCTGCGCCGGGAACAGCTGCTTCAGCTTCAGGTGCCGCGCGGCCACCGTGAAGCGGCCCTTCAGCGGCGCACTGCTGCCGTCGAGATGCGCGGTCGTTGCGAGCGTGCCGCCCGCGACGCCGAACTGCAGCGGCTCGAGCGACAGCACGCCGTCCGTCATCACGATGTGCGTGTACAGGTTGGTGATCGGCAGGTCCGAACTCTTGACCAGCTTGCGGCCCGTGAACTTGACGTCAGCGTCCAGTGCGCGCCAGCGGTCGGTGCGGAACGTCTCGACCGGCAGCACGCGGCTCGACGGCTGTTTCGTCGTGTCGCCGCGCTTGGCCTTGCTCGCGGCCGTATCCGCGCCGATCACCGGCGCGAGATCGGAGAACTGCAGCAGGTTCGACACGAGCTCGCCCGACAGCTTCGGCCGCGGCTCGCGCTGCTCGTAGGCGAGCGTGCCGCCGAGATCGCTGCCGCCGACGCGGCCATTGAAGTTCTCATAGCGGAACGTGCTGGCCTTGCGCTTGAAGTTGCCGATCAACCGACCTTCGGTCGCGTAAGGCGGCGTATCGGGCAGCGTGATGCCGCTGAGCTGGTAGAGGTGCGACATCGACGTGCCCTGCAGCCACAGCCGCAGGTCGATGGCCGCGAGATGCATCGGATCGGTCAGCGTGCCGACGATCGCGAGCCGCGTGTCGCCGGCCTTCACGTCGGCCTGCAGCGGGAACGGGCGCGACGCGTCCTGGATCGCGAGCACGCCGCCCAGCTTGCCGGTACCGCTGATCGGCACGTTCTTGTAGCGGCCGTCGACCTTCAGCCCGAACGCGTAGGTCGGGCCCGACGGCTTCGCGGGTGCCGCGACGCCGCTTGCACCGCTTGCACCAGACGCGGCAGCAGCAGCCAATGTCGAAGAGGCGGACGAAGAAGACGAAGCCGACACCACGGCAGACGCGGCCGAAGCACCCGTGGCCGACGCCGCACTCGCAGCCTGCGCGGCGGAAGCGCTCGACGCGGCCTCCGCGTTGGCCTTCGCGCTCAGTTGCGCGGCGCCGTGCTTGCCGACCCGTTGCGCCGATGCCGCGCGCGATGTCTGCTCCTGCTCCTTCAGCACGTCGCCGAGCGGAATCGGCTGCCCGAGCGTATCGATCGCGACGGTCAGGTCGGCCTTCGTGATCGCGTCGCGATACGTGACAGTGCCCTTCGCGAAGCCGAAGCTGTCGAGCCGCACTTTCCACGGCGACGGCTGTGACGATTGCTTGAACTGGAAAGTCCACGTGTTGCGACCGTCGGCAAGCCGCTCGAGGTCGACGGCCGGATTCACGACGTCGATCGACGGGATCACGATTTCATGCGCGAGCAGCGGCAGGATCGCGAGATCGAAGTGCGCGGCATCGAGCGTGACGAACTTGGGCGTCTTTGCCCAGTCGGGGTTGCCGATCTCGAGCTGCGTGGCCGTAAAGCTCGGCCAGGGCACCCATGCGCGCCAGCCGGTTTCGCCGTCGGGGCGGCGCCAGCCGACCTTCAGGTCGCCGTTGATCGCGAACGGACGGCCGAGTGCGGCTGTGACCTGCTCGTTGACCCACGGCTTCGCGCGGTTCCAGTCGAAGATAAAGAGAAAGACGCCGGCCGCCGCGATGAGCACCGCGACGATACCGACGATCCATGCAGCCGATTTGCCGATGGCTCGGGTTAGCGTCATGGCGGTTCCGTTGTTGTTCTGAAATGATGCCGCACCATGCCGGGCCGCTTGCGTGGACGAACGGCGCACGACACCCGCGGCTTTTCAATCGGTATTATGACGCACGCCATGGTGACGTTTTGGCGCCATTAACGCTTTTTTTCATTTGTGACATGACAGCCCCCACCGGCCTCATCGATGCAGAGCGCATCACGCGGCGCGATGCCAGCAGCGGCAAGACCCTGCTCGCCCCGACCGATTTCAGCCTCGCAGCGGGATCGCGCATTGCTATCACCGGGCCGTCCGGGTCGGGCAAGAGCGTGCTGCTGCGCGCGCTCGCGCTGCTCGATCCGCTCGACGGCGGCCACATCCTGTGGCGCGGCGAACGGATCCGGCGCAATGCGATCCCGCGTTACCGGCGCAGCGTCGCCTATGTACGCCAGCGTCCCGCGCAGATGGACGGTACCGTCGAATCGCAGTTGCGCTATCCGTATTCGCTCGCGATCTATCGCGATGCGGTGTTCGATCGTGCGCGCGCCGAAGCGCTCGCCGCGCAGGCCGGCCGCGGCCCCGACTTTCTCGACAAGCGCGCGAGCGACCTGTCGGGCGGGGAAGCGCAGATCGCCGCGCTGCTGCGGGTGCTGCAGCTCGATCCCGACGTGCTGCTGCTCGACGAACCGACGTCCGCGCTCGATCCCGAATCGGCACGCGCGATCGAGGCGCTCGTCGGCGCATGGTTCGACGCGGCGCCCGACGCCCGCGCTTATATGTGGATCTCGCACGATCCGGCCCAGGCCGCTCGAATCGGCACGATGCGGCTCGTGATGCAGGCAGGCGTGATGCACGTTGCCAACCCGACGGAGGCCACGCAATGAGCCCCGCACTGCAGGACCTGAGCCTCGTCGACGTCGGCATCGCCGCTGCGCTCGTCGCGGTCAACGGCGCGATCTCGATGGCCCTGTCGCTCGGCCTCGGCCGCAAGCTCGCGCTCGCGGCCGTGCGCACCGTCGTGCAGTTGCTCGCGATCGGCTACGTGCTCGGCTGGGTGTTCGGCCATCCGCACTGGTACGTCGTGCTGCCGCTCACCGCGCTGATGACGCTGATCG
Source organism: Burkholderia lata (assembly GCF_902499335.1). Taxonomy (GTDB): domain Bacteria; phylum Pseudomonadota; class Gammaproteobacteria; order Burkholderiales; family Burkholderiaceae; genus Burkholderia; species Burkholderia lata_B. The sequence goes on along the minus strand of NZ_CABVQK010000002.1, from coordinate 329,612 downwards.
CCGGGTTCGCCGGCGCGGGGCGCGGCAAGCGCACGTATCGCGGCCAGCGCATCGACAGCATCGCATCGATCTGGTTCAGCAGCTGGTTCGTGGCAGCGGTCGGCCTGTTCGTCGTGATCCGCATCCATCCGTGGTACGCGCCGCAATACGCGATTCCGATCCTCGGGATGATTCTCGGCAATACGCTCACGGGCGTGTCGCTCGGTGTCGAGCGGATGATGGAAGAACTCACGGCGCGCCGCGACCGCGTCGAAACCGCACTCGCGCTCGGCGCGACGCGCTGGGAAGCCGCGCAGGACGCAGCACGCCAGGCCGTGCGCGCGGGCATGCTGCCGACGCTGAACCAGATGGCCGTCGTCGGCGTCGTGAGCCTGCCGGGGATGATGACGGGCCAGGTGCTGGCCGGCCAGTCACCGCTGCAGGCGGTGCGCTACCAGATCGTGATCATGTTCCTGATCGCCGCGGCTTCGGCGCTCGGCACCGTCGGCGCAGTGCTGATGACCTATCGCCGGCTGTTCTCGGCCGATCATCGCTTTCTCGCAGCGCGGCTCGAAGAACGCGCGCACTGACACGCAGCGTCACCGCGCGATGCGTTCGCGCGGTTTGCCGGTCAGCGCACGCTGCGGCGCTTGCCGATTGATTGCCTCAACGCGGCCGCGATGTCCGCGTCAGGCGCGAGCCCGTCGACCGACGCAACGAGCCGCACCGCGCGCGGCGTCGTCACATAGGCCTGCGCGCCGACATAGCCGCCGCTGCCGGCCGAGCGCGTCGTCACGACGAGCGCCTGCGGCGCACGCGCGCCGAGGTCGGCAGTGAACGCATCGGTGACCGTCCCGTCACGCGCATGCAGCGCGCCCGTCACGTAGTCGTCTGTATCGAAGCCGGGGGCGGCATGCGCGGTCGAATACACGCGCACCGCGTAGCTGCCGGTCGAGCACGGTTCGAGCGCGCCGCTCGACACGACCGCCACCTGCTGCCGCGACGGCAACTCGACCTTCTTCACGAAACCGCAATCGTCCGCCGCGTGCGCGTGCACGGCGACGAACGCGATGGCATACAGCAACGCGCGCATTCGGCATTTCATCGGGATGTCGTGACCGGAAGGTGAGGATGCGGGCGAGCATAGCGTGACATTCGCATGACGTCACGCAGGTCGCCACGCGACGCTGTCGGACGTCAAACGACTGTCATGCCGTTGCAGCAACACGGTAGCGCGCGGCAGGTAGCGGGCGAGCATCGTGACGGCGACACGAAGCGGTCACGTGTCGCCGGGCCGGCCCGCAGGTCGAATCCGTTGCGCGCACACCGGCGCCGGCCCGCGCGCGTCGCTCAGCGCTTGATCGACACGGTCACTTTCGTGCCGTCGCTCATCGTGACGGACTTCGAACCGCCATTGGTCGAGATCGATACCCACTTCACCTGGCTCACCGACACGACGTCCGGGCATTGCAGCGACTTGCCGCCGGCCGTCACGTTGCGCGTGCCCTTCGGCGCGGCCGCCTGGAAGCTCAACTGCACGTTGGCAATCCCCTTCGCGTCGATCGACGGCGCGAGCCGCACCTGGGTCTGGCGCACCATCGCGCCGTTCTCGTCGCGCGGCAGGCTGTCGGCGCTCGGGCAACCGTCCGGCATCGCGACCGCACCGCTCGGCGGCACCGACTTCCAGTTGAAGTCGTCCGTCTCGCCCGAGCGGATCTTGCGGGTCTCCTGCGTATTGCCGAAGGTCTTCGAGTCGACCTTGACGGTGTATTCGAGCTGTCCGGTACCGCCGCCCTTCAGGCTGCCCTTGACCGGCGGCGCCGCGAATACGCTCGCGCTGACGCACGCCGCCGCGAACACGACCGACCACGATGCGGCGACTGACAAGCTGCGTTGGCTCATGCTGACCTCCTTGGTATGCGGCGGCACGCGCGTGCCGCGCGGTTTTCGATGCATGATGCGCTGCCAGTCTACCGCCAAGCGGCATGCAGTGCGCCGCAAACGCATCGGGTGTTACCCCGCTTGCGTTCGCGGCGCCGCAACCTTACGCGCGATGCCCGCTCAGAAGCCGCTCAGCACGAGCTTGCCGATCGAACGCCCGGCCTCGAGCATCTGGTGCGCACGCCGCACGTTCGCGGCATTGATCGTGCCGAGCTGCTCGCCGAGCGTCGTGCGCAGCGTGCCGCCGTCGACGAGCCGCGCGACTTCGCCGAGGATCCGGTGCTGCTCGATCATGTCCGGCGTCTCGAACATCGCGCGCGTGAACATGAACTCCCAGTGAAACGCGGCACTCTTGGCCTTCAGCAGTTCGACCGGCACCGGCTTGTCGTTCTCGACGATCGTGCAAATGCCGCCCTGCGGCCGGATTACTTCCGCAGCGGCAGGAAAATGACGATCCGTGTCGTTGAAAATCAGCACGTAGTCGACGTTCGGATGCCCGGCCTCGCGCAACTGCGCAGGCAGGTCGCCGAAATGGTCGACCACCGTGTCCGCGCCCAGCGAGCGCACCCAGTCGGCCGACGCCGGGCGCGACGCCGTCGCGATCACGTGCAGCTTGCCGAGCGCCTTCGCGAGCTGGATCGCGATCGAGCCCACACCGCCCGCGCCGCCGATGATCAGCACCGACTTGCCGGCGTCCGCGCCCTGCGGCGACACGTGCAGGCGGTCGAACAGCGCTTCCCATGCGGTCAGCGCGGTGAGCGGCAATGCGGCCGCCGCGGCGAAATCGAGCGTGCGCGGCTTCAGCGCGGCGATCCGCTCGTCGACCGTATGGAATTCGCTGTTCGCCCCGGGCCGCGTGATGCTGCCCGCGTAGAACACCGCGTCGCCGGGCCGGAACAGCGTCACGTCGGCGCCGACCGCGACCACCGTGCCGGCCGCATCCCAGCCGAGCACGCGCGGCGTGTCCTCGACCTTCGGCTTCGGCGCGCGCACCTTGGTGTCCACCGGGTTCACGGAAATCGCCTCGACCTTTACGAGCAGGTCGCGCGGGCCCGGCACGGGCTGCGGCAGCTCCACGTCGAGCAGCGCTTGCGGGTCGTCGATCGGCAGATAACGGGTCAGTCCAACGGCTTTCATCACGAAACTCCTTCAGGGAAACCTGGGGGCCGCGACGCAGCCCCATGAACGTCATCGTAGGCAACCCGATCATTCGAGAAAACCGCTATATTTCCTGAAACATTTTCAGGAATTTCAGAATAATGGCCTCCGATCCGATTCCGGCCCCTGACAAGCCGCTCGACCTGCTCGACGTCGCGCTGTTCGTGCGCGCGGCGCTGCTCGCGAACGTCACCGCGGCCGGGCGCGAATTCGGCGTATCGGCCGCGGTCGCGAGCGCGCGCATCGCGCAGCTCGAACGCCAGCTCGGCGCGCGACTGCTGCACCGCACCACGCGCCGCATCAGCCTCACGCAGGACGGCGAAGTCTTCATGGCCCACGCCGACACGCTGCTGTCGGCCGCCGACGCCGCGCGCGCGTCGGTCGGCCATGGCCGAACCGAGCCGTACGGGCGGCTGAAGGTGTCGATGTCGTCGTCGTTCGGCCGCCAGCATGTCGCGCCGGTGATTCCCGCGTTCCTGCGCCGCTATCCGTCCGTGTCGCTCGACCTGCGGCTGTCGGACGAGATCGTCGATCTCGTCGATGACGGTTACGACGTCGCGATCCGCCTCGGCACGCTGAAGGATTCGACGCTCGTCGCGCGCAAGCTCGCCGTGAACCGCCGCGTGCTGTGCTGCTCGCCCGCGTACCTCGCCGAGCACGGCACGCCGCGCCATCCGGCCGACCTCGCGCAGCACGAGTGCGTGATCCTCGGCGACCAGCGCGACTGGTCATTCGCCACGCCGCAAGGCCCGCTCACCGTGCGGGTCGGCGGCCGGCTCGTCGCGAGCAACGGCGAGGCGATCCGCGAAGCGCTCGTCGACGGCTTCGGGATCGCGATCAAGTCGACCTGGGACGTCGGCCCGCTGCTCGCGAGCGGCGCGCTCGTCACGGTGCTCGACGACTATCCGTTCGCGGAAGACATTGCGATCTGGGCCGTCTACCCGAGCCGCGCGCACGTTCCGCTGAAGACCCTCGCGTTCATCGCGTACCTGGCCGAGCATTTCGGCGATCCGCCGTACTGGGATCGCGCGGACGGGTAAACGCCGGCATACGCCCGGGGATCCGCCGTACGCACTGCCCTGGCGGCTACCCGTGGGGGATCTGGCGGCTATCCGATAGCTATCCGATACCAACCGGCTACAATGACGCGTTCGCGACGTCATGGCCCGCTGCCGAGGGGCCGCGCTCGCAGACGGCCGCCCATTGGCCGCGCACGCTTTTCATTCGCCTCCCAACCATCCCGTCATGACCCACAACCTCGTCATCCAGAGTCTTGCGCCGCTGTCGGACGCCCATCACAAACCGCTGCTCGCGCTGTCGCGCGGCACCCGCATCGTGCAGACCGACGATCACGCGCTGCGGATCGACAACGCGAACCCGGCGCAGCGCCTCGATATCGATGCGTACTGCGGCACGCACGCGCTCGACTTCGCGTTCGTCGAGGCCGGCCTCACGCTCGGCGATTTCGGGCTTGCCGTGATGGACATGGATTCGACGCTGATCACGATCGAATGCATCGACGAGATCGCTGATTTCTGCGGGCTGAAAACGCAGGTCGCCGAGATCACCGAAGCGTCGATGCGCGGCGAGATCCGCGACTTCAACGAAAGCCTGACGCGCCGCGTCGCACTGTTGGCCGGGCTCGACGCGCACGCGCTCGAACGCGTGTACGAGGAACGGCTGCAACTGTCGCCGGGCGCCGAGAAGATGCTCGCCGGCGTGAAGGCCGCCGGCATGAAGACGCTGCTCGTGTCGGGCGGCTTCACGTTCTTCACCGAGCGGCTGAAGGCGCGCCTCGGCCTCGACTACGCGCATGCGAACACGCTCGAGATCGTCGACGGCAAGCTGACCGGCAAGGTGCTCGGCGAGATCGTCAACGCCGACGTGAAGGCGCGCCTGCTGCGCGAGACCTGCGCGTCGCTCGGCCTCGAGGCAAGCCGTGCGATCGCGATGGGCGACGGGTCGAACGACCTGAAGATGATGGCCGAAGCCGGGCTGTCGGTAGCATTCCACGCGAAGCCCGTCGTGCGCGATGCGGCGACGGTCGCGTTCGATCACGTCGGCCTCGACGGGCTGCTGCGGCTGTTCTGATCCCGCGGAATCCGAAATGAAAAACGCCGGCGCGATGTTACATCGCGCCGGCGTTTTGTTTTTCTGCGGAGGAGCGTTATCGGCTGGCGATCAGCCGAGTGCGGCCTGCATTGCGCGCTCGATATCCGCGCGCAGGTCGGCTTCGTCTTCCAGGCCGACATAGAAACGCACCAGCGTGCCGCGATGCGGCCAGTCCGGACGCATCGACGCCACGTCGTAGGGCATCGCGAGGCTGCACGCGCCGCCCCAGCTCCAGCCGATTGCGAACAGCTCGAGCGACTCGACGAAGCGGTCGATCTGCTCCGCACTGTAGCGTTCGTCGAACACCACCGAGAACAACCCGCCCGCGCCGGTGAAATCGCGCATGAACGACGCATGCCCCGGGCAATCGGCAATCTGCGGGTGCAGCACCGATGCGATCTCCGGCCGCGCCTTCAGCCATTGCGCGAGCGCGAGCGCGCTCTTGCTGTGCGCGTCGAAGCGCACCTGCATGCTCGGCAGGCTGCGCAGCACGAGCGAGCAATCGTCGACCGACACGCCGACCCCGCAGCGCATCCGCGCGAGCTTCAGCTGCGCGTGCAGTTCCGCATTCGCGGTGATCGTCGCGCCCATCAGCACGTCGCTGCCGCCCGACTGGTACTTGGTCAGCGCCTGCACCGAGATGTCGACGCCGTGATCGAACGGCTTGAACGCGAGCCCGGCCGAAAACGTGTTGTCGATCGCGGTGACGATGCCGCGCGCCTTCGCGGCCGCCGCGATCGCCTGCACGTCCGGCACTTCCATCGTCACCGAGCCGGGCGCCTCGATCCAGATCAGCCGCGTGTTCGGCTGGATCAGGTCGGCAATGCCGGCGCCGATCAGCGGATCGTAGAAGCGCGCGGTGATGCCGAAATCCTTCGCGAGCCAGTTACCGAAATCGGCGTTCGGCCCGTACACGTTGTGCGGGATCAGCACGTCGTCGCCGGCTTTCACGATCCCGAAGTAGACGTTCATGATCGCCGCGAGGCCCGACGGCTGCAGCAGCGCATGCGTGCCGCCCTCGATCTCGGCGAGCCGCTGCGCGAGCGCGAGCGACGTCGGCGTCGCATGCAGCCCGTAGCGCCACTGGTTGTCGTTGTGCCAGACGAGCGCACGCATCGTCGCGAGATCGGGGAACACGACCGTCGACGCACGCGCGACCGGCGGCACGAACGAACGGAAGCCTTCCGGGATCACGTCGTCGGGTTGAACGATGCGGGTTTGCAGCGCGCGCTTGGGAGTGGATGCAGTCATGACAGGAAGCCGGGCACGAGGCCGTTCGGTTGCGGAATATGTCGCTAGATTAGCCAAAATCGGCGCAATTGGCCCGGTACAATGCGCGCCGCGCGCACCGAGCCAGCGCGGGTTCAGTCGTCGGTGCGCAGGTTGACGACGCCGCTCACCGTCTCGATTTCCTGCACGCGGCCGTCGCGCACCTGCAGCGCCGCGCGCTTGCCCGGCGCGAGACGCAGCACGACGGGCTGCGGATCCGACTCGTCCGAATTCATCCGGTCGGCCTTCAGGTCGCCCGTCGCGTCGAAGCGGCCGACCCACACGCCCGTGATGTTCGTGCCGTCGTTCGATTCCTCGATTTCGAGCGTGTCGCCGTCGCGATCGCCCGCGAGCAGCACGACCTCGCCCGTATCGGCGAACTGGTATTCGCCGTGCACGCCTTCCTCGTCCGTCTTCGGGCCGAGATGCACGACGATCGGCCGGTCGCCGAGCGTGCCTTCATAGCGCGGCAGGCGGGCGAACTCGGGATTCGGCTTCAGCGGCCGCGCCATTGCCGGTTCATCCTGCTGCACGCCAGGCGCGACGGCCTGCGCGGCGGCCAGGCCCGGCATCGCCATGCCCGCCGCCAGCGCGCCCGCGACGACGAGCGCCCGTTGCCATTGCGAATATCGACCCACCTTGTGTTGCTCCTTGCTTCAGATTCGCTCGAAAATCGCGGCGATGCCCTGCCCGCCGCCGATGCACATCGTCACGAGCGCATATCGGCCGCCGACACGCTGCAGCTCGTACAGCGCCTTGACGGTGATCAACGCGCCCGTCGCGCCGATCGGGTGGCCGAGCGAAATGCCGGACCCGTTCGGATTCACCTTTGCCGGGTCGAGACCCAGTTCCTGCGTCACCGCGCATGCCTGCGCGGCGAACGCCTCGTTTGCCTCGATCACGTCGAGATCGGCGACCGTCAGCCCCGCGCGCGCGAGCACCTTCTGCGTCGCCGGCACGGGACCGATCCCCATGTAGGCCGGATCGACACCCGCATGCGCATACGCGACGAGGCGCGCGAGCGGCTGCGCGCCGCGCTTCTCGGCGACACCGCGCTCCATCAGCAGCACGGCAGCAGCGGCATCGTTGATGCCCGACGCATTGCCGGCCGTCACCGTGCCGTTCTCCTTCACGAATACGGGCCGCAGCTTCGAGAAATCCTCCAGGCTCGCATCGTGGCGCACGTGTTCGTCGTGATCGAACACCACCGGCGTGCCCTTCTTCGACCCGATCAGCTCGACCGGCAGGATCTGGTCCTTGAAGTAGCCGGCCTTCGCCGCATGCGAAGCGCGACGGTGCGATTCGAGCGCGAGCGCATCCTGCGCGTCGCGTGAAATGCCGTACTTCGCCGCGACGTTCTCGGCCGTCACGCCCATGTGGATCGTCTGGAACGGATCATTCAGCGCGCCGACCATCATGTCGACCGCGCGCATGTCGCCCATGCGCTGCCCGAAGCGCGCGGCGGGGATCGAATACGGCGCGCGGCTCATGTTTTCCGCGCCGCCCGCGATCGCGATGTCCGCGTCGCCGAGCAGCACGCCCTGCGCGGCCGACACGATCGCCTGCAGCCCCGAACCACACAGCCGGTTGACCGTGAGCGCCGGCGCATGTTGCGCGACGCCGCCATCGATCGCGGCGACCCGCGCGAGATACATGTCCTTCGGCTCCGTGTGCACGACGTTGCCGAACACCACATGACCGACCTCGTCGCCCGACACCTGCGCACGCTGCAGCACTTCGCGCACGACCTTCGCACCGAGCGCGGTCGGCGCGATGTCCTTCAGGCTGCCGCCGAAATCGCCGATCGCGGTACGCACGCCGCTCACCACCACCACTTCACGTTGCATGTCGTCTCCTCATCCTGCTGATCGAATGAATCGTTCGTGCGGTGCCGTGGCCGGCGTGCGCATCCCGCATCAGCCTTGCATCAGGCGCTCCACCGCATCGCGGTGCGGAATCGGCGCGACCGCGCCGTAGCCCGTCGTCGACAACGCCGCCGCGGCGTTCGCATAACGCGCCGCCGCGAACGGATCGTCGCCCGCGACGATCCGCGCGACGAAGGCGCCGCCGAAGCAGTCGCCCGCGCCCGTCGCATCGACGGCCTCGACCGCGAAGCCCGGCACGACGCGCCGCTCGTTCGGCGTCGCCACGTACGCGCCTTCCTTGCCGAGCTTCAGCGCGACGACTTGCGGCCCGTGTTCGAGCATCGCATCGACGATCGCGTCGCGATCGTTCGCGCCCGTGAGCGCCGTCACATCGTCCCAGCTCGGCAGGCAGATGTCCGTCTGACGCAGCGCTTCGCGCATCACCGCGCGAGCGCGCGCCAGCGGCCACAGCTTCAGCCGCAGGTTCGTGTCGAAGCTGACCTTCGCGCCATTACGGCGCGCGTGGTCGATCGCCGCGAACGCGGCATCGCACGCGGCCGTGCTGATCGCGAGGCTGATGCCCGACAGGTGCACGGCCTTCGCGGCGGCCAGCGCGTCGAGCGGCAGGTCGCCCGTTGCATAGCGGCTTGCCGCCGAGCCTGCACGCAGGTAGTCGAACTGGTGGCCGTCGGCGCCGTGCGTGACGAAATACACGCCCGTCGGCGCCGTACGGTCGACACGCACGTACGTCGCGTCGACGTGCTCCGCGCGCCACATGTCGGCCAGCAGCCGGCCGAACGGATCGTCGCCGATCGCCGACACGAAGCCCGTCGACGCGCCCTGGCGCGCCGCGGCGATGCAGAAGTTCGACGTGTCGCCGCCGAAGCCCTGCAGGAATTCAGGCCGGCCCGGCTGCGACTGGTTGAATTCGATCATCGCCTCGCCGAGCGCGAGGATCTCCGGAAATGCGGCGGTCATCGCTTACACCTCGCCCCACAGATCGTGGCCGTCGGCGCCCGTGATCTTCACGGACACGAAATCGCCGACCTTGTAGCGCTTCGATGCCTTCGCCGCCGGCTCGACATAGACGACGCCGTCGATCTCCGGCGCATCCGCGGCCGTACGGCCGATACCGCCTTCCTCGCTGACTTCGTCGATCAGCACCTTGAGGGTCTTGCCGACCTTGCGCTGGATGCGGTTCGCCGACACTTCCTCGGCGACTTCCATGAAGCGCGCGCGGCGCTCCTCGCGAACCTCGTCCGGCAACGCGCCGTCGAGTTCGTTCGCGGTTGCGCCTTCGACCGGCGAATACGCGAAGCAGCCGACGCGATCGAGTTCCGCCTCGCGGATGAAGTCGAGCAGCGTTTCGAACTGCTCTTCCGTCTCGCCGGGGAAGCCCGCGATGAACGTGCTGCGGATCGTCAGGTCCGGGCAGATCTCGCGCCACTTCTGCACGCGCTCGAGCACCTTCTCGGCGTTCGCCGGACGCTTCATGCGCTTCAGCACTTCCGGATGCGCGTGCTGGAACGGCACGTCGAGGTACGGCAGCACGTGGCCCTTGAACGGGCCTTCGGCCATCAGCGGAATCACTTCGTCGACGCTCGGATACGGATACACGTAGTGCAGGCGCACCCATGCGCCGTACTGCGCGGCGAGTTCGCCGAGCGCGGCGACCAGGTCGGTCATGCGCGTCTTGATCGGCTTGCCGTTCCAGAAGCCCGTGCGGTACTTCACGTCGACGCCGTACGCGCTCGTGTCCTGCGAGATCACGAGCAGTTCCTTCACGCCCGACTTGAAGAGATTCTCGGCTTCGAGCATCACTTCGGCGACCGGGCGCGACACGAGGTCGCCGCGCATCGACGGGATGATGCAGAACGTGCAGCGGTGGTTGCAGCCTTCGGAAATCTTCAGGTACGCGTAGTGGCGCGGCGTGAGCTTGATGCCGGCCGCGGGCACGAGATCGGTGAACGGGTCGTGCGGCTTCGGCAGGTGGGAATGCACTGCCTGCATCACTTCGCCCACTGCGTGCGGGCCGGTGACGGCGAGCACCTTCGGGTGGACTTCCTCGATCAGGTTCGAGCCGCTGGCGCTCGACTTGGCGCCGAGACAGCCGGTGACGATCACCTTGCCGTTCTCGGTCAGCGCTTCGCCGATCGCGTCGAGGCTTTCCTGCACGGCTTCGTCGATGAAGCCGCAGGTGTTCACGACGACGAGGTCGGCACCGTCGTACGTGCCGGAGATTTCATAACCTTCGGCGCGCAGTTGCGTGATGATCTGTTCGGAGTCGACGAGCGCTTTCGGGCACCCGAGGGATACGAACCCTACTTTGGGGGATTGGGACATCTGGAATGTGGGGGCGTGGCAGCAAAAGCGTGAGTTTACAGCGATTTAGGGGCGGCGAGCCAAAATGAGAGGGGGAAAGCGGCCGTGGCATACCTGATCGGACAGGCACCCGATCGGCGGCGGATTCCGTGGACGGGGCGGATCCGTCCGTTTCTCATTAGGATCAGAACCTTGTTGGCCTCTCGTCAGCGGTACCTCGAGCAAGGGGCGCTTGGCGACCTCCTGCGCACCGATCGGTGGCGAGCATATTCAAATGTTGTCGAAACCCACCCCTGCATGAGAGCAACGGCGCTTCGGCGCCGTCTTCGTTATGTCTTTCGCTTGGTGAGTCCAAGGGATCGACGCCTGCAAATCCATCGATTCGCGCCACGCCCAGACAGCGCAAACGCGTAATCGCGTGTAATGGATATCCAGCACGAGCAAGACTAAGTTTATTGCACGTGAATTTTCAAATTTCACGTTACAAGCTTGAATATCACCGACGCTAAAAATCGGCCAGCCTTATTTTACAAACATTCAATCGAGAGATATCATGAGTGACCATAACCACCTTATTGATGAAAGCATTAATCACGCCATTTCTTCAGGCGTCGCTCAGGTACTGAATTGGCCCTCCCTGGCGGTACTCAACGACACGCTGTATTTGGCACACAAAGGCGCCGGTAGCGACAACAACATTCACTTCACGTGGTACGACGGAAAAAGCTGGTCCCGGGATACGATCGTCAAGAACGGCGCGTTCTGGACCACCCAGGCAGTTACGCTGGCAGCATTCGACAGCAAGCTGTACATGGCGCACAAGGGTGGCCTCGACAACAACCACGTCTACTACGCATCGTTCGATGGCACGCAATGGCCGGCTCGGGAACACACCGTCCCCGGTGACAGCACACTCCAGCCCGTCGCATTGCAGACATACAACCGGAAGTTGTGCATGGCGCACAAAGGCTTCAACGACACCCGCATTCACTTCTACTCGTTCGACGGATCAAACTGGCATTCGGGCGGATATGTCGGTGTCGCCGGCGCCGAGACCACGCTGCCGGTGGCCCTGGCGGTTTTCAACGACAAGATGTACCTTGCATTCAAAGGCGTCGACAACAACAGCATTTATTACACTCGCTACAATCTCAACGAAAATACTTGGGACAGCCCCAAGAAAATCAACGATTGGGACTGGACCACTCAAGCGGTAGCATTAGCGCCATTCAAGGGAAAATTATATATGGCGCATAAAGGCGGCGGCGCCGACAATCAGGTTTATTTCAATTCATTCGATGGGGCCAGCTGGGGATCGGACGCCGGCATTTCCGGCGCCATCACCAGCGAACCAGTCACCCTGGCGGTTTTCAAAGACGAGCTGTACGTGGCCTACAAGGATGCCAACAACTCGAGCATTCATTATGCAACGTTCGACGGGGGCAGTTGGGGGCCGGTACAAACCGTTCCCGAGGCATCGACGGCAACAAATTGACGCAATCGGGCGCATGCCAGGGCGTTTGCAAGGTCCCGGATGGTTCAACGGGCCGTAAGCGCGCCTGCATCGCGGATCAGGCACGCGCCCGGCCGATAGCTGCAGTCCGCTGTCGGCCGGCCCGAAGGACATGATCGACAACCCGCCTCGAATGTCATCTGCCGCCGCAATCTGGTGAGAAAATCGAACCCGTTGACCACTTCAATCCACCTACTACGGGGTTCGCATGACCACTCACATCACGATCGAATTCACCGAACACGCGGCAGAAGCCATCGGCGAGCAGACCAGCACCAGCTTTTCGTATGACCAGGGCGCGCACGTGCCGCAACCGGGCGACTTCGTCGAACTCGAGAATTCTCGCCAGACGTTTTTCGTGATCGGCCGCGTGTTTTCGCTCAAGGCCAACTACAGCGCCGTCAAACTCGTGCTCGACCTTCCTCCGCCGGACGGCGAGCAGGATTTCGATCAGGCGCACTGACGGACGACGAGAGTCGCGTTACGCCAGTCTGAACCGATGACCATGCAGCGCCTGCCCCGGCGCTGCGTCAGCATCACAACCCGCGTCAATCCTGTCTGGCCGGCACATACCGGGCCTGCATCAACCCGCTCGGCAACCGCTTCGTATCGTCGAGCCGCAGCAGCGTTTGCGGCAGGTCATTGCTGAACAGCGGAATCCCCTTCCCGAGCACGATCGGCACCCAGCTGAGCGTGATGCTGTCGACGACGCCGGCCGCGATGCCTTCCCGCGCCGTCATGCCGCCGTCCAGATAGACGTGACGATGGCCTTGCTCCGCCAACTGGCCGAGCAGCGTCGTGAGCGCCCCGTCGAATGGTTCTTCGCCGTGGAGCGAAGCCAGTTCCCGACGGGTCATGACCACCATCCGCTTGCCGGCATAGGGCCACGGGTCAAATGTAATCACCGTGTCGTACGTGTTGCGGCCCATCACGATCACGTCGATGTCGTTCATCATCGACGTATAGCCGGTTTCATCCGGCGAGTCCGACGAAAACGCCTCCAGCCATGACAAATCACCGTTCTCACCGGCGATGAATCCATCGAGACTGAGGGCGAGAAACACGCTGACTCGAGGGCGCATACGGGAATCCTTTCAGAAATGTAAGGACGACGAGTATAGCCACGATCGACGTGCTCTGCCGCGACATTGGCAGGACGTCCCCGTTTACGGTTGTCGCATTCGCTCGCATGCGGTGTCGCCCGCCATCCGGTCGATCGCCGCCCCGCTCTCCAGTGTCGAATTACGCGCTCATGATCGCGCTCGCGGCCAGTCGCCCAAGCTGGGGCGCCAGGATCACGCCGGGATGCGCGACGACGGCATAAACCCCGGCAACACCCGGCAAAAATCCGTTGATCGGCGCCCCGTCGTTCGTCATCGGCCGAAGCGCCGATTTCGCGGAGAGCGGCGTGAGGGTCGGCCGATCGGCAAACAGCGCTGAAATATCCGATGCCGTACGGGCAGCGAGAGCGGCAAGCCCGCTGTCCCCCTCTTCCGGTGGATCCGCGGCCGACAGCAGGCTGCCCGACGGGCCGACACGAACCTCCAGGTCCCGCCCGTAGAGCAAGTGGCTGATGAGACCCGGCTCGGCCGAGAAACGCATCAACACGGCCGGCTCCTCGTGAACAGGCAGCGACACACCCAAGCCCGCGGCGATGGCAATCGCGGAAGCAGCGTTCGCCAGGACGACGACATCCGCCGGCACCTGCCCGTGCGAGGTATGTACACCGACAGCATGCCCATTGCGCGTTTCGACCGCTTCGACTGCGCAACCGCATCGAACCTGCGCGCCGGCGGCTTGTGCACCGGCCAGCAACTGATGCGTCAGGTCGATCGGCTCGACCACGAAATCATCCGGTGCCCACGCGATCAACTCGGGAAGCCGAGCAAGACGCGGCTCCATCCGGGCCACCTCTCGACGCCCCAACGCTTCCATTTGCACGCCCGCCGCACGCTGCTCATCGATCAGGGCAGCGGTCTGCACATCTGAGTCCAGCCAGACAAGTGCCCCGCGCGTCGTCACCGGCAACGGGCCCAGCTCACGCTCGAGCCTCGCGAACTCCGGAAGTGCTTCGAGCGTGCGGGAGAACCTGGACGGGTTTTCGGAAGGAAGCGCGCTGCCGGTACCCACCCAGCCGAACGACCAATGAGTCGCGCCGCCTGCAGGCGCCGTGTGCCGTTCCAGCACCGTGACCTGTGCGCCCGATCGCGCAAGGTGCCATGCGATGGATGCCCCGACGATGCCACCGCCGACCACGACGACGCGCAGCGGGTTGTTTCCCATGAGTAACATCCGGAAGTTGCGGGATTCCGACTATACCGTCCGCCCCTCTTCGCCGCTGTGAGGTTGCCTGGCACCCGTCATCGCGAATCGTCTCGACTTCTCGCGCCTGGCATCAAGACGATCAACCGATCGATCCGCTGCACGTGTCGTTCCGGCTCACGAAACAAAAAAGCCCGCCGAGGCGGGCCTTGCTGAAACACCAGACTCGGCACTTCACCGCATGTCCGGAAACACCGGCGCCGTCAGGCACCGATCGAACCACAAAGCATCGTCTCCATCGCCGATCGGCCACATTTCCGCATCGAGTTGCGGCAACCCGGTCACCGGCGCTGACGCGCGGTTGTCGTCACCGGACGCCCCCGCACGCATCCACGCCGATTGCTTTCCGCCGTTGTCGCACGCACTCGCATGCGCCTGCGCTTCGCAGAACGCCACCGGTCGCACCTTCCCGCCGTCGGCCGCACTCACCGAGCGATACTGATAAACCGCACCGGTCGCCCAGTCCTCGCTCTGGCTGCAGACCCGCGCACGATGCTGCACATGGACCGCGCCGAAGCACGCATAGGAAATGTGCGCGCCACTCGCATCGTCGGGAATGAAATCGCAGTTTGCGTCGAAACCGGTGAGCGGGCCGCCCGTGTAATTCGCGAGCCATTTACGCTCGGCCTGCGCGCGCGCGATCAACCCTTTGTTCGATTGATCGGCCAGCACGGCGGTGCGCCGATCAATTGCCTTGCGCACTTCGTCGACGGAAAGCGGGCGGCCTTCGTAATCGGCGTCGAGTCGGTTGTTGCGCGCATCGACCCAGCGGCGTTGGCTGCGCACCAGCATGTCGCGGATAGCCGTGTCCGGCGCGGCCTTCAGCGCACCCACGTACGCCGAATTCATGCGCGCGTCGGCCGCGCGCAGTACGGGGCTCGCGCAGATGCGCTTCTCGATCGGCTGCACGGCTTTGACGCAATCGATCGCGAAGGCAGGTATCGCCACGCCAATGCCCATCATGAACATCGAAGCAAGACCAGCCAGCCTGCCGGCCCATGCCGTTCGAATCCCACGCATGCTCTCTCTCAGTCGGTTTTTCTTGGTCGCACTGCATCGATACGGCATCGCCCGTCACGGCCTGTCGTGCCCGGGCGCTGTGATCGCACTTCGCCGAAGGCGGCTTCCACGCGTCACCGAGCAGCGCCGCTATGGTACGCGCGCCTGCACGAACGCACACCATCGGGCGGGGTGCGCCCCGATGTTCCTTCGCAAGTGACTGGATCTCGATCGACTGGACAACGGTCATGCCCGCCCGAACCCGGCGCGTGCATTCGGTACCGACGGTCACGAACGACCGTCGGCAAGAGGATCCGGCAGGCGGCGGCCGCACATCGTCGCGCCCGAACGCACGATCGGCCGACCCGCACCGCGCTGCTTCGCGGCACCGACGCCCGACGGGTTGCCCGCCGCGGTCGGCCTGCCGCGAAACCGTTACTTCTTTTCCGGCTCCGACGCGCCCGGCTGCTTGAACGGGAACGTGCTGAACATCGACTTCGCCTGGTTCTGCATCTGTTCCTGCATCTGCACGAACATGTTCTTCGACTGCTCGATGTAGCTGGTCATCATCCCTTGCATCATCGGCGCCTGCATGTTCATGAACTGCGACCAGACTTCCGGATTCATCGCATTGCCTTCGTACAGGTTCTTCGACTGATCCGCGAGCTTGTTCTGGATGTCGATGAACGCCTGGATGTTCTTTTCCAGGTACGTGCCCATCATGCCCTGCATCGCATGCCCGTAGAAACGGATGATCTGCGACAGCATCGACGACGAGAACATCGGCACGCCGCCGCTTTCCTCTTCGAGGATGATCTGCAGGAGGATGCTGCGCGTCAGGTCTTCGTTGGATTTCGCATCGACGACCTTGAAGTCCTCCTGCTCGAGCACGAGCTGCTTCACGTCGGTCAGCGTAATGTACGTGCTTGTCTCGGTATCGTAGAGCCGACGGTTCGGGTACTTCTTGATGAGCCGTTCGGCCGTCTTCTTTGTAGTAGTCATGTAACGCCTTTGAGTGCAGCGTAGCGGAAGTGACGAATCCCCGCCGCCCGAATCCGGGAGGCGGGGGCCTTCGGAAAACGCCCGGCTGCGCGGCCACCCGGCCCGCGCAGCGCGGACGCTCAGCCCATGTGCAGGCCGCCGTTCAGCGAGAAGTCGGCGCCCGTCGCGAAACCGGAATCGTTCGACGCGAGCCACGCGACGATCGAACCGATTTCCTCCGGCCCGCCGAGACGCCGCACCGGGATCGTCGCGACGATCTTCTCGAGCACGTCCGGGCGAATCGCCTTCACCATGTCGGTGCCGATGTAGCCCGGCGAC
Source organism: Burkholderia lata (assembly GCF_902499335.1). Classification (GTDB taxonomy): domain Bacteria; phylum Pseudomonadota; class Gammaproteobacteria; order Burkholderiales; family Burkholderiaceae; genus Burkholderia; species Burkholderia lata_B. Next base: position 312,812 of record NZ_CABVQK010000002.1, on the reverse strand, counting down.
ACGGTGTTGACCGTCACGCCCTTCGTCGCGACTTCCTGTGCGAGCGACATCGTGAAGCCGTGGATGCCGGCCTTCGCGGTCGAGTAGTTGGTCTGGCCGAACTGCCCCTTCTGGCCGTTCACCGACGAAATGTTGACGATCCGGCCCCAGCCGCGTTCGACCATCCCGTCGATCACCTGCTTCGTCACGTTGAACAGGCTCGTCAGGTTGGTGTCGATCACGGCCGTCCAGTCTTCGTGCGTCATCTTGCGGAACACGACGTCGCGCGTGATGCCCGCATTGTTGACCAGCACGTCGATCTCGCCGACTTCAGCCTTGACCTTGTCGAATGCTTCCTTGGTCGAGTCCCAGTCGCCGACGTTGCCTTCCGACGCGATGAAATCGTACCCGAGCGCCTTCTGGTCCTCGAGCCATTTCACACGGCGCGGCGAGTTCGGGCCGCAACCTGCGACCACCTTGAAGCCGTCTTTCAACAGGCGCTGGCAGATGCTGGTGCCGATGCCGCCCATCCCGCCCGTTACGTACGCAATTCGCTGAGACATAAATCTCACTCCATTTTTTGGTTTCGAGAGCTGCCGGAGGCCCCCTCTGACTTCACGTGACGCCGGCCGAAGCCGCAATCGGCCGGCACACGGATTCGGTTCGCTGGTCGCGAACGACCGCTTATGGACGGCCGGTTACGGACGCTCGACCGCGAGCGCGACGCCCATCCCGCCGCCGATGCACAGCGACGCCAGCCCGCGCTTCGCATCGCGCTTGGCCATCTCGTGCAGCAGCGTCACCAGGATCCGGCAGCCCGACGCACCGATCGGGTGGCCGATCGCGATCGCCCCGCCGTTCACGTTCACCTTCGACGTGTCCCAGCCCATCTGCTTGTGCACCGCCAGCGCCTGCGCCGCGAACGCCTCGTTGATCTCCATCAGGTCCAGGTCGCCCGGCGTCCAGCCCGCGCGCTCCAGGCACCGGCGCGATGCCGGCACCGGGCCCATGCCCATCACGCTCGGATCCACGCCCGCGTTCGCATACGCCTTGATCCGCGCCAGCGGCGTCAGGCCAAGTGCCGCCGCCTTCTGCGCCGACATCACCAGCACCGCCGCTGCGCCGTCGTTCAGCCCCGACGCGTTCGCCGCCGTCACCGAGCCGTCCTTCGAGAACGCCGGCTTCAGCCCCGCCAGCGATTCCGCCGTCACGCCGTGACGCACGAATTCGTCCGTCGCGAACTGCAGCGGCTCGCCCTTGCGTTGCGGAATCGCCACCGGCACGATTTCATCGTTGAAGCGGCCGGCCTTCTGCGCGGCTTCCGCCTTGTTCTGCGACAGCGCCGCGAACGCGTCCTGCTCTTCGCGCGTGATCCCGTATTCCTTCGCGACGTTCTCCGCCGTGATGCCCATGTGGTACTGGTTGTACACGTCCCACAGACCGTCGACGATCATCGTGTCGACCAGCTTCGCGTCGCCCATCCGGAACCCGTCGCGCGAGCCCGGCAGCACGTGCGGCGATGCGCTCATGTTCTCCTGGCCGCCCGCGATCACGATCTCCGCGTCGCCCGCGACGATCGCGTTCGCCGCCAGCATCACGGCCTTCAGGCCCGAGCCGCACACCTTGTTGATCGTCATCCCCGGCACTGCGCTCGGCAGCCCGGCCTTGATCAGCGACTGCCGCGCCGGGTTCTGCCCGGAACCGGCCGTCAGCACCTGGCCCATGATCACTTCGCTGACCTGATCGGGCTTCACGCCCGCACGCTCCAGCACCGCGCGGATCACCGTCGCGCCCAGCTCGGGCGCCGCAATCTTCGCAAGCGAACCGCCGAATTTGCCGACCGCGGTCCGCGCGGCCGATACGATCACTACGTCCGTCATTTCCCTTTCCTCCAGGCCCGCACGACACGGCGCATCGCTACCGGCCCTGTTAAAAAAACTGCGGTGCACCGGACAGCCTGCGCCGCTGTCCGGTTTTCGTCAATCGCGCTGCAACACGTAACGCCCCGGCGCCGGCTCGATCTCCGGGAACTGCGCGGTACCGGGCTGGGCGGGCGGCTCCACCTTGCGGCCGCCGTACTGGTCGAGCCATTCGACCCAGGTCGTCCACCAGCTTCCCGGTTGCTCCGCTGCACCGGCGAACCAGTCGTCCGCCGATTCGGGCAGGTCGCTGTCGTTGACCCAGTAGCTGCGCTTCTTCTTCGCCGGCGGATTGATCACGCCCGCGATGTGCCCTGATGCGCCGAGCACGAACTTCAGCGGTCCCGACAGGATCGACGTCGACGCATAGGCCGTCTGCCACGGCACGATGTGATCCTCGCGCGAGCCGTAGATGAAGGTCGGCACGTCGATCAGCGTCAGGTCGACCGATTCGCCGCATACGGTCAACGCACCCGGTTCGCGCAGCTTGTTCTCGAGATAGGTATTGCGCAGGTACCACGCGTACATCGGGCCCGGCAGGCTCGTCGAATCGCTGTTCCAGTACAGCAGGTCGAACGGCGCCGGCGTGCGGCCCTTCAGGTAGTTGTCGACGACGTAGTTCCACACGAGGTCGTTCGGCCGCAGGAACGAGAACGTGTTCGCGAACTCGACGCCGCGCATCAGCCCCGGCTGCGTGCCGTTCTTGCCGCCGATGGTCTGCTCGCGCATCTGCACGTGCGCCTCGTCGACGAATACGTCGAGAATGCCGGTGTCGGTGAAGTCGAGCATCGCGGTGAGCAGCGTCATCGAGGCAGCCGGATGTTCGCCGCGCGCGGCGAGCACCGCGAGCGCGGTCGCGAGCATCGTGCCGCCGACGCAGAAGCCGAGCGTGTTGATCTGTTCACGGCCGCTGACCTGCTGCACGGCGTCGATCGCCGCGAGCAGCCCTTCGTTCATGTAGTCGTCCCACGTCTTGTGCGCGACCGATGCGTCCGCATTGCGCCACGACACGAGGAACACCTGATGACCGTTCGACAGCGCGTGCGCGACGAGCGAATTCTCGGGCTGCAGGTCGAGGATGTAGAACTTGTTGATGCAGGGCGGCACGATCAGCAGCGGCCGCTCGAATACCTCGCCAGTCTTCGGCGTGTACTGGATCAGCTGGATCAGGTCGTTCTCGTAGACGACCGCACCTTCAGTACACCCGAGGTTCTTGCCGACCACGAACTGCGATTCGTCGGTCTGCGAAATCTTGCCGCGCTGCATGTCGCCGAGCAGGTTCATCATCCCCTGCCGCAGGCTTTCGCCCTGCGTCTCGAGGATCGATTTCTGTGCGTCGGGATTGAGGGCGAGGAAGTTGCTCGGCGCGGCCGCGGCCGTCCATTGCTGGACCGTGAAACGAATGCGCTCGCGGGTCTTCGGATCGGTCTGCAGCGCGTCGGCCAGTTCCTGCAGGTAGCGCGCGTTGAGCAGATACCAGGCCGCCGCGAACGCATGCGCCGGCGACGCCTTCCACGCATCGCCGCTGAAGCGGCGGTCCTTCAGTTCGGGCGACTCGAGCTTCGCGGCGGCTGCCTGCTGCATCAGCGCCATGCAATCGCGCGCGTAGTCGGCCTGCAGCGCCTGCAGCCGCTCGGGCGGAATCGCGGCGGCCGGCAGCTTCAGCCCGGCGAACGGCGACGCCATCGCGCCGAAATCGGGCATCGACGGCATCTGAAACGGAAACGATGTCGGGAACTGGAATGTCGCGAACGGATTCACGGTGGCCGACGCAGTCGCGGCGCGCGCCGGATCTGCAAAACCGCGCCACGCGTTCAACCACGACTCGAACATCTGCTGCATCGGCTGGGCGGCCGGATCGAAACCAATGCTGCCCGAAGAAGTGCCCGCCTGAGCGGACGTCGACGATTTTTTCGATGCTGTCATTACCTGCCTTACCGGTGATTCGTGAGCGTCTATCGTGAAATCCTGCTCGCGCGCGGCATGCCGGTTGCGAGCCGGGCCGTCATGCTCTGGAGAGGCGTCTCCAGATTCTGCCGCAGTGCGGTATTTTTATCATTATCGTTTTCCCCATGTGAAGCGCCATGTCAAACCGCTGAACATTTCAGTACGGAGATAATCCTCGCACAACAGACGGGACAAGGGTTCCGGAGAAACATAAAACATTTTGATTGACTTGACTTCGCGATTATTCATTCAATCGCGCATGCGGCACGGCATGGCCGCCGAAATATCGAGATAACCCGATTTTGCGGCGCAGCAATTCTCACCCGCATGCGCATCCCGTCAATCGGCCAGCCAGATCGCGGCCGCCATGCGGCCCGTCACGCGGTCGCGCCGGTACGAATAGAAGCGCGCCTGTTCGGTGACCGTACAGGCCGCCCCGCCGCTCACGTGCGCAACACCGGCACGCGCAAGACGCAGGCGCGCGAGCGCATAGAGATCGGCGAGAAACTTGCCCGGCGCGCCATCGATCGCGACGAACGCAAGCCGGGTTTCATCATGCTCCGACTGCGGGGCCGTGTCGAGAAACGCGTCACGCACGTCGGCGCCGACCTCGAACGCCCGCGGGCCGATCGCCGGCCCGAGGTACGCATGAAGCGCATCCGTCGCGCCGCCCGCGAGTGACGCGACATGCGCTGCGGTCTGCTCGACGATGCCGGCCGCCAGCCCGCGCCAGCCCGCATGCGCGGCGCCAACGGCACGGCCCTGCGTGTCGCACAGCAGCACGGGCAGGCAATCCGCGACCATCACGACGCAGACGGCGCCCGCCCGGTCGGTAACACTCGCGTCGGCCTGCACCGGCGCCGCAGCCGCGGGCGCCGCCGCGATCACCTCGTCCGCGCGCACGATCTGCGCACCGTGAACCTGCTCGAGCCAGGCGGCGCTCGACTGGCCTGCCAGCGCGAGCAAGCGTGCGCGATTCCCGGCGACATGGACCGGGTCGTCGCCGGTATGCAGGCCGAGATTCATCCCGCCCGGCAGCGCGTCGCCGCCCTGCCAGCGCCCGTACGGGCCTTCGCTCACTCCGCCGTCACGTGTCGTGATCAGCGCGCGCACGCGCGGCGACACCTGCCAGTCGGGCTGTACGCAGTCCTGCCACGTCAACGGCGCCAGGTTCGTCATCGGCACTCACTCCTCCTCATCGTCCAGGTACGGCTCGTCATCGTGATACTCGCCGCCGAAATCGTCATCGTCGTAGACACCGTCATCGTCGTCGAATTCCTCGTCGCCCTGCCCGAAGCCGAGCGCCGCGACGAGCGCGTTCATGTCGTCCGGCAACGGGCAGCGCCATTGCATCGCCTTGCCCGTAACCGGATGCACGAGACCGAGCCGCCATGCATGCAGCGCCTGTCGCGCGAACCCGTCCGGCAGCGGCATGACCGAGCGCTTGCCGCGCGCGCGCCCGTACACGGGATCGCCGAGCAGCGGGTGCCCGGCGTGCGCGCAGTGCACGCGGATCTGGTGCGTGCGACCGGTCTCGAGATCGCACTGGATCGCCGAAACCGGCTGACGTTGCCACAGACATGTGTCAACCGTGCGGAAATGCGTGCGCGCGGGCTTGCCCGATGCGCCCGTGACGACGGCCATGCGCGTGCGCTCGCGCGGATCGCGGCCGATCGGCGCGTCGATCGTGCCTTCCTCGGGCATCGTGCCCCACACGAGCGCGAAATAGCGGCGCTTCACCGTGCGCGCCTGCAACTGGCGCACGAGGTCCGTCTGCGCGGCCAGCGTGCGCGCCACCACCATCAGGCCCGACGTCTCCTTGTCGAGCCGGTGGACGATCCCCGCGCGCGGCAGGCCGGCCGCCGCGTCGCCATAGCGATGCAGCAGCCCGTTGAGGATCGTGCCGCTCCAGTTGCCGGCGGCCGGGTGCACGACGAGGCCGGCCGGCTTGTTGATGACGACGAGCGCGTCGTCCTCGTAGATCACGTCGAGCGGCACGGGCTCCGGCGTGAAAGCGAGCTGCTCGGGGAGCAGGTCGGGCACGAGCTCGATCTTCGCGCCGAGCGGCACCGGCTGGCGGATCTTCGCCGGCGCGCCGTCGACGAGCACGCGCTGCGCCTCGATCCAGCTCTGCAGGCGGCTGCGCGAGAATTCGGGGAACAGTTGGGCAAGCGCCTTGTCGAGGCGTTCCCCCGCGAGCGACAGCGGCACTTCGACGACGCGCGGCGCTTCATCGACCGCCGCGGACGGCACGACGGGCGGCTGCATTGCGTCGCCGGTCAGATCGTCATCGAGGGAATCCCCCGAGGCAGCGTCGGCGGGCCGATCGCTTGGGCTATAATCTTCGCGATTTGGTGTGCCCGGCTGGGCATTCTGCGAACTTGAACGGGTCATTTAGACTGGGTCACCGAGACTTGAAGCTAGGACATGCGAGCATGATGAATTCGACCAAACGTACGGCCAGAACCGTCGCCGCCCGGGCTGCGGCGGTAGCGGCCGTGGCCCTCATCGCCGGCTGCCACGGCTTGCCGCAGAAGCAGGACGAGACGGCTACCTGGTCGAACAACAAATTATACTCAGAGGCCCAGGACGCACTGTCCGGCGGCGACTGGGGCAAGTGCGCGAAATATTTCGAATCGCTGCAAGGTCGCGATCCGTTCGGCCATTTCGCGCAACAGGCACAGATCAACGTTGCATACTGCAACTGGAAGGATAACGAAGCGGCCGCCGCCGACCAGGCCGTCGATCGCTTCATCCAGCTCCACCCCGATCATCCGGATATCCCGTACGCGTACTACCTGAAGGGGATGATCCACTTCAACGACGATCTCGGCCTGTTCGGCCGCTTCTCCGGCCAGGACATGAGCGAGCGCGATCCGCAGGCACTGCGCGAATCGTACGATGCGTTCAAGGTCGTCGTCGACCGCTTCCCGAAGAGCAAGTACGCGCCCGACGCCGCCGCGCGGATGCGCTACATCGTCAACGCGCTCGCCTCGCACGAAGTGCACGCGGCCGACTACTACTACCGGCGCGGCGCCTACGTCGCGGCCATCAACCGCGCGCAGCTCGCGATCAAGGACTACAAGGGCGCCCCGGCGATCGAGGACGCGCTGCACATCATGATCCTGTCGTACGGCAAGCTGAACCAGCCGGAACTCGCCGAAGACACGAAGCGCGTGCTCGCCGGCACGTTCCCCGACAGCCCGTACGTCACGGGCCACTCGCGCCCCGGCGCGAAGAAGTCGTGGTGGCAGTTCTGACGAAAGCACCGTGCAGCACGCGCTGCACGAACAAAAAACCCGGCCATCGAGCCGGGTTTTTTATTGGCGCCGCGTTCAGGCGGCGCCGGTGCGATCGCGCGACGATCGTCGCGCGCGCCATCACGAGCGCTTTGCCGAACGGTGCTCGTCGAAGAAATCCTCGACGACCGCGATCTCGCGGGTCCGCTTGAACGGCGGCAGGCTCTGCCAGATCCGGCGTCCGTAGGGCTTGTCGACGAGCCGCGTGTCGCAGATCATCAGCACGCCGCGATCCGTCTCCGCGCGAATCAGCCGGCCCGCGCCCTGCTTCAGCGTGATCACGGCCTGCGGCAACTGGTGCACGGCGAACGGGCTGAGCCCCTTCTTCGTCAGCGCGTCGAGCCGCGCGGCCAGCACCGGATCGTCCGGCGGCGCGAACGGCAGCTTGTCGATCACGACGAGCGACAGCGCGTCGCCGCGCACGTCGACGCCTTCCCAGAAACTCTGGCTGCCGACCAGGATCGCGTTGCCGTACGCACGGAAACGGTCGAGCAGTTCGGTGCGGCTCGCATCGCCCTGCACGAGCAGCGGCGTGTTCCAGCCGCGCGATTCGATCACGTCGCGCAGCTTCGACGCGATCCGGTCGACCGCGCGCAGCGTCGTGCACAGCATGAACACGCCGCCACCGGACGCCTCGATCGCTGGCAGCGCGGCGTCGAAGACGGCATCGGTAAACGCCGGCGAAGACGGCTGCGGCAGGTTGCGCGGCACATACAGCAGCCCTTGCGACTGGTAGTCGAACGGGCTTGCGAGCGTCATCGAGCGACGCGAGCTGAGACCCATCTGCGCCGCGTAGTGCGTGAAATCGCCGCGCACCGACAGCGTGGCCGACGTGAACACCCATGCACGCGGCACGCCTGCGCGCTGCTTCGCGAAAATCGGCGCAACCGACAGCGGCGTTTCATGCAACTGGACGGTATGCGCGAACACCTCGACCCAGCGCACCTTCTCGTTCGGATCGCCGTCGGATGCCGCCTTGTCGCCTGCCGCCGCAGCATCGGCCTTCGCAGCCGCTTCCGTCGCGCCGGGAGCGACCCAGCCGGCCAGCAGGTCCTGCAGCTCGCGGGCGCGCCGCAGGCACGCGCCGAGCGATTCCGCCCGCTCGGCCTGGCTCGCCAGCGCCGACGCGAGCGCGTCGAGTGCCGTCTCGAGCGCGTCAAGCGCACCGAACATCGGGTGGTCGTCACCAAGCTGCGCGAGCGACATCCGCACGATCTGGTCGTTCGCGAATGCGAGACGCAGGTCGCGCGCCGCGCGCTCGAGATCGCCGCCGAGCTTCACCCACTCGACCGCGTCGCGCGCATGGCTCAGGCCTTCCGCCACCGTGTCGCGTGCGAGCTCGAGAATCTGCGTGGTCGACAGCGTCTCGCCGAAGAACAGCGTCGCCGTTTCCGGCAACTGGTGCGCTTCGTCGAAGATGACCGTGTTCGCGTTCGGCAGCAGCTCGGCCATCCCCGTATCGCGCAGCATGATGTCCGCGAAGAACAGGTGGTGGTTGACGACGACGACGTCGGCCTGCTGCGCCTCGCGCCGCGCCTGCATCACGAAGCACTCCTTGTAATGCGGGCATTCCTGGCCGAGACAGTTGTCGCGCGTCGACGTGACCATCGACCACACGGGCGCCGTTTCCGGCACGCTCGCGAGCTCGGCCTTGTCGCCGCTCTTCGTGATCTTCGCGAAACGGACGATTTCCTGCAGATAAGCCGTGTCCTGCCGCGACGGCAACCGGCCGTTGTCGGCCGTGCGTTGCAGGTAGTAGTGGCACAGGTAGTTCGAGCGACCCTTGAGCATCGCGACCGACACCGGCACCGCGAGCGCGTTGCGCACGGTCGGGATGTCGCGCGCGAACAACTGGTCCTGCAGGTGCTTCGTGCCGGTCGACACGATCACCTTGCCGCCCCACAGCATCGCGGGCACGAGGTACGCATAGGTCTTGCCGGTACCCGTGCCGGCCTCGACGATCAGCGTGTTGTCGCCGGCATCGCTGTCGGGTTCGGCTGCAGCGGCGTCCGCGCCCGGCTCGGCCGATTTGTCGCCGTCGCCGAGGCGGCGCGCCGGCCGCTTGCGGGTTTCGAAGATCTCGGGCTCGGGCATCCGGCGCGCGGACGCTTCCATCGCGGACGCGACGGCGCGCGCCATCTCGATCTGCGACGTACGCGGCCGATAGCCGTCGAGCGCACGCGCCAGCAATCCGCCTTCACCGAAGATCGTGTCGAGTTCGTCGACGCGCTTGCGGCTCAGTTCAAAGGTGCCTTCGGGCGCACGTGCGCGCCCGGCGGACGATACGTCGCGCCGGGCATCGGGGGTGGCTTCAAGCGGTGAATTCAAGGCAAGCGTTCCTGTGTCCAGCGCCCGGGCGGCGCCGGCGCTTGCCAGGCCGCGCTCAGGCGCGCTTATCCGGTTCCAGCTGCGATTGCAGCAAAATGATTTTGTCCTTGGCCGCCAGCTTTTCCTTCTTCAGGCGGTGCAGCGTGATGTCGTCGATGTCGGAGTGTCCTTCCTTCAGCTCGATCTCCCGAGCGAGCTGCTGGTGCTGCTCCTGCAATGCAGCCAAACGGTTGTGCAATTCCTGCTGCTGTTCCGTGGGACGGTTTTGCATACTTGCCTCCTCATCGAAGCAGCGCGCCGGCTGGCGTGCCAGCGCGCACGAGACTGATTCCGGATCAATCCAACACGTTACTGCCCCTGCTGTTGCTGTTGCTTCTGCTGCGCCTTCTCGGCCGCTTCCTTCTGACGCTTCTCGATATCGGCCTTGTGCTGCGCCGCTTCCTTCTGCTTCTGCTCGTAGCGCGCGGCGTTGTCCGACCGCTCCTGCGCCTTCTGCGCGGCCTGCTGGTGCGCCTGGTCGAGCTTGCGCTGGAAGTCGGCCTGCTTCTGGTCGTATGCCTGCTTGCTCGCCGCGTGCTGCGGCCCTTCCGCGCCGCGCTGCGCCTGCTTCAGCGCATTTTGCTCCTGCTTGTCGCGGAACGCAGCCGCGTTTGCCGCGTCGTTCGCCGCGCGCTGCGGCGCTTCCGCCGCATCCTGCGCCTGCTTCAGCGCCTGCTGCTGGTCACGCTGCTGCGCGTGCACCGCACGCTGCTCGTCGTTGAGCGCGAGCTGCTCCTGGCGGATGCTCGCCCGCTCGTCGCGCATCTGTTCACGCGCCTTGCCGAGACAGTGATTGACGAAGAACTTGCTGTAGCAATCGTGCTCCGCCACCGCATAACGATAATCGTTTTCCGCGGAGCGTTGATTGAGCACTTTTTGACGGGCATCGAAATCCGGTGCGGCCGTGGCCGTCACGGTTGCGGCCGAGGCGGCGGCCGGCGCGGTTGCGCCCGAAGCTTGCGCGAGCGCGCCGGAAGGCCCGGCAGACAAAGCCGCGGCAAGCGCTGCGCCGAGCGCGACGAGAGAAATTCGGGAAGTTGGCAACGTCGTAGGAAAGCTGCGGGACATGTGTCAAATTCTATCACCCCCGGCTGGACGCTCCGCCATTTATGGCAAAATGCCCCGCTTCACTCACCCGCGGCATCTGGCCCGTCGGGCCCGCCACGCAGCCCGCCGCTTCGGGCCTGCCGGCCCGCGCCGCGATTTCAGCAGGCAGATCATCCACGACATGACGGAAACCGTAGCACTCAAGATCGTACAGCGCATCGCCACCGAACTGTCCGTCCAGCCGCGCCAGGTCGCGGCGGCCGTGCAACTCCTCGACGAAGGCTCGACCGTTCCGTTCATTGCCCGGTACCGCAAGGAAGTGACCGGCAACCTGGACGACACGCAGTTGCGCCAGCTCGAGGAACGCCTCCTGTATCTGCGCGAGCTCGAGGATCGCCGCGCGGCGATCCTGTCGAGCATCGACGAACAGGGCAAGCTGACCGACGAGCTGCGCGCCGCGATCGACGCGGCCGACAGCAAGCAGGTGCTCGAAGACCTTTATCTGCCGTACAAGCCGAAGCGCCGCACGCGTGCACAGATCGCCCGCGAGGCCGGCCTCGAGCCGCTCGCGCAGGCGCTCCTCGCGAACCCGCTGCTCGACCCGCAGGCCGAGGCTGCCGCATACGTCGACGCCGAAAAGGGCGTCGCCGACGTGAAGGCCGCGCTCGACGGCGCGCGCGACATCCTGTCCGAACAGTTCGGCGAGACGGCCGAGCTGCTCGGCAAGCTGCGCGACTACCTGCACAACCAGGGCGTCGTGTCGTCGGCCGTCGTCGAGGGCAAGGAACACGAGGAAGGCGAGAAATTCCGCGACTATTACGATTACGCGGAAACGATCAAGACCGTGCCGTCGCATCGCGCCCTCGCGCTGTTCCGCGGCCGCAATGCGGGTGTGCTGACGGTCAAGCTCGGTCTCGGCGAAGAGCTCGACGCGCAGGTACCGCATCCCGGCGAAGCGATGATCGCGCGCCATTTCGGCATTGCGAACCAGAACCGCCCGGCCGATAAATGGCTGTCCGACGTATGCCGCTGGTGCTGGCGCGTGAAGGTGCAGCCGCATATCGAGAACGAACTGCTCACGCAATTGCGCGAAACGGCCGAAACGGAAGCGATCCGCGTGTTCGCGCGCAACCTGAACGACCTGCTGCTGGCCGCGCCGGCCGGCCCGAAGGCCGTGATCGGTCTCGACCCCGGCCTGCGCACCGGCGTAAAGGTCGCGGTCGTCGACCGCACCGGCAAGGTGCTCGCGACCGACACGATCTACCCGCACGAACCGCGCCGCGACTGGGACGGCTCGATCGCGAAACTCGCGCGCATCGCCGCGCAGACGCAGGCCGAGCTGATCAGTATCGGCAACGGCACCGCGTCGCGCGAAACCGACAAGCTCGCAAGCGAACTGATCGCGAAACACCCGGAGCTGCGCCTGCAGAAGATCGTCGTGTCGGAAGCCGGCGCGTCGGTCTACTCGGCGTCCGAGCTCGCCGCGAAGGAATTCCCGGAGATGGACGTGTCGCTGCGTGGCGCTGTTTCGATCGCGCGCCGCCTGCAGGACCCGCTCGCCGAGCTGGTGAAAATCGAGCCGAAGGCGATCGGCGTCGGCCAGTACCAGCACGACGTGAACCAGCGCGAACTCGCCCGCTCGCTCGACGCGGTCGTCGAGGATTGCGTGAACGCGGTCGGCGTCGACGCGAACACCGCGTCGGCCCCGCTGCTCGCCCGCGTATCGGGCCTGAACGCGACGCTCGCGCGCAACATCGTCGACTACCGCGATGCGAACGGCCCGTTCCCGTCGCGCGAGCACCTGCGCAAGGTGCCGCGCCTCGGCGACAAGACCTTCGAACAGGCTGCCGGCTTCCTGCGCATCAACGGCGGCGAGAATCCGCTCGACCGCTCGTCGGTGCACCCGGAAGCGTATCCGGTCGTCGAGCGGATGCTCGCGAAGATCAGCAAGCGCATCGACGACGTGCTCGGCAGCCGCGAAGCGCTGTCGGGCCTGTCCCCGGCGGAATTTGTTGACGAACGTTTCGGCCTGCCGACCGTGCGCGACATCCTGTCCGAACTGGAGAAGCCGGGCCGCGATCCGCGCCCCGAATTCAAGACCGCGACATTCCGCGAAGGCGTCGAGAAGGTGTCGGATCTCGTGCCGGGCATGACGCTCGAAGGCGTCGTGACGAACGTCGCCGCGTTCGGCGCGTTCGTGGACATCGGCGTTCACCAGGACGGCCTCGTCCACGTATCCGCGATGTCGACGAAGTTCATCAAGGATCCGCACGAAGTCGTGAAGGCCGGCCAGGTCGTCAAGGTGAAGGTGATCGACGTCGACGTAAAGCGCCAGCGCATCGCGCTGACGATGCGCCTCGACGACGACGCGGCAGCACCCGGCATGCAGTCGCGCGGCGGCCAGGATCGCGGCAACGCGGGGCGCGGCGCCGCCCGCCCGCAGCGTTCGCGCGAGCCGGAGCCGGCCGGCGCGATGGCCGCGGCGTTCGCGAAGCTGAAGCGCTGAGCACGCGAAACGCGTAACGCACGAAAAAGCCCGCCTTCCGGCGGGCTTTTTTGTTGAGTCGTCGTACTCGTTTCCAATATCCGCGATGAAAACCGAATATGCGCGTTTTCATCATCATTCCCCCACGTTTAATCGGCGAATTGAACAATCCGCGTCGTGAGATACGTTTTCTTGACGCTTCACAATCGGTACATAAAATAAATCTGCGAACGGCAGTATTTCGATGCTTCCGCAATACGCAGCGATCTTTCCGCTCAGCGGCAAGGTTCTCCGCGGCCCTCGCGCACGCCGTGCATTTCCGGCCTCCCGTCTTTCAGTCTCGCTGTTTGCAATCGATTCGCGACGCATTGCATCCTGTATTCGCCTGGCCGGCGAACCGGGACGGATTCGCGAAAAATGGATCGGGGAACCATGACAGAAGACCATCTGAAAACCGAACTGGCCGCATTGCGCATTCCCGTTTTCGATGTGCCGTGGGCCGGCGCCTGTTCACCGCACGTCGAGCGAATCGAATCGCGCATGCTCGAATGGGCCGACGCATACGGCATGTTCATCAGCGACGCCTACCGGGAACGCGTCGTGCGCACCCGATACGGCTGGCTCGCCGCGCGCTGCTACCCGAACGCCGATCCTTCCCTGCTGCAGGCGCTCGCCGATTATTTCGTGTGGTTCTTTCTCGTCGACGACCTGTTCGTCGATCGCGTGGAGCCGCTCGGCCCCGATACGTTGCGCAACCTGACCGCGATGATCGATGTGCTCGACTACGAATGCACCGGCCCCCAACCCGTCTATGGCGAGCGAGCGTGGCTCGATCTGTGTCAGCGCCTGCGCGCGCGCCTGTCGGCCGAACATTTCGCGCGCTTCGCACACGGGATGCGGCTGTGGGCCACCACGGCCGGGCTGCAGATTCTCGGCCACCTGAAGGCCGCGCCGGTTGCAATGCCGCAATACGAAACGATCCGGCGCCACACGAGCGGGATGAATCCGTGCCTCACGCTGGCGGACGCGGCCAATTCCGGTGCCGTCCCGCCCGATACGTTTCACCGGCCGGAGATCCAGACGCTGTGCCGGCACGCGAACCATATCGTCTGCTGGAGCAATGACATCCAGAGCGTTGGTGTCGAAGCGCACCAGCCCGGGCAGTTCCGGAACATGGTGCTGATCCACGCGTCGAGCGGCCATACACTGCAGGCAAGCGTCGACTACACGGCCGAGCGTGTACGCAACGAGATCACCGATTTCGTACTGTGCGCCGATGCACTCGCGCGGCACGCCGACACGCGCGTGCGCGGCCTCGTCGACGGCTGCCGATACTGGATACGCGGCTATCTGGATTGGGTTGCGCGGGATACGCAGCGCTATGCGGCTACGTTCGCGGCCGGCGATGCGGACGATCGCGGCCTGATTGCCTGGTCGGAAGACCCGGCGGCGCGCGGCTGAACGGCCGCGCGCCGCACTCGGTCAGATTTCGATCTTCGTGCCGAGCTCGACCACGCGGTTCGCCGGGATCGAGAAGAAGTCGGTCGGCTTCGCGGCGTTCTGGTGCATCCACGCGAACACGCGCTCGCGCCAGATCGACATCCCGGGCAGATGCGTCGGCACGACCGTTTCGCGCGCGAGGAAGAACGACGTGTCCATCAACTCGAACGTCATGTCGTGCGTGCGGCCGAATTCCTCGAGCACGGCCTTCACGTCCGGCGTCTCGTTGAAGCCGTACTCGGCCTTGACGATGTACAGCCCGCCGCCCGCATCACGCGAAGTCTGTCGCTTGTCGTCGCGCACGTAAGGAATGTCGCGCGTGACGAACGTGAGGAAAATGGTCCGCTCGTGCAGCACCTTGTTGTGCTTCAGGTTGTGCAGCAGGCTGACGGGCACGAGCTTGTCGTTGCCGGTCAGGTAGATCGCGGTACCCGACACGCGATGCGGCGGATGCGCGAGCAGCCCCTGCAGGAACGGTTCGAGCGGGATACCGTCGGCCGCCGTGCGCTCCTTGACGATGTGACGCCCCTTGTACCAGGTCATCAGCAGGAAGAACAGCAGCGCGCCGATGCCGAGCGGCAGCCAGCCGCCCTGCGCGACCTTCAGCAGGTTCGCGCCGAAGAAGCCGAGGTCGACCGCGAGGAACACCGCGATGATCGCGCCGACCAGCAGCCGGTTCCAGTTCCACACCTTCACCATCACGACCGCGGCGAGCACGGTCGTGATCACCATCGTCGCCGTCACCGCGATGCCGTATGCGGCCGCGAGGTTGTCGGAGCTCTTGAAGCCGATGACGATGCAGAGGATCACGAACAGCAGCAGCCAGTTCACGACCGGCACGTAGATCTGGCCGATCGCGAGTTCCGACGTATGCAGCACCTTCATGCGCGGCACGTAGCCGAGCTGGATCGCCTGCGACGTCAGCGAATACGCACCCGAGATCACCGCCTGCGACGCGATCACGGTCGCGACCGTCGACAGCACGACGAGCGGCAGCAGCCCCCATTCGGGCGCCAGCAGGAAGAACGGGTTTTCGATCGCTTTCGGGTTCTGGATCAGCAGCGCGCCCTGGCCGAAGTAGTTCAGCACGAGCGACGGCATCACGAGCCCGTAGGCGGCGTAGCGGATCGGCTTTGCACCGAAGTGGCCCATGTCCGCGTAGAGCGCTTCCGCACCGGTCAGCACCAGCACGACCGAGCCGAGCACGACGTAGGCCTGCAGCAGGTGATCGGCCATGAACGACGCCGCGTAATACGGGTTGATTGCCGCGATGATGCCCGGCACGCGCATGATGTGGTACACGCCGAGCGCCGCGATCACGACGAACCACACCACCATGATCGGGCCGAACAGCTTGCCGACCAGTGCGGTGCCGTGGCGCTGGATCCAGAACAGCGCGATCAGGATCACGATCGTGATCGGCAGCACGAGATGGGACAGGTGCGGCGTCGCGATTTCGAGACCTTCGACCGCCGACATCACCGAGATCGCCGGCGTGATCACCGCGTCGCCGTAGAACATGCAGGCGCCGAAGATGCCGAGCGCCATCAGTGCGCCCGTCACGCGGGATTTCGAGTTGAGCGGCCGCAGCGACAGCGCCATCAGCGCGAGCACGCCGCCCTCGCCGTTGTTGTCCGCCCGCATCACGAACAGCAGGTACTTGATGCCGACCACCAGGATGATCGCCCAGAACAGCAGCGAGATCACGCCGAGGATCGAGCCTTCGGTGAGCGGAATGCCGTGTGCGGGGCTGAACGCCTCCTTGAGCGAATACAGCGGGCTGGTGCCGATGTCGCCGAACACGACGCCGATGGCTGCTATCGCTAGCGCCCGCATCGAGTGTTGTTGCGTCGAATGCGGCGCGTGTGCGGCGTCGGTCGCGTGGATCGTGTCGTTCATATGAAGCGTAATAATCGGGTCCGGGTCGGACAAAACGAGCGCTATTCTACTCGCGCCCCCGTGAAACGCCGCCCTGCTCTGTTGCCGTGGAACCACGTGATCCACGCGACGCATGCAATCCGGCGCGAGCTGTGGCAGGGCTGCCAATCATAGCCGGGGTAGCGCCGTCTGCCTACCTGATCCGCGGCATGCGCGACGCCGGCGCGCATGCCGCCACAATGAAAAACGGCGCCGCAAGCGGCGCCGTACAAGGCTTTCCTTCGATCGGCCGGCCGCTTTACGCGCCCGAACCGTCGCGCTGTGCGCGACCGCGCTTGATCCACGCCTCGAGGTTATGCGGGCGAACCGTGTCCCACTCCTCGAACGGCTGATGAATCCACGGATTCGTCGGCAGGAACTGCGTGTGATAGTCGGGCTTGACCTTCGAGCAACCCTTGTACCAGAGCACGGCCGAGCGCACGGCCGTCACCGACGGATAGCGCTCCTTCAGGTGCTCCTGCACGCGCGCAAGCGTGACGCCCGAATCGACGAGATCGTCGACCAGCAGCACGTTGCCTGCCAGGTTGCCGCGCGTCATCGTGATGTACTGCGCGATGTCGAGGTCGCCCTGCTCGGTGCCGGCTGCTTCCCGGTACGAACTCGTCGCGAGGATCGCGAGCGGCACGTCGTAGATGCGCGACAGTTGATCGCCGACGCGCAAGCCGCCACGCGCAAGGCACAGGATCTGGTCGAACTTCCAGCCCGATGCATGCACCTGGAGCGCGAGCAGCTCGATGAGACGGTGATACTCGTCCCAGCCTACCCACAGGTTCTTGTCGTCGTTGCGCGGATCAGTCATCAAGTCTGCCGCCGTCATCGTGATTTGCTGCGTCATCTGGACATTACACCTTGAACGGATGGCGGAGCAGGATCGTTTCGTCGCGGTCCGGGCCCGTCGACACCATGTCGACCGGCACGCCAGCTACTTCCTGGACGCGAGTCAGGTAAGCCTGCGCGTTCGCCGGCAGTGCTTCCCACGTCTTGATGCCGACCGTGCTTTCCTTCCAGCCGGCAAACGTTTCGTACACGGGCTCGCAACGGGCCACGTCGGCGGCGCCGCGCGGCAGGATGTCCGCATCCTTGCCGTCGATCTTGTAGCCGACGCACAGCTTGACTTCGTCGAGGCCGTCGAGCACGTCGAGCTTCGTCATGCACAGGCCCGACACGCCGTTGATCTGGATCGAGCGGCGCAGCGCAGCCGCGTCGAGCCAGCCCGTGCGGCGCGGACGGCCGGTGACCGAACCGAATTCCTTGCCGACATTCGCGAGCGTGACGCCGACCTGGTCCTGACGCTGCGGATTGTCCGCATCGTACAGTTCGCTCGGGAACGGGCCCGAACCGACGCGCGTGCAATATGCCTTCGTGATGCCGAGGATGTAGTTGAGCTTCTGCGGACCCACGCCCGCGCCGGCCGACGCCGCACCTGCGACGCAGTTGCTCGACGTGACGAACGGATAGGTGCCGTGATCGATGTCGAGCAGCGTGCCTTGCGCGCCTTCGAACAGCAGGTTCTGGCCCGCATTGTTCGCGTCGTACAGGCGGCGCGACACGTCGGCCACCATCGGCTTCAGGCGGTCGGCATAACCGAGCATCGTGTCGAGCGTGGCCTGGAAATCGACGGCCGCGGCGCCCAGGTACTGGGTCAGCACGAAGTTGTGGAAATCGAGGTTTTCGCGCAGGCGATCGGCGAAGGTCTTCGCGTCGAACAGGTCCTGCACGCGCAGCGCGCGGCGGCCGACCTTGTCTTCGTACGCGGGGCCGATGCCGCGGCCCGTCGTACCGATCTTGCCCGCGCCCTTGCGCGCTTCGCGCGCCTGGTCGATCGCGATGTGGTACGGCAGGATCAGCGTCGTGGCTTCGGAAATGAACAGACGGTCGCGCACGTTCACGCCGGCTTCTTCCAGCTCGCCGATTTCCTTGAACAGTGCTTCGGGGGACAGGACGACGCCGTTGCCGATGTAGCAGGCGACGCCTTCACGCATGATGCCCGACGGAATGAGGCGCAAGATCGTTTTCTTGCCGCCGATGATGAGGGTGTGGCCGGCGTTGTGACCGCCCTGGAAACGCACGACGCCCTGAGCGTGGTCCGTCAGCCAGTCGACGATCTTGCCCTTGCCTTCATCACCCCATTGCGTTCCCACGACGACGACATTGCGCCCGGGAGTCACGTTCACTGCGCTGGCAGACATGTTGATTCGTTAGCTGGTTAAAAACGTATTCTACCTATGTTCGCGGGCGATTCCGAATTTTTCCGTTTCGCTTCAACGATATGCACGCCGAAGCACGTCCCGCGAACGCCTGTTTATCGGGGTTCGACCACCCATGCGCCGTTGCGCTCGACGAGCGAACGGTCGCAGGCAAACTCGTCGAGCACATGATCGTGGCCCGGCAGCGCCTGGATCACGACCTCGCCCGCATCGCGCAGCGCCGCCACGGCCGCGCTCAGCGCGTCGTCCTGCGCCCACGGCGCGAGAATCGCGGTGCCGCGCGCCTCGACCGGCGAAATCCGCGCGAGCTCGCGCAGGTCGAGCGAGAAGCCCGTCGCCGGACGAGCACGGCCATACGCCTGGCCGACGTGGTCATAGCGGCCGCCCCGCGCAATCGCATTCGGCACGCCGTCGATGTAGGCGCTGAACATCGCACCGCTGTGATACGCGTAGCCGCGCAGGTCACCGAGATCGATCGCCACTTCGGCACCCTTCGCCTGCGCAGCGAGCTGCGCCAGATCGTCGAGCGCCCGCGTGATTTCGGGCAGCACCGGCAACCGCGCACGTGCCTCGGCGAGCACGCTCGCGTCGCCATAGAGGTGCGGCAGCGCGCGCAGCGCGGCGCGCGTGTCGGCACCGAGATCGTCGGTGAGTTCGTTCAGCAGCGGCACGTCCTTGCCCGACAGCGCGTCGTACAGCGACTCGCCGCGCTCGGCAGCCTGCGCGTCGCGCGCCAGCAGCGCCGCGAGCACGCCCGCGTGGCCGAGGTCGAGACGGATGCGCGACAGGCCCGCGAGATGCAACGCGTCGAGCATCAGTTGCTGGATCTCGAGGTCGGCTTCCAGCCCCGCATGCCCGTAGATTTCGGCGCCGATCTGGATCTGCTCGCGCGTCGCGTGCAGGCCTCGCGGACGCGTATGCATCACGTGGCCCGCATAGCAGAGGCGCGTCACGCCCTGACGGTTCAACAGGTGCGCGTCGATCCGCGCGACCTGCGGCGTGATGTCCGCACGCAGGCCGAGGGTACGGCCCGACAACTGGTCGACCAGCTTGAAGGTGCGCAGGCGCAGGTCGGCGCCGCCGCTCGTCAGCAGCGACTCGAGATACTCGAGCAGCGGCGGCATTACCATTTCGTAGCCATACGAACGGAAGCGGTCGAGCAGCCTGCGGCGCAGCTCCTCGATCTTGCGCGCTTCCGACGGCAATACGTCGGCGATATTCTCGGGAAGTAACCAGGTCGACATCGGTACGGTCCTACGACGGGAAACAGCGCGCGACACGCGCGCCGCGATGTGAATCGGAAATTCTGAATTCGGGCGGGACGAACGGCGGATGCGCCGTCTGGATCAGGTCGCGAGCAGCAGCAGTATGAGCCCGAGCACCATCACGATCAGCCCGCCGATCCGGATATGATGCGGCGGCCGCTCAGCTATTCTACGAAACGTGTCGCGCCAGGCGACGGGAAACACGAAGGGGAACGCCCCCTCGATAATCAGCATCAGCGCTACTGCGAGCAACAACGAGCCAGCCAGGTCCATGCGAGCGACGGCGCCGCTCGACGCGGCGCCCCAAGGTCAGTGTTTGCGGGGAGCAGGCGCCGCCGGTGCGGCACCGCCCGTCGGGCTGCGCATGAAGCGGAAGAACTCGCTGTCGGGATCGACGACGATGATGTCGTTGCGCTTGAACGTGTTCCGGTAAGCCTGCAGGCTCGCGTAGAACTGGTAGAACTGCGGATCGCGGCCGAACGCGTCGGCGGCAATCGTCGCTGCCTTCGCATCGCCCTCGCCCTTGAGCGTCTGCGCGGACTTGTACGCGTTCGCGAGCACGGCCTGCTGTTCGCGTTCAGCGTCCGCCTTGATCTGCTCGACGTCGGCCGCGCCTTGCGCACGCACCTGCGCCGCCTGATCGCGCAGCGCGCCGATCATCCGCTGATAGACCGCATCGGTCTGAGCGGCCGGCAAGTCGACGCGCGTCAGCTGGACGTCGACCACGTCGACGCCGAAACCGGACGCCTTCGCCTTCACCTCGTCGCGCGCCGCATCCGCGATCGCACGCTGGCCGCCGAGCGCGTCGTCGAGCGAGCGCTTGCCGAACGCGTCGCCGAGTGCGCTCTTCAGCGCGCCGGCCAGGCGGTCGCCGGCTGCCGACGGGTCGCCACCCGTCGTCGCGAAATACTTCATCGGATCGCTGATCCGATACTTCACCGCGTAGGCGACGAGCAGGTCGTGCTTGTCTTCCGTTGCCAGCTGCAGCGGATCCGACGACTCAAGCGATTGCAGGCGCGTGTCGATCAGCGTGGCCGTCTGCAGCGGCGGCGGCAATTTGAAATGGATGCCCGGGCCCGCCAGCTCGGGCTGCGCGCCTTCGCGCCCCGACAGCACGGCCGCATGGCGCGGATCGACGGTAAGGACTGTCGACGATGCCGCGAAGGCAACGATCACGATTGCGACGACGAGCGCAATGATTCGGTTCATGTTCTGCGCTCCCCGTTACTTCAGATCGTCTTCGCGCGACCGGCTGCGAAACGCTTCGCGCGATCGCAGCACGTCGTTGCCGGACGCCGCCGACGCCGCACTCGCCGGTGCCGCTGCAGCCGGCGCGACGACCGCCGGTGCCGACGCCGCATCGGGCGCGGATGCACCATTGGACGCCGCGGCGTTTTGTCGCCCCTGCTCGACGAGCTTGTCGAGCGGCAGATACACGACGCTGTTGCCGCCCTTGTTGCCGACGAACACCTTCGTCGAGTTCGAATAGATTTCCTGCATCGTCTCGAGATACATCCGCTCACGGATCACCGCGGGCGCCTTCGAGTACTGCGCATAGACCTGCTTGAAGCGGTCGGCATCGCCTTCGGCTTGCGTGACCACGCGATCGGCATACGCCTTCGCTTCGTCGACGAGCTTCGCCGCATCGCCCTGCGCCTTCGGCAGCAGGTCGTTTGCATACGCCTGTGCGGCGCGCTTCGCGGCCTCGCGCTCGTCGCGCGCCTTCGCGACTTCACCGTACGCGGCCTGCGTCTGCTCGGGCGCCGCCACGCTCTGCATCGTGACGGCCGTCACCTCGAGCCCCGACTGGTAGCGATCGAGATCGCGCTGAATCGCGGCGGAGAGCTGCTCGCGCAGCGCGTCGCGGTCCTGGTTCAGCACGTCGGCTGCGCTGCGCGTGCCGACGATCGCACGTACCGCGGCCTGGGCTGCCTGCGAGACGCTGCGCTCGGGATCGACACTGCGGAACAGGTAATCGGTCGCGGAACGGATCCGGTACTGGACGATGAAGCGCACGTCGACGATATCGGCATCGCGCGTCAGCATCGCCGCTTCCTTCACGTTCGCGAGACGCACGACGTTGTTGCGGCCGATCTCGATCGAGCGCACCTGCGACGTATCGACGATCTCGTGCGACGCGAACGGATACGGCGCGCGCCAGTGCACGCCCTGGCCGACCGTGCCCGACAGCTTGCCGAGCTGCAGCACGACGCCCGTCTGCCCTTCCTGCACGACGAACAGCCCGCTGCCCGCGTAGACCGCGACCAGCACGCCGATCACGATGCCGACGCCGACTCGCGCGGCTCGCCCGTTGTCAGGACGGAAACCGTTGCCGCCCTTGCCGCCGAAAAGGCCATTGAGGCGACGGTTGAAGTTGCGCCACATCTCGTCGAGATCGGGCGGACCATCGCCGTCGCCGCCCTGCGGACGCTTCGATTCGTTCGGACGAGGACGGGATCCGTCCTTGCCATTGCTTTCGCCGCGTCCCCAGCGGGGATCGTTGATCGACAGCAAGGCGCGCATCCGCCGCCAGGTACTCCGCTCGTTGTATTCGTTCACCAGAGTTTGTTCACCAGATTAGACGCCGGCGAACCGGCCGGGACCGGTTAGCGCCCGTGTTCGGAAATCGTGTGGTCTTCGTGTGGTTCAGCGGGGGCGCCGTCGAGCGCGCCGTTGGGTAACGTCGCGCTGGAAAGGTGTTCCGCGGAGGCGATTTCGGCGATGGCGGCACGCAACGCGTCAAGACCCTGACCGGTGCGCGCGCTCAAAAAGACGCGCGAAATATTACCATACTCGTCCCGCTCGACCGCGTCGCCGCGGGCCGCCAGCTCAGGCACGGCGTCGATCTTGTTGAACACCAGCACCTGCCGGATCGTGTCCGCGCCGATCTCGTGCAGCACACCATTGACCTGTTCGATCTGTTCAAGCCTGACCGCGCTCGACGCATCGACCACATGCAGCAGCAGATCCGCGTGGATCGTTTCCTCGAGGGTCGCACGGAAGGCAGCGACCAGCTGGTGAGGCAACTCGCGGATGAACCCGACCGTATCCGACACGACGATCTGGCCGACCTCGTCGCCGAGGTAGACGCGCCGCGACGTCGTGTCGAGCGTGGCGAACAGCTGGTCGGCCGCGTAGGCCTGCGCTTTCGTCAGTGCATTGAACAGCGTCGACTTGCCCGCGTTCGTATAGCCGACGAGCGACACCGACATCGTGCCGCTGCGCGCGCGCTGACGGCGTTGCGTGCTGTGTTGCCGGCGCAGCCGGTCGAGCCGCGACTTCAGCATCTTGATGCGCTCGCCGATCAGCCGGCGGTCGGTTTCGAGCTGGGTTTCACCCGGGCCGCGCAGGCCGATACCACCCTTCTGCCGCTCAAGGTGGGTCCATGCGCGAATGAGCCGCGTCGACAGGTACTGAAGCTGCGCGAGTTCGACCTGCAGCTTGCCTTCGTGACTGCGGGCACGCTGTGCAAAGATGTCGAGGATGAGGCTGGTGCGATCGACCACGCGCCTGTTAAGTGCCTGCTCCAGATTACGTTGCTGGGCGGGCGCCAATGCGTGGTTGAAGATGACGATTTCGACGTTGTGCGCGTCGCACGCAAGCCGGAGTTCTTCGGCTTTGCCACTGCCGATGAACATCTTGGCATCGGGACTGGAGCGACGACCCGTGAGGGTGACTGCGGGACGGGCCCCCGCGCTGGAGGCGAGAAGACTGAGTTCTTCGAGACTGGCTTCGAAATCGGTCTTGCCGAAATCGATGCCGACGAGCGCTGCGTTGATCAAATTATCGGGTGTCAAGATAAGGCGGCTGGCATCGGTCGCTCGCGGCGACCGGATGCCGGCCGCTGCGATAGGTTAGGACGAGGCTTCCGCGTCCGGGTGGAAATTCACCGGGCGCGCCGGCACGACCGTCGAGATGGCGTGCTTGTACACCATCTGGGTCACCGTATTACGGAGCAACACGACGTACTGGTCGAACGATTCAATGTTCCCTTGAAGCTTGATGCCATTGACGAGGTAGATCGAAACGGGAACGTGCTCTTTGCGCAGTGCGTTCAAAAACGGGTCTTGTAACAATTGCCCTTTGTTGCTCATGGCGTACTCCATCTTTTTTTGCAGGTTGATCTGGACTGGCGGCGAAGAAAAAGAGATCCGGCGCCAATCGCTACACTATAGCCGATTTTGCTTGGCCCGCCCGGGGCGTAGGCCTTGCGGCCGACCCCTTGCGTGACGCGTGTAACAGACGTCTTCAGCTCTTGTCCGCGTACGGATTGTTCGACGAACGGAACTCTATTCGCAATGGAGTCCCTGTCAGTGAGAAAGTTTCGCGGAACCGGTTTTCCAGGTAGCGCTTGTACGTTTCCGTCACCGCGTCGAGCGCGTTACCGTGGATGACGATGAGCGGCGGATTCTGGCCGCCCTGGTGCGCGTAGCGCAGCTTCGGACGCACCGGGCCGCGACGACGCGGCTGCTGGAACTCGACGGCCTCGATCAGCGCGCGCGTGAGCTTCGGCGTCGGCAGCTTCGCCATTGCCGCCGCGTACGCGTCGTCGACCGAGCGCATCAGCGCGCCGATACCGGTCTTCTTCGCGGCCGAAATGTAATGCGATTTCGCGAAGTCGAGGAATTTGAGCTTGCGGGTCAAATCCGCTTTCGCGCGATCGCGCGCATGCTCGTCGAGGCCGTCCCACTTGTTGACGCCGATCACGAGCGCGCGGCCCTGCTCGACGACGAAGCCGGCGATGTGAGCGTCCTGGTCGGAAATGTCCTGCTGCGCATCCAGCAGAAGAATGACGACGTTCGCGTCGGAGATCGACTGCAGCGTCTTCACGACCGAGAACTTCTCGATCGCCTCGAACACCTTGCCGCGGCGGCGCAGGCCGGCCGTGTCGATCAACGTGTATTTCTTGCCGTTACGCTCGAAGTCGACGTAGATCGAATCGCGCGTCGTACCCGGCATGTCGAACGCGATCACGCGATCTTCGCCGATCAGCGCGTTCACGAGCGTCGACTTGCCGACGTTCGGACGGCCGACGATCGCGATCTTGATGCCGCGCGACGGGTCGTCCTCGTCCGCTTCCTCCGGCTGACCCGCGTACGCGACTTCCAGCGCCTCGTTGATCATGTCGGTCACGCCGTCGCCGTGCGCGGCCGAGATCGCACGCGGGTCGCCGAGCCCGAGCTCGTAAAAGTCCGTCGCGACCGCCGTGTACTTCATCCCCTCGGCCTTGTTGACGACCAGAAAGATCGGCCGGCCGGTCTTGCGCAGGTAGTCGGCGATCGACTTGTCCTGCGGCGCAAGGCCGTTACGGCCGTCGACGATGAACACGACGACGTCGGCTTCCTCGACGGCCTGCCGCGTCTGGCGTGCCATCTCGTGCAGGATGCCGTCCTTCGCGACGGGCTCGAAGCCGCCCGTATCGACGACCAGGTACGGCCGCTCGCCGACGCGCCCTTCGCCGTAATGGCGATCGCGCGTCAGGCCCGGCAAGTCAGCGACCAGCGCATCACGCGAGCGCGTGAGCCGGTTGAACAGCGTGGATTTCCCCACATTGGGGCGCCCAACGAGGGCAATGACCGGTTTCATCTGTGTTTTCTACGGTGAAGCGCAGCAGCGGGAGGCCCGCTGCTGCGGGCGGCTGCGCTGAATGAAAATATCACGAATTCGCGCCGCGCCGGATGCGCGCGCCTGGCGCGCGTTGCGCGCCATCGTCTTTCGTCTCGAACTGCCTTTCAAATACCGAGCGGCCGGGAGCACCGGCCGCCTTCAAGTCGCGCGGCCGCGGTGCGCGGGACAAGCCCGTCGCACCGCGGCCGCGCATGTTTCCTGCGCGTCAGCGCGGACGGAATCCGTACAGGCCGCCGTCCTTCGTCTGCACGACGAGCGTATTGCCCGCGAGGACCGGCGCCGCCGTAATCGCGCTGCCGTCGGTCTTCATCCGTGCGATGAAGCTGCCGTCTTCGCGCGACAGGAAGTGCACGAAGCCCTTGTAATCGCCCATCACGACTGCGTGCCCGAGCAGATACGGCACACCGACGTCACGGCTCTTCAGCTTGTCGTTGCGCCACAGCTGGTTGCCCGAAGCAGCGTCGTACGCAGTCACGACCGACCAGTCGTCGCCGCCGGCGACCACCGAATCGTCCTGCGCGAGACCGCTGCGGCTCGAGAACGACTTTTCCCACAGCGGGCGGCCCGAGTTCGCGTCGAAACAGCCGAGCTGCCCCTGGAACGTCACCGCGCAGGCTTCCGCGCCCACGAGCGTCGGCGGGCCGCTGACGTCGTTGATACGCTCGACCTCGGTCACGCCCTTCGGGAACGACACCGGGGTCTGCCAGAACGGCTCGCCCGTCTGCAGGTTGATCGCGACCAGCCCGCCGCCGGGGAAGCCCGCCAGCACCGCCGCGTCACCCGCGAACGTCATGCCGGCCGACACGCGCAGGTTCAGCGGCACCGCGCGGTTGCGGTAGTTCCACTTCTGCTCGCCCGTCTGCGCGTTGAACGCGATCACCTGGCCGTCGATCGTGCGGACGACCACGAGGCCGTTGCCGACGAGCGGCGGCGAGAAGATCTCGCCCTGCACGCTGGTCTTCCACAGTTGCTTGCCGTCCGGGCCCAGCACGAACACGCCGCCTTTCAGCGCGCCGACCGCGGTCAGGTTGCCGTCGCTGCCGACACCGGCCGACAGGTCGGAGCCGACCTTCGCGCGCCAGAGCGTCTGGCCCGTCTTCGCGTCGATCTTCTCGACCGAACCGTTTTCGCCCGCCGCATAAACGGCGTCGCCCACGGCCACCGGCGAGAACAGGTAGCGCCCGCCCTTGCCGACGCCCGCCTTCCAGACCTGTTGCACGTCCATCACGGGCTTGAACTCGGTGAGCGGCGTCGGCACGCGGCGCGCATCCTTCGACGACGAGCAGGCCGCCAATGCGAGGACAGCCGCCGCGCAGGCAACGGGCACAGCGTAACGTTTCAGCAAATTCATCGGTTAGCGAAGCAGAGTTAAGAGGTTGAGGGGACCGGGGTTCAGCCGCCGAGCGCGTCCAGCTTGAACTGCACGAGCTGGCGCGCAGACTGGTCGTCCTTCGACAGGCCGTCGAGCGCGAGCTTGTAAGCCGCGCGCGCGTCGTCGGTCTTGCCTTGCGCGGCAAGCAGATCGCCGCGGCGATCGGCCACGAGGCCCTTGAATGCATCGACCGGCGTACCCGACAGCAGCGCGAGGCCCGCGTCGTACGCCTTCTCGTCGAGCAGCAGCGACGCGAGGCGCAGCTTCGCGATCTGCTTGTACTCGTCATCCTTGGCGTGATCGACGGCCCATTGCAGCTGTGCCTTCGCACCTGCCGCGTCGCCGGCTGCGTACAGCGTCTTCGCAGCGGAGAGCGCCGTCATCTGTGCATACGGCGTGCTGCCGAACTTGTCTTCCATGTCGGCGGCCGCGCGAGCCATCGTCGCCTTGTCGTTCGCGGCGGCAGCCTTCTGGACCTGCTCGTACAGCCCGGACGCCTCGGCAGCCTGACGGCGCTGCCAGTAGTTCCAGCCATTGAAACCGGCCGCGACGACGAGCGCCGCGAGCACGATCCACGTGGTGAGGTTGCCCCAGCGGGCCCACCACGCCTTGAGACTTTCAATCGATTCTTGTTCGTCGTGATAACTCATCGGCGAGCGATTCCTTCCTGTTCAGGCCATTCTTGTCGAGCGGATGCCAGCGCGATCAGTCGTCGCCGTCTTCGGCGGATGCAACCATCGCATTGATTAGGAATTCGGTCAAGCCTTCGACCGGTACGGTCTGCTGAACGTTCTTTTCCCCATCTGCGCCCGCACCGCGCAGCGCTTTCACGCCCACCGTGCCGTTCGCAACCTCTTCTTCACCGAAGATCACCGCGAACGCGGCGCCGCTTGCGTCGGCCCGCTTCATTTGCGACTTGAAGCTCGCCGGCGCACCGTCCGCGCTGCAGTGGAAGATGACGTCGAGGCCCGTGTCGCGCAAGCGCTCGGCCGCGATGAACGCCTGTTCGCGCGCGGTCTCGCCCTGGTGCACGACGTACACGTCGACACCTTCCTGTTCGGGCGCGAGATCGTCTTCCTTCAGCAGTTCGAGGATCCGCTCGATGCCCATCGCCCAGCCGCACGCGGCGGTCGGCTTGCCGCCGAGCTGCTCGATCAGCGGATCGTAGCGGCCGCCGGCAGCAACCGTGCCCTGCGCACCGAGCTTGTCGGTCACCCACTCGAACACGGTCAGGTTGTAGTAGTCGAGGCCACGCACGAGACGCGGGTTGATCTTGAACGGGATGTTGTTCGCGAGCAGCAGGCGTTGCAGCCCTTCGAAGTGCGCGCGCGATTCGTCGCCGAGGAAGTCGATCAGCTTCGGCGCGTTCTGCGCGATTTCCTGCAGCGCGGGGTTCTTCGTGTCGAGCACGCGCAGCGGGTTTGTATACAGGCGGCGCTTCGCATCCTCGTCGAGCACGTCGGCGAACTGCTCGAGGTACTTGATCAGTTCGACGCGATGCGCGGCACGCTCTTCGGCGAGGCCGAGCGAGTTGATCTCGAGCTTGATGCCGGTCAGGCCGAGGTCGTCCCACAGGCGCTGGCACATCATGATGATCTCGGCATCCGCGTCAGGGCCCGCGAAGCCGAGCGCCTCGACGCCGACCTGGTGGAACTGGCGGTAGCGGCCGCGCTGCGGACGCTCGTGACGGAACATCGGGCCGATGTACCACAGGCGCTTCGGGCCGTCGTACAGCATGTTGTGCTCGATCGACGCACGCACGACGGCCGCGGTATTTTCCGGGCGCATCGTCAGGTTCTCGCCGTTCAGCGCGTCGGTGAAGCTGTACATCTCTTTTTCGACGATGTCGGTGACCTCACCGATGCCGCGCGTGAAGAGCTGCGTGTGCTCGACGATCGGCGTGCGGATGTTCTGGTAACCGTATGCGCGCAGCAGCGATTTCACCGTAGCTTCGAAGAACTCCCAAAGGCCGGCATCCTGCGGAAGGATGTCGTTCATGCCCTTGACGCCGGTGAGCTTCTCGATCTTGCGTTTTTGTTCAGTCATCGTGTGTGTGGACGAATTAGTTCGTGGCCTCAGCGCGGCCGTAATTGCGTGCGACGTAGTCGCTGACGATCTGCTGGAATTCCTCGGCGATCCGCTCGCCGCGCAGCGTCTTGACCTTCTCGCCGTCGATGAAGACGGGCGCGGCCGGGTTTTCGCCCGAACCCGGCAGGCTGATGCCGATGTTCGCGTGCTTCGATTCGCCCGGGCCGTTGACGATGCAGCCCATCACCGCGACGTTCATCTTCTCGACGCCCGGATACTCCTTGCGCCAGGCCGGCATCTGTTCGCGCAGGTAGGTCTGGATCTGCATCGCGAGCTCCTGGAACAGCGTGCTCGTCGTACGGCCGCAACCCGGGCACGCGATCACCATCGGTGCGAACGAGCGCAGGCCCATCGTCTGGAGAATTTCCTGGCCGACGATCACCTCGCCCGTGCGCGACGCGCCCGGTTCCGGCGTCAGCGAGATGCGGATCGTGTCGCCGATCCCTTCCTGCAGCAGCACGCCGAGTGCCGCCGTCGACGCGACGATGCCCTTCGATCCCATGCCGGCCTCGGTCAGCCCGAGGTGCAGCGCGAAGCCGCAGCGGCGGGCGAGCTCGCGGTACACGGCGATCAGGTCCTGCACGCCGCTGACCTTGCACGACAGAATGATGCGGTCGCGGCCGAGGCCCAGTTCGACCGCACGTTCGGCCGAGCCGATCGCCGACTGGATCAGCGCCTCGTACATCACGCTCTGCGCATCCCACGGCTGCGAACGCGCACCGTTCTCGTCCATCATGCGCGCGAGCAGGTCCTGGTCGAGACTGCCCCAGTTCACGCCGATCCGTACCGGCTTGTCGTACTTGGCCGCGGCCTCGATCATCTGCGCGAACTGCGTATCGCGCTTCGCGCCCTGGCCGACGTTGCCCGGGTTGATCCGGTACTTCGACAGCGACTCCGCGCAACCCGGGTAGTCACGCAGCAGCAGGTGGCCGTTGTAGTGGAAATCGCCGACGAGCGGCACGGTCACGCCCATGCGGTCGAGTTGCTCGCGGACCGCCGGCACGGCGGCCGCTGCCTCGGGCGTGTTGACCGTGATGCGCACCAGTTCGGAGCCCGCATTCGCGAGTTCCTTGATCTGGATTGCCGTGCCGATCGCGTCGGCCGTGTCGGTATTCGTCATCGACTGCACGCGCACCGGCGCGTCGCCGCCGATCGTCACGAGCTGCCCGCCCCAGCGGACATCCACCGCATGCGATACACGGCGCGGCTGATGCCCGCCGAACACCGGCTCGGTTGAACAAATCTGACTGCTGCGTGGGGATTGAGCTTCGGATTGCATCGATAGATCCATTTACGCGGAATGCGCCGCGACGCGGCGCATGAATTGAAAAAGCGCCGTGCCCTCACGGCCTGCCGATATCGACGACAGGCCTTCGCCACGGCGCTTGACGTCAGGGCAACGTGAACCGCGCCACATTACCCCGCGCTGCCGAATATTTTGCCGGATCGACAGGTTTTCCGTCGAACGCGATCGCGTCGAGGCCTGCCTTGTTGCCGATCGTGACCTTGAACGGACCGTCGCCGGCGACCTGCTTCGCCTCGCCGCCGTGCACCAGCCCCGAGAACAGCTCCTTGCCGCTCTTGTCGCGCACGCTGAACCAGCTGTCCTGCTTGACCTTCAGTTCCACCATCGACTGGCCGGCCGCGACCACGACGCTCGCCGGCTGAGCCGGCGCGGCGGCGCTTGCCGCCGTCGTTGCCACGACGGGCTGCGATGCAGCCACCACCACCGGCGCCACAGGCGCGGGCGCCGGAGCTGCCGACGCCACGGCCGGCGCCGGGGCTGCAGATGCAACAGCCGGGGCCTGAACCTCATTCGCAACCACGGTAGACGCACCGCTCGCGGCCGCCTCTTCGACCGACGACGAGGATGCCGCCGCCGGCACGCTCGCGGCCGACGCATGCTCCGCGTCGCCGCTCTTGAAGCGCGCGAGCAGGCTCGACGAATCGCCGCCAGTGTGCCACATCAGTACTGCCACCACCGCGACGACGACGATGCCCGTGCCCCACAGCCACGGGTGATGCCGCGACGACCCGCCCAGCGGAATCGACACACGGCCGCGCGGCAGATCCGTCCCCGACGACGCGGGCATCGACAGGTCGACTTCGGGCACCCCGCGCTCACGGCGCAACGCCTGCGCGAACGGTTCCGGATCGACGCCGAGCATCTTCGCGTAGCTGCGCACGACACCGAGCGCGAACGTCACGCCGGGCAAATGGCTGATGTCGCCAGCCTCGAGCGCCCTGAGCTTCTGCGGTGCGACCTTGAGTCGCGCCGACACGTCATCGACGGTCCAACCCCTCGTCTCCCGAAGCTGCGCCAGCCGGCTGCCGACCGCCGCAAGCGATTCCAACCCTGCCGGTGCCGGCTTCGCGCCATTCGTCTCTGCGCCGTTAGACGGCTGCGGCTCACTCATCCTTGTCCTCGCGTCGATTCTTCTTCACTGGCGGCCGCCGCCGGCTCCCGCCGGCCGGCACCCGCAACTGTCCATACCATGCGCAACGCCGAGGCGCCGCGACCGATCGCTATTCGCGTGTTGTACCGCTTGAAGGTCCTGGCATCCCCGGCCAGGCGTCCCTGTCAAATCGCCCGAACTTCGATGATTTTTCCTGCTGCGCCCGTTCGTTCCGCAAGGCGCGTGCGGTCCTTCACTGCGCCGGCCAGCTGGCCGCACGCGGCATCGATGTCGTCGCCGCGCGTCTTGCGCACGGTCGTGACGACACCCGCGTCGATGAGGACCTGTGCAAAACGCTTGATCTGCTCCGTCTTCGAGCGGATGAGGCCCGATTCCGGAAACGGATTGAACGGGATCAGATTGAACTTGCACGGCACGTCGCGCGTGACGGCCAGCAGTTCGCGCGCATGCGCTTCAGTGTCGTTGACGCCGTCCAGCATGCAGTATTCGAAAGTAATGAAGTCGCGCGGCGCGACCTTCAGATAACGCTGGCATGCCGCCATCAGCTCGCGCAGCGGATACTTCTTGTTGAGCGGCACCAGCTCGTCGCGCAGCGCATCGTTCGGCGCATGCAGCGAAACGGCCAACGCGACCGGCAACTCGGCACCGAGGCGGTCCATCATCGGCACCACGCCGGACGTCGACAGCGTGACGCGGCGGCGCGACAGGCCGTACGCGTTGTCGTCGAGCATCAGCCGCATTGCCGGCACGACCGCGCTGTAATTCAGCAGCGGCTCGCCCATGCCCATCATCACCACGTTGGTGACGACCCGTTCGGCCTTGCCGTTCGGACCGGGCGCGCGGCCCAGTGACGCTCGCAATGCAAACTCGGCCATCCGCAGCTGGCCAATGATTTCGGCTGTCGACAGGTTGCGGGAAAAGCCCTGCTTGCCCGTCGAACAGAAGCGGCAGTTGACCGCACACCCGGCCTGCGACGACACGCACAGCGTGCCGCGCGTCTCTTCCGGGATGAACACGGTTTCGACCGCATTGCCGTTTCCGACGTCGATCAGCCACTTGCGCGTGCCGTCGGTGGAAACGTGATCGCTGGCGATCTCGGGCATGCCGATCGACGCGCGGCCCTTGAGTTTCTCTCTCAAGGACTTCGCGAGATCGGTCATGCCGTCGAAGTCGCCAGCGTTGTACTGGTGGATCCAGCGCTGCAACTGCTTGGCGCGGAACGGCTTCTCGCCGAGGCTGCCGCAGTACGCGACAAGACCCTCGGCGTCGAAGTCGAGAAGATTGACGGTAGTTTCGCTCGTCATGATGTGCTGCCTTGCCGCGTGCGCTGAATCCTGCCTACTTGCTGCCAGCCAGGGCTTAGCGCGAGTAAACGTTCATTTCCGGGAAGAAGAACGCGACTTCGACCGCTGCCGTTTCAGCAGCGTCCGAACCGTGCACGGCGTTCGCGTCGATGCTGTCGGCGAAGTCGGCGCGGATCGTGCCCTGTTCTGCCTTCTTCGGATCCGTTGCGCCCATCAGGTCGCGGTTCTTCAGGATCGCGCCTTCACCTTCCAGAACCTGGATCATCACCGGGCCCGAGATCATGAAATCGACGAGGTCCTTGAAGAACGGACGCGCTGCGTGAACCGCGTAGAACTTCTCTGCGTCAGCACGCGACAGGTGTGCCATGCGCGATGCGACGATCTTCAGGCCGGCGCCTTCGAAACGGCTGTAGATCTGGCCGATCACGTTCTTTGCCACCGCATCCGGCTTGATGATCGACAGGGTGCGCTCGATTGCCATAAAAACTCCAAAAAATTAAGAAGTTACAGGTTCAAATGAATCCGCTATTGTAGCACGATCCCGTGTATCATTGCGATTGAACCCTTACATGCATGAAAGGTTCAGAATCCAAATGTTTTGTGCCGCCTGGCCATTGAAACCTCCCGGCACGGAACGTATCTTAGCCATAGCTGCTCCGGTTTGCTGCGCCGCACACCGCGCGCGCCGAACCGGCCCCGGACGCACATGCGTTCAATGTTAGGAGAAACCATGAACGACTATCCGTACAATTTCGGCCGCGGCGGTTCCGTCAGCACCGCCGAAGTTCGCAACCGCGTGCTGCGGAACACGTACTGGCTGCTCGCGCTGTCGATGGTGCCGACCGTGCTGGGCGCCTGGGTCGGCGTCGCGACGGGCTTCTCGCTGTTCGCGGCCACGAGCCCGATGATGAGCCTGCTCGCGTTCTTCGCGATCGCGTTCGGCTTCATGTTCGCGATCGAGCGGACGAAAAACAGCGCGGCCGGCGTGTTCGTGCTGCTCGGCTTCACGTTCTTCATGGGCCTGATGCTGTCGCGGCTGCTGAGCTTCATCCTCGGCTTCTCGAACGGCCCGTCGCTGATCATGCTCGCGTTCGGCGGCACCGGCATCATCTTCGCCGCGATGGCGACGATCGCCACCGTCAGCAAGCGCGACTTCTCGGGGCTCGGCAAGTGGCTGTTCATGGGCGTGATCGTGATCCTGCTCGCATCGGTCGCGAACATCTTCCTGCAACTCCCGGCGCTGATGCTCACCGTGTCGGTACTCGCGATCGCGATCTTCTCCGCCTACATGCTGTTCGACGTCCAGCGCGTCGTGAACGGCGGCGAGACGAACTACATCTCGGCCACGCTCGCGATCTACCTCGACCTGTACAACGTGTTCACGAACCTGCTCGCGCTGCTCGGCATCTTCGGCGGCAACCGCAACTGACGTTCACCACGCATCATGAAAAAACCGGCCCGCGGGCCGGTTTTTTTACGTCCGCCGCCTGGCTCAGTCGCGCTCGAACAGCGCGATCGATTCGACGTGCGACGTATTCGGGAACATGTTCACGACACCGGCGCCCTTCAGGCGGTAGCCGGCCTCGTGCACGAGCAGGCCCGCGTCGCGCGCCAGCGTCGACGGGTTGCACGACACGTAGACGATGCGCTTCGGCAGCGGGCCTTCACCGCTCTGCGCGATCTCGGCCAGCGCCTTCGACACCGCGAGCGCGCCTTCGCGCGGCGGATCGACCAGGAACTTGTCGAATGCACCGAGCGCACGGATGTCGTCGCCCGTCACTTCGAACAGGTTCCGGCACGCGAACGTCGTGTGGCCGTCAACACCGTTCTCGCGCGCGTTCGCCAGCGCGCGCGTCGTCAGCGTGTCGCTGCCCTCGATGCCCATCACCTCGCGCGACAGCCGCGCAAGCGGCAGCGTGAAGTTGCCGATCCCGCAGAACAGATCGAGCACGCGGTCGTCGCGCGACGGCGCGAGCAGGCGCAGCGCGCGGCCCACCAGCACGCGGTTGATCTGATGGTTGACCTGCGTGAAGTCGGTCGGCTTGAACGGCATGCGGATGCCGAATTCCGGCAGCGTGTAGTCGAGCGACACGTCGAGCGGATAGAACGGCGTCACCGTATCGGGGCCCTTCGGCTGCAGCCAGAACTGCACCTTGTGCTCGTCCGCGAACGAGCGCAGCAACGCCTCGTCGTCCGCGTTGATCGGCTCCAGCACGCGCAGCACGAGCGCCGTGACTTCCGAGCCGACCGCGAGCTCGATCTGCGGCATCCGATCGCGGATCGACAGCCCCTCGACGAGCCGGCGCAGCGGCACGAGCATCGCCGACACATGCGGCGGCAGCACTTCGCAGCTCGTCATGTCGGCAACGTAGCTGCTCTTCTTCTCGTGGAACCCGACCAGCACGCCACCCTTCTTCGCAACGTTGCGCACGGTCAGGCGTGCGCGGTAGCGATAGCCCCACGACGGGCCGTGGATCGGCGCGAACATCGTTTCCGCGCGCAGCTTCGCCAGGTGCCACAGGTTGTCTTCGAGCACGCGCTGCTTGACCGCCACCTGTGCGCGCATGTCGAGATGCTGCATCGAACAGCCGCCGCAGGTGCCGAAGAACGCGCATTTCGGCTTCGTGCGCATCACGCTCGGGCGCAGAATGTCGACAACCGTCGCCTGCTCGTAGCTCGGCTTGCGGCGGAAGCTCGAATAGGTCACGCGTTCGCCCGGCAGCGCACCCTCGACGAAGATGACCTTGCCCGGCTCGCCGTCCTCGGTGATCGTGCGGCCGACACCGCGCGCTTCCATGTCGAGCGATTCGATCTCGAGAACCGGGGCGATTCCGGGCGCGACGGGCGCATTTCTAGATTTGCGCGCAGAAGTGGGGACGGCTTCGGACACCAGCTTTTCCTGACAAACGTTGAAGAAGGCGAGATTGTAGACGACGAAGGCCCGCATCGCCCGCTTTGCATGACGCAAGCGTCGATACTTGAGCATAGACGGTACGGCATCGTGCCGGAACGGCCAGGCAGGCGGCCTGGGAGCGCCACGGCCGGGCGTGGGCCGACGAGCCGATCGGAAGCTGTCCTCGACCCGAAATTGGCCCGGCAGGAGATTTGACCATGCGACTGATCGACTGGAACATCCAATGGGGTCGGGACGCGGACGGCGTCGTCGATCTTTCGCGCACGGTCACGGCGATCCGCGCGCTCGGCGACTTCGACGTGCTGTGCCTTCAGGAGGTCACGCGCGGCTTCGGTGCACTGCCCGGCCGACCCGGCGCCGACCAGTTCGCCGAACTCGCGGCGCTGCTGCCCGGCTATATGATCGTCGAAGCGATCGGCGCCGACCTGCCGGCCATCGAACCGGGCGCACCGCGCCGCCAGTTCGGCAACGCGATCGCGACCCGGCTACCGGTCGGGCGCGTGCTCCGCCAGTTGCTGCCGTGGCCGGCCGACGCCGGCGTGCCGTCGATGCCGCGCGTCGCGCTGGACGTCGAGTTGCAGGCGCCCTTCGGGCCACTGCGGGTGGTCACCACGCATCTGGAATATTATTCGGCGCGCCAGCGGCTCGCTCAGGTCGACGCGCTGCGTGACCGGCACCGCGAGGCCTGCGCACACGCGGCACGACCGGCGCCCGCCGAATCCGCCGAGGGACCGTTCAGCGCGACCGGCCAGCCGTGCGATGCGATCGTCTGCGGGGATTTCAACAGCGCGTTCGGCAGCGAGGCCTATTGCCGATTCCTGGAGCCGGTCGCAGACGCGCCGCGCTTCGTCGACGCCTGGGTCGCTCGGCACCCAGGCCGCACGCCACCGCCGACGGCGGGCGTCTACGATACGGTGCAATGGTCGGAGGGGCCGCTCGCGTGCGACTTCGTGTTCGTGACCGATACGCTGCTGCCGCGCATCGTGCGCTGCAACATCGACGGCGACGTGCGCGCGTCGGATCACCAGCCGGTGCTGCTCGAACTTTCCTGATTGCACCTGCTACGGCGCAACCGGCCCGCGTTACGCGTCGAAGCCGGCCAGGTATTCGGCCCAGTGCGACGCTGGCTCCTGCGCAAGCGAATTCTTCACGAGCAGGATCTCGTCCGCATACTCGCTCGGCGTCAGGCCGCCGCGCATCAACTGGAACCGGCAATACAGCAGGTAGGTATTGACGACGTCGGTTTCGCAATAGTTGCGGATTTCCTCGATCTGCCCGGCCTGGAACGCCGGCCACACCTGGCTGCCGTCCATCCCGAGCTTGCCCGGAAAGCCGCACATCTTCGCGAGCGCGTCGAGCGGCGCGTTCGCGCGCGCCTGATACATCGCGAGCACATCCATCAGGTCGGTATGCCGCGAGTGGTAGCGCGAAATGTAGTTGTTCCACTTGAAATCGCGGTCGTCCTCGCCGAGATCCCAGTAGCGAGACGCGGGAATGCCGTGCACGAGCGCGCGGTAATGGAGCACCGGCAGATCGAAGCCGCCGCCGTTCCACGACACGAGCTGCGGCGTGTATTTCTCGATCACGCGATAGAACGACTGGATCAGCGTCGCTTCGTTGTCCTGCGGCGTACCGAGCGAGCGCACGCGAAAACCGTTGTTGTCGCGGAACACGCACGAGATCGCCGCGATGCGCTGCAGGTGGTGCGGCAGGAAATCGCCACCCGTCTTCTCGCGGCGGGCGGCGAACGCATGTTCGGCCACCGCGGCATCGTCGAGCGTCGCGGGCAGGTCTTCCAGACGGCGAATGCCGTCGACATCGGGGATCGTCTCGATGTCAAAAACAAGAATCGGAGTCATCAGTTACAGAACGGCGTCCTTGCGCACGCCGTTGGAGGCGAAAAACCGCTTGAGGCGCACCAGCGCTTCCTGCTGGATCTGGCGCACGCGCTCGCGCGTGAGCCCCATCTCGTCGGCCAGCTCCTCGAGCGTCGCCGGTTCGATGTGGTTCAGGCCGAAGCGGCGCTCGATCACGTGCCGGTGCTTGTCGGACAGCCGTGACAGCCATGCGCGCGTCAGCGTCTCGAGCTCGCGGTGCTG
Organism: Burkholderia lata; assembly: GCF_902499335.1. Classification (GTDB taxonomy): domain Bacteria; phylum Pseudomonadota; class Gammaproteobacteria; order Burkholderiales; family Burkholderiaceae; genus Burkholderia; species Burkholderia lata_B. The sequence goes on along the minus strand of NZ_CABVQK010000002.1, from coordinate 275,037 downwards.
CACCTCGGCGTCGGGTGACTGGCTCTGGTCGTCGGGCAGCAGGTCGAGCAGGCTGCTCGCGGGATCGAGGTCGAGCGGCGCGTCGAGTGACGCCGTGTGCTCGTTGAGCGCGAGGATGTCGGTGACTTCCTCGGCGGTCTTGCCGGTGAGATAGGCGATGTCGTCGATGCTGGCTTCGCGGCGCTCGGCCGCCTCGCCCGTCGACATCGAATTCTTTTCGAGGTGGCGCTTCGCGCGCAGCACCTGGTTCAGTTCGCGGATCACGTGTACGGGCAGGCGCACCGTGCGTGCCTGGTTCATGATTGCCCGCTCGATGCTCTGCCGGATCCACCACGTCGCGTAGGTCGAGAAACGAAAGCCGCGCGTCGGGTCGAATTTCTCGATTGCGTGCATCAGGCCGAGGTTGCCTTCCTCGATCAGGTCGAGCAGCGGCACGCCACGGTTCAGATACCCCTTCGCGATGCTGACGACGAGGCGCAGGTTGCGCTCGATCATCACCTGCCGCGCCTCGAATTCGCCGGCCTTGGCCAGACGCGAATAACGCTGCTCCTCCTCGACGGTGAGCAGCGGCTTCACGCTGATGCGGTTCAGGTAATGCTGGATCGTGTCGGCCGTGAGCTCGGCCTGCAGCATCGAGCGGAAATCGTCGACGTCGGGCGCCGCCTCCGAGCGGCCTTCGCGCTCGTCGTCGCCACCGTCCGCGTCGGCGTCGCGTGCCTCGAGGTCACGCTCGTTGTCCGCGACGTCGTCTTCGTCATCCGTCGAAGCACCAGCTCGCCCCACCGACGCTTGCGTGGCACGACTGATCTTCTCAGACTCGGCTTGCGGCTCGTGGCGCTTCGATTTCGGCATGGTCGTCTCGGTTATTGAGGCGGCAAATACTTCAGCGGATCGACAGGTTTACCCTGCCGGCGAACCTCGAAATGCAGCATCACGCGGTCGGAATCGCTGTTCCCCATCTCGGCGATCTTCTGCCCCTTCGTTACCGCGTCCCCCTCTTTTACCATCAAAGCGCGATTGTGTGCATACGCCGTGAGGTAAGTTGCATCGTGCTTGATGATAATGAGGTTGCCGTAGCCGCGCAGACCATTGCCGGAGTAGACGACGCGGCCGTCGGCCGCCGCCTTCACGGTCTCGCCGGCCGTGCCGCCGATATTGACGCCCTTGTTCTTCGCGTCGTCGAAACCGTTCAGCACGGGACCGCGCGCGGGCCACGCGAACGTCACGGGGCCGCTCGGCACGGCTGCCGTATCGCTCGATGCGGCTGCCGCGGCAGGCGGCGTCGTAACCGACGACGTACCGGCGGCCGGCGTTGCCGGGCCACTGCTGAGCGGCGCGGTAGCAACGGCAGCACCCGCGATCGGCGCGGCGACCTGCGTGCCCGCAACGGCGGCACCGGCCTGCGGCGAAACGCGCAGCAGCTGGTCGACTTCAATCTGATTCGGGTTTGCCAGGTTGTTCCACGCGGCGATGTCGCGATAGTTCTGCCCGTTTTCGAGTGCGATCCGGTACAGCGTGTCGCCCGGCTTCACCCGGTAGTAACCCGGCGGTGCCGGAGGCAGCGGCGCCGCGGGCTGCGCGGTGCCGGTCGTGCCGAGCGAACCGGAGCGATCGACGACGGGCGCGTTGTCGAGCCGCGTCGCACAGGCGGCCAGTAGCGTGGAGAACGCAGCTACGCAGATCGCGCGCTGGGCGAGCGTGAGCGGTTCCCTGGAACGGTTGTTTTGCATCGCGCGCAACATACTCATCGGTTTCAAATTACTCCGGATTTTAAAGGGACAAAGAAAACGCGATCAAGCCGTGACTCTCGCCATTGCGCGTGCGCGACGCGCTCGACGAGCGTCAGCACCTGGTGCTGCCCGCTCTGCGCGCCGACCGGCGCGACGAGCCGCCCGCCGATCGCGAGCTGCTCGAGCAGCGCCTGCGGCACGTCAAGCCCCGCCGCCGCGATCACGATCGCGTCGAACGGAGCCGCGGACGGCAGGCCGACACGCCCGTCGCCGTAGTGCAGACGGATGTTCGGCACGCGCAGCGGCCGCAGGTTCAGCTTCGCGCGCTCGTAGAGCGGCTTGATGCGTTCAATCGAATACACGTCGCGTGCCACGTGGCTCAGCACGGCGGCCTGATAGCCGCAGCCCGTGCCGATCTCGAGTACGCGCTCGAGCGTGCGGCCGGCCATCGCGAGCTCGATCATGCGCGCGACGACCGACGGCTTTGAAATGGTCTGCTGGTGGCCGATCGGCAACGCGGAATCCTCGTAGGCCTGCGTCGCGAGCCCCGGATCCACGAACATGTGACGCGGCACCGCGGCCATCGCTTCCAGCACGCGCGCGTCGGTCACGCCGTTCGCGCGCAGCCGTTCGACCATCCGTTCACGCACACGTTCCGACGTGAGCGCGAACGCGCCGGCCGGCGCGACGCTCGGCGCAGCCGGCTTCGGCAATGCGGGCTTCAGCGCGGTTGGCTTCGGTGCGGTCGCGGGCTTCGCGGCAGCGGAACCGGGCAACACCGTTCGCGCCGCAGCAGGCTTCACCGCAACCGGCTTCAGCACGGCCGCGGGCTTGTCGGCGGCCTTCGATACCGCGACCGCCGCATGGCGTTCGCCGGCCCGACCTTCCGACTTGCGTGGCGCTCGCTTGAGATCTTCGAGCGCGAGCGGGAACCGCTTCGCGCGCTCGCCGCTCATGAAGCCCGCCCTCCGGCGCGCGCCCATTCGCGCGTCGCGGGCAGCATCTGCGTATGCGTGAGGTCCAGCTGCAGCGGCGTGATCGACACGAAACCGTTTGCCACCGCGTGAAAATCGGTGCCCTCGCTGGCGTCCAGCGCGTCGCCCGCCGCGCCGATCCAGTAGATCGGTTCACCGCGCGGGTCGGTCTGGCGAATCACCGGCTGCGACGGATGACGCTTGCCGAGGCGCGTGACCTTCCAGCCTTTCAGTTCGCCGTAAGGCAGGTTCGGAATATTGACGTTCAGCAGCGGCTGGCCCGGCAGCGGATGCGCGAGGTAGTGCTCGACGATTTCCGCGGCGACGCGCGCGGCGTCGGCCAGATGGGCCCAGCCCTTGTCGGCCAGCGAGAACGCAATGGCCGGCACGCCGAACATGATGCCTTCGGTGGCGGCCGCAACTGTCCCCGAATAGAGCGTGTCTTCGCCCATGTTCTGGCCGTTGTTGATCCCGGAAACGACGAGATCCGGCCTGGCGTCGGCCATCCCCGTCAACGCGACGTGCACCGAATCGGTCGGCGTGCCGTTCACATAGAAGAAACCCGTACTCGCCGCGCGCTGCACCGACAGCGGCCGCGACAACGTGAGGGAATTCGACGCGCCGCTGCAGTTCTGCTCGGGCGCGATCACCGTGAGCTCGGCCAGCGGCTGCAGCGCGTCGCTGAGCGCGGCGAGACCGGGGGCGAGATAGCCGTCGTCGTTGCTGAGTAGGATTCGCATCCGGCGATTGTAACCGAGGAAAGATGGCGCGAGAGCGACAGTCCGGCGACTGCGGACGGACGGTTGCGGGCACCCGTACACGCTGCACCGCCGCGTTGCGCGGCGGCGTTGTGCATGCTCAGGAAAAGGCCGGGCAGCCCCGGGTTTTCCCCCGCCAACGGCGCCCCCTTGGGGCATGCTCCGCTCCGGGAGCCTGGCGCAAAGCGACAGGCCCGAGGTTGCTCAAATCGCGCCCGCGTCGCGCAGTGCGGCAATCGCCTGCGCGTCGTAGCCGAGGCCGCGCAGCACCTCGTCCGTATGCTCGCCGAGCTCGGGCCCGAGCCAGCGCGTTTCGCCCGGCGTGTCCGACAGCTTCGGCGTGACGTTCGGCAACGGAATGTCGGTGCCGTCGGCCAGCTTGAAGCGCTGGATCATCTGCCGCGCGACGAACTGCGGATCGGTGAACATGTCGGCGGCGCTGTAGATGCGCCCGGCCGGCACGTCGGCCGCGTTGAGCACGACGAGCGCTTCATCGATCGTGCGCGGCGCGAGCCACGCGGCAATCGCGTCGTCGATCTCCTGCGTGCGCGGCACGCGCCCGTCGTTTTGCGCAAGCGCGGGATCGTCGGCGAGGTCGTCGCGCTCGATCGCCTTCATCAGCCGCTTGAAGATCGGATCGCTGTTGCCGCCGATCACGATGCTGCCGTCGCGGCACGCATACGTATTCGACGGCACGATGCCCGGCAGCGACGCGCCGGTGCGCTCGCGCACCATCCCGTACACGCCGTATTCGGGCACCACGCTTTCCATCATGTTGAAGACGGCTTCATACAGTGCAACGTCGACCACCTGCCCCGCACCGCCGTTGACCTTGCGGTGATGCAGTGCCATCAGTGCGCCGATCACGCCGTGCAGCGCAGCGATCGAATCGCCGATCGAGATGCCGATGCGCGGCGGCGGCAGCTCGGGATAGCCGGTAATGTGACGCAGCCCGCCCATCGATTCGGCGATCGCGCCGAAGCCGGGACGGTCGCGGTACGGGCCCGTCTGCCCGTAGCCGGACAGGCGCACCATCACGAGGCCCGGATTGTCGGCCGACAGCACGTCGTAGCCGAGCCCGAGCTTTTCGAGCAGGCCCGGGCGGAAGTTCTCGATCACGATGTCGGCCTCGCGCGCGAGTTGCCGCGCGATCGCCTTGCCGGCGTCGGCCTTCAGGTTGAGCGTGACCGATTTCTTGTTGCGCGCCTGGACGGACCACCACAGCGATGTGCCGCCCTGCTCCGGATGGAGCTTGCGCCACTTGCGCAGCGGGTCGCCGCCGTTCGGATCCTCGATCTTGATCACTTCCGCGCCGAATTCGGCGAACAGCCGCGACGCGAACGGCCCCGCGATCAGCGTTCCGAATTCGAGCACTTTGACGCCCGCGAGCGGGCCCTGGCTGGTGCTCATGTGTCTCCCTGACATGAGGAACGGCGCCGCCGGCCGGCGGCGCCCGGCTTACATCGTGCGGCGGTCGAGCATCGCGCGGGCGATAGTGCCCGCGTCGACGTATTCGAGCTCGCCGCCCACCGGCACGCCGCGCGCGAGGCGCGTGACCGCGAGCCCGCGCGCCTTCAGCGTCTGGCCGAGGTAGTGCGCGGTGGCTTCGCCTTCGTTGGTGAAGTTGGTCGCGAGCACGACTTCCTTGACGACGCCGTCGGACGCGCGTCGCACGAGGCGGTCGAAATGGATTTCCTTCGGGCCGATCCCGTCGAGCGGACTCAGCCGCCCCATCAACACGAAATACAGCCCGCGGTAAGTCATCGTCTGCTCGAGCATGATCTGGTCGGCAGGCGTCTCGACGACGCACAGCAGCGTCGGATCACGCTCTTCGTCGCTGCAGACCTCGCAGATCTGCGCTTCGGTGAACGTGTTGCACTTCTCGCAGTGCTGCAGGTGCTCGGTCGCGAACAGCAGCGACCGGCCGAGCCGCTCCGCGCCCTCGCGGTCGTGCTGCATCAGGTGGACCGCCATGCGCTGCGCGGATTTCGGCCCGACGCCGGGCAGCACGCGCAACGCTTCGACGAGAGCGGACAGGGCGGACGGCTGTTTCATACGGCGGCAAAAAGTGGCACGGACGCTGCGCTCAGAACGGCAGCTTGAAGCCCGGGGGCAGCGGCAGGCCCGACGTCATGCCGCTCATCTTTTCCTGCGACGTCGCTTCGGCCTTGCGCACGGCGTCGTTGAACGCGGCCGCGACGAGATCCTCGAGCATGTCCTTGTCGTCCGCGAGCAGGCTCGGGTCGATCGACACGCGACGCACTTCGTTGCGGCACGTCATCGTCACCTTGACGAGGCCGGCACCCGACTGCCCTTCGACTTCGATGAGCGCAAGCTGCTCCTGCATCTTCTTCATGTTTTCCTGCATTTGCTGCGCTTGCTTCATCAGTCCGGCGAGGTTGCCTTTCAACATGGGAATACTCCTTCTTGATCGTGTGAAAACCGGCACGCGGCGCGTGCCGGCCAATGTGTGGGCGTGATTGTGCCTGTCGCGGGGCGGTCAGTTCAATGCAGCGTCGGCGGCGGGCCGTCCGGCGCCGCATCGGCGAGCGGACGCACCGAACCCTCGACGATGCGCGCACCGAAGTCGCGCACGAGCTGCTGGACGAACGGATCGCCGTGAATCTCCTGCTCGGCCTCGCGCTGGCGTGCCGCACGCGCGGCCGCGTCGAGCGCCGCCGCGGTACGCCGTGCGGGCCCGACTTCGACGGCCACCTCGACCGGCTTGCCGAGCGCATCGGCCAGCGCGGCCTTCAGCTTCGCCACCTGCGCGGCGTCCGCATATTGCGGCACCGGCACGGAAAGTTTCAACGTCGTCGCATCGACGGCCGTCAGTTCGCTGTTGAACGCGAGCTGGTACGCGACACCCTTGAGCGGCAGCCGCGCGGCCAGCGCCGGCCATTCGCCGTCGAAGCCGACCGGATCGAGTGCGATCGCAGGCGGCAACGGACGCGTGTCGACCGGTGCGGACGGACGGGTATCCGCCGGCCTAGGCGTCACGCGCACATCGTCGGGGCCGCTGTCGAACACCGGCACGAAGCCATCGTCGGGCGGGCCGCCGAACATCTCGTCGGCGCTGAGCGGGACGTAGTCGTCCGGCGGAATGTCCTCCCAAGGCGGCGAGGCCTGGCGCGAATCGGCCGCCTGCGGCGCACGGGCCGCGGCGCGCGGCGTCGGCACCTGGACGGAAGCAGGACGCGGTGCGGCCGGCTTCTCGGCGGCCGGCTGGGCTGCCGGTTTAGCCGCGGCACCTGCACGCCCGCGGTCGGACGACACACGCATCCCTGCATTGCGCAGCACGTCGAGCGCGGCGGCGGCTCCTCCGGAACGCGCGGCCGGACGCGCAGCGGGCTCGGACGGCGCGGCGCGCGGCTCCGGCTCGGCCGGCGCAGCCGGCTCGTCGCTTCGCTGCGCAACGGCAGCCGGCGGCTCGGGTTCATTGCGGACGGGTGCCGGGTTATCGTCGGCCGGCGCTGCTTGCGATGCTGCGACCGTCTGCGGCTGCGGCGTTTCGATGACTGGCGCGTCAACCGGAGCCGGTGCGGCTGCCTGAACGGCAGCCGGCTTCACGGCCGGCCGGTCTGTTTCGTCGCCGGACTGCACCGGCGCTGCACGCACGACCGGCGCGGCGGGCGCAGCCGGCGCGGCAGCCTGCGGCCGCGCTGCTTCGGCAGGTGCGGCCGATACCGGCTTCGCCGCGGCAGCCGATGCCGCCGCCACGCGCGGGCCCGGCACCGCACGCGGCACGGACGGCTGGCCGCCCGGCGCACTGCCGGCGGCAACCGCCGGCTCGAACGCGAGCATCCGCAGCAACGTCATCGTGAAACCGGCGTACTCGTCCGGTGCCAGGCCGAGCTCGGCGCGACCGACCGTCGCGATCTGATAGAACAGCTGGACCTGCTCGGGGCTCAGCGTGTCGGCGAAGCGGCGCAGGTCGCCCGCTTCGGGCCATTCGTCGAGCACCGAGCCCGGCGCGAACTGCGCCCACGCGATCCGGTGCAGCAGGCTCGCGAGATCCTGGAGCGCGGTCGAGAACGACAGGCTGCGCAGCGACATCTCGTCGGCAATCGCGAGGATTTCCGGGCCGCTGCCGGCGGCAAGCGCGTCGAGCAGACGCACCATGTAAGTCTGGTCGAGCGCGCCGAGCATGCCCGACACGGCCGACTCGGTCACCTCGTTCGCCGAATAGGCGATCGCCTGGTCGGTGAGCGACAGCGCGTCGCGCATGCTGCCCTGCGCGGCACGCGCGAGCAGGCGCAATGCTTGCGACTCGAACGTGATCTGCTCTTCGCCGAGAATCCGTTCGAGATGCGACACGATGTGCCCGGCCGGCATCTGCTTCAGGTTGAACTGCAGGCAGCGCGACAGCACGGTGACGGGAATTTTCTGCGGATCGGTCGTCGCGAGGATGAACTTGACGTGCGGCGGCGGCTCTTCGAGCGTCTTCAGCATCGCGTTGAACGCGTGATTCGTCAGCATGTGCACTTCGTCGATCATGTAGACCTTGAAGCGCGCATCGACGGGCGCGTACACCGCGCGCTCGAGCAACGCGGCCATTTCATCGACGCCGCGGTTGCTTGCGGCATCCATCTCGACGTAATCGACGAAACGCCCTTCGTCGATCTCGCGACAGGCGCGGCACACGCCGCACGGCTGCGACGTGACGCCGGTTTCACAATTGAGTGCCTTGGCGAAGATCCGCGACAGCGTCGTCTTGCCGACACCGCGGGTTCCGGTGAACAGATAGGCGTGATGGAGACGCCCGCCGTCGAGCGCGTGCGTGAGCGCCCTGACGACGTGCTCCTGGCCGACGAGCGAAGCGAAATCCTTCGGACGCCACTTGCGTGCGAGAACTTGATAGGTCATCGGGAAATTGTATCAGTAACGCTGCGTCGCGCCGACACGCGAAACGGTGCGGAAGACTGGCAACGCGCAGGCAAAACGGAGTGTGGTGCAGAAATAAAAAACGCCCGGCGAACGGGGCGAGAAGGAAGGTGACGAGCCCAACCCTCGGCACTGGCGGAAAACGATTGTGGCTGCTTCGTTCCCGACCTGACCAGGTTCACCGCCCCACCATGCGAGGAGGCCCGTCACGGCATATTCTATCACCGCTTCCGAATGAATGCGACCGTTTGTTCGCACCAATGCGAATATGACCAGACAAACCGGCGCGCATCGCACGGCACGCAGTGCCCCCGAATCGAAATGCATGCGCACCCACCCCTTGTAATTTGCGGGCCGGCCTCCACCTGCTGGACACAACGGTCGAACGTCGCGTCGTACCCCTACTCGCGTAGCGGCTACTATCGCCGCCCGCAGCAGATAGCAATTTAGGCTAATATGACGCCCGAACGACCCGCGAGCCGCGGCATGCAGCGCTTACACCCCTCCTTTCCGGAGAGCGGAGTGACCTGCCGCAGCGGCCGGCAGCCAACGGCAGCCGGTACGCCGCAACGCGCAAGCAGGCAGTCCCCGAACCGTAAGAGGTATTGACCCAATGAGCGAACAGATCAAACACATCAGCGACGCATCGTTCGAACAGGACGTCGTCAAGTCCGACAAGCCCGTGCTCGTCGATTTCTGGGCCGAATGGTGCGGCCCGTGCAAGATGATCGCCCCGATTCTCGACGAAGTCGCGAAGGATTACGGCGACAAGCTGCAGATCGCGAAGATCAACGTCGACGACAACCAGGCAACGCCCGCGAAATTCGGCGTGCGCGGCATCCCGACGCTGATCCTGTTCAAGAACGGCGCGGCCGCCGCGCAGAAGGTCGGCGCGCTGTCGAAGTCGCAGCTCACCGCATTCCTGGACAGCCACCTGTAATACAGGCAGTTCCGCGGACGTGTTGTCAACCGGCAACACGTCTGCCGACAAGCCGCCGATCGCTCGCTCAAGCGCGAATCGGCCTATGCTAGAATTAAAAAACGTCTACAAGACGCATTTAAGTCTCTGAGCGCTTCCGCTCGCCCTCCTCCCTTTATTTCTTTCGTCGTCTCCTCCCTGGCGGGTTCTCCGTATGCATTTATCCGAGCTCAAGTCTCTGCACGTCTCCGAACTGATCGAAATGGCCAATGGCCTGGAGATCGAAAACGCGAACCGCCTGCGCAAGCAGGAGTTGATGTTTGCCATTCTTAAAAAGCGCGCCAAGACGGGAGAGACGATCTTCGGCGACGGTACGCTCGAAGTGCTGCCGGACGGCTTCGGCTTCCTGCGCTCGCCGGAAATGTCGTACCTCGCGAGCACCGACGACATCTATATCAGCCCGTCGCAGATCCGCCGCTTCAACCTGCACACCGGCGACACCATCGAAGGTGAAGTCCGCACGCCGAAGGACGGCGAGCGCTACTTCGCGCTGGTGAAGGTCGACAAAGTCAACGGGCAGCCGCCCGAGGCCTCGAAACACAAGATCATGTTCGAGAACCTCACGCCGCTGCACCCGAACAAGCCGCTGTCGCTCGAACGCGAAATGCGCGGCGAGGAAAACGTCACGGGCCGCATCATCGACATGATCGCGCCGATCGGCAAGGGCCAGCGCGGCCTGCTCGTCGCGTCGCCGAAGTCGGGCAAGACCGTGATGCTCCAGCACATCGCACACGCGATCAAGCAGAACCACCCGGACGTGATCCTGTTCGTGCTGCTGATCGACGAGCGCCCTGAAGAAGTGACCGAAATGCAGCGTTCGGTCGCCGGCGAAGTGATCGCCTCGACGTTCGACGAACCGGCCACGCGCCACGTCCAGGTCGCCGAAATGGTGATCGAGAAGGCCAAGCGCCTCGTCGAAATGAAGCACGATGTCGTGATTCTGCTCGACTCGATCACGCGTCTCGCACGCGCGTACAACACCGTGATCCCGGCATCGGGCAAGGTGCTGACGGGTGGTGTCGACGCGAACGCACTGCAACGTCCGAAGCGCTTCTTCGGCGCGGCGCGCAACATCGAGGAAGGCGGCTCGCTGACGATCATCGGCACCGCACTGATCGAAACCGGCAGCCGCATGGACGACGTGATCTACGAAGAGTTCAAGGGCACCGGCAACATGGAAGTGCACCTCGAGCGCCGCCTCGCGGAAAAGCGCGTGTATCCGTCGATCAACCTGAACAAGTCGGGCACGCGTCGCGAAGAAATGCTGATCAAGCCCGAGATCCTTCAGAAGATCTGGGTGCTGCGCAAGTTCATCCACGACATGGACGAAGTCGAAGCGATGGAATTCCTGCTCGACAAGATCCGCCAGACGAAGAGCAACTCCGAGTTCTTCGACCTGATGCGCCGCGGCGGCTGATCACCCCCGCCCCGCACCAAAAAGACGGCCGCCCGCGCATCCTGCCCGGCGGCCGTTTTTCGGTGCCAACCTGAACGTGAACGTACAGGTTGATCTATAATCGCGTCATCGCCCACACCGAATCCCCCGCCTCCCGATGCCGAACGACGCCTCCACCCCGCTGCTGACCGTGAGCGATGCCGCGTCGCGGCTCGGCGTCACGCCGCGCACGCTGAAGTATTACGAAGAGCGCGGCCTCGTCACGCCATCGCGCAGCGAAGGCCGCTACCGCCTCTACGACGAAGCCGACCTCGAACGCTTCGCGCGCATCCTGCGGCTGCGCGCGCTCGGCTTCTCGCTGCACGGCATCACCGAGATGCTGAAGCGCCCGCTGGAAGAAACGGGCGACGGCCGGCGCCGCTATTCCGACGCGTCGCTGCGCGACATCCGCACCGGTCTCACCGAACAGATCGATACGCTCGACCAGCGGATCGCGGCCGTCCAGCGCGAACTGAAAGAAGCCATCGCGCTGCGCAAGGAGCTGCAGCACGACATCGACTACGTCGATCGGCGTCTTGCCGGCGAAAACGCCGATGCGCTGATCGCGCAGCGGCAGGCCGAAGCCGGCACGCGGCGCACGCGCAAGACACGCGAATGAGTGCGATGCCCGGTCGCTCGCCGCTGTGGAGCCGCGCGAACCTGCGCGCGGACCTGTTCCCGTGGGCGCTCGCACTCGTCACCGGCATCGACTATTTCGACAACGCCGTCTTCTCGTTCTTCGCGAGCTACATCGCGGGCGGCATCAACGCATCGCCCGACGAACTCGTGTGGTCGTCGAGCGCCTACGCGGTCACGGCCGTGCTCGGCATCCTGCAGCAGCAATGGTGGGTCGACCGGCTCGGCCATCGCCGCTACGTCGCCGGCTGCATGCTGATGTTCTCGTTCGGCGCAATCGCGGCCGCGCTCGCCGACACGTCGCTCGAACTCGCATTCGCGCGCGGCTTCCAGGGATATTTCATCGGCCCGATGATGGGCGCGTGCCGGATCCTGATCCAGATCAGTTTCAAGCCGCAGGAACGGCCGCCCGCGACACGCGCGTTCCTGATCATGATCCTGCTCGGCAGCGCGCTCGCACCGATCGTCGGCGGCCTGCTCGTCGCGCATTCGACGTGGCGCGCGCTGTTCGCGTGCACGGCGCCGGCCGGCATCGCGTTCGCGATCCTCGCATTGCTCACGCTGCCCGATTCGGGCCGGACACCCGACGACGAACGCGGCTCCGGGCACTTCTGGCCGTATGTCGTGTTCGCGCTCGCGCAAGGCGCGCTGCAGATCGTGCTGCAGCAGGTGCATTACCAGCTCTATAGCGGCTCGCCGCTGCTGATCCTGCTGACGATCGCGGGAATCGGCGCGCTTGCGTGGTTCGCGTATCACCAGTGGAACCATCCGACGCCGCTCGTGCGCCTGCACGCGTTCCGCGAACGGACGTTCCGGGTCGGGCTGCTGCTCTACATGTTCTATTACTACGAGTCGACGGGCTTCAGCTACCTGACGTCGCGGTTTCTCGAAGGCGGGCTCGGCTATCCGGTCGAGAACGCCGGGCGGCTGGTGGGCACGATGTCGCTGATTTCAGCCACCGCGCTGTTCGCGTACCTGCGTTACGCGAAGTTCGTCACGCACAAGAAGTGGTTCGTCGTGCCTGGGTTCGCGATCGCCATCACGGCCGCGCTGTGGATGACGCGAATGACGCCGCAGGTCGGCGAAGCCGCGCTGATCGTCCCGCTGCTGCTGCGCGGGCTGCTGCTGCTCTTCATCGTGCTGCCGGTGGCCAACCTGACGTTCCGGATCTTCGCGATCGACGAATATACGCACGGCTATCGGCTGAAGAACATCGTGCGGCAACTGACGATCTCGTTCGCGACGTCATCGGTGATCATCGTCGAACAGCACCGCGTGGCCGTGCACCAGACGCGGCTCGTCGAGCGCGCGAACGTATTCGACCCGCTGTTCCAGCAGACCGTCGACGCGCTGACGCGCAGCTATGCCGCCGCCGGCCACGCGCCGAACGAAGCGCACGGCCTCGCGATCGCGTCGATCGCGCGGATGGTCGCGCAACAGGCGTCATTCCTCGCGTCGCTCGACGGCTTTTACTTCCTGGCGGGCGTCGCGCTCGTCGGCGGCCTCTTCGCGGCATGGCAAAAAGAGATCGATTGAGTTAAAAGACAGGCTTTGGATTTCCGCGAGCCGCCTTCATGCTCTCGAAACTGACCCGCTGGTTCGACGACCGCCGCCGCGACCGCGCGCTGCGCAGCCACCCGATCCCCGACGCGCTGTGGCAGGACACCGTCGAGCGCCTGCCGTTCCTCGCGGCGCTGTCACCCGATGCGCTCGGCCGGCTACGCGAACTGACGAGCCTGTTCATCGCGAAGAAATCGTTCTCGACCGCGCACGGGCTCGAGCTGACCGACGCGATGGTCGTCGCGATCGCCGTGCAGGCGTGCCTGCCCGTGCTGAATCTCGACCTGTCGCTGTACGACGGCTGGGTCGGCGTCGTCGTGTATCCGGGCGAATTCGTGATCCGCAAGACAGTGCAGGACGAGGACGGCGTCGTCCACGAAGTCGAGCAGGATGCGAGCGGCGAGGCCTGGGAAGGCGGCCCCGTGATCCTGTCCTGGGAAGATGCGCAGATGACGGACGGCCGCGACGCGTACAACGTCGTGATCCACGAGTTCGCGCACAAGATCGACATGGTCAACGGCGCGGCCGACGGCTATCCGCCCCTTTTTCGCCGCTGGCACGCGCCGCACCTCGATGCGCAGGCCTGGGCCGACGTGTTCGAGCACGCGTACGACCAGTTCTGCGCGCGCGTCGACGCCGTGCCGGACCGCGCGTGGGCGCGCTTCGAGCGGGACTCGCTGATCGATCCCTATGCGGCCGACCACCCGTCGGAATTCTTCGCGGTATGCAGCGAAGCGCTGTTCGTCCGGCCGAAAGCGTTCGAGTCCGAATTTCCGGAGCTGTACCGGCTGCTCGCGCGCTACTACCGGCAGGATCCGGCCGGCACCGGCGCGCTCGACACACCGTGAAAATTATTCGTCAACCATCTGATTTTCTGGCATAATCGCCGTTTTTCGACCTTAGGCAAGTGGCTCGCGCCGGGCTTGGCGTCGTCTGGTTTGCGCAATATGCGCGCTCCGGCACGGCAAGCGGCGGGTTGGCTACCGCTCTCACCAAGGAAAGACCATGAAAGAAGGCATCCACCCGAACTACCGCGAAGTCGTCTTCCAAGACATGTCGAACGGCTTCAAGTTCATCACGCGCTCGACGATCCAGACGCGCGAAAACATCGAACTCGACGGCAAGACCTACCCGCTCGCCAAGATCGAAGTGTCGTCGGAATCGCACTCGTTCTACACGGGTCAGCAAAAGATCATGGACACGGCAGGCCGTGTCGAGAAGTTCAAGAACAAGTTCGGCGTACGCGCCAGCGGCAAGGCGAAGTAAGCTTCGCATTGCATCCGGTGGTTGCAACGCACCGGTGTCGCACAAAAGGGCAGCCCAGGCTGCCCTTTTTTGTCTCTGCTCGCCCGGCAGGTGCCAGCCGGCGCCCGGGCATCGACCTGACGCGCAACAGCGGGCGCGTCTACAATGCCGGATGCTCGAAACCGGCTCCACCGCGCGCAACCGCGCCGGCCACCCGCCCATAACAAATCGCTCATCTGCATGAAGCCTGTCGTCCGTCTCACCGCCTCCGCCACGCGCGCGCTGCCGCGCTGGCTGCTGCTCACCCTCTGCTTCGTCTACGCCGCGTTCGGCCTGTTCGGTCGCGACCCGTGGAAGAACGAGGACGCGGCGGGCTTTGGCGTGATGTGGACGATGGCCAAGGGCGGCTGGCACGACTGGCTGCTGCCGAACCTGGTCGGCAAGTTCATCACGACCGACGGGCCGCTCGGCTACTGGCTCGGCGCACTGTCGATCCGCGGCCTCGGCCCGTGGGTCGACGCGAGCAACGCATCGCGCGTCGATACCGGCGTGCTGTTCTGCGTCGCATGCGCATTCGTCTGGTACGCGGCCTACCTGCTCGGCCGCCGTGCCGAAGTCCAGCCGTTCAAATACGCATTCGGCGGCGAGCCCGAGCCGCGCGACTACGGCCGCACGCTCGCCGACGGCGCACTGCTGGTTCTCGTCGCCTGCTTCGGCCTCGCGGAGCGCGGGCACGAAACGACGCCGCAGCTCGCGCAGTTCGCGTGGATCGCGATGCTCGTCTACGGGATCGTGCGCGGCATCGACAAGCCGATGCAGGGCGCGCTGTGGTGGGGTGTCGCGATCGGCCTCGTCGCCCTGTCCGGCAACCCGGTGCTGGTCGTCGCCCTGCTCGCCGGCACCGCCGTGCTGTGGCTCGTCACGCCGGAGATGCGCAACCTGCGCCTGCCGCTCGTCGGCGTGCCGCTCGCGGCCGCGATCTTCGCGCTGTGGCCGCTGGCCGCGTTCGTCGCGGCGCCCGACGACGCCGCATGGTTCTTCAACCAGTGGATCCACGGCAGCCTGATGCGTTTTTCGGGCCCGCCGACCGCGGTGCTCGGCTATGCGGCAAAGAACCTGCCGCTGTTCACGTGGCCCGCGTGGCCGCTCGCGATCTGGGCATGGTGGAGCTGGGCCGGCATGCGCCGCCGGGCGCACATCGCGATTCCGCTGTCGGTCGCCGTGCCGCTCGTCGCGCTCGTGATCCTGCAGAGCCAGCAGTCGAACCGCATGTACATGCTGCTGCTGCCGCCGCTCGCGGTGCTCGCGACGTTCGCGCTGCCGACCCTCAAGCGCGGCGCGATCAACGCGATCGACTGGTTCGCGGTGCTGAGCTTCACGATCCTCGGCACCTTCGTGTGGCTTGTGTGGCTCGCGTCGCTCACGGGCTTCCCGCATCCGCTCGCGCGCAACCTGGCGCGCCTCGTGCCCGGTTATGAGCCGCACTTCAAGATCCTGTCGTTCATCTGCGCGGTGATCGCCACCGTGTGCTGGTGCTTCCTCGTGCGCTGGCGCATCTCGCGGCAGCCGAAGGTGCTGTGGCGCAGCGTCGTGCTGTCGGGCGCGGGCACCACGCTGATGTGGGTGCTGCTGATGACGCTGTGGCTGCCGATCGTCAACTACGGCCGGACCTACCGCGATGTCGCCCAGCAGATCGCCGTACACCTGCCCTCCGACTACGAGTGCATCTCGCCCGTGCGGCTCGGTGACGCGCAGATCGCGACCTTCGCGTATTTCGGCAACATGCGCTTCGACTTCTCCGGCGACTGCGACGTGATCCTGCGCCAGGACCGCGCGGACTTCGGCGAGCCGAGCTCGATGTCGCAATACGTGTGGCGTCTCGTGTGGGAAGGCCGACGTGCCGCCGACCGCGACGAGCGCTTCCGCCTGTACGAGCGCATCGAACGGCCGAAGACGCCCGTCAAGCGGCGTCCGCCGCGCCGCCAGCCGGCCGATTGACGATGTTCGGCGACATCCGCCGGATCGTCGGTCTCGCGTGGCCGGTGCTCGTCGGCCAGCTCGCGATCATCGCGTTCGGCGTGATCGACACCGCGATGGTCGGGCGCTACTCGGCCGTCGACCTGGCCGCGCTCGGGCTCGGCTCGTCGATCTACATATCGATCTATATCGGCCTGACGGGCATCCTGTCCGCGCTGCAGCCGATCACCGGGCAACTGTACGGCGCGCGGCGCTATGCCGAGATCGGCGAGGAAGTGCGCCAGGCGCTGTGGCTCGCACTGCTGCTCGCGGTGCCCGGCTTCCTCCTGCTGCACTTTCCCGAACCGCTGCTGCGCGTCGCGCACACGCCCGCCGCGCTGCACGACCGCACCGTCGACTACCTGCGAATCCTGTCGTACGGGCTGCCCGCCAGCCTCGTCTTCCGCATCTACAACGCGCTGACCAATGCGGCCGGCAAGCCGCGCCTCGCGATGATCCTGCAGATCGGCGCGCTGCTGCTCAAGTTTCCGCTCAACGTGTGGTTCATCTTCGGCGGGTTCGGCGTGCCGGCCCTCGGCGGCCCCGGCTGCGGGCTCGCGAGCACGCTGATCAACTGGGCGCTCGCGCTGATCGGCTACACGCTGCTCGCGAAGCTCGACGTGTTCGCGCCGCTCGCGATCTTCTCGCGCTTCTGCTGGCCGGTCTGGGAACGCCAGAAGGCGATCCTGAAACTCGGTGTACCGATGGGCCTGTCGTACCTCATCGAGGTCACGTCGTACACGTGCATGGCGCTGTTCATCGCGCAGTTCGGCACGACGACGCTCGCCGGCCACCAGATCGCCGGCAACATCGGCGCGGTGCTGTACATGACGCCGTTGTCGATCGGCGTGGCGGCGTCGACGCTGGTCGCGCGCGCGCTCGGCGCCGGACGGCCCGACGAAGCCCGGCTGCTCGGCCGGCACAGCGTGATCTTCGCGTGCGGCATTGCCGCGACCTACGGCCTGCTCGTGTTCGTGCTGCGACCGCTGATCATCGGCGGCTATACGCCGAACCCGGCCGTCGCCGCGGCCGCGATGCCGCTCGTCGCGATCGTCGCGTGCTACCACGTCTTCGATGCACTGCAGGTCACGTCGGCGTTCGTGCTGCGCGCCTACAAGGTCGCGGTCGTGCCGACCGTGATCTATGCGGTCGCGCTGTGGGGCGTCGGGCTCAGCGGCGGCTACGCGCTCGGTTTCGACGTGGGCGGCATCGCGCCCGCGTCGCTGACCGGCGCGCGCGGCTTCTGGTTCGCGAACACGATCAGCCTGATGCTCGCGGGCGCCGGGCTCGTGCTGTACCTGCGCCGCGTCAGTCGTGCGCATGCGTCGGCGTCCGCCTGACGCGCCACCCGCTACGTTTCCTCCAGCACCTCGGCTGCGTGATACGACGACCGCACGAGCGGGCCGGCGACGACTTCCCTGAAACCCAGCAATGGCGCCTCGTCGCGCCACGCGGCGAATGCGTCCGGGCTCACGTAGCGTCGCACCGGCAGATGGTGCGCGGACGGTGCGAGATACTGGCCGAGCGTCAGCACGTCGACGTCATGCGCACGCAGGTCGCGCAGCGTGTCGCGCACTTCGTCGTCGCACTCGCCGAGCCCGAGCATCAACCCCGATTTCGTCACCAGTCCCGGCCGCGCCCGCTTCGCCTGCGCGAGCAATTCGAGCGAACCGCGATAGTCGGCGCCCGGCCGCGCCGCGCGATACAGCGACGGTACCGTCTCGATATTGTGATTGAACACGTCGGGCCAGGCCGTCGACAGCGCATCGAGCGCGCGGGCCACGCGGCCGCGGAAGTCCGGTGTCAGCACTTCGACGCCGATGCCCGGCACGCTCGCGCGCACCGCCGCGATGCACGCGGCGAAATGCGCGGCGCCGCCGTCGCGCAGGTCGTCGCGGTCGACCGACGTGATCACGACGTAGCGCAGCCCGAGCGCCGCGGCCGCATCGGCCAGCCGCGCGGGCTCGTCGGGATCGAGCGGCTCGGGACGGCCGTGCGCGACGTCGCAGAACGGGCAGCGCCGCGTGCACAGGCCGCCCATGATCATGAAGGTCGCGGTGCGCTGCGCGAAGCATTCGCCGATGTTCGGGCACATCGCCTCCTCGCAGACGGAATGCAGCCGATGGTCGCGCAGCACGGCCGCCATGTCGGCGACCGCCGCGCTCATCATCGGCCGCGCGCGCAGCCACGGCGGCTTCGGCAACGCCGCACCGGCTGCGGGCTCGACGCGCACCGGAATGCGCGCGAGCTTGTCGCGGCTTCTCGCGCCGGGCTGGCCGAGCGCCGTGAGGCTGGGTCGTTCGAGCGCGGCGGCCATCGTCAGCCTCCGAGAAACGCGACGATCAGGCGGTTCACGTCGGCAGCCGCCTCCATCTGCACCATGTGCCCGCTGCCGGCGATCACCTCGGCACGCACGCCTTCAGGCAAACCCTGCGCGTGCCGCGCCGGGATCACCTGGTCGTGCTCGCCCCAGATCACGAGCGTGCGCGGCGCAAGCGTCGCGAGCCGGTCGCGGAACACGCGCCGCTGTGCGGCGCCGTCGAACGCGGCATTCGCGATCTTCTCGAGTGCGCCCTGCACCCCTTCGAGCCGCTTGTACTTGACGAGATCCTCGACGAGCTGCCGCGTGACCAGCGCGTTGTCCGCAAAGAGCGCGCCGAGGTGCGGCTTCAGCGTGTTGCGGCTGTTGCCGGCGACGAAACCGTCGATGTAGGCGCGGTTGATGTCGGTGCCGAGCCCCGCGCTCGCGATCAGCGTCAGCGACGCGACGCGTTGCGGCGCGCGCTCGGCCGCCGCCATCGCGACCGCGCCGCCCATCGAATGGCCGATCAGGTGGGCCTGGTCGATGCCCTGCGCATCGAGCAGCGCGAGCACCGCGTCGGCCAGTTCGTCGAGGCTGCCCGTCTCGACCGCCTTGCCCGACTCGCCATGACCGGGCAGGTCGAGCGCCCACACCGGCCGGTGCGCGGCGAGATCCGCGTGATTGAACAGCCAGTTGTTGAGGTCGCCGCCGAAGCCGTGGATCAGCACGGCGGGCGTGCCGTTGCCTTCGCCGAGCTTCAGGAAGCGCACCGTCCGGCCGCCGATCTGCGCTTTTTCGGGCTGCGGGCCCGCGGCTTCGTCGGCGGCCGCGCTCGGCACGAAATCGCGCTGGAACTCGGCGATCGCCGCATCGATGTCGGCATCGCTCGCGTCGGCGGCCGCGACGACGCCGAGCAGCGCGCCGACCGGCAGCGTCTCGCCTTCCTGCGCGACCTGCCGGCGCAGCGTGCCGTCAAACGCGCATTCGACGCCCGACGAGATCTTGTCGGTCTCGACGTCGAGCACTTCGTCGCCCTTCGTCACGCGTTCACCGAGCGCCTTCAGCCAGCCGTTGACCTGCCCCTGCTCCATCGACAGCCCCCACTTGGGCATCGTGATCATGTGAATCGACATCGTGTCAGCTCCTCGTCTTCAGGACCGCCTTCGCAATCGCATCGGCGGACGGGATATACAGGTCTTCCAGCACGCTCGCGAACGGCGTGGGCGTATGCGGTGCGGTCACGAGCTCGATCGGCGCCTTCAGCGCATGGAACGCGCGCTGCGCGACGAGCGCGGCGATGTCGGTCGCGATCGAGCAGCGCGGGTTCGCTTCGTCGACGACCACCACGCGCCCGGTGCGCTCCGCGCTTTCGAGGATCGTTTCCTCGTCGAGCGGCGACGTCGTGCGCAGGTCGATCACGTCGACCTGGATGCCGTCCTTCGCGAGCTTCGCGGCCGCGTCCATCGCGAGGTGCACCATCCGGCCGTACGTGACGATCGTCACGTCGTGGCCTTCGCGCATCACGTTCGCTTCGCCGAACGGGATCGCATAGGATTCCTCCGGCACATCGCCTTCGCGGGTATAGAGCAGCTTGTGTTCGAGAAAGATCACGGGATCGTTGTCGCGGATCGCCTGGATCAGCAGCCCCTTCGCGTCGTACGGCGTCGACGGGCACACGACCTTCAGCCCCGGAATGTGCGTGAACAGCGACGTGAGCATCTGCGAATGCTGCGCGGCTGCGCGCAAGCCGGCGCCGTACATCGCGCGGATCACGACCGGCGTCACGGCCTTGCCGCCGAACATGTAGCGGAACTTGGCGGCCTGGTTGAAGATCTGGTCGAAGCACACGCCCATGAAATCGATGAACATCAGTTCCGCGACAGGCCGCATCCCGCACGCGGCAGCGCCAACCGCCGCGCCGATGTAGCCGCCCTCCGACAGCGGCGTATCGAGCACGCGGCCCGGAAACTTGTGGAACAGCCCCTTCGTCACGCCGAGCACGCCGCCCCATGCGTCGTCCTCGCCCGGCGCGCCCGCGCCGCCCGCGTTGTCCTCGCCCATCACGATCACGCTGTCGTCGCGCGCCATTTCCTGCGCGAGCGCCTCGTTGATCGCCTGCGAATAAGTGATCTTCCTTGCCATGTCTGTCTCCTGGAATGTTCGGTTCGCCGTGCCGGCTGCGGTATCAGGCCGCGCTCACGGATACGACACGTAGACGTCGGTCAGCAGATCGGCCGCATCAGGTACCGGCGCGGCCTTGGCCTGCGCAACCGCATCGTCGATCAGCGATTTGACCTGTGCATCGACCGCGCGCAGATCGGCGGTCGTCAGCGCCTCGGCCCGCACGACGCGCGTTTCGAAATGCTTCAGGCAGTCCTTCTCGTCGCGCAGCTTCTGCACCTCGCCGGGTGCGCGATAGGTTTGCGCATCGCCTTCGAAGTGGCCGAAATAGCGCGTGAACTTCACCTCGACGAGCGTCGGGCCGCCGCCGTTGCGCGCGCGCTCGACGGCCTCGCCGAGCGCTTCGTGCACCGCGAAGAAGTCGAAGCCGTCGACGATCACGCCCGGCATCCCGAACCCGTTCGCACGATCGGCGATGTTGTCGGTCGCGACCGACCAGCTCGACGACGTCGCTTCCGCGTAGCCGTTGTTTTCGGCGACGAAGATCGCGGGCAGCCGCCATACCGACGCGAGGTTCATCGATTCGAAGATCACACCCTGGTTCGATGCGCCGTCGCCGAAGAAGCACACGCCGACGCCGCCCGTCTTCCGGTGCTTCGCCGCGAGCGCCGCGCCGCAGACGAGCGGCCCGCCCGCGCCGACGATCCCGTTGGCGCCGAGCATGCCCATCGCCAGGTCGGCGATGTGCATCGAGCCGCCCTTGCCGTGGCAGACGCCCGTCTTCTTGCCGTAGATCTCGGCCATCATCCCGTGCACGTCGACGCCCTTCGCGATGCAATGGCCATGGCCGCGGTGCGTGGTCGCGACGTAGTCGTCGAGGCCGAGGTGCAGGATCGTGCCAACCGCGGACGCCTCCTCGCCCGCGTACAGGTGAACGAAACCGGGGATCTCGCCGGTCGCGAATTCGACGTGCAGACGCTCCTCGAATTCGCGGATCGTGCGCATCAGCCGGTAGGCGTCCAGCAGCTTGTCCCTGCTGAGCTGGGTCGAAACGGTCATGTGTGTCTCCTGGGTAGGTCTGACTGCGAATGCCGCCGCGTCCGAGACGCGGCGACGGATTGCACGGCCCGCGGCCGTCAGTGGAACGTGAAGCCGCCGTCGACGTTCACGGCCTGGCCCGTCACGTTGTCCATCGTCGCGAAGAACAGCGCGAGCCGGCCCATGTCTTCCGGCGTCTGCGCGCGGCCCTGCGGAATCAGCGTCAACTGGTGCCGCTGCCACGACTCCTCGACCGATTCGCCGTCGGTCTTCCATTCGTCGGACAGCCGGTCCCACATGTAGGTACGCACGATGCCGGGGCAGATCGCGTTGACGGTCACGCCGTCGCGCGCGACCTCCTTCGCAAGCGCATTCGTGAAGCCGACAACCGCGAATTTCGACGCGCTGTAATGCGCGAGATTCGGAAAGCCCTCCTTGCCCGCGATCGACGCGACGTTGATGATCCGGCCGCGGCCCTGCGCCTTCAGCGGCGCGAGCGCCGCGCGACAGCCGAGGAACGTGCCCTTCGCGTTCACGTCCATCACGAAATCCCAGTCGCGCTCGGTCAGCTCGCCGACCGGATGAATGCTGATCACGCCCGCGCAGTTCACGAGGATGTCGAGCCGGCCGAGTTCGGCAAGCGCCTGCGCGACCATCGCGTCGACCTGCGCGGCCTGCGTGACGTCGACCTTCGCGACCGCCGCCCGGCGGCCGAGTGCGCGTACTTCTCGCGCGGTGGCATCGAGTGCGTCGTCGAGCAGGTCGGCGAGCAGAATGTCGGCGCCCGCGCCGGCGAGCGTCAGTGCAATGCCGCGGCCGATGCCGCGCGCGCCGCCCGTGACGATGGCGACCTGTCCTTCGAGTGGGGTTGTCATGGCGATGTCTCCTTGTCGATCGTTATGGATGTCGAAATGTCACTCGGTAAAACGGCGTCTCAATAGCGCCACTCGCCGGCGTCGCGCAGCAGCTGCCGTGACGACGCGTAGCGCAGCGTGCGCCCGACGTCGACCGTCAGCGGCCCGCGCCAGTCGAGCGAAATCTCGTAGCGATCGCCGCGCGCGACCTCGATCTCGCGCTCGCCGTCGAACGCAAGCGTGCCGCGCTCGAACGGAATCGCCTGCCACGCGCCCGGCTCGAGCCGCTCGCAACTGCGCATCACGACACGATCGACGCGGCCCGGCGCGATCGGTGCGACGAGCGGCGTGCCGGCCGTCTTGCCTTCGCCCGCGAAACGCATCGCGAGCCCGTGCGGCGCGCTGCGTTCGAGCGGCGCCCACGCGCCGCCGAGCGCGGACAGGCCGATTCCGTCCGGTTCCGCAAACGTCAGGTAGAGCGAATCGATGTCGTCGGACCCCGAGATCGCGCGGGCGCCGATGAAGCGCTGCCGCGCGGCGCACACGTCGACGAGCGCGATCTCCTCGCGCCCCGGCTGCGCGCCCGCCACGCAGCGCACGACGAGCCGCTTGTTGCGCGTGAACGCGACTTCGGCCGGCACCGCGCCGGTCGCGGCAAGCCCTGCCGCGACGCCGGCGACCGTTGCTTCGCGATGTTCGGGAAACGCGTTGTTGGTACCGGTGGACAGCGCGACGAGCGGCGTCGCGCCACAGTGCGCGGCCACGGCGCGATGGGTGCCGTCGCCGCCGAGCACGACGATCAGCGCGACTTCCATCCGGTGCAGGTACGCCGCGCCGGCCTGTGTGTCGGCGACGGTGTCGGTGATCGGCAGGTCGGCGAATTCGACCTCGGGCCAGCGCTCGTGCGGCGCGACCGCACGATGCGTGTCGATCGCGCGCAGCAGCAGCGTCGCGATGCCCGTCCGGTCGCGCAGCGTCAGCACGCGCTCGACGCCCATCGCGCCGAGGCCGGCCAGCAGGCGCACGATCATGTTCGCCTTCTCCGCCGTCGGAGATACGGAGGCATGCGTCGTGAGGCGGCGGATGTCGCGCCCCGATGCGGGGTTCGCGATCACGCCGACGGTAACGGGCGTCGTCACGGGTTCGTCTCCATCCAGTTGGCCGGCCCGGGCGCATCGACGTGCGCCACGGCCCTGCCTGTCTCGTCCGCTGCCATCTCCGGGCGGCGGATCGTCGTCGTCGACGCGACCGCGCCGACTTGCCCGTGATCTCTGCAAGCGGCGTGCCATCGTGCGTGCGATGAACGTGAAACCCTTGTGAATGCTGACGCGGCGGGTATGCAGGTGCCCCCGATTCGCGACTGGAAGGACGGAGCGCACGGCAATTCGGCCCGTGCGTCTCACATCGCCGATGCGACGAAATGGCCCTCGGGACGCCGGCGCAAGCGTGCCGCTCCGCCCGCAAACCCCGCGGTATCGCGGCGCCGCGCATGCCGCGTCATGCCGGACGGTCTCCGCAGGTTGCCCATGAACGCGTCTCAACGTCACGAGACGGCCCGCGATACCGGTGAGACGAACGTCTCACGCCCGCTGCGTGCTGCGATGCAATGTGATCCGTCGAACGGGATGTGCTACAAGAACATCGCATTCCCCGCCGTACGGAACCGGAGCCGACCATGCCCTATGCCGTCCCCCAGGCCCAGCACGCCGACCGTGTGCTCGGCGCGCTCGCAGGACGCCTGCCCGCGCCGGCCGACTCCACGCGCCTCGTGTCGTCGTGGCAACGTTCCCTGGAGCGCTACTGTCTCGACCCCGCTTCGTCGATCGGCCCGCGCGTGCTGACCGCAGCCGAGCTGCGCGAAGTACGCGACAAGGAGGAGGCCTTCCTGCGCGCGTCGGGCCAGTGCCTGACGCGGCTGCACGACATGATCCGCGTCGCCGATTACTGCGTGATGCTGACCGACGCGCACGGCGTGACGATCGACTACCGGATCGACCGCGAGCGTCGCAACGACTTCCGCCATGCGGGGCTGCACATCGGTTCGTGCTGGTCGGAAAGCGAGGAAGGCACGTGCGGTGTCGCGAACGTGCTGACCGATCTCGCGCCGATCACCGTGCACAAGACCGATCACTTTCGTGCGGCGTTCACGACGCTCACCTGCAGCGCGGCACCGATCTTCTCGCCGGGCGGCGAGCTGATCGGCGTGCTCGACGCATCGGCCGTTCATTCGCCCGACGGCCGCGACAGCCAGCGTCTCGTCTATCAGCTCGTGCGGCAGAGCGCGGCGCTGATCGAGGACGGCTACTTCGTGCACAGCACCGCGCAGCACTGGATCCTGTTCGGGCATCCGAATCGTCACTACGTCGAAGCGCAACCCGAGTGGCTGATCGCGTTCGACGAATGCGGCAACATCGTCGCCGCGAACCGGCAGGCGCGCGACGCGCTGCCGGCGCTGCGCGAACCGCGCCATATCGACGAGATCTTCGATGCGACCGAGATGCCGCTGCGCGATGCCGCGCGGCTCGACGCGATCGTCGCGCTGCGGCTGCGCGCGACCGGCGCGCCGCTCTATGCGCGGCTGCGTGCGCCGCTACGGCGCGCCGGTCGCGAACCCGCCACGGCCTCGCGCCGCCCGAGCACCGCGCAACGCCACGTCGGCGCGTTGACGCCGTTCCTGCACAGCAACGACGCGCATATCGCGCAGCAGGCCGAACTCGCACTGCGTGTCGCGAGCAAGCGGCTGCCGATTCTCGTGCTCGGCGAAACCGGTGCGGGGAAGGAAGTGTTCGCGCGCGCGATCCACGACGCCGGCGCGCGACGCGCGCGGCCGTTCGTCGCGGTCAACTGCGGCGCGCTGCCGGAAGCGCTGATCGAGAGCGAACTGTTCGGCTATGCGGCCGGCGCGTTCACCGGCGCACGCAAGCACGGCGCGCGCGGCAAGATCGCACTTGCTGACGGCGGCACGCTGTTCCTCGACGAAATCGGCGACATGCCGCTCGCGCTGCAGACGCGCCTGTTGCGCGTGCTCGCCGATGGCGAGGTCGTGCCGCTCGGCAGCGATACGCCCGTACGCGTCGATCTCGACGTGATCTGTGCGACGCACCGCGATCTCCCACGCATGGTGGCCGATGGCACGTTCCGCGAGGACCTCTACTACCGGTTGAGCGGCGCGACGTTCGAACTGCCGCCGCTGCGCGAGCGTGCCGACGTGCGCGACGTGATCGCCGCCGTATTCGCCGAGGAGGCGCAGGCCACCGGCCACGTGCTGACGCTCGATGCGACGCTCGCCGAACAGCTCGCCGCGTACCCGTGGCCCGGTAACGTGCGGCAATTGCGCAACGTGCTGCGCTATGCGTGTGCGGTGTGCGACGCCGCTCGCGTGACGCGACATGACCTGCCGGCCGATATCGCCGCGCAGCTCGGCGGCGTAGTACTCGGCACGCTACCCGACGACGAACGCGGCCGCATCGTCGCGGCGCTCACCGCGCACCGCTGGCGGCCCGACGCGGCCGCGCAGGCGCTCGGCATCTCGCGCGCGACGCTGTACCGGCGCATCGCGAAGCACCGGATCGTCGCGCCGCACCGCGCGTGACGCGTCGGCGCGCGCTTCGTCATGCGGGCTGCCCGGCCGCTTCGTTCGCGTCTGCCGCGTTGCCGGCCGCTTCATCGCGCCGCGTGAACACTTCGTGCGCGGCGAACAGCGCGTTGAGCGCGGCCGGCATACCCGCGTACACGGCCATCTGCATGAACACCTCGACGATCTCGTCGCGTGTGCAGCCGACGTTCAGCGCGGCCTCGATATGCACCTTCAACTGCGGCTGCGCGTTGCCGAGCGCGGCCAGTGCCGCGATCGTCGCGATTTCTCGCGCTTTCAGGTCGAGCTGCGGCCGGCTGTAGATGTCGCCGAAGCTGAACTCGACCAGGAGCCGCCCGAAATCCGGTGCGATCGGCGCGAGGGCCGCGATCACGCGCTCACCCACTTCGCCGTCGATTTCCTTCAGTTTGTTCCAGCCGCGCGTGTAGCGGTCTTCAACGAGTCGTTCCATTGTGTCCGTCCTGTTCCGATAGAGAGTGAGAAGGTCTTGCCCGTCGTGCCATATCCCGCTCCTGTGCCTCATAGTTCACGATCTTGTCGCTGATCACGTCGAGGCTCGCCTGCAGCTCCGCGATATGCGCGCGCACCGCGTCGTGATGTGCGACGAGCAGGCCGCGCCGCGCACCGAAGGTCGACTCGCCTTGCGCGCGCAGCGCCGCGAATTCCTGCATCTGCGCGATCGGCATGCCGGTCGCCTTCAGGCGCATCACGAAGGCCAGCCAGTCAAGGTCGGCCGGCGCATAGAGCCGGTGCCCGGCCGCCGTGCGCGAAATCGCGCGCAGCAGGCCGGCCTGCTCGTAGTACCGCAGCGTATGCGTCGACAGGCCGGTCATTTCGGCGACCTGGCCGATCGTCAGCGGGCCGGTGGAGGAAGGTTGGGATACGGTTTTCGACATGGCAGGAACAAGGTTAGGAGTTAGAGTTCACTCTAAGTCAAGCCCTGTCGAACAGCCAGTGCGGCGATCTTCAGCGACACCCCGGCGACACCGTAAAGAATGGTCAAAACCGCCGCCCGGCGCAGGTTTCGGTCTTTACAGCGCCGCAAGCCTTCAGCAAGATTCGGTCAGCCTGTCTTAAAAAGGGCACGCATTTGTCCTATGCTTAACGGCGACGCCCGGCCGGGTTTCGCGCCGCCGTCCGCTGCAACAGCCATTCATCCGTCAGAACCAGGGAGCCTTTGCCATGCTGAAAAAGCTGCTGATGCTGTTCGTCGCGCTATCGCTGTCGCTCGCCGCAGGCCTTGCCGCGGCCGTCGAAGTCAACACGGCTGACCAGGCCGCGCTCGAATCCGTGAAGGGTCTCGGGCCCGTGAAGTCGAAGGCGATCATCGACGAACGCACCAAGAACGGCCCGTTCAAGGACGCGGACGATCTCGCGAACCGTGTCAAGGGCCTCGGCACGAAGTCGGTCGGGCATCTCGAGGAAAACGGCCTGACGGTCGGCGGCTCGTCGACGCCGCCGAAGGGCGTGAAGCTGTCGAAGCCGGCCGCGACGACCTCGGCCACCACGTCGGCAACGACGTCGGCAGGCACGGCGTCCACGACCGCGACGGCCGGCACGACGGCCACCGCACCGGCACCGGCGGCAAGCGCGCCGGATGCGACGGCGAAGCCGGCCAAGGCCAAGCGCATGACGAAGAAGGAAAAAGCGGCGGCGGCAGCGGCGGCATCCGCCGATGCGGGCGCAAGCGCACCGGCCGCAGCATCGTCGGCAAAAGCGACGAAGGGTTCGAAGAAGAAAAGCAAGAAGGACAAGGTAGCCTCCGCCGCCGCGGCGTCGGGCGCCTGATGTGCGCCGCGCGCGCGACGGCGTGCGCGCGGTATTCGTTCAACGGGCGCCCACTGCGTGGCGCCCTTATCGGTAAAGGTGAAGAATCATGGGTCTCCTCGACATCGTTGGCGGTCTGCTCGGCGGCCAGGCTGGCGGCAACTCGCAAAGCGCGCTGATCACGACTGCGCTCGAATTCATCAACAACCAGCCGGGCGGCCTGAACGGCTTGATCGAGAAGTTCAAGGCAGGCGGCGCCGGCGACATCATCGGCTCGTGGGTCGGCACCGGCCAGAACCAGCCGATCTCGCCGGACGCGCTGCAGAACGTGCTCGGCTCGGACGCGATCGGCGCGCTGGCAAGCAAGTTCGGTGTCGATCCGTCGATGGCGTCGACCGTCCTCGCGCAGGTGCTGCCGCACGTCGTCAACCACGCGACGCCGGACGGTGCAGTGCCGGCCGATGGCCAGGCACAGGTCGACCCGTCGAACGTGCTCGGCTCGCTGTCGCAGATCGCCGGCATGTTCGGCGGCAACAAGCAGGGCTGACGCGCTGCGTCGTTGCGACGCTCCATAAACAAACACCCCGCCGAGGCGGGGTGTTTGTTTTTGCGCGCCCGGCGCGAACCGGGCGGCAGCCGATGGCAGGAGATCAGTGCACGACGCGGTCGAACACGAACTTGCCGTCGTGGATGTCGACCGGAATCACGTCCTTCGGACCGAAGCGGCCCGCGAGGATGAGCTTCGCGACCGGGTTCTCGATCTCCTGCTGGATCGCGCGCTTCAGCGGACGCGCACCGAACAGCGGATCGTAGCCGACCTTGCCGATCTGTTCGAGCGCCGCTTCCGACACGTCGAGCGCCATGTCGAGCTTCGCGAGCCGGTCGTGCAGGCGTGCGAGCTGGATCTTCGCGATCGACTCGATGTTGCTGCGGTCGAGCGCATGGAACACGACGACGTCGTCGATCCGGTTCAGGAACTCGGGGCGGAAATGCTGCTTCACCTCGAGCCACACGGCGTCCTTGATCTCTTCCTGCGGCGCACCCGTCATCGCCTGGATCACCTGCGAGCCGAGGTTCGACGTCATCACGATCACCGTGTTCTTGAAGTCGACCGTGCGCCCCTGCCCGTCCGTCATGCGGCCGTCGTCGAGCACCTGCAGCAGC
Organism: Burkholderia lata; assembly: GCF_902499335.1. Lineage (GTDB taxonomy): Bacteria > Pseudomonadota > Gammaproteobacteria > Burkholderiales > Burkholderiaceae > Burkholderia > Burkholderia lata_B. Next base: position 245,979 of record NZ_CABVQK010000002.1, on the reverse strand, counting down.
ACGTTGAACACGTCCGGATGCGCCTTCTCGATCTCGTCGAGCAGGATCACGCTGTACGGCTTGCGGCGCACGGCTTCCGTCAGGTAGCCGCCTTCCTCGTAGCCGACATAGCCCGGCGGCGCGCCGATCAGCCGCGCGACGCTGTGCTTCTCCATGAACTCGCTCATGTCGATGCGGATCAGGTGTTCTTCCGAATCGAACAGGAACGACGCCAGCGCCTTGCACAGCTCGGTCTTGCCGACCCCGGTCGGGCCGAGGAACAGGAACGAGCCGTACGGACGGTTCGGATCGGCGAGACCCGCGCGCGAACGGCGGATCGCGTCGGCCACCGCGCTGATCGCCTCGTGCTGGCCGACCACGCGCTCATGCAGCTTTTCCTCGATGTGCAGCAGCTTCTCGCGTTCGCCCTGCATCATCCGCGACACCGGAATCCCGGTCGAACGCGACACGACTTCCGCGATTTCCTCCGCGCCGACCTGCGTGCGCAGCAGGCGCGGACGCGTCGGGTTGTGCTGCTCCTGCTCTTCGGCCTGCGTGACCTGCTTCAGCTGCGCCTCGAGCTGCGGCAGCTTGCCGTACTGCAGCTCGGCAACCTTCTCCAGCTTGCCGTCACGCTGCAGCCGCGCGATGTCCGCACGCACCTTCTCGATCTCTTCCTTGAGCTGCGCGCTGCCCTGCACCGCGGCCTTCTCGGCAGTCCAGATCTCCTCGAGGTCCGCATATTCGCGGCCGAGACGCTCGATCTCTTCCTCGATCAGTTGCAGGCGCTTCTGCGACGCTTCGTCCTGCTCCTTCTTCACGGCTTCGCGCTCGATCTTCAGCTGGATCAGACGACGGTCGAGCTTGTCCATCTCTTCGGGCTTCGAATCGATTTCCATCTTGATCTTCGAAGCGGCTTCGTCGATCAGGTCGATGGCCTTGTCCGGCAGGAAGCGGTCGGTGATGTAGCGGTGCGACAGCTCGGCCGCGGCGACGATCGCCGGGTCGGTAATGTCGACGCCGTGGTGCAGTTCGTACTTCTCCTGCAGCCCACGCAGGATCGCGATCGTCGCCTCGACGCTCGGCTCGTCGACGAGCACCTTCTGGAAGCGGCGCTCGAGCGCGGCATCCTTCTCGATGTACTTGCGGTATTCGTCGAGCGTGGTCGCGCCGATGCAGTGCAGCTCGCCGCGCGAGAGCGCCGGCTTCAGCATGTTGCCCGCATCCATCGCACCCTCGGCCTTGCCCGCGCCGACCATCGTGTGGATTTCGTCGATGAAGACGATCGTCTGGCCTTCGTCCTTCGCGATGTCGTTGAGCACCGCCTTCAGGCGTTCCTCGAATTCACCGCGATACTTCGCGCCCGCGAGCAGCGCGGCCATGTCGAGCGACAGCACGCGCTTGCCCTTCAGCGTCTCGGGCACTTCGCCGTTGACGATCCGCTGCGCGAGCCCTTCGACGATCGCCGTCTTGCCGACGCCCGGCTCGCCGATCAGCACCGGGTTGTTCTTGGTGCGGCGCTGCAGGATCTGGATCGAACGGCGGATTTCGTCGTCGCGGCCGATCACCGGATCGAGCTTGCCCGCACGGGCGCGCTCGGTCAGGTCGACCGTGTATTTCTTCAGTGCCTCGCGCTGGCTTTCCGCGTCCTGGCTGTGCACCTGCGAGCCGCCGCGCACCGCGGCGATCGCGGCTTCCAGCGCCTTGCGCGTGAGGCCGTGCTGGCGCGCGAGCTTGCCGGCGTCGCCCTTGTCGTCGGACACGGCGAGCAGGAACATCTCGCTCGCGATGAACGTGTCGTTGAGCTTCTGCGCTTCCTTGTCGGCCTGGTTCAGCAGCCCGGCCAGTTCACGGCCGATCTGGATGTCGCCGCCCGTGCCCGTCACTTGCGGCAGACGCGAAATGGCCTCGTTCAGCGCGCCTTGCAGCGCCTGAATGTGAACACCCGCGCGCGACATCAGCGAGCGGGCGGACCCGTCCTGCTGCGCGACCAGCGCCGCGAGAACGTGAACGGGTTCGATGTATTGATTGTCGCGGCCTGCCGCGAGGCTTTGCGCGTCCGAGAGTGCTTCCTGGAACTTGGTGGTGAGCTTGTCGATTCTCATTTAGTCGAGACCTCCAATTTTCGATTAACACCAAGATGAGGATGGTTATGCGGCTTTCAAGCGAAATTCGGGTTGATTCAGCGCAAAAAATGCGGGATAGCCTCGAAGCGGCCCCGGGACGGGCCACTGCCGGATCGAGAAGCGCGGCGGGCGCGTATCAGCCGGCCGTCGACGGCGGCTCGACGGTTTCAGGCGCGTCGTTCGTTGACGGTGCGGCACGCACGAGCGCGACCGGACGGATGCCGAGCAACGCCACGAGCGGCGCAGCGTGTTCGACCAGCTCGCCGAGCGTGTGGCGGTCGAGTTCGGCGAAGAACGCATCGCGCGCGGCCGCCAGCACACCCTTCAGTCGGCACTGCGGCTCGATCACGCAGCCGCGCGACTCGCCCTCGGCCGCAAAGCAGCCGACCAGCGCGAAATCGCTCTCGGTCGCACGTACGACCTGGCCGACGGTCAGTTGCAGCGACTCGGGAAACAGCCGCAGTCCGCCATTGCGGCCGCGGACCGTGTCGACCCATCCCAGCTCGCCGAGCTGCTGCACGACTTTCATCAGATGGTTCTTCGAAATGCCGTAGGCATCCGAGATCTCCTGGATCGTCGCGAGCCCCTCGCCGCGCACGGCAAGGTACAGCATCACGCGCAGCGAATAGTCGGTGTAGTCGGTGAGTCTCATGAGCGAATACGAAAAAAATCGATCGTGCCCCGATTACGTGAGCCGAGCCGATCGGGATGCGCGCGGGGCCGGTTGACGGCTCTGTTCCGCGGCCCCGGGTTGCCGGGATGGCGCGCGCGCAATAAGATGCGTGACACTTACACGTTTTTCAGGGGTTGTTGGACGCTATTTTGCGACAAAATCCGGCCGGCGTCCTGCTCGATGCCCGCGCCGCCGCCCCGTCGTTGCCTATTTCCGCCTGCCCTTTTTTGCCATGACCGTCCTGCCCGCCTCGCCCGATACCGCACTGGCCCGCCCTCGCGACACCGAGCCGACCGAAGAGAACATCCGTGATCTCGTCTACGCGTTCTACGACCGCGTGCGCGCCGATCCATTGCTCGGGCCCGTGTTCGACGCGAAGCTGGAAGGCCGCTGGGACGACCACCTGCCGAAGATGGTCACGTTCTGGTCGAGCCTCGTGCTCGGCACCAAGGGCTATCGCGGCAACGTGCAGCAGGCGCACCAGCCGCTCGACGGAGTCGAGCCGGCTCATTTCAGCCGCTGGCTGTCGCTGTTCCTGAAGACCGTCGAGGCGCGCTACACGCCGCCCGCGGCGATCCGCTTCATGGAGCCGGCGCTGCGGATCGCGCAGAGCCTCCAGTTGAGCCGCTTCGGCTGGGACTATCAGATTCCGCCCGAGCAGCAGGCGCTGCTCGACGCAATCGCGCCGCGCCGTCGCGACGCGGGCGACGATCCGCACGCGTTGCCGTCGCGTGCCCGCGGCGAGCCGTTTCCGACGAAGATCATCGGGCGCAGCAGCGATCCGGACGCGTAACGGGCAGCGGTCACGCGCGACGCTTGCGCGCATGCGGCACTTCGCCGCATCACCCCGACGCCGTGCTCAGCGCCGCGTATTGCCCGATTCGATGCCCCAGCGCGCGAGCGCGGCATCGTCGGTACTGCGCGCGTCGACCCAGCGCTCGCCATCCGGCGTCGTTTCCTTCTTCCAGAACGGCGCTTCGGTCTTCAGGTAGTCCATCACGAACTCGCACGACGCGAACGCGTCGCCGCGGTGCGACGCAACCGTTGCGACCATCACGATCTGGTCGAGCGGCAGGAGCCTGCCGACGCGATGCACGATTGCGACGTCGATGCCCGGCCAGCGCCGGCCGGCCTCGGCGGCGATCTTCTCGAGCGCCTTCTCGGTCATCCCCGGATAGTGCTCGAGCTCCATCGCGGCAACCGAATCGCCTTCGTTCAGGTCGCGCACCGTGCCGACGAAGCACGCGACCGCGCCGATCTTCGGGTTGCGCGCGCGCAATGCCGCGACTTCGGCGTTCAGGTCGAAGTCGTCGGTCTGGATTCGTACCGTTGCCATCGCCCGCGCCTCAACCGCCCGTCACCGGCGGAAAGAACGCGACTTCGCAGCCTTCGGTGAGCCGCGTATCGGGATCGGTCATCTCGTGGTTGCACGCCATGCGCAGTGCGCGCCCTTCGGAGAGCGTCTCGGCCCACGCACCGCCGCGCACGCGCAGCCACGCGCGCACGTCGCCGACGGTCGTGACGCTATCCGGCACGTCGGCCTGCTCGTCGGCGACGCCCAGTGCCTCGCGTACGCTTGCAAAAAATTTCAGTTGAATCTTCATGGTTCGGGAAGCCGTCGCGTTACGACAGCAGTTCGGAAAACGGAATGAAACGCACGGTCTCGCCGGCGCTGATCGCATGCTGCGGCGGGTTGTCGATCAGGCCGTCGCCCCACACCGTCGACGTCAGCACCGCCGAGCTCTGGTTCGGGAACAGGTCGAGACCGCCGGCCGCGTTGACGCGCGCACGCAGGAATTCGTTGCGCCGGTCGCCCTTGCCTTGCGAAAAGTCGGCGCGCAGCGACAGCGCGCGCGGCGCGACGTCGCGCACGCCGGACAAGCGCAGCAGGAACGGCCGCACGAACAGCAGGAACGTGACGAAGCTCGATACCGGGTTGCCGGGCAACCCGATGAAGTGCGCATCGGGGCGATCGTCACCGCGGCGCACCGCGCCGTAAGCGAGCGGCTTGCCGGGCTTCATCGCGATCTGCCACAACGCGAGCCGCCCTTCGGCCTCGACGGCCGGTTTCACGTGATCCTCGTCGCCGACCGACACGCCGCCGCTCGTCAGGATCACGTCGTGATCGCGTGCGGCCGCACGCAGCGTGTCGCGGGTCGCGGCGAGCGAATCGGGCACGATCCCGTAGTCGGTCACATGGCAGCCGAGCCGCTCCAGCAGCCCGCGCAGCGTGAAGCGGTTCGAGTTGTAGATCGCGCCGGGCTTCAGCGGCTCGCCGGGCATCGTCAGTTCGTCGCCGGTGAAGAACACCGCGACGCGAATCCGCCGCGCGACCGCCAATTGCGCGCAGCCGACCGACGCGGCCAGGCCGAGCGCCTGCGGCGTGAGCCGCGTGCCGGCCGGCAGGATCACTGACCCTTGCCGGATATCCGCGCCCTGCGCGGTGATCCATTCACCGGCCTTCGGCGTGTGCAGGATCTCGACCGCGTCGCCGTCGGCCGACGCCTGCTCCTGCATCACGACGGCGTCGGCGCCGGGCGGCACCGTCGCACCGGTAAAGATCCGCGCAGCCGTGCCGGCAGCGAGCGGCGCGGCCGGATGACCGGCCGGAATGCGCTGCGACACCGGCAAGCGCCGGTCGCCATGCAGCAGGTCGGCGACGCGCACCGCATAGCCGTCCATCGCGCTCGTATGCATCGGCGGCACGTCGAGCGGCGAGCTCACGTCGGCCGCCAGCACGCGGCCGAGCGCGTCGAGCGTGGCGACGGTTTCGGCGCCGGGCAACGGCTTCGCGGCATCGAGCAACGCGGCGAGTGCCTCGGCGGTCGACAGCATCGGCGCGCGCGGCGCCGCGGGATTCGGGTTCGACATCGATGGAATCGGGGATCGTTGGATTCAATACGTCATTGTAGCGACGCCGTCGCGCGGGCGCGCGATATGGCGGACATGCGGAAACTGTGATTCGCGCGAACGTGCGGGTCTGGCACTTGTTTCGGGCGCGGTGCGACGGTAACCGAGCGGCACCGCCAAACAAAACGGCCGGAACCCCGATCCGTTCGACGAATCGGCATTCCGGCCGTCCAGCGCAGCCGGGCCCGCGGCCCGGCCGTGCGTCATGCTCCCGTATGGGCGGCGATGAAGTCCTTCACCTGCTGTGCGTCGGCGTTCACGACCTCGAAACGCTGCGGCAGCGCCTCGAGCCCGTCGAATGCGGCCGGACGTTCGGCTTCGCGATCGAGTGCCTCGCGAATCGTCTCGCCGAACTTGATCGGCTGCGCCGTCTCGAGCACGACCATCGGCACGCCCGCGTCGAGATGCTCGCGCGCGACCTTCACACCGTCGGCCGTGTGCGTATCGATCATCGTGTCGTAGCGCGAGAACACGTCGCGGATCGTCGCGATGCGGTCCGTGTGGCTGCTGCGGCCCGACACGAAACCGAACTCGGCGACGCGCGCGAAATCGCCGCTCGCCGCGAGATCGAAGCCACCCTTCTCCTCTACGTCGCGGAACAGCTGCATCACGCGCGCCGGATCGCGGCCGAGCAAGTCGAACACGAAGCGCTCGAAATTCGACGCCTTCGAGATGTCCATGCTCGGGCTGCTCGTGTGATAGGTGTTCTCGGCGCTGCGCACGCGATACGCGCCCGTGCGGAAGAACTCGTCGAGCACGTCGTTCTCGTTGGTCGCGACCACGAGCTTCGCGATCGGCAGCCCCATCATCCGCGCGATGTGGCCTGCGCAGACGTTGCCGAAGTTGCCCGACGGCACCGTGAACGACACGCGCTCGTCATTGGATCGGGTCGCCGCGAAGTAACCCTTGAAGTAGTACACGACCTGCGCGACGACGCGCGCCCAGTTGATCGAGTTGACCGTGCCGATCTTCTGCTGCGCCTTGAACGCGTGATCGTTCGAAACGGCCTTCACGATGTCCTGGCAGTCGTCGAACACGCCTTCGACCGCGAGGTTGAAGATGTTCGGATCCTGCAGGCTGAACATCTGGGCCGTCTGGAACGCGCTCATCTTCTTGTGCGGCGACAGCATGAACACGCGCACGCCGGCCTTGCCGCGCATCGCGTATTCGGCCGCGCTGCCGGTGTCGCCGGACGTCGCACCGAGAATGTTGAGCGTCTGCCCGTGCTTCGCGAGCGTGTACTCGAACAGGTTGCCGAGCAGCTGCATCGCCATGTCCTTGAACGCGAGCGTCGGGCCGTTCGACAGTTCGAGCAGCGAGATCGGCGCGCCGTTCTCGGTGCCGAGCGTCTTCAGCGGCGTGATGTCGGACGCGTTCTCGCCATGGCGCGTGTTGCTGTACACGTCGGCCGTGTACGTGCGGCGCGTGATCGCGCGCAGGTCGTCGGCCGGTACGTCGTCGCAGAACTTCGACAGGATCTCGAACGCGAGATCCGCGTACGACAGCGTGCGCCAGCGTGCGAGCTCGTCGGCGGACACCTTCGGATACTCGGCCGGCAGGTAGAGCCCGCCGTCCTTCGCGAGACCGCCGAGCAGGATGTCGGAGAACGTGTGGCGCTCGCCGATGCCGGCGCCGCGCGTGGAGATGTAGTTCATGTCGTCCTCAGCTCAGTTCAGCGCTTCCATGCGCAGCTTCGTCACCTTCGATACCACCGTCGCGAGGCTCTCGATCTGCGCGATCGCCGCATTCACGTTCTTCTCGACCGTGACGTGCGTGATCAGGATGATGTCGGTTTCGCCGTTCGCGTCGTCGACCTGCTCCGATTCCTTCTGCAGCAGCGCGTCGATCGAGATGCCCGATGCGGCGAGGATGCGCGTGATGTCGGCCAGCACGCCGGTTTGATCGGCAACGCGCAGGCGCAGGTAGTAGCCGCTCGTCACTTCTTCGATCGGCAGGATCGGCGTGTTCGAGAGGCTGTCCGGCTGGAACGCGAGATGCGGCACGCGATGCTCGGGGTCCGCCGTGTGCAGGCGCGTGACGTCGACGAGATCCGCGACCACGGCCGATGCGGTCGGCTCCGCGCCCGCGCCCTTGCCGTAGTACAGCGTCGTGCCGACCGCGTCGCCGTGCACGACGACCGCGTTCATCGCGCCCTCGACGTTCGCGAGCAGGCGCTTCTCCGGGATCAGCGTCGGGTGCACGCGCAGCTCGATGCCGTTTTCGGCGCGGCGCGTGATGCCGAGCAGCTTGATCCGGTAGCCGAGCTCTTCCGCATAGCGGATGTCGGTCGCGTCGAGCTTGCTGATGCCCTCGACGTACGCACGGTCGAACTGCACCGGCACGCCGAATGCGATCGCGCTCATGATCGTCGCCTTGTGCGCGGCGTCGACGCCTTCGATGTCGAAGGTCGGATCGGCTTCCGCGTAGCCAAGCTCCTGCGCGGCCTTCAGCGCGGTCGCGAAGTCGAGCCCGCGATCGCGCATTTCCGACAGGATGTAGTTGGTCGTGCCGTTGATGATGCCCGCGATGTACTGGATGCGGTTTGCGGTCAGGCCTTCGCGCAGCGCCTTGATGATCGGGATGCCGCCGGCGACGGCCGCCTCGAACGCGACCATCACGCCCTTCGCACGCGCGGCCTCGAAGATCTCGGTGCCGTGCACCGCGAGCAGCGCCTTGTTGGCGGTCACGACGTGCTTGCCGTTCGCGATCGCGCGCAGCACGAGCTCGCGTGCGACGCCCGTGCCGCCGATCATCTCGGCGATGATCGAGATCGACGGATCATCGACGACTGCGTTGAAATCGTCGGTGATCTGCGCGGCGCCGGCGTCGCCGCCGAGCGCAGCCAGCGCCTTGGCCGGGTTGCGCACCGCAATGCGCGTCACCTCGATGCCGCGCCCCGCGCGTCGCTTGATTTCTTCCTGGTTGCGGCCCAGCACCGTGAAGGTGCCGCTGCCCACCGTGCCGAAGCCCAACAGGCCAACTTTGATCGGTTCCATGCTGCGTGTGATCGAATGAGTAAGAAGTAGTGAGTTCCGTGTGGCCGTGCCGCTCAGGCCGAATGGCGCTTGCGGTAGCCGTCGAGGAAGCGTGCGATCCGGTTGATCGAATCGGTCAGGTCGTCGAGGTTCGGCAGGAAGACCACGCGGAAGTGGTCCGGCGTCGTCCAGTTGAAGCCCGTGCCCTGTACGAGCAATACGCGCTCCTCGAGCAGCAGGTCGAGAATGAACTGCTGGTCGTTCTGGATCGGATAAAGCTTGGGGTCGAGGCGCGGGAACATGTACAGCGCGGCCTGCGGCTTCACGCAGGTCACGCCCGGGATCGACGTGAGCATGTCGTACGCGAGCTCGCGCTGCTTGTACAGGCGCCCGCTCGGCACGATCAGCTCGTTGATGCTCTGGTAGCCGCCGAGCGCCGTCTGGATCGCGAACTGCCCGGGCACGTTCGCGCACAGGCGCATCGACGACAGGATGCCGAGCCCCTCGAGGTAATCCTTCGCGTGCCGGCGGTTGTCGCCGCCGAGGCCCGACACGGCCATCCAGCCCGCACGGTAGCCGCACGAGCGATAGCTCTTCGACAGGCTGTTGAACGTGACGGTGATCACGTCCTCCGACAGCGAACCCAGCGCCGTGTGCTCGAGGCCGTCGTAGACGATCTTGTCGTACACCTCGTCGGCGAACACGATCAGTCCGTGCTGGCGCGCGATCTCGAGCAGTTCGAGCAGCAATTCGTCTGAATAAAGCGCGCCCGTCGGGTTGTTCGGGTTGATCACGACGATCGCCTTCGTGTTCGGCGTGATCTTACGGCGGATATCGTCGAGATCGGGCATCCACGCGTTCTGCTCGTCGCAGATGTAATGCACCGGCGTGCCGCCCGACAGGCTGACCGCCGCCGTCCACAGCGGATAGTCGGGCGCGGGCAGCAGCACTTCGTCGCCGTCGTTCAGCAGCGCCTGGGTCGCCATCACGATCAGCTCGGACGCGCCGTTGCCGATGTAGATGTCGTCGAGGCCGACGCCCACGACGCCCTTTTCCTGCGTGTAGTGCATCACGGCCTTGCGCGCCGAGAACACGCCCTTCGAATCCGAATACCCGGACGACGTCGGCAGGTTGCGGATCATGTCCTGGATGATCTCGTCCGGCGCGTCGAAACCGAACGGCGCGAGGTTGCCGATGTTCAGCTTGATGATGCGGTGGCCTTCTTCCTCGAGGCGCTTCGCGTGCTCGAGCACCGGGCCACGGATGTCGTAGCAGACGTTGAGCAGCTTGTTCGACTTCTGAATCGGTTTCACGACGACACGGTTCCTGGGTTGGCCTTGCGGCCGGGGGGACGGGATCAAAACTGGAAAGCGGCCGGTCTGTGCGCGCTGTCTAGACTGGGAAAAAGCGGGCGGTCGGGCGCGGCTTGTGGCGACGCGCGACGCAAGTGGCGCCCGGGGGCGACCAAAAAGTTATAATTTAGCGGATTTTGGCCGACTTTCGCAATGCACCATAGCCGCGCCGGGCCCGCGCCGTCAGGCGTCCCGCGTGCTCAGGCAAGCGAAACCGGCCATCCGGGCCCGTGTGGCCCTGCAACACATTCCCCTACGGAACCGCGGAATACCGATTTGAAACTGCACCAGGACGCGAGCGGCGCGCTCAACACCGTCACCGGCTACGGCCCCGATTATGTCGACGTCAATCTCGAACGCCACGAAACGAGCGTCATCGTACTGCCCGGCGCGCCGGTCCAGGCGTGGCCCGTGTCGTCGTTCGACGCGCTCGCGCCCGAGCATTTCGCGATGCTGCTCGACCCGACCCCAGAACTCGTGATCTTCGGCAGCGGCGCGCGGTTGCGCTTCCCGCACCCGCGGCTCGTCGCGGCGCTGACGGCCAAGCGGATCGGCGTCGAGACGATGGATTTCCAGGCCGCCTGCCGCACCTACAACATCCTGATGGCCGAAGGCCGCAAAGTCGCCGCCGCGCTCTTAATTGAACGTTAATCCCCGATGCGGTAAAACTCGGGCCGGCGCAGCGGGTCGATCCCCCGGATCGGCCCGGCCAGGCCGCCCGCCCCCGGCGCAACCCGCCGGCGGCCCGTCACAATAACCAACAGGCTGAAAATCCATGAACGATACGCCGTCGAGGCTACCGCTCAATCGCATCACGCTCGTCCTCCTCGTCGTCGCACTCGCGATCGTCTGGTTCGCGCCGCTCGGGCTGCGCCACCTGATCCCGAGCGACGAAGGCCGCTACGCGGAAATGGCGCGCGAGATGTTCGTCACCGGCGACTGGATCACGCCGCGCTACAACGGCTACAAGTACTTCGAGAAGCCGCCGCTGCAAACCTGGCTGAACGCGCTCACGTTCGCGTGGTTCGGCATCGGCGAATGGCAGGCGCGCCTCTACACGGCCATCGCGAGCTTCGCAGGCATCCTGCTGGTCGGCTACACCGGCGCGCGCCTGTTCAACCCGCTGTCGGGCTTCCTCGCCGCCGTCGTGCTCGCGTCGTCGCCGTACTGGAACCTGATGGGCCACTTCAACGCGCTCGACATGGGGCTCGCGTTCTGGATGTCGCTGTCGCTGTGCTCGCTGCTGCTCGCGCAGCGGCCCGGGCTGCGCCCGGCCGCGGCACGCGGCTGGATGTGGGCGTGCTGGGCCGCAATGGCGTTCGCGGTGCTGTCGAAGGGCCTCGTCGGCCTGATCCTGCCCGGCGCCGTGCTCGTGCTCTACACGCTGATCGCGCGCGACTGGGCGCTGTGGAAGCGCCTGTACCTGGTGAGCGGCCTCGTGATCTTCTTCGCGATCGTCACGCCGTGGTTCGTGCTCGTCCAGCAGCGCAACCCCGAGTTCTTCAACTTCTTCTTCATCGTCCAGCAGTTCCGCCGGTACCTGACCCCGGAACAGAACCGCCCGGGCCCGCTTTACTACTTCGTGCCCGTGCTGCTGGTCGGCTTCCTGCCGTGGCTGTCGGTCGCGTGGCAGAGCATCCGCCATGCGCTGCGGATGCCGCGCCAGCCGAACGGCTTCTCGCCGATGCTCGTGCTGCTGATCTGGAGCGCATTCATCTTCCTGTTCTTCAGCGCGTCGCATTCGAAGCTGATCTCGTACGTGCTGCCGGTCGCGCCGGCGCTCGCGCTGATCATCGGCGCGTACCTGCCGCTGATGAGCGCCGACCGGTTCCGCCGCCACCTGCTCGGCTACCTCGTGTTCGTCGTCGTCGCGGCGTTCGGGATCATCTTCCTCGCGTACCAGGGCGATGCCCGCACGCCGAACGCGCAGTACCGCGCGTTCCAGATGTGGCTGTACGCAGGCCTCGCGGTCGCAGGCGCGCTGACGCTCGCGGCCGCGTGGCTGAACCGCCGCGCGGGCGTGGCTGCCGCGCTTGCCGCATTCGGCGCCGCCTGGCTCGCGTTCGGCACGATCGGCGGCACCGGGCACGACGAGTTCGGCCGCTACAGCTCGGGCGCGCTGCTCGCGCCGGCGGTGCGCGCCGAACTGGCGAAACTGCCGGCCGACACGCCGTTCTACTCGATCGAGATGCTCGATCACACGTTCCCGTTCTATATGGGCCACACGACGATCATGGTCCAGCGCCAGGACGAGCTCGCATTCGGGATCTCGATGGAGCCGAACAAGTGGATTCCGACCGTCGACGAGTGGATCACGCGCTGGAAGCAGGAAACCCATGCGCTCGCGATCATGCCGCCCGGCCAGTACGACACCCTGGTCAAGCAAGGCGTGCCGATGCGCGTGATTGCGCGCGACAGCCGCCGCGTGATCGTCGAGAAACCGCAATCGTAAGGACGCCCACCGCATGAATCCCGTTTCGTTCGTCTGCATCATCACCGGCGTGATGCTCAACGCCTGTGCGCAACTTCTGCTGAAAGCCGGCGTCAACGCTGTTGGGCACTTCGAATTCAGCCGTGCGAACATCATCCCGGTCGGCCTGAAGATCGCGACCCAATTGCCGATCATCGGCGGCCTCGGCTGCTACGTACTGAGCGTCGTGGTCTGGATCGTCGGGCTGTCGCGGGTCGACGTGTCGATCGCGTATCCGATGCTGTCGCTCGGCTACGTCGTCAACGCGTTCGCGGCCTGGTACCTGTTCGGTGAAGTGCTGTCGGTCCAGCGGCTCGTCGGCATCGGCATCATCCTGATCGGCGTGCTGGTGCTCGCGCGAAGCTGAGCACGCCCCGCCGCGTTAAGCGTCCGCCTACAAAAAATCACGGTGCGATTCCGCCAACCGGTGTTTAATGCCGGTTTCGGCCGGGATCGCCCGACCCTTTTATTACACGCCATTACAGGCCAAAGCGTACATGAGCCAGACTACTGCTCCGTTTCTGCCGTTCACCCGCCCCGAGATCGATGAGGAAACCATCCAGGGCGTCGTCGACGTGCTGCGCTCGGGCTGGATCACCACCGGCCCGCAGAGCCAGAAATTCGAAGCGGCGCTGTCCGAGTACTGTGGCGGCCGTCCGGTCCGTGCGTTCAACTCGGGCACCTGCACGCTCGAGATCGGCCTGCGCATCGCGGGCGTCGGTGCCGGCGACGAGGTGATCACGACGCCGGCGTCGTGGGTCTCGACCAGCAACGTGATCCTCGAGACCGGCGCGACGCCCGTGTTCGCCGACATCGATCCCGTCACGCGCAACATCGACCTCGACAAGCTCGAGCAGGCGATCACGCCGCGCACGAAGGCGATCATCCCGGTGTTCCTGTCCGGCCTGCCGGTCGACATGGACCGCCTGTACGCGATCGCGCGCGCACACAAGCTGCGCGTGATCGAGGATGCGGCGCAAGCATTCGGCTCGACGTGGAACGGCAAGCGCATCGGCGCGATCGGCGACATCGTGTCGTTCAGCTTCCACGCAAACAAGAACCTGACGACGATCGAAGGCGGCGCACTCGTGCTGAACAACGAGGAAGAAGCGGCGCTCGCGCAGAAGTACCGGCTGCAGGGCATCACGCGCACGGGCTTCGACGGGATGGACTGCGACGTGCTCGGCGGCAAGTACAACCTGACCGACGTCGCCGCGCGCGTCGGCCTCGGCCAGCTGCCGCACCTCGAACGCTTCACCGCGCAGCGCCGCGCGCTTGCGCGCGCCTACTTCGCCGCGTTCGACGGCAGCGCAGCCGTGAAACTCGGCGTCGGCCTGCCGATCGCCGAATTCGAGAACGGCAACTGGCACATGTTCCTGATCACGCTGCCGCTCGAGCGGCTGACGATCTCGCGCGCCGAGTTCATGGCGCAGATGAAGGAACGCGGCATCGGCACGGGCATCCACTACCCGGCGATCCATCTTTTCACGCTGTACCGTGCGCGCGGCTTCAAGGAGGGCATGTTCCCCCACGCCGAACGGTACGGCGCGTCGACCGTCACGCTGCCGCTCTTCACGCAGATGACGGAAGACGACGTGCGTCGCGTGGTCGACGCCATCAACCAGATTTGCGAACAATACGGAAAATAAGCGTACATGAGTCACCTTGAAGCACGCGCCGGGCATCCGGTCGCCGGGCAGCCGGAAGTATCGATCATCATCCCCGTGTACAACGAGGAAGACGGCCTCGCCGCGCTGTTCGCGCGGCTGTATCCGGCGCTCGACGCACTCGACACGTCATACGAAGTGATCCTGATCAACGACGGCAGCCGCGACCGCTCGGCCGCGATGCTCGCCGATCAGTTCCACGTACGTCCCGACACGACGCGCATCGTGCTGCTCAACGGCAACTACGGCCAGCACATGGCGATCCTCGCCGGCTTCGCGCAATCGCGCGGCGAGATCGTCATCACGCTCGACGCCGACCTGCAGAACCCGCCCGAGGAAATCGGCAAGCTGATCGCAAAGATGCGCGAGGGCTACGATTACGTCGGCTCGATCCGCAAGCAGCGCCAGGACAGCCTGTGGCGGCGCAAGGCGTCGCAGATGATGAACCGCCTGCGCGAGCGCATCACCCGCATCAAGATGACCGACCAGGGCTGCATGCTGCGCGCGTACAGCCGCCGCATCATCGACACGATCAACGTGTGCGGCGAAGTCAACACGTTCATCCCCGCACTCGCATACACGTTCGCGCAGAAGCCGACCGAGATCGAGGTTGCGCACGAAGAGCGCTTCGCCGGCGAGTCGAAGTACTCGCTGTACAGCCTGATCCGGCTGAACTTCGACCTCGTGACGGGCTTCTCGGTCGTGCCGCTGCAGTGGCTGTCGTTCATCGGCGTGATCCTGTCGCTCGGCTCCGCCGCGCTGTTCGTGCTGCTGCTCGTGCGACGCTTCATCGTCGGCGCGGAAGTGCAAGGCGTGTTCACGCTGTTCGCCATCACGTTCTTCCTGCTCGGCGTGATCATCTTCGCGCTCGGCCTGCTCGGCGAATACGTCGGCCGCATCTACCAGCAGGTGCGTGCACGGCCGCGCTACCTGATCCAGGCCGTGCTCGAGCAGCACGACGGCGTACCGGCGGTGCCGGCCGGCGCGAACCGCTCGGGAGCCGCGCAATGAAACCGCGCGCAGTCGTCTTCGCGTATCACAACGTCGGCGTGCGGTGCCTGCAGGTGCTGCTCGCACGCGGCGTCGACGTCGCGCTCGTCGTCACGCACGAGGACAACCCGAACGAGAACATCTGGTTCGGCAGCGTCGCATCCGTCGCGGCCGAGCACGGCATTCCGGTGCTCACGCCGGCCGATCCCGCCGATCCGGCGCTGCGCCGCGCGGTATCCGACGCGCAGCCGGACTTCATCTTCTCGTTCTACTACCGCCACATGCTGCCGGTGGACCTGCTCGCGATCGCGCCGAAGGGCGCGTACAACATGCACGGTTCGCTGCTGCCGAAATACCGGGGTCGGGTACCGACCAACTGGGCGGTGCTGAACGGCGAAACCGAAACCGGCGCGACGCTGCACGAGATGGCCGCGAAGCCCGACGCGGGCGCGATCATCGGCCAGACCGCGGTGCCGATCCTGCCCGACGACACCGCCACGCAGGTGTTCGACAAGGTCACGGTGGCCGCCGAGCAGACGCTCTGGCGGGTGCTGCCCGCGCTGCTCGCGGGCGAGGCGCCGCACCTGCCGAACGACCTCGCGACCGGCAGCTACTACGGCGGGCGCAAGCCCGAGGACGGCCGCGTCGACTGGTCGAAGCCGGCCGCGCAGGTCTACAACCTGGTGCGCGCGGTCGCGCCCCCGTATCCGGGCGCGTTCACGGACGTCGACGGCACGCGTTTCGTGATCGCGCGCGCGCGCCTCGCGGCACCCGGCAGCGCGGCAGCGGCCGCCGCGGCAGATTTGCCGCCCGGCCTGCACGTAAGCGATAATGTGCTATTCGGCGTCTGCGGCGACAGCCGCGCCCTATCCATTCTCGAGCTGTGGCAGCAGCGGGACGGCAGCGAAACCGTCGTGACGCCCACGGAATTCGCGCAGTTCATTCATTCTTCCCGTCATTCATGAAAGCAAAAAAAGTCCTGATCCTGGGTGTGAACGGCTTCATCGGCCATCACCTGTCGAAGCGCATTCTTGAAACCACCGATTGGGAAGTGTTCGGCATGGACATGCAGACCGACCGGCTTGGCGACCTCGTCAACCACGAGCGGATGCATTTCTTCGAAGGCGACATCACGATCAACAAGGAGTGGGTCGAGTATCACGTGAAGAAGTGCGACGTGATCCTGCCGCTCGTCGCGATCGCGACGCCCGCCACCTACGTCCAGCAGCCGCTGCGCGTGTTCGAACTCGACTTCGAGGCGAACCTGCCGATCGTGCGTTCGGCCGTCAAGTACGGCAAGCACCTCGTGTTCCCGTCGACCTCCGAGGTCTACGGCATGTGCTCGGACGAGCAGTTCGACCCGGATGCATCGGCCCTCACCTACGGCCCGATCAACAAGCCGCGCTGGATCTACGCGTGCTCGAAGCAGCTGATGGACCGCGTGATCTGGGGCTACGGGATGGAAGGCCTGAACTTCACGCTGTTCCGCCCGTTCAACTGGATCGGCCCGGGCCTCGACTCGATCTACACGCCGAAGGAAGGCAGCTCGCGCGTGGTCACGCAGTTCCTCGGCCACATCGTGCGCGGCGAGAACATCAGCCTCGTCGACGGCGGCTCGCAGAAGCGTGCGTTCACCGACATCGGCGACGGCATCAGCGCGCTGATGAAGATCATCGAGAACAAGGACGGCGTCGCGTCGGGCAAGATCTACAACATCGGGAATCCGAAGAACAACTTCTCGGTTCGCGAACTCGCGCACAAGATGCTCGAACTCGCGGCGGAATTCCCCGAGTACGCCGATTCGGCCAAGCAGGTGAAGCTCGTCGAAACGACGTCCGGCGCCTACTACGGCAACGGCTACCAGGACGTGCAGAACCGCGTGCCGAAGATCGACAACACGATGCAGGAACTCGGCTGGGCGCCGCAAGCGACGTTCGACGACGCGCTGCGCAACATCTTCGAAGCGTATCGCGGCCACGTCGCCGACGCGCGCGCGCTCGTCGAACAGCAAGGCTGATCGGGACGTTCGCTTGGCTCGCATCGTCCTCAAGATCGACGTCGACACGCTGCGCGGCACGCGCGAAGGCGTGCCGAACCTCGCGCGCATCTTCGACCGCTTCAGTGCGCGCGCGACCTTCCTCTTCAGCCTCGGGCCCGATCACACGGGCTGGGCGCTGCGGCGCGTGTTCCGCCCCGGCTTCCTGAAGAAAGTGTCGCGCACGTCGGTGGTCGAGCACTACGGCGTGAAGCAGCTGATGTACGGCGTGCTGCTGCCGGGCCCCGACATCGGCCGCCGCGCGATCGCCGACATGCGCGCGATTCACGAGGCCGGCTTCGAATGCGGGATCCACACGTGGGATCACGTTTACTGGCAGGACAACGTCCGCGTGCGCGATCGCGACTGGACCGCGCGTGAAATGCAGAAGAGTCACGCGCGCTTCATCGAGATCTTCGGCGCGCCGCCCGTCACGCACGGCGCGGCCGGCTGGCAGATGAACGACTCCGCATTCGAGCAGATCGACGCATGGGGGATGCGCTACGCATCCGACGGCCGCGGCCATTCGCCGTACCTGCCCGTCGTCAACGGCCGCACGCTGTCGCACGTGCAGATGCCCACCACGTTGCCGACGCTCGACGAAGTGCTCGGCATCGACGGCGTCGACACGCACAACGTCGCCGCGCACATCCTCAAGTTCACCGAAACCAATCCGCACGATCAGGTGTTCACGCTGCATGCGGAACTGGAAGGCCAGAAGCTTGCGCCCGTGTTCGAGCAACTGCTCGCCGGCTGGCGCGCGCAAGGTCACACATTCGCGACGATGGGTGACTACCACGCGACGCTGGACCGCGACTCGCTGCCATCGTACCCTGTCACGTGGGGCGAAATTCCCGGCCGCTCCGGCGAACTAATCGTCCAGCCCGACTGAGTTCGCGCGCGCCGGCGTCGCCCGCTCCGCCCTTGCGGCACGCTGCCGCGACGCCCCGCCGAACCGCGCCGCCGCAGCGGCGCCTTTCCATAACAACAGGAGAAACACGTGTCCGTCGAAGTTGACCGTCAAGTTCCCGATTTCACCGCACCGGCCACGGGCGGCGACATTTCGCTGTCCGACCTGAAGGGCAAGAAACTCGTGCTGTACTTCTATCCGAAGGACAACACGCCGGGCTGCACGACCGAAGGGCTGCAGTTCCGCGATCTCTATCCGAAGTTCAAGAAAGCCGGTGCGGAAGTCATCGGCGTGTCACGCGACAGCCTGCGCTCGCATGACAATTTCAAGGCAAAGCTCGAACTGCCGTTCCCGCTGATTTCCGATGCCGACGAAGCGCTGTGCGCGCTGTTCGATGTCATCAAGATGAAGAAAATGTATGGCAAGGAAGTGCGCGGAATCGAGCGCTCGACGTTCCTGATCGACGCCGACGGCGTGCTTCGCCAGGCATGGCGCGGCATCAAGGTACCGGGTCACGTGGACGACGTGCTAAAGGCTGTACAAGCGCTTTGAGGCGCGTTATATTGGGCCGCAATGAATGCCAGTTCGCCCCATATTTCTCGTAGCTGCGCCGGTGCTCGTTGCGATGCTTGCCGGCACCTGACGCGCATTACGACGGTATCAGCCGAGCCGCATGCCTCTATCGACGAGGCAGCGGCTTTTTTTATGGATTGCGCGCCGGCCCTCGGTCCGGCCCTCACCGCGTCAAGGAGCTGATCGACACTTAGGCGAACCGGCTAGACGAACTTCCTGTGCGCCACCGCGCGCAAACTGCATGCGTCTACGTCACGCAGGATGCGATCAGCGGCGCACGCCATGCGACACGATTCCTCCCGAGGGACACCATGCCTTTGCCTACTCCCCCCAGCAAGCTCGGCAGCCTGCTGCCGCCCGACGAATACAAGGCGAAAGCGCGGCCCGCGAAAGCCGCGAAGAAATCCGCCGAAGGGGACGCATCCACAGCCGGTGACTTTGGTCCGGCGAGCGTGGCCCAACCGATGACCGAAGCCGCGAACACGGCCGCGCCGCTGCGCGCCGTCGCGTCTTCGACGCAAGATGCCGCAAGCCCACCCGCACGCGGCCGCAAGACGAAACAGACGGCTGCACTGCTGCAACCGCTGCCGGCGGCCGCCGAACCCGCGGCACCGGTCGTCGCGCGCAACGACAAACCGGCTGCCGACAAACCGGCCGCCGCACCCGCGCGCGATACCGGCGCCGCGACGAAGTCGCGCAGCCGCAAGCCCGCCGAAGCCGAACTGCAGAAACTGTTCGTGCTCGACACCAACGTGCTGATGCACGATCCGAGCAGCCTCTTCCGCTTCGAGGAACACGACGTCTATCTGCCGATGATGACGCTCGAGGAACTCGACAACCACAAGAAGGGGATGTCCGAAGTCGCGCGCAACGCACGCCAGGTCAGCCGCACGCTCGACGCGCTCGTCGCCGATGCCGGCGCGATCACGGCCGGCATCCCGCTGTCGCGCCTCGGCAGCCGCGAAGCGCTCGGCCGCCTGTACTTCCAGACGAAGCTCGCGGACATCGCGCCCGTCGAAGGCTTGCCCGAAGGCAAGGCCGACAACCAGATCCTCGGCGTCGTGCGCGCGCTGCAGCGCGACCGGCCCGACCGTCAGGTCGTGCTGGTGTCGAAAGACATCAACATGCGGATCAAGGCGCATGCGCTCGGCCTGCCCGCGGAAGACTACTTCAACGACCAGGTGCTCGAGGACAAGGATCTCCTGTACAACGGCGTGCGCGAACTGCCGCAGGATTTCTGGACCAAGCATGCGAAGGGCATGGAGAGCTGGCAGGACACGAAGACGGGCACCACGTACTACCGCGTGACCGGCCCGCTCGTCGCGTCGATGCTCGTCAACGAGTTCGTCTATCTCGAGCCGCAGAACGGCGAGCCGACGTTCCATGCGATCGTCCGCGAACTGAACGGCAAGACGGCGCTGCTGCAGACGCTGCGTGACTACAGCCACCACAAGAACAACGTGTGGGGCATCACCGCGCGCAACCGCGAGCAGAACTTCGCGCTGAACCTGCTGATGAACCCCGAGATCGACTTCGTCACGCTGCTCGGCCAGGCCGGCACCGGCAAGACGCTCGTCGCGCTCGCGGCCGGCCTCGCGCAGGTGCTCGACGACAAGCGCTACAACGAGATCATCGTGACGCGCGCGACCGTGCCCGTCGGCGAGGACATCGGTTTCCTGCCCGGTACCGAGGAAGAGAAGATGCAGCCCTGGATGGGCGCATTCGACGACAACCTCGAAGTGCTGCAGAAGACCGACGACGCCGCCGGCGAATGGGGACGTGCCGCGACGCAGGAACTGATCCGTTCGCGCCTGAAGGTGAAGAGCATGAACTTCATGCGCGGCCGTACGTTCGTCGACAAGTACCTGATCATCGACGAGGCGCAGAACTTGACGCCGAAGCAGATGAAGACGCTCGTCACGCGCGCGGGCCCGGGCACGAAGATCGTGTGCCTCGGCAACATCGCGCAGATCGACACGCCTTACCTGACCGAGGGCAGCTCGGGTCTCACGTACGTCGTCGACCGCTTCAAGGGCTGGGGCCACAGCGGCCACGTGACGCTTGCACGCGGCGAACGCTCGCGGCTCGCCGACTACGCGTCGGACATCCTGTAACGCGACAGGCCGGCCCGTCGGCCGGCTTTCGACACATCGCGGCGCTCCGTTTCCGGAGCGCCGTTTTTATTTGGGGTCGAAAACGCAAGTAACACATCGTCACGCAACAACCCGGTTTACGCGCGAAACTTCAAGTAAATTCTCAAGAATGGTTGCTTAAGCCCCGCCGGAGCGTCTACCATCGGGTCTGTCTGTTGTCATACGATTCGCGAGCGCGCCGCGCTCGCCCGCCTTGCCATGCTTCGAATCTGGGTTCCCGTTGCTGTCGTTTCACTGCTTGCGGCCTGCTCCAGCGTGCCGCCGCAGTCGGCATCGCGCCCCGCCTCGGGCATGAAGATCACCACGCCGCGCGCCTTCCCCGCCCCCGCCAATTTCCCGAAATTCGTCGATCACAGCGTCGGCCAGGAAGAAATCTCGATCCAGGCGATGAGCCTCGTCGGCGTCCCGTATCGCTGGGGCGGCAACACACCGACGAGCGGCTTCGACTGCAGCGGGCTCGTGCGCTACGTGATCGGCCGTGCGGCCGACGTGAACCTGCCGCGCACGACCGCCGACATGAGCGGCCGCGGCGTGTCGGTCGAGCCCGACCAGATCGCGCCGGGCGACCTGATCTTCTTCAATACGACCGGACGGCCGCATTCGCACGTCGGCATCTATGTCGGCAAGCTGCGCTTCGTCAACGCACCGTCGACGGGCGGCACCGTGCGGCTCGACTACCTGACGAACCCGTACTGGGCCAAGCGTTTCGACGGCATCCGCCGCGTCGCGCCGCCGCGCGGGGCGCCTACGCCGTTCGATGCACCGACCTACGAGGCCAAGCGGGACGAGCCGCGCAGCGCGCCGGTCGTTGCGCCCGCCCCGGTGGTCGTGGCGGGCTCCGCGCCGCGGCAGCCGGCCTATGCGTCGCCGCAAGCGAGAGCGGCGCAGGTGCCCGCACCGGTCATCCCCGCCACGCCGGTCGTGACGGCCGCAGCCATTGCACCCGCGCCCCCGGCCGCCGATCCATACGAACCGCCGCCGCGCATGCAGGCAGCCCAGCAACAAGCAACGTCAGTGGATGACGGCGTGACCTCGATGACGGCCAATGCAACGCCGGCTGCCCAGGCGGAAGTCGGCACGCGGATTCCGACGACGGCACTGACGGCCGCCGAGGCCGCCGCGTTCGATGCCGAACCGCCGCCCGCCACCGCTTCTGCATCCCCGCGCAGCATCGAGCCCGCCCCCGTGCAGGTGTTGCGTGCGTCGACACAATCCGCGCCCGTCAGCCCGCGCACCAGTACGGCAGACGATCCGATCGCGCGGTTTGCGAACGGAAGTTACTGACCGGTTGCTCGAACCCCGACGGTAACGTTGGCGGTATCCGCCGCCGCCCTGCCCGCACCGTCGCACGCTCCCCGCCGCCAAAAGAAAATGCGCCGCAGCCTTTCGGCTTGCGGCGCATTTCGTGTCTGTCGACCGTGTCGGCGATCAGAAGATCTGGTGTCCGAGCCACCATCCACCGGCCGCGAACAACGCAGCCGCGGGCAGCGTGAGCACCCATGCCCACACGATGTTGCCGGCCACGCCCCAGCGCACGGCCGACAGCTTCTGCGTCGCGCCGACGCCGACGATCGCGCCGGTGATCGTGTGCGTGGTCGACACCGGAATGCCGAGGAACGACGCGAGGAACAGCGTCATCGCGCCACCGGTTTCCGCACAGAAACCACCGACCGGCTTGAGCTTCGTGATCTTCTGGCCCATCGTGCGCACGATGCGCCAGCCGCCGAACAGCGTGCCGAGGCCCATCGACAGGTAGCACGCGCCGATCACCCACGCCGGCGGCGCATCGGCGGTCGCCGACGCATAACCCGACGCGATCAGCAGCATCCAGATGATGCCGATCGTCTTCTGCGCGTCGTTGCCGCCGTGACCGAGGCTGTACAGCCCGGCCGACAGCAGCTGCAGCCGGCGGAAGCGCCGGTCGACCTTGCTGGGCGCGGTACGGAAATACAGCCACGACACGCCGAGCATGAACAGCGAGCCGAGGATGAAGCCGAGCAGCGGCGAAATGAAGATGAACGCGATGGTCTTCAGCAGCCCGTCGATGTTCAGCGAGCTCCAGCCCGACTTGGCGAGCGCTGCGCCGACCAGGCCGCCGATCAGCGCATGCGACGAGCTCGACGGGATCCCGTAGTACCACGTGATCACGTTCCAGCCGATCGCACCGACCAGCGCACCGAACACGACGTAGTGGTCGACAATCTCGGGATCGATCGTGCCTTTACCGACGGTCTGCGCAACTTTCAGGTGGAAGATGAAATACGCGATGACGTTGAACGCCGCCGCGAACACGACGGCCTGCTGGGGCTTCAGCACCCCGGTGGACACGACGGTGGCGATCGAGTTCGCCGCGTCGTGAAAGCCGTTCATGAAGTCGAATACGAGCGCGACGAGCACCAGCGTCGCGACCATCCATAGGGCGAGTTGTATCGAATGCATCGTGGTCCGCTCAGGCGTTTTCCAGCACGATGCCTTCGATGATGTTCGCGACGTCCTCGCACTTGTCGGTGATCTCTTCGAGCAGCTCGTAGATCGCCTTCAGCTTGATGAGCGTCTTCACGTCGTCTTCCTCGCGGAACAGCTTCGACATGGCCGCGCGCAGCACGCGATCGGCTTCCGACTCCCAGCGGTCGATCTCCTCGCACTGCTTGAGGATCTGTGCCGACTGCTTCATGTCGGACAGCAACCCGACCGCCTGCTGCACGTGCTGGGCCGACTGCGTGACGATGTGCGCGAGCTGGCTCGCTTCGGACGTGACGGCACGCACGTCGTACAGCGATACAGCCGTTGCGACGTCTTCCATCAGGTCGAGGATGTCGTCCATCGTCGTGATCAGCTTGTGGATCTCGTCGCGATCGAGCGGCGTGATGAAAGTCTTGTGCAGAAGATCGATCGCCTCGTGCGTGAGCTTGTCGGCGGCCTTCTCGGCGGTTTGCACGTTTTGCTTGTGAATCTCGGCATCGGCGAGATTGTCGATCAGCAGTTCGAGCTCGCGCCCGCCGGAAACGATGTGCTTCGCGTGCGCGTTGAAGAGTTCAAAGAACTTGCCCTCGGTGGGCATGAATCGACCGAACATGGGATTCCTGAGAGATTGTCAAACTACTGTCACGAAAACGGGCGACATTGTACCGTTTCCGGTCGGGCCGCGCCGCGCGCATGTGCGCACGGCGGGATTGGATACAACGTTTGGCGATTTAGGGCTTTACAACCGGCGTTACTCGCCGTAGAACGTCTGCGCCCCTGCAAAGTTGTCGAACTTCGTGTATTGCCCCAGGAACGTGAGCCGAACGGGGCCGATCGGACCGTTACGCTGCTTGCCGATGATGATTTCGGCCGTGCCCTTGTCGGGGCTATCCGGGTTGTAGACTTCGTCACGGTAGATGAACAGGATCACGTCCGCATCCTGTTCGATTGCGCCCGATTCACGCAAATCCGACATCACCGGACGCTTGTTCGGACGCTGTTCGAGGCCGCGGTTCAACTGCGACAGCGCGATCACCGGCACGTCGAGTTCCTTCGCGAGACTCTTCAGCGATCGCGAGATTTCCGAAATTTCGGTTGCGCGGTTCTCGCCCTGCGACGAACCCGACATCAGCTGCAGGTAGTCGACGATGATCAGGCCGAGCTTGCCGCATTGCCGCGCAAGACGCCGTGCGCGCGAGCGCAATTCCATCGGGTTCAGGCCGCCCGTCTCGTCGATGAAGAGCTGTGCCTCGCTCATCTTCTGCACGGCGTGCGTCAGTTTCGGCCAATCCTCATCCGTCAGGCGGCCCGTACGCATCCGGTGCTGGTCGAGCCGGCCGATCGAGCCGAGCATACGCATCACGAGCTGGGTGCCCGGCATTTCCATCGAGAACACCGCGACCGGCAGCCCGTACTCGACCGCAACGTATTCGCCGATGTTCATCGAGAACGCCGTCTTACCCATCGACGGACGCCCTGCGACGATGATCAGTTCGCCGCCATGCATCCCCGACGTCATCCGGTCGAGGTCGACGAAGCCCGTCGGCGTGCCCGTGACGTCGCTCGGATTCGCGGTGTGGTACAGCGTATCGATGCGCTCGACGACCTGCGTGAGCAGCGGGCCGATCTCGAGGAAGCCCTGGTTGCCGCGCGCGCCATCTTCGGCGATCGAGAACACCTTCGACTCGGCCTCGTCGAGCAGCTGACGGACTTCCTTGCCCTGCGGGTTGAACGCATCGGCCGAGATTTCGTCGGCGACCGACACGAGCCGGCGCAGCACCGCGCGGTCGCGCACGATTTCCGCATAGCGGCGGATGTTCGCCGCGCTTGGCGTGTTCTGCGCAAGGGCGTTCAGGTACGCGAGCCCGCCGACGTCATCGGCCTTGCCGGACGTGGTCAGTGCTTCGTACACGGTCACGACGTCGGCCGGGCGCGTCGACGCGATCAGGCGGCCGATGTGCTCGTAGATGATCCGGTGGTCGTAGCGGTAGAAATCGCCCTGCGACAGGAAGTCGGCAATCCGGTCCCAGGCCGCGTTGTCGAGCAACAGGCCGCCGAGCACGGATTGTTCGGCTTCGACCGAGTGCGGCGGGACTTTCAGCGATTCGATTTGAGGATCTTGCGGCGCGTTCATGGGTTGGGATTATCGCGAATAACCTACGACGACGCCAGAGAGAGCCCCGGCGATGCGGCAATAAAAAAGGCAGGCCCCGGTTGCCCGGGCGCCTGCCCTTGTCCGGACGGCGGAAGCCGCCCGGAAAGCTTGCGTACGCTTACGCGTGGTCGCCGATCACGTTGATCGTGACGTCGACAACGACGTCCGTGTGCAGCGCGACCTGGACGCCGTGCTCGCCGATCATCTTCAGCGGGCCTTCCGGCATGCGAACTTGCAGCTTCTCGACTTCGAAACCTGCCTTCTTCAGCAGTTCCGCGACGTCGCCGTTCGTGACCGAGCCGAACAGACGGCCGTCAACGCCCGACTTCTGCGTGATTTCGAACGACAGGCCGTTCAGCTTCTCGCCGACTGCCTGCGATGCTGCCAGCTTTTCAGCGGCGATCTTTTCGAGTTCAGCGCGGCGAACTTCGAATTCGGCGATCGCTTCCTTCGTTGCACGGCGAGCCTTGCGGTTCGGGATCAGGAAGTTGCGAGCGTAACCGTCCTTGACCTTGACGATGTCGCCGAGGTTGCCCAGATTGGCGACTTTTTCCAACAGAATGATTTGCATTCGAATTCTCCTTATTGCGTCGCCTGATTACGCCTTGTGCTGATCGGTGTACGGCAGCAGCGCGAGGAAACGCGCACGCTTGATTGCCGTATCCAGCTGACGCTGATAGTGCGACTTCGTACCCGTCAGACGAGCCGGCGTGATCTTGCCGTTTTCGCCGATGAAGTCCTTCAGCGTATCCGTGTCCTTGTAGTCGATCTGCTCGACGCCTGCAGCCGTGAAACGGCAGAACTTCTTGCGCTTGAAGAGCGGGTTTTGTTGCTGACGACGCTTGTCGAATTTCTTACCAGTCGGGCGGGGCATGATTTCAGTCCTTTCCAATGTCCTGCAATGCTGTGATGTGAAACACCAAGGTTCTCGCG
Organism: Burkholderia lata; assembly: GCF_902499335.1. Taxonomy (GTDB): domain Bacteria; phylum Pseudomonadota; class Gammaproteobacteria; order Burkholderiales; family Burkholderiaceae; genus Burkholderia; species Burkholderia lata_B. The sequence continues at coordinate 219,615 of NZ_CABVQK010000002.1, read as the reverse complement.
TTGCGGCTTTTCTTTGCCAGAAAGCCCGTGAACAGCGTTTCGACGCCCATTTCACGGCTTTCCAGCCTGCCGCTCGCCTCACCGGCCGCCACCGCCTCGATCGTCATTTCGACCTGACGGGGAATGCCTGCTTCGACGACTTCCGTGCGGTGATGCAACGTGGCGCTTGCGATCGGAACACCCGCCGGCGTATATCGCACCGGTGCGCGTTCGACGACGCTTGCCTTCAATTGCAACCTGTTCACGTGAGTGACGCGCTCCTTGATGGCTTAATGAATGACGAACTTAAGCCTGCGCTTCGGTCGGCTGAGCTGCAGCCGCCTTCTTGGCTTCTTCGCGCTGAACTTCCTTCATCATCGGCGACGGGCCGGTTTCGGCCTTCTTCATCTTGACGATGAGGTGACGCAGCACGGCGTCGTTGAACTTGAACGCGTGTTCGAGTTCGTCGAGCGTCGTCTGGTCGCACTCGATGTTCATGCAGACGTAGTGAGCCTTCGCGAGTTTCTCGATCATGTAGGCCAGTTGGCGACGGCCCCAGTCTTCGACGCGGTGGATCTGACCGCCGTGCGACGCGATCGTGGTCTTGTAACGCTCGATCATCGCGGGCACTTGCTCGCTTTGATCGGGGTGCACGATGAATACGATTTCGTAATGACGCATTACACACTCCTTGTGGATTAAAGCCACCCGGGCGTCTGAACCGGTGTGGCAAGTGAGAAGCCGAAGATTCTAACCCGGATACGGGGCGCATGCAAGACCAATCGACAATTCGCGCGCGGATTCGGCCATGTTTTCAACGACTTGAAGGGGCGAGCCCGGGCATGCCGGCCGCCCTTCGGCCCTTTTCCCGGCCAGGGTCGGAACAGAAGCGCGCGGCGGGCCTGCAGCCCGCCGCCGTGCCGTCACTCGGTGCGCGTGCCGGCGAGCCGCGCATCGAGCGCGGTCCTGAACGCCGCGAGCGCCGATGGCTCAGCGTCGGTCACGGCCCACCAGGTCATCCCGGCCGCGTTCCAGCGGTCGAGCGCATAGCCCTGCGACACCGTCGCGTAAGGCGCCCCCGGCCCTTCCCCGGCCGGCCGCACGTAGACGTCGATCACGTGCTGCCGGTAACGGTAGACGAGCACCGCGACGCGGCGACGCCCGACGTAGTCGAGCCGGCCACCGACCAGCGCGAAGCCGTTCGCCGCGAGATCCTCGACCGGCGGCGCATAGTCGAGGCGGCCGTTGAACCACGGCTTGACCGTGTGCCGGTCGGTGGAGATCACGTCGATGTCGCGCGCCGACAGGTCGGCCCGCACGTGGCTCGACACGAGTTCGTCGACCGTGCGGTCGGTGTCGGCGTGGCGCGCCGACAATGCCATCCCGCCCGCCGCGGCAAGCGCCACCAGCAGCGCGACGCCCCAGCCGAGGCCGGGCAGCGCGGCGACCCGCGGCCCCGTGCCGGCCGACGCCGGGCGTGCCGACCCGCCTTGATCCGTCAGCCACGAGAACCAGCGGCGGCCACGCGGACGCGGCTGAGGCCGTGTTCGTGGCTCGGACTGCGGCTCCGGCCGCGCCTGCTCGCGCGCGGGCGCGTCCGCCGCTGCCGGCAGGCTTGCAAGAATACTGGCCCGCAGCGCATCCGGCGCGCGGTGATAGTCGGCCTGACGCACGGCCTGCACCAGCGTGACGATCCGCGCGCGCTCATGGCGGCACACTTCGCACCCTTCTACATGCTGCTGGACCCGCAACGCATCGGGCGCCGACAGCTCGCGGTCGACGTCCGCGTCCAGCAACGCTCGCGCTTCGTTACAGTCCATCGATAGCCTCCGATGCGGTTCCGCCTGCCGGCGTACGGCCCGGCCTGCCTGCGGCCGCCGGCGCCGGCGCGCCGCCCAGCAGCGCGGCGAGCTTGCGCCGGCCACGGGCGAGCCGCGACATCACCGTGCCGACCGGCACGTCCGCGATCGCTGCAATCTCGCGGTAACTCAGGTCCTCCATCTCGCGCAGCACGAGCACCTCGCGGTATTCGGGCGGCAGCTTCGCGAGCGCTTCATTCACGAGCCGCACGTTCTCGCCGCGCAGCAGGTGCGCGAGCGGATCCTCGCTCGCCGGTTGCCAGTCGTCGGGCACGTCGGTGTCGTCGAGCGTCTCGGGCAGCGCGACCTCGTGCGCATGCGTGCGGCGCCGCCATTCCGTGTACCAGGTGTGGCGCACGATCGTCAGCAGCCACGGCCGCGCGTTGTCGCCGCGACACGAATCGACGAAGCGCAGCGCGCGCATGCACGCGTCCTGGACGACATCGTCCGCATCGCCGGCGCTGCCGCTCAGCCAGCGCGCGAGGTTGTACGCGGCGTCGAGATGCGGCAGCACGAGCGCGCGAAACCGCTCGCCGCGCGCGACCGCGTCGTCCGTTGACCGCTCATCGACCGCCTGTCCGGCTTGCCCCACATGACCTCCCTGGTCCCGGCGGCCGAAGCCGCGCCCGTTCCGCGCACGGTGCCCGGACAGACCGGCAACGTGCGCGCTCGATGACCTTACCGTCGTTGTGTCGAGTTTATTCCCGCGCCGCGCGCCCGAAGCGCAAAAAATCGTCGGGCGGCCCGCTAGCCGGGACGTCCGCGCCGGTTACGGCGTGGTGCTCCAGTAGCCGGGGCTGGCGTAAGCGGCGCGCAGGTAGTCGATGAAGTAGCGCACACGCGCCGGCACGTAGCGCTGTTGAGGGTAGACCGCGAGGATGTCGTAGTCGGGCAGCGCATATTCGTCGAGCACGGTCTCGAGCTCGCCCGTCTCGAGCTGCGCGGCGATTTCCCACGTCGAGCGCCAGCCGAGCCCGAGGCCTTCGGCCACCCAGCGGTGCAGCAGCTCGCCGTCGTTGCAGTCGAGATTGCCGGCCACGCGCATCGTCGCGATCTTGCCGTGGCGCTGGAAATACCAGCCGCGGTTCTGCCCGCCCTGCAGGTTGAACGCGAGGCAGTTGTGCTTGAGCAGGTCGTCGAGCGACTTCGGCCGGCCGTGCCGGCGGAAATACTCGGGCGTGCCGCACACGACGCGCCGGTTCGACGCGAGCTTCACCGCGACGAAGTTCGGATCGACGGCCCCGCCGATCCGGATCGACAGGTCGTAGCCTTCGCGCACGAGATCGACGACGCGGTCGGTCAGGTTGAACGACAGCTGCATCTCGGGTTTGTCGACCAGAAAACCGGGTGCGTGCGGCGCGACGTGCTTGCGCCCGAACGCGGCCGGCGCGGACACGATCAGGTGCCCACTGACCGCGCGCCGCCCGGCGGCCAGCTCGTTCTCGGCCTGGTCCCATTCCGACAGGAGGCCGCGGCAGCGCTCGAGGAACGCGGCGCCCTCCTCGCTGACCACCAGCCGCCGCGTCGAGCGGTACATCAGCTTCACGCCGAGACGCTTTTCGAGCGCGTCGATGCGCCGCCCTAGCACGACCGGCGACACGCCCTCCTCGAGCGCCGCCGCCGCGAGGCTGCCGGCATCGGCCACCCGCACGAACGTCTCGATCTGCTTGAAGCGATCCATCTCCCGTCTCCGTCTCTGTTCCGGCACCGGCGGAAAGCCCCGCCCGGCCGTCATTCCATACTTTTAGTTTCGAAAAAAGCGACTCCGGCTGATCTTATCAAACCTTTCCTGCATCCCTAAAGTGTCCCCAACAGACCCATTTGCAAGATCCACCCCATTCAAGGAGACATTCATGGCCAAGATGAGAGCCGTCGACGCAGCTGTGCTCGTGCTCGAGAAAGAAGGCATCCAGACCGCGTTCGGCGTGCCGGGCGCAGCGATCAACCCGTTCTACTCCGCGATGCGCAAGTCGGGGGGCATCAGCCACGTGCTGGCACGCCACGTCGAAGGCGCGTCGCACATGGCCGAAGGCTTCACGCGGGCCGCCCCGGGCAACATCGGCGTGTGCATCGGCACGTCGGGCCCCGCCGGCACCGACATGATCACCGGCCTCTACTCCGCATCGGCCGACTCGATTCCGATCCTCGCGATCACGGGCCAGGCACCGCGTGCGCGCCTGTACAAGGAAGACTTCCAGGCCGTCGACATCGAATCGATCGCGAAGCCCGTCACGAAGTGGGCCGTCACCGTGCGCGAACCGGCGCTCGTGCCGCGCGTGTTCCAGCAGGCATTCCACCTGATGCGCTCGGGCCGTCCGGGCCCGGTGCTGGTCGACCTGCCGATCGACGTGCAGCTCGCCGAAATCGAATTCGACATCGATACGTATGAACCGCTGCCGGTCTACAAGCCCGCGGCCACCCGCGCGCAGATCGAGAAGGCGCTCACGATGCTGAACGACGCGGACAAGCCGCTGATCGTATCGGGCGGCGGCGTGCTCAACGCAGCGGCGGAAGACCTGCTCGTCCAGTTCGCCGAAACGATCGGCGTGCCGGTGATCCCGACGCTGATGTCGTGGGGCGCGATTCCGGACGACCATCCGCTGATGGCCGGCATGGTCGGCCTGCAGACGTCGCACCGCTACGGCAACGCGACGATGCTCGCGTCCGACTTCGTGCTCGGCATCGGCAACCGCTGGGCGAACCGCCACACGGGCAGCGTCGAGGTCTACACGAAGGGCCGCAAGTTCGTGCACGTCGACATCGAGCCGACGCAGATCGGCCGCGTGTTCGGCCCGGATCTCGGCATCGTGTCCGACGCGAAGGCCGCGCTGGAACTGTTCGTCGCCGTGGCGCAGGAATGGAAGGCCGCCGGCAAGCTGAAGGACCGCAGCGCATGGGTCGCCGACTGCCAGGCACGCAAGCGCACGCTGCAGCGCAAAACGCACTTCGACAACGTGCCGGTCAAGCCGCAGCGCGTGTACGAAGAGATGAACAAGGTGTTCGGCCGCGATACGTGCTACGTCAGCACGATCGGCCTGTCGCAGATCGCCGCCGCGCAGTTCCTGCACGTGTTCAAGGCACGTAACTGGATCAACTGCGGCCAGGCCGGCCCGCTCGGCTGGACGATCCCCGCCGCGCTCGGCGTGCGTGCAGCGGACCCGAGCCGCCCGATCGTCGCGCTGTCCGGCGACTACGACTTCCAGTTCATGATCGAGGAACTGGCAGCCGGCGCGCAATTCAAGCTGCCGTACGTGCACGTCGTCGTGAACAACTCGTACCTCGGGCTGATCCGCCAGGCGCAGCGTGCGTTCGACATGGACTACTGCGTGCAGCTCGCGTTCGACAACGTGAACGCGCCGGAACTGAACGGCTATGGCGTCGACCACGTGGCCGTCGCGGAAGGTCTCGGCTGCAAGGCGCTGCGCGTGTTCAAGCCGGAAGAGATCGAGCCGGCGCTGCGCCAGGCGCAAACGCTCGCCGAAGAGTTCAGCGTGCCGGTGGTCGTGGAAGTGATCCTCGAGCGCGTGACGAACATCTCGATGGGCACCGAAATCGACGCGATCAACGAATTCGAGGATCTCGCCGAAAAGGCCGAGCACGCACCGACCGCGATCTCGATGCTCGACTGAACCGCACGACATTTTTGACTGACCGACCGAAGAGGCTTAGCTCATGCCGAAGTTTGCTGCAAACCTGACCATGCTGTTCAACGAAGTGCCGTTCCTCGACCGCTTCAAGGCGGCTGCCGATGCGGGCTTCGATGCCGTCGAGTTCCTCTTCCCGTATCCGTACGCGAAAGAGGAACTCGCCGAGCGGCTCGAGACGCATCGCCTGCGCCTCGTGCTGCACAACCTGCCCGCGGGCAACTGGGACCAGGGCGAGCGCGGCATCGCGTGCCTGCCCGATCGCGTCGGCGAGTTTCAGGAAGGTGTCGGTCGTGCGATCGAGTACGCGAAGGCGCTGAAGGTGCCGCAGCTGAACTGCCTCGTCGGCATCCCGTCGGCAAGCACGGCGCGCGACAAGACGTTCGTCACGATCGTCGACAACCTGCGCTTTGCCGCCGATGCGCTCAAGCGCGAAGGCATCCGGCTGCTCGTCGAGCCGTGCAACAGCTTCGACATCCCGGGCTTCGCGCTGAACCGCTCGTCGGAAGGGCTCGACGTGATCCGCGCGGTCGGCTCGGACAACCTGTTCCTGCAGTACGACATCTATCACATGCAGCGCATGGAAGGCGAACTGGCCGCGACGATCGAACGCAACCTCGCATCGATCGGCCACGTCCAGCTCGCGGACAACCCGGGCCGTAACGAGCCGGGCACGGGCGAGATCAACTACGCGTTCCTGTTCGCGCTGCTCGACCGGCTCGGCTATGCCGGCTACGTCGGCTGCGAATACAAGCCCCGCACCACCACGACGGAAGGCCTCGGCTGGCTGCAAAGCGTCGCCGGCTGCGCACCGGGCTCGGCGCGTCGCGCCGCCTGAGATCCGCCTTTTCCGTTTTCAGCCCTATAGGAGACTTTCACATGGCAACCATCGGTTTCATCGGCCTCGGCATCATGGGCGCGCACATGGCGCGCAACCTGCTCAAGGGCGACCACCAGCTCGTCGTGAACGGCGCGTTCCCGATCCCCGACGACCTGCGCACGACCGCGAAGGTCGTCGCGAACTCGACCGAAGTCGCGCAGAACGCGGACATCATCATCGCGATGGTGCCGGATACGCCGGACGTGCGTAACGTGCTGTTCGCCGACGACGGCGTCGCGAAGGGCCTGACGGCCGGCAAGCTCGTGATCGACATGAGCTCGATCTCGCCGCTCGACACGCAGGAATTCGCGAAGCAGATCAATGCACTCGGTTGCGACTACCTCGACGCGCCGGTGTCCGGCGGCGAAGTCGGTGCACGCGAAGCGACGCTGACGATCATGGTCGGCGGCCCCGAGGCGGCATTCGAGCGCGCGAAGCCGCTGTTCGAGAAGATGGGCAAGAACATCACGCTCGTCGGCGACAACGGCGCGGGCCAGACCTGCAAGGTCGCGAACCAGATCATCGTCGCGCTGAACATCGAAGCGGTCGGCGAAGCGCTGCTGTTCGCCGCACGTTCGGGCGCGGATCCGGAGCGCGTGCGCCAGGCGCTGATGGGCGGCTTCGCCGCATCGCGCATCCTCGAAGTGCACGGCGCGCGGATGACGAAGCGCACGTTCGATCCGGGCTTCCGCATCGAGCTGCACCAGAAAGACCTGAACCTCGCGCTCGACGGCGCACGCAAGCTCGGGCTCGCGCTGCCGCACACCGCGAGCGCGCAGCAGCTGTTCAGCGTGTGTGCAGCACACGGCGGCAAGGCATGGGATCACTCGGCACTCGTGCGCGCGCTCGAGATCATGTCGAACTTCGAGATCGAGAAGACGGCAGGCTGAACGCAGGCCGCCTCGCGCGGCTGCCTTCGATCGATGCGGTAACGCGCTGTCCGTCGCGATGACGGACACGCGAATGACACACGTGACCGGCACGGCCGGTCGCATCGATGCGCGACGCATTCGCGCATCACGGTGGGGCGCCCCGCCCTGCACTGCCGACGGCATGCGGGACGGGGCGAAAAACGCCGCTCTGGGCTGAGAGCGGCGTGGTGGGGTCCGCAGCGGCACCCGGCGACGCCGGGGAAGCCTTGGTCGGTCAGACGTCGTCGTCGGGTGTCCGCCTGTCGGATTTTGCGTATTACATTTCTTTACGTTCAAGCGTGCGATTTTTCATGCAATCGTCGTCATGAACGCCTACACTTTCGCCACGCCTTTCGAGAAAACCGCCGCGCTAGCGTTCACCTCCGGTGACCGCACCCAGCGCGGTGTTTTTTTCGCCACTTCACGGCGCGTTTTCTTTTCAACCACCTAAGGAGTGCAACGATGGGTCTTCTTTCGTTTATCAAAGAGGCGGGTGAAAAACTGCTGGGTCATGCCGATGCGCAAGCAGCGGAAGATCCGAATGCCGCCAACCAGACCGCGGCCGATGCCATCAAGAACTACATCAACACGCAAGGTCTCGATACGTCGAACCTGACCGTGGCGTTCGACGGCGCATCGCGCACCGTGACGCTGTCGGGCAGCGTCGCCGACCTCGACACGAAGGCCAAGGTCAAGGTCGCGGCCGGCAACGTGCAGGGCGTCGCGGGCGTCAACGACGACGATCTGCAACCGGACGATCCGGAAGTGCAGTACCACGACGTGAAGCCGGGCGACACGCTGTCGGCGATCGCCAAGGAAGTCTATGGCGATGCGAACAAGTACCCGGCGATCTTCGAGGCGAACAAGCCGATGCTGTCGAGCCCGGACCGGATCTACCCGGGCCAGAAGCTCGTGATTCCGCCGCAGTCCTGAGCATTCCTGCCGGGCTGATACGAAAAAAAAGCAGGCCATCGGCCTGCTTTTTTTCATGGTGACGCGTGCCGCCCGAGCAGCACGTATCGATCACCGGGTCACACCGTATCGAACACGCGTTGCAGTTCGTCGCGGCCGTGAATGCCGTTCGCGAGCGCGAGCATCAGCAGCACGCGTGCCTTGAACGGGTTCAGCGACCCTGCGCTCACGAAGCCGAGCGCATCGTCGCTCGCGGCGCCGTTGCGCATCACGTGCCCCGACCCGACGCGCGAGGCGCGAACTACCGCAACGCCCGCGTTCACCGCATCGGCCAGCGCCGCCTGCAGCGTCGCATGAATCGAGCCGTTGCCGGTGCCCGCCACAACGAGGCCGCGCACGCCGGCCGCGACCAGCGCGTCGACGGCCGTGCGCGTCACGCCCGCATAGCTGGCAACGACTTCGACGGGCGGCCACGCCGCGGCGATCGCCAGTTGCGTGTCGCGCGAACGCGTGACGCGGCGCGCGAATTCGACCCGGCCGTCCTGCACCCAGCCGAGTGCGCCGAGTTCCGGCGACTGGAACGCGTCGACCGCATAGGTGCTCGTCTTCACGACGTCGCGCGCGCCGTGGATCCGGTTGTTGAACGCGACCAGCACACCCTGCCCGCGCGCGGACGGATGCGCGGCTACCGTCACCGCGTTCAGCAGGTTCAGCGGGCCGTCGGACGACAGCGCGGTCGCCGGCCGCATCGCGGCCGTCAGCACGACCGGCTTGTCGCCCTTGACGACCAGGTGCAGCGCATACGCGGTTTCCTCGAGCGTGTCGGTGCCGTGGGTGATCACGATGCCGTCGACCGCCGGATCGGCCATCAGCGCGTCGATCCGCGCGGCGAGCATGTTCCACAGCGGCAGCGCGAGATCCTTGCTGTCGATGCTGGCGATCTGCTCGGCGTCGATGCGCGCGACGGACGTGAGCGCCGGTACCGCGTCGACCAGGAAATTGACGCCGAGCGCGCCGGCCTGGTAGCCGGCCGTGCTGGCCGCGTCGGGCGCGGCGCCGGCGATCGTGCCGCCGGTGGCGAGCACGGCGATGCGCGGCAGCGCCGCCGCGGACGAAGGGGATGCGGAATTCGGAGTATTCATGGCCGCGATTGTAAAGGCTGGCGGTCGGGATCCGGCAGGTTCCGGCGCGACGGCCGAGGCCGGCCGCCGCACCTCATGGTTTGTCCCGATCGTCCGGCCGCGCGCGCCGTCAACGGCCGTGGTGTCCGCAACGTTATAGAAAGTGCCGTTTTGGTGTTTTCACATTGATTTGCCATAATCGGAACGCGCAGCGCGATGCGGCCCTATCCTCATCGCGCGGTGCTTCGTGACGGCGTCGATAACACGCAATTCACCCCATGGGAGTGTCGAAATGAAAATCCAATCGCTCGTAGCCGCCGTGCTTCTCGGCGGCATGCTGGCTTCCCCCGCGTTCGCGGCGAACAGCCAGCAGGACAAGATGAAGGCCTGTAACACCCAGGCAGCCGGCAAGACGGGCGACGAACGCAAGGCGTTCATGAAGGACTGCCTGTCGGCGAAGCCCGCGAAGGCAATGTCGCAACAGGAAAAGATGAAGGCGTGCAATACGCAAGCCACCGGCAAGAAAGGCGACGACCGCAAGGCGTTCATGAAGAGCTGCCTGAGCAGCCAGCCGGCAGCCTGAGTCCCGGCGCTCCCGTATCGAATGCCGCGCACCGTTTCGGCGGGCGCGGCATTTTTGTTTTCGTTGCACGCGCATCGACGCGCCCCACGCCCCGCTTCCCCCGCGCCTCCCGCCCCGCTTTTCCGGTCCGCCGTACCGGCGCCGCCACATGGTGCGGCAATTCGCCGCGTTTTCTTCTATGATGGCTGCAACGCGGCCCATCCAAGTACAAGAAGCGCCATCGGGCCGCCCTCGAGACAGACGCTCACACGCGTCAAACGGAGGCATGGATGGCATGGAGACAACACCGCTGGTTCCGCCGCTGGCTGATCGTGATCGTATTCTGGGCCGTGCCCGTCGCGATCGTCGCCGTGCGCGAGATCCGCGAGGAAATGGCGTACAACAAGGCGGACCTGCAGCTCGCGCTGACCACCTGGCAGCTCACCGACGCGCAGCAGGCCGCCGGCGCCGCCGCGAAGTGCCACGGGGATCCTGACGAGGCGCGCGCGGCCGGCTGTCCGGCCGACGTGCTCGCCGCCAATGCGCCGCGCCAGCAGGCGGCCCGCGACGAGTACGTGGTGCGCCGCAATACGCTTGCGGGCTACCTGTGGCATGCGTTCGTCGGCTACTGGGTCGTGCCGGCCGCGTTCCTGTTCGCCTGCGGCGTCGTGATCGCGCTGATCCGCCGCGCGCTGCGCCGTCCGCCAATCAAGCCGCCTGTGCCGCCCGTCACGCATTGATGCGCGCGGCAGGCGCCGCCGTCCGACCGACCGCCGTGTTTCCCGCATGCCGACCCGGTGCCGGTGCGCGGGCGCCGGTACGTCCGTTGGCGCACCGCGACATCCCCAAGCGATTTGACGCTTTTTCACGCCGCGACGAAAAGAGCCTGTAATCCGCTGTGATATAACTGCCGACGTGATCCGCTCCCTGAGCGAGACTCACTCCGAACATCATCCGATGGAGAAGAACGATGCAAAAACGGAATCTTGTGCTGAAAGCCGCCGCCGCGCTCATCGTCGGTAGCCTCGCGCTCACCGGTTGCACCACCACCCCGGACAAGCCGGACAACGCCGCAACCAACGCGTCGAAGCGCCAGGCCATCGACTCGAGCGTCGACGCTACGCTGTCGCGCATGTACTCCACGGTCAAGGGTTCGCGTGAACTCGTCGCGAAGTCGCGCGGCGTGCTCGTCTTCCCGGACGTCATCCAGGCCGGCTTCATCGTCGGCGGCCAGTCCGGCAACGGCGCACTGCGCGTCGGCGGCAGCACGGTCGGCTACTACAACACGTCGTCGCTGTCGGTCGGCCTGCAGGCCGGTGCACAGTCGAAGGCGATCGTGTTCCTGTTCATGACGCAGGAAGCGCTCGACGAATTCCGCGGCTCGGATGGCTGGGCAGCCGGCGCCGGCGCGTCGGTCGCGCTCGTGAAGATGGGCGCGAACGGCGCGGTCGACACGACCACGGCCACCGCGCCGGTCCAGGTCGTCGTGCTGACGAACGCGGGCCTGATGGGCGACGTGTCGATCAACGGCACGAAGGTCTCGAAGCTGAAGATCTGACGCTCGCGCATGGCCCGTGCGCACGGCGCGCGGGCCATGCACAAACGGCGATGTCCTTGCGGGCATCGCCGTTTTTTTATCCGCGCGCGTCCTGCGCCACGCGTGTCAGGTCGTCGAGTCGATCACCTTGAAGCGCGAGCGTTTCTGCGCACGGATCACCGACTGGTAGACGTCGACATACTGCTGCGCCATGCGGCGCGACGTGAAGCGTGCCTCGAAGCGCTGCCGCACGCGCGCGCGCGGCAGCAGGTGCAGCCGGTTCACCGCGGCCACCGCGCTGATTTCATCCTCGACGATAAAACCCGACACGCCCTCGTCCACCACTTCGGGCACCGCGCCGCGATTGAACGCGATCACCGGCGTGCCGCACGACATCGCCTCGATCATCACGAGGCCGAACGGCTCCGGCCAGTCGATCGGGAACAGCAGCGCATGCGCGCCCGACAGGAACTCGGCCTTCTGGTGATCCGCGATCTCGCCGATGAATTCGACGTGCGGCAACGCGAAGAGCGGCTTGATCTCGCGCTCGAAGTACTCCTGGTCGGCCGCATCGATCTTCGCGGCGATCTTGATCGGCAGCCCGCACTGGCGGGCGATGCGGATCGCCGTGTCGACGCGCTTCTCCGGCGAGATGCGGCCGAGGAACGCGAGATAGCGCGGCTCGACGGGCTGCGGCATGTAAAGCGTATCGGGCAGCCCGTGGTAGACGGTCGTCAGCCATTTCGCCTGCGGCAGCGGCTGGCGCTGCGAGTTCGAAATCGAGATCACCGGCGCCGTGTTGAACGTATCGAACACCGGCTGCTGCTCGGGCAGGTCGAGCCGGCCGTGCAGCGTCGTCACGTAAGGCGTTTCCTGCCGGTTGAAGACCGAGAACGAGTAGTAGTCCATGTGGAAATGGAGCACGTCGAAGTCCTTCGCGCGGCGCGCGACCGTCTCCATCAGCAGCATGTGCGGCGCGACCCGGTCGCGGATCGACGAATCGAGCCGCAGCGCGCGCGGCCAGACCGGCTCGAGCTTCGCCCGCGTCGTCGAATCGCCGCTGGCGAACAGCGTCACATCATGGCCGAGCTCGACGAGCGCCTCGGTGATGTAGGACACGACGCGCTCCGTGCCGCCGTACAGCTTCGGCGGCACCGATTCGGTCAGCGGCGCGATCTGGGCAATTCTCATGGTCCACGTCTCCTGTGTCCTGTCCGTTGCCGCACGGCCGGCGGGCCTCTACGCTTTCGCGCCCCGCTCGCCCCGATGCAGCGCTGGCCGGCACGGCGCCAGCCGGCTATCTCTTCATTATTCGCGATCCCGCTGCGCGGAACCGCCCGTCTTTCATTTTATGGGTGTTGTTACAGACAGGATACATTCCGCCTGCCGGGCCGATCCGGCCCCCGATGCGACGATCGCACCCGAACGCGCGCCGCCCCGCCCGTCAGCGCGACGGCCACTTCCAAGCCGGCAGGTCGCGCGTGTCGGCATCGACGAGCCCCGTCGCGCCGAGCTGCTTGTCGAGCACCAGCGATTCGCAGCCTGCCTCGCGCTCGAGCGTCGCGATCAGCCGGGCCGCGTGCGACACGACGAGCACCTGCGAACGCCGCGCCGCCTGCGCGATCAGGCGGCCGAGCGCCGGCAGCAGATCGGGGTGCAGGCTCGTCTCCGGTTCGTTCAGCACCATCAGCGCGGGCGGCCGCGGCGTCAGCAGCGCGGCCGCGAGCAGCAGGTAGCGCAGCGTGCCGTCCGACAGCTCGGCCGCCGCGAGCGGCCGCAGCAGCCCCGGCTGGCGCATCAGCACGTCGAAGCGGCCACGGCCGCCCGGGTTGTCGATCTCGACCGACGCGCCGGGAAACGCGTCGTCGATCGCCGCATCGAGTGCCGCGCCGTCGCCGATTTCGCGGATCGTCTGCAACGCGGCGGCCAGGTCGGCGCCATCGTCCGCGAGCACCGGCGTATGGGTGCCGATGTGCGACTGCCGCGCCGGCGCCTGCGCATCGGTCCGGAAATGGTCGTAGAAACGCCACGAGCGGATCCGCTCTCGCACCGCGATCATCTCGGGCGCACCGGTCGGATCGGCGAACTCGGTCATCATGCTGTCGAAGCTGGCAACCGGCTGCGGAATCGTCTGCCAGTCACCCGATGCGGTGCGTGCGCGGATCTGCGCGCCCTGCCGGTCGACCAGCAGCGTCGACGGACGCAGCAGCGCGCCGCCCCAGATGCATTCGCGCTTGACCACCGGATCGAGCCCGAACTCCGAGCGGCTCGGGATCGGCAGGCCGAGATCGATCGAATAGCCGAAATCGTCGCAGGCGAAGCCGAGCTTCAGGCTCACGGGCCCCTTGCGCACCGTGCCGGTCACCGGCACGTCGCCGTCCAGCATCGCCCGCGAGAAGCGCTCGGGGCCGGCCCACAGCGTCGACGGCAACCCGCCTTCGCGGGCTAGCGACGGGATCACGCGCCCCTGCGCGGTATCGGCGAGCAGCCGCAGTGCGCGGTACACGCTCGACTTGCCGCTGCCGTTCGGCCCCGTGACGACGTTGAGCGCCGCGAGCGGCACGATCAGCTCGCGCAGCGAGCGGTAATTGGCGATGGCGAGCGTGTTCAGCGCAGTCATGACGATGGAGGGCGGGCATGCGGGCCGCTGTCAGCGGCTTTCGGCGGCCTGCGGGTCGGCCGCGGTGTTGGCCGCCGTACTGGCGGCGGGCGTCCGCGCGTGCGGCCGTTCGGGATTCGGCGCGTCCGGCGCGGAATCGTGCGGAGACAGTTCCATCCGGCTGCGCGGCAGGCATTGCGGGTAACGGTCCTGCAGGTAGGCGATCAGCCCTTCGCGCACGCGGCAGCGCAGGTCCCAGCACGACGACGAATCGGCCGCGCTGACGAGCGCGCGCAACTGCATCGCGCGTTCCGTCGCGTCGGTCACCTGCAGCACCTGCACGCGGCCGTCCCACTCGGGCGCCGCATGGACGAGCCGTGCGAGTTCCTCGCGCAGCGGTGCGAGCGGCGTGCGGTAATCGACCGACAGGTAGACCGTGCCGATGATTTCCGAGCTGTTGCGCGTCCAGTTCGTGAACGGGTTCTCGATGATCCACTGCAGCGGCACGACGAGGCGCCGCTGGTCCCACAGCCGCACCGACACGAACGAACCGGTGATTTCCTCGATGCGCCCCCACTCGCCCTGGATCACGACCACGTCGTCGAGCCGGATCGGCTGCGTGAGCGCGATCTGCAGCCCGGCGATCAGGTTGCCGAGCACCGGCCGCGCGGCGATACCGGCGACCAGGCCCGCGACACCGGCCGACGCCAGCAGGCTCGCGCCGACCTGGCGCACGTTCGGGAAGGTCATCAGCGCGGCGCCGGTGCCGATGATCACGATCAGCACCATCACGGTCCGCACGAGCACCCTGGCCTGCGTATGGATGCGCCGGGCCTGGAGGTTGTCGGCCGTATCGATCGGATGCGCCTGGATGATGGCGTCGCCGACGCCGGCCGCGAGCCGCACCAGCAGCCACGTGAGCGACACGATGGAGCCGACCGCCGCCGCCGTGCGCATGCCGCGCACGAACGACATGCCGTCGTCCGCCTGGACCCACAGGAATTCGAGCGCCAGCAGCGCGAGCACGACGAGCGACGGCCTGTCGATGTAGCGCAGGATCGCGCTCATCAACGGATACGGCTGCGCGATACGCTTGACGATGCGTGCGCCGAGACGGTGCACGATCGTGACGACCAGCAAGACGATGACCGACACGGCCAGCGTGCCGAGCCATGAATGCAGCGGCGCATCGGTGATGCGCTGCAGTTCCTCGATTGAAATCATCGGCGCCCTTGGGTGATGAGGCGCGCACGCCTCGTCCTGGATGCGTCGGCGACGCCCGGGCCACGCGCGTGCCCGGACACGGCGTCAGATCAGTTGCCGCTCCGGCAGGGAAACGCCTTGCCGAGACCGAGCGACACCGCGGTGCTCGCGTTGTAGTCGGCCAGCTTCGGATTTTCCGCGATGTACTTGCGCACCGCGTCGGTCATCTGCTGCGCCCGGATGTCGGGCGGCAGGCAGAAATACTGGCCGACCCGCGGCCCCGTCGTGCCGCCGATCGCGTCGATGGTGTTGTAGACGCCGTCGGCGGCGCCTTCGATGTAGGCCGCGCACGACGCCCGCGACTTGACGTCCGTCTTCGCGCACAGCCGGTCGAGATCAGCGCCCGTGAAAGCCGCCGCCGACAACGGCACGGCAAACGCCGCGGCACAAAACATTGCGCGCAACATGGTGTTCCTTATGTCAATGCGGCCCGAGACCGCCTGCTGCCTTGGCCGGCGCGGCGCCGGGACGCCCTGCTCCGGCCGGAATCCGGCCGGGCGGGCACCGTCTGCCGCACCGAAAACCGTCATTTTGCACTCTTTTGTGCATCTGCCGGCGCCGACGCCCCGATGCGCGTCGTCCGCTTGCTCAGGATCTCGATCGCGTCCGGTGCGTTGTAGTGCTTCGCGAATTCGAGCGCGGTGATGCCGAGCTGGTTCTTCACCTGCGGATCGGCGCCCTGGTCGAGCAGCAGCGTGACCGTCGACGCATGGTTGCCGCGTGCGGCCATCATCAGCGGCGTCGTGCCGTTCGGCGACGCGGTATCGATATACGCGTCGTGGTCGAGCAGCAGCTTCACGACCGCGTCCTGGCCGTTGGTCGCCGCATAGTGCAGCGCCGCCCAGCCCTTCTTGCTGACTTCCGCGCCCTTGTCGATCAGCAGCTTGGCGAGGCCGACATCGCCGTTCAGCGATGCGAGCATCAGCGCGGTTTCGCCGGCCTTGTCTTCCTTCTCGAGGTCGACGTTCGGCGTCGTGGCGAGCGCCGCCGCGACCTTGTCGGACTTCTCGCGTGCGGCGATCACGATCAGCGGGTCGCCGTTCGGCGCGACCGTGTTCGGGTCGAGCTTGCCGCTCTTGAGCTGCTTGCCGATGTCGGCGATGTCGTCGAACTTGACGGCCTTGACGATCGCGTCGAGCGATTCGGCATGCGCGCCGGCTGCCGCGAACAGGCCGCTCGCGACGAGCGCGGCGGCAACGAGTGCGCGTTTCGGCAGATGGTTGGTCGGCTTCGTCATTGTTTTGGGCTCCTTCCCTGGGTTGTCGGCTGCGCGCGCGTCGTTAGCGGGCGATCTTGAACAGCCGGAAAAAATTCTGCGTCGTCGCATCGGCAAGCGCCTCGACGGCGATCCCGCGCTCGGATGCGATAAAGCGTCCGACATGGCTGACGTACGCAGGTTCATTCGGCTTGCCTCGATACGGCACCGGCGCGAGGTACGGCGAGTCGGTCTCGATCAACAGCCGGTCGAGCGGCACGCGGCGCGCGACGTCCTGCACGTCGGTCGCATTCTTGAACGTGACGATACCCGACAGCGAGATATGGAAATTCTGCGCGAGCGCCTGCTCGGCCACCGTCCACGGCTCGGTGAAGCAGTGCATCACGCCGCCCGGCACGTCCGCGCGCTCCTCGGCCATGATCCGCAGCGTGTCTTCCGACGACGAGCGCGTGTGAATGATCAGCGGCTTCATCGTCGCGGTCGCCGCGCGGATGTGCGTGCGAAAGCGTTCGCGCTGCCATTCCATGTCGGCGATCGAGCGGCCTTCGAGACGGTAGTAGTCGAGGCCGGTTTCGCCGATCGCGACGACCTTCGGGTGCGCGGCCAGCTCGACGAGCTCCGCGAGCGTCGGCTCGCGCGCGTCCTCGTGATCGGGATGCACGCCGACCGACGCGTAGACGTTGTCGTGCGCTTCCGCGATCGCGATCACCTCCGGCAGCGTCTCGAAATCAACGGACACGCACAGCGCGTGCGTGACGTCGTGCTCGCGCATGTTCTCGAGAACAGCCGGCAGGCGGTCGGCCAGGCCCTTGAAATTGATATGGCAGTGAGAGTCGACGAACATCGTGTTTCCTGAATACGTAAGGCGGGCGCTCATGCGCGCGCCGGCATGCGGCAACGGGCGGCGTTCGCGGGCCGGCCGGCCACGGGCGCGTCGCGGCGTGGGCCGGTCATCATTTCGCAACCCGCACGAAACAATGCCGGATCACGCGAACATTTCCCGGTATCCGAGAAACAATTCCTCGAATACGAGCCGCGCGTTGAGCGGATGGTTCTCGACCGTCCGCTGCCGCGTCACGGCCTTCATGAAGCGGGCGAACGCGTTCGCATCGACCGCTTCCGCACAGCGCGCGAGCGCCGCCGCGTGCATCGGGAAGTAACGCGGCGCGCCCGCCATCCGCTGGGCGAGCAGATCGTACAGCCAACGCTGCAGCCAGCCGAGCACCAGCGGCACCGGCAGCTTCTGCAGCGTCTCGCCGCACGCGAACGGGTCGCATGCCGCACCGGCCGCGAGCTGCCCGAGCGTGTAGTCGCGCAGAGGGCGGTTCTCGTCGCTCGCGAGCGCCAGAGCCGCGAGCGGCGCGCCGCCGGCCTCGGCGAGCAACGCAGGCGCATGATCGACGCCCTGCGCGGCGAGCCAGGCCTCGGCAGCGGCCGGCGCCGGCACCGTCATCGGCCACTGCCGGCAGCGGCTGATGATGGTCGGCAGCAGGCGGTCGATGCGCGCCGACACGAGCAGGAACACGACGCCGGACGGCGGTTCCTCGAGCGTTTTCAGCAACGCGTTCGACGCGGCGACGTTGAGCGCCTCGGCCGGATACAGCACGACGACGCGCGCGCCGCCGCGGTGCGAACCGACCCCGCAGAAGTCGAGCAGCGCGCGCACCTGCTCGATCTTGATTTCCTTGCTCGGCGCACGCGTCTTCTTGCCGCCTTCGTCCGCGTCGGCCGCCTTCGCGTCGTCCGCGGCGCCCGGCGCCTCGCCCGCCAGTGCCTCGGGCAGCACGATCCGGTAGTCCGGATGGTTGCCCTGCGAGAACCAGGTGCAGGCCGCGCATGTGCCGCACGGTTCGCCGTTCGGCTGCGGCGATTCGCACAGGAAGCCCTGCGCGAGATGCTGCGCGAACTGCAGCTTGCCGATCCCGGCCTGGCCATGCAGCAGCAGCGCGTGCGGCCATTGCGCACGCAGTTGCTGCAGGCGGTTCCAGTCGTCGGTCTGCCACGGATAGATCATGGGGTGCGCTCCTTGCGAATTACAGCGCGGCGAGCACGCGTTCGAGCTGCTGGCGGATCTCTGGAATCGTCTGCGTCGCGTCGACGATCGCGAAGCGGTGCGGCGCCTCTTCCGCGCGCCGCAGGTATTCGCTGCGCGTGCGCGCAAAGAACGCGTCGGACTCGCTTTCGAACTTGTCGGGCATGCGCGCGGCGCCGCGACGCTCGCTCGCCACCTGCGGCGCGACGTCGAACAGCACCGTCAGGTCGGGCTGGAAACCGCCCTGCACCCAGCGCTCGAGCGTCTCGAGCTTGTCGCGCGGCAGCCCGCGGCCGCCGCCCTGGTACGCGAACGTCGCGTCGGTGAAGCGATCGGACACGACCCAGTCGCCGCGCGCGAGCGCCGGCTCGATCACGAGCGCGAGATGCTCGCGGCGCGCGGCGAACATCAGCAGCGCTTCCGTCTCGAGATCCATCGGCTGGTTCAGCAGGATCTCGCGCAGTTTCTCGCCGAGTTGCGTGCCGCCCGGCTCACGGGTGACGACAACCTGCCGGCCGGCCGCGGCCAACTTGCCCTGGAGGCGTTCGCAGAACCATTGCAGGTGGGTGGTCTTCCCCGCCCCGTCGATGCCTTCGAACGTGATGAATTTACCGCTCGCCATTATTGACCTCGTATGTACTTGTCCACGGCTTTGTTGTGGTCGCCGAGCGTGTCCGAGAACACGCTCGTGCCATCGCCTTTCGCGACGAAATAGAGCGCGCTCGTCTGTGCCGGGTTGATCGCCGCCTGCAGCGCGGCCACGCCCGGCAACGCGATCGGCGTCGGCGGCAGCCCGCGTCGGGTGTAGGTATTGTAAGGAGTGTCGGCCTGCAGGTCGCGCTTGCGCAGGCGGCCGTCGTACGCGTCGCCGAGCCCGTAGATCACCGACGGATCGGTCTGCAGCGGCATGCCGATGCGCAGCCGGTTCGCGAACACGGCCGCGACGAACGCGCGATCGGCCGCATGGCCCGTTTCCTTCTCGACGATCGACGCGATCGTCAGCGCTTCGTAAGGTGTCTTGTACGGCAGGCCCGGCACGCGCGCGGCCCAGGCCTCGTCGAGACGCGTCTGCATCAGATGGTACGCGCGCCGGTAGATGTTCAGGTCGCTCGTGCCCTTGTCGAACAGATAGGTATCGGGGAAGAACAGCCCCTCGCCGCTGCCGCGCTGCACCGCGTTGTCCGACGCGCCGATCGCGCGCAACAGCTCGGTGTCGCTCATGCCGGCCGTCGAGTGCGCAAGGTCGGGGTTCGAGTCGAGTTCCGCACGCATCCGCTTGAAAGTCCAGCCTTCGATGACCGTCGCGACGTATTCGTTCACGTCGCCGCGCGCGATCTTCTGCAGGACCTCGTAAGGCGTGATGCCGGTCTTGAATTCATAGTTGCCGGACTTGAGCCGGCCCGACAGCCCGAGCACGCGCGTCATCGCGACGAAGCCGAGCGGCTCGACCGGCACGCCGCCGTGCTTCAGCTGCAGCGCGACGCTCTTCACGCTGCTGCGCGGCTTGATCGTGACGTCGAGCGATGCCGAACCCAGCAGCAATGGCCGGGTTGCCCAGTAATACCCGCCGCCCGCGCCGGCAGCGGCCACAACGACGGCCAGCGCCACGATCGTCGCGGCGCATTTCTTCAGTAGGGACATGGAAACGTGACTCAGGTAAGACCCATATAATACTTGCTCGCCTCCGTCAAAGTCAGGGTTGACTGTTCCCTCATTCCATGAGCACACCGTTCGCTTCACCGGCAGTCCAGGCCGCACCCGCCTCGCTCCCCGTTTTCCCCCGTCCGTCCGCCGCCGATTTCGATGCGCCGGGCGCCTGCATGCCGCTGCCGCAGTTCGGCGTGATCGACGTGGCCGGCGATGACGCCGCGACGTTCCTGCACAGCCAGCTCACCAACGACATCGAACATCTCGACGCCGCGAGTGCACGGCTGTCCGGCTATTGCTCGCCGAAGGGGCGCCTTCTCGGCTCGTTCCTCACGTGGCGCGCCGGCCACGGCGTGCGTCTGCTGGTGTCGAAGGACGTGCAGCCCGCCGTGCAGAAGCGGCTGTCGATGTTCGTGCTGCGCGCAAAGGCGAAGCTGACGGATGCGAGCGACGCGCTCGCGGTGGTCGGTTTCGCGGGCGACGTGCGCGACGCGCTGTCGGGCATCTTCGACGCGCTGCCGGACGGCGTGCACGTGAAGGTCGACGGCCCCGCCGGCACGCTGATCCGCGTGCCCGACGCGGCCGGCCGCAAGCGCTATCTGTGGATCGGCCCGCGCGCGGAAGTCGACGCGCGCATCGCCGCGCTCGGCGGGTCGCTGCCGGTCGTGTCGCCGGCCGTATGGGACTGGCTCGACATCCGCGCGGGCGAACCGCGCATCACGCAGCCTGCCGTCGAACAGTTCGTGCCGCAGATGGTCAACTTCGACGTGATCGGCGCCGTTAACTTTCGCAAGGGGTGCTACCCGGGCCAGGAAATCGTCGCGCGCAGCCAGTACCGCGGCACGATCAAGCGCCGCACCGCGCTCGCGCACGTCGCCGGCGAGACCGATACCGTGCATGCCGGCGTCGAGCTGTTCCACAGCGACGATCCCGGCCAGCCGTGCGGGATGATCGTCAACGCGGCGGCTGCGCCCGCGGGCGGTGTCGACGCGCTCGTCGAGATCAAGCTCGCGGCGCTCGACAACGGCACGGTGCACCTCGGTTCGGCCGACGGCCCGGTGCTCGCGTTCGATACGCTGCCGTACGCCTGGCCGACGGAAGCGTGATGCACTGACAACCCGTTCGCGCGCCGGCTCGCGAGTCACAGCCGGCGCCCGATGTTTCCTGCGAGAGATTCGCCCGATGTGTCTGATTGCCTTCGACTGGCAGCCCGATGCCGCCGCCGGTCCCGTCTTTACCCTCACCGCCAACCGCGACGAGTTCTTTCGTCGGACAAGCGCGCCGCTTTCGTGGTGGGAAGATGTCCCGGGCGTACTGGCCGGCCGCGATCTCGAAGCGGGCGGCACGTGGCTTGGCGTATCGCGCGACGGCCGTTTCGCCGCGCTGACGAACTACCGCGCGCCGTTCGACATCCGCGCGGGTGCACCGACCCGCGGCAAGCTCGTGTCCGATTTTCTCGGCGGCCCTTCCGTCGCGCCGCTCGACTACCTCAAGCAGCTCGCCGAGCATGCGGCCGTCTACAACGGCTTCAACCTGCTCGTCGGCGACTGGCGGCGGCGTGAACTCGCGTGGTTCTGCAATCGTGCGCCCGAGGGCGAAAGCGTTGTCGCCGCACCTGTCGCGATCGCCCCCGGCGTGCATGCGCTGTCGAATGCGCGGCTCGATACGCCCTGGCCGAAAGTGGTGCGCAAGCGCGCGGAGCTCGGCACGCTGCTCACCGACAATCCGACCCCGTCGCTCGATGAACTAATCGCGCTGATGCGCGACCCGCATGTCGCGGACGACGACGCACTGCCGCACACGGGCATTCCGATCGAGCGCGAGCGTGCGCTGTCGGCCGCATTCATCGAGACCCCCGAATACGGCACGCGCGGCACGACCGCGCTGCGCGTCACGATGAAGGAAGGTGTGCGGCTGACGGTCGAGATCAAGGAACGCTGCGACGACGACGGCTCGCACCGCACCGTCCGCCCGGGCACGTTCGAGCGCGCGTTCACGTTCGACCTCGACGCGACGCCGCCGCGCTGAACGCGCAAGCGGGCGCCGCGCTAAGGCGCGCGCGCCATCTCGACGTGCGGCACGCCGGCTTCGACGAACGGTTCACCGACCGCCGCGAAGCCGTGCCGCAGGTAGAACGACACCGCCGAATCCTGCGCGTAGAGCCGCACGACGATTTCGCCGCGGCGCCGCGCCGCATCCAGCAGCGCGTCGAGCACGGCTGACCCGACGCCCTGCCCGCGCGCGTCGGCCAGCACCGCGACGCGGCCGATCGTGCCGGACGGCAGCAGCCGCCCCGTCGCGACCGCGCGGCGTGCGCCGGTTGCCGGATCGACCCGGTACGCGACCGCATGGAGCGACAGCGGATCGTCGTCGTCGAGCTCCCATTCCGGCGGAATCTGCTGCTCGCGCACGAACACCGCATCGCGGATCCGCGCGGCGTCGCCGCCCAGTACCGTCCAGTCGCCCGTTTCCACCACGCCGTTCGTCATCGCAGCTCCCATACGGCGCGTACGCCGCCAAACAACCGCCGTCAAACGTCGTCGAATGCGGCCTTCAACGCCGCGACCGCGTCCGCATGCGCGGCCCGTACCTCGGGCACGTAGCCGCCCATCTTGAAGAATTCGTGGATCATCCCCGGATAGCAGACCAGCGTGACCGCGTTGCCCGCCGCGCGCAACTTGTCCGCATAGGCGGCGCCCTCGTCGCTCAGCGGATCGTATTCGGCCGTCGCGATCCACGCCGGCGCAACGCCCGCGAACGACGGCGCATCGCGCGTGCCGTCGAGCGGCGCGAAACGCCAGTCGTCGCGGTCCGCCCGATCGCGCACGTATTGCGTGAAGAACCACTGGATCGTGTCCTGCGTCAGCAGGTAGCCGTTTGCAAGCCGTGCATGCGATTCCGTGTCCTGGAAGCCCGTCACGCCCAGATAGATCAGCATCTGCAGCACCAGGCGAATTCCTGCATCGCGGGCGAGCACCGCGCAGACGGTCGCGAGCGTGCCGCCCGCGCTGTCGCCGCCGACGGCCAGCCGTTCGGCATCGATGCCGAACGTGGCGGCCTCGCGATGCAGCCATTGCAATGCGTCGTCGGCATCGTTCACCGCGGTCGGGAACCTGTGTTCGGGCGCGAGCCGGTAGCCGACCGACAACACCGCACACTGCGCATCGTGCGCGAACATCCGGCACAGCGCATCGTGCGTATCGACGCTGCCGACCGTGAAACCGCCGCCGTGGTAGTAGACGAGCGCAGGCAGCGGCTCCGCGAGACTCGGCGCGACCGGCAGGTACAGCCGTGCACCGATCGTGCGGCCGTCGCGCGTCGGCACGACGCATTCCTCGACCGAATGCATCGCCGCCGATGCAACGTCGAGGATCGGCGCGCTCTTCTCGTACGCGGCGCGCGCCTGCTGCGGCGTCTGGTGATGATAGGACGGACGTTTCGCGCGCTCGATCATGTCGAGCACCTGGGCGATCTTCGGATTCAGCGGCATCGATTGGGACGGCGCCTGCTGGGCACCGTGAACGGACAAGCGTGCATGATGCCATGCGCGCGTCAGGTGAGCGTCACGCGCCGTGCGTATCGAAATTCCGGTGCGGCCCATGCACGCCACAAAACAAAACGGCCCTGCCTGTGAAGAGGCAGGGCCGTGCGTCCGGGCGCTTACGCGTCGCTCGGGCCGGGCTGGGCGTCCGGCGCGGTGCGCGAGCGTTGCCGCTTGATGTCGCGGCCCACCGCGAGCCGCCGCATGTACTTGAACGTGCCGAGCGCCTTCGCGACGAAATTGCCGTCGCTGTCGCGCACTTCGCCTTCGCAGTAAGCCATCGTCGTCGAGCGATGCATCACGCGCCCGTAAGCGCGCAACTCACCGCGACCCGGCTGCATGAAGTTCACCTTCATCTCGACCGTGACGACGCCGATACCGTCGTCGGTCAGGCTGCGCGCCGCCATCGCAAGCGCGATGTCCGCGAGCGTCATCGTCACGCCGCCATGCGCGATGCTCCACGTGTTCATGTGCCGCTCTTCGAGCGGCAGCACAATCTCGCTTGCGCCGTCTTTCGCGGACACGAGCTGCACGCCGAGCATGTCGACGAACGGGCTTTCGATCGACGGGCCGTCCGTCGGGGTTGCCGCGTCGCTCATCGTGCGCTGTCGACGATGTAGTCGACGCACTCGCGCGATTCGGCCACCGCAACGACGAATTTCTTCACTTCCTGGTGAACCGGGTGCACCTGGTAAGCATCGAGTGCGGCCTTGTCCGCGAAATCGGACACGAGCACGATGTCGGCGGTCGCGTCGAGGCCGGGCGTCGCCAGGCCGACGTCGATCTGCAGGGTGCCCGGCACGAGGTCGCGGCAGCCTTCGAGCTTTTCCTTCAGCTTCAGCGCGTTCTGTGCGCGCGTCGCGCCTTCGGCCGATTCTTTCAACTTCCACATGACGATATGAC
This sequence comes from Burkholderia lata, assembly GCF_902499335.1. Classification (GTDB taxonomy): domain Bacteria; phylum Pseudomonadota; class Gammaproteobacteria; order Burkholderiales; family Burkholderiaceae; genus Burkholderia; species Burkholderia lata_B. The sequence continues at coordinate 195,009 of NZ_CABVQK010000002.1, read as the reverse complement.
GGATCACTTCGGTTGCTCCTGTTCGTGTTGGTTCGTCAGCTTGCCTCAAACCCTTGCCAGTCGGGCATCCTACACCCTTTCACCGTTCCCTCTCGTTCGCCGTAAATCGCGTCCAGCCGAGAAAAAAGGGGTATAAAAAGGGGGATCATCTCGAACATCCAAAGTCGATACCCCCTTTTTCACAGTGCCATGTACCGACATCAAGATCCGACAAGCGAAGGCAGGCAACAAGCCTACCAAACTTACCGGCGGCAATGGACTGTATCTGTTGGTGAAGCCGTCCGGCTCCAGGCTCTGGCGATACAAATACAGAATTGCCGGGAAAGAGAATCTCTTCGCGATCGGCGAATATCCCACCATCAGCCTTCAAGACGCGCGTGCAGCACGCGACGGTGCGCGTGAACTCTTCAAGAAGGGACTGCACCCTTCCCATGCGCGACAGGAAGTCCTGTCGGCGCGTATCAACGAAGGCAAAGCAACTTTTCGGGCAGTCTGCGACGAGTGGCTGGAGAAGAAACGGAAGACGTGGGCTGAGCGGCACTTTGGCGAGATTCTGCACGTGCTCGGAGCCGATGCGTACCCGACTCGTTCGCACTCGACCAGCTCCGCCTCTTGATCGATGGCGCTCGCTTCAATTGGCACTGCCCCCCCACCCAACTCCATCGCGAGATGCCCGCACCGTAAGCCAATTTGGCATCATTGATTCGAACTGCCTGATTGGCTGCGCCGCTTCGTTCCACCACAGATGATTAATTTGCTTCGTTCAGTCACTCAACCGCCCCCACGGGTGGTCCACTGCGGCGGCACCGTCTCAATGTGAAACCCGACCAACACGCGCCGAATGTCATTGTGATCGACTTGATCTTTTTGAATCGGGCCGTGCATCAAACAGAACTGCCATCCGATGGCGCCTCATCGTTCTTCAAAAAGTCAACGAACGCTCGCAACGGTGCGGGTACATGTCTACGCCCGGGATAGTACAGAAACGGCCCTGGGAAGCTTTGCCACCATGGTTCAAGTAGCGGTTCGAGCAAGCCGTTGTCGAAGTGTGGCCGCAAGGCCTCTTCGAACAAGTGAACGACACCGAGTCCTTGGAGCGCCATTCGAACTATCAGATCCATTGCAGCGCTACCAGGCCGCACCACAAGTGATCCCGGCGGGTCAAGCCGCAATACCTCTCCGTCGCGCTCGAAATTCCATGTTGGCTTTGCCCCACTTGCGAACTGGCCACGCAGACACGCGTGGGATAGCAATTCACTCGGATGGGACGGCCGGCCATGAACATCCAAGTAGCCAGGTGCGGCGGCAGTAGCAAAACGTTGTACACGCGGGCCGATTGCTATTGCGATCATGTCCTGCTCCAACCGTTCGTCGTATCGAATGCCAGCGTCACAGCCGATCGACAGCAGGTCGACGAAGCCATCCTCGACGACCACCTCCACACGGATGTCGGGATAGCGTTTCATGAATGCCGCAAGAACAGACGGCAAAACGATAGACGCAGCACTCGGCGGCACGTTTAGCCGCAGGGTTCCCCAAGGTTTGTCACGGAAGCCATTCAGGACATCGAGCGCCGCTTCCATTTCACCAAACAGCGGCGTCAATTGCGCGAGTAGACGCAACCCTGCCTCAGTTGGCGCGACGCTGCGCGTCGTGCGATTCAGCAGGCGCATACCAAGCTTCGACTCCAGCCGCCTCACCGCGATGCTGAGACTCGAAGCCGATACGCCGGACACTCGGGCCGCATCACGAAAGCCGCCGGCATTGGCGACGGAGACAAATGCAGCCAGATCGTTGAATTCCATGGTCATTGTGCAATATTTTTAACGACCCGTTCAATCTAGAGGGGATTATCGAACAACGCAACCGTCTCCATACTGGTTGCTGTCAGAAACTGCCTCGGAGAGCGCAATGCCAGATTTCAGCCTTGGAGACACCTTTATGCTCGGAGGCCGCTCCGTGCATCGCATGGGCTACGGCGCCATGCAACTGGCCGGACCGAACGCATTTGGGCCCCCGAAGGACCGCGACGCCGCTCTTGCCGTGCTGCGGGAGGTTGTCGCGCTCGGGATCGATCACATTGACACGAGCGACTTCTATGGGCCGCACATCGCGAACCAGTTGATCCGCGAAGCACTCAATCCGTATCCGGACAATCTGACAATCGTGACCAAGATCGGCGCCGTGCGCGGCAGCGACGGAGCGTGGCTTCCCGCTCAGGGATCTGAAGATATTCGGCGCGGCGTACACGATAACCTGCGCAACCTCGGGGTTGACATGCTCGACGTCGTCAATCTTCGCATCATTGGCACCGTCGACGGCCCCGGTGAAGAGTCGATCGAAAGACAGGTCACCACACTCGCAGAACTTCAACGCCAAGGGCTCATTCAACACATCGGATTGAGCAACGCGACATCGTTGCAGGTCACGGAAGCGGAGCGCATCACGCGAATTGTTTGCGTACAGAACCACTACAACCTGGTTCATCGCAATGACGATGCACTCATCGACGAACTTGCGAGCAAGGGCATCGCTTACGTACCGTTTTTTCCGCTCGGCGGTTTTTCACCGATCCAGTCATCGGCACTTTCGACGTTGGCTGCGTCGATCGGCGCAACGCCAATGCAACTCGCCCTCGCGTGGCTGCTACATCGCTCCCCCAACATCCTGCTCATTCCAGGAACGTCGTCAGTGTCCCACCTGCGTGAAAACGTGCAAGCAGCACGACTCGAACTGTCCGAGGCGGTGTTGCAAAAACTCAATTCATTAAAACAGGATAACTAATTAATACGGGGAGACACTAACCCAACGGCCGCTCCTCTCTCCTCGCACACATAGCTGAGGGCCGCAAGCCGTGCGATACCGCCGAACAATGCGGCGCCATCCGTGCGTGCTCTACTGATACAAAGGATTTTTTATGAAAGCTGTTGTCTATCGACGTCACGGAGATCCGGCCGACGTGCTCGCTTACGAAGAAGTTGATACTCCGGATCAACTTGGGCCCAATGAGGTGACAGTGCGCGTCACCAAGCGTATGGTGCACCCCATCGACAGCTTGCTTGTTCGGGGAATCGTGCCGGCGCCGATCCCTCCTATGGGAGCTATACCCGGCGGTGATGGTGTAGGCGTCGTCGAACAGGTCGGCGCGGGCGTCGATCCGTCGACAGGGATCGTTCCGGGCAAGCGCGTTATTCTCTTCCCGATACATGGCACGTGGGCAGAGCACGTCGTAGCGCCAGCCACTGCAGTCACTCCAATTCCGGACGACATCAGTGATACAACCGCCAGTCAAATCATCATCAACGGTATCACCGCAGCTGCACTCATGCGCGCGGCATTGGCCGCCGATAGCCATGCTGGTATCGCTGCATCACCATTGCTTGTCACGGCTGCGGGGTCCAGCGTTGGCCGCAACGTGATTGCGCTTGCGCAAATGCGCGGCGTCAAAACGGTCGCAGTCGTACGCAGCGACGCTGGAGCTGCTATCGTCGCGCAAAGCTTGCACGGCGTTCCCGTCGTCAGCACGGAGCGCGACCGATGGCGCGATGATGTAGTCGCTGCATGCGGGCAGGCACCGTCCGTAGTGATTGACCCGATCGGTGGCGAAATGGCCACCCAGTTGCTCGACCTGTTGGCTGACGGTGGCACCCTGCTGACGTACGGCGGACTCGATGCGCGACCCTCGATGATTTCGACCATCACGATGGCCGTGCGCCAGTTGACACTGACGGGCATGAACGCTCCGGGATGGTTTGCAAACGCTCGGCCGGAGCAACGTGCGTCCGACATTGCAGACCTGTTCGAGATGACGCGGCAGGCACCGCAAAACTTTGCCGACTACCGCGAATTCGCACTCAGTGATGCGATCGAAGCGCTGTCTGCCGCACAGGCAACCCCTCGGCGCGGCGCGACGATCCTGACTTCCGAGTCGTAATCCATGAAACAGCTCTTCCCAGATCTGTGGCAGACGCGACCTGAACACCCTTTCCAAGGCGTCACTTCACATGCGTACCTCCTCACGCGTCCGAACGGCAACATCCTGTTTTACGGTACGGGTGTGCAAGAGGACCTGCAGCCGATTCGCGATCTGGGTGGAGTTGTTCGTCAATACCTGAGCCACCGGGACGAGGCAGGACCGGCTTTGGCGACGATCAAGCAGACGTTCGGCTCCGCGCTGTGCTGCCATGCTTCGGAGGTCAAAGCCATCGATTCCTATTGCCAGGTCGATGTGACCTTCGATACGCATGAGACGCATCTCGGCAATATCGAAGTCGTTCCAACCCCGGGGCACACCTCGGGAAGCACGTGCTTCGTCTACCGCTCCCCCTACGGCAAGACCTATCTCTTCACTGGCGATTCAATCTATCCCGACGGCGAGTCCTGGGGAACGCGGGTGCAGTTTTTCGCTGGCGGACGCAAATCTGACTTGAAGAGCAGTCTTAGATTGTTGCTCGATTTGGAGCCTGACGTGGTGATCTCAAGCGCGTCCGTGGGGCGATCTCCCGTCCAGCCTGTGACTGCCAGCGAATGGCGAGCGATCGTTGACAAGGCCATTCTCGGGCTTTAATTGAACGCTATCCTCCGGAGCGACAATGCGGTTTTCCTGCGACTTTAGTAAGGTGATCACTCTCGGCATCTATTGGGTTGGTCCCGCAAGTGAACTTTCCGACCGCACCGGTCCGTCGTCACTGAAGATGACCAACTCCACTCGTTCAGCTACCCATACAAGTAGGTAGCAGTGTTTACTGCCGATCCATCGACGTAAACACTGCAAGGGCAACCGGAAAGCGTGGTGCTGCGCGCTCCTCGGTCGCCCTGTTTCGTTCGAGATCGCCCGGTCTTGATTGCGTCGTTGCGGCGGCGGATTAGTTCGCGCGTCGCCGATTGATACGTCGGGTCGAAGAGCGTGGCTCCCCTTCCGTCGCGAATTCGGTAAGCGTTACCCACCCAGCGCTACAACCGTCAACGATCTGAGCCGTCAAATCGAGCGACCGAATCCGCACGGGAAGCATCACCGTCATATAGAATGGTGCGCTTTGCCCGTACTCCTATGTGGTTCAAGAACCTTCAGCTTCATCGTCTTCCGGCACCTTGGGCCGTTACCCCCGATCAGATGGAAAAATGGCTGGCGCCCCACGCGTTTCAGCCGGGCAACAGCGTCGAGATGCAGAGCCACGGATGGGCGTCGCCGCGTGACGACGGCGCACTCGTGTATTCGATCAACCGGCAGATGTTGCTGACGTTTCGTGCCGAAAAGAAGCTGCTCCCGGCGTCGGTCGTCAATCAGGTGACCAAGGCCCGCGCGCTTGAAGTCGAGGAGCAGCAGGGCTTCAAGGTCGGGCGAAAACAAATGCGCGAACTCAAGGAGCAGGTTACCGACGAACTGCTCCCGCGCGCGTTCACCATTCGCCGCGATACCCGCGTGTGGATCGATACGGTGAACGGCTGGCTCGTCATCGATGCGGCCTCACAGGCGCTTGCCGACGACATTCGCGGCCTGCTCGTCAAATCGATCGATCAGTTGCCGCTCGCCGGTGTTCAAGTGGCGCTTTCGCCAGTCGCCGCGATGACGGATTGGCTGCTGTCCGGCGAGGCGCCGGGCGGATTCACCGTGGACCAGGATGCCGAGTTGCGCTCGAGCGGCGAAGGCGGCGCCACGGTGCGATACGTCGGCCACGCGCTGGAAGCGAACGACATGCGTCGGCACATCGAGGCCGGCAAACAATGCATGCGCCTTGCGATGACCTGGGACAACCGGATCTCCTTCGTGCTGACGCCGTCGCTGACGATCAAGCGCGTTACGCCGCTCGACGTGATCAAGGAAGCAGCGGATCCGACCGCGCAGAACGACGCTGAACGCTTCGACTCGGATGTCACGCTGATGACCGGTGAATTGGCGCGGATGTTGGCCAGTCTCATCGATATCCTGGGTGGCGATCAGCACGGCTCAGCTCTTCAGGCAGCAGCCTGAACTTCGTCGGCGGCCGCGAAACCTCGCCCCGCGCGACGGCGAGGTTTCGAGCCGGCGCGACAGTTCAACGAGGACTGTCGTCACCCTGTCGGAGGGGCGCGAACGGGCGGTCGCGCACGGTGCCCGATTCTTCTCCGTGTTGCCCGCCGACGCGAGAATCCCGCCCGCGGCCGCCGGCAGCAAGCCGGCCCAACCTGCCGCCTCCAATAGCCGGTATCCCGAGATTTACACATCCGGCTCCATGAACGCGGTTTCCGTCAGCGCACAAGCGCCGCGACTCACTTGATCAGGCGCAGCACATCGCGAAAACGCGGATGCCGGCTGGAACCCAGCCATTCGAACCCGATCATCTCGACCGTCGCGATTTGTGCCCCCGCCGCCCCGAGCCGAGCGATCCCCGTATCCCGGTCGATCGTCTTGCGCGACCCCACGGCATCGCTGACCACCGTGACTTTGCGGCCGCTACGCAACAGCCCGAACGCCGTTTGCAGCACGCACACGTGCGCCTCGCAACCGGCGACGATCACGCTATTGCGCCCGGCCGGCAACGCATCGACCAGGCCCTCCGCGCACGCGTCGAAATGATCCTTGACGACGGTGTTCGAGCACAGATCCTTGATCTCCGGTACGTTCCGGCCCAGCTGGAGGGGGCTCTGCTCGGTACCCATCACCGGCACCCCGACTATCTGCGCAATACGGGCAAGTCGGACAGCCTGCGCGACGACGGATGCCCCTTCGTGGATCACCGGCATCAGCCGCGTCTGAAAATCAACCAATACGACCACTGAATCGTCGGGCACGTGCAGCACGGCGCATTCTCCGGAGTGAAGGCGACGTCAACCATCATCGACCATCGATGAAGAGTCGCTCTATCGCAAAATCGTCAGTCCCGCAAAAGACGGATATCGAATCGCATCAATGACCGACCGCGTCAATTCGGTAAACGGTAGCGGGCCCCCAGCCTACCAAACTTGCCGACACCGTTGACGCGATCGCATGGAGTCCGGTTCAGGGGATCACCCGCCGGCCCGTCACAGGAACGCCGGTTGCTCACCGTTCCGTATTGCCGAATCCACCGCATTCCGCACCTACCGCTTGCACCGCCCGAGACACGGCAGCAGGCGAAACGTCACGATTCAATCCCGGTTCGGAATCAATCGCCAATACGGACATCGATTATCAATCGATTTTCACCAAGATCGATAATCGGCACCCCACCCCCTCATGAATTCGCATATTTTACCGACCCAACAAGCAATAATTGCAACTTCAAAACAGAACATTATTCGAAAACCATAAAATCATTATTGACTTCGACTTTATCCGAACTTTAGAATCCCCTACGACAGCTTACGTTTCACCTTTCACGCCACACACACACCAACGCCGGCACTGCACCGGGACCCCAGCAGAGAAGTCTTTCACCCCAATCCGGTGCAGTACCTCCTTTTGTTTTCAATTCCGGAATTAACCGCCAACCGGTTATCTCCCATTCAATTCGCCCCTGAAGCACGCCCGGATTAATTCAATAGTTTCCAGGAATTCCGCAATACCGGATGAAGGAGACCGAGCACCCGCTCATTCGATAATTCTCATAAAAATCACCAGTCATCAGGAGGGACATCAACATGCATCGCCTTGCGAAGTCGCTGTGTCTCGGATTCATCTGCGCCGGCCTGCTCGCGGCCTGCAACGACGACGACGTCAAATCGGGCAGCCCGCCGTCGAACGCCGCCGCGCTGTCGTTCCGGATGGACACCGGCGGCCAGATCAACGCGTTCTACCGGCAGGACAAGGTCGCCGCGCACCTGCTGGCGCGTTCGTCGACGAAGCCGCGCCTGCTCGTGGTCTTCCCCGCCGGCAACAGCGGCACGGGGCTCTGGTTCGACGACACCGCGCAACCGGTGAACTGGAGCCTCGACACGCCGCCGTCCGCGCTGTCGGCGCCCGATGCGCATGGCCGCCCGCTGTACGGCATCGGCGCCGACGTGTCGGTGGACACCAACACGCTGACGATCCGCCAGGGCGTGCTCAGCAACGTGCGCTTCCTGCGTGACTTCAACGGCGGCGCAACGATTCCGCAGCAGATCCTTACCGCGCCGACGGTTCAGGGCAGCGCCGCGCAATGGCAACGCGACCGGATCGACGGCGCGCCCGGCTATTCACTGCGCATCACGCTGCGCGACGGCGGCAGCATCGCGCCGGCAGCGGGCGGCAAGCTCGTCCTGAGCGCACCGGCGGGCTCGCACACGCTGCGGCTGCATGTCGATGCGCTGTCGGGCGAGACGCCGTTGTCGCCGATCACGCGCGCCGACCTGCTCGCGCCATCGGTGAACCCCGACCCGGTGAGCCAGAACGTGCTCGAGTTCCTGAGCTTCCACGACAAGCTGCTGGCCGGCTCGTGGCAGTACGACACCTACTTCGGCCGCGACACGCTGATCTCGGTACGCATGCTGATGCCCGTGCTCGAACCCGCCGCGGTCGAGGCAGGCCTGTCGTCGGTGCTGAGCCGGCTGTCGACCGACGGCAAGGTCGCGCACGAGGAAGGCATCGGCGAATTCGCCCTCGTCGACAACCAGAAAAACGGCCGGCCGAACGATCCGACGCCGACCTACGACTACAAGATGATCGACAGCGACTACCTGCTCGCGCCGATCGCGGCCGCGTGGCTGATCGACGATACGCGCGGCCAGGCCCGCGCGGCCGCGTATCTCGCGCAGCGCGGCAGCGACGGGCAGACCAACGGCAGCCGCCTGGTCGTCAACCTGCTGCACGTCGCGACGACTGCGCAGCCGTTCGCGCAGCAGCCGTCGGTCGCGAACCTGATCCACCTGCGGCCCGGCGAGATCGTCGGCAACTGGCGTGACAGCACCGACGGGCTCGGCGGCGGCGTGTACCCGTACGACGTGAACGCGGTGCTCGTGCCGGCCGCGTTGCGCGCGGCGAACGCGTTCCTCACGCGCGGCCTGCTCGATCCGTACCTGGATGCCGGACAGCGCGCGACGCTCGTCAACACGGCAAACCAGGCGGCCACCTGGGAAACGCAGGCGCCGCCGCTGTTCCAGGTCAGCGTGCCGGCCGCGCAGGCAGCCACCGACGTGTCGGCCTATGCGCCGTCCGCGGGCGTGCCGGCCGGCACCGCACCGGGCACGCCGCTGGCGTTCTACGCGCTGTCGCTCGATCAGCAGGGCAACCCGATTCCAGTGATGAATTCGGACGGCGGTTTCGCGCTGCTGTTCGGCACGCCGCCGGACGACGAGCTTCAGCGCATCGTCACCGACGTCACGCGGCCGTTCCCGACCGGGCTCGTGACCGATGCCGGCATGCTGATCGCGAACCCGGCGTATGCGAACCAGGCGCTATGGCCGAAGTTCACGAGTTCCGCGTATCACGGCACGGTGATCTGGTCGTGGCAGCAGGCGATGTGGGTGGCCGGGCTCGATCGCCAGCTCACGCGCCAGGACCTGTCGGCCGCGACACGCACGCTGCTCACGCAGGCGCGGCAGACGATCTGGCAGGTGATCTCGAACGGGCGCGACATGCGCACGTCGGAGATGTGGACGTGGTCGTACGTGAACGGCCAGTACCAGACCGATGCATTCGGCACGCGCAGCGCGGACGCCACCGAGGCGAACGCGGCGCAGCTCTGGAGTACGACGTATCTCGCGATCCGCGATCCGCAGCAGCGCGCGGGCAAGTACTGGTGGCAGGCGTCGCAGCGGATGCAGGATGCTCAGCCGAAGAAGAGCGCGGCGGCCCTGGCGTCGCGGTAACGCATCGCCAGGCGTGTGCTGACCGGGCATGCAAAAGCCCCGGGGGCGTTACCGCCTCCGGGGCTTCGTCAAGGATCGAGGCGCTCGACACAGCCTCTGTACACCCGAGCTGCCGAATGTCCCGCGTCCGGTCACCGGCGCCCGCGTGCCGTGCAAACCCGTGTCACCGCGCCACGACCCGGTTCCGCCCTTCCCGCTTTGCCTGGTACAAGCGTTCGTCGACCACGCGCAGCAACGCATCGACCGTGCTGCCGTCGGCCCCGTATTGCGCAACGCCGACGCTGACCGTCACCTGCACGCGCTTGAAATCGAGCCCGAACGGCGAGCTCGCGATCGACGAACGCACGCGCTCGGCCGTCATCCGCGCGCCTTCGAGCGGCATGTCCGGCAGCAGCGCCATGAACTCCTCGCCGCCGACCCGCGCGAGCCCGCCGGCCGGCCGGATCGCATCGAGGCACTGGCGCACGACGCCGCGCAGCACCTCGTCGCCGATCTGGTGCCCGTACGCATCGTTGATGTTCTTGAAATTGTCGAGATCGAGCGCGAGCAGGCAGAACGGCGTGCCGTCGCGCTCGGCCCGCACCATCTCGCGCTCGACCTGCGCGATGAACTGCCGGCGGTTCGATGCGCCCGTCATCGGATCGGTCGCGGCCATGTATTCGAGCTTCTGGTTCGTGCGCCGCAGCTCCTGCAGCGCGCTTTCGGTGCGCGCCATCGATTCCGACAGCCGGCTCATCAGGTCTTCCTGGCTGTAGATCGCCGAGAACGAGCGCGTCGTCTGGAGCGCCTGCACGACGCCGTAGCTGAGCAGGAAGAAGCCGCCCGCGAAAATCGCGTGCGCGAGCCACCACATGTGATTCCACGGCTTGCCGAGAATGAACGCGAGCGACGACAGCGCGAACGCCATGATCGACACGCCGTAGATCACCATCAGCGGCGAACGGATCCGCCGCGCGAGCAGCACGGCGACGTTCAGCAGCGAGAACACGAGCGCGCCGCCTTCCATCGACAGCCGCGTGCCCAGCGCGCCCGCGATCGGCGAATACGCGATGTACGCCACGACCACGTTGACGATCACGAAGAACACGATCCACGGCAGCCACGTGCGCATGCTCGTGCGCTTCTCGATCCGGTCGGGCGGACGCGAATACGACATCAGGCCCGTGAGCAGCAGGATCGACATCACGAGGCGCGACGCGGGCCCGTACAGCAGGAACAGCCAGATATTGTGATGCGCCATCCCGGTGAAGGCACCGTGCAGCGCATAGATCATCGCGAAGCCGAGAAAGCCAAGTGTCAGCCAGCGCAACAACGGCTCGCCGGACGACCGGTAGCACACCCACGTCACGTAGGTGACGAATGCGCCCTCGAGGGTCGCGGCCGCGATCGCGATTTCATGGAACGCGTGGCTCTCGAATACGGCGTGCGGGTCGCTGAAGAACCACAGATAGGCGATCAGATAAGCAGGCAGCAACGCGAATCCGATCAGCAGGCATTTCGCGTAGAGCCTCGCGGCCGCGCTGACGACGCGCGGCGGTTCCCCGGCTGCATAGGTCGTACTCATTCGGTCCCCGGTCGGTCTGCTGCGTTGGTTCGAACCTTCGCGGCACGGATCACTCGACGCACGATCCGGCCCATCGTGCCGAAAGGCAAATGTCAGAGCAAGTATAGGTGGGGCAATTCGTTTGACAAGTAAGGGGAAACGGCATTGCGCGGCGCACGCCTCTTGCTTCCCGATTGTTTCGAATGGTGGTTCAGTCGCGCCGATTCGTGTCGCGGCCGCCGGCCTCGCCGAAGCGAAACCGCGGCCGCACCCTGCCAAAGATCAGAGGATTTCGAACAGGCCGGCCGCGCCCTGCCCGCCACCGATGCACATCGTGACGACCACGTACTTCACGCCGCGCCGCTTGCCTTCGATCAGCGCATGGCCCGTCAGGCGCGCACCCGACACACCGTACGGATGGCCGACCGCAATCGCGCCGCCGTTCACGTTCAGGCGATCCTCAGGAATCCCGAGCGTGTCGCGGCAGTACAGCACCTGCACCGCGAACGCTTCGTTCAACTCCCAGAGGCCGATATCGTCGACCTTCAGCCCGGCCTGCTTCAGCAGCTTCGGCACGGCGAACACCGGGCCAATGCCCATCTCGTCCGGCTCGCAACCGGCCACCGCGAAGCCGCGGAATACACCGAGCGGCTGCAGCCCTTCACGCTGCGCGGCGTCGGCGCTCATCACGACGCAGGCCGACGCGCCGTCGGAGAACTGGCTCGCGTTGCCGGCGGTGATCACGCCGCCCGGCACGGCCGACCGGATCTTCGACACGCCTTCGAGCGTCGTGTCGGGGCGAATCCCTTCGTCGGCCGACACCGTCACTTCCTTCGTGAACAAGCGGCCCGTCGCCTTGTCGGCGATGCCCGCGAGCACGGTGATCGGTACGATCTCGTCGCGAAAGCGCCCGGCTTCCTGCGCGGCCGCGGCCCGCAGTTGCGACTGCACGCCGTACTCGTCCTGCCGCTCCTTCGAGATGCCGTAGCGCTTCGCGACGTTCTCGGCCGTCTGCAGCATGTTCCAGTAGATCTCGGGCTTGTGCTGGACGAGCCAGCCTTCCTGGATCATGTGGTGGTTCATCTCGTTCTGCACGCACGAGATCGATTCGACGCCGCCCGCGACATACACTTCGCCTTCGCCCGCGATGATCCGCTGCGCGGCCAGCGCGATGGTCTGCAGCCCCGACGAGCAGAAACGGTTCACCGTCATCCCCGGCACCGTCACGGGCAGCCCCGCGCGCAGTGCGATCTGCCGCGCGATGTTCGCGCCGGTCGCGCCTTCGGGGTTCGCGCAACCCATGATCACGTCCTCGACGCGTGCGGGGTCGAGCTTCGCGCGCTCGAGCGCGGCCGCGACCACGTGGCCGCCGAGCGTCGCGCCATGCGTCATGTTGAAAGCACCGCGCCAGGATTTCGCCAGTGGCGTGCGGGCGGTCGATACGATTACGGCTTCGGTCATGCGAGTCTCCTTCGGTCCTGCTTCAAGTCCTGAATCGAATGGGAAGGCGCTACGCCGCCGGGCGCGCGCCCGCGGACGTCACATGCGCGACACCCGCTGCCTGCATCTGCTGCCATGCGTGGGCGAGCGACCCGTTCAGGTCGATCGCGCGGCACGCATCGTTGATCACCGCGGCTTCGAACCCGGCCGCGCGCGCATCGAGCGCCGACCACGCGACGCAATAGTCGGTCGCGAGCCCGCAACACCACACGCGCTTCGCGCCCAGCTCGCGCAGATAGCCCGCGAGCCCGGTGCGCGTCGTGCGGTCGGCTTCGACGAACGCGGAATAGCTGTCGACCTGCGCGTCGCCGCCCTTGCGGATCACGAGCCGCGCATGCGGGATGTCGAGATCGCGATGCAGCGCCGCGCCGTCGGTGTCCTGCACGCAGTGCACCGGCCACAGCACCTGCTCGCCGTATGGCAGCGCGAGCGTGGAGAACGGTTCACGGCCCGGATGGTTCGCCGCGAACGACACGTGCTCGCGCGGGTGCCAGTCCTGCGTCAGCACGACCTGGTCGAAGCGTTGCGCCAGCGCGTTGATCACCGGCACGACGGCATCGCCGTCGGGCACCGCGAGCGCGCCGCCCGGCATGAAGTCGTATTGCACGTCGATCACGAGCAGTACGTCGTCGGTGCGTTTCATTGCGTTTCTCCGGGTATGCGTCGCGCCGCGATCCGGCGCGTCAGCCGTTGAACCCGCGGCCGGCCTTCGCGAGCTCCGCGATCGACGGCGCGAGCTGCCATGCGTCGCCGTTCGGCGCGGCCGCGTAGCGACGAATCGCGCGCTCGACGTTGTAGAGGCCGACCACGTCCGCGTACAGCATCGGGCCGCCGCGCCACAGCGGGAAGCCATAGCCGGTCAGGTAGACCATGTCGATGTCGGACGCCTTCGACGCGATCTTCTCCTCGAGGATCTTCGCGCCTTCGTTGACGAGCGCGAATACGAGCCGCTCGACGATCTCGTCGTCGCCGATCTTGCGCCGCTCGACGCCGCGCTCCTTCGAATACGCGACGACCAGCTCGTCGACGAGCGACGACGGCTTTGCCTTGCGCTCGCCCGGCACGTAGTCGTACCAGCCGGCGCCCGTCTTCTGGCCGAAGCGGCCCTGCTCGCACAGGCGGTCGGCGATCTTCGAGTATTGCAGGCCGGGCTGCTCGACGTAGCGGCGCTTGCGGATCGCCCAGCCGATGTCATTGCCGGCGAGGTCGCTCATCCGGAACGGGCCCATCGCAAAACCGAACTTCTCGATCGCGCGGTCGACCTGCGCGGGCAGCGCGCCTTCCTCGAGCATGAAGAGCGCCTGGCGGATGTACTGCTCGATCATCCGGTTGCCGATGAAGCCGTCGCACACGCCCGACACGACCGCCGTCTTGCGGATCTTCTTCGCGACGGCCATCACGGTGGCGAGCACGTCCTTCGCGGTCTGCGCGCCGCGCACGACCTCGAGCAGCTTCATCACGTTCGCCGGGCTGAAGAAGTGCATGCCGACGACGTCCTGCGGGCGCTTCGTGAACGCCGCGATCTTGTCGACGTCGAGCGTCGACGTGTTCGACGCGAGGATCGCGCCCGCCTTCGCGACTTCGTCGAGCTTCGTGAACACCTGCTCCTTCACGCCGAGTTCCTCGAACACGGCCTCGACGATCAGGTCGGCGTCCTTCAGGTCGTCATAGGACAGCGTCGGCGTGATCAGCGCCATGCGCGCATCGAGCTTCTCCTGCGTGAGCTTGCCCTTCTTCACCTGCGCGTCGTAGTTCTTGCGGATCGTCGCCACGCCGCGCTCGAGCGCGTCCTGCTTCGTCTCGAGCAGCGTGACCCGCAGGCCTGCGTTGACGAAGTTCATCGCGATCCCGCCGCCCATCGTGCCCGCGCCGATCACGCCGACGCGGCGGATCTCGCGCAGCGGCGTATCGGCCGGCACGTCGGGAATCTTGCTCGCCGCGCGCTCGCCGAAGAACGCATGCCGCAGCGCGCGGCTTTCCGGCGTCATCATCAGCGCGACGAAACCCTCGCGCTCGGCAACGCTGCCCTTGTCGAAGCCGTGCAGCACGCCGGCCTCGACCGCGTCGATGCATTTGTGCGGCGCGGGGAAATTCGGTGCGGCGGCCCGGGCCGAATTGCGCGCGAACTGGATGAAGCCCGCTGCGTTCGCATGGTCGATCTTGCGATCGCGCACGCGCGGATGCGGCCCGTTCTGCGCACCGACCTTGCGCGCGAACGCGACGGCCGCATCGAGCAGGTCGCCGTCGGCCATTTCATCGAACAACCCGCTCTTCGCGAGCTGCTCGGACGGCACGGGCGCGCCCGACACGATCATGTTCAGCGCGGTTTCGAGCCCCACCGCGCGCGGCAGGCGCTGCGTGCCGCCCGCGCCCGGCAGCAGGCCGAGCTTCACTTCGGGCAGCGCGACCTGCGCGCCGGGTGCCGCGACACGGTAGTGCGCGCCGAGCGCGAGCTCGAGGCCGCCGCCCATCACGACGCTGTGCAGCGCCGCGACGACGGGCTTCGCGCTCGCCTCCACCGCGCGAATCACGGTGTGCAGCGTCGGCTCCTGCAGCGCCTTCGGCGTATTGAATTCGGTGATGTCGGCGCCGCCCGAGAATGCGCGTCCCGCGCCGGTCAGCACGATGGCCGTGACCGACGGGTCCTGCGCGGCGCGATCGAGCGCGTCCATGACGCCCTGACGGGTCGACAGGCCGAGCCCGTTGACGGGCGGATTGTTGAGCGTAAGAACGGCCACGCCGTCGCGAGTCGAGTAATCCACTGCCATCTGCCTGCCTCCATGCATCGCGCGCCGGGGTGGCTGCGCTTCATTGTGCGCGGTCGAACAGCCGCATGTCCGAATGAACTGAGGCAGCATACAACGAAAAAGCACGGTCGTTCAATTTGAATTTTGTTCCCGATCCGGGGACGGATCGGGCGACCGCTTTGCGGGCCGCTTCCGGCCCGGGCCCGGCGTTACGGCTCGCACACCACCGTGGGCAACACGTAATCGCGGAACGTCTCGCGCAGCTTCAGCTTCTGCAGCTTGCCGGTCGCGGTGTGCGGCAGCGATTCGACGAACACGACGTCGTCGGGAATCCACCATTTCGCAACCTTGCCGTCGTAGAACGCGAGCAGCGCGTCACGGGTCAGGTTCGCCCCTTCGCGCGGCACCACGACGAGCAGCGGGCGCTCGGTCCATTTCGGGTGCGCACAGGCGATGCAGGCCGCCTCGGCCACGCCCGGGTGCGCGATCGCGACGTTCTCGATGTCGATCGAGCTGATCCACTCGCCGCCCGACTTGATCACGTCCTTGCTGCGGTCGGTGATCTGCAGGAAGCCGTCGGGGTCGATCGTCGCGACGTCGCCGGTCGGGAACCAGCCGTCCGACAGCGGCGACGTATCGCCGCGAAAGTAGTGGTCGATCACCCACGGGCCGCGCACCTGCAGTTCGCCGAACGCGACGCCGTCCCACGGCAGCTCGTGGCCGTCCTCGCCGACGATGCGCATGTCGACGCCGCAAATCACCCGCCCCTGCTTCTCGAGCAGCTTGCGCTGCGCGTCGAGCGGCCGCTGCGATTGCGCCCAGTTGAGCTTCGCGAGCGTGCCGAGCGGCGACAGTTCCGTCATCCCCCATGCGTGGATCACGCGCACGCCGTATTCGTCCTCGAAGGTGCGCAGCATCGCGGGCGGGCACGCGGAGCCGCCGATCACCGTGCGGTTCAGCGTCGAGAAGCGCACGCCGGCTTCGCGCATGTAGTTGAGCAGGCCGAGCCACACGGTCGGCACGCCCGCGGAGAACGTCACGCGCTCGGCTTCCATCAGCGCGTACAGCGATTTCCCGTCAAGGTCCTTGCCGGGCAGCACGAGCTTGCCGCCCGTGAGCGGCACCGCGTACGGCAGCCCCCACGCGTTGACGTGGAACATCGGCACGACGGGCAGCACGGCGTCCATCGAGGACAGGTTCATCGCATCGGGCAGCGCGGCGCCGTACGCGTGCAGCACGGTCGAGCGGTGCGAATACAGCACGCCCTTCGGGTTGCCGGTCGTGCCCGACGTGTAGCAGAGCCCCGACGCCTGCTGCTCGTCGAGGCGCGGCCAGTCGTATCGGCCGTCCTCCGCTTCGACCAGCGTTTCGTAGCAGAGGAACGGCGTCGTGCCGGACGGCAGGTGCGCGGCGTCCGTCATCGCGACCCAGCCCTTCACGTGCGGGCATTGCGGCGCGATGGCATCGACGAGCGGTGCGAAATTGATGTCGAAGAAGACGTATCTGTCTTCCGCGTGATTGACGATGTACGCGATCTGCTCGGGGAACAGGCGCGGGTTGATCGTGTGGCACACGGCGCCCATGCCGCCGATCCCGTAATACGCTTCCAGATGCCGGTAGCCGTTCCACGCGAGCGTGCCGACGCGATCGCCGGTTTCGACGCCGAGCCGCGCGAGCGCCTGCGCCAGCTGCTTCGCGCGGCGTTCGCAATCGCGGTACGTGTAGCGATGCAGATCGCCTTCCACGCGCTTCGACACGATCTCCGTGTCGCCGGCATGCCGAGCGGCATGAGAAATCAGCGAGGACACCAGCAACGGCATGTCCATCATCTGGCCCAGCAACGGCTTACCCATCGTCTTGTTCTCCGTGAGGATGCGAATCGGTGCCTCTGCAGCGCGCCCGTCAGCGGCCCCGGACGGGCGTGGCGCACGGTGCGCGGGCCACCATGCGGGCGGCGCGGCGCCGCCTTACAATATCGGCTTACCCAGAGGCGCTCAACATGTCGTTTTCCCGAAGCGCAGCCGATCCGGCTGACACCCTCCCCGACCTCGCCGCCACGCTCGGCGAGCCCGCCGTCGGCGCGTTCGTCGCGCTCGGCGACGCGTTCCATACGCGGCTGCCGGCCGCGCCGCTTGCCGCGCCGTACGTCGTCGGCTTTTCCGGCGAAGTCGCGCAACTGCTCGACCTGCCGCCGTCGATCGCCGCGCAGCCCGGCTTCGCCGAGCTGTTCGCCGGCAACCCGACGCGCGACTGGCCCGCGAACGCGATGCCGTACGCATCGGTGTATTCCGGCCACCAGTTCGGCGTGTGGGCCGGCCAGCTCGGCGATGGCCGCGCGCTGACGATCGGCGAGCGCACCGGCACGGACGGCCGCCGCTACGAGTTGCAGCTGAAAGGCAGCGGCCGCACGCCGTATTCGCGGATGGGCGACGGCCGCGCGGTACTGCGCTCGTCGATCCGCGAATTCCTGTGTTCGGAAGCGATGCATCACCTCGGCATCCCGACCACGCGCGCACTGACGGTGATCGGCTCCGACCAGCCGGTGGTGCGCGAGGAGATCGAGACGTCGGCCGTCGTCACGCGCGTGTCGGAGAGCTTCGTGCGCTTCGGCCACTTCGAGCACTTCTTCTCGAACGATCGCCCCGACCTGCTGCGCCAGCTCGCCGATCACGTGATCGACCGCTTCTATCCGGATTGCCGCCGCGCCGACGATCCGTACCTCGCGCTGCTCGAAGCCGCGACGCTGCGCACGGCCGATCTCGTCGCACAGTGGCAGGCCGTCGGCTTCTGCCACGGCGTGATGAACACCGACAACATGTCGATCCTCGGCGTGACGATCGACTACGGCCCGTTCGGCTTCGTCGATGCGTTCGACGCGAACCACATCTGCAACCACTCGGATACGAGCGGCCGCTATGCGTACCGGATGCAGCCGCGCATCGCGCACTGGAACTGCTACTGCCTCGCGCAGGCGCTGCTGCCGCTGATCGGGCTGCAGCACGGCATCGCCGACGACGATGCGCGCGCCGAGCGCGCGGTGGACGACGCGCAGGCCGTGCTCGCGAAATTCCCGGAACGTTTCGGCCCCGCGCTCGAACGCGCGATGCGCGCGAAGCTCGGCCTCGAGCTCGAACGCGAGAACGATGCTGAACTCGCCAACAAGCTGCTCGAGACGATGCATGCGAGCCACGCGGATTTCACGCTGACGTTCCGCCGGCTCGCGCAGATCTCGAAGCACGACGCGAGCCGCGATGCACCGGTGCGCGACCTGTTCATCGACCGCGACGCGTTCGATGCGTGGGCGAACCTCTACCGCGCGCGGCTGTCCGAGGAAACACGCGACGACGCGGCACGCGCGGCCGCGATGAATCGCGTGAACCCGAAATACGTGTTGCGCAACCATCTGGCCGAAGTCGCGATCCGGCGCGCGAAGGAAAAGGATTTTTCGGAAGTCGAGCGGCTCGCACAGATCCTGCGCCGGCCGTTCGACGAACAACCGGAGCATGAAGCGTACGCGGCGTTGCCGCCCGACTGGGCTGGTTCGCTCGAAGTGAGCTGCTCGTCCTGAGCCCCAACCCGCGCGTATCGACCGACCGATCAGGAGAACCCCACATGTCCCACGATTCCGACGACAAGACCTTCCCGTACGAGAAGGACGACGCCGAGCTGCGCCGCCGGCTCACGCCGATGCAGTATGAAGTCACGCAGCATGCGGCGACCGAGCGCGCATTCACCGGCGAATACACCGACACCGAGGACGACGGCATCTACAAATGCGTCGTCTGCAGCACGCCGCTGTTCGAATCCGGTTCCAAGTTCCACTCGGGCTGCGGCTGGCCCAGCTACTTCAAGCCGCTCAACGGCGAGGTGATCGACGAAAAGGTCGACTACTCGCACGGGATGGTGCGCGTCGAGGTGCGCTGCAATCACTGCGGCGCGCATCTCGGCCACGTGTTCGAGGACGGCCCGCGCGACCAGACCGGTTTGCGGTACTGCATCAATTCGGCTGCGTTAAACTTCGAGTCCCGACCCGAAAACGAATGAGCGGCGCCGGACGGATCCGCGGGGCGGCCCTTGCCGCCGCCCGATCCGCTCCAGCGGTGCCTGGCGGGTCCCTACAACGGTGAAAGGCCGCGCAAGCGGCCTTTCACGCAGCTGCGAGCGCCATGAAATTCCTGTTCGATCTGTTTCCGATCATCCTGTTTTTTGCCGCCTTCAAGGTCTGGGGCATCTTTACCGCCACCGCCGTCGCGATCGTCGCGACGCTGGCCCAGGTCGCGTGGGTCGCCTTCCGGCACCGGAAGGTCGACACGATGCTGTGGGTCAGCCTCGGCGTGATCGTCGTTTTCGGTGGTGCCACCCTCGTCCTGCATGACGAGAAATTCATTCAATGGAAACCGACTGTGCTGTACTGGCTGTTTGCGATCGGGCTGCTCGCCGCGCGCTATGCGTTCGGCAACAACCTGATCGAGAAGATGATGGGCAAGCAGCTCACGCTGCCGCACCCCGTGTGGGACAAGCTGAACGTAGCGTGGGCGCTGTTCTTCGCGGTGCTCGGCGTCGCGAACCTGTACGTGGTGCACAACTTTACCGAATCGCAATGGGTGAACTTCAAGCTGTTCGGCACGACGGGAGCGATGGTCGTATTCATCATCCTGCAGAGCCTGTGGCTCACGAAATACCTGAAGGACGAATGACATGACGGACGCCTTTCTCCACGCGTCGCCCGACGAACGCATCGCGCTGATCGAAGCGCGCCTCACCGCCTCGCTCGCCCCGCTGTCGCTCACCGTGCGCGACGACAGCGCGCAGCACGCGGGCCACGCCGGCGCGGCCGCCGGCGGCCATTTCACGGTCACGATCGTGTCGGCCGCGTTCGCGGGCAAGCCGCGCGTCGCGCGGCACCGGCTGGTGTATGATGCGCTCGCTGATGCGATGCAGCGCGGCATTCACGCGCTCGCGATCGTGGCTTACACGCCCGAAGAATTCAACGAATCTTCAATCTAGTCTCATTAGGAATTCCCGATGATCCTGAAATCCCCCCGCCTGTGGGTCGCGGCGGCTGCTTTCGCAGCGGCACCGGCATTTGCCCAGAACATCGCCGTCGTCAACGGCACGCCGATTCCGAAGTCGCGCGCCGACGCGATGGTTGCTCAGCTCGTCCAGCAAGGCCAGACCGACAGCCCGCAACTGCAGCAGGCCGTGCGCCAGGAACTCGTGAACCGCGAAATCCTGATGCAGGAAGCGATCCGCGAAGGCATCCCGAACCGTCCGGACGTGAAGGCGCAGGTCGCCGTCGCGCAGCAGACCGTCGTGCTGCGCTCGATGATCGAGAGCTTCCTGAAGAAGAACCAGCCGACCGACGCCGAAGTGAAGGCGCGCTACGACGACCTCGTCAAGGGCGCCGGCGGCAATCGCGAATACCACCTGCACCACATCCTCGTCGAAAACGAGCAGCAGGCGAAGGACCTGATCGCGAAGATCAAGGCCGGCGCGAAGTTCGAGGATCTCGCGAAGCAGTACTCGAAGGATCCGGGTTCGGGCAAGAACGGCGGCGATCTCGACTGGTCCGACCCGAAGGCGTACGTGCCGGAATTCGCAGCGGCCGCGCAGAAGCTGCAAAAAGGCCAGATGACCGACGCGCCGGTGAAGACGCAGTTCGGCTGGCACATCATCCGTGTCGACGACATCCGCGACATCGCCCCGCCGCCGTTCGATCAGGTGAAGGCGCAGATCGCGCAGCAGCTCGTGCAGCAGAAGCTGCAGGCGTTCGAGGAAGGTCTGCGCCAGCAGGCAAAAATCCAGTAACGCCGGCGCTCGTCGCCCGTGCATCGAAAAGCCGCTCTTCGGAGCGGCTTTTTTATTGCCCGCGAACTGACTGCCGTCGCATCACGATGCACTGCGGCCCACCTCCGCCAAAAGAAAAAGGCCGCTCCGAAGAGCGGCCTTTCCCGTGTGCCGGATCGACTCGCGCTGCAAACTTGCGCTACGCGGGGTAGAACACGTCGTGATAGCGAACGTCACCCGCCGGCCGCGGCGCCGAATCGTCGAGCGACAGCGCGAGGAAATACTCGGGCGGCACGCCCGGAAACACGATGTCGCCGGATGGCGCAAAGCCAAAGCGCGTGTAGTACGCGGGTTCCCCGAGCAGGACGCAGCCGTGCGCGCCAAGCCGGCGCAACGCGTCGAGCCCCGTGCGCACCAGCCCCGCGCCGATGCTCTGCCGCTGGCAGTCGGGCAGTACCGCGAGCGGCGCCAGCCCGTACCAGCCCTGGCTGCCGGACGGTTCGCCGCCGATCGACACCGGCGAGAATGCAACGTGCCCGATCAGGCGGCCGTCGCGCTCCGCGACGAGCGAGACGCTCAACGCACCGTCCGCACGCAATGCTTCGACGATCCGCCGTTCGAACTGCCCGCCTTCCGGCTCGCCCGCGAACGCGGCGGCGATCACGCGGCCGATCGCGTCTGCCTCGCTCGCGCGCGCGTCGCGCAGCGTGACGACCTCGACCGGCGCGTTCGGGTCGAACATCATCCCGATCAGCCGATCCAGCGGCGCGCGTTGCGGAACACGCGCATCCACGGGCTCGCTTCACCCCAGCTTTCCGGGTGCCAGCTCATCGCGACCGTACGATGCACGCGCTCCATGTGCGGCATCAGCACCGAGAAGCGGCCGTCGGCCGTCGTGACCGACGTGATGCCGGCCGGCGAGCCGTTCGGGTTGAACGGATAGCGCTCGGTCGCTTCACCGCGGTGATCGACGAAACGCATCGAGACCGCGACGCGATCGATGTCGCCCTGCTGCGAGAAGTCCGCGTAGCCTTCGCCGTGCGCAACCGCGACCGGAATCCGCGAGCCTTCCATCCCCGCGAAGAAGATCGACGGCGACTTCTCCACTTCGACGAACGAGAAGCGCGCCTCGAACTGCTCGGACTTGTTGCGCGTGAACTTCGGCCACGCTTCCGCGCCCGGGATCATCGACGCAAGGCTCGACAGCATCTGGCAGCCGTTGCAGATGCCGAGCGCGAACGTGTCGGGACGCGCGAAGAATGCCGAGAACATGTCGGCGAGGTTCGCGTTGAAGCGGACCGTCTTCGCCCAGCCTTCGCCCGCGCCCAGCACGTCACCGTACGAGAAGCCGCCGCAGGCGACCGCACCCGCGAAATCGGCGAGCGTCGCACGGCCGGCGAGCAGGTCGCTCATGTGCACGTCGTGTGCATCGAAGCCCGCGCGATCGAACGCGTAGGCCGTTTCCAGATGCGAGTTCACGCCCTGCTCGCGCAGGATCGCGACGCGCGGCCGTGCGCCGGTCGCGATGAACGGCGCGGCGATGTCGTCGGCCGGATCGAAGCTCAGCACCGGCGAGATGCCCGGATCGGCCACGTCGAGCAGCGCGTCGTATTCGGCATCCGCACAGGCGGGGTTGTCGCGCAGGCGCGCGATGCGCCAGCTCACTTCGCTCCATGCACGATGGAGTTCGGTGCGCGGTGCGTCGAAGATCTTCTTCGCGTCGCGGTACACCTCGATCACGTCGCGATCGTTGACCGAGCCGATCACGTGCGAGCACGCCGACAGGCCGAATTCGCGCAGCGCGCCAAGCACCGCGTCACGGTCGGACGCACGCACCTGCACGACGGCGCCGAGTTCCTCGGAGAACAGCGCGCGCAGCGTGCGATCGTCGCGGCGGCCGCTCGTTTGCTTCGCCCAGTCCTTCGCGTCGCCGTAGTCGGATTCGTGATTCGGGTCGAGCGTCAGCATGTCGACGTTCAGCGACACGCCCGCGTGGCCCGCGAATGCCATTTCGCACACCGTCGCCCACAGGCCACCATCGGAGCGGTCGTGGTATGCGAGCAACTTGTCTTGCGCATTGAGCGACTGGATCGCGTTGAAGAAGCGCTTCAGGTCTTCCGCGTCGTCGACGTCCGGCGTCGTGTCGCCGACCTGCTGCGTGACCTGCGCGAAGATGCTGCCGCCCATCCGGTTCTTGCCGCGGCCGAGATCGATCGCGATCAGCACGCTGTCGCCTGCGTCGGCGATGCGGCGCAGTTGCGGCGTCAGGTGGCGGCGCACGTCCTCGACCGGCGCGAACGCGGAGATGATCAGCGACACCGGCGACACCACTTCCTTCGCGACGCCCTGCTCGTCCCACTTCGTCTTCATCGACAGCGAATCCTTGCCGACCGGGATGCCGATCCCGAGTGCCGGGCACAGCTCCATACCGATCGCCTTGACCGTGTCGAACAGCGCGGCGTCCTCGCCGGCCGTGCCGCATGCGGCCATCCAGTTCGCCGACAGCTTCAGCTTGTCGAGCGACGCAATCGGCGCGCTCGCGATGTTCGTGATCGCCTCGCCAACCGCCATGCGGCCCGATGCCGGCGCGTCGATCACCGCGAGCGGCGTGCGCTCGGCCATCGTCATCGCCTCGCCCTTGAAGCCCGCGTAGTCGAGCGCGGTGACCGCGCAGTCGGCCACCGGCACCTGCCACGGGCCGACCATCTGGTCGCGCACCGACGTACCGCCGACCGAACGGTCGCCGATCGTGATCAGGAACGACTTGCTGCCGACCGTCGGGTGCTTCAGCACGTCGACCGCCACTTCCGACAGCGCGATGCCCGTCACGTCGACCGGTGCGCGCTCGGTCGCCACGCGCGTGACGTCGCGATGCATGCGCGGCGGCTTGCCGAGCAGCACTTCCATCGGCATGTCGACCGGGTATTCGTCGGCGCCCGTCGCTTCGTCGTCGACGAGCTTCAGCTGGCGTTCGTCGGTCGCGACACCGACCACCGCGAACGGGCAGCGCTCACGTGCACAGATCGCCTCGAAGCGCGGCAGGTCGGCCGGCGCGATCGCCAGCACGTAGCGCTCCTGCGCTTCGTTCGACCAGATTTCGCGCGGCGACAGGCCGGATTCCTCGAGCGCGACCTTGCGCAGCTCGAAGCGCGCGCCCTTGCCCGCACCGTCGACGATCTCGGGGAACGCGTTCGACAGGCCGCCCGCGCCGACGTCGTGGATGCTCAGGATCGGGTTTTCCGCGCCGAGCTGCCAGCAGCCGTTGATCACTTCCTGGGCGCGACGCTCGATTTCGGGGTTGCCGCGCTGCACCGAGTCGAAGTCGAGTTCGGCCGTGTTCGCGCCGGTCGCCATCGAGCTCGCGGCGCCGCCGCCCATCCCGATCCGCATGCCGGGGCCGCCGATCTGGATCAGCAGCGAGCCTGCCGGCACGTCGTGCTTGTGCGTATGCTGGTCGGCGATGTTGCCGAGACCGCCCGCGATCATGATCGGCTTGTGATAGCCGTGCACCTTCCCGCCGACGTTCTGCTCGTACACGCGGAAATAGCCGCCGAGGTTCGGACGGCCGAATTCGTTGTTGAACGCGGCGCCGCCGAGCGGGCCGTCGATCATGATCTGCAGCGGCGACGCGATCCGGTCCGGACGGCCGTACGGGCCGTGCGCATCGTTCGGGTTGCGCTCGCCGACCGGCTGGGCCGCGTCGCGCGCGTTTTCCCACGACTGGCGTGCGTCGGGCAGATCGAGGTTCGATACGGTGAAGCCCGTGAGGCCGGCCTTCGGGCGCGCACCGCGGCCCGTCGCGCCTTCGTCGCGGATCTCGCCGCCCGCGCCGGTCGCCGCACCCGGGAACGGCGAAATCGCCGTCGGGTGGTTGTGCGTCTCGACCTTCATCAGCGTGTGCGTGAGCTCGGTGTGGCGGCCGTAGCGCTCGCCCGGCTCGCCGGCCGCGCCGGCATTGCGCGGGAACCAGCGCTCGGCTTCGGCGCCGACCATGATCGACGAGTTGTCCGAATACGCGACGATCGTGCCTTGCGGGTTCAGCTTCTCGGTGTTGCGGATCATCGCGAACAGCGACATGTCCTGCGCTTCGCCGTCGATCGTCCACTGCGCGTTGAAGATCTTGTGGCGGCAGTGCTCGCTGTTCGCCTGCGCGAACATCATCAGTTCCACGTCGGTCGGGTTGCGTTCGAGCTTGCGGAACGCGTCGACCAGGTAGTCGATCTCGTCGTCGGCGAGCGCGAGGCCCAGCTCGACGTTCGCGCGTTCGAGCGCGCCGCGGCCGACACCCAGCACGTCGACGCTCGCGAGCGGCTTGGCCGGCAGTTCGTCGAACAGGTGCTTCGCGTCGTCGCGTGCCGCGACCACGCTTTCGGTCATCCGGTCATGCAGCGCGGCCGCCACGGCAGCGCGCGCGTCGTCCGACAGCGCCTTCTTGCCGCCGAGCAGGCCCGACTTCAGCGTGACCGTGAACTCGACGCCGCGCTCGATGCGGCGCACCTGCGTGAGGCCGCAATGCTGCGCGATGTCGGTCGCCTTGCTCGCCCACGGCGAGACCGTGCCGAAGCGCGGCAGCACGACGAAGGTCTCGGCCGTGCCCTTCTCGGCCGCCGGCTCGAACGGCGCGCCGTAGTGCATCAGCGCGTCGATGCGGGCGCTGTCGTCGGCCGACAGCGGCTCGGCCGCATTGACGAAGTGCAGGAACTGCCCGCGCACCGCGACGATGTTGGCGTCGATTTGCCTGAGCGTGTCGAGCAGACGGGTTTGACGGAAATCGGAGAGGGCCGAAGCGCCGGGAAAACACGAGAAGTGAGCCATGGGCTGGACTGACGTCGATGAGTCGCGCGAGGTGGCGACGTGGGGCGAAAGGAAGGCCGTAATTATACCCGGAAGTCGGTCGCCCAAGACCGGCCTGTCGGTAGCATGCATGCACCGCAACGGTGCCGCGGGGTGCGACGCGTACGGCACGCCCGCCGGGCCGCCCCGCGCGGGCGCCGCAGCCGGCGGCCGTGGCGCGGCCGCACGGTCGGTGCTCGCCCGGCGCCGGTTCCCGTGATTTTGGCGCTATCATTCCGGGTTCACCGGGCCGGGGCCCTCAGCGAATTCTCACCGGGCGGCGCCTGCGCGCCGCCCGTCATCGAAGCAATCCATGGATGTCATCGTCATCGGCGGCGGAATCAGCGGCGTCGCCACCGCCTACCAGTTGCGCGCGGCCGGCCATCGCGTATGCGTGGTCGAACGCCACGCGACCGTCGCGCAGGGTGCAACCTACGGCGACGGCGGCGCACTGCTGCCGAGCCCGCTCGATGTCTGGTTCGGCCCGACCTTCATGCGCCAGCGCCAGCCGCGCGACAGCGGCATCGTCTACAAGCCGGGCTTCAACGGCGGCGTGCGCCGCTTCGTCAAGCAGCTCGGCACGCTGCGCGAACCCGACGCGTTCGCCGCCCAGTACGCGCGGCTGCGCCCGCTGATCGACGCGTCGCGCGACACGCTCGCCGACATCGAGACGCGCCTTGAACTCGAATTCGAGCAGAAGCCCGGCATCCTGCACGTCGTGCGCGATCCGCGCGACTGGGACGCGATGCAGCCCGCGCTCGACCTGCTGCGCACGCTCGACCAGCCTTACCGCCTGCTTTCCGCCGACGAATGCGCGGCGCTCGAGCCGTCGGTGCCGGCCGAGCCCGGCTTCGCCGGTGGCGTGCTGCTCGAGACCGAGCGCACCGGGAATTGCCCGCTGTTCGCGAAACTGGTCAAGCAGACCCTCGACGAGCACGGCGTGCAGTTCCGCTTCGGCGCGGAAGTCGCCGCGATCCGCGTCGACACCGGCCGCGCCGCGGTCGAGCTCGTCCCGCCCGGCGACCGGCGCGCGTCGAACGCACGCGAGGTCGACGTGATTTCCGCCGACGCGATCGTGGTCGCCGCCGGCGCCGGCAGCCTGCCGCTGCTCGACCGGCTCGGCTGGCGCCTGCCGCTGCACCCGGTGCGCGTCCACACCCTCACCGCGCCGGTCGCCTACGAAGAACACGCACCGCACCTGAACGTCATCGATTCGATCAAGCGGATCTCGATCACGCGCACCCACCAGCGGCTGCGCGTCGGCGGCGGCGCCGTGCTGCAGAGCCTGCCCGACACCGCGAAACCGCTCGCCGCGCCGCTGTCCGAGGCCGCGCTCGCGCTGCTCGGCCAGGCTGTCCACGACTGGGTGCCCGGTGCCGCGAAGATCTCGGCCGCGTTGTCGTGGCAAGGCACGCAGCTGTTGTCGCCGGACGGCCTGCCGGTCGTCGGTCCGACCCCGCATCCGCGCGTGTTCGTCAATTTCGGGCACGGCCCGGCCGGCTGGGGGCTCGCATGCGGCTCTGCTAAAGTGGTGACCGATTACCTCGGCGGCGACGTGCAGCACTGGCCCGCCGACACGCTCGCCGCCCTGCGCGCCGGGCGCTTCACGACCTGACCGCCGCGGGCTCGCCCCGGCGGCCTCCTTGCCAGCCGCCACGACCCCGCGATGACCGTCACCCGCCCGCTCCCCGATTCCGATCCGATCGCGCTGCTGCGCGTTGTCGACCTGCGCGCGGCCGAAGCCGCCGCCGCGGCGGCGCTGCCGCCGCATACGCTGATGGGCCGCGCCGGCGCCGCCGCCGCGCACTGGCTGTCCGAGCGCATGGCCGGCGACGACCGCCCCGTCTGGTTCGCGGTCGGCCCAGGCAACAATGGCGGCGATGCGCTGGTTGCCGCCGCACACCTGCAGCAACTCGGCGTCGCGACGCAGGCGTGGATGCCGGCGCCGGTGAAACCGGACGATGCGCAATGGGCGCTCGGCCTCGCGCGCGCAGCCGGCGTGCCGCTGTCGGCCACGCCGCCCGCTTCGCTGGACGACTATGTATGGATCGTCGACGGGCTGTTCGGCATCGGTCTGGGCCGTGCGCTCGACGGCGTATTCGCCGAGCAGGCCGCGCGCATCGCCGCGCATACGCGCAGCGGCGGCCGCGTGCTCGCGCTTGATGTGCCGAGCGGGCTCGACAGCGATACGGGCCAGATCGTCGGCGCGGGCGTCGCAGTCGCCGCCACGCACACGCTCACCTTCATCGGCGCGAAGCCGGGCCTCTACATGGGCGAAGGCCGCGATCTCGCGGGCGAGGTCGATGTCGCCTCGCTCGACGTCGCACCGCCCACCGCACCGGCCATCGTGCTGAACGATCCCGCGCGGTTCGCCGCCGCCCTGCCGGCGCGTGCATTCGCATCCCACAAGGGCACATTCGGCAGTCTCGCGGTGCTCGGCGGCGACACGGGCATGTGCGGGGCGCCGATCCTGGCAGCACGCGCGGCGCTGTTCGCGGGTGCCGGCAAGGTACACGTCGGCTTCCTCGGCGCTGGCGCGCCGCCGTACGACCCGCCGTTTCCCGAATTGATGCTGCATCCGGCCGACGGCCTCGATCTCGGCGCGATGACCGCGATCGCGGCCGGCTGCGGGCTGGGCACGCGCGAGGCCGCGGCGACACTCGTGCGCGACGTGCTTGCGCACGACGTCGCAACGCTGCTCGACGCAGACGCGCTGAACCTCGTCGCGACACATGCGGATCTCGCAGCCGCCGTCGCCACGCGCGGTGCGCGCGGCAATCCGTGCGTGCTGACGCCGCACCCGCTCGAGGCCGCGCGGCTGCTCGGCAGCGACACGGCGACGGTCCAGCGCGACCGCATCGCGGCCGCGCAGGCGCTCGCCGCGCGCCACTCGGCCATCGTCGTGCTGAAAGGCTCGGGCACGGTGATTGCGGCACCCGACGGCCGCGTGACGATCAACCCGACCGGCAATGCGGCGCTCGCCACCGGCGGCACCGGCGACGTGCTCGGCGGCCTGATCGGCGCGTTGCTCACGCAGCGCGTCGCGCCGTACGAGGCGGCGCTCGCGGGCGTTTACCTGCACGGCCTCGCGGCCGACACGCTGACCGCGCAGGGCACGGGCCCGGCCGGACTCACGGCCGGCGAACTCGCGCCGACGGTGCGCACGCTGATCAATCGCCTTTTTTACGCGTCGCCGCGCGCCGGCACATAACGCCGCTATACTGACTGCCCCGCCGCACGGCGGGCCCTCTCGTCCGCCGGCCTTCCGATCACGATGAGCCGGCGCGGCATTCCTCCCGATTCACGCTTCACTCGAACCGCCATGACGCTGAATTCGCTCCCCGCCTGGACTGCCCTTCAATCCCACTTCGAACAGATCCGCCACGCGCGGCTGCGCGACTGGTTCGCGCCGGAAAACGACCGCGCGCCGACCCGTGCCGAACGCTTCACGATTCCGGGCGGCGGCCTCGCGGCCGATTTCTCGAAGAACCGCATCAACGACGACACGCTGCGCCTGCTCGTGCAGCTCGCGCGCGACGCGGGTGTCGAAGCGCGCCGCGACGCGATGTTCGCGGGCGAGATCGTCAACCCGACCGAAGGTCGTGCCGCGCTGCACACGGCACTGCGCGCGACCGATCCGCACGCGCCGTTCCACGCACAGGTCAGCGCCGAGCGCGCGAAGATGGCGACCTTCGCGCGTGCCGTGCGCAGCGGCACGTGGACGGGCTACACCGGCAAGCGCATCCGTCACGTGATCAACATGGGCATCGGCGGCTCCGATCTCGGGCCGAAGATGGTCGTGCATGCGCTGCACCACGTCGCGACGCCTGAAATCTCCACGCACTTCGTGTCGAACGTCGACGGCGCCGATCTCGCGCGCGTGCTCGAACAGGTCGACCCGGAGGAAACGCTCGCGATCATCGTGTCGAAGACCTTCACGACGCTCGAGACGATGACGAACGCACGCTCGCTGCGCGACTGGTTCGTCGCGCGCGGCTGCCCCGAGGGCGCGCTTGCGAAGCACTTCGTCGGCGTATCGGCGAACCCGGCCGAAGTCGTGAAATTCGGCATCGCCGCGGAAAACGTGTTCGAAATGTGGGACTGGGTCGGCGGCCGCTATTCGCTGTGGTCGGCAGTCGGCCTGTCGATCATGATCGCGATCGGCCCCGAGCAGTTCGACGAGCTGCTGGCCGGCGCGAACGACATGGACCGTCATTTCCGCGAAGCGCCGCTCGAGCGCAACCTGCCCGTGCTGCTCGGCCTGATCGGTATCTGGTACCGGAATTTCTTCGGCTCGCAGAGCTATCTCGTCGCGCCGTATTCGGAAGCGCTGCATTACCTGCCGTCGTACCTGCAGCAGCTCGAAATGGAGAGCAACGGCAAATCCGCGCGCCTGGACGGCACCTTCGTCGATTACCCGACTTCCGCCGTCACGTGGGGCGAGCCGGGCACCAACGGCCAGCATGCGTTCTTCCAGATGCTGCACCAGGGGCCGACGATCGTGCCGATCGACTTCATCGCGGTGCTGACGCCCGAGCATCCGCTCGCGAGCCATCATCCGAAGCTTCTGGCGAACTGCTTCGCGCAGAGCGAGGCACTGATGCTCGGCCGCACGCTCGACGAAGCGCGCAAGGTCGCGGGTCCGGGCAACGAAGCGCTCGCGCCGCACCTGACATTCCCGGGCAACCGCCCGACGACGACGCTGCTCGTCGATGCGCTGACGCCGCGCACGCTCGGCGCACTGATCGCGCTGTACGAACACAAGGTGCTCGTGCAGGCAACGGTATGGGACATCAATCCGTTCGACCAGTGGGGCGTCGAGCTCGGCAAGATTCTCGGCAAGGTGGTGGAAGCCGACCTGTCGGCGGAGTCGGCCGATCCGGCGAAGCACGACTCGTCGACCACCGCGCTGATCGAGCGCGCCCGCGCGGCGCTGAAGCGTTGAAGCGCTGACGCAACGGCGTCATGCCGAAGCCGGCCGCTCGGCGCACGCTGCGCGGCCGGCAAAGAAATTCAGCCGTTGCGCTGCGCCGCGTGCGGCTCGACGATGCGCCCGGCGTCGATCGTCACCGTCGTCGCGCAGCGGCGTGCGAGTTCGACATCATGCGTGACGAGCACGAGCGTGGCACCGTGCGTGCGGTTCAGTTCGAACATCAGGTCGATGACCGCATGACCCGTGGCCGCATCGAGGCTGCCGGTCGGCTCGTCGGCAAACAGGATCCCCGGGCGCGTGACGAATGCGCGTGCAAGCGCGACACGCTGCTGCTCGCCCCCCGACAACAGCTTCGGATAATGCGCGGTGCGTTCGCCGAGACCGACCTGCACGAGCAGCGCCCGCGCACGATCGGCTGCGTCGCGTGCGCTGATGCCACCCTGCAGCTCGAGCGGCAACATCACGTTCTCGAGCGCCGTCAGGTGCGGCATCAACTGGAACGACTGGAACACGAACCCGACTGCGCCGTTGCGCAGCGCCGCGCGCGCATCCTCGTCGAGCTGGTCGAGTGCGCGACCGAGCAGGCGAACCGTGCCGCTCGTCGCGCTGTCCAACCCCGCAAGCAGGCCGAGCAGCGTCGACTTACCCGACCCTGACGCGCCGACGATCGCGAGGCTGCTGCCCGGCTGCACGGCGAGCGTGATGCCGTCGAGAATCGTCAGCTCGCCCGTTGCGTCGGCGACCCGCTTGCACACGTCATGGACTTCGATGATCGGATCGGTAATCTTGAACATGGACACGACATTTCGCTGGAAAAGACGCGCGGCGCTCGCCGCGCTGCTGGGCACCCTGCTGGCCGCCACCGTGCCGGCACGCGCCGCAACGACACCGGCCGCGACATCGGGCCAGCCCGTGATCGTCGTGCTCGGCGACAGCCTGTCGGCCGAATACGGGCTGCCGCGCGACACCGGCTGGGTGGCATTGCTGCGGCAACGGCTCACGACCGAGCGAATCGATTATAGCGTCGCGAACGCCAGCGTCAGCGGCGACACCACGAGCGGCGGCCGCGCGCGGCTGCCCGCGGTGCTGCAGCGGCTCAAGCCGTCGATCGTCGTCGTCGAGCTCGGTTCGAACGATGCGCTGCGCGGCGTGCCGCTCGCGACGACCGAGCAGAACCTGCGCGACATCATCGCCGGCGCACGGCAGGCGCGGGCGAAGGTCGTGCTGGTCGGCATGTATGTGCCGCCCAATTACGGCCCCGATTACACGCAGAAGTTCCACGCCGTCTATACGCGCCTGTCGAAGGATCTCGGCGTGCCGCTCGTGCCGTTCCTGCTGGCCGGCATCGAGAACAAGCCCGAGATGTTCCAGGCGGACCAGATGCATCCTGCGCGGCAGGCGCAGGGCGTTCTGCTCGACAACGTCTGGCCGGCGCTGAAACCGCTGCTCGGCAAGCCGCGCGGCTAACGGCGCCGCCTCGTCCCAAAACAAAAAGCCCCGCATGAAGCGGGGCTTTTTGTTGCGTGCGAAACGACGATCAGTTGCTGCCGTCCTGCGACTGGCTGGCCGTCGTGCCGTACAGCTTCACCTTCGAGCGATCGCGCAGCGCGGTGAGATACGCCTCGCCTTCGCTCTGTGCGTCGACCTGTGCCATCTGCTGCTGCGCGGCCGCCAGTTGCTGCGGATCGACCGCCGAACCCGGGATCACCGCATTCACGCGGTAGATCGCATAGCCGTCCGCGCCGAGATCGACACCGACGTAGGCCGGCAGCGTCTTCGCGTCGACCTTGTAGACGGCGCTCAGCGCAGCCGGCGTCAGGCCTTGCGATTGCGTGCGCGACACCTTCTGCGCAGCCGAGAACCCGTCAGCCGACTTCGACTTCTGCAGCTCGGCAAGCTTCGCCGCGCCGTCCTTCTTCGCGAGTTCCGCGGCCTGCTCGGCGACGACCTTCTGACGCACGACGTCCTTGATCGCGTCGAGCGCAGGCACGGCAGCCGGCTTGTAGTCGGTCACGCGCGCCGAGATCAGCGTGTTGTTGCCGATGTCGATCGCCTGCGTGTTGTTCTGGTTCTTCACCGAGTCGTTCGCGAACACGGCGGCCAGGAACTTCGGATTGTTCAGCGGGCTCGTCGGCGGCAGTTGCGGATTCGGCGTCGGCGTGACGGTGGCCGTCTGGATCGTCAGCTTGTACTTGTCCGCGGCCGGCTGCAGCGTCTTTGCCTTTTCGTACACGGTCGACGTGAAGCCTTCCGCGTTGTCCGTGAACGCCTTCGATGCGTACTGCTGCTTCAGGTCGACCGCGATCTGGTCCTTCACTTCCGCGAACGGCTTCACGGCCGCCGGCTTCACTTCGGTCGCCTTCAGGATGTGGAAGCCCAGATCCGACTGCACGACACCACTCACGTCGCCCTGCTTGAGCGCGAACGCGGCATCGTCGAACGCCTTGCCGCCCGCCGTCGAGCCGCGCGTGATGAAGCCGAGGTCGCCGCCCTTCGCGGCCGACGGTGCGTCCTGCGAGTCCTTCGCCGCGACCTGCGCGAACTGGTCCGGATGCGCCTTCACGTCGGCCAGTACCTGCTCGGCCTTCGTCTTCGCTGCAGCCTTGTCGGCTGCGCTTGCGCTGCCCGCCGCTGCGATGAAGATGTGGCTCACGCGCACCTGTGCTTCGGTGCGGAAGTGCGTCGGGTTGTCGTCGTAGAACTTCTTGATGTCCGCATCGGTCGGCTGCGCGCTCGCGGCCGCTGCGGCCGGCGAATAGACGAGGTACTGGATCGTCGCGGTCTCCGGCGTCGCGAAGCTCTGCTTGTGCGCGTCGTAGTACGCGGCGAGCTGCGCGTCGGTCGGCTGGATCTTCGCTGCGAAGTCGCTCGTCTTCAGCACGAGCGCCTGCACTTCGCGCTGCTGCGCGGCGAGTTCGGACAGGCGTTGCGCGAGGCTCTTCGGCGTGAACGCGCTCGACACGATGCTGGCCGGAATCTGCTGCAGCGACAGGCTGTAGCGCACGCGCTCCTGGTACTGCTCGGGCGTCATCCCCTGGAACGACAGCAGCTGCGCATAGCGCTCGACGTCGATCGTACCGTCGGGCTTCTTCAGCGACGCGATCATCGGGTCGCTCATCAGCGCGTCGCGCACGGCGTTGTCGGATGCGGTCAGGTGCAGACGCTGGGTTTCGTCTGCCAGCACGCGTTGCTGGATCAGGCCGTCGAGCACCTGCTTGCGGTGCTCGGGCGTATCGAACATCTTGATGTCGAACTGCCCGCCGAGCGCCTGACGCGCCTGGTCGATCTGCTGGCGGAACGCGCCGTCGAATTCGACCCGCGTGATCTTGTGCCCGTTGATTGCCGCGACGTTCGCGCTATCGTCGAAGAAGCCGCGGAAGCCTTGGATCCCGACGAAACCCAGCCCCGGCAACACGATCAGGAGCAGGAGCGCCATCATCAGGCGCTGGTGATTACGGAAGAAATCGAGCATGCGTGACGGGAAAATTGGACAAAACGACCGATATTACAACATACGGGGTGGGACGGGAGAAAAGCAGACGTGTTGCTGGCGAGTGCGACGAGACAACCGCGTGCGCAAAACGAAAATGCCCACACAGAGCGGGCACTTTCGTTTGTTTGGCGAAGCGAACGGACTCGCCTACATCCTGCAGGCCACGGTTGCGCTTGCACACGCAGCCCTTCGCGTGCCGCCGGAAACCACGCAGGCGGCTTCCCCCACTTTGCAGACTCGCCCCTGCCAGCGGGCGCAACCGGAAACACAAATGAAAAAGCCCGCACAAGGCGGGCTTCTTCATTTTCTGGCGGAGCGGACGGGACTCGAACCCGCGACCCCCGGCGTGACAGGCCGGTATTCTAACCGACTGAACTACCGCTCCTTGGTCTGGCTGAATCGTGAAACTGGTGGGTGCTGAGGGGTTCGAACCCCCGACCTACGCCTTGTAAGGGCGCCGCTCTACCAGCTGAGCTAAGCACCCGTTTCCGATTCGTTCTGGCTGCGATCTGCGTTTCGGCATCAACAACCAGCGAGCCCGCAAGTTTAATTCATCCCCGATCATTTTGCAAAGCCCTGACGCGAATTTTTTAAACGTTCGCGCACACGATTCGGCTACGCATAAAAAAACCCGCGGCAACGCCGCGGGTTTCGTGAACAACCGTCAGGAAGGACGGTGCCCCGATGCTCAGTGCTTGACGAATTCCGTCGAGCCGGCATCCTTCGTTGCATCAGCGACCGGTGCCGCCGCCTTCGCCTCTTCTTCCGGCGGCAGCGGGGTCGGCGAACGCTCGAGCGCGAGTTCCAGCACCTTGTCGATCCAGCGGACCGGCACGATCTCGATCGCGTTCTTCACGTTGTCCGGAATCTCGGCGAGATCCTTCACGTTCTCTTCCGGGATCAGCACGAGCTTGATGCCGCCGCGATGCGCTGCGAGCAGCTTCTCCTTCAGGCCGCCGATCGGCAGGACTTCACCACGCAGCGTGATTTCGCCCGTCATCGCGACATCGGCACGCACCGGGATACCCGTCAGCACCGATACCAGCGCGGTCGTCATCGCACCGCCGGCGGACGGACCGTCCTTCGGCGTCGCGCCTTCCGGCACGTGAATGTGGATGTCCTGCTTCTCGAACGCTTCGTCCTTGATACCGAGACGACGCGAACGCGAGCGCACGACCGAACGTGCCGCCTCGACCGACTCCTTCATCACGTCGCCGAGCGAACCCGTACGGATCACGTTGCCCTTGCCCGGCATCACCGCGGCTTCGATCGTCAGCAGATCGCCACCGACTTCCGTCCACGCGAGGCCCGTCACCTGACCGACCTGGTTTTCCTTCGCCGCGAGACCGAAGTCGTACTTGCGCACGCCGAGGAACGTGTCGAGGTTTTCGCCGTCGACCTTGATCGCGCCCGATGCCTTCTTCAGCAGCAGCATCTTCACGACCTTGCGGCAGATCTTCGACACTTCCCGCTCGAGCGAACGCACACCGGCTTCGCGCGTGTAATAGCGGATGATGTCGCGGATCGCCTGCTCGGCGACCTCGATCTCGCCTTCCTTCAGCCCGTTGTTCTTCTTCTGCTTCGGCAGCAGGTAACGCTGGGCGATGCTGACCTTCTCGTCTTCCGTGTAACCCGACAGACGGATCACTTCCATCCGGTCGAGCAGCGGCGGCGGGATGTTCAGCGAGTTCGACGTCGCGACGAACATCACGTCCGACAGGTCGAAGTCGACTTCGATGTAGTGGTCGGCGAACGTGTGGTTCTGTTCCGGATCGAGCACTTCGAGCAGCGCCGACGACGGATCGCCGCGGAAATCCATGCCCATCTTGTCGACTTCGTCGAGCAGGAAGAGCGGATTGCGCACGCCGACCTTCGTGAGGCTCTGCAGGATCTTGCCCGGCATCGAACCGATGTACGTACGGCGGTGGCCGCGAATCTCGGCCTCGTCACGCACGCCGCCGAGCGCCATCCGGACGAACTTGCGGTTCGTCGCGCGGGCGATCGACTGGCCGAGCGAGGTCTTGCCGACGCCCGGGGGCCCGACGAGACACAGGATCGGCGCCTTGACCTTGTCGACGCGCTGTTGCACCGCGAGATACTCGAGGATGCGTTCCTTCACCTTCTCGAGGCCGAAGTGATCCTCGTCGAGCACCTGCTCGGCGTTCGACAGGTCGTTGTTGACCTTGCTCTTCTTGCGCCACGGCAGGCCGATCAGCGTGTCGATGTAGTTGCGCACGACGGTCGCTTCCGCCGACATCGGCGACATCAGCTTCAGCTTCTTCAGCTCGGCGTCGGCCTTCTTCTTCGCTTCCTTCGGCATGCGCGCGGCGTTGATGCGCTTCTCGAGTTCCTCGAGATCGGCACCCTCTTCGCCTTCGCCCAGTTCCTTCTGGATCGCCTTGACCTGTTCGTTCAGGTAGTACTCGCGCTGGCTCTTTTCCATCTGGCGCTTCACGCGCCCGCGGATGCGCTTTTCGACCTGCAGGATGTCGATCTCGGCTTCGAGCTGCGCGAGCAGATGCTCGAGGCGCTCGATGACCGGGAACATCTCGAGGATGTGCTGCTTCTGGTCGAGTTTCAGCGGCAGGCGCTCGGCGATCATGTCGGCGAGGCGGCCTGCTTCGTCGATGCCCGACAGCGACGTGAGGATCTCCGGCGGGATCTTCTTGTTCAGCTTCACGTACTGGTCGAACTGCGACACGATCGCGCGGCGCAGCGCTTCCGTTTCAGCGCTGTCGGCGTGATCGGGTTCGAGCGGCAACACTTCGCAGGAAAATTGCGTTTCCTGCTCTTCGATCGACAACGCCTTCGCGCGCTGCAGGCCCTCGACGAGCACCTTCACGGTGCCGTCCGGCAGCTTCAGCATCTGCAGGATGTTGGCGATACAACCGACCTCGTACATGTCCTTTTCGGTCGGTTCGTCCTTGGCCGCGGTTTTCTGGGCGACGAGCATGATGTGCTTGCCGCCTTCCATCGCTGCTTCGAGGGCCTTGATCGATTTCGGCCGGCCCACGAAGAGCGGAATTACCATGTGCGGGAAAACGACGACGTCCCGCAGCGGCAGCAGCGGGAGCGTGATGCGTTCCGGCGGGAGAAGTTGGGTGCCTGACATTTCATTTCCCCATGAGTGGAATCAATTGTTCGGTAATTGAGGCCGCCACAACGAATTGCAAGCCTTCAAGTGCGGGAAATATTCGGTAAGAAAGTAACCACCGCGTTTCGAGTCAGAGTTACCCACAAGATAAACGAAAAAAAGCCGCCCACGGTCTCATGAACGGCCTTTTTCGCAGAACATCGTCGGCAAGCCGGTCAGTTCGAACCCGCCACCTTCGGCGTGTCCTCGTAGATCAGCAAAGGCTTGCCGTCGCCATCGATGACGTTCTCGTCGATGATGACTTTGCTGACCCCTTTCATCGTCGGCAGCTCGTACATCACATCGAGCAACGCCTGTTCGATGATCGAACGCAAACCGCGCGCGCCGGTCTTGCGGCGGATCGCCTTGCGGGCGACTGCCTGCAGTGCGCCCGGCCGGATCTCCAGCTCGACGCGCTCCATCGCGAACAGCTTGTGATACTGCTTGACGAGCGCGTTCTTCGGCTCGACCAGGATCTTCATCAGCGCGGCTTCATCGAGCTTGCCGAGCGTCGCGACCACCGGCAGGCGGCCGATCAATTCGGGGATCAGACCGAATTTGATCAGGTCTTCCGGCTCCGTTTCGCGCAGCACTTCGCCCGCGTCGCGTTCCTGCTTGCTCTTGACCGTCGCACCGAAACCGATACCGGTTTTCTCGGTACGGTCGGTAATCACCTTTTCGAGGCCGTCGAATGCACCGCCGCAGATGAACAGGATGTTGGTCGTGTCGACCTGGATGAAATCCTGGTTCGGGTGCTTGCGGCCGCCCTGCGGCGGCACCGACGCCATCGTGCCCTCGACGAGCTTCAGCAGTGCCTGCTGGACGCCCTCGCCCGACACGTCGCGCGTGATCGACGGGTTGTCCGACTTGCGGCTGATCTTGTCGATTTCGTCGATGTAGACGATCCCGCGCTGGGCCTTGTCGACCTCGTAGTTGCAGTTCTGCAACAGCTTCTGGATGATGTTCTCGACGTCCTCGCCGACGTAGCCGGCTTCGGTCAGCGTCGTCGCATCGGCGATCACGAACGGCACGTTGAGCAACCGCGCGAGCGTCTGCGCGAGCAGCGTCTTGCCGGAGCCCGTCGGGCCGATCAGCAGGATGTTGCTCTTCGACAGCTCGACGTCGTCCTTCTTGTCGAGATGCTTCAGGCGCTTGTAGTGGTTGTACACGGCCACCGCGAGGATTTTCTTCGCGCGCTCCTGGCCGATCACGTACTGATCGAGGATGTCGCGAATTTCCTGCGGGCTCGGCAGATCCGACCGGGACAGGCTGGCCTCGACGCCGGCGGCAGCCGCCTCGTCGCGAATGATTTCGTTGCAGAGGTCGATGCATTCATCGCAGATGAACACCGACGGGCCCGCAATGAGTTTTTTCACCTCATGCTGGCTCTTTCCGCAAAACGAGCAATACAACAGCTTCTCGCTGTTCGAACCTTTTTTGTCCGCCATGAATGTAGAGCCTCCGGACAGGTAAATGACATGATACGCCGAATGCTCCGAGCGCCGCGCCTAGGGCGCGACCGGAGCTGGCTGGATGCGCTTGCCGCAGATGCTCAGGGCGTTCGGGACGTCTCAGGGGCGCCGCACGAATCGGGGCGGCACCCCACTTAAGCTCACGGGCGCTTCAGCAGCACCTGATCGATCAGCCCGTACGCCTTCGCATCCTCGCTCGACATGAAGTTATCACGGTCGGTGTCGCGCGCGATGCGCTCGACGTCCTGGCCCGTGTGCTGCGCGAGCAACTGGTTCAGCCGCTCCTTCAGGTAGAGGATTTCGCGTGCCTGGATCTCGATGTCGGATGCCTGGCCGCGCGCGCCGCCGAGCGGCTGGTGAATCATCACGCGCGAGTTCGGCAGCGCGAAGCGCTTGCCCTTCGCACCCGACGCGAGCAGGAACGCCCCCATGCTGGCCGCGAGGCCCATGCACAGCGTCGATACGTCCGGCTTGATGAACTGCATCGTGTCGTAGATCGCCATGCCGGCCGACACCGACCCGCCCGGGCTGTTGATGTACAGGCTGATGTCCTTGTCGGGATTCTCGCTCTCGAGGAACAGCAGCTGCGCGACCACGAGGTTGGCGGTCTGGTCGTTCACTTCGCCGACCATGAACACCAGGCGCTCCTTCAGGAGACGCGAGTAGATATCGTACGAACGCTCGCCGCGGCCGCTCGTTTCGACGACGATCGGCACCAGCCCCAGCGCTTGCGCCTCGAAACCCTGCGGCGCGTTCGAAGCAAGCATGTCCAGCAATTCAGCGCGAGTGATCATTCAATGAACCTTGTTCGAATGGAAAATTGAACGGAAGGAAGCCGCCCGCTCAATCGCCATATTAATGGCAACCGTGCGCTTGACGTAAAAACGGCGTGCGGGCCGTCGCTCCGACAGCCGGCACGCCGCTAGAGCAACACTTACGCTTGCGCCGATGCGCTCGCGAGTGCTTCGAAGCTCACTTCCTTGTCCGTCACCTTCGCCTTGCCCAGCACGAAATCGACGACGTTGCTTTCAACGACGAACGCTTCCATCTCGGCGAGGCGCTGCTGGTTCGAATAATACCAGCGGACCACTTCCTTCGGGTCTTCGTAGCTCTTCGCGAACTCGTCGACTTCCGCGCGGATCTGTTCCGGCTTCGCTTCGAGGCCGTTCGACTTCACGAGCTCGGCCAGCACGAGGCCCAGCTTCACGCGGCGTTCTGCCTGCTCGGTGAACATTTCAGCCGGGATCGGTGCGTCCTTCGCGTTCGGCACGCCGCGCTGCGCCAGATCCTGGCGAGCCATTTCGACGAGGCGTTGCTGATCCTGCTCGATCAGCGCCTTCGGCACGTCGAGCTCGGAAATCTTCAGCAGCGCGTCCATCACCTGGTTCTTGACGATCGACTGCGTGCGGCGCTTCGCTTCACGCTCGAGGTTTTCCTTGATCTCGCCGCGCATCTTCGTGAGATCGCCGTCTTCGATGCCGAGCGACTTCGCGAATTCACCGTCGATTTCCGGCAGGTGCGGCCACTCGATCTTCTTCATCGTGACCGTGAATTGTGCCGTCTTACCCGCGACGTCCTTGCCGTGGTAGTCCTCCGGGAACGCCAGGTCGAACGTGCGCGATTCGCCGGCCTTCAGGCCCAGCGCTGCCGTTTCGAATTCCGGCAGCATGCGGCCTTCGCCGAGCACGAACGGGAAATCTTCAGCCGTGCCGCCCTGGAACGCGACGTCGTCGATCTTGCCGACGAAGTCGACCGTCACGCGGTCGCCGTTCTTCGCTTCGGTATCCGCGCCGCCGTCGCCGTGCTCGCCGGCTTCGCCACGTGCGTGGAAGTGCACGCGCTGCTTGCGCAGGATGTCCAGCGTGCGGTCGATTTCGGCGTCGCCGATCGACGTCGTCGAGCGCTCGACTTCAGCCGTCGCCAGATCGCCGATCTTCACTTCCGGGTACACCTCGAACGTCGCGTCGAACGCGTATGCACCTTCAGCCTGCTCCTGCTTCGGCTCGAAGCTCGGCTGGCCGGCGACGCGCAGGTTTTCCGCGCGGCTGATCGTGAAGAATTCCTGGCCGATCTTGTCGCTCAGCACTTCTGCTTCGACCTGACCCGCATACTGTTGCGCGACCATCTTCACCGGCACCTTGCCCGGGCGGAAACCCGGCATGCGCACGGTCTTCGCGAGTTTCTGGATACGGGCGTCGATTTCCTTCTGCACGGTGTCTTTCGGCAGGGAAATCGTCACGCGGCGTTCAAGCTTGCCGAGGTTCTCAACAACGTTAGCCATGGCTTCAATCGTCCTAAAATTATTCGAGCGAATCGGGTTTTCCTTGCCGTGCCTGCCTGCGGCGTGATGTGCGTCACATCCACTCGCCGCGCCGGAGCGCCACGCCATCCCTGCACGTGCCGGATGGCTAGCGCAAGCGGCTCGGAGCACGGCTTTGGCCGGAAGAATCGACTATTCTAGCAAACAATTTTCCTCACACCGCCAGATCGGCGCGACGCGCGTGCGTCTTCGCCGCCTCGACAGCCCTTTGCACGGCAATGCGCGCGGATCGCCGCTATGCCGCACGCCGTATCCACCACGGGCCCGCCATCCTGTAAGCTCCGATTGAGGATGCGCCGTCGTCGCGCCCCAGCATTCTTCACACCAAATCACGCCTTCCGGAGACACCATGCCGCAACACCCGTCCGCGCCTGTCGTCGTCATCGCGCCCGATTCGTTCAAAGGCTCGCTTTCCGCCGAGCAGGTCGCGGATGCGATCGCCACCGGCATCCGCCGCGCCCGGCCCGACGCCGTCGTGCGTTGCTGCCCGATGGCCGACGGCGGCGAAGGCACGCTCGATGCGATGCTGGCAGGCGGCGGCACGCGGCGCACGCTGCGGGTGGCCGGCGCGTCGCTCGCGGCACGCGACGCGGCGGTCGGCGTGATCGACGCGCGCACCGCGATCGTCGAGACGGCCGAGATCGTCGGCATTACGGATCCGGTCGGCATGAGCGTGCCGGTCGACGCGCGCAGCACCCGCGGGATGGGCGAGGCGATCCGCACGCTGCTCGACGAGGGCGTACGCCGCTTCTTCGTCGCGCTCGGCGGCAGCAGCACCAACGATGCGGGCGCCGGGCTGCTCGCGGGCCTCGGCCTGCAGTGCTTCGACGCGGGCGGCCAACCGGTCGAACCGGTGCCGTCGCGGCTCGCCGACATCGCACGCATCGACGCGGCGGGGCTCGACCCGCGCCTGAAGGAAACCGAATTCATCGGCATGTCCGACGTCGACAACCCGCTGACGGGCGCGCACGGCGCGACCGCCGTGTTCGGCCCGCAAAAGGGCGTGACGCCCGAGCAGGTCGCGACCCTCGACGCTGCCCTTGCCCGCTTCGCCGACCTGCTCGAAACCGCGCTCGACCGCCGCAGCCGCGACCTGCCTGGCGCCGGCGCCGCGGGCGGCCTCGGTTTCGCGCTGCACATGCTCGGCGCACAGTTCGAAGCAGGCGCCGAAGTGGTTGCGCGGCAAGTCGGGCTCGATGCCGCGCTCGCCGGCGCAGACTGGCTGATCACCGGCGAAGGCCGCTCCGACGTGCAGACGCTGCACGGCAAGGCGCCGTTCATCGCATGCCGCCACGCGCAGGCCGCGGGCGTGCCCGCGTCGCTGCTGTCCGGCGCGGTCGACCCGGCCGCGCTGCCGCGCCTGTCCGAACATTTTTCCGGCTGCTTCTCGCCTGCTCCCGGGCCGATCACGCTCGACGTCGCGATCCGCGACGCGGCCAATCTGCTCGCGAACGAAGCGGAGCAATTGACACGCCTGAAGTACGGCGCACACTGACCGTTGACCCGAGCGCGCGATACAGGAACAATCGGGCCCGCCCTTTTTCTTCAGGATTCGACATGAAAGGCCGTCAAGCCGGGCTCGATCAGTTTCTGACCTATCGCCTCCACGCGCTCACGAAGCGATCCGACCGCGGGATCGGCGAGGTGTACCGGCACAAGCTCGACATCTCGCTGCCCGAGGCGCGCGTGATCGCGGCCGTCGGCGCCTTCGGCCCGTTCTCGATCATGGATCTCGCGCGCCACACCAATCTCGACAAGAGCCAGGCGAGCCGGGCGGCCGAGGCGCTGCTGCGCCAGGGGCTGCTCGAACGCAGTGCGAGCGAGGAGGATGGCCGGATCGTGCTGATCGCGCTGACCGCCGACGGCCGCGCGCTGCATCGCAAGATCATGCCGATCGTGCGCAAATGGAACGACGGCTTGCTTGCGTGCCTGTCCGACAGCGAACGCCAGACGTTCGAGCGGCTGCTCGACAAGGTCGTCGCGCACGCGACCGAGCGGGACGACTGAGCGGCATCGCGGGCACGGCGCCCGCAGTATTGATCCGATGAATTCGACGGGCCGCCCCGGTCGCCTCGCCGGCGACGCGGGCGGCCCGCTTTGCGTCATGCGTTGCGCACTGCAAGCGGATTGCAACGCGTCGCCTCACCGGCATCGCGCATGCAGCGGCACCGCCCGCGCTACAGCCCGCTGTTCGTCGCGCGCTGACGCAGCAGCCCGAGCACCGCGTCGCAATACGGGGTCGGCACACCGAGCTTGCGCCCGAGTTCCGGAAACACGCCGAGGATCGGCCCGATCTCGAGCGCGCGCCCCGCTTCGAAATCCTGCAGCATCGACGTCTTGAACGCGCCGAGCTTGCGCGTGACCGCGATCCGCTCGGGCCCGCTCATCCCCGTCGACAGGCCGAGCTTCGCACCAATCGCGGCCGCCTCCTCCATCATCCGCAGCGCGAGATTCTGCGTGAACGGATCGTCGAGCAACTGCTCGGCCGTCGACCCCGTCAGCGCGCTCAGCGGATTCATGTTCATGTTGCCCCACAGCTTCGTCCAGATCTCGGTCCGGATCGCGGGCGTCGACTCGACGTCGAAACCGCCCGCCGCGAGCGCCGCGGCGAACCGGGCGGTGGCCGTGTCGAGCCGTGCATCGGGCGCACCGACGATCAGCCGGTTGCCGCGCCCGCGGCGCACGACGCCCGGCGCGTCGGTACTCGACGACAGGTGCACGACGCAACCGATCGCCTGCGCGGGCGGCAACGCCGCCGACACCGCACCCGCCGGATCGACCGCATCGAGCGGCACGCCGTCGAGCGCGCCTTCGAGCCCGTGCGTGAACCACCACGGCAGCCCGTTCATCGCCGCTACGATCACCGTATCCGGCCCGACCAGCGGCGCAATGCGCGCGGCCAGCGCCGGCAGCGCCTGCGCCTTCAGCGCGATCACCACGTAGTCCTGCACGCCGAGCGCGGCCGCATCGTCGCTCGCCCGCACCGGAACCGACGATGTCGCACCCGCCTCGTCGATCACGCGCACGCCGTGCGCACTCAGCGCGTCGAGCGTCGCGCCGCGCGCGTACGCGCTCACGGTCATGCCGGCTCGCGACAGCGCAGCCGCAAGCAACCCGCCGATCGCGCCAACCCCGACCACCGCCGCGCGCACCGACCCTGAATTCGTGTCGTTCATGATGGAAATCCGTCTCCTGGGAGCTGACGAGCATAACGCTCAATGGTTGCGGGCACAACCATTCACGCGACCGCGTGCAACACGCGGCGTTCGTGCGATTCAGCGCGGCTCGCCGCCGGCTTCCACCGGCTCGTCGTCGGCCGCGCCGCCCGTCGCGCCGAGCACGCCGGCGATCTGGCTCTTG
Source organism: Burkholderia lata (assembly GCF_902499335.1). Lineage (GTDB taxonomy): Bacteria > Pseudomonadota > Gammaproteobacteria > Burkholderiales > Burkholderiaceae > Burkholderia > Burkholderia lata_B. Next base: position 150,144 of record NZ_CABVQK010000002.1, on the reverse strand, counting down.
TCGTGCATGCCGAGCTTGCGGTACGCGCAGCGCAGGTAGTGGCGCACGGTCGTCGGCGAAATCGCCATCTGCTGCGCGACTTCCTTGTGCGAGCGCCCGGCGCCGTAATAACGGATCGCCGCAAGCTCGCGCGGGCTCAGGCGGTCGAGCAGCGAGCGCGGCCGCGCCTCGATCTGGAACAGCCCCGCAACCGGCACGCACTGGATCCGCAACGCATCGCCGACGAACGGCTGGCCCGGCTGGCGCCGCAAGTGCGCGACGAGCGGCTCCGGCACGCGGGCACCGGCCCATGCGGGCCATTCAGTGCGCAGCACATCGTCGAAACCGTGATCGGCATGGTGGAGCACGCCGAAGTTGTCGCACAGTGCGCGCGCCGCCGGTGCAACCGTATCGCCGCGCTCCCGCGTGAGCTGTGCGGCGCGATTGATCGTCAGCGCGGCCGCGAGATGCGGAATCACTTCCTCGAACCGGCGTGCATCGTCGTCGCTGAACGGGCGATTCAGGCCCTGGCGGTAGATCGACATGAACGTCGTCAGCCCGAAACGGCGATCGAGCGTGCACACGCACATCAGCTGCGCGAGCCCGTACTTCACGCACCAGTCGCGAAACCGGGCATCGAGCCCCGGTTCGACGACCGACAGCCGCACCGCGTGGCCGTGCGCGCCGCGCAGCGTGCGGTGCGCGAGCGGGTCGCAATCGCGCACGCGCTTCCAGTCGCTGAAGAACGCGTGCGGCAAACGGTACAGGAAGCTGTTGTGCATCACCGGGCCGGTCGGCACATGGGTCGCGACGCCCGTCCATGCGGCGTCGAACGGAATGAGCGCCTGCAGCAGCGAAAAGAAGCGGTATTCGAATTCGCCGATGCCGGACCGTGCGGCAACCGCGTACAGGTCGAGCAGCATCAGCCCGAGTTCGCGCTGCGATGCGTCGCCGCGCGTGACGCCGTCGAAATCGGCGCGCCGGGACGGCAGCGGCGGCCAGGCGAAGTCGTCGAGCACGATGGCGGCCGGCACGTCGCGCAGCGCATCGAGATCCTGCCCGATATCCGTCGTGATCCTCACCTTCCGCTCCCCTGCCCGATCGGGCTGCTGATGTGCACAACGACACCGGCCGATTATAGCGATCGGCTTTTTTGACGGGCCACGGTGCCGGAACGGGCGTCAGCCCCATCCATTTGAACGGTGCGCGGCCCGTTGCTGCTCCGCAGCACGCCGCGCCACGGCAGCGCGCCGCGTGCATGCCGCGCACCGCGGGTTTTCCGCACCGTTCATCTGTACGACTGTTCGAAGGTTTTCCCGCTGCGGACACTGCGTCGCGACAACACCAACGACACACCGATGCAGGACGGTATGGAGAACCCCACGTGACGAAACCCCGCTTCATCCGCACGGCCGCGGCCGTCGCGACACTTGCCGCGTGCAGCGCCGCCGCGCATGCGCAGTCGAGTCTCACGCTGTACGGCGCGCTCGACGCCGGCGTGCAATACCTGACGCATGCCGACGGGCGCCGCTCGGCCGTGCAACTGCAGAACTACGGCATCCTGCCTTCGCAGATCGGGCTGAAAGGCCACGAGGATCTCGGCGGCGGCTGGCGTGCGCTGTTCAAGCTCGAACAGGGCCTCAACCTCAACGACGGCACCGCGACCGTGCCCGGCTATGCGTTCTTCCGCGGCGCGTACGTCGGCATCGCGGGGCCCGCCGGCACCGTCACGCTCGGCCGGCAGTTCAGCGTGCTGTTCGACAAGACGCTGTTCTACGACCCGCTCTGGTATGCGTCGTATAGCGGCCAGGGTGTCATCGTGCCGATGAATGCGAACTTCATCGACCACTCGGTCAAGTACCAGTCACCGACATTCGCCGGCTTCGACGTCGAGGCGCTCGCCGCGACGTCCGGCGTCGCCGGCAATACGCGCGCCGGACGCGTGCTCGAACTCGGCGGCCAGTACACGAGCAACGGCCTGTCGGTCAGCGCGGTGCTGCATCAGGCGCACGGCGATGTTTCGGCGGCCGACGACACGTCGTCACGCCGCCGCGAACTCGGCACGCTCGCTGCGCGCTATGCGTTCGCCACGTTGCCGCTCACCGTCTACGCAGGTGTCGAACGCCTGACCGGCGACCTCGACGCGGCGCGCACGATCGTCTGGGGCGGTGCGCGCTACCAGATGTCGAGCGAGATCGGCCTGAACGCGGGCGTCTATCACACCGACTCGCGCACGCCGGCGATCGGCCACCCGACGCTGTTCATCGCGAGCACCACGTATGCGCTGTCGAAACGCACCGTCGCCTACGTGAACCTCGGCTATGCGCGCAACAGCGGCCAGAGTTCGCAGACCGTCTACGAGTACGACCCGACGCCGCTCGTCGGTGCATCGCAGTTCGGCGCGATGGTCGGCATGTACCACCTGTTCTGATTCCCCCAACGAGATCCCGCCATGAAAACCCTTTCTCCGGATGCCGCACTCCCGCCAGACGGTCGCGCGTCGGCCTTCGCGCGCTCGACGCTCGTCGCGCTCGTCGTGTTCGCCGCCATCACGCCGCTGCTGCTGCTCGTCGCGCCCGCCGTCGCCGGGCAACTCGCGACGCAGCTCGGGCTGTCCGCGTCGCAGATCGGCACCTACTTCTTCGTCGAACTCGGCGCGTTCAGCCTCGCGACCGTGCCGTCGTACCTGTGGCTCGGCCGGGTCGACGCGCGCCGCGTCGCCGCGTTCGCCATCGCGCTGTTCGGCGCGGGCAACCTGCTGACCGCGCTGTGGATGCCGGGCTTCGTCGCGCTGCTCGCGCTGCGCGCGGTCACCGCGCTCGGCGGCGGCTCGCTGATGGTGCTCTGCATGACGAGCGCCGCGACGAGCGAGAACAGCGACCGCGTGTACGGCCTGTGGGTCGTCGGCCAGTTGATCGCGGGCGCGATCGGCCTGTTCGTGCTGCCGCATGTGTTCGCGGCGTTCGGGCTGCGCGCGCTGTATGTCGCGCTTGCCGCGCTCGCGCTGCTCGCGGCGCCGCTGTCGCGCGGCTTTCCGTCATCGCTGGGCATGCGAACCGCATCCGCGCAACACGCGCGCGGCACCGCGACTCAGACGCCGCAGAGCTTCGTCATGCTCGCGATCGGCGCGGTGCTGACGTTCTATCTCGCGATCGGCAGCGTGTGGACGTTCGCGAGCCGTGCCGCGACCGAGGCCGGACTCGATCCGCAGTCGACCGGCAACGTACTCGCGATCGCAAGCGTGATGGGCATCGCCGGCGCGGCGCTCGCGTCGTGCGCGGGCGGCCGGCTCACGCGACGCGCGATGCTGGCCGCCGGTTACGCGCTGCTCGCGGTCTCGCTCGTCGCGCTCGCCGTGACGCGGCACGCCGGCGGCTACAGCGCGGCGATCTTCGCGTTCAAGTTCGCGTGGACGTTCGTACTGCCGTTCATCCTCGCGACCGTCGCGCAGATCGACACGTCGGGCCGCCTCGTCGCCACGCTCAATTTCGTGATCGGCGCCGGCCTCGCGGCCGGCCCGCTGCTCGCCGGGCTGATGCTCGATGCCGGCGGCACGATGCGCGTGCTGTTCACAGCCGCGACGGCCGTTGCAATCGTGTCTTTCGCCGCGCTGCGCCACATCGATCGCCGCACGCGCCCTTCCGTTTCCTCCCAACCGTGACAGGTCACGCACATCCATGAATCGCACTGCCTTCTTCACCGACGAACGCACTTTCTGGCATACCGGCGGCACGCATGCGCTGTTCTTCCCGGTCGGCGGCTGGGTCCAGCCGCCGTCGAGCGCGGGCTACGCGGAATCGCCCGATTCGAAGCGCCGTTTCCTGTCGCTCGTGCAGGCCTCGGGCCTGGCCGCGCAGCTCGACCTGCGCGGCGCCGAGCCGGCCTCGACCACCGACCTGCTGCGCATTCATCCCGCGCACTATCTCGACGCGTTCCGTGCGCTCAGCGACGCGAACGGCGGCGACCTCGGCGATCTCGCGCCGTTCGGCAAGGGCAGCTACGAGATCGCCGCGCTGTCGGCCGGCCTCGCGATCGCGGCCGTCGATACGGTCCTCGGCGAGCACGCGACAAACGCGTTCTCGCTGTCGCGGCCGCCCGGCCACCACTGCCTGCGCGACCGCCCGATGGGCTTCTGCCTGCTGGCGAACATCCCGATCGCGATCGAGGCCGCCCGCGCGAAACACGGCATCGAGCGCGTCGCGGTGATCGACTGGGACGTGCATCACGGTAACGGCACGCAGTCGATCTACTACGACGACCCGGACACGCTGACGATCTCGCTGCACCAGGACCGCTGCTTCCCGCCCGGCTACAGCGGCGCGGACGATCGCGGCGAAGGTGCCGGCGTGGGCGCGAACCTGAACGTGCCGCTGCTCGCGGGCAGCGGCGACGACGCGTATCGCTACGCATTCGAGCGGATCGTGCTGCCGGCGCTGGAGCGTTTCCGGCCCGAGCTGATCGTCGTCGCGAGCGGCCTCGACGCGAGCGCGGTCGATCCGCTCGCACGCATGCAGCTGCATACCGACAGCTACCGGTTCATGACGCGGGCGGTGAAGGATGCCGCGCAACGCCATTGCGGCGGGCGGCTCGTGATCGTTCACGAAGGCGGCTATTCGGAGGCGTACGTGCCGTTCTGCGGGCTCGCGATCGTCGAGGAACTGGCCGGTGTTCGCACCGACGTCGCCGATCCGATGCTCGACCTCGCGATCGACCAGCAGCCGGGCGAGCGGTTCGTCGCGTTCCAGCGCGAACTGCTCGACGAACTGGCGGCGTCGTTCGGGTTGTAGCGCGTGCTGGCCGACGCGACGGGGGGCCGGCCCGCGCCGGCCCTCTTGCGCGATCGGAGCGGATGGGGTTTCCTGTGGTTTTATCCCTGTCTCGGCCCGAAGCCGCACTCTTCCGATGAAATCGTCTCCGCGCGATGACAATGACGATCCCAAGACGCGCCGCCAGCCTTCGAAGCTGGTCCTGAACATCGCCGCCGTGACGGTCGGCCTCATCACGTTCGCGATCGGCGCGGCGTGGGTGATCTATAGCTGGGTCGTCGATCGCGAAGCGCAGTATTTCGCGATCCCGCTGGTGTTCTCGGTGCCGGTGATCGTGGCAGTCGCGATCCGGAGTTTCTGGGAATAGGCAAGCCTGAAATGACGAAGCGCCGCGGGTCGGACGACGCGCGGCGCTGGGTGTCGGGCCTGCTTCAGATGAGGCGGGAATCCCGCGGTTCGCTTGCGGGCCGGTTACAGGCCCGGGCGCGCGCACGGATTGGGGGCTGCGCCCTGATATCCGCCCGTGGCGGCACCCAGTGCGGCGCCGGCCAGCGACGTGCCGAGCGCTTTCAACACGTTTTCCGTGGAGAACGACTCGCTGCTCGACATCACCCGCCCCGAGTAGGCAGAGCACGCCGTCGGCGACGCCGATGCGACCGTCTGCACGGGTCTGGCGCTCCATGCAATGTTGTCGGCAGGTGTCGACGCAAATGCCGGCACGGCCAGCATCAGCGCCAAAACGGAAGTCGACATGCGTATGGTGTTTTTCATCAGCGGCCCTCGGCGTAATTGTGTTTCTTATATGAAAGGTGAACACGATACTACACGCGGCACGGATTTTCGTGTGCGTCGACTGCCCGCATCAGATGCCGTGCGCAATCAGCCGCGCCGCATACCAGCGCGAGAACTGGTCCACGTATGCCTCGGTGAACGGCGAGAAGGTGCTCGGTGAATAGGCCGGATCCTGCGTGCCCGCGTGCGTGATCTCGACGAGGTGCTTGTCCTGCGTATTCGTCGCGACCCACACCGCGGTCAGATCGGACAGCTGGTAATCGACGCCCTCGACCGCATCCGCGTGGACGAGCCATTTCGTGCGTACGAGCGTCCTGTCGGGTGCGAGCGGGATCACGTACGACACCACCGCGTGGTCGCTCATCACGTGGGTCCACGAGTTGTGCGTCCACAGATGCGTATCGCCGAGATCGCGCCGCCGCAAGTTGCCGAACAGTTTCGTGCTCGCCACCTTCGTGCTCATCGTTTGCGATTCTCCGTCGCCGGCGATCACGAGCTGCTGCGTCCTGAATTGCGTGACGACATCCTCGTCGAGCCATTCGACGGTCGAACCGACGAAGCCTTCGCGCTCCCAGTTTGCCTGGCAGCTCGCATTGCGCACCTTGTATTCCTCGAACGCCTGAAGCTGTTCCTCCGTGAGGTTTTCCGGACAGAAGCCGAAATCCTCCGGCAGGAACGATGCGGTCAGCTCGGGATGGGTACCCGCGCAGTGGTAGCACTCGCGATTGTTCTCGATCACCAGTTTCCAGTTGCCGTTCTCGACGATCTCCTGCTCGAACGCGATCTTCGTATTCTGCAGGTCGTACGGTGCGAAGCGCGGCGCCATCGTCTCCTCCAGTCTGGAGATGTCTTCGGGTGCATGGTCGTCGAGGCACGCGAAAATGTGCGTGCCGATGATGCGCGTCTTCACCGGTATCAGGCTGCGGCAGGTCGTGTCGAAATCCCTGCCCATGTGCGTCGCATGGCGTAGCGCCCCATCGAGGTCGTAGGTCCATTGATGATAAGGACACACGAGCATCCCGACCGTCGACCTCCCGGCCTCCTTCAGGCGCGCGCCACGGTGACGGCACACGTTCCGGTAGATCCGGACGTTTTCGTCGTCGTCGCGCACGATGAGGATCGACGACTTGCCGATGTCGACGGTCGACACGTCGCCAGGCTCCGGAACGTCAGCGGTCACGCCGACGAGGATCCAGTGCTTCTGGAAGAAGATTTCGATATCCGTTTCGAAGACGTCCTGACGGCCGAACAGCTCGCCGGGCATCCCGTGGCCCGGTTGACGACCGCGGATCAGGTCGCCATGCGTCTTGACATGCACTTCAGACATCGTCTTTCTCCAATCCAGCGTTGATGGAATCTCGCGGCTTCGAATGTTCCGCGTAGATTTCAGTATTGGATTGACGAAAAGGAGCGTCAACGTGCTTTATTTTCGTTCTGGCATTACGTGGAATTATGCGAATCGCAGCGAGCGTGAATCGACGGGACAATCGGCCGCCATGCCCGCATCAACCCTTCGGGACGTCCGCACGCAGCCATTCGACGAGGCCGTCGATCGCCGGCGTGATCGTCTTTCCGTGCGGCACCACGATGTAGTAGGCGTCCGTCATCTGCAGGGACGCAACCGGCAACCGCACCAGTTCCCCGGCGTCGAGCAGGTCATGGACGAGCCGCCCCCAGCCGAGCGCGACGCCGTGGCCGTAGCGCGCGGCATCGATCGCGTCGGTGTACAGGCTGCACCGCAGCGCGTAATTCAGCCGGTCGGGCCGAAAACCGGCGGCGTGGAACCACGCCTCCCACCCCATCCAGCCCTCCGACGTCGAATCGGACTCCACCAGCGCGACAGCGGCAAGTTCCGCCAGCGATTCCGGGGTACCGTGCTGCTGCAGCCAGGCCGGCGAGCAGACGGGAAAGACTTCTTCGTCGAACAGATGGATCGCCGTACCGTCAGTCCAGCGGCCATTCCCGTAGCGCACCGCGACATCGATTTCGTTGTGTCGAAGATCGGCGGTGAACATCAGCGTCGCGAGACGAAGCTGCAACTCGGGCTGCGTGGCCTTCAGCGCGGCGAGCCGTGACAGTAGCCGGAAATGCGAGAACGCGGAGGTCGCCGCGAGGACGAGTTCCTGCCGGACCGGGCCGCTCGCCAGCCGGTCGAACACGCCGGCGATCTTCTGCATCGACTCGGCGACCACCCGGTACAGCGCCTCGCCCTCGTCGGTCAACGCGATCGAGCGATGGAGCCGATGGAACAGGCGGGTACCGAGCAGCTCCTCGAGGAACTTGATCTGCCGGCTCACCGCAGCCTGCGTGACACCGAGCTCGTGCGCGGCCAGCGTGAAGCTGCCGAGGCGGGCAACCGCCTCGAACTCGACGAGCGCCGTCACGGACGGAATGAGCCGACGATAGCCTTTGGGGGTTGCCGACGCAGGTTTCATCTGACGGACCGGTCGTTCGAGGTTGGTCGAATTCTATCAAGCGGCGAATCCGTCATCGATCGTCCGTTGCAGTCTCCTCATGGGGAGCGGCCTTCGTGCCGGCCGCTCCGGAGAAAGACGATCGGCCGCAATCAGAACTTGTGCCGCAGCGCAACGCGCGCGACGACCTGATTGCGACTGGACGAAACGCCGTCCGCGCCCGGTACGTACGCGACATCCAGCACGGTACCGGTGCGATCGCCGCCGACGTGCTGATACGCGCCCTGCACGTACACGTCGGTCCGCTTCGACAGGAAGTAGTCCGCCATCAGCCCCGCGCTCTGGTAGTCCGGATGCTGCTTGCCGCTCGTCGCGTTGTAATCGGCCCGCGTATAGGCGTACATCGCGCCGACGAAGAATGCAGGCGTGAACTGGTATTTGCCGTTGATTTCGAAGTTCTGGAACCGCAGGCTCGACAGCGTCCCCGACGACGGGGTGATCGCGCCGACATACCCCGAGCTGAGCGGGTTCGCGATGTAGGTGTTCGTGTACGCAATACCGATGTTGGCCTTGCCGAAGGTATAGCTCGCCCCCGCGCCGAAGATCCGCAGCCGGTCGGCGAGGAAGTTCTCGTCGCCCGCGTTGGTGATCGCGCCAGCCGCCGTCGACGACGGATGGTCGGCCTGCAGGTACGCGGCGGCGAGCAGGAGATCGCCGATGCCGTACTGGACGCCCGCGCTGAACTGCCGGTTGTTCGCGAAGCTCGTTCCATTGCTGAAGCTGTACGTGCCGCCGAACTGCAGCCCCGCGATCACCGGGCTCGTGTACTTGACCGTATTGTTCACGCGGAACGAGTTGTCCGTGTTGTCGTTGTCGTACGGATGCGAGAACAGGTAACCGCCCCAGTTGCCGTTCGCGGTCGTCTGCGCGAGATAGTCGACGACCGAGTCGTACTGGCGGCCCAGCGTCACGGTGCCGAGCCGATCCGACGCAATGCCGACGTAGGCCTGGCGGCCGAACATCAGCCCGCCCTGGCCGAGGCGGCCGCTGTTGACGTCGAAGCCGTTCTCCAGCTGGAACACGGCCTTCACGCCGGCGCCGAGATCCTCGGCGCCCTTCAGGCCCCAGCGGCTCCCCTGGACGAAGCCGCTCTGGAGTTCATAGACTTTCTTGCCCGATACGTTGTTCGTATAGTTGAACCCTTCGTCGATCAGGCCATACAGCGTCACGGTACTTTGCGCCATCGCCGGCGCGGCAATCGCCGACAGGATCATGCAAGCGAGAATCTTCCTTTTCATTCAGGTCTCCGAACCTAATGTTGCGATGATTGTTATCCAACCTGGCAAACCACTGCTGAAGCAGTTCGGAGCGTACCAATCCAAATTGTGCCCGCCAGATACATTTCCTGCGGCTTATACGATACTTTTGGTTATGCAGGTGCCGGTATGCCGGGCGGGCGCCGGCCGGCCACGACACGGTGCGCTATCGCCCGATTTCGACTCCGGCATCGAGCCAGCCGCGCATCATCACACCGACCTCGTCGCTCAGCCATTGACGGAACAGCGCGTACTCCGGGCGCGGTTGCGCATTCCGATGCGTAATCAGATAGTGATGGCGATCACGAAACACCAGCACGTCCTGTACCGGCCGAACCAGGGTGCCTTGCTCGATCTGCCGGTGCACGAGGTGATGCCAGCCGAGCAGCGTCCCCTCGCCGGCCTCGGCCTGTGCGACGAGCAGCCGGTAGTCGTTGCTTTCCAGATACTTGTTCTCGGTCAGCGTGTCGGTGCCGTCGCCTTGCTGGAACCAGTTGCGCCACACGCGCCAGTCGACGTGCTCGCACACCTGCGCGCGGCCCAGCATCGACAGGTTCAAGGTGGGACGCGACAGCAGGTCCAGCGGCTTCAGCGACCGGCCATGAAAATGACGTTCGTGAAACGACGGGCTGCAAACCGGATACACGATGTCGTGAAACAGCGGCTCGACTTCGAACTCGGGCTCGCGCGGCGGGTTCTTCGTGATGATGACGTCGGGCTCGATGAGCCCGTCGAGTTCCATGAAGTGCTCGGTGACGATCACGTGCAGCCGGATGTCCGGAAACTGCTCGCGAAACGCGGGCAACCGCGACGACAGCCACAGCGCCGAGAACGTGTGCGACACGCACACCATCAGCGCGTGCTTGTCGGTCCGACGTACCGCCTCCGCCGCCTCGGCGATGTTCATGATCGACAGGTACGACGCGTTGTAGAGGATGCGTCCCGCATCCGTCAGCGCGATATGCCGGCCGGTCCGCTCGAACAGCGCGACGTCGAGCGAATCCTCGAGCTCCTTGATCTGCCGGCTGATCGCAGCCTGTGTCACGCACAGCACCTCGGCTGCCTGAGTGAAGCTCTCGTAGCGCGCCGCCGTCACGAAGCACCGCAGCGCCCGAAGCGACGGCATCTGCGCGAGGAGCCGGTCTGCAAACAATTGCTTCTTCAACATGGCTTTCACTCTCAAAACGGAGGTCGGACGCGGCGCCGACGAACCCGTCGACGACGGTCCTGCCGGCTGCCTGCGCGCAGGCTCATCGCAAACCTTTCAATTATCTGAATAATGCGGCTTGCGAGTCGGCCGGGCGGCGGCCGGCAAGGGCCACACCGCCGAAACGGCATCACGATGACGCCATTCTCGACCGTTTGTGCACTGCATCGCTATTATCGGAAGCGATGATGGGGACCGCAAGGCGCACGTCGGATCGGCATGCCGCCGGCCGCGCCTGCCCGCCGCGTCGCGCATTGGCGCAGCGCACCAGACGAGGCGCGTATCGTCGGTTCCCGCGCAGCTTGCGCGGGCGGCCGAAGCCGTTCCGCGCAAGCGCCTCGCCGTTGCGCGCGCACTCAGTCGAGCTTCAGCCAGGTGGTCTTCAGCTCGCAATACTGATCGTGCGCGTAGACGGACTTGTCGCGCCCGCCGAAGCCCGACTGCTTGAAGCCGCCGAACGGCGTCGACAGGTCGCCTTCGCCGAAGCAGTTCACCGTGACCGTGCCCGCGCGAATCCGCGCTGCGACCTTGTGGGCGCTGTTTACATTGTCGGTCCATAGCGACGCGGCCAGCCCGTAGCACGTATCGTTCGCAATCCGCACCGCGTCGTCGACGTCGTCGTATTCGATGAAGCACACGACCGGCCCGAATACCTCGTCGCGCGCGATGCTCATCTCCGGCGTCACCTGATCGAAGATCGTCGGTTCGACGAACCAGCCGCCCGTCTCAGCAAGGATCGCGTGCCCGCCGCATACCACACGCGCGCCCTCCGCCTTCGCCTTCTCGATATGGCCGAGCACCTTCTCGTAGTGCTTCCGCTCGATCAGCGCACCGAGCTTCACGTCCGGGTCGAGCGGATCGCCGGTCGTCCAGCCGGCGAGCACCGCCTGGACCTTCTCCAGCAGTTCCGCCTTGCGGCTCGCCGGCACGAGGATCCGCGAGCCGGCGCTGCAGTTCTCGCCCATGTTCCAGAACGCGGCCGCGACCGCCTGTTCGGCCACCGCGTCGAGGTTCGCGACGTCCGGCAGGATGACCTGTGGATTCTTGCCGCCGCACTCGAGCACGACGCGCTTCAGGTTGGTATCGGCCGAGTAATGCAGGAACCGTTTGCCGGTCGCGGTCGAGCCGGTGAACGCGACGAGATCGACGTCCGGATGGCGGCCGATCGCCTCGCCGGCCTCGCCGCCGAACCCGGTGACCACGCTGAACACACCCGGCGGCACGCCGGCCTCGAGCGCGAGATCCGCGATCCGCAGCGTCGACAGCGATGTCTGCTCGGCCGGCTTCACGACCACGCTGTTGCCGACCGACAGCGCAGGGCCGATTTTCCATGCCAGCATCAACGCCGGAAAATTCCACGGCAGCACGGCACCGACCACGCCGATCGGCTCGCGCGTGATCATGCTGACGACGCCCGCACCCGACGGCGACAACGCGTCGTAGCGCTTGTCGGTCACCTCGGCGTGCCAGCGAATGCACGCGGCCGACTCGGGAATATCGAGCCCCATGCATTCGCCGATCGGCTTGCCGGCTTCCAGCGCCTCGAGCAGCGCGAGTTCCTCCGCATGCGCGTCGATCAACTGCGCGACGCGCAACAGCACCGCCTTGCGGTGCGCGGGCGTGGCCTTCGACCAGACACCCGATTCGAACGCGTCGCGCGCGGCGGCAACCGCCCGGTCGACGTCCCGTCCGTTGCATCGCGCCACCTCGGCGAGCACCTTGCCGGATGCGGGGTTGAGCGTGCCGAACGTCTCGCCCGACGCCGCCGCGCTGCGTTGCCCCGCGATGAACGCGCGGCCGTCGAGCGACAACGCATTCGCCTTCTGTTTCCAATCCTGATGGGTCGTCATGTCGTTTCCTCAATCATCAAAGCTCGGCACCGGCCGAGAACTCCTTGGCCCAGATCGTCGCCGACACGGCCAGGTCGACAATCGGCCGAACCGGCAGCGGGCGCGGATGCGGCTGCTTCAGCAACTGCTGCACGAGGCTGTTCGATTCGCCGAGCGCGTATTCGGCGATCAGCTTGCCGGAGGACGACCCGCGGCTCAGGCCGAGGCCGTTGCAGCCGATCGCCTCGTAGAGGCCGTCGTCGCGCCTGCCGAACAGCGCACCGTTGTTGGCGGACAGGCACAGTGGCCCGCCCCACGTATATTCCAGCTCGACGCCGCCGAGCATCGGGAAGCGGCGCTCGAACGAGCGCTGATGCATCTGCCGCGACTTCGCGAGATCCGCGTACGACACCTTCACGTCCGGCCTGAACGCGAAATGGTTACGCACGCAAATGCGATCGGTGATCAGGCGCCGCACCGTCGTGCCCATCGGGTCGGCCGGAATCAGCGACCACGAACGCATGCCGCCGAGTTTCGCCACTTCGTCGGCGCTCATCGGACGCGTGAGCGATGCGAACGTATAGACCGGCAGCAAGCCGTTCGAATGCATGCCGAAGGTCGCCGCGTACGCATTCGTGCACAGGATCACCTGCTTCGCGACGATCGTGCCGCCGGCGAAATGCAGCACGCGTGTGTCGCCGCGATTCTCGATCCGCGTCACCGGGCTGAGCTCGAACACCGTCACGTTGTCCGGTTGCGTCGCGGCCAGGCCGCGCATCAGCGCGGCCGGCTGCACCGTGCTGCAGCCCGGCGTGAACAGTGCGCCCGTATAGAAGTCCGTGCCGGTCACGGCCTCGATCCCGGCGTGGTCGAGCCACTCGAACGCTTCACCGATGCGGGTCAGACCGTCGGCAAAATGCTCGAGCGCGGCTGCGCCCTTCTTGTTGACCGACGCGTGGAATTTGCCGTCGTCGCGCCAGTCGCAATCGATGCCGAAGCGCCGCACGATGTCACGCACGTAGTCGATGCCGTGCCGCTGAAACCGCACATCGGCGCGATCTTCCTCGATGCTGCGCGAGTAGCTTTCGCTGCTGATGTCGTGCGGCAGGTCGACGAAGAATCCGGAATTGCGCCCGGCCGTCGTGCGGCCGATCCGGTCGGCCTCCACGAGCGCGATCGATGCGCCGGGCGCCAGCTCCGCGAGCCGGCGCGCCGCGCAAAGGCCGGTGATGCCGCCGCCCACGACTACCCAGTCGAACCGGCTGTCTGACGCGACGGTCTTCGCTTCCCGCGCCGGCGGCAGGCTCTCCCACCACCCGTTCATCCCGTCCGGCGCCGGAAACCGCGCGAATTCCAGATTCGAGGTCATGATGGCTTACCGAGCGTCGCGCAGCAGCGGCTTCACGAGCTTTGCAAATGCGTCGCGCTCGTCGCCCGACAGCGCGCCGAGCGGTGCGCGGGCGACGCCGACCGGCAGGCCGGCCAGCTCGCAGCCGTAGCGCACGTATTGAATGAACTTGCCGCTGCGCTCGAGCAGTTCGAGCACCGGCAGCAGTTGTGCCATCAGCTTGCGGCCGGTTGCGAAATCGCCGCGCTTCACGCAGGCGTCGAACAGGTCGGTGTGCGCTTCCGGCAGGAAGTTCGACGCGCCGCCGACCCAGCTGCGCGCGCCCCATGCGAAGAATTCGAGCGCCTGGTCATCCATCCCGCAACTGACCACGAGCCGGCCGCTGAAATGCGTCGACAGATGATGCAGATGCGCGATGTCGCCGGTGCTTTCCTTCATCGCGACGAAATTCTTGCGCTCGAGCAGTGTCTCGAGAATGTCGTCGCCGATTTCGGTGCCCGTGCGGGCCGGGAAGTTGTACAGCATGATCGGCATGTCGAGTGCGTCGTCGACCGCGAGCAGGTGTGCGAGCAGTTCCTGCTGGGTCGGCTGCGCATAGTACGGCGCGGCAACCAGCAGCGCATTCAGCCCCGCGCGTTTCGCTTCGCGGCCGAGGCGCAGCACCTCCTTCGTCGTCGTCGCGTTGATGCCCGCGGTCAGGAACGTCTTGCCGCCGGCTGCTGCGGCAACCGTGTCGAACGTGCGCACGCGCTCGTCGAAGCTCAATGCATAGTATTCACCTGTCGTGCCGCCGATGCCCAGCCCCGACACGCGGCCGGCGAGATCGGCCGCATGCCGGCCCAGCAGTTCGTGGTTGATTTCGCCGTCCGCGTCGAACGGGGTGACCAGCGGTGTGTGTACGCCCTCGAAGCTCATTTTCGATTCCTCAATCAAGTGGTTGCGCCGGGTTCCTGCCGTCATGCAGGAAACCGGCCATTCGACAAAACGTCGTCGGTACGTCGCTGCGCCTGCGCAGCCACGCCGATCGATTCACTACGTTATCCGGACGATGCTCCGGCGCCTGCCCGATTCGGGAATCAGGCGAACGCCTCCGCATGCGCGTAGATGGGGAACTGGCTGCACAGGTCGCGCACGCGGGTCCGTACCGACCGCTCGACCGCTTCGTCGCCGTTCGGATCGCGCTCGAGTGCGGCCAGCACGTCGACGATCATTTCGCCGATCTGCTCGAACTGCGCGGTTCCGAAACCGCGCGTGGTGCCGGCCGGCGTGCCGAGCCGGATGCCGGACGTGACGGTCGGGTTTTCCGTATCGAACGGAATCCCGTTCTTGTTGCAGGTGATGCCGGCGCGCTCCAGCGCCTTCTCCGCCTGCGTGCCGGTAATGCGTCGCGAACGCAGGTCGACCAGCAGCAGGTGGTTGTCCGTGCCGCCCGTGACGAGCGAGAGGCCGCCGGCGGTCAGGACGCCGGCGAGCGTCTGCGCGTTGCGCAACATCTGGTCGATATAGCGGGTGAACTCGGGACGAAGCGCTTCCGCGAAGGCCACCGCCTTGCCCGCGACGACATGCATCAGCGGGCCGCCCTGCAGCCCCGGAAATACCGCCGAATCGATCTGCTTCGCGACCTCGGCATGGTTCGTCAGGATGAAGCCGCCGCGCGGCCCGCGCAGCGTCTTGTGCGTGGTGGACGTCACCACGTCGGCAAACGGCACCGGGTTCTGATGCCGGCCCGCTGCGACAATGCCGGCGATGTGCGCCATGTCGACCATCAGCTTCGCATCGACGCTGTCCGCGATCTCGCGGAACGCGCCGAAATCGAGCGCACGCGGATACGCGGAGAAGCCGGCGATGATCAGCTTCGGGCGATGCCGCTCGGCGAGCCGGCGCACGTCGTCGTAGTCGATGCGCAACGTGTCCGGGCTCACGCCGTACTGCACCGCGTTGAACCACTTCCCCGACAGCGCGGGCCGTGCGCCGTGCGTGAGATGGCCACCCGCATCGAGGGACATGCCCATCACCGTGTCGCCGGGCTTGACGAGCGCGAGCATCACCGCGCCGTTGGCCTGTGCGCCCGAGTGCGGCTGGACGTTTGCATGGGCGGCGTCGAACAGTGCGCAAGCGCGGTCGATCGCGAGCGCCTCGATCCGGTCGACATGATCGCAACCGCCGTAGTACCGCCGGGACGGATAGCCTTCCGCGTACTTGTTCGTCAGCACGGTGCCCTGTGCTTCCAGCACCGCCGCCGACGCGATGTTCTCCGACGCGATCAGTTCGACCTGGCTCTGCTGGCGGCGCAGCTCCAGTGCGATCTCCGATGCGATCACCGGATCCCGGCTCTGGAGCGTTTCGGAAAAAAAGCGGGCGTTCTCGTTCACTTGTTGACTCCGCGACGCGATTCGTGACGTGCTGCGTGGACTGCATGTACCGCACCCTGCCAGGCCGGCGCCAACGTCGCCGCCCCGGCCCCATCGCCATCAGGGCGATACGCCGGCCGGACCGCGAGGTCGACGCAGATCGCGCCGCCCTCGCTGCCGGGGCACGGCGTTACTGTTGCAACCAGGCCTTCAGCTTGTCGGGATGTGCATCGACGAATTTTTTCGCGGCCGTCGCGTAATCGTTCGTGCTGTTGCCCTCGAACTCGATTGCCTCGACGTCGGCCAGCGTCAGCTTCAGGTGCTTGAAGAACACGTCGGCGCGCGGGAACTTGCCCGCGAACTTCTTCGACGCGAACGCGTGGATCTGCTCCTCGCCACCCAGCGTGCCCTTCGGATCCTTCAGGTAGCGCATCTGCCACTTCTGGAAAAGCCAGTGCGGGCTCCAGACCGTCGCGACGATCCACTGCTTCGACTGGTACGCGCGCGACACGCTCGCCAGCATGCCGGCCTCGCTCGACGCCTGGAGGTTGTAGCCGTCCAGGGTGTAGGCCTTGATGGTCTTTTCGGAGGCCTGCATCAGGCCGCCGCCCGGCTCGATGCCCTGGATCGTGCCGTTCAGCTTGCTCTTGACTTCAGGCTTGTTCAGGTCGGCGATCGACGACAGCTCGGATTCCGGGATGTAGGCCGGTACCGCCCAGCCGTTCTTGCCACCGGTGTAGATGATGCCGACGTCGTCCAGGTCGTTCTTGTACTTCGCGTAGTACATCCCGTGCGTGACCGGCAGCCAGCCACCGACCATGATGTCGAGATCCCCGCGCGCGACACCCTGGTACTGGATGCCGATATCGGCCTGCACGAATTGCACCGGTTGCTTGAGTTGCGTCTCCAGCACATACTTCGCGACGTTGGCCACCGCCAGCACGTCCGCCCAGTTGGTCACCGCGATCTTGACCGGCTCCGCCGCCACGCCCGCACCTGCGCTGCAGGCAACCACCGTCGACACCGCAAGTTTCGCCAGAAGCGATTTGAACGTATGGGTATTCATCTAGTACTCCTTTTTAATCACGCGAGTCTTTCAAGGATGAGGAACGCCTTTGGTCGGCGTTTCTGGTCTCCATGCACTGCCACACCGGTTCAGCCGCGGCACCGTTGCCGCGGCTCTGCATCGTCCGTCAACTGCCTTCGCTTGCCGTATCCGTCAGGTGCGTGCCGCGCCACGCGGGCCGGCCTTGCCCGCACGCGCCGCCGGCCTCGCCTTCTTCTTCGCCTTCACGCCGAAACTTTCCGTCAGGCGATCCAGCACGATCGCGAGCAGCACGACGCCCAAGCCGCCTTCGAAGCCGATCCCGATGTCGAGACGCTGGATGCCGCTCAGCACGTATTCGCCGAGGCCGCCCGCGCCGATCATCGATGCGACCACCACCATCGACAGCGCCATCATGATCGTCTGGTTCACGCCGGCCATGATCGACGGCAGCGCATTCGGCAACTGGATCTTCCACAGGAGTTGCCAGTCGGTACTGCCGAACGAGCGGCCAGCTTCGATCAGTTCCTCGCGGACCTGCCGGATGCCGAGTGTCGTCAGCCGGACCACGGGCGGCATCGCGAACACGATCGTCGCGATCACCGCCGGCACGCGTCCAAGCCCGAACAGGATCACGGCCGGAATCAGGTACACGAACGCGGGCATCGTCTGCATGAAATCGAGCAACGAGCGCAGGATCATGCCGATCCGGTTGTTGCGCGCCCCCCAGATACCCAGCGGGACACCGATCACCAGGCTGAAGAAAGTCGCAGCGGTGACGAGCGCGAGGGTCGATACCGTCTGTGCCCACAGGCCCATGTAATGGATGACGAGCAGCGCGAAGCCGACGAAAATCGAGAACACGATGCCGCGGCGCCACAGCGCCAGCCCCACCATGATCACGACCATTGCGATGAACGGCACGGCGGCAAGGCCGTCCTCGAGCAGCTTCACGACCGTGCCGAGCCCCGCCGAAAAGGTGTCGAAGCCCCCGCGGAAATGCAGAAACAGAAAGTTGACGAAGTCTTCCGCGAACTTCCCGATCACCGACGAATTCATGCTGCCCTCCGTTGCATCATCTGCTTGAGTATCGTCCGGCAGGACACGACACCGGCGAGTTGTCCCGCTGCATCCGTCACCGGTACGTCGTGCTGCTGTGTCAGCGCGATCGACGCGAGCCGATGCAGATCCGTATCGATCGAAACCGTGTTGAAGTCGGGCAGGAATGCCTCGCGAATCGGCCGCGCGCCGGATCGATGAAGCGTGGCGGCCGTGACGCACCCCAGGTAACGGCCAGCGTCGTCGCACACGTAACCGCATTCCGCGCCGCTGTCGATCAGCTGGTTCAGGTAGCGGCTGGACGGCGCCCCCGCATCGCATCGAAGCAGCCCGCGCTCGACCTTCGTCATCAGGCTGGATGCCTTCAGGAAGCGCGATACGTCGACGTTGCGGAAAAAGTCCTGCACGTAGGCATCCGCCGGAGTCTGGATCAATTCGGCCGGCGTGCCGACCTGGATCAGGCAGCCGTCCTTCATGATGCCGATGCGGCCGCCGATCTTCACGGCTTCCTCGATATCGTGGGAAATGAACACGATCGTCCGCTGCTCCTCCTTCTGCAGGCGCAACAGCTCGTTCTGCATTTCGAACCGGATCAGCGGATCGAGCGCGGAGAACGCCTCGTCCATCAGCAGGACCGACGGATTCACCGCCAGCGCCCGGGCGAGACCCACGCGCTGCTGCATCCCGCCGGACAACTCGCTCGGCAGCAGCCTCTCGTACGACCCGAGGCCGACACGCTCCAGCGCGGCACGCGCGACCTCATAGCGCTGCGCCTTCTTGATCCCCGCGACCTCCAGACCGTAGGCGATGTTGTCGAGCACGGTCCGGTTGGGCAGCAAGGCGAAAGACTGGAACACCATCGCCATCTTCTGGCGCCGAACGGCGCGCAGTTCCGGCGTCGACATCGGGGCGATGTCGCGGCCTTCGAGCACGACCTGCCCGGACGTCGGCTCGATCAACCGGTTGAGCAGGCGAACCAGCGTCGATTTCCCGGAACCCGACAGCCCCATGATCACGAAGATTTCGCCGGCCCGGACGCTCAGGCTCACGTCGTCGACCGCCACCATGTTGCCGGTTTCAGCGAAGATCTCGTTGCGTCCGACGCCGCGCTTCATCAGTTCGATCGCACGCTCGGGTTTCGGACCGAAAATCTTCGACAGGTGCTTGACGGTCAGGATGTCGGTTCCGGTCGCGATACTCGACCGGGCGATCGACGGCGCACCGTCGGCATGGATTGCTCCGGGGGGAAGTACTTCGCCCGGCGCAAACGTCAAATTTGGGGCCATTCTGTCATCCCGACTATCTGGTAACGGAAACCGAGAACTTCGCACGTGTCGTCATCAATTGCCCGCTTGCTGCCGAGGCCCGATGCCGTTCTCGCGTGGTTGACGGCGCTGATTCATTGATTGCAGCGTATCAATCCAATTCCGACGTTCCAGATACATTTTCTGTGCGCTTTTCCATACCTTTGGTAATGCATCGAATACGTGCATTAACGGGTGACGTGCACTGAAAAGTACGAAAAACGCCCGAGCCTGTAACGGCGCGGCTGAGCGGGCGTTCGACGGGGTTTCGGCAATGTGGCGCGCGCGATCGACGCAATGGCGTGCTAGGGGAAAATCCCGACGCGTCGATTTAAGGGAAAGTACCGAGACGCAGCGGAGAAATCCGGCATTCGACAGTACTGAGGATATGGAAGAAGGCTATATGCACCGCGACGACCTCCCTGTCGTCAAGCCGAGCCGTTCCCCGCGGGGACGCGCGTCACGCATAACCTGAAGTAATGGCGCGCGGAAAATATAGCGCGTTGACGCTGTTCCAGTGCATGCCAATACTCGGCACACAGCGAAGGCATCCGGACACGGAGCGAGACATCGAAACGGAGCACCCGCCCGGTCGGTGATCGAAGCCCGGCTTTCGCGAATGACAGCGTGCACGTAGAACGTGCAACGCGCCCCAAGGAAGCGATGCCATGAACTCCGTAGACAGCATGTTCGATCCCGCACCCGAAGCACACGACCGATTCTCCAGTCCCGGCACGTGGGACAGCACCGGAAGAACCTGGGCGAGCGGCGAACGGCAGGTACTGACGTGTTGCCGCGTCGTCGACGAAACCCACGACGTCAGGAGCTTCGAGTTCCGCGTGGGCGACGGCTCGCCCGTTCGCTTCGAACCTGGCCAGTTCATGACGGTGTCGGCGAACGTCCACGGCCGGACGGTCGAGCGCTGCTACACGATCTCGTCGCCGCCGACACGCCCCTATCTACTGTCGATCACGGTCAAGCGGGTCCCCGGCGGCGTCATGTCGAACTGGCTGCACGACAACATGAGGCCGGGCGGCAAGTTGCCGGCATACGGCCCGTCGGGCAGCTTCACGCCGACCGCCGCGCCCGCTGCCAAACTGCTGTACCTTTCCGCCGGCTCGGGCGTGACGCCGCTGATGTCGATGACGCGCGCAAGCATCGACCTCGGGCTGGACCTGGACATCGTATTCGTCCACAGCGCAAGAACGCCCGCCGACATCGTGTTCCGTCAGGAACTGCAGCGGCTCGAGGCGCTGTCGCCGCGCCTTCGCACGTTCTTCGTCTGTGAAGGCGCCGGCGACGACGCACAGTGGCCGGGATCGATCGGCCGGCTCGGTCTGCAACTGCTCGCCGAGCAAGTGCCCGACTACGCCGACCGCGAAGCGTTCACCTGCGGCCCGGCCGGCTACATGACTGCGGTACGCGACGTGCTGCGCAGCGGCGGACACGATCCCGCGCGCTATCACCAGGAAAGCTTCGACATCAATGCCGCCGTCGCGCCGCCCCCCGCCGCCCCCGCTGCCGATGCGTCGTCGGAGACATTCACGATCAAACTGTCGCGCTCGTCGAAAACGTTCACGATGAACGCCACCGACACCGTGCTGTCGGCGGCAAAAAAGGCCGGCGTCGCGATTCCGTCGTCCTGCAGCCAGGGCATCTGCGGCACCTGCAAGACGCGGGTACTCGAAGGCACGGTGAACATGCAGCACAACGGCGGGATTCGCGACCGGGAAGTCCAGAAGGGTTTCCGGCTGCTGTGCTGCAGCCGCCCGACGTCGGACCTCGTGCTGGAGTGCTAGTCCGCGCGCAGCACGGTCACGGGGCGCGCCACGAAAGCCCGAACTTGTCGTGCTCGCAACCCATCCCCGAGAAACACACTATCGGAACAATTTAAGGAGGCAGGTATGGCGATGGGCCAGTACCTATATCTAAGTGATCCTAATGACATGAACGGCAAGGGGGCCGTGTTGCGCGGCGTACGTGAATACCGGTTGGCCCGGGTTCAGGAACAGCTGCTCGCGCGCAACGTTCCGGCGATCCTGCTGTATGACCCGGTCAACATTCGCTACGCAACCGATACATCGAACATGCAGGTGTGGGCCGGACGCAATCCTGCGCGCTACGTGATGGTGTTCGCCACGGGGCGCATCGTCGCGTGGGAATTCCACAGCAGCGAGCACGTGTGGGACGGCCTGGATCTCGATGTGGAATTGCGCAGTGCGGTCAGCTGGACCTACTTCAACGCGGGCCCCGATGCGGAGCAGCGCGCCGCGACGTGGGGCGCCGAGATCGTCGACGTGTTCCGCAAGCATGCGCCGGGCGAGCGCTTCCTGGCCGTCGATCGCCTCGACCCGTTCGGCACCGCGTATCTGGAGAAGCACGGACTCGCGCTGACGGACGGCCAGGCACTGATGGAAACCGCCCGGCTCATCAAGTCGCCGGGCGAACTCGTGCTGATCGGCGAATCGCTGCGCACCGCGGAGAAAGGGATCGAGCGGATGCGGCGCGAATTGCGCCCGGGCCTGACCGAGAACGACATCTGGGCGAACCTGCATGACGAGAACATCCGCAATGGCGGCGAATGGATCGAAACGCGCCTGCTCGCCTCCGGCGACCGGACGAATCCGTGGATGCACGAGTGTTCGTCGCGGGTGATCGAAGCAGGCGACCTGCTTGCGTTCGATACCGACATGGTCGGGCCGAACGGTTACTGCTCGGACATCTCCCGCACCTGGCTCGTCGGCGACGGCCGCCCGTCGGACGAGCAGCGCAGGCTCTACGCGCATGCGTACGCGCAGGTTCATTTCAACATGGATCTGCTGCGGCCCGGCATGACGTTCCGAGAGTTCTCGGAACAGGCATGGAAGATCCCCGCCCCGTTCGTGAAGAACCGCTATTGCTGCCTCGCGCACGGCATCGGGATGGTCGACGAGTATCCGTCGGTCGCGCACCAGGTCGACTGGGACAGTGCGGGTTACGACGGCCGGTTCGAGGTCGGCATGACGGTCTGCGTCGAAAGCTACATCGGTGAGGAAGGCGGCCGCGAGGGCGTCAAGCTCGAACAGCAGGTCGTGCTGACCGAGCACGGCTGCGTGTCGCTGACCGATTGCGGTTTCGAAACCGACTGGCTGTAACGCTTCACGGAAGGCGCCGCGTTCCAGCGGATGCATGGCGGCTGCGGACAAATCGGCCGCCCTGTTTCGCCGTCCGGACCTGCGCGTTTCCGCATAGACTCATCAAGCCGAGTGACCATGGGAGCAGAGACCAGGATGAGAGAACGCCCGAAGGACATCGCGGATTTCGTCCGGATCGCCGGCGATCTGTTCCAGTCGGACCAGCTTCCCGCCGCGGCGCGCACGTTCGCGCCGCAGGTATTCGCACGACTGCGGAACCCGTCGGATGACGGGGCACGGCTCGCGGTGCGATACCCCGCATGCGCATGGCTCGACCGGGCGCTTGAGTCGGTCGCGCGCGTCAACCCGACGTTCGCCACCGTCGCGCAGTTGATCAAGTCGCTCGAGCCCGTGGTCGGATGGTCGCGTCGCACGTCCGGAAAGGACGGCAGCCCGAACTACATCGACGGGCACGTGAACGGGATGATCTGCGGGCCCGGCGGTGCGGAAAGCCGCGACGACGTCCAGCTAGGCTTCTCGTTGATGATGCCCGGCGTCAGATATCCGGATCATGGTCATGCGCCGGAGGAAGCCTACGTGCTCATGACCGCCGGTGAATTCCGGCAGCAAAACGGCGCGTGGTTCGATCCCGGAATCGGCGGCGGTATCCACAACGCGCCGGGCACGCTGCATGCAATGCGCTCCGGCACCACGCCGTTTCTCGCGATATGGTGTCTGCTGAATAGATCCGACGATTTTCCGAGGCCGGACAGAGTTCGTGGCGCCCAGCGGGTCACGCAGCGATCTTGACGCGGTACTCCAATCGACTTGCCCGAGCTTCGCCCGGTAACGTTCGGACCATCGCAGAATGAAAAAACCCGCGAAGCCTTAC
Organism: Burkholderia lata; assembly: GCF_902499335.1. GTDB lineage: Bacteria > Pseudomonadota > Gammaproteobacteria > Burkholderiales > Burkholderiaceae > Burkholderia > Burkholderia lata_B. The sequence goes on along the minus strand of NZ_CABVQK010000002.1, from coordinate 126,729 downwards.
GCTATCGCGGGTTTCAAAATTTCTCCGGAACAAACCGGAACGGGAGTTGGTGCGTGAGGCCGGACTCGAACCGGCACACCCTTGCGGGCGTCAGGACCTAAACCTGGTGCGTCTACCAATTTCGCCACTCACGCGCCTTTTCCGTCGCCTGACCGCGCGGGCCACAAGATACGTACCATGCGCCCGGGACATCTCGCCGGCCCGAAAACCGGCACGCCCGATCAAGCGAGCCCGCGATTCTACCCGATCCGCGCGACCTTGTCTCGCCCCTGCCGACACCCGTCGTGCTGCGATGCTAGAATGCCGCGCTCGACGTTTCGGCACCGCGCCGCCACGCGTCCCCCGAACCCGCCCCCACCCGATTCCGCCCGTGAACTTCGACGACTACTGTCAGCAAAAGGCCGCCCCTGCGGGCTCCAGCGTCTACTATGCGCTGCGTCAGGCGCCGCTCGCCACGCAACCGCGCCTGACCGCGCTGTTCGCGCTGCGTCGCGAACTCGAGGAAACCGTCAAGGAAACCAGCGACCCGACCGTCGGACACACGAAGCTCGCGTGGTGGCACAAGGAACTCGCGGCGCTGGCCGACGGACAGCCGTCGCACCCGGTCACGAAAGCGCTCGCGCAGCATCATCCGGCGATCGCCGCCGAGGCCGATGCGTTGCGCACGCTCGTCAACGGTTACGGGATGGATCTCGAACAGGCGCGCTACCTCGATCTCGCGAACCTGCAGCGCTATATCGCGCAGGTCGGCGGCACCTTCGCGTCGCTGGTCGCACGCGCCAGCGCCGCGAACCCGGCCGACCCGCAACCGTGGGCCGCGGATGCCGGCCGCGCATTGACGCTCGCGCAATTCGTGCAGGAACTCGGTAACGACGCGCGCCACGGCCGCATCTACCTGCCGATCGACGAACTGCAGCGCTACAACGTGACCGCGGCCGATCTGCTGAACCGCCGCTACAGCCCGGCCTTCACCGAACTGCTGCAGTTCCAGACGACCCGCGCGCGCGAAGCGCTCGTGGCCGCCGAAGCGGCGATCCCCGCATCCGAACGCCGCGCCCAGCGCACGCTGCGCGCGCAGATCGCACTGGCCGGCGCACTGCTCGACGAAATCGAGCGCGACGGCTACCAGGTGCTACACCAGCGCGTCGCGCTGACGCCGATCCGCAAGCTGTGGATCGCGTGGCGCACCGCGCGCCGGCGCTGACCCTCGCGCATCACGCCTTCAACAACGGCAGCGTATCGAAGCGCTGCTGCAGCACGCGTGTCGCGTCGAGCCCCCACCACGGCCCGAGCACGGTCGCGTAAAGCTGGCGGAAATCGACCGCGACCGGCAGGTTGCCGTTGCCGTCGAGCCGCCCGAGCGCCGGCGGCGCACCGTACAGCCCGCCAGCCACACGGCCGCCGATCACGAAATGCGGCGCGGCCGTGCCGTGATCGGTGCCGTTGCTCTGGTTCTCGCGCACGCGCCGCCCGAATTCCGCATACGTCATCACGAGCGTCTGGTTCCAGCGACCAAGCTCGATCAACGCGCCGCGCATCGCGCTCATCCCTTCCGCGAACTGCTTGAGCAGCGCGGCTTGCTGCCCCGGCTGGTTCTGGTGCGTATCGAAGCCGTTGAGCGTCAGGCGCAGCACCGCGACACCGTCCTGCGCACCGGGCCCGGACGCTTCGCACGCGGCCAGCACCTGCATCGCGGTCTTGACCGACGTGCCGAACGCGCCGGCCGGAAAGGCCGTCCTGAATTCACGCATCCCGCCGCGCGGGCGCAGCCGGTCGGCCGCCTTCACGATGTCGTTCTCGACGTCGATGATGTGTGCGAGCGCGGGATTCTGTTCGCGCAGCGACGACGGCTCGGCGAGCCGGGCCGCACGGATGAACTGCGCGGGATTGACGAGCGCGATCGCGCGCGCACCGTTCGAGAGCGGCCCCATCTCGGCACTGCCGAGCACGACGCCGTCCGCCGCGAAACCGGGCGGCACGGGCGCCTGCGCGAATGTGCGCGTAAGCCAGCCTTCGTGCAGGTACTGGTCCGAGCGCGATGCGGTATCCCAGATCTCGATCGAGCGGAAATGCGACAGGTTCGGCTGCGGATAGCCGACGCCCTGCACGACCGCGACCTGTCCGTCGCGCCACAGCGGCATCAGCGGCGCGAGCGACGGATGCAGCCCCGTGTGCGCGTCGAGTTGCAGCACCTGCTCGCGCTTGATGCCGATGCTGCGCCGGAACTGGTAGTACAGCGGATCCGCATACGGCACCACCGTGTTGAGGCCGTCGTTGCCGCCCTTCAGCTCGACGAGGATCAGCACGTTCGCATACCCGGCCGCCGGCTGCCGTCCCGTCGCGGCCGCGGCCATCGCGGGCGCCTGCCACATCGACACGCCAGCCGCGGCCGCAGCGCCCGTCAGCGTCAGAAAATCACGTCGGTTCATCGTGCATCCTTTGGTTCGCCGCCCGGTATCTTTGCCGCGCCGGCTCCCCGCGGCATCGTCGTTCGAATCATTTCAGTTGATAGGCCGGATCCATCAGCAGCGCCTCGAGATACGCGCTGCCGGTCGAATCCGTGTCGATCGCCGCGACCGGCGAAAGTTGCAGCACCGCGTGCTGCAACTGAAGCTCGGTCGACAGCCCCGCGATCGCCTGCGGCCGCGCGCGATATTGCGCAAGCCAGCGTTCGAGGTCGAAACGCAGGCCGGCGCGCGCGGGCTTGGCGGGCGTGCCGCGCATGCCGGCAGCGGACGCCGTATCGGCCACCGGCATCGCGTGCGCGCGGCCATTCGGCGGCGGCGCCATGGCATGCGCCGGCGGATGCATGCCGGCCGTCTCCGTCGCGCGGAACAGTTGCTCGACGAACTGCTTGCGCGCGAGCAGCGTCGTGCTGTTGATCCACAGCCCACCGCCCGGCCAGCCCTTCACGTTCGGCGGGTAGAACAGGTTCTGCCCGAGCGTGCGCACGGTGTTCGCAAGCATCTGCGGATCGCCGTATGAAACGTCGAACAGCCGCACCGACCCGACGACGAATTCCGCCGGCGACTTGACGAGCACGCCGCGGTTGCGCGGATCCCAGAAGGCGTCGGTCGACCACAGCGCGGCGAGCGCCGCGCGGATGTCGTAGCCGCTCGAACGAAACCGCTCGGCCACCGCATCGAGCGCACCGGGATCGGGCGTATCCGACACGAACTCGCGCCACAGCTTGCCCGCGATGAAGCGCGCGGTGCCGGGCCGCTTCAGCAGGATGTCGAGAAAGCCGTCGCCATCGAACGGCCCCGTTTCGCCGAGGATCGTCTTGTCGCCCGCGTCGTGCAAATCCGGCCGAACCTCGAAGCGATAAGTATCGGGATCGACCGTCCAGCCCGTCATCGCGCGCGCAGCTTCGGTCACGTCGTTTTGCGTGTAATGCCCTTCGCCGAGCGTGAACAGCTCCATCACCTCGCGCGCGAAATTCTCGTTCGGGCGCCCCTTGCGATTGCTCGCCCCGTCGAGGTACTGCAGCATCGCCGGATCCTTCGCGACCGCGTGCAGCAGCACGCCGAAGTTGCCGAGTGCCTCGCGGCGAAACAGCGCGTTCTGCGCGGCCATCGTCTGCGGGTAAGGCACCTTGTCCTGCCCCGACGTGAAGTGCCCGTGCCAGAACAGCGTCATGCGCTCGGTGAGCGGCGACGGCGTGACGATCATCTCGTTGACCCACGCCGCGCGCAGCGCATCGTACCGGACGTTGCGCTCGCGCTGCTCGTCGCGCCGCATGTCGGGGGTCAGCGCCTGGCGCTGCGCGCGCGTTGGCGGCAGCTCGGCGATCCAGTCGGGCCACGTCGTGACGGGGTCGCGACGAACATTGCCGAGTGTGTCGGCCACGACCTGCGCGCGCGTCATGCCGACGATGCGTGCAACATCGGCGGGCGCGGGAGAAAACCCGGTACGGCTCAGGAAAAACAGTGCATCGTCGGCATCGAGCGGCGACTGCATCGCGGGCGACGGCGCCGGTGCGGCAGCGTTCGCTTTCATCGTCATGGACTCCCGAAACGCACCGGCGGTGCGGATGCCGGTACAACGGCAATCGGCGGGTGAAAGTTGACGGAAAAAGTGCTACGAATTTTTTCGGCGCGGAGATTTCCGCTCAGAGCGAAAGACGGCGCGCGTCAGCGCTTGTACAACTCGCGAACGGCGTCTTCGATGTGCTGGCGCAGCAGGTGCCGCTCCTCGGGCGTCATGTGCCCGTCGCGGCGGTGCTGCTCGAGATCGGGAGGCACGGCGGAACGAACCGGCATCTCGGCGGCACGATCGGGCGGCGCCTTGCTGCGCGGCAGCTTGCGCGACGGTGCGCCCTGCTCGGGGCGCTGTGCATACGCGAAGTTCGACGCATACGGACCGGCAAGCGCGATCGTCAGCATCAGTGCAATCCGGGCAGATCGCATGACCGTCCTCGCTTCTTTGGTCGATTTGTTCCCTTCGTCACGCGGCAACCGGCTACCTCTGGTACTTGAAAAACCCTGCGGAATTCGGGTGTGCAAAGATGAATGATGGAGTGCAGGGGAGTATCTACCGAATTTCGGCTTCGAGTAAAGGAATCTCTATAGCCTGCCTTTACTCTGCGCGACACTACGGGTAAATTTTGTAACCGACTGTAACGCACGAAAATACGCGGCCGTGCGTCAATTCCCATTCGCGATAAGATGCCGATCATGGAAACGAAAAACCCCTCCAAGATTCTCGTCGTCGACGACGACCCGCGCCTGCGCGATCTGCTGCGCCGCTATCTCGGCGAGCAGGGTTTCAATGTCTACGTCGCCGAAAACGCGACCGCCATGAACAAGCTCTGGGTACGCGAGCGTTTCGACCTGCTCGTGCTCGACCTGATGCTCCCGGGCGAGGACGGCCTGTCGATCTGCCGCCGCCTGCGCGGCAGCAACGACCGCACGCCGATCATCATGCTCACCGCGAAGGGCGAGGATGTGGATCGCATCGTCGGCCTCGAGATGGGCGCCGACGATTACCTGCCGAAGCCGTTCAACCCGCGCGAACTCGTGGCACGCATTCACGCGGTGCTGCGCCGCCAGGCGCCGGCCGAACTGCCGGGCGCGCCGTCGGAAACCACCGAGGTGTTCGAGTTCGGCGAGTTCTCGCTGAACCTCGCGACGCGCACGCTGACGAAGTCCGGCCAGGAAATTCCGCTCACCACCGGCGAATTCTCGGTGCTGAAGGTGTTCGCGCGCCATCCGCGCCAGCCGCTGTCGCGCGAGAAGCTGATGGAACTCGCACGCGGCCGTGAATACGAAGTGTTCGACCGCAGCCTCGACGTGCAGATTTCGCGCCTGCGCAAGCTGATCGAACCGGATCCGGGCAGCCCGCGTTTCATCCAGACCGTCTGGGGCCTCGGCTACGTGTTCATCCCGGACGGCGCCGCCTGATCTTTTTCCTTTCCGGTTTCGCCCGCCCACGGCCCGTCCCATGCGTATCGACCGGCGCCTCCTGCAGCTCGCGTTCGGCGGGCTGTTCTGGCGCACCTTCCTGCTGATCGCGCTGCTGATCTCGGTCAGTCTCGCCGCGTGGTTCCAGAGCTTTCGCGTGATCGAGCGCGAGCCGCGTGCGCAGCGCGTCGCGCTGCAGCTCGTCGCGATCGTGAAGCTCACGCGCACCGCCCTGCTCTATTCCGATCCCGATCTGCGGCGCGCGCTGCTGCAGGATCTCGAGAGCAACGAGGGCGTGCGCGTTTACCCGCGCGAGAAAACCGACAAGTTCAAGCTGCAGCCCGATGAATCGCTGAACCGCCTGATCGAACACGACATCCGCAGCCGCCTCGGCGACGATACCGTGATCGCGCAGTCGGTCAACGACATTCCCGGCGTGTGGATCAGCTTCAAGATCGACGACGACGATTACTGGGTCGCGCTCGACCGCGACCAGCTCGACAGCGTCACGGGCCTGCAGTGGGCCGGCTGGGGGCTGTTCGCGCTCGCGTTGTCGCTATTCGGCTCCGCGTTCATCACCAGCCTCGTGAACCGGCCGTTCTCGCGGCTCGCGCTCGCCGCGCGGCAGATCGGCTCGGGCCAGACACCCGAACTGCTGCCCGAGCGCGGGATGGGTGTCGCGGCCGATACCAACCGCAGTTTCAACCAGATGGTGCGCGACCTCGAACAGCTCGAGGCCGACCGCGCGCTGATGCTCGCGGGCATCTCGCACGACCTGCGCACACCGCTCGCGCGGCTGCGGCTCGAAACCGAGATGAGCCCGTCCGACCAGGCGACCAAGGACGCGATGGTCGACGACATCGAACAGATGGACCGCATCATCGCGGCCTTCATCGACTACGCGCGCCCGTCGCAACGCAAACCGGAGCCCGTCGACCTGTCGTCGATCGCGCAGGAAGTCGCCGCGCGCGTGTCGGGCGAGGATGGTGTCGAGATCCGCACGCGGCTCGCGCCGAGCGCGGTGATCGAAGCCGACGAGACCGACATGCGCCGCGTGATCGGCAACCTCGTCGAGAACGCTCGGAAGTATGGCCAGAGCAAGCAGGACGGCGTGTCGCGCATCACGCTCGAGACGCGCGTATCGCACGCGCGCGTCGAGCTGTCGGTGAGCGACGAAGGCCCCGGCATCCCCGAGGATCAACTGCCGCTCGTGATGCGGCCGTTCTACCGCGTCGACACCGCACGCACCAAGGCGGACGGCACGGGCCTCGGGATGGCGATCGTGCTGCGCCTCGTCGGCCGCTATCGCGGCGCACTGCGCCTGCGCAACCGCAACCCCGAGGCGGGCCTCGAAGTCACGCTCGAATTCCCCGGCGCCGGCAAGGCGCGTGCGACTGCGTGACGCGCTCGCGCGCGCCTCTTGCACTGCACACTATCGATCCGGTTGAAAAAAACTATGAAGATCGTTAGTCAAAATCTATTGAAGCACTTTACTAATAGTGTTATAGTTTTGCCCATGCTGTCACATCATCGTTGCAGCACCGAGGTAGCTTGACTCAGTCTTCTTCCCAACTCATACAGGAGTATCCGCATGAAAACCGTGGGCGATAAACTCGAAGCTTTCACCGTCGTAGCCGCGAAGCCGGGCTTCAACAATCACGAGGAAAACGGCCAGTCGGCATTCGAGACCGTCACCGAAGCGTCGTTCCCGGGCAAGTGGAAGATCATCTACTTCTATCCGAAGGATTTCACGTTCGTGTGCCCGACGGAAATCGTCGAATTCGCGAAGCTCACGAAGCAGTTCGAAGAGCGCGATGCCATCCTGCTGGGCGGCAGCTCGGACAACGAATTCGTCAAGCTCGCATGGCGCCGTGAGCACAAGGACCTCGACAAGCTGAACCACTACGCGTTCGGCGACGTCAAGGGCGAGCTGATCGACCAGCTCGGCGTGCGCGACAAGGAAGCCGGCGTGGCCCTGCGTGCAACGTTCATCGTCGATCCGGACAACACGATCCAGCACATTTCGGTGAACAACCTGAACGTCGGCCGCAGCCCGGCAGAAGTCCTGCGCATTCTGGACGGCCTGCAAACGGACGAACTGTGCCCGTGCAACCGTGCAGTCGGCGGCGCAACGCTGTAAGCGCATCGATGCACGAAGCCCGCGGCGCATGTCCTGCCTGCGGGCTTTTTTAACGGCCAACCCATAGGAGATATCAATGGAATTCATCGATTCGATTAAGGCACGTATTCCCGACTACGCGAAGGACATTCGCCTGAACCTCGACGGCACGATCTCGCGCTCGTCGCTCGAAGGCACCGACGCGGTCGGCGTCGCGCTGGCGGCGGCGATCGCGGCGAAGAGCACGGTGCTCATCAAGACGATCCGCGAAGCCGGCGTCCTGTCGCCCGAAGAGACGAACGCCGTGCTGACGGCGGCCGCGCTGATGGGGATGAACAACACCTGGTATCCGTATGTCGAGATGGCCGACGACGCCGACCTGAAGACGCAACGCGCCGAGCTGCGGATGGGCGCGTATGCGACGCACGGCGGCGTCGACAAGCGCAAGTTCGAGATGTACGCGCTCGCCGCGTCGATCGTCGGCAAGTGCCACTTCTGCGTGAAGTCGCACTATGCGCTGCTGAAGAACGAGCAAGGGATGACCGTCACGCAGCTGCGCGACGTCGGCCGCATTGCATCGGTGATCAACGCCGCCGCGCAAGTCATCGCCGCAGAAGGCGAATAAGCGGTACGCCACTCGGCCGGCCGCCGCGCCGGCCCAGTGGTCGCTCCAGACGAAAATGCCACGCATCTGCGTGGCATTTTTCATTTCCGCGGCGCGGCGCGCCGGGCGACCCGCGCGCCGCCGCCGGGCGTCAGCCGCCCTGCTTCACCAGCAGCGCGGCGGCCTGCGCCTCGATCCCCTCGCCGCGGCCGAGATAGCCGAGCTTCTCGTTGGTCTTCGCCTTCACGTTCACGCGATCGAGCGGCAGCCCGAGATCGGCCGCGATGTTCGCGCGCATCCCGTCGATATGCGGTGCCAGCTTCGGCGCCTGGGCGATCACGGTGCTGTCGACGTTCTGGATCGTGAAACCGGCCGCCTTGATGCGTGCGGCGCACTCGCGCAGCAGCACGCGGCTGTCGGCGCCCTTGAATGCCGCGTCCGTGTCGGAGAAATGGCGGCCGATGTCGCCGAGCGCCGCCGCGCCGAACAGCGCGTCGGTGATCGCGTGCAGCAGCACGTCGGCGTCCGAGTGGCCGAGCAGGCCGCGTTCGTACGGAATCGTCACGCCGCCGATGATGAGGGGGCGCCCCTCGACGAGCTGGTGCACGTCGTAGCCTTGTCCGATTCTGAAATCCATGCGTATTCCGATTGTGAGGGGGTGAAAGTCAGGAAGCGTTCGTGGAACGCGCGAGAATCGCTTCCGCGAGCGCGAAATCTTCCGGGTACGTGACCTTGAAATTGCGCAGGCTGCCCTGCACGACGCGCGGCGTATGGCCGGCCCATTCGATCGCGCTCGCTTCGTCGGTCAGGTCGTGCCCTTCGCGCTGCGCGCGCAGGATCGCCTCGCGCAGCATGCCGATGCGGAACATCTGCGGTGTCTGTGCCTGCCACAGCGCGTCGCGCGACTCGGTGCGCGCGATCGCGTCGCCGCCGGCCGGCACGCGCTTGAGCGTATCGGCCACCGGCAGCGCGACGATGCCGCCGACCGGATCGTCCTTCAGCGTCGCGACCAGCGTGCGGATCAGCTCCGGCGTGATGCCCGGGCGCGCGGCGTCGTGCACCAGCACCCAGTCGTGGTCGGTCGCGCCGAATTCGGCCAGCTCGAGCAAGCCGTTCAGCACCGACGCCTGGCGCGAGCCGCCGCCGCAGCGGCGCACCGCGAAGCGCAGGCCCGCGAAGCGGCGCGCGTCGAAATGGGAATCGTCGGGCGCGAGGACGACGAGCGTCTGCGCGAATTCGCTGCACGCGTCGAACGCGGCGAGCGTGTAGTGCAGCAGCGCGCGGCCGGCCAGCGTGCGGTATTGCTTCGGCACGGCCGAACCGGAGCGGCTGCCCGTGCCGGCACAGGGAATCAGGGCGAAAAGTCGGGGAGTCACGAAATGGAACGCCGGAAAGATGAAATCGAGAAGCGGATTTTATAATAGGTCTTTCGTCTCGACCGGCGCACCGCGATGCGCCCGTGCACGCCACCCCTGTCGTCCCTATGCCAGATAACGCTTCCACCCCGTCCGCCTCGCCCGTTGCCCGCGTCAAGCCCGGCCAGCGCTTCGCCTTCGACGGCGCGCATGGTTCCGCCGACGCGCTCGCCATCGCCCGTTATCTCGCCGACAACCGCGGGGAGGTGCCGCTCCTCGCGGTGATCTGTGCGAACGCGGTCGACGCGCAGCGGCTCTCGCAGGAAATCCGCTACTTCTCGCCCGACGCGCGCGTGCGCCTGCTGCCGGACTGGGAAACGCTGCCTTACGACACGTTCTCGCCGCACCAGGACCTCGTATCCGAGCGTCTGGCGACGCTGCACGACCTCGGCGAGGGCCGCTGCGACATCCTGCTCGTGCCCGCGACCACCGCGCTGTACCGGATGCCGCCCGCGTCGTTCATGGCCGCGTACACGTTCGCATTCGCCCAGGGCGAGCGGCTCGACGAGGCGAAGCTGAAGGCGCAGCTCACGCTGGCCGGCTACGAGCACGTGAGCCAGGTCGTACGGCCCGGCGAATACTGCGTGCGCGGCTCGCTGATCGACCTGTACCCGATGGGCTCGCCGCTGCCGTACCGGATCGACCTGTTCGACGACCAGGTCGACTCGATCCGCGCGTTCGACCCCGACACGCAGCGCAGCCTCTACCCGGTGCGCGACGTGCGCCTCCTGCCCGGCCGCGAGTTCCCGTTCGACGAAGCCGCGCGCACGGCCTTCCGCAGCCGCTGGCGCGAGACCTTCGAAGGCGACCCGAGCCGCGCGCCGATCTACAAGGACATCGGCAACGGCGTGCCGTCGGCCGGCATCGAGTATTACCTGCCGCTGTTCTTCGACGAAACCGCCACGCTGTTCCACTACCTGCCGCAGGATGCGCACCTCGTGTTCACCGGCGATCTCGAGGCATCGATCCGGCGCTTCACGGCCGATACGAAGCAGCGCCATGCGTTCCTCGCGCACGACCGCGAGCGGCCGATCCTCGAACCGCAGCGCCTGTTCCTGTCCGACGAGGATTTCTTCGCGTTCGCGAAGCCGTTCGCGCGTGTCGTGCTGCCCGCGCAGCCGGCCGGCGGCTGGGCGACGGCGCTGCCCGAGCTCACCGTCGATCGCCATGCCGACGATCCGCTCGCGTCGCTGCGCACGTTCGTCGAATCGTCAGGCAAGCGCGTCCTGCTGACCGTCGAATCGGCCGGCCGGCGCGAGACGATCCTGCAACTGCTCGCCGAACACCATCTGCGCCCCGCGTCGAACGACCACTTCGCGGGCTGGCTCGAGAGCGACGAACGCTTCGCGCTCGGCGTCGCGCCGCTCGCGAACGGCTTCGCGGTGCCGGGCGAAGGCTATGCGGTCGTCACCGAGACCGAGCTGTACGGCGCGCTCGGCCGCCGCGCGGGCCGCCGCCGTCAGGAACAGGCCAGCAACGTCGACGCGATGGTGCGCGACCTGTCGGAGCTGAAGGTCGGCGACCCGGTCGTCCACGCGCAGCACGGCATCGGCCGCTACATGGGCCTCGTGTCGATGGATCTCGGTGAAGGCGAAACCGAATTCCTGCATCTCGAATACTCGGGCGACAGCAAGCTCTACGTGCCCGTCGCGCAATTGCACGTGATCTCGCGCTACAGCGGCGCCGATCCCGACAGCGCGCCGCTGCACGCGCTCGGCTCCGGCCAGTGGGAGCGCGCGAAGCGCAAGGCCGCGCAGCAGATCCGCGACACGGCCGCCGAGCTGCTGAACCTGTACGCGCGCCGCGCGGCCCGTGAAGGCCACGCGTTCTCGCTCGACCCGCGCGACTACGTGAAGTTCGCCGAAAGCTTCGGCTTCGAGGAAACGCCCGACCAGGCGGCCGCCATCGCGGCCGTGATCGGCGACATGACGAGCGGCAAGCCGATGGACCGCCTCGTGTGCGGCGACGTCGGCTTCGGCAAGACCGAGGTCGCGCTGCGCGCCGCGTTCATCGCGGTGCTGGGCGGCAAGCAGGTCGCGCTGCTGTCGCCGACCACGCTGCTCGCCGAGCAGCACACGCAAACATTCGCCGACCGCTTCGCCGACTGGCCGGTGCGGATCGTCGAGCTGTCGCGCTTCAAGACCGCGAAGGAAGTCAACGCGGCGATCGCGCAGATCAACGAAGGCAGCGTCGACATCGTGATCGGCACGCACAAGCTGCTGTCGTCGGACGTGCAGTTCAAGCGCCTCGGCCTCGTGATCATCGACGAGGAACACCGCTTCGGCGTGCGCCAGAAGGAAGCGCTGAAGGCGCTGCGCGCGGAAGTCGACGTGCTGACGCTCACCGCGACGCCGATCCCGCGTACGCTCGGGATGGCGCTCGAAGGGCTGCGCGATTTCTCGGTCATTGCAACCGCGCCGCAGAAGCGGCTCGCGATCAAGACCTTCGTGCGCCGCGAGGAAGAAAGCGTGATCCGCGAGGCGATGCTGCGCGAGCTGAAGCGCGGCGGCCAGGTGTACTTCCTGCACAACGAGGTCGAGACGATCGAGAACCGCAAGACGATGCTCGAGGCGCTCGTGCCGGAAGCACGCATCGTGATCGCGCACGGCCAGATGCACGAACGCGAGCTCGAACGGGTGATGCGCGATTTCGTCGCGCAGCGCGCGAACGTGCTGCTGTGCACGACCATCATCGAGACCGGGATCGACGTGCCGAGCGCGAACACGATCATCATGCATCGCTCGGACAAGTTCGGCCTCGCGCAGCTTCACCAGCTGCGCGGCCGCGTCGGCCGTTCGCATCACCAGGCGTATGCGTACCTGCTGGTCCACGATCCGCAGGCGCTGACCAAGCAGGCCCAGCGCCGGCTCGAAGCGATCCAGCAGATGGAAGAACTCGGTTCGGGCTTCTATCTCGCGATGCACGACCTCGAGATCCGCGGCACCGGCGAAGTGCTCGGCGACAAGCAGTCGGGCGAAATCCACGAAATCGGCTTCCAGCTCTATACGGACATGCTGAACGACGCGGTGAAGGCATTGAAGAACGGCAAGGAGCCCGACCTCACCGCCCCGCTCGCCGCGACGACGGAAATCAACCTGCATGCACCGGCGATCCTGCCGGCCGACTACTGCGCGGACGTGCAGGAGCGGCTGTCGCTGTACAAGCGTCTCGCGAACTGCGAACACGGCGACGCGATCGACGGCATCCAGGAAGAGCTGATCGACCGCTTCGGCAAGCTGCCGCCGCAGGCGCACGCGCTCGTCGAGACGCACCGGCTGCGGATCGCCGCGAAGCCGCTCGGCATCGTGAAGATCGACGCGAGCGAGGTGGCGATCGGGCTGCAGTTCGAGCCCAATCCGCCGATCGACCCGATGCGGATCATCGAGATGGTGCAGAAGCACCGGCACATCAAGCTCGCGGGCCAGGACAAGCTGCGCATCGAGACGCGCTCGCCCGATCTCGCGATCCGCGTGTCGACGATCAAGGAAACGCTGCGCGCGCTCGGCCCCAAGCAGGGAGCGGCTGCCGCGGCGCGCTGACGCGATACTGACGGGTGCGGCGTTGCTGCACCGCATCGCGTCGGGCGAAGGCGGGCCGACGCGTTTTTGAGTATGATTTTCCCATTCATCAGACGGAGTTTTGCCATGTCCACTCTCGACGCGACGGCGCCGTCCGCCGCCGACCAAGGCGATGCGTCGCTCATCAGCCTGCCCTGGATCAAGCAACTGGTGTCGATGGACACGACGAGCCGCGTGCCGAACCTCGGCCTGATCGAAACGGTGCGCGACGCGCTCGCCGCGAAGGGCATTGCATCGACGATCACGCACGATCCGCGCGAAGGCTGGGCGAACCTGTTTGCAACCGTGCCCGCTCACGACGGCTCGACGAACGGCGGCATCGTGCTGTCGGGGCATACCGATGTCGTGCCGGTCGACGGCCAGCAATGGGACAGCAATCCGTTCGCGCCGGAAATCCGCGACGGCCGCCTGTACGGCCGCGGCACCTGCGACATGAAGGGCTTCATCGGCGCGGCGCTCGCGCTGCTGCCCGAAATGCAGGCGACCAAGCTCGCGAAGCCGATCCATTTCGCGCTGTCCTACGACGAGGAAATCGGCTGCGCGGGCGCGCCGCTGATGATCGCCGACCTCGTCAAGCGCGGCGTGCAACCGTCCGGCTGCATCGTCGGCGAGCCGACCAGCATGCGTCCGATCATCGCGCACAAGGGCATCAACGCATACCGCTGCTGCGTGCGCGGCCACGCGGCGCATTCGTCGCTGACGCCGAAGGGGCTGAACGCGATCGAGTACGCGGCGCGTCTCATCTGCCACATTCGCGACATCGCCGACCGCTTCCGGGCCGAAGGCCCGTTCGACGCGCTGTACGACGTGCCGTTCACGACCGCGCAGACGAGCACGATCCAGGGCGGCAACGCAATCAACACGGTGCCGGCCGAATGCCGGTTCGACTTCGAGTTCCGCAACCTGCCGACGCTCGACCCCGAGCAGATCTTCACGCGCATCGAAGCGTATGCACGCGACACGCTGCTGCCGCAGATGCTTCGCGAGCATCCGAATGCCGCGATCGAATTCTCGAAGATCGCCGCGGCGCCCGGCCTCGACGCCACCGAACAGGCCGCGATCACGCAGCTCGTGCGCGCGCTGACGGCCGACCAGGACAAGCGCAAGGTCGCCTACGGCACCGAGGCCGGCCTGTTCGAGCGCGCGGGCATCCCGAGCGTCGTATGCGGGCCCGGCAACATCGAGCAGGCGCACAAGCCGAACGAATATGTCGAGCTCGCGCAGCTCGCCGGCTGCGAGCAGTTCCTGCGCAAGTTCATCCGCAGCATGTCGGTCGACGCGCACTGACTGCCTCCCGTCACGCCGGCCCGCGTGTGCGGGCCGGCCCACTCCGCCACCCGCCACGTCATGTCGACTGAACAACACGGCACCGCCCATACGACGATCGACGGCGAGCCGATCCCGACGCTCGACGAAATCGCCGCGCAGCATTTCGCGTTGTCGCCGTGGGTCGCGCGCACGCCCGTGTTCGAACGCGCCGACCTGCCGTCCCTCGAGGGCACGCACGTCAACTTCAAGTTCGAGTTGCTGCAGGTCAGCGGCAGCTTCAAGGCGCGCGGCGCATTCACCCACCTGCTCGCGCTCGACGAGGCGCGCAGGAATGCCGGCGTCACCTGCGTGTCGGCCGGCAATCACGCGGCGGCCGTCGCGTATGCGGCAATGCGGCTCGGCAGCAGCGCCAAGGTCGTGATGTTCCATACCGCGAGCCCGTCGCGCATCGCGCAGTGCAAGCAGTACCGCGCGGAAGTCGTGCTGGCCGGCAGTGCGTCGCAGGCGTTCGATCTGGTCCGGCGGATCGAGGCCGAGGAAGGCCGCTTCTTCATCCATCCATTCAACGGCTATCACACGATCCTCGGCACCGCGACGCTCGGCTACGAATGGGCGACGCAGACTCCCGACCTCGACGCGGTGATCGTGCCGATCGGCGGCGGCGGGCTCGCGGCCGGCATGGCGACCGCGCTGCGGCTCGCGAATCCGCGCGTGCACGTGTACGGCGTCGAGCCGGAAGGCGCGGACGCGATGAGCCGCAGCTTCGCGGCGAATCACACGATCAAGATGAGCGCGATGCAGACGATCGCCGATTCGCTGATGGCACCGCATACCGAGGAATACAGCTACCAGCTGTGCCGGCGCCACGTCGACCGCATCGTCACCGTGTCCGACGACGCGCTGCGTGCCGCGATGCTGTTCCTGTTCTCGCAACTGAAACTGTCGGTCGAACCGGCGTGCGCGGCCGCGCTCGCCGCGCTGCTCGGCCCGCTGCGCGAAACGCTGCAGGGCAAGCGCGTCGGCGTGCTGCTGTCCGGCACCAATACGGATCCCGGCACGCTCGGCATGCATCTCGCGCACGCGAAATTGCAGCCCTGACCCCGCATCGGGCACACGAGGACAAACCTAGGGTTATCCCCAGATTATGTTGACAGCCCTGTTGATAACCCGCCGGACAAGCACGCAAGTGGTTGAGCGCGCAGCGTTTTGCACGCGCGGAGGTCGATCGTCACGAAATGGGCAGATGCGGCCGCCAGCCGCGTGCGCCACGGCCTGGCAGCGCCGCGCGGCGCCCGTGATCGGCGCCGTCGCGATCGCGCTGCTCGCCGGTTGCGCGGCACCGTCCTCGCCCGTCGTCGGCGCGCCGTCGGCCTGCACGCAGCCGGGCGAGAGCCGCATGCTGCAGGCCGACCTGCTGTTCGGGCGCGACATGACCGGGCGCGGCCCCGTCACCGATGCGGAACGCGCGGCGTTCCTCGCCGACACGGTCACGCCGCGGTTCCCCGACGGCCTCACCTACTGGGACACGCACGGCCAGTGGCGCGACCGGGCAAGCGGCGGGATCACCCGCGAAGACAGCTTCGTGATCCGTATCATCGCCGACGATACGCCCGACACGCGTGCCAGGCTCACCGCGATCCGGCAAGCGTACATGCAGCGATTCCACCAGCAATCGGTCGGGATGACGGTCGTGCCGGCCTGCGCGGCGTTCTGACTCCCCTTCTCTCCGCCGACGATTCGCGCAAAAAAAACGGGCGCCCGAAGGCGCCCGTCGCATGCCGGAACAGCGGCGTGCCGCTTACTTGTTCTCGAACATGTCCATGATCTGCTGCTTCTCCTGCGCCGTGACAGGCGGCGGCGCAAGGCCCGCCGCACCGGCCGAGCCGAGTGCGTCGTTCGCGCTGATCGCGTTCTCGGCCGGGTTGATGTCGACGTTCGCGACGAAGCCGTTGCCCGGCGTGCGATCGGCGTAGAACAGCTCGCCGTCGATCGAGGTCAGGCCGTCCGGCATCGGCATCTGCTGCTCGGGCACGCCGTTCAGCGCGGTGCGCATGTAGTTCACCCAGATCGGCAACGCGAGCTGCGCGCCGAATTCGCGGCTGCCGAGGCTCTTCGGCTGATCGAAGCCCATCCATGCGACCGCGACGAGCGACTGCTGGTAGCCGGCGAACCAGCCGTCCTTCGCGTCGTTCGTCGTACCCGTCTTGCCCTGCAGGTCGCCGCGGCCCAGTGCGTTGGTGCCCGCGCCCGTGCCGGCCGTCGCGACCGAATGCAGCAGGCTGTTCATCACGTACGCGTTGCGGCCTTCGATCGTGCGCGGCGCCGTGCTGCCCGCGAGCACCGGCTGCGACTTCTGCAGCGGCTGGCCGCGTGCGTCGTCGACTTCGGCGATCAGGTACGGATCGACCTTGTAGCCGCCGTTCGCGAACACCGCATAGCCGGTCGCGAGCTGCAGCGGCGTCACGAGGCCCGCACCGAGCGCCATCGGCAGGTAAGGCGGCGTCTTCGCGGGATCGAAGCCGAAGCGCTGCGTCACGTACTGCTGCGCGTACTGCGTGCCGATCGACGCGAGAATCCGGATCGACACGAGGTTCTTCGAACGCTGCAGGCCGGTGCGCATCGTCATCGGGCCGTCCGGCTGGTCGTCGTCCTTCGGCTCCCATGCGGTGCCGCCCGGCACGCTCGGCGGGAAGTACAGCGGCGCGTCGTTGATCATCGTCGCCGGCCCCATGCCCTTGTCGAGCGATGCCGAGTAGATGAACGGCTTGAACGACGAGCCCGGCTGCCGCCATGCCTGCGTCACGTGGTTGAACTTGCTCTTGTTGAAGTCGAAGCCGCCGACGAGCGAGCGGATCGCGCCATCCTGCGGCGCGATCGCGACGAGCGCGCCTTCGACCTGCGGCAGCTGCACGACCTGCCAGCCCGTCTTGCCGTCCTTCAACACGCGCACGACCGAGCCCGGCTTGATGCGCATCGTGTCGTTCGCGCGGGGGCCGAGCGCGGCCGCGACGAAGCGCAGCCCGGCCGGGCCGATCGTCGTGGTCGCGCCACCGACGAACTGCACCTCGACCGCGTTCGGCGACGCCGACAGCACGACCGCCGACTGCAGGTCGCCATTGTCCGGATGATCGGCGAGCGCATCGTCGATCGCTTCGTCGCGGTCGTCGCCGGCCGCGGGCAGCTTGATCGACGCTTCCGGCCCGCGATAGCCGTGGCGGCGCTCGTAGTCGAGAATGCCGCGACGCACGGCCTGGTACGCGGCTTCCTGGTCGGACGAGTTGATCGTCGTCGTGACGGTCAGCCCGCGCGTATAGGTTTCGTCCTTGTACTGCTGGTACATCATCTGCCGCACCATCTCGGCGACGTATTCGCCGTGCACCGCGTACTGGTTGCCCGGCGTGCGCACGTGGATCTCTTCCTTCACGGCCTCGTCGTACTGCGGCTGCGTGATGTAGCCGACCTCGAGCATGCGTTTCAGGATGTATTCCTGGCGCACCTTCGCGCGCTTCGGATTGACCACCGGGTTATACGCGGACGGCGCCTTCGGCAGCCCCGCGAGCATCGCCGCTTCCGCGACCGTGATGTCCTTCAGGTCCTTGCCGAAGTACACGCGCGCGGCGGCCGCGAAGCCGTACGAGCGCTGGCCGAGATAGATCTGGTTCATGTACAGCTCGAGGATCTGGTCCTTCGTCAGGGCCTTCTCGATCTTGTACGCGAGCAGCATTTCGTAGATCTTGCGCGTGTAGGTCTTCTCGCTCGACAGGAAGAAGTTGCGCGCGACCTGCATCGTGATCGTGCTCGCGCCCTGGCGCGCGCCGCCGTGCATCAGGTCGGCCACGCCCGCGCGCAGGATGCCGACGAAATCGACGCCGCCGTGTTCGTAGAAGCGGTAGTCCTCGATCGCGAGTACGGCCTTCTTCATCACGTCGGGAATGTCCTGGAAGCGCACGAGGCTGCGGCGCTCTTCACCGAATTCGCCGATCAGCACGTGATCGGCCGTGAACACGCGCAGCGGCACCTTCGGCTGGTAGTTGGTCAGCGCATCGAGCGACGGCAGTTGCGGCGCCATCACGACCAGCGCGTAGCCGACGATCAGCGCGCCGACGATCGCCAGCGTCACGAACAGGCCGGCGAACCACAGCACGACGCGCGAGCCGAACGAGCGACGGTGCCCGCCGCCGCCGCTGCGCTGGGTGCGGCGGTCGTCGTCGCGATCGTCGTCATCGGGGTAATAGGCTCCGGACGGCGAACGGCGCAGCGTGTAGTGGGGTTCGTTCCTGTCGGAAGAAGAAGGCGGTCGTTTGATAATTGGCATGTCGGAATGGCGGGCGTACGTGGCGCCCTCGGACGCATGCGGAAATGCAGGCGAATGAATCAGAGCGGATACAGCGTGATGCGGCTGTCACGTCGACAGACCCCGCCGCGCGGCGATCCGTTCCCGCGACGTGACAGCGCATTTTAATGAAATCGACCGGGTGCCTTCGCGATTTTTTGTAAAAATTCCCGCAATGCCGTGATTTAAGGAACGTATTGTCGGCATCCTCTGCCTATCATGGACACGCAATATGGCGTGTACGGCCGATTTTCTTTCAATCGCGAAAGGTTCGACATCCTGATGCGCAAGCCGCTTGAACTCGCGCGTTTAAGCCGTATTTAAGTGAACCGGTGGTGTAATATCCGCCGGCTCATGCGGGTCGGAACCGGCTCGCAACGGGCACTGCCGCTCTCACGCGGCGCCTTTCAACCACGGAGGATTTCATGTCGCTTTTCGACTCTGTTTCGCGCACGATCAAAGGCCTGCTGAACGATGCGGCCGATTCGGTACAGGATCCGTCGCGCGACGCACGGCAGATCGTGCGGGAGCTCGACGACAGCATCGGCCGTGCCGAGAATTCGCTGATCGAGATCGAGGCACAGGTCGCGACCCAGCGCAGCAAGCGCGATGCGGCCGACGACAAGGTGAAGAAGTACGAGGACGGCGCGAAGCGCGCGCTGCAGTCCGGCGACGAGGCACTCGCTCGCGAGGCGCTCGGCGCGCAGTCGAACGCGGAAGCCGAGCGTGACGCGCTCGCGGCCGAGCTGTCGACGCTCGAGCCGTCGGTCGACAAGCTGAAGGGGCAGATCGCCGACATGCGTCAGCGCCGCAATGACCTGAACGCACGCTCGAACATCCTGCAGGCCAAGCAGGAAATCGCGCAGGCGAAGGACGTCGCGGCAAGCGCCTTGGGCGGCATCGGCGGCAAGAACCTGTCCGAGGACTTCCAGAAGCTCGAGGACAAGGTCGCGCTGCAGAATGCGCGTTCGGACGCACGTCTGAATTCGGCCGACACGTCGAGCGGCAAGGCGCTCGACGACAAGCTCGCCGCGCTGAACAAGGGCCCGTCGGTCGAGGATCGCCTCGCCGCACTGAAGAAGCAGCTCGACACGCCCGCGCAGTAACGGCAACTGCGGGCAACCGCGCCGCCGCCCGCCCCGGGCGCGCGGCGCGAACCGATCGTCAGGAGACGGGCGCCTGCGCCCGGTTCGACCATGAAGAAATCTCTCGCCGCACTCGGCCTCTCGCTGATGTTGCTGTCGTCCGCCGCGTTTGCGGTCCCGTCGCTGCAGCAGGTCGAGCAGTCGATCGCGCAACGCAACTGGCAGCAAGCCGACGCGCAGCTGTCGCAAGTCATCGGCGCCCATCCGAACAACGCGCACGCGCGCTACCTGTACGCGCAGGTGCTGGACCGCGAGGGCCGCGCGTCCGACGCACTCGAGCAGCTGCAGCGCGCGAAGTCGCTCGATCCGCAACTGAAGTTCACCGACGCGTCGCGCTTCGCGCAGACGGAGTCGCGCATCCGCGCCGACGCCGCGCGCGTGAGCGGCAACGTGCCGTCGGCCACGCAGGCCGGCACGCTGCAATCGTCGCTCGCGCCCGCCGTCGCGCCGGCCGAAAAACACGGCCCGTCAACCGGCATGTGGATCGGCCTCGGGCTGATCGTCGCGGTAATTGCGCTGGTGCTGCGCTGGACGCTGCGGCGCGCGCGCACGGCCGACGACAGCCGCGCCGACGACGAACGCCGCACGCAGCTCAAGCGCGCCACCGACGTGCTGAACGACATCCGCCCGCTGAAACTCGACGCGAAGCTGTCGACGGCGCCCGGCGCCGCGGCGCTCACGGGCGAACTCGAAGCGATCGAGACCGACGCGCGCACGCTCGTCGAAACGCTGGCGAACGGCAAGAATCCGGTGCCGCCGTATCGCGTCGATGAACTCGAACAGCGTCATGCGAGCGTGAAGGCACGCGTCGAAGGCCGCCCCGACCCGGCCGCGCAACCGGCTGCGCCGGCGAACGGCAGCGGCTCCGTGTACGCGCAGGAAGCCGATCGCATGACGGGCGCGCAAGGTCAGCCGTATCCGCAGCAGCCGTACCCGCAACAGCAACCGCCCGTGGTGATCCAGCAAGGCGGCGGCGGTTTCGGCGGCGGCATGGGCGGGCTGCTGACCGGCGTATTGCTCGGCGAGGCGATGTCGGGCGGCCGCGAGCGCGTGGTCGAACGCGACGTGATCGTCGACGGCGAGCGCCGCCGGCAGGAGAACGACCCGGGCTTCGACCTCGGCCGCGGCGATGCGTCGAACTGGAGCGACGGCAACGGCGGCGGCGGCGGCATGGATCTCGGCAGCAACGACGACGGCTGGACCGACGACAACACCTGAAGTTGCGCAGCGCGTCGACGCACCCGCGACGCGCTGCCTCGCACGCCACGCTCCCCTGCATGGCCGGCCGCGCCGCCGCGCGGATTTGTCAATCATTTCAAGATGGGCTACCGGCAATGGGGAGCGTTCGCTATCATGCGGCCATCGGCGTGCCACCGACCCTCATTCGACGCTCTGCATCCTTGCGCGTCGCGGCACGTCTCCCCTCGCCCCAACCAGGAGAAAGCCGCTCATGAGCATCATCAAGGAATTCAAGGAGTTCGCCGTCAAGGGCAACGTCATGGATCTCGCCGTCGGCGTGATCATCGGCGGCGCGTTCTCGAAGATCGTCGATTCAATCGTGAAAGACCTCATCATGCCGGTCATCGGCGTGCTGACCGGCGGTCTGGATTTCTCGAACAAGTTCGTTCTGCTCGGCACCATCCCCCCGACGTTCAAGGGTAATCCCGATTCGTTCAAGGACCTGCAGGCCGCGGGTGTCGCCGCGTTCGGCTACGGCTCGTTCATCACCGTCGCGATCAATTTCGTCATCCTCGCGTTCATCATTTTCCTGATGGTGAAATTCATCAACAAGCTGCGCAAGCCGGAAGAAGCCGCGGCGGCCGCGACGCCGGAAGACACCGTGCTGCTGCGTGAGATCCGCGATTCGCTGAAGCAACGCTGATCGCCGAGCGCCCCGCCAGCCAGGCCCGCCCCGTGCGGGCCTTTTTATTGCGCGCGCGATGCACCGCCGCATGCTGCCTATCTCACTTTTTTGTGACGGGCGAATGCACGCGCGGGGAAAGCAGGTCTATGATGGAGACTAAACGACAGTACGGGCGCCAAGACGCTGGCTGTGTCGATCATGGCGAGCAGGTCGACGGGAGACATTGATCGTCGTACTGCACGAAGGCAGCATTTTCGTGTGCTATAAAGGATCGACATGCGGCGTACATAGCCGGGAGTGGGTCGCATGAAAGTGCCGCATTTCTTGCAATTGTTTTTGAGGCGAGTGTTTATGTCCTTCCCGAAAAAACGTCGGCGTGCCCAGCAGGATGGCCAGGAGTCATTCCTCGCGGTATTGCGCCACTCGAAACCGTTTGCCCAGCTCGACACCAAGATTGCCCGCGCCCGTGCGCAGGACGAACCCGTCCTGTACGCGCATGTGCTGCCCGGTCTCGACGTGCTCCTGTGCAGCGTGCGCGGCGCCCAGCCGCCTTATCCGGCTATCGCCGAGCTGCGCAAGCGCTGCATCGAATCGATCGCCAACGCGCTCGAGCAGCCGCTGGACGGCCTCGAGAACGGCGGATACTGGTATGAAGCAAACGGCTTCGGCTTCCTCGTGTTTGCCAGCCGTGCGCGTGCGCGCATCCTGCCCGAGTTTGGTGCAGGCACGAAAGCGAGCCTGCGCGGCGGGCTCGGCCGCCAGAACGCCGGCGACACGACACCACGCTCCCTCGGCTGATCCGCCTGCCATTCGATGGGCCGCCTCCAGGCGGCCCATCTGCCATTCACGCGCCCCGCTTGCCCGTCACGACGCCTGCTGACGCCCGTTGCCGGGCCGCACGATGTCGATGAACGCGGCGAAATCGGCGCCGGCGAGCCCTTGCGCGGCACCAAGCCGCAACACCTGCTGCACGGTGGCCGACACGGGCATCACCGCGCCCGTGTCGCGCGCCGCGTCGGCGATCGCATCGACGTCCTTCTGAAACGTGCTGAGCGCGCCGATCGGTACGTGCCCGCCCGACGTCATGCGCGGCACGAACGTCTGCAGCAGCACCGAATCGGCCCAGCCGCCGGCCAGCGCTTCGGCCAGCCGCGCGGCATCGATGCCGCTCGCCTGCGCCAGCCCGACGGCCTCGGCGATCGCGGTCACCGTCGCGGTGACGATTGCCTGGTTGCACAGCTTCGCCGTCTGCCCCGCGCCCGCGTCGCCCATGTGCGTGATGCGCGACGCGTACGTGTCGATCAGCGGCCGCACCGCATCGAGATCGTCCGTGCGGCCGCCGGCCATCACCGCGAGCGTGCCGGCCTGCGCGCCGGGCACGCCGCCCGATACGGGCGCATCGACCCAGCCGACACCGAGTGCGGCCGCGCGCGCCGCGTACTCACGCGTCGCGGCAGGCGGGATGCTCGAATGATCGACGATGCGCTGCAGGCGACGCGCAGCGGCGTCGCCGGAGAGCAGCCCATGCTCGCCGAACACGACGTCGCCCACCGCGCGGCCGTCGAGCACGCACACGAATACCGTATCGACGCGCTCCGCCAGTTCGCGCGGCGTGCCGACCACCTGCGCGCCGTCCTTCACGAGCGCCTCGGCCTTGTCGCGCGAGCGATTCCACACGCTGACCCGATGCCCGGCCGCCAGCAAATGCCGAATCATCGGCGCGCCCATCAATCCCGGTCCGCAAAATCCGACTTCCACGATGTTCCTCGTCTCCGATATGGGTTGAACTTGCCGCCCATCATACCTATCACTCAAGAAGCCGGGCACGCGCGGCGCCGCTTCGGGACCACGGCTTGCACCGGCCATCCATACCGATATCCCAGGGAGCGCATCATGAGCGACCACGTGTACAAGATGATCGAGCTGACCGGTTCGTCGCAGCAATCGAGCGACGACGCCATCCGCAACGCGATCTCGAAAGCCGGCAAGACGCTGCACAACCTGCACTGGTTCCAGGTGACCGAAACGCGTGGCCACATCGAAGGCGACCAGGTCGTGCACTGGCAGGTCACGCTGAAGGTCGGTATGCGCATCGACGACTGACGCGCACGCCGCATCACCCGTCGCGCCGCGATCCGGACTCGCGCAACGCGCGTCCGCGCGGCACCGCGCGCTTCACATCGCCCCCCCGTTCGGGCCCCTTGTCGCGGCCCGGCCGGCGGGTGTCTGCGGGTATCCATCTCTTGACGCTGGCCCAGCTTCATATTAAAAACGATATACCCCAATACCCCATCGATCAGCCCAGACATATAACCCGGAGATATCATGAGTCAGCAACGCGAGGCGATCGACACGTACCTCTTGCGCGTCTTGCACACATTGTTGATGGAGCGCAGCGTCACGCGCGCGGCCGTCAAACTGAACCAGTCGCAACCGGCGATCAGCGCCGCGCTGCGGCGCCTGCGCGACATCACCGGCGATCCGCTGCTGGTGCGCGGCAAATCCGGCATGGTGCCGACCGAGTACGGGCTGCGCCTGCTCGAGCCCGTGCAGAACGCGCTGCGTGAAATCGAGCGCATCAAGTTCCAGCAGCACAACTTCGACCCGGCCACGTCGATCCGCTGCTACCGGATCGGCTGCCCCGACTACCTGAACGTGCTGTTCGTACCGACCGTCGTCGAGCGCTTCCGCCAGGCGGCGCCGAACGCGACGCTCGAATTCCATTCGCTCGGCCCCGCGTTCGACTACGAGCTCGCGCTGGAAGACGGCAAGCTCGACATCGTCGTCGGCAACTGGCCCGAACCGCCCGAGCAACTGCACCTGTCGAACCTGTTCGTCGACGAAATCGTCTGCCTGATGAGCAACACGCACCCGTTCGCGAAGCGCGGCGGGCTCACGCTCGACCAGTACCTGAACGCGCCGCATCTCGCGCCGACGCCGTACTCGGTCGGCCAGCGCGGCGCGATCGACGTGCATCTCGCGCGCGAACGGCTCAAGCGCCACGTGGTCGTCACGCTGCCGTACTTCAACCTCGCGCCTTATGTGCTCGTGAAGTCCGACCTGATCTTCACGACGACGCGCCTGTTCGCCGATCACTACGCGAAGTTCCTGCCGCTGTCGGTCGTGCCGGCACCGCTCGACTTCCCGCCGATGCAGTACTACCAGCTGTGGCACGAGCGCTGCCACTACTCGGACGAAGTGCGCTGGCTGCGCAGCCTCGTCGCCGAAGCCACCCGCACGCTGATCGAGGCGTAACGGCCCGCGTCGCACGCGCCGTCCCGGCGCGGCGACAGCTGGCGGCACGCCCGGCGGCAACGCAGCCGCCGGCTGGCCTCAGCCTTTCTTCAGCGCGATGCCTCGACCAGTGCCTGTGCGAGCGCGTTGTGACGCGCGATGACGGGCGGCAGATCGAGCGTCGCCAAACGCCCTTCCCGCACCACCACCTTCCCGTTCACCACCGTGTACGCCGTCTGCGACGGCGCGCAGAACACCAGCGCCGCGACCGGATCGTGCAGCGCACCCGCGAACAGCGGCTGGCGCAGGTCGAACGCGGCGAAGTCCGCGGCCATGCCGGGCTTCAGCGCACCGATATCGTCGCGGTTCAGCACCTTCGCGCCGCCGAGCGTCGCGATCTCGAGCGCTTCGCGCGCGGTCATCGCATCGGGCCCGAAACCGACCCGCTGCAGCAGCAGCGCCTGCCGCACTTCCGCGACCATCTGCGCGCCGTCGTTCGATGCGGAGCCGTCGACGCCGAGGCCGACCGGCACGCCCGCGAGACGCATCTTCTTCACCGGCGCGATACCCGACGCGAGCCGCATGTTCGAGCACGGACAGTGCGCGACGCCCGTGCCGGTGCGCGCGAACAGGCCGATGCCCGCATCGTCGAGCTGCACGCAGTGCGCATGCCACACGTCGTGGCCGACCCAGCCGAGATCTTCCGCATATTCGGCGGGCGTCATCCCGAACTTCTCGCGGCTGTACGCGATGTCGTTGACGTTCTCCGCAAGGTGCGTGTGCAGCGACACACCGTATTCGCGCGCGAGCACGGCCGCGTCGCGCATCAGGTCGCGGCTCACCGAGAACGGCGAGCACGGCGCGACGACCACGCGCAGCATCGCGTAACGGCCTTCGTCGTGATAGGTCTCGATCAGGCGCTGCGTGTCGCGCAGGATGTCGGGCTCGCGCTCGACGACCGAATCGGGCGGCAGCCCGCCGTCGCGCTGGCCGACGCTCATCGCGCCGCGGCTCGCGTGAAAACGCATGCCGATGCGCTGCGCGGCGCCGATGCTGTCGTCGAGGCGGCTGCCGTTCGGGTAGATGTACAGATGATCGCTCGACGTCGTGCAGCCCGACTGCAGCAGCTCGGCCATCGCGGTAAGCGTCGACACCTCGATCATCTCGGGCGTCAGGTGCGCCCAGATCTTGTACAGGTTCGTGAGCCAGCCGAACAGCTCGGCGTTCTGCGCCGCAGGCACCGCGCGCGTCAGGCTCTGGTACATGTGGTGGTGCGTGTTCACGAGCCCCGGGATCACGAGATGGCCGCGCAGGTCGAGCACTTCGTCGGCCGTGTCGGACAGCTCGGCGGTCGGGCCGACCGCGACGATCCGGTTGTCTTCGATGTAGAGCCCCGCGTCGCGCAGTTCGCGGCGCGTGTCGTCCATGGTCACGAGCACGTCGGCGTGCTTGACCAGCAGGGTTTTCGGGCGGGATGAGGAAGGGTTCGGCGCGCGTGCGCCAGCGTGCTGCTCGAGGTTCATGCGTTCTCCGCGTCGGTCTGCCCCCAGGGGCGGATCCTGGGGACGGTCACACAGCCGTTCGAACGCTGAATCGCGGCACGCTCCGGTGCCTGCGTCCGTTCGAACGCCCTGGCCCGGTTACCCGGCGTGCTCGCCGTCTTCGGGGTACGCGCGGGCCACAGGCCGACGCGCACGGCGGGAGGATCGCCCAAGCGCGCGCCGCACACAATGCGCGATCCGGAATACCGCGTTTCACGGATTCGATATGGTACGCCGCGCAGCGCCCCGCCGAGCGCCCGAAACGCCCGCCGGAAGCCATGTCCGGCGTGCCGTCGACAGCTGCTCATGCGCGGCGCATTATCTTTGATATCGCGCCCGTATTTGCGCAGGGAACCTTTTTACAATGCCTGCACGGCGCTCGCTTCAATCTCGCCGACGGGTATGTAGCCACGTGACGTGGAGCCTCGATCCGCCGCACAGTCAATGGATCGAGTCGCCGCCGAACCTCGCATTCACACAAGGACAATTGCGAATGGGAAAGCTCACTACCCACGTACTCGATACGGCGCACGGCCGTCCCGGCGCTGCAATCAAGGTGGACCTCTACGCGCTGGACGGCGAATCGCGCCGCGCGATCAAGACCGTGCTGACCAATAGCGACGGCCGCTGCGACGAACCCCTGCTCGAAGGCGCCGCGCTCGCCGCCGGCGAATACGAACTCGTGTTCCACGCCGGCGACTACTTCGCGTCGCTCGGCGTGAAGGTGCCCGAACCCCGTTTCGTCGACCGCGTCGTGCTCCGCTTCGGCATCGCCGACACCGGCTCGCACTACCACGTGCCGCTGCTCGTGTCGCCGTGGTCGTACAGCACCTATCGCGGCAGCTGACATACGCATCGGCGCCCGCATCAATACAAAATCTGAGTCTGGAGGAGTTTCATGGAAGGCTTCATCACCGACTGGCTGAACCTCGCGCTGCGATGGCTGCACGTCATCGTCGCCATTGCGTGGATCGGCGAGTCGTTCTATTTCGTCGCGCTCGACAACAGCCTGAAACCGCCGACCGACCCGAACCAGCGCAAGCGCGGTGTGTTCGGCGAGCTGTGGCACGTCCACGGCGGCGGTTTCTACAACATGCAGAAGTACACGGTCGCTCCGCCGGAAATGCCGGATGACCTGCACTGGTCGAAGTGGCCGTCGTACACGACCTGGCTGTCGGGCTTCTCGCTGTTCTTCGTGCTGTACCTGCTCGCGCCGAACACCTACCTGATCGACAAGAGCGTGCTCGACATGGGCCCGGTGGTCGCCGTCGCATCCGCACTCGGCTTCCTCGCCGCCGGCTGGATCGTCTACGACTCGCTGTGCCGCCTCCTCGGCACCAACGATCGCGTGCTCGGCATCTGCGTCGGCATCTACGTGGTCGCCGCCGCCTACCTCGCGTGCCATATCTTCGCGGGTCGCGCCGCGTACCTGATCGTCGGCGCGATGCTCGCGACGATCATGTCGGCGAACGTGTTCTTCGTGATCATCCCCGGCCAGCGCAAGATGGTCGACAAGATGCTCAAGGGCGAAGAGCCGAATCCGATCTACGGCAAGCGCGGCAAGCAACGCTCGGTGCACAACACGTACTTCACGCTGCCGGTCGTGTTCGCGATGCTGTCGAACCACTACGCGATGACCTACACGAACAAGTTCAACTGGGTCGTGCTCGTGCTGATCATGCTGGCCGGCGCGCTGATCCGCCAGTTCTTCGTGATGCGCCACCGCGGCAAGCAGCTGTGGTACCTGCCGATCGGCGGCGTCGCACTGCTGGCAGGCGCACTCGTGTGGACGACGCCGAAGCCGGTCGCGCCGGAAGCGCAGGCCGCCAACGCGCCGAAGGTCGTGATCAACGACATCATGCCGATCCTGCAACAACGCTGTGTGGAGTGCCACTCGTCGAAGCCGACGCTGATGGGCAGCGCCCCCGCAGGCGTGATGTTCGACACGCCGGACGAAGTGTCGAAGAACGCGCAGCGTATCTACGAACAGGCCGTGCGCCTGAAGGCGATGCCGATCGGCAACGTCACGCACATGACCGACGACGAGCGGACGAAGCTCGCCGCGTGGTTCGAGGGTGGCGCGAACAAGTAAGCCGCCGCGCGCCCGGGGTCGTTTCCCGGCGCAATCCTTTCCGTTCGCGGGCCCGTTACGGGCCCGTTTTTTTTGCGTGTTACGGATGCCCTGCGCGCTTCAGCCGCGCATCGCGTCGCGCTGGAGTGCCACGAGCGCATCGAGCGCGCGCGGGCCGTCGTCGAACGGCACGAAAATGTGATCGTGGTATGCGGCCGCCATCACGTTGCAGCTGATGCCTGCCGCGCCGAGCGCCCGCGCGAACGCCGCCGTGAGGCCGACCGCCGCGAGGTCGGAATGCACGGTCAGCGTGATCCAGGCCGCACGAAACAGCACGGGCCAGCCGTGACGCGCTGCCACCTCCTCGCCGACGACGACCGTCAGCCCTTCCGCTTCGCGAAACGTTGCAATCGCTTCGGATAGCGATACGACTGCATCGAGCGGCAGCGATACGAAGGCGAACGCACCCGGATGCAGTTCGGGTTGCATCGTGCTCAGCAGGATCGCGAGGTTTTTTTCAGGTTGGCTCATCGAGGGAACACGCCCGGAATCGGGCATCGTGCGGTGGAGATGCGGGCACGATAGCACGCGCAGACGCCACCGCTACGCGCACATCGTCGCGACTTCGTCCGCGAGCCAGGCACGCAATGCGACGATGCGCGGATCGTCCTGCGTGCGCTCCGGATACACGACGTAGTACGCGAGGCCGGGCGCCACTTCGACGCTCACGTCGAACAGCTGCACGACGTGCCCTTCCGCGAGATCGCGCGCGATCATGTGCGGCTCCGCCAGACCGACCGCCGTGCCATCCGTCACGGCCTGCACGACGTGGCTCGAATCCGGAAACGCTACGCACCGGCTGTCGTCGAAACCGTCGACGCCGGCAGCGGCCATCCACGCCGACCAGCGCGGCCAGGTCACGCCGTCGACTTCGCAGTCCGCGTGGCAAAGCGTGTGGCGCAGCAGATCGCGCGGCTTGCGCAACGGCGGCCCCACCGACAACAGCGCCGGGCTGCAGATCGCGACGACCGACGTATCGAACAGGCGCTGCGCGCATGCATCGCGATAACGCCCTGTACCGAAGCGGATCGCGACATCGACGTCGTCGTCATCGAAGTCGCGCAACCGGTCGGTGATATCGAACGACAGCTCGAACGCCGGATGCGCTGCCCTGAACCGCGGCAGGCGCGGCAGCAGCCAGTGCGTCGCGAAGCGCGCGCCGACCGACACGCGCAGCTCCGTCTGCTCCCGCGCGATGCGCCGTGCCCGGGCAGTCGCGCGCTGCAGGCCCGCCAGCGCATCGGCGGCCGCAGCCGCCAGCACGACACCGGCCGGCGTCAGCCGGATGCTGCGGCTCGTGCGGACGAACAGCGCCATGCCGAGCTGCGCCTCGATTTCCTTGATCTGGTGACTGACGGCCGCCGGCGTCAGCCCGACCTCGTCGGCCGCCCGCGAGAAATTCAGGTGCCGCGCCGCCGCATCGAACGTCCTCAGCGCGCGCGTACCGGGCCACATGCGTTCCATCGATCTTCAAACCGGATTTGATGACCGTTCCAAAACTACTCGTTTTTCAAGACGCGATCAATCGGCAAACAATAGGCTTTCTTGAAGATGCCGCGAGCCGCCCCGCGCTCGCGACCGAACCCGGAGATCCACCGATGACCGTTGCCCCGTTCCCGTCCGTCGCCCAGCTCAACGGCGTCGCCGCCACCCCGGACGCGCTCGCCGTACTCGCGTTCGCGGGCCATGCGCATTTCACCGCGATGCAGGTGCGCGACGGCCATGTGCGCGGCCTCGACCTGCATCTCGCGCGGCTGCGCGATGCGTCGAACACGCTGTTCGGCCAGGCACTGCCCGACGCCCGGATCCGCGCGCTCCTGCGCACTGCGCTCGATCACGCGCCGGCGGCGCTGTCGCTAACCGCCACCGTGCATGCGACGACGGGCGAATTCGTCGCGCCGCGCGACGACGAAACGCTCGACGTGCTGGTTCGCACCGCCGCGCCGTCGTCGGGGCCGGCGGGCCCGCTCGATCTCGCGCTGTTCGAATACGAGCGCGTGCTGCCGGACATCAAGCACGTCGGCGAAGTCGCGAAGACGCACTTCCTGCGCCGCGCGCTCGCGCAGGGCTTCGACGATGCGGCCTTCGTCGATCGCCACGGGCGCATCAGTGAAGGATCGATCTGGAATCTCGCGTTCTGGACCGGCGAAGCGGTCGTGTGGCCGGTGGCCGGCATGCTCGGCGGCGTCACGATGCGCATCGTGCGCCGGCAACTGGCGCGCCTGGGCGTCGCGCAGCACGATCGCGAACTGACGACGGCCGACCTGCCGTCGATGGCCGGCGCCGTCGTGATGAATTCGTGGACGCCCGGGATCGCCGTGCGCCGGTTCGGCACGACGACTCTGCCCGACGCATCGTCGTTCGTCGCACTGCTGCATCGCGCGTACGAACAGGAGCCGCCCGCCGCGCCGTGACGCGCACCGCCACGAACCGCGGGCGCCCTGCTCACCCGCCGACCGTCTCCGGCAGCCGCGCGATCGCCTTGATCTCGAACTGGAACCCATACAGCCAGGTCACGCCGACGGCAGTCAGCGCCGGATGCGGCGCATCGCCCCAGTATTCGGGGACGATCTCCCAGATCCGCTCGAACGTCGCTTCGGGATCGACGAGGAACACCGTCACATCGACGACGTCGTCGAACGTGCAGCCGGCCGCGCGCAGCACCGCATTCAGGTTGTCGAACGCGCGGCGGACCTGCGCACCGAGTTCCGGCTCGGGCGAGCCGTCCTCGCGGCTGCCGACCTGCCCGGACACGAACAGGAAGCCGTTCGAGCGCACTGCCGGCGAATAGCGGTTGCGGTCGTACAGAGCCTGGCGACCGGGCGGAAAAACCACGCTACGCTTTACCATCCCATACCTCCTTCGGTTTGTGGGGCGAAGCCGCCCCTGCATCAACGATGAAGGCACTTTAAGGACCGTTGCGCCGCGGATAAACCGGCAACCCTGTCCAACACTGTTTGCACGCACCAAACAATTTCCGACCGACGCGGAGCCCTGACCCGATGGATCGATTCGACGCAATGCAGGCGTTCGCCCGCGTAGTGGAAGCCGGCAGTTTCACGAAGGCGGCCGAGACGCTGCACATGAGCCGCACCACCGTCACGCAACTCGTGCAGCAGCTCGAAGCGCGGCTGCGCGTGAAGCTGTTCAACCGCACGACGCGCAAGGTCGTCGTCACCGCGGACGGCGCCGCGTACTACGACCGCGTCGTGCGGCTGCTGGCCGACATGGACGATGCCGAAACGAGCCTGTCCACCGCCTCCGCGTCACCCCGCGGGCGACTGCGCGTGGACGTGCCGAGCCCGTTCGCGCGCCTGATCCTGATCCCCGCGCTGCCCGCGTTTCATGCGCGCTATCCGGACATCCAGCTCGACATGGGCGTGAGCGACCGCGTGGTGGACGTGATCGGCGAGAACGTCGACTGCGTCGTGCGCGGCGGCGAGCCGACCGACCGCGCGCTGGTCGCGCGCCACGTCGGCGACCTGCGGCTCGGCGTGTACGCGTCGCCGGCCTATCTCGCTCGCGCCGGCACGCCGACTCACCCGGACGAGCTGGAGGACACGCATCACCGGATCGTCGGCTTTCTGTGGGCGCGCACCGGCAAGCCATTACCGTTTGCGATGGCACGCGACGGCGAGCAGGTCACCGTGCGCGGACGCTACGTGCTCGCGGTCGACGACGGCAATGCGTACCTCGAGGCCGGCCTCGCCGGGCTGGGCATTCTGTGGCTGCCCGACTACATGGCCGGCGCGCATCGCGCCCGTGGCGAACTGGTGCCGCTGTTCGAACAATGGCAGCTCGAACCGATGCCGATGTACGTCGCGTTCCCGCCGAACCGGCACGTCAGCGCGAAGCTGCGCGTGTTCATCGACTGGGTCGCCGAATTGACGGCGCGGCATGCGCCGATCGTGAACCGGCGTCGCGGCGCCGGCCGCTCGCGCGACACGCGCAAGACCGCGGCATCCTGAATCGCGCAAAACCGGCAGCGCATAAAAAAACCCGCGCATCATGCGCGGGTTTCGTCAGACGTTGGCAAAAACGCCGGCGACTCAGGCCGTCAGCGCGTGCAGCGCCTCGTCGGTCAGCCACAGCGATTCCTGCAGGTCCTGTTCGTTCAGGTTCAGGCCGTCGCCGCCGCGATCGACGACGATGAAGTCGCTGACGCCGCCGAGCGCGATCAGCGGGTGATGCCACACGCCCTTCGCATAGTTGACGCCCTGCCACCCGCTCGTCACGAACGCGCGGATCTGCGCCGGATCGAGATCGCCCGCGGGCGCCACGACCACGAGATACGGCTGGTCGTTCAACGGCACGAAGGCCTGGCTGCCGAGCGGGTGCCGCTCCAGCATCTTCACTTCGAACGGCAGCGTACGCGGCTGGCCGCGGAACAGGTTGACGAGCGTGCGGCCGTCTTCATCGGTCACGTCGACTTTCGCGAGATCGTGAAAGCGGATCGTCGTGCCGAGGTTGATCGGGATCTGCTTCGCCCCTTCCGTTTCGATCACGTCGCCGAACGGCGCGAAGGCTTCCTTGGTCAGCGGTTCGATGGCAAGCGTCTTCATTTGTCGAGCGTCCCCCACAGACGCAGGCGCGACACGCCGCCGTCCGGAATGATGTTCAGTCGCACGTGCGTGACCGGGCCGAGCGACGCGATGTCCTTTTCGAAGTAGTGCTGCTTGTCCATCTGCAGCTTCTGTTCGCCGAGCAGCACCGGCCAGAACATCGACTGCGTGATCAGCGAGCTGTCCGTGCCGCCCGACACGTATGCGGCCTGGATCGAGCAGCGGTCCGGGAAGTTGCCCTTGAAGAACGCGGTATCGACTTCGATCTTGCGGATCACGCCCGGCTGCGCGAGCGCGATGATCGCCCAGTCGTTGCCCGGTTCGCGGCGGCGGCGGGTTTCCCAGCCGTCGCCCATGTTCACGCCGCGGCCCGGCAGCAGCAGGTTCGACGCGACGCCGAAGTGCTGGTTGTTCGCGGCCACCACGTACCCGCCGTTTTCCATCGCCGCGAGATCGAACTGCTCGGTCGCGCTCGCGCCGGCCCAGTCGAGCTGCGGCTGGCCGTACACGCGCAGGCGTGCAATGCCGCCATCCGGGTAGATGTTCACGCGCAGGTGCGTGAACGCGCGCGCATCGCTCGCTTCGACGTAGTGATGGCTGTTGCCCTGCAGCGTCGTCGACGGCACGATCTCGACCCACTCGGTCGCATGCGTCGGCGCGCCTTCGGCCACGAACGCGGCCTCGATCGACGCGGCCGGCGGGAAGTTGCCGGTGAAGTGGCTCGTGTCGATGTCGAAGCCCTTGATCACGCCCGGGCGCGCGAGCTTGACGATGCACCAGTCGTAGCCCGTCGTGCGCTTGCGGCGCGTTTCCCAGCCGTCCATCCACTTGCCGTGGTCGTCGTACTTGCCGGGGATGAAGACGGCCGGCTCGGGGTTCAGCATCCGGTCCTTCGGCGCGAAGAAATCGTCGCTGGCTTCGAGCGCCTGCGCACCGAGACGCGGGTCGGCAAGATTCACGTAGCGCCGCGTGAAGTCGGGAGCGTTGGGATCGAGAAGCGGAACAGCCATGATGTTTCCTTGGTTCAGTGATGCGATCAGGCCGCTGCGACGCAGCAGGCCCTGTTGCGGTGTCAGGCGTCGATCAGGTCGTCGAGGCGGAAGCGCGCGATCCGGTAGATCTGGTCGAGGCTCGCCCGCAGCTCCTCGGTGCGCGAATGATTCACGCGCGACTCGAAGTTCGCGATGATGCCGTGCCGGTCATAGCCGCGCACCGCGAGGATGAACGGGAAGCCGAACTTCTCGCGATACGTGCGGTTCAGCGTCAGCAGCTTGTCGAATTCTTCCTGCGTGCACTGGTCGAGGCCCGCGCCGCTCTGCTCGCGCGTCGACTCGGCGGTCAGCTCGCCGCGCACGGCGGCCTTGCCTGCCAGCTCCGGGTGAGCGTTGATCAGCGCGAGCTGGCGCACTTCGCCGCCCGTTTCCACCGCGCCCGACATCGTCTTGTGCAGCGCGTCGATGCTCGCGAACGGCCGCTCGCCCGCGGCGACTTCGGCCACCCACGGCGAATGTTCGAAAATCCCCGACAATGCCGCGACAAATGCGCTCGGCGCCATCGTATTCAGTTGTTCCAACGTGTAGCGCATCGCCTTCATGCTTTCCCTTCGTTTCGATGATTGGGCTGATACGGATGATGTTCACGCCAGTGACGCGCGATATCGACACGGCGCGTCACCCATACGCGATCGTGCTTCTCGATGTGATCGAGGAAACGCTGCAGCCCGCGGAACCGGCCCGGCCGGCCGAGCAACCGGCAGTGCATGCCGATCGACAACATCTTCGGCGCCTCGTCGCCCTCCGCGTACAGCACGTCGAATGCATCACGCAGGTAGTCGAAGAAGTGATCGCCGGTGTTGAAGCCCTGCGGCGTCGCGAAGCGCATGTCGTTCGTGTCGAGCGTGTACGGCACGATCAGTTGCGGCGATTGCTTGCCGCCCGATACTTCAACGTCCATCCAGAACGGCAGGTCGTCGCCGTAGTTGTCGGAGTCGTACAGGAAGCCGCCGTATTCCGCGACCAGGCGGTGCGTATTGGGGCTATCGCGGCCGGTGTACCAGCCGAGCGGGCGCTCGCCCGTCACGCGCTCGATCGCTTCCATCCCGAGGCGCATGTGCTCGGCCTCGAGTTCCGGCGTCATGCTCTGGTAGTGGATCCAGCGCCAGCCGTGGCACGCGATTTCATGGCCCAGCTCGACGAATGCGCGCGCAAGCTCCGGGTGGCGTTCGATCGCCATGCCGACGCCGAATACCGTCAGCGGCATCCCGCGCTTCTCGAATTCGCGCAGGATGCGCCATACGCCGGCCCGCGAACCGTATTCGTAGATCGACTCCATGCTCATGTGGCGGTCGGGATACGCGGCCGCGCCGACGATTTCGGACAGGAACTGCTCGGAGCCCGGATCGCCGTGCAGCACGCAGTTCTCGCCGCCCTCCTCGTAGTTCAGCACGAATTGCACGGCAACGCGGGCGCGCCCCGGCCAGTTCGCCTGAACGGGATGGCGGCCGTAGCCGATCAGGTCGCGAGGATAGTTGGGATCGAGTGACATGGTTCGAGGTGCGGCGAAAGCTCGCTGAAATAATGGGTTCGCATCGACTGCGCGGGTGCCGGAGGCCGGCTGCGCAAGCCGATGCGATGACGGCCCAGTGTAGCGAAAACGCCCATACGCGCCCATACAGCGGCGCAGATAGTGCGTGTCAGACGGTGTGTATGTGCGGTTGCGGCAAATTCGGCGCCGGTTCCGCCTGATCCCCGTCCGGCGGGCTGAAGCGGGCGAACGCGCCGTCGTAGCGCTTCGGCAGCGGCCGCGCGTAGTCGCCGCGCTTCGCGGTCGCGAGGCGCAGCGCGACGAGCGCCTCGGCCCACTTGACGGCCGCCGTGACGCCCTCGACCACCGGCGCGCCGATCTGCTGCTCGATCTCGTGCGCGAACTCGGCCATCCCCGCGCAACCGAGCACGATCGCGTCGGCGCCGTCCTCGTCGAGCGCACGCCGGCATTCGTCGACGATGATCCGGCGCGCGGCCGAGCCCGGCCGGTCGAGTTCGAGCACCGCGACGTCGGTCGCGCGCACGTTGCGGCAGAACCGCTTCATCCCGTAGCGCTCGGCCAGGTGCCACGCCATCCCGCAGGTGCGCGCGAGCGTCGTGACGACCGAGAAGCCCGGTGCGAGCACGCTCGCCGCATGCATCGCCGCCTCGGCAATGCCGATCACCGGCCCGCGCGCCAGCTCGCGCGCCGCGTAGAGGCCCGGATCGCCGAAACATGCAATCACGTACGCGTCGCAGCCGTCGCGCTCGCCCTGCACGATCTCGGCGAGCAGCCCCGGTGTCGCGAGCGCCTCGTCGTAATACCCTTCGATCGACGGCGGCCCCATCGGCGGGCTCACCGCGACGATTTCCGTGCCGGCGGCGGCGACCTCGCGCGCGCAGCGGCCCATCGCATCGGTCATCCGCTGCGTCGTATTCGGATTGATCAGTCGAATCTTCATCGCACGCTCCTCAGGCCTTCGCGCTCACGAGCAGCCGGTAGAACACGAAGCCGAGCCCCGCACCGATGAACCACGAGAAGTTCGCGATGCCCTGCCAGCCCGGCACCATCACGCAGACGACCGCGATCACCGCGGCCGGCAGGAGCGCTGCGAGCGCGCGGCGGTTCACGCCGCCCGTGTACCAGTACGTGCCGCTTTCCGACATCGTGTACAGATCGTCGCGCACGAGCCGGCCGCGCTTGACGAGGTAGAAGTCGGCGATCAGCACGCCGTACAGCGGGCCGATGAACGCGCCGAGCACGTCGAGCGTGTAGTGGATCACGGCCGGGTTGTTGAACAGGTTCCACGGCGTGATGAAGATCGACGCGACGGCCGCTAGCATCCCGCCCGCGCGCCAGCTGATCAGGCGCGGCGCGACGTTCGAGAAGTCGAACGCGGGCGACACGAAGTTCGCGACGATGTTGATGCCGATCGTCGCGATCGTGAACGTCAGCGCGCCGAGGATCACCGCGGTCGGATGGTCGATGCGGCCGACCGTCTCGACGGGGTCGGTGATCAGTTCACCGAACACCGGCAGCGTCGCGGCCGTCGTGATCACCGTGACGAGCGAGAACGCGAGGAAGTTGACGGGCAGCCCCCAGAAATTGCCGCGCTTCACTTCGCCGAACGAACGGCAGTAGCGCGAGAAATCGCCGAAGTTCAGCATCGGCCCCGAGAAGTACGACACGACCAGCGACACGGCCGTGATCATCACCGGAATCACTTCCGCGCCGTGGTACTTCACGCCGCCGAGGTTGATGCCGATATTGCGCCAGCCCGCGCGCCACACCATGTAGCCGGCGAGGATGAACATCACGACGTAGACGGCCGGCCCCGCGAAGTCGATGAACTTCTTGATCGTCTCCATCCCGTTCCAGAACACCAACGCCTGGAGCACCCACAGCAGCATGAAGCCGGCCCAGCCGACCGCCGAGAGCCCGAGGAAGCCGTAGCGATGCACGTCCGCGTAAGGCAGCCATTGCGGGAAGAATTTCAGCACGACAATCACGAGCGCGCTCGATGCGAGATAGGTCTGGATGCCGTACCACGCGATCGCGATCAGCCCGCGGATCACGGCCGGCACGTTCGCGCCGAGCACGCCGAAGGTCGCGCGGCACGCGACCGGATACGGCACGCCGACCTGCTGGCTCGGCCGCGCGATCAGGTTGCACAGCACGTTCACGATGCCGATCCCGACGATCAGCGCGATCAGCACCTGCCAGCTCGTCAGCCCGAGCGCGAACAGGCTGCCCGCGAACACGTAGCCGCCGACGCTGTGCACGTCCGACATCCAGAACGCGAAGATATTGTATGAACCCCATGTCTGATTTTTCAGGGGTGCCAAATCTTCGTTGTACAGACGTTCGCTGTAACCATTCGGCAGCGTCGGGTCGCCGCCCTCGCCGCCTTCTTCTGCCGGATAGGCGCTGTCGTGCGCCACACTGAACTGAGCCATGACTTCTCCTTGACGCGGCCGGAAGGCCGCTCCACCGTCATCGATATCGCTCCGGATCGACGCCCGGAGTCGGACCAGCGGCCCGCGGCAAACGCCGCAGGCCTGCATTTCGCTCGTTCTTGTGGCGCGCGGCCGGGTTCGCGTCGCCGCTCAGGCGCCGCCGAACACTTCGCGCAAATCGACCTGCCCTTGTGCGGGCCGGTCCAGCATCTTCAGTTCGACATGCTGCAGGTGGTGCGCCATCAGCGTCACCGCCCGCTTCGGATCGCCTGCCTCCAGCGCGCCGAGGATCTCGTCGTGGTCGTCGCACGAGCACGGGCTGCGCCCGTGCGATTCGTACAGCGCCGACATCAGCGTCGAGCGTGCGACGAGCCCTTCGAGGCACTCGCTGAGCGTCGCATTGCCCATCAGCGTGGCGAGCGTCGTATGGAATTCGCCCGACAGGCGGATCCAGGCCGCGAAGTCGTGCCGCTCGAACGCCTTGCGTTCCTTCTCGATCAGCGCGGCGACTCCCTTCAGCCGCTTCGCGCCGGGCCCGGTCGCGAGCCGCTCGACCACGGCGAGCTCGATGATCCGGCGCATCTCGAACACCTCGTGCACGTCCTGCAACGTCGGGCTCGCGACGAACGCGCCGCGGTTCGGCTCGAGATCGACCAGCTTGTCCGTCGCGAGCTGCGCGAGCGCCTGACGGATCGCCCCGCGCTTCACGTTGAACACGTCGCAGAGCTGCGCCTCCGTCAACTTCGCGCCGGGCGCGAGCCGATGCTCGAGGATCGCCGTGCGGATTCGCTCGGCGATCGCTTCGGGACTGGCTGCACCGGACGGGTGGGATTCGGGCTCGTTCATGATCGGCATCGCGTGATGATCCTCATCCTAGGGCGGACATAAAGATTGTCAACAATTCTTTTCCGGTATTGCGCACAATCGGCGTGCATCGATGCCATCCCATTCGGTGCACGATGCATCAAATCCAGGCACAGCAAGGCTGAGATGTACGACAGAGGCGCTTTTCGTCGTATACCCTCGCGGTCATTTTGTTGACAAAACTGGTGCAAGATACGGCACCGACCCTGTTGGCGTCGACGAAAAATATAGACCGTTAGTTGCGTACTTAAATAAAGAAAAAGGCGGGAAACCCGCCTTTCAATCGATCGCTCCCGCCTCAGCCAAGATGCGGATAGTCGGACAGCGTGAGCCGGAAACCGTGCGCATTCGCGACCAGTTGCGCCTGCGCGCCGAACGGGAGCGTCAGCAGGTCGGGAACGTGGCCGAACTGGAGCCCCGTGACGACCGGGATCCCCACCACCTCACGCACCTGGTCGATCATCGCCTGCATGTCGTAGCCGTTGTCGTACTCGAACGGCCGCGCGCCGGTGAACTGGCCGAGCACGAGCGCCTGCTGGCGCGCGAGCAGCCCCGACAGGTGCAGTTGATAGATCATCCGTTCGATCCGGAACGGCTGCTCGTTCACGTCCTCGATGAACAGGATGCCGCCTTCGATGTCGGGCATGTACGGCGTGCCGACGAGCGACGTGAGGATCGCGAGGTTGCCGCCCCACAGCGTGCCCGTCACGTTCACGCTCTGCACCTGCGGCGCTTCGGCGATGATCGTCGTGCTCGGCTGCGTCAGCGTCTGCCAGAAGTGCTGCATCGTGAAATCGCTCGGCGTTTCCGCGCCGAAGTCGGCGGACAGCATCGGGCCGCCGAACGTCTTGATGCGGGCCTTCGCGTACAGCGCGAGCTGGAGCGCCGTGAAGTCGCTGTGGCCGACGAGCGCGACCGGCTGGTCGCGCAGCCTGCGTTCGAGCCCGCGATAGTCGAGCCCGTGCAGGATCCGCGCGGCGCCATAGCCGCCACGTACCGCGAGCGCGATGTCCGGCAGCGGCCGCTCGGGATCGGCAAGACGATTCAGGTCGCCCGCCCGCTCGCCGTCGGTGCCGCCGAACCGCTGGAAGCGCCGCTGCGTCGCCTCGATGTTCTCGATGCGGTGCTGCGCAGTGCTGAGGCGCTCGAGCGCGCGATTGATCGCGTCGGGGTCGTGCGGATAACCGGACGGCGCAAGCAGGCGGATGGTGTAGGACGCGGCGGGCTGGAAGGACATGGCGAAGAAAAGTGTCGGGTCGTCAAACCTGCTTAGAGGGTCCGGACCGTCTCCGGTTCACGGAGCCGTGCACGCCAGGCTCGCGCCGGGCACCGGGCGACGGGCGCGGCGGGCGCGCCTATGACGCGCCGGATTCGGCGTCGCGGGCCAGCCGTGCTTCGCGCAACGCGCGACGGCGCTCGGCGAAGAACGACTTCAGCGCGGCGCCACACTCGTCGGCGAGCACGCCGCCGGTCACTTCGGTGTGGTGATTGAGCTGCGGATTCGCGAACGCGTCGATCACGCTGCCGCACGCGCCGGTCTTCGGATCGGCGGCGCCGTAGACGACCCGCGCGATGCGCGCATGCATGATCGCACCCGCGCACATCAGGCACGGCTCGAGCGTCACGTACAGTTCGCAGCCGGGCATCCGGTAATTCTGCAGATGCTGCGCGGCCATGCGCAGCGCGGCCATTTCCGCATGGGCGGACGGGTCGTGCCCGCCGATCGGATGGTTGAAGCCGCGCGCGATCACTTCGTCGCCACGCACGAGCACCGCACCGACCGGCACTTCGCCGGCTGCGCGCGCCTCTTCGGCTGCAGCCTGCGCCAGACGCATGAAATGCAGGTCGCGCGCCGATACGGGCGCCGATTCGGGCATGGCTTCGGGAACGGGAGAATCGGCGGCGGGTTCGGCCGC
Organism: Burkholderia lata; assembly: GCF_902499335.1. Taxonomy (GTDB): domain Bacteria; phylum Pseudomonadota; class Gammaproteobacteria; order Burkholderiales; family Burkholderiaceae; genus Burkholderia; species Burkholderia lata_B. The sequence goes on along the minus strand of NZ_CABVQK010000002.1, from coordinate 85,773 downwards.
CGGGGCGGCTGCCGACCGGGCTGCGTCGTGCAGCGCGTCGGACGTCACATCGGCCCCGCTTCGGCGGACGCTTCGTCGAGCCCGCGCTCGCACAGACGCTCAGCGATGCGCCGGCAGTAGTCGCGCGGCATCACCATCGGGCCGCCGCGCAGCGATTCGAGCGCCATGTCGAGCGCGAGGATCTTCGCCTGCAGCCGGCATCGCGCGGCGCGGTCGCTGACCGCCTGCACTTCGTCATGCAGGTTGCGCAGCGCGCGCAATTGCTCGACGGCCGGCGGCACGAAGCCCGCATTCTTCAGGATACGGTTGGCCACCCGCACCTCCTCGGGCACGAGCAGGTCGTCATCCAGCGCCTGCGGCGCGCCGGTACCCGGCAAATCGTCGAACTCGCCCCGCGCGGCGGCGGCGGCAATACGTTGTTCGACCAGGGCGTCAAGCAATCTCATCAGTCAATCGGAACAATGCGGCAGGCCGAATTCTAGCAGGGTGACGCGGGTATGACAGGCACTTCGAATATATGCTCGATATTGCTTTTTTAGGGGCCGAATCGTGGCGCATGCATGCGGATCGGCATCATTTGCCGCTCTGCTGCGCTGCAGCGGGCTGCGGGCCGTCCGGGCACGCTCGAACGCACCCGGTGTCGGGCCCTGTTTTTTCTCCGGCGACGCGGGCCGGGCCAGGCCGATTGGGTGAAACGGAAGCCGTCCCGCCTCCGTCGCCGGGTCACGCGGCCACCGTTTCCTGCCGCGCTTTCGCGAACGGGCGGAACATCATCGCCATCAGGAACGCGCCGACACCGATCGCGAACGAACCGACGTACAGCCAGCCGTAGCTGCCGAACGTATCGACGATCAGGCCGCCGGCCACGGGGCCCGCGGCCATCCCGAGGCTGCCGGCCATCGCGCAGCCGCCGATCACGGTGCCCATCATCCGCAGCGGGAAGTTCTCGCGCGCGAGCACCGAATACAGCGGCATCACGCCCGCGTAGATGAAGCCGAACAAGGTCGCGACCGCGTAGAACCCGTCGAGCGTGCGCACGAAGTCGTACCCGAGCGCGCCGAGCGCCTGCGCGAGCAGCCCGGCCACCAGCATGCGCTTCGCGCCGATGCGGTCGCCCAGGATCCCGAATGCGATCCGGCCGCCCATGCCGGCGAGCCCTTCGACGCTGTAGATCGACACCGCGACGATCAGCGGGATCCCGCACGTCACCGCGTAGCTGACCGTATGGAAGATCGGGCCCGAGTGCGTCGCGCAACAGAAGAAGTTGGTCAGCAGCAGCACGATGAACTGCGGCGAACGCAGCGCATCCGCGACCGACATCGCCGCAGGTTCGCCGGCAGGCGCTGACGCGGCTGGAGCCGCGTGCGCGCCGTCGAGCGCGGGTGCCGGGCGCACCAGCAGCGACACCGGAATCATCACGGCCGCCGCCAGCGCCGCAATCAGCAGCATCGACGTGCGCCAGTCGCGCACCGACACGAGCCATGCGGCCAGCGGGGCCATCGTCATCGGCGCCATCCCCATGCCGGCCGACACGAGCGACACCGCGAGGCTGCGGTGCGTGTCGAACCAGCCCGTCACGCACGCCATCATCGGCGCGAATATCGCGGCCGTCGCAGCGCCGACGGCAAGGCCGAAAGTGAGCTGGAACGCGAGCAGCGACGGCGCGCGGCTCGCCAGTGCCAGGCTCGCCGACAGCAGCACGGCGCCCGTGATGACGACCGGGCGCGTGCCGATGCGATCCGACAGGCTGCCCCACCCCATGCTCGCGAAAGCCATTGCGATGAAGCCGAGCGTCATCGCGCCGGAAATGCCGGTCATCGACCAGCCCGTGTCGCGCGCGATCGCGCGCAGGAACACCGGCAGCGAAAACATCGCGCCGATCGCGATGCAGCCCATCAGGCCGCCCGCGGCGACGATGACCCAGCGGTATCGGGAATCCGGCATGGGGTGCCTCCTTTTCGTGACGGCGGTCCTCGGGCACCGGGCGCCACCTGCTCGGCGCAATACCCGGTCGACATGGATACGACGGGCGACGCATCGGGAAATCGACATGCATGGCACACGCGCCGCCGTATTTTTCATTGTCCGCCGATCCGCTCCGCCCGCAACGGGCGGAGCGGACCGACACCACATCCCGGATCGCCCGTTCGGTCTGCCCCTTGCCGCCGCGCTTTTCCGGAATAGGAAAGTCGAAATCAGAAATAGTTGGTTGGGCCGTGCGATCGCGCTGGCTACACTCGGCTCATCTTGTCATAACAAGTCGATCGATGACCTCCCCCAACGTCGTGCCGCTGTCGGCGGCCCCGCTCTACGTGCAGATCAAGGACACGCTGCGCGCGCGCATTCTCGACGGCACCTATGCGCCCCACAGCCGGATGCCTTCCGAGCACGAACTCTGCGCGATGTTCGACGTCAGCCGCATCACGGTGCGCCAGGCGCTCGGCGATCTGCAGAAGGAAGGACTGCTGTTCAAGCTGCACGGCAAGGGCACCTTCGTGTCGAAGCCGAAGGCGTTCCAGAACGTGACGTCGCTGCAGGGCTTCGCCGAGGCGATGTCGTCGATGGGCTACGAGATCGTCAACCAGGTGCGCAGTTTCCGCACCGTCAAGGCCGACCGTCATCTCGCGACGAAGCTGAACGTGCCCGAGGGCGCGCCGCTCATCGAGATTCATCGCGTGCGGCTGCTGAATCGCGAACCCGTGTCGCTCGAACAGACGTGGGTGCCCGAAGCACTCGGCAAGCGCCTCGCGGGCACCGATCTCGCGACCCGCGACATTTTCCTCGTCCTGGAAAACGACTGCGGCATCCCGCTCGGCCATGCCGATGTGTCGATCGACGCGATCCTCGCTGACGACGAGATCGTCGATGCGCTCCATGTCGAGGAAAGCAGCCCCGTGCTGCGCATCGAGCGCCTCACGCATGACGCGTCGGGCGCACCGATCGACTACGAATACCTCTACTTCCGCGGCGACGCCTTCCAGTACCGGCTGCGCGTCGACCGGCAGAAACCGCGCAAACCTGCAAGGAAACAGCGATGACTACCCATGTGCTCGAATACGACATCGTCGTGGTCGGCGGCGGCACGGCCGGCCCGATGGCGGCGATCAAGGCGAAGGAACGCGACCCGTCCCTGCGCGTGCTGCTGCTCGAAAAAGCCAACGTGAAGCGCAGCGGCGCGATCTCGATGGGGATGGACGGCCTGAACAACGCGGTGATCCCCGGGCATGCGACGCCCGAGCAGTACACGCGCGAGATCACGATCGCCAATGACGGGATCGTCGACCAGGAAGCCGTGTATGCGTATGCGACGCACAGCTTCGCGACGATCGAGCAGCTCGACCGCTGGGGCGTGAAGTTCGAGAAGGACGGCACCGGCGACTACGCGGTGAAGAAGGTCCATCACATGGGCTCGTACGTGCTGCCGATGCCGGAAGGACACGACATCAAGAAGGTGTTGTACCGGCAGTTGAAGCGCGCGCGTATCGCGATCACGAACCGGATCGTCGCGACGCGCGTGCTGACCGACGCGCAGGGCCGCGCGAGCGGCGTGCTCGGCTTCGACTGCCGCACCGCCGAGTTCCACGTGATCCGCGCGAAGGCCGTGATCCTCTGCTGCGGCGCGGCCGGCCGCCTCGGGCTGCCGGCCTCGGGCTACCTGATGGGCACGTACGAGAACCCGACCAACGCAGGCGACGGCTATGCGATGGCCTATCACGCCGGTGCCGCGCTCGCGAATCTCGAGTGTTTCCAGATCAATCCGTTGATCAAGGACTACAACGGTCCCGCGTGTGCGTACGTGACGGGCCCGCTCGGCGGTTTCACCGCGAACGGCAACGGCGAACGCTTCATCGAATGCGATTACTGGAGCGGCCAGATGATGTGGGAGTTCTACCAGGAACTGCAAAGCGGCAATGGCCCCGTGTTCCTGAAGCTCGACCATCTCGCTGAAGAAACGATCCAGACCATCGAGCAGATCCTGCATACGAACGAGCGGCCGAGCCGCGGCCGCTTCCATGCGGGGCGCGGCACCGATTACCGCAGCCAGATGGTCGAGATGCACATCTCCGAGATCGGTTTCTGCAGCGGCCACAGCGCATCCGGCGTGTACGTGAACGCCCGCGCGGAGACGACCGTGCCCGGGCTCTACGCGGCCGGCGACATGGCGGCCGTTCCGCACAACTACATGCTCGGCGCCTTTACGTACGGCTGGTTTGCCGGGCAGAACGCGGCCGACTACGTGGCCGGCCGCGAGCATGCGCCGGTGGACGACGAACAGGTCGCCGCCGAACGCACGCGCGTGCTTGCCCCGCTGCTGCGCGAGCGCGGCCTGGCGCCGGCGCAGGTCGAATACAAGCTGCGCCGCATGGTGAACGACTACCTGCAACCGCCGAAGGTGACGCGCAAGATGGAAATCGGGCTGCAACGCTTTGACGCCATTACTGAGGATATCGAAGAGATCAAGGCGAACCATCCGCATGAACTGATGCGCGCCGCCGAGGTGCGCGCGATTCGCGACTGCGCGGAAATGGCCGCGCGCGCGTCGCTGTTCCGCACCGAGAGCCGCTGGGGGCTGTACCACCATCGCGTCGACTTTCCGCATCGCAACGACGCCGAATGGTTCTGCCACACCTGGCTGCGCAAGGACGCCGACGGTGCGATGCGCAGCGAGAAGCGGCCGGTCGAACCGTACGTCGTGCCGCTTGCCGACGACGATCGCACCGCCTATACGAATCTGCGCATCCGCGAACCGGCCGCGCTCGCGGCTGCCCTCTGAGGAACCTGCCATGCCCCATACCCCGCACGACATCTTCCAGCGCAGCAGCGCACCCGTGACGATCGACGAGGCCCTGTGCATCGCCGACAAAGGCTGCACCGTCTGCGTCGACGTGTGCCCGCTCGACCTGCTCGCGATCGACGTGACCAAGGGCAAGGCGTACATGCAGTTCGACGAATGCTGGTACTGCATGCCATGCGAGCGCGACTGCCCGACCGGCGCGGTCAAGGTCGACATTCCTTACCTGCTGCGCTGACCGTACCCCTCAACGCTCTTTCCCGCCGCTCATGACCGACTCCACCTTCGCTGCCGCGTTGCCCCGCGCACACGCCCCCGACGAAGCCGCACTCGTCGCCCGCCTCGCCGCACCCGATGCGTCCGTGCGCCGCGTCGCATTGTTCGAACTCGCCGATCTCGAGGAACCGGCGTTCGTGCCCGCTTTCATCGCCGCGCTGCGCGACGATCCGTCGGCCGACGTGCGTGGCGAAGCCGCCCGGGTGCTCGGTGCGTGGGAGCAGCCCGATGTCGTCGACGCACTGTGCGGCGCACTGCTCGATCCGGACGACGACGTGCGCGCCGCCGCGGCACAGAGCCTGTCCGAACTGAAGGACACGGCATCGGGCGCCGTGCTGTGTCGATGGGCCGCCCGGCCCGAGCCGTTCGTGCGTCGTGCCGTGCTGCGCGGATTGCGCGAGTTGCGCGATCCCGCCGCGTTCGCCCCCGCACTGCACGCGCTCGATGCCGAACACGCTGCCGTGCGCGCCGAGGCAGTGGCGGTACTCGGCTGGCTCAAGGATCCGCGTGCGCTGCCGCCGCTCGCGCGCATCGCGACGACCGATGCCGCAGCGGACGTGCGGCGCGGCGCGGTTGGCGCGATCGGGTTCGCGACGCCCGACGATGCGTCCACCATCCACGCACTGTTCGCCGCGCTGCGCGACCACGAATGGCAGGTGCGCGAGGAGGCGGCCACGACGCTCGGCAAGCTGCGTGTCGCGACCGCGCGCGAGCTGCTCGTCGCCGCGCTCGACGACGGCTACTGGCAGGTGCGCCTGCGTGCCGCGCGTGCGCTCGGGCAACTGCGCGATGCGGCCGCGGCGCCGGCCGTCGTCGCGCTGCTCTCGCATGCGATCAGCAACCTGCGCAAGGAAGCCGCGCTTGCGCTCGGTGAATTGCGCGACCGCGCGACGTTGCCCGCGCTGACTCACGCGCTGGAGGATCACGATCCGGAGGTCCGCAAGGCCGTGCGGATCGCGATCCGGCAAATCGACGAGGCGTCGCAATGATCTCCCCGACCGAAATCGTGCTCGATCATCCGGCGCGTACGTTGACACTCCGCTGGCCGGACGGTCGGACGCAACGCATCGGCTATGCACAGCTGCGCGGCGATTGCCCGTGTGCGGAATGCCGAAGGATCCGGCTCGGCGGCGGTCGTGTCGATGCGCGGCCCGACCTGACGCTGGACAGCGTCGAAGCAGCCGGCTACGGCATCCGCGCAATGTTCGGCGACGGTCATGCGCGCGGCATCTATCCGTGGCCGTATCTGGCGGAGATGACGGCGCGACCGTGACGTGGCTTCCGCGGGTGGGCGGACGAAATAGCGGGCGTGCGGAAACGCTGCGATACTGACGCCCACGATCGTCTCCACCCACCGTGGGAGCCAGAACATGCAAACCGCAGTCGGATTCATCGGTCTCGGCGTGATGGGCACGCCGATGGCGCTCAATCTCGCGCGGGCCGGCACGCCGCTCGTCGTATGGAGCCGGTCGCACGGCAGCGACGATGTACTGCGCGACGCCGGCGCACGCGTCGCCGAGCACATCGACGACGTGTTCGCGACCTGCGGCACCGTGATCCTGATGCTCGCGAACGACGCGGCGATCGACACCGTCCTCGCACGCGGCACGCCCGGTTTCGCCGCCCGTGTCGGCGGGCACGCCATCGTGAACATGGGCACGAACGCACCCGAGTATTCGCGCGCACTGGCCGACGACATCGCTGCCGCATCGGGCCGCTACGTCGAAGCGCCGGTGTCGGGGTCGCGCAAGCCGGCCGAAGCCGGGCAACTCGTCGTGATGCTCGCCGGGGCACCGGACGACGTCGACGCCGCCCGCGCGCTCGTGAAGCCGCTGTGCCGCGACAGCTTCGTGTGCGGCGACGTACCGTCGGCGCTGACGATGAAGCTCGCCGTGAACCTGTTTCTGATCACGATGGTCACCGGCCTGACCGAAGCCACGCATTTCGCGCAACGCCACGGCATCGATCTCGCCCGCTTCGCCGACGTGCTGAACGCGGGCCCGATGGCGAGCGACGTGTCGCGCGTGAAGCTCGGCAAGCTCGTCGCGGCGGATTTCTCGGTGCAGGCCGCGATCACCGACGTGCTGAAGAATGCGCGCCTCGTCGCCGAATCCGCGCGCGGCATCGGCATCGCGTCGCCGCTGCTCGACATCTGCCATGCGCTTTACGGCGAGACCGAGCGGGCCGGACATGGCGCGGACGACATGGTCGCCGTGATCCGCGCGATCGAGCAGCGCACCGACGACGCACGATGAATCGTCGCCGGCCGCCACACATACTCGAACGCTTCTACACGTAGAAACTCATGTCCGATTCACCCCGCTCCTCGACCGGTGTCACCGCTTCCGTCCGCCCTGTTCCCGCCGTGATCGGCATCGTGCTGCGGGAACGCGACGTGCTGCTGGTACGCCGCGCCAACCCGCCGGATGCAGGCTGCTGGGGCTTTCCTGGCGGCAAGATCGAAACGGGGGAATCGATTGCGAACGCGATCGTGCGCGAGATCGCCGAAGAGACGACCGTCGACGTCGACGCACTCGACACCTTTACCGCACTGGATGCGTTCGATTACGATGCCGGCGGCGAAGTGCGTCAGCACTTCGTCATGGTCGCGGTGCTGTGCAGATGGTTGCGCGGCACGCCTGCCGCCGGCGACGACGCACTCGACGCGCGCTGGTTCGATCTCGCCGAACTCGACCGCGATGATTTGCCGATGAGCGCAGGCGTACGCGACGTTGCGCGACGCGCAATCGAGCGTGCGGCGGCTCTTGGCGACGCGCAGCGTCCGGCCAATACCTGAATACCTGAATACCTGAATACCTGAATACCTGAAAACACCGCCGCCTTTCTCGCGGCCCTTTCAGGCGGCCCGACCGGGGCCATGACGGGATCGGCTACCCGCCGAACTTCAAATTACAAATCAAAGACGGGCCAAACCATGATCCGAATTCGCAAGTCCACTCAAGCCGACGGCGCACGCGTGCTGGATATCTGGCGCGATGCGGTCGACGCCACGCATCACTTCCTGAGCGACGACGACCGTCGCACGATCGAATCCGAAGTCATCGCGTTCCTGCCCGGTGCCCCGCTTGATCTCGCCGTCGACGATGCCGACCGCGCGATCGGCTTCATGCTGCTCGACGGCAGTCACATGGAAGCACTGTTCGTCGATCCCGCTCACCATGGCGCAGGTGTCGGGCGCCTGCTCGTGGAAGATGCACTCAAGCGTCATCCCGACCTGTCGACCGACGTCAACGAGCAGAACGAAGCGGCAGCGGGATTCTATGAACGGCTCGGCTTCGAGCGCACCGGGCGATCGGCGCTCGATGGACAGGGGCGCGCCTATCCGCTGATTCACCTGCGCTATCGCGCGGCACCGCTGTCCTCGCCGCAGCACGCATAACCGTGGCGGGCGAGGAATATCGCGCCGCCCTCGACGTCATGCGCACCAGGCACGCGAACACGGCTGCCCGACACCGGGTCCGCTCCACGCGTGCAACACACGGCCACCTGACGCGTCATGCACGACGCATCGGCAGCACGCGTTCGACCATTGCAACCGCGCGCTGCATGAACCCGTTGAACCGGTCGGCATCGCGCCGCAGCCCGGCCTGCTGTCCGCCGATCAGGCACAAGTGCACGGCCTGCCCGACGATCTCGGCCTCGCCCGACGTGCGCACCAGCCTGCGCGACGTCTCGATCGCAAACGCGAGTCGCGCCGCATCGACGCGCTGCTGGAATTCCGCGACCAGCGGATCGTGCAGCGCCCACGCGCGGATCGCGATTTCACGCCCGGGCCGCTTCTCGGCGGCAATGCGCAGATAGCGCGCCAGCGTGTCGCCGGCACCGCGGCCATCCGCCGCATACGCCAGCATCCGCGCGGTGTAGTCGTCCTCCCATGCGGTCAGCAGCGTCCTGACGAAGTCCTCGCGATTGCGGAAGTGGTGATAGAACGATCCGCGGGTCACGTTCAGCCGTCGCGCGAGGCTTTCGGCCGAAATGCCCGCATACCCTTCCCCGTCGAGGGCGTCGAAGCCCGCTGCAATCCAGTCGTTACGCGTCAGTGTGCTCATCGTCATCGCCATACAGGCTGTGTATTGTGCGGCATGGACAGATAGGCTGCGAACTCTATCACGGCCGCCGCCGCTTCCGGCGTCGCGCCATTACTCATGGAGTTCGCCTTGAAAGACATCGCGCTCATCGCATTCGACCGGTTCACGGACATCGACCTGTTCCTGATGTGGGACATTCTCGGCCGCAACAACAGGGACTGGCGCGTGCGGATTCTGGGCGCGCAGCCGGTGCTGCAGTCCGCGCATGGCCTGGCCATCCCGACGCACGGCCCGCTCGCCGACGCCAATCGCGCCGACGCAGTCCTGTTTTCGAGCGGCAAGGAAGGCGTGCCGGCCGCGCTCGCCCATCCGGATTTCCTGCCGTCGTTCAATCTCGACCCCGAACGCCAGCTGGTCGGGTCGATCTGCGGCGGTGCCTTCATTCTCGAACGACTCGGGCTGCTGCCGGAGCGCCGCGCCACGACGCATCCCGACGCACGGAAGGGTTTGCAGGCACTCGGGCTGGACGTGCCGGAGCAGCCGCTGGTGTGCCACGGCAACGTCGCGACCGCGGGCGGGTGCCTGGCGTCGCTCTATCTGACGGGGTGGCTGGTGGAATCGCTGTTCGATGCGGACAAGCGGCGCGAGACGCTGCTGCCCGTGCTGCCTGCCGGGCAACGGGAGATTTACGAAGACCTGATCGGGTTCAGCATCAGGCTGGGTGCGGGACAAACCACGGGCCCGATCCGGATGGTTGAGGGCGACAACGGGCTGGCGGCGTGACCCACGGGTCGATGGGCTGCCGATAGTCGGCGGCCGGCACCCTGTTGCATCGTCGTGCGTCCTGCCGAGTCAAAGGTGGATCGGGGCGAATTCGCGGGCGGTCCGGATCATCGATCGGGTCGGCGTTTGCCGCACGAATGGTCTTTTCCCGGGCTGAACGAGCCTGTCGCGGGCCTGGAGATGCTAACCTCTCGGCCACTCTAACGACACAGCGTGAAGCAACAGGATTCGACCATGCAAACCGTTGCGGTACTGGACTTCGAAACAACCGGACTTTCGCCGAACATGGGCGACCGAGCGACCGAAATCGCCGTCATCCTGCTCCGGGACGGACAAGTCGTCGACCGTTTCCAGAGCCTGATGAATGCAGGCAGACGCATACCGTCGGATGTCGTCGCGCTGACCGGCATCACGAACGAGATGATTGCATCGGCTCCCCCGGCGTCGACAGTCATGAAGGAAGCCGCTGCGTTCGTCGGCAAGCATGCGGTCGTGGCCCACAACGCCGGTTTCGACAAACGATTCTGGCAGTCGGAGCTCGGGATTCTCGGCATGTCGGCCGAGCATGCCTTTGCGTGCACGATGCTGGTGGCACGACGTATCTATCCGGATGCCCAGAGTCACCGCTTGTCGAGCCTGGTGGATATGCTGCGGTTGCCCAAATCGGGCCGTGCGCACCGGGCGATGGTCGATGCCGAGATGGCCGGTCACCTGTGGTGCCGGTTGCAGCACGACATTTCGCGAACTTACGGACTGAATCGCATCGATCACGCGCTCATGACACGTGTGCAGGCCACGGCGAAAGCGAAGGTGCCGACGTACCTGCGTTCGCTCGTGGGCTCGCACGCGTGAGCATCCGACGCGTGACGGCGCCGACTTGCGCAATCCGTGAATGAAAAGCGGCCTGGCAACCTGCCAGGCCGTTTTCGTGTCGCAGCAGTCTTCCGGTTGATTCCGAATACAAGGCAACGGCAGGACGGCCATTTTGCGGCCGCCCACGACACTGATCGACTGAGCGGCGCCTTGCTTTCGTATTATGCGACACCGACAAGGAGCACTTTGAGGGTACCGCCGTGGCTGAGGTCTCCCAGATAGGCCACAACCTTCTGCTTCTGTCCAAGCGCTGCAATTGCGCTTCCGATCTGGATCAGCAACGCCGTGTTCGTCGCATTCACCTCAAACGAATTCGCCCCCTCGTTATTGAGCATAAAGGGAACGGTATCGTGATTGTCCCAATAGCCCAGCTGGATTGACTCGACGTCTACGCGCTTCAAATCCGCCTGCTCCGCGAACTTCTGGATTTCGCTGAAATTTCCGTTCGACATGACAATTTCTCCTGCTGTGAGTTGAAAAGCCGAGAACCAGGGGGGGCCGTATAGGCCGAATCTGGCTTGCGCGAGTCACGCATCGATAACGCTCATCACAAGCTTCGTGGTGGCTTGAGCCGGCCATCCGCGAAGCGCACCTGCCGGGATGAAATTAGGCTGAGCGCGCGGGGCAATCAATTACACTCGATTACAGTCGCGGCGAAACTCGGGGGGGTATGAGCGGAGCCGCTGGTTGAACGAGAGCGGAAATAAGGGCATCCGCGACGCGTCATGGCACACGAATGTTCTCGGTGTGTTCTAGTCGACGAAACACGAAATCCGCGCGGTGCGCCAATCGGGCCAAAAACAAAAAAGCCCGCTGTGAAGCGGGCTTTGATGTGTCCTGCTGTCAGGTCGTCCGGCACGTGCCGGACGTCCAGTTACTCCCACTCGATCGTCGCCGGCGGCTTGCCCGAGATGTCATACACCACACGGTTGATCCCGCGCACCTCGTTGATGATCCGGTTCGACGCGCGGCCGAGCAGCGCGTACGGCAGGTGCGCCCAGTGTGCGGTCATGAAGTCGGTCGTCTGCACTGCGCGCAGTGACGTCACGTAGTCGTACGTGCGGCCATCGCCCATCACGCCCACCGACTTGACCGGCAGGAACACCGCGAACGCCTGGCTCGTCAGGTCGTACCAGCTCTTGCCGACATCGGCTTCGCCGCACAGGCCGGCAGCCGCATCGTGCGCGGTCGCGGTCGTGTTGCGCAGTTCCTCGATGAAGATCGCGTCCGCGCGGCGCAGCAGGTCCGCGTACTCGCGCTTCACTTCGCCGAGAATCCGCACGCCGAGGCCCGGGCCCGGGAACGGATGGCGGTACACCATCTCCGGCGGCAGGCCGAGCGCGACGCCCAGCTCGCGCACTTCGTCCTTGAACAGGTCGCGCAGCGGCTCGAGCAGCTTCAGGCCGAGCGTTTCCGGCAGGCCGCCGACGTTGTGGTGGCTCTTGATCGTCGTTGCCTTCTTCGTCTTCGTGCCGCCCGATTCGACCACGTCCGGGTAGATCGTGCCCTGCGCGAGCCACTTCGCCTTCGACAGATTCTTCGCTTCGGCCTGGAACACCTCGACGAACTCGCGGCCGATGATCTTGCGCTTCGCTTCCGGATCGGTCACGCCGGCCAGGTGGCCGAGGAACTGCTCGGCGGCATCCACATGCACGACCTTCGCATGCAGGCGGCCCTCGAACATGTCGAGCACCATCTTGCCTTCGTTCAGACGCAGCAGGCCGTGGTCGACGAACACGCAGGTGAGCTGGTCGCCGATCGCGCGATGGATCAGCGCGGCCGCGACGCTCGAATCGACACCACCCGACAGGCCGAGAATCACTTCCTCGTCGCCGACCTGCTCGCGGATCTTCGCGACGGCTTCCTCGATGTGGTTTTTCATGATCCAGTCGGGCTTCGCGCCGGCGATCTGCAGCACGAAGCGTTCGATGATCTGGCGGCCCTTCACCGTGTGCGTGACTTCCGGGTGGAACTGCACCGCGTAGTAGCCGCGTGCCTCGTCGGCCATGCCGGCGATCGGGCAGCTCGGCGTCGACGCCATCAGCGCGAAGCCCGGCGGCAGCTCGGCAACCTTGTCGCCGTGGCTCATCCAGACCTTCAGCATCCCGTGGCCTTCGTCCGTCTTGAAATCCTCGATGCCGTCGAGCAGGCGCGTATGGCCGTGGGCGCGCATTTCCGCATAGCCGAATTCGCGGTGGTCGCTCCACTCGACCTTGCCGCCGAGCTGCACGGCCATCGTCTGCATGCCGTAGCAGATGCCGAGCACCGGCACGCCGAGGTCCCACACGGCCTGCGGCGCGCGCAGTTGATGGTCTTCGTACGTACTCGCGTGGCTACCCGACAGGATCACCGCCTTCGGCGCGAACTCGCGGACGAAGTCGTCGGACACATCGTTCGGATGGATTTCGCAGTAGACGTGCGCTTCGCGCACGCGTCGCGCAATCAGTTGGGTGACTTGCGAACCGAAGTCGAGAATCAGGATTTTGTCGTGCATGGCTGCGGACGGGATGAAGAGAATAAGAAAAGCAGCGCATCATGTGCATCATGCGCTGCGTCAATAGCATGGACAGCGGCGTCGGGCGGAAGGCAGCACGCGCGACGCATGGCCGGTCAATCCTGCATCGGCGGGCGCTCGTCGAGTGCGACGCCGCCTGACGATCGACTGGAGCCGGATGAAGCCGGTGACGGTGCAGCAGGTGCTGCGGGACGGCTGACGGCGGGTTCGACACGCTGCGGTGCGGACGACGGCGCGGGCGCCATCGCCGGCTCGGCCGGACGCTCCGCCGGCGCGCGCGCCTCGAGCGCCTGCGTCTTTTCGCGCCGGCGTACGGCCGATGCGAGCCGCACGCCGCCGAGGCCCAGCACGATCAGCGCGACACCGGCCACGACCGACAGCACCCTGCCGGCGGCTGCGAGCGCGGGACCGCTGCCGGTGCCCATCGACCAGACGATCGTCAGCGCGCCGGTCAGCCAGTACACATGGCCGACCGACCGCGCGACGGGCGCCGTGAGGTCCCCGTTGAACGCTGCATGAAACGCGAGCCACGCGAGCCCGAGCAACGCGATGCCGAACGCCTGGCCGAGCATGGCCGGCTGGACGTTCGCGAGCTGCAGCGCGTTGAAGAGCGACTGCCAGGGCGTCAGCACGAACAGCACGCCGAACGCCAGCAGCAGCACGGCATCGATAATCAGCACGGCTCGCAGCAGCGGTTTCATCGGCGATCAGTCCACGTGGTAGTTCGGCGCTTCCTTCGTGATCTGCACGTCGTGCACGTGCGACTCGCGCATGCCCGCCGCGGTGATCTGGACGAATTCGGCCTTGTCGTGCAACTCGTCGATCGTCTTGCAGCCGCAGTAGCCCATGCTGGCGCGCACACCGCCGACCAGCTGGAACAGGATCGCGTTGACCGAACCCTTGTACGCGACACGGCCTTCGATGCCTTCCGGCACGAGCTTGTCGATGTTCGCCGAGTTGTCCTGGAAGTAGCGGTCTGCCGCGCCGTCCTTCATCGCACCGACGGAACCCATGCCGCGATACGACTTGTACTGGCGGCCCTGGTACAGGAACACGTCGCCCGGCGCCTCTTCGGTGCCCGCGAACATGCTGCCCATCATCACCGCGTTCGCGCCGGCCGCGAGGGCCTTCGACACGTCGCCCGAGAAACGCACGCCGCCGTCGGCGATGCACGGCACGCCCGTGCCCTTCAGCGCTTCCGCGACGTTCGCGATCGCGCTGATCTGCGGTACGCCGACACCGGCGACGATCCGCGTCGTGCAGATCGAGCCCGGGCCGATACCGACCTTGACTGCATCCGCGCCGTATTCGACGAGCGCCTTCGCGGCGGCGGCCGTCGCGATGTTGCCGCCGATCACTTCGACGTGCGGGAAGTTCTGCTTGACCCAGCGAACGCGCTCGAGCACGCCCTTGCTGTGGCCGTGCGCGGTATCGACGACGATCACGTCGACACCGGCCTGCACCAGCAGCTCGACGCGCTCTTCGTTGTCGGCACCGACGCCGACTGCCGCGCCTGCGCGCAGCTTGCCGTGTTCGTCCTTGCACGCGTCCGGGTGCTCGGTCTGCTTCGTGATGTCCTTGACGGTCATCAGGCCGCGCAGTTCGAACGCGTCGTTGACGACCAGCACGCGCTCGAGGCGGTGGCTGTGCATCAGCGCCTTCGCTTCGGCGAGCGGCGTGCCTTCCTTGACCGTGACGAGGCGCTCGCGCGGCGTCATGATCGACTTGACCGGCTCGTCGAGGCGGGTTTCGAAACGCAGGTCGCGGTTCGTGACGATGCCGACGAGTTGCGGGCCTTCGACGACCGGGAAGCCCGAGATGCCATGCTGGCGCGACAGCGCGATCACGTCGCGCACCTTCATTTGCGGCGGCACCGTGATCGGATCGCGAACGACGCCCGATTCGAAACGCTTGACCTTCGCGACTTCGCGAGCCTGTTCGGCCGGCGTCAGGTTCTTGTGGACGATACCGACGCCACCCTGCTGTGCCATCGCGATCGCAAGGCGACCTTCGGTGACCGTGTCCATCGCGGCGGACACGAGCGGCATGTTCAGGGAGATGTTGCGGGTCAGCTTGGTCTTGAGGCTGGTGTCGCGCGGGAGAACGTCGGAGAAGGCGGGAACGAGGAGCACGTCATCGAAAGTGAGTGCTTTTTGGATCAGACGCATGGCAAATCCTATGGGCGCAAAAGCGAATTATACGCGAAGCGCTGCGAATTTTCACAACACGAACAACGGCTTAGCCGCTTTCCTCCGTTCGGGGGCCGAATCGTTCGGTTCGCAGTTCGGTTCGTTTTCGATCGCCTTTCGTTTCACCGCCGCATCGAGCCATTCGCGCAACCGGCGGCCAAGCGGCCGATCCGCCGGTCGCGAACGGGGCACGCGACGGTAACGGCCACGGTGAAGCAAGGCCCGGCAACGTGTCGAATCGGCCTGCCTACCCTCTGTTATAGCAGCCCGGCCGCGCGCGCGATCATCGTGATGCCTGCGCCGACCGCCACGCAACCGACGATCCGCGCAACACGCCCGCCGGACGGCGCGAGGCGCTCGGCGGCGATCGCGATCGTCACGGCGGCCATCACGCGCAGGTCCATCATGCCGGCCGCGAGCGCGATCGCCATCAGGTTCCCGCAACAGGCACTGCAATGCATGGCAACCCGCACGCCGTGCCGCCATGCCGCGCCGGCAACCGCCCGCAACCGTGGGGCACCGCCTGCCGCGTGCCGGCAGCACGCCAGCCGCCGCGCCTTCCACGCGGAAAATTGCAGCACGCCCGCGGCCGACACGACCGCACCGGCCGCAAACGGCAGCGCGCATGCGAGCGCCGGCAGCCGGGCAGCGGCGGCCGTCAGTGCCGCGCCAGCCGGAAACACGAGCACCCCGAGCGCCATCCACACGGCGAAATACCCGGCACCCGCGACGACGACAAGCCATGCCGCACGGGTCGCGGTCAGCGGACCGACGCGCCGCCGGTATCGCCAGAGCACCGGCGCCAGCACGGGCAGCATCATCGTCGCCGTCATCGCGCCCCACATTCCGGCGAACGCCGCGAATGCGCGGCCGGCGCCCCGGCCGCACGGTCGCAGCCATGCAGCCGAGGCCATCCAGCCGCCGGGCATCGGCTCGCCGCCCATCGCGGCCATCGACGCGTGCTGCGCCACGGTCGCGATCGTGGCAACGGCGAACACGGCCACGAGCGCCACCGCGAACGCCCGCGGATCGGGGCCCGCAGCGCCGGCCGCCGGCCGTGTCATCGCCCGCCCCCGCCCGTCGCCGGCGCGCTCAGCCGCGTGCGTACTCGTCATGACGGTGCCACCACGGGCCGGTCTCGTTGCGCCCGCGCGGCGCGCGATCGAGCCACTGGTACATCCCCCACAGCCCGTCGAGCCCGCGCGCATAGGTCGAGTACGTGTGATAAACCGCGCCGTCCTCGCGCACGAATGCGCTCATCCCCGGTCGGTCGAGCGAATACGTGACCGCGTCGGTGCCGCACGTCGCCGCGAACTGCACGACGGGTGCCGGAGGCGGATCCATGTCCATCGCGTGGCCCGCCCGCGCGTAGTTGTACTCGACGTCGCCCGCGCGCTGCTGCGTTTCGGTGAACGACACATTGAAGTCGAAGTTGAAATCGCTGCCGACCGACGACGCCCACGGGAAGCTCCACCCCATCCGCTGCCGGTAAGCGAGCAGTTTCGCGAGCGGTGCGCGCGACACGGCGGCGAGCGTCACATCGTGGTTCGCCAGATGCACGGCGAAACCGTCGAAACCGTCGGCGAGCGCCGAGCACGACGGGCAGCCGGCCTTGTAGTCGGGGCCGAACATGAAGTGATAGACGAGCAACTGCGAGCGGCCGTGAAACAGGTCGTCGAGCGTCGCCTGTCCGTCTTCGGTGTCGAACCGGTAGGTCTTGTCGACGCGCACCCAGGGCAGTGCCTGGCGCCGCCGTGCGAGTTCGTCGCTTTGCCGCGTCAGCGCCTTTTCCGCGTCGAGCAGTGCGCGGCGCGCGGCCAGCCATTCGTCGCGCGTTCCGGTGAGATGAGTCGTCATGGCGGGTTCCTCCTTCCGATGGGTATCCGGGCACGGCGTCCGGTGCCGTGTGCGTGGTGCTAGATTAGTGGCGGGCATCGGGCCGGAGGGAGTGACAAGTGTGTCGGGATTCGGATGGATTCGCTGATCACGGCGGCCGCGCGCGCGCTCGCGGCCGGTGACGCGCTCGGCGCGCTGAACCGCGTCGCGCTGCTCGACGATGCGCCGGCGCTCGCGCTGCGCGGGATCGCGATGGCGCAGCTCGGCGATTTCGAACGCGCGCGCACACTCGTGCGCGGCGCCGCCCGTGCGTTCGGCGCGAAGGAGGCCGTGGCACGTGCGCGCTGCGTCGTCGCGGAAGCGGAGATCGCGCTCGCGTCGCGCGACCTGCGCTGGCCGACGCGCGCGCTCGACGCCGCCTGCGCGACGCTCGACGCGCACGGCGACCGCGCGAACGCCGCGCATGCGCGCTATCTCGGCGTGCGCCGGCTGCTGCTGATCGGGCACCTCGACGATGCCGAGCAGATGCTCGCGAATCTCGATCCCGCGCCGCTGCCGGCCGCATCGCGCGCCGCCCATGAGCTGATCGCGGCCGGCATCGCGATGCGCCGCATCCGCACGCACGCGGCCCGCGCTGCGCTCACCCGCGCACGCGCGGCGGCACGCGACGCCGGCATCGCCGCGCTGACTGCCGAGGTCGACACCGCGGCGCGCGTGCTCGACGCACCGGCCGCCCGCCTCATCGCGCGCGGTACATCACGGCTCGTGCAGCTCGACGAAGTCGAGACGCTGTTCGCGTCGAACGCGCTCGTCGTCGATGCATGCCGCCACACGGTGCGCGACGCGCGCACGACCGTGTCGCTCGCGCGGCGGCCCGTGCTGTTCGTGCTCGCCCGTGCGCTCGGCGAGGCATGGCCGGCCGACGTGTCCCGAAATGCGCTCGTCGCGGCCGCGTTCCGCGCGAAACACGCGGACGAATCGCATCGCGCGCGCCTGCGTGTCGAGATCGGCCGGCTGCGCGCGGTACTGCGGCCGCTCGCGAACGTCATCGCAACGCCGTGCGGCTTTGCGCTCGAACCGCTCGGCGTACGCGAAACCGTCGTCCTGGCCCGCCCGGTCGACGATCGCCACGCGGCCGTGCTCGCGCTCCTCTCCGATGGCGAAGCGTGGTCGAGCTCCGCGCTGGCGCTGGCCCTCGGCGCCAGCCAGCGCACCGTGCAGCGTGCGCTCGACGCGCTCGCCGAAGCCGACAAGGTCCAGGCGCTCGGCCGAGGCCGCGCGCGTCGCTGGATGACGCCGCCGCTGCCCGGTTTCGCGACGACCTTGTTACTCCCCGCCCCGCTGCCGGGCGATTAGGATGACCTCACCGAACGACGAGGTGACGAACATGAAGCGCTCCAGTGCAGACATCCTTCGCGAATACGGCCCGTTTCCGGGCGTCGACGGCGTACACGGCGTCACGTTCGACGGGCAGTACGTGTGGTACGCGTCCGGCGACAAGCTGAATGCGCTCGACCCGGAACGCGGCACGACCGTCCGCTCGATCGACGTCGCCGCGCATGCGGGCACGGCGTTCGACGGCCGCCACCTGTACCAGATCGTCGAGGACCGCATCGAGACGATCGATCCCGAATCGGGCCGCGTGCTCGCGACGATTCCCGCCCCCGGCGGCGGCGCCGATTCCGGGCTGGCATGGGCCGAAGGCACGCTGTGGGTCGGCCAGTACCGCGAACGCAAGATTCATCAGGTGGATCCGAAATCGGGCGCCGTGCTGCGCACGATCGAATCGAACCGCTTCGTCACCGGCGTGACCTGGGTCGACGGCGAGCTGTGGCACGGCACCTGGGAAGCCGACCAGGCGGACCTGCGGCACATCGATCCGCGCACGGGCCAGGTGCTCGAGCAGATCGACATGCCGGCCGGCGTCGGCGTATCGGGGCTCGAATCCGACGGCCACGACCGCTTCTACTGCGGCGGCGGCAACAGCGGCACGTTGCGCGCCGTGCGTCGGCCCGCGCGGGCACCGGGCAACAGCGCGGGTGCAACGCCCGATCCGGTTGACGAATGACCCGCCGCCCGCACGCGGCACGCCAGTGCCCCGCCCTGCGCCGAGTGCAGGAATGAACAAGACGCCGCGGCGACCGCGTCGCTAAGATGCGCGCTCGTCAGTCATGTGTTCGGAGCGGTCGATGCAGCGCGGTGTGGTCTATGGTGTCCTGGCAGGTGCCCTGTGGGGCATGGTGTTTCTCGTTCCTCGGCTGCTGACCGACTTCTCGCCGCTGCTGCTGAGCGCCGGCCGCTACGCGATGTACGGCCTCGTATCGCTCGCGGCCGCGCTACCGGCCGCCCGCTCGCTGCTCGCGCGGCTGACCCGCGAGGATCTCGTCGCGCTGGTCAGGCTCGCCGTCGTCGGCAACGTCGCGTACTACATGCTGCTGTCCGGCGCCGTGCACCTGATCGGCATCGCCCCCAGTTCGCTGATCGTCGGCGTGCTGCCCGTCACGGTCACGCTCGCGGGCCTCGGCGACCACGGCGCCGTGCCGTTGCGGCGGCTCGCGATCCCGCTCGCGCTGGTGATCGCGGGCATCGTCTGCATCAACGTCGACCTGTTCACGTCCGAGGCCGCGCATGCGACGACGCTCGGCCAGAAGCTCGCCGGCATCGCCTGCGCGGCCGGCGCGCTCGCGAGCTGGACCTGGTATGCGGTCGCGAACGCACGCTATCTGCAGCGCCATCATCATTTCGGCGGCAACGAGTGGTCGGTACTGTGGGGTGTCGTGACGGGCCTGATCGGCGGCCTCGTCTGGATCGCGATCCTCGCGCTGCCGGCCGGCACGGTGCAGGCCGCGGTTCCGGCGTCGCGCTGGCAGCTGTTCTGGCTGCTTAACCTCGTGCTCGCGATCGGCGCGTCGTGGCTCGGCAACGGGCTGTGGAATGCCGCGTCGAAGCGGCTGCCGCTCACGCTGTCCGGCCAGCTGATCGTGTTCGAAACCGTGTTCGCGATGCTTTACGCGTTCGTGTACGACCAGCGGATGCCGCATGCGCTCGAGATCGCCGCGCTGGTGCTGCTGCTCGCTGGCGTCTACGGATCGGTGCGGCAGCACGGCAACACGCCCGCTGGCGGCGATACCTCGGGAAGCGCACCGGCAAACGCGAACGCCGCGGCCCACTGAGCGCCACGGCGTTTAATCAGACAAATAGAGACGAAAAACGCGGATCGGCCCGCGTCAGCGCGCGTCCTTGTGCATCCACTTGCGGCCCTCGATGGAGCCGTCGCGGCGCGACTTGTCGACGCGCCGCTGGCGCGCGAGCTTCGGATCGACGATCAACGGGCGGTAGATCTCGACGCGGTCGTGGTCGGCGAGCGGCGCATCGAGCGGCGCAAGCTTGCCGTACACGCCCGTCTTCGCGTTCGCGAGATCGATTTCCGGGTGCAGCGCGAGCACGCCGCTCGCATCGATCGCCGAACGAACGGTCGCCCCTTCGGGCAGCGACAGCGGAATCAGCGTCTGGCGATCCGGCAGCGCGTAGCAGACTTCGATCGACAACATCGCGTCACCCCTTCCCGTAGCGCTGGTCGGCGCGCTTCACGAACGAATCGACGAACGTGTTCGCGATGTGGCTGAACACGGGCCCGATGATCTTCTCGAGCAGGATGCTCGAGAATTCGTAGTGCAGCGCGAATTCGATCTTGCACGCATCGGCACGCAGTGCCGTGAAGCGCCACGCGCCCGTGAACTTCTTGAACGGGCCGTCCGTGAACTCCATGTCGATCCGCGCCGGGCGCTGCTGCGTGTTGCGCGTCGCGAAATGCTGCTTGATGCCCTTGAAGTTGATGTCGATGCGCGCTTCCATCCCGCTCTCGTCCTGACGGCGAATCTCAACGCCGCCGCACCAGGGCAGGAAATTGGGGTAGTCGGCCACGTCGGTGACGAGGTCGAACATCTGTTCCGCCGAATGACGGATCAATACGGTTTTCTGGACATCTGCCATAAATCGCGCGGCATCGCTTAAGGTGAGAACGCAAGCCGGGCGATTCCCGCCCCGCTTTGCTAAAATCGTGATTTTAAACGAGTTGGCCCGATCCTTTCATGAGCATCATCGACAACAGGAAAGCGCACTTCGATTATCACATCGAGGAACGCTACGAGGCGGGGCTCGTGCTCGAGGGCTGGGAAGTCAAGGCGCTGCGCGCCGGGCGCGGCCAGATCAGGGAAGGTTACGTCGTGATCAAGCACGACGAGATCTTCCTGATCGGTACCCATATCAGCCCGCTGCCCGAGGCTTCGACCCACATCACGCCCGACCCGGTCCGCACGCGCAAGCTGCTGCTGCACCGCGAGGAAATCAAGAAACTGATCGGCAAGGTCGAGCAGCGTGGCTACACGCTCGTGCCGCTGAACTTCCACTACAAGGGCGGTCGCGTGAAGTGCGACATCGCGCTCGCGAAGGGCAAGAAGCTGCACGACAAGCGCGAAACCGAGAAGAAGCGCGACTGGGAACGCGAAAAGGCACGCATCATGCGCGCCGGCACCTGACGCGCGCGACGCACCTCGCAAACGACACGGCCCGCTCGAAGCGGGCCGTGTTGCTTTGGGCTGGGTGAATCGCGGATGCCGGCTGCCCGGCGGCGGCTGAGGCGGCACTCGGCGCGCCACTCCGCCCGTTTCGACTGAAGAAAGGCACCGACGACGGCGCCGAACGGGCATCATCCGCGCCCCGGCTACGCGACGATTCGTCGCACGCCGATCGCCCGCGGCGGCGGCCCGCGCACCGCGTGCGTCCGACTCAGGCCTTCCCGCCCGACGCTGCCCCCGCGCTCTTGACGATCGTCAGCGCCGACGAGATCGCCGTGCCGAGATCCGACAGGTTCGCCGGCACGATCAGCGTGTTGCCCTGCTTCGCGAGATTCGAGAATGCGCTGACATACTGCTCGGCAACCTTCAGGTTCACCGCATCCATCCCGCCCTGCGATTGCATCGCGTTCGCAATCTTCTGGATCGCCTGTGCATTCGCCTCGGCCACCGCCAGAATCGCGGCTGCTTGGCCCTGCGCCTGGTTGATCGCGGCCTGCCGTTCGCCTTCGGATTTCTGGATCGCCGCTTCGCGCGCGCCCGACGCGAGGTTGATCTGCTCCTGCTTGCGGCCTTCGGATGCGGCGATCAGCGCGCGCTTTTCACGCTCCGCGGTGATTTGCGCCTGCATCGCGTGCAGGATTTCCTTCGGCGGCGTCAGGTCCTTGATCTCGTAGCGCAGGACCTTCACCCCCCAGTTCGCGGCGGCCTGATCGAGCGCCGAGACGATGTTGTGGTTGATGAAGTCGCGCTCCTCGAACGTCTTGTCGAGTTCGAGCTTGCCGACCACCGAGCGCAACGTGGTTTGCGCGAGCTGCGTGATCGCGAGCACGAAGTTGCTCGACCCGTACGACGCCTTCATCGGATCGGTCACCTGGAAATACAGCACGCCGTCGACCTGCAGCTGCGTGTTGTCGCGCGTGATACAGACCTGGCTCGGCACGTCGAGCGGGATTTCCTTCAGCACGTGCCGGTATGCGATGCGATCGACGAACGGCAGCACGATATTGAGACCGGGCGACAGCGTCGCGTGATAGCGCCCGAAGCGCTCGAGCACCCACGCATGCTGTTGCGGCACGATCTTCACCGTTTTCGACACGATCACGATCGCGATGACGAGCAGGACCACCCAGATGATCAGCGAATCCATGAAGTATTCCCTCCTTGTTGTATCGGCGGACGATCAGCCCGCGGGTTTCGCCACGACCACGAGACAATTGCCGCGCACGGCACTCACCTGATACACATGCGCATCGTCGCGCTCGCCGTTCGCGAGCTCGACATCCCAGTCGGCGCCGCGATACTGCACGCGCGCGCGGCCGTCACGCCACGCGTCGACCGTGACGGTCGAGCCGATATCGAGATTGACGTCGGGATTGGTCGACGTATCGCGCTTCTGCTTGCGGCCGAGCCCCGAACGGCGCAGCGCGACCATCGCGACGATCGCGACCACGGCCGCCGCGCCGAACTGCACGTGCGGCGCGAAACCGGCCAGTTGCAGCAGCCCGCCCGCGAGAAAGCCGAGCGCGATCATCAGCAGGTAGAACGTGCCCGTCAGCAACTCGGCCACGACCAGCACGCCCACCGCGCCCCACCAGAACAGATGCCCCGACATCATTGTGGTCTCCAGAAAAACGTCCCCCGCGCTCACCTGTGTCTCATGCAACCAGAATACGCGCTGAAGCGCTGTTCCGGATCGATATATTCGCGGCCCCCGAGCGAGCGATCGACACGCGCGGGGCCGCCCGGCGAGTACCGACGAAAAAAAACACCCCGGTGTGTACCGGGGTGTTTATAGCACGAACCTTGCATTTTGCCTTCAACGAAAGCGCGATGCCACCGCGCTCTCGTCAAAGGTGCGTTACCGACCGTTACTTCCGGTTGGCCAGCGCCTGCCACGTCTCGATGATCGTGTCGGGGTTCAGCGAGATCGACACGATGCCTTCGTCCGTCAGCCATTGCGCGAAGTCCGGGTGATCGGACGGGCCCTGGCCGCAGATGCCGACGTACTTGCCCATCCGGCGGCAGGTATCGATCGCGCGCTTGAGCAGGAACTTGACGGCCGGGTCGCGTTCGTCGAAGTCGACAGCCAGCAGTTCCATGCCCGAATCGCGGTCGAGGCCGAGCGTGAGCTGCGTGAGGTCGTTCGAGCCGATCGAGAAACCGTCGAAGAATTGCAGGAAGTCTTCGGCGAGGATCGCGTTGGTCGGGACTTCGCACATCATCACGAGGCGCAGGCCGTTTTCGCCGCGCTTCAGGCCGAACTTCTCGAGCAGGCCGACGACACGCTCCGCCTGCTTCACGGTACGCACGAACGGCACCATGATCTCGACGTTGGTCAGGCCCATCTCGTCACGCACGCGCTTCAGTGCACGGCACTCCATCTCGAACGCCTGCGCGAAGTCTTCAGCGATGTAACGCGACGCGCCGCGGAAGCCCAGCATCGGGTTTTCCTCGTCCGGCTCGTAGCGCGAACCGCCGATCAGCTTCTTGTACTCGTTCGACTTGAAGTCGGACAGGCGCACGATGACGGGCTTCGGATAGAACGCCGCCGCGATCGTCGCGACACCTTCCGTCAGCTTGTCGACGTAGAACTGACGCGGCGATGCGTGACCGCGCGCGACGCTCTCGACAGCCTTCTTCAGGTCCTGGTCGATGTTCGGGTACTCGAGGATCGCCTTCGGGTGAACGCCGATGTTGTTGTTGATGATGAACTCGAGACGCGCGAGACCCACACCGCCGTTCGGCAGTTGCGAGAAGTCGAACGCGAGCTGCGGGTTACCGACGTTCATCATGATCTTGACCGGGATTTCCGGCAGTTCGCCGCGCTGCACTTCCGTGACTTCCGTCTCGAGCAGGCCGTCGTAGATCTTGCCTTCGTCGCCTTCCGCGCACGACACGGTGACGAGCGCGCCGTCCTTCAGGATGTCGGTCGCATCGCCGCAACCGACGACTGCCGGCACGCCGAGTTCACGCGCGATGATCGCCGCGTGGCAGGTCCGGCCGCCACGGTTCGTGACGATCGCGGCTGCACGCTTCATCACCGGCTCCCAGTTCGGGTCGGTCATGTCGGCCACCAGCACGTCGCCCGGCTGCACGCGTTCCATTTCCGACGGATCCTGGATCACGCGCACGGGGCCCGCACCGATCTTCTGGCCGATCGCACGGCCCGTCGCGAGCACCTGCGACTGGCCCTTCAGCTTGAAGCGCTGCTCGGCCTTGCCGGTTGCCTGGCTCTTCACGGTTTCCGGGCGTGCCTGCAGGATGAAGATCTTGCCGTCGCGGCCGTCCCGGCCCCACTCGATGTCCATCGGACGCTGGTAGTGCTTCTCGATGATGACCGCGTACTTCGCCAGCTCGATCACGTCTTCGTCGGTGATCGAGTAGCGGTTGCGCTGCTCGTGCGGCACGTCGACCGTCTTCACGCGGCCCGGCTCGCCCGGCTGCGTGAATTCCATCTTGATCAGCTTCGAGCCGATCGAGCGGCGGATGATCGGGTACTTGTCCTGTGCGAGCGTCGTCTTGAACACGTAGAACTCGTCCGGGTTCACCGCACCCTGCACGACGGTTTCGCCCAGGCCGTAGCTCGACGTGATGAACACGGCGTCCTTGAAACCCGATTCGGTGTCGATCGTGAACATCACGCCGGCGGCGCCGACGTCCGAGCGGACCATGCGCTGCACGCCGGCCGACAGGGCGACTTCCGCGTGCGTGAAGCCCTTGTGCACGCGGTACGAGATCGCGCGGTCGTTGTACAGCGACGCGAACACGTGCTTCATGCGATCGAGCACGTCTTCGATACCGACGACGTTCAGGTACGACTCCTGCTGGCCGGCGAACGATGCGTCGGGCAGGTCTTCCGCGGTCGCGGACGAACGCACGGCGAACGACAGCTCGCCCGGCGAGCTGCTCTTCAGGATCTCGAACTGTTCGCGGATTTCCTGCTCGAGACGTGCCTGCATCGGCGCATCGACGATCCACTTGCGGATCTCGGCGCCGGCTTCGGCGAGCGCCTTCACGTCGTCGATGTCGAGCGACTCGAGACGCTTGGCGATGCGGTCGGTAAGGTCGTTGTGCGTGAGGAAATCACGGAACGCGAGCGCGGTCGTGGCGAAACCGGTGGGTACGCGAACGCCTGCTTCGGAAAGCTGGCTGATCATTTCGCCAAGCGACGCATTCTTGCCGCCGACGATCTCCACATCGGTCATCCGCAACTGCTCGAACGGAATTACATACGCCTGGTCCTTTGCGACGTTTGCTGCGTTAGTCATACAAGCCCCTAAGTGTGAAAAAAATACTCGATTGCGCAAGTGGGCTCGGACGCGGGCGCTTGCAAAAAGGCGCGGCGCGTCTTGCGCAACCTGTTAGATAAACAATCGCAGCGGCGGCAAATCTTCCGACCCGATTTGCAAAAATCCCGGCAGAAGGGCGATATTTTCAGACAAATCGCCAAACTTGCCGGGAATTTTGGAATCAAGCGGCAAAGCCCGGGGCGCCGTTCGCGCCCTGCCCCCGCAATTGCTTATCCAACAGGTTGCCGCTATTCTACCGTGCCGGCTGCCGGATGTGGCGCGACCTTGTCACTGCGTCTGGAGGCGAACCTCCAGCCGCCCGCGCAACCGCCCTTCACGTTCGACGCCCAGATTCATGCTGCCTACCGTATTCATCGTCTCCGACGGCACCGGGATCACTGCCGAAACCTTCGCGCACTCGATCCTCTCCCAGTTCGACCAGAAATTCCGCCTCGTGCGCGTGCCGTTCGTCGACTCGCTCGACAAGGCCTATGCGACCGTCGAGAAGATCAACGAGGCCGCCGTGCACGACGGCCGCCGCGCGATCGTGTTCACGACGCTCGTCGACAGCGAATCCAACGACATCGTCAAGCGCTCGAACGCACTCGTGCTCGACATGTTCCAGCGCTTCGTCGAACCGCTCGAGCAGGAACTGGAGCTCAAGTCGAGCCACGCGATGGGCCGCGGCCACCAGAACGCGGACACCGAGGAATACAAGACGCGGATCGAGGCGATCAACTTCTCGCTCGCGCACGACGACGGCCAGTCGAACCGCAACCTGTCGGAAGCCGACGTGATCCTCGTCGGCGTGTCGCGCAGCGGCAAGACGCCGACGAGCCTGTATCTCGCGATGCAGTACGGCGTGAAGGCGGCCAACTATCCGCTGATTCCGGAAGATTTCGAGCGCGGCAAGCTGCCGTCGGCACTCGCCGCGCACCGCGAGAAGCTGTTCGGGCTGTCGATCGACCCGCAGCGCCTGTCGGAGATCCGTAACGAGCGCCGCCCGGGCAGCAAGTACGCGGCGCCCGAGAACTGCCGCTACGAGATCAACGAGGCGGAAGCGATGATGCGCCGCGAGGGGATCAAGTGGCTGTCGTCGACGCACAAGTCGATCGAGGAAATCGCGACGACGATCCTGCAGGAAATCCGCCTCGACCGGCAGTCGTATTGAGACTGAGCGCTGGCGGCCGCCTGGCCGCCGCCGGAAACAAAAAGGCCGCGTCGAACGCGGCCTTTTTCAATGGTGCGGAGCAAGCACGCGGGTGGCATCACGCACGCCGCTGCTGACGCACCTGCTCGAACAGGCAAACCGCTGCCGCCGCCGCAACGTTCAGCGACTCCATCCCGCCCGGCTGCGGGATCGTCACGCGATGCGTGGCCGCGTCGCGCCAGAACGCCGACACACCGGCACCCTCGTTGCCGAACACCCATGCAACAGGCCCCGACAGGTCGCAGTCGTAGACCGCCTGCGCACCGTGCGAATCGGTCAGCGCAACCGGCACATCGAGGCGTTCGGCGAGCGCGCCAGCTTCGACGTCCTCGTGGATCGACAGCAGGAAGTGCGCCCCCATCCCCGAGCGCAGCACCTTCGACGACCATGCGTACGCGGTACCCGGCGCACAGAATACATGGCGCACGCCTGCGGCCGCCGCGCTGCGCAGGATCGACCCGACGTTGCCGGCGTCCTGCACGCCGTCGAGCACGACCGACGTATGCGTCACGCGCGCCGGTAGCGGCTGCGCCGGCCGGTCGACGAGCAGCAGGAAGCCGACGCCGTTGACGACGTTCGACAACTGTCCGAACAGTGCGTCGGGCAGCGTGACGATCCGTTGCGCATCGATGCGCTCGACGATCGCCTGGGCCTCGGCGTGGCCGAGTGCGCCTTCGGTCGCGACGCACAGCTCGGGCGTGGCGCCCGTATCGAGGTACGCGCTTGCGAGATGGAATCCTTCGAGCAGCGCCTGGCCGCCGCGGCGCTGATGGGACGTCGAACCCGCGAGCGCCTTCAGGCGCTTGTACAGCGGGTTGTCGCGGGAAGTAATGCTCTTCATCGAATCAGGTCGAGTGCCGCACGGACCGGCGCGAACGAGCGCCGATGCGCTTCGCACGGGCCGTGCTCGCGCAGTGCGGCAAGGTGTTTCGCGGTGCCGTAGCCCGCATGCACGTTGAAACCGTACACGGGGAAGCGTTCGTGCAGATCGACGAGCATGCGGTCACGCGTGACCTTCGCGAGGATCGACGCGGCCGAGATGCTCGGCACGAGCGCGTCGCCGCTGACGATCGCCTCGGCACGCACCGTCAGTGTCGGGCAACGGTTGCCGTCGATCTGCGCGAGCGTCGGCAGAACCGACAGGCCCTCGACGGCCCGCTTCATCGCGAGCATCGTCGCGTGCAGGATGTTCAGCGTGTCGATCTCGTCGACGCTCGCCGACGCGACGCAATACGACAGCGAGCGCGCAACGATCAGCTCGTACAGCGCGTCGCGCTTCTTCGCGGACAGCGCCTTCGAATCGTCGAGCCCGTCGATCGGCTGCGCCGGATCGAGGATCACCGCGGCGGCCACCACCGGCCCGGCGAGCGGGCCGCGGCCCGCTTCGTCGACACCGCAGACGATCTCGTTGGGACGGCTGAAATCGAAACCGCCCTGCACGTCGCTCGACGCGCGGCGGCGTGGTGCACGTACTGCGGTCATGCGCGCCCCTTGCGTTGTTCGAGTACGCGCACGACCGCTTCGGCCGCCTTCGCGGCCGTGTTCTGCCGCAGCGAAAGATGCATTTCGGTAAATACTTCAGTCAGCGTGCGGCGGTTCGCGTCGTCGCGCAGTTGCGTGAGCGTCGCATCGGCGAGCGCCTCGGGTGTCGCGAAATGCTGCAGCAACTCGGGCACGACGAAACGCCCCGCCAGAATGTTCGGCAAGCCGACGTACGGCAGGTAGCCCTGCCGGCGCATGATTTGCCCGGTCAGCCAGGGCACCTTGTACGAGATCACCATCGGCTTTTTCAGCAGCGCGGCTTCCAGCGTGACCGTGCCGCTCTTCACGAGAATCGCATCGGCAGCCGTCATCGCCACCTGCGATCGGCCGTCGGTGATCGTCAGCGCGAGCTGCGGATGCGCATCGACGAGCGGCTGCAGCAGCGCGCGCAGCGCGGGCGTGGCCGCCGGCATCACGAAACGCACGCCGGGCTCGCGCTGCTGCATCAGCGCCATCGCCGCGAAGAAGGTCGGGCCGATCAGCGCGATTTCCGAGCGCCGGCTGCCCGGCAGCACCGCGATCACCGGGCCATCGGCCGGCAGACCGAGCGCGATGCGCGCACCGTGCGTATCGGGTTCGAGCGGAATCTCGTCGGCGAGCGGATGGCCGACGTAGGTCGACGCGACGCCTGCCTTGTCGAGAATCGCCGGTTCGAACGGGAACAGGCACAGCATGTGATCGACGGACTTCGCGATCTTCTTGATCCGGCCGCCGCGCCATGCCCAGATCGACGGGCACACGAAGTGGATCGACGGGATGCCCGCGTCGCGCGCGGCCTGTTCGACGTTGAAGTTGAAGTCGGGCGCGTCGACGCCGATGAACGCGTCCGGCCGCTCGGCGAGCAACTGGCGCTTCAGCTCGCCGCGAATCCGCAGGATCTCGGGAATCTGGCCCAGCGCCTCGACATAGCCGCGCACGGTCAGCTTGTCCATCTGCCAGTGCGAATCGAAGCCGTGCGCGATCATCCGCTGGCCGCCGATCCCGTAGTACTGGGTCGATTCGGGCAGCCGCTCGCGCAGCCCGCCGAGCAGCGACGCCGCGAGCAGGTCGCCCGACGGCTCGCCGGCCACCATCGCGAGCCGGAGCTGATTGGTCGGAAGCGTCATCGCTTAGCGGATGATGCCGCGTTGCGACGCGTCGATGAACTCGACGAGCGCCTTCACCGGTGCATCGCCGTCGCCGCCCGCCTCCGCCAGCTCGCGCAACTGCACCTTCGCTTCCTCGAACGACAGGCCGTTCTTGTACAGCACGCGATATGCGCTGCGCAGCGCCGAGATCGCATCGGCCGAGAAGCCGCGCCGGCGCAGCCCCTCGACGTTGATCCCGTGCGGCTCGGCCTTGTTGCCCGCCGCGATCACGAACGGCGGAATGTCCTGCACGAGCGCCGACGCGCCGCCCAGCATCGAGTGCGCACCGATGCGCACGAACTGGTGGACGCCCGACATCCCGCCGATGATCGCCCAGTCGCCGATCTCGACGTGGCCGGCCATCTGGGCGTTGCTCGACAGGATCACGTGGTTGCCGACGGTGCAGTCATGACCGATGTGCACATAGGCCATGATCCAGTTGTCATCGCCGAGCGTCGTCACGCCGACGTCCTGCACGGTGCCCGTGTGGATCGTCGTGAATTCGCGGATCGTGTTGCGGTTGCCGATCACCAGCTTCGTCGGCTCGTCCTTGTACTTCATGTCCTGCGGACGACCACCGACCGACGCGTAATGGCCGATGCGGTTGTCCTCGCCGAGCGTCGTATGGCCTTCGATCACGCTGTGCGAGCCGATCGTCGTACGCGCGCCGATCGTGACGTGCGGACCGACGATCGCGTACGGGCCGATCTCGACCGATTCGTCGATCTGCGCGCCCGGTTCGACAATCGCGGTGGGATGAATCCTGGTCATGCGCCGTTGCCTCTCGATGTGAAGTGTCGCGTTGCGTTGCCTGTGCGTGCCGCGTCGCTCAGGGCGCCACGTCGGTCGTCTTGACCGTGCACATCAGTTCGGCTTCCGCCGCCACCTTGCCGTCCACTTCCGCCACCGCCTTGAACTTCCAGATGCCGCGGATGTAGCGTTCGAACGTCACGTTCAGAATCAGTTGGTCGCCCGGCTCGACCGGACGCTTGAAGCGCGCGCCGTCAATCCCGACGAAGTAGTACAGCGTGTTCTCCGGATCCTTCGGCTGCTCTTCCGAGAAGGTCAGCAGCGCCGCGGCCTGCGCGAGCGCCTCGAGGATCAGCACGCCCGGCATCACCGGCCGCTTCGGGAAATGCCCCTGGAAGTACGGCTCGTTGATCGACACGTTCTTCAGCGCTTTGATTCCCTTGTGCGGTTCGAGTTCGAGCACGCGATCGACGAGCAGAATCGGGTAGCGATGCGGCAGCAGCGTGAGGATCTTGTGGATGTCGAGATTGATTTTTTCAGTGCTCATGATGGTTCGTCTCACGCAGAGGCTGCGCGGTGGTGATGCAAAGGCTGAAGCGGGCCGCCGTGCGGCCCAGTCTGGCAAACCGGGCCGGTTGCGCTGGCCGTGCCCGGTTCGAGGTCTCGCATGATGCGCTCAGGCGTCCGTGCCGCCCTGGGCGGCGAGCGCGGCTTCGAGCGCCTTGATGCGCTCGCGCAGCTTGTCGAGGTTGCGCACGAGCGCGGCGCTCTTGTTCCATTCGCCGTGGTCGACGGCCGGAAACGCGCTGGTATAGATGCCTGCCTTCGGCAGCGACTTCGATACGCCCGACTTCGCGGTGATGATGACATAGTCGCCGAGCGTCACGTGGCCGGCGATCCCGGCCGCGCCGCCGATCATGCAGTGGCGGCCGATCGTCGTGCTGCCCGCGATGCCCGCGCTGCCGGCGATCACCGTATAGGCACCGATCCGGCAGTTGTGGCCGATCTGGACCTGGTTGTCGATCTTCACGCATTCCTCGATGACGGTATCCGCCATCGCGCCGCGATCGATCGTCGTGTTCGCGCCGATCTCGACGTCAGGGCCGATCGATACGCCCCCGACCTGCGGGATCTTCACCCAGCTGCCGGTGCGCGCATCGCCGTCGCCGACGAAATCCGGCGCGAAGCCGAAGCCGTCGGAGCCGATCACCGCGCCCGCATGGATGATCGCGCGCGGGCCGACCTTGCAGCCGTGGTACACCGACGCGTTCGGATACAGGTGCGAGCCCGCGCCGATCGTCGTGCCGTGGCCGACGAATACGTTCGCGTCGAGCTGCACGCCGTCTTCGATCACCGCGCCGGCCTCGACCGTCACGTGCGGGCCGATCACCGCGCTCGCGGCGACCTGTGCGGCCGGATCGATCGTCGCGCTCGGATGCACGCCGGCGGCACGCTGCGGCGTGGCCAGGTCGATGAACATCTGCGCGACGCGCGCGAAGTACGCGTACGGATTCGGCGTGACAATGAAGCTGCGGCCGTTAGCGGCCGCGCCAAGCTTTTCCAGATCCCTCGGCGCGATCAGCACCGCGCCGGCGCGGGTCGACTCGACCTGCGACAGGTACTTCGGATTCGCGAGGAACGCGAGTTGCTGCGGGCCTGCCTGGTCGAGCGGTGCGAGCCCGCTCACCTTGCACTGTGCGTCGCCGGCGATCTCGCCGCCGAACCGCTTTACGAGTTCCTCAAGCGTCAATGCCATTCGTCGTCTGCTCCGTTCAGTTCGTCGAGCCGGACGCGAGCGCCTTGAGCACCTTGTCGGTGATGTCGATGCGCGGGCTGACGTACACGGCTTCCTGCACGATCAGGTCGTAATTCTGCTGCTCGGCGATCTGCTTGATGACCTTGTTCGCCCGCTCGAGCACGGCCGCCAGCTCCTCGTTGCGGCGCTGGTTCAGGTCTTCGCGGAACTCGCGCTGCTTGCGCTGGAAGTCGGTATCGAGCTGGGCGAGATCGCGCTGCTTCTGCGCGCGGTCGGCCGCCGACAGCGACGCGCCGTTCTTGTCCAGCGAGTCGGACATCGATTTCAGACGCGCCCCGAGGTCCTGCAGATCCTTGTCACGCTTCGCGAACTCGGCTTCGAGCTTCGTCTGCGCCGCCTTCGCGGGCGCCGACTCGCGCAGGATCCGATCCGAATTGACCGCCGCGATGCGGGCGACGTCCTGTGCGTGCACCGTTGCCGCGCCCAGGGCCAGCGCAACGGTCAGCGCGCACATCACTCGTTTCGAAAACTTACCGGTTAGCAAAATTACCCTCTCGTTGCTGTTGTCATGCGTTCGGTCAGAACGCCGTCCCGATCTGGAACTGGAATTTCTGGTACTGGTCGCCTTCGTGCTTCTGCAGCGGGAAGCCGAGGCTCAGCTTAAGCGGGCCGATCGGCGAGATCCACGCGAGACCCACACCGTAGCCGTAGCGCAGCCCGTTGGCGCCCGTGCTCGTGCCGCCCGGCGCATTGCCCCACACGTTACCGCCGTCGAGGAACGTGAACACGCGCAGCGTGCGGTCGTAGCCCGTGCCCGGCAGCGGGAACGTCAGTTCGATGTTGCCGACGAGCATCTTCGAACCGCCGATCGGGTCGTTCGTCTTCGTGTCGCGCGGGCCCAGCGAGCTCGGCTCGTAGCCACGCACGGAGCCGATACCGCCCGCGTAGTAGTTCTTGAAGATCGGGTACGGGTTGCCGATACCGTTACCGTAGCCGCCCTGCAGGTTCATGCCCAGGATGAAGCCGCGCGAGAACGAATAGTAGTACTGGGCCTGCAGGTCGGCCTTGTAGTACTGGATCTTGCCGACCGGCACGCCGTACTCCATGTTCGCCTGCGTGAAGTAGCCGCGGCTCGGAATCAGCGCGCTGTCACGCGCGTCGCGCGACCACGCGACCGTCAGCGGTACCGTGTTCGACACGCGGCCGAACTGGTTCACGTAATCCTGGTAGCTCTGCGGCGTGTTCGAATCGACGTCGAGACGGTTCTGCTCGAAGCCCGCGCCGAAGTAGACGGTGTCGACTTCCGAGAACGGGATACCGAACTTCAGGTTGCCGCCCGCGCTGATGATCCGGAAGCTCGAGCTCGTCGAATAGTAGAGCGGCTGGTACGTGCGGTAGTAGACGTCCGTGATCCGCTTGATACCGTCGACCGTGAAGTACGGGTCGACCTGGGTGACGGTCAGCGTACGGTAGCTCTTCGCGGTGTTGACGTTCACCGACAGGCTGGTACCCGAACCGAACACGTTGTCCTGCGACACGCCCGCCGACAGCACGACCTTGTCCGTCGACGAGAAACCGGCGCCCAGCGTGATCGCGCCGGTCGGCTTTTCGTCGACCTTCACGTTCACGTCGACCTGGTCGTTCGTGCCGTCGACCGGCAACGTCGTCACGTCGACGTTGGTGAAGTAGCCGAGACGGTTCACGCGATCCTTCGACAGCGCGAGGCGGTTCGAATCGAACCACGAGCTTTCGAGCTGGCGCATTTCGCGGCGCACCACTTCGTCACGCGTACGCGTGTTGCCGACGACGTTGATGCGGCGCACGTACACGCGGCGGCTCGGATCGACGACGAGGTTCAGGTTCACCTTGTGGTTCGCCTGGTCGATGTCCGGCTGCGCATTGACGGTCGCGAACGCGTAACCGTACTCACCGAGCTTGTCGACGATCGACTTGGTGGTCTGCTGCAGCTTTTCGGCCGAGAAACGGTCGCCCGGCTTGATCTTGATCAGCTTGGTGAGTTCGGCTTCGCGATCGAGCAGGTTGCCCGACAGCTTGATGCCCGACACCGTGTACGGCTCGCCTTCGTGCAGCGTGACCGTCAGGTACATGTCCTTCTTGTCGGGCGAGATCGACACCTGGGTCGAATCGATGTTGAACTCGAGATAGCCGCGGTTCAGGTAGTACGAGCGCACCGCTTCGAGGTCGCCCGTCAGCTTTTCCTTCGAGTACAGGTCGTTCTTCGTGTACCAGGAAAACCAGTTCGGCGTCGACAGCTGCATCTCGTCACGCAGCGTGCTGGTGCTGAATGCCTTGTTGCCGATGAAGTTGATCTGGCGGATCTTCGCGCTCGGGCCTTCGGCCACCGCGAACAGGATCGACACGCGGTTCGCGTCGACCGGCGTGACCGTCGTCTTGACCTCGGCCGCGTAGAAGCCGCGCGTGAGGTACTGGCGCTTGAGCTCCTGCTCCGCCTTGTCGACGAGCGCCTTGTCGTAGTAGCGGCCGTCGGCGAGACCGACTGCGCGCAGTGCCTTCGTCAGGTTGTCCTTGTCGAACTCCTTCGTGCCGGTGAAGTCGATCGACGCGATGGCCGGACGCTCCTGCACCTGCACGATCACGACGTTGCCCTGCGTGGCGATGCGTACGTCGTTGAAGAAGCCCGTCGCGTACAGCGCGCGGATTGCTTCGGATGCCTTGTCGTCCGTGAAGGTATCGCCCTGCTTGATCGGCAGGTAGGCGAACACCGAACCCGCTTCGACGCGCTGCAGCCCCTCGATCTTGATGTCTTGCACCACGAACGGTGCCGCTGCATGCGCCGCGAGGCCGTGCGCGGCGAGCGCGGCCGCTGCAACTGTCTTAGGTACAAAGCGATGAGGTTTGAACAACATGCATCCCCAATATTTAGCTGCATCAAATCAGGCGGCTGCCCAGCGGCCGCCGCCTGACGCTTCAGAAATGGATTAACCGAGCCAGATCGTTGAACAGCGCAATCGCCGACAATGCGACGATGCAGATCAACCCGGCTCTTTGCAGAATCAGCTGCCAGCGCTCCGAGACGGCTTTCCCGGTCGCGGCTTCAACCGCATAATATAACAGATGCCCCCCGTCCAAAACGGGAATCGGCAACAAGTTCAGGACGCCAAGGCTAATGCTGACAAGGGCGAGGAACGACAGGAACGCCGACGGACCGAGCCGCGCACTCTTGCCCGCGTAGTCGGCGATCGTCACGGGGCCGGACAGGTTCTTCAGCGACGCGTTGCCCGTGATCATGCGCCCGAACATTCGCAGCGAGTACACGGAGATGTCCCACGTGCGGTGCGCGCCGAGCCGCAAGCTGTCGATCGGCCCGTAACGCACGTCGACGGACGGCGCATGCATCGACAGCGCCGCGCCGATGCGGCCGACCTGCTGCCCCGATTCGTCGTCGCGCTGCATCTGCGGCACGATCGACACCGTCTGTGCGGCGCCATTGCGCTCGATCTGCAGGTCGAGCGGCTTGCCCGCATGGTGTTTCACGGAATCGATGAAGCGCGATGCGCCGCCGATCGGCTTGCCGTCGAGCGCGACCAGCTTGTCGCCGGACTTCAGGCCCGCCTGCTCCGCCGCGCTGCCGGGCTGCACCGACGCGACCGACAGCGTGCCGCCGCCGGTTTCGAAGCCCAGATGGGCCATGAAATCGTCGTCGAGCTGACTTTCGGGAACATTGCGGAGGTCGACGCGGAAATCGAACGTCGTGTTGCCGTCGCGGGCGCCGAGCACGATCTCGCGGTGATCGAACGCGGCCGCCAGCAGCTTCCAGCGCAGGTCCGACCACGACCGCACCGACTCGGACTCGCCGCCTTGCGCGTTGCGGATCGACACGATCGTCTCGCTGCCGTCGAAGCCCGCGCGCGCCGCCACCGTGCCGGCGGCCGGCGGTGCGACGATCGCGGCCGGCTCGGTCACACCGGTGGCAAATACGATGGAAAACAGCGCGATTGCCAACAGAAAGTTCGCAATCGGCCCGGCGGCGACGATCGCGATGCGCTTGTAGACCGACTGCCGGTTGAACGCCTGGCCAAGCTCCTCGGGTGCGATGCCGGGGCCGGGATCGCGCTCGTCGAGCATCTTCACGTAGCCGCCAAGCGGCAGCGCGGACAGCGTCCACTCGGTGCCTGTCCTGCGGCTGACCCAGCGCGCGACGGGCTGGCCGAAGCCGATCGAGAAACGCAGCACCTTCACGCCGCACCAGCGCGCGACACGATAGTGTCCGTACTCATGCACGACGACCAGCACCCCGATCGCCACCGCAAACGCGATCAGTTCGACCAGCACGTTCATGAGCACCCCATTCAGACAGTGCGCTCCACGCGTGGCGCAGGCGCTTTCGCAATGATCTCGGCGGCGAGGCGGCGAGCCTCGGTATCCGCAGCAAGGACGTCCTCGAGCCCGTCGGGCGCGCGGTTCGGCAGCGTATTGAGCACGGCGTCGACCGTCGCCGCAATCGCCATGAAGCCGATGCGGCGCTCGAGAAACGCTTCGACCGCGACTTCGTTCGCCGCGTTCAATGCGGCGCTCGCGATACCGCCTTCCTCAAGCGCCTTCAGCGCGAGCGCGAGGCACGGGAAGCGCGCGTAATCGGGCTTTTCGAACGACAGCTGGGCGATCTGCGCGAGGTCGAGCTGGTCGACGCCCGCATCGACACGGTCCGGGAACGCGAGTGCGTGCGCGATCGGCGTGCGCATGTCGGGGTTGCCGAGCTGAGCGAGCACCGAGCCGTCGCGATACGACACGAGCGAATGGATCACGCTCTGCGGATGGATCAACACGTCGATCCGGTCGCCCGGCAGCCCGAAGATCCAGTGCGCCTCGATCACCTCGAGGCCCTTGTTCATCATCGTCGCGGAATCGACCGAGATCTTGCGGCCCATCACCCAGTTCGGGTGCTTGCACGCCTCGTCCGGCGTCACGTCGACGAGCGTGGCCGGCTCGCGCGTGCGGAACGGGCCGCCCGACGCGGTCAGGATGATCTTCGAGATCCCGCCGTGCTCGGCCGCGTCGCGCGGCATGCACTGGAAGATCGCGTTGTGTTCGCTGTCGACCGGCAGCAGGATCGCGCCATGGTCGCGCACGGCGTCCATGAAGATCGCGCCCGACATCACCAGCGCTTCCTTGTTTGCGAGCAGGATGCGCTTGCCGGCGCGCGCGGCCGCAAGGCTCGGCACGAGGCCGGCCGCGCCGACGATCGCCGCGACCACGGTATCGCAGCCGTCACTCTTCGACACGTCGACGAGCGCCTGCGGCCCGTGCAGCACGGTCGTCTTGCTGCCTGCCGCGCGCAGTTTCGCGTCGACGTGCGCGGCAGTCGCGGCATCGCCGACCACCGCCACTTCGGGCGCGAAGCGCAGACACTGCTCGACGAGCTTGTCGCCGTTGCGGTGCGCGGTCAGCGCGTAGACGGAGAAGCGCTCGGGATGACGCGCGACCACGTCGAGCGTGCTGTCTCCGATCGAGCCCGTGGAACCGAGCAATGTCAGACGTTTTTGCATAACAGAATGAGTGGTTTAACCAAGCAGCAGCATCGCGAGCGGCAGCACCGGCAGCAACGCGTCGACACGGTCGAGCACGCCGCCGTGACCCGGCAGCAGCCCGCTCGAATCCTTCACGCCCGCCTGCCGCTTCAGCAGCGACTCGAACAGGTCGCCGATCACGCTGTACGCGACCAGCAGCGTCAGTGCGGCCCACGCGCCGGGCATCCCGTAGCGCGCGGCGAATGTGGAAAACAGGGTCGGCTCGAACGCATGCGCGGCCATCGCGACACTGGCGACGACCATCACGGCCAGCCAGCCACCGATCGCGCCTTCCCAGCTCTTGCCGGGGCTGATCGTGATGGCCAGTTTACGCTTTCCGAAGGCCTTGCCCGCGAAGTATGCGCCGATATCGGCGAGCCAGACGACCAGAAGCAGCGACAGCACGAACGGCACGCCCTGCGCACGCGCCGCGACGAGCGCATGCCAGCAGGCCGCAAAGACCACGAGGCCGGCCGCCAGCAGGAACGGGCGCCATACGCCGCCCGCGAGTTCGGGCTTGCGCCGCAGCGTGAACGGGCCGACCAGCAGCCAGAACACGCCGGCTGCCATGAAAAGGGGACGGGACGAAGCCGCATCGATGCCGAGCGGCGCCGTGGCCGCGAGCGCAAGCGCCGCGACGACTGCATAGACGATCGGGCCGGCGCCGCCGAGCTTGAGCAGGCGCGCCCATTCCCACGCGGCAAACACGAGCACGACGCCGATCAGCGCGCCGAACGCGGTGAGCGGCGCGAACAGCGTCACCGGCAGCAGCACCGCCAGCATCACGATCGCCGTGATCACACGGGTTTTCAGCATGAAAGGGAGTCGGCGTTCTGCGATTGTGGTTCGAGCTGTGCGCTCGTGCGGCCGAAACGGCGCTCGCGCTCCGTATACGACGCCATTGCGTCGGCCAGTGCCGTGCCGTCGAAATCCGGCCAGTATTTGTCGGTGAAATAGAATTCGGCGTACGCGAGTTGCCACAGCAGGAAGTTGCTGACGCGCTGCTCGCCACCGGTACGGATGAAGAGATCGGGCTCCGGCGCATAGGCCATTGCCAGATGCGGCGCGAACGCGTCCTCGGTCACTTCGACCTCGCGACCCTCGCGCACGGCCTGCTCGACGAGCTTCTTCGTCGCCTGCAGGATGTCCCACCGGCCGCCGTAGTTGGCCGCGATGGTGAGCGTAAGACGGGTGTTGCGCGCCGTCTTGGTTTCGGCGCGGCGAATCAGTTCGCGGATGCGCGGCTCGAAGCGGTCGAGATCGCCGACGACACGCAGGCGGATCCCGTTCGCATGGAGCTTGCCGACTTCGCGCTCGAGCGCGGTGATGAAGAGGCGCATCAGGAACGACACTTCGTCGTTCGGCCGGCGCCAGTTCTCCGAACTGAACGCGAACAGCGTTAGGTATTCGACGCCGGCGCGCGCGCAGCCTTCGACCACCGCCCGCACGGCATCGACGCCGCGGGTATGCCCCGCGACGCGCGGCAAGCGGCGTTCGGTCGCCCAACGGCCGTTGCCGTCCATGATGATCGCGATATGACGCGGCACGACGCCGACGTCAGGCACGCGAACGGTAGAGCTGGTATAGGTCATGGCCGTTGAGACAGTAATGCTGGAAGAAGGCGGCGCGCGAGGACGGTCGTCAGACCGTCATGATCTCGGCTTCCTTGCTCTGCACGAGCTTGTCGATTTCGGCAACGTGCTTGTCGGTCAGCTTCTGCACGTCGTCGCTCGCACGGCGCTCGTCGTCTTCCGAGATTTCCTTGTCCTTCACGAGCTTCTTGAGCGCTTCGTTCGCATCGCGGCGCAGGTTGCGGATCGCGACCTTGGCCGTTTCGCCTTCGCTCTTGACGACCTTGGTCAGCTCGCGGCGGCGCTCTTCCGTCAGCGCCGGCATCGGCACGCGGATCAGGTCGCCGGACGTGGCCGGGTTCAGGCCGAGATCGGCTTCGCGAATGGCCTTCTCGACCTTCGCAACCATCGGCTTTTCCCACGGCTGCACACCGATCGTGCGCGCGTCGACGAGCGTCATGTTGGCAACCTGCGAAATCGGCACCATCGACCCGTAGTAGTCAACCTGCACGTGATCGAGCATGCCGGTGTGCGCACGGCCCGTACGGATCTTCGCCAGATCGCTCTTGAATGCATCGATCGAGCGCTGCATCTTCTGCTCGACGCCCTTCTTGGTATCAGCGACACTCATTTCAACCTCCGAACCTTCAAACCTTCAAAGAACGCGGACCCCACCCGGCGCATCTGGCGCGCCGCGGCCGATGGCCCGCATCCGCGGGAGTTTACACGTGGACGAGCGTACCTTCGTCCTCGCCCAGCACGATGCGCTTGAGCGCGCCCGGCTTGTTGATCGAAAACACGCGAATCGGCAGCTTCTGGTCGCGGCACAGCGCGAAGGCCGTCGCGTCCATCACCTGCAGGTTGCGGCCGATCGCCTCGTCGAAGCTGATCGTCGTGTAGCGCGTGGCCGACGGATCCTTCTTCGGATCGGCAGAATATACGCCATCGACCTTGGTCGCCTTCAATACGACCTCGGCGCCCACTTCCGAACCGCGCAGCGCGGCGGCCGTGTCCGTCGTGAAGAACGGGTTGCCCGTACCGGCCGCGAAGATCACGACGCGGCCTTCCTCGAGCTGACGGATCGCGCGGGGCCGGATGTACGGCTCGACGACCTGGTCCATCCGCAGCGCGGACTGCACGCGCGCCTCGATGCCGGCGTGGCGCATCGCGTCCTGCAGCGCCAGCGCGTTCATCATCGTTGCGAGCATCCCCATGTAGTCCGCCGTCGCGCGATCCATGCCGGCCGCGCCGCCCGCAACGCCACGGAAAATATTACCGCCACCGATCACGACCGCGAGCTGCGTGCCGAGACGC
Organism: Burkholderia lata; assembly: GCF_902499335.1. Classification (GTDB taxonomy): domain Bacteria; phylum Pseudomonadota; class Gammaproteobacteria; order Burkholderiales; family Burkholderiaceae; genus Burkholderia; species Burkholderia lata_B. Next base: position 44,775 of record NZ_CABVQK010000002.1, on the reverse strand, counting down.
ACCACTTCCGCGATATCGGCCACCATCCGTTCGATCGTCGCGCGATTGATGCCGAAGGCATCGTCGCCCATCAGCGCTTCGCCGGAAAGTTTGAGAAGGACGCGTTTATAGGCATTGGACATAGGGGCTTCCGAGCGACGAGAGGATGACAACCACGAACTGTAGGGGCGAAATACTGATTCGGGCAAGCGCCGACGGTCGGACCGGGTTTCCCGGCCGGCCGGCGGCGGCGCCGACCGCGGCGGAGCGGACGCCCGCCGCGGATACTGCCTGACTGCTTACGGCTTACTGCTGCTTTGCTGCTGCGACTTGCGCGGCCACTTCGGCGGCGAAGTCGTCCTGGCGCTTCTCGATGCCTTCGCCGACGACGAACAGCGCGAACTTCTGCACTGCGGCATCCGCTGCCTTCAGCATCTGCTCGATCGTCTGCTTGTCGTTCTTCACGAACGTCTGGTTCAGCAGCGACACTTCCTTCAGGTACTTCTGGACGCTACCGTCGACCATCTTCGCGACGATCTCTGCCGGCTTGCCCGATTCCGCAGCCTTCTGCTCGGCCACGCGGCGTTCCGTTTCGATCAGTTCCGCCGGCACGTCAGCCGACGACAGCGCGACCGGCTTCATGGCCGCGATGTGCATCGCGACGTCCTTGCCGACCTGCTCTTCCGCACCCGTGTACTCGACGATCACGCCGATACGCGCGCCGTGCAGGTACGTTGCGATCTTGTTTGCGGTTTCGAAACGGACGAAACGGCGGATCGAGACGTTCTCGCCGATCTTGCCGACCAGTGCCAGGCGCACTGCGTCGACCGTCGAGCCTTCGAGCGGCAGCGCCGACAGCGCAGCCACGTCGGCCGGGTTTTGCGTCGCGACGAGTTCTGCAACCGTCTTCGAGAACGCGAGGAAATCGTCGTTCTTCGCGACGAAGTCGGTTTCGCAGTTCAGTTCGACGAGCGAACCTGCATTGCCGCCGACGAACGATGCGACGACGCCTTCTGCCGTCACGCGCGATGCCGCCTTGCTCGCCTTGTTGCCGAGCTTGACGCGCAGCAGCTCTTCAGCCTTGGCCAGATCGCCGTCAGCTTCCGTCAGCGCCTTCTTGCACTCCATCATCGGTGCGTCGGTCTTTGCGCGCAGTTCTGCCACCATGCTTGCGGTAATTGCCGCCATCATTCGCTCCTTGAGTCTGTATTCACAACGCCGCCCGCTTGGACGCGAACGGCCGAGATTCGTTTCCGGACCCGCACCCATTCGGCGCGATCAGGTCCGGCGCACAAGCTTAAAAAAAGGGGGCCTGTTGAGAGCCCCCTTTTTGCGCCGGCTCGGGGCCAGTTACGCGTTTTCCTCGACGTACTCGTCGTCGCCGCGTGCAGCCTGGACCACTTCGTTGACCGCGTTCGCACGGCCTTCGAGGATCGCGTCGGCCACGCCTTCAGCGTACAGCGCGACTGCCTTGCTCGAGTCGTCGTTACCCGGGATCACGTAATCCACACCTTCCGGCGAGTGGTTCGTATCGACCACGGCGATGACCGGCACGCCCAGCTTGTTCGCTTCGGTAACAGCAATCTTGTGGTAGCCGACGTCGACGACGAAGATTGCGTCCGGAATGCCGCCCATGTCCTTCACGCCGCCGATCGACTTTTGCAGCTTGGCGATTTCGCGTTCGAACAGCAGCGCTTCCTTCTTGCTCATCTTCTCGAGCTCGCCTGCCTCGACTGCCGTTTCCATGTCCTTCAGGCGCTTGATCGATACCTTCAGCGTCTTGAAGTTGGTCATCATGCCGCCGAGCCAGCGTGCGTTGACGAACGGCATGCCTGCGCGCTGCGCTTCCTGGGCGATCGTGTCACGCGATTGACGCTTCGTGCCGACGAACAGGATCGTGCCGCGGTTCGCTGCCAGCTGGCGCACGTACTTCTGTGCGTCCGTGAACATCGGCAGCGTCTTTTCGAGGTTGATGATGTGAATCTTGTTGCGGTGACCGAAAATGAACGGAGCCATCTTCGGGTTCCAGAAACGCGTCTGGTGACCGAAGTGGACACCCGCTTCCAGCATTTGGCGCATCGTAACTGCCATGAAATTCTCCACGAGGGTTGGGTCTTAAGCCGGCCGCCGTACCGCCGCGCGAACCTGCCCCGAAGGGCGCGAATTCCACGCGGCCGGCACCCTGGTTGCGCCGGCTTGCGATTCGACACGTGCGAAATGCGCGTGCCGCAAGCCTTTCACCGCCATGCCGCCCCAAAACGGGGCACATCGGCATTTGGATATCGACTTAGCCAAAGAGTATAGCACGCCGATTTGTCCGCTCTCAAGTCGCTCACCACTTTCGCTTGCCGCGCGGCAGCCGGGCGGACAATCCGCGAAAACCCGCACCCGCACCGCCGGCAGGGGCTGCGACGCCTGCCAGAAGGTGCGATAATCCGTCAATTCACCGCATTCCAGGCATACCTCGATGGCTATTACGCTCAAAAACGAACACGATATCGCCGAGATGCGCGTCGCCTGCCGTCTCGCGAGCGAAGTGCTCGACTTCATCACGCCGCACGTCGTCGCGGGAATCACGACCGCCGAACTCGATCGCCTCTGCCACGAGTTCATGCTCAACGAGCAGGGCACGATCCCGGCGCCGCTGAACTACCAGCCGCCCGGCTACCCGCCGTACCCGAAGGCCACCTGCATTTCGGTCAACGACGTGATCTGCCACGGCATTCCCGGCGAGAAGGTGATCAAGAACGGCGATGCGCTGAACATCGACGTCACCGTGATCAAGAACGGCTACTTCGGCGACACGAGCCGCATGTTCATCGTCGGCGAAGGTTCGATCCTCGCGAAGCGCCTCGTGCAGACCACCTACGAATGCATGTGGCTCGGCATCGACCAGGTCAAGCCCGGCGCGCACCTCGGCGACATCGGCTACGCGATCCAGAAGCACGCGGAAGCGCAGGGCTACAGCGTCGTGCGCGAATATTGCGGCCACGGCATCGGCACGGTGTTCCACGAGGATCCGCAGGTCGTCCACTACGGCCGTCCGGGCACGGGCATCGAACTGAAGGCCGGGATGATCTTCACGATCGAGCCGATGATCAACGCCGGCAAGCGCGACATCCGCACGATGCCCGACCAGTGGACGGTCAAGACGCGCGACCGCAGCCTGTCGGCGCAGTGGGAGCACACGGTGCTCGTCACCGAAACCGGCTACGACGTGCTGACCGTGTCGGCCGGTACGCCGGCGCGCCCCGTGTTCGCGCAACCGGCCGCCGCAGTCTGAGCGCCGTCGCCTGCCCGCCCCACCCGCACCTGAACGGCCGCCCATGAGCGCTCACGCTGCCCCCTCGCCCGAAGCGCTGTCGCGGCGCGCCGAATTCAAGGCCGCCAAGACGGACATGCTCGAGCGCTTTCGCCGCGCGACGAACGTCGCGTCGTTGATGCACGCGCTGTCGAAACTCACCGACGAAGCGCTGAAGCGTGTATGGGACGAGTGCGAGCTGCCCGCGACGCTCGCGCTCGTCGCCGTCGGCGGCTACGGGCGCGGCGAGCTCGCGCCCTATTCCGACGTCGACATCCTCGTGCTGCTGCACGATGCGCACGACCCGGCGCTCGACGCGCGCATCGAGCGCTTCATCGGCATGGCGTGGGATCTCGGCCTCGAGATCGGCAGCAGCGTGCGCACGGTCGCGCAGTGCATCGAGGAGGCGTCGCAGGACGTCACGGTGCAGACCTCGCTGCTGGAAGCCCGCCGCATCGTCGGCAGCACCGCGCTGTTCGAGCGCTTCACGGTGCGCTACCACGAGGCGCTCGACGCCCGCGCGTTCTTCACCGCGAAGGTGCTCGAGATGCGCCAGCGCCACGCGAAGTTCCAGGACACGCCGTACAGCCTCGAACCGAACGTGAAGGAAAGCCCGGGCGGGCTGCGCGACCTGCAGACGATCCTGTGGATCGCGCGCGCGGCCGGTTTCGGCAGCAGCTGGCGCGAACTCGACACGCGCGGCCTCATCACCGATCGCGAAGCGCGCGAGCTGCGCCGCAACGAAGGTTTCCTGAAGACGCTGCGCGCACGGCTGCACGTGATCGCCGGCCGCCGCCAGGACATGCTCGTGTTCGACCTGCAGACGCAGGCGGCCGAGAGCTTCGGCTACCAGCCGACGCAGGCCAAGCGCGCGAGCGAGCAGCTGATGCGCCGCTATTACTGGGCCGCGAAAGCCGTCACGCAGCTCGCGACGATCCTGATCCAGAACATCGAGGCGCAGCTATTCCCCGCGACGAGCGGCATCACGCGCGTGCTGTCGCCCGACCGCTTCGTCGAGAAGCAGGGCATGCTCGAGATCGTCGACGACGGCGTGTTCGAACGCCATCCCGACGCGATCCTCGAAGCGTTCCTGCTGTACGAGACGACCCGCGGCGTGAAGGGCCTGTCCGCCCGCACGCTGCGCGCGCTGTACAACTCGCGCGAGATCATGAACAACACGTGGCGCCGCGATCCGCAGAACCGCGACACGTTCATGCGGATCCTTCAGCAACCCGAAGGGATCACGCACGCGTTCCGGCTGATGAACCAGACGAGCGTGCTCGGCCGCTACCTGCTGAATTTCCGCCGCATCGTCGGCCAGATGCAGCACGACCTGTACCACGTGTACACGGTCGACCAGCACATCCTGATGGTGTTGCGCAACATCCGCCGCTTCGCGGTAGCCGAGCACGCGCACGAATATCCGTTCTGCAGCCAGCTGATCGGCAACTTCGAGCGCCCGTGGGTGCTGTATGTCGCGGCGCTGTTCCACGACATCGCGAAGGGCCGCGGCGGCGACCACTCGACGCTCGGGATGGCCGATGCGCGGCGCTTCTGCCGCGAGCACGGCATTGCCGGCGACGACGCGGCGCTGATCGTGTGGCTCGTCCAGCATCACCTGACGATGAGCCAGGTCGCGCAGAAGCAGGACACGAGCGACCCCGAAGTCATCAAGCGCTTCGCCGAAGTCGTCGGCAACGAACGGTACCTCACCGCGCTGTACCTGCTGACCGTCGCCGATATCCGCGGCACGAGCCCGAAGGTGTGGAACACGTGGAAGGGCAAGCTGCTCGAGGACCTGTACCGCATCACGCTCGCGGTGCTCGGCGGCGCCAACCCCGACGCGCATTCGGAGCTGAAGTCGCGGCAGGAGCAGGCGCTCGCGCTGCTACGCCTCGAAACCGTGCCCGACGACGCGCATCGCGCGCTGTGGGATCAGCTCGACGTCGGCTTCTTCCTGCGTCACGACGCGGCCGACATCGCGTGGCAGACACGCGTGCTGTACCGGCACGTGAACGCCGAAACCGCGATCGTCCGCGCGCGGCCGTCGCCGATCGGCGACGCGCTGCAGGTGCTCGTGTACGTGAAGGATCGCCCCGACCTGTTCGCGGGCATCTGCGCGTATTTCGACCGCAACGGGCTGTCGGTGCTCGACGCGCGCGTCAGCACGACGCGGCACGGCTATGCGCTCGACAACTTCATCGTCACGCAGACCGAACGTGACGTGCGGTACCGCGACATCGCGAATCTCGTCGAACAACAGCTTGCGTCGCGGCTCACCGAAACCGCACCGCTGCCGGAGCCGTCCAAGGGCCGCCTGTCGAGGCTGTCCCGGACGTTTCCGATCACGCCGCGCGTCGACCTGCGGGCCGACGAGCGCGGCCAGTACTACATCCTGTCCGTGTCGGCCAACGACCGGCCGGGCCTTCTCTATTCGATCGCGCGCGTACTCGCCGAGCATCGGATCGGCGTCCACGCGGCGCGGATCAATACGCTCGGCGAACGCGTCGAGGACATCTTCCTGCTCGCGGGTGCCGGCCTGTCCGACAACCGCCTGCAGATCCAGCTCGAAACCGAATTGCTGCGTGCGATCGCAGTCTGAATGAATTCCAGCGTTTATGCGCACCAAACTAACCGTCAAGAATCCGAAGCCGGCGTCGCCGACCCGCGCCCCTGTCCGCTCCGGCAGCCTCGTCGCCCGCAAGGCGGTGCGTCCCGCTGCGCCGCCCGCAGGGGACAAGCCGGCCCGCCCGAAGAAGGCCGCCCCGGCAGCCTCCGGCGAACGCTCGTTCAAGCCGCGCGGCGCGGCAGGCGCCGAGCGCCCGGGCGCGGATCGCGCACCGGCCAAGCGTGCGCCGCGTGACGGCGGTGCCGAACGCGGCTCGCGTGCCCCTTATCGCGACAACGCGGCCGGCGAAGGCGCAAAGCGCAGCTTCGGCGACCGTCGCACGTCGTCCGATCGCCCGCCGCGCCGTGATGACGATGCACGGCCGCGTCGCACAGGTGGCGAAGGCGGCGCACGCGCACCGTATCGCGACAACGCATCCGGCGAAGGCGCAAAACGCAGCTTCGGCGACCGTCGCACGTCGTCCGATCGCCCGCCGCGCCGCGATGACGACGCGCGTCCGCGTCGTGCGGGTGCCGGCGAAGGCGGCGCACGCGCGCCGTATCGCGACAACGCATCCGGCGAAGGCGCAAAACGCAGCTTCGGTGACCGTCGCACGTCGTCCGATCGCCCGCCCCGCCGCGATGACGATGCGCGTCCGCGTCGTGCGGGTGCCGGCGAAGGCGGTGCACGCGCACCCTATCGCGACAACGCATCCGGCGAAGGTGCGAAACGCAGCTTTGGCGACCGCCGCACGTCGTCCGATCGCCCGCCGCGCCGCAACGACGATGACCGCCCGCGCCGCGCCGGCGCCGACGACGGCAAGCGCCCGTCGTATCGCGACAAGCCGGCCGGCGAAGGCGCAAAGCGCAGCTTCGGCGACCGCCCGGCCCGCCCCGCACGCGACGACGAGCGCCGCTCGTTCGGCGCGGTCAAGACCGCACAACCGGTCAAGCGCCCGTCGGCCGACATCGATTACGGTGACGAATCGGGCCTGATGCGCCTGTCCAAACGGATGTCCGAGCTCGGCATGTGCTCGCGCCGCGAAGCCGACGAATGGATCGAAAAGGGCTGGGTCCTCGTCGACGGCGAACGCATCGACACGCTCGGCACCAAGGTACGCGCCGACCAGAAGATCGAGATCGACGAACGGGCAAGCGCCGCGCAAGCTGCGCAAGTGACGATCCTGCTGCACAAACCGGTCGGCTATGTGTCGGGCCAGGCGGAAGACGGCTACGAGCCCGCGGCCGTGCTGATCACGCGCGCGAACCGCTGGAGCGGCGACCATTCGCCGGTACGCTTCTCGCCGCAGCATCTGCACGCACTCGCACCGGCCGGCCGCCTGGACATCGATTCGACCGGCATGCTCGTGCTGACGCAGAACGGCGTGATCGCGAAGCAGCTGATCGGCGAGCAGTCGGATATCGACAAGGAGTACCTGGTGCGCGTGCGCTTCGGCGAACAGCTCATCGACATCGACCAGCACTTCCCCGCGGAATCGCTCGCGAAGTTGCGCCACGGCCTCGAGCTCGACGGCGTCGCGCTGAAGCCCGCGATGGTGAGCTGGCAGAACGGCGAGCAGTTGCGCTTCGTGCTGCGCGAAGGCAAGAAGCGCCAGATCCGTCGCATGTGCGAACTGGTGGGCCTCGAAGTGATCGGCCTGAAGCGCGTACGGATGGGCCGCGTGATGCTCGGTGCACTGCCGCAGGGTCAATGGCGCTATCTGTCGGCCGACGAGACGTTCTGACCGCGAGCGCGCCACACGTGCGCCACGCAATGAAAAAGCCCGCGCAAGCGGGCTTTTTTGTTTCCTGCGAGATGCCGGGAAAGCCGGCCAATCAGTCGTCGGAAGCCGGATCGAGCCCCGGGAACAGCACTTCCGTGAAACCGAAGCGCGTGAAGTCGGTGATCCGCATCGGATACAGCTTGCCGATCAGGTGATCGTATTCATGCTGGACGACGCGTGCGTGAAAACCGTCGGCAACGCGATCGATCTTCTCGCCGTACTGGTCGAAGCCACTGTAGCGCACCTTCGCATAGCGACTGACGACACCACGCATGCCCGGCACCGACAGGCAGCCTTCCCAGCCCTCTTCCATGTCCGGCGGCAGGTACTCGATCTTCGGGTTGATCAGCACGGTCTCCGGCACCGGCGGCGCATCCGGGTAGCGGTTGTTGTTGCCGAAGCCGAAAATGATGATCTGCTGCCCGATGCCGATCTGCGGCGCGGCCAGGCCGGCGCCGTTCGCATGATGCATCGTCTCGAACATGTCCGCGACGATCTCGTGCAGTTCGGGTGTATCGAACCGCTCGACCGGCTTGGCGACTTCGAGCAGGCGCGGATCGCCCATCTTCAGGATCTCGCGAATCATGGCGTGTTGCCCTCCAGGAGTTGGTGCAGACCGTCTTCGTCCAGCACGGGGATGCCGAGTTCCTCGGCCTTCGCGAGCTTGCTGCCGGCTTCGGCGCCCGCGACCACGTAATCCGTCTTCTTCGATACCGAACCGGCCACTTTCGCACCCGCCGCTTCGAGCATTTCCTTCGCGGCATCGCGCGTGAGCGTCGGCAGCGTGCCCGTCAGCACGACCGTCTTGCCGGCCAGCACGCCCTGCGGCGCCTTCGGCGCGGGCGGCCCTTCCGGCCACGTCACCTTGCCCGGCGCGCGCAACTGCTCGATCACCGTCCGATTGTGCTCTTCCGCGAAGAACTGGTGGAGCGACTCGGCGACGATCGGCCCGACATCGTTGACTTCGAGCAGTTCTTCGATCGATGCGTCCATGATCGGCGTCAGCGAGCCGAAATGCTTCGCGAGATCCTTCGCGGTCGATTCGCCCACGTGACGAATGCCGAGCCCGTAGATGAAGCGCGCGAGCGTCGTGTGCTTCGCCTTCTCGAGCGAGTCGAGCAGATTCTGTGCGGACTTCTCGGCGAACCGGTCGAGTTCGGCGAGCGTCGCGAAACCGAGATTGAACAGGTCGGCCGGCGTGCGCACGAGATTCAGCTCGACGAGCTGGTCGATGATCTTCTCGCCGAGCCCGTCGATGTCGAGCGCGCGGCGCTGCGCGAAGTGCCACAGCGCCTGCTTGCGCTGCGCCGGGCAGAACAGGCCGCCCGTGCAGCGCGCGATCGTTTCGTCCGGCAGGCGCTCGATCTTCGAGCCGCACACCGGGCATTCGGTCGGCATCACGAATTCGGCCGCATCGGCCGGGCGCCGGTCGAGCAGCGCGCCGACCACCTCGGGGATCACGTCGCCCGCGCGGCGCACGATCACGGTATCGCCGATCCGGATGTCCTTGCGGCGCACCTCGTCCTCGTTGTGCAGCGTCGCGTTGGTGACGGTCGCGCCGCCGACGAACACGGGCTCGAGGCGCGCGACCGGCGTGATCGCGCCCGTGCGGCCGACCTGCACGTCGATCGCGACGAGCTTGGTCAGTGCTTCCTGCGCGGGGAACTTGTGCGCGAGCGCGAAGCGCGGCGCACGGGACACGAAGCCGAGGCGCTCCTGCTCGTCGCGCCGGTTGACCTTGTAGACGACGCCGTCGATGTCATACGGCAACGATTCGCGCTTCTCGCCAACCTTGCGGAAGAAGTCGAGCAAGCCTTCGGCGCCGTGCACGACCGCACGCTCGCGGTTCACGGGCAGGCCGAGCGACTCGTACCAGTCGAGCAGCGCGCTGTGCGTATCGGGCATCGGCATCCCGTCGAGCACGCCGATCCCGTACGCGAAGAAAGACAGCGGACGCTGCGCGGTGATCTTCGAGTCGAGCTGGCGAAGGCTGCCGGCCGCCGCGTTGCGCGGGTTCGCGAATTCACGCTGCTCGGCCGCGCGCTGGCGTTCGTTCAGGCGTGCGAAATCGCGCTTGAACATCAGCACCTCGCCGCGCACGTCGAGCACGGCCGGCACGTTCGTGCCCTTCAGCTTCAGCGGAATCGAGCGGATCGTGCGCACGTTCTCGGTCACGTCCTCGCCGGTCGTGCCGTCGCCGCGCGTCGACGCCTGCACGAATACACCTTGCTCGTAGCGCAGCGAGATCGCGAGGCCGTCGAACTTCAGTTCGCACGCGTATTCGACCGGCTCCGTCACCGAGCCGGCGAGATCGGTCGTCTTGTCGAGCGCGCCGGCGACACGCTTGTCGAATGCGGCGATATCCTCGTCGGCGAAGCCGTTGTTCAGCGACAGCATCGGCGCATCATGGACGACCGGCGTGAAGCCGCCCGCCGCTTCGCCGCCAACGCGCTGAGTCGGCGAATCGGGCGTCACGAGTTCGGGATGGTCGGTTTCGAGCTGCTGCAACTCGCGGAACAACCGGTCGTATTCGGCGTCGGGCAGGTCCGGCTGATCGAGCACATAGTAGGCGTAGTTCGCCCGCTCGAGTTGGTCGCGCAGCCACGCGGCGCGCGCGTCGGGCTGGCTGGCTGGCGGTTCGGCTTGGGTTCGGGCCATGCTGGCGGCAGAGTCGTTCTGAGAAAATCGGATGCCCGATTATCTCAGTTTGCCGCCGTGGCGGGGCGTGCAATGCGCGCCCGGCGCGCGTGCTGCAGCGCACACGAACGAGGTGTGCACTATGGCGGCGGACGACGGCACCGAAGCCCGCCGCCCGCGCCTTCGCGTTACTGGCTGAAGAGGCGGCGCGTGACCGGCGAACCGGCCGGGATGCCGGCTTCCTCGAGCTTCGCGTACAGCTTCATCAGTTGCTGGTCGATCGCGACCAGCGTCGACTCCGGCAACGGCCGGCGCGAATCGTCGACGACCCGCGCGCCGATCCGTTCGGACAGCGACTTCGCGTAATCGCACATCAGCCGGAACGGCAGGATGTCCTCTTCGGCGACCGGCACGTCGAGCACCAGCGTGATCATGTTGCCGCCCTTGTACGTCAGGTCGTCGCGCAGGAAGTTCGTATCGCCGAACTGCAGCATGAACACCGGGTTCTGCTTCGCGTCGAGCTTGACGAAACGCGTGCCGTCGCGCGACAGCAGCAGCCCGTCCTGCGATGCGACCGCCTGCACGTAATTCGCCGACCACGGTGCGCCGTCCGACATCACGTTGATCGACAGTTGCGCGTCGCATTGCGCGGCGAACGCGTCGAGCTCGCGCGCCATCGCAACCGTTTCCATCATGTCCGGGAATTCGGGCGCGCCGTCGATCGCGTCGGCGAACTGCTGGACGCCCGTCACGAATTCGGAGAACTCGAGCTCGTTCAGCGCGCCGCTGCGGTTCGCGAGCTGAGCGGCCGCGCGCAGTTCCTCGTAGCGCACGCCGTTCTGCAGCAGCTCCCACTGGCCGCCTTCCGGCTTGCCTTCGATATGCACGGGCTTGCTGCCTGCGCGGCGCAGCCGCTGCGCGGCCGGCAGGATCTTGTCGCCCGGCAGCGCCCCGCCGAGGCGGATCGGTACGATGCAGTCGATCCGGCGGTCGACGATTGCCGGCGGTGCCGACGAGATCGTCGTTGCGGCCGGCAGCACGGGTTCGACCGGCTCGGCAGCTGCGGCGGTCGCCTGGTGCGCGACGGCAGGCGCGGCCTCTTCACCGGCAACCGGCTCGACCGACTCGGCCGGCGTATCGACGCCGGTCGCCTCGGCCTGCAGATCGGCCGGCATGTCGGCCGGCGCTACGCCACCGAACGTCGGCTCGACGCGCGCAACTTCGGCCGGCGTGCCGGCCGTGGCGGCGGCCGCGGCCGGTGCCGCGGATTCGCGCCGCACCGGCTGACGCACCGGCTCGATAAACGGCAGCTCTTCTTCGCGTTCGGGGCGATTCATCGCCTCGGCCGCTTCCTCCGGCATCGGGCGCGGCATCCTGCGCCGCACCTTCGCGCCCTGCCATGCGTTGTAGACCACGACGCCGCCCACCACGACGGCGCCCGCGCCGATCAAACCGAGTGTCAACTCGTCCATGCACGCTCCATCAGCAATTCTTGTTCGTCGGAACCGCGAACGGGCGCCCATGCGCCGCGCGAACGCGATCCGGTTTCGTCAAACGTCAATTCTGGGCAAAACCCGCGGCGGTTTCCATGTCCACCGCGACGATCCGCGACACGCCCTGCTCCTGCATCGTCACGCCGATCAGCTGCTGCGCCATTTCCATCGCGATCTTGTTGTGCGAGATGAACAGGAACTGCGTCTTGTTGGACATCGCGCGCACGAGATTCGCGAAACGCTCGGTGTTCGCGTCATCGAGCGGCGCATCGACCTCGTCGAGCAGACAGAACGGCGCCGGGTTCAGCTGGAACATCGCGAACACCAGTGCGGTCGCGGTCAGCGCCTTCTCGCCACCCGACAGCAGGTGAATCGTCGCGTTCTTCTTGCCGGGCGGCTGCGCCATCACCTGCACGCCGGCGTCGAGGATTTCGTCGCCCGTCATGATCAGCTTTGCCTGGCCGCCGCCGAACAGGCGCGGGAACAGGTCGCTGAAGTGACGGTTGACCTCGTCGAAGGTACCCTGCAGCAACGTGCGGGTTTCCTGGTCGATCTTGTGGATCGCGTCCTCGAGCGTCGTGATCGCGTCGATCAGGTCGGCCGACTGCGCGTCGAGGAACACCTTGCGCTCGCTCGCGGCCTTCAGCTCGTCGAGCGCGGCCATGTTCACCGGGCCCAACGCGTTGATCGCGTTGTTCAGGCGCGTGACCTCGCCCTGCAGGTACGACGGCTTCAGGTCCGGCGTCAGCTTCGCGGACAGCGCGGCCTCGTCGACCTCGGCCGTCGTCAGTTGCTCGGCGAACTGCTCGACCGACAGGCGCGCGGCCTGCTCCTTCAACTGCAATTCGGTGATGCGGTCGCGCAGCGGCTGCAGCGAGCGCTCGGCGACGAGGCGCTGCTCGTCCGACGCACGCAGTTTTGCGGTCAAGTCGTCGAGTTCGATCCGCGCGGCCTGCAGCGCTTCTTCCTTCACCGCACGAATCTCAAGCGCGTCCTGCAGGCCCGTGTGCGCGGTCTGCTCGTTGATCGTCTCGAGCTCGGCGCGCGCGTCTTCGAGCGACGCGGCAACGCGCTCGCTCTGTTCGTGCGCGACCTGGATGCTGCGCTTGAGCTCGTCGATCCGCGTCACCGCATTGCGTGCGGCGAAGCGTGCGTCGTTCGCGCCGCGCTCCAGGTCACGCGCTTCCTGGCGCGCCTGCGTCAGCGATTCGTCGAGCGCTTCGAATGCAAGCTGATTGTCCTCGAAGCGCGCCTGCAGTTCCGCGAGTTCGCCGTCGAAACGCTCGAAATTCGCTTCCGATTCCGCGCGCATCGCGCGCTGCTCTTCGATCTGCGCGCCGATTTCCTCGAGTTCCTCGCGGATCTGCGTGCTGCGCTGCGTGTAACGTTCGTGCGCCTGCGCGAGCTTCAGCACGTCCATCTGCAGCGCGTGCACGCGCTGCGTCGCACGCTCGGCCTGTGCACGCACGTCGCCGAGCGCCTGCGTGGCCTGCGTGTGCGCGGCTTCCGCGCGCACGGCGGCCGTGCGCGCCTCGTCGGCGAGCAGCGCCTGCGCACGCACCTGGCGCGTCAGGTTTTCGATTTCCTGCTGGCGGGCCAGCATCCCGGCCTGCTCCGAATCGGCGGCATACAACTGCACACCAACGCGCGTGACGATATGGCCGGCCTTGACGACGAATGCGCCGCCTGCCGGCAGCTGCGTGCGCGTTGCAAGCGCCTGCGCGACGTCGTCGGCGACATACACGTTGCCGAGCCAGTCGTTCAGCACCGCGCGGATGCCCGCATCGTCGATGCGCACGAGCGACAGCACCGGACGCAGCCCGGCCACGGCCGCCGGCGGTTCGCCGGCCGCGGGCGGCGCGTAGAACGCGAGCTTCGCGGGCGGTGCGTCGGTTGCGAATGCCTTCACCCAGTCGAGGTTCGACACTTCGAGCGCGGCGAGGCGCTCGCGCAGCACGGCTTCGAGCGCGGCTTCCCAGCCGGCTTCGACATGCAGCTTCTTCCACAGACGCGGCAGCGCGCCGAGCTCGTGCTTGTCGAGCCACGGCTGCACCTTGCCTTCGGTCTGCACGTTTTCCTGCAGCTGCTTCAGCGCGGCGAGACGCGCCTCGAGCTGGTGGATCTGCGCGGCTTCGGCCTGCACGCGCTCCTGCGCGGCACGCCGTTCGCCATCGAGACGCGGCACCGTTTCCTGCGCGTCGGCGAGGCGCGCCTGCGCTTCGGCCAGGATCTCTTCCTGCTCGGCGAGCTGCATGCGCAGCTCCTCGAGCTGGGCCTCGTCCGGCGCGTCGAGCCCGCCCGCTTCGCTCTTCAGGCGCTCATGGCGCTGCTGAAGCTGCTGGAGCTGCTGGTCGGCGTTGCGCTGGTGCGCGGCTTCGAGCTTCAGCGACTGTTCGGTCTGCGCGATCCGCGCGCGCTCGTCGTTGAGCTGCGCCTGCGCATCGCGGAATTTCGCTTCGAGCGCCGGCAGCGCGTCGTGCTTCGCGGCTGCGTTGTCTTCGGCGAGCGCGGCCTTCTCGTCGGCCATCGCGCGCGCTTCTTCGGCGTCCTCGAGCTCGTCCTGCGCCTTCTCGGCCTGCGCGCGCCATTGCTCGCGCTGCGCATTGAGCGCGGCGATCTGCGCCTGCACGCGATTACGCGATTCGACGATGAACTTGATCTCGGCTTCGAGGCGGCTCACTTCGGCGTTCGCTTCGTAGAGCGACCCCTGCGCGCCCTGCATCGCGTCGCTCGCCGAGTAATGCGCCACGCGCAGCGTCTCGAGCTGCGCCTCGACCTCGCGCAGCTTCGCGGTTTGCGCCTCGAGGTCGATCTGCGCCTGTTCGATCGCGCGCTGCTGCTTCTGCTGCTCGCCGGCGGCCTCGTTCTTGCGCAGCAGCCACAACAGGCGCTGCTTCTCCTCGCCGTCGGCGACGAGTTCCTTGTACTTGGTGGCAACGACGGCCTGTGCCTCGAGCTTCTCGAGGTTCGCGCCGAGTTCGCGGACGATGTCCTCGACGCGCGTCAGGTTCTCGCGCGTGTCGTGCAGGCGGTTCTCGGTTTCGCGGCGGCGTTCCTTGTACTTCGACACGCCCGCGGCTTCCTCGAGGAACACGCGCAGCTCTTCCGGCTTCGCCTCGATGATCCGCGCGATCATGCCCTGCCCGATGATCGCGTATGCACGCGGCCCGAGGCCGGTGCCGAGGAAGATGTCCTGGATGTCGCGGCGGCGCGCCGGCAGGTTGTTGATGTAGTAACTCGACGTGCCGTCGCGCGTGAGCACGCGCTTCACGGCGATCTCGCCGTACTGGCCCCACTGGCCGGCCGCGCGGCCGTCGGAGTTGTCGAAGATCAGTTCGACACTGGCCCGGCTGCCGGGCTTGCGGGCGGTCGAGCCGTTGAAGATCACGTCCTGCATCGACTCGCCGCGCAGCTCGGAAGCGCGCGACTCGCCGAGCACCCAGCGCACGGCGTCGATGATGTTGGACTTGCCGCACCCGTTCGGGCCCACCACGCCGACAAGCTGGCCCGGAACCTGGAAATGCGTGGGATCGACAAAGGATTTGAAGCCAGCGAGTTTGATCGAGCTCAGACGCACGGCGGTATCGGATGTGAAGAAGGTGTGAAACGGACGGAGCCGCACTGCGCGAGGCCGGACGGCCCCTGCGCGCGACGCGCCCCGGAATTCAAAAACGGGGCCGCGCGCATACAGCGTTGGGCCCCGCAAACGGCTTCCATCATACCATCGCGCGTGCGCCGTCCCGACCGTCGCCGGGTTTGTCCGGTGCCGGCGCGGCACGATGGACCCGGCTCGACAGCAGCGTCGCCAGCACGATGCACGCGCCGCCCGCCCACTCGCGCGCGGTCGGCAGCTCGTTCGCGAACACCCACGCCGACAGCGCGGTGATCACGATCTCGAACAGCATGATGATCGACGCACGGTTCGCCGGCACGCGCGCCAGCCCGTACTGCACGAGCAGGTTGTTGGACGCCATCGTCACGCCGATCGCGACGATGATCAGCGCGGCCGTGCTGAGGTGGTCGCCCGCCGGCGCAGCCGGTATCCCCTCGAACAGCGACGCGATCGCGCCGAATACCGCCGCGCCGCCGAACAGCGTCGCGGTACGCATCTCGGCACGCATCTCCGGCAGCTCGCGGCTCGCCTTGATCACGAGCACGTTGCTCATCGCGAAACTCAACCCGGCCGCAAGACCGGCCCATTCGGCCGGGCTGGCCGGCAGCGGCAGGCCAAGCTTCGGCGACCACAGCATCAGCATCGCGCCGCCGATCGACAGCGCCGCGAGCCCCGCGCCGGCCCAGGTCAGCCGCTCGCGCAGCAGGAAGTGCGCGTAGATCGCGGTCCACGCGGGGGTCAGGTAGAACAGCAGCATCACGCGCAGCACCTCGCCGTGGATCGTGCCCCACACGAACCCGAGGTTCGTCACACCGGCCGTCACTGCAATCCCAGGCAGCACCCAGTGCCAACGCAGCGTCGCGATCGTGCGGTGTCGCGCGACGACCACGAACAGGAACGCGACGAGGCTCGTCAGCGCGCTCGCCAGTGTGCCCGTCACGCCCAGCGATGCAAGGATCCGCAGCGGATACCAGATCAGGCCCCATACCGATGCGCCGATCAGGATGGCCAGCGTCGGCAGGCTGCCGCGTACCGCGTTATTCATTTGGTTCAATACCCTTTATTCGACTGGCCCGGCCGCCGTTCCGGCGGGCCGCGACCGCATTGCGTCACGCTATAATCGTCCGTTGCGACCCGCGCGCCATCGGCGCCCGTTCGCAGCCGCGCGGCGCGCCCGCCGCTTCTTTCGCTCCAACCGGCCGCGATGGCCGCTTCGCCCGTGAACCCTCGACTCGACTCGCTCCAGCCCTATCCCTTCGAAAAGCTGCGCGCCCTGTTCAAGGACGTGACGCCATCCGGCGCCCTCAAACCGATCAGCTTCGGCATCGGCGAGCCCAAACATGCGACTCCGGCGCTGATCCGCGACGCCGTGGTCGCCGCGCTCGACGGTCTCGCGTCGTACCCGGCCACCGCCGGCTCGGACGCGCTGCGCACGTCGATCGCGCACTGGATCGAGCGCCGCTACGGGCTGCCGGCCATCGATCCGGCCACGCAGGTGCTGCCCGTGTCGGGGTCGCGCGAAGCGCTGTTCTCGCTTGCGCAGACGGTGATCGACGCACGCCCGTCCGAACAGGGCGAGAAGGCGATCGTACTCTGTCCGAATCCTTTCTATCAAATTTACGAAGGCGCGGCGCTGCTGGCCGGTGCCGAACCCTATTTCGCGAACAGCGACCCGGCCCGCAACTTCGCGTGCGACTACGCGTCCGTGCCCGACGCAGTCTGGGCGCGCACGCAACTGCTGTACGTGTGCTCGCCGGGCAATCCGACGGGTGCCGTGCTGACGCTCGACGACTGGCGCGAGCTGTTCGCGCTGTCCGACCGCCACGGTTTCGTGATCGCGTCCGACGAATGCTATTCGGAAATCTATTTCGATGAAGCGGCGCCGCCGCTGGGCGGCCTCGAGGCCGCGCACCGCCTCGGCCGCGGCTTCGAGCGGCTCGTGATGCTGTCGAGCCTGTCGAAGCGCTCGAACGTGCCGGGCATGCGCTCGGGCTTCGTCGCCGGCGACGCGGCGCTGCTGAAGAAATTCCTGCTGTACCGCACGTACCACGGCGCGGCGCTGTCGCCGGTCTGGCAGCACGCGAGCATCGCCGCGTGGAACGACGAGGCGCACGTGCGCGAGAACCGCGCGCTGTACCTGCAGAAGTTCAATACGGTCACGCCGATGCTGGCCGAGGTGATCGACGTGAAACTGCCCGACGCGGCGTTCTACCTGTGGGCCAACGTGTCGCGCACCGGGCTGTCGGACACCGAGTTCGCCCGCCGCCTGTACGCCGACTATAATGTGACGGTTCTGCCCGGCTCGTACCTGGCGCGCGATGCGCACGGCACGAATCCGGGCCGCGATTTCATCCGGATCGCGCTCGTCGCGGGCACCCCCGAATGCGTCGAGGGCGCGCAACGCATCGTCGATTTCTGCCGCTCTCTCGCGCGGTAATCGTCCATCCGATCAATTCCATCCATCTCCTGCGAAAACGAACATGTCGCAACAACTTCAGCAAATCATCGATACCGCCTGGGAAAACCGCGCCGAGCTGTCGCCGAAGGCCGCACCGGCCGACGTCCGCGAAGCCGTCGCGCACGCGATCGAGCAGCTCGACAAAGGCGCGCTGCGCGTTGCCGAGAAGATCGACGGCAACTGGACCGTGCACCAGTGGCTGAAGAAGGCCGTGCTGCTGTCGTTCCGCCTGGAGGACAACGCGCCGATGCCTGCCGGCGGCTACTCGCAGTTCTACGACAAGGTACCGTCGAAGTTCGCGAACTACACCGCTGAAGATTTCGCCGCGGGCGGCTTCCGCGTCGTCCCGCCGGCCATCGCGCGCCGCGGCTCGTTCATCGCGAAGAACGTCGTGTTGATGCCGTCGTACACCAACATCGGCGCGTACGTCGACGAAGGCACGATGGTCGACACGTGGGCAACGGTCGGTTCCTGCGCGCAGATCGGCAAGAACGTGCACCTGTCGGGCGGCGTCGGCATCGGCGGCGTGCTCGAGCCGCTGCAGGCGAACCCGGTCATCATCGAAGACAACTGCTTCATCGGCGCGCGCTCGGAAGTCGTCGAAGGCGTGATCGTCGAGGAAAACTCGGTGATCTCGATGGGCGTGTACCTCGGCCAGAGCACGAAGATCTACGACCGTGAGACGGGCGAAGTCAGCTACGGCCGCATCCCGGCCGGCTCGGTCGTCGTCGCCGGCAACCTGCCGTCGAAGGATGGCTCGCACAGCCTGTACTGCGCGGTGATCGTCAAGAAGGTCGACGCGAAGACCCGCGCGAAGGTCGGCCTGAACGAGCTGCTGCGAGGCGACTGATGGCAAAGCCGCACACCGTGGTCGTCTACGGCATTCCGAACTGCGACACCGTGAAGAAGGCCCGCGTGTGGCTCGACGATCACGGCGTCGAATTCGAGTTCCACGATTTCAAGAAGCTCGGTGTCAGCGCACCGCTCGTCGAGGACTGGCTGAAGGACGTGTCGCTCGACGCGCTCGTCAACAAGCGCGGCACGACGTGGCGCGGCCTGGACGATGCGATGAAGGCGGCCGCCGAAACGAAAACCGGCGCGGTCGCGCTGATGATCCACAAGCCGTCGGTCATCAAGCGCCCCGTGCTGGTGGTCAACGGCCGTGTGAAATCGCTCGGCTTCGCGGCCGATCAATACGCGGCGCTGTTTGCCGCATAGGGTTGCCCGCGCTGCGCCTGTCGGCGCAGCCCGACGTCTTGTCGCTGCCGGCCACCGCGCCGGCATTTTTTATCGAAAGTGGTCCGAACCATGTCCGCCACCCTAGCCCTTACCGAACAGCTGATCGCCCGCGCGTCCGTGACGCCCGACGACCAGCATTGCCAGCAGATCATGACCGAGCGCCTCGCCGCGCTCGGCTTCGAATGCGAGACCATCGCGTCGCACGGCGTGACCAACCTGTGGGCCGTCAAGCGCGGCACCGACGGCCGCGACGGCAAGCTGCTCGCGTTCGCGGGCCACACCGATGTCGTGCCGACCGGCCCGCTCGAGCAGTGGAGCTCGCCGCCGTTCATCCCCGCCCATCGTGACGGCAAGTTGTACGGCCGCGGCGCAGCCGACATGAAGACGTCGCTCGCGGCATTCGTCGTCGCGTCCGAGGAATTCGTCGCGGCCCATCCCGGCCACCGCGGCGCGATCGCGTTCCTGATCACGAGCGACGAGGAAGGCCCCGCCACCGACGGCACCGTGAAGGTCGTCGAACTGCTCGAAGCGCGCGGCGAACGCATGGACTACTGCATCGTGGGCGAGCCGACGTCGACCACCGAGCTCGGCGACGTCGTCAAGAACGGCCGCCGCGGCTCGATGTCGGGCGAACTCGTCGTCAAGGGCGTGCAGGGCCACATCGCGTATCCGCACCTTGCAAAGAACCCGATCCACCTGCTCGCGCCGGCGCTCGCCGAGCTCGCCGCCGAGCAGTGGGACGAAGGCAACGAATACTTCCCGCCGACCACCTGGCAGGTGTCGAACCTGCACGCCGGCACCGGCGCGACCAACGTGATCCCCGGCCACGCCGACCTGCTGTTCAACTTCCGCTTCTCGACCGCCAGCACGGTCGAGGGCCTGCAGGCACGCGTGCACGCGATCCTCGACAAGCATGGCCTCGAATACACGCTGAAGTGGTCGGTGAGCGGCCTGCCGTTCCTCACTCCGCGCGGCGAGCTGTCGGGCGCGCTGGAAAACGCGATCCGCACCGAAACCGGCATCACGACCGAGCTGTCGACGACGGGCGGCACGTCGGACGGTCGTTTCATCGCGCGCCTCTGCCCGCAGGTGATCGAGTTCGGCCCGCCGAACGGCAGCATCCACAAGATCGACGAGCACATCGAAGTGCGCTTCGTCGACCCGCTGAAGAACGTGTACCGCCGCGTGCTCGAACAACTGATCGCCTGATGGAGCCTCGCATGACGACACCTTTTGCAACTGTTCGCGACCTGCTGCGCTACGCGGTCACGCGCTTCTCGAAGGCGAAGCTCGCGTTCGGCCACGGCTCCGACAATGCGTACGACGAAGCGGCCTACCTCGTGCTGCGCACGCTCGACCTGCCGCTCGACACGCTCGAGCCGTTCCTCGATGCACGGCTGCTGCCCGACGAAATCGCGGCCGTGCTCGCGGTGATCGAACGGCGCGCGACCGACCGCGTGCCGGCCGCGTACCTCACGCATGAAGCGTGGATGCACGGCCACCGCTTCTACGTCGACGAACGCGTGATCGTGCCGCGCTCGTTCATCGGCGAGCTGCTCGACGACGGGCTGCAGCCGTACGTCGCCGATCCCGAGCAGGTCGGCGCGGTGCTCGAGCTGTGCACGGGCTCCGGCTGCCTCGCGATCCTTGCGGCGAGCGCGTTCCCGAACGCCGAGATCGATGCGGTCGACCTGTCCGACAAGGCACTCGAAGTCGCCGAGATCAACGTGCGCGACTACGGCCTCGAAGACCGCGTCGCGCTGCATCGCGGCGACCTCTACGCGCCGCTGCCCGCGTTCCGCACCGACCCGGGCTCACGCTATGACGTGATCCTGACGAACCCGCCTTACGTGAACGCATCGTCGATGGCCGCGCTGCCGCCCGAATACCGGCACGAGCCGGAGATGGCGCTCGCGGGTGGCGATGACGGGATGGACATCGTGCGACGCATCGTCGCCGAGGCCCATCGCTGGCTGCACGACGACGGCGTGCTCGTCGTCGAGATCGGCAACGAGCGCGAACACGTCGAAGCCGCGTTCGGCGGCCTCGAACTCACGTGGCTGCCCACCAGCGCGGGCGACGACGCCGTGTTCCTGATCCAGGCGTCGGATCTGCCGCGCAAGGCCTGAGCCTTTCCGGCTCGCCCACCGTGCGGTGCACCGTTGCGCCGCACGGTTGGGTAAGATGCGCGTAGGCGGCCGCCCGGCCGCGCGACCTCAGGAGTCCGTCACGCGCCCATGACCCTCGACTGGCTACATCTCGGCACCCTGATCCTGACCATCCACGTGCTCGGGATCGTCGCGGCGTGCCACGCGATCATGAACACGCGCACGTCGCAAGGCGCGATCGCGTGGGCCGTCTCGCTCGCGGCCATGCCGTACCTGACGCTCGTTCCGTACCTGTTCCTCGGCCGCAGCAAGTTCTCCGGCTACGTCGACGCCCGGCGCCACGAGCTCGAAATGTTGCGCATGCACACACCGCGCTCGCCCTGGCTCAGCGCCGACGCGACCGACGCAACCGACGGGCCGGCCGCCGACGCACTCGGCCAGGCCGCGGTGCTCGCCCTTACTCGGCTCGGCGGCATGCCGTTCCTCGGCGGCAATTCGGTGCGCACGCTCGTGAACGGCGACGCGACGTTCTCCGCGATCCTGGCGGCGATCGACGCCGCGCGCGACTACGTGGTGGTGCAGTTCTTCATCGTGCGCGACGATGCGCTCGGCCGGATGCTGCGCGACTCGCTGCTCGCGCGCGCGGCAGCCGGCGTGCGCTGCTGCCTGCTGTACGACAGCATCGGCAGCTTCGACCTCCCGCACAGCTACGTCGACGCGCTGCGCCGGGGTGGCGTCGAGGTTCATCCGTTCGCGACCAACCGGAAGTTCGTCAACCGGTTCCAGCTCAACTTCCGCAACCACCGCAAGATCGTCGTCGTCGACGGCAATCGCGCGTTCGTCGGCGGCCACAACGTCGGCGTCGAGTATCTCGGCGCGAAGCCGCGCCTGTCGCCGTGGCGCGACACGCACATCGAGATCCGCGGCCCGGTGGTGGCGAGCATCCAGTACGTGTTCGCCGAAGACTGGCACTGGGCGACGCAGAAGCTGCCACCGCTCGCGCTGCCGCCGCCCGCGCAGCCCGGCGACAGCATGCATTGCCTCGCGGTGCCGATGGGGCCGGCCGACAAGCAGGAGACGGGCTCGCTGTTCTTCGTCGAGGCAATCAACGCCGCGCGCGAGCGGGTCTGGATCACGACGCCGTACCTCGTCCCCGACGAAGCGGTGATCTCCGCGCTGAAGCTCGCCGTGATGCGCGGCGTCGACGTGCGCATCCTGATCCCGAGCCGGCGCGATCACTACGTGGTGTTCGAAGCGTCGAAGCTGTACGCGCGCGACCTGGTCGATGCAGGTGTCAAGGTGTTCCGCTACCGGCCCGGCTTCCTGCACCAGAAGGTCGTGCTGATCGACCGCATCGCCGCGGCGATCGGCAGCGCGAATCTCGACAACCGCTCGTTCCGCCTCAATTTCGAGATCATGGTGCTGACCGTCGACCGCGCGTTCGCCGACGAGGTCGAGACGATGCTCGATGCCGATTTCGCGCAGGCGTACGAGGTCGATGCGAACGAATACCGGCGGTCGCCCGCCTGGCGGCGCATCGCGATGCACGTCGCGCGGCTGTTCGCACCGATCCTGTAACGGCCGGGACGACGGCGCCCGTGCGATCCGCACCGGCGCCGCGAACGCCACCGGCAGCCGTCACAGCAGCTTGTCGATATCCGCGGCGATTTCGTCCGGCTTGGTCGACGGCGCGTAGCGCTTGACGATGCGCCCTTCGCGATCGACCAGGAATTTCGTGAAATTCCACTTGATCGCCTTGAGGCCGAGGATGCCGGGCGCCTCGTCGGTCAGGTAGCGGTACAGCGGATGCGCATGGTCGCCCTTCACGTCGATCTTCGCGAACATCGGGAACGTGACGCCGTAATTGCGCTCGCAGAACGTGCCGATCTGCGCGGCGTCGCCGGGCTCCTGCTTGCCGAACTGGTTGCACGGGAAGCCGAGCACATAGAAGCCGCGCGCCGCGTACTGGTCGTACAGCTTCTGCAGGCCCGCGTACTGCGGCGTGAAACCACACTCGCTCGCGGTGTTGACGATCAGCAGCACCTTGCCGCGATACGCGTCGAGCGAGGCCGGCGCGCCGGCAAGCGTCTCTGCGCTGAACGAATACAGGGTGGACATCGGGCACTCCTTTAACGAAACCGGATCGACGTGGAGTCTAGGCGAAATTGCCCCATTGCGGCATCCGCCGAACGGCCAATACCCGGCGCGAGCGGCGCGCAGTCTAGAATAGCGGTTTTGGCCAGTCATTTCCGCCGTGATCCGTTTCAATCAGTTCAGCCTTGCGCGCGGCACCAAGCCGCTGTTCGAGTCGACCTCCTTTGTGCTCAATCCCGGCGAGAAAGCCGGCCTGATCGGCGCGAACGGCGCCGGCAAGTCGACCCTGTTCTCGGTCCTGCGCGGCGAGCTGCACTCGGACGGCGGCGATTTCTCGATGCCGCCGTCTTGGCGGATCGCCCATGTGTCGCAGGAAACGCCCGCGGTCGATCGCTCCGCGCTCGACTACACGCTCGACGGCGACGCCGCGCTGCGCGAGATCGAGGCGCGCATCGCCGCTGCGTCCGCCGCGCATGACGGCGCCGCCGAAGCCGACGCGCACGCGGCGTTCGCCGACGCCGACGGCTACACCGCGCCCGCCCGTGCCGAGGCGCTGCTGCTCGGCCTCGGCTTTACGCTCGAGCAAACGCGCGAATCCGTCGCCAGCTTCTCCGGCGGCTGGCGCATGCGCCTGAATCTTGCGCAAGCGCTGATGTGCCGTTCCGACCTGCTGCTGCTCGACGAACCGACGAACCACCTCGACCTCGACGCGATCGTCTGGCTCGAAGACTGGCTGCACCGCTACCCCGGCACGCTCGTCGTGATTTCGCACGACCGCGAGTTCCTCGATTCGATCTGCAACGTCACGCTGCACCTGGAAAACCGCCAGGTGAAGCGCTACGGCGGCAATTACTCGCAGTTCGAAGTGCTGCGCGCGCAGCAACTGGCGCTGCAGCAAAGCGCCTACGAAAAGCAGCAGAAGACGATCGAGCACCTGCAGAGCTTCGTCGACCGCTTCAAGGCCAAGGCCACCAAGGCCAAGCAGGCGCAGAGCCGGATGAAGGCGCTCGAGAAGATGGAGCTGATCGCGCCCGCGCACATCGCGTCGCCGTTCACGTTCGAATTCCGCACGCCCGATGCCGCGCCGAACCCGATGATGGTGATGGAAGACGTCCGCTGCGGCTACCACGCCGACGGCGGAGCGGAAATCCCGATCGTCGAGCGGGTCGCGCTGTCGATCCAGAATGGCCAGCGCATCGGCCTGCTCGGCGCGAACGGCCAGGGCAAGTCGACGCTGATCAAGACGCTGGCCGGCACGCTCGCGCCGCTGTCGGGGCATGTCCGCGACGGCAAGGGGCTGACGATCGGATATTTCGCACAGCACCAGCTCGAAACGCTGCGCGAGGACGATTCTCCGCTCGCGCATCTGGCGCGGCTCGCGCCCGACACGCGCGAGCAGGAACTGCGCGACTTCCTCGGCGGCTTCAACTTCTCGGGCGACATGGCGACCACCCCGGTCGGGCCGTTTTCCGGCGGTGAAAAGGCTCGCCTCGCGCTCGCGCTGATCATCTGGCAGAAGCCGAACCTGCTGCTGCTCGACGAACCGACCAACCACCTCGACCTCGAAACGCGCCATGCGCTGACGATGGCGCTCGCGCAGTTCGAAGGCACGCTGATCCTCGTCTCGCACGACCGCCATCTGCTGCGCGCGACGACCGACCAGTTCATGCTGGTTGCGAAGCACCGTCTGCAGCCGTTCGACGGCGACCTCGACGACTACCGCGACTGGCTGCTGCAGCACGCGGCCGAACAGCGCGCGGCCGCGAAGGCCGACAGCGCAGCTTCGCCGGGCGCGGGCGCCGCGGCCAACCGCAAGGACCAGAAGCGTCAGGCCGCCGAGGAGCGGCAGCGCCTGTCCGTGTTGAAGAAACCGCTGCAGACGCGCATCACGAAGCTCGAAAAGGAAATGGAGACGCTGCACGCGGAGAAGGCGCGCCTCGACGCATTCGTCGCCGATCCGGCGAGCTACGAAGCGGAGCGCAAGACCGAACTGACCGACGCGATCCGCAAGCTCGGGGACGTCAACACGCGTCTCGAAACGGTCGAGGCCGACTGGCTCGCCGCGCACGAAGAGCTCGAGCAGATCGGCTGACCGCCGTCGCGCCGCGGCCGGCCGATACGCCAGCCAGCCCGGCGTGCCGGCTGCCTCGGGGCAGCGGTACCCTGGTATCGCGGCACCTCGACAGCCCATCGGGCCCTTTGCGGGCCCAGATACGGCAAGGCCGGGCGCTAGAGCCCGGCCTGTTCATTCATTACCGCAGTCACCCGATTCGCCAAGCCACCGGCTCAGCGGCGCGGCAACGTGTCGCGCGGCATCTGTTCGTCGTCGCCCATAAGGTGCCGGCGCCCTTCGGTCGGCCGCCGGATCGCGGCAGCGACTTCCGCTTCGGTCACGTCCTCGGACACGACCTTGCGCGCCAAGCGCCCCTCTTCGTCGATCCACTCGACGATCCGGCATCCGCCGCCCCAGGGCTGGCGAATCGGCTCCGACACGCGGCAGCCACGCAGGTTGTAAAGGCGTCCGCTCGGCGCTTCCCCATACGATTTCAACATAGGTTCCCTTCGCATTGCGCGGTTCGACAATCCGGCAAAGGATAGGGAAAAGCAATGTCCGGCGGGTTACAGAACCCTACATATTCTTTACAACGAATTACGCGACAGATCGCCCGCGCGCTTGGCCCGGGCGCCTGCCGGGCCGGTCACTCGAGATCGCGCACGCGGTCGATCGCCTGTTCGAGCCGATCGACCGCCATCACGTTCAGCCCTTCGATCGGCTGCTTCGGCGCATTCGCCTTCGGAATCAGCGCGGACGTGAAACCGAGCTTCGCCGCTTCGCGCAACCGCTCCTGCCCGCGCGGGGACGGCCGGATCTCGCCCGCCAGCCCCACTTCGCCGAACACGATCAGCCCTTTCGGCAGCGCCTTGTTGCGCATCGACGAATGGATCGCCAGCAGCACCGCGAGGTCGGCGGCCGGCTCGGTGATCTTCACGCCACCCACGGCATTGAGGAACACGTCCTGATCGAAGCACGCGATGCCCGCATGCCGGTGCAGCACCGCGAGCAGCATCGCGAGCCGGTTCTGCTCGAGGCCGACCGCGAGCCGGCGCGGGTTCGGCACGTGCGCCGTATCGACGAGCGCCTGGACTTCGACGAGCAGTGGGCGCGTGCCTTCCTGCGTGACGAGCACGCACGAGCCGGGCACGACCTGCTCGTGCTGCGACAGGAACAGCGCGGACGGATTCGCGACACCGCGCAGCCCGCGCTCGGTCATCGCGAACACGCCGAGCTCGTTGACCGCACCGAAGCGGTTCTTGAACGCGCGTACGAGCCGGAACGACGAATGCGTGTCGCCTTCGAAGTACAGCACCGTGTCGACGATGTGCTCGAGCACGCGCGGGCCGGCCAGGTTGCCCTCCTTCGTCACGTGCCCGACCATGATGATCGCGGTGCCCGACTGCTTCGCGATGCGCGTGAGCTGCGCCGCGCACTCGCGCACCTGCGCGACGGAACCCGGCGCCGACGTGAGCGCCTCCGAATAGACGGTCTGGATCGAATCGATGACGGCCACGTCCGGCCGTTCCGCGTCGATCGCGGCCTGGATCTTCTCGAGCTGGATCTCGGCGAGCAGCTTCAGTTCATCCGCCGGCGCCCCGCCGTCGAGCAGCGCAAGCCGTTGCGCGCGCAACGCGATCTGCGCGGCCGATTCCTCGCCGCTGATATAGAGCGCGCGCCGCTCGCTCGCGATGTCGGCGAGCGACTGCAGCAGCAGCGTCGACTTGCCGATGCCCGGGTCGCCGCCGATCAGCACGACGCCGCCCGGCACGAGCCCGCCGCCGAGCACGCGGTCGAATTCACCGATGCCGGTCGAGAAGCGCGGCACGTCGGCCGCTTCGATGTCGACGAGACGCTGGACGGGCGCCCGCTTAGCGAGCGACTGGAAACGATGGGCTGCGGGCGCCTCGGCGACCGATTCAACCAGCGTGTTCCAGGCCTGGCACGACGGGCATTGGCCCTGCCACTTCGGGGTCTGTCCGCCGCACTCGCTGCAGACGTATACGGTTTTCTGTTTGGCCACGCGCGACGCCCTTATTCCGCGCGCACGGGCACGCGGCCGGCGACCGCACACATCAGCTCGTAACCGATCGTGCCGCAATGGCGGGCGACGTCGTCGATCGGCAGGGCATTGCCCCATAGCTCGACGCGCGCGCCGACGCCGGCCTGCGGGCACGGGGTCAGGTCGACGGTAATCATGTCCATCGATACGCGGCCGACGATCCGCGTACGGATGCCGTCGACGATCACGGGCGTGCCTTCGGGCGCGACCCGCGGATAGCCGTCCGCGTAGCCGCACGCGACCACGCCGATCCGCATCGGCGCCTGCGCGGAGAACGTCGAGCCATAGCCGATGGCCTGCCCCTTCCCGATCGTCTGCACCGCGATCAGCTCGGACGCGAGCGTCATCGCAGGCTTCAGCCCGGTATCGGCGATGTCGGACGACAGCCCGGACGGCGACGCGCCGTACAGCACGATCCCCGGGCGCACCCAGTCGAAGTGCGTAGCCGGATGCCACAGCACGGCCGCGGAATTCGCGAGGCTGCGCGCGCCGGCGATGTTTTCCGCGCCGCGCTCGAACGTCGCGAGCTGCTCGGCGACGCCGCGCTCGTTGTCGGCATCCGAAAAATGGGTCATCAACGTGATCTGGCCGATGCCGGGGCACGCGCGGGCACGCTCCCATGCGGCGCGGTATTTTTCCGGCAGGTAGCCGAGCCGGTTCATCCCGCTGTTCATCTTGAGCTGCACGTTGACGGGCTTCGACAGCCGCGCCGTTTCCAGCATCCGCATCTGCTCGTCATTGTGGACGGTCGTCGTCAGGCTGTAGCGGTCGATCACGTCGATGTCGGTCGAGCGGAAGAACCCTTCGAGCAGCAGGATCGGGCCGGCCCAGCCGAGCTCACGCAGCTTGACGGCCTCGTCGAGGTCGAGCAGGCCGAAGCCGTCGGTGCCGCGCAGGCCGGGAAACGCACGCGCGAGACCGTGACCGTACGCGTTGGCCTTGACGACCGCCCAGACCTTGGACGGGCCGGCAAAGCGGCGGACGACGGAGAGATTGTTCGCGAGAGCGGCGGTATGGATGGTGGCGGAGATCGGGCGCGGCATGGGAAATTTACGTAAAGACGCTTGCGAATCATCAGCTTACCGCGCCTTTTGAGCACTGAAGCCGACAATTTGCGGAACGATCGGGGAATCTTGCTAGTCCGAATTGGCGTATTTTCATGTTATAAAGCCGTGCGCACAACCCATTTCGAACGGAATAAGCCGATCGCATACCAGGCGGCCTACGCGGCCCTGCCGCAGCGACGAAAGCATCGCATCAGATGAAAAAAGGTTTTTACACCATCATGGCCGCGCAGTTTTTCTCGTCGCTGGCCGACAATGCGCTTCTCATCGCCGCCATCGCCCTGCTGAAAGACCTCCACGCGCCCAACTGGATGACACCGCTGTTGAAGCTGTTCTTCGTGTTGTCCTATGTGGTGCTGGCGGCCTATGTCGGCGCCTTCGCGGATTCGCGCCCGAAGGGCCGCGTGATGTTCATCACCAACTCGATCAAGGTCGTCGGCTGCATGATCATGCTGATCGGCGCCCACCCGCTGATCGCGTACGGGATCGTCGGCTTCGGCGCGGCGGCCTACTCGCCCGCGAAATACGGCATCCTCACCGAGCTGCTGCCGGCCGACCGGCTGGTCGCGGCGAACGGCTGGATCGAAGGCACGACCGTCAGCTCGATCATCCTCGGCACCGTGCTCGGCGGTGCGCTGATCAGCCCGCACATCGCGTCGCACGTGATCGCGCACACACCCGCCTGGATCAGCACGCCCGCCGAAGCGGCGATGGCGATCATCATGGCGATCTACGTGATCGCCGCGCTGTTCAACCTGCGCATTCCCGATACCGGCGCCCGCTACCCGAAGCAGGAACGCGGCCCGGTCAAGCTCCTCACCGATTTCGCCGACTGCTTCATGGTGCTGTGGCGCGACAAGCTCGGCCAGATCTCGCTCGCGGTCACGACGCTGTTCTGGGGCGCGGGCGCGACGCTGCAGTTCATCGTGCTGAAGTGGGCTGAAGTGTCGCTCGGCATGTCGCTGTCGGAAGGCGCGATCCTGCAGGCCGTGGTCGCCGTCGGCGTCGCGGCGGGCGCAATCGCCGCCGCCGCCCGGATCCCGTTGAAGAAGTCGCTGACCGTGCTGCCCGTCGGCATCATCATGGGCATCGCGGTGATGCTGATGGCGTTCTATACGCGCGACCTGTTCCCGTCGAACTGGGTCGTGCACTTCGGCCACCTGCGCATGCCCGTGTACCTGATCATCGCGTACATCTTCCTGATGTGCGTCGGCGCGCTGTCCGGCTACTTCGTCGTTCCGATGAACGCGCTGCTGCAGCATCGCGGCCACGTGCTGCTGTCGGCCGGCCACTCGATCGCGGTGCAGAACTTCAACGAGAACCTGTCGGTGCTCGTGATGCTGTGCCTGTATGCGGTGCTCGTGTGGCTCGACGTGCCGGTCGGCGTCGTGATCGTGCTGTTCGGCACGTTCGTCTGCCTGACGATGTGGCTCGTGATGCGCCGCCACCAGGCGAACCAGCGTCAGTTCGACTCGGTCGCGCTGATCGGCGAATCGCGGCACTGACGCTACACTTCCCGTTTCCGTCCGCCGGCGCCGGTCCTCGAACCGGCGCGTTGCCCTCATGACGCACCCGATACCCAACATCCTGACGATCGCCGGCTCCGATTCGGGCGGCGGCGCAGGCATCCAGGCCGACCTGAAGACCTTTTCCGCGCTCGGCGCGTATGGCGCAAGCGTGGTCACTGCGCTGACCGCCCAGAACACGCGTGGCGTGACGGGCGTGCATGCGCCGGACGCGGCATTCGTGACCGCGCAGCTCGACGCGGTGTTCGGCGATATCCGCATCGACGCGGTCAAGATCGGGATGCTCGCGAATGCGGCGATCGTGCACGCGGTCGCCGACGCGCTGCGCCGTTACGCGCCGCGCTTCGTCGTGCTCGACACGGTGATGATCTCGAAGAGTTCGCACGCGCTGCTCGCGCCCGATGCGGTCGACGCGTTGCGCGATGCGCTGCTGCCGCTCGCGACGGTCGTGACGCCGAACCTGCCCGAAGCGGCCGCGCTGCTTAACGATGTGCCCGCAACCACCGAAGACGACATGGTCCGGCAAGGCCAGGCATTGTTGCAGACGGGCGCGCGCGCCGTGCTGATGAAAGGCGGCCACCTGCCCGACGCGTCCGCGAGCCCCGACTGGCTCGTCGAAGCGACGCGCACCGTGCGGCTCGGCGGCGCACGCGTGCCGGTCAGCAACACGCACGGCACCGGCTGCACGCTGTCGTCGGCGATCGCCGCGCTGCTGCCTCAGCAGCCCGACCTCGAAAGCGCGGTGCGCGAAGCCAAGACCTACCTGACCGGCGCGATCACCGCGAGCGGCCGCCTCGACGTCGGCCACGGCGTCGGCCCTGTCCATCACTTCCATCGCTGGTGGTAAGCACCGGGTGACGCGGCGTCAGTGATCCTGCGCCGCGAACGCCTGTGCGCGTACCGGCCAGTCGTCCGGCACGACGAAGCCGCGCGCCGTTTCGCGCCACGTGCCGTCACTGCCCTTTTCATGAATGCCGATCAACGCGGGGGCTTCGCGCGCCGTCAGCACGGGCGGCAGCTCCAGAGCGGCCGCCAGCGGCTCGGGTTCGAATCCGGTATCGGCGGCAGCACGTCTCGGCGCCAACCACGCCAGCCGCGGCAACACGCTCCATGCGATGCCGGCACGCTGCGCGGCCGCCCACGCCGGCCACTGCGCGTGCGTCAGCCAGAAGCCGTGCGGGTGATCCGGCGCGATTTCCGCGGACACCGGCGGCAACGGCGCGCCGTACGGATAGAACAACCAGCCCTTGATGAACATCTGCGCGTCGGACGGCGCGCCGTAGCCGAGCCGCGCAAACCCGTCGCGATCGCCGAGCCGCAGTTGGTGCTCAAGTAACCGGCTGCGCTTGCGGTCGAACCGGTCGACGAGGTTGGGGCCGACGAAATCGGCAAGCGATGCGCCGGCTTGCACCGGCGCGCACAGGTAGCACTTCACCGCGAGTTCCCAGTGCAGGCGCTGTCCGTCCGGTGCATCGACGAGAAAATCGACTTCGCCGAGCGTCTTGCCGTTGCTGCGCAACGGCAGATTGGCCGCGACGAGCCGCAGCACCGGCCCGTGCGTCAGGAAATACTCGAGCAGACATTCGGCGTAGCGGCCGAGCCGCGTCGGCCGGAACCCGTCGAGCGCGCGATGCAGCGGCTCGGGCTGCGCATCGAGCGCGGCGAGCCAGGCTTCGACGGCCGACTGCCCGGCCGCATCCAGCCATGGGCGCGCAAGCGGCGCGTCCGGTACCGCGGTGAGCAGGCTCGGGCTGGCCAGCAGCCAGCCCAGATCCCGAACCGCGACGTCGTGCAGCGTATCGACGAATGCGAACGCCGCGCCGGCCGTCATTGTCCGGCCGGCCCGTTCGCGTCGGCGCCGTCTGCGCGCCGGAACGTGTCGCGCGCGAGGCACAGGTCGGCCCACGCCTTCGACTTGTCCTGCAGGCTGCGCAACAGGTACGCCGGGTGGTAGGTCACGATCACCGGCACGCCTTCGTACTCATGCACGCGGCCGCGCAGCGACGCAATGCTCGCGTCCGTCTTCAGCAGGGTCTGCGCGGCGAAGCGGCCGAGCGCGACGATCAGCTTCGGCTTCACGAGCGCGACCTGGCGCTGCAGATACGGCTCGCAGCTCGCGACCTCGTCCGGCTCCGGGTTGCGGTTGCCGGGCGGCCGGCACTTGATCACGTTCGCGATGTACACGTTCTCGCCACGCTTGAGCGACAGCGACTGCAGCATGTTGTCGAGCAGCTTGCCGGCCTGGCCGACGAACGGCTCGCCCTGCTTGTCCTCGTTCTCTCCCGGCGCTTCGCCGATCAGCATCCAGTCCGCTTCGCGGTCGCCGACGCCGAACACGGTGTTGGTGCGCTTCTCGCACAGCCGGCACAGCGTGCAGTCGGCCACGCGCGCGGCCAGCGCATCCCAGTCGAGCGCGGCAACCGGCGTACCGGCGGGACGCGATTCGGCCGCCGGCACGGGGTCGCCCGGCGGCGCCGCATCGAACCACGCGAAATCGTCGGGGCCGGCAGGCGGCATGTCGTCCATCGGCGGCATCGTGTCGGCCGACGCGACCGGTGCGCGATCGCCGCCGCCGACACGGCTTGACGGAGCGACCGGCTCGCGAGCCGGCGAAGCATCGCCGCTCCGCGCCACTGTCGGCGGCGCCTCGTCCTGCACCGGCGTACGCGCGATCCGCGCAGGTCGCTCGGTCGCGACGGCCGGTGCGGCGTGCGCCGCGCCGGTTTGCGCCGCGGCGGGCGCTTCGGCTGCCGCGCGCTCGTCGACGCCTTCATCCGCGCTTTGCCCGCGCCGTACCCAGATCTGCGCGAGGCCCATTTCCTCGAGCGCCGCTTCAGCCCATGCCATGCGCGTCCCCTTCGTCCTTGTTCAGCGTCAGACGCATCACGATCGCGTCCTCCCGGCTGCGATGCTTCGCCGGGTAATAATTCTTGCGCCGGCCGATCGTCAAGAAGCCGAAACGCTCGTACAGATGAATCGCGCGCGGATTGGACGGCCGCACCTCGAGCAGCACGCCGTCGAGCCCTTCCGCGCGCGAAATGCGCACGGCCTCGCGCAGCAGCGCCAGGCCCGCGCCCGCGCACTGCGCCGCCGGCGCGACGCACAGGTTCAGCAGGTGCATCTCGTCGACCACGGGCATCAGCACGCAATAGCCGACCAGCGAACCCGTCACGTGCCGCAGGCACACGCCCAGATAGCCGTTGCGCAACGAATCCTCGAAGTTGCCGCGGCTCCACGGGAATTCGTACGCGACGTGCTCGATCGCGACGACCTCGTCGAGATCCGCATCCGTCATCGGCGCCAGATAGCGGTCGCTCAGCAGTACACCCGTCATCCCTTCGCTCCGCCCGTCTGCGCGGCACGTGCCGCGACGCGCTCGGCGGTGGTCTGCGCAACCTTGTCACGCACGTACTCCGGCGCGGCCTGATCGGCCGGCACTGCACGGCCGGCACGGAACGCGCGCAGCGCGGCATGGGCGACCGCCAGCGCGTGCGGCATCGCGTCGCCGTCGATCACGGCCGCGTGCGCCGCGGCCGGCAACTGCGCGCCGAATGCGGCGGCCGCATTGCCCGCGAGCGTGAACGGCGCATCGGGCACGCCGACGGCACCCGGCGCATCGAGCGAAGCCGGATGCAGCGTGAGCCAGTCGCCGGCGCTGTCGTCCCACGCGAAATCCGCCCAGTAGGCTTCGTCCATCCGCGCATCCAGCGCGGCCAGCACGCGGGTCGTGCCGGGCGCGCGCAGCCGCGCGTGCTCGGCGCACGCGAGCAGCGTGCCGATCGGCACGACCGGCAGCCCGCGCCCGAACGCGAGACCCTGGGTAATGCCCGTCGCGGTGCGCAGGCCCGTGAACGAGCCGGGGCCCGCGCCGAACGCGATCGCGTCGCAATCGGCGAGCGTCAGCCCCGATTCGGCGAAAAGCTCCTGGATGGCCGGCAGCACGCGCGTGCTCGACACGGCGCCCGTCAGCTCGTGGCGGACCCAGGTTTGCGGGGTGGAAACGGCGTCATCGGCGTGGGCCGAGCGCAGCAGCGCGACCGAGCAGTATTCGGTCGACGTATCGATGGCGAGGAGCACTGTTTGCGTCATGGGCGACATTGTAATGCGGCGCCCCGCTCCCACGGGCGATCGGGCCCGATCCGTGCGCGCGCGCCGCGCCGGCGGCGGTTTGGAAGGATCGCTCGACCCCGCGCGGCGGTCCGCTTGTTAAGATCGCCCGACCTGAAACCCTTACGGAGACACCCGATGAGCGAACTCACCGCCCAATTCGACCAGGCCCAGATCGACGTCAAGCAACTGACGGAACGTCCGGGCAACCTGACCCTGCTGCGCCTGTATGCGCTCTTCAAGCAGGCGACCGACGGCGACGCCCATGGCGACAAGCCGGGCTTCACCGACATCGTCGGCAAATACAAGTACGACGCATGGGATGCGCTGAAGGGCACGTCGCAGGACGCGGCCAAGCAGCAGTACGTCGAACTCGTCGAATCGCTGAAGAACGGCACGGCTTCCTGACCGAATCGCCCCCGGCCGCAATAGGCAATCAAATCAGTGGCGCAGCGCAGCAAATCTCTTTATAATGCGGCCTGCGTCACCCTCCGCGCTCGGCCCGCAAGCCGTCCGGCCTGACGCCTCGTAGCGTTAAGCTCCAATCCGGTTTAGAACCTGTCCCCTCCTGCTTCGACCTTCGCGGTCGTCACTTATCAGGCTGGCGGCCCCGCTCCTGAAGCGCGCCGCACCCAAAACAGCTTCTAATGCCTCATCCGCTGAAGGTTCGGCGGATTGCACCCGTTTCCCGATTTGCTCGCTGAATCCGACGACTTGGGTATGCGCGATTGGCGCCGACGTTTCACCCACTGTGTTTCAAGGATTGTTATGACTTCGAGCATCAACTCCAGCCCGCTCAACGCGATCGCCGACCAGGCGCTCGGTCTCGACGACGCCGCCGCACCGGCCGCGGTCGAACCGGCGTCGGACGAGCCGAGCTTCGCGTCGCTCGGGTTGTCGCCGGAGATCGTCTCCGCGCTGCAGGCCGCCGGCTATGTGAAGCCGACGCCGGTCCAGCAGCGCGCGATTCCGGCCGGCATCGCCGGCCGCGACCTGCTGGTCTCGAGCCCGACCGGTTCGGGCAAGACCGCTGCATTCATGCTGCCCGCGATCGAACGTTTCGCGCAGCTCCAGAAGACGCAGGCGCAGCAACCGCGCGCGCCGCGCGAACCGAACCAGGGCGACCGCCGCGTGCGCCGCCCGCAACCCGTCGCGCGCCCGGGCCTGCTCGTGCTGACGCCGACCCGTGAACTCGCGATGCAGGTCACCACGGCCGCATCGACCTACGGCAAGCACCTGAAGCGCCTGCGCACGGTCAGCATCCTCGGCGGCGTCGCCTACGGCCAGCAGCTGATGCTGCTCGCGAAGAACCCGGAAATCCTGGTCGCCACGCCGGGCCGTCTGCTCGACCACCTCGAGCGCGGCCGTATCGACCTGTCCGAACTGAAGATGCTCGTGCTCGACGAAGCCGACCGCATGCTCGACATGGGCTTCATCGACGACATCGAAACGATCGTCGCCGCGACGCCCGAGTCGCGCCAGACGATGCTGTTCTCGGCCACGCTCGACGGCAAGATCGGTTCGCTGACGGGCCGCCTGCTGAAGGATCCGGAACGCATCGAGATCCAGCAGCGCCTCGAATCGCGTACGAACATCGCGCAGACCGTGCACTACGTCGACGACCGCGATCACAAGGATCGCCTGCTCGATCACCTGCTGCGCGACGACGCGCTCGACCAGGCGATCATCTTCACGGCAACCAAGATCGACGCCGACCAGCTGGCCGGCCGCCTCGCCGACGCGGGCTTCGAATCGGCCGCGCTGCACGGCGACCTGCCGCAGGGCGCGCGTAACCGCACGATCCGTGCGCTGCGCGAGCGCCGCGTGCGCGTGCTGGTGGCAACCGACGTCGCGGCACGCGGCATCGACATCCCGGGCATCACGCACGTGTTCAACTACGACCTGCCGAAGTTCGCGGAAGACTACGTGCACCGGATCGGCCGTACGGGCCGTGCCGGCCGTTCGGGTACCGCGGTGAGCCTCGTGCACCACGCCGAGCAAGGCGCGCTCAAGCGCATCGAGCGCTTCGTGCGCTCGCCGCTGCCGGTCAACGTGGTCGAAGGTTTCGAGCCGCGCAAGGCCCCCCCGCGCAACGGCGGCAACGGTGGCCGCGGCCGTCCGGGTGGCGGTAACGGCGGTCGCCGTTTCGGCGGCAAGCCGGGCGGTGGTTATGGCGGCAACGGCAACGGTAACGGCAACGGCCGCAGCTACGGCGGCGGCAATGGCGGCGGCTGGAGCGGCAAGCCGGGCGGCAGCCGTGACGGCGGCCCGCGTCGCGACGGCCAGCGCAGCGGCGGCCCGCGTCGCAGCAACTCCGCGTCGTAAGCACGCACGGGCGGCCACCGGCCGCCCCACGGAGGGCAAACCGGCGAATAGCCGCCCTGCCCATCCAGCCAACCGGCGCATCTGCGCCGGTTTTTTTTCGCCCCGCCCCACATTTCACGATGCGGAAAATTTTTTTGTGTCGTAAAAAATCATGCTGCGTGGCACAACCCAGGCGATTGCGGGATGGGAAAAAGCATTTCTTATCCCGAAATTGCAATTTCAAGATATTGATTTAAAACAACTAAAAATTTACCCCACTCCTCTGAAAGCCCCCTGTCCCGCTCCGGTCGATTTGCCTAGACTCTTATACAAGACCTCACGAACCGGAACACACCGCTCCCGGCTTCGAGAACAGCCTCACCACCGTCAGAGTCAACCTATCAGGCATCGCACCGCATCAAGGAGCTCATCATGTCGCGTCAGCAACAGGCACAGGAACTGCAAAAGCAATGGGAAACCGATCCGCGCTGGAAGGACACCAAGCGCAGCTACTCGGCTGAGGACGTGGTCCGCCTGCGCGGTTCGATCCCGATCGAGCACACGCTCGCCAAGCGCGGCGCGGAAAAGCTGTGGAGCCTCATCAACAACGAGCCGTTCGTCAACGCACTCGGTGCACTGACCGGCAACCAGGCGATGCAGCAGGTGAAGGCCGGCCTGAAGGCCATCTACCTGTCCGGCTGGCAAGTGGCCGGCGACGCGAACGTCGCGGGCGAAATGTACCCGGACCAGTCGCTGTACCCGGCAAACTCGGTGCCGCTCGTCGTGAAGCGCATCAACAACACGCTGACGCGCGCCGACCAGATCCAGTGGTCGGAAGGCAAGAACCCGGGCGACGAAGGCTACGTCGATTTCTTCGCACCGATCGTCGCTGACGCGGAAGCCGGCTTCGGCGGCGTGCTGAATGCGTTCGAACTGATGAAGGCGATGATCGAAGCCGGCGCGTCGGGCGTCCACTTCGAGGACCAGCTCGCTTCGGTGAAGAAGTGCGGCCACATGGGTGGCAAGGTGCTCGTGCCGACGCGCGAAGCCGTCGCGAAGCTGTCGGCAGCGCGTCTCGCGGCCGACGTGATGGGCACGCCGACCGTGTTGGTCGCCCGCACCGACGCAGAAGCGGCCGACCTGATCACGTCCGACGTCGACGACAACGACAAGCCGTTCCTGACGGGCGAGCGCACGGTGGAAGGCTTCTTCCGCACGAAGCCGGGCATCGAACAGGCGATCTCGCGCGGTCTCGCATACGCACCGTACGCCGACCTGGTCTGGTGCGAAACGGGCAAGCCGGATCTCGAGTACGCGAAGAAGTTCGCGGAAGCGATCCACAAGCAGTTCCCGGGCAAGCTGCTGTCGTACAACTGCTCGCCGTCGTTCAACTGGAAGAAGAATCTCGACGACGCAACGATCGCGAAGTTCCAGAAGGAACTCGGCGCGATGGGCTACAAGTTCCAGTTCATCACGCTGGCCGGCTTCCATGCGCTGAACTACTCGATGTTCAACCTCGCGCACGGCTATGCCCGCACGCAGATGAGCGCGTTCGTCGAACTGCAGCAGGCCGAGTTCGCGGCGGCGGACAAGGGCTTCACGGCCGTCAAGCACCAGCGCGAAGTCGGCACCGGCTACTTCGACGCAGTGACGCAGACGGTCGAGCGCGAAGCATCGACCACCGCGCTGCACGGCTCGACCGAAGACGAGCAGTTCTTCGACGGCAAGAAGGTCGCATAAGCAGGACACGACGCGCCACGCGTCATGCTGATGTCCGCCCCGTCTCGCGACGGTGCGGCATCGGCCACCGAACAAAAATCAGGGAGGAGACGGCAGGCGCGCGATACCGATCGCGCGACCGGCCGCGCGGCCTGCGGGCCGCCAGCAACGACGCGCGCCGGCTCCGCCCGGCGCGCCCTTTTTCCAGGGCGCCGCCCTACCGATAGACGATCACCGGAATTTTCGTATGGGTCAGCACGCGCTGCGTCTCGCTGCCGATCAGCAAGCTGCCGAGCCCGCGGCGTCCGTGGGACGCCATGAAGATCACGTCGCAGCCGCCGCGTTCGGCCGCCTCGATGATGCCGAGATACGGCGACGGATGCACACTCGTCCAGGTGTCGCAATCGACGCCGGCCGCCTTCGCGGCCGATTCGACCTCGTCGAGATGCGCACGCGCCTCGCGTTCGCTGCGCGCCCGGAAATCGGCGGGCGGCTCGATGATCACTTCGGAAAACGGCGAGTACGGATACTGCGGCAGGCACGCGTAGGCCGTCACACGTGCACCGACCGCCCGAGCCAGGTCGATCGCGCCGTCGATTGCCTTCTGCGACAGTTCGGAACCGTCGGTTGGAACGAGGATGTGCCGGAACATCGCGCTCTCCTTCGTCAATCGCACTCCGCGCGCCGCGATCCCATCCGAGCCGGCCGCGACGCGTCGGTCATGCCTCCTACGAGTGTAGTGCGCGAAACCGCCCAACCGGCGCCGGCAGCGGGTTCGCCCTCATATCGGAAACGCGCGGGCATGCGCGGCCTATTCGCCCCAATATCCGGGCTGTTCGTAGGTGTGCTTCAGGTAATCGAGAAACAGCCGCACGCGCAGCGGCAGATGCCGGCGTTGCGGAAACACCGCGTGAATGCCGATCGGTGGAGCGGCGAATGCGTCGAGCACGCTGACGAGCCGGCCGGCCGCGATGTCCTCGCCGACCTCCCACCACGAGCGCCACGCCAGGCCATGACCGGCGAGGCACCACTCGTGCAGCACCGCGCCGTCCGAGCATTCCATCGTGCCGTTCACGCGGATCGACACGACCTTGTCGTCCTCCTGGAACGCCCAGCCGCGTTGCTGGTTCGCGTTGGCCGCGAGCGCGAGGCAGTTGTGCCGCGCCAGTTCCGCGAGCGTGGCCGGCGTGCCGCGCCGTACGAGGTACGCGGGCGCGGCGACGCACACGCGGCGATTCTCGCCGAGCTTCAGCGACACGAGCGACGAGTCGGGCAGCTCGCCGAGCCGCACCGCGCAATCGAACCCTTCGTTGACGAGGTCGACCATCCGGTCGGACAGGTCGAGCGTGACCGATACATCCGGATGACCGACGCTGAATTCGGGCACGAGCGGCGCGACGTGCCGCCGGCCGAAGCCGGCCGGCGCAGAAATGCGCAGGTGGCCGCTCGCCTTGACGCCGCCGGCGGACACGCTCGCCTCCGCGTTCTGCATGTCGTTGATGACGCGCTGGCAATCCTCGAGGAACGCCGAGCCCTCGAACGTCAGCGTGAGCTTGCGCGTCGTGCGCACCAGCAGCTTCACGCCGAGCCGCTCCTCGAGCGCATCGAGGCGGCGGCCGATGATCGCCGGTGCGACGCCTTCCGCGTGCGCGGCCGCCGACAGGCTGCCCTTCGCCGCGACCGCAGCGAACGTTTCGATCTGCTTGAACCGGTCCATGACTCGCACGGGCGGCGCTGCCGCCCTTCAAATAGCTTAAACCGCTCCAGATTAGGTATATGAAAGTAAAAGATCAAGTGATGATTAGCGTCTTTTTTAGCGCATACGATCACGAATAGAATTCACCGGACCTCTGAAACTGGAGCGCAAGGCTATGTCGGCCACAACGACACTCTCCTCTCCCGACGCAATCCTCTTCGACGCATTCGGCACGTTGTTCGACGTGCGTGCGGTCCTGGCCGCGGCGGAGCAGATGTTTCCCGGTCACGGGGAACGGTTGTCGCAGCTGTGGCGACGCAAGCAAATCGAATACTCGCAGTTGCGCACGCTCGCCGATCCGGCCGGCGCGCGTTATCGCCCGTTCCGGGACATCACGCTCGATGCGCTGCGGTTCGCCGCGCGCCGGCTCGGGCTCGCGCTGAACAGCGCGGCCGAGAAGCGGCTGATGGACGAATACGCGTGCCTGTCCACCTATCCCGATACGGTGCCCGCGCTGCGCAAGCTGCGCGCGCTCGACCCGCGCCCGCCGCTCGGGATCCTGTCGAACGGCACGCCGCAGATGCTCGACATCGCGATCAAGAGCGCCGGCATGTCCGGGCTGTTCGATCGCGTGCTGTCGGCCGACACCGTGCGCGCGTACAAGCCGAGCCCGGCCGCCTACGCGCTCGGCACCGACGCGTTCGGACCGAACCGGCGCGGCATCGTGTTCGTGTCGTCGAACGCATGGGACGTCGCCGGCGCCGTCTGGTTCGGCTACACGACGTTCTGGCTCAACCGCACGGGCGCGCCCGCCGAGGAACTCGGCGCGCCGCCCGACGGCACGGGCACCGGCATGGCCGACCTGCTCGCATTCCTCGCCACCCCGGCTCCGTCCGGCAGACCCGCGAACCGCACGCGCCCCGGCCCGGGTGCATGACATTCGCAGCGCTGCCGCCTTCCCCCTTCACCGAAACCGCAACTGACCGACCAAGGAGATGAGACTCATGAGCACCCCGATCACGCTGCCGCAAGGCATGGCGATCACCGGCGAAATCAAGCCGGGTTACGAAGCAATCCTGACGCCCGAAGCGCTTGCACTCGTCGCGGCGCTGCACCGCACGTTCGAGCCGCGCCGCCAGGCGCTGCTGCAGGCACGCGTCGAGCGCACGAAACGCCTCGACGCGGGCGAGCGCCCCGACTTTCTGGCCGAGACGAAGGCGATCCGCGAAGGCGACTGGAAGGTCGCGCCGCTGCCGGCCGACCTGCAATGCCGCCGCGTCGAAATCACGGGCCCCGTCGAGCGCAAGATGATCATCAACGCGCTGAACTCGGGCGCGGATTCGTACATGACGGACTTCGAGGATTCGAACGCGCCGAGCTGGACGAACCAGATCGACGGCCAGATCAACCTGAAGGACGCGGTGCGCCGCACGATCTCGCTCGAGCAGAACGGCAAGTCGTACCAGCTGAACGACAAGGTCGCGACGCTGATCGTGCGCCCGCGCGGCTGGCACCTCGACGAGAAGCACGTGACGGTCGACGGCCAGCGCGTGTCCGGCGGCATCTTCGATTTCGCGCTGTTCCTGTTCCACAACGCGAAGGAACTGCTCGCACGCGGCTCGGGCCCGTACTTCTACCTGCCGAAGATGGAAAGTCATCTCGAGGCACGCCTGTGGAACGACATCTTCGTCGCCGCGCAGG
The DNA here is from genome assembly GCF_902499335.1 of Burkholderia lata. Lineage (GTDB taxonomy): Bacteria > Pseudomonadota > Gammaproteobacteria > Burkholderiales > Burkholderiaceae > Burkholderia > Burkholderia lata_B. The sequence goes on along the minus strand of NZ_CABVQK010000002.1, from coordinate 3,230 downwards.
AAGGCGTCGGCGTGCCGCGCGGCACGATCCGCGCGACGGTGCTGATCGAGACGATCCTTGCCGCGTTCGAGATGGACGAGATCCTGTACGAACTGCGCGAACACAGCTCGGGCCTGAACGCCGGCCGCTGGGATTACATCTTCTCGGCCATCAAGAAGTTCAAGAACGACCGCGACTTCTGCCTCGCCGAGCGTTCGAAGATCACGATGACGGTGCCGTTCATGCGCGCGTACGCGCTCCTGCTGCTGAAGACCTGCCACAAGCGCAACGCGCCGGCGATCGGCGGGATGAGCGCGCTGATCCCGATCAAGAACGATCCGGAAGCGAACGACAAGGCCATGGGCGGCGTGCGCTCGGACAAGCAGCGCGACGCGACCGACGGCTACGACGGCGGCTGGGTGGCGCACCCGGGCCTCGTGCCGATCGCGATGGAAGAGTTCGTCAAGGTGCTCGGCGACAAGCCGAACCAGATCGCGAAGCAGCGCGACGACGTGCAGGTCGAAGGCAAGAACCTGCTCGACTTCCAGCCTGAGGCGCCGATCACCGAAGCCGGCCTGCGCAACAACATCAACGTCGGCATCCACTACCTCGGCGCATGGCTCGACGGCAACGGCTGCGTGCCGATCCACAACCTGATGGAAGATGCGGCCACGGCCGAGATCTCCCGGTCGCAGGTGTGGCAATGGATCCGTTCGCCGAAGGGCGTGCTCGACGACGGCCGCAAGGTCACGGCCGAACTCGTGCGTGACTTCGCGAAGGCCGAGCTCGACAACGTGAAGCGCTCGGTCGGCGGCAACACGCAGCCGTACGAGCGCGCCGCTGCGATCTTCGAGCAGATGTCGACGTCGGAAGGCTTCACCGAATTCCTGACGCTGCCGCTGTACGAGGAAATCTGACGTAGCTGCCCGCTGCGATCGGTGCCGGCGTCGGCGCCGGTCGCATGCGATCACGGCATCAAAAAAGCGCCCCACAGGGGCGCTTTTTCTTTAGCAGCGGGGCCAACTGCCACGCAACCGGTCAGACGGCTTCCCGCTCGCGCCGGTGCTGAACCCAGTCGCCCGACGCAATGCGCGGACGCCCGGCAATCGCATGTGCGGCGACCGGATAGTAAAGGCAGGCGTACTGCCGGCCACCGAGCTCGACGGTCACCTCTTCCGGCTTGAACAGCGAGTCGACGCCCGGATAGACGCGCTCGATTTCGTCGAGCACCGGAACGAGCTGGTCGTCGACCTCGTAGACGTCGCCCCAGACCAGCGACTTGCCGGCCGACCCGGCGATCATCCCCGGATACGTACCGAAATCGTACAGTTCGCCCGGCAGCGCGGCGGCGCCGAGCAGCGTCGGCGCGGCAATCCCGTGCCTGGCGGCCGCGTGGCCGATGTCGTTGGCCTCTCCGTTTCTCAAGGTGCCGTAGACGAATACGTAACGCATCGTGGTTCTCCTCTTTGATTCGCATATTGCCGTGTTCGCGCGCGATTCTTGCGAAATCGCCCGCGCATCGATAGACCACGATACCGGCCCGATGGTTCGACCCCGCACGCGCGCCCGGCGCCGGGCCGAAATCGCCAGGCCTCCACACAAAGTTCATTCGAACGCGGCATGATCGCCCGACAAACCGCCGCATGCACTTTCGCGGCGCCTTCTACAATAACGGCATCGCCGCCGCGCTGCCCGAATCGTCCATGAACCCGCCGTTCCAAGCCGACGTACCGAACCCGTACGTCATCGACATTCCGCCCGAGTTCGCACCGACCGCCATCCATCCGATGCGCGTGCGCGCACGGCAGGTCAATACCGGGCATCGCATCCCGCTGCATACGCATGCGTGGGCGCAGCTCGCGTACGCGTCGCGCGGCGTGCTGCGCGTCGCAACGACCGGCACCACATGGATGGTGCCGCCGTCCCGCGCGATCTGGGTGCCGCCGCGCGTGACGCACGAGGTCGTGATCGTCGAAGAGGCGTATTTGCGCACGCTGTATATCGACGAGTCGATCGTGCCGGACGGGCTCGACGCGTGCCGCGTCGTCGAAGTGACGGGACTCCTGCGCGAACTGATCGTCGCGCTCGACGCGCGCGACCTGAGCACTGCGCGCGAGCGCCTGCTGTGCGGGCTCGTGCTCGACGAACTGAGCCACGCCGAACCGCTGCCGCTCGCGGTGCCGATGCCCGACGAAAAACGGCTGCGCTTGCTGTGCGAATCGGTACTCGCGCATCCGGCAAATGCGGAGTCGCTCGAACATTGGGCAAGCGAGGTCGGCGCGAGCACGCGCACGATTTCGCGGCTCTTCAAGCAGGAACTCGGCGTGAGCTTTTCGCAGTGGCGCCAGCAGGCGCTGCTGGCGCGAGCCATTCCGCTGCTGAACCAAGGCCGCCCGCTGTCGCATATCGCGCGCGAACTCGGCTACCAGAGCCAGAGCGCCTTTTCGGCGATGTTCCGGCGTGCATTCGGCGAAAGCCCGCGCGCATTCATGCTGCGCGGCTACGAGCATCGCGGCCCGGAAGGCAGGCTCGCGGACGACGAAACCCCGGACGACGACGCGATCGGCGCTGTCCGCTGAACGCCGGGTTCCGGGTCGTCGGGTCTTCAGACCGGCCGCACCATGTGGCGGATCGAGCCAAGTTGCGCGAGCCGCGACCCGGCAACCTGATAGCCCATGCGCAGGTAGAGACGCGCGGCAGGATTGTCGACGAACACGCGCAGTTGCAGTTCGTGCAGCCCGCGCGCCCGCGCCCAGCGATGCGACATGTCGAGCATGTAGGTGCCGGCGCCCTGCCCGCGATGGCCGGCCGCGATCTGGACGTCGCGGATGTGCAGCGAGTCGCCCTCCTCGGTCACGCGCAGCACGCCGATGCGCTCGCCGTCGGCCTCGAGGATGAAGTTTTCGGATTCGCGCCAGCTCGCGTAGAACAGGTCGCTGCGCCACACGAGCCCATGGCGCTTGTAATAGCCGCCCATGTTGCCGTGCGTCAACGCTTCGGCAAACGGAAAATCGCCAGCCTCCGCGGGCCGGAGCTGATACAGGAGTCGCAGGTCGGTCGGATCGAGCATCGCGCAGGGGTCAAGAACGCATCCCGCCACGATAGCGCAGTCGCGTGCGGATGCAATCGCGGATTTCTCGTAGCGGCTCGACGCCGGATGACCGGAAGTTACGCGCCCGCCAGCGGGCGCAACCGGGAACGCAAATGAAAAAGCCCGCACAAGGCGGGCTTCTTCATTTTCTGGCGGAGCG
>NZ_CABVQK010000001.1 GCF_902499335.1 Burkholderia lata | reverse complement strand
GTTCTCTGCCATTCTGTTCTCCATACAGTCAAAAAGTTATCAAACTTCTTGCTGTACGTGGAATCGAGACAGGGTCAGTACGGCTGGTGCTCGCTGATTCGCGGCGTCGAGTCGGGCGGCACGGTCGAGAATCTGCCGACCCATACGTTCCCGACCGACGATGGCGGAGTCGACATGAAGTGTCCGACCGAAATCGCGATCTCGGACCGGCGCGAGGCCGAGCTGTCGAAGAACGGCTTCATTCCGCTCGTACACCGCAAGAACACCGATCACGCGACCTTCATCGGCGCCCAATCGCTGCAGAAGCCTGCCGAGTATCACGATGCGGACGCGACGGCCAACGCGAACCTGTCCGCGCGCTTGCCGTACCTGTTCGCGTGCTCGCGCTTCGCGCACTACCTGAAGTGCATCGTCCGCGACAAGATCGGCGCGTTCAAGGAGCGCGAGGACATGCAACGGTGGTTGAACGAATGGATCATGCATTACGTCGACGCCGATCCAACCAACTCGTCGCAGGAGACGAAGGCCCGTCGGCCGCTCGCGGCCGCTGAAGTGGTCGTCGAGGAGGTCGAGGGCAACCCCGGCTACTACAACTCGAAATTCTTCCTGCGTCCGCACTTCCAGCTCGAAGGGCTGACTGTCTCGCTGCGGCTCGTGACGAAGCTGCCGTCGATCAAGGAAGCGGCTTAACCATACGGTAGGTCCGGCAGGGGCGGACATCGAACTGCTTCAGTAGATGACGATCAGTCAGTTTTCAATCACTTAACAATAGGAGTACTACGCATGGCACAGGACATTTTCCTGAAGATCGACGGCATCAACGGCGAGTCGCTTGACGACAAGCACAAGGACGAAATCGAGGTTCTGAACTGGGAGTGGGATATCCAGCAGGAATCGACGATGCACGCCGGAAGCGGCGGCGGTGCCGGCAAGGCGACCGTCAAGGATATGACGTTCGATCACAACATCGACCGCGCAAGTCCGAACCTGATGAAGTATGCGCTCACGGGTAAACACATCGACCAGGCGACGCTGGTGATGCGCAAGGCCGGCGGCAACCCGCTCGAATATCTGAAGCTCACGATGAGCGACGTGATCGTCACGCGCGTGAAACCGTCGGGTAGCAAGAACGACGCGGAAAAGAGCCGTGAATCGGTGTCGTTGTCGTTCGCGAAGGTCAAGCAGGAATACGTCGTGCAGAACGCGCAGGGCGGCAGTGGTGGCGCCGTGACCGCGAGCTTCGACATCAAGGGCAACAAGGAGGCGTAATTACGTGGATGCCTCGCAACTGGCGCAGGCGCATCGCCTCCGCCGGTTGTCGGGTGTCTCGTACTGTCAACGAGGGTTCATCGCGGCATGCGTTCGCTACTGACCGTTACCACACTCGCCTGCGCGTTTGCGCTTTCCGCCTGCGCGAGCAGTGGCGAGCCGAAGCCGAAGGAGCCGATTCGGCTCGACATGCGCGTGAACGCGCTGCCCGACGCCAATCCGGACGACCGGGGAAGGGCTGCGCCGATCGTCGTGCGCATCTACGAACTGAAGAGCGACGGTGCCTTCGAGTCAGCCGATTTTTTTACGCTGCAGACCCAGGACAAAACGGTGCTGGCCGACGACGTTGTGAAACGCGACGAACTGCAGTTGCGCCCTGGCGAGCACCAGACGCTCGTACGCCGGCCCGATCCGGCGACGAAGACCATCGGCGTGATCGCGGCTTATCGTGACTTGCCGAACACGGTATGGCGCGCAGTCTACGCAATGCCGGCCGCACCGGACAAGGCGTGGTACCGCCTGTTCACGCCAAAGCTGAAACTGACCATCGATATCGAGGCCAAGGCTGTCAGGATTACGGAAGCCAAGAAATGAAACATGTCGCGCAACAAAACGGACGGCACGCATGAGCTGGTACGCCAAGGTCGCCTGGCAGGAAGGGCTGTTCTTCCGTCCGCAGCTGTTCCAGCAGCAGGACCGCTATTTCGAGAAATACGCGCATCAACGCGCGGTGCCGCTGTCGCCGTTCTTTTTTGGTTTCACGCACTTCGCGCTGGACATCGAGGCGCTCGCGCTTGGCAAGGTCATCGTCAAATCGGCTGCGGGTGTATTCGCTGACGGCACGCCGTTCGATGCACCGGGCAACACGCCGTTGCCGCCGCCGTTGACGATTCGGCAGGAGCATCTCGACCAGGTCATCTACCTGGCCGTGCCCATCCGGTTGCCGAATTGCGAAGAGACCACCTTCGACAACACACCCGATTCGCTCGCACGCTATCAGGTGTTCGACACGGAGCTACGCGACACGAACTCGATCGGTCTTGCGCCCGAATCGGTGCAGCTGTCGAATTTGCGCGTACGCCTGCTGCCGGAAAAGGAGCTTGGCGATGCCTGGATCGGTCTCGCACTCACGTGCGTTAAGACGATCCGCGCGGACGGAAGCATCGTGCTCGACGACACGCTCGTGCCGCCGGTATCCGGTTACGGCGCGAGCGACCTACTGACGAGCTGGGTCACAAAGATTCATGATCTCGCGCGCCTGCGCGCGAATGCGCTTGCGCAGCGGCTCGCCGGCACCGACGAGACGACCGCAAGTGCGGCGACAGTTACCGATTACCTGCTGCTGCAGATTCTGAACCGCTACGAGCCGCTGCTGCAGCATCTGCTGCGCGTGCCGGCGACGTCGCCGGCCGACGTGTACGCGCTGCTGATCGGCATGGCGGGCGAATTGTCGACGCATCTGCGAACCGACACGCGCCGGCCGCTCGAGACGCACCCGCCATATCAGCATACGACGCCGCACGTGTGCTTGAAACCGGTCGTCGACGACACGCACCGGCTGCTCAACGCCGTGTTGGTGCGCAGCGCACAGAGCATCGTGCTCGAGGATCGTGGTCACGGCATGCGCAACGCGGTGGTCGATCCGGTTGATATGCAGGGTTTCGCGTCTCTGGTACTGGCCGTTCACGCGGCAATGCCGGCCGATGTGTTGAAACAGCAGTTTCTTGCGCAGGCGAAGGCGGGGCCGTCGGAGAAGTTGCCGAGCCTCGTGCGTAGCCACCTGCCGGGCATCGGCCTGGAGGCGCTGCCGGTGCCGCCGCGGCAGATTCCATTCAACGCGGGCTACATCTATTACGAATTGACCCAGGGCGGGCCGCTTTGGGAGGAGGTCGTGCGTCACGGCGGCGTCGCGCTGCACGTCGCAGGTGAGTTCCCGTTGCTCAAGCTGGAGTTGTGGGGCGTGAGAGGGTAGTCGGTAGCGAGAAGCAACCGATGTCCATGGAGACGTCGGGGATCTAGATCAATCGCGAGGTATCTGCAATCGGGTGCAAGAGTCGGAACAGGTTTTGGCACGCAATGGATTTTCATGGCGCTGTCATGGCATCAATCGGTAAAGCTTGAGAAGGGGAGTCCATGTACGTACCAACGCAGTCCCGTGTCTTAACGATCTCGGGCGCCGCGCTTCCTGGCGTGGCAGGTCAGTCCATCCTTCTGCCGGTAAGGCTGCATGGTGAAGAAGCGCTCGGAAATCTGTACGAATTTACGCTGGAGCTCAAGACATTGAGCTTGCCGACGTTGCCTGTCTATGAGGCGCGCGACCGTATCAAGCCAGACGAACTGGTTGGAACCGAACTGACCATCGCGATTGAATTTGATGGCAAGGGGACTTTCATCCCCGGCGTGCCGGGCGGTGCAGGGTTGGGGAACGAGGGCGCTGGCAAGCGCGAGATTGTCGGCTTGATCACCGAATTGACTTTTACCGGTGAGGACGATCGGTGCGCATATTACGAGATGAGTGTGCGGCCGTGGTTGTGGCTCACGACGCTCAACCGTGAGAACCGCATCTTTCAGAACAAAAACGTTGTCGAGATCACAGGGGCGGTTCTCGGTTCGAGCCTTTATCCGTTCAAATATGAATTGCGGCTTGGTGCGATTGGCTTGAAAGGTGTCTATCCCACACGCGACTACGTGCGGCAGGTATGGGAATCGGACTTCGAATTCCTGACTCGGTTGTGGTGTGAATGGGGCATCTATTACTTCATGGATGGCTCGACGTTGGTCTTGTGCGACTCGCCTGGGTCGCATAAGCCGCACGGGAACATGTATGACACGATTCTCTATCATGCACGCGCTGGTACACGAGTCGACGAGGAGCACGTCCATCGCCTGAGTGTGTCGCGTGTGCTCACGGCCGGAGCGGTTAGTCTGATCGATTACGATCCGACGCAATCTCGGGCAATACTATCGAATGCAGTCGATCGGTACAGCGATGTTTCATTCAGCAACGCCGAACATTATGGCTGGGGCGACTACTCTCAGCCGTTAGCCGGCACGATGGGCTTGTCCGGGACACCGAATAATCAAGCGCTGGAGGCGCAGTATCTGGCAGGTGTGCGTGTCGATGCCGAGCGTTGCAGGAGCCTGCGCGCGAAGGGGCGCGGCAATCTGCGTGGAATGGCGACGGGGCACACGCTTTGCCTCGAAGGACATCCACAGACGCGTACCAATGCCGAATATCTGGTGGTCGCGGCGACAATCGATATTCGTAACAACGACGAAACCACCGGTGGGGAACCGTACCACTGCGCAACGGATTTCGTGTTGCAGCCAGCCCGCGCATTCTTCCGGAACAGCCTGAAGCGAAAGCCGCACTGCGGGCCGGAAACCGCTGTGGTGGTCGGTCCAGAGAACCAGCCCATGTGGATCGATGGTTACGCACGCGTAAAAATCCAGTTCATCTGGGACCGACTCGGCGAGCGTAACGAGAACTCGAGTTGCTGGGTGCGGGTGTCGTCGCCATGGCAGGGCAGCGGATTCGGCTTCGTGGCGCTGCCTCGCATCGGTCAGGAAGTGACGGTGAGCTATCACGAAGGCGATGTCGACAAGCCGTATGTGTCTGATCGTCAGGTCAACCAGTTCAATCAGCCGCCGTGGGAGTTGCCGAAGAACCAGGCATTAATGGGCTGGCGCAGCATGAGCCTGACGGGCAGGCAGTCTAACCAGGTGGTGGTTGATGACACACCTGGAAAACTCCAGGTTCAGGTTGCGAGCGATTACGCGCAGTCGAGATTGGTCCTCGGGTACAACACCCGCATCGAAGGGGACACGGGGCGACAGCAGGAGCGTGGCGTCGGGTTCGAAATGGCGACAGAAGCGCACGGAGTGGTGCGGGCAAACCGGGGGATGCTAGTGACGACCGAGGCGCGGGAAGGGGCAAGCGCGCCGGCGAAAGATATGGGGGAGACCGTAGCTCGCTTGACCCAGGCGAGTGAACTGCATGAGGAATTGGCGCAACTGGCGCAGCGGCATAACGCTCAGGAAGCAGGGGTGAGCCAGCGTGACGCGACGCAGGCTATCAAGATGCAGACCGAAGCGATAAAAGGCGGTGTTGTTGACCCGAGTGAGGACCCGTTTCCGGAAATGAGCCGCCCCGACATCGTGCTGGCGAGCGCGTCGGGTATCGGCATGAGCGCCGCCCAAGGTGTGCATATTGCAAGCCAAGGAGACCATGCAGTGACGGCGGGCCGGGACGTGAGTGTGTCATCTGGCAGATCTTTGATTGGCTCGATCAAGGGAGCGATTTCGTTGTTCGCTGCGAAGCTTGGTATCCGGCTGGTTGCGGCGCAGGGAAAGGTCGAGATTCAGGCGCAAGACGACGTGATGGCGCTCGCCGCGCTCAAGGACCTGACGGTCACCAGCCTTGACGGGAAGATCGTGCTGAACGCGTCCAAGGAGATTTGGATTGGAGTGGGTGGCTCGTTCATTCGCATTACCGCGGACGGTATCGTGAACGGAACCACCGGACAGATCCAGGAGAAGTGCGCGAAGTGGAGCAAAGCGGGCGCGGATTCGGTGCGTATCCCGTTTTCAGACAGCTTCGGGAAGATCTACGAAGGATTTTTCAAGCTGCATTGGGAAGGCTCCGATCAGATTGCGCGGTATCAGCCGTATCGCATCACGCGTGCCGATGGCAGTCGGTTCGAGGGCGTGACCAATGCCGAAGGCGAAACCGCGCTGCATCTGGCCGAATACAGCGAAACCTTGAAAATCGAAATTCTGTGACTCAGCCATGACGAGCCAACGAACCACCAAGAAAAAGTCTGCACCTCCACCGGAACTGAAGCTGAAGTCAGACGGTGCGGTGTGCAAAGTCGTACTGTCACAACGCCCGCTGCGCATTTACTTCCAGGCCTATCCCGGCATAACGGGTAGCGAGGCAGACCGTGCGTTAGCGGGTATCCCGTACAAGCTGCGTATTCCTGGGCAGCCCGACATTGAAGGCCAGACGGAGCCGAACGGGCAGATTCTGTTGCCGGGTTTGCAGCCGGGCCTGACCGGGGAACTCCAGATTCTTGGAACAATGATCCACCTGCGTCCGCGCGACTTTAGCGCTGACGAAGCCACTGACCGTGCAACAGTCATGGGCATCCAAGGCGCCAAGCGGCGCCTGATGATCATGGGCTACTACGACAAACCGTATCGATCCAATGGCCTGAATCAAGTGCCTGACGACAAGCTGGATCATGTCGAAATCGAGGATGCGATTTTGCAATTCCAGGTAGATAGCGAAATGGTGCCCAACGGGGAAATCGAACGCCATGAGATGGTCGGCGGCAGTATCGATACGAGCCAGCAATATGGTTTCCACCGTGATCTGTCCAGCTCGACGATCAAGCGGTTTCATCCCGACTTCGTCGTGAAGCTGGCGACAGGCGGCGGCGACGCCCCGCCCGGCACGATGACTCCATGCGCTGTACCACCATCAACGCCAGCCGGAGTGAAATCGCCGGCCAAGGTCAGTTCGGCGGCAGCCTCCCAGCCGCTCGTTCGCGAGATCTACGACGCGCACCGATTCGTTCCGGTTCGCTTTGTTCGCCAGAATCCGGGGCGTTTCAATCCACTGCAACCGGAACTGGATGAGCGTGGCTTTGTGGATGGCCGTGCCGGGCCTGTGGTGAGCCTGATGGCAGGGGAAACCATTCAGGTGCGGATGGTACGCGTACATGTCGCGGCCGGTGCGCCGCTGTTTCTCAAGAGCAGCGATGAAGGAGTGGTGAAGGTTCGCCAACTTGTGAACGATGTTGTTGAACTTACCGGTGTCGCGGCGACAGAGCGGGCCGCCGTAGTTGCGGATCCGAAAACATCAACGATTGAGGTGCGCTACGGAAGTTTTGATGGTCCGATATTGCACCGATTGTTTGTCGAGCATTACGATCCAATTACGGTTGCGGTGGCAGTTCATCTGGTCGCGATCGGCCAGAGGGGGCATCCTGAAATTCCTCGTGTCCCGCCGTCGTTGCAGCGCTCGAAGATCGAGCCGATCTTCGACAACATCAACGACATTTGGCGTGCAGCAGGTATTCGCTTTCGGGTCACACAATGGCTTGAAGACACCATTGATTTGAATCAAGCGGGTGTGATGACCGTCCAAGGAGCTATCAATGAGTTCACCGATGTGACCGGTTTGAATCGTAAGGCCGGCCACCTAAATATGTACGTCGTGAACGCCATGATTGGCGGCGGTATCGGGTGGGGTGCGAAGGATACGGCATTGGTGGCCACTGAGCAAATGTACGGCGGCCATTCATCTACCCCCGATGAATTGGTGCAGACCTTCGCTCATGAAATCGGCCATTTCCTTGGGTTGTGGCACCCCGGCACGGCACATTCGCAAGGCGATAACCTGCCATTTCCGCCTCAACATCCGGAAGACCATGCCATGCAGGACTACTGGTCCCGTCGTAGTTTGATGTATGTCTACACCAGTCTAGGAAATATCGATCCGCTAGCACCGAACGTTAGGCAGCGCGGCCGTCAGATCAACATTGGAAACGGATGGCTTGTGGGCGGAAAAATGCTTTGCTGCAAGGTGGTGCCGAAGATCGTGTCAAATGAAAAAAAATCGGAGATTGCCACCGCGCGCGCTATTGCGACGCTCAATCAGATCATTCAAACAAGGAAAACAGCATGGAATTCGCGAAGCGATACCGAAAATGGAAATGGCTTGTTTGCTTGATTCTGTCGCTGGGAGAAATGGGTGCAGCAATTGCTCAAGGTGTGCCAGCTTCAACTACATCTGTCTCGGAGAGTAAGACCATGCCGACATTGGCAAACCTGATAAAGCAAGAGAAATGGGATGACGCACTCCAGTACTGCCACAACCATAAGGACGCAGCCATTCCGGAAATCAATACGGTTCTTGATACAAAAAACCTGGATTCTGCGACGGCGAATTTCATGTATCACTGCTTGCGTCAGATTCGCACGTCAGCGTCCGCGATGCTGATGGCAAAGGATTTCCATGGTGGCTGGCGGGAAACCGTGTACGGACTTATAGAGAATCCGCGTCCGGAAGCCTATCCGATCCTCAAGGCACGCTTGAAGTCACCGCAGGATGAGAGGGATAAAGATCTTCTGCTGACTATGGCGCAGATGGATGTGCCCGTTGAGCAGCGCGTTGCGGACATCAAGCCGTATCTCGAGGCAAAGTACTACGAAGTACGTCAGGGAGCCGTGCTTAGTCTGGCGCTCCTGGATGATCCGGGCAGCACGGAGCGCATGGTCTACGAGCTCGGCATGAAATACCGGGAATCCAAGTCAGACTTCTTGCGTGTCTTCTACGACTTCAGAGCTTGGCGTATCCCGAAGTTTGTACCGGCACTGATCCCCGTGCTCAATGACCCGATGCCGCTCAATGACATCGGTATTCGCATGTACCTGCCTGGAGGCGGCGAGCAATCCATGACGCCTGACGAAGAGCGCTATTGCCGTGCTCGTGACTATGCGCTGAACATTATTGTGAAGACGCTCAATCTCGACCTGCCTTTCAAGATCAAGGATCAGACCACGTACACGAAGGAGCAACGTGACCTGGTCAAGCAGAAGTTGCGGGATCTTGGCTACACCGTGACGGATGAGCCGTATCCGGTTACATCTGACTGAACGAATTTTCTGATCAGATCAATCCAGCAAGACCAACGACATGAAATTCACGAATCGACGCCAGAACTGGAAATGGCCTGTTTGCCTAAGTCTGTTTCTGGGAGAGGTGAGTGTTGTAATTGCTCAAGGTGTTCCAGCGTCGACTATATCTGTCACGGAGAGTAAGACCGTACCGACATTGGCAACCCTGATCAAGCAAGAGAAATGGGATGACGCACTGCAGTACTGCCGCAACCATAAGGACGCAGCCATTCCCGAGATCAATGCCGTGCTCGCTACGCCAAAATTAGCTTACGGAACGGCGAATTTTTTGTTTCACTGCCTCCGGCAGATTAAGACGACGGCATCAGCAATACGAATGGCCCAAGATTTTCATGGAGGCTGGCGGGAGTCCGTGTACGGCCTGATTGAGAACCCACGCCCGGACGCTTATCCGATTCTCAAGGCACGCTTGAAATCGCCAAAGGATGAAGAGGACACGGATCTTCTATTGACTATGGCTCAGATGGATGTGCCCGTTGAGCAGCGCGTTGCGGACATCAAACCGTATCTCGAAGCCAAGTACTACAGGGTACGTCAGGGAGCCGTCCTTAGTCTGGCACTCTTGGATGATCCGGGCAGCATGGAGCGCGTGGTCTACGAGCTCGGCATGAGCGATCGAGAATCCAAGTCAAGCTTCTTGCGTGTCTTCTACGACTTCCGAGCTTGGCGTATCCCGAAGTTTGTACCGGCACTGATCCCCGTGCTCAATGAGCCGATGCCGCTCGACGACATTGGGGTTCGCATGTACCTGCCCGGGGGCGGTGAGCAGTCCATGACGTCTGAAGAAGAGCGCTATTGCCGTGCTCGCGACTACGCGCTGAACATCATTGTGAAGACGCTCAATCTTGACCTGCCATTCAAGATTCAGGATCAGACCACGTACACGAAGGAACAACGTGACCTGGTCAAGCAGAAGCTTCGGGACCTTGGCTACACCGTGACAGATGAGCCCTATCCGGTCACATCTGATTGAGCAAATTTTCCGATCAGATCAATTCAACAAGACCAACGACATGAAAATCAAGAATTGGCGCCGGAACTGGAAATGGCTTGTTTGCTTAAGTCTGTCGCTGGGAGCGGTGGGTGTTGCAATTGCTCAAGGCGTTCCAACGTCAACTGTCACGGAGAGCGAGGCCGTGACGACATTGGAAAACCTGATCAAGCAAGAGAAATGGGATGACGCACTGCAGTACTGTCACAACCATAAGGATGCGTCCATTCCCGAGATTAATGCCGTGCTTGTTACGCCTCGGTTAGACGGCACGCTTGAGAATTTCATGTATCACTGTCTGCGCCAGATTCGCACAGCCGGAGCGGCTGTCCGATTGGCAGAGGGATTCAATCGAGGTGGTCGGGAAAATGCGTATGGCCTGGTCGAGAACCCGCGCCCGGAGGCCTATCCCATCCTCAAGGCACGCTTGAAGGCATCGCAGGATGAGAGGGATAAAGATCTTCTGCTGACTATGGCGCAGATGGATGTGCCCGTTGAGCAGCGCGTTGCGGACATCAAGCCGTATCTGCAGGCAAAAGACTTAGACGCACGTCAGGGGGCAATTCTCGGATTGGCGCTGCTGGGCGATCCAGGGAGCATGGAGCGCATGGCCTATGAGCTCGGCACGAAATACCCGCAAGCCAAGTCCAATTTTTTGCGCGTCTTCTACGACTTCCGGGCTTGGCGGATCCCGGAGTTTGTACCGGCACTGATCCCCGTGCTCAATGATCCGATGCCGCTCGACGACATCGGCATTCGCATGTACCTGCCCGGGGGCGGTGAGCAGTCCATGACGTCGGAAGAAGAGCGCTATTGCCGTGCTCGCGACTACGCGCTGAACATCATTGTGAAGACGCTCGATCTTGACCTGCCTTTCAAGATCCAGGATCAGACCACGTACACGAAGGAACAACGTGACCTGGTCAAGCAGAAGCTTCGGGACCGTGGCTACACCGTGACGGACGAGCCGTATCCGGTCACATCTGATTGAGCGAATTTTCCAGTCAACGCGAACAGCATGAGATTCACGAAGTGGCACGGAAGCTGACGAACGTGCGCTTGTCTGATCCTGACGCTTTGCAAAAACCGTCGCTGCAAAAAATCCGAGAGAACATTTCATGATCAATTTCATCCGCCTCGGCGACGCGACCGACCATGGCGGTAGGGTAATCACCGCGTCCGACACTGCCGACTACGACGGCATCCCGCTTGCCAGAAAGGGGGATTTGATCGATTGTCCGCAGCATCCTGGCGTGCAGCCGAACGTGATCGAGGAGGGTGACGAGTACATGCTCGACGAAGGTCGCCCGCTTGCTCGCGCTGGGTATCGCGGCACATGTGGTTGCCATCTTATTTCGAGTTTATAGCGAGGCTACGCGACAACACCGGAATCTGCGCTTCTGCAGTGGCTGTTCATTCGCTGCATGCCGATACGGTAGTGCACGAACGTGGCGATGAAATTTTCGAACACGATGAGCGCGTCCATTAGTGGAAGCGGAAATGACGCCCTGTGTGGCATTGAAGCCAGACAGCGGCATTGGGAGGGAAAAACATGAAGGAACAGGCGTGGTGACGGACGGAGTGGACACACTGGAAAATCCGGACGAACTGGAGAGGCCGATCCATTCCGGAGAAAGCTTGGAACACCGGCTGAGCCTCATCCTGTCGGCGACGAACCCGCTGCTCGAGGCGTCGCGCGTGCTGCTGCGGGCACTTGCGGACATGCCCGATTCACTGTCTTCCATTGCGGTGGAGCGGCTGCAGGAATTGCTGGAGCACGAAGTCACAGAGTTCGAAAAACTTTGCGTACAGGCAAATATCCGGCGCGACCATATGATCGGGGCCAGCTATTGCCTCTGCACAGCACTTGATGAGGCGGCGATGCAGACGGCTTGGGCGCAGGATCAATCGCTTGTGGCGATATGGGTGCAGTCGAGCCTCGCATCGACATATCATCGGGACGTCGACGGCGGCGACAAGGTCTATCTATTGATCGGCCGGTTGCTGGAGGATCCCGATGAGCATCGAGACTTGCTGCAAGTGATCTACCGCATTGTCAGTCTCGGTTTCCAAGGCCGCTACCGGGACATGACCGACGGCAAGCGCAAGCACGATGCGATTCGTCAGCGGCTCTATAACGTGATCACGTCGCAGCGCGATCCCGTGCCGCTGACGCTATCACCCCGCTGGCAATCGACCGCGACAGGCAAACGCTTGTCGTTCACCGATTTTCCGGTATGGATCACCGTCACGGTCCTGTCGGTCATCCTGCTCGGGCTGTTCGGATGGTTCAAGTACGAACTGTTCAGCCGCAGCGCGGACGTCCAGAAGCAGATTGCCGACATCGCCCGCATGACGCCGCCGCCTGCACCGCCTTCACAACTGCACCTCAAACAGTTGCTCAAGGATGAAATCGCGGCCGGCACGGTAAGCGTCGACGAGGATGCCCGCCACAGCGCCGTCACGTTCCGTGGCGACGCGATGTTCAAGCCGGGCGGCGCTTCGGTTCAGGCATCGATGAATCCGCTCATTTCAAAGATCGCCACAGAGATCGCCAAGGTGCCGGGCAAGGTAACGATCATCGGCTACACGGACAACGAGCCGATTCGCAGCCGACATGTCGCAACGAATCAGATGCTGTCGGAAGAACGCGCCACCCAGGTCATGCAGATGCTGCAAACCGCCGGCGTGCCGGCGAACCGGCTCGAAGCCGTCGGCAAGGGCGATGCCGATCCAGTCGGCGACAACCGCACCGCGCAGGGGCGTGCGCAAAACCGGCGCGTCGAGATCGACGTCGCGCGCTAAGCCAGATCCGTTTTCGGAAAAACACATGAAGAAGTTCCAGTTCCTGTCGTTTCTGGCCTCGCGCCAGTTCCTTGCGTTCCTCGCACTGGTCGTCGTTTCACTCGTGATCTGGTTCGTCGGCCCGTTTTTCGCATTCGGCGGGCTCAAGCCGCTCGCGGGCGCGGGCATGCGCGTGCTGCTGATCGCGCTGTTGCTCGCCGGTGTGCTGCTCTGGCTCGTGGGCTGGTCGACGAGCGTCGTGTTTGTCGCGTTGCTGTGCCTGCTGATCTGGTATGCGGCGCCGCTGCTGTCGCTCGGCCACACGGCGCCGTTCGAGCCCGTGTCGGCCCGACTCACCGCGATCGCACTGATCGTGGCCGCGTTTGTCCTCTTCTGGATCGTCCGCGTGTGGCAAAAAATGCGCGAAGACGATGCGTTCATGAAGAAAATGCTGCGCATGGATCGCCGTAAGGATGAATCGCCTGCTGCCGCACGCTTGCGGAAAATCGAAGGGATCGTGACGAGCGCGCTCGTGCGTCTGAAATCGATGCGCACCGGCGCACGTGGCCTTGGCAAGCTGTTTCAGGTCAAGCGCTATTTATACGAGCTGCCTTGGTATATCACGCTCGGTTCGCAGGGGGCCGGCAAGACCAGCGTGCTGATGAACGGCGGGTTGGCGTTTCCCGTTGCCGAGCAGATGCAGCGCGCAGCCGGGATGCCTGCCGGTGACGCTGCCTCGGTGGACTGGTGGCTGACCAATGACGCGGTGTTGATCGACACCGCTGGTTACTACACGCGTCATGGCATGTCGACGGCCGAAGACGTCGCCGCGCCCGTCCCGGAATCGGGAAAGCCGGCAACCGGCGTTCCGGGTGAGGTCAGCGCCGATGCTGAGCCGTCTGCGGAGGGTGCAGTAGAAGGTGGGAAGCAGAGCGAGGCGTCGCAATCGAAGGCCGCTGCCCCGTCAACGGCCAGCGGCCATGTCGTTCCGCCCGGTCAGGCTACGGGTGAGCGCCGACAGAAGGTCGATCGTGCGGAATGGCTGGGATTTCTGGGCATGCTGCGCCGGCATCGGCCCCGCGCACCGATCAACGGTGCGTTGCTGACGATCGATCTTGCCACCTTGGCAGGCGCTGACGAACAGGCGCGTGTGGCGGAGGCTGCCGCGTTGCGCGCGCGGCTGGCGGAACTGAGACAGGAGCTGGGTATTCGTTTTCCTGTTTATGTGATGGTCACGAAGATGGATCGTCTGACAGGTTTCGCCGAGTATTTCGGGGCGCTGACAGCCGAGGGGCGGGCGCAGGCATGGGGCTTCGCGCTTCCATATGGCAAGGAAACCGTCGCGAAGGAAGGGCTGCGCGCGCGCTGCCATACGGAACTCGCCGAACTCGCGCAACGACTCAGCGGTTCGATCGATACGCATCTGCAGGATGAGTACGATTCGCGCAAGCGCCGATCGCTTGCAGCGCTGCCCGAGGCGTTTTCTGCTCTGCTCGGGCCGCTGCTTGATCTGATCGACCGCGTGTTCCTTGATTCACGATACGACGATACCCAGCTCCATTCGACGTTGCGCGGCGTGTATTTCACAAGTGCGCGGCAGCGGGATGGCGAGGTCGTTGTCGAGCGCGGTACGGTCGTTCGACGTCTTCTGTCGACCCAGGGCCGCGCTCCCGATTCGCCGGCGCGTGCCGAGGGCAATCAAGGCTTCTTCCTACACGACCTCCTGACTCGCGTTGTGTTCCCGGAAGCGCACTTGGTGAGTCCCAACCTGCGCTGGGAATATCGTTACCGCCTCTCGCGCCTGATCGGCCACACATTGGCGCTGTTCGTGTTCGTGTGGCTGGCAATCGGACTCCGCACGAGCTTCGGTCACAACAACGACTATCTCGATGCGGTTGGCCACAAGGTGCAGGCGCTTACGGCTCGCGTCACCCAGCTCTACAAGGACCCCAAACCGGAGGCCGTGCCTGACACGCTGACCGACGCGCGCTATCTGCCGACCTTCCCGGGCCTGGATCTGTCGAACCCGGGCAGTACGTGGCGCTACGGTCTCTATACGCCAGCCGATATCGCCACCGAAAGCCGCCATGCGTATGACGTGCTCGAGGACAACCTGCTGTTGCCGCAGATCGTGCACCGGCTTGAAAACGTCATGTCCGGTGCGATTGCCAGCAAGGATCCGAAGGCCGCCTACGATGCGTTGCGCGTATACCTGATGCTGTACGACAAGGCGAAGTTCAATGCCGCCGACGTCAAGGCCTGGGTGCTCGACGACTGGGCGAAGACCGACAGCGCGGCGGTTTTTGGTGGACGTGCGTCGATGATCGACCACGTGCAACAGCTGTTCTCCGGAGAGCGTGTGGTGCAGTCGCCGCTGATCCGCAACGATGCCCTGGTGCAGCAGGCGCGCGCGTTTCTCGACGGTAGCAATGCAACCGATCGCCTTTACCAGCGCGCGAAGGCGGCCATGCTCAAGGAAGCGCCCGACGAGTTTACGCTCCTGCGCGCGGTCGGCCCGCAGGCCGGCACGGTGTTCACGCGGGCGAGCGACGCGCCGTTGTCGCGCGGCGTATCGGGGCTTTTCACGTTCGACGGTTATCGGAATCTGTTCGACAAGCGATTACCCGAATTCGTGCAGATCGCGCGAGACGACGATGCGTGGGTGATGGGACGCTCGTATCTGGCGGGTTTGTCGGATTCGGCTCAAAAAAAAACGGCTGAGATCGTGAGTAACGCGACCGGCGCGGACGATGCGTTGACCGACGCGGTCCGCCGTGAATACCTGATGGAATATGCCCAGCAGTGGGACGCGTTTCTCAACGACATCCGGACCGTGAGCGGCACGAGCCTTGCGTTCAATCTGAAGGTGCTGCGCAGCTTCGCAGCGCCTGATTCGCCGCTCGTGCGGCTTGCGCGCGCAGCCGTGCGAGAGACGACGCTCACGCAGCCAATGGCCGCGTCGGACGGTTCGCTGCTGCAGCGGGCCGCCGAGCAGCTCAATCAGAAGGCGGACAAAACGTTGGGCATTCGGGCGTCGGAACGCATTGAACGGGAACTCGTCGACAATCACTTCGCGGCGCTGCGTGAGGTCGTAACCGGGAGCGTGGATGCGCAATCCGAAATGCAACCCGCTGCCACGCAAGGGGACAAGACGGGGCTGGACGGCGTCGCCAACCTGCTGAACGACTATTACACGGCGCTCACTGTTGCCGACAATGCGCTGTCGAATAACAGCATGCCACCGGCGAACGACACAGCCGCGAAGCTGAAAATGACAGCCGACACGATGCCGGCGCCGTTTCGTGCCGTATTGCTGCAGCTTGCCGCCGATGGTTCGCGAGAAGTCAATCAGGGGATCGGCCAGTTGCTGTCGCGCCAGATGCAGGCGGTGGTCGGCGACACTTGCCGGTTGATTGTCGAGGGCAACTATCCGTTTTCACCGGACAGCAAGCGTGATGTCAGCATCGATGATTTCACCCGGGTGTTTGCGCAGGGGGGCTTGATCGATGATTTCTTCACGAAAACGCTTGCACCGTTCGTCGACACGGCCGCGAAGCCTTGGCGCTACCGGACGCTGCCGGGTGCGACCGAACCCGTGCAGGGGCCGGATCTTGATCCGTTCGAGCATGCGAAGGCAATCCGCGACGTTTTCTTCAACGATCCCGGCCACAAGCAGATGACCTGGAAGGCCGACATTCGGATTCCCGAACTCGATCCGACGATCATGAGCCTGTCGCTCGACATCGACGGACAGACGACGCTTTACCAGCATGGTCCGGTCGCGCCTTTCACGATCACGTGGCCTGGGCCGCGCGGCGGTGCCCACACGGAAATCACGGCCAGTCCGCGGATCCGGCCGGACACGTCGACGATCGCAGCGGACGGACCGTGGGCGTTGATGCGACTGCTCCAGAAAGGTCGTGTGGCGGAGACGGCGACGCCGGGCCGCACGCGCGTCGCGTTCAGTTTCGACGGTCGTCAAGCGGCACTCGACGTCGCGAGTGCCGGGAGTGTCGCGAATCCGCTGACGAGCGACGTGCTGAAGGCATTCCGGTGTCCCAGCACGATGCCGGTGTTCGGCCTGCCGGATAGTGGCCCGCCGCCGGGGTTGCCGCGAGGGATGTTGCCGGCAAGCGCGGGAAGCGCTTCCCGCTGAACCGGGAGGGATCGA
The DNA here is from genome assembly GCF_902499335.1 of Burkholderia lata. Classification (GTDB taxonomy): domain Bacteria; phylum Pseudomonadota; class Gammaproteobacteria; order Burkholderiales; family Burkholderiaceae; genus Burkholderia; species Burkholderia lata_B. The sequence continues at coordinate 898,966 of NZ_CABVQK010000001.1, read as the reverse complement.
TCGATGATTCTTTCGACAACTGATCCGCTGGGCCACGCAGGGGCCGTGGTGTCGCCGTCTGTTGCCGCGCGGCTGAAGGCCGCGGAGCAGGCGATCAACCCGCTCCTCGAAGCGTCGCGCGTCCTGTTGCAGGCGTTGGCCGATACGCCTGAAACGCTCGATGCCGATGCCATTGCACGGTGGCGTCGATGGCTGGTGCAGGAAGTTCGTCTCTTTACCCGGGTCTGCAGTGAGCTCCAGATCCGACCCGAGCATGTCCGGTGCGCAAGCTATTGTCTGTGCTCCGCACTCGACGAGGCGGCGATGCAGGCGCCTGGGAAGGACGAAACAACGGGCGTCGAATGGCAGGACAACAGCCTGGCGAGTGTGTTGGGGCATGATCGTCAAGGCGGCGACCGTGTGTTCCATCTGATCGACGACGCAATGCGTAATCCGCACGAGAACCTCGATCTGATTGAGGTGTACCAAAACGTACTCGATCTTGGATTTCGTGGGCGATACCGGTTTGAAGCAGGCGGTCCAGAGCGCTTGCAGGTCATTCGCGAACACGTACACGACGTGGTGACGACCGGTGGGCAGAGCGTGAGTCGCGTCAGAAAGCCGCTGAAACGTCCGCGACAGACGGTCGATCCGTGGGTACGTCCGGTGGCGGTGCGTCGGTCGCGAGCGAGGTTCGCAGGCGGTCTCGCGGTGGCGTTATTGCTGGGGGCCGGGGGCTACGCCGCGGCGAACCGTTGGGTGCGCACGAAAGAGAGGCTCCGGGCTTCGCCGCTCGATGCGCTCGCTCGAAACCTGGAGCAGCAACTTCGCGACGAGGTCGCCGCAGGGAATCTCGAATTGATCCGCGACTCCGGGCGCAATGCGTTGACGCTCCGATTCAGCGGCATGTTTGGGCCAGGCGAGGCAGCGGTGGCGCCGTGGGGCGCTACGGTGGTGGCTTCGGCCGGCCGGGAAATCGCGGCTGTGACCGAGGGCGCAACCGTCCGTGTGGCGGGATACGCGGATAGCACACCGATCAGTTCGACACGTCAAGCATCTAACCAGGCGCTTTCCGAGGCACGCGCCCGGCATGTGGCCCAAATTCTCGTTGCGGCTGGTGTATCTGTGCCACGTATTACTGTGAAGGGAAACGGCGATATCGGTTCGCTGGCGGATAACCGTACCGCATTGGGAAGAGCAAGAAATCGTCGGGTCGAAGTGATCGTTACCGATTGACGCTTGGGTTGCGAGCGTCAATTTCGGGTTCCGGTAGGTCGGGATCATTTCGACGAATGGCGGCGTAAATTCTTGTGGCCCAGTATCGGCTGAAACTATTGTGGCGGACGTAAGAAGCTAGTCGATATGGGCGAATCGCGGTTAAATGGACCGGCAGACATGCATGAAATGCATCAAGGTTGTTTCAAATGTGGTGCGTCAGATGATGATAATGCCAAGCTATCGAATGAGCGCGTTGATGCGCCTTTGTGTCACCGCATTGGCGGCGCAGGCTTTGGTAATCGGTAGCACACATGGGATGAACAATGAGATGTCGTCGAGGCAATGCGAACAGCCACTCGCGCATCGTCTGACACGGGCTGCGCTCGCATCGCCCGACGCCGTTCTACGAGATGGTTCTCTTTACGGTGTACAACGTTGGACCGTAGAGACACGTGCCAACTATCTCGGCCTGGAATTTCCCGGATTGCTATCGTGCGCATACACGGTGAGTGCCATCTTCCGGGCTGCATGCCATCCGATCGGCAATCTTGCTTCAGTCTCGGCTGTTGATGCGGCGTTGTCTCGCTGGCCGAAGGTCACGAAGATCGAAGATCTTCAGCCCGGTGATGTGGTGTTTTGGCGACCACGACGCACTGGCATATTACGATGCCCTAACACTCATTGGCACGTTGGTATCGCTGTAGGTAGTGGCCGAACAGTCGACAACGACTGGTGGTCGGGAAAGCCGGAGAACCATTCAGTAAGCCGCTTATGCCTGACTTTCGCCTATGCGCGTCGATTACCGTAATCGGGTGTCGGCGTTGTGCGCAGGCTGAATAGCAGATCAGGATCGTCGGCGAGCGCTACCCCGCGCATTTCCAGCAACGCGTCGATCGCTGATCGGGCATCCGGCGGCCCATCTGGCACGAATTGATCAGTGGAATCAGGGACAATCTTCACGTCGCCTTAAGTTTGCGTTTCCTAGAATCGATTTGAACGTCGCTCTTCCTGCGACGGACCGATTCGTCCAGGAGGATGCGCATGCCGAAGCACCGTGTCGCCGTAGCCCTGTTCCACGAAGCCATCGGCACGTCGAGGCCGACAGCGCAACCGCGCGAGGGCCGCCCATGATGTGGCCGAACGCGTGGCGTGTCTCGGCACTGTTCGTGCGCGAGTGGGTTGGCCGTCCGGCCGCGGTGGGCGCGTTGTGCCCGAGTTCGCGGCAACTGGCGCGCGAGATGGCCGACGCGGTGCCGGACGGCGACGGGCTGGTCGTCGAGCTCGGCGGCGGCACCGGTGCGATCACCGCGGCGTTGCTCGAACGCGGCGTCGCGCCGCGGCGGCTCGTCGTGGTCGAGCGTTCGCCAGCGTTCGTGCAGCACCTGCGGCGGCGCTTTCCTGGCATCTCGATCGTGTCGGGCGACGCGCGGCAGCTCGAGCGGCTGCTGCCGCCTGAGGCGCGCGTCGACGCGATCGTGTCGTGCCTGCCGCTGCGCACGCTGCCGCGTCAGGACGTGACGGCCATCGTCGACCAGTGCCGTCGCGTGCTGTCCGCCGACGGCGTGATGATCCAGTTCACATACGACCTGCGGCCGCCCGGCCGACATCCGCTCGGCGATTCGGCATTTGTTGCCTGCGGCAGCCGGATCGTGTGGGCAAACATTCCGCCTGCGCGCATCGTGACCGTGCGCAGCATCACCGCCGAACACGCGGAATGATGCCGCCGTGAGCGGGGCGCCCGGTCGTGGCGCCTCGCCATCTCCTTTCGTAATCCCTTCCAAACCTTCCAATTACCATTCATATTGCCGTCACATCAGGTTCCTACCATCGCCTTTCATTTCGAAAGCATCAATGGCGGGGGGAATCGGCAACATGAATCGAATCAAACTGGCGGCGCTGCTGTGTGCCGGCGCCTTTGCACTGGCCGGATGCGGCAGCGACGACGGCCCGACCAGTACGGCGCCCGGCCCCGTGCAGGCGGCGCGCAACGTGATCTTCTTCCTCGGCGACGGCATGGGGATCACGACGATGACGGCTGCGCGCATCTACTCGGTCGGTGAAGACGGCGCGCTCACGATCGACACGCTGCCCGAAACCGCGTTCGTGAAGACCTATTCCAACGATGCGCAGGTGACGGACAGCGCACCGTCGATGTCGGCGTACATGACCGGCGTCAAGACCAACAACGAAGTGATCTCGATGTCGCCCGACACGAAGGCGATCGAGCCGGCCACGAGCCTCACCGGCAACTGCGGCGCGAACAACGGCAAATCGGCGACGACGCTGCTCGAGATCGCGAAGGCGAAGGGGATGGCCACCGGGGTCGTGACGACCACGCGCGTCACGCACGCCACGCCCGCCGCGACCTATGCGCACGTGTGCCATCGCGACGCCGAGAATGACATCGCCGCGCAGCTCGTGCCGGGCGGCGCGGGCTACAACGGCGCGCTGGGCGACGGCGTCGACGTCGTGCTCGGCGGCGGCACGCAATTCTTCGTGCCGAAGGACGGCGGCGGCAAGCGTACCGACGGTCGCAACCTCGTCAACGAGCTGAAGGCGAAGGGTTATGCGTTCGCGCAGAACCGCGACGACCTGCTGGCCGCCGACGCGACGAAGGGCGGCAAGCTGGTCGGACTGTTCTCGTCGAGCCACATGAGCTACGACCTCGATCGCGGCGCGACGAAGGAGCCGAGCCTCACCGACATGGCGACGCGCGCGCTCGACGTGCTGCAGAAGAACCCGAACGGCTATTTTCTGATGGTCGAAGGCGGCCGGATCGACCACGCGCTGCACGACACCAATGCGAAGCGCGCGCTGCAGGACACGGTCGCGTTCGACAACGCGATCAAGGCCACGATCGACAAGGTACGCAAGACCGATCCCGACCTGAAGAACACGCTGATCGTCGTCACGGCCGACCACGATCACACGCTGGTGCTGAACGGCTATGCGGCGCGCACCGGCAAGACCGAGGCGGGCAAGCCCGGCGTGCTGGGCGTGCTGCGCAGCTACCAGACGGGTGCGGTCGCGAAGGACGCGGACGGCGCGCCGTACACGATCATCGGCTTCGGCAACGGCGAGAACCGCGTGCAGGGCAGCCGCGCGGGCACCGCGCTCACCGATGCGGTGACGGGCGCCGACGACTATCGCCAGGAGGCGGTCGTGCGCATGGACAAGGGCAACGAGACGCACGGCGGCACCGATGTGTTCCTCGGTGCGATCGGCCGCGGCGCGGATGCGTTCCACGGCGTGATCGAGAACAACAAGGTCTTCGAGCTGGTGCGCAACGCGGTGCAGCTGTGAGCGCCGACCATACGGGTACAGGGGAATACAGGATGTCGACCATCAAGTGCATCGCGGCGGCGCTGGCCGTCGCGGGTTTCGCATGCGGCGCGGCGCAGGCCGCCGGCCAGGCGAAGAACGTGATTTTCTTTCTCGGCGACGGCATGGGGCCGACGACCGTGACGGCGAGCCGGATCTACAAGGTCGGTGAGTCGGGACAACTGACGATGGAGAAGCTGGCCCGCACCGCGCGCGTCAAGACCTTCTCGAACGACGCGCAGACGACCGACAGCGCGCCGTCGATGGCCGCGTACATGACCGGCGTGAAGATGAACAACGAAGTGCTGTCGATGTCCTCCGACACGCGCGCGGTCGCGCCGGGCAACGACGCCAACGGCAACAAGACCGTCAACAACTGCGCGGCGGGCAACGGCCAGCCGGTCGCGACGCTGCTGGAGCTGGCGAAGGCGCGCGGCAAGGCGGTCGGCGCGATCACGACGACCGAGCTCACGCACGCGACGCCCGCCGCGACCTATTCGCACATCTGCCATCGCGATGCGCAGTACGACATCGCCGCGCAGGCCGCGCCGGGCGGTGCAGGCTACAACGCGTCGCTCGGCGACGGTGTCGACGTGCTGATGGGCGGCGGCCGCAATCACTGGACGCCGTTCGATCCGGTGGCCAACAAGCGCGGCCGCGCGGACGGCCGCAACCTGCTCAACGAGATGAAGGCGAAGGGCTACACGGTCGTCGCGACCAAGGATCAACTCGCGCAGGCCGGCAACGGCAAGCTGGTCGGCCTCTTCAGTTCGACGAGCCACCTCGAGTACGAACTCGATCGTGTCGCGGGCAAGGGCGAAGGGCCGACGCAGCCGAGCCTCGCCGAGATGACGTCGAAGGCGATCGACGTGCTGTCGAAGAATTCGAACGGCTACTTCCTGATGGTCGAAGGCGGCCGGATCGATCACGCGCTGCACGGCACCAACGCGAAGCGCGCGCTGGAGGACACGGCGGCGTTCGACGAGGCGATCCGCGTCGCGCTGTCGAAGGTCGATCTGTCGAACACGCTGATCGTCGTGACGGCCGACCACGACCACACGATGACGATCAACGGCTATTCGAAGCGCGGCAACCCGATTCTCGACATCAGCCGCAATTACCGCGATGGCCAGCCGAGCAAGGACGCCGACGGCAACACCTACACGACGCTCGTGTTCGGCAACGGCGCGAATCGGCCGAACGTGCGCGCGTCGGTCGATTCGGCCACCGCGACGAACGAGGCGTATCTGCAGGAAGTCGGTGTGCGGATGGGCAGCGCGGGCTCGGAGACGCACGGCGGCGGCGACGTGATGCTGTTCGCCGACGGTGCGGATGCGAAGGCGTTCAAGGGCACGATCGACAACACGAAGGTGTTCGGTCTCGTGCGCTCGGCGTTTGGTTTCTGAATCCGTTGACTTCGTGAAGAACGGGAACGCCAGATGAAACGCCAGCTTCTCTGCGCGCTCGCTTGCGGGTGGGTTGCGCTGCCGGCCCTTGCAGCGGCCGATCTCGACGCCGTGCTGCTGCACGAGAGCCGCACGGTGTCGGCCGACGGCGTGACGCGCACGACGATGTATCGCGAACGGATGGTGCGGCGCGACGGGCACGTGTGGGTCGAACGCGTGCTGCCCGTCGCGGCGGCAGCGGGACACGTCGACGATCACGACCATGACCACGACGCGGGCGGTGTACGCGAGACCCCGCCGCGCGCCGGCGTGCAGCCGGCTGCCGCGCACGCGGGCCACAAGCATTTCAACTTCCAGGCGGCCGCGCGGCACGTGACGTACGACGGCAAGACGGCGCGCATCGAGTACGTGGACGCGGCGAACCGGACGGTCGTCGGCGTGCCGCCGGCCGAGTACGAAACCACGGGCTTCGACGGCTCGTGGGACAACGCGTACTACGTCACGCCGCCGTCGCAGTTGAAGCGGCTCGCGGTGTCGAAGCGCGGCGACGCGCACGGTACCCGCTGGTACGAGCAGGCGGTCGATACGCCCGGTGCACGCGGCGTGAACCGGATCCTGTGGAGCGAGAAGCTGCAGGCGCCGCTGTCGGTCGAATACCGGAGCGCCGACGGCCGCGTCGTGCGCAAGCTGACGCTGACACCGGCGCCGGCCGCGCGGCGCGAGACGTTGCCGTGGCAGACGCTCGCCAGCTATACGCGCAAGGAATACGCGGACTATCTCGACTGATCGACGATTTTGACCGTTGGTACGCGGGGCTTGCGGTCAGGCCGGCCGGTATCGTCAAGCGATACGGCCGGGTCCTGGCCGGTTTTTTTCGCGGCTGACCGGCAGCGATTGCCGATGACGCGCTAGAAGCGCGCACCGTCCGGCACGCGCGCTGAAGACCGCGACGCGATCCGCTTGATGAAGCGGTCGAGCGGTGTCGCGTAGCCGTGCGCGATCGTCGCGCTCAGCGCCGCCGACAACGCCAGATACGCAATCAGCAACAGCAGCTTCGTGTCGCCGTGCGTGGCCGACGGCGGCCAGAACGTGCGCAGCCCGCCGAGCACGATCAGGTGGAACAGGTATAGCTCGTAGCTCAGCTTGCCGGCGCGGCCCAACGGCGCGAGGAGGCGGCCCCGCACGCGCTCGCCGTTGACGTGCGCGCCGATCAGCAGCACGGCCGTGCCGAGCGCCATCGCGGTGACGCCAGCGACATGGCTTTCCGCGATCGGCCAGGCCAGATAGAGCGCGGCCATCGCTGCCGCGACGGGCCACTGCACGAACGGTGCGGCCAGCCGCTGCCAGTTCATGCGTTCGGCCAGCAACGCGGTGCAGCAGCCGATCGCGATCCCGTCGAACGACGCGAAGTACGCATAGAGGAACCCGCCTTCGTCGCCGGCGTGCGTGAAGCGATACGCGGGCCCGATCGCGGCGATGACCACCCAGAACGCGACCAGCCGTGCATCGCGGCGCAGCGCGATGCACAGCAGCGGAAACGACAGGTAGAACACCTCTTCGACCGACAGCGACCACAGCACGCCGAGCGCGTAGTTGACCCACCCGTATGCGCTGATCAGCACGTTCATCCAGAACGTCAGCGATGCAAGGTTCACGAGCCAGAACGACACGGCGATGCCCTCCGGCGTGTGGTTCTGGAAGATCGGCACGCCGGCCGCAGCGAGGCCGTTGACGAGCGCGAGCAGCAGGAGCAGGCACGGGACGATGCGCGCGACGCGCGATACATAGAACGCGCGCACGTCGACCGCGCCGAGGCTGCCCCAGCGGCGCCGCGCATTCGACGTGATCAGGTAGCCGGAGATCACGAAGAACATCGTCACGCCGTAGTTGCCGTTGCGCGCCACCGCATGCACCGCGTCCCAGCCGAAAACGCGCGCGAGCGACGTGTCGCGCAGCGAGTAGGGGATGTTGAAGTGATGCAGCAGCACGAGCACGATCGATACGCCGCGCAGCAGGTCGATCCGCGCGTTGCGCGGGCCGGTGCTCATTGCGGGCTGCCCGGTTCGGCGAGGGCGGAGCGCGCGGCCGGGACGCCGGCGGCGGATGCGGACTGGGTGCGGCGCCAGTGCTTCAAGTGACACTCCTTCGGATGGGGTGGCACACAGTGTATCGATCGATCGCCGGCTGTCGACCTGTCACGGTTGACGGGGCGGTAGGCGTTTCATGACACGGGATGACGCGATCGAACCCGGATATCCGCGGATATCGAGCAGTCGCGGGGCAATGCGCCGTTGCTCAATATCCGGCAAGGGCGTAATAGAGCCCGAGGCACGCAACGGCGATGAGCGGGAGTGCGATGACGATGAAGGCGACTCGACCGATGCCGCTCAGGCGAGTCACGCCGACATACAGGCAGAGGGACCCGAAAAAAAGCGTCACCGGCCAGTAGATGGCGCCGCAAATGACCGGGACGACCCAGATCGGCAGGTCGATGCCGATGTCACTCATTCTTGCTTCCTCACATCGACTCGGTGCCGACCATCGTGGCCCATTCGGCAGGCGAGCGACCCATGAAAAACTGGTTTCTCCACGTCGCAATGCCAAGATTGACCGCGCGGACGCTCACCACGGTGACGAGATCCTGTTTTCGCAGCCAGGCCGATGCGGAAAGCGCTGCGTGTGCAACAGCGGTCGCCCCGGCCTTGTTCAGCAGTGTCGGCGTGTTCGAGAGCACGGTGATGGTGGCGATGGCTTTCGGCATCTGGCCCGCCGTGCCGCTCCCCCGCATGTTGCCGATCCAGACGCCGCTCTGGATCACGCCCGGAACGGTGGATGCCGCACGCTGGATCTGACGGATATCGGCCATGCGATCGTCGTCGATCAGCCGCGTTGCCGCAAAACGACTGCCGACAAACATAAGCAGGCCAAGGACGGCCAGGATTGCCCAGTGCTTCCGGCCAACCGGAGCGGCATCCTCGACGGGGGCCGCGACATGCACGACCCTGCTGGCGGTGAGCAGGTCATGCACGGACTGGCGGCTCGGCCTGTTGAACACGAACAGATACAGCAATGCCAGGACCCAGAAGAACATGACCGCGCCGTTCGCGGTGGCGAGCCATTCCATGCCCGGATCGCGAAGCGCGGGCAGGTCGATGAAGCCGATGCCGCCGAGTATCAGCGGAACGGCGATCAGCGCGTACCGTGCCCACGCGCGAACGTACCCGGGACCGGATCCGTCAGGGGCGGCGCTATCGGCAACACGGATCTTCATCACCCGCTTGCCGAGCGACTGGTGCCGATTTCCACCCTCGAGCAGGCCAAAGTAAATGGAACCGATCAGGAAGCCGATCAATCTTCCCCATTCGCCAATCGTCGAAAGGGCATCGAAGAACGGGATCGCGATCGCCAGCCCGATCAGTCCGAGAAGGATTGAATCGATCGAAAACGCGGCGGTGCGTCGCCAGAAGCCGGCGGCACCGTGCGATTTTTGGTCTTCGTTGCGCTCCATTGCCGTGGCCCCCGATGCGTTATGTTCGTCGAGCCGTTTGGGCTCTTGGCGGCGCGCGGCCGCAGGATTGCGTAGGCCGACACCGATCCGATCGTGACTGTCAGATCATATCGACCGGCTTGACGCCAAATTGCAAACTATTGTGAGCAATGCGCAAGCGCGAACGGCCTTCATGTCGCCTGCGGCTGATCGGCGATCGACCCGAACCCGGCGCTGCGTGCGCTGCCGGACGGTCAGCGCAAGCGCGGCGAGCGTAGCGGCCGGGCGCGGGATCGAGACGGGCGCCAGCGGACATGAAAGGCTGGAAGCGATTGTCGGGGATTGACGTGCGGCCGTCGAACGCGTGTGTCCGGCTCGACGCGGTAGCCGCTGTCGCGCACGCGCGCCGCAAATCGGCGAGCAACCATGAAAAAGCCCGCCGGCAGGCTTGCGCTTGCGGGCGGGCAAAGACACCTCGGGCAGACCGGCGCGGGTGTCGCGTGAAGAACGGAGAACCGGGTTGCGTCAGAACTTGTGGCGCAGCGCGACGCGCACGGCCACCTGGTTCGACGTCGACGACGGCGCGTCGGTACCGGGGATGAACGCGTTGTCGAGGATCGAGTTCGTCTTGTCGCCGGCGATGTGCTGGTACGCGGCCTGCACGTACACGTCGGTGCGCTTCGACAGGTTGTAGTCGGCCATCAGCCCGGCCGAGTGGATCTTCGGCTTCGCGTTGCCGGTTGATGCGTCGTACTTCTCGAGCGACAGCACGTACTGCGCACCGACCATGAACGCCGGCGTGATCTGGTACGAACCGTTCAGCTCGAAGTTCTGGTACTTGATCGCACTGACGGTCGCCCCCGGCGCGATGATCGCGCCCGGCGTGCCGAGGTAGCCGTTGCCGGTCGGGTTCTTGTAGTTCGAGTTCGTGTACGCGAAGCCGACCGTCGCCTGGCCGAACGTGTAGTTGATGCCCGCGCCGAACACGCGCATGCGCTCGGCGATGTAGCTCGCGTCGTTCGCGGTGATCGCGCCGGCCGAGCCGTCGCCCGGATGGTTCGCCTGCAGGTACGCGGCGCCGATCAGCAGGCCGTTGTTCTGGTACTGCGCGCCGAAGCTGTACGCGCGGTTGTCCGAGAAGTTCGTGCTGTTGCTGAAGCTGTATGCGCCGCCGAACTGGAAGCCGCCGAAGTTCGGGCTCGCGTACTTCACCGTGTTGTCGAGACGGAACGAGTTGTCGGTGTTGTCGTTGTCGAACGGGTGCGCGAGCAGGTAGCCGCCCCAGTTGCCGTTGGCCGTGGTCGGCGCGAGATAGTCGACGACGGAGTCGTACTGGCGGCCGAACGTCAGCGTGCCGTACTGCGTCTGGCTCAGGCCGACGTAGGCCTGGCGGCCGAACATGCGGCCGCCCTGGTTGAGCCGGCCGGTGTTCACGTCGAAGCCGTTTTCGAGCTGGAAGATCGCCTTCATGCCGCCGCCGAGATCCTCGCTGCCCTTCAGGCCCCAGCGGCTGCCCTGCGCGTAGCCGCTCGCCATCTCGTAGACGTGGCCGGTGCCGACGTTGTTCGTGTAGTTCAGGCCTTCGTCGATCACGCCGTACAGCGTGACGCTGCTTTGGGCGAACACGGGGGCTGCGAAGGTTGCCGTTACGGCGAGCGCCGTCAGGGTCTTTTTCATTGAGATCTCCGGGATATCCAGCTTGTATCGGTTGTCGTGAGCGCGTCCGGCGAGGCGCGCCCCGTCATCCGGGGCGACCCGGCGCAACGCGTGCGGCGCCGGAAACGCGCAAGGCGCGGCGGCGCGGCGACCGGCAGCGTCGGGTCGTGTCTCCTCCGATGACACCGCGCATTCTTCCCAAGCCGAAACAGAATCGAAAGCGAGTAATTTCGATGGATGGGATCGGGTTCGCCAATGGGGGCGCGACTGGTCGTTTCGACAGTCGAAACGGGGTGCGCGGCGTCGTGGTTCGAGACGGGCCGGGCAAGCGCCACGCGAGGTTGCGACACAGCGCGTGCGGGACCGTGAGCGAGCTTGGGAAACTGGCCGGGAGGCCCGTCCGGCGGGCCTGACAGGGTGCTCTGGGATCGATTGGCGCTGCCGATTGCAATGATCGGAATTACTCGTTTCCCTAAACAAATTGGCGGCTGAAACATGCAGACTGACCGGACGTGACTGGATTCACGATTCGCCGGTCGCCGCGCATGCCGCGACGCACAAACAACAGATTCGATTTGGAGACGACCCACCATGCAGATTCGACGACTGAAAACGGTCCTTCTCGCCGCCGCGGCGATCCTGTCCGCGCCCGCGGCCCACGCGGCCGGCGGCGCGTGCGCCGACGGCAAGACGGTCCATTTCGCGGGCATCACGTGGGAAAGCGGGTCGTTCGCGACCGAAGTGCTGCGGCAGATCATGGAGAAGGGCTACGGCTGCAAGACGGACGTCGTGCCGGGCAGCACGGCCGCCACCGAAACGGCGCTCGCGCGCAACGACCTGCAGATCTGGGCCGAGCAATGGACGGGCCGCAGCGAGATCACCGCGAAGGCCGTGTCGTCGGGCGCCGTGAAGCTGATCGGCGACACGCTGCCGGGCGGCACGACGGAAGGCTGGTTCGTGCCCGACTACGTGGTGAAGGGCGATCCGGCGCGCAACATCAAGCCGGTCGCACCGGGGCTCGTGTCGGTCGACGATCTGCCGAAGTACAAGCAGGTGTTCGCCGACGAGGAGGAACCGGACAAGGGCCGTTTCCTGAACTGCCCGACGGGCTGGGATTGCGAGCGCGTGAACACGCGCCTCTTGCGCGTGCTGAAGCTCGACCAGTCGTACACGAATTTCCACCCGGGCACCGGTGCGGCGCTCGACGCGGCAATCGCGTCCGCATACCAGCGCGGCGCGCCGATCGTGTTCTATTACTGGGGCCCCGCCGCGCTGATGGCGAAATACAAGTTCACCGCGCTGAAGATGCCGACCTATAACGAAGCATGCTGGAAGACGTTGCGCGACGAGAGCAGCACGCACCAGTGCGCGTCGTCGTACATGGTGTCGCGGCTGACGGTGGGTGTGTCGAAGCCGTTCGCCGATGCGAACCCCGATCTCGTCGGCGTATTCGGCAAGGTGCGTTTCCCGATGGACTTCCTGAACCAGACGATCCTCGAGATGACCACGAAGAAGATCGACGGTGCGGCGATGGCCACGCAGTTCCTGAAGACTCGCCAGGACATGTGGAAGCAGTGGGTGCCGGCCGACGTCGCGCAGAAGATCGCCGGCAGCCTGAAGGGCGCGTAACCTGCGCGCGGCGGCGGGCCCGCGCCTGCCGCCGCCGTCACGCGCCTTCGCGGCGCGACGGAGAATCAACATGAACGGCTTCTTTCTGCACCTGTCGATCGCCGACTGGGTGAACAGCGCGCTCGAGACGTTCGTCGCGCAATACGGCGACGGCTTTCATCACTTCAGCGTGCTGGTGCTGCGCTACCTGCTCGTACCGCTCGAAGGCGCGCTGCGCGTGGCGCCGCCGTGGCTCGTGCTGCTGGTCGTCGGCGCGATCGCGTGGAATGCGACGCGCCGCATCGGCCTCGGTGTGCTCTTCATGCTGCTGCTCTACGCGATCGGCTGCTTCGGCCTGTGGGACAAGCTGATGCAGACACTCGCGCTGATGCTCGTCGCGACGGTGCTGTCGGTCGCGATCGGCGTGCCGGTCGGCATCCTCGCATCGCGCAGCGCATGGCTGCGCCGGATGCTGCTGCCCGTGCTCGACGTGATGCAGACGCTGCCGAGCTTCGTGTACCTGATCCCGGTGCTGATGCTGTTCGGCCTCGGCAAGGTGCCCGCGATCCTCGCGACGATCATCTACGCGCTGCCGCCGCTGATCCGCCTGACCGATCTCGGCATCCGCCAGGTCGATCCGGACGTGACGGAAGCCGCGCGCGCATTCGGCACGACGCGCTGGCAACTGCTCGTCAACGTGCAACTGCCGCTTGCGCGGGCGAGCATCATGGCCGGCATCAACCAGACGACGATGATGGCGCTGTCGATGGTCGTGATCGCGTCGATGATCGGTTCGCGCGGGCTCGGCGAGGACGTGCTCGCGGGCATCCAGACGCTCGACGTCGGCAAGGGCACGCAGGCCGGCCTCGCGATCGTGATTCTCGCGATCGTGATCGACCGGATCAGCCAGGGCTTCGGCCAGGAGCGCCGCGCACGGCGGCGGCTCGCGCAGCAGCGCCGGCAGAAGGGCGCGTCGCGCGTGCCGTACCGGCTGCCGCGCAAGGCGTCGTCGGCGGGCGTCGATTCGAATCAGGCGACGCAGTCGTCGCGTGCATAGGAACGGAGACAGACATGGCGACCATCGACGTCAAACACGTGTACAAGCTGTTCGGGCCGCAGGCCGCGCATGCGCGCGTGCTCGACCTGCTGCGCTCGGGCAAGCGCAAGGCCGACGTGCTGGCCGAAACGGGCTGCAACGTCGGGCTCAACGACGTGAGCCTCGGCATCGAGTCGGGCGAGATCTTCGTGATCATGGGGCTGTCGGGTTCCGGGAAATCGACGCTCGTGCGGCACTTCAACCGGCTGATCGAGCCGACGGCCGGCGAGATCGTGATCGACGGTAGCGACGTGATCAAGCTCGACGCGCACGGGCTGCGCGAGCTGCGCCGCTTCAAGGTCAGCATGGTGTTCCAAAACTTCGGGCTGCTGCCGCACCAGACCGTGCTCGACAACGCCGCGTATGCGCTGCGCACGCGCGGCGAGAAGCGGCACGATGCGGCCGAGGCCGCGCGCAACTGGCTGACGAAGGTCGGGCTCGACGGCTATGGCGATCACTATCCGGACGAGCTGTCGGGCGGGATGCGGCAGCGTGTCGGGCTGGCGCGCGCGCTGGCGGCCGATACCGATGTGCTGCTGATGGACGAGGCGTTTTCCGCACTCGATCCGCTGATCCGTACCGAGATGCAGGATCAGTTGCTCGAACTGCAGGCGACGCTGTCGAAGACGATCGTGTTCATCACGCACGATCTCGACGAAGCATTGCGCATCGGCGACCGGATCGCGATTTTGCGCGACGGTACGCTCGTGCAGGTCGGGACGCCGGACGATATCCTGTCGCGGCCGGCGGATGAGTATGTGCGGCGGTTCGTGGAGAAGCGGTCGAGTGTGAATTGACGTATCGCAGCGCAAGGCGAAAGGGCGGCACACGCGGTGCCGCCCTTTTGTGTTCATGCGCGCCGCATCTTCTTGCGTGAACCCGTGTCGCCGGTGCCCGCGCCGCGCTTGCCCGCGAGCGCGCGGTTGTCCAGCGCACGGCTCAGGCGGGCGAGATTCGCTTCTTCCCCGGCGAGACTGCGCTTGAGCGCATCCCGTTCTTTCCGGTGCTGGTCGACTTCCCGGCGCAGCGCGGAAAAATTCTCCTGCGTCGATTGGTCGTCCGGCGTCTGCGCCAGCGCCTCGCCCTGAAACAGCAGCAGGCCGGCACAGGTAGTGGCACGGACGTAGCGAAACGGTATGCGCATCACTGTGCATCTCCATGACCAGGCGGGTGTATCCCCATGTGACTCTCCTTCGGGGAAACGGCGCGATCCCTCGAGTCGTCCCGATGAAGCGCCTGTCAATGTGTACCCAATGCCGGCAGCACGGCTGCCTCCTCGTGCTGCGCATCCATTCAAGTTTCTGCTGGACGCACCGTTAATTTCGGCTACGAAAGAGCCTAACGGGACCGCCATGAAAGTAGTCAGCCTGATCTGCGCCGTTGGCGCCACGCTCGCATTATTCGGATGCGGCGGCGGTGACGGCGCGTCGGCAACGAGCACGGCCACACCAACGTCGAATGCGCCGGCCGCCGGCGCGCCTGCAGCCAGCGGCCCGGCCGCACCGCCACCGGTCGCCGCGCAGGCCAAACAGGTGCTCGGCTACTTTACCGGCACCAGCGACTCGATGAATTCCGCCACCGCAGCCGCCATACCGATCACCGCCGTGTCGCTGGACGTCATCCTAGTGGCGGCCGACGGCACGCTGAGCGGCACGCTTCCGGCGAACCTCATCGCAAGCGACGCGGCTGCCGGGCGGGCGTCGTATGCGAGCATTTCCAATTTCGGTGCGACGGACTTCGATCCGGCGATCGCCCACGGCGCCCTGGTGACCAACCGTGCCGCCGCGCTCCAGAACATCGTTGCGCTCGCCAGGACGGCGAACCTTACCGGTATCAATCTTGATTTCGAAGGCGTCGATCCTGCGGACCGCGATGCATACACCCGCTTCGTGACCGACCTGGCTGCACAATTGCACGCGATCCACTCCACGCTGGTGCTGAGCGTGCCTGCCAAGACGAGCGACGATTCGACCAACACATGGACGTGGCCCTACGATTACGCGGCGCTCGGCCGGAGCGCGGACCTGATCCAGGTGATGACCTACGACGAGACGGTTCCGGGCCGGACGCCGGGGCCGGTCGCGGGTAGCGACTGGATGCTGGCGTCGCTGCAATACGCGTCCGGGCAGATCCCGGCGAACAAGATCCTGCTGGGCTTGCCGGCCTACGGCTATGACTGGAACCTGACCGCTGGTACAGGTACGTCGGTCGCTTACAAGGACACGCCGGCCCTGCTCGCTTCGGCCGGCGCGACGCCGGAGTGGGACGCGGCGACCCAGGCCGCTCATATCCGCTACACCGCGGCGGACGGCAGCGCACATGAGTTCTGGTACGAGACGGCGCAGGGTATTCAGGCGAAAGCGCAGTTCGCGAAGACGCTCGATCTCGCCGGCGTGTCGATGTGGGCCCTGGGCGATGAGGCCCCGACCTTCTGGAGCGCGGTCACGGCAGCGCTCAATTGAGCTGCCGTGAACCGGAATGAAGCGGTGAGACTGAAATCCGCCGTGCGTCAGTGAGCTGCCGTTTCGCGTTCGTGCACCCGGGCCGCCGCCGTCTCGCCGTGCCCCGCATCCGCAAGAATCAAATCCGCGCCTTTCTCCGCGACCATCATCGTCGGCGCATTGATGTTGCCCGACGTGATGTTCGGGAACACCGACGCATCGACGATCCGCAGCGCCTGCAACCCGTGCACGCGCAGCGAGGCATCGACCACCGATGTCGCCGCGTCCGGGCCCATCGCGCACGAGCCGCACAGGTGATAGATCGACCCCGATTGCTCACGGAAGTACTGCAGCATCGCTTCGTCCGAATCGACCTGCGGCCCCGGCGAGATTTCCTCGACGGTCATCGACTTCAGCGCCGGCGCGCGCATCAGCGCACGAATTACCTTGCTGCCCTGCACGGCCTCGTCGAGATCCTTCTGCGTGGTGAGCGCGTTGATGTGGATCTTCGCGGCATCTTCCGCGCGGTTCGACGCGATCTCGATCGTGCCGCGGCTCGTCGGACGGCACGGGTTGAACGCGATCAGGAAGCCCGAATAAGGCTCGGGCTTGATGCTCGCGCGGTCGCTCTTCGGAATCCGGTACGACAGCGGGTTGAAGTAGAGCTGGATGTTCGGCTCCGACGCTCCGTCCGTGCCGCGGAAGAAGCCGCCCGCCTGGTTCACGCTCATCGCGAGCGGGCCGCGCTTCGTCAGCAGGTAGCGCAAGCCGATCTTCATCTTGCCGATGAGCGTCCCCATCTCGTCGTTCAGCGTCGGCCGGTTCGCCTTGAAGTAGAAGCTCACGCACAGGTGGTCCTGCAGGTTGCGGCCGACGGCCGGCAGCGCATGCACGAGCGGCACGCGCTCGCGCGCGAGCAACGACGGATCGCCGACGCCCGACAGTTGCAGCAGCTTCGGCGTATCGACCGCGCCGGCCGCGAGGATCACCTCGTGCCTGGCCACGAGCGTTTCGTCGCCGTGCTCGCCCGCGACGACCACGCCGGTCGCGCGCGTGCCGTCGAACGTCACGCGCCGCACGAGCACGCCAGAGCGCAGCGTGAGGTTCGCGCGGCCGAGCGCGGGGCGCAGGTACGCGAAGCTGCTGGAGCAGCGTTCGCCGTTTTTCGTGTTCAGGTCGTAGATGCCCGCGCCTTCGAACTGCGCGCCGTTGAAATCGTCGGTGCGCGGCAGGTTCAGTTGCCCGCAACCCTTCAGGAACTCGTGGACGATCGGATGCACGTCGGCCTTCATCGACGTGATGTGGATCGGCCCGGTCGCGCCGTGATGCTGAGGATCGGTCGTGCCGGCCGCATGGGTTTCGAGCTTGCGGAAGTACGGCAGCACGTCGTAGTACGCCCAGCCCGGATTGCCGGCATTCGCCCAGTCGTCGTAGTCGCTGCGCTGGCCGCGCACGTAGACCATCGCGTTGATCGAGCCCGATCCGCCGACCACCTTGCCGCGCGGGCAGTACAGCTTGCGGTCGGCGAGTTGCGCCTCGGGTTCGCTGTAGTACATCCAGTTGTAGCGGCGGTTGTAGTAGGTCTTCGTGAAGCCGACCGGCACCTTGAACCAGAACGATGCGTCGCGTTCGCCCGCTTCGAGCAGCAGCACCGAGTGCCGGCCCGATTCGCTCAGGCGGTTCGCCAGGATGCAGCCGGCCGAGCCTGCGCCGACGATGATGTAGTCGTAGCTCATGTCTGTCCTTTGCGCTCAGCCCTTCGCGGGGGCGAGATCCTTCACGTCGACGGGGTGTTCGCCCATCTGCAGGTGAAGCCGTTCGCCGGTGTACGGCGTGTGGCGCTTCACGACGTCCATGTCGAGCTCGATGCCGAGGCCCGGCTCGTTCGACGGGATGATGTAGCCGTCTTCCCAGCGGATCGGCGTCTTCACGACTTCCGCGTGGAAACCGCCCCACGTCATGATGCTTTCCTGGATCAGGAAGTTCGGCGTGCAGGTCGCGAGCTGGATGCTCGCGGCCGCGCCCACCGGCCCGTTGTACAGGTGCGGCGCGATCTGCGCGTAGTGCACTTCGGCGAGCGTCGCGATCTTCTTCGCTTCGAGCAGGCCACCCACGCGCGCGACGTTCAGTTGCAGGATCGACGCGCCACCGGCTTGCAGCAGCTTGTGGAATTCGTACTTGGTCGTCAGGCGCTCGCCGGTCGCGATTGGAATCGACGTGTGCCTTGCGACTTGCGCGATCGCTTCTTCCTGGCCGGGCGGCACGGGTTCCTCGAACCACAGCGGGTCGTATTTCTCGAGCCGCTTTGCGAGCCGGATTGCCGACGACGGCACCATCTGCCCGTGCGTGCCGAACAGCAGGTCGGCCTTGCTGCCGACGGCTTCGCGCACTTTTCGGCAGAACGTCTCGCAGCGGTCGAGCACTTCGAGCGACAGCTGGTGGCCCGAGTAGGCCGTGTACGGGCCGGCCGGATCGAACTTGACGGCCGTGAAGCCGAGCTTCACGTTCTCGGCCGCGCATTCGGCCGCGAGGTCGGGATCGTCGTAGTCGTATTCGCCCTTCGCGTTCTTCGGGTACAGGTAGGTGTATGAGCGCAGCCGTTCGTGGATCTTCCCGCCGAGCAGTTCATACACGGGCTTGCCGGCGGCCTTGCCGATGATGTCCCAGCACGCCATCTCGAGGCCGCTGACGACACCCATCATCGTGAGATCGGGCCGCTGCGTGAAGCCGCTCGAATAGGCCTGGCGGAACAGTCGCTCGACGTGATGCGGGTCGCGGTTCAGCAGGTGGCGTTCGAACACGTCGTCGATGATCGGGGCCATCGCCTTCGGGCCGAACGTCGCCGAGTAGATCTCGCCGACGCCTTCGATGCCGTCGTCGGTCTTCAGCTTCACGAAGATCCAGTACATCCCGCCGACATGCGGCGGCGGCACGGCGACGATATGGGTTTCGAGCGAAACGATCTTCATGCGGACTCCTGGATGCGGTTGAGGCGGTGTTTGAGGTATGCCGCGGCGCCCGCGCCGCAGAGCGCGATGGCCGCGATATAGCCGAAATAGAGCTGGTAGCCGTGCGCGCCCGGGTAGGTCTGCGTCACGTAGCCGTTGATCAGCGGCACGAACACGTCGGGCGAGTAGCCGAGCACCGAGATCAGGCCGATCGCGAGGCCCGCGCAATGCGTCGGCACCTTGCAGTCGTCGAGCAGCGACCAGTACAGGCCGCGGATCGCGTAGGTGAGGATGCCGATGAACAGCACGAGCACGACGAGCATCGCCTGCGGGCTGTGCGGGGGCGCGGCGATCAGCCCGACGAGCGACAGCGCGGCGAACACCAGCGCCCAGAACAGCACGGACACCTTGGACACGCGATCGCCGAGGAAGCCGCCGCCGATGCCGCCGACGGGGCGCATCCACAGCTTGAGCGTCGTGATGAAGCCGGCCGCCGTCGCGCTGAGCCCGAAATTGCCTTCGTGCAGGTACGCCGAGAAGCTGTAGGTCGCCCAGAACACCTGGTAGCCGCAGAACACGATCGCCGCGACGAGCCACAGCTCGGGGATCGCCGCGAGCGTCTTCAGGTCGGTCAGCACGTTGCCGCGGCGGCGATTCGTGGCCGCAGCGCGATCGCTCGTGTGCGACGGATCCTTCACCAGCGCGAGCAGCACGCCGAGCGCAATGCAGAAGAATGCGTACAGGTGGACGACGAGCGTGAAGCCGGCTGCATCGGTGCCGCCACGCGCCTGGGTCACGTACGCGAACAACGTGATCGCGATCGTCGCGAGCAGCGCCTCGACGAGCCCGCGGCCGCCGTCGAGCAGCCCGAAGAAGCGGCCCTGTTCGTCGGGGCCCGCGATCATGTTCACGCGCTTGATCACGGCGGCCCAGAACGTGAGGCCGGTGGTCAGCCCCCAGCCGCCGAAGATCAGCACGAGCGTGTTGAACGACGGCCCGGTCGCGTACACGAGCCCGAGCGCGCCGGTGGCGAGCAGCGAGAAGCAGATCAGCCAGCGCGGCGACAGGCGGTCGGCGAGCCAGCCGCTCGGCAGGTAGCTGATGAGGAAGATCGTGCCGAGCGACGAATACAGGTAGCCGAGCTGCACGTCGTCGATATGGAAGAACTGCAGCATCGTCGGCTGGTACACCTGCCGCAGATACAGCATCGGGTAGATCGCGCCCGCGGCAATCACGAGCAGCAGCAGTTGCAGGTAACGTTGTGCGCGCGAATGCTGCGACGGATGTGCGTCGTCGTGCAACGCGAGCGACGCGGCGGGCGTCGACGGTTGGGTCGGCATGATGTCTTCCTCCATGAGGCGTCCTTGAAGCGGACGCCTGCAGGTTCTTTATGTTCTGGCTGGATCAGGGGCGGCGCGCGCGGCGTGGTGTCTTGGTGCGCGCGCCGGAAACGGTGCGTCGGCGTTGCGGCGTCAGTACTTCATGACGACGAGGCGCGTCTGCGTGAATTCGAGCATCCCGTGCTTGCCGTCGTCGCCGCCGAGCCCCGAGCGCTTCCAGCCGGCGTGAAAGCCCTGGTACGGATCGGCCGGCGTGCGGTTCACGTACAGCTCGCCGGCTTCGATCGCGTTCGCGACGGTCATCGCGGTGCGGTAGTGCTCGGTGTAGAGCACCGACGACAGGCCGAACTGGTGGTCGTTCGCCTGCGCGATCGCTTCGTCGATCGTCGTGTAGCGCAGCACGGGCATGATCGGGCCGAAGGTTTCCTCCTGCACGATTTCCATGTCCTGCCGCACGCCGGTGAGCAGCGTGGCCGGGTAGAAGAAGCCGGGGCCGGCGGGGATCGCGCCGCCGGTCTCGAGCGTCGCGCCGGCCGCGATCGCGCGTTCGACCATCCCGTGGATGTGCGCGCGCGCCGAGGCACTGACGAGCGGGCCCATCCGCGTCGCGTCTTCGGCACGGTCGCCGATGCGCACGGCTGCCATCTTCTCCTTCAGCAGCGCGACGAAGCGGTCATGCACGCTGTCGTGCACGTACACGCGCTCGATGGCCGTGCAGAGCTGGCCGCAGTGCGTCGTCTTCGACGCGACGAGCGCGGCGGCCGCGCGTTCGAGGTCGGCGTCGGGCTCGATGATCGCGGGCGTCTTGCCGCCGAGTTCGAGCGACGGCTTCGCGATGTTCGCCTTGCAGTAGTCGAGCACCTTGCGGCCCGCGTTCACGCTGCCGGTCAGCGTGATCATGCCGACCGCCGGATGCGTGCACAGCGCTTCGGCCGTCGCGTGGTCCATCGTCAGGATGTTGACGACGCCCGGCGGGAAGCCGGCATCGTCGACAGCCTTCGCGATCTCGAACGCGGACACCGGCGTGTGGTTGCTCGGCCGCACGACCACGGTGTTGCCGGCGATCAGCGCGGGCGCGACCTTGCGCAGCAGCGTGTAGACGGGGTAGTTGAACGGGATCAGGCACGCGACGACGCCGATCGGCTCGCGCTGCAGGAACAGGTTCTCGTCGGGGGTGTCGCTCGGGATGATCTCGCCCTCGATCCGGCGCGCCCACTCGGCGTGGTAGCGCGTGATCTGGCCCGCGTAGACGGCTTCGTTCGATGCGTCCTCGACGCTCTTGCCGGATTCCTGAGCGAGCACCGCGCCGATCTCGGGCGCGCGCGCGGTCAGCGCGTCGGCGAAGCGGTGCAGGTACGCGGCGCGCTCGGCGCTCGGCAGCTTGCGCCACGCCTTCTGCGCGGCGGCCGCGGCGTCGACGGCGGCGAGCGCGTCGGCCGGCGTCGCGGCCGGCACGCGCGCGAACGGCGCTTCGGTGGCGGGATTGTGGACGACGATGAACGTGTCGCTTTCCGGGGCGACGAAACGGCCGTTCACGTAGTTGCGTTCGGTGCGCATGAAGTGACTCCTCCGATGAATGCAGGCGGGTCGCTTCGGGTGGCGACACGCGCGGCACGGGACAGAGGCCATTCTGTTCATGCGTTTAGCGCACGACAAACGACTTATTTTCGCGCCGAGCATGAGAAAAACGCACGTTACTCGACGAATCGGCTGGAATCGCCCGTCCGGCAAGGCGGCGGTGGCGCGGGCCGGCGGCAGGGCGGGGGAAGGCCTGTCGTATTTTCCGACGGGGCCGAATGCGGACGGGCGGGGAAGCCGGTAAGGTGTCGCCCGCGGCCGGTGATCGAAGCCGGCCGGGGACGGATCGCGCGCTAGGCCAGCGGCACTTGCGGCAGCGGCGACGACGGTTCGAGATGGCGTTTCGCGAGCCACACTTCCTGCTGCAGCCAGTCGCGGAACTGCACGATGTGCGGCAGGTTCGTCTGCTCGGGCCGCGTGACGAACCAGTACGACTGGTGGCCGTCGACGTGGACGTTGAGCACCTGCATCAGTTGCCCGGTCGCGAGTTCGCGCGCGACCATGTGACGGTCGGCGATCGTGATCCCGAGGCCGTCGATCGCCGCGCGGATCGCGTGGTCGAGCAGGTCGAATTCGTAGCCGCCGCGCGTGTCGACGTCGACGATGCCGGCTGCCTTCAGCCAGTGCTGCCACGTCAGGTAGCGCTGGTCGTCGGTGGCGAGCACGTGCAGCAGCGTGAAGCGGTTCAGGTCGATCGGCGCGCCGTCCTGCCGCAGCCGCGCATACAGCGCGGGCGCGCAGACGGCGATATGCTGCTCCTGCATCAGCAGTGCGTTGTCGAAGCCGTCCCATTCGCCGTCGCCGAACCGGATCGCGCAGTCGAGCACGCGCGATTCGCCGAGGCTGTCGTGAATGCGGGTCGTGAGGCTCAGCTCGAATTCGGGATGCGCGTCGCGCAGCCGGCCGAGGCGCGGCATCAGCCAGCGCGCGGCGAAGGTGGGCGGCACGTTCGCGCGCAGGCGGTTCAGGTGGGTTTTTTCCTGCAGGCTGCGCACGGTCAGCTCGATCTTGTCGAACGATTGCTGCAGCGCGCGCAGCAGCACGCGGCCGGCCGCCGTCAGTTCGAGCTGGTGATGGCGGCGCTCGAGCAGGGTTTCGCCGAGCTGGCCTTCGAGCTGGCGAACCTGGCGGCTCACCGCGCTCTGCGTCACGTTGAGCAGTTCGGCCGCACGCGTGAAGCTGCCGGTGCGGCCGGCCATCTCGAAGGCTTTCAGCGCATTCAGCGCCGGCATCTTGCGTCTCACGGGGCGGTGTCGTGTTTGGTGCGGGATGCTTATTGTAGGCGGGTGGCGCGGGCGCGGGGACGATGAATGGATGCGATGGAGGGCGCGCCGGGTTGCGACAAGGCTGCCCGCAGGAAGGCCGGCGATGCCGGCCGGCAACAACACGAACGATACGAACGAAAGGGACACACATCATGCGACGCCTGCCATCGTTGATCGCGCTGCGATTTTTCGAGGAGACCGCGCGTCACCTGAGCTTCAACCGCGCGGCGGTCTCGCTGTGCGTGACGCAGGGGGCGGTGAGCCGGCAGATCCGGCTGCTCGAGGAAGCGCTCGGCGCGCGGCTGTTCGAGCGCGATCACAAGGGCGTGCGCCTGACCGATGCCGGCCAGCGGTTGCTGCCGTTCGTCGGGCAGGCGTTCGACACGATCGAGCGCGGTGTAGGCGAAATCGCCGCCACGCGGCCGGGTGCGAAGCGGCGGCTGACGGTGTCGCTGCCGCCGACGTTCGCGACGCAGTGGTTTTCGCCGCGGCTCGGCACGCTCGCGGAGACGCTGCCCGACGTCGAGTTGTCGATCCGCACGGAGCCGGCCGACGATTGCCATTGCCACATTCGCTTCGGGCGCGCGGCGCGCTCCGGGATGCAGTCGGAGCTGCTGATGATGGAGCGGCATGCGCTCGTCGGCGCGCCGCGCTATCGCGGCGATGCGCTTGATGTGCTGCTCGGTCGGCTGCCGTCGCTGCATGTGCTGCACGAAGGCAAGCGCCTGGCGCTGTGGGCCGACTGGTGCGAGCAGGCGGGCGTGCCGCTGGCGCGAATCGGCGACGGCATCGAGTTTTCCACGCTCGAACAGGCGATCCGCGCGGCGCGCAAGGGCGCGGGGCTCGCGGTGGTCGACCTGAACATGATCGAGGAGGAGATCGGCGAAGGCAGCCTCGTGCGGCTGTCGCCGGTGCAGCCGATCGGGCCGTTCGGGTATTGGCTCGATGTCGAGCCGGAGAGCGTCGCGGTCGAGCCGGTGGTCGCGTTTGCTGCGTGGTTGCGGGAGCAGGCGGGGAGGAGGGGGTAGGGGGATGGGGACGCGGCTGATTCCTCCGTGGAAACAATCGGATCAGTACGCGCCTGTCGTGCAGTTCTCGGGGTGTTGGCGTCTGTCAACGATCGTTACCAGGAACCGTGAAAGTCACGATCGTTGACGGCCCGGGCCATGGGGCTTCTTCTCGTCGTTGCCGGTTACCGGTCGGGGTCGTGCCCGAAGTGCATGAGTGTTTCCCGGCGCCCCCAGAATTCTATGTCGGCGATCGTTTCGACCGGCATCTGGCACTTCGAGAGATCGATACGCCCGACGTTGAAGACGGCGCGTCGCGGCGGGGATACCGGCATGTCGTCCGGCCGCGTGTCGCGCCCGACGGCGGACTTGCACATGACGCGTGCCAGGCTGTGATGGAGTTCGTTTGCGACGAGTGCATCGAGGAGTTGCCTGGCTTCGGAGCTGAGGGCGAGACGATGCCGGCTCGCTGGCCGGCCGCGCTTCGCCGTGGGGCGCGTGATCCGGAATCCGGCAATCGGCGTGTGCTTTGCGTTCATTCGTAAATCCCCTTTTCGATCAAGTATCTTTGCAGTGCCTGCACGGACGTGCCGTGCGGTGTGACGTCGAATGTCATCCAGCGATGTGATCCCGTTACGCGCCAGAAATCTCTCCCGAATCGCGTTGCATAAAGCGCACGCAGCGACCGGAGCGATCCGTCGGCAAGACCGACCGGGTGCCCCTGGAAATACTGGAACAGCGCCGCTTCATCACCGCGCTTGTCGGGAATGGGCGCGTCGAAACCGAATCGTGGCCATGCGTAGTACCCGAATAGCCGGCGCCCGCCCGGTTTGGGCGCTGCCTTCCGGCCGCCCGCTGCGAATGCAATGATTCGGGTGATGCTCAACGTATCAGACGCCCTGGCGATCCGCCACAGCATCGCCGCGCCGAATCCCGCGATTGCGTGATCGACGAGATCGATTGTCTTCAGTTCGAGTAGGGATGTGTCCGATTCTCGACGTACCGACACGCGGTTTTCGGATCGGATCCAGGTGGGGTTCGTGACCGAGAGGGTCAACTGGCCTCTGCTGTCGAGATAGGCTTGAATGTCCGATCCGGCAGGCGCTCCGCACAACGAAACGAGCAGTTCGTCGGGGACGTCGCCGTTCACACCAAGAAACGTGGAGATATCAAGATCGTTTCGATTGACCTCGAGCCGATCGTCGAAGTACGTCGTCTCGTACGGCAGGACATGACCGAGATCGACAGGTGGAGCGGGCATGGCTTCCGGCGATGAGTGGAAAGCCCCCAGCATATAGGCGCGAAACCGGCGGGCAGAGTCCGCCAAATGGCTAATCGCGAGACGGAGCGGCCGCCCGCGCTACGACCAGTCGAACGTCAGCAGCGCCACTCGGCTGACCGGCTCGTAAAACAAGAGAATCCAGTCCGCCCCCATCGCGCGATATTCCCACCCGGTCACACCGGCGACGAAGCGAAAGCGCGCGCCGTCGGGGCCGATCGGCCGGATGTTGTCGGGATCGCTGTCGTCGACCGGAAAGTCGGAGGTGCCCGACCAGTTGCCCCAGCCGACTGTTCCGCCGAGCTGGTCGATCAGGTTGCACGGTTTTTCCTGGCTGAAATCGCGCTCGTCCGGCGCGTACTGGTTCGACGAGTAGAGCACGCCGTATTCGGCGAACCGCTTGCGCGCGCCTTCGATGCTGGCCTGTTGCTCGGCGTAGTGCGCCTCCAGTTCCGCGCGATAGCCCGCGTCATGTGCGCCGGGCGGGTTTTCCAGATAGAAGTAGCGCGGGTCGCCGAGCAGCGTGTAGCGGTTGTTCTCGTCGAGCCGGAATGCGATCCAGTTCGCGCGCAGATAGTCGTTGTGGTACGCGGTGGTGTCCTGCCCGACGAGCCCGTCGTACGGTTCGATGGGGCTGAGCAGGTGGATCCAGCCATCCCACGACGGATTGACCGCCGACAGGTCGATCGACACGAGCGGATGCAGGTGGCGTGCGAGTGCGGCATGGGGCTCGGCAAAGACGTCGGCGTCGGACGGATAGACCTTCAGGCTGGGTTGTGGCGTGACGATGTCTTCAATCATGATCGGTGTCCGCACGGTGAGGTTCCGGCAAGGCTACACGAGTGAAGGCGAAAACCGGATGAATGCCGGCGCTACAGCAGCTTGCCCGAAGCCCGTCCCGTTCCGTTCCGTCCATCCGCCCGATCGGCCGTGAAAGCATTCGCGCCAGATCCTCTGGAGGTGTCTTGTTGATAATAGTTGATAACCGGGATACGCTTGATGGATCGAATTCAATCCGGTCGGGAGGTCGACATGATCAGTGCGGAACTGGGCCAGCAGCTGGAGGCTTACGTCGCGAAGCTGGTCGAATCGGGGCGCTACGGATCCAAGAGCGAAGTGCTTCGCGAAGGCGTGCGCCTGATCCAGGATCGCGAAGCTCAACTGAATGCGCTGGACGCGGTGATCGCGCGCAGCCTGGCCGATGCGGAAGCAGGACGCGGCGCCGACGCGGCGGAAGTCTTCGATCGTCTCGAGGCGAAGTATCGCGCCCAGGCGGATCGTCAGGCCTGACCGTGCGCCTGTCCGATTTTGCGATTGCCGAACTCGAAGCGATCGCCGATTACATCGCACGCGACAATCCGCAACGCGCCGTGACATTCGTGCGGGAGATTCGCGACAAATGCCTGAGCCTGGCCGGGATGCCGCTGGCGTTTCCGCTGGTGCCTCGCTTCGAGCGTCACGGCGTGCGCCACCGCGTGTACGGCAACTACCAGATCTTCTATCGGGTCGTCGGCGATCCGCCGACGCGGATCGACATTCTTCACATCCTGCACGGCGCGCGGGACTACGCGTCGATCCTGTTTTGAGCGAATGCACGCATCGCATCGCGTCCGGAATGAACGAACCCGGCCGCGGCCGGGCTCGTTCGAATCGAACGCAGCATCGCCGCAGCGTATCGGCGGCGCGTCGATGCGCAAGCCTTGACTGAGCGCGACGAAGCAGGCGGGCACGCAACCCACCGCCCTCGTCAATGCCCCGACGCCTCCTCCAGCGTCAGGTGCTTCGTCTCCGGTGCCCATGCGATCGACACGATCATCCCCACCAGCAGCACGCCCGCGAGCGCGAACATCGTCGCGTGAAAGCCGAGCGTCGCGATACCGACCGGCAGCAGGAACGTGCCGATCGCCGAACCGAGCCGGCTGCACGCGATCGCGAGACCCACGCCGCTCGCACGCACCTCGGTCGGAAAGCACTCCGGCGGGAACACGCCGACGAGATTGCTGAACGCCGACATCGTCAGCGTGAAGATCGCGAACGCGACGATCATCGCGATGGCCGCCGACGATGGCAGCACCGCCAGCGCGACGAGCGACGCGCACGTCACCGCGAACGAGCCGATCAGGAAGCCGCGCCGCGACAGCCGGATCGTCAGCCAGATGCCGATCAGCGCGCCGAGCACGAGGAAGCCGTTCAGCAGCAGGTCGGCGCCGAAACCTTCGGCGAGGCCGATCGTCTTCAGGATCGTCGGCAGGAACGTGTAGATCGCGAAATACGGAATCACGAGGCACACGAAGAACGCGCAGTTGAAAATCGTGCGGCGGATCAGGTCACGCTGGAACAGTCGCGCGAAGCCGATATTCGCATGCGGATCGGCCGAACCGTCGAGCATCACGTGCGGCCCGAAATGCTTCGCGACGATCGCGCGCGCTTCCTGCACGCGGCCCCTGCCGAGCAGCCAGCGCGGCGATTCGGGCGTGCCGATCCGCAGCACCAGCACGATCAGCGCAGGCAACGCAGCCGACGCGAGCAGCCAGCGCCAGGCGTCCGGCGTGACGTCGCTGTACGCGAGGCCGAGCACGTTCGCGGCGACATAGCCGATTGTCCAGATCACGCTGAACGAGCCGAGCAGCGCACCGCGATGCTTGCGCGGCGAGAACTCGGCGAGGATCGCGTGGCCGACCGTGAAGTCGCCGCCCATCCCGAAGCCGATCAGCACGCGCAGCATGCACAGTTCGAGCGGCGACGTGACGAAGAACTGCGCGAACGCGGCCGCCGTGATGATCACGAAGCTCGTCAGGAAGATCTTCTGCCGGCCCATGCGGTCGGACAGCCAGCCGAACACGAGGCTGCCGAAGAAGATGCCGATCAGCGCCGAACTGCCGATCATCCCCATCCAGAACGCGTCGATCGGCATCTGCTTGCCGAGCGCGGCGAGTGCATAGCCGATCGTGCCGAGCGTGTAGCCCTCGGTGAAATGCGCGCCGAACGTCAGGCCGGCGATCTTCACGTGGAAGCGGTTGAGCGGCACGTCGTCGAGCGCGACGGGGCGGTGCGGCGCATCGGCGCCACGCGACAGCGGCAATGCGCGCACGGTGCCGGATTGAACGTTGGCTTGAGTCAAGCTGCCTCCTGGATTGTTATCGGGCGCACGGCGGCGCACGCAGGCGGAACGCCGCCGCGAGTGCCGTGCGAGGCGCCGCGCGGCCGGACGGCGCGCGGCGCGGATCGACCGCGGGGAGCGGCCGGTGGTCAGCGGCCGAGGCCGGCCATCAGCGTGTACTTGAGTTCCACGTATTCGTCGAGGCCGTACTTCGAGCCTTCGCGGCCGAGCCCCGATTGCTTGACGCCGCCGAACGGCGCGACTTCGGTCGAGATGATCCCGTCGTTGACGCCGACCATCCCGCTTTCGAGCGCGCCAGACACGCGCCACGCACGGCCGAGGTCGCGCGTGTAGAAGTACGCGGACAGCCCGAACGGCGTGTCGTTGGCCGCGGCCACGGCCTCTTCCTCGGTCGTGAAGCGGAAGCAGCCGGCGACGGGGCCGAAGGTTTCCTCTTCGGCGATCAGCATGTCGGCCGTCATGCCGGTCAGCACGGTCGGCTCGTAGAACGTGCCGCCGAGCGCATGACGCTTGCCGCCGGTGAGCGCGTGCGCGCCCTTCGCGGTGGCGTCGGCCACATGCCGTTCGACCTTGCCGAGCGCCGCTTCGTTGATCAACGGCCCCTGGTCGACTTCACCCGCGAGCGCGTTGCCGACGCGCAGCTTGCGCACCGCGTCCGCGAGCTTGCGTGTGAACGCGTCGTACACGCCGTCCTGCACGAGGAAGCGGTTCACGCACACGCAGGTCTGGCCCGTGTTGCGGAACTTCGACGCGATCGCGCCCTCGACCGCCGCATCGAGATCGGCATCGTCGAACACGACGAACGGCGCGTTGCCGCCGAGTTCGAGCGACAGCTTCTTCAGCGTGTCGGCCGACTGCTTCGCGAGCAGCTTGCCGACCCGCGTCGAGCCCGTGAACGACAGCTTGCGCACGACGGACGAACTCGTCAGCGTCTCGCCGATCGCGACCGCGTCGCCCGACACGACGTTGAACACGCCGGCCGGCACGCCCGCGCGCTCGGCGAGCACCGCGAGCGCGAACGCCGACAGCGGCGTTTCCTCCGACGGCTTCAGCACCATCGTGCAGCCGGCCGCGAGCGCGGGGCCGGCCTTGCGCGTGATCATCGCCAGCGGGAAATTCCACGGCGTGATCGCCGCGACGACGCCGACCGGCTCGCGCGTGACGACGATCTGCGAATTCGGCTTCGGGCTCGGGATCACGTCGCCGTACATGCGCTTCGCTTCTTCCGCGAACCATTCGAGAAAGCTCGCCGCGTATGCGACTTCGCCGCGCGCTTCCGCGAGCGGCTTGCCTTGCTCGCGCGTCAGCAGCTCGGCGAGCGCATCCCGGTTTTCGAGCATCAGCTCGCCCCAGCGCTTCACGCGGGCGCCGCGTTCCTTTGCGGTCAGTGCGCGCCACGCGGGAAACGCGTGCGCGGCGGCGTCGATCGCGCGTTGCGTGTCGTCGGCGCCGCCTTTCGCGACCTTCGCGATCGTGTCGCCGGTCGCGGGGTTCAACACCGGATAGGTTGCATCGCTCGCGCCATGCGATTCATGCCATTCGCCGCCGATGAAATGGCCGGTCCTCAGAAATTCGTTCATTGTGTGTCGTTCCTTCAATGCCTCGGAGCTTCAGTGCGTCGGTCCTTCAGTCCGTCGCGAAACTGCCCTGCGCCGGACGCGACTCGCGCGCGATGCGCTTGCCGGCCGTGTAGTCGTTGATCAGGTCGCACGGCGTGTAGTTGCGTTCCAGCTCGTGCAGCTCTTCTTCGGTGAGCTGCGTTTCGAGCGCGCCGAGCGCGCTGTCGAACTGCGCGACGGAATCCGCGCCGACCAGCATGCTCGCGATGCCGGGGCGGCTCAGCACCCACGCCTGCGCGATCTGCGCGGGCGGCACGCCGCGGCGCTTCGCGACCTTCGCGACCGATTCCGCGATCGCGAGCGAAGACGCATCGCCATACATCTGCGCGGTGAAGAAGTCGGTCTGGTTGCGCGTCGATTGCGGCTCGCAAGTGAGCAGGCCGCGCGCGAGCGGGCTGAACACCGATACGCCGACGCCCTGGTCGATGCAGTACGGCACCATCTCGCGCTCTTCCTCGCGATACGCGAGGTTCAGCTGCAGCTGCATGTTGATCGGCTTGTCCCAGCCGTTTCGTTCGCAGGCCTGCATGATCTTCGCGAACTGCCACGTGTACATCGTCGATACGCCGATATAGCGCGCCTTGCCCGCGCGCACGATGTCGTGCATCGCGCTCATCGTTTCCTCGACGGGCGTGTTCACGTCGAAGAAGTGCAGCATGAAGATGTCGACGTAATCCATCCCGAGCCGCTTCAGCGACCCGTCGATGCCGTCGAGCACATGCTTGCGCGAATGGCCGCCCGCGTTCGGATAGCTGCCCATGTCGTAGCCGACCTTGGTCGTCACGACGAGCTCCTCGCGGCGCGCGTTGCGCTTCAGGATGCGGCCGACCACTTCCTCGCCGACGCCCGTCGAATAGAAATCCGCGAGATCGATGAAGTTGACGCCGGCGTCGAGCGCGCGGCGCACGATCGGCTCGCTCTGCGCTTCGTCGAAGATCCAGGGCTTCCATTCAGGGGTGCCCATGTTCATCGTGCCGAGACACAGGCGGGACACCTTCAGGCCGGACTGGCCGAGGCGGACGTATTCCATGTTTCCTCCAGGTGCGGCCTTGTGTCGGCCGCTTGTCGTCGTCAGTTTTTCTTCGGGGTGTAGAACGGGTTCGACACGTCGCGCGCGGCGGCGAATACGGCGTCGCGATGCGGCAGCCCTTCCATCGCGGCGACGATCGCGCTGCGGCACGCGCGATAGTTGTTCTCGAACACGGCGTCGAGATCGTCGGTCTGCGGGTTCACCCAGTTCGCCGACACGACGACCCAGTCGTTCTCCGCTTCGGGCGGCAGCGTGCCGTTCTCGAGCGCTTCGGCCACGGCCTTCGCGATGCCGGCCTGCGATGCGCCCCACGTGGCATTGCCATGGAAATCGTTGGCGATCTGCGCCTTGTTTACATAGAGCGTGAGCGGCTTGGTCGGCACGCCCGGCTGCGCGATCACGACGAACGGCGCGTGGCCGGCCGACGGCGTCGCGAGTGCGGTGGCGAATGCCTGGCCCGCCGGGCCGTTGCGCGGGCCGACCAGCACGTTGATGTGCGCGAGGTTGACGCCGGGGCCTTCGAAGCCTTCGCCGATGTAAAGCTGCCTGGGTTGGGATGCGGTCATTGCGGTGTCTCGTCGTTGAAGTTGGGTGTGAGGCGATTGTGGTGGGCCGCGGCACGGCCGGTGAATCGATGTTTTCTGATCGGGCTATGAGTTTTCGTCGTCTCCGGGAAAGCCCTGGGTCCGGCTCGCGGGCGCCCGCCGCGCGGGCCTCGGCCGATGTCGTGACGGCGGGCGGGGCGGGATCGGCGGGCGGACATTCGCGTACCGGCTCCGGGTTTGTCATACCCGGGCAGGGGTTGGAGGGCCGGGCGCATCTGGACAACAATCGGCGTACTCCGAGCCCTATCTTTCGTCTTCCCTTCTTTTTTCGAAAGCGAGTAATTTCGATGGCTGCCATTCAAAAGCCCGATTGGTCGAAGCTCAGTTCGCTCGATCCGGAGCTGATCCGGGCATTCGTCGCCGTGGTCGAGAGCGGCGGCTTCACCGCGGCGGCCCGGCAACTGCATCGCACGCAATCGACGATCAGCCTGCGCATCCGCACGCTCGAGGAGCGACTCGACACGCACCTGTTCATGCGCAACAGCCGGCGGCTCGAACTGTCGCGCGACGGCGAGAACTTCCTGATCCATGCGCGCCGGATCATCCAGGTGCAGAACGACGCGATCCTCGCGCTGAAGCAGGCGAGCAGCGACCGCGGTGTCGTGCGCTTCGGGCTGCCCGAGGACTACGCGGAGCTGTGGCTGCCCGACCTGCTGAAGTCGTTCTATGCGATGCGGCCGGGCGCGCGCCTGCACGTGCATTGCCGGATGTCGCTCGAACTGCTCGAACGGCTGCAGGCCGGCGAGCTCGACGTGGCGCTCGTCGTACGGCATGGGCCCGGCGCGGGCGGGCGGGTGCTCGGCCGGCACGACGTCGTGTGGGCCGCGCACCGCGACTTCGCGCTCGACAGCCATGCGTCGGTGCCGCTCGCGCTGTTCCCGGAAACGTGCTGCTACCGGCAGCGCGGGCTGCAGGCGCTCGCGACGGCCGACCGGTCGTTTCATGTCGTCTACACGAGCCAGAGCCCGACCGGCATCAAGATCGCGGTGAACCACGGCGCGGCCGTAACGATGATCGATCGCTGCACGCTGCCCGAGAACTGGCGCGTGCTCGACGAGGCGGACGGCTTTCCGTCGCTGCCGGCGGCCGATCTCGAACTGCATCGCTCGCCGGGCATCTGCGATCCGCTGACCGACGATCTGGTGTCGCTGATCGAATCGATGGTCGACGAGCGGCGGCGCGCGTCGCTCGAGGCGTTCGCCGCGTAACGGAGCGAATGCAGGGGCGAACGCAGCGCAGGCGAGGTTGACGCGAGCCGTGGCGCACAACCGCCGCGCACGCATGACGACAGCAAGGCCGGCCGCCGGCCGGTGACGTGTTGTGTCCCCATGCCGTTTTTTGCATCGGCGGCGCGTTTTTTTGCACGACGTTTATGCGGTCTCTTCTAAGCTGGGGATGTGTCGAACAGCCGAGACGGCTTCCGTCCGCTCCATGACCTTCATTCATCCCGTTCCCGCCTTCGATGTCGCCGGCCGCCGGTTGCGCGCCGGCGCACGCAACAACGTCATTCCGTTCCCGCCGCCGCGCCCGCGCCTGCAGTTGCCCGTCACCTTGACGGCCGATTCCGGCGAACACGCGCACGCGCGCCTCGCGGCGCTGCTGCATTCCCCGCTCGGCGTGTACGTCGTCAGCGCGCGTGCCGTGCGCGACGTGGTTCACGTCCACTTCGACATCGCACCGGAAGACCTGGATTTCACGCTGCACATGCTGATCGCGCAGCAGGCCGATGCGGTGATCGGGCCGGTTGCGCGCCGTTTGCGTCTCGGGCCGAAGGCGCGGTGAAGCGGCGGCGGGCGTTGCCCGTTCGCTTGTGCGTCGTGTGATCCGCCGCCCGATCGCCGGTCGCCGTGCCGTCCGCCCTCGGATAGCGGACAGGCGAGCGACACCGCGTGCGCGGCGCCGATCCTGAATACGGAGTGTCCATGTACCTCGCGGAAGAAGTGCCGGTCGCTCGGCCGGCAAACCGTCGCGTACGGACGGCGTCGCTGCCGTCGGGCCAGCAGCTCGCGCGTCAGCTCGTGACGACGGTGCGCGTGGCCGAAGTGCTGCTGCATCAGGCGATCGTCGTGCCCGACAGGCATCAGTGGTCGGTCGACACCGAGCGGGTCGACGCGGACGGCGGGCCGCTCGCGGCGTGGGAAACCTGCGTGACCTGGCGGATCGGCAAGGTGTTCGCCGCGACGGTGAGCCCGGCCGCGCGCGTCAACGATCGCGACCAGGTCGCGGTCGAGATCCGGCTCTGTCTGCCCGAACAGGACTATGTGGCCGGGCGGCGCGTGAGCACCTTCGGCCTGCGCCACGGCAACCGGTTCGGCGCGACGCTGTCGGTCGCGTCGGGTGCGCAGTGGGGCTGGCAACGCACCGAGCACCTCGCACCGGAACACGCGCAGGTGCGCGGCGATACGCTCGAAGCGCTCGTCGATGCGGTGGCCGCGAACGTCAACGCGGCGCTGGGCGCGGCCGGGTTCGGCGCGATGCGCTGATCACGCGTCGCCGGTTTGCCCGGTCTGCCGCTGCAGGTCTTCCATCAGCTGTTCCGCGAGAAAGTCGCACGGCGGCCGTTTCGATTTCGTGCTGCGCGCGAGGATCAGCTCGAGCGGCGGCAGGTCGGGCAGCCCGTGCGTGCGGCCGAGCATCGACAGTTGCGCGGGAATCGCGCAGCGCGCGAGCGGCGCGACCGCGAGGCCGGCCTCGACCATGCTGAGCAGCCCCAGCAGGCTCGGGCTTTCATAGGAGGTGCGGTACGGTACCTTCGCGCGCTCCAGGCTGCGGATCGCGTTCTCGCGCGCGACGCTGCCCGGCATGAACACCGCGATCGGCAGCGGCCGCTCTTCCCACACGCGTGGCCCGTTCGTCATCGCGGCCCACGCCATCGGCTCGTGGCGGATGAAGTCGCCGGACAGCCCCTTGATGCGCGTGCCGCACACGAGATCGACGGTGCCGTCCTTGATCAGCGGCGCGAGCGCGCTGCTCGGCAGCCCCATCACCTGGATCTCGACTTTCGGGTAGGTCGCCGAGAATTTCTTGAGGACCGACGGCAGCAGCGACGACGCATAGTCGTCCGGCACGCCGATCACGACCTTGCCGGTCACTTCCGGCCGTACCACGGCCGCCCAGGCCTCGTCGCGCAGCGCCAGCATTCGTCTGGCGAATCCCAGCAGCACCTCGCCTTCGCGCGTCAGCACGATGCTGCGCGGCTTGCGCACGAACAGCGGCCGGCCGATCGCGTCTTCCAGGCTCTTGATCTGCATGCTGACGGCCGACTGCGAGCGGTTCACGGCCTCGGCGGCGCGGGTCATGTTGCCGGTTTCCGCGACGGCGACGACGGTGGCCAGCACGTCGTGATCGAGCATCTTCATGGGTATCAGGAAAACTGAACGTAACGATCAGCATTATGCGTTTTTATTGTTGCTGTGTGTCTGCCATAGTGCGATCACGCTGACGTTTCGCCCGAGGGTGGCGCGGCGTTCGGGCCGGTCGATCCGGCGTGCAGGACTGAACAGGAAAGCGTGGTGTATCGATGATGGACCATCCGTTGCGCGCCGCACTGGCCGCGGAATTGCATGCCCGGCCGTTCCTGCGGCTCGCCGAAGCCGTGTCGCTCACGCATTACGCGATCTATGCGGACGGCCAGCCCGACATCCACGAAACGCTGCTGCACGCGCTGTGCCGCGATACCGGCATCCCCGCGCCGCACGAAGGCGCGACACACTATGCGGTGCAGTCGCCGAGCGGCTGGCACCTGAAGTGGGAGCGCCATACCGAATTCTCGACCTTCACGTTCGTCGCGCCGCGTCGCGACACCGGCTATTTCGACGATCTCGCGATCGAAGGCATTCCGGCCGCGTGGTTCGCGCGGCTGGCCGGCATCCGTTTCGTCGCGGTGCGCATGGAACTGCTGACCGGCGATGCAGCGCGGCTCGTCTGCGGCGACCTGCGCCGCTGGATCGACGGCCCCGCGCTCGTGGGCAGCAACGTGCTCGGCGGCGGCAAGGTGTTCTGCGACTGGCACGTGCGCGACGACGGCTTCATGCGCTTTCTCGTCGTCGACGAGGATTTCCGCGAGGAGCAGGGCGGCCGGCTGCTGCAGCGCCTGTATGAAATCGAAACGTACCGGATGATGGCGCTGCTGGCGCTGCCCGTCGCGCGCCGGATGAGCCGCGAGCTCGACGAGATCCACGCGGCGCTGCACGCGTTGATGCAGCGGATGGACGCGAGCGGCGCGGACGGCGACGATACGGCGCTGCTCGTCAAGCTCACGCATCTCGCGGTGCGGGTCGAATCGCTGTCGGGATCGGGCGCGCGCTTCAGCGCGTCGCGGGCGTACGAAAAGCTCGTGCTGGCGCGTATCCACGAGCTGCGCGAGGAGCGCATCGAAGGAATGCCGACGATCGCCGAATTCATGGAGCGGCGCTTTGCGCCCGCGATGGAAACCTGCCGCAGCGTATGGGCGCGCCACGAGCAGATCGCCGCACGGATCGCGCGGGCGGTCGACCTGCTGCGCACGCGCGTGAACCTCGCGCAGGAAAAGGACGTGACGCGCCTGCTGGCGGGCATGGAGCGCACCGCGCGCAATCAGCTTCATCTGCAGCACGCGGTCGAAGGGCTGTCGGTGGCGGCCATTTCGTACTACGTGCTGTCGCTCGCGACGGCGGCGTTCAAGGCGCTGCACGTGATGAACCTGCCGGTCGATCCCGAACTGGCGGAAGGCCTGCTGATCGCGCCGGTCGTGTTCGCGGTGATTCACATCACGCGGCGCACGCGTGCGCAGCTGGCACGATCGGAGGCCGCGCATGACGGCACGCCGGTGCATGCGGCGGCATTGAAGCAAGTCGGTTAGAACATCTAAAACATGATCAGGTAAAGGAGTGGAGATGACTTTTTCGCAGAAGCAACCGGGGTTTTACAGCGGTTTCGATGCCGCGTTCGACGAACCGGCACCGGATGACGCGGGTGTGCCCGACGAAGCGCGCGTGACGTCGTATCAGGCCGTGCTGCAGGAGCCGATGACGTCGCTCGTCGGGAATACGATCGACCGGCCGGACGTCGCGGCGGTGGCGATTCTCGGGTACAACTGACGCGAGTTCCTGCCCCGGTCCGGGGCACCGCTGGCGTTCATTGCCCGGCCGTCCTCGAACGTGCCGGGCGTGGTTCGCCTTCCTTTTTCCCTTTCCCCGCCTGCTGCGCGAGCGCCAGTTCGACGAACGCGCGCGCAGCTGCGCTCCGGTACGCCCCCTTGCGCTGCAGCAGCACGGCCGTGCGCCGCAGGACGGCCGGATCGAGCGCGACGGCGACGAGATCGTCGTGCCCGGTCGCGATCGTCGCGGGCAGCAGCGTCGCGAGATTCGTGCGGCGCACGATCTCGATCACCGCCCCCAGCGAATTCGCTTCCATCAGCACGCGTGGCTGCACGTCGTGCTCGCGGAAATAGCGGTCGATCTGCACGCGTGTCGCGAACTCGGCCGTGAGCAGCACGAGCGGCGCGTCGTGCAGTGCGCGCAGGCCGGCCTTGCGCTTCCCGGCGAACGCATGCTCGCGGTTCACGACGAGCGCGAGCGTTTCGACCAGCAGCGTTTGCGCTTCGATATCCGCCGTCTGCACTTCCTCGAACGCGATACCGACATCGAGCTCGTCGTCGACGAGCAGCGCCTCGATGCGTTCCTGCGACATCTCCCGCACCGACAGCGATACATCCGGATAGCGGCCGTGAAACGCCTCGACGAGCGGCCCGACGAGATAGCTCGTGAAGGTCGGCGTGACCGCGATCCGCAGCGAGCCGCGGCTCAGATCCTGCACGTCGTGAATCGCGCGCCGGCCTTCCGCGAGATCGTGCAGCGCCTGCCGCGCATAGCGGAAATACACGTCGCCGGCGTCGGTCAGTCGCGTCACGCGCCCGGTGCGGTCGAACAGTTGCGCGCCGAGCGTCTCCTCGAGCTGGCGAATCTGCTGGGACAGCGCGGGCTGCGACACGTGCAACGCGGCGGCCGCGCGCGTGAAGCTGCGGTGCTCGGCGACGGCCAGGAAGTAGTGGATATGGCGTAGCAGCATGGCGGTTCCTATAAGTCCTGCTTATCCACTAGATCATAAATCAGTCTTTTACGTTATTGGAAGTCCGGCGTAACCTGCCCTTCATCGATTTCACCCACACCGGAGAACACACGATGAAGGACATCATCGAAGGCTTCCTGAAGTTCCAGCGCGACGCCTATCCGGAACGCGCCGCGCTGTTCCGCGATCTTGCGCGCAGCCAGAATCCGCGTGCGCTGTTCATCTCGTGCTCGGACAGCCGGCTCGTGCCCGAACTCGTCACGCAGCGCGAACCGGGCGACCTGTTCGTGATCCGCAATGCCGGCAACATCGTGCCGTCGTACGGCCCCGAGCCGGGCGGCGTGTCGGCGTCGGTCGAATACGCAGTGGCCGCGCTGCGCGTGACCGACGTCGTGATCTGCGGCCATTCCGATTGCGGCGCGATGACCGCGATCGCCACCTGCCAGTGCATGGACCACATGCCGGCCGTCGGTCACTGGTTGCGCTACGCCGATTCGGCGCGCGTCGTGAACGAGGCGCGCACGCATCGAAGCGAACGCGAGCGGATCGACTCGATGGTGCGCGAGAACGTCGTCGCACAACTCGCGAACCTGAAGACGCACCCTGCCGTGCGGCTTGCGCTCGAAGAAGGGCGGCTCGCGCTGCACGGCTGGATCTACGACATCGAATCGGGCTGCATCGACGCCTACGACGGCGCGAGCGGCCGGTTCGTCTCCCTGGCGGACCATCCCGAGGTCCGCGCCACACCCGCGACGCTTCCCGTCGCGGCCTGAATCGCCCCAACCCAACCACGAGGAATTGCCATGATCCAGTCCCAGCACACCCAGACTGCCCGCCACGCGCTTGCCGAAACCGTCGTGCTCGCGAAGGCGCGCAAGAACCTGTCGTTCGCGCAGCTCACCGAAGGTACGGGCCTGAGCGAAGCGTTCGTGACGGCCGCGCTGCTCGGCCAGCATGCGCTGCCGGCGGAAGCGGCACGCTGCGTCGCCGACAAGCTCG
This sequence comes from Burkholderia lata, assembly GCF_902499335.1. Taxonomy (GTDB): domain Bacteria; phylum Pseudomonadota; class Gammaproteobacteria; order Burkholderiales; family Burkholderiaceae; genus Burkholderia; species Burkholderia lata_B. The sequence goes on along the minus strand of NZ_CABVQK010000001.1, from coordinate 859,915 downwards.
GCCTCGACGACGATGCAGTGCTGCTGCTGCAGTCGATCCCGCTGCGCGGCAGCATCGACGATCGCGTGCCGACCGATCCGACCATTTACCGCTTCTACGAAATGCTTCAGGTGTACGGCACGACGCTGAAGGCGCTCGTTCACGAGAAGTTCGGCGACGGCATCATCAGCGCGATCAATTTCCGGCTCGACGTGAAGAAGGTCGACGATCCCGAAGGCGGTTCGCGCGCGGTGATCACGCTCGACGGCAAGTACCTGCCGACCAAGCCGTTCTGACGCCGGCGCGGCGCCGCGGCAGCGGTGCCGCACAGCTTTCCGCCCGACGTGCACCGGCCGCTGGCCGGCGCACGTTCCCGCCATTCCGTTTCGACGAGGACGCAGCCATGGATTTTGTGAAACGCACGATCGATCTTGCGATGAAGAACGTGGAGGAGGGCGGCCGCCCGTTCGCGACGGTAATCGTCCGCGACGGCGAGATCGTCGCGGAGAGCCCGAACCTCGTCGCGCAGACCAGCGACCCGACCGCGCATGCCGAGATCCTCGCGGTGCGCGACGCATGCCGCAAGCTCGGCACCGAGCACCTGACCGACTGCGAGATCTATATCCTCGCGAGCCCGTGCCCGATGTGTCTCGGTTCGCTGTACTACTGCAGCCCGAAGCGTGTGATCTACATCACGACGCGCGAGGACTACGCGCCGTTCTACCGCGATAACCGCAAGTATTTCGAGCTCGACACGTTCTACGCCGAATATGCGAAGCCGATCGGCGAACGCCGGCTGCCGATGGTGCAGCAGAAGCACGGCGACGCGATCGACGTCTACCGGCGCTGGAAGGAACCGAACGCAAAGTGACGTGACCCGCGCGGCGCTTCGGCCGCGCGTGGCAGCCTCCCGGCTGCTCGTTTTCCCCACCCTCCGTTTTACCCGGCGGCGCCCATGCCGCCGGGCGCCCGCGCTGCTGCGCGGAGCCGGGTCGTGCCCCCGTTTTCCCGCCTCCTCAAACATCGATCCCGTTCAATGTCCGAAACGGAAATCCGCGATCCAAAAGGTTTTTGACGGGTTTAAAAATTCGCACTGGAGACGACAGAAACGTGCGGAAAGCCCGATGAAAACCGATGAAATCTTCATGACAGCCAACGCGGCGACTCCGGTCGATCGCGACTGATTGCCGCCGATCGCCGTGCGCTTGTCCACACCTGTTTCGCTGCGCCATTCGTTCCGGACGAGGAATCGCTCGATCCCTCTCCGCCAGCACCGCGCGACCGTCGGACCGGTCGCGCCTGACGCCTGAGATTCGCTTACCTGCCTAAAACGGACCATCATGAAACGGGATTCATTCAGTACACCTGATGCGATGCATCGCCCGGCGACGAGCATGCTCAAGCCGAACGACACGTTCGTCCGCATCGAAAACGTCGTGAAGAAATTCGGCGACAGCACGGCTGTCGACAACGTGAACTTGACGATCGCGAAAAACGAGCTGTTCGCGCTGCTCGGCAGCTCGGGCTGCGGCAAGTCGACGTTGCTGCGCATGCTCGCCGGGCTCGAGACGGCCACCTCCGGCAAGATCTTCGTCGACGGCGAGGACCTTGCCTCGCTGCCGCCGTACCGCCGCCCGGTGAACATGATGTTCCAGTCGTACGCGCTGTTCCCGCACATGACGGTCGAATCGAACGTCGCATTCGGCTTGAAGCAGGAAGGCACGCCGAAGAACGAGATCAAGGAGCGCGTGGCCGATGCGCTCGCGCTCGTGCAGATGAGCAAGTACGCACAGCGCAAGCCGCATCAACTCTCGGGCGGCCAGCAGCAGCGCGTCGCGCTCGCGCGCTCGCTGGTCAAGCGCCCGAAGCTCCTGCTGCTCGACGAGCCGATGTCGGCACTCGACAAGAAGATCCGCCAGAAGACCCAGCTCGAACTCGTGAACATCATCGAGAAGGTCGACGTGACCTGCGTGATGGTCACGCACGACCAGGAAGAGGCGATGACGATGGCCAGCCGCCTCGCGGTGATGAGCGAAGGCAAGATCGTGCAGATCGGCGCGCCGGGCGAGGTGTACGAGTTCCCGAACAGCCGCTTCTCGGCCGAATTCATCGGCTCGACCAACCTGTTCGAAGGGCGCGTGGTCGAAGACGAGCCCGATCACATCTTCGTCGAAAGCGACGACCTCGAGGCGCGCATGTATGTGAGCCACGGCATCACGGGCCCGCTCGGCATGCCCGTCGGCATCTCGGTGCGCCCGGAACGCATTCACGTGTCGCGCGAGAAGCCGGGCTCGAAACACAACTGGGCGCGCGGCGTCGTGACCGACATCGCGTACATGGGCAGCTACTCGCTGTACCACGTGCGCTTGCCGAGCGGCAAGACGGTCGTGTCGAACCTGTCGAGCTCGCACCTGATGAACGACAACGCACCGGCGTGGAACGACGATGTGTTCGTGTCGTGGTCGCCGGCCAGCGGCGTCGTGCTGACGCAGTGAGGACGCCACGATGAGAACCTCCGCTTCCACTCCGTCCGCGCCGGTGTCGTCCGGCGCAGCAAGCACCGGCGCCGGACGCGCCCGCCCGGGCCGCTTCGCGATGCTGCAGCGCTTCCTGCCGTCGGGCCGCAGCGTCGCGATCGGCGTGCCGTTCGTGTGGCTTGCCGTGTTCTTCGCGCTGCCGTTCGTGCTGGTGCTGAAGATCAGCTTCGCCGATCAGGTGATGGGCATTCCGCCGTACACGTCGCTCGTCGAGATCAAGGACGGCGTCGTGCACTTCGCGCTGCAGATGTCGCACTACGCGTTCCTGCTGCAGGACGACCTGTACATCGCGACCTACCTCAGCTCGCTGAAGATGGCCGCCGTGTCGACGGTGCTGTGCCTGCTGATCGGCTATCCGATGGCGTACTACATCGCGCGCTCGGAACCGAACCGCCGCAACGTGCTGATGATGGCCGTGATGCTGCCGTTCTGGACGTCGTTCCTGATCCGCGTGTACGCATGGATCGGCATCCTGAAGGATGACGGCCTGCTGAACCACACGCTGATCGCGCTCGGCATCATCCACACGCCGCTGCGCCTCTATCACAGCGACGCGGGCGTCTATATCGGGATGGTCTATTCGTACCTGCCGTTCATGGTGATGCCGCTGTACGCGCACCTCGTGAAGATGGACCTCACGCTGCTTGAAGCCGCGTACGACCTGGGCGCCAAGCCGTGGGTCGCATTCACGCGGATCACGCTGCCGCTGTCGAAGAACGGGATCATCGCCGGCAGCCTGCTGGTGTTCATCCCGGCGGTGGGCGAGTACGTGATTCCGGAACTGCTCGGCGGCGCCGACACGCTGATGATCGGCCGCGTGATGTGGGATGAATTCTTCAACAACATGGACTGGCCGATGGCGTCCGCGGTGACGGTCGCGATGGTGATGCTGCTGCTGGTGCCGATGGCGCTGTTCCAGTACTACCAGGTCAAGGAACTGGAGGACGCGAAATGATCAAGCCGAGCAAACCGCTGTCGACGGGCGTTCTCGCCTTCGGCTTCCTGTTCCTGTACATCCCGATCATCAGCCTGGTCGTGTACTCGTTCAACGAGTCGAAGCTGGTGACGGTGTGGTCGGGCTTCTCGCTGAAGTGGTACTCGGCGCTGCTGGACGACGACGAGCTGCTGACCGCCGCGTGGCTGTCGCTGAAGATCGGTCTCTTGACGGCCACGGCGTCGGTCGTGATCGGCACGTGGGCGGGCTTCGTGCTCGCGCGCTTCGGCCGCTTCAAGGGCTTCACGCTGTACACGGGGATGATCAACGCGCCGCTGGTGATTCCGGAAGTGATCCAGGGCATCTCGCTGCTGTTGCTGTTCGTTGCGCTGGAGCAGATGTTCGGCTGGCCGAAGGGGCGCGGGATGGTGACGATCTGGATCGGTCACGTGATGCTGTGCGTGTCGTACGTGGCGATCATCGTGCAGTCGCGCGTGAAGGAGATGAACAAGTCGCTGGAAGAAGCGGCGCTGGATCTGGGCGCGACGCCGCTGAAGGTGTTCTTCGTGGTGACGCTGCCGCTGATCTCGCAGGCGCTGCTGTCGGGGTGGCTGCTGTCGTTCACGCTGTCGATCGACGACCTGGTGCTGTCGGCGTTCCTGTCGGGGCCGGGCTCGACGACGCTGCCGCTGGTGGTGTTCTCGCGCGTGCGGCTGGGGCTGAACCCGGAGATGAACGCACTGGCGACGCTGTTCATCACGGCGGTGACGATCGGCGTGATCGTCGTGAACCGGATGATGATCGCGCGTGAACGGCGTCGCATCGCCGACATGAAGGCGGCGTTCGCGGTGGCGTGAGGGCGTGCGTGGGGCACGGGCATGAACGCGGTCGGTCGGCCGCGTGATGCATGACGAAGGCGGCGGGTGTGCCAGCACGGCATGCCCGTCGACGCGCTATAGTCGAGCGATTCGCGCCCCGGGTGTTGCATGCCAGGCGGCATCTCTCTTCGACCGAACCCGCCCCATGACAACGCAACCCGACGTTTCCATCCGGCTCACCGATACCGGGCAGCCGGCCGCGCACGACTTCATCAGCCGCAAGCTCGGCGAATTCAATCACGCGATGACGGGGCGCGCCGACGCGGCGACGCTCGACGTGTACGTGACGGATCCCGCGACCGGCGAGATCCTGGGCGGCCTCACGGGGCGCACGTCGCTCGGCCTCTTCTTCATCGATCTGTTCTACCTGCCCGAATCGCTGCGCGGCGGCGGATTCGGCAGCCGGCTGCTGCGCGAGGCCGAAGCCGAAGCGAAACGACGCGGATGCGCACGTGCGGTGCTCTACACGATCTCGTTCCAGGCGCCGGATTTCTACCGGAAGCAGGGCTACGAAGCGTTCGGCGAAGTGCCGTGCGAGCCGGAGGGCACGTCGCGCGTGTTCATGGTGAAGGTGCTTTGAACCGGTTCGAACGGCTCGCGTCACGATTGGAAGAGCGCCATGACCCATGCTCGTGCTGCTTTACCCGGTACGATTCAACATTGGAGTCTGAAATTCAACCCGCCTCACACACGGAATTCCGGACACCTCCGAGGAGGCCTTCGCAGCCATCCACATGTGTACTGCAGAGGTAGGCTGCAGGCCCCTTGCGGCACTTTTTGCGTGCCATTTTTTAGACCGCAATGGCCAGATATGGCCTGCGAGTTAGCGCGGTCTTCATTGCGTTAGGCGCCACAGGAACATTCGATGAGCAACGAACAAGCCGTTTACCAACGCATAGGGGAGTTTGCCGTCTCATTCCAATGGATTGAGAACAAGCTTCGGGAGATTGGATGGTTCATCCTCGATCCAGAGCGCCTGAAATGGCCCCCCCCCGATCTGAGAAACCTCACCAATGAAAAACTCGTTGACCGCGTTCACGAACTCTTCCTGCAGGCGCTACCAAAGTGCAAACTGCCTCAGGCCCTGGAAGCTGATTTCAAAGACTCCTTTTCATTTTCCGTCGAACGACTGCATCAACTTAGAAGGGACCGAAACCGCATACTTCACTCCGCGTACATCGAGCTCAAGGCGGGCGGAGAGGTCCAAGGGATGCTTCGCTCTGGCGCGAGGTTTCAGGTCGATGAAGAAACAGGCGAGCCACTTTTTGATCAAGAGCTACTAACCGACAAGTCGTTCATTTCCGAAATGAAGGCTATGGCCGAGTTGGAACTGTTTCTCAATCGAGCCTATACGCAACTCATTCACCGGTATCCGAACGGTGGCGCCTAACCCTTCCATCGAGAGGACCCGTCCCGGCAGCGACAGCGCGAACGACTGCTCGACAGCTTTCCGACAGTTGCATCCCCGAGTTTCCAGCGGCCGAGCATATTACCGGGCTCATTGTTCAAGGCGGGCGAAACCCGCGACGGTTGAGTGCTCATCCGCTCAACGGCTTAACTCCACTCAGCACTGATCGTCGCCGACGGCCATGCAGCGGAGCTGATTCGGTTCGTGCGAGAGGGATCGCTTGCCAAGGCCAGGTAACGGCTCTTGCTAGGTCTAGAAGATACGTTCCCGATCAATGCCAGCGCTGGTAAAAATCGGTGCCACGCGACTGGCGGTCAGCCATGCCAGACCAAAGAAGAGCAGTCCGCCTGCTTCGCCAACAAGCACTGGGCGCATGGAGTCCGGCAGATGCTTGCTCGTCGCGAGGATGAGGACTGAGCCGATCATGCCGGCTAGGCAGAATGCGTATACGTGCTTGCGTCGCGCCGCATTGGATGTCCAGGCTGGTGGGCTATGTGCGGGGCGCCCAGTCGTGTAGGAACCAGCCGCCTTGCGGCTCGCCTTGAAATAGAAGTGGGCAACGAAATAGAAAAGCACCGTGTACACAACGCCGGCGGACCCGTAGTGCAAATGCGGCACGAGCTCCGTGTAGCAGTCGCAGTTGCAGGGAAACAGTGCGACACCTGCGGCAGCAATGGCGCCGACGCGCGCAAGGACACCCTGCAGCATTGTCTCGCCGCGGTAGCTCAAGAGCAGAGCACTGATGGCGAGCAAGGTGCCCACGAGGTAGATTCTCGGCCAGTCGACAAGCATTAGCCAAGGGTGGCCAGTGTCGGGCAAGTGGCACGCGTTGGGGTCCTCGGGGTGAAATGGAATACCAAACCAGTAGCTGGCGCTGATCGAGCGTACCCAGGTACTGGTCAAGATCACTTCGACGACAGGAAGCAAGATGGCGAGCACACCGATCATGGCCTTGATAGTGGTGCCGTTGAAGGTTCCCACGTAAGCGCTGTTGACGCTACCGAGGCCGAGTGCGCGGGAGATGGTCACTGGCATCTCATGTTCTCCTGTTTGGCAGGACTCAGTCTTGACGATGAATATTGGGATCATCGTGACTCTGTTGCTCATTCCACCCTGATACCTGGGCGTCCCCGGCCACCCGAGAGCTGGCCGGTCGCGCTGTCGTGCTGCGCATCGAGCCCCCTGCGGGTCTCGCCCCTGGCGGGCTTCCATCGTTCCCTTGCTCCGCTCGGCTGACGCATCCTTGCGCGTGCGGTGCTCTACACGATCTCGTTCCAGGCACCGGATTTCTACCGGAAGCAGGGCTACGAAGCGTTCGGAGAAGTGCCGTGCGAGCCGGCATCCGGGCACGGGCAGCGTCACTGAATGCCTGACCCGCGCCGGCGGGAGCCGCCCCGTGCGAACCGCCACGGGGCGCACCTCCTCCCTCGTCAGCAATGCTCCAGCGCGTACGACAGGTCGGCGATCAGGTCGTCCGGATGTTCGAGCCCGACCGACACGCGAATCAGTCCTTCCGACACGCCCGCCGCTGCACGCGCATCGGCCGGCACGCCCGAATGCGTCGTCGACGCCGGATGGCAGATCAGCGACTCCGTGCCGCCGAGACTGACCGCGGACTTGAAGAGCGTCAGGTGGTTGATGAACCTGAACGCCTGTTCGCGTCCGCCGTCGAGGATGAACGCAAACGTTGAGCCCGGCCCGGTGCACTGGCGCTGGTAGACGGCCTGGTAGGCCGGATCGTCGATAAGCTCGGGGTGCAGCACGCGCACCGGGCGATGCGGATTGCCGGCGAGCCAGCGGGCGACGGTGCTGCCGCTGCGCGCGGCCTGCTGCATGCGCAGCACGAGCGTTTCCATCGAGCGCGTGATCATCCACGACGAATGCGGGTCGAGCTGCGAGCCGAGCGTGCTGCGGATCGAGCGGATCTTCGTGATCAGCTCACGAGTGCCCGTGACGCCGCCGGCGACGAGGTCGCTATGGCCGCCGATGTATTTGGTCAGCGAGTACACGCTCAGGTCGATGCCTTGCCGCGACGGCTTCTGGTACAGCGGCCCGAGCAGCGTGTTGTCGCAGACCGACAGCGGGCGATAGCCGTGGCGCGCTTCGAATGCGTCGATTTCGCTGCGCAGCCCTTCGAGGTCGAACAGCGCGTTGGTCGGGTTGGCGGGCGTCTCGATGTAGCACATCCGCACGCGGCCCTTTTGCGCGGCCGCTTCGAGCGCGGCGCGGATCGCGTGGGTGGACAGCCCGTCGGCGATCACTTCGGAGCGAATGCCCCACTCGGGCAGGAACTTCGAGATCAGCGTTTCGGTGCCGCCATACAGCGGCACGGACTGGACGACGCAGTCGCCCGGCCGCAGGAACGTCAGCAGGATCGCCGCGATCGCGGACATGCCGCTCGACGTCACGACGGCGGCTTCGGAATCGTCGAGCAGCGCGAGGCGATCCTCGACGATCTCCAGGTTCGGGTGGTTGAAACGGCTGTAGACGAGGCCCGCGCCTTCGCCTTCGGGCGAAGGCTTGCGCCCGGCCACGACGTCGAAGAATTCGGCGCCGTCCTCGGCCGTGCGGAACGCGAACGTCGACGTGAGGAACACGGGCGGCTTCACCGATCCTTCCGACAGGAACGGATCGTAGCCGTACGACATCATCTGGGTTTCGGGATGGAGTTCCCGGTCTGCAATCTTGCGCTTGTGATAGTTGCGATAGGCCATGCAGTGCTCCGTGCAGGGGTGGTGAGGAACAGCCGTTGCAGCGGTGGCATGACGCGTGCGGCGCCGGGTAGGCACCGGTCGTCGCGACCGCGTGTGGCGATACTACCCCGAAGGCGCTGCTGCGTGATGCACCCCTGACACAATCGTCAGGGTGCCGCCTGTTCGACGATCATGTCGTACAACGCACGGGCGGCGGGCGACAGTTGCGCGCTCCTGCGCGTGACGAGCACGAGCGTGCGCGACACCGCCGGCTCGACGAGCTCGATCGTGCGGATCATCGGATACGCGTTTTTCTGGATCGCGAGCTTCGGTACCACGGCCGCGCCGAGCCCTTCCGCGACGAGCCCGAGTGCCGTCGAGCTGCGCTGCACCTCGTAGAACGAATGCAGCGACACGCCGCTCGTCTTCAGCGCGCCGTCGAGCAGCCCGCGATTGCCGCTCACTTCGCCGGCGAAGATCAGCGGATGCGGCTGCAGTGCCGCCCAGCGAATGCGCCGCCGCTTCGCGAGCGGATGATCGTCGCGGCACACCAGCACGTACGGATCGCTCGTCAGCGGCACGTTGACCAGTTCGGGATGCTGGTCGCCGGCGATGCCGATGCCGAACTCGGCCTCGCGATGCAGCACGGCCTGCAGCACCGACGCCGACGCGTGATCGAGGATCTTCACGCGATCGTGCGGCCGGTGCGCGGAGAATGCGCGCAGGATGCGGGGCAGGTATTGCACGCCGACCGTCGGCACGCACGCGATCGTGACGTCGCCGCGCTGGCTCAGGCCGGTTTCGCGAATTTCGGTGAGCGCGTCGGACAGCTCGTTCAGCAGCCGGCGCGCTTGCGGCAGGAAACGCCGGCCGATTTCGGTGAGCGTGGTGCGGCGCGTGGTACGCTCGACGAGCGCGACGCCGAGAAAGGTCTCGAGCTTGCGCAGCCGCTGCGTGATGGCTGTTTGCGTGACGTGCAGCGTTTCGGCCGCCTGCCGGAAGCTGCCGCCGTCGGCGATTGCGACGAAGGCCTGGACACCGAGCGTATCGATTTTCATCAGAGATTTGAATCAATCACGATATTAAATTCATTTTACTGAACTCCGTGACGATCGCAGAATGCGGTGCATCGACGGCCGCCGGCATCATCAGGTATGCAGAAAGGGCGAGGCCGTCCACGCCGACCAGGAGAACGACATGACGACCCCACTCGATCGATACGCTGCCCAGTACGTGCAATTCGAGGACGAACGCACGCGGCCGATCCGCGATCTGCTGGCCGCCGTGCCGGATACGCCGATCCATACCGCGATCGACATCGGCTGCGGGCCCGGCAATTCGACGGAGGCGCTGATCGCGCGTGCGCCGGACGCAACGGTTCACGGGATCGATGCGTCGGCGGACATGATCGACGCCGCGCGCAAGCGCCTGCCGGACCTGCGTTTCGATGTCGTGGATATCTCCACATGGGACGATCCCGGCGGCTACGACCTGATTCTCGCGAATGCGGTGCTGCAATGGGTGCCCGCGCACGACACATTGTTTCCGGCCCTCGTCGGCCGCCTCGCGCCGGGCGGCCATCTTGCGGTGCAGATGCCCGACAACCTCGACGAACCCGCGCACCGGCTGATGCGCGAGGTCGCCGCGGCCGGGCCGTGGGCGGACAAACTGAAGGGGGCGGCACGCACCGAGCGATTCGACGCGCGTTACTACCACGCGCTGCTGTCGCCGCTGTGTTCGCGCGTCGATGTGTGGCGCACGACTTACTACCACCCGCTGCGCGGCGGTGCCGATGCAGTGGTCGAATGGTTCAAGGGCAGCGCGCTGCGGCCGTTCCTCGCGGCGCTCGACGACGGCGAGCGCGCGGCGTTTCTCGCGCGGTATCGCGATGCGATCGCGGGCCCGGGCGGCTATCCGGCGCTCGCCGACGGCACGGTGCTGCTGCCGTTCCCGCGCCTGTTCATCGTCGCGACGCGGACGTAACGCGGCAATGACGCGCGGGTGGCCGTGCGTCAGCTCGCCGGCCGCATCGATTCCGGGTCGACCGTGCGGATTCGCACGGTCTGCCCGTCGCGCAGGTCCTTGTACCAGAACAGCGCGACTTCACCGTCGTTTTCGTCGTCCGCATACAGCAGGCGATCGTGTCCGCCCAGCACGAAGCCCGCGCGGGCATATGTGCTGCATGCGGCGACGTTGTTCGACTGCGTTTCCAGGCGCATGAAGCCGAACCCCTGGCTGCGCGCCCAGGATTCGGCGGCCGCCAGCAGCAACAGTGCGATGCCTTGCCGCCGGCAGTGGCGGTCGACGGCCAGTTCCGCGATCTCGGCCATCCCGTTCCAGCTCTGGCCGATAGCCACGAATCCGGCGAGCCGGTCGCCGGCCGTCGCGCGAATGAGCGCCGTCTTGCCGGACGCTTCGCCCGCCCAGCCGGCCGGATCGAAGCCGTAGTTTTTGCGGCGCGCAGGCAGCGCGCGAAGATCGAGCAAGTCCTGATACGGCGCGTTCAATTCCCAGGCGATGTCGAACGAGAAGTCGCATCGGTCCAGTTCGTCAGCGGCAAGCCCGCTCGCCTGTTCGATGCTGATGTGCTCGGTTCGGTCCATGTGTCGGTGTCCTGTCTTCTGCGGGATAGCGTGGTGGGTTCCGTGATGCAATCGTCGGCGTCGTGATGCGCGCCGCGTCGAGTTTGTTCTTGCTTCGATTCCTTGCGCCCGCACAATTCGCCGAGCGCGAGACCGGCACAGACTGGCGGCTTCCGTGACGGCGGAACGCGGGCAAACCATGAACGGGACGGTCACGCAAACGTGTGCGGGGTTCGTGTGTCGGTTGAGGCGCTCGTTCAACCGCCTGATTATGCTGGATTTCGGCGTTGGCCCGGTGCGGGCATCGGCACGATGCCGGCCGCCGAGCGTCATGTCTTCGATCCGCGAGGCCGTCGGCCGCCTGTGGATGAAAGACGACAGGAACCCGAATAATTGTTTACCGTTTGGTGACAACTCGATATATTCCGAAAAATATATCGAAGGTCGTGGCGTCGTCAGGCGCCACGTCGTCCATCTGCTCCACGAAAGCCGGAAGAGATTCTGACCTGCATCGCCGGAGCAATGCGTCGTCTTGGCATGCGCAACCGGTGCGCACGCTTTTCGACGCCGCAACATGAGCGGCCGCCCCGCGGCATGCCGCTTCCGCAAGCCCACACTGGCATCGAAACGGAACATCGTGCACGCGCATGACGCATGTGTGCGCGCGGCGATCCTGTGGCTTGCGTTCGTTCATCAGCTGGTTCTTCGTCAACACGCCGCGCGTCACGCTGCGACGCAGGCGCGCGCGTCAACAACAAAAAGGAAGTGAACATGAAAAAGACCATCGTGGCCGCGGCCGCACTCGGGATGTTCGGCGCCGCCGCGCACGCGCAAAGCAGCGTCACGCTCTACGGGTTGATCGATGCGGGTATCACGTATTCGAACAAGGTCGCGACGACGGGCGGGCACGACAAGCTCGTCAAGTACGGTGACGGCGTCGCGTCGGGCAGCCGCTGGGGCATCCGCGGTACCGAGGATCTCGGCGGCGGGCTGAAGGCGCTGTTCGTGCTGGAAAACGGCTTCAGCAGCGGCGACGGCTCGATCGGCCAGGGTGGCGCGATCTTCGGCCGGCAGGCGTTCGTCGGCCTGTCGAAGAATGGCATCGGTTCGCTGACGTTCGGCCGCCAGTACTCGTTCTCGACCGATTACATCGGCGCGAACTATTCGATGGGCAGCCAGACGCCCGCCGGCAACTACGCGTATCACATCAACGATCTCGACCAGCTGACGTCGAGCCGCATCAACAACGCGGTGAAGTTCCAGAGCGCAAACTTCGCGGGCCTCACGTTCGGCGCGATGTACGGCTTCTCGAACTCGACGCAGTTCGCGGGCACGCCGACCACGACCGGTGCGAACGGTTCGCAGGGTTCGTCGAGCGCGTACAGCTTCGGCGCGAACTATGCGCAAGGGCCGTTCGGCATCGGCGCCGCGTACACGAACATCCGCTTCCCGAACGGCGCGCAGCCCGCGTTCGGCGTGAGCATCGCGAACATCAACACGCAAGGGTTGCGCGACCTCGAGACGGTCGGTGTCGGCGCACGCTATGCGTTCGCGGCGGCCCTCGTGTGGGCGAACTGGACGCACACGAAGTTCGCGCCGCTGTCGGGTGAGTCGTCGAAGCTGAACAACTACGAAATCGGCGGCCGCTATGCGTTCACGCCGGCCTTGAGCGGCGGTCTCGGCTATACGTTCTCGAAGCTCGACGGCCGCTTCGACGGCAAGTGGCACCAGGTCAACGCGGCGGTCGACTACGCGCTGTCGAAGCGCACGGACGTCTACGTGAGCGCGGCCTACCAGAAGGCGTCGGGCAGCAACACGATCAACGGCCGTGTGACGCCGGTACAGGCGGAGATCGGCTCGTCGGCGTCGTTCATCGGTAACGCGGGCGCGAACACACAGTTCGTCACGCGGATCGGCCTGCGTCACAAGTTCTGATCGACCGCGCACACGAGCGGGCGCTCCAGCGGGGCGCCCGTTTTTGCTGTGGCGCGACGAAGCGAGACCCGGCACCGATTGGCGAATCGATATATTCTCCTGTGCATATCGAAACGATGAACGACCGACCCCACCCACTTTCACCCGCACGGGAGCACCATCTTGAACTCGACGCAACGCGAAGCCGTTGGCGAAGCCTTTTCGCTCGACGCGATGCAGCACGCAAGAACCATGACATGGCAGGCCGTCGACGCGATCGCCGAGGGTATCCGGCCCGGTATGCGGGAATCGGAGGCCAACGCGCTGGGGCTGAGCGTGCTGAAGGATCTCGGGATGGACAGGATCTGGCATCCGGTGCTCGTCCGCTTCGGCGAAAACACGCTGCGCACGTTCAAGGAGCGCTCGGTGGCGGACCCCGTTCTCGCCGCCGACGATATCTTCTTCATCGACCTGGGCGCGGTGTGGGCGAAGCATGAGGGTGATGCGGGCGCAACGTTCGTGCGCGGCGACGATTCCGACATGCATGCGTGTGCGCGTGCGGCCCGTGTGATCTACGACGAAGTCGAGCATCACTGGCGCACCACCGGCTGCGCGGGCATCGCGCTGTACGAATTCGCCGCGCAACGCGCCGATGCGCACGGCTTCCGGTTGAACGTCGACATCAAGGGGCATCGCGTCAGCGACTTTCCGCACGCGATCTACAAGGCCGGCAATCTCGGCGACTTCGATGCCGCGCCGGCGGCCGGGCTGTGGATTCTCGAAATCCAGATCGCACATCCGACGCGGCCGTTCGGCGCGTTCTACGAGGATCTGCTCGTATAGCGCATGCCGCGCGGCTGGAACAGCATTCGGGCGCAACGCGGGACGTCGCGCCCGAATGCGTATCGGCCCCATGCGGGCGGCCGACACAATGTGGCCCTGCCGTCAGATGGTGATCGTGACGGGGCCCGCGAGCGGCGTGTAGCCGTCGTCGAACAGATACCACGCGTCGTACTGCCCCGATGCCAGCGTGCTGTTGGCCGTGGACGAGAACAGCAGCGAGCCGGTGCTCTTCGGCAGGTACGCCCACGACTTGTAGCTGCCCCTGGCCGGCTGCGCGCCATGCGCAAAGATGCCCACCCAGTTCTTCGGGCTGTGGCTCCACGGCGGCGCGACGTAGTCGAACCGCAGCGTGCCGAACGTCGAGCCCTGCGACGCGAGCGACGCGACGAACTTCTTGCCGGTATTGCCGATTGCCGAATCCGTGAGCAGCACGCCGGATTGCGTCTGCACGCAGCCGGCCACCCGGCGCAGGAAGTTCGGATCGTTCGCGTCGCGGATGCTTGCGTCGTACCAGCCGCCGTCGCCGTACCACGTGAGCGCTTGCGTCGCGCCGGCGGCGACGGTGACCGACTGCTTGCTGTTCATGCCATATGCGTTGTCGGTGAGCTGGAACGTCGTCGCGCCGGCCCCGGCGGAGTTGTCGAGCGTGATCTGCACGTTGCCGTTCGCCACGTCGTAGCACAGGCTGATTTCAGCGGTCGATCCCGTGTTGCGGGACGAACCGATACTGCCGCGGAACGTCTGCAGGAAACCGTTCGGACCGTAGACCGAATAGTCGTAGCCGCCGCCGGCATTCAGCGCGAGCGAATCCGCCAGGTTCGCGCACTGGCTTGCGCCGGCCGCGATCGTGTAATGCCGGGGGACCGTGCTCGACCCGTCGACCCACGCCTGCAGGTGCACGCCGGCGGTGCCGGTGTTGGTCATCGTCAGCGCGAGCGCGTTGCCGGCGCGGTTGACCTTGCCTTGCACGAAGAACTCGTAGGGCAGGCGGCAGGCGATGCTCCGGCCGGTGGTCTGCGCCGGCACCGCGGTGGTGGTCGGGTAGGGAATCGGGACGGCCGGGCCGTTCGGGTTCATGTTGCTCGCCGGCGGCTGGATCGCGGGAACCGCCTGGTCGGCGTTCGAAAAATCGAAGGCCGACGTCAGGTCGCCGCAGACCGTGCGTCGCCACGGCGTGATGTTGGTTTCCTGCAGCCCGAAGCGCGCTTCCAGGAAGCGGATCACCGAGGTGTGATCGAAGACCTGCGAGTTGACCTTGCCGCCCTTCGACCACGGCGAGATCACGAACATCGGCACGCGCGGGCCCAGCCCGATCGGCACGTCGCCGCTGGCCGAGCCGTCCGATGCGGCGCCGCTGCTGGCGACGAATTCGGCGGCCGTCGAGACCGTCGACTGGCCGGTGCCGGCAGCGGAGCTGGCCGGGACGGCCGGCGGCATGTGATCGAACAGGCCGTCGTTCTCGTCGTACATGACGAGCAGCACAGTGCTGGCCCACACCGCCGGATTCGACGTCAGCGCATTGAGGACGTTGCTCACGTACCATTCGCCGCCGCTCGCAGCCCACGACGGATGTTCGCAGTAGGCGTAGGGTGCGGCGATCCACGACACCTGCGGCAGCGTGCCGTTGGCGACGTCGGCTCGTAGCTGGCTGAAGAGGTTCGTGTCGTATTCCTTGCCACCGCCTGACGGATCGATCTGCGTGCCGTTGAGCGCAGGCGCGAGCGGATCGCTTGCACCGAGGTTCTGGTATTGCTTGAAGTTCAGGATGACGTTGTCGCCGTAATTGCCGTTCCACCAGAGATCGCTCTTGGAGCCGTTGTATTCGCCGTAGCCATGGCCGGCATCCAGGCCGTTGCCCTTGTCCTGGTAGAACTTCCACGTGACGCCGGCCGTGTTCAGTCGCTCCGGCATCGTGGTCCAGCCGGTGCCCGTCATCGTGTTCGTCGTGTACGGCGAATAGCCGGTGACGTTACCGCAGCACCCGGTCCACAGATACAGGCGGTTCGGGTCCGTGGGGCCGAGCATCGAGCAGTGGTACGCGTCGCACACCGTAAACGCGCTCGCCAGCGCGTAGTAAAACGGAATGTCGTTCTGCGTGAAGTAATACATCGTGCCGCTGGTCTTTGCGCCGGCCCAGTTGTCGTAGCGGCCGTTGTTCCAGGCGCTGTGCGTGCCGCTCCAGCTGTGGTCGAGGTCGCCGTAGTAGGTGTCGCCGTTCGCCGTGCCGAAGGGCGGGGATGGGTTGAACGGGAACACGTAGGACGTCAGCCAGGGCTGGCGCCACACCGGATACCCGCTCGAAATCACGACCGGCCGCGGATCGCCGAAGCCGCGTGCGCCGCCCAGCGTGCCGAGGTAGTGGTCGAACGAGCGGTTTTCCTGCATCAGGATCACGACGTGCTTCACGTCCTGGATCGTGCCGGTCACGGTGGCCGCCGGAATGGCCTGCGCGCGCGCGATGCTTTCAGGCAGCATGCCCGTGATCGCGGTGGCGCCGGCGAGCTTCAGCGCGTCGGCGAGGAATTGACGTCGTGTTGTGGGTTTGTTTTGCATGATCGCTCTCTGTCTTGAATGGCTGGCCCGTGGGCCGGCGTCGGTCAGTGGCACGCGCTCGCGCAGTGCAGGACGGGCGTTGACGCCGAACCCGGTGCGGCCGCGCGCGCGGCCGCCACGCTGGCTGCCGTGCCCGAGTCGCCATCGCCGCAAGCGGCCAGCGTGCACAGGAGCGCAATCATGAAAACGCCGCGCCAGTGCGGAAAGCGGCTTTCCGAACGGCGCGACTTGACGATGGGATTTCGATCCGATTCGAATCGGATTCCTGAATGATCGAGACTGTTGCTGCGTGCTCCGTATTTCATTACCCCTCCAGACATGAAAAATGGACAGCAGAGAATATCGCCCGAATCAGAACAACTTCATGACAGGCCACCCGCGGGTGCCTGCCACGTGCAACAGCTTCGAGTCGGGATTGGTTGCGACCGGATGCGTGACGTAATCCAGCAGCGGCACGTCGTTGATCGAATCGCTGTAGAAGTAGGTGCGTTCGAAGTCAGATGCGGCGTAGCCGAGCGATTCCAGCCACTCGGTGGTACGCACGATCTTCCCTTCACGGAAGCTCGGCACGCCCGTGCTGCGCCCGGTATACGCGCCATCCGGCGTGCCGTCGTCGGTATCGAGCTCGATGCCGAGCAGGTGCTCTATGCCGAATTCCGCCGCGATCGGCCGCGTGACGAAGACGTTGGTCGCCGTCACGATGCAGCAGAGATCGCCGTTCTCGCGATGCCGGTCGACCAGCTCGCGCGCCTGCGGCGTGATCGCCGGACGGATCACTTCGTCCATGAATCGCGCATGCCAGCGTTCGAGCACCTTGCGCGGATAGCGGGTGAGCGGCGCGAGCGTCACGGCGAGATACGCGTCCATGTCGAGCGTGCCGGCCGCATAGTGACCGTAGTGCTCGTCGATCAGCGCCACGTGCGCGTCGTCCTCCCGCCAGCCCACCCGCGTGATGAAGCGGCTCCAGGCCTGGTCGCTGTCGAGCGGCAGCAGCGTGTGGTCGAGGTCGAACAGCGCGAGATTCTTGTACATGGATGGTTCCTTGTCTTGCGTGCTTATGCGCCGATGAGCTTGTCGATCGCGTCCTTCGCGTTCTTGCCGTCGATGGTCGTGACGCCGTCGAGCCACTTCGACAGCACGCCGGGGTTCTTCTTCGCCCATTCCTTCGCGACCGCGACCGGATCGGCGTGATTCATGATCGGCACCATCAACTGGTTCTCTTCGTCGGTCGTGAACTTCAGGTTGGTCAGCAGCCGGCCGACGTTCGGGCAGCGTTCGAGGTAGCCGGGCGTGACGAGCGTGTAGACCTTCGCCGAGCCGTAGTTCGGGCCGAACACGCCGTCGCCGCCGTCGAGATAGGCAATCTTGTAGTTGATGTTCATCGGATGCGGCTCCCACGCGAGGAACACGATCATCCGGTGCTCCTGCACCGCGCGCGTGACCTGCACGAGCATCCCGGCCTCGCTCGATTCGACCAGCTTGAAGCCGCCGAGCCCGAACTCGTTCTTGTCGATCATCCGCTGGATCAGCGCGTTGCCGTTGTTGCCGGCGCCGATCCCGTAGATCTTGCCGTCGAGCTGGTCGCGGAATTTGGAGATGTCGGCAAAACTCTTGAGGCCCTTGTCCGACGCGTATTGCGGTACGGCCAGCGTGTAGCGCGCGCCGATCAGGTTCGGCTGAGGCAGCTGGTGGACGGCGCCGGCATCGACGAACGGCTTCACCGTCGGCGTCATGCTCGGATCCCAGTAGCCGAGGAACGCGTCGATCTGCGCCTTCTTCACGCCGGCCAGCACGATCGGCGGCGATGCGATGGTCTTGGTCGCCTCGTAGCCGAGCCCGTCGAGCAGCATCATCGCGACGCCGGTGGTGGCCGCGATGTCGCTCCAGCCGACATCGCCGAGCGTCACCTTTTTGCAGACATCGCCTTCCGATGCGTGAGCGGGGGCCGTCGCCAGCGCCGCCAGCAGTGTTGCGGCCAGCATCCATGCCTTCTTCATCATGTTGGTCTCCTAAGCAAGTGTTCCGGATCGTGTTGCCTGAATGGTCTGACGATTGATCGTGCTGATCGGATGAAACAAACGAACTTGGGTCTGGCGTTGTAGTTTTGCGTACCGTATATTAGAACGCACAAAATCGCAAGATCGCACAAAAATACAACATTCCGGTCGCAGGGCGTGGCGACGGGCAGGCGAAGGCAGGAAGAATCGGGCGGCGGCCCCTGCGGGCCGTGCTTCATCGGGTAGACAAGGCAAAGCAAGGAGACCTCGCATGATCAGTCAGCTGGAAATCGTGTCCCGCCTGTTGCTGGCGGCATTGCTCGGCAGCATCGTCGGCATCGAGCGCGAGCGCCTGTCGTGGGCGGCCGGATTGCGCACGCACATGCTGGTGGCCGTGGGCGCCGCGCTCGTGATGGCCGTGTCGGCGTTCGGTTTCGCCGATATCCAGAACGCTAAGAACGTATCGCTGGACCCGTCGCGCGTCGCCGCGCAGGTGGTGTCGGGCATCGGCTTCCTCGGCGCCGGTTCGATCATGTTGCGCGGCGAGATCATCCGCGGCCTGACGACCGCGGCGAGCCTGTGGGTCGTGGCGGCGGTCGGGCTGGCGGTGGGCGGCGGCATGTACGTGGCCGCGATCGCCGCGACGGCGATCGTGCTCGCGATCCTGGCCGGCCTGAAGCCGATCGAGAAGCGCTTCTTCGCCGCGCGGCAGCGCTGGGGCGTGCGCATCCTCGCGAGCCGCGGCGCGGTGAAGCTGACGTCGCTGCAGGCGATGCCCGGCATCGACCAGGCGCGCATTGTCCAGTTCATCATCGAGCAGGACGATGCCGCGCCCGACGACGACCGCATCCACGTGGTGTTTTCAAAGATGACGAGCAGCGAGGTCCAGGCGGTCCGTCAATCCCTGCAGACCCTCGTCGGCATCAAAAAGATGGAGGAGAGCGCAGCATAGTTCGCCGTTCGAATAACATTGACGTTCACTCGAGGACATTCCATGTGGCAAGAAGAGCGATACCAGAGGATCCGGCTTCTGTTATCGAAGATGCAGCGCGTTTCCACCGACCGGATCATGGCCGACCTGAACGTGTCGCGGGAAACCGTACGACGCGATCTCGTCGACCTCGAGGCGCTCGGTGAACTGAAGCGCGTTCACGGTGGCGCGGTGCAGGTGGGCGACGAAGCGCCGATCGCCGAACGCGCGCAGACGCACGTGAAGGCGAAGCTGGCGATCGCCCGCGCGGCAGCAAGGCTGGTCACGGGCTCGCAGACGCTGTTCATCGACGCGGGCACGACCACGACACTGCTGGCCGAGGAACTGGCGAAGCTGTCGGGCCTCACGATCGTCACGAACTCGATCGACGTCGCGCTGAAGATGCGGTCGAGCGACCCGGGGCAGACGAAGAACGAAACGATCCTGCTCGGCGGCATGATCGGCAGCCGCGCGGCCGCGACCGTCGGCGACGGCACGGTCGCCGAAATCTTCCGCTACCGCGCCGACCTCGCGCTGCTGTCGCCGGTGGGCGTCGATGCCGTCCGTGGTGCGACCAACTACGACCGGATGGAAACCGAAGTCGCGCGCGCGATGGTCAGCAACGCGGCGGACGTCGCGATCCTGGCCGATTTCAGCAAGCTCGGCACGAACAGCCGGATCGGCTTCTGCGAGCCGGCGCGGATCGGCGCACTGGTGACGGACCAGAAGGCGGAATCGGTCGACAGCTACAAGAGTCTCAAGAAGGTGATCAAGCACATCGTGCTGGCGTAGCGCCGGGCGATGCGGGGCACGATCGGCCGCCGTTATGCCGCGCATGCGGCGCACATTCTGTCGGCTGGCTTTTTAGCGGCGTAATATATCCGTCGATACAACGAAGGCTCGCTTACCGGCGGGCCGTCATGGAGGCGGGCGATGGAGATGGCAGGGACGGCGGCGCCTTCGGCGCATCAGGCGGCAGCGGGCTCGATCGCGCTGACGGGCGCATTCGAGCGGCCGATGACGGTGACGCTCGACGACCTGCGCCGGCACGCGAGCGCGACGGCCGAGCCGTTCGACCTGCGCTGCTTCACGACGAACCGCTTCATCCGCTCGGTCGCGCCGTATCGCGGCGCACGGCTGAAGGATCTGCTCGACGCGGCCGGGCTGCGCAACGACGCGCCGGGCGACTTCAAGCGCATGGTGTTCATCGCGCATGCGCACGACGGCTACGCCGTCACGTTTTCCTGGCATGAACTCTTCAACACGCCCGTCGGCGAACACGTGATCGTCGCGTTCGAATGCGGCGACGCGCCGCTGTCGATCGACGACGGTGCGCCGCTGCTGTTCTCGGGCGCCGACCGCTTGCCCGCGCCGCGCCACGTGAAGCGGCTGGCCGGCATCGTCGCGCGCGTGCTCGAGGTCTGAACCGGCGCACTGCGGCCGGCGTGCGTTGCACCGGCCATCGTGTATGCTTGCCCGCATCGTTCAACGAGCGGGACAACATGAAGACACCGGCACACCCCAAGCCTGAGGTGCGGTTCAGGATGCGTATCCAGCAGGCCGACACGATCGCGCTCGGCCCGGGCAAGGTCGCGCTGCTCGAAGCCGTGCGCGAGCATGGTTCGATTTCGGCGGCCGCGCGCAGCCTGAAGATGTCGTACCGGCGTGCGTGGTTGCTGATGGACGAGCTGAACCGCTCGCTGAAGTCGCCGGCGACGGTGTCCGAGCACGGCGGGCAGAGCGGCGGCGGCAGCGTGCTCACGCCGGTCGGCGAGGAGATCATCCGCCTCTATCGCGGGATCGAGGAGCGTGCTTACGCAGCTTGCGCCGACGAAATCGCCGCGCTCACGAAAATGGTACGGCGCTGAAGAGTGAGCCTGCCTCGGGCCCGTTCACGCTAACGACGGGCTTTCACTGGCCTCCTGAAGGGCCGCGCGCAACGCATGCGACGAAGCGAACCAGGCCCTAGCCGTGCCGCAGGCAGAAGCGTGGCGTGTCGCCCGTGGCGGCATCCGGTGCCATGACATCGCGCGCCTGCGCATCCAGCCGCCCGATCAGTTCGACGAAGCTGGCGACGCTCGCGGTCCTCAACGGGTAGTACGCGATGTGGTGGCGTTCGCAGATGCGCTTGAGCAGGTTCATCGAATCGTGGTCGATACAGTCGACCGGGAACACGACCATGTGCGCGCCCGGCAGCGCTGCGGCCAGCAGGCCCTTGCGATCCTCGATGCCGCCGTCGTGCAGCGTCACCTCGCCGCCCGCCGTTTCGACGATCCGCTTGATTGCCCGGTTCGAACCGGGGCGCCCGCCGACGTACACCAGGCGCGTGCCCTGAAGGATCGACAGCGGATCGGCCGCGCGTTCGGCCGGATCGTCCGCCGACGCCTGCACCGCCTGTTCGATCGCGCTCGCTTCGGCGCGCAGCGTCTTCACCATCGCCATCAGGTCGTCGAGCCGCGCGCGCATCGCGCGGGCGCTCGCCTGTTCCGCGGCAATCCGCTGCTCGGCCGCCTCGCGGCGGCTCGTATGCAGCGCGAGCCGTTCGTCGCGCGCGGCCAGCGCTTCTCGCAGTTCGTGTACTTCATCGCGCAATACGCTTTCAGCCGCCA
This sequence comes from Burkholderia lata, assembly GCF_902499335.1. Classification (GTDB taxonomy): domain Bacteria; phylum Pseudomonadota; class Gammaproteobacteria; order Burkholderiales; family Burkholderiaceae; genus Burkholderia; species Burkholderia lata_B. The sequence continues at coordinate 838,018 of NZ_CABVQK010000001.1, read as the reverse complement.
GCGGCTGCGCGTTCTGGCGAGCGGCGAGGGTATCGCGCTCCTGCAGCGCCGCGTCGCGCTGCGTGCTCATTTCTTGCAGGCGTGCCTGCTGCCGTTCGAGCTTCGCGTGCAGCGCCGCATTCTCTTCTTCCAGCGCAACCAGCCGCCGGATATCGGCGCGATTGGCCGCGCCGACCAGGTGCGACAGCATGTGCAGGTCGCCGAACGCGGCCTGGCGCACGGCCATCGTCGTGCGCGGATGGGTCATCAGCGCCCAGTACGCGGGCGGAATGTCGCCGCTCTTCAGCGCTTCCTTCCAGCGAGCGAGGAGTTCGTCTGCGTCCTTCGCGCTGTCGAACGCGCGGATCGCGCCGGCGTAGCGCTCGTCGAGCGCCTTGTGCAAGGCCTTGGCGCCGGCCGTGCCGTCGATCGCGAGCTCGACGGCCGCGTGATGGATGTCGAGGTCGGACGCGTGCTGGCGGTCGAGGTCGGTGAATTTCGGCACGAGCCTGCGCAGTTCGTGCGTGGTCAGGCAGGTGCCGATGATCGAGCAGTGCAGGTTCGCATCGAGCTCGGACAGGCGCGTGCGGCGCTTCAGCTCGGTCAGTTGCGCGCGAGACGGCGCGCAGCATGCGTCGACCCGCACGCCGGTTGCCGCGGGCAGATTACCGCCGGGCGACGAGAGATCCGCCGTGCGGGCAAGGCGAAAGGGCGGAGCGTGCATGTTGACCTCTGTCCGGCGTGGTCGGGCCGGAGACGGATGCGCGAAAGATTTGCGAAATATACCATGGAATATAACGCGCGAAATTCGGGGGAAATCACGGGGTAACGTGGCTTGGCGCGGTCAGCAGAGCGCGGTTGAATGGTCGGTGAGCGGCAGTGCGGCCGGGGCTGGTGCCGATGTCGTGGGCAAGGCAGCGAGCGGCGCCGACGCGTGACGCGCCATCACATACTCGACGCACAGTCCGACGAACAGCACATCGACGCGCTCCAGCGCGGCGACCGCGTCGCGCATCGCGGCCGGGTCGTTGCTGAACGAATCGGAGAACACGTCATCGCGGGTGCGTTCGAGGCGGCGCGCGTGGCCCAGCGCCCGTTCGAGTTCGGGCAGGCGCGTGAAGCGGGCGGCGCGGGCTTCGTCCTCGAGTGTCGACAGCAGTTCGCGAAAACCCATGGCGGACAGTGCATCGTCCTGCGTGTCGTCGGCGTGCGCGGCCGAGAACATCCGGATGAAGCGCACGACGCTGCCGCGCAGGCGCCGGAACGCGTCGACGACATCCGTGACCTGCTGCGCGCGCGCGTCGCTCGACAGCGGCCTGAGCGCGCGGATCTTGCGCACGAGCGGCTGTTCCCGTGCGGCGCGCTGCGGGGCGCGATCCGTCGGTGTGCGGGGCATGGCGAGTCTCCGGAAGTGCAGGTGTCGATATATTCTACGGAATATATCGAGTGCGCAGAAAAAGACGGCACCGCGGGTGAGACACGGTGCCGTCAACGGCCTGAGCGGCCGACTGGTCAGTCGATGTTGCGCACGGCCGTTCCGAACGCGGTCGTGACGCCAAGTGCTGCCCTGTCGGGCACGAGGATGCGCGCGGTGGCCGCCGCATCCGGCCCGTATTCGTGCACACGCCTAATGCTGCCGCGTGACCGCCGCCGGCAGCGCGGCGGCCCCAGTGCCCGCCGTCTCGTTCACGGTCGTCCGGCCACCGTCGCGAAAGAACGCCTGTTCGGCGGCATTGTTCATCACGAGGATGCTGATGCGGCGGTTGGTCGGCTCGTCCGCCACATTCTTGTCGAGCGGCAGGACATCCGCGAGCCCGCGCACCTGGAGCAGCTTCTCTTCCCGCAAACCGCCCGCGACCAGCGCGCGCCGCGCGGCGTTCGCGCGATCGCTGGAGAGTTCCCAGTTCGAATAGCCCGCGGGGCCGTCGGGATAGGGCGTCGAATCGGTGTGCCCCGCGATCGACACGCGGTTTTCGACATCGTCGAGTGTCGTGCCGATCTGGGAGAGGATCGCGGTGGCATAGCCTTCGGGTTGCGAACTGCCCGACGCGAACATCGGGCGCTTGAGCGAATCGACGATCTCGATGCGCAAGCCCTCGTTGGTGATCGCGATCCGGATCTGGTCCTGGTACGCGCGCAACGACGGGCTTTGTGCAATCGCCGCGGTCAGCTTCGCCTTCAGGCGTTCGAGCTTTTGCGTATCGACGACGCTGGCGAGTGCCGCGGGCGAACTGGCCGGCACCGGTTGCGCTTTCGTGTCGATCGCCGGCGCCGGGTCGGTCATGTCGCGGCCGCCACCCTGCACGACGCTCGGACGCGGCGCCTGCCCGTCCTTCCCGCCTGAGAGGAGGGTCGACAGCGGCGTGTTGAAGTAGTCCTCGATCCCCTGCTTGTCGTACTTGGACACCGAGCCGAGCAGCCACATCAGCAGGAAGAACGCCATCATCGCCGTGACGAAATCGGCATAGGCGATTTTCCATGCGCCGCCGTGGTGGGCGTCGTGATCCTCGCCTTTTCTGCGGCGCACGACGACCAGCTGTGCCTGCTTCGACGGATTGGAGCGACTGTCAGCCATGGCGCCCCCGTTACGCTGCCTTCGGCGACTTCGTTGCGCGCACGGCCTCGTCGAGCTCCTTGAAGCTCGGGCGATCGGCCGTGAATAGCACCTTGCGGCCGAATTCCACCGCCACCGCCGGCGCGTAGCCGCTCATCGACGCGAGCAGCACGGCCTTCACGCAGTGGAACGGCTTGGCCGCCGCGCGGCCCTTTGCGTTGAGCAGATCCGCGAGCGGGCCGACGAAGCCGTACGCGAGCAGGATGCCGAGGAACGTGCCGACGAGCGCGCCGGCGATCATCTTGCCGAGCACGGCGGGCGGTGCGCCGACCGAGCCCATCGTATGCACGACCCCCATCACCGCGGCGACGATGCCGAACGCGGGCAGCCCGTCCGCCATCTTCTGGATCGCATTGGCCGCGACCGACGCCTCCGCATGGTGCGTGTGCAGTTCCTCGTCCATCAGGTCCTGCATCTCCAGCACGTTCACGTTGCCGCCCGACATCATCCGCAGATAGTCGACGATGAAGTCGAGCAGGTGATGGTCTTCGAGCACGTGCGAATACTTCTGGAACAGCGGGCTTTGCTCGGGTGCGTCGACGTCGGCCTCGAGCGCCATCATGCCGTCCTTGCGCGCCTTCTGCAGCAGCTCGTACAGCAGCGCGATCAGTTCGACGTATTGCTGTTTCGTGTAGCCGCCGCTCTTGAAACAGGTCGGCAGGCTCTTGATCGTCTTCTTCAGCGTCGTGACCGGATTGCTGACGACGAACGCACCCAGCGCGGCGCCGAAAATGCACAGCAGCTCGAACGGTTGCAGCAACGCCGGCACATGGCCGCCCACGCCGACAAAACTGCCGATCACCGATCCGATCACGACGATCCACCCGATGGCTACAAACATGATTCCCTCGTTCGCGACTTGCGCTGCTGCATTCGTTGTCGAAAGGCGAGCGGGATGTCCGGCTGTTCCGCTCCATGCCCGCGACGGCACCGGGTCGCTGCGTGTCGGATGCGAACCGGGCGGTCGTCCCGATTCGCTGCAAAGCGACGTCAATCGGCGGGTGTGGATGCAATAACGGCGATCGTATGGATGACTGAACCCGTGATTCCACGGATCACGCGCGATTCGCGTGCGGCACACGTTTGCGAGCGGCAATGTGCGCGCTTTTCTTGATCGAAGTCAAAAAGCGCGCGGCCATCGAACGAATTCCTGTATGGATGCGAGCGGGAAACAGGGCGGGAATGACGTAACCCTCTCCGGAAAAGGGGGCCCCGAGGGATTCCGGAGGGCGCAGCGCGCATCGTCGGTCGATCGGCCGGGCCCGCATGCCGGCAGGGTTTTCATCAGGACATCCGGGGCGGCGCACGATCCATCATGGAGAAAGCACTGTCGCAGCCAACCGCAGGAGGGCGCACCGTGACCGCCGACCCCACTCCCTCGACCGCCTTCGTGTTCGCCGGCGGCGGCAGTCTTGGCGCGATCGAGGTCGGCATGCTCCGCGAGCTGGTCGCGAGCGGCGAACGGCCTGATTGCGTCGTCGGCGCGTCGGCGGGCGCGATCAACGCCGCCTATTTCGCCGGCCGGCCGGACGCGGACGGCGTCGCGATGCTTGCCGCGCTGTGGTGCAGAATCCGTCGCCAGGACGTCATGCCGTTCTCGATGCGCAGCCTCATCGCGATGCTGTTGCGCAACCGGCCGCATCTGGTCGAGGCCGATGCGCTGCGCCTGCTGCTGGAAAAGAACCTGCCGTACCGGCGGATCGAGCAGGCCGCGTTACCGCTCCACATCGTCGCGACCGACGTGCTGAGCGGCCGCGAAGTCGTGCTGTCCGCCGGCTCGGTCGTGGATGCCGTGCAGGCCAGCGCGGCGATTCCCGGCGTGTTTCCGTCGGTCAGCATCGATGGCCTGGAACTCGTCGACGGCGGCGTCGCGAACAATACGCCGATCTCGGTTGCGATCGCGCTCGGCGTCAAGCGGATCGTCGTGCTGCCGGCCGGGTTCGCCTGTGCGTTGCGTGTCCCGCCGCGCAGCGCGATCGCGCATGCGACGCACGCGCTGACACTCGTGATCGCGCGGCAACTGGTGCGCGATCTGGAACTGTACGCGGCACGCGCGCAAATCCATGTCGTGCCGCCGCTCTGTCCGCTCGAAGTCTCGTCATACGATTACTCGCAGTGTGCGCAACTGATCGACAAGGCCGCGGAGCGCACGCGCGCGTGGATCGATGAGGGAGGGCTCGCGGAGTGTGCGATTCCTGGCCCGCTGCGCGAACACGATCATGCGGCGGTGCCGTCGCATTGAGGGTGGTTCGCGCGCCGTGAGAACGCATTTCCGTCGAACTCCGGTTGCCGTGCTGCGGGGGCCTCCTCCTGGAAGTCTGCAAAAAAAAACGGCACCGTGCCACGAGACACGGTGCCGCCAACGGCCTGAACGGCCGCACTGGTCAGTCGATCGTCAGTCGATCGCGCGCATCGCGTGGCGCAGTTCCTGATAGCTGCGCAGCCCTGCAACGCCGAGTTCGCGGCCGATCCCGCTGAGCCCGAAGCCGCCCCAGCACACGTGCGGGTAGATGAGCTGCGGCGCGTTGATCCATACGAGCCCCGCGCGCACGCGCTGCTGGAATTGCTTCGCGATTTGCGCATCGCGCGTCACGACGGTCGCGACGAGCCCGTAGCGCGTGTCGTTCGCGAGCGCGATCGCTTCGTCGTCGGTGCGGAACGATTTCACGCACGCGACGGGCCCGAAAACTTCGTCGGTCCACAGCGGGTTGTCGGCGGCCGGCTCGGCGATCACGACGGGCGCCATGAAGAAGCCGTCGCCGCCGGCATCCGTCACCCGGCCGCTGAATGCAACGCGTGCGCCCGCATCGATGCCTTGCTGGAGCATCGCTTCGACGCGCGTGCGCTGCGCGGCTGAAATCAGCGGCCCCATCGCGACCTGTTCCGCAGCCGGCGGCGCGACGACGAGCGCGCGTACGGCGGTCTCGAACGCGGCCATGAAGCTGCGGTACACGCTGTCGTGCACGAGGATGCGCGCGGTGGCCGAGCACATCTGGCCCGCGTTCGTGAAAGCGCCCGCGACCGCGAGCGACACCGCGACGTCGAGATCGGCGTCGTCGCGCACGATCAGCGACGATTTGCCGCCGAGTTCGAGCGTCACGCGCTTCATGTCGACGGCGGCGGCCTGCATGACCTTGCGGCCGGCCGCGGTGCTGCCGGTAAACGAGATCTTGTCGATCAGCGGATGCGCGGTCAGCGCCGCGCCGACCTCGGCGCCGCCGTTCACGACGTTGACGACGCCGGCCGGCACGCCGGCTTCGGCGACGATGGCGAGCAGCGCGTGCTCCGTCGGCGACGTGAGTTCGGACGGCTTCAGCACGACCGCGCAACCGGCGGCGAGCGCGGGCGCAAGCTTCCACGCGGTCGTGACCATCGGGAAGTTCCACGGCATGACAAGCGCCGCGACGCCGACCGCGTCGTAGAAGCGTTCGGCCGTGACGGCGTCGCTCGGCAGCGCGACCGGTTCGGCCGCGAACAGCGCCGGGTCCTCGCACAGCTTCGCGTAGTACGCGAACGTCGCGGCGACGTCGCCGACATCGGCTTCGGCCTCGAACGGCGGCTTGCCGCTCACCTGCATCTGCAGCGCAGCAAGACGATCGCGCGACGCTTCGACGCGCTCGGCGATTGTCGCGAGAATCCGGCCGCGTTCGGCGGGCGGCGTATCGCGCCAGCCGGCGAACGCATCGCGCGCGGCGCGCACTGCCGCATCGACGTGCGCGGTCGTCGCGAATTCCTGCCAGCCGATCGCAGCGCCGGTCGACGCGTCGAAGATCGGCGCGCCCGGCGCGTCGGCATGCGTGCGCACGGGCTGGCCGGCGATGTGCGCGGCGGGCAGCACGGACGTGGCGGTGGAACGGGAAAGCTCGGCGGTGGACATGAGAGTCATCCTGTCGGTCGGGTTAGCGGTAGGCGACGCCCGGCATCACGCAGAGCATCTCGAACGCGAGGTTCGCGCCCGTGAGCGCGGTGGTGCCGGTCGGATCGTACGGCGGCGCGACTTCGACGAGGTCCGCGCCGACGATGTTCAGGCCCCTCATCCCGCGCACGATTTCGAGGCCCTGCTGCACGGTGAGGCCGCCGATTTCCGGCGTGCCGGTGCCGGGCGCGAACGACGGATCGAGGCCGTCGATGTCGAAGCTCAGATAGACCGGCGTGTCGCCGACGCGTTCGCGCACCTGCGCCATCAGCGGCGCGAGCGACTTGTTCCAGCATTCTTCCGCCTGCACGACGGTGAAGCCCTGCTGGCGGCACCAGTCGAAATCGTCCGCGTGGTAGCCGGTGCCGCGCAGGCCGATCTGCGTGACCTTGTCGCATTGCAGCAGCCCGTCTTCCACCGCGCGGCGGAACGGCGTGCCGTGCGCGATCTTCTCGCCGAACATCGTGTCGTTCACGTCCGCATGCGCGTCGACGTGCACGACGGCGACCTTGCCGTACTTCTTGTGCAGCGCGCGCAGGATCGGCCACGCGATCGTGTGGTCGCCGCCGAGCGTGATCGGCCGGCAGCCGTTCGCGACGATCTCGTCGTACGCCTCCTCGATGCGGCGCACCGAGTCCTTCAGGTCGTACGGGTTGGTTGCGACGTCGCCGATGTCGGCCACCTGCAGCGAATCGAACGGGGCCGCGCGCGTGGCCATGTTGTACGGGCGCAGCAGCACGGATTCGGTACGGATCTGGCGCGGGCCGAAGCGCGAGCCCGAGCGGTTCGACGTGCCGAGGTCGAGCGGCACGCCGACGAAGCACACGTCGAGGCCGTCGGTCGTCGCGGCTTGCGGCAGCCGCATCATCGTGGCGATGCCGCCAAAGCGCGGCATTTCGTTGCCGCCCATCGGTTGATTCAGTTCGCGGGGCATGGGCCGTCTCCTTTTTTCTGAGGTAAAGCGATCGGCCGATGGTAGAGGAGAACGCCCGCGCGAAGATTTTGAAGTCGCAACGTTTACATCGACAGGCTTCGATGCAAGTGGCGCCGCCGCATCGACGCGGCGCAACCGAACGCGGCCGCGCAGTGCGGTCGGGCGTGTCAGCGCGGGATGACCGGCGGCGCGGCGCCGTCGTGCGAGCCGGCGGAAGGGAAAGTGGTGGTGGCCGAACCCCACGCGGCGAGTTCGCGCTTCGTGCGCACGCCGAGCTTCGCGAACGCGCGCTTCACGTATGACTCGGCCGACGCGACGCGCACGCCGAGGATCTCGGCCGTCTCCGGCACGGTCTTGCCGGAGAGCAGGTGCTTGCAGGTTTCGTATTCGCGCTTCGACAGCTTCACGCCGTCGGCTGCGATCCGTGCATCGAATTGCGCGAGCGGATGGACTTCGGGCATCGGGTGCGCGACGCGCCGCACGGCCGTGGTCGACGCATGCAGTTCGAGCAGCGGGAACAGCACGTCGCTGATGCTGCGAAAGCGGTTCATCTCGGCGAGCGTGAACGGCGGCCGGTCGCGGCCGCGCTCCAGCGCGATCGAATGCTGCGAATAGCGCGTGCCGCGCGCGAGCACGCATTCATGGCCGATATGCACGTCGTCGAACAGCCGCTGGCGGAATTCGCCGGGCGGGATCGCCGCGATGTCGCGAACAACCAGCATCGTGCCTGTCTTGCCGCGCAGCCCCGCGAACAGCGGGTCGCTGTCGAGAAAGCGCTCGTAGTAGAGCGTCATCACGTCGGAGATTTCGGTGGATTCGGTATCGATGCCGCTGCTGCCGATCCATTCGCATCGATAGCCTGTGGGCATCGAGCCGTCGACGCGCGAACGCTCGACATGCGCGACGTCGAGCGGCACCACGTCATTGAGCAGTTGCGTGAGGCGCGGCACGAAGTGCGGCGTGCCGACCGTCTCGATCAGCTCGCCCAGCGCCTTGAACGACACGTTGAAGCGGTCGTTGTCGCGGTGGAAGGGGTTCACGTTGAGCAGCATGCGGTTCCCCGGGTGAAAAGCGGCGCGATTGTAGCGTCGGCAACGAAAAACGTCATTAGGGGGAAACACCGTCGGTTGTCCTGCCGACCCGTTCGCCCCGGAAAACACCGCTTGTCCCCCCCGGAGGGGGGCATACCGGGGCAGTGTAAATGAGTAACTTTGTCTCTGCTTTTTTCAATCAAGAGACGAAAGATTCAGATGACCAAACTGATCAAGGACATCCTGCCGCTCGGCGCAGGCATCGGCGAATTCACGAAGCTCGACTTCGGAATGGACGAAAGCGACTGGCGCGCGGCGGAAGGCAAGAGCGGCAACTACATCATCGGCTGGTGGGAAGGGAAAGTCGGCTCGGTGGAGTTTCCGGAAACCGCGGCCGACGAAGCGGTGTGGCTCGTCGAGGGCCGGATCGCGCTGACCGACGTCGAAGGCAACCGCAAGGAGTTCACGCCGGGCCAGGGCTACCTGCTGCCGGCCGGCTTCGCGGGCCGCTGGGAGACGATCGAGGACGCGAAGAAGTTCTACGTGCTGCTCGAGAAGTCGTGATGTCCGAAACCGCCGCCGTGGTGTCGTCGTCCGTGTGGCGCGCGCCCGGCGGCGGTTTCGTTTTTCGCGTGTGATGGCTGGGATCATGGAAATGGAAGTCAAAACAAGAGAGACTGCACCGGAGCAGGCGCACGCAATGCGTGGCGCGCCGGTCGCACTGGGCGTCGAGGCGGCGCTCGCGAATACGAAGCTGTTCCCGTACTGGCTCGACAACCCGGCGGCGCCGGCCACCGAGCCGGAACTCGTCGGCGACGTGAGGGCCGACCTGCTGATCGTCGGCGGCGGCTTCACGGGGCTGTGGTCGGCCGTGCAGGCGAAGGAACAGATGCCGCACCTGAACGTGGTGCTGATCGAGGCCGGCAAGGTTGCGCACGGCGCATCGGGCCGTGCGGGCGGAATCATCTCGACGTCGGTGATGCACGGGCTGCCGAACGCGGTGCGCGTGTTCCCGAACGACATCGCGCAGCTCGAGGAATTCGGCCATCACAACCTCGACGGCTTCGAGGACACGCTGAAGCGCTACGACATCGACGCCGACATCGAGTGGAACGGCGAGATGACGGTCGCGGTCGATCCCGAGCACATCGCGCACCTGAAGGGCGATTATGACCTGCATCGCGAGTACGGCCACAACGTCGTGCTGCTGAACCGCGAGGAAACGCTCGAACAACTGAATTCGCCGCTGTTCGCGGGCGCGCTGTGGTCGCGCAACCGCAGCGGCATCGTGCATCCGGCGAAGCTCGCGTGGGGGCTGAAGCGCGCGGCGCTGAAGCTCGGCGTGAAGCTGTACGAGCACACGCCGCTCGTGACCGTGACCGACGAAGGCAGCACGGTATTCGTGAAGACACCGAAGGGCAGCGTGCGCGCACCGCGTGTCGTGTTCGGCAGCGGCACCGCGAAGGTCGGGATTCCCGACATCAACCGCCGCGTGATGCAGGTGCGCGACCACGTGCTCGCGACCGAGCCGCTCACCGACGAGCAACTCGCGCGGATCGGCTGGAAGAACCGCCAGGGCGTGTACGACACGCGTACTCAGCTCAACTATTTCCGGCTGACGAAGAACAACAACATCATCTTCGGCGGGCTGGTGAGCTATCACTTCGACGGCGACCCGGAGCCGCACCAGGACGGCCAGCGCGAAACGTACTACCGGCTCGCGGAAGCGTTCTACCGCACGTTCCCGCAACTGAGCGACGTGCGCTTCTCGCACGCGTGGGGTGGCCCGATCGACTACTGCTCGCGCGGCTCGGTGTTCGCGAAGCGCTATCTCGGCGACAAGGCCGTGTTCGTCGCCGGCTATACGGGCTTCGGTGTCGCGGCGAGCCGGTTCGGCGCGTTCATGGGGCTGAACATCCTGTTCGATCGCGACAGCCCCGAGCGCAAGCTCGACATCGCGAACCAGAGCCCGAGCTACATCCCGCCGGAGCCGATGCGCTGGATGGCCGCGAAGATCACGTTCCATGCGTTCGACGGCGCGGATGCGGAAGGCGGCTGGAAGCGCGCATGGATCAGCGGCATCAAGGCGATGGGCTTCCCGATGTAAACGACGACGGGGCGGCCCCGCGCCGGGCCGCCCCGTCATCGCGACACCAAAAACGATCCCCAGAGGAGACGGTCCGCACCGCGGACACGGAGAGAGACACCAGATGAATGTAGTCAACCTGCAGGATGAAGCGCGACAGGAAAGCGCGCTGTTCGTCGTCGTGATGCTGCTGCTCGGCATGCTCGGGCCGACGGTCTTCCTCGGCCTGCCCGCGATCGTCGGGCAGGTCGAGCGTCATTGGGGCTTCGGCGAAGCGGCGCTCGGGCTGTCGAGCTTCATCGAGGTGCTCGGCGAATCGACGGGCACGCTGCTCGTCGCGTTCGTGCTTGGCCGCCAGCCGGTGCGGTGGGTGCTTGCGGGCGCCGTGACGCTCGCGGCCGGCGCGAACCTCGGCACGCTCGCGACGCACGGGCTCGTCGCGTATTCGGCGTTGCAGTTCATCGCGGGCGTCGGCTCGGGCGGGCTGAACGGCATCGCGCTGCGCTACCTGTCGTATTCGCGCGCGCCGGAACGCAATCTCGGGATCATGCTGATGGGGCAGGTGACGTGGAGCATGGTGCTGCTCGCCTACATCTTCCCGATGCTGAGCGACACATGGGGCGCGCACGGCGTGTTCGGTTTCGTCGCGTGCGTGCTCGGCGTGTTCGTGCTCGCGGCGCCGCTGTTTCGCCGCGGCGAGACGCTGGCCGCACCGGCGCCGGAGGGCGTCGCCGGCCGCATCGACCGCAAGGGCGCGATGCTCGTGCTGTGCGCGCAGCTCGCGCTGTACGGTGGTGTCGGCGTCGTGTGGACCTTCCTCGAGAAGATCGGCACCGCGGCGGGCCTGAGCGGCAAGTCGGTGTCGCTCGTGCTCGGCGTCGCGAACATCGCGAGCCTCGTGATCTGCGCGGCGATGCCGAAGCTCGGCGCGGGCGCGGGCCTGCGCCGCTGGGCGCTCGTGAACCTCGGCGGCTGCGCGGTCGCGGCCGTGCTGCTCGCGCTGCCGGCCTCGGCCGTGACGTTCACGCTCGGCGCGATTGTGTTCATCGGCTGCTGGACCGGCGGCGCGCTGCTGATCTACGCGACGATTCCGCAGTACGACCTGGTCGGGAAGTCGGCCGCGCTGTCGCCGGGCTGCGTCGCGCTCGGCTATGGCGTCGGCTCGGTCGCGGGCGGTTCGCTGATCGAGAGCGCGGGCACGCAGTCGGCGCTGATCGCGGCGATCGCGCTGTGCGCGGTGGCGTTCCTCTGCTACCGGCGGCTGCGGCCGGCCGTGTTCGGCATGGAACGCGCGCTCGCGGTGGCATCTGAATGACGGTGGCGACGCGCGCCGCTGCCGATGGCGGCGCGCGTCCGGTTCGGTTCATCGGTGAAGGCGGCGAGCGTGGCGTGCGATGCGCGTCGGGCTGGCCGGCCGGGTAACGCGCACACGCGCAGCGGCTTGAAGCATGTTCTCGAATACCTCCGATCTCGATCTCCGGCTCATCCGGGTCTTTCTGGCCGTCGTCGACGCACGCGGCATCACGGCCGCCGAGGCGTCACTTGGCGTGCGGCAATCGACGATCAGCACGCAGCTGTCGGCGCTCGAAGCGCGCGTCGGCTTCAAGCTGTGCGATCGCGGGCGCGGCGGCTTTCGCCTGACGTCGAAAGGTGAACGTTTCGCCGCCACCGCGCGCACGCTCGTCGCGGCGACCTCCGAATTCGTCGCGCGCGTGCGCGACATCGATCGCAAGCTGGTCGGCACGCTGTCGATCGGCCTGATCGGCCAGGCGCCGCTCGTCGAGAACGCGCGCGTGGCCGACGCGATCGGCGCATTCCGCAAGCGCGACCAGGCCGTCACGTTCGCGATGAAGGTCGCGTCGCCGCAGGAGCTCGAGGAAAGCCTCGTCAACAACCAGCTCGATCTCGCGATCGGCTATTTCTGGCATCGCGTGCCCGGGCTGATCTACACGCCGCTGTTTACCGAGCAACAGGTGATCTACTGCGGGCGCGGGCATCCGCTGTTCCATGCGTCGCGGCCCGTGACGGCGGACGATCTGCAGCTTCACGACTGGGTCTGGCGCACCTATCCGGTGCCGGAGGAGCAGTATCCGCTGCCCGAGCGGCGCGTGACCGCGAGCGCGGACAGCATCGAGGCCGCGACGATCCTGATCCTGTCGGGGGGCCATCTCGGTTACCTGCCCGCGCACTACGCGGAGCCGTTCGAGCAGCGCGGGCTCGTGAAGGCCATCGGCCGCTCGACGTTCAGCTTCGACGTGCCGCTGCATCTCGCGATGAAGCGCAGCGCGAGCGACAAGCCGATCGTCGACGCGTTCTGCGAGGACCTGCTGCGCGCATTCAACATCAAGGCGGCCGCACTGGCCGCATAAGCCGGCGTCGCGCGCTCAGCAGTCGACCAGAACCCAGTCGAACAGCTCGCGGCGCGTGCGCACGCCGAGCTTCGCGAACGCGCGCTTCACGTACGACTCGGCCGTCGACAGCTTCACGTCGAGCTGCTGCGCGGCCTCGGGCACCGAACGCCCGCACAGCATCAGCCGGCAGATTTCGTGCTCGCGACGCGACAACTGCACGTCCTGCCGTTCGAGGCGCGCGTCGAAGCCCGCCTGCGACGCGGTATTCACCGTCCCCGACGCCACGCGCCGCGCCGCGCAGCTACGCGCATGCAGCTCGAACATCGGGAACAGCAGGTCGACCATCTGCCTGAAGTGAAACAGCTCGTCCATCGTGAACGCGGGCCGCCCGACGGTGCGCGCCAGCCCGAGTGCGTATTGCAGGTGCGCGTTGCCGTGCACGAGCATGCATTCCTGCGCGATGCCCGGCTCGTCGAAGATCCGGCGGCGGAACTCGCCGTGCGCGATCCCTTCCACGTGGCGCTGCACGAGCAGCGTGCCGGGCTTGCCGCGCAGCGGTGCGACCAGTGGATCGATCTGGCAGTAGTCCTGGTAATAGACATCCATCACGCGCAACGTATCGGCCGCGAAGCGCAGGCTGCCGCTGCCGAGCCATTCGACGACGAAGCCCGACGTGCTGCCCGTATCCGCGCGCCAGCGTTCGAGGTGCACGGCGTCGGCGTCGATGCTGTCGTTGACGAACTCGGTGACCGCGCCGACGAAATCCGGCGTGCCGACTGCGCGTAGCGTCGCGCCGAGCGTGTCGGGGCGCACGCCGATCAGATAGTGGCCGCGGGAGGCCGGGTCGGGCTGGAGAAGTCGCATGGTCGGGCGTGGGCGGTCAGAGGACAGCGCGACGTTACGCGAACGCCGTGCACGCGTCAGCCGGGAATTCACCGGATCAACCCCGCGAATTTCATGCGTTGTCCCCAAAACGATGACAAGACCACGCGTGCGGCGGCCGGAATTCGCCCGAGCCCCCGCGGCGGGGGGGCATACCGCCACGAATCGTCTGCCTATAGTGAAAGCACTTCGAAAACCTGATCAACAGAAAGGACAGGCCATGCAGATGCAACCGACGCCCGCCGCAGCGGATTCGACACCGGCGGATTTCGTTCTGACCAACGCGAAGGTCTACACCGTCGATCCGCACAAGCCGTGGGCACAGGCCGTCGCCGTGCGCGACGGCCGGATCGTCCATGTCGGCGATACGGCGGCCGTGCAGGCGTACGTCGGTGCGGGCACAAAGGTCGTCGACGCAGCCGGCGGGCTCGTGCTGCCGGGCTTCGTCGAATCGCACTGGCACTTCGAGACGACCGCGTTCGCGTTCCAGGCGTTCGTGAACTACGAGGATCCGCAGAAGGTGCTCGCCGCGCTGCGTGAGTATGTCGAGTCGCATCCGGACGAGCCGGCGATCACCGGGATGGGCTGGGTGCAGGCGACGATTCCGCCGGCGCTGCTGCGCAAGGAGACGCTCGACGCGATCTGCTCGGATCGCCCCGTGTGCCTGCTGTCGACCGATTTCCATTCGATGTGGGTGAACTCGAAGGCGCTGGAGATCGCGGGGATCGACGCATCGACGCCGCCCGTGCAGGAAGGCGCGAGCTGGTTCGAGAAGGACGCGGTGACCGGCGAGCCGACCGGCCTGGTCGTCGACGGCGCCGCATATTCGGTGCTGATGCAGCGGATCAGCGCGGCCGGCCTGCTGCCGACCGGCATCGACCTGTACCTGGAGTCGATCCCGCCGTGGCAGAAGAAGCTGTGCGCGGCCGGCGTGACGACCGTGTTCGACGCGGGCTTCTTCGATCCGAGCGGCGACCAGTCGCTGCTGTACGAGACGCTGCAGACGATGGAGCGCGCGGGCGGCCTGAAGCTACGCGTGGTCGGCAGCGTCGCGGTGATCGGCGAGATCGACGATCCGGTCGGCACGCTCGTCCGATACCGCGAGCAGTACGATTCGCCGCTCGTGAAGGCGCGCGCATTGAAGCTGTTCCTCGACGGCACCGAGGCGAACCACACCGCGTACCTGCTCGAACCGTACGCGGACCGCCCGGACACCTGCGGCGCGCCGACGATGCCGGCCGACACGTTCAACCACTACCTCGTCGAAGCCGATCGCGTGAACGCGAACGTGATGGTGCATTGCGTCGGGGACGCGGCCGTGCGGATGGCGCTCGACGGCTTCGACGCGGTCAACCGCACGAACCCGCCGCGCGATCGCCGCCACGTGATCACGCACGCGTTCCTCACGCATCCGGACGACATCCCGCGCTTCCGCCGCGCGGGCGTGATGGCGAACACGCAGCTGCAGTGGGGCGTGGTCGACGCGTACACCGAGCAACTGCGCGACCACTACGGCCACGAGCGCTGGAGCAACATGTACAAGTTCCGCACGTTCCTCGACGAAGGCGTGACGGTGTCGATCGGCATGGACGGCCTCGCGTGCCAGTGCCGCTGCCAGCACAAGCCGCTCGAGCACATCGAGTCGGGCCACACGCGCCAGCTCGCGGGCGAGCCCGATGCGCCGGTGTTCCCGGACATCGCCGAGCGCCTGAGCATTCCGCAGCTGATCGCCGCGTACACGATCCACGGCGCGTACCAGCTCGGGATGGAGCACGAGGTCGGGTCGCTCACGCCCGGCAAGCGCGCGGATCTCGTCGTGCTGGAAAACGATCTGTTCGAGGTCGGCCAGTACGACATCGGCCGCATCGACGTCGCGCTGACGATGATGGACGGCCGCATCACGCACGTGGGCGAGGCCTTCGGCGTGCGCACGGGCGTGCAGGCATCCTGAACGGTCGTTGGCTCACCTGACGAAGCGGTGACGGATGCTTTCGTATCGCTTCCAGGTTGAGCCGATCGGGGCATCCGTCCGGAACCGGATGCCCCGATTGTGCGGCGTGTCCCCCTGTTGGCAGGGCAGACCGGCCAATTTCCTCTGGCTACATTTTTCCGGACCGAAGCACACACCGTTCATCGCGAGCGGATCATGATATCGACGGAGGAAACCATGGCAGGGGATTGGAGCAAGCATCTGAGAACGGCATGCGCGGCGCTCGCGCTGGGCGGCGTCCTGTGGGCCGGCGCGCCGGTCGCGCACGCGGCGGACGTCGTCAACGTGTACAACTGGGGCAACTCGATCGGCAAGGCGACGATCGCGAACTTCGAGAAGGCGACCGGCATCAAGGTGGTCTACCAGGAGTTCGATTCGAACGAGACGTTGCAGGCGAAGCTGCTGTCGGGCACGTCGGGCTACGACGTGGTCGTGCCGTCCGACATCTTCTGGGCGCGGCAGCTGCAGGCCGGCATCTACCGCAAGATAGACAAGAGCCAGGTGCCGAACTACGGGCTGCTCGATCCGGAAATCATGAAGGTGCTCGCGAAGGACGACCCGGGCAACCAGTTCGGCATTCCGTGGACGTGGGGCACCGACGGGCTCGGGATGAACGTCGAGAAGGTGAAGGCCGCGCTCGGCAACGACGCGCCGCTCGACAGCTGGGCGCTGCTGTTCGACCCGAAGTACGCGCAGAAGCTGAAGCACTGCGGCATTTCGGTGCTCGATTCGCCGGTCGATGCGTTCGGGATGGCGTTCGTCTACCTGAAGAAGGATCCGAACACGACGAACCCGGCCGACTACCAGGCCGCGTACGAGCTGCTGAAGACGGTGCGGCCGTACATCACGCAGTTCAATTCGAGCAGCTACATCAACGATCTCGCGGGCGGCGACATCTGCCTCGCGCTGGGCTGGTCGGGCGACGTGAACTCCGCGCGGATCGCGGCCGCTTCCGCGAAGAAGCCGTATCACATCAAGTACGTGATCCCGGCCGAGGGCAGCGCGATGTGGTTCGACATGATGGCGGTGCCGAAGGATGCGCCGCATCCGGACGCCGCGCTGAAGTTCGTCAACTTCGTGCTGTCGGAGAAGGAAAGCGCGAACCTGACCAACGATACGTCGTACCCGTCGGCCGTGCCGTCGTCGAAGCACCTGGTGCGCGCCGAAGTGACGAGCGATCCGGCCGTGTTCCCGCCCGCCGACGTGATCCGCAAGCTGAGCCTCAGCAAGCCGGTTCCGCCTGAGCTGATGCGTCTGCAGAACCGTCTCTGGACGAAGCTGAAGACCGAGTAAGCCGGCCACAGCTCTCCCCAACTCCCGCATACCTTTCGCGCGCCCCGCCGCTCATCGCGGCGGGCGGGGGCGCGCTCGTCCCGACGACCACCCACATATGAAAATCAGACACATGACGGCGCTGTGCCTGCTCGCGTTCGACGCAGCCTCGGCATTCGCGCACACGCCGCAGGCAACCGACGCGAGCAGGATGAAGGCGCTGCAGGCGCAGGTCACCGCGCTGCAGCAGCAGGTGAACGAGTTGCGCGCGAGCATGCTGGCGGCGAAGCCTTCCGGCGCGGCAACGACTGCCACCGCCGCTTCGGGCGTCGCGAAGATCGGCACGATCAGCACGGCGCCCGCCGCCGATTCGGCACCGGCGTTCACGAACGACGACCTGCAGCAGATGCGCGAGCAGATCGCGAACGCGTCGCTGAAGGTCGACTCGCTGCAGGAAGCCGCGACCACCGGCCCGCTCGCGGGCCTGAGCATCACCGGCTACGTCGATCCCGTGTACCTGTTCAACCGCGCGCAGCGCACGTCCGGCTTCCAGTTCCTGAACCACGACCCGGGCGCGTACGACTACTTCAACAGCACGATCGGCGACGTCTACCTCGACATCAAGAAGACCTTCGGCGTCGGCCCGATGGCGCCGTCGGCGGAAGTCGTGATCCAGCCGAACCGCGGCTTCGGCAACGTGTTCAGCAATTCGCACGGCGGCATCGGCAACAACATCGTCACGCAGGCGGTGGTCACCGTGCCGCTCAGCACGACCCGCACCTTCGAGGTCGGGATGATGCCGAGCCTCGCCGGCTACGAGGTGCAGCCGTCGACGCAGATGCTGACGCTCACGCACGGGCTGCTGTACGACTTCAGCGAGCCGGGCAACCTGATCGGTGTCGGGCTGAAGGGCTCCAACGCGGCGATGACGCGCTTCTGGCAGGTCGTGATCGGCAACGAGGTGCTGCGCACCGCCGGCGCGATCGCGAACGCGGCGAACAACACGACGAAGACCAACTGGACGCCGACGATCACCGCGCGCTTCGACAACGCGACGTCGACCGCCTTCGACTTCGGCATCTCCGGGATGCTCGGCCGGCAGTCGCTGTTCTCGCCGTGCGCGCAGGCGGGCGGCTACGGCTACCAGTGCAACGGCTCGTCGCCGACCGGCCTCTACAAGTACGTGGAAGCCGACGTGACCTATACGCACGACAAGACGCAGGTCAACGCGCAGGTCGACTACGGCGAGCTGCAGAAGGGCGCATGGAACGGCGGCACCGCGCGCTGGTACGGGATGTCGCTGCTCGGCCATACGAAGTGGACGACGTCGTGGGTCGGCCGGATGGGCGCGACGCTGCGCTTCGACTACCTGAACAACACGTCGAACGGCGGCGGCGGCACGAACATCCAGTACGGGCTCGCGGGCGGCAATCCGTCGGTGAACGGGTCGAGCGGCTTCGGCATCGATCCGGCGTGCTTCCAGGGTTCGTCGACGAATGGCACCGAGTGCAAGGGCGCGCAGCGCTATGCGATCACGGCCGACCTGTTGTTCTATCCGACGCAGCAGATCACCGTGAAGCTCGAATACCGCCACGACGCGGCGAACCATCCGGTGTTCCTGAAGAGCAACGGCACGTACGCGCGCAGCAACGACCTGGCCGGGATGCAGTTCATCTATTCGTTCTGACCGTGCTCGCCGTTCCGGCCGGCGTGCGCGCCGGTCGAGCGGCTGAGCGATGCATCACGTTCCGGGCCGCGCGTGCCCGGAACGCATTCAACACAGGAGAGTTGACCTTGAAGCTGCACACCTACGTGACCGACATCACCGATCCGCGCGCGCGCGGCCGCCTGATCGGCGAGCGCTTCGCGCCGGAGATCCGCGAGACGGTCGCGCTTTATCTCGCGTTCTTCCCGAAGCTCGGCATCGCGCCGCAGCGCGCGCGGGAGATCGGCGAAGCGAGTCTCGCCGCGCTCGGTGCGTGGTGTCCGCGCCTTGCCGCCGAAGTCGAGGCGATCGCGGACGGCGTCGACCTGCCGCGCTGGCAGCTTGCGTGCCTGAACGCGCGCACCGAGATTCTCGCCACTGCACCCGCATCGGCCGAAGGCGAATGCTCGACGACGGTCTACGCGCCGGCCGGCCCTCACGCGCCGCGCACGCTGCAGACGTGGGACTGGCACGACAGCCTCGCGCCACAGGGGCTGCTGATGCAGTTCGCGACGCTGCACGGCCGCACCGTCAAGCTGTTCTCCGAATTCGGGATGCTGGCGAAGCTCGGCGTGAACAGCGCGGGCCTCGGGCTGCACTTCAACATCCTGCATCACGCGAGCGACAACGACAGCGCCGGTGTGCCCGTGCACGCGATCGCGCGGCGCCTGCTCGAAGACGCGACGACGGTGCAGGAAGCGCTCGACATTGCGCGCACCGCACGCGTGAGTGCGTCGACAGTGCTGACCGTGTTCACGCGTCACGATGCGAACCCGCGTGCGGCGAGCATCGAGCTGAGCCCGTCAGGTGTCGGCGTGGTGGTGCCGCGTCCGGACAGCTGGCTGCTGCATACGAACCACTTCCTCGATCGCGCGTTGAGCGGTGGCGAGTGCATGCCCGACAGCTCGACCACGCGCGAGCGCTTCGCGCACCTGAATGAAGTCGTGAACGGGATGACGAGCGCCGATGTGCGCGAGCGCGCGGCGGCGATGTGCGGCGGGGCCGGCGACCAGGCCGTCGTGTGTTTTCATCCGGACCTGTCGATGCCCGACATCGAGCGCTGGGAAACGCTGTTGACCGTCGGCATCGATACCGATGCGTGCGCGCTCGACTACGTGGCGGGCAATCCGCACGACCTCGCGCGCGACGGGTTCCTGCGGTTCTGACGCGACGCGCGGCCAGCGGTAGCGATGAAGCAGGGCGGCACGCACATGCCGCCCTCGTAACGCTTACGCGTCGATGCGCTCGACCTTGCCGACGAGCAGCCCGTACGACAGGCTGCCGGCGAGCGCCATCGCGGCGATGTAGGTGATCGCGCGCGAGAAGTCCGCACCGTTCACGAGCAGCCCGATCACGATCGGCGTCGCGATCGCGGACAGGTTGCCGATCAGGTTGAACACACCGCCCGTGAGGCCGATCAACCGCGCGGGTGCGAGCCCCGACACAAGCGACCACGTGATCGACGCGAAGCCGTTGCCGAAGAACGCGATCGTCATGAACGCGATCACCCAGCCGGTCGACGTGACGTAGTTCGCGCCGATGATGCAGGTCGAGATCAGCAGCCCCGAGATGATCGGCAGCTTGCGCGCGAAGCCTTGCGATGCGCCGCGGCGCATCAGCCAGTCCGACAGCACGCCCGAGCACAGCACGCCGACGAACGCGGCGAGGAACGGCAGCGACGCGAGGAAGCCCGACTTGATAAAGTCCATCCCGCGATACTTGACGAGGTAGGTCGGGAACCACGTGAGGAAGAACCACAGCGTCGAGTTCAGCGCGAACTGGCCGAGATAGATGCCCCACAGCTTGCGCCGGCCGAGCACGACGCCGAGGTCGCGCCACGTCGACGGCGCGCGTTCGGTGCGCGCCGCGACGCGGTCCTCGAGATCGACGAGCCCGCCGCCGTCGCGGATCAGCGCGATCTCGGCCGCGTTGACGCCGCGAAACGCGCGCGGCTCGCGGTACACCGCATACCAGATCGCGGCCCAGACGATGCCGGCGAGGCCGGTCGCGACGAACACTATGTGCCAGCCGAGATGCACCTGCAGCCAGGCGAGCACCGGCGTGAGGAACGCGAGGCCGACGAACTGGCCCGACGTGTAGCCGCCGATCGCGCTCGCGCGTTCGCGGGTCGGGAACCAGGTCGTCACCACGCGGTTGTTGATCGGGTAGGCCGGCGCCTCGAGCGCGCCGACCGCGAGGCGCAGCACGATCAGCCCGACGAACGAGCCCGCGAATCCGAGCAGCAGCGTCGCGGCGGACCACAGCGCGAGCGCACCCGCATACAGCACGCGCGGCGACACCTTGTCGACGAGCCAGCCGCCCGGGATCTGCATCAGCGCGTAGGTCCAGCCGAACGCGGAGAACACGAGGCCCGCGCGCACCGGATCGATGTTGAGTTCCTTGAACAGCGCGGGCGCGGCGATCGACAGGTTGCTGCGGTCGAGATAGTTGATCACGACGGTGACGAACAGCAAGGCGAGGATCAGCAGCCGCTTGCGACTGGGTGGCGTGGCCGTTGCCGTTGCGGTGGCCGTGGTCGCGCGGGCGGCGGAGTCGGATGAAGTACCGGCGTGCGCGAGCGGCAACGCCTGCGGGTCGGCTTGGGTGCGTGACGCGGATTGAGCCACGGTTGTCTCCTGTGTTCTGTGCCCGGCCATCGCCCGCGAGCGGGGCGGCCGAATCGAATGGCGTTGGGGCGAACGTTAGAGCCGTGGCGGGAAGCGCGTCAACATTTGGACAGGTATCCCTATTAATGGGACGTTGTGCGCTCAATATGTGGGAATGGCGGCGATCAGGCCGCCGCCTGCATCAGTTGCCCATCGCGTCCTTCGCACTGACCCAACCCTGCACCGCGCCCGCATGCGGGTTGCGATACCGCACCTTCAGCCACTGGAAATCGGCGCTTGCATCGATCAGCTCGACCGTGTCGCCCGCGACGACGTAACGGCGCGTGGGCGCATCGGTCATTGCATCGTGCAGCGGCAGGCGAGCCGGACGCACCTTGAACGTGACGGTGCCGCCGCCGTACGCGTCGGGGCGGCGCGACACGCGTTTGCCTTGCGCGTCGTAGGTCAGCAGCATCGACGACGGGCCGGCATCGGTGTCGAACAGGTCGCGCAGGTCGTCCGGTATCGCTTCGCTGGACTGGTACAGATACATCTTGCCGCTCGCATCGAAGCGGTACGCATCGGTGTACCAGATCGGGCCGCCGCGGCACGAGCTGTACAGCGTGCGCTCTTTCGGCTTCGCGACCACGTTGACGAGGTCGTCGCAGTTGCCATGCGGCATGTTGCTCGCCGGCATGTGCAGCGGCTCGAACTGCTGCCGCGCGGCGTCGTACAGGTAGATGCCGTAGCTGTCGTTGACCATGCCGAGGGTCGCGTGCATGGCGAGATCGCGGTGGCCGTCGAAGTTGTAGTCGTCCGACGAGAGGTGATAGTGGCCTTCCTCGTCGGTGGCTGTCACGTCGAGCGTTTGCGTCTTGCCGCTCGGCAGGAAACGCACGGTGATGTGCTCGCTGTCCGCACGTTCGACGCGGGCCGTGACGGTGTCGTCGACCTTGAACGTGAGCAGCGGCTTGGCCGCGTGCGCGACGGGTGCGATCGATGCGCACGCGGCGAGCAGCAGCACGGTCGCGGCGAGGCGGGGAAGCGGGCGGAATCGCGGGGAGCGCGTCATGAGCGGGCGTAGGAACGAAGGTCGAGGATGAACGGGCCGGCGGCTGCCTAGCCGCGTGCGCTGTCGTCCTGAAAGCCGTTCTTGCCGACGAAGATCTCCTTCAGCGCGGCGCGCAGCGTGACCGGATCGTATTGACCGGGCGCGAGATGGATCACATAGCGCGTCTGGCCGTCGAGACGTGCGGCGATGCCGGGTTCGATCTCGACGTCGATCGTGTCGTCCGTCAGGCGCACCGACAGATCCTTGACGCGCACGCTGATCTGGTCGCGCACCATCACTTCGATCAGCGCGTCGTCCGGAAAGCGCGACAGCGCGAAGCAATAGTCCTGCTCGGCGTCATGACAGTAGATGTTGGCGAAGCTTTCGTCGTCGTCGAGATCGGACGTCGCCGCACCGATGGTGGCGTGAAGTTCCATGAATGTGGGTTCCTGCTTAAGGGTGGTCAGGGTTATCGGGTTGAATGGAGGGCCGTTTCGATCGCGGCTGCGGCGCCGGGCACCCCGCCGGTGTCGCACGACGTATCGACATCGCGCGCCTTCAGCCACAGTCCGAATTCGCGCATCACTTCGACCACGGGCCGCAGCCGGTCGCCGTCGGCGGTCAGGTCGTACTCGACCCGCACCGGCACTTCCGGATAGACGGTCCGCCGCACGAACCCGGCGTCTTCGAGCGCGCGCAGGTCGAGCGTCAGCATCCGTTGCGAGATGCCGGGCATGTCGCGCCGCAGGTCGCTGAAGCGCCGAGGCCCGTCGAGCAGATACGACACCAGCAGCAGCCGCCAGCGGCCGCCGAGCAGGCGCATCGCTTCTTCAACGGAACATCCGGTCGCACTCGTTTTCATCGTGCAGATTCCTGGTCGGTAAATTTTTTGTGACTACGGCACAAACGACTGCCGTCTTCTCAGCCCTGCGCCGATGCGAGATATTAGCGCCCGCGTCGCGGCGAATCGATACATGGACAACACATCAAGGAAACGCATGAAGCTCTATCACGCTCCCGGAAGCTGTTCGCAGGCGATCTGCATCGTGCTGCGCGAAGGCGGCATCGAAGCGGAAGTCATCAAGGTCGACGCGCGCAAGCATGTCATCGAAGACGGGCGAAATTACTACGACGTGACCGAACTCGGCTACGTGCCGCTGCTCGAACTCGACGACGGCACGCTGCTGCGCGAAGGGCCGGTGATCGCGCAGTATCTCGCGGATTTGCGTCCGGATGCGGGGCTCGCGCCCGCCTACGGCACGCTCGCGCGCTATCGGCTGATGGAGTGGCTCAACTTCCTCGGCACCGAGATCCACAAGGGCTTCATCCCGCTGCTGTATGCGGTGCAGGCGGGAAAATACGTCGACCCGGCGAGAACGAAGCTCGACAGCCGCTTCGCCTGGATCGACCGTCAGCTTGAAGGGAAGGCGTTCGTCACGGGCGACACGTTCACGGTCGCCGATGCGTACCTGTTCGCGCTCACCGGCTGGGGCAAGGCGGAATGGATGCGGTCGGTGTACAACGCGGATATCGACCTGACCCGGTATGCGCATCTGCGTGCGTGGTACGAGCGGGTGCGGGCGCGGCCGGCGGTGCGGGCGGTGCTGGAGGCGGAGGGGCTGGCGCGGTAGCAGGCGGCGACGGTCGCGGAGTCGGCGCGTCTTTCCGCTTCATCGATGCGCCGCCACGCAGCAAATCCCCGCGCTATAATCCCCGCCATGAAATTCCTCCGGACCATCATCCTGCTGCTGCTCTGCGCGGTGCTGCCCATCAGCGGGCTGGCAGCCAGCGGCTTGGCCGGGGAATGTCCGATGATGCAGCAGGGCATGTCGATGGACATGGACGCTGGCATGTCCGCCGACATGCCGGGCTGCGATTCGATGAAGTCGTCGCCCACCGGCAAGGCCCACGCGAAAGCGAAGGGCATGTCCTGCAAGCTGACGGCGCAATGCCAGTTCGGCAGTCTCTATCATCCGGCCGCTCGCGCCGAAGTCAGTCGTCCCGCTGCATATGCCAGCACCGTCGCGTTCCACTACGCGCAAATTCTCCCGGTCCGCGATCCGAACGGATTGTGGCGCCCTCCACGCATCAGCTGATCCCGATCCGATAGGTTCGCCGCATTCGCGGTGAGGTTCGTCCTGTATCAGGACGTGGAATCCCTATGGGGTTCCGCCGTTGGGGTTAAACCATGTCATTCCATCCCGGCACGCCGCTTGCGCGGCGTGCGCGTCGGCGCGCGCCCGTGCTTTGGGCGGCGCTGCTGGTTGCGGGCGCCGTTCACGCGCAGCAACCACCTTTCACGCTGGACGCCGCGCTGCAGTCCGCGACCGATCATTCCGCTTCGATGCAGGCCGCCCAGGCGTCCGTACGCGCCAGCTCGGAGGCGGCCGTGAAGGCCGGCCAGCTGCCCGACCCGATGCTCAAGGCCGGCATCGACAACCTGCCGGTCAACGGCGGCCAGCGCCTCACCATCGGCCAGGATTTCATGACGATGCGCCGCATCGGCATCGAGCAGGAGTGGGTGTCCGGCGACAAGCGGCGCCTGCGCTCGGCGCTCGCCAACGAGCAGGTCGGGCGCGAGCGCGCCGGTTATCTCGCGCAACTCGCGAGCGTACGCCAGCAAACCGCGACGGCGTGGCTGAACGCCGTCTACGCGAAGCAGGCGCTCGCGCTGCAGCAGGCGTTGCTCGATCACATGCACCATGAACTCGACGCGACGAAGGCGTCGTATCGCGGCGCGAAGGCGAGTGCGGCCGATGTCGTCCAGGCACGGGCCATGCTCGCGCAGACGCAGGATCAATTGCTGAAAGCGCAGCAGGTCTACCAGACCGCGCTCATCGCGCTGTCCCGCTGGACCGCCGTGCCGGCCGACGATGTCACCGGTACGCCGCCCGCGCCGGAGTCGTTCGTGTCGTCGCTGCCGCCGGACGAGCTGCGGCTGTCGCAGCCGGCGCTGATCACCGCCGCCGACGATATCGCGGTTGCCGAAGCCGATACGGCCGTGGCGAACAGCGAACGCAGCCCGAACTGGACGTGGGAAGTCGCGTACCAGCAGCGTGGCGGCGCGTATTCGAACATGGTGTCCGTTGGCGTCACGATCCCGCTGCCGCTCAATCGCAAGAACCGCCAGAACCGCGACGTCGCCGAAAAGGCCGCGCTCGCGACGAAGGCGCACTTGATGTACGAGGACACGCTGCGCCAGGTGCAGGCCGATATCCGCACGCAGTCCGCGACGCTCGCGAGCGGTCGTGCGCGCATCGCGAATCTCGGCGACGCGTTGCTGCCGGCCGCCGACCAGCGCGTGCAACTGGCGAACGCCGCGTACCGCGCCGGCACGGGCTCGCTCGCAGATACGTTCGCCGCGCGCCGCGCGCAACTGGATGCGCAACTGCAGGTGCTCGATCTCCGGCGCGAGGTTTCGCAGACCTGGGCGCAGCTCGAATACCAGGTCGTGCCGTCGACGCTGGCCGCCGCGCAATAACGGAGAACAACATGACGACGCAAATACTGGCCCGTGCGGCCCTGCTGGCGTTCGCCGGTGCTGCGCTGCTCGGCGCGGGTTATTTCGCGGGCGCACGCCACGCTGCGACCGCCGCGATGGCAATGGACACCGCCGTTGCGGCATCGACCTCGCCCTCGCCCGGCAAAACTGACCCGAAGACCGGCCGCAAGGTGCTGTACTGGCACGACCCGATGGTGCCGAACCAGCACTTCGACAAACCGGGCAAGTCACCCTTCATGGACATGCAGCTGCAACCCGTCTATGCGGACGAAGGCGGCGGCGCGTCCGGCATCCGGATCGATCCGGGCCTGCAGCAGAACCTCGGCATTCGCTATGCGACCGTGCGCCGGCAGCAGACGGCAGCCGGATTCGATGCGGTGGGCACCACGCAGTTCGACGAATCGCGCGCGGACGTCGTCCAGTCGCGCGTCACCGGCTACATCGACCGTCTCTATGCGCGCGCACCGATGCAGCGCATCGCGAAGGGCGCGCCGATCGCGTCGCTGTTCGTGCCCGACTGGCTCGCGCCGCAGGAGGAATACCTCGCGCTCAAGCGCGGCGGGATGGACGGCAGCCTGCTCGATGCATCGCGCGCACGGATGCGGGCGCTGTCGATTCCCGACGGCATGATCGCGAGCCTCGATCGCACCGGTCGCGCGCAAACCCATGTCGTGCTGACTGCACCGGAAACCGGCGTCGTCAGCGAGCTGAACGTGCGGGACGGCGCAATGGTCGCGCCCGGTCAGACGCTTGCGAAGATCGCCGGGCTGTCGACGCTGTGGCTCATCGTCGAGGTGCCGGAAGCGCTTGCGCTGAACGTGCAGCCGGGGATGGCGGTCGACGCGACGTTCGCGGGCGACCCGGCACAGCATTTCACCGGGCGCATCCGCGAAGTGCTGCCCGGCATCAGCACGAGCAGCCGCACGCTGCAGGCGCGCGTGGAGATCGACAACGCCGCGCTGAAGCTCACGCCCGGCATGCTGATGCGCGTGCGGGTCGCCGCACGGCAGACCGTCTCGCGCCTGCTCGTGCCGTCCGAGGCCGTGATCGCGACCGGCAAGCGCTCGATCGTCATCGTGAAGAACGGAGACGGCCGGCTTCAGCCGGTGACGGTGACAACGGGCAACGACTTCGGCAGTGACTCCGAAGTGTTCGGCGGGCTGAACGAAGGTGATACGGTCGTTGCATCGGGGCAGTTCCTGATCGATTCCGAGGCGAGCCTGAAAAGCGTGCTGCCTCGGCTGGAAAGCGGCACCGGCGCGAGCGGGGCGGTGCCCGCGACGGAAG
The DNA here is from genome assembly GCF_902499335.1 of Burkholderia lata. Taxonomy (GTDB): domain Bacteria; phylum Pseudomonadota; class Gammaproteobacteria; order Burkholderiales; family Burkholderiaceae; genus Burkholderia; species Burkholderia lata_B. Next base: position 810,812 of record NZ_CABVQK010000001.1, on the reverse strand, counting down.
CGAAGGCAGCGCCGGTCTATGAAACCACCGGCAAGGTCGAACAGGTCACGGCCGACGACATCACGTTCTCGCATCAGCCCGTTCCCGCGCTCGGCTGGGGCGCGATGACGATGGCGTTCGGCAAGCCGTCGGCCACCGCGTTCCCGGACGTGAAGCCGGGCCAGACGGTGCGCTTCGCGTTCACGCAGAGCGGCGACGGCTACCGGCTGACGAAGGTCGAACCGCAGGGAGGCGAACGATGATCGCGCGCATCATTCGCTGGTCCGTCCACAACCGCTTCCTCGTGCTGCTCGCCACCGTGCTGATCGCCGCATGGGGCGTTCATTCGCTGCAGCAGACGCCGCTCGATGCATTGCCCGACCTGTCGGACACGCAGGTGATCGTCAAGGCGTCGTATCCGGGCAAGGCGCCGCAGATCGTCGAGGATCAGGTGACTTATCCGTTGACGACCACGCTGCTCGGCGTGCCCGGTGCGAAAACCGTCCGCGCGTATTCGTCGTTCGGCGACGCGTTCGTCTACGTGCTGTTCGACGACCGCACGGATCCGTACTGGGCGCGTTCGCGCGTGCTCGAATACCTGAGCCAGGTGCAGAGCCGGCTGCCTGCCGGCGCGACGGTCTCGCTCGGGCCGGATGCGACCGGCGTCGGCTGGGTGTACGAGTACGCGCTCGTCGATCGCACCGGCCATCACGATCTCGGGCAACTGCGCGCGCTCAACGACTGGTTCCTGAAGTTCGAGCTGAAGGCCGTGCCGGACGTGTCGGAAGTCGCGAGCATCGGCGGCATGGTGCAGCAGTACCAGGTCGTGCTCGATCCGGACAAGCTGCGTGCGTACGGCATCACGCAGGCGGAAGTCGCGAACGCGCTCGGCAACGCGAACCAGGCGTCCGGCGGCTCGGTCGTCGAGCTGGCCGAGTCGGAGTACATGGTGCGCTCGACCGGCTACCTGCGCACGCTCGACGATTTCCGCCACGTGGTGTTGCGCACGAACGACGCCGGTACGCCGGTGCTGCTCGGCGACGTCGCGCGCATCCAGGTCGGCCCGGCGATGCGGCGCGGGATCGCCGAGCTGAACGGGCAGGGCGAGGTGACGGGCGGCGTCGTCGTGATGCGTTCGGGCAAGAACGCGCTGACCACGATCGATGCGGTGAAGGCGAAGCTCGCCGACCTGAAGCGTTCGCTGCCGCCCGGCGTCGAGATCGTCACGACCTACGATCGCTCGCAGCTGATCGAGCGCGCGGTGGGCAACCTGAAGGACAAGCTGATCGAGGAGTTCGTGATCGTCGGGATCGTCTGCGCGGTGTTCCTGTTCCACCTGCGCAGCGCGTTCGTCGCAATCCTGTCGCTGCCGCTCGGCGTGCTGGCCGCGTTCATCGTGATGCGCTACCAGGGCGTGAATGCGAACCTGATGTCGCTCGGCGGGATCGCGATCGCGATCGGCGCGATGATCGACGCGGCGATCGTGATGATCGAGAACGCGCACAAGCATCTCGAAGCGTACGACCACGCGCATCCCGGCGAACCGATCACGCCGGCCCGACGATGGGAACTCGTCGCGACGTCGGCCGCGGAGGTCGGGCCGGCGCTGTTCTTCTCGCTGCTGATCATCACGCTGTCGTTCATCCCGGTGTTTTCGCTGGAAGGGCAGGAAGGCAAGCTGTTCGCGCCGCTCGCGTTCACGAAGACCTACACGATCGCCGCCGCGGCCGGGCTGTCGGTGACGCTGGTGCCGGTGCTGATGGGCTATCTCGTGCGCGGCCGCATTCCGCACGAGCACGCGAACCCGATCAACCGCGTGCTGATCCGCGCGTACCGTCCGCTGCTCGAAGCGACGCTCAGGCGCCCGTGGGTCGCGATCGGTGTCGCGGTCGTCGCGCTGGTGCTGACGGCCGTGCCGGTGTCGCGGCTCGGCGGCGAATTCATGCCGCCGCTCGACGAAGGCGACCTGCTGTACATGCCCACCGCGCTGCCCGGTATATCGGCCGACAAGGCGAGCGAGCTGCTGCAGCAGACCGACAGGCTGATCAAGACCGTGCCCGAGGTCGACACGGTGTTCGGCAAATCGGGCCGCGCCGATTCCGCGACCGATCCCGCGCCGCTCGAGATGTTCGAGACGACGATCCGGTTCAAGCCGCGCAGCGCATGGCGGCCCGGCATGACGCCGGAGAAGCTCGTCGACGAACTGGATCGCACGGTGAAGGTGCCGGGGCTGTCGAACGTGTGGGTGCCGCCGATCCGCAACCGGCTCGACATGCTGTCCACCGGCATCAAGACGCCCGTCGGCGTGAAGATTTCCGGGCCAGACCTGGCCGGGATCGACGCGATCGCGAAGCAGGTCGAGGCCGCGGTGAAGCCCGTGCCGGGCGTGACGTCCGCACTCGCGGAGCGGCTGAACGGCGGCCGCTACATCGACGTCGACATCGACCGGCTCGCCGCTGCGCGTTACGGGCTGTCGGTGGCCGATATCCAGTCGGTCGTGTCGTCGGCGGTCGGCGGCGACGACGTCGGCGAAGTGATCGCGGGGCGCGAGCGCTTCCCGATCAACATCCGCTACCCGCGCGAGGTGCGCGATTCGGTCGAGAACCTGCGGCAATTGCCGGTCGTCACCGCACGCGGCGCGCAGATTCGCCTGGGCGACGTCGCGCGCATCGCGATCGCCGACGGCCCGCCGATGATCCGCAGCGAGAACGCGCGACTGTCCGGCTACGTGTACGTCGACATTCGCGGCACCGATCTGCAGAGCGCCGTGCGCGCGATGCAGCAGGCCGTCGCGCAGCAGGTCGCATTGCCGCCCGGCTATTCGATCGCGTGGTCGGGGCAGTTCGAGTATCTCGAACGCGCGGCAGCCAAGCTGCGCACCGTCGTGCCGGTGACGCTCGTCGTGATCTTCGTGCTGCTGTTCCTCACGTTCGGCTCGGCGGCCGATGCGCTGCTGCTGATGTCGGCGGTGCCGTTCGCGCTGGTCGGCGGCTTCTGGCTCGTGTGGGTGCTCGGCCATGCGGTGTCCGTCGCGACGTCGGTGGGCTTCATCGCGCTCGCGGGCGTGGCCGCCGAGTTCGGCGTCGTGATGCTGCTGTACCTGAAGGGCGCGCTGCAGCGCCGGCTCGACGCCGGCGAACCGCTGACCGATGCGCTGCTGCTCGACGCGATCCGCGAAGGCGCCGTGCTGCGCGTGCGGCCCAAGGCGATGACGGTCGCGGTCGTGCTCGCCGGCCTCGTGCCGATCATGGTCGGGCACGGCGCCGGTTCCGAAGTGATGCAGCGCATCGCCGCGCCGATGGTCGGCGGCATGGTCACGGCGCCGCTGCTGTCGATGTTCGTCATTCCCGCCGCCTGGCTCCTGCTGCAGCGCCGTCGTGCGCGAAGTATGAGCCGCGCGCGGCATTCCGAAGCAGTTCCTCACGGCACGAACGTGCCATCCATCCCAACCGGAGAATCCCGATGAAGAAGTTGATTACCGTCACCGTTGCTGCTGCCACAGTTCTTGCTGTCGGCACAGTCGTTACCCCTGCCTTTGCTGCGGGCGACATGGCCGGCATGGACATGTCCGGCATGAAGATGTCGTCGGGCGGCATGGCCGAATCGAATGCCGCGCTGACCGACGCCGAAGTGAAGAAGGTCGATGCCGCGAGCGGCAAGATCACGCTGAAGCACGGCGCGCTCGACAACGTCGGGATGCCGCCGATGACGATGGCGTTCAAGGCGAAGGACGCGACGATGCTCGAGCACGCGCATACGGGCGACAAGGTCAAGGTGCGGATCGAGAAGGTCGACGGCACGCTGACGATCGTCAAGCTGGTGAAGGCGTCCTGACCTGACGGCGTGCCGGTGCGTCGCCCGTCCGAGAGGCGGGCGGCTGCACCGGCGCCGCGCGGATCGGGCCGGAAACGGCTCGTGCGGCCGTGTTTGACGGTGCGCGAAGGGTTTGGATGCAGCCACGTACGGGATCGGTATCTATATTTCAACAATACTTGAAATATTGAAATGAAGCCGCTATCCTTCGCGCCATGGACTCCAATCTCGTCGTGCGCGCCCTGGGCGCGCTTGCTCATGAAGCGCGCCTGGCCATCTTTCGCGCGCTGGTGGTGGCCGGGCCCGAAGGGCTGCCGGCCGGCGCGATCGCGCAGCAGATCGGGCTGTCGCCATCGAGCCTGTCGTTTCATCTGAAGGATTTGTCGCATGCCGACCTGGTTACCGCGCGACAAGAAGGCCGGTTCATCTATTACGCGGCGAATTTCGAATCGATGAGCGGGCTCATCGGGTTCCTGACCGAGAACTGCTGCGCCGGCGCTGCCTGTGGCGTACCGGCTGCACCCGACTGCTGCGGAGGCGGCGCATGACCGGCTCGAACGTTGCACGGCCGCCAGCCGTGGCGGCCCAGCCGGCCATCGGATTCTTCGAGCGCTACCTGACCGTTTGGGTCGCGCTGTGCATCGTGCTCGGCATCGCGCTGGGCCAGGCGCTGCCCGGGCTCTTTCAGCGTATCGGCCGCATGGAATACGCACAGGTCAACCTGCCCGTCGGGCTGTTGATCTGGGTGATGATCGTGCCGATGCTCGTCAAGGTCGATTTCGGTGCGTTGCATGAGGTTCGGCAGCACGTGCGGGGGATCGGCGTCACGCTCGTCGTGAACTGGCTCGTCAAGCCGTTTTCGATGGCGTTGCTCGGCTGGTTGTTCATCCGGCAGCTATTCGCGCCGATGCTGCCCGCTGATCAGATCGACAGCTATATCGCCGGCCTGATCCTGCTGGCCGCCGCGCCGTGCACGGCGATGGTGTTCGTGTGGAGCCGGCTGACGGGCGGCGATCCGCTGTTCACGCTGTCGCAGGTCGCGCTGAACGACAGCATCATGGTGATCGCGTTCGCGCCGCTGGTCGGCCTGTTGCTGGGGATGTCGGCCATCACGGTGCCGTGGGCGACGCTGCTCACGTCGGTCGTGCTCTACATCGTCATCCCGGTGCTTCTCGCGCAAGCGTGGCGCAGGCTGTTGCTTGCCAGGGGGCAGGCGGCGTTCGACCGCGCGATGGCGAAGATCGGCCCCTGGTCGATCGCCGCGCTGCTGGCCACGCTGGTGCTGCTGTTCGCGTTCCAGGGCGAGGCGATCCTGAAGCAGCCGCTGGTGATCGCGCTGCTCGCGGTGCCGATCCTGATCCAGGTGTTCTTCAATGCCGCACTCGCCTACGGGCTCAATCGCATCGTCGGCGAGAAACACAGCATCGCGTGTCCGTCGGCGCTGATCGGCGCGTCCAATTTCTTCGAGCTGGCTGTGGCGGCCGCCATCAGCCTGTTCGGTTTCCACTCCGGCGCGGCGCTTGCGACCGTCGTCGGCGTGCTCATCGAGGTGCCGGTCATGCTGCTCGTCGTGCGCGTTGTGAACCGTTCGAAGCGCTGGTACGAGCGCGCGTGAAATCATTCAGGAATCCGGACATGACCGACATCATCATCTATCACAATCCCGATTGCGGCACGTCGCGCAATACGCTTGAGATGATTCGCAACTCGGGCGTCGAGCCTCGCGTCGTGCTTTATCTGGAAACGCCGCCGGGACGCGAAGAACTGCTTGCGCTGATCGCGGCGATGGGCGTGCCGGTGCGCGACGTGCTGCGTCGCAAGGGGACACCCTATGAAGCGCTCGATCTCGACAATCCGAAGTGGAGCGACGACGACCTGATCGGCTTCATGGTCGCGCACCCGCTGCTGATCAATCGCCCGATCGTCGTCACGCCGCTCGGCACGCGGCTGTGCCGCCCGTCCGAGCAGGTGCTCGATATCCTGCCCGATCCGCAGAAAGGGCCGTTTGCCAAGGAAGATGGTGAAATCGTGATCGATGCGGAGGGCAAGCGTGTCTGACCGCCTGAACGATCTGCCGCAACTAGATGCCGCGCTCTTTCATGTGCCGGACGCGAGCCGGCTGCAGCCCGCGCAGCCGTCGACGCATCCGCCTCGAATCGTGCTGCTCTACGGGTCGTTGCGCGCGCGCTCGTTCAGCCGGCTGCTGGTCGAGGAGGCGGCGCGGTTGCTGACGGCGATGGGTGCCGATGTCCGGATCTTCAATCCGGCCGGATTGCCCTTGCCTGACGATGCGCCCGACAATCACCCGAAAGTGGCGGAGTTGCGCGAGCTCGTGCAATGGTCGGAGGGCATGGTGTGGTGCTCCCCCGAGCGGCACGGCGCGATGACCGGCGTGATGAAATCGCAGATCGACTGGATTCCGCTGTCGGTCGGCGCGTTACGGCCGACGCAGGGCAAGACGCTGGCGGTCGTGCAGGTCAGCGGCGGATCGCAATCGTTCAACGCGGTCAACCAGATGCGGGTGCTCGGGCGCTGGATGCGCATGCTGACCATTCCGAACCAGTCGTCCGTCGCGAAGGCGTTCATGGAATTCGGCGACGACGACCGGATGAAGCCGTCCGCGTATTTCGATCGGGTCGTCGACGTCATGGAGGAACTGGTCAAGTTCACGCTGCTGACGCGCGACGTCGGCGCGTACCTGACGGACCGGTACAGCGAACGCAAGGAAAGCGCCGAACAACTGTCGCAGCGTGTGAACCAGGCGCGCATCTGAATCGCTTGCGGGACGGCGGCGCGCTGGCACATCGTTCGCGCCGGGGCATCGGGATCGTGCCCGGCACGACCGTTGAGCAAGATCAGCGCGCCAGCGTCAGGAACAGATAACCGGCATAAGCGGCCCCGTTCGCGAGCAACGCCCAGATTGCGAGCCCGCGCGTGCGCGCATTGAAGCGCAGCCACGCCGCTGCCGCGAGCGTGATGATCACGCCGGTCAGCACTTCGGGGCGCGGCTCCCATGGCGTCAGCATGATGCCGATCGCCGGCAGCAGCGTGCCCTGGAACACCATCGCGCCGGTGATGTTGCCGAACGCGAGCGTGTCCTTCTTGCGGCGGATCCACAGCACGCTGTTGACCTTCTCCGGCAACTCCGTCGCGATCGGCACGATGATCAGCGACAGCAGCAGTGCCGATACGCCGAGCACGTGCGACACGCCTTCCACGCCGTGAATGAAACCCTTCGCTCCGCCGACCAGCAGCGCGAGGCCGATGAGCAGTTGCAGCGCGATCGTCGCGAGGTTGGTCGGCAGGCCCGTGCGTGACAGGAACATCGTGTGTGGCGCCTCGGTGCCGTGCCCGGCATCGACGAGCTGGTTCGACGCGCGGAACGTCATCACGACATACATCACGTAGATGCCGACCAGCATCGCCGCGAGCAGCGCGCGCACGGCCCAGTTGTGATGCGGGACGAACATCGCGGCGGTAGCCAGCGAGAACGCGGCGAGGAAGTAGTTCATGTCGCGCACGAAGCCTGTGCGTTCGGGCGCGATCGTGCCGCGCAGCCCGCGCGAGCGGATCACGGCAAGCGTCATCAGGAAGGTGGTGAGCGTCGCGAGCATCAGCGGCGCGCCGAGAATCGCGCCGACGCCGATCTCCTCGTTCACGGCCTGGTTCGCCGTGCCGCCGGCGAGCGCGAGCAGCGGCACCATCGTTTCGGGTAGCGCGGTGCCGACGGCCGCGAACAGCGAACCGGTGACGCCTTCGGAAATCTTCAGGCGTTCGCCGAGATGTTCGAGCGCATTGGTGAAGACCTCGGCGGCGATGAGGATGACGATCAGCATGAACGCCAGTTCGACGAACATGAAGGTCATGCGGCACCTCCGCAGGCATGGGCGCGGACGGCGGCGAAACGTGGGGAGAGGGCGGTGGGGAACATGGGGACTCCGTGGTCGGACGCTGACAAACCATGGCGCATCCGCCGACGTCCGACCAGGAACGACGCGATGCGCCCATGGTCTCGCCAGGCCGATCAGGCTGAACGCGCCACGGCCGCAGGCCGAGTGTGTTGACGCGTTCGCTTTCCGGGGACGGAAAGCAGGCTACTCCCCAAAGACGAAGGGCAGTCTAGCCGAGCGGATGGCTTTCGGCAAGCCTTCATCTCGAACTCCCGGCAGAACCCGTCGTAGCAGTACGCGCGCATCTCGTCGGTGATGTGCTGCAACTGTCCTTTGAGGGGCGGCAGGCTAACCATGCCTGAGCGACGGGCATGGACTGACGATCTGAGACGGTATTGATGGACGGTTGGCGAACATCTTCATGTGACCGGAGTGCGATTTCGTCAAGGACGTTCGTGGCGGGATGCGAGACACGTGCCACCGCAACTCGCCGACGCGAATCTGTTCACTCCACGCGCCGGGCACTCGTGGCGGCTGACACGGTCGCCAAAATGGCTAGACGAGGGGGCTGCGGAACTGGAGGACGCGATGTTGGGCCGTCTGGCGACGAAACCTTCCGTAACAATCGTGCCGCCGGAAGACTGCCCGTACCTCTACAACCTACGTAGATTCGGCTTGATCTGACAAGTTGTCTTCGTTATTGCCGTTGGAATTGCCGGGGTTTTGATTACGCTGAGACCGGTTCTCTCGCGAATCGTTATTCAAGCGTTATGCCCGACGTCAAAAAAGTCCCGTATTACCAGCTGGAATCTGGAGTCTTCCATTCCGGCAAACGGTGGAAATGTCACGCTGGCGTGGTCGGATGCGTTCCCATCGACACGCAGCAAAAAATCTCGTTCGACAGGCGTGCGCCGAACGAGCCGCCATCTCTGCCCAAGGTAGCCGTTCCAGCACAGCGGCATCACATGTCCGCCCCTGCGCCAGCGCTTGCAGGATCGCCCGCCAAACAGCAGAACCGTCCCGGCCGAGCAATGAAGGCGACCTCCATCATTCTCAAAGCGATCTTGACCGTTGTCGTCATATGCCTGGTTGTCGCGATTGCATGGATGTTCCTGCCAGCCGACGCGAGGAACGCGATCACGCTTTTCTCGCTCAAGAATGCGAAGAGCACGATCTTCGCCATCACGTCGAGCATCTTCGTGCTCTACGTCTATCGGCTTGTTAGAAATATCGACCATTTCAACCGAACGAAGCGCGTAGGACTGGCGATCGTCACGCTGGGCTTCCTGGCATTCTTCTATCTCGTCAACTTTTGCGAGATCACGACGGACGACACCGATTGCCAGCGATTCGACTACAACGCCAAGCTGAACGGCGGCATCAAGCAGGTCGATGGCACAACCTATATCGTCGATATCTGCGGCAGTGGCCGCAGCAGCAATGGCTTTTTTGCAGATCAGAACGAGCAGGTCAAAATCGTCGTGGCCGATGCGCACGGGTCGATACTCGCTACCCGGCTATTTTTCGTCTTTTGGGACGGCCGACCCGGAAACGATCCGATCGAGATCCACGACGGCAAGCTGATCTACTTCGACGCATCGGATGCGTACGACAGCACGCGGACGATCTCGATGCCGCCTACCACGTTGGATTGGGTCGCGGCGAGAATTCCGATTTCGCTGCGCTGATCCGAACGCTGAAACGCATCGCAGTCCCTGTGCAACGCGTCGGCACGAGACACGTGACTGGAAGAAGCGAACCGATCATCGCCGGCACAAGATACTGAACGGCGGCACGCGCCGGCAAGCGAAGACCCGACGCGAGACGGGGGCGCGACGGTGTTCGGCGACGGTTGTTGTCCTGCCTCGTTCGACGTCGCACCGGCCGCCGCACCCATTCGAACTGCCAGGCGAATGGCTTACCCTTCGGTACCGCGCGGAAAATAAAGCGCGAACGTCGTGCGCCCGTCGCGGCTCACTACCTCAACCTTCCCGCGATGCAGCTCCATGATCGACTTCACGATCGCGAGCCCGAGCCCCGCATTCCGCGCCGCGCCGTGCCGCGACGAATCGATGCGGTAGAAGCGTTCGAAGATCCGTTCGACCTGCTCGGGCAGAATTGCGGCGCCGCGATTCGTGACTTCGACGACCGCGTAGCTGCCTTGCGCGGAAACGGCCAGCTCGATCGTCGACGCGGCTTCCGCATGTTCGAGCGCGTTCGACGCGAGGTTGCTGACGGCGCGCCGGAACAGCGTTGCATCCGCGACGACCGGCGCTTCGCCTTGCACGTCGATGCGCACGCCGGCTTCATCGGCCAGCGCCTGGAAATACGATGCGAGCCGGCGCAGCTCGCTGCCCGCGTCGAGTTCGGCGGTCTTCAGGTGCTGCCGCGCATTGTCGGTGCGCGCGAGAAACAGCATGTTCTCGATCATCCGCTGCAGCCGTTCGCATTCCTCGATGTTCGAATCGATCAGCGCTTCGTATTCCTCGGTCGTGCGCGCGCGCGACAGCGTGACCTGCGACGAGCTGATCACGTTGGCGAGCGGCGTACGCATGTCGTGCGCGAGATCGGATGAGAACTGCGACAGCCGCACGAACGCGCGCTCGAGGCGGTCGAGCATCCGGTTGACCGACGTCGCGAGCTCACGCAGCTCGACCGGGCCGCCGCGCGCGTCGAGCCGCGCGTTCAGGTTGTGTGCCTCGATGCGCGAGGTCTGCCGGCCGAGGCTCTCGACCGGGCGCAGGCCGCGCGACGCGACCGCGTAGCCGAGCGCGCCGACCAGCAGCGCGCCCGCGGCCGCCGCGAGCCAGATGTCGACGCGATAGCTTTCGAGCAGCGACTGGCGATCGGTCGCCGTGCGCGCGAGCGCCACCTGAATCGCGTCGCCGGACGGCAGCGTGGCGCGTGCGTACACGCAACGCGACGTGCCGATCCCGGGCGGCGAGCAGGTGAACGGCGCGCCGGCTCGGCTGGTCGGATGCGGCGCGGCGATCACCGACGCCAGCGTGTTGCCGGCTTCGTCGGAATGCTCGACGAGAGGCCGGTTCTGCGCGTCGTAGATGCCGAGATAGACGCCCGGATGCGACAGCAGCACTTCATGAAACACGGCCGGATCGGCACGCAGCGCGGCGATCGACCCGCTCGCGTGCGCAAGCTGCAGGAACTGGTTGAGCTTGCCGGAGATCTCGATGTCGTCGCGCCGCGTCAGCTCGGCGGACAGCGAGCGATACAGGTATGCGCCGGTCAGTGCGAACACGAGCGCGGCGACGACGGCGAACGCGAGCGTCAGGCGCCGCAGCAGCGAATACGAGGCCGGGCTCGCGGTCACGAGCGATCCTCGAGCACGTAGCCCATTCCGCGGATCGTGTGGATCAGCTTCGTCTCATAGGCATTGTCGATCTTCGCGCGCAGGCGCTTGATCGCCGCATCGACGACGTTCGTATCGCTGTCGAAATTCATGTCCCAGATCTGCGACGTGATGAAGGTGCGCGTCAGCACTTCGCCCTCGCGTTCGGCGAGCAGCTGCAGCAGCGCGAATTCCTGCGCGGTCAGGTCGATACGGGTGTCGGCGCGCCGCACGCGGCGGCGGATCAGGTCGACTTCGAGATCGGCGACATGCAGGATGTCGCGCGCGTTGCGCGGCGCGCGCCGCAGCAGCGAGCGGATGCGCGCGAGGAACTCGGCATACGCGAACGGCTTGAGCAGGTAGTCGTCGGCGCCCAGTTCGAGCCCGGCGACCTTGTCCTCGATCGCCTCGCGTGCCGTGAGCAGCAGAACGGGCGTCTGCTTCTGCGCGCGCAGCCGCCGGAGCACCTCGAAGCCATCCATCTCAGGCAGCATCACATCGAGCACGACGAGGTCGAAATCCTCGTGCAGCGCGAGGAACAGCCCGTCCTTGCCGTTTTCCGCGACGTCGACCGTGTAGCTCGCCTCCATCAGCCCTTTCCGGAGGTACGACGCCATCTTGGGTTCGTCTTCGACTATCAGTATCCGCATGGTGAGGCAGGCTGTCCGTGAGTCATCCGTGATTCCAGCCGGTCAGTGTAACGCGTGAGCTTACGGCGCCGCGCGTGCGCGAAGGATGACCGCCGGATGACGGAATTGTCATGAAACCGCGGTCATGTTTCGGCCATGTCGTCGTCACCGCGGCGGCGATAAGCTGCGGCCGTCTTGTCCCCGGAGCGCGCCGTCGCGGCGCCGCACCGGCCCATCCGGTCGTTGCCTGCCTGATTCCGCATCCATGTCGTACTGGCGCAAATTCGTCCTCGTCGTGCTGCTGGCGCTGAGCCTGCCGATCCAGTCGTTCGCGACCGTGTCGATGGCATGTGCGGGCGCGGGTGTGGTCGTTGCCATGCCGCACGCGGAAGGCGGGGCACGCACCGTCGACTCGGCCGCGCTGGGTGAACAGCATCAGCACGAGCACGACGACCATGCGCGACATGCACAGCCGTGCTCCGCGTGCGGGTCCTGCTGCCTCGGCACCGGCATGGCGGATCTTCCCGCGATGTCCGTTGCGTCGGGTATCGGCATCGCGATCGTCTCGTTCGCGCCGACGCCGGTCGTCGTGTCGTTCCTGACCGGCGGCATTGACAGGCCACCGCGCCAGTTTCTCGTCTAGACCCTGCCCGCGGCCCCGACCGGCCGCGCTCTGCAATCCGCTCCGGCGGCGGTATCCATGCCGCCGGACGACTCACGACGAGACCCATTCATGCGATTGATTACTGCGGCGCTGCTTGGCGCGGCGGCCCTCGTGCCGTCGCTCGCGCCTGCTCAAACACCGCTGCCCGATCCGGCGGACGCCGCCGCGGCGGTGCCGGATGTCACCGTGACGTCCGCATTCGACGGCTACCGGCCGTATCGGGACGACGAAGGCCCCGGCTGGAAACAACTGAACCGGGACGTGATGGAGCGGCCCGCGAAAGGACGTACGACTGGCGGTGTGGCCGGAAACGGCGCCGCGCATTCGAAGCACGGAGGAGCCGCGCAATGACGATGCTTGCGATATCGCCGAGGATCGGCGCGGCTGCGGCCATGCTGGCCTTCCTCGCGGGCTGCACGACGTTTTCGAAGGATGGCGGGTTCGACGCGGTGTCGTCCGCCGCGTCGGAACGCATCGGCAAAGACGCGGTCGTGGTCAAGACCGACGCCGACCGCGAAGCCGTCGACAAGCGCACGAAGGAGCTGCTTGCCAGGTCGCTGTCGATGGACGACGCGGTGCAGGTCGCGCTGCTGAACAACCGTGGCCTGCAGGCGTCATACGCGGAACTGGGGTTGTCGGAGGCCGATCTCGTCCAAGCCGGCCGGCTGCCGAATCCGCGCTTCGCGTTCAGCCGTACCCGGGCCGGCGACGGCGAGCTGACGCTCGGCCGCACGTTCTCGGCGAACGTGTTCGCGCTGCTGACGATGCCGCTCGCGACGAACATCGAACGCCGCCGCTTCGAGCAAACGAAGCTCGAAACGGCCGACGCGATGCTGAAGGTGGCAGCCGACGCGCGCCGCGCGTACGTCGAGGCCGTCGCTGCCGAGCAGGCCGCAAACTATGCGCAGCAGGTGCGCGATGCCGGGAGCGCGGCCGCCGAACTCGCGCTGCGCATGCGGCAGGCAGGCAACTTCAGCCGCCTCGACTACGCGCGCGAACAGGCGTTCCATGCCGATGCGGTCGCACAGCACGCGAAGGCGCGCCAGCAGGCCGTGGCCGCACGCGAGAAGCTCACGCGCGCGATGGGGCTGTGGGGCGAACGCACGCGGTACGCGCTGCCCGAACGCTTGCCCGACGTGCCGAAAGCGCGGCCGAACCTGCCCGATCTCGAACGGTTCGCGATGAGCAACCGCTTCGACATCCAGGCCGCGAAGCTGCAGACGCAAGGTGTCGCGTCGTCGCTTGGCCTGAGCAAGGCCACGCGCTTCGTCAATGCGGTCGAGCTCGGCTACGTGAACAACTACGAGACCGGCAAGGGTCATGAGCACGGCTACGAGATCAGCGTCGAGATTCCGCTGTTCGACTGGGGCGGCGCGAAGGTTGCGCGGGCCGAGGCCGTCTACATGCAGTCGGCGAACCGGCTCGCGAAGACGGCCATCGATGCACGCTCCGAAGTGCGCGAATCGTATGCGGCATACGTGACGAGCTACGACGTCGCGACCCACTATCGCGATGAAGTCGTGCCGCTGCGCAAGACGATCTCCGACGAGCTGCTGCTGCGCTACAACGGGATGCTCGCGAGCGTGTTCGAGCTGCTGGTCGATGCGCGCGAACAGGTCGGCGCGGTCAACGGTTACATCGATGCGCTGAAGGACTACTGGCTCGCCGAAACCGATCTGCAGATGGCGGTCGGGGGCCGGCTGCCGTCCGCGGGTGCCGTGCCACGCACGACGCAATCCGCCCAGCCCGAAGCCACTCCAAACGCCGACGCTGCGCCGCAGCCGGCTTCCACCCCCGCGGCGCCACCGGCGCCCGCGACGCAAACGCATCCGGAAGGTCATTGACATGGTGTCCCGTCGACAATTTATCAGCGGCTCGGGCGCCGCGCTGCTGGGCGCCGCGATGGTCAGCAAGGCCGGCGCCGCGTCGCTGCCCGAAGCGCCCACGATGGCGAAAACCGGCACGCAGCCGCCGCTCGTGCCGCCGAACGGCCGCCCGTACACGCCCGTCGCGACGCTGAACGGCTGGACGCTGCCGTGGCGGATGAAGAACGGCTGGAAGGAGTTCCACCTGACGGCCGAGCCCGTCGTGCGCGAGATGGCGCCCGGCATGAACGCGAACCTGTGGGGCTACAACGGCCAGTCGCCAGGCCCGACGATCGAGGCCGTCGAAGGCGACAAGGTGCGCATCTTCGTGACCAACCGGCTGCCCGAGCACACGACGATCCACTGGCACGGGCTGCGGCTGCCGAACGGGATGGACGGCGTCGGCGGCCTCACGCAGCCGCATATCCCGCCCGGCAAGACCTTCGTCTATGAGTTCCAGCTCGAATCGCACGGCACGTTCATGTATCACCCGCACGCCGACGAGATGGTGCAGATGGCGATGGGGATGATGGGCATGTTCATCGTGCACCCGAAGGACCGCGGCACGATGCCGGTCGATCGCGACTTCGTGTTCCTGCTCGCCGCGTACGACATCGATCCGGGCAGCTACACGCCGCGCGTGAACGAAATGACCGACTTCAACATGTGGACGTTCAACTCGCGCGTGTTCCCGGGCATCGATCCGCTGCCGGTGCGCGCGGGCGACCGCGTGCGGATTCGTTTCGGCAACCTGACGATGACGAACCATCCGATCCACCTGCACGGCTACAGCTTCGAAGTCGCGGGCACCGACGGCGGCTGGATTCCGCCGGCCGCGCGCTGGCCGGAAGTGACGGCCGACGTCGCGGTGGGCCAGATGCGCGCGATCGAATTCACCGCCGATCGTCCGGGCGACTGGGCGTTCCATTGCCACAAGTCGCATCACACGATGAATGCGATGGGCCACCAGGTGCCGAACCTGATCGGCGTGCCGCAGAAGGATCTCGCGAAGCGCATCGGCAAGCTCGTGCCCGACTACATGGCGATGGGCAGCACGGGCGGCGCGATGGGCGGCATGGAGATGCCGCTGCCCGACAACACGCTGCCGATGATGACGGGCACGGGCCCGTTCGGGCCGCTGGAGATGGGCGGCATGTTCACGGTCTGCAAGGTGCGGCAGGGGCTCGGCCGCAACGACTATCGCGATCCGGGCTGGTTCCGGCATCCGAAGGGCACCGTCGCGTACGAGTACACCGGCGAATTGCCGGAAGGCTGAGCAGCAGCATGCGGCGGCCGCGCGTAGGCGGCCGCCGGTTTCATTTCATTTAATCGGGAGTCGACATGATGAAGAAGGGACTGGTTTCGATGGCAATGGGGTGTGCGCTGGCGTTTTCCGCCGCGTCGTACGCGGCCGGCGACATGGCCGGCATGGACATGAGCGGCGGCGCGAAGCAGGAAGCCGCGGCGAAACAGGGTATGTCGCACGGCGAAATCCGCAAGGTCGATACGGCAGCCGGCAAGCTGACGATCAAGCACGGCCCGCTGGAAAACCTCGGGATGGACGCGATGACGATGGTGTTCAAGGTGAAGGATCCGGCGATGCTGTCGCAAGTGAAGGCGGGCGACAAGGTCGACTTCGTCGCGGCAGACGTGGACGGCGCGTTGACCGTCGTCGAGCTGAAGAAGCCGTGACGCGGAGCGTGAACATGAAGATCACGAACCTCACGCGGCTGGCCGCGATCGTCGCGACCGGTGCGATCGTCGCGGCCGCACCGGTCGCGGCATCCGCGCACGGCAAGCTGGAAAGCGCCGCACCGGCGACGGGCAGCACGGTCGACACGGCGCCCGACACGTTGCGGCTCACCTTCAACGAAGACCTCGAACCGGCGTTCAGCTCGGTGAAGGTGGCGGATGCGAACGGCAGCGCCGTCACGCAAGAAAAGGCGAAGGTCGATGCGGCGAACCCGCGCGTGATGACCATCGCGATACCGAAGCTCGCGCCCGGCGCGTACACGGTGCAGTGGGTGGCGATGACGGCCGACGCGCATCGCACGAAGGGCACCTATACGTTCAGGGTGAAGGGGTGAACGACGGCCTCGTCGGTCTCCTGCGGCTCGTGTCGGTGGCGATCCAGAACGCCGGGTTCGCCGTCGTCGTCGGCGCGCTGCTCGGCAGCCACTGGCTCGCGCGCGGCGCGTCGGTGTGGCGGCACGGCATCGGGCGGCGGTTCGTCGCAACGCTGCGCATTGCGTCAGTCGTATCGCTGGCCGCGAGCATCACCGCGTTCTGGGCGCACTGCGCGCTGATGAGCGAGGTGTCGTTGCTCGAAGCGGGGCCGTCCGTGCGCGCGATGCTCGCGGGCACCGGGTTCGGTCGTGCGTGGCTGGCCGGTGCGGTGTTCATGCTGATCGTCGTGGTGCTGTCGTTCGTCAGGCGCTCGAACGATACGCGCCCGCCGTTCGCGATATGGGCCGCGCTTGCGTGCGTCGCGCTCGCACGCAGCAATGGCGGACATCCGGTGGATGCCGGGCTGTTCAGCGTGCCGGTGTGGATCGACTGGCTGCATCTGCTGGCGATCAGCGCGTGGGTCGGGCTCGTGCTCGTCACGGCATTCGGCGTGATGCCGAGGCTTGCCGCGATGCCCGCGAGCGAACGCACGACCGGCGCATCGTTCGTGCAGTCGCTTTCCGATGCGTCGACCTACGCATTGATCGTGCTGTTCGCGACCGGCGCGTACAACGGCTGGCGCGGCGTCGATACGCCCGCCAACCTGTTCGCGTCGACGTACGGGCAGATCCTGCTGCTGAAGCTCGCGCTCGTGCTGATCGCGGCGGCGCTCGGCGGACACAACCGCTTCTTCGGGATGCCGAAGTTGCTGGCTGCGCTGAAGGATCCGGTCGCCTCGATGCCGGCCAGTGCATTGAAACGGTTCGGCACAGTGTTGCGGGTCGAGGCAGCGGTGCTCGGCGGCGTACTGATGGTCGCGGCCGTGCTCGTGTCGAGCGCGTTGCCGGGCACGGTGTAGCGCGACGGCGCTGCGGCGCCGTGGTGGAGAAGGCACGCGGGGCGATCGTCGCGGGCACGGCGGATTTTCGTCAGACGATTTCCCCGCTTTTTCAGGCGTAAATGCGCGCTCGATGGCGATCGCAGCGTGATAACAACAATTACATCAGCCTGTCTTTCGATTACCAAAAACTGTCATTGAGCGCCGCTAAGCTTTCGCCACCCTCACAACCGGGATTTCCCGTCATGCGCTCGACAATCCGCCTCATCACCCCGCTATTGCTGCTCCCGACGCTCGCCGCGCCGGTTTTCGCCGCCACCGCCGCGCCCGTCAGCCCGAACTGCGGCGGCAGCACGACGCCGATCGCCGATATCCAGGGGCCGGGCGCGCCGTCGCCGCTCGCCGGCCAGAACGTGTCGATCGAAGCCGTCGTCACCGCCGATTTCGGCGGCACGGACGGCTTCGGCGGCTTCTTCGTCCAGCAGGCCGACGCGCAGCGCCGCAACCAGCCGGGCGTGTCCGAAGGGCTGTTCGTCTACGCACCGAAAGTGCGGGCGAAAGCGGGCGACCTCGTGCACGTGACGGGCAAGGTCGAGGAGAAGTACGGCCAGACGCAGCTCACGCAGTCGGGCGCGATCGCGGTGTGCGCGAACGGGCAGACGGTCACGCCCGCGACGCTCACGCTGCCGGTCGACAGCCCGAGCGCGTTCGCCGCGTATGAAGGGATGCTGGTGCGCCTGCCGCAGAAGCTGAACGTCACCGACAACTACGAACTCGGCCGCTACGGCAGCGTGATGCTCAGCAACGGCCGCCTGCGCACGCCGACGAGCGTCGTGCCGCCCGCGCAGGCGCAGACGCAGATCGATGCGAACGCACGCAACCGCCTGGTCCTCGACGACGGCTCGAACAAGCAGAACCCCGCCACGGTGCCGTACCCGGCGCCGGGCCTGTCGGCCGCGAACACGCTGCGCGCGGGCTACACGGTGCGCGACATCGAAGGCGTGCTCGAAGTGCGTTATGGCGCATGGCGCGTGCAGCCGCTGCCGGGCGCGGCCGTGCCGGCATTCGAAGCGCGCACGAACCCGCGTACCAACGCACCGGCGCGCGATCCGAAATCGAACCTGCGCGTCGCGTCGTTCAACGTCCTGAACTACTTCAACGGCAACGGTCTCGGCGGCGGCTTCGACGATCCGAACAACCGCGGCGCGAAGAATTTCCAGGAATTCCAGCGCCAGGAAGCGAAGATCGTCAGTGCGCTGAAGGCGATCGACGCCGACGTGATCGGCCTGATGGAAATCCAGAACAACGGCTACGGTGAACTGAGCGCGGTGCGCCAGCTCGCGGCGAAGCTCGGCACCAACTGGCGTGTCGTCGATCCGGGCGTGTCGCGCCTCGGCGGCGATGCGATCACGGTCGCGATGATCTACGACAGCCGCAAGGTCGAGCCGGTCGGCCGCGCGGCCACGCTCGCGATCGACGACAAGAACCGCCAGCCGCTCGCGCAGTCGTTCCGGCTGATCAACGGCAACAAGCAGTCGCTGACGGTCGCGGTCAACCACCTGAAGTCGAAGAACTGCCCGGACGCGACGAACGACGATCTCGACCAGGGCGACGGCCAGGGCTGCTGGAACCCGACGCGCACGCGCGCGGCCGCGAAGGTGGCCGACTGGCTCGCCGGCAACCCGACGGGCGTCGCAGGCCAGGGCGTGCTGCTGATCGGCGACTTCAACAGCTACACGTACGAAGACCCGATCCGCACGCTCGAAACGCGCGGTTACCGCAACCTCGTCGCGCGCTGGATCGGCGCGAATGCGTACAGCTACGTGTACAACGGCGAAGCCGGCTATCTCGATCACGCGCTCGCGACGCTGCCGCTCGCATCGCACGTGAAGGCCGTGCACGAATGGCACATCAACGCGGACGAACCGCTCGCGCTGCAGTACACGCTCGCGTACAAATCGGCCGAGCAGCAGAAGACGTTCTACGCGCCGGATGCGTATCGCTCGTCGGATCACGATCCGGTGCTGGTCGATATCGCGCTGCCGGGTGGCGGGAAGTGATGGCGGATTGAACGCGGATTGAACGCGTGTGAGGCGCGGCGTGCGGCGAGGCTGCACGCCGCGCTTCATTTCCACCGCACAAGTCGTGCTGGATCATGGGTAAATAATTCCGCTGAAATTTTCAAGAATTAGAGAAATCGGTATTTTGTGGGCAGCGTGATGCGGATAAGCGCATCGATTGAAGAATGGTTGAAGTGATTTGAATCGTTGAGTGGCGGTCCATGCGCGCCGTCGCGCTGAATTAATCGATCAAAGATAATTAAAATGAAAGAATAATTCCGGCGATCTGAAGGCTTTCGGCGCGTGGCATCAACGCCAGTAAAGGATTGCTGGTTGTGCGATAAAAGCGGCGAATTCGGCTAATTATTGCCGATAGTGCGTGCAATTCACGAATAATCCCGTTTTCTTTCAATTGCCAGACACTGTCCGCCGTTAGCATCATTGCAGGATTTTTAATATCCGAATGATCTTTGACAACGCGGCGCAGCACCGCCTATTTTTGTGTTGTCGTAAATTTTGGTCATATAAAAGTTGTTCAAACTGCAGGGGGCGTCCGAGCACCATTCTCGCCAGCAGTTTGCTGTGTCTGTATCAAGTTCAGTCTCTTAGAAGTCCAATCCCCAACCGCCGACTGCCGACCGTGCAACGCGAGTGGCGGGTCGGTCTGCGCGTTTCGCAGGCGTTGGCGGCCTTTGTGAAGCGGTATCCGAATCAAAGGACAGAGATGAAACCAGACAGGAGCTGTACCGGCAGCCGCCGTGGCCGTCACGGCCGGTTGGCCGGGCTAGGTGCATTGACCGTCATGACTCTGGCGCTCGCGGCGTGCGGCGGAGACGATTCGTCGTCCGTCGGCGCATCGAGCCTCGCGCAGGCCACTGCCAGCCAGCAGGCCAGCGCGCAACAAGCAGCCGGCCAGACGCCGGCCAACCAGCCTTACGTCGACCAGGTCGCGTATTCGATGAACGCGACCGACGGCCTCGCGCCCGCGCAGGTGTCCGAGAAAGCGGCCGTCATGCATTACCAGTGGAAAAACGGCGGCACGACCGTCAACTACACGACGACCACCGGCCACCTGACCGCGCAGGACGCGAACGGCAATGCGGAAGCGTCGATGTCGTATGTCGCGTACACCGCGCCGAGCACGAACGGCAAGCCGCGCCCCGTCACGTTCGTCTATAACGGCGGCCCCGGCTCGTCGTCGATCTGGCTGCGGCTCGGCTCGTTCGCGCCGACCCGCGTGGCCACGCCCGATCCGCTGTTCGGCAGCAACTGGCCGAACTATCCGCTCGTCGACAACGCGGAAAGCCTGATCGACACCACCGACCTCGTGTTCATCGACCCGCCCGGCACCGGGCTGTCGGAAGCCGTGTCACCGAACACCAACCAGAAGTACTGGGGCTCGGATGCGGACGTGAACATCATGCGCGACTTCATCCAGCGCTACCTGAACGTCAACAGCCGCAGCACGTCGCCGATCTACCTGTACGGCGAATCGTACGGCACGCCGCGTACCGACATGCTCGCACTGGCGCTCGAATCGGCCGGCGTGCACCTGACGGGCATCGTGCTGCAGTCGGCGATCCTGAACTACTTCGCGGATGCGGTGGAAGCCGTGGCGATCACGCAGTCGACGGAGGGGCTGCTGCTCGAAACCGATACCGTGGCCGGCTACCTGCCGGGCTATGCGGCGGTCGCCGCGTACTTCAACCAGGTTTCGCCAGCACCGGTGAACCCCGGTCTGTACGCACTGCAAACGGAACTGTTCACGACGCTGATCTACAACCAGCTGCAGAAGTACTCGCAGTCGTGGGTGTTGAGCCAGCTCGGCATTCCGGATGCGCTCGGCACGCCGGTGTTCCCGAGCGACGCGACGCTCAAGCTGTGGTCGATCCCGTCGAGCCTCACGCAACAGGCGCTGCGCGGCTACTTCAACGCGAATCCGTTCGGCACGAGCCTGCTGCCCGGCACGACGATCGGCCGGTATGACGGACGCGTGTCGTTGCCGAACTCCGATCCGCGGCTGCAGAACGACGGCGACCCGTCCGACATCCTGATTTCGCAGCCGTTCACGAACGCGCTCGCGACGCAGATGCCGGATTACCTCGGCTACACCGCACCGAACGCGACGTACCTGCCGCTGAACGACAACATCATCGGCGTCTGGGACTTCACGCACGACGGCCAGCCGATGCCCGACACGATCCCCGATCTGCTCGGTGCGCTGCAGCTCAACCCGAAGCTTCGCGTGCTCGCGGAGAACGGCTTCCACGATCTCGCGACGCCGTTCTTCAACACCGAGAAGCAACTCGCGCGGCTGCAGACGGTGAAAGGCCTGAATCCGAAGCTGCAGGTGAACTTCTTCCAGGGCGGCCACATGACCTACCTGGACGACGTCGCCCGTCCGCAGATGAAGCGGGACCTGAAGACGTTCTACAAGGGCGCGCGGATTCCGACGGCGCTGACGCTGCACATGCTGCCGCCGCCGTGGCCGGATGAAAACCCGCCGAGCGTACCGACCGGCAGCGTTCCGGGCGCAACGGCCGCGACGACGCTGGCGGCGGCCCCTTGAGCGACCCTGAGCGACGGACTCCTTGTCAAAGGAACCCTCTATTCATCCATTGAATGCGAGTGATCATGTCCCTAATCAATTTGATGCGGCGTATGTCTCCGTTGGTCGTCGTCGGTGCCGTGATGAGCAGTGCCTACGCGTTGCCGCCGCAGGCGGTGGCGCCGGTGAAGCTGCCGCACGGCGGGCACGGTGTCGACGGTCCGTTCTTTCCTGCCACGAAAGCGGCGCCGGTGTTGCCGTCGACCGGCACGACGCTGCAGCAGCAGGCGCAGCAGCGCGTCGACGCGCGGCTCGGCGCCAATACGGTGCTGAGCAATGGCGCGGCCGTGACGAAGGTGCAGGCGCAGAGCAGCGGTCTCGGCTTCGTGTCGAAGCACTTCGACGAGATCGATGCGAAGCATACCGGCCGCGTGACGATGAGCGATGTGCGGCAGTTCATCCAGCAGCGGCAGGTGCAGGCGCAGCAGGAGCAGCAGGACGAGTGACGTAGCAGGCAGGGCGGCGGCCGGTGCGGCAATCCTTCGCACCGGCCGCCGGAAGGTGAACGACCGGCGCTAGATGGCCTGGCGCGCGTAGCGCTTCGCGGTGGCCGACGGCAGTTCGCCGAACATCGCGCGATAGTCCTGCGCAAAACTGCTCAGGTGCCAGAAGCCCCATTTGGTGGCGGCGGACGTCACCGAGTCGCCGAGCCGAAGCTCGCGGCGCACGTGATTCAGCCGCACGGCCCGCAGGTAGGCGATCGGGTTCAGGTTCAACGTATCCTGGAACGCGTACTGCGCAGTGCGCCGGCTGACGCCGAGCTGTACGCACAGTTCGGCGATCGACAGCGGGCAGGTCGAGGCATCCTGCAGCCGCTCCCGCACCGCATTGACCAGCGACCAGTATTTCGTCGGGCGCACGATCTGCGCACCGGCGTCCGGCGTGACGGCCGTCATCACTTCCGAGATCGCGTACAGCACGGTGCGCTCGAGCAGTTCGATCCTGTCCTGCGTCGACACGTCGTCGATGCGCGTGGTTTTTGCCGCGGCGGCCAGCGTCTGGCGCAGCAGGTCGCGCAGATGGTCGGCCATACCGGTCGCCATCGGGATCACCGGCGCATGGGTTTGCGCGCGCAGCGACGCGGCAACCGTGCGCAGCGCCTGCGTCGACAGTTTCTCGGGTTCGATTTCGACATTCACGAGCAGATGCCGGTCGGGCGAGTAGAACTCGAATGCCGGCTGGCTCGAAAACACGTGCAGGCTGTCGCGCCCGCTCTTCTCGCCGCACAGGCGCGCGTGGCCTTCCAGTTCGAGCGGCACGGCCACGGCAATTCGCTCCGACGGCACCGCGCCTTGCTGCAGGATGACCTTGTCGAGATCCTCGACCAGCAGCTTGATGCCGCCCAGCGACATGATCGACGACGAGCCGTGAAACCGCCCGCCCGAGATCTGCGTGTAGTTCATGTTCCAGCCGTCGAACGAGCGCGCCTGTTCCGCCACGTCGGTGAACGCGCAGAACGCGACCGTTCGTGCGAACAGCGGGTCGCCGGAGAAATCGCTCGGGTGGGCAGGCGGCGTCATCGAGGGCGGGAAGGGGCGGGCCGGATCGATTCATTGTAGCCGCTCGCCGCGCCGGTCAAAAAGCGCCGGCCGGGCGTCGCCTCGTCAAAACCCTAACTTGCCGAAATCCGATAGTGGAAAACCTTTCGGCACCCTATCGTTGGCATCAATACGACGCTGGAGAGACGGTGATGGAACTTCCCCGTGGCGGATTCTGGAGAAACTGGGTCGGCAATCAGTCGTGCGTGGCCGCGCACCTGGCGTCGCCGGCGAGCGAGGCCGAGATCGCGGAGCTGGTGCACACTGCGACGCGGCAGGGCAAGCACGTGCGGTGCGCGGGCTCGGGGCACTCGTTCACGCCCGTCGTGGCCACCAGCGGCCTGCTGCTGTCGCTGCAGGATTACCAGGGCATCGTGGATGTCGACGAAGCGCGCAAGCGCGTGACCGTGAAGGCCGGCACCAAGATCAATGCGGTGACGCAGCACTTGAAGAGCCTCGGCCTGTCGCTCGTCAACCAGGGCGACATCGATTCGCAGGCGATCGCCGGCGCGTTGGCCACCGGCACGCACGGCACGGGAACGACGCTGAGCAACCTGTCGTCGCAGGTCGTCGGGATGCGCATCGTGCGTCCGGATGGCTCGATCATGAAAGTGAGCGACCGGCAGGACCTCGACCTGCTGCATGCGACGCAGGTGAACATCGGGATGTTCGGCGTGGTGTCGGAGATCACGCTGCAAGTAACCGATGCGTTCTGGCTGCACGACCGCGTGTGGCGCGAGGACTTCGACGCGCTGATGGAGCAATACGACGACCTGGCGGCGAAGCATCGGCATTTCGGTTTCTTCTGGTGCCCGACGTCCGCCAGCCGCGATCTCTACTGCCTGCCCGACACCACGAAGGTGTCGAATTCGAAGAAGGACTACGACGTGTGCGAAATCAAGGTGATGGATGTCACCGACGCGCGCACGTTCCATGAAGGCGAGCACGAGAAGATCGCCTACAGCTCCGAGGTGTACGCGATCCACTACGTGCCGAATTTCCACGAGCTCGAGTACGCGGTGCCCGCGCAACACGGCAAGGAAGCGCTGCGCCGGGTGCGCGATCTCATCCTCACGAAACACCGCGACTGCATTTTCCCGGTCGAATACCGCTTCACGAAGGGCGATCCGGCGTGGATCAGCCCGTTCAACCACCAGGACAGCGTCACGATTTCATGCTCGGGCGGCCTGAACGGCGTCGACTACTGGCCGTTCCTGAAGGACGTCGACACGATCCTGCGCGACTACGGCTCGCGTCCTCACTGGGGCAAGCTGCATTTCACGAACCGCGACGACGTGGATCGCTGGTTCCCCAAGGCCGAAGCGTTCCGCGCGCTGCGCCGCAGCGTGGACCCCGAAGGCTACTTCCTCAACGATCACCTGCGGACGCTGTTCAGTTGAGCAGACCGAACGAACCAGACTGGAGAACGAAGCATGAATGTCAAGATTGACGGCCGCCTGGCCGGCAAGGTCGCCATCGTGAGCGGCGGCGCGGGCGGCTGCGGCGGCGCGGCATCCGAACTGTTCGCCGAACAGGGCGCGAAGGTCGCGATCATCGACCGCGATGGCGACGCAGCCGAAACGCTCGCATCCCGGCTGCGCGACGCGGGCCTGCAGGCGATCGGCCTCGGCGCCGACGTGTCGAAACAGGCGGAGGTCCAGCAGGCGGTGAGCGCCGCGCGGGAGCAGTACGGCAACGCGGACATCCTGTTCAATCATGCCGGTACGCTGATCGTCAAACCGTTCCTCGACATCGAGGAGTCGGAATGGGACTGGCTGATGGGCGTGAACGTGAAGAGCATGTTCCTGATGACGCAAGCGGTGCTGCCGCAGATGCTGGAGAAGGGGCGTGGCAGCATCGTCTGCACGTCGTCGATTTCCGCGGTGTGCGCGACGCCGGGCGAGGTGCTGTATGACGCGACCAAGGGCGCGTGCCACATGTTCGCGCGGGCGATTGCGGTCGAGTATCGCGATCGCGGCATTCGTTGCAACGCGCTCGCGCCGGGGTTCATCCGCACGCCGCACGGGATGCGCGAACTCAGGGACTTGCAGGCGATGGGTGTCGACGCGACCGAGGCGGCGATCGCGGTTCAGCAAGGCAGGTTGTGCGAGCCGTCCGAAGTCGCGGCCGCCGCGTTGTTCCTCGCTTCCGACGAGTCGAGTTTCGTCAACGGGACCCATCTGTTCGTGGATAACTGCTTCTCCGCCGTCTGATTACCGGTTTTCGCAAGAAGCTGAAGGGCAGGCGCCAAGCCTGCCAGGTCGGCCCGTTCCGTCGAAGGTGTCGCAGCGATGCGACCCTTCGATTTTTTTTTGCGTGCACGTCGCGCGGTGTGTCCTAGCGGATTGTCGCAATCCTTCTATCTGAACAGGGGCGTGTCTGATGGAATGCGAAGGCCGAAACACCATGCAGCCGGCAATCCGCGGTCAGTCATTCACTCTCAACTGGTCAATCATCATGTTCAATCGCACCACCAGCACCGTTGCCAACGTCGATCCGGAACTTTTTGCCGCGATCGAGCAGGAAAACCGCCGCCAGGAAGATCACATCGAGCTGATCGCGTCGGAAAACTACACGAGCCCGGCCGTGATGGCCGCGCAGGGCTCGCAACTCACGAACAAGTACGCGGAAGGTTATCCGGGCAAGCGCTACTACGGCGGCTGCGAATACGTTGACGTGGTCGAGCAGCTGGCGATCGACCGCGTGAAGCAGCTGTTCGGCGCGGAAGCGGCGAACGTGCAGCCGAACTCGGGTTCGCAGGCGAACCAGGGCGTGTTCTTCGCGATGCTCAAGCCGGGCGACACGATCATGGGCATGAGCCTCGCGCACGGCGGCCACCTGACGCACGGCTCGCCCGTGAACATGTCGGGCAAGTGGTTCAACGTGGTGAGCTACGGCCTGAACGAAAACGAAGACATCGACTACGAAGCCGCCGAGAAGCTCGCGCAGGAACACAAGCCGAAGCTGATCGTCGCGGGCGCGTCGGCGTTCTCGCTGAAGATCGATTTCGAACGCCTGGCGAAGATCGCGAAGTCGGTCGGTGCGTACCTGATGGTCGACATGGCCCACTACGCAGGCCTGATCGCAGCGGGCGTGTACCCGAACCCGGTGCCGCACGCGGACTTCGTGACGACGACGACGCACAAGAGCCTGCGCGGCCCGCGCGGCGGCGTGATCCTGATGAAGGCGGAGTACGAGAAGCCGATCAACTCGGCGATCTTCCCGGGGATCCAGGGCGGCCCGCTGATGCACGTGATCGCGGGGAAGGCTGTGGCGTTCAAGGAAGCGCTGTCGCCGGAGTTCAAGGCGTACCAGGAGAAGGTGGTCGAGAACGCACGCGTGCTGGCTGAAACGCTGGTGAAGCGTGGGCTGCGGATCGTGTCGGGCCGTACGGAAAGCCACGTGATGCTGGTGGACCTGCGTGCGAAGAACATCACCGGCAAGGCAGCGGAAGCGGCACTGGGCGCGGCGCACATCACGGTGAACAAGAACGCGATTCCGAACGATCCGGAAAAGCCGTTCGTGACGAGCGGCGTGCGCCTGGGCTCGCCGGCAATGACGACGCGCGGGTTTGGCGTGAAGGAAGCCGAGATCGTCGGCAACCTGATCGCCGATGTGCTGGAAGCGCCAGAGGATGCGGCCACGCTCGAGCGCGTGCGCGGGCAGGTTGCCGAACTGACGAAGCGTTTCCCCGTCTACGGCTGATGCCCGCAAGATTCAACCGCGGCAACGCGGTTGAATCTCGTCGTTGCGCGGTGACATGAAAAAACCGACTCGCGGCATCAAGCCAGCGAGTCGGTTTTTTTTCAGCCTGCTTCGAAGGCGCTTCAGACAGTCGGATCGACGTTCGCCTCGAGTTCGCGGATGCGGTCGAGATTGCGCGTGTCCTTCAGCACCGGCGGCCCCGCGAACGTGTTGCGCACGCCGAAGCCGTACCAGATCACCATCAGCACCACGACGAAAGCGACGAGCACGTACAGCACCTTCTCGTTCGGCGGTTGGATGCCGACATACGCGAGCACACAGGCGCCGACCAGCGCGAGCAACGCACACGGCTTCGACCAGATCCCCAGTTGAAACGGGCCCTTGTCGGTCCACGAGCGGCCTTCGGCCAGCATCCCGGAGCCGATCGGCATCGCATACGAGATGAACAGGAACACCGCGCTGCCGGCGCTCAGCACCGAGAACGCGTCGCCGTACAGCGTGACGACGATCGCGAGCACCGCACACGTCCAGATCGCGGGGCCGGGCGTCCGATGCGTCGGGTTCACGCTGCGCAGCAGCTTCGACGCCGGCAGCCCGCCGTCGCGTGCGAATGCATACACCATCCGCGACGTCGACATGATCGCGGCGAGCCCGCACACGTAGTTGATGAAGAACATCGCGAGCTCGAGGGTGACGCGCAACGCCTTCGGAATCGGCGCGAGGATGGCTTCGAAAAAGCCGGTGCCCTGCTTCATGCTGGCGGTCAGGTCGGGCATCACCAGCACGAACGCGCACACCATCACGTAGCCGAACACCGCGGACCAGAACACCGATCCGATGATGCCGCGCGGCACATTCCTGGCCGCGTCGTGCGTCTCCTCGGACGTGTGCGCGGAAGCGTCGAAGCCGGTGATGGTGTAGGTCACGAGCAGCAGGCCGGACAGGAACGCGAGCGGCGTGGCCTGCTTCGGCCATGCTCCGCCATCGACGCCGGTGAAGTTGGTGAACGTCACCAGCCGATGCGCATCGAACGCGACCGGCGAGTAGTAGAGCAGCGACACCACCAGCGCGATCGTCACCACGAAGATGAGGTAGCCCGACAGGTCGGTGATCTTGCTCGCGATCCTGATGCCGCGGGCATTCAGGATCGCCTGCGAGATCGTGATGAACGCGATGAACGCAGTTTGATGCCACCACGTCAGGCTGTCCGGACTGACACCGAACATCGGCGCGATCAGCGTCTTGAAGAACGGATCGTAGGTGCCGAAATTGATCGCGGCGATCACGAAGATCAGGCCGATCAGGTTGATCCACGCCGTCATCCACCCCCATTTCTTCCCGCCGAGGATCGCGCCCCAATGATAGAGGCCGCCGGCCGTCGGGAATGCGGATGCGATTTGCGACATCGACACGGCGACGATCAGCGCGAACAGCGAGCCCAGTGGCCAACCGAGGCCGACCGACGCGCCGCCGGTGGCGGAAAAGGCGAGTTGAAACGCGGTAATGCCGCCCGACAGGATGCAGATCACCGAAAACGAAACCGCGAAGTTCGAGAAACCGCTCATACGTCTCGACAGTTCCTGCGCATAGCCCATCTTGTGCAGCAGGCTTACGTCACTGTCGGTGCCTGAATCAGGCTGGAGTTTTGCATCCATGGTCGCTCCGTCACGAATGTCCTGCGTGGCAGGACCGTCATCGCCGCCCGGGCCAAGCATTTGGCCCGCTCCTGGGATTCGTCGGCGGCTCGCGATGCCGTGGTTGAGCGGCAATCGCTTTCCAGTCCGATGCGTGAACGGTATGAAATCAAATCTCCCGGCTCTATCAGATTTCGGCAACGTAGTGAAAATCCGGAGGGATGCACCGGAAGAGGGCAGGGGGCGCATCGCGGGGCAATCCGGTGCGACGCCGGATGCGGGCGCTCGCCCCACGGTGCCGAGGGGCGAGCGTCGGGGCCGTCAGGCGCGCAGGTTCAGGCGTTATCGGCCGCGAATAGCGCTTCCCAGCCGAGGAAGGCGCCAATCGGAATGATGTCCCAGTCGATCAGCCCGGCCTTGGCCAGCGGAAACTCGCGCAGGGCTTCGCGGGCGCTTTCGATCGAATCGCACTCCGCAATGATCGCGACGCCGGGGCGATCCTGCCGGAAATAGATATCGCGGACGATCCCGCGCTTGAGCAGTTGCCAGCCGTAGCGCACTTCGTCGAGCAGGTGCGGCTGATAAGCGTCCGGGCTGGCGCCGGGCAGCGGGACGTCGAGGCACAGCAGTTTCATGGCGATCTCCTGGCGAACGGTGTGCCGCTTACGCGCTGGCCGCGAACCGCGACGCCAGCTCGGCGACACGCTGCCCGAGATATGCGGCGGTGTCGAGGTCGCTCGCGATCGGCGACAGGTCCGGCGACACGTCGTCGGACTGCGCCATCGCGCCGAGCCAGCCGCCGATCCGGTTGCGTTCGTTCACCGATTTGCCGGGGAACAGGTCGAGCCCGACCCAGATCATCCCGTGCTGCGCCGCGAACAGCGTCATCGTCATCAGCGCGTGCAGCTTGTCGCCGTGCTGCGCGCCGGAGTTGGTGAAGCCGGCTGCGACCTTGTTGCGCCAGGTTTGCGGAATCCAGGCGGGCCGGGTCGAATCCTCCATGAACTGCTTGAGCCGCGCGCTGACCGAGCCGTTGTACGTCGGCGAACCGAAGATGATCGCGTCGCTGGCGGCCAGCGCGTCCCACGGCATCGCGCCGTCGGCGACCGCGACGAGCCGCACTTCCGCGCCCGGAACGCGGCGAACGCCTTCCGCGACGGCTCGCGCCTGCCGCTCGGTATGGCCGTGGCCGCTGTCGAAAACGATGGTGGCAAGCATGGGAATTCCTTTGGAGTCCGTTGAACGACGGCCGCATTGTGTGGGGCATGGGTCGCAACCGGAAGGCGGGTCCGGGTTGAGTCGCTCTCAACTTCAGGTTGATAATCGGCGGCAGGTGACGGTGTACCGTTCGACGGATCGATCAATGGAGGCTGCCTTGGATTTGTCACAACGAACGCGCGCGATCCTGTCGTTCGTCCACGCGGCCGACGCCGGCAGTTTCGCGGCGGCGGGCCGCGTGCTCGGCATCACGTCCGCGGCCGTCAGCAAGAACGTCGCCGGTCTCGAGCAATCGCTGGGCGTGCGACTGATGAACCGCACCACGCGCACGCTGAAGCTCACCGACGAAGGCGGCGTGTTCCTGCGCCAGGCGCGCGTCGCGCTGGAAGCGCTCGACGCGGCGGTCGACAGCGTCGTCGTGCCACGGCAAGGGCCGCAAGGGCGCGTGCGCATCTCGACGAGCGCCGCGTTCGGGCGCGAGCATCTGCAGCCCTTGCTGCCCGGGTTGCTGGCGCGTTACCCCGGATTGTCGGTGGAGGCCGATTTCGACGACCGGATCGTCGACGTCGTGCGCGACGGCTACGACATCGTCATTCGTGGCGGCAACATTCTCGACTCGGCGCTGGTGTCGCGCCCGATCTTCCGCATGAACATCGTGCTGGTTGCGTCACCCGCTTACCTGGCGAGCCACGGGATTCCCCGGACACCGGACGAACTCGGTGCGCACCGGTTGATCGCGCGCCGGTTTCTCGGCGGCGCGGTGGCGACGTGGGGCTTCAGGATGCGCGGCGGGAGCATCGTGACCGTCGATCCGGGCGAATCCGCGCCGCTGACGTTCTCGGCGCCGGAGGCCGTGGTGCAGGCCGCGTGCGACGGCCTGGGCATCGCACAGGTCGGCGCGCATCTCGCGTGGGAACATCTGCGCGCCGGTACGCTGAAGGTGCTGTTGCGGCGCCACCATCTGCCGGGCACGTATGAGATGGCGATGCAGTATCCGCATCGCGCGTTGAAGGCGTCGCGCGTACAGGCGACGGTCGACTATCTGCTCGATGCGTTTGCCGCGAACGA
Organism: Burkholderia lata; assembly: GCF_902499335.1. Classification (GTDB taxonomy): domain Bacteria; phylum Pseudomonadota; class Gammaproteobacteria; order Burkholderiales; family Burkholderiaceae; genus Burkholderia; species Burkholderia lata_B. The sequence goes on along the minus strand of NZ_CABVQK010000001.1, from coordinate 779,791 downwards.
AAGCCTGCATGTGCCGTTGAAGGCGCTGGATGCGTATGGCGCGTGAGGGGCCCGGGCTTTCGACGCCGCGTGGCATGGCCGATGGCGTCTATACCGGGTCTTCGTCTTCCAGCGGGTGCTGCGGGCTGTCCTCCGGAACGGGCGGACGCGCCTTGTGGACGTGAAGTTGAACCCAGTTTTGATTCGGAATGCGCGACGTCAAGTGCGCCGACGGAGACCCCGGCGCACGTGCGGGGACTTTCGTCGCGTCGCTCGGAGTGGTGACGACATAGTCACCGGAGAAAGGCGCGATCTGTACGATGAAGATCCCGCCTTTGGTGTGCGACGTAAAGCCCGGCGGCGCGAAGCCCGGGCCGTCCGGACGAGTATGGCCGCTGTCGTCGGGGTCGATGTATTCGACGACGAAGGTGGACTCCGACAGATAGTCGAGGTCGGTCGACAGGCGCTCTTCCGCGCGATCGGTGTGATCGAACATGTAGAGCAGATGAAGCGACAGGCCGGGGTGATCCTTGCCGAATTGCCTGAAGAGGCGCCCGCACGACAGGCACGGTAGCCGCTCGGTCAACAGGATGAGATGCCCCGGGGTGCCGCTTGCAATATTGCACCGCGGGATCGCATACGAAAGCGCATTGAGAAGCGGTACTTCCGAGCATTCGGGGTTGCCGCATGCCGGGTGATACCTTGCCGGTTCGTAGCAGTCGCCCGGCGTGCCGTACAACGCTTTCATGTTCACGGCGTGATCGCCTTCCCGGCTTTTCAGGACGTACGCGTTGACACCCTTCGGCGGGAAATAGTCACCGGTGCCGCTCACGCCGACCCACTCGTCCCCCAGCGCCCAGGTGTCACCGACGCACCACAGCCGAAGCATCGCGAAGTTCCGGTTCAGATTCTTGGGCTCATGCATGAGATCGTTCGACGGCAGGTCATGGTGCTTTCGCCACCCTACCTGCCGAATGGCCCGCATCTGCATGACCATGCCGGTGATCAACTCGCGGCCGATATCGCTTTCGATGAATGCTGCGCTGGAAGACATGGGTTCTCTCGCGTGAGTTTTTTTTGATTGTGCAGGGCGGCACGTCCGGATGTTGCCGCGGAAGGCTGTGTCGCCGCTTGAATACTCGTCGAGATACCCCGTTTTCGTCAAACGCGGGGATGGCCGGCGGACGGCCCGGCAGCGCATCGAAGCATCGGCTTCGTGCGCGAACGCGGGCGGGGCCGGGTGGGGTGGTTTGGCGGGGCGGTGTATCGGCTCAGGCCGTGCGGCGGGCGGACAGCCGACTCCACAGCATGCCGGAGCGGTTGCCGCTGCGGCAGTACGCGAGCACCGGCTTCTGCAGCGTGTCGACCAGTTCACCGAACGCATCGATCTCGGCATCGCCGATGCGGTCGCGCTCGACCGGAAGGTAGCGCGCTTCGAGGCCCAGTTCGCGGGCCGCCGCGGCGATTTCATCGAACGCCGGATGTGCGTCGCCTTCGCCGTCCGGCCGGTTGCAGATGACCGAGCGGAAGCCGGCATTGCGAATCGCCTTCAGGTCGGCCGGCGTGATCTGCCGCGAAGCGGAGAACCCGTTCGCCGCCGTCGCGCGACACTGTTCGATCGCGTGGCGGAAACAGGCGATCGCGAAGTCGACGTCCTGCTCCGTCGTGAAGCGGCCGAAGCTCACGCGTACGGTGCGGCCAGCGGTTTCAGCATCGAGGCCGATCGCGGTCAGCACGTGGGACGGTGCGCCGCTGGTCGAGTTGCATGCGGACGTCGACGACACGGCGAGCGCTTCGCCGAGCATGAACGGGAAGAAGCCCGGCGCATTCACCGTCAGGCTCAGCGTGTGCGGGATGCGGCGCGCGGTGGCCGCGTTCTGCGTGACATCGCCGAGCGCGACCAGCGCGTCCGTCAGGCGGGCGCCGAGCGCCGCGATCCGGGCGGCTTCGCCGTCGAGCTTTTCAGCGGCCAGTTCGCACGCCACACCCATGCCGACGATCTGGTGGGTCGCGAGCGTGCCCGAACGCAAGCCGCGCTCATGCCCGCCGCCGTGAATCTGAGGGGCGATCCGGTCCGCGATGTCGCGGCGCACGAACAGTGCGCCGATGCCCTTCGGGCCGTACACCTTGTGCGCGGACATCGACAGCATGTCGATGCCGAGCGCGCGCACGTCGACCGGCGTCTTGCCGAGCGCCTGTGCGGCGTCGACGTGGAGCAGCGCGCCCGCCGCATGCACGACGCGGGAGATGGCGCCGATATCGGTCAGCGTGCCGATCTCGTTGTTCACGAGCATCAGCGATACGAGGCCCGTATCGGGGCCGATTGCAGCGGCGACCGCGTCGGCGGTGATCTCGCCGTCGCGCGTGGGCGTCAGGAACGTGACCGACGAGCCGTGCTTCGACAGGTTCGCCATCGTGTCGAGAATGGCCTTGTGCTCGATGCGGCTCGTGATCAGGTGGCGCTTGCCGGTTGCGTTTTCCGCATAGCCCTTCAGCGCGAGGTTGTTCGATTCGGTGGCGCCCGACGTCCAGACGATCTCGTCCGCATCCGCGCCGATCAGCGCGGCGACTTGCGCGCGTGCCTGCTCGACCTTGTCTTTCGCCAGCCGGCCGGCGGCATGGGAGCTCGACGCGGGGTTGCCGAAGATGCCGTCGAAGCCGAGGCAGGCCGTCATCGCTTCGATCACGCGCGGATCGGCGGGCGTCGTGGCGGCGTAGTCGAGGTAGTGCAGCGTGGTGGTGTCGCTCATGTCCTTCTCATACTCTTTTCTTTCGGAATGGAAGAAATGATACGGGGGACAGGAGGGAAAAAGGATCCAAAGTTGGCTGGCGATTCAGCTTGATATGGAATAACGTTTTCTTTGTTTGTGGATTGGGGGAATTTATTTTTTGCTCGACGGTGCCCGACTGCGGCGGCTTCGGCAGGCGGATGCACGCATGGCCGGGCTGGTCGATCGATCGAGGCGTCACGCGCGGACGTGCTACGGGCCGAAGTGATGCCGCGGTACGTCGCGGTGATGTGAATATTCCGGGGTGTGGGGCCCCGGAGTGATCGAAAATTTCATGCGACGTAAAAACTGCTGTGAACCAGGGTTGACTGAGGTTCCGGGACGGGGGGCGATCAGGTCGCCGTCTTTTGGTCGGCCTGAATCGCCAATCGATACGCATCCCGCACCCATGCCTGGAGTGCGGGCTCATATTTGGCCGGGATCGTGATCGTGAGGGTGGTGACGCGTGTGCAGTTTCCCGGTAGCTCCAGATACCGCTGCCACGCCTTCCGTACAAGCTGCGACATCGCGGAACACGTCATGCCGACGTCTGCCGCGACAGCCCGCTGTGATCGGCCCTTGACGAAAATCTCGTGGAGGGCCCACTGGTTCAAAGGCTTGATTCGCGTTTCGTGCATGCGCAACAGGCGGAACTGTTCGGCAGTCATGCGTCGGGTCTTCTGCATTCAAACCCGCCCGGAAGTGTGAAGTGAAGAAATCAAGGTCGCGCCGCATGAAGTCTTGTGGCCATCGAAGGCAGCGTCTCGACCTTCGACATTGAACGCAGTGTCGCCTTCGGCAATCGTGCAAGTACCGTGAATCGGACACGAACACAAGTCGCCGATGCGGGCGACCGAGCGCCCCATCACCTTGCTCGTTCCGGCTCCGGACTCGACCCGGCCGCCGTGGGTATGTACGTCGCCTACCCGGATAATTCCTTGCATATGACTCATTCCCCGAATGATTGGTGCGGTGCTCGCGTTCGTACGCGGCGTGCCGTCGAGTTGGTTTGTGTCGGTTTGCATCACCATGAATAGCCCTGCATGCCGTAATCGGTATCGTGCCGGCGTCCCCACCACGGCAGGTAAGCATTGTTGCCGCCGCGCGCGCGGAACCAGTCCTTGTCGGGATCGATCGGCGTGAGCTTCGACGGTGGCCGGACAACGACCGCGACCGGGTGATCCGGATCGGTCGTGCCGGCGACGAGTGCGTTGCCGCCGAAGTGATTGATCCGGCCGATGGCGAGCGCGACGTCGGTCAATGCGCTGCCGGTTCCCATGTCGCCGAGTAGGGCGGCCGTGTTGAATGTCTGTTTGCGGTGGTCGTATTCGGGAAGCGTTTCCGTCAAGGTCTGCGCGAGCGCGGCAAGACGTGCCGACGATGCGTCGCTGCCTTTACCTGCGTCGTGGACGATGTAGTTGAGGTCAGGGACCGCGATGCCGGCGTTGCGTGCCGCTTGGTCGATGGTCGCCTTCCACGCCTGCACGGCGCGGGTCGTGCCGACCTTCTGCGGAAAATCATGCGTGTTGCCGGTTGCAGCCTTGCCGATCCAGGCGAGGGGCTCACGCTCGGTGTTGAAGGTTGGGCCGGCGAGGAACAGCACGACAAGGTTCTCGTTGATCTGTGCATCCGTGGGCGGGAAGTTGGGCGCGTCCCAGTTCATCACCCAGACGCTCTTGTCGGGGTTCGCCTGCAAGTAGTCCAATGCGTTGTTCAGTGATGTGAAGCCGGCGTTCGCACCGCCTTGCGTGATTTGTACGTCGGGGAGCGCACTGCGGCTCCACATCGTCGGGAAATGTGGGTTGCCGATAAAGAAGGTTTTTCGGATCGGCTCTGCCAGGTATTCGCGCGCGATAGCCGGATCAAGGCGCTCAGGGACTGCACCCTCGATGCGAATCCCGGAAAGTTCGCGCCAATCCTTCTTGTCATCCGGTTTTACTGTGTAGAAATACTTGGCGTTCATCGCGTAACGACTACTCAGCAAGCGGGGAAATTTTTCCATGTACTTGTGGTAGAAGCCCTTGAATGTCTCCGTGCCACGATTTCCATAAGCGATTCCGGCTACCGATTGCAACGTAGTGAAAGACTTCGGATCTGTGCGCACCATGTCGTCATTCTTGTTCGGCGAGGCAAGCCCTTGCGTCCACAGCAGTTGCCATTCGGTCGAGTAGTCCATGCGTTGCAACGGATTCAACCAAATGAGTCCGACGACCTGGGCAACGAATGGCTTCACCGGCTCTTCGACGGAGGGAGCTGCGTTCGCTATTGGTTCAGCGGCAGTTGCGGAATGCGCCGAGCGCATCATGGCCGTCGGGAACAGAAACGCCACAAGTGCCACCAAACCAGGTACAACTACAAATCGTTTCATCCCACCTCCTGCTGCTCGATACAACATCTACGTTCACATTTAACGCGCTGCCGTGCCGGTGTGCATCACCATGAATAGCCTTGCATGCCGTAATTCGTATCGTGTCGGCGTCCCCACCACGGCAGGTAGGCATTGTTGCCGCCGCGCGCACGAAACCAATCCTTGTCCGGATCGATCGGCGTGAGTTTCGACGGCGGCATGACGACAACCGCGACGGGATGCTCGGGGTCGGTCGTGCCGGCGACCAATGCGTTGCCGCCGTAGTGGTTGATTCGGCCGATCGCCAGAGCGACGTCGGTCAATGCGCTGCCGGTGCCCATGTCGCCGAGTAGTGCGGCCGTGTTGAACGTCTGCTTCTGGTGGTCGTATTCAGGAAGTGTTTCCGTCAAGGTCTGTGCGAGCGCGGCAACACGTGACGACGCGGTATCGCTGCCTGCACCTGCGTCGTGGACGATGTACTTGAGGTCTGGAACCGCGACGCCGGCATTGCGTGCCGCCTGGTCGATGGTTGCCTTCCATGCTTGTACGGCGCGCGTCGTGCCGACCTTCGGTGAAAACTCTTGCGTGTTGCCCGTTGCGGCTTTGCCGATCCAGGCGAGCGGTTCGCGTTCCGTATTGACGGTCGGGCCGGCGAGGAACAGCACGACGAGGTTCTCATTGATCTGCGCGTCCGTGGGCGGGAAGCTCGGTGCATCCCAGTTGATCGCCCATACGGTCTTGTCGGGGTTCGCCTGCAGGTAGTCCAGTGCCTTGTTCAGCGACGTGAAGCCGGCGTTCGCGCCGCCTTGCGTGATTTGCACATCAGGGGGCGTGTCGCGGCTCCAAAGCGTCTTGGGTGACGGCGGGCCGATTTCGAAGAAATTCATCATCCGATCGACCGCGCGTGACTTGGCAAAGGCCGGATCAAGTCGGGGCGGAATGGCAACTTCGACGTGTATACCCGCGAGTTCACGCCAGTCCCGCTGGCTTTGGGATCCCACAGTGTAGAAGTACTTCGTGTTACTAAAATATCGGGTGCGTACCAATAAGATGAATTTGTCCACGTACTTGGCGTAGAAGCCCTTGAGCGTTTCCTTGCCTTCGTTGCCGTATGCGATACCCGCTACAGATTGCAAGGTAGTAAAGGACTTCGCATCGGTGCGAACCATATCGTCGTTCTTGTTTGGCGCGACCAGTCCCTGCGTCCACAATAATTGCCATTGGGTGGGGTAGTCCATACGTTGCAATGGATTCAACCACATCAGGCCAACAACCTGCGCGACGAACGGCTTTGCCGACTCTTCAGCGGCTAGCGCGGCATGCTCCCGGACAGGCGTGGCTTGTGCTGGACGCATCAGGACGGTGGTGAACAAAAACACCATGAGCGCAGCCAAGCCGGGCACGAAAACGAATCGTTTCATCCAATCTCCTATTTCCAAATGGGCCGGGTTGGGTTGTTCTACGTGGGCCATCAGAGAGGCCATGAGTACGGTTGCGATCAGCCATGTCGAAACGGCGACGGCGATACGTCGCGGCCATGTAGCGATCAGCATCTTCATACGACACCCCCGACCTTCAAATAGAGCTGACCTTCACGCTCATCCAAGATCGCGTTCGGCATCTTGCCTTCGCTTTTATCTGTGTGTATCCATTCTCTGAGAGGCGTTCTATAAAGAGTGCCAGATGCAAAATAGTCGGCATACGCCTTGTTCGGAGCATCTAGAGGAATCCCGTCACCCATCCGCCAATCCGCCTCAATGCGTAGGTCGTAGAGTTGATCGGGCGTCAGGTAGCACCGACCCACCGCAACGTCATACGCAAGCGCCTTCTCGGCGTGCTCCGGGTTAGTCATCGTCGTAGAGTGATTCGTCGGGCTGTTGATCGCCCCGCGATCGAGCCAGTCGACAATCTGTTTGTCGCGCCATTCCTTGTAACCCTCCGGCAGGGCGCTTTTGCCATCCTCGCCGATCACATGGCCGTCGCCATCAAGCCATTCGGTGTTCAGCGTTCGACGTACCTCCATCCGCATCAACGCGCGATCCTCGTAGCGTTGCCCGGCTTCGGTTTCTGCCGTACCTTGCGCAACGCTATCCTTGCTCTTCGGCTGGTACTGGTCGTATGGATCATCGGCCCGCTTGTCCGCATCGGCCTTGTTTGCGTCGCGCCATGCGGCCGGCGGATCGTTGCCTTCGTTGAAGTCGCTTGTCGCATTGCCGTCCTTCGTTTCGATGGGCTTGCCGAACCGCAACGCCTTCGGCGTAAACGGTTCGTCGAGTGCCGGCGCGTCCGCCACCACCGTCCAGCCCTTCGGCGGATTGGCGTTCACGCGGAACATATTCAATGCCGAGCTGATCTGGGTCACGAAAAACATGATCGGTGCGGACGCAAGCGTGGCCGCCACCCCGAACACGGACTCGTTTCCCTTGAGTGCACCGATGAGATTGAATTTGGCAGGAGGCGAAGGCGGATACCAGAAGCCCGACGTCGTTCCCTTTTTTCCATGCCGCCAGTCATCCTCCCGATACCGATAGTGCTCCTGCACGCCGACGTGGAAGCCGGAGGCAAAGACGCGCTGCGTCAGCACGCCGGGGACACCGATATCGTTCAGTTCGTGCTTGTCGATGCCGCGCCAGCCGATGCCTTGAACCGTGATCGCAGAAATCACTTGATCGTGCGGACAGCAATACGCGGTGACGCGACCATAAGTCGATTCGTTCAGACCGTGGCGAACCCGATCCTCGTGTGCGGCATAGGACCGCTTGCTGGTCGGCGATACTCGCTCGTTGGCCATGTCTTCATCGATCTTGTCGGCGGAAAGTTCATAGGCCTTCCGCGTGCCGATGATCGACAGAAACTTGCCGAACGTTTTCGTGCGCGCGGCGTAGGTCTGCCGTCCGCGACGGCCATCGCCGTCCTTGGTCGCGCGTTGCGACCACGTATCCATGAACGTATCGGATGGATTCGGACCATCTGCTCGCGCCAAGCTATACGGCGCATTCGCCAGCACGTAGGCGTCTGCCACGCAATGCCCGCTACGTCCCCACGGATCTTCGACATCGGGTAGTGCATCGCCGAAGAAAGCCGCCGTCAGGCCCACGATGTTGCCCTGGCTATGGCACACGACGGTAATCGGCACGTCGGCCTGCATGCGGCGAATCGACTCGATCAACTTCGCAAGGCGCAACGCCGCGAGCACGCCATATGCGCGGGGCGGCGCGCGATACAGCGGCCGGTTGGTCGGATTGATGCCCTGCACGGTGATCCACCCGGCCGCCCGGTCGTCGAGGCCGCCATGCCAGAGATCGGGCAGGCTCGCGCAGCCATTCGTGAACGGACCACCGCCCCAATAGTCCTTCTCGTTCAGGAAAATCTTGTCGCCGTACTCTTTCAGTTCCTCGGCTGTCGCGCGATAGCCCCATCGGAAATGAATAACCGGCGAAAACGACGGATCGGGCTTGATGTAGTCGCCGGCCCAGAGCTTGGGATTCAGAAATCCGTCCGGCGTCACGCTTTCCGTGTACTTCGCAGGCACCAACTGCCCGGCATCGATGCCGCGATACTTCAGTTGGTCGTCCAGTCGCCCGAGCCGGCGGTTCAGGCCGTCGCACAGCCCCTGCTCGGCGGCCTCGAACCATTCGCCTTCGGAGTTCACGCCATGTACGAAGATGACGATACCAGGCAACGGCAGTTGCTTGATACAGATCAGCCGGGTGTCTTTCGTCCACATCGCGACCCCTTCGCTCCGGCCGACGACGATCTGCGGTGGTTCCGGGTGCGGCGCAGCCGCGTCGGGCACGTCGGTCTTCGCGGCATGCTCGTCGGTGTGGGCATCCGCAGCCGACCGAGGATCGAGAGATGAATCAATCATCCGGACTCCTGCGCTTGCGTTAAACATTCTTCTTGGTGAACTGCACCGCCAGCCTCTCGAACCGGTCGGTATCGACCTCAGGCAGTTCCCCGGCCATGTCGGTCGTCAGATCCGACAGCGTTCCCGATGCCTTTCGAATCTGTCCTTCGAACCCCGGTGCCGCGTGACCGTCCGTTGGGCGAATCAGCTTCGGGACGCGGCCGAGCGTACGTTGATCGAATGTCGGCAGGTCGACGCTCATGCTCGCGGGGCCATCCCATGCATGGCCGGCCGATTTCACCGTGAAGGTGCCGGGGCATCCCAGTTCGATATCGCCGCCATGCAGCTTGAGATACGCGCCGCCGGACGTGACGAATACGACTTCGTCGCTTGCCGTGCCGGCAAGCTTGCCGTCGGCGGCAGTCAACTGGATGTTTTTGCCGGACTCGATTTGGGTGTCGTCGTTCTGCGATTGAATGGCCACTTTCCCCTGATTCGCGATCGCCGATACCCCATTGCTGTGCGCGAACATCGCGACGCCATGCCCGGCATGCAGATTGATCCGCTCGCCGCTCGTGATCTGCATGTGTTGCTGCGCAATCTGATCGATGTTCTCGCCCGCATACATGACGTGCGTTTTCGGCGTGACGTTCAGCGACCCCGCTTGCGCGCCGAACGCCATGAACGCGGATGCGTCACCCGTGGCAGGGGATTCCGAACCGCCGGGTTTCCAGTGACGGAATGCGCTGGCAATGTTGTCCTGGCCGGCCGTGTCGGCGGATTGCCCGCCATGCTGGCTGGCATAATCGCCGAGCGACTTGAACAGCTCCGCGCATTGATCGAGCAAGCGAATCAGCTCATCGCGATCGAGCTGACCACCGGTCGCGTGCGAACGCGCATAGGTCGTCAACAGCATGCCCCGGGCGGCGCGCAACGCCGCAGCGGCGTCGGTGCGCAGTTCCGCACCTTCGCCCCGGTCGTTCCCGTGTCCATCATTGCGGGGCTGCGTCAGATAGCCGAGATTCAATTGGGTGTGCGCATGTTCGCTCGCCAACTGCGCCGAAATTTGCGACGGCGTATCGTCCAGGCGTAGCTGGTTGTACCGATGGCCCTTGATTTCCTTGGTCTTGATCCCGGACAAGTAGCGGTTGCCGGGTAGCGAACCGGTATCGCTGAAGGTCGCGGGCGGGTTCGCGCCGTTGCTCAAAATTCCGATGATCACCAAACGGTCCGGATCGCCCGACAGGCTGCCCAGCAAAACCTCCATGCCGACCCGAGGCAGGAAAAGCGCGCCGAAGTATTTCCCCGCCAGGCTTGCTCCGACGCGAATCGGCGCACTGTCGCCGGCCAGGCCGGTCGTTCCGGCGCCTTGCGCGTGGGCGTGATCGGCCGGGTCGTAGCCGTGAATCTGCACGCGCACGCGGCCGGCCTCATCGCAAAACACTTCCTCTCCCTGTGTGCCGACAATCGTGCCGGTGAGCAGGTGGACCGGCGGTACATCGATTCCCGGATCGTAGGAAGGCTTGAGCGGCACGCCGCGTCGCACGCACGTGAAACTGTTCTCATAGCGCGTGTCCGTTCGTTCCGATGCATCGGCTGGCGCCGGCGGAACGACTTGCGTCAGGTGACGGCTTGCCGTGAACAGCCCGTCCACGCGACCTGCCAGGCGCTTCGGCAGGTTGTTCCATATATCGTGCCGAACCGACGTGACGACAAACTGGCGATGATCGGCGGGCTTCATATCCAGCTCGGGGTCGCCGGTCAACGTGAACCAGTGACCGACCGGCAGGTCGCGCACGCTGCTGATGCCTTCATGGCGTACGGCTTCGAACTGATGCGCGAGCATCCGGTCGCGCGTGATGCGATCGTGGTCGCTCCACGAATCGCCGACGTGCGGAATGTCGATCGCGACGTCGGTCAGCAGGTGCGCAAGGTCGTTCCCCGACTCGCCCTGATCGATCCCGGCGACGGTCGCGGATTCGTCTACACGGGCTTTCTTGTAATCCCACGACGGGCGGCTGACTTTGCCGGACGACAGACTTTGGCAGTGTGCAAAGAGCGTCACCGTGTCGCGTTGTTCGACTCCGGCATCGCGCGGATGGACGCGGAGGGTGCCGGCCGGCGCTTCCGTCAGGCGATAGGGATCATCGCAAAACAGGAGTGTGTGCATCGGGCGTTCGTCGGCCATGCCGCTCGCCCCTTCGATCGGCCCCGCCTTCGCAAATACCGTGATGCCTTCCCGACGCAACAGACGCCGGATGAAGCGCGCGTCGGACTCGTTGACCTGCCGTGTCAGTTCGCGCACCGGATAGCGTTCGGCCCACAATGCCGACAGGTCGAAATCGAATGCCTGCGCGAGTGCGGGGCTGCGCTGTCTCCACTCATTCATCAGCGTCGCCAGGATTTCGATCACGCTGCACGATCGGAACATGCGGGCGTTCGTGCGGCGATCCATCAGCGACAGGGCGTCGCACACGTGCAATTGGTACACGGTCAGCTCACCGTCGGATTGACCGGCCCGCACGTCGTGCACGATGGCATTGATCGCTCGTATGCCGCCCCGATCGGTCGTCAGCCGGACCGACACGGGCAGACCGAGAAACAGCTCAGGCGATAGATGAGCGTGGGTGGACACGCAGGTCAGTTGCCCGTCGATCCCCGATATCAACCCTTCGCGAATATCGGCGTGATGGAGCGCCAACAGATGGCCGACCGTGCGTTGCGCCAGCCCGAAATGGAGATCGACAGGCCGCTTGTTGCCGCCAATCAGACCGGACGCAAAATTTCGGAATGTACTTTCTATCGACATCACCGCAATCTCGTTATTTTCGTTATCAATTCGGACGGGTTCGAATTGGGGTTTCAGGTAAATAAAAAGAAGGTTTTGGAAAATTCGCGGTGAAGAATATCAAACATATTTGCCATGAGAAATGGTTTGATATTTAGAGATGGATATTTGATTTTGGAGAGGCTGTATGTGACATTTTCTGCGATGGGCGGGGAATTTGTATTTAGTAATTGGTGTGAGTGTTTTTAATGAGAATTTGGCGATGTATCGAGATGAGGTAATTAATATTTCGTCGAAATAAATTGAATGGAACGTGTAAAGAATGAGATTCATCCCATGTCTGAACGAGCTGCGTCGCAGGGTGGGGTCGGAAAGGGGAGTGAACAGGATTGCGCTGGTGCTCGTCCGGTGCATCTTGGTTTGCCCCTGCTTTCTTCGCCTCCCGCTACCCGGCGGGCGGCTTCTTCCTGCATGGTTCGCGAAGGGTTTGCCTGATCGTGTGCAGGCATGGCGTGAATGGCGCCTTGCGTGGATGCCCCGATGTCCATGAGGGAATTCCCCCGTGACGCATGAGCGAGGGGCGCTTCGACGCCGCGCCCGTTCGCTTCGCGCTTTCCCGTCGCCCCTTTCCGGCACCGCCCGCGATTATTTGCGTTTCGCGAATGGCGCGTTCGCCGGTTGTTCCATACCCGATATGCGGCGTTCCACCTATCGTGGTGACGTCGGCTGATTGACCTCAACGCGTCGAACCGAACACCAGCCGGCACTTCCTCGCGATTCGCGTCGCACACAAAAGACATCGGACCTGGCTCATGCGCAGGCGCTCCGGCGCGCGCAGGCGAACCTGTGTCCACGGAGACGGACATGAAAGCAAACGAGTGGGATACCTCATACGAGTGGAAGGCGGTCACACTGCTGGCGCTCGGCTTCGGGCTGGTCGGCCTCGATCGCTGGCTGATCGCGCCGCTGTTCCCGTCGATCATGAAGGACCTCAACCTGACCGCGCAGGACGTCGGCAACTGCATCGGCGTGCTCGGCCTGTCGTGGGGCATCTTCGCGGCGCTGATGGGCGGCATCTCCGACAAGATCGGCCGCAGGAAGGTGCTGATTCCGGCCATCATCGCGTTCTCGCTGCTGTCGGGCTTCTCGGGGCTCGCGGGTGGGCTGCTCGGGCTGATGGCGATTCGCGGCCTGATGGGCGTGGCGGAAGGCTCGTTCTGCCCGACGAGCTTTGCCGCGACGGCCGACGCATCGCATCCGCGGCGGCGCGGGCTGAACCTCGGCCTGCAGCAAAGCGGCTTCGCGTTGTTCGGGCTCGCGCTGTCGCCGATCATCGCGACGCAGCTGCTCGGGTTCGTGTCGTGGCGCTGGGTCTTTGCGCTCGTGGCCGTTCCGGGCCTGATCCTCGGCGCGATCATGTTCTTCGTCATCCGTGAGCCGAAGGTCACGAAGGCCGTCGCGTCGGAGCATGCACCGGTGTCGCTCGGCCATGTGCTCAAGAGCCGCAACATCCTGGTGGCGATGGCCGCCCTGTGCTGTGCGATGACCGGCGTATTCGTGCTCGGTGCGCTGCTGCCGCTGTACTTGACCGACTACCTGGCGCTCGGCACGCAGAAGATGGGCCTCGTCGTGTCGGCGATCGGTTTCGGCGGTTTTCTCGGGCAGTTCGGGTTGCCGGGCCTGTCCGACCTGGTCGGCCGCCGCCTCGCGAGCATCGTCGGCTTCGCGGGAACGGCCGTGATGCTCTACATCTTCCGCGGCCTCGGCCCGCAGCCGCTCGCGCTGTTCGGGGTCCTGTTCGTCGCGTCGTTCTTCACGCTCGGGCTGGTGTCGCTGCTGTCCGGCCCGGTGGCGACCGAGGCCGCGCCCGTCGGGCTCGTGTCGACGTCGATCGGCGTGGTGGTCGGCGTCGGCGAGATCTTCGGCGGCGGCATCGCGCCGGCGATGGGCGGCTACGTCGCCGCACACTTTGGCATCCAGAACATTCTGTGGCTGCCGATGTGCGCGGTCATGCTGGGCATCGTGGTCAGCCTGCTGCTGAAGGAAACCGCGCCGGCCGTGCTGCAGCGCCGCGTCGCCGTGCAACCGGAACTCGCGGCGGGCGAGCAATCGCGGTAAGGCCAGCGCGGGCAGGGCAGCGCATGCGGGGGCGAGCGCCATCGGCGATTGACATCGATTGGGTGACAGAGTGACGCCTCCCGCATGACACAGCCCGTTATCCGCACGGGTAGACTGCCGGTTTCGCTGTCGAAAAAGGGCGCGGTATGGACCGGTTTCTGAGCATCGAGGCATTCGTCAGGGTGGCGGAGGCGAGCAGCTTCGCCGAGGCGGCGCGGCAGCTTGGCGTGACCAGCTCGGTCGTGACGAACCGCATCCAGCAGCTCGAGAAGTTCGTCAACGCGCCGCTGTTCCATCGCAGCACGCGCCACGTGCGCCTGTCGGAAGTCGGCGAGGCGTTCTATCGCGAGTGCGCGGAGGTCGTGGGGCGCGTCAACGAGCTGACGGACCAGATGCGCGAGCTTCGCGCGACGCCGACCGGGCGGCTGCGCATCCAGATGCTGCCCGGTTTCGCGCTCGATCACTTCGGCGCGCCACTGATGGAATTCAACCGGCGCTACCCCGGCATCCAGCTCGACGTGATCGTCAATGACCGTGTCGTGGACCCTGTCGAAGAAGGGTTCGACATTGCGTTCCAGATCTTCCCGCCGATTTCCGAGTCGCTGATCGAACGGCGGCTGTTCACCGTCAGGCGCCTCTTTTGCGCGTCGCCCGCATACCTCGACGCGCATGGTGCGCCACAACATCCGCGCGACCTGCTGCAGCACACCACCGCACTCTATTCGGGCTATCCGTCGCGCAACCGCTGGACGATGACGCGCGGCGACGAGGTCGTCGAAATGGAGTTGCCCGGCATGATCCGCTCGAACTCCGTGCACCTGCTGCGCGAGTACGCGCTGTCAGGCGGCGGTGTGGTGTGCCTGCCGACGCTCGTGGCGAGCGAAGCGCTCGTCGCCGGCCGTCTGGCGCCCATCCTGACTGACTTCCAGCTCGCGCCGCTGAACTTTGCGGCGGTTTATCCCGCAACGCAGCGACAGGCGCTGAAGGTGAAGGCGCTGGTCGAATTCCTCGCGGAAACCATCGGCGACGAATCGCCGTGGGATCTCCCCCTTCTGGAGCGTGGCTGGGTGCGTTGAACCGCGCGGATTATTCGCGAAACGCAAATGCCGTAGTCGCCGTCCCGTGCCTTGTTGCGGGGGTCCCTTGCCCCTAGAGTTGAATCCAACAAGCGGTTCAACTCAGGAGACAGAAATGACCGACACGGCATTCCATACCGTCTTTGGCTCGCTCGACAGTTACCGAAAGGGCGAGATCGAAATCACGAGCGGCAGCGCTCAACACTACGCGTTCTCGAATGTGTTCGAGATCGCATCGAAGTCGGCCCCTTACGAAAAGGTCGTCGCCGGCAAGAACCTCGAATACGTGATCGAAGTGCTTCGGACCGACGGCCAGTCGCCGTGGTTCGCCTGCGCGCACGACGAGTTCGTGATCCAGATGGACGGTGAAGTCCGGATCGAATTCATCAAGCTCGATACACCGCCGACATCGGGGCGCGGCACCGTGAGCGCCGGCGCACAACCTGCCGGCCGCAAGATGGGGTACGTCGTATTGCGCCAGGGCCATCAGGCGCTGCTGCCGGCCGGCTGTGCATACCGCTTCACCGCGAGCCAGCCGGGCGTCGCGCTCGTGCAGACCATCCTGGGCGAGCTGTCCGTGGAGAAGTGGGCCGACATCTGCCTGCACTGATTCGTCCGACCTCATTCGACACTATTCCAGGAGACACGTTATGGCCACCCTCGAAACCCTCGACACTTCCGCAGGCTTTGCCGCCGATCTGGTGCGATCGACCGAAGCCGATGCCGTCACCGGCTACCGCCGCTTCCAGCTCGGCGAATTCGAATTCCAGCGCGACGAATATTTCGTGAAGATCAGCTGGCCCGCGAAAGGCCAGACACGCACGCACGCGATGCCGGCGGACGCGTTCCTGCGCGCGATGATGCGCGACGTGGCGTGGGGCTTCTTCTACGGCTGGGTGAACTTCGACCACGTGTTCGGCACGCGCAATCACTACGGCAAGGTGGACATGTATGCGGGTACGTTCAACGGCATCCTGAAGGATGCCGGGGTCGACTACACCGAGACCTTCGAAACGCCCACGATCATGGCGACCTTCAAGGCGATGCTGCACGACTGGACGAACGAAGGCTTCGATCCGTTCGCGGCGCCCGAGGAAACCGGTACGGCATTCGGACGCAAGCACGGCGACAACGGCTCGGCGATCGAGCGTACGCGTATTGCGACGCGCCGCATGCCGGGCCTCGAAGGTGACTCGCCGCTGCGCGACGACCTGCCGGTCAACCGTGCGTTCCTCGACGTCGCGCAGGACGAACCGGAAGTGCACGTCGAGCCGGGCTTCGAAGGCGAACTGCACGCGTTCAACCTGTTCAAGTACCTGTCTCGCTCGGACGTGACGTGGAATCCGTCGGTGACGTCGGTGTGCGGGCGCAGCCTGTTCTGCCCGACCACCGAGGAATTCATCCTGCCGGTGTTCCATGGCAACGACCGCGTCGAATGGTTCCTGCAACTGTCCGACGAAATCGTGTGGGACATCGGCGACAAGAACACCGGCGCGCCGCGCGCACGCGTGACGATGCGAGCCGGCGATATCTGCGCGATGCCCGCCGACATCCGGCATCAGGGCTATTCCACGAAGCGGTCGATGCTGCTGGTCTGGGAAAACGCGACGCCCGACCTGCCGCAACGCTACGAGAGCGGCGAGCTCGCGCCGTATCCGATCGCGTTCTGAGCGGCGCTTCCGCTTCAGGTTCAGCTTCTGCAATACACCGAGGACGATTCATGCAAACCCAACTCTTCATTGACGGGCGCTTCGTTGACGCCGTCGACCGTGGCACGATCGACGTGCTGAATCCGCACGACGGCTCCGTCATCACGAAGATCGCGGCCGCCACCGCAGCGGACGTCGATCTGGCCGTCGAAGCCGCGACCCGCGCGTTCCCGAAATGGTCGGCGCTGCCGGCCGCCGAACGCGGCCGCTTGCTGCTGCGCCTGGCCGACGCGATCGAGGCCAACGCGGAGGAGCTGGCACAGCTCGAATCGCTGGACACCGGCCACCCGATCCGCGATTCGCGCGCGCTCGATGTGCCGCGCACGGCGGCCTGCTTCCGCTATTTCGGCGGCATGGCCGACAAGCTGCAAGGCTCGGTGATTCCCGTCGAAACCGGCTTCCTGAACTACGTGCAGCGTGCGCCGATCGGTGTCGTCGGCCAGATCGTGCCGTGGAATTTTCCGCTGATGTTCACGAGCTGGAAGATGGGCCCGGCGCTCGCCGCCGGCAACACGGTGGTGCTCAAGCCGTCGGAAATCACGCCGCTGTCGACGCTGCGCATCGTCGAGCTGATGGCCGAGGTCGGATTTCCCGCGGGTGTCGTCAATATCGTCCCCGGTTACGGACATACGGCCGGCCAGCGGCTCGCCGAACATCCGGGCGTCGGCAAGATCGCGTTCACCGGATCGACGGCCACCGGCCGCCGGATCGTCGAAGCATCGCAGGGCAACCTGAAGCGCGTGCAGCTCGAACTGGGCGGCAAGGGCGCCAACATCGTGTTCGACGATGCCGATCTCGACGCGGCCATCAACGGCGCAGCGTGGGCGATCTTCCACAACCAGGGGCAGGCGTGCATCGCCGGCTCGCGTCTCGTGCTGCACGAACGCATCGCGGATGCGTTCCTCGAGCGCTTCGTGGCGCTCGCGTCGTCGATCCGCATCGGCAACCCGCTCGATGCGAACACCGAGATGGGGCCGCTGACGTCGAAGCAGCACCTCGATCGCGTGCTGTCGTATGTCGACGTCGCGCGCGAGCAGGGCGGACGCGTGCTCACGGGCGGCAGCGCACCGCAGGATCCGGCGCTCGCCAACGGCTACTACGTGTGCCCGACGGTCATCGAGGCCAGGAGCGCGGCCGACCGCGTCGCGCAGGAGGAAGTGTTCGGCCCGTTCGTCACGGTGCTGCGCTTTGGCAGCGACGACGAAGCGCTGGCCATTGCCAACGCAACGGAATACGGGCTGGGCAGCGGCCTCTGGACGAAGGATGTCTCGCGGGCGCACAAGATGGCGTCGCGGATCAACGCGGGCATGTGCTGGATCAACTGCTACAAGCGCGTCAATCCGGGCAGCCCGTTCGGCGGCGTCGGCCAGTCGGGCTACGGCCGCGAGATGGGCTTCGAGGCGATGCACGACTACACCGAAGCGCGGTCGGTGTGGGTCAACGTCGACGGCAACGTGCCGCCGCACTTCAAGCGCTGAGGTTCGCCATGGATCGCTTCGTCTATCAGGGCACCCCTTCCCGCGTGGTGTTCGAATGGGGCGCGCTCGACAGGCTGCCGGACGAGCTGTCGACGCTCGGCGCCCGCCGCGCGCTGATCCTGTCCACGCCCGAGCAGCGGCCGCTCGCCGAGCGTGTGGAGGCGATCCTGGGCGAGCGTGCGGCCGGCATCTGCGCGCAGGCGGTCATGCACGTGCCGGTCGAGGTCGCGCATGCGGCGCGCGAGATGGCCGGCGGGCTGGACGCGGACTGCTGCGTCGCGATCGGCGGCGGATCGACGATCGGGCTGGGCAAGGCGATTGCGCTCGAATCGGTACTGCCGATCCTGGCCGTGCCGACGACATATGCCGGCTCGGAGATGACGCCGATTTTCGGACTCACGGAGGGCCGGCTGAAGCGCACCGGGCGCGATGCGCGCGTGCTGCCGCGTACGGTGATTTACGACCCGTCGCTGACGTTGACGCTGCCGCCGGACATTTCGGCGGCATCGGGCATCAATGCGATGGCGCATGCCGTCGAGGCGCTCTATGCGGAAGACGCGAACCCGGTGATCAGCCTGATGGCGGAAGAATCGATCCGCGCGCTCGGCGAAGCGCTGCCCGTCGTGGTGCGCGATCCGGGGAACCGCGAGGCGCGCAGCCGCGCGTTGTACGGCGCGTGGCTTGCGGGAACCTGCCTGGGCGCGGTTGGCATGGCGCTGCACCACAAGCTGTGCCACACGCTCGGCGGCACTTTCAACCTGCCGCACGCGCAGACGCATGCGGCGATGCTGCCGCATACCGCGCACTACAACCACGCCGCCGCGCCCGAGGCGCTGCGCCGCGTGGCGCGTGCGCTGGGCGGGAGCGACGCGGCCGAAGCCGGCCCGTTGCTGTTCGCGTTGAACGCGCGGCTCGGCATCGCGCCGGCGCTTGCCGATATCGGGATGCCGGAGGCGGGCCTCGACGAAGCGGCCGATCTCGCGTGCCGTAACCCATATGCGAATCCGCGGCCGATCGAACGCGCGGCGATTCGCGCGCTGCTGCAGCACGCGTGGGAAGGGCGCGCGCCGCAATGAGCGGCCGGATGCGCCAACGGAGAAAGACGTGATAACTGACCAGATCAGCCTGAACGGCTTGCACGGCGAAGTGACATCCCGCTTCGTCTTCGATCGGAGCTGACCGCCATGGCTCGATTCTTTGCGGTGTTTGCGACGGACCAGCCCGGCATGCGCGACGTGCGCGATCGCGTGCGGCCGGTTCACCGGACTTACCTGCGCTCGGCCGACCAGCACGGTGTGGTGGTGCGGCTCGGCGGCCCGACGCTCGACCCGCACGGCGATGCGATGAACGGCACGCTGCTTGTCGTGGAGGCGGACGACATTCAGGCGGTGATGCAGTTCATCGGCAACGACCCGTACGTGAAGGAAGGGCTGTTCTCGCACGTGGAAGTGCGTCCGTGGGACTGGAGCCTCGGCAACCCCGAGCAGCGAGTGTGAATCATGGAAGCACGACAACTCTGCCACTTTTCCGATGTGCCCGACGGCGGCGCGCGGGTCGTCGATGAAGCATGCATCGGGCGTCCCGTGATCGTCGTGAGACGCGGCGAGCAGGTATGGGCCTATGTGAATCGTTGCCCGCACTTCTCGGTGCCGCTCGATTTCGTACCGGGTAGCGTTTCCTGTTACCGGTCGCAGGTATTGATGTGTGCCCATCACAGCGCGTTGTTCCGGTTCGATGACGGCGCGTGTATCGATGGGCCGTGCTCGGGCTCGGCGCTGGAGGCCGTGGCTGTCGAGGTGGATTCAGCAGCGTGGGTTATCTATCGGGGCGCTTGATTCTGGTGTTTCAATGAGTGCGAGCAGGGCCGGTTGATACGACGTTTATCGTATTAATCAATCAGTAAAGCTAATCATATTTCAGGTGTCTGGTAATGGACACCTGAACGAAGACGATTCCTTGTGCAGCATCGAGCGAGCACCTGCCACGTAGCAGGTGGCGGCCTCGCATTTTCATAAAAAAGACGGAGACGAAATGAAACTCAGGTTTGGAGCAGTGGCGATTCTCGCCTTGGCGCAGGGCGCATGGGCGCAGAGCAGCGTGACGATGTTCGGGCTGATCGACGCCGGCATCTCCTATGTCAGCAACGAGGGCGGCGGAAAGAACGTCAAGTTCGACGATGGCATATTCGCGCCCAATCTGTTCGGCTTTCGCGGCACGGAGGATCTCGGTGGCGGATATCGTGCGACGTTCGCGCTCGTGAACCAGTTTTCGATGGCGAACGGCAGCATCATCGGGACCGGGATTTTCGGGCGCAATGCGTATGTCGGCCTTGAAAGCAACCGGTTCGGCAGCGTCACGCTGGGCAATCAATACGACTTCATGGTGGATTCGCTGTTTTCAAAGAACAACGCGATTTCACGGGATATCTCGGGGCTGTACGGTTTTCGCAATGGCCCGTTCCAGCGGCTCGCGCTTCCGGACAATCCGACCGGTGCATTCGATTGGGATCGCACCGCAGGCAGCAAGCCGATCGCGAATTCGGTCAAGTACAGTTCGCCGACGGTTTCGGGATTTTCTGGCGGCGCGATGTATGCGTTCGGCGGCGTGGCAGGCTCGGTGGGTGCAGACAATGCCGTCAGCGCCGGGCTGAACTATGAGGCGGGGCCGTTCGGTGTGGGCGCGGCATACACGAACGAGAAATACGGCCCCGCGCCGGGCGTGCCGTCCACCAGCGTGCGCAACTGGGGCGTCGGGATGCACTACGACTTTGGCGTCGTCACCGCGAATGCGCTGATGACCACCGTGCGCAATTCGTTCAACGATGCTGGCGTGTGGATGGGCGAAGCGGGCGGATTGTGGCACGTCAGGCCGGATATCGTGCTGGGCGCGAAGTACATGTACATGAAAGGCAACGAGGCGGTGAACAACAACCACGCGCATCAGGTCAGTGTCGCGCTTCAGTACCTGTTCTCGAAGCGGACGATGGTTTATGTGTCGGCGGATTACCAGCGGGCGAACAGCGGCGCGAATGCGCAGGTCAATGGCGTGCTGGATCCGAATGGGGCTTCGAGTTCAGCCAGTCAGACGGTGGCACGGGTGGGGTTGCATACGGTGTTTTGACGGGGTGCGGGGCCCCGTTCTTCAAGAGCGCAGGGCGGCACATGCTCGCCCTGCGTCGATATTTCCCGTCACCGATATTTCCCGCAGGGTGTGCAGCACGACGATATTTTCCTGGTAAGTGAGCGGTAAGTCGACTGGTCCTACAGTAGCCCCCGTTTCGATCGTCGACTCCAGGAAAATGATGGTGAAAATAGCCTCCCGCCGCGAACTTCCGTTATTGCTGCTTGCCGCTTCATTCGCATTTTCGTCTGCTTCCGCTTGGGCGGACGAAGGCATGATCCCGCCCGATTCCGATAATTCGGGGCTGACCATCCTCAACAACGCGACGAATGTGACGCATTGGGGATTGGGTGCCGGAGTCGGCATCGCGCCGTCGGTCTACCAAGGCGATAGCAACCGAGTGTTGCCGTTTCCGCTGGTCTATTTCGACAACAAATGGGTACAGGCCGTCGGTACCACGGCCGACCTGAAAATCGGAAGCTGGAGCGGCGTCAGCGTCGCGCTTCGTGGCCAGTTCTCGCTTTTCGACGGATACAAGGGCTCGGACGCACCGATCCTGAACGGCATGGAAAATCGCAAGGGCGCGTTCTGGTACGGGCCTGCACTGTCATGGGGCACCGGGTTCGGTACGTTGTCGGGCACGTTCCTGTTCGGCGGAAACAAGGGCGAGCGCGCGAAAATCGGCTTCGAGAAGGCGTTTGCTTTCGGCCAGTTCTCGATCGCGCCGCATGTCGGCGCGGAATGGCTGAGCGACAAATACGTCGACTACTATTACGGCGTGCGACCATCGGAGGCGCGCGCCGGGCGCGCCGCCTACAGCGCGGGTTCGACAGTGAACGTGTCGGTCGGCACCCGTATCGACTACCGGCCGACGAAGCAGCAGACGATTTTTCTGGATGTTGGCGTGTCGCGTCTCGGCGACGCCATCGCGGACAGTCCGATCGTTGGAAGACGGTTCGTTCCCGAAGCCAGAGTGGGCTACATGTATCGGTTCAAGTGAGTACGAGTATGCCAAGAGTGGCGATTGTCGAGGATCATCAGCGCCTCGCCGACCTGTTGTCCCAGGCATTGGCCGCTGCGGGAATCGAATCCGACCTGTTCGGCAATGTCCGGGAAGCCGCTTACGGTGTCGACCGGGCCGACTACGCGTTGCTGATCATCGACCGCGGATTGCCCGACGGAGAGGGGCTGGCGTTCCTGCGGACACTGCGCGCGGCAGGACGCATGACGCCTTGCCTGATGCTGACGGCGCGTGACGCGCTGCATGACCGCATCGACGGACTCGAAAGCGGGGCTGACGACTACGTGACCAAGCCGTTCGAAATGAGCGAACTCGTCGCCCGCGTGCGCACGCTGATGCGGCGCCCGGTGTTGCTGACGGCGCTCGTCGCGTCGTTCGCGGATGTGTCCGTGGACCCGCCACAGCGCGCGATGCGCTGCGGCGACCGGACGGTACTGCTTGCGCCGGCCGAACTGCAGGTCATGCTTTGCCTGATCGAAGCCGCAGGCCGCACGGTACGTCATTCGATACTCGAGCATGCCGCATGGGGGCTCGGGGAGGCGGTCACGCCGAATGCGCTCGAGGTGACCGTGCACCGCTTGCGCAAGAAGCTGGCTTCAATTGGTGCAACCATGCGACTGACCAATATCCGGGGTGCCGGCTTCGCGCTGCGGGACGCATGACGCTTCGCCGCGCTTTGCTCGTTGCCGCTTCAGGGTAAGAAAGCGACCATGTTCCATCATTGGATTCGACGCCTGTCGACGCGTCTGTGGGTGACCAACGTCGTTGCGTTCGCCATCAGCCTGGCGCTGCTGTCCTTGCTGTCAATGTATGTCCTCGATCGATATCCGGAATTCTTCGGGCGGCGGCAGCAGATGGAGAGCATCCGTCATATCGAGGCCGGATTGAGCTTCGACGCCGACGGGCGTCCGGTATCGGTGCGATTGGGCGAGCGCCCCGCGCTGATGTTCCGGCTCTTGCCGACGGAGGTGAAGTATCGCGTGCTCGATGCGACGGGGAAGCCGTTACTGGCCTCGGTGCCGTCGAACGGCAATCGGCCGTGGTTGACGGAGGATCTTGCGAAGGCGGCCGGCAAGGTGGTGCCCACCACGATCGACGGCAATGCGTATTTGGTCGCCACGCAGCGCGCATCGAACGGGAGCGTCGTCTATTACGTGCAGGTGGCGCAAAGCAGGCAGCTTCTCGATGCGCTCATCATGTCGAGAATCGATCCGATACCGAAGACCGTCGGAATTGTGCTGGTCATTGCGACCATCATTTTCGGACTGACGCTTCCGTTGACGATCAGCCGCGTGCTGAAGCCGTTACGGGAGGTATCGCGTGCCGCGAGGGGCATCGAGCCGCGCAACCTGAAGACGCGGCTGTCTTCGAACGGTATTCCCAGCGAGATCAAGCCGCTGATCGATGCGTTCAACGATGCGCTGACCCGGCTCGAGAACGGCTTCGCCGTCCAGCAGCAGTTTCTTGCCGACGCCGCGCATGAGTTGCAGACACCGCTCACGCTGGTCAGAGGCCAGATCGAGTTGCAGCCCGACATCAGGCAGAAGGCGCTCCTGCTTCGCGAGATCGACCTGATGGCCCGGCAGGTCAAGCAACTGCTGCATCTGGCCGAAGTCAGCGAAGCGCAGAACTTCAGCTTCGGCGACGTGAACGGCGTCGACGTCGCGCGAGACGTCGTGAGCTTGCTCGCCGGCAAAGCCGATGCGAAGCAGGTGAAGCTCCATATCGAAGCGCGCGAATCCGCGACACCCATACGGGCTGATGAAGGGGGGCTTTTCATCCTGCTCAAGAACATCCTCGAGAATGCGATCAACGCGTCACCGTCGGACGGCGTCGTCGTGCTGACCGTTCTTGAGACGGCGATTCATGTCGACGATGAAGGGCCGGGTATTCAGCGGGAGCATCTTCCGTTGCTCTTCGACCGATACTGGCGCGCGCCGGATTCACTGTATGACGGTGCCGGTCTCGGGCTGGCAATCTGCAAGGAGATTGCCGTGGCCCATCAATGGAAACTGACGGTCGATGTGCTGGCCACGGGGACGCGGTTCAGCGTCTGGTTTTAGTCTGCACGGTTGTCGTGCGTGGCCGGGCTCCCACAGTACAAGGGCCGGATCGAAGGCTCCGCCCGGTCGAAGTGTGGCTTTCCCGGGGTTCCTTGTCCGGCATCGATTTTTCGGTATAATGAACCAACGTTCGGAATGTCGAACGTGAGAAGTCAAGCATCCAGAGTCGGACTTTCCGACGCCAACCTGCCCTCCCGGGCAAGGTGGACGCCTTTGAGGCGATGCGGCCGATTTACGGCAACGAAACGGGAGCAGCATGGCTGGCACCGGTTCGATAACCACTCATCCGGAGCAACCATGCGTCAAGCTACCTCTGCTTCCTGTCCGACAGTCTGTGAAGACTGGTCACACTACCTCCCTGGTTTCACGCTGACCCACACGGTTCATCTCGTATCGAGACGGAATCCAGGCATCGTCTCGACCGCGGCTGCCGTACTCGAAGGTGAAACCGCCACGGTCGACCGTTGGGCCATCACCCGCTGTGGTGACGTTCTCGAGCAAAAGATCGTTCTCGGGGAAATGACGGAAGGACAAGCGGTTCGGCTGCGCGAACGCCTTGCCGCGCTTGATGGCGTACTCCGCACGAGGGTGGAGCATCATTTCGTTCGGGGCGGTTCGGCCGCCTCCTGAAATTCACCGGGGAGCGGCCGTTAGACGATGGATTCTCGTCGTCGCCGTACCGACTGAAAAGGGCGGGCAATGATCCCTCCCTTGTAAAAGATTGGACTAGATCAAGTCGGCCGCGTCAGATCGGCTGACTCAGTTCGGCCATTTCAAGTCGTTCGCTTGTGTCCGCAATGCCACGGGCTCGAATTGAGCGGGGTGTTCCTCCGGGTGCCATGAACCAGAAAAACTTGACAATGAGAGCGCATGCTCCTATCTTTGCCTCAAGGGAGCATATGCTCTCATTTTCGAACGGAGCGAAGCGATGAACGAGGCCGAAATTCTTGTGAGCGGTGCAACCGGACGGACCGGAGGTATTGCCATTGACGAACTGCTCAAGATGGGCAAACGCGTGCGGGCATATGTGCGCACGGATGACGACCGAGCGGCCGCCCTGAGGCGGCGCGGTGTCGAAATCGCGGTGGGGGACTTCACCGACATCAACGACATTCGGGCAGCGATGGAAGGAATCCGGTCAGCCTATTTCCTTCATCCGATCGCGCCGGGAATCATCGGGGCCGCGGCCTATTTCGCGCAGGCAGCAAAGGAGGCGGGCGTCTCGGCGATCGTCAACATGTCGCAGATTTCCGCACGCCGGGAGTCGGCGAGCCACGCGGCACAGGATCACTGGGTTTCCGAACAGGTCTTTGATTGGTCGGATGTCGCGACTACCCATTTGCGCCCCACCTTCTTCGCCGATTGGCTCGTCTATCCGCATTTTGCAAAGGAAATCCGGGCCACGAGGAAGATTGAATTTCCGTTTGGCAACGGCCGTCACGCGCCCATCGCCTCCGACGATCAGGGGCGCGTCATCGCGCATCTCCTCGCCAACCCCGCAGGCCACGAGGGCAAGACCTACACGCTCCACGGCCCCGTCGAGATGAACCATGTCGAGATTGCAGCAGCGATGAGCGAGGTTCTCGGCACCCGGATCGAGTACGCGCCGACTTCCATCGAGGAATTCCGAATCAAGATGGAAACCCTTTACAAGTTTCCGCCGTTCCTCACGCAGCATCTGGTCGAAGTCGCGCAGAACTACCGCGACGGCATTTTCTCGGGCACCAACGATGTCGTCGAGACAATCACCGGGAAGCCGCCGCTGTCGGTCCAGCAGTTCGTCGCCAAGAATCGGTCCGTATTCGCGTGAACCCATCCTTAAAACGAATCGAGGTTTGAAAATGTCAACCACTCAAGACGAGCGCCACCCGTTTCTCGATGATCTGACGGCTGACGCGGAACTGATCAGCTCGGTGTTGCGCGGTCCCGTCATCGGGCGCGACGAAATCCGGCTTGCCGTCGACGCCGTCGGAACCTTCTACGCGTCACAGACACCCACGTTTCTTCAAACTGTCGGCTCGCGGCTTTTTCTTGAATACGAGGCTGTTCTGACGAGCGGCGAGAAGTTGAGCGCGGTCGTCGTGGTCGATCGCAACGCCGACGGATCGGTGCCGCGAGTCAGCGTGCGGATGAGCCCGCTTGGCGCTGTACTGACGCTCGCCACCCATCTGCGGGGGGCGCTCTCGAAGCAGTTGCCGGAAAACGCCTTTCTTTGAACCGAGCACGCGCAGGCTGGCGGCGCGAGTCGACTCGCACCCGGCATGCGGCCTTTGAAAGAGGAGCATGTGATGGATATCAAGAACGCCACCGTCTTCATCACCGGTGCCAATCGCGGCCTGGGTCTGGCTTTTGCGCGAGAGGCACGTCGTCGCGGGGCGGCGAAAGTCTATGCGGGCATGCGCAACACGAGCGGTTTCGACGAGCCGGGCGTTGTGCCGGTCAGGATTGATGTCACGGATAAGGCGTCGATCGCCGAGGCCGCGAAACTGGCGGCGGATACGACTTTGCTGGTCAACAACGCTGGGATCGCCGCTCTGATCGACGGGCCTCTGGCGGCCGACATGGAAGCGCAATCCGCCCGCATGTTCGATACCAACTACTACGGCGTAGTGCGCGTCACACAGGCCTTCGAGCAGATATTGGCGGCCCAGCCGCATGCCGCCATCATCAACGTGCTTTCCGACATCGTGTGGCTTCCGCGGCCCTATCTGACACCGTATGCTGCGTCGAAGGCCGCCGCGTGGAGTTACACAAACCAGCTGCGCCTGTATCTGCACGAGCGTGGCATCCAGGTTCTCGGCCTGCACGTCGGGTTCGTGGATACCGACCTGACCAACGGAATTGACGTGCCCAAAGCCAGTCCGGAGGACGTCGTGCGACAGACTTACGACGCTCTCGCCTTCGGCAAGAGCGAGGTGATGGCCGACGAGGGGACAGCGGTGCTGAAGAGTACGCTTGCCGCCGAAATACCCGGCTACATCACACCGCCCGCAGGGCTTTGAACGCCGCAGATGACACGGGGCGGTTGCGGCAGCGAGACATGCGGTGCGCAGGTCGCCGTACGCCAGCGCTGCCGCTCCCGGCTTTCATAGAAAGATACCGCCACACCTTCGCGCGACGTACGCTTGGCGTTCACGCCATTAACCGAAATCAGGAGTAGAACAGATGTTGCCGGTCAACCAGCCGCTTGGAATCGATCAATGCAACTGCTTCGCCGTAAGGAAAGCGAGCAGGCAGATCTCCCGACTCTACGATAGCCATCTTGAGCCCGCGGGCCTGCGCATCACGCAATTCCTCACCCTGGCCGCCCTGAACGAGGTGGGAAGTACCCCGGTCAACGCGCTTGCCGAACGGCTCGATATCGAACGAACGGCGATGGGGAAAATGGTTGGCTTCCTGGAGCGCGACGGTTTCGTCACGATCAAGCCGTCGCCCACGGACGGCCGAAGCCGTCTGATCGAGCTCACCGAGGAAGGGCGACGCCTGCACGACAGGGCAGCCCCTCTCTGGCAGGAGGCGCAGCGGGAGTTTGAGCAACTGAACGGCGTAGACAATGTTGCGACGTTGCGGGAGGGGTTGAGAGGGGTGGTCGTCGGCGACGTGTCGATGCGTTCGTCGGAAGGCTAAGCCTCCGGATGCATTGCGACGGCAACATGATTCGTAAAACCAGTCATCATTCGAGGAAGGGCCATGAAACCTCCTGTCGCCATCGGGGGCGTGCTGCTCATGACTGGAAGGCGGCGATGAACCCGTTCGCCATCCTCTACGAGGATCGATTCGTTCGACCATCCGTGTGAATCTCAACCCGCCTTGAACATGGAAATTCTGACACTCCCGGTCCGTCGTGCCCCTGCTCGCTTGTCGTGGATTGTTGTAGTCTGGGCAATACGATAGTGTGGCGCGCCGGCCTGCCGCCGAACTGACAATGAACCCATGATGTGTCGCGCAGGCGATCGGTGAACCCGAACGGTTGGTACGTTACCGATTGTTTGATCCCGCCGATCTCATAGTCGACCGATCCGCCAGAAAATCAGGAGTTTGTCGTGTTTCACCGGAAATCCATGTTGGGCCGTCTGAATGTCGCGTGCATCGTCGCCGTGGCGATCATGCTGGCCCCAGTCGCGACGCGTGCAGCGGCCGACAATGTCAACGAAACGGCGAGCGTCGCGCCTGCCGTTTCGACCAACACGTCGCTCACGCGGCCGATTGTCGGCGACGATCCGGTTGCGATTCGGGAAGCACTGGAGAAGCTGCACGTCAAAAGCGCGTCGCCGTCCCTGAGCAATCGCGTCCGCAGCCTGATCCCCGGCGTGGCCGACAAGCATGGCCAGAACGCCGACCTGGCCGCGGTCAACCTGGATCGTGAGGTAACTTTCCTGGTGCCGGTGTCGTACGGGCTGCGATATCAGTCGCAGAAGCATCTGTTGAAGGTGAATGTCGACCTGGTCGACGCCGACGGCGAAGGCCGGACAGGCATCCTGCTCAGAAAGGTCATTGCCGGGCCGCGAGGGCGAGGGCTCGTGATCGCACCCGAGGCGAAGGCAAAAGGCTATATCCAGCAGATCGACATCATCGAACTCGATCCCGGAAAAGGCAGAAAGTCCACCGTGCGCGGCCGCGTGAGGCTGTCACCCGCTGCGTACGCGCAAATGCATGGCGGGTTCGCGTTCGCTCTTTCCGGGCGCCTGGTCCGGCCGTACCTGACCGAACACATCGAGCACGCGGAGCCGAGCAACGACGAGCCGACCGACATCACGACGAGGACTTCGAGGTTGTACCTGGATATCGAATCCATTTCGCTCGTGAATCCGGCGAGTGGTGCGGTGTTGTTGAAGAAGCTGAGTCTCTCGAAATAGCGGGTTTCTTGCGCGAGTCTTTGGCCGGTAAAGAGGCTCCGCAACGGAACATGTCGAGCGTGCGGGGTTGAGCGAGCGCATGCTGCAGCAGCGCTTTTCCAGCGATGTGGGCGTGACGCCGAAGCGGGTGATCTGTCGATACCGATGCTGCGCGTCGTCATGCCCGACCCGAATCGCTGATTCGGAGACCATCACTCCACCGTCACTGATTTCGCCAGATTTCTTGGCTTATCGATATCCGTCCCCCGTGCCAGCGCGGCGTGATACGCGAGCAGTTGCATCGGTACCGTATGCAGAATCGGCGAAAGCGGCCCGTAGTACTCGTTGAGCCGGATCACCTCGATCCCTTCGCTCGGCACGAGCCCGCAGTCCACATCCGCGAACACAAAAAGCTTGCCATTCCGCGCACTGACTTCATGCATGTTCGACCGGAGCTTTTCGAGCAGCATGTCATTCGGCGCAACCGCAATCACCGGCATCTCGTTACTCACCAGCGCCAGCGGCCCATGCTTCAGCTCCCCGGCCGGATAAGCCTCCGCGTGAATGTACGAAATCTCCTTCATCTTCAGTGCGCCTTCCAGCGCGATCGGATAATGCATCCCGCGCCCGAGAAACAGCATGTTGTCGCGCCTTGCCAGCAGTTCCGACCAAGCCATGATTTGCGGTTCGAGCGCGAGCACTTTCGACATCGCATCGGGCAGATGCCGCAGCGCGCGCAGATGCTCCTTCTCTTCGTCGTCGCTTAACCGCCCACGCACTTGCGCAAGCGACAACGTCAGCAGAAACAGCGCAACGAGCTGCGTCGTAAAAGCCTTCGTCGAGGCCACGCCGATCTCGATCCCCGCACGCGTGACAAACTGCAGCGCACATTCCCGCATCAACGCACTTGTCGCGACGTTGCAGATCGCGAGCGTATGCATCATCCCGCTTTGCTTCGCGACATGCACCGCACCAAGCACATCGGCCGTCTCACCGCTTTGCGACACGGCGACAACGAGCGTGCGTGGATTCGGCACACTGTCGCGATACCGAAACTCGCTCGCAATTTCCACACTGGCCGGCAGCTTCGCGATGCTCTCGATCCAGTATTTCGCCGTGAGCGCCGCGTGATAGCTACCACCACACGCTAGCAGCAACACGGAATCGACATCATTGAAAACCCGCCACGCACCGTCACCAAACAACTCCGGCATGATCGACGACACATCGAGCAACGTATCGGCCACCGCCTGCGGCTGCTCGAAGATCTCCTTCTGCATGTAGTAGCGATACGACCCGAGATCGGCCGCACCGCTATGCGCGGCGACCCGCTGCACCGCGCGCTCGACGCGCTGGCCGGCCGCATCGACGATCCAGTAGCGATGCAGTTGAATATCGGCAACGTCACCGTTCTCGAGGTAAGCAATGCGATCGGTGATCCCCGACAGCGCAATCGCATCCGACGCCAGAAAATTCTCGCCTTCACCGACGCCAACGACGAGCGGCATCCCGTCGCGCGCGCCGACGATCCGGTGCGGCTCGTCGCGGCACATCACCGCGATCGCGTAGCTGCCGCGCAGTCGCGCAACCGCACGCCGGACCGCATCGAACAGGTCGCCGTCATACAGATGATCGATCAGGTGCGCGATCGCCTCGCTGTCGGTCTGGCTCGCGAACACGTAGCCGTGCGCCTGCAGTTCGGCGCGGAGTTGATCGCAGTTCTCGATGATCCCGTTATGCGACAGCGCGATGCGCGCATTGGCGTCGCTCGGCGAGAAGTGCGGATGGGCGTTGAGCGTGACGGGCGCGCCGTGCGTGGCCCAGCGCGTATGCGCGATGCCGGTGTAGCCCGACAGCGCATGCTCGGCGATCTCGCGCTGCAGGTTGGCCACACGATCGACGCTGCGGGCGCGCGCCAGCGCCCGGTCGCGGTAGACCACGACGCCGCATGAATCGTAGCCGCGGTATTCGAGCCGCTTCAGGCCGTCGACCAGGTTCGGCAGGATGTCCCGCTGGGCGACCGCCCCGACAATTCCACACATATCGCGCTCCGTAAATGTCCTGTCTGGACCAGTGAGAGCGATGGTAGGGCGAGCTAAATGGAATTAAATTTCAAAATTCAATAACAAATGAAACGATTGGCAGATCGTCTATCATGTTGAAATTAAATTTCACTCCCTGACCGGAAGGAGCCGCCGATGGCCGGCATCACCCTCGACGATCTCGACCTGCGCATCCTCGCGATCCTGCAGGACGACGCGTCGGTGTCGAACCTGCAACTGGCCGAGCGCGCGCTGTCGTCGCCGCCCACCTGCATGCGTCGCGTGCGGCGGCTGACGGAGGCCGGCGTGATCCGCCGGCAGGTCGCTGTGCTCGACCCGGTGGCGATCGGCACGGCCGTCACCGCGCTGATCGAGATCAGCCTCGACCGGCAGACAGCCGAAGACTACGACGCGTTCGAAGCGTACGTGTGTGCGGAGCCGGCCGTCACGCAGTGCTATCGCGTGTCGCCGGGGCCGGATTTCGTCGTGGTGGCCGATCTGGCCGACGTCGCCGAATACGACGAATTCGCGCGGAGGCTGTTCACCGGCGCGTCGAACGTCCGCAACGTGCGGACATTCTTCTCGACGCATCGCGCGAAGTTCGAGGCGAACGCGCGGGTCACGCATGCGATGCGCAAGCGAGCGTGATC
The DNA here is from genome assembly GCF_902499335.1 of Burkholderia lata. Taxonomy (GTDB): domain Bacteria; phylum Pseudomonadota; class Gammaproteobacteria; order Burkholderiales; family Burkholderiaceae; genus Burkholderia; species Burkholderia lata_B. The sequence continues at coordinate 747,950 of NZ_CABVQK010000001.1, read as the reverse complement.
GAGGCATTCGTGATGCGTTCGCGAATGCCTTCGCGACGTCATCACGTCATCACGCAGCAGCGTCAGCCGCGCTCACCAATTGCAGCGGCTTGCCATACCCGAAGCAATGCACGGGCTCCGGAAACACACGCTGCCGCACGTCGTGCGCGTACTGACGAATCGCATCGCGCATCACCGCGTTCGCATCGGCATAACGCTTCACGAAGCGCGGCGTGTACGCATCGAATGCGCCGATCATGTCCTCGGTCACGAGTACCTGCCCGTCGCACGCGGGCGATGCGCCGATGCCGATCGTCGGGATCGTCAGCGTTTCGGTGATATGGCGCGCGAGCGCTTCGGCAGTGCCCTCGACGACGACGCTGAACGCGCCGGCCCGTTCGGCCGAGCATGCTGCGTCGAACACCTGCGCGGCCGAACGCGGGTCCATCCCCTGCGCGCGGAAGCCGCCCGTCGCGTTGGCCTGCTGCGGCATGAGGCCAATGTGCGCCATCACCGGAATGCCGCGCTCGGTCAGGAAGCGTATCGTGTCGGCCATCTCGCTGCCGCCTTCGAGCTTTACGGCCTGCGCGCCGGTTTCGGCGAGCAGGCGCGCGGCGGAACGATACGCTTGCGCGGGCGATTCCTGATACGTCGAGAACGGCAGGTCGACGACGACGCACGCCTGCGCGGCGCCACGCACGACGGCCGCACCGTGTGCAATCATCATGTCGAGCGTGACGCGCAGCGTATCGGGCATCCCGTACAGCACCATGCCGACGGAGTCGCCGACGATGATCACGTCGGCCACCTCGTCGACGAGCTTCGCCATCGGCGCGGAATACGCGGTCAGCGATACGAGGCTGCCGATGCCCTTGGTCGAACGGATCGCGGTGACGGTCTTGCGGGTGGTGCGGGTATGAGCGCTCATGAACGGAAGCCGTGTGAAAGAAGAGCCGCCACGGTAGCATCGCGCTCGTTCGTGCAATGACCTTCGGAGGACGTCTTATGTTGCTGGCGGGACAATCGGGTGACCCTTACGCGGTGCCGCCAATGGCGCGCCTGCCGAGGCCGCTGTACGTGCGCGCGTTCGGGATTCCCGGCAACGTGAGCATCGACGCGCACAGTCATCCGTGGGCGCAGCTGATGTATGCGACGAGCGGCGTGCTCGAGGTGTCGACGCCGTCGGGCCGGCACCTGCTGCCGCCGCACTATGCGATGTGGATTCCGCCGCACGTGCCGCATGCGGTGTCGACGCGCGATTGCGTCGCGTTCCACAGCCTGTATCTCGATGCCGCGATCGCGCGCGACGACGTGCACGACGATTGCGCGATCCTCTGCATGACGCCGCTGCTGCGCGAACTGGTGATCGCCACGGCCGAGTTGCCGGTGAACTACGACGAGACGGGGCCCGACGGTGCGCTCGTCTGCCTGATCGCCGACCGGATCGCACGGATGCGGCAGGCGCCGCTGACGGTGCCGCTGCCGCGCGATCCGCGTCTGCTGAAAATCGCGCGTGCGTTGCATGCGTATCCGGGCGATACGCGCAATCTCGACGAATGGGGCCATCAGGTCGGCGCGACACGACGCACGCTGTCGCGGCTGTTCCGGCAGGACACGGGGCTGTCGTTCACCGAATGGCGGCAGGCGGTGCGGCTGCTGGCGTCGCTGCCGCTGCTCGATGCGGGCGAGCCGATCGGCGCGGTGGCCGCGCAACTGGGTTACGACTCGACGTCGTCGTTCATCGCGCTGTTCCAGGCGAAATTCCAGGTGACGCCCGGCGCGTATGCGAAGCGTGAAGCGCGCCGGCCCGTGCTGAACGCATGATGCGGCCGCACACCTTCACTCAGAACGCGAGCGCCTGCTGCACCGGATGGTGGGCGCCGCGCTCGAACCCCGCGCCTTCGAGCGACAGCAGTGCGCGCTTGCGGTCGATGCCGCCGGCATAACCGGTCAGGCTGCCCGATGCGCCGACCACGCGATGGCACGGCACCATGATCGACACCGGGTTCCGGCCGACCGCACCGCCCACGGCGCGCGCGCCGCTCATCGGCAGCCCGACGCGCTCGGTGATCTCGCCGTACGTCACGAGTTCGCCGAACGGAATCGCGAGCAGTTCCTTCCATACCCGTCGCTGAAACGCGGTGCCGCGCAAGTGAATCGGCACCGAGAAAGTTTCGCGCGTGCCGGTGAAGTACTCGGCGACTTCTTCCGCGACCTTGCGCGCAAGCGGCGACATCGCGAGCGCATCCGCTTCGGTCACGATCGCAACCGGCGGGAAGTATTTCTGGCCGACGAAGTAGAGGCCCGTCAGCGCATCGTCCTCGATACGTACGGCGATGTCGCCCAGCGGGCTCGGAATCAGGTGAGCGGGAGTCATCGCAGCACATCTCCATGAAGGCGCCACACGTGCAGTGCGGCATACGCGCGCCACGGCGCCCAGCGCGCCGCGGATGATGGCACACGGGCGCGTTCGGCGCGGGAGGGAAGCCACGCATCGTCGGCCGGGAACGCATTCGGCCAGGCCATCGCGCGCATCGCGACGTACTGCACCGCGCGTTCGTCGAAGCCGGGCAGCGCGCGCAGCGCGGCAAGCGTCGCGTCGAGCGGCGCCATCGGTTCGAGCGCGAGCATGCCGTCGTCGACAGCGCGTGCGAGCGACACGATCGCCTGTGCGGCGTCGCGCGCAATGCCGATCGTTTCAAGCGCGGAAGGCGGCAGGGCGGCCAGCGTCGCGGCGGAGGGCAGCGCGTGCGTGAGGCCCGGCGGCGCGCCTTCGATCGATGTGCCGAAACGCTCGGCGATGCGTGCCAGCATGGGCGTGCCTTCGTGCGTCGCCGCAAGCCGTTCGCCCGCGATCGCACGGATCGCAATCTCGACGCCGTCGAACGCGCCGGGCACACGCAGGCCCGGCGAGCCGCTCGCGAGTTCGCCGAGATGCGCGTCGATCACGTCGGGGCGGCTGTCGAGATCGAACAGCCGCCGCACGCGCGCGAGCACGGCCGGCACGACCGGCGTCAGCGCGGGCGATACGGTGACGGCCAGCGCGAAGCGCTGCGGCACGTGCGAGACGGACAGCCACCCGGCAACGCGTCCGATACCACCGTTGCCGTTCCGGTTCGGCAATTCGACGACACGCGCATAACCCTGCGCATCGATCCGCTCGACGCCGTCGATCTGCCGCTGCGCGAGAAAGCGCATCAGGTCGTCCCATGCGAACGGCGGCCGGTACGGCAGCGGGAACGTCATGTCGCCATCGGCCGACGCGCGGGCCCCTTTGCGCAGCCGCAGCGGATTGAGGCCGTAACGCTGCAGGAACAGGTCGTTGAAGCGCCGCACGCTGCCGAACCCGGCCGTCGACGCGACGACGGCCACCGGCAGCGCGGTGTCGGTCAGGAGCCGCTTGGCCATCAGCAGCCGGTGCGTCTGCGCGAACTCGACCGGCGATACGCCGAACTGCGCGCCGAAGATCCGGCGCAGATGGCGCTCGGTCACGCCGACGCGCTGCGCGAGCGCTTCGACGGAATGGGTGTTCAGGAAACCGTCCTCGATCAGCGTGGCGGCCGCGTCGGCGAGATTGCCGGACAGGTCGAGCAGCCCGTGGCCGGGCGCGAGCTCGGGGCGGCAGCGCATGCAGGGCCGGAAGCCGGCTTTCTCGGCGGCCGCGGCGGTGGGGTAGTAGCTGCAGTTCTGCGCTTTCGGCGGCTTCACCGGGCAGACGGGGCGGCAATACACGCCCGTCGTCGCCACGCCGACGAAGAACCAGCCGTCGAAGCGGCGGTTCCGCGAAAGCAGGGCGTCGTAGCAGGTATCGGGATCGAGGCGCATGAGACGACTGTAAACCATCCCGGCCCCCGATTCTGGCTGGAATCGGACATGTGTATCGGCAGCCGTCCCCGCGCGCGTCCGTCGGGAAAATCCGGGAAAAACGGTTAATGCCACGTGGTGAAACAGTCATCTCTTTTGCCGTGACCAATTTGAGATGACTCATCGAAATCCCCGACTGACAGGGCACCGGCACACGCCCTATTCTTTGAAAAACGTTTTCCAGATTGATCGGCGGAATCGGCCGTGCGCGACAGCGCGCCGCCGTCCGCCCCGGCGCCGGTCGCCGGTCAACGAAATTCGTGCGGCGCGACGGGCGCGGCCGCGCATCGGAGACATTCATGCAATCTGCCGTCGTCGGCGCCGTGCGCGCTGCCGCCAGCCGCTACCGCTGGACCGTCTGTGCGCTGCTGTTTTTCGCGACCGTCATCAACTATATGGATCGACAGATCCTCGGCCTGCTCGCGCCGATGCTCCAGCACGACATCGGCTGGAGCCAGGTGCAGTACGGCCGCATCGTGATGGCGTTTTCCGCGTTCTATGCGATCGGCCTGCTTGGCTTCGGGCGCATCGTCGACCGGCTCGGCACGCGTATTTCGTACGCGCTGGCGATGCTGGTGTGGAGCATCGCAGCGATGCTGCACGCGGCGGTCGGCTCGGTGATGGGCTTCGCGTTCGTGCGCGCGCTGCTCGGGATCGGCGAGGGCGGCAACTTCCCGGCCGCGATCAAGACGACGGCCGAATGGTTTCCGCGCCGCGAACGAGCGCTCGCCACCGGCATCTTCAACTCGGGCGCGAACATCGGTGCGGTGTTCGCGCCGGCGATCATCCCGGCGATCGCGGTGGCCTACGGCTGGCGCGCGGCGTTCGTGATCATCGGCGCGATCGGCCTCGTGTGGCTCGCGGTGTGGCTCGTGTTCTATCGCCAGGCCGATACGCGCGCGCTCGCCGCCGAGTACAACGAGCCGCGCGACGAAGCCGAAGCGCTCGATGCGGCGAATGCGAATGCCGGTGCGCCGCGCTGGGGCGAACTGATCCGCAAGCGCGAGACGTGGGCGTTCCTGATCGGCAAGTTCCTGACCGACCCGGTGTGGTGGTTCTACCTGTTCTGGCTGCCGAAGTGGCTCAACGAATCGCGCGGGATGGACATGCAGCACATCGGCCTGCCACTCGTCTGCATCTACGCGCTGACGACGGTCGGCAGCATCGGCGGCGGCTGGCTGTCGTCGATGCTGCTGCGCACGGGCTGGAGCGTGAACGGCGCGCGCAAGACGACGATGCTGATCTGCGCATGCTGCGTGCTGCCGATCGCGTTCGTGTCGCAAGTGCAGAGCCTGTGGGCCGCGGTGCTGATCGTCGGCCTCGCCGCCGCCGCGCACCAGGGCTGGTCGGCGAACCTGTTCACGACGGCATCCGACCTGTTCCCGCGCCGCGCGGTGGCATCGGTGGTCGGCATCGGCGGGATGGCCGGTTCGATCGGCGGCGTGCTGTTCTCGGAAGTGATCGGCCAGGTGCTGCAGCGCACGGGCCACTACTGGGTGCTGTTCGCGATCGGCGCATCGGCCTACCTGATCGCGTTGGCCGTGATGCACGTGCTCACGCCGAAGATGAAGCCCGCGCAACTCGACGCGTGATGGAGTGATCGTGTAATCGCGTGTCTGCAAACGAACGCGCCGCCCGAGGGCGGCGCGTTTTCTTTTGAAGGCGCGAAGCAGGGAACTCAGCCGACCGCGGCCGTCGACGCGCGCATGATCAGCCGCGGCTCGAACGTCGAATAGCTCGCATCGGTGCGGCCCGCGAGTGCGTCGATCAGCTTCTGCATCGCGAGTTCGCCCATGTTCTCGCTCTGGATGTCGACGGTGGTCAGCGCGGGCGCCGCGTATTCGCCGTACGGCACGTTGTCGATGCCCGCGACCGATACATCCTGCGGCAGCCGGAAGCCGAGCGACGCGGCTTCCTTCATGAAGCCGAGCGCGATCAGGTCGTTGTAGCAGATCACCGCCTGCGGGCGTTGCGGCCCGAGCATCACGCGCGAGCAGGCGCGCTCGCCGGCTTCGGCGGTCGGTGCATGCGCATCGTGCACGTCGAGCGTGAGCCCGGCTTCGGCGAGGCAGTCGCGCGCGCCCTGGATCCGCTCGTCGTTCACGCGTGCCGTGCCGAAACCGAGATACGCGATGCGCGTGTGGCCGAGATTGAGCAGGTGGCGCGCGAGCATGTAGGTCGACAGCCGGTTGTCGATGCCGACACTCGGGATCGGCAGGCCCGGGCTGCGACGCAGCAGCACGAGCGGCTTGTTGAGATCGAGCATCCAGCCGGCTTCGTCATCCGGCATCCGCGTACTGACGATCAGCCCGTCGACGCGCTGCGCGAGCGCCTCGATCAGCGAGCGTTCGCGCGCCTGGTTTTCCTCGGTATCGACGAGCAGCAGCGTGTAGTCGTGCTGCAGCGCGACGCGGTTCGCGCCCTTCACCACGTTCGTGAAGTGCGGGTTGCTGATGTCGAGGATCACGAGGCCGATCGTGCGCGTGCGGCCGGTGATCATCGAGCGCGCGAGCGGGTTCGAACGGTAGCCGAGCCGTTCGATCGCCTCCTTGAGCCGTGCCTCGACGGTCGGCGAGAAGCGCTGCGTGCCGTTCACGTACTTCGATACCGTCGCGACCGACACGCCGGCTTCCGCCGCCACGTCGCGGATCGTCGGGGAAACTTTTTTCATTCGAAGGGTAACGTTTTCGTCCGATAACGCCGGATTGTGGCAGAAAAAGGGCGCGCGCGGCCACGCGCCAATATCGGGAAAGTGCGGATGGCTGCGAACGGGTTCGACCATTGACGTTCCGCGGCGCTCCCGCGTATAGTTGGAAAACGTTTTCTGATTCAGTCAGATTTCAGCCAGATTCAAGGAGATTCGATGAACGCCTCATCCACCGGCGCGCGCAAACCGTTCGGGCGCCTGCTGCTGACGGGCGCGGCCGGCAACCTCGGCCGCCAGTTGCGCGGCGCGCTTGCCGACTGGGCCGACGTCGTGCGCGTCAGCGACATCGCGACGCTCGGCGACGCGGCCGCGCATGAAGAAACCCGCGTCGTCGACCTGGCCGACCGGGCCGCGGTGATGCAGCTCGTCGACGGCGTCGACGCGATCGTCCACCTCGGCGGCATTTCGGTCGATGCGCCGTTCGACGATCTCGTCGGCGCGAACATCACCGGCACGTACAACCTGTACGAAGCCGCGCGCAAGCATGGCGTGAAGCGCGTCGTGTTCGCGAGCTCGAACCATGCGATCGGTTTCCATCCGGTCACGGAAGTGCTCGACGCCGATTCGCCGCTGCGCCCCGACAGCCTGTACGGCGTGACGAAGTGCTTCGGCGAATCGCTGTCGCGCTACTACTTCGACCGCTTCGGGATCGAGACGGTGTGCCTGCGGATCGGCTCGTCGTTCGAAGTGCCGAAGAATCCGCGCATGCTCGTGACGTTCCTCAGCTATCGCGACTTCATCGAGCTCGTGCGCTGCTCGCTGCTGACGAACCGCGTCGGGCACGCGATCGTGTACGGCGCGTCGGACAACCCGGTGAAGTGGTGGGACAACACGAAGGCCGGCTTCCTCGGCTTCCGCCCGCGCGACAGCTCCGAGCAGTTCGCCGGGCTGTTCCCGGTGACGGCGCCGACCGCCGACTACGACGATCCCGCGCAGCGGTTCCAGGGCGGCGGCTTCGTCGTCGGCGAGCCGATGGAGCGGAAGGCGTCGTAAGCGTCGCCGGCGTCGCGCCTCAGCGCAGGATGTCGGTCGCCCGGTGCCGCTCGTCGACGCCGTCGATCAAGATCAGCGGGCCGCTCGCGTGCCGCGCGCGCAGCGGCTGGATCTGCCGGTATGCGTCCGATTCGTACCAGGCGCGCGCCGTGTCGAGATCGGGAAACACGATCGCGATCAGGTCGCCGCGCCACACGCCTTCGCGTACTTCCGGCCGCGCGCCGTGAATCACGAAATGGCCGTCATACGGCGCGAGCGTGCCGTCGATGCGTTCGAGGTATTCGACGATGTCGTCGCACATCTCGACGTCGTGCAGGTGGGCGATGGCGTAGGCGGTCATGGCGGGCTCCTTGGCGTGACGCGGTTCGTGCGTCGATGGAGCCATGATCGCGGCGCGGGCGGCGCGGGTCGATTACCTGCGACGTAAGCAAATCCGCACGGCCGCAGACACACCGCTCATGCGGTGCGGCAGCGTCCACGCATACCGCTTGGCCACACGCGTCGTCAGCCCGTGCAGCCGTTCAGCTGCGCAGCCGTCAATGCTGCTTGCTGCAAGCCGGATCGCTGTCGCGCCGCTCGGCCGAATCGCACCAGTAACTCGGCCGCCACGCTTCGAACGTGACGGCATTCGCCGCATTGGCGCGCGTGACGCGCACCGGGTCGGCTTTCAGCGCATCGCCGTTCGGATCCTCGTTGAAGCGCCAGTTCCGCATCACTTCGCGATGGAACACCCACGTGCGATGCGCGGCGTCGTAGCGAAACGTCACGCGGTCGCGCCAGTGGCTCGGCCCCGCGAATACGCCCTGTTCGACCGTGAAGGTGCGCGGTTCGATCGTGAGCGCGTTCTCGGCGACACCATCGAGATACGGATCGCCCATCCCGCCTTCGTCGGCTTTCATGATCACGGTGTCGTTGCGCGCCGCGAGCCGGTAGTGCCCGTCCTTGTCCGGCAGGAAGATCATCAGCGGACGCAGCGACGCCTTGCGCATCGAATCGTCGGGCTGATGCGCGACGACGACATAGCCGACGCGTGCGCTGTCGGTCAGGCGCCCTGACGCAGCATCCAGCGCTTCGTAGCCGGCGGGAAGCTGCGCGACGATGTCGTGCGGAAGATCGGATGTGTCCGGGCAACGGATCGAAGAGGGCGTATCGCCGCACGTCGCGGCGCAGGCGCTGCCGATGCCGAACGTCAGCAGCGCGGCGACGAGGAATCCTTTGATACGGGGGATCGTCATGCGGATCGGGTCATGAGGTCGCGCCGCGGAAGCCGACGTGCACACGTCGTCTCGTCTTGCCGCAGCGCTGAGTGTTGTTCGCAGGTTCGCAGGTGCGGCAGTGTAACCAGTCATGCGCGTTTGCGCGTCGGCCGGGGGACGGGCGCGGGCACCGGCGCCGATGCCGGCGCTTGGTCGGCCTGTGCGCACATCCGGTCGAGCATCCGTTGCGCGGTGCCCGCGCAATCCTCGCCCTCGGGCTTGTTCTCGATCTCGTCGATCAGCACCTCCAGATGTTGCCGGTTCTGCGCGAGACGCCGTTCGAGCAGCACGATTTCGTCGACCTTGTGCCGCAGCGCGGCCAGCAGTTCGTCGCGCGGCCACGCGCCGAGATCGGGCGGCAGCACCGCGCGGATCTCGTCGAGCGCGAAGCCCGCGCGCTGCGCGCGGTCGATGATCGCGAGCCGCGTCAACGCTTCCGACCCGTATTCCCGATAGCCGTTTGCCTGCCGACGGGCCGGTTCGAGCAGCCCGCTTGCTTCGTAGAAACGGATGCGCGACGCCGCGAGGCCGCTCGCCTTCGCCAGTTCGCCGATTTTCATGGTGTGCTCCAAAAGATGCTTGACCTTAAAGTTGACTTTAAAGTTATCGTTGGGCATCGTCAATCGAGGGTGCCCTCCATGAACCTGTTTACACCGCTGACACTGCCCAACGGGGCGGTGATTCCGAACCGTCTGGCCAAGGCCGCGATGGAAGAGAACATGGCCGATGCGAACCACGCACCGTCCGACGCGTTGCTGCGCCTGTACCAGGCGTGGGCCGATGGCCAGGTCGGCCTGATCCTGACCGGCAACGTGATGGTGGACGGCCGCGCAATGACGGGGCCGAACGGCGTCGTGCTCGAGAGCGATGCGCATCTCGACCGCTTCCGCAGCTGGGCGCAGGTGGCGCGCTCGGGCGGCGCGCACGTGTGGATGCAGATCAATCACCCGGGGCGCCAGATGCAGGCGGCGCTCGGCCAGACGACGCTCGCGCCGTCGGCCGTGCCGCTCGCGCTCGGTGCGCTGTCGAAGCAGTTCCCGGTGCCGAAGGAGATGACGCAAGCCGATATCGCCGACGTGCAGCGGCGCTTCGTGCGCGCCGCGCAGCTCGCGGAGCAGAGCGGCTTCAATGGCGTGGAGATTCACGCGGCGCACGGCTATCTGCTGAGCCAGTTCCTGTCGCCGCTGACGAACCGCCGGCAGGATCAGTGGGGCGGCAGTATCGAGAATCGCGCACGTCTGTTGCTCGATATCGTGCGGGACGTGCGCGCGACGGTGTCGCCGGAATTCGCGGTCGCGGTCAAGCTGAACTCGGCCGATTTCCAGCGCGGCGGCTTCAGCGCGGACGATGCGAAGCGCGTGGTCGAACTGCTGAATCCGCTCGGCGTCGATCTCGTCGAACTGTCGGGCGGCAGCTATGAAGTGCCGGCGATGCAGGGCGAGGCGCGCGACGGGCGCACGCTGGCCCGTGAAGCGTATTTCCTCGAATTCGCACGCGACATCACGGCCGTCGCGCGGATGCCGCTGATGGTCACGGGCGGTATCCGACGCCGCGTGGTTGCCGAGCAGGTGGTCGATAGCGGCGTGGCGATGGTCGGCATCGCGACCGCGTTGTCGATCGAGCCGAACCTGCCGCGCGACTGGCGGGCCGGCAAGGACAGCGCGCCGGTGCTGGAACCGATCCGCTGGAAGAACAAGGCGCTGGGCGCGCTGGCCAACATGGCCGTCGTCAAGTTCCAGCTCACGCGGCTCAGCGAAGGCCGGCGCACGCACCCGCAGGTGTCGCCGCTGCGCGCGCTGGTCAGGCAGCAACTGGCCGCGCAATGCCAGACGCGGCGCTACCGGAAGTGGATGGCTGGGCGCGCGGCGGGTACGCGGGCGTGACGTGCGTGGGCGGGGCCGAATCGACGGTCCCGCACTGATCGGCCCGTCGCCTGGCGGGTCGTTTCAAGGCTCGATCCTTTCGGATGACTTTCCGAAATATCGAGCCTGTTTACTGCATTATTCAGGCGCCTGAGCGCGATTTCAGCGTGGCATAATCCACCATCTTCATCGCACTCCATCCTCGTCGCGCGTCATGCACGTCGCCCGTTTCCGCAAGCCAGGCAGCCTGATCGGATTGATCGCAATCCTGATGATGGCGCTCGCCCCTGCGGTCTCGCAGATGATGGCGTCGCGTCACAGGCTCGTCGATGCGCTGGCCGTCTATTGCACGGCAAGTGTCGACGAAGCGGTGGTCGCGCACGACGACGGCAAGCCCGCGCATGGCGTCAAGGCGCACTGGCACGCTTGTCCTTATTGCAGCTTCGTTGCCCATGCCGTCGCGCTGCCGAGTCATGCCGTTGCATTCGCTGTTCCGCTTCCGGATTCGCAACGGCCGATCGTGTCGGCATCGATTCCGGCCCGCGTCCGTCTCGTCCATACCGTCGCGCAATCGCGCGCACCTCCTGCGTTCTCCTGAGCTCGTCTGATCTTTCCGCCTGACCGCCGCCGCTTCGAGACTGGAGCGAGCGGCCGTTCGTCGCGCGCATGCGCGACGGCATCGAACGACAACCGGAGAACACGCAACATGCCCCGCTTGAACCAACGGCACGCACCCCGCGCGTGTGCCGCGCTGCTGGCCGCCTTTGCCGGCCTGTCCCATGCTTCTTTTGCGAACGCACACGCCGTGGTCGGCGATCGCGTCTTTCCCGCGACGATGACCGTGGACGACCCCGGCGTCGGCGACGAATTCGACACGCAGTTCGGCCACATCAAGTCCTCCGACGACAGCGGCAACAACCTCAACGTCAATACCGTGTCGTACGAGTGGGACAAGCTGATCACGAAGAACCTCGCGTTCAGCGTCGCCAGCCAGTACGTGTCGCAGAACGCGCCGGACGGCGGCTCCGCGAAGGGCTGGGACAACGTGACGCTTGGCGTGAAGTACCTCGCTTACACGAACCCCGCGCACGAATTCATGGCATCGGTCGGCCTGAAAACCCAGATCGGCGGCACCGGTGCGAAATCGATCGCGAACGCGTACTCGACGTTCACGCCGGCTGTTTATGTCGGCAAGGGCTTCGGCGATCTGCCCGCGTCGCTCGGCTATCTGCGCCCGTTCGCGCTCACGGCCGAACTCGGGCCGAACCTGACCACCGCGTCGTCCGACCAGGGGCCGAATTCGCTCGGCTGGGGCGTGACGCTGCAATACAGCATCCCGTACCTGCAGCAGCAGGTGAAGAACCTCGGCCTGCCGCAACCGCTCAGCAACATGATCTTCGTCGTCGAGGCGCCGATGAGCACCTGCACCGCGGGCGCGTGTTCGGGCCAGACGACCGGGACGCTCAACCCCGGTGTGCTGTGGCTCAATCGCTACGGGCAGTTCGGTGTCGAGGCGCAGATTCCGGTCAATCGCGCGAGCGGCCATCACGTCGGCGTGATCTTCGACGCGCATCTGTATTTCGACGACCTGTTCCCCGGCTCGCTCGGCAAGCCGCTTTTCTGATTGACGGAGCAACCACATGAACCGCTTGACCTGGATGCGCGCGGCCGCTGCCGCGCTGCTGCTCGCCGGCGCGCAGTTCGCGCATGCCCATACGTTCCCGACGCATCAGGCGCCGTCCGCGGGCGAGACCGTGACTGCGTCGCCGCCGCGCGTCGCGATCGATTTCGACGACGGGCTCGAACCCGCGTTCAGCTCGATCGCCGTCACCGATGCGCAGGGCCACGCCGTCACGAACGGCAAGGCCGAAGTCGACGCGTCGAACCGCAAGCACATGTCGGTCGCGCTGAACCCGCTGACGCCGGGCGTCTACACGGTGGCGTGGGTGGCCGTCGCGCTCGACGGCCACCGCACGCAGGGGCACTACGCGTTCACGGTGAAGTGACGCTCGCCGCGCCCGCGCCCGCTGCCGTGCATGCGCGCCGGCAGCGGGTGCGGCGCGCCGCATCGCGCAGCATCAGAACCGGTAGTTCGCCAGCACTTCGAGCCGCCGGTCGTTGCCGAGCAGGTACTGCGTCTCGTTGTAGTACGCGGACTGCACGAAGCGACGGTTGAACACGTTGTACGCGCGCGCGGTGATCGTCGTGTCCTTGCGCGGCTTCCACGCGAGGCCGAGGTCGACGGTCGTGTACGACGGCATCACGAGCTGGTTCGCGGTGTCGGCGAAGCGCTTGCCGACGTACTTGACGCCCGCGATGCCCGTCCAGTCCGGCGCGAAGTGCCAGCTCACCCACAAATTCGCGAGCCGCTGCGGCACCGACACGGGCACGTTGCCCGCGCGCGAGACCGTCGTGCCGCCGGACGTCTGCTGGAAGTCGTCGTATTTCGCGCGCAGGATCGACACGTTCGCGTCGACGCGCCAGTCCTTCGCGATCTCCGCGCCGACCGTCGCCTCGAGCCCGCGCGACGACTGCTGGCCGATCTGGATCGACTGGTTCGGGTTCAGCGGATCGGCCGTCAGGAGATTGCTCTTGACGATCCGGTACGCGGCGAGCGTCCATTCCGCCTTGCCGCCGAGGAACGACTGCTTCACGCCGATTTCGAACTGCCGGCCGGTCGCGAGCGTGAAGTTCGTCTTCGACGCATTCAGCGACAGCAGCGAGCTGATCGGATCGGCCGCGACCGAATACTGGCCGTACACGGCGAGGCCGGGCTGCACGTCGTACACGGTGCCGATGCGCCAGCCGGTGTTCGCGAACACCTTCGTGAATGCGCCGCCGTTCACGAGATCGTCGCGGTTCACGCTCGCGTGGTCGTAGCGCAACCCGCCGATCACCGACCAGCGCGGCGTGATTTCCAGCCGGTTCTCGGCGAACAGCGCGTACTGGTTCGCTTGGCTGCGGTACTTCGGATAGGTGCCGGCCGTGTTGATGAAGCTGCCCGGATCGAAGTTGAACGGATCGACCGTCGACGTGCCCGAATACGGCGAGTTGTTGTCGTGCTGGAACGTCGTGTGATTGAACTCGAAGCCCGTCGAGAACGTGTTGCGCATCCCGAGCAGCGCGGTGGTGACGGTGGCCGCCGTCACGTTGCCGTACTGTTCCTGGTCGTGGAAGATCTCCGTGTAGCTGCTGCGCCGCACTTGCGCGGTCGACGGCAGGTACGTGTAGTACTCCGCATCCTTCCAGTGACGGTTGCTTTTCATCCGGTACAGCGTGCTCGTCACGTTCAGGCTGTCGCTCGGCTGCCAGTTCGCCGACACCGTCGCCCAGCTGTCGCGGAACGCGATGTCGCTGTCGCCGACGTTGTAGTTCTTCTTGTCGAGTGCGCGATCGCGGGCACCGTTCACGAGCGGCACGCCGAAATACTGCATCGGATGCTGGAAGCCCTGCGCGTACGACGCCGTCACGTACAGGTCGGACGTCACGTCGTAGTGCAGCGCACCGGAGAACGACAGGTTGCGCGAATTGCCGCGGTCGACCCAGTTCGACGAACGGTTGCCGCTGATGTCGAAGCGGTACGACAGCTTGTCGTTGATCGCGCCGCCGCTGCCGAACGCGGCCCGCGCCGTGCCCTCGGTGCCGCCGCCGACCTGCAGCTCGTTCTGGATCGCGCCGCGCGTCGGCTTCTTCGGCACGATGTTGACGACACCGCCGATCGCGCCTTCGCCGTAGATCACCGAAGCCGGGCCGCGCAGCACGTCGATATGGTCGACCGACCACGTGTCGAACGGAAACGTGATGCCGATCGCACCATACGGGCGCACGCCGTCATAGAGCTGCGTGACCGATGACGCGCCAACGAAGCCGCGCGCGCCGAGCTCCGAACCGCCGTTGCCGGGATGCGGTGACGCGCTGATGCCGGCGGCGCGGCTCACCGCGTCGACGATCGAGCTGTCGCCGCGTGTGTCGAGCGTCTTGCGATCGATCTGCTCGACGCTCGCGGGCGTTTCGAGCGAAGTCAAGCCGAGGCGGCTGCCGGTGTCGAGCGGCTGCGTGAGCGGCGTCGCCTTCTGTGCGTTGACGCGAATCGGCGCAAGCGTGGCGCCGGCGCTAGCGGCGTCGCTTTCCTGTGCCTGCCCGGCGGGCGAGAAGACCGCGAGCAAGGCGGCAGGCAACATCAATCTGAACTTCATGTTTCGATATCCTTTGAATCTGTTTAATGCGGTGTTTCTTGAAAGGCTACGCATCAGAACGCGTATCGCATGCCGGCGAACACGCTGCGCCCTTCACCCGGATAGAAGATCGCGGTGTTCGCGGTGCGCGCATCCGCAACCGTGCTGATGTCGCTCACGTAGCGCTTGTTGGTCAGGTTGCGCGCGTCGACGAACAGCGACAGCCCGTTGCGGAAGTCGTAGCCTGCCTGCAGCCCGAGCAGCGTGTAGCTCGGCACGCGCAACGTGTTCGCATCGTCGGCCCACGCGCCCGACGGCACCCAGTCGAGCGTCGCCGCGATGTGGAAGCCGCTCGGCCGTGCGTAACCGAGCGTTGCGCGCAGCACGTTCAGCGGCACGCCCGCGATCCGGTTGTTGCCGTACTGCGGGTCGTTCTTGAAGCGGAAGTCGTTCAGGTTCCAGATGCCCGACAGCGTGACCTTGTCGCCCGCGCCGCGCCCGGTGACGTTGCGCAGCAGCTCGACCGACGCGCCGGCCTCGATCCCTTGCAGCACCGTCTTGTTCGCGTTGAACGTCGACGCCGGGACATCCGGGTTCGTCGTGTACTGCAGCAACTGGTCGCGCACGAGCGAGCGATACGCGGTCACGTCCCAGCTCACGCGCTCGCGCGAGCCGCGCGTGCCGAACTCGATCGTCCATGCGTGCTGCGCCGCGAGTGGCGTGAAGCGCGTCGTGTTCGAGAAGGTCTGCGTGAGGTCGGTGAAGTCGGGCACGTCCTGGCTGCGCGTGATGTCGACGTAGGCCTGGGTGTGCGCATCCGGTTGCCACAGCAGGCCGAGCTTCGGATTGACGCCGCTGTAGCTCGCGTTCGTCGACTTGGTGTTCGGGTTGCGCGGCAGCCCGCCGTTGTCGATGTACTCGCGCACCGAGTGCAGCACCTTCACGCCCGTCATCAGCGCGACGGTCGGCACGAAGAACAGCCGGTTCTCGACGTATGCCTCGTAATTGAACGCCGTCTGCGTCGAGTCGAGCGTCTGGGCCCCCTTGTTGCCGTTGACGTTCACGTACTGGTTCGCCTGCGTGCGGCCGCCGAAGAAGCGCGCGCCGACGATCAGGTCGTTGCGCATCCCGCCGAGCGTCAGGTGCCCCGTGTAGCGCGGTGCGAAGCCGTAGGTCCAGCCGTCCTGGTCGAGTGCCTGGAAGATCGGGTGATAGAGGCTCTTGTGGATCGCCCACGTGTCGAACTGCAGTTCGCCCGAATCGAGCTTCACCGTGGTGCGGTTCGCGATCCGCTCGGTGCGCGTGTTGCGCGCCTGGGCGCCCGATATCGCGTTCGGCGCGGCCTTGGTTGGATTGTTCAGCGCGTCGGACAGCGACAGCGTGCCCGGCAGCAACTGGTCGACGACGTACACGCCGACATAGAAGCGCGTCTCGACCGTCGGGCTGAACCGGTAGCCGACGTTCGCGTTGAACTGCTCGTATTGCCCCTTCGCGTGATCGCGATAGCCGTCCGCGTGATTGACGCTGAAGTTCGCGAGGAAATCGAGCGGGCCGAGCACGCGCGAGATCTGCGCGCTCGTGCGCACCGTGCCGTAGCTGCCGCCTTCCACGCGCAGGATGTTCGGCGCGTCGGCCGTGTGGGCGGTCGGCGTGATGAAGTCGATCGCGCCGCCGAGCGTCGACGCTCCGTACGCGAGGCCGTTGCCGCCCTTGTAGACCTGCACCGCCTGCAGCGCGAGCGGATCGATCTGGTAGTAGTCGCCGCTGCCGTCCGCGAGGTTGGTCGGGATGCCGTCCTGCAGGATCTCGAGGCCGCGCGTGTGGTACGAGCGGGCAATCCCGGAGCCGCGAATCGACAGCCGCAGCTCCTGGCCGTAGCGGTTCTCGACGAATACGCCAGGCACGTCCTTCAGCACGTCGCGCAGTGTGAACGCGTAGGTGTTCCGGTAGCTGTCGGCATCGACGAAGCCCACCGAGCCAACCGTCTGCTCGAGCGTGCGTTTCAGGCTGCCGGTCGATTTCGACGTCAGTGAGTCCATCTCGCGGGTTGCGTTGACGTTGATCGCGGGCAGCGTCGACGCTGCCGGTGCGTCGGCCGGCGCGGCGGTGTCTTGTGCGCATGCGGCCGACGCGGAGAGCACGGAGATCGCGCCGGACAGCGCGACGGCAATACGGGTCAAGGGAAACATGTCGTTGTATGTATGGTCAGGGTGACGACGATGAGTCGGACACGATGCGCGCCATGCGCGGCGCCGGCCGCCGCGCGTGGTCACGCGCGCGGGTTCGGCATCGGGCACCGTCAGGGCGGGCAGGCGAAGCGGACGGCGCCGCGCGGTGAGCGGCGGCGCGGTCGCGATGTGCGTCAGGCGCGGGCGGAAGGCGGCCCGCGCGCGGCGAGTGCGTAGCGCTTCGACGGGCGGTGGGCGGAAGGGATCAGCGGCTCGGGCGGCGCATGCCGCACGGCCGGGGAAGCGGACAGGAACACCGCGTAATGCAGCGGCGGATGGCCGGCGAGCAGGCCGCAATAGCCGCAGCGGTCGAAATGTGCGTCCGACGGCGCATGCGGTTCCGCGTGCGCCACGAGCGTGTTGCCGGTTGCCGAGCAGATCGGCGCGGCCGGCAAGCCGTCATCGGATGCCGCCGCGCGTAGTTGCGAGATCAGCGGCGCGACGAGCGCGAGCACGAGCGCGAACAGCCCGAGCCACGCGGTGGCCCGGGCCTGGAGCGTCGGCGCATATCGTGCGCCGGCGCGCGATGTATCAGGCTGCCGCGCGCGCCGCACGGCCGAACAGCAGACGGTCGATCAACCAGACCGCGACGATCGTCGCGCCCATCAGCGGGAAGACGATGCCGAGCAGCACGAGCCCCGCGATCCAGCCTCGCATCGGCGGTGCGCCCCGTTCGCGCGACGGCGCGCCCAACTTGGCCGCCGGGCGGCGCTTCCACCACATCACGGTGCCCGTGACGGCCATCGCGGCGAGCCCGAGCGACAGCACCGCGCAGATGATCTGGTTCGCGAGCCCGAAGTATCGGCCCATGTGCAGCGACGTGCCGTACGACACGGCCCGCGACACCGCGCCGTAGTCGTCATAGCGGATGTCCTTCAGCACGGCCCCGCTGTACTGGTCGATGTAGATCGTCCGCTCGGCCTTCGGGTCGTCCGGGAAGTACGACGCGGTGAACACGCCGTCCGCGCCGGACGGCAGCGCGAGCGTGTAGCCGCTCGTCACGCCGAGGCCCGCGACGATCGCGATCGCGCGCGCCAGCGGCAGCGGTGCCGGCGTCGGCGCCGACGGCGAATGCGGGACGGGCACGTTGCCGACCGCCCATGGCGTTTGCGGCAACGGCAAGTCGTCCATCACCATCCCCGGCATCGACTCGCCGGATTCGTGGTGATGGCCGGCCGGCGCGGCGGCCTGGGCAGGCGCGGGCGCCGCGGCGGCACCGGGGCGCGTCGAGCGCACCGACCCGCCGCCCCATGCGCCTTCCGGCGCGCCGAGGTTCACGGTCGCGGCCAGCGCCTTGAAGTTCTTGCCCCACGAGCCCGACCACGGCAGCCCCGTCAGGATGAACGCGACCGTGCCGGCCGCGAGCCAGATGCCGGCCGTCGCGTGGAGGTTTTTCCACAGCGGCCGGCCGCGCAGCGACAGGTCGGGGCGCAGTGCCTGCCCGACGCGTGCCGTGCCGCGCGGCCACCACAGCGCGATGCCGGTGCCGATCATCACGAAGGTCCAGCATGCGGCGAGCTCCATCAGCAGCTCGCCCGTCTTGCCGAGCAGCAGCTTGCGATGCAGCATCCGGTCGATCTGCATGAAGCGGTTCTCGACGCTCAGCGTGCCGAGCACGCTGCCGTCGTACGGGTTCACGTACACGCTCTCGCGGCTGCCGTCGCGCAGCCGGAACACGTATTCGGCGCTGCGGTCCGGCGCGGTCGAGACCTGGACGGACACCGGCGTCGCGCCGGCCGGCATCGCGGTGCGCGCGCTCGCGAGCAGCGCGTCGGAATCGAGTCGCGGCGTGGCGCGCGGCTCGACGACGAGCCGGTGCGGATACAGCAGCGGCTCGATCTGCGGCTGGAAGCAATAGAGCGTTCCGGTGATCGCGAGGACCACCAGGAACGGCATGACGAACAGGCCGGCATAGAAGTGCCAGCGCCAGAGCGTCCGGTAACCGGCGTGGGCGGATTGGGCGGGCGAGATGGCTCGCTCGACGGTGGTCGACATGGTGTCAGCTCCTCGTGTTCGTTGAGCGGCCACGCCGGCGCGGGCCGGCGGACGTCAACGCGCGTTGCACCCGCCTGCGCGCAGCGACGGAACGGGCGGCGCGGCGCCATGCGCAGATGGGGCGCATGACGGCGTCGCCCGCGCGAGGCGGGCATGCGGGTGAACGCTTGAATCAGGTCGTGTGAGACGAACGGCATGCAGGCCCATGCACGTCGACGTGCACGAGCCGCTGGGCGGAACCGTCAGCAGAACAGGGGAGGCGCGCGGGAGGGGGGGCGATCGTCGAAGATCGATCGCACGATGGGAATACTGTCGAAGCGAATTCGGAAGCGCCGCGGCGCGGCGGCGGGAAACAGCAGCACCAACGCCACGAACGACGCCAGCGCCGTGAACAGCGCGGCACCGAATGCGCACAGGCTGTCGCCGTTTCCGGACGACGCCGTGTTGTCGACATGCGCGTCATGCTTGAGCGCATCGGCGAGCGCCCGCGCGTCGTTGGCCGGTGTGATCGGCGCGCCGGCATCGAAACGGGCGGCGAGTGCGGCCACATTGACGATCAGCGGGCCGCGGCCCGAACACAGCACCACCGAGCCCGCATCCGGACCGTCCGGATCGAGCATCACGGCGCCCGACATCAGCGCGCGGGACAGCAGCGTCACGAGGAGGAACCCCCACAGAAGCTGTCGCGCGACGCCTTGCCGGAGCAGGAAGCGGCGAAGTGCGTTCATGGCGCGCGATTGTACCTCCGTTTGCGGGGAGGGGCGGGCCGTCACGCTGATGCGCGGCATCAGCCCGGCGTGCTGCCGGAAGCGGATGGGGCGCGCGCGGCGGCTATTCGGAACCGAACGATCCGCTGTCGGGCGGCGCGTTCGCCGGGCCATACGACCAGGTGCCGTCCGCTCGGGCGGTCAGCACGTTGCCCGAGCGCCGGTCGTACAGATGCCACTGTTCGTCGGCCGGTTCGTCGCCGTACGGCCAGGTCGTCAGCTTGCCGCCGAGGTCGAAGTCGAACGCCCACGATCCCGGCTGGGCGCAGGGCGCGACCGATTGCAGGATCTGTCCGTCGAGCCGTTGTGCGGCGGCCGCGATGTCGCCGGATCGGGATTCGCTGTGCGCGAGCTCGTGACCGTCGAGCGCGATCGACCAATGGCAGTAGCAGATCCACAGATGCCCGTTGCCGGCCACCGTCACGTGCCGCGACGCGAGCCTGTCCCGCGCCGTCGCGGACAGGCCGGGCGAGCCGGCGAGCGGCTCCCGGACATGCAGCGCGGGTTGCCCGAATTCGAACGTGAGAAAGCTGCCCTGGCCTTTTGTCACGGACCAGGCAGGGGTTTCGCAGATGGCCGGCCAGATCTGGTCGAAGTCGACAGCGTTCACGGCGTGCGTCTCACATCGGCGAAACCGGCCTCGGCCTTGGCGTCGCCCGCGCTGCCGTCATCGTCGGCCAGCAGATCGGACAGGTCCGCCGGCGACAAGCGCCGCATCGTCCGCTCGACGTCGTGATCGTAGCGGCGATCGTTCGGGTCGAGACGCTTCTGCGCCTTGCGGCCGTAGCGTTTCACGAACACGCCGAGCGCACCGGCCAGTCGGGATTTCCGGTTCCTGGGGATCATGCGGCGAGGTTATCAGACATGCGCGCGCCGCGAATCGGGAAGGGCCGCCGTGGGCGTGCGTGACGCCCGCGGCAGCCGATGCATTGCGCCGGCTCAAGCCGGATACGCATCGTCGACTTTCAGGTTCGCGAGCCGGAACAGCGTGCGCAGTGTCTGCGGGTGAATGTCGCGGTGCGCGGCGAGCGACGTCAGCATGAAGTCGAGCACCTTCGCGTAGCGGAGCAGCACGAGGCAGCGCGCGAGATCGGGCGTGTGGCCGCGCATGTCCTCGGCGAGGTGGACCATTTCGGTGGACAGCGAGCGTGCCATCTCGAGTTCCATCTGCTGTTTTTCGGTCCAGTCGGGTAACGGCTGTTCGAGCAGCTTTGCGAGAAAGAGCTGGAACGACGTGTCGGACGAATTGGGCAGCGCATTCATGACGGGCCTCGTAACTTGCTCGGATCGTTCGGGCGTATCCGGTGGATGCGCCCGAGCGTGGGTTCGTGTATGCGCGGTGATCGGCGCGGTTGTCCCCCGAATGGAATGCAGGTTCCGTACCAGCGCCGCGAGACGATTGTTGAGTAATGTTGAGCCATGGTGCGACGCGGGGCGGCGAGTCCCGCCGGTACTGGATGGCGAAGGTGATCGAGGGGGCCATCTACATGCGCGGTGCGATACGCGTGAGGGTCGCGAGACGGTGTGGCGAGGCGAAATGCTTCATGGATGTAACGTAACGCCGCGATAAAACGCGTCGCGTGGTTCCCCGTTGGTCTGACGAAACGCACCGGCATGTGCGTGCCGCCTGCGCCTGCCAAGCGTTCGACGTGCCGGAGGCGGTGGTGCGGCACGGCCGCCCAGGTCGGCGAAAGCCGATGGCGAATGTGACGGGTGTTTCAAAACCGAGACGGATTCGCGCGGCGATCCGGTTTGGCGACCGCCCAACTGGCCCAGCGAATTGTCGGCCAATTGTCCATGGGCAGACGGCGCGTGTTTGCCAACAATCCCCTGATCATCCCTGCGAGGTTCGACATGAGCGTCCACGCCTTCTTCTCGGCCAACCTGCTGCTGGCCTACACGGCCTATTTCATCGGTACGGCCAGCCCCGGGCCGAGCAATCTCGCGATCATGTCGGTTGCCGCGAACCAGGGCCGCAAGGCGGCGCTCGCGTTCGCGCTCGGCGTCATTTCAGGGTCGATGTTCTGGGCGACGGTCGCGGCGCTCGGCGTGTCGGCCGCGCTGCTGGCGTGGTCGAAGCTGCTGGTCGCGATCAAGCTGTTCGGCGGGTTGTACCTGCTGTGGCTTGCGTTCAAGTCGGGGCGCACGGCGTGGTCGGGCAAGGCGGCGGCATCGCTGAATGCGGCAGGTGAACAACGGCTGTCGCGCTTCTATGTACGCGGCGCGATGCTGCACCTGACCAATCCGAAAGCGATCCTCGTGTGGGTGTCGATCGTCGCGCTGTCGTCGAACGGCGCGGGCGCGTCGCACGGCGCTGTCGTGCCGGGCTGCATCGTGATCGGGTGCCTGGTGTTCGGCGGTTACGCACTCGTGTTCTCGATGGACGGTGCGCGCCGGCTGTACGTGCGCGGCCGGCGCGCGATGGAAGCATGTCTTGCCGTCGTGTTCGGCGTGGCGGGAATCCGGCTGCTGGTGTCGAACGTTTAAGGCGGGACGCCCGCAGATCTAGCGGGCGGCGCGTCGCGTGGTCGAACGCACGGCGTCGCCCGGCGGCTCCGTCGGGCGCGTGAACAGCGACACGATCGTCTGCCGGAGCCAGCGGTGCGCGGGATGGCTGTCCCAGCGCTGATGCCAGATCACGCAGTAAGGCCGCGCGGGCATGCGCACCGGCGGTTGCCGCGACACCAGTTCCTTTTCGTGGATCGACAGATCGAGCAGCGTGGTCGGCAGCACGCCGATGAAATCCGACTCCCGGATGATCGCCAGCGCGGGCGAGTACGCATTCAGTGTGAGGACGAGATTGCGCTGCAGGCCGTGCGCGGAGAGCAGGCTGTCGTACACCGGCACCCGCATGCCGGAAAACCCGACGTCGAGATGCCGCGCCGCGAGAAAGCGCTTCAGCGTGAGCGGCCCCTTCGCGAGCGGGTGATCCTTGCGCATCAGGCAGCTCCAGTGGATCGGCCACATCTCGTGCGTGCGCACGCCGCTGCTCGGGCTCGAATCGTTCAGGTAGCCGCCGATCGCAAGGTCGACGCCGCCGCGGTCGAACATGGCCGGCAGGTCGGCGACGCTGAACGGCGTGAGCTCGATCCGCATCGATGGCGCATGTGTACCCATGTACTGCGCGAGGCGCGGCATGATGCGCTCGACCGAGTAGTCCGACATCGCGATCGTGAAGGTGCCCCGATGCTTTTGCGGGTCGAACTGGTCCGGCGAGATCGCCTGCTTCAATGCGTCGAAGTGCGGCTGGACCGCCGACCACAGCTCGCGCGCACGCGCGGTCGGCCGCACACCCGAGACGGTCTTCTCGAACAGCACGTCGTCGAGCGATTCGCGCAGCCTGCGCAGCGCATTGCTGACCGCCGACTGTGAAAGCGCGAGCCGTTCGGCGGCGCGCGTGACGTTGCCTTCGGCCATCAATGCCGCGAACACGCGCAGCAGGTTGAGGTCGAGCTGGCGGAACACATCCTTCATCGCACATCTCCCATTCGGGTGCCGGCATCCCGCGCGTGGCGTCGGGAGCCGGCACATCGTGGCGGCCAGTGTCCGGGCCGCGGGCCGTTCGTGCAAGGCCGCGTTTGCCCTTGCGGAGAGCCGGCTGGCGCCGCGACGAAGTCGCGCGCCGCGCTCGCACCGTTATTCACGCTGGTGATGATCATATTCCGGAAATCCGTTGGACGCGGTAACGGTGCGCATCGAACATGAGCCCGAAACCACTGCAGCCAGCAGAGGGAGGAGACAAACGATGAAAGAGGATGCAGTGAATCCGGCCGGCGCCATCGCGCTCGATCGCCGTTCGGCGGCGGCGCAGCCGTCCGCGCGGGCAGGCACGATGCGCGACGTCGCGGCGGCCGCGGCAGGCAACGCGCTTGAGTGGTTCGACTTCGTGATCTACGGCTATTTCGCCAGCGTGATCGCGAAGCTGTTTTTCCCGGTGGCCGGGCAGGTCGGGTCGCTGCTGCTCGCGACGGCAACCTTCGGCGTGGGGTTCGTCGTGCGGCCGCTCGGCAGCGTCGTGCTCGGGCTGTACGGCGACCGGTACGGCCGCAAGGCGGCGATGTCCGTCACGATCTGGCTGATGCTGGCCGGCACGGCCGCGATCGCGGTGGCGCCGCCCTATGCGCAGGCCGGCTGGCTCGGCGCCACGATCCTCGTGCTGGCGCGGCTCGTGCAGGGCTTCGCGGCATCGGGTGAATTCGGCAGCACCGTCGCCTTCCTCGCGGAAAAGGCGCCGCCGCATCGACGCAATTTCTTCGTGAGCCTGCAGATGTCGAGCACGATGCTCGCCATCGTGCTGGGCGGAACGATCGGCACGATCCTGACGACGTCGCTCAGCCCGCATCAGCTCGAAAGCTGGGGCTGGCGCGTGCCGTTCGTGGTCGGCCTGCTGATCGGCCCGGTCGGCTTCTACATCCGCAGGAGCGTGTCGGAAACCGATGCGTTCGTGCACGGCGAAGCGCTGCCGGTCGCGCAGGTGCTCAAGCGCCTGTTCGGCGAGCACCTCGCGTCGTTCCTCGCGGCGATCGGCGTGACGATCGTCAGCACCGCCGCGTTCTACATGTACCTGATCTACATGCCGACGTTCGCGGTGAAGCAGCTCGGGTTGCCAATGTCCGCGCCGTTCATGAGCACGACGGTCGCCGGCATCGTGATGGTTGCGATCGCGCCGGTCGCGGGCCTGCTCGGCGACATCTGGCGCCGGCCGGTCGCGATGGTCGCGGCCGCGATCGTCGTGCTGTCCGCGATCACGCTGCCGCTCTATTTGTGGGTCATCGCGAGCCCTTCGCTGCGCAACCTGCTGATCATGCAGGCCGCTGCCGCCGCGCCGATGGGCGTGCTCGTCGGGCTGGTGCCCGCGCTGGCCGCGCGCGCGTTCCCGGCCGCGGTGCGCAGCACCGGGCTTGCGGTGTCGTACAACATCCCGACGACGGTCTTCGGTGGTTTTTCCCCGCTGATCGTCACGTGGCTGATCGCGATCACGCACAACAAGGCGTCGCCCGCGCTGTACATCGTCGCGGTGTCGGTCGTGAGCCTGGTCGCGCTGCTCGGATTCCGACGCATGCCTAGCGAATAAGCGAGCTTGATTCAGTCGACGTTTGTGTTGTTGAAATGAAGGACAACGAATTAAATGTACAGGTACGGCGATATCGCAATGACCGGCTCGTGCGGCCGCCCCCTCACCCTCAACAGGAGAAGTCACGCATGAAGTTCAAACCCACCTTTGCACCGCCCAGCGAGGCGGAACTCAAAGGGCGCCTCGACCGCGTGCGCGCTCGCATGGCGGAAGCCGGCCTCGATCGCTATGTGGCGTTCTCGCCGGACAACATCTACTACCTGACGAATTTCGCGAACATCGTGCACGAGCGGCCGTTCGTGCTGGTCATCTCGCGCAGCGGCCCGCCGCAGTTCGTCGTGCCGCAGCTCGAGCAGCCGCATGTGCGAACGCGCTCGATCGGCGAACTCGAACTGATCCCGTATTTCGAATTCCCGGCGCCGGCCGGGCGCGAATGGAGCGACCGTTTCAAGGCGCTGTTCGGGCCGGGCGAACGCGTTGGCGTCGAGTCGGTGTGTCCGTTGCAGGTCTATGCGCAGACGCCGGGCGAGCGCGTGTGCATCGACATCATCGACGACGTGCGGATGATCAAGTCCGACTACGAGATCGGCCGCCACGTGTATGCGTGCGGGATCGCCACCGATGCGCACAACCTGCTGCTGAGCGAAGCGCGCCCGGGCCTCGGGATGGCGGAGATGTCGTCGCGTATTCGCGGTTTCATCATGCAGCGGCTGCTGGCCGACGATCCGTCGCTGAACCCGTTGGCCACGCGGATCGTCGCGGTGTTCCAGCCGGGCAGCGTGTCGCACGATCCGCACAACTTCAGCAACATCGACATGCGGATGGAAGAGGGCGGCCCGCACGTGTCGATCGTCAATGCGGTGATGAACGGCTACGGCGCGGAAGTCGAGCGGACCTTCTTCCTCGGTCACGTGCCCGACGCGGCGCGGCGCGCGTTCGACGTGATGTCGGAAGGGCGACGGATCGCGTTCGACGCAGCGATGCCCGGCGCGTTGCTGAGTGACGTCGATCGCAAGGTCAACGACTATTTTCGTCGCGCGGGGATGGGCGACCGGATGCTGCACCGGACCGGGCACGGGATGGGCGTCACCGCGCACGAGGCGCCGTTCTTCGCCGAAGGCTACGACCGGCCGATCGAGAAGGGGATGTGCCTGACGATCGAGCCGGGTATCTATATCGAGGGTGTCGGCGGCTTCCGTCATTCCGATACGGTGCTGATCGGCGATGAAGGCCCGGTTCAACTGACCGGCGGGCCGCTGGAGCTGGACGCGTTGACGTTCCCGGTTCGGGCGTAGTCACGCGCAGGCGCAAAAAAAGCCGCTGCACGGGCGTGTGCAGCGGCTTTTTCGCGAACGGCTCGCTTCAGAAAATAAAGCCCGTATTGATGAACTTCGAGTAGTGATCCGACACGATCGAGTCGAGCAGCTGCTTGCTGCCTTCGGTCTGCTTCGCCGCGACCATCGAGCGGATCGAGAACGCGCGCAGCGCGTCACTCACCGACAGCGTGCCTTCCGCCGAATCCTTGCGGCCGGCGAACGGGAATACGTCGGGTCCGCGCTGGCACTGGCAGTTGATATTCACGCGGCACACCTGGTTCACGAGCGGATCGACGAGCGCGCCGATCTGCGCAGGATCGGAACCGAAGATGCTGACCTGCTGGCCGTGATCCGACGTCGTCACGTAGTCGAGCGCGGTGTCGACGTCGTCGAACGTCGCCACCGGAATGATCGGCCCGAACTGTTCCTCGCGATACAGCTTCATCCCTTCCGACACCGGGTACACGACAGCCGGATAGAACAGCGTCTTGCTGAACTCGCCGCCCGAATGGTTGACGACCTGCGCGCCCTTGGCCTTCGCGTCGTCGATCGCGTCCGTCATGTAGGCCGTGCGATGCATACCGGGCAGCGGCGTGATGCTGACGCCCTTCTCCCACGGCATGCCGATCTTCAACTGTTCGAGCGCGGCGGTGAAGCGCTTCAGGAATTCGTCGACGATCGAGCGGTGCACGAGCAGCATCTTCAGCGCGGTGCAGCGCTGGCCGTTGAACGACAGCGCGCCGAGCAGGCATTCCTTCACGGTGAGGTCGAGATCGGCGTCGGGCAGCACGATCGCCGCGTTCTTCGCGTCGAGGCCGAGGATCGCGCGCAGCCGGTGCGACTTCGGATGCTGCTTCTTCAGGTGGTCGGCCACCTTGCTCGACCCGATCAGCGCGAGCACGTTGATCTTGCCCGACGCCAGCATGTGCGGCACGACCACCGCGCCCGGCGCATAGATCGTGTTGATCACGCCCTTCGGGAACGCGTCGCGGAACGCTTCGAGCAGCGGCTCGAACAGCAGCGTGCCGTACTGAGGCGGCTTGAACACCACGGTGTTGCCCATCAGCAGCGCGGGGATCAGCGTCGCGAAAGTCTCGTTCAGCGGATAGTTGTACGGGCCCATGCACAGCACGACCCCGAGCGGCGTGCGGCGGATCTGGCCGATCGTGCCTTCGGCGATCACGAAGCGCGAGTTCGCGTTGTCGAGCTCCTTCAGCGCGTCGATCGTCTGCGTCATGTACGTGACGGTGCGGTCGAACTCCTTCTGCGAATCGGCGAGGCTCTTGCCGATCTCCCACATGATCAGGTTCACCACCAGCTCGCGCTGCGCGACCATCCGCTTGATGAAGTCCTGCATGCACGCGATGCGCTGCTCGACCTTCATCGTCGGCCACTCGCCGCGGCCGGCGTCGTACGCGCGCACCGCGGCGTCGAGCGCCGCGTCGCTTTCCGTTTCGCCCATCACCGGGTAGCTGCCGATCTCGACCTGCTCGACGCTGCCGTCCGCCTGGCGCACGCACACGGGCGACAGCACGGTCTTGGTTGTGCCGTCCCACGGCCGCAATTCGCCGTCGACGAGCGACACGCGCTGGTGAATCGGTGAAGCCAGCCGATACTCGGCGGGGATGTCCTGAAAGGCGGGAAACAGCTGCTGCAGGGAGGCGGAATCGGGCATGACGGTCTCGTTTGACGGGGTGTCCGGGAAGGACGGGCGATGCGAATCCTGAGCTGGGTGATCCTCGATCCTGAATCGGCATCATGACGCGCGGACGACGACGCGTCACGCGTGACCATGGCCGAATCAACGAATGGAACCAGTTCCATTAAAAAGGAACGCCGACGCGAATGCAAGATTTACCGAGCCAAGCCGCATGCACCGTAAGCATTCAGAAAGACTGTTGCCGAATGCTTGGTATAACACGCCAACCGCACCCGCAAACGTTTCCCTTGGGCCGGATTGCGCGGATAATGGCGCTTCGCGGCGAAGAAAAAAATGAAGTGAGCCTGAGAGCATATGTAGTGAAGAACGGAAGTAGGTCCGCCGCGTTGCCGATGCGAGGTCGGCTGCCCGGAGCGCCGGGTCGGGGTTGCCCGGTCCGGCGCGCACCGGACATCGAATGCGTTCCGCCTGCTTCGACGGATGCTTCGTGATCCTCTCCAGTCTCGTCGCCGTCGTCTCCCGAATCCCGCCTTTTACCTTGCCTTTCATCGCCTGATGTGGCCGATGGAATTCTTTCGTTTTTATTACGCAAAAGTCGCATTAAAGCCCGAAACAGAAAGGCATTCGTCAGGAATGCAGAGCGCCACGCGCATGCACGTTGCGGGCAGGCGACATGTTGAAAATTAACTAAAAATACGAATCATTCTCGTTTAATATTTCGCTCCGTTACGGGCCGTGACGGAGCGTCACGGCTTCTTTCGTGCCGGTCCTGCCGGCCGGCAGCCATCCGCGCCGGCCATTCACGGGCCCGCCAGCGCGACGAGGCGATCCCTCGCGCGCCGCTTCTTGTTCACGGAAAGGATTTCGCCAGCCGATTCTCAGCGTGGTTCGCGCGTTGGCCGGATGCGTTTCCGTTCGCCGTTTTCCCTCAGCCTCTACTTCAACGATGAAACTCAACACGAGCGCGTGCCATGCGCTTCTGATCGCCACGTCGCTGGCCGGCGCACGCACCTCCTTCGCGCAGGCGAGCGATGCCGCGGCGACCTTGCCCGCGATCTCCATCAATGCGGCAGCCGAGCATGCGTCGTACGACGGCGGCCACTCGCGCGCGGCGACCAAGACCGACATGTCGCTGATGGACGTGCCGCAGACGGTGAACGTCGTGCCGCACGCGGTGATCGAGGACCAGAACGCGACGTCGATGCAGGATGCGCTGCGCAACGTGCCGGGCGTCGGCTTCTCGGTCGGCGACGGCCAGCGCGACCAGATCACGATACGCGGTTTCAACAGCATCACGGACCAGTACGTCGACGGCATCCGCGACGATGCGCTCTACTATCGCGACCTGTCGAACGTCGACCACGTGGAAGTGCTGAAGGGCCCGGCGGCCGTGCTGTACGGGCGCGGCTCGGCAGGCGGCATCGTGAATCGCGTGTTGAAGCGGCCGGAGGCGAACCCGGTGCGCGACGTGGGCGTGACGCTCGGCACGCGCGGCGAGCGGCGCGGCGAATTCGACCTCGGCTGGAACGCGAACGATGCGGCGCGTTTCCGGATCACCGGCGCGGCCGAGAACTCGAACAGCTTCCGCGACCAGTTCCAGCTCAACCGTCAGGCGATCGCGCCGTCCGCGCAGTTCAAGCTCGACCGCGACACCGTGCTGAACGTCGAATTCGACTACCTGCATGATCGCCGCACGTCCGACCAGGGCCTGCCCGCGTATCTCGGCCGGCCGGTCAACGTGCCGATCAACACGTACTACGGCTCGGCCGACGCGGCGAACAGCTCGTACAACGACATCTCCGCGAAGAGCGCGACGGTGTCGCTCGATCACCGCTTCAGTGATTCGCTGTCGTTCCATGGCGCGATCCGCGCGTACGACTTCTCGCTCGAACGCAAGAACTACGTGACGTACGAGCCGATCAAGACCGCCGCGCACCCGGTCGTGACGCTCGACCAGTCGACGCGCCAGCGCACCGACCACGGCATCGACGGGATGTTCGAGCTTACGCAGAAGACGTCGCTGTTCGGCATGCGCCACGAGCTGCTGTACGGGCTCGAGCTGTCGCAGCAGCAGAAGTTCGACACGATCTACAGCGTGTCGAAGGTCGCGACCTACGATCTCTTCAATCCGCAGCAGGTGGTGCTGCCCGGCGTGCCGACCGGCGCGCGGGCAAAGACGAACGCGTCGACCGTCGTCGGGCTCGCCGGCGTCTACGCGCAGGACCTGATCTCGCTGACCGAGCACTGGAAGGTGCTCGCGGGGCTGCGCTTCGATTACCTGAACCAGATCCGCCACGACTACACCGCGTCGAACGTCAACCTCGACCGCACCGATCACGCGTGGAGCCCGCGCGTCGGCCTGATCTACGAACCGCTCGACTGGCTGACGCTGTACGGGTCGTTCAGCCAGTCGTTCTCGCCGCTGGCCGATACGCTGATCAGTGCCGGCGCGTTCTCGAACGGCGCCGCGCTCGCGCCGCAGAAAACCACCGCGTATGAAGTCGGCTCGCGCTTCGACCTCGGCGGCAAGGCGACGGCCAGCGTCGCGCTGTTCGACATGCGCCAGACCAACCAGCAGATCGGCGACCCGGCGAATCCCGGCTATGCGCTGCCGATCGGCACGCAGCACGTGCACGGGATGGAACTGGGCTTCACCGGCGAGATCGCGCCGAAGTGGTCGGTGTATGCGGGCTACGCGTACCTGAACGGGACGGTCGACGGTTCCGCGCAATCGACGGCGGCCGGCGTCGCGGTGTCGAGCAACACGCCGGGGCTGATGCCGCGCCACAGCGCGAACCTGTGGGTGAAGCGCGAGCTGCCGTACGGCTTCTATGCGGCGGCCGGCATGCAGTTCCAGTCGGCGCGCTATACGTCGGCGAGCGACCTCGTCACGCTGCCGTCGTTCACCGTGTTCAACCTGGGCGCCGGGTATCGCAGCAAGAAGGTCGACGTCACGCTCACGCTCGACAACCTGTTCGATCGCCGCTACTTCATTGCCGCGCACGGCAATGCGGACCTGTACAACATGCCCGGCGATCCGCGTACGCTGACCGCCACGGTGAAGTGGCACATGTAATGCACGCGATGCGCGCGTCAGGTGACAATGCGGGTCTTCGTCACGACGCGCCGCACGTTACTGCCCATGATCCGCCAATCGCTTGATGTGTTGAGCATGACCGGCCGCGCCCGCGTGCTGTGCGCGCTGTTGTGGCTCGCTTGCGGCGCGGTCGCGGCGCGCGCGCAGACGATCCCGGCCGATGCCGAACCCGAATGCCATTCGGTGCACGTCGGCCGGACGATCACGCTGTCGGGCCGTTACGCGCTCGATTACGGCGACGAAACGATCGGGCCGGAGGTGTGGTTCGAGGAGGACGACGCATCGGCGCGGCGCCTGCCGGACCGTTCGCAACGCGCCGGTGTGATCCGGTTCATGAACCAGCGCGATGCACGGCGCAGTTTGCGGCTGCCCGCCGCGCAACCCGAAGGCGTGTGCCGGTTCGACGGGAGCGCGACGCTCGTGATTCGCGATCTGGACACGGTGTGTCCGGGGCTGGAGGAGCCTGATCACGCGCGGCTGGTGAAGGTCGTGAAGGCCAGTCCGCCGACGCGACATGCGTGCGGCGCCACCGCGCCATAAGACTGGCGCGGCCGCGCCGTTACTCGACGTCCTCGTCATCCACCATATCGTCGCCATCCGCATCGGGATCCGGCGACGCATACGCGCTCGCCTGCTCGAGCAGCCAGCCGCGAAACAGCTCCAGCGGCTTGCTGTGGCTGAACTCCGTCGGATACACGAGGTAGTACGCGGAATCGCCGACGGTTGCCGCGTCGCACGGCACCACCAGCCCGAGCTGCTGCAACTGTTCCTCGACGAAGAATTTCGGCACGAGCGCGATGCCGAGCCCGGCCGCGGCCGCGCTGATCAGCATCGTGTGCAGCTCGTAGCGCACGCCCTGCATCGTGCGGATGTCCTCGACCCCGTGCGTCTCGAACCACTGCGCCCACGCGCCGGGGCGAGTCGTCGAGTGCAGCAGCGGGTACGCGAGCAGATCCTCGACGCTGTGCACGGGCCCGTCGAGCAGCGCGGGCGAGCAGATCGGCACGACTTCCTCGCCGAACAGGTAGTCGGACGACGTGCCGGGCCAGGTCGGCTTGCCGTAGTGGATCGCGGCCTCGAAGTGCGTGTCCTCGAACGAGAACAGGTCGGTGCGGCTGCCCATGTTCACGCGTACATCGGGCGTGCGGTCGTAGAAGCTCTTGATGCGCGGGATCAGCCAGTGCGACGCGAAGGTCGGCAGCACCGCCAGCTCCAGGTAGCCGCCGCCGCTGCCGTGCGCGATGATCGACAGCGTGTCGCGGTCGAGCGCCTCCAGCGCGCGACGCACCTGCGTGCCGTACAGCTTGCCGGCGCGCGTCAGCACGACGCGCTGCTTCACGCGGGCGAACAGCCGCACACCGAGGCTGGCTTCAAGCGTCGCGATCTGGCGCGATACCGCGCTTTCGGTCAGGAACAGCTCCTTGGCCGCGTGCGTGAAGCTTTCGTGGCGCGCGGCGGCTTCGAAAGCCACGAGCGCGCCCATGTTGGGGATCTTGAATTTGCGCATGATGTTCGATTCGTCTGACGAACGGGCCTGCCCGGTGCGGGCCGGCGAGCGGAGCCAGGGACAGTCAATAATTCCAAAAACTCATCACATATCAATTTAATCTCGCTTTACGCCCGGCTGCAACCCTTTGAATAATGCTCCCCACGCAAGGTCAGGCGCCCGTAGGGCAGCCGGCCGACGAGTTGCCGGCACGTTTGCCGGCGGTCCCCCGAGACGAGAATCCTGATGCGCAATCCGAATATCGAGAGCTTGCTGACGAAGCTGCTGGGACAGGCGAAGACCGACGCCCTGTTCTCGACCCTGAACATGCCGGCCATCCTCGAAGAATGGGAAGACGGCGTCGTGACGCGCGCGGAAATCGCGCAGGCGATGAACATGGCGCTGTTCGAAGGGCTGCTCGAACGGTCGGCGAACGGCCGTGCGTATACGGCCGACGCGATCGAAAGCGGTGGCTCGGTCTATTTCGACCACGGCGCGCTGCGCACGGTGCGCTGGCCGAACACGGGCGCGCTGCCGCCGGG
This sequence comes from Burkholderia lata, assembly GCF_902499335.1. GTDB lineage: Bacteria > Pseudomonadota > Gammaproteobacteria > Burkholderiales > Burkholderiaceae > Burkholderia > Burkholderia lata_B. The sequence goes on along the minus strand of NZ_CABVQK010000001.1, from coordinate 714,949 downwards.
AGAGGCCGCGTTCACGCGCATCCTGCGTCCGCTCGGCTTTCGCCTGAACGGCCGCTACCCGCTCGACAAGCTGGGCATGACGGGCCGCGCGTATGCGCATGAAGACGCGCCGGACGAAATCGCGCAGTTCTTCGTCAGCGAACTGCATCCGGAACGTTTCTCGAAGGAATTCCAGCAGGCCGTGACGAACGTCGTGAGCACGTCGCGCGATCCGCTGTCGCCGGCGGCTGTCGCGTTGCTGTGGGAAGTCGAGCGCGAAGGCTGGCTGTCGCTGGAGGCCGCGCACGCGCTGCTGCCGGAGATCGTCGGCGCGTTCGCGCGCCAGCACGACCTGCCGAACGAGCTCGACTACGAAACGCTGCTGCTCGAATCGGCGGAAATGGCGTGGATCTCGACCGAAGGCAATGCGTTCAACCACGCGACCGACCGCGTCGCCGACGTGTTCAAGCTGTCCGACGACGAGAAGGCGAAGGGCCGGCCGATGAAGCCGGAAGTCGAGCGTTCGCGCTCGGGCCGCGTGTTCCAGACCGCGTATCGCGCGGATACCGTCGAGCGCGAATTCCGCACGCGCGACGGCGGCACGGTGAAGCGCAACGTGCCGGGTTCGTTCTACGAGTTCATCACGCGCAAGCGCACGTTCGACCAGGCGGCGCGCCGCTGGGTGACCGACCTGCGTTTCGATGCGGGTAACGCACAGGGCATCTTCAAGATGACGGCGAACGCGGCGAAGTAACGCAGCGAAAGCGGGGCGTACCGCTTACGGAAGAAGTGAGCCGATCGGGCAGGACGCACACGCGTCCTGCCCGATTTGCGTTGGGCGGCCCGTCATGCAGAGCGGAATGCGTGCGACCGGGCGAACGCCGGATCACGGCGTCACGGTCGTCAGTGAGATGGGGAGACAGGAAGGCGGCTGGCGCATGCCGCGCGCCGTGCCGTCAGAAGATGTGCGTGATCAGATAGAACAGCACCAGCAGCCCGACCGGCACGCCGAGCAGCCAGGCGATCAGGTATTTGCCCATGTCGTTGTCCTGGTGGCCGCGACGCCGTCGGCGCCGCGGTGGTTGCATTGATGCGCTATCGCATCACAGCTCGCGGTCGAATTCCTTCAACTGTTTCTCGGCCGCGTCGCGGGCGATGCCGTAACGCTCCTGGATCTTGCCGGCCAGATACTCGCGATTGCCGTCGGCCACCTTCAGGTCGTCGTCGGTCAGCTTGCCCCACTTGGCCTTCAGCTTGCCGGCGAGCTGCTTCCACTGGCCCTTGATCTTGTCCTCGTTCATGGTGTGCTCCTTGTCGTGCGGGGATAAAAGGCGCGGTGGCGTGCCGCGCCGGGAGGTCAGGCCTTCGCCTTCAGGCCGGATGCGTCGACGTGCTTCACGCCCTTGACCGCGCGCGACACGGCGATCGCCTTCTTCACGGCGATCTTGGTCGGCAGCACGCCCGCGAGCGTAACGACGCCGTCGACGGTCGTCACGCTGATGTCGACGCTCTTCAGGCCGTCGACGGTGGCCAGCCGGCCCTTCACCTTGGTCGTGATCCACGTGTCGGTGACGGGCTGGTTCGATTCGGTCTTCATGCCGTTGTCGGTCGATGCGTCCTGCGCAACCGCGTTCGTGAGCGGCGCGGCACTCAGCAGGAAAGCCGCGCTGACGGCGAGCAGCGTCGAAAGGTGGCGGGTCTTGTTCATGGGTGTTCTCCTTCGCTTGGCGTGATGAATCGATGAATGCGGACCGCGCCGCGCATCACCTGACGATCGGCGTGTCGTAGCCGGGCTCGCGTGGCGGGATGTCCGGGCGCGGTACGTCGGGCGGTAGCGGAACCGGCGGATCGGTGCCGGGCGGCGGTTCGGGCGGACTGTCCGGAGGCGGTTCGGGCCGCGTCGGATCGGGTGTCTGATGCAGCTTCATCGTGCTTCTCCTCTGCGGTTCGGAAGGCAGCGCATGAGCGCCGATGCAGGACCAGCGTACCGGGGCGAACGTGCGCGGACATCGCGCAAATTCACCTGATCGGCTAGTGCGTTTGCACGGGGCGTCGTGAAGGGCGGGAGACGGGCGGGGGAGTGGCGCGGCGCGTAGCCATCGCACGCGCGGCGTGGAATGGCGGGCCAGCCGGATGCATGGCGGATCGGCGGGGTGCCGAACGATAGCGCGTGCCGTGCGAATGTACTATGGCGGATAGTGCATTCGCGCCTGTCGCGCACCGGTGCGGCACGCGATCATCGCCACACGCGCCGGCCGGCGCGTGTCGACGAAGCGGCAACCGGGCCGGCGGTCATGCTGACGACAGGGACAACCATTCGATGAACGAACAGGTCAACGAACAGGCAAACGAGCAGGCGCTCAAGTCGCATACCGACCGGCGCCAGCTGCACCAGATCATCGCGGGGCTCACCGAGGGCGTGATCCTGGTCGAGCCCGACCAGCGGATCGTGTGGGCGAACGAAGCCGCGCTCGCGATGCACGGCGTGACCGAGCTGAAAGCGCTCGGCGCGACCGTCACCGATTACCGCGAGCGCTTCCGGCTGCGCTACCGGAACAACCATCCGGTGCGCGACGGCCACTATCCGATGGATCGCGTGATCGCGGGCGAGGAGTTCAGCGACGTGACGGTCGAAGTCGAATCGGCCGCCGACGAAACCGTGAGCTGGGTTCATCGCATCCGCAGCCTCGTGCTGACGAACGCGGCCGGCGAACCGGACTGCCTCGCGCTCGTGCTGCACGACGCGACTGAATGGGCGAGCGCCGAGGAGCGCTTCGAGCGCACCTTCAACGCGAACCCGGCGCCGGCCGTGATCTGCCGGCTCGACGACCTGCGCTACGTGAAGGTCAACCAGGGCTTTCTGGACATGACCGGCCACGCGCGCGACGACGTGCTCGGCCGCTCGGTGTACGAGATCGACGTGCTCGAACAGGCCGAGCGGCGCGAACTCGCGATTGAGCGGCTCGGCGAAGGCGCAACGATTCCGCAGATGGAGGCCGTGCTGAAACTCGCGGACGGCACCGCGAAGGCGGTGGTCGTCGCCGGGCAGCCGATCGACATGAACGACGAGGCGTGCATGCTGTTCACGTTCATGGATCTCGAGCCGCGCAAGCAGGCCGAGCGCGCGCTGCGGCAGAGCGAGGAACGCTTCGCGACGGCGTTCCGGATGGCGCCGGTCGCCACCGCGATCGTCACCGCCGACCGCTTCGAATTGCTCGACGTGAACGGTGCGTTTGCCGCGATGACGGGCCATGCGCAGGACGACCTGCTCGGCAAATCCGCGGACGAGCTCGGGCTGTGGGCCGAACGCGGCGCGTGGCCGCGCATCGAAGGCCGGCTCGCGCGCGACGGCAACGTGCGCAATGCCGACGTGCAGATCCGTACGCGCGAAGGCGACGTGCGCGATTGCGTCGTATCGGCCGACCCCGTCGCGATTCACGGGCGCGACTGCCTGCTCGTCGCGCTGCTCGACATCAGCGATCGCAAGCGAACCGAGATGGAGCTTGTCTATGCGATCGAAACAGCGATGCAGGATGCGTCGTGGTTCAGCCGCACGCTGATCGAGAAGCTCGCGAACGTGCGGCGCGCGAATGCGCCGGACGCGGGCGCTCAACTGTCGGACCTCACCGCGCGCGAGCGCGACGTGTTCGACCTGCTGTGCCATGGCCTGGCCGACAAGGAGATCGCCGGCCGCCTCGGGCTCGCGCCGAATACCGTGCGCAATCACGTCGCGACGATCTACGCGAAGCTCGACGTGCACAGCCGCGGCGAGGCGATCGTGTGGGCGCGCGAACGCGGGATCGTCGGCGCGGCCGAAGCGAACGGCGCGCGCGGCGAGAAGGGCGGCGCGAAGGGCAAGGATTGACATCGTCGGTACGAATGCACCATCTGCGCTGGTGCATCCGCATCTGCCGCGCGCGGCGCCCGCTTGCGATGCTGTCCACTCGGCGGTGCGGCGCTGGCCGTCACGTCGCCGGCTCTCCCCAACCATCGCAGGAGACGACCATGGACAGGAATCGCATCGAGGGCAAGCTCAAGCAGGTCAAGGGTTCGGTCAAGGAAGCGCTCGGCAAGGTGACGGGCGACCGCAAGACGGAAGCGGAAGGCGTCGCCGAACAGCAGGCCGGCAAGATGCAGGAGCAGGCCGGCGAGGCGGCCGATGCGGTGCGCAAGCAGACGGGCGCCGATCGGCACTGACTGATGACGCGGCGCCGCCGGCGCCGCGATGGCCGGCCGGGCCGTTATTGCCACGATGATGCGCCGCCGGCATGACCGTGGCCGGCCTTGATGGACGGGCGCCGGCGCGGCTTCACGCGGCAACGATCCACCCACGGCGCACCGATGCGCGGGCCGCGGGCCGGCGGCGAACCCGGAACTTGATGATAAATCCTCACAACATAGTTCCGATATTTCGTTTGCTGGACGGGTATTGGCTACCCACAATCCCTTCACCTCTTTCGCGATGAAAGGCTCTTCGGAGACGGAGCCGCGGCGATCGACCGGCCGGTTTGCGGGCATTGCATGACGCCCCGGCGGCGGACGAGATGACCGGCACGCGGGAGGTTGCCGACGCGCGGCGATCGCGCGTTGCATCCCGGCCCCCAGAACAAGGATTGTCATGACGTTCCGCATTCGTTCGCTTTCCGGCGTCGCATTGACCGCCGCGATCCTCGCGCTCCAGACGGGCGCGGCTCACGCGCAGGAGACGGTCGTCAAGGTCGGCGTGGCCGGCCCGCTGACGGGCGGCGGCGCCGCCTACGGCAAGGACATCGAGAACGGCGTGCGCATGGCCGTCGATGAAGCGAACGCCGCGCATACGACGGTGGGCGGCAAGCCCGTGAAGTTCGTCGTCGCGTCGCAGGACGACCAGAGCGATCCGCGCACCGGCGTGCAGGCCGCGCAGCAGCTCGCCGACGCGCAGGTGGCCGTCGTGATCGGCCACTTCAACTCGGGCACGACGCTGCCCGCATCGAAGATCTACGCGAAGGCCGGCATTCCGATGATCACGCCGTCGGCGACCAATCCCGACATCACGCGCGCCGGGCTCGGCACCGTGTACCGCGTGATCGCGACCGACACGCAGAACGCCGGCAACGCAGGCGCCTATGCGGCGAGCGTGACCAAGGCGAAGCGCATCGCGATCATCGACGATCGCACCGCGTTCGGCCAGGGCGAAGCCGACGAATTCGAGAAGTCCGTGAAGGCGAACGGCGGCACGATCGTCGCGCGCGAATTCACGAACGACAAGGCGGTGGACTTCAGCGCGCAGCTCACGAAGATCAAGAGTACCAATGCCGATCTCGTGTTCTTCGGCGGCCTCGACGCGCAGGCCGCGATGCTCGTGAAGCGCATGCGCCAGCTCGGCATCCGCGCGCAGTTCCTCGCGGGCGGCGGCGTGATGAACGCGAACTTCATCAAGCTGGCGGGCAATGCGGCGGAAGGCGCGTCCGTTTGGGAATACGGGCAGCCGCTGGCGCGTCTCGCGAAGGGCAAGGAGTTCGAAACGAAATTCAAGCAGAGGTACGGCATCGACATGCTCGCGTACGCGCCGTTCGCGTACGACGCGACGTGGATCGCGATCAACGCGATGCAGAAGGCGAACTCGACGAAGCCGGCCGATTTCAACGGCGCGCTGAAGGGCACGCGCTACGACGGCATCACGGGCACGATCGCGTTCACGAACACGGGCGACCTGAAGAATCCGAGCTCGACGCTGTATGAGGTGAAGAACGCCGCGTGGCAGCCCGTCACGACGAAATCGGCGGATTGAACGCAACAGGCGCGCGCGGACTTTCGCGGCGATGCCGGACGTGCTGAAATGCCATCAGCGATCGGTTGCGATCGCGGCGCACGCCGGTGTGGCAGCCGCACGAGTCCGCCCGCGCGACGCCGCGCGTGACGCGGCACGAACAACCTACGGGCGGGGCCGGCTGGCCGCGCCCAACCTGTGCAACTGGAGTCAGTCGTGAGTTCTCAAGTCGTCATCGTCGGCGGTGGTGTGATCGGCAGCTCGATCGCCTATTTCCTGCGCGCCACCGATCCCACGGTATCCGTGACCGTCATCGAGCGCGACCCCACCTATGCGCGATCGTCGTCGGCGTTGTCGGCCGCGTCGATTCGCCAGCAGTTCTCGACGCCGCTGTCGATCGAGATGTCGCTGTTCGGTATCGACTTCCTGCGCACGATCGGCGAACGCCTGGAAGTGGACGGCCACCAGCCGTCGATCGACCTGCACGAAGGCGGCTACCTGTTCCTCGCGACGCCGGCCGGCGATGCGACGCTGCGCGAGAACCATGCGCTGCAGACGAGCCTCGGCGCGGATATCCGGCTGATGGATCGCGATGCGCTGCGCGCGAAGTTTCCGTGGCTGAACGTCGACGATCTCGTGTCGGGCGCGTATGGCGTGAGCGGCGAAGGCTGGTTCGACGGCTACGGGCTCGTGCAGGCGCTGCGCAAGAAGGCGCAGGCGCTGGGTGCGCGCTATGTGCCGTCCGATGTGAAGGAAGTGGTGCGCGACGGCCGCAAGGTGACGCAGGTGGTCACGGCCGACGGCGAACGCTATGCGTGCGACACGCTCGTCAACGCGGCAGGGGCGTGGACGCGCACGCTGTCGTCGATGATGGGCATCGACATCCCGGTGTATGCGCGGCGCCGCAGCATCTTCAACGTGTCGTCGCCGGCGAAGCTCACGGATTGCCCGCTGCTGATCGACCCGACGGGGGTGTATTTCCGGCCGGAAGGGCGCACGTATATCTGCGGGACGTCGCCGAGCCCGGACCGCGACCCGGACGACCTGCCGCTCGACGAAGTCGACCACGACCTGTTCGACGAGGTGATCTGGCCGACGCTCGCGAATCGCGTGCCGGAATTCGAGGCGCTCCGCGTGGAGAACTGCTGGTCCGGGTACTACGAGTACAACGTGTTCGACCACAACGCGATCATCGGGTATCACCCGGAACTCGACAACGTCGTGTTCGCGAACGGCTACAGCGGCCACGGGCTGCAGCAAGGGCCGGCGACGGGGCGCGGGGTCAGTGAACTCATTCTGGGCGGGCGTTATGACACGCTCGACCTGTCGACGCTCGGCTGGGCGCGCGTGCTGGAAAACCGGCCGATCGTCGAAAAGAACGTCGTGTAGCGCGGCGTAACCCGCCCGGTGTGGTGGGCGGGATTCTCCTTGTGTCTCACCTCATTGGCCCGACTGTGTCGGGCTTTTTTTGTTGCGCGTGCAATTGCGCGTGTCAGCCGACACCGTAGATCGCGTCGCGCAGATCGAGCGTGTACGGGCCGTTCATCCCTTCGTAGAGCGTGTTCGACAGCGATACGACGGTGAGCCCGCGTGCGCGGTCGACGAACCACGAATGACCGTAGACACCGCCCCAGCGCCACGTGCCCGGGGACTCCGGCGACAGCGCCGCGCGCGGGTCGCGCAACACGGAAAACCCGATCCCGTAACCCGCACCGGGCAGGTCGGGCAACTCGAGGTTGCCGGTGTGGACGCGGCCCATCTCGTCGACCAGGTCGGCCGGCAATACCGCGCCGCCGCCTGCCCGCAGCGTGTCCAGCACGTTCAGTACGTCGCCGGCGGTGCCGACCATCCCGGCGCCGCCCGATGCGAATGCATCGGCATTGAGCGCGCGCGACGGCGAGTACGTCACGCCGACGGTGCCTTCGAAGATGGGTACGGTTTCGTTTTCGGCGAGCCGGTGTGGCTGCGGCGTGTCGTTGACGTAAGGCGTCGCGAGCCGCGCGGAATCGCGTGCGACGAATCCCGTGTCGCGCGTGCCGAGCGGGCGGAGCACGAGCGTATCGACCGCATCGGCAAGCGGCAGCCCGCTGGCGGCCTCGATCACCGCGCCGACCACGTCGATCGAGAGCGAATAGTTCCAGCCGGTGCCGGGCGCGTACTGCAACGGCACGCTCGCGATCCTGCGCATGTTTTCGGCGAGCGTGATCGATGCGCCATCGAGCCCGTCGGAGACGCCCGCGCGCGCATATGCGCAGGTCGCGTCGGCTTCCGCGAAGCGATAGCCGAGGCCGGCGGTATGCGTGAGCAGGTGGCGCACCTTGATCACCGGCACCCTGCCGTCACGCAGCGCCGGACGGAACTCGGGCAGCCAGCGCGTGACGTCGTCGTCGAGCGACAGCTTGTGCTGTGCAACGAGCGCCATGGCGGCCGCCGAGACGATCGGCTTCGTCACCGACGCGAGCCTGAACAGCGTGTCCTCGCGCATCGGCGTGCGTGCTTCGCGGTCGGCGAACCCGGCCGCGCGGCGATAGACGAGTTCGCCGTCGCGTGCGACCAGGACGACCACACCGACGAGGCGTTGCGTGTCGAGTTGGCGGGACAGGACCGCATCGACGCGCTCGGCGAGCGCGGGATCGGTAGACGGCTGCAGTGACGAAGCTGAAGAGGAGGTCATCGAAGGTTCCGTCGTGAAGAGTCTGGTCGACATGTTATGGGCTGCGTGCCGCACGCGTCGTTAACCCTTACACGGAACAGGGCTACGTGCACCCCACTGGCCGGCGCCGACGCGCATCGAACCGGATTGCGGACAAAATATGCCCCAATCGGCCGGCGGCGTTCGTTAGAATCTGCTTTCGTCGAGGAAATGACGCAGTTGCATTGGTGCAGAGCAGTATCGAGTCGCAGGCGCTGCGCGCCCGGATTCCATCGTTCATCTTTCACCGGAGGCGAGCATGCCAGGATTACTTCCCGATGTTGACCGCGAGGGGCTCCTCGAATATTCGGTGGTGTACACCGATCGCTCGGTCAACCATATGTCGCAGCGCTTTCAGGGTGTCATGCGCGACATCTCCGGCACGCTGAATAAAGTCTACAACGCGAAGTCCGTCGTGATCGTCCCCGGCAGCGGGACGTTCGGCATGGAAGCCGTCGCGCGGCAGTTTGCAACGAACAAGAAGTGCCTCGTCATCCGCAACGGCTGGTTCAGCTTCCGCTGGTCGCAGATTTTCGACATGGGCAGCATTCCGTCCGAAACGACGGTGCTGAAGGCGCGCCCGGTCGAAGCGGGACGGCAAGCCGCGTATGCGCCGGCTCCGATCGACGAAGTGGTCGCCGCGATCAAGGAGCACAAGCCGGATCTGGTCTTTGCGCCGCACGTCGAAACTGCTTCCGGGATGATGCTGCCCGATGGGTATCTGCGTGCGGTGGCCGACGCCGTGCATGCGGTCGGCGGCATGTTCGTGCTGGATTGCATCGCGTCCGGCACGGTGTGGGTCGACATGCAGGCCAGCGGCGTCGATATCCTGATCAGCGCGCCGCAGAAGGGTTGGAGCGCGTCGCCGTGCTGCGCGATGGTCATGCTCAGCGAGCTTGCCCGCGAACGTATCGATGGCACTACCAGTACCAGCTTCGCGTGCGATCTGCGCAAGTGGCTGCAGATCATGGAAGCGTATGAGGGCGGCGGGTTCGCGTACCACGCGACGATGCCCACGGACAGCCTCACGACGCTGCGCGACGTGATGAAGGAAACCGAGGCGTACGGCTTCGACAAGGTGAAGGCGGAGCAACTCGAGCTCGGCGAGCGTATTCGTGCGTTGCTGGCTGAGAAGGGATTCCGGAGTGTCGCGGCGGAAGGGTTCGAGGCGCCGGGTGTCGTGGTCAGCTATACGGACGACGACGGGATTCGAACCGGGAAGAAGTTTGCAGACGTTGGTTTGCAGATCGCGGCCGGCGTTCCGTTGCAGTGCGACGAGCCGGAGGATTTCAAGACCTTCCGTCTGGGGTTGTTCGGTCTCGACAAGCTGCATGATGTCGATGGGGCGGTTGCGCGGTTTGCGGACGCGCTGGAGCGGATTCTCTAGGTCGACCGCGCGAAGCCCCGGAGCTGAGGATGAGCGCCGCGTCGTGCGCCAATGGCGCCCGGGGACTACACGCTAGCCGCGCTCGCTTACGAATACGGGGTTCCCCTGTCGAGCGACAAGCGCGCAATCTATCCCGCAGAAGAGCGCGCTCAGCCGGCGCGCATTCCGTAACAAACAGTTGTGCAGAGAGGGGACGGGGAGCATGCGACACCGCTTGCGCTCCCCGTCCCCGGTGATACTCGCTACTCGGTCCGGCAGGCCGCGCGGAGCCGTACGACAACCGCCACGATCCGCGTCCAGGCAGTCGCTCTAAGTCGCCTTTTTTACGGCCGGACACTTCTGACGCCTGGGGCCCATCGCCGAGCAATTAACCGATGTTTTCTCCTTGAGGAATCTGGCCAAGAATGCCATCGTCAATGCTCTTGACCTTCTTGGGATCAAAGTAGAAATTATCGAATGTGGCTTGGTCCGGAATCAAGCGCTTCACGCCATTGGTCACCAACCAAATCGATGAAGACGACTTTGCGCCTCGATAGAGTCCGGCTTCGTTGGTCAGCGGAATGCTGGCAGGGATTTGGTCGATCAGATAATCGCTTTGCTTGACGCCGCTCCAGGACGGGAACAAATTGTCGTATGTAATCGAATCCGGAATCGCCTGGCGTAAACCATTGATAACGAGGTAGATGACAGGGCTGATGCTCGATTTGACGCGTTGTCCGTCGTATTGAAACGGATTGCTGCCGACCAAGCCTTCTTTTGCTTCCTTTTCGGAGACGGTGACGACGTCTTTTTCGGAGTATGCGACTTGCGTGCTCATGTTTATCTCCAGCTTTCTATTGGTTGATTGGTAACCCAATTAAAGAATGAAAACAACCGGCCTTGTCATGATTGGGCTGCCGATTGACTCAAGGTGAATCGATTCGGCAGCTTGATTCTATATGTGTGCTATCCGAACGCAAGATGAAAATCGTCATATATTAATTCTCTTTTATTCATTTGTTATTAATATTCCTGGTTGGTTGTAATAATTTACATTCCTGGTGTAATTATTTCGTTTGGGTAATCTATTGGACAAATTGTGTAGAATGCTGTGCATTCATCGATTAAGGGGTGAATCAGGTTTTTGTAACCTGTGGGACGAGCACGATGTCCGATCTCGACACGCTGCCCGTTCCATGATGGTGGACAGGTATGCCCCCGGGCCTGCCGCGTCGCCAGCTTCATTGCCTGGTTCGACGCACGCGCTCGGGTTTTGTGTTCGCTGTACCCGTGCGCCGCGAGATCGATCTCCATCGACACGGCCAACCTGAAGGGTTCGCATGGAATACGTTGTTCGACAGGAAGTCCCGTCGGTATCCGACTACATCGACATTCGTCTTGCCGCGGGGTTGAGCAGGAAGTCGGAGCGGGCCGCGGCGATCGGGTTGAGGAATGGCCTGTTCAGCGTCGTGGCTTACGGCGATGGCGCCCCGGTCGGAATTGGCCGGGTCATCGGCGACGGCGGCTGTTTCTTCGAGATCGTGGATATCGCGGTATTGCCGGCGCACCAGAAGAAGGGCTTGGGCGACCTGATCATGCGCGCACTCATGCGCTACGTTCACGAAAATGCGCCGCCGACCGCCTATGTCAGCCTGATGGCGGATCACGGCACACCGAAGTTCTACGAGCGCTACGGTTTTCAACCTTCGGTGTTGCCCGAGAAGGCGGGGATGTTTCTGCGCATCACGTAACGTTGAGGCGTCGTATTCCCTGTCGCGGTGCGGCGGCCCGGCGTACGCCGGTGCGCCCGCGCTAATTCGCGCATTCCGGCACCACAGGGTCGTTGCTGCCCGTGTAGATAAAGCCGTCGGAGATCCATTGATTCGAGTCGAGTCGATACCAAAGCCGTGTGGCGCCCCAGTTGCCATTCACGGAGTCGCCATACTTGTGGCAAGCGAGCTGCACGGTGCGCCCATTCTCGAGCGAACCGACGATCGGCGCCGACAATGAAGGCGCGCTGCGCAGATTCGCCTGACCCGGTGCCTGTACACGCGCGCTGACGGGCGTGGACGGATCGCCGGAATCCGCGCTCCCGTAGTTGACCAGCCATGCCTGCGGGGAGACGCGTCGCTGATTGCGAACCGCGTATCCGGAATACGGCGAAGTGCCCTCGAAGAATTGCCAGCCGCCGATCGTCATGCCATTGACGGACACGTCATTGCCATCCTTGCTCAATGAAAAGTGAACATGCGGCCCCGTCGTTTGTCCGCCGCACGGCAGGCCGTTTCCGACGCTGCCGAGATATTCCCCCTGACGGACACGCGTACCGCTGTTCAGCGACGTCAGCTGGACCATGTGGTAATAAGTCGTCGCATAGCCATTGTCGTGAACCACCTTCACGATGGCGCTGCCGTCGCGCTCGCAGCTCTTGTAAAGATAGCCGTCTCGCGCCGCCAGCACGCGGCCGTTGCCACCCGAGAAATCGAGGGAGTTATACGGCCTGCTTTGTCCGGACCAGCCGTGTGCACCGCCCGTCCAATACCATCCGGCATTCGGTTCCCACGGCAACGCAAGGCCCGGTTGCGGCAATGCAGCCGACCGCGGTGCAAGCGATGCGCGTTTCGACGCCAGATTTTTCCGCTCGTCGGCCGCGAGCAGCGTGGGTGGCGCCGCATCGAGCAATTCTGCAAACTTGCTGCTGCCTTCCACACCTGAGATCCATCGGCCATTCACGTTGCGCGCAATGAACAGCTTCGTGACGGGATCGGCGGATTCATCTTCGCGCAGGATTTGTGTCGCAGTGCCAAATACCCACCCGGAAACGTCGTCGGTTTTTATTGCCTCGACCAGGTTGTCGTCCGACCGCGCCGGCAGCGTCAACGTCCTGCCCGATCGCGATTCAAGCGCCTGCCCGATCGAGCGTTGCAACGACGTCTCGATTGGCGCCGCATGAGCGATTTCGGCGAGGCTGGCTGCAATCAGCAGGATTCCAATGAAGTATTGAATCGAATTCGATGCAGAACGATCAAATAAATTGCGCATAGTTAAATGCACCACTGAGAGAGTTTGCAGGAAGTTCATGGCAGCGCCAGCAAGCCTACATCATTCGCCATTCATTGCGAGGAAAATGAAATATATATTGGTGTATTTTTAAATTGGCTGCTTCAGATGAAATTGTTGATGCGATAGTTTTAAAATTATTTGATCACTCGGGAAACCGGAGTCGATTGATCTGGAATCGCCGTACGGGGGCAGCCTCAAATCTGAGGTGCAACACTTTAGCCATCCATCCATGTTCGCGAATGGCAAAGAGAGCGTACCAACAACGGCAACCTGAAGAACGCATGTGAGATCCCGACGTCGACGAATCCGCGATCCATATACGCGAGGCGCAAGCCGCCGGGCGGCCCGGCAAGTTCGTACCGAGGGGCGATGGGACGACCTTTCCGGCCTTTGAAGCAAGGTTGCTGACACGCACGCGCGACGCAGCATTGCGGCGGGCCAACCGGAGCGATTCCAAGGCTCAATGCATCGTGAAATTCGGCGCGGTCACTGGCCAGTGCACATTCACCGGCGATCCGGACGAAACGCCGACCGATTGCGATTGCGACGAGTATCCGTTTGCGTCGACCGAGCAGGGCGCATCAAGTGACCCGGAAGTGTCGGTCAAGCGTATCAATGCGAGCGATAATCGACGCGCAGGCGCTTTTCTCGGAAATTTCTATTTGAACCGGCGCATGCTCGACCAGGAGGCGTTTTACGTCGATGTTGGATCTCCGCAGCCTGCAGCAAAACGTTGAGCCACGGGCGACGAAAACCGCATTTTTGCCGTGGTTCGCAGGCAGCCTTCGAACCACGGCATACAGGCGTTTCGTGCGCTACCGTGTCAAGCAGTACAAGACGTCAGGACACCCTTCCTCGTTCCTGCTTCCATCGCTGTATGTAATCGCAACGAACCCGTGCCGCTCATAAAACGCAGCGGCATCGTGATTCATCTGGAACGTATAGAGCTGGAGCTTGCCAACCGTCTGCGACTTCACCGATTCCAGGAGGGAAGAACCAATCCCTCGTCGCTTGAATTCGGGGCACACATACAACTGGTCAAGCCAGGCTACGCCATCCGTGACAACGTGTGCGGCCATGCCGACTATGCGCTGATCGTTCACGGCAACGGTAACGTTGCCCGACGGCACAAGTATGTTGGCAACCCAATCGCGGACGGCGGATTCGGCGTGCGCGAGCGGCGCATAGGAGGCCAGCGTGTTGCGCGACCGTAGATAGACTTCGGCCACCTCTGCGGCATCAGCTGCAATTGCGCGACGCAAGATCAAGGGCATGTATCTCCCGTTCCGAAGTCTTCAAAGGGTGCACAACGATAGCAGCACGGAATCGAACTTCCAAGATCGCGCAGACTGCGCTGAAACCGGCGAGATCAGATATTCAGCGCGACGTATCGAATGTGCGGTACAGCAAATTAGTAGCGAGATCTCGTTACCGGTTCGCTGCTTCATTCCTGGATTTCCGGGACTCGACATTCCCGTATCATCTGTCCGATTCGCGGGACCCACACGAACTGGCGATTCCGTACAAACGAGAGGACGAGCGATGAAGGGCGAAGGGCGCGGCCAAGGTAAAGCGATCGGGCAAAACGCGGCGGCAGATCCGAAGCGCGCCGGCATCGTACCCGTCACGAAGAGTACCGACCCGCGCGACTACCAGCATGCACCCGGCATCGCAGCCGTCATGCCGAAAGCATTCCCCGACGGCTTTGTCGTCGCAGAGCACCGTCACCCGCGGGCACAACTCGTCTACACCACGACGGGCATCGCCGAAGTCATCGCCTGCCAGTCGCTCTGGATGATTCCGCCGCATCGCGCACTCTGGATTCCGCCCGACCTGCCGCACGCGATGCGCGCCCACGGGCAGCTCGAAATGCGCACCGCTTACGTCGACCCGCAAGCGTACCGATCGGCAACCCCGAATCGGCCAAGCCTGGTCAACGTTTCGCCGCTGCTGCGCGAGTTGATCGTGCGCGCGTCGTCTTTCCCGGTCGAGGTGAAGCCTGACGGACGCGACGATCTCGTCATCCAGCTCATGCTGGCCGAAATCGAATGGTCCCCCGAGCAACCCTTGCGGCTGCCGTCCGGCCGGGACCGGCGTCTTGCCCGAGTCTGCGACGCGATGCTGGCGAATCCGGCCGATCAGCGAACGCTGACGGAATGGGCCCGTGAAGTCGGCGCATCGAGCCGGACATTGGCCCGGCTGTTCACCGCCGAAACCGGCCTGTCGTTCAGCCAGTGGCGCCAGCAGGCCCGGATTTCGGCTGCGCGTCCGCTGCTGGCATCGGGGCACTCGGTGATCACCGTCGCGGCCGAACTCGGCTACGAAACCACGAGTGCCTTCTCGATCGTGTTTCGCCGGTTTGCCGGCATGACGCCCAGCGCGTACGCGAAACTGTCCGATTCCGCGTAGCAAACGTCTTTCCAGCACATGCCGGGCGTGGCGCGTGCCCTTATCGTGTCGGTCATCGAACCCACTGACCGAACGAGGCAAGCCGACATGACGCGACACGACATCGAATTCCTGTCCGAAGCCGCCACGCTGCGTGGCTGGTACTACGAGCCGGCGCGGCGCACCGCCGATACGCGGACGTATCCGGCCATCGTGATGGCGCACGGCTTCTCCGGCGTGAAGGAACAATATCTGGACCGCTACGCCGAGGTGTTCGCCGCCAGCGGCTTTGGCGTGCTGCTCTACGATCACCGGAATTTCGGCGCGAGCGACGGGTACCCGCGTCAGGAGATCGACCCCGTGCAACAGAAGCGCGGCTATCGCGATGCGATCAGCTATCTGCTCACACGCCCGGACGTCGACGCCGGACGCATCGGCATCTGGGGCTCAAGCTACAGCGGCGGCCATGTGCTCGAAGTCGCGGCGATCGACCGGCGCGTCAAATGCGTGGTGTCGCAGGTGCCGACGATCAGCGGGTATCAGTCAGCGTTGCGCCGTACGCGTTCCGATCTGGTGCCGGCGATGCTGGCGCGCTTCGACGCAGATCGCAGGCAGCGATTCGCGGGCGGTCCGCCGGCGATGTTGCCGGCAGTCAGTGCCGATCCCGTGGTGGCCTGTGCGATGGCCGGTGCGGACGCGTACCGGTTCTTCACCGAGTCGGCGGCGCAGTTCGCGCCGAACTGGAAAAACGAAGTGACGCTGCGCAGCGCAGAGATGTCGCGCGAGAACGAGCCGGGCCAAAATGTCGAACGCATCTCGCCCACCCCTTTGCTGATGATCGTGGCCGACCAGGATCTGGTGACGCCAACCGACCTGTGCCTCAAGGCGTGGGGAAGCGCGCTGGAGCCGAAGCGGCTGCTCATGATCAAGGGCGGACATTTCACGCCGTATATCGAGCACTTCGACGCAACCAGTCAGGCGGCGGCGGAATGGTTCAGGTTGCATCTGTCCGGTGTGCGTTGATCGGGCATGTTGAGGCGTTGGCGGTGTTCTCCGCTTGTATGAAAGTCGCCACCGGTTTTGATGGTGGCTGCGTTTGCCTCGCAAGTGGAAAGTTGATGCGCGACCGCGTCGGTCCGACAGCCTGAAGCGACGCTGGCGTACGACACGCGGCGCCGCGCGGTTACACCGGCCGGCTCACGGGCGATGTGTCACCACTTGGCCGCACGCAACCGCGTCCGATGCCTCGTTATATGGAGTAATAGCTGTAATTTGGCCTGAAATTTTCTGTCCGGCGACTCGGGCTAGACTGGTCTCGCCTTGATACCCCCCCAAGGTGTTGTTGTGTTCTCGGCTTGGCCCGCGCTTTCCGGTGCGGGCCAATTTTTCGGGCGGGCGCCACTGGTGGCCGAACGATCGCCGACCGGATGCACATTGGAGGAAACGTAGCGTGACAGCACGCCCGACAGTCCGCGATACCGCCTCGCTCGTGCGGATCGCCGCGTTGAGCGCGGCGGCGGCCGCGACGATGTCCACCATGCCGCCTGCGTTCGCGCAAGCCAGCGAGCCCGTGACCAGCAGCGTATTCGTGCACCGGTCATACGACACGGGCAATAGCGCGATCAACGAAAACTTCCAGTACATCGCGCATCCGCCGATACGGCCGGTTGCCACGAGCGCGCCTCCGGTCACGCGTGGCGCGCACCGCGGCCGACGCGGACAAACGGGCACCACGAATTCGGCAGGTGCAACGGGCGGTGGCGCGAACAACGGGTCGAACAGCGCGGCAATGCCTTTGCCGACCATGCCGGCGGACGGGTCATCCGGCGCGCCCGTTTCGCAGTAGCGGTTATTTCCGAATCCTTTCAGACAAACCTGTCGATTGACGATCCGCCGCAACACCGTGCGCGATTGCCGGTTATCGCCAGGATCATGATGACGTCAGGTAGCACGGTGTGACCGCTCGATGAGGGGTGAGCGGGATGTCTCCTTGTATCTCGCTCGTTGGCCCGACTGTGTCGGGCTTTTTTTGTTGGGTCGCGCACGGGTGTGCCGGCGACGGCTACGTGTGGCAACATCGCGGTGATTTGCACAATCCATCCGGGGCCGGCAGACCCATCTATCCGAGGGGGAGTCATGTTTGACCATGTCAAATTCGGCGTGAGCGACTTTGCAGCCAGCAAGGCGTTTTTCCTGAATGCACTTGAACCGCTTGGCGTCGTGGTGCAGGGGGAGGGCGAGCCTTCGTACGGCATCGAGATTTCTCCGCCGGGCAAGCCGTCGTTGTGCCTGTTCCAGACGTCGGAGAAACCGGCGCATCTTCACATCGCGTTCGTGGCCGATAGCCGGCAGCAAGTCGAGGCGTTCTATCGCGCGGCGCTGGCGGCAGGCGGGAAAGACAATGGCGCGCCGGGGCTGCGGCCGCATTACCACGCGAATTACTACGCGGCGTTCGTCATCGGGCCGGACGGACACAATATCGAGGTGGTTTGTCATCAGGCGGAGGGGTGATCCGCGCAAGCGTGTGGAACGCGGCCATCAATGGAGCGTCCATCTCACGCACTGAAGAACCCGCGCTATCTCGCGAACCGCGTCGACGGGCTCCATGTCCGCGCATTGCCCGGCCGCAACCCTTCATTCGACAGAAGCGGCCGGATCATCGACAATTCGCGGCGATCAAAACATGAGAGAAGGGGGCAGGTGCATGCGCGGGTTCTGTAAAACGCTCGGAGTGATCCTGAGCATGTCAGTCGTTGGCATCGCGGCGGCTCAAGCCGCTTCCAGCGAACTGGCATTTCCGCGTTTCACCCAGGCGGAGGGCCGGACGGATAGCGACGGCCTCCCGCTATCCGGCGCGAAACTCTGCGTGCTTCCCGAGCGTGCGCCGTGCTTCCAGATGCCGCCTGTGCCGCTTCCCAATTCGCCGAAGGAGTTTTACCAGTTCGGACTGATGCCACGCTCCGAACGGTTGCCGATTGCGTCGGGCGGTTCCTGGGTGTTCTTCTCGGGGATGTTCTCGGGTGGCGGCAGCGGGATGCTGGAGCGGGTGGCGATCTTGCGTTATGGCGCGAACGGCAAGATCGAAAACGTGATGCCGGAAGTCACCCAGACGGAGTCGGCCGACCGCGCGATGTGGAAGGTGCCGGACGTGTCGCCCTACCCGGTGTTCGTTCGGGCGGACTTCGTGTGGGCCGACAACGAGGATCATTTCGGCAAGCACTTCTTCGAAGTCGATGCGTGGGTGTTCGATCCCGCAGCCAGCCTGTACAGGAAGCGGTTTTCCTACCGGACGACCAGGCGCTATGAGCGCGGCGACAGCTCGGATCATGTACTGAGCGCCGAGCGTGTGGAAATCATGCGGCGCCTTACCGCCAGCAAGTAACCTGCAGCCGGTGCGCCGGGTATCCGTCGAGACGCATGGCCGTCTTCGGCGGGCCCGGCCGGCCGTTCAACGCAAGGCCGGCTCGTGAAACCCTATCGCTGCGCTTCCCCGTAAGTCTCCCTGCACACCTCGCGCAGCGCCTCGACGAGCAGATCCCGCGCGGGCGAGCGCGAATCGGCCGCGCGAGTGAACAGCGCGATAGGTGGAAGCGTCCACACCAGCGAGTAAGGCACGATCGCCACGCCGGCGATCCGCACCAGTTCTTCCGCGATATCGGCGGGCACGATCGATACGGCCTCGTCGCTCGACGCGATCATTTCGCCGATCAGCTTGGACGAGTAGCTTTCGACGATCGGAACGGGCGGCGCGATGCCGGCCGACAGGAACAGGTCGGTCACCTGTTCGCGCATCGGCGTATGCGGTGCGCCGAGAATCCAGTCGAGCGCGTGCAGCTTGTGCCAGTCGAGCGCGGTGCGGGCCAGTTTCGCGGCAAGACGCCGGCTCGCGATCATGCGCGGCTGCTGCTGGTACAGCACCTCGAAGGAGACCTGGCCCAGGTCGATTGCCGACGACGCTCGCCCGATCACGATGTCGACGCTGTGGTCCCGGAGCTGCAGCAGGAGCTGATCACTGGTGCCTTCGTGAATCGTCACGGTCAGGCGCCGCTCCATGCGCGCTTGCAGCCGCTTGAGCGCCGCCGACAGCATCTGGCCGGAAATGAACGGAATCACGCCGATGTGCAGGTGCGCCGCATGCCCGGCGGCGACGGCCTCCATCTCGCGGGCGAGGTGGTCGAGATCCTTGAGCATCGCCTTCGCCCGCTCGAGCACGACCGCGCCGAGCGCGGTGGGCCGCATTCCGCGCGACGAGCGCTCGAAAAGCGGCGTGCCGAACATGCTCTCCAGCTCGGAGAGGGCGTTGGTCACGGCCGGCTGGCTGCTGGCCATGTGTTCCGCGACGCGCGTCAGCGATCCGTGCTGCTGGATCTGCAGCAACAGCACCAGGTGCCGCATCTTCAGACGCGCGCCCAGCCGCCTGACCACGTCGTTTGCGTCAAAAGTCATTGACTGGTCACGTATGCATCATGAAAAGGTGATGGGCCGATATTAAAACAGAATCATCGCCTTATGGCGGATCCCTAGAATCACCTTCATGGATCGCGCCGGGACTGGCCTGGCGCCCGTGCCCGGATCGAAAAACATGAAACAGACTGAGACGCAGCAGCAGGCAGCCTTCGACTATCACGAATTTCCGACCCCGGGGAAGATCTCGGTCGTCGCCAGCAAGCCGCTCGTGACCCAGCGCGATCTCGCGCTGGCCTACACGCCGGGCGTGGCGAGCGTGTGCGAAGCCATTGCCGCCGATCCGCTGCAGGCGCACCGTTTCACGAGCCGCGGCAACCTGGTGGGCGTGATCACGAACGGCACGGCCGTGCTGGGCCTGGGCAACATCGGCCCGCTCGCGTCCAAGCCGGTCATGGAAGGCAAGGCCGTGCTCTTCAAGAAGTTCGCGGGGATCGACGTGTTCGATATCGAGATCAACGAAACCGATCCGGACAAGCTGGTCGACATCATTGCCGGTCTCGAGCCGACTTTCGGCGGCATCAACCTCGAGGACATCAAGGCGCCCGAGTGCTTCACGGTCGAGCAGAAGCTGCGCGAACGCATGAAGATTCCCGTCTTCCACGACGACCAGCACGGCACCGCCATCACCGTCTCCGCCGCGTTCATCAACGGGCTGAAGGTCGTCGGGAAGTCGATCTCGGAAGTGAAGGTTGTGACGTCGGGAGCCGGGGCGGCCGCGCTGGCCTGCCTGGACCTGCTGGTCGACCTCGGGCTGCCGGTTGAAAACGTCTGGGTGACCGACATCGAAGGCGTCGTCTATCGCGGCCGCACCACGCTGATGGACCCGGCGAAGTCGCGCTTTGCGCAGGAAACCGATGCGCGCAAGCTGGCCGAAGTGATCGGCGGGGCGGACGTGTTCCTGGGCCTGTCGGTCGGCGGCATCCTGACCGCCGACATGCTGAAGGCGATGGCGCCGCGCCCGCTGATTCTCGCGCTGGCCAATCCCACGCCGGAGATTTTCCCGGAACTGGCGCATGCGACGCGTGACGACGTCGTCATCGCGACGGGCCGCTCGGACTACCCGAACCAGGTCAACAACGTCCTCTGCTTCCCGTACATCTTCCGCGGCGCGCTGGACGTGGGCGCGACGACGATCACCCGTGAAATGGAGATCGCCGCGGTTCACGCGATCGCGGGGCTGGCCGAGGAAGAGCAGAACGAAGTCGTCGCGGCCGCCTATGGTGCGTACGACGTGGCGTTCGGCGCGCAATACCTGATTCCGAAGCCGTTCGACCCGCGCCTGATCGTACGTATTGCACCGGCCGTGGCCAAGGCGGCGATGGAAGGCGGCGTGGCGAAGCGTCCGCTGACCGATCTCGACGCGTACGTCGAGCAACTGCAGCAATTCGTCTACCATTCCGGCGCGTTCATGAAGCCTTTGTTCGCGACGGCGCGCCGGCTGGTGCGCGACGGCGGCAAGGCGCGGATCGTCTTTACCGAAGGCGAGGACGAGCGCGTGCTCCGCGCGGTGCAGGTGATCGTCGACGAGAAGCTGGCGCGTCCGATCCTGGTCGGGCGCCCGGAGGTGCTGCTGGCGCGCATCGAGCGATTCGGCTTGCGGATCCGGCTCGGCCAGGATGTCGAGGTGACGAACCCCGAGTATGACGAGCGGTTCCCGCAGTACTGGACGACGTATTGGGAACTGCGGTGCCGGGATGGCATCTCGAAGGAAATGGCGCGGGTCGAGATGCGGCGCCGCCTGACGCTGATCGGCGCGATGATGGTGCGGCTCGGCGATGCGGACGGGATGATCTGCGGGACGGTGGGCGAGTATCACAACCACCTGCGTTTCGTCGACGAGGTGATCGGGAAGAAGCCGGGCGCTTCCACCTATGCGGCGATGAACATCCTGTTGCTCGACCAGCGGACGGTCGCGTTGGTGGATACGCACGTCAACGACAATCCCGACGCGGAGCAGATCGCGGAATTCACGATTGCCGCGGCTCGTCAGATGGAATGGCTGAACCTGACGCCGAAGGCGGCGTTGCTGTCGCGGTCGAACTTCGGGTCGGGGAGTGCGGCTTCGGGCGTGAAGATGCGCCGGGCGCTGGAGATCGTCCGCGAGCAGGCGCCGGATATCGAGGCGGACGGCGAGATGCATGGCGACTGCGCGCTCGACGAGGGCTTGCGGTCGAGGCTGCTGCCGATGTCGCCGCTCAAGGGGGCTGCCAACCTGCTCGTTTGCCCGAACGTGGATGCGGGGAATATCGCGTACAACCTGCTCAAGACCGAAGCGGGCAGCAATGTGGCGGTGGGGCCGTTCCTGCTGGGCGTCAACGCGCCGGTGAACATTCTCACGTCGAGTGCGACGGTGCGGCGGATCGTGAACATGACGGCGTTGACGGTGATCGAGGCGAATCGCAACGCGTCTGCCTGAGCAGGCAGAGGAAGGGGCGGTGGCGGCTCCGCAAGGCGCCGGATAGCGGATTCCCGGGTGTGGCGGGTTCCGCTATCCGGTTGCCTGGTGTGAGCGCTGGTGTCGCTGGCCGTTCCTGTCGCGGTGGTGTGCTTGTCTGACGATGCTGGCGACAACCAGCTTCGGACGTCGGCAATCGTTTGCCTGCAGCCACCCGAACCTCGGCTTTACCCTGAACCGGATACCTCGAGTACCCGCACCGACGTCCCGCCCCGGTGCTGCGAAGCAATCGATTTGATCAGTATCACGTAATAATTGCCTCGTTACGACGCCGCGCAGCCCTCACTATTGATACCAATCCTAACAATGTTTTGGGGCTCGATACTTTCAATATCATCCGATAATTAGCTTTTATTTTCGTCTAAAATCGCGCTTCTTCTTACTTTATGACGGGAAACGTTTTGATTAAGCTGACGAAAAATCTCTCGCGCACGGCCATCGCCGCATGCGTCGCTTATGCCGGGCTCATGCCCTTGTCGCAATCCGCGAAGGCTCAGGTCGAACCTCTGAAGAATCCCGTCTACGGTGTGACCCTCGACGACCTGACCAAACTGGACGCAATCGTCGCGTCGTTGCAGAACCTGCCGTACAAGCCCACCGTGCGTGTCGTGTTCGATCCGGGTACGTCGGCCGCCGACTACTACGCACCGCTGCTGCGCCTGCACGCAGTCGCGTACGTGATGGGCGAAGTCTACGATTCTTACTATTTCCCTACGGATCTCGCCACGTATCAGGCACGAACGCAGGAACTGGTGTCGCAGCTGAAGAACACCGTCGACGTCTGGGAGATCGCGAACGAAATCAACGGCGAATGGCTGCGTAACGACCCGAGCGGCACGAACAGCGTGGTCAACTCGCAAGAGCAGCAGATCGGCCAGATGGTTGCGGCGGCGAACCAGATCGTCAAATCGAACGGCGGCAAGACGGCCATCACGCTGTACTACAACGACGACAGCAAGGGCAACAACTGCTGGGAGAAGCCGCAGGATTACTGGAAGACGTGGCCGACCACCTTCCTGTCGTCGACGGTCCGCCAGCAGGCCGACTACGCGCTGTTCAGCTACTACCCGTACCAGGATTGCCCGGGACTGAGTCCGTCGTGGAAGAACGATTTCGCGGCGCTGGAAAGCATCTTCCCGAACGCGAAGGTCGGCTTCGGCGAAATCGGTACCTCGGAAATCTCCGCGCCGGCGTCGGTGCAGCAGAACCTGATCAAGACGTACTACCCGATGGTCAACAGCATGACCGATCCGCGTTTCATCGGCGGATTCTTCTGGTGGAACTACGTCGAGCAAATGCTCCCGTATTCGACGAGCTCGTACTTCCAGCTGCTGCGTCAAACGATCCTTCCGCTCAAGGCACCCAACTAAGCGAAAAGCGCCGTTCAAGAGCAAGCGTCAGCGTCGATGGCTAGAACCACAATGTCGCGCGTACCACGAGACCACGTGCGCGTGCCGCTGACGTCAACCCGAACCGGTATTGCACCGTGACATCCAGATAGCTTGCCGGCGCGCTATACCGCCCTTCGCGAAACCAGTACCGAACCTGGATGCCGGGCCCGGCACCGATCGCCGTCTTGTCCGGCTGCCGGTTGTCGTGATCGCCGGCCACCGCGGCGTGCGGGTAGATGGTCAGCCGATCGCTGATCATCGGCAAACGCCAGGTGTGCCCGTAACGCAACTCCGAATAAATGATGTATCGCCCCGCGCTGATGAAGTACGCGCCTTCGACATACGCCTGCCAGCTGCGCCAGCTCGGTTCGGTGACCCTCAGGTCGGTCCCGCCTTCCGACGAATAACCCAGGCGCATCAACCAGTCCGTCATCGACAGGCTGCCGACATGGAACAGCCGCTCGGCGGTCAGCACGACGTTCTGGTCGGGTAGCGGCTTGTAGCGCGCGCCCACCGAACCCTGCACGGTCGGCAGTCCGGTCGTGTTGCCCGATCCGTCGTAGGCCGTGCCGTATCCGCGCACGAAGAACTGGAAGATGCGGCCGTTCTGGTAGCCGATCTTCGGCGGCTGCCAATACACTTCTACACCCGGCTGCAACACGCTGATGGTGCCTTGCGAACCGAACGCAGCCTGCTGGTACGGCGCGCTCAGCACGAAACCCCAGCTGCGCTGAAGCTGCTCGACCTCCCGCCGATAACCGAACTTGTGCTGCGCATCGAAGGTGTGTTCGTTTTCATCGGCGTCGAGGCTGTGCTCGAACAGATCGATGGATTCCTGGTTCAGCCCGATCCGCTTGGCGGCGTAGCCCGCGTCCGCGTAGTTCATCGCGTTGCCGGCACCGCCGGAAAATCCCTCCTGAAATGCGTCGAGCGCCTCGCGATCCTTGTGGTCGCGCAGGAGGTCATAGGCCTCCTGCAACTTCTGTTGCGCGGTATTGTCCACCGGCGCCTGAGCGGACTGATCGTCCTGCCGCGCCTGCGCCGCGATCGACGCCGCCATGTTGCGCTCGCCGTCGTTCGTCGCGTCGCCGGCCGCCAGGTCCGCCATGCGGATGGCGGTGTCGCGGTCGCCTGCCTGCAGGCTCATCTGCGCGATACGCAACTGGACCACGGCCGATTTTTCATCGGCCAGCGGCGCCAGCGCAATGCCGGCTTCATGCGGAAGCTTCGCTGCGAGCGCGCTGTCCGCCCAGGCGAGACGCAGGTTGCGCTGCTGTTCCTTGCTCCACTTCCCGGTTGCGACGGCAGCCGAGAAATCGCTGCAGGCGACGTCGTAGTGCATCTGGCGCTGCGCCAGGTAGCCATGCTGCGCGCGTACCGCCGCACTCTTCGGAAAACGAACGAGCAGCGATTCCACCAGCGCGTCCGCTTCGTCGACCTTTCCTTCCCGTCTGTATACGTCGACGAGCAGCAGCCCGAGCTGTTCGCTTCCGGGCTGAATCTTGATGGCGCGCGACGCATACACTTCCGCGAGAGGCAGGTCGCCGGCATTGATCGCCTTGTAGGCGCTGTCGGCGAGCTTGTAGGCCTTGGGCGTCAGTTGCTGCGCAGCGGATGCCGGCGCCTGCCAGGCCAGCGACACGGCGATCGCCAGTGCGCTCAACCGCGCGCAGCGTTTGAGGCTGGTCGCGATCGGGAATGTCGAATGCTTCATGCCTGTTCTCCCGACGGTTTTTTCACGGGGGAGCCTTCCTGCGCCGCCGGATCGCCGTCGCGTACGCGGGCGAGTTCGACGAAGCGTGAGTGCCGGGAGAGTTCGGCGGCAATCTCCGCATCGCAGGCGATGAAGTAGGCAACATTCGATCGCGCTCCCCGTCGCACGACATCCTGTTCGTCCTGACTGAGCGGTCGCCCGACCGCCACGTTCAACGTACCGTCATCCGCCGTCGAAAACGGGACGGCACGGTACGCGTACTGCAGCTCGAATGCCAGCGAATCCGCGAAGTGGCCCACCGCGACGTTGTCGAGGCTCACCCGCGGCAGCTCGGCTTGCTCGGCGATTGCATCCGCCAGCGATTCGGCGGAGATCGCGCAGCCTTCGACCAGCAGTTCTCCCAGTCGCCTGCCGCAAGTCAGCTGTTTCTCCAGGCTCGCCTGCAATTGCTCCAGTGTGACCACGCCCCAGCCGACTAGGATCTCGCCGACTTTCAGGCGCGCCTTCCCGAGCGCTTCGTTCGACAGGTAGATGTGACTGGTCTTGTCCCAGGCGATCGGCTTGCCGGTCACCAGGTAGCGGATATAGATGCGCCACGCACGGCACACCGCGTAGAAATTGATCAGGTTGTTGACGAACATCCGCGGAATCGACAGCAGCCCCTGGGTCGGGCCGTTCAGCTTGCTGACGAAATGGAAGCGCTGCCCGGCGCGCGCAAACAGCATCGCGGTGTTGATCCAGAGCAGCGGTGCGACCCATTGGCTCGCCATGATGACCGAGGCGCCATTCGGGATGACGTGGCTGGATCGCTGAAGCGCGCCGAGCAACAGGAAGTTGATCAGCACGCCATAGGCAATGACCGAGAACAGCGAGGTCACGATGCCCTTGCGATCATGGAAGAACATGTATCGGGTGAGCAGATTGCCTTTCCAGCCGAGTTGCTCCCAGCCCTGAAAGGCAATGCCGAGGATCCAGCGCGTGCGCTGACGGTACGCGGTACGAAATGTCTTTGGAAAGTACTCGCGCGTGGCCAGCAGGTTTCGATTGACGGCGACGCCCGGTGCGGGATCGTCCGCGGCATCACGCGTGATCCCGGTCAGCGGAATGCACGCAAAGGTTTCCTTCATCCCCAGTTCTCTCAACCGGAAGCTGAAGTCGTAATCCTCGGTCAGCGAACTGGTGTTGAACGGCGAGCCGTTGCGTTCCTTCATCGCCGCTTCGATCGAGCGCCTGCTATAGCACGACGCCACGCCCGCGCCCGGGACGATGCCGGTCAGCCGGGCGCGCACCGGTATATCCTTCTGGTGCGTTTCGCTGAAGTCGTCCATGTAGCATCCGGCGACGAACTCGTTCCATTTCCGCGGCAACGACAGCACGGGAAGCTGGACCAGGTCGCTTTCCGCGACCGCGTGGTTGAGGTACTTGAGTTCGACCGGATGAATGACATCCTCGCAGTCGTGCATCACGACGCCCGCGAACTGAATGTGATGGACCGATTCGTAGCGCAGGATGGCTTCGACGATCCAGTTCAGGCAGTCCGCCTTGCAGGTCGGCCCGTCGTTCATCACGGTCGCGCGCGTGACCCTGCCCGGGTAGCGGCGGACCATCCGCTCGACCTCGGCCGTGGTTTCGGCATCGTTGTGATAGGTGCCGACGAATATCACGTATCGCTCGTACTCGAGGGTCGCCAACGTGTTTTCGATCATCTTGGCGATGACGTCGTATTCCTTCCAGGCGGGCACCATCAGCGCCAGATACTGCTCGTCCAGCGCGCGCAGCATGCCGATATCGACCGTTTGCGATTTTTCGCGGCGCAGGATGCGCCGAATTTCGAATGACCAGTAGCAGGCGTCCAGCGTGAGGTCATCCAGTGTGCTCACCAGGATGACGATTGCGGTCACAATGGCGACAAGGTTAAGTGCATATAAATATGCACTCCAAATCATGTTATCCATCATTTTGTCCGCGCTTTTGTCTTGTATTGGATTATTTCCCCTCGTACCGACGCATGACGAAACGTTCCCCGTCTTCGTCGCCCCCGTCACGTCCACTCCGTGGCTTGCGCCACGCGAATTCCTGCCGATCGAAAAAGCGCCGCGCAAGACGCGGACTTCCTCGATACGGCCACGTCACATCGCGAACGAGGCAATGTGTTCAGTGGATGACTTTCTGACAGCCCGTTTGCCGCTTGCCTGCCTCCGTCCCTGCATTTCTCGACGCTTGCAGCCGCTCTCCACCCGACGCACGCGCAGTGCCCCCGCGCACCGACTCCGCAGCACACAGCTCATGTAGCAAGTCGTGCGCCATCGCTGCGCGACCCTTGAGCGCGCGGGCGCCGCGGGACGCCTCACAGGATTGGCCCGCCGAATCCGAGCCAAATGTTTCAGTGCTGAAACACGCGCTCGATCGGCCGGATGACACGTCGTTTTCAGACCCCCTGCCGGGCCCCGGCAGCCGCGCTCTGCAAATCGTCACGCGATTCCGGCCGTGACCGGCCGGATGGATTGGCGTGGAACCCGAAAATCCGGCGTGTCGGTCGTTGTGACGCATGCGAGCGTGCGACCCACGGCGATCGTCGCATCACGATCCGCGAGGCATGGAGCGCAACAGGTCTTACCTGGGGCGCAAGAGCAGGTTTCGCGCGTTTGTCCGATTAAATTCGTGACACCGCCGCGTTGCATGCCTGAAACGTTTTATCGAAGCATTTTCGAGCTGCCACGGCGCGCCATTTTCGGCGCCTTGGCGCTATGCCCATTTGCGACGGATGGTACGGTTCTAGCTTGAAAGTAAAGCCATCTCCTCCCGGATTTATTTGTCTGGTTTCAATTGCGCATCAAAAACTTCACGACATAGCGCCCCGATTCCGGATGGTGATTAGCCGTGTTCGTTTCGCGAGCGAGATGAACTTATTTTGCATATCAAAGGATGAAAATCATGCCTTCGCATCGCAATCAATCTTTTCGAAACGGGTTGAGCGCCGCCGGATCGATCGTCGCATTGATCACCACGCTCGTCTTCGCCGTCGGCGTTCAGGATGTGGGTGCGCAGCAGACGAGTAATTCTTCTGCCCCGAAGATCAAGCCGCCTCCGCTGCCGAACGGTTCGGCGCACGTCACCGTGAAAGCCGGCATGTCCGATGAGGATTGGGAAAAGGCGTACAAGGAAACGGGCCGCCCGAAATTCAGCAAGAAGTCTGTCAGTAAAACCAACGGCAACGTGGAACGTGACTAGGGAGAAACGGCCATGAAAAAGATCTTGCTCGTCATCGCCCTGCTTGCGGGACTCGCGCAAATGAC
Source organism: Burkholderia lata (assembly GCF_902499335.1). Taxonomy (GTDB): domain Bacteria; phylum Pseudomonadota; class Gammaproteobacteria; order Burkholderiales; family Burkholderiaceae; genus Burkholderia; species Burkholderia lata_B. Next base: position 686,389 of record NZ_CABVQK010000001.1, on the reverse strand, counting down.
ATTGCCGGGTACCGCGCACGCGCAGGCCACCACCGCCCATACGCTTATCCTGTACGACAATCCGGCCAACGACCCGTATTCGAAGCTGGGCCTGATGTACAGCATCATGCTGAGAAACCTGCTGGGTCACTTCAATACGACGGTCGATCTGGTTCCGATCCAGAACTACACGTCCGGCATGGTCGGGAATCACGACGCTACGTTCTATATCGGCGATTACTACAACAACCCGATTCCGGCGGCGTTCATGAGCGATGTGATGACCACCAAGAAGACGGTGGTCTGGTTCAAGTACAACCTGTGGCAGCTGGCATGGAACACGGCCTACACGTTCAACCAGACCTTCGGGTTCAGCTTCCTGGGCCTCGCCGGGATGAACGCGACGCCGTCGTCGAGCAATCCGAATCCCGGCTTCTACGATACGGTCACGTACAAGAACCTGTCGATGGTCAAGTACTACGCGTATAACGCGTCGACCGGCGTGATCAACGCGGATCCGGATGTCGGCCTGACCCAGGTCGTCGACGCCACCAAGGCGCAGGCGCTCGTCACCATCCAGAACAGCCAGAGCGGCGCAAGCGCGCCGTACATCATGCGCTCGGGCAACTTCTGGTACTTCGCCGACATGCCGTTTTCCTACATCGGCCCGACGGATCGCTACCTGGTGATTTGCGACATCCTGCACGACATCCTGCAGACCAATGCACCGGTGAATCATCGTGCGCTCGTCCGCCTGGAGGATCTCGACGCGTACACGACCACGAGTTCGATGCAGCTGCTGACGAACTACATGTACTCGAAGAAGATTCCGTTCACGATGGCAACCATCCCGCTGTATACGGACCCGAACGGCTATTACAACGGCGGCGTGCCGGAGACGATCCATCTGGCGCAGGCAACGGGCCTCAAGAAAGCGCTGAATTACGCGCTCTTGCGCGGCGGCTCGATCGTGATGCACGGCTATACGCACCAGTACGATTCGACGCCGAACCTGCTGAATGCAGTCAGCGGCAGCGACTACGAGTTCTGGTACGCAGTGCAGAACCGGCCGGTTGATGAGGACTCCATCCCGTGGGCGGAAGGCAGAATGGCTGATGGCCTGCTCGAGTTCACGACCAACGGCTACAAGATCGTCGGTTTTGCCGCGCCGCAGTACCAGATGTCGCCGGCCGCATCGGCAGCTACGGCCCTCACGTTCCCGACCACGTTCCAGCGAGCCGTGTATTACACCGCGACCAATCCGCAACTCGGAACGGGTGCCGCCAACCAGGACTTTTCCGCCGGGCAGTTTTTCCCGTACATCATCAATTCCGATTACTACGGGCAGCGGATCGTTCCGGAGAACCTGGGCAGCGTGCAGTACAACATCTGCAACATCGACCCGTTCTCGTGCATCACGTACACGTGGCAGCAAATCGTGACCAATGCCCAGTATGGTCTGGTAGTGCGGGACGGTTTCGCGTCCTTCTTCTTCCATCCGTACTGGCTCGAGCCCGATCTCGGATTGCCGGCATACCAGGACTTCCAGAGCATGATTACCGGCATTACGAATCTCGGCTACAAGTGGGTGGACGGCACGACGGCCAAGTAACACAGGCGTAGCGACAGCCGCGTGCGACCCGCATTGGCAATGCGGGTCGCACGTTTGCGTTTGATCGGCTACGATGACGCGCAGGCATGTTTCCGGGGAGCCATGCGATGACCAGGTACGCGATCCCGGCCTTGCGCAGGATTCAACGGCGTATGGGCCGGCTTCGGCTCGCAGGGAGAGCGGGCCCGCTCGCCGCCGCGCCGCGTTCGCCCCGGGCGGCGACGCTCGTGGCGATCGGCGCATCGCTCGTCGTGGCCGCCTGCAGCTGGACCGCACACGATGTGCACGCGGACGGCATCGTCTGGCAGGTGGACAACTCGACGACGAATCCGGTCGGCAACTGGCAGATGCTCGGCATACACGATCTGCTGATTCAATGGGCCGTCGTCGACGATACCGCGTTCATCGCCAACACCCGCATCCAGCCTGCTGCGCACCTTCCCGACTGGGAACGTATCAGTCGTGAGCCATGGGCCAGAAACGTGATCCTGGGGCTGGCCGGCTACCAGGACGAAAAGCGTGCGCGCACCCATCTGTCGACGCTCGCCGACCAGTCCCTGGAAGTGGCGCACGCACCGGTTCCGCTGCACGTCACCGGCTACTATTTCCCGGTCGAAATCGATCCGACCTGGCAGGACGCGCCGAAGCTCGCCGCGATCCTGCAACGGTTGCCGAGGCCGCTCTGGGTGAGCGTGTACGACCAGACCAATATCGGCGGAAAGGCGCTCGCGGAGTGGCTCGCAGCGTGGCTGCCCGCGGACGTCGGCGTGTTCTTCCAGGACGGCTGCGGCGTCTATGCCCGCGAGCCGTATGTCGCACGCAGCTACCTCGACGAGCTGGTTGCAAGATTGGGCAAGCAACGCGTGCGGGTCATCGCCGAGGCGTTCCGGCCCGCCGAGCGGGGCGGGTTCCGTTCAGCCAGCGCCGACGAGTTGGGCAAGCAACTGGTGGCGTATCGCGGCTATCCGGTCTATCTGTTCGATGGTCCGCACTATGTGTCGGACGATCTCACGCGCGCGCTCTCGACGTGGAAGCCCAAGCCGCCGCCGGCCGAGCCTTCCGGGACGCCGCACTGATTCGGCTCGATGCCGGCAAGCGGGGCGGGCAGGGTACGTGCATCGCGAAACAATCGGGCGGATTGGCTTTCTCGCGGCAACACGTGCCCGGAACCCGGTGCCGGCGCGCTGGCGCACGGGGCGTTTCGCGTCTCCCGCCAATCCTCCATTTGATGACCAAACCGCAAGACCTAGTGCATAGATATCGTTTGCCGCGGCCTTAATGACTATCGACAATCGTGGCTCGATTTCACCGCCGTGGCGCCAGAAGCGCCGCGGTGGCAGGCATCGGGCGGCTATCCCGGCCGTCCGCGCCATCCAGCTCACGACGACATGTACGCGTTCACTCCCTCATTCCAGAATCCCGCCGGCTCGCCGATCCGCGAACTGTTCAAGTACCTGTCCGAACCGGGCATGATTTCCTTCGCGGGCGGCTATCCGGCCAGCGACCTGTTCGACGTCGACGGCCTGAACGCAGCCGCCGAGCGCGCGTACGCGCAGCCCGTGCGCTGCCTGCAATACGGCCCGACCGACGGCCTCGCCGAACTGAAGCAGCAACTGATCGCGCTGATGGCGCGCCGCGGCGTGGCGTGCACGACGGCCGAACTGCTCGTCACGACCGGTTCGCAGCAGGGCCTCGACCTGCTGCTGCGCGTGATGGTGTCGCCCGGCGACGTCGTGCTGACCGAGCAGCCGGCTTACCCGGCGACGCTGCAGGCGATGCGTCTGCAGCAGGCGCGCATCGTGACGATTCCGGTCGACGGCGCGGGCCTCGACGTCGATCGTCTCGGCGAACAGCTCGCATCCGGTGCGATCGCGCAGCCGAAGCTGCTGTACACGGTCCCGACCTTCGCGAACCCGACGGGCGCGACCCTTACGCGCGAGCGCCGGCTGAAGCTGCTGCGTCTCGCGGTGCAATACCGTTTCCTGATCATCGAGGACGATCCGTACGGCGACCTGCGTTTCACGGGCGAAGCCGTGCCGTCGATGCTCGCGCTGGCCGACGAAGTGGACGGCGCGCGTGACTGGATCGTGCATTTCGCGAGCCTGTCGAAGATCGTCGCGCCCGGGCTGCGCGTGGGCTGGACGATCGCGCCGGCCGAGATCGCGCGGCGCTGCGTGATCGCGAAGCAGACGGTCGATCTGTGCAGCACGCCGTGGACACAGGCGGCCGCCGCCGAATACCTGGCCGACGGTGCGCTCGAACGCCATCTGCCGCGCATCACGGCCGCCTACCAGCGCAAATGCGACGCGATGTGCGACGCGCTGCGCGACGGCCTTGGCGATGCGATCGAATTTCATCGTCCCGAAGGCGGGATGTTCGTGTGGGCGCGGATCGGCGCAGTGTCGTCGGACGTGCTGCTGCAACAGGCGATCGCTAACAAGATCGTGTTCGTGCCGGGCAAGGCATTCTTCGCGGACAACGTCGACGCGGCATCGCTGCGCCTGTCGTTCGCCGCGCCGGACGTCGACGCGATCCGGGAAGGCGTCGCGCGCCTCGTGCGCGCGTATGGTGCGGCGCTGGCCGCGTGAGGAGACATCAACATGCATATCACCGTCAACGACACCGTATCGATGGGCGAAGCACCGGGCGCGGGCGATAGCCGGCCGGTTGCGCACCGTTCGTCGCAGATCAGCGCAGGGCCGCAGTACGTGGCCGACGTGCTCGGCCGTTTCGGCGCGGAGCCGGCGACCGACATCGGCGACGCGGCACCGGTCGTACTCGGCTACAACTGACCCGCACGGCAGCGGCCGGCCCGCCGCGCGCGTGCCGCTGCCGCCGCGAACGGTTAAGCTTGCGCGATCGCAACCCGCCCGTTCGCTGCCTCGTCATGCCCGACTCCACTTCCGAATCGCTCGCGCAAACGTACGAGCGCCTGTGGTCCTGCCTCGAATCCGGCGTGAGTGCGCAGCGCTCGCCGTTCACGATGCTGCAGGCCGCGACGCTCGGTGTCGACGGTGCGCCGAAAGTCCGCACGATCGTGTTGCGGCAGGTGAGCCGCGCCGATCGTGTGCTGTCGTTTCATACCGATGCGCGTTCGGAGAAGGTCGCGGAGCTGCGCCGCGATCCGCGCATCGCGCTCGTCGCCAATGATCTCGATGCGCTCGTGCAGATTCGCGTGGAAGGCGTTGCATCGATCTGCGACGACGAAGCGCAACGGCGCGCGATCTGGCAATCGAGCCGTCCGCATACGCTGCTGCTGTATCGCGCACCGTTGCCGCCGGGCACGCCGGTCGAGTCGCCTGAAGCGGCGCAGGTCGGCAGCGCCGCATCAGCCGATGACGGCTACGACAACTTCTGCCTGCTTCACGTGACCGTGACGCGCATCGACTGGCTCGACCTCGCGCGCACCGGCCATCGCCGCGCGGTGTTCGACCTGCACGAACGCGGCTACGACGGCCGCTGGATCGCGCCCTGACGCTGCCAAAGCCCGCTCAAGGGCGCCTGTCCGACACGGCCTGCGTGGCCATCCACTCACGCATCATGACGATTGCGTCGTCGTCGCGCCGCTCGGCTGGATACACGAGATAGAACCCCACCGACAGCGGAAACGCGAAATCGAACGGCTTGCACAGCCGGCCCGCGGCGATGTCGCGTTCGACGAGCGGATCGGTCGCGAGCGCGATGCCCTGGCCGGCGACGGCCGCATCGATCGCGAGCGACGTCTGGTTGAAGCGCAGCCCCTTGTGCGGATCGATGTCGACGGGCTCGGGCATCGCGGCGAGGAACTCGGGCCACAGGTCGTGCGCGTCGTGCAGCAGCACATGGCCCGCGAGCGCGCGCGGCGACGCGGGCGCGGCCAGCAGCGCGGGGCTGCACACCGCACACACGTCGAGCGGGAACAGCGCATGCGTGGCGAGATGCTTGCCGAACGGCGGCTTGCCGTAGCGGATCGCGAGATCGACGCCGTCGTGGCGGAACGTCGCGATCTGCGAGTCGGCGATCACGCGCACGTCGTAATCGGGATGCGCATCGGTGAACTGCGCGAGCCGCGGGATCAGCCATTTCGACGCGAACGACGGCGTCGTGCTGATCGTCAGCGCGGCGCGCCGCTTCACGAGCTTGTCGGTCGCGTCGGCGATCGCATGCAGCGCGCGCTGCACGTCGGAGAAATACGCGGCGCCGTCGTGCGTCAGCGCGAGGCCGCGCGGCAGGCGTTCGAACAGCTTCAGGCCGAGCACGTCCTCGAGGTGGCGCACCTGCTGCGCGACGGCGCCCTGCGTGACGCCGATCTCGTCGGCCGCGGCGCGGAAATTGAGGTGCCGCGCGGACACTTCGAACGCACGAAGCGCATTCAGCGGCGGCAGGCGGGAGGGGCGAGGCGGCATCGTCAGGCTGTAGAAAAACTATCGGCTGGAGGCAGAAATACTGGTTCGACAGTCGTGATTGATGCGCCTACATTACCACCATGGCGCGCCGAACGGCGGCTGCGCGGCGGCAGGATTCGAACCAGGAGCAAATCGTGACTGTAGAAAAAGTGGCGTTGATCACGGCGGCGGGCAAGGGCATGGGCGCGGCGATCGCGCGCGAACTGGCGGCGACGGGCTACCGCGTCGCGCTGATGTCGCCGTCGGGCAGCGCGGTGGCGCTCGGCGAGGAACTGGGCGGGTTCGGCATCCAGGGCTCGGTGACGGAAGAAGCCGACATCGACCGGCTCGTGCAGGAAACCGTCGCGCGCTACGGCCGCATCGACGCGGTCGTGAACAATACCGGGCACCCGCCGAAGGGCGATCTGCTGGCGATCACCGACGACAACTGGCACGCGGGGCTCGACCTGATCCTGCTGAACGTGGTGCGCGTGATGCGCCGCGTGACGCCGATCTTCCAGAAGCAGGGCGGCGGCGCGGTGGTCAACATCTCGAGCTTCGCGGCAGACGCACCCGAGCAGCCGATGCCCGTTTCGTCGGCGCTGCGCGCGGCGTTGAGCGCGTGGACGCGTCTTTACGCGGAACGCTATGCGGCCGAGAACATCCGGATGAACGCGGTGCTGCCCGGCTTCATCGACAGCTGGCCGGAAACGCCGGAGATCGTCGCACGCATTCCGGCCGGCCGCTTCGGCAAGACCGGTGAAATCGCGAAGACGGTCGCGTTCCTGCTGTCCGACGGCGCGGGCTACATCACCGGGCAGAACATTCGCGTCGACGGCGCGATCGTCAAGGCGCTCTGAGCGTCGCGCGGGCGAGCGGCCGCACGGGCCGCGCCGCTCGCCGCGCAACCGCTACAAACGCGTACAAATCAGACAAATCCGGGATACATCAGACCTTTCAAATGTGCGACGCCGCGTGACGAGGGCGCGCCGGATTGAAAGCGAAGGCGCGTTTTCCGCGCGCGGCATGTTCACTTTCCACTTCACGAAAGGAGATGCCGAACGATGTCTTCCACACCGTTTTCCCCGATGCGTCGCCACCTGCTGGCCACATCCGTGGCCGCCGGGGTCTCGGCGATGCTGCCCACCGCGCTGCATGCGGCGACCGGTAACAGCGGCATACGCCCGTTCACCGCGCACATTCCCGATGAAGCCGTGGCCGACCTGCGCCGCCGCATTGCCGCGACGCGCTGGCCGGGCCGCGAGACCGTCGCCGACGAATCGCAAGGCGTGCGGCTTGCCCGCATGCAGGCGCTGCTGCGTTACTGGGGCACCGACTACGACTGGCGCAAGGGCGAGGCGCGCCTGAACGGTTTCCCGATGTTCATCACGGAAATCGACGGGCTCGACATTCATTTCATCCACGTGCGTTCGCGGCACGAGAACGCGATGCCGATGATCATGACGCACGGCTGGCCGGGCTCGATCTTCGAGTTGCTGAAGGCGATCGGCCCGCTGACCGATCCGACCGCGCACGGCGCGAGCGCGGACGATGCGTTTCACGTTGTCGTGCCGTCGTTGCCGGGCTTCGGCTTCTCGGGCCGGCCGACGCAGACCGGCTGGGGCTCCGACCACATCGCGCGCGCGTGGGGCGAACTGATGGCGCGGCTCGGCTATACGCGCTTCGTGTCGCAGGGCGGCGACTGCGGCTCGGTGATTTCGCACCGGATGGCGATGCAGCGCGTGCAGGGCCTGGCCGGGATTCACGTGAACATGCCGGCGACGGTGCCGCCGGATATCGCGACGCTGCTCGCGACCGATGCACCCGCGCCGGCTTCGCTGGCGCCGAAGGAGAAGGCCGCGTACGAGAAGCTCGCGACGTTCTATCGCGACAACTGCGGCTACTCGGCGATGATGGTCACGCGCCCGCAGACGGTCGGCTATGCGCTCGCCGATTCGCCGTCCGGGCAGGCTGCATGGATGTACGACAAGATCTCGCAGTGGACGTACAGCGGTGGCGTGCCCGAACGCTCGATTCCGCGCGACGAGATCCTCGACGACATCTCGCTGTACTGGCTGACGAACACCGCGACGTCCGCCGCGCAGATCTATTGGGAGGATCACTCGAACAACTTCAACGCGGTGGACATCTCGCTGCCGACCGCGATCACGGTGTTTCCGGGCGAGATCTACCAGGCGCCGCGCAGCTGGGCCGAGCGCAGTTATCACAACCTGATCTACTTCAACGAAGTCGACAAGGGCGGGCACTTCGCGGCATGGGAGGAGCCGGAACTGTTTGCTCGTGAAGTGCGTGCCGGGTTCCGGCCGTTGCGGCGCGTGTAAGCGGAGGAGGGACGGGCGAACGCGGGCCGGCGGTTATGCGGCCGGCGTTCGTTTTCGTGGGTGTGACGCGTGGTGTCGAGCGCGTGGCTGTGCCCTTGCCCGGAGCGCCATGTGGCCGGGAGCATCCGGATGAGCGCGGTGCTGCCGGGCTACATCGACGGCTGGCCGGAAACGCCGGAAACCGTCGCGCGTGCCGACCGGCCGCTTCGGCGAGATCGCGAAGCCGGCCGCGTTCCGTCAATCAGCTTTGTGTCCACGCTCTTCAGCAAGCAAGCGCCGGTAAGGCGGCAGCGCCGTGAACAGCAGCCAGGCGGCCAGCACCGCCGCAATCGTGCAGACGATGCCGATCGCGTTGCCGGTCATCTTCGGATTGCCGAACACGCGGTCCGTGACGAGCGCAATCAACGTCGGCCCGAGTCCGAAGCCGATCAACTGGGCAAAGAACGAGTAGAGCGCGCCGACGATGCCGCGCATCCGGCTGGGTGCGACGTTCTGCAGTGCCGCAGCCATGCAGCCGGTCGGCAGGCTGAAGAAGAACACGGTGCCGGCCGCGGCAGCCAGCGCGCCCGTCGTGCCGGTTGGGAACGGAATGCTGGCGCAGCAGATCATCATTGGAATCATCGAGATTGCGGCGGTGCGAAGCGGCGCATCCTCGTAGCCGCGTCGTTCGAGCCGGTGGGAAATCCATGGCCCGGTCAGCACGCCCGCGATGCCGAAGCCGACGACCAGCACGCCGAAGCGGAATCCGACCTGTGCGGCGGGCATCCCGTGCGCGCGAATCAGGTAAGCCGGCATCCATGCCGGCATGCCGAGCACGACGATCGCCAGCATGCCGACACCCAGCAGGATGCGCGCGTAGAACCTGCGTCGTTCCCAAAGAAACGAGAGCGATTCGCGGGTCGAGAACTGACGCTCGTCCGTGTTGCTGCCTGCGACCTTGCCGCGCACCGGCTCTCGCACCGTCAGCCCTACCAGTAGCGCGAACAGAATGCCGGGCAGACCGATCAGCACGAAGGCCAACTGCCAGGTCTCGAATCCGGCGAGCACGGGGATACGCTGGTGGACGTCGCGCGCGAACGAGATGACGAGGCCGCCGGCGACGAGCGAGAGCCCCCCGCCGAGCAACGGGCCGAGGACGAAGACACTCATTGCGCGTGGCATCTGCTTTGCCGAAAAGCAGTCGGCGATCATCGACAGTGCAATCGGGAACACGCAGGCTTCGCTGGCGCCGACGCCGAAGCGCGCGAGGAACAATCCTTCGAATGTCGTGGCCTTGCCGCACAAGGCCGTGAAACTGCACCACAGACAGATGCCGATCAGCAGGATGTTGCGACGGTTGGTGATGTCGACGAGACGGCCGAACAGCGGCGACGCGATCAGGTACGCGGAAATGAATGCAATACCCTGGACTAGGCTGAGCTGGGTGTCGGAGATCGCCAGCGAATGGCGGATCGGGTCGACGAGCAGGTTGAGGAGCTGACGATCGATGTAGGCCAGCGAATACGCGAGCATCAGGATGATCAGGATGTACCACGACCGCAGGCTGTCATGCCCGGTCTGGACGGCGGTTCGTCCCGCCGGCGAGTCGCTCGGGCCGCCGACAGGCGGGACTTCATTCATGGCATGCTTCATATCTCCTCCAATGTCATCATTCAGTTGTTTTAACTATTATTTTTCGGACCCGGAAGACGCGGCGTGAGTGGCGGTGGGTTCATGCCGTCAGTCGAAGTAGCGTCAAACCGGTAAAGCGCGGCTTCGTCGAGCCGGTGATCATGTTCTCGAGCCGGCAGGCGACGAACTGAGCATCGTCGTCATGCGGATTGCCCACGTCGCCGACGGACATGCGCGATGGGCACTTGTGGGTTGCCCACCGCAAGCGTGACGGTTCAGGCCGTCACGCCCTCGTCGTCATCAGATGAACGCCCCCTGCGCGCGATAGGCGTCGATGCGTGCTTCAGGCAGCCAGTCCTGCAGCGCGGCGACGGCATTCTCGGTACTCAATGTCGCGGGCGCCTCGGGCTGTGCGGCCGGCGTGCGCGAAAAGCGCGGGCCGGGCGCCGGGTGCGTCACGCCGTCCACGTCGACGAACATGCCGCGTGCCTGGGCGTGCGGGTGGCGCGGTGCTTCGTCGAAGTCGAGCACGGGAGCCACGCACACGTCGAGATGACCGAGCCGTTGCGCCCATTCGTCGCGCGTGCGTTCGCTGAATTTTGCGGCCAGCACCTGCTTGGCCTGCGGCCACTGTGCACGATCCATTTGCGCCTGCAGCAGCGGGTGGTCCTGGAGGTCGAGCTGTTCGAGCAGCAGCCGGTAGAACTTGACTTCGATGGGGCCGACGCTCACGTACTTGCCGTCGGCGCACGCGTAGACCTCGTAGAAGTGCGCGCCCGTGTCGACCAGGTTGGTGCCGCGCTCTTTGCCGAGCATCCCGGCGGCATGCATGCCCATCATCACCGTCGTGATCGACGCGACACCGTCCACCATCGCGGCATCGATCACCTGACCCTGGCCGGAACCGCGTGCTTCGAGAATTCCCGCAAGCAGCCCGAACGCGAGATACAGCGAACCGCCCGCATAGTCGCCGAGCACGTTGAGCGGGGGCGTCGGCGCTTGCCCGGCGCGGCCCATCGCATGCAGCGCGCCGGTGATCGAGATGTAGTTCAGGTCGTGCCCGGCCACCTGCGACAGCGGGCCGTCCTGCCCCCAGCCGGTCACGCGGCCGTAGACGAGGCGCGGGTTGCGCGCGAGGCAGGGCTCGGGCCCGAGGCCCAGGCGTTCCATCACGCCGGGGCGAAATCCTTCGATCAGCGCGTCGGCTTCGGCGATCAGGTCGAGCACCATCTCGACGGCGGCCGGATCCTTCAGGTCGACGCGAATCGACTTGCGGTTGCGCAGCCCGAGATCGAACTGCACGGGGCGCGGTGCGCCGAGGCCGGACGGCTCCTTGCGATCGACGCGGATGACGGTCGCGCCGAGGTCGGCCAGGAACATCGCTGCCAGCGGCCCGGGGCCGATGCCGGCGATTTCCACCACCTTGATGCCCGCGAGCGGACCGGAGCGGGTTCGCGTGTCAGTCATCTCAGATCACTCCGTCCCTGCGCAACTGCGACAGCTCGGCTTCGGAGCGCTTGAGCAGCCCCCGGTAGATTTCGTCGTTGGCGGCACCGAGCGCCTGCGCGGGCTGGTCGAACTGCACGGGCGTCCCGGAAAGCTTGATTGGCAGCCCCATGCCCATCGCGTCGACATCGGCGAGGCCAGGGTGCTCCAGCCTGACCACCGCACCACGCTCCCGCAGCGCCGGGTCATGCAGCACCTCCTGGGGCGAGCGCACTTTCGCGGCGGGAACGCCGCGCTTCTCTTGCAACTCGTGGATGACTTCGGCGCTGGTGAGCTGCTGCGTCCACGCTTCGATGAGCGTGTTCAGCCCGGCTGCGTGTGTCATGCGCGGGCCGCGCGTGGCATAGCGCGGGTCGTTCAGCAGCTCGGGTTGTCCCATCGCTTCCGTCAGGCTCTGGAACCAGTCGGGCTGGAACGCGACGAGTGCGACGTGACCGTCTTTCGTGCGGTAGACGCCGAACGGCACCAGGCGGTCCTGGAAGTTGCCCGAACGCTTGGGGTAGCCATGCGCGTGGAAGATGTCGAAATGCTCCTCGGCCACCAGCGACGCGAGGCAATCGAGCATGGACACCTGCACCTGTTGCCCTTCGCCCGTCCTGCCTCGATGAATCAGCGCGGCGAGGATGCCGTTCACCGCGAACAACGGCGCGATCATGTCGGCCATCGGTATCCCGATGCGGGTGGGCGGACCGTCGGCGAACCCGGTCACGTCCATGATGCCGGACAGCGCCTGGACGATGATGTCCATCCCCTTGAGCTTCGGGTATGGGCTTGGCTCGCCAAACGCCTTGACCGATGCATAGACGATCTTCGGGTTGACCTTGCGAACGCGCTCGTAGTCCACGCCCAGTCGCGCCGTGACGCCTTCGCTCGCGTTCTCGATGACGACGTCGGATTCCTTGACCAGTTCCATGAACAGCGCGCGGCCCTGTTCGGATTTCAGGTCGAGCGTGATGCTCTTCTTGTTGCGCGCGCGGTTGAGGGTAGTCAACGACACTTCGTCGTCGCCCTTCACACCGAAGTGGATGCCTTCCTTGCCGACGTACGGGGGATTGTTGCGTGCGATATCGCCGCCGCCGGGTGACTCGACACGAATGACCTCGGCGCCCAGGCCACCGAGCAACAGGGAGCCATAGGGGCCCGCGAGCGCGACGGTCAGGTCGAGGACGCGGACGCCTGCCAATGGTTTGGTAACCGACATACGTTGTCTCCGGAAAACCTGTGTGCGACCGATGCCCGCTCTTTCTTCGGCGGGCTCGCGTCATCGACCGGTTTTTCTATTGGAATGCGGGCAACCATCGATCGTCGGACCGACGGTTGGCCACGGCTCGTCAGTACGATTTGGGCAACCCGAGCTTGCGCTCGGCGATGTTCGACAGGATGAGTTGCGGGGTGACGGGCGCGATGTAGCCGATCCACGCCTCCCGCATGAACCGCTCGACGTGATACTCCTTTGCGTAGCCGAAGCCGCCGTGCGTGAGGATCGCGGTCTGGCATGCCTGCATGCAGGCCTCGGATGCCAGCAGCTTCGCGGCGTTCGCCTCGGAGCCGCAGGAAAGCCCCTTGTCGTAGAGTTCGGCGGCGGCCAGCATCATGTGGTTGGCCGCTTCCAGCTCGGCCCAGTTGCGGGCCAGCGGATGCTGGACGCCCTGATTCTGGCCGATCTGACGACCGAACACGACACGATCCTTCGCGTATTGGGTCGCAATCTTGAGTACGGCGCGGCCCATGCCGACTTGCTCGGCGGCAACGAAGACGCGTTCGGCGTTCATCCCGTGGAAGATGTAGCTCAGGCCCTTGCCTTCCTCGCCGATCAGTTCGTCCTTCGATACCGGCAGGTCGTCGATGAAGAGTTCGTTCGTATCGACTGCGGCGCGGCCGAGCTTGTCGATCTCGCGGATGTCGACATACCTGCGGTCGAGCTTCGTGTAAAACAGGCTCAGCCCTTCGCTGTGCTTCTTGACCTGATCAAGTGGCGTGGTGCGCGCGAGGATCAGCATGTGGTCGGCCACCTGCGCGGTCGAGATGAAGACCTTCTTGCCCGAGATCAGGTAGTTGCCGTCGGGCTGCTTCTTCGCGACGACTTTCAGCTTCGTGGTGTCGAGGCCGGTGTCCGGTTCGGTCACCGCGAAACACGCCTTGTGCTCGCCGCGGGTGAACGGCGGCAGCCACGCTTTCTTCTGCGCTTCCGAGCCGAAGTGCACGACCGGCTGCAGGCCGAAGATGTTCATGTGGATGGTGGACGCCGCCGCCTGGCCGCCGCATTCGGCTGCGGCGCGAAGAAAGAGGGCGGCTTCGGTCACGCCCAGGTTGGCGCCGCCAAACTCTTCCGGCATGCAGATGCCGAGCCAGCCGCCGCTCGCGACCGCGTCGAAGAACTCATGCGGAAATTCGTGGTTCTTGTCCTTGTTGCGCCAGTATTCGAGCGGAAACTTCGCGCAGATCTTTTGCGCGGCGTCGACGATCGCCTGCTGGTCGTCGCTGAGTTGATAGTTCATGGTCTTCTCCGGTAGGGGCGAATTCAGGCGTTGTTGGCGGGGCGCAGCAGCATCAGGCCGGTGCGCAACGCGGTGCACACGATCTCGTCGCGCTGGTTCTTCGCCACATGCTTGAACTTGACGATGCCGGAGTCGTTGCGGCTCTTCGACAGCCGCGTTTCGAGGATCTCGGTCTCGACGCGAATCGTGTCGCCGTGAAAAGTGGGCTTGGGGAACGCTATTTCGCCGAAGCCGAGATTGCCCAGCGTCGTGCCGAGCGTGGTTTCGTACACGGTGATGCCGGCCACCAGCGCGAGCAGGAACATGCTGTTCACGAGGCGCTGGCCGTAGAGGGATTGCTTGCTGTACTCGGCATCGATGTGCAGCGGCGCGCAGTTGTAGGTCATCGCCGAGAACAGCACGTTGTCCGTTTCGGTCACGGTGCGGCGGATCGCATGCTCGATCACCATGCCGGGCTTGAATTCTTCGAAGTAAAGGCCTGCCATTTTTTCTGTCTCCTTGGATGTTCGGGTAAGCGATCAGCGATTGAACGACTCGGCGAGCGCGATGATTTCGCGTGCCGTCTTCGCGTGGGCGATGTCGATGTGCTCGCCGTCGTAGATGCACGATGCGCGCCCTTCGGCCTGGGCGTGGTCCAGCGCGTCGATCATGCCCTGGTAGAACGCCACTTCCTCTTCGGTCGGGCTGTAGGTGCGGTTGACGATCTCGACGTTCGACGGATGCAGCACGAGTTCGCCGCTCATGCCGAGCTGGCGGTCGTTCGCGGACGAGACCCTGAGCCCGTCGAGGTCGCGCACCTGCTGCCACACACCGCCGATCGGCAGCTTGCCGGCTGCGCGTGCGGCCATCACGACGCGCGATTTCAGGTACTGGGTTTCGCGGCCTTCGAGGGACCACACGGTTTTCAGTGCGTGGGCCACGTCGGCGTTCTTCGCAGTGGCGCCGACGATCGCCGGCACGCGCTCGTGCTGCGCGATCTCGTACGCCAGTTGCAACGAGCGCGCGGTTTCCAGCAGCGGAATCACCCGGGTATGGCCGACCGGGACGCCCGCGCGGTACTCGGCTTCGGCCAGCATCGACGACACCGTGTGGATGTCTTCCGGGCCGCAGGGCTTCGAAATCACGACGCCTTCGAGCGCCGGGTTCACGATTGCCAGGATGTCGTCGAAGTCGTACAGGTGCGCGCTGCGGTTGATGCGTACCCACACACGCTGCTTCTGCTCGGCGAGCCACGCGAGCTTCGATCGGACGATTTCACGCGCCTCGACTTTCTGTGCGGGCGGCACGCTGTCCTCCAGATCGAGGATCAGCGCGTCGGCCCCGGATTCGACGGACTTCTCGATCCAGGTCGGCTTGTTACCGGGAACGAAGAGGAAGGAGCGGATGAGTTTCGTTTGCGTCAACATGGTTGCATTAGCCCAATTGATCGTCGGTCATCAGGTGATGGCCTGACGATTACGTCTGTTCAAAAGTCGGAACTCGTCGGCAGATGGCAACGTTCATGGGCTGTCTCCTGGGTGGGTGGCCTTGTACGCAGCCATCGCATCGGTCGTTGCGACTATTACATTCGCAAGTCAGGCAGCAAGAAAGGCGTTGAGGCTTATGAAAAAAATAAGCATCAGTTATGGCGCGAGGCGCTTGCCCGGTAGCTGAGCGGGAGACAAGGAGGGGGCGCAGGCGGGAAAGGGGCTCAGGATTTCAAGCCGTCCCGCGTGCTTTTTCCGAGGGGATTTCGGGGGAATCTCGACGACGATGCCTGGAACCGTGCGACCGATGTTCCGTCGCGGCCCGACACAGGGCGCGAGATCTCGTGGATGCACACATGAGCGTTCATGGCATTCGGCGCGTTGGCATGCCGTGTCGGCCACGACACCATGAGCGCCTTATGGAGCGTCCGACCGCATGAATCCGGTCTTCGTGCGAGTCATCGGACTACAGCTGGGGAGTCCGAATTTTTTCACATGCTGCCGGCGAGTCAGACCTGTTCTGACACCCAGTTGCGATAGGCGGTCTCTACCAGCTTGCGCAGCCAGATGTGACTGGCGTCGCGTTGAAATCGCTCGTGCCAGATCATGCGGGACGTGAGCGTTCCGACCTCGAACGGCACGGGGTGCAACCGGACCGGAAACAGGGCCGTCAACTGCCGGCCGGCAGGTTCTCCGACGGTGCAGATCGCATCCGTCTTCACCACGGTCTGGGCCGCGACGAAATCGCTGGACACGCTGGCCACTGCATTCCGGTGAATCCCGGTGGCCTGCAAACGCTCCGAGATCGGGTCGGTGGTGTCGGCGATCCGGCGTACGCTGACATGCCGCCCGTCGATGTAGTCCTGAAGGGTGAGCGGCGCCGCGGCCCATTTTCCCTGGGCTGACACCATGCACACCATGCGATGCTCGGCGAGCCGTTGCTGGCGCAGCGACGGCGCGGCGCCTGCGAGGCTGCCGGCCGCAAGGTCGACTTCGCCTTGCTCGAGCATGGACAGCAACTGGGAGTGGTGCACCCGGATCCCTCGTATCCGGCATCGCGGAGCATGCAGCGCAAATTCGGCCGCGACGCTTGGCAGGACGGCAAACTCCGCAACCTCGGACAGGCTGACGATGAATTCCTGTTCGGCCGTCGCGGGATCGAAGCCGTCCGGCGGGCGCGAGAGCATGTCCATGTCGCGAAGCAGGCGCGCAATGATGGGTTGCAGTGCGAGCATGCGCGGCGTCGGCTTCAGCATGTTTCCGCTACGCACGAACAACTCGTCACCGAAGTGCTCGCGCAGCCTGCGGAGATTCTGGCTGATGGCGGGTTGCGTCACGCCGAGCGCGACCGCGGCCTTCGATGCATTGCCGGTATCCAGGATCGCCTGCAGCGTCGCCACGAGGTTCAGGTCGATACGGCCTGAACGCCCGGATTGCCTCGACCTATACAAAGACATAAGTGCCGATTATGTGTTTCATAAGCATGGGTGCCTTTCTTGTCAGCGGGCTTGCGCATGTAATGGCAGCCAATGACCAGGGCGATGGTTGCGCACGGCAGTAGCCATCCATGACGGAGACACCCATGACTACGATCGTCGAGCAATTGGCGAACTTTAGCACCAACACGTCATTTGACGACATTCCGGCTCCGGTCGTGGACGAAGCCAAGCGACTGGTGCTCGACTCCATCGGATGCGCCCTTGCCGCCGTCGGCCATCCCAAGGGGCACATCGGCATCGAATATGGCAGATCGATGGCAGGCCAGGGGCAAGCCACGATCATCGGCACCCCGCATCGGGTCGCGGCACTGGGTGCCGCTGTCGCCAATGGAGAACTGATCAACGCACTGGACATGGACGCCGTTGTGCCGCCCGGCCACGTGACGCCGTATGTGCTGCCCGGTGCGCTGGCGATCGGCGAAACGACCGGGGCCTCGGGGCGTGACCTGATCCGCGCAATCGCCGTGTCGCATGAAATGTCCTGGCGCATCGGCAAGGCGATGGACTATTTGCGCGACGTGAAAGACGGCCGGCTCGACACCCCGAAAGTGTTCGGCTTCGCGAGTACGGTCTTCGGTGCAACGGCGGCCATCGGCATGCTGCAGCGGCAGCCGGCCGACGTGCTGGCGCATTCGTTGAGTATTGCCGGTTACGTCTCGCCGGTGCAGTCGATGATGGCCTTCTTTCACCACGCGCCGAGCACGACGATCAAGTACACGATGGCGGCGGCGCTGGTGCAGTCGGCGATGCTGGCGGCGAACATGGGGTTGCTGGGCCACCGGGGCGATTTTCAGCTGCTGGACGACGCGGAACATGGCTACGCCCGGTTCATCGGCACCCGGCGCTGGGTGCCGGAGCGGATCACGTCGGGCCTGGGCGAGAAATGGGACTTCATATCCGAGCAACTGTACAAGCTCTATCCGCACTGTCGCGTCCTGCACGGTCCCCTCGACTGCCTGATCGATATCGTCGAGCGCAACGACATTCAGCCTGACGAAATCGAACACATCGACCTGCTCGTGGAAGGATTCGTCGAGAAGCCGACCTGGCTGACGCAGGATATCCGGCACGTACATGACGGCCAGTTCAGCATTGCCCACGGCATGGCCATCGGCGCACATCGCCTGGTGCCGGGACGGGACTGGCAGGATCCCGCACATGTGTTCAGCCCGTCCGTGCTGAGCCTGATGAAGAAGGTCCGACACCGGGTGCATCCGGATTACCTCAAGGAATTGTCGTCGCATGCGTCGGCGCGTCCGTCACGCGTAGAGGTGACGGCGCGCGGCCAGACGTTCGTGGCCGAGCGTCTCTATCCCAAAGGAAGCCCGTCACCCGACCCGTCGAATCTGCTTTCTACCGACGAGCTGATCGCGAAGTTTCATCGGAACGCCGACGGCGTGATGCCGCGCGACCGCGCCGATGCCGTCGTCAACGCGGTGATGGCGCTGGATCGCGACTGCAACGTGCGCGGGTTGATGGCGTTGGTTGTTCCAGCCGCTGCGTAGACCGTCCGTGCACGGTCCAACATATTGACAAGGAGACTCGGCATGAAATTCACGTATCTCGTACTGACCAACCCGACTCCCGGGAACGAGGATGCATTCAATCGCTGGTACTCGGAGCAGCATGTGCCTGACGTATTGCGCGTACCCGGGGTTGTGAGCGCTCAACGCTTCAGGCGCACGGAGCAACAACGGGGATCGGGTGTGCAACCGTGGCAATACATGGCGCTTTATCAGTGCGATGCCGCCGAACCGCAAGTCGTCACGGACGGTATTCAGGCGCGGTACAACACGCACGAGATGCCGATCAGCGATACGTTGGCCGACGTGCGCTATGCCTGTTACTTTGAACCCGTTACCGACGTGGTCCTGAAGCAGGGCGATTGAGCCGCGGCGCTCGTCGCTGCCGACGTGATGCGTGGTGCCGGGCGCGCGGACGTGCACTTGCCCGGAGCACCATGCGGCCGGGAACATCCGGACGAACGCGGTGCTGCCGGGCCTCATCGACCGCCGGCAGGAAACGCCGGAGACCGTCGCGCGGCGGCAGCCGCTGATGAATTCATTTCCCCGCGTTCAGCCTCGTGAATTCACCGCGGCTTCGTTGCCTGTTGCTGGTGTCGTCCATCAAAGTGACCGTTTTATGGCGGAAGCAGCATGCCACTTCCGCACACGATTGAATGACATATCGATGAAATCCACTCCTCCCGATCGAAACATTCCATCGTAATTATCTGATTCAAAAGCGATTTTGATAAAAATCAAAAATATATCGCATGAATGGTCTGATGGTTTGAAACCCTCAATACAATGATTCGCGGCAGAAAGGCCAATCGGCCCTTTCACAGTTTCGCCCGGTGAAAAAATACGACCCGAGGTTTCGCGATGACGAACAACGACGTGCGCGAGTCAGGCTTGCCTTGCAATGGCATGTGGCCGCTTGAAGGTCGAAGGGGAGTCGTCGTCGGATTGGCGAACGAGCAGAGCATCGCCTGGGGATGTGCGCGCGCCTTTCACGCGGCAGGTGCCGAGCTGGCCGTGACCTGGCAATCCGACCGCGCGTTGCCGTACGTCGAGCCGCTGCTGGAACAGTTGAAGCCGGCGATCGCGATGCCCGTCGACGTGAGCCGGACCGACCAGATGCGCGAGCTGTTCGACACGATTGCCGAGAAGTGGGGCGGCCTCGATTTCCTGCTGCACGCCGTTGCCTATGCCCCCAGGGCCGACCTGCACGGGCGGGTCGTCGACAGTTCGCCGGAAGGGTTCGCCCTCGCGATGGATACCTCGTGCCACTCGTTCATCAGGATGGCAAAACTTGCCGAACCGTTGATGACGTCCGGCGGCAGCCTGATGGCGATGACCTACATCGGTGCCGACCAGGTCATCGCGGAGTACGGCGTGATGGGGCCGGTCAAGGCCGCGCTGGAGGCTTCCGTTCGCTACCTGGCCGTCGAACTAGGGCCGGCCGGCATTCGCGTGAACGCGGTTTCGCCCGGCGCATTGCCCACGCGAGCGGCCTCCGGGCTGCCGAACTTCGATCACCTGCTCGACGACACCGCACGGCGTGCGCCCTTGCGCCGGCCGCTCGATATCGACGACGTCGGTGCGCTGTGCACCTTTCTCGCCAGCGATGCCGCACGCGCGATGACCGGCGGCGTTCACTACATCGACGCGGGGATGCACGTGCTCGGCTGACGCGAGGCGGCCGCTCCCGGAATGCGTCGAGATTCACCTTGCCCCTCTGGAGAACAGTGTTATGGATGCTGCCACGCAACTGGCGCGCAGTCATGAGATCGCCGCGGAGATTGTCCACGTGCTGCACAAGCGTACGCAGCACGCGCTGGAACAGTACGGGAAACGGTTGGGCGAAGCACTCGACGGCAGCGACGGCCGCGACCCGGGCGTCACGCCCTTCGCCATGCCTTTCTCGCCGCTGAGCGCATGGCACTACGCGGTCGACACCGTACAGCGCTCATTGCTGTTCTGGGACACGCTGCGCGAGCGCGGCACGCAATACGTCGAGCGCACGGCCCAGGGGCTCAAGCCGGTGCTTCATTTCGACTACGACGTCGTGCTCGACGGCCGGCAGTTCGCACGGCCCGTCAATTACGCGCTCGTTCACATCCAGCCGCCGGACGGCGTGACCGTCGATGCCGCGAAGCGGCCTTACCTGATCATCGATCCGCGTGCGGGGCATGGCCCCGGTATCGGCGGCTTCAAGGACGATTCGCAAGTCGGCGTGGCGTTGCGCGCGGGGCATCCGGTGTACTTCGTCGTGTTCTTCCAGGAGCCCGAGCCCGGCCAGACGCTGCTCGACGTGTGCGCGGCGGAACAGGTGTTCGTCCGGAAGGTGCGGGAGCTGCATCCTGACAGCCTCAAGCCGGCCATCGTCGGCAACTGCCAGGGCGGCTGGGCCGCGATGATGCTCGCGAGCTCGTCGGCGGACGATACCGGCCCGATCGTCATCAACGGCGCGCCGATGTCGTACTGGAGCGGCGCGTGGAGCGAGGGGCCCGGCGACAATCCGATGCGCTATGCCGGCGGCATCCTCGGCGGCACCTGGCTCGCGTCGTTCTCGTCGGACCTGGGCAACGGCAAGTTCGACGGCGCGTATCTCGTACAGAACTTCGAGAACCTGAACCCGGCGAACACGTTGTGGGACAAGTATTACCACGTGTACGACAACATCGACACCGAGCCGCCGCGCTTTCTCGAGTTCGAGCGCTGGTGGGGCGGCTACTACCTGATGAACCGCGAGGAGATCGAGTGGATCACGCGCAACCTGTTCATCGGCAACAAGCTCTGGTCCGGCGAGGTGCGCGACGGCGCGGGCAAGGCGTTCGACCTGCGCGAGATCCGCTCGCCGATCATCCTGTTCGCGTCGATGGGCGACAACATCACGCCGCCGCAGCAAGCGTTCAACTGGGTCGCGGACATCTACGGCAGCACGGAGGAGATCAAGTCGCGCGGACAGGTCATCATCGGGTTGATGGAAGAGGACGTCGGGCATCTCGGCATCTTCGTGTCGGGCAAGGTCGCGAAAAAGGAGCATGCGCAGATCGTCAGCGTGCTGGATGCCGTCGAAACGCTGCCGCCCGGCCTCTATGCGATGTCGATCGAGGAGGTGAAAGGCGCCGACGGGAAGGTCGCTTACGAGGTCAGCTTCGCCGAGCACCGTCTCGAAGAGATCGCGCAACACTTCAACCGCTTCGGGCGCAAGGACGAACATGCGTTCGAGGCCGTTGCCGAGTTGTCCGAATTCACGCAGCGCGCCTATGAACTGTTGATGCAGCCGTTCGTGCAGCAGGCGTCGAACGAAACCACCGCACGCCTGTTGCGCGATTTTCATCCGCTGCGCTTTCAGCGCTGGGCGTTTTCGGACCTGAATCCGTGGCTGCGCTGGCTGAAGCCGGCTGCCGACACGGTCAAGGCCCATCGCCAGCCGGTCGACGATATCGCACCGTGGCGCGAGCTCGAGCGCCGTGGCTCGGACATCGTCAGCGCGTCGCTCGACTATTTCCGCGCGATCCGCGATGCCGGCACCGAGTCGCTGTTCTTCGCGATGTACACGCAGCCGTTCATGCTTCATTTCGCGGAGCAGAATCACGACCGTCACGCTGCTTCGCCGGTGGCGACGGATCCCCGCGACCTGCCGTTCGTGAAGGAGGCGCTCGCGTCGCTCGACCGGGGCGGCTACACCGAGGCGGTGGCGCGCGCGGCGTTCCTGCTCGAGCGCAGCGGCGAACCGTTTCCGCTGGCGCAGCTTGCGACCGAGCGTGAACTCGCCGAAACCTACGCCGAGTATCTGCCGGACCTGCCGCCCGACCAGTGGCGGCGCATCTATGGGGAGCAGGAAATCATCGCGACGTACGCGCCGCAACAGGCCGTCGCCACGCTGCCGGCGCTGCTTGCCCGGCCGGAGGACCGCCAGCGGCTGCTGACGTTGCTGGACAAGCTGCTGGGCGATCCGCGCGTGCAAGGCGCATCGGTGAGCGAGCAACAGTGGGCGGCGCTGCAACGCATACGCGCGGTGCTCGGTGCGCCGCCCGCGAAGCGGCCGGCCAACGGGCCGGTGGCAGCACTCGATCGTGTGCAGTGACGGACAGCAAGGAACCGCGATGGAAAACAGACACGAGAAATATCACCGCCTCATCGAACACTGCCGGACGCTGGCGCCGATGCCGACGGCCGTTGCGCATCCGTGTGACCGCAGCTCGCTCGAGGGGGCGCTGGAGGCGGCGCGCAAGGGGCTGATCGAACCGATCCTGGTCGGCCCGCGTGCACGAATCGAAGCGACCGCCGCGGAGTGCGGGCTGTCGATCAGCGATCACGAGATCGTCGATGCGCCGTACAGCGAGGCGTCGGCCGCGGCGGCGGTGCGGCTCGTACGCGATGGCCGGGCATCCGCGCTGATGAAGGGCAGCCTGCACACCGACGAACTCATGGCCGAAGTGGTGCGGCACGATGTCGGACTGCGCACGGGCCGGCGTATCAGCCATTGCTTCGTCATGGACGTGCCCGCGCACGCCGATCCGCTCATCGTGACCGACGCGGCGATCAATATCGCGCCGACGCTCGAGGAAAAGGTCGACATCCTGCAGAACGCGATCGATCTTGCACATGCGCTGGAATTCCCGCAGGTCTGTGTGGCGATCCTGTCAGCCATGGAGACGGTCAACCCGAAAGTGCCGTCGACGCTCGAAGCGGCCGCACTGTGCAAGATGGTGGATCGCCGGCAGATCACCGGCGCGCTCGTCGACGGTCCCCTCGCGCTCGACAACGCGATCGATCCCGAGGCCGCGCGCATCAAGCAGATCGATTCGCCGGTGGCCGGGCACGCGAACGTGCTGATGGTGCCGAACCTCGAAGCGGGCAACATGCTCGCTAAGAGCCTGTCGTTCCTGGCCGGCGCGGACGCGGCGGGGATCGTGCTCGGCGCGCGCGTGCCGATCATCCTGACGAGTCGCGCCGATTCGTTGATCACCCGGCTGGCTTCATGCGCGGTCGCGATGCTCGTCGCGAACGTGCAGCGCGAAGCAGCCACGCGCGCGGGGTGATGCCATGGCAGACGTGATTCTGGTATTGAATGCCGGCTCGTCGAGCATCAAGTTTTCCGCATTCGACGTGCAGCGCGACACGCTTGGGCTGATCGTACATGGTCAGGTCGACGGTCTGTACACGGCCACCGCGCACATCAGCGCTGTCGACCATCACGCGGAACGTCACGAGCAGCAATGGGCCGGCGGCGAGACGTTCGGCCATCAAGAAGGGCTCGCGCAGATCGCCGCGTTCCTGGAGGCTCACCAGGAAGGGCACCGTCTCGCGGCGGTGGGCCATCGCGTCGTGCACGGCGGGCAACGCTTCAGCGGCCCGGTGCGCGTCACGCCCGAGATCGTGGCCGAGCTGGAAAAGCTCACGCCGCTCGCGCCGTTGCATCAACCGCACAACCTCACGCCGATTCGCATCCTCGAAGCGGTGCAGCCCGGAATCGAGCAGGTCGCCTGCTTCGACACGGCGTTCCACTGCACGCAGCCGGTGGTGTCCCAAGCGTTCGCGCTGCCCGAGTCGATCACCAGCCGGGGCGTGCGCCGCTACGGCTTCCACGGGCTCTCGTACGAATACATCGCGAGCGTGCTGCCCGACGTTGCGCCCCAGGCGGCGCGCGGGCGCACGGTCGTCGCCCACCTCGGCAACGGCGCGAGCATGTGTGCGCTCGTTGCGGGCAAGAGCGTCGCGAGCACGATGGGGTTCACCGCCGTCGACGGGCTGCCGATGGGCACGCGTTGCGGCAACCTGGATCCCGGTGTCGTGCTCTTCCTGATGGATGAACTCGGGATGGACGTGCGCGCCGTCGAGGATCTGGTCTATCGGCGCTCCGGGCTGCTCGGGGTGTCCGGCATATCGAGCGACATGCGGACCCTGCTCGCGAGCGACGATCCGCACGCGCGCTTCGCGATCGAGCTGTACATCTACCGCATCTCGCGCGAACTCGGTTCGCTTGCCGCCGCCATGGAGGGTATTGACGCCATCGTCTTCACGGCGGGGATCGGCGAGCATGCGGCGCCGATTCGCGAAGGGGTGATGCGCCGTGCAGCCTGGCTCGGCGTCGAGATCGATGTCGAAGCGAACAATGCCGGCGGGCCGCTGGTCACGACGGCGTCGAGCCGCGTACCGGTGTGGGTGATCCCGACCAACGAAGAACTGATGATCGCGCACCATACGCGCCGGCTGATCCGGTGACGGGCAGGCGAACAAGGAAAGGAGCCGTGATGGCCGAACTGTTGCTGGTCAATGTCGAGGAACGCGCGCGCGATGATGAGGTCGGCGCGTTCCTGACACAGTATGGATTCCCGCTGTTCGATTCGATCGAGCGTGTGCCGGCCGGGATTGGTAACCCGATCGCGCTGCTCAGGTTCAGTACGCTGTCGTCGGTGGCGCTCTACACGCTGCGCGCGCGGATCGACCACATTTCGTGGCGGGGGCGGTCGATTCGTGCGCATATCCTGCCGGATCGGAAGGAGTGAACGGCTTCGTGCGTCAGCGTGGTTGAAGGGGGGAATGTGGGGCGACTCCCCCGCGAATAGGCATCTCCAGCCCGATTTTTGAATCGCCGTGTGTCGTGTTCGCACACAGATACGTTGGGATACAAAGCCTCCAGACGGTTCGGGTATAAATCCGGTGAAGCGATTCACACGGCAGCGCAGTGCCAGCGCCGCCGCTGAGAACGCCGATTCCCGAGCGCCCATACGCGCCGCGGGCCCCCTTCCTTAGCGATCGACAATGGAGAACGAGTCATGCCTGAAACCGTGAACACCCGCCGCCGCCTGATCCTCGGTACGACGCTGGCAAGCCTGAGCCTCGCCGACCTAGGCTTCAGCGCCCTCGCGCATGCACAGTCGGCGCCTGATGCAGCGCCTGCGAAGCGCACGGCCGGCGTCGCGTCGCTGGGCACGATCCACCAGATCGACGCGGGCGTGCTCAACGTCGGGTATGCAGACCTCGGGCCGAAGAACGGCCCCGTCGTGTTCCTGCTGCACGGCTGGCCGTACGACATCTACAGCTATGCGGAAGTTGCGCCGTTGCTCGTCGCGGCCGGCTATCGCGTGATCGTGCCGTACCTGCGCGGCTACGGGTCGACGACGTTCCGCTCGGCTGACACGGTGCGCAACGGCCAGCAGGCGGTGACGGCCGTCGACATCATCGCGTTGATGGATGCGCTGAAGATCGACCGCGCGGTGTTCGGCGGCTACGACTGGGGCGCGCGCACGGCCGACATCATCGCGGCGCTGTGGCCGCAGCGCGTGAAGGCGCTGGTATCGGTGAGCGGCTACCTGATCGGCAGCCAGGCGGCGAACGCCAAGCCGCTGCCGCCGCAGGCCGAGTTCCAGTGGTGGTATCAGTTCTACTTCACGACCGAGCGTGGCGTGCTGGGCTACACGGCGAACCGCGATGCGTTCAACAAACTGATCTGGCAACTCGCGTCGCCGAAGTGGCAGTTCTCCGACGAAACCTATGCGCGCACGGCCGCGTCGTTCCAGAACCCCGATCACGTGGCCGTCGTGATCCACAACTATCGCTGGCGCCTCGGGCTCGTGAAGGGCGAGGCGCAGTACGACGACATCGAGCGGCGTCTTGCGGCCGGGCCCGCGATCACCGTGCCGACGATCACGATGGAAGGCGACGCGAACGGCGCGCCGCATCCGGAACCGGCCGCGTACGCGAAGAAGTTCACGGGCAAGTACCAGCACCGGACGATTTCCGGCGGCATCGGCCACAACCTGCCGCAGGAAGCACCGCAGGCGTTCGCGGATGCGATCCTGCAAGTGGAGCATCTGTGATGCGGGCTCGCGTGGGAGTGGTGCGTCGCGGCGGCCGCCGTGCGTTCGTCGCGTGCGTGCTGCTGGCCTGCGCGCTGACGGTGAGCGGTCCGCCTGCGTTCGCGGAGCAGCCGAAGCCGGTTGCCGCCGCGTCCCCGATCTACGGCGTGACGATTCCGCCCGGCTACCGCAAGTGGGAAATGGTGGCGCCGGCCGAGGAAGCCGCACCGCTCGATGAACTCCGTGTGGTGCTCGGCAATCCCGTCGCGATCCGTGCGCTCGAAAAGGCAACGCTGCCGTTTCCGGACGGCACGATCCTCGTGAAGCTCGCGTACAAGCGCAAGCAGTCCGACGAGTTCGCGCCGGCCACGGTGCCGGGCCAGGCGACGACCGTGCAGGTGATGGTGAAGGACTCGCGCCGCTATGCGTCGACGGGAGGTTGGGGGTTCGGGCGCTTCATCAACGGCGTGCCGGCCGATATCGGCCAGCATCAGACGTGCTTTGCGTGCCACCAGGCGCGTGTGAAGAACCACGATTACGTGTTCACGCGGCTTGCGCCGTGACGTGCGTGGTGTGACGAGTTGGACGGAAAGGCGTGCCGTGCGTGGCACGCCTTTTTTCATGGCGGGTGCGCTTTTGGGGAGCACCTCGGCAGAGCGCGCCAGTGGCCGATGCGGTAGCCGGGTTTGTATCGCACTGTATCTGCGGCCGTTCCTGAAAAACTGGCATGCAGAAAGCACTGGTTTCGGAAACATGGCAGATACGTGGGCGGGTTCTACTGTCGACATGCAGGAAACGTTCGATGCCAGACGATCTGGATCGGATGCCGAATGATCGATTGACCACCTTCCTTCAAGGAGAACCCTCATGAAAGCTGCTCGAATCCTCGCCGTTGCCGTCCTCGCCGCCATCCCCGCATTGTCGTTCGCCGATACCGGCCACGGCCTCACGCGTGCCGACGTGCGCGCCGAACTCGTTCGCCTGGAGCAGGCCGGCTACAACCCGGCCCGCAGCGAGCCGCATTACCCGGAAGACGTCGCGGCTGCGCTGCAGGTCGCGCGCTCCGACCAGAACGGTCCGTCGAAGTCGCAAGACGACAACGTGGCGGATGCGTCGGCGCCTGCCGGCCATCGTGGCGCGACGCAAGCGCGCTCCACGCAGAACGCCGCCGACGACCTGTACGCGCATTCGTGATTTGCCGCCGCGCTTGCTGCCAGCGGGCGCGGCCACCACTGCAACACTTCATGTGATAAACACAACAGAGCAAGGAGCATGACGATGGCCGGTTTGATGAAACGCGTTCTGGTATCCGCCGCGGTGATCGGCGGACTGTTCGGTGCGGTCGCGGCGCAGGCCGTGCCGAAGGACGACCTGAAGGGCACGAACGTCGTGCTCGTGCACGGCGCGTTCGCCGATGGGTCGAGCTGGAACCGCGTGATTCCGCTGCTCGAGGCGCGCGGGCTGCACGTGGTGTCGGTGCAGAATCCGCTGAGCTCGCTCGCCGACGATGCGGCCGCGACGAAGCGCACGATCGACGCGCAGAAGGGGCCGGTCGTGCTGGTCGGCCATTCGTGGGCCGGCGTCGTGATCAGCGATGCGGGCAACGACGACAAGGTGAAATCGCTCGTGTACGTCGCCGCGTTCGCGCCCGATAGCGGCCAGTCGATCGCCGACGTCACGCAGGGGCTGCCGGCGCCCGCCTGGGCCGGTGAACTGCGCAAGGACGCGGGCGGCTTCGCGACGCTGTCGGACAAGGCGATTGCGCAGGATTTCGCGCCGGACCTGTCGCCCGCGCAGCAGCGCATCGTTGCGGCGACCCAGGGGCCGTGGTATGGCGGGTGCATCTCGGAGAAGGTCACGCAGGCCGCGTGGCATGCGAAGCCGTCGACGTTCGTCGTCGCGACGCAGGACCGGATGATCGACCCGACGCTGCAGGAAGCGATGGCGAAGCGGATCGGTGCGACGGTCACGCGCGTGAACGGCAGCCATGTCGCGATGCTGAGCCAGCCGAAGGCCGTGGCCGATGCGATCATCGCGGCCGCCGAACGCGCGAAGCAGGATGCGCAGTGAGTGAATGCGGCGCCGCGTTTTCTCGTCATCGATGAGGCGCGGCGCCGTCAGTGATTGTGATGTCCTTCCACCAGGAGAAGTCATGACCGAACTCTGGCAACTGCCGGCAACCGAACTCGCAAAACGCGTGCGTCAGCGTGAAGTGTCCGCGCGCGAAGTGGCGGACGCCGTGCTCGATCGTCTCGATGCGGTGAATCCGGCGATCAACGCGGTGATCGAACACCGCCCCGACGACGTGCGGCGGCAGGCCGACGAAGTCGATCGCGCGATCGCACGTGGCGACGATCCGGGGCCGCTCGCGGGCGTGCCTGTCACCGTGAAGATCAACGTCGATCAGGCAGGCTTTGCGACGACCAACGGCACGCGCCTGCAGGAGAACCTGATCGCGCACGCCGACAGCCCGGTGGTCGGCAATATCCGGAACGCCGGCGCGATCCTGCTCGGCCGCACCAATTCGCCGACATTCGCGTTGCGCTGGTTCACGTCGAATCTCGTGCATGGCCACACGCGCAATCCGCGCAATCCATCGCTGACGCCGGGCGGATCGAGCGGCGGCGCGGCGGCAGCCGTGGCCGCCGGGATCGGCCCGCTTGCCGTCGGCACCGATATCGGCGGCTCGGTGCGTTATCCGGCCTACGCATGCGGCGTGCACGGCATTCGACCGTCGCTCGGACGTGTGCCGGCGTTCAATGCGTCGTCGCCCGAGCGTGCGATCGGCGCGCAGCTGATGTCGACGGCAGGGCCGATCGCACGCACGATCGACGATCTCTCGCTCGCGCTGCGTGCGTTCGCCGCGCCGGACCCGCGCGACCCGTGGCACGTGGCGGTGCCGTTCGACGGGCGCGAGGTGCCGAAGCGCGCGGCGCTGTGCGTGCGGCCGGGCGGCTTGCAGGTCGTGCCCGAGGTCGAGGCGGCATTGCGCGATGCCGCGCGGCGGCTGATCGATGCGGGCTGGATTGTCGACGAGATCGACGATACGCCGCCGATGCGCGAGGCTGCGCTGCTGCAGGAGCAGCTCTGGCTCGGCGACGGTTTCGATGCATTGACGAGCGCGGTCGTGAAAGACGGCGATCCGGGCGCGGCTGCCGTGATCGACGCCGTGCGTGGCAAGGTGCGCGATCTGCCGGCCGACGTGATCAGCCGCGCACTCGTCCGGCGCACGACGCTGACGCGGCAATGGCGGGTGTTTCTCGACGAATACGCCGTGCTGCTGCTGCCTGTTTCATCGGAACTGCCATTTCCCGACGATCTCGACAGGCAAGGGCAGGAAGGGTTCGATCGCGTGTGGGAGGCGCAGCTCACGTTGCGCGCGCTGCCGGCGATGGGGCTGCCGGGATTGGCCGTAACGACTTCGCTCGTGAATGGCGTGCCGGTCGGCGTGCAGGTGGTTGCCGCGCATCATCGCGAGGATCTGTGCCTGCTCGCGGGGCGCGATATCGAAGCACGCGGCGTGCCGGTCGCGCCGGTCGACCCGGTGGTGTGAGGCGTTGAAGCATGAGTGCATCGGCGATGCCCGTCCGGCGTCGTGCCGATGCATTCCGGCAGCCAGCTTGATTTCCTGAGTCGTCCACGCATGCGCGCCCGCACATGCATGCCATTTCGGATTCCGTTGCAACGCGCCGCACGCCGCGTTGATCGTCTCCCGCGATACCTTTCAAAGTCCTTCGATGCGTGACATCGAACGGTCACCATTCCGCCTGTCCTGCCCGCCGGCGAACCCGCCCCGATAGCGCACGTCTGCTATTGCATTCCCCGCGCCGCTGATTAGGAAATGAATTTTTATTGGTTCTGCTTGCCCGGCCGCACTCGCATAGTGGCGCTGACGGCTATAGACAGCACGCAAGCTGCAACGGCCGCTTTCCCGGTGTTTTTTGATCATACGAATCAACGAAAACAAGGAAGTGTCATGACGGTTGCATTGGAAGAACGAACCGCTGCGCAGCAGGCGCTCGAAGACGCGCGCGCGGCGGCTGCGGCGGCCGGCACGCCCTACGCGGGCGGCGTCGCGCCGGAAGCCGCGTGGGCGCTGTTCTCCGCCGGCGACGCATTGCTGGTGGACGTACGCACAGCCGAGGAACGGAAATTCGTCGGCCACGTGCCGGAGTCGCTGCATGTGCCGTGGGCGACGGGCACGAGCCTGACGCGCAACCCGCGCTTCGTGCGCGAACTGGAAGCGAAGACCGGCAAGGACGCCGTCGTGCTGTTGCTGTGCCGTAGCGGCAACCGCTCGGCGCAAGCGGCCGAGGCCGCGGCGAAGGGCGGTTTCACGCAGGTATTCAACGTGCTCGAAGGGTTCGAGGGCGACCTCGACGAGCGGCAGCATCGCGGCGGCAGCAACGGCTGGCGTTTTCGCGGCCTGCCGTGGGCGCAGGACTGATTCACGGCCGTTACAGGGAGAAAGCAGCATGGCCGCATTCGACATCGACGACATCGTTCAATCGCTGCAAAGCGTACGCCGCGCGTGGCGCGAGAAGCAGCGCCGCTCGCTCGAACCGGGCGGGCGCGACCTGCCGGCGCGCGAGGCGCTCGCGCAGATCATCGGTGCGCTGAAGGGCGTGCTGTTCCCGATGCGGCTCGGGCCGCCCGACCTGCGCCAGGAGAGCGAGAACTTTCACGTGGCCCATGCGCTCGATGCGGCGCTGAATGCGCTGCTCGCGCAAGTGAAGCTGGAATTGCGCTACGCGGCGCGGCAGCGCAGTGCCGAAGGGCCGGTCGATAACGTCGATGAGGTTGCGTCGACGGCCGTGCAGGCGTTTGCCGCGCGCCTGCCCGACATTCGCCGGCTGCTCGACAGCGACGTGCTGGCCGCATTCCACGGCGATCCGGCGGCCGGCAGCGTCGACGAGGTGCTGCTGTGCTACCCGGGCATCCTCGCGATGATCCACCACCGGCTCGCGCACGAGTTGTACGGGCTCGGCCTGCCGCTGCTGGCGCGGATCATCGCCGAGCAGGCGCATGCGGAAACAGGCATCGACATTCATCCGGGCGCGCGCATCGGCGCGGGCTTCTTCATCGATCACGGCACGGGTGTCGTGATCGGCGAGACGGCGATCATCGGCGAGCGCGTGCGCGTGTACCAGGCCGTCACGCTCGGTGCGAAGCGCTTTCCGCGCGATGCGGCGGGCCATCTGGAGAAGGGGCTCGCACGCCATCCGATCGTCGAGGACGATGTGGTGATCTATGCCGGCGCAACGATCCTCGGGCGCGTGACGATCGGGCGCGGCGCGGTGATCGGCGGCAACGTGTGGCTCACGCAGGACGTGCCGGCCGGCGCGAACATCACGCAGGCCGTGCTGCGCAGCGAAGCGAACGCCGCGCCGCGCGCGGCGGCGCGTGTCGCATAGGAGGCGCGATGAGCGACCTCATCCATCACTTCGGCGCCAATGTGCGCAAGCTGCGCGAAGCGCGCACGTGGTCGCAGGAGCAGCTTGCCGAGCATGCGGGGCTGAACCGCTCGTATGTCGGCGAGATCGAGCGCGGCGAGGCGATCGCGTCGATCGTCACGGCCGACAAGATCGCGCGCGCATTCGACGTATCGATCTCGACGCTGCTGCCGGGCGCGTACCTCACCTGAGGCCGCTTCGTTTCGTTTCCCTTTCGGTTGCACGCGACATGACGGCTATAGCATGTTGAGCCGGCAGGTGCGTGCTTCCGATAATCACCGAGCGTCATAAGCAATCCCGTTTTTCATCTTAAGAACCCGGAGCCACACATGTCGACCGTTGCAAGCGGCACGGCCGCGCTGAGCGATCACGCCGCCCGCCAACTAGCGAACGCTACCAAG
The DNA here is from genome assembly GCF_902499335.1 of Burkholderia lata. GTDB lineage: Bacteria > Pseudomonadota > Gammaproteobacteria > Burkholderiales > Burkholderiaceae > Burkholderia > Burkholderia lata_B. The sequence continues at coordinate 654,342 of NZ_CABVQK010000001.1, read as the reverse complement.
ACCGTCCCCCAGCTTTCCACGATCACGCCGCGCTGGTTGACCCACCTGCTGCAATGGGTGCCGGTCGAGGCCGGCATCTATCGCCTGAACCAGGTGAAGAACCCGGAAGCCGTTCGTGCCGCGTGCACGCAGCTCGAGGACGAAAGCGTGCTGCCGCAAACCTTCGTGCCGTACGAGGAACAGCCGCGCGAGTATTTCCTGAACGCGGTGAGCACGGTGCTCGACGTGCATACGCGGATCTCCGATCTTTACAGCAGTCCTCACGACCAGATCAAGGAACAGCTGCGCCTGACGATCGAGACGATCAAGGAACTGCAGGAAAGCCAGCTGATCAACAACCCTGACTACGGGCTGCTCGCCAACGTGACCGACGACCAGCGGATCTTCCCGCTGACGGGTGCGCCGACGCCGGACGATCTCGACGAGCTGCTGACCAAGGTGTGGAAGGAGCCCGCGTTCTTCCTCACGCACCCGCTCGCGATCGCCGCGTTCGGCCGCGAATGCACGCGGCGCGGCGTGCCGCCGCCGACGGTCAGCCTGTTCGGTTCGCAGTTCCTCACGTGGCGCGGCATTCCGCTGATCCCGTCGGACAAGGTGCCGGTCGCGGACGGCAAGACCAAGATCCTGCTGCTGCGCGTCGGCGACAAGCGTCAGGGCGTGGTCGGCCTGTATCAGCCGGGCGTCGCGGGCGAGCAGGGCCCGGGCCTGTCGGTGCGCTTCATGGGGATCAACAACCAGGCGATCGCGTCGTACCTGATCTCGCTGTATTGCTCGCTCGCGGTCCATTCGCCGGATGCGCTGGCTGTCCTCGATGACGTCGAAATCGCCAAGTTCCATGACTATCCCGACACCTACCGTTAATCCCGGCGTGGCCGGCGGCGACGCGCACGAGCTGCCGCACGCGCCGCTGCCGGCAGGCTTGCCCGATCCCGCGACGCTTGCGCGGCTCGCGTCCGAGTTCTTCGCGACGCCGCCCGGGCAGGCCACCGCGCCCGGGCTGTCGGCGGGCAGCGGCGCGGTCGGCGGCGTGCCGTCGGCATTGCCGGCCGCGGCGCCGATCCTCGCGTCGGTGAGCAACCCGGTACCGGGCGGCTCGCCGCTCGCAGGGCCGGGCGGCGCGGGCACCGGCGTGCCGGGTCTCGCGCTCCCGCAAGGGAAAGTGCCCGGTGCGAACCTCGCGCCGTCCGCGCCGACGCACGTGCTGTCGCTCGGCAACCGCGCACCCGCGCTCGCGCCGCATGCGGCCGCGCAGAACGGGCTGCCCGACAACGCCGTGTCGATCGCGCCCGCGCTCGAACCGCGCGTCGGCGGTGCGGCGCTCGGCGTGCCGCAGGTGAATGCACCGGTACCGGAAGGCACGGCGAAGGCATCGCCGTACTACTTCACCGACGGTTCGCTGCAGGGCTGGCAGGCGACGCCGCAGGACATCGTGGTGCCGTCGAACGGTCTTGCATCGCCGGAAGCGTTCGGGCTGCCGGGTGACGATGCGCTGCGCGAGCTGCTCGCCGTGCATCGCGACGTGCCGGTGTCACGCGCGTCGGGCGCCGACGTGCCGCGTTACTTCATCGACGATGCGCACGCAGCCGAGCCGCAGGGCCAGCTGCATCGCGGCGCGCACCCGCCGTTCGATGTGAACGCGATCCGCCGCGATTTCCCGATCCTGCAGGAGCGCGTGAACGGCAAGCAGCTCGTGTGGTTCGACAATGCGGCGACGACGCACAAGCCGCAGGCCGTGATCGATCGGCTCGCGTATTTCTATGCGCACGAGAACTCGAACATTCACCGCGCCGCGCATGCACTGGCCGGCCGTGCGACGGATGCGTACGAGCATGCGCGGGACACCGTGCGGCGTTTCATCGGCGCATCGTCGCCTGATGAAATCGTGTTCGTGCGCGGCACGACCGAGGCGATCAACCTGATCGCGAAGACGTGGGGCGTGCAGAACGTCGGCGAAGGCGACGAGATCATCGTGTCGCATCTCGAACATCACGCGAACATCGTGCCGTGGCAGCAGCTTGCTGCGCAGAAAGGCGCGAAGCTGCGCGTGATTCCGGTCGACGATTCGGGGCAGGTGCTGCTCGACGAATACCGGAAGCTGCTCAACGACCGCACGAAGATCGTATCCGTCACGCAGGTGTCGAACGCGCTCGGTACGGTCGTGCCGGTGAAGGAAATCGTCGAGCTTGCGCATCGTGCCGGCGCGAAGGCGCTCGTCGACGGCGCGCAGTCGATCTCGCACATGCGCGTGGACGTGCAGGCGCTCGATGCGGATTTCTTCGTGTTCTCCGGGCACAAGATCTACGGGCCGACCGGGATCGGCGTCGTGTACGGCAAGCGCGCGATTCTCGACGACATGCCGCCGTGGCAGGGGGGCGGCAACATGATCGCGGACGTGACGTTCGAGCGTACGGTGTTCCAGCCGCCGCCAAACCGGTTCGAGGCCGGCACCGGCAACATCGCGGATGCGGTGGGGCTGGGTGCCGCGCTCGACTACGTGAACCGGGTCGGCATCGAGAACATCGCGCGCTACGAGCACGACCTGCTTGCGTATGCGACGAGCGTGCTCGCACCGGTGCCGGGCGTGCGGCTCGTCGGCACCGCGCGCGACAAGGCGAGCGTGCTGTCGTTCGTGCTGAAGGGCTACGAGACCGAGGAGGTCGGGCAGGCGCTGAACGAAGAGGGCATCGCGGTGCGCTCGGGGCATCACTGCGCGCAGCCGATCCTGCGGCGTTTCGGGCTGGAGGCAACGGTGCGGCCGTCGCTCGCGTTCTACAACACGTGCGACGAAGTCGATGCGCTGGTGAGCGTCGTGCGGCGTCTTGCGACGCGGCGTTGACGTCATTCGCTTGCGGCGGCCCTCGTGGTCGCCGCAAGCGTTTCGTTGCTAAAAAAAGTCAGAACCGCACGACCTGCTTCTGCTCGACGTTGAAGCCGTCACGCAGCACGCTCGCCGAATCCGCGAAGTAGCGGCGGGTTTCCGACAGCAGGTCGGTGTTGCCGCGACGGCAGAACACCACGCCCGATCCTTCTTCCGTCAGCAGTTCGTCGATCAGCGATTCGGGTTGCCCGATATCGGCGAGATGGACGTTCTGCACGCCGTGTGCGAGCGCATCGAGCGCTTCCCGCACGCAGGGCGCCGCGGTGGCCGCCGGGTGCTCGGCCAGCCACTGCTCGAGTTCGGTGATGCCGTAGAGTCCGGCTAGCTCGCCGAGTTCGCGCAGCAGCGCGCTTTCGACCATCATCACCAGCGTCACGGCACCCGTGCGTTGCGCGAAGAGGCTGCCGAGCCGTTCCGGGCGCAACAGGTGATCATGGCCTGCGTCATCCGGAGCGACCGGCATCACGACGGGCACCAGACCGTTCGCAAGAAACGCGGTCAACGCGGCGCCGTCGAATCGCGCGACTTCGCACGTATCGGTGCGGTCGGAATCGGCGCCCGCAACCAGCATGCCGCCGTCGTGGCCGTCGATGCCGATCGCCTTCGCGCCATGGCTGCCGATCAGGCGCACCAGTTCATGATTGACGCCCGCCATCGCCGCGTGAACGGCGTGGACCGATTGCGCACCGGACGCGGCCGGACCACCCTGGACGACGATCGGACGAACGCCGGTGAGTGCGAGCAGCGCGACATCCTGCGCGAACGCCTGACGGGCGCGCGCATCGTTCGCGGCGCCGCCTTCGACGATGACGACGGTCTGCCCGTGCAGGGCCTGCATGAACGGCAGCGAGCGGGCCAGGCCGGCCACGCGACGCGACGTAAGAGTGGGACTTTCAGGGTCTGGGAACATGGGAATCCGAATGGATGAAGGGAGTGCCTGTCGCCGCACGGCGTGGCATCAATGCGCGCGTTGCATCAGCTGGTGAATCTCGTTGGGCGTCAACGCGTCGCGCGATGCCTGCCGGAACGCGCGGTCGCTGAAACACCGGGCCGCGTCGGCGAGCAGTTCGAGATGCGCGCGATCGTCTTCTTTCGGCAGGATCAGCACGATGAATTCGTGCACAGGCTTGCGGTCCGGCGCGTTGAACGCGAACGGGTACAGCGCGCGCACGAACAGCGCGGCGGCCGCGCCGAGCCCGTCGACACGCGCATGCGGAATCGCGACGCCCTGGCCGAGGCCGGTCGAGCCGAGCTGTTCACGCTTGATCAGTTCGGTCCTGATGCGTTCCGCGGAAACGCCGCTGCTGCGCTCGATATATCGCGCGACGAGGTCGAACAACTGGATCGGGCTTTCGACCGGGACATCGAGCAGGATGTTGTCCGGCGGACAGGCGTCGGCCAGTCGGGTCGCGAACGGTGCACCGCCGCGTCGGTAGGGAAGGTCGGGTTGGCCGCCGGCGGCGGCCTGCTGCGTTTGCATGCGGATCTCTCCGTGTCGGGATGACAGGGAAATCCTAGACAAAACCGCGTAAAGACGGTGTCAGATACGCGGGGGCCCGGTATTAAAATTGTGTATCGATTGCCGCTGGAACCGGACCCGATACGTACTTCTTCAGGTGCCTGACAACACGAACGGCAGCGTCGTCAGCAGAAAGACCGAAATGCCGATGACCGGCGCGCCGAACGCGATCGCCGCGAACGCCACCGCGGCGCTGGTCAGCACGAGCGTTCTCGACACCCGTCGGTGCCGGTCGTGTGCAGCCGCCCTGTCATCGCGGATTGCATCGGTCCGCGCACCGATCACGTGTTTCCAGAACGTCAGGCCAAGCATGATTGCTCCTGTATGAAAGACGAACGGGTTGTGGCGCGCTATGCGCCCGCCAAGCGGGTCAGCAGCGCTGGAGCTTGAGCACGCGCGAGATCTGCCCGGGCGTGAAGCTGCTGTTGCGCACGTACGGCGCGCAGTCGAGCGGTGCGGTGAGCGATTCACTGACGACGTACTGGCCGACGAAGCGGTACGCGTCCGTTGCCATGCGGATGAACACCGGAATCGCATCGCGTTGCGCGGCGAGCGTCCTGCCGGCCGCCCGCGCGGACGCGCTGCCGTCGCAGAGGATCACGTCGGGCGCGTGCGGGTTGAGGTCCGTGCGCAGGCAGGCGGCCACGACCTTGCCGTTCTTCGTCGGCAGGAACGCCTGTTTGCTGCCGCCGCATGCGGTGTGGATGAATTCGCGGGTGTACTGCTTGTCGATCTCGAACATGACCGGGCTCCGGTATCGGAAACTTCCGTTGGTTAAATCAGGTATGCAAAGCAATGAGGCTGGATCGACGTGCGGGATACGGGCATGCCAGTCGATCGTTGCCGGGGCGGCGGATCGATGGCGCGTCGTGACGGGGTTTTCCGCGCGAACACGCTTGCATCGCGCGATGCGCGGCCAGCGCATCGACGTCATGTTCAAGCGTGCACGGGAAGGACTACGGCGCGCACCGTCCGCCTGCTGGCAGGACGGTGGCTCGGGAAAAGAGAGACGCAGGCGTCCTGCCTGTCAGGCAGAAAAGCAACTCGGAGGGCGAGGACTTCGGATGCGCATGTGCGTACTCGGTGATGGATTGCGAACACATTCTAGTGAACGCATGCGCGGGCGCAAGTAAAAAGGTCGTAAAGGTTACGCGGCCCGTGCGGGATGACGCCATGTACTACGTGCACTGCCGGAGGTGCTGGGTTGTACAGTCGGCATGGCGGGGAAGCGGTGGGGGTTCGAAGCCTGTGTGCCTGTGTGAGCGGAACCGCAGCCGATCAACGTCCGGCGAGCATCCGTCCGCCGACACCCATCAGCAGCAAGCCGGCCGTCGTATCGAGCACGGCCTTGCGACGGACCAGCAGCCCGCGCACCGACGGGTGCGAGGCGAGCAGCGCCATCGTGCAATACCACGCGGCCGATATCGCCACCGACAGCGTGACGACTGCGAGATCAAGCCATGCCGGCGCATGGGCCGGCACCATCAGCGCGAAGATGCTCCCGTAGAACGCGACCGATTTCGGATTCGTCATGCTGACGACATAGCCCTTCTTCGCGGCGTGCCAGTCGGACGCGGCGACCATAGCGGCAACGGGCAACGGCTTGCGCGCGGTCAGGATCATCTTCAGGCCGAGCCAGATCAGGTAGGCCGCGCCCGCCAGCCGCAGCGCCGTGTGTACCCATGCGACATGCGTGACGAGCAGGCTGAGCCCGGCGATCGCGATCGCCGCCCAGGTGCCGGACGCGGCGGCCAGGCCAAGGCCCGTCATCACACCGGCGCGGCGCGACTCGACCGCGGTCGACGTGACGATCACGAAGTTCGGGCCGGGGCTGGCGACGCTCAGCAAAAGGACGCCGGCAAGCGGAAGCAAGGTAGTGAGGGTGGTCGACATGGCGTGGCGGGCAGTGCGACGGGACGGGCTTTCATCTTACCCGAGCGCGCTGGCGGGCCGGCGCGTCGCGCTGTTTCGCCGATCCAATGCGAAAACGCGTGACGACTTTCGTCGCCACGCGTTGCATTACTGCGTATGGCATGCACACATGCCGGCGAACCGGCACACGCGCCGTACCGTCAGAAATCGAACCCAGGGCCACCCGCACCCGGGCCGCCAGGTGCCGCCGCCGGCGCCGCATCCTTCGGCGCTTCGAACACGGTCGCATCGGTCGTCAGCAACAGCCCCGCGACCGACGCCGCGTTCTGCAGCGCCGTGCGCGTGACCTTGGTCGGATCGAGCACACCCGATTCGACGAGGTCGCCGTATTCGCCCGTCTGCGCGTTGTACCCGAAGTTGCCCGAGCCTTCGGCCACCTTCGCGACGACGACGCTCGCTTCCTCGCCCGCGTTCGTGACGATCTGGCGCAGCGGTTCCTCGAGCGCGCGCAGCACGATCTTGATGCCCGCGTTCTGGTCGGCGTTCACGCCCTGCAACTCACGGATCGCCTGCCGCACGCGGATCAGCGCGACGCCGCCGCCCGGTACGATGCCTTCCTCGACGGCGGCACGCGTCGCGTGCAGCGCGTCGTCTACGCGGTCCTTCTTCTCCTTCACTTCGATCTCGGTGGCGCCGCCGACCTTGATCACCGCGACACCGCCCGCAAGCTTCGCGACGCGTTCCTGCAGCTTTTCACGGTCGTAGTCGGAGGTTGCTTCCTCGATCTGCACGCGGATCTGCTTCACGCGCGCTTCGATGTTCTTCGCATCGCCCGCGCCGTCGATCACGGTCGTGTTTTCCTTGCCGACCTCGATGCGCTTCGCCTGGCCGAGTTCGGCGAGCGTCGCTTTTTCGAGCGTCAACCCCGTTTCCTCGGCGATCACCTGCCCGCCGGTGAGGATCGCGATGTCCTCGAGCAGTGCCTTGCGGCGGTCGCCGAAGCCCGGCGCCTTCACGGCCACCGTCTTCAGGATTCCGCGGATGTTGTTCACGACCAGCGTCGCGAGCGCTTCGCCTTCGACATCTTCCGCGATGATCAGCAGCGGCCGGCCCGACTTCGCGACCTGTTCGAGCACCGGCAGCAGGTCGCGGATGTTCGAGATCTTCTTGTCGTGCAGCAGGATGTACGGGCTTTCGATCTCGGCGATCTGCTTGTCGGGATTGTTGATGAAGTACGGCGACAGGTAGCCGCGATCGAACTGCAGCCCCTCGACGACATCGAGCTCGTCCGCGAGCGACTTGCCGTCCTCGACGGTGATCACGCCTTCCTTGCCGACACGGTCGATCGCTTCCGCGATGCGCTGGCCGATCGATTCCTCGCCGTTCGCGGAGATCGTCGCGACCTGCGCGATTTCCTTGCTCGTGGTGGTCGGCCGGCTGATTTTCTTCAGCTCGTCGACGGCCGCCGCGACGGCCTTGTCGATGCCGCGCTTCAGGTCGAGCGGATTGAGCCCGGCCGCGACGTATTTCTGGCCTTCACGGACGATTGCCTGCGCGAGCACGGTAGCCGTCGTGGTGCCGTCGCCGGCTGCGTCGCTGGTGCGCGACGCGACTTCCTTCACGAGTTGCGCGCCGATGTTCTGCAGCTTGTCCGCGAGTTCGATTTCCTTCGCGACCGATACGCCGTCCTTCGTGACGACCGGTGCGCCGAAGCTGCGTTCGAGCACGACGTTGCGGCCCTTCGGCCCGAGCGTGACCTTCACCGCGTTCGCGAGAATGTTCACGCCTTCCGTCAGCTTGGCCCGTGCGACGTCGCTGAAAATGATTTCCTTCGCTGCCATGATTGCGCTCCGTTATTGATTGACGACCGCGACGATGTCTTCTTCGCGCAGTACGAGAAACTCGTTGCCGTCCACCTTGACGGCCTGGCCCGCGTACTTGCCGAACAGCACGCGCTCGCCGACCTGCAGGTCGGGCACGATGCGCTGGCCGTCCGCATCCTTGCGGCCGGGGCCGACGGCGATCACTTCACCCTGGTCGGGCTTTTCCGCGGCGCTGTCGGGGATCACGATCCCCGACGCGGTGGTGGTTTCCTGGTCGAGTCGCTTCACGATCACGCGGTCGTGCAAGGGGCGTAGGCTCATTTGTTCGTCCTGTGCTGTTCTGTCGAGATTGGCTGGCACTCTTTAGCAGAGAGTGCTGACGAGTATAAAAATGCGCGGCGACGCGATCCAATAACGGATTCGGAAATGCATTCGCGCCGGCGTGCAAAGCGCGTGGCACCCGCTACCGCGACACGGCCTCCTGTGCGGCGGGCGTGCAGACAGGGCGGATCGTCTCGCCGGCGAGCACGCGCTTCACGAACGGAATCGAATCGGCGAGCGACGCGTTCACGGTGCCGTTGTGTTCGCGGCCCGCATACAGGTGCGCCTCGACTGTCGTACCCGCCGCACACGCATCCTTCGCGAGCGCGAGTTCGAGCGGCGCGAGCCCGTCGTCCGCGCCCGCGCCGATGAAGACGGGCGAGGCGATCTTCAGCGTCGGGACCTTCAGGTATTCATCCCACCATGCCTTCAGCCGTGCATCGCCGCCGGGCTTCACGGTGTTCGCGTGCGTGAGGTGCGCGAGCGCCGCGTCGTCCTCGAGCGACGCGAGGCAACTGATGCGCGCCTGTTCGAGGATCGGCAACGCCTGCTCGGTCAGCACCTCGTCCGCGCGCAGCGACGGGTCGATCTGCTGGGCGGAGAGCACCGAGTAGAACTGATACGCGAGCGTCGGATCGACGCGATCGGGATCGCGCCGGTAGGCGCTCTCGAACTTCGGCAGCGACGCGAGCGTGGCAGGCGATGCGTTGTAGATCGTGCCGGTTGCAACGGTCGCGCGGATCACGAGTTCGGGTGCATAGGCGGGCGCGTAGCCGGCCGCCGCGAACACGGCCGAGCCGCCTTGCGACTGGCCGACGAGCACGACCTCGTTCGCGAGGCCCGGTACGCCGCCGAGCACCGCGCGCACGCTGTCGAGCAGCGTGTAGCTGTTCGAGCGGTTGTTGAGCTGCGGATTCGGGCCGGGCGTGCCGAGCCCCTGATAGTCGGTCGCGACGACCGCGAACCCTTGCTGAAGCCATGCGTTCAGGTAGCGCACGTCGCGGTACGAGCGGCCGAACCACGACGGCGCGCAGATGTCGGCCATCCCGAACGTGCCGTGCGCCCACGCGACGATCGGCCAGCCGCCCGCCGGTGGCGTGCCGCGCGGCACGAACAGCGTACCCGACACGGCGATCGGCGTGCGGCCGCCGACGCCGTCGGTCGATGCATAGAGGATGCGCAGCTGGCGCCCGGCGCGCGCGAGCCCGAGCGTCGCCGGAAGCGGCTCGGCGCGTAGCAGCACGCCGGGCGTCGCCGGAATGTCGCGGTCCCACGTGTAGAACGCGGACACGCGGCCGTCGCCCTGCAACGGATCCGGCGCAGGAACGCGGCCGGGTGAAGCCGCGTGCGAAAGGAGAGACGATACGGCGAGCGCCGAAGCCAGCAGCGTGCGCGCGGTGTAGCCGCGCAGGGGGAGGAGCGTCATGGTCGGATGGGTGTCGGTGAAGTCGGATCGGACGCGCCGGACATTGCGCGGCGCGGGCCGACCACGACGCAAGTTTCGAACCAGTGTGCGCGGCGCGAGGCATGACGGGCTATCGCGTCGCACGGCATGTCCCGCACGCATGCGCCGGCTGCGTGTTCCGCAGCAAACGGAGCCGGCGGGCTGTTGCTCCCGCAACAGAGGCATACGCATGGATCGCACGGAGCGCATCGAGCGCGGCGCGCACACACCGTGGTGCGGGCATCCGGACCGAAAGTGCGCGGCTGGCACGATTGCTGCTGATCCGGAGGCCGTGCGTCGCAGCGCTACGGCGCTGCAATGCGAACCCGTCCTTCCACCCGATCAAGGAAACCGTCCTCATGTCCGTCACCTCAACCATCGACAGCGGCGAACTCGTGGCATTCGTCGAGCGCGCCACGCGCGAATTCACGCAGGCCGAGCGCGTGCTGAAGGACACGCGCACGCTGTCGGCGACCAACACGTTCCAGGCGTTCCAGCGCGTGCCGGGCACGGAACTCGTCGTCGCGCTGTCGGCGCCGAGCCCGTGGGCCGCTTCCCAAGAGATCCATCCGGTCGTCGTGACGCTCGACGGCGACGTGCTGCATGGCGACGCGCGCGCGGGCGGCAACGGGCCGCGCTATGCGGACGTGTTCCGCGAGGTGCCGGAAGTCGGCGTCGTGATCCACGTGCATGGCCCGTACCTCGGCGCCTGGGCCAGCGCGCATCGGCCGCTGCCGATCCGCTATGCACCGGCCGCGCGCTACACGCGTGCCCGCGAGATTCCGGTGTATGTCGATCGTCGTCCCGGCGAGCCGCGCTTCATCGTCGACACGATCCGGCGCGACCCCGAGGTGCCGGCGATCATCGAGGCGAACGGCGGCGCGACCTTCTGGGGAAAATCGATCCTCGACGTGTCGAAGTACATCCTGATCCTCGAGGAGGCCGCGTATTTCCAGGCGCTCGCGGAACCGCTCGGCGGCTCGCTCGAATTCGGGCCGGGCGCGCTCGAACAGCAATGGAAGATGACCGGCCTCGCATGAGATCGAGTAGTGGCCGGCGCAATCCGGCCGCTGTCATACCGATAGCTCGATGAATTGGTTCGTGGCCGGCGTGCGCCTTGCTATCGTCGAACCTTCCCCGTTCAACACGCCGGTCGTGCCATGGCCATCTTCAGCTTGCCGGACCCGACTTCGCATGCGATCACGATCCGTGCGAAGGCGCTGACGTTCGACGATCCCAAATCGCGGGTGCTGCTCGAGCGCATCCAGCTCGTCGCGCCAAGCGACGCGACCGTGCTCGTCACCGGCGAGAGCGGCACCGGCAAGGAGCTGATCGCACGCCTCGTGCATTCGCTGAGCGAGCGCCATGACGGCCCGTTCGTCGCGGTCAACTGCGGCGCGTTCTCCGAGACGCTGATCGAAAGCGAGCTGTTCGGCCACGAACGCGGCGCGTTTACCGGCGCGATCAACAGCCAGCCCGGCTGGTTCGAATCCGCGAATCGCGGCACGCTGTTTCTCGACGAGGTGGGCGACCTGCCGCTGTCCGCGCAGGTGAAGCTGCTGCGCGTGCTGCAGGAGCGCGAAGTGACACCGGTCGGCTCGCGCAAGACCGTGAAGATCGATGTGCGGCTCGTCGCGGCGACCAACGTGAATCTCGAAGCCGCGGTGCGCGCGGGCAATTTCCGCGAGGATCTCTACTACCGGCTCAACGTCGTGAAACTGAGCCTGTTGCCGCTGCGCGAGCGCCCGGGTGACATCGCGCCGCTGATCGAACACTTCATCGACACCTATGCGAAACGACTGCGCGTGGCCGCGCCGACGCTGACGGACGCCGCGCGCGCCCGGCTGCATGCCCATGCGTGGCCCGGCAACATCCGCGAACTCGAGAACGTGATCCACCACGCGGTGCTGATCTGCGCGGGCGGCGCGATCGACGTGAGCGACCTGCAGTTCTCCGCGCTGTCGCTTGCGCCCGACGCGGGCGACTCGCGCGCCGCGGCGGCGGCACCGCCGCGCCGTGCACGCGATGTGGCGGAGGCAACCGATGCGCTGCGCCACGCGGTGATCGAACTGCTGGATCTCGGCACGCCGGCGCTGTGGCAGCACATCGAGGACACCGTTTACCGCAGCGTGTTCGACTACAGCGAGCACAACCAGCTGCGCATGTCGCGTCTGCTCGACCAGTCGCGCAACATCGTGCGCGCGCGGCTCGCGCAGCTCGGCATCCTGAAGCCGCGCGACGCGAGCGACGCCGACGCGCGGCTGCGCCGTCAGGCGTGATCGCGCCAGCGCAGCGCGCGCTGCGCTATTTGCTCGCATAGCGCACTCATGCCGACGGCGAGCGCCGTCACGCCCAGCACGCAGACCAGCAACACGTCGGCGCGCGCACCGGCCTGCGCGTTCTGCATCAGGCTGCCGACACCCGCGCCCGCGTTGAACAGCAGCTCGCTGCTGGTCGCGGTGATCCACGCGAACGGCACGGCCTGCAGCACGCCCGCGAACAGGTCGGGCAGCGCGCCCGGAATCAGCACGTCGCGCCACAGGCCGGCGCGCGTCAGGCGATACGACTGCGCGAGTTCGACATAGCGCGGATCGACGCGGCGCAGCCCGTCGAAGCTCGCGGTGGTCATCGGGTAAAACGCGGCGAGCGCGATGATGAACACTTTCGCGAATTCGCCGGTGCCGGCCCATAAACTCAGTAGTGGAATCAGTCCGAGCAGCGGCACGTAGCGCAGCGCCTGGAACGCGGGCTCGCCGAGCTTGCGCACGAGCGGCGAGCGCGCCATCGCCGCGCCGAACACGAGCCCGAGTACGACGCCGGCCGCCAGGCCGACTGTCGTGCGGCGCAGGCTCGCGCCGAGATCGGTCGCGAGTTCGCCGCTGCGTGCGAGTTCGACGAGCGCGGCGCCAACCTGTTGCAACGGTACGAACGCGTATTGATGGGCCGCATCGCCGGACGATGCGTATTGCCATGCGGCGACCAGCAGGGCAGGTACGACGAGGCCGCGCGCACGACGGCGCAGCGCGGCGAACGAGAAGAGGGGCGTAGCGAAGGTCATTCAGAAGCCTGTTCGTTCAGTGTGCGGGCGTTTGCCAGCGCAATGCGTAGCGTTGCACGAGCGCGATCGACCGGTCGATCGTGAAGCCGATCAGCCCGATCACCGCGACGTCGATGAGCACGACGTCGAGGCGCAGCATCTGCCGCGCCAGTTCCATCATCTGGCCGATCCCGCTGTCGGCGCTGAGCAGCTCGACCGCGACGAGCGCGAGCCATGCGCGCGCGAGCGCGATCCGCACGCCGGTCAGCAGCGGCGGCAACGCGGCCGGCAGCAGCACGTCGCGCAGCAGCGCGAAGCGGCCGAGCCCGTAGTGCCGCGCCATCTCGACGAGATCGCGCGGCGCGTCGTGCACGCCCGTGTACGCGGTCAGCGCGACCGGGAAGAACACGGCCTTGCCGACGACCACGAGCTTCAGCGGCTCGTCGACGCCGATCAGCAGGATCAGCAACGGAATCAGCGTGAGCGTCGGCACCTGCCGCAGCAGGTCGAACGTCGGCCGCAGGTAGTCGGCGAACAGCCGGCTGCGCGCGAGCAGGATGCCGAATGCGGCGCCGCCCGTCGCGCCGATCGCGAAGCCGAGCACGAGGCGATGCAGCGTGATCAGCAGGTTGTCGCGCAGTTCGCCGGTGTCGAGCAGCGTGCGCAGCGTCGCCGCGAGCCGCTCGGGCGGCACGACGAGCTGCGGCGGAAACCAGCGCTGCGCGCTCGCGAGCCACCACAGCGCGACGAATGCGACAGGCGTGGCCCACCACAGCGCGAGCCCGCCGATCCGTGCGATGCCGGGCAGGCGGAGCGTGCGCGCGCCGTTCGACGCGAGGGCGTGCGTCGGCATCAGCGGCTCGCGACGCGCGCGGCGTCGGCGCGCCAGTAGCCGTCGAGGCCGAGCTGCTTGAGTGCGGTCGACACGAACGTCGGCGCGAGCAGCGCATTCACGTCGACCGGCGTGGACGTCAGGCCGGCCTGGCGGCTGTATGCGACGACGTCGCGGTAGTGGCCGGTCAGCGCGGGTGTGAAGAGCGGCGTCCATTGCTCCTTCCACGGTGTCGCCTCGTCCGCGTATTCGCGGCGCACGACGCTTTCCGGTTGGCCGGACGCGCTCAGGATCTTCACGTATGCGTCGCGGTTCTGCGGCTGCGAGATCCAGTGCGCGGCACGCACGTAGGCCGTCGCGACGAGCTGCGTGATGTCGGGGTAGCGCCGCACGAAATCGTCGGATGCCCACAGTTCCGCGCGCATCTTCCAGTCGTCGGGCGCGGTCTTGGTCGACCAGATGATCTTGCCGACGTTCTTGTCGACGAGCGAATACGCGTCGGACAGCGTGAAGAAGCCGTCGACGCGGCCGGCCGCGACGGCCGCCGCACCGGCCTGCGGGTCGAGGTTGTAGATCTTGAAGTCCGACAGCTTCAGCCCGTTCTCGGCGAGCAGCTTGCTGAACGTGACTTCCCACGGCCGGCCGCGATTGAGCGCGATGCGCTTGCCCTTCAGATCGACGATCGACTTCGCGGTCGAACCGGCCGGCACGACGAGATACGTGTTGCTGCCGACGCCGCCCGGCACGATCAGCCGCGTATGGGTGCCCGACGCGTTGACGACGACCGACGGCAGGTCGCCGTAGCCCGCGAAATCGATACTGCCGTTCGTGAACGCCTCGTTCACGAGCGTGCCGACCGCCGCGGTCGACACCGGCACCCATTGCAGCTTCACATGCCGCGCGGCGAGCGCCTTCTCGAGCGACTTGTCGGCGTCGATCAGCGCGGACGCACCCGCGTATTGCGTCTTGCCGGCGCTCGAATAGGCGACGACGGCGATCCGCACGACCTTGGGCGCATCGTCCGCATGCGCGGCCGGTGCGGCGAGCGATGCCACGGCGAGCGGCAGCGCGGCGAGCAGCGTACGCAGCGGGCGGCGCAGCGACGCGAGGGAGAGCGTGTGTTTCATGATGGTCCGGAACAGTGGGCGGAAAAAGGGGCTCACGCGCGCTTCTGCAGCGACGGCCGCAGCACGTCGGCGAGCGGGCGCGGGTCGATCCAGTCGGCGACGTCGAAGTCGGCTTCCAGAAAACCCTGGTCGTGCAGGAACGTCTTGAAGTCGTCGAGCGCGGCGATCGATTCGTCGTCGAGGTTGACGCCGAGATGCCGGTGCAACTGGTTGCCGTACGCGGCGCGGACCCAGTCGATCGACGACGCGGTTTCGCCGGCCACGTAATGCGCGGTCTCGTCGGGATGCGTGCCGGCCCATTCGCCGGCCGCGACCACAAGCTTCAGGAAGCCGGCGACGATGTCCGGATGATTCGCGAGCACGTCAGCGTTGACGGTCAGCGGGCGCGGCGTGCCGTTGTTGTTGCGGATCGAGCGCTCCGGATGAAAGCCGATGTCGATCACGACGTGCGCGCCGATCAGCTGCGCGATCTCGAGGCCGGTCGAGCCCTTCACGTAGATCGCGTCGACTTCGCCGCGCAGCAGCGCGCCGGCTTCGGCCGCGTACAGCGCGCGGCTCGAAAAGCCGTGCGGCGATGCGAACAGGTCCGCCGCGCGCGCCGGGCCGACGGCCTGCAGCGTGCGCGCGCGCACGTCGACGAGTTCGACGTCGCGCGTGGTGAGCCCGTCGAGGCTCAGTGCGTTGCCGAAGCCGCGCAGCGCCGACGCGCGAAAGATGTCGATGCGGTCGTCGGGGCGGCTCGGGATCGCGATGCGCCGCCCGCGCAATGCCTTCACGGAGCGGATGCCCGACTCGGGCCGGGCGAGGATCAACTGCGATTCGTCGACCCACGACAACCCGATCACGCGCGTGTTCGCGCCGTTCGAGCGCGCCCACATCGCGGGGATGCTGCCGCCCTGGCGGAACGACTGCGCGAGGGTGTGATCGCTGATCGACGACACGTCGTGCCGCGTGGCGCCGCGCGGCGAGCGGATCGCGACGCCGTCGGCCGACGTTTCGCCGTTGAGCCAGCCGAGATGCACGGCGATGCCGAGCGGCGTCGGCACGGGCGATCGGGCGTACCAGAACGTCTGCTGCTTGTCCGATGACGAATCGGGCCTGTCTGTCATGGGTGAGATTTCCTCTCTGCGTAAGCATGGTCGAAGCGCGGTCGCGCACGGTGTCGGTGTCGCACGCGCGGGCCGGTCAACGTTGCAAGTTCCGGGCCAGTGAATGGAAACGGCGCGGCCGCACGCGGCGCGGGCGTCGCGCGGGAGGTGCGATGCGCGTGCCGATGCATGGCCTGTTGCGCCAGCAACAGTCGCGTCGGCCGCTGTTGCGCGCGCAGCAGCGGTGTGGTCGGCGCAGCAGCGCGATACGGGCGTGTCGCGACGGCATGGGCAACCGCGAGCGGGTGCGATCCGATTGCCGCTGACGCCCGGTGTGCAAGGCGCCGGGCAGGTTCGCCGGCGGCCACGCACGCGCCGTGTCGAGCGCGTTGGCACACCGCGTGCTTTACAGCGCAGCACACGCGCGGCACGCCGATGCCGCACGCAATCCGAATGGCCCGACCAGGAGAACCCCGATGGCTGTTGAATTTCTGTGGCGCCTGCCGATGCATGGCGACGGCCGGCGCGCACACGACCTGCATACGCGCGGCGAATGGAACCGCCAGCGCGCATCGCGCGTCGCGCCGAAAGTCGACGACGACGATTTCGGCTACATCGACTATCTGTCGCAGGTCGCGCGCGCGGCCGATATCGCCGGCTTCCACGGCGCACTGATTCCGATCTTCCGCTTCACCGAGGAGCCGTGGGTCGTGGCCGCCGCGCTGGCGCGCGAGACGCGCCGGCTGCGGCTGCTGATCGCGCTGCAGCCGCATTTCGTGCACCCCGTCTACGCGGCGCAGATGGCGGCGAGCCTGCAGCGGATCAGCCGCGGCCGCGTCGAGTGGAACGTCGTCACGGGCGGTGGCGGCCCCGACCAGCGTGCGTACGGCGACTTCATCGATCACGACAGCCGCTATGCGCGTACCGACGAATTCCTCGATGTCGTGAAGGGCGTCGCGGCCGGCGAGCCGTTCACGTTCGACGGCCGCTTCTACCGCGTCGAAGCCGGCGGCCTGCTGCCGCCGCTGAGCGGCCAGAAGCCGCCGCGCATCTACCTGGCCGGCGCGAGCGACGCCGCGCTCGCGGTCGCCGCGAAGCACGGCGACGTGCACCTGAGCTGGGGCGAACCGCTCGCGAAACAGAAGGAAGTGATCGATGCGGCGCGCCGCGCGCTCGATCGCCAGAACGCCGAGCGCGACCTGCGCTTCGGCATGCGCATCGACATCCTGGCGCGCGAGACCGAGGAGCAGGCGTGGGCCGAGTTGCGGCAGATGTTCGCGACGGTGGGCGACGCGACGCGCAACGGCTTCGGCGGGCGCGGCGAATCGTCGGAATCGGTCGGCGCGAAACGCCAGTTCGCGCTGCACCAGGGCCACACGCAGCACTTCGACGACCTGATCGTCGGCCCGAACCTGTGGGCCGGGATGTCGCAGATTCGCGGTGGCCCCGGCTGCGTGATCGTCGGCAGCCACGAGCAGGTGGCCGAGCGGCTCGCGGAATACGTCGACATCGGCGTCTCGACGTTCATCCTCGCGAGCAACCCGCATCTCGAAGAGGCGTACCGCGTGGGCGAGGAGGTGCTGCCGCTCGTCGACGGCGCGCTGAACGCGCGCGGCACGCAGGCGGCGCTGCGCGTGGCCGGCGCATGAGCGCGACGGCATTGCCGCGCCATCCAACGACATCGACAAGGACATTCACCATGACGACACTCGCTGCGCAGGCCACGGCCTGCGACGCACTCTGGTACACGCGCTGCCCGGTGCCGACCGCGCTCGGCATCGCCGTGCATCGCGGCTGGTTCGACGAGGAGTTCGGGCCGGAAGGCATCACGCTGAATTCGCTGCAGGAGACGGCCGACGCCGGCAAGCGCGAATCGCATTTCGATCACAGCCTGCCGCACTCGTTCCGGCAGGGCGGCAACATTCCCGCGCTGTGGGCGCGGGCACGCGGCGCCGACACACGCGTGATCGGCCTGTCGTGGACCAACGAGTTCCAGGCGATCGTCACGCTGCCCGATCGCGGCATCCGCTCGGTGCGCGATCTGCGCGGCCGGCGGCTCGGGTTGCCGCGCCATCCGATCAGCATCGACTTCTGGCGCGCAGCCGCGCTGAAGGGCTTCCTGAGCGCACTCGAACTGGAAGGGCTCGGGCATGGTGACGCCGAATGGGTCGACCTGCCCGACGAACGCGAACGTCGCACCGGGCCCGCCTCGTTCACGCGCGGTCCGCACGAGTACGGGCTCGAGATCGCGGCGCTCGTGCGCGGCGAGGTCGACGCGGTGTTCGTGAAAGGTGTCGAGGGGCTCGAAACCGTGCACCTGATCGACGCGCAGGTCGTCATCGATCTCGGCGCGCACCCCGATCCGCTCGTGCGGATCGGCAACGGCACGCCGCGCACGCTGACCGTTGACCGCGCACTGATCGACGCGCGCCCCGATCTCGTGAGCCGCTTCCTGTCGGTGGTGGTGGGCGCGGGCGACTGGGCCGCGCGTCATCCGGCGGAGACGGTCGCCTATATCGGCCGCGAGACGCGCGCGTCCGACGAGTGGGTGCGCTATGCGTACGGCTCGGACGTGCACCGCCATCTGGAGACGGGGCTCGCGCAGACGTCGATCGACGGGCTGGTCGCGTTCAAGGACTTCCTCGTCGAGTGGGGCTTTCTCGAACAGGATTTCGATGCGCGCGCCTGGATCGACCCGGCGCCGTTCACGCGCATCGACCGGCAACGCCATGCGTGGGTCGCGTAGCGCGCCGCGGCGCGTCATTGCAAGGAGTCGAGCATGACAGGTCTGACGATCGAATACGGCGTGCCGCCGGCGCGCCGGCATGCGGCGCGCGCAGCGCCGCGCGCGGGCGCGAGCGGGGTCGCGGGCAGCGCGGCGGCGGCGCGTCCGCCGTCCGCTTTGCCCTCGGCACGGCACGATGCGCGAGCGGCGAAGCCGGGCGCGTGGCGCGTCACGGGTGCGATTGCGCTCGCGGTCACGGCACTGCATGCGGGTGTCGCGCTGCTGGCCGCGCGCGCGCCTGCCGCGCCGCCGGTGCAGCCGCCGCGGCCGCTGCCGATGACGGTCGAACTGACGCGGCCGCCCGAACCGTTGCCGCAGGCCGCGCATCCGCCGCCACCGGCGGTACCGCCGAAGCCGCTGAAGCAGGCGCCGACCCCGCCGAAGCCGCGTGCGGCCGTCGCGCATCCGGCGCCTGCGCCGGCTGCCGCGCAGCAAGTTACCCGCGAGGCGGCCCCCGCCACGGCGGCGCCGGCCGTCGCCGCGCCCGCCGCGCCGGCTCCCGCGCCGGCCGCGCCCGCCGCACCCGTGCGCGAAACCGCACCGATCGGCGACGCGGCCTACCTGCGCAACCCGGCGCCCGACTATCCGGCGTTCGCGCAGGACCAGGGCTGGGAAGGGCGCGTCGTGCTGCGCGTGCACGTGCTCGCGAACGGCACCCCCGATTCCGTCGAGGTCCGCACGAGCAGCGGCCGCCGCATGCTCGACAACGCGGCGGTGGCCGCGGTGAAGCGCTGGACGTTCGTGCCCGCGAAGCGCGGCGACGAAGCGGTCGACGGCTGGGTCAACGTGCCGATCGATTTCAAGCTGGGCTGACCCGCCGGGCGGCCCGCCACATTTTTCAAGGAACTCACATCATGAACGGTATCCCGACCACCTTCATCGTCCAGGGCGCGCTCTGGCTGCTCGTCGTCTTTTCCGTCGTCACGTGGACGCTGATCGTCGTGAAGGCGATCCAGAGCCTGCGGGCGAGCGCGCGCAACCGGCGCTACACGAGCGCGTTCTGGGCCGCGAACAGTTTTCACGAAGCGGCCGCGCTCGACGGCGCGAACAGCCCGGTGGGCGAACTCGCCGCGACGGGCTTCGACGCGCTGCGGCGCGCCGACGAGAGCAGCGCGCACGATCTCGAACACAGCTGGAGCCGCCACGACCTGCTCGAACGGCATCTGCGGCAGCAGATCCACAACGCGCGCCGGCGCGAGGAGGCGGGGCTGGCGGTGCTCGCGTCGATCGGCAGCACCGCGCCGTTCGTCGGCCTGTTCGGCACCGTGTTCGGCATCATCCACGCGCTGACCGCGATCACGCACAGCGCGTCCGCGAGCATCGACGTCGTCGCCGGGCCGATCGGCGAGGCGCTCGTCGCGACCGGAGTCGGCATCGCGGTCGCCGTGCCGGCCGTGCTCGCGTACAACTTCTTCGTGCGCCGCGTGAAGGCCGCGTCGGCCGACCTCGATGCGTTCGCGACCGATTTCGTCACGCTCGCGCAGAAAGCCGGCTTCCGCGTGCCGGCCGCAGCCGTCGCGCCCGCGCCGGCACGCCGTGCCGGCGACACCCGTCAGGAGGCGTTCGCATAATGGCTTTCTCTTCTTCCTCCGACAACGACGACGTGCTCAGCGAAATCAACATCACGCCGCTCGTCGACGTGATGCTCGTGCTGCTCGTCGCGTTCATCGTCACGGCCCCGCTGCTCAACAACGCGGTGCACGTGAATCTGCCGAACACCGTCGCCACGACGCCGGCCGATCGCAAGCCGAACGTCACCGTGAGCGTCGACGACAAGGGCATCGTGTATCTCGACAAGCGCGCGGTCGCACTGGCCGCCGTGCCGGCCGAGCTGGCCGCGCTGAAGGCCGGCCGGCCCGACGTCGCGCTCGACCTGCAGGCCGACGAGCACGTGCCATACGGCACCGTCGCGAAACTGATGGCCGCGATCGAGCATGCGGGCATCACGCGACTGTCGGTGCTCACCGCACCGCGCGGTTGACGCGGGGTTCACGATTCCTTTTCCGAACGCATCCATGAGCATCACGGCTTCCCCCAACGTCCAGTCGATCTGGTACACGCGCTGTCCGGTGCCGACGCCGCTCGGCATCGCCGCGCATCTCGGCTGGCTCGACAGCGAATTCGCCGGCGACGGCATCACCGTGCGCGCGCTGCAGGAGAGCCAGCACGCGGCGCTGCATCACGCGCACGTCGATCATTCGCTCGACAACGCATTCCGGCAGGGCGGCAGCATTCCCGCGCTGTGGGCGCGTGCGGCCGGCGCGGACACGCGCGTGGTCGCGCTGACCTGGGTCGACGAGGCGCAGGCGATCGTCGCGCTGCCGGAAAGCGGCCTGAAGCGGCCGAAGGACCTGCGCGGGCGCCGCATCGGCCTGCCGCGCCGCGACGGCGAGCGCATCGACATCTTTCGTGCGGCGGCGCTGCGCGGTTTCGTCAGTGCGCTGTCGCTCGACGGGCTCGGCCCCGCCGACGTCGAATGGGTCGACGTGCCCGCGTCGAACCTGCGCGCGCCGGTGTCGACACCGGCGACGCGCGACGCGGCATTCAGCCATCCCGCGAGCCTGTCGAGCCGCCGGCTCTATGCGGCCGAAGCGGCCGCGCTCGTGCGCGGCGAGGTCGACGCGATCTACGTGAAGGGTTCGCTCGGGCTCGAAACCGCGCACCTGATCGGCGCGCAGCCGGTCGTCGACATCGGCTTTCATCCCGATCCGCAGATCCGCATCAACAACGGATCGCCGCGGCCGCTGACCGTCAATGCGGCGACGCTCGAACGCCATCCCGGCATCGTCAGCCGCTTCCTCGCGCGCGTGACCGATGTCGAAGGCTGGGCGCGCGAGCACGAGCAGGAAGTGCTCGGCTATCTCGGCCGCGAGACGGGATCGGGCCACGACTGGCTGCGGCTCGCGTACGGCGCCGACGTGCACCGGCGGCTGCGCACGGATCTCGACGAAGCGTCGATCGCCGCGCTCGACGATTTCAAGCGCTTCCTCGTCGAATGGCGCTTCCTGCCGGCCGACTTCGACGTGCGCGCGTGGATCGACCGGCGCGCGCTCGACGGCATCGCGACGCTGTCTCGCGACGCCGCGCGGTGAGCGCGCCGACACGCGTCGCCGACGCATGGCGGCGCGAGCGCTTCACCGGTGGCTTCATGCTGCTGGCGCTCGCGAGCGGCACGACGATCAGCATGGCGCAGCTCGCGACGACGCTGTACGCGCTCGCGCTCGGCGTCGACAGCGCGCGCCTCGGCATCATCGCCGCGATGGAGCCGCTCGGCATCGCGTTGATGACGCTGCCGGCCGGGTTGCTCGTCGCGCGCTACGGCGCGCGGCGCGTCTACTTCGTCGCGAGCATGGGGCCGATGCTGCTCAATCTCGTCGTGCCGTTCACCGGTGCATGGCCGCTGATCGCGCTCACGCAAGTGTTGATCGGGTTGTGCATCCCGTTCCGGATCGTGTCGATCAACGGCGTGTTCCTCGCGCGTCTCGCGCAGATCGGCCTCGCGCGCGCCGGCTGGTACCGCGCGGCGATGTCGGTCGGAACCGGCATGGTCGGGCCGTGGCTCGCGAGCTGGCTGATCGGCGCGCATGGTGCGGTCGCGACGTTCTGCGCGGCATCGGCGAGTTTCGCGGGCATGGCGCTGTTCAGCCGGACGCTGCTCGGCGACGCGGAGCCTGTGCCGCGCGGTGTGCAACCTGAATCCAGTGGCCTGCGCGCATTGCTGGCGCTCGCATGGAGTCACGATGTGCGCGAGCAGCTCGTGCTGGAAGCCGTGAACAGCGCGACCCGCTCGCTCGCCGGCGCGTATACGGTGGTGCTGGCGATCCAGTCGCTCGGGCTGTCGCAGACGAAAGCCGTCGCGTTGCTGACGCTGCAGGGCGTTGTCTCGGTGATCGCGCTGTTCGGGCTCGGGCATGTCGCGCAACGGATGACGGCGCGCCGCTGCCACGCGCTCAGTCTTGCCGGCGGTGTGGCGGGGTTGCTTGCGCTGGGCCTTGCACATGACGCATGGATCGTCGGCGCGGGTCTCGCCGCGCTGTGTGCCGGATCGTCACTGCTGCATCTCGTCAACATGCAGCGTCTCGGCCGTCACCCGGCCGACAAGAGCCAGGTGTCGAGCCTCTACAACCTCGCGTCGATGACGGGCGCGTTCTGCGGCCCGCTCGCCGGCAGCGCGCTCGTGCCGAGCGTCGGGTTGCCGGGCGTGTTTCTGTGCTGGCTGCCCGTCGTCGTGCTGGTTGCGTTCGCGTTGCGCGTGTCGACGGGGCGGCGCGAGGCGTCGCAGTCCGTGACTGCAAAGCTCTCCTGACGACCATCGGATCGGGTATTGCGGGATCCACACGGTGTTGCGTGACAAGCAGTTTGCTTCCCGTCACAGATGCGCATGCAGCAACACCTGCACCACACGCATGCCGGAAGCCCCGTGCGACGGGCTTCTCGATGCTGGCATCCGAATTGCAATAGGTAACCCGTGCGTCGCGCACGCACGTGCGTTCAACCGATCAAACAGGATGACTCATCGATGTTCAGGAAAAAACTAATCGTCACCGCGCTGGGGGGACTGCTGACGGGCGGGGCCGTATCGTTGCCCGCATGGGCGGAAGATGGCGCGGCGACGGCGGCACCGGACGCGAAACCGGCGCAACAGGGCGCGGACGATACCGCCGTGGCCGCACCGAAGGCGGCACGCGCGAACCGCGGCACGGCCGCACGCGAAACGAACCTCGGCACGGTGACGGTGACCGCGCGCCGGCGCAAGGAGAGCATCCAGGACGTGCCGGTCGCGGTGAGCGCGCTGAGTGGCGACGCGATCAGGAACAACGAGCTGCGCGTGGTGAACGACGTGACGAAGTATGTGCCGAACTTCACCGGCCAGTCGACCGAAGGCCGCGAGCGGCCGCGCTGGTTCCTGCGCGGCGTCGGCAGTAACGATCCGTCGGACCTGTCGCTGAGCCCGATCGGCGTGTACTTCGACGACGTCTACATCAACAGCGTGTTCGGGCAGGGCTTCCCGCTGTTCGACCTCGACCGCATCGAAGTGCTGCGCGGCCCGCAGGGCACGCTGTGGGGCAAGAATACCGTCGGCGGCGCGCTCAGCATCACGTCGCAGAAGCCGACCTTCGACGTGAGCGGCTACGGCAAGATCGGGCTCGGCCAGTACAACAGCCGACTCGCGGAAGCCGCGATCGGCGGGCCGATCGGCAAGAACGACGTGCTGGCCGCGCGCGTGTCGGTGTATCACGAGAACGCCGACAGCTTCTACACGAACACCGTGCAGCAGGGGCGCTTCGGCGGCTTCCACGACAATGCGGTGCGCTTCCAGGTGCTGGCCGTGCCGACGTCGGATACCGACTTCCTGTTCAACATCCACGGCCGCAACTACACGGGCGGCGGCAATGCGTGGCACGCACAGGGCGCGGGGCCGGGCGGCGCGAACCAGTTCGGTTTCGTCGGGTCGAGCGATCCGTACACGGTGTCGCTCAACGCGCCGTCGAGCGATCACATCTCGACCTGGGGCACGTCGCTCACCGCGCACTGGCGCATCAACCCGGCGGTGACGCTGACGTCGATCACCGCGTTCGAAGGGCTGCACCGCTGGTACCAGGACGACGAGGACTATTCGGCGTTCGACGCCGCGCGCTCGCATGACCGCCTGTCGAGCCGCCAGTTCTCGCAGGAATTCCGGCTCGAATCGCCGCAGAACGACCGGCTGAGCTGGCTCGTCGGTACGCACCTGTTCACCGAGCAACTGGCCGAGCAGGGTGCCGGCGGCGGCCTGCCGGGCTCGCCGTCGCCCGCGTTCTACCACCTGACCGACCTCACGCAGCACACGCAGAGCGCGGCGATCTTCGGCAGCGTGAAGTACCGGTTCACCGACCGCTTCAACGTGACGGGCGGGCTGCGTTACACGATCGAGCGCAAGAACATCAACCTGACCGGGCTGCAGGACACCGGCAACGTGACGTTCAGCAATCCGGGCAGCTGGTGGGATCCGTCGTCGGTGTCGTCGCCGCTGGCGGTCAGCGCGCGGCAGAACCAGACGAACACGTGGCGCGCGCCGACCTGGGACCTCACGCCAGAATATGCGCTCAGCAGCAACGTGCGAGCGTATTTCCGCTATGCGCGCGGCTTCCGTTCGGGCGGCTACAACGGCAACGCGTACACGCAGAGCACGGTGTCGACCGTGTCGCCGGAGTACCTGACCGACTATGAAGTCGGCATCAAGAGCGAGTGGTTCGACAAGCGGCTGATCGTCAACGCGAGCGTGTTCCACTACGACTATCGCGACATCCAGGTGTTCGCGCTCGCGCCGAACCCGTTCGGCGGCCCGCCGGTGTCGACGCTGTCGAATGCGGGGCAGGGGCGTGCGGACGGCTTCGAGCTGGAACTGAAGGCGCAGCCGGTCAACAGCCTCTACCTGTTCGCGAACCTCGGGATGCTGAATACGCGCTATACGGAGTTCCGCAACGTGCCGACCGCCGTCGGCAACTCGTTCGCGCGCTCGCCGCATACGACGCTCAACGCGGGCTTCGACTATCGCGTGCCGGTGTCGTTCGGCACGCTGACGGCCGGCGGCGACGTGAACTATCGCAGCCGCGAATACTTCAGCGCGACGCGGCAGACGATGCCGCAGCTCTGGCAGGGCGGTTACACGGTGCTGAACGCGCACGTGTCCTACACGACGCCGAACCAGAAGTACATCGTGACGGGCTACGTGACGAACCTGACCAACAAGGTCTACAAGAAGCTCGAGCTGTTGCCGTCGTATGGCGCGTATCCGGTGCTGTACGGCGATCCGCGCACGGTCGGGATCACGCTGACCGCGAAGATCTGACGGACGCCTCGAGCAGGAGCATGAGACGCGTGCGGCGACGCGGCGACGGGCCGTGCTTGCCGCGCGTCAGATCAGCAGCGACAGCGTCCTGAACAGCGCGAGATCCGCCTTGCGTGCCGATCGCGCATGGCGGCGGATCACGTGCAGCAGGCAGTCGATGAAGCAGCGCGCCGCATCGCTCAGCGTGCTGCTGCGCCGCGTGACGATCCCGAGGTCGCGCGGCTCGAAGGTCTCCTTCAGCGGCAACGCGCGCATCCGTTCGCCGAACGACGGCACGGCCGCGAGGATCGTCGGGCACCACGTGCACATGTCGGCCTGTTCGAGCATCGTCTGCAGCATCGCCACCGACTGCGCGCGCACGATGCGCCGTTCGTCGATTTCGGCACCGTGGCGCGTGAACAGGTAGTCGACGAGCGCGGCCTGCCCGTCGGCCGCGAAATTCAGTACCCAGTCGTGGTCGAGCAGGTCGTGGATCGACCGTGCGTGCTCGCGCGGATGGCCGGCGCGCACCATTACCGAGGTTTCGTAGCGCAGCGTCGGCTCGAACGCGAACTCCTGCGTGCCGCCCGGTTGCACGTGCCCGAGCGCGAAGTCCATGCTGCCGTCGCGCAACAGCGGCTGCGCGACGGCCATCAGCGCTTCGTAGAGTTCGAGGCGCACGTCGGGCATCCGCTCACGAAAGCGCAGCACCGTTTCCGCGAGGAAGGTCATCGTGAGCCACGGCGTGACGCCGATGCTCAGCCGGCCCTCGACGCGGCCGCGCATGCGTTCGAGATCGCTCTGCGCGTGTTCGAGCTGTTTCAGCACGAGCTTCGCGTGCGTGAGCAGCGTCTTTCCGTATTCGGTGAAGCCGATCCCCTCCGGCGCGCGGACCAGCAGCGGCAGGCGCTCGCTGGCCTCCAGCTCGCGCAGCGCGCGCGTGACGGCGGCCTGCGACAGCCCGAGCGTGCGCGCCGCGCCGCGGATGCTCCCGGCCTCCGCGCTCGCGACGAGCGCCTGCAGTTGATGCAGCTTGATCGTGCTCATGGTGCGATACCCGACAACGAAAGGTTGTCATCATAACGAAACCGAGGCTGTTCGCCGGGATTTTCGCTGCCTACGATGCGGCCACGATCGGTCATTCGGGCGATCGGCAACCGGAGTGCATCGAGGAGAATCGGGGTTGGACCACAAACCTATTCAGACGGAAATGGCGGCCATCGAGACGGAAATGATCGCGCTGCGCCGCCGGCTGCACGCGCATCCGGAGCTCGGCTTCGAGGAACATGCGACGAGCGACCTCGTGGCCGATTTCCTGACAACGTGGGGTTATCGGGTGACGCGCGGGCTCGGCGGCACGGGCGTGGTCGGTACATTGACGCGCGGCCCCGGGAAACGGCTCGGGCTGCGCGCGGACATGGACGCGCTGCCGATCCGCGAGACGACCGGGCTGCCGCATGCAAGCCGGTACGACGGCGTGATGCACGCGTGCGGCCACGACGGTCATACGGCGATGCTGCTCGCGGCGGCGCGCTGCCTGGCCGAGCGCGCCCGCTTCACGGGCACGCTGAACCTGATATTCCAGCCGGCCGAGGAAGGGCTCGGCGGCGCGAAGCGGATGATCGACGACGGGTTGTTCGAGCGGTTTCCGTGCGATGCGGTGTTCGCGATGCACAACGTGCCGGGCCTGCCGGCCGGCGTGCTCGGTTTTTGCGACGGCCCGGCGATGGCGTCGGCCGACGAGGTGCGCGTGCGCGTGACCGGGCGCGGCGGGCATGGCGCGGCGCCGCATACGACGATCGATCCGGTGGTCGTGTGTGCGTCGATCGTGATGGCGCTGCAGACCGTCGTGTCGCGCAACGTGAACCCGCAGGACCTGGCAATCGTGACGGCCGGTTCGATCCATGCGGGCACCGCGTCGAACGTGATCCCGCCGCATGCGGATCTGGAACTCAGCGTGCGTGCGCTGTCGCCGGACGTGCGCGCACTGCTCGAACGGCGCATTCGCGAGATCGTGCACGGGCAGGCCGCGAGCTACGGCGCGACGGCCGAGATCGACTACCGGCACGAGTACCCGGTGCTCGTCAATCACGCGGCGGAAACCGCGTTTGCGCGCGACGTCGCCCGCGAATGGGGCGGCGACGCCGCACTGATCCCGCATCTGCGGCCGATCGCGGCCAGCGAGGATTTCGCGTTCATGCTGAACGCATGCCCCGGCAGCTACCTGTCGATCGGCAACGGCGACGGCGCCGCCGGATGCGGGCTGCACCATCCCGGCTACGACTTCAACGACGCGTGCCTCGCCACGGGCGCGAGCTACTGGATTGCGCTGGCGGAACGCTACCTCGCGTGACGGCCTCGCACGGATTTGACTGACGATTCACACAAGGAAGGAGACTGGCAATGAAGCAGTGGAAACGGATGGCGGCGCTCGCGGTGGCGCTGGCGGCAGGGGCGGCGCATGCGGGCGACTGGGCGGGCAAGGAGATCCGCCTCGCGGTCGATCCGACTTACCCGCCGCTCGAATACAAGCTGCCCGACGGCACGCTGACGGGCTTCGGGATCGACATCACGAACGCGTTGTGCGCGGAGCTGCATGCGCGCTGCGTGTGGGTCGAGTCGAGCTTCGACGGGATGATTCCCGGGTTGCTCGCGCGCAAGTTCGACGTGATTGCGTCGTCGATGACGATCACGCCGAAGCGGCAGCAGCAGATCGCATTCACGAACCGCATCTCGAATGCGCCGGCGCGCCTCGTCGCGCGCAAGGGTTCGCCGCTTCTGCCGACGGCCGACGCGCTGAAGGGCAAGCGCGTGGGCGTCGAGCAGGGTTCCGCGCAGGCCGACTACGCGATCGCGAACTGGCAGCGGGCCGGCGTGCAGATCGTGTCGTACCAGAACCAGGACCAGGTCTATGCCGATCTCGTGACGGGCCGGCTCGATGCGGCGTTCCAGGCATCGATCGCGGCGAACGACGGCTTCCTGAAGAAGCCGCAGGGCAAGGATTTCGCGTTCGTCGGCGGCGCGATCGACGACGTGAAGTACTTCGGGCAGGGCGACGGGCTCGGGCTGCGCAAGCAGGACAACGACCTGCGCGACGCGTTCAACCGCGCGCTTGCGACGATCCTCGCGAACGGCACGTACCAGCGCATCAACAAGAAGTACTTCGATTTCGACATCTACGGCGCGAAGTAAGCGGCGACGCCCGTCAGGGGGCGGTAACGACAATATAAATAAGGATTACGGATGAACTGGAGATTGTTTTTCGTCGCGATTCCGGCGCTGTGCGCAGCGCCCGCGTTCGCGCAAGGCAGCGTCACGCTGTACGGCCTCGTCGATGCGGGCATCGACTACACGAACAACGTCGGCGGCCACAGTGCGTGGCAGATGGCGAGCGGCTTCGCGCAGGGCAGCCGCTGGGGGTTGAAGGGCACCGAGGATCTGGGCGGCGGCTACAGTGCGCTGTTCCAGATCGAGAACGGCTTCAATGTGAACAGCGGCACGCTCGCGCAGGGCGGCCGCATGTTCGGGCGGCAGGCCTACGTCGGGCTCGGCAGCGCGCGTTTCGGCACGCTGACGCTCGGCCGGCAATACGATGCAGTGGTCGACTATCTCGCGCCGACGACCGCGAACGGCAGCTGGGGCGTCTATCCGTTCTCGCATCCGCTCGACAACGACAACACCGGCAACACGTTTCGCGTGAACAACACGGTGAAATATGCGAGCCCGGATTTCGCCGGCTTCTCGTTCGGCGGCACGTACAGTTTCAGCAACGACACGGGCTTCGCGAACAACCGGCAGTGGAGCGTCGGCGCGCAGTACGAGCAGGGCGGGTTGCTCGTCGGCGCGGCGTTCCTGAATGCGGACAACCCGGGGGCGACGTCGGGCGGCGCGATCGCGGGTTCGGGATCGGTCGGCGCCGATGCGAACTTCGCGTCGGCACGGCTGCGGATCTTCGGTGCGGGCATCAACTACACGGCGGGGCCCGCGACGGTCGGGTTCGCGTACACGAACAGCAACGTCACGCGTCCGACCGCGAACGTCGGCTACCTGTTCGGCGACGAAACGATCGGGCCGGTGACCGGCCCGCTCGCGGGCGGCACGGTGTCGTCGATCAAGTACCAGAACTTCGAGGTGAACGGCAAATACCAGTTCACGCCCGCGCTGTTCGTCGGCGCGCAGTACGTGTACACGACGGTGCGCTATGACGCGACGACGGGCACCGCGAAGCCGAAGATCCATTCGCTAGGGTTGATGGCCGACTACAACCTGTCGAAGCGCACGGACGTGTACCTGATGGGCGCGTACCAGCGGATCGCGGGCGATGCGACGGGTTCATCGCTCGACCAGGCCTATGTTCCCGGCGCGGCGGATCTGTCGTCGACGTCGAAGCAACTGATGGTGCACGCGGGGATCCGTCACAAGTTCTGACGGCGCGATGAGGGGAAGGGCGGCGGGCGCGGCACTGCACCGCCCGCCGTCCGTCACGCTTACTGCGCGACGCGAATCACGACCTTGCCGAAGTGCTGCCCCGACTGCAGGTACGCATACGCCTGCGGCACTTCGTCAAAGCCGAACACGCGATCGACCACCGGCTTGATCTGCTTCGCGTCGACGAGCCGCACGACGTCGTCGAGCATCGCGCGGCTGCCGACCATGATCCCGTGCAGCTGCCGGATCCCGCCGATCAGCGACAGCAGCCCGAGGTCGGGGCCGGCGAAGCTGCTGAGGCCGCCGATCACCGACACGATCCCGCCCATCTTCGTCGCGGCGACCGAGCGCGGCAGCGTGTCCTTGCCGCCGACTTCGACGACCAGATCCGCCCCTGCGCCGCCGGTGAGCCGCAGCACTTCGTTTTGCCATTCGGGCGTTGCACGATAGTTGATGGTTGCGTCCGCACCGAGTGCGCGGGCGCGCTCGAGCTTTTCGTCGCTCGACGACGTGATGATCGTGCGCAGCCCCGCCGCATGCGCGAGCTGCAGCGCGACGATCGACACGCCGCCCGTGCCGAGCAGCACGACGGTCGCGCCGGGCCCCAGGCGGCCGTCGGCGAACAGCGCGTTCCACGCGGTGATGCCCGCGCACGACAGCGTCGCCGCTTCGTCGTAGTTCAGATGCGCGGGAATCGCGACCAGCGCGGCTTCATCGGACACGAAGTGTTCGGCCAGCACGCCATCGAATTGCGCGCCGGGCGACCCTGACGCTTTCTGCGGCGTCGGCGGCCCGTCGATCCAGTGCGGGAAGTACGTGTTGATCACGCGATCGCCCGGCTTGAAGCGTGTGACGTCGCGGCCGGTTTCGATGACTTCGCCGGCGCCGTCGGCAACCGGAATCATCGCGTCCGTGCCGATGCCGAGATAGTCACCGCGGGCGAACATCAGGTCGCGATAGTTCAGTCCGGCCGAGTGGATCTTCACGACGACGTCGGTCGGCCCGACCGCGCGGCGTGTCGCGTCGATGCGCCGAAGCCTGGCCACGCCGTCGCCCGGTTTCACTTGCCATGCGTGCATGTCGACTCCTTTTCGAGATAGAGCGGACTATCATAGTGTTGCGCACAGGGACGCATTGGCGAGAATTCGGCCAACGACTGTCGCCTGTGTGGACACAAACCTGTGACCCAACCGGAGCGGAATGGCATGGACGAGCGGCTGAGAGGCGTTGCCGAATTTGTCGACGTGGTGGAGTCGGGCAGCTTCGCTGCTGCGGCGCTGCGGCTGGGCGTCACGCGCTCGGCCGTCGCGAAGGTCGTCGCGCGGCTCGAACGCCGTCTCGGCACACGGCTCCTGCAGCGCACGACACGTCAGCTCGGCCTGACCGACGAAGGGCTTGTCTATTACGAGCAGTGCCGGCGGCTGCTGGCCGAACTCGGCGAGACGGAGGCCGCGCTCGACGCGGGGCAGCGCGAGCCGGCGGGGCGGCTGCGCGTCAGCGTGCCCGTGCTGTTCGGTCGGCAATGCGTGGCGCCCGTCATGCGGCGCCTCGTGGAGCGCCATCCGCGGCTCGAAATCGACGTGTCGTTCAGCGATCGCGTGGCCGACCTGGTCAACGACGGGTTCGACATCGCCGTGCGCATCGGCGAGCTTGCCGATACGAGCGCGCTCGTCGGCCGGAAGCTCGGCGTGCAGCGCATGGGCATCTGCGCGTCGCCCGCGTATCTCGAACGTCATGGCCGACCGGCAGGACTCGACGCACTCGCGTCGCACGTCGGCATCGCATATTCGCGCGGCGGGCAACCGACGCCGTGGCGGGTTGTCGGCGCGGACGGCGCGGTGCACGATCATCGCCCGACGGGCCGCCTGCGGCTCGACGACCTGCAGGCGATTGCCGATGCGGCCGCCGCCGACGCGGGCCTCGCGTGGCTGCCGTGCTGGCTGATGGCGCCTTACCTGCGCGACGGCCGCCTCGCGCTCGTGCTGGACAGCAACAGCGTATCGGGTGCCGAAGTGTTCGCGGTGCGGCCGGCATCGCGCCAGGTGCCGTCGAAGGTGCGCGTCGTCATCGATGCGCTCGTCGACGAGATACCGCGCATGCTGGCGTCGGACGATTGAGGCGGGCGCGACAGGCCTGCGCCGCGCCGTTTAACTCGGTGCTCGATGCGGATTGCAGTCCACCGAATACTCCGCTTGTTCGCCATTGACGTGCAGCACCAGTGTCGCCATGCAGATATCGCCCGAACCGACGCTCAGCCGCAGCGTCGCGAGCGGCTGATCCTCGCCGCCCGCGAGTCGCGATTCGCCGGAGCGCGTCAGCGAGGCCGAGCCCGCACCGCCGGTTTTCGTGATGCGCAGGCTGTACGACACGTCGACCGGTGCGGCCGCCCGCACGTGCGGCACGATATTCACGCCGCCGGCACTGGCGGCGATGTCGAAATAGGCGTTGAGATCGTGAATGCCAACCATGATCGTCCCCTGTCGAATGAAAAAAAGGCCGAACGGGCATCCGTCCGGCCTTTTCGCTACGCCGGCGGTGCTTAGTGCTGCTTGACCGAGACGGTGTTGTTGAAGCCGCTCTGGTTGATGCTCGCGTAGTTCCCGTTGCCTTGCTGCAGCAGCGAGGCGTTGTTGTTGTAGCCGATCTGCGTCACGTAGCCCTGGTTGCCGGTGCCCGAGACTTGCGATGCGTTGATGACGTTGAAGCCACCGATTTCCGAGAGGCTCAGCACGTCATTCGCACCCGTCTGGGACGCATTGGCGTAGTTGCCGATGTCACCCGACTGGCTCACCGTCGCCAGCGAACCCGCTGCCGACTGTGCCACGTACGCCTGGTTGTAAGCCGAACCCTGCGTAATGGCTGCCGTCGAACCGGCCGAGCCGCTTTGCGTGATCGCCGCCGTGTTGCCCGCGGCGGTTTGCGTAATGGACGCGCTGTTGCCGTAGCCGAACTGCTGCGTGATCGTCGCGGTGTTCGACGCGGCCGACTGGTTGATCGTCGCGTTGTCGCCGAACTCGAACCACTGATTGACCGTTGCGTTGTTGTTGTCCGCGGTTTGCGTGATCGAGGTCGTGTTGGCGAGTGCCGCGAACTGGTTCACCGTTGCGTTGTTGCCGCTCAGGCCGCCCGATTGCGAGATCGTCGTCTGGTTGTTGGCGCCGGCCGTCGACGTCACGTTGGCGGTTTCGGTGCCGCTCTGGGTCGTCGTGACGTTGTCGCCGATCTCGGCGAACTGCGTCACGTTCGCGTTGGTCGTGCCGCCCGTTTGCGTGATCGACGTCGTGTTGCCGCCGCCCCAGGTCGTCTGGACATTCGCGGTGCCGTTGTTGCCGGTCTGCGTGATGCCGACGGTGTTGGCGAAGGTGTCGGTCTGCGCGACCGTCGCGTTGTTGCCGATCGCCGACTGGCTCGGCGAGCCCTGGTTGATCGTCACGCTGTTCCAGCCGCCGCCCTGCTGCGAGATCGATGCGCTATCGATGTAGCTGTACTGGTTGATCGTGTTGGTGTCGTATTGCGGGCCGCCCGTGTACGCCGACGTCGTTTGCGTGATGTTCGCCGAGAAATCGCCGCCGCCGGACTGCGTCACGTAGTTCCGCTCGTTCGACGTGCCCGTTTGCGACACGTTCACGCTCGAGTACGGCTGCGCCCACCAGGAGTTCTGCTGGATCACGGTCGTATCGCCGCTGCCGCCTTGCGTCGTCACGTTGGCGACGAACCCGTAGCGCGGATCGTTGCCGTATGCCGACTGGGTAATCGACACCGAATCCCCGGACGTTGCCGTCTGTTCGACGGTTGCCGAGTTGAAGTTGCCGGTTTGCCCGATGTTCACGGTGTTACCCGACGAATCGGCCTGTGCGGCAGCCGATGCGAGCATCAGCACGGCGATTGCGATTGCAGACTTGGTCACCTTCATTTGTTGCTCCTGATTCGAAAGAAAATTCGCCGGAAAAGTCGGTCTTTTACCGGCACCCCCGCCAATTGAGGGCGCTCTCACGCCCCACACCTCACACCCCACACCTCACACCACTACAAGCAAAGCACTTGCATCCTGCGTAACCGTTACCGCGTCACCACCGTGGCGCGCGCACCGTTGCCGGTCTGGATCACCTGGATGCCGGTGTTCGATCCGCCCTGCACGATGTTCAACGCGTTGTTGCTGCCGTTCTGCGTGACGCGCGCCGACAGCGACGTGCCGACCTGCGTCGAATCGACCGAATTGCCGGCACCGTTCTGTTGCACCTGCAACGTGTTGCCGTTGCCGCGCTGCGTCGCCTTCAACGTATTGCCGAAGCCGCCCTGCGCTGCCGCGATCCAGTTCTGCGCACCGGTCTGCCGCGCGACGATCGAATTGCCGTCGCCGGCCTGCCAGATCAGCGCCCCGTTATGGCCCGCCTGGTCCAGCGACGCGGCGTTGCCGACGCCGCTCTGCCGGACGGCAACAATGTTGCCGCTGTAGTCGAATGCCGGTTCGGGCGGGCCGAGATCGTTGAGCGGCACGGGTGCCGCCGACGCAGCCTGCATGGCCGCTGCTGCCCACATGGTCGCGAGCACCCGCCGCACTGCGCGGGCGCGCCCGTTCCGATCATGCTGTCGATTCATCATGTGTTCTCCGCTGGCCGGCCGATGCCGGTTAATGAGTGGACGCGACCGCACGATCGATCTTCTGCGGGTCGTACGCGGTGTTGGCGTCCTCCATGTCCTGCGCGTATTGCCGGTCTTCCTGCAGATACCGCTGCATCGTCGGGTCGTACCAGTCCTGGTCGCTTTTCAGTGCCCAGGTCTGGTTCGCGACGCCCTGGACGATCAGGTGCGTGAGCGCCGATTCGATCGCTTCGTTCACGCAGATCTGCGCGGGTTCGTTGCGGGTCAGCCCGGCTTCCGCTTGCAGCAGGTCCTTGAAGCCGACGAAGCGATAGATGCCCGTATCGACCTGATAGGAGTAGACGGTCTTGGTCGTCGAGACGCTGTTGAGCACCTGGCCCGTGCGGATGTCGATCGCACGCAGGTTGACGGTGACCTGGTCGATCCGGTATTGCGTCGACCCGCTGATCCCGAGGTAGGCGACGCCGGCCCCGCCGGTCCGGACGTTCGTGTCGTAGCCGACGATGCCGCCTTCGAGCACGATGTTCGCCGGCATGAGCGGCGCCATCGCATCGTTCTGCGCCTTCTTCACATCCGCGCCGTCGGTGGCGCGCATGATCTTGCGTTCGGTCAGCAGATCCTGCAGGTTCTCGCGTTCCACCGGCGTGAACCAGCCGGAGTCGCGCATCGCCTTGACGAGGAACGACGCGCCGCCCTGCGTGACCTGCGACGAAAAGGAGCTGTCCGGCGACGCCTTGTATTGCCCGGTCAGGTCGCGAAAGCCGTACACGGCCGCGACGATCTTGCCCTTCGGCGGCGGGAGATGCGTGAGGTCGCGCGTGGTGCGTGTCGGCGGTGTCAGCGTGGCATTGCTCAACGCGGGCATCGGCCGCGTGACGCAGCCGACCAGCGACAGCAGCAGCACTGCGCCCATTGCGATTCGTGTCATCCCCGTGTTGAAGCGTGCGCGTTCAGCGTTTTTCTTCATGATTCGCTCAGTTGTTTTTTGATTTATTGGCCGTTGCTGACGATGAAGGTCGAGGTCGCGCCCGTCGTCTTGTCGGTGGTCGTCACTTGCAGGTTGCCGTTGCCGGCCGAACTCACGACGATCGTGAAATTGCCCGTGCTGATCGTCCCCGGCTTGAGCTCGCCGTTGGTGCCGACGATCGAGTTCGTCACCGAGCCGGCGACGCGCGACAGGATCGCCTGCTGCAGCTGCGCATTGAACTGGTCGAGGGACGACGTGGACGTCGGCGACGAATAGGCAGACAGCGACGGATCCGTATGCTTGTTCTGCGCATTGGCCTCGTTGAGCAGGTTGGGGCCGTTGGCCGGGTTGCCGCCGAAGTTCGGGTTGTTCGGCTGATAAACCAGCGTCGACGACCACGCATAGGGCGAAGCCGCGGTCATCGCGACCAGCGCGATCAAACTCAATCTGATTCGATTCATTTTCACAAACCCCTGATTTTGATTAATCGACTAAATCTCGTCTTTCGCCAGATCCGAATCGGGAAACAGCAAATTCGATAGATCGTCCTGAATGACGGTTTGAAAGGAAATGCTGGCGGCGTTTTCGGCCACGGCCCGGACATTGGCCCGCGCGATCGGCAGGAAGGTCTGGAATACGCGCTTCTGCTGGAATTCGACCCAGATCAGGCTGCCGTAACGCCCGGACGGGCGTTCGTGAATGGCGACCATGTAGCGCTCGCTCAGCGGGATTTCCGACCACGTCTGCGAGAAGTACGTATAGAAATCGCGGCCGGCGAGCGTGACGGCGTCGGTCGTGACCGTGCCGCCAAGCTGGTCTTCCGGAAGTGCGTGGCGGGCGGCGGCCTTGGCACTGGCCGACGCGGCGCCGGCGGCCGGCTTCGCGGCGGCCAGGCCCGCGCCGGGCGCGGGTCTCGGTGCTTCAAGGACGCGCTCGGCGTTCAGCAGCGTCGAGGGCGGCGCGATCGGATGTCCGCCGTTCGCCGCGGCGGAAGGCGGCGCGTCGACGGTGTCCTGGGCCTGCGCGCGTGCCGTCGCGAATAGCGACAGGCACGTCACGGCCCCCCAGGCCAATCGCCTGCTTGCGCTCGAAACCATTTCCCCGACCCCCGGATTCATTTGTACGAAATAGGCCGGCGCCCGATTTTCGGGTTATTCGTTCCTGGTCGAACGCGGCACATGGTGGGGGGAGTCAGCAAGAGGCGTGCCTGCGGCTGTTTTAAACGGATTTTATTTTCAAGTGGTTATTCGTCTTATTTTTGGGGTGCATATTTTCTTCACGTAAAACGTTTGCGAGTCTGATATTCATTAACAAGCTTTCTTTTATTTATGGCGCATTACAGTTAAATCAGACGATATTCGATGGAAATCGTAATTTTCAAATTCCTGGCGATGCTGATGCGCGGCAAACGTAACGTGCTGCTACGAGCACGCCCGTAACGACACGACGTAACGTCCCGTTACACACGTAGAATCGTCCGACGAAAGCGCAGGTTCCGGGCCTCCGCCCCGGAAACATCTCTCCACGTTATTCATGTGAACGGACTTCGGGAGCACTCATGTCATCTCGCACGTATCTCGTCACCGGCGCATCGCGCGGCATCGGCCTCGCGGTGAGCGCATTGCTCGCACGGCGCGGCCATCGCGTCATCGGCCTCGCGCGGCATGCGCAGGGCATCGACTTTCCCGGCGAATTGCGCGCATGCGATCTCGCCGACCTCGAACAGACGGCGGCAACCCTTGCACGCATCAGCGAGCAGCACGATGTCGACGGCATCGTGAACAACGCCGGCATCGTGTTGCCGCAACCGCTCGGGAAGATCGATTTCCAGTCGCTGCAGACCGTGTTCGATCTCAACGTGCGGGCAGCGATCCAGGTCACGCAGCATTTCGCGGATACGATGAAGGCACGCGGTTACGGGCGCATCGTCAACATCTGCAGCCGCGCGATCTTCGGCAGTCTCGATCGCACCGCGTATTCCGCCGCGAAGAGCGCACTCGTCGGCTGCACGCGCACGTGGGCGCTCGAACTCGCCGAACACGGCGTGACCGTCAACGCGGTTGCGCCGGGGCCGATCGAGACGGAACTGTTCCGGCAGACGCGGCCCGTCGGCAGCGAAGCCGAACGCAAGGTGCTCGCGACGATTCCCGCGCGCCGGCTCGGCACATCCGATGACGTGGCGGCCGCGATCGCGTTCTTCCTGTCGGACGAAGCCGGTTTCGTCACGGGGCAGGTGCTGGCCGTGGATGGCGGCGGCAGTCTCGGCGGGCGTAGCTGACGCACGGCACGAAGCAGGCAGGCACGAGGCCCGGCAGCGGCCGGTTTCGGCGCGCATTCCGGGTGCGCGCATATGCGTGTGCTGATCGCCGGCATTCCGCTTGCGCGCATATTCCGCTACCCCGTTAGCATGTGACGAATCGGACTTTGGGTGCCGCGCGCGCGACGCTAAGATCGCCGATCCCGTAGATCGAGCGTTCAGAACAATGAAAAAGTCCGCGTCGCCGTTGCATGCTTTTCGTTTCCGTGTCGTCTACGCCGCGATTGCCGGCGCGCTGTCGCTCGCATCGTGCGGCGGCGTCGACAGCGATACGCCTTCGTCACAAACGAACACCACGCCGCCGCTGGCGGCGAAACGCCCGAACATCCTGTACATCATGGCCGACGATCTCGGCTATTCCGACATCCATGCATTCGGCGGCGAGATCAACACGCCGAACCTCGACGCGCTCGTCGCGTCGGGCCGCATCCTGTCGAACCATCACACGGGCACCGTCTGCGCGATCACGCGCGCGATGCTGGTGTCCGGCACCGACCACCATCTCGTCGGCGAAGGCACGATGGGCGTACCGACCGACGAACGGCGCGGCCTGCCCGGCTACGAGGGCTACCTGAACGACCGTGCACTGTCGTTCGCACAACTATTGAAGGATGCCGGCTACCACACCTACATCGCGGGCAAGTGGCATATCGGCTCGGGGATCGTCGGCAGCACGACGGGCAGCGGGCAGACGCCGGACCAGTGGGGTTTCGAGCACAGCTACGTGCTGCTCGGCGGCGCGGCGACGAACCACTTCGCGCACGAGCCGGCCGGCTCGTCGAACTACACGGAAGACGGCCGCTACGTGCAACCGGGCCAGCCCGGGCAGCCGGGCGGCGCGGGCGGCAGCCCGGCCGTGTTCTATTCGACCGATTTCTATACGCAGAAGCTGATCTCGTACATCGATTCGAACAAGCGCGACGGCAAGCCGTTCTTCGCGTACGCGGCCTACACGTCGCCGCACTGGCCGCTGCAGGTACCCGATCCGTGGCTGCACAAGTACGCGGGCGTGTATGACGCCGGCTACGACGCGATCCGCAACGCGCGGATCGCGCGGCAGAAGGCGCTCGGCCTGATCCCCGCCGATTTCAAGCCGTTCGACGGCCTGCCTGAAACGACGGCCGCGTCGCCCGCGACCGCGAACAACGGCACGGCCGGCGCGAAATACATCAGCGCGGTGCATTCGGCCGCGGACGGCTACAGCGACTACGGCCCCGGCAAGGTCGACAAGCTGTGGTCGAGCCTGTCGCCGGCCGAGCGCAAGGCACAGTCGCGCTATATGGAGATCTACGCGGGGATGGTCGAGAACCTCGACTACAACATCGGCCTCCTGATCCAGCACCTGAAGGACATCGGCGAATACGACAACACGTTCATCATGTTCCAGTCGGACAACGGCGCGGAAGGCTGGCCGATCGACGGCGGCGCCGACCCGACGGCGACCGATACCGCGAACGGGCAGGATCCGATTTACTCGACGCTCGGCACCGACAACGGCAAGCAGAACGCGCAGCGCCTGCAGTACGGGCTGCGCTGGGCCGAGGTGAGCGCGTCGCCGTTCCGGCTCACGAAGGGCTATTCGGCCGAAGGCGGCGTATCGACGCCGACGATCGTGCGCCTGCCCGGCCAGTCGCAGCAGTTGCCGACGCTGCGCGCGTTCACGCACGTGACCGACAACACGGCGACGTTCCTCGCGGTCGCGGGCGTCACGCCGCCGTCGCAACCGGCGCCGCCGCTCGTCAACACGCTGACGGGTGTCGACCAGAACAAGGGCAAGGTCGTCTACAACAACCGCTACGTGTATCCGGTCACGGGTCAGTCGCTGCTGCCCGTGCTCACGGGTTCAGCGACGGGCGAGGTGCATACGACGCCGTTCGGCGACGAAGCCTATGGCCGCGCGTACCTGCGCAGTGCCGACGGCCGCTGGAAGGCATTGTGGACCGAGCCGCCGCTCGGGCCGATCGACGGTCACTGGCAGCTGTACGACCTCGCGTCGGATCGCGGCGAGACGACCGACGTGTCGGCACAGAACCCGTCGGTGATCAGCACGCTGGTCGACCAGTGGAAGACTTACATGAGCAACGTCGGCGGTGTCGAACCGCTGCGTCCGCGCGGCTACTACTGAACCCGGGAGCGACAAGATGCGGTTCCGGTTCTGGACGATCGGCGCGGCGCTTGCCGGCACGCTGTTCGCCGCCGCGTTCGCGGCCGGTTATGCGAATCCCGTCGCACCGGCGGGCGATGCATTCGACGACGCGAATCGCGGCCGCGCGCTCGCGCCGCTCGGCTCGGAGCGGCAGTGCGCACGCTATTCGGGGCTGCCGGCCGGGTGGCGTGACGACGCGAAGGCCGGGATGGTGCACCTGCGCGGCGGCGCGTTCGTGTTCGGCAGCACGCGCGGCTACGCGGACGAGCGCCCGGTGGGCGACGGCCGCACGCGTGTCGGCGGGTTCTGGATCGACCAGACCGACGTGACGATCGCGCAGTTCGCCGCGTTCGTGCAGGCGACCGGCTACGTGACCGAGGCCGAGCAGCAGGCTGGCGCAGCCGTGTTCCACGTGCCGACACGCGACGAGATGAATGCGCGCGATCTTGCGTGGTGGTCGTGGGTGAAGGGCGCGTCGTGGCGTCATCCGCGCGGGCCGGGCAGCGGCATCGACGGGCTCGGCAACCTGCCCGTCACGCTCGTTACGCAGCGCGATGCGCTCGCGTATGCGCGCTGGCTGGGCCGCGACCTGCCGACCGAGGCCGAATGGGAATACGCGGGCAAGGCCGGCCGCGACGACGCATCGCTCGACGCGGCGCCGCGCGACGCGCAGGGCAAGCCGGCCGCGAACTACTGGCAGGGCGTGTTCCCGGTGCTCGACACGGCCGAGGATGGCCACGCGGGGCTCGCGCCCGTCGGCTGCTACGCGGCGAACGGGTTCCGGCTCTACGACATGATCGGCAATGCATGGGAATGGACGAAGGACGCGTACACGGGTCCGCACCAGTCGCATACGAACGGTGACACGGCGGCGGTCGCGCCGCCCACGCGCCGGCACGATACGCCGATGGTCATCAAGGGCGGGTCGTTCCTGTGTTCGCGCGATTACTGCGTGCGCTATCGCGCGTCGTCGCGCGAACAGCAGGAAGCCGATCTCGGCGCGTCGCATATCGGGTTTCGCACGATTCTGAGGGATGCGTCATGAAGCGCGTCATGGTTTGGGTGGGCGCGTGGCTGATGGTTGCGTGTGTGGCCGTTCAATCGGGTTCGACCGTTGCCGCCGAATCAGCCGCACCGGCCGTGCGCGTCGGCGTGACGCGCGGCGTGCATGCGCAGATCCTGGACGAAGTGAAGCGGGTCGCCGCGTCGCGAGGATTCGGCATCGATGTCGTCGAATTCGACGATGCATCGCGCATCGACGCGGCGCTTGCCGATGGCCGGATCGACGCGGCCAGCTTCGAGGATGCGCAACAGCTTGCCGCGACGCGCGCGCAGAAACGCTACGCACTGACCGAAATCGCGCCGACCGTCACGCTGCCGATGGCGCTCTATTCGCGCAAGCTGAAGAACTTGAACGAACTGCAGCCCGGCGCGACAGTCGCGATTCCCGCCGATCCGCGCGGGATGGCACGCGCGCTCGTGCTGCTGCAGAACGACACGCTGGTGACGCTGCGCGAGCAGGCCGGCCTGCATGCGACGCTGCGCGACGTGACCGGCAACCGGCTCGGGCTGAAGCTCGTCGCGCTGCGCCGCGATCGCCTGTACGCGGCGCTCGACACGGCCGCGTTCGTCGCGATCGACAGCGACGATGCCGCGCGTGCCGGGCTGCAACCCGCGCGCGACAGCATCAGCATCGAGGATGCGCGCTCGCCGTATGCGAACGTGCTGACGGTGCGCGATGCCGATCGCGCGAAGCCGTGGGTGACGCAGCTCGTCGCCGCGTATCACTCGGACGACGTCGCGCGCTTCATCCTCACGCGCTACCAGGATTCGGTGCGGCGGCCGTGGTAGACACCTACCTGCTCGCGTGCAACGCATGCGGACGCTGCTGTAACAGCGCACCGGCGCTGTCGTTGCGTGAACTGTTCCGGCATCGGCATCGCTTCGTCGGCGCACTGACGATCCGTCGTGTGCCGAAGCGGCGGATCGGCGAGCGCTGGCGTGCGGGCGGCCGCGAGCACGCGCTCGACGCGGACGACGTCGCGGCTTCCGATGCGCTGGCCGAGCGGTTGTTTCATCGCACCGGTAGCGCGGGGAACGAATGGATCGCGCTGACGCTGCAGGGCTACGACTATCCGTCGCTTGGCCGTTGCGCGGCGCTGGCCGACGACGGCCGCTGCAGCGTGCATGCGGACAAGCCGTCGATCTGCAGCGCGGTGCCGCTCGATCCGATGCTGCCGGACCGATTGCAGTCCCGCGTGCTGGCCGCACGACGCGACGATGCGGCGTGGCTTGGCGCGAACTGCATCGTCGAAACGGCGAGCGCGCAATCGTCGGTTGAATCTTCATTTCCGATTCCGCTGGTGACGGCCGGACAGGTCGCGGACCGTGCGGCGCTCGACGCGTATCGCGATGCGCTCGTGTTCGAGCGCGCGGTGTGGCGTGATGCGGTGTTCGCATCGTGGACCGATGGCGGGCAGGACGTGCGTCATGCGCTGTCGCGGCTTGCGCCCGGCGGCTACCTGACCGTGTCGATCGTGCCTGTCCTGCTCGCCGTCGCGTCGATATCCGCGCATTGCCGCGCGCTGTGCGTGACGTTCATCGACGCGCAACTCGCGTTGACCGGTATGAACATTGAAGCGGCACTCGCACGCCGGCATGCCGGCGACCGGCCCGCGACGCGCGAGTTGCGCGGCTTCGCGCAGGCGCTCGAACGTGCACGACAGGCACTGGCCGCGATGCCGGCGCCCGCGCCCGGCATGCGTGAAGACGCGCCGCGCATCGACGCGTGGCTCGACGACCGGCCCGGCATCGATACGCTCGCCGCGTGACGATCTCGGCACGCCGCACGTGCCTTACAATCGGCGCTCTTTCAATTCCCTTCGATGGAGCGGGCATGTACGCGTCGACCTTCATTTTCCGAGCCGGGCAATACGACGACGAATTCCACCGGCTCGACCGGCAGATCGCCGACATGGCGCGCGCGACGCCCGGCTATCTCGGCGAGGAGACGTGGGAGAACGCCGAAGCGGGGCTGATCCAGAACGTCTACTACTGGGAGTCGGAGGCGGCGCTGCAGCAGCTGATGCAGCATCCGGCGCATCTCGAGGCAAAGACGAAGCAGGCGCGCTGGCTCGACGGCTATCGCGTCGTGATTTCGAAAGTGTTGCGCGAGTATGGCGACGGCAAGCTCACGCAGCCGCATGCGGGGCAATCCGCCTGAATGCCTGTCTGATTCATTTCTTTCGCATTACGGATAAATAACACGGTGCCGAGCCTGGAAACCCGCGTACGCACGCGGGTTTCCGCTGCATCGCGTGCAATCAATTCTTCATCAAGCATGGCTAAGGTGGCGGGGCTTCACGTCGTCAGTCTGTCCACCAACAACGTCCTCACTCGATGTCGTACGGAGCCTTGTCCATGCCGAATTTCGCCTTGTCCGCGAAGCGCCGCCGCGCGCTGCGCGATCGTACCGTTCCTGTCGTTGCACTGACGCTGATTGCCGCGAGCATCGGCGCGCAGGCTGCCCCGCACGACAACGACGGCGATAGCCGTTTTGCGCCGGGTTTCGTGCCGGGCTTCCTGGTCCTCAGCCGCAGCGTGTACGACAACGTGTCGAGCAACGTCCAGCCCGGCGCGATCCTGCCGCCGAACTGCGCGAAGACCACCGGCGGTTGCGGCACGGCATCCGGCGCGCCGAACGACGGTACCTATCCGTACGTGTGGAACAACGACCGCTACGACGGCAGCTTCGGCATCACGTCGCGCATCTTCCTCGACCAGATCACGCCGGGCGGCGGCGTCGTCAGCACGCTCGAAGTGCCGAACAGCCTGCAGAAAGGCTTCGCGCACGACCAGATGGTGACGAGCTTCAGCTCGAAGTCGGAACTCGGCCTGCACCTGTCGCTCGACGGCAGCTACCTGACGTTCATGGGCTACGTCGCGCCGGTCAACGCGATCGACGTGTCGAACTCGAACACGCCGGTTGCGATCGATACGACGAACCCGGACGGGCAGAACTTCTATCGCGCGATCGCGCGCGTCGATCGCCACGGGCATTTCCGCTTCACCGAGACGAACGCGTACAGCGGCAACAACGGCCGCGCGGCGATCCTGAACAATCGCGACGGCCATGACCTCTACTACACGTCGGGCAATGCCGGCAACGGCTCGAACCCGCAACCGGACAACGTGATCCTCGGCGC
This sequence comes from Burkholderia lata, assembly GCF_902499335.1. GTDB lineage: Bacteria > Pseudomonadota > Gammaproteobacteria > Burkholderiales > Burkholderiaceae > Burkholderia > Burkholderia lata_B. The sequence goes on along the minus strand of NZ_CABVQK010000001.1, from coordinate 610,140 downwards.
GGGCGCGCAGCTGATCGACGGCGCGAAGCATCACGAAGCGCAGCAGGATCCGGGCGTGCCGACGCCGCTCGCGAGCTTCTCGGTCACGGAACTCGGCGCGAAGGCCGACAAGATCGGCAAGGACGACAACTTCCGCGGCATCGCCGTGCACGACAACGTCGTGTACTACACGAAGGGCAGCGGCGGCAACGGCGTGAACACCGTGTACTTCGTCGATACGACCGGCACCGCGTGCCCGTCGGGCGTCGGCGTGCCGTCGCCGAAGGCCGTGCTGCCGACGGCGCCGCTCGCCTACAACGCCGCCACGCTGCAGACGGCGGGCCTGCCGAACAACATGTGCGTGCTGGCCGGCTTCCCGGTCACGCCGAACAAGACCGCGACGACGCTCGCCTATCCGTTCGGGATCTGGTTCGCGGACGCGAACACGCTGTATGTCGCGGACGAAGGCGACGGCTACACGGGCGGTGCGGACCTGTACACGCATGCGGCTGCGCAGACGACGGCGGGCCTGCAGAAGTGGGTCTACGACGCGGGCACGAAGCAGTGGAAGCTCGCCTACACGCTGCAGAACGGGCTGAACCTCGGCCAGCCGTATTCGGTCGCGGGCTACCCGGCGGGCAACAATTCGGCGACGGGCCTGCCGTGGGCACCGGCGACGGCCGGCCTGCGCAACCTGACGGGCCGCGTCGAACGCGACGGCACGGTGACGATCTGGGCGATTACGTCGACGGTCAGCGGCAACGGCGATGTCGGTGCGGATCCGAACCGGCTGGTGGCCGTGCGTGACGTGCTGAAGAACACGAGCGCGACGACGGCTGCGCACGAGCAGTTCGCCGTGCTGCGGACTGCGAAGTTTGCGGAAGTGCTGCGGGGGATCGAGTTCGCGCCGGGGACGGATACGGGCCGGTCGCACTGAGGCAGGCAAGACCCGGTTGATGCCGGGTGACAGGGGCACGGCCGGGCGTTTCAGCGGCCGTGCCCTTCAACGTTGTAGCGGCGCGTACGCGATTCGCGCGGCGAGGTCGAATGCGTGCCGGCTGTGCGGCCTCGCCCCGCGCGGGCCCGTACCGCATCAAAGCGCTTCGACCAGCAAGCGCTTGCTCTTCTCGCAGTATTCGTGACACGCGGCCCGCGCCGCAATCGACGCGCCATGCACGAACCTCGGCGCGTCCGCCCGCCGCGACATCGATACGACGATCGACGGCGGCGACGGCTGCAGCGGCAGTTCGACCACTTCGCCGCTTTCGATCAACGCATCGACGAACAGCACCGGAATCGCAGCCACGCCGAACCCGTCGCGCACGAGCTGCACGATCACCGAGATCGACGGCGAACCCGTGATGCGCGTCTCCGCCAGCGGCACGCCGTGCGCATGAGCGAGCGTGCGGACGATATCCTCGAGTGCGCGATGGGGTGCCGTCCCGCGCCCGTAGGTGAGAATCGGCTGGCGCAGCACCTGCCTGGCGAGCCCCGTGCGCGTGTTCGGCAGCAGCCCCGCGCGCGCGATCCAGCGCACCGGATAGTTCGCGAGCGCATCGCACACGACCGACGCCTCGTCGCTGCCTTCCACGCGGATGATCAGGTCGAGCTCGCCGGCCATCAGCCGGCGCTGCAGCACCACGCTGACGTCGACGGTCAGGTCGATTTCGAGCTGCGGATAGTCGGCCGCCAGCCGCCGCATGTAGTGCGGCAGCCAGCTGTGCACGACGGTCTCGATCACGCCGAGCCGCAGCTTGCCGCGCAGCGCGCTTTCGCCGGATGCGGCGGCCTGCAGCTCCTGCGTCGCCTCGACCACGGCCTTCGCATAGCCGAGCAGGTATTCGCCGTTCGGCGTGAGCCGGAATTCGCGGCTGTCGCGGTCGACGAGTACCGTCTGCAGTTCGTCCTCGAGCGCCTTCAGGCGCTGCGAGATCGCGGCCGGCGTCGCGTGCAGCGCGGCGGCCGTCGTGCGGAAGTTGCGCAGCTTCGCGAGCGTGACGAAAGTTTCGAGAAAACGCGTGTTCATGGCGGTCGGGCGATGGGTGGATGCGCACTTTGCCGGTGAGGAAAAGTGAACGGAGCCGGGGAAAACCCCAAGATCCGTTAAGAAATTCTATACACGAAGCGCAAAAAAACTCGTTGGCGACAAAATTTTTTCTTTTCTATTCTTCGCCGTATCCGATGACACGGCACCGTCATCCCGACGACATACCGATCTGCGATAGAACCTCATGACGCCTTCCGAATTCCGCCAGTCCGTGCGCCACGGCGCGTTCCGCGGCCCGACCGCCGGCCACTGCGGCCCGTACGCACAAGCGAACCTCGCGATCCTGCCCGAGGCGGTCGCGCACGATTTCCTGCGCTTCTGCCAGGCGAACCCGAAAGCCTGCCCGCTGCTGGGCGTCGGCGAACCCGGCGCGTTCCGGGTCGACGCGCTCGGCGAGGATCTCGACATCCGCACCGACGTGCCGAGCTACAACGTCTACCGCGACGGCCGCCTGACCGAGCGCGTCGAGTCGCTGGAAGCGTTGTGGCGCGACGATTTCGTCGTGTTCGCGATTGGCTGCTCGTTCTCGTTCGAGGACATGCTGGCCCGCGAAGGGATCGGCCTGCGCCACGTCGAGGAGGGGCGCAACGTGCCGATGTACCGCACGTCGATTCCGAACCGCCGCGCGGGGATCTTCGGCGGCCAGCTCGTCGTGTCGATGCGGCCGATGCGCGGCGCCGACGCGATCCGCGCGGTGCAGATCACGAGCCGGTTTCCGGGCGTGCACGGCGCGCCGATCCATCTCGGCGACCCGCGCGAACTGGGCATCGCCGATCTGAACGCCCCCGAATTCGGCGACGCGGTGACGATCCGCGACGGCGAGCTGCCGGTGTTCTGGGCGTGCGGCGTGACGCCGCAAACCGCATTGATGGACGCGAAGCTGCCGATCGCGATCGCACATACACCCGGCCACATGCTGATGACCGACATCACGAACGCGTCGCTGGCCGTATTCTGATCCGGGGCGACGACCCGCACGACCACCCGCACGCACGATCGCCATTTGACGGCGCATAACGACAGGAGCACCACCATGGAAAGCAAGACCCTCGCGGCGAACGCCGCGGAGCCCGCGAGCCCCGAGCGCAACGGCCTGTTCTCGTGGTACGCGGACGCGCAGCCGCGCGAGCGCCGCGCGTTCTGGAGCTGCAAGGTCGGCTACATGCTCGACGGGATGGACACGCAGATGCTGTCGTTCGTGATCCCGACGCTCGTCGCGACCTGGGGCATCTCGTTCGCGGACGCGGGCTTCATCGGCACGATCACGCTGCTCGCGTCGGCGGCCGGCGGCTGGATCGCCGGCATCCTGTCCGACCGGATCGGCCGCGTGCGCACGCTGCAGCTCACCGTGCTGTGGTTCGCCGTGTTCACCGCGCTGTGCGGGCTCGCGCAGAACTACCACCAGCTGCTCGCGGCGCGCGCGCTGATGGGCTTCGGCTTCGGCGGCGAATGGACCGCCGGCGCGGTGCTGATCGGCGAAGTGATCCGCGCGCGCGATCGCGGCAAGGCGGTCGGCCTCGTGCAGTCGGGCTGGGCGATCGGCTGGGGGCTGTGCGCGCTGCTGTATGCGCTGCTGTTCTCGGTGCTGCCGGCCGAGCAGGCGTGGCGTGCGCTGTTCCTCGTCGGGCTGGCACCGGCGCTGCTGGTCGTCGCGATCCGCCGCTACGTGAAGGAGCCGGACGTCTACGAGAAGGAGAAGGCCGCGCAGGCGAAAGTGGCCGATGCGCCGCGCCTCACCGAGATCTTCGCGCCGAAGCTGATCACGACGACGCTGCGCGCGGCGCTGCTGACGACCGGCGCGCAAGGCGGCTACTACGCGATCACGACGTGGCTGCCGACCTTCCTGAAGACCGAACGTCACCTCACGGTGATGGGCACCGGCGGCTATCTCGCGATGATCATCTTCGGTTCGTGGGTCGGCTACCTGACGAGCGCGTACCTGACCGACCGCCTCGGCCGCAAGCCGAACTTCATCCTGTTCGCGGTCGGCTCGATGGTGATCGCGTTCGCGTACACGTCGCTGAACCTGACCAACGCGTCGATGCTGTGGCTCGGCTTCCCGCTCGGCTTCTTCGCATCGGGCATCTTCTCGGGGATGGGCGCGTTCCTCACCGAGCTGTTCCCGACCCGCGTGCGCGGCTCCGGCCAGGGCTTCTGCTACAACGTGGGCCGCGCGATCGGTGCGCTGTTCCCGTTCCTGATCGGCGCGCTGTCGAAGGAGTACGGGCTCGGCACGAGCATCGGCATCTTCGCGGTCGCCGCGTACGGCGTGGTGATCGTCGCCGCGCTGACGCTGCCCGAGACACGCGGCCGCGAACTCGACGCCGCCTGACCGACGTCGGCGGCGGGGCGCTCCGCCCTTCGTTTTCTTCCCCTTTCATCGACTCCGTGACACGGCGCGCGACGCGCGCCGTGCGGCGGCGCTCGCTCCTCGATTCAACGACGCATCGACCCGACATCATGACTGACCGACACCTTTCCCCCGTTCCCTCCGACGCTGCGCGCTGGCAATTCTGGATCGACCGCGGCGGCACGTTTACCGACATCGTCGCGCGCCGGCCCGACGGCACGCTCGTCACGCACAAGCTGCTGTCGGAGAACCCCGAGCAGTACCGCGACGCGGCCGTGGCCGGGATCCGCCACCTGCTCGGCCTCGCCGCCGGCGAGCCGATCACGCCCGAGCTCGTCGACATGGTGAAGATGGGCACGACGGTCGCGACCAACGCGCTGCTCGAACGCAAGGGCGAACGCACCGCGCTCGCGACGACGCGCGGCTTTCGCGACGTGCTGCGCATCGCTTACCAGAACCGGCCGCGCCTGTTCGATCTCGACATCGTGCTGCCGGACGCGCTGTACGAAACCGTCGTCGAGATCGACGAGCGCATCGGCGCGCATGGCGATATCGTCGTGCCGTTCGATGCGCAGGGCGCCGAGGCGTCGCTGCGCCGCGTGTTCGATTCCGGTGTGCGCGCGCTCGCGATCGTGCTGATCCACGGCTATCGCTACACCGCGCACGAACGCGCGCTGGCCGACCTGGCGCGCCGCATCGGCTTCACGCAGGTGTCGGTGTCGCACGAGGTGTCGCCGCTGATGAAGATGGTGTCGCGCGGCGATACGACCGTCGTCGACGCGTACCTGTCGCCGATCCTGCGCCGCTATGTCGAGCAGGTCGCGCACGAGATGCCGGGCGTGAACCTGCAGTTCATGCAGAGCAGCGGCGGGCTGACGCGCGCCGACGCGTTCCAGGGCAAGGACGCGATCCTGTCGGGCCCGGCCGGCGGCATCGTCGGGATGGTGCGGGCCGCGCAGGCAGCCGGCTTCGAGCGCGTGATCGGCTTCGACATGGGCGGCACGTCGACCGACGTGTCGCACTATCACGGCGAGTTCGAGCGCGTGTTCGAGACGCAGGTGGCCGGCGTGCGGATGCGCGCGCCGATGATGAGCATCCATACGGTGGCCGCGGGCGGTGGCTCGGTGCTCGGCTTCGACGGCGCGCGGCTGCGCGTCGGGCCGGAGTCGGCCGGCGCGAACCCGGGGCCGGCCGCCTACCGGCGCGGCGGCCCGCTGACGGTGACCGACTGCAACGTGATGCTCGGCAAGATCCAGCCCGATCATTTTCCGCGCGTGTTCGGCCCGCATGCGGACGAGCCGCTCGACCGCGACGGCGTGGTCGCGAAGTTCGCGGCGCTTGCCGACGAGATCCACGCGGCGACCGGGCGGCGCGAGACGCCCGAGGCACTTGCCGAAGGCTTCCTGGAAATCGCGATCGGCAGCATGGCGAACGCGATCAAGAAGATCTCGGTGCAGCGCGGCCACGACGTGTCGCGCTACGTGCTGACGACGTTCGGCGGCGCGGGCGGCCAGCACGCGTGCGGCGTGGCCGACGCGCTCGGGATGACGCAGGTGTTCGCGCATCCGCTCGCGGGCGTGCTGTCCGCGTACGGGATGGGCCTCGCCGACCAGACCGCGATGCGCGAACGCGCGGTCGAGGCCGTGTTGTCCGACGCGTCGCTGCCTGCGCTGAATGCCGCGCTCGACCGGCTGGCCGACGAGGCTGTCGGCGCGCTGCTCGAACAGGGGGTGCCGCCGGAGCGGATCGCAACCGAGCGCCGTGTGCACCTGCGCTACCAGGGCACCGATTCGGCGCTCGACGTGCCGGCCGGCAGCGTCGCCGAGATGCAGCAGGCGTTCGAGGCCGCGTACCGGCAGCGTTATGCGTTCCTGATGCCCGGCACGCCGCTCGTCGCCGAGCTCGCGTCGGTCGAGGCGATCGGCCGCTCCGACGCGCCGGTCGAGATCGCGCCGCTCGCGCCGCGCAGCGATGGCGACGCAGCCGCGCTGCGCGCCCATTCCGCGGTGCGCTTCTATTCCGGCGGCCAATGGCACGACGCGGCGCTTTACGTGCGCGACACGCTGCTGGCCGGCGACGCGATCGACGGCCCGGCGATCGTCGCGGAGAAGAACGGCACGACCGTCGTCGAGCCCGGCTGGCGCGCCGGGATGACCGCGCAGGGCAACCTCGTGCTGACGCGTACGACGCCGCTGCCGACGCGCCGCTCGCTCGGCACCGATGCCGATCCGGTGCGGCTCGAGATCTTCAACAACCTGTTCATGTCGATCGCCGAGCAGATGGGGCTGCGGCTGCAGAACACCGCGTACTCGGTGAACATCAAGGAGCGGCTCGACTTCTCGTGCGCGATCTTCGACGGCGACGGCAACCTGATCGCGAACGCACCGCACATGCCGGTGCACCTCGGCTCGATGGGCGAGAGCATCCGCACGGTGATCGAGCGCAACCGCGGCCGGATGCGCGACGGCGACGTGTTCATGCTGAACGACCCGTATCACGGCGGCACCCACCTGCCGGACGTGACCGTCATCACGCCGGTGTTCGCGGACGGCTCGGACGCGCCGCTGTTCTACGTCGGTTCGCGCGGCCACCACGCGGACATCGGCGGCACGACGCCGGGCTCGATGCCGCCCGATTCGACGCACATCGACGAGGAGGGCGTGCTGATCGACAACTGGCAGCTCGTGTCGGCCGGCACGCTGCGCGATGCGGAGACCCGCGCGCTGCTCGCGTCGGGCCGCTACCCGGCGCGCAACGTCGAGCAGAACATGGCCGACCTGCGCGCGCAGGTCGCCGCGAACCAGAAGGGCGTCGACGAGCTGCGCCGGATGGTCGCGCAGTTCGGCCGCGACGTCGTGCTCGCGTTCATGGGGCACGTGCAGGACAACGCGGAAGAAGCCGTGCGGCGCGTGATCGGCGCGCTGCAGGACGGCGCGTACCGCTACCCGCTCGACAACGGCGCGGAGATTCGCGTCGCGATCCGCGTCGACCGGGCGGCACGGCGCGCGGAAATCGATTTCACGGGCACGTCGGCGCAGCTCGACAACAACTTCAACGCACCGAAGGCCGTCTGCATGGCTGCCGTGCTGTACGTGTTCCGCACGCTGGTCGGCGACGACATCCCGCTGAACGCCGGCTGCCTGAAGCCGCTCACGGTGATCGTGCCCGCGCGCTCGATGCTGAACCCCGAGTATCCGGCGGCGGTCGTGTCGGGCAACGTCGAGACGTCGTCGGCCATCACCAACGCGCTGTACGGCGCGCTCGGCTGCGTCGCGTCGAGCCAGGGAACGATGAATAATTTCACATTCGGCAACGATCGCTACCAGTACTACGAGACGATTGCGGGCGGCAGCGGTGCCGGCGACGGTTTCGCGGGCGTCGGCGCGGTGCAGACGCACATGACGAACTCGCGGCTCACCGATCCGGAGGTGCTCGAATGGCGCTACCCGGTGCGGCTCGATTCGCACCGGATCCGCGCCGGATCGGGCGGCGGCGGGCGCTGGCGCGGCGGCGACGGTGCAGTGCGGCGGATCCGCTTCCTCGAGCCGATGATCGCGTCGATCCTGTCGAACAACCGGATCCACGCGCCGTTCGGCGCGGCGGGCGGCGAGGCCGGCGCGCTTGGCCGCAACACGATCGAGCGCGCGGACGGCACGGTCGAGGCGCTCGACCATATCGGCCGCGCGCAGATGGCGCCGGGCGACGTGTTCGTCGTCGAAACCCCGGGCGGCGGCGGATACGGCGCGGCGGGCTGAGCCGTGCAACCGGCGCGGGCACCCCGCGCCGGCGCGCGAACGGTATTGCAACGGACTGTGGAATAAAGTCGCGCATTAACGCACGAAAAGAATCAAAAAAAGACGAAAAGTCGGGTCGCCGGCCTGCGATCCGACCCTGCCGCGACGGTCCTGCCAGGTCGGGTTCCCGCGCTGCCGAGATCACCCGCAAACGCCCGCCCGGCGGGGCTCTCAGCCTGTCTCGCCAGGGCCGTTGCGCAGCGCCGCACCTGCGAATGAGCAGGCTGCCAATCATGAAAAATCCGGCTTGCCAATCGAGTCCCAATTCCTTGACACTCTGCTCTAAATGTGAGTGCCAATCCTGATCGTCATTTGATAAGATGGCTCTCATCATTCGTTAGGCAGAACCTGCGCGCATGACGCGCGAACGCCGGTCGCATTAGCTGGAAACAAGTACGGGACGAGGCCCATCATCACGGCAATCACGATTGCCCTGCCGGGAGCGCGCGACGCGCGGCCTGGAGGGGCGGTCGGCCGGCTCGCCTCCGTCTACACTGTGCGTTTTTTCTGGATCGGGGCGTCTTCATGGATGACGAAAACGATAGCGCGGTGCTCGAGGCGCACGTCGGTACGCGCAGCCCCTGCTGGCGTCTCGGCAGCGACAGCAATGCCCTCGAACTGGCGGCCGTCCGCGGCCTGACCAACGTCGCCGTCGCGCTGACGGGCGAACAGGCCGCGTGCATTCGCGCGCTGACCGGCGTCACGTCGCACCTCGTGCTCGACATCGCGCTGTTCGGCGAACCGGTCAAGCTTCACCTCGTCGGCAGGAAGGTCGACACGACCGACTGGGCCGGCACCGCTTGCGCCTATTCCGATGCCGAATCCGTCGCGGGCGATCTCTCGCACGGGCTCGCGTTCGCCGAGCAGGTCGTGTCCGAAGTGAATTCGCTCGTGGTGATCCTCGACCGCAACGGGAGGGTGCAGCGCTTCAACCGCCTGTGCGAGGAAGTGACGGGCAAGCGCGAGGTCGACGTGATCGGCCGCAGCGCGTTCGAGCTGTTCATGAGCCCGGAGCAGGGCGAGCAGTCGCGCACCAACATCACGGGCTTTTTCGCGAGCAACCACTCGTTCGCGGTCGAGCGCTACATCAACACGGTCAATGGGCCGCGCCTGTTCCAGTTCCGCAACAAGTTCGTGCAGAGCGGCAGCGGCGTCGAAGAGCAGTTCCTGATCTGCTCGGGCATCGACATCACCGAGGAGCGCAGCGCGCAGCAGCGGCTCATCGAGCTCGCGAACACCGACGTGCTCACCGGGCTGCCGAACCGCCATGCGATCAGCGAGCGCATCCACGCGGCGATCGCCGCGGAGACCGCCGCGTCGCGCGGGCAGGTCGGCATCCTGTTCCTCGATCTCGACAACTTCAAGCGCGTCAACGATCACTACGGGCACATCACCGGCGACCGGTTGCTGCAGGACGTGTCGAAGATCATCAGCGGCTGCCTGTCGTCCGGCGCGACGCTCGCGCGGCTCGGCGGCGACGAATTCCTCGTGCTGTTCGAGCACGGCACGCGGCCGCTGCTCGAAGCGACCGCGCAGATCATCCTCGAACGGCTGCGCACGCCGATCCATCTCGGGCTGATGGAGGTCTACACGAGCTGCTCGATCGGCATCGCGATGCATCCGCAGCACGGCGATTCGCTCGAGACGTTGATCCGCAGCGCGGATACCGCGATGTACGTCGCGAAGGAAGAGGGCAAGCATACGTACCGCGTGTTCTCGCTGGAGATGAACCAGAAGGTCGCGAAGTACATGTGGCTCGACACGAACCTGCGCAAGGCGCTCGAAGAAGAGCAGTTCGTGCTGCACTACCAGCCGGTGGTCGATATCGCGACCGGCGACGTGCATGGTGTCGAGGCGCTGATCCGCTGGCAGTCGCCCGACCGCGGGCTCGTCGCGCCGATCGAGTTCATCCGCTTCGCGGAGGAGTCGGGCCTGATCGCGCCGCTCGGGCGCTGGGTGATGCGTACCGCGGCCGCGCAGGCCGCCGCGTGGAAGGCGAAGGGGCTCGACATCCGGATCGCGGTGAACGTGTCCGCGCGGCAATTGCAGGACATGAACATCGTGCACCAGTTGGCGTCGATCCTCGATGCCGCGGGGCTGAAGCCCGGCCTGCTCGACATCGAGCTGACCGAGAGCTGCTTCATCGAGGACGAGGATGCGGCCAACGGGCTGATGCGGCAGTTCCGCCAGCTCGGCGCGGAGATCCATCTCGACGATTTCGGCACCGGCTATTCGTCGCTGTCGCAGTTGTCGCGCCTGCCGCTCGACGCGATCAAGCTCGACCGCAGCTTCATCACCGGCATCGACCGCAATCCGCGCTCGCAGGCGCTGGTGCGCTCGGTCGTGTCGCTCGCGAAAGCGCTGAATTTCGCGGTGGTCGCCGAAGGCGTCGAAACGCATGCGGAAGCCGAATTCCTCAAGCAGCTCGACGTCGATCACGCGCAGGGCTACTACTACGCGCGCCCGATGCCGGCACAGGCATTCGAGGCGTGGCTCGCGGAGACGAGAAAGCTCAGGCTGATCGCCTGAGCTTCGTTCACGCACGGGCGCCGCCGGCAAGCGGCGGCGCCCGTCGCATTACACCGTGCGCAGCTTAGACACGCGCCGGTTCTGCAGCATCACGAGGCGTTCCATGTACGCGAGATCCTTCGGCTCGATCGTGAACGCCGCATGCACCCATGCTTCCGTAATGTCCATCAGCTCGGAGCGCGACAGCTGGAACACCCGCTCGCGCGCGCGCAGCATCGCACGCACGCCGTTCAGCTTCGGCTTCATCACGTCGATGAAGGTGCGCGTCGCGAGATACGCGTCACCGGCGTCGAACGTCTGGTCGACCAGGCCGCGATCCTCGTACCACTCGGCGGCGTGTGCTTCACCGGTCGAGATCAGTTGCTCCGCAATGCCCCGATCGGCCTTGCGCGCGACGAGCGAATAGCCGCCCATGCCCGGGAACAGGTTGAACGCGATCTCGGGGAACCCGAGCTTCACGCCCTTCTGCGCGAGCATGTAGTGATGCGCGAGCGCGGCCTCGAAACCGCCGCCGAGCGCGCTGCCCTCGACCATCGCGATCGAGATCGACCCGGTGCCGAAGCCCGTGTAGATCTCGTACACGCCGTCGATGCACGAGCGCGCATAAGCCATCAACAGGTCGCGCTTGCCGCTGCGGATCGCGTCGACGAAAAAGCTCAGGTCACCGCCGACGTTGAACAGCTCGGGGACGAGCGAGCCCGTCACCCAGAAGTCGAACGGCAGGCCCGAATCGCGTGCGACGCGCGCGAGATGGATGATGTCTGTAACGAGTTGCTGGTTGAAGCACGGCCGCGGCTCCGATCGCAGCATCATCCACATGACATTACGTCCTTCTTCGTAAAAGGCAGTCAGTTGCGTGAGTTCGCCGGCTTCATAAAACGGGCGGCACGCGGGATGGGATTGGAGTTGCATGGTATGTCCTCGTGAGATGTGGTTTTCGAAGACCGTCGCGCCCGGTGCCGAGCGGGAGGCGAGTGTCCTGCAGGGAGCCGGACGCGAGGCATCGCCATTGTTGCGCGCGCACATTCGGCATATCTGTGGAATGGGTCACCGGAAAGCCGCGCCGGCCCATGCCCGGCGGCGGTCGCGGACGAGCGGTCGAGGTGCGGGGGGGAGGCCGGCCGGGACGGTATCGCGGCGTTCCGGACGTGACGACGGAATGCGGGCCTGGGGCATGACGGCAAACCTGCGAACTGCGCGGCAATGCCGCGTGCGATGCCGGCAGTCGTAACCGCGAATTGGCAATGCGGGGAGCGCGTCGCGACCGCGCGCCGTGCAGGGTATTCACCGGTACCGACGGGTATCCGGCAAATTTTTTGCAGCGTTAGAATCGCGCGCCCGTTCATTTCTGCGCGCCCCGTTTCGCGCGCAGGGACGCGGCGCTCCTCCCCGGCACGGATCCGACGGAACTTGCCAGAGTCGGTCGGCTTCAGCCAACATTCGCATCCGGCACGGCCGCGCGTTCCGAGCGCGGCCGGCATGGAGGAGAACACGCATGTCAGAGAAACATCGGGTCCTGGTGCTGGACGACGATCCGGAGGTGCGCGCCTGGCTGAGGGGCGTGCTGGAAGAGGCGGGGTTCGACGTATCGACGGCCGACAGTGCCGCGATGATGCAGCGGCAACTGGCCGCCGCGCCGCACGCGCTCGTCATCCTCGACCTGAAGCTGCGCGGCGAGGACGGCCTGACGGTGGCGCGCGAGCTGCGGCGCCGCTCCGACGTATCGATCATCATGATCAGCGGGCTGGGCGACGAGACGGACCGCGTGCTCGGCCTCGAAACCGCCGCGGACGATTTCATCACGAAGCCGGTGTCCGGGCGCGAGCTGATCGCGCGCGTGCGCGCGCAGCTGCGCCGCACGACCGAACTGTCGATGCCGCGTCCCGCATCGAACGGCGGCGGCCCGCGCTTCTGCTTCGACGGCTGGACGCTCGATTTCGCGGCGCGGACGCTGACGCACGGCGGCAATCCGTGCGCGCTGACGCAGGGCGAGTTCGAGCTGCTGGCGGCGATGGTGCAGCAGCCGTCGCGTGTCTGGTCCCGCGAGCAGTTGCTGGAGCGCACGCGCGGCTTCGGCATCGACGTCTACGATCGCACGATCGACGTGCTGATCCTGCGCCTGCGCCGCAAGATCGAACCGAATCCCGAGCACCCGACCTATATCCGTACGCAGCGCGGTGCCGGTTACGTGTTCTCGGTGCCGGTCGTGCGTGTGTGACGCGATGCGCATGCCCCATACCCCGTTGCCCCCGTGGAGCGTGCGGGCCAAGCTGATCGCGACGTTCCTGGTGCTGTTCGGCATCACGCTGGCGGTCGTGGTGGTCGGCGTGCTCGGCATGCGCGCGAACCAGAACGCGCTCGACGAATACGAGGCGAACGTCGTGCCGGAGATCGCGCGCGCGCTCGAGCTGTCCGACAAGGTCGCGCAACTCGCTGCGGTCGCGCCGAGCATGATGCTGACCGATTCGCCGGACCTGCTGCACAGCGATTCCGAGCTGCTGCGCGGCCTGCTCGGCGACATCCGGCGCCTGTCGCCGGGTTTCGGCAAGCCGGCCGGTACGGCCGAGCGGGCGGGCGGCCGGCTCGCGGTGATCGACGATCTCGATGCGATCGACCAGGATCTGGCGCGGCTGCTGCTCGTATCGGGGCGGCAGCGGCAGCTCAAGGCCGAGCTGACCGACCTGCGTGCCGCGACCGACAGCATCGGCGACGGCATCGCGCGCCAGAAAGGGCTGATCGCACGGCAAGCGCCGACGCTGCTGGAAATCTGGGCGCGCACGGCCGGCGCGTTGCAGGCGGCGAACGCGGCGGAGCTCGGCAGCGCGGAGAGCGACAACGAGGCGCTGTGGCTGCGGGTGCGCGAGCGCGGCGAGGATCGCAGCCAGCCCGCGCTCGCCGACGCGTTGCAGCAGCTCGACGGCGGCGCGCGCAACGTGTTCGCGGTGCGCCGGGAGTTTCTGTCGAGCGAAGCGCAAACCGGCTATCTCGTCACGCTGTTGCGCGGTCACGCCGATCACCTCAGCGGCAAGTCCGCACGCTACGTCGAGCGATTGCGGCAGATCGCGAGCGAGCGCAGCGACAAGGTGCGCAAGGTCGCGGTGTCGAGCCAGTCGGGCCTGCTGCTGCTGGCCGTCGCGGGCGTCGTGGTGGCATTGCTCGGCGTGGCGTACGCCAGCCGCATCCTGCACAAGCTGCAGGCGATGACACGCGTGATGGCGCGCCTGGCGAAGGGCATCACGTCGGACCGGATGCCGTCGATGCACCGGCCCGACGAAATCGGCGAGCTGGCGCGCGCGTTCGAGGTGTTTCGCACCAACCTGATCGAGAAGGAGCAACTGACCCAGGGGCTGGAAGCACAGCGCCGCCTGCAGGAATCGGTGCTCAACTCGATGAACGACGGCGTGTCCGTGCACGACACGCAAGGCGGCCTGGTCGCGTGGAACCCGACGTTCGCGAAGCTGCTCGGCATCGACGCGGCCGCGTTGAGTGCGGGCCTGCCGCTCGCCGCGCTGCGCGCTGCGCTGGCCCGGCCCGCCCGGTGGCACCAGGTATCGGCGGAGACCGCGACGCACACGTCCGGCGGCGTGCGCGTCGCCGCGTCCGCCGAGCTGCACCTGAGCGACCGGCGCACGCTCGAGTTCCACTGTCAGCCGTTGCCGGATGGCGGATGGGTATCGGTATGCCGCGACCTGACGAGCCGCCGCGCGGTCGAGGCCGAACTGCGTCAGGCGCAGAAGATGGACGTGCTCGGCCAGTTGACGGGCGGGGTGGCGCACGATTTCAACAATTTTCTCGTCGCGATTCTCGGCAACCTCGAAATGTTGCTGCCGCGGCTCGACGGGCAGCATGACGCGCAGACGATGGCCGAACGTGCGCGCCGGGCGGCCGAGCGCGCGTCGCGGCTCACGCGGCGGCTGCTCGCGTTCGCGCGGCGTCAGCCGCTGCAGGCCGAGCGCGTGTCGGTCCGGGGGATGCTCGCGGAAATGCTCGACCTCGTCGAGTATTCGGCGGGGCAGCGCGTGACCGTCGTGCTGGAGCCGGCCGCCGACACGATGTGGGTGAACGTCGACCGCGGTCAGCTCGAGAACGCGGTGCTCAACCTGACGCTCAACAGCGCGGCGGCGATGCCGGACGGCGGGACGCTCACGCTGGCCGCGCATCGCGAGCCGGCGCCGGATGCGACGGGCGGCCCGGCGACGATCGTGCTGAGCGTGACGGATACCGGGTGCGGCATCGCATCCGTGCTGCTCGACAAGGTGATCGAGCCGTTCTTCACGACCAAGGCCGCCGGCGAAGGCAGCGGGCTCGGGCTCAGCAGCGTGTACGGGTTCGTCCGGCAAAGCGGCGGCGATTTGCGGATTCACAGCGAGGTCGGCCGGGGCACGCGCGTCGAGCTTCGGTTGCCGGACAGCGGGCCGCCCGTCGGCGGGCCGGCGGTGCGACGCGGCGGGCCTGCGGCCGGGCGCGACCGCGATGCCGACGCGGGCCGGGGCGCGCGCGTGCTGGTGGTGGACGACGATGCCGAGGTGCGCGACACGGCGGTCAGCCAGTTCGCGGTGCTTGGCGCACGGGCCGACGCGGTGCCCGACGGTGACGCCGCGTTGCGCTGGCTGGCCGAGCATGGCCCGGTCGAACTGGTGCTGTCGGACATTTCGCTTGGCGCGAGCGGCAGCGGCATCGCGTTCGCCGCGCGGCTCGCTGAACGCTGGCCGGCCCAGCGCGTCGCGCTGACCTCGGGCCTGCCGCCCGAGATGCACCAGGCGCATCCCGACTGGCGGGCGGACCTGCCGTTCGTGCAGAAGCCGTTCGATCTGGCGGCGCTCGTCGCGCTGCTGGGCTGACGCCCGGCGCCGATTGTTTCGATTGTTAATGGCAACGCGTGTTTCCGAAATGTTCGATTAACGGGACGGGTGTTTCATAGCGGTACGGCAGCGGCGACGCAGTCGCGACGCCACGGCGTAAAAATCGAACAACGGACGGAGACACCCCATGACGAAGATCAAGTCGGTCTTGCTGGCGATGGCGCTTGCGACAACGGCCGCCACGGCCGGTGCGGCGACGCTGAGGATTGCGTGCGGCGCGGCAGGCGTCGACCAGGACATCTGCCAGGTATCGGCGAAGCGCTGGGCCGAGAAGACCGGCAACGAGGTCGAGTTCATCAGCATGCCGAACAACTCGAGCGAGACGCTCGCGCTCTACCAGCAGCTCCTCGGCAGCGGATCGGACAAGATCGACGTGATGCAGATCGATACGGTCTGGCCGGGGATCCTCGCGAACCACCTGGTCGACCTGAAGCCGTACAGCAAAGGCCAGGAAAGCCAGTCGTTTCCGAGCATCGTCGCGAACAACACCGTGAACGGCAAACTGGTCGCGATGCCGTGGTTCATCGACACGGGCCTGCTCTACTACCGCAAGGACCTGCTCGACAAGTACCGGGCGAAGGTGCCCGCGACGTGGGACGAACTCGACGCGACCGCGCGCAGGATCCAGGCGAGCGAACGCGCTGCCGGCAACGAGAAGGTGTGGGGCTACGTCTGGCAGGGGCGTGCGTACGAAGGGCTCACCTGCGATGCGCTCGAATGGGTCGCCAGCCACAACGGCGGCACGGTGATCGACGACAAGGGGCGCGTCACGATCGACAACCCGGGTGCGATCAAGGCGCTCGACCAGGCCGCGAAATGGGTCGGCACGATCAGCCCGAAGGCGGTGCTGAACTACGGCGAGGAAGAGTCGCGCGGCGTGTTCCAGGCCGGCAATGCGGTGTTCATGCGCAACTGGCCGTACGCATGGGCGATCACGAACCGCGCCGGCAGCCCGATGAAAGGCAAGGTCGGTATCGCGCCGCTGCCGAAGGGCGGCGCCGACGGCCGTCAGGCCGCCGCGCTCGGCGGCTGGCAGCTCGCGGTGTCGCGCTACTCGCCGAACCCGAAGCTGGCCGCCGATCTCGTGATGTACCTGTCGAGCGCGGACGTGCAGAAGATGCGCGCGGTGCAGGCGTCGTTCAATCCGACGATGCCCGCGCTCTACCATGACAAGGACGTCCTCCAGGCCAACCCGTTCATGGCCGACCTGCTGCTGACCTTCAACAGCGCGGTGGCGCGCCCGTCGACGGTCACCGGTGCCCGATACAACCAGGTCAGCAACCAGTTCTGGAATGCCGCGCACGACGTGCTCGCGGGCAGCGACGGCGCGGCGAGCGCGCTCGCGAGGCTCGCTTCGTCGCTCAACCGGCTCGCGCCGGCCGGCAACTGGCGCTGAGCGCGGCGCCTCACGACCGATCGACCCGGCCGGCTGCCCGACGGCGCCGGCCCTGACGGGAGACTTCTCATGAGAACCGCAAGCATCCAGATAGACAGGACTCCTTCGTTAGTAGAGAGTCAGACGCGAACCGGAACCGGCCTGGCGAGGGCCCGCCGACGCCAGGCGTGGCTGCTGGTCGCGCCGGCGATGCTGATGCTGGTGGCGATCGCAGGCTGGCCGCTGTTGCGCACCGCGTGGTTCAGCCTGACCGACGCGCAACTGTCCGACCTGACGCAGCGACGGTTCGTCGGCCTCGACAACTACGTCGGCGCGGCGGGCGTCCTGCGCGATCCGTCGTGGTGGCAGGCGGTGGGCAACACGGTGCTGTTCGCGGTCGTATCGGTGCTGCTCGAGACGGCCGCCGGGCTCGGCGTGGCGCTGCTGCTCGACGTGCCGTCGCGGTTGCGCACGCTGCTGCGCGCTGCCGTGCTGGTGCCGTGGGCGATCCCGACCGTCGTTTCCGCGAAGATCTGGAGCTGGATGCTCAACGACCAGTTCGGCATCGTCAATGCGATGCTGATGGCGATCGGCGCGATTCACGAACCGCTCGCGTTCACCGCCGATGCCCGCCTCGTGTTTCCGACCATCGTGTTCGTCGACGTCTGGAAGACCACGCCGTTCATGGCGCTGCTGATGCTCGCCGCGCTGCAGACCGTGCCGCGCGACTGCTACGAGGCCGCACGCGTCGACGGCGTGCCGCGCTGGCGGGTGTTCCGGTCGGTGACGCTGCCGCTGATCCTGCCGGGCGTACTGGTCGCGATGATTTTCCGGTCGCTCGACGCATTGCGCGTGTTCGACCTGATCTACGTGATGACGTCGAACAGCCGCGTCACGAAAAGCATGTCGGTGTACGTGCGCGAACAACTGATCGATTTCCAGCAGGTGGGCTTCGGGTCGGCGTCGGCGATGCTGCTGTTCGCGACGATCGTGCTGTTCACCGTCGGCTACATGGCCGTCAGCCGGCGCCGGATCCAGGAGGCCTGAAATGAAGAAGCATCCGCTCGAGACCGCGGTGTACGGGGTGCTGTCGGCGCTCGTGCTGACGGTCGCGCTGTTCCCGCTCGTCTACATGATCGGCACGTCGGTCAAGCACGGCGACGCGCTGTTCGATACGTCGCTGTTTCCGGCGAGCCCGTCGCTCGACAACTACCGGCAGCTGTTCCGCGACCAGCCGTTCGGCGCGTACCTGCTGAATTCGGCATGGGTCGCCGGCGGCGCGGTGGCGCTGTCGCTCGCGGTGTCGGTGCTGGCTGCGTACGCGCTCGGCCGCGTGTCGTTTCGCGGGCGCGGCGTGCTGATGATGTGCATCCTCGGCGTGTCGATGTTTCCGCAGGTCGCGATCCTGTCGGGGCTGTTCGAGCTGATCCGCGCACTCGGCCTGTACGACCGCCTCGGCGCGCTCGTGCTGTCCGACCTGATCTTCACGCTGCCGTTCACGATCTGGATCCTCGTCACGTTCATGCGCGAGCTGCCGCGCGAGCTGGAGGAGGCGGCGCTGGTCGACGGGGTCGGCGTGTTCACGCTGATCTTCCGGATCTTCATGCCGCTGCTGCGGCCCGCGCTTGCCGCGACGTCGCTCCTCGCGTTCGTGTCGGCCTGGAACGAGTTCCTGTTCGCGCTGACCTTCACGATCTCGTCCGGGCAGCGGACGGTCCCGGTTGCGATCACGATGATCTCCGGGGCGAGCAGCTTCGAACTGCCGTGGGGAACGATCATGGCCGCGTCGGTGATCGTCACGGTGCCGCTCGTGCTGCTGGTGATGGTCTGCCAGCGTCAGATCGTGTCCGGGCTGACGGCAGGCGCGGTCAAGGGTTGAGCGGGCGTGCGCCCGACGTCGTCAAACAGGAGCAAAAGCATGAGCCAGATCAAGTTGAGCGGTCTTCACAAACAGTTCGGTGCAACGCCGATCCTCCATGACGTGAACCTGACGGTCGAGCCCGGCGAGTTCTGCGTGTTCATCGGCCCGTCCGGCTGCGGCAAGTCGACGTTGCTGCGGATCATCGCCGGACTCGACGAGCAGAGCGCCGGCGACGTGTGGATCGACGGGCGCTGCGTCAATGCGCTGGCGCCCGCGCGCCGCGATATTGCGATGGTGTTCCAGAGCTACGCGCTGTATCCGCACATGTCGGTCTACGAAAACATGGCGTTCGGCCTGCGGCACCTGGGTCTGCCGAAGGAAGAGATCGACCGGCGCGTACGGCTTGCGTCGGAATCGTTGCGCCTCGACGAATTGCTCGGACGCAAGCCCGGTGCGCTGTCCGGCGGGCAGCGGCAGCGTGTCGCGATCGGCCGCGCAATCGTACGCAAGCCGAAGGTGTTCCTGTTCGACGAGCCGCTGTCGAACCTCGATGCCGCGCTTCGCGTGAAAACGCGCGTCGAGATCGCGAAGCTGCACCGCAGCCTCGACAGCACCAGCATGATCTACGTGACGCACGACCAGGTCGAGGCGATGACGCTCGCGGACAAGATCGTCCTGCTGCGCCCGCTCGAAGGGCGGGCCGGCGTCGCGAGCATCGCGCAGGTCGGCACACCGCTCGACCTCTATCACCGCCCGGCAAGCCAGTTCGTCGCCGGCTTCATCGGTTCGCCGGCGATGAACTTCCTGCCGGCGACGGTCGCGTCGGCCGGCCCCCGCGACGTGCGTGCGCTGGCCGGCGGCCACGCGCTCGGCTCGAGCGTGTCGGGCGACGGCCTCGCGCGAGGCGGCGACGTGACGCTGGGCATTCGCCCCGAGCATGTGCGGGTCGGGGCCGGCGACGTAACGGGAGAAGTCGCGCACGTCGAGCAGATGGGCGAACACACGTATCTCTACCTCGATACGCCGCTTGCCAGGCAGCCGATCGTCGCGAAGACCGACGCCGCCGGCGCGCGGATCGGCGAGCGTATCCGCGTCGACCTGCCGGTCGGCGCGCTGCACCTGTTTCACCCGGACGGCCGCGCGGCCGTGCGCATGCCGAGCGACGCCGCTGCCGCGGCGCGCGCGACGGCCTGAGCACCACGCTCTAAATCCGGTCACGGCTTTCAGGCGGCCACGGCGCGCGGCCGCTGTCGAATCGGCGCCCACTCATACAAAAAGGATAGTTATGCAAAGCAAAAAACTTTCGGTGATCGTCTGGAACGAATTCGAACACGAACGCGAAAACGCCGGTGTGCGCGCGATCTATCCGGACGGCCTGCACCAGGTGATCGCCAGCGCGCTTGCAGAAACGCCGGCGCTCGGGCACGGCGCGCTGCCGCTCGAGATCGGCGTCGCGACGCTCGACCAGCCGGAGCACGGGCTCGACGAGGCGCGGCTCGCCGCGTGCGACGTGCTGATCTGGTGGGGGCACAAGGCGCATGCGAAGGTATCCGACGAAGTCGTCGAGCGTGTGCAGCGCCGCGTGCTCGAGGGGATGGGCCTGATCGTGCTGCATTCGGGGCATTTCTCGAAGATCTTCCGCCGCCTGCTCGGCACGAACTGTTCGCTCAAGTGGCGCGAGGCCGCCGAGAAGGAGCGGTTGTGGGTCGTCGAACCGTCGCATCCGATCGCGGCCGGGCTCGGCGAGTATTTCGAGCTGCAGCACGAGGAAATGTACGGCGAGCGCTTCGATATCCCGCAGCCGGATTCGACGGTGTTCATCTCGTGGTTCGAGGGCGGCGAGGTGTTTCGCTCCGGCTGTTGCTGGGAGCGCGGCCACGGCCGGATCTTCTACTTCCGTCCGGGCCATGAAGCCTATCCGACCTATCACGATCGCAACGTGCAGCGCGTGATCGCGAATGCGGTGCAGTGGGCCGCGCCGCGCGTGAATCTCGCGGACCGTTGCCCGTCGTCGGCGCCGCTCGAGGCACTCAGCGAGAAGAGCGGGCAGTTCGCGCACGTCGGTATCCAGCAGACCGCGGGAGATCTCGCATGAACGACGACTACAAGGTGGAGCTGCCTGAAGCCGCGGCGGTGGCGCGTGGCCGGCGCCTGCGTGTCGGCGTGATCGGGCTCGGCATCGGCCGCAAGCATATCGAGGGCTGGCGCGAGCACCCGGACGTCGACGTCGTCGCGATCGCGGATCCCGACGCGAAGCGCGTCGCGAAGATCGGCGATGCGTTCGGGATCGATGCACGCTACGCGTCGGCGGAAGCGATGTTCGCCGCGGAGCGGCTCGATGTCGTCAGCGTCTGCACGCCGAACAAGTTTCATCGCGACCTGACGCTCGCGGCGTTCGATGCCGGTTGCCACGTGCTGTGCGAGAAGCCGATGGCGCTGAACGCGGACGAGGGCCGCGAGATGCTGATCGCCGCGCAGCGCGCCGGCAAGCGGCTGATGATCAATTTCTCCTACCGTTTCAGCGCGCAGTCGCGCGCGTTGAAGGCACAGGTCGATGGTGGCGTGTTCGGCGATTTCTACTTCGGCCGCACCGTCTGGCACCGCCGGCGCGGGATGCCGGGCTTCGGCGGCTGGTTCGGCACGAAGGCGCTGGCGGGCGGCGGGCCGCTCATCGATCTCGGCGTGCATCGCCTTGATCTCGCACTGTGGCTGATGGGCTACCCGAAGCCGGTCTGGGTGATGGGCAGTACCTACGATCCGATCGCGCGTGCGCTCGCGACGCGTGCGGGCAAGACCTTCGACGTCGAGGATCTCGCGGCCGCGCTGATCCGTTTCGACAACGGTGCGACGCTCGCGCTCGAGGCATCGTGGGCAACCCATATCCAGGAGGCGGAGCTGATGGAGACGCGCCTGCTCGGCACGCGCGCCGGTCTGCTGCAAAAGAACCTGAACGAAGGTTACACGTTCGACGCGCACATCTTCGTCGAGCAGCACGGCGCACAGTTCGACATGCATCTGAATCCGCCGGCCGACGGCGCGCGTTCGGCGATGTACGACTACGCAGAGGCGATCCTGTGCGACGTGCCACATCCTGCGCCGGGCGAGGAAGGGTTGATCGTGATGGAGATTCTCGACGCGATCTATGCGAGCGCGGCAGCGGGCGAGCCGATCCGCATCCATGCACCGCAACCGGCGAGCGTCTGCGCGCCGCCGGTGCTCGATCTCGATCTCGACGTCGCAGGCTGACGGGCGCCGTGCCGGTGCGGCGCGTCAGTCGCGCCGGCACGCCGTAACCGGGGCGGACGGCCCGGCATCAATACACATTCGACGACGCCGCGCATCGTACGCGGCGCGCATCCTACGTTTGGAGACACGTTCATGTTCAACGAAGCAAGCCGCGCGGCGCGCCGCCGCGTGCGTATGCCTTTCCGACTCGCGCGGCTCGCCGCCGCCTGCTCGCTGACCGCCGCATCGATGGCGTTGCATGCGGCGCCGGATCCCGTCTCGACCGTGGCCGCCGATACCGGTCCGGGCGGCCTCTCGCAGTCGACCGGCGTCGTGCCGGCCGACACCAGCCCGGCCAACGTGGTCACGCCGACGCCGTCGTCGGCATGGAATCAACTGACACCCTGGACGCAGTTCCACGGCTATATGCGGGCCGGCGTCGGAACCAGCGACGGCCATTCGCAGGCCTGCTTCCAGCTGCCCGGCGCGTCGAGCAAATATCGGCTGGGCAACGAATGCCAGGTCTACGGCGAACTCGAGATCGACCAGACGCTCTACAAGTTCTCGAACGGCATGCAGCTTTCCGCGGTGGGCATGGCAAGCCTCGTGAACGATCTCGATCGCACGCCGACCTTCAACGGCGACCACGGGCGGATTCGCCTGCCGCAGTCGTATGTGCAGCTCACCGACATTCCCGGGCTCGACGGCACGCGAATCTGGTTCGGCCGCATCTACTACCGGCGCAACGACGTCCACATCGACGATTTCTATTACTGGAACCCGAGCGGCCTCGGCGCCGGCATCGAGAACGTGCCGATCGGTGGCGGCCTGAAGCTCAGCTACGCGCTGTTTCGCGAGGACTATATCGACCAGCCCAACTACGCGACCCGCCACGACCTCCAGTTGTCGGGCGTGCATCCGAATCCGGGCGGCGAACTGCAGTTCGGGCTGTCGTACATTCCCGCCCGTGCGCCGGTACTGAATGCGAGCGGGGTATTGCAGGACGCGCACGGCGGATGGTCGTTCACGGTTCAGCACGTGCAGACCAACCTGCTCGGCGGCAAGAACAAGCTGGCGGTGCAGTACGGCGTCGGTCCCGGCACCGGACTCGGCTACACGGGGACGCTGACCAATGACAATCGCTACAAGAGCATTCGTGTGCTCGACGCATTCGACTGGCAGGCCACGCAGAACTTCGGCGGGCAGGTCGTCGGCATCTACCAGCGCGACATCGCGCCGGCGGGCGGATCGCAGACCTGGGTGTCGATGGGCGTGCGGCCCGTGTACGCGTTCACGCAGCACGTCAAGCTGCAGGGCGACTTCGGGCACGATCGCGTCACGCCTTCCGGGGGACCGACGCGCACGCTGCTCAAGGCGAGCGTGGCGCTGACGCTCGCGATGGACCGCTCGTTCTGGTCGCGGCCGGAATTCCGCGTGTTCTATACGTACGCGCGCTGGAATCAGGCCGCGCAGGATGCGGCGGCGCCTGGCGATCCGCTGTCGACGACGGGTGTTTTCGGTACGTCGCGCTCGGGCTCGACCGTCGGCGCGCAGGTCGAATGGTGGTGGTAGCCGACATGATGGAGCTGCCCATGACGATGCAGAAGGAGGGCGATGCGCTTGCGCTGTCGCGAGGAGCGGGCGGGCCGCGGTTCGGCGCTGGCCCGAGCCGTTTCGCGCGGTGCGCGGCGCGGCCGTGCCGGGGCGTGCGGGCCCGGCGGGCCGCGACTTTCCGGGAGGCACGATGAGCGATCCGGTCCGCGGTGGAGGTACAGGTGCCGGCGTGTCGGGGGCGGTCGGCCCCCGCCTGCTGGCGGATATCGGCGGCACGAACGCGCGCTTCGCGCTGGAGACCGCGCGCGGCGCAATCGGCTGCGTGCGTGTGTATCGGTGCGGCGACCATACGGATGTCGCGGGCGCGATACGGTCGTACTTGCGTGAGGCGGGCGCCGCGCCGGTCCGTCACGCGGCGATCGCGATCGCCAACCCGGTGGACGGCGACACGGTTCGCATGACCAACTTCGACTGGTGTTTCTCGGTCGATGCGACGCGCCGGGCGCTCGGGTTCGACACGCTGCACGTGGTCAACGACTTCGCGGCGCTGGCGATGGCGGTGCCGTACCTGCCGGCCGGGCACCGGCGACAGGTGGGGGGCGGATGCGCGCAGGCGGGCGGCACGATCGGCGTGCTCGGGGCCGGTACCGGGCTTGGCGTGTCGGCGCTCGTGCGTGCGGGCGACGCGTGGGTGCCGCTGTCCGGCGAAGGCGGGCACGTGTCGTTCGCGCCGTCGGACGAGCGCGAGGATCGGGTGCTCGCCCATGCGCGCAAGCGCTGGCCGCACGTGTCGTTCGAGCGGCTCGCGGCCGGCCCCGGTATCGCGGTGATTCATGAGGCGCTGGCTGCGCGCGACGGCCGTGCGGTCGTCGAGACCGATCCGGCCGTCATCGTCGAGCGCATGCTCGCGGGCGATCCGGATTGCGGCGAGACGCTCGATTGCTTCTGCGGCATGCTCGGGACGCTCGCGGGCAACCTGGCACTGACGCTCGGCGCGACCGGCGGCATCCATATCGGCGGCGGGGTGGTGCCGCGACTCGGCGCGCGTTTCGATGCTTCGCCGTTTCGCGCGCGCTTCGAGGCGAAAGGCCGTTTCGCGGGCTATCTCGCGCGCATTCCGACGTTCGTGATCACCGCGCCGTTTCCGGCGTTCGCCGGCGTTTCGCGGTTGCTGGCACGCGTGCTCGGCGAGGCCGATTGACGGTGCAGTCGCTTCACGCGTCCGCAGTATGACGTAATGTCATCGATTAGTCGGAAATACGTCGGCATCCTGAAAGAAAATTGTCCGGATTCGCCATTCTCCTATGGAATGTGCGGACTGGAAGTTGATCGGCAGCTCATTTATCGTTGATGGGGAGGCTTCGGCGTATCGCGCTCGGGAGGCGTCGTGACAAGAGTTGAGAAGGTCTGGCAATTGCTCGTCGGAAAGCCGCTCGATCCGCTCGATCCACGCACGCGCCATGCGATCGCCGTGACGCCGCTGCTGGCCTGGGTCGGGCTCGGCGCCGACGGGCTGTCGTCGTCATGCTACGGCCCGGAAGAAGCGTTTCTCGCGCTGGCGCATCACACGCCGCTCGCGCTGTTCCTCGCGCTCGCGACGGCGGCGACCGTGTTCATCATCGCGCTCGGCTACAACCAGGTGATCGAGCTGTTCCCGACGGGCGGCGGCGGCTACCGCGTCGCGACGTCGCTGCTCGGGTCGAAGCCGGGGCTGGTATCCGGCGCGGCATTGCTGGTCGACTACGTGCTGACCGTCGCGACGTCGCTCGCGAGCGGCGTCGACGCATTCTTCAGCCTGCTGCCGGTGAGCGCGCAGGCGTTCAAGCTCACGACCGAGATCGTGCTGATCCTGCTGATGACGGGGCTCAATTTCCGCGGGATGCGCGAATCGATCATGGTGCTGCTGCCGATCTTCATCGGCTTCGTGATCCTGCACTTCGCGCTGATCGTGTACGGCGTTGCCGTGCACGGCAGCAACCTCGCGATGATCGTGCCCGATGCCGTGCACGAGGCACACGGGATGTCGCAGTCGCTCGGCGTATTCGTGATGCTCGCGCTACTGATGCGCGCGTTCTCGCTCGGCGGCGGCACCTATACGGGCCTCGAGGCCGTGTCGAACAACGTGAACATGCTGGCGGACCCGCGCGTGCCGAACGGCAAGGTGACGATGTGGTACATGTCGACGTCGCTCGCGTTCACGGCCGGCGGCATCATCCTGCTGTACATGCTGTGGCACGCGCGGCCCGTCGAAGGCCAGACGCTCAACGCGGTCGTGTTCGGCAGCGTGATCGACCATCTCGGGCTCGGCTCGGCGTTCGCGCGCCACGCATTGCTCGCGGCCGTGCTCGCGTTCGAGGCCGGACTGCTGATGGTCGGCGCGCAGACCGGCTTCCTCGACGGCCCGGCCGTGCTGTCGAACATGGCGTCGGATTCGTGGGTGCCGCGCCATTTCCGCGACCTGTCCGGGCGTCTCGTGCGGCAGAACGGGATCATCGTCGTCGGGCTGTCGAGCCTGCTGATCCTCTTGTGGACGCACGGCAGTGTCGACGTGCTCGTCGTGCTGTACAGCATCAACGTGTTCCTCACGTTCAGCCTGTCGCTGCTCGGGCTGTGCACGTACTGGTGGCGCCATCGCAGCGAGCAGGGCTGGTTCAAGCACTTCTTCCTGTCGGCGCTCGGGCTGAGCGTGACGGCGACCGTGCTCGTCATCACGCTGATCGAGAAGTTCACGGCGGGCGGCTGGCTCACGGTGCTCGTGACGAGCGCGGTGATCGCGCTGTGCTTCATGATCAACCGCCACTACGCCTATACGCGTGCGCAGCTCGCGAAGGAAGACGCGCTGTTCTCGGGGAAGACGCCCGAAGTCGACGAGGCGACCGCGCCGGGCAAGCCCGATCCGCTGCAGCCGACGGCCGTGCTGCTGGTCGGCAAGCATCGCGGCGCGAGCATGCACGCGCTGCTGTGGGTCAACCGGCTGTTTCCCGGGCATTTCCGCAACGTGATCTTCCTCGCGGTCGGCGAAGTCGATGCGAAGGCATACGACGGCCACGAACATCTTGAACGGTTGCGTCATGCGATCACCGAATCGCTCGACTACTATGTCGCGCACTGCCGCCGCAACGGCATCGCGGCCGACTACCGGATCGCGTTCGGCACGAATCCCGTCGTCGAATTCATGAACCTCGCGTCGTCGACGCTCGACGAGTATCCGAACTCGGTGTGCTTCGCGAGCAAGCTGATCTTCCGGCGCGTGAATTTCCTCACGGCCTGGCTGCACAACCAGACGCCCGTCGAACTGCAGGCGCGCCTGCACGTCGAGGGCAAGCAGATGGTGCTGTTGCCGATGAATGTCGGGTAGCGGGCGGGCGAGACGGCTCGCCTGGCCGATGAAAACGATTCAACCTGACGTATCGCGTCAGATCTTAAGCAATAGAAAACAATTCGCTGGTTTCGTCGGAAAGATTTGGTAAGATTCGCGCGCTTCGAATCAACAATAAATCCTTTCCGAGAGACTTCATGACGACCGCCTCCACGACCGCCACCCGTTTCTTGCGCCACGGCCCGCGCGCGCTGTCCGCCGCCGTGCTGCTGTCGCTTTCCGCGCTCGCGTGTGCCGCCGGCGACGTGCCCGGTGCCAAGGACCATCCGCTGGTCTCGCGCTTTTCAGGCGCGACGATCAAGGCCTATTCGCAGACGGCATTCGACGAGGCGTTCCTGCCGAACCAGCCGGTCGACGACGAGAAGACCGCGAAGGGGCTGAACCTGGAAGGGAAGGTCACGCGCATCGGCTATACGATCGGTGGCGACAAGTCGACGCTCGAAGTCGAGCGCAACTATCTCGATGCGCTGCAGAAGGGCGGCTTCCAGATCCTGTTTCGTTGCACGGCGGAACAGTGCGGCAAGAGCGGCGGCAGCGATTTCCAGAGCCTGGTGATCAATTCCGGGCGCATGCGCAAGGCCGGTTTCGGTGACGCGAATTTCGGCGACAAGCACCGGACGATTCTCGCAAAGCTGCCGCGCGCGTTGGGCGATGCGTATGTGTTCGTGCACGTGATGGACGATTCGGCGTCGAACAAACGTACGCTCGTCTACGAGGAAGTCGTCGAGGTGAAGCCGATGCAGACGGGGCAGGTGAAGGTGGTCGATGCCGGCGCGCTGCAGAAGGGGCTTGCCGCGACGGGCAAGATCGCGTTGTACGGCATCTACTTCGACACCGATAAGGCACAGGTGAAGCCCGAGTCGAAGGCGCAGCTCGACGAGATGGCAAAGCTGCTGACGGCCAACCCGGCGCTGAAGGTCTATATCGTCGGGCATACCGACAACCAGGGGCCGCTCGCGCGCAACGTCGACCTGTCGCAGAAGCGTGCGGAGGCCGTCACGCAGGCGCTTGCCGCGACGTACCGGATCGCGCCGGCACGCCTGGTTGCGAAGGGTGTCGCGTCGCTGTCGCCGGTCGCGTCCAATGCCGACGACGCGGGCCGCGCGCAGAATCGCCGCGTCGAGCTCGTGCAGCAGTAATTCCGTTCAAGCCGGGCGCCCGCGTGACCGCGCGGGCGTCGTCCATTCGAAGATCGATCTCATGAAACTGCTGATTGCCGCCGCGCTCGCCGGCTTTGCCGCCACCTCCTTTGCGCAGACCGTATCGCCGGGCATCTGGCACGACGACACCGCGTACACGCTGAACGGCAAGCCGCTGCCGCAAGGCACCGATCAGATGCCGGACCAGTGCCTGACCGACGCGGATGCGAAGAACCTGCGCAAGACGATGGCCGCCCGCCTGCAGCGCGACAACGTCCACTGCACGATCACGAACTGGGACTACGCGGGCACGACGCTGAAGGTCGCGCTGTCCTGCGCGAACGAACAGGGGCGCGGCAACGGCACGGTGACGGGCGCCGTGACGCCGACGAGCTACGACCTGAAGGGGCAATTGCACGGGCAGCACGCGCAGGCCGGCGCGTACACGCTCGCATGGACGTGGCGCGGCAAGCGCGTGGGCGACTGCAAGTAACGGGACACGGGATGAAGCGGCGCGCATCACACGGCGCGTGCCGCCCGCGGTACCGGACCTCCGCTGGAAGGCCGGCGGCATGCGTGTCGTGCGACGCGCGGCCGCCGGCCGATTTTTTTGCGCGACGTGATGACGCGATTACGGATGACGATGCGTATGCGAGCGTGACGAGCGTCGCGCGGGCCGGCGTAGCAGCTTGTCGCGCGTGCGGTCGCGGCCGCGCCCGGCCGTGAAGAACAGCACCGCGAACACGAGCAGCGCGAGCAGCACGAGGATTGGGACGATTCCGTTTTCCATGTCGCCTCCGGCATGACGAGGGACGAAGGGCGCCGCGGCCGGCCTTCAACCGGTGGGCATGAACGTGCCGGCTAGCATCGTGTCGATGAAGCGTGTGGCCAGCGCGATCGAGATCCTGACCGCGTCCGCGTCGTTGCGGAACACGCGATGCTTCGGGGCGAGCAGGTGCGCTTCGTGGCATCCGCCAGCACCGTGTCGGACTAGGACGGCGAGCGGCTTGTGGATCGCGCCGAGTTCGGGCCTTTCACCGGCCACCGGGGCGACGAGCCTGACCGAGCGAATCCCGCCCAGGCGATAGGTCAGGCAAAGCGGCGAAGCCACGACGGCCTTCGCGGCAGGCGCCGGTCGTTCCGACCCCGCACGGCGCGTGATCGGACGAATGGGCGCCGGACCGTGTTCACGTCAGCATCGGTATCGCTTCGATCAGCACGATGCCGAGCAGTGCGCCGAGCGCGGCGCCGACCAGTCTCGGGTGCCACCGCAGATGCAGCGCCGTCAGCAGTGCGCCGAACAGGACCAGGCCCAGCAGCGCGAACGCGATCACGAGGTACCCCATTTCGAAGTCGCTATTGATGACCGCCATGATGCCTCCTTCCCCACGTCGGCGTGTCGCGTTCGGCGGAGCGTCATTCCGTCGACGTCGCGCGCATGGATGATCTCTCTCAAGTATATGTCGCGGCGTGATGCAAAAAAGCGCGCTCGCCCGGGACAGGATGCACGCCAGGCATGCCGGCGTGGCGAGGCCGACGATGCGAGCCTGGCGGGCTCGCCGCCGCGTGGCTTGACGCTCGCGGGCACGTCACCCACACTGGTTCGCACGACGGGCATGCGGCGCGCGAGCCGTCATGTGCGCGTCATGCGGATCTAACCGTCCGCGCCGGCGCGCGGCCCTGGCGCCCGGCAACGAACGCGCGGAGAGCTTCGACGTGGTGCTTTTTCCTTCCCGATGGACCGGTCGCCTGCTCGCCTGCGCGATCGCGCTGGGCGCTGGCGTGGCCATGGCCGATGTGCGCGGCACAGGCAACGCACTCGACACGGGCGGCGACGCGCCCGTCACGCTCGTGAGCGATATCCACGAATTCGTGATCCAGCATGATGGTTCGCTCGACGAGCATGACGATTCGACGCTGCGCGCGAACGATGCGAACGGCATCGACGCGGTCGCGCAGCGCTACGTGTGGTTCGACAAGAATCTCGAGAAGGTGGACCTGCTCGCGGCCGAGACGATCGACCGCGACGGCGTCGCGCATCCGGTCGGCGCGGACGCCATCCGCGACGTGCAGGAGCCGCGCTCGGCCGGCGCGCCGACATTCCAGGACGGGCTGTTGCGTACCGTCGTGTTTCCGGGCGTCGAAGCCGGGTCGAGCACGCGCGTGGCGTTCCGCAAGACCCGCACGAAGCCGGTCAACCGCGGCTACTTCGGCTATACGGTCGAGCCGTCGCGCGAGCCGGTCGGTAGCCAGCGGCTGATCTTCGACGTGCCGGCCGACATGCCGCTGTACGCGGATGCGCGCGGTTACGTCGCGCTGCCGCCGGTCACCGCGAACGGCCGCACGCGCTACGAGTTCGACTATCGGCACGGGCCGTACGACCGCATCGAGAGCGGCGCGGTCGGCTACGCGACCTACGGCGACCGGCTCGTCGTGTCGACGCTGCCCGACTATGCGGCGTTCGCCGCGCGCTACCGCAACGCGGCGGCCGATCCGGGCGCGGACGATCCGGCCGTCGCGCAACTGGCGCGCACGCTCACCGCGGGCGCCGCCGATCCGCGCGACAAGGCGCGCATCCTGTACGACTGGGTGCAGGCGAACATCCGCTACGTCGGGCTGTTTCTCGGCGAAACGGCGGCCGCGCCGCATCGCGTCACGGACATCCTGCGCAACCGCTACGGCGACTGCAAGGATCATGTCGCGCTGTTCGGCGCGCTGCTCGCGGCGGTCGGCATCCGCAGCGAACCGGTGCTGCTCAATCTCGGGTCCGTGTACACGCTGCCGTCGGTGCCCGGTTACGGCGGCGGGGCGATCAACCACGCGATCACGTGGCTGCCCGATCTCGAACGCTTTGCGGACACGACGACGGCCGGCATCGCGTTCGGCTACCTGCCGCCGATCGTGATGGACCGTCCCGCGCTGCTCGTCGACACGGGCGTGCTGTCGCGCACGCCGGCCACGCAGCCGCGCGGCCGCATCGCGCGGGTCGAGATCGATGCGGCCGGGCCGGGCGCCACGCGTTTTCATGCGTATATCGAGGACGACGGCTGGACGGCCGAACTCGAACGCAACCTGTTTCGCCGCGCGACGCCCGACGTCATCGCGCAGCTTGCGAACAACCGTCTGCGACAAAGCGGCCTGCGCGGCCGCGCACAACTGTCGACCAGCGACCGGCACGTGACCGACGGACCGTTCGACGTGACGATATCGGGCACGCTCGATCATTTCGTGTGGCCCGACGGCACGACCGCGTTGCCCGCGCTGTCGAGCCTGACGGGCGGCATCGCGACGCAGGTCGAGAGCTGGCTCGCCGAACCCGTGCGCACGCAGCCGTGGGGCTGCATCGGCGGCACGTTCGACGAGACCGGCCAGATCGCACTGCCGGCCGACGTCGCGATGACCGACCTGCCGGCCGATACGGCCGTGCACGACCGCTTCGTCGACTTCACGTCGCATTACGTATTCGATGCAAGCGCGCGGGTCGTGCAGGTCACGCGGCGGATGACGGCGGATTTCGGCCGTCAGGTGTGTACGCCGGACGAGTTCACTGCACTGCGCACGTCGCTCGAACGCATCGAACGCGACACGCAGGCGCAGATCGTCGTGCGGGCGAAAGGGCGTTGAACGGGCAGGGGAAGTGTAGACGTCGACGCCATTGGTCGACGCGCAGGAGGGACATCATGACGGAACGGGATCACGAGATCGCCGATCTCTCGAAGGAATTGCTGGGCCGGATCGTGCAGGGCACCGTGGCGAGCGGTGCGGTCGTGGATGCGGAGCAGTGCGCGGCGCTTGCCGTGCAGTGCGCGACGGCGCTGGTCGACCGGCTGGATGCGGGCGGAGACTGAGCGGGCGGATTCATGCGTTACGCGCGCGTCGCGCACCGGTCCGGTGTCACGGGCTGGTCACCAGCGTTCCGCGAACGGCCGCGCGCTGACGCTGACAATACCGCCCGAGCCCGACGATGCCGACGAGGGAGACGAACGACAGCAGCGTGAAGAACGCCGCGAGGGGCAGCCATTGTCCGCGAAACTGCTGCGCGAGCATCGTGCCGATCAGCGGCGTCGTGCCGCCGGCGACCATCGCGCACAGCTGGTACGCGATCGAGATGCCGGAATAGCGGACGCGTGTCGGAAACGCCGGTGTCATGAAGCCGGCGATGACCGCGTAGATCGCCGACAGCGTGACGACCGCGAACGAAATGCCGGCAACGATCGCGACGGGGTTCTGGGTCTGAACGAGCAGGAACATCGGATAGGGTGTCAGCATCGACAGCACGGCCGCCCAGGCGAGGAAGCGCGTTTCGCCGAACCGTTGCGCGAGCAGCGCGGAGACGGGCTGCGACAGCAGCTGGATCACGGTGACGACGAACAGGCAGTCGAGAATGAACGACTTGGACATGCCGAGGTAGGTCGTCACGTACGAAATCATGAACGTGTTCGTGAAGAAGAATCCGGCCGAGCCGATCGTCGTTGCCGCGGCGGCGAGCAGGATCGGCGCCCACGCGGTGCGCAGCACTTCGGCGACGGGGTACTTCGCCACCGCGTTGGTATCGCGCACGCGCTCGAATTCGGGCGATTCCTTCACGCCGAGCCGGATGGCCATCCCGATGAGCAACAGTACGAAGCTCGCAAGGAACGGCAAGCGCCAGCCCCAGCTGACGAAGCTCTCGTGGTCGAGCGACGTGACGAAGCGGAACGAGAGCAACGAAAGGATCAGTCCGGCGGGGCTGCCCATTTGCGGGAACGACGCGAAGAACGTCTTGCGGCCGGCCGGTGCGTGTTCGCTGGCCATCAGCACGGCGCCGCCCCATTCGCCGCCGACCGCGATGCCCTGCAGGATCCGCAGCAGCACCAGCAGGATCGGCGCCCAGATGCCGATCGTCGCGTAGCCGGGCAGCAGGCCGATGCCGGTTGTCGCGATCCCCATCAGGAACATGGTCAGCACGAGCATTTTCTTGCGGCCGATGCGGTCGCCGAGGTGGCCGAACACGGCGCCGCTCAGCGGCCGCGCGACGAAGCCGACGAAAAAGGTGCCGAACGACGCCATGGTGCTCAGGAAGTGATTGCTGCTCGGAAAGAACACCTCGCCGAGCACGAGCGCGGCGGCGGTCGCGTACGTGTAGTAGTCGTAGAACTCGACGGCCGTGCCGATGAACGCCGCGGTGGCGGCGCGCACGGGTTGATGCGTTTGGGAAGCAGGTTGAGACATGGACTGTCCTGTCGTTCGTATGGGGGAGCCGGCCGCACCGCGGCGGCAAGTCGCGCGTGGCCCTGGCGTGCCGCAATGCGGTTTATCCGTCGCCGATATGCGGGCGTAAAATTCTGTTTTTTAATCCCGAACATTAGCGGCGTTTATGCTCGCCGCCCGTGCATGCTCGTCGGCAACGCGCCGGCATTGCGCATGGCGTTCGAGCAGCCGGCGTGCATTGTTCGCGTCGGGCGCATCGATGCGCCCGGGTGCGGCGGCGTGGCCGGATACCGATTGCGCGCGATAGGCGTCCAGCAGCGCACGCGCCGCGTGCGCGTCTGCATCGGACGGCGTCAGCGCCCGGTTGATCGCGTCCACGTGGGCGGCGAATACCGCGCATTTCGACCGGAAGCCGAGCCCGGTCGACGTGTCGAGATCGTGCGCGAGGGCGTCTGCTGCGAGGTAGGTGCACGGCAGGTCGATCGGCCCGCAGCCGGCCGCGATGCATTCGATCAGGAAGCGGCTGCGCGCATGAAGCAGTTCCAGGCCGTCACGCGTGCGGCGCGCGCCGAGGCTCGCAGCGAGATCTTCGACCGCCAGCATCGCGTGTCGGATACGCGGGCTCGCGGCGAGCATCGCGCCGACGTGCACGAGCCCGCGAGCCGACTCGATCGTCGGCACGATCTCGGTCGAGCCGGCCGGCATGCCGTGTCGCGCTTCGAGTGCGGTCAACGCGTCGGCGAGCCGCGCGAGCTGCGCCGGCGTTTCCGCATGCGGCAGGAAGATCGCCGCCGGGCGGCCGGGCATCACGCCTTCGAGATCGTCGTGGCCGTCCTGCTCGAGCGGGTTGATCCGCACCGCGCCGAGTGCGCCGCAGGCGGCCGCGGCGCCAAGCAGTGCGACGATGCGGAGGCGCGCGGCGGGCCGGTCGGCCGGCGCGGTCATTTCCTCGAGGTCGGCGACGATCGCGTCGGCGGCGCTGCCGAGCGCGGCGGCGTGAGCGGCGGCATCGGCGCCGGGGACGAAGAGCCACGCGCGTCGCAGCGCGGCCAGCGGTCGGTCAGGGTAGCAGGTCACGGTCGGGATCGATGTCGGGGTCGGGGTCGGAAAGGGGGAGCCGCTCACGCGCGCGTTGCCCGCGCGAGCATCGCGTGCAGCAGCACGTCCGCGCCGCGCGCCACATCGGCCGGCAGCGCGTCTTCGGCTTCGTTGTGGCTCAATCCGCCGACGCACGGAATGAACACCATCGCCGTCGGGCAGTGTTTCGCGAGATGGATCGCGTCGTGTCCGGCGCCGCTGATGATCCGCTGGTTCGGATAGTCGAGCAGGTCGACCGCGTGCTGGACGGCGTCGACGCAGGCCGGATCGAACGGCGTCGCCGGGCTGACCCAGTGTTGGCCGATCTCGACCGCTACGCCGCGCCGCGCGGCCACCTTGCCGAACCGGGCGCGCACGGCGGCTTCCATGTCGGCGATCGCCGCGTCGTCCGGATGGCGCAGGTCGACCGTGAACGCGACGTCGCCCGCGATCGTGTTGCGCGACGCATTGCGGATCTGCCATTCGCCGATCGTCGTCAGTCCCAGCGGGAAGTATTCGGCCGCGATCGCCTCGAGTTCGGCCGCCATGTCGGTGGCGGCAAACAGCGCATCTCGCCGGTACTGCATCGGCGTCGTGCCCGCATGGGCGGCCTGCCCCGTGACGCGCACGTCGAGCCAGCGGATCGCCTGGCCGCCCGTGACGACGCCGATCGGCACGCCGTTTTCCTCGAGCACCGGCCCTTGTTCGATATGCGCTTCGAAATAGGCGTCGAACGGGGTGCCGGGCACCGCACGCTCGCCGGCATAGCCGCTCGCGCGGAGCGCATCGGCGACACTTGCGCCCGCCGCATCGCGTGACGCGAGCGCCGCGTCGAGCGGCATCACGCCGGTGAACGCGGCGGAGCCGAGCATCGCGGGTGTGAACCGCGCGCCTTCCTCGTTGGTCCACACGACGATCTCGATCGGCCGTTCGGTGTCGATCCCCGCGTCGTTCAGCGTGCGCACGACCTCGAGCGCAGCGAGTACGCCATACACGCCGTCGAAGCGTCCGCCTTCCGGCTGGGTATCGAGGTGGCTGCCGCTCGCGACGGGCGCCGCGTCCGGCCGCCGGCCCGCGCGCCGCGCGAACAGGTTGCCGACGCGGTCGACGGTGAGCGTGAGTCCCGCGTCCCGGCACCACGTCTCGAAGCGCGTGCGTCCGGCCGCGTCTTCGTCGGTCAGCGCGAGGCGGCGCACGCCGCCTTTCGCGGTCGCACCCACTTGCGCCATGTCCATGAGGCTCTGCCAGAGCCGCTCCGCATTGATCTTCAGCATCGTCAAGGTTCCTGATCGGTCGGCCGCCCAACGGCCGGTGTTCGTCGTGTCGTCTTTATCGAAAATCAAAAACAATTAGTCCAATTTTTAATCGTTATCCTGAGTATAATTTTCACGAATGATGAAGTCGTGAGACCCGTGATGAGCAAAGATCGCCCCGACACCTACCTGAACGACCGCCTCGACTGGAACCTGCTGCGCACCTTTCTCGCGATCGCACGCGAGAAGAGCGTGAGCCGCGCCGCGATGCGCCTGCACCTCACGCAGCCGGCCGTGAGCCAGGCGCTGCGGCGGCTCGAGGAGCAGCTCGGCCTGCGCCTCGTCGATCGGCACGGGCCGCGCATCGAGGTCACGCAGGCGGGCATCGAGGTGCAGCAGATCGCCGAGGACATCTACGGCACGATCTCGCGGCTGTCGCTTGCCGACGTCGATCGCGATCACGACATCTCGGGCACCGTGCGCATCGGGATCGTCAGCGGCATCGACTTCCCGGCGTACGACGATTTCCTCGCCGAGTTTCATCGGACTTATCCGCGCATCGAATTCGAAAGCCAGGTGATGCGCAGCGCCGACGTCGTCAACAGCCTGCAGCAGCGGGCGTTGACGCTCGGGCTGACGCCGCGCCGTGCGCTGCCGAAGCGAATCGACGCCCGCGTGTTCCTGCGCCAGCACTACGCGCTGTTCTGCGGGCGTCACCATCCGCTGTTCGGGCGCGACGGCCTGCGCACGGCCGACCTGGCCGGCCTGCCGTTCGTGTCGTTCACCGGCGACAAGGTCGGCGATCACATGTCGCCGCTGACGATCTTCCGCGACGAGATGGGGTTCACCGGGCGCGTGATCGCGTCGTCGTCGAGCATGGCCGAAGTCAAGCGCTTCATCTTCGCGGGGCTCGGGATCGGCTGCCTGCCCGAGCACATCGTCCGGGACGACATCGCGCACGGACGTTTCCAGCGCTTGCCGCCCGACGAAGGCGTCGCCGATGTCGACATTCACTTCCTGTGGTCTCAGGACCGCAAACTCAATGCGGCCGAGGAGGCGTTCGTCGACGCGCTGAACGCGTTTCTCGACCGTGAGGAAGCGCCGGACGCACCGGCAGCGCCGTGACCCGGGCAGCCGAAGCGCATGCACGCGGCCGCCGGCGTTCAGTAGCCGCGCGCGACATCCACCACGTTGCGCAGCGGCTCGCCGTCCAGCAGCCGCTGCACGTTCTGCGCGACCTGCTGGCCGATCGTGTCGGAGCTGGCGACCGACGCCATATGCGGCGTGACGATCAGGTTCGGCGCACGCCATAGCGGATCGTCGGCCGGCAGTGGCTCGACCGGGAACACGTCGACGAGTGCGCCGCCGAGCTGGCCGCGTTCGAGCGCCACGGCAAGATCGGCGACGACGAGGTGCTCGCCGCGTCCGACGTGGATCAGCTTTGCGCCCGGCTTCAGCCGGTCGAACGTTGCCGCATTCAGGATGCCGCGCGTTTCATCGGTGAGCGGCAGCAGGCATACGAGGATGTCGGTACCGGCGAGAAACGCGTGCAGGCCGTCTTCGTGTTCGAACAGGTCGACACCGGGCAGCGCGCGCGGCTGGCGCGCCCAGCCGCGCACCGCGTAACCGCGTTGCTGGAGATCGACAGCAACCCGGCCGCCGATCTCGCCGAGCCCCATGATGCCGACGGTGCATTGCGACGGATGCGCCTGTTCCGGGCGAAACCAGCGTGCCGCCTGCTGGTTGCGCATCGCGAGGTCGAGCCGGCGGTGGAAATGCAGCACGCCCCAGGTGACGAATTCGCTCATGCCGCGTGCATGTTGCGGATCGACGACGCGGCACAGCGGCAGTGCGGGCAGCGCGGGATCGGCGAGGATGTTGTCGACGCCGGCCGCGATGCTGTGGACGAGCCGCAGGTTCGGCATCGCGGCGAGCGCGCCATGAGGCGGATCCCAGCACGCGGCGATTTCCGCGTCGGCGGCGCCCGGTTCGCCGTGCATCACGACGTCGAAGGCCGGCGCCGCGCGCCGGATCGAGTCGACGAGATGCGACATGTCGTAGTTTTTACTGAGGAGTGCGATAGTAGTCATCGGAAGCAGTGGCAGAGGCCGGCCCGGATGGCCGGCGCATGACGAAGGAGTTTCAGCAGCGGTAGTCGGACGCGGGATCGTCGATCAGGCGCAGCGCCGCGCGCCACGCGGTGTCGGCGATGTCGGCCGAATCGTCGCGCGTGAATTGAGCGGCCGTGCGCCGGCAGACGTCGGCCGGCGGCACGATCAGCTTTGCGCCGCCGGCCAGCGCCTGCACCTGCGCCTGGCACGCGCGTTCGAGGAAGTAGATTTCGTGGAACGCCTCGGCGGCGGTGGCGCCGCCCGCGAGCAGGCCGTGGTTGCGCAGGATCATCGCCTTGTGCGTGCCGAGATCGCGCACCAGCCGCTCGCGTTCGGCGAGGTCGAGCGCAATGCCCTCGTAGTCGTGATAGCCGAGTTTTTCGTAGAACTTCAGCGCATGCTGGCTGATCGGCAGCAGGCCGTGTTCCTGTGCGGACACCGCGATGCCCGCGGCGGTATGCGTGTGGACGACGAAGTGCAGGTCGTCCCGCGCGGCATGAACCGCGGAATGGATCGTGAAGCCCGCCGCGTTGACGCGGAACCGTGCCGGCTCGCCGGCTGCACGCGCGTCGATCACGTTGCCGTGCGCGTCGATCTTCACGAGATCGGACGCGCGCATCTCATGGAACAGCACGCCGTAGCGGTTGATCAGGAACGTCGGCGTGTCGCCGGGCAGGCGCGCCGAGATGTGCGTGTCGATCATGTCCGTCATGCGGAAATGCGCGACGAGGCGGTACAGCGCGGCAAGGTCGGTACGAATCGCCCATTCGTCGGGCGGGCAGTCGTGCGCGCCGGCCGGCAGGCGTGCGTCTTCGAAGGATCGCATCGGTGTCTCTCCATGTTCAGGCAGTGATGGCGGGGTAGTGTTCGCCCGCGCGGGGCGACCCGTCAATTTCATTGTGCTAATGCGGATCATTAGCGCGGCGAATGCTCGTGCTGCTCGGTGACGGACAGCACGTCGGATACCGGTTCGCCGGCCCGCAGGCGGGCGAGCAGCGCAGGCTCCACGCGGTCCGATGCGAGTGCGGCGTCGATGACGGCGGCGAGTGTCGCCGGGTCGGCGAACAGCACGCCGTTGTCGTCGGCCACCACGATCGAGCCCGGCGCGACCGTCACGCCGCCGCACGAGACGGGGATGCCGAATGCGCTGGCGCCGTCATCGAGGCGCTTGGTCGTCAATGCACTCGTGCCGCGAGCGAAGACGGGCAGGCCGATCTGCCGAAGCTCGTGCAGGTCGGTCGCCACACCGTCGACGACGATGCCGGCCGCACCCACGCATTGCGCGGCTGTCGCCGTGACGGCGCCGACACACGCATGCGTGTGGTCGCCGTGCATGTCGATCACGAGCACGTCGCCCGTCCCGAGCCGGGCCAGTGCGCGATTGACCGCGATCGCATCCGGGTTGCGCAGTTGCAGCGTGACCGCGCGGCCCACCAGCTTCACGCCGGGGACGAGCGCGCGCAGCATCGGATTTGCGAAGCCGGTTTCGAGAAAATGGCCGAGCGTCGGCAGGCTTACGTCACGCAGTTGCTGCGCGAGCGACGGATCGAGGGGGCGTGTCACGGGATTCACCGTTCGGCTGGCCGGATTCATGCGCGTCCACCGGCCGGTTCGTCACGGTACGCGTGCGCGGACAGGTCGCGTTTCAGCGTTTCGGTGAGCAGCAGGAGCGCGAGCGCGGATACCAGTGCGGACGCAACCATGTACCACGCGACCGACGAGCCGCGCCCGGTCGCGGAGAGTAGCGCGGTGGTCACGATCGGCGTTGCCGCGCTGCCGAGCAGGCCCGACAGCATGTAGCTGACCGACAGCCCCGAATAGCGCACTTCGGTGCCGAACAATTCGGCGAGGAAGGTCGCGATCGGCCCGTAGTTTGCCGCGAATGCGGTCATCATCAGCAGGTAGCCGGCGAGCGCAAGCGACAACTCGCGGCTGTCGAGCAGCCAGAACATCGGGAACGCAAACAGCGCCTCGGCGAGAATGCCGCCGAAGATCACGGGTTTGCGACCGATGCGGTCCGACAAGCGTCCGAACAGCGGCAGCATCACGATGCAGAGCGCGCAGGCGATCAACGCGATCGACAGCATCGCGCCGCGCGAGTAGCCGAGCGTCTGCGTACCGTACGTGAGGCCGAACGCGACCATCAGGTTGAAAGCGGTGCCGGTCGACATCGTCGCGACGCCGCCGAGCACGACCTGCTTGCCGTAACGGCCCAGCACCGCGGCGATCGGCAGCTTCACCTGCGCGGCGGCTTCCTTGACCTTCACGAAGGTCGGCGTTTCCGTCGTGTTCAGGCGGATATACAGGCCGACACCGACGAGCAGCGCGCTCGCAAGGAACGGAATGCGCCAGCCCCACGCGAGCAGTGCTGCAGGCGACAGCATCGCACTGCTGACGAGAAATGCGAGATTCGCGATCAGCGTGCCGGCAGGGACGCCGACCTGCACCCACGAACCGAACAGGCCACGCTTGCCGGCGGGCGCATGCTCGACCGCCATCAGTACCGCGCCGCCCCATTCGCCGCCGAGCGCGAGCCCCTGGACGATGCGCAGCGTCAGCAGCGACACGGGCGCCCAGATGCCGATCGCACCATAGCTCGGCAGCAGGCCGATCGCGAATGTCGCGCAGCCCATCAGGACCAGCGACACCAGCAGCATCGACTTGCGTCCGAGCCGGTCGCCGAAGTGGCCGAACAGCGCGGCGCCGACGATGCGTGCGAGATACGCGGACGCGAAGGTGCCGAATGCGAGCAGCGTGCCGACGAGCGGCACGAAGCTCGGGAAGAACACCTTGTTGAAGACGAGCGCGGACGCGGTTGCGAACACGAACAGGTCATACCATTCGACCGTCGTGCCGATCACGCTCGCGACGGCGATGCGCTTCAGGTCGTTGGGGGCAGCATGAAGCGCGGGGGATGAGGCGGCGGGACGAACCGTGGCCATGGCTTTCTCCGGGGTGGGGCGGTCAGCGTTGAGATGACGGGCCGCGCGGCGTGCGCGGCAGGTGCGCCTTTATCGGAAGCCAA
This sequence comes from Burkholderia lata, assembly GCF_902499335.1. Classification (GTDB taxonomy): domain Bacteria; phylum Pseudomonadota; class Gammaproteobacteria; order Burkholderiales; family Burkholderiaceae; genus Burkholderia; species Burkholderia lata_B. Next base: position 569,390 of record NZ_CABVQK010000001.1, on the reverse strand, counting down.
AAACAATAAGTAAAAGTGCGTTTTCTGATTCTTTGTATTAATGGCGTTGATGATGCATCCGGTGGTTGCCGGCGATGCTCAGTGCGGGCTGGCCACCTCGCCATCCGCACGCACCGCACCCGGCGGCTTGCCCACCACGCGCTTGAACGCGCGGCTGAACGCGGCGAGCGAGCCGTAGCCGAGCCGGTACGCGACGGCCTCGATCGTCTCGTGGTCGCGCGTGATCCATTGCGCGGCGAGTCGCATCCGCAGCTCGGTCAGGTAGCGCACCGGCGTCATCCCGGTCGCCGCGAGAAAGCGTTCGGCGAACACCGAGCGCGACACGCCTGCTTCGGTCGCGAGCTCCGCCACGCTCCAGTTGCGGCCCGGGTCGCGATGCAGTGCGACGATCGCGCGGCCGAGCTTCGGCTCGCGCAGCGCCTGCACCCAGCCGGTCGCGTCGCCGCATCCGCACTCGACCCAGCCGCGCACGATGAACGCCGCGACCACATCCGCGAGCCGCGCGAGGATGCCCGCGAAGCCCGCGCGCGCCGAGCACGCTTCGCGCTCCATCGCGTCGAGCATCGGGCGGATTTCCGGGTAGCGCGCGAGCAGCGTGCCGACGTGCATGAACTCCGGCATCGTGCCGACGAGCGGCTGCATGCCGCCGAGATCGAGCTCCATGCACGCGCTGAAGATCAGCGCATCGCCGGCGCCCGGCTCGGTCGTCGCGCAACTGGCGGGCGACGCACCGGCCGACGCCACCGACGCAACCGTATCGCAGATCTTCGCGACCTCGAAGCCGTTGATCTCGCGGCACGGCGCATCGGGGTCCGACACCAGCGCGTGCATGCCGCCGTGCGGCAGCAGGATCGCGTCGCCGGCCTCGAGCCGCATCGTGTCGCCCGACGCGTCGCGCAGCAGCACGGGCCCGCGCCCGACGAAATGGAACTGCGCGCGGCCCGTCACGTGGCCGAAGTTCAGCCCGAACGGCCGCGCGACCTGGATGCGGCGGTACTGGACGCCGCTCAGGCGCATCCCCAGCAGCAGCTCGCTGACGAGGTCGTGCACGTCGGGGATGGGAGGAAGCAGGGGCTCGGACATTTCGAGATTCGGACGATCGATCAATAAGAACGGATTGTATGTCATAGACCGTCCTGTCGTGGTTCCTTACGATACGCCGTCATCAGTATTTTCCCTAACCGACACGGAACCACGCATGAATCCCGGAATCTCCTCGGCCGCCTCGATGGCGGCCCCCCGCGAACCGGCCTGGGGCGCGGTATTCGCGATGACGCTCGGCGTCTTCGGGCTCGTCACGGCCGAATTCCTGCCCGCCAGCCTGCTGACGCCGATGGCCGAGAGTCTCGGCGTGACCGAAGGCGTGGCCGGGCAGGCCGTCACGGCCACCGCGACGGTCGCGCTGGTCACGAGCCTGCTGATCTCGGCGCTGACGCGCACGATCGACCGGCGGCGCGTGCTGCTCGTATTTTCGGTGCTGCTCGTCGCATCGAACCTGGCGGTCGCGTTCGCGCCGAACCTGACGACGCTGCTGATCGGCCGTGTCGTGCTCGGCGTCGCGCTCGGCGGCTTCTGGACGATGGCGACGGCCACCGCGATGCGGCTCGTGCCGACGGCGATGGTGCCGCGCGCGCTGTCGATCATCTTCAGCGGCGTGGCGGTCGCGACGATCGCGTCGGCGCCGATGGGCAGCTACTTCGGGCACCTGATCGGCTGGCGCAACGTGTTCCTGATCGCGGCCGTGCTCGGCGGCATCGCGTTCGTGTCGCAGGTCGTCACGCTGCCGTCGATGCCGCCGAGCGGCACGACGCGGCTGCGCACGCTGATCGACGTGCTGCGCCGGCCGACCGTTGGCCTCGGGATGTTCGCGACGATCCTCGTGTTCACCGGCCACTTCGCGTTCTTCACGTACCTGCGGCCGTTCCTCGAACAAGTTGCCGGTGTCGGCGTGAACGGGCTGTCGGCCATCCTGCTCGGCTACGGCATCGCGAACTTCGTCGGCACGTCGCTCGCCGGCCGCGTGCTCGAACACCGTCTGCGGCCGATGCTGATCGGTATGCCCGCGCTGATGGTCGTGCTCGGCGTCGCGCTCGTCGCGCTCGGCCGCGCGCCGATGGTCGACGCGGTGCTCGTCGCGTTGTGGGGGATGGCGTTCGGCGGCGTGCCCGTCGCATGGTCGACGTGGGTCACGCGCACCGTACCCGATGAAGCCGAGAGCGCGGGCGGGCTGATCGTCGCGGCGATCCAGCTCGCGATCGCGACGGGCGCGGCGGCCGGTGGCGTCGTGTTCGACGCGAACGGCGCGGCCGGCGTGTTCATCGCCGCGGCCGTCGTGCTGGCCGTTGCGGTCGCAACGATCGTGACCGGTGTGCCGAAGCGCGTCGGCGTGGTGTCCGCGCTCGCGGAATGACCTTGCACCGGCGGGCCGCCCGGCCCGCCGCTCAGCGCGCTGGTGCGTGCGTGTCGAGCAGGTGCCGGTGGCGCGCTTCGGTCTCGTCGTCGGCGGGGAACATGCACTCCATGCGCAGCTCCTGCGCGGCGGCGCTTTGTGGCGTCCCCACCGTCGTGACCAGCGAGAAGTAACGCAGCACGACGCCTTCGTGCACGAAGCCGATCGGGATGACCGGCAGCGATGGTGCGGCGGCCGGCGCCGGCGGCGTTTTCCAGTCGCGCGGCGCATCGGGGCTGGCGAGCAGATCGTCGAGCAGCCGCCGCGTGTCGTCGTCGATCACGCGGCCGACCGATTCGCGATGCACGCGCTGCAGCAGGCTGCGCGACACCGTATCCCAGTCGGCCACGAACGGCCGCATGCCGTGCGGATCGAACATCAGGCGCAGCAGGTTGCGCGGGCCGTCGCGCGCGGCCATGTCGATGAAGCAGCCGAAAAAGCGTGGTGCCGCGTCGTTGGTCATCAGCACGTTCCAGTGGCGATCCATCACGATCGCCGGAAACGGATCGTGCTGGCGCACGACCCGTTCGAGCGCGCGGATCACACCGTGCATCTCCTGCGCATCCCACGGCGCCTCCGAATACACCGGCGCATACCCGGCCGCGAGCAGCAGCGCGTTGCGCTCGCGCAGCGGCACGTCCAGAGTTTGCGCGAGCGTCAGCAGCGTGTCGCGGCCCGGCACGCTGCGCCCGCTTTCGATGAAGCTGATCTGGCGCTGCGAGATACCCGCGTCGAGCGACAGGTCGAGCTGGCTCACGCCGCGCACGTCGCGCCAGTAGCGCAGCAACTGGCCCAGTTCGTGCGGCGGCGCGTGCTGATCGCGGCGGCTGGCGTTCATCGTGCCTCCCTGGGCGTTCCGTGAGCGACGCGATCGACTATATCGGACTCATGCGGCGTTCGCATGCCACGCGAATGCGTCGAACGGCGCTTCGAGCGCGGGTCGCGTCACGCTGCCGACGTAGTTCGTGATCGTCGATGCGGCGACCACCGCAATCACCTCCAGCAACTGTTCGGCGCTGAAGCCGGCGTCGAGGAACGACTGCCGGTCGGCATCGGGCAGGCGGCCGCGGGTGTCGATCAGCTTGCGTGCCGTGGCCGACAATGCGGCCAGTTTCGCGTCGCCGGGCAGGCTGCCATGGCGGATCGCGTCGACGTCGGCGTGGGTCACACCCTGTTTCAGCGCAAGCGCGGTATGGAACGCGACCGGCCATTCGCTCGCGTTCGTGACCGCATTGGTGAGCAGGAGCGTCTGGATTTGCGGCTCGGTGAGGCTGCTCGTGTGCACACGCTCGAACAGGCCGATGAAGCCGTTGATCAGCACCGGTGACGCGGCCATGGTCGCCGCGATGTTCGGGACGATACCGAAGGTTTGCTGGAGCTGCTGGAGGACGGGCTTCGATTCGGCCGGTGCCGAGTCGATCGTATGAAGCGGATAGGCGGACATGATGTCTCCGGGGATGAGCGCCGCCGGAATGGCGGCGCGACACCCGAAGCGTAGGATCGGCCGTGTCGTGCGCCAATTACATGTCATGTAATCGTTCGATGCGCGCGCGGCCGGCCGTCCCGCGAATCGATCAGCCGCCTTGCCTGACCATCTCCGCCAGCGTCTTCATCGCCTGCAGGTACGGATACGGCCCGTGGCTGATGCGGGCCACGCCGTATTCCGCGAAGTCGGCGAGCGTCGGCGTGGCCGTGACGCGCATCACGTTCACCGGCAGCGGCGACGCGGCCGTCAGCGCGCGAATGAGCGCCGGCGAGCGCAGCCCCGGCACGAACAGGCCATCGGCACCGGCCGCGGCATAAGCACGCGCGCGGGCCAGCGTGGCGTCGAGCAGGCGCTCGTCGTGCGTATCGGCCGGCGCCTTGAAAAACACGTCGGTGCGCGCGTTGATGAAGTAGTCGGCGCCCGCGCGATCCGCGGCCTGCCGTGCTGCCGCGAGACGGGCCGCCGCTGCGTCGACGTCGCGCAAGTCGCCCGTCGCCGGGAAGCTGTCTTCGAGGTTGCAGCCGATCGCGCCGGCCTTGATGCTCAGCGCGATCGTTTCGGCCACATCCTCCGGGCGCTCGCCATACCCGCTTTCGAGGTCGACGGTGACGGGCAGGTCGGTCGCGCGCGTGATCCGCTCGAGTACTTCCATCATCAGCGCGCGCGGCATCTGCTCGCCGTCGACGAAACCGTTGGCTGCTGCAACCGACCAGCTGCCGGTCGCCAGCGCGACGGCGCCCGCGTCGGCCGCCGTGCGCGCGCTGCCGGCGTCCCACACGTTGAACAGCGCCAGCGGCTGGCCCGCGCGGTGAAGCGAACGGAAATACGCGCCCTTCTCGTTGCTGCTCATGCTTGCGTCTCCTTGTGGAAAACCGGATCGGTTGTCGTGCCGAGCGATATTGCCACCGAATCGGGCGCCGCGACGGATTCGTCCGATGACAACTGACAAGGAATGGCAGGAGTCGAGCGATCGGCCGCGCGCAGGTTCAGTCGCGCGCGGCCGGATCGACCGACAGTGCCCGCAACTGGCCGCGCAACTGATCGACTTCTCCCGGCGCGAACGGCTGTTCGATCTCGGCGTGCGTTTGCTGCCACAGTGGAAATGCTTCGGCGAGCAGGTCGTGGCCGGCCGGCGTCAGTTCGAGCAGGCGGCTGCGCCGGTCGTCCGGATCCTGCATGATCGTGACCAGGCCGCGCCGCTCGAGCGGCTTGAGCGCGGCGGTGAGCGTGGTGCGGTCCATCGCGAGCAGCGACGCGACCGACTTCATCGGCGCCGGCTGCGGCCGGTTCAGCGACATCAGCAGCGAAAACTGGCCGTTGGTGAGATCCAGCGGACGCAGCACATCGTCGAAAATCCGCGCAAGATTGCGCGCCGCGCGCTGCATGTGCAGGCACAGGCAGCAATCGCGCACCATCAGCGTCGTTTCGAAAGGGAGCTTTTCTTTTCGTGCCATGTTGCAATTGTGTTGATATCAACCTATCTTGTCAAGGTCGAGGCGCGACAGCCCGTTGCGTCCGTCACCGGAGGAGACAGCATGAGTGCTCAACAACAGTTGTATCTCGCGGTTTTTCTCGGAACCAAGGATAGCCCGGCCATGAAGGCCTGGATGGCGCTGCCGGAAGAGGAGCGGCGCACGCGCGAGCGCGACGGCATCGCCGCATGGCATGCATGGGTCGACCGGCATCGCGACGCGATCGTCGAGATGGGCGGGCCGCTCGGCAAGACCAAGACCATCGATGCGGCCGGCGTCACCGACACGGCGAACGCGATGAGCGGCTTCACTGTCGTGCGGGCAGCCTCGCACGACGCGGCGGCCGCGCTGTTCGAGGGCCATCCGCATTTCACGCTGTTTCCGGGCGTGGCGATCGACGTGATGCCGGTGCTCGCGATTCCCGGCGCATGAACGACGGGCGAGGCCAGGCGTCGTGTATCGGCGATGCGCGGTGGCCGGCACGTGGAGATGTTCCCGACATTCTGGATGGAGACTGGCGATGAAGCTTTACGGATTTGCCGGCACCCGCTCGCAACGCGCGCTGTGGGGGCTGAAGGAGCTGGATGCCGATTTCGAGTTCATCTCGGTGAACCTGCTTCAGGGCGAGCACAAGCGGCCCGAATTCCTGCGCCTCAATCCGGCCGGCAAGGTGCCCGTGCTGGTGGACGGCGACCTCGTGATTCCCGAATCGGCCGCGATCGTGCTGTATCTCGCGGACAAGTACCCGGAGAAGGCGCTGCTGCCGGTCGATCCGGCGCTGCGGGCAGAGGCTTACCGGTGGGTCATGTTCGCGGTGACGGAGCTCGAGCAGCCGCTGTGGCGGATCACGCGGCACTCGTTCATCTATCCGCCGGAGAAGCGCTCGCCAGCGGATATCGAACTGGCGCGCGAGGATTTCAGGACGATGGCCGCGATCCTCGACAAGCATCTCGAAGGGCGCGAGTTCATCGTCGGCGACACGCTGACGGTGGCCGATTGCGTGACGGCCTACCTGATCGACTGGGCCGGCGAGTGCAACCTGATCGAATCGTTCCCGCAGCTGCGCGCGTATCTGGAGCGGTTGTATGCGCGGCCGAAGGCGCCGCAGCGGATCGCGGACGCGCGCAAGGCGGCGTGACGAGCGGCGGTCGGTCATGTGCGCATCGGCGTGACCGGCCATTACGTTCGCACGGTCGGCGAACGGCGGTCAGCCGCGTTTCATGGTGGTGAAGCGTGCGTCGCGAACGCGGCGCACGCAGACGCTCACACGACGTCGTCAGGCCCGCCAAGCATGCGACACAGCATCGACAGGTCGCTGAGCGTGAGGTGCGGCGTCGCGGCCTGCTGCTGAACCCGCTCCGCTTCCGGATGCGTATCGCGAACGACCCACGCCGCCTGAAGCCCCGCGTTCAATGCACCGACGATATCGAGGTGATAATCGTCGCCGACATGCAGCAATTCCGCCGGCTGCACATCGAGCGCTTCCGCCGCCGCATGGAAGATCCCGGCCTCCGGCTTCGCGACCCCGAACGCCTGCGCGCTGAGCGTCGCACGAAAGAATTCGCCGCCGCCGGTCAGCCGGAGGTCCGCGTTGCCGTTGGTCACTGCGATCAACGGAAACCGCGCGCTCAACCACGCGAGCGCCGGCAATGCATCCTCATAGAATTCGACCCGGTTGCGCGCGGCATAGAAGGCTGCGTACGCACGGTCGGTGAGCGCGACATCTTCGTTCGCCCGCTCCAGCGCAAGCCTGATCGAGCCGATTCTCATTGCACGGAAGTCGCCGGCGAGCTCGGGGCACAATCGTTCGTATTCCTCACGCAACTCGCTCAGCGCCTGCTGCGTGGGCAACACGCTCGCGGTGCCGGGCGCATGCTCGATCAGCCACGTGCGAAGCTCCCCTTCGGCCCGTACGACGGACGGCCCGAACGGCCACAGGGTGTCGTCCAGGTCGAACGAGAGAGCGGAAACTTGGGTGAGACGCATAGAGGTTGACGGGGAGTTTCGTTTACCAGGGCCACGGAATGGCGATTCCGGTGCCGTTTTCGAGGGCCTGCCGATACAGGAAGCGTGCGACGGTCAGGTCCTGAAGCGCGAGCCCGGTCATGTCGAAGACGGTGATCTCGTGCGGCGCGCGGTCGACCGTCGCGGTTCCGGCGAGGATGTCACCGATTTCGGTGCGTGGCAAATCCGGCGCCCACTGGCACTCGCCGATGCTGCGCGCCTGATCGTGATCGTCCACGAAAATCCGCGCGCGTTCCAGCACGCCTGCCGGCAACTCGCGCTTGCCGGCGGTATCGGCGCCCACGCAGGTCAGGTGGGTGCCCGGCTGAACGGCATCCGCATCGAACAGCGGGCCGCCGCCGGGCGTTGCCGTGATGACCACGTCGCTATTGGCCACCGCGTCGTTCCGGTCGCGCGCCACGGCGATCGTGCATCGTTCCCGGAACGCCGATTCGAATACGGGATCGGGTTCGCCGCTGACGTTCACGTACCGCACCGTGCACCGTTGCGGCAGCAGCCCGAGCGCGTAGTCGAGCTGGACGCGCGCCTGCACGCCGGTGCCGAACACGCAGATTCGCGTGCTGTCGCGACGTGCGAGCAGATGCAGCCCGAGGCCGCCGGCGGCGCCGGTTCGCGCGGTGGTGATCGCATTGCCGTCCATGATGCACAGCGGTCGGCCGGTGGCCGGGTCGAACAGCGCGACGGTGGCCTGATGCGGTTCGCCGCCGAGCGCCCGGTTGCAGGGCCAGAACCCGGCCGCCTTGAAACCGAGCAGATCCTGATTCGCGACATCGCCCGACTTGATGCCGAACACGCCGCCGGTGTGCAGCTTCTCGCGGACCACCGGGAACACGCGCCCGGCCCTTTGACTGTGCAGCACGAAGGCTTCGCGAACCGCCGCCGTTACTTGCGCGGCCTGGAGGGCGGGTGCGACGGCATCGCGGTCGAGAAGCAGGAGTCGGGCGTCTGTCGGCATGTTCAGGCAAGCGCTTTCGGCGCAAGGTGAATCGGAGTAGTTTAAATTTTGTCCAGATTTGGATAAATAGTCAATCAATCGACGTGGCGGCGTGGGCGCACGGTTTTGCTCACCACCCGTAGAAGCGCGGCCACGTGTGCGCGCCGCCGTCTTCGCCGATCGCTTGATACTCGGGATGTTGCGCACCGGTGGCGCACGCGTGATTCGGCAGGATGCGCAGGCGGGTGCCGATCGGAAACCGCTGCGCGATGGCGGAGTCGGGCGAGCCCGCGCACGACACGATCCCGTGCTCCTGGTTGGCGGCGCTCATCAGGTAGTCGCCGAGCACGTCGCCGTGTTCGGTGCAGACCTGCCCGTAGCCGAAATCGCGCGCCTGACGCTGCGTGCCGCGGTCGCGGCTCATCGCCATCCAGCCTGCGTCGACGATCGCCCAGCCTTTCTCTTCCTGGTGCCCGATGACGGTGGTCAGCACCGACAGCGCGATGTCGGACAGGTCGCACACGCCGATGTTGTGCATCACGAGGTCGAACATCACGTACACGCCGGCGCGCACTTCGGTGACGCCGTCGAGGTGTTCCGCCGCGAGCGCGGTGGGCGTCGAACCGATGCTCACGACCGGGCAGGGCAGCCCGGCGGCCCGGAGGCGCTCCGCCGCCCGCACGGTGCGGCTGCGTTCCTGCTCGGCGATCGCCGCCAGCGCTTCGGGCGTGTCGTATTCGTAGCTGGAACCCGCGTGCGCCAGCACGCCGCCGAGCACCATCCCGCCGTCGACCAGTGCGCGGCCCACGTCGATCAGCAGGTCGGCGTCGGGTGGAATGCCCGAGCGATGGCCGTCGACGTCGACCTCGATCCACACTTCGAAGCGCTCGCCATGTGCGCGCCCGAATTCGGCGATTGCTTGAGCGGCCGGCAGGCTGTCGGCGACCAGCTTCAGGTCGCAACCTTGCCGGCGCAGCGCAAGTGCCTGGCCCAGCTTCGCGGGCACCATGCCGACCGCGTAGACGATGTCGCGGATACCGTGAGCGAAGAATTGCTCGGCTTCCTTGAGCGTCGATACCGTGATGCCCTGCGCGCCTGCCGCGATCTGGGCGTCGACGACGTACGTGCACTTGGTGGTCTTGACGTGCGGCCGGAACCTGACGCCGAGCGCGTCCAGATGCGCCTGCATGCGGCCGATGTTGTGACGCATGCGGCCGACGTCGATCAGGGCGGCCGGGGTGTTGAGGGTTTGAAGGTCCACGATGCGTTGCCTCGGAGTGTTGCCGGTGCGAACACTGTAGAGGCGCCGACGGGTTGCGTGTTTAACGCGTGGCTAATCCGGCATTAAACGCTGTTTAATCGACTGGATCGAGCGGACACGCGGCGCGGCTCATGCCTTGCCGCGCCACGGCGGCGGGCTCAGAAACCGCGTCGCGGCTTCGAGGAACACCCGTTGCCGCGCGGAACGGCCGGTGCGCGACGGCAGCAGCGCCGTCACCGGCGCGGGCGGCAGATTCCAGTCGGGCAGCAAACGGACGAGCTTGCCGCTTGCCAGCAGCGGTGCGACGTCCCACTCCGAGCGTTCGACGATCCCGAGCCCGGCCAGCGCCCAATCGGTGATGACGGTACCGTCGTTGGACGACAGCGCGCCCGTGACGCGGATCACGGTAGACCGTCGCGGCTCGCCTTTGGCATCGCTGCGTGGCGAGAAGCGCCATCGCGGGATGTCCTCGTCGTTCTCGCGCAGGCACAGGCAGTCGTAGCGGGCCAGGTCGGACGGATGGTTCAGTTCCTTGATGCGGCGTGCGTAGGCCGGGCTCGCGCACAGAAAGCGATCGTTGGGCGCGAGCGGATACCCGATCCACGACGACGACTTGAGGCTGCCGACATGGACGACCACGTCGGCGCCGGACGCGCTGGTCAACGGGCTCTCCGACAGGTGGAGCGATATTTCCAGCTTCGGATGCGCGCGTTGCACGTCGCGCACGATCCGCGCGACGTACTTTCGCCCGAAGCCGAGTGGGGCGACGACGCGCAGCGTGCCTTGTACGTCGCCGTGGTCGCCCGCGATGCTGACCGGCAGCGCCTCCACGCGCTCGAGGATGTCGACGGCTTCCTGGTACAGCCGTTGCCCTTCGTCGGTGAGCGCAATCCCTTTCGGCTGCCGCACGGCGAGCCGTGCGTTCAAGCGCGCTTCCATCCGCTGCAGGCGGATCGTGACCGCGGGCGGCGTGAGATCGAGCAGCCGCGCGGCGGAGGCCAGCGAGCGCGATGTGCCGATTGCGCGTACGAGTCGAAGGTCGTCGAGGTCGAGCATTTCATGTCTCTTAATGCTGGATGTGCCGAGCATTAAACCTCACATCGTGACGCGAATCCATCGATGCGGCTGTGGATCGCGTGGGCCGCGCATCGAATCGGATCGCATCGCATCGTCGTTTCGAATGACACGGCCCGCGACGCCACGCACCGTTACCGGTCGAGCCCGAAAATCAGCGACCGGTGCGCGGCAACCCCGGCCATCACGCCCGACGCCGATGCGAACGTTGCGTTGCTCATCGGTGTCGACGCGTCGCCGGCCGCGAATACGCCGGCGACGCTCGTCTGCTTCAATGCATCGACGCGCACGACCGGGCCGAGCGGCCCGTCGTCGAATGCACAGCCGAGCTGCTGCGCGAGATCGCTCGCCATTGCCGTGCGCGCGCCGACGAACAGCGCATCGACCGGCACGACCTGCCCGTCGGCGAGCCGCAATGCGTCGATACGCGGTGCATCGCCGAGGATTTCCACGACCGGCGACCGCTCGATGCGCACGCCACGCGCATCGAGCAACGCGGTTTCTTCTTCATTCGCTTCGACCACGCCCTGCGTGAACCACGTCGTCGGGCCCCAGTCCGGAATCAGGATCGCCTGATGCACGGACAGCGGATGCGTGGCGAGCACGCCGAGCCGCTGGCCGCTCACCTCGTACCCATGGCAATACGGACAATGCAGCACGCTGACGCCCCAGCGCTCGGCGAGCCCCGGCAGCGCGGGCAGTTCGTCGCGGATGCCGGTCGCGAGGATCAATCGGTCGGCGCTCGCCCGGCCGCCGTCGGCCAGCGTCACGTGGAAGCGGCCGTCCGCATCGCGCTCGGCCGTGCGCACGTCGCCTGCGAGCCGCTGCACGGTCGGATACGCGGCGAGTTGCGCGGCGGCTTCGTCGACGATCCGCGCGGGCGGCTTGCCGTCCTGCCCGAAAAAGCCGTGCGCGTGTTCGGCAAAGCGGTTGCGCGGCCGGCCGGCGTCGATCACGAGCACGCGGCGGCGCGTCCGCGCCAGCTGCATCGCGGCCGACAGCCCCGCGAAGCTCCCGCCGATCACGATCACTTCATGATGGTCATGCATGCACCCGCTCCTTTCCTGAACCTGCGTGAATGACGAACGTGCTCCGCTGATGGCCAACTCACGAAACACGAGAAGTTGCATGATAGGGCGATGGTATCATTCATGCAACTTCAAAAGTTTCGAGAAAGGGGAGCGCCGCTAGTGAGAACCGACAGCCGCTTGTCGCGCATGCTGCATGCGCTGATCCACATGGACCAGGCCGACGGCCCGATGACGTCCGAAACGATCGCGACGATGCTGTGCACGAACCCGGTCGTCGTGCGGCGCCTGCTCGGTGGCTTGCGCGACTGCGGCTACGTGCAGTCGGAGAAGGGGCATGGCGGCGGCTGGGTGCTGAGCGTCGCGCTCGACGACATCACGCTGCTCGACGTCTATCGCGCGGTGGGCGAGCCGCCGCTGTTCTCCGATCTCGTCACCGACGACGAGGCCGAATGCCTGGTCGAGCAGGCCGTCAACGCACATCTGTCGGCCACGCTGAAGGAGGCCGAAACGACGCTGCTCGCCCGCTTCGGCGAAGTCACGCTCGGCATGCTGTCGCGCGATTTCGAAGCGAAGCACGCGAAGCGGCGCAAGCCGCGCTGACGCGCCGCAGCATCGCGGCCGATCGTGCCCGACGCGCGATCCGGCACGGCCGAAAACGCTGCGCCGCGATGTTCTGTCCCCCAACTTCTGCCCGGTTTGCCCGCCACAGGGCAAAATACGGGTTTTCCGCACCCGCGAGGGCGCGACCGAATCACGCGCCGGGCGGCGCCAGTGCGCAATCCGCACGCTGCCGCCGGGCGCCCAGGCAAGATCGCTCGCCATGTCGCGAGCCCACAGGAGTCCAGACCCCATGCCCGAATCCAACCTGTCCTTCTTCGGCCGGCTGTCGCTGGCCGTCGGCACGTTCTTCTCCGTGCTCGGCAACCGCGAATTCGCGGCCGGCGTGCTGCGCGTGCGCGATGGCGCCCCGGCGCCGGTCGCGCCGGCACCCGCCGCTGCCCCGGCTCCGGCCCCGGCACCTGCCGCCGCGCCCGTGAAGGCGCCGGCGCCCGAGCTGCGCGAGGCGAGCCCGCAGGCCGCCCTGCAACTGCTCGGCCTGCTGCAGCGCGATGCGCGCTTCATCGACTTCGTCGAGGAAGACATCGCCGGCTACGCGGACGCCGACATCGGCGCGGCCGCGCGCCTCGTGCACGACGGCTGCCGTGCCGCGCTGCGCGAACATTTCACGATCGTACCGGTGCGCGACGAAGCCGAAGGCAGCCGCGTGACGCTGCCGGCCGGCTTCGACGCGACGGCCGTGCGCGTGACGGGCAACGTGGTCGGCTCGGCGCCGTTCACGGGGACGGTCAGCCATCGCGGCTGGCGCGTGGCCGACGTGCGCCTGCCGAAGCTGACGGGCAGCCACGACGCCTCGGTCGTCGCACCGGCGGAGGTGGAACTGTGAGCGATCCGCGCTATTCGATCGGTATCGATCTCGGTACGACCCACTGCGCGCTGTCGTATGTCGACAGCGCCGCGAGCGACGGCGAAACCATCACGCAGCAGGTGCTGCCGATCGCGCAGCTCACCGCGCCCGGCGCGCTGGAGTCGCGCGACCTGCTGCCGTCGTTCCTCTACCTGCCGCATGAAAGCGAACTCACGCAGGGCGACCTGACGCTGCCGTGGACGGCCTCGCGCGCCTTCGCGGTCGGCGAGATGGCGCGCACGCGCGGCGCCGGCACGCCGATCCGCCTCGTGTCGAGCGCGAAGAGCTGGCTGTGCCACCCCGGCGTCGATCGCCGTGCGGCGATCCTGCCGAGCGATGCGCCGCCGGAAGTGTCGCGCGTGTCGCCGCTGGAAAGCTCGATCCGCTACCTGACGCACCTGCGCGAAGCGTGGGACCACACGCATCCCGACGCGCCGTTCGCGGATCAGGACGTGACGGTCACGATCCCCGCGTCGTTCGACCCGGCCGCGCGCGAACTGACGGCCGAGGCCGCACGCGCGGCCGGCTATTCGCGGATGACGCTGCTCGAGGAGCCGCAGGCCGCGCTGTACAGCTGGATCCAGAAGAGCCAGGGCGGCTGGCGCAAGCAGGTGCAGGTCGGCGACCTGATCCTGTGCGTCGACGTCGGCGGCGGTACGACCGACCTGTCGCTGATCGCGGTGGTCGAGCGAGAAGGCAATCTCGAACTGCATCGCGTGGCGGTCGGCGAGCACATCCTGCTCGGCGGCGACAACATGGACCTCGCGCTTGCGCATATCGTGGCGCGCAAGCTCGCGCAGCAGGGCACGCAGGCCGATCCGTGGCAACTGCGCGCGCTCACGTACGCGTGCCGTTCCGCGAAGGAAACGCTGCTGTCCGACCCGACGACCGATGCGGTGCCGCTCGTCGTGCCGAGCCGCGGCTCGAAGCTGATCGGCGGGTCGATCCGCACGGAGCTGACGCGCGCGGAACTCACGCAGACGATCCTCGAAGGCTTCTTCCCGCAAGTCGACGCAGCCGCGCGCCCGGTGAGCCGCGCACGTGTCGGCCTGACGCAGCTCGGCCTGCCGTATGCGCAGGATGCGGGCATCACGCGCCATCTCGCGGCGTTCCTCGGCCGCCAGGTCGCGGCGCTCGACGCGCTCGAAGGCGTGCAGCGCACGCTGCCGCAGGGCGCGACGTTCCTGCATCCGACGGCCGTGCTGTTCAACGGCGGCGTGTTCAAGTCGACGCTGCTCACGCAGCGCGTGCTCGATACGCTCAACAGCTGGCTCGCCGCCGAAGGCGCGCCGCCCGCGCGCCTGCTCGAAGGCGCGGATCTCGATCTCGCGGTCGCGCGTGGCGCGGCGTACTACGGCTACGTGAAGCGCGGCCGTGGCGTGCGCATTCGCGGCGGCACGGCGCGCGCGTACTACGTCGCGATCGAATCGGCGATGCCCGCGGTGCCGGGGCTCGAACCGCCGGTGCAGGCGCTGTGCGTCGCGCCGTTCGGGATGGAGGAAGGCTCGGACGCGGCGCTGCCGCCGCAGGAGTTCGGCCTCGTGGTCGGCGAACCGGTGCAGTTCCGCTTCTTCGGTTCGTCGGTGCGTCGCCAGGATCAGGTCGGCACGCTGCTCGACTACTGGTCGCCGGAAGAGCTGCAGGAACTGGAGGAAATCCAGGCGACGCTGCCCGCCGAAGGGCGCACGGTCGGCGAGGTCGTACCCGTGAAGCTGCATGCGCGCGTGACCGAAGCCGGCACGCTCGAACTCGAGGCGATCCCGAGCGGCACGAACGAGCGCTGGAAGGTCGAGTTCGACGTGCGCGGCGCCGCCTGAGCGCGATGAAGCGCTATACGGTCGGGATCGACCTCGGCACGAGCAATACGGTCGTCGCATACGTCGAGGCCGGTTCCGACGCGATCCGCGTGTTCGACGTCGAGCAGCTGGTCGGCCCCGGCGCGGTGGCCGCGCAGCCGCTGTTGCCGTCGGTGCGCTATCACCCGGCGGCGGGCGAGCTGCCGCCGGACACGCTGCGGCTGCCTTGGGCGGCCCATGCGAAAGCGAACGCGGCCGGTGCGACGCCGGCCGTGATCGGCCGCTACGCGCGCACGCTCGGCGCGCAGGTGCCGGGCCGGCTCGTCACGAGCGCGAAGAGCTGGCTGTCGCACGCGTCGGTCGACCGGCTCGCGGCGATCCTGCCGTGGGGCGCGGCCGACGGCGTCGACAAGGTGTCGCCGGTCGATGCGAGCGCGAGCTATCTCGCGCACGTGCGCGACGCGTGGGACGCCCGCTTTCCCGATGCGCCGCTCGCGAAGCAGGACGTGATCCTGACGGTGCCCGCGTCGTTCGACGACGGCGCGCGCGCACTGACGGTCGAGGCCGCGCGGCGCGCGAAGCTGCCCGCGCTGCGGCTGCTGGAAGAGCCGCAGGCCGCGTTCTACGACTGGCTGTACGGCCAGCGCGCTACGCTGCGCGACACGTTTGCCGCCGCGCGGCGCGTGCTGATCTGCGACGTCGGCGGCGGCACGACCGATCTCACGCTCGTCGATGTCGCGCCAGGCGACGACGGCGAGCCGGCTTTCACGCGGGTCGGGGTCGGCAACCACCTGATGCTCGGCGGCGACAACATGGACCTCGCGCTCGCGCGCCTGGTCGAGTCGCGGCTGACCGAGCCCGGCACGCGGCTGTCCGCCGCGAGCCTGTCGCAGCTCGTCGAGCGTTGCCGTGCCGCGAAGGAGCGGCTGCTCGGCGACGATGCGCCCGAATCCGTCAACGTCACGCTGCTCGGTGCGGGCAGCAAGCTCGTCGGCGGCGCGCGTTCGGCCGAGCTGACGCGGCAGGAAGTCGAGCAGATCGTCGTCGAAGGTTTCTTTCCGCAGGTCGAATCCGGCGAACTGCCGCGCCGCGCACGCGCCGCGATCGTCGAATTCGGGTTGCCGTATGCGAGCGACGCGGCCGTCACGCGGCACGTCGCCGCGTTTTTGAAGCGTCATTCCGAAGGCCCGCTGCCCGACACGCTGCTGCTCAACGGCGGCGTGTTCCGCGCGGGCGCGCTCGCCGGCCGTCTCGCACAGACGCTCGGCGCGTGGCGCGGTGCACCGCTCGACGTGCTGCACAACGCGCATCCGGACGTGGCGGTCGCGCGTGGCGCGGTGGCCTACGGGCTCGCGCGCGCCGGGCATGCGCCGCGTATCGGCGGCGGCTCCGCGCGCAGCTATTTCCTCGTGCTCGACGATGGCGCGGCCGATTCCGCCGCGCGCGGCGTCTGCCTGTTGCCGCGCGGTGCGGAAGAGGGCCACGAGATCCGGCTCGACGATCGCACGTTCGCGCTGCAACTCGGGCAGCCGGTGCGTTTCCACCTTGTATCGACAGTGGCCGAAACCGCGTACCGGCCCGGCGATCTCGTCGATCTCGACGGCGGCGATTTCGTGCGGCTGCCGCCGATCGCGACCGTCGTCGACGCGAAAGCGGGTGGCGATGCGCGCGAAACGCCGGTGAAGCTCACCGCGTCGCTGACCGAGGTCGGCACGCTTGAAATGCACTGCATCGCGACCGACGATGCGTCGCGCCGCTGGCGGCTCGAATTCCAGTTGCGCGGCGATGCGCCCGCGCAGGGCGACGACGCTGCATTCGCGCGGCATCCGCGTCTCGACCAGGCGATCGAACTGATCGAGCGCTCGTTCGGCAGCAAGGCCGCCGACGTCACACCGAAAGACACGCGTCGGCTGCGCGCGCAGCTCGAACAGGTGCTCGGCGCGCGTGAAGAGTGGGACGTCGCGCTTGCGCGCGAACTGTTCGATGCGCTGCTCGCGCGCGCACGGCGGCGCCGGCGCTCGGCCGATCACGAACGTGCGTGGCTGAACCTCGCCGGTTACTGCCTGCGTCCGGGCTTCGGCCATCCGCTCGACGCGTGGCGCATCGAGCAGCTGTGGCCGCTGTTCGACGACGGGATTCAATACGTGACCGACGGACAGGTGTGGTCCGAGTGGTGGACGTTGTGGCGACGCGTGGCCGGCGGCCTCGACGACGACGCGCAGACGCAGGTGCGCGACGCGATCGCGTTCCTCGAACCGTCCGACGACAAGCGGCGCAAGCTGCCGTTCGATCCGGGCAAGGTCGGGCCGGCCGACATGACGCGGCTGTCCGCGTCGCTCGAACGGCTACCGGTCGAGCGCAAGGTCGAGCTGGCCGAGCGCCTGATCGCGCAATTGCAGAAGCCGGCCGAGCGTGCACTGTGTGCTTGGGCGCTCGGGCGCATCGGTGCGCGCCGACCGTTCTACGGCAGCGCGCACAGTGTCGTGCCGGCGGACGTGGCCAACGGCTGGCTCGATGCGCTGTTTGCGCTCGACTGGAAACAGGTCGAACCGGCGGCGTTCGCGGCTGCGCAGATTGCGCGGATGACCGGAGACCGTTCGCGTGACCTGCCGGACGACACACGCGAGGCCGTGATCAAGCGCCTGTCGGCCGCGAATGCGTCGACGGCGTGGGTCGACATGGTGCGCGAGGCGCTGGCGTTCGACGAAGCCGATACGGTGCGGGTATTCGGCGAAACGCTGCCGGCCGGGTTGAAGCTGCTGGCCGGGTGAAGAAAGTCACGGATGCTTCGGCCTCGTTCGCAGGACGAAGCATCCGGTTGCGCCAGTCAGTGCGCGACTTGGCCGTCGCTTCCTTCAGGCATGCGACACCGATTCAATTCCCGATGCATCGCGCGCGGTCAAACGCCGCGCGAGATGAATCCCCGCCAGCATGCAGCGCACCGAGCCGCCGGCCAGTTCGATCGTCGGCACGTCGAGCGGTAGCAGCCGTGCGGAACGCTCGATCGTCGCGCGCTGCACCGGCGTGAGACAGTCGTACGCGCGCCGTGACAGCGCGAGCACACGTCCCTCCTTTCCCGACAATTCCAGCGTATTGCCCGCGAAATTCGCGATCTGCGCTGCATCGAGCGCGATCACCGTGCGCCCCGTTTCGGCCAGCCGTTGCGCGATCTCGTCACGACGGCGGCGGTCGGCGATGAAGTCGAGGCCGACCATCGCGAACTCGGTCGCGACGCTCATCATCACGTTCGTGTGATAGATCGGCCGCCCGTCGGCATCGGCCGTATCGAAGCAGATCGGCTCGAAATTGAAGTTGGTGCAGAAGCGTTCGAGCGCGACCGGATCGGCGCGGCGCGAACGCGCGGTGTACGCGATTCGCGCGACGTGGTCGAGCACCATCGCGCCGGTACCTTCGAGGAACACGTCGTCGTATTCGAGCCCCGAGTAGTCGATCACGTCCTGCACGCGATACTCGGCTTTCAGCATCTCGATCACGTCCGCGCGCCGTTCACGGCGGCGGTTCGGGCTATACATCGGATACAGCGCGACGTGGCCGCCCGGATGCGTCGAGAACCAGTTGTTCGGGAACACCGAGTCGGGCGTGTCGCGCTCGCCGTGGTCGTCGAACACGTGCACGCGCACGCCTGCGTCGGTGAGCGTCTGTGCGGCGGCCGTGACTTCGTCGCGCGCGGCGGCCGACACCGACGACGTGTCGTTCGCCCCGCCGCCGGATGTGCGCTGGAACGCGTTGTCGGCCGCGGTCTGCGGGTTCGGCAGGAAGTGGTGCGGCCGGATCATCACGACGGCGGCCGGCGCCTGGATCGATACGAGATTCATGGAAGGCAGGAGCGAAAGGCAAGGGGCCGGGCGGCGCACGGGCCGCCCGGGGATGACGGTCAGCGCGCGAACGCGGCGACGGCTTCGGTCACGTACGCCGCGTGACCCTGTGCGATCGCGGCCGGGTCGTCGATCAGCGCGAACAGGTTCTTCGGGTCGACGGCCGGCGGAATCAGCGCGATCTCGACACCCGCGTTGTGCTGCTGCGCAAGCGCATACAGGTAGCGCAACGCCGAGTAATCCTCGAGCGCGAAGCCGACCGAGTCGAACACCGTGACTTCGTCCGCGCGTTCGCGGCCGGTCGTCTCGCCTTGCAGCACGCGCCACAGCTCGGTGACGGGGAAGTCGGCCGGCATCTGCTGGATCTCGCCCTCGATGCGCGACTGCGGCTCGAATTCGACGAACACGCGGCCCGCACGCAGCACGCCGGCCTCGAGTTCGGTCTTGCCCGGGCAATCGCCGCCCACGGCGTTCAGGTGCATGCCGGGCTCGATCATGTCGGCCGTGACGATCGTCGCGTACGCCTTGTCGGCGGTGACGGTCGTCACGATGTCGGCGCCGCGCACGGCGTCGGCGGTCGACGCGGCGCGCACGACGCGCAGTGCCGGGTACGCGGCGAGGTTCTGCTCGAGCTTGTCGGTCGCGCGCGGATCGACGTCGAACACGCGGATTTCGTCGATGCCGAGCAGCGTGTGGAACGCGATCGCCTGGAATTCGCTCTGCGCGCCGTTGCCGATCAGCGCCATCGTGCGTGAATCGGGGCGTGCGAGGGCTTGTGCGGCGAGCACCGACGTGGCGGCCGTGCGCAGCGCGGTGGTCAGCGTGAGTTCGGCGAGCAGCAGCGGGTAGCCGGTATCGACTTCGGCGAGCGCGCCGAACGCCATCACCGTGTGCATTCCGCGCGCGGCGTTGACGGGGTGGCCGTTCACGTACTTGAACGCGAACAGCGATGCGTTCGCGACGGGCATCAGTTCGATCACGCCGTCGCGCGAGTGGCACGCGACGCGCGGCGACTTGTCGAAATCGGCCCACTGCAAGTAATCGGCGCGCAGCGTGTCGACGAGCTCGCGGAGGAACGTCGTGACGCCGGTCCTGGCGATCAGTCGGGCGGTGGCGGGAACGTCGAGGAAGCGGGTCATAAGTTTGTCTCCTGTCGACCCGAGTTAGCGCTTTAGCGCTTACTCGGGTCCCATGCCTTGTGCGGTCGACCCGAGTTAGCGCTTTAGCGCTTACTCGGGTCCCATGCTTTGCAATTACTCAGTGCCGGTACGGGTGTCCCTGGCGTCCTGGTCGACCGGGCGGTGCTTCGGCGCGCGTTCGGGCTTCCTGGAAAGCGCCCGCGCGGCTTGTCCGGCCGGTCGATAGAGTCATTATTTCCGCGAGTCGAGCCAACAAAAAGACAGCAAAAGTGGCAGATTTATCGATAGACTTGGCAAATTGCCACCCCAATCCGGCAGTTTGATCAAATCGCACTGGCCGGAATGCTCAGCCTCCGGCACGCTGGCGGCCGGTTCACGTTCAACAGGAAGGCCCGTCCATGATCACGCTCGACGACGTCGACCGGCAGCTCATCGCACTGCTGCGCGACAACGCGCGACTGCCCGTCGTCGCGCTGGCGAAGGAATTGCGCGTCGCGCGCGCGACCGTGCAGAACCGGCTGACGCGGCTGGAGAAGAACGGCGTGATCGTCGGCTATACGGTGCGGCTCAAGCCGGCGGCGGAACGGCACCGGATCCGCGCGCTGATGTCGATCGCGGTGCAGGGCAATCGCGGCGCGGAAGTGGTGAAGGTGCTGCGCGGGCATCCGAACGTCGCGTCGATCCACAGCACCAACGGGCGCTGGGATCTCGTCGCCGAGCTGCATGCCGATTCGCTCGAGCACTTCGATCGCGTGCTCGGCGCGATCCGGCTGATCGACGGGATCGCGAATACCGAAACGAGCATTTTGCTGTCGACGCACAAGGCGTGATGCGGGCGGGACCGCGTCAGGCTGCCGACGCGTCTGGACCGCGGATGGATTGGCCACGTCGCGGCTGCGAAGCAAAGAGGCCAGCGCGAAGTCTGCCGCGTTGCGCCGTTACCCGCCTTCCATCCTGGTCACCCAGTGCGTGACCTGCATCAGGCCGATTTCGCCCAGGGCAAGCCAAACGTTTGCGAGGCGGCAGAGATGATTTCGTTCGCCTGAAAATCAATATGAGCCGGGAATGGATGGGTGGACCGCGCGTCCCTTGCGTCGGTATCACCATTCGACCGGGCGCTCGGGAATTACACCAATCAACATCAGAAAGTTGAAACTTGGGCGTTCGCCCATTGAGAGGGCATGCTAGTCTGAAATGGAAATATAAAAAGTCCTCAATAAATTACAGACCAATAACATGAAACAGGCGATACAGGACGCAGGGGCACGGGGAGCGCGCACGCAAAGTACGTTGGCAGTACACGCTACGGGTGTGAGAGAGGCATCGGAGCAGATCAGTCTGATCGAGCTTGGTGCTCGCGTGTCTTCCGTGACGGTGCTGGGCGTGTTCGCCTGTTTGATCTATTTTCAGTGGCGATTGAATCCAGGCCGGATCACGCTGATCCTGCTGTTGGCCTCTGCAGTACTGACCGTTGGATTCTCGGCCTTCGCGAAATTGCCGAGGCGGCGCGACTGGCATCCGGTCGCGGTGTGCCTTTCGATTGGCGGTTCATTCTATTGCCTCGCCTATCAGCTGACCGCCAGTACCCAACTGATTCCGGAGTGGGCCGGGGGCGGCGGGCAGATTGTCGGGATTGCATTGCAATTGTTCGCGAAGCTGTCGCTGGGGCGCTCATTCGGTCTGCTGCCGGCAAACCGCGGGGTAGTCTCGATCGGCGCGTACCGCTTCGTGCGTCACCCGATCTATGCCGGTTACCTGTTGTCCGAAATCGGCTTCCTGCTCACCAACTTCAGTACCCGAAACCTGGTCACGATCGGCGTCTGGATGCTGTTGCAAATCGGGAGAATCAGATTCGAGGAACGCGTGTTGTCGGAAGACGCGGATTATCGGGCGTACAAGACGCAGGTTCGATATCGACTGATTCCCGGCGTGTTCTGACGGGATTACCGGAAGCTCGCCATCCCTGAACGTTGGTGACGCACATGAGCGTGAGTCCGGCGCAGCTTTGTGCGCCGGAATTCGTCAGATCAATCGCGTGGAATGGTCAGACGGATCAGACGTGGGCTACCTGCTCCGGAAACACCGGTTCGCCGAGCGTCAGCATCAACCGGTTCGCCCACGCGAAGATCGCGATCGCGTGCGACAGGTCGAGAATCTCCTCATTCGTCAGCCCTTCGGCTTCCAGCGCGGCGATGTCGCGCGCGTCGACCGTATCGGGCCGCTCCGTCAGCGCGATCGCATAGCGGACGATCGCGCGTTCGCGCGCCGTCGTGCCGGCCGTCGCCGGATCGTCGAACACCTGCTCGATCGCGTCGGTGCGTTTCGCGAGCTGCGCGAAGCGCTGCGCATGCACGGACGCGCAATACACGCAGCCGTTCACGCGCGACACGGCGGTGCTCGCCAGTTCGCGCTCCGCGCGCGACAGCCCGCCGGGGCCGTACATGATCGCGTTGAACACGCCCGAGCGTTGCCGCAGGATCTCGGGAAGATGGACGAGCAGCAGGTAGTAGTCGGACGTCTTCGCTTGCGGATGGCTCGCTTCGAGCACCGCAAGCTGATCGGGCGTCGCGGCATCGAGCGAAACGGTATCGAGCCAGGCACGCCAGCCGAGCGTGTCGGACGTGAAGCCGTGGGTGGTCGTCGTCATGCGGCCTCCGTGGCGGCACGCGCCTGAAGTGCTTGCGCGGCAGCCGCGACACGCAACTGATACGCGACGAACGCAACGAGTTGCGACAGCGCGACGATCGCGGGCGTCGTGAGTCCGGCCGACTTCAGCGCGTCGAGATCGGACGGGCGTGCATCGACAGGGGAGCGCGCCAGCAGGCGCGCATGCGCCAGGATCGCGCCGATGCGGCGGGGCAATGCGTCGAATGCATCGGCGTCTGCCCGTGCGATATCGTCGAGCGTGCCGCCTGCGTCGACCAGTCGTTTTCGATACGTGTCGGCCAATGCGAGTGCGTTCGATTTTTGTGCGACATACCGTGCCGCGTGCAATCGTTCGGTTAGCGAAAGATCGGGCAGCGCGGGATCGAACAACGCGGCTTCGCTTAGTCGCGTATGCAGCAGCACCTTGTCGCGCGCGCGGCGCAGCGCGGCGACCGCATCGCCGTCGCGCAGGCCGGCTACTGCGTCGATCGTGTCCGGCGCATCGGCCGGCGTGATGGATTCAGTCATCGTTTCGGGTTCCCTTCGTCGTCAATGTGATCGATGAACGTGCGCTCACGCGTCTGCGTCGCGCCATTCGTCGCCTTGCAGTTCGGCGTTCGCGTATGCGACGAGCGCGTCGTAGTGGCGGTCGCGGTCAGCGTCGAACAGCCGGCTCGCAATGCCGCGCGCGAGCCGCCTGGCGCCCGCGCTGATGGCCGGGATATCGCCGGACAGCTTGCCGTGGCTCAGGCTCGCCGCATGGTTGAAGCAATGGATCCGCGTGATGGCCGCGCACGTGCCGGGCTCGCGCTCCTGGAATGCGAATGCGGGGCCGAGATCGGGCGACTCGGCGAGTTCGTCGAGCCACGTGCCCGGTTCCGGTCGATAGCGATCCTTCCAGCGCCGCACCTGCGCGCCGAACGACGCGAATTCCGCGCGCGTCGTCCAGTCCGAATGGAAGCCGGTCGCGAAGATCAGGAAATCGACGGGGTAGCGCCCGCGCGGCGTCGTGACGTCGAGGCCGTCCGCGTGTTCGGCGAGCGTCTCGATCGGGCTGTTCGCGTGGAAATGCGCATGCGCGTGGCGCGACACACGCAGCACGCTGTCGCGCGGCGGCGGCGTTTGCGACGTCAGCGCGTAGTGCATGAAGCGCCACTTCGTCGCGTCGTCGAGATCGGCGTAGCCGTGCACGAGGCCCGGGCTGCCGATGCCCGTCAGCTTGTTGATGCGCGGAATGTCCGCGCGGCGGAAGAACAGGTCGACGCGCGCGGCGCCGGCTTCGAGCGCGGTGCCCGCATTGTCGAACGCGGACGCGCCCGCGCCGACCACGCCGACGCGCTTGCCCGCGAGCGCCGCGAAATCGATCGGCTCGGACGAATGGGCCCAGCGCGTGCGCGGCGTGCGTTGCGCGACGGGCGGTACGTACGGGCCGCCGAGCCCGTCGCGGCCGGTGGCGAGGACCACGTGGCGCGCGAGCAGCGTCTGCGCTTCGCCGTTGCCGCGCACATCGAGCGCGAGCAGGCCGTCGTCGCGCGGACGCAGCGCGACGAGCGTGGTGTCGTTGCGTACCTGCAGGTCGAGCGCGCGGCGGTACCAGCGCAGGTAGTCCATCCATTGCGTGCGCGGAATCTTGTAGAGCGCGTCCCATGCGTCGCGGCCGTATTGCGCCTCGAACCATGCGCGGAACGTCAGCGCGGGCAGCCCGAGCGCGGGGCCCGCGAGCTGCTTCGGCGAGCGCAGCGTGTCCATCCGCGCGAACGTGACCCACGGCCCTTCGTAGCCGGCCGGCGCGCGGTCGATCACGCACTGGTTGTCGATGCCGAGCAGGCGCAGTTCGGCGGAAGCCGCGAGCCCGGCCATGCCGCCGCCGACGATCGCGACGTCGAGCACGCGTGTGCCGTCGGCCTCGCGCGGCGGCACCCACGACGGCGCGGGCAGGTCGAGCCAGCGCAGGTCTTGCGCGAGCCGTGCTTCGAGTGCGTGGAGCGAGGTCGTCATGCGGCCTCCTTGCGCGAACGGCGGGTGCGGGTCGGGCGAGGCGCGGGCGGCGTGCGGCCGCCGCGCTCGCTGCGCAGCCGGTCGCCACGCAGCAGCGCGTCGTGCGCGGCCGCTTCATGAAAGATCACGTCGTCGAGCAGGGCGCGCGTCGTACGGTGCAGCGCATCGAGCAGCGCATCGACGGCGGCCGTGCGCGTCTTGCCGGCCGGCGTCGCGACGCCGAATGCGAACGGGATGTCGACGTCGAGCGGGCGCGCGACGACACCGTCCACCGGCAGCGCGACACCCGTCGCCGGATCGACGATGCCGATCCCGATGCCCGCGCGTGCGGCCATCACCGCATTCAGCGATGCATTGGTTTCGATGAACACGCGGGCGTCGACCCGTGCGGCCGCGAATGCCGCATCGATCCGCTGGCGCAGCCGGTGCCGGTTCGCGACCGTCACGATGCGGCGGCGTGCGAGATCGCGCAGCGCGATGCGCGGCTGCGCCGCGAGCGGGTCGCCGGCGGGTAGCACGGCGACGCACGGCGTCTGCGCGATCCAGTGCACGTCGAGCCCCGCGTGTGCCATCGGCAGCGTGACGACGCCGACATCGGCCGTCCCGGCCAGCACCTCGTGCACGACATGCTCGGCCGATTCGCTGCGCAACTGGTAGTGCGGCGCCTGCGCGCCGTCGGGCAGCGCGGCGAGCGCGGTCGGCACGAGCGTGGCCGCGAGCGAAGGGGTTGCCGCGATGCGCACGGGTTCGGCGGTTTCATCGCCGAGCGCCCGTGCACGTGCCTCGATCGCACGCAGGCCGACCAGCGAGCGTTCGACTTCCTCGTAGAGCAGGAACGCGCGCCGCGTCGGCGTGACGCGCGGGCCATGCCGGTCGAACAGCGCGTAGCCGAGATCGGCTTCGAGCTCCTGGATCTGCCGCGTGACGGCCGGCTGCGAGCGGCCGAGCAGTTCGCCCGCGCCGGTCACGCTGCCGGCCGACATGACCGCGGAAAAGGCTTCGAGTTGATGCAGCTCCATGACACCTTCCGATGATGCGATTTGCGCATTGTAGGAGTGCGAGCATGCGCGATTCATATAATGATTTTTGCTATCGACAGCGCGAAAACTGCGAAGCGCCCGATCGTCGCGATGGCCGGTTGCGCGTGCGTGCGCATTGGTCGAGACGGGTGACGTGAACGAAACGCCAATCGAATCAAGGCGCTGCGATGCATGCTGATGCATCGTGCGATACAGGGTGTGCATGCGATCGCTTGCGAGCCTCTCCGCTTCGCGCGGCGCACGATATCGATATGCGCAAAACTTCGTTGGATCGTCCTGAACCGGATGGTTACATGCCCTCACTCTTTTCGACTGACTGAAGCTGGGGGACGCATGAACGTTTCGGGGAACGACGCACGCGGCGCATGGCGGCGCGTGCTGGGCACGGTGGCGGCGCTCGCTGCCGCATGGGGCTTGTCGACGGGCGGCGCGCTCGCGGCGGGCGTGTCGGGCGAGCCGGTGGTGATCGGCGTGAGCGGTCCGCTCACGGGCCAGGACGCGCAGTACGGCGAACAATGGAAGCGCGGCTTCGATCTCGCGCTCGACGAGATCAACGGCAGCGGCGGCATTCATGGCCGTCCGCTCGCGGTCGACTTCCAGGACAGCCGCAGCGACCCGCGCCAGGCCGTCGCGATCGCGCAGAAGTTCGTCGCCGATCCGCGCATCGCGATCGAGCTGGGTGACTTCTCCAGCGCGACGTCGATGGCCGCATCGCCGATCTACCAGCGCGGGCAGCTGATCCAGTTCGGCTTCACGAACTCGCATCCCGACTTCACGAAGGGCGGCGACTATCTGTGGAGCACCGCGCTGAGCCAGGCCGAGGAGCAGCCGCTGCTCGCGCGTTATGCGGTGAAGGAGCTCGGCTTCAAGCGGATCGCGGTGCTGTACCTGAACACCGACTGGGGCCGCACCAGCAAGGATATTTTCGCGAAGGCGGTGGCCGGGCTCGGCGCGCAGGTCGTCGCGGCCGAAGGCTATCAGCCGACCGAGAAGGATTTCCGTTCGACGCTCGTGCGGATCGGCGCATCGAAGCCCGATTCGATCGTGCTGATCTCGTACTACGCGGACGGCGCGCAGATCGTGCGGCAGGCGCGCACGTCGGGCGTCACGCTGCCGATCGCGGCGGTCGGCTCCGTGTATTCGCCGAAATTCCTCGAACTGGGCGGCACGGCCGTCGACGGCGTCTATACGGAATCGAACTTCTTCCCGGCCGAGCCGCGCCCGGAAGTGCAGGCGTTCGTGCAGCGCTATCGCGCGAAATTCCACGCCGATCCCGATTCGTTCGTTGCGCGCGCCTACGACGCGCTGATCCTGTCGGCCGAAGTGCTGCGCCGCTACGGCACGACGCGCCAGGCCGCACACGACGGCTTCGCGAAAATCAGCGACGTGCCGAGCGTGATCTTCGGCAAGGTGCGCTTCGATCCGCAGACGCGCCGCGTCGCGGGCGCACGTACCGTGTATCTGGTCGTGAAGCAGGGGCAGTGGGCGCTGTGGGATGGCGCGAAACCGCAGCTCGCCGCGCGTTGAGCCCGGCCCTGAACAGCATGCACGTAACGGACGCATCGTGATGGCTTCCTGGCTCGACTACACGCTCAACGGCCTCATCGTCGGCAACATCTACGCGCTGCTCGCGGTCGGGCTCGCGCTGATCTTCGGCGTGTCGCACCTGATCAACTTCGCGCACGGCTCGGTCTACATGGTCGGTGCGTTCATCGGCTGGCTGTGCCTGACGCGCTTCGGGCTGCCGCTGCCGGTCGCGCTCGCGGCGGTCGTCGTCGGCTGCGGCGCGCTCGGCGTCGCGATCGAGCGGATCGGGCTGCGGCCGCTGCGTCACGCGGCACGCATCGCGCCGCTGCTCGCGACGATCGGCATCAGCTTCATCCTCGACCAGCTCGTGCAGCTCGCATTCGGCGCGGACCCGCGCGCGGTGCCGACGCCGCTGCCCAACTGGCACCTGCGGATCGCCGGTGCGACGCTCGGCTCGCTCGACCTGCTGATCGCGGGCATCGGCATCGCGGCGGCCGCGCTGCTGTACGGCTTCCTGCGCTTCACGCGGCTCGGCTGGGCCGTGCGCGCGACCGCGCAGGATCGCGATGCGGCGCTGCAGATGGGCGTCGACGTCGACCGCGTGAACCAGACCGTGTTCGCGATCGCGTGCGCGCTCGGCGGCGTGAGCGGGCTGCTGGTCGGCATGTACTACAACAGCATCGATCCGGCGATGGGCTTCCAGGCCACGCTGAAGGGTGTGGTTGCGCTGCTGATCGGCGGGCTCGGCAACGTGCCGGGCGCGATCGCGGGCAGCCTGCTGCTCGGTCTCGTCGAAAGCTACGGCGTCGCGCTGTTCGGCACCAGCTATCGCGACCTGTTCGCGTTCGGGCTGCTGATCGTGTTCCTCGTATGGCGGCCGAACGGGCTGTTCAGCGCGAACCGCGCGCTGCCGCCGGAGCCGATGACGGGCACCTTCCTCGCGGCCGCGAAGGCCGTACGCGTGCCGCGCCCGGTACTCGTCGTGCTGGTCGCGCTGGCGGCCGTGCTGCCGTGGCTCGGCGCGTCGCCATACGTGTTGCAGACGCTGACCAACGCTTGGCTGTACGGGCTGCTCGCGCTGAGCCTCACGCTGGTGGCGGGCACGGTCGGGCAGATCTCGCTCGGCCACGCGGCGCTGCTCGTGATCGGCGCGTATGCGTCTGCGCTGCTGTCGTCGGATCTCGGCTGGCCACCGGCCGTGACGATCCCGTGCGCGGGCGTCATCACGGCCGTGCTCGGCACGCTGCTCGTCTATCCGGCATTCCGGCTGCGCGGGCACTACGTGTCGATCGCGACGCTCGGCATCGGCGAAGTGGTGAGCCTCGTGATCCTGAACTGGGACGGCCTCACGCGCGGCCCGCTCGGCATCACCGGCATCGCGCCGCTGCCGTGGGCGACGACCGCGCGCGCCGCGTACTGGTTCACGTTCGCGGTGCTCGTCGTGTTCGCGCTCGTGCAGGTGCGGCTGCTGCGTTCGCATCTCGGCCGCACGCTGCGCGCGGTGCGCGAGGACGACGTCGCTGCGCGTGCGCACGGCATCGCGCCGAACCGCTACAAGGCGATCGCATTCGCGGTCGGCGGCGTCGCGGCCGGCGTGAGCGGCGGGATCGCCGCGCACCTGTACAGCTACATCAATCACCAGACCTTCGATTCGCAGGTGTCGATCCTCGCGCTGACGATGGTGATCCTCGGCGGGCTCGGCAACGTGCTCGGCGGCATCGCCGGTGCGATCGCGCTGATCGGGCTGCCCGAGCTGTTCCGCTGGGCGGCCGATTACCGGATGCTGATCTACGGCCTCGTGCTGCTGCTGCTCGTCCGGTTCCGGCCGCAGGGCCTGCTCGGCACGGTGTGAGGAGGAATGCGATGACGACCAATCGACCCTTGCTCGACGTACAGGGCCTGACGCGCCGCTTCGACGGCGTGACCGCGCTCGACGGCGCGAGTCTGACACTCGCCGATGGCGAACTGCTGAGCGTGATCGGGCCGAACGGCGCGGGCAAGTCGACGCTGTTCAACCTGATCGCGGGCGCCGACCGGCCCGATGCCGGCCGCGTGACGTTCGACGGCCTCGACATCACGGGCACGGCGCCCGAGCGGCTCGCGGCGCTCGGCATCGCGCGCACGTTCCAGCACGGCCGCGTGTTCGGCAACCTGAGCGTGCTCGACAACGTGCTGATCGGCGCGCATGCGCGGCTGCGCGCGGCGCGGCCGGGCTGGCCCGCGTTCGGCGCCGCGGCCGAGGTGCTGCGCGCGCTCGTGCGGCCCGCGTCGGTGCGGCGCGAGGAAGCCGCGCTGCGCGAAGATGCGCGCGCGATCGTCGCCGGGTTCGGCGAGCGGCTCACGCCGCGCATCGATCATCCGGCGCACAGCCTGTCGTATGCGAACCGGCGGCGTGTGGAGATCGGCCGCGCGCTCGCGCTGCATCCGCGCCTGCTGTTGCTCGACGAACCGACGGCCGGGATGAACGAGACGGAAACGGCCGAGATGCTGCAGCTGATCCAGTCGCTGAAAACGCGCGGCCTGACCATCCTGCTGATCGAGCACAAGCTCGAACTCGTGATGCGCGTGTCCGACCGCGTGATGGTGCTCGACAACGGCGTGAAGATCGCCGAAGGCGCGCCGCGCGACGTGCGGCACGATCCGCGCGTGATCGAGGCGTACCTCGGCCGCCGCCATGCGGGTGGTGCGCCGGCCGATCGCGCAGCACAGGCGGCCGCATGACCGCACTTTCTTCCGGACCCGACACGACCATGACCGACGCGCTGCTGAAACTCGAACACCTCGACACGTTTTACGGGCCGGTGCAGGTGCATTTCGACGTGAACTTCGAAGTCGGCCGCGGGCAGATCGTCAGCCTGCTCGGCGGCAACGCGAGCGGCAAGTCGACGACGATGAAGCTGATTCTCGGGCTGATGCGGCCGCGCCGCGGCGTCGTGCGCTTCGACGGTGACGACGTGACGGCGCTCGCGACGCCGCAGCGCGTGCGGCGCGGGATCGCGGCCGTACCCGAGGCGCGGCGGCTGTTCGGCGACATGAGCGTGCGCGAGAACCTGCTGATGGGCGCGTACACGCGTGGCGACCGCACGGCGGTGGCGGAAGACTACGAACGCGTGCTCGACCTGTTTCCTCGGGTGCGCGAACGGCTGACGCAGCGCGCGGGCACGCTGTCGGGCGGCGAGCAGCAGATGCTCGCGATGGCGCGGGCGCTGATGGCGCGGCCGAAGCTGATCTGCATGGACGAGCCGACGATGGGGCTGTCGCCGCTTTACGTCGACAAGGTGCTCGAACTGATCGACGCGATCAACCGGCAGGGCGTGACCGTGTTCATGGTCGAGCAGAACGCGAGCCTCGCGCTGGAGATCGCGCATTACGGGTACGTGCTGCAGACGGGGCGCGTCGTGCTCGAGGGGCCCGCGAAGGCGCTGCTCGACGACGAGCGGGTGCGCGATGCGTATCTCGGCGGAGAAGCGGTGGCGGCGTAGCGGGCGTGGCAAAAAACTGCGATGCACTCCGGATTGTCAGGTAGATTGGCGCTCAGTCGCCATTACCGCCACCGGGAGCGCCGCGCCATGTTGACCTATTCCGTTCAGAAAGTCGGCTACCAATTCGATCAACTGGATTCTCAGGGTGCGACGGATTACCCGTCGTTCACGCAAGCGTTCGATGCGTTCCCGTGGGCAGCGCAGCATGCCGAATGGGACGACACGCAGGAAGGCCCGCTGCCGGCTCTCGTGCTGCAGCATGCCGACGATCAGCGGGAATTGTGGGTGACCGCGCTGAGCGACGCGCATGCGGACGGCTTCCAGCTGAATGCCGTCTCGATGCGGATGAAGAAGGGCCTTTTCGGAATCGGCAAGGGAAAGCTGGAGCAGCATGTCGATACGATCGACGTCGACACGCGCGCGGACGTCGACACGTTGTGCCGGCTGTTCTGCGATCGTCAATACGACGAGCTGGACCGGGTGGTTGCGCGGCACGTGGAGCGCAACCGCTTCGATGACGACAGCGACGATTGAGCGCCTGTCGCGCATGAGCCGACGCGCACCGGTCGGCTCATGCCCTTTCTGCGCCGATCCCCGCCGCGCGCGGAAACGTCAGCACTACCGCAAACCCGCCCGCATCGGGAAACGCGAACCCGACGCGCCCGCCGTGCGCCTTCATCACTTCCTGCACGATCGCGAGCCCGAGGCCTGACCCCGTGCGCCGCTCGCTGCCGTCCGGTGCGATCCGCACGAACGGTTGCAGCGCGGCGTCCCAGTGCTCACGCGGAATCCCGCGGCCGTTGTCGGTGACGGTCAGCGTCACCGCATCGTCGCCGTTGCCCTGCGTCGCGACCGACACGACGATGTCGTCCGCATGACCGTGCAGCAGCGCGTTGTGCAGCACGTTCGACAGCGCTTCCTGCAGGCTGATCGCATCGCCGTCGATCCACGCGAGCGGCGCGTCGCTCGCGAACGCGACGGCGACATCGCGCTCGCCAGCGAGCGGAATCGTGCGGCCGAGTACGTCCTTCGCGAGCGCGACGAGTTCGACGGGTTGCAGCGGCACGGCCTCGGTGCGGTGAATCACCATCGCATGATTGAGCAGCTGCCCGGTGAGCCGACCGACGTCCGAGCAGGTCGCGCGCAGCGCGTCGAGTCGTGCCGCGTGGCGCGCGGGATCGGCTTCGCCGTCGAGCAGCTCGATCTGCGCGTCGAGTCGCGCGAGCGGCGTGCGCATCTGGTGCGCGGCGTCGGCAATGAAGCGCTGCATTGCGTTGATCCGCTCGGCGAGGCGGCGCATCAGCCCGTTGATCGACCCGATGATCGCGTCGATCTCGCTCGGCGTATCGACGG
The DNA here is from genome assembly GCF_902499335.1 of Burkholderia lata. GTDB lineage: Bacteria > Pseudomonadota > Gammaproteobacteria > Burkholderiales > Burkholderiaceae > Burkholderia > Burkholderia lata_B. The sequence continues at coordinate 537,376 of NZ_CABVQK010000001.1, read as the reverse complement.
CCACCGGCCGCAGGTCGGCCGGGTCGCGTGCGGCGATGATCGTGCCGATCTGCGCGAGCGGGCGCAGCCCGCGCCGGATCGCGAGGCCGCTCGCGCCGATCGCGAGCACGCTCATCAGCAGGATCAGCGTCCACACCTTGAAACTCATGTCGTTCGTGAGCTGCTGGCGCGCGTTGGTGGTTTGCGCGACCGTCACGAGCGCCCAGCCCGGCGTGCTTTCCTCGGGCATGTAGCGCGCGATGGTCGCGGTGCGGATCCGGTGGCCCTGGTACATGCCGTTCGCGAACGCGGGGCCCTGTTTCGCGGCGGCGAGCGTCGCAGGGCTCGCGAGATCGTTGTAGCCGGCCACGACGATGCCGCGCGAATCGACGACCTTGTAGTAGACGAGGTCGTAGCGCGACAGCGTCGACAGCGCGGCCACCGGCGGATTCAGTGCGAGCACGCCGCCCTGCACGTAGAGGTTTTCCGCGACCTGGATCGAGGCGCCGGCCAGCAACTGGTCGTAGGCGCGTTCGGCCGCGACGCCCGCGTAGTAGCGCGCGATCGCCGCGAGCGCGAGCGCGCCGGTCGCGACGACGAGCGCGATGAACAGCAGCGTGCGCCCGAACAGCGTCTTCGGGAACCAGTCAGTGCGCGGCAATCTGATACCCCATCCCGCGCGCGGTACGGATCTCGACCGAGCTGCCCTGCAGCTTCTTGCGCACGCGTGTCACGTACTGCTCGACCGCGTTCGCGGTCGGCTCGTTGCCGAAGCTGAACAGCTGGTTCAGCAGTTCGTCCTTCGAGAAGATGCGCTGCGGCCGGCTCGCGAGGATTTCGAGCAGCGCGAATTCCTGGCGCGACAGCGACAGCGGCTGGCCGTCGAGTTCCGCGAGGCGGCTGCTGCGGTCGATCACGAGGCCGCCGAGCGTCAGCACGTCGTTCGCGTGGCCGCTGTTGCGGCGCAGGAGCGCCTGCACGCGCGCATCGAGCTCGCGGTAGTCGAACGGCTTCACCAGGTAGTCGTCGGCGCCCAGGCCGAGGCCGCTCACGCGGTCGTCGATCGCCGAGCGCGCGGTGACGAGCAGCACGGGCGTCGTGCTGCCCGATGCGCGCAGGTGGCGCAGCACCGTGAAGCCGTCCATGCCGGGCAGGTTCGCATCGAGCACGACGAGGTCGAAGCGCTCGACGCGCAACAGCCCGTTCGCGGTCGCGCCGTCGGTTTCGAGATCGGCGGCATGGCCGAGCCGCGTGAGGCGGCTGCGGATCGCCGCGCCGATTTCGGCATCGTCCTCCACGACGAGAATGCGCATGGTGCCGTTTCGCAGGTGGGTGGGTTAGGGGTTTTCCCGGGGCCGGGATGTCAGCATTTTCTCAGACTCGGTCGATAACCTGTGTCGAGCCGGAAGTTGCAAGGACGGCCATTAATACCAGAACCACAGGAGACGGCAACATGCAGCAGCAAACGGGCGCGACGAACGCGCGGCGCAGCGCGCCGCCGGCCTGCGCTCGCCGGTGCGGCGAAGCGGGCCGCGGCCGCGTGGGGGGCGATGCAATGGCGTTCGCGGCTCATCCCGCACGTGCCGGGAAGGCCGGCGCATGACGACGTCGCCGCGCCGCCGCGCATTGATCGCCGCCGGGCTCGGCGTGCTGGCCGCGCCGTCGCTCGTGCGCGCGAAGCCGCGCACGGTGCGGATTTCCAAAGGCTATGGCGTGCTGTACCTGCCGCTGCTCGTGATGGAGAAGCAGCGGCTGTTCGAGCGGCACGCGGCGCGCCACGGTGTGCGCGACGTGGCGGTCGACTGGGTGCTGCTCGACGGCGGCAATTCCGTCAACGACGCGATGATGGCCGGCACGCTCGATTTCGCGGGTGCCGGCGCACCGGGTTTCATCGAGCTGTGGGCACGGGCGCGCGGCATTCCGAATGTCGAGGTGATCGGCATCAGCGGGCTGTCGACCACGTCGCTGTCGCTGAACGCGAACCGGCCGGGCCTCGTGTCGCTGCGCGATTTCACGCCGTCCGACCGGATCGCGGTACCGGGTATCCGCACGTCGCTGTCGGCGGTGGTGCTGCAGATGGTCGCGAGCCGGCAGCTCGGGCCGAAGCATTTCGCGCAGCTCGATTCGATCACCGTGAACCTGCCGCATCCGCAGGCGATGCAGGCACTGATTCGCCGCGAGAACGGTGTTACCGCGCACTTCACGTCACCGCCGTTCTCGACGCTCGAATTGCGGCAGCCGGGCATTCACCGCATCGTGAATTCGGTCGACGTGCTCGGCCCGATGACGCTCGACGTCGTGTTCGCGCCGAAGCGGCTCGTCGATACGGAACTCGCGCTGGCCATCGCGTTTCTCGGCGCGCTCGACGAAGCGAACCGCCTGATCGCGCAGGATCCGCGCGCGGCGGCGGCGCTCTATGCGGCCTCGTCGGGCGTCGGCGTGTCGCACGACGACGTGATGCGGATGCTCGCCGCACCCGACACGCGCTTCTCGGTGCTGCCGAACCAGCTGATGGACTACGTCGAATTCCTGTACCTGGCCGGCACGATCAAGGCGAAGCCGCGTGCGTGGCACGAGATGTTCGCGCCGATGCTCGACGCCTACCGGTCGGGCTGATACCGCCGCGCCCTTTCAACGAAACATCCCGCGCCCGTGCGTTCGTCGCGCGGCGCCGATTCAACCGATATGCAACCGCTATGCAACCGATTCACGCAAGGAGCCTGAAGTGAACGCTACCGATACCCTGGACCCCGCGTCCGCCGAAGAACAGCGCATCATGTCGAAGATGGCGCGGCGCCTGCTGCCCATCCTCGTCGTGATGTTCCTGATCGCGTTCATCGACCGGCAGAACGTCGGCTTCGCGAAGCTGCAGATGGTGCACAGCCTCGGGATGACGGAAGCCGCGTTCGGGCTCGCGTCGTCGCTGTTCTTCATCGGCTACCTGCTGTTCGAGGTGCCGAGCACGCTCGCGCTGCATCGCTACGGCGCGCGCGTATGGCTCGCGCGGATCATGCTGACGTGGGGGCTCATCACCGTGCTGATGGGCTTCACGACGTCGATGCCCGCATTCTGCGCGCTGCGCTTCGTGCTCGGCATCGCCGAGGCCGGCTTCTATCCCGGCGTGATCTATTACCTGACGCTGTGGTTTCCGCAGAGCTATCGCGCGAAGGTGCTCGGCATCTTCACGCTCGGCAGCGCGCTCGCGAACATGCTCGGCTCGCTGGTCGGCGGCGTGCTGCTGAGCCTGAACGGCGTGTGGGGGCTCGCGGGCTGGCAGTGGGTGTTCGTGGCGACGGGCATCCCGGCGGTGATCGTCGCGGTCGTCGTGTTCCGGGTGCTGCCCGCATCGGTGCGCGACGCACGTTTCCTCGACGACCGCGAGAAGCAGATCGTCGAGGCCGCGCTCGAACGCGAGAAGCCCGCGCAGGCCGAGCACGGCCAACCGTGGAAGGCGCTGCTCGATCCGCGCGTGATGCTGTTCGCGGCAACCTACATGCTGATGTCGACGTCGCTGTACGGCGTCACGTACTGGCTGCCGACGCTCGTGAAGTCGTTCGGCGTGTCGAGCACGACGAACGGCTTCCTGAGCATGCTGCCGTGGGCGCTCGCGGTGCTGCTGCTGGTGTGGCTGCCGGGGAAGCTGCGCCGCGCGAAGAGCATCCTGCGCACGATCGCGATCGTCGCGGCGCTTGGCGCGCTCGGCTTCCTGCTGAGCCTCGTGCTGCCGTCGACGCCGCTGCGTTTCATCGCGCTCGTGTTGGGCGGCGCATGCATCCCGCTGCTGTATCCGTGCTTCTGGTCGATGCCGCCGCGCTACTTCACCGGTGCGCGGGCGGCGGCGAGCGTCGCGGCGATCAACTCGATCGGCAACCTCGGCGGCTTCTTCAGCCAGAACCTGATGCCGTTTGCCGGCAAGGTGACGGGCACCGCGTTCGGGCCGATGATCGTGCCGATCGTGTGTCTCGCGCTGCTCGGGATCGGCGCGCTGGTCGCGTGGACGCGGTCGGAGCGGGGGATGGTGGCGGCGCGGGCGTGACGGCGGGCGGCGTTACCGCTTCATCAACCGGTTCCCGACGAACGAGAAGTTGGCCGTTGCGTGCGTGTTCGACAGCAGGTACTTGAGCGCGTGGAGGTCGGGAGCGGTCGTCGTGAAGCGGTTGTCGCCGTCGAAGATGAAGTCCCACGTGACGATGCCGCGGCTGGTGCCGGGATCGTCCAGGTGGATCGCCTTCAGCGATGCAAGCGGATACGCGCGCTCGTGCCAGTCGAACAGGTGCCGCACGTAGAGGTGATCCGGTGTGACGATCTCGTAGCGGCGCAGGAAGGGCGTCGCGATGAGCAGGACCACCGTCGTGAAGATCAGCCACGAGCGGGCGCCGCGCCACAGGACGGCCCGCGCCGACGGGCGGCCGCGCACCATGACGCGGTAGCGCGCGCAGGCGGGCTGCACGATGAGCGCGGTGCCGAACCACCAGGCGATCGCGATGAACCCGAGCGGCACGTTCATGAACGGCACCGAAAACGCGCCGACGAAGCTCGTCGGAAAATCCAGGAGCCGTGCGGTCGACACGAACCCGAGACCGATGTAGCTGCCGGCCGGATGCGGGATGAACACGGCCGTCGTCAGTGCCTGCAGCGCGAGCAGGACGGGCCAGCACAGCAGCGATACGGCGAGCCAGCCGGCCAGGGCGGCGAGAAAGAAGAGTGGATAGCTCAGGATGGATTTCATCGTGGTGGAAGCGCGAGGTTCGGACTGCCGACGCATCGGTGCGAGAGCAAGGCGGGACGGTGGCAAATTGTAGCGTTGTGCGGAAGCGGGTCAGGCGGGCAATGTTGCCTTGGGCCGCCTGGCGGCCGAGCAGGACCATGCAGCGCATGCGTCGCGGTCAGCAGACTGACACTTTGGGAATCCCTGCCGATGCGCTACCGTTCGTCGCAGGTGTGGCGTATGGAGCGGACAATGAAAACGATGACGATGAAAATGTTGCGCGATGGAATGTCGCGCCGACGCATGCAGTGCGAGTTTGTCGCACGTGGCCTGGCATCGCGCGACGAGGCGTGTCGGACTGGCGAATACATCGATGCCGCCCACGTCCATGCAGATCTTGAACGCATGCTGGATGTGGCACGTTCGACGAAGGCTGTCGATTAAATCGTAGGATCAGACTCGTACTTCGCCGGGTAGGCAGCGATTGCGGTTGCTCGACACCCACCCGCACCACCGTCTTCGCCGGGTGCCTACCCGCGCGAACCCCCATCCCCGCCATGCACGACCGTCACCTTCGCAGGCGACAGCGGAATCTCCACCTCGACCGTCGTCCCCTCGCCGAGCGTCGTCGTGATCCGCAGCGTGCCGCCGACGAGATACGCGCGCTCACGTAACCCGACCAGCCCGAACGATCCCGACTTGCGCGGCACGCCGGGATCGAAACCCGTGCCGTCGTCGCGAATCGTCAGCTCGATCGCATGGTTCGCATGCACCAGTTCGACGTTCGCATGCGACGCGGCCGCGTGCCGCGCAACGTTCGCGAGCGCTTCCTGCGCGATGCGGAACACCGCCGTCGCATACGGCTCGTCGAGCTGCAGCTCGGGCGGGTCGACATGCAGCGCGCATTCGATGCCGTGACGGTGCCGGAAATCCTCCACGAGCCATTGCATGGCCGCGGCGAAGCCGAGATCGTCGAGCATCAGCGGGCGCAGGTCCGACGCGATGCGGCGCGTCGCGGCCACCGCGCCGCGCGCCAGCGCGTGCATTGCCGCGATCTTGCGCGCCAGCTGCGCATCGTCCTGCGGCACGCGGTCGATCAGCCATTCGAGATCGTTCTTCAGCGTCGCGAGCGTCTGCGCGAGTTCGTCGTGCAGCTCGCGCGCGATGCGGCGTTGCTCGGCCTCGCGTGCGCTCGCGCTGATCGCGGCGATCTCGCGCAGCTCCTCGCGCGATGCCTGCAGCGCCCGCTCCGCGCGCACGCGGTCCTCGACTTCGCGTCGCAGGTCGCGGTTCGACGCGCTCAGTTGCGCGGTGCGCGCGGCGACGCGCTGTTCGAGCCGTTCGTTCGCGTCGTTCAGCTGCGCGCTCTTCTGCACGACGAGCAGATGCTGGTAGCGCGCGCCGGCCAGCGCGCGCACCGTCTGCGCATGCAGCCGGCCGTTCTCGAACAGCATCGCGAACAGCACGACGCCGGACGCGACGAGGCCGTACGCGCGCCCCGCGTAGAAGCCGAGGTCGTAGCGCCCGTGATTCAGCATCGACGACAGCGCGATGTCGAACAGCCACGCGACGAGCACCGTCATCACCCACAGGTCGAGCACGGAATGGCGCCGCCGCCGTTGCCACATCAGCATCAGCGCCACGAGGTTCAGCCCCCAGACGATCGTGATCGCGTTCGTCATCGTCGCGGCCATCCGGTTGCCGTTCATGATGCGCGGCAGGTGGTCGTGGCCGGCCGTCGCGAGCAGCGCGAGCGCGGCTGTCGCGCCGACCGCGGCCGCGATGCACAGCACTATGGGAATCGCCGCGCGGCGCTGCGGGGCCGGGATCGGGCCCGCCGCACGCGATGTCGCGCGCAGCAGCGCGTACGCGGCGACCGCCAGCGGAAAGCCGCCGTGCCAGAACAGGTACAGCCAGGCGGTGGTCTGGTCGCCGGCGCCGAGCAGGCCGGTCGGCGCGAACAGCCCCGGAAAGGTCAGCATGTGGGTGCCGGCCATGAAGCCCGTGAACAGGTAGCCGCCCGCGAGCACGAGCAGCGGCTTCTGGCGCAGGATCGCGTACTGGCCGAGCAGGAGGCCGGCCGTCACCATGTCGTTGACGACGATCGCCGATTGGTACACGGGGATGAACGCCCAGCCCGGCGCAAGCGGCCTGCCCGCGAACGGCGCAAGCGCGGTGAAGATCACGGCGGAGATGAGCACGGTCGCGAGCGCGAGCCGCCGTTCGCGCCGGCCGGGCGGCAGCGACGACATGAACAGGCGCGACGCGTCCGGGTCGTCGTCGTCCGGGGGCGAGGGCGGGAAGCGGAAGGCGGCGGTCATGCGTCGCCGCCGGGGTCGAGGTCGTGGCGCACCGCGTAGCGGACCAGCGCGGCTTCGTGCGGCAGTTCCATCTTCTCGAGGATCCGTGTCTTGTATGTGCTGACCGTCTTCGCGCTCAGCGCGAGTTCGGTCGCGATCTGCGTGACGGTCTGGCCCGCGACGATGCGGCGCATCACGTCGAGTTCGCGCGCGGACAGCCGTTCGTGCGGCAGCGCGGCGGCCGGCGCGCGCAGCGTCAGCGCGAGGCTTTCGGCCGCCGACGGGCTCACGTAGACGCCGCCCGCCGCGACCTTGCCGACGGCCTCCACGAGCTCGGCGGTCGCGCTGTCCTTCGTCAGGTAGCCGGTCGCGCCGGCCTTGAACGCGCGTGCCGCGTACTGCGCCTCCGCATGCATCGTCAGCACGAGCGTGCGCAGCGACGGTGCGTGGCGCTTCACCAGCCGGATCAGCTCGATGCCGGTCGGCGCGGGCATCGACAGGTCGAGCAGCAGCACGTCGGCGGCGCCGCGCTCGACGAGCGCGAGCGTGGCCGAGCCGTCGCTCGCCTCGCCGACGATTTCGAAACCGCCGGCCGTTTCCAGGATGTACCGCAGTCCGTCCCGCATGACTGCGTGATCGTCAGCCAGAATTACCCTGATCATCTAGCGATCCTCTTCGGGATGACGCCGCGCACTGCTGTCCGGTGGTCGCCGCGGCTGTTCTTCTGACCAATATATTCCGCCGAATCCGAAAACGGTACACATCCGGGAAATTTTCGAGATAGCCGATCGCGGAATGTGCACTGAAACGAAATAATCGCGGGGAAAAGGTACGCGGCGGAGCGGGTGCAAATCAGGGTATTCCCTGATGACTGCGGTGGCCGGAACGGGATGGCGCCGCGCGTCGCGAACCGTTCCGCGAACCGTCCCGATTCGGGACTAAACTGGTGCCCGATGCCACGCCACCGCCCGAGGAGCCCCGCGATGATCGATCTTGCCGATATCCTGCCGTCCGCACTGCCCGCCGCCGTTGCATGGGCCGAAGCGGAGGCGGCGCGCGGGATCGCGCAGGGGGCGCCGCTGACGCCCGCGCAAGCCGACGACGCGCGCACGGTCGGTGTCGCGCAGCCGGAGCGGATCCGCGTGGTGATCGTCGACCGCATGCCGTTTCCCGAGGTGCCGTCGCTCGCCGCGATCGCCCGCGACACGGGCCTCCTGTCGCCGGGGACGATCGGGCTCACGCTCGGTCATGCGGTGTACGTGCTGCGCGGCCAGGACACCCGCCGCCTGCTGACCCACGAATTCCGCCACGTGCATCAGTACGAGGCCGCCGGATCGATCGGCGCGTTTCTCACGCGCTATCTGCAGGAGATCGCGACGGTCGGGTACCACGACGCGCCGCTCGAGGCCGACGCGCGGCAGCACGAGTTCGATTGATTCGCCACGCCGGCGCGATCGCGCGCAGTTCCCGATGAACGTTCCCCCTGCCATCGCCGGCCCGGCGTCCGCACGCCGCGGTGTCCCGCCGTGGAGCGGGCCATGAGCGACACGATCCACGCGTGGATCGGCGCGATCGGCGCGCATCCGCTGCTCGTGCTCGCGATCGTGTTCGTGACGGCCTGTGCCGAGGCGATCGCGCTGATCGGCACCGTCGTGCCGGCCGGCGCCGTGATGTTCGCGGCCGGTGCGCTGATCGGCGCGGGCGCGCTCGACGGCTGGACGACGATCGGTGTCGCGGCGGTCGGCGCCGTGATCGGCGACGGGATCAGCTACGAACTCGGGCGGCACTACCGCGGGGTGATCCGCAACGTGTGGGCGCGCTTCGGTTATGCGGCCGCCTACGGGCGCGGCGAGGAGTTCGTGCTGCGTCATGGCATGAAGAGCATCGTGCTCGCGCGCTTTCTTGCGCCGGTGCGTGCGGTCGTGCCGGTGGTCGTCGGCTGCGCGACGCTGCCGCGCCGGTCGTTCTATCCGGTCAACGTCATCTCGGCGCTCATCTGGGCGCCCGTGCACGTCGCGCCGGGCATCCTGTTCGGGGCGTCGGCCGCGCTGGCCGCGGCGATCAGCGTGCGGGTCGCCGTGATCCTGCTGGTCGTCGCGGCGCTGGTCGCGCTCGTGTGGATCGGTGTGCGCGTCGCGTTGCGGCGCGGCTGGCCGCTGTTGCGCCGTGCGCTCGTCGAAGGCGTGCACGCATGCGGGCACCGCTGGCCGCGCTTCGGCGCGCGGCTGCACGACGCGATCGCATACGTGCGTGGCCTGCCGGGCGCGGTGCCCGTGCTCGCGCTGCTGTTCATCGGCTGCGTGTGGCTCTTTGCGGGGATCGTGCAGGATGTCGTCGCGAACGATCCGCTGATGCACGCGGACATCGCGCTGTATGCGTTCCTGCAGAACCTGCGTACGCCACCGGTGGACGCCACGATGCGCGCGCTTGCGGTGCTGCACGGACACGATACGGGGCTGATCGTCGCGGCCGCGTTTCTCGTCTGGCTGTTGATCCATCGCTGCTGGCTGACGTCCGCGTGGTGGCTCGTGACGGTCGGCGTTGCCGTCGTGCTCGTGCCGGTGTTCGGCGCGGGCGTGCCCGGCGCGACGCCCGCGAGCCTGCCGCCCGGTGCGCTGCACGTGCCGCTGCCCGATGCCGAAGCCGCGTTCGCGATTCTCGCGAGCAGCGGCCTCGGCTGGGTGCTGACGCGCGACCGGCCCGCGCGGTGGCGGATCCCGGTCGTGACGGCGGTGGTGCTGTGGATCGTGCTCGGCGGCTTCGCGCGGCTGTATGTCGGCGACACGTGGCTGTCGGGCCTGCTGGGCGGCTGGAGCCTCGGGCTGGCCTGGTTCGCGTTGCTGGCCGGCGCCTATGCGTACTGGCGCGTCCGCGAGCATGTGCAGCCACGGGGCGCGCTCGTCGCAGTGAGCGTGGTGCTCGCGACGGCCGGCGTATGGACGGTTCCCGTGCAATGGCAGCTCGACCGCGCGGCGCGCCCGCATGTCGGCGACGTGGTCGCGATGACCGTCGACCAGTGGCTGCGTGGCGGGTGGCAGCGCGTGCCGGTGCGGCGCACCGAGATCGGCGGCGACCGCGAGGAATATCTGCCGCTGCAGTGGAGCGCGACGTCGGACACGCTCGACCGGCATCTCGCGCAGGCCGGCTGGCAGCGCGCGACGCCGTGGTCGCCGGCCACCGCGCTGCGCTGGCTGTTGCCGCAGGCGCCGGCCGATGCGCTGCCGGTGCTGCCGCGCTACACGCACGGCGAAAGCACGCGCCGCGTGTTCGTGCGCGTCGATCCGGGCCAGCCGGAAAGCCGCCTCGTGCTGCGGCTGTGGCGTTATCCGTACGTGCTGCAGGACGCGCTCGGCATGCGGCCGCTGTGGTACGGCGCGCTGTATCGCGAGACGCTGCACCGGCCGGCGCGGCTGATGACGATCGTGCGCACGACGACGATCGACGATGCGGCGACGATCGCGAAGGCGCTGGCGGTCGAGCCGACGATCGAGCATCCGCCGGCGGGGATGACGGCGGCGCCGGCGGAGATGCTGCTGGTGTGGATGGTTCGGCCGTGAGGGGGCGGTACGCCGCTTACGCGTGCGCCGGCTGTGCGGGGACGACGGACAGGCGCAGGCCGACGGTCTTGAGCACCGCGAGCAGGGTTTTCAGCGTGGGGTTGCCGTTGGGGGAGAGTGTGCGATACAGCGATTCGCGGCTGATGCCGGCTTCGGCCGCGACGGCGCCGAGCCCGCCGTACGCTTCCGCGACCGTACGCAGCGCGAGCAGGCCGGCCGCGCGGTTGTCGGGATCGTCGAGCGACTCCATCGCGACGCGCAGATAGGCCACCGCGAGTTCGCGGTCGGCGCCGAGTTCGGCGACTTCCGCGTCGTGGTGCGATACCGCGGCTTTGAGCTGCTTCATGCTTACCTCCGTGTCCGGTTCAACCTTGGTCGCGATTGTAGCTTATAAGTTACAGGGCGAGGGGCCGAGGAGGAGGCGTGTGAACCGCAGACCTGTCGGCGCGAGCCGACAGGCTTCCTGACATTACTGCTTCGCCGGCGCGACCGTCGCGACCTTGTCGAGCGCAGCGGGGATGTACGTGTCGAGCTGCGTGGTCACCGATTCGTAGAAGTCGATCGGCTTGCCCCACGCGTCGGGCACGTCGACGTGCTTTCCGGACGCATACTCGGCGAGCGTGAACACCTTGCCGGCGGCCGACGGATAGAGCGCGAGCACCTTCTCCTTGTGTTTGTCGGTCATCGTCAGGATCACGTCGGAATGCTTGACGTCGTTCGCGTTCAACTGCACCGAACGGTGCGCGGACGTGTCGATGCCGCGGCGCTTCATCAGGATCACGCCGTTTTCCTCGGGCTTTTCGTCATACGGATCTTCGTCGACCGCGCGCGAAATCACCGCGATGTGCGCGTGGCGCTGCGCGATCAACTGGCCGGCGATCGCTTCGGCCATCACGCTGCGCCCGGTGTTGCCCGTGTCGACGAACGCCACCTTCTTCGGCTCGTCGGCGAATGCCGAAGTCGCGCACTGGATGCCGACGCAACAGAGCAGTGCCAGCGTATTGAGGGTGTGCCTTCTTTTCATGATGTCTCCGCGAGGATGGGGGAGCCCCGGCGGCGCGCCAGGGCTTGCGGGAGATCATGACGGCCGCATGCGACGGAAAAAAATAAACGACCGGTTTTCGCAAGACGGCGTCGCTTCGTGGCAAGCGGGCCCGGTGGCGACGCATGCGCCGTGTGCCCGATCGGGGAAGCCGCGAACCACGGCCCCGATCGCGGCGCGCGACTGCTTCATCGTCACGCCGTTACCGCCACCCGTTCCGCCGCGAACCCCGCCAGTGTCCGCAACGCGTCGCGCGCCGACCGCAGGTAAAACGCCTGCAGATGAAACACGTGCCAGCGCGCCGCATGAACCTCCAGCCGGCACGGCACGCCACAAGCCTGCGCATGACGGGCCAGCCGCTGCGCATCCGACAGCAGCACCTCCTGGTCGCCGGCCTGGACGAGCATCGGCGGCAGGCCGCGCAGGTCGGTGTCGAGCGGGCCGCGGGCCGCCACCGAACCGGCGCCGTGATACCAGCGCAACCCCTGTTCGAGCCAGCCGCGACGGATCATCGGATCGTCGTGGCGGCGCGAAGCCAGCGTCGCGCCGCCGAGCGCGGGATCGGTCACGGGCGAGATCAGCAGCAGCGCGGCGGCGGCCGGCTCGCCGCGCTCGCGCAGCGCGATGGCCAGCGCGAGCGCCAGCGCACCGCCGGCCGAATCGCCGGCGATCACGATCCGGTGCGGCGCATGGCCCTGCGCGCGCATCGCGTCATAGACGGCCAGCGCGTCGTCGAGCGCGGCCGGGCTCGGATGCTCGGGGGCCAGCCGGTAATCGGGCACCCACACTGGCAGGCCGGCATCGTTCGCGAGCCGCGTGGTCACGCCGCGATGCGTATGCGGGCCGCCGAGACAGAATGCGCCGCCGTGCAGATAGAGGATCGCGCCGCCCGTGTCGCCGCGTTTCGGCGCCACGACTTCGACCGGCACGCGATTCGCGGACGTACGGTAGCGCAGCGTGCCGCCCGTGCCCGGCATCAGCGGTGACAGCAGCGCGACGACGCGGCGCTGCATGCGCGCGCCGAACGGCGGCCCGATCAGCGGCCGGAACGCCACGCGCAGGAAGCCGCGCAGCGATGCGGCAGTGAGGGCCTCCAGCCGGCCGGCGGGCGGCGCGACCACCACGTCGCGCGCCGGTGCGACCGACTCGGGCAACGGATGCGTGAAACGGTAAGCGGACATCCCGGTGAAGCGCGTGATCCACCGGTAGGTCAGCGTGAAGCCCGGCCAGTTCGTGCTGTTGTGTCCCGACGCATCGACGTACCAGCTCTTGCAGGTGTTCCACACCGATCCTTCGAGCCGCTGCTGCACATGCACGTTGAAGCGCCGGTAGCGGCGCGCGTCGACGTCGATCTCGCGTGCGCCGTCGCGCCGCATCGTGCGCAGGCAGCGCATCACGTGCGCGATCTGGCTCTCGAGCATGTAGACGATCGAGTTGTGGCCGAGGTTGGTGTTCGGGCCGTACAGCATGAAGAAGTTCGGAAAGCCGGGCACGGTGAGCCCGAGATACGCCTGCGCGCCGCGCCGCCATGCGTCGTTCAGGTCGAGCCCGTCGCGGCCCGTGATGCGCATCGGCGACAGGAACTCGGTCGCCGCGAACCCGGTGCCGTAGACGATCGCTTCGACCGGATGGTGCACGCCGTCGACGGTCTCGATGCCGTTCTCCGTCACGCGCCGGATCCGCTGCGTGACGAGCTCGACGTTGTCGCGGCTCATCGCGGCAAGGTAGTCGCTCGACAGCAGGATGCGTTTGCAGCCGATCGGGTAGTCGGGCGTGAGCCGCGCACGCAACGCGGCGTCCGGCACGTCGCGTGCAAGCAGCTTGTGGAACGGCCGGCCGACCGCGACCTTCATCAGCTTGTGCAGGCGCGTGAACGCGATCGCGCGCGATTCGTAGCGCAGGTAGATCGATGCGCGATGCAGCTTCATCGCCCACGGCAGCCGGCGGAACAGCGCCTTCTCCCACGGCCGGTACGCGCGGTCGGGGCGCGGCATCACGTAGGCCGGCGAACGCTGGAATACGACCAGGCGCTGCACGTCGCCGGCGATCGCCGGGACGAACTGGATCGCCGACGCGCCGGTGCCGACCACCGCAACGCGTTTGCCGACGAGCGAATAGTCGTGATCCCAGTGCGCGGAGTGGAAGGCGCGGCCGTGAAACGTGTCGATGCCGGGCAGGTCGGGCATCGCGGGGCGGCTCAATTGCCCGGTGCCGCTGACGAGCATGGTGGCGCTCAGCGTCGTGCCGTCGGCGAGCGTGACGCGCCACAGCGCAGCAGCTTCGTCGTAGCGCGCGTGCTGGACTTCGGCGCCGAAGCGCAAATAGCGCGCGAGGCCGTACTTGCGCGCGCAATGCTGCAGGTACGCATGGATTTCGGGCTGCGGCGCGAACACGCGCGACCAGGCCGGATTCGGCTCGAACGAGAACGAGTACAGGTGCGAGGGCACGTCGCAGGCAGCGCCCGGGTAGCTGTTGTCGCGCCACACGCCGCCGACGTCGTGCGAGCGTTCGACGATCGTGAATTCGTGGATGCCGGCACGTTGCAGTGCGATCGCCATGCCGATGCCGGCGAAGCCGGCGCCGATGATGATCGCCGCAAGCGGGGCGGCGGATTCGGTCAGGTGGGCTGCGTCACGCGACGACATGGCGGGTCTCCTCCGGCTGGACGGCATCGTGCGCGGCGCACGAGGCGGGAGCGGTGTCGCGATCCGTCGATGCGTCGGCGGCTTCGCTCGCTGGCCGCACTGACGTGCGGCTCACGCCGCGGATCAGGTCGACGGCCTTCTCGGCGATCATGATCGTCGGTGCGTTGGTATTGCCGCCGATGAGCGTCGGCATGATCGACGCATCGACGATGCGCAGCCCCTGCAGGCCGCGCACGCGCAGTTGCGGATCGACGACGGCGAGCGCGTCGTGCCCCATCCGGCACGTGCCGACCGGGTGATACACGGTGTCGGTGCGCCGCCGCAGCACATCGCGGATTTCATCGTCGGTGTCGACGTTCGCGGTGAACAGGTCGCGCGTGGTCCAGCCGGCAAGCGCAGGCGCCTCCATCAGCCGGCGCGTGAGGCGGAAGCCCGCGACCATGTCGTCGAGGTCGCGCGGATCGTCGAAGAACGCGGGATCGATGCGCGGCGCCGCGAGCGGATCGGTGCCGTTGAGCGTGACCGAGCCGCGGCTGCGCGGCCGCAGCAGGCACACGTGGCACGACAGCCCGTGGCCGGCGTGCAGCTTGCGCGCGTGATCGTCGACGAGCGCGACGACGAAGTGCAGCTGGATGTCCGGTGCGTCGAGTTCGGCGCGCGTCTTCAGGAAACCGCCGCCTTCCGCGAAATTCGATGTCAGCATCCCGCGCCGTTCGCGGCGGAAGCGTATGAACTCGCGCAGCATGCGCAGGCCGCCGCGCGCGGACACGCCCATCGTATCGACGCTGCGGGTGCGGTAGCCGAAGATGAAGTCCGGATGATCCTGCAGGTTGCGGCCGACGCCGGGCAGGTCGGCGTGCACGGCGATGCCCTGTTGCTGGAGTTCGCGGCCCGGGCCGACGCCCGACAGCATCAGCAGCTGCGGCGTCTGCAGCGCGCCGGCCGCGAGCACGACTTCACGCCGTGCGCGCAGCGTGCGCACCTCGCCATGCTGCCGCACCTCGACGCCGATCGCGCGCGTGCCGTCGAACAGGATGCGCAGCACCTGCGCGTGCGTCTCGACCGTCAGGTTGTCGCGCCGGCCGAGGTGCGGCAGCAGGTACGCGCGCGCCGCGCTCCACCGTTCGCCGTGCTTCTGCGTGACCTGGTAGATGCCGATGCCTTCCTGCTGCTCGCCGTTGAAATCGTCGGTGAGCGGCAGGCCGGCCTGCTGCGCGGCTTCGAGGTAGCGCGCATGGAACGGGTTGCCGGTGCGCAGGTCGCTCACCCACAGCGGGCCGTCGCGGCCGTGCCACGCGTCGTCGAAGCGCTCGTTGTGCTCGCTCAGGCGGAAGTACGGCAGCACGTCGTCGTACGCCCAGCCTTCGTTGCCGAGCGCGGCCCAGCCGTCGTAGTCGACGCGATGGCCGCGGATATAGACCATCGCGTTGATCGCCGACGAACCGCCCAGCACCTTGCCGCGCGGCTGGTAGCCGATGCGCCCGCCGAGGCCCGGCTGCGGCACCGTGTCGAACGCCCAGTTGTTGATGCGCGTCGGCATCATCGCGACCGCGCCGGTCGGCACGTTCACCAGCGTGCCGTCGCCGCGGCCGCCGGCCTCGAGCACGCAGACGGTCACGGCCGGGTCCTCGGTCAGCCGCCCGGCGACGACGCTGCCGCCCGAACCGCCGCCGACGACGATGTAGTCGAAAGTCTTGCTCATGGATTCGTCCTCTGATGGTCGATGGATCAAGCGGGGCGCGGCGGGTGGGCCGCGAGTGGCGGGGCGGGGGCGCGGGCGGATTCGGCGCGCCGGCATGCGAAGCGGGCTGCGGGATCGGTCGGGCGACTCGGTCGCATGGTGTCTCCTCAGGAGGGCGATGGCGTCGTTCGGATGACGACTGGATGACGTCGATGGTGCTGGCCGCATGGGAAAACACCAATGCTGCTTCGGGACAATTGTTTTAGTATTTGGGCCAAATCGGCGCTTCGAGGGTTTCTCCGCATGAGCTTCTGGGATTTCACCCGGAGTCCGGCCAGCGCCCGGCTGCTGGTCGATTTCGGCGACGAACGCGGCGTGCCGCACACGACGCTGCTGGCCGGCACGGGGCTCGCGGACGCGCAGCTCGACGATCCGAAAGTCGAGGTGACGGCCGCGCAGGAGCTGCGGCTGACCGGCAACCTGCTGCGCGCGCTCGGGCGCGCGCCGGGCCTAGGGTTCGAGGTCGGCCAGCGCTATCACTTTTCCGCGTACGGGGTGTGGGGCTACGGGCTGATCGCGAGCGCGACCGCGCGCGACGCGCTCGCGCTGGCGCTGCGATTCCTGCCGCTCACCTATGCGTTCACGGTGATCACGTACCGCGAGGAAGACGGGACGTGCGTGCTCGGTTTCGGCGCGCCGGAACTCGATGGCCCGCTGAGCCGGTTCCTCGTCGAGCGGGACATGACGGCCGCGGCCGTGCTGCTGCAGGAAATTGGCGATGACGCATTCGCGTTGTCGCGCTTCACGGTGCAGGCGGCGCGCACGCCGAGCATGGCGGTGCCGCGCATCGCCGGCATCGAGCCCGCGTTCTCGGCGCGCGCGAACAGCCTCGCATTCGACCGCGTGTTTCTCGACCGGCTGCTGCCGCACGCGAATCCGCTGACGGTGTCGATGTGCGAGCAGATGTGCGGCCAGTTGCTCGAAGCGCGGCGCGCGCGCGTGGGCACGTCGGAGATGGTGCGCCAGTACCTGACCGCGACACCTGGCCCCGCGCCGTTCTCGCTGGAAGACATGGCGCGGCTGATGAACACGAGCCCGCGCACGCTCAAGCGCCGGCTGCAGGAAGAGGGCACGACGTTCCGCACGCTGCTCGCGCAGGCGCGCGGCGCGATGGCCGAGACGTTGCTCGGCGACGCGCGCCTGTCGCTCGCGGAAGTGGCCGAGCGGCTCGGCTTCAGCGACCTGTCGAGTTTCTCGCAGGCGTTCAAGCGCTGGTACGGCGTGCCGCCGGGCGCGTATCGCAGCGCGGCGCAACGGGACAGCGGCCGTTCCTGAATCACGGTACGATCACTGGCTTTCCTGCCGACATTCCAATCACGAGAGACTCCGCATGATCACGATTCGCCCGATGACCGACGACGATTTCCCGCGCTTCTGGCCGACCTACCGCGCGATCGTCGCTGCTCAGGAAACCTATGCATTCGATCCGGCGCCGACGCAGGAAGCGGCGCGCGCCCTGTGGCTCGCTGCGCCGCTGTGCACGTGGATCGCCGAAGAGGATGGCGTCGTACTCGGTTCGTACTACCTGAAGGCGAACGCGGCTGGGCCCGGCAATCACGTGAGCAACTGCGGCTACATGGTGAGCGAGGCCGCACGCGGCCGTGGCGTCGCGCGCCTGATGTGCGAGCACTCGCAGCAGGTCGCGCGCGAGCGTGGCTTCCTCGCGATGCAGTTCAACTCGGTGGTGTCGACGAACGAGGTGGCGGTCGCGCTGTGGCAGAAGCTGGGTTTTGAAATCGTCGGGCGCCTGCCGCGTGCGTACCGTCACGCGCGGCTCGGTTTCGTCGATAGCCTCGTGATGGTCAAGTGGCTCGGCGACACGGGGGCCGCCGAGGCCTGAGCACGCAGCCGCTTCGTCAGACGGCGAACGCGCCGTCGAACACGACCCGGTCGTCGAGCGCGAGCGTGCCGCGCGCGAAGATCAGGTCGAGATGGTGGCTGCCGTTTTCGCCGCCGCCGAGCCCGAGGTGCAGGCCCGGATGACGTTCCTCGAACCCGGCGTTGCGGCCGTACAGCCCGCGAATCCCGAGGTTCGTGCCGATGCCGAATTCCTCGATCCGCCGGTGGTTCGCATGCCGGTCGAGATAGGTCGAGAAATCGCGCCGGAAGCCCTCATCGTCGGTATCGAAACCGACGATCATGCTGTTCTCGACATGCAGCGTGGCGAGCCGCTCGGCCACCTTGTACTTGATCGCGAACGGCACGGTGCCGAGAAACGTGCCGCTGAAGACGATCGAGCCGTTGAGATCGGTGACGTGCGTCGCGATCTCGCCGGGCACGACGTCGAGGTTGCCCATTCCATCCACGCTCGTCCATTTCTGGTCCGGCGCGAGCGAGCCCGTCAGCGTGTTGCCGGCTTCGTCGATGAAGCGGATCTGCGATGCGTGCGCGGCCGCGTCGATCAGCCGGCCGTTGCGTGCCGCGATGTCGTCGAGCGATTCGGCGAACGCCTCGTCGAGGTGTGGCCCGTAATCCTTGAACAGTACCGACTTGCTCCAGTGCTCGACGATCGCGGGGCGAATCGCGGCGAGGAACGGCGGCCCGCTTGGCGACGGTGTCGGCAGGCACGACGAGTCGTACAGCAGCACGAACAGATCGGCGCGATCGAGCGCGGCAGCAATGTCGGCGGGCGGGGTGCTTTCGAGGCAGAGTGTGGTCGCGTCGAGCGAATCGGGCAGGGCGGAAAACGCGCGCAACGCGATGTCGCGGTTGCGGGTGTCATGGCCGACCAGCAGTTTTCCCGACTCGCCGCGCGCCAGCTTGTCGCGCAGCGCGGGGTGGAAGCCCAGCGCGCGGTGCAGGTTCAGCATGCGTGTCTCCGGAAGCAGCGGAAGGGCCGCGGCCCTTCCGCGAGAACGGGTGGCCCGCTCAGACCGGCCAGAGCGCGGTGCCGAACGGCACCACGGCGTCCTCGACCATCATGTCGACGGCCTCGGGGTGCGTGTCTTCCTGCATCCAGTCAAGCAATTCGATCTGCTGGGTGTCCTGCATGTCAATTCTCCTGTGGTGAACATGAGTGTTTCAACATGAAAGTGCGGCTAAAAAATTGCCACTCCTCATCACGCATTTCATGAATGCGCGACGAGTGGCGTTGATATTAGTCTGAGGAATTTACGAATGCAATGCGTTGCAAGGTTTTTAGCCGAGGCGTGCTAAACATGGGGGATTTGCGGATCGCGTGCCGTAAAACACGGATAAAGAGGATGACGAATTCGATGTCATTTTTTCAATGACAGGAATTGGAATCGACGCATTGCACTCGGCGATTTTTCATCGGGAATTCAATCGCCGAGATTGCCGCGAGTGATGTCGTTCGCGGCGAGCAAGCGTGCATGCGCGCGGACGCGTCGTCGGTCATCGGTAGCGCGTCAGCGGCCTGACGCCCGTGTCAACCGAGCAGCGCCTTGCCGAGCGGTTTGGTCGGCTCGGACCGGAGCACCAGTGACGTCGTGACCGCACCGAAGCGCGCGATCGCATCGATGATGGTTTCCAGTTGTCCCGGTGTCGGCACCAGGACCTTCAGCAGGAAGCAATCCTCGCCGGTCATCCGGTGGACCTCGATGACGTGCGGCATCTCGGCGAACGCGCGCAGCGCAGGCTTGATGTGTTCGTGCGTCGTCTTCAGCCGGATGATGGCCATCATCCCCAACCCCAGCGCGGCCGGGTCGATCCGTGCGCCGTAGCCCGCGATGATGCCGCGCTCTTCCAGCCGCTTGACGCGCTCCGACGTGGCGGGCTGCGACAGGCCGATACGCCGGCCCACTTCGGACAGCGGCGTGCGCGCATTTTCCTGTAGCGCTTCGAGGATCGAAAGATCCAGGCGATCGAGCTCTCCGTTCGACATGTCCGCTTTCCTGCTCCGTTAATTCATCGGCATATTGTCTCAATATCCGATGATTTGCCATTCCCGGTCGGTTTCCGGCAGGCCAGACTGCGAACTCGCTTATTCATGGAGACGGAGATGGACCAGACGATCGTGATCGTGCCGGGGATCGGCAACTCGGGACCGGATCATTGGCAGAGCCACTGGGAGGCCGCGCTTCCGGGCGCCGTGCGCATGGAGCCGGCGTCATGGGATGCGCCCGACCTGCGCGACTGGATCGCGGCGCTCGATGAAGTGGTCGCGCAAGCCGCGACGCCGCCGGTGTTGATCTGTCATTCGCTGGGTTGCCTGCTGTTCGCGCACTGGCGTGCGGCGTCGGCGCGGGTCGTGCGCGGCGCGATGCTCGTGGCGGTGCCCGATCCTCACGGCCCGCGTTTTCCGGTTGCGGCCCGTGCGTTCGCGGATGTGCCGGGCGGCGATTTCGGTGGCTTGCCGGTGCTGGCGATCGCCAGTTCGGATGACGGGTACGATCCATCCGGGCGCGGCATTGCATGGGCAAGCGAGCGGGGTGCGACGCCGTTGCTGCTCGGCCCGCGCGGCCATCTGAATACGGACGCGGGATTGGCGGAATGGCCCGAGGGACGCGCGTTGTTCACGGCCTTCATGGCGGGATTGCAGGGGTAGCGCGGGCAAGCGGCCGACGTGCTCCCGCGACGGCTTGCGGTGGGTGATGCATGGACGACCCGGCTGCTGCGGCCGGGCGCCTGTCGCCAACCCATGCCGGCCCGCGACGGCTCAAGTATGATCGATCGACAGAATTGGAAGCCCCGGCAGTCGGGATTGACGCGTGCGGAACACCGGTTCCGCCGTCACGACTTGCCGGGGCTTCGAACGACCAAGGAGACACGCGATGCGCGCAGCGCCGCAACCGGAGCGTGCCGGCCCGTCGAGGCCGGACACCGGCGCGACCGGCACCTACCCCGACCGTGACCCCGATCGCATGGCCGCGTGGCGGCTCGCGATCTGCCTGTCGCTCGGCAGCGCGATCGCGCTCGGCCTCGCGCGCTTTTCGTATGCGCTGCTGCTGCCGCCGATGAAGGCCGATCTCGGCTGGACGTTCGCGCAGGCCGGCGCGCTGAACACGGCGAACGCGGCCGGCTACCTGGTCGGTGCGCTCGCGTTTCCGTTGCTGTCGCGCCGCTGGCGAGCAGGCTCGCTGCTGGCGGCCGGGTGCGTGCTGACCGCGTTGCTGATGGCCGCGTGCGGGGTCACGTCCGGCATGCACGCGCTGCTCGTGCAGCGGCTCGCGACCGGCGTCGGCAGCGCGCTGATCTTCATCAGCGGCGGCGTGCTGGCCGCGCGGCTCGCATCGGCGTCGCCGCGCGATGCGAGGTTGCTGCTCGGCCTCTACTACGGCGGCACGGGATGGGGCATCGTCGCATCGTCACTGCTCGTGCCGGCGACGCTCTCGCACGGCATCCATGGCTGGCAGCCCGCATGGTTCGCACTCGCGTTCGCGTGCGTGCTGTTCTCGGTGGTGGCCGTGTCGGCCGCGCGCCGCATCGAGCACGTACATGCGGCGCCTGCCGCGCCACGCGACGGTGCGGCGCCGGCCGCGACCGCGAGCCCCATTCGCTTCGCACTCGCGCTGGCCGGCTACGGCCTGTTCGGCGTCGGCTATATCGGCTACATGACGTTCATCGTCGCGCTGCTGCGCGGTGCGGGAATGAGCGGTACGGTAGTCGCCGCGTTCTACGTGATGCTCGGCGTCGCGACCGTCGTGTCGGCGCGGCTGTGGTCGGGGCTGCTCGACCGGATGCGCGGTGGCCAGGCGCTCGCCGTGCTCAACGCGCTGCTCGGTATCGCGACGCTGATGCCGGCGATGTTCGTGCATCCGGTGGCCGCGTTCGCGTCGGGCGTGCTGTTCGGTGCGACGTTCCTGTCGGCTGTTGCATCGACGACGGCCTTCGTGCGCCACAACCTGCCGCCCGACGGCTGGGCGAAAGGGATCAGCGCGTTCACGACGGTCTTTGCGTTCGGGCAGATCGCCGGGCCGGTCGCGATCGGCTGGGTGTCCGACAGCGCGGGGCTTGCGCGCGGGCTCGTGTATTCGGCGCTGACGCTTTTCGCAGGCGCCGCGCTCGCGGCCGGGCAGCGCGCGTTGCGGGCCGCGGCGTAGTCACGCGCGATACACCATTCACCGCACGCACGCCGTGCGCGATACGCGATGAAACGCACGGCTGAAGTAGATCAGGCTGTCGCCGTCGTCGCGCACGCGGATCGACGTCGCCTCGATGAACATCACCGAATGCGAGCCGACCTCCTTCATGTCAGCGATCGTGCCCTGCAGGCTCGCGAGCGCGTCGCGCAGCACGGGCACGTCCTGGTCGCCGCGATCCCACACGGGCAGGTCGAAGCGCCGCTCCATCGGCAGGTCGGTGAGCCCTGCGAAATGCCGTGCAAGTTGCTCGTGTTCGGCCGGCAGCACGTTGATGCAGACGTGGCGGTTGCGTTCGAACGTCGCACGCATCGCGCTCGACCGGTTGAGGCACACGAGCAGCGTCGGCGGCGTATCGGTGACGGAGCACACGGCGCTCGCGGTGATGCCGCAGCGGCCGTGTGGCCCGGCGGTGGTGATCACGTTGACGGCCGCGCCGAGGTGGGCCATCGCTTGCCGAAAGGCCTTCTGCGCGTCGGTCGGCTCGACGCGTGCCGGTCGCTGGATATCGGTCGTGGAAGACATGGGCGCTCCTGATTGGACGAAAGCGGCGATCGCGTGGCGCTGCCGCT
Source organism: Burkholderia lata (assembly GCF_902499335.1). GTDB lineage: Bacteria > Pseudomonadota > Gammaproteobacteria > Burkholderiales > Burkholderiaceae > Burkholderia > Burkholderia lata_B. The sequence continues at coordinate 514,791 of NZ_CABVQK010000001.1, read as the reverse complement.
GCAGCGCCGGATCGCCGACGATGACCCAAGCGTACGTCGCGAAAATGCCGGCGACCATTCGCACGATTGACGATGGAGATGGCGTTCTCGCCAACGCATCTAAAGGTTCTACCTAGATGCGCGCCGCACCGCGCGAAAAAAATCGAGATTGCACGTTCATGTCGCCCGTGAAGGGGTTTTCAGCGGGTTTTCGGCTCGTTATGATGTGCCGCACACCCCCAGCGAACGACGTGCGCGACGCGCCGGTAACCGGCCCCGTATGCGGCGCGTGCGATACCGATACCGATATTCAGCGAGACACCCGCGATGACGTCACCCGCACCGATCGTATACATCGTCGACGACGACAACGGCATGCGGACGTCGCTCGCGTGGCTGCTCGAATCGGTCGGCATCGCGTCCGAAGGGTTCGCGAACGCCACCGATTTTCTCGCGCGTTTCGACGTGAACCTGCCCGCGTGTCTGGTGCTCGACGTGCGGATGCCGGAGAAGAGCGGCTTCGACGTGCAGGCGGAACTGAACGCGCGCGGCGCGACGCTGCCGGTGATCTTCGTCAGCGGGCATGGCGATATCCCGATGTCTGTGCGCGCGCTGCAGAACGGTGCGATCGATTTCGTCGAGAAGCCGTACAACTCGCAGCAGATGCTCGAGCGCGTGCAACGCGCGCTGCGGCTCGCGCAGCAGCGGCATGCGGTGAGCCAGCGCCACCGCGAGTTGCGCCAGCGACTCGATGCGCTGACCGCGCGGGAGAAGGAAGTGCTGCGCGGCGTGGTGGACGGCAAGGGCAGCAAGCAGATCGCGTCGGATCTGTCGATCAGCGTGAAGACCGTCGACGTGCATCGCGCGAGCATCAAGGAGAAGCTCGGCGCGACGTCGATCGCCGCGCTCGTGCGCGACGTGATGGTCGTGTGGGGCGACGACGGCGAAGCGCCGCGCTAAGGTACGTTCCCTTGTCGGGAGAGGTTCGTTCGCGGGCCGGCGCATAGGCGGCCGTTGGCGTGAACCGGCCCGGAGCGTCGCAGGAGACGCGGCGAGGCCGTCGTGCTCAGCGCATGTACAACCCGCCGTTGATGTCCCAGCACGCGCCGTTCGCGAAATGCGCGTCGCCCGACGCGAGCAGCACGGCGGCATCCGCCACGAAGCCGGCCGAGCCGAGCTTGCCGCCCGGCAGGCTCGCAAGCACCTGGCGCAGCTTCTCCGGTGCGACGCTTTCGTACACGATCGGCAGGTCGAGCGGGCCCGGCGAGATCGCGTTGACGGTGACGCCCTGCGCGGCGAGATCGCGCGCGAACACCTTGGTCAGCGTCAGCGTGCCGCCCTTCGCGGCCGCGTAGTGCGCGCCCGTCGCCGAGCCGCCATTCTGTCCGGCGAGCGACGCGATGTTGACGATACGGCCCGCGCCGCGCGTCGCGAAGTACTGGCCGAACACCTGGCAGCCGAACAGCACGCTGCGCAGGTTCACGTCGATCACCTGGTCGAACTGCTCGGCCGTGATCTCCATCGCGGGCACGACTTTCGATGCGCCCGCGTTGTTCACGAGCACGTCGATCGTGCCCCAGCGCGCGACGAGCGCATCGCGCGCGGCTTCGAAATCGCGTTTCGACGTGACGTCGAGCGGCAGCGCGATCGCGCGTGCGCCGCTCGGGTCGAGTTCGCGCGCATGCGCCTGAATGGCGTCGGCGGCGATATCGGCCAGCGCGACGCGGTAGCCGGCCGCATGAAAGCGTTCGGCGATGACGGCGCCGAGCCCGCGCGCGGCGCCGGTGACGAGGACGACTCGGTCTGACATGGTGCGTGATTCCCTGGTTGGCGAGCGCGTGCCGGGTGCAGCCGCGCCTGCATCGTGGTTCATGCGGCGAGTGCCGCTTCGAAGTGTGCCGCGATCGCGCAGACCTGCTCGTCCGCGCCCTTGCGCCCGACGATCTGCAGGCCGGCCTTCAGCGGCGAACCGGCCAGCGGCAGCGGCAGGCTCAGTGCCGGATGGCCGCTCAGGTTGAACGGCCGGATCAGCGACGACATCGCGATCACCGATACGCCGTCGCGTGCCTGCTGCAGCGTGATCGGCAGCGCGGGCAGCGTCGGCAGCACGAGCACGTCCGCGTGTTCGAGCGCGGCGTCGACCTGTGCGGTGAAGCGTGCACGCACGGCCTCGGCTTCTTTCAATGCCGCAGGCGTGGTCGTGGCGGCTGCTCGCAATCGCGCATCGAGGTCGGCGCCGAGCTTGCCGGTCGCGACGAGATGGCCGAACGCGTGCGACGTTTCCGCGTTGATCACGGTGAGCCCTGCGGCGAACGAGGCCGCCATTTCGTCGAGCACGACCGCGTGCGAACGCAGGCCGGACGCGCGCACGGCCGCGTCGAGCGCGGCGGCGATCGCCGGATCGGCGTCGACCGTGATTTGCGCGACTGAGCAGCCTGCGGCGGAGGCCGCCGCTCGCGCACGATCGAAGCCCGGAGCGATCGCGGCCATCACCGCGGCCAGCGTGCGGATGTCGCGTGCGAACGGCCCGACGCAATCGAGCGTCGTCTCGGCGGGCGCGACGCCGCACCGCGACACGCGGCCGAACGTCGGCTTCAGCCCGGCCACCCCGCAGCAGGCGGCCGGCCCGCGAATCGAGCCGCCCGTGTCGGTGCCGAGCGCCGCATCGACCGCGCCGAGCCCGACGAGCGAAGCGGAACCGCTCGACGAGCCGCCCGGAATGCGCGTTTCATCCTGCGGATTGACGGGCGTGCCCGTGTAGTCGTTGATGCCGGTCATGCCGAATGCGAGCTCGTGCATGTTCGCCTTGCCGGCGATCCGCCAGCCCGCGTCGAGCAGCAGGCGGACCACGTCCGCGTGTTGTTCGGCCGGCGGTGCATCGGCGAGCGCACGGCTCGCCGCGCGGGTCGGATGGCCCGCGATGTCGATCGTGTCCTTGATCGCGATCGTGGGGCCGGGGCCGCCGAGCGTGAACGTATCGATGAAGCCTGTCATGGTCGGTATCGTGCGCAGCGTTGGAAAGGATCAGAAATCAGGACCGTGGCGCGGCAGCGAGCGGCCACGGGCCGTCGAGCACGCGTTCGGTGCGGAAATGGCGGATCAGCCACGCAGCGCCGTCAGCGGCCGGCGCGAAATCGACGGTCAGCCGCGCGGCGATCAGTTCGGCCGAGCCGTCCGCGTAGCGCGACGCCTGCAGCATGATCCAGCGGCCGCGTGCGCTTGCGTTGTCGGCGCCGATCTCGATCGACTCCGACGTCAGGAAGTGCAGGTTGGCCGAGAAATGCGGATCGGGCGGCAGGTAGCGGCCCAGCATCGCGACGATCGCGGCCGTGCCTTCGAGGCGGCCGAACTTGCGTGCGTACTGCCGGCCGATGCCTTCCCACACGGCATCGGTCGTGAACAGCCCGGCGAGCGACGGGCCGTCGCCGGCATCCTCGGGCACGTCGCACAGCGCCATGTAGCGCGTAATCGTCGCGCGCACCGCGCGCTCGGCGTCGAGCGCCGCCAGGCGCTGCGCGAGCGCATCGATCAGGCCGGGAGACAGGTCGGTCATCGCGCGCCTCACGCCGCGGGTTTCGCGGCCGGCGGCACCGTCAGCGCGCGGCCGACCCGCGCTTCGATCTTGCCGTAGCGCCACAGGTTGTATTCGCCGACCGGCGTCGTGCGATACAGGTTGCACACGGCGACCGTCGTGTCGAAATCGGCGACGTCGGCCATGATGTAGAAGGTCCACGGCGCGCCGTCGGCCTGGCCGACCACGAGGCGGTCGTCGTCCATCACGCCGAGCACGCGCACGCCGGGCATCGCTTCGACGGCGGCGAGCATCGCGCCGTACGCCTGCCACACTTCGCCGATCTTCTCGCGCGGCAGGTCGAAGAAATTCTGCGACACGCCGCAGCAGAACAGGACGCGCAGCGGCAGCGGATTCGAATCGGACATATCAGGTTCTCCAGAGGAATCGGTGGGGCGCATGAACCGGCCGGCAACGGCGCTTCGGCTTCATGCGCGTTCAAAAACAGTGCGGTCGACGCGGGTTACGTTACAGATAGCCGGGAAACGGCGTGACGCCGGTGAACACCGCGCCGGCGCCGTCGAAGTTGCCTTCGGCGAGAAACGCGTGCTGCGTGACGACCATTGCGTCGCGCAGCAGCCGTTGCAACGGATGCGACCGGTAGATCGCCGCGGTGCCGCCGAGCCGGTACGCGCGTTCGACGACGCTCGCGCCTTCGCGTGCGATCTGCGTGGCCGCGAGCCGCAGCAGGCTGACCTGGTCGGGCGTCACGGGGTTGCCCGCGAGAATCGATTGCCACACCGTATCGGTCGCATCGTAGAAGAACGCGCGCGCCGAGCGCAGTTGCGCCTCGGCCTTCGCGAGCTCGATGCGGAAATACGCGCGATCGGCGAGGCGCGGTGCGCCGGTCGTCGTCTGGCGGCCGCCTGACATGCGGTTCGCGACGTCGAGCGCCGCGCGTGCGAGGCCGAGGTTGACGACGGCGAGCACCTGCGCTGCATACGCGACGGTCGGATAGCGGTACAGCGGCTCGTCGACGGTCGGTTCGCCGCCGCGCACGAAGGTCCACGCTTCGGGCACGAAGCGGTCGTCGACGCGCAGGTCGTGGCTGCCGGTGCCTTGCATGCCGACCACGCTCCAGTTCTCGACGATCTCGACGTCGGCTGCGCGGAACACGGCCGTGCGCGGCTTGTTCGGCGCGGCGTCCTGCGCGCCCGGCACGGCGATGCCGACGCCGAGCCAGTCGGCCCCCTTGCAGCCGCTCGCGAATTTCCACGTGCCGTTCACGCGCCAGCCGCCCGGCGCGGGCTGGGCCGGCTGCACCGGAAACAGGCCGCCCGCGAACACCTGGTCGGGGCCGCTCGCATACAGCTCGGCCTGGGTGTCGAGCGGCAGCGCGGCGAGATACACGTTCGCGGAGCCGAAGCTCGCGACCCACGCGGCCGAGCCGTCGGCGGTTGCGATCCGTTCGATCATGTCGAGGAACGCGGTCGGCGCGAGCGCATCGCCGCCGAAGCGGCGCGGCGTGCCCGCGCGATAGATGCCGGCCTGCTTGAACAGCGCGATCACGTCGCGCGGCACGTGCGACAGGCGGTCGAATTCTTCGCGGCGCGCGGCGACGGTCTCGATCACGGCGTCGAGCGGCGACAGCCGGGCGGCCGGTTCGCTGGCCGCATGGGGGGCGCTCGGTGCGGTGTCGAGGGCGAGGGCGGCGTGGGGCATGGCTGTCTCCTGGGGCGGATTGGGGTTCGAATGCGAGGTGGTCACGACGATGCAGCCAGTCTAGAAACGCCGAAAACGCGCAGCAATTGGTGCGTTGGGCCGTGCGACTGGTGACGTTCCGTGCCGCACTAAAGAAATCTTCAGATGCGGGCGGCGCGCGCCGGTGCTATGTTGGGTTTCCAGCCGCGCGATGCCGCGCGGCCTCATCCGAAGCCGATCATGAGTTTCCCCGACGAAGACGATTTCCACCGGCTGCTCGACGCGCTGACGACCTGCGTGCTGCTGCACGACGCGCACACCAAGGCGATCGTGTGGGCGAACCGCGCCGCGTGCATCGCGCTCGGTTTTTCCGTCGAGGAACTGCTGCCGCTGAAGGCGCCGGACATGACGCGCCCCGAACCGAAATACCAGCGCGAGATCGCCGTGAGTGCGTGGGATCGCGCGCTCGTCGACGGGCCGCAGGTGTACGAGTGGTGCTACCGGTCGCGCACGGGCGTCGACATGCTGTCCGAGGCGACCGCCACCTACGTGCCGCTGCGCGGGCGCGACGTCGTGATGGTGCAGTTCCGCGACATCAGCGCGGAAGAGGCGGTGCGCCAGCAGCTGCGCCGCTACGAGGCGCGGCTGCGTGAATTCATGCAGGATCTCGACGAAGGCATCGCGGTCGTCACGCCGCACGGCGGCGTGCAGTTCATCAGCGAGTCGGGCCGCCGCGTGCTCGGGCTCGCGCCCGACGAAGCGCTCGGCGAGGTGCTCGACTACTGCTCCGCGGCCGACCGCGACCGGCTCGTCGCGCAACTGCGCGATGCGCCGTCCGCGTATCCGTCCGCGCCGCAGCGCTACCGGATCGTGCGGCGCGACGGCTCGCCGTGCTGGCTGCGCATCCTGTGCCGGCAGGTCGAGATCGAGGACGATCTCGACGGGCTGCTCGTGCAGTTCCGCGACGTGAGCGACGAAGTCGCGATCGAGGACGCCCGCCGCGCTGAAGCGCGCATGCTCGAACATGCGGGCCGTTACAACGCGATGGGCGAGATGGCGAGCGTGATCGCGCACGAGCTGAGCCAGCCGCTCGCGGCCGTGCGCAATTTCATCGAAGGCGCGGTGCAGCGGCTGAACGCGCGCGGCGCGATCGACGACGCGATCTGGGGGCTGCGCAGCGCGGACCGGCAGGCCGAGCATGCGGCGCTGATCATCAAGAGCGTGCGCGAGTTCATCGTGAAGCGCGAACCGGTCGTCGCGCTCGCCGACCTGCGCGACATCCTCGCGGACGTCGCGTATTTCATCGAGCTGCGCGCGAAGGAGGCCGGCGTGACGATCACGATCGTGCAGGCCGATGCGCCGCTGCCGATTCGCTGCGAGCGCGTGCTGATCGGGCAGGTAATCCTGAATCTCGCGTTCAATGCGATCGAGGCGTTCGCCGGTTGCGAACGTGTGCCGCGCACGCTGACGCTCGGCACCGCGAACGTGGCCGGGCATGCCGAGTTGCGCGCGATCGACAACGGCCCCGGTATCGCGGCCGGCGCGCACGACCGGCTGTTCGACGGCTTCTCGTCGTCGAAGGCGGGCGGCAACGGAATCGGGCTGTCGCTGTGCAAGAGCATCGTCACGCGCCACGGCGGCCGGATCGCGGCGAGCCCGGCCGATGGCGGCGGGCTCGACTGCCGCGTGACGCTGCCGCTCGCCGATACGAAGACGAATACGAACACAAGCGCATCGTCGCAGGCGAACGCGTGATGCCGCGGCCGCCCGGCGGTCGTCGCGCATGAGCGGGCAGGCATGCGCGCAGCGCATGGTCAGCGCCCGAGCGCCCGTGCGGTTAGCCCGCCGATGCCGAAATCGGTGTTCGGGATGTCCTTGATCATCACGCGGGTGGCTGGTAACGGCGCGTCGAGCACGCTGGCGCTCGTCTCCGACAACGCGGCGATCAGCGCGCGCTTTTGTTCATCGGTGCGGCCGGCGATCAGGATCGCGACGATCACGGGCAGCGACGGCGGCGCGCCGTCCGCGGCGCTGCGGCCACCGAGGCCGATGTGCGTCGCGGGCAATTCGGTGAGCAGCACGCGCACCGATTCGAGCGGCGCGCCGATCGAATCGACGGTCGCGTTGCTGAGCCGTGCGATCAGTTCGGCCTTGCGGGCGTCGTCGTGGCCGGCCGGCAGGAAAACTTCGAGTGTGGGCATGGTCGTCGGGAAAGGTGAAGGTGGCCGGCTCACCGTTGCGCTGGCGACGGCGAACCGGTGGCCGCTGACAGGTGAAGGTGGCCGGCTCACCATTGCGTTTGCGACGGCGAACCGGTGGCCGCTTATAGGTGAAGGTGGCCGGCTCACCGTTGCGTTGGCGACGGCGAACCGGTGGCCGCTGACAGGTGAAGGTGGCCAACTCACCGTTGCGTTGGCGACGGCGAACCGGTGGCCGTTGACAGGTGAAGGTGGCCGGCTCACCGTTGCGTCGGCGATGGCGAACCGGCGGCCGCTTACAGCAGGAAGCCGATCGCGCTGAGCGCTTCGGTCGAGTCGATCAGGCGCACGACCTTCTCGGCGATCCGCATCTCGCCCTCGGCATCGACGTGCAGCTTGTGCGTGACATCGGCCGCGAACAGCGTCGCGACGCCGCGCTTGTACGCGACGACAACCTGCGCCGATTTCAGCTCGACGGTGCCGGCGCTGCCGCTTTCCAGCGTGAAGCGCGACACGGTGCGCACGGTGCGCGCCGCATCGGTCGCCGACGCCGAATAGCCGGACACCATCCGCTGCACGCGCTTCTCGCGCATGTCCTGATCGTCGAACACGTAGTTCAGCGTGGCGGCGAAGTCGGTCGTGTCGGGATCGATCGGCACCACGTAGTGGCCGGCCGGATCCCACAGGTCGAGCCACGCGCGATAGTCGCGGCGGTCGAGCATCTCGGCTTCGCGCCACACGAATTCGACCGCGCGGGCGAAGGTCTGCTCGGAAAAGAGGGCGTTGCGGTCGTCCATTATTGTTGCTCCATCATCGTGCGCCATTGCTGGTAGGCCTCGCGCATGCCGGTCTCGTCGGTCGCATGCGCGGTCTTTTCGCCGTTCGCGGCGGTCGTCTCGCGGTTCAGCCCGCGATTCACGAGGATCGGCACGTCGGGGCCCGCGTGCGCACCGCGCTGTACGCGCTCCCAGGCTTCCGCGTCGTCGGGGCTGCCGAAGCCGAACGGGCCCTGGAAGTGCTCGTGGATGCGCAGCCGCTCGCGGTTCGCTTCGTCGGGGCCGCCGTCCATCGCGAGCGCGACGTGACGGATCTCGGTTTCGTTCGCCGAGATCGGCCGCAGCACGCGGAAGAACGCCATCGACAGCGCGAGGTTCGGGAACAGGTTCAGGTTGAAGCCGACGCCCATCAGCGAGCGCACGATGCGGCGCACTTCTTCCGGCGTGTGGCGCTCGGCGAGCTTCGCCGCGAGCGGCGCGAAGCGCTCGGCCAGCGGCGCGCCGTCGTCTTCGTCGAGGTCGATCAGCTCGGGCATCAGCACCGCGAGGCTGTGGCCGTTGCCGAGCCCGCGGCAGAACGCGTCCTCGCTCGTCATGAAGCTCGTGATCGCGGCGGCCGTCTCGTCGTCGATCGACTTCATCCACGACTTGTGCACGACCGGGAAGTGATAGAGGTCGGTCGTGTTCTCGAGCTGGATCTTCCAGTTGCCCTTGAACTTGAACTTGTGCTCGCCGTTTGCCTTGATCGGGTAGCCGGCACCCTGTTTCATGAACAGGTCGATCCACGGCTTCGCGCCGCCGAGGAAATCCTCGAGCGGTTCGATGTCATCGTTGAAGCTCGCGAAGATCAGCCCCTGGTACACGCCGACGCGCAGCTTCACGAGCGGCAGGTCGCCTTTCTCGCACACGCCTTCGTAGCCGTCGCCGTACGGCAGCGCGCGCAGCGTGCCGTCGAGCGCGTACGACCAGCTGTGATACGGGCACGTGAAGCCCTTCGCATTGCCCTTGTGCGATTCGCACACGGTCGCGCCGCGATGGCGGCAGCGGTTCTGCAGCACGTTGATCTCGCCGGTCTTGTCGCGCGCGACGATCACCGGCTGGCGGCCGATCGTCGTCGTGATGAAGTCGCCCGGGTTCGGCAGCTCGCTCTCGTGCGCGACCCAGATCCAGGTACGGTAGAAGATGCGGTCGAGCTCGGCTTCGAACAGCGCGGGGTCGTGATACATCGCGGGCGCGATACGGTCGGGTTGCGCGAGACCATGCAACGCGCTGGTGTCGATCGTCTGGTAGGAAATGTCGCTCATCGTTGTCGTGGGGAAAGAGTCGCGAAATCGGGCCGCGCAGCGCGCGGTTTCGAGTACCCAGTCTCGTCTTCCACTATATATCCGTCAAATTGATCTAAAATTGGCTGGTCAATAAATACGGCAAATGATGGAGGCTACGATGACGTCGGTCGATCATCTCGATCTGAACCTGTTGCGCGTGTTCCAGGCGATCGTCGAGGAACGCAGCCTGACGAAGGCCGGCGAGCGGCTCGCGCTGTCGCAGCCGGCCGTCAGCTATTCGCTCGGTCGGCTGCGCACGCTGTTCGACGATCCGCTGTTCGTGCGCACGCGCTCGGGCATGCAGCCGACCCCGGTCGCGCTCGAACTCGCGGGGATCGTCGGCAAGGCGCTCGACATGGTGCGCGTGGCCCTGCGCTATGCGGAGCGCTTCGATCCGGCGACCAGCACGCGCACGTTCCGGCTGTCGTTGTCGGATGCGGGCGAGATGGCGTACCTGCCGGCGATCTGCCAGGCGCTGCGCGAGCGCGCGCCGCGCGTGACGCTGAGCGTGCAGCCGCTGCCGGTGGAGGAGATCGAGGAAGCGCTGCGTGCGAGCCGGCTGGATTTCGCGATCGGCAACCTGCCGGAACTGATGCCGCGCACGCGCCACCAGGTGCTGTTCGAGGAAACCTACGTGTGCATGACGGGTCGCCGGCGCGGGGTGCCGAGCGGCGCCGCGCTGAGCCTCGAACAGTTCGTGCGCGCTGCGCACGTCAACGTGAAATCGGTCGAGCACAGCCATCACGCGCTCGACGATGCGCTGCGGGCGCAGGGCGTGGGCCGCAACATCGCGCTCGAAGTGCCGCACTTCGTCGCGCTGCCGAGCGTGCTGTCGGTCACGGATCTCTATGCGACGCTGCCGAAGCGGCTCGCGCAGATCCTGAACCGCGACAACACATTCCGCCTGTATGACTTGCCCGTCACGCTGCCGCCCGCGCCGGTGACGATGCACTGGCACGAGCATTTTCATGAGGATGAGGGCAACGCGTGGATGCGCACGCTGCTGACCGAGCTCGTCGAGCGATTCGACAATGCGTGATTCACGGGGACGGGGCAACTCGTTGAATGCGGGTGTTGCTGGCCGAGCTCGTCGAGCGTTTCGACGACGCGTGATTCATGAAGACGGGAAACGCGCTGGATGCGTGTGTTGCTGGCGGAGATCGTCGAGCGATTCGACAACGCGTGACCCACGAGGCGAGGGCGACGCGTGGATCCACGCGTTGCCGGCTGAGGTCATCGCGCAGTTTCGACTGCGCGCGACGTCTTGAACCGGCGCCGCTCGCGCCGTGAGCGTCAGAGATCGAGCACCAGCACCGCCGAGCGCGCACGCGACACGCAGCAGCAGATCACCGTGTTGCTCGCACGCTCGGCCTTGCTGAGACAGTGATCGCGATGATCGGGCTCGCCGTCGATGACAGGCACCATGCAGGTGCCGCACACGCCTTCGCCGCATGACGTGTCGACCTCGATGCCGATGCGCGCGAGCGCGTCGACGATCGACGCGTCGGGCGTGACACGTACCGATTGACCGCTGCGCTGCAGGCGCACCTCGAATCCGTCGGCCGGGCCGGCATCGGCATTGCCCGCATCGGCGGCGGCCGGTTCCGCCGCGAAGCGTTCGAGATGGACCGAATCGTCGGGCAAGCGCGTCGCGGCCGCCGCGACGACCGCATCCATGAACGGCCCCGGGCCGCACGTATAGACGTGTGCGTGCGCGTCGACCGATTCGACGCAGCGGCCCAGCTCGGCCGCGAGCGCGTCGGGCTCGATGGCGTAGTGAAACGTCACGTGCGACGCAAACGGCTCGGCCGACAACTCGGCGACGAAGGCCGCGTGCTCGCGGCTGCGTGCGAAGTAGTGCAACCGGTAGCGCGCGCCGCGCTTGTGCAGCGCATACGCCATCGACAGCAGCGGCGTGATGCCGATGCCGGCCGCGATCAGCACGTGTTCGCTCGCGCTATCCGTCAGACGAAACAGGTTGCGCGGCGCGCCGATCGACAGCTCGGCGCCAACTCGCACGTCGTCGTGCAGCGAACGCGAGCCGCCGCGCGACTGCGCCTCCTTCTTCACCGCGAACAGGTAGCTGCCGCGCTCGTCGGGGTTGCCGCACAGCGAGTATTGGCGCGTGATGCCGGACGGCGCGGTGACGTCGATATGGGCGCCCGGTTCGTAGGCGTCGAACGGCTGGCCGTCGACGCGCGAAACCCGGAAACAGCGGATGTCCTGCGCCGCGTCGATCAGCGCGTCGATCCGGACTTGGTGGCGGTTCGCTTGCATGGGGAAATCCGTGGGGTAGGGGAAACGCGGCGCGGCAGACACCGCGCCGTCATGCGATCGAGAATAGGGACGGGCATCGCATAAATCAAATCGATTAAAAAGCGATGACTGAATCAGTGGGATGGATGATGGTCGGGCGACCGATCGCGCCCGATGTTCAGCGCGCGGCGATTGCGTTGCCCGCCTCGGCCGCCTGCGGCGCGGCCGCCGATGCATGACCGCGTTCGCGATCGAGGCTGCGGCGATAGTGCCGGCACCCGGCGGCGAGCAGCAGCGCGGCGAGCGTGGCCGCCGCGACGTTGACGATCGACATCGAGTGGCCGACTGCCGCCGGCGCGCCGAACACGCGATCGGTGAACAGCGCGACGACGGTCGTGCCGATCCCGAGCGCGATCAGGTTCGACACGAGCAGGAACAGCGCGGAGATCTGTGCGCGCATCTGGTTCGGCGCGAGCGTCTGCATCGCGGCGGTCGAAGTCGGCATCGGGAACGACGCGAAGAACATCGCGACGACGAGCATCGCGAGCGACGCGGGCAGCGAGTCGAGCTGCGTGAACAGCGTCGCGGGGATCACCATGCAAGCGGCGCCGATCGCGCCGGCACGCATCGGCGCATCGCTGCGGCCGCGCTTGAGCAGCCAGTCGTTGAGCCAGCCGCCGCAGAACACGCCGGCCGTATTCGCGACCAGCAGCACGATGCCGAGTGTGTAGCCGGCTTCGACGGCCGTCATCCCGAAGTGGCGGATATAGAACGCGGGCGTCCAGCTCAGCAGGCAGTACAGCGTCATCGCGTAGAACGAGAAGCCGAGGTAGTGGCACGAGAAGGTCGCGCGATGCGTGCCGACGAAGCGCAGCGAATCGCGCATCGACACGCGCCGCACGGCGCCCGAGCGATCCTGCGCGAGCCCCTTGCGCTGCGGGTCGCGCACGGTCGCGGCGAACAGCAGCGCGACCAGCAGCCCCGGCAGCCCGACGATCAGGAACGTGACCTGCCACGCATGCACCTGCCCGACCACCGGCAGCGTGAACGCGCTCGCATGCTTGAGCAGCGCGATCACGTAGCCGCCGATCAGGAACGCGACGCCGCCGCCGATGAACGAGCCGAGCGAATATACGGCGATCGCGCGCCCGAGCTTCTCCTTCGGGAAGTAGTCGGCGAGCATCGAATACGCGCCGGGCGACAGCGCGGCCTCGCCGACGCCCACGCCCATGCGCGCGATGAACATCTGCACGAAATGCTGGCTGAGCCCGCACGCGGCAGTCGCGACGCTCCACAGCGCGATGCCGATCGAGATGATCCGCGGCCGCGCGTAGCGATCGGCGAGATACGCGACGGGCAGCCCCATCACCGCATAGAACAGCGAGAACGCGAAGCCGTTCAGCAGGCTGAACTGCGTGTCGGACAGCTGCAGGTCGCGCTTGATCGGTTCGATCATCAGCACGAGGACCTGGCGGTCGACGAACGAAAAGACGTACGCGAGCATGCAGATGACGACGACATACCATTCGTACGTATAGCGCTTGCCGTCGGCAGCGCGGGCCGTGGATGCGGACATGCGGATTCTCCAGGAGCGGGCGGTGGAAAAAAGCGGCAGCGGCCTTGCGGGCCGGGCGCCGTCGCGGCGCGAAAGCGTGCGGGTGACACGATCGGAGACGCAGCGTAGTCGGCCAAATTCGGCCGCCATAGCCGGAGTGACAGCGGCGCCACACGGGCATTTACCGACCCGGATAAAGAAAACACCGAGGCCGTGCGAGCCGGCTGCCGCACAGCGCGCTTGCGGCGGGGCGCGCGCACATCATGCGGCGCATCTATAAGCGTTATAGAGCGCATTGCGTCGACGTCCGAAATTGTCGTTCCTAGACTCGGCCCGTTTTTGATCGGCAGCGTTGGCCCTTCGCGGCGAACGCGCTTCACCTCACGCGGCGCGACGCCGACCGGCGCCGAAATATCTACGGGACGACGACGATGAACCAACCGAACGGGCGGGCCGACCGGCTTGCCGTACCGCTTGCCGCGCTGCTTGCCTGCGCGGCGCTGCCCGCATTCGCACAATCGAGCGTGACGCTCTACGGCCGTGTCGACACCGCGATCGAATACGCGAACGCCGGGCCGAACCACGTGACGCGCATGGGCAGCGGCAACCTGTTCGCATCGCAGTGGGGGCTGAAGGGCGTCGAGGATCTCGGCGGCGGCTACGCGACGATCTTCAAGCTGGAAGATGGCTTCAACGCGGGAAGCGGCGCGCTGTCGAACAGCAGCGCGCTGTTCGGTCGCGAGGCATGGGTCGGCATCACGGGGCCGTTCGGCGGCGTGCAGTTCGGCGAGCTTTACACGATCCTGCACACGACGCTCGTCACCTACAGCCTGCCGGGCCTCGGCGCGGGGCTCGCGTGGGGCAACGCGACGAACAACTTCGTCGGGCCCGCGTTCCTGCGCGTGCGTAACTCGATGCGCTACACGTCGCCGCGCTACGCTGGCTTCATGCTGCGGGCGATGGCCGCGCGCGGCACCAACGGCGCGGCCGGGCAGCCGGCGACGCTCGGCGATACATACGGCGCCGGGCTCAACTACGTACGCGGCGGCCTGTCGATCGACATCGACTACATGCAGCAGAAGTTCAGTCCGGTGGCCGCCTCCACGCTTGGCGACACGAGCCCGGCCGCGAACGGCAACTACACGCTCGGTGCGATTTCGTACGATTTCAGCGTCGTGAAGGTGGCCGCGCTGTACATGCGGCATCGCGGCGGCCCCGACGTTGCGACCGCGATCGACAGCCAGAGCGCGTATCCGCACAGCGACATCATGGAGCTGAGCGCGACGGTGCCGATCGGGCGCGCGTCGCTGCTGCTGAGTGTCGGCCATTACCGCAAGGTCGCGGACAGCGACGGCAACGCCGATTCGTACGGCATCCGCTTCGACTATCCGCTGTCGAAGCGCACGGTGCTGTACACGGGCGCCGCGATGGTGCGCAACGGCGCGCATGCGCGCTTCGTCGTGAACGGTGCGGCGGGCGGCGGCGTCGCGGTCGCCAAGCCGGGCGCGACCGCCAGTTCGATCGTCGCGGGCATCCTCACGTCGTTCTGACCGTTTCGGCCGCCCCGCGCGCGTATGCGTGCCCGCTTGCGTCGCTACGCGCAGGCGGGCGGCTGCGGCGCGAGCCATGCGTCGAACGGCGCCAGCTCGCCGATGTTGAACAGTTCGAGCAGCAGCGCACGCAGCCAGCGATGGCCGGGGTCGGCGTCGAAGCGCCGGTGCCAGTACGCGTTGACGGCCCATTCGCCCGCACCGGCGATCTCGTACAGTGCGCAGGGCTGCCGTGCCGCGAACGTGATCGCGATCGTCTCCGGCAGGATCAGCGCATAGTCGCCGTCCTGCAGCAGCGCGGGCACCACCATGAAGTCGGGCAGCGCCGCGCGCACGCGCGGCATCAGCCCGTGCCGTTCCAGCAACTGCATCGATTGCGGATGCGACGTGACTGCGACGAAGCGCAGCGTGTCGGGGGCGTCGCCATCGAGCACGTAGTCGTCGGGCAGCGCGACGCGCTGCGCGGTGCGGCGCGGCATCAGCAGCACGCAGCGCTCGTGCAGCAGCGCGGCGCGCTGGAAGTGGCTCGACGCGTCGGCGAAATGCCCGAGCGCGAAATCGATGCGCCCCGATTCGAGCGCGACGTTGAGCTGGCATTCGTCGACGTGCAGCGTCTCGATCACGGCGCCCGGCGCGCGGTGGTCGAATGCGGCGAGCAGCGTCGGCAGGAACGCGCTCGCCGCGAAATCGCTCATGTGCAGGCGGAACACGCGCTGCGTGCTGTCGGGCGTGAAGCGCGAACCTTCGTCGAGCACGTGCTGCAGGATCGCGAGCGCCTTGTCGACCGACAGCGCGAGCCGCTGCGCGCGCGGTGTCGGCTCGACGCCGGTGCCCGTGCGCACGAACAGCGCGTCACGGAACATCAGCCGCAGCCGGCCGAGCGCATAGCTGACGGATGGCTGCGTGACGCCGAGCCGCAGCGCCGCGCGGCCGACGTGCCGCTCCTCGTACACAGCGCGAAACGTCTTCAGCAAGTTGAGATCGAGATCCTGCACGCGCAGTTCGGACGGGTCGCTGTCGTGCGGCGCGGATTCGGCGCGGGCGGGGGCCGCCGGGCGGCCGGTTGCGGAGTGCGTCATCGGGGTTGCCTCGCGGTGACGGAAGGCGCGTGGCCGTAACGCCGCGCATACGCCTTCGCGAAATGGCCGAAGCCATGAATGCCGTGCGCGATCAGCACGTCGGTCACGCTGCGCGCGTCGCCGCGCTGCAGCGCCGCGTGCACGGCGGCGAGCCGGCGCTCGCGCACGTACGCGGCCGGCGTGGTGTGCAGGAATGCGCGGAACGCGTGCTGCAGCGTGCGCGGCGCGACACCTGCGACGGCTGCGAGCGCGGCGAGTGCGAGCGGTTCGCCGAGGTGCGCATCGACGTGATCGCACGCGCGGCGCACGTGCGCCGGCAGCGGCGGTGTGCCGCGCACGAGCGCATCGCTGTACGAATGCGGCAGGTGCGTGAGCAGCAGCGACATCAGCCACGCGGTGAGGTCGGCGCCGAAAGTCGTCGCGGCTGCACCGATGCCCGGCTGCGCGCCGAGCCGGCACAGGTATTCGAAGGTCGGCAGCAGCAGCGCGGCGCCCGCGCCGGCACCGCCGGCCGCGAGATCGAACTGCAGCGGCCGCGTGAGCGTGGCCCGCAGCATGTCCTGCAGCTTGCGTTCGAGCGCGCCGCGTTCGAGCCGCAGCACGAGGTTGCGGCAATCGGGGCTCGTGCTCAGGCGGCTTGCGAGCGCGGGCGACGACACGGTCAGCTCGCCGGGGCCGGCGCGCGCGACGACGCTGCCGGCCTGCAGCTCGCAGGCGCCGGCGAGCGTCAGCCTGAACAGGAAGTGATCGGCATCGCCGCCGAAATCGATGCGCGTTTCGCGGCCGTAGCAGAGTTCGAGCAGCGCGCCGTGATGCAGCGGCACTTCGTACAGCTCCGCATGGAACGGATCTCGGCCGCGCGCGGCCATCCGGTGCGGCCCGAGCCGGTGCGCGACCGCGCGTTCGACCTCGTCGGGGGCGTGCAGCGTGCCGAGCCGGTTCGGCGCATGGCGGGACAGGGCGATATCCATTCACGGACCTCGTAGCGGATGCGGGTGCGCGGCGGTCTGCGCACCGCCGCGATTGCGTTGCGCGAACGGGCGTGCCGTTGCGCGTTTTGAAGCGACGCGGCGCAGGCGGCCGCGTAGTCTCGGAAGTACTCAATCACCGGGAGAAGACGATGAAGGTATGTGTTCTGGGCGGCGGCCACGGCTGCCATGCGGCGGCGATCGACCTGCTCGAGAAGGGCCACGACGTGACGTGGTGGCGGCGCGACCGCGAGCCGCATGCGCGGCTGCGCGAGCTCGGCGTGCTGAACGTGACCGACTATCGCGGCAAGCGCGCGGTGCCGCTCGGCGATGCGCCGGGTGCCATCCGCCTGACCGGCGATCTCGCAGCCGCGTTGCGCGGTGCGCAGCTCGTCGTGGTGCCGCTGCCTTCCACGTCGCACGACGCACTCGCCGCGCAGGTTGCGCCTTTGCTGGAGGACGGCCAGGTCGTCTTCCTGCCGCCCGGCACGTTCGGCAGCTTCGTGTTCGCGCAGGCGGCGTCCGATGCCGGCAACCGTTCGCGCGTCGCATTCGCCGAGACGGGCACGCTGCCGTACCTGGTGCGCAAGCATGGCGACAATGACGTCGTGATCAGCGCGTATGCGACGCGCTTGCCG
The DNA here is from genome assembly GCF_902499335.1 of Burkholderia lata. Lineage (GTDB taxonomy): Bacteria > Pseudomonadota > Gammaproteobacteria > Burkholderiales > Burkholderiaceae > Burkholderia > Burkholderia lata_B. Next base: position 497,255 of record NZ_CABVQK010000001.1, on the reverse strand, counting down.
ACCGGGGTATTTCCGGCGAATGCGGCCGGCTGGGCGTTCGACGTGCTGCGTGTGGGCTATCCGTCGGTCGAGCCGGTCGAGGATGCGCTGTCCGGCGCGCTGATGAACGCGGGCCCCGTGATTCATCCGCCGCTGATCCTGATGAACGCCGGGCCGCTCGAACACTTCGACGCATGGGACATCCACAACGAAGGCACGCAGCCGTCGATTCGCCGCGTGACGAACGCGCTCGACGCCGAACGCATCGCGGTGCGCGAAGCGCTCGGCTACCGCGCGCCGCATTTCCCGCTCGCGGATCACTACGCGGCGGAAGGCGACGAATGGATGTACGGGCGCGGCGCGCACGGCAAGCTGACCGATAGCGGCGACTGGCGCGAGAAGATCGATCTGCGCACCCATCGCTACATGCTCGAGGACACCCGGCTCGGGCTGTCGTTCATCGTGTCGTGCGGGCGCTGGGCCGGCGTGCCGACGCCGGTTGCGCAGGGGCTGCTGAGCATCGCGAGCGCGGTTGCGGTGCGCGACCTGTATGCGGAAGGGCGCACGCTGGAGCGGCTTGGGATCGCGGCGTTGTCGAAGGACGCGATGCGTGCGCTGCTCGACGCCGGATTCGCCAGCGTCGCGGGAGTTTCAGCATGAGCGCGGCCGCCGAGGGGACGCGCGTGCATGTGCTCGGTGCGGGGCGCATGGGGCAGGGGATCGCGCTCGTGTTCGCCTTTGCCGGGATCGACGTGACGCTGATCGACTTCAAGCGGCGCGATGCGGCTGGCCAAAGCGCCTTCGACGATCGCACGCGCGACGAGATCGCGAGGCCGTTGCACGCGCAGGTCGCGCTCGGCCGAATCGATGTCGCGCAGGCCGATGCGGCCGTCGCGCGCATCGCGATCGTTGCCCGGGACGGCGCTGCGGAGGCCGTGCGTGATGCAGACGTCGTGTTCGAGGCGCTGCCTGAAGTGCTCGATGCGAAGGCCGACGCGTTGCGCTGGCTCGGCGAGCATGTCGACGCGCACGCAACGATTGCGTCGACCACGTCGACGTTCGTCGTCACCGAATTGCAGCGCCATGTTGCGCACCCGGAACGGATGCTGAATGCGCACTGGCTGAATCCCGCGCTGCTGATGCCGCTGGTCGAGATCAGCCGCAGCGATGCAACCGACCAATCGGTGGTCGATGCGCTCGCCGCGCTGCTCGAACGCGTCGGCAAGAAGCCGGTGATCTGCGGGCCGGCGCCCGGCTACATCGTGCCGCGCATCCAGGCGCTCGCGATGAACGAAGCTGCGCGAATGGTCGAGGAGGGCGTCGCAAGCGCGGAGGATATCGATACGGCCATCCGCACGGGCTTCGGCCCGCGCTTCGCGGTGCTCGGGCTGCTCGAATTCATCGACTGGGGCGGCTGCGACATCCTGTACTACGCGTCGAAGTACCTGGCCGGCGAGATCGGCCCGCGCTTCGCGCCGGCCGCGAGCGTCGTGCGCAACATGGAAAGCGGGCGCGACGGCGTACGCACGGGCGCGGGCTTCCACGACTATGCGAACGTGGATGTGCCCGCGTACATGCGGCAGCGGCTCGGCGAATTCGCGCGGCTGCTCGATCATCTGGGACTGGCGCCGGTGTTCGACGGCGGGCGGCGCAACCAGGACGCGTAGCCCGGCCGTCGCGGCCGCGTGCGCTCGCGGTGCCGCGCAAGCGTGCATGTGGCACCGTGAACCGGCGTGTCGCTCACCCGGCGGCAAGGGCAGCGACACGGGCGTGACGGCCGGCGCGCGCCGCGCGCTCATGCCGTATCGCCGCGCGTGCCGGCGGCCGGCGTGGCACGCGTCTCGCGCATCACGCACAGCGTCGCGACGGTCACGAGGCCGAGCGCGATGAGGAACAGCGATACGGGCCACGACGCGTGATAGTGCGCGAGCAGCGCGGTCGCGATCAGCGGCGACATCCCGCCCGCGAAGATAGACGCGACTTCATGCCCGAGCGCGACGCCGGAGTACCGCACTTCGGTGCTGAACAGCTCGCCGACGAGAGCGGGCAGCGTGCCGATCATCGCGCCGTGGCTCACCGCCGTGCCGACCGTGAGCGCGAGCCATACGAGCGGCGTCGCGCGCGTGTCGAGCAGCCAGAAGAACGGGAACGCGCACGCGACGAGGCTCAGCGCGCCGATCAGGTACACGGGCTTGCGGCCGATCCGGTCGGACAGCCGGCCCCACGCGAGCATCGCGCCCATCTCGACGATCATCGCGATCATCACGCCGGTCAGCATCACGCCGTTCGGGATGCCGACGTATTTGCCGTAGACGAGCGAGAACGCGAGGAAGATGTACGCGCCGCCGTTCTCGGCCACGCGCAGCCCCATTGCGAGCAGGATTTCCTTCGGGTGGCGGCGGAGGCATTCGACGACCGGCAGGTGCGTGTGCGCGCCGCGCTTGCCGGCCTGCTCGAAGTCGCGGCTTTCCGGCAGATGGCGGCGGATATAGATGCCGATCGCGAAGATCACGATGCTCGCGAGGAACGGCAGCCGCCAGCCCCACGTGCGGAATGCGTCGTCCGGCAGCGCCTGCGCGGCGAGGAATGCAGCCGACGACAGCACGAAGCCGCCGCCCACGCCGAGCTGGCTCCACGCGGCGTAGTAGCCGCGTTGTTCGGGCGGCGCGTTCTCGCTGATCATCAGCACGCCGCCGCCCCATTCGCCGCCTGACGCGATGCCTTGCAGCAGGCGCAGCACGACGAGCGCGGCCGGCGCCCACACGCCGACCTGCGCATAGGTCGGCAGCAGGCCGATCGCGAAGGTCGATGCGCCCATGATCAGCAGCGTCCACACGAGCGATGCCTTGCGCCCGTAACGATCGCCGACGTGGCCGAACACGATCCCGCCGAGCGGCCGCGCGACGAAGCCGAGCGCGAAGGCCGCGAACGCGGCGAGGCTGCCCGCGAGCGGCGACGCGCCGGGCGGGAAGAACACGTGGCCGAACACGAGCGCCGCGGCCGTGCCGTACACGAAAAAGTCGTACCACTCCATCGCGTTGCCGGCGACGGAGGCGATGACGATCCGGCGCAGCTGCCGGTCGGCGAGCGGCCGGGCGGCGCTCGGGGATTGCACGGTGTCGGTCGGGTACATGGCGGACTCTGAAGGGGGAGGCAGGCGCGTGCCGTCTTTGCAGCACTGCGGGCTAGTGTTGTCGGCACCGTGCCCCCGGTCAAATCCGCAGAAAAAGGGGAGTGACATCACTCCCGCTGATGATGGTCGCGGCGCTCCTTCGCGCCTACCCCACGCTTTCCCGCAGCAGCGCGATCATCCGCTGCGCCAGCGGCGGCACGTACGCGCCTGCCCGGTGCATCGCGCCGATGCGCCGGTCCAGCTCGAGTTCGCCGGCCCGCAGGTCGAGCGCGCGCAACCCGCTCACCTGGTCGAGCGCATCCGTGCCGCCGACGCACAGCAGCGGCGTGCCGCGCAACAGCTGCAACAGCGACGTATTGCCGAAATCGGTCTCGATGCGTAGGCGCGGCGCGGGCAGGCCGCGTGCGCGGAATGCGTCGTCGATCCGGTGCCGCACGGGAATCGTCGCTTCCGGCAGCAGCCATTCCTGATCGGCGAGATCCGCGAGCGTGAGCCCGCGCTTGCGCTGCAGCGGGTGCGCGGCGTCGGCGAGCACCGCCAGCCGGTCGTCGAACAGTGCGATGGTGTCGAGCCCGGCGTCCTGCTGCTGCGGTTCGGGCGCGACGACGAGATCGAGCTCGCCGGCCGCGAGCAGGTCGAGCAGTTCGCGCGCGAGCCGGCAGCGCAGCCGCAGCCGCGCGGCCGGCCGTTCGCGGATCAGCTGTCGGCACGCACCGAGCACGAACGCATTGGGCACCGTCGGCGAGTAGCCGATTCGCACCACGCCCTGTTCGCCGCCGCGGATCGCGCGCATCTCCTGCATCGCGTCATCGAACTCGAGCGCGATCCGCTGTGCGCGCGCGACGAAGCGTGCGCCGGCCGGCGTCGGCGTCATCCCGTTCGCCGTGCGCTCGAACAACGTCACGCCGACTTGCGCCTCCAGCCGCTGCACGGCTTTCGTGAGCGCCGGCTGCGACAGCCCCAGCGCCTCGGCGGCCTTGCCGATACTGCCGTGCCGCTCGACGGCCAGCAGGTACTCCAGATCGCGCGTGTCCATCGGGGGATTCCTGTTGGTTATGACTTTATATCCGGTGATGCATTGTGGTGATGCCTGGGCATCTTACAGACTGGCGGCACTGTTCGACCAGGAGAATCGTTTTGAGCTTCGCCTACTTCCTGCGGCGCGCGGCCCGCTACTGGGGCAGCCAGCCCGCCGTGATCCACCGCGACCGCACCGTCACGTACCGCCAGCTCGACGAGCGCTCGACGCGGCTCGCGAATGCGCTGCGCGGCCTCGGCTTCGCACCCGGCACACGCATCGCCGTGCAGGCGCGCAACTGCATCGAGCTCGTCGAGATCGAATGCGCGCTTTACAAGGCCGGCCTCGTGAAAGCCGCGCTGAATCCGCGCTTCACGGCGGCTGAGGCCGCCGACGTCGTCGGCAACTGCGCACCCGCCGCGTTCATCGGCGGGCGCGGCTACACGGATTACACGCCCGATTCGCCGGGCTTCGCGTCGGTCGAGCGTTTCGTGTCGATCGGCGGCGCGGTGGCCGGCTATCTCGACTACGAAACGCTGCTCGCGAAGGGCAGCGATACGCCGCCCGACTATCAGCCGGCGCCGGACGATCTCGCCGTGCTGCATTTCTCGTCCGGCTCGACGGGGCGCATCAAGGCTGCGATGCAGAGCTACGGCAACCGCCTCGCATCGTTGCGCAAGATCGTGCTGGGGATGGACCGCCCCGCGCAGCCCGGCGACCGGCTCGCGCTGATCGGCCCGATCACGCATGCGTCCGGGATGCTGATGCAGCCGTACCTGTTCTGCGGCGCGACGCTCGTGCTGTTCGACGCGTTCGAGCCCGCGCATTTCCTCGCCGACGTTGCCCGCCAGCGCATCACGCACACGTTCATGGTGCCGGCGATGGTCAACATGCTGCTGAACGCGCCCGAGCTCGCGCAGGCCGACCTGCGCAGCCTGAAGGTGCTCGGCTACGGCGCGGCACCGATGGCGCCGGCGCGCATCGAGGAAGCGTGGGCGCGTATCGGCCCGGTGCTGTCGCAAGGCTATGGCGCGAGCGAATCGACGTCGGGTGTTACGCGGTTCGGCATCGCGGACCACGCGCACGCGCTGCTGCACGACCGCGAGCGGCTCGCGTCGTGCGGCCGGCCGCTCGGCGAAACCGAGGTGCGCGTGGTCGATGCCGACGGACGCGAAGTCGAGGGCGATGCGATCGGCGAGATCGTGATACGCGGCGCGGACGTGTTCCAGGGCTACTGGAATGCGCCGGAGCTGACGCGCGAGGTGCTGGTCGACGGGTGGCTGCACACGGGCGACCTCGCGCGCACCGATCGCGACGGCTTCATCTATCTGGTCGACCGCAAGCACGACATGATCATCTCGGGCGGCTTCAACGTGTATCCGACCGAAGTCGAAGCAGCGCTCTACCGGCACGAAGGCGTGCTCGAGGCGTGCGTGGTCGGCGTGCCCGACGACAAGTGGGGCGAGGCCGTGAAGGCCGTCGTCGTGCTGCGCGCCGGCCGTGAGGCGCACGCGAACGATCTCGTCGCGCATTGCCGCGCGCAGCTCGCCGACTACAAGCTGCCGCGCTCCATCGATTTCGTCGCCGAGCTGCCGAAGAACGCGAACGGCAAGATCGCCCGCAAGCTCGTGCGCGAGCAGTACTGGCGCGGTGTCGCGCGCCGCGTCAACTGACGGAACCCGCCATGTTCGATCATCTGCAACGCCCTGAATTCGTCGCGCTGCGCGCGGCCGTGCTGCGCTTCGTCGACGACGAACTGCGCCCGATCGAGCGCGAGCTGCGGCTCGACTCCGAAGGCGTGTGGCCGCGCGACGTGCTGCGCCGCGTCTGGCAACGCTCGGCCGCGCTCGGCTTCTATACCGCGAGCCTGCCCGCCGAGATCGGCGGACAGGGGCTGTCGATCGCCGAGGTGTGCGCGCTGAAGGCCGACCTCGCAGCGTGCGGCGCGGCGCTCGCGCCGCATGTGCTTGGCGAACTCGGCGGGCCGCCGCGCGTCGGCAACATGCTGAAGTACGCGACGCCCGCGCAGCTCGATCGCTATTTCAGGCCGGTGATGCGTGGCGAGAAATCGACGTGCTTCGCGCTGACCGAACCGCACTCGGGCTCGGACGCGATGAGCATCCGCACCACGGCGGTCGAGGACGGCGATGCGCTCGTGATCAACGGCACGAAGCATTACATCAGCGGCGCGCCGTTCGCCGATTTCGCGATCGTGATGTGCGTGACCGATGCGTCCGCGTCACCGCCGCAGATCACGGCCGTACTGGTCGATCTCGACCTGCCCGGCGTAAGCGTCGAGCATGAGTACGTGCCGATGTCCGGCCAGCACATCGACGCGGACATCCGCTTCGTCGACGTGCGCGTGCCGCGCGAGAACGTGTTCGGCGGGCTCGGCAACGGCTTCCGGCTCGGCATGTCGCGCATCAACGTGAACCGGTTGCTGCATTGCCCGACGATGCTCGGCCTCGCGATGTCGGCGTACCGGGCGTCGCTCGATTACGCGCGCACGCGCCGGCAGTTCGGCGGCCCGATCGCGCGGTTCCAGGCGATCCAGCACATGCTGGCCGACATGGCCGCCGCGTTGTGGGCATGCGAAAGCATGATCGCGCATACGGCCGCGCTCGCCGATGCAGGCGCCGACCTGCGGATGACGGCCGCTTCATGCAAGTTGTACGTGTCGGAGCGCTGCTTCGAGGTCGCGGACAAGGCCGTGCAGATTCACGGCAACGTCGGCGTCACGCGCGGCCATCCGGTCGAGCAGACGTTCCGCAAGCTGCGGATGTTCCGGATCCTGACGGGCACCAGCGAGATCCAGCGCAACACGATCGCGAAGGCGATTCTCGAACCGGCCGGCGCGGGAGGCGGCGCATGACGGCGCGCGACGACGCACGCGGCGCCTGGCCCGCCGCCGATGGCGACGCGCCGGCCTGGTCGTGCCTGCGCGGCGTGCGGATCGTCGATGCCGGTCAACTGCTGCCCGGCCCGCATGCGTGCTCGCTGCTGCGCCAACTCGGCGCCGACGTGATCAAGGTCGAGCCGCCGGGCGGCGACGCGCTGCGGCAGTTCGGCGCCGACACGTTCGCGCAGTTCAATCGCGGCAAGCGCTCGATCGTGCTCGACCTGAAGACGCCGGACGGACACGCACGCTTTCTCGATCTCGTGCGCGATGCCGATGCGGTGGTCGAAGGCAACCGGCCCGGTGTGATGGCGCGGCTCGGGCTGGGCTACGACGTGCTGGCGCGCGCGAACCCGCGCGTCGTGCTGTGCTCGATCACCGGCTACGGGCAGGACGGCCCGTATGCGAACCGTCCCGGCCACGACCTGAACTTCCTTGCCGACGCCGGTTACTGGTCGGTGCCCGCGCAGCTTCGCGACACCGTCGCACGGCCGCGGGTGCGGCTGGCCGATCACGCGGCCGCGCTGCACGCCGCGCTCGCGCTGGCGGTTGCCGTGATGAGCGCACGCGCGAGCGGGCGCGGCCAGCATCTCGACGTGTCGATCCACGACGCGATTTTCGCGTGGACCGCACCGGCCGCATGGGCGCTGCGCACCGGCCGCGATACGCAGGATACGGCGCGCTGGGTGATGCCCGACAACGACCTGTTCGAGACCGCCGATGGCCGGCACATCGTGCTCGCGACGCTCGAGGACAAGTTCTGGGCCGTGTTCGCCGATGCGCTCGGCGACGCGTATCCGGCGCTGCGCGAACCGCGCTTCGCGCAGCGTGCGGGCCGGCAGCAGCATCGGCACGCGCTTGGCGCGCTGCTGCGCGCGACCTTCGCGACGCGCACGCAGGGCGACTGGATGCGCGTGCTCGGCGCGCTCGGGCTGCCTGTGTCGCGCGTGGCCGACGCGGGTGCGGTATTCGACGATCCGCACGTGCGCGCACGCGGCGTCGCCCGCGAGGTGGCGGGCGACGGGTCGCTCGCGGTGCGCTTCCCGGTGAAATTCTCGCTCGGCCTGCCGGACGGCGACGACTGTGTGCCGGCGCCCGGCGAGCACGGTGGCGGATAGCGCGATACCACTGGACGCCGACGATAAATAAACAGGAGACAGCCATGACGAATGGTGCGCAGTACCGCCCCGGACGGGCGTGGTCGATCGCGACGATGCTCGCGCTGATGATGCTGGTGAATTTTCTCGACAAGGTCGTGCTCGGCCTCGTGTCGGTGCCGATGATGCGCGACCTGCATCTGAGCCCGACGCAGTTCGGCGTGATCGGCGGCAGCCTCAACTGGCTGTTCGCGGTCGCGGCGGTCGCGGGCGGTATCGCCGCGAACCGCTGGCCCGCGAAATGGCTGCTGTTCGCGATGGCGGCCGCATGGGCGCTGCTGCAACTGCCGATGCTCGTCGCAAGCTCGATCTGGGTCGTCATCGCGTGCCGCGTGCTGCTCGGTATCGGCGAAGGGCCCGCGTCGCCGGTCGCGACGCATGCGATCTACAAATGGTTTCCCGATACGCGGCGCAATCTCCCGGTCGCGCTGCTGCATCAGGGCAGCGCGCTCGGCCTGCTGATCGCGGGGCTCGCGATTCCGGTCGTCACGTCGCACTGGGGCTGGCGCGCGAACTTCGCGGTGCTGGCGCTGTTGGGGGCTGTGTGGTGCATCGCGTGGGCGGTGGTCGGCGAGGAGGGCACGCTGTCGCGCGGCCCGCGCGTGGGCCGTGGCGAACGCGTGCCGTACGGGCGGCTGCTGACCGATCGCACGGTGCTCGGCAACTTTCTCGGCCATTTCGCGGCGAACTGGATTCTCGCGATGACGCTCACGTGGATGCCGACCTACCTGCAGCTCGGGCTCGGTTTCGGGCCGCACGAGGCGGGGCGCATGTTCGCGCTGTTCGTCGCGGTCACGTCGCCGCTCAGTCTCGCGCTGGCATGGCTGTCGCAGACGTTGCTCGCGCGCGGCCTGCCGTCGCGACACGGGCGCGGCACGTTCATCGCCGTCACGCTCGCCGTCGCCGGCGCAATGCTGGCCATGCTGCCGGTGCCGGAGGTGCCGCGCACGGCGAAGCTCGTGCTGCTGACGCTCGGCAGCGGCCTGACGCTGACGATGTACTCGGTCGGCCCCGCGATGCTCGCCGAGGTGACGCCGGACGCGCAGCGCGGCGGCGTGCTCGCGCTCAGCAACGGCTTCGCGTCGCTTGCGGGCCTCGGCGCGCCGGTCGTCACCGGGATGCTGATCGAGGCGAGCGGCGCGTCGGTTGCGCGCGGCTTCGAACAGGCGAGCGTCGTGTGCGGCGTCGTGCTGATCATCTGTGGCGTGCTCGGTGCGTGGTGCCTCGATCCGCAGCGTTCGCTGCGGCGCCTCGCGGGCGACACGGAGCGCGCCGCGCCGCCGGTCGGCGCGTGCGGCCGCTAGCGCTTGCCGCGCCTATCGCATTGCATCGCTTTCGGCGTGCGACCCGCCAGCCGGGCAGCGGCGCCTTTCGACGGGAAGCAGTACCACGATACGCCGTGCGACGACGCGGCAGGAGGAGACATGAAGAAGATGATCGCGGCGGCGCTGATCGGCGCGCTGTGGGGGAGTGCGCATGCGCAGTCGAGCGTGACGCTGTTCGGCCGGATCGGCGGCGGCGTGCGCTGGGTCAACGGGTTGCCGGGCGGCAGCCAGGTCGGGTTCAACAACAACATCATCGCGGGCAACGAGTTCGGCATTCGCGGCAAGGAAGATCTGGGCAGCGGGCTGAAGGCGCTGTTCGTGCTCGATGGCGCGTTCAACAGCGGCACCGGTGCGCTGAAGACATCCGGCACGTTGTTTTCGCAGGCCGCGTATGTCGGCCTGGCCGGCGACTTCGGCCGCCTGACCCTCGGCCGCCAGTTCAACGCCGCGGAAGATCTCGGCATCGCGCTCGATCCGCTCGGCGGGCGCGGGCAATCGCTCGCGGTCGAGCCGGGCGTGCTGTTCGACGGCAACTTCTTCACGCTCGACTCGCGCTTCAACAACACGATCAAGTATCTCGGGCAGGTGGGCGGTTTGCGGTTCGGCGCGAACTATTCGCCGGGCGGCGTGGCGGGCAGCTCGCATGCGGGCGCCAGCTATTCGACGGCCGCGATGTACACGTATTCGGATCTGATGGGCGGCGTGTCGTACGCGAAGACGTATAGCCCGGACGGCTCGCAATCGGCGCAGACGATCCAGGCGGGCGGCACGCTGCAGCTTGGCCGTGCGCGCTTCTACCTGAGCTACGCATCGCTGAACGTGAGCGCGAACAAGGCGGGGGCGCCGTCGCGGCGTGACGATATCCCGTCGTTCGGCATCGTCGTGCAGCCGCTGCCGTCGGTGCAGCTGAGCGCGGCCGCGTTCTACGACCGCGCGCGCAATCTCGGCAACGTGTCGGGTGCGGACGGCCACAAGCTGACGACCTACGCGATCGCCGAGTACTTCCTGTCGAAGCGCACCGAGCTGTATGTCGAGGTCGATCGCAACGGGATGACCGGTGCGTACATGCGCGACCCGGCGACGATCGCGGCGCTGAACCTGCGGCGCGGGGCGAGCGCGACGACCGGTGTGTCGATCGGCCTGATGACGCAGTTCTGAGTTTTTTTCAACGATCTTTCAGGAGTGTGATTCGATCATGCGTACTTCATCCCGACTGGCTGCGGCGCTGCTGACGGCGGCAGGCTGGACCGTCGTCGCCCACGCGCAACCCGATGCCGCGAGCGCGGCGCTCCCGCCACCGGCGGAGACGGCCGTGCAGGCATCGGCGCAGGCGCCTGCGTCGGCCGACCTGTCGCCGGCACAACGCAAGGCGGCCGACCGCAAGCTGAAACGCCGCGTCAGCACGGCGCTCGCACGCACGAAGAACCTGAACGTCACGCGCATCCTCGTGCGGGTGCGAGACGGCAGCGTGACGCTTAGCGGCTCGGTCACCGATACGAACCAGGTGAATCTCGCGGCGGCGGTTGCGCGCCGCGTCGACGGGGTCGCGTCGGTGTCGAACCTGCTGCGCATCGATGGCCAGCAGCCGTGATCGCCCGGCACAAGGTCGCTTTCCTTCCACTACGAGACATGATTCGATGCGAATTCATCGACGCTTTACCGCTACCCGGCGCACTCGCCGGCTGGCTGACGCTTTCGTGCTGGCCGGCGGGCTCGCGCTCACCGCGATCGCGCCCGCTGTCCCCGCCGCAACCGACGCCGTCACCCCGAGCATGATGCAGGGCTTCCCGCCGCCGTCCGGCCAGGTCGTCAACAAGACGAACGCATTCACGCCGGCGCGCCTGCGCTGGGCGTTGGGCAATACGCGGCTGCTCGCGCCGACGGCCGGCATCCGGCACGCGGCCGCGCCGATGCTGTTGCCCGAGCAGCCGGCATCCGGCCTCGACACGCTGCCCGTGACGATCGGCGGCGAGACGCTGACGCTCGACGCATACCTGCGCGCAACGCATACGGACGGCTTCATCGTCGTGCAGCGCGGTCGGATCGTCTACGAGCGCTACTTCGACGGTTTCCGGCCCGACCAGCCGCACGCATGGGCGTCGATGACGAAATCGGTGACGGGCCTGCTGGCCGCGCAGATGATCGAATCCGGCGTGCTCGACGCGGGCGCGCCGCTCGCGCGCACGGTGCCGGAACTCGCCGACACGCCGTTCGGCGGCGCGACGCTGCAGCAGAACCTGGACATGGAAGTACCGACCGCGTATGCACCAGGCATCCCGCCCGATCTCGGCCTGTTCGGCGCCGTCGGGCTGGTGCCGCACCGTGAAGGCGCGCCGGCCAGCATCGCTGACTTCCTGCTGACCGTACAGCGTGTACCGGACGTGGCGCCCGGCAGCGCGTGGTTCTATCAGAACGGTTCGCCGGAAGCCGTCGCGTGGGCGATGCAGCGCGCGACGGGGCAGTCGTGGAGCGCGCTGGTCGAACGGTGGCTGTGGCGCGATTTCGCGGAAGACGATGCGTACGTCGTCGTCGACCGCAATGCGATGGCGATGGCGAGCGGCGGGTTGTACACGACGCTGCGCGATGCCGCGCGCTTTGCAGAGCGCGTGCGCACCGGGTTCGGCGGCGCACGCGGCACGCTGCCGGCCGCGACGATTCGTGCGGCACTGCAGCCCGCGCCCAACGCGGCGCTGTTCGCGAAGGGCAACGTGATCGCGGGCAAGGACGGCTATGCGTATCGCGACTACTGGTACCAGGTGAACGACGGCGACGGCTCGTTCGCGGCGGCGGGGCGGTTCGGCCAGTCGATTCTCGTCGAGCCGAAGACCGCACTGACGATCGTCAAGTTCTCGTCGTCGCCGGACTTCGCGCCGCGCGCGCTCGATGCGCAGGGCGCAGCGACACGGCCGCGCGCGGCGCTCGAGCGCGGCGATGCGCTGAGCTCGGTGGCACGCGCGGTCGCGGAGAAGCTGCGGTAACGCAACCGCGCCCGCCCAGGCTTACCGCTCGATCTGCCGGTTCCAGCGCGTATCCCACTGCGCGCGGCGCGCATTGATCGCGGTCCAGTCGACGACCGTCACCTTGCGCACCAGGTCGTCGACGTTGCCGAGGCTTTGCTGCATCGCGGCGGGCATCTTCGCGACGCGGTTGGTCGGGATCTGCCTGCCGGCCTCGGCAGCCTTCGTCTGCGCGGGCGCGGACAGCAGGAATTGCGCGAGCTTCTGCGCCAGCTGTGGATCGGGATTGTTCGCCACCACGCACAGGTCGACGAGCAGCAGCACGGGGCCTTCCTTCGGATTCGCGTACGCGACCGGGATGCCCTTGTCCTGCAGGTCGCCGACGCCGGTCGGTGTGAGCGGGAACAGGCCGGCCTCGCCGGTCTGCACCATCTCGGAGATCTTCGCCGAGTTCGGGATGTACTCGACGACGTTCGGCCCGACCGTGCTCGCCCACTTGCTGAAGCCGGGCTCGACGTTCTGCTCGCTGCCGCCGAGCAGACGGTTGATCGCGAGGAAGCCATGCAGCCCGAACGTGCTGCTCGATGCCGACTGGAACACGACCTTGCCCTTGTATTTCGGATCAGCGAAATCCATCCACGACGTCGGCGGCGCCCAGCCTTTTTCCGCGAACAGCTTCTTGTTGTACGCGATGCCGGTCATCCCGAGCTGCACGCCCGCGCCGACATCGTCCTTCATCCGCGCGAACGGATACAGCTCCTTGAGCACCGGCGAATCGTCGAGCTTCTGGCACACGCCGAGGCTGACCGCGCGCGCCATCACGCCGTCGTCGAGGAACGCGACGTGGATCTGCGGCTTGTTGCGGTTCGCGAGCAGCTTCGCGAGCACGTCCGACGACGTGCCGGGCACCACGACGACCTTCACGTTGTTCGCCTTCTCGAAGTCGGGCAGCACCTGGCTCGTATAGGCCTTCTCCATCGGGCCGCCGTTCATGCCGACGTAGATCGTCTTCGTTTGCGCGAACGCGGGCGCATTCGCGCCTGCGATGCAGAGGGCGGCGGCCGCCGCGATCGTTCCGAGCAGTTTCATTTGTGGGTCTCCTCTTGGGGGAAAGGGGCAGTCGGCGTGGCTTGCGGTGCAAAACGGCCGATCGAGAACGCATCGAGCGGCGTGGCGGTTTCGCCGGTCGTGACAAGATCGGCGAGCACGTCGCCGACGCCCGGCGCGAGCAGGAAGCCGCCGCCGGAAAAACCGAATGCATGCAGCAGGCGCGGCGTCGTGCGGCTCGCGCCGATGATCGGGTTGTGGTCGGGCGTGCAGCCTTCGACGCCGCTCCACGTGCGGATCAGCAGCGCGTCGCGCAGCGCGGGCAGCAGTGCGCAGGCGTCGCGCATCACCGCGCGCGTCGTATCGACCGACGGCTGGCCGAACTCGCCGTCGCCGCGGCCGCGCCCGCCGCCGATCACGCAGTTGCCGCGCGCGACCTGCCGCGCGTACACGCCGCCGCCATAGACGCCGAGGTTGTGCGTGATGAACGGCGGCAGCGGTTCGGTCACCCACATGTTCGGGTAGATCGGCTCCATCGGCACGGCTTCGCCGAAGCGCTCGGCGATCGTGTTCGCCCACGCGCCGGCCGAATTGATCAGCCACGTCGCGCTGCACGCGCGGCCGCCTGCGTGGAAGTGGAAGCGCGAGCCATCGTGGTGAACGTCGCCGATCGGTGTGTGCTCGAATACGTCGGCGCCCGCCGCGCGGGCCGCGCGCGCGAACGCGGGCGACACGAGGCGCGGGTTCGCATGGCCGTCGGTCGCGCACAGCGAACCGCCGAGCGCCGCGCGGCCGAGCCACGGATAGCGGCGGCGGAACGCGTCGCCGCGCATCACCTGCAGCGGCAGGCCGTGCTCGCCGGCGAGCGTCGCGTACGCGTCGAGCGCGTCGAGATCGGCGTCGCTGCGCGCGAGTCGCAAGTGGCCCGACACGACGAATTCACCGTCGATGCCGATCAGCTCGGGCAGGCGATCCCAGATGCGCCGCGCGCGCAGCGCGAGCGGCAGTTGCTCGGCCGGGCGGCCCTGGCAGCGCACGCCGCCGTAGTTCACGCCACTCGCCTGCGCGCCGCAGTCGCGCCGCTCGAACAGCCCGACGCGCAGGCCGCGCCGTGTCAGCGCCAGCGCGGCCGATGCGCCGACGAGGCCGCCGCCGACGATCGCGACGTCGTAATGCCGGATCTCACTCATCGCGCGCCTCGTCGGGAATCGCCGCGACATCGTCGCCCGCGAGCGCGGCCGAGATCGGGAACGGCTTCACGGGCGGTTGCACGCGCAAGCGGCCGATGTCGGCAAGCGGGCGGCCGGTTTCGGCAGCCAGCACGAGCGCGGCCGCGTCGCCGCACATGCGGCCCTGGCAGCGGCCCATCCCGACCCGCGTCAGCGCCTTCAACCGGTTCAGTTCGGTCGCTGCGCCGCCACGAATGCAGCGGCGCAGCGTGCCCGCGTCGACCTCCTCGCAGCGGCACACGATCGTGTCGTCGGCGCAGCGCGCAACCTGCTCGACGGGCAGCGCGAACGCCGCTTCGAGGCCCGCGCGGAAGGCGCCGATGCGCGCGAGCGTGCGTTCGAGCGTTGCCGCATCGGGCTTGCCGGACGGCGAGGGCGATGCGATGCCCGCGTCGGCGAGCAACGCGAGCGCCGCGCGCCGGCCCGACGCTTCCGCCGCGTCGGCACCCGCGATGCCCGCGCCGTCGCCCGCGACGTAAATCCCGCGCACCGACGTGCGGCCGGCCGCGTCGCGCTCGGGCAACCATGCACGGTTGACCGGGTCGAAACCGAACCGGCAGCCGGCAAGATCGGCGAGCTGCGTTTCCGAACGCAGGCCGAAGCCGAGACCGAGCGCATCGCAGTCGAGCATGCGCGGCTGCGCATCGGCGCCGGCCGCGCGCCACGCGAGGCCCGTCACATGTTGCTCGCCGAGCACGCGCTCGAGCGTGACCCCCGTTTCGATCGCGACGCCGCGCGCACGCAGCCAGCCGATGTAATAGAGCCCCTTCGCGAGGATCGACGGCATGCGCAGCAACGCGGGCGCGGCGGCGGCCTGGCGACGCAGCGGGCTCGTGTCGAGCACGGCCGCGACCTGTGCACCGGCCTTCGCATACTGGTACGCGACGAGATACAGCAGCGGCCCCGTGCCCGCGAACACGATGCGTCGGCCGATCGCGCAGCCCTGCGCCTTCAGCGCGACCTGCGCGCCGCCGAGCGTATAAACACCTGGGAGGGTCCAGCCCGGCACGGGCAGCATGCGGTCGGTCGCGCCGCTGGCGACGATCAGGTGTGAATACGGCACGGTCACTTCGTGGCCGTCCTGCAGCGTATCGACGCGGCCCGCACCGCATGCCCAGGCGAGCGTGTCCGGCCGGTAGTCGACGTGCGGCAGCAGCGCGGCCATGGTCCGGTGTATGGCGTCGGCCTTCGCGGCCTCGAACCCGTACAGCGTGCGCTTGCCGCGTGCGAAAGCGCCGTTCGCCGGCGGTTGCCGGTAGATCTGCCCGCCCCAGCGCGCGTTCTCGTCGATCACGACGGGGCGCAGTCCCGCGTCGACCAGCGCCTCGGCCGCGCGCACGCCGGCCGGGCCTGCGCCGACGATCACCGGTTGGAGTGCGTCGGTCATTGCGTGTCTCCGGCTGCAACGGGCTGCACGCCTGTGAGAATCCGCATGCCGTCGGCGATCGGCGTCGAACATGCGCGCACGCGTGCGCCTGCCTCGGTGCGCACCCAGCAGTCCTGGCACGCGCCGATCAGGCAGAAGCCCGCGCGCGGCAGGCCGCTGAATTCGCTGATGCGCACGCGGCGCTGCGCGACGAGGATCGCGGTGAGCACGGTGTCGCCGGCAAGGGCCTGCGCGGGGTGGCCGTCGAGCGTGAACGCGATCGCGGCACGCTCGCGCTCGGCGACGCGCACGAACTGCGCGCCGTCGTCCACGGGTTCTATTGAACGGGAAACGGAAGTCATGGTCAGTGTTGGCCGATCAGAATGCGGTTCAGGCCGTACACGCGATCGAGCAGCAGCATCGCGCCGGCGGTGATGAAGATGACGAGCGCCGACACCGACGCCATCATCGGGTCGATCGACTCGGTCGCATACATGTACATGCGCACGGGCAGCGTGACCGTCTGCGGCGACGTGACGAAGATCGACATCGTCAGCTCGTCGAAGCTGTTGATGAACGCGAGCAGCCAGCCGCCGGTGATGCCGGGCACGATCATCGGCAGCGTGATGCGGCGGAAGGTCGTCCACGGGTCCGCGCCGAGCGAGCACGCGGCCTGCTCGATGCTGCGGTCGAGGCCGGCGACGGATGCGAGCACGAGCCGCATCACGAACGGCGTGATGACGATCATGTGCGCGAGCACGAGCCACGCGAACGAGCCGGTCGCGCCGATCAGCGCGAAGAAGCGCAGCAGCGCGATGCCGAGCACGAGGCCGGGAATCACGAGCGGCGACAGCAGCAGCCCGTTCAGGAACGCGCGGCCGGGAAACGTCGCGCGGCCGATGGCGAGGCCCGCCGGCAGCGCGATCGCGAGCGACAGCGTCGCCGACGCGAATGCGAGCTTCAGGCTGTTGAAGAACGCGGTGACGAAGTCGGGGTAGTCGAGGATCGCGCGGAACCAGCGCAGCGACAGCCCGTGGGTCGGCAGTGTCAGCGTTTCGTCCGGCGTGAACGCGACCAGCACGACGATCGCGAGCGGCGCGAGCTCGAACACGATCACGAGCGTGTGGAACGCGAGGGCGAGGGGGCCGTTCTTTCTCATCGGGATGCGCCTCCGAGGCTGCGTGCGTAGCGGCGTTCGAGCACGCGGTAGTAGGTGAGCATCACGACGAGGTTCGCGATCAGCAGCAGCACCGCGATCGTCGCGCCGAGCGGCCAGTTCAGCGAGCCGAGGAATTCGTCGTAGACGGCCGTGGCCGCGACCTTCAGCCGGCGTCCGCCGAGCAGGCCCGGAATCGCGAACGCGCTTGCCGACAGCCCGAACACCATCAGGCTGCCCGACAGCACGCCCGGCATCAGTTGCGGCAGCACGATGCGGCGCAGCGTCGTGAACGGCGACGCGCCGAGCGACAGCGCCGCGTGCTCGGTCTGCGGATCGAGCCGTTGCAGCGCGGTCCACACGGGAATCACCATGAACGGCAGCATCACGTGTACCAGTGCGATCACGATCGCGAAGGTCGTGTATTCGAGCTTGTACGGCCCGAGGCCGACGAGCCCGAGCGTCCGGTTCACGAGTCCGCTCGTGTTCAGCAGCATGCTCCAGCCGAACGCGCGCACGACGATCGACACGAGCAGCGGCGCGAGGATCGCGAGCAGGAACAGCGAGCGCCACGGGTCGCGCATTTTCGACAGCACGTACGCTTCCGGCGTGCCGACCGCGACACAGATCGCGGTCGTGAGCGCGGCGATCCCGAACGTGCGCAGGAAGATCGTGTGGAAGTACGACGAGCCGAGCACTTCCGCGTAGTTGCCGAACTGGAACGCGGGGATCGCACCCGTCGCCGGGTCGAAGCGGTAGAACGTCAGCACGAACGTCATCGCGAGCGGCACCAGCACGAGCGCGGCGAACAGCGCGAATGCCGGCGCGCACATCAGCCACAGCGGCGCATGCGCACGCCATGTCGCGCGCGGCGCGCGTCCGGCGGCGGCGCGTGCCGGCGCGCCATCGGGCGGGGCCGGCTGCGCGAGGCCGGCCGGTACGCCGTCGGTGGTCAGCGGGCGGGTGGGCTGTCCCATTCAAGCCTCCCTGCTCATCACGCGTACCGCATCGCTGTGCCAGTCGATGCCGACCGGCGCGCCTTCCGCGAGCGGCTCCGCGCCTTCGTTCTGGCAGCACACGAGCACTTCGCCGAGCGCGCTGTCGACGCGGTACAGCCACTGGCTGCCGAGAAAGAAGCGGCTCGTGACGGTCGCGGCGAAGCGGCCGGCATCGGGCGCGCATAGCCGCAGTTTCTCCGGACGGATGCAGACCGACACGGCATCGCCGACGCCCATGTCGCGCTCGCGCGGCGGCAGGTGCGCGGCGTGGCCGGTTTCGGCGAGGCCGTGGCCGAGGTCGATGCGGATCGCGTCGCCGTCGTGCGCGACGATCGTGCCGGGCAGCAGGTTCGCCTTGCCGATGAACTGCGACACGAAGCGGGTTTCCGGGCGCTCGTACGCACGGTACGGCGTGTCGGTCTGCGTGATGCGGCCGGCTTCCATCACGACCACGCGATCGCTGATCGACAGCGCTTCCGACTGATCGTGCGTGACCATGATCGTCGTCGTGCCGATCTTGCGCTGGATCGCGCGCAGCTCGAACTGCATGTCCTCGCGCAGCTTCGCGTCGAGGTTCGACATCGGTTCGTCGAGCAGCAGCACCGGCGGCTCGATCACGACCGCGCGCGCAATCGCGACGCGCTGCCGCTGGCCGCCCGACAGCTCGCGCGGAAAGCGGTGCGCGAGCGCATCGAGGCGCACGAGCGCGAGCGCCGCGCGGATGCGCTCCGTGCGCTCCGCCTTGTCGACGCCGCGCATGTCGAGCCCGAAGCCGACGTTTTCCGCGACGCTCATGTGCGGAAACAGCGCGTAGCTCTGGAACACGATGCCGAGCCCGCGCCGGTTCGGCTTCAGATGCGTGATGTCCTGCCCGTCGAGCGCGATGCGCCCGCGCGTGACGTCGACGAAGCCGGCGATCATCTGCAGCGTGGTGGTCTTGCCGCAGCCCGACGGCCCGAGCAGCGACACGAATTCGCCTTGTTCGACCGACAGGTTGACGTCGGCGACGGCGGTGAGGTCGCCGAAGGTTTTCGTCAGATCCGTAAGCGTGAGAAACGACATGGGAAGCTCCGGGTTCGCACACCGCGAGGCCGGTGTGCCAATGACGCGGACTCTAGCCAGCCATATTTCGGAGCGTCAATTTCGAATTCTGCTGAACGGGATGAATTTCTGAAAAATTCCGATGATCGGAATAGATCGAAGCGCGGCACACAAATCGTTCCGCTGGATGACGGGTGGCAGAACCGCAAATCGCACGCGTCAATCCCGTGCACACCCGGATGCCCGCGGAATTTCGGCCGGACGAAAATGGCGGCTAGCGTATTCCGTTCATTGAAATCATCGAGGAGAGCCGGCATGCAGGAACCCCATTCGGCCGGAACGTCGCCCGCCGCAGGCGCGGCGCACCCGGACGAGGACGTCGCCGATGCGGCCGGCGCGCCGGGCACCGGCATGCTGCAGCGCGCGTTCGCGATCCTGCGTGCGCTGGCCGGCATGCAGCAGGACGGCGTGCGCGTCACGCATCTCGCGAAGGCCGTCGGCCTCACGCAGGGCACCGCGCACCGGATCCTGCAATCGCTGATCGCCGAAGGGATGGTCGAGCAGGATGAGCAATCGAAGTTGTACCGGCTGAGCGTCGACTTCTTCGCGCTCGCCGCGCAGGCCGGCAACCCGAGCAGCATGCGCACGCTGTGCCGCCCCGCGCTGCTGCGGCTGTGTGCGAGTCTCGGCGAGACGATCTTCCTGCTCGTGAAGAGCGGCTTCGACGCGGTGTGTCTCGACCTGTGCGAAGGGCCATTCCCGATCCGCTCGTTCACCGGCGATATCGGCGGGCGCATCGCGCTCGGCGTGGGGCAGGGCAGTCTCGCGATCCTCGCGTTCCTGCCCGAAGCCGAACGCGAGGAAGTGATCCGCTTCAACGTGCCGCGCATTCGCGGCTATGGCGTGCTCGACGAGGTGTACCTGCGCACCGAGATCGAACGCGTGCGGCAGCTCGGCTACGCGGGCCGCAACAGCGGCGTGCTCGACGGGATGGCCGGCGTCGCGGTGCCGATCCTCGATCGCACCGGGTATCCGGTCGGCGCGCTGAGCGTCGGTACGCTTGCGTCGCGCCTCGGCGACGACCGGATGCCGATGGTCGTCGAACTGCTGCGGCGCCAGGCCGATGCGATCGGGCCGCGCACCAACCCGTTCGACGCCGCGCTGCGGCGGCCGATGCACGGGCTGTCAGGGAAAACCGCATAGGCGCATCACGCGTCGCCGTTTCGTCAGCTTGCTTACGCGAGCCATTCACGTCTGAGCAAAGCGCGCCGCGTCCAGCGGACTTGCGCGCTTTCGTTTCTCTTGCAGGGACGCACCGTCCCCGCTCATCTCGCCACCATTCGATTTTCAACTGCTCGCCAGTTGAACATTTCATTTCTTGATGTGATTGCGGCTGGATACCATCCAGCGACTGTCTATACAACCCGGTCGGCGCGGATGGGCAGGATCAAAAAAACACAACACATCGATGAACAGGTTTGGAGAGGAGAAGACGGAGATGGTGCGAATGAAGGGTGGGAAGACGGGCGCCGCAGGCGTGGGCGCAGCGGTCGCAATGCTGTTTGCGGGCGCCGCGCACGCGCAGTCGACGGTGACGCTGTACGGGATCGTCGACGCGGGCGTGACCTACACGAACAACGCGAAGGGCCATGCATTGTGGCAATTCACGGGCGGCAACGAATCGGGCCCGCGCTGGGGCTTGATCGGCACCGAGGATCTCGGCGGCGGGCTGAAGGCGAACTTCCGCCTCGAGAACGGCTTCAACGTCGCGAACGGCGCGCTTGGGCAGGGCGGCCGGATGTTCGGGCGATCGGCGTGGGTCGGCCTGAGCGGCGCGAACTGGGGCGCGGTGACGCTCGGCCGCCAGTACAACTCGACGCAGGACATCCTCGGCTCGCTGCAGATGAGCAGCTTCCTCGCGCAATACTCGACGCACCCGTTCGACAACGACGACATCAACAACACGTTCCGCACCAACAACGCGGTGAAGTACGTGTCGCCGACGATCGCGGGCCTGCAGGCGAACCTCGTGTACGGCTTCTCGAACTCGACCGGCTTCGCGAACGACAACAGCTGGAGCGCGGGCGTCACATACGTGAACGGGCCGCTCAATGCGGGTGCCGCGTATGCGCGCGTGAACCATCCGGCGGTCAGCACGAGCGGCGCGGTTGCTTCGGATAACTACTATCCGGCGTCGGAGTCGGTGTTTGGCGCGAGCCTCGGCAACGCGATCCGCCAGCAGATCTGGGGCGCGGGCGGCAGCTACGCGATCGGGCCGGCCACGCTCGGCCTGCTGTATACGGGCTCGAACTTCGGGCAGGCGACGGGTGGCGCGCTGCGCTTCAACAACTACGAAGGCAGCCTGCGCTACATGATCACGCCGGCGCTGATGGCGGCGGCCGGTTACACCTATACGCAGGTCGCGCGCGCCAGCGACAGCGGCCACTACCACCAGGTATCGGCAGGCGTGCAGTACCTGCTGTCCAAGCGCACCGACGTGTACGTGAACGGCTTCTACCAGAAGGCGTCGTCGGGTGTCGGCCAGGCATGGATCGACGGCACCGACAGTGCGTCGTCGACGACGTCGCAGGTGGCGGTGGTGGTCGGCATCCGCCAGAAGTTCTGATGTTCTGACGCATACGCGCGTCTTCCGGAGGAGGCATTCATGAAACTCAAACTGTTGCTGGCGGCGTTGCCGTTCGTCGGGATGTATGCGGGCGGCTCGCTCGCCGAGGTGCGGCCGATGCTGTTCGGGCTGCCGTTCCTGCTCGTCTGGAACCTGGTCTGGATGGCGGCCACGGCCGCGATCCTCGCGATCCTGTTCCATCTCGACGAGCGCGACGCGGCCCGCGCCGGCCGCCCGGGAGACGCGCGATGAACGCTTCGATCATCATCATCGCGGCGTTCGCCGTGTTCGCGCTCGCCATCGGCGTGATGGCGCGCCGCGGCCGCAAGCTCACGCTCGAGCAGTGGGCGGTCGGCGGGCGCGGCTTCGGCTCGCTGCTCACGTTCCTGCTGATGGCCGGCGAGGCGTTCTCGACGTTCTCGTTCCTCGGTGCGAGCGGCTGGACCTACAGCAAGGGCGTGCCCGCGTTCTACATCCTGTCGTACGGCTGCCTCGCGTTCGTGATCGGCTACTGGATGCTGCCGGCCGTCTGGCGTTACGCGAAGGAGCGCGGGCTCGTATCGTTCGCCGACTACTTCGCGTCGAAGTACGACAGCCGCGCGATCGGCGTGCTGGTGTCGGTCGTCGCGGTGTTCGCGATGGTGTCGCTGCTGATGATCCAGTTGCGCGGGCTCGGCGTGATCGTGTCCGAGATGTCGTACGGGCTGATCCCGCAAGCGGCCGCGATCTGGATCGCCGCGACGCTGATGGCCGTGTACATGGTCGTGTCGGGCATCCACGGCTCCGCGAGCATCGCGATCTTCAAGGACGTGCTGATCCTCGCGATCGCGATCTTCCTCGGCCTGTATCTGCCGATGCATTACTACGGCGGCCTCGGCGAGATGTTCGCGAAGATCGACGCCGCGCATCCCGAACTGCTGCGCATGCCGGAGCACGGCTTCAACCTGAGCTGGTACAACTCGACGATCCTGCTCACGTCGCTCGGCTACTACCTGTATCCGCACGGCTTCACCGCGATCTACGTCGCGAAGGACGAGCGCGCGCTGCGCCGCAACGTGATCCTGATGCCGTTGTACCAGGTGCTGATCGCGTTCCTGTTCCTCGTCGGCTTCGCGGCCGTGATGACCGTGCACGGGCTCGAAGGCGCGCAGACCGATCTCGCGCTGCTGCGCCTCGTGAAGCAGACCTTCCCCGCGTGGTTCGTCGGCGTCGTCGGCGGCACGGGCCTCCTGACCGCGCTGGTGCCGGGTTCGCTGATCATGCTGAACGCATCGACGACGATCGCGCGCAACATCTACCGCGAAGGTTTCGCACCGAACGCGACCGACCGCGAGGTGACGCGCGTCGCGCGGATCGCGCTGCCGATCTTCACGCTGGTGGTCGTCTACTTCGTGCTGCGCGGCGGTGCGACGTTCGTTACGCTCGCGATCTTCTCGTCGAGCCTGCTGACGCAGCTCGTGCCGATGCTCGCATCGAGCTTCCTGAAGCGACCGTTCGGCACGCGTGAAGGTGCGTTTGCGGGCATCGCAGCCGGTGCGATCGTGATCGCGATGACGAACTACTATGGCGTGACGCTCGCATCGCTGTTCCCCGGCGCGTCGAACACGCTGACGTCGATCAACCCCGGGCTCGTCGCGCTCGCGGTGAATGCGGTGGTGTTCATCGTGATCAGCGCGGGGCAGCGCAAGCTGAAGGCGCGTATTGCCGCGCCGGTCGGTTCGGCGTGACCGATTTTCATGCCGCTGGATGGCAACAAGATCAATCGAATGACAACAGGACACTGTGCGATGACTACCGAGGACAAGCGAGACGACAACCGCGAAGCGATCGACACGCTGATCGCGAATGGCTGCGTGATCACGATGGACCCGCAGCGGCGCGTGATCGAGAACGGCGCGGTTGCGGTGAACGGCGATCGCATCGTCGCCGTGGGCAGCACCGATGAATTGCAGGCGCGCTACCGTGCCGAGCGCACGATCGACGCGCGCCGCAAGGCCGTGCTGCCGGGCCTGATCGATGCGCATGCGCACGCGGGTCACGCGATGCTGCGCACGATCGGCGGCGCGGACGGCGATGCATGGTCGGCCGCGGCCGAAGCCATCTACACGCGCGCGTCCGACGAGGCGTTCTGGGAAGCAGAATCCCATCTCGCCGCGCTCGAACGGCTGAAGGCCGGCGTGACGACGGGCGTGTCGCTGCTCGGCGGCGGTAATTCGATCATGCGCGTCGACGATCCGGTCTATGCGCGTCGCCATTGCGACGCGGTCGTGCGCACCGGTACGCGCTCGATCGTGGCGGTCGGCCCGTCGCGTCCGCCCGCGCCGCGGGCTTATACGCGCCACACGCCGGACGGCAGCGATACGCGCGACATCGATTTCGACACGATGTATGAAGTGTGCGAGCGCATCATCGACGAATGCCACGACGATGCCGATGGCCGGATCCGCATCGCGCTCACGCTCCCTGTGTACGGACCTGAGCACGACTCCGAACTCGCACGGTACGAGCGCGATTTCCGCGACCAGGCCGCACGTTACGGCGCGCTGGCGCGTGAGCGCGGGCTGACGTTCACGCAGGACGGCCACCGCGCAGGCACGCTCGCGTTCGCGCATCGCGAGCTCGGCTTGCTCGGCCCGACGTCGTTCATGTCGCACAGCATCGACCTGACCGACGACGACATCGCGGCGTGCGTCGAGACGGGCACCGCGATCGTCCACAACCCGAGCGCGATCATGTCGATCATCGGGCGCTGCCCGGTGCCCGAGCTGATCGATGCGGGCGTGACGGTGGCGATCGCGTCCGACGGCGCGGCACCGGATCGCGGCTACGACATGTTCCGTCACATGTGGCAGTGCATGCATTACCACCGCCGGCATTTCCGCGACCCGGACGTGCTGCCGCACGGCAAGGTGCTGGAGATGGTGACGATCGACGCGGCGAAGGCGCTGTCGGTCGATCACGAGGTCGGTTCGCTGGAAACGGGCAAGCTCGCCGACATCATCCTCGTCGACCTGTTCCGGCCGCACATGATGCCGATGAACATGCCCGTGTATCGCGTGACATGCTTCGCGAACGCGGCTGACGTGTGCATGACGATGGTCGGCGGAAGGGTACTGATGGAGGATCGGCGCGTGTTGTCGGTCGACGAAGGCGCGGTTCTCGACCGCGTGAACGAAGTCGCGGAAATCACGATCGAGCGCAGCGGGTTGCGTCATTTGCTCGACGAGCCGAAGACGCTGTGGGGGCGCAGCCGCTATTGATTAACAAAAGTTGACGCGACGGGCAGAACTCTTTTCGGTGTTATGGCGACTAAGGAATCGCCATATTGATAGGAGTGGATATATGAACTTGAGGATTCCTCTCGCCGCTGCCGCGCTGATCCTCGCCCAGGCCGCATGGGCCGCGGGCCCCGCGCCCACGAAAACATGGACGATGAGTGCAATCCCCGGCGATCGCGCGGCGAGCGACGCGTTCACCGCAATGAAGAAAGGTCACGCAGTGCCGGCATGGGTGACGAACGGCACCGAATCTCCGGGAACCACCGTCGTGTTCGGCGGGCACGACGTCTACGTGATGACTGCCTGCAAGCCGCACAACTGCGGGTCGGAGCGCATCGCGGTGCTGTACGATCCGCAGAAGAAGGTGATGTACGGCGTGCTGTCCGTCGCGGGTCCGAAGGAGGGCGCCGAGAAGCTGACTTGGCTCAATATCGGCGGCGGGAGCGAATCGATCGACGGACGGACGATTCTGTATGCGGCACTGACGGGCAGCCTCGAGAACCACCCCGACGCGTTCAATTACAAGTGACGCCGGCCGATTGACGGCCTGTCACGCATCAATCGCCATCGTTGCGCGACTGAACTGGCCGAGGCGAAGCAGGGGCGTCGCGCACTCGTGCGCGGCGCCCCTTTTTGCTGGCGTGGCTCGGTCGGCGTGCAGCAGCGAAGGTCAACGACGGTAGATGAATTCCAGGTCGGTCGCTTCACCGACCTTGAAATCGTAAGTGCCGACGCGCTTGAAACCGGCCTTCTCGTAGAAGGCGATGGCCTTCGCGTTGCCGGACCACACGCCAAGCCAGACCGGGCCGGGGCGTTCCGTTGCCAGATAGTCCAGTGCGGAGTCGAACAATGCGCGCCCGGCGCCGGTCCCTTGCGTGCCTCGCCGAAGGTAGATCTGATGGATCTCCCCCGAATCGTCCGCCACGTCCGGGTGCGGAAGCTTGCACGGCCCCGCGTGCGCATACCCCACCAGCTGGCCGTCGTCGCTTTCGGCGACCCACGTGCGGCACAGGGGATCGTTGAGCTGGCCCGTGACCGCTTCTACCGAGTAGGTTTCGGCCTCGTACGCGGCCAGATCGTGCGGCGGGTAGTCGATATTGAATCCGTCATGCAGAAAGGTTTCGCGAAACGTGTCGCGCTTCAGTTCGGCAAGCGGGACGGCATCGGACGGTGTTGCAACGCGGATCAACATGAAGAATGGCTCGGTTCGTGGGTCGGGCGGACAGTGTATCCCGGGTGACATCAGGCCGGTGTGTGCGCGGTCGATCCGCATGCGTGGCGCCGCTCTCCATGCCGGTCGGCCCGGGGCTCGCGACCCGGACCGACGCCAACGCCGATGCCCACGCATCGCCCCTGCTAACCGGCGATCGTCGCAGTCGGACGCACGACGATCTCATTCACGTCGACATCGGCCGGTTGCGCGATCGCGTATGCAATGGCCGCCGCGATCGCTTCCGGCTCGAGCGCGATGCTGCGGTATCGCGTCATCGCTTCGGCGGCGACCGGATCCGTAATGGTGTCGGCCAGCTCGGACGTGACGACACCCGGACAAATGCTCGTGACGCGCAGCTTGTCGTTCTCTTGCCGCAGGCCATCGGAGATCGCGCGCACCGCATACTTCGTCGCGCAATAGACGGCGGCCGTCGGCGACACCCGCAGCCCGCCGATCGACGACACGTTGACGATCTGTCCGAACCCCTGGCGATTCATCACCGGCAGTGCGGCCGCGATACCGTACAGCACGCCCTTGATGTTGACATCGACCATGTGGTCCCATTCGTCGACTTTCAGCGACGCCATCGGCGAGAGCGGCATGACGCCCGCGTTGTTGACGATGACGTCGACCTGTCCGTACTCGGCGAGCGCTGCTTCGACGAAGGCGGCGTTGTCGTCGCGACGCGTCACGTCGAGCGGGCGCCATGCCGCGGTGCCGCCGCTGGCGCGAATGTCGCCGGCCAGCGCGGCCAGACGGTCGGTGCGACGCGCGCCGAGCATGAGACGGGCGCCGCGCGCGCCCAGATAGCGGGCGGTGGCCTCGCCGATGCCGCTGCTTGCGCCCGTGATCAGTACCACTTTCCGTTCGATGTTGTGGCTAGTCATGTCCGTTCCTCGGTTCGGGGGTGAAGAGCCGACAGCATCTCGCGGAACGCGCCATCGCCGTTATCCTGCGAGTCCGCATTTCTTGCACGATTCTCCGAATATGCGGCGGATGCGATGCGGGCCGCGATCCGCCATGCGACACTCGCGACATGGAACATATCGATGACCTGGCGGCGCTGATCGCGCGCCATGCACCGGCGGACGGTGCAGTCGACACGGCGATAAAGGGTCTGGGCCTGCTGCGCTCGTCGGCGGCGACGGAGCCGGTGCATACGCTCTACGAACCCTCGTGCTGCATCGTCGCGCAGGGGCGCAAGCGCGCGGTGGTCGGCGGTCGCGAGTATCAGTACGATCCGTCGAACTATCTGATCGTCGGCCTGGACTTGCCGGTCATCGGGGCGGTGATCGAGGCCAGCGCGCGCAGGCCGTATCTCAGCGTGCGCTTGCCGCTGAACCGCCAGGCGCTCGCCGACATGCTGATGCACGATTCGACGAAACCCGATCGCGGCCCGGCGCGCGGTTCACCCGCAATCGCGGTGGAAGCGGCGACGCCGCACCTGATCGATGCGGCGTCGCGGCTGCTGCAACTGCTCGATACGCCCGACGACATCCCCGCGCTCGCGCCGCTGGTCGAGCGCGAGATTCTCTATCGTTTGTTGCGCGGGCCGCACGCCGGCATGTTGCGTCAGATCGCGTATCAGACCGGCCGTATCAGCCGGATTCAGCGCGCGATCGCTTTCATTCGCGGGCACTTCGCCGAAGAATTCGCGATCGACGAACTGGCCTCGCTCGCGGACATGAGCGTGTCCAGTTTCCACGCGCAATTCAAGGCCGCCACGCATATGAGTCCGCTGCGCTTTCGCGCGCAGATCCGCTTGCAGGAGGCGCGTCGCCTGATGCTGACGGAAGGGCTTGGGGCGGCGGAAGCCGGGTTTCGCGTCGGCTACGAAAGCCCGTCCCAGTTCAGCAGGGAGTACGGGCGCCTGTTCAGCACGCCGCCCAAGCGCGATGCGGCAAAGCGCAAGGCATTGGCGCTCGCCTGACCCGGCTGTCGTGACGATTCGAGCAGCGGTCACGCATTCTTGCCGATGCCGGTGGTTGACCGCCGACGGACATGCTAGGATTTCCGTCAAACAACTTCGGAGACTGCCATGCCGTTCATCTGCGAAAACGTTGCATGCCGCGCTGTGCTGGCTCGCGGGCAGGTCAGGCCCCATCAAGAGGACGCGGGGTGGTGCTTCTACTGCCCGGACTGCAAAACCAGGAATGAGTTGATGTATGTCGACGTGGCCGGTGGCGCCGTCGAACTGGTTCAGCCGGAGCGAGCGAGTCCTCCGCACAAGGTTGTTGCAACGGCCCGGCCGTTGCAGGACGGCAAATACGCCGCGCAGTTGAGCGTTCAGCGGGCGCTCGCCGTCAGGGGAACGTATGCGGCCGAAGAACACTGGGATGAGCTCGGTGTGTTCGGCGATGCGCAGGAAGCCGTCGCGCACGCGAAGTCTTTCGCAACCGACTTGTTGCAGCGAGCGGCGTAGTCTCGCCATTCGATGCTGACGGGCCGTGCATGTCGCGATCGTTCGCGACATGTGTCATGGTTTGTCCAGCACGGCGATACAGTCGATTTCGACGAGAAAGTCGGGATTCGGCAATGACACCACGATCGCGGTACTTCGGGCCGGGAATTTCCCGGCCTGGAAGTATCCCGCGTAAATGCGGTTCATCTCCTTGAAGTCTTCCCGCCGCACCAGCATCACATCCACCTTCACCACGCGGTCCCATCCCGTGCCTGCGGCCTTGAGGATGCCCGTGACGTTCTCCATCGCCTGAGTCATCTGCTTCGTGAAGTCGCCGACGGCGAGCTTGCCGTTCCGGTCATAAGCGGGAATCCCCGAAACGAACAGAAGATTGCCGGCTTTGACGGCCGGGGCGAGCGGCACGGGGATCACGTACTGATCGGCGGCCTGCACATATTCCAGCTGTGTTCGAGAGGAAGCGGCCTGCTGGCCCATGGGTGCCGTGCAGCCGCATAGAAGGAGGCCGGATCCGATGAATCCGGCAACAAGGAAGGGCGTTCGCATCGTGTTTTCTCCCGGGATCGGTCCTGTGCGCGATCCG
Source organism: Burkholderia lata (assembly GCF_902499335.1). Taxonomy (GTDB): domain Bacteria; phylum Pseudomonadota; class Gammaproteobacteria; order Burkholderiales; family Burkholderiaceae; genus Burkholderia; species Burkholderia lata_B. The sequence continues at coordinate 467,834 of NZ_CABVQK010000001.1, read as the reverse complement.
GCAGTGGGCACGCTGCGAGACAGCGGATCGTGATCTCCTCCAGACAGTTTAGGAAATCGAAGAACGAAGGGGCACGCAACCCGCGCGGGAGGGGGCCGTGCCGAGAGAAATGGATGACCGGTGCTTCGTTTGTCCTACGAAAAAGCCGGTTGAGGATCGCCCTCGGCAAGTCGCGAAAATGAACAAGGGGTGTCATGCATTCGCGCACGACGCCCCTTCGCATTTTCCGTTTTCGCCCGTCAGTTGTAGATGTCGAACGAGAAATACTTCTTCGCGATCCGCTGGTAAGTCCCGTCCTGGATCAGGCTCGCAAGTGCCTGGTTGATCTGCGTGCGCAGCGCGTCGTCATCCTTGCGCACGCCGATCGCGGACCCCACGCCGAGCGTCTTCGGATCATGCAGCGGCGGCCCCGCGAATTCGAAGTTCGCCCCCTTCGCGGTTTTCAGGAAACCGAGGTCGGCCTGCACCGACGATTGCAGCGACGCATCGAGCCGCCCGGACAGCAGGTCCTGGTAGACGAGATCCTGCGTCTGATACGTGCGGACGATCACGCCCTTCGGCTCCCAGTACGTGCGTGCATAGGTCTCCTGCGTCGAACCCTGCTCGACGCCGACGCTCTTGCCCTGCAGCGATTCGGGCGTCGGCTGCAGGTTCGAGCCGCGCCGCGCGACGAGCCGGGGCGGCACGTTGTTGATCTTGTCCGTGAACGCGATCTGCGCGAGGCGCTTCTCGGTCACGCTCATCGACGACAGCACGCCGTCGAACTTGCGCGCCTTCAGCGCCGGGATCATCCCGTCGAACGCGTTCTCGACCCACACGCAGCGCACCTTCATCCGTTCGCAGATCGCATTGCCGAGATCGATGTCGAAGCCGACGAGCTTGCCGTCGGGCGCGAGCGATTCGAACGGCGCATAGCTGGGGTCGACGCCGAGGCGCAGGGCCGCCGGGTCTTTCGCGGCGGCGGCGCCGGCCGTCAGCGCGAGCGCCACGGCCAGAACGAGCTTTTTCATGACTGTCTCCAATACCGATTGATGTTGTCTGTTGTGAAGCAAACCAGCGGCCGATGGGCGTGACTGCCCGCGCCCGGCCATGCGCGGGCGGCTGGACGATCGCCGGAAGCGTTCGCCCCGATTCGAAGGGGGTTATCGAGCGGCGCCGGTGATGTGCACCATGCTGTGCCGGTAGCCGGCGGGCGCGAACACGGCGTTCAGCGCGGCCATCGCGGCGATCACGCCGAGATGCATCCACCACGCGATCGCGAAGCCGCCGCCCGCGTCGCGCAGCCAGCCGATCAGCCAGGGGCTCGCCGCGACGGTCAGGAAGCCGATGCCCTGCACGAACGCGGCGAGCGCGCCGGCGAGCCGTGCGTCGGGCAGGTGGTCGAGCGTGACGATCAGGCTCATCGAGAAGAAGCCGCCGAGCCCGAGGCCGACGCTCGCGACCCAGAGCCACGGCGCGAACGCGGGCAGCGTCGCGAACCCGATGAAGCCGGCCGCCTGCAGCGCGAGCGTGAGCCACAGCACGGCGCGGCGGTCGGGCGAACGTTTCGCGAGCATCGGCATCGCGAGCGCGCCGGTCGCCTGGAACAGCGCCATCCACGCGAGCAGGTTGCCGCTCGCCTGCGGACTCATGCCGATGCTGCGGTAGAACGCGGGCAGCCACGCGACGAGGCTGGCGTAGCCGCTGTTGCTGAGCCCGAAGAACAGCGCGAGCTGCCACGCGCGCGGAAGGCGGGCGAACGCGGTGATCGGGGCCGATACGGCCGTCGCGTGCACGGCGTCGCGCGGCGCCTTGGCGCGCCACAGCGCGAGCGTGACGAGCGCGGGAACGGCCCACACGGCGAGCGCGAGATGCCAGCCGCCGTGCGCGGCGAGCCACGGGCTCGCGACCGCGCCGAATGCGCCGCCGCCGACCAGCGCGGCCGAGTAGAGGCCCATCGCGAGCGGCAACCGGTCGACGAACCAGCGCTTCGCGAGGCCGGGCACGAGCGCCTGGATCACGGCGACGCCGGCGCCCGCGACGATCGCGGTCGCGATCAGGCCGGCGCTGCCGCCGGTCCACAGGCGCGCCGTGCAGCCGGCCGCGATCAGCGCCAGTGCGACGGTCAGCGCAAGGTGCTCGCCGACGCGCCGCGCGAGCCCGACACCGATCCCGGCGACGACCCCCATCAGCACGAACGGCAGCGTGGTCAGCAGCGCGGCCGCGCGAAAGCCGAGGCCCGTATCGGCGCGCACGACGTCGAGCACGGGGCCGAACGCGGTCAGGAACGGTCGCAGGTTGAGGCCGGCCAGCACCAGCAGCGCGAGCGCGCCATAGGACACGGAAGCCGCATGCGGGCGGTGGACGGCTTGCGCGGTGCCGGGGTCGGACATCGGGATGCTCCAGGGAGGGGCCAGTGGCCCTGTGATGCGATGCCGAAAGGGTAAGCGCGCGCTACGCCAGGTGAAAATTAAATATTCGACTGGGAATCAGTGCGGAATGCGATGGGTTCGCCCGGGGCGATGGCGCCCGATGGGCGCGGCTGGCGGCGGCCGGTGATATCGCGCGAGGGCGCGTTCATCAGATGAAACGCGCCGTCATGCGACGGGCATCTGCTCGGCCAGCGCTTGCTTGCGCGCGGCCACCAGCGTCCGGACGAGCGCGCGATCGGCCGCCGTTTCCGGCGTAAAGATCACGAGCGTCTGGTCGGGCCGGCCGCTCACAGCGAACGCCGAGTATTCGAGCGCGATTCGTCCGACAGCAGGATGGTGGAGCTCCTTGGTCCCTTCTTCGTGCGAGCGGATATCGTGGTCGCGCCACAGCGCGTCGAACTCGGCGCTCGTCGCGCGCATCTCGTCGACGAATGCCTGCACGGCCTGCGTCGCACCACCGCGCGCGACGTCGGCACGAAACGCGCCCACCGCGAACCGCGCGACGCGTTCCCAGTTCGTCTGCACGCCGCGCACGTGCGGATCGACGAAGATGAGCCTCAGGATGTTGCGTCGTTCCGGCGACAGCGTCGTGTAGTCGGTCAGCGTCGCGGCCGCGGCGTCGTTCCACGCGACGACGTCCCACGTCGCCGAGCGCACGATCGCGGGGCTCGCATCGAGTGAATCGAGCACGTGCTGCACCCGCGGCGACACGTGGTCGGTCGCGTGATAGCGCACTTCCGGCAGATGGCCGACACCGATCAGGAACAGGTGCTCGCGCTCGGCATCGTTCAGCAGTAGCGCGCGGGCGAGCCGGTCGAGCACGTCGGCCGACGGCGCACCGCCGCGCCCCTGTTCGAGCCACGTGTACCACGCGGTGCTCACGTGCGCGCGCTGCGCGACTTCCTCGCGCCGCAGTCCCGGTGTGCGGCGGCGCGTGGCCGGCAGCCCGAGCGCGGCCGGGTCGAGTTTCTCGCGGCGGTCCCGAAGGTACGCGCCGAGCAGGTTGTCGGGGGCGTCAGCCATGTCCTGTTAGTTCGTTTACCGGTAAACCGTCACGACTTCACCGTGCGCGGCGATCGACAGATAGTAAGCCTCCATGCCATCCGGAGGTGTTGAACATGCGTGTCTTTGTTACTGGAGCGTCGGGGTTCGTCGGCTCTGCCGTCGTGGCCGAACTCGTTGCCGCCGGGCACTCGGTGCTCGGTCTCGCGCGGTCCGATGCGGCCGCGTCGTCGGTTGCCGCGGCTGGCGCCGACGTCCATCGCGGGTCGCTGGAGGATCTCGGCAGCCTCACGCGCGGCGCAGAAGCCGCCGATGCGGTGATCCATACGGGATTCAATCACGACTTCTCGCGCTTCGCGCAGAACTGCGAGCTCGACCGTCATGCGATCGAGACGATCGGCGCGGTGCTCGCGGGCTCGGCGCGGCCGCTGGTCGTCACGTCGGGCCTCGCGCTCGTCGCGCCCGGGCGCGCGGCGACGGAAGACGATCCGCACGTGCCGGTGTCGTCGACCTACCCGCGTGCGTCCGAAGCGACCGCGGTCGAGCTGGAGGCGCGCGGCGTGCACGCGTCGGTCGTGCGCCTGCCGCCGTCCGTGCATGGCGACGGCGATCACGGCTTCGTGCCGCGCCTGATTGCGTTCGCGCGGGAAAAGGGGGTATCGGCCTATCTCGGTGATGGCGCCAATCGCTGGCCGGGCGTGCACCGGCTCGATGCGGCGCGCGTGTACCGGCTCGCGATCGAACGCGGTGCGGCCGGCGCGCGCTATCACGCGGTCGACGATACCGGCGTGCGGTTCCGGGAAATCGCGGAAGTGATCGGCCGGCGGCTGAACGTGCCGGTCGTCGCGAAAACAGCAACTGAAGCCGGCGAACACTTCGGCTGGTTCGCGATGTTCGCGGGGATGGATGCGCCGGCCACGAGCGAGCGCACGCGTGCATCGCTCGACTGGGCGCCGACGCAGCCGGGGCTGCTGGCCGATATCGACCGGCCGCGGTATTTCGAAAGCTGAGCGGGCGGCGGGCGTGCCGTCTTTTCAAACGGCACGCCTGCATGACGACGTTCAGACCGTGACGACGATCTTCCCGACCTGTGCGCCGGCCTCCATGTATCGATGCGCTTCCACGATGTCGTCGAACGCGAACGTGCGATCGATCAGCGGCTTCAGCGCGCCGGCCGCGAGCCCGTCGACGATGAAGCGCTTCGCGCGTTCGAGCTTCTGCGCGTCGCCGGTGATCTCGAACAGCTCGTAGCCGCGCAGCGTCAGATGGCGCGCAAGTAGATCCATCACGGGCACCGGGATGTCGCGCGTGTCGAGCGCGCCGTACTGGAAGAACGTGCCGTTCGTGGCCAGCGCGCGCAGCAGGTTCGCCGTGTCGGGGCCACCGACCGGATCGAACACGAGGCGCGCGCCGGTGCCGCCGGTGATGTCCGCCACCTGCTGCGGCAGGTCCGCAGGGCTGCCGACGATCACGTGCTTCGCGCCCGCGTCGAGCAGCGCCTGACGCTTCGATTCGCCGCGCGTCAGCGCGATCGGCACTGCGCCGACGTGGTTCGCGATCTGGATTGCCGCTTGCCCGACGCTGCTCGACGCGGCGCCGATCAGCACCGCGTCGCCGCGCCGCAGCCCGCCGAGTTCGATCAGCGCGCCCCAGGCCGTGACGAACATCATCCACGTCGCGGCCGCTTCCTCGAACGACAGGCTTGCCGGATGTCTGACCGCCGCATGCGCGGGTACGTTGACGACTTCGCCGTACATTCCGTAGTCGGCGAACGAGAACGCCGGCACGACGCTCACCGCATCGCCCTCGGCGAACGCCGTCACGTCGCGGCCGACCGCCGCGACGATGCCCGATGCCTCGTAGCCGAGCGCAGCCGGCAAGCGCGGCATGAACGTGTATTCGCCGCTGCGGAACATGACTTCCGCGCGATTGAGGCCGATCGCCTTCACGCGCAGCTGGATTTCGTCGGGGCCCGGCGCGGGCACGTCGACGGTGTCGATCTGCAGGACGTCGGGGCCGCCGACGCGGTGGAAACGAACGATGCGGGACATGGAGGGCTCCTTCAATGAACGGGTGTCGATGAAGGAGCATCGTAGGCGGGTACCTGCGCCGGAGGAACGTGCCGACGGATCATTGATTGTTATTCGGCGAATAACAATCGACGAAATCGGTTACCGGATTCGGCGCATCGTCGAGTGCTTCGCCAATCGCACCAAACGTCTTCATCGTTTCGCCGTGCGTTGCGGATGCCTGCCATCTCGTGCGCAAAATTGCTTTTTATTCAATGAAACCTATATTGGGATTTGTTCGTTTCGATATGAGGAATAAAAACGATGACGACTCAATCGAACGTGCTCGAGACGTTTCAGATGCATGCGGCCGTCGGAGGAGACACGTCGGCCGTGGTGTCGGAGCACGAATGCCTGAGTTACCGCGAGCTGGACCGTCGGAGCGACGCGGTTGCATCTGCATTGCGGGACCGGGGCGTCGGGCACGGCAGCCTGGTGCCGATCGAGGCGGCGCGTAACGCCGACTTCATCGTCGGGATCCTCGGCATCCTGAAGGCCGGTGCGACCTATGTCCCGATCGACGAACGCTATCCCGATGCCCGCAAGGACATCATCCTGCAGCAATGCAGTGCGTCGCTGGTGTTGACGGCTCGCGCGACGCCCCGGGATACGGCCGTTCCGTTCATCAGCGTGGCCGGCCTGTCCGCGCAGCGACCGGATCGGGACGACGCGCATGCGACGCAACGCGCCGATGCGCCCGATGGCGCGATCTACGTGATCTTCACGTCCGGCTCCACCGGCGCGCCGAAAGGCGTCATCGTCGAACATGCCGCCGTGGCCACACTCGTCGACTGGCACAACGCGCGCTTTTCGATGAATGCAGAAAGTCGAGCGACGCTGATGGCCGGCCTTGGTTTCGATGTGTCGCAGTGGGAAATCTGGTCGGCCCTCTGCGCGGGCGCGACGCTGTTCTTGCCGGACGACGATACGCGTTTCGATGCCGATGCGCTCGTCGGTTTCTTCACCCGTCACCGGATTACGCATGCGTACGTGCCCACCGTGATGGTGGCCGACGTGGTGGGCGTCGGCCAGCCGGCGGACCTGAAGCTCGAGTATCTGTTCACGGCCGGCGAAAAGCTCGATCCGGTCGATACCGACCGAATCGGTTACACGGTGGTCGATTACTACGGGCCGACCGAAGCGACGATCTTCGCGACGTGTCACGTCGTCCCGAGTGCAACGCTCGGCCGTCCGGCATCGATCGGACGCCCGGTCGGCAGGACCGAAATCCTGATCCTGAACGATGCGCAGGAGGTGGTAGGGGAGAGCGACGTCGGCGAGATCTGCATCGGCGGGCCGGGCCTGGCGCGCGGCTATCTGAACAACCCTGCATTGACTCGCGAGAAATTCCGTCAGCACCCCAAAATTATGGACCGGATCATCTATCGCACGGGAGATCTCGGGCGCTGGCTGAACGACGGCTCGATCCAGTTTCTCGGCCGCCTAGACGATCAGGTCAAGATTCGCGGCAATCTGGTCGAACTGAGCGAAATTCAATCGGTGCTCGTCAGGTCCGGCGTGGTACGCAAGGCGCTGGTGCTTGCGCTGCCCCGCGCTGCCGGAACCGGGAAGGAACTGGTCGCGTTCGCCGTGCCGGGCGATCCCGCTGCGCCGCCCGACCGTGTCGTCGACGCGCTCAAGGCAAGCGTGCGGCAATACCTGCCCGATTACATGTGGCCCGTTGGTCACGTGCTGCTCGACGAGATGCCGGTGACGGCGAACGGCAAAACCGACCGGGCTGCCCTGCAGCATCGTTACCAGGACGAACGGCGCAACCGGACGGAGCGAGAACCGTACACGGCCATCGAGCGGATCGTGGCGGATGCATTCGTCGCGTTGACCGGCCATGCGTCGTTTCTCAAGACCGACAGTTTCTTCGACATCGGCGGTAATTCGTTGTTGACGGCGAAGCTCGCGAGGGCGCTATCGGATGCCGCGGGGACGAAGATGCTGATCCGGGACGTCTACGAGCATCAATCGGTGGAAGGGCTGGCAGGCGAGATCGAGCGGCGTGTCGCGGCGGCGCTCGAGATCGACCGCGAGCCCGTTTATGTGCTCGCGGATGATATCCGCGTGCCGGAACAGGCGGATTTCAGCGGCGCGTTCGACAACGCGCTGCTGGCGCGCCCGCGCACGATTCTGTTGACGGGTGCCACGGGCTTCGTCGGCGTTCATTTGCTGGCCGAACTCCTTGCGACGACGTCGGCGATCGTGCATTGCCTGGTACGCGCGGAGGATGCCGTCGCGGGGCGGTCGCGGATCGACGAAAAACTGCGCGCCTACGACGCGAACCTCGGGCCGGACGAACGATCCCGCATCCGCGTGTGGGCGGGCGATCTCACGCAGGCGCGCTTCGGGTTGGACGAACGCGACTACGCGGCGCTGGCCGACGGAATCGACATCGTTTACCACTCCGCGGGCGCGGTCAATTTCATCCAGCCGTATTCGTACATGAAGAAGATCAACGTGGACGGCCTGACCCAGGTCCTCGCTTTCGCCGGGTGCCGGCGTACCAAGGCGATGATCCTGCTGTCGACGATCTCGGTGTACAGCTGGGGGCATCGCTTCACCGGCAAGGCGATGATGACCGAAGCGGACGACATCGATCAGAACCTGCCCGCGGTGCTCGAGGATATCGGCTACACGCGCAGCAAATGGGTGATGGAGAAAATGGCCGACCTGGCGGAGCAGCGCGGCCTGCCTCTGATGACCTTCCGGCTCGGCTACGCGACGTTTCACAGCGAGACCGGCGTCAGCGCAGACTATCAATGGTGGGGGCGGCTGGTGAAGACGTGCATGGCGCTCGGCACCGTGCCCGACCTGCAGGACCTGCGCGAAGGGTTGACGACCGTGGACTACATGACGAAAGCGCTTGCGTGGATTTCGCGCAATCCGGCCGCGCTGGGGCGGAAATTCAACCTGATCAATTCGCCCGAGGCCAACCTGACGCTTCGGGAATTTTTCTCGAAGCTGGAGCGTTACTTCGGCCTGCGATTCCGGGTCGTGCCGTTCCGCGACTGGCGCGATGCTTGGAAGACCGATATCGACGCACCGCTCTATCCGCTGTTGAGCCTGTTCGACGACAACATTCGCGATGGGATGTCCACGGCCGAGCTGTATCAGAACAATTACGTGTGGGACTGCCGCAACGTGATCGAATTTCTCGAAGGCAGCGGAATCGAGCAGCCGGCATTTTCCCGCGAGCAACTGGCGCGATACATGGAGCGGTCGATCGGCTATCGGGTCGCGCGGTGAGCAAGACGACGCAGCCGCGTGGCGCTTTTTACGCGGCGCTGTGCGGCTGCCGGTGAAGTCGGTCATCCGTCTGCATTCGTGCGCGTTCGTGATCCGGTCTACGCCGGATACCGCCGCGCAAACAGCTCGGTCAGCCAGTCGATGAACGCACGCACCTTGTCGGACAGATGCGCGCGGTTCGGGTACAGCACCGACACCGGCTTCGGCTCTGCCGGCACGCCGGGCAGCAGTTCGATCAGCTGGCCCGAGTCGATGCTCGGCTGCAGCGCGGGCCGTAACGCATGCACGATGCCGAGGCCGGCCAGCCCGCAGGACAGCAGCGCTTCCGAATTGTCGGTAAGCAGGCTGCTCGCGAGTTTCACCGCGACCGTTTCGCCGTGCGGGCGGAACGTCCATTCGAGCACCTTGCGATTGCTGCCGGTAAAGAAGTTGACCGCCCGATGCGCACGAAGGTCGTCGAGTGTGCGCGGCAAACCGTGGCGGGAAACATAGGCGGGCGACGCACACGTGACCATCGGCACCGTGCCGACCGTGCGCGCGATCATGCTCGAATCCTTCAGCTTGCCGACCCGCACGACGCAGTCGATGCCTTCGCCGATCAGGTCGGCCGGCTGGTCGCTCGCGCCGAGCACGAGCTCGATCTGCGGATAGCGCTGCTGGAAATCGGGCAGCGCCGGAATCACGACCGTCTTCGCCAGCGCGAGCGCGATGTCGATGCGCAACCGGCCTTTCGGTATCGCGCGCTGCTTCGGGAACGACGCGAACGCGTCATCGATGCTGCCGAGCAACTGCACGCAGCGCGCATGGAACGCCTCGCCTTCGGCGGTCACGCTGACGCGGCGCGTGCTGCGGTTCAGCAGCCGGACGCCGAGTTCCTGTTCGAGCTGCTGCACGGCTTTCGTCACGGCCGGCCGATGCAGTTGCAGCGCGTCGGCGGCCTGCGTGAAGTTGCCGCGTTCGACGATCTGTACGTAGATCTGCATCGCTTGCAGGCGGTCCATGGCATTTCCGGGTGTCGTGGCGAGCGGCCATCTTCGCATACCGTTCGACGCCGATGCGCAGCCGCCCGCCGCGCGTCATTCGACCGGATGCAGATCCTGCAGCAGCGTCGGCACGAGTTCCGACACGGTCGGGTGGATGTGCATCGCGCGGCTGATCGTCGTGTACGGCGCGCCCGCGGCCATCACGTCGAGCATCCCGTGCACGACTTCGTCGCCGGTCACGCCGAGGATCGACGCGCCGAGGATCGCGTGGCTGTCCGCGTCGACGATCACCTTCATGAAGCCCAGGCTCTCGCCTTTTTCCACCGCGCGGCCGACGCGCGTCATCGGGCGCGTGCCGACCAGCAGCCGGCGGCCGGTCTGCTTCGCTTCCGCGAGCGTCATGCCGACGCGGCCGAGCGGCGGATCGACGTACAGCGCGTACGCCGCGATGCGATCGGACACCTTGCGCGGATCGTTGTCGAGCAGGTTCGCCGCGACGATCTCGAAGTCGTTGTACGCGGTGTGCGTGAACGCGCCGCGCCCGTTGCAGTCGCCGAGCGCCCAGATGCCGGGCACGTTCGTGCGCAACTGTTCGTCCACCTCGATATAGCCGCGCGCGTCGGTCGCGACGCCCGCACGGTCGAGCCCGAGATCGTCGGTGTTCGGCACGCGTCCGACCGCGAGCAGCAGGTGCGAGCCTGCGACCTCGCGGCCGCCGCCCGCGCAGTCGAGGCCGACCGCGATGCCGCTGCCGTCGCGCCGTGCGCTCAGGCAGGTCGCATCGAGCTGCACGTCGATCCCTTCCTTCTCGAGAATGTCGCGCACGGCCTGCGACACGTCCTCGTCCTCGCGCCGGATCAGGCGATCACCTTTCTCGACGATCGTGACCTTCGACCCGAAGCGGCGATACATCTGGCCGAATTCGAGCCCGATGTAGCTGCCGCCGACGATCACGAGATGCTCGGGCAGGAAGTCGACGTCCATCATCGTCGAGTTGGTCAGGTACGGCACCGTGTCGAGGCCCGGCATGGCCGGCACCTGCGCGCGCCCGCCGACGTTGATGAAGATGCGTTCCGCTTCGAGCAGCGCGTCGCCCACGCGCACCGTGTTGGCGCGCTCGAAGCGGGCGTGGCCCTGAAACACGGTGGTGTTCGCGAGGCCGCGCACCCATTGCTCGACACCCTGGTTCGAGCGGCCGGAGATCTGGTCCTTGCGCGCCTTCACGGCTTTCATGTCGACGGTGACGGGGCCGCCGACCGACACGCCGTATTCGCTGCCCCGCCGCGCGAGGTGGGCGGCGTACGCGCTCGCGATCAGTGTCTTGGTCGGGATGCAGCCGGTGTTCACGCAGGTGCCGCCGAAGCGGCCGCGCTCGATGATCGCGACTTTCATCCCGGCGGCGGACAGCCGCGCGGCGAGTGGCGGCCCGGCCTGCCCGGTGCCGATGACGATCGCGTCGAAGTGTTGCGTCATGACGTCCTCCTGTGCGGGTGCAGCGAGGGAACGCGTGCGGGCGAGCCGCGTGCGAGGCCGGCGCGCGGTCGCGCGACGGCGAGCGCTTATGGTAGTCCTGTTGGCGTGCGCTCGCGAGTGCGGGGCAGGGTGGGAGCAGCGGGGCATGACGGCGTCTGGCCCTGCCCGCACCGGCCGGAGCACGAGGCAACCGGTCTCGGCGCGTTGCCCCGGCCGCGTCAGTCCTTGCGTTGCCACTGACTGAACGACACCGGGCGGTGCGCGTCGGCGCGCGTGACGGTGACGTGGTCGGGCTGGTCGTCGAGCGGAAACGATTGGGTGACGATCCGGTTCGAAAACAGCCACCCGTGCGTGCGCGGGTCGTAGCGGAACGTCACGTAGTCGCTCCAGTGCTGCCCGCACGCGACGAAGTTCTGCACGGTGAAATAGTGGCCTTTGATCGCGAAGCCGTTGTCGGCTGCATCTTCGGGATCGAACGGGTCGCACTGGCCGCCTTCGTTCGCGCGCAGCACGACCTGGTCGTTGCGGGCGGCGAGCCGGAATGCGTGGTCGGGCTGTTCCTCGAAGATCAGCAGTGGACGCGGCGACGGCTGCTCGCGCGTATCGACTGCCCGATGCACGACGACGAGAAAGCTGTGCCGCCCGTTGTCGAGATCCGGCCCGGCATGGGCGAGCAGCGGCTGGTAGCCGGGCGGCAACTGCGCGGCGATCGATTTAGGCAGGTCGCCGGCGCGGGCGTTGAGCGACAGCGCGGCGAGCAGCGGGAGAAGCACGATGGACAGGCGGGACATGCGCATGACAGGGTGTCCGGTCGAAAGGGAGAAAGAGGTGCCGACGGCGAGATGTTACAAATCCCGCCCGAGAAACTCGGTGCCCGGCACCGGATTGAATGCGACGGGCGGCGCGGGCGTGAAGCCGAGCGACGCATACAGTCGCCGCGCGGCGACGAACTCGGGTAGCACGTCGAGGCACATGCGCGCATAGCCGGCGGCCTTCGCGTCACGCAGCAGCCGTTCGACGAGTTGGCGGCCGACGTTCAGCCCGCGTGCTTCGGGGCGCACGTAGACGCGCTTCATCTCGCACGTCGTCGCGTCGATTTCGCGAAACGCCGCGCAGCCCACCGCGCGCTCGCCTTGCCACGCGAGCAGCAGCAGCCCGCGCGGCGCCGCGTATTTGCCGGGCAGCGCGGCGATCTCGGGCTCGTAGTCCTGGAATTCGAGGCTGACGGTGGGGCTCGCAATGTACTCGCGGAAGATCGCCTCGACGACGCGGGCGTCGTCGGGATAGCGGGCAGCGCGGATCTCGATCATGGGTGGCGGCGCGAATGACGGAAAAGAGGGCTAGCATAGCAGCGCAGGGCGGCTTTCGGCCATGCGTGAAGCGTGCCAGAATCGGCGCTTCGACCGTCGGAAACGACACGCAGGCGTCGGCGATTCGACGTCGCTCACCAAGGAGACTTCGATGACTGCATCGGCTGCCGTACTCGCCATCCTGGCTGCGCTGTTTCTCGGCGCGATGATTCCGGGCCCGAGCTTCGTGCTGGTTGCCCGGAATTCGATCGGGCTGTCGCGCCGCGACGGGCTCGCTACCGCGCTCGGCATGGGCATTGGCGGCATCGTGTTCGGCGGCGTCGCGCTGGCCGGGCTCTACACGCTGCTGCAGGCCGTCGAATGGCTGTACGTGGGCCTCAAGGTGGCGGGCGGCGCGTACCTGATCTACATGGCGTCGAAGATCTGGCGCGGCGCCGACCGGCCGATCGCGATGGACGATCCGGAGGCGATGGCCGGCGGCAGCGCGCGCAAGTCGTTCTGGACGGGCCTCACGACCCAGCTCAGCAACCCGAAGACGGCGATCTGGTACGGCAGCATTTTCGCGGCGCTGCTCCCGCAGCATCCGCCGCTGTGGTGCTATCTGGCGCTGCCGCCGCTCGTGTTCGGCGTGGAGTTCGGCTGGTACACGATCGTCGCGCTGTGTTTTTCCACCCGCCGGCCGCGCGAGCTCTACCTGCGCGCGAAGAAGTGGGTCGACCGCGTCGCCGCCGGCGCGATCACGCTGCTCGGGTTGCGACTGATCCTGAATGCACCGAAAGCGGGCATCTGACCGCTTCCATTCCCGATCTGCATCGCACGGCGGCCGGCCATTCCCGTGGCTGACCGCCGGCGCGCACCGCGCGAACGCGCATCGGCATCAGGCTTCGCTGAACCGCTCCAGCAGCGCCGCGAACCGCGTGTCGTCCGGAAACACCTTCACTTCGTAGCGCACCGGGCGATGCCCGGTGGCCGTCATCAGATCGCCGCACGTGCCCAGCAGCTCGGCCATCGGCACGTAGGCGGACTGTCCCGTCGACGCGCGATGGAGCGCGACGATATCCGTCTCGGGCAGCAGCGTATGCGCGCCGTCGCTCCACACGCCGACGCTGAACAGGGTGCCGTCCTGGCGCTTGTACACCGAGTAGGTCGCCACGAAGATGTCGGTGCCGTCTTGCTCATGCAGGTCGTTGAGCAGCATCCGCTGATCCTGGTAATCGCCCGCGAGCTCGCCGATGCGCAGCGCGTGCAGCTTCGATTCGAGCCCTTCCGGCACGAAGCGCCGCCAGGCGGCACCATCCCAGCGCAGCATCAGCGGCGGCAGCGGGCGCGGCTGCGCCTGCGCCTGTTCGGCAAGGTCGACCATCGCTGCCAGCCCGGCCGGATTGCGGTCGCCGGTGAGCAGCAGCACCGCGCGGTTCGGTGCCATCACGACCGGCGCGCCGGCGATCGGCTGCCGGTGGAGCAGGTCGGTCAGCAGCAGCCGTGCCGCGTCGTAGGATTCGTCGAATTGCGACAGGAATACCCCGTTCGGCAGCGCGGCCCACGGCGTCGACGATTCGGCCCGCAGGTTGTCGATCGCGATGTCGCATGCTTCGTCGAACGAGACGCCCCATTGGTCGAGCGTCGAGGTCGGCAGGCGCGCGATGTTGAACTCGCCGTCATACGCGATGCCGATCTCGATGTTCTCGCACAGCGGCCGGAACGCCAGCGCCGTGATGCCGATCTGCCCGGTCGTTTGCAGCGCCGCGACGCAGCGCTCGGTCGCGCTGCGGATCACGGGGCGCAGCTTCGCGCGCGCGGCGGCGAAATCCGTCGGGATTTCGTGCTGCATCATCGCGCTCGCCTGCCGCTTCAGCACGGTGTCCCGCTCGGACGGCTTCGCGGCCGCGTAGTCGCGGAACAGGTTGTTCAGGTTGATGATGGTCGACGGGGCATCCGACTGGACGAGGCAGCCCTTCTCGTCCTCGTGGCGCCAGGTGCGCGTGTCGCCCGATGCGCGCAGCGTGGCGATCAGGCGTTCGGCGAAGGCCTGCGGGGTCGGCGGTTTGCCGAAACGGTCGCGCAGGCGCGTGACGAGATTGGCAAGCATCGTGTGCGGTCGGGCCGGGCCCGTCTGTTGTCGTTGTGGGTCGGTGGCGCCCGGTCTCGGCGGCACGGCCCGCGGCCGGCACGCGTGGCTCGACGGGTGCTGCGATGGTAGCGCAACGCGGCCGGTATCGTCAGACGGTATTCGTAACCGGCGGGCGACATGGCTGCGGGCAAGGGCAACGGCGCGGCCGGACCATCGCCGCGGCGGCCCCCGGTCGCCCGCCAAGCCTTGCGCGGCGGGCGTTCGCGTGTGTCGCACGCCGCGCCGGATGGCGCCGCTTCCCCGATTCTGGCGGCCGACCTCCCGGCGACGTGTAAACTGCTGCCTTTTTTGACGGTTTGCAGCATGGTGCAAGCACCTCCGCGCCCGGCGCTGAGCGGCCCGGCGCTCGTCCGGTTGCTCGCGCGCCTGGCCGATGCCGACGTCGCGGAATCCCGGCAGACGCTGTCCGACCGGCTGAGCCAGTGGCTCGGCTGGACCGACGCGATCACGCTGTCGTCCGCGCTGAACGCGAGCCCGCCCGGCGTCGCGGCCGGCGTGCGCGGCTACGACGCGGAGCGCGACTGCGCGCGCGTGCGGCACGAGCTCGCGCAGGCGATCACGGCGACCAACCGGCCGCGTGCGCGGCGCCGGCCCGGCGATCCGCCGCCGCCGGCCGCCGACACGGCCGATTTCGCGGACTTCCGCCAGCGTTATCTGTCCCTGCAGCAGGACATGGAAACGGCGATCGGCCAGTTGCGCGGCCGCCTGCGGGTCGCGGTCGCCGCACGCTCGTCCGGAATGGCACGGCTCGCGACGCTCGACGCGATCATGGAGCGCGTGCTCGGCGCGCGCGAGCGCAGCCTGCTGTCGGCCATCCCCGCGCTGCTCGGCACGCGTTTCGGGCGGCTGCGCGACGCGGAGCGGCAGGCGCTGGCCGACGCTGAATCCGCAGCCGCAGCCGCAGCCGCAGCCGCAGCCGCAGCCGATCCGGCCGGTGACGGCGCGGTGGTGGCCGATGACACGACCGTCGCGGCGATCGTGCCCGGCACATGGCTCGATACGTTTCGCGACGAGATGCAAAGCATCCTGCTTGCCGAACTCGAAGTCCGGTTTCAAACGGTAGACGGGCTGCTCGCGGCCCTTCGCACCAGCTAATCAACACGCTATGTCCAGAATTCGCCTTGATCTCGTTGTCTTCGTCGCCGGTCTGCTCGCTGTGTGCTGGATCGGCGTCGGCTATGTCGCGTCGAACCCGCTGGCGTCGGCCGTCACGCTGCTGATCGCCGCGTGCTACGTCGCCGGCGCATGGGAACTGCTGCGCTACCGGCAGGCCACCGCCACGCTGTCGCGCGCGGTCGCCGGCCTGACCGAGCCGCCCGCGAAGCTCGACACGTGGCTCGACACGCTGCACCCGGGGCTGCGCGGCGCCGTGCGTGCGCGGGTCGAAGGCGCGCGCGTCGCGCTGCCGGGCCCGTCGCTCACGCCTTACCTCGTCGGCCTGCTCGTGCTGCTCGGCATGCTCGGCACGCTGCTCGGGATGGTCGTCACGCTGAAGGGCACGGGCGCCGCGCTCGAAAGCGCGACCGATCTCGACGCGATCCGCGCGTCGCTGATCGCGCCGGTGAAGGGTCTCGGGTTCGCGTTCGGCACGTCGATCGCCGGCGTCGCGACGTCCGCGATGCTCGGGCTGCTGTCCGCGCTCGTGCGCCGCGAGCGGATCGACGCGGCCCAGCAGCTCGACGCGAAGATCGCGACGACGTTGCGCGTGCATTCGTCCGCGCACCAGCGCGACGAATCGTTCCGGCTGCTGCAGCGCCAGGCCGACGTGATGCCGGCGCTGGTCGATCGCCTGCAGACGATGATGACGACGCTCGAGGCGCGCAGCGTCGCGCTGCACGATCGCCAGATCGAAAGCCAGCAGGCGTTTTTCGACCGGACCGAGCGCGCGTACGCGGGCCTCGCGTCGAATGTCGGCGATGCGCTGAAGGAAAGCGCCGCCGAAAGCGCGCGCGTGGCCGGTGCCGCGCTGCAGCCGGTCGTCGCCGCGACGATGACGGGGCTTGCGCAGGAGATGGCCGCGCTGCGCGACACCGTGACGGGCGCCGTGCAGCGTCAGCTCGACGGGCTGACGGACGGCTTCGAGAAGACCACCGGCAACGTGACGGCCGTCTGGAACCGCGCGCTCGACGAACAGCGCCGTGCAGGCGACGCCGTCGCGCAGCAGCTGCAGACGACGCTCGGCCAGTTCACCGACACGTTCGCGCAGCGTTCGACGGACCTGCTCGACGGCGTGGCAACGCGCCTCGAATCGACTGAAAGCCGCCTGTCGGACGCATGGCGCGATGCGCTGTCGCGCCAGGAGCAGGTCGGCGAGACGCTGGCCGGCCAGCATGCGCGCGCGCTGGGCGACGCCGCCGCGACGTTCGAACGCCATTCGGGCGCGACGCTTGCCGCGATGCGCGAGTCGCACGCGGGGCTGCAGACCGACCTGGCGGCGCGCGACGAACAGCGTGTCGCCGCGTGGAACGATTCGCTGGCCGCGATGGCCGCGAAGCTCGGCGACGAATGGCAACGCGCGGGTGTACACAGCGCCGGCCGGCAGCAGGAAATCTGCGACGCACTGGCGCAAACGACGCGCGATCTCACGGCACAGGCTTCGACGTTCGAACAACGCTCGAACGATCTGCTGTCGACGATTCGCGATTCGCACACGGGCCTGCAGACGCAGCTTGCCGCGCGCGATGAAGAACGCCTGTCGGCATGGAACGATTCGCTGGCCGCGATGGCCACGAAGCTCGGCGACGAATGGCAGCGCGCAGGCGTGCATAGCGCTGGCCGCCAGCAGGAAATCTGCGACGCACTGGCGCAAACGACGCGCGACCTGACCACGCAGGCGTCGACCTTCGAACAACGTTCGACCGATCTGCTGTCGACGATCCGCGATTCGCACACGGGCCTGCAGACGCAGCTTGCCGCGCGCGATGAAGAACGCCTCACCGCGTGGAACGATTCGCTGGCCGCGATGGCCACGAAGCTCGGCGACGAATGGCAGCGTGCAGGCGTGCATAGCGCCGGCCGCCAGCAGGAAATCTGCGATTCGCTCGCACAAACGACGCGCGATCTGACCACGCAGGCGTCGACCTTCGAGCAACGCTCAAGCGATCTGCTGTCGACGATCCGCGATTCGCACACGGGCCTGCAGACGCAGCTCGCTGCGCGCGATGAAGAGCGCCTCACCGCGTGGAACGATTCGCTGGCCGCGATGGCCACGAAGCTCGGCGACGAATGGCAACGCGCAGGCGTGCACAGCGCGGGCCGCCAGCAGGAAATCTGCGATGCACTGGCACAAACGACGCGCGATCTGACCGCGCAGGCATCGACGTTCGAACAACGTTCGAACGACCTGCTGTCGACGATCCGCGATTCGCATACGGGCCTGCAGACGCAACTGGCCGCGCGCGACGAACAGCGCCTGTCCGCATGGAACGACTCGCTCGCCGCGATGGCCGCCGCGCTGCGTGACGAATGGGCGCAGACGAGCGCGCAGGCCGCGACGCGTCAGCAGGACATCTGCGACACGCTGGCGCGCACCGCGAACGACATCACCGCGCAGGCACAGGTGCATGCGAGCGACACGATCAACGAGATCGCGCGCCTCGTGCAGGCTGCGTCGGAGGCGCCGAAGGCCGCGGCCGACGTCGTCGCCGAGCTGCGCCAGCGCCTGTCCGACAGCCTGGTGCACGACACCGCGATGCTCGAGGAACGCAGCCGTCTGCTCGCGACGCTCGAAACGCTGCTCGGCGCGGTCAACCACGCGTCGACCGAACAGCGCACCGCGATCGACGCGCTCGTCAGCACGTCGGCCGACCTGCTCGACCGCGTCGGCGCGCGCTTCAACGACACCGTCGATGCCGAAACGCGCAAGCTCGACTCGGTGGCCGCGCAAGTCACGGCAGGTGCCGTCGAAGTCGCGAGCCTCGGCGACGCGTTCGGGATGGCCGTGCAGGTATTCGGCGAGTCGAACGACAAGCTGCTGACCCATCTGCAACACATCGAGGCCGCGCTCGAGAAATCGCTCGCGCGCAGCGACGAGCAGCTCGAGTACTACGTCGCGCAGGCGCGTGAGGTGATCGACCTGAGCATGATGTCGCAGAAGCAGATCGTCGAAGACCTGCAGCAGCTCGCCGGCCGGCGGGCGAGCGTCGGAGCGTAACGCATGCACGACGAAATCGACGGCGGCGCGTCCTCCGCGCCGGTATGGCCCGCGTTCGCCGACCTGATGTCGGTGCTGCTCGGCGCGTTCGTGCTGATCCTCGTCGGCGTGATCGGCATGCAGCTTCAGCTCACGTCGAAGCTCGAGGAGGCCGTACGCGCGCGCCAGCAGGAAGCGCAGCAGCGCAAGTCGCTCGAGCAGGCGCTCGCCGGGCCGCTCGCGGCCGGCCGCGTGACGCTCGTGAACGGTCGTATCGGCATCAGCGGCAACGTGCTGTTCGCATTGAACTCCGACCAGTTGCAGCCCGCGGGCCGCGATCTGCTGAAGACGCTGGCCGCGCCGCTGGGCGCCTACCTGAAGACGCGCGACGAGATCCTGATGATCAGCGGCTTCGCCGACGACCAGCAGGTGCATGCGGGCAACCGCCAGTTCACGGACAACTGGGAGCTGTCGGCCAAGCGTGCGTTGACCGTCACGCGTGCGCTGATCGACGCCGGCGTGCCGGCGTCGTCGGTGTTCGCGGCCGCGTTCGGCTCGGAACAGCCGGTCAGCTCGAATGCGGACGATGAAGGCCGCGCGAAGAACCGTCGCGTGGAGATCGCGCCGGTGCCGCGCAAGTCGGCATCGAACGGAGGGAAGGCGAAGTGACCGGCGACGCGACGCACGTTCGCGCGACGCTCGACGCATGGCGCGAGCAGGGCGCCGACCGGCTCGATCCGGTGCGCTTTCACCGGATCGACGCGCTCGAACGGCGGGCGGCCGCGCTCGAAGGTGACGCACGCGCGTTGCTCGACGCGCGTCTGGCGACGTTGCTCGAAGGTTTCGCGGAGGTTGTGTCGCGCGCCGGTGAAACGGCCACCGTGAGCGACGCGCCAGGTGCGCCCGCGCGCGGCGCGCTGGCGGAACTCGTCGAGCGGCTCGCGCGCGATGCGCAGGCCGACCGGCGCGGGCTCGATCCCGAGCTGGTCGACTACTTCCGCACGATGTGGTCGAAAGTCCGCACGGAGCAGCAGTACCGTCAGTCGCTCGACCAGGTGCCGCGCAACGCGGGGCCGCTCAATTCGAACAGTCTCGTGCACCGGTCGCTCGCGACGATGCGCGAGTTGTCGCCGGCCTATCTGCAGCAGTTCCTGTCGTATGTCGACGCGCTCGCGTGGCTCGAGGATCTTGCCGGCGGCGGCGCGCAGCCCGAGAAGGAAGCGCCGCGCGCGAAGGCGGCAAAACCGGCGAAGAAGGTGGCGCGCACGAAGGCGCGGTAACGCCGCGCGCGTTCACGAACGAACGCAGGTCACTACCGGCCGGGCTCTGCCTCCTGGATCGCCGCGCGCAGTGCGTGCAACGCGTCGGTCAACGCCGATGCGAACGGCGGATGCGCGGCGACGCCCGCCGCGTCGAGCTGGCTTCCGAGGATCGGCAGCGTGATCGACGCGGGTTCGACGATGCGCGCCGACATCACCGACAGCGTTTCGCGCAGCGCCGCGTCCGCATGCGTCGCGCGCGGCGACGCATTCAGCACCGCGACCGGTTTGTACACGACGGCCTCGCATCCCACGATCCAGTCCAGCGCGTTCTTCATCACGCCCGTTACGCCGTGCGCGTATTCCGGGCTGGCGATCAGCAAGCCGTCGGCAGCATTCACGCGGTCGATCAGGTCGCGCACCGCGGCGGGCGACGGATATTCGGCATCGGGATTGAACAGCGGGAATTCGCCGAGACGATCGAAGCGCACGATGCGCATGCCGCGCGGTGCGACGAGCGCGGCCGCATCGAGCAGCGCGGCGTTGTACGACTGCGTGCGGAGGCTGCCGCACAGCGCGACGATGTCGATGTGGCGGTCGGCGTGGGTGCGGGGATCGGTGGTCATCGATGTGCGTGTCGGTTGGCGCGTGGCATAGCGGCGTGCGTCGCGCGGGTCGCACGGATTATCGCACCGGCGTCGGGACGGCACCGGTTATCCCCGTCACGCGCGCGAATTCCCCGATTTCCCATCCATTACCGAGCAACAGTCGCCGCGTATGCAGCGCGCCGTGCACGTCGTCGGCGACGGCGTCGCCGAGATAACGCAGCGCACGCCCCTCGATATCGACGAAGCCGTGCCGGTAGTCCTGCGCGAGCGCCGTCCACAACTGCGCGGCGCCAACCGACTGGCGCGCGCCGCTGATCAGGCACAGGCCCGCGTCGAGCCCCCAGCGATACAGCGTCGTCGCGAGGCCCTTGCGCTGCGACGAGCCGCGCAGCCGCGTATGCGGCGCGCGCAGGTAGCGGTCGGCGCGGCGCGGGATTTCGGGTAAGCGGTTGAACACCGTATAGCCGGCGAGCTGGCGCGCGGCCGGATCCTCGACATACAGGAAGTATTCGCCGTCCGCTTCGCGGTGGCGGACGATCAGGCCGGAGCGGCCGAGCGCGATGGCCGGCAGGCCGTGCAGGCGATGGCCTGGCTGGTGGAGACGCGCGTAGAGCGTGTCGAGTTCATCGTCGATGTCGTGCTGGGAATGCTGTACGTCGATGCGCATGGCAAAGGTCGCCCGTCCCGGGCGGTCCGAGAAAGTGGTTCATCGCAAAAGGGGAGAGGAATGGGTGCGGCCCCCGGGCTCGGCGAAGCGAGCCGGGGCCGCGAATCAGCTGGGGATGTGCTGGAAACCGGCGGCGATCGCGGCGAGGCCCGCGATGCAGAGTGCAAACAGGATCAGGACTTTGTGGATCACGTCTCTCTCCTCAAGAATGCGCGGCGCCGAAGGGTGGCATCGCGGAGACGGTGAGCGGCGGGCACGGCCCGCGCGGCCGTCGTGCGGGACGACGGTCGAAGGTCCGGGTGATAGCGCGCAGGTCGGGCGCCGTATCGCACGCGGACGGGCAGCACCATACGCGACACGATTCCGGTGGGCAACCGGACAGAAGATGAAAAGCGACGAAAGGCGGAGATTCGCGTCGTTTCGCGACAATTGGCCGCAAGGGGGCGTGTCGCCGCCGGAGCGGCGGGCGAGGCGGGCCGGATCGCGGCTACAGGACAGTGCGCGCGGCCGGTGCCGTCAACCGGCCACCGCGCGCTCGTAGAGCGAAGCGATGTAACCGCTGGGCAGTGGGCGAAGCGCGACACGTTCGAAGCCCAGCGCCTCGTAATACGCACACAGCTTCACGTTGCGCGGATCGCAATCGAGCCGCAGAAGCGCGCGCTGCTGCGCGCGCACCTGATCCGCGCACCAGTCGATCGCATGGCGGCCGAGCCCGCGGCCGTGGAAACCGTCCCGTACCGAGAGCCGGTGCAGATAGCCGGCGACGGGCGCCTGCGGCCCCCAGTACGCTTCGTCGTCCCACGTCAGCACGAACATCGCGGCCGCGATGCCGTCCTGCTCGACGATGTGAAGACTGCCGTCGTCGAGCATCGGGCGAACGTCCTGTTCGGTGCGTGCGTGATGCCCCCATGCCGGGTCGTCGTGCGCGGTCTTGAACGCAACGGCATCGGTCAGGATGCGTGCGGCAATCGCCGCATCATCGGTCGTAGCCAGCCGCACCGTGGTGACGTTCATCGTTCGCCTGTTGCACCGTTCTCGAGGGAGCGCGCATTGTGCGCCGGAACCGGCGAAACGTCGACGTGCGAACGCGAACGCGAACGCAGACGTGGGCGGGGCAGCCGGGCCCGCCTTGCGCCGCCGCGTCAGGCCGGCGCGCGCTGCCCGAATGCCTGCTTGATCCGCGCGAACAGCCCGTGTTGCTCGATCCATTCGGCATACGCGCGATAGTCGGGGTCGCGCATCAGGTGGCGCTCTTCCGTCTTCGCCCGCGTGTAGTAGATCAGGTTGACCGCGACGAGCCCCGCACAGTGCATGAGCCCGACCCGCCAGCCGAGCGGCTCGACGAACGGCACCGACACCATCCAGTACGACAGGTTCTTCGTGATGTACGCCGGATGCTTCGTGAAACGGTACGGGCCCGACGTGATGATCCCGCGATTGGTGAGGTTCGAGAAACGCAGCCCGAACGAGATCGTGCACAGCGCGTAGGTCAGCAGCAGCAGGATGATCACGGTGCCCCAGATCACGCGCAGCGTCGGAGCCGACATCAGCCAGTTGTCCCAGAACATCGAGCCTTCGTAACGGATGTAGTTGTTCGAGAACAGCGACCAGAACGGCTGGTAGCACATCAGCGCGGCCACCCAGCCGAGCGTCGTCGGCTCGACGGTGCGCACGTGGCTGTCGAGGATGCGGAACGTGCACAGGTAGCCGACGGTGCCGAACATCAGGTCCATCGTGAACGACAGGTCGTACATGAACATGAAGGCCGCGATCGTCGTCGGCGCGTGCATCGCGTTCGCGAGCGACGCGGTCAGGTGATCGGCGTCCTTCGACAGGTAGACGGTCATCAGCGGCAGGAAGAACGCCTTCACGCCCCAGCCGGCCAGCATCTCGCGCACCGGCTTCCAGCTCACGGGCTGCTCGCGGCGGAACAGGAAGCGGCCCCACAGCAGGTACGCGTCGTCGGTCTCGCGCTGGTGGCGGTCCATCCACGCGAAGTAGAACGGCGCGGCGACGATCACGTACGGCGCGAGCGAGCGCAGCAGCGACCAGAACGGCCGGTAAAACGCACCGTGGTATTCGGGCAGCAGCCAGTAGATCACGCCGATGCCGGCATAGATCGACGTCAGCGCGCCGAGCCGCGTCGCGACGCGCGCGATGCCGAGCGGCCGGACGGCCTGCCGTGACAGGCCCGCGCTCGGGCGCAGGTAGACGCGCGAGATGAAGATTTCGTGCAGCGCGATCGTGCCGATGATCGCGAGGCTGGCGATGACCGCGCGCGTCGCGGCATCGAGGGCCGGCTGGTCGCGCGTGATCCACAGCGCGAAGAGTCCGGCGGCGATGCCGAGCAGGCCGGCGCGCAGGGGCGTGGCGGAACGGGGTGGGCGATCCTGGACCGCGGCGATGCCGTCAAGCGTGGAATTCATGATCGGATCCTCGTACGGATGAGGGCCGGCGCCCCTGCTTGGCGGGTGACGCCGGCCGTCGGCCGGGCTTTGTATGGATGCGCGCCCGGCCATTGGCCTGTGGTTCTGATAGGTAAAGCGTTACTTCTTGGTGCCGCCGCCCAGCAGACCGCCGAGGAGGTTGGTCACCGGCGACAGCAGGTTGCCGGCGCCGCCCGCGGTACCACCGTTCGAGCCGCCGGTCAGGCCGCCCACCAGGGTGCCGCCGCCGGCCGGCGTCGTGACCGTGCCGGCCGCGCCGCCGGGGCTGGCCGTGCCGGTGGCGCCCGCGGCGCCTGCCGGCGTCGTCAGCGCACCCGTCACCGTGCCGACCGGGCCGCTCGACAGCAGGCCGCCGAGTGTGCCCGTCACGTTGCCGCCCGGCGTCGTGACCGTGCCCGTGAGGCTGGCGCCGAGCGGGGTCAGCGAGTTGACGAGGTTGGTGACCGGCGCCAGCAGGCCGCCGACACCCGAGCCACCGGTGCCGCTGGTGCCACTCGTTCCGCCAGTGCCGCTCGAACCGAGGCCGCCGAGCGCACCCGTCAGCGAGCCGAGCAGGCCCGTGACCGGTCCGAGCGGGCCACCGCTGCTGGTGCCGCTCGTGCCGCTGGTGCCGCCCGAACCGCTCGAGCTGCCGCCGCCCAGGCCGCCGGTCAGCGTGCCGAGCAGGCCCGTGATCGGGGCGAGCGGGTTGCTGCCGCCCGTGCCGCTGCTGGAGCTGCCCGCGTTGTTGTCGTGAACGAGGCCACCGGTGGACGTCACCGTGTTGCCGAGCTGCGCCACGACACCGCCGAGGCCGGTACCGACCGGGTTGTCGGTTGCGCCGCCGACCTTCGTGCCGGCGCTGGCGAGGCCGTTGCCGAGCGTGCTCAGGAGGCCGTTGAGCGGCGTGCCGAGCAGCGTCACGCCGCCGAGCGTTTGCGTGGCGCCCGGCGTCGTGACACCGCCGGTCAACGTGTTCGTGATCGGGTTGATCACCTTGCCGACCTGCGTCTCGAGCTGCTGGACCGGCGAGCTGTTCAGCGCGGTGTTGAGGCCCGATGCGGTCGAATTGACGGCGCCGCCAACTGTGTTGACGAGATCGCCGACGAGCGACGTGACCGGCGACAGCGGCGACAGCGGGCCCGAACCGAGGCTCTTCACTGCGTTGCCGAGGTTGTTGACCGCGCCGCCGGCGCCGGTCAGCAGACCGGTGGTCGACGTCAGCGTCGGTCCGAGCGGGTTGGCCGACACGCCGATCGAGCCGAGGCCGGCCGCGACGCCGTTGCCGAGTGCCTGCACGCCGTTGCCGAGGCTCGTGACCGCGTTGCCGACGCTGGAGGCCGTCGTCGGGTTCGTGCCGGGGATCTGCACGCCGCCGATCTGCCCGCCGCCGTTTGCGACCGTCGTGCCGAGTGCCGTCACGAGGTTGCCGGATTTCTGGAGGACATTGCCGAGCGGGGTGACGCCGGTGCCTGACGTACCGGAGGTGCCCGAGGTGCCGGAAGTACCCGACGTACCGGAAGTACCCGACGTGCCGGAGGTGCCTGACGTACCGGAAGTGCCCGACGTGCCGGAGGTGCCCGACGTACCGGAAGTGCCCGAGGTACCGGAAGTGCCCGAGGTACCGGAAGTGCCCGAGGTGCCGGAAGTACCCGAAGTGCCGGAAGTACCCGAGGTGCCGGAAGTACCCGAAGTGCCGGAAGTACCCGAAGTGCCGGAAGTACCCGAGGTGCCGGAAGTACCCGACGTGCCGGACGTACCCGAGGTGCCGGAAGTACCGGACGTACCGGAGGTGCCTGACGTACCGGAAGTGCCCGACGTACCGGAAGTGCCCGACGTACCGGAAGTGCCCGACGTACCGGAAGTACCCGACGTACCGGAAGTACCCGACGTACCGGAGGTGCCCGACGTACCGGACGTACCGGAGGTGCCGGACGTACCCGACGTGCCGGAGGTACCCGAGGTGCCGGAAGTACCCGAGGTGCCGGAAGTGCCCGACGTGCCGGAGGTACCCGAGGTGCCGGAAGTACCCGAGGTGCCGGAAGTGCCCGACGTGCCGGAAGTGCCCGACGTGCCGGAGGTGCCCGAGGTACCGGAAGTACCCGACGTGCCGGAGGTGCCCGACGTACCGGAAGTACCCGACGTCCCGGACGTACCTGAGCTACCCGACGTCCCGCCACCCGAAGTCCCCGAAGTCCCACCGCCCGACGTACCCGAAGTCCCCGAGCTGCCCCCCGTCCCGGACGTGCTCGGCTTGATCGTCGGCGGGGTCGTCGGTCCATCGACCGAGCCGCAGCCATAGAGTGCGAGCAGCGACGAGACGGCCATCGTTACCGTCGTCTTCTTGAAGAGTTTGTGCATGTTGGCCTCGACATTGGAAATGTGTCCAAGCCACCTCTGCAAATTCCGCGCCACGACGTTTCCCCCGAAACGGTGTCGCGATTTGTTGCAGGAATCGGGAATATACGCGCGATTTAAACGCAGTTCCGGCGCTTTCGCGCGACGGGTACGCAAGGTGCGCCGGCGCGGCGGTTGCGATGTTCCCGCAAGCCGCCGTAACGCGCGGCGCGATGTTACGTAGCGTTCGATATCGCGTGACGCGGGCGGCCTCGAACCGAGGGCCGCATCTTTGACGAAACGTGCCGGCCCGATGAACATGGCGCGACATCCCCGGCTGCCGGCAGCGACGCAGCGGCCACGACTTCACACAGGACACGGACATGAACGAACAGGACAGGGAACACGGCAAGGCGCGACGAATCGACGTGATGGGCGAAGCGTTCGTCGAACGCGCGATGCGCGACCTCGACGGCTTTTCGCGCCCGCTGCAGAACTGGCTGAACGAACACGCGTGGGGCAGCACGTGGCAGCGGGGCGGGATTGACCTGAAGACGCGCAGCCTGTGCACGTGCGCGATGCTGGCGGCGCTCGGCCGCAGCACGGAGCTGAAGGGTCACATTCGCGGCGCGCTCAACAACGGCGCGAGCCTCGTCGAGATCCGCGAGGTGCTGCTGCACAGCGCGCTGTACGCGGGCGCGCCGGCCGCGGTCGAGGCATTCCGCAGTGCGCGGGAGGTGATATCGGAGCTCGGGCTGTCGCTGCCCGACGACGAAGCCTGATTCCGCCGCAGCGCCGGCTGCACGGCACGGAATCAGGCCCTGTTACGCGGTCGCGGCTTACGCGATGCGTGCCGCCGGCGCGGCCGCCTCGGCTGGCGTAGCGGCGACTTCGAGCAGCCAGTCGGCCGTGGCTTCCGGAATCGTGACCGGCAGCATGTGCCCGCCCTCGACCACCTTCAGCCGCACGCGCGCCGATTTCTTCGCGAGCGCTTCGCCGTGCTCGCGCCAGTTCAGGATCGGATCGGCGCGGCCGTACAGCACGTCGACCGGCAGCGCGAGGTCCGGATAGCGGCGCTCCATCGCGGGCAGGTCGACGGGGGCCGACAGCAGGTCGGTCGCGGTCGCGTAGAACACGTGCGGGCGCATCCCGAGCAGCCCGCCGCCCTTGACCGGGAAGTCGCGCGGCACGTCTTCCGGCGCGAACACCTGGCGCACGGCCTTGCGGCCGGTCAGGATCGTCAGCGGAATCGCGAAGGTCCACGACACGAAGCGGCGCACCAGCGGCGACGGCAGCATCAGCGGCTTGAACGGCGCCGGCGGCTCGCTCTGCTCGTGCGACAGCGGCGCGATCAGCGCGAGCCGGCTCACGCGATCGGCATGATTGAGACCGACCGCGAGCGCGATCGCGCCGCCGAGCGAGTGGCCGACGAGCACCGGCTTGTCGAGCCGCAGCGCGTCGATGAACGCGGCGACCGTGCGGGCCTGCGCGAACACGTTCGCCTGCGAGCCCGCGCCGCGGAGCGACCGGCCGGCGCCCGGCCGGTCGATGAGGATCACGCGATGCTGCTGCGCGAGCCGCGCGAGCGGCAGGTACGCGAAATTGCGCAACTGCCCCGCGAGCCCGTGGACGAACACGAGCGGCGGGCCGTTGCCGTATTCGACGTAGTGGATGCGGTCGCCGCCGATGTCGACGAAGCGGCCTTCGGGCGGAAACGCGCGCGTCACGCGGCGGGCCACGTAGCCGGTAAACAGCGCGAGCGCGGCGAGTACCGCGACGACGCCGAGCAGCACGTTCTGGATCAGATGGAGCGTATGGGTCATGTCGGCCTCAACGGGTTTCGAGTGCGGGTTCGGCAACCGGCGTCGTGGCGGCCGGGCCGGCTTTTGCGCGGCGTTCGAACTGCATCGCCGAATCGGCGAGTCCGCTGAACTTCAGCGACGCGAGATCGAGCACGTAGTTCTGGTGGAACTTCCACGGCTTGCTATGCCCCTGCTTCGGCAGGATGCCGGCCGCGCGCTGGATGTAGCCCGAGCTCAGGTTGACGGCCGGCACGTTGCCGGGATCGCTGGTGCCGAGCCGCGGCACGCACGTGTCGTAGCCGTTCGCGCGCATGTGGTTGAGCAGCCGGCACACGTAGCGCGCGATCAGCTCGGCCTTCAGCGTCCACGACGCATTGGTGTAGCCGAACGACGATGCGAGGTTCGGCACGTCGCTGTACATCATCCCCTTGTACGACACGGTGTCCGGCAGGTCGACAGCTCGGCCGTCGACGGTGACGCGCGCGCCGCCGAGCATCTTCACCTTCAGCCCGGTCGCGGTGACGATCACGTCCGCGTCGAGCTGCTGGCCGCTCTTCAGCTTGAGGCCGGTCGGCGTGAAGCGTTCGATCTCGTCGGTGACGATCGACGCGCGGCCCGCGCGGATCGACTTGAACAGGTCGCCGTTCGGTACCAGGCACACGCGCTGGTCCCACG
Source organism: Burkholderia lata (assembly GCF_902499335.1). GTDB lineage: Bacteria > Pseudomonadota > Gammaproteobacteria > Burkholderiales > Burkholderiaceae > Burkholderia > Burkholderia lata_B. The sequence continues at coordinate 439,294 of NZ_CABVQK010000001.1, read as the reverse complement.
GCATGTAGCGCGGCGTCAGGTGCTTCGCGACGTCGAAGCCGGGGCCGACCTGCTTGCTGGCCGCGCGGATGATGAACTGCTTCGTCCGGTCGGGCTTGCGGCGCGACACGTTGTACAGGTACATCGTCAGCAGCACGTTCTTCACGCGCACGAGCCGGTGCGCGAGCCGCGACGGCAGCACGCGGCGCAACGCGTTCGCGATCTTGTCGCGTGCGGGCAGCGACACGATGTAGGTCGGCGAGCGCTGCAGCATCGTCACGTGCTGCGCGTCGGCCGCCATCGACGGCACGAGCGTGACGGCCGTCGCGCCGCTGCCGATCACGACCACGCGCCGGTTCGCATACGACAGGTCCTTCGGCCAGTGCTGCGGATGCACGAGCTTGCCTTCGAACGTGTCCATCCCCGCCCAGTCGGGCAGGTAGCCGGCGTCGTAGTCGTAGTAGCCGCTGCACATGAACAGGAAGCGGCAGGTGTAGACGAGCGTGTCGGTCGCGCCGTTCCGCGTGCGCTCGATGCGTACCGTCCAGCGCGCGCGGTTCGAGTCCCAGTCGGCCGCGACCACCTTCTGGCCGTAGCGGATCGTCTTGTCGATGCCGTACGCGCGTGCGGTGTCGCGGATGTAGTCGAGGATCGTCTGGCCGTCCGAGATCGCCTTGTCGCTGTGCCACGGCCGGAAGCTGTAGCCGAGCGTGAACATGTCGGAATCCGAACGGACGCCCGGATAGCGGAACAGGTCCCAGGTGCCGCCGATCGCGTCGCGCGCCTCGACGATCGCCACGCTCGCATACGGGCAGCGCTGCTTCAGGTGATACGCGGCGCCGATGCCGGACAGGCCGGCGCCGACGATCAGCACGTCGAGGTCGTTGCCGTCTTGTCGAGCACCGGAGGCGGGCGGCGCGTCGCGCCGGTCGGTCGTCGTCGAGGTCATGCGGGGTCCTTGGTCGGCGTGGTCGGAAGAGCGGCCGGGGCGTGCGCACGATCGAGATTGCGGGCACGGGCGCGGCGGACGTGGCGCAGCATCAGCCACTGGTAACCGGCGCCGAGCAGGCGCGCGATCCGGTCGAGCCGGCGCGCATCGGCGCCGACGAGCACGCGGCGCGCATTGCGCTCGACGCCCGCGAGGATCTGCCGCGCGGCGTCATCGGCCGTGGTTGCGTGAATCAGGCGGTTCGCCTGGCGGCGATGGGTCGCTTCGTCCTGGCCCGTGAGCGCGTGGATGCTGGTATCGACGCGGCCCGCGTCGACGATGTTCGTCGCGACGCCGCCCGGGTGCACGCAGGTCGCGCTCACCGGCGCGCCGTCGAGTTCGAGCTCCATGCGCAGCGCCTCGGTGAAGCCGCGCACCGCGAACTTGGTCGCGTTGTACGCGCTTTGGGTGGGCATCGCGACGAGGCCGAACAGGCTCGACGTGTTGACGACGTGCCCGTCGCCCGACGCGCGCAGATGCGGCAGGAACGCCTGCGTGCCGTGCACGACGCCCCAGAAGTTGATGCCGACGATCCATTCGAGATCGGCGATGCGCGCGGTCTCGGCGCTGGCGGCCAGCGACACGCCCGCGTTGTTGAAGACCAGGTTGACCTTGCCGTGCTCGGCGCGCACGAAATCGGCCCACGCGAACACCGCATCGCGGTCGGATACGTCGAGCCGCCGCGTGCTCACGCGCACGCCATGCTGCGCGCAGGCGGCTGCCGTGCCGGCGAGCCCGGTTTCGTTGACGTCGGCGAGCGCGACCTCGCAGCCGCGCCGCGCGAGCTCGACCGCGAGGCTGCGGCCCATGCCCGAACCGGCGCCCGTGATCGCGGCGACCTTGCCGGAAAACCCGTTCATCCGTGCTCCTCCCGTTCCGCTTGCACTGCGCCGGCGGCGCGTCTAATGTGGTGTTGATCGTCACCACTTTAGTTTTCGGGTGTCCTGATGTCAAATAGCGGAATGGAGAAAGCACTCGAAACGGAAAAACGGGGCCGCTCGTATGGCGGCGTGGCGCCCGAGGTGCGGGCGGCCGAGCGCCGCGACGCGCTGATCCGCGCGGCGACGCGCGTGTTCGGCACGGTCGGGTTCCGCAAGGCGACCGTGCGGTCGATCTGCCAGGAAGCGAAGCTGAACGATCGCTATTTCTATGCGGCGTTCGACAGCACCGACGATTTGCTGCGCTGCACCTACCTGCATCACGCGCAGCAGCTGCACGAAGCGGTCGCGCGGGCGGTGGCCGAGCGGGGCGGCGATCTGCACGAGAGCGTCGATGCGGGGCTCGCCGCGTTCTTCGCGTTCCTGCGCGACCCGTGCGCGGCGCGCGTGCTGCTGCTCGAGGTGATGGGCGTGAGCGCGGACACCGACATGACGTACCAGCGCATGCTGATCGACTTCGGCAAGCTGATCATGGCGATCGGTGCGCCGCGCGAGGCGGTGACGCCCGCCGAGCGCACCGAGCAACGGCTGATCGGGCTCGCGCTCGTCGGTGCGATGACGAACGTCGGCGCAGCGTGGCTGCTCACCGAATATCGCGATCCGGAGGTGCAGATGGTCGCGAGTTGCCGGAAGGTGCTGCTGGGGACGTTGCGGGAGATCGGGTAACCGGAAGGCATCACCGGTTGAAAATTAAAATAAAGCGTTGGCTGCACGGCGCACCGGGCGCAGTGTCGCTTTCTTGCTCGATTTAATCGCCTGTTGCATAAATAAAAGTCGGCGATTTTTCTGGATGAAAATGATTATCAATAAGCCGTCATTGTTTTGGGTTTGGATTTCATGTGGCGGTGAATTGGTCAAAACAATGTGGATAAAATAAAAAAAGCGGCGCAATGCGAAATTCGGTTCGCATTGCGCCGATCGTGGCGCGAAAATCCTCGCGCCCCAGGCACGTTCGATCACAACCCCGTATAGGCGCCCCGGGTCCAGCCGTCCCCATCCCGGCACCACTTGGTCGCCGAGCCGCCGCTGGTTGCATACACGGGGATGTGGATCGCGTTTCCGACCAGCCGGCACGTTGCGGATACGTTGTCGCCCGCCTGGTTGAATGCGCCCGTGTCGACGCGGATCGATGGTGTGCTTCCCCATGGAGTTGCGGCGATTTGCATTTCAGACTCCTTGATTGAATAAAGCGGAGAATTGAAACGTTTCGGTAAACGCAAATCAGCGTATTTCTGGGAATAAGATTAGTATAAAAACAGGAAATGCAATGCCTGATTTATTTGGAAAATAAAGGGCGTATTCGTTTCGAATGAGAAAGCCCGGAGAAAGGGAATTGGAGGGGAGTTAAAGCGTATCGATCGCCGGCGGTCGTGCCGGACGGGGCCGGCAATCCGGAATCAACCGCTTGTGGGTTTCGCTCGTGTCGCTTGCACCGGCGCTGCCGGCGCCTCCCCGATCCGCGCCTTCATCGCGTCGACAAACGCCCGCACCTTTGGCGAAGGCAGCCGCGTCGACGGATACACCGCATGAATCCCGGCCGGCGCCGAGCGCCACGCGGGAAGCAGCCGCACGAGCCGGCCGGCCGCGACGTCGTCGGCGGTCGAGAAATCCGTCAGCAGCCCGAAGCCGCCGCCCGCGAGCACGATCGCGCGGCACGCGGTGGCGGTGTTCGACATGACCGGCGCGATGCAGCGCACTGAAGCGGTGCCGCCGTTCGCGTCTTCGACTTCGACCGTATGCGGGCGCGGCAGCGTCGACAGCATCACGAACGGCAGCGCGGCGAGCGCATCCGGATCGTGCGGCCGCCCATGGCGCGCGATGAACGCGGGGCTTGCGACCAGCCATTTCTCGTAGGTGCCGAGCTGCACCGCGCGATAGTTCGAATCGGCGAGGCGGCCGATGCGGATCGCGACGTCGAGGTTGTCCGCCACGAGATCGACCACGCGGTCGTTCGCGACGAGTTCGACGTCGAGCCCCGGATGCCGGTCGCGCAAGGCGACGACGGCGGGCGCGACGACCAGCGCGCCGTAGTCGATCGGCACGCTCACGCGCAGCGTGCCGCGCAGCGGCCCCGCGTCGGACGACACCGCGTCGAGCGCGGTTTCGGCGGCCCGCACGATGTCGCGGCACGCGTCGTAGAACGCGCGCCCTGCGTCGGTCACGCTCAGCCGCCGCGTCGTGCGCACCAGCAGGTTCGCGCCGACCTCGGATTCGAGGCGCTGCATGTGCGTGCTGACGACCGTCTTCGCCAGGCCGAGCCGTTCGGCCGCGGCCGTCAGCGAGCCGGCGTCGACCACCGCGACGAAGATCGCCAGCCGGTTCAGGTTCACGTCGCGCAGATCGGCCATCGTCGATTGTCCTATGAAAAAGGATAATGTTTCCTCGATTATCCGTCTTCTGGCGACGAACGGCGAGCGCTACGCTGCGGTTGTTCGTCGCCGATCCCCGGCGGCGCGAGATTCCGGAGTGTTTCCATGTCTGCCGCCCGCAAGCCCGCCTCGCCGATTCGCATCTATTCGTTCCTCCTCTCGGGGCACGCACATCGGGTGCGGCTGTTCCTGTCGCTGCTCGGCCTGCCGTCCGAGACCGTCGACGTCGATCTCGCGGCCGGCGCGCAGCGCGAACCGGCGTTCCTCGCGCTCAATCCGCTCGGGCAGGTACCCGTGATCGACGATGGCGGCACGGTGATCGCCGATTCGAATGCAATCCTCGTGTACCTCGCGAAGCGCTACGGCGACGCGCACTGGCTGCCCGACGATCCGGCAAGCGCGGCGATCGTGCAGCGCTGGTTGTCGTATGCGGCTGGGCCGATCGCATCGGGGCCGGCCGCCGCGCGGCTCGTGACCGTGTTCGGCGCGCAGCTCGACCATGACGCCGCCAAGCGCACGGCCGCGAAGGTGCTCGACGTGATCGACCGCGAGCTGGCCGGCAAGCCGTTCGCGGCCGGCGCGCAGCCGACGATCGCGGACGTCGCCGCGTACTCGTACATCGCACACGCGCCGGAAGGCGGCGTGTCGCTCGAACCGTATCCGCACGTGCGTGCGTGGCTGGCGCGCATCGAGGCGCTGCCGGGCTTCATCGCGATGCCGACGACGCGCGCGGGCCTGCTCGCCGCGTAACACCCACCGAAACCGCGCCTGCTCAGGGAGAACGCGATGAACACCCCGACCGCCGTCGTACCGGGCTGGGAACTCGACAGCGCACCGTTTCACGCGGGCGAGCTTGCCGTGCAGCAGCGTGCAGGCGTGACGGAGGCCGCGGGTTCGGCTGGCAGGCGCGGGATCCGGCGCTTCATGCCGGACCAGCACCGGACGTTTTTTGCGCAGTTGCCGTTCTTCGTGCTCGGCGGCGTCGATGCGCACGGCCAGCCGTGGGCGACGCTACGGGCCGGTGCGCCGGGGTTCGTGACGTCGCCGGACGCGCACACGCTGCGCATCGCGGCGCGCGCGTTGCCGGGCGATCCGCTGGCCGGTGCGTGGCAGTCGGGCGCGCCGCTCGGCGGGCTCGGCATCGAATTCGATACGCGGCGGCGCAATCGCGTCAACGGCGTCGTGCGCGCAGTCGACGGCGACGCGCTGACGATCGCGGTCGAGCAGAGCTTCGGCAACTGCGCGAAGTACATCCAGGGCCGCAAGCCGACGTTCGTCGCACGGGACGTCGATGCATCCGCCGGGCCCGACGTGGCGGACGCGTTGAGCGATGCCGATCGCGCGCTGCTTGCGCAGGCCGATACGTTCTTCGTTGCGAGCGCGAACACGTCGACGGACGCGGGCGCTGCTCGCGGGGCGGACGTGTCGCATCGCGGCGGGATGCCGGGCTTCGTGCGCGTCGACGATGCACACACGCTGACGACGCCGGACTTCAGCGGCAACCGCTTCTTCAACACGCTCGGCAACCTGCAGCACGATCCGCGCGCGGGGCTGCTGTTCGTCGATTTCGACAGCGGCGACCTGCTGTATGTGGCTGCGCGTGCCGAGATCGTGTGGGACGGGCCGCTCGTCGCGTCGTTCGACGGCGCGCAGCGGGTCGTGCGGTTCCATGTGCGGGAAGTGCGGCGCATGCGTGCGGTGCTGCCGTTCCGGTGGTCGGCGGTCGAACGCGCGCCGCAGTTCGCGGCGATGGCGGCGGGGACGGGGGCAGGCGCGGGCGCGGTGGTGGCGCCGTCTACACCCGCACCCGAATCGGCATCGGCATCGGCGACCGCATCGACATCGGCACCCACATGGCGGCCGCTGCGCATCGCACAGATCGTCGACGAAGCGCGTGCGATCCGTTCGTTCCACTTCGAACCGGCGGACGGCGGCGCATTACCGGCCTACGAAGCCGGGCAGCACCTGACGCTGCGCGTCGCGCTGCCGGGCGGCGATGCGCCGTCGATCCGCAGCTACACGCTCTCCGATGCACCGGGCGGCGCGCATTACCGGATCACCGTGAAGCGCGAAGGGCGCGTATCGACTTGGCTGCACGATCACGCTCAAGCGGGCATGACGCTTGACGCGCAGATGCCGCGCGGGCGCTTCACGTTCGATCTCGCGAGCCCGCGCCCCGCGGTGCTCGTGTCGGCGGGCATCGGCATCACGCCGATGGTCGCGATGCTGCGCCGCGCGCTGTCCGACGATCAACCGTCGCGCCGCGTGGTGTTCGTGCACGGCGCGCGTGAATCGGATGATCGACCGTTCGTCGAGGCGCTGGCACGCGTTGCCGCCGCCGACGAACGGTTGTCGCTCCACTGGTTCGACAGTCATCCTCACGAAGGCTCGACAGCCCACGCTGGCCGCATCGACATCGCGCAACTGAAGCGGCTCCTGACGTTCGACGACTACGACTTCTACCTGTGCGGGCCGTCGGCATTCATGCGCGACCTGTACGACGGGCTGCGTGCGCTGAACGTGCCGGACGAACGCATCCGTTTCGAGGCGTTCGGGCCGTCGAGCGTGGCACGCAGCGCGACCCGCACGCCTGCCACGCCGGCGGTGGCGAGCGTGCCGGTCGTATTCCGGCGCACGGGCCGCGAAGCCGCGTGGACGCCCGCCGACGGCACATTGCTCGAATTCGCGGAAGGGCAGCGCGTGGACGTGCCGTCCGAATGCCGCTCCGGGTCGTGCGGCACGTGCGCGACGCGCGTGCTGTCCGGCGCGGTCGACTACGAACAGGTGCCCGACGCACCGGTCGAACCCGGCTGCGCGTTGCTGTGCGTCGCGCGGCCCGCGCAAGGGTCGGAACCGCTCGTGCTCGACCGCTGACGCACCCATGCGACATGCCGCCGCAGTCACCCTGCTGCGCGAAAAGCGCGCGCAACTGCTTCTTTTTTCGGATGCCGGTCGGATCGACGATAGCGTCAACCGATAGATGAAAGGAGCGCAATCATGAAACTGCTCGGCATGATCAAACTGGTTCTGTGGAGTTTCTTCGGCGTACGCAACAGCAAGGCGCACGCGACCGATCTCGCGAACGCCAACTTCACGATGCTGCCGTTCGTGGCGATCATCCTCGCGGTGCTCGTCGGGGCGGTGATCTACGGCGTCGTGCACCTGGTCGTCGATCCGACCGTGACGATGCAGGGGTTCTGACCAACCGGCCGCCGGATCGCGAGCGGGGAAGCGTTCCCGCTCCGAATTCCAGCCGCATGACCGGCGCGCGACTGCGCCGGTGATTGAGGCGGCCGCGCACGACGCCAGTCACGCGCGCATCGGCACCGTCGTCGTGCCGCGCGAATCGCGCTGTCCCTATTCCCGCCTTCCCTGCCTCCCGTTTCGCCCGATTCCAGGGCGGCCGGCCCCGCCCGGGGTAAAATGCGCGCCGCGCCGCGATGTCGCGCGCGACGGGCACGCCGCCGTTCCATCGAACGGTGCGCGCAAGTACGTCGCGCCCGCACCGGGGCGTTCGAAGCGTCCCCCCGCATGACATGACCGCGCGATGCAGCCGGCCGCCCGACACGCCCCCGACGAACCCGTCGACGGCTGCGTCGGTTCCCGGTGCGTCACCTGAATCCGAGTCCCATCCTGCGTCTTCCCGACCGAGCGGCCCGCTTGCGTGCCGTATCGTCCGGTTCGTCTGATGAATATCGCGCCGGCGCTTGCGTCCGGTGGAAGGGCCGGATCCGGTCGCGGGCACGCTTCGCAGCTTCGTAACGGGTTTCGACAGGGTCGAGTGGCGAGTTTTCCATCCAGAACAATGACGGTGAATAGAACAACAGCGTCGCCCGCACGGCGGCGGCGCGCGAAGGTCGGGCTTGGCGTCGGTCTCGGCATCACGCTTTTCGCGGCACAGGCTGCCGCGGCGCAGGGCGGCACGCCGGCCCCGGACACGGAGGCAGCCGGCAGCGCGACGCTGCCGACGATCACGGTGAGCGGCGAGCGCGGCAACGCGCTGCGCGCACGCACGGCGTCGGTTGCGGGGCTCGATGACGCGCCGCTGCGCGACACGCCGGCGTCGGTGAGCGTCGTGACGCGCGCGCAGCTCGACGATCAGCAGGCGAAGCGGCTGAGCGACGTCGTGCGCAACGACGCGTCGGTCGTCAACGACTACGCGCCGGTCGGGTATTTCGAAGGCTTTGCGATCCGCGGTTTCCCGGTCGATCTCGCGAGCGCGATCCGGATCGACGGGCTGACGGTGTCCGGCGAGCAGAACGTGCCGCTCGAGAACAAGGAGCGCGTCGAGATCCTGAAGGGGCTCGCCGGTATCGACAGCGGCGTTGTCGCGCCGGGCGGCGTGATCAACTTCGTGACGAAGCGCTCGGCGAACGTCGCGAGCGTGACGGGTGGCGTCGACAGCCGCGGCTCGACGTCGGCGGCCGTCGATCTCGGCCGCCGCTTTGGCCCCGACAACCAGTTCGGCTTCCGGATCAATGCCGCGAAGGAGAACATGCACTCGTACATCGACGGCACGAACGGACGGCGCACGTTCGGCTCGATCGCCGCCGACTGGGACATCAGCCCGCGCGCGAGCCTGCAGCTCAACGCCGAATTCCAGCAGTGGATCCAGCGTTCCGCACCCGGCTACCAGCTGCTGGGCGGCACCGTCGTGCCGTCGATCAAGACGACGTCGAAGGCGCTCGGCACGCAGCCGTGGGCGAAACCGGTGACGACCGATGCGCTGAACCTGAACGCGCGCTTCGACTACCAGTTCAACGACGACTGGAAGGCCTACATCGCCGCCGGCCGCAGCCGCACGATGATCGACGACAACAGCGCGTTCGCGTACGGCTGCTCGTACGCGGCGAGCTGCACGGCCGGCGCGACGTCGCCGTTCTTCTTCGGCGCGAACGGCGACTATGACGTCTACGACTTCCGCAGCCCCGGCGAATACCGGCGCAACGACGACCTGCGCGCGGTCACGACCGGCAAGTTCGCAACGGGCCCGCTGCGGCACGAGCTGACGCTCGGCGTGAGCGTGCAGCGCCGCGTCGTGAGCATGGCCGACGCCGTGTACGACTACGTGGGCAGCGAGAACATCTACGGGCCCGACACGACGTTCGCGCCGTCGCCGAATTCGCCCGGCCCGTCATATCCGCGCCTCGACGCGTGGCAATACGGCGTGTTCGGGCTCGACCGCATCAGCATCGGCGAACACTGGCAGGTGCTCGCGGGCGGCAAGGAAGTGCTGCTGCGCCAGCGCAGCTGGAGCAGCCTCGACGGCGACACGACGCATACCGATCGCTCGGTGTTCCTGCCGCAGGTGGCGCTCGTCTACAAGCCGGTGAACGTGCTGTCGCTGTACGCGTCGTACAGCAAGGCGCTGTCGCTCGGCGACCAGGCGCCCGTGCGCGCGACCAACGCGTATGCGTTCCTGCCGCCCGTCGAGTCGCACCAGATCGAGGTCGGCGCGAAATACGACTGGCTCGACCGGCTGAGCCTCACGGCCGCCGTGTTCTCGATCAGCAAGCCGTTCCAGTTCGCCGACCCGGACGCATCGGGCACCAGCTACACGTTCGTGCAGCGTGGCACGCAGCGGCACCAGGGGATCGAGCTCGGCGCGGCCGGGCGCGTGACCGAGCGCCTGGGGCTGACGGCCAGCGTCGCGGCGATTCGTGCCCGTGCGTACGATTCCGGGTCGCCGGCGTACGAAGGGCACCAGATCATCAACGTACCGGCGCTGCGCGCGTCGCTGTATGCGGACTACGCGGTGCCGGGCGTCGCGGGGTTGAACGTGCTGGGCGGCGTCGAGTACAGCGCGGCCCGCAATGCGAACGAGGAGGGCACCGCGCGCGTGCCGTCGTGGTTCGTGTTCAATCTCGGCGCGCGCTATACGACGAAGATCGGCGGCCATCGCACGGTGCTGCGCGTGTCGGTGGACAATCTGTTCAACAAGTTCTACTGGCGCGACGCGGGCGAGCAGCAGGGCGATGCGTACCTGTTCCCGGGTGCGCCGCGCACCGCGCGAGTGTCGTTGACCTATGATTTCTGACCGTCCGGAACCGGCCGCGTGACGCGCGGCCCCGGCAGCTAACCTGGAGAGCACAGACGATGTCCCCACTCGAAATCGCCGGCGTGATCGTCAGCGCGCTCGCGATCTGGCTGACCGCGAAGCGGCGCATGCTGTGCTGGCCGGTCGGGCTTGTGTCGGTTGCGCTGTACGGCTGGATCTTCTTCGACGCGAAGCTGTATTCGGACATGCTGCTGCAGGGCGCGTTCGCGGTGCTGCAGGTGTACGGCTGGCATCGCTGGCTCGCGCAGCGCGCCAGCGAGGCCGATGGCAGCGCGGCGCCTGCGGGCGACGTCGCGCCCGTCACGGGCGTGCGGCCGATGCAGATGCTGCCCGACCTGATCGCGGCCGTCGTCGGCAGCGCGCTGCTCGGCGGCATGATGGCGCGCTGGACCGATGCGGCGCTGCCGTTCGTCGATGCATCGTTGACCGCGTTCAGCCTCGTCGCGCAATACTGGACGGCGCGACGCTACATCGCGTCGTGGGGGTTGTGGATCGTCGTGAACGTCGTGTATGTCGGGATGTTCGTGTTCAAGGAACTGTATCTGACGGCCGGACTCTATGCGCTGTTCATCGGGCTGGCCGTCGTCGGCTGGCGCGACTGGAGCCGGACGGCCGCGGCGCTGCGCGCGGCGGCCGGCGGTGCGCTGGCAACGGGCGGCGGCGCGCGCTGATCTCCGCGCCGATCTGAATCAACCACGGAGCAACGTCGTACATGTCATTCCCACTCGAGCCGGACGGATCCCTGTCGCGTGACGTCGCGCCGCCGCAATTCGGTGTCGACGGCGAGCAGGCCGAACGTGACTGGCCGCTGATGACGCACGACGAGGTGGCCGCGGTGCTCGCCCGGATCGACGGCGCCGGCGAGCCGGCGCGGCTGACGTGGCACAGCCCGCGGCAGTTCGCGGCGGCCGTCCTGGTGCAGATGACGGACGGACGCGGGTTGTTCGTCAAGCGTCATCACGTGAGCCTGCGCGATGTCGAAGGGCTCGAGGAGGAGCATCGCTTCATCGCGCATCTGCGCGAGCGCGGCATACCCGTGGCGGACATTCTCGCGGATCGCAACGGCGCGACCGCGTTCGCGTCCGGCGACTGGACCTACGAAGTGCACGTACGGGCGCCCGGCGTCGACCCGTATCGCGGCGTGATGTCGTGGCAGCCGTTCACGCATCCGTCGCATGCATACGCGGCCGGCCGCGCGCTGGCCGAGCTGCATCGCGCGTCGGCCGGCTACGATGCGCCGGCGCGGCCCGTGCGGACGCTGCTGTCGAGCTTCCGCGTGCTGTCGTCCACCGATCTGGCGGGTGCGCTCGAACGTTGGGTCGACGCGCAGCCGCTGCTCGTGCGGGCGCTCGGCGCGCGCGACTGGCGCGGCGACGTGGCCGATGCGATCGGCCCGTATCATGCGCGCCTCGTGCCTTTGCTGCCGGCGCTTACGCCGTTGTGGACACACGGCGACTGGCATGCGTCGAACCTGTTGTGGACCGAGGCGGGGCCCGGCGCGCAGGTGCGGACCGTGCTCGATTTCGGGCTGTCGGATCGCACCTGCGCGGTGATGGACCTCGCGCTGGCGATCGAGCGCAACACGGTCGACTGGATGGCGCCGGCCGATGCGCGCCGCGTCGAGTACGCGCAGATCGACGCGCTGCTCGACGGGTATGAATCGCTCGAACCGCTGGGTGACGAGGCCTATGCGGCACTGGTCGCGCTGCTGCCGATCGTGCATACGGAGTTCGCGCTGTCGGAAGTGGCCTATTTCGGTTGCATCATCGATGCGCCGGCGATCGTCGACATCGCGTACGACGGCTACCTGATCGGTCACGCGCGCTGGTTCGGCGAACGCGACGGGCGGCAACTGCTCGACTGGCTCGTGCAGCGGCGGCGCGCGAAGCGAGGGGCCGTCTGAGCCGTCTGCGGGGGATCGCCGCGCACGCGTGCCGATTCCCCGTGCCACCGCCATCTTCCGTGCGGCCGTCGCGCCGCACGCTCATCGAGTTCTCCTGATCGCCGAAGCGGGGCATGGCTCCCGCGGGGCGCCGCACGCATGCGCGCGGCCGCGCCCAAGATGACGGAATTATCATCTTCGCCTCATGTTCGCACTGCGGCCGGACCGTAGCATCGGTCGCGAACCGTTACCGCAGAACCGAACATGCTCAAGCTCAACCTCGCCGTGGCCGTCGTCTTCGCGATGGCCGCGACGGCTCATGCGCAGCCGTCGCTGTCGCCGGCCCCGGCCCCGGCTGCCTCCGGCAGCGCCGCGCCGATCGGCGCACCGTCCCCCGACGCGCTCCCTTCCACTTCATTGACGCTTTCCGATGCGCTATCGGTCGCGGCCCGGAACAATCCGGCGCTGCGCGGCGCGCGCGCGGACGTCGATGCGTCGGCCGGCGCACTGATGCAGGCCGGCGCGCGTCCCAATCCCGAGGTGTCGTTCCTGCAGGAAGGGTTTCGGCGCGCCGAACGTACGTCGACCGCGCTGATCAACCAGACGATCGAACTCGGCGGCAAGCGCAGCGCGCGGCTCGATGTCGCGTCGTACGGCAGGGAAGCGGCCAATGCATCGCTCGACGAACAAGGCGCCGTCGTGCGCGCCGACGTGATCGCCGCGTTCTACGGGCTGCTCGCCGCGCAGCGCCAGCTTCAGGTGACCGAGGAATCGGCCGCGATCGCCGCGCGTTCCGCGGATCTCGCGAGCCGCCGTGCACAGGCCGGCAAGGTGTCGCCCGTCGAAGCGACCAAGGCGCACGTGGCGGCAGCCGGCGTGCAGATCGAAGTCGTAACCGCGCGCGGCCGTGTCGAGGTTGCACGCGAGAAGCTGAACGCGGTGATGGGCGAAGCACGCAGCGGCCGGCTTGCGGTGCTCGGCGACCTCGAAGCCGTGCCGCCGGTCGAGCCGCTGCCCGCGCTGACCGCGCAGCTCGACGATGCGCCGCTTGCGCGGATCGCGCGTGCCGAGATGTTGCGCTCGAACGCGGCCGTGTCGCTTGAACGCGCACGGCGCATTCCGGACGTGACGATCAGTGCCGGCGTGAAGCGCGTGACCACGGGCGGCGTGCCGGACAACCAGGCCGTGGTCGGCGTGTCGATCCCGATTCCGCTGTTCAACACGAACAAGGGCGCGCTGCTCGAGGCGACGCACAAGGCCGAGCGTGCAAATGCCGATCTCGATCGCGAACGCACGCGCCTGCGGCTGGACCTCACGCAGGCGTATGCGAATTTCGAAGCTGCCGCGCAGGAGGCGCAGCGGCTGAAGGCCGACATCCTGCCGGCCGCGCGCCTCGCGCTCGACGCGATGTCGCGCGGCTACGAGCTCGGGAAGTTCAGCTTCCTCGACGTGCTCGACGCGCAGCGCACGCTGTTCCAGGGCCAGTCGCAATACGTGCGCGCGCTCGCCGATGCGCATACGGCCCGCGCTGACATCGGCCGGCTCGTCGGTACGCCGCTCGCGCAGTAGCGCAACAGACGCCTCATTTACCTGAAGGATCACCATGTCACGCAGCAGAATCCTGATCATCGCGGCGGTCGTGCTCGGCAGTGCCGGGATCGTCATCGGCGCACTCGGCGTCACGCGCAACAGCGGCGGCAACGGCGCGGCCGCGTCGGCCGCTTCCGCAGCCGCTTCATCCGCCGAAGCCGCCGGCGAGCGTGGCGGTGTCGTGCTCAAGCGCGGCAAGCTGTCCGTCGAAATCGTGATGACGGAGAAGCCTGGCGACGCGCGCCTCATCGTGTATCCGTTCGTCGACGGCAAGCCGGCCGACAAGGGCGTCACCGTGTCCGGCACGTTGGTTCGCTACGACCGCACGCACGAACCCTTGCGATTCGACGCGGCCGGCCAGAAGTTCGTGTCCGCGCAGTCGATCGGCAAGCCGCACGTGTTCGATGCGACGATCGACGTGAAGGCGGGCAATGAAGCCGCATCGTTCCCGTTCGCCCGCGCCGACGGCGCGATCGCGCTGACCGACGCCCAGCTCGCGACCTCGAAGATCGCGTTGGCGAAGGCAGGTCCCGCGCAGATCGCGACGCCGTTCCAGTTGCCGGGCGAGATCAAGTTCAACGAGGATCGCACCGCGCACGTGGTGCCGCGCGTGGCCGGCATCGTCGAGCAGGTATCGGTGTCGCTCGGGCAGAACGTCACGAAAGGGCAGGTGCTGGCCGTGATCGCGAGTACCGATCTTGCCGACCGGCGCAGCGAGCTGCTGACGGCCGAGCGCCGGTTGTCGGGCGCTCGCGCGACCTACGAGCGCGAACGCACGCTGTGGAAGGAGCGCATTTCGGCCGAGCAGGACTACCAGCAGGCGCAGGTGCAGTTGCGTGAAGCCGAGATCGCCGTGCAGAACGCGCGGCAGAAGCTCGCTGCACTGAACGCGCCGGTCGGCGCGGGCGCGCTGAACCGCTACGAACTGCGTGCGCCGTTCGCGGGCACGATCGTCGAGAAGCATGCGACGCCGGGCGAAGCGACCGCTGCCGATGCCAGCATGTTCGTGATCTCCGACCTGTCGACGGTATGGGCCGAGATGGCCGTGCCGGCGCAGCGGCTCAATGACGTGCGGGTCGGCCGCGACGCGACGGTCATCGCAACCGCGTTCGAATCGCGTTCGAGCGGCCCGATCGCGTACGTGGGTTCGCTGCTCGGCGAACAGACGCGCACCGCGCCGGCGCGCGTCGTGCTGCCGAACCCGGACGGCGTGTGGCGGCCCGGGATGTTCGTGAACGTGTCGGTCGACGCGGGCAAGCAGGGCGTGCCGCTCGCGGTCGCGAGCGACGCACTGCAGGACGTCGACGGTGCACCTTCCGTCTTCGTGCGCTCGTCGAAGGGCTTCGTCGCGCAGGCCGTCGAGACGGGGAGACGTGACGAACGTGCGACCGAAGTGCTGAAGGGGCTCAAGCCGGGCCAGGAATACGCGGCGTCGAACAGCTTCGTGCTGAAGGCCGAACTCGGCAAGGGGAGCGCGGAACATGAATGAGCGTTACGTGTGTGCCGTTGCACGACTCGCGGCCCGATATGCGGCCCGTTTTCCGGCCCGCCGGGTGACCGGCCGGGCGGCCCGTCCGTCGAGGGTGTCTGTGCCCCGTTTCAAGGAATTCCGTCATGTTTGAGCGCCTGATCCGCTTTGCGATTGCGCACCGCTGGCTCGTGATGCTGGCGATCGCGGCCGTGGCCGCGCTGGGCGTGTTCAGCTACCAGAAGCTGCCGATCGACGCGGTGCCCGACATCACCAACGTGCAGGTCCAGATCAACACGTCGGCGCCGGGCTATTCGCCGCTCGAGGCCGAGCAGCGCATCACCTATCCGGTCGAGACCGTGATGGCCGGTCTGCCGGGCCTCGAGCAGACGCGCTCGATCTCGCGTTACGGGCTGTCGCAGGTCACCGTGATCTTCAAGGACGGCACCGACATCTATTTCGCGCGGCAGCTCGTCAACGAGCGCATCCAGGAAGCGAAGGACAAGCTGCCGGCCGGCATCGCGCCCGCGATGGGGCCGACGTCGACGGGCCTCGGCGAGATCTACCTGTGGACCGTCGAGGCCGACACGGCCGCGCGCAAGCCCGACGGCACGCGCTATACCGCGGCCGACCTGCGCGAGCTGCAGGACTGGGTCGTCCGGCCGCAGCTGCGCAACGTGCGCGGCGTGACCGAGGTGAACTCGATCGGCGGCTACGTGAAGGAGTACCGCGTCGCGCCGAATCCTGCAAAGCTGATGTCGTACGGGCTGACGCTCGCCGACGTCGTGCGCGCGCTGGAACGCAACAACGACAACGTCGGTGCCGGCTACATCGAGAAGCGCGGCGAGCAATACCTCGTGCGCGTGCCGGGCCAGGCACGCACCGTCGACGACATCGCGAACATCGTGCTGACCAACGTCGGTGGCGTGCCGGTACGGATGAAGGACGTCGGGCTGGTCGATATCGGCCGCGAGCTGCGCACCGGCGCGGCGACGTCGGACGGCGAGGAGGTCGTGCTTGGCACGGTCTTCATGCTGATGGGCGAGAACAGCCGCACGGTCGCGAAGGCCGTTGCCGCGAAGATGGAGGACGTGAACCGCACGCTGCCGTCCGGCGTGAAGGCGATTCCGGTGTACGACCGCACCGTGCTCGTCGAGAAGGCCGTCGCGACGGTGAAGAAGAACCTGCTCGAAGGCGCGATCCTCGTGATCGCCGTGCTGTTCCTGTTCCTCGGCAACATGCGCGCGGCGCTGATCACCGCGCTCGTGATCCCGCTGTCGATGCTGATGACCTTCACCGGGATGGTGAACGCGAAGGTGAGCGCGAACCTGATGAGCCTCGGCGCGCTCGACTTCGGGATCATCGTCGACGGCGCGGTGGTGATCGTCGAGAACTGCGTGAGGCGGCTTGCGCACGCGCAGGCCGCCGCCGGCCGGCCGCTCACGCGTGACGAGCGTTTCGCGGAGGTGTTTGGTGCGTCGCAGGAAGCGCGTCGCGCGCTGATCTTCGGGCAACTGATCATCATGGTCGTGTACCTGCCGATCTTTGCGCTGACCGGCGTCGAAGGCAAGATGTTCCACCCGATGGCCATTACCGTCGTGATGGCGCTCGCGGCCGCGATGGTGCTGACCGTCACGTTCATTCCGGCGGCCGTCGCGCTGTTCATCGGCGAGCGCGTCGAGGAGAAGGAGAACCGGCTGATGGGCTGGGCGCGGCGCGCGTACGAGCCGGCGCTCGCTGCGTTCATGACGCGTCCGGCGCGCGTGATGATCGGCGCGGGCGCGATCGTGCTGGTCACGCTCGGGCTCTCCACGCGGCTCGGCAGCGAGTTCATCCCGAGCCTCAACGAAGGCGACCTGGCCGTGTCCGCGCTGCGGATTCCCGGCACGAGCCTGTCGCAGTCGGTGGAGATGCAGAAATCGATCGAGAAGACGCTGAAGGCGCGCTTCCCCGAGATCGAGCGCGTGTTCGCGCGCACCGGCACGGCCGAGATCGCGGCCGACCCGATGCCGCCGAACCTGTCGGACGGCTACATCATGCTGAAGCCTGCCGACAAGTGGCCCGACCCGAAGAAGCCGCGCGACCAGCTCGTGCGCGAGATCGAGGACGCGCTCGCCGAGCTGCCGGGCAACGCCTACGAGTTCTCGCAGCCGATCCAGCTGCGCTTCAACGAACTGATTTCGGGCGTGCGCAGCGACGTCGCCGTGAAGATCTTCGGCGACGACATGGTTGTGCTGAACCAGACCGGCGAGCAGATCGCGGCCGCGCTGCAGAAGGTCCCGGGCGCGTCGGAGGTGAAGGTCGAGCAGACCACCGGCCTGCCCGTGCTGACCGTCAACCTCGACCGCGACAAGCTCGCGCGCTACGGCGTGAGCGTTGCGGACCTGCAGGACTCGGTGGCCGCGGCCGTCGGCGGGCAGAAGGCCGGCACGCTGTTCCAGGGCGACCGCCGCTTCGACATCGTCGTGCGGCTGCCCGACGAGCTGCGCTCGGACATCGAGGCGATCAAGCGGCTGCCGATCGCGCTGCCCGCACCGGCGGCCGGCGCCAGCGCACCGCTCGCGGCGGCGCCGTACGTGCCGCTCGCAGAGCTCGCGACGATCGACGTCGCGCCGGGCCCGAACCAGATCAGCCGCGAGGACGGCAAGCGGCGAGTGGTCGTCAGCGCGAACGTGCGCGGGCGCGACGTCGGCTCATTCGTCGCCGATGCGCGCGAGCAGCTGCAGCAGGATGTGCGCGTGCCGGCCGGTTACTGGGTGTCGTGGGGCGGCCAGTTCGAGCAGTTGCAAAGCGCGAGCGAGCGCCTGAAGCTCGTCGTGCCGCTCGCGCTGTTCATGGTGTTCGTGCTGCTGTTCGTGATGTTCAACAACGTGAAGGACGGGTTGCTCGTGTTCACCGGCATTCCGTTCGCGCTGAGCGGTGGCGTCGTATCGCTGTGGCTGCGCGGGATTCCGCTGTCGATCACGGCGGCGGTCGGCTTCATCGCGCTGTCGGGCGTGGCCGTGCTCAACGGGCTCGTGATGATCTCGTTCATCCGCAACCTGCGCGACGAAGGGATGCCGCTCGAGGCCGCCGTGCGCGAAGGCGCGCTTACGCGGCTGAGGCCGGTGCTGATGACCGCGCTCGTCGCGTCGCTCGGCTTCCTGCCGATGGCGTTCGCGACCGGCACCGGCGCCGAGGTACAGCGCCCGCTCGCGACGGTCGTGATCGGCGGTATCCTGTCGTCCACGGCGCTGACGCTGCTGGTGCTGCCCGTGCTGTACCGTGTCAGCCATGCGGTGTCGTGGCGCGCGGCGTTGCGCGGCGGCTTCGGCTCGGGCGTGCTGCGCCGGCTGGGTTTCTTCAAGGGTAATGCGTGATGCGAATTCTGATTGTCGAAGATGAACCGAAGACGGGCGCGTACCTGCGCAAGGGTCTCACCGAGGCCGGCTATGTCGTCGACTGGGTCGAGGACGGCATCACGGGCCAGCACCAGGCCGAGACCGAGGAGTACGACCTGCTCGTGCTCGACGTGATGCTGCCCGGGCAGGACGGCTGGACGCTGCTGCAGAACCTGCGGCGCAGCAAGTCGACGCCCGTGCTGTTCCTGACCGCGCGCGACGATGTCGGCGATCGCGTGAAGGGGCTCGAGCTCGGCGCCGACGACTATCTCGCGAAGCCGTTCGACTTCGTCGAGCTGACCGCGCGCATCAAGTCGATCCTGCGGCGCGGCCAGCCGCGCGATTCGAACACGCTGCGCGTGGCCGACCTCGAACTCGACCTGACGCGCCGCAAGGCCACCCGGCAGGGCGACACGATCCTGCTGACCGCGAAGGAATTCGCGCTGCTGTGGCTGCTGATGCGCCGCGAGGGCGAGATCCTGCCGCGCGCGACGATCGCGTCGCAGGTGTGGGACATGAATTTCAACAGCGACACGAACGTCGTCGATTCGGCGATCCGGCGCCTGCGCTCGAAGATCGACGACGCGTACGATCCGAAGCTGATCCACACCGTGCGCGGGATGGGCTACGTGCTCGAGGCGCGCGGCGGCAGCGCGACATGATCGCGCGCCTGCTGCCGCGTACGCTGCGCGGACGCCTGACCGCGCTGATCATCCTGTCGACGTCGGTAATCCTCGCGTCGAGCGGTGTTGCACTCTATGAAGCGCTGAGCAATCGCGTCGAAACGACGGCGGCCGAGCAGATGGCCGGCATTTCCGCCGCGTTGGGCGCGCACCTGGGCGAAGCGCGCTCGACCGCCGACGTCGCGCGCAATACCGATATCTGGATCGACCAGTTGCACGGCCATCCGAACATGGATCTCGCGATCTTCGATGCCACGGGTACGCGCCTGGTCGGCACGCTCGGCTTCCGCCTGGTTGCGCCGCTCATGTCGCTGGATGCGGGGCGCGTGCCGGTCGGCGTCGCGCCGCCCGGCGCGCGGCACCAGTATCTGGTGACGAATGTGCCGCTGGCCGGCGCGGGCGCGCCCGTGGTGCGCGTCGTGGTGCAGTACGACCGCAGCGCCGACGTGCTGTTGCTGCGCACGCACGCTTATACGATCGTCGTGATCGAGGTGTTCGGCGTGGTGCTCGCGGCCGCGTTCGCGTACGGCATCGCGGCGCTCGGGTTGAGCCCGCTGCGGCGGTTCGCGGCACGCGCCGAGCAGATGTCGACGAGCCGGCTCGCCCATCCGCTGCCGGCGCTCGATACGGCCGGCGAGTTGAAGGAGCTCGAGCATGCGTTCAACGGGATGCTCGAGCGGCTGAGCGAATCGTTCACGCGGCTGAGCCAGTTCTCGTCGAATCTCGCGCACGACATGCGCACGCCGCTCACGAACCTGCAGGCGGCTGCACAAGTCGTGCTGTCGCAGCCGCGCAGCGCGGATGAATACCGGAACGTGATCGAGTCGAGCATCGACGAATACCAGCGGCTGTCACGGATGATCGAGGACATGCTGTTTCTCGCGCGTTCGGAACAGGCCGGCACGTCAATCAGCGTGCGGCGCCTGGATGCGTCGGAAGAGGCGGCGCGCGTCGCCGGCTACTACGAGCCGCTTGCGGAGGATGCCGGCGTGACCGTGAAGGTCGACGGCCATGCGTGGGTCGATGCGGATCTGACGCTGTATCAGCGCGCGCTGAGCAACTTGCTGTCGAATGCGCTGGCCTACGCGCCGCGCGGCAGCATCGTGGCGATCGATTGCGTGGAGCAGGGCGGTGCGACGACGATCGCCGTGTCGGATACGGGGCCCGGTATTGCCGCGGAGCATGTCGGGCGGATCTTCGAGCGTTTCTATCGCGTCGATCCGTCTCGGCACAATTCGGCGTCGGGTACCGGGCTCGGCCTCGCGATCGTCCGGTCGATCATGGACAACCACGGCGGCGAATGCGGCGTCGACAGCGACCCCGGCCGCCGCACGACGTTCTGGCTGCGCTTTCCACGCCAGCCGGCCGAACTGAAACGGCCGGCGGCCATCAGTACCTGACACCGCGGGCGGGCACGCCCGCGCGTTCGCCATGAGGCGGCCGCGCGCGGTGCGCTGCCCGCGGTCGTGTGGCCGAGCGTCATTACCGCGCGGTCAGGTTGTCGTGATTGTCGGTCTGCGGCTTTTTCTCGCCGCCATGCACCGAAATCCCGTGAAGCTCCTTGTTGCGTGCGATGAGCTCGCCGGTCGGCGGGTATTGCGTCTTGCTCGTCGGCACGACGCCGTCGTGCTGTGCCTGCTTCAGTTCATTGACGACCTGCGTGCGGGTCTTGCCCTGCGTTTGCGTCTGCGCGAACGCGGCCTGCGTGGTCATGCCGAGCGACAGCGTGGCGGTGACGAACAGTGCTGCGAGTTTTGCCGTTTTCATTGAGTGCTCTCCTTGATCAGGGCCGCCGGGTGGCGAACCATGTACCCAGTATGCGAAAGCAGCCGTGCGTGATCGTGATCGCGAGATGAAAAAATCGTCAGATTGCGTCACGCGGAGATGCACCGTTCGGATGCGACCGACATGACGCAATCGTCATGTTCGCGTCATGGGCGCGTTGATCGGGAAGCGGAACATGAAGTCTGCCGAGGGTCGATGTGGCCGGCGGCATTCGCGCCGTTCGCGACAGCTGTATGGAAAGCGGGCGGCCCTGTTCTGACTTTCACACCGGACTTGAAAAGTGCATCGTCCCGCCATTCGCCTAGCCTTGATCGCAGTCCTGATTGTCCCGTTGTTCGCGGGCTGCGCATCGACACGTTCCGGCACAACGCCAACCGCGCAGGCGGCACCGGCCGCCGCGGAAAAGCCGGTGCCGGCCGACCTCATGCCCGGCGAGCAGATCGACTATGCCGGGCATCGCTGCGGCAATCCGAACCTGTACGTGAAAACGCACAACTGCCTGTTTCCACAGCGCAATTCAACGCCCTGATCATCGGCGCGCAACCAAAAAAGAAGCCCGGCACTCGACGTGTCCGGGCTTAACGCGTGACGTGCCGTGCGGCAGCGACCCGCTTGCGTGGTCTGGAACGGGCGCTGCCCGTCACGTTTCCGATCGTAGCGATACGACGCTTCGCGAAGCTGATCGGAACATGAAATTTTCGTCACGTTGCGCGCGTATCGCCGCCGCGATCAGAACCGGTGGCGCAGCCCGAGATTGACGATGCCCTGCGTGCGCGTGCCGCCATAGCCATACGAGCCGATCGACGCCTGCGCCGTTTGCGTGCCGCCGTCGAGCGTGCGCTGCTCGCCGTTCGCGCGTTGCCATGCACCGACCGCGTAAAGGTCGGTACGCTTCGACAGCACGTAATCGGCGCCGGCGGACACCTGATGGTAAGTCGCGCTCGTATCGCCGCGGGCACGCGTGTAGCTGTAGCCGACACCGACGAGCAGGCTGGGCGTCGCCTGGTAGTTGAAGAATCCGCGCGCGGTGTCGTACTTCTGCGTGCTCCGAAACGCGGACATCGCATCGGCCTTGTACAGCGCGTTGCTGTAGTCGATGCCGACCGCGAACGGCGCGAAGTTGTAGCGCAACGCACCGCGCGCGATGCCGATCGATTTCGCCGAGATGTAGCCGCCATTGACCAGCGACCCGTCGAATGTGCCGTCGGAGGTGCCGTTCCAGCCGGTGCGGATGCCGTTGGCGAGCGATGAACGATTGGCCGCGTAGTAATAGCCGCCAGCCAGGTCGACCGGGCCGTTGCTGTACGACAGGCCGGCCGACCAGGTTTGCCCGGCGCCGCTCTTGCCGGCCACGCCGCCGAGCGCGTACATGCCGACGAACTGGAATCCGTTGATCATGGGCGACGTGTATTTCACCGCGTTGTCGGTGCGCGACGACGTGTCGTAGTTGTCGACGTCGCCGGGTGTCGCATAGACACTGCCGAAGTAGAAGTCGCCGGTGACCGGCCATGCGACATCCGCGAGCGCGTCGTACTGGCGGCCGAGCGTCAGCGTGCCCCAGCGCGCGCTTTCGAGGCCGACGAATGCCTGCCGGCCGAACATCCGGTTGCCTTGCCCGAGCGCGCCGGTGTTCGGGTTGAAGCCGTTTTCCAGCGTGAAGATCGCTTTCAACCCGCCGCCCAGATCTTCCGCGCCCTTCACGCCGAAGCGGTTGCCGAGCAGGTTGCCGTTGCCGAGGCCGACGAGATTCTTGCCTTCCGCGTTGGCGTTCCATACATAAGTCAGCGACGTATCGAACAGGCCGTACAGCGTGACTTCCGACGCGTGTGCCGCGTGAGCGGTCGCGAGCAGCGCCCCCGACATCATGGCGAGCCGAACTGGAGTTTTCATGGTGTGCCCCTGAGGTTCAAGATGATCGTTTCGTGCATTGGTCGATTCCGCGCCGCGCGTTGTGCTGGCGGGCGCGGAATATCGCAATCGCGCTGCCGATTCTGGAAAGCGTTCGGATCGTGAAGGTGAGGGACAAATGAGAAAAATGTCATCGCCGCGTCATGGGCGCAGACGCCCAGGACGATTTTTCATTCGCAGTGCGATGCAGGGCATGTTGCGGCGGTGACGAAACCGTCATGCTGCGATCACGATTCCGCACCGCCGCCGGATCAAAGTGAAGGCTCCTGTCACGGATTACCAGCAAGGAGCGAACAGCATGAACATTCCGCGACCGATGATTGTCATCGCCGCTGCCGCACTGTCGATTGCGGCCTTCTCGCAAGCGGTGGCCGCGCAGCAGAAGACCCGGCAGGAAGTCCGTCAGGAACTGGTGCGTGCGCGCCACGACGGCGTGATCCCGAGCCCGAATCACGACTACCCGGCGAGCCCGGCCACCGTCGCACGCAACCAGGAGATCCATCGCGCGACGGTGCATCGCGACGAGGCGGCGCCGCTGGTCGATGCGCACGACAACCGTTTTACGGTTCGTTGATCGTTCATTCGCGGCCGACCGGCGCGCTGCCCGTCGGCTGCAACCCACACGAAGAGGAGAGTGCCATGCGTCATTTCGCGAAAGGAATCGTGCTCGCGGCGTGCCTGATGTCGACGGCCGCGATGGCGGCCGGCTGGCCGGAACGTGCGCTGTCGCACGCGTCGGCGCATGATGTCGGCCGGCGTGCGAACGAGCGGATGCGCTGCGAGTTCGCGGCCGTGCCGGCAGGCGCGTGGAGCGCGACGTTCACGCAAGGGCAATGCGAGGTCGACAACGGCCGGCTGACGCTCGTGCCGGCCGATGCAGGCGGCGGATCGAATGTCGCGGAGAAGCGGATCCTGCTCGGCGACATCCGCACCGCGTCGTATCAGTCACGCAAGCTGAAGGAGCAACTGCAACTGACGACAGGTGATGAAGTGATCGCGCTGAACGTGCTGACCGACGACGGCAGCCGCAAGTCGCGCGAACATGCGATCGATCTGTGGGCCGCGCTGCGCAACGAAGGCGTGACGCCCGCCAACGGCACGCGCATCGTCGATACGTATCCAACCGGCGCGACCACGTGGTAGCCGGTGTGCGCCTGGCTTATCCGGCCTTCACCGATCCTTCGATCAGGAAGAACACGATGAAGCCGATGAAGAACGCGGCCGTCGCGAACGGCGTTTCGGGTACCTCGTGCGCTTCGACCAGCAGTTCTTCGGTGACGAGGTACAGCAGCGCGACGGTGCCCAGTCCGAGCAGCGCCGCGTAGATATTGGGCGGAAGTCCGGCGAACACCGCGTTGCCGGCCACGGCCGCGAGGCTCAGCAGCGCCGCGAGCCCGACCGGCACGACGATCGATAGCAGGCGGCCGATGCCGGCGGCCGCCAGCGCCGCGCTGACCGACAGCGCGAGGAACAGCACCTCGAGCGTCAGCGCGACGGTCAGGATGATGCCGCTTTCGTCGCTCGCGGAGAACGCGATGCCGAGCACGAGGCCGTCGATGACGAGGTCGATTGCGGTGACGATGATCAGGCTCACGGGCAGCCGCGCTTCCTCGAAGCGCGTCTCGATCGCACCCGACAGCGCACGGATCGCGAGCATCAGCGCGATGCCGAGCACGAAGCCGACGACGACCGGAAACAGCGCATGCGCGCGGTCCTGCGGCAGCAGTTCGAGCGCCGCTGCCGCGAACACGATGCCGCCGGTGAAATGCTGGATGACGCTGGACGTTTTCGGGCCGGGTGCGCGCCAGGCGGCCGCGAGGGCGCCGAAACAAGCCGCCAGCACGGGCGGTAACGTAAGCAGCGCAAGCTTCGCGGTCGGTGTCATGAGGCCTCTCGGACGGTTGGCGTACCGCGGCGGGCTCAGCGTCTGGCTGCCCGGCGGCATGGTACGGTTGGTTCGTACACGCCGGGCGTTGCCCCGGCATCAACCGGGGATTGAACACCTTGAAGCCGCTTCAAGGTCAACACATTCGATGCAGGGCGCACCGGCAAGCCGGCGCGCCCGTGCCGGTCAAAGCTGCGCGAGCGCCTGGTCGAGATCGGCGAGCAGGTCGTCGATATGCTCGATGCCGATCGACAGCCGCACCGTTTCTTCCTTCACGCCGGCCTTCGCGAGTTCGGCCGGCGACAGTTGCCGGTGCGTCGTCGATGCCGGGTGCGTCGCGAGCGATTTCGTGTCGCCGATGTTGACGAGCCGCGTGAACAGCTTCAGCGCGTCCTGGAATTTCGCACCGCCGTCGCGGCCGCCCTTCACGCCGAACGTCAGGATGCCCGGCGCGCGACCCGACAGGTAGCGCGCGACGAGCGGATGGTCGGGGTGATCGGGCAGGCCCGCGTAGTTCACCCATTCGACGTTTTCGTGGCGCGCGAGATGCTGCGCGATCTTCAGCGCGTTGTCGCTGATCCGCTCGACGCGCAGCGCCAGTGTTTCAATGCCCTGCAGGATCTGGAACGCATTGAACGGCGAGATCGCCGCGCCCATGTTGCGCAGCGGCACCACGCGCGCGCGACCGATATAGGCGGCCGGCCCGAACGCTTCCGTGTAGACGACGCCGTGATAGCTGACGTCGGGCTCGTTCAGCCGCTTGAAGCGGTCCGCATGCTCGGCCCACGGGAACTTGCCCGAATCGACGATCGCGCCGCCGAGGCTCGTGCCGTGCCCGCCGAGATACTTCGTCAGCGAATGCACGACGATATCCGCGCCGTGCTCGAACGGGCGCAGCAGGTACGGCGACGGCACCGTGTTGTCGACGATCAGCGGGATGCCGTGGCGATGCGCGACTTCCGCGAGCGCGGCGATGTCGGTGACGTTGCCGAGCGGGTTGCCGACCGATTCCGCGAAGATCGCCTTCGTGCGCGCGTCGATCAGCGGCTCGAACGATGCGGGTTCGCGCGGATCGGCGAAGCGCGTCGTGATCCCGTATTGCGGCAGCGTATGTGCGAACAGGTTGTAGGTGCCGCCGTACAGCGAACTCGCGGACACGATGTTGTCGCCGGCTTCGGCGATCGTCTGGATCGCGTACGTGACGGCCGATTGCCCCGATGCAAGCGCCAGCGCGCCGATGCCGCCCTCGAGCGCGGCGATCCGCTGCTCGAGCACGTCCGTCGTCGGGTTCATGATCCGCGTGTAGATGTTGCCCTGGACCTTCAGGTCGAACAGATCGGCGCCGTGCTGCGTGTCGTCGAATGCGTACGCAACGGTCTGGTAGATCGGTACGGCGACTGCGCGCGTGGTCGGGTCGGGACGATAACCGCCGTGCACGGCGATGGTTTCGAGACGCCAGTTCGATACGGCCTGATCGGTCATGGGTGCTCCTTCTGTTGTTGTGGTGGTCGAGCGATTATAGGAGCACGTGCGCGGCTACCCTTAGAACGAATGGTTTGTTGCTTATGGCGGCGCGGCGCATAAAATGCCTGTTCCGCAAACAAGGGGTGCACGATGAATCAGGATCATTGGAACCAGGTGGATGCGTATTTTTCCGCGACGCTCGTGCCGTCCGACGACGCGCTCGACGCCGCGCTGGCGGCGAGCGACGCGGCCGGGCTGCCCGCGATCAACGTCGCGCCGAACCAGGGCAAGCTGCTGCAACTGCTCGCGACGATCCGCGGCGCACGCCGGATCCTCGAGGTCGGCACGCTCGGCGGCTACAGCACGATCTGGCTCGCGCGCGCGTTGCCGCCGGGCGGCAAGCTCGTGACACTGGAACTGAACCCCGAGCATGCAAAGGTCGCGACGCGGAACATCGCGCGTGCGGGGTTCGCGGAAGTCGTGACGGTGGTGGTCGGCAGCGCGAAGGACAGCCTCGCGCGGCTCGTCGACGCGGGTGAAGCGCCGTTCGATTTCATCTTCATCGATGCGGACAAGGACAACAACCCGGTCTATCTCGACGCGGCGCTGAAGCTGTCGCGGCCCGGCACGGTGATCGTCGTCGACAACGTCGTGCGCGGCGGGCGTGTGGCCGATCCTGACAATCGCGAGCCCGACGTGGTCGGCGTACGCGACGGGTTCGCGCGTCTCGCGGCCACCCCGAACCTCACGACGACCGCCGTGCAGACGGTCGGGCAGAAGGGCTGGGACGGGTTCTCGATTTCGATCGTCGGCGCGTAGTCGGTGCGTAATGTGATGGCGGTACGTGCGTGCGGTCGTACCGCACGCTAGTTCTTGTCGGGATTCTTCTCTTCGCACTGGTCGGGATCGTCGCGCAGCACGATGCGGCGGATGCGGCCGTTGTCGTAGAACGGGACATCGGGGCAGAACTTCATGCCGGCGCGGGTTTGCGTGCGCTTCCACGTGACCTTCTCGGTGCGCACCAGCGTCGGCGCATGGCCGGGTGCGCCCGGCTTCCAGATATCGATGTACACGCGCGACATCCACGGCGAATCGTTCGCCTCGCACTCCTTCGGGTTGCCCAGTGTCGAACGCAGCCCGGTGTCGGTCTGCTCGATACGCTGCGGAAACTCGATGTAACCGTCGCCGTAGCCGGGCACGACGTAGCAATAGCGGCGCGTGTTCCCGTCGAGCACCGGCAGCATGTAGCTGCTGGCCGAGTCGACCTCCTTCACGTCGTTGCCCTGCCAGCGGTAGGTTGTCACGCCATGCTCGCAGCAGCTCGCGCGCCAGCTCGTCCAGATGATCCGGTGCTGGGGATCGAAATCCGGCGACGTGATGCCCTGCAGCCCCTGCGGCGCATCGACGAAGCGCCGCGTTTTCGGATCGTAAATCCACGTCTGGTAGGGAATGTTTGGGCTCGCCCCCATCCCTTGCGCAAGCATCAGGTCGGGCCAGCCGTCGAAGTTGACGTCGGCGAAATCGGGCGTGGACAGGCTGCAGGTGCCTTGCGAATCCGTCTGCAGTGTCTGTACGAGGCGGCCGCGATCGTACAGACGGATCGCGGAGACGTGCGGCGGGTCGTTGCATGAACCGCTGTCGTCCGGCAGCTTGTCCGCGACGAGACGGATCTCATAAGGGAACGGCCGGCCGTCTTGTTTCGGTGCGAGCGAGACGGGCAGTGTGCGCTTGCCGTCCGGCGACGCCCACGTGCCGGTCACGGCGTTGTCGAGGGATGCAGCATGCCACGTACCCGTCACGCGATCGGCGTTCGCTTTCGCGCCGCTGTCGCGTTCCGACAGCGTGGCGCCGTGTGCATCGAGCGTTCCCTTCAATGCGAGCCGATAGCGTTTGTCGGACGTGCAGGGCGCGTAGCAGTACCAGCCCGATACCGTGTCGGCCACGCGCGACAACGACACTTCGACATGCCGGTTGCCGATCGTGCCGGTCCAGTTACGCGACCAGAACGGGATTTCGACCGAATCGTCGGCGCTTGCCGCACGCACGGGCGCCGACGCGAACGTGGTGACGGCGATCAGCGCGAACGCAAGCGCGCCGCGCCAGCCGCGCGTGCGCCACGTCGCGCTCGCATTGCGCGACGCGTCGATGAACGGGAGATACATGGTGCGGCCCTCGGTTTGTTATGGGTTATGTCTGCCGGCGTGTTGCGGTGCGATGCGCGCGTCAGCGGCTCCCCGCCGCATCGGCCCGTCGATACAGGCGTGGCCATTGATCGTCGAACAGGCCGTTGCAGGCGCCGTGCGTGGCGATGTCGGAGAGCATGAAGCGCCGGCCGTCGAAGATCCACGATGCGGTCGAGCCGCAATCGCCTGCACTGCGCAGCCGGACCTTGCTCGACAGCGTCGCGCTGGTGCGGTCGTAGCCGGCCTCGGTCAGCTCGTTCGCGAACGACGCTGAATCGAGTCCCGCGTTCGCGTTCTCGCCGAAATTCATCGCCGTCGGTGCGAACGGTGCCGTGCGTCGCACGCGATACCACAGGTCGGTGTGGTTATACATGCTGCTCGTCTGGCACGGTATCGCGACCAGCGCTTCGTCGGCGGAGATCGCCACGGCGCGCGACGCCTTCTTGCGATCGCTTGCCGACATTTCGTCTTCGACATCGGCCGCGCATTGCTTCACGTCGTCGCCGAACTTTGCGAGCACCGCGTCGACGAGCGGGCGCTGCTCGGCGGCCGACAGGTTCGCGACGGCCGGTGCCGGCGTGACGGCGGGTGGCAGCGCGGGTGCTGCGGGCACCGACGACGCGGGCCGCGTGCCGGGGCGCAGCAGGGCCGTGACGGTGCCGACACGGCCCTGCGTGTCGTCGATCAGCAGCAGCGCGGCACTCAATCCCGTCAACGGCGTGCGAGCGGTTTGTGCCGACGCCGGATCGCCGAAGCTCAGCAGTTGCGCATTGCGCGATGCGGTGAGCCATGCGGCAACCGTTGCCGGATCTGTGGTCCGGACCCGGAACGGGTGTGCTTCGTCATCGTCCGGCTTGCCGCCGAACGCATGCCATTGGGCCGCCATTGCATCGAACGGGCGGCCGTCCACGCGCGTGGTGCGCAGGTCCAGCGGCGCCGACGCGTAGATGTCGAGCGATGCTTGCGCGTCCGGGCCGGCATCGCGCGTCACGCGCAGGATGACGCGGGTGCGTGCGTCGTCGATATCGTCGGCGTGGCTTTCGGCAATGCAACGGTTGCCGTTGTCGCAGACGACCGACCAGTTCTTGAAATCGCGTTCGACCGGCGGCCGCGCGAGCGGGCGAGCCTGGGCAACGATCGGGGAAACGGCGAGGAGGGTGGCGATGGCGAGCGAAAGGCGGTGCGACATGACGGTTCGTATCGACTGTGGATGGGCGGGCGGAAGACGTCGGACGGCAAGCGCATCGTCAGCAAGCGGAGCAGGTCGAAGGCTGCGGCGCATGCGGCGACGCGCTTTACCGAACGGCATCGAGTATACCGCCGCAATGGGCTGCGATCGTGACGGCGACGCGTTGTGTGCGGGCACGTGCATTGCTGGCCTGCATTGATCGGACAAGTGCGAATGCGAAAACGGCGCGACACCCGAGGGCGTCGCGCTGTTCGCTTTTCATCGGCCGTCGACCACGTCGCGCAGGAACGCGTCGAGCATCGCCACGTCGCCCCACGGCCGCTTGTATTCGCGATCGTGTTCGGCATCGGCGAGCATCGTCTCGACGAGCGCGTGGATCGCCGGCCGGCGCGGCCCGTATTCGCTTTCGTTCGCGCTCATCTTCAGCGCGAGCAGCGCGTCGAGCTCCGCGCGCACCGCCGGCTCGTGCACGGTGCCGTCGACGAGATCCGCGAAGCGCATCGGCGGCATCCCGAGCCCCGAGTCGATCCAGCGCACCGCGAGCAGCGGCCGCAACACGTACAGGTACTTCTTGTAACGCACCGTGTCGCCTTGCAGATAGCCGCGGAAGTTCTTCTTCGCCATTGCGAGGTAGTGATGACGCCCCCGCATCGGCGAGAAGAACGCCGACGCCAGCGACCTGAGCCGCGGCGCCCAGCGCGCGTCTTCGCGATACACGACGGGCGAGTCGAGCCATTCGAGCAGCGTCGGGTTCGAGCGGCGCAGCAATTGCAGCGCCTTGCGCAGCTCCCAGCCGCTGACGTCGAGCTCGTCGTCGAGCGGCCGCTCGATCACGTCGCGTTGCGGTTCGACGCTCAGGTACCAGTCGCGCCGGTGCGCATACACGAAGCGCACGTCGTAGTCGCTGTCAGGCGATGCGAACCCCCAGCCGCGGCTGCCCGATTCGCAGGCGAACAGCACGCTCACGTCGTGGCGGCGTTCGACTTCCGCGAGCTCCGCCATCACGCGCGCCCGCACGGCCGGGGCGACCGGGTGCGCGCTGCGCACGGCCGTCAATTTTTCCGTTTTCATTGTTGTTGCTTCCCTTTCGTTGTGCGCGGCCGCCGGCCATCGGCCGCGCACCGCGCTATCCTTTCACGCACACCACCTGGCGCAGCGTATGCACCACTTCGACGAGGCTGCGCTGGGCCGCCATCACCGCGTCGATGTCCTTGTAGGCCATCGGGATTTCGTCGACGACGCCCGAGTCCTTCCGGCATTCGACGCCCTGGGTCGCCTTCACCTGGTCGTCGACCGTGAAGCGGCGCTTCGCTTCGGTGCGGCTCATCGTCCGGCCTGCACCGTGGCTGCACGAGCAAAAGCTTTCCGGGTTGCCGAGCCCGCGCACGATGAAGCTCTTCGCCCCCATCGAGCCCGGAATGATCCCGAGCTGCCCCTTCTGCGCGGACACCGCGCCCTTGCGCGTCACGAGCACGTCTTCGCCGAAGTGGCGTTCACGCTGCACGTAGTTGTGGTGGCAGTTCACCGCGTGTTCGTCGACCGAGAACGGCTTCGTAATCACGCTGCGCGCCGCGCCGATCACCGCATCCATCATGGCCTGCCGGTTGCGGCGCGCGTAGTCCTGCGCCCAGCCGACCGCTTCGACGTAATCGTCGAAGTGCCGGCTGCCCTCGGTGAAATACGCGAGGTTGCGATCCGGCAGGTTCGCGATGTGCTGCCGCATGTCGGCCTGCGCGAGTTCGATGAACAGGCTGCCGATCGCATTGCCGACGCCGCGCGAGCCGCTATGCAGCATGAACCACACGTGGCCCGCTTCGTCGACGCACACTTCGATGAAGTGGTTGCCGGTGCCGAGCGTGCCGAGATGCGCGTAGTGGTTCGTCTTTTCCAGCTTCGGATACTTGTCGACGATCCGCTGGAAGCCCGGCTGCAGCGACTTCCACGATTCGGTCACGGCAGCCGGCGTGCGGTCGCCCCACGCGCCCGGGTCGCGGCGGCCCGGCGCGCGGCCGTGCGGCACCGCGCGTTCGATCGCGCTGCGCAGGCCCGCGAGCGAATCCGGCAGGTCGGACGCCGTCAGCGTCGTGCGCGCGGCCATCATCCCGCAGCCGATGTCGACGCCGACCGCGGCCGGAATGATCGCGCCCTTCGTCGGGATCACGCTGCCGATCGTCGAGCCCTTGCCGAGGTGGACGTCCGGCATCACCGCGACGTGGCTGAAGATGAACGGCATCTGCGCGGTGTTGCGCAGTTGCGCGCGTGCTTCGTCTTCAACGGCCACGCCTTGCGTCCACATCTTCACCGGCTTGCCGTTGGCCAGTTCCATCACCTGGTAATCCATTTCACTCATGTTCATCACCTTGCTACCTTGTTCATGAGGCACGGCGCCCGTGCGCCGTGCCCGTTCATTCATTGCGCGCCCTTGATGCTGACGAGTCCGTTCAGCACCTGGTCGAGACCGCCGAACACCGAGATGCGGTCGATCCGTTCCGCGACGCGCTCGAGCGTTTCCAGCTCCTTGAGCCGCAGCGCGGTCGGGTTTTCTTCCATCACCTTCGCGGTGTTCAGCAGCGAACGCGTGGCTGCCGTTTCCTCGCGGCGGCGAATCACGTTCGCCTGTGCGGACTTCTCCGCTTCGACCACCTGCGCGAGGATCGTCTTCATGTCGCCCGGCAGCACGATATCCTTCACGCCGACGCTGCGCACCTCCACGCCCGATTGGCCGAGGCGGGCACGCACCTGCGTGATCACGACGTCGTCGATCGACTGCTTGTCTTCCAGCAGTTCGTCGAGCGAGCGCGTGCCGACCGCCGATCGCAGCGCGAACTGCAGCTCGCGATACAGGTGTTCGACCGGCTTCTGCAACTGGCCGAACGCATGCAGCACGTCCGCATAGCACCACGTCGCCGACAGGTTCAGCCGCAGCGCGACCTTGTCGCGCGTCAGGATTTCCTGTCCGCCGACTTCGAGCGCCTGCAAACGCAGGTCGACGAGTTCGATCGCGACGTCGCGATTGAAGCGCCAGAACGCTGCCACGCCTGCGTCCAGCAGCCGCTCGATCTTGCCGTCGATCTTCAGCACGCCGACGTGGTACGCCGGCACCTGCGCCAGCAGCACGCCCGTCAGGCCCGCCACGCCCCGCGCACGCAGCGCAGGTTGCGCGATGCGCTTCACGAGCGCGGCCGGCAGCATGCTGTCCTGCGCGAGATCGACGCGTTCGAGACGGTGCGCGGTCAGGCCGCGCCAGTACAGCCGGCGCGTGCCCGGCGCCAGAATCTCGACGAGCACGTCGTCTTCGTAGCGCAGGCCCGCTTCATCGTCGGCGAGATCCATCGCGACGAAGTACTGCGCGAGCACGTCCGATGCGTCGTGACGCAGGTAGTCGGCCAGTGCCGCGTCGGCGAGCGGCGCGTCGAGACGCGCGGTCTGCACCGACAAACGCTTGAACGGATCGAAGGCCTTGAACACACCCGGTTCGAGCACCTTCACGAAATCGCCCTCATTCATCAGCAGCGCGCGTTCGTTCTTTTTCACTACATGTCGCATCCACATATTCTTGTCCTTTTCTTCATTGGCCGCCGGGTGACACGCATCGTGCGGATCGCGGGGCGACGCAACCGGGCGGGCGGCGCGCTGGCCCGGCGCCGAAGGGCACGGCGACGCATCCTGCATCGCGTCGTCGTGCGCCTTTGCGCGGGCCGTGCGGCCGCCCGGCCGATCGCGCGGAACCGCAACCGGTCCGACGCGCGGCGGGCCTTGCGGCCCGCACCGGCGGGTACTGCTTTCATTACAAAGCTGTCCTTGCGGACAGCGTTCGAGCGGGATTCGAACCCGCTACACACCGGCTTGCGCCGGCTGCTCTACCTATGAGCTTCCGAACGGAGGGCGCCCCGGGACTCGAACCCGGGCGAAGCTCCTTGCGCGCCCGTTTGCCTTCGTCTGCCCATGGCGGCATGCACTGCCGCGACGAACCAGGTTCGGCGGCGGCGCACCAGCAGGGCTTTGTGAACCCTGGCTCGTGGGCCAGCGGGACATCCGGCGCTTTCTATTAAGCGAGGAGCGTGCCAGCGGGTGGTTTGATGCTCGAGAAAAATCTCAAGCCGTTGAAGTAAAAGGGGAAATTATTTCAAGTGGCGGGTGGGGCTTGCAAATCCCGTGGTAGCTCGATCAGGAAAATTCGATACAATCAGATCGCTTCTTATCCTATGAGATAAACATGCGAAAGACTGTTGCGATCGGTTTTCTCGGCACCGTGCTCGACCAGGGCGGCGGCTCGCAGCGCCGCTGGCGCAACTGGCGACCGACGATTTCGCTGTGCGAGCAGCGCGACACGCCGATCGACCGGCTCGAACTGTTGCACTCGCCGAACTACGCGCGGCTCGCGAACCGCGTGAAGCAGGATCTGGAGCGCGTTTCGCCGCACACCGACGTGCGGCTCATTCCGATGGAGATTCGCGATCCGTGGGATTTCGAGGAGGTCTACGCGACGCTGCACGATTTCGCGCGCGCCTACCCGTTCGATCTCGACCGCGAGGACTACCTGATCCACATCACGACGGGCACGCACGTCGCGCAGATCTGCTGGTTCCTGCTGGCGGAGGCGCGCTACCTGCCTGCGCGTCTCGCGCAAACGGCGCCGCCGCAGAAGACCGATGAAGGACTGAGCGGGCCCGGCACGATGTCGGTGATCGATCTCGACCTGTCGCGCTACAACCGCATCGCGCAGCGCTTCACGCGCGAGCGCGACGAAACCGTGTCGTTCCTGAAGGCCGGCATCGCGACGCGCAACGCGCGCTTCAATGCGCTGATCGAGCAACTGGAGCGCGTGGCCGTGCGCTCGCGGGCGCCGATGCTGCTGGTCGGGCCGACGGGCGCCGGCAAGTCGTTTCTCGCGAAGCGCGTGTACGAGCTGAAGCGCGGCCGCCATCGGCTCGCGGGCCCGTTCATCGAGATCAACTGCGCGACGCTGCGCGGCGACGCGGCGATGTCGACGCTGTTCGGTCATGTGAAGGGCGCGTTCACGGGCGCGCAGTCGGCGCGGGCCGGGCTGCTGCGCGCGGCGGACGGCGGCCTGCTGTTTCTCGACGAGATCGGCGAACTCGGGCTCGACGAGCAGGCGATGCTGCTGAAGGCGATCGAGGAGAAGCGTTTCCTGCCGGTCGGCGCGGACGTCGAGGCGACCAGCGATTTCGAGCTGATCGCGGGCACGCACCGCGACCTGCGGCAGATGGTGGCGGCCGGCACGTTCCGCGAGGATCTCTACGCACGGATCAACCTGTGGACGTACGAACTGCCGGGGCTGGCCGAGCGGCGCGAGGACATCGAGCCGAACCTCGAATTCGAACTCGACCGTTTCGGCCGCGAGCAGGGCGAGCAGGTGCGCTTCAACGTCGAGGCGAAGCGGCGCTATCTCGCGTTCGCCGCATCGCCGCGCGCGGCGTGGGCCGGCAACTTCCGCGAGCTGTCCGCGTCGGTCACGCGGATGGCGACGCTGGCCGATGCCGGGCGGATTACCGAAGCGCTCGCCGAGCAGGAAGTCGAACGGCTGACGCGCACGTGGTCGTCGCCGGGCGGCGCGGGTGCGTCCGATGCATGCGTCGACGCGGTGTTCGGCGCGCGGGCGGCGGAGCTCGACCTGTTCGACCGTGCGCAGCTCGAACGCGTGCTCGATGTGTGCCGCGCGTCGGCAACCCTGTCGGAAGCCGGGCGCACGCTGTTCGCGGTATCGCGGCAGAGCAAGAAGCAGCCGAACGATGCGGACCGGCTGCGCAAGTATCTCGCGCGGTTCGGGCTGGATTGGGAGGGCGTGCGGCAGGCGCTCGACGGGGCATGACGAGTCCGACGGCGCGGGCGCCGCGTGGAGCCGGAAGGCCTGGCACGCGGCCGACGTGATCGGTTATGCAGCCGCCGCTGCTTGCCGGAACGGCGCCAGGAAGGCCCACTCCGGCTGCGCCGCCGCGACATCCGCGAGCCCGTGCGCGAACGCGTGCGCCGGCAGCCACGGATACCCGAACGCCGCGTGCAGCGCATCGAGTTTCGCCGACTCCGGATCGTCGATCGTATCCATCCGTGCGATATGAATATGCAGCGCGGCAATCCGCGCGACGTCTTCGTTTTCGTCGTTGCCCGCGAACTGCCAGCGGTACGTGCCATGCCCGATCCGCAATGCGCCGTTGTCCTTCTGCCGCATCACGACGAGCCACGACATTCCGCTGACGCCGTGCGGGTCGACTTCGGGTTCCGTGCAGACGTAATAGGTCCGGCACCGCTCGAATCGCTCGCCGAATTCCTCGACCAGCGTACGCGCAATCGCGGCCGCACCCGTCACGCGCGGCGGAAAATCGATATCGTCGTTCGCGAGCGAAAAGCTCAGATCGGCGTCGGCCGCGAAGCAGTCGGCGATCAGCGCGGGCCGGTTCAGGTCCTTCGCGCGCAGATAGCATTCGAGCAGCGCGCGAACCGTTGCAGGATGAAGCGGGAAGGGCATGGACGTGGCTCCTGTATCGGGAAATCGGGGCACATGCACCGGCCGGGCCGGGCCAGGGGCGCATGTGCCTTTGCCGTATAATTTCGTTTCAAAGCTAAATTCGCATGACCGTACGGAGCGTCGAAGTCATGGCCAAGCAGCAAGAGGAGTCCGTTCTGACCATTACCAACCCGGCCTGCCTGATCGACGGCACGGACACGGAATTTCGCCACCTGATCAACGGGCTGCTGCCGTTCGCGGCCCGCCTGCTGTCGGTGCGCGACGGCTTCGGCTCGCTGATCGGCCTCACCGGCATCCAGTATTCGCTGCTCGTCTCGGTCGCGCATCTATCGCACGACGACGTCGTGACCGTCAACCGCCTCGCCGATCACCTGCACCTGAGCGGCGCATTCGTCACGATCGAGACCGGCAAGCTGAAGAAGCTCGGCCTGATCGACAAGCGCTCGGACCCGGACGACAAGCGCAAGATGCGGCTCACGGTCACGCCGGCCGGCTCGAAGCTGCTGAAGGCGCTTACCGATACGCAGCAGCGCATCAACAACGTGCTGTTCGAGGGCGTGACGAAGACCGAATTCAAGGCACTCTGCTCGGTGATCGACCGCCTCGTCACCAACGGCGACCGCGCGACACTCGATCTCGCCCACCTGATCGCGCGCCAGGAAAAAAGCTGACGCGCGCGAGCCGCAGGCCCGCCCGCGATCGCCGGCCGGCCTGATGCACCGGACGCGCTCAGTGCGCGGCCCACTCGATCGTATTCAGGTCGACCCCTTCGAGATGCATGTCCCACAGCGGGCTCAGCGCGCGCAGCTTGCCGACCGTGTCGCGCACCTGCGCGATCACGCTGTCCACTTCGGCTTCGGTCGTGAAGCGGCCGAGCGTGAAGCGGATCGAGCTGTGCGCAAGCTCGTCGCTGCGGCCGAGCGCGCGCAGCACGTACGACGGCTCCAGCGATGCCGACGTGCACGCGGAGCCTGACGATACCGCGACCCCCTTGATTCCCATGATCAGCGATTCGCCTTCGACGAAATTGAAGCTGACGTTCAGGTTGTGCGGAATCCGGCGGGCGAGGTCACCGTTCACGTAAACCTCGTCGAGCGTCGACAGGCCGGCCAGCAGCCCGTCGCGCAATGCGCCGACGCGTCGGCTTTCCTCCACCATCTCTTCCTTCGCGAGCCGGAACGCCTCGCCCATCCCGACGATCTGGTGTGTCGGCAGCGTGCCCGAGCGCATCCCGCGCTCATGGCCGCCGCCGTGCATCTGCGCTTCGATCCGCACGCGCGGCTTGCGGCGCACGTATAACGCGCCGATCCCCTTCGGGCCGTAGACCTTGTGCGCGGTCACCGTCAGCAGGTCGACGTTCAACGCATTCACGTCGACCGGAATTTTGCCGGCTGCCTGCACGGCGTCGCAGTGAAACACGATGCCGCGCGCGCGGCACAGCGCGCCGATCTCGGCGACCGGCTGGATCACGCCCGTTTCATTGTTCGCAAGCATCACCGATACCAGGATCGTATCGGCACGCAGCGCCTGCTGCACCGTATCGAGATCGAGCAGGCCGTCTTCCCGCACGTCGAGGTACGTGACGTCGAAGCCCTGGCGTTCGAGTTCGCGGCACGTATCGAGCACCGCCTTGTGCTCGGTCTTCACCGTGACGAGATGCTTGCCCTTGCCCTGGTAGAAGTGCGCCGCACCCTTGATCGCGAGGTTGTTGCCCTCGGTCGCACCGGAGGTCCACACGATTTCGCGCGGATCGGCGCCGAGCAACGCGGCGACGTGCGCGCGCGCGTCCTCGACGGCCTGCTCGGCATCCCACCCGTAGCTGTGGCTGCGTGAAGCCGGGTTGCCGAACTGCTCGTGCAGGAACGGCACCATTTTGTCGACCACGCGAGGATCGACGGGCGTCGTCGCGCTGTAGTCCATGTAGATCGGGCGGGATTGCATCGAAGCGGCTCCGGAAAGCGGTGTCTCCCGCAGTGCCCGAAAGCACCGGGGAATAGGGTAGCCGCAGTGTACGTGGACATTCACGGGCGCCGCGCAACATCCATCCCGCCAGTAGGGTTGTCTTTCAAACAAAGCTTTCAAGATCAGGGTTTACGACAGCTTGAACCTGCCTCTGTGTTTACATTTAATAAAAGCTAAATAACAAAGCTAAATAACGGTGCTTTGTTGGGCCGGATTCCGCAGCGGAATCCGGCGATGCAACCCAAGGAGGACGAGATGAGCGAGAACCATGCCGGAACCGGCGCGGGTGCCGACGCGCAGCGGCGCTTTCGCACCGCGCTGTCGATGTTCGCGACGGGCGTGGCGGTGATTACCGCCACGCGCAAAGAGGGGATGCCGATCGGCATCACGGTCGCGTCGTTCAATTCGGTGTCGCTGGACCCGCCGCTGATCCTGTTCTCGGTCGACCGTCGCAGCCTGAGCCTCGGCGACCTGGCCGGTGCGGGCGGCTATGCGGTCAACGTGCTCGACGAGACGCAGCAGCACCTGTCGAACTGCTTCGCGAAGGCGAACGGCGACAAGTGGGGCTGGCGTGCCGACACAGCCGATGACGATGGCGCGGTGCTGCTGCCCGACGCGCTGGCGACTTTCGAATGCGAACCCTATGCGCAGTACGACGGCGGCGATCACGTGATCTTCGTCGGCCGCGTGACGCGGCATTGCGCGCGCTCGGAAGGGCGCCCGCTGATCTTCTTCGGCGGCCGCTACCGCACGCTCGACGGCATGCACGTGCCGTCCGCCTGAATGCAAACCACGCTTCATTCCACCCTGGAGGACATCATGATCAAGAACGGGACTCAGCACATCGCGTCGCTGCGCGACGGGCGGCAGGTCTACCTGAACGGCCAGCCGGTCGGCGACGTGACCGCGCACGCGGCATTCCGCAATTCGATCCGCAGCTACGCGAGCCTGTACGACTACCAGGCGCGCGACGAGAACGTCGAGAAGATGACGTTCGTATCGCCCGACTCGGGCAACCGCGTCAGCCGGATCTGGCAACTGCCGACGTCCTATGACGAACTCGTCGAACGCCGCGCCGCGATGGAGGCGTGGTCGGAACTGCATTACGGCTTCATGGGTCGTTCGCCCGATCATGTCGCATCGTGCCTGTCCGGTATGGTCATGGGCGCCGACGTGTTCGAGCAATATGATCCGGCGCGCGCGGGCGCACTGCGCGACTACTACCGCTATGCGCGCGACAACGACCTGTTCCTGACCTACGTGATCGTGAATCCGCAGGCGAACCAGTCGAAGGCCGCGCACGAGCAGGAGGACAAGTACCTCGCGGTCGGCATCGTCGATCAGGATGCCGAAGGCATCACGGTGCGCGGCGCGAAGATGCTCGCAACGAGCGGGATCATGGCGAACGAGGTGTTCTGCAGCTGCATCCAGCCGCTGCGCGAAGGCGACGAGATGTACGCGCTGTCGTTCGCGGTGCCGATGAACGCGAAGGGCATGAAGATCCTGTCGCGCAAGTCGTACGAGGAGAACGCGACGTCGGTGTTCGACAACCCGCTGTCGAGCCGCTTCGACGAGAACGACGCGGTGCTGTATTTCGACGACGTGAAGGTGCCGTGGGAGCGGATCTTCGTCGCCGGCAACACGGCGATGTGCGCGAAGCAGTTCCACGCGACGCCCGCGCACGTGTACCAGAACTACCAGTGCCAGGTGCGCCTCATGACGAAGCTGCGCTTCCTCGTCGGGCTCGGGCTGAAGATCTCCGAGGTCAACGGCACGAACACGTTCCCGCAGGTGCGCGAAACGCTGGGCCAGCTCGCGGCCGAAGCGTCGATGGTCGAGGCGTGGGTCTACGGGATGGAAGCGAAGGGCACCGTCGTCAACGGCTTCTACGTGCCCGATCGCAACATGCTGTACGGCTCGCAGGTCGTCACGCAGCAGCTCTACTCGAAGGTGCTCAACACGCTGCGCGAGCTCGCCGGCGGCGGAATGATCATGCTGCCGTCGAGCGTGCGCGACTTCGAGAACCCCGACCTGCTGCGCATCATCGAGAAGACGCAGAAGTCGCCCGTATGTTCGTCCGAGGAGCGCGTGAAGTTCTTCAAGCTCGCTTGGGATGCGGTCGGATCCGAATTCGCATCGCGCCACAACCAGTACGAGCTGTTCTATGCCGGCGCGTCGTTCGTCACGAAGGGGCATGCGTATCGCACGTACGACTGGCAGCGCGCGTCGCATCTCGTCGATTCGATGCTCGGCAGCTATTCGCTGAACCAGGAACTGTCGACGCCGCGCGCCGCCTGACGCGCCGCGCCTGACTCAACCGCTATCGCTTACAGGAGAGACAGATGGCCATCAACAAGCTTCACGACGAATTCCACACGCTGGACATGCAGCGCGACTGGCGGCTGCCGGAAGGTTACGACCCGGCGTCCGGCGCGCAGGAGCTGATCCTGTCCGGCGCGCTCGATACCGAGCGCAAGCGGGGCAGCCGCACGCGCCTGCTGCGCCTGCCGGCCGGGCTGCATACGAAGAAGCCGTTCGTGCACGACTACTGGGAGGAGGTGTTTCTCGTCGAGGGCGACCTGACCGTCGGCAACGACGAGCACGGCAACGGCGGCACGCCGTTCAAGGGCTACACGTACGCGGTGCGTCCGCCCGGCGCATGGCATGGCCCGTTCAAGTCGAACGGCGGCTGCGTGCTGCTGGAGATCCACTACTACGACCCGGCATAAGCACGGCCGATCAACGACACACGGCGGGCGGCGGCACGCAGCGCGTGCGCTGCCCGCCACGAGGAGCATTCGATGAAAACCATCACGTTCGCGATCGACGGTCGCGACGGCCGCACCGAGCGCGCGATCGCGATCGACACGCTCGTGATCGCGGGCTGGACCGGCCGCGACACGGTCGCCATGGAGAAACACATCCGCGAGCTGGAGGAACTGGGCGTCAAGCGCCCGGCGACGACGCCCGTGTTCTACCGCGTCGCGGCCGATCGTCTCGATCCGTCGCCCGCGATCCGGGTGTCGGGCGGGCAGAGCAGCGGCGAAGCGGAGTTCGTGCTGGTGCGCGACGGTGGCGAAACGTTCGTCGGCATCGCGTCCGACCACACTGATCGTGAAGTCGAGACCTACGGGATCACCGTGTCGAAGCAGATGTGCGGCAAGCCGTGCGCGAACACGCTGTGGAAGTTCGACGACGTGGCCGGGCACTGGGATCAGCTCGTGCTGCGTGCATATGCGACGATCGACGGCGAGCGCGTGCTGTATCAGGAAGGCAAGGTGACGGCGATGCGCGCACCGGACGACCTGCTCGCGCAGTTCGCGCGCCACGACGGCCGCTTCGTCGACGGCACCGCGATGCTGTGCGGCACGCTTGCCGCGATCGGCGGCATCCGGCCGGCCGAGCGGTTCGAAGTCGAGCTGGAGGATCCGGTGCTGGGCCGCACGCTGCGGCATGCGTATGCGGTGGACACGCTGCCCGTGGCGGGCTGACGCCGTAGAAGAACGCAGGCGCGCTCACGCGCGGCAGATCGCGATGATCTCCGCGCTGGTCGCAGCGTTGAACGGCGCGTGTTGCCAGTCGCCGTACCAGTCCGCCGACGAGAATCCGGCTGCGATCACGCGCGCCTGCAGATCGGGTTGCGCGATGAAGCGCAGCCGGCTCGTGTTCGTCAGCGCCGTATCGTCGCGGCCGAAGCGGTAGTGCGTGTCGAACGTCACGATCGCGCCGTCCACCGAGCGCACCGCATGATGAAGATCGACGATGCCCGATTCGCGCGACTCGACGCTGCGTGCCGAATGCTCCGGCGTCCATGCACGCCACGGCGCGATGTGCGGGTTGCGGGTC
This sequence comes from Burkholderia lata, assembly GCF_902499335.1. Classification (GTDB taxonomy): domain Bacteria; phylum Pseudomonadota; class Gammaproteobacteria; order Burkholderiales; family Burkholderiaceae; genus Burkholderia; species Burkholderia lata_B. Next base: position 397,250 of record NZ_CABVQK010000001.1, on the reverse strand, counting down.
TCGAACAGGAAGCGACCGCTATCGGCGAGCACGCGCCGCACACCGCGCAGCGTCGCGTCGATTTCGGGGTCGGTCAGCAGGCACTGGAACGCATGCCCGGTCATCACGACCGCATCGAACGGGGGTATGTCGGGCGGCAGGTTGTCGAGCCCGCACGCGAGCCAGTGCACGGCTTCGGCGTTTGGCTGGCGTCGCGCGTATTCGATCATCGCCGGCGCGGGATCGATCGCGACGACGTCATGCCCGGCCGCCGCGAGCCGGCGCGCGAACGTACCGGTGCCGCAGCCGAGATCGAGGATGCGTTGCCGCCCGGCGCCGATCACGGCGGCGTAGAACGCAAAATCCTGATCGCCCGCGTTGAACAGGTCGTACGCGGCGACGAGGCGCGGGTCGGTGTAGAGGGCTTCGCCGGCGGGCGCCGCGGCGGACGTCATGCGGCCGTGCGGGTCAGCGCTGCTGCACGGCCACGCGCAGCCCGAGCGCGATGAAGATCGAGCCGATGATCTTCCCCTGCCAGCGCGTGAGCCACGTGAGCCGCTTCACGAGGCGGCCGAGCGGGCGGATCGAGCACGCGATCAGCGTCGTGTAGAGCGAGCTGAGCACGACGAAGATCAGCCCGAGCACCGCGAACTGCACGAACGTCGAGCCGCGTTCCGGATGCACGAACTGCGGCATGAACGCGAGGAAGAACAGCGCGGTCTTCGGATTCAGCACTTCGGCGGGAATCGCCTGCAGGTACGCCTTGAGCGGCGTGACGGGCGACACGCTCGGCAGCGACGGATCGGACGGCTTCTCGATCAGCGCGCGCACGCCGAGGTAGATCAGGTACGCGGCGCCGACCACCTTCACGACGTTGAACGCGAGCGCCGAGGTCATCAGCAGCGCCGACAGGCCGACGGCCGCGAACAGCGTATGCACGAAGTCGCCGCTCGCGACGCCGAGGCCGGTCAGGATGCCGGTCTTGCGGCCGCCCTGCACGGTGCGGCTCAGCACGAGCAACACGGCGGGGCCGGGGATCAGGAACAGGCCCAGGACGACGGCCGTGAAGGTGGTCAGGGTGGTCAGGTCGAACATGGCGGCTCCGGCAGGTGGGCGCAGCGGCGGGGGATCGGGGCATTGTATTCGCTTCGGCGCGCGGCTGCAGACGCAGCCCGGGCAGCGTCCCGGTGGCAGGGCCGCGCCGGCCCCTTTCTGGTATAAGCACGAAAGGGCGCGGTCAGCGCGTCCGGCTTCCTCCATCGTCCACCGTTTCATGCGCAAGCTTCCACCGACCACCGATCCCGCAGCGGATGACGAAGTCTTCCACGTGCCGCGACCGCTCGTCGTGTTCGGCGGCTCGGTCGTCGAGCCCGAATGGCGGCTCGAGCGGCACAGCCATCCGCAGGCGCAGTTGCTCTACACGTTGAGCGGCGTCATCTATTGCGAGATCGACGGCGGCGTGTGGAGTGCGCCGCCGCAATGCATGGTGTGGATTCCGGGCGACGTCCCGCATGCGGCGCGCGGCTCGGCCGGTGCGACGTTCTACGCGGTGCTGGTCGAACCCGACGCGGCGCTCGACCTGCCCGCGCGCTGCTGCACGCTGTCGGTGTCGCCGCTGCTGCGCGAGCTGTTGCTGAAGGCGGCGAGCTTCCCGAACCTGTACGACGTCGACGGGCCGCAGGGGCGATTGATCGCGACGCTGCTCGACGAGCTGGTCGCGGCGCCGGTCGAGGATCTGTACCTGCCGATGCCGGCCGATCGCCGGCTGCGCAAGCTGATCGACCATCTGCTCGACGATCCGGCCGACAAGTCGCCGCTGACCGAACTCGCGCGGCGCGCGGGCATCAGCGAGCGCAGCCTGACCCGGCTCGCGGCGAAGGAGCTCGGGATGAGCCTCGGCGACTGGCGCCGGCGGCTGCACGTCGCGCTGTCGCTGCGGATGCTGACGACCGGCCGCCGCGTGCACCAGATCGCGATCGATCTCGGCTACGAGAGCGCGAGCAGCTTCGTGACGATGTTCCGCAAGGCGACGGGCAAGTCGCCGACGCAATTCCTGACCGATCGACAACGCTGAGCGATGAAGGCCGTGCCGCCGCGCGTGCGTGATTGGCCGGATTGAGCAAGCGGTTGGCCGGGACGATAAATGACGCGGTGGGCCTCGATCCATAAAATGAGAATTGTTCTCATTTGGAGGTCGACATGCACATCACCACGACTGAATTCCCGTTTGTCTGGTTGCGTTACACCGGCTCGACGCACACCGACCCCGCCCGCCTGATCGCCGAACTCGACACGTTGCTGGCGCGTCGCGAACGGTTCGTTCTTCTGACCGACGACGCGCCGTCCGGCGACGATCGCGGTGCGGACGACCACGAACTGCGCAAGCAACTCGCGAAGTGGAGCAAGGCCAACCGCGCGCAGTCGCGCGAATGGATCCCCGCGATGATCGCGATCGAGCCCGACGCGTCGCGGCGCGTGGCGCTCAATGCATTCTCTGGGGCGTTCGAGAAGGTATGGGGTTATCCGCTGAACGCGGCCGCAACCCGCGACGACGCGCTCGCGCTCGCGCAGCGGCTGCTCGACGAACCGGTGCGCGACGCCGTGGCGGCGAACGGCTGAACCGTCTGCCGCGCCGGCGGCGCGGCGTTCCTCGATATGCATGCACGGCGCGCGTTCGCGCGCCGCGGCATGCGGCAAACATGCAGGGGTGTCCGGTGGACAATCCGATCCGCGCGATGCGCATCTTCACGCGCATCGTCGAAATGAACAGCTTTACGCGTGCGGCGGAGGCGCTCGGCATTTCGCGCGCCACCGCGACGCGGACCGTGCAGGAACTCGAAACGGCGCTCGGCATGCCGTTGCTGGTGCGTACGACGCGCGCGCTGCGGGCGACGCCCGAAGGTGATGCGTATTACCGGCGTTGCGTGCGTATCACGGCGGACGTCGACGACCTCGAAGCCAGCATCCGCGGCGCCGCGCTGCATCCGAGCGGGCCGCTGCGTGTCGAGCTGCCTGCGGCGGTGGCGGACGCGATCGTGCTGCCGGCGCTCGGCGCATTTCATGCACGGCATCCCGATCTGGTGCTGACGTTGGGCGTGTCAGGGCGTGCGGCCGATCGGGTCGGCGATGCGATCGATTGCAGCATCCGGCTCGGCGAGCTGCCCGATTCGTCGCTCGTCGCGCGCCGGCTCGGCACGCTCGAGCGCGTGACCTGTGCGAGCCCCGCGTATCTCGACCGCCACGGCGCCCTGCGCACGCTCGACGATCTGGCCGCGCATCGCGCGGTCAGCGTGTCGTCCGTTCCGGGCCAGCGCACGGCCGAACTCGATTTCCTCGTCGATGGCGCGGTGCGCAAGGTGCGGCTCGGCGGGATCGTCAGCGTGGACGACGAGCCGGCGTATCTGGCGTGCGGCGTGCATGGCCTCGGGCTGATCCAGCCGCCGCGCGTCGCTGCTCAGCCGCTGATCGACGCGGGACGGTTGCGGGAAGTGCTGCCGCGCTGGCGGCCCGATGCGATCGCGGTGTCGGCCGTCTATGTGAAGCGCCCGCATGTGTCGCCCGGCGTGCGCGCGTTCGTCGACTGGATCGCCGAGCGGTTCGAGGCCGCGGTGAGCGACCACGTGGGCATGGTCACCGCACGGATGTGGCGGCCGATGACGGATGCCGTGGACAGGGTCGATCAGGTGGATGCCCAGATGGCCGCCGCTTGATCGGCGGGCATCGAATCAGGCGCGTTCAATCGTTCGCAAGGTGGAATGCGGCGCCGATGCGTTCCTGCTCGCGGGCGGGAAGCCCGAGTCTCGTCGCCAGTGTTCTCCATTGGCTGACGATGTTGCGGAAGCTGTCGATGCGCTCATCGGGTTGTCTCGGGGGAGCGGTCGGCTGAAACCGCGCGCGGATTCGGCGGCGGCCGGTTCATATGAAAGTGCCAATATTCTGGCGATTTTTTGACGAAATAGCTGAAATATTGGCTCTTTTGACCGAGCCTCACGTCTGTCGCTCCCGGATCGGCGTGCGTCGTTGCCTGCGTCCCGCTCACCCTCCCAGCTCACCTGCCAGAAAATCGACGAACGCCCGAATCCGCGTGGACATCTGGTGACGCTGCGCATACACCGCATAGATGTCGGCGCTCGGCGTTTCGTGGTCGGGCAGCACGACGACCAGGCGGCCGTCGGCGAGATAGTCGCGCAGATCCCATTCCGCGCGCATCAGGATCCCGTGCCCGTCGAGCGCCCACTTCACGGCGATCTCGCCGTCGTTCGTCGTCAGGTTGCCGTTGATCCGCACGGCTTCCGTGTGGCGTGCCGCGCCGCGCCCGCTCGTCAGGCGCCAGACGCCGTAACCCTCGTCCCCCTGCCGGATGCCGATGCAGTTGTGCCGCGTCAGGTCGTGCGGTGTGCCGGGCGTGCCGTGCCGCGCGAGATACGCAGGCGCCGCGCACAGCAGCCTGCGATTCGGCGCGAGCCGCCGCGCGACGACACGCGTATCGGGCGGCTCGCCGAAGCGGATGCACACGTCGAACGCATCGTCGGTGAGCGGAGGCGGCATCACCGACAACTGCAGTTGCACCGACACTTCCGGGTAGCGCGCGACGAAGCGCGAGATCGCGGGGCCGACTTGATTGCGCCCGAAACCGAGCGTCGCGTTCACGCGCAGCAGCCCTTTCGGGCGTTGCTTCGCGCTGCCGAGAAGTTCGCCGAGTTCGTCCATCTGGTCGAGGATCCGGCGTGCGTAGTCGAGATACACGTCACCTTCGGGCGTCAGCATCATCCGCCGCGTCGTGCGGTTCACGAGCGTCACGCCCGCACGCCGCTCCATCTGCGTGAGGCGCTTGCTGACGGCCGCCGCGGTCAGCCCGAGTTCGCGCGCGGCCGCGCTCAGGCTGCCGGACGCGGCCAGCGTCGAGAAGAAGCCGAGATCGGCAGGCTGGACGGTATCCGCCATGACGGGATTCGTGAATTGAAGTTAAAGATGCTTTGAGTCTAGCACCGGTTACCGCACTTCTGGTTCGGTAAAGTGCATCCACGCTGACGATCAATCGAGGATGTGCGCATGAAGACCTACCGTATCGCAACGATTCCCGGCGACGGGATCGGCAAGGAAGTGGTGCCGGCCGGCAAGCAGGTGCTGGAAGCGCTGGCCCGCGGCAGCGACCGCTTTGCGTTCGAGTTCGAGGATTTCGACTGGGGCGCCGACTACTACCGCCAGCACGGCGCGATGATGCCGGCCGACGGCCTCGACGCATTGCGCGGCAAGGACGCGATCCTGTTCGGCTCGGCGGGCGACCCCGACGTGCCCGATCACGTGACGTTGTGGGGCCTGCGCCTGAAGATCTGCCAGGGCTTCGACCAGTACGCGAACGTGCGGCCGACGCGCATCCTGCCCGGCATCGACGCGCCGCTGAAGCGCTGCGGGCCCGACGACCTGAACTGGGTGATCGTCCGCGAGAACTCCGAAGGCGAATATGCGGGCGTCGGCGGCCGCGTGCACCAGGGCCATCCGATCGAGGCCGCGACCGACGTGTCGATCCTCACGCGCGCCGGCGTCGAACGCATCATGCGCTTTGCGTTCCGGCTCGCGCAGTCGCGCCCGCGCAAGCTGCTGACCGTGATCACGAAGAGCAACGCGCAGCGGCATGCGATGGTGATGTGGGACGAGATCGCGAAGCAGGTCGCGCAGGAGTTTCCCGACGTGACGTGGGACAAGGAACTCGTCGACGCGGCGACCGCGCGCATGGTCAACCGGCCGGCGTCGCTCGACACGATCGTCGCGACCAACCTGCACGCGGACATCCTCAGCGATCTCGCGGCCGCGCTCGCCGGTAGCCTCGGCATCGCGCCGACCGGCAACATCGATCCCGAGCGCCGCTATCCGTCGATGTTCGAGCCGATCCACGGCTCCGCGTTCGACATCATGGGCAAGGGGCTCGCGAATCCGGTCGGCACGTTCTGGTCGGTCGTGATGCTGCTCGAGCACCTCGGCGAAACGGCCGCCGCCGCGCGCGTGATGCAGGCGATCGAGGCGGTGACGGCCGACCCGTCGCTGCATACGCGCGACCTCGGCGGCAGCGCGACGACCGCGCAGGTGACGGAGGCTGTTTGCGAGCGCGTCGCGAACGCGGCGGTCGCGGCCTGACGGCAACGGTGGCGATGCTCAGGCAGGCCGCGACGTAGCGGCTGGCGGCGGCGCGTGTGCGCGACCGGTAACCGGCTGTTGCCCGTTCATCGTCACACGGATTTTCTTGCCCGAGACTCGCGCATCCGACGCGAGCCGGGCGCCGGCCCGCCCGCTTCGCGGCGGTGCCGGCGAGCATTCATACACCGAGCACGACTCGACGGCTCGACCTCGAAGGAGGAGACACATGCAAGCGGATCTGGAAACCCGCGTCGCGCGGAAACTGATGTGGCGCATCATTCCGTTCGTGATGCTGCTTTACTTCGTCAGCTTTCTCGATCGCGTCAACGTCGGCTTTGCCGCGATGACGATGAACAAGGCGATCGGCCTGTCGCCGACCGCGTTCGGGTTCGGCGGCGGCCTGTTCTTCATCGGCTACTTCCTGTTCGAGGTGCCGTCCAACCTGATTCTCCACCGCGTCGGCGCACGCATCTGGATCGCGCGCGTGATGATCACGTGGGGGATCGTGTCGGCCGTGTCCGCCTTCGCGGCCGGGCCGACGAGCTTCTACGTGCTGCGCTTCCTGCTCGGCATGGCCGAAGCCGGATTCTTCCCCGGCATCATCCTGTACCTGAGCCTGTGGTTTCCCGCGAAGCAGCGCGCGGTGGCCGCCGCGTGGTTCATGGCGGCCGCGCCGATCTCGACCGCGATCGGTTCACCGCTGTCGGGCGCGATCATGCAGATGCCGCCGATGTTCGGGCTCGCCGACTGGCAGATGCTGTACGTCATCGAGGCGCTGCCGGCGGTCATGCTCGGCTTCGTCGTGCTCAGGTGCCTGACCGATTCGCCGTCGAAGGCCGCGTGGCTGCACGCGGACGAGCGCGACTGGCTGGTCGCGAAGCTGAAAGCCGAAGCCGATGCGCGCCACACGCATGCCGGGCATACGGCCGGTGCGTGGCAGGCACTGCGCGATCCGCGCGTGCTGGCGCTCGCGCTGATCTACTTCGGCACGTCGGCGGGGCTCTATACGCTCGGCCTGTGGGCGCCGCTGATGGTCAAGCAGTTCGGCTTCACCGCGCTGCAGACGGGCCTGCTCACCGGGATCCCGAGCATCGCCGCCGTCGTCGCGATGATCGCTTGGGCCCGGCATTCGGATCGCAGCGGCGAGCGCACGTGGCACGTCGTGATTCCGTGCGTGCTCGCATGCATCGGCTTCGTGTTCGCGGGGCAGGCGAGCACCGCGCTGCTGACCGTGCTCGCGCTGGTCGTCGTCAACATCGGGATCAGTGCCGCGAAGGCGCCGCTGTGGGCGATGCCGAGCGCGTTCCTGTCCGGTGCCGGCGCGGCGGCCGGCATCGCGATGATCAACTCGATCGGCAATCTCGGCGGGTTCGTCGGACCGTTCGCGATCGGCTGGCTGAAGCATGTGACGGGCGGGTATGCAGCAGGGCTCTATGTGGTGGCGGGCACGCTCGCGGTGTCGGCGGTCGTCACGCTGATGCTGAGCCGCAAGGGTGCAAAGGAAGCTGTCGTGCCGGGCGTGCGGCATCACTCGTAGGCGCGACGCTTGCATCGAACCGCCGGACGGTCGCGCATGACGTGCGCCCGTCCGGCTTCGTGCGTCATGCCGCTCGATCAACTGTGCGTGAGCGTCAGCGCATAGAACTTCACGACGGTGCCGGGCGTCGTCAGCGGCGTGCCGGATACGGCCGTCTGGTCGTAGTCGCCGGCCTTGAAGTAGAAGCTCTCGCCGTCGAAGCTCGAATCCATCGTGAAGGTCTTGGTGGTGCCGTTCGCCGTGACGGTGATCGTCGTCCCGCTCAGGCTCAGCGCGTAGCTGAACTGCTTGCCGACACCGACCGTGGTGATCGGCGTGGTCGTCGACTTGCCGCCCTGGTTGGTGCTTTCGAGCAGCAACTGCACGACGCCGCCCGACGTGAACTGCAGCTCGCACAGCGGTTTGCTCGGGCCGGTGCCCTGGAAGATCTGGCCGATCGTCGTGTGATCGGGCACCTGCGTGACGGCCACCGTCGCATTCAGCCGGTTCGTGCCGGAGGTCGGCCAGATCGCGTTCTCGCGCAGCTCCGTGCGCGGATGCAGCGAGCCGGATGTCGTCCAGCCCTGCGTCGGGTCCATCATCACCATCGATCCGTCGCTGCCGTCCGTGTAGAAATACGTCGGGTTCACGTAGCCGCCCGCGAGCGACGAGCCGCTCACCGTGTCGACCTTGCCGGACGAGCCGGTCGGCAACTGCAGCGTGAACGGCGCAAGGTTGAAGTTGGAGCCGGGCGGGTTCGACGGGCTGAGCGCCATCGCGGTGGCTTGCTGGCGGGCGGCGGCCGGGCTGGCCGGATCGTCGCCACCGCACGCGGACAGGCACGCAACGGACAGAACGGCGACGACGCACGGGATGATCCTGTTCTTCATGGTGTCTCTCTCTGATGGTCCGTGGCTGGGCGCCACGTTGTGGATAACGTTTTCCTAATTTGGCACACGATCATCGAATCGAGATCGGTTGCCCGTAGAAAGCACTCCAAAATACAGAAAGCAGGTGTGGCTCGACGGCGGATAAGGAGATACGGAAAAGCGGGGGAATACTGGAGCTTTCGATCGGCTTTCCAGGTGTCTGGGGCGGCCGGTCGGAAACGATGCTAGCAAGAAGCCTCAGAAGAGTAAACGTTTTCCTGTGTGGGGTGATGTGGCTGCGGGCCGCCGGGTCGTGGCAAGCGCGATGGGTGCGACGACGTGAGGTTTGCGAGCGGGCGTAGTCGCAGGCGTCACGACTCCGTCGCTACGACGTGCTGCGCGATACGCGCGGCACAAGCATCGGGCGTCGCATCGGACGTATCGAGCACCATCTGGCTGAATGGCCGCGACGCATAGCCTTCGCGATACATCTCGGCGATCCGGTTCCGCTCCCAGTCCGTCAGCGCGCGCGAGCCGCGATTCGACGAGGCGACCGCTTCCGGCGGCGCGAGCGTCACGACGAACAACCGCGCACCGCGCGCATCGCAGGCGGCGCGCAGCCGCTCGAATTCCGGTTCGCCGATTGGATAGGCAATGACCAGATGACGCTCACGCGCAGTCGTGATCTGCGTGACGAGACGTTCGAGCGCGATCGCCCACTGCACGTCGAACGGTGCATCTTCGGGCGCATCGTGATCGTCGCCGTCGATGAAGCGCGCGTCGGGCAGCACGCGTGCGAGCGCGAGACCGATCGTCGTCTTGCCGCTGTTGATCGGGCCGTTCAGGTGGATGACGGTGAGAGGTGGTAGGGCGATGAGGGGCATGGGGCGTTGCACGGGGGCTCGTGATTGTCGTAGAGGGGCGGGAAACGGCTTCGATCCGGCGAGATCGATCAAACTGCATTCGCAATATTTCGTTGGCGAATTCGAAATGAAAATTTATTAGGGATATACCGTAAAGAAAGCTGGCATGCGTGCCGTTAGTTTGCCTCGGTAACCCACAAAAGCATTACGGAAGCACTACGTCCGTACAACTACACGACCAGATTAACCGAGGGGCGCGCGGCCAGGGAAGCTGTGGGAGTGATTCGGGGCGCAGGGCGCCAATGCTGATCAAGCGTCAGGGATGATGAACGCTGCCGCTCCTTATGTCGGAGGGGGGCTCGGCGGTGCTGGGTGGGGGGGGCTGTTCGGTCCGGGAATCGCCGCTGGAGTTGTAGCAAATGCCGTCCTTTGTGCAAACGAACTGACTACCCTCGCGGCGGAGGTCTATGCCGGTCTGAACGGTATGCCTGTAGGGACGGGCGCCTCGGTCCTGACAGGTGTATCGTCGCCAGCCGTAAATGCACTGGGATCTGCTGTCAGTGTCGAGGCGCGAGCCGTAGGCGAGGCTCGGTTGCTCATCGCGGAGGGAAGCAAAAATCCTGCAGTCTCGGTAGGGTGACCTGCCGCACCTGGCATTCAAACTCCCCCGTTCAGCAACATTCTTGCGAAGGTGCTGATGTTTCCGGGAGTCAAGATGTCTGCAGATGGCGATACGTTTGTGATTGTCGATCAGGGTAGATTTGTGGATGCGGTTGCTCGCGCGTATGGCAATTCCGGCCGGAAGCTTAATGGCGAGACAGTTCGGCAGATCGAGGGCTATATTTCGAGTCGCGACTCGTTTCCGACCATAGCAGGGATACCTGGCTTGCACACGGAGGTTCAGTCTTTGAACTACATCTACAACGCAGTGCCGAATCAGGCTACGATGAACTTGGCCGATATTAGTATTGCGACCATAAAGCCGAGGCGGAGCAGTGAGGCCGGAACTCTCGCGGCATGTCGGAATCGTAGTGGGATCATTCCACCCAAGGTTAATGTCATTGACGAGAGGCAATAGAGTTGAACCGGGTAAATATCGAGTTGATGAGGCGGAAAGATGGGCGATATTTTCTTTCCGGAAAGGAGTTTTCTGGAATTGCCTTCGAAATTGGGCAAGATCAAAGGGTGCGCGCGATAGAACTGGTGGATGGTGTCGAAGTGGGGCGCTACCGCCCAATTTGCGCGAGCCCTGGTGATGGATTCAATCAGGTTGATCTAACCGGAATGTTGTCTGATTATGAGGTGCCGTTGTACCTGGGGCAGCCATTCACCGGAATCGGATATGAATTCGATGGCGACGCCTGCACGCGGGAAGTCTTTCTGCGGAACGGCATCGTGTATTCAGAGGCTCGCTGGACCGAGGCCGGAGGGATGGTTTATTTTGACGTTCCGAATGATGAATTTGGTGAGGTTTACGAGTGGAATTCGTCTGGCGGGTTGAAGAGTGCAGATATAACGACCAATACCGAGTTTTATGGAGGGATGCGTTTTTCTGAGGACGGGCGGCTCATAATCTTGAGTGCGTGCAACGGCTTTATTGAAGCCATTCCGCGAATAGTAAGGATGGCTCGATTTTTTCCAATTTCTACGGTTCGCGATATCGAGAAGCTCGAGATATCAGATGATCTGAATCTATTTGGGGGAGATGTTGGAGATGATTTCTTCCGATATTTGAGCGAATACGGGATCTTGAGGAATGTTGCAGTGCTTAAATTGACAAATGTTGGCGTGAAATTCTTGAGCTTGACGGATCTTCCGCATTTGGGTGAATTGCACGTCGACGGATTCGAGTTAACGGGAATCAAGCACGGAAGTGGCGAGTACCTTGATCTTGATTCATTTGTCAAGAGAGGCGGCTCCTCTGTTAAGGTTTTTGTGGGCGGGCGTGAGGTAACGTGATTTTAATCGTCGACGTGTCCTACTCCGATGACAGCGCGCTCGCCGCAGGAATAGTGATTGAATCTTGGAAAAGAAACGTAGTGGTCGAGAGACTGACGGCCAAAGTCGATGGTCTGGCGAGCTACATCCCCGGAAAATTCTATTTGCGAGAATTGCCGTGCATCATCGAGTTGCTGAAGCATGTCGAACATCCGCTTGAATGCATCGTCGTCGATGGCTATGTGACGCTTGGTGCTGACGAGTGTCCGGGCCTCGGTATGCGGTTGTGGCAACACCTTGATGGCAAGGTTCCGGTAGTTGGCGTTGCAAAGACAAAATTCCTGGGAACACCAAAAAGCACAGAAATTCTGCGCCGAGGCAGTTCGAGGCCGCTGTTTGTTACTGCTGCCGGGATCGAGTTGGCGTTGGCAAAGAGCAATATTGTGAAAATGGTCGGAGAATTCAGAATTCCGGACCTGATCAAAGCCACTGACAGACTCTCTCGAGATTCGGGCGACTCGTGATGGCGAGGCTTGACAGTGCCGACCTGTTGCACCAAGTGCCGGCATGCATGGCGTCCTCGATGGCGGGCGCGAGCGCGAAGGCAAGCTCGAGATAGGGCTTACCCCATCCTAGATAAATTTTCAAAAGAAAAGTAATGAGTAATTCCAAGCCATTCGACTTCGCATCGTTTGTCTCTGCTAATCAGCACACCAACGTTTCCGGGCTTGACTATGTTCACGTTGCCTACAAGGACCATGGTCTGATCTATGATTTTCTTTTCCACTTTGGAAAATTGTTTTTACCGGATTTCAAGGTCGTGGGCGGGGCGATATTTGTCTCTGAATTGTTCAGTGACGAAGAGTACAAAAGGCTGCTGAGTGACGGAAAGGCTTGTCACGAAATTCAATTCTGGATAAATCTGCTTGAAATAACGGGGATGTTTGATGACATTGATACCGACCAGGCTGCCGAGCTCGCAAAATTGATCGTCGATGGCTGGAATGCGAAACTGCAGAGGGAGTTTGGCGATGTGCCAGTGCCGGCGCGGGTCTTATGTGACGAGGAACTCGGAGAAGTATTTGTAACGATCGGATATCTGGGCCAAAGGGCAGGCAAGTGATTGCCTGCACGTACGGCGGCCGAGAAATTCAGCGACGAGTGTCTGCAAGAACTTGCAGGTTGAACGCCGGCGACCAACAGCGACGTTGCTCGACGACGTGAAGGAAGCCAGCTGGCACTTCACTGAGGAAGGGAGATGGTGCGACACAGCCGGGCGGCAGACCCACCGCCCGGCCTCAATCAACAGCGCGACTTACTTCTCGTCGCCCTTGATCTGCGGCAGCGCCGACGTCTCACCCGGCGTCAGCAGGCCGACTTGCGAATACACGCGCAGCTTGTCGCGCGTATCGGTGATGTCGAGGTTGCGCATCGTCAGCTGGCCGATCCGGTCGCGCGGCGAGAACGTCGATGCAACCTTCTCCATCGACAGGCGTTCCGGCTGGTACGTGAGGTTCGGCGACTTCGTGCTCAGGATCGAGTAGTCGTTGCCGCGGCGCAGTTCGATCTTCACTTCGCCGGTGATCGCGCGCGCGACCCAGCGTTGCGCGGTTTCGCGCAGCATGATCGCCTGCGGGTCGAACCAGCGGCCCTGGTACAGCAGGCGGCCGAGGCGGCGGCCGTTCTCGCGGTACTGCTCGATCGTGTCTTCGTTGTGGATGCCGGTGACGAGACGCTCGTACGCGATGTACAGCAGCGCGAGGCCCGGGGCTTCATAGATGCCGCGGCTCTTCGCCTCGATGATCCGGTTCTCGATCTGGTCGCTCATGCCGAGGCCGTGGCGGCCGCCGATGCGGTTCGCTTCCAGCAGCAGTTCGACCGGGTCGGTGAACTCGACGCCGTTCAGCGCGACCGGCTGGCCGGCTTCGAAGCGCACCGTCACTTCTTCCGCGGCGATCTTCACGTCGTCGCGCCAGAACGCGACGCCCATGATCGGGTTCACGATCTTGATGCCGCTTTCGAGGCTTTCGAGATCCTTCGCTTCGTGCGTCGCGCCGAGCAGGTTCGAATCGGTCGAGTAGGCCTTCTCGGCCGACATCTTGTACGCGAAACCGGCCTGGTTCATGAATTCGGACATTTCGGCACGGCCGCCGAGCTCGTCGATGAACGTCTGGTCGAGCCACGGCTTGTAGATCTTCAGATCCGGGTTCACGAGCAGGCCGTAGCGGTAGAAGCGCTCGATGTCGTTGCCCTTGTACGTGCTGCCGTCACCCCAGATGTTGACGCCGTCTTCCTTCATCGCTGCGACGAGCATCGTGCCCGTCACTGCGCGGCCGATCGGCGTGGTGTTGAAGTACGTGACGCCTGCGGTCGTGATGTGGAACGCGCCGCTTTGCAGCGCAGCGATGCCTTCGGCGACGAGCTGCGCGCGGCAGTCGATCAGGCGGGCGCCGGCTGCGCCGTATTCGATCGCGCGTTTCGGGATCGCGTCGTAATCGTCTTCGTCGGGCTGGCCGAGGTTCGCCGTGTATGCGTACGGGACGGCGCCCTTGAGTTTCATCCAGTGCAGTGCAGCGCTGGTGTCCAGGCCGCCGGAAAAGGCGATACCGACCTTCAGGCCGGTCGGGAGGCTTTCGAGAATCGTGCTCATAGGAATTACCGTGGATTGAAGCCGGTGGGATCGTATTTCGCGGAATATGCGAGTATCGGCTGTCCGGGAGGTTGGGGCAAGGGCTGATTTTCGTGCGGAACCGTCGTCCGGCCTGTCGCGGCGGGCCTGGCGGGCGGTTAACCGGGTGGAGAACGCCACGCAATCCGGTGCGAAATCGCAGTAAAAACAGGCACCGGCGAGCCCGGCCGCGGGCCCTGTTTCCGGGGCCGGATCGGCAGAATGGCGGGGCTTCCGCCATCAGGATGTCAGCGCGCCACTACGAAAGGTAATTGAAAGAAATCTGGGCGAAGCCCGGATGCCCGCGAACGTCAGATGTTCCACGACTGCGCGGTGTCGAGCAGCTTCTCGCGCAACTGGTCGACTTCCCCGGCCAGCTTGGCCGTGATCGACACATAGCCGGACAACTGCGGCGGCGGCGCATCGTGCGGCGGGTCGGCCGGCCGGCGGCGCGGCGAGAGCCGGCTCGGCGTGCCGAATTTGAGCGCGCGGCTCGCGCCGACCAGCGTATCGCGGATGCGCCGGTTCACGGCCTTCATGTCGACGCGCATGTATTCGCGGGCCGCGACGTCGTCGCGGGCCGGCACCGCGCTCGACAGGATCTCCAGATAGCCGATGCACAGGCGCAGGCTGCGCTGGATCGCCTCGAGCTGCGTCATCGACGTCTCGCATTCCTTCGACACCGACGGCATCAGCGAGCGCAACTGCACGAGCAGCGTGCTCAATGCGGCCATTTCCTTCAGGTGCGCGTCGTCGCTGATCTGGCGGTCGCCCGCGAGCCGCGCATGCACGGCCGCGCACGCGCGCAGCGCGTCGGCGAGCTTGTAGCGCCACGAGTAGGTCGCATAGAGCGGCAGCGCGAACGAGAACGCCAGCGCGATCGCGATGCCGGTCAGCACGTTCACCGCGCGCCACAGGCCGTCGACGATCTCGTTGTCGCCGTGCCCGGCGACGATCACCATCGTGATCGCCGACAGCAGCGCGATATAGCCGGCCTTGCCGATCGCGTGATACGCGCAGAAGCCGCACGCGAGCGCCATCAGCAGGTAGATCGCGAGCGGCGCGTGCACGAACGAATACAGCAGGATCAGCCCGAGCCCCGCGAGCGCGCCGATCGACGTGCCGAGCGCGCGCTCGGCCGCTTTCTTGCGGATATTGCCGTGGTGCTGCAGCCCGCCGACGACGATCAGCACGGTGATCGTCGACCACTCGCCGTGCGGCACGTTCAGGCCGGTGGACAGTGCGATCGACACGAGAATCGCGAGCGAGACGCGCGCCGCATGGATCAGCTTCGCGTGCCGGTAGCGGCGATACGGGTCGAGCAGCGGGCGGAGCGCGTTGCGCAGGAGCGGCGGCAGCCGGGTAGGGAGCGGGGTGGTCATGGCGGAGCTGGAGTGGCCGGAACGCGCACGGCGGCCTGCGCGGGCCGGCGCCGCGCCGCATGCGCAGCAGATGTAACGCTAGCCGAACACGGCAGGACTGTCCACGGCGCGGTCATCCGGCCTGGCCGGTTGCCGCGCGACTTGAGGTCACGTCATCGCGATGTCACGCGTCCGCGGTGCTCGACTGCGCCTCCAGCACGCGGTTGCGTCCGCCGGACTTCGCGCGATACAGCGCCTCGTCGGCACGCCGCAGCAGCGTCGCGGCGTTCAGGCGGCCGTCGGCAGCGGTCGCCGTGCCGATGCTCGCCGTGACACACCCGTACGGGCTTTTCACGTGCTCGATGCCGAGCGCCGCGATCGCGCGCCGGATGCCCTCGGCGACGGTCAACGCGCCTTGCGCATCGGTGTCGGGCAGCGTGACGACGAATTCCTCGCCGCCGTAGCGCGCGACGTGATCGCTGTCGCGCCGCAGGCAGCGCGACGCGGTTTGCGCGACGCGTCGCAGCACGTCGTCGCCGGCCGGGTGGCCGTAGTAGTCGTTGAACGCCTTGAAGTGATCGACGTCGACGAACAGCACCGACAGCGGGCGGCCGCTGCGCGATGCGCGCTGCGCCTCCTTCGCGAGTACGGTGTCGAACGTGCCGCGGTTGTCGAGGCCGGTCAGCGCATCGGTGTGTGCGAGCCGGTACAGCTTCGATTCGGCGACCTGCCGGCGCTTCAGTTCGCGCGACAGCGCCAGCGATCCCCACGCGATGAACCCGGTGAACAGGCACATCAGCACGACGGTCCAGATCGCGCGATGGTGCCACGACGCGTAGATGTCGATCTCGGCGGGCGCGACGTCGACGATCAGCGGCAAGTCGGCGAGATGCTTGTAAACATAGACGCGCCGGATGCCGTCGATCGCGCCGGTGCCGGTCAGCACGCCTTCGCGGCTGCGCAGCGCCTCGATGAACAGCGGCGAATCGTGCAGGTCGAGGCCGACCACGCGCGCGTCGTAAGGCAGGCGGCTCACGAGTATGCCGTTGAGCTCGGCGATCGCCGCGCTGCCGTGCTTGCCGACCGCGAGGCCGTCGAGCAGCGCGCGGAAGTAGTCGATGCTGAGCGTGCCGACGACGATGCCGGCGAACGTGCCGTCGGGCCGGTTGATCCGGCGGCTGAGCGCGATCGTCAGGGCGCCGCCGCGCAGCCGGGACGCATACGGCCGGCTGATGAAGAGGCCCTGCGCGAGCCCGTCGCGATGCACGACGAAATAGTCGCGGTCGGCGAAATTGCCTTGCCGGGCGGGCGACGCGCTCGAATCGATCACGATATTGCCGTGCGCGTCCATCACGAAGATCGACCCGAGAAATTCGCCGGTCGCCGCGCGGTCGAACAGCAGCCGGTGGCGCTGGCGAGGCGACAAGGTCATCAGATCCGGATCGGCAATGCCGTCGACGACGTTCTGCAGCGACAAATCGTAGAGTTCGATATTGCGCGCGATATCGCGTTCGATCAGCAACATCAGGTTGCGTGCATTTTCGACCGAGTGGTCATATGCATCGCGATGCGCCTCGATTAAAAGCGACGTGGAAAGCCCCCAGCTGAACATCAGCAGCACGATCCCCGCAACGAGTACGCCGCGGGGCGACAGAATGCGTGCCACGATCGACGCGGTTTGGCGGCGCAGCGTGGCGGGCAGCGTGAATGACTTCATCCTCGATGGGCGGCGGGCGGCGGATTTTCGCGTCGTTGGCGACTCCGTACGCTGTTTATTTTGAATCGGGGCGCATTATCTCGCGAATTCCCGACATTCGCGTGCACATGCAAAACATGCATGTGGATATGGCGATTCGAAACGATTACGCATCATTACCGCTATGTGCGCGGGTGATTTGATTTGAATCAATTGTCGATATCGGTTGTTTTGTCTGAATAATCCCCCGATTACCCGGCGATTATGTACGCCGGCGTTGGTATCTGGCGGATTGCGACAGGACGGCGGTGAAATGCCGGGCGGATCGGAAAGCCGGATAACCACCAGAGGCATGGGGTTTTTACGCCGGCCTGCGGTCACGGCCCGGTTCAACGTGGCCAACCCGTTGATTCTGCGAAATCTCCGCGGTGGCGGCGGGCGGCGGCACCTGAGCTGCCCCCGTGACGAATCAGGTAGAATCCGCGCTTCGCCGCAGGCGCCCGCCGCGCAACGCGTATCGGGGCCGCATCGAATGCATCGCAGGACGCTCACCGCGCTCCGATTCCGCATGCGCCGGCTACGGATGCCGGCCCGCTCAACGTTCGTCTCGTTTATGTCCGCAATTCCGAAATCCGACCCATCCGGTTCGCCAGCGAACCCACCCAAGCTTCATCGCGCGCTGAAGGCGCGCCACCTGACGATGATCGCCATCGGCGGCTCGATCGGCACGGGCCTGTTCGTCGCGTCCGGCGCGTCGATCTCGCAGGCCGGCCCCGGCGGCGCGATGGTCGCGTACATGGCGATCGGCCTGATGGTCTATTTCCTGATGACGAGCCTCGGCGAGATGGCCGCGTTCATGCCCGTGTCGGGCTCGTTCGCGACCTACGGCGCGAAATACGTGGACGAAGGCTTCGGCTTCGCGCTCGGCTGGAACTACTGGTACAACTGGGCCGTGACGATCGCGGTGGAGCTCGTCGCCGCGCAGCTCGTGATGCATTACTGGTTTCCGGACGTGCCGGGCGTGTGGTGGAGCGCGGCGTTCCTCGGCGTGATGTTCCTGCTCAACGCGCTGACCGTGCGCGGCTTTGGTGAAGCCGAATACTGGTTCGCGCTGATCAAGGTCGTCACCGTGGTCGCGTTCATCGGCGTCGGCCTGCTGATGATCTTCGGCATTCTGAAGGGCGCGCCGAGCAACGGCTGGGGCAACCTGACGATCGGCGACGCACCGTTCGCGGGCGGCCTGCCGGCGTTGATGGGCGTCGCGATGATCGCGGGCTTCTCGTTCCAGGGCACCGAGCTGATCGGCGTCGCGGCCGGCGAATCGGAAAACCCGCGCACGACGATCCCGCGCGCGGTGCGCCAGGTGTTCTGGCGGATCCTGCTGTTCTACGTGTTCGCGATCTTCGTGATCGGCGTGCTGATTCCCTATACCGACCCGAACCTGCTGAAGACGGACGTGACCGACATCGGCGTGAGCCCGTTCACGCTCGTGTTCCGCCACGCGGGCCTCGCGTTCGCGGCCGGCGTGATGAACGCGGTGATCCTGACGGCCGTGCTGTCGGCCGGCAACTCGGGCATGTATGCGTCCACGCGGATGCTCTACAACCTCGCGACCGAAGGCCGTGCACCGAAGATCTTCGCGAAGCTGTCGCGCGGCGGCGTGCCGCGCAACGCGCTTTACGCGACGACGGCCGTAGGCGCCTTGTGCTTCTTCACGTCGCTGTACGGCGACAAGACCGTGTACCTGTGGCTGCTGAACACGTCGGGGATGACGGGCTTCATCGCGTGGCTCGGCATCGCGGTCAGCCACTACCGCTTCCGCAAGGGCTACGTGAAGCAGGGCTACTCGCTCGACCAGTTGCCGTACCACTCGAAGTGGTTCCCGTTCGGCCCGCTGTTCGCGTTCGTGCTGTGTCTCGTGATCGCGCTCGGCCAGGACTATCAGGCGTTCCTCGCGAACCGGATCGACTGGGCGGGCGTCGCCGCGACCTATGTCGGCATTCCGCTGTTCCTCGTCGTGTGGCTTGGCTTCCGGTTCCTGAAGAAGAGCCGCTTCGTCCGCTACGAAGACATGGAAATCGCGCCGTGGATCGCCGCGAGCCGCGGCGCGCAGCGGCAGCCGGTGGCGAACCGCGAAACCGCGGGTTGACGCCGGCGCGGCACGTGGCCGCGTGACGTACGACGAAACGGGAAGCCTCGCGCTTCCCGTTTTTTTTGCCCGGCTTTTGCCTGCACGGGGTCAAAGCCGGTTATATTGCCCGACCCTACCGGGCCACGGCCCGGCCGGCGCGAGGCGCGCAGCGCGGATCGGCATCCGGCGCGCGCGACGTGCGGCGGCCGGCGAAATGCCCGGCGTTTTCATCGTTCCATCCGGGCCGATACGGCCCGCGGAGCGCGCAACCCAGAGGAATCCATGAGCGCATCACCCGCCGAGCGGAAGGCCGGACCCGTTTCCATCGTGCGACTCGAAGCCGCGATCAACGCGTGGCGCGAAGTGTACCCGCCGGCTCCGGACGGCGAGGATGGCTACGCGCTCGACGCCGGCAGCAATTGCCTCGCGGAGCTGTACGGCACGATGATCTGCTACAAACTGCCGGACGTGCCGCTCGACTCGCTGAGCGACGCGCAGCGCGACGCGCTCTACGCGACCGAGGTGTGACCGACGGCATTGCGCCGCCGTGCCGCGGCGTCGATGAAACAACGGGAAGCTCGCGGGCTTCCCGTTTTGCTTTGGGCGGCGCGGAGCCTTGCGTGGCGGTTTGCGCCGCCTGCGGTATCGTGATGACATCATCCGGCCAGGGTTGAACGCCGGATCGCTGTCCGGGAGGCATCGAACATGGAGTTGAGACACCTCCGCTACTTCGTCGCGGTAGCCGAAGAGCGGAATTTCACGCGGGCGGCCGAGCGGCTGCATATCGCGCAGCCGCCGCTGAGCCGGCAGATCCAGCAGCTCGAGGAAGCGCTCGGCGTGCCGCTGTTCGAGCGCAACGCGCGGCCGTTGAAGCTGACCGACGCGGGCCGCTTCTTCTACTCGCACGCGGTGCAGCTGCTCGCGCAGACGACCGAGCTCGAATCGATGACGAAGCGGGTCGGCAAGATCGAGCGCAGCATGTCGGTCGGCTTCGTCGGTTCGACGCTGTACGGGATGCTGCCGAAGATCATCCGGCGCTTTCGCAGCGAGTATCCGGCCGTCGAGCTGAGCCTGCACGAGATGTCGACGATGGACCAGATCAAGGCGCTGAAGGAAGGGCGCATCGACGTCGGGTTCGGGCGCATCCGCCACGAGGATCCGAGCGTGCGGCGCGTCGTGCTGCGCGAGGAGCGGATGATCGTCGCGCTGCCGGTCGGCCATGTGCTCGACAGCGCGAAGCCCGTGCTGTCGCTGCACGATCTCGTGAACGATACGCTGATCATCTTTCCGAAGGCGCCGCGCCCGAGCTATGCGGACCAGGTGCTCGCGGCCTTTCACGATCGCGCGTTGCAGCCGCGCAAGATCTACGAGACGCGCGAACTGCAGATCGCGCTCGGCCTCGTCGCGATGGGCGAGGGCGTGTCGGTCGTGCCGCACAGCGTGTACGGGCTGAAGCGCGACGACATCAGCTACAAGCCGCTCGACGATCCGAACCTCGTGTCGCCGATCATCATGAGCATGCGGATGCTCGACGAATCGGAGGACATCCGCGCGATGCAGGCGCTGATCTACCGGCTGTACGACGAGGCGCAGATGGAGTATCTGCCGCCGCAGCCCGAATGAACGCGCGGGCGGTGGGGGCTTGCTTGACGCCGTGTGCGGGCGCGGGCCAACATCGCAGGATCCGACACGGCCGCCGAGGGGCGGCCGCTTTCATGCAGACGACAGACACATGACCGATATCCTGATCGAGGAGACATCCGTCGAGACGCCGCAAGGGCGCCTCTTTGCGAAACGCTGGCGCGGTGGTCCGGCGCAACAGGCGGCGGGTGCGTCGAAACAGTACGCACCGATCGTCCTGCTGCACGATTCGCTAGGCTGCGTCGACCTGTGGCGCGACTTCCCCGCGCAACTCGCGAGCGCCACGCAGCGCGACGTGATCGCCTACGACCGCCTCGGTTTCGGCCGTTCCGATCGTCATCCGGGGGCACTCGGCACGACGTTCGTGCGCGACGAGGCCGATCACGCGTTCGCGGCACTGCTCGAACAACTGGGCGTTGATACGTTCGTCGCGTTCGGGCACAGCGTCGGCGGCGGGATGGCGGTCGGGTGTGCGGCCGCGTATCCGGCGCGTTGTCGCGCGCTCGTGACGATCGCCGCGCAGGCATTCGTCGAGGATCGCACGCTGGCCGGTATCCGCGAAGCGGGGCAGCAGTTCGACGAACCGGACCAGCTCGACCGGCTTGCGCGCTATCACGGCGACAAGGCCGAATGGGTGCTGCGCGCGTGGGTCGACACGTGGCTGTCGCCGGCATTTCGCGACTGGAATCTCGACGACGAATTGCCGCGCGTGCAATGCGCGACGCTCGCGATTCACGGCGAAGACGACGAATACGGGTCCGACGTGCATCCGAAGCGGATCGCCGCGCGCGTCGCGGGGCCGTCGTCGTATCTGTTGCTCGGCCAGTGCGGGCACATGCCGCACCGCGAGCGGACCGACGACGTGCTGGTCGCCGTGACGACGTTCCTGCGCGACGCGCTCGCCTGAGCGCTGCTGCCACCGGCGGGCGGGCGCCCGCCGGCCATCAGAACGCGAGCTGGATCACGAGATCGATCGCAAGCAATGCGATCGAGCAGCCGATCCCGAGGACTACGTTCGGCAGCCGGTGCTCGAAGTCGCGATGATCCTTGCGCATCGCGGCGCCGAGCAGGAAGATCGCCTCGACGACGATCTGCAGCCCGACGAACAGGAGCATCAGCAGATACTCGTAACCCATCTGCTTGAACGCGGCGAATTGCATCCCGTGATCGCGGATCCATTGGCCGACGCGCAGCAGTTCGTACACGAACAGCAGGGCGGGAAACAGGTAGCTGATGAAATAGGTCGGCGCGGTGGCGTGCCGTAGTTCGAGGTGGAAGTGCTGATGCGTGGTGGCCATCACGAATCCCTCCTTGCAACGCATGATTGCGGTCGCGACGGCGGCGCGACAACGTGCAAACGAAGGGATTACCCGAAGCGTCGTGCGCAGCCGTACGACATCAGCATACTGCTGCACGGGAAATTTGGCATGCGATGCGTGCGTTCGTCGTAAAAATGCATCTGCGCCGCGCGACGCATCTATCGCGCCGTATTCGCCGGATGCGTTGCACCGGCGGGTTGCGTGGTGCGCGATGCATTCGGCAGCCACCCCTCCGGATGCTGTTCCAGATCGTCGGCCAACGCGCGCAGCGCGCTTGACGCCCGCGCGAATTGCGTCAGCGTGCGGCGGATGTTCGATGTATCGGCACCTTGTTGCACGAGCATCGCCTGCGCGTCCGTGAATGATTGCCGTGCGGTGCCCAGCGCGATGCGTGCATGCGGTGCGAGTTCGGTATCGAGTTGCCTGAACAGCGCATCGGTGTTCACGAGTGCCGCATTCATATCCATGCCCATGCGATCGAGCGGCAACCGGGAAAGCGTGCCGGCGATATCGGTTATCTGCACGCGCAGCACGTCGAGCGTGCCGGGCACGGTCGGCAACACGATCGGCTCGCGATTCGTGTCGACCGATGCAGGCGGTGCATGCGGGAACATGTCGAGTGCGACATACGAGCGGTTCGCGATCGGGTTGCCGACGCGCAACTGGCCACGCAAGCCGCGCGCGACGAGCGTGCGCAGCAGCGCCTTGCCGGCTTCACTGGCGCCGTTGCCGAGCACGTCGCGATAGCGCTGCCCGAGGCGATCGGGATAGAGCGCCATCGTCACGCGCATCGTGACGTCGCCGCGTGCTGCATCGTATTCGGTACCGACGGCCGTCACGTTGCCGAGTTCGATGCCGCGAAATTCCACCGGCGCGCCGACCTCGAGGCCGCGCAGCGAACGATCGAAACGCATCACGACGGGCGCGGCCGGCGCGTTCGGCGTGCGCATCGCGTCGATTTCGTCATCGGCCACGCGAAAGCGCGCGCCGTCCGGCGCCGCGATGCCCGGTGCGTGCCCGGGCGGCGACGCGAATGCAAGCGCACCGCTGAACAATGCGGCGATCGACGGCGTGTCGAGCTTCATGCCGCCCGCACCGAGTCGCAGGCCGAGGCCGCCGACCTGCCACCAGCGCGCATCGGCGTCGACGGTTCGATCGAAGGGCGCGGCGACGAACACGTCGATCGAGACACCGTGCCCGTTGGGATCGAGCGCATAGCCGGTCACCTGGCCGACGCGTGCGCGCCGGTGATAAACGGGCGAACCGATCGCGACCGAGCCGAGCGATGTCGCGCGCAGCGTGTAGTGACGGCCGCCTTCTTCGGTGACCGGCGGCGCATCGAGTCCGGCGAACGTCGTGCGCGCTTCGCGCGAATGGCCAAGCGCGGCCGCGATGTACGAACCGGACAGCACCGTATCGAGACCGGAGAGGCCAGCGGGCCCGATGCGCGGCCGCACGATCCAGAAGCGTGTGTCCGCCACCGCCAGTGCGTGCGCGTCGGCGTCCAGCCGTACATCGATCATCACGCCCGGTTGCCCGCGCAACGCGCGAACGCGCGTGACGCGGCCGATTTCGACATTGCGCAGCCGCAGCGTCGATCGGCCGGCTGCCAGCCCGTCGGCGGTCGCGAAGGTGATCGTGATCGTCGGCCCGCGGCCGCCGAGCGACGCGATGCCCCATGCGATGCAGAGCACAGCGGCCGCGAGCGGCACGATCCAGACGAGCGCCGCCCGCGCACGGGCCGGCACGCCTCTGCGCAACACGGGCCAACGTGCGCCGGCGGGTTTCAGTCGAATTGCGCGACGAGTGCATCGGCGCCCTTGTCGATGCCTGTCTTTGCCGCGCTGAGCGCGCCGAAACTCGCACCGATGTTCATCGCGTTCGGATACTGCTTCGTCACGTACGCGTTGATCAGCTGGTTCGTCGATGCATCGCGGATCTCCACCGCGTATATGACCGAGCCCGTGAACGCGCCTTCGCGCCCACGGATCGCCTGCACGCCGTTGTACACGTTGCCCGCGAGATCGAAGTGCGCGAATGCGCCGGCAAATGTCGTCGTCGTCACGGCGCCCGTGAGCGTCAGCTTGACGCGCAGCGTGCCGGGGCCCGGCGCGCTCGTCAGTTCGAAGCGCTTGCCGAGCTTTTTCGCGAACGTGTCGCCCATGTACGTGGCGAGCGTCGACTTGTCCTGGTCGGTCAGGTTACCGAACTGATGGTCAGTGCCGCGATAGATGGCCACCGGATCGAGGATCAGCTTCCGGTAGGTGTGCCAGTCGGCCGGCAATGCGTAGCGGTAGGGCACGCGGCCGGACTTGTCCTGCGGATCGCTGCGCAGGTATGGCGACGATTCGATACCGCTGTAACGGCCGGGCTGGACGCCGGCGCATCCGGCGAGCGCGAAGCAGAGCGCGGCGTTGAGCAGGTGGCTGGACTTGAACAAAGGGTTCATCTGACGCTCCGGGTCGGGGTTCGCGCCGGTAGAGCCGGGCGAAGGGGGGTGAAACTGGGCGGCATCGCCGCTTCGGGTTAATGAAAAAAACCAACCAGACGGTTTGTTTTTGAGGCGCAGTAACTCCATGAATTTCGAATGCAACAAGCCATCGGGCAGGGCTTGCCGGCCGGACAGCCAGGCTGCAGGCGGCGGTCGCATTACGAAAAGCGGCGTGCGGTGCGCCCCCGCATCCGCCCAGGGCCGATGCGGGAGCCGATCGTAGCACCGCCATTTCTGGAAGTAAACCGACCAGGCGGTTTGTTTGTGATAGACTCCGCGCACTTCCTTCATACGATCGTGCCGGTCCGGCGCGGCCGCATTGCATGACTCCATAGCGGGGACAGTTCATGGACAACCCGACGCGTTCCGAACGAACGCGCACTGCCGCGATCCAGGCGGCGCTCGCGATTCTCGAGCGCGACGGCCCGGGCAAGCTCACGTTCGATGCGATTTCGCGCGAAAGCGGCATCAGCAAGGGCGGGCTGATGCATCAGTTCCGCACGAAAGGCGACGTGCTGAACGCGCTGATGGAACATCAGCAGGACTACTACCAGCGATTCCAGCGCGACTACCTGGCCGCACGCGATCCGGGCGAGGCCCAGCCGACGCTGTCCGCACAGATCGCGACGATGCGCGAAGTGATCGACCAGCAGCCGTCGGCGGCGCTCGCGATCATGGCGGCGCTAGTCGAGGATCCCGCGCCGCTGCAGCAGGTGCGGGATATCGACGCCGAGAACGCGAAGCGCATCGCGGCCGAATCCGGCGATCCCGATCTTGCGCTGCTGCGCTGGAAGGCGGCCTGGGGGCTCGCGCTGTCGGCGATGTTCGGGCTGTGCCCGCTGTCGGCCGACGAGCGCGCGCGGCTGTTCGACCGGCTGCTCGACGAGACGCAATGGCCGTCGGGAAGCAGCGATGCCGCGCCGGCCGCGAAATCGGCGCGGAAAAAATGAAACGCGCGTTTGTTGCATGCGGGGTGGCGGTCGTCCGCTTCGGGCGCTCGCTGCTCGCGGTCGTGCTCGGGCGCTTGTGATCCAATGAGCGCCTGACCGGCGACCGGCCACCACTCACCGGCGCCGCTCAGCTTTTCGCCTCCGCGCCTTCGACAAACAGCTTCGCGACCGCCTGGAACTCCCGTTTCAGCGACAGCCCCGGCACGGTCAGCCAGCGCAGCATCGCCGCGAGATACAGGTGATGGAACCACGTCGCGAGCTGGTCGGCGCGCAGCGCTTCGTTCAGTTCGCCGGATTGCTGCCCGGCTGCGATCAGTTGCTGCCACACGAGCGCGATATCGCTGCCGTTCTCTCCACCGCTTTCCGGTTCGACCGTGCCGATGCTCAGGAAGCGATGGCGCAAATACGCGAGCAGGTAGGCGGGATGCTGTTCGCACCACGCGGCCGACGCATCGAGCACGCAGCCGATGCGCGACGCGAAGGTCTTGCGTCGCGCGACGTCTCGCTGCAGATGCGCGAGATCGCGTGCGAGTTCACCTTCCAGCCAGTGCGCGAGCACGGCTTCCTTCGTTGCAAAGTGGTTGTACAGCGTGCGCTTCGCGACATCGGCCTGCGCGGCGATCTGTTCCATCGTGACGGCTTCATAGCCGTGCGCGTCGAACAGGCGTGCGCCGGTGGCGGCGAGATGCGCGAGCATCTGGATGCGCTTGCGTGCGCGGCGGCCCGGATCGTCGGTCGGAGTCGGCATGGAGAGAGGTTGACTGAAAGTGCACGAGTTGCATTAGTATACGACGTGCACTTTTTTGAATCCACCCATTGCCACCGTGCACGAGGAGTCACGCATGAAGCTCGTCATCGCCACCTACGGCACCGAAGGCGACACGCGCCCGCTCGCGGCGCTCGGCCGTGCGCTGATCGATGCCGGTCACGATGTCCGGCTGCTGGCCGATGCGGCGACGCTCGGCGCGGCCGCGGCGCTCGGCGTGCCGTCGGCGTCGTTGTCGGGTGATATCCGCCGGACGATTGCGCCGGATGGCGCGTTGGCGGATGCGGTGCGCGGGCGCGGCGGTTTCAACGACACGTCGAAGGCGCTCGCGGCGATCGCCAATGCGAACACGGCCGCATGGATGCGGGAGATCACGGATGCATCGGAAGGCTGCGACGCGATCCTCGTGTCGGGGCTCGCATCGTTCGTCGGCTTGTCGGTCGCCGAGTATCGCGGCGTGCCGGCGATCGGCACCGGCATGATCCCGATCACGCCCACCACGGAATTCGCGTCGCCGTTCCTGCCGCCCGGCAAACTGCCGCGCTGGCTGAACCGCGCGAGCCACCGGTTCGTGAACGCGCTGTTGTGGCAGGCGTTCAGGAAGGCGACGAATGCGGCGCGAGCGAGCGTGTGCGGGTTGCCGCCGCGCAAGCATGTGTGGACCGATCATCCGATGCTGTACGGCGTGTCGCCGGCGCTGCTGTCCGGCCCTGGCGACTGGCCGTCGAATGTGCAGGCATGCGGCCAGTGGCGGATCGATGCGCGGGCATGGGAACCGCCACCCGAACTCTCGGCTTGTCTCGAAGCGGGAGAGCCGCCCGTCTACATCGGTTTCGGCAGCATGGCCGGCTTCGATCGCGCCGCGATGGTCGATGCGCTCGTGCACGCGCTCGCCGGCCGGCGAGCGTTGTTCTATCCGGGCTGGAGCGGCATCGATGCGTCGATGCTGCCGGCGCACGTTCACGTGATCGGCGATACGCCGCACGACTGGCTGTTCCCGCGCGTATCGATGGCAATCCATCACGGCGGATCGGGCACCACGCATTCGGCTGCACGGGCCGGCATTCCGTCGGTCGTCGTGCCGTTCGCGGGCGATCAGTTCTTCTGGGCGAACCGGCTGCAAAGGCTCGGCGTGGCGGATGCGCCGGTGGCGGGGCGACGCGTTGACGCCGCTGCGCTTGCGCGGGCCATCGCGTTTGCCGAACGGGACGAAACGAAAGCGCGCGCGCTCGAACTCGGCGCGCGCATTGTGCAAGAGGAAGGTTTGAAGCGGGCCGTCAGTGCGATCGAGCGATGGGGGCAGCGGGGCGCGCGGTAAGCCCGCGCAGCAACCTCAGAAATGCCCGGTGAACCGATAGCGGCTGCCCGGGTGCCACAGATTGGCGACCGACGCGACCAACCCCTGCGACCACGTGCGCCGATGCAGCAGCAGGCACGGCTCGCGGTCGTCCATCGTCAGGTGGCGGCGCGTTTCGGCGTCGGGCATCGCGGCCTCGATCCGGTATTCGACGCGCTGCAGTGGTGCGACGCGCGTCAGGTACTGGTTCGGCGTCGTGGTCGTGAAATCCTGCAACGCGTACTCGGGCGCGCAGGCCGGATTGACCCAGCGTTCCTCGAGCTGCACGGGCGTGTCGTTCTCGAAGTGCAGCACGCGCGAATGGAAGATCGGGCTGCCCGTGTCGATCTGCAGCTCGTCGGCGAGCTTCGCATCGGCGACGGCCGCACCCACCTGCAGCACCTGCGCGCGATAGCCGTGGCCGCGCGCGGCGACTTCGTCCGAGATGCTGCGGATCGCGACGAGCGTCGATTCGTACTTCGGCGACGCGACGTACGTACCGGAGCCGCGCGTGCGCGTGAGCACCTGCTCGGCGGTCAGCTCGCGCAGCGCGCGGTTGACGGTCATCCGCGCGACGTTGAATTCGCGCGCGAGCTCGTTCTCCGACGGCACCTGGTCGCCTTCCGCCCATTCGCCGGCATGAATGCGCGCGAGGATGAAGTCCTTGATTTCCTGATAGATCGGTGTGGTCATGGGATCACGATTCGAGAGTCGGCAGCGGCCCGCCGCCGAATGCCGATCCGGCGCGCGCCCGGCGCCGAGTGTACCGGTTTCGCGGACGCGCAGGCCCGGATTCCCCGAATGATCCCTTTTTGGCCGACGCGCGTCCATGCGGGATTGCACAGAGCGGCCGGCCCTGGACAGCCGGCGTGCGGTCAGAACCGATGCCGGATGCCGACCGTCGCGACCACCTGCGTGTTGGTCGACGAAGCCGCGAGCCCCGTGACGTTCGCGAAGCCGAGCGTCGCGCCCGACGGCACGCCGAACTGGTGCTGGTAGACGGTTTCCGCGTACACGTCGGTGCGCTTGCTCAGCGCGTAATCGGCCATCAGCGTCACCTGGTGCCATTTCGGCCGGTGGCTGCCGGTTGCGTCGTCGTAGCGGCCGTTGGTGAACGTATAGGCGCCCGCGAACGAGACGGCCGGCGTCAGCGCATAGCGCGCGTTGACCTCGAAGTTGTCGAAGCGCAGCGCGTTCAGCGCGCCGGGCAGCGACGACGCGGCCGTTTCGTCGAACATCGAATGCGTCCACAGCGCGCCGACCGTCAGCCGGTCGAACGCATAGCTGCCGCCCGCGCCCATCACGCGCTGGCGCACGGCCGGAAAGTTCGGGCCGTCGTTGGTGGACAGCGCACCGCCGTCCGTCAGCCCGCCGCGGTTGAGCTGCAGGTACGCGGCGCCGAGGCTGACCGGCCCGTTCGCGTACGACACGCCCGCGCTGTACGCGCGGTTGTTCGCGAAGCCGCCGGCCGCGTTGCTGAACCCGTACAGGCCGCCGAACTGCCAGCCGGCGAGCGTCGGGCTCGTGTACTTCACCGCGTTGTCGATGTAGAACGAATCGTCGATGTTGTCGTTGTCGAACGGGTGCGATGCGAGGTTGTTGCCGTCGCCGTTGTTCGCCATCGCGAGCGGGCCGAGGTAGTCGACCACGGCGTCGTACTGCCGGCCGAGCGTCAGCGCGCCGTACTGGTCGCTCTGCAGGCCGACGTACGCGCGGCGGCCGAACATCGTGTTCTTGTAGGACTGCGTGCCGTTGTTCAGGTTGAAGCCGTTCTCGAGGCGGAACAGCGCATGCAGGCCGCCGCCGAGATCCTCGTTGCCGCTCAGGCCGAAGACCGTATTCGACAGCAGGCCGCTGCCTTGCTGCCACGCGCTCTTACCCGACTGGTTGTTCGTATAGGCGATACCGGCATCCAGCATCCCGTAGAGCGTGACGCTGCTTTGCGCATGCGCGGCGGCGCTGAGGAACGCGAGGGAGAGGGTACCGACGACTGCTTTTTTCATTGTTTGCTTCCTGGAAAGGCCCGTAGCGACGGGAACGACGATCCGTTGCGCGCACCGGCGGCGAACAGGCGCGGCTCGTGACGAACCGCGCGCGTTCGCACCGGAGACGCGCGTTCGAATCGATGAAAGGGGAGCGGGCGCGTGACGCGTGTCACGCGCGGCCGCAACGGGCGCCGGCTAGTGCTGCAGCAGGCGGATCGTGCCGAACTCGGCGGCCGGCAGCAGGCGGAGGATCGACAGGATCGCGGGCGACGCCTGCGATCGTGCGACTTCAAGCTCGATGCACGCGCGCCCGGTGCGGTTGTCGATCGCGGCCGTGTAGAAATTGAGCGCGGTGCCGACCGCCTGGTGCAGCAGGCGCCGCACGACGGCGAGGTTGTCCGATTCGACGCGGATCGACAGCAGCACGAGCTCGTCGGCAGGGCACCGGCGCCGCGAACGAACGGGCGGCAGATCGCGTGAAGCGGCGGTTTCGGTTCTGGTCGGTTTCATGCTGGCACCCCGGGTCGCATCGTGCTCCGCACCGCGGAGATTTCGTCTTGGACATGCCGCCCATTCTAGGAATCGCCGTGACGATACGGTGTATAGACTCGAACCGGCCCTGAAAAGAACGTATAAAAACGCTATCGCCACCGGCTTTCGTCTTTACAGCTTTTTTATTCCCTGTAAAGAAATTGAACACCGCTTTGATACGCGGATTTCTACACTGTCGCATCCCATTCGCCAGATGAGCATGGGGGCGTCACCGGGGCTTGCGCCGACACGGCAAGGCCCGATACGCCAACGATCGCGCAGCGTTGCCGCGCATACGAAAAAAGGGGAAAGCCATGTTGTGGATCACCGGCGCGTTGTCGCTCGCGCTCTTTATCTATCTGTTTCATGCTTTGATCAAACCCGAGCGGTATTGATCGGCGCGATTCAACAGGAATTCGAAAATATCGGTGGATGTCATGAGCGATCTGCTTTTCATTCTGTTCACGCTCGCGTTCTTTGCCTTGACGGCGGGTTTCATCACCGGCCTTGACCGGATCTGAGCGAGCGTCGACATGTTCAACAATCTTATTCAATTTGCGATCGTTCTCGCGATCATGCTGGCGCTGGTGCCCGTCGTCGGGAAATGGCTCGCGCACGCCTTTACGAGCCCGCGCCACGCGTGGGTCGAACGCCGCACCTATGCGCTGCTCGGCGTGAACCCCGACGAAGCGATGTCGTGGCAACGCTACGGGATGGTGCTGTTGCTCAGCAACGCCGGGATGATGCTGGTCGGTTACCTGCTGCTGCGCATCCAGGACGCACTCCCGTTCGATGCGCTCCAGCGCGCCGCGCAAAGCCCGGACCTCGCGTTCAACACCGCCGCGTCGTTCATCACCAACACGAACTGGCAGGCGTATGCGGGCGAGAGCAGCCTGTCGAACTTCTCGCAGATGGCTGTCATCACGTTCCTGATGGTGGTCAGCGCGGCGACCGGTGTTGCAGCCGCGGGCGGGTTCATCCGCGGGCTGAGCCGCAAGAGCGCGGCGGACCTCGGCAACTACTGGGTCGACTTCACGCGCGTGACCTATCGCGTGCTGCTGCCGCTCAGCTTCGTGATGGCGCTCGTGTACGTGTGGCAGGGCATGCCGCAGACGCTCGCGTCCGATGCGTGGGCAACCACGCTCGAAGGCGCGCGCCAGCAGATCGTGATGGGGCCCGTTGCCAGCCTCGAATCGATCAAGCATATCGGCACGAACGGCGGCGGCTTCTTCAGCATGAACGCCGCGCATCCGTTCGAGAACCCGACGCCGCTCACCAACACGCTGCACATGCTGTCGATGCTGCTGATTCCGTCCGCGCTGACTTATGCGCTCGGCACGATGATCGGCCGACGCCGCCAGGGCTGGGTGATCCTCGGTGCGTTCGTCGTGATGTTCGTCGGCTTCCTGGCCGTGATCTATTCGGCCGAGCAGCACGGCAATCCGCTCGTGGCCGGGCTTGGCGTCGACCAGCAGATGAGCGCCACGCAGCCGGGCGGCAACATGGAAGGCAAGGAGATGCGCTTCGGCATCGCGCAGACGAGCCTGTTCGCCACCGTCACGACGGCCGCGACCACCGGGTCGGTCGACGCGATGCATGACTCGCTGACACCGCTCGGCGGGCTCGTGCCGATCGCGCAGATGATGCTGAACAACGTGTTCGGCGGCGACGGCGTCGGGCTGATCAACCTGTTCACGTTCGCGATCCTCACGGTGTTCCTCGTCGGGATGATGATCGGGCGCACGCCGGAATTCCTCGGCAAGAAGATCGAGGCGCGCGAGATGAAGCTCGTGATGCTCGCGGTGCTCGCGCATCCGTTCAGCATCCTCGGCTTCACCGCCGTGGCGTCGATGCTGCACTCGACGATGGACAGCCTCGCGAACCTCGGCCCGCACGGCTTCAGCGAAGTGCTGTACGCGTACACGTCGGGCACGGCCAACAACGGCTCCGCGTTCGCGGGCCTGAACGCGAACACGCCGTTCTTCAACACGACGATCGGCTTCGCGATGTTGATCGGCCGCTACCTGACGCTGCTGCCGATGCTCGCGGTCGCGGGCAGCCTCGCCGCGAAGAAGAGCGTGCCGGAAAGCGCGGGCACGCTGTCGACGTCGACGGGCCTGTTCGCCGGCCTACTGGTCTTCGTGATCCTGGTCGTCGGCGGTCTCACGTTCCTGCCCGCGCTCGCGCTCGGCCCGGTCGTCGAGCACCTGATGATGTCGGGCGGCCAACTGTTCTGAGGAAAACACCATGATGCAAGGCAATCGCCAGGCAGCGGCCGCCGCCGCGCCGGCACCCGGTTCTTCGTTCGGCGCGGCGACGCGCGGCCTCGTGCGGCCCGTGATCGCTTCGTCGGTCCTGTTCATGCTCGTCACGGGGATCGCGTATCCGCTGGTCACCACGGGCGTCGCGAACGTGCTGTTCCCGTCGCAGTCGCGCGGCAGTCTCGTGCAGCGCAACGGCACGACGATCGGCTCGGCGGTGATCGGGCAGCAGTTCACGCGTGCCGGCTACTTCCACGGGCGGCCGAGCGCGACGGTCGGCACCGATCCGGCCGATCCGTCGAAGACGGTCGACCAGCCGTACAACGCGGCCGGCAGCGGCGCCAGCAACCAGGGCGCCACCAGCAAGAAGCTGCTCGCGGATATCGCGCAGCGTGTGCGCGTGTACCGGCAGGAGAACGCGCTCGCCGCCGGCACGCCGGTGCCGGCGGATGCGGTGACCGCATCGGCGTCGGGGCTCGATCCCGAGATCTCGGTCGCGAATGCACGGCTGCAGGCGGCACGCGTCGCGCAGGCACGCGGCGTCGATGCCGCGCAGGTCGCGGCGCTGGTCGACCGCATCGCATCGCCGCGCCAGCTCGGTGTGCTCGGCGAACCGCGCGTGCGCGTGCTCGCCTTGAACCTCGCGCTGGACCGCGCATTCGGCCAGGCGGCCGGCGCGAAGCAATAGCAGGAACCACGGAGTCACTCATGTCCCATATCGAAACCCCGATCAATCCAGCAGTGATGCCGGTCGGCGGCGTGCCGCCGATGCGCTGGACGGCCGTGCTGCGCGAGGCATTCCGCAAGCTTGCGCCGCGCGTGCAGTTGAAGAACCCCGTGATGTTCGTCGTGTATCTCGGCAGCATCGTCACGACCGTGCTGTGGCTGCAGGCGCTGACCGGCACCGGCGACGCACCGGCCGGCTTCATCTTCGCGGTCGCGTGCTGGCTGTGGTTCACCGTGCTGTTCGCGAATGCGGCCGAGGCGCTGGCCGAAGGGCGCGGCAAGGCGCAGGCCGATGCGCTGCGCGCGGCGCGCAAGCGCGTGTACGCGAAGGTGCTCGACGAGCCGAAGCAATACGACAGCACCAGCCATCGCGTGCCGAGCGACGAGCTCGCTGCCGGCAGCATCGTGCTCGTCGAGGCCGGCGACACGATTCCCGCCGACGGCGAAGTGATCGACGGCGTCGCATCGGTCGACGAATCGGCGATCACCGGCGAATCCGCGCCGGTGATCCGCGAGTCGGGCGGCGATTTCTCGTCGGTGACGGGCGGCACGCGCGTGCTGTCCGACTGGATCATCGTGAAGATCACCGCGCAACCGGGCGAGGCATTTCTCGACCGGATGATCGCGATGGTCGAAGGCGCGAAGCGCGGCAAGACGCCGAACGAAGTCGCGCTGACGATCCTGCTCGTCGCGCTGACGATCATCTTCCTGCTCGTGTGCGTGACGCTGCTGCCGTTCTCGCAGTTCAGCGTGCTGCTGAACGCGTCCGGCACGGCGGTGAGCCTGACCGTGCTGATCGCGCTGCTCGTCTGCCTGATCCCGACGACGATCGGTGCGCTGCTGTCGGCGATCGGCATCGCGGGGATGAGCCGCATGATGCGCGCGAACGTGCTCGCGACGTCGGGCCGCGCGATCGAGGCGGCCGGCGACGTCGACGTGCTGCTGCTCGACAAGACCGGCACGATCACGCTCGGCAACCGCGAGGCCGTGCAGTTCCGGCCGGCGCCGGGCGTGGACGAGCGCGCGCTGGCCGAGGCCGCTCAACTGTCGTCGCTCGCCGACGAAACGCCCGAGGGGCGCTCGATCGTCGCGCTCGCGAAGCAGCGCTTCTCGCTGAACGTGGCCGCGGCCGCCGGCAGCATCACCGTGCCGTTCAGCGCGCGCACGCGGATGAGCGGCCTCGATATCGGTGAACGCCAGGTGCGCAAGGGCGCGGCGTCGGCGATCCGCGCACACGTCGATGCGCTCGGCGGCGTGTTTCCTCAGGCGGTCGAGACGGCGGTCAACGATATCGCGCGACGCGGCGGCACGCCGCTCGTCGTGGCCGACGGCTCGCGCGTGCTCGGCGCGATCGAACTGAAGGACATCGTCAAGCACGGGATCGCCGCGCGCTTTGCCGAACTGCGCAAGGTCGGTGTGAAGACCGTGATGATCACCGGCGACAACCGGCTCACCGCGGCAGCCATCGCGGCGGAAGCCGGCGTCGACGACTACCTTGCCGAAGCGACGCCCGAGGACAAGCTGCGGCTGATCCGCGAGCACCAGGCGAAGGGCCATCTCGTCGCGATGACGGGCGACGGCACCAACGACGCGCCCGCGCTCGCGCAGGCCGACGTGGCCGTCGCGATGCACAGCGGCACGCAGGCGGCGAAGGAGGCGGCCAACATGGTCGACCTCGACAGCAACCCGACGAAGCTGATGCAGGTGGTCGAGGTCGGCAAGCAGATGATCATGACGCGCGGCGCGCTGACCACCTTCAGCGTCGCCAACGATCTCGCGAAGTATTTCGCGATCATCCCGGCCGCGTTCGTCGCGACGTATCCGGCGCTCGGTGCGCTGAACGTGATGGGGCTGCACAGCCCGACGTCGGCGATCCTGTCGGCGGTGATCTTCAATGCGCTGATCATCGTCGCGTTGATCCCGCTCGCGCTGAAGGGCGTGAAGTATCGCGCGGAGCCGGCCGAGAAGCTGCTGGGGCGCAACTTGCTGATCTATGGTGTAGGCGGGATCATCGCGCCATTCATCGGCATCAAGCTGATCGACATGTTGTTGACGCCGTTTATCTGACCGAACGCGCCGTCGCGGCCCCGCTCACGCCTTCGCGGCGTGCGCGGGGCCGTTCGGCGTTTCAATTGCCGGAAGCGATCATGGATGTGAATGTGAACGTGAGCGAAGCGAATCGACGGACAACGGGGCAGCGGGACACCGCCGCCCGCCGTAGCGAGGCCGGCGTGCGCCGCGACCGCTGGCGAACCGTGCTGCGCGTGTGCGCGGCGCTGGCCGACCGCATCGCGGGCGCGGGGCCCGACACGCGGCCGACGCTGGCCGTGCGTGAAGCGCGCCCGCGCACGCACGTGTGGGTGTCGCAGTACGCGGTGCCGCTGCTGCTCGCCACGCTCGTGTGTGCGCTGGCGACGCTCGCGGCGAGCGCGCTGCTGCGCGTGTTCGACCTGTCGAACGTCGTGATGCTGTTCCTGATGACCGTCGTGCTGATCGCGCTGCGGCTCGGCCGGCTGGCCGGCGCGTGGGCGGCGTTCGTGTGCGTCGGCTGCTTCGACTTCTTCTTCGTCGAGCCGAGGTTGTCGTTCGCGGTGTCCGATACGCAGTACGTGTTCACGTTCGCGCTGATGCTGGCCGTCGCGCTCGCGATCGGCCAGCTCGCGGCGCGCTTGCGCGCGGAGGCGCGCGCCGCGCGCGCGAACGAGAAACGCTCGGCCGCGCTTGCACGGGTCGCGCATGACTTGTCTGCCGCGATCGAGACCGAGCAGATCGCGTCGATCTGCACCGGCACGATCGCGCCGCTGCTCGGTGTGCGCGTCGCACTCGTGCTGCCGGATGCGGATGACCATCTGATGCCGGCGCAGCACGCCCGGTTCGTCGAAGCACCGATCGCCCGCTGGGTCTACGAGAATGCGCGCGGCGCCGGGTGCGGGCTGCCGCCGTTCGAGCGCGCGGCCGCGCAGTACCTGCCGCTGAAGGCGCCGATGCGCGTGCGCGGCGTGCTCGTGCTGTTCGGCGACGCGCAGCCCGTACCGACAGACCCCGACGATCGCCGCCTGATCGATGCGCTGTGCTCGTCGATCGCGATGGCGCTCGAACGCGTGCACTACGTCGGGGTCGCGCAGCACACGCTCGTCCGCATCGAAGGCGAGCGGCTGCGCAATGCGCTGCTCGCCGCGGTGTCGCACGACCTGAAGACGCCGCTGACCGCGATCCGCGGGCTCGCCGAGACGCTGGAGCGGCCCGAGCGGCTGGCCGACGGGCAGCCGGCCGCGCTCGCACACGGCATCCGCAACCAGGCCGAGGCGCTGCACGGGCTCGTCGTGAACCTGCTCGATCTCGCGCGCATGCAGAGCGAGGGCGTTCGACTGAATCGCGAGTGGCACATGCTCGACGAGATCGTCGGCAGCGCGCTCGCGCATTCGGCGGGCGTGCTGGCCGGCCGCGACGTGAGCGCCGACCTGCCGGCCGACCTGCCGCTGATCGACGTCGACGCGCTGCTGATCGAGCGCGTGCTGATGAACCTGCTTGACAACGCGTCGAAATACGCGGGCGCGGACGCGGCCGTGGCGGTGCGTGCACGGGTGTTCGGCGAAACGCTGTACGTGTTCGTCGAGGACGACGGGCCTGGCTTCGTCGCGCGCAACACCGAGCCGCTGTTCGAGCCGTTCGAGCGCGAACGCAAGGAATCGTCGATCAGCGGCGTGGGGCTCGGGCTCGCGCTGTGCCGCAGCATCGTCAACGCGCACGGCGGCTCGATCCGCGCGGTGCCGCTCGATCCGCACGGCGCGCGGTTCGAGATTCGCCTGCCACTGGGCGCGCCGCCCGATATCGAACACGAGAGCCGGACATGATCAGATCGCGCGTACTTATCGTCGAGGACGAAGCGGACATCCGCCGTTTCGTGCGGATGGCGCTGGAACAGGAGGGGCTCGACACCTGCGAGGCGTCGACGGCCCGCGAGGCCCGGATGTATGCGTCGAGCAGCAAGCCCGATCTCGTGATCGTCGATCTCGGGCTGCCGGACGACGACGGCAAGACCTTCATCCGCGAGCTGCGCGAGTGGTCGACGGTGCCGGTGATCGTGCTGTCGGCGCGGCAGCAGGAGGTGGAGAAGGTCGCGGCGCTCGATGCGGGCGCGGACGATTACCTGCCGAAGCCGTTCGGCGTGCCCGAACTGCTGGCGCGGGCACGCGCACAGTTGCGGCGCGCGGCATTCGTGTCGGCCGACGGGCAATCGTCGTCGATCGTGCGGTTCGGCGACGTGACGGTCGATCTCGGCAAGCACGAAGTCGCGCGTGGCGGTGAGCCCGTCCACCTGACGCGCCTCGAGTTCCGGCTGCTCGCCGCGCTGATTCGCGCGCGCGGCGGCGTGATTGCCGCGCGGCAATTGCTGGCGGAGGTCTGGGGCATCCACGACGCGGATCGCGCGCACTACGTGCGCGTGTACATGACGAACCTGCGGCAGAAGCTCGAACCGGTGCCGGCGCGCCCGCGGCACTTGCTGACGGAGCTGCAGTTCGGCTACCGGCTGGTCGGTCTGGAAACGGTCGGGATGGCGGACGGGCCGCGCGGTGCGGTGTAGTCAGGTCTAGACAAGTGAAAGCCGGCTCACGGCGGCGCGCGTACGTCTGGAGAAAGCTGTTGTTTAGCTTTTCGTAATTCATAATTAATTGAAATTAAAGGAAAAATGCCATTGTCGAAACAATCCGCCGACAACTAGTGATAAACACGGATTGCTGGCACACCTTCTGAAAAGGCAAAGTTGTATGTACAACTTGGGGTGTCGCCGGAGGGGCGATCCCCGGGTTGGAAGGGTTCACGGCGGCGTCGCCCGACGGGACCCCTGCCCAGTTCGCCTCTGACAGGAACGCCATGAAGAAACTCGCGCTCAGTATTGCCCTTGCCTGCATCGCGGTCGGTGCCCACGCCAAGGATTGGTCGACGATCCGGTTCGGCGTCGACGCCAGCTATCCGCCGTTCGAATCGAAGGACGCAAGCGGCAAGGTCGTCGGCTTCGACGTCGATCTCGGCAACGAGATCTGCGCCCGCCTGAAGGCGAAATGCGTGTGGATCGAGAACGACTTCGACGGGATGATTCCCGCGCTGAAGGCGAAGAAGTTCGACGGCGTGCTGTCGTCGATGTCGATGACGCCGGCGCGTGCCGAGCAGATCGCGTTCTCCGACAAGCTGTTCAACACGCCGACCCGCCTCGTCGCGAAGAAGGGCGCGAACCTGCAGCCGACGGCTGAATCGCTGAAGGGCAAGTCGGTCGGCGTCGAGCAGGGCACCATCCAGGAAACCTACGCGAAGGCGTACTGGGCGCCGAAGGGCGTGCAGGTCGTGCCTTACCAGAACCAGGACGGCGTGTACCAGGACCTGATGTCGGGCCGCCTCGATGCGGCGCTGCAGGACGCGGTGCAGGCCGACATCGGCTTCATGAAGACGCCGCGCGGTGCGAATTTCGAATTCGCCGGCAAGGACATCGACGATCCGAAGACGCTCGGCAACGGCGCCGGCATCGGGCTGCGCAAGGACGACGCCGACCTGAAGGCGAAGATCGACCACGCGATCGCCGACATCATCAAGGACGGCACGTACAAGAAGATCGAGAAGAAGTACTTCGCGTTCGACGTCTACGGCGGCTGACCCTGCATGCGGCGCGCATCGGCTGTGGCGCGCGCCGCGTTCGTTATGGGTGCAACCCGCTTCGCGTGATGCGTCCGACTTGATGAGCAGGTTGCATCAGGTAGTGCGCAGATATCGTTTGATGCGCGGCTAATGGCTATTGACAATCCAGCCACCTCGTTCTGGATCCCTCATATGATCTTCCAAGGATTTGGCCCGCTGCTGTGGGCCGGCACGGTCGAGACCGTGAAGCTCGCGGTGCTGTCGCTCGCCGCGTCGCTCGTGCTGGGCCTCATCGGCGCGAGCGCGAAACTGTCGACGAACCGCATGCTCAAGTCGGTCGGCACCTTCTACACGACGCTGATCCGCGCGGTGCCGGACCTCGTGCTGATGCTGCTGCTGTTCTACGGGATCCAGATCCTGCTGAACAACTTCACCGACATGCTCGGCTGGGACCAGATCGACATCGATCCGTTCGTGGCGGGCGTCATCACGCTCGGCTTCATCTACGGCGCGTATTTCACCGAGACGTTCCGCGGCGCGTTCCTCGCGGTGCCGCGCGGCCAGCTCGAAGCCGGCTTCGCGTACGGGATGAGCGGCTGGCGCGTGTTCCGCCGCATCCTGTTCCCGCAGATGATGCGCTTCGCGCTGCCCGGCATCGGCAACAACTGGCAGGTGCTCGTGAAGGCCACCGCGCTCGTGTCGATCATCGGCCTTGCCGATGTCGTGAAAGCGTCGCAGGACGCGGGCAAGAGCACGCTCGATTTCTTCTTCTTCACGCTGGCTGCAGGCGCGATCTACCTCGCGATCACGACGGTGTCCAACGTCGTGCTGCATCACCTCGAGAAGCGTTATTCCGTGGGCGTCCGGAGGCTCGCACTGTGATCGAACTCGTCAGCCAGTACTGGCAAAGCTATCTCTACACCGACGGCTACCGCTTCAGCGGCCTTGCGATCACGCTGTGGCTGCTGGTCGTGTCGATCGCGCTGGGCTTCGCGCTCGCCGTGCCGCTCGCGATCGCGCGCGCATCGTCGAACCGCTGGATCTCCGGCCCGGTGTGGCTCTATACGTACGTGTTCCGCGGCACGCCGCTCTACGTGCAGCTGCTGATGTGCTACACGGGCATCTACAGCCTGCAGGTCGTGCACAACCACGTGCTGCTCGACACGTTCTTCCGCAACGCGATGAACTGCACGCTGCTCGCGTTCGTGCTGAACGAATGCGCGTATGCCACGGAGATCTTCGCGGGCGCGATCAAGGCGACGTCGGCCGGCGAGATCGAGGCCGGCATGGCTTACGGGATGTCGCGCTTCAAGCTCTATACGCGGATCATCCTGCCTTCCGCGCTGCGCCGCTCGCTGCCGAGCTACAGCAACGAGGTGATCCTGATGCTGCACGCGACGACGCTCGCGTTCACGGCAACCGTGCCCGACATCCTGAAGGTCACGCGCGACGTCAATTCGGCGACGTACATGTCGTTCCAGGCCTACGGCATCGCGGCCGTGCTGTACGCCGTCGTCGTGTTCACGCTCATCTGGGCGTTCCGCAAGCTCGAGACGCGCTGGCTCGCGTACCTCTCGCCGCGCGGCCATTAACGCATTCGCAAGATTCGCAAGGAAGGACCCAGCATGTACAAGCTTACCGTTGACAACCTGCACAAGAAGTTCGGCGACAACGAGGTGTTGAAGGGCGTGTCGATGAAGGCGAAGGCCGGCGACGTGATCAGCATCATCGGCTCGAGCGGCTCGGGAAAGAGCACGTTCCTGCGCTGCATCAACTTCCTCGAGCAGCCGTGCTCGGGGCAGATCACGATCGGCAGCGAGCCGATCCAGACCACCCGCGACCGCAACGGCTCGCTGCGCGTGGCCGACCAGAAGCAGCTGCAGCGGATGCGCACCAAGCTGTCGATGGTGTTCCAGCACTTCAACCTGTGGGCACACATGACGGTGCTCGAGAACGTGATCGAAGCGCCGATGGCCGTGCTCGGCGTCAGCAAGGACGAAGCGATCGCGCGGGCGCGCAAGTACCTGGAGAAGGTCGGCCTCGCGCCGCGCGTCGAGGGCATGTATCCGGCGCACCTGTCGGGCGGCCAGCAGCAGCGCGTGGCGATTGCACGTGCGCTCGCGATGGAGCCGGAAGTGATGCTGTTCGACGAGCCGACGTCGGCGCTCGATCCGGAACTGGTGGGCGAAGTGCTGAAGG
The DNA here is from genome assembly GCF_902499335.1 of Burkholderia lata. GTDB lineage: Bacteria > Pseudomonadota > Gammaproteobacteria > Burkholderiales > Burkholderiaceae > Burkholderia > Burkholderia lata_B. The sequence continues at coordinate 356,258 of NZ_CABVQK010000001.1, read as the reverse complement.
TGATGCAGAAGCTCGCCGAGGAAGGGCGTACGATGGTCGTCGTCACGCACGAGATGGGCTTCGCACGCAACGTGTCGAATCACGTGATCTTCCTGCACCAGGGGAAGATCGAGGAGGAAGGGAATCCGCAGGAGATTCTCGTGAATCCGAAGAGCGAACGGCTCGGGCAGTTCCTGTCGGGGCGGTTGAAGTAAGCCGGCAGGCGGCGTCGCGGACTGCCCGGGACGCCGCACACTGGAACGCTAAATGCTTGTCACGCGTGATCCTTTCGATGAAGGAGCACCGCGATGAGCACACCGGCCACCACCGCCTTTTCCCATGTGAAGCCGCAGGACACCGCCTATCACGGCGAAGGCCTGCGCGACTTCTTCCTGTACCGCGATCTCGGTATCGCGGCCGCGACGAACGGCAAGGTCGTCGCGCAACTCGTCCGGGCGAATCATGCACCGGAGGCGGGCACCGGCTGGCACCGTCACGAGGCCGAGTTCCATATCGTGATCATGCTGAAGGGCTGGGCGCGCTTCATGTACGGCGAACGCGAGACGCTGGTGAGCGCCGGCGACTGCGTGCATCAGGCGCCGGGAATCGTCCATTACCTGTTCGACTACTCGCCGGACATGGAGTATCTGGAGATCGTCGGGCCCGCCGATTTCAAGTCGATCGATGTCGAGGGGCCGTGTGCGGTGCCGCCGCCGACGCCGTGGGGAGAGGCGGGGGCGTAGCTGCCGCGCTTGATGAGCACGCTTGTGACAAACCGCCTTCGGGCGGTTTTTTCGTTATGGCGCGCCGAGCGCACCCGCGATCCGCTTTCCGCTTCGTTACATTCTTTCGAATCCTAAAGGTTGCGAGTCTGAAGATTCGGAAAGAAAAGAAAGACATTCGTCAGATTCAGCGCGTTGACAGCACTTCGATGTCAAAGATCGTCAATTGCGGGTGGATGCGGTGCACGGCCTGTCGACGACCGGCGTTAAGGAGGTACCAGCCGGATCACCGGTTGATTTACCCGGGAGAGTTTCATGAAGCGCATCGCGAAGATCCTGACGGCCACCGCAGTGGCATGTGCCGTTCTTGCTCCGGCACTGGCCGAAGCGCATTCGCACCGTGTGTGCCATTTCGATCACCACCACCATCGCGTGTGCCGCTGGGTGCGGTAACGCGACTTTCCCGGGGATACCCGGAACGCATTCGTTGTTCAGGCAAATCAGGAGAGGATCATGCAAAAGACGATGTTGATCGCCGCGCTGGTCGCCGGCATGGGTATGTCGATCGGTGCGTTCGCGCAGGTTCCGGCCAGCGCGCCGGCCGGCACGACCGGTCTGTGCAAGGACGGCTCGTTCTACTCGGGCGCGTCGAAGAAGGGCGCATGCGCAGGCCACAAGGGTGTGAAGACCTGGTACGGCGCATCGTCGGCGGCAGCCGCGAGCGCACCGGCCGCAGCGCCGGCAACGGCAGCCTCCGCAGCGCCCGCATCCGGCACCGCGCCGGCGAAGAGCGCGGCTGCAACGACCGCGGCGGCAGCGCCGGGCGGCGGCGCGGGCAAGGTATGGGCCAACGACAGCACGAAGGTCTATCACTGCTCGACCGACAAGTACTACGGCAAGACGAAGCACGGCAGCTACATGTCGGAAGCGGATGCGAAGGCGAAGGGCTACCACGCGTCGCACGGCAAGGCCTGCTCGTAACGCAGGCTGACGCGCGAGGCCGCTTCCTCGCGCGTCGTCCGCACGCTGCAGCACCTCACGCCCCGCCATCCCCGGCGGGGCGTTTCATTTTCAGCGACGTATGGCTTCAGTGGGCCTGATTCGATTGCGTGTCGGTCGCCGCATCGTGCGCGGCTGCGCGGGCATCGAGCAGCGTGCGCAGCGTCACGTAGTGCGTGCCGTTCGCGTCGCTTTCCGCACCCGCGGTGCGATCGTACGGCTCGTTGTCATGGATCGTCGCCCGTACGATCGGATAGATCTGCGTTTCCCATCGGCTGCCGTTGAACACACCGTAGTGGCCCGCGCCAGTCTGCACGTGGTGCGTCTTCAGATACGGCGGTAACCCCGAACACAGTTCCTGCGCGGCCACCGTCTGGCCCACTGCGCAGATATCGTCCTTCTCGCCTTCGATCGTCAACAGTGCGGTGCGATGAATCGCAGCCGGTTCGACGAGCCGATCCCCGACCGTCAACTCGCCGCGCGCGAGCGCATATTGCTGGAACACCTTCTCGACCGTTTCCAGATAGAACTCCGCAGTGAGATCGGCGGTGGCGAAGTATTCGTCGTAGAAGTGCCGCAGCGTGTCGGCCTTTGCCGGATCGCCTTTCGCGCGCTCGTAGTAAAGGTCGGCGAACGACGCCGCATGACGATCGGGATTCATGGACATGAACGCACCGACCTGCACGAAACCCGGATACACGCAGCGCTGCGCCCCGACGAAGCCCGCCGGCACGACGCTGATCAGGTTGCGCGCGAACCATTCGATCGGCTGGCTCGTTGCGAGCGCGTTGACCTTCGTCGGATTCACGCGACAATCGATCGGCCCCGCCATCAACGTCAGGCTCGCGGGCTGCGCCGGATCGCCGCCGGCGGCCATCAGCGCGACCGCCGCGAGTGCGGCGACGGTCGGCTGGCAGATCGCGAGCACGTGGGCATCCGGGCCGATCTGATGGATGAAGTCGATCACGTGCGCGACGTATTCGTCGAAACCGAAGCGCCCGGCCGACAGCGGGATGTCGCGCGGGTTGTGCCAGTCGGTGATGTACACGTCGTGGTCGGCCAGCATCGTATGCACGGTGCCGCGCAACAGCGTCGCGAAATGCCCGGACATCGGCGCGACGATCAACACGCGCGGCTGGCGTGCTACCGGCAACGCCTTGCGGAAATGCAGCAGCGTGCCGAACGGTGTGGCCGCGGCGGCTTCCTCGACGATCGGCACCGTTTCCCCGTCGACGACGATCGACGCGATGTCGAACGGCGGACGCCGATGCGAGAACGCGCAGCATTCGAGCAGTTCGCACAGTGCGTCGAGCATGCGGCCGGTCGGCGTCGAAGTAGCGGGCGGCCACAGCGACATCGTCGCACGGGCGGCAGCGGCCCATGCGCGCGCCGGGCGCGTGCATTCGGCAGACCATTGATAGAACGGATAGGCAAGCAGATTCATGACCTTCGCTCGTTGTGCCGCGTTGCCTTGAACGAGGCAAGCGATGTGCCAGCCTGCGGCTGGCACGCGCGTTGCACGCGGTTCGGGAACGCGGCAACGCAGGCGGCACGCGACACACGGCAGCCGCGCGCGATGCGTTGCCCGGCCGGCCTGGCGTGCGGCACGTGCCGCGACAGCGTGCGGTGCTGCGCCAGTTCGGCGAATGCGCCGCACAGGCATGGTGCGGGTGATGCCGCGTGGCGTCCGTTTCGGTGCAGGGGCACGAACGGCTTTGGACAGGGGAGCGACATGGAAGTCACCGGACAGACGACGCTGACCATCAGCAGCCGCAATTACTCGTCGTGGTCGATGCGCGGCTGGCTGCTCGCGAAGCTGAGCGGGCTCGTGTTCGAGACGGTCAGCGTGCCGATCGATGCCGCGTCGCGTGCGGAGTTGCTGCTGCTGTCGCCATCGATTCTCGTGCCGTGCCTGACACACGACGGCAATACGGTGTGGGACACGCTCGCGATCGCCGAATACCTGAACGAAATCCGGCCGCAGGCGCGGCTGCTGCCTGAAGACCGGAAAGCACGCGCGCATTGCCGCTCGATCTGCGGCGAGATGCATTCCGGTTTCAGCGCGTTGCGATCCGCATTGCCGATGAACCTGCGCGCGCATTTCCCCGGCTTCCGGATCTGGTCGCGCGCACAGCACGACATCCAGCGGATCGTGACGATCTGGCGCGATTGCCTGGCCGCGTACGGCGGCCCCTGGCTGTTCGGCGCGGAGATCGGCATCGCCGACGCGATGTATGCGCCGGTCGTCACGCGCTTCCTGACCTACGACGTGAAACTGGAACCCGATATCGCCGAGTACTGCATGCAGGTGCTCGCGCATCCGTTCGTGACGGAGTGGATCGATGCGGCGAAGGCTGAGCACGAAGACATCGACGAACTCGACATGGAATTCTGACGCGCCGGATCACGTGCGGCGCACGCGCTGTCACGCACGACGCATTCAAATGTCGGATGAATGGCGTCTGGCCAAAGCGCGCTTAAATCGGACGAATCGTTGCGCGGCTTGAAGCCCCGTGCGGCGGGCCTCGCGCGCTATCGGGGTAAACATCGCGGGCGCGCTGCCGATAACGCAGGTCCAGTGACCGCAAGAGAAACACGTGAAACCGTTCGTCATGCTTGTCTTTGCCGCTGCGCTCGTCATGTCAGCCGGCTGCGCCCAACTTCAATCCGGGCGCCAGGACGCGAATGCGCACAACGACGCCCCCGCCGCGTCGACGTCGCTCGTCGATTTCGTCATACCAGCCGATGCGCTTGGCGCACGCGATCCCCAGTTGACCGCGTTGCTGGCGAAAGTCGGCGCACTCGCATCGAAGCAGTCGCAACCGATGACGATTCGCGTGGCCGCGCTGCCGCAGGATTTCGGCTACCTGAACCAGTCCATCCGGCGCGGCATCGCGACGCCGCGTGTCGCGGCGGTTCGCGTCGAGAACGTCGCGGCCGGCAGTTGCCGGCCGTACAGCGTCCAGGTCGGACCGACCCAGTAACAGGAGATCCAGCGATGCTACGACTATCGATCTGTGCGGCCATGCTCGTGTGCGGCACCGCGTGTGCGGCGCCACCCGGCGACGGTGCGCCGTTTGCCCCTGCCGCATCCAATCAGGTGTTTCCGCCGCTGCCGCCGTTCGCGTCGCTGCCGCCGGGGGCGGGCGGTGACGATGAAGTGCAGGCACCCGCGCCGGCGGGCGGGCGTCATGCGAAGAAGCTGCGCCACGCACCGTCCGTGAAGAAGGCGCCGGAATTTCAGGTGCGTCTCGTCGTGACCGACGAGTCGCGCGCGGCGCTCGCCGCCGAGGACAAGAAGCTCGACGACGCGCTCGCGAAGAGCACGCACGAGCGGCGCACGACGGGGGCCGGCGCGGCTGCGCTGGCGATGACGCCATGAACCCGCGGAATCGAAGCGGTGGATACGTGACGGCTCGGGCCCGCAATGTCTCGATGCGGCCGGGCTGGATGCCGTGGCTATGGCTCGCGATGTTGCTGACTGCGCTCTTCGTCACGCCGGTGCGTGCGGACGACGCCGTGCCCGGCAGCGAATGCTTCGAGCGCGCAGCCGGCTATCAGGGCGTCAACCCGCAGATCCTGCGTGCGATCGCCTGGTACGAGTCGAAGGGCAATCCGGCTGCCGTGCATCGCAACGCGGACGGCAGCATCGACGTCGGCCAGACCCAGATCAACTCGGTGCACTTCGGCGAGCTGCGTCGCTATGGCGTGCCGCCGGGCGCGCTGAAGGACGCCTGCGTGAACATCTACGTCGCGGCGTGGATGCTGAAACGCAAGATGGTCCGCTACGGGAATACCTGGCAGGCGATCGGCGCCTATCACTCGGAAACGCCGCGCTTCCGGGACGAATACGCGCGAAACATCCACGCGGTGCTCGTGTCGTGGGGCGTGCACGAGTGAGCCGCTTTTTTGTGAGCGTTGAAGGCCGGAAGTAAGGAGCGCGGCGGGCCGGGCCGATCCAAGGAACGTGTTTCGACCTGTCGTTTTCCCTGATGCATCGCGCCTTATCCGCAGCGCAAACGATTTACATCAAATTCTGCTCACGGAACCCCTGCGACGAGGTTAAAGAACCCCACCGCTCGTGTCGTAAACGGGAACACGGGGAACGGCGGCGATGATCGCGCATGAAGCGCGACGCGCGGCCGTACAAGAAAGCAAGCGCAGCAGGGGAATCGACGTGAATCGTCAGCAATCGTGGACGCGTACAGCGGCGCCCGGGGAAATCATTTACTCCGAGGGCTTTGCGGGTGAGCCCGTCATCTTCTTGATCACCGACGGCAAGGTCGAGCTGTCCACGCGATGCGACGACAAGCGCGTCGTCGTCGCGACACTCGGCCGAGGCGAGTTCTTCGGTGAATCGGCGTTGCTCGCGGCCGAGCCCCGTGCTCATACCGCGAAGGCGCTTTCATTCTGTCAGCTCACGGTCGTGCCGGCCGGCATGCTCGATGAGGAAATCGAGCGCGTGTCGGCGCTGCTGCGTCACATCGTGCGGACGATGATCCGCCGCGTGAAGCGCAAGGACGACCAGCTCGCCACCTACACGCATGCCGACTTCATGCCGGGCGTGCTGTCGTATGCGCATGTGCTGGCGCTGATGGCGGGCGGCGATGCGCGCGATGGCGGCGACGCGTGGACGCGCCGGCCGATGCAGGCCCATGCGGCCGAAACCTCGGTGCCGCTCGCCGAAGTGATCCGCAAATGCCGCGCGATTGCCGGCCACTCGCGGCCGCACGTGCTTGCGATGCTGCGACGCATGGAGAAGCTCAATCTCGTCACGATCGAAGCGGCGCAGGCGGACCATGCGGGCGGGGCAGTCGACTATGCGTCGTCGTCCGACGCACGCCAGGTCGTCACGTTCGACGCCGCGCGCGTGATCGATCGCGCGCAGCAGGTGGCCGATCACGATCTCGACCTGTCGATCAACAGCGAACTCGAGCTCATCGAGCTGGCCGATCTCGAAGCGCTGATCGGTGTCGAGAAGACGATGCTGCTCAACAAGCTGTCGAATGGCGAGATTGCCGACGAAGTGTTCGCGTTCCGCAAATCGAAGGTGCTCAGTTACGTCGAGCAGAAGGGTGTCACGTACTTCTCGCGACGCAATGCGCGTCGTGGAGAGGTGCGCTCGCTGGAGGATCTCGTGTCGATCGACCAGCGCACGCTGTTTGAAGTCATCAGCGCGTTCGATACCTACGATCTCGCGAAGCTGATCGCGAATCTCGACGATCGCGCGGTGGCCGACAAGCTGTTTTCCGTGATGACCGAGGCGCGGCGCAACGAGGTGTCGTGGGTGATGCGCCGCGAGCTCAAGCTCGATCCGGTCGAAATCGAGGATATCGAGCAACGCGTGCTGGATGCCGTTCGCGCGGCGAAGGCGCCGGCGGCGGGCACAGCGCCTGTCGCATCGGCATCGGATGCATGACAAGGGGGCGCACATGGACCTGTTGACCCTGGCCGGTGTGGTGCTTGGTGGTGCGGCGATCGTGTTCGGTTTTGCGCTGGAAGGCGGGCATTTCTCGATGCTGTTCCAGTTCGAGGCGCTCGTGATCGTGCTCGGCGGCACGCTCGGCGCGGTGATGATCCAGAACACCTGGGCGCGCTTCTTCGACGCGGTGAAACAGCTGCGGCTCGCGTTCGTGCGGGCGCGCGAAGTCGATCGCAAGAACCTGTCCGACCTGCTCGAATGGGGCGACCGCGCGAAGCTCGACGGGCTGCTCGCGTTCGAATCGATGGACGTGAGCGGCATCCATCCGTTCGCGCGCCGCGGGCTCGAATTGCTGGCGAACGGCGTGTCGACTGCCGTGCTGGAGGACGCCTTGCAGCGCGAACTCGATGCCTACGAACGCAGCCGCCTCGCCGCCGCGCGCGTGTGGCAGCAGGCCGGCGGGTACGCGCCGACGTTCGGCATTCTCGGGTCGGTGCTCGGCCTCGTGCAGGTGACGAGCCATATTCTCGAACCGGCGCAGCTCGGGCCGGGCATCGCGGTTGCGTTCATCGCGACGCTGTACGGGTTGGCGTTCGCTAACCTCGTGTTCCTGCCGCTTTACGGCAAGCTGCGCGCGCAGATCGACAGCGAGCTGCGGTTTCGCAAGCTGTATCTCGACGGCTTGCTGGCGATATCGCGCAAGGAATCGCCGCATACGATCGAGACGCGCCTGACCGGCGACGTGCGCGGGCGCGCTGCCGAATCGCTCGCGTGATGCGCGTGTGTCGTACGACGAACCCGGATTTCCAACCGCATGACTGCTCGAACTGACGGTGCATCCGCTGCCGATCGCGACGACGACGAACTCGAAGGCGCGCAATCCGGCCGCTGGCTGATTTCGTACGCGGACCTCATCACGACGCTGATGGTGCTGTTTCTCGCGTTGTACGTGCTCCAGCTCGCGAAATACAACGCGCTCGACGCGCGGTACCAGACGCTCGCGCGGCATGCCGAAAGCGCGGCGAGTGCATCCGCTGCCCCTGCCGTGACACCTGAGCACGCACCGCCGTGGCTCGCATTGCTCGATTCGTTGAAGTCGAACGGCCGGATCTCGCTCGTGAAAGCGCCGCATGGCGTCGAGATCGGCATCGACGCGAAGATCCTGTTCAACGTCGGCGATGCGCGCTTGCTGCCCGATTCGTCGCCCGTGCTGAACCAGATCGCGCAGGCACTGAGCGATCACGCGACCGGCGACATTCTCGTCGAAGGGCATACCGACAGCGTGCCGATCGCGAACGCAAAATACGAATCGAACTGGGAGCTGTCGTCGGCGCGCGCGGGGAGCGTCGTGCGCTACCTGACCGAGCGCGGTGTCGCACCGCACCGGCTCGCGGCGATCGGGCGGGCCGATACGCAGCCGCTCGTCGCGGGTGACGATGCGGCCGCGCGGGCGCGGAATCGGCGTGTCACGATCTTCGTTGCATACTGATTCGCGCTGAATTTTCGTTGTTCGTGCATCTATAAGCGGCCGCATATGTCCGCCTGACAACGACATAACGAATCTCGCATGATGAGCATGTGAAATCAGCGATGCGCTTCTGCGCGTGCATGCCGATAACCCAATCTGGCTCAGGCCGAGCGGTTATCGAGGGTTCCCCATGCATTTCTGGCGCAAGCTTTCCATACAGAACAAGCTGATTCTCAGCATGACGAGTTGCCTGCTCGTGTTCGTCGCGATCTCGAGCGGACTCAGCATCCGTCTGATCGGCAACGCGGTGCGCGATCGCGTCGTCCGCGAAGAGCTGCCGACGGCCGTGAACGGCATCCGCGCCGACGTGCAGCGGCAGATGGCCGGGCCGATCGCCGCGTCGCGGATTCTCGCGCGCGACGCGTTCCTGCTGCAATGGGAAGCAGACGGCGAACCCGACGCCGGCACGCGCAACTGGATCCAGCTCGCGAAGAACGTGAAGGACGAGCAGAAGGCGGCGTCGGTGCAGTGGGTGTCCGTGAAGAGCGGCAACTACTACAACGAATCCGGCCTGCAGCGGAAGGTGACCGACAAGGATCAGTGGCTGACCGGCTTCCTGTCGTCCGGCAAGGCGTTCGACGTGAACATGGACCGCGAGGTGACGGTCGGCGGCTACATGATGTTCATCAACAGCCGCGTTGAACTCGATGGGGTGCCGATCGGTGCGGCCAGCATGAGTTTGTCCGTCGATGCGCTCGCGAAGGGGATTGCTGCTTACCGGATCGGTGAGACCGGGTTCGCGTATCTCGTGCGTCCGGACGGCGCGATCATGATGCATCGCGATACGGCGCTGATTGATGGCAAACATTTCATGAAGGATCAGCAGGGGTTGCCGGGGGATGCGTCGTCGACGCTGCTGGCTGGTCAGCCGTATGCGTACCTGAGCTATAACGGCGACGGCGGCGAGCGGTTCATCGCGACGTCGTTCATTCCGGAGTTGAATGCGTATGTCGTTGTCGAGGTGCCGCAGGCCGAACTGCTCGGACCGGTGACGCGTGCGATTCGTAGCGCAGCGCTGGTTGCGGCGGTGGTGGGGCTGGGTGTCGCGTTGCTGGTGATCTGGCTGGTGGGCCGTGCGATCGCCGCGCCGATTCGCCGGGCGGCGACGCTGCTGTCGGAGATCGCCAGCGGGCAGGGCGACCTCACGCGTCGCATGACGGTTGAGAGCCAGGACGAGATCGGACAGTTGTCGGATGCGTTCAACCGGTTCGTGTCGTCACTGTCGACGCTGGTGCACAGCATTCGCGCGGCTTCCTCGTCGATTGCGACCGGGTCGGCGCAGATTGCGACGGGGAATGCGGACCTCAGCGAACGCACCGAAGGGCAGTCGAGCAACCTGGAGCGCACGGCTTCGTCGATGGAAGAGATCACGGCCGTGGTGCGGAACAACACCGAAACGGCAACGACGGCCGCGAAGATGATCAACGGCGCTTCCGATACGGCGGCGCGCGGCGGGCAAGTGGTGGGTGAAGTCGTGACCACGATGCAGGAGATCAGCGACGCGTCGCAGCGGATCTCCGAGATCATCGTGATGATCGACAGCATCTCGTTCCAGACGAACATCCTCGCGCTGAATGCGGCTGTGGAAGCGGCGCGGGCAGGGGAGCAGGGGCGCGGGTTCGCGGTGGTGGCTTCGGAAGTGCGGAATCTGGCGCAGCGCAGCGCGCAGGCGGCGAAGGAGATCAAGGCGCTGATCGAGCATAGCGCGGGCACGGTGAATACCGGGTCGCGGCTTGTGAGTGAGGCCGGGAAGGTGATGCGTGACGTTGTATCGCAGGTTCAAGGCGTCAGCGCGATGATGAGCGAGATCGCTGAAGCTAGCTTGGAGCAGAGTGCCGGTATTGATCAGATCGGGGACGCGGTGCAGTCGCTCGATCAGATGACGCAGCAGAATGCGGCGCTGGTGGAAGAAAGCGCGGCGGCTGCCGCGAGCTTGAAGCAGCAGGCGGCGGAATTGACAAGGCTGGTGTCGGCTTTCAAGGTGGATGAGTAAAGTCTGATTCGCGATTTAGAATAAGGCGTTTCTGAGGGACGGCTGCCGTGGGGTCACGGCAGCCGTTTTTGTATGTTGGTGCGGGATTTGGTAACGCTTATAAAAATGAAACGCATTTCCAAGTGGAAGATCGGGGTGGGGGCGGCGGTGCTCGTCGCGGTAGCGGCTGCGGTGGCGGCGAAGGTGATTGCGCCGCCTACCGATTCTTATCTTGCCTATCGGAAGAAAGCCGTCGACGCGGTGACAGCAGCGCGGATGGAAGATCAGGCGGATCTGGACAAGAAATACACGGCTGAGGTGAATGCGCGGCTGGTTAAGCTTGTTGGAGCGGTTAAGGCGAAAGGTTTCTCCGCGAAGGCGGGGAGTACCGTGGAGACCCTCTACATCGACAACGGGATGACGCCCGGGCCGGATGGACTGCTTTTGAAGTCGAATGACGGGAAGGTGAATCTCGTTGTGACGACGGTTCCGCTTTTGAAGGCCTGGGTGGCGACGGCGGATGCGGGGATCAAGTCGGCGGATGATGTTGCCGTTATCTTCGATAACGAGACGTTTCACACCGACGTGCTCGGTGGCGACGCTGCGGAGTTTCGGTTTGCGGAATTGCCTGTAAAGCGGAAGCCGGCCGATGCGGTGGTGAAGGCGTTGCTGCTGGGTGATAGCCAGGACGGGATGCCGGATGGGCCGAATACGTTGATGGTGTCGATCAGGCAGGGTGCGCGGGTTTATATCCTGTGGCGGGATGCGGCGTTGCCGACGATTGTCGCTTGCAGTGCGGGGCACGTGGCCGAGGAGCAGCGGCCAGCCTGTTTTGCGCAGCAATTGCCCAAACAGAGGCGCTATTCACGGTTTGTGTCCGAAGCGCAGGCGATGGTCGATGCGGTTGTTCAATAGGATGCAATTGTCTTGATGGTCGTTGAGTTGAGCGATATCACGAGGTGATTGGATTTGCTCGGTTTTTTGAGAGGTTCGACAGTACCGGAGACATCGCCGACAATCAGCGACTGAAGACCGGATCGTCATCTATGTCGAGCACTGCTTCGTCGCCGGGTACTTCAATTTCTTTTTTTGCCCAGTTTCGTCTGCCATGACTATCGCTTTCGAGTCTCCCGACCAACCCGACGTGATCGCCCTCATCGCCGATCTGGATGCGTACCAGGGCACGCTGTACCCGCCTGAGAGCCGGCACGCTCTGGATATCGCGTCGCTGAAGCAATCCAATGTGCTGTTCGCCGTTGCGCGGGACAGCGAAGGCAGGGCAATCGGGTGCGGGGCGATTGTCCTCAACCCGGAATACGGCGAATTGAAACGGATGTATGTCAGTCCGCGCGGGCGCGGGAAGGGTGTCGCGAGGAAGCTTGTGACTATGCTTGAGTTACGAGCAGTCGACTCGGGTTGCGATGTGATCAGGCTTGAGACTGGCCCCTATCAACCTGAGGCGCTGGCTTTGTATGCGTCTGCGGGTTACCAGCATCGGGAACCGTTTGGTGATTACACGGACGATCCGTTGAGTGTTTTCATGCAGAAACACATCGCGTCCTGAGGGGCAGGCTCAAGTGTGTTGCATCGACGGGTTGAGTCCTCAGCCATGAGCCGACACTCGGCGTAATAGGGCGAGCGACGGCTTCAGGTTGAAAACGGCCGCCGGTGTCTAGGGCTAGGCTCGACTACCGCTTAGATCGCTTATCAGCGTGTGAGTCACACAACTAAGTTGTACAAGTCGAGACGCGATCTGACAGACACAGTCAGATCAGGTCGCGAGGGGCCTCACCATTTTCGAGGCAAAGGGCGCCGAGTGACCCACTTCGGTCAGACAACTTTCTCCAAACCGGTCAGTCAGCCAAATCCAGATTTTGCAAATTGGAGTGCCACTAAGCGGCCGTTGTCTGGGCCGGCGTAGGCCCCAGAAGGGCGGCCGCATCCACGTACACTACAGTAACCGGGCACTCGGGACTCCACCGAAAAGATAAGTGCCCGGCCAATCCTGCCTTGCTCGGATTCGCTCCTACTTGGAGAACAGTGCGACTACCCGTTCAAACTCGAGACAGGTACCCCCTTGTTCAAATAATTTGATGATCGGTCTGTATTGCTCAGCGACCTTGTATTGCTTTAGGGTCGCCTTTTTGGGGTCTTGATAATCGACTATGACCTTATTCTTTAGAAGCGTCGAGAGCAGTTGGCCTGTGAATAGTCTAGCGCGCACGTCGTCTTGCTTCTTGGGATAAAAATTGCCTTGCTTATAGAAAAGTTTGAAAAAATTTTGCAATTGGCTACGCATTTCGTCCATCGCCTCGGAAATCTCTTCGCTCCTTCTATTAATTAAATCGGTGATGTCCGATGTATCGCAACTTTTATCAAACGTATGCGAGAAAATCCGCGGCCGAACCCCCTTTCTAGGATCAAGACTCACGAATACACAATCCTGAAAACGTGTTTGATCATCGATTAAGCAATCCCAAAAGCACTCATATCCTTCAAAATGTGAATTTCTTACTGTTTCTCCGCGGAAATCAAAGACGGGCCTAGCGCGGTCAGACGCAGTTAATCCAACAATGAAAGCTCCATTGATGCAGTCATTAACGAGGAATAGTTGCTTTAGAAGATCCGTGCATGCAGCAATATCAAGCGATTGCGAGCGCTCGCGATACATTGAAAGTAATAACGTGAAAACACCTGAAACGGCAGATCGCAAACGCCCGGCCTCCACCGGATTCGCAGTCTCCAACCTGATTTTGAGGTTGTCAATGGTCTCAACCGCGAACAGCATCAAGTCATCGGTAAGCTCTATCCGTTTGCAGACAGAGCGGCTAAACTCATTGTCGAATCCGACGTATGTTCCAAGAATTTCCACGACATTCGAGTTCAATTTCATAACGTCGGCCTCAACGAGATACCGATATATGTAAAGAGCCTTGAAGTATTCGTAAAAAAAATCATACCGAAAACTTAAACGCTTCTCGGAATATGATAGCAATGGATGTGAAACTAATTTCTCGACGAAATTTTCAGAAACTTTGTATGATGTTGAATCTTCAAACAGGCGCTTTACATCATACAGGCTGACGTATCCATGAGGCGACGCAGAAAAATCAATAAGAAAATTGATTTGTTCGTCAACGCTGTAGTTGTCAAGTTTTTTGATTTCACGCTCGCAGACGCTTCCAATTAGGAAATCGCTAGAGATGGATGAGGGGCGCAGCATTGCAGTGGGATTCGTCAATGAAACTGACTCTTCCCCGAACTCAGTTTTATGCTTGATCAAATAAGCAATTAGGTCTAGCACGTATGGAATGTAAACGGCCTCACCTCCGTTTGTGCTCACTTTCTTCAATGCAAAGCGATCGGCCATTTCCATGGCGCGACCAACTTTCGCGTCATTTTCTTCAAAACTTTTCTTAAAGAATTCTTTTGCAAGTTCTGTGTTAAATGGTTTGAGTGTTATCTCGCGAATTGCATCGCTTTTGTTTATATCTAGCCAAAAATTATCGCGACAAGTTAGAATTACCTTCCCGCGTTCCAAATTGTTGCAATAGTGATTGACAATCGAGGCGATAAATCCGGAAATATCGAAATTTGAACCTAACTTCGCGATTACTTCATCTATGCCGTCAAGAACGATAAGCAGGCTGCCATTATCTACGGACAATTTTAGTAATTCTTTTGAGAAATTCTTGTTACTAATTTCAGCCGGGTCATTTTGAGCCAAATAGAAGTCGTACAGATCGTCGATCTTCTTCTTCGCGCGGGCAGATTTCAACAAACGATCGATGATATCGTTTGAGTCGATAAACAACAATCCAACATCTTTGTCGATATGGTGGACCGTATCGAGAAATTGCTTAACGAGGGTGGTCTTCCCTATGCCGCCGTAGCCTTTGATGACCATGACGGGTATCGCAATTGAGCGATACCAGTTGCTCAAAATGCTAAGCGCGGCATTGTCGCCGTCGATTTCTTCGGTCGTCCGGCTTTCAACGAAAATTTGCTGATTATAATTCTCGAAAGGCTGAATATAGTCGCCGTAGAGAAAATTTCGACCGAACTCCTCAATGAAGAAGACATGCTCGGTCTTGAATGCTGTGCGGAAATTTTCCTTTCGCCGTTCGCCGTCTATTTGAGCTGGCTTTTCAGTCAAAACGATAGGGGGATGGGCCGCATCGAGTAGCTTATTCGACTTTAGATAGCCATAGGTCTTTTGCTGTGCCGATTCTTTAGGTACGTAAAGGAAATAACGGACTGCGCCCAATGCTTCGCTAACGCGAAAAAGCTCAAAAGCGATGTTTTCGGACCGATCCCGATGGATTTTGGGGTAGCCGACGTCAATCGAGAAACTCGCATTTTGTTCTATATATAGCTGTACAGTGTTCGCGACGCTCCGCTCCTTTTCCGGAATACTGGAATCGGACGTCGTAATCCGCGTGGCGCTGTATCGGTCAAAACCCGCCTTCAAGTGGTCAATTTCCTGGGGACTGGCTAGACGGATAGAGTCACTTGATTGTCCTTTACGAACGAGTACCGCGCCCGCGTCTAAGGTCCGCGTTTTCGTCGACAGTTCAGCACGAAGTTCAGTGATGGCAGTTGGCGAAGGGATTCGGAATACGAGCAGTTGATTGCCGTCGCATTCGATCGTTGCGATCTCAAGCTTCAGTAGTGGCGGAAAAATCAATTGCTCAAGACGCGTCGTTACTCGTTTCTTAAACTCGCGTAGATCTTGCAGCGCTTTAATCGACGCGACGTCCACGTTAAAGGTTTTGCGTAATTCTTCACAATAACCCACGATCAAGTAACGATCTTCGCCAACAAATCCGTCGTATCCGTTGCAAAGCGCGATCAAGTCCTTTAGGAATTCACCCCACTTTGGGCCTAGGTCGGCATCAGATTCTGACCAATACCAATCTCGTTTGAATTCCAACACCGGCGACTCATCCCTCTCTAAGAGAGCACTCAATTCCTCGGTCGTCAACATCCCTCGATTCCTTTGTTCTTAACTAGATAGGTCGCGCGAGACCGTAGATTCGATATGGTACTATCGGCGCGTGCCGTGTTTCGCAGCAAAAAGTTACTTTGTGCACATTATATCGGCATCCGAGCCAATAACTTTAAAGTGCCTGTCGGTTCGGTCAACGTAGCTTGTCGCAAGGAATCGAACCGAGATGTTTATCGTGAGGGCGTCCCGACGGAAAGGCTGTGTAACCGGGACGTCGTAGATTTCTGCGGGTTTCGTCGTAGAAAACGCTAAGGATACCGGTCAAAAGAAATTGAAGTCCAAGATGGGATTCTTCGCCACGATGCTTGAATCCGACGTACTCGGCCTTCGTCAGTGGCATATTAGGGCGACGTTTAAAGATGCTCCACTCGTCCAAAGCACCTATGAAGCCGATCAACTTATCGAATGTGATGTTCGATGTCTGCGAATAGGCAGCGCTGAGCTGAGCAAATATCCAATCCAACGTGTCAGTCCGCGATTTCTCGATCTTCGATCCTACCGAGACCAGGGCGAGGTAAGGTCCGCGTGCCTTGTCGGTAAGATCGTTGGAGTTGAGCGTTTCGCACAGAGCGGCAGCATTAATTAACGCCTCGCACTCGTTCTTTATATCTTTGTCATTAAGATGTTTCTTGACAGAAATAACTCCCACTACCCCTTCCGGCGGTACAACTACACTTTTTCCAAATCGCTGAAATACTGGATAATTTGCCGAGTCGAAGACAATTATGTCGAGCTGTGTTGAATGACTGTCGGATTTGTCCTTGCGCTCTCTGCCGCTTTCGCCCGTTTTCACGGCGGGCCGCAGAATGAACCCAGTGAGAACTTCCAATCCCTTAGGTAGAAAACGACTTAGATATTCACTCACCAGGTCCTCAACAAATCGACCGTCTTCACCCTTATGCTCCGCGCCAGCAGTGTCGGGGGAAGGGATCAGCGTCTCAAATTGCCTATACGTCTTGACGAGGGCGTCGACTTCGCTGGACCAGTAGTCCTGAATTCGTTTTCCATCCATATAAAACGGGGCCTCAAAATTTTGTTATGGACTTGGTAGTCCCGATTTTGTCAGATTGGGTTTCAGTCGGCGCGCCCGTGAGCGTCTTTGAAACGTCGCGTACGCGTGGAGCAGACCAACGAATGGATATCTGACATCGGCTGTCCAATCAAGTCTAAATTTCTACAACTAAGTCGCAGATTCGATTGCCAAGAGCCAGAAGAAACTCAGCAATATCCGTCGTTTCTGCTCGTGTGATGGATTGCTTTTGGTTGCTCACCGGATCGAGATCGGCCTCGTGCACTATCGCGTTTCGACGTGTAGCGATCAGCTTCTGCTTGGTTTTGGCGTCGCCGTCGGACATTCCAAGGCCAAGAGCAATTTGCTGCCATTTTTGTTTCTCATTCCAAATGTAGCTCAGGCCATCGGCGATCTTCGTCGGATCCTGAAACGACAATGTACTAAGCTTTTCGCGGACGATTTGTTCGAAGCGGACAGCTGGTGGCGGAACTGCGCTGGTAGTGAGCGAAGACAGATGCTGGATAGCTATTGCCTCGCTCATGTACTTGCCCGTGGGTGGCCTTTGGTTCTCGAATATCTTCACCATGCCGATGCGGATCAAGTCATGCATCAGCTTGTCGAACGCGCTGACCGCGTTGACGATCTGCGAACGCAGAAGATCATCAAACTGTTCGGGAATGTTAACCACATTGCTTAAGTGGTCGTAGACAGCGCCGAGTTCGTTGACCTGCTGGATGTTTTTATGAAAGACCCTCTTCGCATTTAGCATGGCTTCAGCCCATGAGGCCCCGAAGCGTGACGGCAACACCATCGAACAGGCCCCGAATTTGCTCACGCTTCTCGATCGCGTTGGCTAGCACAGGGCCTGTGTAGCCGACAAAGTCCGCGTCTTGTAGCGCGAACACAGGCACGCCAGCTTCGTGGGAGCGCGGCAGTAGGGCGCCGAAGTCTGGAATCTCCTCCAAGCAAAAGCCCGCCTCAGACAGGGCGGCCGGATAGTTGTTTTCGGGTAGCGTGAGCCCAGCAGTTTGGAGTGCGGGGTACAGGTGGTCCTTGGTGATCGCCTTGATCTCGCCAATGTTGTCACGGTATGGAGCTGCCGCGCGGCCTTTGCGCACGTTGAAGCGCTGAATCACAGTGCCGGCAAATTTCGGTAAGCCCGGTCGCAGCGGATAGGCTGAGTCCTGGAACACTGCCTCGTTTGCCACTTTCCAGTTCGCCCAGCGCGGCAGGATGGATTCCAGTGTCTCCAACGCCATGATGGAAAACGGATCTGGATTGGTTGGAATTAGGAAGAAATCCGAGTTTAAGAACAGATTCTGATTGATTGCGCTCAGCCCAGGGTTGAGGTCGATGATGGTGTATTCGATCTTGTTGGCCTCCTCAACTTGGCGAATCAGTTCGTCGAACGCACCGGGTAGGTTTTGCAGAGTTGCTAGCGCATTGGAGTTCTGCGCGAAGGTCAACGACGCGTCGTATTCAGAAAGCGTAGCGTGGCCAGCCAGCAGGTGCACACGAGGCTGAGCGGCGGGCGACTCGCAGGTGACAGGCTGGATAGGACTGGGCTTGCCCTTGAAGGCCGCCGCGACACCGTCTTTGATGTTTTGAAGTCGCGTCGCATCTTCTAGGTAGTACGCGTCGAAGCCATCTCCAAGTATCAAGCTGGAGAGATTGCATTGCGGGTCAGCGTCGACCAGCAGGACTTTGTGTCCTTTCTCGGCGAGCATCCATCCTAGGTTGTAGACGGTCGTGGTTTTGCTGACGCGCCCTTTATGGTTGAACAAGACTAAGCGCTTTGCCATTCTGAACTCCTAGAAATATAAATCGTATTAGCTGTCAATTGCGATATGCCTGATACCTCTATCATGCCTCGGATACTGGGCTAGAAACTCTGAGGTAGTTGACAGGCTACCGCGACAACTCGAACGCCGATTTGCGGCTCGCTCGGTAAGGGCAGTACAGTCACCGTCGGTGACGGGACGAATAGCGACTTACTGTAACCGGCACATGAGCAGTCTGTCACTATAAACGAGTGACGGACCGCCACTTTGAGACGTTCGACGTTGTGGCTTAAATCGTTGACATCCTCAAAGCCAGGATAAGGTTCGGCCTCGATGGGCCGCCGAGGATGGCTCGTCGAGGTCAAGTTGACTGGATGTGCCGTCGGCTACTTTTTCAATAGGGTCGCGTAGTAGTCGGCGATGTTGTCCTCCGTCCCCTTTGTAATCCGATTGAATACTCGTCCCCATGGCCAAAAGCTAGAACCTGATGTGGTCCGTAGCCCCGGGAATCGGCGTCCGCCAAGTGTAATTACACCCCATTCGCCACCATGATTGCGGCGGTAGACTTCTCCAACGTAACTTCCATAGGCTTTCGCAAATGCCATGACTTGTTCGTCCGTTGGCCTGGGATTTGCGCTGACGTACGAGGAACTCATTTGCGCCAAGGCCTTCTCAACGTTTGCAACACTCGCGTCCGACCAGTCGAGTTTTATTCCAAACTGTTTCGCGGAGAGGTCGACGGCATCTAGCGAGTAGGCCTCCGCAACCTTCTGGATGTTTGGCTCAGAAGAAAAGGACCGGTCAGATGCGGTTTCTGCTAGCGCAATTCCACCGCGAACGCAAGCCATCAGAGTGGCCAGCACGAATAGGAAGCGCTTTGCGACTGTGTTCATTCACACTCCGAGGCAACACCCGAGTCGCTGCAGCGACTTGGATGTTGAATTTTCGCCTCGACCGAACTTATAGGTCGGAGCAGCCATTGCGCTGTATTAACGGCAGCTTTCAGTAAATCTGAAGGTCCCTTGTGGTGTCGAGATTCACTCTTCTTGGAACTTTGTTCGCTCAACGTTGACCTCTAAAGTTACTTCAAGGTTATGGTCGACGCCGGTCCGCCGGCTTCCGGGGTGCTCTGTGGCTCGATTCGGCCATGAACGGTCGCTGACGAACATGATAGTTCGGCCGGTCGGACGCCTCCTTTACCTATGAAAACGGACGTACGACTACGGCTCAACATGGCGACTGCCGGCAGGCCGGCGGTCGCGATCCAATATTTGCCTTCAGATTCGTTCCCAGGGCCTAACTCGTCGCAGGGTTCCGGTGCTGATCACCGAAATTGCGCTATGTCGCCAAAGGGTGGCGGTAAATGCCATCGCCCAGCAGATCATCGGAACCCCAGTGTGCAAAAGCGTCGAGCTGTTCTGCGAGCGGGTGAGCGGCAATTGCCTCCAATCGGTTGAGAGGGCGATATCGCTCAGCAACGTCCCGGCTTTTGAAAAGGTAATTCAAACTGTTCGCCAGCACGTCTACGGCCAGGACCAGTCCGTCACTATCCGGGACGGTCTCGATGCTCAAACTTTGCACGACGGGGGGCAACTTCAAGTCGTCGGGCCAATGAACAGATGTCGTTATCGAGCCATTCACAATTTTTTTTGCCACGGTGTCAAAGCCGGTGGCTTTGATCACTTCTGGATCGTCATTCAGCAGTTGGTCCGCGACTTGCTCGAACTGCTTCACGATTGGGTTGTCCACTTGGTCCGTGCGGATTTCCACATCTACCTTGCGTTGTTTCCGCTCAAGAAGAAAAGCAACTAGGTGTGAATATAGGCCAGAGAAAAGCGCCACGTGCATTGAGGGAACTTCGATTCGGGGACTTCCGCGCTTTACCCTTGGCTCTGCATCGCCGCGCGCAGCCTTTAACCCCGCCGCGTGCTGCTTCAGCATTTCCTGCAGATCCATATGGTGTTTATGGAAACCCTCGACGTGCATCGCATACCAGAAGCACGGCAATCCAGATTGACGAGTTGCGGCATAAAGCTCATCGCGTAGGGCCTGCTGTTTGTCTGCCGCCAAATCAGCAATGTGCAGCTTGCCTGAGGGCGGCGCATACTTTCTCCCAATAGCATCGAAAGCGGGCTTGACTCGCTCAATTTCAGATTCCGGGACCATGATGCCTGCAAAGACGCCGACTTCGCCCGGATATGCCTCTCCCCGATCGGCATAGCCTTTTGAACCGGATTCGTCGCAATAGAAGAACACTTTTGTCATCTAGTTATCTCAAGCAAGGTAAGCTAATTTGGGGGGCGCCGGCCGACCGCTATCGGGTCCGTATGCGCACATAAGAGATTAATATTTCTTAAACGAACTGGCTCGTTGTCCGTCGAGCAGACTACGCTCATCTTTGCTCTGGCGCAGGAGACGGAGTGAACTTGAGCCCATGTTAGGCATTAAGAATTTGATATGAAAATGGTTTTAATGAAATCATGCCTTGCATTAATAAATTCTTTGAGCCTCTGCTTCTCAAAATCAACGTCAAAATACGAAAGAGTTCCGCGTTGAATGCTATCAATGCCAACATTCTCGCTGCGGAGGTTGTTTATTCTATTTTGTGTTACGTAGTCATATGACCAGATATAAAATGAATTTATGCTGCTTATTTCATTTGAGTTGGCAATTTTTCTGTCATCCAAAATTCCAGAAAGTTGAGCTGTTATGTTGTTTAGTATATTGAAGAACTTGTCAACTTTATGCTCCAATAATTGAATACTTTCATCGTCTATATTACCCGAAACAATGCACTCAAAAACCAGCGAGACGATATAGTTGGATAGCGCGTACCTTGCAACTAAATAGCTGTTTGCGATATCCTGCGGGTTGAAATAACCTGATTGAACTAACTGCTCGAGTCGGCCAATAAATGTATGAAATGTTTGCTTTAAATCGATTCTGCGCTGCTGGAGATTGGTGAGTGTTGCGGCGCTTAAATTATTCGATTTCGATATGTGGGCGATATCATCAGATACATCTTGTATGAACTCGGCTATCGACTTGAGCTTGCTTATCTCCGGGATAATAAATTGGTCTTGAATTTGACTTAGATAATGATTGTTTTGATCAATCAAGTCTGCATATATAGCTGCAAGTCTTTGATTGAGCATGGGTACAACGCAAGTCATTATTTTCTGGGCAACATCCATGCTGCTTATTATTTCGAAACCTTGGTGTTGTGAAAAACCTCCCTTAACTGATTTTTCCATTGATGAGAAGCTTCCATCTTTATATCTAACGATCCTTTCTAGGGGGAGGCTCGTTTGAAAAAAAGGCGCTGCAGAGTTAAAATAATCTGATAGCCCGGAGAATAGGTCGCCAGAAACAATGTTCAATATATCGCTATTTTTCGAACTTCGGATATTTGATGTGGGAACAATAACCTCTGCGCCTAAGATGGCTTCCAGTAGGGCTTTCTTTTCTTCTTGATTGGCCATCATCAGATCCATTTTCCTTGGTTGTCTAACAGTGTTTCTACGGGCAGCGACATTCGCATAACAATTGACAACATCGCAAGGCATTATCGTACTCCAACACCACGCTTTTCAAGCGCCTTTACATATCCATGGCAGTATAACAACCTTAAAATCCCGTGACGTCGTAGTCATTCCTATCCTGTTAAAAGGAGAGGCTCGTGCCCAAACGGCAGCTTCGTAACCGGTTGCCGTCGTTTCGTAGCCTTGACGTAAGAGGCTGCAACGGGGAGCGGCTTCAGCCTATCGCATCCGGCAGCAATCGGCCATGGAACGAAACCACTCGCGCGGTAGGGGCTACGGCTAGGCGTGCCGGTTCGTGAGGGGGCCGCCGCGCGGTTCGGTATGTTGGCGAATGACGCTAAGTCAGATTTGGCCGAACAGCGGGAGTCGATCCGCGCGAGCAGATGTCTGTTCGACCTTGAAAGCGGACGGTGAGGTCATGATTGGTCGAAGGGCAGCTAGGGGTCGATGAGAGCCGGTCGCCCGTGCGCGAACGGGCCAAGCTGCCCTTGGACGTTCAAGGTGAATGGACGGTACAGCAGATAGTTCAACATTGAATGAGCGGGCCTGCCGGTAGGCAATGTACCGATGGCATATCGAAACCAAGCTGAGTGAATCTCGACATGTGGGTCGATTGCCGACTTTGGCATTGGCGGTAACCGCGCACGATTGGCATTCCAACTCAGTCCTTAAGGGTACGGCCACAAGCGGTGGTTCGCCATCCGCGCGTTGAGCGCTAACGATCATGTGCCATACGGCTTAAGAAGAATTGCGGTCAAGGTTTTCCCCGCAATTGAAATGGTTTGGGATCGATCGGCCTTAGCGATTCGTAGGTACAAGCCCCCCAAAACCACCGACCTGGAGCACTAGGCACGGGCGCGCACCTCCCTATACCTAACGGCCAATCCCCCTCAATCCCCCATTTCTGAGATGCCAGCGCGACTACACTGGTCTTGAAGCCTTGCTTCTCGCCATCGGGAGTAGAACGCAGTCCCCTTCGCGCCGATGGTCGACCGTAAGTCGTCTTGCCCAACAAGACCCAGTGAAGGGGGAGAAAGAAGGGGAAACCCAAGGCATCAAAGAAGCGCGGGCCGCATGGGCGGCAACCCATACGACCCGCTGACCACCACCAACTCATCACCGGAGTCGGCAATGGCTAACGCCTATAGTAAGACACGTCCCAAGAAGCTCAAACAGTATCCCGAGGTTGCGCTGATCCTCGACAACAAGCCTGACCTTCCGCAGGATGGCCAGCCGTACATGCCATGGATGCGCGCCATTGACTTGCATTTCGAGATGTTCGGATTCAAGCCGGGTGATGTCGTCTATCTTGAGTTCAACTTTGATTACCGAAAGGTCATCATCACGCCCGACTACAGCGCGCTGAACTGGCGAGAGCAGCCTTACGGTGCGGCGGCCCAGGAAGAGGAACAGGCATAAGCAGCAAGGGCCGCTTCGCGCGGCCCTTGCTGCTGGATTGCTGTTTCCGCGTGAACATAACTGAGAGCGGGCGCTATCGCGGGCGCGGTGTCCGTGTTGATGCTCACCTTTAACGATTGTCACGACCGCCGTATGCGGAGGGACCCGCGCAACCGCGAACCCTAACCCGCGCGCGCTTTCACGATCTTCCCTCGCTGCAATACATATTCGACGCGTTCACCTTGACCGGCCACCACTTCGATATCCTCAAGCGGATTCCCATCGAGCACGACCAGATCCGCGATCGCTCCCGCCGCCACCACTCCGAGTTGCCCCTGCATGTTGACGATCTCCGCCGCCACGGTCGTCGCTTGCCTGAGCGCTTCCAGATTCCCCAACACCTCGGCCCGGATCCGAAACTCTCCGCACTGAAATGCGTGCATTTCCCCGAGCAGATCCGACCCGAACCCCATCTTCACGCCGGCGTTCGCATAGATTTCCAGCGATTCGCGTCCCTTCTGCTGAACGGAAGCCACCTTCGCCACTGATTCAGGCGGCATCCCGAACTCCGCGCCGTGTTTGGCAAGCGCGTCATAAGTCACAAGCGTGGGCACCACAAACGCGCCATGCTCGTGCATCAACTTCGCCGCCGCCTCATCCACGAGATTCCCATGCTCGATCGTCCGAACCCCACAGCGCACCGCCCGCGCAATCGCCCGCCCCGTATACGCATGCGCCATCACATAAGTATTCGCGGCCTCGGCTTCATCCACGATTGCCCGAATCTCGTCCTCGGAGTACTGCGTGTTCGCAATCGGATCGGTCGGCGAAGCAACACCCCCTGAAGCCATGATCTTGATCTGCGTTGCGCCTTTCTGAATTTCTTCCCGCACGGCAAGCCGCACACCTTCGACCCCGTCCACCACCCGAGCAATCGCCCCCGTCCTGAAGCAGCAAGAACAAGGCTCCAGCAAATCCCCGCGAGGCCGAAAGTCCCCATGCCCGCCGGTCTGCGACAACGCCTTTCCCGACGGAAAAATCCGCGGCCCCGACACCAGCCCGGTTTCGACTGCCTGCATCAAGCTCCAGTCCGCGCCGCCTGCATCGCGCACGCTGGTGAACCCGCGCGACAACATCGCATCGAGAATCGGCAATGACCGAATCGCGGCAAGAATATTCGGCTGCGTCGCGTTCGCGCCGAGATTCGCATTCGAAGCCAGCACATGCACATGGCAATCGATGAACCCCGGCATCACGGTCTTGCCGCGCACGTCGATCAGTTGCGCATTCGGAAAATCCACCGGCCGATCGGTGACTTCGACAATCCGGTCGCCGTCGATCACGACATGATGATGGTCGAGCAGCAGGCCCTGTTCGAGATCGAGTACGTTGCCGCCGTGAAGCACGGTAATGGTCATGGAGAAGGTCCTTATCGAGTCGTTGACGTGTTGCGACGTGTGTCCTTCACGAAGCGCGTTCCGATGAAGCTGACGGCCGCCGCGAGGGTCACGTAGAAGGCAGGCGCCATGTTGCTGCCGGTGCGGGCGATGAGCCACGTGATCAGGAACGGCGCGAAGCCGCCGAAGATCGTGACCGCGAAGTTGTAGGCGACGGACAGCCCGGTCGACAGCACCTTGGTCGGGAACAGTTCGGCGAACGCCGCGAGGATCGGCCCCGTGTAGGTCGCGATCAGCACGCCGAACACGGCCTGGAACACGATCAGCGACGTGAATCCGGGCGCATGGTTGATCCACGCGAACATCGGCCACGCGAGCACGAAGATGGCAAGCGCCGATCCGGACAGGAACACGCGCCGTCCCCACACGTCGGCGAGCCGGCCGACGATCGGCGAGCAGCACATGATCATCAGCCCGCCGACCATGCCGGCCGCGAAACCGGTCGATTGCGGCAGATGCAGCGTGCGCACGGAATAAGTCGGCATGTAGAAGAGCAGCACGTAGGTGCAGACGGTCCACAGAATGACCATCGAAAAGCTCGCGAACGTCTCGCGCGGGTAGGTGGACAGCACCTCCTTCAGCGGCGAGCTCTCTTTCGCCTGCGCTTCGACGGCACTGAATGCGGGCGTCTCGTCGATATGGCTGCGGATGTAGTAGCCGACGGGCCCGACGATGATCCCGAGCAGGAACGGCAGCCGCCAGCCCCAGCTATGCAGCGCCTGCACGTCGAGTGACGTCGTGACGAAGGTGCCGGTCGCGGCGCCGAGCAGCACCGCGAAGCCGATGCTCGACTGGATCCAGCTCGAGTAGTACGCGCGCTTCTCCGGCGGCGCGTATTCGGTGAGGAACGCGGTGGCGCCGCCCATCTCGCCGCCGGCCGAGAAACCTTGCAGCAGCCGCGCGACGACGATCAGCAGCGGCGCGGCGATACCGGCCTGTTCGTAGGTCGGCGCGAGCCCGATGAGCGCGGTGCCGGCTGCCATCATGAGGATGGTGAGCGACAGCGCGGCCTTGCGCCCGACCTTGTCGGCGTAGATGCCGAGCACGATGCCGCCGACGGGCCGCATGAAGAAGCCGACGCCGAACGTCGCGACGGTCAGCAGCACGGACGTCAGTTCGTTGCCGGTCGGAAAGAACAGTTTCGCGATGATGACCGCGAAGAAGCTGTAGACGGTGAAATCGAACCATTCGAGACCGTTGCCGATCACGGTCGCGACGATGGCGCGGCGGCGCTGCTGCACTGCGGTATCGACGGCTGGCGCGGCGCGCGGGGAAAGCGTTCCTTGCATGGTCTCTTCCTCTATCGGAATCAGAAGACGGGACGGCTGCCCCGCGTGAATCCATGCTAAGGACAGCCGGATTTTTTTCTGAAACGAAAGATTCGCATGCATGCATGCGCTACACGCATGCATCGCGTTCAGGACGCGGTCTGCTTCTCCGCCTGTTCGAACAGCCAGCGTGTGAACAGGCGTGCTGCCTGGTTCTGCGCGCGGTCGTTCGGCGAGATCACGTAATAGCCGCCGCCATGGCTCGCGGATGCTTCCGTCACGCGCACGAGCAGGCCGGCCTCGATGCATGCGTCGATCATGTAGCGCCAGCCGAGCGACACACCCTGGCCGAGAATGGTCATCTGTACGATCTGCGGATACGAATTGATCGTGATGTCCTGCGGCAACGCCTTCTGTCGATCGATGTCATGCATGTTGAACCATTCGGGCCACGACATCCATTGGCGCTGGCCATCCTCGAGGCGCAGCAGCGTCTCGTTCGCAAGATCGGCTGCGTCGAGCGTGCGGCCGGCCAGATAGCCGGGCGCGCAGACGGGAAACACTTCCTCGTCGAACAGGCGGCGTGCGGTGTATTCGGCCGGGGCCTGCTGGCGCACGTAGTAGACGCCGACATCGAATTCCGCCGGCGACATCGACGCGAGGCCATCTCTTACGATCAAGCGCAGCTTGATGTTCGGATAGGCGGCGCGGAAATCCGGCAGGCGCGGCGTGAGCCACAGCAGCGCGACGCCTGACGAGCATGCGATTGTCAGTTCGAGATCGCCGTACGGCTTCATCACATCATGCGTGGCTTCCGCGCATTGCGTGAGCAGATGGTGGACCTGGGTCGCGTATTGCTCGCCGGCAATGGTCAGCCGCAGCGAACGATGCTCGCGGACGAACAGCGAGCGGCCGAGGAATTCCTCGAGCTGCTGGATCTGGCGGCTGATCGCGCTTTGGGTCAGGTGCAGTTCGGCGGCGGCTTTCGTGAAGCTCGCGTGCCGCACGGCGGCTTCGAACGCGACGAGGCACTGAAGGGGCGGCAGGGGCGTAATGCGCATGGCGGGTGTGAAGGTCTTGTGGCTCGCGACATCATAAGCGCGGATCGAAAGGAAATCACAAGCCGACGCATGGGTGAAAGCCCGACCGTCTGGTGCGTAATACAGATTTACAAAGTCTGAGCAATGCGGCGTCAACAGTGGGGCGGGACGGGGCGTTCACTACTGCAGCAACAATCCCATTCACGACAAGACGGAAGAACTGCACTCATGAAACTCAAATCCATCCCCGTGATTCTGTGCGCCGCTTTGATGGCGAATGCCGCGTTCGCCGACGAGCTTCACAACAAGGCGATGGCCGCCACGCACGATCTTCAGCGGTCCATCGAGGAAATGCACATCATCCAGCAGGAACATGGCGGCGAGTTCGGCGGCCACATGGCGCGTGCGGAGCAACTGGCCCGGCAAGCCGAGCAGGAGCGTGATGCCGCGCTCGAGTACTACCGCGCTCGGCATCCCGGCTGGCAGTAACGCCTGTCCGCCACACATGGCAACGACGTCTGGATGATCAATGATGAAAACGAAAACCTGTTACACCCTGGTCGCGTCGCTGCTGTTGGGCGCGTCGCTGTCCGGCTGCGTGGTGGCGCCGGCTGAACCGCCGGTAGTCGCCCCCGCTGGCGTCGTCTATGTTGCGCCGGTCGGCGTGATGCCGGCTCCCGGTTATTCGTGGCGCTATCACCCGCACTATGGGTGGGGATGGTGGCATCCGCACTACGGCTGGCATCGCGGCTGGCGCTAACGTGTGACCGCGCGGGAATGCCTGCGCGACGAATGTGGACGTAGGAGCAAGGCACGGGGAGATTTCCCCGTGTTTTTTTTGAGGGTTCCATGCCGTTGCGTCAGTCGCGGATCGTATTCATGCGAAGATTGAACGCACATCACACTCGCCCGAGAACGACGTGACCCTATTCAACCCTGAGAGCAAACCGGACGCCGCCCATCCGCCGTGGATGCCCGTCGCGATGGCCGAACTCGGCATCCGCCGCCATCCGCCAGGCAGCATCAACCCGCGAATCGTCGAATACAACAACCTGACGAACCTGGTCGGCTACGACGACAAGATTTCCTGGTGCTCGTCATTCGTCAACTGGTGCATGACGCATGCCGGTGTTCGCGGCACCGGATCTGCGCTCGCGCGTTCGTGGCTCGAATGGGGGAGGCCGCTGGAACGCCCGGTCTACGGCTGCATCGCGATCCTGACGCGCGACGACCCCGCAAGCTGGAAAGGGCATGTCGGTTTCTACCTGCGTCACGACGACGAGCAGGTGTATCTCTTCGGTGGCAATCAACTGGAAGAAGTACGCGAACTCGCCTACCCGTTGAACGAAGTGATCGGCTATCGCTGGCCCGACGCCGCATGATCACACCGCTGCAGCACATACAAAACAACGAACATCACGAAACCCGCCGCTGCTAACCTGTCACACAACCGCATCGACCCACCCGGAGCCCGTCGGCGCATCAACCCGCAGCCGCGAGCATCCGCACCCACAAGGAGCCAGCAGTGCAAACCGGTAATCTCCGTCTCTACGCGGATACGCAATACACGAGCCCTTACGCGATGTCGGTCTTCGTTGCGCTCGAAGAAAAATCGCTGCCGTACGAACTGGTGACCGTCGATCTCGGCAACCGCGCGCATTTCGCGCCCGACTACGCGGCGACATCGCTGACGCAGCGCGTGCCGACGCTCGTGCACGACGATTTCGCGCTGTCGGAATCGTCGGCGATTACCGAGTATCTCGACGAGACTTTCCCGGGCACGCGGCTCTATCCGGTCGAGCCGCGCCAGCGTGCGCGGGCGCGTCAGGTGCAGGCGTGGCTGCGCAGCGACCTGATGCCGGTTCGCACGGAGCGGTCGACCGAAGTGCTGTTCTACGGGCCGTCGAGCGAGCCGCTGTCGAGTCTGGCGCAGGCCGCCGCGCAGAAGCTGTTCGCGGCAGCCGACAAGCTGCTCGCACCCGGCGCGGCCAACCTGTTCGGCGAGTGGAGCATTGCGGATGTCGACCTGGCGGTGATGCTGAACCGTCTGGTGCTGAACGACGATCCGGTGCCGCAGCGTCTTGCCGACTATGCGCGTGCGCAGTGGGAACGGCCGTCGGTGCAGCGCTGGGTGAAGCTGAAGCGGCCGCCGCTGTAATTCTCGGATCTTTGTTGTGCGCGACGTCAGGGTGTGACCTGAACAATCAGTCGACCCGGTACCAGCGACCAGATTCTGGACACACAGCGGCTGGTGCGCCGTTCGACCAGACTTGCTCCTCATCCAGGTGCAGCGAGGTCGAAGGGGCGACGTCGAAGACTACCTTAAGTGCTTGCCCAACATGGGCATCTTCGATGGGAAGCTCCCAAGTCAGGAATATCTGGATGCAATCCTGGTCCGTCGCGAAGTCGACCTCATTAAAGCCGCTGCTGCGGCGCTGAATGACGCCATGAGGCTGGCCGGTATCGAATATCACAGCTGTCCCCCGGGTCAGGGGAATGCGATGGCCCGTAGAGGGAAAATGCAAGTCCAGCCCCCGGTCCTCGCTCAGGAATAGATTGCAGAAGGCCGCACTGCCATATTGCGCACCGTCATGGTGGTACTTCGCGCCACGACAGGCCATGAGGGCTACGTCGCTGGAGGCAAGCACGGTGGGCAGTCCTAGTGCGCACGTCCAGTCGGACATTGCCTGCACGCAGCGCTTATAGTCCGGCCAGCGCGCTTGCGTTCGCGCCAAAGGCATAGCCTCGACGTCCCCGGGTTCCAGGACGAGCCGCGACGATGTTTCTCTTTCCCAGTCTGCAAGCACGCGTGCGGAGGGAACGGGCACGTCGACCGTGCCTGATAGAACGATGTCACTTACGCGTCGACTGCGGATGGCGTCGCCGCTCCAGAAATAGGAAGTCAGCATGTCTCGAATTCGACTCTGTCGAAGGGGCATCTGGGCGATTGTAACGATTCAGCCTGATCACGTCGGCGAAAATCGGCCAGGAAGAGACATTCGCCCCCGTGGCGAGAATCGCTTCGATTAGTAGTGGAGGAACAGCTTATTCTGCAGCACTCCATTCACAGAATCGATTGAATAATCGGAATCCAACATAGTCAGCTTCCCGCTTGTATAGCCAACGGTAGTAGCAATCCCAGTAGCTAATCATTCGATCGCGCGTTCTTTGGAAAAAGAGCGAATTCTCTCGGAAGAACGCTCCGTAGATACATTGATCCATGGACGACAAGTGCGCTTCGACGGTATCGAGAATTTCAATGACATATTCGCCGCAGAGCTGCACAACGAACGGTGCAACCCAAGGTTCAGGAGCCGCTATTACCCGTTCGATCAGGCGCTGGCGCACATGGCCGTCATGATGTCTCGTTAGCAAGCACGCGTATACGGTGGCTTGAATTTCATTCAGACATGTGAACAAGGTTTCGTCGGGATTGTCGTAAATCCGATATGGGATGCAGAGCGATTCGCCTCGAACAACAACCTGCAATCCATCATCGGTCGCGTTGCCACGTCCAATCAAATCCGCGACGACACTCACATCTGAGCGCAACGCCTTCGGAAAGGCCGCTATGAATGAACTGAATAGGGTCGTGTTTGCAGTTGGTTGAGTGAGAGTCATACATCGTCGCGGGCAGTACGAGGTATTGCCATTGTGGCATGGGAGCCTCAGAGGCCTTCACTATTCCTCCCCAATGTCCGTTTCCGCTAACCGCGACTGTCCCCTTCGGGTCGATCACCGCCCTTGATGAGGTGACGTCCAAGCAAGCTCAGAGCTAATCTGACGCTGACTGACAGAGCGGGTCTAGACTTACACAGCTCAGTCCTTCGCCACAGCCTCCACCTCCTGCCCACCCGCCGCGTCATTCCTGCTCCACCCACCCCCAAGCGACCGATACAGCGCCACGGCCGCCAGCGCGTGCTCACGCTTGACCTGGTTGAGCGAATCCGAATCCCGCAGATACACCTCCTGCGCGGACAGCACATCCAGAAAGTCCGTCGCACCGCCCTTATAGAGCTGATTCGCCAGCCCAAGCGCCTTGTCCGACGCAGAAAGCGCACTACCCAGCCTGCGTGACGCCTCATCGGAACTGACGAGATTCGCCCGCGCATCCTCAACTTCCCGCAACGCCTGCAGCATCGTCTGCCGTAACCCGAGTTCCGACTCGCGCATCCGGCTTTCGCTCTGCGAGATATCGGCGGTAATCCGCCCCGCATTGAAGATCGGGCTCGTCGCGCTCAACGCCGCACTGAACAGGTTATCGGTCAACGTAGGCAACCCGAGATACGAAGCCGCCAGAATCCCGTCCGTCAGGTTCAACGAAAACTTCGGATACCGCTCGGCCTTCGCGACACCGACTTGCGCCGCCCGCCGCTCGACCTGCGCATACGCGGTCAGCACATCCGGCCGCCGCAGCAACGCCTGCGAAGGCAACGTCCCCGGCGAGCCAACCGGCGGCGCCGGAATCTCCCCGGCCTGCGCGAGCACCAGCCGATCGACCGATTTCGGCGTGCGCCCCGAATACACCGCAATCAGATTGAGCTGATGCGAAACCTGCGCCTGCGTCGGCGGAATCCGCGCTTCGAGTGCATCGAGCTGGTTCTGCGCACGTGTGACGTCGAGTTCCGTCGACAGCCCGAACGCCTGCCGCTTGCGCGTGAGTTCGAGCGCATGCTGCCGGATCTTCGCGTTGTCCTGCAGGATCTTCAATTCCTGCTGCGCCCAGCGCAGATCGACATACGCGGAAGCCGCATCGGCCGCGAGCGCGAGCCGCATCGCATCTTCCGCATGCTTCTGTCCGACGAGTTCGGCCTGCGCGGCGAGCAGATCGAGCCGTTCGCCGCCGAACACATCGGGCGACCAACTCAGCGCGAGTCCCGCGCCAGCCTGCCGCACATAGCCGAGCGGCGGCGGTGTGTTCTGGCGGGCGTCGGCCGCATGCGCGGTCGCGTCGAGTTCGGGCAGCAGCACCGCGCGCTTCTGCACGGTCAGCGCCTGCGCCTGCTTCACGCGTTCGGCTGCTGCCTGCAGATCGAGGTTGCCGTCGAGCACGGTGGCGATCAGCCGGTCGAGCACGGGGTCGTGAAATTGTGCCCACCACGCGGCGGCGTCGATGTCCGCGCGCGGCACGTCGGTATCCCATGCATCGGGCGCGAGCGTTCGAACCGAATCCTGAAGCGCCGGATGCTGTGCTGGCTGCACCGCACACCCTGCGGCGAGTGCGCTGACGGCGAGGGCGACGAGAAGTTTTTTCATGATGATGATGACCTCAACCTCAGTGCGCGTCCGGGGGCGGCGCGTTCAGGGAAATGGGTTTGGAGAAGACGACCGCGATCAGCGCGACAACGAAGCACAGCGACAGCGCGTAGTACGCATCTGCGTAAGTGAGCGTCAGCGCTTCGCGATAGATCAGGTGGTGCAGGTTCGCGAGCCCGGCTTGCGCGGTGTCCAGCGTGTTGCCGGCCACGGATGTCCAGTACGCGGCCTGGCGATCGAGCAGCGATGCGACCTGCGGCTGGCCGGCGCTCACGTGCTCGTTCAGGCGCAGGTAGTGAAAGTTCAGCCGGTCGTTGAGCATCGTCGCACTCACCGCGATGCCGATCGCACCGCCGAGATTGCGCATCAGGTTGAACAGGCCGCTCGCCGATTTCAGGCGCGACTGCGGTAGTGAGCCGAGCGCCATCGTCACGATCGGCGGCACGCTGAATTGCTGGCCGATGCCGCGCAGCGCTTGCGGCAGCAGCAGTTCGCGCCAGCCCCAGTCGTGCGTGATCGGCGTGTACAGGTAGCAGCCGAGCCCGAAGCAGATCAGCCCGAATACAAGCAGCGCGCGCAGGCTGAAGAAGCGCGCGGCAAACGCATACGCGCAGAGCGCAACCAGCTGGAACGCGCCGACCGACAACAGCGCCATGCCGATCTGCAGCGAGCTGAACGCGCGCACCTGCGCAAGAAACAGCGGCGTCAGGAACACAGTCACGAAGATCCCGATGCCGGTCACGAACGAAAGCAGGCTGCCGATCCCGAAGTTGCGCACGACGAGCGCGCGCAGGTCGACGACCGGATCCTTCGCGGTCAGCGCATGCACGATGAACAGGAAGCCGCAGATGCCGGAGATCCACGCGCAGATCACGATCGCGTCGTCGCCGAACCAGTTCTTGCGCGGGCCTTCTTCCAGCACGTATTCGAGGCAGCCGAGGAAGCCCGACATCAGCACGATGCCGAGATAGTCACCGCTCTTGATGAGGCTGAGGTCGGGTTCGTCGATGTGCACGTAACGCGGCACGAGCAAGGCGACCGCGATACCCGGCACGAGGTTCAGGTAGAACAGCCAGTGCCACGACCATTGATCGGTGATCCAGCCGCCGATCACGGGGCCGATCGCCGGTGCGAGTGACGCGAGTGCGCCGATGGTCGTCGATGCGATCAGCCGCTGCTTGCCGGGGAACAGCACGAACGCGGTGGTGAATACGGTCGGGATCATCGCGGCGCCGAGCGCACCCTGCAGCCCGCGAAACAGGATCATCGAGTTGATGTCCCATGCGACGCCGCACAGCATGCTGGTGATCGTGAAGCCGACCGCCGATGCGGCGAACAGCCAGCGCGTCGACATCACCTTCGACAGCCAGCCCGACATCGGGATCACGATGATCTCGGCGATCAGGTAGGCCGTCTGCACCCAAGACAGTTCGTCCTGGCTCGCGGACAAGCCGCCGCCGATGTCACGTAGCGACGACGCGACGATCTGGATGTCGAGCGTCGCCATGAAGAAGCCGACGCACATCAGCGCGAAGGCGAACACGCGCTGCTTGGTCGGTTGCGACGCCGGGTCGCCGGAAAACGCGGTGGTCATCGTCGTCTCCCGTTCAGCTCGCGCGGCCGGTATGCACGGTCACGACCGCGGACAGGCCGGGGCGCAGCACGTGGTCGAGGCCCGGCTGCGGATCGAGATGCACGCGCACGGGCACGCGCTGGACGATCTTCGTGAAGTTGCCGGTCGCGTTCTCGGGCGGCAGCACGCTGAAGGTGGCGCCGGTGGCGGGCGCGAGGCTGTCGACGCGGCCGTGCAGCTTCGTGCTCGACGCATCGAGCGACACGTCGACGCGATCGCCCGCGTGCATCTTGCGAAGCTGGTCTTCCTTGAAGTTCGCATCGATCCACAGTCCGGAAGCCGGCACGACCGTCAGCAGCGGCACGCCGACGTTCGCGAGCATCCCGACGCGGCCCGTGCGATTGCCGACGTAACCGTCGACCGGCGAGCGGATCGTCGTGTATTCGACGTTGAGCGCGGCGACGCGCTGCGCGGCAAGCGCGGTATTCACGCGGGCCCGCGCATCGGCGAGCTGCGCGCCGAGCACGTCGAGCTGACGCTTCGACGCGAGCAGCGCGGCGTCGCTGCGCTCGACGGCGGCGCCGGCCTTCGAGTAATCGGCGTCCGCGCGTTCGACGATCTGGTTCGACACGGCGTCGGATTTGACGAGCTCGCGGTAACGCACGCGATCCGAGGCGGCACGTGTCAGCTCGGCCGACGATGCGTTCTTGTCGGCCGCCTGCTGGCCGATCACCGCATTTTGCAGTTGCTGCTTCGCTTCGAGCTCGGTCACGGCGGAGCGCGCGCTGTCGACTTCGGCGCTGGCCTGCGCGAGCTTCGCGTCGTAGTCGCGCGCATCGAGCTGCACGAGCACGTCGCCGGCCTTCACGCGCTGGTTGTCGGTCACGAGGATCTTGTCGACGAAGCCGTTGACCTTCGGTGCGAGCACCGTCACGTCGCCGCCGACATACGCATCGTCGGTGCTTTCCTGGAAGCGCAGCACGAACAGCCAGTCGAGCGCGGCGGCGACGACGACGATGACGACGGCACCCACCGCGATGCGCATCCACGGCACGCGGCGCTGTTGCTTCGCGGGCCGGTCGAGAGTGGCTGCTTCACGTGATGACGCAGCGGCTTGGGTCGTATCCATCGATTCACCTATGTATATGCACTTATCAAAGCGATCGACGGCATGTCGTCGATCGGGGAAGGGGCTAGCGTTCCGGCAGGTTGTGCGTGATCCGGAACAATTCGTCTCTCAGGCGGGCCGCCTGCGTCGACCCGAACCGCTGCTCGAACGCTTCCTGCGCGGCGAGCCAGTGCACCTGCGCGTCGGCGATCTTCGTTTCGCCGTGCGCGGTCAGCGCGAACGTCTGGCGGCGGCACGGCGGCTCGATCCGGCCTGCCACCAGCGCCGCGCCGACGAGCGGCTTGAGCGCGCGCAGTAGTGCGGTGCGTTCGATCACCAGCACGGCCGACAGCGTCGCCATCGTCAGTCCCGGCCGGTCGCGCAGCAGCGCGAGAATGCTGTACTGCGACGCCGTCACGCCCGCCCGCGACAGATAACGCTCGTAGAACTGCGAGATCCGGCGGGCGGCTTGCCGGACCGCGAAGCAATCGTCATCGGTGAGCGTTGTCTTGTGCATGTACACATATTGGGGTGAAGGGTGGTGCGAATCGATGGTCGGGGCAGGATCAGATTGGTGTCGTGGCTGTACCAATCGACGGCAGACCGGTGCGTTCGCGCGCCGGATCAGGCCGCCGCCGGAACAATCCAGCCTTCGCGGTCGCAGTAGGCGGCCGTGTAGTCGATGAACGCCTTGACCTTCGCGGGCAGCAGCGCGCGGTTCGCGTACGCGAGCTTGATCTCGACGAACGCATCGACGAGATCGGCGTCGGCCAGCAACTGCACGAGCGCGCCCGACGCGAGCTGGGCGCCGACGAGCGTCTTCGGCACGACGCCGATGCCGAAGTCATGCAACACCATTTCGCGGTTGAAGACGGGGCTGTTCGACGAGATGTCGAAGCGGAACGGCACGGTCAGCGTGTTGCCGTCAACGCGGAACGACAGCGCGGGCCGGCGCAGCGACGGCGACATCGGCACGAACGGATGGTCGGCGAGATCGGCCGGCGTGACCGGGCGTGAATGGGTGCGCAGATACGCGGGCGTCGCGACGATCACGAGCGGAATCCGCTCGATGAGCCGCACGACGGTCGATTCGCTCGTCAGCATGTACGGCACGACGATGCCGATGTCGTAGCCTTCGCCGACCAGATCGACCGGGCGCTCGGTCAGCGTCACGTCGAGGCGCACCTTCGGGTGTGCGGCCTTGAAGCCGGCGATCAGCGGCACCAGCTGGTTCAGCGCGGCCGTCGTGTGCGCGACGAGGCGCAGCAGGCCCTCGGGCTCGCGTGTGTGCGTCTGCGCTTCCGCTTCGAGCGAGTCGAGTTCGTCGAGCACGGCGGCGCAGCGCTCGTAGATGCGCTCGGCCGTTTCGGTCAGCGATACCTGGCGGGTGGTCCGGTGCAGCAGCCGGCTGCCGAAACGCGCTTCCAGATCCGCGACCGCGCGCGACACGACAGGCCGCGCGAGGCCGTGCATGTCGGCGGCGCGCGTGAAGCTGCGCATCTCCACCACCGACCGGAAAATCCGCAGCTTGTCGATGTAGTCCATGTCCGTCTCCTTGACGCGAGGCCGGCCACCGGCCTTGTTACGGCGGAGTGTACATTGACTTTATGCATATGCACATATAAATTGCGAAGCATGAACGACACCTCGATTGCCCACGCGTGCAACTGCCTCGCGCTGCGTCAGGCGGCGCGCTTCGTCACGCAACTGTACGAGCGCCATCTGGCCCCGGTTGGCGTCACGCCCGCCCAGTTCTCGATCATGGCGAACCTGACGCGCCAGCCCGGCCTGCTGATGAGCGAACTCGCCGATACGCTCGTGATGGATCGCACGACGTTGTTGCGCGCGCTGAAGCCGCTGCAGCGCGACGGCTTCGTCGCGACGGCCGCGTCCGAGCACGATACGCGCGCGCATGCGCTGAGCCTCACGAAGCTGGGCGAGCGCACGTTCGCGCAGGCAAAAGTCGCGTGGCAGGCCGCGCAGGACGAATTCGAGACGCAGTTCGGCCGCGACCGCGCGAAGGCGCTGCGCGACGAGCTGTTCAGTGTGACCGCGGGACGTTAGACGGACCGGCGGCAAACTGGAACGGAATTCGATCCATTGGTCGCTTTGGTGGCGCTGGAGAGTGGAAATTGGTTTTTGAAACTGTCCGGATTGATGTCGATCTGGACAGTTTTTATTTCCAGTTGTAGAGTCCCCTGACGGGTTTCACGGGCCGGCGCCGCCGGCACGCGTCAGAGGAGCAACCGATGCTGCAGTTGAGTGACCGCGACAGCGCGATGCTGCGCGGGGATTTCGGCGATGGCGTCGCGCGCGCGATGCGGATCGTCGCGCGCACGGCGCAAGTGATGTCCGCGCCGCACCTGATCGACATCACGTCCGCCCATATCGACGGCTGCCTTTACCACGGCCAGACCAGCCTCGACTTCGTCGAGTATTTCGTCGACACCGGCGCGAAGGTCGCGGTGCCGACCACGTTGAACGTCGGGTCGCTCGACCTGATCCATCCCGAGCTGTACCACGGCGACCGCACGATCCAGCGCGACGCGCAGCGCCTGATGGACGCGCATCTGCAGCTCGGCTGCGAATCGAGTTTCACGTGCGCGCCATATCAGCTGAAGAACCGTCCCGCGAAAGGCGAGCAGATCGCATGGGCGGAATCGAACGCGATCGTGTTCGCGAATTCGGTGCTCGGCGCGCGGACGAGCCGGTACGGCGATTTTCTCGACCTGGCCGCCGCGATCACCGGGCGTGCGCCGTATGCGGGGCTGCATGTCGAAGCGAACCGCGCCGCGCGGATCGTGTTCAACGCACCGGACTTCAGCCGCCTGCCGTCGCGCGACATCTATTTCGCCGCGCTCGGGCTGCTGATCGGCAGGATCGCGGGCGCGGTCGTGCCGGCGATCGTCGGGCTGCCGGCGGACACCACCGAAGACGAGCTCAAGGCGCTCGGTGCGGCCGCCGCATCGAGCGGGGCCGTCGCGCTGTTCCATGCGGTCGGCGTGACGCCGGAAGCGCCCACGCTCGACGCCGCATTGCACGGGCAAGCGGCGCAGCGCACGGTCGACGTGACGATGGCCGATCTCGACGAGATTCGCCGCACGCTGAACCACGGCGCGGCTGGCGACACGCTCGTCGCGGTGGCGCTCGGCACGCCGCATTTCTCGCTCGCCGAATTCCGCACGCTCGATGCCTTGCTCGACGCGTTCGACGGCAAGCCGGCCTGCGATTTCTACGTGAACACGAGCCGGTTCATCCTGTGGGAGCTGGACGAAGCCGGCCTCGCGGAGAAATTCGCTGCGCGCGGCATTCAGATCGTCGTCGACACGTGCACGTACATCACGCCGGTGATGAAGCAACTGTCGGGGCTCGTGATGACCAATTCGGGGAAATGGGCGTCGTATGCGCCCGCGAACATCGGTGTGACGGTCGCGTACGGCAGCATGCGCGAATGCGTGCGCTCGGCGTATGAAGGAAAGGTGCGATTCGATGACTGAAGCGACGCGCAAGGTGTTGACGGGCGACACGCTCGTGCCGGGCAGCGCATGCGCGTGCCCGTTCGTGCTCGACAAGCCGCTCAGCTTCTGGGGCGGCTACGACTCCGGCGTGGGAAAGATCGTCGATCGCGGGCATCCGCAGGCCGGCGCGAGCCTCGCCGGCAAGGTGATGGTGATGCCGCACGCGAAGGGATCGAGTTCGAGCAGCAGCGTGCTCGCGGAAGCGGTGCGCAACGGCACGGGGCCGGTCGGGATCGTGCTGAAGGAGCGCGACCTGATCATCTCGATCGGCGCGATCGTGGCTGCCGAGCTGTATGCGATCGCGGTGCCGGTGGTGTGCGTGACCGATGAGGTGTACGACGCGATCGTCGCCGCTACGGGCGATGTGCGGATCGAAGCGGGTGAGGGGGACGGCGGCGCGCGGATCTGCGTCGACCGGTGACGCGTCGTGCGCCGGGGCGGCTCAGATAAAGCGAATGTGCGGCGTTTCTTCCTTTGCGAGTGACAGTGCGTTCCGGGCGGCATTCATTTCGCGCTTGCCGCCGGGTTGCCTGAGCCGCCGGATCTCGGGCCACACGATTGCGCCGAACACGGTGCGCAGGATCGTGCTCAGCAGGAAGAAGACGATCGCGGCTCCGCCGAACCATGTGGATATCTCCAGCGCGCTGTCCGTGCTGCGTTCCATCGCGGACACGAGGCCGACGGTGATGGCCATGGCGACCAGCAGGCCGATCGTTGCAACAACATCGGTGCGGGCAGCAACGACTTTCGCGGTGCGAACGAGATACACCGAGCCGTCGGTCACGTTGCGGATAGCGTAGATGGCGCGGCGATCCTGACTTTGGGCGTATGCGACTGTCAACCGGTCGCCCGCGACGATGAACACGCTTCGCGTGCTGTCCGTCCTGAGTGTGAGCGGTACGTCGATCGTGTCGAGCTGGAGTGCGATCTCCTCGATGCTTTGCGTGGTCATGCCCAGGTTGTTGCTCCAGACCTTCGTACTGATCGTTTTCTGGCTGACGGACTTCACGCAGCCCGACGCGATCTGCATGGCGCGATCGGTCATCCGTTGCTCCGTTCCACCGTGAAACCGGCTGGTTCGTATTGCCACTTTTCCTGGGCTTCGCGCCGTTGAGGCCGAAAGACCAGTTCGGACAGGCCGGCGATCGCAAGCAGGGTGCCCAGCAGGCTGATGATGCCCACGACCAAGGTCACCGCGCCGACGAACGCCCAGCCCGATTTGAAGGCGGCGCCGTCGATCAGCAGGCTCAGCATGAAGATGCACGACGCCCACGCGAGCAGCGACAGGTTGCTGTTCTTTTGTCGGAACGCATCGTAAGGCGCGATCGCCAGGTCGTTGCTCCTGATCCACGCGATTCGACGGCGGCCTCGATCGTCGAAGACACACGCGCGCACCGCCATCCCGGGCTTCAATCGATCGATCTGCTTGAACGCTTCTGCATCGATATCGTCCGCCGCGATGAAGTAGCAGGCGTCCTGCATCGTCAGACGATAAAGCGGCACCTTCTTGATATCGGACGCGACACGGATGAGGTTCGTGTCGATACGGTCGATCGTCGATTCGATCAGGGTGGTGTGGTCGGGCATGGGGCGGAGAGTGCGCCGGCGGGCGCCGCTTGGGCTTGGCATTGATCATACCGATGAAATCGCGGGCGGGGGCGACGTGCCGCTCGCAGTTTCGCATTACTCGCGTGCGGCACCCGCGGCCGCCTCCCGGTAAGCACTCGGCGTCTGCCCGGCCCAGCGCCGGAACGCCCGCGTGAAATTTGCCGGGTCGGTAAATTGCAGCCGCTCGGCGATCGTTTTCAGGTCGAGATCCGACGCGGCGAGCAACTGCTTCGCGTCGCGAAACCGCGCTTCGTCGAGCAATTGCCGGTAGCTCGAACCGGCTTCCTCCAGCCGGCGCCGCAGCGTGCGTGTCGACACGAGCAGCGCGTCGGCGAGCGTCTCCGGCCCCGGGTAATCGCCGGCCCCGCGTGCCAGCTCCGCGCGCACGCGCTCGACCAGATCGCCTTCGTCCTGACGCACCTGCGCATACTCACGCTCCACCTGCACGAGCGCCTGCCGGTGCGCGACTTCGTCGGCGAGCGGTAGCGGCCAGTCGAGCACGTCGTGTGCGATCCAGAGCGCGTTAGCGGCGCAGCCGAATTCGACCGGTGGCAACTGGTCGCGATAGCGCGCGAAATAGGGCGGCTCCGGCCACGCGAATTGCAGCGTGATCGGCGGCGACGTGCGCCCGGCCCATTGAGAGATGTTCTGCGCGAGCCCCGTCAGCACGAATTCGAACATCACGTGATGCTGCAGCACGGGGCTCGCCTGCACGCCATGCAGTTCGAGCGTCGCGCCGCGTTCGTCTTCTGCATAGGTCAGGCGATATTGGCGGTTGCGCATCCGGAAGTAGCGCTGCGTGACGGATAGCGCCTCGCGGATGTCCCGCGCGGTCAGCGTCGCGTAGCCGAGAAAGCCGTGCACGGTCGGCTTCAGCAGCAGCCCGAACGCGAGCCCGATGCCCGGATCGCCGCCGATCTCGATCGCATTGAGCACGAGCCGCCCCCATTGCGACGGCGCGACGCGCGCGTCCGGTTCGGCCAGCACCGCATCGCGCAGGCCGGTGCCGGCGCGCACGGCGGCCAGGTCGACGCCGCGCGCGGCCAGCGCCTGCAGCAGCAGGCGCGTATAGGCGACCGGAATCGTCGGCCGGCGCAGCCCGAGGCGGTCCTTGGCGAGAGGGGAGGTCATGTCGATTTGGCCGGAAATGACAAGCATTATGGCTGTTTGCCCCCTCACGTTCAAGGCGGCGCGCGCCTACGATGTCACGCATCGCTTATTGGCACGATCATCATGACCACGACTTTTCCCCACCTGCTCGCACCGCTCGATCTCGGCTTCACGACGCTGAAGAACCGCGTGCTGATGGGCTCGATGCACACGGGCCTCGAGGACAGCCGCAAGACGCTGCCGCGGCTCGCCGAATATTTCGCCGAACGCGCGCGCGGCGGCGTCGGCCTGATCGTGACGGGCGGCTTCGCGCCGAACGTGGCCGGCTGGACCAAGCCGTTCGGCGGCACGCTGATGACGTCGGCCGCCGCGCGGCGGCATCGCGAGGTCACGGATGCCGTGCACGCGGAGGACGGCAAGATCGCGCTGCAGATCCTGCATACGGGCCGCTACGGCTATCACCCGTTCGCGGTCGCGCCGTCGAAGATCAAGTCGCCGATCTCGCCGTTCGCGCCGCACGAACTGAGCGCGCGCGGCGTCGAACGGCAGATCCGCGCGTTCGTCCGCTGCGCGAAGCTCGCGCGTGAAGCCGGCTACGACGGCGTCGAGATCATGGGCTCCGAAGGCTACCTGATCAACCAGTTCATCTCGATGCATACGAACAAGCGCACCGACCAGTGGGGCGGTTCGTACGAGAACCGCATCCGCTTGCCGATCGAGATCATCGAGCGCACGCGCGAAGCGGTCGGCCGCGATTTCATCCTGATCTACCGGCTGTCGATGCTCGACCTGATTCCGGACGGCAGCGACTGGAGCGAAACCGTGCAGCTCGCGAAGGCCGTCGAGCGCGCGGGCGCGACGATCATCAACACGGGGATCGGCTGGCACGAAGCGCGCGTGCCGACGATTGCGACGTCGGTGCCGCGCGGTGCGTTCGCCTGGGTGACGAAGAAGATGAAGGGCGAGGTCGGCATTCCGCTCGTGACGACCAACCGGATCAACCGTCCCGAAGTGGCCGAGCAGATCCTCGCGGACGGCTGCGCGGACATGGTGTCGATGGCGCGCCCGCTGCTCGCGGATGCCGAGTTCGTGATCAAGGCCGCGCAGGGCCGCGCCGACGAGATCAACACCTGTATCGGCTGCAACCAGGCGTGTCTCGATCACGCGTTCAAGAACAAGATCGCGTCATGCCTGCTGAATCCGCGTGCGTGCCACGAGACGGAGCTGAAATACACGCCCGCCGCGCAGCCGAAGCGCATCGCGGTGGTCGGCGCGGGGCCGGCCGGGCTCGCGTGCTCGACCGTGCTCGCACAGCGCGGCCATCAGGTCGACCTGTTCGACGGCGCGGCCGAGATCGGTGGCCAGTTCAACATGGCGAAGCGGATTCCGGGCAAGGAAGAGTTTCACGAAGCGCTGAGCTACTTCGGCCGTCAGGTCGAGTTGACCGGTGTGAACCTGCACCTGAACCGCCGCGTGGACGCGAGCGACCTGATCGCGGGCGGTTACGACGAGATCGTGCTCGCGACCGGTGTCGCGCCGCGCGACCCGAAGATTCCGGGGCAGGACGGGCCGAACGTGCTCAGCTACATCGACGTGCTCGCAGGCAAACAGCCGGTCGGCCGGCGTGTCGCGGTGGTCGGCGCGGGCGGGATCGGCTTCGATGTCGCCGAGTATCTGGTGCAGGAGGGTGAATCGCCGGCGCTCGATCTCGAAGAGTGGAAGGCCGAGTGGGGTGTG
This sequence comes from Burkholderia lata, assembly GCF_902499335.1. Classification (GTDB taxonomy): domain Bacteria; phylum Pseudomonadota; class Gammaproteobacteria; order Burkholderiales; family Burkholderiaceae; genus Burkholderia; species Burkholderia lata_B. The sequence continues at coordinate 313,220 of NZ_CABVQK010000001.1, read as the reverse complement.
ACGGACCCGGCCGCGACGCGTGGCGGCGTGACGCGTGCGCAGGTCACGGCGCCCGCGCGTGAAGTGACGCTGCTGCAGCGCAAGGCCGCGCCGCTCGGCAAGGGGCTCGGCAAGACGACCGGCTGGATTCACCGCGCGACGCTGAAGATGAAGCAGGTGAAGATGATCGGCGGCGTGAACTATGAGCTGATCGATGCGCGCGGCCTGCACGTGTCGTACGGCGAGCAGCGCACCGATCACGAATTGATCGAAGCCGACACGATCGTGCTCTGCACGGGGCAGGAGCCGCAGCGCGCGCTGCTTGCGCCGCTGCAGGCGGCCGGGCGCTCGGTGCACCTGATCGGCGGCGCGGAACTGGCCGCCGAACTCGACGCGAAGCGCGCGATCGATCAGGGCTCACGGCTCGCGGCACGGCTGTAACGGGCGGCCGCTGCAACGGCCGCCCGGGCGTACGCCGCGTGGCGGCGATCCGCCTGCGCGGCAATTCGTGGCTCACCGCTCGATGCGTCGATTCGCTGGCGCAGGACTGAAATGAGCAGCAGCGCCGGCCGCGTCGCCACGTCACGTGGCGGCGCTATCCCGACAGACCGCGACCGCGAACGCGAACGGCCCTCACGCGGCTCAGGCCGCTTCGGCCCGCTCTTCCTCTTCCGCTTCCAGCATCGCCTTGACGATCAGGTAGATGGCCGGCAGGTCGTCATCGTCGCGGCGCCAGTCGACCGGCTCCTCGACATCCGAGGCGACCAGGCGGCTGTCGCGCAGCCGGATGAACGCGTCGACGACGGCCGGATCGTTGCGGTTCAGGAAGCCGGCATTCGAGAATGCCAGCTCTTCGACGTTCAGCAGCGCCTGCCAGCTCATCGTGCGGACGGCCGCGGGATGGGTTCGGCGCCGCAGGCCGAGCGCCCGCTGCGCGGGGCCGCCCGCGACACGCTGCAGATCGACGACCGCCCGCTGCGCGGCGCGCTCGAAGTGGACGGGGTTGAAGCCGGGTTGCTCGGGATCGAATGCGGATGCCTGGAACATGGTCGCCTCACAAAAGTCCGTTCGTCTGTGAATGACGGAATTCGGGTCAAATGGTGCAAAAGCACTGTAAATATATACAGTGTTTGGTGCGGTTTCAAGCCCCGGATGAAGGATTTTGTGTGACGGCGATCGAAGCGGGTGGCAGCACCGGACAGGCGAACGATCTACACCGCTGCCGCGATCGTCTCCCGCAACCACCGGTGCGCCGGATCGCGATGCACGCGCTCATGCCACAGCATCGACATTTCATAGCCGGGCACCTCGACCGGCGCTTCCACCACACGCAATGCGGGTACGTCACGCACCAGCCGCTCGGGCAGCATCGCGACGAGATCGGTGCTCGCGACCGCCGACATCACGAACAGGAAGTGCGGCACCGACAGCACGACACGCCGGGCGGCGCCCACCTTCGCGAGCGCTTCGTCGGTCACGCCGAAGAAACCGCCGCCGTCGGGCGACACGATGACGTGTTCGAGCGTGCCGAACTGCGCGAGCGTCGGGCGTCGCTTCAACTTCGGGTGCCCGGCGCGGCCGATGAGCACGTAACGCTCGGCGAACAGCGGCAAGCGCCGCATGCCGGGCGGCGACCCTTCGGATGTGTGGAAGGCGAGATCGATCCCGTTTCGTTCGGCATCCTGCTCGATGCGCGGCGGCACGAGTTCGACGACGGCGAGTCGCGTGGCGGGCGCGGCCGAGCGCAACGCGCTCAGCGCGGGCAGCACGATCGTCGATTCGCCGTAGTCGGTCGCTGCCACACGCCACGTGTTCGTCGCGGTGGCGGGATCGAACGGCGTGGCCGGAATGACCGCACGCTCGACCGCTTCGAGCGCATCGCGCAACGGTTCGCGCAGCGCTTCCGCGCGCGCGGTAGGCCGCATCCCGCGTGGCCCCGGCAGCAGCAGCGGATCGCCGAACACGTCGCGCAGCTTCTGCAGCTGCACGCTGACCGATGGCTGCGACATGTTCAGCTTCTCGGCAGCGCGCGTGACGTTGTGTTCGGCGAGCAGCACGTCCAGTGTGACGAGCAGATTGAGATCGAGTCGCCTGAGATTATTCATGGCTATACCTGGAATATCAGGAATTCATTTCAAATATACCGTGGGTAACGGCATCCTGCAGTCATTCAATCCACGGAGTGACGAACATGAATGTGCTGATCGTGTATGCCCATCCCGAACCGCGTTCGCTGAACGGTGCGTTGCGCGACTTTGCCGTCGAGCATCTCGAAGCGGCCGGCCACACGGTGCAGGTGACCGACCTGTATGCGATGAACTGGAAGGCGGCGTTCGATGCGAGCGACGTGACCGATCGTGCGCCCGACGCGCGGTTCGATCCGTCGCTCGACTCGAAGCGCGCGTTCGCGGCGGGCACACAAAGCGAAGACATCGCACGCGAGCAGGAGAAGCTGAAGTGGGCCGATGCGGTGATCCTGCAGTTTCCGCTATGGTGGTTCTCGATGCCGGCGATCATGAAGGGCTGGTTCGAGCGCGTGTATGCCTACGGTTTTGCATACGGCGTCGGCGAGCATTCCGATACGCACTGGGGCGATCGCTACGGTGAAGGCTCGTTTGCCGGCAAGCGCGCGATGGTGATCGTCACGACGGGCGGGTGGGAATCGCATTACAGCCCGCGCGGCATCAACGGGCCGATCGACGACGTGCTGTTTCCGATCCAGCACGGCGTGCTGTACTACCCGGGGTTCGATGTGTTGCCGCCGTTCGTGATCTACCGGACGGGCAAGATGAACGACGCGCGCTTCGACGAAACGCGTGCGGCGCTCGGCAAGCGTCTGGATGCGTTATCGACCGCGCAGCCGATTCCGTTCCGGCGGCAGAACGCGGGTGATTACGAGATTCCGGCGTTGACGCTGAAGGAAGAAATCGCGCCGGGGAAGGTGGGGTTTGCGGCGCACTTGGCGCACGCGCATGGATGACGCATGGCAGGCCCGCGCGAGAAAGCGACGCGCGGGCATATCGACACATGCGCTCGAATCAAGTAATTTCCGGAGACCGACACGATTCGTCTACACAATAAGCCGGCATATCCCGCGCAGCGAGTCGGTCTCGACGGAGAACAACAACGATGACTTCCGAACAACCGGGCCAGGCAGAACCGATCGATGACAACCGCGCCGTCCTGCTGATCGAACTCGAAGCCGGCGGCTATCTGACGGAGGAGCAGGCGGCGCGCGTCACCCAGCGTCTGAGGGACGCACCGGCCGAGCTTCCCGACACCGATTCCGCGCGCAAGATGCTCGACTGGCTGATCGCCGAGGGCTACACGACGGCGGAAGCCGAGGCGAAGGCCACGCATGAACTGCTGGACGGCCGCTACGCGAGCGGCAACGCGAAAATCGTCCTGATGACGGTGCTGGAGGAGATCGATCCGCCCCGGTTCGAACAGCGTCGGAACGAAACGGTCGCATCGATGCAGCGCGAGCAAAAGAAGAAGCAGATGCTGATCGGCTTCGGCGGCCTGGCTGCCGCGCTGGCGGTGGGCGCCTACCTGTTGTGGCCCGCATCGGCGCCCGCATGCAGCGCATCGAGCACGACCAAGGCGCTGAGTGCGCTGATGTTCGGCGCGCGCATGGACATGATGCGCAAGAACCCGATGCAGATGCTGGACCAGGGCAGCATGCCCTTTCCCCGCATCAGCAACCATCGCGAAGTCGGTTACGACGAGGCGAATCAAGTGCGGGGCTGTCTGGCGGACCTGAGTATCGCTGACGAGCATACGACGCTCGGCTATGTGGTCCGGCACGACGACAAGGACAAGAGCGCTTTTGCCGTGCAGATGTTCCCGTCTGAATACGTGACGGCTCGCTACAGTGCGCAGGGACTCAATCCGAAGCTCGGCGCGCCGCTCGGCCGCGACGTCATCAGCACGGCTTTCATGGCGGGTGTCGCACAACTCGACAAGAATGTGTCGGAGCGTTCGCCGAGCTACGGCAAGCCGCTGCCCGGCGACGACGAGCCGACGACGCTGACGAGCAGCGTGCTCGGCGTCATGCCTGCCGCCGACTGCAAGCAGATCGACGGCGACCATGTGTCGTGTCCGTTGCTGATCGATTATCGCGACCGGCTGCTCGGCGCGATCGGCGCGCCGTCGATGCTGCAGTTGAAAGGCGATTTCACGTTCGTCAAGGAGGGCAGCGGCTGGAAAACCGCCGACGATTTCGACAAGACGCTGATGCAGGCGATCGTCGCGCGACGTGTTGCGAAGGTGTATGGCGACGAAGTCGCCGACAAGATGGAGGCGCAGAAGCAGAAGTAGGGCGCGCGGCAACCCGATCCACCGCTGCGGATGACGAAACGAAACGGGCAGCCTGCGAGGTAATCGCAGGCCGCCCGTGTTGTCAGTGCTCGACCGGCTGCTTACCGATCGTCTTCCCGCACCGAAGAAGGATGCCGGCACAGCGCCCGCACTTCCATCTCCATATACGGGAACAGGGGCAACTGGCTCAGCAGGTCATGCAACTGCTGCACGCTTTCGACGTCGAAGATGCTGACGTTCGCATACTGCCCGGCGATCCGCCACAGATGTCGCCACGTCCCTTCGTTCATCAGCCGCTGGCACATCGCCTTTTCTTCCGCCTTCAGCGTGGCCGCCTTGACCGGATCCATATCCGTCGGCAGACGGACGGTCATTTCCACATGAAACAGCATCCTGCACTCCTTGCGTTATCGGTTCGTCGAATCGGAAGGCCGCTCACGCCTGCGCGCGGGCTCGCTCGACGTCGCTACCCGGCACGTCCTGCTTTTCCTTGAGCAGCGAGAAATCGAAGTCGATCAGCGCGAACTGCCCGTCGACGCCATACGGCTTGCCTTCCGCGCCTTCGGCCTGCTTCACCGGCGGGATCAGCCCGTCGCGCGTCGCGAATGCGAAGTCGTCCCACAGATGCGGATCGCCATCGATGTTGATCTGCGTCGTCAGCTTACGATAACCGTCCGCCGAAACGAAGAAGTGAATGTGCGCCGGACGATGGCCGTGGCGGCCGAGCTGGTCGAGCAGTTGCTCGGTCTTGCTGCCCGGCGGCACGCTGTAGCCGACCGGCAGCACGCTGCGGAAGCTGTAGCGACCTTCGGCATCGGTGCGGATCGAGCGGCGCAGGTTGAACGCCGGCTGCGACTGATCGAAGTACGAGTAGTTGCCGAGATGGTTCGCGTGCCACACCTCGACCAGCGCGTTCGCGATCGGCGAGCCGTCCTGGCCGAGCACCTGGCCGCGCATGATGAGCGTCTGGCCCGGATCGGTGCCGTCGTCGAGACGCGCATGGCCGACCGATTCCGGCGCACCGGCGACATACAGCGGCCCTTCGATCGTGCGCGGCGTGCCGCCCTGGATGCCGGCCTTCTCCTCGGCTTCGTCCATGCGCACGTCGAGGAAGCGTTCGAGGCCGAGGCCCGCGGCGATCAGCCCGAATTCGCGGCCGGCTTCGTTCAGGTAGTTCAGCGCCGTCCAGAATTCGCTCGGCTGCACGTCGAAGTCCTCGATCGTGTAGCAGATGTCCTTCACGATCCGGTTGACGATCGCGCGCACGCGCGGGTTGCCCGGCTTCTCGGCGGCGTCGTCGAAGGTCTTCAGCAGTGCGTCGATGGCTTGCTTGTTCATCTGTGTCTCCGGTTTCGGTTGTCGTGTGGGGTCAGCGGGCGTCGCGTCGCATCCGTTCGATGCGGGCCCAGTCGAAGGTGATGCCGAGGCCGGGCGCTGCCGGCAGGTGCAGCTTGAAATCCGCGTAGCGCAGCGGCTCGACGAGGATTTCCTCGGTGAGCAGCAGCGGACCGAACAGCTCGGTGCCCCATTTCAGCGAGTCGAACGTGCTGAACAGTTGCGCGGACGCCATCGTGCCGGCCGCACCCTCGAGCATCGTGCCGCCGTACAGTTCGATGCCGGCCGCCGCCGCGATCGACGCGACGCTCGCCGCACCCTGCAGGCCGCCCGATTGCGCGATCTTCACCGCGAACACGTCGGCCGCGCGATCCTGCGCGAGCGCGAACGCATCGACCGGGCCGTGCAGCGCCTCGTCGGCCATGATCGGCACTTGCGCCAGTTGCGTGAGGCGTTTCAGCCCCGCGCGGTTGGTCGCTGCGATCGGCTGCTCGACGAGGCTCACGCCGGCTTCCGCAAGGCGCGCGCCGGCCCAGATCGCGTCGGTCTCGCTCCATGCCTGGTTCACGTCGACGCGCACGTCGCCGCGTTCGCCGAGCGCGCGCTTGATCGCGATCACGTGCGCGACGTCGTCGGCCACCGCGTTCGAGCCGATCTTCAGCTTGAACGCGCGGTGGCGGCGGGCGTCGAGCATCGCTTCCGCTTCCGCGATGTCGCGCTGCGTGTCGCCGCTTGCAAGCGTCCATGCGACATCGACCGCATCGGTCCGGCGGCCACCGAACAGCTCGGACAGCGGCACGCCGAGGCGGCGCGCCTGAGCGTCGAACAGCGCGGTCTCGATCGCGCACTTCGCGAAGCGGTTGCCTTGGAACAGCTTGCGGGCGCGCGCCAGCGCGGCGCCCGGACGCGTCGCGTCCATGCCCTGCAGCAGCGGCGCGAAGTAGGTGTCGATGTTGACCTTGATGCTTTCGGGGCTCTCCTCGCCGTACGCGAGACCGCCGATGGTGGTCGCCTCGCCGACACCTTCGATACCGTCCGTGCATCGAACACGGACCAGCACGAGGGTCTGGCAATTCATCGTGGCGACCGACAGTTTGTGGGGCCTGATCGTTGGCACGTCGACGAGCAGCGTCTCGATGCGTTCGATGGTGGCGGCAGTTGCTATCATGCGATTCCTCCTGTTGGTGCACATGGTAGGAATTCCCGCCCCGCGTCGTCCAACACTCTTTCCGACTACTTCCATACCTTTGAGGCATGAAATGGAATTGCGTCAGCTCCGCTACTTCATCGCCGTCGCCGAGGAAATGAACATCACGCGGGCGGCCGAGCGGCTGCACATGACGCAGCCGCCGCTCAGCCGCCAGCTCCAGGCGATCGAGGACGAGATCGGGTTGCCGCTGTTCGAGCGTGGCGCGCGGCCGCTGAAACTGACGGATGCGGGGCGCGTGTTCTATGCGCAGGCGAAGCGCCTCGTCGACCAGGCCGACGAGCTCGGCCCGCTGACGCGGCGGCTCGCGCAGCTGTCGGAGCGGATCGTGATCGGCTTCGTGCCGTCGACGCTGTACGGCGCGCTGCCGGACGTGATCCGCGCGTTTCGCGAGGCGCAGCCGGACGTCGAGCTGTCGCTTATCGAAATGTTCACGCTCGAACAGCTCGGCGCGCTGAAGGGCGGGCGGATCGACGTGGGCTTCGGCCGGCTGCGGTTCGACGACGACCAGCTGGTGCGCGAGGCGCTGATCGAGGAAAAGCTGATCGCGGCGCTGCCGGTCGGGCATCCGCTTGCCGATCCGGCCCGGCCGCTGACGCTCGCGGATATCGCGAACGAGACGCTGATCGTCTATCCGAGCACGCCACGGCCGAGCTTCGCCGATCAGCAGCTGTCCGCGCTGCGCGACGGCGCGCTGGTGCCGGCGGCCGTTCACGAGGTGCGCGAGTTGCAGACGGCGCTCGGGCTCGTGGCCGCGCAGGTGGGCGTGTCGCTGGTGCCGGAGAGTGTGGAGGGGGTGCGCGTGAAGGGCGTGGTCTACCGGCGGTTGCCGGAGCCGGCCGCGACGTCGCCGATCATCATGAGCCGCCGGCTGCACGGCGAAAGCGCCGCCACGGCTGCGTTTTGCGCGATTGCGCGGGAGATGATCGTGCCGGCGGGGTGACGATCGTCGTTGCCTCTACAAATCGCAACTAACGGTCTGTTTCCGCAGGCATTGGCAAATCCGGGGAGGGCGTCGCGGTCTCATGCCGCTCCGTGCAAAGTCACAGGCCGGCCGTGCAAGCCGCCGGGCGCGCGAGCATGCGCGACGACGTTACCGCTTCCCGTCGAGCGTTTCCGACGGCGATTCCCCGAACTTCTCCCGATACGCGATCGCGAAACGCCCAAGGTGCGTAAACCCGCAATCGAGCGCGACATCGGCGATCCGCCGGTCGGACGCCGTGCCGCGCAGCAACTCGCGCGCATGGTCGAGCCGCGTCGCGCGCAGGTATTGCATCGGGCTCATTCCGCGGAACTGCAGGAACGCGTCGCGCAGCGTGCGTTCCGGCACGTTGGCGGCCTGGACGATATCGGCGAGCTGCAGCGGCTGCGCGTAGTGCGCGTTCACGAACTCCTGCGCGCGCCGCACGAAGCCCGGCGCCGGGTCGCGGTGCGATGCCTGCAGCACGGAAGGCGGATGGCCTTCGATCAGCAGGTCGATCAGCAGGTGCTCGAGCTGCGACGCAACACGCGGGTTCGCGTTCGCGCGTTCGAGCAGTTCGGGCGACCGTGCGACGAGCATCAGCTGCTGGCGCCACGCGGCGAGCGCGGCGTCGCTGACGTGCAGCACGGGATCGAGCGTGGCGCGCGGGTCGCCCGTCAGCGAGCCGACGGTCGCCGCGTCGATGCGCAGCACGAACTGCTCGCAATCGGCCGACAGCACCGCGTCGAAGCGCTCGCCGGGCGCGCACAGCACGCCGGTCTGGCCGTCGACGCCGAGTTGCCGCCCCATCGCGCGCACCTCGGCCTGGCCGGACAGGCAGAACATCAGCAGGTAGTAGCCGTCGACCGCGTCGACCTGCACGCGCATCGCGTCGCCGAACGCGATCGTGCCGATCCCGAGCCCGCCGAGCCTGACGAAATCCATGTGCGACGCACCGCGCGTGCGGCCGTTCGGCAGCAGCGCATGCGGCTGCATCACGCGCGAGATCCGCTCGCGCGTCTCGTCGAGATCGCGGGATTCGAACAGCCGGTGCGCGCGCAGCGCGAGCGGCTCGAACGACGTTGGGGACATGGGCATCAGCCTTGGTGTAGACGGCCTGCGCTTCGATCCGATCAATAGGTCGCGATCGTGCGCCGGGCCGTATGTGCCGTCATGCTAGCGCAGAAATCCGCCGAAAGTGGATATTGCACCGCCGCAATCGCACTTTCCGGATAGACGGCGAATATTAGCTTTTCAAAAATCGGCTCCATGCATTCAACGAAACGGATCGACCAGGAGTCCGACATGGAGCAGACAGAATCGCCCGTCGTTTTCGCCGCCCGCGGCGACGCGTCCGACGTGACCTTCCCGCACGAAGACGGCTCGCGCGTGCCGTACAAGGTGTTCAGCTCGCGCGCGGTCTACGATCGCGAGCAGGAGCGGATCTTTCGCGGCCCGACGTGGAACTTCGTCGCGCTGGAAGCGGAAATCCCGAACGCCGGCGACTTCAAGAGCACGTTCGTCGGCGATACGCCGGTGGTCGTCACGCGCACCGAGGACGGCACGCTTTCCGCGTGGGTGAACCGCTGCGCGCACCGCGGTGCGCAGGTGTGCCGCAAGTCGCGCGGCAACGCGAGCTCGCACACGTGCGTCTATCACCAGTGGAGCTTCGACAACTCGGGCAACCTGCTCGGCGTGCCGTTCCGGCGCGGCCAGAAGGGGATGTCCGGGATGCCGGCCGACTTCGACCCGAAGCAGCACGGGCTGCGCAAGCTGCGCGTCGACAGCTATCGCGGGCTCGTGTTCGCCACCTTCAGCGACGACGTGATGCCGCTGCCCGACTATCTCGGCGAGCAGATGCGCCCGTGGATCGACCGGATCTTCCACAAGCCCATCGAGTATCTCGGCTGCACGCGCCAGTATTCGAAGTCGAACTGGAAGCTGTACATGGAGAACGTGAAGGACCCGTATCACGCGAGCATGCTGCACCTGTTCCATACGACCTTCAACATCTTCCGCGTCGGGATGAAGGCGCGCTCGATTCCGGATGCGAACCACGGGCTGCACAGCATCATCACGGTGACGAAGACCGGCGACGATACGTCAGCCGCGTACAAGCAGCAGAACATCCGCTCGTTCGACGAAGGATTCCATCTGGAGGACGAATCGATCCTCGATCTCGTGTCGGAATACGACGAGGACTGCACGAACCATATCCAGCCGATCTTCCCGCAGCTCGTGATCCAGCAGATCCACAACACGCTGGTCGCGCGGCAGATCCTGCCGAAAGGCCCCGACAACTTCGAACTGATCTTCCACTTCTTCGGCTACGCGGACGATACGCCCGAGCTGCGAGCGCTGCGCATCAAGCAGGCGAACCTCGTCGGGCCGGCCGGCTATATCTCGATGGAGGACACGGAGGCGACCGAGCTCGTGCAGCGCGGCACGGTGCGCGACGGCGACGCGACGTCGGTGATCGAGATGTCGCGCGGCAATCCGGACCAGCAGGACACGGTGATCACTGAAAGCCTGATCCGCAAGTTCTGGGTCGGCTACCAGAAGCTGATGGGCTATTGAAGCGGGAGCGCGGAATGATGGAAAACCTGACGGAAGACATGAAGACGTGGTTCGAGATTTACATGCTCCAGAACCGCTATATCGGGCACCTCGACAACGACCGGCTCGAAGCATGGCCGACGATGTTCACCGAGGACTGCACGTACGAAATCGTGCCGAAGGAAAACGCCGACCTCGGGCTGCCGGTCGGGATCGTCCACTGCACGAACCAGCGGATGTTGCGCGACCGCGTGGTGTCGCTGCGGCACGCGAACATCTATGAAGAACACACGTACCGGCACATGACGTCGGGCCTGACGATCGTCGCGGAACGCGACGGCGAGATCGACACGGAGAGCAACTACGTTGTCGTGCAGACGCGCAGCAACGGCGAGTCGAACGTGTACCAGGCCGGCAAGTACTATGACACGGTCGTGCGCACGCCGGACGGGCTGCGCTACAAGACCAAGCGGGTGATCTACGACACGTCGCGCGTGCAGACGCTGCTCGCCACCCCGATCTGATACGGAAGCAAGGAACAGACATGACCGAAGCAACGCTCGCCGAGTGGCATCCGCTTGGCACTTTCGACGAATTCTCAGAAGACGAACCGGCAGCGCGCGTCGCCGGCCAGAAGCCGATCGCCGTGTTCCGGATCGGCGACGAACTGTTCGCGATGCACGATCTTTGCACGCACGGCCATGCGCGGCTGTCCGAAGGCTATGTGGAGGATGGCTGCGTCGAATGCCCGCTGCACCAGGGGCTGATCGACATTCGCACCGGCGCGCCGAAATGCGCGCCAATCACCGAACCGGTGCGGACCTATCCGCTCCGGATCGTCGACGGGCAGGTGGAAGTCAATGTCGGCTGATCCGTTCGTGATCGTCGGCGCCGGGCATGCCGCGCGGCGCACGGCCGAAGCGCTGCGCGAGCGCGATGCCGCGGCGCGCATCGTGATGATCGGCGCCGAGCGCGAGCTGCCGTACGACCGGCCTGCGCTGTCGAAGGATGCGCTGTTGACGGACGGCGGCGAGCAGCGTGCGTTCGTGCGCGACGCCGCGTGGTACGACGCGCAGCGTATCGAGTTGCGGCTCGGCACGCGTGTCGACGCGATCGAACGCGATGTGCAGCGCGTGCGGCTCGACGACGGCACGACGCTGCCTTATGCGCGGCTCGTGCTCGCGACGGGCTCGCGGGTGCGCACGTTTGGCGGGGCGATCGACGAAGGCGTCAGGCCGCATTACGTCCGCACGGTCGACGATGCGCGTGCGTTGCGCACGCAGCTTTCGCCGGGCCGCCGCGTGGCGGTGCTCGGCGGCGGCTTCATCGGCCTCGAGGTTGCGGCGGCGGCGCGCCAGCTCGGTTGCGACGTGACGGTGATCGATCCGGCACCGCGCTTGCTGCAGCGCGCGTTGCCGGAAGTCGTCGGCGCGTACGCGCATCAGTTGCATGATGCGCGCGGTGTGGTCTTCCAGATGGCGACGCTGCCGCGCGCGATCCGTCGCGCACCGGGCGGCGGCGCGATCGTCGAGACCGATCGCGGCGATGTGCCGGCCGACCTCGTCGTGGTCGGCATCGGCGTGGTGCCCAATATCGAGCTGGCGCAAGCGGCGGGGCTCGATGTCGACAACGGGATACGTGTCGACGCGGGCTGCCGCACGGTCGATCCCGCGATCTTCGCGGCGGGCGAGGTGACGATGCATTTCAATCCGCTGCTCGGGCGTCACGTGCGGATCGAATCGTGGCAGGTAGCCGAAAACCAGCCGGCCGTCGCGGCCGCGAACCTGCTCGGCGCCGACGAAACCTATGCCGAGTTGCCGTGGCTGTGGTCCGATCAATACGATTGCAACCTGCAGATGCTCGGGCTGTTCGGCAGTGAACGCACGATCGTCGTGCGCGGCGATCCGGGGAACGGGCCGTTCACGGTGTTCGGGCTGGGCGACGACGGCAGGATCGTTGCGGTGGCCGCGGCGAACCTGGGGCGCGACATCGGTGCGTCGCGTCGGCTGATCGCGGCGGGGGCGGTGCCCGATCCGGTGAAGCTCGCCGATCCGGCAGTGAACCTGAAGACGTTCATGTAGCAGGCGCACGGTCGGCCGGCCCGACATGCGGTAGCGATGCCGGCCGGCGCCGTGCGCGATCTGCCGGTCCGATCCGGCGCAGTGCCGCCCGCACGATGGGCGTCGCAATGTTTGTCGGCAGCACCGCAACCGGTGCATATTAGCGGCATCGTTCGCCCGACCGGTTGCCCATGACGCCAGACAAAGCCCTCGAACTGAAACGCAGCAAGCGCCGCGCGCTTTGGCTGCTGCTGGCCGCCGTCGCGGTGTTCGTCACGACGATCCTGCTGCCGCGCGGCCCGTGGGTCGACGGCTTCAAGGCCGTGGCGGAAGCCGCGATGGTCGGCGCGCTCGCCGACTGGTTCGCGGTCGTCGCGCTGTTCCGCCGTGTGCCGATCCCGTTCGTGTCGCGCCATACCGAGATCATTCCGAAGAACAAGGACAAGATCGCCGACAACCTCGCGGTGTTCGTGCGCGAGAAGTTCCTCGGCCCCGACGCGCTCGCCGCGCAGATCCGCCAGCACGATCCAGCGCAGAAACTCGGCGCGTGGCTCGGCGAGCCGGCGAACACCGATGCGCTCGGCGGCTATGTGACGAAGCTGATGAGTTTCGCGCTCGACATGACCGACGACGCGCGGATCCAGTCGTTCGTCCACGACGCGTTTCGGGCGGTGATCGACCGGGTCGACCTGTCGCAATCGGCCGGCGCGATCCTCGACACGCTGACGAAGGACGGCCGCCACCAGGCGCTGCTCGACGACGCGATCGAACAAGTGGTCGACGTGCTCGACAAGGAGGAGAACCGCGAGGTGATCGCGGGCTTCATCGTCGAATGGCTGAAGACGCAGTACCCGAAAGTCGAGAAGATCATGCCGACGCAGTGGTTCGGCGAGAACGGCGCGCGGATGCTCGCGAGCGCGGTGAGCCGCGTGCTGGAAGGCGTGGCGGCCGACCCCGAGCACGAACTGCGGCAACGCTTCGACCGGACGGTCGTGCGCTTGACCGAGCGGTTGAAGCACGATCCCGCGTTCATCGAGAAGGGCGAGGAGATCAAGCGCTATATCCGCGACGGCGCCGCGTTCAACGAGTATGTGCGCGACTTGTGGGACCAGTTGCGCGCGTGGCTGAAGGCCGATCTCGCGCGCTCCGATTCGGCGCTGCACCGGCAGGCCGCGACGCTCGGCGGCTGGCTCGGTGCGCGGCTGGCGGAGAGCCCGGCATTGCGCGCGTCGCTGAACGAGCACGTCGAGAAGGCCGTGCACGAGATGGCGCCGGATTTCGCGGATTTCCTGATGCGTCACATTCGCGACACGGTGCGCAACTGGGATGCGCGCGAGATGTCGCAGCAGATCGAGCTGAACATCGGCAAGGATTTGCAGTACATCCGCATCAACGGCACGCTGGTTGGCGGACTGATCGGGCTCGGGTTGTATCTGGTGTCGCTGGTGCCGCGCTGGGCGGCCGGCTGGCTGCACTGACGCGGCCACCGGTATCGCGCGGCGGGCGCGACGGGCCGCGCCCGCGTATCACGCGTGCGCTTTCGAACCGTGCAGTTGCAGGCCGAGCGCCTTGATGACCTTCAGGATCGTGCCGAAGCTTGGGTTGCCGTCGTGCGACAGCGCCTTGTACAGCCCTTCGCGCGACAGGCCCGCATCGCGCGCGACCTGCGACATGCCGCGTGCACGCGCGATCACGCCGAGCGCGTGCGCGATGAAGGCCGGATCGTCGCCGGCTTCCTGCAGGCACGCTTCGAAGTAGTCGGCCATGTCGTCTTCGGTTTTCAGGTGATCGGCCGAATCCCACGGCCGGGTGCTGATCTTGTCCATCGGTTACTCCATGTCGAGATGCGCGAGCATCGCGTGCGCGGCGCGGATGTCGGCCTGTTGCGTCGATTTATCGCCGCCGCAGAGCAGGATGACCCAGATCGTTCCGCGCCGGACGTAGTAGACGCGATAGCCGGGGCCGTGGTCGATCCGCATCTCGACGACCGGCGAGCCGGCGGACTTCCAGTCGCCCGGATTGCCCATCGAGAGACGATCGATGCGTGCCTGGATGCGGCGCTTCGCGACGCGATCCTGCAGGCCGGCGAACCAGGCGTCGAAGACGCCGGTGGTCCGGATGCTGAACGTAGGCGCACTGTAGGGCATCGATTGCAGTATGTCAACCATGGTTCACAGGTTTGGTGTGTTGAATTCCGTTGCCGCTACAGTAGGGCCGCCGGCTTCGTTTGCGTGCCAATTGGCCATTCGGCCGAAGTCGGGATCTTCCGAATCCGTCTACAATCAAAATCGTCTTTGCCGCCCGTGCGTGCTTGCCGCGCGCGGGCGGGTCCGTTTGTCCTCCGGTATCCGGAGGCGCCGCCGTGCAGCGTGGGTTGCGCGGCGGGCAGTGCCGTGGTTTGTGTCCAGTAGGTAAAGCGTCCGCGTGCCGTAGGCCGGCGCGCGTTCTGAACGCTGCGTGTCCGTAGGCCGGGCAGGCGGCATCAACCGAGAGTCCCCCATGAAAGCATCGGATCTGTTCGTGAAGTCGCTGGAAGCCGAAGGCGTCGAGTACGTGTTCGGCATTCCCGGCGAGGAAAACCTCGATCTGCTCGAATCGCTGCGGCGATCGAAGATCAAGCTCGTGCTGACCCGGCACGAGCAGGCGGCCGGGTTCATGGCCGCCACCTACGGCCGCCTGACGGGCCGCACCGGCGTGTGTATCGCCACGCTCGGGCCCGGCGCGACGAACTTCGTGACGGCTGCCGCGTATGCGCAGCTCGGCGGGATGCCGATGCTGATGATCACCGGGCAGAAGCCGATCAAGTCCAGCAAGCAGGGCCACTTCCAGATCGTCGACGTGGTCGACATGATGCAGCCGCTCACGAAGTTCACGCGGCAGATCGTGTCGATCGGCAACATCCCGTCGGCCGTGCGCGAGGCGTTCCGCCGCGCGGAGGAAGAGCGCCCGGGCGCCGCGCACCTCGAACTGCCGGAAGACATCGCGCACGAGGAGGGCGACGGCAAGCCGATCCCGCGCAGCTACAGCCGGCGGCCGGTGGCCGAGGAGAAGGCGATCGCGCATGCGGTCGACGCGATCCAGGCCGCGCGCCATCCGCTGCTGATGATCGGCGCAGGGGGCAACCGCAAGACCACCTGCAAGATGCTGCTCGAATTCGTCGACAAGACGGGCATCCCGTTCTTCACGACGCAGATGGGCAAGGGCGTGATCGACGAGACCCACCCGATGTGGCTCGGCAACGCGACGCTGTCCGATGGCGATTTCGTGCACCGCGCGATCGAGCATGCGGACTGCATCATCAACGTCGGCCACGACGTGATCGAGAAGCCGCCATTCTTCATGCGTACCGACGACAAGACCGTGATCCACGTGAACTTCCTCGGCGCGCAGGTCGATCCCGTCTACTTCCCGCAGATCGAGGTGGTCGGCGACATCGCGAACGCGGTGTGGCAGATGAAGGAGGCGCTCGCGCCGCAGCCGCACTGGGATTTCGCGCGCTTCGCGATGATCAAGGAGCATTTCGACGCCCATCTGGAGAAGGGCCAGCACGATCCGCGCTTCCCGATGTACCCGGTGCGGATCGTCAACGATCTGTACAACGCAATGCCGGTCGACGGCATCGTCTGTCTCGACAACGGGATGTACAAGATCTGGTTTGCGCGGTACTGGCGCGCGCATGAGCCGAATTCGCTGCTGCTCGACAACGCGCTCGCGTCGATGGGCGCGGGCTTGCCGTCGGCGATCGCGACGAAGATCGTGCATCCGCAGCGCAAGGTGATCGCCGTGTGCGGCGACGGCGGCTTCATGATGAATTCGCAGGAGCTCGAAACGGCCGTGCGGCTGAAGCTCGACCTCGTCGTGATGATCCTGCGCGACGACGCGTTCGGGATGATCCGCTGGAAGCAGGAGAACATGAACTTCCCCGATTTCGCGATGACGCTGCAGAACCCCGATTTCGTGTCGTATGCGCAAAGCTACGGTGCGCACGGGCACCGCGTCGAATCGGCCGACGATCTCGAGCCGCTGCTGCGCGAGTGTTTCTCGTCGCCGGGTGTGCACGTGATCGACGTGCCGATCGATTACTCGGACAACGAGCGCGTGCTGAACCGCGAGATCAAGCGCCTGTCGGCGCAACTCTGAATGTCCCGTTCACAGGAAGGAGTCGTTCCATGTTGAAGGAAACCTATCCGTACTACCTCGCCAACGAAGCCGTCTACGCGAACACCGATCTGGAAGTGACGGACAAGTTCAGCGGCAAGGTCGCGACCCGCGTCGCGATGGCCGACGCGAAGGCCATCGACGCGGCGATCGGCGCGGCGGTTGCCGCCGCGAAGCCGATGCGCGAGCTGCCGGCCTACAAGCGGCAGGCCGTGCTCGACCATTGTGTCGCGCGCTTCCGCGAGCGTTTCGACGAGCTGGCCGAGGCGCTGTGCATCGAGGCCGGCAAGCCGATCAACGATTCGAAGGGCGAAGTAACGCGCCTGATCGACACGTTCCGCGTGGCGTCCGAGGAATCGGTGCGCATCGACGGCGAGATCATCAACCTCGAGATCTCCGCGCGTGCGCAGGGCTATACGGGCTACACGAAGCGCGTGCCGGTCGGCCCGTGCTCGTTCATCTCGCCGTTCAACTTCCCGCTGAACCTCGCCGCGCATAAGGTTGCGCCCGCGCTCGCGGCCGGCTGTCCGTTCGTGCTGAAACCGGCGAGCCGCACGCCGATCGGCGCGCTGATCATCGGCGAGGTGCTCGCGGAAACCGACCTGCCGAAGGGTGCGTTCTCGGTGCTGCCCGCGCATCGGGACGGCGCCGACCTGTTCACGACCGACGAGCGCTTCAAGCTGCTGTCGTTCACGGGTTCGCCGGCCGTCGGCTGGGCGCTGAAGGAGAAGGCCGGCAAGAAGAAAGTCGTGCTGGAGCTTGGCGGCAACGCGGCCGCGATCGTCGATGCGGACCAGCGCGACCAACTCGACTACGTGGTCGAGCGCCTTGCGTTCGGCGCGTACTACCAGTCGGGCCAGAGCTGCATCGGCGTACAGCGGATCCTCGTGCATGCCGATCTGTACGACGCGCTGCGCGAGAAGCTGATCGCGAAGACGCGTTCGCTGAAGATGGGCGATCCGAAGGATCCGTCGACGTTCGTCGGCCCGATGATCTCCGAATCCGAGTCGCGCCGGCTGTCGGGCTGGATGGACGCGGCGGTCGCGGCAGGCGCGAAGATCGTCGCGGGCGGCAAGGTCGATGGCGCGATGTTCGAGGCGACGCTGCTGGAAAACGTCGGGCATGAGCAGGACCTGTACCGGAAGGAGGCGTTCGGCCCTGTTGCGATCCTCGAGAAGTTCGACCGCTTCGACGACGCGCTCGCGCGCGTGAACGACAGCGACTTCGGGCTGCAGGCCGGCGTGTTCACCGATTCGCTCACGCATGCGCAGCGCGCGTGGGACGAGCTGGAGGTCGGCGGCGTCGTGATCAACGACGTCCCGTCGTTCCGCGTCGATAACATGCCGTACGGCGGCGTGAAGGATTCGGGCCTCGGCCGCGAAGGGATCCGCTACGCGATCGAGGACATGACCGAGCCGCGGCTGATGGTCGTGCGGCGCCGGTAGCGCGCGGGCAGGCAGCGCGATGCCGCGACGGCACGCGGGCGGGCGATCGGGCCGGCCCGCGTGCCATTTTTCATGGCGGCGCGCGTAGCGGGCCGGTGCCGGGTCTGCATCGCGCGGGTACCGTGCCCGCATCGCGCGGCGGGCTGCCCGAACGCGCTCGACTGCGGGCCTTGCCTCGTGATGTAATCGCGCGAAACTGCCGACCGGGGTACGACGCCGGAAAGCGCGAATTCATTCTTCACGAGGTCGATTCATGTCCCCCGTCTCGGCATTCAAGCTGGTTTTGTTGTCATTCCTTGCGATCGTCGCGCTCGAATGCATCGCCAAGCGGCTGCGGCTGCCGCCTGCCGCCGCGCTGCTGATCGGCGGCATCGGCATCGCGTTCATCCCCGGCCTGCCGCCGATCAATCTCGATCCCGAACTGGTGCTGCTGGTGTTCCTGCCGCCGCTGCTGATGGACGGTGCGTACTTCTCGGTGTGGGAGGAGTTCAAGCGCAACGTCGGCGGCATCCTGCTGCTCGCGATCGGCGCGGTCGTGTTCACGACGTTCGCGGTCGGCTTCGCCGTGCACTGGGTGGCGCCGTCGCTGCCGTGGGCCGCGTGTTTCGCACTCGGCGCGATCGTGTCGCCGCCCGACGCCGTTGCCGCGAAGGCCGTGCTCGAACGCGTCGCGCTGCCGCGCCGGCTGATGGTGCTGCTCGAAGGCGAGAGCCTGCTGAACGATGCGGCTGGCCTCGTGCTGTTCCGCTTCGCGGTCGCGGCCGCGCTTACCGGTGCGTTCAGCCTCGAGCACGCGGTCGTGCGTTTCGCGGAGCTCGGGTTCGGCGGCGTGGCGATCGGCTTCGCGGTCGGCAAGCTCGTCGTGTGGTTCCTGAAGCAGCTCGACGACGACTATCTGGTGATCACCGTCGCGGTGATCGCCGGCTGGATCGCCTATATCGCGGGCGAAATGGTCGAGGTGTCCGGCGTGATCGCCACCGTCACGGCCGGCATGATCATCGGCTGGCATCAGCACGAGGTGTTCTCGGCGGCCGTGCGCACGCGCGGCACCGCGTTCTGGCAGGTCATCGTGTTCCTGCTCGAAGCGATGGTGTTCGTGCTGATCGGGCTGTCGCTGCGTGGCGCGATCCACCGGCTCGGCGGCTTCGAGCAGGTGCTCGCCACGATGGTGCCGCCGATGCTCGCGGTGCTGGCGGCGGTGATCGTGTCGCGTTTCGTGTGGATCTACGCGGTCGAGGCGCTGAAATGGCCGGTGCGCGGGGTCGCGCGGCGCGGCGAAGCGCCCGACTGGAAGGCCGCGACGATCATGAGCTGGGCCGGGATGCGCGGCGTCGTCACGCTGGCGATCGCGCTGTCGCTGCCTGAGGCGATGCCCGGCCGCGACGTGATCCTGGTCGCGTCGTTCGCGGTGATTCTCGTCACCGTGCTGCTGCAGGGCACGACGATCGGCCCGCTGATCCGGCTGTTGCGCCTGCCGCAGCGCGAAGAGCGCGCGGCGCATCACCTGACCGAGCCGCAGACGTGGGCGTACGTCGAGGCGGCGCAGCTCGCGGCGATCCAGCCGCTCGTGCGCGATGAGAACGGGGTCGTGATCCATCCACGCCTGCTCGAGCAGTACACGTACCGTGCGGAATTGACGGAAAGGGCGAAGAACGAGCCCATGTATCCGGCAGAAGTGCGAGCCGCGCACTACGACGTCGTGCTGGCCGCGATCAAGGCCGGGCGCGCGGAACTGTTGCGCCTGCACCGATCGGGCCACATCCACGACGAGATGCTGCACGCGCTCGAGCGCGACCTCGACCTGCAGGAAGTGTCCGCGCAGCACGCGCGAGGGTAAGACCGCACACCTGCGTCATCCCGCCATCAAGCGGCCGGCGCGAGCCGGCCCGAAGCGCGCCCGGGTCAATCGTTGCCCGGCGCGCTTTTTTGCTTCCTCCCGCCGGCCGATTCGGCGTATTTCCATCCGGCCCTTAAATGCTGAAAACAGCCAGCCTTGCAGCGCATGCAAACCTTATCGCGCCGGTCCCGCAAACGTTATCGTCTTTCGAATCCGGAAATGATCTGATTTAACTGTTTCCGTCTCTTTCTGCATATTTGGCAAAACTAAACCGGATTGAGATAGATGCTGTGTTCTAATTTCATTTAGAATCAGCCGGTTATGTTTATTGAGAGAAAGGATGCGGAGGTAATGCGGCCGCCAACGGGGAAGAAATCGGCGTCCGGTGCCCTGCAAGGCAGTGCTGACAGGCCAAATCGGCGGAATCAGGTGGGGCTTTCAACCGCCAAAATAAGATAGCGTCCAAGCCGGATAAACAACTCCTATGAAAGAATCGATTGGAGAATCGGCGTTTGAAACTGTATTTATGAAAGAATCGAGCGGTGATAATGCCTCGGATTGTCTTGAATCGGGGTTATCGGTCCTTCTCGTCGACGATCAACCGTTCGTCGGCGAGGTGATCCGACGCGCATTGCGCAGCGAACACGACATCGACCTGCACGTGTGCACTGACGCGCACCGGGCGATGGCGGTCGCGCGCGACGTGAAGCCGACGGTCATCCTGCAGGATCTCGTGATGCCGGAGATCGACGGCCTCGATCTCGTCCGTGCGTGGCGCGCGGACGCCGGCACCGCTCGCGTGCCGATCATCGTGCTGTCCGCGAAGGAGGAGCCGATCGTCAAGCGCGAGGCGTTCATCGCCGGCGCGAACGACTATCTCGTGAAGCTCCCCGACGCGATGGAGCTGGCCGCCCGTATCCGCTATCACTCGAATTCGTACCTGATGTCCCGGCAGCGCGACGAGGCGCTCGATTTCCTGTCGCACGACATGCGTTCGCCGCAGACGTCGATCCTCGCGCTGCTCGACGTCTACCGGACCGAGCACGGCGAGATGCCGGCGATCATGGAGCGCATTGCCGGCCATGCGCGGCGCGCGCTCGCGCTGGCCGACGGCTTCATCCACCTGACCCGCGCGCAGTCCGAGCGCCGCGCGCACGAGGTCGTGAGTCTCAACGAGATCGTGCTCGACGCCGTCGACCAGCTGTGGGAGAAGGCGGCCGGGCTCGGAAGCCGGGTCGCCGCGCACGTGCCTGATGCCGAGTGCGTGACGATGGGCGACCGCATGATGCTGACGCGCGCGGTCGCGAACCTGATCGACAACGGGCTGAAGTACGGCCCGGCCGGCACGGACGTGCACTGCACGCTGAGCAGCGAGGACGGTGCATGGCTGATCGGCGTCGAGGATACCGGCGCCGGGATCGCGCCGGAGCAGCGCACGGCCGCGACCGAGTCGTTCGTGCAGCTCGAATCCGCGCATGGCGCGGCGCGCGGCGGCTTCGGCCTCGGTCTCTCGTTCGTCCGCGCGACGGCGGCGCGGCATCGCGGCCAGATCCTGATGCGCAATACGGCGCGCGGCTTCATGGTCGCGCTCCGGCTGCCGGCGCAAGCGGAGCGGTGATGTCGCGGCGCGGCCTGCCGGCGCCGCGCTGCCCGCAGACCCCGATGCGCTCGTGGCGCGCCGTCCGGCGCGCTGGCGGGCGCGGATTTTTTTCAACGCTGACTTTAGAAAGCCCATAACGAACATGGCCACCGTGACGCCCCGCGCGACCAATGAAAGCCTGCATCCGACGATCGGCGCTGCCCGGCTGACGCTCGGCAATCGCATCCTGCTCAGCTTCGGCGTGCTGTTCGTGCTGATGCTGGTGACAGCCGGCGTCTCCTACGAGCGACTGCGTGCGATCAACGCCGAAGCCGTCAGCATCGAGCGCGACTCGTTGCCCGGCGTCTATCTCGCGTCGTCGCTGCGCGGTTCGGTCAACGAATCGTTCATGCTGCTGCAGCAGGCGACGTTCGTCGAAACCGATCCCGACAGCGTGCATCGCGATCTCTCGAAAATCGCCGATGCGCTGAAGGAAGTCGAGGCGCTGTCGGTCGACTATCAGAGCACGACGTTCCGCGACGACGACCGGCAGCGCTTCGCGGCGTTCCGCGGCGCGTTCGACCACTACGTGCCGCTGCTGAACGAAGCCGTGCAGAGGAGCCGCGTGTCGCGCGAGGAGGCCGTCGCCGCGTACTCGAAAGTGCTGCCCGCGTGGACCGAAGTTGTGCGCAACGCGAACGTGCTGGTGCAGGAAAACCGCAAGTTCGCCGAGCAATCCGCGAAGCTGATCCGCGAATCCGTGCAGGACACCGAGGTCGTGCTCGCGGTCGCGGTGGCGTTCGTGCTGCTGTCCGCGCTCGGGCTCGGCTACGGGCTGTACCGTTCGGTAACCGTACCGATGGCGCGGCTCGTCGAGGTGCACGACGTGATGCGCACCGGCAACCTGACGCGCCGCCTCGACCTGCGCCGCCGCGACGAATTCGGCACGCTCGAGACCGGCTTCAACCGGATGGCCGACGAGCTGACCGAGCTCGTCGCGCGCGCACAGCAGTCGTCGTTGCAGGTGACGACGTCGGTGGCCGAGATTGCGGCAACGTCGCGCGAACAGCAGGCGACCGCGAACGAAACCGCGGCGACGACGACCGAGATCGGCGCGACGTCCCGCGAGATCTTCGCGACGTCGCGCGACCTGCTGCGCACGATGAACGAGGTGGCCGGCGTGGCCGAGCAGTCTGCGACGCTCGCGGGCGTGAGCCAGAGCGGGCTCACGCGGATGGGCGAGACGATGCGCAGCGTGATGGACGCGGCCGGTTCGGTGAACGCGAAGCTCGCGATCCTCAACGAGAAGGCGCTGAACATCAACCAGGTGGTCGCGACGATCACCAAGGTGGCCGACCAGACCAACCTGCTGTCGCTGAACGCGGCGATCGAGGCCGAGAAGGCCGGTGAATACGGCCGCGGCTTCGCGGTCGTCGCGACCGAGATCCGCCGCCTCGCCGACCAGACGGCGGTGGCGACCTACGACATCGAGCAGACCGTGAAGGAAATCCAGTCGGCCGTGTCGGCGGGCGTGATGGGGATGGACAAGTTCTCCGAGGAAGTGCGCCGCGGAATGCTCGACGTGCAGCAGGTCGGCGGGCAGCTGTCGCAGATCATCGCCGAGGTGCAGACGCTCGCGCCGCGTTTCCAGATGGTCAACGAAGGGATGCAGACGCAGGCGAACGGCGCCGAGCAGATCACGCAGGCGCTGTCGCAACTGTCGGAGGCCGCGCAGCAGACGGCCGAGTCGCTGCGCCAGTCGTCGCAGGCAATCGACGACCTGACGCTCGTCGCGAACCAGCTGCGCACCAGCGTGTCGCGCTTCAAGGTCGACGCGTGACGCGCGCCGACACGCAGAACGGCGCCCACGCGCTGTTCCTGATGTTCGAGCTCGACGGCGAACGCTATGCACTCGACGCGGCCGGCATCGACGAGGTGCTGCCGCTCGCGATCACGAAAGCCGTGCCCGGCGCACCCGAATGGATCGCCGGGCTGCTGATGCGTGGCGGCCAGCCGGTGCCGGTGATCGACGTGCCGATGCTGGCGCTCGGGCGCCGCGCGCATGCGTTGCGCTCGACGCGGCTCGTGATGGTCCGCTACCGCGCGGACGAGGCGGGCGGCGAGCGCACGATCGGGCTGATCGTCGAGCGCGCGACCCAGACGATGCGGATCGACCGCGCGGCGTTTCGGTCGAGCGGCATTTCGACCGCGCGCACGCGCTGGCTCGGGCTCGTCGCGAACACGCCCGATGGCGTCGTGCAGCAGGTATCGGTGTCCGACCTGATCGGTGACGTAGCGCGCCTGTATCTGTTCGACGGCCTGTCGGGCCACGGGGGAGAGTCCGCATGAAAGAGTCCGAATCGCGATTTCGCGGCTGGTTGCTGCGCGAGACCGGCATCGACCCCGATTCGCTCGGCAACGACTTCATGACCCGTGCGCTGACGGAGCGCGTGCACGCGCTGCAGGCGGACGGCGAGCGCCTGCCGTCGGCGGCGCGGCCGCCCGTGACGCAGGATGCGCTCGACGCCTACTGGCAGCAGCTCAACGCGTCGGCCGACGAACGGCGTGCGCTGATCGAGCTGTTCGTCGTGCCCGAGACCTGGTTCTTCCGTGACCGCGAGGCCTTCGCGACGCTCGCGCGGCTTGCGGCGGAACGGCTCGCCGCGCTGCCCGGCCGCGTGATCCGCGTGCTGAGCGCGCCGTGCTCGACGGGCGAGGAGCCGTATTCGGCGGCGATGGCGCTGCTCGACGCGGGGCTCGACCCGGCCAGTTTCACGATCGACGCGATCGACCTCAGCGCACGCGCGATCGAGCAGGCGCGGCTCGGCAGCTACGGGCGCAATGCGTTCCGCGGCACCGCGACGGAGTTTCGCGCGCGGCACTTCATGCCGACCCGCGACGGCTGGCTGCTCGACGAGCGCGTGCGCGCGTGCGTGCAGTTCAGTCAGGCGAACCTCGTCGAACCGGCCGTGGACACGGGCATTCGCTACGATTTCGTGTTCTGCCGCAACGTGCTGATCTACTTCGATCGTGACGCGCAGGATCGCGTGATCCGCTCGCTCGACGAGCGCCTTGCCGACGACGGCATGCTGTTCGTCGGGCCGGCCGAAACGGGTGTCGCGATGCGGCACGGGATGCGCTCGGCGCGTGTGCCGCTGGCCTTCGCGTTTCATCGCGAGCCCGCCGGCGCGGCGGCCGACGTATTCGCGGCCCGGCCGGCGGCACCGCTGTCGGCGGCGGCGCCGTACCGGCGCGCGGAGCGCTTCACGGTTGCACCGCTCGCGGCGACGCGCTCGGTGCTGGCGGTCACACCGCCGGCCTGGCTCGGCGACACGCGTCAGCCGTTCGCGGCGCCACCGCCCGCGATGCAGGCGACTGCGTTCGACGGATGGGCCGACCTGCCGGTGGCGGCGGCCGAATCGGCTGCGCCGGTTGTGCCGGTTGTGTCGGTTGCGGCGGTCGCTGAAGTCGCCGCGCCGACGCTGGAAGATGCGCAGGCGCTCGCGAATGCCGGCGCGTTCGACGAGGCCGAGCGTGTGCTCGCGCAGTTCTCGGCGCGTGTCGGTCCGCATGCCGATGCGTTCTACCTGAACGGGCTGATCGCGGATGCGCGCGGCCGCGCCGCGGAAGCCGGCGACTTCTACCGGAAGGCGCTGTACCTGCGGCCCACGCACCACGAAGCGCTGACCCATCTGGCGACGCTGCTCGACGTCGGCGGCGATCGTGCAGGCGCGCAATGGCTGCTCGAGCGCGCACGGCGCTCGGCCGGCTGACACGACGACGGGAATGGGACCGACACCGCGATGACCAGAGGAATTCTTGACGTCCTCTTCCGCCTAAAGGCGGAGGATTCCCACACCTGGCGATGCACGTCCGCATCGGAGAATGTTCAGCGCAGCGTTGGTATCTCGATCATGCTCGACACCACAGTCACTGCAGGCCCATTCTCTTATTCGCAGTCCCGCGATACCTTTCGGCCGCGTC
This sequence comes from Burkholderia lata, assembly GCF_902499335.1. GTDB lineage: Bacteria > Pseudomonadota > Gammaproteobacteria > Burkholderiales > Burkholderiaceae > Burkholderia > Burkholderia lata_B. Next base: position 287,799 of record NZ_CABVQK010000001.1, on the reverse strand, counting down.
GTGCTGTCTTGCGACCCGCACGCCGAACAGGACTGGGTCGAACCGCTTTCGTCGACTTCCTCGAACGTGGCCCCGTGCGCGATCGCTTTGTAGCGGAGCTTGTTTCGGAAGGACGACCAGGATGCGTCGTAGACGCTCTTCGCCATCCTGGTTCTGGCGAGTTTGACAGCCGACACGTTGCCGACCGCGATGTAATCGAAGCGCCGCACCAGATCGAGCGCGAGCTTGTGCTGGAAGTCGGCGCGGGCATTCGCAATCTTGGCGTGCAGCTTCGCGATATGTCGTTTGTGCTTTCGTGCCCGTTGCGCTTTCGCCAGCTTTTCCGCCGCTCGTCGACTGAACTGGTCATTGGGCAGCTTCTCGCCGGTCGAAAGTGTGGCGAAGTCTTTCAGGCCGAGATCGATGCCGACGCCGGAACGGACCGGGCGGGCCTGCACATCGGGCATCTCGATCACGATGTTCAGAAACCAGTTGCCGCGTGCATCCTGGGCGAAGTTGGTCCCGTCCTTGATCTTGCCTTCGGGAAGCGGGCGGCTGTTGAACACGCGAAAGGTGTTGCCGGCAAAGCGGAACGCCTCACCCTCGCGCTTCAGGTCACGGCCCTTCAGCGGCACCCAGCCAAGCGATTTCTTGCCGCGATATCGCAGGTAAGGGCGTCGATGCAGGCTGCGCGACTTCGCATATTGTTCGCACGTCGCGTTGATCGTGCCGGAGTGGATGCCGAGTTCCTTGCTACTGCCGGTGGTCAACACGTTCAGGTCGAAACCCGTCGGCCACTTCTTGTTCCACTTGAGCGCGTGTTTCTGCGTGTCATTGCAGAAGTTCCAGACGAAGTTCACCGCACGGCTCTGCTTGTTAAGCAGTCCGTTGAGCGACTTCACGCGGTAGCGGTAGACAAGAATCATGCAGGTGATCCTAACCCGTGGAAGAAGCTACCTGTCAACAGCACGCCTTTCCTTGCCGCCATCAATGGCGGAGTTTCTCGGAGCAATTTCTGATGAACCGCGCCGCCGCTGCCATTGACGAGACGACGATCGACGTCGACGATTGCTGGAACCGGATCGGCACGCGCGGCGACCGCACGTGCGAGCGGCTGAACGACTGCCTGCGCTGCCTGAATTGCTCGGTGTACGCGTATCACGCGGCGAAGCTGCTCGAGCGCCCGCTCGACGGGGCCGAGATGGCCGACACCACGCGCCGGATGAGCGCGCCCGGCGCGCCGCACGTGCACGACGCCGATGCCGATGCGCACCACGCGGCGCTGGCGTTCCGCGTGGCCGGCGAATGGCTCGCGCTGCCGATCGGCGTGCTGCGCGAGATCGCCGGCACGCGCCCGATCCACTCGCTGCCGCATCGCCGCAATTCGGCCGTGCGCGGCGTGGTCAACATCCGCGGCACGCTGCGCATCGCGATCTCGATCGGTGCGCTGCTCGGCCTCGATGCCGACAAGGGCGGCAGCGGTGGCGACGATGGCCGCTTCACGCGGCTGCTGGTGGCTGCGCACCAGGGCGACCCGGTCGTGTTTCCGGTCGACGAAGTCGAGGGCGTGCTGCGCTTCGGCGCATCCGACTGGGTGCCCGTGCCGGCGACGGTCGGGCGCGCGAGCGCCGGCCTGTCGCGCGGCGTGCTGTCGTGGCGCGGCAAGTCGGTGGGCCTGCTCGACGACGACCGCCTGTTCGACGCGGTGACACGGAGCATGCGATGAGCGGCGATGACGACCTGAGCCACCTGTCGCTGCTCGAGCTGTATCGCGAGGAGACCCGCACGCAGACCCAGGCGCTGTCCGAGCGGCTGCTCGCGCTCGAATCGGGCGAGCCCGATTCCGTCGCGCTCGAGGCATGCATGCGTGCCGCGCATTCGCTGAAGGGTGCTGCGCGCATCGTCGGTGTGCCGCTCGGCGTCGACATCGCGGGGCGGATGGAAGAGTGCTTCGTCGCCGCGCAGGCCGGCACGATCGCATTGACGGCCACGCACGTCGACGTGCTGCTGGCGGGCGTCGACCTGCTGGTGCGCGTCGGCGATCCACAGGGGCAGCCCGTGACGTCGACCGAGATCGACGTGTTCGCGGCGGCGCTGACGGGCGCCGACGGCGCGCAGACGATGCAGGCGCCGGCCGCCGTGCCGCCGTCCGCGCCACCGTCGGTCCTGCCGTTTCGCGAGCACGACGGCGCCGCGAACGAGCCCGTCGGGGCCAGTGCCTCGGTGCCGCCGCTTGCCGTATCGGGCGGGGTGCCCGATCCGGCCCAGGCCGGCCGCGTGGCCGGCGCCGGCGCGATGCGCCGCGTGCGCGCGGACACGCTGAACCGGCTGCTGAGCCTGTCCGGCGAATCGCTGGTCGAATCGCGCTGGCTCAAGCCGTTCGCCGAATCGATGCTGCGCGTGAAGCGCGCGCAGCGCGATGCGGCCCGTTCGCTCGATCTGATGTACGAACAATTCGCCGACGATCTCGACGCGGGCATGCTCGCGTCGATGAACGAAGTGCGGCACATGCTCAACGACCTGCAGCGTTCGCTCGCCGAGCGCATGGACGAATTCGACCGCTTCGAGCGGCGCAGCACGCATATCGCCGAGCAGCTTTACGACGAAGCGCTGCAGTGCCGGATGCGGCCGTTCGGCGACGCGACACGCGCGTACCCGCGCATCGTCCGCGATCTCGCGCGCTCGCTCGGCAAGCAGGTGCGTTTCTCGATCGTCGGCGAGGGCACGCAGGTCGACCGCGACATTCTCGACCTGCTCGACGCGCCGCTCGGCCACCTGCTGCGCAATGCCATCGACCACGGCGTCGATTCGCCGGACGCACGGCGCGCGCGCGGCAAGCCGGCCGAGGCGAGCGTGACGCTGGAGGCGCGTCACAGCGCGGGCTCGCTGCTGGTCAGCGTGATCGACGACGGCCCGGGCGTCGACATGGACGCGCTGCGCGCGGCCGTCGTGCGCCAGCGCCTGACCGACGACGAGACGGCCGCGCGGCTGTCCGATCCCGAACTGCTCGAATTCCTGCTGCTGCCGGGCTTCTCGATGCGCGATGCGGTGACCGACGTGTCGGGCCGCGGCGTCGGCCTCGACGCGGTGCAGGAGATGGTGCGTGGCGTGCGCGGCGCGGTGCGGATCTTCAACGAGCCGGGTGCGGGCATGCGCTTCGTGCTGCAGTTGCCGCTCACGCTGTCGGTGATCCGCAGCCTGCTCGTCGAGGTCGGTGGCGAGCCGTATGCGTTCCCGCTCGCGCATGTGCGCCGCACGCTCGAACTCGCGCACGACGATATCGACGTGCTCGAAGGGCAGCCGCATTTCCCGTTCGACGGCCGGCGCGCGGGCCTCGTTGCCGCGCACCAGCTGCTCGACGCGGGCGAGCCCGACGTTGCGCGCACGAGCACGGCGGTCGTGGTCGTCGGCGCCGAGCCCGAGCTGTATGGCGTCGCGGTCGACCGTTTCCTCGGCGAGCGGATGCTCGTCGTGCAGCCGCTCGACAGCCGCCTGCACAAGATCCAGAACATCGCGGCCGGCGCGCTGCTCGAGAACGGCGACCCGGTGCTGATCGTCGACGTCGAGGACCTGATCCGCTCGGTCGACAAGCTCGTGCGCGGCGGGCAGCTCGCGCGGCTCACGCGTGATCCGCAACTCGCGCTCGTCGATCGCCGCCGCCGCGTGCTGGTCGTCGACGATTCGCTGACGGTGCGCGAGCTCGAACGCAAGCTGCTGGAAAAGCGCGGCTACGACGTGACGGTGGCGGTCGACGGGATGGAAGGCTGGAACGCGGTGCGCAGCGATGCGTTCGATCTCGTCGTCACCGACGTCGACATGCCGCGCATGGACGGCATCGAGCTCGTCACGCTGATCAAGAGCGATCCGATGCTCAAGCGCGTGCCGGTGATGATCGTGTCGTACAAGGATCGCGACGAGGATCGCCGTCGCGGGCTCGATGCGGGGGCCGACTACTACCTCGCGAAGAGCAGCTTCCACGACGAGGCATTGCTCGACGCCGTGCACGACCTGATCGGGGACGCGCGCGGATGAACATCGGCATCGTCAACGACCTGCCGCTCGCCGTGGAGGCGCTGCGCCGCGTGCTCGCGCTGCGCACGGACCACCGCGTGCTGTGGGTCGCGACCGACGGCGACGAGGCGGTGGATTTCTGCGTCGCGCATCCGCCCGATCTCGTGCTGATGGATCTCGTGATGCCGAAGGTCGACGGTGTCGCGGCAACGCGCCGGATCATGGCGCGCGCGCCGTGCGCGATCCTGATCGTGACGGCGAGCGTCAGCGCGAACACGTCGTCGGTCTACGAGGCGATGGGTGCCGGCGCGCTCGATGCGGTCGATACGCCGACGCTCGCGCTCGGGCTGTCGGCCGATGCGTCGCCGCAGGCGCTGCTCGCGAAGATCGACCAGATCGGCCGGTTGCTCGAAAGCCGCACCGCGGCGTTCGTACCGCCGGGGCCGGCGCCCGAGCGCGGCCAGCCGACGCTCGTCGCGATCGGTGCGTCGGCGGGCGGGCCGACCGCGCTGACCGCGCTGCTGCGGGCGCTGCCGGGCGATTTTCCGGCGGCAATCGTGATCGTCCAGCATGTCGACCAGGCGTTCGCGCTCGGGATGGCCGAGTGGCTCGACGGTTATACGCGGCTGCCGGTGCGCGTCGCGCGGCAGGGCAGCGTGCCGCAGGCCGGCGAGGTGCTGCTCGCGGCGACCAACGATCACCTGTATCTGTCGCCGCGCGGCGTGCTCGGCTATACGCGGCATCCGGTCGAGACGCCGTACCGGCCGTCGATCGACGTGTTCTTCAACAGCGTCGCGGACGGCTGGCAGGGCGAGGCGTTCGGCGTGCTGCTGACGGGCATGGGGCGCGACGGCGCGCTCGGCCTGAAGGCGATGCGCGCGAAGGGTTGCTACACGATCGCGCAGGACGAGGCGACCAGCGCCGTCTACGGGATGCCGAAGGCGGCCGCGGCGATCGGGGCGGCGTCGGCGATCCTGCCGCTCGAGCGGATTGCCCCCCAGCTGATCTCGCGCGTCACGCGCCCGCTGCGCGACTGACGGCGCTCGAGGGGCGCGCGACACTGCCCCGGTCCGGTGGGCAGGCGTCCGCATTGCGGGCGGCGCGGGGCGTCGCGTACAATGGCGGCCAGCGGAGATGGCATGCCTCCCTGCGGTCGTACGCGGCGCGTTGCGCACGGTGCGACCCTCAACCGCCGGTTAGCCCGGCTGATGATGCCTGCGTGTTCCTGGGTCGTCAGGAGGTCGCAGGCCGTCCATGCGGTATTCTGCCGCCCAGGTTTTGATGTTCCGTCGAATCTGGAAATCATGTTTTTCACGACTTCTGCCGATCTTCTCGCGACCGTGCGCTATGTGTGCCGCTGGCTCGCGCTCTCGGCCCTGCTTGGCACGCTGGCCGGCACGGCTTCCGCCCTGTTCCTGATCGCGCTCGACTGGGCGACCGGCACGCGCGTGGCGCACCCGTGGCTGCTGTGGGGGCTGCCGGCCGCCGGTTTCGCGACCGGCTGGATCTACCATCGCTTTGGCCAGTCGGTCGCGCGCGGCAACAACCTGCTGATCGACGAGATCCACGACCCGAAGGCGCTCGTGCCGAAGCGGATGGCGCCGCTCGTGCTCGTCGCGACCGTCGTCACGCACCTGTTCGGCGGCTCGGCCGGGCGCGAGGGCACGGCCGTGCAGATGGGCGGCGCGCTCGCCGATCGCATCACGCACGTGTTCCGCCTCGATCGCGAGCATCGCCGCGTGCTGCTGATGGGCGGCATCGCGGCCGGTTTCGCGTCGGTGTTCGGTACGCCGCTCGCGGGCGCCGTGTTCGGGCTCGAGGTGCTCGCGATTGGGCGCGTGCGGTACGACGCGCTGCTGACCTGCGTCGCCTCCGCGATCGTCGCGGACGTCGTATGCCGTGCGTGGGGCGTGCATCACACGGCCTATGCGATTCCGTTCGTGCCGGCCGTGTCGGCGACGGGGCTGGCCGTGACGGTCGTCGCGGGCATGTCGTTCGGCGTGGTCGGGCGGCTGTTCGCGTTTGCGACGCATGCGCTGACCGCGTGGTTCCGGCGTGTCGTCCGCTACGCGCCGCTGCAGCCGGTGCTCGGCGGCCTGCTGGTCGCCGCGGCCGCGACCGCGCTGAACGTGCCGCAGTATCTCGGCCTCGGCATCCCGACGATCGAGGCCGCGTTTCATGGCCCGCTGCCGCTCTACGATTTCGCGGGCAAGTTCGCGTTCACCGTCGTCACGCTCGCGTCGGGGTTCAAGGGCGGCGAAGTGACGCCGCTGTTCTACATCGGCGCGACGCTCGGCAACGCGCTCGGCCAGGTGCTGGCGCTGCCGGTGCCCGTGCTCGCGGGGCTCGGCTTCGTCGCGGTGTTTGCCGGTGCGGCCAATACGCCGATCGCATCGACGATCATGGCGATCGAACTGTTCGGCGCGGATATCGGCGTGTATGCGATCGTCGCGTGTGTCGTCGCGTATCTGTTCTCGGGGCACGCGGGGATTTATCGCGCGCAGCGTGTGGCGGTGGGGAAGGGCGCGCAGGCGGAAGTGGAGTGAGGCGGGCGCGGAAGGCAGGTTCGTCGCGGCTCCTCGGGGAACGCGATGCATGCGACTTCGGAGGGGGCGCGTGTCGTTGCTGGTACATCTGATCGGGCCGGGCGGTGCCGGCAAGACCACGGTCGGGGCGCTCGTCGCCGCACGCCTGAACTGGCGGTTCGTCGACGTGGATCGATGCTTCCTGTCCGTGCACGGAAACATCGCCGATTTCATCCGGGACCGGGGCTATGCCGAGTATGCGTCGCACAACGTCCGGCTGTACGAGCAACTCAAGCGCGACATGTCGGCGCCCGCGATCTGCGCGGTTTCGTCCGGGTTCATGCTGTACCCGGACGATGTCGCGCCAGCCTATCCGGCACTCCGCCGTGGCATCGAGGAGGACGGATTCACCGCGCTCCTGTTGCCTTCGTTCGATCTCGAACGCTGCGCGAAACTGGTCGTGGGCCGGCAACTGTCCCGGCCATATCTGGATGCGAATGAAGCCGACGAGACGCGCAAGATCCGCGGCCGGTTTCCTGCGTTCATGCGCCTGACCTGCAAGCGGTTTGAGAGCGACGGCCCACCCGAACATGTGGCCGCCGACATCGAACGCTTTATCGTCGCGTCGATGTCACCGAGCGAAGGCCGCCCGGAACCGGTCGCGGGCGGGCGGCCAATCCCGGTGCTTCGGCGACGGACCTGAAACGCCCGCTCCGTTACTGCTTCGGCAGCCGCGCGACATGGCGCGCCAGCAGTTCCTCGATATCGATGCCTTTTTCCGCCAGCAACGCGGTGACGACGCCGTTCAGTTCGCCGAGCGTTTCCTTGACCGATTCCCGGATCGTATCGACGACCACCTGCGTGCTGCGCTCGATCTCGATGTTGACCGTGTCGTTGACGCCCTTCGCGTCGAAGGTCGTCGCGCGGCGCGTTTCGGGAATCAGCCAGACATCGAACCAGCCTTCGTCGCGGTTGACGTCGGACACCGTCAGGCTGCAGCCGTTGATCGCGATATAGCCCTTCGCGAACACATAGCGCTTGAACGCCTCCGGCACGCCGATACGCACCATCCGGTTATGTTCGGACGACGCGATGTGCCGGATCGCCCCGGTGAAGTCGACGTGGCCGGACAGCGGATGCCCGCCGATTTCCGCGCCGTCCTTCGCGGCCCGCTCCACGTTGACGTTGGCGCCCGTCGCGAGATCGGCCAGCGTGGTGATCCGCAGGCTCGGCAGCATCACGTCGAAGTCGATCAGCTCCGGCGAATGGATGGTCGTCACCGTCAGGCAGACGCCGTCGACCGAGACGCTGGCGCCGATCTCGATGTCGTCGGTAAACCGCTCGGGGAATTCGATGCTGAAGGTTCTCAGTTCCCCGTGATCGGCGATGGTCTTGATGGTGGCAACGCCCTGGACAATTCCTGTAAACATGGTCGATCCCTAGTCGCAAATTTCCTGGTCGACATGATAAGTGATCCCGGAAGCGGCGGCCTTGCGGCGCGCGCTTAGGAGCGAGAGACGAGGTTCGCGGGCGAAAAAAAGGCCGTGCACCTGGCACGGCCTCGATCCGGATCCGTTTATCGACACGCGCCGGCGGTGATGACCGCACCGCCGGCGCGCATCGCGACGCGCTTGCGTCACACTTCGGCCGGCTCGCCCAGCGGCCCGGCGGCGTCGTCCGCCGTGCGCCGCGGCGAATCGGCGAGCCCCTTCGCGAGCTCCAGCGCCTGCCGCTCGAACAGCCGGCGATAGATGCCGCCGTCGATCCGGATCAGCGCGTCGTGGCTGCCTTCCTCGATCACCTTGCCGCGATCGAGCACCAGCAGCCGGTCGAGCGCGCGCACGGTCGACAGCCGGTGCGCGACCACGAGCGTCGTGCGGCCGACCATCAGCCGCTCCATTGCCTGCTGGATCAGCAGCTCGCTTTCGCTATCGAGGCTCGACGTGGCTTCGTCGAGGATCAGGATCGGCGCATCGGCGAGGAACGCGCGCGCGATCGCGACCCGCTGGCGTTCGCCGCCCGACAGCTTGATCCCGCGCTCACCGACGAGCGTGTCATAGCCGTCCGGCAGCGTGGCGATGAAGTCGTGCGCGCTGGCGAGCCGCGCGGCGCGCTCGATGTCGGCCCGGCTTGCGTCGGGACGCGCATACGCGATGTTCTCCGCGAGCGTGCGGTGGAACAGCACGGGTTCCTGCTGGACGATCGCGATCTGGCTGCGCAGCGAATCCTGCCGCACGCTCGCGATGTCCTGGCCGTCGATCGTGATGCGGCCGCCCGACACGTCGTACAGGCGCTGGATCAGCTTGATGAACGTCGTCTTGCCCGACCCCGAGTGGCCGACGAGGCCGACGCGCTCGCCCGGTGCGATCCGCATCGAGAAATCGTCGTACAGCGGCACCGGATGGTTGCCGTAGCGGAACGTCACGTGCTCGAAGCGGATCTCGCCTTGCCCGATCCGGATCGCCGGTGCGCCGGGACGATCGTCGATGCCGAGCGGCTGGCGTTCGAGCGCGACGAGTTCTTCCATGTCGTTCACCGAGCGCTGCAGGTTGCGAATGTGCATGCCGACGTCGCGCAAGTAACCCTGCAGCATGAAGAACATCGTCAGCGCGAACGCGATGTCGCCGACGCTCGCCTCGTTGTTCGCCCACAGCCGCAGCGCGACGCCGATCATCGCGGCCTGCATCGCGACGAGCATCGCGCCCTGCAACCCGCCGTTCAACGTGCCGCGCACCCAGGTGCGGCGCGTGCGTTGCCGCCATTTGCTGATCACGCGCGCGAGCCGCGCTTCCTCGCGCGTTTCCGCGCCGAACGCCTTCACGACCGCGTTGCAGCTCACGGCATCGGCGAGCGCACCGCCCATGCGCGTATCCCACAGGTTGCCGAGCCGCGCGGCCGGCGCGACGATGCCGAGCGACACCGCGACCGTCACCGTGATGTACAGCAGTGAACCCGCGCCGACGACGAGCCCCATCACGGGCCAGTGCGTGCCGAGCAGCACGGTGGCGCCGACGAGCATCGTGACCGACGGCAGCAGCGCGATCAGCACGGTGTCGTTCAGCAGGTCGAGCGCCCAGATCCCGCGCGTGATCTTGCGCACGGTCGAGCCCGCGAAGCTGTTCGCGTGCCAGTCGGTCGAGAAGCGCTGCACGCGATGGAACGACGCGGCCGCGATCTCGCTCATCATCTTCAGCGTGAGCGTGATGATGTTCAGGTAGACGCCTTGCCGCAGCACCGTCGCGCCGAGCCCGAGCGCGGCGAGCGTGCCGAACGCGACGAGGGCCGCATGCCATGCGGCGGCGCGGTCGGTCAGGCCGGTCGACAGCGCGTCGACGAGGCGGCCGGCGAACAGCGGCGTGAGCACGTCGGCGAGCGCGGCGAGCAGCGCGAGGCCCGCGACCGTGGCGGTGCGGGCCGGCTGCTTGCGCCAGTAACGGAAGGTGAAGCCGAAGACGGCCTGGAATGCCTGGCCGCCCAGATGGGTGGTTTTTCTGGTCATTTATCGTTGCCCGGCGCATCGCGCGACGGGACTTTCCGGTTCGGAGAACATCGAAAACGCAACAGCCGGGCCGCGCGGAAACCATGCGGCGAAACGAAACGGGCTGTCGGGAAACGGCGCGGCTGACGGGTTAGCGGAAAACTCGGGAGCCGGCGCGGACGGCGGGCTGGATCAGCTGTGCCGTGGGACCACGTTCGGGAAGGTTGCTGGCATTCGGAACATCTGCACCTCCCCTGAAGTGAACGGTTGAAAGGACGCCGAAAAGACGTGTAAAGATTCTATCAGCAGTGAAGGGCGCGCCGCAACGTCTGACGAATGCGGCGTTGCAGCGTCGATACGGTTAGTATTCGGGGTTTTGGCCCTTCTCTCGCGGGCCAGCCGCAGTGCGGCAGCGCAAGGGCCGGCATGCGCATCGATTACACTTCAGCGTCTGCGGCGCACGACGCCGTGGCCCTCGCAGATTCACCACGATACATTCCTGAGGAAACGATGAGCGACGTTCAGCAAGGCATCCTGACCCCGATCGATACGGCGGCCCGATACCTCACTTTCACGATTTCGAATGACGGCAATGTGGCGGCGGCGCTGGCCGCGCTGCGCGAGATCGTCGACGGACGCGACACGGTGGTCGGGTTCGGGCAAGCGCTGGCGGCGCACCTCGGGCACCCGGTGCCGGGCCTGACCGAATTCCCGGCGTTCGCGGTGAAGGACCGCACGCTGCCGGCGACGCCGGCCGACGTGTGGGTCTGGCTGCGCGGCGGCGACCGCGGCGAGATCGTGCTGCGCGCGCGGGCGATCGAACGCGCGCTGGCGCCGGCATTCGCGCTGCAGGACGCCGTCGACGGTTTCCGCTATTCGAACGATCGCGACCTGTCCGGCTACGAGGACGGCACCGAGAATCCGGAAGGCGACGACGCGGTGGCTGCGGCGATCGTGACGGGGCAGGGCGCGGGGCTCGACGGCGCGAGCTTCGTCGCGGTCCAGCAATGGCTGCACGACTTCGACCAGATGGAGCGCATTCCGTCGGGCGACATGGACAACATCATCGGGCGCCGCCGCTCGGACAACGAAGAACTCGACGACGCGCCCGAGTTTGCGCACGTGAAGCGCACCGCGCAGGAAAGTTTCGAGCCCGAAGCGTTCATGCTGCGTCGCTCGTCGCCGTGGTCGGACGCGCGTCGTGCGGGCCTCTACTTCGTGGCGTTCGGCTGCTCGTTCCGCGCGTTCGACGTGCAGATGCGCCGGATGAGCGGCGCGGAAGACGGGATCGTCGACGGCCTGTTTCGCTTCACGCGGCCGCTGACGGGCGCGTATTTCTGGTGCCCGCCGATGAAGGACGGCAAGCTCGACCTGTCCGCGCTGGGACTGTAAGCGCCTGACGGTATCGACGAACGGGGGGCCGCGCATCGTGCGCGGCCCCCGTTTCTTTTTGGCGCGGCGATCGAGCGCCGCGTGCGTTGTGTGTCAGGTCAACGTCGTGTCGATCCGCGTGCCACGCTTGATGAACTGCGTGACCGGCGTCTTCTCGCAGATTTCGGCAAGGCGCTGGCGCTGCGCTTCGTCGAGCGGGCCGTCGAGCGTCACGACGCGGCGCACGTACTGCGTGCCGTCGCGATCGGCATGCAGCTCGGTGCGCACGTCGATGCGCGTGGCCGGCCACGTCTTGCGCTGCATGTACATGCGCAGCGTCGCGGCCGTGCATTGGGCGAGGCCGGCCAGCACGAACTCGTACGGTGCGGGCCCGCGATCCTGGCCGCCTTCGCGTGGTGCTTCGTCGCCGGTCAGCACGTGCGTGCCGGCCTGCAGCTGGACGACGTAGTCGGGCGCATCGGCGTCGAGGACTGCGGCGGCATGGATGAGCGACATGGCAAGTCTCCGGTCAGCGGAAAGAGGGAAGCGGGCGCCGCGTGGCGGCGCGCAGCCGTCAGCATACCGCCCCGATCGTGACGGCGTGCGCCGCGCTGCCGTGCGGCGGCTATGCGCCGGTGACGCCGGCGCTGCTGCGCACGAGCGCGGCGATGCGTTCGCGTACCCACTGGTGCGCGCGATCGGCGTCACGCGATTCGTGCCAGTACGCGAGGAGCGGGAACGGCTTGAGCCGTAACGGTAGCGGCCGTACGTCGATCGGCAGTAGCGCGGCCATCCGCAACGCGTACGTGTGCGGCAGCGTGACCAGCAGGTTGCCGGTCGCGGCGATCTGGCATGCGGCGAAATAGTGCTGGCAGGTGAGCCGGATATCGCGGAAGCGGCCGTCGTTGCCGAGCAGCACGTCGAGCGATTGCGGCTCGCCGAGCGACGACACCGCGACATGCTGCGCCGCGAAATAGTCGCCGCGCCGCAGCGGGTCGCGCGCAAGCGGATGATCGCTGCGCAGCGCGACGACGAGCGAATCGTCGAGCAGGTGTTCGGTGGCGATGCGCGGTCCGGTCGGCACGCGGCGATCGACGGCGAGATCGAGATTGCCCGATGCGAGTTCGCGCTCGATGTCGGCCACCGCGATGCGGCGGCTCACGAGCCGCAGGCCCGGCGCTTCGTCGGCGAACGCGGCGACGATCCGCGGCAGCGCGATCGACTCGAGCACGTCGCGAATGCCGACTGCGATGCTCAGGTCGAGCGTCGCGGGATCGAATGCCGACGGCGCGCGCGCAGTGCCTTGCAGTCCTTTCAGGTGCAACTGCACGTCCGCGATGATCGAACGCGTGCGTTCGGTTGCGACGACGCGGTTGCCCTGCCGCACGAACAGCGGATCGTCGAAATGCGCGCGCAGCCGGTTGAGTGCATGCGTGACGGCCGGCTGCGTGAGATGCAGCGCGCGGGCGGCCGCGCCGATGCCGCCGTGCACGTAGACGGCGTCGAGCACGCGAAACAGGTTCAGGTCGAGACGGTGATCGGCGGGCACGGGGCGCGGGCGGCGTGGTGAATGGTGGACCGATTCTAAAGGATGCGCAGGCAACGGATACGCGGGCTTTCCTGCGTGGCGATCGGCGGCATCGGATACGAATCGATATCGTTTGCGCCGATATTCGGTTGTGCATTTATCCGGATACCCGACGCAATAAGCCGCAATGAAATGCGCGGATTGCAACGTACACAATCGCAATAATTGGCGATATCGGCCCGGGCTATTCCACACAGGGCCGCCAGCAAACCGTGACAGCCTGTAGTAATCCGCCATCATGCTGTCCACGTCGGCCATTTCGCGCCAAAGGCGCGACCCGTTCGGCTAAGATGCCGTCGCTTCATATTTCGGGATAGCCGTCCTGTCGCACGCATTCAAACCAAATATAAGCCTGACAGTTCGACGGTATTAAAAGAAGTCGAACGAGTCGGGGGCTTGGCCAGTGAATGCAGCAGATCAGAGATGGGTCGTTATCTATTTGAGTACGGGATTTTCGTTGGCCCAGGCCGCGCGTATTGGCGAGGCTTTCAACCTGGCGAATCGCCTGCACGCATACAGTGCTGACTACCAGTTGAAGTACGTGTCCGAAAGCGGGGGGCTGTTGCAGTCGTCCTCCGGCGTGAGCATCGCGGCCGATCCGCTCGGTGACGAGCACGGGCGTCGCGCGCTCGCGTTCTTTCATCTTCACGGTGACCGCGCGGCCGTCAACTGGGACGACGCATTGCAGCGTCGCCTCAGCGACATTCGCCGTCATGCGCGCTGGATCGTCGACGGGATGGACCTGCCTACGCTCGCGGCGATGCAGCGTCCATCGGCGGCGATCGAAGGGCGGCCCGGCCGGGGCGGGCGACGGGTCGCCACGACGGTCGAGCTGCAGGCCGGCGAAACCGACGTGTTCGCCGCCGTGCTCGACATGTTCCGCGTCGACCTCGGCGACGGCGCCGCGCAGGAGATCGCCAGCAACATGCTGCGGCCGGTCGAGCAACGCTATACGCAGTCGATGTGGGCCTTTCGCGAGCTGAGCGCGAGCCCGTCGATCCGGATGTCGGCGCAGCGGCTGCGCGCGCAGAGCGTGAACCGCATCTCGATCGCGAACGCCGCACAGGCCGCCGCGATGAGCGAGCGCAATTTCCTGCGGCGCTTCAAGAAGGAGATCGGCGTGACGCCGACCGAATTCGTGCAGCACGTGCGGCTCGAGCGCGCCTGCCACATGCTGGTCCACACGACGTTGCCGGCCGACAAGGTCGCGCGCCGCACCGGGTTCGGCAGCGGCGAGCGGCTCGCGAAGCTGTTTCGCCAGCGCATCCTGATGTCGCCGACCGAATTTCGCGTCACCGAGCGTGAAAGGATCCTCACCCGTGGCGCGCCGCCGGCCGATGCGCACGGGGGGGCCTGCGATGGCGCGGGGGGGCTTTGCGCCGCGTGCGCCGCCGCGCAGGGGAAAACCGGACGGATACCCGTAGAATCGTCCTGTCGCGATCTCGATTCCCGGTTTCCATGTCCCTCCTCCCCACTACCGCCACCGCCCCTTTCTGCCCGTCGGAAGTAAAGGGCAGCATCACGATCGATGCCGGTGCGCCACGCTGGCAGAAGCTCAAGCGCTTCTTCGGCCCCGGCCTGCTGGTCGCGATCGGCTACATGGATCCCGGCAACTGGGCGACCGATATCCAGGCCGGCTCGCAGTTCGGTTATTCGCTGCTGTGGGTCGTCGCGTTCTCGAGCCTCGCGGCGATCTTCCTGCAGATGCTCGCGGCGCGGCTCGGCCTCGTCGCGGGCAGGGATCTCGCGCAGGCCAGCTACGACCGCTACGGCCGGTTCGGCCGCGTCGTGCAGTGGGTGACCGCCGAAGTGTCGATCATCGCGTGCGACATCGCGGAAGTCCTCGGCTGCGCGCTCGCGTTCAAGCTGCTGCTCGGCGTGCCGCTCGCGTGGGGGATCGTGCTGACCGCGCTCGACACGGTGATCGTGCTCGGCCTGCAGGGCAAGGGGTTCCGGCAGATCGAGGCGATCGTGCTCGCGCTGATCGCGACGATGGCCTTCTGCTTCGTCGCGCAGGTCGCGATCACGCCGCCCGACTGGCACGCGGTGGTCGGCGGGCTGGTGCCGGGCGATCCGGGCCATGACCGCAAGGACGCGATCGTGCTTGCGCTCGGCATCGTCGGCGCGACGATCATGCCGCACAACCTGTACCTGCATTCGTCGGTCGTGCAGACGCGGCGCGTGGTCGGCGGTGCGCGCGGGATGATCCGCGACACGCTTGCGCTGGTGCGCATCGATACTTTCGTGTCGCTGTTCGTCGCGATGCTCGTCAACGCGGCGATCCTGGTCGTCGCGGGCGCGGCGTTCCATGCGACGGGCCAGCACAACGTGGCCGACATCGAACAGGCCTACAAGCTGATTACGCCGATCGCGGGCGGCGCGGCCGCGCTGCTGTTCGGCATCGCGCTGCTTGCGTCGGGGCAGAGTTCGACGCTGACCGGCACGATCGCCGGCCAGGTGATCATGGACGGCTTCCTGCACACGAAGATCCCCTGCTACCAGCGCCGGCTGATCACGCGCGGGCTCGCACTCGTGCCGGCGCTGATCGGCGTGCTGTGGCTCGGTGACAACTCGGTCGGGCAGCTGCTCGTGTGGAGCCAGGTGCTGCTGAGCCTGCAGCTGCCGTTCGCGATGTGGCCGCTGATCCGCTCGGTCAGTGATCGCAACACGATGGGCGAGCACGCGATCGGGCGCGGGATGCAGGTTGCCGCGTGGGCGCTGTTCGTCGTCATCACCGGCACGAACCTGCTGCTGATTACCGGTGTCGCGAGCTGATACAGGCTGTCACAGGCTGAAACAGGCGCGCTGCGCGCATGCGGTAAACTGCGGCCTTTCGATCGTCGTCCGAAGTCCGTTATGTGGAGTGAAATCAGCAACATCGGCGATGCCGCGCTGACCTTGCCGATCGCGCTGACGTGCGGGGCGTGGCTCGCGCTCACCGACTGGCGCCTCGCCGTCCGCTGGGGCGTGCTGCTCGCCGCCGGCATGGGCCTCGTCGGCGCCACGAAGATCCTGTATGCCGGGTGCGGCATCGAGCTGCCGCAATTCGGTTTTCGCGTGATCAGCGGCCATACGATGCTGTCGACGTCCGTGTGGACCGTCGCGCTGTCGATGCTGTGGCAGGCGTTCCGGCCGGGCAAGGCGCCCGGCATCGCGGCCGGGCTGGCCGTCGGCGCGGTCACGGCCGTCGCGCGCGTGTTCGATCATTCGCACACCGTTCCGGAAGTGATCGTCGGCTGGATGCTCGGCGCGCTCGTCGCGCTGGTGTTCCTGCGCGGCTACGACGGCGCGCGGCAGCGTGCCTTCTCGCCGCGCGTCGCGGCCGTCTGCCTGCTGCTCGTGTCGGGCATCGCGTACGGGCACCGTGCCCCGTTCCAGCAGATGATCGATACGCATTCGCCGCAACTCTGCGCGTTCGTGCGCGCGCCGTCGGGCGACGGATTCTGACGGTAGCCGGTCGCGGCGCCCCGGTGCCGCTTTCTTGCCACCGGCTTTCGCCCGGCGGTTGCACGATTCCACGCCGTTCATCTTCCCGATTGCTTCCTCGTCTGCACGGAACGCCGTCCTCCTTCATTCCCGGAATCGACGAACCGCCCGGTCTACGAGACTGGCGGGCGCCGCCGGCCGGTGCATGCATGCCGGGATGCGAAAGTCATGAACCAGGTCTATGACCGGGCATAACGATTATTCATTTCATCGATTGGCGGCATTCGCGTACGCTGGCTGACGTTCAACCGGGGCAGGCTGCCCGGCCGGTCCGGCGCGCGTCACGTTCATCTCGATATACTCGCGGAAACCGTGCGATGCCTCGTGATATCGAGGCGCGGTCGACCGGCCCGCGTCGGCCGGAGCAGGCACGGCACGGCCACCCCGTCGCGGCAGCGTTCCGCGATGACGATTCACGATAGGAGCAGGTCACATGACAGTCGTTTCTTCGCGCCTTGCCGGCAAGTGCGCATACATCACGGGCGCCGCGGGCGGCCTCGGCCGCGCGATCGCGCGCCGGATGGTCGAGCAGGGCGCGCGCGTGTTCGTGACCGACATCGCCGACGCGGCGGTGCTCGACGCGTTCGCGCAGGAACTCAACGCAGGCCGCGCGACGCCGGTCGCGTTCGCCGCGACGCAGGACGTGCGCGACGAGGCGCGCTGGCAGGCGCTGCTCGCGCAGGCCGTCGATGCGATGGGCGGGCTGTCGGTGCTCGTCAACAACGCGGGCGTCGGCTCGATCGGCTCGCCCGCGCAAATCGAGCTGGACGAATGGCGGCGCGTGATGGCGATCAACGTCGAGAGCATCGTGCTCGGCTGCAAGCATGCGCTGTCGTATCTGGCCGAGAGCCATCCCGCGTCGATCATCAACATCTCGTCGGTGGCCGCGTTCAAGGTCGAGCCGGATTTCACCGCGTACAACGCGTCGAAGGCGGCGGTTGCGTCGCTGACGAAGTCGGTCGCGATCGACTGCGCGCGCCGGGAGATCGACGTGCGCTGCAACTCGATTCACCCGGCGTTCATCCGCACGGGGATCGTCGAGCCGCTGTTCCAGTCGCTCGGCGAACGCGATGCGACGCGCAAGCTCGCGCGCGGCATTCCGCTGCGCCGGCTCGGCGAGCCGGATGACGTCGCGCACGCGGCCGTGTATCTCGCGTCCGACGAGAGCCGCTTCGTGACGGCCGCCGAACTCGTGATCGACGGCGGCATGTGCGCGGTCTGACGCGCATCCCGAACTACAACGACCGGAGGAGAACATCGTGTCCACACCCGTGAACCGCCAACTGCTGCTGAAGACGCGCCCGGAAGGGCGGGTCGGCCGCGAACACTTTTCGCTCGTCGAGACGCCGGTGCCGGCGCTCGCGGACGGCGAGGTGCTCGTGCGCGTGTTGTACCTGTCGATGGACCCGACCAACCGCGTGTGGATGAGCGACGTGCCGCAGTACCTGCCGCCCGTCGCGATCGGCGAGGTGATGCGCGCGCTCGGCATCGGGCGCGTGGTGGCGTCGCGCCATGCGGGGTTCGCGGAAGGCGATCTCGTGCAGGGGCTCGTCGGCTGGCAGGACTACGCGGTCGTGCCGGCCGACCAGGCCGCGCAACTCGTGAAGCTGCCCTCGGAGTCGGGCCTGCCGCTGCCGACGCTGCTCGGCGCGTGCGGGATGAGCGGGCTGACCGCGTACTACGGGCTGACCGACATCGCGCCGGTGCAGCCGGGTGAAACGCTCGTGGTATCGGCGGCGGCCGGCTCGGTCGGCTCGATCGCCGGGCAGATCGGCAAGATCCACGGCGCGCGCGTGGTCGGCATCGCGGGCGGTGCGGACAAGTGCCGCTACCTGACCGAGACGCTCGGCTTCGACGCGGCCGTCGACTACAAGGCCGACGATTTCCGTCAGCAACTGAAGGCGGCGACGCCGGACGGCGTGCACGTGAACTTCGAGAACGTCGGCGGCGAGGTGATGCGCGCGGTGCTGTCGCGCATGGTGATCGGCGGGCGCGTTGCGCTGTGCGGCGTGATCTCGAACTACAACAGCGGGCGCGCGGCGGACGACGTCGGCGTGCTGATCTCGAAGCGGCTGACGATGCGCGGCTTCCTGATCCTCGACTATCGCAAGAGCCGCGAGGCCGTGCAGACGCTCGCGGGCTGGCTGCGCGACGGCCGGCTCAAGGCCGAGGAGACGGTTGCAGACGGTCTCGAGAATGCGCCCGACGTGCTGAATCGCCTGTTCGACGGCGACCATCGCGGCAAGCTCGTGCTGCGCGTCGATCCGGACGCGTGACCGGCCCGCGGCATGCCGTGCGATGCCGGTCGTACGCTGCCGCGAGCGGCGCGAACGCGGTGCGTTCGAACGACCGGGCTTTAGTTTCGGACTTGTCCCATATATTGTCCGGGCGTCTCTCCCTAAAGTGATTGCCAGCAGACAGGCGGTGTGACCGACGCGTCACGCCGCTTTTTTTCTGGTCACGTCAGGGGAGAAGGAACATGCGAAACGACGCGAAGCGGGCGGCATTGGTGGCGATGCGCAATCGAACGGTGCGGTGTGCCGGTGCCGTGTGGAAGATCGCAATAGGGCTTGGCGTGGCGTTCGCGATGTCGAATGCGATGGCTGCCACGCACGCTGCGTCAGGCGGTGACGTGCGCTTCACGGGTGCGCTCGTCGATCTCTACGACGTGACGCTCGACGCACGATCGAGCCTAGTCGTCGAACGAAGAGAGATGGCGCACGGCGGGGCGGCGGCAACGCTGCGGTTCGATACGCATGGCCGCCGTTTGCCGGGCGCCCATGTGGCGCTGGTCGGGCCTGACGGTGCGCCGTTCGCGCCGGATGTCGCCTCGCGCGTGCGTGCAACGTGGCGCGATGCGCACGACGATCGAAGCGTGCCGCTGGTGTCGGGCCGTACGTATCGCGTCGGGCCGTATGGCGGCGTGATGATGCTGGCGGCGGATGAAGAAACGGGCGCCGTGGCGCCCGTTTTGATTCGCATTCGTCACCCGTGACCGCAAAGGTCCGCAGGTGCGTGGCACGCGGCCACGCGCAGTGTCATTCGCCCTGTTCGGAGCGTGCGTAGATGTCCCAGCTCGCCATGAACAGCGCGGCGACGAGCGGCCCGATCACGAAGCCGGTGATGCCGAACAGCGCCATCCCGCCGAGCGTCGAGATCAGCACGACCCAGTCGGGCATCTTCGTGTCCTTGCCGACGAGGATCGGGCGCAGCAGGTTGTCGACGAGACCGATCACGCCCACGCAGAACGCGACGAGGATCACGCATTTCCACACCGCGCCGATCATCAGCAAGTAGAGCGCGGCCGGCACCCAGACGAGGCTCGCGCCGATCGCGGGCAGCAGCGACAGGAACGCCATCAGCGCGCCCCACAGCACGACGCCCTCGATCCCGAGGATCCAGAAGATCAGGCCGCCGAGCGCACCCTGCACGAGCGCGACCGCGATGTTGCCCTTCACGGTCGCGCGCACGACCGTCGTGAATTTCGCCAGCAGCAGGTTCTTGTGCTCGTCGTCGAGGGGCAGCGCGCGGCGCACGCGGCGGCCGATTTCGCCGCCGTCGCGCAGCAGGAAGAACACCATGTACAGCATCACGCCGAAGCTCACGACGAACTGGAACGTGTTCTGGCCGATGCTGAGTGCCTGCGCTGCCGCGAGCTGGCTGATCTGCGCGGCGCCATCGGTCAGTTTCTTCTGGATGCCCGGGAGGTTGCTCAGCCCGTATTTCTGCAGCAGGTGCTGGATCGAAGACGGCAGCGCGTGGATGATGTCCTGGAAGTATTGCGAATAGTTCGGCTGTGCGGTCTTGATTTCCTGGTACACGTACGCGATTTCCTGCACGAGCGTCGCGGCGACGAACACGAGCGGCAGGATCACGATCAGGACGATCAGCGACAGCGTCACGAGCGCGGCCAGGTTGCGCCGCTTGCCGAAGCGCGCGGCGAGCCAGCGTTGCACGGGCTGGAACAGGATCGCGAGAATGGTGCCCCAGAACACGGCTCCGGAAAACGGCGCGAGGATCCAGCAGAGTCCGACGGTGACCGCGGCCAGCAGGAAATAGAAGAATTTTTGGTGGTCGTGTCCGCTTTCCATGGATGACATTCGCGCAGATTGATGCGTGGTTTGATTGAATCTCGTTGCTCCGCGCACGATCGGTTCGCGATCGTCACGGGTTCGCGGCGAAATGCGCCGCGGAGCGGCCCGAAGCGGAGTATGCCCGCAAAGGTGCCGCCATCATAGCCGCTGCGCGCGGCACATGCGAAAACGCCGCGGCCGGGGCCGCGGCGCTGCCGGGAAGCAAACGCGGCGCAACGCCGCGTGCCGCATCGTCAGATATCGAGCTTCGTGACCTTGGTGCCGTTCACCGACAGGTCACCCATCAGGCCCGCGTTGGTCAGGACCAGCACCTCGACCGGTGCGGTGGCCGTGGTCGTATCGACCGCGCCGTTCGCGCCGACCTTCACGACCGCGACCGATGCGTCGGCGCCCGCGGCCCAGCCTTCGGACTTGCGGAACGAGTCGAGCGCATCCTGCGTCATGAACAGGAACACGATCGCCTTCGACTGCGCGCCGGCCTGCAGGCCGACCGACAGCGACGACGTGTTGTAGTAGCCGACCGTGCTGCCGCCGACGCGCAGCGCGCCGTTGCCGGACTGGCCGCCGACGATGAAGCCGGCCTGCAGCACGTTCGGGAACACGAGCACGCCACGCGATTTCGCGACGAGTTCACGCGAACCCGGTACCGTCGAATAGAGGCGCGACAGCGTTGCGTTCACGCTGGCGTCGATCGACTGGCGCTTCGACGCGCTGGTCGCCGCGTTTTCGGGTTTGTCGGGCGTGGTCGTGCAGCCGGCGAGCGCGAGGCTGCCGAGCAGGACGGCGGCGGCGGCTTTCATGGCAAAGGTTTTTTGCATGGCGTTTCTCCTTCGTTGTCTGATTGAGGACGGTCGGGGCGGGCAGCGGGGCGGCCGGCTCCGTTCAACGGCGGGCAAGGAGCAGGCCCGCAACGAACGCGAGACCGGCGACGACGCCGGCGGTTTGCCACGGGTTGTCGTGCACGGCCTGCGACACGCGTTCAGCCGAATCGCGCAGCCGGGCGGCTGCGCTGCCCGACGCATGGTCGAGCGCGCTGCGCGCTTCATCGAGCCTGGATTGCACGCGCTTGCGCAGCGCGGCGATATCGCCGTCGCCATCGTTTTTCAGCAGGTCTTCCAGTTCGTCGACCAGCCCGCGCAGATCGTCGGTGACGTCGGCATGCAGGTCGCGGGCGGCCGAGCGCGTCGTGCGTCCCACGCGCCGGCCCGTGCGACGAATGTCGGACAGGCCGCGGTCCAGCTTGTGTTCGATCGAGTCGGTGAGCGCCATGGTGTTGATCCTCCTTCGATTCAAGGCCAATTTGAAGATAAGACGAATCCCAGCAACTTGTGTGATTCACTTGGCCCGATTTTGTTTCGAGACAAATTTTCAATTCGTCGGCAGGATTGCCGCGAAGCCCCGCCGCACGGGGCGGCACGGCGGTTGAAAAAAATTCGCATTCCGGGCGAAGCGGCGTATCGGGCTGCGGTACGCGGTGAAGGCACGGTAAATATGGCGTCGCCAGGGCTATCAGGTAAATAGTGCCGTTGCAGGCCTTGAGCTGATGCAAATGCACTAGTCGACGCGTTGTGGACGAGCACGGTTCGTGCCCGGGGCCGCCAACGTGCCGCCGTCGTCAAGCGCGACGTCGATCACGACGGGATCGTGGTCCGATGAACGGTACGCGTCGGGTGCGTAATAAGACGACCGTTGCGAGGACGTTTTGTAATCGGGCACGGGTTGCAGCGCGACCGGTTCGTCGGCGTTGATGTGCCAGACGTGCACGGCCTTCACGCGCGCGGCGAGCGCTGACGTGGCGAGCGCGTGGTCGAGGCTGCCCGCTTCGCCGCGAAATACGTAGCTGTACGCAGTATCGCCGACGAAGCGGGCCACCAGGTTCGCGTAGCCGCGCGATTCGAGCATGCGCACCGGATCTTCCTTCGCGTAGCTGTTCAGGTCGCCGATCAGCAGTACGCCGTCGGCTGCGGTACCTGTCGGCGACGTGGCGAGCCAGTCGGAGACGCGTGCGGCCGCTCGCGTGCGCGCTGCGTTCCAGCAGCCCTGGCCGTCCGACTGGTCGCGATCGGCGCCGGTCGCGTTCGGGCAGTTCTTCGATTTCAGGTGATTGACCGCGACCGTGAACGCGCGCGTGCCGCCGATGCGCCGGAATGTCTGCGCGAGCGGCGGGCGGTGCCGGCCGCCGAGTGAGACGGTCGCCGCACGCCCGGCCGGCTCGACCGTGCGGCTGTCGTACAGCAGTGCGACCGCAATCGCATCGCGGCCGAGCCGCGCGGTGCCGGGATCGACCGCGCGCCAGCCGTCGCCAAGCTGCCCTGCGAGACGCTGCACGGCGCTCGCGTCGCCGTGGCCGTTGTTCGCGATTTCCATCAGCCCGATCACGTCGGCACGCAGCGCGCGCAACGCCGCGACGATCTTCGCTTCCTGTCGCGCGAACCCGGCGGGCGTTTTCGCGCCGCGGTTGGCCGGGGCATCGAATCCACTGCCATGCCCGTCGCCGTTGAAATAGTTGAAGACGTTGAACGACACGATGCGCACATCGGCGTCGGGATGCCGGGCCGGCGCATCGGTACGCGGGTTCGCGGCGGCATCGAACACCGGCGCCGCGCCGGCAACCGGTTGCAGCCGCCATGCGCCGTGGCGCAGTTCGAGCACGCCTTCGACGCGGCGCACCGTATAGCCCGCGCGCAGTGTGTTGGCGGCGCTCAGCGCGGGCGGCGGATAGCGCACGGTCGCGGGATCGCGGCGGCTCGAGCCGTCGTCGAGCACGATGCGGTTGTGTGCGTTGGCTGCTGCGAGCGCGGCGGCCTCGGCCGGCGGGGCGACGTGGGTCGGAATGCGCAGCCGGCCGTTGCTGAGGACGACACTGCCGTAGCGGCCGAGTTCGTGGGTATCGCTGACCGTCAGCGTTTGTGGCAGGCGCACCCGCATCCCTTCATGTGCGGCCAGCACGGATAGCGTGGCGACCGGCAGCGTGAGCGTTGCCGGTGTGACAGCCTGCCCGCGTGCGCAGACGGTCACGCCGCCCGACAGCGTGAATTGCGTCCGGCCGTATCGCTCGTCGACGCGGCCCGTGAGATGGACGAGATCGCCGGCCTTCGGGCGTGCGTTCGGCGCGTACACGAACACGCCTTCCGGGACGCCCGGCCGGTGCAGCCGCTGCGCGTCGGCCTGCTGAACGAAGAAGCCGCCGAGGCCGTCGGCGCCGCCGAACGCCGCGGTGACGACCGCTTCGATCGAGGTCGTTTGCCCGGCCAGCGGCGACGGGCCGCCGTCGCCGCGGAGCTCGGCAATCGGCGTGGTTGCGCCGCCGCAGCCGGCGCTGACCGGCGGCGCGGCCGTGGCCGGCCGGGCGAAGAGGGCGGCGGGTGCGAAGACGGTGGCGAGGGCGATGAACGGTGCAACGGCAAGCGGCGGAAGCAGGCGTGACATGGGGCGGTCCACAGGAAGAAAATCCGACGGTTCGGGCAGGCATCTTGACGGCAAAATGTCAGGAAGCGGCCGAATTGGCCGTCCGGCCAGTGCCGATTGGCCGACGATGCAAGCCGCACGGCGGCTGCTACGCTTTTGCATCGGTCGGCGCATCCCGATCGCGCAGCGAACGCTGCCGCGCCCCGTTCCCACAGGAGAAATCCATGTCTTACATGCTGTTGATTGTCGAGCCAACCGACCAGCGCGCCGAGCGCACGCTCGACGAAGGTCAGGCGCTGTACGCGCGGATGGTCGATTTCGCCGAGACGCTGAAGGCGCGTGGCGTGCTGCGCGGCGTCGAGTCGCTGGAGCGTTCCGAGCGCGGGACGCGCGTGCAGGTGCGCGACGGCGAGACGCGCCTGCTCGACGGCCCGTTCGCGGAGGCGAAGGAGATGGTCGGCGGCTTCTTCCTCGTCGATGTCGACACGCGTGAGGAAGCAATCGAGATCGCGCGCCAGTGCCCGGCCGCGCAATGGTGCACGGTCGAGGTGCGGGCGGTCGGCCCGTGCTTCCTGTGATTGCCGCGACTCGGTATTTACCCTGATCTATCGCGGAATATGTCGATCCGGCTGTCTTCCGGCCGTCGTCCGGATAAGGCGCCGATGAACGGGCGCTGCCTTCCACCACGACAAGGAGTGAACGATGCGATTCATGATCATGATCCGGGCGAACGCCGTCAGCGAGTCCGACGCGTTGCCGGACAACCGGCTGGTCGAGGCCATGACCGTCTATCACGAGGAACTGGCCAGTGCGGGCGTGCTGCTCGACGCGAACGGGCTGCGGCCGAGCGCGCGCGGCTGGCGCGTGCGCTACACGGGCGGCAAGGGCACGGTGGTCGACGGCCCGTTCGCCGAAACGAAGGAACTGATCGCCGGCTATACGCTGATCCAGGTGCGTTCGCGCGACGAAGCGCTCGAATGGACGCGCCGGTTCCCCGCGCCGTTCGGCGCCGAGATGGATTGCGAGATCGAGGTGCGGCCGTTGTTCGAGCTTGACGACCTCACGCCGAGCGACGCGGTCGAGCGGTTCCGCGAACTCCACGTCGGCCGCACCGGCGCCTGATTGATCACCCACCACCTGAGTCCAACCTCACCGGGAGCACCCGACATGCACAAGATGGTCTTCATCAACCTGCCCGTGGCCGACCTGCCGCGTTCGAAGGCGTTCTACCAGGCGCTCGGCTTCGAGGTCGTGCCGGCCTATACCAACGACCAGGCCGCGTGCATCAAGATCAGCGACACGATTTTCGCGATGCTGCTCGTGCGGCCGTTCTTCCAGACGTTTACCGGCAAAACCATCATCGATCCCGCGACGCAGGTGCAGGCCCTGTCATGCCTGTCGTGCGAAAGCCGCGCCGAGGTCGATGCGATCGTCGCGAAGGCGCTGGCGGCCGGCGGGTCCGCGCCGCAAGCGCCGCGCGAGTACCCGAACATGTACGGCCACGGGTTCGACGATCCGGACGGCCATGCATGGGAACTGATGGCCATGCCGCTGGACGCGTCCGCCGAGGGGCAGGCGTCGTGACGCGTGAGGCGACTCACCGTGCGATCGAAGCGGTCTGGCGGATCGAGGCGCCCAAGATCATCGCGCGCGCCGCACGCGTGGTGCGCGACGTCGGCGTGGCCGAGGAACTGGCGCAGGACACGCTCGTCGCGGCGCTCGAGCACTGGCCCGTCGACGGCGTGCCCGACAACCCCGCCGCATGGCTGATGACGGCCGTGAAGCGTCGCGCACTCGATCGTGTCCGGCAGGAGTCGCTCCACGCGGCGAAGCGCGACCAGCTCGGCCACGAGATGGACGCGCTCGAAGCGCATGTCGTCCCCGACATCGCGGAGGCGCTCGCCGACGCGAGCGACGACGACATCGGCGACGACCTGCTGCGGCTGATCTTCACGTCGTGCCACCCGGTGCTGTCGACCGATGCGCGCGTCGCGCTCACGCTGCGGCTGCTCGGCGGGCTGACGACGGGCGAGATCGCACGCGCGTTCCTGACGCCCGAGCCGACGATCGCGCAGCGGATCGTTCGCGCGAAGCGCACGCTCGCGGCGGCGCACGTGCCGTTCGAGGTACCGGCCGCCGATGCGCGGCCCGCGCGGCTCGCGTCGGTGCTCGAAGTGATCTATCTCGTGTTCAACGAAGGCCATGCGGCGACCTCGGGCGACGACTGGACGCGCCCCGCGCTGTGCGACGAGGCGCTGCGGCTCGGTCGCGTGCTGGCCGGGCTGGCGCCGGACGAGAGCGAGGTGCTCGGGCTTGTCGCGCTGATGGAGCTGCAGGCGTCGCGCATGCATGCGCGCACCGACGCGCAGGGCCGGCCCGTGCTGCTGCTGGACCAGGATCGCAGCCGCTGGGATCCGTTGCTGATCCGGCGCGGCCTCGCGGCGCTCGAACGCGCGACGAAGCTCGGCGGCGTACGCGGGCGGTATGCGCTGCAGGCCGCGCTGGCCGCCTGCCATGCGCGCGCGCGGCAGGCGTCGGATACTGACTGGGCGCTGATCGTCGCGCTGTATGACGCGCTTGCCGAAGTCGCTCCGTCGCCCGTCGTCGAGCTGAATCGCGCGGTGGCGGTCGGGATGGCGTTCGGGCCCGCTGCGGCGCTCGAACTCGTCGATGCGCTGCGCGACGATCCCGCGCTCGCGCGCTATCACTGGCTGCCGAGCGTGCGCGGCGACCTGCTGGCAAAGCTTGGCCGTGCCGACGAGGCGAAGGCCGAATTCCGCCGCGCGGCGGAACTGACGCGCAACGAGCGCGAACGCGAATTGCTGCTCAGGCGCGCGACGGACGCGTGACGCTCGCGGCACGAGCGAACGAGCGAACGAGCGAACGAGCGAACGAACGAACGAACGAACGAACGAACGAACGAACGAACGAACGAACGAACGAACGCGGCGCACCGTGCGCCAGCCGCGCCCGGTAGCACGCGCCGCGTCCCGCCGGGCACTATCGCCCGGATTGAAAAAGCCTATTGGGGGATGCGAACGCGAGCGCCTAGATTGAAGAGCACGATGCGTGCGCCCCGGCGCACGCATCGTTCCCCACATATCTGATCGGTCCGGCTTCGCACGCGGCCGCGCCGACTCGAACGGAGGCGCAAATGGCTCAACTCAAGGGCAGCAAAACCGAAGAGAACCTGAAGGCCGCATTCGCGGGCGAATCGCAGGCGAACCGGCGTTATCTGTATTTCGCTTCGAAGGCTGACGTCGAAGGCCAGAACGACATCGCCGCGCTGTTCCGCTCGACCGCCGAAGGCGAAACCGGCCATGCGCACGGCCACCTCGAATACCTGGAAGCCGTCGGCGATCCGGCAACGGGTTTGCCGTTCGGTTCTTCGCGGCAGAATCTCGAATCGGCGATCGCCGGCGAAACGCACGAATACACCGACATGTATCCGGGCATGGCGAAGGCGGCGCGCGACGAGGGTTTCGACGAAATCGCGAACTGGTTCGAGACGCTCGCGAAGGCTGAACGCAGCCACGCGAACCGCTATACGAAGGCGCTGGACAGTCTCGTCGACTGACGGGCCGCCGCGGGCCGCACGGCAGGCCGTGTGACCGGCAAGCGGCCGGCTGTTCGTTCATCGCTGCCCGCATCGCGCGGGCGGCGCTGGCGCGCATGCGCGCCACGCTGGAGCGCCCCATGCCCCACAAGGAAGGCAGTCTCGAAGCCCCGACCCGGCATCCGCTCGACTGGCAGTCCGATACGTTCTACGACCAGGCCGCGATCGATGCGGAAATGACGCGCGTGTTCGACATCTGCGCCGGGTGCCGGCGCTGCGTGTCGTTGTGCGGCGCGTTTCCGACGCTGTTCGATCTGGTCGACGACACGCCGATGGGCGATATCGAGGAAGTGCCGAAGGAGGCATTCGGCAAGGTCGTCGACCAGTGCTACCTGTGCGACCTCTGCTACATGACGAAATGTCCGTACGTGCCGCCGCACGCATGGAACGTCGACTTCCCGCACCTGATGCTGCGCGGCAAGGCCGCGCGCTACAAGCGCGGCGAAGCGACGCTGCGCGACAAGGTGCTGTCGAACACCGACGCGCTCGGCCATTTCGCCGGTATCCCGATCGTCACGCAGGCGGTGAACGCGGTGAACCGCACGCCGCCCGCGCGCCATGCGCTCGAAGCGACGCTCGGTGTCGACCGCGATGCGTGGCTGCCGGAATTCGCGCCGCGCAAGTTCCGGCGCACGGCGAAGCCCTCGGACGGCTTGCCCGTGCGCGACGGCGAACGCACGCCCGGCAAGGTCGCGATCTACGCGACCTGCTACGTGAATTTCAACGAGCCGGGCATCGGCCACGACCTGCTCGCGATCCTCGCGCACAACGACATTCCGTACGAGCTCGTCACGCGCGAAGCCTGCTGCGGGATGCCGCTGCTCGAGCAGGGCAATCTCGCCGGCGTCGCCGCGAAGAAGGACGTGAACCTGCCCGTGCTCGAACGCTATGCGCGTGAAGGCTATGCCCTGATCGGCGCGATCCCGAGCTGCGTGCTGATGTACAAGAGCGAGCTGCCGCTGATGTTCCCCGGCGACGAAGCGGTGCGTGCGGTGGCCGAAGCATTCTGGGATCCGTTCGAATACGTGATCGCGCGGCATCGCGACGGACTGCTGAAGACCGATTTCAAGACGGGCCTCGGCACCGTGTCGTATCACGTGCCGTGCCACGCGCGCGTGCAGAACATCGGCCGCAAGACGGCCGACGCGCTGTCGCTCGTGCCCGATACGCGCGTGAATGTCGTCGAGCGCTGCTCGGGCCACGCGGGCACGTTCGGCGTGAAGAAGGAGTTTCATGCGGACGCGATGCGGATCGGCGGGCCCGTGTTCAAGGCGATGGCCGAGCCGCAGCCGGATTTCGTGTCGTCGGATTGCGCGCTGGCCGGCCATCACATCGTGCAGGGCATCGACGACAAGGGGCTGCCGTCCGCGCCGCTCGCGCATCCGCTCACGCTGCTGCGCCGTGCGTACGGCATCTGAGCCGCCGCCGGCCGACCCACGAGGACATCCCATGACGTTGACCCGCGACTCCCTGCTGACGCTCGAGGCGTACGCGAAGATCCGCAAGGCCGAACACGCGCGGCTCGTCGCGTACAAGCGCCGCCGCGCGGTGGCGCTCGGCAATCATCTGCGCTTCCTGTTCGAGGACGAGACGACGATCCGGTATCAGATCCAGGAGATGCTGCACATCGAGAAAATCTTCGACCAGGCGGGCATCGAAGGGGAGCTGGAAGCGTATCTGCCGCTCGTGCCCGACGGCACGAACCTGAAGGCGACGTTGCAGATCGAGTACGAGCACGAGATCGAACGGCGTGCGGCGCTCGCGCGGCTGATCGGTGTCGAGGATCGCGTGTACCTGCAGGTCGACGGGCACGCGAGCGTCTACGCGATCGCCGACGAGGATCTCGAGCGCGACACCGCCGAGAAGACGTCGGCCGTGCACTTCGTGCGCTTCGAGTTCGGCGCGCCGATGCGCGCGGCGCTCAAGGGCGGGGCGGTGCTGTCGATCGGCTGCGATCACCCGGCCTACACGATGCCGGCGCAGCGCGTGGACGCGGACGTGACCGCATCGCTGGCCGGCGATCTGCGCTGACGCGTCCGCGGCGCGCCCGGTACGCCTGACCCACCGGTTTCCCTTTTTCTGTTCCGACCCGAAACTCGCGTTCCGCACGCGATGCGGCGCTGCCGCTCGTCTGCCGCCGCGAAGATGTAACAGACGTCACGCGTTTGCGTGTGGCGACAAATGTGCATCGCGCGTCACCGTGCTTTCATCACTCGCAGAGAAACAATAAAAAGATTGTGCATGGAGATAATTAAAATCGGCGAAATTCGAATGATTTACCGATTCGTGAATATCTTGTTACGATTTTTTCCCTGATTTACCGATGTTCGGCAGCAATGCTCTGGATTGTTGCCGGCAGGGGTCGGAGCAGCGCGAAAATGCCCATAAAAAGGTATTCTTCATACGCTCCAGAGCCCCGCCAGGCGGGCCTTTGCAGCGACGGGCATAAAGATCTCGCAAAAAAATTCAAGCGTAAATACATTACGCACCCATGGCAGGTTGTTTCAGTGCGTAACATTAAGTCATTGTCATATTGAGATAAACCCTAGGGATGGTATGCTTCGTGCACAAAAATTCCCACATTGGAGTGAGACCGTGATTTGTGCGTCATTGCCGGGAATTTCGGCACCGTGAAAGTGCGGTGTCGCGCCGGCATGCACAACACCGGATAACCATAATGTGCAACCTGGCCGCCCCGCGACGCGATGTGTCGCGACGGCGCCGCCAATCGCAGCCCCGGCCTGGCTGCGTGGAGAGATCTACTATGTTCTTCGATGAGCTTAACGATGAAGAGTGGTTTCGTCTTTCAACGCTGATCGCCGATGAACCCATCCGGCTGAACCGTCGTGGGCGTCCACGAGCCGAACCGCGCGTCGTTGCCAACGCGGTGCTCTGGATCCTGACGACCGGTGAAGCCTGGTCGAAGCTGCCCGGACGTTATCCGTCCGGGCCGACGTGCCGTCGCCGTTACGAGGAGTGGCTGGCGTCCGGTACGTTGCTGCAGATGATCGACGTGCTGACCCAGTTCAGCGGGCGAACGTTCGCGTATATTCCGCCGCCGCCGGAGGCGGTCGTGCCCGCGCGTCGTGCCGAGCCGGTGCCCGACAACGATCGCTTGCGCGGCGTGTTCTGGCAAAACCCCGAGTCGTGGCAATTGCCGGTCGCTCAGGCAAACGTTTGGGAGGGCGAGGGCGCGTCGCTGAGCGCGATGCCGGTCGACGAAGTGGTCGATCCGTCGGCCGTCTCGTTCGAGGTGCCCGGTGCGCCGTCTACGGAGTTGCGCCATGCGCATGCGTCGTCGGCGAGCTTCGCGGCAGCCGAACCGCAAGTCGACGAGTATCGCGGCTATACGATCTGCGGCATTGCGCAGCCCGTGCAGAACCTGATGTATCGCGCGTGGGCGGAGATTTCGCAGGACGACCGGCGCGTCGAGCGCTCGGGCCTCATCGGTCCGCGCTTCACCGACGCCGAGGAAGCCGAGCAGTTCGCGCTCGACTGGGCGCGCCAGTGGATCGATCGCCATGGCGCGAGCGACGAACCGGCACGCGAGCCGCAAGGCGAGGTGCTGGCCGGCCTGTCCGCGCTCGCGCGTGCGGAGTCGGACATCAAGCGCTTCATCGCCGAGCATCACGCGAGCACGCTGTCCGAAAGCCGCAACGATCCGGTGCAGCCGGAGCGCCGCGAATTCGTGTACCGCGTAGGCTGATCGCCGTACCGCTGACACGCGCGGGCCGTCGTGTGCCACGACGTCCGCGCGGAAGCCCCGTCTTTCCATGCCTGCCTTGTCCGGGGCGCCGCTGTCGAAGCGGCGCCCCGGGTGCATTGCATTACTGCCGGCCGTAGGTATCGTCGAAGCGGACGATGTCGTCCTCGCCGAGATACGCGCCCGACTGCACTTCGATCAGCTCGAGCGGCATCTTGCCCGGGTTCTCCAGGCGGTGCGCCACGCCGAGCGGGATGTACGTCGATTCGTTTTCGGACAGCAGGAACGTTTCGTCGCCGCGGGTAATGCGCGCGGTGCCGCACACGACGATCCAGTGTTCGGCGCGGTGGTGGTGCATCTGCAGCGACAGTTGCGCGCCCGGCTTCACGACGATGCGTTTCACCTGGAAGCGCTCGCCCATGTCGACCGAGTCGTAGTGGCCCC
This sequence comes from Burkholderia lata, assembly GCF_902499335.1. GTDB lineage: Bacteria > Pseudomonadota > Gammaproteobacteria > Burkholderiales > Burkholderiaceae > Burkholderia > Burkholderia lata_B. Next base: position 256,096 of record NZ_CABVQK010000001.1, on the reverse strand, counting down.
ACGGGCGATGCACCTTGCGGTGATCGGTCGCTTCCGCGCCGCGTTGCGCCTTGATGCGCCCGACGATTTTCTTTACGTCCTGCACGCGCGACTTGTCCGCGACGAGCACGGCGTCCGGCGTTTCGACGACGACGAGGTTCTGCGTGCCCACGCAGGCGACGAGCCGGCTTTCGGAATGCGCGAAAGTCGATTCGGCGTCTTCGAACAGCACGTGGCCGCGACCGACGTTCTCGGCATCGTCCTTCGGCGAAATCTGCCAGATCGCGTCCCACGAGCCGACGTCCGACCAGCCCGCATCGAGCGGCACGACGACGCTTTCGCACAGTTGCGGCAGGCTCGCGAGCGGCTCCATCACCGCGTAGTCGATCGAGTTCGACGGCGACGCGGCGAACGCTTCGCGATCGACGCGGAAGAAATCGCCATCGGCCTTGCCCTGGGCGACAGCCTGTTCGCAGGCCGCGTAGATCGCGGGTTCGAGCTGGCGGATCGCCTTGAGCCAGACCGATGCGCGCACGATGAAGATGCCGCTGTTCCACCAGTATTCGCCCGATGCGACGTACTGCTGAGCGAGCTCGAGATGCGGTTTCTCGACGAAACGGTCGAGGCGGCGCACGTCGAGGTTGCCCGTCGCGGCATCGCCGAGCGGCGCGCCGACGCGGATGTAGCCGTAGCCGGTTTCCGCGTGCTTGGGCACGATGCCCATCGTCGCGATCTTGCCTTGCATCGCGCTGTGCACGCCGGCGGCGACGGCCGCGTGGAAGCGCGGCAGGTCGGCGACCGCATGGTCGGCCGGCATCACGGTCATTACCGCATCGTTGCCGTCGGCGACGAGCCGCAGCGCGGCGAGTGTCAGCGCGGGCGCGGTGTCGCGGCCGACCGGCTCGAGCATGATCGATGCCGATTTGCCGGTCAGGCGCAGCTGTTCGGCGGTGGTGAAGCGGTGATCCTCGCCGCATACGATCAGCACGTCGTCGTTCAGCGGATGGTCGGCCGTCAGGCCGTCGAGGCGCAGCGCGGTCGACTGCAGCAGCGAATGTTCGCCGAGCAGCCCGATCAGCTGTTTCGGAAAACGTTCGCGCGACATCGGCCACAGGCGGGTGCCGGAACCGCCGGCGAGAATCACCGGTTGCACGGCGACGCGCGTGCCGGCGGCGGGTGCGGCGGATGTAGCGGAAGAAGAATGGCGCGTTTCGGCAGCCACGGCCGGAGCATTCATGAGGACACTCTCCACGGTTGAAGTCAGTGCCTGTCGTTGTAGCACGAAGTAAATCGACAATAAAACCGGATCCATTGCCGGATATTCGCCATGAACGCATCAGGAAGATTTTTCCGCGCTAGCATCCGATGCAAATAAAAAATTAAAAAATAAATCCGGATATCGGCCGGTGTTGACCGCCCGCAAAGGGCGGGCGGGAATCGTAATGCTTCCGAAAAATTCCCGATTTCCGGGCATTTCGGGAAAACCTGCCGATTTAATTAAAAAACATCGCGGCAAGAATTTCCGATTATTTTTCGAAATACTTGTACGCTTGAGGCGAAAATTTCTTACCGCTTCAATAGCGTCATGCAACGTTTGAATCGAATGTGCGGCACGGGTCGCACAAGCAGCAGTTCGGCAAACGCCTGTTCAAAGAGGAAGCAGACATGTTGAGCGTGCTGGCGAGAGTCATCGATATCGCGATGGTCGTGACGGGGGCGCTGATCGCCGCCGCGCTGCACGGTGGCGGCATCTGGCTCAACGACCTGCAGCGCACGATGATGCTGTTCGATTGCCTGCTCGTCGTCGTGTGTTTTCCCGCCTTCGGCATCTACCAGTCCTGGCGCGGCAAGCGTCTCGTCGGGCTCGTGGGGCGGGTCGCGTTCGCGTGGCTCGTGGTCGAGCTCGCGGGCATCCTGTTGAGCTTCAGCTTTCATCAGTCGGGCGACCTGTCGCGGCTGTGGCTGGGTTACTGGGCGTTCGTGACGATGGCGCTGCTCGCCGGGTCGAAGACTTGCGTGCACGTCGTGCTGCGGCAACTGCGCCGCGGCGGCTACAACCTGAAGGCGGTGGCGATCGTCGGCGGTACGCCGGCGGCGCGGCGGCTGATCGCGCAGATGCGGGCACGGCCGGAAGCCGGGTTCAACCCGGTGTGCGTGTACGACGAAAGCGAGGCGCCGGGCGAAGTCGCGCTCGACGACGTGCGCATCGAGCGGCAGTTCGAATCGCTGGTGTGGCTGGTGCGCAGCCGCGCGATCAGCGAGCTGTGGCTCACGTTGCCGATCACGGAGGAGCGCCGGATTCACCAGATCGTGACGGTGTTCCGCCACGACTTCGTGAATATCCGCTTCATCCCGGACGTGCGCACGCTGTCGTTCTTCAACCAGGAAGTGGTCGAGGTGCTCGGCGTGCCGGCGATCAACCTCGCGGCGTCGCCGATCACCGACGTGCGGATCCTGCCGAAGTTCGTGTTCGACCGGTTGTTCGCGCTGGCGGCGCTCACCGCGCTCGCGCCGGTGATGGTGCTGATCGCCGGCCTGATCAAGCTGACGTCGCGCGGGCCGGTGTTCTTCCGCCAGAAGCGCAAGGGCATCGACGGGCACGAGTTCGAGATCTACAAGTTCCGCTCGATGAAGGTGCACCAGGAAGTGGCCGGGCAGGTCACGCAGGCGAAGAAGAACGATTCGCGCGTGACGCCGGTCGGCCGGTTCCTGCGCCGCACGAGCCTCGATGAGCTGCCGCAGTTCATCAACGTGCTGAAGGGCGAGATGTCGGTCGTCGGCCCGCGCCCGCATGCGCTCGCGCACGACGACATCTACAAGGATCTGGTCAAGGGCTACATGTTCCGCTACCGGATCAAGCCGGGCATCACCGGGTGGGCGCAGATCAACGGCTTTCGCGGCGAGACCGACCAGATCGAGAAGATGATGGGACGCGTGAAGCTCGATCTGTACTACATGCAGAACTGGTCGTTCTGGCTCGACATCAAGATCGTCGTGCTGACGCTCTGGAAAGGCTTCACCGGCAGCAACGCGTACTGAGTACCGAGTACCGAGATCGTGCCACGCGGGCATTCCGGTTTTACGAATTTCGAATCATTGGTCAAGAGGTCCGACACATCATGAATCTGACTATCATCGGCAGCGGTTACGTAGGTCTTGTCACCGGCGCGTGTCTCGCCGACATCGGGCACGACGTGTTCTGTCTCGACGTCGACCAGGCAAAGATCGACATCCTGAACAACGGCGGCGTGCCGATCCACGAGCCGGGCCTGAAGGAAGTCATCGCGCGCAACCGCTCGGCCGGCCGCCTGCGCTTTTCGACCGATATCGAGGCCGCGGTCGCGCACGGCGACGTGCAGTTCATCGCGGTCGGCACGCCGCCCGACGAGGACGGTTCGGCCGACCTGCAATACGTGCTCGCGGCCGCACGCAACATCGGCCGCTACATGACGGGCTTCAAGGTGATCGTCGACAAGTCGACGGTGCCGGTCGGCACGGCCGAGCGCGTGCGCGCGGCGGTGGCGGACGAGCTCGCGAAGCGCGGCGGCGACCAGATGTTCTCGGTCGTGTCGAATCCGGAATTCCTGAAGGAAGGCGCGGCGGTCGACGATTTCACGCGGCCGGACCGCATCGTGATCGGCTGCGACGACGATGTGCCGGGCGAGCGCGCCCGCGAGCTGATGAAGAAGCTCTACGCGCCGTTCAACCGCAACCACGAACGCACGCTGTACATGGACGTGCGCTCGGCCGAGTTCACGAAATACGCGGCAAACGCAATGCTCGCGACCCGCATCTCGTTCATGAACGAGCTGGCGAACCTCGCCGATCGCTTCGGTGCCGACATCGAGGCCGTGCGCCGCGGGATCGGCTCCGATCCGCGCATCGGTTATCACTTCCTGTACGCCGGCTGCGGCTATGGCGGCTCGTGCTTCCCGAAGGACGTCGAGGCGCTGATCCGCACGGCCGACGAGCACGGGCAGGCGCTGCAGATCCTGAAGGCCGTGTCGTCGGTCAACGCCACGCAAAAGCGCGTGCTCGCCGAGAAGATCGTCGCGCGCTTCGGCGAGGACCTGACCGGCCGCACGTTCGCCATCTGGGGCCTCGCGTTCAAGCCGAACACCGACGACATGCGCGAAGCGCCGAGCCGCGAGCTGATCGCCGAACTGCTGTCGCGCGGGGCGCGCATCGCCGCGTACGACCCGGTCGCGCAACAGGAAGCGCGTCGCGTGATCGCGCTCGATCTCGCCGATCACCCGAGCTGGCTCGAACGGCTGACCTTCGTCGAAGACGAGGCGCAGGCCGCACGCGATGCCGACGCGCTCGTGATCGTCACCGAATGGAAGATCTTCAAGAGCCCCGACTTCGTCGCGCTCGGCCGCCTGTGGAAGACGCCGGTGATCTTCGACGGCCGCAACCTGTACGAGCCGGAGACGATGAGCGAGCAGGGCATCGAATACCACCCGATCGGCCGGCCGGGCTCGCGCCAGGCCGTCGCCGCCCGTGTGCCGGGCACCGCGCCTGCAAGCGCGTAACCCGCTTCCCGTCACTCATTACGAGACGCCATGTTCCGGAACATCCTGATCGTCTGCCACGCAAACGTCTGCCGCAGCCCGGCAGCGGAAATGCTGTTCAAGTCGCACGCCGCGTCGCGCGGCGGCCCGCGCCCGACGTTTCACTCGGCCGGGGTGCATGCGAACGACGGCGACGGCATCGATCCGGTGATGCGCCAGCTGCTCGCCGAGCGGGGCGTCGATGCGACGACCCATCGCTCGCGGCGGCTGTCGCGCCGGATCGTGCGCGACGCCGACCTGATTCTCGTCAGCGAGCGCGGACAGATTGCGGCCGTCGAATCGGTCGATCCGTTCGCGCGCGGCAAGGTCCACCTGCTCGGCAAGTGGGAAGGGGCCGAGATTGCCGATCCGCACGGCGGCCCCGAGGCCGATTACCGCGAGAGCTACTCACTGATCGAACGTCTGGTTCAAGGATGGCTACAGAAACTATGCTGAAACGCCCGATGCGCCCGGTGGCGCTTGCCGTCGCGCTGACGACTTTCCTGTCAGCCTGTGCAACCGCGCCCGGCAACTACCTCGACTCGTCGAACCTGAAGGACGAAGGCCGGCAGCAAGCGGCCGAGACCTATCCGGTTCATTACATCGACGCCAAAGTGGTGATGGACCAGCTGCAGAAAGCGCAGGTCGACCACCCGCTGCCGCCCGGACGTTACACCGATCCGTCGGAGTACGTGTACCGCGTCGGCCCGCAGGACATCCTCGGCGTCACCGTGTGGGATCACCCCGAGCTGACGACGCCGCAGGGCCAGTCGTTCTCGAGCGGCGGCAACACGACGCAGACGATCGCGGGCGCGCTGCAGCAGCCGTATACGACTGCGCTGCCGGGCCAGGCCGATCCGTACGGCCAGACGGTGGCCGCCGACGGCACGATCTTCTTCCCGTTCGTCGGCCGCATCAAGGTGGCCGGCAAGACGGTCGCGCAGATTCGCGAGCAGATGGCCACCACGCTGTCGCGCTACGTGAAGAATCCGCAGCTCGACGTGCGCGTGCTGTCGTTCCGCAGCCAGAAGGTCCAGGTGACGGGCGAAGTGAAGCAGCCGGGCCCGCTCGCGGTGAGCGACGTGCCGCTGACGCTGGTCGACGCGATCTCGCGCTCGGGCGGCTCGACCAACGAGGCCGACCTGCAGCGCGTGCGCCTGACCCGCGACGGCAAGCTCTATACGCTCGACGCGAACGGCGTGCTCGATCGCGGCGAAGTGCGGCAGAACGTGATGCTGCAGCCGGGCGACATCATCAACGTGCCGGACCGCAGCGACAGCCGCGTGTTCATCATGGGCGAGGTCAAGACGCCGGTCACCGTGCCGATGCTCAAGGGCAAGCTGACCCTCGCCGATGCGCTGACGTCCGGCGGCGGCATCCTCGACACCGATGCGAACCCGCGCAAGATCTACGTGATGCGCGGGATGCGCGACAACCCGACGAAGCCGGAAGTGTTCCGTCTCGACATGACGCAGCCGGATGCGCTGATGCTGTCGAGCCGCTTCCCGCTTCAGCCGCTCGACGTCGTCTACGTCAGCACGGCCGGCTCGGTGCAGTTCAACCGTGTGCTGCAGCAGGTGTTGCCGACGATCCAGACGATCTTCTTCATGCGGCAAATCACGCGCTGATAGCCCGCCGGGGCGGCGCCTCCGCCCCGGCACCACTCAAGCGGGAACGAATGGTGAACACGCAAGCGAAACACTCCTACGCGGACCTGACCGCGAAAACCGAGGAAGAGGACGTCGTCCTCGGCCAGCTGCTCCAGGTGATCATGGACGACATCTGGCTGCTGCTCGGCATCGCGGTGACGGTCATCGCGCTCGCCGGCCTCTATTGCTACATCGCGAAGCCGGTCTACCAGGCCGACGTGCACGTGCGGGTCGAGGGCAACGACAACACGTCGCAGGCGCTCACGCAAACGCAGACGGGTGCGATGATCAACAGCGGCCCGCAGCAGGCGCCGACCGATGCGGAAATCGAGATCATCAAGAGCCGCGGCGTAGTCGCGCCGGTGGTCGAGCAGTTCAAGCTGAATTTCTCGGTCGTGCCGAAGATGCTGCCGGTGATCGGCAGCCTCGCGGCGCGCGTCGCGACCCAGGGTGAACCGGGGCGGCCGTGGCTCGGCCTGAAGTCGTACGCGTGGGGCGGCGAAATCGCCGACGTCGATTCGATCAGCGTCGTGCCGGCGCTCGAAGGCAAGAAGCTGACGCTGACGGCAGGCCCGAACGGCACCTACTCGATCGTCGACCAGAACGGCATGCGGCTGCTGTCGGGCCATGTCGGCGAAGCGGCGCAGGGCGGCGGCGTGACGCTGCTGGTGTCGAAGCTCGTCGCGCGCCCCGGCACGCAGTTCACGGTGGTCCGCTACAACGATCTCGACGCGATCAGCGGCTTCCAGACCGGCATCCAGGTGACCGAGCAGGGCAAGCAGACGGGCGTCGTGCAGATCTCGCTCGAAGGCAAGGACCCGGACCAGACCGCCGCGATCGCGAACGCGCTCGCGCAGTCGTACCTGAACCAGCACGTGGTCGCGAAGCAGGCCGAGGCGACCAAGATGCTCGACTTCCTGAAGGGCGAGGAGCCGCGCCTGAAGGCCGACCTCGAACGCGCGGAAGCCGCGCTGACGCAGTACCAGCGCACGTCGGGCTCGATCAACGCGAGCGACGAGGCGAAGGTCTACCTCGAGGGCAGCGTGCAGTACGAGCAGCAGATCGCCGCGCAGCGCCTGCAGCTCGCGTCGCTCGCGCAGCGCTTCACCGATTCGCACCCGATGGTGATCGCCGCAAAGCAGCAGCTCGCGGAGCTGCAGGGCGAAAAGGACAAGTTCAGCAACCGCTTCCGCAGCCTGCCGGCCACCGAAGTGAAGGCCGTCCAGCTGCAGCGTGACGCGAAGGTTGCCGAGGACATCTATGTGCTGCTGCTGAACCGCGTGCAGGAGCTGTCGGTGCAGAAGGCCGGCACGGGCGGCAACATCCACCTCATCGATTCGGCGCTGCGTCCGGGCGATCCGGTCAAGCCGAAGAAGGTGCTGATCCTGTCGGCCGCGGTGTTTCTCGGCCTGATCCTCGGCACGGGCGTCGTGTTCCTGCGCCGCAACATGTTCCAGGGCATCGAGGATCCCGACCGCATCGAGCGCGCGTTCAACCTGCCGCTGTACGGGCTGGTGCCGCAAAGCGCCGAGCAGGTGAAGCTCGACGCACAGGCCGAGAAGGGCGGCAGCCGCGCGCGGCCGATCCTCGCGAGCCTGCGTCCGAAGGATCTCAGCGTCGAGAGCCTGCGCAGCCTGCGCACCGCGATGCAGTTCGCGATGATGGATGCGAAGAACCGCGTGATCGTGCTGACGGGCCCGACGCCCGGCATCGGCAAGAGCTTCCTGACGGTCAACCTCGCGGTGCTGCTCGCGCATTCGGGCAAGCGCGTGCTGCTGATCGACGCCGACATGCGTCGCGGCCTGCTCGACCGCTACTTTGGGCTCACCTCGCAGCCGGGCCTGTCCGAGCTGCTGAGCGACCAGTCGGCGCTCGAGGACGCCGTGCGCGAAACGCCGGTGCAGGGCCTGTCGTTCATCTCGGCCGGCACGCGCCCGCCGAACCCGTCGGAACTGCTGATGTCGACGCGCCTGCCGCAATACCTGGAAGGGCTCGGCAAGCGCTACGACGTCGTGCTGATCGATTCGCCGCCGGTGCTGGCGGTGACCGACGCGACCATCATCGGCCGCATGGCCGGCTCGACGTTCCTCGTGCTGCGCTCGGGCATGCATACCGAAGGCGAGATTGCCGACGCGATCAAGCGCCTGCGCACCGCGGGCGTCGACCTGGAAGGCGGGATCTTCAACGGCGTGCCGCCGAAGGCGCGCGGCTACGGCCGCGGCTATGCGGCCGTGCATGAATACCTGAGCGCCTGATCCGCATCGCACGTAACCGGGCGGGCAGCGAGCGTTGCCCGCCCGGCCGACAGGAGAACCAACGATGAAAATTTCCGTGCTCGTTCCGACCTATCGGCGTCCCGCCGACCTCGCGCGCTGCCTGCTGGCGCTGCAGCGGCAGCATCGGCTGCCCGACGAGGTGATCGTCGTCGCGCGCCCGGAGGACGATGCCACGCACGAACGGCTCGCCGATCCGGCGGTCGGCGGCGCGCTGCCGCTGCGCATCGTGCCGGTCGACGTGCCGGGCCAGGTCGCCGCGCTGAACAAGGGGCTCGACTCGGCGAACGGCGACATCGTCGCGATCACCGACGACGATGCGGCGCCGCATCCCGACTGGCTCGCGCGCGTCGAGTCGGCGTTCGCTGCCGATCCGCGCGTGGGCGCCGTCGGCGGGCGCGACTGGGTGCACGAGAAGGGCCGCGTACTCGACGAATCGCGTGAACTCGTCGGCCAGCTCACGCTGTCCGGCAAGATCGTGGGCAACCATCATCTCGGCGTCGGCGGCATGCGCGAAGTCGACATGCTGAAAGGCGCGAACATGAGCTACCGCCGCGCCGCGATCGAGCGGCTGCGCTTCGACACGCGGCTGCGCGGTGCCGGCGCGCAGGTGCACAACGACATGGGTTTCAGCATGCATGTGCAGCGCGACGGCTGGAAGCTCGTCTACGACCCGGCGATCGCGGTCGATCATTTCCCGGCCGAGCGCTTCGACGACGACCGGCGCGATGCCGCGTCGCTGAATGCGATCAGCAACGGCGCGTACAACATGCACCTGATCCTGCGTGAGCATCTGCCGCCGGTCCGGCGCGAGATCGCGTGGTGGTGGTGGACGCTGGTCGGTACGCGCGTCTATCCGGGTCTCGCGCACGTGCTGCTGTCGTTGCATACGGCGAAGCGCGAGCGGATCCGCGAGCACTGGCGCGCGGTGCGCCGCGGCGCGCGCGATGCCCGCCGCGTGAACCTTGCCCCCCATCGTGCGGCGATGCCGCCGGTGACGTCTTGAACGGCCTGCGCGCCTCGCGCGCGGCCACCCACGGAGGGCTCGCATGACTGCAACGAAAGCTGCAACGAATGTCCACGTTCACCTGTTTTACGGCGCCGATCCGCGCACCTATCGGAAAGGCGAGAACATCGGCTGCCTGTACGGCTATCACCATGCCGAATCCGACGAATTCCGGCTGACCTATTCGCAGGACGGCGGGGAGAACCGCGTCGCCAGCCTCGCGCGCCGCGCGCTGAAGGCGGCGCTCGGCTTCGACGTCGTGCATGCGTGGCGTAACCGCGCCGCGCTGCTGAACACCGACGTGATCTGGACGCATACGGAGCAGGAACACCTTGCGGCGTCGCTGATCCTGAAACTCGCCGGTGCGCAGGGCAAGCGCCCGCTGCTGCTCGCGCAGAGCGTGTGGCTGTTCGACAAGTGGGGCAGCTTCGGCGGCCCGCGCCGCTGGCTGTACCGCAAGCTGATCGCGCGCGCCGACGCGCTGACCACGCTGGCCCGCGACAACGCCGACCTGTGCCGCCGCTATCTCGGGCGCGACGCCGAGTTCGTGTACTACGGGCTGAACACGCAGGACTTCCCGCTCACCGAGCCGCAGCAATGGCAACCGAACCGGCCGCTGCGGATCGCGGCGATCGGCAACGACCGCGACCGTGACTGGCGCACGTTCCTCGCCGCGTTCGGCGGCGACGCGCGTTACGACGTGCGGCTCGCGACGCGGCGCCGCGTGCCGCGCGAGTGGCATGCGCCGAACGTGAGGATCGGCTCGGCATCGGGGCTCGCGAAGCAGCACGAGCTGTACGCGTGGGCCGACGTGATCGTCGTGCCGCTGCGGCCGAACTTCCATGCATCGGGCATCACCGTGATGCTCGAGGCGGCAGCCGTCGGCAAGCCGATGATCGTGTCCGACGTCGGCGGGCTCAGCGACTACTTCCCGCACGATACGGCTGCCTATGTGCCGGCGTTCGACGCGCAGGCGATGCGCCAGGCCGCCGATCGCTTCGCGGCCGATCCGGTCGTGGCGCTGGGCTGCGCGCGGGCCGCCGCCGCATGCCTGCGCGAGCGCGACCTGACCACGCAGGCGTTCGCCGAGCAGCACGTGCGGATCACGCGCGACATGCTGCGCCGGCGCCGGACGCCGGCCGCCGCGGGCCTGGCGATGCCGCTCGCGGATTCGCGCCCGTCGTCGCGGTGAGAGCGGATCGATGAGTACGATTGCCGCCGAACGCGCACCGTCGCGCAACCGCAACTGGCTTCCCGAGCCGAAGCACTGGGTCGGGCAGGCCGGGCTGTGGACGTTCACAGCCGCGCTGATCGCCATTCACCAGGGCAAGGTGCTGACGCTCGCGTTTCCGGTGCTGGCCATCGCGGTCGGCATCTGGCTGTATTTCAAGAGTCCGGCGCGCTACGTCGGCTTCATGTGGTGGGTGTGGTTCCTGAGCCCGGAAGTGCGGCGTCTCGCCGACTGGTCGAAAGGCGCGTTTACGCCAACGAGCCTGATCCAGGTCGCGCCGCTCGCGGTGACGATGATCGCCGGCCTCGGGCTGATCCGGCATTACCGCGTGCTCGCGCAGAGGCGCGGGATCCCGATCCTGCTGATGCTGTTCGGGCTCGCGTACGCGTACCTCGTCGGGATCGTGTCGAGCGGCGTGATGGCCGCGACCTACGATCTCGCGAACTGGGTGTACCCGGTGCTGATCGGCTTTCACATCATGGTCAACTCGCGCGACTACCCCGAGTACCGCGACGTGCTGCTGTCGACGTTCATGTGGGGCATGCTCGTGATGGGCGTGTACGGCGTCGTGCAGTACTTCGTGATGCCGCAGTGGGACGTGCTGTGGATGATCGGTTCCGACATGGGTTCGCAGGGCGAGCCGGTGCCGTATGGCGTGCGCGTGTTCAGCACGATGAACTCGTCGGGGCCGTTCGCGTTCGCGATGATGGGCGCGCTGGTGTTCGTGCTCGCGGCGCCGCAGAAGATCCGCTGGTTCGCGGGGGCGGCCGGCTTCGTGTCGTTCGCGCTGTGTCTCGTGCGCTCGACGTGGGGCGGCTGGGTGATCGCGCTCGCGATCCAGCTCGCGCAGTCGAACAACCGGGTGCGGATGCGGATCCTCATCAGCGGCGTCGTGCTGGTCGGGCTGTGCGTGCCGCTGCTGACCGTCGGGCCGGTGGCCGACCGTCTCGGCGCGCGTCTGCAGTCGATCACGAACCTGAAGGACGACCGCAGCTACGACGACCGCAACAAGTTCTACGCCACCTTCGCGCAGACGGCATTCACCGACGTCGCCGGCGAAGGGATGGGCGCGACGGGCGCATCCACGAAGCTGTCGAGCGACAGCGGCGAACTCGGCAAGTACGGCAGCTTCGACAGCGGCGTGATGAACGTGCCGTTCGTGCTCGGCTGGCCCGGCACGCTGCTGTATCTCTCGGGCGTCGTGATGCTGTTCGGGCGTACGCTGCGCGCGGCGTTCAAGCTGCGCAAGGACAAGTTCGTCGGCGCATGCCTGAGCCTGTGCCTGTCGACCTTCGCGATGCTCGTGTTCACGAACTCGCTGATCGGCACGGGCGGCCTGCTGATGTTCACAGCCATTTTTTCGATTCTTTCCGCGGCGCACTGGCAAAAGGCGCAACGCCTGCTGGCCGCCGCGCGTTTACGGGGAGGCGAACATTGAGAATCGCGATCGTCACGCACGTCGTGCGACATAACGACGGGCAAGGCCGCGTCAATTACGAAATCGCGCGCGCGGCGCTGGCCGAGAACTACGAGGTCACGCTGGTCGCGTCGCATGTCGCGCCCGAGCTGCTGGCCGACCCGCGCGTGCGCTGGGTGCCCGTGAAGGTCGGCGGCTTCTGGCCGTCCAATCTCGTCAAGCAGCAGGTGTTCGCGCTGAAGAGCGCGGCCTGGCTGCGCGCGCACCGCAGCGAGTACGACGTGCTGCACGTGAACGGCTTCATTTCGTGGATCAAGGCCGACGTGAACACCGCGCACTTCGTGCACGGCGGCTGGTTCAAGAGTCCGTACTATCCGTTCGGGCCGACGAAGGGGCTGTGGTCGGCCTACCAGTATGTCTATACGCGCGTGAACACCACGCTCGAGCGCTGGGCGTACAAGCGCTCGCGCGCGATCACGGCCGTTTCGCAGAAGGTGGCCGACGAGATCGCCGGACTCGGCATCGACAGCCGCAAGATCAGCGTGATCTACAACGGTGTCGACGGCAGCGCGTTCGCGGGCGCCCAGGCCGACCGCGCGGCGTTCAAGCTGCCGGACGATGCGTTCCTGCTGCTGTTCGTCGGCGACCTGCGCACGCCGCGCAAGAACCTCGGCACCGTGCTGAAGGCGCTGACGAAGCTGCCGGCGAACGTGCATCTGGCGGTGGCCGGCTATCTGCCCGGCAGCCCGTATCCGGAAGAGGCGCGTGTGCTCGGCATCGATTCGCGCGTGCATTTCCTCGGTCTCGTGAAAAACATGCCGACGCTGATGCGCTCGGTCGACGCGTACGTGTTCCCGTCGCGCTACGAAGCGATGAGCCTGTCGCTGCTCGAGGCGATGGCGGCCGGGCTGCCGGTCGTCACCGCGCGCACGGCGGGCGGCGCGGAAATCATCACGCGCGAATGCGGGATCGTGCTGGAGGATCCGGACGATTCGGCGGCGCTCGCGCAGGCGATCGGCTCGCTCGCGGCATCGCGCGACACCTGTCGCGCGATGGGCGATGCAGCCCGCGAACTGATGACCCGTTTCGGCTGGGCGCACATGGGCGCCCAGTATGTCGCGCTTTACCGGCGCATCGGCCAACCCTCGCAGCCGTCCGCTTTCGAGCGGGTCGAGCATGCGGTCACGCAGGAGCAAACGTGATGTCCCAATCTTCCCGGCCGATCAAATCGTTGCAGATCGGCATGCACTGGTTCCCCGAACGCGCGGGCGGCCTCGACCGGATGTACTACTCGCTCGTCGGCGCGCTGCCGGGCGCGGGCGTCGAGGTGCGCGGGCTCGTCGCCGGCTCGCCGAAGGTCGCCGACGACACGGGCGGTGCGATCCAGGGCTTCGGCCCCGCAACGGAGCCGCTCGCGCGCCGGATGCTCGCCGCGCGGCGCGCGCTGCGCGAGGAGGTCCGCAGCGAGCGGCCGGACGTGATCTCGTCGCACTTCGCGCTGTACACGTTCCCGGGCCTCGACGTCATGCGCGGGATTCCGCAGGTGTCGCACTTCCAGGGGCCGTGGGCCGACGAAAGCCAGGTCGAGGGCGCCGCGTCGCTCGGCCAGCGCGCGAAGCGCTATCTCGAACAGGCCGTCTATACGCGTTCGTCGCGGCTGATCGTGCTGTCGCAGGCGTTCGGCCAGATCCTGACGAACCGCTACGGGATCGATCCGTCGCGCGTGCGCGTGATTCCCGGCTGCGTCGATACCGCGCAGTTCGATACGCCGCTCACACCGGCCGAGGCTCGCCACAAGCTGCAACTGCCGCAGGACCGGCCGATCGTACTGGCCGTGCGCCGGCTCGTGCGGCGCATGGGGCTGGAGGACCTGATCGACGCGATCGGCCTCCTCAAGCACCGTCACCCGGACGTGCTGCTGCTGATCGCCGGCAAGGGCAAGATCGGCGAGGAACTGCAGCAGCGCATCGATGCGGCCGGGCTGCAGGACAACGTGAAATTGCTCGGCTTCGTGCCCGACAACCATCTCGCGGCGCTGTACCGCGCGGCGACGGTCAGCGTCGTGCCGACGGTCGCGCTCGAGGGCTTCGGGCTGATCACCGTCGAATCGCTGGCGTCCGGCACGCCGGTGCTGGTCACGCCGGTCGGCGGGCTGCCGGAGGCGGTTGCCGGGCTGTCCGACGATCTCGTGCTGCCGTCCACGGGCGCGGACGCGATCGCGGAAGGGCTCGGTGCCGCGCTGTCGGGCGCGATCACGCTGCCCGACGAGGCCGCGTGCAAGCGCTATGCGCGCGATCATTTCGACAACGCGGTGATCGCACGACGCGTTGCCGGCGTGTACGAAGAGGCGATCCAGGCGGCAGGCTGAGCGCTCGCGGCGCGCTACTTGCGCGCCGAACCGAAAGCCGAACCGGCGCGCGTGCGCGGCCGGTTCGCGTACCGGCCGGCCGCGAAGGGCCGGCCTTCTCCATCCGATACGCGGTGCCGGCACGCATCACGCGCGCCTGAGCGTCGCGGCCCAGACCCCGAGCGCCGCCACGCTCACGACCGCGCCGAGCACGCAGACGCCCGTCCATCCGGCGCGCGCATACATCATCGTCGACGCAATCGCACCGAGCCCGCTGCCGGCCGAATAGAACAGCATGTAGCAGCCGACGAGGCGCGCATGCGCGTCGGGCCGCGCGCCGAGAATCATGCTCTGGTTGACGACATGGACCGCCTGCCCGCCGACATCGAGCAGCACGATGCCGACGATCAGCAGCGCGATCGACGTATCGCCGAACGCGAGCGGTAGCCAGGAGCACGCGAGCAGTGCGAGCGCGACGCCGGTCGTCGCTTCGCCGCGCCCGCGGTCCGCGAGCCGGCCCGCGCGGGCCGCCGCCGCCGCGCCCAGCGCGAGCATCGAGATCGCGAGGGCACCCGACACCAGATAGACGGCCCGCCAACCCGCGATATCGGTGACGACGCCTGCCAGCGAGCGCGCGGCCAGTAACCCGACCACGACGCCACCTTGCGCGGCGCCCACCACGCGCCCGCGTTCGCCGGCGCCCGCGAGCGCGGCCGAGCACGCGATCAGCCCCTGCGTCATCGCGGTGCCGAGCAGCCCGACCGCGACCATCCCTGCCAGCAGTGCGACGCGCGTCGACGATGCGGCCACACCGATGCAGGCCGCCGTCAGCAGCAGAAGCTGCACGGTGATCAGTCGCTTGCGGTTCAGCAGGTCGCCGAGCGGCACGACGAACAGCAGGGCGAGCGCACAGCCGAGTTGCGTCGCGGTGATGACGCCGCCGACGGCCGCCTGCGACACACCGAAATCCCGCGCGATCGAATCGAGCAGCGGTTGCGCGTAGTAGACGTTTGCGACACTGGCCGCGCAGCAGACGGCCAACAATGCGACGCGTGCCGCGGACAAGCGGCCGCCATCGGCCGGGTGTGCCGCATGCGCAGGGCCGTTCGATGCAACGGTGCCGGTATGACAGGAAGACTCCATGGGTTCCCTCGTGCAAAGTAGTTGCAAATTGAAACTGGTGTGGAGTGTAGGAAAAGTAGTTTTAAAATGCAACCTGTTGTGCGTCGGGCGAGATGTCCGTGCACGGATGGCCGGCGTTGCCGCGAAGGCGGCCGGCAAGATTGCGGAGAGGAACATGGCCAGGCAGAAAAGTCTTGCGGATTCGCCGTGCCCGGTGGCGCGGGCAACCGATATCGTCGGCGATCGCTGGGCGTTGCTGATCGTGCGCGACGCGTTCGACGGCGTGCGCCGCTTCGGCGATTTCCGCGCGAGCCTCGGCGTCGCGAGCAATATCCTGTCCGATCGGCTGAAGATGCTGGTGGACGCCGGCGTGTTCGACGTCGTGCCGGCGTCGGACGGCAGCGCGTATCAGGAGTACGCGCTCACCAAGAAGGGCGAGGGACTGTTTCCGGTGATCGTGATGCTGCGGCAGTGGGGCGAGGCGAACCTGTTCGCGCGCGGCGAGCCGCATTCGGTGCTGGTCGACCGCGGTACCGGGCGCGCAATCCGCAAGCTCGCGCTGCGGCATGACGATGGCCGGCCGTTGAAGGCCGGCGAGACGCTTGTGAAGAAGGTCGGCGACGCATGACCGCACCCGTTGTTCAATCGGCTGCCGCCACGACCTGACGCGCGGGCGACGCGCCGCGATGCGCATCGTGCCGCACCAGCGTCGCGAGCAGCGCGGCGGTGACCAGCAGCGCGACCGATACGGCCGTTTCGATCCGCAACCCGTCCACGACCTGCCCAGCGCCGCCACCGCCGGCGAGCGCGCCGAATGCTGCGACGCCCATCGCGCCGCCGGCCTGCCGCGCGGTATTCAGCACGGCCGACGCGATGCCGGCTCGTTCGGGAGCGACCGACGCGAGCACGGCGGTCGTCATCGCCGGCACCGCGAACCCCATACCCGTCGGAATCAGCAGGAACGGCACGAGCAGGAGGGCCAGCGGCGTCGATGCGTCGACGAAATGCAGCGACCCGTAACCGAGCGCGGCGACGAGCGCGCCCGCCAGCATCGGCGCACGCGGGCCGTGACGCGCCACGACGCGGCCGCTCGCGAGGTTCGACAACAGGAAGCCGCCCGTCAGCGGCAGGAACGCGAGGCCCGCCTGCAACGCCGATTCGCCGCGTGCGCGCTGCAGGTACAGCGCGAGCACGAACACGGTGCCGTAGTACGTGAGGTTCACGCAGATCCCGAACAGCACGGCCGCGCTGAACGTGCGATGGCGGAACAGCGACAGCGGCAGCATCGGCGTGGCCGTGCGTGCTTCCACCGCGACGAATGCGAGCGCGGCGAGTGCGGCCAGCGCGAAACCGCCGGCGACGACCGGATGCGTGAAGCCGAGCGGCCGCCATTCGATCACGGCGCCGGTCAGTGCGGTCAGCATCGCGATCGCGATGAACTGGCCGCGCAGGTCGAGTGCACGGACGGAGGCGCGGGATGACGCGGCCGGCGTCACCGCCACGCGGCGCGCGGGTACCCACGCGAAGGCGGCTGCCAGCCCGGCCGCACACAGCGGCAGGTTCACGAGGAAGATGCCGCGCCAGCCCCACGTCGCGATCAGCAGGCCGCCGACGACCGGGCCGGCCGCGATCGAGATCGAACCGGCCGCCGTCCACCAGCCGACGGCCCGCGCACGCAGGTGCGGGTCGTGCCGGCACGCGTCGTTGAGCAGCGCGAGCGAATTGGGCAGCATCGCCGCGGCGCCGACGCCCTGCAGCGCGCGCGCCGCGATCAGCATCGCGGGCGCGCTCGCGGCGCCGCACGCGAGCGACGCCAGCGCGAACAGCATGAGGCCGGCGATGTACAGGCGGCGCGCGCCGAAGCGGTCGCCGAGCGCGCCGCCCGACAGCATCAGTACCGCGAACGCGAGCGTGTACGCATCGACGACCCACTGCAGGCCGGCGACCGGCAAGCGCAGGTCGCCGGCGAGATGCGCGAGCGCGATGTTGACGATCGTCACGTCGAGCTGCGTGACGACGAAACCGGTGCTGACGGTCGCGACGACGCGGGCGAGCGCGGACGGGAAGCCAGGGGTGGGGGTGGTCGTATCCATGCGTCAATCGTAGGACGCGGCCGGCAGGCGATGTTTCAGCGGAACGTGAAGCGTCGAAACGCCAGATGCGAAGCAGTGGGGTAGCGAGCGGGAACGAAGCGGGAACGACGAATGCTGCGGCCGGGCCGGCGCGAACGCGGTTTGCCGAGCCGTGCCGCTACGTGCGTTGAAGCGTGTTCAGCGCGGGACCGCGGCTGCGTTCAATGCCGCTCGCCGCGCCAGCGACCCGGCGCAACGCCGAAGCGCTTCGTGAAAGCGTGCGTGAACGTGCTTTGATCCGCGAAGCCGACCATCCCGGCGATATCGACGAGCGGATACCGGCCGTCCGCGAGCAGGATCACGGCCGCGTCGAGCCTGAGCCGCTGCAGGTAGCGATGCGGCGTTTCGCCGAATGCGTCGACGAACAGTTGATGAAAGCGGCGCATCCCGTAGCCGCAGTGCGCGGCGAGATCGGCGATGCGTAGCGGCTCCGCGAGCCGTGCGCGCAGCCAGCGGTCGATGCGCGCGAAATCGAGGCCCGAGGCGGGCGCGGCGATGTCGCGTTCGTCGATCAGCGCGCCGCACAGCCGCGCGGCGGCCTGCCACTGGAAACGGTGCGCGGCCGCGTGCTGCGCGTCGCCGGCGGGTGCTTCGAGTTGCGCGGCGGCG
This sequence comes from Burkholderia lata, assembly GCF_902499335.1. Classification (GTDB taxonomy): domain Bacteria; phylum Pseudomonadota; class Gammaproteobacteria; order Burkholderiales; family Burkholderiaceae; genus Burkholderia; species Burkholderia lata_B. Next base: position 237,781 of record NZ_CABVQK010000001.1, on the reverse strand, counting down.
GCCGCGATCTGCGCGACCAGCGACGTCAGTGCCGGATCGATCGCCACGGCGCGCGCGCTGTCGAATAGCCGCTGCGGCACCGCGAGCGATGCGAGGGGAAGATTGAGCACGAGCTGGCGGTTCTCGCCCAGGCCCGCGTAATCGTGGCGGGCGCCGGCCGGAACCAGCCACGCGCCGTGCCGGTCGAGCCGCTGGCTGACGCCGTCCACCGCCATCACCATCGCGCCGTCGATGCCGAGCACGATCTGGTGAAAGTCGTGCACGTCCGACGCTTCGAGCGTGTCGTAGCGTTGCAGCGCGACGGTGGGGGACGGAAGGTGTGCCATGAGGCAGGGCGTCAGCTAGCGGCTCGAGTGCGGTGTCAGATGTCGAGCAGTTCGACTTCGAACACGAGCGTGGCATTCGGCGGAATCACGCCGCCTGCGCCGCGCGGGCCGTAGCCGAGTTGCGGCGGGATCGTCAGGCGACGCACGCCGCCGACTTTCATGCCCTGCACGCCTTCGTCCCAGCCCTTGATGACCATGCCGCCGCCGAGCACGAACGCGAACGGGTCGTTGCGATCCTTGCTCGAGTCGAATTTCTGACCGTCGGTCAGCCAGCCCGTGTAGTGGACGCTGACGGTCTGGCCGGCTTGCGCTACGTCGCCGGTGCCTTCGGTCAGGTCTTCGTATTTGAGGCCCGATTCGGTCGTGATGACAGACATGACTTCTCCTGAAAAAGGATGGGTAAAACCGCTATTGTAGGCGAGCGCGCAGCGGGCCGCCGCTCGTGGCTTTCGCCCGGTCGCGCGCGTGTCGCGGGCGGCGGCGCACCACCTCGGCCGCGATCGTCCGAAACGCAAATGGAACGCGTGTTTGAATTTTTTGCGAGCCTCGCGACGGCGGTTGCACCGCGCGAGTGCGGCGGGTGTATGAATCGGTGCTACCGGGGAGCTCGGTAGCGTGCCGCGCCGCTTCGCCGGATTCCGCGAAACACCCGCCACACGGGGCTTTCGGGCCGCCACCATGGCACCGCGCGGGTCAGCGCGTATCGCTCGCGAGCCACCGCGCGCGTTCGAATCCCGCCCCGTCCGGATGCCGTTCGAACGCCGTTTTTTCCGCCTTTTCGACCGTGCCCTGTTTGGAAGCGCGCATCTACCGCGCAGCTTGCGCGTGCCGCTGCGGGCGGCCTATCTTTACATCTGTCGATGTCAAGATTTTGGCGGTGCGCGACGCGCCGCCCGGGCCCGCGCCGGCCGCGTCGAGTGACGCGCCGGGCCGCTCCGGAACCAGGAGAACGATGAACATGAAGTCAGCCGCTTCCGCCACCGCAGCCGGGATCATGCCGGTGCGCCGCGACCTGCGCTTCGACCTGCCGGTCGAACGCGCGAAGGACTGGCATGGCCTCGGGTCGCACGTGACCCATTTCTTCAACGCGTTGTCGCTGCTGTTCCCGGCCGGCGAGCGTTTCTTCATGGATTCGGTGCGCAACTACCGCGACCGGATCGACGATCCCGTGCTGAAGCAGCAGGTGCTCGGCTTCATCGGCCAGGAGGCGATGCACACGCGCGAGCACATCGAGTACAACGAGCTGATGCAGGCGAATCACCTGCCCGCGCGCAAGCTCGACAAGCGCGTGTGGACGGTGCTCGGCTACATGAAGCGCAAGCTCCCGCATTCGGTGCAGCTCGCGCATACGGTCGCGGCGGAGCACTACACGGCGATGCTTGCCGACTGGCTGCTGCGCGACCCGACGCGCCTCGACGGCTCGGTAGAGGGCTACCGCCAGATGTGGATCTGGCACGCACTCGAGGAAACCGAGCACAAGGCCGTGTCGTTCGACGTATGGAACGCCGCGATGGAACCGGGGCTGCGCCGTTACCTGATCCGCATCGGCGTGTATCTGCTGACGACGCTGACGTTCTGGCCGACCGTGTTCCTGATGCACGCGACGCTGTTGTGGCGCGATCGCGGCGCCGGCCATCACGTGCGCGGCATGCTGCGGATGATCGCGTTCCTGTACGGGCCGCGCCGCGGGCTGTTCCCGCGCATCGCCGGCGAATGGCTGAGCTTCTTCCGGCCGGGCTTCCATCCGTGGGATCACGACAACCACCACCATCTGGCGCGGGTCGACGCGCTCGCCGCCGCCTACGGCGAACACGGCGGCACGCCGGCCGGCCGCGGTCGCGCGAACGCGCCGGCACCGCTCGCATCGGGCCGCTGAAGCCGCCGATGCGCCGGCGCGCGCGGCATCGGGCCGCGCATGTTGCATTCGTGCATCAGCCGGCTTCCTCTGACGATTGACCGAAGTCAATTCGAACCGGCTGCGCGGGCGTCCGGCCGGCCGCTCGACCGGCTGCGCACGCATGCGCGGGCGGGCCGATCCTCCGTGCAGCGCATCGCCCGCGAACGCCATGCGCCAGCACCGGCGCGGCTTTGCGCGCCGCGCAGCCGCCCGTTCAGGGTTCGCGCCGCGTACGCCACCGGGATAACACCCATCTAGCCTTGCGTCGGCCGCATCGATATACCGTTCATGACAATGTCCACCTCTCGCGTGATTCGTGCGCGGGGGGATTTTATTCGGACGGAAATGCGGCCAATATGTCGGTTCTATCGAGGTCCGTCGCGTGCGACGGCGAGCCGGCGCGATACCAACGCCAAGCGGGGAACAACGATGGTTGCTAGGTCACCTGACGCAAACGGGCAAGCGGTGTCCGAGACGACGCATGTGTCCGTCACCGCGCCCGAAGACGGACGCAAGCTGTTCGTGATCATGCGTTCGCCCGACGAGCCGTTGCTTGCGCAACTGCGCGGGCTCGGCTGGGAAATCTCCGTCGCGAAGACGGCCGGCGCCGCGCAGAACATGACGTCCGGCGTGACCGTCGCCGCCGGTCTGGTCGATTTCACCGGGTTTACGTCGCGCGATTATCCCGCGCTGAAGGCGTGCCTGAGCCAGCCGGCGATCGGCTGGATTTCCATTGCGCAGGCCGGCATCACGATCGGCCCCGCCGTGCGCGAACTGATCCGCAGCTACTGCTTCGATTACGTGACCCTTCCGTTGCCCTACGAATGGATTTCGCACGTGCTCGGCCATGCGCGCGGGATGGCCGCGCTCGATCGCGTCGACGGCGCGGCCTATGCGGCGTCGATCGGCGAACACGGGATGATCGGCAACTGCGAGGCGATGCAGCAGCTGTTCAGCACGATCCGCAAGGTCGCAAAGACCGACGCGAGCGTGTTCATCTCGGGCGAGTCGGGCACCGGCAAGGAGCTGACGGCGCTCGCGATTCACGAGCGCTCCGGCCGCGGCAAGGGGCCGTTCGTCGCGATCAATTGCGGCGCGATTCCGCATCATCTGCTGCAGTCGGAACTGTTCGGCTACGAACGCGGTGCGTTCACCGGCGCGAACCAGCGGCGTGCGGGCCGGATCGAATCCGCAAACGGCGGCACGCTGTTTCTCGACGAAATCGGCGACATGCCGGTCGAAAGCCAGGCAAGTCTGCTGCGTTTCCTGCAGGAAGGGAAGATCGAGCGGCTCGGCGGGCAGGAATCGATTCCGGTCGATGTGCGGATCATCTCGGCCACCCACGTGGATCTCGACGGCGCGGTCGAGGCCGGACGCTTCCGCGCGGACCTTTATCACCGCCTGTGCGTGCTGCGCATCCACGAGCCGCCGCTGCGCGCACGCGGCAAGGACATCGACATCCTCGCGCATTACGTGCTGCAGAAGTACAAGGCCGACAGCGGCCGCAAGATCAGCGGCTTCACGTCGGCCGCGCTCGACGCGATGCGGCGCTACGAGTGGCCCGGCAACGTGCGCGAGCTGATCAACCGCGTGCGGCGCGCGATCGTGATGGCCGAGAGCAGGCTGCTGACGCCGCACGATCTCGGGCTCGACACGCCGGGCGAAACCGAGCCCGTGACGCTCGAACAGGCGCGGGCGCTCGCCGAGCGCACCGCGATCGAGAATGCGCTGCTGCGCAACGACCACCGCATCAACAAGGCCGCTGCCGAACTCGGCATATCGCGCGTGACGCTCTACCGGATGATGATCGAGCACGGGTTGAACGATCACGACAACAGCGGCGGGAACGGCGACAACGGCGGGCATGACGGCACGCCGTCCGGCGACGCAGGGCATCAGCGGGTCGGCTGAGCGGTGCACGCGCGACGCGTGAACCGGGGCGGCGATCGGTCCAGGGCCGGTGCAGCAAGAACGTGACGGGCGGCACGCACGGCACGACTACGGCGCTGCGCCACGCGCGGACAACCCGCGGCTCGCGGGCCGCCGACAGCATGTAAAGCGCATGAAACATTTCGCTTCGGCAGCCAGGCAAATTTGCGCGGCGAATCAGGGTGAGCGGCCGGCCGTCCATCGGTAAAAATGCCGTGCTCCATTGTTCAGCCTTATCCGGCAAGGCAGGGCCGCCACGTGGCCGCTGCGTGCCGTGCGCCGCGTGTTTCAGTTTCGTAACTTCCCGCCTTCCGCACCCGTTCCGGCCGCCATGCTGCCCGGTCAACCCCTTGTCCGGGCGGGCTTGCGCGAAGCTGGCCCGCTCCTTGCGAAAGTGGTCTTGCGAAAGTCGACGATGCAAGGTCCGTCCGGTTCGGCAGCGAACCCTGTCAGTACCGGCCAGGACACAGTCCGCGGGGATGCGGCGGCGGAGCGCGGCACGACAGCCGCGTTCCGGCGAGCACGGAGCGTCGTCATCTGATCGTCGGAGCACCGGCTTCGTCCGGTTGCCGGAACAACCATCAGACTGATACGGGGAAGAAAAATGAACGATCGCTACACACTGCGGCAAGCAGGCCGCGATCGCAGTGACTCGGAGCATCGCCGATCCAACGTCGTTCTCGCAGCCGGCCGGCATGCATCGACAGGCCATCTCTCCGCGCCCGGTGCGAGGCGGATCCGGCTGATTGCCGGTCATCCGCGCCGGGTCGGCACTTTCCTGCACGCGAACCCGATTCGCAAGGGCATGTGCGCACGGGCGCCGGTACCTCGACGCCCGATATTCGCCTACTGACTGAAGCAGCACGATTGCTGTTCGCGCCGGGCATTGCCCCCGCGAACGATCAATCTGCAATCCGAATGAAATGCGCAGCGTCGTGCCGCACGTACGACGGATGATGCATTCGATGTGACGGCAAACGGCATCATGCGCTCGCCGTCTGGTTGTAGGGGAGGGGCGGTCGGACGCGCGCGACGGGTGTGGCGCCCGTACGCGCGCGACGCCGTTTCAGCCGCCGTAGATGTCGAAGTCGAAGTACTTCGACGCGAGCCGCTTGTAGGTGCCGTCCTTGACCATGTCGAGGATTGCGCTGTCGATCTTCGCCTTCAGGTCGGTGTCCTCCTTGCGCAGCCCGATGCCCGCGCCGATGCCGAGCACCTTCTCGTCGACGAGCTCGGGGCCGACGAACGTGTAGTTCGCACCGCGCGACGATTTCAGGAACCCGATGGCCGCCTGCACTTCATCCTGCAGCGCCGCGTCGAGGCGGCCCGAGGTCAGGTCCGCGTACACGCCGTCCTGGTTCTGGTACGACACGACGTTCGCACCTTGCTTGCCCCAGTACGCCTTCGCGTACGTTTCCTGCGTCGTGCCCTGCTCGACGCCGATCGATTTGCCCTTCAGCGATTCGGCCGTCGGCAGCAGCGGCGAGCCCTTCTTCACGACGAGCCGCGTCGGCTGGTTGTAGATCTTCGTCGTGAAGCCGATCTGCTGCGCGCGCTGCGGCGTGATCGACATCGATGACAGCACCGCGTCGAACTTCTTCGCCTTCAGCGCCGGAATCATCCCGTCGAAATCGTTCTCGAGCCACACGCACTTCGCCTTCAGGCGCGCGCAGATCTCGTTGCCGAGGTCGATGTCGAAACCGACGAGCTTGCCGTCGGGTGCCTTCGACTCGAACGGCGCGTAGCTGGCATCGGTGCCGAAGCGGATCGTGGTCCAGTCCTTCGCGACGGCGGGGCCTGCGGATACCGCGAGCAGGGCGATCGAAACAGCGGCAATCAGTCTCTTCATGGTGCGTTCCTTGGCGGGGTGCTTCCGGTTTCTGTGCGACACGGTTTCACGGACCCGAGCCGCGTCTGCGCGCGGTGTCCGCACGGTCATTAACGCAGAAAATAAAATCCGAGTCCAGAATGGACAAAAAATATCGTTTCGTTGGAAGCAATCGCCAATCGACGGGTCTTGACCCTTGCAAAAATACGAAAATGGACTAATCTTGTTAGTAAATTCGTTTCGAGACTAACGATCATGTCACAGCCCGCCTACGAATCGCATTCCGCCCCGCCGCAGGCCTCGGTCGCGCAGATGTCGGCGGCCGGCCTGCGTGCGTTTTTCAACATCGCGCGCGACTGGGAGCTGACGATCGACGAGCAGATCGTGCTGCTCGGGTCGCCCGGCCGTTCGACGTTCTTCAAGTGGAAGTCCACGCCGGAATCGGCGCGGCTGCCGCGCGATACGCTCGAGCGGCTATCGCTGCTGCTCGGCATCTACAAGGCGCTGCAGATCCTGCTGCCGCAGCCGGCCGCGGCCGATGCGTGGGTCAAGCGGCCCAACGATGCGGCGCCGTTCGGCGGCAGGCGCGCACTCGACCGGATGCTCGCCGGCAACGTCGGCGATCTGGTCGCCGTCCGGCAATATCTCGACGCGATGCGAGGTGGCTGGGCGTGACAATGCCGATCCAAGCACAACAATGGCCCACGACCGCGGTCGACTGGGCACCCGCCTATCGCGTGATCCCCACTCGCTTTCCGGCGATCAACCTGTTCGACCGCGTGGCCTCGGCGGACGATTTCGACGCGCTTTACGCGCTCGAATCGCTGACCAACGACCGCATCCGCAACGAAGTCGGCACGCTCGACCTCGTGCCGCCCGCCGAGCGCCGCTACGGGCTGGGCTGGGGGCCGATCATGGCCGCGTTCACGCACTTGAATCCGCAGGGCAGCCGTTTCTCCGATGGCAGCTACGGCGTGTTCTACTGCGCGCGTTCGCGTGACACGGCGATCGCCGAAACGCGTTATCACAGCGCGCTGTTCCTGGCCGCGACGAGGGAGCCGCCGATGCGCCAGCAGATGCGGCTCTATACGGTGATCGCGCAAGGCGACGTGGCCGATATACGCGTGTGGCCGAAGCGCGATCCGGCGCTGCTGCATCCGCTCGATTACAGCGCCGGGCAGGCGCTCGGTCGCGCGGTGCGCAATGCCGGCGGCGCGGGCATCGTTTATCCGTCGGTGCGCGACCCGCGCGGCGAGTGCCTGGCGGCGTTCCGCACCGCGCTGCTGCGCGACTGCCATCACGCGGCGTACCTCGAATACAACTGGAACGGCTCGGCCGTCGATGCGGTGTTCGAACTGAACCAGGTCGGCTAGGGCCCGCCCACGGGCATCAGCGCCTCAGGGCAGCGGCCAGTCGCCCGAGTGGCGTTCGCGCGCTTCGGCCTGCGTCATCGACCACGTGCGCCCGGTGCGCGGCTCGGCGAGCGTGAGCCGCCCGGCCGGCGCGAACGCGCCCGTGTCGATGAACCACTGCGCGCCGATCCGCTGCGGCGCACGCACCGGCGTGTGCCCGGTGCAGGTCAGCGACAGTCCGGCCTGCCTCGCCGGATCGGCGAGCCCCTGGACGAGATCGCGGCCCCAGATCAGCCGCTCGCGCACGTCGTGCGAATAGCTGCCCGTGTCGAGATCGGCATCCGAGCCGAAGAATTCCGCGTGCAGCACGTTGAAGCGCCCGGGGCCGTCGCCGATCACGCGCACCAGCGGCAACGCGTCGACGCGCGCCGCATGCGCGTGCAACCGTTCCGGCGGCAGGTCGGCGCCCCAGTCGCCGCCGATCCCGCGCCACGCGTCGGGCGACAGCTTGCCGCGCGCCACGAGGCTCATCACTTCCTCGTGATTGCCGCGCACGACGTGGCACCACGGGCGGTCGAGCAGGTCGAGCGTGGTTTCGGAGGCAGGGCCGCGGTCGACGAGGTCGCCGACCGAAAACAGGCGGTCGCGAGCCGGATCGAAGCGGATGTCGTGCAGCAGCGCGCGCAGCACATCCACGCAGCCGTGCAGGTCGCCGACGGCGAAGTCGCGGCCAGCCGTGTTCGCCGGATGGTGGCAGAGGGGGGCGGTGGCAGTCATCCCAATATCTTAGGCGCTCGCGCCCCCATCGCCACGTCACGATGGAATGACGATAATCGGGGCAGTCCCCACCGGTGCGGCGCGGTGGGCCGTCCCGCGCGCCGGCCGAACCCTTTCCATTTGCTTTCGGAATCACACGATGACGATTTATCCGCAGGTATTACGCAACCGGCCGCGCATGGTCGCGGCGTTCGTCGCCGGCGTGCTGTGCGCGGTGCTGCTGCCTTTTTCGCTGCGTCCGACCGTGCGTGCGCTGATCGGCTGGGATTGCGCGATCTGGCTGTATCTCGTGCTGATGTGGGTGCGCATGATCACCGCGCATCATCACCAGGTGCGTGATATCGCGATCCGCGAGGATGAAAACGCGACGACCGTGCTGACCGTCGTGTGCCTCGCGACCGTCGCGAGCGTCGCCGCGATCGCGATCGAACTCGCGACCGCCAAGAGCGTCGGCTTCAGCGCGGGGCTCAGCCACTACGCGATCACGGGCGCGACGCTGTTCGGCGCATGGTTCCTGATCCCGACGATCTTCACGCTTCACTATGCGCGGCTCTATTACGGCTCGCCGAGCAAGGATCGCGCGCTGCGCTTCCCGGACCAGAACCCCGAGCCCGATTACTGGGATTTCCTGTATTTCGCGTTTACGCTCGCGGTCGCGTCGCAGACCGCCGACGTGTCGCTGACGAACCGTTCCGCGCGGCGCTCGGTGCTCGCGCAGTCGATCCTGTCGTTCTACTTCAACATGGCCGTGCTCGGGCTGTCGATCAACGTCGCGGCGGGCCTGCTGAGCTGACGCAGGCCAGGGCTACTTGAGCAGGTCGTACGGGCCGCCGCGCTCCAGCGCCCGCTGGTACGCGGGCCGCGCGTGGATCGCATCGAGGAAGCGCGCGATCGCGGGATACCGGCTGCCGCCCCCGCGCGCGGTCGCGGCTTCGAGCGGAAAGCTCATCTGGATGTCGGCTGCGCTGAACCCGTCGCCGACGAACCAGCCGGTGCGGCTCAACGTGTCGTCGAGATAGCCGAGATGCAGCGCGATCTGCGGATCGACGAAGCTCGATTGCAGCGTGTCGGCGATCTTGCGCGCGATCGGCCGTGCGAAGAACGGCATCGGCGCGTGCGCGATTCGCAGCGCGACGAGCTTGAGCAGCAGCGGCGGCATCGCCGACCCTTCCGCGTAGTGCAGCCAGTACGTGTAGCCGTGCCGCTCGGGCGTGCCGGGCGGCGGCGCGAGGCGCCCGTTGCCGTAGCGTTCGACCAGGTATTCGATGATCGCGCCCGATTCGGCGTACGTGCGGCCTTCGTCGGTGACGACCGGCGACTTGCCGAGCGGATGGATCGCACGCAACTCGGGTGGCGCGAGCATCGTTTTCGGATCGCGTTCGTAGCGCACGATCTCGTACGGCACATCCAGTTCTTCGAGCAGCCAGAGCACGCGCTGCGAGCGCGAGTTGTTCAGGTGATGGACGGTGAGCATGGCGACGCCGGAAGTGGGGGCGGGAACGACATCATACCCACCGCGTATGGCGCGCACACGAAACGCGTTGCGCGCCGTGACGGGCCGCGTCCAGCCGACCGCGTCTGGCCGACCGCCCCGATCCATCACGCGCGCCGCACCGCGATCCACGCGCCCCAGAACAGGCTCGCGAAAAAGCGCAGCGGCGCATCGAAGCCCGCCTCGCGCAGCAGGTCGAAGACGGCTTCCTCGGACGCGGGCGGATCGGCGCCCTGCAGGATCTTCGCGAGCTGCGCGCGCACCGCGTCGGGTGTCGCGCCTTTCATGCGCCAGCGCTGCTGCCATGCGTCGAGCAGGCGAGGGTGGTCCGCGTAGCGGCGATGGTTGCCGGCGAGCACGAGCGGCGCGCCGGGTTTCAGGCGCCGCGCGATCGCATGCAGCAGCGCTGCCTTCGCTTCGTCGCCGGGGACGTGATGCAGCACGCCGATCAGCGTTGCGCCGTCGAACGCGGGCGTATCGGGCAACGCATCGACACCGTCCTCGACGAACGCCGTGCGCGCGCCGAATCCCGCGGCCTCGACGTTCGAACGTGCGAGCGCGAGCATCGGCGCGGACGGGTCGACGGCCGTGAACCGCCAGCCCGGCTCGAGCGCGGCCGCCACGCAGATTTCCTGCCCCGTGCCGCCCGCGCCCGCGACGAGAATCCGTGCGTCGGGCACATCGATCGCCGACGCGAGCATGCACGCGGTGAGTTCGTGGCACGCATCGTAGCCGGCGAGCGCGATGCGGGATTGCTCGGCGTATTCGTGTGCGCGTGCGGGATCGAATTTGGCGGCGCTGGCGGGAAGCGACATGGCGGGTTCCTCGGGTCGGGCGCGGACGACGTGTCCGCGAGCATGGCGCAGAGCGTAAGCGTGCGCGGCCGGTGCAACAAGGCGAGCAGCCATTCCGGTATGGCTGCTACCTGACTCGCCGGAGCCCGCCGGATTGCGGGTTTTCCCGGGGTCGATTCGTATTTAAAAATGTCCGGGAACGATGCATCGCGGTGGCGAATCCGGCGCATACTCGTTTCTCTCCCCCCGCCTGGCCGTCGCATGCCGGGCCCCGATGCGCCGCGCCCCGCTGGCGCGGCCATGCCGCTCGGCACGCACGAGGAGCGCATGATGTCCGATTGTCCGCACGATCCGTATGCGCAGCACCACATCCACTGCTTGCCGTTCGGCGCACAGCCCTGTGGCGCGCTCTGCGCGACGCCGCGCACGCACTTTCGCGTGTGGGCGCCGGGCAGCACGCAGGTCCAGCTCGAACTCGATACCGGCTTCGGCCCGTTGTTCGTCCCGATGACGGCGGCCGGCACGAACTGGTTCGAAGTCTTTGCCGATTGTGGTGCGGGTGCGCTTTACCGCTATCGCCTCGACGATACGGTATCGATTCCCGATCCCGCGTCGCGCTCGCAACCCGAAGGGCTCAACGGCCCGAGCGAGGTCGTCGATCCGCGCGCGTTCACGTGGCGCAACACGTTCTGGCACGGGCGCGCATGGGAAGACATCGCGCTCTATGCGATTCGCCCGCACGCGGTGGGCGGCTTCGACGGCGTGCGCCGGCGCCTGCCGCAACTCGCGCGCCTCGGCGTGACCGCGCTGGAGCTGCTCGCGTCGCCGCACGACAGCCTGCCGTTCGCGCCGCTCGCGGTCGAAGGCGGCCCCGACGCGCTGAAGGCGCTAATCGACGATGCCCACGGCTACGGCCTTGCGGTGCTGCTCGAGCTCGACTATGCGCGCTTCGGCAGCGGCACCGATGCGCTGCGCCACTACGCGGCGCCGTTCTTCCATACGCGCGACGATCCGCTGCAGGCGCCGCCGCTCGCGCTCGATCATCCGGAAGTCTGCGATTTCTTCTGCGACAACGCGTTGTACTGGATCGACGAATACCGTTGCGACGGGCTGCGCCTGCGCGAAGCCGACCGGATCGGTGTGTCGTGGCTGCGCGAGATCGCGGATCGCGTGCGCGCGGCCGTGCCGGCCGACCGGTTCATCCATCTCGTACTTGGCAGCGAGCGACATCCGGCGCATCTTGCCGACACCCATTTCGATGCACAGTGGAACGGGTGCGGCGAACGCGCGCTGCACCGGCTGACGGGGCGCGACACGTCGGCCCACGAAGGCATTTCCACGCACCAGTCGATCCACACGCTCGCCCGCGCGCTGACCGCGGCCGGTGCCGCGTTCCAGCCGGCCGGGTCGGGAGAAGGCATGGTTGCCGACAGCGGGCTGTCGTTGACGTCGCTGGTGCTGTCCGATGGCGCGTGGCGCGACAGCGGGCAGGGCGACCACGGGCAGGAGGCCGGTCTGGCCGCACTTGCGCTGTCGCTGCTCACGCCGCAGATTCCGTTGATCTTCGACGAAACCGCGCGCGACATCGATCGCGCGCATTTCGTGCAGTCGGCACTTGCGGTGCGCGCGAAGCTGATCGCACCGCGGCTGTCCGATTGCCGGCCGCAGGATGCGCGTGCGCTGAAGTCGGACGGCGACGGCGATGCCGACGCGCTGCTCGCGTCATGGCGGCTCGCCGACGACGAGACGCTGACGATTGCGTTGAACCTGTCGCCCGAGGCGCTGCCGTTCGACGCACCGAAAGGGCGAGTCGTGTTCGAGACGCCGGCGCGTGCGCGCGACCGGGTCGATGAAGGGGTGTTGCCGCCGTATGCGCTCGTTGCGTGGCTGACGGGTGACGTCAACCGCTATGCGCTCACGCACGATGCGCGTCGCATCGATGACGGCACGTGGCGCGGAATGCGTCCGAACCTGAACGCATGACGATGTGAGCGCTTGAGAGTCCGAGAGGCCGGGCGCATTCGCGCCCGGCTGCCCCGCAGGAAATCCCGAACTACCAGAACCCGCGAATGCCCGCGATGCCGTATGCGCGGTGGCGGCGTGCATCGTCGAGGTGCGTGCGCGTCATGCCGCCGAGCGCGAAGACGGGCATCGCGGCTTCGGCGGCCAGCGTTTCGAACAGCGCCCAGCCGAGCGTCGGCGCACCGGGATGGCTGAGCGTCGGCAACACGGGTGACAGCGTGACGAAATCCGCGCCGGCGTGAGCGGCCAGCAGCAGGTCGTCGCGCGTGTGACAGGCGGCGGACACCCATCTTCCGGCCGGCAATGGCCGCTGCGCGGCGGTGCGCAATGCGGTGCCGTCGAGATGCCAGCCGGCGCCGTCGAGCCGCATCACGCCGGCCGCATCGATCGGGCCGTTCAGCATCAGGTGTGCGCCGGCCGCGTCGCAGCGCGCGAGCGCTTCGGCGGCGAGTGAAACGAACGCGCCTGCGTCGAACGATTTCACGCGCAGTTGCACGAGCGTCTCGCCGCGCGCGAGCACGGCCGACAGCCGGTCGAGGAACGCCGCGCAATCGGCCGCCGACGCGGACGCCGGTTCCGGCGTGATCACGCAGCAGCGCGGCAGCGCGGCGTTCATCGCGTGCGGCGAAGCGCGGCCGTCATTCGTCGGCCTCTTTCGCGATCTTCGGGTAGACGCGCACGAGCACGATGCGCGGCCCGTTCATCTTCTTCACGACGACGTCGAAGCGGTCGAACGACACGCGCTGCCCTTCGGTCGGCAGGTCGCTGAGCGCCTGGATCACGAGGCCGCCGACCGATTCCGCGCGACCTTCGTCGATGTCGATGCCGAGCGCCTGCTCGAGCGACACGACGGGCAGGCTGCCCTTGCCCATCAGCGTGCCGTCGTCGAGGCGGCTCCAGTCGGCGTCGCCCTGGCGGAACTCGTCGTGGATCTGGCCGACCAGCGCGCCGAGCAGGTTGTCGAGCGTCAGGAAGCCGATCGGCTTCTCGCCCTTGTTGCCGACCAGCGCGAAGTGCGGCGCGCCCTTGCGGAAGCGGCGGAACAGGTCGAGCGCCGGCGTGTCGGGCCTCACGTACTGCACGGGGCGCACGTAGTCGGACAGGTCTTCGAGCGCCGCGCCCGCGTGACGTGCGAGCAGCAGGTCCTTCAGGTGGATCAGCCCGCTCACCTGCTCGCGCGATGCATCCTCGAACAGCGGATAGCGGCTGAAGCGGTGGCGCGCGACGATTTCCATGTTGTCCGGCAGCGGCAGGTCGCGGCGCAGCCCGATCATTTCATGGGCCGGCCGCATCAGGTCCGACACGGTCATCGACGAAAAATCGAGCGAATGCGCGAGCGTATTCCACTCGTCGTTGCTGTACGTGCCGCGAGCCGGCTGGGCCGGATTGCCGGCCGTGCTGCGGCGGCTGCGCAGGATCAGCTTCAGCTCGTCGGTCGAATAGTGGGCGTCGCCGCCGTGGTCGGCGGACAGCCCCGCGAGCCGCAGCACCGCGTTGGCGCTGTTGTTGAGCACCCAGATCGCCGGATACATCGCCCAGTAGAACGCGTAGAGCGGCAGCGCGACCCACAGGCCGACCTTCTCCGACTGGCGGATCGCCATCGATTTCGGCGCCAGCTCGCCGACGACGATGTGCAGGAACGAGATCAGCGAGAACGCGAACACGAGCGAGATCAGGTGCACGACGCGTTCGGACTGCACGCCGATCAGGTCGAGCAGCGGGCCGAGCAGTTGTGCGAAGGCCGGTTCGCCGACCCAGCCGAGGCCGAGCGACGCGAGCGTGATGCCGAGCTGGCACGCGGAAAGATACGCGTCGAGGCGGCCGTGCACGATGCCGAGGATGCGGCCGCGCAGGCCGTGCTTGCGGGCCAGTGTCTTGACGCGCGTGGCGCGCAGTTTGACGAGGCCGAATTCGGCCGCGACGAAGAACCCGTTCAGGGCCACCAGGAACAACGCGCCGATGAGCGCGAAGATCTGTAACAAAGAATCACTCCGGTTATGACAGGCCCATCAGTATAGAGCCAGAAAGGAATTTGTAATGTATCAGGCGGCCGATTGCTTACACCGGCGCCTCGCAGGGGACGGAGAAGGTGAGGGTGGCGGTTGCGCCATCGGCGAACGCGTCGTGCGAGAAACTGCCGCCGTGTGCGAGCGCGACGCGCTGGCAAAGCGCGAGGATCCAGGCGATCCGCTTGGCGTCGCGCTCGCGCAGCAGCTCGCGCCGTGCGAACGATTCGAACGCGTGCGGCTGCGCGGGATCGGCGAGTGCGCCGGCGTTGACGGTGCAGGTGGCGCGTGCGGTGAACTGCACGCCGTCGCGTGCGCACACGAACGCCACGCGGCCGCCAGCGGCGCTCGCTTCGACGGCCGCCGTCAGCATCGTCCACAGCGCCTGAGCAATGCGTTCGCGGTCGGTGGTCAACGACGGTTCGCCGTCCGGCAGCGTCGCGTCGAGCGCGACCTGCCGTGCGTCGGCGAGCGCGAAACGGACCAGCGCGATCGTGTCGTCGAGCAGCGCGCGCAGCGCGAACGGCTGCGGCTCGAGGGCGAGCGTGCGCGAATCCGCGCGCGGCGCGTCGAGCACGTTGTCGATCAGCGCGACCTGCTGGTCGATGCCCGTGCGGATGCCCGCGAGCGCGCGCTGCAGGTTCGGATCGGCGTTGGCGAGCTGGCGCTCGAGCACATACGCCCAGCTATGCATGGCGTTCAGCGGGCTGCGCAGGTCGTGCGACGCGGTGGAGAGCGCCTGGTCGCGCAGGAACAGCGCCGCCTGGGTGGCGTAATGCGCTGCGCGTTCGCGCAGCAGGTCGGCGGCGGGATCGACGGAAGTGGACGTCACGGAGCTGGCCTGTCGGAAGCGGTTGGCGTGGAAGTCACGCGAACCGCCATTATAGGGACGGTGCGTGTCACGCCGGCAGCGCGTCCTCGTCCTTTTTCCGGGCGTCCCCGTTCGGCAGCAGCTGGCACGCGAGCAGGCCGGCCAGCATCAGCGCGCAGCCGATGAGCGCGCGCAGCGTCAGCGTTTCGCCGAGCGCGGCCCAGCCGGCGATCGCCGCGAACACGCCTTCCATGCTGAAGATCACGGCCGCGTGCGCCGGTGCCGCGTCGCGTTGTGCGACGACCTGCAGCGTATAGCCGACGCCGACCGACAGCAGGCCGCCATACAGCAGCGTCGGCAGTGCGTTGCGCAGCATCGCGCCGCTGACCGGCTCGATGACGAGGCCGACCGCGAGGCACGCCGCGCCGCATACGACGAACTGCAGGAACGCGAGCACGAGCGGATTGTGGCGCTTCGCGAAATGGCCGACGGCCATCACGTGCGCGGCGATGATCACGGCGCCGGCGAGCTGGAACCAGTCGCCGTACAGCACCGAGAAGTGCTCGTTGATGCTGAGGAAATACAGGCCGATCGCCGCGAGCAGCGCGCCGAACCACGTGCCCGGGCCGATCCGGTGACGTGCGAACACGCCCATCAGCGGCACGATCACGACGTACAGCGAGCTGATGAAGCCCGCGTTGGCGATGCGCGTGTACTGCAGGCCGATCTGCTGCAGCGAAATCGATACCGCCAGCAGCCCGCCGAGCGCGAGGCCCGGCAGCAGCAGCTTCGGTTCACGGCGGATCGCCGCGAGTTGCGTGCGCGACGCCGTGTTCAGCATCAGCAGCGGCACCAGCACCAGCGCGCCGAGCAGGAAGCGGAGCCCCGTGAACAGGAACGGCCCGATCACGTCGAGGCTCAGGCGTTGCGCGACGAAAGCCGAGCCCCAGATCGCGGCGGCGGCGAGCATCAGCAGGTTGGCACGGAGGTGCTTGCGGGCGTCGGATTTCATTGGAATTCTTCTGGAGATTGCGGGCGGCGTAATCCGCTAGTTTACGCCGAGATTGCAAGGCTGTCGGCAAACCTGCGCAATGCAGCGCCGGCGCGTGCGTCGCGCACGCGCGAATACAGCACGACCTGCGACAGCGGCAGCGGCGGAAGCCCGAACTTTGCGCCGACGTCGACCAGCGTGCGCGGCGCGACCCGCCGCGCGAGCGGGCAGACGGCGAGCCCCGCGGCAGCGGCGGCCGTGACCGCCGCCACGCCGCCGCCCGTAAAGCGCTCCCGCCACGGCCGCCCCGCATGGTCGAGCGCGCGCAGCGCGGCGGCCCGCACGCCGCACGGGCCGGCCAGCACCGCGAGCGGCAGCGGTTCGCCCGCGCGCGGCACCCAGTCCGGTGCGGCGAGCCAGGCCAGCGGTTCGGAAAACAGCAGCGTGCCGTCTTCGCGCGGCGGGTCTTCGCCCGGCTCGTGCCGCACGATCACCGCATCGAACCGGCGTTCGTCGTATTGCGCGAGCAGGTTCGTCGACGTTCCGAGATGCATTTCGAGCGACAACCCCGGATCCTGCCGATGCAGGCTCGTGAGCACGGCCGGCAGGTCGGGCACCGCGACATGCTCGCTGACGCCGAGCGACAGCCGGTGCGTGCCGGCCGAGATCGCGCCGAGCGCGTGATCGTGCGCGTCGAGCAGCGCGCGGGCGGCCGGCAGGAAATTCTCGCCGTCGGCGGCCAGCTTGATGACACGTGGCGTGCGCGCGAGCAGCGGCTTGCCGAGGTGTGCCTCCAGCCGCTTCAGCTTCAGGCTGACGGCCGACTGCGTGGTGCCGAGCGCATCGGCGGCGCGTGTGAAGCTGGCGAGATCGGCGACCAGCACGAACGCGCGTACAGCATCGAGATCAAGGACTTTCATTTCAGATGTAAATAGATGAAATATCTATCGATGACTGTTCATTATAGTTCGGCGAGCCTAACCTGACGCTGTGTTTTCGTTCTTCAACGCCAACTTCACCGACAGGAGCAGGACCATGCCATTCACCCGTATCGCAGTCCGCGAAGGCAAACCGGCCGCCTACCGCGCGGCGCTCGTCGACGGCGTGCATCGCGCGCTGATGCATACGTTCAACGTGCCCGAGGACGACATCTTCATGGTCGTCACCGAGCATGCGGCCGAGAACTTCGTGTTCGGTCGCCATTACCTCGATATCGAGCGCAGCGACGATCTCGTGATGATCCAGATCACCGCGAACAACACACGCACGCTCGAGCAGAAACGGGCGCTGTACCGGGCGATTGCGGACAACCTCGCGCAGCAGCCCGGCGTGCGGCAGCAGGACGTATTCATCAGTCTTGTCGAGGTGCTGAAGGAGGACTGGTCGTTCGGCAACGGCCTCGCGCAATACGCCGTTTGACCTGCGACAGCACGACAGGGCCAGATCGTCGCCCGCGAGTTTTGGCGACGTGTACTATGGAAGCAGCTTCACGGACGACGCCGGCGCGGTCGATGCGCCGGCGATTCTTCATGTGCAGGAGCCTCCATGTCGCGTGTGCTGGAAATCGTGTTGTCGCTGTCACTGGAAGGGTGGCCGGTCAAGGCCGCAAGTCGCGCCCGCGGCGCGCAGCGTGATTTCGGCGCCGAACTCGTGCGCGCATGGCGGATCTGCCCGCAGGTCCGGATGCGCCGCGGCCATGAGCGCGTGACGATCGAGCCGTGCCAGATCGAGGAGGCCGAGCCGAGCCCCGGCGCAAGCTGGTGGACGTGGGTCGAGTCGAATGCGCACGGCAGGCGGGTCGTCGCATCGCGCACGAAGGCGTTTGCGCCAGGTGTCACGGCGCGCGAACTGTTCGACGCGGAGCATGCGGGCATCGTCGTCGCGATGCCGCTGCCCGTACCCGAGGCGGCCGTCGCAGCCGAGGCCGTCGTCGCGACAGGGGAAATCGACGGCACCGCGCCGGATTCGGCCGGGCGCCCGGAGGAGGTCGCTACCCAGCCGGAATCGTCCGCGTTGCGCCTCGTCAGCGAACGGCGGCGCGGGCGCTGGGCCGACGACAGCGGTGTCGTGGTCGAGATGACGCTCGACGACGTCACGCTGCATCACGGTAGCGAGCCGCCGCGCCGCTATGTCGAGCTGCGTCTCACCGCACCCGACTGGGAAACCTTGCCCGCGCGCACGGCCGCGCTGCACGCGCTGTTTGCCGCGGCGCGCGAATTGAGCGGCGCGTGGCCCGCATTCGCGCAGCTGACGAGCGTGATCGATCGCGCATGTGCGGCCGAGCCGGCCGCCGACGGGCCCGTCAAGGCAAAGCTCGTCGACCTGGCCGGCGTGCGCACGCAGCGCGCCGCGCTGTTCGCGCTGTCCGGCGACATCACCGCGCAATGGCTCGGCAACGAAGGCGGCGTGCTCGAGCACGACGATCCCGAATTCGTGCACCAGATGCGTGTCGCGCTGCGCCGCCTGCGCACGCTGATGCGTTTCTTCCCGATCTTTGCCGACCGCCAGTGGCGGGACACGCTCGGTGTCGACCTGCGCTGGCTTGCCTCGCTGCTCGGCACGGTGCGCGACTGGGACGTGTTCGCGACCGAAAGCCTGCCCGCGCTGATCGCGGCCGACGGTGGCGACGGCGAGTGGAACGGCACGCTCGATGCCGCGCGCGCGCAGTGCACGGCTGCGCGGGTCGAGCTGCGGCAGGCGCTGCATTCGGCCCGCTATGCAAGGCTGACGCTCGGCTGGCTCGAATGGCTGGGCTCGCTTGCGCTGCCGTCCGCCGAAGACGGCGACGCACCGTCGCTGCGGCGCCACGCGACGAAGCGCGTGCGGCGGCTGTTCGGTCATCTCTACGCGTCGCCGTCGCTCACGTCGCTCGACACGGCCGCGCGCCATCAGGTGCGGATCGATGCGAAGCGGCTGCGCTATGCGCTCGAATTCTTCGCGTCGCTGGCGTCGCGCCGCACGCGCACCGAGACGGTCAAGACGCTCACGCGCGTGCAGAGCGTGCTCGGCGAAGCGAACGACACGATGGTCGCGCTGCATCACCTCGAAAAACTCGCGGCGCCGCCGTACCAGCTCGGTTTCGTGCGCGGCTACGGCGCGGCGCTCGAGCAGCGCGCGGCGCGCGACGCTGAGACGCTGCTGGCCAGCCTGCGGCCGCCGAAGCTCGACGGCAAGCCGAGTTGACCGGCACGCGCTGACTATAATGGCCGCCCGATTCCGGCACGTATCCCGATGACCGACACACCGCATTCTTCCCCGTCCACCGAACCGCTCGAACTGGGCGGCGAGCTGTGGCTGCGCGCCGGCGAGCAGACGCTCGGCGGCGCCGCGCGTATCGCACTGCTCGCGGCGATCGGCGACACCGGTTCGATCACGCGTGCGGCGAAGGCCGTCGGCCTCAGCTACAAGGCCGCATGGGATGCGGTCGACACGATGAACAATCTTGCCGGCGAACCGCTCGTCGCGCGTTCGACGGGCGGCAAGGGCGGCGGCGGTACGACGCTGACGCCGCGCGCGACGTCGCTGATCGCCGCGTTCCGCACGATCGAGCGCGAGCATCGCCGGTTCATCGAGGCCGCGAGCGCGGCCGTGTCCGGGTTCGACGTCGACTGGGCGTTGATCGGCCGGATCGGGATGAAGACCAGCGCGCGCAACCAGTTGTTCGGCAAGGTCGCATCGATCGTGCGCGGTACCGTCAACGACGAGGTCACGCTCACGCTGCCCGGCGGACAGCCGATCGTTGCCGTGCTGACGCACGAGAGCGCCGATGCGCTCGGCCTGCAGGTTGGCGCGGACGCCTGCGCGCTGGTGAAGGCGTCGTGGGTCGTGCTCGCGGTCGACGATGGCGAGCCCGAGTTGAAGGTGTCCGCGCGGAATCAACTGCGCGGCAGCGTGGAAACCGTCGCGGCGGGCGCGGTGAACAGCGAGGTGACACTGGCGCTCGACGGCGGCGGGACGCTGACGGCCGTCGTCACCAACGACAGCGTCGCTGCGCTGCAGCTCGACGCCGGCCGGCCGGCGATCGCGCTGTTCAAGGCGTCGAGCGTGATTCTTGCGGTGACGGGGTGACGAAGCAGGTAGGGCGGCGCGCTTCGACGATCGAGTGACGGGCGGGGCGAAGCCGGCATCGCATGGTGCCTGCACGGTACCGGCTTCGTTTCCGCTTTCAGCATATGCCGCTACGCGCGGCTTCTCTCAGGCTCCAACGGTGCCTGCCACGACCACGGCCTCGCGCGCTCACGTGACGCGCGTCGGCCACTCGGCGTGCGGCGGAGCCGCCTGCACGCGTCCTTCGCTCAACTGCACGACCTGGTCGCCGAACGCGGCGACGTCGTCGGGATCGTGCGAGATCAGCACCATCGGGATATCGAGCCGCGCCTGCAGCTCGGCGAGTTCGTGACGCATGCGCTGGCGCATGGCGCCGTCGAGCGCCGCGAACGGTTCGTCGAGCAGCAGGATCCGCGGCTGCGCGACCAGTGCGCGCGCGAGCGCGACGCGCTGTTTCTGCCCACCGGAAAGTTGCGACGGGTACTGCCCGGCGAGCGCTTCGAGATCGAACGCCTTCAGCCAGTACGCGACTTCCGGCGACACCGTCTTCGCGCGCGGGTTGCGCAGTCCCGACGTGAGCCCGAACGCAATGTTCTGGCGCACGTTCAGATGCGGAAACAGCGCGTAGTCCTGGAACAGGTACGCGACACGGCGTTCGCGGGTCGGCACGTCGATGCGGCGCGCGGCGTCGAACAGCGGTTCGTTGTTCAGCACGATCGTGCCTTCGTCGGGCGACAGCAGCCCGGCGATCGCCTGCAGCGTCATGCTCTTGCCCGCGCCGGACGGCCCGAACAGCACGACGCGCTGCGTCGTTGCCGTGAACGACATGTCGAGCGTGAAGCGGCGCTCGGCGTTCGCGTAGGTCTTGCGGATGTCGACGACGAGGCTCATGCGGGCCTCCGCCGAAGCCGCCCTGCCGCGAAAGACGATGGACGAGGCAGGCGCTTCATGTCAGCTGACTCCGCCGGGCACGCGACGGCACGAGCCAGCCGGTCGCGAGCAGCACGAGCACGCAGGTGATCGACGTCACCAGCACGAGGAAGTTGGCCGTGCTGTCGTCGCCGGCCTGCACGGCCGCGTAGATCGCGACCGACAGTGTCTGCGTGCGGCCGGGCAGGTTGCCCGCGATCATCAGCGTCGCGCCGAACTCGCCGAGTGCACGTGCGAACGCGAGCAGCGCGCCCGCGAGGATCCCGCGCGTGGCGAGCGGCAGCGTCACGCGGAAGAACACCGCGACTTCGCCGAGCCCGAGTGTGCGCGCGGCGCGCTCGAGATGCGGATCGACGCCTTCGAACGCGGCCCGCGCCGACTTCAGGATCAACGGAAACGCGACGACCATCGACGCGATCACCGCGCCCTGCCACGTGAAGACCAGCTCGATGCCGAGCTTGTCGAGCCACGCGCCGAACACGCCGCGCCGGCCGAGCAGCACGAGCAGGTAATACCCGAGTACCGTCGGCGGCAGCACGAGCGGCAGCGTCAGCACGGAATCGACGACGTCGCGCAGCGGCGAGCGCCAGCGCGCGAGCATGAACGCGGCGGCGACGCCGAGCACGATGTCGAGCGCGGTTGCCCAACCGGCAACCTTCAGCGACAGCAGCAGCGGTACCCAGGCGTCTTGCATCGCGCTACGCTCACTTGCCCGCGGGCTTGAAGCCGAACGTCGACAGCACGGCCTGGCCCTGCGGCGACGCGACGAAGTCGATGAACGACTGCGCCTGCGCGGCGTGGCGGCTGTCCTTGACCACGGCGATCGGATAGGTGATGGCCGTCTTCGTCGGCACCGTCAGCGCGACCTTCACGCGGCCCGGCATGATCGCGGCGTCGGTGCCGAACACGAAGCCCGCGTCGACTTCGCCGCGCGCGACATAGTCGAGGCTCTGGCGCACGTTGGCGGCCAGCACGCCTTTCGCGCTGACGGCATCCCACACGCCGGCCGTGCGCAGTGCGCCCTCGGTGTAGCGACCGACCGGCACCGATGCCGGGTCGCCATACGCGATGCGCTTCACGCCGGGCGCCGTCAGGTCATTCAGCGACGTCGGCGCGGCGGCCTTGCTGTCCGCCGGCACGATCAGCACGAGCGAGTTCGCCGCGAAATCGCGGCGCGTGCCGGGCACGATCACCTTTTCGTCGGCCGCACGATCCATCGCCTTCTGGTCGGCCGACGCGAACACGTCGGCCGGCGCGCCCTTGGCGATCTGCTGCATCAGCACGTCCGACGCGCCGAAGTTGAACAGCACCTTGGTATCGGGATGCTGCTTCTCGTACGCATCGCCGACGGCCTTGAACGCGTTCGTCAGGCTGGCGGCGGCCGACACGACCAGTTCGTCGGCGGCGGACGCGGGCGCGCTGAACGCAATACCGGCAGCGGCAAGCGTGGCGATCGGCAGCAGGCGAAGCAGGGTGCGGCGAAGCGGACGGACGGTTGAGCGCATGGTGGATTCGTTTTGAATGGGTGGAAACCGTAATCGTAATATAGGGCGGGTTATAACGCTCGACATACCGCTCATGCGACGGCGTGCATGAATGGTCAGACCAGAAAAGGGGCGGGCGTGACGGCCGGGCGGCCGGTCACGTACGGAGCGTTTGCGGCGGCGACTGGGTGCGCTGCAGCGACGACGGCTGCGATGCGGGTCGGTAGTTCGGGTTGGCCTTCCAGCGCGCGCGGACGAACGGGCGCTCGTGGCCCGACAGTTGCAGCGCCACCTTGGTGACCCAGCGATGCGACGGCACGGTGATGCCGTGCAGCGCCACGGTGACGAGTGCGAGGCTCGCGACGACCGCGGGCACCGACCAGCGGTGCGGTACCGCGCGCCACGAACCGGCGATGAACGCGAGCGCGGCGATCGCGCCGACGATACAGCCGGTGATCGATTCGGACGGCGAATGCGCGTCGAGCGCGACGCGCGACACGCCGACCGCGACGCCGGCCGCGAGCCCGAGCGCGATGCCGGCGATCCTCACCGGCGTGCGCGTGCGGATCAGCGCCAGGAAAATCGCGACCGGATAGACCGACGTCGACAGCATCGCATGGCCGCTGAACCCCGTGAAATCCCACTTGCGGATGCCGATCCCCCAGCCGAGGAACGCGATCTTCGTGAGCGCGACCACGCCGATCGCGGCCGCGAGCACACCGAGCCACGCGGCCGCGCGCTGCCACGAGTAGCCGAGCGCGAGCCAGACGGCGATCGTGATCGCGAGCGGCAGGGTCAGGCCGGCGCCGCCGAACGCGGTGATCATGATCCACAGGTGAGACGACAGGTCGAACATCGGGAAGGGGACGAACGAAGGCGGGGAAGATGCTTAAATCAACGCGCGAGCCGGAAAGAACGACTACAACGGATACAAGCGGCGAAGCCCCAGTATAGCGCCGCGTGCGCACGAGCCCCGTTTTTTGCGCGGCCGGGAACTATCCACGTGCAGGAAAAATCCCAGAAACAATGTTATGGTGCATTGCACAAAGACGAACGATGCATCCGCTGTGGTGCCCCTATTTTTCCTGACTGCGAGCCCGATCGATGACCAAAAGTCTGACCAAGGTGTGGCTGGGCGGCATGAAACGCATGCTGTCTCCGGCCGCCCAGCGCGCGGCGCGTGATGCGCAGCGCATCACACGCGACGCACTCGAGGCCGCTGCCTCTCCCGCCGTATCCGATCTGTCCCCGCCGCGCGAATCGCGCGTGCGACCGCGCGCGGCCGCCTGGGCGGCCGGCGAGTGGACGCGCGGCGAACATCCAATGGCACCCGCGCTCGGGCGCCTCGTCCAGAATCTCGCGTACGGCCTCTACGTGCCGACCGGCCGCCGGCGCGGCGCGATGCCGCTCGTCGTGATGCTGCACGGCTGCCAGCAGTCCGTCGACGAATTCGTGCAGGGCACGCGCATGAACCTGCTGGCCGACAAGTACGGCTTCGCGGTGCTGTATCCGGAGCAGTCGCTGCGCGCACATGCGCACGGCTGCTGGCACTGGTATGAAGACACTGACCGCGCGGGCCGTGGCGAGGCGAATGCGGTGGCATCGCTCGTCGACGCGCTCGTCGACGAACGCGGTTTCGACGCGTCGCGTGTCTATGTCGCGGGGCTGTCGGCCGGCGCGGGCCTGGCGTCGCTTCTTGCACTGCACCATCCCGACCGCTTCGCGGCGGTGGCGCTGCACTCGGGCCCGGCGCTCGGCGAGGCGAATTCCGGCATTACCGCGATGGACGTGATGCGGCGCGGCGTGCGGCAGAATCCGGCCGCGGCCGTCGATGCGCTGGTCGATGCCGCCGCGTATCCCGGCATGCCCGCGCTGATCGTCCAGGGCGATGGCGACCACGTGGTCGCACCGAAGAACGCCGACCAGTTGACGGTGCAGTTCATGCGCCTGAATGGGCTGGCCGACAGCCGCGGCGCACTGCGCGGCGGCGAGCGGGTCGAGACGCGCGAAGCGGGCGCGCAGATCACCGATGTCTGCCGCGACGGCGAGCCGGTCGTGCGGCTCTGTCATGTGAAAGGGCTCGATCATGCGTGGGCCGGCGGCGATGAAGCCGTGCCGTTTCATGCGGCGGTCGGCCCCGATGCGAGCGCGATGATCTGGGCCTTTTTCGAAGCCAATCGCCGCACTGTGGCGACCGAACGACGCATCGGTTGAGCGACGCTGGTCAAAGCCTAGGGTTTTCCCTATAATTCGGGAAAACCCTAGTCAAAGAACCTTCGAATAGCGAGATCAACCATGTACCTGCTGAGCCACCTCTTCCTGATGCTGACCAAGAACGCTGAAAAGGCCTCGAAAGAGCGCGCCGACGCGTACCTGGCCGACGCCACCGACATCTACGATCTCGAATTCCGCATGCGCAAGATCGATCGCGAAGCGGCGATGAATCGCCCGTATTCGTTCGGCGCGCGCTAAGCAGCGCAGGGCGGGCCGGCTGGTCCGCCGTTCCGGCGAGTCACGCAGCAAAAAGGGCGCGTGCGGCTACATGCCGCACGCGCCCTTTTTGCATGGGTGGCTTTGCGTCGCGTCAGACGACCGTCAGGCGCACCGGCACGTTGTTGCGCGTCGCGTTCGAATACGGGCACACGTGGTGCGCCTTTTCGACCAGCGCTTGCGCGTCGGCCTTGTCGAGCCCGGGCAGCGACACGCGCAGCTCGACGTCGAGCCCGAAGCCGCCTGCGTCATTCGGGCCGATGCCCACTTCCGCGGTGACCTGCGTGTCGGCCGGCAGTGCCTTCTTGTCCTGGCCGGCAACGAATTTCATCGCGCTCAGGAAACAGGCCGAGTAACCTGCGGCAAACAGTTGCTCCGGATTCGTGCCTTCCGCGCCCGTGCCGCCGAGTTCGCGCGGCGCGGCCAGCTTCACTTCCAGCTTGTTGTCAGCGGATACCGCGCGGCCGTCGCGGCCACCCGTGCTCGTGGCGCTGGTCTTGTACAGAATGTTCATCGTGCAGCTCCTGTCTGGGAAAGGGAGGAAAAGCGGCCCGGTCGAACGGGGTGTCGCCGGCCACGAAGAAAATATAGAACACAAATCATTAGTGTGCAAATGAAATTTTGAAGAAAAGGCCCGGCAGCGCCGGGCCGGTTCGCCGAGGCTCGCCTGTCAGCGTTCGTTGGCGGCCGACAGCGCGTCGCGCAACTGCTGGAGATCGGCGCGCAGCCTGACGAGGAATTCGGGGGATTGCTGCATCGCGCAAAAGAGATCGGCGGGTACCGAGCGTGCGCGGTCTTTCAGCGCACGGCCTTCCGGCGTCACGCGCACGTTCACCACGCGTTCGTCGGCTGCGCTGCGCACACGCTCCACGTAGCCGAGCGCCTCCAGCCGCTTCAGCAGCGGCGTGACCGTGGCCGGGTCGAGGTCGAGCCGCGCGGCGATGTCCTTCACGGCGATGTCGTCGCGTTCCCACAGCACGAGCATCGCGAGATATTGGGGATAGGTCAGCGACAGCTTGTCGAGCAGCGGCTTGTACGCCTTCGTCATCGCATGCGAAGTCGAGTAGAGCGCGAAGCAGAGTTGCTCGTCGAGCGTCTGGGGCAGCGGGGGCAGGCGGTCCATGATTCGGGAGGCGCGGCGAACGCGCGAACAATTTGCACGCAAATTATTTTGCGCGCAAATGATCGGGATGAACAGGGGGCGGCCGGCGCGGGGCGGTGGCCGACGGAGGCGGGGAAGGGATGAGGCGCCGGGAGGCAACCCGGCGCGGAGAACGGTGGCCGGCGACGTGCGCCGGCCGGGGATACGTCAGCGGCCCGACGTGGTGGTCGTTGCGCCGGGTTCCTGTACGCCGAAGCAGCCGCGATAGGTCGCGTAGAACGAGCAGTACAGCATCGTGACGATGATGATCGTCACCGGCATCATGATCGTCAGCGCGTACGCGCCGGCGCCGAGCGCCTGCAGCAGCAGCGACAGCGCGAGCGACGTGCCGAGCGCGACGGCGAACCACAGCACGCCGTACACGACGAACGCGCCGCGATTGCGCCAGCAGCTGACGACGCTGAAAAACAGCGCCTTCGCGGGCGGCACGTCATGCCATGCGACCAGTACCGGCGCGAACCAGAACAGCATTGCGACCGGCAGATAGAGCAGCGTCGCGAAGAACAGCGCGCCGAGCGTGCCTTGCGCGGCGAGCGTTTCCGGCGTCGCGCTTGCCTCGTCCGCCGCGCCCATCATCACGTGGAACAGCGCGCCGCCGTCGACGAACGACGAAGCGGCGAACACCAGCACCATCGACGCGACGTAGATCACGCCGAGCACGAGCAGCCGCTGGGTCGCGACAGTGCCGTACGAGCGGAAGCCGTCGACGAGGATCGTCGGCATCACCGGCTTGCCGGCCACCGTGTCGCGGCATGCGGCCATGAAGCCGACCGCGACGCCCGGAATGAACACCAGCGGCAGCGCGGAGCCGATCACGGGCACCATCGACACCAGCGTGATCGCCAGCAGGTACGTGAAGAACAGCGTGATGAACGCGAGCGGGTTCCGGCGGAACAGCCAGACGCCTTGACGGAACCAGACATAGCCCGTTTTGGCGGGCACTTCGATCAGTTGCATGCGGTTTGGATCTCGGGAAGCGCGGGCGTATGCGCGATACGCTCGCGCAGGATGCGTTCGAAATGGCCGGGGTCGTGCGGCTTGAGCATCTCGGCCGCACGCGGCAGGTAGAAGTCGTACAGGCGCGACACCCAGAAGCGGTACGCGCCCGCGCGCAGCATGTCGCTCCAGTGGCGGCGCTCCTCGGCCGTGAACGGCCGGACGGTCTGGTACGCACGCAGCATCGCATCGGCGCGCGCGACGTCGAGCACGCCGGTCGCGAGGTCGACGCACCAGTCGTTGACCGTGACCGCGACGTCGAACAGCCACTTGTCGCAGCCCGCGAAATAGAAGTCGAAGAAGCCGCCGAGCCGCACGTCGTGGCCGGTGCCGGGCGCCGCGTGCGCGAACAGCACGTTGTCGCGGAACAGGTCGCAATGGCACGGCCCGGCAGGCATCGCCGCGTAGTCGTCCGATGCGAAGAAGCTGGCCTGGTGCGCGAGTTCGCCCTCCAGCAATGCGCGCTGCTCATCCGTGATGAACGGCACGATCGCCGGCACGTTCTCCTGCCACCACGGCAGGCTGCGCAGGTTCGGCTGGTTGCGCGGATAGTCGCGGCCGGCGAGGTGCAGGCGCGCGAGCATCTGCCCGACCTCGATGCAGTGTTCGACCCCCGGCGCGAGTTCGGCCGAGCCGTCGAGCTTCGTGACGATCGCGGCCGGCTTGCCGTGCAGCTCGCCGAACAATGCGCCGTCGTCGCGCGGGATCGGATCCGGCACCGGCACGCCGTGGCCGGCCAGATGGCGCATCAGGTCGAGGTAGAACGGCAGTTGCTGCGCCGTGAGCTTTTCGAAGATCGTGAGGACGTACTCGCCGCGCGTCGTCGTCAGGAAGAAATTGCTGTTTTCGATACCGGACGGAATGCCGCGGAACGCAAGCACGTCGCCCAGTTCGTAGTGGCGCATCCATTGCGCGAGATCGGAGTCGGAAACAGCAGTGAAAACGGCCATGCGGGATGCGTCAGGTCAGGGTGTCGGCACGCGGGCGGCGTGCGTCGCGACAGCAGGTGAAGGGAGGCGGCGCGCGGCGTTCGACGCGGCGCGCCACGGAATCAGTAGCGCAGGTTCAGCGACGGCAGGCGCGTGATCGGGATGCCCGCGTCGTGCGGCTTCGGCGACGTGTCGGGCGTCGAGCTCATCTGGTAGCGCGTGCCAAAGTTCGACTTCACGTCGATCTCGACCGGTTTGCCGCGATCGCGATACTCGGTGACTTCGGTGCCGTTCTTGCTCTTTTCGTGGAAGCTCGGCGTGCGGCGGATGTCGGCGAAGTCGACTTTCGACGTGACTTCGGCACCCGGCCGGTTGATCTTGCGGAGATCGGGCAGGCCGGCGGCCTCGTTGGCCTCGGCCCGAGCCTGCGCGTCGGCGTCAGGCGTACCGCCGGCGGCGTAAGCGACGCTGGCGGCGGCAAACGCGGCGGCAGCGGCGACGAGAATGAGCGGCTTCATGATGAGTCTCCAGTGAACCCACCGATTTTAGCAAATACTGCGCCCCTTCCGGCCCTCGCGTGCGCAGGGGCGGCCATAAGCGTGACCAGGTTCCGTGGTAATGTCGTCAGATCAGACGAGGTGATGAAAATGAAGAACGATTTGAGCCGCCGGCACCGAGTGCTGACGCCCGAAAGCCCGTCGGTCGAGGCTTTCGACGATCCGATCGCCGCCGTCGCGCGGCTGTCCGCCATTTACGATACGAATACGGGCTTCCTGCGCGACGCCTTCGCGCGCTATCGCCGCCACGAACCGATTACCGACCACGTGCGCGCATGCTACCCGTTCGTGCGGATCCGCACCGACGTCAACACGCACGTCGATTCGCGCCGCTCGTACGGTTTCGTCGCCGGCCCCGGCGTATTCGAGACGACGGTCACGCGCCCCGATCTCTTCGCGAACTACTATCGCGAGCAGTTGCGCCTGCTGGCGAAGAACCACCATGTGAAGATCGAGATCGGCGTGTCGTCGCAGCCGATTCCGGTTCATTTCGCGTTTCCGGAAGGCATCCATCTCGAGGGCGAGCTCGATCGCGACCGCCTGCTCGCGATGCGCGACATCTTCGATACACCCGACCTGTCGTATCTCGACGACCGCATCGTCAACGGCACGTTCGAGCCGGCGCCGGGCGAGCCGCATCCGCTCGCGCTGTTCACGGCCGCGCGCGTCGACTTCTCGCTGCACCGGCTGCGCCACTACACGGCCACGTCGCCCACGCACTTCCAGAACTACGTGCTCTACACGAACTACCAGTTCTACATCGACGAATTCGTGAAGCTGGGCCGCACGGTGATGACGGAGAGCGACGATCCCGAGGTGCGGGCATACCGCAGCCAGTACAGCTCGTTCGTCGAGCCGGGCGATGTCGTCACGTACAACGCGAACCTCGGCAGCGAGCCGGCCGAGGGCAACGCGCCGCCGCGCCTGCCGCAGATGCCCGCGTATCACCTGAAGCGCGCGGACGGCAGCGGGATCACGATGGTCAACATCGGCGTCGGTCCGTCGAACGCGAAGACGATCACCGATCACATCGCGGTGCTGCGTCCGCACGCGTGGGTGATGCTCGGTCACTGCGCGGGGCTGCGCAACACGCAGCGTCTCGGCGACTACGTGCTCGCACACGGTTACGTGCGCGAGGATCACGTGCTCGATGCCGACCTGCCGCTGTGGGTGCCGATTCCGGCACTGGCCGAAGTGCAGCTCGCACTCGAACGCGGGGTGGCCGACGTGACCCGGCTGGAGGGGGCTGAACTGAAGCGCGTGATGCGCACGGGTACGGTCGCGAGCGTCGACAACCGTAACTGGGAGTTGCGCGATCATCGCGAACCGGTGCAGCGGCTGTCGCAGAGCCGTGCGGTCGCGCTCGACATGGAAAGCGCGACGATCGCCGCGAACGGCTTCCGCTTCCGCGTGCCGTACGGCACGCTGCTGTGCGTGTCGGACAAGCCGCTGCACGGCGAGCTGAAACTGCCGGGCATGGCCGACACGTTCTATCGCGGGCAGGTCGACCAGCATCTGCAGATCGGGGTGAAGGCGATGGAGATCCTGCGCACGAACGGGCTCGACAAGCTGCATAGCCGGAAGTTGCGGAGCTTTGCGGAAGTGGCGTTCCAGTGATAAATCCTTGCTGTACAAGGCTCCCCGGCCGGTTCGGGGAGCCTTCGTGTCTAACATGAGCGTCGGTGTCTAACTTGCACGCGTCAATGGAACTGGTTGGACGCGTTCTACTTCACGTGATTTTGTGTAGTGTGCCGTCATGCTTTCGGTCGTGTGGCCGGCAAGTGATTGCGCTGCCGCTGCTCCCCGCTGCCGCTTTAGATCGGTCAGCGCCTTCGCCCGCAGATCGTGGAAGTGCATGCCGATCAGGTATAGCGGGTTCGGGGTGATTCTCCTTTCTTCGCAGTCTTTCTCGTAGGCCGTTCGCGCGCGCTGGCAAGCGCGTTTCCACCCTGAGTACGCGCCGATGTAGGTGAAGCGGCCGCCGGCATGCGTGCAGATCACCGGCCCGATGGCCGTGATCTTGCCGCCGCGCGCTCGATCCAATGTTTCTCGCAGGTCGGGTGTCATCTCGATCAACAGGCGCACGCCGCTACTGTTGACCGTCTTGCTCGGGTGAAACGAAATCCCCTCGTCGGACACGTTCTGCCAGTTGAGCGCGAGAAGATCTCCGATACGTTGAGCGGTCTGGTACGCCAGGTCGATCAGGCAGAGGATCGACCGTGCGGACGATGTCTTATAGCCTGCACTGGCAACGATGGCCGCCCGCACTGCGTCCAGTTCGTCGTCCGTGATGTAGCGATCCCGCTTCTTTTCCCTGGCCGCGCCGATCTCGCGCGCGGGATTGCGGTCGCAAAGCCCACGCCGAACCGCATGCATGAAGATCAGCGACAGCAATGCCTTGTGTTTGTTGCTGCTGCTCGCCTTGTCGTGGAAATGCTTGTCCAGGAACCGAGC
Source organism: Burkholderia lata (assembly GCF_902499335.1). Classification (GTDB taxonomy): domain Bacteria; phylum Pseudomonadota; class Gammaproteobacteria; order Burkholderiales; family Burkholderiaceae; genus Burkholderia; species Burkholderia lata_B. The sequence continues at coordinate 206,507 of NZ_CABVQK010000001.1, read as the reverse complement.
AACATCGGCTGGCCTGACGTCCTCGATCAGCCACTGCGGGCCAAACTCCTTGCGAATGAGTCCAATCATCTTGACGTAGTTGGAGCGAGTCTTCGGCGCATACGCGGGAAGCTTTTTCCGCACCCAGTCATCGATGAGGGCCGGCATCGTGTTCTCGAGAGCTGCTTTGCTGTCGGATGCACGCGTGAACTCGGCCAGCGATTCGTACAGGCGGACGATGCCGTCTTTGACGCGGCAGAGCTTGTGCCATTTGCGGTCCTTGTCGACGAACCACCATGATCCGTGCTTCTCGTAGACGCGAGCGGGCAGGAAAGAGGGGCTTTGACGGCGTCCGATCATTTCGTAGTGTCCTTCATGTCAGAGGTTAGTTTTGGGCGTTTGCGATGGAGCGTCTTTTCTTGAGCGCCGAAACCCAGCACGTGGTGTCGCCAAACTCTGACGCTGCCATCAGGTCGGCGGTCGGCCGGAATCCCCGCGACCGCGAGGGCCCGCAGTTGTCTCGCTGGTTGGCGGTATCCCGTCGCTTCGTAGATTTCTCGCACTGTCAGGGTGAGCGAGCTCGCCTGGATCGCGTGCGAATGGTCGCCGGGCTCGGAGCGCGAAGGGCGGGGGCGCAGAACAACTCGTGGACTCGTGGTTTGAATTGCGTCGAGCATTTAACTTATTGATTCGTAAAATATTTTTGCGCCATCAATTGCCACGAAAAACACGTGGCACCCCCTTGCGACTCGTGGCCTAAAAAATAGGCAGCGTTCGCGACTCGTGGCAAAACGCACCCGACTCGTGGCATGACATTTCGGTCAATTTCCGCCCCTTCTACGTATTCTTTCTTCTTCTTTTTCAATGAATTAGAGAGAAGAGAAAAAGGGGCGACGGCGGCCAGCGCAAAAACCGGACTAGTGGCAAAAACGGCCCGACTAGTGGCAAAAGCGGACTGACACATGGCGGCACTCGCTTCAAGAATCAAAGACTTACGAGCGAGCAGCCCCGAAAACCACGATTCACGTGCACTGCCTGCCCGTTCCCTGTGGAAAAACCGGCTCGCGCGGCCCTTCTCCCTCAAGGCCAGCGTAGTTGCCCGGCCGTTTCGACTTGCGGGGGGGACGGGGGGCAGCGGAAAGAGCGACGGCCGGGCATTCGCGTGCACCGATTGCTGCGCGCATCGACGCACGCACCGGAAACTCGAATACAGGGCCGCTACGCGGCCGGAAAGAAGAGGGAAAGGGGCACGGCCGCATGGCGGCCGCATCGGCTGAGAGGGCGTCACGCTGCAGCCCCTTGCCGCGCATCGGTGGCCAGATCTTCGCGGATGGACACGTGCAGCCCGAAGCCGGCCAGGCGGTCCAGCGAGATCGGCGTGAGGTACGGCACGCGTCGGGTGTAGATGCGGCGCTCGACTTCCTTCTCGCCGACCACGACGCCGGCGTGCTTGAGCTGCGCCTTGAACACGCGGTCGGATTTCACCGGCAGGCCGTTCCATTTGTCGCGCAGCGCGCTCGTGTGGGCGATGTGGTCCATCACATGCCCGGTGCGCAGTAGCAGGCAGAACTCGCCGTCGACGGTATCGAACGTGAACGGGTGCTTGTAGTTGCCGCCGTCGATCTCCGACAGCACGGTTTCCATGATCCAGACCCACGGCTCGCGATCGGCGCTCGTCTCGGCGACGTGGCCGTTCATTTCGGTGAGCAGGTCGCGCGCGAAGTCCCCTTCACTCGGGTCCATGCCGGCGAACTCGCACAGGTAGCGCCAGGCGAGTGCGACGGCTGCATAGTTGCCGGCCATTCGCTTCGCGCCGTCGTCCTCGCCGCTCGCACGGCAGTTGGCCAGAGCCTTGTCGCGCAGCGTCGCGTACTGGTCGGCCACGGCGCGCTTGTCCAGGCCTGCGAGGAATTCGAGCCACTGCCGAACCGGGAAGCGCGGCAGGCCGTCGGGCATCAGCGGGCCGCGCTTGCCGGTCAGCGTCGTGCGCACGAGCTTGCCGAGCAGGCTGCGCACGGGTACGTCCTCGCCGGCCAGCATCACGGGCGCGCACAACAGGTATTCCGTCATGTCGGTGCCGCGACGCGTCACGGTGTACTGGTAGTTCTCCTGCAGCAGCCCGACCGCCTTGTCGATCACGTCCTGCCGGCGCGCGGACAGTTCTTCCCATCCGACCGGATGGCTCGTGTGGCTGATGCTGGTGAGCAGGCGGAACTCGGTCTGCAGCGACTGCCCGGAGAACATCGTGAACGCCAGCGAGCGCTCGAGGCGCTTGATGAGCGTCGACTTGCCGGCGCCCTTGTTCGCCTGGATCGTGATGTGCGGCCAGAAACCGAGCAGCGCCTTCAGGTGGCCGCCGAGCGCCCACACGAGCGGGATCGTCGCGGCGTTCTGCTTGAACGTCGCCTGGTACGCGGCGATCACGCGGCGCGCATCGCTGGCCGGGCCAGTCGGGAACGTCAGGTTGTGATACGGGCACTGCTTGTCGGCTTCGGTGAAATAACAGTCCGGGCCTTCGTTGACGATCAGGCGGCCGTCGCGCCAGGCGAGCCCGACGAAGTTGGCCGCCTGACGCGCGCCGAGGTCGGCGCCGCGCTCGAGGATGTTGACCATGCGCTTGAACGGCGCCGGCGCCCAGATCGGGCCGAACTTGCCCCACTGGTCGACGTTGTGGAGCTGGTCGTCGAGCATCACGCGGCGCACGAGCTGCGCGCCGTGGCGCGGCGCCTGCACGGACACGGCGAAATAGACGGTGGGCGCCTGGTCGGCGTCGCCCGTCATCGTCGACGTCGCGCTCGCGACGGACACGCGGCTGATGCCGGCGATCCGGAAGCCACACAGATCCGTCACGACGGGCGTCTCGACGCCCGATTCCTCGTTGCGGTCCATCTTCGTGATGTAGCTGGTGAAGTCCGGCCGCACGCGAAAGCGCCAGTACTGCGCGAAGTCGTGCGACGGCAGGAAGATGCGCGGCCGGCCGCGTCGCGTGGTATCGCCAGGCATGCCGGCGATGAGCCACGGCTCGAGCTGCTCGAGCGCGTGCTGCAGCCCAGCCGCGCCGCGCATCTGCAGGTAGTCGTTCACGTCGTTGATCGGTTTGGCGGTCTTCTCGCCGTCCGCGAGGTCGGCGAGCCAGCCGGCCTGGTCGACGAGCATGGCGCTGATGTTCAGCGCCGTGAGCCGTTCGTAGAGCGCCCACGCGGCTTCTGGCCCAGGGCGGCGGCCGGCGCGCGGGTGGCCGTCCGCGAACGGCTCGTCGTTGTCCATGCAGATCACGGCCTGTTTGCCGCGCAGGAACGCGAAGTCGATGCCGTCGACGTTCGCCAGGCCGCGCAGCGCGAGTGCGGCCGTGCCAGGCAGCGCACAGGTGTCGATCGACAGCGCATTGATCGCGCTTTCGACGATGAACACGCGCTTTGCCTTGTCGAGCCGCCGAGGGTCGGCGGTCCAGCCGTAGCCGGCCTTGTCGCCCTGGGTTTGAGTCTTGACACCGCCGTTGAGCGCCGGATCGACGTAGCGCATGTCGACGGCGACGACGCGGCCGTCGCCGGCCCCGCGCACGATGAACGCAGCGGCCGGGCCGGCGTGGCCGACTTCGCCGGCCGCGACCTTCGCGCTGGTCCAGGTGTTGAAACCGAGCGTGCGCGCTGCGATCGCGGCGTCGATCGCAGCGGCCGAAATGGCGCGGCCGGCGAGATACTCGCGCGCGCGATCGCGTTCGGTGAAGCAGCAGTCGGCAATGTATTCGAATTTCGTTTTCTCGCGGCGCTCGGCCGGCGCCTGGCGGTCGAGCGGGATGCCGTACGCGTCGTGCAGGTAGCGCACCGCGTCGGCAACGGTGCCGCCGCGCGCATGAATGACCAGGTCGATACACGAGCCGCCGGTGTCGGCGCTGTGGTCGCGCCAGCCGGTGCCGTGCTTCGGGTGGTTCACGTAGATCGACAGTGACGGACTCTTGTCGTCGTGCTGCGGCGAGTGGTAGAGCGCGCGGTCGCCGCCGCGACCGCGTTTCATGCCGAGGCGATCGGCGAGGTCGTGCAGGTCGATGTGTTGTTTCAGTTCGTCGATCGAGGCCATCGTTATTGCTGTTGCTGTTGATGCAGGGAGAGGGCGGCAGGGTTGCCGGGTGTCGCGGGGCTGTCGACGAGCGCACGCAGTGCGCCGGACGACGCGGGGAAGGCCAGCGCTAGGCGATCGCCGAGGACGCTGACGAACAGCGCGAGCACCGCGACGCGCTGCAGGCCGCCGGCTTCGTGGTCAAAGCGAAGCGCGTCGGCGGCAGCTGCGATGGAAGCCGCGAGCGCGGCGTCGTGAGGGGTAGTGGTGCGCGTCATGCTGCTGCGCCTCCGAGGATGTCGTGATGGTTCTGCTGCAGGCGGTATGCGGCGTGTTGCAGCTCGTAGCGCGAGGCCGTCGCCTGCTCGAGGATGTCGCGCAGCCGGCGGCGGTTGCGTTCGACGTTCGAGGTCGCGTTCGCGAGCGCTGCGGTGCGTGTTGCGCCGTGGCCGATCCGCATGCCCGAGATCAGGTGCGTGACGATGTACCTTTCCGGATGACCGTCGCGCATCTGCAGCTCGGCATGAATGCCGAACGTGGCATCGGCAGTGTTCGGGATGACGACGTGCTCGCCGGCGACGGTGCGCAGGCCGGCTGACGTCAACAGTTCGTAGCGGATGGTGGGTTCGTTGGTCATCGTGTCACCCGCGCGGCGGAACGGACGAGGCCAGCGCCACGACCAGGACGAACGTCACGGTGGCGCCGATCACGAATGCGATCGGTCGTGCGAGGCGCACGTCGAATAGGCGCAACAGGTCGGCGGCCAGGCTGTAGACGCCGGTAAGGGAGAAGGCAAGCATCAGCAGGACGCTGATGCCGAACACGTAGGGCTTCATGGTGTGGTTCCAGGTGATTGCGTCGGCGACCGGCGCGGATGGTCAGTCGAAGTCGTTCGCGGCGCGACGCTTCACGTCGACGAGTGGTGACTCGGGTACTGGCTCCCTGGCCCGCCATACGCTCGCCGTACATTCGAAGGCGCGGCGTGCGGCCGGGTGAAGCGAGTCAAAGTCGCCGACCATGTGCAAGCGCCGCCAGGTCGCGCGCAGCTCGAGCTCGGTGAGGGCGGGGCGCATCGTGTGGGCGGTCAGTGCAGCCATGCGAGGATCGGCGTGCCGTTGGCGTGGTCCCAGGTCACGCGGAAGCCGAGCGCGCTTGCGGAGCGGACGAACACGTCGGCGCGCACGTCGGCGGCGGAGATCTTCGTGAGGTAGGCGATGCGCTCGTCGTAGGACATCGATTCAGCGAGCGCGGCGAGCGGGGCATGGATCAGCGATTGCATACGGCCTCCAAGAAATTTCAGGCAAAAGGAGTCCCTCACGCCCGCAGAGCGGGCGCGATGGGTGTTCAGCGAAAAAGCGAGTTAGGGTTTAGGCGTCGAGCAGCGGGAGCTGACGCGAATCAGTCGGGAGCCGATCAACCTTGCCCATCGGCACGTACACATGCGGATTCGGGTTGAGGCTCGGCGCGATCGTGTGGACAGTGGCGACGTGGATCTTGTACGTCGTCGCGCATTCGACGTTGGTGCACTGGCAGTACGCTTCGCGGACGAGGGACGACAGCGTGCGGCTGGTTCGAATGACGGCGCGGCTGCCGCAGTGGTGACACTTCAATTTCATCGTGACTTCCTGTCGGAGACTGCCGCGTTAGTTACGGCTGGTGGTTACGGCGTAAAGCGCCCGGTTTCGTCCGGTGAGGCGACGCGCACCATTGCGCAGTCGTCGCTTCACGAGCCATTCGGCCGCCTGCTGGATCGTCGCAAGACCTTCCTGCAGTCGCACGCGCTCGAGTAGTTCGGCTTCTTGCTCGGTGAATGTGAGTTCGAGTTCGGGCATTGGATCGGCTGCTGTTTGGCTGCTGGTTTCAGCCGTGCTCGCGGGCTACATTGCACGCTGGCATCAGAGCTTCGGCGGCTTCGCGCATAACCATTTCGCGAATCAGCGTTGCAGCGCATGCGCCCTGGTAGTTGGCGAGCGCGGTGATGAGGGCGTATTCGTAGTCGTCGAAACGCACCATCAGGCGGTTGTCGCGGACACGTTTTGGATCCGGATACATGGTGGTCACCTCGGGTTCAGCTTGTGGAAACGTTGCCCGTGGTGTCCTCAAACGAGGACATCTTGGCGAGGTAGCGGGGGAGCCCTTCGAGATAGATGAGGCGCGCCAAGCTCGACAGGGAGCGCCGCTCTTGACGGCCGAGCTGCTCGAGCTGGGTACGCTCTGCGGGAAGGAGGCGCAGCGAAACGGTCTTGCTGGACATGACGCCCGGCGGCGCACGCCGCGGGCCTTTGTGGGTAGTCATGGCGGGTATACTCAATTTCGATAGTGCTTCACTAGGGATAAGTGAAGTGTAAGTTACTCAAAACGAATACGCAAGATGTCGGATACAACAATCGGATTACGGCTGAAGGAGGAGCGGATGCGCATCGGTCTGAGCCAGGCGGAGTTCGCCGCGCTCGGCGGGCTCGGGAAACAGGCTGAGTTCAACTACGAAGCCGATGCGCGATCGCCCGATGCGAACTACCTGGCCGCGCTTGCGAAGGTCGGGGTCGACGTGCTGTACGTTGTAACGGGCGAGCGTGCACAGGGGGTAGTGACGCCAGATGATGAGGCCGAGCTGCTTGAGGGGTTCCGCCAGTTGAACGACGTCGGCCGCACGGCCGTCCAGGCGTCGGTCAACGGGTTCCTGCTCGCGGGGACGATGACGATCTCAGGCGCGCCGGCGAAACGGCTTCCGCGACTTGCTGAAAATCGAGCCGCGAAATTGGACGCTGCGGCGCTCAAGGTGCTGCGAGATGCACAGGACGATGCGGACCGCGTAAAGCGTAAGCGCGCATCGACGCGAAGCGCCGGGAAAGATCAGGACTGACGAAGAGTCTCTGCGGCGCGCTCGAGCGCCGCCATCGCGGTTTCGACATCTCCCAGCACGTCGCTCGTTGTCATGTTGGGCGATGCCCCGCCGGACAGTTCGCATAACGCAGCGAGTTCACGATCGAAACGGGCTACGACGGTGCGGAGTTGCGCGCCGAAGTCCGTGAGCCGAAACCCGTCACTCCCCGACCGACGCTCCATCAGCGGGCGGCCAAGGACGCGCTCAAGTGCGGATACCTTTTCGCTGACGGTCGGTCGCTGCACTCCCATAGCCTGCGCCGCCTCCGAGATGCTGCGATAGCGCGCGATCTCGCTGTATGCGCGCAGCAGATTCCAATTGAGGCGCGGGGGAGTCGTCCGGGAAACCATGATTCAAGCGATAGTTGTTATTGGCCGTAATGCGCCCTTCGCAGTGGCTGGGGACGGGTGATCGGGAGAGAGCCCGCAAAAGTTAGGCATTTTCCTAACTTTCAAGGGGCTTTCTCCTACATTCCATTTGTCTGAAAAAAGCACGAGAATGGGGCAGCGTTACAGCACGCGTGAATGCCGTTTCACGTCGTAGCGCCTCTCAAAATATCCGAAGAGGAAGCCGTTGTGAGTTACAAGCCGCAAGACCCGCAATTCCGAATTGCAACAGCCGAGGATGGGGTAATCCGACGCTGTACCGAAGCCACGATAGCCGCGCAATGTGGGCGCGCCGGCTCCACTGTAGCCGGGAACCGCGAGGCGCGCGCAGTGCGTGACTTATCGGCCGTTGAACGAGCTGCGCTGCTGGCACAGGTGACGAGTGCAATGTTGAGCCTGTCGAATATCCGTGACCTGCTGCTGACGTAACGTCAGCCATCCTCCGAGGTGTCGATCTCCGGCACCTCGGTCGCCTTGACCTCTAGATCGAGGTCCGATGTAAATCCGCCGTTACCGTCGACCGTATGTGTAACGCGCGCAATGATCCAGTTGCAATCATCAATGACACGTTTGTAACCGCGCACGGTTACAGGCAATTCGGTCATCAGCTCGGGGCGGCCGAGCGCCAGCACGACGCTGAATTCCGCGACGCCGCGCTGTAACTTCTCCCATTCCGCCTTCGCCGCGCGCGTCGCGTTCCCCTTGTTCGCATACGTGTGTCGCAACGTCTTGACGTTCTCAGCCGTGCCGAACAACACGTCGCCGCTCTTGTCGATCGGCTTCTTCTTTTTCGTGGTCGTGCGCCGCCGGCGCCGCTTCACGGTGGTCGACTGTTTCTTCGCGGTGCGCGTGTTCAGGTAGAACGCCTGCACGCCGGAATACGTGTCCCGATCGGCGACGCCGAACTCGTGGCGATCGCCGACGTCGCGCGTGATCGTGACGGCGGGCAGCGGCTTGCCGTTTGCGGTCGTCGCCTCGCCAGCCTTGATGAACAGCAGCAGCCCGTTTTTCACGGTGGCGATCGCGTCGAACATCTTCGCCAGGCGCGATAGCAAGTTGGCGTCCGATTCGGCCGTCTGGTCGATGTGGTCGACGAGCTGCGCGTCGAGCGCCTTGCTGATGCGCGCCTCGACCTTGTTCTGACTGGCGATCGCGCGCACGATGGCGCCGACCGTCTGCCGATGCCAGGACCGCTCTTTCTTGATCGACAGGCCCGCGCGCAGATCGACGCTGCGCGCGCGGATCGTCAGCACGTCGGGCGTGCCGGTGTGCCGCACCTCATCGACCATGAATTCACCCTTGTCGACCAGGCCGTTCGCCGCACCGGCCCAGCCGAACGAAAGCTTCAGCGTGACGCCCCGACTCGGGATCTCGAGTGCGCCGTCCGAATCGTCGAGGCTGATGTCGAGCTGGTCAGCTTCGAATCCGCGGTTGTCCTGCAGCGTCATCGAGATCAGCCGGCCGTCGAACTTCTTCGTGATGTTCTTGCCGTTCAGCGTGATCGAGTAGATCGCGCGCGGCACGCGATCGTTGGCAAGCGCGGTCTTCTGTACCAGGTCGGCGCCGGGGATGTTGGCCAGGTTCATAACGAGATTGCCCCCTTGATGGCGTCGGTCACGATGCCGAGCAGGCTGAAGTCGTCGCAGCGCGTCAGCGTCATTGAGAACTCGATGCGGCGGGCGGCGCCGTCATCGAAAAACAGCGTGCGCGTCGTTTCGATGCTGTCGATCGTGAACATGCCGTAAATGTGTCCGTTGCCCTCGATCAGCGGCCAGGAGGTGTGCTGCGTCGCCATCGCTTCGATGGTGGCAAGCGACAGGTCGCCGCCAGTCAGCTCGGGCAGCAGCACGCCGGACAGACTGATAGTTTCGTCGTCATCGCCGACGTACTGCCGCGCCGGCTTTTTTCCGACGCGGTTGTTGCTCGCGAAACGCCAGCTGCGCCGGCGCTTCAGCTCCTGGTACGGCAACGTCGACAGGCTGAACACGAACAACCCGAGCGCCATCATCATGAGAAACCCTCCATCAATCGCGATCGCGCAGACGCGAGCGCTCGCGCGCGGCCTGCGCGGCCTGTTCCTGGCGCATCACCTGCAGCACCTTCTGCGCGAGCGCCTGTTCGTCCATGCCTGGTGCCGCATACACCTGGATCGTGATCGGCGCCGGCGTGACCGGTGCGCGTGCAGCGGCCGACGCGACCGTGAGCGGCGGCCGGTTGTCGACGGTGAGCGGTGCGCCGCCGACGATCGCCGCGCCCGTGATGCCGATGCCGGCGCCGGCGGCGACGATCCGCTTGCCGACCTCGAGCACGGTCGACAGCGGCCCGTCCTGACCTTCGCGTAGACCCTGATCCAGGCCGGCCATCGTGAAGCCGCCGAGCGCGGCGAACACGCGGCTGGGCGAATGGATGCCGAGCTTTTCCTTGAACCAGCCGATCACACTGCCACCGGCCGACTCGATCGCATCCTTCACCGAGCCCAGGCCGTTCTTGATCCCGGTGACGAGCCCTGACATCAGATTGGCGCCGAATTCGATGAAGCGCGCGGACACGTTCGCAAAGGTCACGATGATGTCCGCAAGCCACGCGCCGAAGCCCTTGCCGGCGTTGGTCGCCGCGTCGAGGCTCTTCTTGCTGGTGTCGACCGGCCCCAACAGACGCGAGATCCAGTCCCAGGCGCTCTTCACGGCGTCGACCAACCAGTCGAACACGGGCTTCAGCGGCGCGAACGCCGCACCGAGCGTCGCGAGCACACCGCTGAAGATCGGCGCGAGCGGCCGCAGACCTTCGGTCAGTCCCTGCCAGAAGCCCGAGAAAAACGCCTTGATCGGCTCCCAATACTTCCAGATCAGCAGCGCGGCGAGCGCGATCGCAGTGATCGCGAGGCCAACCGGGTTCATCAGCGCGACGCGGCCGACGAAGAGGAACATCTGCGCGAGCCCTCCGAGCGCAGCCCGCACGCCGTTGATCGCGCCCATCGTGCCGCCCTTGACCAGATTGAGGCCACCGCGCGCCGTATCGACAGCCATCCCGGACGCGCCGCGCCGGGCGACGTACTTTCGGGCTGCGGTCCAGCGTGACGCGGCCGACGCACGCGTCGCGGCCGCCTGCGCGCCGATCGCACGCCCCATCTGGACGGTGTATTGCCGCGCGGCGCCGGCGCCATCCTTCATCGCGGTTACGGTCGAGCCGCCCCACTGCTGCACGGCTGTCTTGGCGGCCTGGCACGCGGCCGGCACGCGCTGGGTGAGCGATGAAACGTAAGTGCGCAGCGACGACGTCGCAGCGCGAGGCGATGACGCCTGCCAGGCGCCCGACAGTGCCTTGCGAATGCGCCCGGCTGCGGACTGCGTGCCCTTGCTGGCGGCCGTCACGCCCGATGCTGCGCCGGACGCCGCGCGGGAAATACCACCCAGCGCGCGGGCACCGTCGCCGAGCGCGCGCGCGATGGCGCCGCCCTTGATGCCGAGCATCGACATACTGAAGCGCACGATCGCCATCGGCCCGAGGATGCCCGCGAGCGCGATCGTGATCGTCCCGAGTACGGCGAGCAGCACGCCGAGGCCGGTCGCGCCGATCGCGACCGCGCGCGTGAACTTCGGGTATTCCTTCGCGAAGCCGAGCAGCCGCTCGAGGACGCTCGACGTCAGCTCAAGCGCGCGGGTGTACAAGGGCAGCACCTGCTCGCCGATGACGGTGCGCAGGTTGCGCACCTTCTCGAGCGCGATGAGTTCCTTGCCTTCTGGCTGCTCCATTCCGACCTTGTACAACTGGTCGATCCCGTACGCGCCACGGTTCAGCTTTTCGTTCTTGTGAATCTGCTCGCGCTGCATGTACATCGTGGCGAACAGGTTCGCACCGTTGCCGTTCGTCATGATCGTGGAGAATTCCTCCAGGATCTTCGCGTCGGACGTAATGCCCTTGGCCTTCAGCTTGGGCAGAAGCACCTTCTCCATCCATTCGAACGGCGATGCGTTGAAGAGATCACCCTGCAGCAGCGCGCCGGGCTTGATGCGTTGCACGTTGCCGACGCCGTCGTACTTCACCATCTTCTTGTCGACGAGCCCGAGCTCGACGAGGCGCTTCGACGCCCGGTTGGTGGTCTTGCCCTGCATCAGGTTGCTGTACGCGGCCTGCACGCCGGTGCCGGCCGCATGCCCGCCCATTTCCTGAATCAGCGGTTCCATCTGGTAGTAGAACGCGTCCGCGCGCATCTGCTTTGCCGCGACCTTGCCGGTCTGGATGAAGTTGCGCCACTCGGAGCCGCCGACACGGGCGCCCGTCGCGGACACCACCTGCTGGACCATGTTCGCTTCGCGCTTGGCTGATTCATCGCTTTTCATGCCGCCGCGCAGCTCAATCACCTTCAGCATGTCCATGAACTTCTCTTCGTTCTCGTGCCCCTGGCCTGCACCGAACACAGCTTCGTTCGCGAACTTCATTTTCGTGAGCGTCGGCATGATCATCTGCGCGTGATGCTCGTCCGCGAAGATCGACATCGCGTCGCGCATCAGCGTCATGTTGTCGGCCATGGCTACGCCGGGCGACTTCATCGACCGCACGTAGCGCTCGGCGTCCTGCGTCGCCTGGTCGCCCAGGCCGAGCGCCTGGATGCGGCCACGCTCGTTCTGCATCTTCTTCGCTTCGGTCATCGGTTCGCGCAGGTCGTTCAGGATGTGCGAACCGGTCGCGCGCGCGGCATATCCGCCGATCGCCATTTCGGCCGCTGCGGTGCGCGCGGCGCCCATCTTGGCGCGCGCGTCCGCGATGCGCTTCTGGCGGGTATTCAGCGCGTCAAGCCGACGCGATTGGGCGTCAATCGCGCCGGTCGTTGCGGCGATGTCAGTGCGCAGTGTGCGCTCGTGCTGGGAAAGATTGCGCGTGTCGACGCCGGCGCGGCCGAGCCGGTTGCGCAGCTCGTCGACGCTGGCCGATTGCTTCTTGAACGCGGCACCGAGCTTGGATGAGGCTTGCCGGGCTTTCGCCAGTTCGGCGGTCATCTGCTGCGATGGCGGCCCATACGCGCGCAGCGACTTCGCGAGTTCCTGGACCTTCTTCTGGGCGTTGGCGAGCTTCGTCGCGGTGTTGGTGAGCCCCGCGCGCATCTCGCGGAACTCGCCGATACGCCGCTGCGTGTCGTTGAGTTCCTTGAGTCGCGCGCGGGTGTCGCGCAGATCCTTCGCGAGCGTGCGATTGCGGCCGGCGATCTCACGGATCGGCCGGCTCGCCTGGTCGAGCGCCTTAAGGACGACCTCGAGGCGCAGGGAACGATCGCTCATGCGTCGCCTTGTTCGTTGCGTTCACGGGCACGCTCGCGCCAGGCCATCAGGTCTGGCAGCGACATAACGTCCATAACGTCGAGCGACCAGTGGAACACGAGCGCGATGTCGGCCATTACATCGTCGACGGTTCGAGGGAGCCGTCCACCTTCGACGACTTCGGCAACAAAAAACCGGCCACCTCCGTACCGAGCTGCAGCAGGTCGGCCGGGTCCATGCGCAGGACGTCCTGGTCGGTCAGCGTCGGATTGCTGATGCGCGGCAGCACCTTGGACAGTGCGATCACATCGAGCTGCAGGAGGTCGGTGAGGGCCACGCCGCGCAGCGCGCCGGACTGCGGCTTGGTCAGCGTGATAACGGCGATTTCCTGCTCGCCGCGTCGGATCGGCGTGTCGAGCGTGATGATGGCGGTTTGCTTCGATTGCATGGTGTGTTTCCTGAATGGGTAGTGGAAAGGGGGTTACAGGCCGAGCGCGCGGCGCTGCTGGGCAAGGCGATCGACACCGCCAACCATTTCGATGAAGTTCGGGAAGTCGATCTCGATCAGGGTCTCGCCGTTGGATACGAGGCGGTAATACGCGAGCGACATCGTGCCGGTCTGGTCGGCGTTGTCGCCGGCCTTGGCTTTGCCGGGGTCGATTTCCTTGTAGCGGCCGCGCACGTACACCTCGACCGCATCGACTTCCTCGGTGTCGTCGCGCTGATAGGAGCCGGCGAAACGCACGGTGACACCGTCGACCTTCGAGGTGCCCCACGTCTTGAACATCTCCTTCATGAAGCCGCCCATCGTGAGGCCCAGTTCGAGCTTCTCCATGCCGAGGTCGATGTCGACCTCGCCGTTCATGCCGCCGCCGCGATACGCCTCCATCTTGCGTGTGAGCTTCGGCAACTGGATTTCCGGCACCTCGCCAACGAACGAGACACCGTCCTCGAACACGAGGAAATTCTTGAGTTTGGATGGCAGAGCCATTGCGTTTTCCTATGGTGAGTGGCGGGCCGTCAGACGGCGATGCTTTCCGCGAACTTGAGCAGGTAGCGATCCGTGATGCGCTGGCGGAACGTCAGGTCTTCGAGCGGAGGCGTCGGGCAGAAGTCGTAGTCGAGATAGCCCTGGCCGGCCTTGAGCGAATCCTTCTCGTTGGCGGCCGGATCGAACCAGCATTCGCCGTCGATCAGGTAGCCGGCGGTTTTCCACGCGCGGAACTTCGCGTTCACGCCATCGACGATGTCTTTGATCAAGCTGCGGCTCATCGGCTGGTCGACGGCCCACAGGTGCGCCTCGGCCATCGTGTCGGCGATCACCTGCGCGCTGCGCACATAGTTTTCGAACGCCCACAGCTTGTCTTCGGAACAGGTGCGCGAGCCCCATAGACGGTAACCATCCGCGTTCACGAGCGTGGTGACCTCGTGACTGTTCAGGTAGCCGGCGTCGGTGTTCGGGTCCTGCAGGTCCCAGAACACGTCGCGGCTGATGCCGGTGACGCCGTTCACGACGACGTTCGAGATCGTCTTGTGCCAGCCGGTTTGTTCGTCGATCTTCGCGCGCATGCCGAGCGCGCGCGCCGTCGCACACGTGATGTCCTCGGCGTTGGTCGTGGTGTTCCAGTTCACGAAGTCCGGCCAGATCGTCATCAGCTCGCGCTGACCGAAATTCGCGCGGTAGGCGACGGCCTCTTCCTTCGTCTTCGCGCCGAATGCGTTGACGTAGCCGAAGCCGCGCAGCTTCTGCGCGATCGTCGCCAGCTCGGTTGCAACCGGCAGCGTGTCGAGACCAGGGCAGCCGAGCACGCGCGGCTTCACGCCGAGCCGGCTCTTCGCGGCGAGCAGCGCCTTCATGCCGGTGAACTGACCGTCCGCGGCGTTGGTGGTGCCGATCACGTTGCTGGTCGTGGCGTCCGCATCCTTGCCGGTCGGTACGCGCACGGCGACGATCAGCGGCGAGGTCTGCGCGGCGATCGCGTCGAGCGAACGCGCGAGCGTGCCCTTCGTGCCGGCACGGCCGATCGCGGCCTGCACGTCCGTGATGAGGACGGGACGGTTTTCGGGGAAGGTGGCCGCATCGGCGTCGTCGCCGGTGCTGACCAGACCGATCACGGCCGTGCTGACCGTGCGGATGGGGCGCGTACCGTCATTGATTTCAATGACGCGTACGCCGTGGTGGTAATCAGAAGGCAAGCTTTTCTCCCGGAAGTGAGCCTTCCGAAAGATTGCCTTCCGCGCGCGTGGAGATCACGCGCGGTAGGTTGTGGGACATCCTGATACAACCTAAGTGTGTCGTTCAATGTGCCGGCACAACCAAAGGTGCTATGTAACGTGACTATGCTGCGGTATGCAGCGCGTCCAGTTCGGCCAGGCGTGTGGTCGCGACCTGGTGGTAGCTCGGTTCGAGCTCGCAGCCGATCCAGTTCAACCCTGCTTCCTTCGCTGCGGCGAGGAACGTGCCGGACCCCGCGAACGGGTCGAGGACCACACCGCCGGCCGGCACCAGGCGCACGACGTCGCGCGCGAGCTGCGACGGCTTCTCGGTCATATGGCGTTTCGGATGCGCCAGGCGTTCGGAGAAGACGCCGGGCAGGTACACGTCGGTGCGTCGCACCGCGCCCTTCGTCGCCCAGACCAGGAATTCGGTCTGCTGCGCGAAGCCGCCCATACGTGGCCGCGTGCGGCCGCTCGTCTTGTCCCACACGGCAACGCCGCGCCACGTGAAGCCGGCCGCCTGGATCGCGTCGGTGAGGCTCGGCAACTGGCGCCAGTCGACGAAGCAGGCCAGGTGCGCTTCGCCGCTGCACACACGATAGGCTTCCGCGAGCCACGTCATGCACCAGAATGTCCACGACCGCTGGTCCTTGGTGTCGTGCTGGAATTCAGGATAGACGGTCTTCACGTCGCCGCCGATGTACTTACTCGACGGTGCCTGGCTGCGCGACGCGCTCGTGGTGCCGCCGGATGAGTAGGGCGGATCGGTGAACACCAGGTCGACGCAAGCATCGGGCAGCGCGCGCATGACGCTCAGGGCGTCGGCCTGGTGCACGCGGTTGATCAGATCAGCGGGGAGAGAGTGTTGCATGGGGCGAATCCCTTATATCGGAGGCTCGGTGGCCTGCGGGTAAGGGGCTCACGGCCCTCAAAATGTTCATTGCGCCGCAGCGCGGGCATTTGATGGTGAGCCGGACGTATTCGCCGGCGCCGAGTTTGCGGTTACAGCTTCCGCAACGGATGTCCTGCATGGGGGTGATTCCTGCCTGTGCTAGGATGCCGGCGCCTCTCGAGAGGTGTCGCGGCCCTGGCCAATCCTGCAGGTCTGCTCTGCGGGTGCGGGGCGTGCACGATGTTCCTGCATCGCGCACGTCGCCGCGTCCTTTCCTTCCTATGTCGCCTTACGCGACGATTACACCGCCAGCCAGCATGTAACGGTCGACCGCGTTGTACATCATCGGTCGATCGGCTGCCGGCTTGTCATCTTCCGGCTTCGCCTCGATCAGGCGACGATGAATGTACGGCAGCGCGCCCTCGTTCTCTTCCGGTACGCCCTCGACCGAAATGCTCGCCGCGAGCTGCAGCGGTTGCTTGCCCGACTTGTACGTGTCCTCCGACACATAGCTGTTGAGCGACGCTACGGTGGTCCCGCTCAGTACGTCGATCGAGACGTTGCCGATCACGTGGTAGCCGGCCGTCGCGCCGGTCAGTACGAGAACAACATTTTTCTTGATTGCCATTTCAAACTCCTGTTGGTGTGTGTCAATTCAGTGAGACGGGGGACTGCGGCCATACAACGTTCAGCGGGAATCCCGTCTGCTGCGGAACGTCGCGCAGCTCGGCGCGATAGCGTCGAAGCGCGGTCTCCAACTCGGCCTGTCCCGAGTCGGCCGCCCGTTCGACGAGCGGGTCGACCTGGGCGAGCAGCTCGTCGCGCTGGCGCCGCACGTTCGCGGTCGCATCGGCCAGTTCGAATTCGGCCCGGAACTCGGGCCACCAGTTCAGCAGATCCGCTGGCGTCGGTTGCGCGATATCGGTCGGCTCCCAGATCGGCACCCATGCCGTCTTGGTCTGTTCGAACGATTTATCGTCGACCGGATGCGCGACCCAATAATCCTTGCAGCGGACAAGCTGCGGGAATTTCTTCGCCAGGATGAAAGCGGCTTGCTCGACGTGGAGCATGGTGTTGTTCGTCATTGGTTCCTCAGAAGTACGCCGTAGACCACGATGGCATTCGCCGTTCCGTTGCCCGGACCGCTCAAACCGCACATCACCCACGGGGCGGGCAGTGCGCCGTTAAGTCGATCCACGGTGCCGAAATTGTTCACGCCGGAATCCCACTGCACGCGCGCGCCCGCATTGGCCTTGCTGCCGATAGCGTTGTCGATGTTGTTGAGCTGGTCAGACAGCCATACCCCACGAAACGTGAGATTCAGATTCCCGTCCGTGTTGAGAATCTGTTGGCCGCGCATGAACATCGTTCCCCAGTCGTCAACGGACCACGTGACCGCGTTGTACGCACTGTTGATGATTTCCATGCCGCCGCCATCGCGCGCGCGGAGATATGTCCACGAGTCATAGCCGGGCCGGTTGTTCCGCAAGCCGATGTCGGCCTGCCACCCGTCACGGTTCAGGGTAGGACGGTTGTAGAAGCGCGACAGCGCTGTGATGTGGATATCCGTGTTGAACTGGACGCGGTTGTCCGCGTTGTAGACGACGATCGCATTTGACTGCCACGAACCGTCAGCCTTCATGGTCGCCCATGCCGAATAGCTGCCGTTCATCGTGCCGTGGAACCACGCCTGCGCCGTGCCGTCCGCGCGGGCAAGCACCAAGCCGCGTGCGTCCGTGTTGTTCGGCTGCTTAACGCGAATGTCGCCGGTCATGGTGTCGCCGGCCTTGTTTACCTTCGAGTTCGGATCGAAGTTGCCCGTGTCGAACGGTGTCAGGCCACCGGCCCATGTCGGGCGCTTTGCGAGCGATACAACCTGCGTGCCACGCGCGATATCCAGCACCTTGGACTGCGTGGTACCGTCGTCGGCCCACGAGGTCATTGCGAAGTCATCAGTGTCTGTTTTGCCGATCGCGAAGCGCGTCTTCGTGCTGTTCTTGAAATAGATCGTCGCCCACGA
Source organism: Burkholderia lata (assembly GCF_902499335.1). Taxonomy (GTDB): domain Bacteria; phylum Pseudomonadota; class Gammaproteobacteria; order Burkholderiales; family Burkholderiaceae; genus Burkholderia; species Burkholderia lata_B. The sequence goes on along the minus strand of NZ_CABVQK010000001.1, from coordinate 188,818 downwards.
CGATCCACCATCAACAGCGAACCCGAGTCCGCGAACAAGACCGGCCGCGTTCAGAATCGAACCATCATCGGCCGCGCCACCGATCAACACGCGCCCGCCACTTTGCATCAGCACCATGTTGCCAACAGCAGAGCCATTGCCACGCGTGACCCACATCGCGTTCATGGAGGCCGAATAGGCGTCGTTGACTGTGCGAAGGGCGAACGTCCCGTCGCCGCCCTGCAGGAATTCCCACTGCTTCTGGTCAGCGGCTCCGCCTTCACGCCGCAGGATGATCGACGTCTGCCCGGTGCCGGCTCCATTCGACGCGACCAACGCGCCAACGCCGCTCGACGCCTTGATCGGACCATTCGCCTGCACGAGCGCACTGCTGCCGTCCTCTCCAGTTGCGCCGACCACAAACTTGCCACTGGCTGTCACACGTGCGCGTTCGGTTCCACCTGCGCTGAAGGTCAATGCGCCCGCGCCGATAGAGTCGCGGCCGTAGACGCCGATGTTCGGACCGTTGGCCCCCTTGTTCATGCCGATCAGGCCATACGTGCCGACGCCTTGCTCGTTGATGAAGTAGTTCCCGGCGCGCATGCTCCCCGCAACCTGCGCCGTGTTCGTTCCGTCGTCAGTTGTTCCGCCGATCGTCATCCGGCCGCCAGGATAGAGCCGTGCGATTTCGGCGTTCCCTGCGATCAGTTGCAGAACACCGGACGCGCCTTCGCTGCCGACCGACACATTGCCGTTCGAGCGAAAGTAACCCCAGTCGCCGCCGCTGTTAGCCCATGCGGTGGTCTTGCCGTTGCCAAATCGGTGCAGTCCACGCGTGACCGCGTTGCCAGCAACCTGGAACATGTGCCCGTCGTCGACGGTCGTGCCGACTAGGACGCGGTTCGGCTCGCCAGCGAGAAACCGCATGGTTTCTCGACCGTTGTTCGTGACCGCGAACACGCCGTCCGAAATATGGAAAAAGCCGGTGTCTGGCGCGCCGTCGTTCACGAACGAAATGCCGGGTTTGTCCACTGTGCCTTCGGCGGCCAGTATCTGCCCCGTCATGATGAAGCCCGACGTCTGCGCCGGATTCGGCAAATTGCCCGCGTTCCACACTTCGTTTCCGACGATAGTCAGATTCTTTTTCGCGAAGTCGAACGCGAACATCGCGCCCGTCGACGGGAGGTAGAACCCGGCTGCATTGCCGGTCCCGAAGAAGTACCCGCCGCTCGGGCCGAGAAGCATGCGCGCCTCGTTGGAGCCATTGCTGACGTTGAGCAGGCCCTTGACGGCCAACTGGCCGCCGACATACGTCCCGGCCCCCGTGTCGTCCAGCACCACGGCACCCGTGGCGACGTTGATCGTTAGCGGCCGGAAGCCATTCCACGATGCGCCCGGGTCGCTCGTGTTGGTCAGCAGGAGATAGAAATTCGAGCCGTCGTTGCGCAGGAGTACATCGCGGCTGTTACGCAGCCGAATGTTCGCACCGCCGGCGTCGAGGCCGGAACTGATGATGCCGCCGGAGAATGTGCCGTTACCCCCGACCTGAAGCGCGTTTGAGCCGTCATCATCGCGATTGCCGACCAGGACCCGGCCGCCGTACGTGATCCGCATCGCGCGGACCTGGTTCGTGTCGCTGTTGGAATCGTTGGGCGTTCGATTGATCCAGAAATCCAGGTACTCGCGGCCCCACGTGCCGCCGTCGTAGCCGGCGCGGATCGACGCGACGAGCCGTGCATTGGTGTCCGCGGTGCCCGCTGCGAACGTGCCGTGAAAGCGGATCTTCGCCCCTCGGTTGAGAGCTCCCGAAGTAGCTGCGACGGCGAGCTGCGCGTCCTGGTCCGTCGACGTCGACGTGACGCTGACGGGGCCGATGAGCTGCGGGCGTACGAGCGGCGCATACCGCTTGGCTGCGGTCTTCGGCGTCACGGCGCGCGTGTCGTCCGAGCCGTCGTCGACCTCGACCTGCGTCGCCAGTTCGATGACGCCCTTGCGCTCGGTGGTCGCAGGCGGATTGAGGAACGAGGTCGGCCCGAAAACGAGCTTCGACACGTCGATCGAGGCGAACATGGTATCGGCGGCCAGCAGCAGCATCGACGCCGGCGCCTTCTCCAGGATCGGATCGTTTTGCACATAGACACCGAACAGCACGCCGTTGTCCAGGTACAGCCCGAAGCCGTACAGCTTGTACTGGTCCGCGCTGTCGTCCTGGATCACGATATGGATCGTGTCCTGCGCAACGGTATCGCCGCCGAAGGTCGTGATGCGCTTCAGCTCGCTCGGAAGCGCAATCATGTCCGGCTTGAACACGAACGCCGCCGTTGCGAGGCCAATCTGCGTGACTTGGTGCGCGGTCGTCCCGGTGTTGCCGGGCGCGACCAGTGCGGCGCGGCCGGCGTCCGTGATGTAGATGAGGTTTCCAGCCATGTTCGTCAGTCCGTGAGAGAGAGGCGGCGATAGACGGCCGCGCGCACGCCGCATGCGACGCCGATTGAGCCGTGCATGCTGAAGCCCTGCGTGAAGGTGTAGTGGGCGGTGCCGCGCTTCGCGCGATCGACCTCGGCCCGGATGTCGTTGACGTACTGCGCCGTGGCCGGCACGCCGTCACGCGCACCGACCGTCATCACGATCTCGAACGTGCCCGGCACGCCTCGCGGCGTTTTCTCGAACCACTCGCGCATCACGACGTTCGCGCCGAACGACGCGCAGACGTCGCGCACGGCGTCGGCAGTGCCCTTTTTGCGGGCGATGCGGATCGCGGCTTTCACGCGTGCGCGCTTCACCTGCTCGGGCCATTCGTCGCGCCAAGTGTCGACGCCCATGTGCCAGGCGAGCCACGGCAGGAAGCGCAGCGGGATGCGATCCGGGTCCATCAGCGTGTCGATCTCGACCGGAATGTCGAGCACGTCGGCATTGGCTTGCGCCAGACGACGTTCGAGCACCGTCGCGTTCGGCAGCAGCAGGGAGGGGCGCAGCTTAGTCATCGGCCACCCCGCCGTCCTTCAGCTCGACACCCGTGCAGTACGGCGCCTGGTCAATCGCGATCGCCACGCCTTCGGCCGGCGTGTCGAGCAGCACCTTCTGGACGCCGGCGACGCGCATCGACGCGTACAGACCATCCTTCGTGATCTCGGAACCGGGGCGGTGCATCGATTCGGCGAACTGCAGCGTCTTCTTCTGCGCTTCCGCGAGCGCGACCGCGCGATCCGGGCCGTCGAAGAAGCGCAGCGTCCCCTGGATCGCGTAACGGACGATCTTCGCGCTCTGCACAATCACTTCGTCGGCCTGCGGCCGCTTCTTCTCGAGTGCCTTCCGGACGATGCCGAGCAGTTCCTCGTTCGCTGTACCGTCACCTTCGCGCGACAGGACCGTGACGATCATCACGCACGGCGACGGGCTGTAGGCGGTCGCGGCCTTCACGCGCCCGTCAGCGGCGCGCGCGTGGAACACATACGCGTCGGTCGGCCCGGCGACAGAAAAGCCGCGCGGTGCGAGCTGGATGCGTTCGCGCAGGTTGTCGTCGTCCTCGTAGACGGGATCGATACCCTTGTCCGGATCGCCTGGCGAGATCATCAGGCGGTCGACGTCGAAGAGGGCGCCGATGTGCTCGAGAGTCGTGCGCTTCGCATACGCGAGCAGGATGCCGCGCGCCTTCTCGTTCATGAGCGCGAGCAGCAGCATCTTGTCGTACGCGGCTTCCTGCAGCAGCTTCACCATCGGCTCGGATTCGAGCTCGAGCGTGGCTGAGATCTCGTCCTGCTGTTCCTTCGGATACAGGGCGACCAGGCGAGCCTTCTTTTCGGCCAGGATCGTTTCGTAGTCGAGTTCGTCGACGATGTCCGGGGCCGGGAGCTGCGACAGGTCGATCGGCGTCGTTCTCATGCCGCACCTCGCCCGTTCGTTGCCGGCAGGCGCATGGCGAACGATGTGCCCGCGCGCGGGCCGTCCGTGCGTTCGCCTTGCAGCTCAAGCACAGCGCCGCCGTCGATGCCCGTGCTACCGAAGTCCACCTGGTTGACCTGGATGCGCGGTTCCCACCGTGCCAGCGCCATGACAGACGCCGCCATGACGCGCATGCGCATCAGCGGATTGACCGGGCCGTCGATCAGCTCGGGAAGAAGGGAACCGTATTCACGGCGCATCACGCGCGTCCCGAGCGGCGTGAACAGGATGTCCGCGACGGACTGCTCGATGTGGGCCTGGCCGGCGATTGCGCGGCCGGTGCGTGCGTTCATGCCGATCATGCGCCACCCGCGATCGGTTTCGTTGTCACGGCGAATTCGCCTTGTGCCTGGTGCGGGTGCGCCACGAGGCTGACGTTCCGCGACCGCACGTCGACATCGGCTGTCACGACTTCAGTGAAGTGCGCGCTGCCGTGAATCTCGATCACGGGGCCACTACCGCCCGTGCCACCGCCACCCTTGCCGGTCGCGCCCGATTCGAACGTGAGCGGCCCCTTCACGAGCAGCGAGCCCGTGACCGTCGTATCGTCGGCGTCGAGCGTGACGGACTTCGCCTTGACGGTCGCGGTGTTGGTTTCGACCGTGACGCTGACCGGCGCGACGACGCGCACGGTCGCACCCGCCGGCAGTTCGGCGGTGAGGGCATGCGATGCGAAGTCGTACGAGATGCGCGCCTGGTCCTTGTAGACGCGCACGTGCAGCGTTGCGCTCGAGCTGGGCGAGTCGTGGCCGTCGCAGTACACGCCAGGGAGAAAGAGGCCCGTCGTCGGTTCGCCGGACGGGCAGAAGAGCAGGCCCGGCTCGCCGATCGACGGCGGGTCCCACACGATGCTGTCGCCGGTGCGCTGCGCGAGCCAGCGAATCCAGTCGGTTTGCAGGCCGCCGGATTCGATGCGAACGCGGCGGGCGCCGTGGTCGACTTCGATCACGGTGCCCTCGCGCAGGAGGCTTTCAAGGCGGCGGTTCAGGTCGGCAAAATCATCCATGCGACGAGGATGCCGCGCGCGCGGGAGAGGGTCACGCGAAAAGGGTTGTACACGGCTGGTTAACAACCGTGACCCCATGCGATCAGCCAGAGCGTCGCGCTATCGCGACAGGAAGTCGAGGACGATGTCAGCGATCCGGTCGACGTCCGCATCGGCCAGGCCGAGCAGCTCGCGCACCGGATACTGGACGGTCGGGCCGTTGCGCTCGACGCGATCGCGCAGGCCCTCCTGGTGGACGCGCGCGATGCGCTCGACCTGGCGCGTGAAATGCAGCACGGACGCGTCGGCCGTCGCGGTGGTTTTGAGGAAGCGGGCGGTGCGCAGCTTCGCGAACATCGCGCGCCGGATGCGCCCCTTCTTGCGCCGGGCCTGCGGCTTGCGCGGCGCGAAGCGGCTACCGTCCGGGTTGCGGGCCTCGGCGATGCGTCGCGAGTGACGCCGGCGCAACTCGCCGGCCAGCCCCTTCGCCAGGACCACGCGCTGCGCGGGCGTGAGCTGGCCGAGCAGGCCAGACGCCCAATCCTCGGCGCGGGACAGTCGATCGACCATCAGGCCCCCGCGATCGGGGGCTCGCCGAAGTGGCGAATCTCGTAGCCGTTCGCCTGCTCGACTACGCCTACGCGCTCGGTAAGCTTCAGCAGGATCTCGACATCGGATTTGTCGTTGTCGAGCAGCTCGGCCTGGAATTTGAACCCGTCGCGGCAGAGGTCACGATTGAGCAGCAGCTCGGGCTGGTGGATCTTCAGCCAGGCGATGATCGGGACCATCAGGAGATCCGAATGGCCGGCGTACTCGGTCACGACGATGTCGAGCGTGTACGCATATTCGAACGACAGCGACTTCGCTGCGGTGACGGCAATCGACCCGTGTTCGATGAAGATGTGCAGCCGGTCAGGATTGCGCGCGAACTCGGGCAGCGCTGCGGTGAGCGCCGCGCGCAGGCTGTTGGGCTTGTTCATGGTGCGGGTTCCTCGCCATCGCGCACGCGAGTCTGCAGCGCGATCAACTGCTCGGCGTTTTCGTGACAGGTGGTGTAGTTGTCGGCGATGGTTGCGGCGACGGCAGAGAGCGCAACGCCCGAGGGGGCCGCATCAGCGTTTCCGGGATCGCCCAGCGGCACGTTGGCGGCGGCGCCGTCGTGCACCCGCACAAAACCGACAGGGACAACACAAGCACGATCGGCTTCGCGATCCACATAAACGGGAACCTCCTGGATGATGGTGTTGCCTTTTTCGCGCACGACCTGGACACGGTCGACGTACTGCGTGACGACCTTCACATCGCGGCGTGCCGCATCGCGCTCGGCCGTCCGCGCGCGCACGTCGCGCGCCAGATCGTCGACGCGCTGGCCGGCATCGATCAGGCGCGCATGCTGGATCGCGATGACGACGCCAGCCACGGCGAGCGCGATCGCGCCAGCGGCGAAGACACGGGCGCCGGCGGTCACGTGCCCGCCCGGCTGTAGCGATCGAACGCCCGTTCGAGCTTCACGTCGTACAGGTTCTCGGCGTACGCGCGGCCGTTGTACAGCTCGGCGAACTTCGCCCATTTCCGGCCGCGCAGCGCGGCCAGCAGCGTCTTGTCGTTCAGGATGAACCGGACGAACGCCTCGAGCTGCTCGGCCTCGCTGACCTTCATCGCATCGACGAACGCGAACACGTCCGGATAGCCGAGTGCCTTCCAGTGGAAGCCCATGATTTGGAACGCGCCCCAGCTCGTCGCCTCGAGCGCGCACACGGCTGAAATTTGCGACGCACTCGCCAGGCGGGCATATTCGGCGGCATCGCCGGCATAGCCGCCGCGCTTCGGGTTGACCAGGGCCGGGTACTTCGCTGCCAGCGCATCGGCGTCCAGGCCGGCGGCCGCGAGCTGGCGGTACATGACGTGCCGCTCGTACAGGACCACGGGCCGGCCGTCCGGCAGGAACCCGGCGCCATGCGATTCCACCTCGTTGACGGCGCGCACGGCCGCGAGATCGACCTGCAGCCGATCGGCTGCACGCTGAAGATCCGCGTCGGTCAGGTGTCGCGGATCACGCCGGCCGGCCGCGAGCGTCGACCAGGTCTTCGGGCCGGCGACGCCGTCCGCTACCAGGCCGTGCGATGCCTGGAACGCCATGACAGCGGTGCGTGTCGCACTCCCATAAATAGCGTCGGTGTCGATACGCGCGCCGGCCGCGACGAGTTGGCGCTGCAGGTAGCCGACATCCGTGCCACGGTCGCCCAGGCGAAGGGTCTTATACATGGCGCCCCCATACCTTGAATTGCAGCACGCGCGCGATCAGGGAGTCGCGCGGGTTGCCACGGTGGAACAGCTCGACCACGTTACCGCGCACGCCGTACACGGCGAGACACAGGACGCCGACCAGGACCGTGTCCGCGATACCCACCGGCGGCAGCGTGCCGAATGCCGCGCGGATCGGCGCGGCGCCGGCGGCGACGGCCAGGGCATAGGCCAGGCACGAAGCGAGCGGACGGTGTGCGCCGCCGCCCCGGCGAAAGGTGACCAGGCGCAGCGCGAGCAGCGCGCACAGCACCGCGTAGATGATCGTCAGCATCACTTTTCCCTCCCCTTGAACACGTTCAGCAGCCGATCGGGCGCGTCGGCTTGGGCGATCAGCCACAACAGCAGCTTCACGACGAGCGCGGAAGAGATCAGCGCGCCGATGCCGGCGTGCACCTCGACGCGGGCCGGCAGCACGGCGTCGAGTGCGGCGGCGAACAGCTCGGCCGTGAGGCAGCCGGCGACGAACGAGATCACGAAGAACGCGATGCGCTTCGGGATCGACGGGTCGGCGGCCGTCATCACGAACAGCAGCGAGCCGGCGAACGCGCCCATGACGACGTTGGCGTCGACGCCGGGAAACAGCGACAGCGTGGCGACGCCGAGCGCCGCGACCGTCGCGGACGACGTGGAAATAGGTTCAGCCATTCTCAGTCCCATAACTGGAGCCGCTCGGCGCCGGATTGCGCCGCTTGCGGTACTTCGTCGGGCAGCTCGACGAGCAGCCCGTGAGGCAGGATCGGGCCGTACTGCGCCAAGTCCCGATTGAGGTCGAGCACCGTCTCGACGATGCCGCGCGTGCGGCCGAGTACGCGCCAGCACAGCGCGTCGACGGTTTCCCCCTGGAGCGCGCGGACCATCATGATTCGATGCGCCTGCCGCGCCGATCAAAAACAGCGACGAGAAACGGCGGCCGCCCGGTGAGCGTGGACAGCGCGAATTCGGCCTCTTGTTCCGTTTCGAACGATTCCTTGCGGGCATCCCGCCAGCCGCGCCACGTGCGCCGCTGAACGCGATAGCGCTCGACACGCCGGACCTGGTCGATCGGGTCCGGCGCAAGCGGATACCGAATTAGCAGTTCATCAACGAGCACGATGCGATAGCGTTTCTTCATCAGATCAACTCCACCGTGACGCGCGGCCGGCGCAGCAGTGCGCTGATGGCCCATCGCGCGTCGCGGCGCAGCTCGTCGCCTTGCGGCTCCAGCTCGTCGGCACGGCGCGCACCGTCGCCGGTCGTGTCGTAGTCGCGGTACCGCTCGATGAGCGACGCCTTCGCCAGGCAGTACACGGCGCGGCGGTAGTGGTGCAGCAGCACGCTTTCGCCGTCGAGCTGCTCGGCTGGAACCGTGGCGAGCTGCCCGGCGCCATCGGCCTGCCACGCCGCGCGTGCGCCGCGCAGCTCGTCATTTACGCTGGCGACTGCGTCGAGCAGCTCGTGGCGCAGGCGTGCGTCGGTCACGGAGCCGTCGAGGCGCATCGTGTCGCGCGCCTGCTCGAGCGCCACGTTGGGATAGAACGGGTCGTTCTTGATCGGCTTGGCGGGTTCCGTTTCCGCCGGCGCACGCGACAGCGGCAGGGTCGAGACAAAGGACATGGTCGGGCTCGTCAGGTTGATCGGATGAGGCGGTGGACGGGGCTTTCGCGCGGACAGTGCCGGCTACGGCCCCGTGCCGCCTGGTGCGCGGGGTACGCTCGGTGTCAGCCACCGGGGCCGGACTGGCCCCCGTTGGCGGAATTCTTCAGCTCGCGCTCGAGCCGCTCGATGTCTTTCTTCACGCCCACGTTCGCGAAGAGCTGCAACGCGCGGCGCAGGTGATCGAGTGCCTTCGCCGGATCGGACGCGGCCAGGCCGTAGCCGATCGCCTTGTGCAACTTCGCGCGCACCTCATCCGGCATGTCGCAAACGACGGTCAACCATTCGATCTCGAGCAGCGGCTCGACCTGGATCGACTCGCCCGCCCGGTTCGCGCGAAGTGCGGCTTCGGCGAACTCCTCGACCAGCAGGCACGGTGTGCTGCGCTTGTACTGGTCGGGCAGTGCGAGTTCGTGTCGTACCGCGTACGCGCCAATCTCGAGCGCGCCCCGGAAGTCGCCGACGTCGATGCGCCAGACCATGATCGTCATCAGCACGTCGTCCTGAGCGCCGGCCGCACCGTCCAGTACGCCGGCGACCCACGCGTCGTATGCCGGCAGGAACTGCCGCTTCAGGTCGGCCTTGCGCTCGAGCGATTCGACGGCCTTCAGCGCCCGGCGGTGTTCGTCGAGCTGCGCGAGCATCAGCGTGTAAGCCGAGTCGTCGCGCAGCCCGCCGACACTCGTCGGCGTACCGCGCGCGGCTGTGGCCGCGACGGTGCGCTGGAAGTGTTGGCGGAACGGGTTCGTCATGCGCCACCCTGCGGAGCGGCCGGAGCAGCGTCGACGAGCTGGATGTTCTCGACCACGCAGCCCGCGCCGTACTGTTCGATCACGTACGCGTCGTTCGAGCTTTCATAGTTTTCGATGCGATCGCGCTCGGGCACTTCCTTCAGCGAGCGTCGGCGCGCGCTGATTTGCCAATAGATCGACAGGTTGTCCAGACGCGTGACCATCAGCGCATGCGCCGGGAAGAACGGCACGCTGACGGCCGGCAGGTTGCCGACGCGCTTCTGCGACACGACGATGTCGGTTGCGAGCGTTTCGGTCGACGGCTGTGCCTGGTTGATGAGCGGGAAATACTTGTCCTGGAGCAGCTCGCGGCCACAGATCACGACGAGATTCGGATCTTCGGCGTACCACGGGTCGAGGAACTCGTTACGTGCGAGCGAAACGACAGCGTCGAGATTCTTGAATTCCTCGCCCTTGCCGATCTTCACGCCCGAGAACACGCGTTGCTTCGCGTTGTTGCGGTACTGCTGCAACCAACCGATGTTGACGTCCTGCAGCAGCGGGTTCGTCTCGAGATTGGTGTCGGGCGCAACCTTCTCGCCGTTCCAACCGATCATGATGCGATCGAGCGCCTGGCGCGCGATGATGGAATCGCGCACGCGCGCCTGAAAATCCGGGAACTTCGCCCATGCGTCGAGCTGCTGGTAGCGAATGTGGGTGTCGTAGTCGGTCTTCTCGCAGCGGTATTTCTGGTTGTCGAGTGCCGAGACGTCGCGAGTCTCACGTGCGCGCTTGGTCGTATCCGTGCGGCTCGCGATCGGCCCGGACACGCCGAGGCCGATTTTCTCGCCTTCCATTTCCTCGACGCCGTGGATGTTGATGAGGCCAAGGAAGTCGCTCGATTGCTGAATTTTGGTTTCGACCGTCTGCTGCACGCTCGGCGCGACCGAAAACTTCTTCGTTGCATCGCCGACGCCGTTCAGTTCCTGGATGCGCGCCAGGAACCGGTTGTACTGCTCGCGGGTAGTGTTCCGCATGGGTTCTCCGTCTTTTGAAAATGGGATGAGGGCGGGTTAGCAGTCGGTCTGCGCCCCGTTGTCGCTGCCCGTCGACGTCGGGCGCTGCTGCGTGCTGCTGTCGGTGCGGGACAGCTTCACGACCAGGTCGCTGTGGCGCTTGTCGCCGGCCTGCTGCGCCTTCTGCAGTTCGGTGAAGTTCGCGTTGAACTTCTCGAGCTGCTCGAGCACCTGGCCCTGGCTTTCGGCGAGTGCGACGACCGATTGCGACAGGTCGGAAAAGCGCTGGTCGTCGGTTGCTTCCTTGCGAGTCAGCAGCCCACGTACCTTCGTGAACAGCGACTTGCCGGCGTCGCCGGTGCGCGGCGCGTCATCCTCGAACTCGATCTCGGCTTCGACGGCAGCGCTGAAGAGGTTTTCCGGGCGCTGCTTGCGCGTGTCGAATGCGCGGCTCTTCGCGCTGAACTGCAGCATTTCGGTGCCGAGGCTGGCCGGGTTGTCGGTGACGGCCAGACCGACCAGATACGTCTCGCCCGTGTCGGCAAAATCCGGGTCGATCTCCATCGACGTGTAGACCTTCTGGCGCTGCTCGGTGGTCAGGTCGATCAGCTCTTTCGTCGGCGAGAGCTGCGCGAGCAGGCGCAGCTTGCCGTCCTGCTCTTCGGTCTTCAGTGCAATCACGTCGCCGTATGCGCGAAACGCGCTGTCCGGGTGGATGCCGCGAATGTGTTCCATGTTGATGCGCGCGCCGTAGACCTGCGGGTCGTAGGTGCTCGCCATCTGCTCGAGCATCGTGCGATCGATCGTGCGGCCGTCCGTCGTCGCTCCTTCGGTCGCGATCCGGAAAAACTTTGTCTTCTTTGCCTGTGCCATGTGCGAATCCTGAGAGGGGGCTGTGTTCAGGGATTCCAGTTTCGGCAGTTCGACCCACGGTCGCAATTCATGTTGGTTGTGCGCGCAACCGATACAACCTCATGCAGTAGGGCCTACGCGCGCGCGTCGGTAGCCTTGCTGCATGACTGCACTTCCCATCGATTCATCCGACGTTGATCCACGTCGACGCGCACGTGACCTGTACTGGCAGGGGTATCGCATCGCGCGTATCGCCGAGCTGCTCGGTGTGAAACCGGCCACGCTCTATAGCTGGAAGAAGCGCGACCGATGGGACGACACCGAGCCAGTCGATCGCGTCAACATGACGATCGAAGCGCAGTTGATCAAACTGGTCACGAAGGAGGCGAAGGAAGGGCGCGACTTCAAGGAGATCGACCTGCTGACGCGCCAGCTCGACCGGTTGCGGTCGCGCCCGGCGAACGATGCAAGGGTGAGCGAATCCGGGGGCGCGAGCAGCGCGCGCCGATCGCGCAGCTCGGACGACCGCAATGCGTTCAGCGAAGAGCAGGTCGAGAAGCTGAATGACGCGTTCCTCGAATCGATTTTCGACTATCAGCGCACCTGGTATCGCGCGGGCTTCAAAGAGCGGATTCGCAACATCCTGAAGAGCCGGCAGATTGGCGCGACGTGGTACTTCGCGCGCGAAGCGCTGCTCGACGCGCTGAACACGGGGCGCAACCAGATCTTCCTGTCGGCAAGCAAGGCGCAGGCGCATGTGTTCCGCCAGTACATCGTCCAGTTCGCGAAGGACGCGGTCGGCGTCGAGCTGCGCGGTGATCCGATGGTGCTGCCGAACGGCGCGACGCTGTACTTCCTCGGCACGAACGCGCGCACCGCGCAGAGCTATCACGGCAACCTGTATTTCGACGAGTACTTCTGGGTTCCTCGTTTCCAGGACCTGCGCAAGGTCGCGTCGGGCATGGCAATCCATTCACAGTGGCGCCAGACGTATTTCTCGACGCCGTCGAGCCTCGCGCACGACGCGTATCCGTTTTGGTCCGGGAAACTGTTCAACCGCGGACGGCCGAAGGATCAGCAGGTGTCGATCGACATCTGCAACGCGGCGCTCGCTGCGGGCCGTGCGTGTGGCGATGGTCAGTGGCGGCAGATCGTGACCGTCGAGGACGCCGTACGCGGCGGCTGCAACCTGTTCGACCTCGAGCGGCTGAAGCTCGAATACAGCGCCGACGAATACGCGAACCTGCTGCTGTGCCAGTTCATCGACGATTCGCTGTCGGTGTTCCCGCTGTCGACGCTGCAGTCGTGCATGGTCGACACCTGGGAAGTGTGGGACGACTACAAGCCGCTGTACCTGCGCCCATTCGGCGACGAAGAGGTGTGGATCGGCTACGACCCGTCGCACACCGGCGACAGCGCGGGCTGCGTGGTCTTGGCGCCGCCGAAGTATCCCGGCGGGAAATTCCGCGTGCTCGAGCGGTTCCAGTGGCACGGCCTGGACTTCGAAGCGCAGGCCGCGCAGATCGAGGCGCTGACCAGGCGCTACCGCGTCACCTACATCGGCATCGACACGACCGGGATCGGGCAGGGCGTCTATCAGCTCGTCACGAAGTTTTTCCCGGCCGCGACGGCATTCCACTACTCGGTCGAGATCAAGACCGGGCTGGTGATGAAGGCGCAGAACGTGATCCGCAAGGGCCGGCTCGAGTTTGACTCGGGCTGGAAGGATCTCGCCGCGTCGTTCATGGCGATCAAGAAAACCATCACGCCCAGCGGCCTACAGGTCACGTACAAGGCGAGTCGCTCGGAAGAGGCGAGCCACGGCGACTTGGCCTGGGCCTGCATGCACGCGCTCGCGAACGAACCGCTCGAAGGGGCGACGGGCACCAATACCGGATTCATGGAGATTTTCTGATGTCACGCAAGTATCGACGCGGCGCCGGGCGCCGCACGCACGGCAGCGCCGAGCCGGCGGCCGACTCGACGCCGGCGCCGGCGCCGGCGCCGCGCGCGGAAGTTTTCTCGTTCGGTGATCCGGTCGAGGTGATGGATCGGCGCGAGCTGCTCGAGTATGTTGAATGCATGCGGATGGGGAACTGGTACGAGCCCCCGCTGCCCCTCGACGGTCTCGCGCGCTCGTTCCGGGCCGCGCCGCATCATAGTTCGGCCATCTACGTGAAGCGCAACATCCTCGTGCAGTCGTACGTTGAGCACCCGCTTCTGTCGCGCGCCGACTTCAGCCGATTCGTGCTCGAGTACCTGGTCTTCGCGAACAGCTACCTCGAGCTGCGCACGAACCAGCTCGGTACGCCGATGGCGCTGAAGTCGTCGCTCGCGAAATACACGCGGGTCGGCGTCGAGCCGAACCAGTACTGGTTCGTGACAAACGTGCGCGAGCCGTACGCGTTCCCGAAGGGCGCGGTCTATCACCTGTACGAGCCGGACCTGAACCAGGAGATTTACGGGCTGCCGGAATACCTGTCCGCACTGAACTCGACCTGGCTGAACGAGAGCGCCACGCTGTTCCGCCGGCGCTACTACAAGAACGGCAGTCACGCGGGCTTCATCCTGTACATGACGGACGCGGCCGAGCGGCAGGAGGACGTCGACAATCTGCGTTCGGCGCTGAAGAACGCGAAGGGGCCGGGCAACTTCCGGAACCTGTTCATGTACGCGCCGAAGGGGAAGAAGGACGGCATTCAGCTCCTGCCGATCGGCGAGGTCGCTGCGAAGGACGAGTTCTGGAACATCAAAAAGGTGACGGTCGAGGACCAGCTCGCGGCGCACCGCGTGCCGCCGCAACTGATGGGGATCATCCCGTCGAACGCGGGCGGGTTCGGTGACGTGGAGAAGGCGGCCGGGGTGTTCAATGGCCTTGAGATCGAGCCGCTGAAGGCGCGGCTCCGGGAGTTGAACGACTGGATCGGGATCGAGGTCGTGCGGTTCCGCCAATATGTGCCGCCGACGCAGTGACGGGACCGCCGGATGCCGACAGTACCGGCTACTTCGCCGGCCGGTCATGCTCGGCGGTCGTTTCGTTGACGGGGTAGAGCTGCAGTGCGCTATCAATGGTAGGCGCGTGTCGCGCTCATCCTCGGCCGAAGTCACTTTCTCTTGCGACGGGCGGACCCTCGCGAGGTAGGGAGCGAACCAACATCAATGTCGCGACGTTGGGCGGTCCAATACTGCAGCTTCGAAATCTCGATGAGCAGCTCATCAGAGCGAGCCCGGAGATCCCGATAGTTGTAGCGATCGGCCGTAACACGAATGGACTCAAGTCGTGCCCGCCAATATGCGGGATCGCGGATCGACGCCCCAAGCGGAAACTCGTCGCGTTTTTTCGAGAGAGTTTGCAGCGCGTTTTTTACATGCACCAGATCTCGTTCAATCCCAGCGTAACGATCACACATACTTACCCCCGTAAGCGTATTGTCCACAATACAGCGGCCACGGCTGCTCTGGCTCATAAGATTCAGTTAGAGGTAAAAAGAGAGCCGTGCCCCGTACCCCCTACGGGACACGGCCCCAACACGGGAATCAATTGCTCCCGCGAGCCAACTACACAACCTTACGACACGCTCAGTTCACAATTCCGCGCGCGTTAAATGTCGGGTTCCGGATGTCGCATCAAGTGTTCGCCATGTCGGCACACTATGCACGGCGTTGGAGCGGACTCCACTTCTGTTCGCGTTTTCGACGCTCGTGTTATGTGATGCCAGATCTACAGCCAACAGTCCGAAATCGATAATCACCACGGCGACCAATGCAATCACCCATCGGATATTTCTCGATCTTCGCACCTTCTTTGAAGGGACGCCGTAAAGCAGACGTTCATAGTCTTCCGGATCGATCGGCATATCCTAGGTCTCCTTCTCGTCATTCGACCAATCGCGCAGGCGTGAGCGCGCCATAGTACGGCCCGACACCACCTGCCCCCGATGCTTGGCATTTGTCCGGATTGTTGCTCATCTCCATTTGGATGTACTTCCCGCTTCCGCCAACTGCTTGATCAATGTGTACACACGCAAATGCAAGGATTCGCTCGTAGGACGTTGTCGTGAGATCCTGAACAATCGGGACCAGGACATACTCGCAAGCTTTGTTGCCTGCGGCGCTACAGTCGTTGACGGACGTATACAGCGTCGTCTTCGTGCCGGGCTGGATATAGGTGCATGTTGCGTCCGGTGTCGAGCAAACACCACTAGGTGATCCCACTGCTGCCGGATTCGGATTGCCGCTGGATATCAAGTTGCGCACGGTCGGAACATCATTTGCCGTTGTATCGAATGTCGTCCATTGACCTGCTTCGCAAGGACCAGCATGGTATGACGAGGTCACATAAAAGGTGTACGGTTGTCCGACCGTTTGGTTTGGCTGCCCTGAGCCCGGCGGCGTCGTGGAGGTCGCAACTTTGGGTTTTCCGTTTGTCGAATCCCAATACTGGTCATACATGCATTTCGTCAGCGCAACCGGGAATAACGAACCGGAGCCAACGTTTCCGGGGTCCGAAACGACCGCGACGGCCACGGCGTTCTCGGGCACAGACTGGAAACCCCAAAGCCTCGCCAGAAAAGAGGGAACACCGCCGCCATTCTTCGTTCCTGAACGAGTGACCACCACCTGCACGGCAGGCTTGCCAATGGCGGGCGAAGGCGGCATCGATGTTTGAAGGCCCTTAACGCTGCCAGTGACGTCCCAGTAACCGTACGACACATCGGACGTATATCCCGTCAGCGTTTTATTTGACGACTTGTTTAACGAGACACCCAGCACGGCCTGTGCTTGGGCCGTTGCCCAATCTGGAGCCGCGGTTTTTGTATTGCCGCATAGCGCTCGCGGGTAGATGCATGGCGCACCGGCCAGCGCGGCAGCATCGGCTGCGTTTTGCAGTTCATTCCGGACAACAAAAAGATAGCCGACATCGATTGCGAGCGCGGCGAAGCCGAGCAGAATCGACATCAAGAGAGCGACGGTTATCGCTACCGCACCTCTTTGATTCCGACGACTCTTCGAACCGCAGCGGTTGTACATCGACTGTCTGAGCGAACAAGGCGCCTCTACCGACTGTGAGCGAGTGCGATCCATGACCGGCTCCTCATTCATTGTTCATGACAGTAGTAGCCGTCAACGTTAGCAGCTTGCTGAACGGACCGATCCACGAACCCAAAGCCAGTCCAGTGAATTTGTATGTGACAGTGACAGTGAGTGGCGTACCAAAACTTCCACCTTGGCCCGACGGAACGGAGACAGTAGGGGCTGACGTGTTGCCCAAACTGATCAGGTGGCTTTGGCAGTAGTTGAGAGCGACCGTCTGTATGTCGGTTGTTGTCGCTTTCGGCGTTTTGAGAACAATCCCCGCGCGCGCACCTTCCCGGCTTGCGTTTGTGATGACGGCTTGGTCGAACATCACAAGTCCGAACTCGATAATGCCGAACAGAATCAGTAGCAGCACGGGAAGTACCAGTGCAAATTCCACAACAGCAACGCCTCGTTGCTTCTGCCAGTTTTTCCGATTCGTCATTATTTTTCCCCGTTGAGCCAAGCCTTTGTGGCTTGCAGCGTCCGCTGACCAGATCGCCATCAGTGCGTCGATTCGTCGCATTTGAATGCGCAGATGGAGGCGCGCCATCCGGTTGCACGAACCGAACGTGCCGTGTCCCAAATACACGCCCACACTTGGTCAGTGACTTAGCAAAACGCGTGCCATACGCAGTCCTCGCTTGTGGCATGAGGCGCTTGATTGAGCTATGGACGGACAAAAAATGGGGTGGCATCGGAAGTGTTTCAGGCTTGTACCGTGAAACACAAATTCCGCGTCGACTGCGCGCTCCACCTACAAGCTCATGCACGTTGGAAGGGGAGAGATTGGCCTGGAAGATTCAAATCTGAAACGCCGAAGAGTCCGAAGGGTGACCGTCGACATTCCTCTCCGTTGTTTGCCGGGCAAATCTAGGGCGGGCTTTTTCCATCTCCCTGCGCATGCCGGCCGGCTCAGCCGCTCGCCAAGGAGACTGCCGCAAGCGGCGGGGTGGGCTACCCGTCTGCCCGCGACAGACCGGTGGCGAGCCGGAGGCCCCGTGCCACGTGGCGGCACGGGGCCGGGTGAGAGTCGGAAGATGCCGACTCTCACCCGGCGCGCGCAGTTGTGACCCCGCCCCACCTGCCCGCAAAAATGAATGATTTTTATGCACTCATGCGCCCGGTGCCTGGGGCCGCCTAGCGCGGTCGGCGCGGCGATCGGCGTGGCGATTCTTCTATGCACTTTTATGCGCCTTCGTTATGCAGTCTCAGCGTTTTGTAATATTGTTGTCGATGCGACTGAGGAAAATGGGAGCTGCAATTTATGCGACGTGTCCCATACTGGGCCAGCAAGGTACCTTGTCTCGACCGATGCCAAGTGTCGGGCGAGCGAGAGCGGGGGAGCGTCGCGCTTTTCTTCCTGCTGTTCTTGATTCCGCTGCTGATGTTCGGCGCTTTGGCCGTCGATGTTGCTTGGGTTGCGGTTGTCCGCAACCAATTGCAGAACGCGGCCGATGCGGCCGCGCTCGCGGGTGCCAGAGCTTTGACGTCCGGTGGAACGACACTGAACTGGTCGCAGGCGGCCACCGCAGCGAACCAAGCCGTTGCGCTCAACGCGGCGGCAGGAGTTCGGCTATCGACCGGCACGGTTACGGCCGGCTATTGGAATTTGACGCGAACGCCCTATGGAATGCAGTCCGCCACGATTACAGCAGGTACGTACGATGTACCTGCTGTACAGGTCACGGTGTCGCGCTCAACCAATGTGAACGGCGGCAATATTCCGCTGTTGTTGGGTGGCCTGCTTGGAGTCTCGAGTACGTCAGGCAGCGCCACCGCGGTTGCAGTCGTGACGTCGCCGGGGTCAATTGGCGCGGGCGGAGTGTTTCCAATAGCGCTGGACCAATGCGTATTTAACCAGTATTGGAATTCGACGACCAATCAGCCACTTTATTACCCGCTGACGAACATACCGTACGAACTCACCATCACGAACGGGCAGGAATACGGCTCATCTTGCACAGCTGGTACCTGGACATCATTTCTCAGTAACGCGAACGACGTACCAACGCTCGCGGGCCTGATGCAATCGGGTAATCCGACCCAGCTCAGCATCGGAGAAAGCATTTACCTCGCCCCAGGTGCAAAGACGGCGCTTTACGGTTCAGTTCCGGTAGGCGTGACTGTACTAATGCCTGTCGTCACAAACAGTTCGAGCTCGTCCTATGTGCCGATTGTTGCGTTCGCTCCATTTGCAATCGATGCATCTGTCGGAGGAAGTGGGAAATACATCATGGGGCATTTTGTCTCCGGCTACAAAGCGTCTGTGGCCGTGAGCGGTGCGGGGCCGAATTACGGTGTGTATGGGCCGCCAAAGCTCGCGTTGTGAGCTTACCTATCTCGGGTAGGAGGTTGCGCAGGTCCTGTACAGTGAAATTACAGTTTGGACGAGCTTGGATAGCCCTGATTGACCTTGATGAGCCTTGGTTTTGCTGATTGCGAGTCGTGCAAGGCATTCATTTTTAAAGGCTCTTGGTGTGCCGGTAAAGCTCCGAAGGCAGCGTTTGACCGCCCGCAAAGGTTGTCTAACTTGCTTCCAGATTGCTGCTGAAATCCCTGTGTAATCGTGAACGGTATTTTTGCAAAAAGTTAGACGAAATGACGGAGCGCCTTGATTTGATGCGATTTTGTGTCTGCAAGTTGCGGAGCTTTGCGGAAGTGGCGTTTCAGTAAGTGCAATGACCGGTGGGCCCTGCGGGGCGTTACCGGGGGCACGTTTTCCGGTTTGCCGCACCGGCGGATGTGACGGCGCATGCGATTTCGAGGGCTGGCAGCTTCGGTCGCGTGCCCGTCATGATCGACGCGGCGTCGAAACCCCGGCTGGATAGGATTGCCGGGGCCTTGGTCACCATTGCACCGGTTCGACTGTCCGGTCGAATGCGGCCTCGAGCAACGCGGTCTCGCGATCGTCGAGTCTCAGGTCGAGTGCCGCGAGCGCGTCGGTCGGGTGATGCGGTTTTGACAACCCGACGATCGGCGCGGTGATGCCTGGCCGGCGCAGCACCCATGCCAGTGCGATCCGCGCGGGCGTCACCCCGCGCGCCTGCGCCACCTGCCTGACCGTATCGACGGTCGCCGCGACCGCGTCGCGCCCGTCGTACCAGGACACCATTTGCTGGTCGGTCGCGGCCCGCGTCGTCGCGGCGTCGCGCGAGCCGGCCAGCAGCCCGCGGCCGAGCGGGGACCACGGCGTGCAGGCAATCCCTTCTTCCATGCAAAGCGGCAGCATGTCGCGCTCGTCGTCGCGGCAGATCAGGCTGTACTGGCTCTGCATCGACACGAATCGGGCGAGTCCGTGATGCCGTTGAAACGCGAGCATCTTCATGAATTGCCACGCATGCATCGACGACGCACCGAGATAGCGGACCTTGCCGTTCCTCACGAGGGTATCGAGCGCATCGAGCGTTTCTTCGATCGGCGTGTCCGGATCGAACCGGTGGATCACGTAGAGATCGACGTAGTCCGTCCCGAGGCGCTGCAGCGACGCATCGATGCTGGCGAGCAGATGCTTGCGCGACAGCCCGCGCGCATTCGGCCCGTCGCCGGTTGGAAAGAACGCCTTGGTTGCGATCACCACATCGTCGCGCGTCGCGAAATCGCGCAGCGCGCGCCCGAGAATGCGCTCGCTCTCGCCGCCCGAGTAGATGTCGGCCGTGTCGAAGAAATTGATCCCCGCATCGAGTGCCGTGCGAATGAAAGGGCGGGCCTCCTCCTCGGTCGTGACCCACGGGCGCCACGACGGGTCACCGTAGGTCATGCAACCCAGGCACAGCCTCGACACCTGCAGCCCGGACGCTCCCAGTCTCACGTATTCCATCGGTTCTTCCTCCGTCGCGGCGCCGGTCAGCGCATGCCGCCGATCGTGTAGCCGCCGTCGACCAGCAGCGATTCGCCTGTCACGAAGCGCGCTTCGTCGCTGCAGAGCCAGACGGCCGCATCAGCCACGTCCTCGGGCGTGCCGATCCGCCGGGCGGGCGTGAATGCGGCGAACGGGCGGAACATCTTGTCGTCGCCGAAGCGGCGCGCCATCGGCGTGTCGATGATGCCGGGGTTCACGTTGTTGATCCGGATGCCGTGCGGGCCGCCTTCGAGTGCGACCGCGCGCACCAGCGCATCGAGCGCGCCCTTGCTGGCCGAATAGGTCGACGAGCCGGCAAGCGCGCCTTTCGCGAGCCACGACGACGTATTGACGATCACGCCGCCGCCGTGCGCGAGCATCGCCTCCATTTCGTATTTGATCGACAGCCACGCACCCTTGAGATTGGTTGCGATCACCTTGTCGAAGTCGGCCTCGGTTTGTTCCACGATCGGCGCGAACGTGCCTTCCGTACCCGCATTGTTGAACGCAGCATGCAACGCGCCGTAGCGTCCGATCGTTGCGTCGACGAGCGCGCGCACGCCATCGGCGGATCCGACGTCGATGGCCATCGCGAAGGCTTCGCCACCGCGCCCGGTAATCGCGCGCACGGTTTCGTCGAGCGGCGCCGCGCGCCGTCCGGCGACGACGACGCGGGCGCCTTCCCGCGCGAATGCGAGCGCGGCCGCCCGGCCGATGCCGGTGCCGCCGCCGGTGACGAGCGCGACGCGTCCGTCGAGCCGGGGGCGCGTCGTGGCGGGAGATGATGGCAAGCTTCGTGAATCGGGCATGGCGAGAGTGGCTCCATGTAAAGGGAAGCGATCTGGCCGGCGGGCCGGCGCATGGTCGAGGTGCTTAGTCCCGGTGGTCGGGCACCGTCAGGGGCGTGCCAGGCGCGCCGGCGTAGAACACGATCAGTTCGGCGCGCTCGTCGCCGGTTTCGCCGCGATGGGCGCCGTCGACCATTTCCGGCACCACGTCGCCGGGGCCGAGCGCCAGCCGCTTGCCGTCGCTGCGGCGCACGGCGGTCAGGTGGCCCGACAGCACGTAGCCGATGTTGATCGACGGATGCGTATGCCACGGCAATACCGCGTGCGGCGGAATCGTGTAGCGTACGACCGTGATCTCCGGTTGTCCTGACGGATAGGTGCGATACCGCGAGCCGTCCCACGCATGCGTGGTTCGCAGCAGTACCGTCTCGGTCACGCGGCTACCCGCGTCCGCTTCCTGTGCGGTGGCTCGCGGCGAACCGGCGACGATCAATGCGGCCGCGAAGACGGTTCGCGAAACGGCTGAAAATGAAAATGTGTTCATGGCGGCGAGCCGTTTGGCTCCGGGTATCGAATACAGCGCCATTGTGCGAAGCAGGGTGCCGCGCGAATAGCACCCGACCGGTTGAAACCGATTCAACCGGCCGGACAGGCGTTGCGATGCGATGGACGATTGCCCGGGCGTTCCGGGTTTGACGGGAGCTGCGAATGGATCGGTTGAAGGCGCTGACGGTATTCGTCCGTATCGCGGCCGCGGGCGGCATCAGCGCGGGCGCCCGCGAGTTGGGCATGACGCCGCAAGCTGCCAGCAAGCAGGTCGCAGCGCTGGAAGCACTGTTGAACGTGCGGCTGCTCCAGCGCTCGACGCGCGGAATCGTACTGACGCTCGAGGGCGAACGCCTGCTTGCGCAGTGCCGCGGCGCGGTCGGAGAACTGGAGAGCGCGCTGCGCATGCTCGACGACGATCGGGCGCACGCGGCCGGCACGATCCGTGTTGCGGCGCCGTATTCGCTGGCCAGGCGCTTTCTCGCGCCGCTGCTCGGCGAATTCTGCGACCGGCAGCCGGGCGTCACGGCCGAGCTGATCGTCAGCGACGACATGGCCGACATCGTCGAACAGCGGATCGACATTGCCGTGCGGACCGGCAATCTGCCCGACAGCGGGCTCGTGGCTCGGCGCATCGCCGATCTGCAGTTGATCGTCTGCGCGGCGCCTGCGTATCTGCGTCGCCACGGCGAGCCGCGGACGATCGACGCGTTGCGCGATCATCGTTGCACCGCATTCCTGTATCCGCGCACGGGCAAGCCGTTTCCGTGGGAATTTCTGGTTGACGGTCGTGTCGACACACGACAGATCGACCCGTTCATCGCGACCAACGACATCGACGCGGAACTCGACACGGTGCTGAGCGGCGCCGCGATCGGCCAGTTCTTCGGCTATTCGGTTCACGCGCACATTCGCGAGGGGCGCCTCGTGCCGCTGCTGACCCGGCACGTGACCTGCCGTTACGGCCTCCACCTGTGTATGCCGCAGCGCATGCACCTGCCGCAGAGGAGCCGTTTGCTGATGGATTTCCTTGTCGACCGGCTTGGCGCGCATCCGGATCTTGCGCCGCTTTCGTTTGCGGAAGCGTCGGCATGACTCGCGCCTGATCGCGGGTGAGCCTCCGGGCGGTTGCGCGTCGTCGCTTCGCGCTCGCCGAGCATCAGTACGCGAGCCCGGCGTCGCGAACGTGCGCTACGTCTTGATGCGTCTCGCGCATCGCGGCGAGCACGGCTTCGAGCGCCGCGATCGCATCCGTGCGCCGCTTGATCGCCAGCCGCTGTTCCCCGAGCGCCCGCAGCGCTGCGTCGCCGAAATATTCCATGATGTCCGGCAGGCGCCGCACCACACCGCGGCTACCCCAGCAACCGTCGTCGATTTCCGTTGGAAAGACCCACACGCGCGTCGCGACGGCGTCGACCGGCACACCTTCCGCGCGAGCCACGGCAGCGGTCACGTCCGCAATCAGCCCCGCGCGTGCGGCGTCCGTGTACTGACCTTCCGGCACGGTCGGCACGATCCGGTAGATCGGCGCAGGCGCGATAGCCCCGGCGCGATACACGGCCGCAGGCCGATGGACGAAGATCCAGGTCACGTCCCGCACGCGCGGATTGTCGGGATCGAGCTCCTCGTGACGGATCAGCGTATCAGTTAGCGCTTCCATCAGTCGTGCTTCGGCCTGCGGTGCGAGCGCACCTTCGGGGATGGTGACGTCGATCATCGGCATGACGGTGTCCTGGCTCGGTGGAGAGGGCGCCGCTCCGGGGCGGGGCGGCGTGAATCCAGTGTATGGACCTCGTGCCGATGCGCGCAGTGGCGAAACTGCCATTCGACGATGCCATTTCAGACATCGTGTGCGACGCTTGTTGCGCGCGGCTATTGTGTGAAGCGCCGGCGATACTCGCTAGGGGAGATACCGGTCTCGCGCTTGAACAATTGCCGAAAGCCGCTGATGTCCGCGTAGCCGACGCGCTCGCAGACGGTGTCGATCGCGAGCTTCGTTTCCGCGAGCAAGCGCTTCGCGACTTCGATCCTGAGCGTCTGCAGATACCTGAGCGGCGGCGCGCCCACCGCGTCCCTGAAGCGGCGATGGAGCGTGCGTTCGCTCATCGCGACGTGATCGCTCAGCCGGGCGAGGCTGAAGGGTTCCCGCAGGTGCTTTTCCATCCAGCGCTGGGCACGCGCGATGGTCGCATCGTCGTGCCCGCGATGGCCCATCCGGTCGAGGTCGATGAATGAATCCTGCGAGACGCGGTTCATGTCGATCAGCATGAGCCTGGCGACCGACGCGGCAAGGCGCGCATTCGCCAGTTTTTCGATGACGCGCAACGCGAGATTCTGGTACGAGGTGACGGTGCCGCCGCACAAAATCCCGTCCTGCTCGGTCAGGATGTCCGACGCACGCAGCGCCACGTCCGGATAGCGGGCACGGAAGCTGGATGCTTTCGACCAGTGCGTCGTGGCAAGGCGGCCGTCGAGCAAGCCGGCCTCCGCGAGCAGGAATGTGCCGGTGCAGTACGTCGCGATCAGCGTGCCGCGCGCGTGTTGCCGGCGCAGCGCGTCGAACAGCGGGGCGAGTGCCGCGGGCCGGTCGAGCAGCCGCTCGAGATCCGCGACGAACGGGCTCGTCAGCCAGATCGCGTCGGCGGGACTGCTGCCGTCGATCGCGCCATCGACCGGGATGACCTGGCCGGAGCTTGCGCGCACCGGCCGTCCGCCGACCGATTCGACGCGCCAGCGAAACGGTGCACTCGCGCGGCCCTGCGACGTCGTCGCGGCGAGATGGTTGGCCGCCGTGAGAATGTCGGTCGGCGCGGCGACGCCGGATGCAAGGGCATGTTCGACAGCCCAGATTCGGATGAGCGGCATGGGTGGCGGGATTGGCATCGGGCAAGGGCAATCCTACCACCGGGCGCCGCGCGATTTTGCGAGCCGGCAAGGCCGTCGATTCATGCGGCCAGCGGACGAAAATCAAAAGGCCGCCCGGCGCCGAAGCGCACGGACGGCCTTGCGTAGGTCGAGCGGCCGCGCGGTGTCGCTCAGCACTCGCCCTTCTTCGCGTGTCCCGGCGGGCAGTGATAGCCGCGATCGTCGTGGCCGCGATGACGCTGGTGGTCTTCCCACTCGCGGCGTTCCCAGTAGCGGCGGCCGTCCCAGTAGCGGTCGCCATGCCAGCCGACGATCACCGCGGGCCCCGGGGCGACCATGACGGGCGCGGGCGCGACGACGACCGGTGCGGGCGTGCCGATGTTGACGTCGACGTTGACGGCGTGGGCGAGGCCGGACAGCGAAAGGCCGAGGCCGGCGAAGGCAAGGGCGATCAGCGAGCGTTGCATGTTCTTTTCCGTGATGTCGTTGTAAAAGGCCGGCGCGACGCGATGGAAGCGAGGGGGACCGTTCCACCGGGGGAAACGCCGCACCGACACATGCAGTGTGCGGGTGCGCGACGGAAAACGCGAGGCGGGTTTGTTACGGCGGATTGGCGGCCGGCAGGCGCGGGGTGCGGGCGTCGGGCCGCGTCATTTGACAATGGCGGCCCGCGTGTACGGATGATTGCGCGCGCGTCGCACAGCGCCGGCTGCGCGGATTTGACATTCGGAGGCGTACGGCGCGAAGCGCGATTAACGGCGCGTTACAAAGTGACACGCGGCAGGTGGCGGGATCGCCATGCCTGCCGCGCGGGAAGCGGTACGTCGGCCGTCGGGCCGGCGGTCGCCACGGATGGATTACAGATAGAACATCCGGTCTTCTTCGGGGCGCGGCGGATGGCCGTCATCGTCCGAACCTTCTTCCTCGCCGCTGTCCTCGTAGAACGCGAGCACTGCGTCGAGCACCTGGTCGGGCTCGTCGATCACCTGCATCAGGTCCATGTCTTCCGGATTGATGAGGCCCATCGGGATCAGCTGGTCGCGGAACCACTGCAGCAGCCCCTTCCAGAAATCGCTGCCGACGAGGATGATCGGCACGAGGCGCGACTTCTTCGTCTGGATCAGCGTGAGCACTTCCGACAGCTCGTCGAGCGTGCCGAAGCCGCCCGGCATCACGATCACCGCATCCGAATTCTTCACGAACGTGACCTTGCGCGTGAAGAAGTGGCGGAAGCGCAGCGAGATGTCCTGGTAGTGGTTGCCGGCCTGCTCGTGCGGCAGCTCGATGTTCAGGCCGACCGACGGCGCCTTGCCGGCGTGCGCGCCCTTGTTCGCGGCTTCCATGATGCCGGGGCCGCCGCCGGAGATCACGGCGAAGCCGGCGTCGGACAGCTTGCGCGCGATCTGCGCGGCGAGCTTGTAGTGCGGCGTATCAGGTTTGAGGCGGGCAGAACCGTAGATGCTGACAGCCGGGCGGATCTCCGACAGGTACTCGGTCGCCTCGATAAACTCTGCCATAATCGTGAACATCTGCCACGACGCGCGCGCCTTCTTGGCCGTCGCGCGTTCTTGATCTGCGAGCGAACGCAGACTCGGAATCACTTTTCTCTTGTTCATAATGCCTGAAGAACGAAATCTGGAAGGTAAGACCCTGCTATTGGTTGACGGTTCGAGCTATCTGTATCGGGCTTACCATGCGATGCCTGATTTGCGTGGCCCTGGCGGGGAGCCGACCGGAGCGCTCTACGGAATCATCAACATGCTGCGCCGTATGCGCAAGGAAGTCAGTGCAGAGTATAGCGCTTGCGTGTTCGATGCAAAGGGTAAGACGTTCCGTGACGACCTTTATGCCGACTATAAGGCAAACCGTCCGTCGATGCCGCCCGACCTCGCATTGCAGGTCGAACCGATCCACGGCGCCGTGCGTGCGCTCGGCTGGCCGCTGCTGATGGTCGAAGGCGTCGAGGCCGACGACGTGATCGGCACGCTCGCGCGCGAAGCCGAGCGGCACGGGATGAACGTGATCGTGTCGACGGGCGACAAGGATCTCGCTCAGCTCGTCACCGACCACGTCACGCTCGTCAACACGATGACCAACGAGACGCTCGACCGCGACGGCGTGATCGCGAAGTTCGGCGTGCCGCCCGAGCGCATCATCGACTACCTCGCACTGATCGGCGACACCGTCGACAACGTGCCGGGCGTCGAGAAGTGCGGGCCGAAGACGGCCGTGAAATGGCTGGCGCAGTACGACAGCCTCGACGGCGTGATCGAGCATGCGGGCGACATCAAGGGGGTGGTCGGCGACAACCTGCGCCGCGCGCTCGACTTCCTGCCGCTCGGCCGCAAGCTCGTGACCGTCGAGACGGCCTGCGATCTCGCGCCGCATCTCGATTCGATCGAGGCGTCGTTGAAGACCGACGGCGAAGCGCGCGACCTGATGCGCGACATCTTCGCGCGCTACGGCTTCAAGACCTGGCTGCGCGAAGTCGACAGCGCGCCGGCGGAAGGCGGCGGCGCCGATGCGCCGGACGGCGAGCCGGCACCGGTCGTGGCGGCCGACATCGTCCGCGAATACGACACGATCCAGACCTGGGAGCAATTCGACGCGTGGTTCGCGAGGATCGACGCGGCTGCACTGACTGCATTCGACACCGAGACGACCTCGCTCGACCCGATGCTCGCGCGGCTCGTCGGCCTGTCGTTCTCGGTCGAGCCGGGCAAGGCAGCGTACCTGCCGGTTGCACATCGCGGCCCCGACATGCCCGAACAGCTTCCGCTCGACGAAGTGCTCGCGCGCCTGAAGCCGTGGCTCGAATCGGCCGATCGCAAGAAGGTCGGCCAGCACCTGAAGTACGACGCGCAGGTGCTCGCGAACTACGACATCGCGCTGAACGGCATCGAGCACGACACGCTGCTCGAATCGTACGTGGTCGAGTCGCACCGCACGCACGACATGGACAGCCTCGCGCTGCGTCATCTGGGTGTCAAGACGATCAAGTATGAAGACGTGGCCGGCAAGGGCGCGAAGCAGATCGGTTTCGACGAAGTAGCGCTCACGCAGGCCGCCGAATACGCGGCCGAAGATGCGGACATCACGCTGCAGCTGCATCACGCGCTGTATCCGCAGGTTGCGCGCGAACCGGGCCTCGAGCGCGTGTATCGCGAGATCGAGATGCCCGTGTCGCTCGTGCTGCGCAAGATGGAGCGCACGGGCGTGCTGATCGACGATGCGCGCCTGCAGGCGCAGAGCACCGAAATCGCAACGCGCCTGATCGAGCTCGAAGCGCAGGCGTACGAACTGGCGGGCGGCGAATTCAATCTTGGCTCGCCGAAGCAGATCGGGCAGATCTTCTTCGAAAAGCTGCAGTTGCCGGTCGTGAAAAAGACGCCGAGCGGCGCGCCGTCGACCGACGAAGAAGTGCTGCAGAAGCTGGCCGAGGACTACCCGCTGCCGAAGCTGCTGCTCGAGCATCGCGGGCTGTCGAAGCTGAAGTCGACCTATACCGACAAGCTGCCGCGCATGGTGAACCCTGCAACGGGCCGCGTGCACACGAATTACGCGCAGGCCGTCGCGGTTACGGGCCGCCTGGCGTCGAACGATCCGAATCTTCAGAACATTCCGGTGCGCACGGCCGAGGGCCGGCGGATCCGCGAGGCGTTTATCGCCTCGCCGGGCCACCGGATCGTGTCGGCCGATTATTCGCAGATCGAACTGCGGATCATGGCGCATATCTCGGGCGACGCGTCGCTGTTGCGCGCGTTCTCGCAGGGCGAGGACATCCACCGCGCAACGGCCGCCGAGGTGTTCGGCGTGACGCCGCTGGAGGTCAATTCCGACCAGCGCCGCATTGCGAAGGTGATCAATTTCGGGCTCATCTACGGGATGAGCGCGTTCGGGCTCGCGTCGAACCTCGGCATCACGCGCGATGCGGCGAAGCTCTATATCGACCGCTATTTCGCACGTTACCCGGGTGTCGCGCAGTACATGGAAGACACGCGTTCGGTTGCGAAGGAGAAGGGCTACGTCGAAACCGTTTTCGGTCGCCGCCTGTGGCTGCCCGAGATCAACGGCGGCAACGGCCCGCGCCGCCAGGCGGCCGAGCGCGCGGCAATCAATGCGCCGATGCAGGGCACGGCGGCCGACCTGATCAAGCTGTCGATGATCGCGGTGGACGACTGGCTCACGCGCGACAAGCTTGCATCGCGGATGATCATGCAGGTGCACGATGAACTGGTGCTCGAGGTGCCCGACGGCGAACTGTCGCTGGTGCGCGAGAAACTGCCGGAAATGATGTGCGGCGTGGCGAAGCTGAAGGTGCCGCTGGTCGCCGAAGTGGGCGCCGGCGCGAACTGGGAAGAGGCACACTGACGCACCGCCGCGCGGTTCCCGATTCCTGCGGCATATTGTTGCAGGGATGCTGAATATCGAGATGGTTTGCTTGTGGTCAACGCGCAAGCTCCCGGACAATGCATGTCATTGACACGGGGGCATGCGCACCCCGCGTTCCGGGGTTGGAAACATCGAAGTGATTCGAACTGCACATTGATGATGTCCGAACCGGTTAATCCACCGGGTGGCGCGAATGCATCGCTTTCGCACGCTCCGGCGGCAGCAGTTTCGAATCGCAAAGGGGGAACAGATGCATCGGATCATCATCGTAGGCGGAGGCGCGGGCGGCCTGGAACTGGCGACGCGGCTCGGCGACCGGTACGGCGCACGCGGCAGTCGTCCCGCGCGGGCGCTTGTCACGCTCGTCGACCGCAATCCGACCCACATCTGGAAACCGCTGCTGCACGAGGTTGCGGCCGGCAGCATGGACCCGTTCACGCAGGAGCTCGAATATGCGGCGCAGGCGCGCTGGCATGGCTTCGAGTTCCAGCAGGGCGGGCTGACCGGGCTCGACCGCGCAGCGAAGCGCATCACGCTCTCGCCGGTCAACGACAGCGACGGCGAGGAGCTGTTGCCGGCGCGTGAGCTCGAATATGACACGCTCGTGATCGCGATCGGCAGCACGACTCACTTCTTCGGCGTGCAGGGCGCACCGGAAAACGCGATCGCGCTCGATACCGTTGGTGAGGCCGAGCGCTTCCGCAAGCGGCTGATCGCCGCGTGCATGCGCGCCGAGCACCAGGCGCCGGCGCCGACCGCGCCGGGCGAGGCGGCCGAGCCGCGCATCCAGGTCGCGATCGTCGGCGGCGGCGCGACCGGTGTCGAGCTGTCTGCCGAGCTGCGCAACACCGCGCAGGTGTTGTCGGCCTACGGGTTGCACAAGCTCGACCCGCGGCACGACGTCGGCATCGTGCTGATCGAATCGGGGCCGCGGATCCTCCCGGCGTTGCCGGAGCGCGTATCGTCGGCGACAGCCGAACTGCTCGAGAAGATCGGCGTGCGGCTGATGCTCGCCGAGCGCGTGACCGAGGTGGCGCCGGGGGCCGTCCATACGGCGAGCGGCAAGACGGTGCGTGCCGACCTGACGGTCTGGGCTGCGGGCATCAAGGCGCCGTCCGTGCTCGCCAATCTCGATGGCCTCCAGGTCAACAAGCTCGGCCAGCTCGACGTGCGCCGCACGCTGCAGACCTTCACCGACGACAACGTGTTCGCGCTCGGCGATTGTGCGGCATGCGCATGGCCCGGCAACGAACGCAACGTGCCGCCGCGCGCGCAGGCTGCGCACCAGCAGGCGAACTTCCTGCTGAAGGCAATCGGCTGCCGGCTCGACGGGCGCCCGCTGCCCGAATTCACGTATCGCGACCTGGGCTCGCTCGTGTCGCTCGGCCATTTCAGCGCGGTCGGCAACCTGATGGGCGGGCTGATCGGCGGCAACATGTTGATCGAAGGGCTGTTCGCCCGCTTCATGTACATGTCGCTGTACCGGATGCACATTGCCGCGCTGCACGGCTATCCGCGGATGATGCTCGATACGGTCGCGCACTGGCTGCGGCGCACGACGCTGCCGCGCGTCAAGCTGCACTGAACGCGCGTTCGCGCGGGAAGCGGGCGGGGAGTGCGCACGTCGTGCGTACTCTCCGCCCGTCGTTTTTTTGCGGGCCGCCGGGCTACCGAGCCCGCGTGTGACGGGCAACATCGGCCGTGCGTTGCTCGCTCCAATCGCCAGGCATCCGATCAAGCAACGGCGATCGACAGGCGGCTTGTTGCATCGCGATTCGACGGGCCGCCTGCGCGTTTCTCCGCTGTCGAATCAACGCGTCGTAATCGAGTCTTACATATCCGACAGTTGACGTGACAACGGATTATTGGGCATCTTGTCCGGGTTTCCGTTCGCGGCGGGGTGCCATCCGCCGCGACATCCGCGCCGCGCGCCGGCGCGATGCCCCGTCATGCCGTGTCCGTGATCGTGACGGCGGCCCCCAATCGAGGAGTGCATTCATGTTGAAACCCGAAGTCGACAGCCTGGTTCCCCACGTTCCGTTCTCGCGCCGCAAGTTCATGCAGGCCGCGCTGGGCGGTGCCTTCGCGGCGGCCGTGCTGCCCGTGTCGGCGCAGACGGTCACGACCGACAGCGAAGGGCTGGACGTCGACACCGTCGAGATCCGCTCGGGCGACGCGAGCGTGCCCGCGTATCGCGCGCAGCCGAAGGACAAGACGAACCTGCCGGTCGTCATCGTGATCCACGAGATCTTCGGCGTGCACGCGCACATCGCCGATGTCTGCCGCCGCTTTGCGAAGCTCGGTTATCTCGCGATCGCCCCCGATCTGTTTGCGCGGCAGGGCAACGCGGAGAAGTATCCGACGATCAAGGATCTGGTCGAGCACGTCATCAGCAAGGTGCCGGACCGGCAGGTTACCGAGGATCTCGACGCGACCGTCGCGTGGGCCGGCAAGAACGGCGGCGACCTGTCGCGTCTCGGCGTGGTCGGGTTCTGCTGGGGTGGCCGTCAGAGCTGGCTGTATGCGGAGCACAACCCGCACGTGCGTGCGGCCGTTGCGTGGTACGGGTTCGTCGAAGGCAAGACCGACGAGATGACGCCGTTCAACCCTGTCGATCATGCATCGCTGCTGAAGGTGCCCGTGCTCGGGCTCTACGGCGAGAAGGACACGAACATCACGCAGGCGTCGCTCGCGGACATGCGCAAGGCGGTCCAGACGAGCGATTCGAAGCTCGCACGTGAATCGGAGATCGTCGTGTATCCGGATGCCGGTCACGCGTTCTTTGCCGATTACCGGCCGAGCTATGTGAAGGCCGATGCGGAGGAGAGCTGGAAGCGCGCGATCGCGTGGCTCCACAAGTACGGTGTGATGTAAACGGCAAGCGGCGGCACATGCCGCCGCTTCGTTGCGACTGCGCCGCGCCGGCGCTTACGGCGTCGGGCCGGTTGCGATCGGCCGCGACGGATCGGCGCTCCATTCGCTCCACGAGCCTGGATACAGCGACGCGCCGTGCAGGCCCGCAACCTCCAGCGCAAGCGCGTTGTGGCATGCGGTGACACCGGAGCCGCATTGCAGGATCACTTGGTTCGGCTCGGTGCCCGCCAGCACGGTGGAAAACGCCTCGCGCAGTTCGTGGCCGGTCTTGAAGCGGCCGTCGGCGGTCAGGTTGTCCTTGAAGAAGCGGTTGCGCGCGCCCGGAATGTGGCCGCCCACGCGATCGATCGTTTCGTTTTCGCCACGGTAGCGATCGGGTGCGCGCGCATCGATCACGACGCGCGTGGGTGCGTTCACGTTGGCGAGCACGGCTGCCGCGTCGACCGTCGCTTCGAGCGGCGTGGCTGCGCGGAAATCGCCGGCGGCCGGATGCGGCACGTCGATTGCCAGCGGCTGGCCGGCTGCTTCCCAGGCCTGCAGGCCGCCGTCGAGCACGGCAACCGAATCGTGGCCGAGCCAGCGCAGCAGCCACCACAGGCGTGCCGCATAGGCGCCGCCTTGTGCGTCGTACGCGACGACCTGTTGACCCTGCTTGAGGCCGCGGCTCGCGAGCAGCGTGGCGAGCGCGTCGCGGGTCGGCAGCGGATGGCGGCCGTTGGTGCCCGTCTTGCGGCCCGACAGGTCGCGGTCGAGATGGAGGTACTGGGCGCCGGGGATATGGCCGGCCGCATACGCGGCTTCGCCGGCAGCGGGATCGACGAGATCGAAGCGGCAGTCGAACAGCGCGACGCTGCCGGGCGCCGCCGCCAGGCGTTCGGCGAGATTGGCGGCGGAGATGAGCGTGGTGTAGTGAGTGTGTGGCATGACGGCTCCCTGGAGTGCGAATGTCCTGACATTCCAAGTCTAAACAAAAAAAGACGGGCCGAAGCCCGTCTTTTCGTCTGCCGGATGCGGTGCGGCGTCAAAGCGCCGCACCGGCTGTCAGATGTCGCCGAGGTGGCGGCGCAGGAACTCGTGGAAGTGCTGCATGCCGTCTTCCATCGGGCTCTGGTACGGGCCGACCTGCGACTCGCCGCGTGCCATCAGTGCACGGCGGCCTGCGTCCATCCGCATGGCGATTTCGTCGTCCTCGACGGCCGTTTCCATATAGGCGGCGCGTTCCGCCTCGACGAATTCGCGTTCGAACAACGCGATTTCCTCGGGGTAATAGAACTCGACGATGTTGGTCGTCTTCTGCGGGCCTTGCGGGATCAGCCACGACACGACGAGCACGTGCGGATACCACTCGATCATCAGGCCCGGGTAGTAGACCATCCAGATCGCGCCGAACTCCGGCGGCACGCCGTTGCGGAACTTCAGCACCTGCTCGTGCCATTTCTGGTAAGTCGTGCTGCCCGGTTTCGCGAGCGCGTTGTGCACGCCGACCGTCTGCACGCTGTACCAGTCGCCGAATTCCCACTTGAGGTCGTCGCACGACACGAAGCTGCCGAGGCCCGGGTGGAACGGGACGACGTGGTAATCCTCGAGGTAGACCTCGATGAACGTCTTCCAGTTGTAATTGCACTCGTGGACTTCGACGTGATCGAAGTGGTACTCGGAGAAGTCGAAGTGATGCTTCGTGCCGAGGTTGGCGAGGTCGCGCGCGACATTGCGGCCCTCGGCCTCGAACAGCAGCCCCTGCCAGTTCTGCAGCGGGCTCTTGCCGAGGTTCAGGCACGGCTTGTCGGGGAAGTGCGGCGCGCCCAGCAACTCGCCTTCCAGATCGTACGTCCAGCGGTGCAGCGGGCACACGATGTTCTGCGTGTGGCCGCGCCCGTTGAGCATGATCGCCTGCCGGTGGCGGCAGACGTTCGACAGCAGTTCGATCTGGTTCGCCTGGTTGCGAACCAGCACGCGGCCTTCCTTCTCGGACGGCAGCGCAAAATAATCCCCCGCCTCCGGCACCATCAACTCGTGCCCGACGTAACGAGGTCCTTTCTTGAAGAGGGTTTCGATCTCGCGCTCGAGTAGCGCCTCATCGAAGTATGCAGTGACTGGAAGCTGGCTGTGAGCCGACTTCAACTGAAGCGCATCGCTCAGATTGGACATTCCCACTCCCGGTGTTAGCGTGAAAGCAGTGAACAACCCAACCATCGAAAAATCGATTTAGGGAAACGGGGAATTATACCCGGTTCGCCTCGTAAGGCTAGGATTAAGTGCCTGATTTGTGTCAATTTTTTGTCGGGCGACAATCGGAAGGTGCACACTGTGTGTCGAAGATGGGGCCGGAATATGTACCCGGGTGCCCAAGTCGGCAGATCGGAGAATTCTCTTTTGCCGTAGAATGTCCGACTTGTTTTGAAATTTGACACCCTCGTCCATGGCGAAAACCGCATCCCCAGGCGCCACGCCGCCCGGCAATGGCACCGAACCGTTGCCGGACAATTACGAGATGGCGCTCGCGGAACTCGAGACGCTGGTTGCCCGGATGGAAGGCGGCGCGTTGAGCCTCGAGGATTCACTGACGGCGTATCGCCGCGGTGCGACCCTCGTTGCGTTTTGCCAACAGCAGCTCGAGAAAGTGGAGCAACAGGTTCGCGTGCTCGACGGCGCGACGCTGAAGCCGCTTTCGTCCGGAACGGCCGCCACGGACGGCGAAGACGACGATCTATGACATTCGAACAATGGATGCGGTCCGTGCTTGACCGTGTCGAGGACGCACTCGGCCACTATTTGCCCGCTGAAACCGCGGTGCCGGAAAAACTCCACGAGGCGATGCGTTATGCGGTCCTCGGCGGTGGCAAACGCGTTCGCCCGCTGCTGTGCCATGCAGCAGGCGAACTGACCGGCGCGACGGAAGCGGCGCGCAATGCGGCGGCAGCAGCACTGGAGATGATCCACGTCTACTCGCTCGTGCACGACGACATGCCGTGCATGGACGACGACGCGCTGCGTCGCGGCAAGCCGACCGTGCACGTGCAGTACGACGAGCCGACGGCACTGCTCGTCGGCGACGCGCTGCAGTCGCAGGCGTTCATTGCGCTGACCGATGCCGCCGCGCTGTCGCCGGTGCAGCAGGCCGCGCTCGTGCGCGAACTGGCGCTGGCAAGCGGCTCGATCGGCATGGCCGGCGGGCAGGCGATCGACCTGGCGAGCGTCGGCCTCAAGCTGACGCGCGAGCAGCTCGAGACGATGCACCGGATGAAGACGGGCGCACTGCTGCGCGCGGCCGTGCGGATGGGCGCGCTGGCCGGCGAAACGCCGTCCGCGGAAACGATGGCTGCGCTCGATGTGTACGCGGGGGCCGTCGGCCTGGCCTTCCAGGTCGTCGACGATATTCTCGACGTCACGACCGATTCGGCGACGCTCGGCAAGACGGCCGGCAAGGACGCGGCGAACGACAAGCCGACCTATGTATCGATCCTCGGCCTCGAGGCGTCGCGCGAGCTCGCAGCGCAACTGCGCGCCGAAGCGCACGACGCGCTGAAACCGTTCGGCGCACGCGCACAGCGTCTCGCCGAACTTGCCGACCTGGTAGTGAACCGGGTCAGCTGACGCGAAAGCCCGCCGCCGCGCACATGCTACGGTGCGTGCAACAGAATGCGGGCGCGTTTGATTTCCTACAATGGAACGACGATGTACGACTTGCTGAAAACCATCGACGACCCGGCGGATTTGCGCCGCCTCGATCGTCGCCAACTCCAACCGCTCGCGGATGAACTGCGCGCGTTCGTGCTCGACAGCGTGTCGAAGACGGGCGGCCATTTGTCGTCCAACCTCGGGACGGTCGAGCTGACGATCGCGTTGCACTACGTGTTCAACACGCCGAACGATCGCATCGTCTGGGACGTGGGCCACCAGACCTACCCGCACAAGATCCTGACGGGCCGCCGCGACCAGATGCATTCGCTGCGCCAGCAGGACGGCATTTCGGGCTTCCCGCGTCGCAGCGAATCCGAATACGACACGTTCGGCACCGCACACTCGAGCACGTCGATCTCGGCCGCGCTCGGCATGGCGATCGGCAGCCAGCTGAATGGCGACGATCGCTTCTCGATCGCCGTGATCGGCGACGGCGCGATGACGGCCGGCATGGCGTTCGAGGCGATGAACAACGCGGGCGTGTCGGAAGATGCGAAAGTGCTCGTGATCCTGAACGACAACGACATGTCGATCTCGCCGCCGGTCGGCGCGCTGAATCGCCATCTCGCCCGCCTGATGTCGGGCCGCTTCTATGCGGCTGCGCGCGCGGGCGTCGAGCGCGTGCTGAGCGTTGCGCCGCCGGTGCTCGAACTCGCGCGCAAGCTCGAGGAGCACGCGAAGGGCATGGTCGTTCCGGCCACGCTGTTCGAAGAGTTCGGCTTCAACTACATCGGCCCGATCGACGGTCACGATCTCGATTCGCTGATCCCGACGCTGCAGAACATCCGCGAACTGCGCGGTCCGCAGTTCCTGCACGTGGTGACGAAGAAAGGCCAGGGCTACAAGCTCGCCGAAGCCGATCCCGTGCTCTACCACGGCCCCGGCAAGTTCAACCCGGCCGAAGGCATCAAGCCGTCGACCACGCCCGCGAAGAAGACGTACACGCAGGTGTTCGGCGAGTGGCTGTGCGACGAAGCCGAGCGCGATTCACGCGTGGTCGGCATCACGCCCGCGATGCGCGAAGGCTCGGGCATGGTCGAGTTCGAGAAGCGCTTCAAGGATCGTTACTACGACGTCGGCATTGCCGAGCAGCACGCGGTGACGTTCGCGGGCGGCATGGCAACCGAAGGCCTCAAGCCGGTCGTCGCGATCTACTCGACGTTCCTGCAGCGTGCTTACGACCAGCTGATCCACGACGTCGCGCTGCAGAACCTGTCGGTCGTGTTCGCGATCGACCGCGCGGGCCTCGTCGGCGCGGACGGCGCGACGCACGCGGGCGCGTACGATCTCGCGTTCATGCGCTGCATCCCGAACATGACGATCATGGCTGCGTCCGACGAGAACGAATGCCGCCAGATGCTGCACACGGCGCTGCAGCAGCCGAACCCGACCGCGGTGCGCTATCCGCGTGGCGCGGGCACGGGCGTGGCGACGGTGAAGGAATTCACCGAGATCCCGCTCGGCAAGGGTGAAGTCCGTCGCCGCACGTCGCAGCCGGAAGGCAAGCGCGTCGCGATCCTCGCGTTCGGCACGATGGTCGCACCGTCGCTCGCCGCAGCCGAGGAACTCGATGCAACCGTCGCGAACATGCGCTTCGTGAAGCCGGTCGACGCGGCGCTCGTGCGTGAACTCGCCGAGACGCACGACTACCTCGTCATGATCGAGGAAGGTTGCGTGATGGGCGGCGCGGGCTCGGCCTGCGTGGAAGCCCTGATGGAGAGTGGGGTTATCCGACCCGTACTACAATTGGGCCTCCCTGACCTGTTCATCGATCACGGCGACCCCGCGAAGCTGCTGTCGCAATGCGGCCTCGACGGCGCGGGTATCGCGAAATCGATTCGCGAACGCTTTCTGAATCCGGCGGCCGACGTCGCCGGTCAGGCGAAGCGCGTCGCATAAGCTGGCACCGCCTGTGGGCGGTGTCGGTGCGACTGGCGCAACCGGTCTTCATTGATGCGGAAAACATGGGCCTGCGGGCCCATGTTGCTTTTCCGGCTGCCGCATGACGCGGCGTGCGCGTCGTCGAACGCGCGGCTTACAAGGATTGAACAAGATGAACCAGATGAATCCCGCCTTCGTGATGCCCGACGTGCAGAGCACGGTGGATACCCGCCAGATTCCGATTCAGCGCGTGGGCGTGAAGGCGGTCCGGCATCCGTTGACGGTGTGTACCGAAAGTGGCGACGTGCAGCCGACCGTCGGTGTCTGGAACCTCGATGTCCGCCTGCCGGCCGACCAGAAGGGCACGCACATGTCGCGCTTCGTCGCGCTGCTCGAAGAGAATCGTGCGCCGCTGACGGTCGAGCGTTTTCGCGCGATGCTCGCGTCGATGCTCGAGAAGCTGGAAGCCGAGGCTGGCCGCATCGAAGTCACGTTCCCGTACTTCGTGAACAAGACGGCGCCGGTGTCGGGTGTGCAGAGCCTGCTCGACTATGAAGTGACGCTCGCGGGCGAAAGCCGCAACGGCGACACGCGCCTGTTCCTGAAGGTGCTCGTGCCCGTGACGAGCCTGTGCCCGTGCTCGAAGAAGATTTCGCAGTACGGCGCGCACAACCAGCGCTCGCACGTGACGATCGACGCGGAGCTCGCGGCCGACCTGCCGGTCGAGGCGCTGATCCGCATCGCGGAAGAAGAGGCGTCGTGCGAGCTGTGGGGCCTGCTGAAGCGTCCGGACGAGAAGTTCGTCACCGAACGTGCGTACGAGAACCCGAAGTTCGTCGAGGATCTCGTGCGCGACGTCGCGCAGCGTCTCGACGCGGACGAACGCGTGGTCGCGTACGTGCTCGAAGCCGAGAACTTCGAGTCGATCCACAATCACAGCGCGTATGCGCTGATCGAACGCGACAAACGGCAGGCTGCATAACGCCGCGGCGTTTTGTCGCGCCGATGAAAAAAGGCCGCTCGTATGAGCGACCTTTTTGTTTGATGGTGCGACGTTGCGTCGCACCGCGCGGCTCAGCGTGTGAGCGACGCGAGATCCCAGCGCGGCTTCACCGTGAATGCGTAGTCGGCATTCGCCTGCTCGGGCCAGCGGCCGAGCCGCAACGCGCCCGCGAGCGCGATCATCGCGCCGTTGTCGGTGCAGAGCGCGAGATCGGGGTAGTGCACGTCGAAGCCGCGCTTGGTCGCAGCGGCCGACAGCGCGGCGCGCAACTGGCGGTTCGCGCCGACACCGCCCGCGACCACGAGGCGCTTGAGCTTCGTCTTCTTCAGCGCGGCGAGCGACTTGGCGACGAGCACGTCGACGGCCGCATCGACGAAGCCGCGCGCGAGGTCGGCCTTCGCGCGTTCGAGCGCTTCACCTTCTAGCTTCGCCGCTTCGAACTTCTTCATCTGCGTGAGCACGGCCGTCTTCAGGCCGCTGAAGCTGAAGTCGAGATCGCCCGAATGCAGCATCGGACGCGGCAGCACGACCGCACCCGGCGTGCCGGTTTCTGCGAGCTTCGATACTTCCGGGCCGCCCGGGTAGCCGAGGCCGATCAGCTTGGCCGTCTTGTCGAACGCTTCGCCGGCCGCGTCGTCGAGCGTTTC
This sequence comes from Burkholderia lata, assembly GCF_902499335.1. Classification (GTDB taxonomy): domain Bacteria; phylum Pseudomonadota; class Gammaproteobacteria; order Burkholderiales; family Burkholderiaceae; genus Burkholderia; species Burkholderia lata_B. Next base: position 149,780 of record NZ_CABVQK010000001.1, on the reverse strand, counting down.
GCCGAGCGTTTCGTACACGCCGACGTCGGTCACGCGCATCAGTTGCGTGTGGCCGCCGGACACCAGCAGCGCGACGAACGGGAACGGCGGCGGCTCGTCGACGAGCAGCGGCGACAGCAGGTGGCCTTCGAGGTGGTGGATGCCGACGGTCGGCTTGTTCCAGGCGAGCGCGAGCGCATTGGCGATGCTCGCGCCGACCAGCAGCGCGCCGGCGAGGCCGGGGCCCTGGGTGAACGCGATCGCGTCGATGTCGTCGCGGCGCGTGCCGCTTTGCGCCATCACTTCCTCGAGCAGCGGCAGCGCGCGGCGGATGTGGTCGCGCGACGCGAGCTCGGGCACGACGCCGCCGTATTCGCGGTGCATCGCGATCTGCGAGTGGAGCGCGTGCGCGAGCAGGCCGCGCTGCGTGTCGTAGAGCGCGAGGCCGGTTTCGTCACAGGAGCTTTCGATGCCGAGAACGAGCATGGTGAGGGCGGGGCGCGCCGCCAAAAGGGCGTGCCGGAATGTCAACGATAACCGGAAATTATAGCAGGCAGGTAGCAGCGACCGCTGGGGGGCGGGCGGGCGGTACTGCGTCCGATGCCGGGCGGGTACAACGCTTCTGGAACCTTTCTGACCAGTCAGGGCTTCGTACATTGTGACTGGGGCTGGTCATATCGTTGCCCCTTGAGAGCGGCGACACTCTGGATCGGCGCGTCGACGACCTGCTGGTCGCGATCGCGTCGAGCGCCGGACAATACCGTTGCACATCCGAGTGCGATGCATCGGCGGTATGGCGGGCGAGCGCTGGCGCTGGTAGCCCCGGTCACGATCGCCTCGATCATGGGTGACAAACTGGATGGCTGCGTGGCTGCAGCATGAATTCTGCCGACTGGTGTCGCGCATGGCTCGTCCGCCGCCCGTGTCCGCTGCGGTGTGCCAAGCACTGCGCCGCGTGACTGGAGCCTGCTAAACCATCGCACTACTGGATCCGTCTATGGATGAGCTCCGCCGAATCGACCTCAACCTGCTACTGACCTTGCATGCCCTGCTGACGGAGCGTCACGTGACGCGGGCCGCAGTGCGCCTGCACAAAAGTCAGCCCGCCGTCAGCCATTCCCTCGCTCAGTTGCGCGAACGGTTCAACGATCAGCTCTTGATCCGACGGGATGGCTACATGGCGTTGACGGCCAGGGCACAAGCCCTGATTCGGCCCCTGGAAGCGGCGCTACTCAGCTTGAACGGTCTTCTCGGTGAGGCCGATTTTGTGCCCGCGACAGCCCGCGCCAGGCTGCGCTTGTCGCTGTCCGACTACGCAGCCAAAACCATCTTCCCCTCGGTTGTTCGCCGTGTGAGAACGGAAGCGCCTGGCATCGAGCTGGCGATCAGCCAGGCGAGCCGCGAAGCGATGCATGCGCAGTTGTCCGATGGCGAGTTGGACCTCGCATTGGGAATTTTTCCGAATCCGCCAGAGGAAATTCTTGTGGAGGACCTGTTCCCGGACCACTTCGTATGTGTGGCCGATGCATCCGCGTTGCCGGCCGATGGCCAGTTGTCGTTCGAGGATTGGCTCGCACGACCGCACGTGATGCTCGCGCTGCGGCCCGATGCCAATGATGAGATCGAGAAGACGCTCAGCGCGAAGGGGCTGCGCAGGCACATTGCTTTGGCGCTCCCGCACTGGACTGCCGCTGTTCAGATGCTCGAAGGAACCGATTTGATCCTCACGATCGCAAAACGGGCTTTGATCGGGATCGAGCAATATCCAGCACTGCGTTGCTTTGACCCGCCGCTGGTCCTCCCCGAGATTGCCTATCAGCAGGCATGGCATGTCAGAAAGGACCAGGGTCCGGCATTGAGATGGCTACGAAGATGTTTCGTTGAAGCAGGGCAGATGATGAACACCGGCGGCCCTTCAGTGGCTCAGTGATTGCGCCAAATTGCTCGGCCCCTTGAGTTCAACCCGATTTCCGTCCGGGTCGAAGCAGTAGATGGACGGGCCCTCACCCTCTGCACCGTACCGGATGACAGCCTCTTCTGCCGGGACGCCGGCCGAGTGCAGAAAACTCAAAATGTCGGCCTCGTTGAACGGAGCAATGCGCAAACAGAAGTGATCCACGTTCCGATGTGCAGGGTCGGCCGGACCGCCGGCTTGCAGGCCCAGTGGGCCATGAACATCGACCAGATCGATCATTGAGGTGCCGGCGCCAAGATGAATCATGCCGAGATCGTCGCGGCGTTTCCTGATTTGGCACCCGAGCACTTCCGTATAAAAGTGCACGCTACGCTTCATGTCCTGGACCCTCAGTACCACGTGGTCCAGGTGCTTGATTTCAAATGGCGTCATCGTTTCATCTCGTTGAGGGCTTGGGCATTCACATTGCCCAAGCCCGGCTGCGAATGGCAGATCAATTGGTTGGAAGATTATTGAACCTTGTCGAGAACGGCCGGCATGTCGCGACTGAAGTCGACCCACGGATTCGTTCCCAGAAGGTTCGCGTGCGGGACATCAGCCTGGTATCGCATGGTGAATGCTTTCGGGCCATGACCGTAGGCCACGATCAGGCCTTGCCTGGCATCCATGATGCCGGCGTGCATGCCAAGCCCGTGATAGCTGACTCGCACGGCTTTTTCGCCCAGGTTCACTTTCTCGACTTGAAAGCGAGCAATCGAGCCATCCTTTAACGTGAACGCCCAGCGGAACGGACCGCCCGAGACGACCGTCATCACCTCGTCGATGTCAGTCCCGTCGTCCGCCGAGTTGACGTGCATGCGCCCATACTTTTCCAGAACCGCTTTGTGCGTCGCGTTATCGAGCGCCTTCATGTCGTACACCTTGGGGTAGGGGCCCGTGCCTGTTTCTTCGGTCATGACACCCCCTCCGGCGACAGCCGGCGTACGAGAGGCAAGCCTGACTTGCTCGAGCAGTTCCGGCGTAGTCAGCTTGAACTCGTGAATCAAATCTTGTTTTTCTCGTTCGCTGAGTGCGCGCTCATACGATGCGGCGAGAATCGAATGAGCAGACTTCGGAGCATCGATCGTCATGACATGCACACCGATGTCTTTCAGTGCGACATTGACCTTCTCAACACCGACAATATCGGGTCGCCCATCACTGAATTTGAGAGAGACCACATCGCTTGCCATTGCATTCGCGGAGGCGCCGATCGAGGCGGCAACCGCAGCAGAGGCCAATAGAATGTCTTTGGTTTTCGGCTTCATATTCGGAATCCTTTGCGATTAATAACAACGTCTGTTGTTGTGATAGAGCATCGCATTGCATTCGAATTTCTGGAAATCGATTATCCGTACAAGCCTCATTCGCGTAGCGAATGATGTGTCTCCGATGACGAGGATCGGCCGCATTCAGGTTCTCTGGTCGACCAGCGGCGATGAAGTTTGTCGACTCGCGATTGTGTGCAGGAACACCTGCGATTCGAGGCTGCGTCACCATGCCGGCGTTGAGTTCTCCGTCGCCGCATGTATCATTCGCCTCTCCTCAGGGTGCTCATTCGCCGCGTTTCTCACGGCGCTTGATATGCCTGAATGGTTTTCCTGACCCTTGCAAAGTTCCTGAACAAACCGCGCCATGGAAACTTATGACATCGCCGTGATCGGCGCGGGCGCCGCCGGGATGATGAGCGCCGCGGTTGCCGGGCAGCTCGGCCGCCGCGTCGTGCTGATCGATCACGCGCCGCGGCTCGCCGAGAAGATCCGCATCTCGGGCGGCGGCCGCTGCAACTTCACGAACCTGTACGCCGGACCCGACAACTACCTTTCGTCGAATCCGCATTTCGCGCGCTCGGCGCTGGCGCGCTATACGCCGCGCGACTTCCTTGCGCTGCTCAAGCGCCATCACGTGAGCTGGCACGAAAAGCACAAGGGCCAGCTCTTTTGCGACCACGGCAGCGACACGATCATCGACGTGCTGAAGCACGAGTGCGATGCGGGCGGCGTCGCGTGGCGCCGGCCCGTCGTCGTCGACGCGGTGCGCCACGCGCCGGCCGACGGTTTCATGCTCGACACGCAGCAGGCGGGGACGATCGGTGCGCGCGCACTGGTCATCGCGACCGGCGGCCTGTCGATCCCGAAGATCGGCGCGACCGACTTCGGCTACCGGCTCGCCAAGCAGTTCGGCCACAAGCTCATCGACACGCGACCCGCGCTCGTGCCGTTGACGTTCGCGCAGCAGGACTGGGAGCCGTTCGCGGCATTGTCCGGCGTATCGCTCGAGGTGCGCGTATCGACCGGCGACAAGAAGCGCGGCGGCGAATTCGTCGAGGACCTGCTGCTGACCCATCGCGGCCTGTCCGGGCCCGGAATTCTGCAGATCTCGAGCTACTGGCAGCCCGGCGACCCGATTCGCGTCGACCTGTTGCCGCAGCGCGACGCGGTGTCCGACCTGCTCGACGCGAAGCGCACGTCGAAGCGCCAGATCGGTTCGCTGCTCGCGGACTGGGTGCCGTCGCGCCTCGCGCATGCGTGGCTCGACACGCATCGCGTCGCGGCCGACGCGCGGCTCGCGGATCTGCCCGACAAGACGCTGCGCCAGGTCGGCGATGCGCTGTCCGGCTGGACGCTGACGCCGAACGGTACCGAGGGCTACAAGAAGGCCGAAGTGACGAAGGGTGGGGTCGATACACGCGACCTGTCGTCGGCGACGATGATGAGCACGCGCGTGCCGGGGCTGTTCTTCGTCGGCGAGGCGGTGGACGTGACGGGCTGGCTTGGCGGCTACAACTTCCAGTGGGCGTGGGCGTCCGGCACGGCGGCCGGGCAGGCCGCGGCGGAGTATGCGCGCGGCGCCTGACGGGGCCGGGCCGGCGCCGTTTTGACGGGACCAGTCCCCGTGCCTTTAGGCAATCGCTCTGCTATACTCGGTAGTCTTTCCCTGCAATCCTTTATTCGTGTCGGATCATGACGATCATTCGCGTTAAAGAGAACGAGCCGTTCGAAGTTGCAATGCGTCGCTTCAAGCGCACGATCGAGAAGAACGGTCTGTTGACCGAGCTTCGTGCGCGAGAGTTTTTCGAGAAGCCGACCGCGGAGCGCAAGCGAAAGAAGGCTGCTGCGGTGAAGCGTCACTACAAGCGTATCCGCAGCCAAACGCTGCCGAAGAAGCTGTACTGAACGATTGGGCGCCGTGCGGTTCGCTGAGCGGCGCACCGGCGACTCCGGGCGATCGCGGAAGATCGAGCATGATCGTGCGACCGATCAGGCGAGCCGCCGATGCCGGATTCGAGCAACCCGCTTGAGACATTGTCCCAAGCGGGTTTTTGTGTTGACGCCCTTTTGGCGGGCGTCGGATTCACATTTCCATCCCGGGTGAAAGATGAGTTTGAAAGAGCAGATCAGCGAAGACATGAAGGCCGCGATGCGCGCGAAGGAAAGCGAGCGCCTGGCAACGATTCGCCTGCTGATGGCCGCGATCAAGCAGCGCGAAGTCGACGACCAGATCACCCTCGACGACGCGGGCATCACCGCCGTGATCGACAAGATGATCAAGCAGCGCAAGGATTCGATCAGCCAGTTCCAGGCAGCCGGCCGTGACGACCTCGTCGCGAAGGAGCAGGCCGAACTGGTCGTGCTGGGCGGCTACATGCCCGAGCAGTTGTCGGATGCCGAGGTGGCCGCCGAAGTCCAGGCCGCGGTTGCGCAGACGGGTGCCGCCGGCCCGCAGGACATGGGCAAGGTGATGGGCGTGCTGAAGGGCAAGCTCGCCGGCCGTGCCGACATGACGGCCATTTCCGCGCTGGTCAAGGCCGCGCTCTCGAAGTAACACCTGTTTCCCCGGTGTGCGCAGTGCGTGCGCCGGGGTGTCGTATTGTCTTTTTTCGCTCGATCCCACGGTGATTCCGCATTCGTTCCTGCAGGATTTGCTGAACCGCGTCGATATCGTCGACGTGGTGGGCAAGTACGTGCAGCTCAAGAAGGGCGGTGCCAACTTCATGGGGCTGTGCCCGTTCCATAACGAGAAGAGCCCGTCGTTTACCGTCAGCCCGACCAAGCAGTTCTATCACTGCTTCGGTTGCGGCGCGCACGGCACGGCGATCGGCTTCCTGATGGAGCACGCGGGGCTCACGTTCCCGGAGGCCGTGCAGGACCTCGCGCAGTCCGTCGGGCTGACCGTGCCGCACGAGCCGTCGATGCGTGGCGGCGGGGGCGGAGGTGGTGGCGGTGATTATCCGGCGCCGGTGTCGAAATCGGTCGCGACCGCGCTGTCCGATGCGATGACCGCCGCGTGCGACTACTACCGCAAGCAGTTGCGCGGTGCGACCGTCGCGATCCAGTACCTGAAGAACCGGGGCCTGACCGGCGAGATCGCCGCGCGCTTCGGGCTGGGTTATGCGCCGGACGGGTGGCAGAACCTCGAAGCCGCGTTCCCGGACTATCGCGACGAGTCGCTCGTCGAGTCGGGTCTCGTGATCGTCAGCGAGAAGACCGATGCCCAGGGCGTCGCGCGCCGCTACGACCGGTTCCGCGAGCGGATCATGTTCCCTATCCGCAACGTGAAGGGGCAGGTGATCGGCTTCGGCGGGCGCGTGCTCGGCAGCGGCGAACCGAAGTACCTGAACTCGCCTGAAACCCCGCTGTTCAACAAGGGCAGCGAGCTGTACGGCCTGTTCGAGGCGCGGCTCGCGATTCGCGAGCGCAAGTACGTGCTGGTCGTCGAAGGCTACATGGACGTCGTCGCGCTCGCGCAGCTCGGGTTCCCGAACGCGGTCGCGACGCTCGGCACCGCATGCACGCCGATTCACGTGCAGAAGCTGCTGCGCCAGACCGATACGGTCATTTTCAGTTTCGACGGCGATTCGGCCGGGCGACGGGCGGCCCGGCGCGCGCTCGAGGCCTGCCTGCCGCATGCGGGCGATAACCGCACGATCCGGTTCCTTTTTCTGCCGGCCGAGCACGATCCGGACAGCTATGTGCGCGAGTTCGGCGAGGAGGCGTTCTCCGAGCAGGTCGAGCGCGCAATGCCGCTGTCACAATTTCTGCTGAACGAAGCAATTTCCGGTAAGGCGCTCGATCAGCCGGAAGGCCGCGCGAAGGCGCTGTTCGACGCGAAGCCGTTGTTGCAGGCACTGCCCGCGAACGCGTTGCGCGCACAGATCATGCACATGTTCGCCGATCGCCTCGACATCCCGTTCGAAGAAGTCGCGGGGCTGTCCGACGTCGATACGCGGATCGCGGCACCGCCGCGCCAGGCGCCCGCGCGCAGCGAGCGGCGCCGCGTGACGGACAGCGAAAAGCGCGCGCTGCGCACGCTGGTGATGCATCCGCGCATCGCGTCGCAGCTCGACGACGAGCAGCTTGCGACCCTGCGCACGTTGCCGCGTATCGGCGAACTGTTCGCGGAAGTCGTCGATCATGCGCGCGCACTGGGCGATGGCGCGGAGTTCCGGCTGCTGTCGGATGTCCTGCGGACGTCCTCGAATGGAGCGACTTACGAGGAAATCTTCCGCGAAATTCTGGACTATGATGAAAACGTCCGCGACTTGCTGTTACAGAATCCGGAAGACGAGACGGTGCCCGAGCGGCAGCGTGAACAGGAACGGATCGCGGGGGAGGAACTGCAGGCGGCGGTGCTCAAGATGCGTTACGACGCCTGCTGCGACCGGCTTGACAGGCTGGCGCGGCAATCCACCTTCACACCCGAGGAATTGGCCGAATTGACGGAATTGAACCAGCAGCGAACCGACATGAAGCGTCGGCTCGGGCTGTAGGCGGCCGGGGAGCTTAGAGAGGGTTCCCCAGCGTGCTATAATATAAGGTTTCCAGCGGTTTGTTTTCTAAGCAGAGGCGAGAATCGCGATGGCAAAGACGACAGGCGGAAAGAAAGCAGCAGGCAAGGGCTCGACGGAGCCGACCAAAAAGGTCACAGCGGCCAAGTCTGCTTCTTCCACCAGGACAACGTCTTCAGCCACGTCAGCCCCTGCAGGAAAGAAAACCGCGGCCGGCACTGCTCAGGCTGCGCCGGCGTCGGCAGCCAGAACACGGGCTGCCGCCAGACCCGACTCCGGGCCGGCCAAGCCGGCGGCGAAGCGGGCAAGTGCGAAAAGCGCAAGGGACACGACTGCCGCCGCGGACGAAACGGCAGTACGTACTACTCATGCACCCACGGTTCAACCGGCTGTCGTCCAGCAGCCGCGAGTCGATATAGCCGGTACGGCGAACTCCATGACCAAAAAGCTGAACGAAGTATCCGTCGAAGACGACGCAAATCAGAGCGACGAGCAGCCCGCAGCAGCAGCGGCGGCTGCACCGGGCAAATCCAAGGTGCGCGATCGTCGCGCCAAGGAAAAGGCGCTACTGAAGGAAGCGTTCGCGACGAGCACGCCGGGTACGGCCGAGGAGCTCGAGGAGCGCCGCGTGAAACTGCGCGCGCTGATCAAGCTCGGCAAGGAGCGCGGCTTCCTCACGTACGCCGAAATCAACGACCACCTGCCGGACAACTTCACCGAGACCGAAGCCCTCGAAGGCATCATCGGCACGTTCAACGACATGGGCGTGGCGGTCTACGAGCAGGCGCCGGACGCGGAAACGCTGCTCCTGAACGACAACGCTCCCGCCGCGTCGTCGGACGATGAAGTCGAAGAGGAAGCGGAAGTTGCGCTGTCCACCGTCGATTCGGAATTCGGCCGCACGACCGATCCGGTCCGGATGTACATGCGTGAAATGGGTACGGTCGAGCTGCTCACGCGCGAAGGCGAAATCGAGATCGCGAAGCGGATCGAGGACGGCCTGCGCCACATGGTGATGGCCATCTCCGCGTGCCCGACGACGATCGCCGACATTCTCGCGATGGCCGAACGCGTCGCGAACGAAGAGATCCGCGTCGACGAACTCGTCGACGGCCTGCTCGATCCGAATGCTTCGGACTCCGCCGATACCGACGGATTCTCCGCGAAGGAAGCGGAAGCCATCGAGAACGAGAACGAGGAAGCCGAAGAGGAAGAGGAAGAAGAGGAAGAGGAGGAGGATGACGGTGCCGCCCAGGCATCGGCCAACGCCGCCCAGCTCGAAGCCCTCAAGCGTGCGTCGCTCGACAAGTTCTCGCAGATCAGCGAGTGGTTCGACAAGATGCGCCGCGCGTTCGAAAAGGAAGGCTACAAGTCGAAGGCCTACCTGAAGGCGCAGGAAACGATCCAGACCGAACTGATGACGATCCGCTTCACCGCGCGTACCGTCGAGCGTCTGTGCGACACGCTGCGTGCGCAGGTGGACGAAGTGCGTCAGGTCGAACGTCAGATCCTGCACATCGTCGTCGACAAGTGCGGCATGCCGCGTTCGGAATTCATCGCGCGCTTCCCGGGCAGCGAAACCGACCTCGACTGGTCCGAGAAGATCATGGCCGAAGGCCATTCGTACAGCGCGGTGCTGTCGCGTAACGTTCCGGCAATCCGCGAACAGCAGCAGCGCCTGCTCGACCTGCAGGCGCGCGTCGTGCTGCCGCTGAAGGACCTGAAGGAAACCAACCGCCAGATGGCGGCCGGCGAACTGAAGGCACGCCAGGCGAAGCGCGAAATGACCGAGGCGAACCTGCGTCTCGTGATCTCGATCGCGAAGAAGTACACGAACCGCGGCCTGCAGTTCCTCGACCTGATCCAGGAAGGCAACATCGGCCTGATGAAGGCGGTGGACAAGTTCGAATACCGTCGTGGCTACAAGTTCTCGACCTATGCGACGTGGTGGATCCGCCAGGCCATCACGCGTTCGATCGCTGACCAGGCGCGCACGATCCGTATTCCGGTTCACATGATCGAGACGATCAACAAGATGAACCGCATCTCGCGGCAGATCCTGCAGGAAACCGGTCTCGAGCCGGATCCGGCAACGCTTGCCGAGAAGATGGAGATGCCGGAAGACAAGATCCGCAAGATCATGAAGATCGCGAAGGAGCCGATCTCGATGGAAACGCCGATCGGTGACGACGACGATTCCCATCTCGGCGACTTCATCGAGGACAACAACACGGTCGCGCCGGCGGATGCCGCGCTGCATGCGAGCATGCGCGACGTCGTGAAGGACGTGCTCGATTCGCTGACGCCGCGCGAGGCGAAGGTGCTGCGGATGCGCTTCGGTATCGAGATGAGCACCGATCACACGCTCGAGGAAGTCGGCAAGCAGTTCGACGTCACGCGCGAGCGGATCCGTCAGATCGAGGCCAAGGCGCTGCGCAAGCTGCGTCACCCGAGCCGTTCCGACAAGCTGAAGTCGTTCCTCGAAGGGAACTGATTTCCAGCGTCTCTCCTGCGAACGCCGCCGGTATCTGCGTGATGCCGGTGGCGTTTGTCTCCTTTGTTGTTACAATGCCGGCCCGGCTTCGTTGTCGGGGCGGCGTGTGACACGCTTTGCTTCTCATCAGGGCTTGTAGCTCAGCGGTTAGAGCAGTCGACTCATAATCGATTGGTCGCGGGTTCGAACCCCGCCGGGCCCACCAGATTTCATGCGCGCGATCGCGCATGCCGAAAACCCGCGATGGCTTCATGCGTCGCGGGTTTTTCTTTGCGTGGACGCGTGACGAGCGTCAGGATCAGGAAAGTACCGAGAAGGTGTCGCGCCACGGTCAATCGAAGTATGCTGTAGCGCGGCCGCTTCACACTCGACACGCGACGCGGGTTGCGGCCGAAGGAAAGCCAAACAGCCCCGCGATCCATCCGGCGGCGAGAATAAACAGACTTCGGCCGGGAGTGGGACGTCAATCATGACGATGCTGCGTTCGTGGGGTGCGATTCTTTCGTTGCTTGTGCTCGTCGCATGTGCGAGCCTGCCGCCGCAGGCCGATCGAGCGCCGACGCACGCGTACACCGATACGGACAACACGCGGCTGGGCGTCGCGTTCCAGCAGCAGGCCAGTGCGCATCCAGGGCAGGATGCGTTTCATCTGCTGACCGATCCGGTTGATGCGCTGGACGCGCGCGTGTTGCTTGCCGATCGCGCGGACCGGTCGATCGACCTTCAGTACTACATCTGGCATGACGACCTGACCGGGCACGAACTGGCCGACGCGATCATTCGCGCGGCCGATCGTGGCGTGCGCGTCCGTGCGCTGCTCGACGATCTCGGCACGAACGCGGACGACCGCAAGCTGCTCGAGATCAGTTCGCATCCGAACATCGAGATCCGGCTGTTCAATCCGGTCGCCACGCGACGCTTCAAGAAGATCGGCACGGTGTTCGAGTTCTCGCGCGTCAACCGGCGCATGCACAACAAGGCGATGATCGCGGACAACCAGGCGGCGATCGTCGGCGGCCGCAATATCGGCGACGAGTACTTCGGCGCATCGTCGATGCTGGAGTTCGGCGATCTCGATGTCGTCGTTCACGGCCCGGTCGTGAAGAACATCTCGACGGAATTCGACACATTCTGGAATTCGCCGTATGCGTATCCGATCAGTGCGCTGGTCGGGCACGATGCAGCGCCGGGCGGGCTGGATCGCGAGCGCGAACGGTTGCGCGACTACCTGAGGGCCATGGAGGACAATCCGTACGTGCTCGAGGCCAGGCAGCGGCTCGACCGGATCGTTCACGGGCAGGGTACGGAACTGTCGTGGGGCCACGCGACTGTGCTGTACGACGATCCGTCGAAGATCGCACACGCGCCGAAGGACAGCGACGGGCACCTGATGCCGCAGTTGCGGGCGCTCGCGTTGCAGCCCGAACATGACCTGCTGATCGTGTCGCCGTATTTCGTGCCGGGCAAGGAAGTCGTCGAGCGGCTGCGCGCGCTCACCGCGCGCGGCGTGCGCGTAACGGTGCTGACCAACTCGCTCGCGTCGACCGACGTGGCGGCCGTGCATGCGGGCTACCGGCACTACCGAAGCGATCTCGTGGCGGCCGGCGTGCGGCTTTACGAGCGGCGGCCATCGGGTGACAAGAGCATTTCGAAGCAGGTCATCATCGGGTCGTCACGTGCGTCGCTGCACGCGAAGACCTACGTGTTCGACCACAAGAGCATTTTCATCGGCTCGATGAATCTCGATCCGCGCTCGCTGAACCTCAATACGGAGATCGGCGTTTACTGCGAGAGTCCGGCGATTGCGTCGCAGGTCGCCAACGATCTGGAGGCGCGGCTCGATCGAATCGCGTGGCGCGTCGAGCTGAGGACCGATCCGGCGGGTAAAGGGCAGCTCAAGTGGATTCAGACCGATTCGGACGGGAAGGTCACCGAGCTCGATCACGAGCCGGAAGTGTCGGCCCCGCGGCGGATGGAAGTCTGGTTTCTCGGGCTGTTTCCGCTCGAGTCGCAGCTGTGAGCGACGACGTCGCGCGTGACGCTCAGCAACGCGTGCGGCCGTGCTGCTCGATGACGGCTGCGAGCTGTCTCGTCGCGGCCTCGATCGTCGCGTCGTTCAACCCGGCGTATCCCAGCACGAAGCCGTTGTACGGCCGGCCGTCGCCGACCCGGTAGCTGCTCAGCGGCTGAAGCAGCAGGCCCTGTGCGGCCGCGGCGCGGGCGACGTCGGTATCGTGCAGCGGCATCGCGAGATCCGCCGACAGGTGCATGCCGCCCGGGCTTTCGCGAACGCTCAGCACGTTGCCAAGGTGGCGGGCGAGTGCCGCTTCGAGGCTGCTCCGCCGCTCGGCGTACAGCGTCCTCATCCTGCGCAGGTGCCGCGCGAAGAGGCCGGTGTCGATGAATTCGGCCATCGCCAGTTGATCGGCCGAATGACCGCGATGGACGAGTTCGCGCAGCGTTCTGGTGAAGCGTTCGACCAAAACCGGCGGAACCACCATGAAGCCGAGCCGCAGGGCGGGAAACATCGTCTTGCTGAAGGTGCCGAGATAGCAGACCGGTGCGTCGGCATGCAAGCCCTGGATCGCGGGTAGCGGCTGGCCGCCGTGGCGGAACTCGCTGTCGTAGTCGTCCTCGATGATCCAAGCGCCGCACGCACGTGCGTGCTCGACGAGCGCAGCTCGTCGCCGGGGGCTCATCAGCGCGCCGAGCGGGTATTGGTGCGATGGTGTCGTGTAGATCAGCCGGGGCGGCCGGGTGCGCCACTGTTCGTCGGTTGGCGCCATCCCTTCGTGGTCGACCTCGATCGGCACCAGATCCAGCCCGGTCGAGCGGAATGCGGTTCGGGCGCCGTTGTAGCAAGGGTTCTCGAGCCAGCCATATTCACCGGGATTCGCCAGCATGCGCGCGCACAGTTCGAGGCTGCTTTGCGTGCCGTCGGTGATGAATACCTGGCCAGTTTCGCAGCGCACGCCTCGCGAGACCCGGATGTAGGCGGCCACGGCACGCCGTAACTCGGGCAGTCCTTCGACCGGGCCGTAGGCGAGCTGCGCGGGCTTGATGACTTTCCATGCGCGCTCGATGCAGCGGCGCCATTGGGCAATGGGGAATTCATCGAGCGAAGGGAGGCCGGGAACGAACGGCAGCATGCGTTCGGGTTCCGGATCGGCGTTCTCCAGCCCGTGCACGCGCTCGGACAATTGAACCGGGGCCGGGCCGCTTTCGAGCCCTGCGCTGGAACGGCCGCATCCATCCCATAGCGTGACCGTTCCGTTGCGCGTGGCCGCCACGAAGCCTTCCTCGGCAAGGCGCTCATACGCGTACACCGCCGAGTTGCGCGCGATGCCCAGCTCCGCCGCGAGCACGCGCGTCGACACGAGCCGCGTGCCGGGCGGGATGTGCCCGTCCAGCAGCAGGTTGCGCAGGCTCCGGTAGAGGGCTTCCTGCTGGCTGTGGCGTGTCGTGCCGTCCTGTCTGGAAAGCGATGAGATGAGCAGCGCGAGATCCATGGGCTGGTTCTAGAATTTTTCGTTGAGCTGGTTCTTTTGAAGATTCGACGCGCGTCGTATCGTTCACGTTCTCGCGGTGCCGGCCGGCGCGCGGTATTTCCGGCGATCGTCACGGATAGCGGCACGCGCGTATTTTGATCGATCTGGCAGGCGATTGTCGATGGGCCGATCGACCGGTCGACCGGTCGATCAGGCGTGGAAGCCGTAGCGTTCGATTCGATTAACTTCGTAGTGCAAATATATTCAGAGTGGATGCCTGCATCTTTCCGGAATGTGGGCCGCTCGATGCGCGCAAGGGCGCGCAAACAGGAAAGCGAAACATGAAAGACCATGCCGTCATCTCTTCCACATCCCGCACCACCATTCGCCGCTTGCCGGAACTGGCGAACCACGATCGCGCGATGCTGCATCGCATCGTGGACGCGGCCTACGTCTGCCACATCGCGTTCGGCGCAGGCGAGGACACGCACTGCATTCCAACTGCGCACTGGCGACGCGGCGATGACCTTTATATTCACGGGTCCAACGGCAGCCGGATGATCAAGGCGCTGTCGGCAGGCGCACAGGCCTCCGTCGCGATTACGTTGCTGGACGGTCTCGTGTTGGCCAGGTCGGCCTTCAACCATTCGATGAATTATCGATCCGCGGTGATCTACGGGCGGTTCGACATCGTGGAGGGCAGTGGGGACAAGCTCGTGGCGCTGGGTGCATTGATGGACAAGATCGCACCGGGTCGCAAGCATGACGCGCGGCCCGGCAACGAGAAGGAACTCAATGCGACCAGCGTGCTGCGGATTGCCCTTGCGGAAGCCGCCGTGAAAGTCAGCGATTCGATGCCGTCCGACAAGGACGAAGATCTTGCGCTCGCTGTCTGGACGGGAATCCTGCCGCTGACGACGAAGCGCGGTGAGCCGGTTCATGCCGATGGCAACATGCCGGTGCCGGACTACGTTCGCAACTGGGCCGAGTGAGTTGCGCTGCAAGGCCGCGCGGTATTGAGAAAAACGGCGGCGCGAGGTGTTGGGGGGCGCTGGTTTCGCTGGCCGGCAGCGCGAATGCCGCGCTGCCGTGACGGGGGGGCGTTTCACTCGGTACGGTGCTCATGCTCCTCGTGCGGCGGATGCGACTCCGCAGGGTGCGGATGCGGTGCGAGCGCGTGCTCGGTGGTCGGTTGCCGCGGCTGCGGCGCCGCGCGTTCCTGCGGTTGCGCGTCGTTGCGAGGCGGCGTTTCCTTGTGCAGTTGCTGCTGAGCTTCGTTGCGTTGCTGCATGGCTTCGCGCTGCTGTTGCTGCGCCGCATTGCGTTGCTGCATCTCCTCGCGCTGCTGTTGCTCCGCTGCGTTGTGTTGCTGCATTTCTTCGCGTTGGTGTAGTGCTTCGTTACGCTGCTGTTGCTGAATTTGCTGTTGTTGTGCAATCACGCGATTTTCCTGCGCGGCATGCTCCTGCTGCAGCGCTTGCTGCCGCTCCTCGCGCATCGCGCCGGGCGCATGTTGCGCCGGTGTTTCGGCATGCGGTTCGTTCGCACGGTTCTGCGCGAACGCGTCGGGCGATGGGCGCGCGCCAGGGCGCGCGTCGTTCGCGCCGAAGTGCGGCATCGTCATCGGCATGGCGCCCGGGCGTTGCTCCATGGCCTGCCCGCGCATCGGCTCCGCGCCCGGCTGCATCGTGTTGCGTTCGATCGTCGTGTTCGTCGTGTTGTTGGTGACGTTGCCGCCGTAGTTGTTCGTGATGCGCGTGTTGCGGATGTTGGTGATGTTGTTGATCACGGTGGTCGACTTCGACACGTACGTGGTGTGGTTGTACACCACGGCCGGGCGCTGCCAGCCGCCGTTCCAGCGGGGGCCTTCCGGATGCGGCGCGCCCCAGTTCATACCCCATGCATGCCAGCCCCAGTCGTGGTGCCCGAAGATCGCGGCGCCGACGGCGATGCCGACGCCGAACGTGATCACGCCGGCGGCAACGACTTCACCGGTGCTGTATGAAGGCGGCCGATACATGTAGCCGGGGTAGGACGAAACCGGCTCGCCGTAAACGACCGTCGGGTTGTAAGACGGAACATAGACGACATCGGGCTGTGCGGATTCGATCTCGATGGCCTGCGCGGGCGGCGGCACGATCGCCGGCCCGGCGTAGACCACGGGCGCGTCGGTGGCCGGCGTATAGCCGGACGGTGCGGCCTGCGCGACTTGCGTGACCCGCATCTGGCCGCCCGAGCGGAGATGGCCGGACGTCTGCGCGCGCTGGCGCATCGCCTGGATCGCGTTCATCACGTCGGTCGGATCGTTGTAGTACGCGTGGCCGAGCGACGTGGTCCAGGCCGGGTTCGACGCCATCTGCGACAACACCGCGGGGAACGCGGTCAACGCCTTGACCGACGGGTCCCACGGCTGCGTATCGGTGGCGGTTGCGAGTGCCTGCCCCTTCAACGACGGATTCTGCATGACCCAGTTGTTGGCGGCCGTGACCTGGTCCGGGTATGTTGCACCCGCAAGCACCAGTGCGACGAGTTTGTCGGGGAAGAGTGCGATCGGCGCAACCATCTGGTAGAGCTGGTCGGCAGTCGGCGGTGTGTAGGCGACGGGCGTCGATGCGGGCTGTGCCGCCGCGGCCGCACTTGCATCGCTGGCCGGAGCGGCGGCGCTGCTGTCCCCGTTCTTGTTGCAGGCCGAGAGGCCGAGCAGCGACACGATGAGGGACGACGCGATCAGCGTCCTGACGGGGCGGTGTGCACGTGTGTTGGTCATGTTGTGCGTTCGGTGTGGAGTCGGCGTTGGCAGATATGCGGGCCGCGCGATCGGCTTGAGCACTGTGCCGCGACCGTTTGCACATGCTCCGGAGGCATCGGCCGGAGCAGGCGGCAAGGTCGTGTTCGCATGGTGTTTGTCCCGCGACGAATCGATATATCCAGTTAAACGCACGACACGCGCGGAAGTTGTCCGGGTGTTGTGTAACAGTATGTGTACCTTGCAGTCCGTAAGCGGGTTGGCACTGCCCGGGTAAGGGTCATGAAAGTTGCTTGCGCAACTATTGAAAGGTCGACAAGTGCGTCGCTGCGCCTGATGCTCGCTCCGCGAGATTACGTGAACGCAAAAAAACCGCGAAGGCTTTGCAGCCTTCGCGGGTTGTTCAAACGATTCCATCCGGTTCCATGCGTGCGCGACGGCGCGCACGCGGAACCGGTGCGTTCATCGATCCATCAGCGTGCGAAATCCGACGTGCTCTGGATGAACGTGTTCAGCTTCGAGATGTTCACGCTGCCGAAGCCCGTCGTTGCATCCCAGCCGGCCTTCGCCTTGTAGCCGTAGGTGCCGCTGCCGTTGTTGCCGGACGTGACGTCGTGCAGCAGCGCCGCGTTGCTCGGGAAGTACTTGTAGATGCTCGACGCAGGGAACCCGAGCGCGTTGTTGTTCGCGGACTGCAAGCGCGCCCAGATGCCCGTGAAGATCGGCGCGGCGAGGCTCGTGCCGCCTTCGTTGTTCAGATAGCCCGAGCCCCACAGCGTGTCGGACGTCTGGCCGTTCACGACGAGAATCGCGCCGGTGCGCAGGTCCGCATCGAAGCCGACGTCAGGCAGTGCGCGCTTGGTCGATCCGGTGAGGCTCGACGATTGCCACGACGGCGCGGCTTCGTACTTGCTGTACCCGCCGCCCGTCGACCACACCGTGCCCGGCTGCCAGCTCGGGTCGTTCCACACGATCTCGCTGTTGTACGCGTTGGTCGATGTATTCGTGAACAGCGTCGTGCCGCCCACCGCGATCACGTACGGCGACGTTGCCGGTTCGCTCACCGTGTAGGTCGAGCGCGACGGCGTGCCGCTCGCGCATTCGTACGCGCCGTGATCGCCGGCGGATACCGAGAAGGTCTGCCCCTGCGCGACCGCTTGCTTGAATATGGTGTCGTCGGTTGCCTGCGAGCCGGTGCTGTTCGCGGACGATTCGCACACGCCGAGCGACACGTTGATCACCTTCGCGACATTGTCGGTCACGGCCTTGTTGTACGCGGCGGTGATCGCCGTGAGCGTCATCGACGGTGCGACGTAGAACACGACCTGATTCACGCTGCCGCCGGCCGCGCCGACGATCGACTGGCTGTCGAGGTTCCATTCGACGGTGCCGTCGGTGTCGGTGTACGAGCTGCCGGACGGGCCCGTCTTCACGATGCTGCTGCTGATCGAGCCGAGGCTGTTGTTCGAGGCGAACGTATTGAGGTCGCTCACCGTCTGCGACAGGTCGCCTTCGGAGATGATGCCGACGGTGGTCTGCGAGGCCGTCGGCGTGCCGTCGCCGCCGTAGATCGACGAGAATTCGGTCGGGTTGTGCGGCACGGCCGATGCGCCGGCCGGAATCGTCAGGTTGCTGGTGTTGCCTTGCGGCTGGCTGCCCGCGCCCGTGTGCATCAGCTCGACGTTCTGCAGGCCCAGCACCGAACCCACGACGCCGCCGATCGCGTTCGGCACTTGTGCGGCGTCGGTATTCGCGTAGACGCTGCGACCGTTGCGCGTGAAGCGCTTGAGCGTCGTGCGGAACGCGGACTTGATGGTGGCTGCGGTACCGGACGCGGAGACCAGCAGGCGGTTCGGCGCGACCACGATGTTCACGAAGCCTTCCTTGCGCAGATGCGCGACGACCGAGGCGACCTGCTGGTCGGTCGGCGCATATTGCGCCGCGAACTGTGCCGGCGTGAGGAACTGCCGGTAGTGCGGCGAACCAGGCGTATGCAGGTCGTGCAGGTATTGGTCGAGTTGCGCCTCGTTGCGCAGGTTCAGCCCGAGCACGATGTCCACCGATTCGCCCGGCGCCATCTCGATTGCTGCCGTTGCAGCAGCAGCCGTGCTCGCGGCCGGCGCGCCGGCCGTACCGGCTTCGCTCTGCTGCACGAGCGGCAGGAAGCCCTTGGTGTGCGTTTCCGTCCAGCCGGCCGCAGGCGCGGCGTAGGCGGTCGCCATGCCGAACGACGCGGCTGCTGCTGCGGCGAATGCGAGCTTGACGAGGCGAATATGCTTTTGTTTCTTGTCTGCAACCTGATTCATTTGAATTACCCCTCCGGTTGAACATCGAACAGCACGAACAACAACGGTCGACAGCGGCGCGGGTCATGCACCGCCGATTTCTGTCGCACGCGTGCGGATGGCACGGACGCGACAGGGCCTTTCGCCCGATCCGGAAAGGTGTTTTTTCTCCGGGGGCGAAATACGGAAAGCGCGGTAACGGGAAGGTTGCGCCGCGAAACGACGCAACTGCGCCGGGCATGGCGCGGGCGGGATTGCTAGAGCAACAGCTTCGGTGTCCTGCTCATTTGGTTCGATCCTTCGGCCCGCTGCCGGATGGCAGTTGTCCAATGAGATGCATCGGGATGTTGCATGCGCCGGCGCGCGAACGATACAGCCGGCGGCGAGCACTTCGGTGCGGCGGAAGCGAAAAAACGTAGAGCGGAAACGATTGCGTGGAGAGCAATTCGTCAGATTGCTTGCATCGGACGGTATCAAGAACGAAAGCGAGGTGTCAAACTTTTTTTGATTATATGAAACTAAATTAAAGCGAATAAGTGCAATGTTTTTGAAAACATTGGCAGTGTTTTGTAATATTCGAAGCCCACAAAGAAAGTAATGGCGAATGCGATTTGCTGATCATTTCTGGTTCCTCGCGTAATAGAGGCGCATTTGGCCGATCGTGTTCGAGGCGTGACTCGAATCGCAGGGACGCGGCGGAGAAAGTCGAGTCCGCGGGCAGCAGGAAGTGGGGCATGAAGTCGCGAGGTGTTCGACGTTTCGCATGCCGCCCCAGTCAACGAGGATCGAATCTGACGTGATCGATAAAGAAAGGCTTTGCATCGAAGTGCCCGCAACCTGGAACGCCACGCTGGCAGATTGCCGATGGACGCGACAGACGGAAGGGCAGTCGGATGCCGCGGTGTTCCGGCTCGATGCGCAAGACGGATCGTGCCGGTTCGTCAAGACCGAACCGGCGGGACCGCTGGGCGAACTGAGCGACGAGGCGGCGCGACTGCGTTGGCTGGCGACGACGGGTTCGCCGGGCGCGCAGGTGCTCGAGGTGGCATCGGCGGCGGGGCGCGAGTGGATGCTGCTGAGTGCCGTGTGCGGCGAAAATCTCGAAGTCGCGCCGCTCGGGCCGGCGGAGAAGGTGGCGATCATCGCCGACGCGCTGCGTGCGCTGCATCGGCTCGATCCGGCAACCTGTCCGTTCGATCATGGTGCCGAGTCTCGTATCGCGCGCGCCCGTGCACGGATGAACGCGGGGCTCGTCGACGAGGACAACCTCGATGAGGCGAATATGGGCGTGTCGCTCGACGAACTGTTTGCCAGGCTTCGGGCGAGCCGGCCGTCGATCGAGGACAGGGTCGTTACGCACGGCGACGCGTGCCTGCCCAACTTCATGGTCGAAAACGGTCGCTTCTCGGGCTTCATCGACTGCGGACGCCTCGGCGTGGCCGATCGCTATCAGGATTTGGCGCTGGCAGCGCGTGATATCGAAGCAGATCTCGGCAGTGAATGGGTCGCGCCTTTCTTTACCCGGTACGGAATCGAGCAGCCCGATCCGGGCCGGATCGCTTTCTACCGGCTGCTCGACGAGTTTTTCTGATTCCGCGGAGTGTCAGGGTGACGCAAGAGGACGTTTCCTTGTTCCTCCGCGTTACCGGAAACAAGCAGGAATCCTGCTCTTTACCGTTCCGCACCTGCATGCCGCAGCGCATCCTCGGCTTCCGTGTTCTCATGCGACCGCGCGAGTTGCAGCAGCGACTGGCCGCGCCGATCGACATGATCCGGATTCGCGCCACGCGCGACGAGGAGCGGGATCAGCTCGAATCGATTGAACAGCGTGGCAAATCCCAGCGCGGTTTCCCCGGCGCCGTTCGTCTGGTCGATCGGGCATTGCGTGTCGATCAGGCGCCGCGCGATGTCGGGTTCGTTCTTGAAGAGGGCGCCCATCAGTGCCGTGTTGCCGTGACGGTCGCCGGCGCATGCGTTTGCGCCGGCCGACAGCAGGTAGTCGAGCGCGGCTGGCTGGCCATCGTAGGACGCGAGTATCACGGCCGTAAAGCCGTGGCTGTCGGTGGCGTCGACGGGATAGCCGGCGTCGTGCAGTGCACGCAGGATGTCGACCCGTCCGACACGGGCGGCGTCGAACCAGTCGCCGTCGTAGCGGCGCAGCGCGGCAGGGTCGGCACGCGTATACGCTGGCCGGTCGGGAAGGTGCGCGCAACCGGCGAGTGCGGCCAGCGCCAGGATTGCTGCGGTCGAGCGGATCGCGCGCGTCAGGCGTTTGGATTGCATGAGGATGTCCTGATGGTTGTCTAAGGTCGACGTGCGCGGCGCAACCCCGCACGTCGACAGCGACCGGCGTCGCGGGATCAGTTCTCGCTCAGTTTTGCCGCGAGCGCTTGCACTTGACCGACGTCGGCGTGAACGGCCTGCGCGAGACGCGTGCCGTAGTCGGCATCGGCCTTGTAGAAGTAAGACAGCATCGCGTATTGGTTGTGCGCGTTCGTTACCTTGCCGAGATCGCCGGACAGCGCGGTGATCAGGTCGTCCCTGTCCTGCTGCGACAGGCTGCGGTAGTACTCGCCCGCCTGACGGAACCGCAGCTTCTTGTGGATCGCTTCCTGTTGCGTCGTTCCGCCGAGCGTCATGCGTACGGACTTGTACTGCGGATTCGGCGCGAGTTCATGCAGCGTCGACGGTTCGTAGTTCACCTCGCCCTTGCGGTCACCGGCGTTCATCTTGCCGTCCTGGTTGTTGTTGACCACCGGCACGACGGGCCGGTTGATCGGCAGGTCCATGTAGTTCGCGCCGAGCCGGTACATCTGTGTGTCGGCGTACGCGAACAGGCGGTCCTGCAGCATCCGGTCTTCGGACGGCTCGATACCCGGCACGAGTCGCGACGGCGCGAACGCCGACTCCTCGGTCGACTGGAAGTAGTTGTCGGGCACGCGGTTCAGCGTCATCGTGCCGATCTTGCGCTCGGGCACGCCGGCCCAGACCTTCGTGTCGTCCAGCGCATCGAAGTCGAACCGGTTCAGGTCCTGCGGGGTGAGCACCTGCACGTACAGATCCCACTTCGGGAAGTCGCCTTGCTTCAGCGCGCCGTACAGGTCGTTCGTCATCATGTTCCAGTCGCGCCCGATCGATGCGTCGATGTCTTGCGGACGCAGGCCGTGTACGCCTTGCTGGCTTTTCCAGTGGAACTTCACGTAGTGCACGTCGCCGTGCGCATTGACGAACTTGAACGCGTGCACCGCGAAGCCGTCCATGTGACGATACGAATCGGGCATGCCCGCGTTCGTGTACAGCATCGTCAGCATGTTCGTCGCTTCGGGCGTGTTCGCGAAGAAGTCGAAGGCGAGGTTCGGATCCTGCACGCCGGTCACGGCACTCGGCTTGTTCGCGTGAACGAAGTCGGGGAACTTGATGCCGTCGCGAATGAAGAACACGGGCCAGTTGATGCCGACCATGTCCCAGTTGCCCTGTTGCGTATAGAACTTCACCGCGAAGCCGCGCGGATCGCGGGCCTGTTCGGGCGAGCCGCGATAGCCCATCACGGTGGAGAAGCGCACGAATACCGGCGTGCGGGTGCCGGGTGTGAAGACCTTCGCTTTCGTCAGGTTCGAGATGTCGGCGGTCGGCACGAACTCGCCGAATGCACCGGTGCCGCGTGCATGCACGACGCGCTCCGGAATGCGTTCGCGATCGAAGCGCTGCAGTTTCTCGATGAGTGCGGAGTCTTGCAGAAGCACGGGGCCGGCAGGGCCGGCGGTCTGCGAATTCTCGTTGTCGCCGACGGGGGCGCCCGTGTCTCGAGTGAGTTCGGCGGCATGGGGGGACGCGGAAAGTGCAACGCAGATCGCGGCGACTGCGTGTCTCAGCACGCGATTGGAGGATGAGGACATGACGATGGAACTCCTTGAATCCGATCGGTGGTGGGGAAGCCGACTGAATTAGAAGAGATCGTCAGACGATTGGCTAATTGATATTGGATATGTTTTCGATAGCCGCGCCGTCGATGCGGTGCCAGCCCGGTTGCTATCGGTGCCGATGGTGAATATTGTTGCGCGCGCAAATAGTTGTTGCATCGCGCATCGTGAAGCGATCCATGCTCGTCGAGCCCGGACGCATTGAAAATTCGACACCTTGCGCGGGTTTTGCGATCCGCATTTCAAGCATCGGTGCCGCAGTAGCGCCGACAATCCCGGCCGTGTGGCACCGATCCAATCGACGTCAACCTGCGCCAGTCTGCCATCCGAGCCCGAGGCTCTTCTGCAGCGACACATAGTCCTTGATCAGTTCGGCTTGCCCGGCAATCACGTTCTGCTGCGCGGACAGCGCTTCGCGTTGCGTATCGAGCAGGTCGATCATCGATGCGACGCCCGCGCGATAGCGCTCGTCCATCAGCGATCGGGAATGCACGGCCGATGTCTGCACCTTGGCGAGCGCGACGACGTGCTCGCGCTGGTGCCCGTAGCGCTGCAACGCCGTGTTGGCATCCTGCAAGGCACCCAGCACCGCCTTCTGATAGTTCGCTTCCGCTTCGTCACGCGACGCTTCGGCCGCGCGCACCGCGCCGCGCGTGCGCCCGAAGTCGAGAATGTTCCATTGCAGATACGGCGCGCCAACCCACGTGAAGTTCTGCTTGCGGAACAGGTGGCCCGGGTCGGTCGCGCTGAAGCCGAGATCGCCGAGCAGCGTCACTTTCGGGAAATAATCGGCGACGTGCTCGCCGATCTGCGCATTGCTCGATGCGAGCCGGCGTTCAGCCGCGCGAATGTCGGGGCGCTGCTTCAGCAGCGCAGCGGGATCGCCGATCGCGACGCTGCCGGGCAGCGTCGGCAGCGGCGTGTCCGGTGTCGACAGTGCTGCGTCGAGCGCACCGGGCGCGCGGCCCGTCAGGATCGCGAGCCGGTCGAGCGATTCCGTCACCTGCGCGTCGAGCGGAATCAGCGATGCGCGCGTGTTTTCGACCTGTGTCGTCAGGCGTTCGATGTCGACATCTGCGGCGACGCCGCGCGCGCGGCGCTGCTGCGTGAGGTCGAGCATCTCCTGCTGCAACTCGGCGGTGCGGCGCGACAGCGCGAGCCGCTGCTGCTGGTCGCGCAGATCGACGTACGCGTTCGCGACTTCGGCCGTGATCGACACTTGCGTATCGGCGAGGTCGGCGTCGACCGCTTCCGCCTGTGCGGACGCGGCTTCGACCGCGCGGCGCGTGCCGCCGAACAGGTCGATTTCCCAGGTCGCGTCGAAGCCTGCCGAATAGAGCTGCAGCGGGCCCGAGCCACCCAGCGACGGCGATGTTCCGCCCGACTGGCTCGATCCGTTCGACGGCAGCAGCGAACCGAGTGCGCTAACGTCCGGCTCGCGCATGCGGATGGCGGCGACGGTGGCCGACGATTTCGGCAACTGCGCCGCGCGCTGTTGCGAGAGCTGCGCACGCGACGCGCGCAAGCGTGCCTGCGCAGCGTGCAGATCGGGGTTGTACGCGAGCGCGGCGGTGATCAGGTCGTCGAGCTGGCGATCGTTGAGCCTGTGCCACCACGCGCTCGGCGCGGGTGCAGTGGTATCGACGCCGGAGGCAGGCGCGCGCACGAAAGTCGGCGCATCCGGTGCGGCGGGCGCGCCGCGGTAGTCGGGGCCGACCGTGCAGCCGGCAAGCAGGCACGCGGCCGCGCACAGCATGAGCGCGGGGCGGCGGGGCAGGGAGAAGGGTTTCATCGCGTAAGACGGTTCAGTGGCCGGACGACATCGGCTGCGGCCCGCGCGGCGTTCTCAGCAGCAGCGCGAGCGGCACGCAGGCGAGCAGTGCGAGGCCCAGCAGATAAAAAGTTTCGGAGTAGGTCATCACGACGGCCTGGATCTGGATCTGCTGCGCCAGCTGTCCGAGCGCGCGCATGTTCGAATACGCGAGGTCGCCGGTGTGCGCGAACCAGTTGGCCGCGTAGGCCGACAGCCGGTCCTGCCCGATCAGCGAGTTCGCCGTCACCGATTCGCGGAGCGCGGCCGTATGGAAGGTCGTGCGCCGGTCGATCACGGTGCCGATGATCGCGAGCCCGATCGAGCCGCCGAGATTGCGCGCCATGTTGTAGAGCCCGGCCGCATCGCCCGAGTCTTCGCGCGCGACGGCCGCCATCGATGCCTGGTTGAGCGGCATCATCGCGAGCATCTGCGCGACGCCGCGGATCAGTTGCGACCAGACGAAGTCGTGGCCGACGCTCTGCGCGGTCAGGCTGATGTCGAGCATGCAGCTCAGGCAGAACAGGAGCAGCCCCGAGATCACGAGGATGCGGAAATCGACCTTGCCGAGCAGGCGCGGCAGGATCGGCATCACGAGAAAGGCGGGCAGCCCCGACAGCAGCATGATCGCGCCTGCCTGTTCCGCGTTGTAGCCGGCGACGATCGCGAGGAACTGCGGCAGCAGGTAGGACACGCCGTACAGCCCGGCACCGACCGCGGACACGATCACGATCACGCTCGCGTAGCGCGGGTTGCGCATCAGCGACAGCCGCATGATCGGTCGCTTCGCGAAGATCTGCGACAACGCGATCAGGATCATCCCGGCGAGCGACACGATGCTCAGCATGACGATCATCTGCGATTCGAACCAGCGTTCACGCTGGCCTTCCTCGAGCACGACGGTCAGCGAGCTCAGCCCGATCGCGAGGCCGAAGATTCCGAGCCAGTCCGCGTTCAAGAATGAGTGCCATTGCGGGCGGTCCGACGGCAGCCCGAACACCAGCAGCGCCATCAGCAGCAGGCACACCGGCAGGTTCAGGAAAAAGCACCAGCTCCAGTTCACGTTTTCCGCGAGCCAGCCGCCGAGCACGGGGCCGAACAGCGGCCCGAGCAGCACGATCAGGCCGAACAGCGTCATGCCGACCGGCAACTGCGACAGCGGCAGCCGCGTGCGGATGATGGTCTGCGCGGTCGGGATCAGCGCACCGCCGGTGAAGCCCTGGCCGATCCGGCCGGCGATCATCATCGGCAGCGAATGCGACCAGCCGCACATCATCGAGAACGCGATGAACAGCGCGGAGTTCGTCAGCAGGAAATTGCGCAGCCCGAACACGCGCGTGAGCCATGCCGCGAGCGGGATCATCACGATCTCGGACATCAGGTAGCCGGTCGAGATCCACGTGCCTTCGGTGCCGGTCGCGCCGATTTCGCCCTGGATCTGCGGCAGCGCGGAGTTCGTGATCGAGATGTCGAGCGTCGCCATCAGCGCGCCGAGCGCGCCGGCCGCGACCGCGATCCAGTCGGTCACGCTCGCGCGGCCTTCGTGCGGCGGCACGGGCATCGTGGCGGACGGTTCAGCCATGATGCGTCTCGTCGCGGGCCGAGCGCGTATCGATGTCGACCGTCACCGACAGCCCCGGCAGCAGCATGCGCTGCGCGCGGGCGTTCGCGGCGAGGCGGATGCGCACCGGCACGCGCTGGACGATCTTCGTGAAGTTGCCGGTCGCATTCTCGGGCGGCAGCAGCGCGAACTGCGCGCCCGTGCCGGGTGCGAAGCTGTCGACGACGCCGGACAGCGCACCGTCCGGCAGCGCGTCGACGTGCAGTTCGACGGGCTGGCCGATACGCATGTTGGTGATCTGCGTTTCCTTGAAGTTCGCGACGAGGTAGATCGAGTCGACGGGCACGACGGTCAGCAGGCGCGTGCCGGGCTGCACGTATTGACCGACGCGCACCGTGCGATCGCCGACGCGGCCGGCGAGGGTGCTGCGCACGATCGTGTTGTCGAGATCGAGCTGCGCCTGCGCGGCGCTGGCCTGCGCGGCTTCGAGCTGCGCGTGCGCCTGCTGGAGCTGCGCGGTGAACGACGCGATCTGCGTGCGCGCGGCAGCGATCGACGCATTGTTCGCGGCGAGCGTCGCCGCCGCCTGATCGCGCGTGCTCTTCAGGTCGGCCACGCGTTCGTGCGTTTCCGCGCCGGTCGCCGCGAGCGGCGCATAGCGAGAGTATTCGTCGCTGGCGTGCTGCGCATTGATGCGCGACACCTTCGCCTGCGCGTCGGCCTGTTCGAGATTCGCATGCTGCTGGCTGATGTCGGCCTCGGCGCGTGCGATATCCGCGCGGCGCGCGTCGACGGTCGCAAGCGATTGTGCAAGCGCGACCTGGTACTGGCGGACATCGAGCCGCACGAGCGGATCGCCGGCCTTCACGGCCTGGTTGTCGCGCACATACACGTCGGTCACGTAACCGGCGACCTTCGGCGCGGCGGTCATGCTGTCCGCCTGCAGGTACGCGTCGTTGGTGCTTTCGATGAAGCGGCCGACGGTCCACCAGCGGCCGAGCCAGACGGCGCCGCCGATGGCCGCGAGCACGGCGACGACGAGCAGGACGCGCCGCTTCGAGCGGTTGCCGTTTCGCGGTTTTGTTCCGTTTTCCTGACGATTTGCTTTCTGTGGAGAGTCTTGCAGCGTCGACATGCTGGCATCCAATTTATTCCAAGTGGAAGAATTATTCCAGTTGATAAAATTGTGTCAAGTAGAATGTCGATCGACCGAATGACGAGGAAGGCATGAACGAAGCGAAGAAGCTGCGCCGCACGTCGGCGGGCGGCTACGCCCGCGGCGACGAAACGCGCCAGCGGATCATCGAGGCGGCGATCGAACTGTTCGGCGAACGCGGGTTCGCGGGTGCGTCGACACGCGAGATCGCCGCGATGGCCGGCGTGAACGCGCCGGCGCTCCAGTACTACTTCGAGAACAAGGAAGGCGTGTACCGCGCGTGCGTGGAGACGATCGCGGAGCACGGCTGGGATGTGTTCGCGCCGGCAGTCGGCCATGCGTGGGCGATGCTCGATGCGGACGCGGACGTCGACGTGCTGATCGATGCGTTCGTCGGGCTGCTGCGGGCGCTTGCGGACCGGATGTTCACGGCGCCGAAGACGATGAACCAGCGGATGTTCTTCGCGCGCGAGCAAGGCGGCCAGGAGCCGGCGAGCGCGAGCGAAATCCTGATGAAACGCATGCGCAAGCCGCTCAACGACGTGAGCGCCGAGTTGATCGGCCGTATCTCGGGGCGGCCGGCCAATGATCCGGTCACGCGATTGCGCGCGCTGAGCCTGTTCGGGCAGATCACGGTGTTCCACATGGCGCAGCGTTCGGCGCTGCAGTTGCTCGAATGGGAGGCATTCGAGGGCGAGCGTGCGGCGCTGCTGACCGACACGATCGCCGGACAGACACGCGTGCTGCTCGAGCAATGGCACGCGCAGCGTGACGTATTAGCTGCGGATCCTGAAGCCGGCTCGAAGCCGGGGCGGGGCGCGGTGGCGAAACGCTCGGCGAAGGCGGGGGCGTCGGCACCCGCCGCGAAAAGCACTCGACGCGTGAACAAGCCTGCCGCGCGTTGAACGCGGCGCGCCGTCAGCCCCGGCGGGTCAACCCGGCTTGCGCGCCGGTTCGGCGGGCGACGGCGGCCGGGCCGTCGGTTCGGCAGCATGGCCGTTGCCGCCGTTGCTACCGTTTTCGCCATTGACGACAGGCTGCGATCCGTCCGCGTACGCAACGACGCTGCGCTGCGGATTGGCGATCCGGATGCCGCGTTCGCGGAACGTCTCGGCGATCCGCCGGTTGAATTCACGCTGCACGCTCCAGCGCGTCGAGTCCGTACATTGCATCTGTCCAGCCAGCGCGAGCGTCGCGCCGTCGACCTGGTCGATACCCCAGTAGCTGAAGTCCGACAGGATGCCGTCGCGGTACTTCGGATCGTCGCGCAACGCGGCACCGATCTCCTTGAGCGTCGCGATCGCGCGATCGATATCCTCGCCGTAGGCAATGCCGATCTTGACGGCTGCGTTGCCGAGCCCGCGATTCGTATTGTTGACGGTCGTCACCGAGCTGAACGGGATCGTGTACAGCGATCCGTCGCCGGCGCGCAGCCGCACGGTGCGGATCGACAGGTACTCGACCGTGCCCGACACGCCGGCGAGCGTGACCCAGTCGCCGACCTGCATCGCGTTTTCCATCAGCAGGAAGATCCCGGTGATGAAATCCTGCACGAGCTTCTGCGAGCCGAAGCCGAGCGCGACGCCGAAGATGCTGGCGCCGGCAAGCAGCGGGCCGACGTTCACGCCGAGCTGGCTGAGGCCCGTCAGCACGACGACGAGCGCGATCATCACGAACAGCAGCGAGCGCAGCATCGGCAGCAGCGTGCGCAGCCGCGCCGCGCGCACGAGATTGCCTTCGCGCGTCCATCGCTGCAGCCGGCGCTCGATCGCGATGTTCGCGGCTTCCCACACGATGAGCGCGACGATGGCCGCGATCGCGATCGTCACCAGCGCCGACGCGAGCCGGTGGCCGATCGTGCCGGTTTCGAACGCGCGGAAGATCGGCACGCCCCAGATCTGCAGCAGCAGCACGACGGTCACGATGCCGATCGCGCCCGACACGATCTGGCGCAGCAGCGGGTAGTAGCGGTATGCGTGCAGATGAACGAGCGTGCGGTCTTCGTCGCGGTCCTGGAACAGCCGTGCGAGCGCGCCGAACACGACGATCGACACCATCCGCATGCCGATCATGACGGCGATCGAGCGGCCGCCGAGCGTGATCAGCACGCGGTAGCCGTTGTGGACGTCGAGCGCCCACACGAACCACAGCGCCATCACGATGAATACCGACACGGGCGCCCATGCGTCCGCGAGCGCGTTGGCGATCATCGTGAAGGAAGGGCGGCCGTCGCCGGCCGCGCGGATCCGCGCGGCGACCGGCTGGCGGCACTGCAGGATCAGTGCCGAAACCATCAGGTGCCCGACGAGCGCGACGGCTTTCAGCAGCGCGACGTGACCGGCGTCGCTGAGACCGAAGTTCGCGGCGATCTCGACAGCGGCCGTGCAGGCGCCAACCACGATCACGATCCGCGCGATCGAGCGTTGCGCGAAATCGGCCCACGCGTCGCTGATATGCAGCAACCGCAATTGCCGCGCATCGGGTTGGAAGAACAGCCGGCTGACGATCGTGACGAGCCGGCAGATCACGTAGATGTCGATCAGCGCTTCGAGCGCGGATTCGATCGGCGTGCCCGTATCGCCGATCGCCGACATCGTCAGGCTCGCGACGCCGACGAACACGAGCAGCGGCACCGCACGCAACGCGAGGCTGACGAGCGCGCGCGGCATCCGGTGCAGCAGCGTGGTGTGGCGGCGCGCGTGGCCACGGCCTTGCGACGCTGCGGGCGCGGTGTCGGGGGCGTCGGGCGTGTCCGGCGGCGCGTTGTCGTCGGCGGGCGTGGGGGAGTCGGGCGCAGTGGGGGGCGACGTGCCGGCGCGCCGTGCGGCCAATGCGGCCAGCGCACGTCGCAACAGCCGCTTCGCGAACCATTCGACGACGAGCGCGGGCACGAGCACGGCGATGATGATCCAGAGCGCGTGCGCAAGATCCGCGCGCTCGTCGGCGCGCACCAGCCGGTCATGCCACCAGCTTCCAACCGAGCCGACATCGAGCAGCGAGTGCAGCGATTCCTTCAGCGCACCGCCGATTTCGGTGGTCCAGCGCGACCCCTGCCGGACGAGCATCGACGCGAGCCCGTTCGACGCGAGCGCGGCCGGGGCCGCGGCAGCCGATGCGCCGCTGGCCGCAGCCGCGTCGCTTGCCGCGACCGCGGGCGCGCTCAGCGCGCCGACGGCCGCGATGGCACGCAGCGTCGTTTCGACCTGCGCGCGAGCGCGCGGATTCTCGAGCACATTGAGTGCCTGCTGCGCCTGTTGCGGTGTCAGCGCGGGCGCGGTGCCGGACGCGGCTGACGCGGCGGCAGGGACGGGAGCGGCCGCGTGGGCGGCCGAGATGACGGCGGCAAGCAGCCAGCCGAGGAGGAAATGTCGCATGGAGTAGGCATGCGGGCGCGCATCGGCGCGCGGCCCGCCGGGCTGAACGATGGACGGAAGTTAACATGATCGCGATCGGAACCGAATAGTTCCATCGACGATCATTCGAATCGGGCATACACAACGCGGCGCGGGCGTGTGCGGTGCGCTTGCGCAGTCATGTGTCTGACGCAGACTGTAGGCGGCCGGATAGGCGGCGGCTTCTCAATTGCCGATATGTAAGGCGGTTGTAATAACGGCTTGCCGGCAACGGTGAGCGATGTACGCGTCGCACCGGATTAATCCGGAATCCTGCCGAATCACGCTTGCCCGTCGTGAAAAACCGGCAGCACGTGTTCCGCGATTTCTTCGACGACTTCGCGCACGGGCCGGTCCGAGCCCGGATTCAGCGTGACGTGATGCGTGCCCGCCGCGCGCATGTCCTTCAGGAGGTCGATCAATGCGCGTCGTCCGGTTGCATAGCCGAGCGGCAATGCGGTGGCCGGCGCGTCGGGATCCGCGACGAGGTCGAGCCGCATCGACACGCCGAACGCGCGAAAGGCGGGCGACGCGAGCCGGTCGACCGCCGCGCGCCACATCGAATAACGTGCGCGCTGCGTGTCCGGATCGCGGTGGTACGTCATCCAGCCGATCGAGTGCCGTGCGATCCAGTCGACGCTTTGCCCGCCTGAGCCGACCGCCAGCATCGGCACCGCGTCGGCGCCGCGCGGCAGCAGCGTGAATTCGGGCGCATCGGGCGGCGTTGCGTCGGGCAGCACGCGCGGCGGCACGCCGAGCGCGGCCGCGACGACGTCCCAGTGCGCGCGGTACCGGTCGCGCCGCGTCTCCGCATCGACGCCGAACGCCGCGTATTCGGGCGGCCGGTCGCCGGAGCCGAGCCCGAGGAGGAAGCGGCCGCCCGACAGCGTCGCGACCGACAGCGCGCCTTTCGCGATATGCAGCGGATGACGCAGCGGCAGCACGATCGCGCCGCTGGCAAGCGCGATCCGGCGCGTGCGTGATGCCAGCGCGCCGAGCAGGACCCACGGGTCGAGGTGGCCGACCGGGTCGGGGTAGTCGGCGCTGTTCAACGGCACGTCGCGAATCCACAGCGCGCGAAAGCCGAGCGTGTCGGCGAGCGCCGCGAGGTCGAGCTGCTCGTCGAAGTCGGCGACGATATGGCCGGTGCGAAGCAGCGGAAGCGAGAGGCCGATCGACAACCGTCCGTCCGAAAAGACGCGATGCGCGACGTCTGGGCGGGCAGGGGCGGGCGTGGACATGTCGAATCCTTGGGGGCGGTAAGAAGCGAACGCGCGATGTTGCGTGTCCGAATGCTAGCGTGTTTGCACGCCGGTTGCGCGGCACGGCATGTGCAGTGACCGAGCGAGCGTGACCGGTTGACGTCGAGGCAACGAGGGCCATGCGGGCGGCGGGCCGGGCATAATCGGAGGCCTTCCGATATTGAAAACAACGAATCCGGATGAACGCGCTTCAACACACGGTGATCGGTCTGGCGGCGGGCGCAATGCTCTGCGCGGTTGCGTCCGGTGCGCTCGCGGGCGATGCGGAACGCGCCGCTATCTGCAGAACCGCCGAGCAAACGGGCTATACGGCCGACATCCGCAATTGCCTCGGGCTGAAATACGACGCGGCCGACAAACGGTTGAATGCCGTCTACAAGACGAAGATGGCGAGCCTGGACGAGCAGGGCAAGGCGAGGTTGCGCAACGACGAGCGCCGCTGGCTCAAGGCGCGGGACGCCGCCTGTGCCGAATCGCGGCAGCCCGATGCAGGCGGCACGCTCGGGCTCGTGGAGGTCGACAGTTGCTTCGTCGACGCAACCGAGCGGCGCATCAAGGTGATCGAAGCCTTTCGTTGACGCGTTGCACCGGCCCCGGCGCGCTATACCACCCGCAGCGTCGTGCCGCGCAGCGTGAGGCCGAGGCGCGACGCCACGCGCTGTGACGCGTGGTTGTCGCGGTCGGCGCTGTAGTACAGCGTGCGCGTTTGAAGCGACGGCAGCCGCGACCATGCTGCGGTTGCTGCCGCCGCGAGGCCACGCCCTCGAAACGCCGGGGCCGTCGCGAGACCGAGCTCGGCACCGACCTCGGACAGCCGCGCGGCGAATGCGACCGATGCGATTTCTCCGTCGACGACGGCCGCGCACCACGGCGCCCACAGATCGGCGGCGCTCCGAAACCCCATCGAGAACAGGCCTTCGGGCATCCCGTGCGTGGACAGCGAGTGCATCAGATGCCGGCCAGCGTCGCTGTCGCCGTCGATCAGCGCGACGCGTGTGTCGGTGTCGAAACCGCGTGCGTGCGGCAGTGCGTAGACGAGGCCGATATTCCAGTGTGCGACCGGGGCGAGCAGCGCGAGATAGCGTTCGAGATGCGCGGGTGGCATGCGGTCCGCCGACGGCGGTTCGCTGCTGGCCAGGCGCACCAGTTCGTCCGCGACAGCGCGAGGCACGTCGGCGCGTACGCCCGCCAGGTTGCCGTCCGCGCATCGGCCGAGCCAGAAGCGCGGCCCGGGCGAGCAGTCGGGATCGTTCTCGCGTTCGATCCGGCGATCCGGGTGCAGCCGGAACAGTGTGCGGTAGTCGATATCCAGCCAGTCGTTGGCGTCAGGCATGTGTCGAGTAAGGAGCTCCGGTCAGGTGGCGCGCGCTGGGCGACGAATGCCGGGACGGGGCCGCGCGCCCATTCATGCGGCACAGTGGGGCGATTGTAAGCCGATCGTCGATCGCGCGCGGATGCAACGCCGCGCTGCCCAAGCGGGCCGGGCGGGCGCAGCGTGACGGCGTGCCGGGCCGCCGGCCGCCGATCCGACAGGCGTTTCAGTTTCGAAACGTTCGCGCTTCCTGGCGGTGCGCGATTCGCGTCGATGGCCCCGATTCGGCCCGCGCGGCCTTGCGGCGTGCAGCATGGTGCGCTCCTTGCATATCTGTACGGGCCGTGAGCGCGGTCGCGGACGCAGTCGGTCCGGCGATCGCTTCAGTGGGTCGGACGTATCGGAGACGGGGACAAGAGAATGAAAACAGACCGAATCGCAACGTGTCGTGTTGCAAACATGAATCGCCGACCTGCCGGGTTTTTCGCTTCGCCGTTTATCGAGGCGACGTGAGCGCGCGGCTTTCCGTTCCATCCGAGCAATCGGGTTTGTTCTGAACGACGACGTGCAGGTATGGCGCACGAGGCCGACTGGTGCCAGTCGGCCGTCGGGGATGAACCGTGAATGCCTGTGGATGGCCCGGCCCGGATCCCGGATTTTCAAGCTGCCGCGCGCAACGCGAGTCGTCGTCGCGCGGCGTATGCGTGTGCGCGCCGTGCATCGCGTCGGCGCGACGGGGCCGAGCCGGATCGCACCGGAACGCCTGCAGCGCATCGATGCATTCGGCATCGCCGAACACATGTAGTCCAGGGGAAGCGTTCGCCGCCCGCAGCCGGGCGGACGCCGCGAAATTGTGCTGTCAGTTGATCCACTACCCCGATGGATCAATTGTTGAAGCGCCCATCGCCGAGTGGCGGATGGGCGTCTTTTTTTGTGCGCCGGTTTGCGACACGGGCCTCCGGCCCGATCGCGCGGCGTTCTGTATCATGTGCTGGCGTGGCTGGCCGCCCGTGCGGGCGCACGGCTTGCCGGCGCACCCGATCACGCGTTGCCAACATGAACGACAAAGCATTGCACGACCCTTCAACCGCCGACATCGATCCGGCCGCACTCGATGCGCTGCACACGTTCGTCGAGCGTCATCCGCGCCTGCTGGTCTTGACCGGCGCGGGCATCAGCACCGACTCCGGCATTCCCGGCTATCGCGACCGCAACGGCCAATGGATGCGCTCGCCGCCGATCCAGCTCCACGAATTCCTCGGCTCCGATGCCGCGCGGCGGCGCTACTGGGCGCGCAGCATGATCGGCTGGCCCGTCGTCGGCCGCGCGCGGCCGAACGGGTCGCACGTTGCGCTGGCGAGGCTCGGCAGTGCGGGACGGATCGAGCGACTCGTCACGCAGAACGTCGACGGCCTGCACCAGCGCGCGGGCAGCGATGACGTGATCGAGCTGCACGGCGGAATCGACGGCGTCACGTGCCTCGATTGCGGCGCGCATCATGCGCGCGCGACGATCCAGGTCATGCTCGAGGCCGACAATCCCGAACTGCTGGGCGCGGAGGCCGAGCCGGCCGCGGATGGCGACGCGCACCTCGAATGGGCCGCGCTCGACACGTTCCGCATCCCGGCGTGCCCCGCGTGCGGCGGGCTGCTGAAGCCGGCGGTCGTGTTCTTCGGCGAAAACGTGCCGCGCGAGCGTGTGGCGCTCGCGTCGCAGGCACTCGATGCGGCCGATGCGCTGCTCGTCGTCGGCTCGTCGCTGATGGTGTATTCCGGCTATCGATTCTGCGTGTGGGCGCAGGCGCAGCACAAGCCGGTCGCCGCGCTCAATCTCGGCCATACGCGCGCCGATCCGATGCTGACGCTGAAGGTCGAGGCGCGCTGCGCACCCGCGCTCGACGCGCTGACTGCGCGGCTGGGCCTCGCGGGCCACGCACCGGAGCAGGCATCGTGACCGGCCCGACATCTTCTCCCGACCCGTCCGCGCGGCTGTCGGCGCCGGCGGCCGAACGCAATCGCGGGCCGATTCTCGATGTCTTGCGCCGCGTGTTGCCGGCGAGCGGCCGCGTGCTCGAAATCGCGAGCGGCACGGGGCAGCACGTGGTCCACTTCGCGCAGGCGCTGCCGGGCCTGCAGTGGCAACCGAGCGATCCTGATACGCAGGCACGGCGCTCGATCGCCGCGTGGGTTGCCCATGCGGGCCTTGCCAACGTTGCCGGGCCGCTCGCGTTCGACGTGCGCGACGAGTCGTGGCCGGTCGACGCGCTCGATGCAATCGTCTGCATCAACATGATTCACATCTCGCCGTGGGCCTGCACCGACGCGCTGTTCGCGGGCGCGTCGCGCCTGCTGCGGCCGGGCGGTGTGCTGTTCCTGTACGGGCCGTATCGCCGCGAGGGCCGGCATACGGCGCCGTCGAACGAAGCATTCGACCTGCAGTTGCGCAGCCGCGACCCGTCGTGGGGCGTGCGCGATCTCGAGACCGTCGTCGCGCTCGGCCTCGATCGTGGGCTCGACTGCATCGAGGTGGTCGAGATGCCGGCGAACAACCTGAGCGTCGTGTTCCGGCGGCTGCCGCACGCGGAGCAGTGACACGGAAGCGCGCAGCGCCGCCGGGTTTCCACTATCCTTTCGCCTGTGCGCGACCCGGCTCGGGTCGCGCCCCGTTTTTTCCGGAGAATTGACTAATGGGCAAACAAGCAATCGGTGTGATCGGGCTCGCGGTGATGGGCCGCAATCTCGCACTCAATATCGAGAGCCGCGGTTACGCGGTGTCGGTGTACAACCGCAGCCGCGAGAAAACCGACGAACTGATCGCCGAATTCCCCGGCCGCAATCTGGTGCCGACCTATACGCTCGAGGAGTTCGTCGCGTCGCTCGAAACGCCGCGCCGGATCCTGATGATGGTGAAGGCCGGCGAAGCGACCGATGCGACGATTGCGTCGCTCAAGCCGCTGCTCGAGAAGGGCGACGTGCTGATCGACGGCGGCAACACGCATTTCACCGATACGATCCGCCGCAACCAGGAACTCGCGCAATCGGGCCTGCACTTCATCGGCACCGGCGTGTCGGGCGGCGAAGAGGGCGCGCTGCGCGGCCCGTCGATCATGCCCGGCGGCCAGCGTGACGCGTACGACCTCGTCGAGCCGATCCTCAAGCAGATCGCCGCCAAGGCGCCGTCGGACGGCGAGCCGTGCGTCGCGTACATGGGCCCGGACGGTGCGGGTCATTACGTGAAGATGGTCCACAACGGCATCGAGTACGGCGACATGCAGCTGATCGCCGAAAGCTATGCGGTGCTGAAGGACGTCGCGGGCCTGACCAACGACGAGCTCGGCGCGGTGTACACCGAATGGAACCAGGGCGAACTCGACAGCTACCTGATGGAGATCACGTCGAAGATCTTCGGCAAGAAGGACGAGGAAACCGGCAAGCACCTGGTCGACGTGATCCTGGATCGCGCCGCACAGAAGGGCACCGGCAAGTGGACGAGCCAGAATGCGCTGGATCTCGGCGTGCCGCTGCCGCTGATCACCGAATCGGTGTTTGCGCGCGTGCTGTCGTCGCTGAAGACCGAGCGTGTCGCGGCCAGCAAGGTCCTGTCGGGCCCGGCCACCGCGCCGTTCGACGGCGATCGCGCCGCGTTCGTCGAAGCGGTGCGCCGCGCGCTGTACCTGAGCAAGGTGATCTCGTACGCGCAGGGCTTCGCGCAACTGCGCACGGCGTCCGAGGAGTACGGCTGGAGCCTCGATCTCGGGACGATCGCGAAGATCTTCCGTGCGGGCTGCATCATCCGCGCGCGCTTCCTGCAGAAGATCACGGACGCGTACGCGAAGGATTCGGCGCTCGCGAACCTGCTGCTCGATCCGTACTTCAAGGACATCGCCGCGAACTACCAGGCGTCGCTGCGCGACGTCGTGGTCGCCGCGGTGAAGGCCGGCGTGCCGGTACCGGCGTTCGCGTCGGCGGTCGCGTACTTCGACAGCTACCGCTCCGAGCGGCTGCCGGCGAACCTCGTGCAGGCGCAGCGAGACTTTTTCGGCGCGCACACGTTCGAACGTACCGACAAGCCGGGCAGCTTCCACGCGAACTGGTCGTAACCGGCTGGCGGGGACAGCATTGTTGCGAAAATCTATTCTATGAATAGGGTTTTTCTATCCCGGATGCCGACATTGTTAGCTCCGGGGAAACAGTGTTTTCGTTGTTTCATGGTTTTCCCTAGGGGACACCGGGACTAAACTCTGTTCCATCGCTGCAGACATGGTGTGTGCGGCGGAGCAAAAAAATCCCGGAGGTAATCATGAAATCGCTGATCGCAACGTTCGCTGCAGCTGCCGTCCTCGCCGTTCCCGCCGTCTCGTTCGCCCAACAGAACGCGCCCGTCACCCGTGCACAGGTCAAGGCTGACCTGGTTGCCGTGCAACAGGCCGGCTACAAGCTGGGCAGCGACCGTACGAACTACCCGGAAGGCATCCAGGCTGCTGAAGCCCGCCTGAACCCGCAACAGAACGTCGCCGCCGCCGACACGACCGGCTACGGCGCGCAACCGGCCGCCGCACAAGAATCCGGCGCACCGGCCAAGGCCAAGACCGGCTGGCAAGTCAAGCGCATCGCTGACGACGCTCCGATCTACAAGGGTCGTTAATGGTTTGGCCGCCTCGGCGGCCTGATCCGGCCCCTGAAGTACGAACAGCCCGCCGTTCCGTCATCCGGAACGGCGGGCTGTTTTCATTGGCGGCGCGCGTGTCGCGCCAGCCGTCAGTTCAGTGCAGCGCGCGCCTGCCGCGCCCGATATCCCGGAACAGCGCTTCGGCCGGTTCCAGCACCTGAAGCCACGTTTCGTCGTAGCCGCTCAACGTGTCGAGTGCATCGCGCAGCCGCTCGATCGCGAGGACCGGCAGCTCGACGCTGTGTCGCGTGGCGCCGGTCATATGCGCGACGCTCGCCAGCTGGACGAGCGCATCGGCAGCCTCGGCGACGTCGGTCGCGAACAGCAGGTGCCGGTTGAGCAATTCGACCAGGCCGCTGGAACCGGAGAAATCGTCGGCGTTGAGCTGCACGGAAAGAAACGTCGCGTTGTTCATTGTCATGCTCCTCGTTGTCGTTGGATCGCGCAGTGCATCACCGAGTATAGGTGGCGATCGAAGGGGAGAATGTGACGGGATCGATACGGCCCGCGAGGGCGGCGCGGCATGCGGAAGATCCGCGGCGGGCCCGCCCGGCGGCCCGCGCCACGCGGCTTGCAGGCTGCCGGCACATCGGTGCGACGCCGCAAGATTGTTGCCGGATCGGGCACCTGACGCGGCCGTGACCGCCACAAATGGTATCTTTGCCGATCGGACGACGCGAAAAAGGGGCCGATGAGCCCATTCGCGCCGACGTTCCGCTGTGGAAACTGACGGCCGCGAGAGCGGTCGGATACTGGTTGGTCCGGCCGTCAGGCCGGACGGACATCGTGCGTCGCGCGCCGGGGGGCGGTGGGCGACGCAACGACGCAAATCCGGGAGGACCCTTGAGAGAAACTATTCCCATCCACGATGCGCTGACGCGCTGGCTGCCGCAGGCGGCGCTCGTTGCCGCAGCCATCGCGCTGACGGGCTGCACGTTGACGCCGTGGACCGACAGCTGGCAGCCGGCGCGTCAGTCGGCACCTACGTCGGCCGCGACGCCGGGCGTGATCGCCGGCTATTACCGCGTGAATCCGGGCGATACGCTCGCGGGCGTCGCGAACGCCTACGGGCAGCGCGTCCAGGACGTGGCCAGCTGGAACCACATGGCGCCGAGCGATGCCGTGTATCCCGGCCAGGTGCTGCGCGTCGCGCCGCCACCTGCCGCGACGTCGCTCGGGCAGCCGCCCGCGGCCGCGCAGCCGGGTTCGCTCGCATGGCCGGCCACCGGTGTCGTGGCGACGCCGTTCTCGGCAGGCAAGACGCGCGGCATCGTGATCGTCGCATCCGGGCCCGACCATTCGGTGCGGGCTTCGGCGGCCGGGCGTGTGGTTTACGCCGGATCGGGCGTCAAGGCCTACGGCCCGCTCGTGATCCTGAAGCATGAGAACGGGCTCATCACGGCCTACGGACACAACGGCAAACTGCTCGTCAACGAAGGCGACGCGGTGCGCCAGGGCCAGCCGGTCGCTGAAATGGGCACCGACGCAAGCGGTCGCTCGACGTTCGAGTTCGAAGTCCGCCAGAACGGCAAGGTTGTCGATCCGATGAACTTCCTGCCGCGCAACGGCGGCTGACTGCCCGCATCATCCCGTGTGCGCCGGGCGGCGCACACGCTCCCGCCTTCATCCCTTCCTGAGCGTCACCGTGCCGGACTGTCTCGCGTAATTGCCGAGCCAGCGAATGCCCAGTGCGAGCCCCGCCGCACCGAGCGCGATCAGCGAACACTGGATCGCGACCGGCAGGTAGCCGTGCGGCCGCGGATCGACGAACGGGTACGGATACCAGTTCTCGAATGAGCCGCGCACGAGCGTATAGCCGAGATAGACGATCGGGAAGCCGAGCCACGCGAACGCGCTGCGCCACGGGATCGGCAGGCGCGGCTCCACGTACAGCCAGTCACACAGCATGACGAGCGGTACGATCCGGTGCAGCACCCAGTTGTTGAACGCCGGCGTGACGTGGCGCAGCGCATCGAGCCGCGCGAGCAGGAGTTCGTAGACGATCGCGGTGATCAATACGTACAGCACCGCGGCGCCGCGCATCGATTCGTAGCGGGCCGAGCCGGGGCGCGCGATGCGCCAGAGCCCGACGGCGAGCATCGCGGCCGCGTAGAGGCTGCTCAGTTGCGTGAAGTAGCTGAGGTAGTTGCCGAGATGAAAGCCCGGCAGGTGCCAGTAGTCGGCGACGCTGTGCAGCGTGGTGGATACCGCGAGCAACGCGGCGATCAGCCGATAGGCCGCAACGAAGAACGCCTTGCTCATGATGCCCGCGTGCCGTCGCACCAAAGCTCCATCGTGCCACAGCCGTCCGGGCGCGCGATGCGGACTTTCCATATGGTGCGCCGCGCGGCGTGCGTGGACGATTCGTCGGATATTTGCGCGCGTCGTGCAAAACCGGACGCACGTGCGGCTACAATCGGGGCAGCTTTGCCGGGCGCAGGCCGGTTGCCGCATGCGCCCACCCCCGCATACAACACGAGACGAAGCATGAGAAACATCCTCGCGAAACAGACGCGCTACAGCTCGCCCGCGATCTTCTTCCACTGGGCCGTGTTCCTGCTGGTGGCGCTGGCCTACCTGGCCATCGAGATCCGCGGGCCGAAAGGCAGCGACAGCCGGGTGTTCTGGATGAACGTGCATCTCACCGCGGGCACGCTCGTGCTCGTGCTGTCGGTGCTGCGCGTGCTGTGGCGAGCCGTCAGCCGCGTGCCGGCAGCCATTCAGCAAGCGGTGCTGCTGCGCTGGCTCTCGACGCTCGCGCATGTCGCGCTCTACGTGTTCATCATCGCGCAGCCGCTGCTCGGCATCATGATGATCAACCTGGGCGGCAAGCCGGTGTCGCTCGACTGGCTCGGCGTGTCGTTCACGCTGTTCGGCCCCGACAAGGCGCTGCGGCCGACGATCAAGGAAGCGCACGAGCTGATCGGCAACGCGTTCTACTTCGTGATCGGCCTGCACGCGCTGGCCGCGCTCTACCATCATTTCATCCGTCGCGACGACGTGCTGCGGCGCATGGCGCCCTGAACGGCACGGTCCGGAAGCACGCAGCAGGCGGGGGCGCATGGTTGTGTTGACAACCATGCGCCCCCGGTCCGTTTACCGACATCCGTGCTGGTCATCGCGTTAAACATTCTGTAACATCTCGGCTGTTTTTACATTCCGCTTACTTGCCGCCGCGCATGCTGCACCGACATCGTCACCTGACCGCCTGGCTTGGCGTGCTCGCGATCTGGTTCGCGATCGCGGCGCCGCTGGTGTCGCAGTGGCGCGTCGCGCAAGCGGACACACCTGACTCGATCGTCTGCAGTACAGAGCATGGCGCGCATCGGTCGCCCGATGCGGGCCGCATGCACGATCATGCGCTGCATCTCGATGCGTGCGGCTATTGCGGTTTCTTCGCGCACAGCCCCGCGATCGGCGGGCCTGCCGCCGCGGCACTCGCTTCCGTTCCCGCCGTTTCCGTTTCCGCCGTCGCGCCGCCTGCCGTCGCGGCGCGCACCGACCGCTATCCGCGCGCGTACCCGCGCGCACCGCCCGAGCGCGCCTGACGCGCTGCTTCCGTTCCATTCACCGCCGATATCCGTGCGGCCCGTCGAGGCCGCGTGGAGGGCGTCACTCGGGCTTTCGATCATGACCATTTTCCAGTTGCGTGCGCCGCGGGCGTCACGCAATGCCTGTGCGCGGCGCATGCCGCGCGTGCTGAAACTCACCGTTCCCGCGCTCGCAGCCGGCGCACTGGCCGCGAGCGCCGCGGCCGCCGAAGCGACGCGCGTGGCAAGCGCGCCGACCGACGATACGGCTGCGCCGTTGCCGGCCATCGAAGTCGTCGCATCGCCGCTGTCGACGCCGCTCGTCGTCGTCACGGATCCGAAGACCCCGCGCCAGCCGCTGCCCGCCAGCGACGGTGCGGATTACCTGAAGACGATCCCCGGCTTCACGTCGATCCGCAGCGGCGGCACCAACGGCGATCTCGTGCTGCGCGGGATGTTCGGCTCGCGGCTGAACATCCTGGCGAACGGGATGTCGACGCTCGGAGCATGTCCGGGCCGCATGGATGCGCCGACGTCGTACATCGCACCGGAAAGCTACGACAAGGTCACCGTCGTGAAGGGGCCGCAGACCGTGCTGTACGGTCCCGGCGCGTCGGCCGGCACCGTGATGTTCGAGCGCGTGACGCCGCGCTTCGACAAGCCCGGCATGCGCTTCGAGGGCAGCCTGGTCGGCGGGTCGTTCGGCCGCAACGACCAGAACATCGACGTGACGGCCGGCACGCCCGACGTCTATGGCCGCGTGACCGCGAACCACGCGCATTCGCAGGACTACAAGGACGGCAACGGCAACACCGTGCCGTCGCAGTGGGACAAGTGGAACGCCGATGCGGCGCTCGGCTGGACGCCGGACGACCACACGCGCGTCGAGCTGACCGCCGGCACCGGCGACGGCTATGCGCGCTATGCGGGGCGCGGGATGGACGGCGCGCATTTCCGTCGCGAGACGTTTGGCCTGTCGTTCGACAAGAAGCATCTCGGCGACGTGCTCGACCGGATCGAGGCACGCGTGTACTACAACGAAGCCGATCATGTGATGGACAACTACACGTTGCGGCAACCGGACCCGACCAGCAGCATGCCGATGCGGATGGCGTCAGAAGTGCGGCGTCGCACGTTCGGCGCACGCGCAGCCGCGACGTTCCGCTTTGCCGACGACTTCAAGCTCGTGACGGGCGTCGATGCGCAATCGAACCGGCTCGACTCGCGCTCGGCGATGGGGCGACAGAACTACGGCGACAAGCCGTGGGATGCGCAGGCGACGATGTGGAATGCGGGCGTGTTCGGCGAACTGACCTGGTACGCGAGCGAAGTGTCGCGCGTGATCGGCGGTGCGCGCATCGACTATGCGAGCGCACGCGACAAGCGCGCGACGACGAGCGGCATGATGAAGAGCAAGCCGAATCCGACCTTCGACGACGATCGCACCCGCGTGCTGCTGAGCGGCTTCATCCGCTACGAGCGCGATCTCGCATCGCTGCCCGTCACGTGGTACGCGGGTGTCGGCCATACGGAACGCTATCCCGACTACTGGGAGCTGTTTTCCGCGAAGCGCGGGCCGGCCGGGTCGGTCAACGCGTTTTCGGCGGTGCAGCCGGAGAAGACCACGCAGCTCGACATCGGCGCGCAATACAAGAGCGACCGGCTCGATGCATGGGTGTCGGCCTACGCGGGGTACGTGCAGGACTTCATCCTGTTCAACTACGCGGCCGGCATGATGGGCCCGACTACTCAGGCAACCAACGTCAATGCGCAGATCATGGGGGGCGAAGCGGGTGTGTCGTGGAAACCGGTTTCGCCGCTGCGTGTCGAGACGTCGCTCGCGTATGCGTGGGGGCGCAACGTGGCAAGCGGCGATCCGTTGCCGCAGATGCCGCCGCTCGAGGCGCGCATCGGGCTCGAATACACGCGTGGCGCGTGGTCGGCGGGGGGCCTGTGGCGCATCGTTGCGCCGCAACATCGCTATGCACTGAACGAGGGCAATGTGGTTGGCAAAGACTTC
The DNA here is from genome assembly GCF_902499335.1 of Burkholderia lata. Taxonomy (GTDB): domain Bacteria; phylum Pseudomonadota; class Gammaproteobacteria; order Burkholderiales; family Burkholderiaceae; genus Burkholderia; species Burkholderia lata_B. The sequence continues at coordinate 106,415 of NZ_CABVQK010000001.1, read as the reverse complement.
GGCCCGAGCGCCGGATTCGGTGTGCTTTCGCTGCATACGCAGTACAACGTCAGCAAGACCGTACAGATCTCGGTCGGCGTCGACAACGTGCTGAACAAGGCCTACACCGAGCACCTGAACCTCGCCGGCAATGCGGGCTTCGGCTATCCGGCGAACTCGCCGGTGATGGAGCCGGGCCGGACCGCATGGGTGCGCGTGAGCGCGAAGCTGTAACGCATCGCGCGTGTGCGTTGCAGCATGCGCACGCATGAACGCGGCCCCGCCCGAACGGGCGGGGCGCGTCAACCGATTAGAGAACCGTATCTAGTCAGGGCGCAAACGTTCGCGAGTCGTGATTCACTCCCGCATTCGACGCACACGGTGGTCGCGATGTTTGCGACGCATAGTGCGTGTCGATCCGGCTTCATTCGCACCGGCAGCACAATAATCAGGAGAACATGCATGGCCAAAACGATGCGTTCCAGGGTTGTGGCAGGGGCAGTGGCATGCGCGATGAGCATCGCGCCGTTCGCGGGGGCGACCGCTGTGATGACGTTCGCGACGACGCACGCGGCAGTGGCGGCGACCGCGCCCGCCGACAACTACGCGGCGACGCGCTATCCGATCATCCTCGTGCACGGGCTCACAGGTACCGACAAGTACGCCGGCGTGCTCGAGTATTGGTACGGCATCCAGGAAGACCTGCAGCAGAACGGTGCGACCGTCTACGTTGCGAACCTGTCGGGTTTTCAGAGTGACGATGGCCCGAACGGGCGCGGCGAACAGTTGCTCGCTTACGTGAAGACGGTGCTCGCGGCGACGGGCGCGACCAAGGTCAATCTCGTCGGCCACAGCCAGGGCGGCCTCTCGTCGCGTTATGTCGCGGCCGTCGCGCCCGATCTCGTCGCGTCGGTGACGACGATCGGCACGCCGCATCGCGGCTCCGAGTTCGCCGACTTCGTGCAGAACGTGCTCGCGTACGATCCGACCGGGCTTTCGTCAACGGTGATCGCCGCGTTCGTCAATGTGTTCGGGATCCTGACGAGCAGCACCCACAACACGAACCAGGACGCGCTCGCCGCACTGCAGACGCTGACCACCGCACGGGCCGCCACCTACAACCAGAACTACCCGAGTGCAGGCCTGGGTGCGCCGGGCAGTTGCCAGACCGGTGCGCCGACCGAAACCGTCGGCGGCAACACGCATCTGCTGTACTCGTGGGCCGGCACGGCGATCCAGCCGACGCTCTCGCTGTTCGGCGTCACGGGTGCGGCAGATACGAGCACCATTCCGGTCGTCGATCCGGCGAACGCACTCGACCTGTCGACGCTCGCGCTGTTCGGCACCGGCACGGTGATGATCAACCGCGGCTCCGGGCAGAACGACGGGGTCGTGTCGAAGTGCAGTGCGCTGTACGGCAACGTGCTGAGCACGAGCTACAAGTGGAACCATCTCGACGAGATCAACCAGCTGCTCGGCGTGCGCGGCGCGTATGCGGAAGATCCGGTCGCGGTGATCCGTACGCATGCGAACCGGCTGAAGCTGGCGGGCGTGTAATCGATGGCGGCACGTGAAGGGCGCGCGCCGCTGGCGCGGCGCGCCATGGTCTATGGTGTCGTGGGGCTGGCGGCGATTGCCGGCGTCGCGATGTGGAGCGGCGCGGGCTGGCATCGTGGAGCGGGCACTGCCGGTGAGTCGTCGGATGCGCTGGCGCCAGGCGGATCGGCTGCCGCACCGCCGCAGGCCGCCGTGCCGGCGAGCGCGGGCCTGCCGCCGTCACTCGCCGGCTCCAGCGCGCCACGGCTGCCGCTCGATGCTGGCGGCCATCTTGCGAAGTCGCGCGCGGTGCGCGATTTCTTCGACTACTGCCTGACCGCACAGAGTGACCTGAGCGCGGCCGCGCTCGATGCGTTCGTCGTGCGGGAGATTGCCGCGCAGCTCGACGGCACCGTGGCGCAGGTCGAGGCGCTCGACGTGTGGCATCGGTATCGCGCGTATCTCGACGCACTCGCGAAACTGCGCGATGCCGGTGCGGTCGACAAGTCCGACCTGGGCGCGCTGCAGCTCGCGCTCGACCAGCGCGCGTCGATCGCGTACCGCACGCTTGGCGACTGGAGCCAGCCGTTTTTCGGCGCTGAGCAGTGGCGGCAGCGCTACGATCTCGCGCGGCTGAAGATCGCGCAGGATCCCGCGCTGACGGATGCGCAGAAGGCCGAACGACTCGCGGCGCTCGAACAGCAGATGCCGGCCGACGAACGCGCCGCGCAGCAGCGCATCGACCGGCAGCGCGCGGCGATCGACCAGATCGCGCAATTGCAGAAGAGCGGGGCGACGCCCGATGCAATGCGCGCGCAATTGACGCAGACGCTCGGCCCCGAAGCCGCCGCGCGCGTCGCGCAGATGCAGCAGGACGACGCGTCGTGGCAGAGCCGCTACGCGGACTATGCGACGCAGCGTGCACAGATCGAGTCGGCCGGCCTGTCGCCGCAGGATCGCGACGCGCAGGTCGCCGCGCTGCGGCAGCGCGTGTTCACGAAGCCCGGCGAAGCCGTGCGCGCGGCGTCGCTCGATCGCGGGGCGGGCAGCGCGCGGTAGTGTGGGACGCGCGGGCGGCGCGGCGCATGATCGCGGTCATGCCGCGCGCGTGAGGTCCCGCGGCAGGTGTTGCTCGATGGTGTTCGCGAGCGTGTCGAACGCGGGCCCGATGCCTTCGTGCGCGACGCACGCATAGCCGAGCAGCAGGCCGCGCCGCGCGGTGTCGAGGCTGCTGTAGTAGCTGGTGAGCGGGCGCACGATCACGCCCGCATCGAACGCGCTCTGCGTGACCGCGCGATCGTCGCAGGCGTCGGGCAGGCCGAGCACGAGATGCAGGCCTGCCTCATCGCCCATCACGGGCAGCGCGTCGCCGAAGCGCGCGCGGATCGCGTCGATCATCAGTTGCCGGCGCTCGCCGTACAGCGTGCGCATTCGTCTGACGTGCGAAGTCAGGTGGCCGTCCATGATGAACTCGGCGAGCACGGCCTGCTGCATCAGCTGGCCTTCCCGATACAGCTCCGACAGCCCGGTGCGGAACGTGTCGATCAGATGCTCGGGCACGACCATGTAGCCCATCCGCAGCCCCGGGAACAGCATCTTGCCGAGGCTGCCGACGTAGATCACGCGGCCGCCGTCGTCGAGCCCCTGCAGCGATGCGAGCGGGCGGCTGCCGTAGCGGAACTCGCTGTCGTAGTCGTCCTCGATGATCCAGCAGCGGTGCTGGCGCGCGTATTCGAGCAGCATCCGGCGCCGCGCGAGGCTCATCACCATCCCGAGCGGGTATTGATGCGACGGCGTGACGAGCACGAGCCGCGGCGGATGCTGCATGTCGCTGGCACGCGGGTCGAGCCCTTCCTGGTCGACCGGCACCGGCGTCAGCGTGAGGCCGGCCGCCTGCAATACGCTGCGCACGCCCCAGTAGCACGGCTCCTCGACCCACGCACGATCGCCGATGTCGGACAGCAGCCGCACCGCGAGATCGATCGACTGGTGGATGCCCGTCGTGATGATCACCTGGTCCGGCGAGCATTTGACCGAGCGCGCGACCCGCAGGTAGTCGGCGAGCGCGCGCCGCAGCGGCCGGTAGCCGCCGCCCGGCGCGTAGGTCAGCAACTCGGGGTTTGCTTCCTTCCACAGCCGCGCCTGCAGGCGGCTCCACGTCCGGCTCGGGAATTCCGACACGTCCGGCACGCCCGGCATGAACGCCCCCCACTGGCGCCGCGACACACCCGCATGCTCGATCAGCTGCCGGCCGCGCATCGACAGGCTGCCCTGCGCGTCCGGCAACGGCGGTTCATCGGCGCTCGACGGCGGCGGTGCGGCGCCGGGCACGTGGATCGCGGCGGCGTCCGGCCGCGTGTCGGCCACATAGGTTCCGCTGCCGGTGGTCGTCAGCACGTAGCCTTCGGCCGTCAGCTGGTCGTACACGTGCAGCACGGTATTGCGCGCGATCGACAGGTCGGCCGCGAGCGTGCGGGAGCTGGGCAGTTTTGTTCCTGGCCCCAATTCCCCGGTCAGGATGGCCTGCTGCATCTGCTGCAGCAGCTGCCGGTACATCGGCTCGGGCGAACTGCGGTCGAGCCGGGCAGAGAGCCAGTCGGCGAGGATCACGGTATCCAAAGTGGTCCTACTAGTAATATTGAAATGGTTCCCTATTGTAGAACCGTGCGCGCCGTATAGTGGCTCGCATCTCAAAATCAATTGTCGCGAAGCAAGGGGACAGCCACGATGAAGTCCGATGATGTGATCGTCAGCTTTCGCGGCGTGCGGAAGACCTACGACGGCGAAACGCTCGTCGTCAAATCGCTCGACCTCGATATCCACCGCGGGGAATTCCTGACGCTGCTCGGACCGTCGGGTTCGGGCAAGACCACCTGCCTGATGATGCTGGCCGGCTTCGAATTCCCGACCGGCGGCGAGATCCGCCTCGACGGCGAGCTGCTGAACAACGTGCCGCCGCACAAGCGCAACATCGGCATGGTGTTCCAGAACTACGCGCTGTTCCCGCACCTGACGGTCGAGCAGAACGTCGCGTATCCGCTGACCGTGCGCAAGCTGCCGGCCGGCGAGCGCGCGGAGCGGGTCGCGCATGCGCTGAAGATGGTGCAGATGGAGCGCTTCGCGAAACGCTATCCGGCGCAGTTGTCGGGCGGCCAGCAGCAGCGCATCGCGCTGGCGCGCGCGCTCGTGTTCGAGCCGAAGCTGGTGCTGATGGACGAGCCGCTCGGCGCGCTCGACAAGCAGCTGCGCGAACACATGCAGTACGAACTGAAGGCGCTGCACGAAAAGCTCGGCGTGACCTTCGTGTACGTGACGCACGACCAGGGCGAGGCGCTGACGATGTCCGATCGCGTCGCGGTGTTCGACAAGGGCATCGTGCAGCAGCTCGACACCGTCGACCGCCTGTACGAATCGCCGTGCAACGAATTCGTCGCGAACTTCATCGGCGACAGCAACCGGCTGCGCGGCACCATCGCGCGCGTCGACGGCGAATTCTGCGAATTCCGGCTCGACGACGGCACGAAGCTCGTCGGCCGCCGCATCGGCGATGCGGCCGAGGGTGCGCCCGCCGTCGCGTGCATTCGCCCCGAACGCATGAGTCTTGCCGCGCACGGCGCGAACGGGCACGCGAACGGCTCGGCCGCCAACCAGCTGAGCGGCGAGGCGCGCAGCCTCATCTATTTCGGCGACCACGTGCGCATGCGCTGCGCGCTGCCGGGCCAGGACGAATGCTTCGTGAAGGTGCCGCTCGGCACCGGCGCGATCGATGCGTTCTCACCCGGCGCACCGGTCGCGCTCGCGTTCGCACCCGAACACCTGCGCGTGTTCGCTTGAGCAGGGTTTTCCCGATTTTCCGTAGCACGTCGTCAACAACAACTGCCCACTTCCACCACGAGAGGAGAGGAACCACCATGAACCGAGCAAGCTTTACCGCACGGCGCACCGCGCTGGCATTGGCGCTCGCCGTCGTCGGCGCATCGGCATCGGCTGCCGAACTCACGGTCGTCAACTTTGGCGGCGCGAACGGCGACGCGCAGAAGGCCGCGTTCAACCAGCCGTTCGAGAAGGCGACCGGCAACAAGGTCACGGCCGTCGAGTACAACGGCGAGCAGGCGAAAGTGAAGGCGATGGTCGAGGCGAAGCACGTCAACTGGGACGTGGTCGAAGTCGAGTCGGGCGACCTGAACCGCGGCTGTGACGAAGGGCTGTACGAGAAGCTCGACTGGTCGAAGATCGCGAAGAAGTCCGACCTGATTCCGGAATCGCCGCAGGTGTGCGGCGTCGGTTTCTTCGTGTGGTCGACGGCGCTGTCGTACAACGCGGACAAGCTGAAGTCGGCGCCGACGGGCTGGGCCGATTTCTGGAACGTGAAGAAATTCCCCGGCAAGCGCGGCATGCGCAAGGGCGCGCGCTATAACCTCGAGTTCGCGCTGATGGCCGACGGCGTCGCGACGAAGGACGTCTACAAGGTGCTCGGCACGAAGGCCGGCCAGGATCGCGCGTTCAAGAAGCTCGACGAGCTGAAGCCGTACATCCAGTGGTGGGAAGCGGGCGCGCAGCCGCCGCAGTTCCTCGTCGCCGGCGACGTCGTGATGTCGACCGCGTACAACGGCCGCATCGACGCCGCGCAGAAGGAAGGCAAGAACCTGAAGGTCGTGTGGAACGGCAGCATCTACGACCTCGACTACTGGGCGATTCCGAAGGGCTCGCCGAACAAGGCGCTCGCCGAGCAGTACATCGCGTACACGCTGACGCCGAAGCCGCAGCAGGGTTATGCGCAGCACATCGCGTACGGCCCGGCGAACATCGCGGCGATCAAGTCGCTCGACGCGAAGACGCTCGCGAACCTGCCGAACTCGCCGGCCAACGGCAAGAACGCCGTGCTGGAAGACATCGGCTTCTGGACCGACCACAGCGACGAGCTCGAGCAGCGTTTCGCCGCGTGGGCGACGAAGTAACAGCCGTTCAGGTGTCCTGATGCAACCGGCCGCGCGACGCGTCGATCGCGTCGCGCGGCATTCCGCCGGAACGTGCCCGGCCGGAGAGAACCGTTGAATACGATGACGATCGCGCCTTCCTCGCCGTCGAACGCCGCGCTCAAGCGCGAGCTGAAGGCCGCCGAGGCCCGCAAGCGCACGATGGCACTGCTGCTGGTCGCGCCGCTCGCGATTTTCCTGCTGCTGATTTTCGTCGTGCCGATCGGCACGCTGCTGACGCGTGCGGTGCAGAACCCCGAGATCGCCGCAGCGCTGCCGAACACGGTCAGGGCGCTGTCGGGCTGGGACCGCAAGGCGCCGCCGGCCGACGCCGCGTATGTCGCGCTCGCGGCCGACATGACGAAGGTGGCCGACAGCGAGGCGATGGGTGCGCTCGCGCGGCGGCTGAACACCGAGATTCCCGGCTATCGCTCGCTTGTCGCGAAGACGGCGCGCGCGATGCCGCTGAAGGGTGACAACGACGCGGCGCTGACACCCGCGCAGACGCGCGACAAGCTGGTCGAGCTCGATTCGCGCTGGGGCGATGCCGCGTACTGGCAGGCGATCGCGAAGAACGGCAGCGTGTATTCGCCGTTCTACCTGCTCGCCGCGCTCGACCACAAGCAGAATGGCTTCGGCCACGTCGTGCAGGCCGATCCCGACCAGTCGATCTACCTCGCGATCTTCGGCCGCACATTCGTGATCGGCGTCGCCGTCACGCTGTTCGCGCTGCTGCTCGGCTATCCGCTCGCGTACTGGATCTCGACGCTGTCGGAGCGGCGCGCGAACCTCGTGATGATCCTCGTGCTGATTCCGTTCTGGACGTCGGTGCTCGTGCGCGTCGCCGCGTGGATCGTGCTGCTGCAGAGCGAAGGGCTCATCAACACGGCGCTGATCGGCAGCGGGCTGATCTCGCATCCGCTGACGCTGCTGTTCAACCGCGTCGGCGTGTACATCTCGATGACGCACATCCTGCTGCCGTTCATGATCCTGCCGCTGTACAGCGTGATGAAGTCGATCCCGCCGACCTACCAGCGCGCGGCCGTGTCGCTCGGCAGCCATCCGTTCGCCGCGTTCTGGCGCGTGTACGTGCCGCAGACCTATCCGGGCGTCGGCGCGGGCGCGCTGCTCGTGTTCATCCTCGCGATCGGCTACTACATCACGCCCGCGCTGCTCGGCGGGCCGAACGACCAGATGGTCAGCTACTACGTCGCGTACTTCACGAACGTGACGATCAACTGGGGCATGGCGTGTGCGCTCGGCGGGCTGCTGCTCGCGGCGACGCTCGTGCTGTACGCGGTGTACGGGCGCTTCACGCGCACGAACGTGAGCCTCGGCTGAGCGCCGCGCGCAACGAAACGGGAAGGGGAATCCGACCATGAAACTCGCCAGGCCGCTGTTCGCGCCGCACATGTCGTTCGTCGAGCGCGCGTGGTACGTCGCGCTGCGCGTGCTCGTCGTGCTGACGCTGCTGTACCTGATCCTGCCGGTGCTCGCGATCGTGCCGCTGTCGTTCTCGTCGAGCACGTTCCTCGTCTATCCGATCCCGGGCTTCTCGATGCGCTGGTACGAGAACCTGATCGCATCGGACGAGTGGCGGATGGCCGCGAAGAACAGCTTCATCGTCGCGCCGTCGGCGACCGTCGTCGCGACCGTGCTCGGTACGCTCGCCGCGATCGGTCTCACGAAGGCGGACTTCCGAGGCAAGGGGCTGCTGATGGCCGTGCTGCTGTCGCCGATGATCGTGCCGGTCGTCGTGGTCGGCGTCGGCATGTACCTGTTCTTCGCGCCGCTCGGGCTCGCGAACACGTACACGGGGCTGATTGCCGCGCACGCGGCGCTCGGTGTGCCGTTCGTCGTGACGACGGTCGCTGCGACACTGCAGGGCTTCAACCAGAACCTCGTGCGCGCGAGCCTGTCGCTCGGCGCGAATCCGGTGTCGACGTTCTTCCGCGTGACGCTGCCGGTGATCGCGCCGGGCGTGATGTCGGGCGCGCTGTTCGCGTTCGCGACGTCGTTCGACGAAGTCGTGGTCACGCTGTTCCTCGCGGGCGCGGACCAGACGACGCTGCCGCGCCAGATGTTCACCGGCATCCGCGAGAACATCAGCCCGACGATCGCTGCGCTCGCCACGATCCTGATCATCTTCTCGACGAGCCTGCTGCTTGCGCTCGAATGGCTGCGCGGACGCAATGCGCGGCGCGCGGTGAGCTGACCCGGCGGGCCGGTCCGCTGCGCCTGCGTTGCCGCGCGTCCTGCACGGCAACGCGCTTTCTTTCATTTCGCTGACTGGCGAGGCGGCCGCCTGCACGTTCGATGCGGCTCTGCAACAATACGGGGCGCGGCGGCGCGCGTTCCGTGCGGTGTGTCCGGAACGCCGCCGCGAGTCCAATCCGCGACGCGGCGCAACGCGTCGCTCGTCAGCCGAGCCTCATCTTGTCCGAATTCGCTTCCCCCGCCGGCGCGCATGAGCCGGCCGTCAACTGGCGCGCGATGTCCGCCGTGCTGCTGGCCGTTGCGCTCGCGACGCTCGACACCGCGATCGCGAACACCGCGCTGCCCGCGATCGCCGCGGACCTGCATGCATCGCCGGCCGCGTCCGTATGGATCATCAACGCCTACCAGCTCGCGATGGTCGCTACGCTGCTGCCGTTCGCATCCCTCGGTGACATCGTCGGCCACAAGCGCGTGTATATCGCCGGGCTCGCGGTGTTCACGCTCGCGTCGCTCGGCTGCTCGCTCGCGTCGACACTGCCGATGCTGACGGCCGCGCGGATCGTGCAGGGCTTCGGCGCGAGCGCGATCATGAGCGTCAACGTCGCGCTGATCCGCGGCCTGTTCCCCGCACACCGGCTCGGGCGCGGCGTCGGCTTCAACGCGCTCGTGGTCGGCGTGTCGTTCGCGGTGGGGCCGACCATCGCGTCGCTGATCCTGTCGGTCGCCGCGTGGCCGTGGCTGTTCGCGGTGAACGTGCCGCTCGGCGTGTTCGCGCTTGCAGTAGCGATTCCGTCGCTGCCGCAGACGACGCGCGGCAAGCATGCGTTCGATCCGGTCGCCGCATTGTTCAACGTGATCACGTTTGCGTCGCTGATCTTCGCGCTCGGCGAATTCGCGCAGCGCGGGCCGCTTTCCGTCGTGTTCGCGATGGCCGCGGTCGCGCTCGTATTCGGCTGGCTGCTGATCCGCCGCCAGGCCGGGCATCCGGCGCCGATGCTGCCGGTCGACCTGTTTCGCCGGCCGGTGTTTACGCTTTCCGCGCTGACCGCCGTGTGCGCGTTCGCCGCGCAGGGGCTCGCGTTCGTGTCGCTGCCGTTCTATTTCGAAACCGTCCTGCATCGCAATGCGGTCGAGACGGGATTCCTGATGACGCCGTGGTCGGTGATCGTCGCGCTCGCGGCGCCGATCGCGGGCCGGTTGTCGGATCGCTATCCGCCGGGCCTGCTCGGTGCGATCGGTCTTGCATTGCTGAGCGCGGGCATGGTGTCGCTCGCCGCGCTGCCGGCGGCGCCAGGCGTCATCGACATCGGCTGGCGGATGATGCTGTGCGGCGCGGGCTTCGGCTTCTTCCAGTCACCGAACCTGAAGGCGTTGATGTCGAGCGCGCCGCCCGAGCGCAGCGGCGGCGCGAGCGGGATCATCGCGACCGCGCGGCTGATCGGGCAGGCGACGGGCGCGGCGCTCGTCGCGCTGTCGTTCGGGATCGCGGGGCGCCACGGGCCGACGCTTGCACTGATGCTCGGCGCGGGCTTCGCCGGGGCCGCGGCCGTCGCGAGCGGATTGCGGCTCTTTGCGCCGTCGCATCGGGCCGGCGAGCCGGCCGCGTCGGAGCGCGTGGGCGAGCGGGCGACGGAGTAGGGTTGAGCGCCGTTGCGGCGCAAGCTGACGACCGGACTACGATCGCGGGAAAGTCTCGAACCGGCGCGCAACGAACCACCGCCGCGCGCCGGCCTTCACGCTTCGCTTAGAACCTGCCCGACTTGATCAGCTGGTTGAGGTTCGCGATGTTCAGGCTGCCGAAGCCGGTCGGGTAATCCCAGCCGGTGCCTGCGTTGTAGCCATACCCCTGATAGCCGTTGTTTCCTGACACCACGTCGTAGCGCACGAGCGACGGGTTCGACGGAATGTCGGCGTAGAACTTGCCGGCCGGGAAGCCGATGCCCGTGCCGTTTGCTGCGAGCAGGCGGGCCCAGAAGCCCGTGAAGATCGGCGCGGCGAGGCTCGTGCCGCCGATCTGCTGCAACTGGCCGTAGTTGTAGATGTACGCGCCCGTGCTTTGCGCGGCGTCGAACGACACGTCCGGCAACTGGCGGTTGCTGCCCGACTGCCACGACGGGGCGGGCAGGATCGTGCTGACACCGCCGCCCGTCGCCCACAGCTTGCCGTTGCCGTCGAGCCCTTCGTTCCACACCGTCTCGTTCGAGAAGGCGCCTGCCGACGTCGTGTAGAGCGTCGTGCCGCCGATCGCGAGCACGTGCGGCGACGAAGCCGGCCACGACACCGTGTAGTTCGCGCCGTCCGGATAGCCGCGGTTGTTGCACTCGTACACGCCTTCGTCGCCCGACGAAACGGAGAACGTCTGGCCTTGCGCCGCGGCGGTCGTGAAGATCTGTTCCTCGGCGTCGATCGTGCCGTCCGCGTTCGCGTCGGTCTCGCACCAGCCGAGCGACACGTTGATCACCTTCGCGGTGTTGTCCGACACCGCCTGGTTGAACGCCTGCGTGAGGCCCGTGTTGCCGCTGGCGTTGAGGTCCGCCATGTAGAACACGAGCTTGCCGACCTGGCCGCCGGCCGAGCCGACGATCGACTGGCTGTCGAGATCCCACTCGCCCTGGCCGTCCTGGTCGTCGGTGTAGGTGCCGCCCGAGCCGTTGGTCTGGACGGTCTGCGTCGAGACCGTGCGGTAACCGTTGCTCGACGTGAACTGGTTCAGGTCCTGCAGCGTCTGCGACACGCCGCCGATCGTGATGATGCCGACGGTGACGCCGGCTGCGGTCGGTACGCCGGTTGCGTTGTACAGACCCGGGAATTCCTTCGGATAGTGGCCGGTCGCCGTGCCGGCGGCGAGCGCCTGCGGCTTCGCCACGTTGCCGATGCGCAGCAGCGGCCGAGCATGTGCGACGCTCTGCAGCCCGAGCACCGAGCCGACGACGTCGCCGAGCGCGCGCGGCACCTGGGCGGTCGACGTGTTCGCGAAGCCCGAGCGGCCCGCGTATTCGAAGTGCACGAGCGACGTGTTGAATGCGGTCTTCACCGTGCCGGCCGTGCCGCGTGCGGATACCAGCAGCCGGTTCGGTGCGACCTCGACGTTCACGAAGCCGCTCTTGTGCAGATAGTCGACGACCGACTTCACTTGCGCTTCGGTCGGCGCGTAGCTGGCGAGGAACTGTGCGTGCGTGAGGTACTGGCGGTAATGCGCGCTGCCCGGCCGGTTCACGTCGCGCGCCAGTTGCTTGAGCTGCGCGGCATTGCGCAGCTTCAGGCTGACGACGACGTTGGTCGTTTCGCCGGCAGACAGTTCGAGCGACGGCGCTGCGCTGCGCGCCATCAACTGCGGGCCGGTCAGAAAGGCCTTCGTATGGGTGTCGACCCAATCCGTGGCCGCGTGCGCCGCAGCGGCGGCGAACACGAGCGGTGCCACGCACGCGAGGCGGCGGGGCGACGGAAGGGGCAGGGCAAACCAGGCGTTCCTTTTCATCGGGAGTCCTTTTTAGGAGAGACGACGTTGCTGGAGCCCTCGACCCTTGTGGGATCGCGAGCGGAGACGAGCGTAGGGCGTCGCTGCCGTTCAGGTAGCTGCCATTTTCCATAGCTGTCAGTTCTGACATCGGCGCGGGCGCGCGCATGCGCTGCGTCATGCGCGCAAGCGATCGCGGGCGCATCGAACGGAACCGGTTCGCGACACGATGGCGCGGCAATGCGCGACGTTCGCACGCACGAGTCGCTCGTCGCGACGCCGGAACGTGCGCGATCTTGGAGCGGATCGTCCCGTGAACGCATTGCGCGCGACCGGTCGTTGCAACGTGCCGCGTTGCACTATGTGGTCAAACGAAGGGACACGGCAGGAACGGAGCCGCGCGTGCACAAAAGAGGGGCTGGTCGACAGCAAACGATTCCCGAACTGTGGAACGGTGCTTCCGGCAGTCTTGCGGGCTGCTTTCGGATCGCATGCGGTGACTGCGGATTAGAGGAAATGCTCGAATCCGGGGACGTGCACGCGCCGGCGCGGCGGACAGCAGGCCCGCGCAAGATCGCGCGGCGTCGTGCGCGAAATTCCGCCTTGACGCGCGTCGATCAGCGGATATCCTTCAATTCATAACCACCGGGTTATGGATTTGGACATGCAGAACGCACACGACATGCTTTTCAGGACGCTTGCCGATCCCACGCGCCGCGCGCTCTTCGAGCGGCTATGTGCGAACGGCGAACTGACGGTTGCCGCGCTGACGGCCCATGCGGGCGTCTCGCAGCCGGCCGTCTCGAAGCATCTCGGTGTCCTGAAGCAGGCCGGGCTCGTGAGCGACCGTCACGAAGGCCGGCAGACGCACTACAGCGCGCAGCCCCAAGCGCTGGCCCCGTTGATCGACTGGACGAGCCAGATGGCCGGCTTCTGGCAGAACCGGTTCGATGCCCTCGAAGATCTTCTGAAAAGGATGGACCAGTAATGAACCAGGCCACCACCGAAACGCGCTCCGTCGTCGTCGACCGGGAGCTGCCGCATCCGCCGGAGAAGATCTGGCGCGCGCTCACGCAACCGCACCTGATCGAGGCGTGGCTGATGAAAAGCGATTTCGAGCCCGTCGCGGGCCGTGCCTTCAGCTTCCGCGCCGACTGGGGCTCGGTCGACTGCACGGTCCTGACGATCGAGCCGCCGCGCGCGTTGTCCTATACGTGGGCCGCATACGGCCTCGAAAGCGTCGTCACGTGGACGCTCACGCCCACGCCGGCCGGCACGCACCTGCGGATGGAGCAGGTCGGCTTCCGCACGGACCAGGAGCAGGCGTACCGCGGTGCGCAGCACGGCTGGGTGCGGTTCTTCGATTCGCTCGAACAGGTGCTGGCCCGCCCCGACGAAAGCACGGAGGCCCGCGCATGAGCACAACGGACCTCACGCCGTCGGAGCGCATCGACGCGCTGATCGCCGGCATCGACGACTGGCGCGGCAAGACCTTCGCCGACCTGCGCCAGACGATCCTCGATGCGCAAGCGGGCATCGTCGAGGAGTGGAAATGGATGGGCAGCCCCGTATGGTCGTGCGACGGGATGATCGCCGTGGCGAACGCGCACAAGGGCAAGGTGAAGCTGACCTTCATGCACGGCGCGCAGCTGCCCGATCCCGACAAGCTGTTCAACGACGGCCTCGACGGCAATGCGCGGCGCGCGATCGACCTGTTCGAAGGCGACCGGCTCGACAAGCGGGCGCTGAAGAATCTGGTGCGCGCGGCGATCGACTACAACCGCACGCATCTGAAGAAGAACACCCGGCGAGCGGGTGCAGGCACGAAGGCGCGGGCCGACAAGGCGGCATGACGCGCCGCACGACCGGTCACGCCGCGTAGCGCGCAGGCAAAAAAAAGCCCGACACGAGGTCGGGCATCCAAATCGGCCGCAACCGCCGCGAGGCGGCTGCGGCACCTGCAAAAGCAGGGCGCTTACGCTGCGAGCAGCGAGCGCAGCACGAACGGCAGGATACCGCCGTGCTTGTAGTAGTCGACTTCGATCGGCGTATCGATGCGCAGCAGCACCTGCACGCGCTGCGATTCGCCGTTCTTGCGGTTGATCACCAGCGTGACGTCCTGCTGCGGCTTGAAGTCGTCGCCGAGGCCTTCGATGTCATACGTTTCGTCGCCGGTGATGCCGAGCGACTGGATGCTGTCCGAGCCCTTGAACTGCAACGGCAGCACGCCCATGCCGACCAGGTTCGAGCGGTGGATGCGCTCGAAGCTGCGTGCGATCACGGCCTTCACGCCGAGCAGTTGCGTGCCCTTCGCGGCCCAGTCGCGCGACGAGCCCGTGCCGTACTCTTCGCCCGCGAACACGACGGTCGGCGTATCGGCGCCGACATATTGCATCGCCGCGTCGTAGATCGACTGCTGTTCACCGCTCGGCTGGTGGATCGTCAGGCCGCCTTCGACGCGCGAGCCGTCTTCCTTCGCCGGGATCATCAGGTTCTTGATCCGGACGTTCGCGAACGTGCCGCGCATCATCACGTCGTGGTTGCCGCGGCGCGAGCCGTAGCTGTTGAAGTCGGCCTTCTGCACGCCGTTTTCCTTCAGCCACTTGCCTGCCGGCGAGTCTTCCTTGATCGAGCCTGCCGGGCTGATGTGGTCGGTCGTGACCGAGTCACCGAAGATGCCGAGTGCGCGCGCGCCCTTGACCGTCGGGATCGATGCAGCCGGTTCCATCGAGAAGTCGTTGCCGAAGAACGGCGGCTCGGCGATGTAGGTCGACTTCGGCCAGTCGTAGACCTGGCCCGATTCGCCCTCGATCTTGCTCCAGAGGTCGCCCTTCTTGGTCAGCTTCGAGTAGTTGTCCTCGAACTTCTTCGGATCGAGTGCGAACTTGAGCAGCGCGTGGATTTCTTCGCTCGTCGGCCAGATGTCGCCGAGGTAGATGTCGCGGCCGCCCTTGCCCTTGCCGACCGGTTCCGTCATCAGGTCGCGCGTGATGTTGCCGGCGATCGCGTAGGCGACGACCAGCGGCGGCGATGCGAGGAAGTTCGCACGGATGTTCGGGTGGATACGCGCTTCGAAGTTACGGTTGCCCGACAGCACGGCTGCCGCGACGATGTCGTTCTTCGTGATCGCTTCGTTCAGCTCCGGCGTCAGGTCGCCCGCGTTGCCGATACAGGTCGTGCAGCCGTAGGCCGCGACTTCGAAGCCGAGCTTCGACAGGTAGGGCAGCAGGCCCGTCTTCGTCAGGTACTCGGTGACGATGCGCGATCCCGGCGCGAGCGAGGTCTTGATCTTCGGATCGACCGTGAGGCCGGCTTCGACGGCCTTCTTCGCGAGCAGGCCGGCGGCCAGCAGCACGCTCGGGTTCGACGTGTTCGTGCACGACGTGATCGCGGCGATCAGCACGTCGCCGTTCTTCACGTCGACGCCGTTGCTCGTCGTGTATTGCGTGGCCAGGTCGTCCGCCTTCTTCGCGAAGCCGTTTTCCGCGACCGGCTTCGAGAACAGGTCGGTGAACGTCGACTTGACGTTGCCGATCTCGATGCGGTCCTGCGGGCGCTTCGGGCCAGCCAGCGACGGGGCGACCGTCGCGAGATCCAGCGTCACGACCTTCGTGTAGTCGATGTCGCCGGCCTTCGGGATGCCGAACAGCTTCTGCGCCTTGAAGTAGTTTTCGAACGCGGCAATTTCCGCCTTCGTGCGGCCCGTGCCTTCGAAGTAGTCGATCGTCTTTTCGTCGACTGGGAAGAAGCCCATCGTCGCGCCGTATTCCGGCGCCATGTTGCCGATCGTGGCGCGGTCCGGCAGCGACAGCGACTTCGTGCCTTCGCCGAAGAACTCGACGAACTTGCCGACGACCTTCTCCTTGCGCAGCATTTCGGTGATCGTCAGCACCAGGTCGGTGGCCGTCACGCCTTCGCGCAGCTTGCCCTTCAGCTCGACGCCGACGACGTCCGGCGTCAGGAAGTACACCGGCTGGCCGAGCATGCCGGCTTCTGCCTCGATGCCGCCCACGCCCCAGCCGACCACGCCGATGCCGTTGATCATCGTCGTGTGGCTGTCGGTGCCGACGAGGGTATCCGGGTAGTACACGGTGTCGCCGCCGTCCGCTTTCTTGTGGACGCCGCGCGCGAGGTATTCGAGGTTCACCTGGTGGACGATGCCGACGCCCGGCGGCACGACCTTGAACGTGTCGAATGCCTGCATGCCCCACTTCATGAACTGGTAGCGCTCGTTGTTGCGCTGGAATTCCAGTTTCATGTTCAGGTCGAGCGCGTCCTTCTGGCGGAAGTAGTCGATCTGCACCGAGTGATCGACGACGAGATCGACCGGGACCAGCGGCTCGATCTTCTTCGGGTTCTTGCCCGTACGCTCGGCGACGCCGCGCATGGCCGCGATGTCGGCGAGCAGCGGCACGCCCGTGAAATCCTGCAGCACGACGCGCGACACCACGAACGGAATCTCGTCGACGCGCTTCGCGGTCGGCTTCCAGTTCGCGAGCTGCTCGATGTGCTCTTCGGTGATTTTCTTGCCGTCGTAGTTGCGCAGCACGGACTCGAGCACGATACGGATCGACACCGGCAGGCGTTCGATCTTCGTCTTCAGCTCCTTGCCGAGGTGCGGCAGCGAGTAGAACTTGCCTTTGCCGGAACCGCTGTCGAATTCCTTGAGGGTCTTGTGGAGATTGTGGGCCATGGTGATTTTCCTGGGTTTAAGGCTAGGAAACAACGTGTCCTGTAGATGACGGCTATATCACATACAGATCGACGTACTGATCGACCGGCATCGCTTCGAGCTTTGCCTGGTCCAGCGACACGTCGAGAATCGCTTGTTGCTGCTTGGCCGGAAAGCGGCGGGCAAGGTTGGTCCTGAACTTCTCGACCAGCAGCGGAACGCTTTCGGCCCGGCGCCGCCGGTGGCCGAGCGGGTATTCGACCGCCACCTCGGCAAGCGTCGACCCGTCCGTGAACTCGATCGTCAGTGCATTCGCGATCGAGCGCTTGTCCGGGTCGTGGTAATCCTTCGTGAACTGCGGATCCTCGACGCATACGGTCTTCGCGCGCAGCGCGTCGATGCGGGGATCGGCGGCGGCCGAATCTTCGTAGTCGGCCGCTGTCAGCCGGCCGTACAGCAGCGGCACGGCGACCATGTACTGGATGCAGTGGTCGCGGTCGGCCGGATTGGCGAGCGGGCCCTGCTTGTCGATGATGCGGATCGCCGCCGCGTGCGTGCGGATCGTGATCCGGCTGATGTCGTCGGTCGTGCGGCCTGCGGCGGCGAGCTGCGCGTGCAGCTGCAGCGCGGCTTCGGCGGCCGTTTGCGCGTGAAATTCGGCGGGGAACGCGATCTTGAACAGCACGTTTTCCATCACGTACGTGCCGTACGGGCGCTGGAAGCGGAACGGCTTGCCGTCGAACAGCACGTCGTAGAAGCCCCAGGTCTTGGCGGTGAGCGCGGACGGGTAGCCCATTTCACCCGTTTTCGCGATCAGCGCGAGGCGCACCGCGCGGGACGTTGCATCGCCGGCCGCCCATGATTTGCGCGAGCCCGTGTTCGGTGCGTGACGGTAGGTGCGCAGCGCCTGGCCGTCGACGAACGCGTTGGACACCGCATTGATCAGCTCGTCGCGCGTGAGCCCGAGCAGCCGGCCGACGACAGCCGTCGATGCGACCTTCACGAGCAGCACGTGGTCGAGCCCGACCGCGTTGAACGAATTCTCGAGTGCGAGGCAGCCCTGGATCTCGTGGGCCTGGATCATCGCGACCAGCACGTCGCGCATCGTGAGCGGCTTCCGGCCGGCCGCGACGGCCGTGCGGGAGAGCCAGTCGGCCGTCGCCAGGATGCCGCCGAGATTGTCGGACGGATGACCCCATTCGGCGGCGAGCCAGGTGTCGTTGAAGTCCAGCCAGCGGATCATCGCGCCGATGCCGAACGCGGCCTGGACGGGATCGAGCTGGAAGGACGTGCCGGGCACCTTCGCGCCGTTCGGCACGATCGTACCGGGCACGACGGGGCCGAGCAGCTTGGTGCAGGCAGGGTAGGACAGCGCCTCGAGTCCGCATCCGAGCGTGTCGATCAGGCAATGACGCGCCGTCTCCAGCGCGAGCGCGCTGTCGATGCCGGCATTCAGCACGTAGTCGACGATATCGACGAGTACCGTATCCGGAGCAGGGCGGACGTTGGAGACCGGGGCGGACATCGAGGGGCCGATGGAAACGCGCTTAGTTCGTTGCCGGCTTCAGCTCGTTCGACTGCGTCGGTGCCGGCGTGCCTTGCGCCATTTCCGGCGTCACGCATTCGTCCGCGAGGCGTTCGCCGCCATTCGCGTCGGAGAACAGCATCGCCTTGGTCGGGATCACGACCAGCTTGAAGCCTGCTGCCGGATCGTAGAACGTGTCGGCGCCCGTCGTCGTGGCCTGACGCGGCAGCTTGTAGTTCTTCTTCGCCCAGTGAACCGTGACGACCTGGTCGCGCTTCATGTCGCCGGCGAGGTCGAACGACAGACCTTCCTTGCAGGACCACTTGACCGCGCCTTCCGGCACCGTATCGACCTTGGCTGCGGCACGCGCCTGTGCCTTCTTGCTGCGCGGGATGATGCGCTTGGCCGGCGCCGGGCGCTTGGCCGTCGCCTTCTTCGCGGTCGTCGTGGTCGTACCCTGGGCAAACGCGCTCGGAGCCGACACCAGCATCGTGGCGGACAAGGCGCCGATGGCGGTAGCGATCAGGAGTTTCTTCATGGAGTCAGAACCTTTCGATAATCAGTTGACAAGGGCCGGCAATCGAAGCTGCCGGCCGGTTTGAAACTGCACGCGCCCCGAGAGCGCGCAGCGGCCGCTATTTTCACCTATTTGGCCACGTACATATCAGGTTTTCAGGCTCCGTTACGTTTTTTGTCGTTTCGCAAACCTCTACCCGGTTCGCGCGTCGTCGATTGCATGAAACTCGTGTATCGGCCGGCGGCGCGCGCTTACGGCGCGCTGCCCGCGGCGGCCGGCCCGAACAGCGGCGCGGCCTCGGCCGGTACGGGCTGGCCGGTGGCCTGCGCGCGGCGCAGCACCGACCAGTAATACCGGTAACTCGCGCGATCGTGCAGCGTATCACCGTGGCGCGTCGGCCCCCAGTCGGCGGCCTGCGCGGCCAGCAGGATCTCGGCGGCCAGCTCGACCTCGTCGGTGCGGGGCGCGAATGCGTCGACGATCGGGCGGACCTGCGCGGGGTGGATGCTCCACATCCGCGTGAACGCGAATTCGTCGCGCGCGCGGCGTGCATCGGCGGCGACGACGCTCATGTCGCGCACCTCGGTCGTCACGTTGTGCGACGGCGTCTTGCCGTGCGCGTGGCAGGCCGCGGCGATTTCCAGCTTCGCGCGGCGCACGAGCGGATGCTCGAACTGGCCGGGCGAGCGCATCGCGGAATCGGGAATCGCGCCATGGTGCGCGGAGACGAAATCCATCAGCCCGAAGCTCAGCGTGCCGACCGTCGGCAGCGCGGCGAGGGCGGCCGCGTGCGCGAGCGCGCCGTGCGTCTCGACCAGCACGTCGACGGGAATCGGCTGCGCGATGCCGAGCTCGCGGCGCGTGCCTTCGATGAACGCGGCCATTTCGGCCGCGTCGGCGGCACTCGCGATCTTCGGGAGCGTGATGTAGGCGGGGGCGCGCGCCGCACGCAGCACGATGCGCACGTCGTCGCGCCAATGCGGATGGGAAAAGTCGTGGATGCGGACGCCGACGCGGCCGAAGCGGTTCTCGTCGCTGCCGAGCAGGTCGGTGACGAGTGCGGCGTGCGCGGCTTCCTGGCCGACGGCCGCGCCGTCTTCGCAGTCGAGCGTGATGTCGAACACGGGGCCCAGCTCGGCCTGTAGCGCGAGCGACTTGCGCATCAGCTTTTCGCTGCCCGCGTAGTGATCACAGCAGGGCAGGATCGCGGGCGGGGACGCCCCGTCGTACAGCACTTGTGCAGGAGTGAGCGCGGCCATCTCGTCTACGTCAGGGAAACGGGTCAACGTGGAGAAAATCGGATTCGGGCGCGTTCTGGGCCGGTGCGCGGCAAGCGCGGGGCGGCAAAACGTGCGCGGATCGGATCGGTCGGCCGGGCCGGCGGCGTGCCGGCCCGGGCCGAAACCGGGCTGCCCGAGGGCCGCCCGGCGATACGCGTGATGCTTAGTTCTTCAGCAGGTGGGCGACGCCATCGCGCTCTTCGAGCAGCTCGGCCAGCGTGCCGTCCATCTTCTCGCGCGAGAACGCGTCGATTTCCAGGCCTTCGATGCGCTTGTACTCGCCGTTTTCGCAAACGACCGGCACGCCGTAGATGATGTCTTCGGGGATGCCGTACGAGCCGTCCGACGGGATGCCCATCGTGACCCACTTGCCGTTCGTGCCGAGGACCCAGTCACGCACGTGGTCGATCGCCGCGTTCGCTGCCGACGCTGCCGACGACAGGCCGCGCGCTTCGATGATCGCCGCGCCGCGCTTGCCGACGGTCGGGATGAACGTGTCGCGGTTCCACACGTCGTCGTTGATCAGCTTCAGCAGCGATTCGCCTTCGGCGGTCGCGAAGCGGAAGTCGGGGTACATCGTCGGCGAGTGGTTGCCCCACACGGCGAGCTTCTCGATCGATGCGACCGGCTTGCCCGACTTCGCTGCGAGCTGCGACAGCGCGCGGTTGTGGTCGAGGCGCAGCATGGCCGTGAAGTTCTTCTTCGGCAGATCCGGTGCCGACTTCATCGCGATGTATGCGTTCGTGTTCGCCGGGTTGCCGACGACCAGCACCTTCACGTCGCGGCTCGCGACTTCGTTCAGCGCAGCGCCCTGAACCGTGAAGATTTCGGCGTTTGCCGACAGCAGGTCCTTGCGCTCCATGCCCTTCGAGCGCGGACGTGCGCCGACCAGCAGTGCGACGTCGGCATCCTTGAATGCGACCTTCGGATCGTCGGTGATCACGACGCCCGACAGCAGCGGGAACGCGCAATCGTCGAGTTCCATCACGACGCCTTTGACGGCGCCTTGGGCTTGCGGGAGGTCGAGCAGTTGCAGGATGACCGGCTGGTCCTTGCCGAGCAGGTCGCCGTTCGCGATGCGGAACAGCAGGGAGTAAGCGATTTGACCTGCGGCGCCGGTGACGGCAACGCGCTTTGCGGGCTTAGCCATTGAAAATCTCCAGGACGGGGTGAAGCGTTGGACGCTAGCGAAAACGCCATTCTATGCGCGTTGTGCGTAGCGTTGCATTGAAGCAGGGCGGAGGACTCGCGATGGCAGACGCGGTGAACCTGGAGACGGCCGTGGCACGTAGCCGGGGACGCGCTTTTGCACCCGCGAACCCTTGCTCGACCCGGAGTGTAGGAGCCGTCACGCGCAAAGTCAAACGGTATCATATGTCTTATATAAGACAGATGTTTTGCGGAATTTGAGTGGACGAAAAAGTGCGGTTTGTGATGAAATGCGCGCCATGACATCGAACCAGGCGAATACCGCGAATCAGAACGGCGCAGGCAGCCCAGGGCAGCCGGGCGCGAGCGATCCCGCATCTTCGCCTGCGGCTGCTCCGTCGCCGACGTTCAGCCCGTTATACCAGCAGATTAAGTCATTAATCACGCAAAGTCTCGAAACCGGTGAGTGGAAGCCGGGCGAGATCATTCCGAGCGAGGTGGAGCTCGCGGCCCGCTACAAGGTCAGCCAGGGCACCGTCCGCAAGGCGATCGACGAGCTGGCCGCCGAAAACCTCGTGGTCCGGCGGCAGGGCAAGGGCACTTTTGTTGCAACGCACAATGAAGATCGCGCGCAGTTCCGCTTCCTGCGGCTGCTGGCCGACGACGGTGCCGAGCATCCGCACGTGAGCCGCCTGCTCGAATGCCGTCGCCTGCGCGCGCCGGCCGAGATCGCGCGGCAGCTCGACCTGAAGCCGGCCGATCCCGTCGTGCAGGTGCGCCGCCTGCTGGAGTTCGAGAACGAAGTGACGGTGCTCGACGAGATCTGGCTGCCGGGCGCGATGTTCCGCGGGCTCACGTTCGAGCGGCTGAGCGAGTACAAGGGGCCGCTCTACGCGATGTTCGAGACGGAGTTCGGCACGCGGATGATCCGCGCGACGGAGAAGATCCGCGCGGTCGCGGCGGAGCCGGCGGTAGCCGACCTGCTGCACGTGCCGGCGGGTTTCCCATTGCTGTCGGTCGAGCGCGTGTCCTATACATACGGAGACCGGCCGGTGGAAGTGCGTCGCGGCTGGTATGTCACAACCGGGTACTACTATCAGAATGACTTGAGTTGACGGTGTATCGGCTCAAGCCGAGTGCGTTCGCGTTCCCCACGTTCGCGAAGCACGTTTCGGGCCGCCTTTGTTCTTGTTCGCGCAACTATCCAGAGCAGACTTTCGCTGCAGCGCGATATAAAAAGGCGCTAAAATCGCGGATTAGTGTGACAACATAGTAGGGGTCTAGCATGACTGATGCAGTAAGAAAGCCGAGGCCGGAATACCGGAACATCGGATTCGGCGATATCACGATGAAATATCGCATGCCGCTGGCAGCGATATTGTCGATTCTCCATCGAGTCAGCGGCGCGCTGCTGTTCTTGTTCCTGCCGTTCCTGCTGTTCCTCTTCGACCAGAGCCTCACGTCCGAGCTCAGCTTCGAAGTCTTCAAGGCTTTCCTCTCCAACATCATCGTCAAGCTGATCGTCCTCGCACTGTCGTGGGCCTTCTTCCACCATTTCTGCGCCGGCATTCGCCACCTGCTGATGGACGTCAACCACGACGCCGTCACGAAGGAAGGCGGCAAGCGGACGGCAGTCGTCGTCTTTGTCGTCTCGATCGCCCTGACGATCGCCATGGCACTCAAACTGTTCGGAGCATTCTAAGAAAATGGCAGCCAATAACCGAATCGGCTCGAAGCGCCTCGTCGTCGGCGCTCACTACGGCCTGCGCGACTGGCTTGCGCAGCGCATCACCGCCACGATCATGGCGGTCTACACGGTCATTCTGCTCGTCCTGTTCTTCGGCGCGCACGATTTCTCGTACGAAGGCTGGGCATCGATCTTCGCCGCGCAATGGATGAAGCTCGCAACCTTCGTGATGCTGCTTTCCCTCTTCTACCACGCATGGGTCGGCGTGCGCGACATCTGGATGGACTACGTGAAGCCCGTCGGTGTGCGCCTGCTGCTGCAATCGCTGACCATCGTCTGGCTGCTCGCATGTGCGGGCTATGCCGCGCAGATTCTCTGGAGAGTGTAAAGAATGGCTGCAATCAAAACTAACCTCCCGCGTCGCAAGTTCGACGTGGTGATCGTCGGCGCGGGCGGCTCCGGCTTGCGCGCAGCGCTGCAACTGTCGCGCGCGGGCCTGTCGGTCGGCGTGCTGTCGAAGGTGTTCCCGACCCGTTCGCACACGGTGGCCGCGCAGGGCGGTATCGGTGCGTCGCTCGGCAACATGAGCGAAGACAACTGGCACTTCCACTTCTACGACACGATCAAGGGCTCCGACTGGCTCGGCGACCAGGACGCGATCGAATTCATGTGCCGTGAAGCGCCGAACGTCGTGTACGAACTCGAGCACTTCGGCATGCCGTTCGACCGTAACGCGGACGGCACGATCTACCAGCGCCCGTTCGGCGGCCACACCGCGAACTACGGCGAGAAGCCGGTCCAGCGCGCATGCGCGGCCGCCGACCGTACCGGTCACGCGCTGCTGCACACGCTGTACCAGCAGAACGTCGAAGCGAAGACGCAGTTCTTCGTCGAATGGATGGCGCTCGACCTGATCCGCGACGCGGAAGGCGACGTGCTCGGCGTGACGGCCCTCGAGATGGAGACGGGTGACGTCTACATCATGGAAGGCAAGACCACGCTGTTCGCGACGGGCGGCGCAGGCCGGATCTTCGCGGCATCGACCAACGCGTTCATCAACACCGGCGACGGCCTCGGCATGGCCGCGCGTTCGGGCATCGCGCTGCAGGACATGGAGTTCTGGCAGTTCCACCCGACCGGCGTGGCCGGCGCGGGCGTGCTGATCACCGAAGGCGTGCGCGGCGAAGGCGGTATCCTGCGCAACGCGAACGGCGAGCGTTTCATGGAGCGCTACGCGCCGACGCTGAAGGATCTGGCGCCGCGTGACTTCGTGTCGCGTTCGATGGACCAGGAAATCAAGGAAGGCCGCGGCGTGGGTCCGAACAAGGATCACGTGCTGCTCGACCTGTCGCACATCGGCGCCGAGACGATCATGAAGCGTCTGCCGTCGATCCGCGAAATCGCGCTGAAGTTCGCGAACGTCGACGCGATCAAGGAACCGATCCCGGTCGTCCCGACGATCCACTACCAGATGGGCGGCATCCCGACCAACATCCACGGTCAGGTCGTCGGCACGACGCGCGGCGGTCACAAGGATCCGGTCAACGGCTTCTACGCAGTGGGCGAATGCTCGTGCGTGTCCGTGCACGGCGCGAACCGCCTCGGCACGAACTCGCTGCTGGACCTCGTGGTGTTCGGCCGTGCGGCCGGCAACCACATCGTCGAGCACGTGAAGAACCAGCGCGATCACAAGCCGCTGCCGGCCGATGCAGGCGAATTCTCGCTGGCGCGCCTGGCGAAGCTCGACAAGTCGACCTCGGGCGAATACACGCAGGACGTCGCGAACGACATCCGCGCGACGATGCAGAAGCACGCAGGCGTGTTCCGCACGTCGGCGCTGCTGAAGGAAGGCGTCGAGCAGATGGCCGGCCTGGCGGCACGCGTGGAAAACATCCACCTGAAGGACAAGTCGAAGGTGTTCAACACCGCGCGCGTCGAAGCGCTCGAGCTGGAGAACCTGATCGAAGTGGCCCGCGCCACGATGGTGTCGGCGGAAGCACGCAAGGAAAGCCGCGGCGCACACGCACACAGCGACTACGAACACCGCGACGACGAAAACTGGCTGCGCCACACGCTGTGGTACAGCGAAGGCGATCGCCTCGACTACAAGCCGGTTCAAATGAAGCCGCTGACGGTCGAATCCGTGCCGCCGAAGCCGCGCACGTTCTAAGCCGAGTCAAAGGAATCCGAAATGGCAAAACGCATTTTTGAAGTCTACCGCTACGATCCGGACAAGGACGCAGCGCCGCGCATGCAGACGTACGAACTCGAGCTCGAGCACGAGCGCATGCTGCTCGACGCACTGGTGAAGCTGAAGGCAGTGGACGAGACGTTGTCGTTCCGCCGTTCGTGCCGTGAAGGCGTGTGCGGTTCGGACGCGATGAACATCAACGGCAAGAACGGTCTCGCGTGCCTGACGAACCTGAACGACCTGCCGCAGAAGATCGTGCTGCGTCCGCTGCCGGGCCTGCCCGTCGTGCGTGACCTGATCGTCGACATGACGCACTTCTTCAACCAGTACCACTCGATCAAGCCGTACCTGATCAACGACGCGCCGCCGCCGGAGAAGGAACGCCTCCAGTCGCCGGAAGAGCGCGACGAGCTCGACGGCGTGTACGAGTGCATTCTGTGCGCGAGCTGCTCGACGTCGTGCCCGAGCTTCTGGTGGAACCCGGACAAGTTCGTCGGCCCGGCCGGCCTGCTGCAGGCTTACCGCTTCATCGCGGATAGCCGCGACACGGCCACCGGCGAGCGTCTCGACAACCTGGAAGACCCGTACCGTCTGTTCCGTTGCCACACGATCATGAACTGCGTCGACGTTTGCCCGAAGGGCCTGAACCCGACGAAGGCGATCGGCAAGATCAAGGAACTGATGGTCCGCCGCGCGGTTTAAGGTCGAGATGAGCGACGATTCGCATCAATCCGACCCGCACCGTCGCGCACGCCTCCGCTGGCGTGCGCGGCGGGGTCTGCTGGAGAACGACATCATTTTCGAGCGTTTCTTCAGCAGATACGAGCATGACCTCACCGATGCAGACGTAGGCGCGTTGTCGCGCCTGCTCGATCTGAGCGACAACGACCTGATGGACTTGCTCCTCGCGCGCAAGGAACCAGAAGGCGACCTAGACAGCCCGGACATTCACCGGCTGTTGGAGATGCTGCGCAACGTGTAACGCGTTACGCCCGTTATCGAATCCCGTTTCTTTATTTCGATTGAGGATGTGCCATGACTCCGTCTGATGTTAAAGCCACGCTATCGTTCAGCGACAATTCGCCGAGCGTCGAACTGCCGATCTACAAGGGCACGTTGGGCCCGGACGTAATCGACATCCGCAAGCTGTACGGCCAGACCGGCAAGTTCACATACGACCCGGGTTTCATGTCGACGGCAGCTTGTAATTCGGCGATCACGTACATCGACGGCGACAAGGGCGAACTGCTGTACCGCGGCTACCCGATCGACAACCTCGCGCAAAACGCGGACTTCCTCGAAAGCTGCTACCTGCTGCTGAAGGGTGAACTGCCGAACGCAGCGCAGAAGAAGGAATTCGTCGACACCGTCACGAAGCACACGATGGTGCACGAGCAGATGCACTTCTTCTTCCGTGGCTTCCGCCGCGACGCGCACCCGATGGCGGTGCTGGTTGCCGCAGTCGGCGCGCTGTCCGCGTTCTACCACGACTCGCTCGACATCAACGATCCGCGTCACCGTGAAGTGTCGGCGATCCGCATGATCGCGAAGCTGCCGACGCTCGTCGCGATGGCGTACAAGTTCAGCATCGGTCAGCCGTTCGTCTATCCGAAGAACGAACTGTCGTACAGCGCGAACTTCATGCACATGATGTTCTCGAACCCGTGCGAAGAGTACAAGGTCAACGACGTGCTCGTCCGCGCACTCGACCGTATCCTGATCCTGCATGCCGACCACGAGCAGAACGCATCGACGTCGACCGTCCGCCTGGCCGGCTCGTCGGG
The DNA here is from genome assembly GCF_902499335.1 of Burkholderia lata. GTDB lineage: Bacteria > Pseudomonadota > Gammaproteobacteria > Burkholderiales > Burkholderiaceae > Burkholderia > Burkholderia lata_B. The sequence goes on along the minus strand of NZ_CABVQK010000001.1, from coordinate 79,445 downwards.
CGCGAACCCGTTCGCCTGTATCGCTGCCGGTATCGCATGTCTGTGGGGCCCGGCGCACGGTGGTGCGAACGAAGCCGCGCTGAACATGCTCGAGCAGATCGGTTCGCCGGACAACATCCCCGAATTCATCAAGCAGGTGAAGGACAAGAATTCGGGCGTGAAGCTGATGGGCTTCGGTCACCGCGTGTACAAGAACTACGACCCGCGTGCGAAGCTGATGCGCGAAACGTGCTACGAAGTGCTGAACGAACTGGGCCTGCACGACGACCCGCTGTTCAAGCTCGCGATGCAGCTCGAGAAGATCGCGCTGGAAGACGAGTACTTCGTGTCGCGCAAGCTGTACCCGAACGTCGACTTCTACTCGGGCATCGTCCAGCGCGCGCTGGGCATCCCGACGTCGATGTTCACGTGTATCTTCGCGATGGCACGTACGGTCGGCTGGATTGCACAGTGGAACGAAATGATCGGCGATCCGGAACAGAAGATCGGCCGTCCGCGTCAGCTGTTCATCGGCGATACGCCGCGCGAAGCGAAGCCGCTCAACGCACGTTAAGTCGTGCGCCGCGCGAACGGCCGGCAGGCCGCTCGCGTCGGGCGATCGCAACGCCACGACACCCCGACGGGTCATCCCGTCGGGGTGTTTTCATTTGTGCGACCGAGGTTGGCCCGCGCCGGCGCGGTGCTCCAGCGAAGGCGGGCGTGTGTCGAGTTCGGGCGCGTCGTTGTCAGGCGCGTGCCCGTGCTGCACGAAGAACTGCCGGTATGCGCCGGGTGTCATCCCGCGTGCGGCAAGAAACTGGCGATTGAAGTTCGCGGCATTCGGAATACCGCAGCGCGCGGCCACGGTCGCGATCGGCCAGTCGGTGCCGACGAGATGACGGCACGCGTGCGCGAGCCGCAGCCGCTGCACGTAGCGGCCGACGCTTGCGCCGAGATGCCGGACGAACAGGCGCTGCAGCGTGCGTTCGGACATGTGCGCGGTGGCGGCGAGCGTGTCGATGCGCAGCGGTTCGTGGAAGTGCCGGTCGATCGCGTCGAGCACACGGTCGAGGCGTTCGGCTTCGGGGGCGGCCGTGTCGGCGGGCGGTGTCGTGCCGTCGGCACGGTCGTACGCGTGCGCGGTGGCGAGCGGTTCGCCGCCGGCTTCCGCGAGATCGGCGAGGGTGTCGAGCGCGGCCGCGAGCCGTGTGCGCGGCGACGGATCGAGCAATTGCGGCAGCCGTGCGCGCATCGCGCGGGCCGCATCCATGTCGAAGCGCAGGCCCGGTGCGGCTCGCCGCAGCAGCGAGCGCAGCGGCGCGTATTCGGGGCAACAGTCGGCCAGCCGCCGCACCCAGTCGCCGTCGAACCAGATGACGAGCGCGACTTCGGGCGCCTCGCGATCGATGCGGGCATTCGACGACCAGGTATGCGGCAGGTTGGGCGGCACGAGCACCAGGTCGTCGTCCGCGTAGTGGGCGACGTGATCGCCGATGAAGCGCCGGCCGCGGCTGTTGAGCGTCAGCGTCAGTTCGTATTCGGGATGGCGATGCCATTCGAACGGGATGCGGGCGAGCTGGCGGTGATAGACGCGGATCGAACAGCCGGGGGCGAACGTCACATGCTCGTACTGCGGCTTCATCGCGGCCTCCGGGTGAGGGCGGGCATCGCGCCGTGGCATGATCGTGAGCGATCGTCACAACGGAGCGATGCCATGTTTTCACATGTTTGCGTGGGTGTGACCGACACCGCGCGCGCCTACGATTTCTACGCGCCGCTGTTCGCGGAACTCGGGCTGCGCCTGAAATTCCGCGAGCCGGACGGCTGGTCGGGCTGGATGCCGGCCGACGCCGACCGGCCGCTGTTCTTCTTCGGCCAGCCGCTCGACGGCCGCGCGCCCGAACCGGGCAATGGCCACACGATCGCGTTCGATGCGTCGACACGCGCACACGTCGATCGCTGCCACGCGCTCGCGCTGCGCCACGGCGGTACCTGCGAAGGGCCGCCGGGCTTGCGGCCGGACTATCACCGCGACTACTACGGCGCGTATTTCCGTGACCCGGACGGCAACAAGCTGTGCGTGGTCTGCCATCGTCCGGCGTGACGCACGGTTGTCAGAATTGTATCGATAGTTGGCCGGATAGTGGCGAAGGCGGTCGCGCACCGGCCGTACGCTGACAGCACATCACGACACCTGTCAGCGAGGAGACCACGATGCAACTGACGATTGACGACCTGCCTGCCGCGATTCGCGAGGCAAAAAGGGTGCTGCGCGCCGACCTGCCCGGTTATGCGGCCACGTTCCGCGAGCTGGAGGGCGATATCGCGCGGCAGGTCGACGCGATCCGCCGCGCGCATGCGCATGGCCATGACGTCATTCCGGTGGTGCCGTTCGCGGATATCGCGGGCGGGACCGTCGATCCGCAAGCGGTTGCCGCGATCCGCACGCATGGCGCCGTCGTAATTCGTGGCGTATTCGATGCGCAGCAGGCGCGCGACTGGAACGACGAGATCGGCACGTACCTGGACGCGAACCGCTTCGCCGATCGGCTGCACGCACGCGCCGAGGACCGCTATTTCGGCAACCTCGCATCGGGCAAGCCGCAGATCTACGGCGTCTACTGGTCGAAGCCGCAGGTGGCTGCGCGCCAGTCGCCGGCACTGACCCAGGCGCGCGTGTTCCTGAACCGCCTGTGGCGGCACGCGGACGGCGGGCGCATGCACTTCGATCCCGATCAGGTGCCGGCCTATGCCGACCGGATTCGTCGCCGCCCGCCCGGCTCGACGTCGCTCGGGCTGTCACCGCATGTCGACGGCGGTTCCGTCGAACGCTGGCTCGGCGCGAATTTCCGCCAGGTCTACCGTCACGTGCTCGCCGGCCGCTGGCGCGATTACGACCCGTTCGATGCGGCGTTCCGTCCGGACGTCGAGGAGATTCCGTCGCCGGCCGTGTGCTCGATGTTCCGCACGTTCCAGGGCTGGACCGCGCTCACGCCGCAGGGGCCCGGCGACGGCACGCTGCAGTTGATTCCGGTCGCGAACGCGATGGCCTATGTCGTGCTGCGCGCGCTGCAGGACGATGTCGCCGACGATGACCTGTGCGGCGCGCGTCCGGGCCGCGCGCTGTCGATCCGGCCCGAATGGCACGCGCTGCTGCTCGACGCGCTGGTGCCAATCCCGCACATGGAGCCGGGCGACGCGGTGTTCTGGCACGGCGACGTCGTGCACGCGGTCGAGGATGCACACGGCGGCAGCGGCGACAGTAACGTGATGTACATCGCGGCCGCGCCCGGTTGCGCGAAGAACGACGCGTACCTGCAGCGCCAGCGGGCTGCGTTCTTGCGCGGCGAGAGCCCGCCCGATTTCCCGGCCGATCACTTCGAGGTCGAATTCGACGGACGCGGCGGGGAGGGCGATCTCACGGCGCTCGGCCGTTTGCAGATGGGGTTCGGGCCGGGCGTGTAGCAGCTGCGCCGCATGCGCAGGCAGCCGTTTGCCAGGCGGTGAGCGGCCGTCTGCCGAATCCGCTGCGTGCCGCGTGCAATTCGACGCAATCGGCTGTCGGCGCAGCCGAAATCGACGCGAATTGCGCAAATTGGCTTCCGATAATGGTCCGGACACAACGCAGCCGCCCCGTGTGTCGCACGGGTGTGGCGCTGACCATGGAGGAGTCGATGCAATTCACGCAAGCGATCGTTCGCCGCCCCGCGCCGTCCTGTGGCGCGGGCCTGACCACCGCCGAACTCGGCGCGCCGGACTACGACAAGACGCTCACGCAGTTCCACGCATACTGCGACGCGCTGCGCACGCTCGGCGTCGAGCTGACCGAGCTGCCGCCGCTGGAGGCGTTCCCCGATTCGCACTTCGTCGAGGACACCGCGGTCGTGACGCCGGAATTCGCGGTGATCACGCGCCCCGGTGCGCCCGCGCGTCGCGGCGAGACGGTGCACATCGAAGCGGCGCTGGCCGCGCATCGCGACCTGCTGCCGATGCAGGAAGGCCGTCTCGACGGCGGCGACGTGATGCAGGTCGGCAAGCGCTTCTACATCGGCCTGACGGGCCGAACCGACGCCGAAGGCATCGCCGCGTTCGAATCGCTGGTGTCGCGCTACGGCTATTCGGTCGTCGCGGTGCCGGTGGGCGCGGGCCTGCATCTCAAGTCGGTCGTCAACGCGCTCGGCGACGACACGCTGCTCGTGACCGAAGCGCTGGCCGCGCATCCGGCCTTCGCCGACTATCGCCGGATCTCGATCTCGGCCGCCGACGAATACGCGGGCAACACGCTGCGGGTGAACGGCACGCTGATCACGCCGGCCGGCTACCCGCGCGTGCACGACGCGATCGCGTCGCTCGGGCTGCCGCTGCACGTGATCGACACGAGCGAGTTCCGCAAGATGGACGGCGGCCTGACCTGCCTGTCGCTGCGGTTCTAGCCGATTGGCGCGCGGCCGCTTCGGCCGGATAATGTGGCCCCCGCGCGGAACAGCAGACGTTCCGCGCACCAGCCACGACCCGACCGGAGCGAACGCGGATGACCGACAAGAAGATGCAGCTCGACAAGATCGATCTCCGGATCCTCGACATCCTGCGCACCGACGGGCGGATTTCCTACCGGAAGCTGTCGGAGCTCGTGAACCTCACACCGCGGCCGTGCCAGGCGCGCGTGGAGCGGCTCGAGGCGCTCGGCGTGATCGAAGGGTACCGCGCGGTGATCAAGGCGCCGCGCGCGACCAAGCCGATCGTCGTGATCGCGCAGATCACGCTGGCCGACCACGGGCGTTCGCAGGCGCCGTTCGAGGACGAAATGCGTGCGAATCCGGCCGTGCTCGATTGCTGGCTCGTGAGCGGCACGTTCGATTTTCTCGTGCGGCTCGCGTGCGAGGATCTCGACGAGTACCGGCGGATCGCGAACGTGTGGCTGGAAAGTCCGCGGTTCCGGATCGAGAAGATCGTGACGACGGCCGAACTGCAGGCGATCAAGCGCAGCGTCGTGTGATGCGGCCGGCCGGGAAGGGCCGGATTCGACGCGAATGACCGGGCCTGACGATTTGCATTCCGAATCAAATCGTCCGGCTCGAATCACAATCAGGGTGAACACTATGGATGCTTTGCAAGCGGCAGCGGAGACGGCCGCGCCGTCCGGAACGACGCTGAAGCGCCGTCTGCAGGGCCGCCACATCGCGATGATCGCGATCGGCGGCTCGATCGGCACGGGGCTGTTCGTTGCATCGGGCGCGTCGGTCGCACAGGCGGGGCCGGGCGGTGCGATCGCCGCGTATATCGCGATCGGATTGATGGTGTACTTCGTCGTCACGGGCCTTGGTGAAATGGCCGCGCTGATGCCGGTATCGGGCTCGTTTGCGATCTACGGCGAGAAGTACGTCGACGAAGGATTCGGCGTCGCGCTCGGCTGGACCTACTGGTACAGCTGGGCGGTGACGATCGCGATAGAACTGGTCGCCGCACAGATCGTGATGCGCTACTGGTTTCCGACCGTGCCCGGCATCTGGTGGGGCGCGGGCTTCCTCGTGCTGATCTTCCTGCTGAACACGCTGTCGGTGCGCGGCTTCGGCGAATCGGAATACTGGTTCTCGCTGATCAAGGTCGTCACCGTGGTCGCGTTCATCGCGGCCGGGCTGCTGATCGCTGCCGGCCTGATCGGGAACGGGCATCCGGTCGGCTTGCGCAACTTCACGACGGGCGACGCGCCGTTCGTCGGCGGCGTGCACGCGATGATGAGCGTCGCGCTGATCGCGGGCTTCTCGTTTCTCGGCACCGAGCTGGTCGGGATCACCGCTGGCGAATCGGAAAACCCGCGCAAGACGATCCCGCGCGCGGTGAAGCAGATCTTCTGGCGGATCATGCTGTTCTACGTGTTCGCGATCTTCGTGATCGGCCTGCTGGTGCCGTACACCGACCCGAACCTGCTGAAGAGCGACGTGACCGACATCGGCGTGAGCCCGTTCACGCTGGTGTTCAGCCACGCGGGTTTCCGCCTCGCGGCCGGTGCAATGAATCTCGTGATCCTGACGGCCGTGCTGTCGGCCGGCAATTCCGGCACCTATGCGGCGACGCGGATGCTGTACAACCTCGCGTCGGAAGGGCGCGCGCCGGCGATGTTCGCGACGCTGTCGCCGGGCGGCGTGCCGCGCAATGCGCTGTACGCGACGATGGCCGTCGGCGGGCTGTGCTTTCTCACGTCGCTGACCAACAACCAGGGCATCTATTTGTGGCTGCTGAATACGGTCGGCATTACGGGCTTCATCGCGTGGCTCGGCATCGCGGTCTGCCATTACCGGTTCCGCAAGGGGTTCCTGAAGCAGGGCTACCGGCTCGATCAACTGCCGTACCGCGCGAAATGGTTTCCGTTCGGGCCGCTGTTCGCGATCGCGATCTGTATCGTGATCTCGCTTGGGCAGGATTACCAGGCGTTCTTCGCGGCCCGCATCGACTGGATGGAAGTGCTGTCGATCTACGTGTGGATTCCGCTGTTCGTCGCGATCTGGTGGGCGTATCGCCGCGCGCGCAAGAGCCGGCTCGTGCGCTACGAGGAGATGGACATCGGGCCGTGGCTGACGCGCTCGGTCGAGGCCGTCGATGCGACGGTCACGCAGCACGGGCAGCCGCACTGACTGCCCGGCACCGAAAGCGCGGTAACGGGAGCCGGTTGTATCGCACGGCCGGCTCCGATGCGGCGGCCTGCGCGCGGTGACGCACGCAAGCCGCGCTCAGTGCACCTGCTGCAGCTGCGCCTTCATGAAATCCACCCATGCACGCACTTTCTGCGGCACGTGCCGCGTCGCGACGTACAGCGCGTAGACGTTCTGCTGCGGAAACCGGTAAGCGGGCAGTGCATCGACCAGTACGCCGCTGTCGAGATCGTCGCGCACGAGCCATTCGGGCAGCAGCGCGACGCCGCTGCCCTGGCGCGCGAGTTCACTCAACACCGATGCATTGTCGACGACGACGCGAGGCTTCGTGCCCGGTCGAAACGCATGTTCGTTGCCCGCGCGATCGGTGAGCGGCCATTCGGCAATCCGCTCGAGCCGGCTGTGGCCGAGCTGCGGCAGGCGGGCCAGATCGGCGGGCGACGCCGGTTGCGGGAGTCCGGCCTTCGCCGGCAGGTCGGGCGCCATCACGGCGAGCACGTCGTAGGTGGCGAGGCAGACGCCTCGATAGGGCAGGTCGCGAAAGTGCTCATGACGTCCGAGCCGGATCGCGACGTCGAAGCGGTCGCGTACGAGATCGGCCTGCGACGTATGCGTTTCGAGCCGCACGCGTAACGCGGGATGCTGCGCGGTGAACGCATGCAGTATCGGTGCGAGGACGCGCGCCGCATATTCGACCGTCGACGTCACGCGCAGATTGCCGTGCATTCCGCCATGCTCGCCGCGTACCTCGTCGATCGCGCCTTCGGCTTCGTCGAGCACGCGCAGGCAGCGCTGGTAGAAGCGCTCACCGGCGTCGGTCAGCTCGACACGCCGGGTCGTCCGCGTGAGCAGCGTGACGCCGAGCTCGGCTTCGAGTTGCTTCACGTTGAAACTGACGGCCGCACGCGCCTGGTTCAGCGCGGTTGCGGCGGCCGTGAACGAACCGGCTTCGACCACGGCACGGAAGACGGCGAAACGATCGAGGCTCACCATGGTTGGGGCGTGGGTCCTGTCTATGCGTTGGATCGCTCGAAGGGTACCCGAATGTGCCGCCGCGTGCGGTGCGTTGTCGTGGCGTGATCCGATTGTCAAAAAAATTCGACGAGACTCGTCGAATCCGGCCGCTTACCGATGCGGCTGCCGGCTTCTACACTGCGGCGTTTCGTGATGTTTCCGCTGCCATGCCAGACCGCTCCAGAATTGCCGCCGTCTACCTGCTCGGCTTCGCGATCGATCTCGCGAACATGTTCATGCTGAACGCCGCGTATCCGGCACTGCAGCGCGAATTGCACGCATCGGTCGCGCAGCTTGCGTGGGTCGGCAACACGTATGTGCTCGGCCTGACCGTCGTGATTCCGTTCGGCACGTGGCTCGCGCGCCGCTGCGGCGAGCGGCGCGTGTTCGCCGCATCGTTGCTGCTGTTCGGGCTCGGCAGTGCCGGTGTCGGCGCGGCGTCGTCGATCGAAGCGTTGCTCGCCTGGCGGCTGGTCCAGGGGCTCGGCGGCGGGCTGCTGATTCCGGTCGGGCAGACGATGGCCTATCGTGCGTATCCGCCGCAGGCGCGGGCGCGGCTCACGTCGGTCGTGATGATGGTCGCGCTGCTCGTGCCCGCGTTGTCGCCTGCGATCGGCGGTGCAATCGTCGATCGCGGGTCGTGGCGCGCGATCTTCTTCGCGATGTTGCCGATCGCTGCCGCGACCTGCGCGCTCGCGTTCGCGTGGCTGCCGGGCGACGGCGCGCGCGACCGGCCGCCGCGGCTCGACTGGCCGGGACTTGGGCTGAGTGCGGTGGCGCTCGTCGCGTTGCTGCTTGGGCTGACCGCCGCGGGGCAGCCCGGCGGTGTGGCATTCCCGCTCGCGATGCTGGTGGTGGCCGTCGCGGCAGGCGCCGGCTATGCGGCGCATGCGCGTCGGGCCATGGCGCCGGTGGTCGACCTGCGCCTGCTCGCACAGCCGCTGCTGAGGATCGGCGTGGTGGTCTATCTGTGCGTGCCGGGCATCTTTACGGGCGTCAACCTCGTCGCGTCGCTCTATCTGCAGAACGCGCTCGGATTGAGCGCCGCGCATGCCGGCGCGTTGATGTTGCCGTGGGCGATCGCGGCGTTCTTCGCGATCGCGACCACGCGCCGCTGCTTTCCGCGCCACGGTGCGAAGCCGCTGTTCGCGTGCGGCATCGCGATCGATTGTGTCGGCATCACACTGCTCGCGACGCCGTGGGCGAGCGTCGAAGCCGTGCGCATCGCGGCGTTCGCGGCAATGGGGTTCGGCGCGAGCCTGTGCACGAGCACGTCGCAAAGCGCGGCGTTCGTCGATGTGCCGGCCGACCGGATGGGCGACGCGAGCGCGCTGTGGAACATCAACCGACAGCTGAGTTTTTGCATTGGCGTGGCCGTGCTCGGCAGCGCGCTCAATGCGTTGCTGGCGTTCGACGCAGGCGGCCCTTCGCTCGCACCGTACCGCTGGTGCTTCGGGCTGGCGATCCTGCTGACGTTACTGCCGCTCGGCCTGATCGCGCGGCTTCCCGCCCACCATGCGCCGGTCGCGCAACCCGCTTCATCCCATTCCTGAGAACCTGAGAGCCTTATGAATCTGCCGAATCCGTATTTCAAGGAAGTCGTCGATACCATCGTCGACATCGAGTGCTGGTTGTCCGGACGTGCCGGCCCCGAGCGGCTCGCGCCGCTGTTGGCGCGCTTCTCGCCGGGATTCTCGATGATCACGATGTCGGGTACGGTGCTCGATTACGCGGGCGTCGATGCGTTGTTTTCACATGGACACGGCGCACGTCCGGGGCTGGTGATCGATATCGATGAATTGCGCGGGCTGGCCGTGTGGTCCGATGGCGCGACGATCGGCTATCGCGAGACGCAGACCGACGCGCACGGGCGGCGCACGGTGCGGCGCTCGACGGTCGTGTTCCGGCGCGAGGTGGATGGGCTGATCGTGTGGCGTCATTTGCACGAGACACCGGTCGCCGCATGAGCGACGGTATCCGCGGCCTCGCATGAAGCGGCGCGGATGCCGTGCCGGCGTTACTTGTCCAGCTCCGGATAGTGCCGGAAGATGCCCATGTCGTTGAACGGGATGCGGCGCTCCGACTCGAGATAGAGCGCGACCGGCGGATGCAGCGCGACGCGGTCGTGCAGTGCGACCAGCGCCGGGATCTTCCGCTCCGCCCGCTTCATCGCTTTCGGAAACGCGTAGCGCAGGCCCTCGATCAACTGGAACAGCGACAGGTCCGCATAGCTGAGTGCGTTGCCGGCGAGGTAGCCGCTCTTGTGCGGATTCTGGTCGAGTACCCGCTCGAAGTAACCGAGGAATTTCGGCAATCGGTTTTCCAGGAAATCCGCCGCGCGCTCGGCGGCTTCTGCCTGCTGATCCTCGTAGTAGAGGCCGCTTGCGATCGGATGATGCGTGTCGTGGATCTCGGTGACGAAATCGGCGACGGTCAACTGAAGCTGGTGCACCCACAGCCGGCCGGCTTCGTCGCCGGGCGCGAGCCCCAGCCGAGTGCCGAGAAACAGCAGGATGTTCGCGGTCTGCCCGACCACCAGGTCGCCGGCTTTCAGGAACGGCGGCGCGAACGGCACGCATTCCGCCTTCGTGCTGTCCATCATGCGCATCATTGCCGGCACGCCCATGCCGCGCCCCGATTCACGCGCGACGTCGACATAGTCGGCTTCGGCTGCTTCAAGTGCGAGCCGCACGTACTCGCCTCGGCCCTGGATCTCGGGCCAGTAATACAGTTCGTATCGCATGCTGTTTTCCCGTTCGTTGAACCGGCTGCCACAGGCATCGTGACGACCGGGCGGCTGCGCGTCGCGTGCCGCCCGCTGCGAATAGACAGTCTAGGCGATCGCAGGAAAAGTGCCGCGCGCATCGCGCGCTACGCGTCGTGCTCGCCGCCTTCGGGGCCGTAGAAGAACACCCAGGTCGAGAAGTCGTCGGAGAAGCCGATGAAACGGTGCTCGGCGCGCGCCGGGACGAACAGCACGTCACCCGTCGCGACTTCGCATTCGCGTCCGTCGACGACGAAGCGCGACGAGCCGGTGGCGATCACGTAGACCTCGTCGCGCGTATGCGGCTTCTGCTTGTCCTCGAAGCGCGGCCGGTACAGCTCGATGTCGAGCGTACCGTGGCGAAACAGCGTCGTGAACAGCGTGCCTGCTTCGTCGAGGCGGGCGATCGATTCGTTCAGGCCGAGCTTCATGGCGGGGGCTCCGGATCCGGATCGTGGGGGCTTGGGCATGCGCGTTGCACCATCGTATCTCGAAATAAGGAGCGCGACGTTCAGCGCCCGACGAAGCTGGCGAATCGAGTCTCTCACCACCGATGAAACATCTGAGGTGCACGCTCGCCATGGATGAAACGCACGCGTCCATCGATGAAACGGCGCGACGATCGTCCGCATTCGATCGACAGGTTCACCGCGGTTTAATAAACGCCCACTACGATCCCGCATCGTCGATCGACCGATGCGCAGCGATCCGATTCGAGCGCCGGCCCTGACATCCATCGCCCAACCGTGCGACGCGTCCGGTTGTCGTTTCCCGTGAACCCGCGATTTGCAACGCCGTGACCGGCTGCCGGCGTTGCTCGCATCATTTCGTATTTCTCATGAATCTGAACCCGTCGGCTTCTTTACGCAGAAAATTCCTGGCTGCCGCGCCCGCGGTTGCGGTGGCGCCGTTGTTGAGCGCATGCGGCGGCGACGACGTCACGTCGGCACCCGTCACCGATGCGGCGCTGGCCGCGCAGATGTCCGCGAAGCTCAACGCGCAGCTCGGCGACGCGGCGACGGTCAACGCGCTCGTGCCGGCGCTGACCGATGTCGGTTTCACGTGGGACCTGCCGACGGTGCCGGCCGCGCAGATCGGCGCGATCGTCGCGTACAGCTTCGGCAATCGTCCGAACGCGGCAAGCGGCAATACGTCGAGCACCGGTGGCAACCAGTCCGCGCTGCCCGACCCGGGGCCCGTCAACGAAGCGCTCGCGGATGCCGTGTACCGCATTCGCCAGCTGAAACCGGTCAAGGTCTACGCGCAGTGGGAGATTGCACGCTTTCTCGTGTCGAAGTACGGGATGGGCGCGGACGTGCTGTCGTCGGTCGAGCCGGTAATCGCGAGCGACGGCTCGATCGTGTACCTGAGCACGGCTGGCGTCGCGGCCGTGGCCGTGTCGCGCGCGGGCGGCGCGGCCGCGATGGGCACCGTCGCGGTGGTCGGCCACCGCGACCACGCGAAGCGCTGCATCCAGACCTCGCAGCAGGCGGGCATGAAGGCGGCAGCGGTGGCCGAGGTGTCGCTGCCGACGACGTACGACCCGCAATCGGGCCAGCCGTGGACGCGCAACCGCAGCCTCTATCTCGTGCACGACATGTATGCGCAGATGCTTGGCCGCGCGGTGACCGCGACGATGCAAGCGTTCCCGAAGGGCTGACGCCTTCCGCTCACACTCGACTCTCATGACCATGACGACCCGCCGCCATTTCCTGGCTTCCACTTCGTTGCTCGCCGCTTCGTCTGCGGCCGTTACCGCCGCCTTTGCCGGCGACGCCCCCGTTTCCGATGCGGAATTGCAGCGCCAGATGCTCGGCAAGCTGACGAACGAACTGAACGACCGCGCGACCGCCACTGACGAAACCGGCTACCTTTTCGACACGTTTTTCTCGTGGACGCCACCGACCGTCGCCGCCGCCGCGATCAATACGATTGCCGCGTTCGGCTTTGGCAGTCGCGCAGGGGCATCGGGTGCTGCGCCGGTGCCTGGCCCCGTGAACGAGGCGATTGCCGACACCGTGTTCCAGCTTCGCCAGAAGGTCCCGGCCCCGATCTTCGCGCAGCAGGAAGTCGCGAGCGTGCTCGCGGCGAAGTACGGACTGACGGCCGGCGTGACGTCGATCGCGACCCCGGTCCTGGCTGCCGGCAGCCCGATACCGACGCCCGACGGCGTCGCCGCCGCGATCGTCAAGCAGGCCGGCTCCACTGCGGCGCTGGGGAAGGTCGGCGTCGTCACGCATTCGGATCAGGCGTCGATCGCCGTGCGCGTGTCGATTGCGGCAGGGATGCAGGCCGCCGTGCCGGCCGGCCTCACGCTGCCGTCGCTCTACGATACGTCGGCGCTGATGCCGGCGTTGCGGCGGCGCGATCTCTACCTGATGAGCAACGCGGGCGTGCAACTCGGCATGCTGCGGCTCGACCTGATCAATCGCGAGTACCCGAACGGCTGAAGCCGCGAGGCATCGGCGTGCGCGATCCGCAATCGCATTACGCGGGATCGCGCGCGCCCGTTTGGCTGGTAATGCCGATACAGGTATTGGCACTACCAGCCAAACCACTGTTTTTAATGGGTTTTTTCGCGTCCGGCCTGCGCCGTGACGCGTTCTGCGTGGCATAATCGACCGCATCCGCAAGGCTTGTAGTCACAACGACCCCGCATACCCATGGCACAGACTCTCTACGACAAACTGTGGAACACCCACGTGGTCCACACCGAGGAAGACGGCACGACTCTGCTCTACATCGACCGTCAGCTGCTGCATGAAGTCACGAGCCCGCAGGCATTCGAAGGGCTGAAGATGGCGCAGCGTCCGGTGTGGCGCATCAGCGCGAACCTGGCCGTGTCGGACCACAACGTGCCGACCACCGATCGCAGCCACGGCATCGCCGATCCCGTCTCGAAGCTCCAGGTCGACACGCTCGACGCGAACTGCGATGCGTTCGGCATCACGCAGTTCAAGATGAACGACGTGCGTCAGGGCATCGTCCACATCATCGGGCCGGAGCAGGGCGCGACGCTGCCGGGCATGACGATCGTGTGCGGCGATTCGCATACGTCGACGCACGGCGCGTTCGGCGCGCTCGCACACGGCATCGGCACGTCGGAAGTCGAACACGTGCTCGCCACGCAAACGCTGCTGCAGAAGAAGAGCAAGAACATGCTCGTGAAGGTCGAGGGCACGCTGCCGCGCGGTTGTACCGCGAAGGACATCGTGCTCGCGATCATCGGCAAGATCGGCACCGCAGGCGGCACGGGCTACGCGATCGAATTCGGCGGCTCGACGATCCGCGCGCTGACGATGGAAGGCCGCATGACCGTCTGCAACATGGCGATCGAAGCCGGCGCGCGCGCGGGCATGGTCGCGGTGGACGACACGACGATCGATTACCTGAAGGGCCGTCCGTTCGTGCCGACCGGCGCGGAATGGGGCCAGGCCGTCGAATACTGGCGCCAGTTCAAGTCGGACGAAGGCGCGCAGTTCGATCGCGTGGTCGAGCTGAACGCAGCCGAGATCGTCCCGCAGGTCACGTGGGGCACGTCGCCGGAAATGGTCACGTCGATCGACGGTCGCGTGCCCGATCCCGAGCGCGAGAAGGATCCGGTCAAGCGCGACGCGATGGAGCGTGCGCTGGCCTACATGGCGCTCGAGCCGAACACGCCGATCGAATCGATCAAGGTCGACAAGATCTTCATCGGCTCGTGCACGAACGCGCGTATCGAGGACATCCGCGCAGCCGCGTATGTCGTGAAGAAGTTGAACCGTCGCGTCGCGTCGAACGTGCGGCTCGCGATGGTCGTGCCGGGCTCGGGTCTCGTGAAGGCGCAGGCCGAGCGCGAAGGGCTCGACAAGGTGTTCACGGACGCCGGCTTCGAATGGCGCGAACCGGGCTGCTCGATGTGCCTGGCGATGAACGCCGACCGACTCGATCCGGGCGAGCGCTGCGCGTCGACGTCGAACCGCAACTTCGAAGGCCGGCAGGGCGCGGGCGGCCGCACGCACCTCGTGAGCCCCGCGATGGCGGCGGCTGCGGCCATCGAAGGTCACTTCGTCGACATTCGCAAGCTGGGGAACGCGTGACGGCATCGAAGGTCATTGCGCGGCTGGTTGCCGCACTGGCGCTGGCGGGGCTGGGTTTCGGCCTCGCGGGCTGCAATACCGTCCGAGGCTTCGGCCAGGATGTCAACGCCGCCGGCAACGCGCTTCAGCGCGCCGCGGACTGACGCCGCCGACCGAGAATTTGCGATGGGCGCCGGCTGGATGCCGGCCCTTCAACCGGATAGACGGATCATGGAAAAATTCACTGTGCATACCGGCGTCGTGGCGCCGCTCGATCGCGAGAACGTCGACACCGACGCGATCATCCCGAAGCAGTTCCTGAAGTCGATCAAGCGCACGGGTTTCGGCCCGAATGCGTTCGACGAATGGCGTTACCTCGATCACGGCGAGCCGGGCCAGGACAACTCGAAGCGTCCGCTGAATCCCGACTTCGTGCTGAACCAGCCGCGCTACCAGGGCGCATCCGTGCTGCTCGCGCGCAAGAACTTCGGCTGCGGCAGCTCGCGCGAGCACGCGCCGTGGGCGCTTCAGCAGTACGGCTTCCGCGCGATCATCGCGCCGAGCTTTGCTGATATTTTCTTCAACAACTGCTTCAAGAACGGCCTGCTGCCGATCGTGCTGACCGAGCAGCAGGTCGATCACCTGTTCAACGAGACGGTCGCGTTCAACGGCTTCGAGGTGACGGTCGACCTCGACGCGCAGGTCGTACGCACGGGCGACGGCCGCGAGTATCCGTTCGAGGTCACCGCGTTCCGCAAGTACTGCCTGCTGAACGGCTTCGACGACATCGGCCTCACGCTGCGCCACGCGGACAAGATCCGTCAGTTCGAGGCCGAGCGCCTCGTGAAGCAGCCGTGGCTCAACACCAAGCTGGTCGGCTGAGATCGCCATTCGGGCGGGCGCGCCGGCGGCGCGTTCGCCGGCCTGCCTCCAAAAAAACCTACCCAGTCAGGAATTTCGCATGAAGATTGCAGTGCTGCCCGGCGACGGCATCGGTCCGGAAATCGTCAATGAAGCGGTGAAGGTGCTGAACGCACTCGACGAGAAGTTCGAACTCGAACAGGCGCCGGTCGGCGGCGCGGGCTACGAGGCGAGCGGCCATCCGCTGCCGGACGCGACGCTGAAGCTCGCGAAGGAAGCCGACGCGATCCTGTTCGGCGCCGTGGGTGACTGGAAGTACGATTCGCTCGAGCGCGCGCTGCGCCCCGAGCAGGCGATCCTCGGGCTGCGCAAGCACCTCGAGCTGTTCGCGAACTTCCGCCCGGCGATCTGCTATCCGCAGCTCGTCGATGCATCGCCGCTGAAGCCCGAGCTGGTCGCGGGCCTCGACATCCTGATCGTGCGCGAGCTGAACGGCGACATCTACTTCGGCCAGCCGCGCGGTGTACGCGCGGCACCGGACGGCCTGTTCGCGGGCGAGCGCGAAGGCTTCGACACGATGCGCTATTCGGAACCGGAAGTGCGCCGCATCGCGCACGTCGCGTTCCAGGCGGCTCGCAAGCGCGCGAAGAAGCTGCTGTCGGTCGACAAGGCGAACGTGCTCGAAACGTCGCAGTTCTGGCGCGACATCATGATCGACGTGTCGAAGGAATACGCGGACGTCGAGCTGTCGCACATGTACGTCGACAACGCGGCGATGCAGCTCGCGAAGGCGCCGAAGCAGTTCGACGTGATCGTTACGGGCAACATGTTCGGCGACATCCTGTCGGATGAAGCGTCGATGCTGACGGGCTCGATCGGCATGCTGCCGTCGGCGTCGCTCGACAAGAACAACAAGGGCCTGTACGAGCCGTCGCACGGTTCGGCGCCGGACATCGCGGGCAAGGGCATCGCGAATCCGCTCGCGACGATCCTGTCGGCCGCGATGATGTTGCGCTACTCGCTGAATCGCGCGGAGCAGGCCGATCGCATCGAGCGCGCGGTGAAAACGGTGCTCGAACAGGGCTACCGTACGGGCGACATCGCGACGCCGGGCTGCCAGCAGGTCGGCACGACGGTGATGGGCGACGCGGTGGTCGCGGCGCTGTAACGCAATCATGTAGAAAGGGCGCGAACGGGCCGCGAAATCGGCCGGTTCGCGTGCGGTTGGCCGTTGTGCGGGCCACCGGCTTTGTGTAGACTCGAACGATGGCGCATTTTTCCCTGATCTCCCCGGTCTTGAAACTCCACGGCAACATTGCCCGTGCGGGTGCGCGCGCCATCGTCATCACGAAAACCATTACCACGAAAACGATCATTAAACGCTGATCGTCCGTCGTGCCCGCCTATTTCCCCGCGCGGTCACACCGGGGACGGAAATGGCGGGGAAGCTCCATCAAAGGGTTAGTCATGAACGTAGGTCTCGTAGGTTGGCGCGGCATGGTCGGCAGCGTCCTGATGCAGCGCATGCAGGAAGAGGGCGATTTCGACCTGATCGAACCGGTGTTTTTCAGCACCAGCAACACGGGCGGCAAAGCGCCGTCGTTCGCGAAAAACGAGACTACGCTCAAGGACGCGACCAACGTCGACGAGCTGAAGAAGTGCGACGTGATCATCACGTGCCAGGGCGGCGATTACACGAATGACGTGTTCCCGAAGCTGCGCGCAGCCGGCTGGAATGGCTACTGGATCGATGCGGCATCGTCGCTGCGGATGAAGGACGACGCGGTCATCATCCTCGATCCGGTCAACCTCGACGTGATCAAGGACGCGCTCGTCAAGGGCCAGAAGAATTTCATCGGCGGCAACTGCACGGTCAGCCTGATGCTGATGGCGCTCGGCGGCCTGTTCCGCGAGAACCTCGTCGACTGGATGACGGCGATGACCTATCAGGCCGCATCGGGCGCGGGCGCGCAGAACATGCGCGAACTGCTGTCGCAGATGGGCACGCTGAATGGCGCGGTGAAGGAGCAGCTCGCCGATCCGGCTTCCGCGATTCTCGACATCGACCGCCGCGTGCTGGCCGCGATGAACAGCGATGCGATGCCGACGAGCAACTTCGGCGTGCCGCTCGCCGGCTCGCTGATCCCGTGGATCGACAAGGATCTCGGCAACGGGATGTCGAAGGAAGAGTGGAAGGGCGGCGCGGAAACCAACAAGATCCTCGGCAAGCCGGCCATGGGCGAGCCGGGTTCGATTCCGGTCGACGGCCTGTGCGTGCGGATCGGCGCAATGCGCTGCCACTCGCAGGCGCTGACGATCAAGCTGAACAAGGACGTGCCGCTCGACGAGATCAACGGCATCCTCGCATCGGCGAACGACTGGGTGAAGGTCGTGCCGAACGAGCGTGAAGCGTCGATGCGCGACCTGTCGCCGGCGAACGTCACGGGCACGCTGACGGTGCCGGTCGGCCGCCTGCGCAAGCTCGCGATGGGTGGCGAATACCTGTCGGCGTTCACGGTCGGCGACCAGCTGCTGTGGGGCGCGGCCGAGCCGCTGCGCCGCATGCTGCGCATCCTGCTCGACAAGTAAGCCTGCATGTCCGGCCCGCGAGACGCGGGCCGCGGTGCACCAGATTGCGCGCCGCGTCGGCCTTGACGATATCAAGGCTGGCGCGGCGCGTTTTTCATGCGCGGGTCAGCGCATGTTCAGGAGCGTCTGGTCGACGGTTTGCTGGGTCTTGATCGTCTGCGCATTGGCCTGGTAATCGCGCTGCGCCTTGATCAGGTTCACGAGCTCGGTCGTCAGGTCGACGTTCGAGTTTTCCAGCGCGCTCCCCTGCAGCGTGCCGTGGTTCGTGCTGCCCGGCGCGGAGATCTGCGGCACGCCCGACGCGGAGGTTTCCACGTACTGATTGCCGCCGATGTTCTCGAGCCCGTTCGGGTTGTTGAAGTTCGCGAGCGCAATCAGGCCGAGTACCGCGCTCTGGCCGTTCGAGTAATTGCCGGTGAGCTTGCCATCGGTGCCGATCGAGAACGTCGTCAGCGTGCCGCTCGCGAAGCCGTCCTGCGCGAGATTGTTCACGCCGCTTTTCCCGCCGAACTGCGTCGTGCCGCCCAGGTCGAGCGTCAGGTTCTGCGGATTGGCGGCGCCCGACGCGTTCGGGATCGAGAACGCGAACTGCCCGAGGCTCGGCGTCGGCTGGCCGGTTGCGGCCGACGTCGTCGAGGTGATTCGGCCCGATGCGTCGAACGTGACGGTGCCGAGATTCGTCGGCGTCTGGCCCTGCACGCCCGCGTAGGCCTGCCAGGTGCCGGCCGCGTTCTTCGTGAAATACATCGACACCTGTTGCGCGCCGCCGAGCGTGTCGTACACCTGGATCGACGAATTGTAGTTGTACGTCGTGTTGTCGCCCGCGTTGAACGGCGTCTTGGCCGGCACCTTGTCCTGCGAGTTCAGGTTGAACTGGCCGGTGACCTTCGTCGTCGCCTGCGGTGCGATGTTGTTGGTCGGCGCTTGCAGTGGCACGGTCGCCGCCGTATTGATCGCGCCGCCCGGGCCTGCCGCATAGCCCATCAGGTTGCGGTTTTGCGCGTCGACGATGGCGCCGCTCTTGTCTCGGTGGAATACGCCGTCACGCGAGTAGGTCGTCACGCCGTTGTTCGACATCTGGAAGAAGCCGTTGCCGTTGATCGCGATGTCGAGCGACGACTTCGTCGTGTTGATCGTCCCCTGGCCGAATTGTTGCTGCACCGACGTGAGCCGCGTGCCGATGCCGATCTGCGTATTGGTCGAGGTCGCGACCGAATTCGCGTACATGTCGGCGAAGTTCGCGCGGCCCTGCTTGAAGCCAACCGTGTTTGCGTTCGCGATGTTGTTGCCGATCACGTCGAGATGGTTCGCCGCGCCGGCCAACCCGCTCAAACCCTGTTGATAGCCCATGTTCGATCCCCGTAACGAGCTGGTGAGTAAATGCAGTCGTGCGACTGCGTGATGCCTCCCTGGCACCTCACGGCGTCAGCCCGGCCGACCGCGTGCCCGCCTTTCCGGCAGGTGCGGGCGCGATGGTCGAACTGCGCCGATTCTTGTTTGAAGACGATCCTAGCGACGGCAATTATTTGATCTGTGTAATTTTGTGTAATGTAATTGAATTGTCTACGAAATGATGGATTTCGTATGAGTAATGGAGAGGGGTGTGGGCTGGAAAGCCTTGTGGGGCGGGGGTTTGGTGGTGGAAATGTTCAATTCAACGATAAGAGAGGGGAATTGGCCTCTTATCGATCAATTGAAATTGATTTGAATGGGTTGAGTGATCGACTGGATTTATTTTTATTGTCTGTTGTTAATCCATTAACGGCGGGCGGCGTGAATTATTGAGCAAATGTGCACGATTTTCCGGGCGCGGCGCGGCATCGAGCCCCGGTTGTGCAAGCCACCCGGTGAGCGAGCAAACGCCGCGACAATCGTTCCGGATGCGATGCGGTCGGGTTTTTTTTCAACTGCGGCAGGCGTGCGTCCGATCGATCGCGGGCGCTGGTCTCGGTGTGCGCACCGGGCATCAGCGCGGCACGGTCGCAGGGTGCGTCGATGTGCGCGCGCGGCAGGTTGCACCCATCGGCGACGAATTCGGCCCGAACGCGATCGCGTGAAGTAAACTACGCGGTTACGACGCACAGAGCCTCCGAAAGCGTCGCGTTCGACGCGACGCTTTTGCATTTCTGCGGCAACTTTATTGACGCTTTCAACCGCGAATCCGAGCCGCGCCCGCGCGCGGCGATAGAGCCAACGATGTCCCGAATTTCCTTGTTTCCGCGTCTGTCCCGTCTGTCGCGTGCCGTGCGTGGCGCGCTGGCGATCCTGGCGCTCGGCGCAACCGCATCGGCCTGGGCGGCCGGCACCGGCGAACTGCCGGCGTCCGCTGCCGACGGCGCGGCGCCGCTTACCGTGACGGTCCAGCCCGGCCAGTCGCTGAACGACATCGCGAAAGCGGCCACGCAGTCGCGCGATCCCGGTGTGCTCGCGCGCGCCGGCCGCGCGCTGTTCGACGCCAATCCTCAGGCGTTCATGAAGCACGACGCGAGCCGCCTGAAAGTCGGCGCGACGCTGACCGTGCCCGCGCTCGACGCGACAGGCGCGGCACTCGTGCCGGCCGGTGCGTCCGCGGCATCCGGTGCAGAGGCAGCTTCCGCACCCGCTGCGGCATCGGGCGGCACGGCGGTCGCGCAGCATGGCGCGTCCGCACCGCATCCGGGATCAGCCGTGCAATCCGCGCCGGTGGCGCCCGCCGTGCATGCGGCGCCGGTGAGCGGCGCGAGCGCCGCAACGGCCGCCGGTGCGTCGGCATCGATCGGCGCTTCGGCGGCGCACGGCGCATCGGCTGTCGAAAGCATGCAGCCGGCGGCGCCGGTTGCCGGTGCAAGCGGTCCGCATGTGTGGAGCGGCACGATCCAGTCGGTGCCGTCGTCCGCGAGCGGTGCCGCGGTTTCGCCTGCGCCGGGCAGCCAGGTTTCAGGCATGAACGAACCGGCTGGTGCGGCGCCCGTTACGGGCGCGTCGCAGCCGCGGCCGTCGAGCCTGCAGCAACTGCTGGCGCTGAAGAATCGCGTGCTGATGGAATTGCAGAAGCACGGCATCGGCAAGCCGGCCACGACGAACGACGTCACGCCGGCTCCGGCTCCTGCACCTGTCGCGCCGCGTCCGGCCGCAAGTGATGCAGGTGCGTCCGCTGCTGCGCCGACGGCAGGCGAAGCCGCGTCCGGCGTCGCCGCCAGCGCGGTGCAGCCGGCATCGGTATCGGCGCCCGCGCAACCGGTCGCGCCGGTGGCGGCACCTGCACGCAGTACCGAGCAGATGGACTGGCGTCCGGCCGCGGTGGCCGGTGCGGCCGTGATCGTCCTCGCGGCAGGTTTCGCGTGGCGCAAGCGCAGGAAGAGCCGGCGCACGGACGATGCGGGTTCGGACACGGGGGCTACCGCTACGGCAGCGGGCGGTGCCGCGGCTGCGGCTGCCACTGCGCAAGCCGAAGCCGCGCCTTCTGTCGAAGCTGAACTGCCGATCCGGCCCGAGATGCCGGTCGCGCGTGATGCCGCTTCCGACCTGAACCTTGCCGCGGCGACTGCCGCAGCGGCGGAGCCGATCGAGGTGCCGGATACGGATGTGTCGCCGGCGTCGGATGTGGCGCAGCCGCATGTCGAGCAGCCTGAAGTGCCGACCGCGCATGCCGCAGTGCCGCCCGTAAGCGAGGCGGCTCCGGTTTCGCACGATGCCGAGCCGATCGAAAAGGTCGCGACCGAAACGCAGGCAGAAACGCAGGCGGAAAAGCCGGTCGAAACGTCGCCAGAGACGCCGAACGAGGCATCGGTGGAGACACGGGTAGCGATGCCGGTGGAGACGCCGGTCGAGACACCGGCCGCACCCGCGGTCACCGAAGCGCAGCACGCGGCGCTGATGCAGAACGCGATCAGCGTGCTCAGCAGCCTCGACATGCCGCTGCCGCCGCGCACGCCGGACGAGCCGTCGCTGGCGGCGGATGAGCCGGTTGCGCAAGCAGGGCAGTCCGATGCCGATAAAATCGCAACTAACGGTCAAGCCGCCCAGCACCTCCCGATTGGCTCGATCGATCCGGCCCCGGAACATCCGGCCGATCAGGACGACGAGTTCGATTGGGATCCCGACGCAGCGACGCCTGCCGGCCAATCGGGCAGCCCGTTCGCGACGTCGTCGCTGCCGCCGCTCGGCGGCGCGCAGTTCGGCGCGCTGAAACTCGATTTCGATCTCGACCTGCCGTCCGCGCCGGGCGCCGCGTTGCCGGCGCTGACGCCGGACGAGCTTGCCCGCATCGCGCGCAACAAACTCGACCTCGCGTCCGAATACGTCGAGCTGGGCGACCTGTCCGGCGCGCGGACGCTGCTGCAGGAAGTGGTCGACGCGAACGACGCCGCGACGCGCGACGATGCGCGTGCGCTGCTCGCGAAACTGGCGGAAGAGGCGTAATGCGGATCGCGCTCGGCATTCAGTACGACGGTGCGGCGTTCTGCGGCTGGCAGGCGCAGCCGCACGGCAAGACCGTGCAGGATCGGCTCGAGCACGCGCTGGCCGAGTTCGCGCGCGTGCCGCTGCATACGACGGTGGCCGGGCGGACCGATACAGGCGTGCATGGGCTCGGGCAGGTCGTGCACTTCGATACCGACCTCGATCGCGAGGTTTTCTCGTGGGTGCGCGGCACCAACGCGTTCCTGCCGTCGACCGTGGCGGTGCAATGGGCGAAGCCGATGCCGGACACGTTCCACGCGCGTTTCTCGGCGTTCGAGCGCACCTATTACTACACGCTGTACGTGCATCCCGTGCGCTCGCCGATGCTGGCGGGGCGCGCGGGCTGGATCCATACGCCGCTCGACGACGACGCGATGCGCGCCGCCGCCGCACACCTGATCGGCGAGCACGACTTCTCGTCGTTCCGGTCGTCGGAATGCCAGTCGAAGACGCCGGTCAAACACCTGTACCAGATCGACGTGCGGCGCGTGGGCCATTTCATTCATTTCCGTTTCCGCGCCAACGCGTTCCTGCATCACATGGTGCGCAACCTGATGGGCTGCCTCGTCGCGGTCGGTCGCGGCCGCTATCCGGCCGATTGGCTCGCCGACGTGCTGGCCGGGCGCGACCGCAACCTTGCGGCGCCCACGTTCATGGCCGACGGGCTGTACCTCGCCCACGTCGGCTACCCGGCGGAATTCGCCGTCCCGCCCGCGCAGCTCGGCAGCGTGCCGTGGAGCAGCGTCTGGGCCGATCTGGACCCTCAATCATGACGGATCACGCCGTGTCTTCCTCGACTTCCGACCCGGCCGGCCTGCCGCCGCGCACGCGCATCAAGCTGTGCGGGCTGTCGCGCCCCGAGGACGTGCTGCACGCGGCGGCGCTCGGCGCCGATGCGATCGGCCTCGTGTTCTATCCGAAGAGCCCGCGCGCGGTGTCGATCGCGCAGGCGGCCGAGCTGGCGCGCCTCGCGCCGCCGTTCGTGTCGGTGGTCGGGCTGTTCGTGAATGCGACCGAAGCCGAGATCGAGGCTGTCGTGCGCGACGTGCCGCTCACGCTGCTGCAGTTCCATGGCGACGAGACGCCCGAACAGTGCGACGCGCTCGGCCGCGCGGCACGCCTGCCGTGGCTGCGCGCGGTGCGCGTCGGCCCCTCGACGCAATCGGCCGATTTGGTAGAATCGGGTCTTCATTATTCGAAAGCGCGCGGCCTCTTGTTCGACACCCTGGTGCCGGATTACGGCGGTAGCGGCAAGGTCTTCGATTGGTCTCTTATTCCCGCAGAGCTCGCGCATCGGGCCGTTTTGAGTGGTGGCTTGAGCGCGCAAAACGTCGGTGATGCGATTCGCCAGTTGCGCCCGTTTGCTGTCGATGTCTCGAGTGGCATCGAAGTGGAGGGCGCGAAGGGCGTGAAGGATCACGCCCGGATGGCGGCGTTCGTACGCGCGGTGCGCGAAGCGGACGCCCGGTGATGCAAGCCGGTGCGGCCCCGAAAGCGGGGCGCACCGACCGATCGAGAGAGACACCATGTACAACCTTCCTGATGATCGCGGCCACTTCGGCCCGTATGGCGGCACGTTTGTCGCCGAGACGCTGATTCACGCGCTGGACGAACTGCGCGCGGCGTATGAAAAATTCCAGAACGATCCCGATTTCGTCGCCGAATTCGAGCGCGAGCTGAAGCATTTCGTCGGCCGCCCGTCGCCGATCTATCACGCGCAGCGCTGGAGCGAGACGCTTGGCGGCGCGCAGATCTACCTGAAGCGCGAAGACCTGAACCACACGGGCGCGCACAAGATCAACAACGTGATCGGCCAGGCGCTGCTCGCGAAGCGCATGGGCAAGAAGCGCGTGATCGCCGAGACGGGCGCCGGCCAGCACGGCGTCGCGACCGCGACGATCTGCGCGCGCTTCGGGATGGAGTGCGTCGTCTACATGGGTTCGGAAGACGTGCGCCGCCAGGCCGCGAACGTCTACCGGATGAAGCTGCTCGGCGCGACTGTCGTGCCGGTCGAATCGGGTTCGCGCACGCTGAAGGACGCGCTGAACGAAGCGATGCGCGACTGGGTCACGAACATCGAGAACACGTTCTACATCATCGGCACGGTCGCGGGCCCGCACCCGTACCCGATGATGGTGCGCGACTTCCAGCGCGTGATCGGCGACGAGTGCAAGGTGCAGATGCCGGAAATGACCGGCCGGCAGCCGGACGCGGTGATCGCCTGCGTCGGCGGCGGCTCGAACGCGATGGGCATCTTCTATCCGTACATCGACGACACCTCGGTGCAGCTGATCGGCGTCGAAGCAGCCGGCGACGGCCTCGACACGGGCCATCACGCGGCATCGCTGATCGCGGGCAGCCCGGGCGTGCTGCACGGCAACCGTACCTACCTGCTGCAGGACGACAACGGCCAGATCATCGAGACGCATTCGGTGTCGGCGGGCCTCGACTATCCGGGCGTCGGCCCCGAGCACGCGTGGCTGAAGGACAGCGGCCGTGCGCAGTACGTCGGCATCACCGACGAGGAAGCGCTGAAGGCGTTTCACGACTGCTGCCGGATCGAGGGGATCATTCCCGCGCTCGAGTCGAGCCATGCGATCGCGTATGGCGTGAAGCTCGCGCCGACGTTGCCGAAGGACAAGATCCTGCTCGTCAACCTGTCGGGCCGCGGCGACAAGGACATGCACACGGTCGCCGAGCGATCGGGCATCGAGCTCTGACCCCGACCGATGCGTGACCTGATCGAAGAACCGGGCGGCGGCGCCGCGAGCGAGGCGGGGGCGATTCAGCCCGCCGCTGCCGAGCCGCGCGTGCTGCCGTCCGGTATCGAACTGCATAACCGCGATTTCCTGACCCATGCCGCGCACCTGCCGGACGCGTCGATCGACCTGATCGTCGCCGATCCGCCGTACGGGCTCGGCAAGGACTACGGCAACGATTCGGACAAGCGTTCGGGCGACGATTTTCTCGCGTGGACGCGCGGGTGGCTCGAGCTCGCGATTCCGAAGCTGAAGCCAAGCGGGTCGATGTACATCTTCTGCACGTGGCAGTACGCGCCGGAAATCTTCAGTTTCCTGAAGACGCAACTCACGATGGTCAACGAGATCATCTGGGACCGACGCGTGCCGAGCATGGGCGGCACGACGCGCCGTTTCACGTCGGTGCACGACAACATCGGCTTTTTCGCGGTTTCCAAGGCGTATTACTTCGATCTCGATCCGGTCCGCATCCCGTACGACGCCGACACGAAGAAGGCCCGCTCGCGCAAGCTGTTCGAAGGCAGCAAGTGGCTGGAGATGGGCTACAACCCGAAGGACGTCTGGTCGGTCTCGCGCCTGCACCGGCAGCACGCGGAGCGCGTCGATCATCCGACCCAGAAGCCGCTGGAAATCATCGAGCGGATGGTGCTCGCAAGCTGCCCGCCGGGCGGCCGCGTGCTCGATCCGTTCATGGGCAGCGGCACGACCGCGGTGGCCTGCGCACGGCAGGGGCGCGACTTCGTCGGCTACGAGATCAACGAAAGCTATTGTGCGATCGCGCACGAGCGCGTGAACGCGCTCGCCGCGCCGGCGTGCGCGTGAATCGCGCCGCCGCATCGCCGAACGCATCAAGGAAAATTGCCATGTCCCGTATTCAGCAGACCTTCGCCGCGCTCGCCGAACAAGGCCGTAAGGGCCTGATCCCGTTCATCACGGCCGGCGACCCCGATCCCGCCAAAACCGTCGAATTCATGCACGCGCTCGCCGAAGGCGGCGCGGACGTGATCGAACTCGGCGTGCCGTTCTCGGACCCGATGGCCGACGGCCCCGTGATCCAGCGCTCGTCGGAGCGCGCACTCGCGCGCGGCGTCACGCTGAAGAGCGTGCTCGCCGACGTGAAGCGCTTTCGCGAAACCGACCCCAAAACCCCCGTCGTGCTGATGGGCTATGCGAACCCGATCGAGCGGATGGGCGTCGACACGTTCGCGGCCGAAGCCCAGGCGGCCGGGGTCGACGGCGTGCTCGTCGTCGACTATCCGCCGGAAGAGGCGGGCGTGTTCGCCGAGAAAATGCGCGCCGCGCAGATCGATCCGATCTTCCTGCTCGCGCCCACGTCGACCGACGAACGCATTGCCGACGTCGGCAAGATCGCGAGCGGCTACGTGTATTACGTGTCGCTCAAGGGCGTGACCGGCGCAGGAAATCTGGATGTTTCGAGCATTGCGGGTAAAATCCCGGCCATCAAGTCGCGCGTGCCGGTTCCGGTGGGCGTCGGCTTCGGCATCCGCGACGCTGAAACGGCGCGCGCGGTGGCCGAGGTGTCGGACGCCGTCGTGATCGGCAGCCGCCTCGTGCAGCTGCTCGAAAGCGCCGTGCCGGAGGGTGCCGCGGCCGCGCTGAAGACTTTCATCGCCGAGCTGCGCGCCGCCCTGGACGGCGCGGGCAAGACGGCGCGATAAACACAACACAGGAAGCGGGAACGGGCCATGCGGCCCGGCCCGCCACGGAACAGGAAACCATACGATGAGCTGGCTCGACAAACTGTTGCCGCCGAAGATCAAGCAGACCGACCCGAAAAGCCGCAAGGGCATTCCGGAAGGCCTGTGGGTCAAGTGCCCGTCCTGCGAGGCCGTGCTGTACCGCAATGACGTGGACGCGAACCTGCACGTTTGCCCGAAGTGCGATCACCACATGCGCATCGGCGCGCGTGAACGCCTCGACGGGCTGCTCGATCCGGAAGGCCGCTACGAGATCGGCCAGGAAATCGTGCCGGTCGACACGCTGAAGTTCAAGGACAGCCGCAAGTACCCCGATCGTCTGAAGGAAGCGATGGAGGACACGGGTGAAACCGACGCGATGGTCGTGATGGGCGGTGCGATTCACACGCTGCCGGTGGTCGCGGCCTGCTTCGAGTTCTCGTTCATGGGCGGCTCGATGGGCTCGGTGGTCGGCGAGCGCTTCGCACGCGGCGCGCAGAACGCGCTGGAACAGCAGGTGCCGTTCATCTGCTTCACCGCTTCGGGTGGTGCGCGGATGCAGGAAAGCCTGCTGTCGCTGATGCAGATGGCGAAAACCACCGCGATGCTGACCAAGCTGGCCGAAGCGAAGCTGCCGTTCATTTCGGTACTGACCGACCCGACGATGGGTGGCGTGTCGGCGAGCTTTGCGTTCCTCGGCGACGTCGTGATCGCCGAACCGAAGGCGCTGATCGGCTTCGCCGGCCCGCGCGTGATCGAGCAGACGGTCCGCGAGAAGCTGCCGGAAGGTTTCCAGCGCGCCGAATTCCTGCTGAAGACGGGCGCGATCGACATGATCGTCGACCGTCGCAAGCTGCGCGACGAGATTGCGCAGCTGCTCGCGCTGCTGCAGCGGCAACCGACCGACGCGCTGGCCTGACCGGCGCAAGGTTGTGAACACTGCGCGTCGCCTGGCTTCAGCGTCAGGCGGCGCGCTTCGTTTTTTGGCGTAGTGGCGGTCCCGATCCAGATTTGAACCGATGAGCACTTTTCCCACTCTCGACGCGTGGCTTTCGCATCTCGAACGCGCGCACCCGGTCGGCATCGACATGGGCCTGACCCGCATCGGGCAGGTCAAGGCGGCGCTGCAGCTCGAATTCGCGTGCCCCGTCATTACCGTCGGCGGCACGAACGGCAAGGGCTCGACCTGCGCGTTCCTCGAGACGATTCTCGTGCGCGCCGGATACAAGGTCGGCTGCCACACGTCGCCGCACCTGCTCGAATTCAACGAGCGTGCGCGCGTGAACGGGCAGAACGTCACCGATGACGAGCTGCTGCCGCACTTCGAGGCCGTCGAAGCCGCGCGCACGTCGCTGCCCGAGCCCGTGTCGCTCACGTACTTCGAATTCACGACGCTCGCGATCCTGCACCTGTTCGCGTCGCGGGGGCTCGACGCGGTGATCCTCGAAGTCGGCCTCGGCGGCCGGCTCGATGCCGTCAACATCATCGATACCGATTGCGCGATCGTCACGAGCATCGACATCGACCACACCGAGTATCTCGGCGACACGCGCGAGAAGATCGCGTTCGAGAAGGCCGGGATCTTCCGTGCCGGCAAGCCGGCGATCTGCGGCGATCCGGCCGCGCCGCAAACACTGATCGACCACGCCGAAGCGGTCGGCGCCGACCTGTGGCTCGTTGGCCGCGATTTCCGCTACGAGGCGCAGGCAGGCGCGGAGCGCCAGCAGTGGAGCTACCTCGGCCGCGAGAAGCGCTATCCGGCGCTCGCGTATCCGGCGCTGCGCGGCGCGAATCAGCTGATCAATGCATCGGCCGCGCTTGCCGCGCTCGAAGCGCTGCGCCCGGTGCTGCCGGTATCCGCGCAGGACATCCGGCTGGGCCTCGCGAACGTCGAGCTGCCGGGTCGCTTCCAGGTGCTGCCCGGCAAGCCGGCGATCGTGCTCGACGTCGCGCACAACCCGCATGCATCGGCCGTGCTCGAGCAGAACCTCGGCAACATGGGCTTCTTCCCGTACACGTACGCGGTGTTCGGCGCGATGCACGACAAAGACATCGACGGCGTGCTGCAGCACCTGAAGGGCGAGATCGACCACTGGTGCGTGACCGACCTGCCGCTGCCGCGCGCGGCCTCCGCGGAGCAGCTCGAAGCCGCGCTGCGCAAGGCCGGCGTGGAGGAGGGGCCCGATTCGAGCGTCACGCGTTACACGTCGCCCGCCGAAGCGTTTCGCGATGCACTAAAAAGAGCATCCGAGAATGATAGAATCGTGGTTTTCGGCAGTTTCCATACGGTTGCCGGCGTGCTGGCCTACCGTAAATCGCAGCAACACTGACTGACGGGCAGTTTCGGACTCAGCCATTCATGGGAATTTTCTCGTTCGGCAAAAAAGACGACGACGCGCCCCCGCGGCGCGGCGGTCGCACCGGGACCTCCCGGAACGTGCGCACGGAGCGCACTGAACGCGTCGAGCGACGCTCGCGCCGCACCGAGCGTCCGGAATCGGACGCACTGCTCCTCGATCCGACCCTTCCAGAAAAGCAACGCGCGCGCCGTCGCCTCGTCGGCGCGATCGCGCTCGTCGTCGCGGCCGTGATCGTGCTGCCGATGGTGCTCGATTCGCACCCGAAGCCGGTGACGGACGACATCGCGATCGACATTCCGAACCGGCCCGCGCACCAGGCGGTCGCGCCGCGCGACGATGACGCATCCGATGTGCAGGCAGGCGTTGCGCATGACGAACCGCCGGCATCCGATGTGGCCGTGGCGGCAGCGCCGGCGCCCGCGCCGAAAGATGCCGACAAGCCGGCCGCGAAACCCGATACCACGACCACGGCGAGCGTGACGCCGCCGAAGCCCGCGCCGAAACCGGCTGCCCCGGTGGCGAAGCCGGCTGCGCCGAAGCCTGCACCTGCGGCCGTCGCGAATGCCGACGCCGCCAGCCCGGACAGCAGCGACGCTTCGTCGCCGTCGTCGCCGGCCGGTGCGCGCTTCGCGGTGCAGCTCGGTTCGTTCAAGGACGACGCGACGGCCCGTTCGTGGGCCACCAAGTTGAAATCGGCGGGCGTGCCCGCATATGTCGAGCATCGCAAGCAGGCGGACGGCAGCACGGCTACACTGTTGCGAGCAGGCCCGTTCGCGGATCGCGCGGCGGCTTCCGCCGCGATCGCGAAGGTGCGCGAAGCCGGTCTGACGCAGTAACGCACGATGCTGACTGCTTTCGACTACGCTGTATTGGCGGTGATCGCGTTGTCGGCGCTGCGCGGTGCGTGGCGCGGCTTCGTGTCCGAGATTTTCGGGCTGATCGGCTGGATCGCTGCGATCGTGATCGCGGGCCGCTACGTCGGACTGGTCGTGCCGTATATCCCGGCGAACTGGCCGGGCGGTGCGCTGACGCAGTGGGTGATCGCCTTCGCGTTGGTCGTGATCGGCGTGGTGCTGGTCGCCGGTGTCGCGAACGCGCTGCTGTCGCGGATCGCGCAGGCGAGTGGCCTGGGCGGCGTCGACCGCTCGCTGGGCATGATGTTCGGGCTCGTCCGCGGCTGCGTGCTGGTGGTGCTGCTGGTCGCGGCGGCCGGGCTGACCGAACTGCCCAAACAGGATTTCTGGCGCAATGCGCTATTGCGTCCTTTTGCCGAACAGGGCGTGCACGAGCTGAAGCAGCTCTTGCCCGACGGCATGGCCCAGTACGTACGCGTGTGACGACGCGGCCGGGCAGGACGGAACCGATTTTGTCATTCTGAAGGACATGCCATGTGCGGCATCGTAGGCGTTATCTCCCAATCCCCGGTCAACCAGCTGATCTATGACAGCCTGCTGCTGCTGCAGCATCGCGGTCAGGACGCGGCGGGCATCGCGACGGCGGACGGCAGCAATTTCCACATGTACAAGGCGAACGGCATGGTGCGCGACGTGTTCCGCACGCGCAACATGCGCAGCCTGCCCGGCACCTACGGCATCGGCCAGGTGCGTTACCCGACCGCCGGCTCGGCGTCGAGCGAAGCCGAGGCGCAACCGTTCTACGTGAACGCACCGTTCGGGATCATCCTCGCGCACAACGGCAACCTGACGAACTGGCAGCAACTGAAGGACGAGATGTTCCGGATCGACCGCCGGCACCTCAACACCAATTCCGACAGCGAAGTGCTGCTCAACGTGTTCGCGCACGAGCTGCAACTGTCGACCACGGGCCTCGAGCTCGATCCGGCGTCGGTGTTCAAGGCTGTCGCGGGCGTGCATCGCCGCCTGCAGGGCTCGTACGCGATCGTGTCGCTGATCGCCGGCTACGGCCTGCTCGCGTTCCGCGATCCGTTCGGCATCCGCCCGCTGTGCATCGGCAAACTCGAAACCGAGCACGGCACCGAGTGGATGGTTGCTTCGGAGTCGGTGGCGGTCGAAGGCATCGGTTTCGAATTCGTCCGCGACGTGCAGCCGGGCGAAGCGATCTTCATCGACCCGGCCGGCAACTTCCACAGCCAGCAGTGCGCGGAGCAGCCGACGCTGAATCCGTGCATGTTCGAATACGTGTACCTCGCGCGTCCGGATTCGTGCCTCGACGGCGTGCCGGTCTACAACGTGCGCCTGCGCATGGGCGACTATCTCGCCGAGAAGATCAAGCGCGAGCTGCCGAACGTGCCGATCGACGTCGTGATGCCGATTCCCGATTCGTCGCGCCCGGCTGCGATGCAGGTCGCCGCGAAGCTCGGCGTCGAGTATCGCGAAGGCTTCTTCAAGAACCGCTACGTCGGCCGTACCTTCATCATGCCGGGGCAGGCCGTGCGCAAGAAGTCGGTGCGCCAGAAGCTCAATGCGATGAGCATCGAGTTCAAGGACAAGAACGTGCTGATCGTCGACGACTCGATCGTGCGCGGCACGACCTCGCATGAAATCGTGCAGATGGCGCGCGATGCGGGCGCGAAGTCGGTGATCTTCGCGTCGGCTGCGCCGCCCGTGAAGTTCCCGAACGTGTACGGCATCGACATGCCGACGCGCGGCGAACTCGTCGCGCATGGCCGCACCGACGAAGAAGTCGCGAAGATCATCGGCGCCGACCATCTGATCTACCAGGACGTCGACGACCTGCGCCGCGCGGTGCGCGACATCAACCCGAAGCTCGAGCGCTTCGAGGCGTCGTGCTTCGACGGCAACTACATCACCGGCGACGTGACGCCCGAGTATCTCGATGCGATCGAGCGCGCGCGTCTCACGCCGGCATCGCAGGCCGATCGCGACACGGCGGGCGACACCGAACGCTCGCAGATGAACCTGCAGCTGTCGGTCGAGTGACACCGGCGCACGCTTCTGACGAGGCGTGATAGGATGTGGCCTTGCGTCGATTTGATATCAGCTTGCGGACGCGGGGCGACTTCCCAAAACAGCTAAAGCGAAGGCCGGTGGTAACCGGCCCGAGTCGATCGCTGTCGTACCGCACCGAAGCCCGCTGATGCCGACGCATAGCGGGCTTTTTGTTTTGCCCTGGTTTTGACTGGGTTCGCGCCACCCGCGCGGCCATCGAATACGGAAAACGGAACATGGACGACTCCCTCAACTTCGACACGCTTGCCGTGCGCGCGGGCACGCTGCGCAGCGACTTCAACGAGCACTCGGAAGCGCTGTTCCTCACGTCGAGCTTCTGCTTCCAGAGCGCGGCCGACGCGGCCGAGCGCTTCGCGAATTCGGAAGACTACTTCACCTATTCGCGCTTCACGAACCCGACCGTCACCATGTTCCAGGAACGTCTCGCGGCGCTCGAGGGCGGCGAGGCGTGCATCGCGACGGCGTCGGGGATGGCCGCGATCATGTCGGTCGTGATGGCCGCGCTGCAGGCCGGCGACCACCTCGTCAGCTCGCGCGCCCTGTTCGGCTCGACGCTCGGGATGTTCTCGCAGATCTTCAGCAAGTTCGGCATCACGACGACCTTCGTCGACCCGACCGACCTGAACGCGTGGAAGGAAGCCGTGCGGCCGGAAACGAAGATGTTCTTCCTCGAGACGCCGTCGAACCCGCTGACCGAACTTGCCGACATCGAGGCGATCGGCAAGATCGCGAAGGCATCGAATGCGCTGTTCGTCGTCGACAACTGTTTCTGTAGCCCGGTGCTGCAGCAGCCGCTGAAGCTCGGCGCGGATGTCGTGATGCACTCGGCGACGAAATTCCTCGACGGGCAGGGCCGCGTGCTCGGCGGCGCGCTGGTCGGCTCGAAGGAATTCATCATGGGCAAGGTGTTCCCGT
The DNA here is from genome assembly GCF_902499335.1 of Burkholderia lata. Classification (GTDB taxonomy): domain Bacteria; phylum Pseudomonadota; class Gammaproteobacteria; order Burkholderiales; family Burkholderiaceae; genus Burkholderia; species Burkholderia lata_B. Next base: position 46,408 of record NZ_CABVQK010000001.1, on the reverse strand, counting down.
TCGTGCGCAGCGCGGGCCCGACGCTGTCGGCGTTCAACGCGTGGGTGCTGCTGAAGGGGATGGAGACGCTGTCGCTGCGCGTCGAGAAGCAATCGGCGAACGCGCTGGAGATCGCGCGCTGGCTCGATTCGCATCCGGCCGTCGCGCGCGTGTTTCATCCGGGCCTCGAATCGCACCCGCAGCATGAACTCGCGAAGCGTCAGCAGAAGGCGGGCGGGTCGATCCTGTCGTTCGAGCTGAAGGGCGACACGCCCGAACAGCAGCGCGCGAATGCGTGGCGCGTGATCGACAACACGAAACTGGTCTCGATCACCGGCAACCTTGGCGACACGCGTACGACCATCACGCATCCGGCGACGACCACGCACGGCCGCATCACGCCGGAAGCGCGCGCGGCAGCGGGGATCAGCGAAGGGCTGATCCGGTTATCGGTCGGCCTCGAAGACGCGGGCGACATCCGCAACGACCTCGCGCGCGGCCTCGAAGGCTGAGCAGGGCAAGTCACGCATGTCGTGACGTGATTTGACGTGACAAATGGACGAAGGGCCGTTCGATCGAGCGAACGGCCCTTCGTTTTTGTGTCGATGCAAATCGTCCGGCTTACCCGGCGCGATGCCCGCCCGCGTGCGCGTCGTCACGCATCGCTTCCACCATCCATCGCAGCGTTTCGTCGAGCGGGGTGACGGGCAGCTCGCCCACCGCGCGCCGCAGCTTGTCGCGCGACCCGTTCAGGCTCTTCACCTCGTTGTGCCGCACGAAACGCGGATCGATCGTCACGTCGATCACGTAACCGGCGATGCGCGCCAGCATCGCCAGTACTTCCTTCAGCGAATACGCTCGCTCCGAGCAGACGTTGAACGTCTCGCCGGCCGGCGCGGCTTCGACCAGCTTCAGGTATGCGGCCGTCACGTCGCGCACGTCGGAGAAATCGCGGCTCACGTCGAGATTGCCGAGCGAGATCCGCGGAGCGTTGCGCGCGTAGTGCGCGACGAGCTTCGGCAGCAGGTACGCATCGCTCTGGCCGACGCCCGTGTAGTTGAACGGCCGCGCGATCACGATCGGCAAGCGGTCGGCCCATAGCTTTGCCGCATATTCCATCGCGAGCTTGCTGACCGCGTAGTCGTTCGCCGGGGCAAGTGCGACGGTTTCGTCGAGTACGCCGGCCGTCGAATTGCCGTAGATGTTCGCGCTGCTGGCGAGCAGTACGGCCGACGGGCGGCGGTCGAGGCCGGCGAGCGCGGCCAGCAGGTTGCGCGTGCCGACGATGTTGACCGCGTAGGTCTGCGACGGCTCGTCCTGCGCGACATGCGCGCGCGCGGCGAGATGCATGACCACATCGGGCCGCGCGTCGCCGGCGGCCGCGCGCAGCGCCTCGGCGTCGAGCAGATCGACGGGCAGCAGCGTGCAGTGCGCGAAGGCCGGATCGTCGGGCCGCGCCGTGCCGGGCGCGACCGTGCCCCAGACCTCATAGCCGGCCGCCTGCAGGCGCTCGGCCATGTAGCGGCCAGTGAAGCCCGTCAGGCCCGTGACGAACGCACGGCGCGACGGGCGTCCGGCTTCAGAACGTGTCATGGTGTTGATTCCGCGTCAAATCCGCTTCGACCATCATCTGGCAAAGTTGTTCGAGCGTCGTCTTCGGTTCCCAGCCCAGTTTGCTTTTCGCCTTGTCCGCGCAGCCGATCAGCAGGTCGACCTCGGCGGGGCGGTAGAACTTCGGATTCACTTCCACGAGCACATGGCCGGTCGACGCGTCGAGGCCGCGCTCCTGCTCGCCCTTGCCGGTCCATTCGATCTGGTAGCCGGCCGCCGCGAACGCCATCCGCACGAAATCGCGCACGGTCTCGGTGCGGTTGGTCGCGAGCACGTAGGTGTCGGGTTCGTCGACCTGCAGCATGCGCCACATGCCTTCGACGTACTCGAGCGCGAAGCCCCAGTCGCGCTTCGCGTCGAGGTTGCCGAGCTCGAGGCGGGTCGCCTTGCCGAGCTTGATCTTCGCGATGGTGTCGGTGATCTTGCGCGTGACGAACTCGCGGCCGCGCAGCGGCGATTCGTGATTGAACAGGATGCCGCTGCTGCCGAACAGGCCGTACGACTCGCGGTAGTTCACCGTCATCCAGTGCGCGTACAGCTTCGCGACGCCGTACGGGCTGCGCGGATAGAACGAGGTCGCTTCTGTCTGCGGAATCGATTGCACCTTGCCGAACATCTCGGAGGTCGACGCCTGGTAGAAGCGCGTCTTCGGGCTCACGACGCGGATCGCCTCCAGCAGGTTCAACGGACCCAGGCCCGTCACTTCGGCGGTCGTCGCCGGCTGGTCGAACGATACGCCGACGAAGCTCTGCGCGGCGAGGTTGTACAGCTCGTCGGGCTGCGTGCGTTCGAGCAGGCGCAGGCTCGAGCCGGCATCGGTCAGGTCGTGCTCGACAAGCGTGAGGTTCGGGTGCGTGTCGACGCCGAGCTCGGCGATGCGCCAGAAATTCACCGAGCTGGTGCGGCGGTAGGTACCGGTGACCTCGTAGCCCTTGTCGAGCAGCAGCTTGGTCAGGTAGGCGCCGTCTTGCCCCGAAATCCCGGTAATGATGGCCTTCTTGCGAGTTTGGCTCATGACGTTGTCCTGGTAGAAACGGTGGATGATGAAATTCAGGCGGTCGTGCCGGCGGCGGCCGGCAACGCGCGGCGCGCGGGGCCGCGCGTCAGGCGCCGTTCGAAGCCGTACCAGCTCAGGGTCGCGTACGCGAGCGTGATCGCGAGCGCCAGCGCGGCCGTGACGAAGCGGTTCAGGTGCAGCGGCCACAGCGCGTACAGCACGCTGAGGTGGATCAGGTACACCGTGTAGCTGACGGTGCCGACGTAGACGAGCATCGGGTTCGTCAGCAAACGCTGCACGAGGCCGCGGCCGCGCAGGGCGATCACGACGATCGATGTGCACAGCAGCAGCGAGATGCTGTAGAGCGCGGCATTCGACAGCGGCGTGTTCGCGGCGCGAAAGCGCGGGAACGACAGGTGCAGCCAGCCGAGGATCGCGAGCGACACGAGCGCGCCGACGATCGCGAGCGGATAGAACGGCTCGAGCGCGCGCCGGTCGCGGCGCAGCACGATCGCGAGCAGCGCGCCCGCGGCGAGCAGGTCCATCCGGAACGGTGTGAGGTAGTAGATCGGCCAGAACGAGTCGAACCACGGCGTCGCGATCGCGCGCAGCACGGGGGCCGCGACGATCAGCGCGGCAGCGACCCACAGCAGCGCGCGCTCCGAGCACCACAGCACGACGAACGGCCAGAAGATATAGAACTGCTCCTCGACCGCGAGCGACCACAACACGTTCAGGCTGTCGTGGCCGATGCTGCCGAGCGATAGCCCGATGTTGGTCGAGAAGAACGCGAACCACGGCCAGTGGGGCAGCCAGCTTGCGCCGAACAGGAGCGTCGACACCAGCAGCAGCAGCACATACGGCGGCAGGATGCGACGCACGCGGCGCGCGTAGAAGTGGCTGAAGTACGACTGCCCGCGCGCCTTGCGATCGAGCAGGATGCCGGTGATCAGCAGGCCGCTCAGCACGAAGAACAGGTCGACGCCCATCCAGAGCGGCGCTTTCAGCGCGTGCTGCAGGAACACGGCGCCCACCGCGATCGCGCGCAACCCGTCGAGCTGCACGATGCGGCCGTGTTGCGGCGGGGTGAGGTCCGCGGGTCGCGAGATGCCCGTCATCGCGCCGCTCCTTCGCGACGCGCGGCGTGAGCCGGGGCGTGTCGCACATCCGATGCGTATACGTGAACGTAATGCATGCCATTAAATGAAATATCGAATCGAAATCGATTCTAGGGAAAAGAAATCGGCAAAAAAACGTGCGTCATTTATCTGACGACAAACATTCAAATGCCGAATATTTCGGTCGCGGGATGAAAGGTCGCCGCCCGGAAGGCCCCGTCAGGCGGCGCGAAGCGGCATTTTCTACGGGCTGGAAAGTGAAAGGCGGTCGTTATTGCCGTTTTCGGGCGCCTTTGCACATCTGCTCCGGTTCGATATTTCACGCGGAAACATCCCCAAATATTTCCAAATTTCTTGTGATTATTTTTGCTTGTAACCTGCATCGCGACGTTTGAAACCCATTTAGCGACAGGACGGTCGTGCGGCCATGCGCCGCGGTCCCGGTCGCTGTTGCATCAAGTCTGGAGAAGCGCATTGCGACGTCTGATTCTGGTAGGCATGACGGTATGCGCGACGCTGCTGACGAGCGCCGCACCGGCCGAAACGGTGTTGCCCGCGACGACGTCGTGGATCGGCAACACGTTCGGCTATGGCGACGGCAGCTGGACGCAGATCGACATCCGCGCGATCGCGGTGACGCCCGAAGGCAAGGTGTATACGAATGCGCCGTGGGACGAGAGCGGGGCTGAAGCCAGCGTCTACCAGGACGGGAAGATGCTCGGCTTCGCCGGCGGCACGCATGGCTGGGGCAACCTCGGCGGCAGCGCGATCGCGCTGAACAGCAAGTACGCATACGTCGCGATCGGCGTCGGCAACGAGCGCGGCCACCTGCAGTCGCCCGGCATCTGGCCGGACAAGGGCAAGCAGTGGTTCGGCATCTCGCGCCGCACGATCGGCGACCTGAAGCAGCCCGCGCCGTTCCGCGCGGCGCCGCAGGTCGCGCCGGGCGGCCGTGCGGACACCGGCCGCGCGCGGATGGCCGCGAGCTTCATGATGATGAACGAGGTAGCGGCGCCCGCGCGCTCGGAAGTGGGCGAGCAGAAGGCGGAAGTCGGCGGCCTTGCGGCCGACGACAAGACACTGTTCGCGACGAATCCGTCGCGCGACGCGGTGGATGTGTACGACGCGGAGACGATGCAGCCGAAGGGCACGTGGAGTGCGCACGAGCCGGGGCGAATCGCGCTCGCGGGAGACGGCACGCTGTGGCTGCTCACGGACACGATCAACGGGCCCGCGCACCTGGTGCACGCGCGCGCGGACGGCCGCAAGCTCGACGACGCGCCCGCGCTGCCGGAAGGCACCGACGCGGTGGACGTGGCCGTCGACGCGAAAGGGCGCGTGCTCGTCGCGGACAACGGGCCGCGCCAGCAGATCCTGATCTTCTCGAAAGGCGGCAAGGGCTATGCGCAGTCGGGCACGCTCGGCGAGCGCGGCGGCATCTTCGCGGGCCCGGTGCCGGGCCGGCCGGGGCCGCAGCGTTTCAACGGGCTGACGGGCGTCGGCGTCGACCGTGCGGGCAACATCTATGTGTCGATGAACGGCATCGGGCCGCGTCACGACACGATCGGCGCAGGGCTCGGCGCGGTGCTCGAGAGCTACACGCCGGACGGCAAGCAGCGCTGGCAGGTGCAGGGGCTGCTGTTCGTCGACGGCGCGTGGCTCGATCCGGCGCGACCGAACAGCGTGTACACGGGCAACAAGCGCTTCGAGCTCGACCTGTCGAAACCGCCGGGCCAGGACTGGAAATACGTTGGCTTCCTGTCGAACCGCTTCAAGTATCCGGACGACCCCGTGTTTCATACGGACCAGTGGCCCGGCATGCCGATCGCGCGTCGCGTCGACGGCCGCACGTTCCTGTACCTCACCGACATGTACGCCGATCACCTGAAGATCTATCGCTTCGATGCGAAGCGCGACGGCGAAGTCGCGATTCCGTCCGGCCTGATCGCGGGCCGCGCACGGCCGGTCGACAACGTGCCGAACAAGCCGCCGGGCGGCGACTGGATGTGGCGCGATGCGAACGGCAACGGCCGGCTGGATGCCGACGAATTCGAGCTCAACACGACCGGCAAGGCGAAGGCGGGCGGCTGGGGCTGGTGGGTCGACACGAAGGGCGACATCTGGCGCACCAGCGACGTGCGCGGCATCCACCGCTTCCGCTATGGCGGCGTCGACAAGGCCGGCAACCCGGTCTACTCGTACGACAAGGTCACGACCTACCCGATGCCGCAGCCGTTCACGCAACTGCGCCGCTCGATCTACGACGCACAGACGGACACGCTGTACGTGACCGGTTACACGGCCGACGCACCGCCGGCACCGGGCATCAACAAGGAAGTGGGCCGCGTGCTGGTGCGCTTCGACAAGTGGTCGACGGGCTCGCCGGTCGTGCGCTACCAGGTCGCGCTGCCGTGGCAGCTCGACGCGAAGCCGATCTTCGACCTGATCGGGATCACGGCCGAGGGCCGTTACCTGTTCGGGGTGGAGCCGGTCGGCAAGATCCACGTGTACGACAAGGAAACCGGCAAGGAAGTGGGCGTGATGAGCCCGGGCGCCGAGGTCGGCAAGGCATCCGGCTGGGTCGACGTGCCGTTCGGCATCAGCGCGTTCCGGCGCGAGAACGGCGAGTACCTCGTGTTCGTCGAGGAAGACGCGCGCGGCAAGGTGCTGATGTATCGCTGGAAACCGTGACGGGCGACGTCATACAAGGCAGAAGCATGGACAAAGGCATACTCAAGAACGTTTCGATCAACTTCATCGGGCTGATCCTGCCGACCTTCGTGTCGCTGGTGACGGTGCCCGCCTATATCCACGCGCTCGGCGTCGAACGCTATGGCGTCGTCAGCCTCGTGTGGACGCTGATCGGCTATTTCGGGATCCTCGATCTCGGGATGAGCATGGCCGCGCAGAACCACATCTCGAAGGCGCTCGCGAGCGGCAACGCCGATGAAAGCGCGCGCGTGTTCTGGAGCGCGTTCTGGCTGAACCTCGGCACCGGCATCGTGGGCGGGCTGCTGATCTATTTCGGCGCGTTCATCTACACCGCGTACTTCACGAAGGTGTCGGCGGCGATGCAGCACGAGGTGTATCTCGCGCTGCCGTGGCTCGCGCTCGCGATTCCGCTGGCGAACGTGTCGTGGGTGTTCGCCGGCGCGATCAACGGCGCCGAACGCTTCGGTGTGTTCAACACGAACCAGACGATCGGTACGTTCCTGTTCCAGCTGCTGCCGCTCGGCGCCGCGTGGTGGATCGCGCCGAACCTGCAGACGGTGCTCGCCGCGGCGGTCGTCGCGCGCCTGATCGCGGCGGTGATGCTCGGTCAGGCCAGCATCAAGGTGCTCGGGATCCGGCGCATCGATCCGCCGCAGTGGGGCACCGCGAAAGGGCTGTTCAACTTCGGCGGCTGGATGCTGATCGCAAGCACGACGAGCATGATCGCCGACACGCTCGATCGCGTGATGCTCGGCGCCGGCATGGGCGCGAAGTTCGTCACTTACTACACGGTGCCGCAGAACCTCGTCACGCGCCTGAACATGCTACCGAACGCGCTCGTGCGCACGCTGTTCCCGCGCCTGTCGGCGGTCGGCCGCGACCATGCGGACACGCTCGCGCGCCAGTCGCTCGAATTCCTGAACGGCGTGTTCACGCCGGTCGGCATCGTCGCGATCTTCGCGCTCGCGCCGTTCCTCACGCTGTGGGTCGGCTCGGATCTCGCCGCGCACTCGGCGCCGGTCGGCCGCGTGCTGGTGATCAGCGTGTGGCTCGTCGGCCAGGCGAGCGTCACGCGGATCCTGATCCAGTCGCAGGTCAACCCGGCCCGCGCGGCGTTCGCCGGGCTCGTCGAGATGCCGTTCTTCGTCGGCGGCCTGTGGTACGGCATCCATCACTTCGGGCTGATCGGCGCGGCGGTGGTCGTCGCGGCGCGCGCGCTCGTCGACTACGGCGTGCTGCTGTACCTGTCGGCGATCCGGATGCGCGCGATCGTGCTCGACATGCTCGCGCACCTGGCCTTCCTGCTCGCGAGCCTGTTTCTGGCGCAGGCGTGGCCGGGGCTCGTCGAGTCGATCGGCATGTGCGCGGTCGTGCTGCTGCTGAACGTTGCGTGGTCGCTCACGATGACGCCCGGGCTGCGTGCGCTCGTGCGTGACCTGTTTGTCCGTCTCAATGCGAGGAAAACTGCATGAATCGCGATCTGGCGGAACACGCCGTATTGAATCTCGCCACCGCCGATGCGGCCGTGGCCGAAGCCGGCGATGCCGCCGCACTGCGCCGGGCGCTGCCGGCCGAACGGGCCGGCACACGCCATGCGTCGCGCACGCTGCGCGTGGCGATCGTTCACGACTGGCTCGTCACCTATGCAGGTGCCGAGCGCGTGCTCGAACAGATCGTCGCGTGCTTTCCCGACGCGGACCTGTTCAGCCTCGTCGACTTCCTCGACGATCGCGCGTTCGTGCGCGGCAAGCCGGTGACGACATCGTTCATCCAGAAGCTGCCGTTCGCGCGCACCAAGTACCGCAGCTACCTGCCGCTGATGCCGCTCGCGATCGAGCAGCTCGACGTGTCCGAGTACGACCTCGTGATCTCGAGCAGCCACGCGGTCGCGAAGGGCGTGCTGACGGGGCCGGACCAGGTGCACATCAGCTACGTGCATTCGCCGATCCGCTATGCGTGGGACCTGCAGCACCAGTACCTGGAACAGTCGAACCTCACGCACGGGCCGAAATCGCTGCTCGCGCGGATGATCCTGCATTACATCCGCAACTGGGACACGCGCACCGCGAACGCGGTGGACGGCTTCGTCGCGAACTCCGCGTTCATCGCGCGGCGCATCAAGAAGGTCTACCACCGCGACGCGGCGGTGATCTTCCCGCCGGTCGACGTCGACGCGTTTTCGCTGAACGCGGAAAAGGAGGACTTCTACCTGACCGCGTCGCGGATGGTGCCGTACAAGAAGATCGACCTGATCGTCGACGCGTTCTCGCGCACGCCCGAGCGCAAGCTCGTCGTGATCGGCGACGGCCCCGAGATGCAGAAGATCCGCGCGAAGGCCGGCCCGAACGTCGAGATCATGGGCTACCAGCCGTTCGCGGTGCTGCATGACCGGATGCGCCGCGCGAAAGCGTTCGTGTTCGCGGCGGAGGAGGATTTCGGGATCTCGGTGGTCGAGGCGCAGGCGTGCGGCACGCCGGTGATCGCGTACGGCAAGGGCGGCGCGCTCGAAACCGTACTCGATCCGCAATCGAACCTGAACCCGACCGGGCTCTTTTTCGATGAACAGACGGCGCATGCGATCGTAGCGGCCGTCGACGATTTCGAGCGTGCGCCGCAGCGCTTCACACCGAACGCGTGCCGCGCGAATGCGGAGCGGTTTTCCGCCGACACGTTCCGGCGGCGCTTTCTCGACTACGTGGAAGCCGCGCTGCCCGGCTCGACCGCGCAACGCGGTGCGGCCGTGGCGCCGATACCGGCCGCGCGCGGCCCGGCGACGCTCGTGCTCGACCAGAGCGGCGTGCTCGGCGGCGCCGAGCTGTCGCTGCTCGAGATCATGAAGCACATGCGCGCGAACGCCGACGTCCTGCTGTTCGACGACGGCCCGTTCCGCGCGGCGCTCGACGAGATCGGCGCGCGCGTCGACGTGGTCGACCAGGGCGCGCTCGCGGGTGTGCGCAAGCAGGGCGGCGTGTCGGTCGGCGCGTTGAAGCAGCTCGTGCGGCTGGTGCGCGACGTCGCGCGCCGTGCACGCCGTGCCGAAGTGATCTACGCGAACACGCAGCGCGCGATGGTGGTCGCCGCGCTCGCCGGGCGGCTCGCGCGCAAGCCGGTGGTGTGGCACCTGCGCGACATCGTCAGCACCGACCATTTCGGCAGCAAGCAGCTGCTGGCGATCAAGTACTGCGCGCGGCTCGGCGTCACGCGCGTGATCGCGAATTCGGACGCGTCCGCGCAGGCGTTCCGTAAGCTGAAGGGCTTCACGCCGCAGCACGTCGACGTCGTGTTCAACGGCATTTCGGCCGAGCCGTTCGATGCGCTGGAAGGCGTCAGCCAGGGCGCGCTGCGCGCGCGGTTGGGGTTGCCCGAGCACGCATGGCTCGTCGGTTCGTTCAGCCGCCTCGCGCACTGGAAGGGGCAGCACGTGCTGCTGGAGGCCGCTGCGCGGCATCCCGACATGCACGTGGTGCTGGTCGGTGCGCCGCTGTTCGGTGAGGACGAATATGCCGCGCAGTTGCACGAATACGTCGCGCGGCACGGGATGGAAGGGCGCGTGCATTTCCTCGGGTTCCAGCGTGACGTGGCGGCATGCATGACGGCGGTCGATGTCGTCGCGCACACGTCGATCACGCCCGAGCCGTTCGGGCGCGTGATCGTCGAGGGCATGCTCGCGCGCCGGCCGGTCGTCGCGGCCCGCGCGGGCGGCGTCGTCGAGATCATCGAGGATGGCGACAACGGGCTGCTTTGCACGCCGGGCGATGCGACTGAGCTGGCCGATGCGCTGGATACGCTGAAGCGCGACGGCGCGCTGCGCGAGCGGCTCGTCGCGAGCGGGCGCGCGACGGCGGTGCGCCGGTTCGGCACCGAAACCTACGTGGAGCGGGTCGAGAAGATTCTCGCGGATACGGCGAAGGCCGCGAAGGCGAAGAAGCAGTAGTAGTCGCCGGCGCGTGCCGGCGGGAAATGAGCCCTCATGCGGCAGTGTGCTGCGTGGGGGCTTTGCTTTTCAGCGCGGGGGCGAGTCGGGTGACTGGCGAGCAGGTTGTTGCGCGCCATGTAGGGTGCGTGCTTGATCGGTCGTCGGTTGGGGTGCGTGGCGGGCGGCGCGATCCTACGACGTGGGACGGCGGCGTGAGAAGGCGGTGTGAGAAGGCGAAGCGAGAAGGTGACGCCAGAAGGCGAAGCCAGAAGCTGACGCCAGAAGGCCGCGCCCAGGCAGCCCCGGTGGTGAAAGCCGGTCGAGGGCGGCCCATGCGGGCCGTAGCGCGGCCCGACACCGGACGGCGACCCATCCACGTCAACCCGGCGTGCCGGCGCGCTCAGGCCATGCAAAGGCCCCCGCGCAGCGGGATGCCGGGCGGGGGCTCGGGACAGCGGGCCGGCCGGTTCAGACGGCCCGTTCGGGCGCCTGCGCGACGACCCGAGCGGGGCGCGCCGGCTTGAAGCTGGCCGACCACGTCATCGCCGGCCGTTCGAACATCCGGTAGAACAGGTACGCCACCGGGATCGCGGCGGCCATGAACGCGAACGACGGCCAGATCGACAGCTGCAGCTCGGATTGAAACAGCACCGAGCCGAGGCAGACGAACAGCGGCAGGTGGATCAGGTACAGCGAGTAGCTGAAGTCACCGAACCAGCTCAGCACGCGCAGCGGCGGCGTCGGGCGCGGCGGGCGGGCGAGCGCGCGGTACAGGAAGCATGCGAAGCCGGCCGACCAAAGCTGGAACGCGCCGTACTGGCCGAAATGGAACGCGCCGCAACCGGCAGCCAGCAGCACGGCGGCCGCGCCATACCACGCGCGCGACGGCACGGTGGCCGCACCGCCGCCGCGCGCCTGCTGCGCACGCACGTCGGCGATCCACGCGCCGATCGTCCAGGACAGCCAGTACGACGTGAAGAACTGCAGGTCGTGCCGTTCGAGCAGCCACGCCGACGCGACGTTGACGAGCGCGACCGCGGCCACGACCGCCGGCATGCCGATGCGGCGGCGGATCGCGAACAGCAGCGGGTAGATCGCATAGAACTGCACTTCGAGCGACAGCGTCCACAGCGCGCCGTTCGATCCGTACGTGTAGCCGGCGACGCCCTGCAGCGAGAACAGGTTCACGAGGAACGCGACGAGGCCGACGTCGCGGATCTTGTGGCTGACGGGCTCGATCTGCAGGCTGACCGAGTCGAGCGCGAGCGTGAACAGCAGCGCGGCGAGCAGCACCGGGTAGATGCGCGCGAACCGGCGCACCCAGAAGTTCGGCGCGTCGAGCCGGTACGCGGGATCGGCCGCGAGCTTGAGCGCCGCGTTGCGGTGGATGCAGTAGCCGCTGATCACGAAGAAGATCGGCACGCCGGCGGAGCCCCACGCGAACGGGAAGGTCAGGTAGCCGGCGATCGCGCCCGGGGTGAGCGCATGGCCGTAAGCGTGATGGAAGCTCTGCATGCCGACCCAGACGACCTGGCGGCAGTGGAAATAGGCGACGAGCAGCGCCGCGAAGCCGCGCATCGCGTCGATCACGTGTTCCTTGTGATCGGCGACGGGCGGCGCGGTCAGAGACGATCCGCTGAAAGCTTGCATGCGATTCGATTCCTTGCGACGGATGGACGGGAAGTTTTATCCAATCGTAATGCGCAAGAATTCGATCAATGAATAAAAAAATCTCGCCGGGAAATACGGTTATTCCACATCATGGTTTTATCGCGTTCCGAAAGCGGTTCCGCGAGGCGGGTCAATTATTTACCGATTTTTTTCTGATAGTTTGAAGCTCCAGTTGATTGATGCAAGGAGCGGCAAAATGGACATGCATTGGATCGCGAGCGCTGCAGTACTGCTGGTCATGGCCGTGCTGTCGGCGTACCGCGAGGCGCTGAAGAACGAACCGATTCGCCCGGGTCTCGAACGGGGCGGCGTGCCCTATATCGAGGAATTCGAATCGTAAGAATTTGTATCTGGAAAATCGGTAATTTGTTTCTGCTTCGGCACTCGGTCCGGCAATATCGACCGGGTTGAAAGGATTATATTTTTTCCGGAATCATTGGGCAATCAGTCCATATCGAAAATGAGCGGAGTCGAATTGGCAGTGCCGTCGATTCTCGATATGCCGTTCGGAACACAATCGCGCCGGGTCGCTGGTCGACGCGGCGCAGTCAACGCAATCAGGATGCGAACATGTTGAAAGTCACCAAGGCCGTGTTCCCCGTTGCCGGTCTCGGCACGCGGTTCCTCCCGGCAACGAAGGCGAGCCCGAAGGAAATGTTGCCCGTCGTCGACAAGCCGCTGATTCAGTACGCGGTCGAGGAAGCGATCAACGCCGGTATTACCGAGATGATCTTCGTCACCGGGCGCAGCAAGCGCGCGATCGAGGATCACTTCGACAAGTCCTACGAGATCGAGGCCGAGCTCGAGGCGCGCGGCAAGGAAAAGCTGCTGGAGCTCGTGCGCGGCATCAAGCCGAGCCATGTGAACTGCTTCTACGTGCGCCAGCCGGAAGCGCTCGGCCTCGGCCACGCGGTGCTGTGCGCTGAGAAGCTGGTGCACGGCGAGCCGTTCGCGGTGATCCTCGCCGACGACCTGCTGCACGGCGAACAGCCGGTGCTGAAGCAGCTCGTCGACGTGTTCGACCACTATCACAGCTCGGTGATCGGGGTCGAGACGATCCCGCGCGAGGACAGCCGTTCGTACGGCGTCGTCGAGGGCCGTGAATGGGAAGAGGACATCATCAAGCTGTCGGGCATCATCGAGAAGCCGGCACCCGAGGATGCGCCGTCGAATCTCGGCGTGGTCGGTCGCTACGTGTTCATGCCGACGATCTTCGATCACCTGCGCAAGCTCAAGCCGGGCGCCGGCGGCGAGCTGCAGCTGACCGATGCGGTCCAGTCGCTGCTCGCGAACGAGCAGGTGCTCGCGTATCGCTACTACGGCACGCGCTTCGACTGCGGCAGCAAGATCGGCTATCTCAAGGCCACCGTCGAACTCGCGCTCCAGCATCCGGAAGTGAGCCGCGAATTCGAGGCCTATCTGCGTACCTGCTTGCCCGCGCTGGCTGCTGTCGCCTAAGCAGCCGCGCGCTCCGTTGTTTCAGGTGGTGGTTGTTCCGTTGGCCCCGGCCGCTCGCGCGCCGGGGCTTTTTTGCGTGTACAGGTACGCGGGTGCGCGCCGTCCGCGAGTTTGCCGTGGTGGATTCATTGCTTCGAGAGCGGTGCCGCGTGCGGAGCGGGGTGCTCCGACAAGAACGGGCGTCACGCCTGAAACCGGTGCCGCGGCGGGTGACCGGGTGAGCGGATCGGCGGTTTGATTGCATGATGCGCATCGCCGGTCGTGATCGCACCGGTTCTGCCGGCGCCGGTCGATGACGCGACGTCTCGCTGGCCCGACGTCAGTGCCGGGGTGTGAACCGAATCGCGGCTTTTCCGTTCGATCGTTGCCGCGTCCGTGCGGCGTTCAACGCGCCGACGTGCTCGGCCGCGCGACGAAATGCCGGGCCAGCATCGCGGCGACCGGCTTCTTGAAGTCGAGCAGCCGCTTTTCGAGATAGCGCCAGGACAGGTGCGCGAGCAGCACGGCGAATGCGAACTGCAGGATCTCGGGTAGCGTGTCGCGGACGATTTCCGGTATGGCCACGTGGGCGACGTGTGCGGGCAGCACGCCGAAACGCGCCGGAATCAGGTTGTGGAACAGGTAGAAGCCGTAGCTGATCGTGCCGAGATAGACGAGCGGTGCCCAGTCGAGCAGCGTCACGACCGGGTGCTCGGGTTCGCTGATAATCCACAGCAGCAGCGCGCCGAGCGATGCGGACAGGCCGAGATCCGCGAGCCCCGCGAGCGTGTCGGGCAATGCCGTGCACGCGGGCAGCACGAGGAAGAACACGACGCCTGCCGCGCCGAGCCAGCCGGGCGGAACGTGGCGCACGGCGGCCGTGCCGCGATCGGCGAGCGCCATTGCGCCGACGCCGCCAAGCGCGATCAGCGCGAAATTCCACGGGGAAAACGCGTAGATCAGCACCGGCGATGCGTCGGACAGGTAGAGCGCGAGATGCGCGAGCGCACACAGCACGACGGCCGCGATGCCGAGCGCGACGTGTCGCGCGGCGGGCACCGCGAGCAGCGCGAGCGGTGCAATCAGATAGAACTGCTGTTCAACCGCGAGGCTCCAGAAGTGCGACGTGGAGCCCGGCCAGCCATCCTTGACGACGCCGATCCAGTAATTCGACAGGAACACCGCATGCCACGCGAGCCCGAGATTGACGCCGCGCTGGTAGAACAGCGCGTGCGCGATCGCGAGCGCGGCGAGCAGCAGGTAATAGACGGGAAAGATCCGCAGCGCGCGTTTCGCGAGGAACAGCGCGAGCGCATGGCGGCGCGTCATGGTGCCGCACTCGACCGCCTGGCGGTTGCGATGCAGCTCGCCGACGATCAGGAATCCGCTGATGAGGAAAAACGTCCACACGCCCAGCTTGCCGACGTCGACGGCAAGGACGTGGCCCTTGTGGGACAGGAAAACGAGGATGACGGCGAGGGCTCGCAGGCCGTCGAGTCCTTTGACGTATCTGGCTTCGCGCATGGAGGCATCCGGGCATTGAGCGAGCCCAGTATAGGTGCGCAAATATCGAACGTAATTCGCAATCGGGTGCCTACGTGAAGGCGTTTTTTGATGCTGGAGCGTCGATGAAATCGGTCGCATGCAAAAAAACCTGCGGGAAACCCCGCGAAAACGCATAAAAGTACTGCACGAAGCGTCAAGGCGCTTGTAGAATCCGGCGTTGAAGCGCGCGCGTTGCACGCTTCGTGTATCCAACGACCACACCTGGTAGGAGAAACATGGCGACTTCCGCAAAAAAGGTGGCCAAGAAGGCTGCCGCACCGGTCACCAAGAAAGTGGCTGCTAAAAAGGCTGCGCCCGCGAAGAAAGTAGTGGCCAAGAAGGTTGTCGCGAAGGCGGCACCGGCTGCTCCGACGCCGCTGAAGGACAAGTTCACGAAGGCATCGCTCGCAACGCACATCGCTGAGCGCGCAGCTGTCGAAGTGAAGGCTGTCAAGGCAGTGCTCGTCGCACTCGAGAACGTCGTGCTGGGCTCGGTCCACAAGAAGGGCGCGGGCGAGTTCACGCTGCCGGGTCTGCTGAAGATCACGGCACAAGTCGTGCCGGCGAAGAAGAAGCGCTTCGGCAAGGATCCGTTCACGGGCGAAGAGCGTTGGTTCCCGGCGAAGCCGGCCAGCGTGCGCGTGAAGGCACGTGCGCTGAAGAAGCTGAAGGACGCGGCAGCGTAATGCTGCGCAGCGGTTGCCGAATGCATGTCGGCAGCCGCTGCGATGTCCGACGATCCCCGTACGCGAAAGCGTGCGGGGATTTTTATTGCGCTGCGCAAATCGCGCGGCAGCGAAGCAGCGAAATGGTGGAAGGCCCGGTTCGACGCGTGACGTACGCCGGATGAGTGCCGCACATGCGCGATGACGAACGGTATCGTCACCCGTACGTGCGCTCGCTGCACTTGTTGCGTGCGCATCGCGAGACACACGCATCGTGACTGAATTCATTCCCGACGAAATCGCAGCCCAGGTCGCCGCCGCGTGCGACACGATCGAACGGCATCTCGGCGCGACGCTGAAGGCGATCCACCTGTTCGGATCGGCGCTCGATGGCGGATTGAAACCGCGCAGCGACATCGACCTGCTGGTGACGGTGTCGGCCCGGCCCGACGAGCCGGCGCGGCACGCGCTGATGCTCGACCTGCTCGCGGTGTCGGCGCCGCCCGGCCGCGCCAACGACATGCGCGCACTGGAAGTGACCGTCGTCGCGCACGATGAAGTCGTGCCGTGGCGTCATCCGGCACGGCGCGAACTGCAGTTCGGCGAATGGCTGCGTTGCGACCTCGAAGCCGGTATCGTCGAGCCGGCGCTCGTCGATCACGATCTGGCGATCCTGTTCACGAAGGTGCGGCAGCACAGTGTCGTGCTGGCCGGTCCGCCGGCGGCCGTGCTGCTCGAGCCGGTGCCCGCGCAGGATTTTGTCGCCGCACTGCTGGCGACGGTTGCGCAGTGGAATGCCGAACCGGACTGGCGCGGCGACGAGTGCAACGTGGTGCTTGCGCTCGCGCGCATCTGGTACAGCGCCGCGACCGGCAGGATCGCGCCCAAGGACGTCGCCGCGACATGGGTGTTGGAGCGCCTGCCGGAAACTTACCGGCCGGTTGTAGCCGCGGCGCGCGCCGCCTATCTCGGCGGCGGGGAAGATGCGACGATCCTGTCGGGCGAACCCGTCGCCGCATTTATCGGCTGCGCGCGGCGGACTATCGAATCGATGCTGTCGACGTAGCGGCAGATGCCGCGAACGTGACCGGCGTGCGGGCGATACCGATGAGGATCATGGGCACGTGCGCGGTAGCCGCACGCGCATGCGGTCGAGCCGGATGCCTGTCGGCGACCCGGCGCGTCATCGCGCACGCGCTGTGCGACGTGCTGCGTCAGCCGGCCGTGCCGGCATAGGCGGCCTTCAGCATGGCATCGTCGAGCTTGATCATCTGCATCATCGCGGCGGCCACGCGCGTGGCCTTGACCGTGTCCCGGTCGGACATCATCGGGATCAGCGTTTCCGGAACGATCTGCCACGAGACGCCGTAGCGGTCCCTCAGCCAGCCGCAGGCGTCGGCCGTGCCGCCGTTGTCGAGCAGGGCGTTCCAGTAGCGGTCGAGTTCCGCCTGGTCGGCGCAGCTGACCAGCAGCGAGATCGCGTGGTTGAACGTGTCGGTGCGCGGGTGGCTCATCGCGAAGAACGGCTGCCCGAACAGCTCGAACTCGACCATCCGCGTGCCGTCGGTGCCGGGTACCGCGGTAACGCGGACGACGCGCGAATCCGGAAAGATGCCCGCATAGAAGGCTGCGGCTTCTTCGGCTTCCGCCGCGTACCAGAGGAAAGGCGTGATCTTCTGAATCGTCATGGCGTATCTCCTGTCTGTATTGGCCGGGGCGCACATCGCGTGCCGACCTCGATACGACGAATGAATACCGCCGAAATCGACACGCCGGGGCGAACGGCCGTCGCACCGGATCCATGGCACCGACAGTGCGGATGGTAGTCGTCCGGCGCGCATACAGCGAGAGACCCCTGCGTCAGGAAATCGCGTTTCCGGCGCATTGCAGCCGCCAGGCGCCGCTGCCGGCAGGCCGACGTGCATCGGGTGCCGGGACATCGGCCGTCGGCCGGTGCGGGCCGTGCCGGCCCGCCGGCGACGGACGAAAAAAAAGCCAGCCACGGCCGAAACCGATGACTGGCTTTCCAGTTCGGCGGCAAGGCGTCGGAGACGCCATGCACGCCGGGTACGTCGTTTTTAGAACTTGTGGCGCAGGCCGAGAGCGACCAGCTCTTGCGACTTCGTGCCGGCGTAGCCGTACGAGCCGATCGACGCTTGTGCTGCCGACGTCGTGCCGTCCGTGTTGAGTTGCGTGCCGCTTGCGTGCTGATAAGCGCCGACCAGGTAGACGTCCGTGCGCTTCGACAGCGAGTAGTCCGCGCCCAGCGAAACCTGATGGTACTTGGCGTCCGTGTTGCCGCTTGCCTTCGTGTACGAATAGCCGAGGCCCAGCAGCAGCGGCGGCGTGATCTGGTACGTCGCGAACGCGCGGCCCGTGTTGTACTTCTGGGTCGAGCTGAAGCCCGAGGCTGCGTCCGGCTTGTACTGTGCGTTGCTGTAGCCGAGGCCGAGCGTCACCGGGCCGATCACGTACTGACCTGCAACTTGTGCGATCGCGATCGACTTAGCCGTCACGTAAGCCGCGTTGATCGGGCCGTCGACGATGTTGTCCGACGTCGTCGAACCCCAGCCCGAGCGCAGGCCAGCGGTCGTCGGCGACGGGTTGTTCGCGTAGAAGTAGCCTGCAGCAACGCCGACCGGGCCGTTGTTGTATGCAGCTGCGACCGACCACGTTTGGCCAGCGCCCGTCTTGCCTGCCACGCCGCCGAGGGCGTACATGCCTTCAGCCTGGAAGCCTGCGAACACCGGCGACGTGTACTTGATCGCGTTGCTCACGCGCAGGCTGTTGTCGTTGTTGTCGACGTCGCCCGGCGTTGCGAACGTGCTGCCGAAGTAGTTGTCTGCCGTGACTGCCTGGACCAGGTCGACCAGCGGGTCGTACTGACGGCCGAGCGTCAGCGTACCGTACTGGCTGCTTTCCAGGCCGACGAATGCCTGACGGCCGAACATGCGACCACCTTGGTTCAGCTTGCCGGTGCCCGGATCAAAACCGTTTTCCAACTGGAAGATCGCCTTCAGGCCACCGCCGAGGTCTTCAGCGCCTTTCAGGCCGAAGCGGCTGCCTTGCAGGTTGCCCGACAGCATTTGCCACGCGTTGTTACCTTGGCCGTTGTTGCCGTGGACGTAGGCGATCGACGTGTCGATCACGCCGTACAGCGTCACGCTCGATTGAGCGTGAGCAGCGCCAGCGGCGCCCAGCAGGGCGAGCGAGAGGGTCGAGAGAGCGAGTTTCTTCATCGTTGAGTATCTCCACGCAAGTGATTCATCATTATTTGTTGCGGATTGGAGAATAGCTCAGTGCCATCGACGCAAGAAAGCTTAAAAAATAAAGTGTCTCGAAAAGGTAACAGCGAGAAAAAGTCTATATATATCAAGCACATTAACGACTGTTTCTGTTTTTGAAAAAGTTGACAATTGCTGCGATGCGATTGTTTCACTAGTTGATGCGCATCGCAGCAGGCAGCCTGTTTCGGCCCGTTGGCGTACGGAAACGGAGGCTTGCAAACGTTTGCGGTTGCGGCGACGAATGCGCGGGCAAGCAAAGAGCGTGTCAACGCCACGCGAATGCGCGGCGGACGGCATGGTTGCAAAGCGTTGGACGGGTGTGCGGGGGGCTTGCCGCGATGTCGTGAAAAGGGCGGGTCAGTCGTCGCGCATGCGATCGGCAGGCCGATCGGCTTGAGCAGACGCGGCCGGTGCGGTAACGGCGAGCCGATGCGCGTTGCCGCGGGCCGCTGCGAATTCCGCGCCGAGCAGCAGCACGATCGCGGAGAAGTACAGCCACATCAGCAGGACCGCGAACGATCCGGCCGCGCCGAATGCGCTTGCGGTGCCCGCGTGCGCGAGGTACAGCGCGAACAGCTTCTTGCCGCCTGAGAACAGGATCGCGGACACGATGCCGCCGATCGCGGCGTCGCGCCACGCGACGCGTGCATCCGGCAGGAACTTCATCAACGACGCGAACGCAGCCGCGAGCACCGCGATGCCGACGAAGAACTGCACGAGGTTCGTGACGATCACGTACGGCGAATTGCCCAGCAGCCAGGTGCCGACGAACGTGATCGCGGTGTCGAGCACGAGCGACACGATCAGCAGGAACGCGACGCCGAGCACGAGCCCGAACGAGATCAGCCGCACGCGCACGAGCCCGAGCATGCTCGACCAGCGGCTTTCGGTGGCCGGCCAGATCACGCTGAGCGCGGCACTGAGCGACGCGAAGGTGGCCGACGCGCCGATCGCGAGCGCGGCGAACGAGATCAAGGTTGCGAGGCCGCCGCGCTCGCCCGCGCGGTGCGCGTTCTGCACGATCGTCTGGATGCTGGCCGCCGCGTCGTCGCCGATCAGCTGGTGCGCCTGTTCGAACACCTGGCCGCGCGCGGCGTCGTCGCCGTAGAACCAGCCGGCCACGGCAATCACCATCACGAGCATCGGCGCGAGCGAGAACGCGGAGAAAAATGCGATGCCCGCGGCCATTGCCGAACAGCGGTCGGCCGAGAAGCGCTTGAACGCGGTGAGGGCCCAGTTGGCCTGTTGTTGCGCGAGACGGGTGGCTTCGGAGGTGATCTGTCGTTTCATGACGGTTCGGTTGCGCGCGGAACGCGGATCATCGTTGGTAATCAGACAATTCAGTATTGATCCGAGGAATCGAACATAGTTGCGCGAACTGTCTATAATTCCTTTCAGTTTCCCCACCCCCACAATAACGCCGAGACCAGCCATGCTACAAATGTCCCGGCGCCAGTTCCTGAAGGTGACGGCTACGTCGCTTGCCGGATCGAGTCTAGCCCTGATGGGCTTCTCTCCATCCGAAGCGCTCGCCGAAGTCCGACAGTACAAGCTGGCGCGCACAGTCGAAACGCGCAACACCTGTCCTTACTGTTCAGTGGGTTGCGGCATCCTGATGTACAGCCTCGGAGACGGCGCGAAAAACGCCCAGCCGAGCATCATCCACATCGAAGGCGATCCCGACCATCCCGTCAATCGCGGCACGCTGTGCCCGAAGGGCGCGAGCCTGATCGACTTCATCCACAGCCCGAGCCGCCTGACGCACCCGGAGTATCGTGCGCCCGGCTCGGACAAGTGGGAACCGATCTCGTGGAATGACGCGCTCGACCGCATCGCGAAGCTGATGAAGGCCGATCGCGACGCGAACTTCGTCGAGACGGCGGAAGACGGTGCGAAGGTCAACCGCTGGCTGACCACCGGCATGCTGGCCGCGTCGGCGGGCAGCAACGAGGTCGGCTACCTGACGCACAAGACTATCCGCAGTCTCGGGATGCTCGCATTCGACAATCAGGCGCGTGTCTGACATGGCCCGACGGTGGCAGGTCTTGCCCCGACGTTTGGCCGTGGAGCGATGACGAACCATTGGGTCGACATCAAGAACGCGGACGTGATTCTCGTGATGGGCGGCAATGCAGCCGAGGCCCATCCGTGCGGTTTCAAGTGGGTAACGGAGGCGAAGGCGCACCGCAAGGCGCGGCTGATCGTCGTCGACCCGCGCTTTACGCGTACGGCCTCGGTGGCCGACTACTACGCGCCGATCCGCACCGGCACCGACATCGTCTTCCTGGGCGGCGTCATCAACTATCTGCTGACGAACGACAAGATCCAGCATGAGTACGTGAAGAACTACACGGACTTCTCGTTCATCGTGCGCGAGGATTTCGCGTTCAACGACGGCATCTATTCCGGCTACGACGCGGAGAAGCACGCGTACCCGGACAAATCGAGCTGGGACTACGAGCGCGGCGACGACGGCTTCGTGAAGGTCGACCCGACGCTGCAGCATCCGCGTTGCGTGTACAACCTGCTGAAGCAGCACTACGCGCGCTATACGCCGGACATGGTCCAGCAGACCTGCGGCACGCCGAAGGAGAAGTTCCTGAAGGTGTGCGAGATGCTCTCGACCACCGCCGTTCCCGGCCGCGCCGGCACGATCCTGTACGCGTTGGGCTGGACGCACCACTCGATCGGCGCGCAGATGATCCGCACCGGCGCGATGGTGCAGCTGCTGCTCGGCAACATCGGCATCGCCGGCGGCGGGATGAACGCGCTGCGCGGCCACTCGAACATCCAGGGGTTGACCGACCTCGGGCTGATGTCGAACCTGCTGCCGGGCTACATGACGCTGCCGATGCAGTCCGAGCAGGATTTCGACGGCTACATCAAGAAGCGCGTGCAGCTGCCGCTGCGGCCGAACCAGTTGAGCTACTGGAAGAACTACAAGGCCTTCCACGTCAGCTTCATGAAGTCCTGGTGGGGCGACTCGGCGACCGCCGAGAACAACTGGGGCTACGACTACCTGCCGAAGCTGGACAAGCAGTACGACCTGCTGCAGGTGATCGAGCTGATGAATGCCGGCAAGATGAACGGCTACATCTGCCAGGGTTTCAACCCGCTTGCGGCGTCGCCTTCGAAGGTGAAGACGGCAGCCGGCCTCGCGAAGCTGAAGTGGCTCGTGATCATGGATCCGCTCGCGACCGAGACGTCCGAGTTCTGGAAGCATCACGGCGACTACAACGACGTCGATTCATCGAAGATCCAGACCGAGGTGTTCCGCCTGCCGACCACGTGCTTTGCGGAGGAAAACGGTTCGCTCGTGAGTTCGAGCCGCGTGCTGCAATGGCACTGGAAGGGTGCGGAGCCGCCGGGCGAGGCGCGTAGCGACCTCGAGATCATGTCGGGGCTGTTCCTGCGCATGCGCAAGATGTACCAGACCGACGGCGGCAAGTATCCGGATCCGATCGTCAACCTGACCTGGCCGTACGCGAACCCGGAAAGCCCGACGCCCGAAGAGCTCGCGATGGAGTTCAACGGGAAGGCGCTCGCCGATCTGCCCGATCCGAAGGATCCGGCCAAGACGCTCGTGAAGAAGGGCGAGCAGCTGGCCGCGTTCGCGCAGTTGAAGGACGACGGCACGACCGCGAGCGGCTGCTGGATCTTCTGCGGTGCGTGGACGCAGGCCGGCAACCAGATGGGGCGGCGCGACAACTCCGACCCGACCGGCATCGGCCAGACGCTGAACTGGGCGTGGGCGTGGCCGGCGAACCGGCGGATCCTGTACAACCGCGCCTCGTGCGACGTCGCCGGCAAGCCGTTCGACCCGACCCGCAAGCTGATCGGCTGGAACGGCAGCGCGTGGAAGGGGGCCGACATTCCCGACTTCAAGGCGGACGAATCGCCCGAAAACGGGATGGGGCCGTTCATCATGAACCCGGAAGGCGTCGCACGCTTCTTCGCCCGGGCGGGGATGAACGAAGGTCCGTTCCCCGAGCACTACGAGCCGTTCGAGACGCCGCTCGACGCGAACCCGCTGCACCCGAACAACCCGCAGGCGCTGAACAACCCGGCTGCCCGCGTGTTCCCGGACGACCGCGCGTCGTTCGGCAAGGTGGCGGATTTCCCGCACGTGGCGACGACGTACCGGCTGACCGAGCATTTCCACTACTGGACCAAGCATGCGCGGCTGAACTCGATCATCCAGCCCGAGCAATTCGTCGAGATCGGCGAAGACCTCGCGAAGGAGGTCGGCGTCGCGCATGGCGAGCGCGTGAAGGTGTCGTCGAAGCGCGGCTACATCATCGCGGTCGCGCTCGTCACGAAGCGGATCAAGCCGCTGACGGTCGACGGCAAGAAGGTCCAGACGGTCGGCGTCCCGTTGCACTGGGGCTTCAAGGGTCTGACGAAGCCCGGCTATCTCGCCAACACCCTGACTCCGTCCGTGGGCGACGGCAACTCCTATACACCGGAATTCAAGTCGTTCCTGGTGAAGGTCGAAAAGGCGTAAGGGGAAAGAGATGGCATTGCAATCGCTGGATATCAAGCGCGTCTCGGCCACCACGACGCCACCGCCCACGGTGCGCGAACCGGTGACCGGGAGCGTCGCGAAGCTGATCGACGTATCGAAGTGCATCGGCTGCAAGGCATGCCAGACGGCATGCATGGAGTGGAACGACCTGCGTGACGAGGTCGGCACCAACGTCGGCGTGTACGACAACCCGGCCGACCTGACCGAGCATTCGTGGACGGTCATGCGGTTCTCCGAATACGAGAACCCGGCGGGCGACCTCGAGTGGCTGATCCGCAAGGACGGCTGCATGCACTGCGAGGATCCGGGCTGCCTGAAGGCGTGTCCGTCGCCGGGCGCGATCGTGCAGTACAACAACGGGATCGTCGATTTCCACGAGGAGAACTGCATCGGTTGCGGCTATTGCGTGACCGGTTGCCCGTTCAACGTTCCGCGGATCTCGAAGAAGGATCATCGCGCGTACAAGTGCACGCTCTGTTCCGACCGCGTCGCGGTCGGCCAGGAACCGGCCTGCGTGAAGACCTGCCCGACGGGCGCGATCGTGTTCGGCACCAAGGAGGACATGAAGCAGCACGCGGCCGAGCGGATCGAGGACCTGAAGGAGCGCGGCTTCGAGCATGCGGGGCTGTACGACCCGCAGGGCGTCGGCGGCACGCACGTGATGTACGTGCTGCACCACGCGGACAAGCCGTCGCTGTACCACGGGCTGCCCGACAACCCGTCGATCAGCCCGATGGTGAAGCTGTGGAAGGGCATCGCGAAGCCGCTCGCGGTTGCCGGCATCGCGCTGACGGCGCTCGCCGGGTTCTTCCACTACGTCCGGGTCGGTCCGAACGAGGTGAGCGACGAAGAGGAATCGGCCGCGCGCGACGAGGCGCGACGCATCAAGGAGGACGCGAAATGAAACACGACGACCCCAACCTGATCGTCCGCTACTCGGCGAACGAGCGCACGAACCACTGGATCACCGCGATCACGTTCGTGCTGCTCGCGCTGTCCGGGCTCGCGCTGTTTCATCCGTCGATGTTCTGGCTGACCGCGCTGTTCGGCGGCGGCCAGTGGACGCGGATCCTGCATCCGTTCGTCGGCCTCGTGATGTTCGTGTCGTTCGCGATCCTGGTGGTGCGCTTCTGGCACCACAACGCGCTCGACGCGGACGACCGGCAGTGGCTCAAGCAGATCGGCGACGTGCTGACCAACCAGGAAGACAAGCTGCCGCCTGTCGGGCGCTATAACGCCGGGCAGAAGCTGCTATTCTTTACGCTGGTGGCGTGCCTGCTGCTGCTCCTGCTGTCGGGAGTCGTGATCTGGCGGCGCTACTTCTCGTTCTACTTCCCGATCGGGGTGATCCGCGCGGCCGCTGTCGTGCATGCCGTGGCGGCCTTCGTGCTGATCGCGAGCATCATCGTGCACATTTACGCGGCGTTGTGGGTGAAGGGCTCGATCGGCGCGATGGTGCGCGGCACCGTCACGCTGGGCTGGGCTCGCAAGCATCACCCGAAGTGGTTCCGTGAAAGCGTGAAATAACGCACCGGAGCGGGGCGGCTCGCCGATCGCGGCGGGTCGGCCCGTCAGCCGTCGGAACCGCCCGAAGCGCCGACCTGTCGGCGCTTGTTTATTTGGAAGACATTTTTGTGACACAACGCATTCTCGAACCGACCGAGATCTCGGCACTCGATCAATCGGCCATCCCGCGCTTTCGCCTGCCGGAGCGCGCCACCGCGTTCTCGGCGCGCGCCGCGCGGCTGCGCAAGCTGGCCGACCTGAACCCGATCAGCGGCTACCTGCGGCTGATGGCCACCGTCGCCGATGCGCAGCACGCGACACTGCAAACGCTCGAGCTGCCGCTGCCGTCGACGGAAGCGATCGCGCGTGCGCAGCAGCATTCGATGCCGCTCGTGCCGGCGCTCGACGGCGAGCGCGATCCGCGCTGGCGTGCCGTGCTGTACGAACTGCTCGACCGCGTCGAAGGCGCCGGGCTCGTCAACCCGCAGCTCGCGAAGCTGCTCGACCGGCTGCGCCTGATGTCGCCCGCCGAACTCGACGCGCAGGCCGACGCGATCCTCGCGCTGCGCTTCGCCGAAGTCGACCCGGCCACCGCGCCGTTCCTGATGGCCGCGCTGCAGGTCGTCTGGACGGATCTCGCCAGCCGCGTTTCACCGGCCGACGTCCCGTATCTCGACCAGCCGGGGCTGTGCCCCGTGTGCGGCACGCATCCGGTCGCGAGCGTCGTGCGGGTCGGCGGCCAGTACCAGGGCTACCGTTTCCTGCAATGCGGGCTGTGCACGACCGAGTGGCACATGGTGCGCACGAAGTGCTCGCACTGCGATTCGACGAAGGGCATCGCGTATCACGGGATCGAGGGCGGCAGCGAAGCCGTCAAGGCCGAATCGTGTGACGAGTGCAAGACCTATCGCAAGATCGGTTATCAGGAGAAGGACTACGAGTTCGAGCCGCTGGCGGACGATCTCGCGAGCCTCACGCTCGACCTGCTGATGAACGAAGCCGGCTACCAGCGCAGTTCGCCGAACCCGCTGCTGTGGCCGGATGTCTCGCGGGAAGCGGAATGAAGGCAGGGGCCGGGGTCGCGCGCGAGCGCCGGCGCCGGCCCACTGCGAAGCATGAGACTGGAGCCACCACGACGTGACCGAACCCGGTGTAAATGAATTGAATGCCGTGCTGGCGCGCGTGCCGTCGGTCGAGCGCGTGCTGACGTCGGCGCCGCTGCAACCGCTGCTCGCCGACTACGGCCGCACGCGCGTGCTGAACGCGGTGCGCGCCGAGCTCGACCGCTGGCGTACCGCCGCGCAGCATGATCCCGCGTCGGCCGAACCGCTCGACGAGCCGCGCATCGCCGCGGCCGTCGCGCGCACGCTGGCCGCGCAGAGCACGGGCGCGGTGCGCGCCGTGTTCAACCTGACCGGCACCGTGCTGCACACGAACCTCGGGCGTGCGCTGTTGCCCGACGACGCGGTGCGCGCGGTGGTCGACGTACTCACGCGCCCCGTCAACCTCGAATTCGACCTTGCCACGGGCCGTCGCGGCGATCGTGACGACCTGATCGACGATCTGCTGTGCGAACTGACGGGCGCGGAAGCCGCGACCGTCGTCAACAACAACGCGGCGGCCGTGCTGCTGGCGCTGTCGGCGCTTGCGACGAAACGGGAAGTCGTCGTGTCGCGCGGCGAGCTGGTCGAGATCGGCGGCGCATTCCGCATTCCCGACATCATGAGTCGCGCGGGCGCCAAGCTGCGCGAGATCGGCACGACCAACCGCACCCATCTGCGCGATTACGCGGACGCAATCGGCCCGCGTACCGCGCTGCTGATGAAGGTGCACTGCAGCAACTACGCGATCAGCGGCTTCACGAAGGAGGCGACGCTCGCCGAACTCGCGCCGCTCGCGCGCGAGCACGGGCTGCCGGTTGCCGTCGATCTCGGCAGCGGCACGCTCGCCGACCTGTCGCAATGGGGCCTGCCGCACGAGACGACCGTGCAGGAAACCATTGCCGCCGGCGCAAACGTTGTCACGTTCAGCGGCGACAAGCTGCTCGGCGGGCCGCAGGCCGGCCTGATCGTCGGCGATCGCGCGCTGATCGCGAAGATCAAGAAACATCCGCTCAAGCGCGCGCTGCGCGTCGGCAAGCTGACGCTCGCGGCGCTCGAACCCGTGCTGCGCCTCTACCAGTCACCCGAGTTCCTGCGTGACCGGCTCACGACGCTGCGCCTGCTGACGCGCCCGCAGCGCGAGATCGCCGAGGCCGCCGAACGCGTGCGTCCAGCGCTGCAGGCCGCGCTCGGCAGCGGTTTCGACGTGACGGTCGAGCCGATGTTCAGCCAGATCGGCAGTGGCGCGCTGCCGGTCGACCAGTTGCCGAGCGCCGGGCTCGTCGTGCGCACGGCGGACGGCAAGCGCGGCGGCCGCGCACTTGCGCAACTCGAGA
Source organism: Burkholderia lata (assembly GCF_902499335.1). GTDB lineage: Bacteria > Pseudomonadota > Gammaproteobacteria > Burkholderiales > Burkholderiaceae > Burkholderia > Burkholderia lata_B. The sequence goes on along the minus strand of NZ_CABVQK010000001.1, from coordinate 19,002 downwards.
AACGGCTGCGCGAATGGCCGCGCCCGGTGATCGGCCGAGTGGCCGACAATGCACTGCGGCTCGACCTGCGCTGCCTCGAAGCCGCCGACGAGGCGGTGCTCGTCGCACAGTGCGTGCCGCCCGCAGGGACCGCTGCATGATCGTCGGTACCGCCGGACACATCGACCACGGCAAGACGACGCTGGCGCGCGCGCTGACGGGCGTCGATACCGATCGCCTGAAGGAAGAGAAGGCGCGCGGCATCTCGATCGAACTCGGTTACGCGTATACGCCGCTCGACAACGGCGACGTGCTCGGCCTGATCGACGTGCCGGGCCACGAGAAGCTGATTCATACGATGGCGGCCGGCGCGTGCGGGATCGACTTCGCGCTGCTCGTGATTGCCGCCGACGACGGTGTGATGCCGCAGACGCGCGAGCATCTAGCGATCCTGCAACTGCTCGGCGTTACGCATGGCGCCGTCGCGCTGACGAAGTGCGATCGCGTCGACGCCACGCGCGTGGCGGAAGTGCGCGACGAGATCGTCACGTGGCTGAGCGATTCGACGCTGGCCGGCGTGCCGATCTTCGAAACGCGTGCGACGGCCGTGGACGATCCGGGCGTCGCCGCGTTGAAGCGTCACCTGGCCGATGCGGCGATCGCGTGGCGTGCCCGTCGCGACGACGGGTTGTTCCGGCTCGCGGTCGATCGCGTGTTTACGCTCGCGGGGCAGGGCACGGTCGTGACAGGCACCGCGTTCGCGGGCCGCGTAGCGACCGGCGACACGCTCGCGATCGTGCGCACGGGCGGCGCGGCGCGCGTGCGCAGCATCCATGCGCAGAACCGGCCGGTCGAGGCTGGCCGCGCGGGCGAGCGTTGCGCACTGAATCTGGCCGGGGTCGACAAGGCCGATGTCGAGCGGGGAGACACCGTCGCCGATACGCGGCTCGTCGCGACGTCGCCGCGTCTCGACGTCGAGCTGACGCTGCTCGAGGATGCGGGGCTCACGCTGACGCACTGGGCGCCGCTGCACGTGCATCTCGGCACGCTGCATCGCGTTGCGCATGTCGCGCTGCTCGATGGCGATACGCTCGCGCCTGGCCAGCGGATGCGCGTGCAACTGATATTCGACGAGCCGGTGTTTGCGTTACCGGGCGACCGGTTCATCGTCCGCAATCCGCAGGCGACGCGCACGGTCGGCGGCGGCCGCGTGCTCGACCCGTTCGGGCCGGCGCGCAAGCGTCGGACGCCCGAGCGCCGCGCGTGGCTCGACGCGCTTGCCGAATGGCTCGACGAAGGGCGCCTCGATGCGCTGCTCGCGCAGGCGCCGCTCGGCATTCCGCGCGCGATGCTCACGCATCTGACGGGTTTCGCGCCGAACGCGCTGGCGTTGCCGGATGACGCGCTCGCGATCGGGCAGCGCGACGTCGCGTCGAACGACGGCGCGGTGATTGCGCATGCGCACTGGCGTGCGTTGCAGATGCGGGCGATCGAGACGCTGCGCACGTATCACGAGCGCATGCCCGACGAGCAGGGGCTCGACGCCGCGCGCTTGCGGCGGATGGCCGCGCCGCTCGCCGGCGATGCGCTGTGGCGTGCACTCGTCGATGCGCTGGTGGCCGGCGGCGAAGTTGCGCGAAGCGGGCCGTGGCTGCACCTGCCGTCGCATTCGGTGAGCCTCGAGCCGCGTGAGGAAGCGCTGGCGCGGCAACTGCTGCCGCTGATTCATGCGGGGCGCTTCGATCCGCCGTGGGTGCGCGACCTGGCCCGTGACACGGGCGCGGCCGAGGACGCGGTGCGTACCTTGCTGCGCAAGCTCGCGCGGCGCGGCGACGTGCACCAGGTCGTGCGCGACCTGTTCTATCACGCGGACGTCGTGCGCGAGCTTGCGGAGCTGGTCGCGCATCTCGCGCCGTCGCGCGACGACGGGCTCGATGCCGCGACGTTTCGCGACGCGACGGGGCTCGGCCGCAAGCGCGCGATCCAGATTCTCGAGTTCTTCGATCGGGTTGGGTATACTCGTTTCCACCGCGATCTTCACTTCCTGCGGCCTGACAGCGGTTGGTCGGGTATTCAGGCGTAGGCGCTCGTTGTTCTTTTTGTTCTTTTCCCACGGAAGGCATTCGTATCCGGTGGTACGGCCGGGCTTCAAACTCGGTTGGGGGTGTCAGACACTCCCGGGTCAGTTCGACTCTGGCTGCCTTCCGCCAGTCGCCGTGAACGCGGCAACCCCGTCCACGGCATCACAGCCAGATAAACCTGCACTAACCCGTTCGTCGAAGCGGCGCTTCGTGTGCGACCGCATGTCGTGGCGCCTGCGCGGGCGGTCGTCGACGCCCGTCTGCAACCCGGCGCGTCACATCCTGCCTGACGCCTGAGCGTCGAAAGATGCAGGAAGGCCAGGACGTCGGCACGTCCGGCTACGCCGGTGCCGTGCTGTCCGGCGCGCGACCGCGTTCCGCGCGCGCGCGTGGCGCATGCAACGTGACGCTGCAGCCGACGTCGACGTCGTTGAAGCGCAGCGTCATCCCGTGCATCGTCGCGATCGCGGCAGCGAGACTGAGCCCGAGGCCGCTGCCGGCCGTATGGCGGCTCGTCTCCGCACGATAAAAGCGCCGCAGCACCGCCTGCCGCTCGTCCGGCGCGATGCCCGGGCCGTTGTCTGCGATCGTGATACCAACCCCCGCCGAATCGCGAAACGGCTGGATCGACACGTGGCCGCCGTCCGGCGCGAACTTGATCGCGTTGTCGACGAGATTGGCCAATGCCTCGAACAGCAGGTTGCGGTCGCCCCGCAATTCGAACGAAACATCCGGCACGCGCCGATAGTCGAGCGTAATGTGCTTGTTCTCGGCGGTTGGTTCGTAGTACTCGACGACGTCATCGGTGACGGTGGCGAGATCCACGATGGAAAAATTCTGCTGGCGCGCGTGCGATTCGATCTCGGAGATGCGCAACAGGGCATTGAACGTGTGCAGGATGCTGCCGGCCTCGGCGATCGTGTCGTCGATTGCGGCGCGATAATCGGCCTCGCTGCGCGCGCGGCGCTGCGCGCGTTCGAGCCCCGCGAGCAGGCGCGTGAGCGGCGTACGCAGGTCGTGCGCGATTGCGTCGCACACGCCCTTGACCTCGTGCATCAGCCGCTCGATCTCGTCCAGCATGCCGTTGACGACATGCACGAGCCGCCCCATGTCGTCGTGTTTCGTATGGACCGGCAGCCGCAGGCTCAGGTTGCCGGACACGATCTCCTCGATCGAGCGCGTGACGGCGTCGAGCCGCCGCACCGCGCCGACGCCGACGAACGCGGCGCCGACGAGCCCCGTCAGCAGCATCAGCAGCCCGGCCGTCGCGAGTACGTGCAGCAGTTCCTCGTCGAAGTGATCGAGCTCGCGCGTGTTCTGGCATTGGAGCGCGGTGCGGCCGTCCGGCAACTGCGCGGCGATGCAGCGGCCCGGAACGCGGCGCTCCCCGCTCACGGTCAGTCGCATCGAAAAAGGCTTGTCGAAAACCGGGATCGGCGGGCGGTCGCCCATATAGCCGCCCGCGACGTGCCTGCCCTGCGCGTCGAACAGGCCGAACGGCCGCTGCTGGCGCGGATCGAACTGGCTCTGGTGCGTGAAGCGCGCGGCGAGGTCGGCGTTGGCGTCGCGCACGGTGGCAGCGTGTTCGCGCACCAGCCAGTCGTCGATGCGTTCCGTCTCGAAGCCGGTGATCTCGACGTACAGATATGCGAACAGCACGAGCGACACGATGCCGAACATCGCGAGGAACAGCGTCGCGAGCCGGAAGCTGGTGGTGCGATGGAGGTCAGTCAGTTGCACGGAGCGTATATCCCGAGCCGCGTACCGTCCGGATCAGCGACAGCGCGCCGGTCGGATCGAGCTTCTTGCGCAGGCGGCTGACATGCACGTCGATCACGTTGGTGCGCTCGTCGAGCCGATAGCCCCAGACGGCCTCGAACAGCATCGTGCGGCTCACGGTCTGGTCGGCATGCCGCATCAGGAATTCGAGCAGCAGGTATTCGCGCGGCAGCAGCGCGACCGGCCGCCCGGCGCAGGTGACTTCGCGCGTCAGCAGGTTGAGCGACAGCGGCCCGACCTGATAGGCGTGCTCGGCGCTCGCGGGCGCGTCGCGCCGGCGCATCAGCGCGTCGAGGCGGGCCGTGAGCTCGATGAAGTCGAACGGCTTCGTCAGGTAGTCGTCGCCGCCCGCGCGCAGGCCGCGCACGCGCTCGTCGACCGCGGACAGCGCGCTCAGGATCAGCACGGGCGTGGTCACGCCGGCGCTGCGGATCGCCGCGAGCATGCCGAGCCCCTCGAGGCCGCCGGGGAGCATCCGGTCCAGCACGATCGCGTCGTACTGTTTCGCGACCGCGAGCATGAGGCCGTCGCGGCCCGTTCGCGCGGATTCGACCGTCCAGCCGTAGTCGGTGAGCGCGGAGACGATTTCGTCGAGGGTCTGATGATCGTCTTCGACGACCAGGAGTGTGGGCATCAGGGATCCGCCAGGGAAGGTGCATCGGCTCGCCGGTCGCGCGCGAAGCGTAAACTAGGCGCTGGCAGTATGCGCCGGCTTGTCCAACATCCGGTTCGCGCCAACATGAAATAAATTTAACCTAAATCGTTCCAGCATGCGGATCCTGATCGTCGAAGACGACGCGCGCGGCGCGCAGTTCATCGCGCGCGGCCTGACCGAGAGTGGCCACGTCGTGGATACGGCGGGCGACGGCGCGCTCGGCCTCGCGCTTGCGCGTGAGGGCATCTACGACGTGATCGTCACCGATCGGAAGCTGCCGGGGCTCGACGGCATCGAGCTGGTACGGCGCCTGCGCGAGCACGATCGCGCGACGCCGGTGCTGATGCTGTCCGCGATCGCGGGCCTGGGCGACCGCGTCGCCGGGATCCGCGCCGGCTGCGACGACTATCTCGCCAAGCCGTACGCGTTCGCGGAGTTGCTGGCGCGCGTCGAGGCGCTGGCACGCCGAGCCGACCGCTCGCGGCTGCAAGACGAATTGCGTGTGGCCGACCTGTCGCTCGACCGCCGCACGCGCCGCGCGAGCCGAGGCGGTCGCGACCTGCAACTGCAGCATCGCGAATACCTGCTGCTCGAGTGCCTGATGCGCCATGCGGGGCAGGTCGTCACGCGCAGCATGCTGCTCGAGGCGGCCTGGGACTACCAGTTCGAGCCGCGCGGCAACGTGATCGACATGCACATGCACCGGCTGCGCGGCAAGGTCGACCGCGATTTCGCGCAGCCGCTGATTCATACCGTCGTCGGCGCCGGCTACATGGTGCGCGCGGGCGACTGAGCCGGCACGCGGCGCACGCCGCCGCGCATGAAATTTAGTTCATCTTCGAGCGAAAGGCCGGACAGGAACGCGTCGCTATCCTCGTCGCATCATAGTTGCGAGGGAGTCGCTCCATGCTTCGGTCGAACGGTTCGCCGCCTCGGCGCGCCGCAACCCGCATGTCGGTTCGTTGCCGGGCCGCCGCCACGTTGCTGGCGGCTTCGCTTGCGCTGGCAGGCTGTTCGTTCGTGCCAGCCTACCAGCGGCCGGCGCCACCCGCGCCCGCCGCGTGGAACGACGCCGCGCAGGCGTCGCTCGCCGGCACCGTGCCGGTGGCGAGCGGCTGGTGGCGCGCGTATGGCGACACCGCGCTCGATGCGCTTGTCGAGCGCGGCCTGCAGCACAACTATTCGCTCGCGTCGGCGCTTGCCAGTGTCGACGAGGCACGCGCCAACGCGGAAAAGGCCGGCGCGCCGCTCTATCCGTCGCTATCGCTGAACGGTACGTTCGACCGTAGTCATCACCGCAGCGGCAGCAGCGGTTCGTCGGGCTCGGGAAGTTCGAGCCGCAGCCAGAGCCTGTTCGCCGAGGCGAGCTATGAGATCGATTTCTGGGGCCGCAACGCGGCCAACGCGAACGCGGCGGGCATGCTCGCGCAAGCCGCGGGCTTCGACCGCGACACGGTCGCGCTGACCCTGACCGCATCGATCGTCGATACCTATTTCCAGGTGCAGAGCCTGCGGCAGCGCGTGGCGCTCGCGCAGTCGATCTCGGCGAATGCCGCGCGTATCCTCGCGTTGCTGCAGGCCCAGCAGGCGGCGGGCGTCGCGACCGAGCTGCAGGTGCAGCAGCAGCGCAACGTGCTCGCGAGCTTCGACGCGACGATCCCGGCGCTGCGCCAGCAGCTCGGGCAGAACCTCCATCTGCTCGCGACCCTCGTTGGCGCAGTGCCCGAGGGCTTCGACGTCACGGCGGTGCCGCTCGCGGGTATCGCGGTGCCGCAACCGCGCCCGAACCTGCCGGCCAGTCTGCTCGACACGCGCCCGGACATTCGCGCGTCCGAAGCGCGCTTGCAGGCGGCCAACTACGACGTCGGGGCGGCGCGCGCCGCGTTCTTTCCGAACCTCGTGCTGACGGCTGACGGCGGGCTGAGCAGCAGCGCGCTGTCGCATTTCCTGTCGAGCCCGTTCGCGAGCGTGGCCGCCGCGCTGACCGCGCCGATCTTCGACGGTGGTGCGCTGCGTGGGCAACTGCACGCGACCGAGGCGGCGTCCGCGAAGAGCGTCGCCGACTACCGGCAGACGATCGTCACCGCGCTGCAGGACGTCGAGGACATGCTGAGCGCCGCGTCGCAGCAGCAGCAAGTCGAGACGGCCGACCAGGAGGCCGCCGATGCAGCGGGCAAGGCCGCGCAGCTCGCCGAGGCGCAGTACCGCAGCGGCACCGTCGATTTCCTCACCGTGCTCGATACGCAGCGTACGCGCTACCAGTCCGACGACGCGCTCGTGCAGACGCGCCTGGCGCGGCTGCAGGCCTCCGTCGGATTGTTCCGTGCGTTCGGCGGCGGCTTCGGCGTGACGGAACGCGCGCCGGCCGTGGCCAGCGCGATTGCTCCCGCCGCGTTGCTCGACACTTCATCCCATTCCCTCGTGCCATGAATCACGCTGCCGATCTTCCTCCGCAACAACCGCCGCGGCGCGGCCGCCGCCTTTCGCCCGGGTTCGCCGTCGGCGCTGTCGCCGCAGTCGCACTCATCGTCTGGTGGCAGTGGCCGAGACAAGCGGCACATGCCGCCGTGCCGGCCGTGCCCGTCGTCGCCGGCCATCCGGTGCTGGCCGATTTCCCGATCCGTGCCGTCGCGGTCGGCACCGTGCAGGCGCGCAACGCCGTCGACGTGAAGGTCCGAGTCGATGGCCAGTTGCAGCATGTGCTGTTCGCGGAAGGACAGGACGTCAAGGCCGGGCAGGTGCTCGCGCAGCTCGACCAGGGGCCGCTCACTGCCCAGTTGCACCAGGCGGAGGCGACTCAAGGCAAGGATCAGGCAAGTCTCGAGAACGCAAAGCTCGATTTCGACCGCTATTCGAAGCTCGTCGGCATCGGCGCGGCGACGACGCAGAGCGTCGATACGGCGCGCGCGCAGGTCAAGGCGCTTGCGGCGACGGTCGCGGCCGATGCGGCGATCGTGCAGAACGATCGCCTGCAACTGGGCTTTACGACGCTGACGGCGCCGTTCGCCGGGCGCGTCGGCGCGCGTGAGGCCGATCTCGGCGCGATCGTGCATCCGGGCGACGCGACGGGCATCGCGACCGTTACGCAGATGGAGCCGATCGACGTGCAGTTCTCGGTGCCGCAGGACGTGCTGCCCGACGTGCTGGCCGGCCAGCAGAGCGCGCCGTTGCCCGTGACCGTCACGGCACGCGCGGGCGGCGCGCCGCTCGCGCAAGGCACGTTGAGCTTCATCGACAGCCAGGTCGACCGCACCACCGGCCAGATCAAGCTGAAGGGCGCGTTTGCCAACACCGATCGCAAGCTGTGGCCGGGCGAGCTCGTCAATGCGCAGGTGCTGCTGCGCACCGACCGCCAGCGGCTCGCGGTGCCGAGCCGCGCGATCGTCAACACGCAGGCGGGCCCGCAGCTCTTTGCGATCGATGCGTCGGGCAAGGCGCAACTGCGCGCGGTGCGCACGGGTGCCGCGGTCGACGGGATGATGGAGATCGTGAGCGGCGTTGCTGCCGGCGATCTCGTCGTGTTCGAAGGACAGAGCCGCCTCAATCCGGGGACGCCGGTTGCGGCGAAGCGCGTCGACGCACGCGATGAAGCCGCGGCACCCGCGCCGGCTGCCACGCTGGACGCATCGTCATGAGCCTGCTCGAACTGTTCATCCGCCGGCGCATCGCGACGTCGTTCCTCGCGCTCGCGGTGCTGCTCGTCGGGCTCGTCGCGTACTTCATGCTGCCCGTCGCACCGCTGCCGCAGGTCGATTTCCCGACCATCCAGGTCGTCGCGAAGCTGCCGGGCGCGAGCGCGGACACGATGGCGACTTCGGTCGCGACGCCGCTCGAGCGGCAGTTGTCGAACATCTCCGGTATCACGCAGATGACGTCGTCGAGCTCGCTCGGCACGACCTCGATCGCGATCCAGTTCGATTTGTCGCGCGACATCAACAGCGCGGCGCAGGACGTGCAGACGGCGATCAACGCGGCCGGCGGCACGCTGCCGAAGAACCTGCCGAACCCGCCGACCTACGAGAAGGTCAACCCGGCGGACTTCACGATGCTGTCGCTGGCGCTGACCTCGCCGTCGCTGACGCTCACGCAGCTCGACAGCTATGCGGAGAACTTTCTCGCACAGCAGATCTCGCAGATGCCCGGCGTCGGCCTCGTCGATTTCCACGGGCAGCAGCGGCCGTCGGTGCGGATTCGCATCGACCCGGACAAGCTCGCGGCCCGCGGGCTCACGCTGGAGGACGTGCGCTCGATCGTCGGCGTGCAGACCGTCAACGCGCCGAAGGGCAACCTCAACGGCCCGGACCGCTCGATCGTGCTCAATGCGACCGACCAGCTCACGTCGGCGGCGAGCTACCGCAATCTGGTCGTGGCCTACAAGAACGGCGCACCGGTTCGGCTCGACGATCTCGGTACCGTGGTCGAGGCGGCGGAGGACACGCAGCAGGCCGCCTGGCTGCAGCACGAGCGCGCGATCATCATCGACGTGCACAAGCAGCCGGGCTACAACGTGGTCCAGACGATCCGCAACATCACGTCGCGCTTGCCGCAGCTCGAGGCGTCGCTGCCCGCGGCCGCGCACGTGCACGTGGTCGGCGACCGCACGCAGACGATCGACGCGTCGGTGCACGACGTGCAGTTCACGCTGATGCTGACGATCGCGCTCGTCGTGATGGTGATCTTCTCGTTCCTGCGCAACGTGTGGGCCACCGTGATTCCGAGCCTCACCATCCCGCTGTCGCTGGTCGCGACGTTCGGCGTGATGTATCTGCTCGACTACAGCCTCGACAACCTGTCGCTGATGGGGCTCACGATCGCGGTGGGCTTCGTTGTCGACGATGCGATCGTCGTGATCGAGAACGTGATGCGCCACATCGAGGAGGGCGTGCCGAAGATGCGTGCCGCGCTGCTTGGCGCGCGCGAGGTGCGTTTCACGATCGTGTCGATGACGATCTCGCTGATCGCGGTGTTCATCCCGATCCTGATGATGGGCGGCATCGTCGGCCGTTTGTTCCGCGAATTCGCGGTGACGGTGAGCGTCGCGATCGTGATGTCGGCGCTGGTGTCGCTGACCGTCACGCCGATGCTGTGCGGCTGGCTGATTCGCCCGCCGGGCTCGGACGGCGGCCGGCTGCGCACGCTCGAACGCTGGCTTGAAGTCGCGTTCGTCGCGGTCGAACGCCGTTACGAGCGCGGCCTCGACTGGGCGCTCGCGCATCGCAAGACGATGCTCGCGGTGACCGTCGCAACCGTCGCGCTGACGGCCGCGCTGTTCGTCCATATGCCGAAGGGTTTCTTCCCGCAGGAGGATTCGGGGCTGATCATGGGCGTCGCGCAGGCCGCGCCCGACATCTCGCCGCAGGCGATGGCGCAGAAGATGCAGCAGCTCGGCCGCATCGTCGAGGCCGATCCGGCCGTCGACAACACCTATTACTGGATCGGCCCGAATCCCACCGTGAGCCAGGGGCGCGTGATGATCAACCTGAAGCCGTTCGGCGTGCGCACGGCGAGTGCGACGCAGGTGCTCGCGCGGTTGCGGCCGAAGCTGGCGAAGGTGACGGGCATTACGCTGTCGATGCAGGTCAGGCAGGACATCCAGGTCGGCGGACGGATCAGCGCCGCGCAATACCAGTACACGCTGCAGGACGCGGACGTGCAGGAGCTGAACCAGTGGGCGCAGCGCCTGACGAAGCGTTTTGCCACGCTGCCGCAACTGACCGACGTGACGTCCGACCAGCAGGCGTCGGCGACGAGCGCGACGATCGTGATCGACCGCAACACCGCGTCGCGCTTCGGCATTACCGCGCAGGCGATCGACGACACGCTGTACGACGCGTTCGGCCAGCGCCAGATCGCGACGCTCTTCACGTCGCTGAACCAGTATCACGTCGTGGAGGAGGTCGATCCGGCCTTCCAGTTGACGACCGACGCGCTCGCGCACCTGTACGTGCGTTCTCCGCTGACGAGCGAACTCGTGCCGATGAACGTGCTGGTGAGCATCGAGAACAACGTGTCGCCGATCTCGGTCAACCACCAGGGGCTGTTCCCGGCCGTGACGATCTCGTTCAATCTCGCACCGGGGCAATCGCTCGGCAACGCGGTCGCGGCCATTCGCGCGGCGGAGGCGGCTGCGTCCAAACCCGATACGCTCTCGGGCACGTTCCAGGGCACGGCGCAGGCGTTCCAGGCTTCGCTCGCGAGTGAGCCGTACCTGATTCTCGCCGCGCTCGTCGTCGTGTACCTCGTGCTCGGGATGCTGTACGAGAACCCGATCCATCCGCTGACGATCATCTCGACGCTGCCGTCAGCGGGCGTCGGGGCGTTGCTTGCGTTGCAGCTCTTCGGGCAGGATCTGTCGATCATGGGCATGATCGGCATCATCCTGCTGATCGGTATCGTCAAGAAGAACGCGATCATGATGATTGACTTCGCGCTGGTGGCCGAGCGCGAGCAGGGCCTCGCGCCGGCCGCGGCGATCCGCCAGGCCTGCGTGCTGCGCTTCCGGCCGATCATGATGACGACGCTTGCCGCGCTGTTCGGCGCGCTGCCGCTCGCGATCGGGCATGGCGCGGGCGCCGAGTTGCGCGTGCCGCTGGGCATTGCGATCGTCGGCGGGCTGATCCTGTCGCAACTGCTGACGCTGTTCACGACGCCCGTCGTCTACCTGTATTTCGACCGGCTGGCGCGGCGTTTTGAACGCGGTGCGGAAGACGACGATTCGTTGCTCGAGCCGGTGGCGGAGACGGAGCGGTTGCCGTGACGGCAAAGTGTCGCCGCGGTTCAGATTGATCCTCGGATTTTTTCCCGCGACGCTGCATGGTCCGTTTTTGCGCGGGGATGGGCCGATGTACAACCGGCTCATGCGCAACGGCGACAACATGAGCCGTCTGCCCGCCACAGGCGTCGCGCTGATCGCCAGTTATACCCACCGCTGGTGTTCAGGACCCGCGTGATGTGCCGTGGAGGCGGACCGGGACTCCACCGGGCCCCGGATCTGTTCACTTCGACAAGGCGCCGCGGAGTCTCACGAGATCCGGGCAGGAGATTTCGAAGTTCGAAAATGCGAATAATGTTGCGAATCATTATCGTTACATGTATCTTTCCGAACAATTTCAAGACACATGCTGTGCGCCCGCACAGCGCTCGGAGAGCAGGTGGGGGAGGTCATGTCGTTACGGCAACAAGTCGAATCCGGCCGGGTGTTGAGGTCGTCCGGCCCAGCGTCCGGTTTTCGCCGGTCAATTTATTTCGCAGTCCATTCGATGTTCGCGATGACGGTCGCATCGACGTGCGCCGGCCAGGCCCATGCGCAGACGTCGGCCGGCTTCCCGTCAGGCGCGTCCGGCACCGACGCGACGGTGCTGCCGGCGCTCGACGTGCGCGCGTCATCGCTCGATCCGACCGCCGCATACGCGGGCGGCCAGGTGACGCGCGGCGCGCGGGCCGGGCTGCTCGGCGACAGGCGTAACACCGACCTGCCGTTCAGCGTATCGAGCTATACGGCGCAACACATCGCCGACGTGCAGGCCGCGACCCTCGCCGACGTGCTGAACCGCGATGCGTCGACGCGCTTCACCGGCCAGGCCGGCGGCGTGACCGATTCGTTCTTCATTCGTGGCTTTCCGATCAATGAAGGCAACGTGAGCGAAGTCGCGTTCGACGGCGTCTATGGCGTGTCGCCGAACTATCACCTGTTCAAGGAATACATCGAGCGCGTCGAGGTGTTGAAGGGCCCGGCCGCGCTGCTATACGGCATGTCGCCGAACGGCGGTGTCGGCGGTGTCGTCAATGTCGTGCCGAAGCGGCCGCTCGGCCGGGATCTTACCCGCTTGACCGCCGACTATACGTCCGACGCGCAGGTCGGTGGCGCGATCGACGTGAGCCGCCGCTTCGGCAGCGACCGGCAGTTCGGCGTGCGCTTCAACGGCCTGCACCGCCAAGGGCCGACGCCGCTCGACAACCAGCGTTCGCGTGCGGAGGTTGGCGCGCTGTCGCTCGACTACCAGGGCGAGCGCTTGCGCGCGTCGCTCGACGTGATCGAGCAGTATCAGTGGATCGACTCGCCGACGCGGCCGTTCGTCGTCGCGTCGGGCATCCCGGTGCCGGCCGCGTCGGAAGGGCGTCGCAACGTCACCCAACCTTGGGCCTGGTACAAGTCGAACGACACGTCGGTGCTGCTGCATGCCGAGTACGACATCAACGATCGCGTGACTGCATTCGCCGACCTCGGTGCCGCTAAATCCGACGTGTCGCGGCTGTCCGACCAGACGCCGACGATCCTGAACGCACAGGGCGATACGTCCGCCGTCGTGCAGAACTGGAAGTTCCAGGTCAACCGGTCGAGCGCGGATACCGGTGTGCGCGCGCGCTTCAATACTGGCGCGCTTAGTCATGCGGTCGTCCTGCAAGCGAACGTCTATCGCGACCGGATCGCGAGCGCGAGCGTCAGCGGCGCGACGGTACGGTCGAACCTCTATGCTCCGGTTGTGAGTCCCCCGCAGGATATCGCTTCGCCGGCGGCGGTGCCGAAGGTGTCGGATTCGACACTGTATGGCGTCGCGGTGGCCGACACGATCGGCGCATTCGACGAGCGCGTGCAGCTCACGCTGGGTGTGCGGCAGCAATACGTGAAGTCGAACAACTTCAACGCGACGACCGGTGCGAAGTCCGCGTCGTACAACGACAGTGCCGTGACGCCACTCGTCGGGCTCGTCGTGAAACCGTGGCGCGGCGTGTCGTTTTACGCAAACTACATCGAAGGGTTGAGCAAAGGTGACGTCGCGCCGTCCGTCGCGTCAAACGCAGGACAGGTCTTTGCGCCGTACAAGACGAAGCAGCAGGAAGTCGGTGTGAAGATCGATTCAGGCAGCGTGGCCGCTACGCTGGCCGCGTTCCGGATCACCAAGCCGAGCGGCCAGCTGTTCGGTACCGTGTACACGGTCGACAGCGAACAGCGCAACCAGGGGCTTGAACTGTCCGTGTCCGGCGAGCCAATGCGCGGCGTGCGCGCACTGGCCGGCATCACGCTGCTCGACGCGACGCTGACGAAGACGAATAGCGCGGCGACACAAGGCAATCGTCCGGTCGGCGTACCGAACGTGATGGCAAATGTCGGCCTCGAGTGGGATGTGCCGCGTGCGACGGGATTCACGCTGACAGGCGGCGTCAACTACACCGGCCGCGAATACGTGAACCAGGCGAACACGCAGTCCGTGGCGTCGTGGACCACCGTCGATCTTGGCGCACGCTATCGCACCCGGCTGTACGGCAAGCAAACCGTGTTTCGGGCCGGTATCGCCAATGTGTTCGATCGCAAGTACTGGTCGGGCGTCGCGTCGTACGGCACGATCTCGCTTGGCGCGCCGCGTACGCTCTATTTGTCCGCGTCGGCCGATTTTTGACGCACTCGATATAGCACGCGTGAGCGCTAGCCTTCAAGTGTGGAGGCTACCGAACATGGCTAACGCAATTGCATCATCTCCGTAGCGGCCTTTTGCTTACCGCTCGGGTCGTCTGCGGCCGTGAGCTCTCACGCGCCAGCACCGTTCGCAAAGCCGTGGCGGCTTGTGGGGAGACTCCCGAGGGTAGCAGGGGCCATGGGAAATCTTGTCGGGAATATGCTCGGAGACCCTTGCCAGTATTGCATTGGCGTCGATATTGGATTGCTGCCGGGGCAAATCTGGGTAGCGTCGCGGATAGGAAGCCATCTGCGATCGAGGGAGTCTTGCCGAGTGCGCCTGTGCACGCGGCAGTTGGCGTCTGCGGCCTTCCACCACTCAAGGTTTACCGAGTATTCCGATAGCTTCTGCAACGCCCTTTATATCCTTGATCTCAAGGTTGTCCATGGGTAGCGATGTGGGTTTGTGGGAGGGGAAGGCGACATAGCTGGACGACAGTTGCTCGCCATATCGCCGGATACCAACGTGACGCTTCGTGAAGCAACGGCAGCGATGATCCGCGCACCCTTGCACACTGCCTCGCACTAGGCGCATTGTTAATGCTCGCGAGACGATAAGGGCAACGTCGTGACAATGCGCCCGGGTGGACTCGCTATCGAATGTCGTCAGACGGATCGCTTCTGATCCCGGAAGCGCCCGGACCCGTCCCCACGGGGTTCAGTGGCTTCGTCACGGTTGCCGCGGTGTTTGATTTGGGGTTGCATCATGAAACAACCGCTCGTATCGACGAATCGCTCTTGTCCGGAAATCGAAGCTGACGTCGAGCGGCGTTTCAGGTCGTTTGCAGATGCGATACCCCATATCGTATGGACGGCCGGGCCCGATGGCTCGGTCGACTACGTCAACCGGCGGATCGAGAAGTATACGGAGCTGGGGTTTGCTCAAGTGGAGGGGTGGAACTGGATGTCGACGATACATCCGGATGACGTGCAATCCGAAGTCGCGCACTGGGAGCGCGCGATTGAAAGCGGTACTGAATATGAAATCGAAGTGCGCATATGGCGAATGTCCGATTGCACTTATCGATGGCACCTGGAACGTGCATCGCCGTTGAAGGATGCGAACGGCAATATCGTGAAGTGGGTGGGAACCGTCACCGACATCGATGATCGCAAGCAAGCCCTGGCCGCGGCCGAGCGAGCCAACCGTGCGAAATCGGACTTCCTGTCCAGCATGAGCCACGAGTTGCGCAGCCCGCTCAATGCGATTCTCGGGTTCGCCCAACTGATGGCGACCGATTCTCCACCGCCGACCTCGTCGCAACAGGCGAGCATCGACCAGATTCTGCGGGCAGGATGGCATCTGCTCGAACTGATCAACGACGTGCTCGATCTCGCGAAGATCGACGCCGGGCAAGTGGCAATCTCGCCCGAATCCGTATCGCTGGACGACGTGCTGCGAGAGTGCGATTCGATGATCGTGACGCAGGCGCTGCAACGGGGTATCAGGATGACCTTTCCGCAGGTCGGGACGTCATGTCATGTCCGTGCCGACCGCACGCGCGTCAAGCAGGTCCTGATCAATCTGCTGTCGAACGCGGTCAAGTACAACTGCCCGTCGGGCGCGGTCGACGTTACCTGCAGCGTGCCCGTGCCGGGTCGGGTTCGCGTGAGTGTCAGCGACACGGGCCCGGGCCTGTCTCCGGAGCAGGTGGGTGGGCTCTTCCAGCCGTTCAACCGCCTGGGACAGGAAGCCGGCGCAGAAGAGGGTACGGGCATCGGCCTGGTGGTCGCAAAGCGGCTGATGGAGTTGATGGGTGGCGGCATCGGTGTCGACAGTACACCCGGCAAGGGGAGTGTCTTCTGGATCGAACTGGATTCGGCGCCTGCGCCAGACATGGCGGCGACACTCGCCGCACAGCCCGACACGCCGGCCTCGGGCGCAACCGGCAACGATGCAGCCGGGGCGTCCGTGCATACCGTGCTCTATGTCGAGGACAATCCGGCCAACCTGAAGCTCGTCGAGCAACTGATTGCGCGGCGCGCGGACCTGCGCATGCTCGGTGCCCCGACTGGCCGGCTCGGTGTGGAACTGGCGCGCAGCGTGCAGCCGCGGGTGATCGTGATGGACATCAACCTGCCCGACATCAGCGGGATCGAAGCACTCGACCTGTTGCGCAAGTATCCCGAGACGGCGGACATTCCCGTCATCGCGCTCAGTTCGAATGCGATGCCGCATGACGTCGAGCAAGGCCTGGAGGCGGGTTTCTTCCGCTATCTGATCAAGCCGATCAAGATCGCCCCCTTCATGCGCGCACTTGTGGAAGCCATTGCGCCGGTGACGGCGCGGAAATAGCGTGGACAGGCCGGCAGGGCTGGAACCATGATCGATTCGTCAGCGATTCTCGATGCCCGGATCCTGGTCGTCGATGATCTGGAGGCCAATATCCTGCTGCTCGAGCAGATCCTGCGCCGGGCCGGGTATGCACGCGTCGAATCGACAGCGGATGCCTCCGCCGTCCACGAACTGCATCGCCGGCACCACTACGATCTGATCCTGCTGGATCTGCAGATGCCCGGCACTGACGGTTTCCAGGTGATGGAAAGCCTGAAGTCGCTCGAGGCGGACAGCTATCTCCCGGTCATCGTGATCACCGCCCAGCCGGCCCACAAGCTGCGCGCGTTGCAGGTCGGCGCGAAGGACTTCATCAGCAAGCCATTCGATCTGGCGGAAGTGCTGATGCGGGTTCGCAACATGCTGGAAGTACGGTTGCTACACGGGGAGTTGCGCAAGCGCGGTGACGCGCTCGAGCAGAAGGTGCGGGAGGTGGAGGCGAGCCATGCGCTGATTCGCCGCCAGAGTGGCGAGTTGCAGAGCCTGTATGCGAAGGTCGTGGCCGAGCAGAAGGTGTCGGAGCGGCTGCTGCTCAATATGCTGCCCTATCCGATTGCCGAGCGGCTGAAGGTGCATCTCGACGATATCACCGGGAGCTTTCCGGAAGTGATCGCGGACCGCTTCGCCGACGTGTCGGTATTGTTCGCGGATATCGTGGACTTCACCGGCTTCTCGGCCGGCATGCGTCCCGAGCAGCTGGTCGAAATGCTCAACGAGATCTTCACCGGCTTCGACACCATTGCCGACCACCGCGGCCTCGAGAAGATCAAGACGATTGGCGACGCGTACATGGCGGCCGCGGGGCTGCCCGTTCCCGCTGCGGATCACGCGACGCGGGCCGCGCACATGGCGCTCGACATGATCGATGCGCTGGCCCGGTTCAACGCGGTCAGACGCTGCAACCTGAAATTGCGAATCGGCATCAACAGCGGCGAGGTCGTGGCCGGCGTGATCGGCAAGCGCAAGTTCATCTACGACCTGTGGGGAGCAGCCGTCAATCTCGCGAGCAGGATGGAATCGCAGGGCGTCGCCGGGCGCGTGCAGTTGACGGAGGCGACGCGAGCCATGCTGGGTGAATCGTTCGTCTTCGAGGAGCGTGGCTTGATCGCGGCGAAAGGCATGGGCGAATTCCGCACGTGGTTCCTGGTCGGCAGAGCCGGCTTGTCGCCAATTTGAGGCTGAGCATTCGATCCGGGATTTGAACCCGTATGGCCGATTGCCTCATCTCGAATTTGAGAACGAAAGTTTCACTTTTGTTTTTAATTTTAAAAATTATAAACAAAAATATGAATTCACTAATGAAATCGAATTTCGATGCATGCCCGGTCGACCGATTCAATCAGTGATATCAATCATCATGCGAAATCGAGCGGCGGGCGTATGATGCATCGTCCCGATCGCCCTGAATTCAAATAGCCGGCACACGGCTGCCCCGACCATCTCGCAGCCGAGAATAATCAGAAAAAAGTCGTTTTATAACGGGCGACCCGGAAATGACGAAGCAGTCTCAAGCGCATCCGCCTTGGCATGTCGCGTGCACCAGGAGAGATGTCCGGTCGCCAGTGAGGTTGTCGTGAATATTCGAAGGAGACCGCTACTCCCGTGACAAAAGAGGGGATGCCCTTTCAATTGTCGACGGGGATCCATTTTGAAACTCACTGCACGCGAGACAGTCGTGTTGGGCTTGATCGCGCAAGGCCTGACCGACCGTGAAATCGCGGTCGAACTGGCCGTTTCCGTATATACCGCGCGTAAGCATCGCGAAAATCTCCTCGATAAATTCGGCTTCAGGAAATCAGCGCAACTGACGATGCGCTATTTCATTCTTTTTCCTGACGTGCTCAAAAAAACGGTATCCAGCGTCGTCCTGACCCGTTCTCGTCGCGCGAACGCGAGATCCTGAACCTGCTCGCGGCCGGCATGAGCGACAAGCAGGTCGCCCGTGTGCTCGGCATCAGCGACCAGACCGCCCGCAAGCATCGCACGCATCTTCTCCGCAAGACGGCCTCGCCCAACATCTGCGCGCTCCTCCATACGGCCGTGTTGTCAGGCTGGCTCACCGACCCATTTCCCGTTGCAAACCCCGGCTCGTCATAGCGACACGCATACCGCATTTGCCGTATGGAACCGGCGGGACCCGACTTGCAGAATCGACTTGCCGATTCGTCCGATGTTTCCGTTGACCCATGCGTAGCGGGCCGATGGAGGCGTCGCCGGCCGGCATGTCGACGGCGCACGCGACGCAGGCCTGCGGCTCGTGTGCCGACAGTTTCCTCTTCATCAAGGACTCGAAAATGACTCATGTACACCATGCATTGCCGGGGGTACCGCTCGCTGTTTCGGGACACGTTCCGGCTTACGCGACGACGGTTGCGCAAGGGGAGTTCGCGCCGCAGGGCATTGGCGGCGCGGTCATCGGCACCGCTGCGCCGGTACTCGGCGAATTGCTCGGCCGGCTCGGCGGGCTGCTGCCGTTCGCCGCGCAACCGCAAGCGGCGTTCGCCCCGCAAGGCGTGTTCGGCGACATCCTGAAATCGGTCGCACCCACCGTCGGCACCGTCGCCGGGCAACTGGGCGGGCTGCTGCCGTTCTCGGCCCAGCCGCAGGCGGCGTTCGCGCCGCAAGGCATCGGCGGCGCGGTTATCGGCACCGCTGCGCCGGTACTCGGCGAATTGCTCGGCCGGCTCGGCGGGCTGCTGCCGTTCGCCGCGCAACCGCA